>CAWDPJ010000018.1:0-508332 GCA_963804205.1 uncultured beta proteobacterium | reverse complement strand
CCCATGAGCATCGGTGATCCCGTTCCCCGCCCCGACGGCCCTGCCAAGGTCACCGGCCGCGCGAGGTACGCGGCTGATCAGTCGGTCCCTGGCATTCTGCACGCCGTCTGCGTCGGCGCCCCGATCCCGGCCGGGCGCGTTGCCTCGATCGACATCGCCTCGGCGCTAGCGGCGCCAGGTGTGGTGCGCGTCCTCACGCATCGCGACCTGCCACGACTCGCCAGCGCGCCGGTCCTGCCGCTCGCATCGTCCTTCATGCCCATGCAGGGCAATGAGATCCGGCACGAGGGCCAGCCCGTGGCCATCGTGCTTGGCGAGACGTTGGAGGCCGCGCAGCACGGGGCCCGCTTGCTGGGCATCACTTACGAGCGCGCCGCGTTCCGTGCGCCCGGCACGAGCGAGGTCGAGGCCCCCGACCCGGCCAGCGGCTACGTGGGCTACTTCGAGGGGACGGAGTTCCGCAAGGGCGACATCGAGGCCAGTCTGGCCACGGCCGCGACGCGCCATGAAGCCGTCTACGTCCAGCCGTCCCGGCACGTCAATCCCATGGAGCCCTGCGCGACCCTTGCTCGCTGGGACGACGATCGGCTCACCGTCTTCGACGCCGTTCAGCACGGCTATAACCAGCAGTTCGTCCTCGCCAGCGTGTTCGGCATCACGCCCGAGAACGTGCGGGTGGTCTGTCCCCACACCGGCGGCGGCTTCGGCGCGAAGGGCTATGTCTGGCCCCACGAGATTCTCGCAGCTGCCGCGGCCAAAGTGGTGAGTCGGCCGGTCAAGCTGGTGCTGACTCGCGCCCAGATGTACTCCAACGTGGGCTACCAACCGCAGATGGAGCAGGCGATCACGCTCGGCGTGGATTCGGGCGGACGTCTCAGCGGCCTCAAGCACGAGGTTGTCGGGCTCACCAGCGTCTCGTACGACTACGTCGACTTCGCGACCGAGGCATCCAAGGGACTCTATGCAACCCCCGCCATGTATCTGAGGCAGCGGGTCCGGCGGGCCCACGTCAATCTCCCATGCCCGATGCGCGCGCCGATCGAGGGCCCCGGCACCTGGGCGCTGGAGAGCGCCATGGACGAGCTGGCCCACCGGCTCGGCATGGATCCGCTCGATTTGAGGCTCGCCAACTACGCCGAGGTCAATCCGGCGGATGGGCGCCCGTGGTCGTCCAAGAAGTTGCGCGAGGCGTACGAGGAAGGCGCTCGGATCTTCGGCTGGCGGGAGCGGCCGCGCGAGCCGCGGCGTGACGGCGACTGGCTGGTGGGACCGGTATGGCGAGTTGCACCCAGGGGACCTATCGGTTCCCGTCGACGGTGCGGGTCCGGCTCAGAGCCGACGGGACCGCGGTGATCGAGGCGGGATTCCACGACATCGGGCAGGGCACCCTCACCATCTTTCCTCAGATCGCCGCCGACGTGCTCGGGCTGGCTCCCGGAGCCATCAGCTGTGAGATGGGAGACACGGCGCTGCCGCAGACGGGGCCCAGCTACGGCTCCTCGTCGACCATGGGCGTCGGTGGATCGGTCCTGTATGCGGCGCAGGACGTCCGGACCAAGCTCGCTGGCCTCGCGGGACTGTCGCCGGATGAGGGCGAACTGGCCGACGGACGCTTCCGCCGCCGGGGCCAGGCCGACGGTGTGCCGGTCGCGGAGTTGATGCGCCAGGCAGGGGTTTCCGAGCTGGTTGGCGAAGGCAGGTTCACCCTACCCAACGACGCGCCGTTCGAAGGCGACGGCAAGGGCACTCCGTACGCGATGCGCACCTTCGGGGCCATCTTTGTGGAGGTGGGCGTCGACCCCGCGCTCGGGCTCCTGCGCCTCAGGCGCGCTGTTGGCAGCTACAGCGTCGGGCGGATCATCAATCCCAGAACTGCGCGGGCGCAGATGACCGGCGCCATCATCTGGGGCTGGGGCATGGCGGCGATGGAGGCGAGCCACCACGAGCCGACGCTCGGGCGCTGGCTCTCGAAGAACCTGGCCGGCGTTGCCATCCCGGTGAACGCGGACATTCCGGGTGACCTCCAGATCCACTTCGTCGATGAGTTCGACGCGCACGCCAGCCCGCTGGGCGCGAAAGGCATAGGCGAGCTGGGCGCGACGGGCGTCGCGGCGGCGGTGGCGAATGCGGTGTTTCACGCGACCGGAAAGCGCGTGCGCGAGCTGCCGATCACCCCGGACAAGCTCGTGAATCCGCAGCGCGTAGCCGATCCTTGCCGCGGTTAGGTCGCGCAGGCCGCAAGCGGACAGCGCCTCAGCAATCGCGCGGCCGGTCGCATCGTTAACGGATCCGAAGCGCGACACGCACGTCCGCCGGGCGACCAAATGCAAGTGTGCAAGAGCGGCGATCGTCGGCGTCCGCGGCGCGCGGTGGAGCCCCGCAGTTCCGTGGGGCAGTAACCGCCTATCGGGTTGGCCGCGACTGCGCGAGTCGTGATGCGCTAGCGACGGCGACGATTGCGACATCGCGACAACCTCTGCGGACGATGTCGCAGGAGTCGCGAGTGTCGCAGTCGCAGCGGTCGACTCACTCGCGAGTCCATTCACCTATCCGGGGGAAGCCCGAAAGTTGCCCCGTTCCGATTCGTCGGCGTAGCCTGCTCAAATGGACAACGTGGTTGCAACACCGCGCATCGCCCTGCTCGCCGGCGCCACCGGCCTCGTCGGTCGCATGCTCTTGCCGATGCTGATTGCCAGCGAGCATTACCGCAGCGTGCATGTCCTTTTGCGCCGCACGCCGCCGGACATCAAGGCCAGTGCAAAGCTGACGATTCACGAAGTCGACTTCGCACGGCTGCCCGCAGCCTTCCCGACGGTGGATGACGTGTTCATCGCGCTCGGCACGACGATCAAGGTCGCCGGGTCGGAAGCGGCCTTTCGCCAAGTGGACTTTGACTTCGTGGTGAATACCGCGCGGGCCGCCAGAGCCGCGGGGGCGACGCGGTTGGCCGTCGTGTCGGCGTTGGGCGCCGATGCAAAGTCGCGCATCTTTTACAACCGCGTGAAAGGCGAGATGCAGGTTGCCATCGCGCAGCTCGGCTACGAATCGGTTGTGATCGCGCAGCCATCAATGCTGCTGGGTGACCGAGCCGCCTTGGGACAACCGCCGCGCAGTGGCGAAATATGGGCGGCAAGGCTGCTCGGGCCGCTCGGTTGGATCGTACCCAAGGCTGTGCGGCCGATCCCGGCCCGCGCGGTGGCGTCCGCGCTGCTGGCGGCCATTCTCGACACCAAGCCTGGCGTTCGCGTCCTGAAATCGGGAGCCATGCAAGCGCGCGACCAGTCATAGCGCGTTCGTCACTACAAAGGTGCATCGCATGGCGCGGTGCCTTCTAAGTCAGCGGCGCGGCCACTCTTGGCTGCGAGCGGCGCGACCTCCGACCGTCGCAGTTCCCGAAGCGGACATTCTCTGGGGGGATCCGGCCCGTGCCCCGTCGGCGGCGAACATCGTAGCCCGAAGCAGGGCGCCCGCAATTTCGCGAGCACCGCGTGAATCCAACTGCGCGCCGGCGCCGTATCTGCAGCCGAGCGGGCCGATCTCGTTACCTATCTGAAGCGAGAGCCCCGCTGAGCCGCCGTGGCGCGCATGCCCTGGAGGTCGGGGTCGACGCATCCCGAATCATTCTTTCCACGTAATCGAGTGGGCGTCCCATCGCGGCGCGTTTGTGAACCAACCCACACTGCAGGAGAGACCATGAGAACGATCAGGGCGCGAGCCCTACCATTGCTGCTCGGGCTGGCGTGCGCAACGTTGGTCCAGGCGGCCAGCCATCGCGAGGCACCGTTCATTGCGCAGGATCCCACTGCCGACAACACCGACGTCTATGCGTTCGTCAGCTACGATCCGGCGAACCTGGCGCGCGCGGCCAACGACCGCAGGGTAACGTTCGTCATGAACGTCGGCCCCGGCCAGGACCCGGCCGACGGTCCCAACTATTTCGGCTTCGGCGAAACGGTCCGTTACCGGATCAACATCGACAACAACGCCGACGGCCAGGCGGAAGACATCGTCTACGAGTTCCGCTTCAGGACCGAGGATCGCCCGATCGGCGGACCCGGCGGCCTCACCTCGCCGGTCCCGCTGCTCGGCAACCCCCATATCACTGCGCTCGGCGGTCTGTTGCAGGGCATCACCGCGCTCGACGGGGCGGGTTCGGAAGGACTCACCCGGCGGCAAACCTACACCGTGACCGAGATCCGCGGCAACCAGCGCACGCCGCTGTTCCCCGGCCGGACGCTCGTCGCAGTGCCGTCGAACGTCGGTCCGGCGACCATGCCGAACTACGAAGCGCTGGCTGCGCAGGGTGTCTATGCCGATGCGAGCACCGGAGTTCGCGTTTTCGCCGGCCAACGCGCGGAAACGTTCTACATCGACCTCGGTGCGACATTCGACACCCTGAACTTTCGCCGCTATCTGCCAGCGATGAGCGCGGCCGAGGATGCCGACAACGTGAACCCCTTCGGCATCAACCGCTTCAGCGGCTTCAACGTCAGCACCATCGCGATCGAAGTACCAATGCGCCGCATCACTGTCGACAACGCGCCCGGCGCGACCACCACGCAGCCCGTGATCGGTATGTACGCCAGCACGACGCGGCCGAAGGTCACCGTGCTCAAACCGGACAAGGACGACGCTACGGGATCGGCGGCGCGCGTCCAGGTGTCGCGGATGGGTAACCCGCTGGTGAACGAGCTCATCATCAACACGCCGCGCAAGGACGACTGGAACTTTGCCGAGCCCGAAACCGAGGTGCAGTTCCAGGACCTGTACAAGAATCCTGTCATCGCCACGGCGCTCAACCTCGTCTTCAACGTGCCGATCGTCCCGATCGACGGGTCCCCCGCCAACGCGCGCACCGACCTGATGAGCATCCTGCTCAAGTACCCGGGGCAGGCGCTTGCCGCCAGCAACTGCGGCACGCCGTGCGCCGAACTCCTCCGGCTTGACCTCCGCGTGCCACCCACACCGGCGGACGACCAGCAACGGCTGGGTGCGGCGCTCACGTCCGACAAGGCCGGATGGCCGAACGGGCGACGACCGAACGACGACGTCACCGACATCGCCGTACGCGTTGTCGGCGGCGCGAACTATATCGGCGCACGGGTCGGCGATGGCGTCAACTTCCTGGCAGGCGCCCCCGGGGCAGGATTGCCGCAGGGGCCGGGCAATATGCTGGGCACGAACGCACGCGGCATCGCGAAGGAGTTCCCGTTCCTGCCGACGCCGTACGACGGCAGGAACCGCCGCCACGTGGACTGCGACGAAACCGGACCGGGCGGCAATCCGTGCGGGCCGCTGGTGCCGTAGTCTCGTGCCGATGCCGCATGAACCGTCGTGACTGAAAGCCGGCAATCGGCGGGTGAGGGTGTTGCGGGGACGCTGCCAAGAGCAGCACAAACCGGCAACACCCTCGAACGGTCTGCTATTCGTCGACGGCCTGCGGATGACTAAGCGTGCCGAGTTCGGCCGCGATTTCGCGCGCAGTGGTGAGGACTTGCGGCGCAAGCTTGCGGCGGACGTCGTCGAGTTTTCGCAACCGCGTACGGCAGCAACCCACCGGCCGAACTGCCGGCGTTCAAAGCATTTACCGCTCAAATTAAAGAGCGGTGCGAGGAGCCGCCGGTCGCCGTCGATTTGAAAGAGAGCGCTCCGTATCGACTCTCTTCTTAGGCTCGGAATCTGCCGCCGCGCTCTGCATTCGGCGCAGTGCGCTCGGCGGCACGCCCATCGAGCGCTTGAATGCGCGACTGAACGAAGCTTCGGATTCGTACGCCAACCGCAGCGCCACTTCGGCGATCGTAAGGCGCTCGTTGCGCAGCCAGATACTGGCGAGATGCATCCGCCAGCGCGCCACGTATTGCGCCGGCGGCATGCCAACCACGGCAGCGAAGCGTTCGGAAAACCTCGAGCGCGAGATCCGCGCGACCTTGGCGAGCGTCTCGATCGACCACGTATCGCCCGGATGGCGATGGATGGCGGCCAAAGCTCGGCCGATCTTCGGATCGTGGATCGCCGCCAGCCATCCGCTCGTGTCGGCGCTCCGGCTCTCCACCCAGGCGCGGACCACTCTCGCGATGATGGCGTCCGCCAGGCGCGTCATCACGGTCGCGGCACCCATGCGCTGGTTGACCACTTCGGCCGCCATGACTTCGAGAAGCATAGGCAGCGTCGGATCGTCCGCGCCACCACCGTGGACCAGAAGCAGCGGTGGCATCAGCTCCAGCAGCGGATGCACAGCAGGCGCTTCGAAGCTGACGCTACAACAGGCCAGCAGCGTGCGTGTGCCGGCGCCGCCTGCTGTCAGACGGTATGTTCGGTCGCCGATCTCCTCGAGCGGAAACTTGTCCAGCGCCGTCGTCGGCTGGCGTGCGCTGTCGGCAAGCGCATGACCGGTGCCGTGCGGCAGGAGCGCGATATCCCCCGCCCGGAGCAAGATCCATTCGCGCGTCGGCGCGCGCAGCCAGCAACTGCCGTCGGCCACGAAATGGAACCTGGCCTCGCGCTGCGGCGGAAACTCGATTCCCCACGGACGCGCGAGCTCGCAGCGGCCGTAGGACGCCCCCGCCAACCTGAGGTCCTGTAGAACCTCACTCAGCGGGTCGGGGGTGACCGCTTCGGAATCGGACGAACGGCAAAGCATTTCGGGAAACCTGCTATGGATCGTTCGATGCGCGGCCCATAGTATCGGTTCCATGTTCTCAGCGCGACGGTTGCACGCCGGGTGTCCGATGACGGGAATCTTGAGATCAATGATGCTCGCGGCGGCGGCGTGCACTCTCGGGCTGCCTGCCTTTGCTCAGAATCGTGACAAGGCGCAACAGGCGACACCTCCAGTGCAGCAGGCGGTCCCAGCCTGGGTGCAGAGGGGGATTCCAGGTGCAGGCCACGCCGCGCTGGCACCGCTCGTTGGCTCATGGCGCGTTGAACTGAGTATCTACGGAACCATGGGACGGAGTCCGGACCTGCCACCCATCGTCTCCCACGACATCCGCACGACCCGGCTCTGGATCGCGGATGGACAGTACATCGAGGACACGACCGAAGGCACAGTGGAAGGACAGCCGTACTGGCGCCGGGGCTGGCTGGGATACAGCAACCTCGACCGCCACTATGAATGGGTGACAATCGCTCCGCGGGTCCCGATGATGATCTACCGCGGGAAGCCCGGGTCTGGCGAACGGATGCCCATTGAGGTGACCGGCGTCTTCACCGATCAGGGCGTAGTCAACGAGCAGACAGTGGGAAAGCCTGTAGTACAGCGGACGGTGATCCGCATCGAAAGCAACGATCGTCACGTCTCCGAGCTGTACTTCACGCCCCCTGGGGGAAAGAGCAGTTGGCGCTTCGCCTCGTTTACACGCGTATCAAGTAACCCAGTCGCGAATCACGCAGCGTCTCGGAACAACATCCATGGCGATAGAGCTGCCGGAACTTCCAGACCCGGCTCCTGAAGAGACTGGCCCATATTGCGTCATCGCCAAGCATCGAGCGAAACCAGGCCGCGCCGATGCCTACGAGAAGCGGATGCTTGCCGATCTTGAGGACACGAGAGCCGAACCGGGAGCCCTTCAGTTTCATATTCACCGAGACCGTTTCGATCGCAATCTCTTTGTGATTTACGAAGTATGGAGGGACGTAAAGGCGCTCCGCGAGCACTTCGAGAAGCCCTATGTCAGACGGTTTGTTGCGGACAGTGCAGAATACATCGAGGGCGACATGCAAGTGCAGTGGATGATCATGGCCAGCGGATACGCTGTTGGAAAGCCAATAGCGAATGGCTCGACGGCGCCGGCGTAGCGTTTGCGCGGCTCGGCGACCTGCGCGGCTGGTTCGGGCGACAGAAAGTCGTTGTACTGATCAAGGATCGTTTTGTCGCGCGCTCTATCCATCAAGCGCATCCCTCGATGCGGTGGTGGAAGATCAGCTGAGCACGAGCTTATGACAGTGGCGCGAGCAGACGCCACGACCGGCCGCTTTTCTTGGTCGTAGGTTCGATCCCTACACGGCTACCAACACGATTGCGTGCCATCTGCGGCGGACGCCGCGAGATCTGCGTCTCGCGCCCAAGAGTAGTGTCCTCGCCAAGTGCCTGTTACGAGATCTTGGCAATTTGACTTACGTCTTCGCCGGGTACCAGAACGAGCTGGCCCTTTGAACCCGCCAGCCGGCTATCCCGGTAAGGCCTGTACTCCTCACTTTCGTAGAAATCACGCATCGCCTCTTGGGAGGGCCATTCGATTATCGACAAGAAGTGCGGGTTCGCCCTTTCGCCCTCAATTCGCTGTATGTTGTTGGTGCGAGTGAGAAACCGGCCGCCGCGCCGTTCGACGATTTTGGTGACATTCGCAACATAGGCGCGAAGCCAGCCGCGGTCACTGACATCCAGCTCAGATATGGAGTAGTAGTTCATGAGCGAAGTATGGCGTCAGCCCTTAACCCCTGGCTGATCTGAATGATAGGTTCGATATCCGTATAGCGTGGAATATCGCAGCGTACGCTGACCCTTATCACCTCGCCTCCCAAGGGCTAAGAGCCGAGCGCTTTGCGAGAGTCCTCAGGGGCCTGCACGCGGTCCTGCATGCTGTAGTCCCTGATGACTGTCGCCACACGCAAGCGATAGTCGGAGAAGATGGTCTTGCGACTCGAGTCCTGGACGCGGCGATGAATCTCAAGGTTCCGCCAGCGGTTAACGGCCTCTTCGTCCCGGAACGTGCCCAACGCCAGCAGCTTGCCTGGCGTGGTGAGACTCTCGAAACGCTCGATGGAGATAAATCCGTCGAAATCGTGCGCGACCGGCCCGAGCCGCGCTCCCGCCTCGAGATAGGCTTGTTTGCGTTCGGGGTGAGGGTGGGACTCAAAGATCACGACAACCATTCACGTTCTCCTTTTCCGGAGGGGTTAGACCGGTTCAACGAGGAATATCGAGAGGAGCAGGAATAATCAGCTTCTCCACCCCGGGCCAGATCGGCGAGCGCGAGAAATCGACGAACCGTTTTTCGTCCTCAAGAAGCTCGCGACTCGCGGCCCTGCCGTCTTGACTGCGGCCGAGTGCAGCGAGCGCTTCGGCGCTCTCGTACCAAATTTCCGCTACGCCGTCGAACGGCTCCGGCGAACCACGGAAATGCCGTAGCTTTTCTGCCACCGGACCATGCTGCGTGTGCAGCTGGACATACCGGATGATTCTCAAGGCATCTCGGTGTTTCCATACCAGCGGTGCGTGCATCTCATACCAATGCCGCTGAAACTCCTGGACGCTGAGATGCGGCAAGCGCCTAAGGCAAAACATCACTTTCAACATTTGGTCCTCCGCGGAGTGAGCCGAGCGCATCTGGATTGCGGCAAACCCGTACCGTAGTCATGCGTCGCGCCTTCGTCGGTCAGAGTTTTTTCGCGACCCATCCTTTCGTGCCCTCTTCAAAAACCGGAATTCACGAGGAGGTTTTTTCCCGTCGCCGTCGGAGAACTGGCCTGCGATGGCGATAGTTAATCGGCTATTTCTCCGCGAGAAATTCAATGAAAGCTCGGGATCTTGCGGGCAGCAAGCGTGTCGCCACAAGCGCGGAGACGGGCACCTGGCATACCCTCCCATGCGGGAGGATGCGATGCACGGCGCGAACAAAGTGCGTCCCGCTTCAGCCGCGTGTTAGGCGCCCCGCAGTTGTGGCACCTTGTAGGTCACCAATTTCTCAAATAGCTTAAAAGCTTGCCGATGTCCCCACTTTGTGCGGAGACTCCGGTTGCGCAACCTGATCGCGATCGGATTTTGCCATTGGAACATCTTCCCCAAAGACCAAGACTGCGTGGTCACGAAGGCCGTTCGCCTCCGGCGGTGTTCTTCATAGGAACGTAATCCGGAGATCACACCATCAGCCCGGCGCAAGCAGTTGGCAAGCACGACCGCATCCTCCAAGGCCTGGCAGGCTCCTTGACCCAGATTCGGCGTGGTTGGATGGGCCGCATCTCCGAGCAAGGTCAGTCTCCCTACGCCCCACATGTCGATCGGCGGCCGGTCAATGATGTCGTTCTTCAAGATGGCAGACTCCTCCGTCGCCTCGATGACCGCGCGGAACATCGGATGCCATCCCGTGAAAGCTGTGAGAACCGCGCGTTTGTGTCCACCCGGAGGATCCGCTGTGCCTGCCGGGGCGTTCTGGGTCACAAACCAGTAGATTCGGCCTGGACCGCAGTGGAACAAACCCATCTGGGTTCCGCGACCCACGGCGAACATTGACAGACCAAGCGGTAGGTCCGGATGCTGAACATGCGCGATCCCGCGCCAACAGGTGTAACCGGCATACCGCGGCTCGGCCGGGCCGAGCAGTTGGGCTCGAATAGCTGACTGAATCCCATCAGCCCCTAGCAGTAGATCGCCCGATTCTGACCGGCCGTCCGCAAACCTTGCGGTGACAACGTCGCCGTGCTGTTCGAAACCGACGCACGTGGCATTCGTCTGGATCACGCTGAGCCCCAGGGCCTCGGCGAGCGTGCGCCGCAGATCGGCCCGATGAACGCACAGCGAGGGAGCGCCAGCCTTCCGGCTCAGTTCCTCAATCGTGATGTCGCTGAGCACTTGGCCAGAGGCAGTGACGGTCTGCATCCGTTCCACAGGCGACCCGAGCTCTGTGATGCGCGACTCGAGTCCCAACCGCCGCAAGGCAGTGACAGCATTGGACCACAGGGACAGACCGGCGCCGACCTCACGGATTGCGGGGGCGCGTTCGAAGACCGCAACGGCCATGCCAACCTTACTTAGCGCCACCCCTGCTGCCAGGCCACCAATGCCGCCGCCAATGACGATAGCCTTAGGTGCTGTCATGTCCACTCCATGACACGGTCCCATTTGTCTACGCCGTCGGCCAAGCGCGAGGCGATCCGCATCATGACCGAGGAGATGGGTTTGAAGGTCGCTCGCGCTTGTTCAGCAGCCCGGCTGTCAGGCGAAGGAATTTCCTATCCTTGACTTGACTGCGGTCAAACAAGCGCGGGCCTTTATCCCGCCTACGCGTCGAGTTGCGCGCGGATCGCCTCGATCACGTCCCGCAGCTGGGCCTGGTCCCCGGTCGTACGTTTCACCAGCAGCGCGCCCTGCAGCGCACCGAAGAACAGGCGCGCCGTCTTCATCGGCGGCGCGGCCAGCGAGAACTCGCCGCGCGCGACGCCGCGCTTCAGGATCGCCGCCAGCCATTGCTGGTGCGCCACGAAGAAGCGGTCGACGCGCTCGCGCATTTCCGGCGGCAGCGCCAGCACTTCCCCGGCAAGGGCCCCGCACAGGCAGACCTGGTCAGGGGTGCGCGCGAACTGCAGGTACGGCTTGAAATAGAAATCCAGCATCTCCTTCGCGCTCGCCGCCGGATCCATCGCGATCTTCTTCAGGCCGGCGTCGAAGCGCGCCGTGTACCGCTCGAGCACCGCGATGCCGAGCTCGGTCTTCGACGCGTAGTGGTAGTGGATGCTCGCCTTGCGGATGCCCAGCGCAGCGGAGATGTCCTGGTAGCTGAACCAGCTGTAGCCGCGCGTCTGGATGAGGTTCTCCGCGAGGTCGAGAATCCGCTCGGCGGTGGGCGCTGCTTGGACGGAATGCGCGGCGGGCAAGTCGGGTCAGGCTTCCCGGGGCAGATGGCCCCGCTTGGTCCAATATACCGCCCCCTGCTTCGAACGCAAGGCGCGCCGGTAGCCATCCGGGTTGCGTATCCAGGTGCGCTCCCCGTACGTGCCTTCGCCGTCGGCAAGCGCGCCGGACAGCACGAGGATCTCTTCCCCGCCCTGCACCTCGGAAGTCGGCAGCTGCGCGCCGGCATCGAGGCGCTCAAGCGCGACGCGCTCCAGCGATGCGCGCGACGAATACAGCCTCTGGATCGAATGCCCGCCCGCCTCCCCGGGCAGCCACTCGCCGCGTGCGGTGTCGACGACGACGCGCGCGGTCTCGAATTCCGGCATCTGGCGCAGCTTGACGAAGATGACGCAGCCGCGGCGGGTGCCCGGCGCGTGGAAGCTGCGCGGCGGATTGCGTACGTATGTGCCGGCCGGGTAGTCGCCGTGCTCATCGGAGAAAACCCCCTCGAGCACCAGGAACTCCTCGCCGAGCTCGTGCGCATGTCCGGGGAAGCTGCACCCCGGGGCGTAGCACACGAGCGACGTGGCCCGCGCGATCTCGCCGCCGACGCGGTCGAGCGGCTTGCGGGTCACGCCCTTCTCCGGCGAGGCGATCCAGGGCTCGCGCCCGGTCTCGATTATCACCCGCCGGGAGAAATCCGCATTGATTCTGACCTCGGACACGCCGCCTCCTAGAACTTCTCGCCCGCGGGCCGCAGGTCGACCTCGTGCGTCCACGCGCTGCGCTCCTGCAAGGCGAGGTGGAGATAGGTGCGCGCAAGCGCCGCCGCGTCCATCCGGCCGGACACCGCGGGCCCGAAGCGCGCGTCGGTCTTCGGGCCCTCGATCAGGCCGTCGATCACCACGTGCGCCACATGCACGCCGCTGGGCGCGTACTCGCGGGCCAGCGCCTGCGCGAGGCCGCGCAACGCGAACTTGGCGGAGGCGAAAGCCGCGAACGAAGGCCCGCCGCGCAGGCTCGCGGTCGCGCCGCTGAAGAGCGCCGCGCCTCGGCCGCGCGCAGCCATTTCGGGCAGAAGGCGGGACGCGATGACCGCAGCGCCGAGGCAACCCATCCGCCAGACGTGCTCGAAGTCGGCGGGCGTCGTTCGCTCGAACGGCGCCATGAAGAACGCCTGGGCGTTGTGGATCAGCACCGCGACGCGCTCTTCCCATCCGCGGATCACAGCCGCGACCTGCCCCGCGTCGGCCAGGTCGCAGAGCGCATGCGCATACGCGCCGCCCGCCGCCTCGACCCGGCCGGCGATGAGTGCCTTAGAGCGCTCGCTGCGCGCTAGGCCCAGCACGTCGTGACCGGCGGCGGCGAATGCCTCCGCCTGGGCCGCGCCGAGCCCCTCGGCAATTCCGGCGATAAGCACAACCGGCCGCTTGGCCATGGGCTAGAGCCAGCCGAGGATCGAGGCCAGGATCGCGACCTGGGCGGCCCAGCCGGCGGTGAAGGCGAGCGTGCGGCCGAGCGGCACGCCGAGGGTGTAGACAATGTAGTGCGCCAGGCGCGCGACGAAGTACACCGCAACGGCCGCCCGCGTCACGGGCGTCGAGATCTGCAGCGCGTATGCGACCAGCACGGCGGGCACGAAGATGGCGAGGTTTTCGACGGCGTTCTGGTGCGCCCGGATCGCCCGCAGCCCCCAGGCCGACTGCCCCTGGCCCTGCTCCGGCGTGATCCCCTGGATCGTCGGCCACAGTCCGCGCGTGGCGACCCGGTCGAGGAAGTAGGGCACCCAGAGGAAGGCGGTCATCAAGACGGTCAGCGTCAGCCAGTGCAGTTCGGCGGTCATGGAAATACCTGAAGTGTCGATTTCGAAGCCGGAACGGCTACTAGCTATCTACCTACTGGTAGGTAGCTGTCAAGCGGCGAGGCGAGCTTTCGACCACCGCGACAACTGCGGCCGACGACCACAACCCATACCAACCGGCGGAATCGCGTGTACCGCAAGAGAAATGCAAGGCTTCGACCGAACGCTCATTCGCAGCGACACGCAGTACGACGCATTGAGCCGCGTGACGCAGGTTTCGCAGCCCTATTTCTGCCTCCGCGATCGGCGCCCGCGGTATCGGCGAGCTCGGCGCCACCGGCGTTGCCGCGGCGATCGCGAACGCCATCTGGCATGCCACGGGCAAACGCATCCGCCGGCTGCCTGTGCACCTGGACGCGCTTCTTGCCTGAACCGGCCCTGAGTGGCGCGCTCGAAGTCGGCGTAGCTTGTTGATGTCGGTGTGGTTGCTGGAGTCGTCGACCCGCCCTGGCTCGAAACTCAATCGGCACCCAGACGCACGCCACAGGGTAGTGGCAACCGACGCGGTGCTGCTGCCGCCGAACGCTGGGGCAACATCATCGTTCCGCCGACTAGGGTGCCGGCCGCCCGCTGCCTGCTGCATGTCGGAGTATAGTCAAACAGCTTTGGAAACATTTGTTGCATTAGCCGTGCGCAAATGGCCGCGCGTCGCTTATCGAAGCAAAGGGAAGGGCGGAACAGCCACCGATCAAGGTGGACTCGGCGGTCTACTTGCGCCTTGGCTTTATGCGCAATGCTCGCCGGTTGTACGACTGGACCGGTATTCCCACCGGCCGCTCCGAGTACGGGCAAGCGGCAGCAGCCTGTTGAGCGCGAGTTCCGAGCTTCAGACGTTGCGAAAGCGGACGTCGATATCGCAGCCGAGGCGCATGCACGGGAATGTCTCGCCTCGGCGCGTCTTCTCATGGAAAAGCTCTATCGGCGAAATCCTCGCGAGTGGCGCAAAGGTAATTACGCCACCATGGACGCAGCTTTGGCACGCGCGTTCGATGCGCAGTCGCAGTTTCGTTTTCCCGAATTGGGCAACGTCCGCGGTTCCGACGCGATCGTGCTCGCGCTGAAGCCCGAGTATGCCGGCGACCGGGTCTTCGCGCTCGGGGTCGGACTCGCGAGCATGGTATTTCTCTCTTATAACGGGAAGACCGAGTTTTACCTTACCGACACACTTGATCCACAGAAGCTTTACAACTCGGCGCGCAATATCGAGATCGCCGCGTGGAAGCTCGCAAGTGCTCGTGATGCTCGCGGAGAGCCGTTACTGGTGTCCAATGAAACCTCGGGCGGTGTACTCAATCTCTCTTTTGAGCGAGAGATCGGCAAGATGATCGCCTATCAAGACGTTATGGCGGAGATAGCTGCCCAGCGAACAAATAGAATCGTCCGACGCATAGTGCAAACCGCGGCGACAATGGCATTCCTACCCATTTGAGCTGACTGCACAGCGCTAGCCACGCGGTCCGCGGGAGTGTCCGTATATGGACCCCTCCTCGTTTGCAAGCTAGCCAGCATTGGCTTTCGAGGTACGACTGCTCACGTATATCCGGCCTCTTACTGCAGCATCGAACAATCGATGTCGGGCCATAATGGGCTATTCGCGCGCCAGCTCCCCATCGCTTCTTCGGCCTTGATGGCCTTGGACATTCTCGGGTTCGTCTGACGCCGGTTCGACCTGTGAGCCATCAAGCGGGCTTGCTATGCAATCGTCAGGAGTGGTTCAGCGTTAGGTTAGGCGTGGCTGATATTCGGTGCCGTTCTTCATCATCGCCCAGGCAATGCGCGCCATTTTGTTAGCCAAGGCGACCGCTGCCACGTTGTGGTGACGGGTCTCGGCAAGGCGGCTCACCCATCGGCTAAGGCGGTCGTCCTTGTTCTTGGCCGTTCTCAGGGCGGATCGTGCGCCATGAATCAGCAGCGTGCGCAGATAGGTATCGCCGCGCTTGCTGATGCCGAGCAATCGTTCCTTTCCGCCGGAGCTGTTTTGCCTTGGCGTTAGCCCAATGGATGCCGCCATTTGGCGTCCGTTGGCAAAGTGCTTCGCATCACCGATCGTTGCCACGAGCGCCGTTGCGATTAGCGGTCCGACACCGCGCAATTGCTGTAATCGCTGCGCCACCGAATCCTCCCCTGCCATGACTGTGATCTCGCGGTCGAGCTCTAGCATCCGATGATCCAGTGCCCGTAAGTCGTTCGCCAGCGCGTTGAGCAACCGTCGAAATCTTCCCTGTCAATCCGTTCTCACCATCCTCGAGCCACATCGGAATGGCCACGCGCAGGTGAACCAGCTCTTTCGGCGCGACCAGTCCGTATTCGGAAACTAAGCCACGAATCTGATTGGCTTTCGCTTTTCGCTGTTTGCTCAGTTCGGCTCGCACACGATGCGCGGCCTGTAGGTCCTGCTGCGCAATTGATTTCACCGCCACAAAGCGCATGTTCGGCCTACTCATCGCCTCACAGATCGCCTCTGCATCGTTGGCGTCATTCTTGTTGCTCTTAACGTAAGGCTTCACAAACTGCGGAGCAATCAACTTCACAGTGAAGCCATGTGCCTGTAGCACCCGTGCCCAGTGATGCGCGCCGCCACATGCCTCCATGCCGACCTCGCATCCTGGTTCAACTGTCTCCAGAAACACCTTGAGCCAGTTCGCTCGCGTTAGCTTCCGTCGCAACACCACCTGCTCGCGCCGATCGACTCCGTGCACCTGAAATACCGACTTTGCCAAATCTACGCCAACACGCATAAGCTTCATGGTGGACCTCTTCTCTCCGTCGACTGGTCGGTGACACTTCCAGTCTGGCACGTTGATGCCGCTCAGGTGAGGAGGGGTCCATCCCATTGCTTCTGGCCGGTAAGCGCCCGTCGTTTGGACGCTCACCGGCGAAGTCAGTTAGACCTCCGTCTGCTCAGCAATCTCGAGAGCGTCATCGACCTCAATTCCTGGCGGCGACGTCGCGCCGCGTCGATCGAATCCAGCCGATCGATTGGAGCTTCAGGGCAGCGCCGCGAGGTCGAGCGTGCCGAGGCGCGCAGGATCCGAGATGATTTCAGCCGCCCGGATCCGTCCTTCGACGTCGAATTCGAAGGCGAGCACGCGCTGCAGCCGTCCGCGCGGTGCGAGGATGAGGCCGACGGCGCCGTTGATGAGCGCCGGCCGCATGAAGCGCGCCGCCTGGGCGTACGCGATTGCACCCTTCGCCCAGTTGCGCGCGCCGCGGACTTCGACGGGTGCGCCCGGGCGGCAAGCCACGTCGGCGTTCGCATCCTTAGCGGCCCCCCCGCCCGAGCGCCTCGGGCCATCCGCTTGCGGCAAGCCCGCGAGGGCGGAGCGGGAATCATGATAGCTGACCGGACACGCGCAGACCCGGCAGGACCGGTTCGTAGCGTAACGGTCAAGCGCGAGCAGTTCGCCGGCCGATGAGGCGTCCGCGAGGGGCGCGTAGCCGTGGTATCCAGGGACGAGCACACCGCGACGGGCGCAGGAACGGTCAGGAAGCGGGTTTCCGCTCATGTCGATTCGGCGGCCTCTCGTTCGACTTACAGAGGGGACCATCCCAATCTCCACGCCCTACCCCATGGCCAATCAAGGAGAACTCATGCGATTCCTATCGATGATCCGCGTCGACGAGAACACCGGCCAAGTTCCGAGCGAGCAGCTCCTGCAGGACATGGGCAAGCTCATCGAGGAGATGACCCGGGAGGGCGTCTTAATCAGCACCGCCGGGCTCCGGCCGACAGCGGAAGGCGTGCGCGTGCGGCTGCGCAAAGGCAAGCTATCGACGACCGACGGGCCGTTCACAGAGTCGAAGGAAGTAATCGGCGGCTACGCGATCCTCCAGGCCGCATCGATGAAAGAGGCGATGGATCTGACCAAGCGCTTTCTGAACATTCACGGTGACGAATGGGACATCGAGTGCGAAGTGCGCCAGCTGGACGGCCCGGAGTTCGGCACCGAGGCGTGAGAGCGATCGTCCCCGAACGGAAAGGATTGCATCATGCCCGCGACGCAGCAAACGGCGCTGGTCACCGGTGCAGGCGGCGGCATCGGTCTTGAATTGTCGCGTCTGCTGGCCGCGGACGGGTGCGACCTGGTGCTGGTCGGACGCGACGGCGCTCGGCTGGAACGAGTTGCCGCAGAACTGCAGGGACGGCATGGAGTCGCCGTTCGCTGCGAAGCCCGGGATCTCGCCCATCCGGGCGCCGCACCGATCCTGTGGAAGGATCTGGGTGCGACCGGTGAGGGCGTTGACATCCTCGTGAACAACGCTGGCGTCGGCCTCTACGGCCGGCTCGATGAGCGCACGCTGGAAGAGATCGATCGCATGGTGCAGCTGAACGTGGCGACGCTCACCGCGCTCACGCGACTGGCTTTGCCTTCGATGCGCGCGCGCAGGTGGGGGCGCATTCTCAATGTGGCATCCATCGTGGCTTATCAACCCGGCGCGCCGTGGATGGCGACGTACTACGCCAGCAAGGCGTACGTCCTGTCGTTTTCTCGGGGTCTGGCCGCCGAGCTCGCCGACAGCGGCGTGACCGTTACGGTGCTCGCGCCCGGACCCACGGATACCGGGTTCGATTCGCAAGCCGGGGCCGAAGTAGACGTGCCCTACGGCAGGATGCGGAAGATGTCGGCCGCAGCCGTGGCCCGAGCGGGATACGACGGCATGAAGCGCGGCAGGAAGGTGGTGCTTCCCGGACTGCCGACAAAGCTGCTCGCGATGGCAGGCGAGTTTCCACCGCGCGGCATCGCGCTGGCGGTGAATCGATGGCTGTGGAGTCCGCGGAAGACCGCGAACGATTGACCACGAACCCCGCGAGCGACGGCCAATCCCATGACACGTCATATGGCCTTGCATGCGAACGTCTTCTTCCGCATCCGACGCCCCAACCCCCAATAGGCAGTCTCTTGTCCCGGGCCGATCCAACATCATGCCCCGGGAGACTTCAGGAGAATCAACGCAAAAGCCCCGCGATAATCGCAGGGCTTCGCAGAATCGCCACATCGCTGTGGCTTCATTTCGTTGCGTCACCGCAACGTATGCCGGTGTTTGGTCACCGGCGTCGGGGTCGTCCTGTAGTGAATGTCATCTATAGAGTACCTCCCCCATTCTTCGAACGCCCAACCTCGGCGAGATCTCGCGGCCGCGAACCGCGGCGAGCATCCGGTCGCGCGACACTCTTCCAGCAAGACCGGATCGCGCCACTGATGTCGTGTCCACGAGCACCGATCCACCAATCACGCTATCTACTTGCTAAATCTACGCTGAACCCGAAAGTGTTTCAAGCCTCCGAAAGTTCGTTGGAGCTGGCGGCCTGCGCCACAAGGCACGCAAGACTCGGCGGATCGAATCAGTGGTCTTCGCGCGAACGCCCCTGCAATGGTGAGGATGGCGCGGATGGTGCGAGGTATCGTTCCGCTTCTGGCCGTTCAGCGACCGACAGGCCGACCGTCGCAGTGCGACCCACTCCGGCCGGTCAGCCATGCCAGAAGCAGACGCTGTCAGATTCGGTCAGACGACCGCGCGATTGGCCCTCAGCAGGTTGCAGAACAGCCGCCCCTGATGGCGTCGTCAAGCGCCACATGGGTATGCGGGACCGGAAGCGCCAGATCAACGCCCGTACAACCAAAGTCCGCCGCGCGCGGGATCCGGAGCGGCCCGCTGTTGTTCGACTGCCACGACGCCGAATGGGGCGTGCCCGAACGCGACAGCCGCGCGCTATGGGAAAAACTAATGCTCGACGGCTTCCACGCCTCTCGTCGGAAACCGAGACCCGCTGCACGGCGCCTGCCAGACGACCTCAATACGGCGGGTTCACCACGACGTATTGTGGTCCTTGAGGCTGGTACCACGTGGCGCCGCATTGCTGGTAAACCATTCCACCGTAGTTCACCGGCACGCAATTGGGCGGCACGCTCCGAACCATCGAGCCCACGACTGCAGAAGTCACAGCAATTGCGGTGCCGACCGCCGCAGCGGTGGCGACTGGATGGTAGTCATTGTCCCAGCCGCCGCAGCAGCCTTGCTGCTCCACGTTGACGTTGACGTTTCGTTCGACGTTGACGTTGTTGACGCTCGTGTTGCGGACGTTATTGGTCCGCGCATCGGCCTTGGCGTTGTTGACCTGTGCGGTCTGCCTGGATGCTCCGCCACCCGTTGCCGCGCCACCGGTAGTGCGCGCACCGCCACCGCCACCCGTCGTCGCGCGAGCGCCTCCACCCCCGCCTCCACCGCCGCCACCACCACCACGGCGCGGCTGCGTCGACTGCGGGAGTCATGGCGAAGCTGGCGAACATAAGAGCTGCGAGCGGGACGGCAATCGACTTGCTGAATGACATTCTCATGCTCGTGTTCCTCCTACTTCGTCTTCAGCGGAACAATCTCGATCTTGGAGCTACCCTTCGGCGGCGTGAACGTGAACACCGCGTCGGTGAACTTCGGTTTCAAGTTCCAAGTGAGAAGGGAGACCGACTGCGGACGCGCCTCGTCGGCCCGATTCGTGATCACGACCTTGCGCGGCAGAGGCTTGCTTCCTGACGCGATCCAGATCTGCCAATCGATCAGGCCTTGCCGAAAGACGTAATGATCGCAGAGGTCGGTTCCGATGAAGTCCTGGCCGGCGTTCATTGCCGACTCGATCTTGTCGAGCGGCGCGGCCGGGGTACCCCAAAGGAAAAGATCGGACAGCGGCACTTCCACGCCGTATCGTTCCCGCAACCGGCTGACCAAGCCACCGAGCGTGTCGACCACCCCGACCGACGAGTAATACTTTTGCGCGGGCGCGTAAAGGACTGCCGTCTTGCCGTCGTAGAGGAGCTCCCGTTCGGAACGGGCGCTATGCATCAGGGCACGCAGCTTGTTGGGACGGTGCACGTCCATGTCGGCCATTGCCGCATGCTGCAGCTTCTGGCCGTCGGCCAGAACGCGCTCGGCTGTCAACTCCGTTGATACGCCGAAGCGGTTGAGCGTCTGCAGATACGCGCCCATGTCCTTGAGCGCCTGAATCGCCGCTGGATCGACCGCACTCGCTGTCGATTGGGAAGCACCGCCCTGCGCAGTCTGCGTATGGCCGCTTGAAGCCGCGAGCGAAACTGCCAGCACGCCAAGCGTCAAAGTTCTTCGTAGCATGAGTTGTCGTTCCTTCCTGCGATGATGCTCTAGCAATCAGGGGGCGAACCTCGTCGGGCAAGTTGCCGCCACTCGCGCCGCCCTGCTACCACCGAACGGATCCAGGTCTTGTCCTGCGGTGCTTCCGACCAGCCGAGATCGTGCGATCCCTGCGTGAACGCCGCACGCAGATGGGCGGACGCTCCCGTCCTAACGAGAGCCCGACACGACGCAGCGTCGCGGCGGGCTGTCCGTGGCCGAGCCGGTGCGCGACGAGCAGGCGGATGCCACCTGCCAGTAGAACACTGCGGCGCGTGGCCACTGAATCACCTCATCGACGAGAGGAAGTCCAGCCATCGTACGCCTATAGTGGGAATTGAGCGCCACTAACCAGCGGCTGCTGTTGGCCGGTTTGCGACCGTCGCAGATCGACCCGTTGCCGTCTTTACATCCAAGCGGTGAGCGGACATTCGGCTTCCGGGCCAGAGGGCCTCAGCGGCGGCAAGAAGGGCCGTCCACTGCATGCCGTTGTTACGCTGCCCCCGGCCTGTCGGACAAGAATAGACCTGCGGCCAGGACCCTCACCCGCACTTGACCACCTTTCGGCTCGGTGTAGCGATTGCTCAAATGATCGAGACGCACACGTCAGCACCGCCCTTTCACTCTTCCGGAATGCCTGCCTTGCGCAGCCCCGGATACCAGTGCTTCTCGGCGAGCACCTGATAGTTCAGGTGCGCATGCTCCTCGGACGTTCCCCCCCACGCCAGCGCCTCGGCGCGTATCTTCTGTGCGACCTCGAGTGCGTCGACCGATTCGCTGGTCAGCACCTGCTGACGCCGTTCCGCGTCGATGCAGTTTGCGACCACTCGTTCGAGTTCCAGCGCAATGCCGAGCGCGCGCGAGCAGCTTCGCGCGTCGCCGGCGAGACGGTAACAGCGCCGTCGCGCGTGCGAGGCGATCAGCGTGCGCTGTTCGTCGGCAATGCGGGCGCCTCCTGAGCCTCGCGCCGATCGTACGCCGGGACCAGCAGATCGGCAGCCTGCAGCAGCACAACACGAGGAAACTCATGTTGTTAGCTGATTGGACCCGGCGTAAAGCTGTTCGACCAGCTTCGCTGGTTCTTCGTTACAGCTGTTTTTCACTGCAGACAATGGTGAGCGAAGAATCATCGACGATCATGTCCGCGTCGGCCGTTGTGATCTTGGTCGCCAGAAAACGTATCGTGTGGGTACCTGCAAAGACGTTAAGAAACGGACACGTCGTACCTACCAAGATGCTATACGAGTCATTGAAACTTGCATGGTCGTCGATGTCGATCGTACGCTCGCAAGCCGCACCGACGGCGGGCGAAGTGTCATTTATGCTCAGGGTAAATCGGTATCGGTTGTCGAGGCCGCCGGGGTTGATTGCGTCCGCGCTGGCCGTCGCCGCACAGTGCCAGATTTGATTGGCAGGAATCTGAATCTGTCGACTTATCAACGTGGTCCAGTTGGCCGCGGAGCCACCTGCGGTGTTCACCACGACATCGAGTGCGACCCCGCCACCGTCCACCCGCGCGCCTTCAGCTGATGCCTGGAACGGAATCACTGCTACAGACAACATGATTGATGCACATATGCTTTTCACTTTCATGGGATCTCTCCTCTAAACGCCTGGTAATTCGATTAGCGCCATTCATGCCAAAGGGTTGCATTCGCGCCAGATCGGGGAGAAGCAACCACAGCGACCATGCTGCCCTCGCTGATAAGTCGAGCGCCTAAGAACGCCCCCGATTGACGAAGGTGATCTTTCGCATCAGGACTCTTCGAGGCAGCTTGGACGTTCTTTTACGGTAAACCCATCCGCTCGCGAAGGCAGCTGAATATTCACCGCCAACCTGACGCAAATTCACGCGGGCTCGCCGCTCCCGTTGACATGGGAGCAAGTAGACCCACCCTTTCGCGCTCCGCACACCGAGCTGCGTGAGATGCCACTTGGAATTGGCCGAGCGGCTGGCCGCGCTGCAGTTGACTCGACGGCTGAGCCACGACCGTTACCACTAGGTGCTGGCACCTTATCCACGTTTGAGACGGCTGCTTTCGGGCAAAGAACCTGGCTTGCCCAATGACGGCAAGTGGCCGAAAACCGACGCGCCCGGTGACCCCGCTAAGTAACGCTGCGGTCAAGCGGTGAGTTACCGCTGCAGTTCAACGCCGACGCACCGATGCGCCGCCACCGCTTGTTAGGCCGCGTGATTAGCGTGATTAGCTGTTGTGGAGGTGCAGTCCGGGGACATGGGTGACGTCTTGCGCGGCACCGTGCGAACCTCCGCAAACATTCTCGCTGTCGCGGCCACCAACCAACACGGCGCCACCCCAAATCTGCGCTTTATCATTGTATGGCCGGACATTAGGCGGCGAAAACATGGCGGCCATTCGACGATGCGTGTTGCCAGCCGACTCACTCTTGAATCGATATTCGGGCTCAGGCGCGTACGCGGATTGCTACGTTACCGACGTAGCTAAAACAGTTTCTCATGCCGAGTTTGTCGAAGCCTTCTATACGACGACACCCTTCAAGCTCGAGCGATTGATCCTAAGCGTGATGATTTCTCGCTCCTCCACCGACGCCGAGGCAAAGCAACTCGCTCAAGGGACGCTGAACGCGTTCGCGGCGTGGTCCGTCGAGGGACGCGCGCCGGATCAGCTACTGCTCACGGACTTCACTGGCCGCACGAAATCCTGGCTGATGGTGGCGCCCGTGGCGAAGCCCGGAAGGTCCACCACTCGGCTGTTCTTTGGCTCCGCTGTCCTGCCGCTGGCGAAGTCGAAACACGCTGGTCCGGGGTTCGTGTTCACCGCGCTGCTCGGTTTCCACAAGCTGTACTCACGGGTACTCTTGGCTGCTGCTCGGTCGCGGCTTTCGCGCTAGGGTCAAGAAATGTGTTGCTCCACGAAGCGACGCCTAACCCCGCAGGAGAAATGTGCCGGATGGATGGCGATCATGATGGAATACCTTGCGAGCGGCGATGGCGCAACCGAGGTCCAACTCGGAGTTCAACTGGATGCTCGGGAAAGCAGCTACTTTCACTGCGGCGGGGCCGGCCGCGCGACGCTCAACCCCTGCATTGCTAAATTGGAATTAGTCGATGAAATCCGTGACTCCCGCTCCAAACCCCGATGCTTATGTTGCTTCGCTTAGCGGCTGGCAGCGCGCTTGTGTCGAGAACCTTCGTGCAGCAGTCCGCTCGGCCAGCGATCTTGAAGAAAAGGTGAAATGGGGTCACCTGGTCTACCTTTCGAATGGGCCGGTTCTTCTGATACGCGCTGAATCTCAAAGGGTTCTGTTTGGTTTCTGGAGAGGCCAGCGCTTGCGTGGTATAGAGCAGGGTCTCAAGCCGGGTGGAAAGTACGAAATGGCTACGTTGGAACTGAACGAGAACGCGGTGATGAGCCCTGTGATTGCACGTTCCTTGGTCAAGGAAGCTGTCGCTCTGAACAAAGCTCTTGGCGATCCCACTCGCGTGGCGAAGACGGGAGGGCCCAAGAGTGCGGCCTAAGCGCGCTTTCAAGGGTCGTCTACGACATTGCGGACGACGTCTATGTCGACGTCGAGCGGAAGATGGCGGCGATGCTGGCGCGGGACTGACTGGGCGGATTGTCGGCTAGGGGCGGAACCATGCGCTGCCGATCTGCAGGTAGACGGCGGTGTCCTCCGGCCCGCGCGCGACGTCGACGCCCGCATGCAGGCCGAACTTGCGCGCGAGCTCGTATCGAAAGCCGACACCGCCTCCGCCCGCCGTCTTGTCGCGCTGGGCCGGGCCTTCGTCGATGCGTGCCTGCCCGACGCCGCCGAATGCGACGACGCTCCAGCGCCCGTAGAACTGCCAGCGTGCTTCGATCTCGCTCTGGATCACCTTGTTGCCGGGATAGCGCATTGCCGGTATGCCGCGCAACGCGATGAACGGCCGGACGAAGAACGGTGCCCCGTCGCTCGACTGCTGGTAGTCGGCTCGCGCGCCGAGTGACACCTTCGCGGCGAGCGGCCAATAGCCGATCAGCGTCTGTCCGAAGCGCCGGAAATCGCGGTTCGCGCCGAAGGCATCGTCCGAGACCCAAAGCGACGTCTCCGAGTAGATGCCCGCGGTCGGCGTCAGGATGTTGTCGCGCGAATCGTAGGTCAGCACCACGCTCGGACCGGAGAGCTTAGAGCGGATGCGATCCTCGAGATCGGGGAAGAGCGGATCGTCGCGCAGCTTCGGCTCGACATCGGCGTAGATGTAGCGGACGCCGATCCACCACGGGGACTTTGGCGCGAGCTGCCAATCGACCTGTGCGACGGCCGCCCTGATGTCCAGCGTGTAACGCACGGCTTCGTCCAGATCCGCGGCGACGTTGCCGAGCCCGTAGACGTCGAGGTTGATATTGCCGCCGCCCACCCCGGCCAGCGTCTTGAGCCGGCCGTCGAGCCAGCGACTGGAATCGCCTGCAAACAGCATCCTGGTACCGTTCTCCGTCGCCATCGCCCCGATGCCCGAAATGTCGGGCCTCGCAAAGCCTTCGCTGCCTTCCTGGTGACGCGGACGCAGGAACATCGCTGCGAGGCCGCCGCCGTAGCCGATGGCGGGTTCGGTGATGATGATCGGAATCGGAAGAAAGCCGTGCGCCTGCTCGAGGAATGTGCTGGCGTCGAACTGCCCGTCGACCGGGTCGAAGAACTGCGCCATTCGCTCGCGCCAGCGCTCGCCCAGGCTTTGATCGGCCGCCTGCGCCGCGACGCCCGTTGCGTGCGTCAGAACGAAGGCGAGTACGGCACTCGAAAGGTAGGCGCGCACAGGAGCTCGATCGCGGGAATAGCTGCGTTGGCAACGTATGTATAGCGGATCGGCGCGCTGCCGGCCAGTGTCCCGGAGTGCATTGCGGAGTGGCCGCACTGCGCCTTACGCAGGTTCACCGAAACGTGGCACAAGGGCCTTACCCCTGGGTCATCATCCAGCGAGCCCATGGCCAGTCCATAGCTATCTGGCTCAGGGTCCCAGGAGTTCACACAATCGGTGAACCGCATACGAGGCCCAGCTCCCTCAGCCCCGCACTGAGCCCTCCGAGATCCCGCTCGGCGTGCTGCTGCGACCTCCACCGCGCTTTTTTTGATATTATCAGACCGAGCGGTCTGTACTGGCGCAGCCAGTGGTAAGGCGCTCCAAGAGTCGAATATGACGAACTGACCGAAAGGAGAAAGCATGGGTTCGCCGATCGTACATTTCGAGATCATGGGAGGCAGCGGCAATCAGCTCGAGAAGTTCTATGCGGAACTTTTCGGATGGAGGATCAACAGCAACAATCCGATGAACTATGGCGTGGTGGACACCGGCGGGAGCGATGGAATCAACGGCGGGGTCGGTCCCAACCAAGACGGGAGCAAACGCGTTACCGTTTATGCCCAAGTCGATGACCTGCAGGCCACCCTCAACAAGGCCGAGAAGCTTGGCGGAAAGACGATTCTTCCGCCAACCGAAGTACCCGGTGGTCCGAAGCTCGCGATGTTCACTGATCCCGCCGGCAACGTGACCGGCCTCCTGCTGAAGTCCTAGAGAGCTCCAACCATGCCAAGCCAACCGTCAAACAGCATCAACTCGCGAGCGATGCATTGGGCGGGCTTGATCCTGAGCGCGATCGTTGTGCTGTTCTTGCTATTCGACGCCACAATCAAGCTAATCCCACTTCCCATAGTGACAGAGACCATGACCCAGCTCGGTTACTCAGCTAGCGCCGAACTGGCGCGCGGGCTTGGCCTTCTAACGCTGGTCTGCGTCGTTCTATATGTGATTCCCTCCACAGCTTTCCTGGGAGCCATACTCATGACCGGCTTGTTTGGGGGAGCCATGGCATCCCACTTGCGCGTCGGCAGTCCAGTATTCAGTCACTTCTTGTTCGGCGCTTACCTTGGTTTGATGGCCTGGGGTGGCCTGTACCTTCGCGATCCGTACCTACGGTCGCTGCTCCCGTGGCGTCGACCTTGAGACGGAGCGACGGGAGATCTGCTACCAAGGCTCACGCCCGACCGCCCGTCGCCCTCTGCCGGGCAATCGGCGGTGGAAGGGAAGCAGAAGCCGAGTCATCTTGACCTACCGGAGGCATCGACAAGGAGGCTGCCTATGAATAGCAACGCGCTATTTGGGCTCAGCATTCTGATGAGCTTCATTGCATTCGGCATCGTCACGAAGCTATTCATCTGGCCGCGACTCCGGGTCATGCGCAGAGAGGATGCCCTCATTCCATTGGTGGTTCCTCACACATTCCGTTTCGTTGGGCTGAGCTTTCTGATCCCTGGGGTCGTGTCCCCTTCGCTTTCACCGGCGTTCGCCGTTCCGGTTGCGTATGGTGATCTGGTTGCAGCCATCCTTGCGGGCGTCTCGGCATTGGCACTTTCCGCTCGCGCATCCTGGGCCATCCCGATCGTGTGGGTGTTCAACGTGTGGGGCGCGGTCGACCTCCTGAACGCGATCTACCAGGGCCAAATCGGCGTGCGCGTCGGTCCTGAGTCGCTGGGAGCGGCGTTTTACATCCCGACCGTCGTTGTCCCGGCGCTTCTCGTTACGCACGGGCTGATGTTCTGGCTGCTGCTGCGGAGACCTCTACAATAGGAAGGTGAAAAAACGCAAAGTCCGGACGAGAAACAGCAGCGCCACGCGGGAGATGATCGTGCAGCGCACGGCGACTCTCCTGAAGACCGCCGGCTACCTGCGTGCCCCCCTGTCGGCGATCATGAAGGTCACGGGCGTGAAGAAGGGCGGGATCTATCACCATTTCGCCAGCCGCGAAGAGCTGGCACTGGAGGCCTTTCAGTATTCGACGCGGGCCCTGGGCGCGCGAATGATGGAGGCCATCGAGCGCGAGTCGACGGCCAAGGCAAAGCTCGTCGTGTTGATCCACTTCCCTTTCACCGACCAGTACTGGCGCGGCGGCTGCCCGATCGGCAACCTGGCGGTCGAGAGCGACGACGAAAACCCGCGGCTTTGCACCGCGGCACGCGACACCATGGAGTGGTTGATCGGCCTCTTCACGCGAATCATCGAGGAAGGAATCAAGCGCAAGGAATTCGCGCGGGCCGACGCGCGGGCGCGCGCCGTGCAGATGGTGGCCGAGCTGGAGGGCGGCATCCTGCTCAGCAATCTGTACAAGGACGAACGCTATCTTCGAGGCGTGGTGGATCGTCTCGAATCCGAGGTGAAGGCGGGACTTCCCGCGAGGTCGAAGTGAAGAAGCGGGCCGCCGGAAAGCCCGGTACTGCGCAACGCACCCAGAAGGATGCGCGGCAGCGAATCATCGCGCGCAGCGCGGGGCTCCTGAATGCCAGGGGCTATCTGCGCGTGCCGATGTCCGAGATCACGCGCGTCACCGGCCTGAAGAGGGGCGGCATTTATCACCACTTCAAGAGCCGGGAGGCGCTGGCGATCGAGGCATTTCGCTATGCCGCGGGAATGGTGGTGACCAAGGTTTCCACTGTGCTCGCCGGGGAAGGCAGCTCGGCGGACAAGCTGATCGCCTCGTCCGGATCTTCCGTGACTTCCGGCTGGACGACGTCCTGAAGGGCGGCTGTCCCGTCGTGAATCTCTCCATCGAGAGCGACGACGGCAACCCGCGCGTGGCCGACGCGGCGCGCGAGGTGATGACGAGATTGATCGGTTGCTTCGCGCGTGTCATCGAGGAGGGCGTGCAGAGGGGGGAATTCCCCGAGGTCGATGCCCGCGCGCACGCCGCGCACATGGTTGCCGCCCTCGAAGGAGGAATCCTGCTCGCGGATCTCTATGGCGATGCCGGGTATCTCGATCGCGTCGCCGATCGCCTCGAGGACCAGATCAGGTCCGGGCTGCGGTGAGGGCACCGCTTCTTTCCTCCGGGAGCCGGTTGCCGCGCGGACGCGGCATTGCCACGCTTCGCGAAAACCGGCGAATCGTTCTTGATTGGGTCAACGGCCAGCCGGACGGCACCCCTGTACGCTGCATCCAAATCGAGGTCCTCGTCTCCCCCTGCGAGGCGGTGATACCGTTGACGAGTGCCCGCATGATGCGGGCAGTACCCGTATCAGCAAAGGAGGTGAGCATGGAAGCAAAAGACGTCATGACGTCGCCGGTGATCAGCGTTGGGGCCGATACGTCGATCGAGGAAACGGCCGGGCTGATGCTCGAGCGGAGGATCAGCGCGGTTCCCGTGGTCGATGCGTCCGGCCGCCTTCAGGGAATCGTGAGCGAAGGAGACCTGATGCGGCATTCGAAGGCCGGCACCGGGCACAGTCGTTCGTGGTGGCTGTCGTTGTTTGCGGACCGCGGGCAACTAGCCGCGGACTACGCGAAAACGCACGGCCTGACGGCGGGCGATGTCATGACGCGCACGGTCGTCACGGCGACCGAGAGCACACCGCTCGACAAGATCGCCACGCTTCTCGAACGCCATCGCATCAAGCGGGTGCCGATCGTGCGCCGAGGGAAAGTCGTCGGCATCGTCAGTCGTGCAAACCTGCTGCACGGTCTTGTCGCGCAGAAGGACACGGTACGCAAGACAGCGGTAAAGGACCGCGACATCCGCGCCCGCATCCTGAACGAGCTCGACGAAGCCGGGGTGGACAAGGCCTACGTCAACGTCGTCGTCACCAACGGAGCGGTAGAGCTCTGGGGGCTGGTGGAATCGGAGACTCAGAAGCGGGCACTTGCGATCGCCGCAAAGAGCACCAAGGGCGTGAAGCGGGTCGCAAACAACGTGATGGTTGTTCCGCCGGCGCTCAGGAGGGCCATGAGCCAGTGAGCGCTTGCGAAACCTGGCCGAGGGACGCGGGCCGGCCGCTGCGCGAGTCGCAACGACAGACGGCCTTGCCCCTTTTTGTAGAGCGAAGCCGGTGGCATTGTCCGACCCGCAATTCTGGATCGCGCTGCTGCAGATCATCGGCGTGAATATCGTGCTGTCAGGGGACAACGCGGTGGTCATCGCACTGGCGGCTCTCTCGGAACTCCAATCGCGTTGACACGAGCGCCGGGCTAGATGGGTGGCGTCCCGCCGAGTTCGCGGATCATCGTCCCGTACTCCGCCGACTCCTGCAGCAGCCGGCTCGCGACCTCGCGCAGGCGGTCGACGGCTTCGGCCGGGAGCACGAAGGTCGTGGGCAGGTTCAGGAAGTAGGCGCGTTCCTTCGGGTCGCGAATCGCATCGAAGCTGACATCGAGTACGTTCAGGGCGATCTTCGGCACGCTCGCTTCGGCTTGCGCCTCGGTCGCGCCCGCGAGGCGCGCCCGGGCGACCGCGAGATCGCGCTTCCACGACGCGATCTCAACCCAATCCTTCATAAGCTCGACCGTCTCGAACGAGTACCGCTCGATCGGTACACCTGAGGACTGCAGCAGCTGCATGACAAAGTTGGGGGGCGACTCGTTGCGATCCCAGTCGGTGCGCGGAGCCGAGCGGGCGTTCACGACGATCAGGACGATCCTGCGCTACTCGACCTTGATCCCTGCGGCCTTGATCAGCGGCCCGTTGCGATCCATTTCCTTCCGGATCTCGTCGCGGAAGTTCTCCGGCGTGCCCGGCGTCGTCAGCACACCGAGCGCGAAGAGCTTTTCACGAAGCTCGGGAGTCGCGAGCGACGCGTTCAGTTCCGCGTTCAGCCGGTCGACGACGGCCTTGGGCATCTTTCCGGGACCGACCAGGCCGATCCAGGACATCACGACGACATCGGGAACGCCGCCTTCGACGATCGTCGGAACGTCCGGCAGCGATGGCCAGCGTTGCGGGCTGGACACGGCGATCCCACGCAGCTTGCCGCTCTTGACGTGCTGCGTTCCGCCTGCAACCGAAGCCATGCCGATCGGAATATGGCCTGCGACCGCATCGGCCATCGCCGGACCGCCGCCCTTGTAGGGGATATGCACGAGCTTGGCGCCCGCACGCTGAACCAGCAGCGTTCCGATCAGGTGCTCGTTGCTGCCATTGCCCGACGTGCCGTAGTCGAGGCCCGTCGGCTTGCTCTTGGAGAGCGCGATCAGCTCCTGGAGGTTCTTCGCCTCGACACCCGGATTGACCGTGATGATGAACGGATACTCGCCGATCTTGCCGATCGGCATCAGATCCTTCGTCACGTCGAAGGGCATGCGGTCGAACACGAACGGATTGATCGTCATGATGCCGTTGTAGGCCAGCATGATCGTGTAGCCGTCCGGTTCCGCCTGGGCGACATGGAGACCGCTCACGTTGCCGGTCGCCCCCGGCCGGTTCTCCACGACGACCTGTTGGCCGAGGCGCTTCGACATGTGATCGGCCACCAGGCGAGCAGCGGCATCGGACACGCCGCCCGGCGGAAACGGAACCGCCAGATGGATGGACTTGTTCGGAAACGTCGATTGCGCGCGCGCGACCGACGGTGACATCGCCATCCCCGCCAGGATCAGCGTGGCGGCGATGCTGACCAGCAGCGCGCGACGGCGGCCAAACGAATGCGTGCTCATGATGGATTCCTCCTTGGTCATGCTTTGTGTGGTTTCTAGGCAGCCTGTTGCAGCGTGGATGCCGAGTCCGTGGTGGTGGTGCGCCGCATGTCGCGTACCTGTTCGGCGGGATAGCGCTTCCCTCGGTGCATCGTGACGCGGTTGTCCCACATCACGAGGTCGTACTGCTGCCACTTGTGCGTGTAGACGCGCTCGCGCTGCGTGGCGTGCTCGGTCAGCTCGCGCAGCAGCGCGCGCGCCTCGGGAAGCGGCCAGCCGACGATCGCCCCGCCGTGCGAGGACAGGAACAGCGATAGCCTGCCGGTCGCGGGATGGCGCCGCACGAGTCGCTGCTGCACCGGCGCGAACTCGCGTCGTTCGTCCTCGGTGAACGTGTATCCGAGCTCGCCGCGCGAAAAGAGGCGGCTGTGCTCGCAGATCATGTCGCGGATGAGCGCCTGGGTTTCCGCGTCCAGCGTGTCCCACGCCGCCCGCATGTCGGCGAACTGCGTGTCTCCTCCCCGGTCCGGAATTGCGCGCGCCGAAAGCAGCGAGTACTTGGCCGGAACCGTCTTGTACGAGCTGTCGGAGTGCCACAACAGGTTACCGAGCTGGAACAGGCGATGGCGGTCGTCTCGCGGCAGGACCTTGTTGTTGCGATCGAGGTTGCTGATGTCGTTGATCTCGCTCGGAACGCGCCCGGCCTGCACGTTGTCGCCGGGCACGAAGTAGTGCTCCTCGAGCGGGCCGAAGTTCCGCGTGAAGGCGACCTGCTGCTCATTGCTCAAGTCCTGCCCGCGAAATACGAGCACGCCGTAGCGATTCATCCCCGCCTCGATCTTCGCGACGTCCTCCGCGCGAAGCGGCTGGCGCAGATCGATCGCCGTAACCAGGCCGGCGAAATCGGGCCTGCTTGCATCGATTGAAGCGATGCTCATCGTCATGCCTGTTCCTCCATGCTGCGCCGACGCGGTCGTTTCCGCGTCGGCTAACGTCGTGTCTCGTTACGACGAACGCGTGTGTGCTGCGCCCATGAATTGCTGCGTCCACTCGGCGTAACTCTTCGCGCCGGTCACGGTGTCGATCAGTGCCTTGGGCGCGATGCCGGGCAAGGTCGAAGGCGGAAGCCCGTTGCGCACCGCTTTCATCGCCTCGTACAGCGCGCTGACAGCGACCGCGAACACCTGGTGGCCGCTTGCAAACAGGCGCACGCCCCGGCCGGCCAGATACTCGGGTTCGGCCATCGATTCGGCGACACCTCCGGCCACGAGCGGCAGCCTGATTGCAGCTGCGATGCGATCGAGCTCCTCGCGCGAGCGCACGCCCGGCAGGAACAGGCCATCGACACCGGTGGATTCGAACGCGCGGAAGCGGACGATCGCTTCGTCGACCGTGGCGATCGATGCCGCGCCGGTCCTCGCCAGGACGACGAAGTCGGAATCGCCGCGCGCCCTGACGGCCGCTTTCATCTTGGCGACCGACTCCTCGAGCGGAAGCAGGAGGGGCGCATCGGAAATTCCGTACGGACGCGGTAACAGCGTGTCCTCGATCATCACGGCTGCGGCGCCTGCGGTGTCCATCTCCTCGACGGTCCGCATCACGTTCAGCGCGTTGCCGTAGCCGTGATCGCCGTCGACGACGAGCGGCACCCGCGAGACGCGCGTGCAGCGGTGCACCTGCTCCGCGAGCTCGGTCAACGTCAGCACGATCAGATCCGGCGCGCCCAGCACGACGTGCGACACGATCGAGCCACCCATCAGGGCCGCTTCGTAGCCGAGGTCGTCGGCAATGCGCGACGAGATCGGGTCGAACACCGACGCCATCAATGCGCAGCGGTCGCCTGCGAGGAGCTTGCGTAATGCGGTTCTCGTCGTGCTCGTCCTCAATCCTGTCCTCCGTGTCGTTTGCGCACCGCTTGTGGTGCTGGTCCGGCTACAGGAACCGTAACTGGAGCCGTTGGACGATCTCTTCGAACTCGGCGAGCCACGCGCGCTTGTTCTGCGCCTGGATGGCTGCGGCTTTCTCGCTGTCGCCTGCCTCGATCGCCTTCAGCATGCTGGCGTGCGCCTCGGTGGTTCGTGTGGGGGGTTTACGCAGGCGCAGCGTGAACGCGCGGACGCGCTGCGACTGGTCGAGCAGATTCCCGCAGATGCGGACGAGGCGGCCATTGCCCGCCGATTCCACCAATCGGATGTGAAAGAGGTCGTTCGCCTTCGCCCACGCAGTGACGTCACCGGCGGTCAACGCCCGCTTCATCTCGCTGACGAGTTTGCGCAGCTCCTTGACGAACACATCGCGGTCGGGCCGGCTGGCGAGCGCATACGCCGCCTGCGACTCGAGCCATTGCAGGATCTCGTAGACCTCGCGCATGTCCGCGACGGTCAAAGGAACGATGCGGATGCCGCGGCGCGGGACGATCGCGATCAATCCCTCGTTCTGGAGTTGCACCAGCGCCTCGCGCAGCGGTGTCCTGCTCATGCCAACCGCACTGCGCCAGATCCTCCTCCAGCAGGTATTCGCCGCCATGGACCCTGTTCTCCAGCACCATCTGCTTGATCTCGCGATACGCCTTCTCGGCGAGCGCGGTCAGACGATTGGCGTGCGGCGCGTTCGCCCGCTCGGCAAGGTCGATGATCGAGGCGGTGGATCGTTGCGGCATTCGAGCCTTTCGCGGAGGGTCCGGAATCAGGCCGTACCGACGTAGCTGAGTTCAGGCCAAGCAAATATTTTAATGTATAGGTTAAATAATACAAGAGGGCGGCGAGCCCCGCCAAACCGGCAGTCAAGCCTGGTTCAGGATGTGTGCGAGCCCTTCGGGCGTTCGCCAGCTCGCACCGCAGACATAACGCGGAAGGTTCCACCGATTCGCTCCGCCCGTGACGTGCGCGGGCTCGGTGGAAAAGGCCGCGCGCGTGCCCGTTCGCGAAGGCCCTGCCGGAAAATACTCGTCGAGAAGAAACGCGTTCGTCTCGCCGAACGGGTAAGCGAACAGATCCGCCGCGGCATTGGGCGCCTTCTGGTCGATGTACGCTCGTGCCTGGCGGATCTCGAGGTCCGCGAGCGCCCAGGTGTCGATGCACCGAAAGGTTCCGGTTGCCGACCGTGGCAGCGCCGCACTCACTACGTCGTGATTGTGGTCCCAGCTATGGTTCGCCACGCCGAGGAGCCCCGAGGCAACCGCCTGCGGCCACCAGTCGTCCCCCCACCAGCCCGCACCGATCATCGAGCGCCGATCCAATTCCTCTCGGGCCTCGGGCGAAGCGATCACGAAAGCCGTGGCGTGAAGTTGCGGCTGGCGCTGGCGACCGTGCTCGCGGATGAAATCGAGCAGGATGTTGAGCATGCCGCGTTGAAGGCCCTGGGTCGGATGCATCCGGTCGCGGAAGTCGAAATCCGTCCCGTCGTCGAATGTGAGTGCGACCGATCGTTCCGGCAGCGGCTTGCCGTCCAGGAGAGCGTCGACGACATCCGAAAGCGCAACGACTCGATGGCCGCGCGCGTCGATCTGCCGCAGGTCCTGCGCGAACGCGACGTGATCGTTCGTCGCGTAATCGTTCCCGTCGACGTTCGTCGCGTGGTACGCCAGCACCGGCACAGCCTGAAAGGCAGTCATGTTCACATCGTTCCGGGTGCGACGGTATCGAACCTGCTTGTACTGTGCAAGCGGCTCGTCGCGATGGGGATCGCGCGGTAGTTTTGCGCATTTTCCCAATCGTGTCGGGGCCTTGCTTGCGCGTGCAACCAAATGCGCACTACAGGGGATCGCGTGCGTGCGTATCGCGCACCATTATTGGAAGCGCCGCACTTCGGAAATTCACACCCGTTCGTCCTCTTGCAATTGACTGATCCACGATCGTCATCGATCATTGCGACAAGCGCCGGACAACGGACTTTCGTGCGGCGGCTCGAAGTTTCAAGCATCTGGAAATCGGCAAAACTGTCGCGAGGCAGTGACGCAAAGCTTCCGGCCCGTGGTTGAAGCCATGTGGTAGCGGGGTTGCCGGCGATCCCCGATCGCCGTTTGCACGGTGCGCGCGTAACGCGACATTGTGCAATGCACGTCGCTGCCTCCGGTGAAGTTATCGATCGGAGGCGTTCGGTGGTGCATTCCTGCAGTGGTCGGCATTCTCCTTCACCGGCGTGGCACGCAGTCATCCCGGGTGAACGTGGACGCCCGGCGGGATACCGTCGCGTGCAGGGCTTCTCGCTGATCGAGCTCGTCATTGTCATGGCGATCCTCGGCATCCTCCTGGCTATCGCGCTCCCCGGCTATCGGGAGCATGTGCGCAAGGCCGCGCGCGCGGATGCGCAGGCGTTCCTGACGGACGTCGCGTCGAGACAGCACCAGTTTCTGGTCGAAAGGCGCAGGTACGCGACTTCAGTCGCCACGCTGAACATGGCGCCGTCCGCTCACCTCGCCGGCAGGTTCGAGAACCCGATCACCGTCGAGGCGCCCGACGTCGTGCCGCCGACGTTCAGGCTATCCGCACGGGCGATCGGCGACCAGGCGAACGACAAGTGCCCGGCGCTTACGCTCGACAGCGCGGGCAACCGCGAGCCTCCCGGATGCTGGTGACAGGAGTGGCGATGCGAGCGTGGACCTTTCCTGGCTATGCACCCGCGATCCGAATCCGCGGATTCACCGCGGTGGAGGCGCTGACGGTGCTCGCCGTACTCGCAATCCTCGCCGCGATTGCACTCCCGAGCCTCGCGAACGTGCTTGCGAGTCAGCGCCTGCGCGCCGCAGGTACCGACCTGATGTCCTCGCTCCTCCTCGCACGCAGCGAGGCGATCAAGCGTAACGCGCAGGTCGAGGTCGCTCCGCGGATCGACGGCGACTGGAAGGCCGGCTGGCGCGTCGCGACCGTGGCTACGGACGAGCAGGTCGACCGCAAGGAAGCGCTTGGCGTGCGCGTCGATGTACCGCTTGCGCCGGCCAGCATCCTTTATCAGCGAAACGGCCGACTCGCCGTCGCGGGCGTGGTGCAGGTCGAGTTCCGCGACAGCGAGAACCAGGCCGGCGTGGAAGCGCGCTGCGTGATGATCGATCCGAGCGGCCTGCCGCGTCTCCAACGCGGAGCGTGCGTGTGATGGCTTCATCCCGCACCGGTTCCAAAACGCGTGGCTTCACGCTGATCGAGGTCCTGATTGCGCTCGTGGTGCTCGCGTTCGGCATGCTGGCGCTCGCGCGGACGCTCGGGCGGTCGGCGCAGGAGGAGCTCGAGGCCCAGCAGCGCGCGCTGGCGATGACGCTTGCGGCCGAGATGACGAGCCGCATCGGCAATAACCCGAAGCAGGCCGTGCAGTACGTCGGCGACTACGTCCCCGTGGGTGCCGGTCGAGGACTGTGCGGCGCTGGATCCCGCCACTGTTGTCGCGCTCGACCAATGCGAATGGCGAAACCGGCTGCGCGGCGCCGATACGTTCGATGGCGACCGGGGCATCGGTTCGCCGATCGCCGCTCGCGGCTGCGTGATCAATACGGCACCGAATCTGTACGTGGTCGCCATCGCGTGGCAGGGCGTGCTGCCCACCCAGGCGGCGGACAGCCCGTGTGGCGAGGGCCAGTTCGGCGACAACGAGAAGACGCGCCGAGTCTACTCGACCACGTTCCAGATCGCGACGCTCGGAGTCTGAAGATGCGCACCCCTGGCCGCAGCGCGATTCCCGATGCCGGATGGCGCGCCTGCCACGCAAGGTCGATGCCCGGCCGCTGCCGTCCACCGGCGCGACAGCGCGGAACGACACTGGTCGAGCTCGTCATCGCGATGGCGGTCGCGCTCATGGTGCTCGGTACCGTCGGCTTGATCTTCGGCGGCACGAGCCGAAACCGCGCGAGCCTCGAGCGGGCAGCGCGCCTCGCGGAGAACGCCAGTTACGCGATGGAAGTGCTGCGGAACGACGTCGCGCAAGCAGGCTATTACGACACGCTCACCACGACTGCCGGAGGCTTCACGTGGCAGTTGCGGGATCCGTGTGTCACGGCGCTGGCCGATCTCGGGTGGTCGAATCCGATCGGAACGCCGCCGCCCGTGAACGCGAAGCTCGAGAACGCGCCGGTTCCGATCTTCGGCATTCGCGCCGCTGACCCGACGCCCGTCTGCATTCCGGATCGCAAGCCCGATACGGCGATCGTCGTCGTGCGCTTCGTCGGACCCGAAGCCACCGGCGCCGCCGAATGCAACCGGCGCGCCCTTCCTCCAGCTTTCGAAGTGCGAGCTCGAGACGCCGAACAAGCTGAATCTGGGTGTCGTATCGAACGACCCGGCTGCATTCACGATGCACAACATCGACTGCGCCACGGTTGCCGATATCAAGCGCTTCGTCGTGCGCGCCTATTACGTTGCGAGCTGCGGCCGATGCGGCGTCGACACGATCCCTACGCTGAAGCGTGCCGAGCTCGTCGGCAACCAGATCGTCGTGACGCCGCTCGCCGAAGGGCATCGAGGATTTGCAGGTCGAGTACGGCATCGACGCGAACGGCGACGGAACGCCCGACCGGTATCTGGCGTCGCCCGATGCGGCGCTGGGCGCCGGGTTCGGCGAATGGTCGAACGTCATGGCGGTTCGCCTCTATTTGCTTGCCCGGTCCACCGATGTCGAGCCGGGCTACAAGGATACGACCCGGCGTTTCAACCTGGGTCCGGCCGGCTACAGGGACGCGACGGCCGATGGCTACAAGCGCGTGCTGCTCACTTCTCTCGTACGCCCGATGAATTCCGCCGGGCAGCGGGAGACGCAATGAGCCGGATGCTCCGGCGACGTCAGGAGGGCGCAGCGCTGTTCGCCGTGCTGGTGCTGCTGTTCGTCATGGGCTGGTTTGCGCTTTCGGCGTTCCGGATCAGCTCGCAGCAATTGCAGATCGTCGGCAACGGCCAGGCGGAGCAGCAGGCCATGGCCGCGGCGCAGCGCGCGATCGACATCACGATCAGCTCGAACGCGTTCAGCAAGGATCCCGCAGGCGTCGCGCGTATTCCGGTGTCGACCGACGTGGACGGCGACGGTGATGACGACTTCACCGCCAAGCTCGAGCCGAAGCCGAAGTGCATCCGCGTGCGCCCGATCAAGACGATGGAGCTCGACATCGCGAAAGCCGCCGATCGCGTCTGCCTGCAGTCGAGCGGGGCCAGCGGCAGCGTGATCGTCATGCCCGGCGCCGTCGTGGCGGCCGGCGACTCGCTGTGCGCGAACAGTGAATGGAACGTTGCTGCTGCGGTCTCCGATCCGACGACGAACACGTCGGTGACCGTGCAACAAGGTGTCGCGATCCGTGTGGTCGCGTCCGACGCGAAGAATTACTGCAAGTGAAACGACGCGAGGTTCACATGAAGACCGCCGCTCGAAGTTGTGCTGCGTTGCTTGCGACCGCGTTCCTGTTCACCGTCGCATCGACGCCTCTGCGCGCAGAGGACATCGACATCTACGGACGCCCGCCGACCGCGAACGACCTGCCGAACGTGCTGATCATCTGGGACAGCTCGGCGAACTGGGGCGCGGACATCGCCGTGCCGAACTGTTACTTCACGGAGGACGGCATCCCGACGTCCGAAGGACCGAAGGCGACCGCGCCCGACAAGGAGCAGGGCAAGAAGTTCGCGATCGAGAAATGCGCGATCTACAACGTCATCGACGCGCTGCAGCCGCTCACTGCGAGCGAGCCGGCGCGGTTCAACATCGGCCTGATGCTGTTCAACGAGTCGGGCGCGGATCAGGGCGGTTATCCACGCAAGCAGTTCGTCCCCCTCACCCGGGCGAACGCGGCCGTCTACAAGAGCATCATCAAGAGCATCACGATCAACGGCGAGAAGTCGAACAACGGGCCGTATGCACAGGCGCTGTACGAGGCCTACTTGATGTTCAGCAAGAAGACGCCTCACCACGGCACCCTCGGTACGAAGTGGGATCGCGACGCGGTCGCGGGATCCAAGTACGTCGGCGCCCCGGGCTCCGGCTGCGGCACCCACAACATCATCCTGATCAGCAACGGCTCTCCGAACGAGAACAACACCGACGCGCAGGCGTTGCTGCGCAATGCCGGTGGCGACACGACGATCGTCACCTACCCGCCCGGACAGATCACGAACAGCGACCAGAACAACTGGTCGGACGAGTTCGCGCGATTCCTGCGCGACGCAGACGTGAGTGACCGTGACGGCGTGCAATCGATCGTCACGCATGGCATCGCGGTCATCGGTGCGTCCAGCGACGGGCTCTATCCGAACTACATCAACGGCATCGCCACGCAAGGTGGCGGACAGTTCAGGTCGGCCGCCAACGTCGCGGACCTGCGGCGATTCATCCTCAACATCTTCAACAGCATCGAGGCGGCCAACAGCGCCTTCGCTTCGGCGAGCCTGCCGGTCAGCGTCAACGCGCAGGGCACGTACAAGAACCAGGTTTTCATCGGCATGTTCCGTCCGGACCGTCTTGCGCGGCCGCGCTGGATGGGGAACCTGAAGCAATACCAGATCGTGTACGACCACGTCACCGACTCCCTCGCGCTGGGTGACCGGTTCGGGAGTCCGGCGATCAGCGGGACGAGCGGCTTCTTCGACCCGGCGGCAACGAGCTACTGGACCGTCGGCAGCAACTTCTTCGTCAACGACCCCAAGGGCACGCCGAAATCGCCGAGCGACGCGCCCGACGGCGAGGTCGTCGAGAAGGGCGGCATAGCGCAGGGTATGCGCACGGCGTTTGCCACGGATCGGAGCGAACGTCGAGTTCTGACGTGCATCAGCTGTGCCGCTGGAACGACGCTGGATGCGGACGCTTCCACCCGCTTCGAGACCTCGAACGCATCGATTACCGCCGCGATGCTCGGGACCACCGATCCCGGCTTTCCGGCCGAGCGGATGCAGCTGATCGACTGGGTTCGCGGCGACGACAACAAGGGCGACGAGCTCGGGCCGGGCGGAGCGACGTCGGTGCGCCCCAGCCTGCACGGTGACGTCCTGCATTCGCGGCCCGCCGTCGTCGATTATGGCGCGTCGTTCGGCACCATCGTGTTCTACGGCGCGAACGACGGCATGCTCCATGCCGTCGACGGTAACCGTACCGGCGCTACGCCGGGGCAAGAGCTGTGGGCATTCGTGCCGTCCGAGGTGTTCGGGCGCTTCAAGCGCCTGCGCGACAACCTGCCGGAAATCAAGTTTCCGGTCACCCCGCCCGCGGCCACAACGCTCCCGCGCGATTATTTCGTCGACGGCTCGGTGACCGTCTACCAGAAGCTCAACAGCGCGCGCGAGACGGAGCGGGCGATCATCTACGTTACGATGCGCCGCGGCGGTCGCTTCCTCTATGCGTTCGACGTCACGACGCCGACGCAGCCCGTGATGCTGTGGCGGAAGTCGAATGCCGATATTCCCGTGCTCGGCCAGACCTGGTCGGACGCGCGCGTGGCGCTGGTGAAGGGCAACGCCGACCCGGTGATCATCATGGGCGCCGGCTACGACGCGGCGGCCGAGGATGCCACGTCACCGGGAGCGAGGACGATGGGCAACGCGGTGATCGTGCTCGACGCGATGACCGGTGCGCTGCTGAAGACCTTTGCGACCGATCGCCCGGTGCCTGCGTCGATCGCGCTCCTCGACTCGGACTTCGACGGCTACATCGACCGCGCCTATGCGGCAGACCTGGGCGCGAACGTCTATCGGCTCGACTTCGAGAGTGCGGTGGGCGACGGATCGTCGAGCAACTGGCGCATCGCGAAGTTCGCCTCGCTCGGCGACTCCAGCAGTTCGCGGAAATTCTTCCACGCGCCCGACCTCGTGCAGTCGCGCCTGTTCACGGCGGTGCTGCTCGGCTCCGGCGATCGCGAGAAGCCGCTTGCGCCGTACTACCCGGCCGGATCGATCACCAATGACCGATTCTATACGTTGCTCGATTACGGGACGTCGAAGGGTCCGAGCGGATTGGCGCCGATCACCGAGTCGTTGCTGACGGTAAGCGGCTCGGATGGCGTTCCCGCAGCGAGCGCCGCGGGCTGCTATCTGGCGATGGACGCAACGATAGGCGAGAAGGTCGTGACGTCGGCCGTGTCGACCGGCGGTTTCACCTACTTCAGTACGAACGCACCGACCAACACGTTCTCGCCGACGGCTTGCAACACCAACCTCGGCACGGCGAAGTCCTACCGGCAGGCGTTGTTCTGCGGGGTCGCCGAATCCAAGGAATTCGTCGGCGGCGGTCTTCCGCCGAGTCCGGTCATCGGCCTCGTCGAGGTTCAGGTGCCTTCGACCGAGCCGGGCGAATCCAGCGAGGAGACGCGACAGGTGCCGTTCATCATCGGCGGCTTCAATGCGCAGCTTTCGGGGTTGCAGGCCTCGCGAGTGCCGATCAATGTCGACCCCACGCGTCGCCGCACGTTCTGGTTCACGAACCGGGGGCATTGAGCGGTAGGTCGCGGCACTGCGCCGCAGCGCCGCGGTCGTCGTCCGTATAATGCCGGCGTCTGTCGCGGCGCAGCAGCACGCGCCCGCGACGCTCCATTCAGGGATTCCCTCGCGACGGGTTTCGGCGCACTTGCGCGTGCCATGCCTGCGATCCCGGTCGCCCACGATGAGGCCGTCGATGCCGATGTCCGATTACGTTCGTTCGCTGCGCGAGATGGTCGGCACGACCCAGCTCGAGGTGCCGACCGCCAGCGTGGTGGTGTTCGACGGCGAAGGCCGGGTCCTGCTCGTGCGGCATGTCGAAGGCGATCTTTGGACGACGCCCGGCGGCATGATCGAGCCGGAGGAAACACCCGCCAACGCGGCGGTCCGGGAAGCCTGGGAGGAGACCGGGCTCGCTGTCGAGCTGATGCGAATCGTCGGCGTGTTCGGCGGCGAGCGCTGCACCAGCACGTACGCGAACGGCGACCGCATCGCGTGGGTTTCGACGGTGTTCGAAGCGCGAGTGATCGGGGGCACGCCCCGTCCCGACCAGGTGGAAACGCTGGAAGTGCGCTATGTCGGCGTCGATGAAATGCGCAATCTCCCGCGCCAGAAGCATGTCGACATGTTCGTCGATGCCGCGCTGAAGCGAAGCGAGGCGGCAGTGTTCCAGCCCGCGACCTGGCAACCGCCGCGATCGGCGACGCCGAAGGGACGTGACCGATGAACCGGCTGGACTTCGCGTCGTCGCTCGCGGCTGACGCCGGTCGTCTTGCGCACTCGGCGTTCGGGCAGTCCACCGTGTCGTCGAAGGGCCGGCATGACCTCGTCACGGAAATGGACGGCGAGGTCGAGCGCTTCATCCGCGCCGCGATCGCGAAGCGCTATCCCGATGACGCGATCATCGGCGAAGAGGAAGGCGGCCGCGCCGGGTCGCGCGTGTGGATCCTCGATCCGATCGACGGCACCGCGAACTACGCGCGCGGCATTCCGCACTACTGCGTGTCGATTGCCTTTCTGGAGGATGGCGTGCCCTCCGTCGGCGTGCTCTACGACCCGAGCCACGATTGGCTGTATGCCGCGGCGCGGGGTCGAGGGCGCCACGCGCAACGGCGAGCGGCTCGCCGTCAGTCCTTGCAGTGATCTTGCGGCCGCCACCGTCGAATGCGGCTGGTCGACGCGGCGCTCGACCGCGGACTACATCGCGCTGGTGCAGCGCGTGATGGATGCCGGCTGCGCGATCCGCCGTGCGGGCTCCGGCGCGCTCGGGCTCGCGGACGTCGCCGCCGGCCGCGTCGAGGCCTACTGCGAGCTCCACATCAATGCCTGGGATTGTGCGGCGGGGATCCTGCTCGTGCAGGAAGCGGGTGGCGCGACGAACGATTTCTTCGCCGGGGACGGCCTCACCGCGCGGCAACCCGCTGATCGCTTGCAATTCCGCGCTTTGCGCTACACTCGCCGGCGTAATCGGCATTCCGATAACACGCTGAACCTGAAGGAGGAATCGCGATGCGTCTGTCCACGTGGATTCGCGGGCTGGTGCCCGCGCTCGCGCTCGTCACGCCGCTCACGGCGGCCGCGCAAGGTGAACTGGTCCTGTACTGCACGGTGCAGGAGGAATGGTGCCGGCCGATGGTCACGGCCTTCGAGAAGGCGACCGGAATCAAGGTGCTGATGACGCGCAAGAGCTCGGGCGAGTTCTATGCGCAGCTCAAGGCCGAGGCGGCGAATCCGCGCGGCGATATCTGGTGGGGCGGGACCGGCGATCCGCATCTGCAGGCCGCGGAAGAGGGGCTGACGGAAGCCTACAAGTCGCCGAGGATGGCCGATTTGCAGGATTGGGCCGTTCGCCAGTGGGACGCGTCGAAGGGCCGCACGGTCGGCGTGTATGCGGGCGCGCTCGGCTACAGCTTCAACCGTGACCAGCTCAAGAAAAAGAACATCCCGGAGCCGAAATGCTGGGCGGATCTGACCAAACCGCAGTTCAAGGACGAGATCCAGGTGGCGAACCCGAACTCGTCGGGCACGTCGTACACGATGCTGGCCACGTTCGTGCAATTGATGGGCGAGGACAAGGCGTTCGAGTTCATGAAGGCGATGCACAAGAACGTCAATCAGTACACGAAGTCGGGTGCAGCACCCGCGCGCGCGGCCGCGACCGGTGAGAGCCTCGTCGGCATCACGTTCCAGCACGATGCCGTCGTGCAGGCCATCGGCGGCGCCCCGGTCACGATCGTGTCCCCCTGCGAAGGAACCGGCTACGAGATCGGCAGCATGAGCATCGTCAAGGGCGCGAAGAACATGGAGAACGCCAAGAAGTGGTACGACTGGGCGCTCTCGCCGGAAGCGCAGGCGATCGGCTCGCAAAACAAGGTGTCCTACCAGGTGCCGTCGAACAAGAGTGCGCCGATCCCGGCGCAGGCGCCGAAGCTCACCGAAATCAAGCTCATCAACTACGACTTCGTGAAGTACGGCTCGTCGGCGGAGCGCAAGCGCCTGCTCGAGAAGTGGGACAAGGAAGTGTCGACGCTGCCGAAGTGACGGCGTGACGAAGGAACCCGTCATCCCGCAGGCGGGAGAGGGAGCGCGTTCCCCGCCGAACCCCTCTCCCCCGCGCAGGCGGGGAGACGGGCCAGGGTGAGGGGCGCATGGCGACCGGCATCGCTAGGCGTCAAACGATGGCCACCCCCGCCACCGCGCCGCCCCTTGCGTCCGCCACGTTCACGCCGACCTCGCGTGATCGCACGACGCCGCTGATCGCAGCCGTCGCGCTGCTCGCGCTCGCATTCGCGCCGTGGGGTGAAGGCGGCACGCCGTCAGCGCTTTCGTGGGCGCTGTCGGGAACGCATCCGAAGTGGCCGGCGTTCGCGGCCGCATGGTCGCTCGGGCCGCTCGTGGTCGCGGCGATTGCGATGCTGGTCCTCGCATGGATCGGTCGCGATCGCGCGACGTCGATCGCGGCGGCGATCGGTGTCGCCTGGGGCTTCGCGGAAGGCTTCATAGCAGGCACCCAAGGCCCGTCGTGGGGATTCGGCGCCGCGGTTGCGCTCTCGCTCTTCACCGTCGTCCTCGCACGCACGCTCGCACGCTCCGGCGCGTTCAAGGGCGATCCGACGATCGCGACGATCGTCGTCGTCATCGGTGCACTGCTGCTCATCTTCATTTTCTTCCCGGTGGGCAAGGCGCTGGTCGCGTCGGTGCTGGACGCGAAGGGCAACTTCGCACCGGGGCTCGCCGCCGAGCGCTTGCTCACGGAAGACATCTGGGGCATCGGCTGCCTCGGCGGTGGCACGCGCTGCGGTGTCGCGATCAACTCCGCGCTGCTCGCCACCATCGTCGGCGTGTTCTCGACGCTGCTCGGCCTCGTGCTCGCGCTGGTCGTGCAGCGCGGCGGCCAGCGTTACGCCGGCGTGCTGCGCGTCATGTCGATCCTCCCGATCATCACACCGCCGTTCGTCATCGCGCTCGCGCTGGTCGTGCTGTTCGGACGAACCGGGCTGATCACGACCTGGCTCGAGCATCTCGGGATTCCGCGCTCGCGCTGGATCTACGGCCTGCCCGGCGTGACGATCGCGCAGCTCCTCACGTTCACGCCGATCGCGTTCATGATCCTGCACGGCGCGCTTGGTGCGATCAGCCCCGCGCTCGAGGAGGCGGCGCAGACGTTGCGGGCCTCGCGCGGCCGCGTGTTTCGAACAGTGACCTGGCCCCTTCTGCGACCGGCGCTCGCGGCTGCATTCCTGCTCGGATTCGTCGAGAGCCTCGCCGATTTCGGCAATCCGATCGTGCTCGCCGGCAACTACGACGTGCTGTCGACGAAGATCTTCTTCGCCGTCACGGGCGCGCAGCACGATCCGGGCCGTGCCGCGGTGCTTGCATCCGTACTGCTGGGGCTCACGCTGGTGGCGTTCTGGCTACAGCAACGCTGGCTGGGCCGGGCGTCGTACGTGACGGTCAGCGGCAAGGGCGACGGCGGCATGCCGGCGGCAGCTCCCGCGTGGCCTGTGGCTCGGCTGCTTCTGGATCGCCGCCGCGTGGATCATGTTCACGATCGTCTGCTATGTCGTGATCCTGACCGGCGGCTTCGTCAAGGACATCGGTCGAGGCGACATGGCGCTGACGCTCCACCACTTCGGGGCCGGCTTTGGAATCGACTGGGGACAGCACGGCCTGCAGTGGAGCGGGTCCGCGTGGAACAGCCTGTTCAACACCGTGCTGATCGCGGCTGTTGCAGCGCCCCTGACCGCGCTGGTCGGGCTGTTGGCCGCGTACGTCATCACCCGTCACCGCTTCGTCGGACGCCGCGCATTCGAGTTCCTGACGCTCGTGAGCTTCGCGATCCCCGGCACGGTCATCGGCGTTTCCTACATCGTCGCGTTCAATGTCGCGCCACTCGAGCTTACCGGCGGGATGGCGATCCTCGTGCTCTGCTTCGTGTTCCGCAACATGCCTGTCGGCGTGCGCGCGGGCGTCGCGGCGCTCGCGCAGATCGACAAGACGCTGGACGAGGCGTCGGCAACGCTGCGTGCCTCGACGCTGCGCACGTTGACGCAGGTCGTCGTGCCCCTGCTTCGGCCGGCGATCCTCGCCACGCTGGTGTTCAGCTTCACGCATGCGATGACGGCGGTCAGCGCGGTCATCTTCCTCGCCACGGCGAAGTACAACCTGGCCACCGTCTACATCATCAACCGCGTCGAGGCCGGCGAGTATCCGCTCGCGATCGCCTACTCGTCGGTGCTGATCGTCTTCATGCTGCTCGTGCTGCTCGGCATGCAGAAGATCATCGGCGAGGCACGGCTCGGTCGTCGCGACGACGGCGGTGATCGGCACACGGGATCACTGAGGAGCGCAATGGACAAGGCCTCCGGCGGCGTCGTCTTCGAGCGAGTGTCGAAACGCTATGGCGAGGTGACGGCCGTCGACGACGTGTCGTTCCGCGTGCAGCCTGGTCAGCTTTGCACGCTGCTGGGCCCATCCGGGTGCGGCAAGACGACGACGTTGCGAATGGTCGCGGGCCTCGAGCCGGTGTCGAGCGGCAGGATCATGATCGGCGGCAACGACGTGACGCTTCGGGCCGCGAACGAGCGCAACGTCAGCATGGTGTTCCAGTCGTATGCGCTTTTCCCGCACATGTCGGTGCTGGAAAACGTCTGCTACGGACCGCTGTCGATGCACATGGACAAGGCGAAGGCACGCGAGCTCGCGCATCAGAAGCTCGCGATGCTGGGCCTCAAGGGCCTCGAGCAGCGGCTGCCTTCCGAGATTTCCGGCGGCCAGCAGCAACGCGTCGCCGTCGCTCGTTCGCTGGTGCTCGAGCCCGCGGTGCTGTTGTTCGACGAGCCGTTGTCGAACCTCGACGCCAAGCTTCGCCGCCGCGTGCGCCAGGAGATCCGCGATCTGCAGCAGTCGCTCGAGCTGACGGTGATCTACGTGACCCACGACCAGGAAGAGGCGCTGGCGGTGTCCGACAACATCATCGTGATGGACGGCGGCCGCATCGCGCAGCAGGGATCGCCGGAATCGCTCTACGAGCAGCCCGCAAGCCGCTTCCTCGCCGACTTCATCGGCGATGCGAACCTCGTCGACGGCGAGTTGACCCATGGACGCCGAAGGCGCTCGCTTCGCGGCCGGCAACGTCAGCGTACCGGTTCACGCCGACGGCATTCCATCCGGCCCCGCGACGCTTGCGGTACGGCCGAACCGGCTGCGGGTGACGCCGCCGGGCGAGGGGCTGCTGCCGGGTGAATTGAAGCGCGCCGCCTATCTGGGAAGCCGCGTGGAGTACGTCGTGGCAACGTCGTGGGGCGAGCTGCTGGTGTTCGATGCCGGCGTGCGCAAGCTGCTTACGCGCGGAACGCCGGTCGGGATCGGCTTCGATCCGGACGCGGTCATCGTGATTCCGCGCCCAGCCGTCGCGCACTGACGCGACGATCCGCCGCTAAGCGATCGCGCCGCCTGCGGCCAGGTCGCCCGGATTTTCCGGCGGCGCTATCTCGGCCGGGGCGTTGCTCGACGGACCGGCTTTGCGCGCGCGCCACCTGCGCGCCGATCTCCGCGCCAAACAGCATCTCCGCGAGCCAGCTCACCAGCAGGTCGGTGTACGCCTGCTGCGACGTGGGTTCGGAGAGTCCGTGATCGGCGCCTTCGATGACGCGGTGGGCCACCGAGTGTGCGGCAACGAAGGATTCGCGGTAATTCACGTGCACCTGATGCGGGACGATGAGGTCGTGCTCCGATTCGACGATCAGCACGTCGCCGGTGAACTCGCTGCACGCTCGCAGCGCCCGGCTTTCCGCCGGGCGAACGGACAGTTGTCGGTAGGCGTCCAGGTCCTGCTGCACCTTCAGGCGTCGCTTCGCCAATTCCCAATCGGTGTCCTTGTACAACGCCGGCGCACGCAACACGAGCCACTTCACCGACCGCACGGAAGCGAGGATCGCGGCGAGGTAGCCGCCGTAGCTGCTGCCGACGACCGCCATTCGCGTCGTGTCGACGTTCCCATGCGCCGCCAGCACGTCGTAGGCGGCCACGACGTCGCGCAGGTTGTCCTCGCGCGTGACCGTCTCGTACTGGGACTTGGTTTGCGCGTGGCCGCGAAGGTCGAACGTGAGGCAGGCGCAGCCGAGCTCCGCCAACGTGCGCGCGCGGTCGACGTACTGTTGCTGGCTGCCGCCCCAGCCATGCACGAACAGCACCCCCGGGATGAGCGTGCGCGGTGCAACCAGCGTGCCCGCGATGTGCTGGTCGCCGATGGCGATGTCAACGAGCTCGTCGCGTATCGGCATCGGGCTCGACCCGGCTGTACTTGGTTAGGGGCCCGACGCGCGCGTCGACGCCGCGAAAATAGACCACCGCATCCTCCGGCGGCGACGGGCTTTCGCCATAGATCTCAACGGAAACGGCGCGCACTGCCTGCAGACCGGGATCAGCGTGGAAAGCTTCGAGCGCTCCGACTTCCGCGCCGCTTGCGCCGCCGATCCGCCAGGACTGCTCGAGCACGCCCGAGCGTGGTCTTCCGCGCGCATCGATGCCCTGCATCACGTCGTAGTTGCGCCGGGACGCAAAGAATCCAGGGAAGCAGGCGCGCGCAGCCGCGTCGTAATCGCGGGCCTGCGCGATCGCGAGCCGAACGGGATCCGCCAGCGGGTAGCGCAGCAACGCGTCGAAATCGCCACGCGCGACGAACAGGTCGGAGCCGCCGTAGACTTCCAGTCCCCGGTTGTTCGTCGTGAGTCGCTGCGTGCCGCAGTAAGTGGCGAGAAGACCCGCCACGACGACTTGGCCGACGCTGTGGGTCGTCACGTCGTCGAGGTTCTCCTCGAGGACCACGCCGGAGGTCGAAAGCTCCCCTGCGTCGATCGTATCGAGCACGTCCGGGAGGTCCGCTTTCGCCTTCACCACGTATTGTCCGTGACCGCCGATGCCCAATGTCCGCTTGACGCGCACCGGGCCGCGTTCGAGTAACGAGGTGCCGGCGCGTTGGGCATCCTCGCGTGAGAACGCGGAGAACCCTTCGTGCACCGAGGCGGCGACTGCTTGCGCGAATTCAGGCACCCATCCCGCCGGCGCGGCCGATTGCGCGTCGAACAGCGGATGCGTGATCGCCTTCGTCGCCACGAAGCGATGCGGGACAACGCCGCCGAACAGGTCATCTTCGCTGCGTATGCCGAGCGCCATCGCCGAGTCGAAGCCCACCAGCGTGTCGCTCGGCACGAAATAGAGGGGTCCGTCGTAACGCGCGCCGCGATCGTATGCTCCGGCGAACGCAAAGCCCTTGAGCTGCGCAAGCTTCGTCGCGATGCCGTGCTCGTGTGCGAGCTTCGTGGCTGTCGCGATTGGCGGGGTCGACAGTTGCGTAGGTCACGACCACACCGCGCTGCGCAGCGCCACCACCGTTGCGGATCCGTTCTGCGCTCACTACTGCATTATGTACCGGCGCGCAGCAACTCGGAATCGTCGTCCCCGCGAAGGCGGGGACGCAGTGTCTTTGCGGCGAAGAGACACTGGATTCCCGCCTTCGCGGGAATGACGCCGGAGGGTTGTTCGCTGCGCGCCCGCGCCAAAAACTCGCTAGCATTGCGGTCATGGGACCTCTTGCCGGCTTTCGCGTCCTCGAGCTCGAAGCGATCGGGCCCGGACCGTTCTGCGGAATGATGCTGGCCGACATGGGCGCCGACGTGCTGCTCGTCGACCGTCCTTCCGATCCGCGTCTCGGCTTCGGTCGCGAGCGCTGGTACGACGTCATGCTGCGCGGCCGGCGTTCGGTGACGCTGGACCTGAAGTCGGATGCGGGAAGAGCGGCTGCGCTCACGCTGGCCGAGCGCGCCGACGCGCTGATCGAAGGCTTCCGGCCGGGCGTGCTCGAGCGCCTGGGACTCGGTCCGGACGTGCTGCTTGCACGCAATCCGAAGCTCGTCATCGGACGCGTGACCGGTTGGGGCCAGCAGGGTCCGCTGGCCGCACGCGCGGGACACGACATCAACTACATCGCACTGTCCGGTGCACTGCACGCGATCGGTCGCGAGGACGACAAGCCCGTGCCGCCGCTGAACCTCGTCGGCGACTTCGGCGGCGGCGGCATGCTGCTCGCGTACGGCATCGTCTGCGCACTGCTGGAGGCGCAGCGCTCGGGCCGCGGGCAGGTCGTCGACGCGGCGATGATCGACGGCGCATCGCTGCTGACGACGATGTTCTGGGGCATGGCCGCGGCGAATCAATGGAGCGAGCGGCGCGGCGACAACGTGCTCGATGGCGCCGCCCCCTGGTACGCAACCTACGAGACGCAGGATGGCAAGTACGTCGCGATCGGTGCGATCGAGCCGAAGTTCTACGACGAGCTGCTGCAGCGTCTCGGACTCGCGGACGAAGGGCTGCCTGCCCAGCACGACCGGGCCGGATGGCCGGCGCTTCGCGATCGGTTCGCGCAGGTGTTCCGCGCGAGAACGCGTGACGAATGGGTTCGCAGGTTCGAGGGCTCGGACGCATGCTTTGCCCCCGTGCTGACGTTCTCCGAGGCGGCGCGGCATCCGCATAACGTCTCGCGCGGCGGTCATGTCGAGGTGGGCGGCATCGCTCAGCCCGCCCCCGCCCCTCGACTGTCGCGGACGCCGCCTGCCGTACGCGGTGCGTCCCCCGAGCGCGGCGCGCAAGGCGGCGCTGCGCTGCGTGACTGGGGATTCACGCCGGCCGAGATCGATGCGCTGCGTGCGCAGGGACTCGGGTTCGCCGACTAAGGCTACACCAAAGTGCACACCCATGGATCCCCCACCGGCGTCATTCCCGCGAAGTGACGATCCGAAAGGATCGTCATCCCCGCGCAGGCGGGGATCCAGTGTCTTCACCCGCCACCGACGTTTCCGCAAAGACGCTGGGTCCCCGCCTTCGCGGGGACGACGAGTTGCGAGTCCATGGAATTTGCATTTCATTCCTGAGCGCGGCAGAATAGGCGTTCCACGCGCGTCCGGTCGCGTGCTGCGGCACGCCGCCGTTCCGGCCGCGTAGTTGAAGCACTCTCCGTCTCTCCATGCGTAACACCACTTCCTTCGCCCCGGGCCGCCCGCTCGAAGTCGTCTGTCTCGGCCGATTCGCGGTCGATTTCTACGCGCAGCAGATCGGCGCACGGCTCGAGGATGTGACCAGCTTCGCGAAATACCTCGGCGGCTCGTCGGCCAATACCGCGTTCGGATGCGCGCGACTCGGGCTCAAGGCGGGCTTGATCTCGCGTATCGGCGACGACGCGATGGGACATTTCCTGCGCGAGACGATCGCCCGCGAAGGCTGCGACGTGTCGCACGTCAGCATCGATCCGCACCGCCTCACCGGCGCGGTCGTGCTGGGCATCAAGGACAAGGACACGTTCCCGCTGATCTTCCTGCGCGAAAACTGCGCGGACATGGCGATCACCGAGGACGACGTCGAGGAGCGTTACATCGCGCAAAGCCGTGCGCTCCTCATCACCGGCACGCATTTCTCGACCGAATCCATCGACCGCATCTCGCATCTCGCGCTCGAGCGCGCGCGCCGGAACGATGTTCGTACCGTGCTCGACATCGACTATCGCCCGGTCCTCTGGGGCCTGACGAAACGCGGCGACGGCGAGATCCGCTACGTGCGCTCCGACTCGGTCACCGCGCATCTGCAGCGAATTCTGCCGCGATTCGACCTTGTCATCGGCACGATCGAAGAGTTCGACATCGCCGGCGGTGGGACCGACATCATCGCGTCGCTCAGAGCCGTGCGCCGTGTCACGCCCGCCGTCCTGGTCGTGAAGCGCGGACCGCTCGGTTGCGCGGTGATCGAAGGGCCGGTCCCGGATTCGCTCGACGCGGCCTTCAATGGGCGCGGCGTGACCGTGGAGGTGCTGAATGTCCTCGGCGCCGGCGACGCCTTCAGCGCCGGCTTCCTGTCGGGCTGGGTGCGCGGCGAGGACTACGACGCGTGCACGCGCTACGCGAACGCGTGCGGTGCGCTGGTCGTCTCGCGTCATGGCTGCGCGCCTGCGATGCCCACGCGCGAGGAGCTCGCCTATTACCTCGCGAACGCCGACCGCATTCCCCGGCCGGACCAGGATGCGACGCTGAACCGCCTCCATCGGGTCACGGCGCCGCGGATCGCGCGCGACGAGCTGTACGTCTTCGCTTTCGACCATCGCAACCAGTTCTTCGAGCTCGCGCAGCAGGCGGGCGCGGACGTGGCGCGGTTGCCGAAGCTCAAGCGCCTGCTCGTCGAGGCGGTCGCCGAAACCGAGGCCGCGCGCGGGCTCGCTGGCCACGTCGGCATCCTCTGCGACGACCGCTACGGGCAGGACGCGCTGAACGATGCGACCGGTCGCGGCTGGTGGATCGGCCGGCCGGTCGAAGTGCCGGGGAGCGATCCGGTCGTGTTCGACCGCGGCCGGTCGGTTGGCACGACGCTGATCGCCTGGCCCGCCGAGCACGTCGTGAAATGCCTCGTGCAGTTCCATCCGGACGAAGCGATCGACGTGCGCCTCGAGAACGAAGCGCAGATCGGCGCGCTGCACGAGGCGGTGCAGGCGAGCGGACATGAGCTGCTGCTCGAGATCATTCCGCCGCGGTCCGCAAAGCCCGCGGAGGACAATGTCTACCGCGCGATGAAGCGGCTCTACAATCTCGGCATCTATCCCGAGTGGTGGAAGCTCGCGCCCATGGCCCCGTCGCAGTGGAAAGCGATCGATGCGCTGATCGCGGAGCGCGATCCCCATTGCCGCGGTGTGCTGGTGCTCGGGCTCAACGCCGGCGTGGATGCGCTGGCCGACGGTTTTCGCGACGCGGCCGCAAGCACGCATTGCAAGGGCTTCGCGGTCGGGCGCACGATTTTCCATGCGCCGTCGCGTGCCTGGCTCGCCGGCGAGATCGACGACGCGGGCTTGAAAGCACGCGTTCGCGCGACTTATGAAGCGTTGATCGACGCTTGGCGCAGCACACGCAACGCGCGGGTGGCCGCGTGAAGACCGTGCGGCTCACGATGGCGCAGGCGCTCGTGCGCTATCTGTCGCAGCTTCGCGTCGACGACGCGAGCGGCGAGCGGCTGTTCGCGGGCGTGTTCGCGATCTTCGGTCACGGCAACGTGGCCGGCATCGGCGAGGCGCTGTATGCGCACCGCGCAGCACTCCCCACTTACCGCGCGCACAACGAACAGGGGATGGCGCATGCCGCGATCGCCTATGCGAAGGCAAGCATGCGCCGGCGGATGATGGCGTGTACGACGTCGATCGGGCCCGGCGCAACCAATCTCGTGACCGCCGCAGCGACCGCGCACGTGAATCGCCTCCCGGTGCTGCTCCTGCCCGGCGACGTGTTCGTTTCGCGTGCGCCGGATCCGGTGCTGCAGCAGGTCGAGGATTTCCACGACGGCACGGTGTCGGTGAACGACACGTTCCGTCCGGTGTCGCGCTATTTCGATCGCATCGTGCATCCTGCGCAGCTGCTCACCGCACTCCCGCGGGCGATCCACGTGCTCACCGACGCCGCGCTTTGCGGACCGGTCACGCTCGCGCTGCCGCAGGACGTGCAGACGATGGCGTTCGACTATCCGGAGGCGTTCTTCTCGCCGCGGCCGATCCGTTTCGCCGCGATGCCGCCGGCAGAGGAGGATCTGGCCGCTGCCGCAGCGGCTGTTCGCGCGTCGAAGCGTCCGCTCGTCATTGCCGGCGGCGGCGTGTTGTACGCGCAAGCAAGCGACGCGTTGCGGGCTTTCGCGGAAGCGCATGGCGTGCCGGTCGCCGAGACACAGGGCGGCAAGGGTGCGCTCCCGTGGGATCATGCATTGCAACTTGGCGCGATCGGCGTGACCGGCGCTCCTGCGGCGAACGAAGCAGCGCAGAACGCGGACCTCGTGCTCGCGGTCGGGACGCGGCTGCAGGATTTCACGACCGGCTCGCATTCGCTGTTCCCGCAGGCCACGCTCGTCTCGATCAATGTCAACGGGCTCGACGCGCTGAAATGGCGCGCGCTGCCGCTGCGTGCCGATGCGGGCCGCGGGCTCGCGGCGCTGTCGAAGGCGGTCGAAAGCTGGCGTGCCGATCCGGCCTGGACGTCGAAGGCGCAATCGCTCGCGAAGCGCTGGCAGGACGACCTGTTGCGACTGACCGGCGTGCGGGATGTGGAGCTGCCCTACGAGGGGGACGTGATCGGTGCCGTCCAGCGATCGGTTGCCGACTCGCCCGCAACCGACATCGTCGTGTGCGCGGCAGGCACGTTGCCCGGCGAGTTGCACAAGCTCTGGCGCGCGTCGAAACCGGGCGGCTATCACGTCGAATACGGCTACTCGTGCATGGGCTACGAGATCGCCGGCGGGCTCGGCGTGAAGATGGCGCGGCCGGATCGCGAAGTCGTCGTGATGGTCGGCGACGGCAGCTATCTGATGCTGAACGCGGAGATCGCCACGTCGGTCATGCTCGGTCACAAGCTGGTGATCGTCGTGCTCGATAACCGCGGCTACGGCTGCATCAACCGGCTGCAACAGGCGGTCGGCGGCGCGCCGTTCAACAACTTGTTCGAGGATTGCGTGCAGGTCGCGGACGGTGCGGCACGCGTCGATTTCGCGCTGAATGCGAAATCGCTTGGCGCGCTGGCCGAGCACGTGAAGACGATTCCCGAGCTGGAGGCGGCGCTGAAGCGCGCGCGGGCGGCGGACCGTACGTACGTGATCTCGATCGACACCGATCCGGCCCGTACGACGGCCGAAGGCGGAACCTGGTGGGAGGTCGCGGTTCCTGCGGTGTCGGATCGAGACGAAGTGCAGGCGGCGCGGAAGCAATACGAGACGGACAAGCGGCGGCAGCAGCCATGAAGCCCTCCCCCGGCCTCATTCCCGCGAAGGCGGGAATCAGGTCTCTTCCTGCACGCTGTCCCCGCTTCGCGGGGACGACGACTGGGAGATGGGCGGCGCAAGGCCTTGGCCGTAAGCGCGGGCAAGCTGACTGACGCTTCGAAGTGCGGATCGGCATCAACCCGATCTCGTGGAGCAACGACGACCTGCCGTCGCTCGGCGGCGAGATCTCGCTCGAGACCGCGCTCTCCGAAGGCAAGGCGATCGGTTACGAGGGCTTCGAGCTCGGCAACAAGTTTCCTCGAGAGCCGCAGGCGCTTCGCGAAGTTCTCGCACGACACGATCTGTCGCTCGTCTCCGGCTGGTACTCGGGCCGGCTCGCGCGGCGCTCGGTGGAGGAGGAGATCGAGGCCGTCGGCCCGCATCTGCGCCTTCTCGCCGAGAACGGCGCGAACGTGATGGTGTACGGCGAAGTCGCTGACGCGATCCAGGGCGAGCCGAAGCCGCTTTACCAGCGGCCGCGGTTCTTTCGCGACGAGCAGTGGCGCGAATACGGCGACAAGCTCACGGCGTTCGGACGCCATCTGCTGAAATCGGGCGTCCGTCTCGGCTATCACCATCACATGGGCGCGTACGTCGAGGCTCCCGCCGACGTCGATCGGCTGATGGAGGTCACCGGCGACGAGGTGGGGCTGCTGTTCGACAGCGGCCACATGACGTTCGGCGGTGGCGACGCGGTTGCGATGCTCGCGAAGCACGTGCGGCGCGTATGCCACGTGCATTGCAAGGACGTTCGGCCGAACGTGATCCGGCTCGCGCGCAACCGGAACTGGAGCTTCCTGCAGTCGGTGCTGAACGGCGCGTTCACCGTGCCGGGCGACGGCGCCGTCGATTTTCCGGGGCTGCTCGGCGTGCTGCGTGCGAACGGCTATCGCGGATGGCTCGTCGTCGAGGCCGAGCAGGATCCGGTCGTGGCGCCGAGCTATGCGTACGCCGAGAAAGGCTACAGGCACTTGCGCGAGCTGGTCGATGCGCTCGACGCCTTCGAAGCGGGATGCCGCATGAACCTGCTCGTCAAGGCCAAGCGTGAGCGCACGCGAGATCGTACGGGTCACGCCGGAATCCGCAGGCTGGCGTTTCGTCGGCTTCTCGGCCTATCGGCTTCGCGCAGGCGAGCGCGTCGACGTCGGGCTCCATGGTCGTGAAGTCTGCATCGTCGTGCTGTCCGGCCGCGCGGATATCGAAGCGAGCGGCAGGAAGTGGAGCGCGGTCGGCAATCGCAACAGCGTATTCGACGACGTGCCGCCTGCCGCTGTCTATGCCCCGGACGGTGGAAACGTGCATGTCGCGGCGCAGACAGATGCCGAAATCGGCGTCGCACACGCACCCGGTGGAGGCACGCTGCCGCCGCGCTACATCGATCCGGCGTCGATGAAACGCTCGGTCCGCGGCAAGGATGCGAACACGCGCTATGTCTGCGACATCCTTCCGCAGACGGAGGCCGCCGAGCATCTGCTCGTCGTCGAGGTGCGCACGCCGAGCGGGCACTCGTCGAGCTATCCGCCGCACAAGCACGACATCGACGCGCCGCCGGAAGAGAGCTCGCTCGAGGAAACCTACTACCACCGGCTGAATCCCCCGCAGGGCTTCGCGTTCCAGCGCGTGTACACCGACGACCGCTCGCTGGACCAGGCGCTCGCGGTCGAGGATCACGACGTGGTGATGGTGCCGCGCGGCTATCACCCGGTCGTCGTTCCCTACGGCTACGAATCCTATTACCTGAACGTGATGGCGGGCCCGCGGCGCGAATGGCATTTCCGCAACGATCCCGCGCACGAATGGATGTTGAAGTGACGACGTGCAGTCGTCATCCCCGTCCCCGCCTTCGCGGGGATGAACTCCGCGGGGACCCAGTGTCGTTGCCTTGCAATCACGGAGCAATCGATGATCGACGTTGCGATCTTCGGCGCCGGCCGGATCGGTAAGATCCATGCCGGCAATATCGTCAAGCAACCGGGGGTCCGGCTCAAGTACGTCGTCGACCCCGACGCGCAGGCTGCGGCGGCGCTCGCATCGCAGCACCAGGCGAGCGTCGGCAGCGTCGAGGGCGTGTTCGCCGAGCCTTCGATTCGCGCGGTCGCGATCGCTTCATCGACCGACACGCACGCGGACCTGATCCAGCGCGCTGCTGCATCCGGGAAGGCGATCTTCTGCGAAAAGCCGGTGGACCTGCAGCTTGCACGCGCACGCGAGTGCGCGGCGGCCGTCAAGCGCGCGGGCGTTCCCTGCATGATCGGCTTCCAGCGCCGCTACGATCCGACGTTCTCCGCCGTGAAATCGCGCATCGATGCGGGCGAGATCGGCACGCCGGAGCAGCTCGTCATCACCAGCCGCGATCCGGGCGCCCCGCCGCTCGACTACCTGAAGCGCTCCGGCGGGATCTTCAAGGACATGCTGATCCACGACTTCGACGTCTTCCGCTGGATCCTCGACGACGAGGCGGCGACCGTTTACGCGACCGGCAGCGTGCTGACGGATCCGAACGTTACGAAAGCCGACGATGTCGACGTGACCGCGGTCGCGATCCGCACGAAGTCCGGGCGGCTCGCGCTCATCAACACGAACCGGCGCGCGGCGTACGGTTACGACCAGCGCTTCGAGGTGCTGGGGAGCAAGGGGATGCTGCAAGCCGGTAATCACCGCCCCACGGAGGTCGTTGCGTACACCGAGCAAACCGTAGGCACCGACAAGCCCGAGCATTTCTTCCTCGAGCGCTATCGCGTCGCGTATGCCGTGGAGATGGGACACTTTTTCGATGCGCTCGGCTCCGGCAAGCCGATGCGCACGTCGATCGACGACGGCGTTGCGGCGCTCGCGCTTGCCGAAGCTGCGACGGCGTCGTGGCGCGAGAAGCGGATCGTGACGCTATGACACCCTCACCCCTTCCCCCTCTCCCGCCCGGAGAGGGGAACGAGATGTGAAGCGCCCTGCGCTTCAGGAGATGAAATGGCTCGAAGATTGAAGGTCGGAATGTCCGGTCTGGGCCGGATGGGTGCGCGTCACGCGCGCAATCTCGCGACGCGCGTTCCGGGTGCGGAGCTTGTCGCGGCGAACAGCCCGTTGGCGGAAGAGCGCGAATGGGCGCGCAACGACCTCGGCGTGCGCAAGCTCTACGTCGACTACGCCGAAATGCTGTCGGACCCGGATATCGACGCCGTATTCCTCGCGACGCCCACGACCGAGCATGCGAGCCAGATCATGGCTGCGCTCGAGGCGGGCAAGCACGTGTTCAGCGAGAAGCCGACGTCGCTGAACCTCGAGGACTGCCTGCGCGTCGAGGAAGTGGCCGCAAGGCATCCGGACCTCAAGGCGATGATCGGGTATGTGCGCAGGTTCGATCCGAGCTACCGCGATGCGTACGAGAGGCTGAAGGCCGGTGAAATCGGGGAGCCGTTCCTGGTCAAATCGCAGACGCTGGACAAGCACGATCCGTCCGGCTTCTTCGTGAAGTTCGCGCAGAAGAGCGGCGGCATCTTCCTCGACATGAGCGTGCATGACATCGACACCGCGCGGTGGTTCCTCGGCGCGCCGAAGCCGCTTCGCGTATTCGCGACCGGGACTGTTGCCGTGCACGAGGGGCTCAAGGCCGTGGGCGACCTCGACAATGGCGTCGCGATGATCGAGTTCGAGGGCGGCAGGATGGCCGTGCTCCAGGCGTCGCGCACGATGGCGCACGGACACGAGACCCTGGCGGAGATCACCGGGACGGCCGGACGACTCACGATCGGTGCGGGCGCGCGACTGAACCGCGTCGACATCGCCGACAAGCATGGCGTGCGCCACGAGTGCACGCCGACGTTCTACGAGCGCTTCGAGGAGGCCTTCGTCGCCGAGCTGAACGCGTTCACCGACGCCGTGCGCAACGACACGCCGCTGCCGCTGTCGTTGCGCGACGCGACCGAGGCGACGCGAATCGGCCTCGCGATCCAGCAATCGCTGAAGACCGCTCGCTCGGTCGATCTTTGATGTCGGTCGAGCAACGCTATGCATTCCTGAAGCGACTGTCGGCCGACGCCGGCGCGATGGCGCTCGATTTCTGGCACCGCCGTTCGGATCTGATCGTCGAGCTGAAGGGGCCCGCCGATTTCGTCAGCCATGCGGACCGCGCCGTCGAGGAAATGATCCGCGACGCGATCGCAACTGCGTTTCCGGACGATGGCTTCCTCGGCGAGGAAACCAGTGCCACGTTCGCCGGACAGCACGACCGGCTGTGGATCGTCGATCCGATCGACGGCACGCACAATTTCCTGCGCGGGATCCCGTACTGGAACGTGTCGATTGCCTACGTCGAGCGAGGACAGCGCACCCTCGGCGCGATCTGCGACCCGGTCGCCGGCGCGGTCTATCACGCCATGCGCGGTCACGGCGCGTGGCGCAGCGATGCGAGTGGCGAAACGCGCCTGTCGACGAGCCCGACGCGGGAAATCCCCGGTGCGATCATCTGCGTGGGTCACCACGACCGCCGGCCCGAGCCGCGCTATCTCGCGTTGCGCGGCGCACTCATGGAAGTGAACGCTTCGTTTCGCAACTTCGGCTGCGCCGCGCTGCAGATCGCGCACGTGGCCGAGGGCCGCTACGATGCTTACGTCGAGCTCGACCTGTCGTCGTGGGACGCGATGGCCGGCCTGCTGCTCGTCGAGGAGGCGGGCGGCTATGTCGGCCCGTTCCCGGGGCCGCTCGGGCTCACGGTGCGCGCACCGGTCATCGTGGCCGCGCCCGGGATTGCCGAGTCGCTGCGCATGTTGTTGCGCGACTCAACGGGTATTTCTTAGCGGGGTCGCTCATTCGCTCTCCGCGCCCGGCGGAAAGGGCGAAGGCTAGGTTCCCTCTCCCGCGATAGAGCAGCGATGAATGCGAGGTGCGTGCCTCGCATGTCATGGCTAAGCGGGAGGGTCAGGGTGAAGGGATCCAACTCGCGCAAGATGGCCTCCAGCACGAGATCCGTATCCGCAAGCACGTCGTTGTCCCAGATCGAATCACACGCCAGCGAGTCGATCAGTTCGGCGTCGGTCATGCTCCGACGTAGCTCCCGTGCGCGATCGCGGGTCCGCATTCGCGACATGCTGGATCGTGGGTCGACGGTCGGCGTATTGGACGGAAGGATGAGGGTGGTTGCCCTCACCCCCGGCCCCTCTCCCACTAGCGTGGGCGAGGGGAGAAGTGGCACCCTCAGCCTCACCCCCGGCCCCTCTCCCACTAGCGTGGGCGAGGGGAGAAGTAACACCCTCAGCCCCGACCCCTCTCCCACTAGCGTGGGCGAGGGGAGAAGTAACACCTCACCCCGGCCCCTCTCCCACTAGCGCCGGCTAGGGAGAGATCCGAGGGGCATCACTTCTTCGTGAAATCGCCGGCGAAAGCCCAGGCGACATTGTTCGGCACCAGATACTTCCGAAGCGCGGCGTTCGCTGCGTTCAGATCGACTTTCTCGATCGCCGCGTCGGTGCGCGCGGATTCCGCGAACGTGCGGCCGAGGAATGACTGCTGGACCAGCGCTCCGGCGATCACGTTGTCCTGCGCCCGGTTCGTGCGGCGCTCGCTCGAGCAGCGCGCGCTTCGCGGCCGCGACCTCGCCTTGCGTGAAGCCCTCGCTCGAGCAGTCGCTTGAGCTCCTCGTCGAACGCCGGGCGAACCCGCGGCAGCGCGTTGCGGCGCGAAGATCGCGTAGAAGCCGAGCGAGCCCATGTCGTCGATCTGGCCGGGCTGCATGAACGACCCGGCGTCAGTAGCTCAGGCCGTCCTTCTCGCGAAGGCGCTCGCTCAGCCGCGATTCGGTCGAGCCACCGAGGATCCGCTCGGCAACGGCAAGCGCCGCGAAATCCGGATCGAGATCGCGGAGCTGGATGTGCCGCGCGCCGAGGATGATCGCGTTCGCCTTGTCGGGCGTCTCGAAGCGCATTTCGGCGGCCGTCGTGGGGCGATAGGGATCGGCGACGCGCGTGTAGGGCGCCGGCGATTTCCACGAGCCGAACAGCTCGTCGATCAACGCGCGGATCGCCGCCGCATCGAAGTCGCCGACCACGGCGATCTCGCCATGGCTCGCGCCGACGAATCGCGAGTGGAATCGACGCGCATCCTCCACGGTGCTGCGTTCGAGGTTCGCCAGCTCCTCCTCCAGCGTGGGTGCGTAGCGCACGTCGCCCTTCGGATAGGGGTTGTCGTGCCGGCCGAGCGCCCGCTGGGCGATCGCCTCGGGCTCGGTGCGCGTGGCCTCGAGCGCCGTCGTCATCTCGCGCTTCAGCTTGTCGAACTCGGTGGCGGGGAAGCTCGGTGTGCGCAGGGCTTCGGCGGCGAGGCGCAGCACTGCGGGAAGATTCTCGCTCACGGTCTCGCCGCCGGCGCTGGTCGTCGTTTCGCTGGCCGACAACCCGAGCTTCGCGCGCAGGCGATCGAGCTCGTCCTCGAACGCCTGGCGATCGCGTTTCGCCGTTCCGCGCGACAGCATCGCACCCATGAGCGTGCCGGACGGCGAGCGGTCGAACAGGCTCTTCTCGTCGCCCTGATGCAGCCGCAGCGAGAAGCGCACCGTGGCCGCCGCGCGTCTTTTTCGGCAGCAACGCGACCTTGAGGCCGTTGGGCAGCGTGTAGCGCTGCGTGCGCGCCTCGAGATTCGCCGGTGTCGCCTCGAACGTCTCGCCGGCCGCGACCGACGCGTCGCCCTTGTAGTCCTTCACCAGCGCGGCGATGTCGACCGGCGGCGGCTCGGGCGCGCGATCGGGACTCGGCTCCGGCATGAACATCGCCGACCGTGCGGTTCGCCGGCTTGAGGTACGCCAGCGCGACCCGCTGGACGTCGGCCGGCGTGACCTTGCGCCAGAAGTCCCGGCCAAGGAAGATCAGCCGCCAGTCGCCGGTCGCGATCGCCTCGGAGAGCGCGACGGCGAGCTTCTCGGGATCGTTGACGGTCTCGTCGAACGCCTTCAGCGCCTTCGCGCGCACGCGCTCGACTTCCTCGGCGGTGATCGGCTGCTTCGCAACGTCGGCGAGCGTTGCGATCATGCGCGTCGCGCGCGGGCTCGACGGCATCCTCGACCGGCACCTGCGCCCAGAAGATGATCGTTCCGGGATCGTGCAACGCCAGCGTCCAGGTTTCCACCGCGGTCGCCTTCTTCGTCTCGACGAGCGCGCGGTACAGCCGTCCGGCCGGCGCGATCGTCATGATCTCGCCGAGCGCCTCGATCGCGACCGAATCCGGATGCGCACCGGACAGCGTGCGATAGAGGATGCCGATGAGCTTCTGCGACCCGACGCGACGCACGACGGCCGAGCGCTCGCCGTCCTGCACCGGATCCTGCGTATACAGCTTGGGCAGCGCGCGCGCCGGCTTGGGAATCGCGCCGAAGTACTTGGCGATCAGCGCGAGCGTCTTCACGGGCTCGAACTTGCCGGTGACGGTCAGCACCGCGTTGTCCGGCTGGTAGTACGTCGCGATAGAACGCGCGCAGCCGGTCGATGTCGACGTTCTCGACGTCCGAGCGCGCGCCGATCGTGACGTTGCCGTAGTTGTGCCAGTCGAAGGCGAGCGCTTGCAGCCGCTTCCAGAGCACGCGCCGCGGGTTGTTCTCGCCCATCTCGAACTCGTTGCGAACGACCGTCATCTCGGAATCGAGGTCGGCCTTGGAGAACGTCGACTGCGTCATCCGCTCCGCTTCCATGCGCAGCGCCCAGTCGAGGTTGTCGTCGTTCGCGGAGAACGTCTCGAAGTAGTTCGTGCGATCGAAGAACGTCGTGCCGTTGAAGCGCATGCCGCGGCGGCCGAGCTCCTGGAACAGGCCGGGAAACGACGGCGTGCCCTTGAACACCAGATGCTCGAGCAGGTGGGCCATGCCGGTCTCGCCGTAGTTCTCGTGCCGCGAGCCGACCAGATAGGTGATGTTCACGGTCGTCGTCGGCTTGCTTGCGTCCGGCATCAACAGCACGCGAAGGCCGTTGGCCAGCCGGTACTCGGTGACGCCTTCGACGCTGGCCTCTTGCGTCACACCTGCCGGCGGCGCGGTCTGCGCCGGAGAATGGGTGGGCGCAAACGCGAGCAACGCGACGAAGGCGAGGCGGATCAGGGAGGGGGGCGCCATGGTTTCGGACCAGGAGAGATGGAATCTGACGGTGGGCGACACGCTTCGACCGCACGCCGCCGCCGAAGTGCCACGAATGCGAGGGCCATCAGGCGCGGGGCGGTTCGTTGCCCGTGTTCTTCATCAGCCGTGCACGGTACGCATTGACGGCAAGCCACGCGAGGCCGACAACGAGCGCGACGGCAAGAGCAATCTCGACGTCTTTGCGCACATAGCGCAGCGCGGTGACGACGGCAGCGCCAAAAGCATAGCCGGCGGCTCCGAAAGCAACCGCCCAGAGAACCGCGCCGAGCGCGTTCAGCGTCAGATAGCGAAGGACGGGCATCGGGCCGGTACCGAGCGCGATCGGGATGGCCGTCCGCAATCCGATCGCAAAGCGCATGAAGACAACGATCCAGTCGCCGTGGCGCTCGATGAACGAATGTCCGCGGGCTACGCGTGCCGCCAGCGCGGGACGGCGCGCGAGCAGGCGCGGCCCGAAAGAGCGGCCGACCTGGAACCAGAGCTGATCGCCGAGGAAGCCCGCGACCGCGGCCACGACCATGACTTCCGGCAACGCGAGATAACCCAGATGCGCCGCCACCGCACCCGTCACCAGCAACGTCTCGCCTTCGAGCAGGCAACCCACGAATACGGCGACCAGGCCGTACTGCTCGACGAACGACTGCAGCGACATGGGGATCGGCGGTTCGCAGGAAGGGCGGCAGCAGGCTAGCACGGCAGGGGCGGCGGACGGCCTGGTCCAGTCGTAGTTGACGTTTACGTAAACGTCAACTACGCTTGCGGTTCGGCGGCTGGAGCCGCCGGCGGGAGTCGGCGCCGGTGGCCAAGGTCGTCACGGATCCCGGTTGGATTAAGCTAGCCCTCCGGCTTGACCCGCCTCACGAGGCCTGCCATGAACGATACGAGCCGCCCGCCCGTCGCCACGCAGCCGGTCCACAAGGTTCGCTTCGTGACCGCGGCGAGCCTGTTCGACGGTCACGACGCGTCGATCAACATCATGCGGCGGATCCTGCAGGCGACCGGGTGCGAGGTCATCCATCTCGGTCACAACCGCGCCGTCGAGGAGATCGTCGACTGCGCGATCCAGGAGGACGCGCACGGCATCGCGATCTCGTCCTACCAGGGCGGGCACGTCGAGTTCTTCAAGTACATGCTCGATCTGCTGCGCGAGCGGGGCGCTGCGCATGTCAAGGTCTTCGGCGGCGGCGGCGGCGTGATCGTTCCCGCAGAGATCGACGAGCTGCAGCGCTATGGCGTCGCCCGCATCTTCTCGCCGGAGGACGGCCAGCGCCTCGGCCTGCAGGGCATGATCAACGAGATCGTCGATGCCTGCGACGTCGACCTCGGACAGTCGCTGCCCGCGTCGCTCGACGCATTGACGACCGGCGAGCGGCATGCGCGGACGCGCGCGCTCGCGAGACTCATCACCGGCCTCGAAAGCGGCAGCGTATCGCCGCAGCTGCATGCCGCGTTGCACGCGGCCGCGGCGGGTGTTCGCGTTCCGACGCTGGGCGTCACGGGAACCGGCGGCGCGGGCAAGAGCTCGCTCACCGACGAGCTCGTGCGTCGGTTCCGGCTCGACCAGGACGACTTCCTCCGCATCGCGATCATCTCGATCGATCCGTCGCGACGCAAGTCCGGCGGCGCGCTGCTCGGCGATCGCATCCGGATGAACGCGATCGCCCATCCGAACATCTTCATGCGGTCGATGGCCACGCGCGACGCGGGTAGCGAAGTGAGCCGCGCACTGCCGGACGTCATCGCGGCGTGCAAGGTGGCAGGCTTCGACCTCATCATCATCGAGACGTCGGGCATCGGGCAGGGCGACGCCGCGATCGTGCCGCTCGTCGACCGCTCGCTGTACGTGATGACGCCCGAGTTCGGCGCCGCCTCGCAGCTCGAGAAGATCGACATGCTCGACTTCGCCGACTTCGTCGCCATCAACAAGTTCGACCGCAAGGGCGCGAAGGACGCGCTGCGCGACGTGCGCAAGCAGTACCAGCGCAACCGCGAGCGATTCCGCGACGCGCCGGACGCGATGCCGGTGTTCGGCACGATGGCGTCGCGCTTCAACGACGATGGCGTCACCGCGCTCTACCAGGCGGTTTCGCAATCGCTGGTCGAGAACGGGCTGAAGCTCGCGAAGGGCCGGCTGCCGGTGACGACGACGCTGCATTCGACCGGGCAGAACGCGATCGTGCCGCCGGCGCGCGTGCGCTACCTCGCGGAGATCGCGGAGACGGTGCGCGACTATCACGCATGGGCGGAGAAGCAGGCGCAGATCGCGCGCGAACGGCAGCAATTGATGGCGACGCGATCGCTTCTGGCCCTCACCCCCGACCCCTCATCCCGCTCGCGCGGGAGAGGGGGGCAAGGCCGACCCGCGTCAGGTCCCCGGTTCCGTCTCCCCGTCGTCGGGGGCAGCGATGCAAAGCGGGAGGGTCAGGGTGAGGGGCGTCGATGCCCGCCTCGACTCGCTGATCGCCGACCGCAACGCGCGCCTCGATCCGCGATCGAGGAAGCTCATCGACATGTGGCCGAAGACCAAGGCCGCCTACGCCAGTGACGAGTATGTCGTGAAGATCCGCGACAAGGAGATTCGCACGAGCCTCGTCCACACGTCGCTGTCGGGCTCGAAAATCCGCAAGGTCGCGTTGCCGCGCTGGAAGGACGAAGGCGAGATCCTGCACTGGCAGCTGCGCGAGAACGTGCCGGGCAGCTTCCCGTTCACCGGCGGTGCGTTCGCGTTCAAGCGCGAGAACGAGGACCCGACGCGCATGTTCGCCGGCGAAGGCGATGCCTTCCGCACGAACAAGCGCTTTCACCTTCTCGCCGACGGCATGCCGGCGCAACGGCTGTCGACCGCATTCGACTCGGTCACGCTCTACGGCTTCAACCCGGATCGCCGCCCGGACATCTACGGCAAGGTCGGCAACTCGGGCGTGTCGATCGCGACGCTGGACGACATGAAGGTGCTGTACTCGGGCTTCGACCTCTGCGACCCGAAGACGTCGGTGTCGATGACGATCAACGGGCCGGCGCCGACGCTGCTCGCGATGTTCATGAACACCGCGATCGACCAGCAGCTCGACAAGTTCGCGCAGGACAACCAGCGCGAGCCGACCGAGGATGAAGCGGCGAAGATCCGCGAATGGGCCGTCTCGACGGTGCGCGGGACCGTGCAGGCCGACATCCTGAAGGAGGACCAGGGGCAGAACACCTGCATCTTCTCGACCGAGTTCAGCCTGAAGGTCATGGGCGACATCCAGGAGTACTTCGTCCAGCACGACGTGCGCAACTTCTACTCGGTGTCGATCTCCGGCTATCACATCGCCGAGGCGGGCGCGAACCCGATCAGCCAGCTGGCGTTCACGCTTGTCCAACGGCTTCACGTTCGTCGAGGCGTATCTGGCGCGCGGCATGCACATCGACGACTTCGCGCCGAACCTGTCGTTCTTCTTTTCCAACGGCATGGACCCGGAGTACTCGGTCCTCGGGCGCGTGGCGCGCCGCATCTGGGCGGTCGCGATGAAGAACCGGTACGGCGCGAACGAGCGCAGCCAGAAGCTCAAGTACCACTGCCAGACCTCGGGCCGCAGCCTGCACGCGCAGGAGATCGCCTTCAACGACATCCGCACGACGCTGCAGGCGCTGATCGCGACCTACGACAACGCGAACAGCCTGCATACGAACGCCTACGACGAAGCGATCACCACGCCGACCGAGGAGAGCGTGCGGCGTGCGATGGCGATCCAGCTGGTCATCAACCGCGAATGGGGCCTCGCGAAGAACGAGAACCCGAACCAGGGCAGCTTCATCATCGAGGAGCTGACCGATCTGGTCGAGGAGGCCGTGCTCAAGGAATTCGAGGCGATCGCCGAGCGCGGCGGCGTGCTCGGCGCGATGGAGACCGGCTACCAGCGCGGCAAGATCCAGGAGGAATCGCTGCACTACGAGCACATGAAGCACGACGGCAGCTATCCGATCATCGGCGTCAACACGTTCCGCAATCCGCACAGCGATGCAGTGCCGCAGAAGGTCGCGCTCCAGCGGTCGACGACCGAGGAGAAGGAGTCGCAGCTTCAGCGTCTCGAGGAGTTCCATACCCGGCATGCGGACGAAGCGCCGGCGGCGCTGGCGCGCCTCGAGGAGACCGTCATCAGGAACGGCAACGTGTTCGCCGAGCTGATGAACGCGGTGCGCGTGTGCTCGCTCGGTCAGATCACGAACGCGCTGTTCGACGTGGGCGGGCAGTACCGGCGTTGGATGTAGTCGCGCCGGTTCGAGCGTCGCGGCGCTACGGCGCCGCGCTTCAGATCTGCCGTGAACGACCTGAGCGGCACCCGGATCACGAAGCGCGCCAGCCGCTTGAGATCAGGCTCGATCCCGAGGCCCGGCGCGTCGGAGAGCGTCACGCTGCCCTCCTGCACATTGCATTGGAAACACCTCTTCGCGCAACGGATTCGGATTCGCATCGACTTCCGCGTAGCTCTTCTGCGTGCCCACGGCCGCGAGCAGATGCATTGAAGCCGCAAGTCCGATTCCACCGCCGAGCCAATGCGGGCAGAACGTCACGCCGCGTGTGGCAGCGCGCAATGCAACGTCGCGGCAGCCGGTGATGCCGCCCCATTTGCCGACGTCGGGTTGCACGAACGCGAGATGTCCCGCGTCGATCGCCTCGTCGAAGCGCGTCGATGCCGCGGATGTTCTCGCCGGCAGCCAGCGGCACCGCACTATCCGAGGCGAGATTGCGCCAGACCTCGAGCGGGTGATCCGCGAGAATCGGTTCCTCGATCCAGTGCGGCCGGTACGGCGCGAGCTCGGCGATTCGCGCGACAGCATCGTCCGGCGCCCACGCCTGATTCGCATCGGTCATGATCGTCGCGTCATCGCCGAGCGACTCGCGCAGCGACGCGAGATTGGCGCGGTCGCGATCCGCACCGAAGCCGACCTTGAGCTTGAAGGCGCGAAAGCCCTCCGCGCGCTTGCGAAGCGCGACATCCGCGACCCGTTCCGGGCCGATTCCGCTCGCGTAGACGTTCACGTCGCCGCGCGTGCCGCCGAGATGCCGCCATAGCGGAACGCCTGCCCGCCGGGCCGACAGGTCCCACAGCGCCTGGTCGATCGCCCCGGTGATCTGGGCGAACGGTCCCGGCTCGCCGCACTGGATCGCCATTTGCCGTGTCCTGCGATCGAGCAAGGTGCGGACGGCGGCCGGGTCCGACGACTGAACACCCTTCAGCAGGGGCGCGAAGATACTCTCGACGAGGCGAGCGCGATGCTCGGCGCCGACCTGCGGGAAATTGCAGAACACTTCGCCCCAGCCCCAGGCATCGTCGCTCGCGGCGACCCGCAGGAAGACCGCGGGGCGGTTGCTCATCGCGCCGAACGCGTTTGCCAGCGGCTCGGCGATCGGTGCGCGCAGCACCCAGCATTCGACGCGACTGATTGTTGGATCCATTTCGTATCGCCACGGGGTCGATTCGGTATATTAGAGCGCACTACCAAGAAAGGGATGGCGATGACGCTGACGAAGACGATCGGATGGGGCCTTCGCATCATGCTCGCGACGCTCGCGTTCCTGCTGGCGCCGCAAGCGTTCGCGCAGGCTTATCCTTCGAAGCCGGTTCGCGTGGTCGTCCCTTTTCCTCCGGGCGGCGCCGTCGACTTCTACGCGCGCGTCGTGCAGGCGCCGCTTTCGGAGGTGCTCGGGCAGACGGTCGTGATCGACAATCGTGTCGGAGCGAGCGGCATGGTCGGCGCGGACCACGTCGCGAAATCGCCGCCGGACGGTTATACGCTGCTGCTCGGCAACATCGCATCGCTGGCGATCAACGCCGGCATCTACGCGAAGATGCCGTACGACCCCGCGAAGGACTTCACGCCGATCATGCACACGATCGACGTCAACTACGTCCTCGTCGTGCATCCGTCGGTCCCGGCGAAAAGCGTGACCGAGCTCATCGCGTACGCCAAGGCCAATCCCGGCAAGCTCGCGTACGGATCAGCGGGCAGCGGCAGCCTCCCGCATCTCGCCACCGAGCTGTTCAAGGCGAGCACCGGAACGGACATGGTGCATGTGCCCTACAAAGGCGGCGGCCCGATGGTGACGGATCTCCTGGGCGGGACCGTGCAGGTCGTGATCGGCGATCAGGCGAACCTGATGCCGCACGTCAAGAGCGGCAAGCTGCGCGGGCTCGCGGTTGCGAGTCCCCGGCGCTCGGCCAACTACCCCGACCTGCCCACGATCGCCGAAGCCGGCGTGCCCGGATTCCAGGCCGTGGCGTGGAATGGACTCGTGGGCCCCGCCGGACTACCGCCCGACGTCGTGAAGCGCGTGCACGAGGCGTTCGTGAAGGTGATGGCGTTGCCCGACGTGCGCGAGAAGCTGCAGGGTGGCGGCCTCGATCCGGTCGGCGATTCGCCCGAGGAGTTCGCCCGGTTCATTCCCGCGGAAATCGCGAAGTGGTCGAAGATCGCGAAGGATGTCGGCGCGCGCGCCGACTGAGACCGTCCGCGGCAGGAAAGGCGGCGTAGCTCCGCACGAATCGTGCGGTGCCCTGCGACGGTGCAATTCGACGCGGCGTTCGACGACGAATGGCGTGTCCGCTACCGGGTCGCCTGTGATAACTTTTCGCGATGCGGGGGGAAGCGATCATGAAGACGCCCACACTGGTCGCGAACCGGCTGTACTTCGGCCTGGATGCCCTTGCGCCTGCGCGATTCGACCGACCGGGTGCTCGCGCGCGTCGTCGGTATTCCCGCCGAGCGAGCGACCGTGGGGCTGGAGGCGATCGCGCAAGACTTTCACCTGGGCACGGCCGCGAGCCGCGCGGTCGTCGACGAAATGGTGAAAAGCGGCCTGCTCGAGCGGCTGTCTCCCAGCGGGATGGAATACGGGATCACCGAGAAGTTTCGCGTTCTCGCGAAGGCGCGCCTGATCCAGCCGCTGCCGCGACGTGATGCGCAGATGCTGATCTCGCACATCACGGATACTGCACAGCGCTTCAACCGGACCGCGGTCTCGAACAAGTACGAGATCGCGGTGATCGCGGTCTTCGGAAGCTACATGAGCCTCGACGAAGCTCTGCCCGACGTGTCGATCGGTGTGACCGGTCGCCGCCGGCCGCCTGCGCCCGTGCCGGCGTCGGGACGCGTGACGCGGCCCACCGAAGGCACCGACCACATCCGGGCGTTGTTCGAGCAGCAGAGCTCCTATCTGCGCGTGAGTTTCTTCCAGCAGCTGCAGGAAATGCCGCGGCCTTTCTCGGTGGTGTTCAGGGACGAGGGGTAGGCTCAAGCGCCGTACGGATTGTCGGCGTTTGCGTGCCTGCGTCCGAGCAGCGGGACCGATCGGCACGCGTGACCCGCTGCGATGGACATCACCCATCCCAAAAAAAAGGGGCCGACGTTCGGCCCCTCAAGATCCCCTAAACGGCGACAGATGCAGCAGCACTTTGCCGCAGTGTCGTTGGACGTATTAGCAAGCGGCGAGCCATCGGACGCGTTCCGCTGCCGGTTCAGCGAGTTGGAGGTGATTGCCCACTGCATCGACGCGGACGGGCGGTCGACGTGTCAACCGTGGCGACGATCTGTTCAGGCGAGCGGACTGCTGCCTGTCGTGCACAGCGTTCGTAGTCCGTGTCGTTGACGAGACGGCTCATCGCGCGCCCGCGCGCTCGAGAATCGCAACCATCTCGCGGTAGCCGCGTCCGCTTGCAAGCGCGAGTGGCGTCGTCCCCCTGCGATCCGGCAGGTTCACGTTCGCGCCGGCGTCGACCAGCGCGCGCAACGTGGCGACGTGTCGTGGACCTCCGTCGCCGAGCACGATCGACTCGATGAGCGCTGTCCAGCCGAGGTTGTTCACGTGGTCGAGCGGCGCGCCAGCCCGAATCAGCTCGCGCACGATGTCCGCATGCCCGAGGTGCGCGGCCGCGATCAGCGCGGTGCCGTCGTAGCGGCTGGTGACGTTCGCGGCACTCGCGCCAAGGGATAGCGCGACCTCGAGTGTGCGCAAGTCGTTTGCCACCGCGGCGATCGTCACGATGTCGTAGCGGTCGTGCTCGAACGCGTTCGGATTCGCCCCGGCCTTGACCAGCGCGCGCATCGCCTCGTGGTGTCCGGCGTAGGCGGCGACGATCAGCGGCGTGCGGCCGTAGCCGTCGCGCGCATCGATGCCGGCGGCGGTCAGCGACGTTGCAAGACTCCGCACGTCGCCGGTCGCTGCCACGGCGAACAGTCCGCGATACTGCGCGCGTTCGGCGAGCGTCGGCGGTACCTGCGCTTGCACCGCACCAGTCCCCAAAGTAACGGCGAGAACGACTCCGAATCGTTGCATCGGCTTGGCTCCATCTCGTCAGGCCGCATTGTGCCGCGTGCGCGCAAATCTCGATCGATTCGCGTACCATGGCACGATGCGGGTGACGAGCCCGCGCGCCAGGAATTCGTACGTGGCCGACACTACGCAGTGGGCGTTTCCTCCGAGCCTGCAGCCGAAGCCAGGCGAGCTCGGGTTCGACCTCAACTCGGCGCTCGACGGCGTCGTGACCGTGCATGCGGAAATTCCCGAGGACGCGTTCACGGCATCGATACTGGGCACCGAGCGGATCGGCAACGGCGTCGTCATCCGCGACGACGGATTGATCCTCACGATCGGTTACCTGATCACCGAAGCGCAGACGATCTGGATCACGACCAACGACGGCCGCGTGCTGCCGGGCCATTCGATGGCGTACGACTTCGAGACCGGCTTCGGGCTCGTGCAACCGCTCGGCCCGTCTCGCGGTGAAGCCGATCAGCGCGCGGCTCGGCGAGTGCGCTTTCGCCTGGAGATTCGGTGTACGTGCTCGGCCGCGGCGGGCGCGCGCATGCGCTCGAGGCCGAGCTGCTCGCAAAGCGCGAATTCGCCGGTTACTGGGAGTACGTGCTGGACGAGGCGCTGTTCGCGACGCCGCTGCACCCGGAATGGAGCGGCGCGGCGCTGCTCGACGGCGAAGGCAAGCTCGTCGGCATCGGTTCGCTGTACGTGCAGGAGGAAGTCGGCGACGAGGTGATCAAGGGCAACATGTTCGTGCCGATCGACCTTCTCGATCCGATCGAGCAGGACCTCGTCAGCTACGGCCGCTCGCGCCGCCCGGCGCGCCCCTGGCTCGGCATGTACACGGCCGAGTCGGAGGGAAAGCTCGTCGTGCGTGGGCTCGTGAAGGGCGGTCCGGCCGACGAGGCCGGTGTCCGGTTGGGCGACGTCGTCGTCGAGGTGGCGGGTGGCCGGATCAGTTCGCTATCGGAGTTCTTCCGTAACGTATGGGCGCGCGGATCGGCGGGTGTCGACATACCGCTGACGCTCGCGCGCGGTTCGAACGCCGTGTCCGCGGTCGTGCAATCCGGCGACCGCGAGGATTACCTGCGCAAACCGTCGCTGCAGTAGATCGGAACCTACGAGGGATTGGACGCCGCCGGCCGCGCACGCAGCTTCGCCGCGATGTAGTCGCCGTGGGACACGTAGAGCAGGTCGGCGATCTTGCGCATGACGTGGTGCTCGTGGGCGGAAAGCGCCGCGTCCGCGTACGCGACCTGCCACATCAGCTCGATGATGTGCACTTTCTCCCCGGCGCTGAACTCGCGATTGATCAGCGACGTGAACTGGTAATAGTCGACCGCCTCGCGCGCCTCGACCTCGGCGAGCTCGACGAGTGTCGACGCCTCGTCGTCGGAGAGGCCGAATCGCTGCTGCATCCCCTTCAGCACGGCCAGGCGCTCGGGCTCCGCCGGGCCATCGAGGCGCATCACTTCCGCAAGCAGGGCCGCGGTTGCAACCTGCAACCGGTGCTCGTCGGGCGGCGCGTCCTTTTCGGGTGCGATATTCTGGTCGAAGAAGCGGCGAATCGCGGTCAGCATGGCCTGTCAGATTCCGTCTCTAGAGCGGCATACCAATAAGTGTACGCGGCGGGAATATCATTGCGCCGTTGTCGGTTTGCTTTCCTTGTCCGGTCATGGAGCCCGCGAGCGATGGACGCCAGGATTCTGAAGCTTTACGACGAATACACGCATGCGCCGCTGCCGCGGCGCGTGTTCATCGAGCGTCTGGCTGCGCTCTGCGGAAGCACGGCCGCGGCGATGGCGTTGCTTCCGCTGCTCGACAGCAACTACGCGAACGCGGCAACCGTCCCCGCCGACGACGCGCGCGTCGCCACCTCGTGGGTCACATATAAGGGGGCGAGCGGCGACGTCAAGGCCTATGTCGCGACGCCGCGTTCGGGCGCGGCGAAGCGTCCCGGCGTGATCGTCGTCCACGAGAACCGCGGCCTCACGCCGCATATCCAGGACGTCACGCGGCGTGTCGCCCTCGCTGGCTTCACCGGACTGGGCGTCGACCTGCTGTCATCGCTTGGCGGAACGCCGGCCGACGAGGACAAGGCGCGCGAGCTGTTCGCAAAGATCGATCGGAACACCGTGCATCTCGATGCCGTCGCGGCGGTTGCGTATCTCGAATCGCGTCCGGACGCGTCCGGCCCGGTGGGCGCCGTGGGCTTCTGTTTCGGTGGCCAGATCGTCAACCAGATCGCAACCGCAGCGCCAAGCCTCGATGCCGCGGTTCCGTTCTACGGCCGCCAGCCGCCCGCGTCCGACGTGCCGAAGATCAAGGCCAAGCTGCTGCTGCACTACGCAGGCAACGACGATGGCATCAACGGCGGCATTGCCGCGTACGAGGCCGCGCTGAAGGCGAACGGCGTGACTTACGAGCAGCACGTGTATCCCGGTGTCGAGCATGCCTTCCACAACGACACCAGCGCGGCGCGCTACAACCAGGCTGCTGCGGAGCTCGCCTGGACGCGCACGATCGCGTTTTTCAAGGTGACCCTCGGCGCGTAGCCCCGAGCGTCATCCCCGCGGAGGCGGGCACCCAGTGTCTTTCTCTCCGGCATAGGAAAGACGCTGGGCTCCCGCCTTCGCGGGAGCGACGAAAGCGCGGAACGACTTTTAAGTGCCTACCCCAGCTCGTCGATCGATCGCGGCCAGCTCGCATGCAGCAGCCGCGACAGCGCGCGGTCCGCGAGGATCGTGCCGCCGGTCTGGCAGCTCGCGCAGTAATTGCACTCGTTCTCCGCGTAGACGATGCGCTGCACGGGCTTGCCGCAAACCGGACAGGGCTTCCCGTAGCGGCCGTGAACCGCCATCTCGGGGCGAAACGCGGTCACCTTGTCGGGGAATGCGTCCGCGGTCTGGGTGCGAAGCCGCTCGGTCCACTCGGCGAGCACGTCGACGGTGGCCGCGTGAAGCCTTCGCCTTTGCGCAGCATCCAGCTTCGACGTCAGCATCAGCGGCGAGAGCTTCGCCCGATGCAGGATCTCGTCCGAATAGGCGTTGCCGATGCCGCTGAAGAGCCGCGGGTCGGTCAGCGCGCGTTTCAGCGTGTGGTTCTCGCTGGTCAGGCGGGCCTCGAACGCCTCGTAGGTCGAGGTGCCGATATCCAGACCGCCCATGTCGAACGCGGCGAGCGCTTCCTCGCCCTGGACCAGATGCAGCGACGCGCGACGCTTCGTGCCCGCCTCGGTGAACGCGAGCCGGCCGCTTTCGAAATCGAGCAGCGCGAGCGTGATGCGGCCGGGCGGTTTGGCGCCGGCGTCGAGCCAGCGCAGCCGCCCCGCGATCATCAGGTGGATCACGAGATACACCGCATCGTCGAGTGCGATGACGATCCGCTTGCCGAGCCGTCGCACCGAGTGAACGCGCTTGCCGAATGCCGTCTCGAGCGGCGGAACAGCCGTGCGAAGGACGAACGGGTTGAGCAGTTCGACGCGGAGCAGGCGCCGACCGACGATTCGCCGTTGCAGCGCCTCGCGGTAGACCTCGACGTCAGGGAGCTCGGGCATCGCGACGCGCTACGAGCGCGAGCAGCCGTGCGAGCCCGCGTCGCGGAAGGTGGTGACGGTTTCGCGCGACCCACGCGTAGATCCGATCCCACAGCGGCCGCAAGCGGGGATGCGCAGCCAGGCTTGCGAGCCGCCGGAAACCGACGGCGCGGAAGATCGCCACGTAGGCGGGAACGCCGATCAGCCATCGACCGTCCGCCGTTCGCGCATGCAGCGATTGCATCATCGCCCTGGGCGTAACGCCGTCGTTCGCCCCGGATGCAAGCACGCCCTTCGTGCCCGAGCAGTCGACCATCGCGAGCAAGCCGCGAGTGTCGCGCGATTTGATCGCTGCCATCTCGCTCACGCAAAGCGGACACGACGCGTCGTAGTAGATCGTCAACGGCCGGTCGGCGGTCGGTTCGTCCATGCTCTACCTCGCGCGCGCGGCCGTACGCACGTCGGACGCCCGCGCCTTGCGTTCGGGATGCAGGAACTTCGCGATTCGTGCGCCAACCTTCATCAGCTTCACGAGCGTCGACGTCTGCAGCGTGAGCATCTCCTCGCTCCACGCCGACAGCGACTCCATCAATGCGAGCGTCTCGCGCATCCGCGCCTGCGCGATCGCAGGCTCGCGCGCGAGCGCCGGATCGTCGAGGCATTCGCGAAGCACGTCGATCGTCGGATCGAACTCGCGGGCCTTGCGCTCCCGCACGATCGTGCGCAGCAGCTCCCACGGATCCTGCGCGGTCTCGAAATGGTCGCGGCGGTCGCCGATACGGTGCACCACGCGCACGAGCTTCCAACCCGCAAGCTCGCGCAGGCTCGTGCTGACGTTGCTTCGCGCGACCTGGAGCGCGTCGGCGATCTCTTCCGCGTCCAGCGGCCGCCCGCTGAGATAGAGCAGCGCGTGCACTTGCGAGACCGTCCGGTTGACGCCCCAGCGCGAGCCCATCTCGCCCCAGTGCAGGACGAGCCGCTGCGTCAACGCCGGCAGCGGCGTTGCGGTGGCGGGCATGCGCGAGGCGGCGGAGTCCATCGTGGCGCGGTTCACCGGAGCTTCGAGCGGGAGGACCGACCGGCGGCGGTTGACGAAACGATAGCGCTGTCATAAATTTCTGTCAATACAGAAACAACAGGCGCACGGATGAACGTGCTCGTGCTGGGCGGCACCGGTTTCGTCGGGCGTCACGCCGTTGCGGCGCTGGCCGCGCGCGGACACGCGGTGATCGTCGGCACGCGCCATCCGTTGCGCCGCGCGCGCCGTCTGGGCGGCGTTGCGGCGACTTTTGTCCAGGCCCGATTCGAGGCGTTGACCGAGCCGGCCGCCTGGCGTCCGTTGATCGCGCGTGCCGATGTCGTCGTGAACTGCGTCGGCATCCTTCGCGAGCGCGGCGCCGAAACCTACGAGCGGATCCACGCCGTCGCGCCGGCGGCGCTTGCGCTCGCGTGCGCGCAGCATCGGATCCGGCTCGTGCACGTTTCCGCGCTCGGTCTCTCGGATTTCGCGCGCAGCCGGTTCATTCTTTCGAAGCTGGACGGCGAACGCGCGATTGCGGCGAGCGGTGCGATTTCGACGATCGTGCGTCCGTCGCTGCTCGACGGAGTCGGAGGCTTTGGTGCGCGGTGGCTGCGCCGCGTCGCTCGCTGGCCGATCCATGTCGTCCCGGCGGATGCGATCGGGCGGATCGCCGTGCTCGATGTGTGCGATCTCGGCCAGGCGATCGCGACGCTCTGCGAAGCGGACCCGGCCGAAGGCTCGCTAGTGGTGGAGCTCGGCGGCGAAACGCACTGCACGATCGCGGAATACCTTGCGGCCTTGCGGATCGCGTCGGGAGCCTCACCTGCCTTCTGCCTGCGCGTACCACCGTTCATCGCGCGCGTGGGGAGCCACGTCTGCGACCTGCTGCACTTTTCGCCGTTCTCGTTCGGTCATCTCGAGCTGCTGCGCCGCGACAACGTGCCGTCGCCTGAACGCGCTGCCGGCCACTTCTCACTGAATGGCGTCGTTCCCGCAAAAGTGACGATCCGCCAGGATCGTCATCCCCGCGAAGGCGGGGACCCAGTGTCGTTGCGCCAGTGGTCGCGAAAGAGTCACTGGGCCCCCGCCTGCGCGGGGGCGACGCCGGGGCTGGCAACCGCGACGGTGTCCGGCGACCATCCGCCGCCTACCGCACGCGCTAGGTCGACGAGCGCAATTCGCGCATCGCGTGCTGCCGCGATCCGCAACGTGTCCGCCTGGAGCAGCTGGCGCTGCGAATCCAGGACCTCGAGATAGCTCGAATAGCCGGACTGGTAACGCAGATCCGCCAGTTCGAGCGCCTGCGCGAGGTGATCGCGCCGGACGCTCTGCGCGGCCAGCGCTTCACGAGACGTCCGGTTCACCACCAGCGCATCGTGCGTCTCGCGAAACGCGGTCTGCACCGTCTGCACGTACGTGACGAGCGCTTCGTTGCGTCGCGCCGTCTGCGCATCGACGTTCGCCTCGATCGCCCTGAGTCCGAGCAGCGGCTGCAACAGCGACGCCCCGATACTCCAGATTGCGGCGGGGCCGCTGAACAGGTTCTTGAGCGCGGCCGACTCCGAACCGAACAACCCGGTCAGCGAGATCGACGGGTAGTAGTCCGCACGTGCGACGTCGATGCGCAGGTTCGCCGCGGCCAGTTCGGATTCCACTCGGCGCACATCGGGGCGACGTTCGAGCAGCCCCGAAGGCAGTCCGGACGCGATTTGCGGAACGGAGAGCAGGCGCTGGCTATCGCTCTCGCGCTGCACGACGGGTGTGAACACGTCACGCGGCGAACGCCCGACGAGCGTTGCCAGCGCGGCTTCGAACAGCCCGACCGCTCGCTCGACTACCGCGATGTCGGCCACAACCGCGGCGCGCTCGGATTCTGCCTGGCGCAAGTCGAGCTCGCCCACCACGCCGCCCTCGAAGCGGTCGCGCTGCAGCGTAACGGATTCGCTGCGCGTGGTCAGCGTGTTGCGCAACAGCGCCAACTCTGCGTCGGCGGCGAGCAGCGAGAAGTAAGCCCGTGCGACCTCGGCTACGATCGTCGTACGCACCGTCTCCCGACCATACATGCTCGCGAGCAGCTGATTCTGCGCCGCGCGCGTGGAGTTGCGGTACTTGCCCCAGAGATCGAGCTCGTACGAGGCGACGATGCCGACCCGGAAGTTCGATGACACCGGATCGAAGCTCGACTGAAGCGGTTGCGACCCGACCTCCGAGATGCGGCTGCGCGACGCACCGACTTCGAGATTCACGGTCGGATACAGGTTCGCGCTCGCTAGCAGGACGTTGGCCCTCGCCAGCTCGATGCGCGTCATCGCGAGCTTGAGATCGAGGTTGTGGGCAAGCGCCTCGTCGACGAGCCGGTCGAGCGCGGGATCCTCGAACAGCGTCCACCAGCGCTCGAGCGCCGGCACCTGCGCCAGCGTCGGCGCAGGCAACTCGAGCACCGGCGGGGCCGATCGGCGTCGTCTGGCAGCCGGCGACGGCGAGTCCCAGCGCGAGCGCCGCAGCAGTGTTGCGAAGCGAGCTAGACATTTTCGGTACCTCCTGGCCGACAGGCGGATGGCCGGGCGTGTGCGGCACCTGGTGCGCGTGCTGATGCGCGTGGTCCACTTCGCCCATGAGCTCGGCCTTGCTGCGCCGCTCGGAAAGCCGGCGCTGGAAGATGACCTTGAAGAACAGCGGCACGAAGAAGATCGCGAGGAACGTCGCCGCCACCATTCCGCCCATGACACCGGTTCCGACCGAGAGTCGCGCGCCCGCGCCCGCACCCGTCGAGATCGGCGAGCGGCAGCACGCCGAGGATGAACGCGAGCGACGTCATCAGGATCGGGCGGAACCGCAGCCGCGCCGCCTCGACGGCGGCGGCCGCAGGGGACATACCTTCCTCCACCTTGTACACGGCGAACTCGACGATCAGGATCGCGTTCTTCGCCGCGAGACCGAGCAACGTCACGAGGCCGATCTGGAAATAGACGTCGTTGGTCATGCCGCGCAACGTTACGGCGGCAAGCGCACCGAACGTTCCGAACGGCAGCGCGAACAGCACGGACAGCGGCAGCGACCAGCGCTCGTACTGCGCGGCCAGGATCAGGAACACCATGATCACGGCGAGCACCAGCGCGAACGTCGATGCGCCTCCCGAGCGCTTCTCCTGGTAGCTCGTCCCGCCCCAGTCGAAGCTGAAGTCCGCCGGCAGCACTTCGCCGCGATCTGCTCGACGCGCTGGATCGCCTGGCCTGAGGAAATGCCGGGCGCAGCCTGGCCGATGATCTTTACCGCCGGCAGATTGTTGAAGCGCTCGACCGAGTCGGGGCCGGAGGTGTAACGAACCGTCACCAGCGACGACAGCGGCACCATGTCACCGTTGCGCGCGCGCACATAGACGCTCTGGATATCGTCGGGCCGCATGCGGAATCCTTGTTCCGCGGACATCAGCACCTGCCAGGTCCGTCCGTACTTGTTGAAGTCGTTGACGTAGAAGGTCCCCATCGTCGCGGACAGCGCGTCGAATACGTCATCGACGCGGATGCCGAGCGTCTTCGCCTTCTCGCGGTCGACTTCCGCGTTCAGCTGCGGGGATGTTGCGCGCCAGAACGTCTGTCGCGCCGCCGAGCATCGGGTCCTGGTTTGCGCGCGCGATGAACGTCTGCGCCACCTCCGCGAGCTTCTTCGCGTCGCCTTCGCCGCGGTTCTGGATGTAGAACTCGTAGCCGCCCGTGTTGCCCAGACCGAAGATCGGCGGCGGATTGAACGCGAGGACCAGCGCCTCGCGGATGCCGCCGGTCTTGCCGAACAACTCGCCGACGAGTTGCGCCGCCGTCACGTTGCGCTCGTCCCAGTGCTTCTGGGTAATGAAGATCGTGGCCGCGTTGTTGCGATAACCGCCGCCGATGAAGTCGAATCCGGTGAACGCGATCACGTCCTGGTTGGCCGAGTTGCTGCGGATCGCTTCCTCGACCTGCTTGACGACGCGGTCGGTACGCTCGAGCGTCGCGCCGTCCGGGAGAATGACGGCCGAGATGTAGTACCCCTGGTCCTCGTCGGGCACGAGGCTCGTCGGTGTCACCTTCCACAGCCACGCCGTGACCGCCACCATTCCGAGGAACAGGACGAGGCCGAGCAGGCCGCGGCGAATCATGAAGCAGACGGCGTCCGTGTAACGGTGGGTCACCCGCGTGAACCAGTCGTTGAACGCCGCGAAGAAGCGGTTCGGCGCCTCGTGCGGCTTGAGGATCAGCGCGCACAGTGCAGGCGAAAGCGTGAGCGCGACGACGCCCGAGAGCACGACCGAGATCGCGATCGTCACCGCGAACTGCCGGTAGAGCTCGCCGGTCAGGCCGCCGAGGAACGCGATCGGAACGAAGACCGAGACCAGCGTGAGCACGATGGCGATGATCGGGCTCGTCACTTCCCGCATCGCCTTCACTGCCGCATCGCGCGGGGACAAGCCCTCCTCGCGCATGATCCGCTCGACGTTCTCCAGCACGACGATCGCGTCGTCGACGACGATGCCGATCGACAGCACCATGCCGAACAGCGTCAGCGTGTTGATCGAGTAGCCGAGCAGCTGGATGCCGGCGAACGTGCCGATCAACGACACCGGCACCGCGGCGAACGGAATGATCGCCGCCCGCCAGCTCTGCAGGAACAGGTAGACGACGAGGAAGACCAGCAGCATCGCCTCGCCGAGCGTATAGGCCACCTCGCGGATCGAGACCTCGACGAAGCGCGTCGTGTCGTACGGGATCGCGTAGCTCAGTCCCTCGGGGAAGCGCTGCTTCAGGCCGGCGACTTCCTTGCGCACGGTCTCGGCGACGGCAAGAGCGTTGGCGCCGGGTGCGAGGAAGATCCCGATCAGTGTCGACTCGCGCCCGTTGTAGCGGCCGACGAACTCGTAATCCTTCGAGCCGAGCTCGACGCGGGCGACATCGGCGAGCCGCACGATCGAGCCGTCGGGGTTCGCGCGGACGATGATCTGCTCGAACTCGCGCGGATCCGAAAGGCGGCCGCGCGCAACGACCGTGTAGACCAGGTCCTGCCCCTTCATCGACGGCGACTGGCCGACCTTGCCCGGCGCGAACTGCGCGTTCTGCTCGCGTGATCGCCTGCGCGACGTCGCCGGGCGTGAGACGGAACGACGCGAGGCGATCCGGCCTGAGCCAGATCCGCATCGCATAGTCCTTCGCACCGAAGATCTGGACATTCGTCGTGCCGGGCAGCCGCTTCAGCTGGTCGAGCACGTTGAGCGTGACGTAGTTGCTGATGTAGAGATCGTTGAAGCGGCCATCGGGCGAGTAGAACGCGATGACCTGCAGGAACGACGAGCTGCCGCGCTCCACGGTCACGCCCTGCCGGCGCACTTCCTCCGGCAGCCGCGCCTCGACCTGCTTGACGCGGTTGTTGACGTTGACCGCCGCCAGATCGACGTTCGTGCCGATCTCGAACGTCACCTGGATCTGCACCAGGCCGTTGGAGCCCGAGTTCGAGCTCATGTAGATCATGCCCGGCACGCCGTTGATCGCGTTCTCGATCGGCGCGGCGACCGTTTCGGCGAGCGTCTCGGCGGAGGCGCCCGGGTAGATGGCGGCCACGGTGACGACCGGGGGGGCGATTTCCGGGTATTGCGCGATCGGCAGCGTTCGCATCGCGGCCAGGCCGGCGAGCACGAAGAAGATCGAGATCACCGCCGCGAAGATCGGGCGATCGATGAAGAAGCGCGAGAGCATGGGCGGTCTCCTCGCCTATTTCTTCGGCTCGGCCGATGCCGACTTGGTTGGCCCGCCGGCGGGCGGACCGGGTGACTTCGTTCCCGGTCGGCGGCCTCCGGGCGGTGCGGCGCCCGGCGCGCCCGCCAGCTTGATCGGTGCACCCGGCATCAGCTTCGCAACGCCGTCGACGATGACCGAATCGCCGGGCTTCAATCCCGAATCGATGATCCACATATTGCGGCCGTCGACGGTCGTCCAGTCGCCCGCGACGACCGGACGCGGGGTTGCCACCTCCATGCCCTTCTCGTTCTTGCCGGCGACATAGACGAACTTGCCCTGCGGTCCTTCCAACACCGCGACCTGCGGCACGGCGATCGCGTCGGGACGCTCCGCGCCCTTCAGCACCACGCGGATGAATTGCCCGGGCTTCAACGCGCCGTCGGCATTGGCCACGGTCGCGCGCATCTCGGAAGTGCCGGTCTGCGGGTTGATGCGCGTCTCCTCGAAATTGATGCGGCCGGTGCGCGGGAAGAGGGAGCCGTCGGCGAGCTTGAGCTCGACCCGGTAGCCGGTGCCGTTCGGCAGCTTGAGCCTGCCCTCGGTGCGCGCTCGCTCGAGCTTCAAGCGTTCGTTCTCCGACACCGAGAAGCCGACCCACATCGGATCGATTTGCGAGACCGTCGCGAGCAGCGTCTGGTTCGCCGTGGCGATGCTGCCTTCCGATTGCAGCGCGCGGCCGGTGACACCCCCGATCGGTGCCGTCACGCGCGTGTACGAGAGGTTGAGGCGCGCCTCGGTGGCTTTTGCCTCCGCCGCCTTGAGTGCCGCGGCAGCGAAATGCGCCTGCGATTGGGCGTCGTCGGCCTCCTTCTGGCCGATCGCCTTGCGCTCGGCAAGCGGACGCAGCCTCGCGACCTCGCGTTCGGCGCGCGCTTGCTCCGCCTGTGCGCGCGCGATCTCGGCCTCCGCCGATGCGAGCTGCGCCTGGAAGGGCTTCGGATCGATCTGGAACAGCGGCTGCCCGGCCTTCACCCAGGCGCCTTCCTGATAGAGCCGTTGCTCGACGATGCCGGTCACTCGGGCGCGCACCTCCGCGTCCTTCGAGCCGATGGCCTGGCCGACGTACTCGAACGTCACCGGATAGGAGGTCGGCTGCACCGCCAGCGTCGTGACCTCCGCGGGCGGGAACGCCGGGCATGCCCCCACCCTGCGGTTGTTGCTCGCCGCAGCCGGCCAGCGCAAGGGTCAGGAGGGCGATCGAAACGAGCGCGGCGCGCGGCCGAAAAGCGGCGTGTGGCATGAGAGGACTCCGGAATGGGGCCGTTGGGGGCATGATTTTGCTGCACCGCAACTTGCCGCGAACTGCCATCTTACTTACAATCATGAATGTTTGTAAAGTACTGGAGCGCCCGGATTCCAGGTCCGCGCCGCCCGTGCACCGCCGGAGCTGGATTGCCATGGTCCGCAGGACGAAGGAGGCCGCGCTCGCCACCCGCGAGGCGCTGATCGATGCCGCCGAACAGGTGTTCCGGCGTGAGGGGGTCACGCGGACGTCGCTCGCCGAGATCGCGGCCGAAGCCGGCGTGACGCGGGGCGCGATCTACTGGCACTTCCGGGACAAGGCCGAGCTGCTCGACGCGATGTGCGAGCGGACCGTGCTGCCGCTCGATGCCGCGTTCGCCCGCGCCGGCGAGGCCGCCCGCGCGGATCCGCTGGGCACGCTGCGCGGGCTCGCCGTCGATGCGCTCACCCAGCTCGCACGCGACCCTCGGACGCAGGCCGTGTTCGAGATCCTGTTCCACAAGTGCGAGCTCGTCGGCGAGCTCGTGGAACGCAGCGCCGCGCAGCAGTCGGACCGGCGCCAATGCCTGTCCAGCGTCGAGGGACTGTTCGATCTCGCGATCGCGAAGGGCCAGTTGCCCGCGGATACCGACGCGCGGCTCGCGACGAACATGATGCACGCGTACGTGATCGGCCTGATGCACGAATGGGTGCTCGATCCCGCCGATTACGATCTCGCTGCGGCGGCGCCCGGAATGATCGATGCGTTCGTCGCGGGCTTGCGCGCGCAGCCACCGCGGAAAGAGCTTGTCGTCCCCGCGCAGGCGGGGACCCAGCGTCGTTAGTTGCGCAAGACACTGGGCTCCCGCCGCCGCGGGAGCGACGAAGTCAGGGGATAATGCCGGGGTTCCCTCCCATCCTGTTTGCTTCCCATGAATACAATCGAATCCGTCGGTGTCATCGGCGCCGGCACGATGGGCAACGGTATCGCGCAGGCCTGCGCCGTCGCGGGCGTGCGCACGGTGATGATCGACGTCTCCGACGCGGCGCTGAAAAAGGGCGTCGACACGATCGGCGGCAGCCTCGATCGCCTTGTCAAGAAGGAAAAGCTCTCCGTCGCCGATCGCGACGCGGCGCTCAAGCGCGTCACGACGACCACGGATTATGCGGCGCTACGTGACGTCGACCTGATCATCGAGGCCGCGACCGAGAACGCAGCGCTGAAATTCGACATCCTGCGCAAGGCCGACGGCTTCGCGAAGCCCGACGCGCTGCTCGCGACGAACACGTCGTCGATCTCGATCACGCAGCTTGCCGCGGTAACCTCACGCCCCGAGCGCTTCGTCGGCATGCATTTCTTCAACCCGGTACCGATGATGGCGTTGGTCGAGATCATCCGCGGGCTGCAGACGGCGGAGACGACCATCGAGCGCGCCGGCGAGTTCGCGAAGCGGCTGGGCAAGTCCCCGATCGTCGTGAAGAACAGTCCGGGCTTCGTCGTCAACCGGATCCTCTGCCCGATGCTGAACGAGGCGATCTTCACGCTGCAGGAAGGCATCGCGACGGCGCAGGAGATCGACGACGGCATGAAGCTCGGCTGCAATCACCCGATCGGGCCGCTCGCGCTGACCGACATGGTCGGGCTCGACGTGCTGCTCGCGGTGATGAACGTGTTCTACGCGGACTTCAACGATCCGAAGTACCGGCCGGCACCGCTATTGAAGGAGATGGTCGCGGCCGGCTATCTCGGCCGGAAGTCGGGTCGCGGTTTCTATACGTATTGACGCGTGCTCGTTCCGCCAAGCGACATTGCTTGAGATAGCCGCCGACTCCGGCTATCGTTGAAGACGAGTCGTCGCGCCGGAAGTCGCGGGACGCGACGCCGCCGGAGGAGGAAGCATGGTCAAGCGGCTCGCCGCGGCGATCGTGTTCGCCGCGCTCTCGCATCGCGTACGCAGGCCTTTCGTCCGCGCAGCCTGGCTCCGCGCCGGCGCCGAAGCCCGTCCGCGTGATCTCGTTCGACGGCGGATGGAACCTGCCGGTCTGGGCTGCGCAGCGGCAGGGCTTGTTCGAGGCGAACGGCGTGTCGGTGCAGATCTCGTACACGCCGAGCTCCGGCTTTCTGGTCACGTCGCTGCTCGAAGGGCGGCATGACCTCGCTCTCGCGCTGATCGACAACCTCGTCGCCTATCAGGAAGGGCAGGGCGAGGCGAAGATCCCGGACAATCCCGACCTGGTCGCGTTCATGGGCGGTGACGGCGGCTTTCTCTCGGTCGTCGCGCAACCGTCGGTCAAGTCGTTCGCCGACCTCAAGGGCAAGACGCTGTCGGTCGACGCGATGACGACCGGCGCTGCGTTCGTGCTGCGCGAGCTCGTCGCGCGCAACGGCCTGGCCGACGGCGACGTGAAGTACGAGCGTGCCGGCGGCACCGCGAACCGTTACCGGGATCTGCTCGCCGGCAAGCACGAAGCGACGTTGCTGCGCACGCCGTTCGAGGTGCTCGCGAGGAACAAGGGCTACACGGTGCTCGCTTCGGCCGAGTCGCTCGGTGCCTATCAGGGCACTGCGGGCTACGTTCGTCGCAGCTGGGGGCAAGCGAACGAAGCCGCTGTCGTCGGGTTCCTCAAGGGTTACCGGCAGGCGGTCGACTGGATCTACGACCGCGGCAATCGCGAAATCGTGGAAGCGTTGCTGGTGGCCAACATCCGCGACATGACGCCCTCGCTCGCGAAGCAGTCCTACGACCTGCTGCTCGCCGACAAGGGCGGGCTGTTCCGCGACCTCAAGCCGGATGCGAAGGGCATCGCCACCGTGCTCGCCTTGCGCAGCAAGTACGCGACGCCGCCGAAGACGCTCGGCGATGCGTCGAAGTACGTCGACCTGACCTGGTACGAGAAGGCGTTCGGCACCCGCTGAGCCGCCGACGCGCAAGGAGACGCCTTGGCGAACAAGCGCAGCGAACCCCGGGTCGTCCGTCCGGACGATATCGATCCGCATCACAAGTGGGACCGGCCGCTGCAGGCGCCCGGCCACACGCAGGTGGATTTCGAGGAGCGGGTGGACTTCCGGCGGCTGCACGACTACCGGCTCGCGCGTACCCGCGCTGCGCTGTCAGGATCGGGGCTCGGCGCACTGCTCTGCTTCGATCAGCACAACATCCGCTACTTCACGAGCACGGTGATCGGCGAATGGGCGCGCGACAAGCTCACGCGCTATGCGCTGCTCACCGGCAACGGCGACCCGTACATCTGGGACTTCGGCTCGGCCGCGAAGCACCACCGGATGCACGCACCCTGGCTGCGCCACGACCATTGCCGTGCCGGCCTGCTCGGCTTGCGCGGCGCGACCGGCGCCGACATCACGCTGTTTCGCGACGCAGCGCGCGAAATCAAGGCGATCCTCGACGAGGAAGGCGTCGGCGACATGCCGCTCGGCCTCGACGTCGTCGAGCCGCCGATGCTGTTCGAGCTGCAGAAGCTGGGGCTCGACGTGCGCGACGGCCAGCAGACGCTGCTCGCGGCGCGCGAGGTGAAGAACCTCGACGAGCTGACGCTGCTCAACATGGCAGCGGCGATGGTCGACGGCGTGTACCACGACATCGCCGAAGCGCTGAAGCCCGGCATCCGCGAAAGCGATATCGTTGCGTTAGCAACCAAACGCCTGTACGAGATGGGAAGCGACTGCGTGGAGGCGATCAACTCGATCTCCGGCGAGCGCTGCAGCCCGCATCCGCACAACTTCACCGACCGGTTGATCCGTCCCGGCGACCAGGCCTTCTTCGACGTCATCCAGTCGTTCATGGGTTACCGGACCTGCTATTACCGCACGTTCAACGTCGGGCGGGCGACCGCGCCGCAGCGCGACGCGTATCGCAAGGCGCGCGAATGGATGGATCGCGCGATCGAGACGCTGAAGCCGGGGGTGGGAACCGACGTGGTTGCGCGCTCGTTTCCCGAAGCGAAGGAGATCGGGTTCTCGAGCGAAATGGAGGCGTTCGGCCTCAATTTCTGTCACGGGCTGGGCTTGGGCCTGCACGAGCGGCCGCTCGTCTCGCGTTTGACTTCGCTGAAGGAGCCGATCGAGCTCAAGGCCGGCATGGTGTTCGCCGTCGAGACCTACTGTCCGGCCACCGACGGGTTTTCCGCGGCGCGCATCGAGGAGGAGGTGATCCTGACGCCGCAAGGCCCGAGGATCATCTCGCTGTATCCGGCGGAAGAGTCTGCCGATCGCGAATCCGTACTGAGGAATCGACGTCATGGCGAACGGGTGAACTCGAAGGAACGCCTCGGCTGGATAGGTACCGGCCGCATGGGCTACGAGATGGCGGCGCGGCTCGCGAAGGGCGGCGCCGACGTCACCGTATGGAACCGCACGCGGGCGAAGGCGGAGCCGCTCGCGCAATACGGTGCGAAGATCGCGGAACGCGTGTCCGATCTCGCGGAGTGCGACATCGTCTTCGTCATGGTTGCCGCGTTCGACGACGTGCGCGAAGTGGTTCTCGGCGCAGGCGGGTCTGCTTTCCGGCAGCGCGAAGCCGACGCTCGTCGTCGAGTGCTCGTCGATCTCGCTCGAAGGCTCGGCCGACCTTCGCGAAATGCTGGCGGCGCGAGGGATCGACTACCTCGCGGCACCGGTGAGCGGCAACGCGAAGGTGATCAAGGCCGGTCGATTGTCGTTCGTGTGCTCGGGGCCGCGCGAGACGTTCGACACCGCATCGCCTTACCTGAAGTTGATCGGCCCGGCGGCGAGCTACGTCGGCGAAGGCGAGCTCGCGCGCATCGTCAAGATCTGCCACAACGTGTTCCTCGGCGTGGTCACGCAGTCGCTCGCGGAGATCACCGTGCTCGCCGAGAAGGCCGGCGTGCCGCGGCACGCGTTCCTCGACTTCATGAACCAGAGCGTCCTGGGATCCACGTTCACGCGCTACAAGACGCCGGCGTTCGTGAACCTCGACTTCAGCGTGACGTTCACGCCGAAGCTGTTGCGCAAGGACCTGGATCTCGGGACTCGACGCGGGCCGGCGCTTCGAGGTGCCGATGCCGCTCGCTTCGATCACGCGTGACCGGGTGCAGGCGCTGATCGGCATGGGCATGGACGACGGCGATTTCGCGAAGCTCATCGCGCTGCAGGCGCTCGCCTCGGGCTACACGCTGCAGCCGGAGAACGCGCCGGTGAGCGATGGACTTTCGCCCGAAGTGCGGCCGGAATCGAGCATCGATCGTCACGGAGGACGGCCATGAAGCGTTTCGCCAAGCTCGTCGTGTTCACGGTCGCGCTCGCGCTGCCGCTTCTGGCGCAGGCGCAAGCGTATCCGGGTAAGCCCGTGCGGATCGTCGTGCCGTTCACCGCGGGCAGCGCGACCGACATCCTGGCGCGCGTCTACGGTCAGAAGCTTCAGGAGCTTTGGGGCCAGCCGGTCGTCATCGAGAACCGTCCCGGTGCTGGCGGCACGATCGGCGAAGGGTTGGTGGCGAAGAGCGCGCCCGACGGCTACACGCTGCTCGTTACCTCCGCCGCGTTCGCGTACAACCCGGCGATCTATCCGTCGCCGGGCTATTCGACCGAGAAGGACTTCGTCGAGGTCGCGCCGATGGCGGCGCAGCCGAACGTGCTGGTCGTGGCGCCTTCGCTCGGCGTGAAATCGACCGCGGACCTGATCAAGCTCGCGAAGGACAAGCCGGGCCAGCTCACTTTCGCATCGGCAGGCATCGGCAGCGGCACCCACCTCAACGCCGAAGGGTTCAAGTTCGCCGCGGGCGTCGACCTCGTCCACGTTCCCTACAAAGGCACGCCGGAAGCGCTCACCGACACGATGACCGGGCGCGTGACGTTCTTCTTCTCGCCGATCTCGGCCGCGCTTCCGCACGTCCGCGAGGGCCGGGTGGTGGCGCTGGCGGTCAGTACCGGGAAACGCTCGAGCGCGCTGAAAGACGTTCCAACCGTCGCCGAATCCGGCTTGCCGGGCTACGACTATTCGCTGTGGGTCGGGATGTTCGCGCCGGCGGGCACGCCAGCGGAAGTCATCGACAAGGTCGCGGCCGACGTTGCGCGAGTAACCCAGTCGCCCGACGTGCGCGATCGGCTCGCAGCGCTGGGTGCGGAGGCGATGCCGATGACGACGGCCGAGTTCCGCAAGTTCGTGCGCGACGAGATCGCGATGGCGGCGAAGGTCATCAAGGCCGCGGGCATCAAGCCGCAGTGAGTTCAGGATTCCGATTGAGAAGGAGACAATCATGACCGCACGCAAGCCGGAGGATCTCGACAGGCTGTTTGGACAGGCGTTGAACGCCGGCGATCTCGATGGGTTGGTGGCGCTGTACGAGCCGCAGGCTTCGCTCATGCCGTCGCCGGGAAAGTGGTTGTCGGAGCATCAGCCATCCGCGAGGCGTTGGCCGCGTTCATCGCCGCCAAGCCGAGGATCACGCTGAATCCCCGACTCGTGTCGCAGACGGGCGATCTGGCGCTGGTGACGGCCAAGTGGGAGCTTGCGCTGAACGGCGATGACGGCAAGCCCGCGAAGATGCATGGCCAGAGTGTCGAGGTCGTGAGACGTCAGGCGGACGGAAACTGGCTGTTCGCCATCGACATGCCGTTCGGCGTCGAGGCAGGCGCTTCGTGACAGGTGACAAGCTGCACTAGCGAGCGCGACGCCGCGCTTCAGGACGTCGGCGCGTCGCGCGGGATCAGTGCCCGGCTCCTTGAGCTCGCTCCACAGCGCCGCGGGAATCGGCAGCTCGAGCAGCGCCAGATTTCGCGCCACTTCGCTCGCGTGTTCGTGGCCCACCACGACGCTGGCCACGGCCGGATGATGCAGCGGAAACTGCAACGCAGCGGCGGCGAGCGGCACGCCGTGCCGAGCGCACACCGCTTCGAGCGCGCGTGTGCGCTCGATGATCGCGGGCGGCGCCGGTTGGTAGTAATAGCGCGCGCCTTCGACCGCGCCGGTTGCGAGGATGCCCGTGTTGTACGGCGCAGCGACGACGACCGACACGCTGTTCGCCTCGCACCATGGCAGGAGCTCACGCAGGCCGCCGTGCTGGAGTAGCGTGTAGCCGCCGGCGAGCATGATGCAATCGAGGCGGCACGCTTGCGCGAGCCGCAGCGCAACATCCCAGTCCTTCAGGCCCACGCCGATCGCGCCGATCGTTCCTGCGTCGCGCAGCTTCGCGAGGGCCGGATAGGTTTCGCCGATCGCCTCGTCGAAGCGTTGCTCGAACGCATCGCCGTGCAGGTCCGGATCGACGTCGTGAACGTAGACGATGTCGATGCGCGCAAGCCCGAGGCGCTCGAGACTGCGCTGGATCGATTCGGTCACGCCCGCCGCGCTGTAGTCGAACGCCGCCGGACCGTTGCGGCCCACTTTCGTCGACAGCACGTACGCGTCACGCGGCCGCTTCGCGAGCGATTCGCCGAACCGCCGCTCGCTTTCGCCGCCACCGTAGAGCGGCGCCGTGTCGAAGTAGCGAAGACCCGCATCCCAGCACGTATCGAGGAGATCTGGTCCCTGCGAACGCACGAACGAGCTGCCGCCGCCCACACCCAGCCGCGACACCGTCAGTGCGGTTCGTCCGAGACGCCGGCGCTCGGTGGGGACGATCAAGGGATCGCTCATCCGTGCGTACCGGTTGCCACGTCGCGAGCATCGCGGCCGAGCAACAGGTCGGCCGCGCGCTCGGCGACCATCAGCACCGCAGCCGTCGTATTGCCCGACGGCACGAGCGGCATGACCGACGCGTCCACGACGCGAAGCGCATCGATGCCCCGAACGCGCAGCTCGGGCGTCGTGACGCTGGCGGGATCCGAGCCCATCGCGCAGGTTCCAACCGCGTGGTACAGCGAGTCCGCCGTGTCGCGAATGTAGCTGCGCAACGCTGCGTCGTCGCTTACATTCGTTCCCGGCCGCACTTCGTCTTCCACGTCGTTCGCGAGCGGAGCGGTGGCGAAGATGCGTCGCATCAACTTCACCCCGCGGATCAGCGGATCGTAGTCCGCCTCGTCGGTCAAGTGGCCGGCGACGATGCTCGGCGGCGCATGCGGGTCTGCCGCGCGCAGCGTAACGTGGCCGCGGCTGCGCGGGCACAGCAGTCCGACCATCGCCATGACGCCCGGGTAATCGTGGATGACGAAGCGGCCTTCGCGATAGTCCCCTGACGAGGGACGGAACACGAGTTGCAGGTCCGGACGATCCACGTCGATTGATGAGCGCACGAAGCCGTTCACCTGACTGGCGGTGTTTGCGAGCAGGCCGCGTTTTCGCCAGGCGTAGCGCGCAACCTGGCCGGCGAGACGCAGGCCGCGCGCTTCCTGGTTGAGCGACGGGATTTTGGTGCGGTAGACGAGCTGTGCACGGACATGTTCCTGCATGTTGCGACCCACGGCGGGCCGGTCGGCCACCACCGGAATGCCGAGTGCGGCGAGCGTGCGCGCATCGCCGATGCCGGAAAGCATCAGGAGCTGCGGCGATGCGATCGTGCCGCCGCACACCAGGATTTCGCGTCGCGCGCGGATCGTCTGCACCTGCGAATCACGCTCGAACTCGACGCCCGCGGCGCGGCCGTCCTCGATCACGATCCGCCGCACCAGGCTGTTGGTCAGCACCTGCAGATTCGCGCGGCCGCGCACCGGCGCGAGATAGGCACTCGCTGCCGACGAACGCACGCCGTCGCGCATCATCACCTGCGAGTAGCTGATGCCCTCCTGCGACGGCCCGTTGTAATCGTGGTTTCGCGCGACCCCCGCGGCAACGCTCGAGCGCAGGAACGCTTCCGCGAGCGGATGGGGCTCGCTGACCCAGCCGATCTTCAGCGGCCCGCCGCCGCCACGGAATTCCGGCGCACCGAACGGGCGGTCCTCCAGGCGCTTGAAATACGGCAGCACGCTCGCCCACGACCATGCGCCGGCCGTGAGCAGCGACCAGGCGTCGTAGTCGCTGTCCTGGCCGCGAACATAGGTCATGCCGTTGATGCTCGATGTGCCGCCCAGGACTTTGCCGCGCGGCCAATAGAGCGTGCGGCCACCGAGCGCTTGCTCCGGCTCGGTCTGGTAGCGCCAGTTCAGGCGCGGATGATGGAACAGCTTCGCCACACCCGCCGGCATCGAGATCCACGGGCTCGTGTCGTCGTCACCCGCTTCCAGCACGACGACGCGGCAGTCCGGATCCGCGGACAGTCGATTCGCAAGCACGCAGCCCGCCGTCCCGCCTCCGACGATCACGTAGTCGGCATCGTCGTACGCCATGACTACTCGGTCGTGATCTTCGCGTCGTTGATCACCTTCGCCCAGCGTGCGGTGTCGGCCTTGATCAGCGCGGTGAAATCGTTCGGCGACATCGCGAGCGGCGTGATGCCCGCCGCCTCCAGCTTCTGCTTGAGCTCGGGGTTCGCGAGCGCCTTCGCGACTTCGCCGTTCATCCTCGCGACGATCTCGGGCGGCGTACCGGCCGGGAAGCCGAGGCCGAACCATGCGATCGCCTCGAAGCCCGGGAAGCCGGATTCGTTCATCGTCGGCACGTCGGGTGCCGTGGGAATGCGCGCACGTGACGTGACGGCGAGCGGCTTCAGTTTGCCCGCCTTCACGTACGTCTCGGACGACGCAGGCTGGTCGATCAGCATATCCACGCGGCCGGCCAGGAGCTCGGTGAGCGCCGGCGCGTTGCCCTTGAACGGAATGTGCACGACGTCGAGCTTGCCTTGGAGCTTCATCATTTCGCTCGCCAGATGCGTGATGCCGCCACTCCCGCCGGACGCGTAGGAAAGCTTGCCCGGTTGCGCGCGCATCGTGTCCACGAACGCCTTGAGGTTCGTCGCCTTCGTGTATTCCGGGTTCACGAGCAGCCAATACGCCGACGTGCCGATCGTCGACACCGGTGCGAAGTCCTTCAGCAGATCGTACTGCCGCGCCTTGAACAACGTCTCGGCCGTCGTGTGGCTCGAGACCAGCATCAGCATCGTGTAGCCGTCGGGTTTCGAGCGCGCGACCGCGGTTGCGCCGACCGTCCCGCCGGCGCCGGGCTTGTTATCGACGACGACCTGTTGCCCGAGCTGCTTGGAGAGCTGGACTGCGAGCGTGCGCCCGACGATGTCGGCCGTACCGCCGGCTGCGAAAACGACGACCATCGAGATCGGTTTGCCGGGATACGGCTGTGCACTTGCGATCGGCGAAGCCAGCGCGATGGCTGCGGCGAGCGCGAGACCCAGCGTGGATCGGCGGTTTCGGTTCATGGGGGTCCTTCGGAAGCGGTGAAGTTGCTCAGTCCTTCGCGGCGTTCCATCCTGCGCGGCGATGGCGAATCCGCTCGGCCGGATCGGCGCCGGGAAACACGAACGCGAGCTCGTAGACGTCGGCGCCGAAATCGGCGGGCAATGCTTCGAGTTGCAAGGCGCCCTTGGCCTGGGCGAGCGCGAGGCCCGCCGAATCGCGGTCCAGGGCCTCGATCAGCGCGACACGGTCGAACGCACGCACTTTCACGCTGTCCGGCGGCGGCGAAGCGAACGGCACCGCAGGCGCCCCGTGAGTTACGCGACCGAGATGCATGGCGTTCACGCCCGGGAGCGATGCCGCGTTGTTCAGCGCAGCGTGCAGCGCGGGCTCGGCGGTCGTTTCGGGGACGCACAGGCACGCGATCGCGGCGCCGATGCCAGTGCCGTTCGAAGTGATGACGCTGCAGATCGCGCGCAGGAAGTTGGAAAAGTCGGGCCGCATCGATGCCGACCACGATGTGGGATGAGCGAGCAGGTCGCGGTATTCGGGACTTTCGAAGACCGCCAGCGAATCGACGTCGTACAGCGTGAAATAGCGATGATGCGCCTTCGCGCGATTCACGTAGCGGCGCGCGCCGCGAATGCCGGCGACCGAGACGCGCTCCGGCACGTGCTCGAGCGTATGCCATTGATCGTACTCCGGCTCGCGGCTGCGCGCGATGTCGTTCCAGAGCGCGAGAAAGGCTTGTCCGGCGAGCGCCATCGTGGGACCAAGGGTCAGCTGACCTGCGACAGTACCGCGCAGCCGAAGCGCATGTCACGCTTCGAGGGGTCCGCCTTCGAGCCAGCGCCTCCCCTTGGCATAGAGCGCTTCCACTTCGGGCCCCTTGAGACCGGGCATGTCGCGCTTCACCGCGTAGCCGATCCGGCTTTGCAGATACGCGAGGTGGCGGTAGCCTTCGGGGAAACCCTCGAGAAGTCCCCGGTCAAGCGACAGCTTCGCGGCGGGATCGACCGGATCGAGCCGGTCCTTCTCGTAGATCGGCTGCCGCAGCACGATCGCCCAGCGACCGTTGCGCTGCTCGAAGAAGTCGTAGAACCGCCCGGTGCAGACGACGTCGCAGCGCACGCCTTCGACGTCGCCGCGTTGCGAGATCGTCATCTTCGTCTGCGCGATCGCGCGGGTGCCGGCGACGTCGGACGAGTGACCGCCGAGGAAATGCAGGATGCTCACGCCTTTCGCCCAGCCCTGCCGGCTCGCCTCGATGAATTCGGTGGCCGTTCCCTGGAACCAGGTCGCCTGCATGCGACCGTCGTCGTGCCACACGGTGCGAAAACGCTCCCAGTCGCCTGCGTCGCGCCAGACGACCCAGTTCTCGACGATTTCGCGAATCGACGCTTTGGCCTGACTCGAGTCCATCGCCGCCTCCTTTCCTACAGCGTACTGTTTACCGCGCCGCCATCGATCAGCAGGTTCTGGCCGACGATGAAACCCGCGTCCGCGCTGCAGAGAAACGCGCAGGCGCGGCCGAACTCGTCCGGCGAGCCGAAGCGCCCGGCCGGCACCTCGGCGCGCCGGGCCGCCGCGAACGTCTCGTAATCCTGGCCAACCTTCGCCGACCGCTTGCGCAAGCCATCGACGGTGCGAGCGGTCTCGAACGGACCCGGCAGCAGATTGTTGATCGTGACGTTGTGCTTGGCGATCTGTCGCGCGAGACCGCCGACGAAACCGGTCAGGCCCGCGCGCGCGCCATTCGATAACCCGAGGTCCGGCAGCGGCGCCTTCACCGAGCGCGAGGTGACGTTGACGATGCGGCCGAACCGCCGCGCGATCATGCCGTCGACGACGCCGCGGATCAGCATGATCGGCGTGATCATGTTCGCATTGACCGCGTCGCCCCAGGTCTTCTCGTCCCAATCGCGGAAGTCGCCGATCGGCGGCCCGCCGGCATTGTTGACCAGGATGTCGGGATCGGGACACGCCGCAAGCACTGCAGCGCGACCCTCGGGCGACGTGATGTCCGCCGCGATCGCGGTCACGCGCACGCCGGTCTCGCGTCGGATCTCGTCGGCCGTGGCCTCGAGCGTTTCGCGAGTTCGCGCATTGACGACGAGGTCCACGCCCTCGCGGGCGAGCGCGAGCGCGCAACCTTTGCCGAGCCCCTGGCTCGACGCGCAGACGATGGCCCTGCGGCCGCGGATGTTGTAGTCCATGACGTGCTCTTGTGAAACTGCCGTTAGGTCCGGAGGCGCCTTGTGGAACACGCCGTCCTTCATGATTGCAAGCAACCGTCCGCGATCCTGCAGCAACGCGATGTCCGCCAACGGATCGCCGTCGACGAGCAGCAGATCCGCGAGCGCTCCGCTGCGCACGACGCCAAGCTCGTCGGGCCTTGCCCATCAGCGCGCCGCCGAATCGCGTTGCCGCCACGATGGCCTCCATCGGCGTGAAGCCGAGCAGGTCGACGAAGAACTGAAGATCGCGTGCGTTGCTGCCGTGAGGGTTCCACGGAAAGCCGTAGTCGCCGCCCGGCAGCACGCGCACGCCGCGGCGCTTGAGCTCGATCATGCGCTCGCAGGTCATTGCCAGATCGCGCTCGATCCGCGCCTTGAGCGAGGGCGACGTCGGCAGACCGAACTTTCCGGCTTCATGCAGGCGCGTCCAGGTGACCGACAGCGCAGGCGCGACGAACACGCGCGCTTTGGCCTCCTCGAGCAGGTCCAGCGCCTGCTCGTCCGCGCAGGTCGCGTGATAGACGACGTCGACGCCGTGGCGCACGCACAGCTTCACCGATTCTGCGCTTCGGGCATGCGCCGCCACGCGCTTGCCGCGTTCGCGCGCGACTTCGCAGACCGCGGCCACCTCGTCGGCAGTCATCAAGGTCGCGGCCGACGGAATGTGCGGCGTCGACGTGTCGCCGGAAGGGACGATCTTCAGCACGTCCACGCCTTCACGACACGCTTCGCGCGCGGCGCGGCGGAACTCGATCGGCCCGTCGCACGGCTGCGTGTACATCGCATCGCCCGGATCGAGATGAAGCTGTCGCAGGTCGCCGACCCCGCCGGTCGGCGTGAGCTGCACGCTCGCCGCGAGGAGCCGCGGACCTGGATGATCGCCGCTGTCGATCGCATTGCGCGTGACGACATCGAGCCGCGGCTTGGCTGCTGCCGCGGAAAAACAGGAGGTGAAGCCGCTATCCAGGTACAGCTTCGCGTACTTGAGCGTCGCGAGCAGATGTTCCTCGACCGGCAGCATCGAATGCATCAGCAGCGTCGTCGAGTCCACGAACGACAGGTGCGCATGCGACTCGATCAGGCCGGGCATCAGCGTCGCGCCATTGCATTCGACGATCTGCACGTCATCACCCGCATGCGCGCTACCTGGCGGGACGAGCGAAGCGATGCGATTGCCGTCGACCTCGACATCGGCACGTGACGGCGGCGCGCCGCTGCCATCGATGACCCTCGCGTTGCGGAAGACGATCGTGCTCACGGCTTGCGGCTCGACGCACCTGCTTCCTCGGCGAGCATGCGGTCGATCCCTTGCTCGAGCGATGTCGAGGGCACGGTGCCGAGCAGCGCTTCCAGCCCGTCGTTGATCAGTCCCCATGCCGCCGGGGGTGTGATCGCCGGGCGGCCGCGCGCGTCGAGGTCCGGGCAGCGACGCTTCAGATGCGCGACCGCATCACGGATCGTGCGCTTGTCGCCGACGACGTTGACGACCGCATTGCGCGGCAGCGGCCGCTCGATCGCGCGCAGCAGCACGAGCGCCGCATCGTCGATCCACGTCCAGTCGATCGCATCCGGATAATCCGGGTACTCGAGGCTTCGTTCTCCCGCGGCGACGCGCTCGATGATCGCCTGCACGTCGCGCCAGCCGCGCACGCGCCCGGGACCGTAGACATAGCCGAAGCGCAAGCCGAGGTAGGCGGGTGCGCCGGCCCGCACGCTCATCGCCGCCGCCAGGTGCTCGCAGAACGCCTTCGTTGCGCCGTAAACGTTGCCCGGTTCGAGCCGCGTGTCGTCGCCGACCGGACCCGACGTCGGTCCGACCGCGGAGATCGACGTCGCGTAGATGACGCGCTCGACTGCATGCTTTTCGGCAGCGGCGAACACGGCCGCGGTGCCGAGGGCGTTCAGCCGGACCGCGGCAACCGGTTCGCGTTCGCCCGCGTCGGTGAGCGCGGCCGCGAGGTGAACGATCGCCCGCGGCGAAAGTTCGGCGACCAGTGCGGCGATCGCGCTCGGGTCCGACGCGTCGAGACGTCGGTCCGCCTCGGGCAGCAGGTCCGCGGTGACGACGTCGTGGCCCGCGGCTCGCGCCTGGTCCGCGAGCGCGGCCCCCAGGAAGCCGGCGCCGCCGGTGATCAAGACGCCCGGCATCAGGATTCGGCCCTGCGCGTTCGGGTGGCTGCTTCGTGGATGCGAATAAAGGTCATCAGGTACTCCGGGCTGCCTCCGCTCAAGACGGTACATTTCACGATAGCGAGCACTCGCTATCGAATCCTCTTCGGCAGCTGCCGCTAGAGTCTAGCGCAGGCATCAGAGGACAACATGAGTCTTGCGGGAACAGGCGCGGTGGCGATCTGGCACGACATCGCCCCGGAGGGTCGCGAAGCGTTCTATGCCTGGCACGGCGCCGAGCACATGCCCGAGCGCGCGGGCACCCCCGGCTTCCTGCGGGGGCGGCGCTACGTCGCGGTCGAGGGTGTCGCCGGAGTATTTCAACCTGTACGAGACCGCGTCGCCTGCCGTGCTCACCGGCGCCGATTATCTGGCCCGGCTGAACGCGCCGACGCCGTGGACCGCGGCGACGGTCAAGCACTTCAGGAGCGTCTCGCGTTCGCTTTGCACGGTCGAGTGCAGTCTCGGGGACGGCGATGGAGGGCTCGTTGCGACGTACCGCTACGATGTTGCGGACGCGGCCGCCACCGCGCACCGTGAGCGAATCTGCAGCCGATTGCGCACGATCGCACGCGAGCCCGGCATCGCGGGCGCCCACCTGCTGGTCGCCGATCCGGAAGGCAGCGCCATCGAAACGGCGGAGAAGCGCGTGCGCAGCGAAGCCACGCTGATCCCCCGCTGGATCGTGCTGCTCGAGTGCTGGGGCGACCTCGATGCGTTCGTCGCCCTCGCTCGCCAGTTCGCGACCGACGATGGATTCGCTGACGCCTTGGTGCCGCCGGCGTGGGCGATTTACCGCCTGCAGAACGCGCGCGACGCGCCGCGGCGTGAAGCGCGTTCGTTTCAGCGCGTGAGATCGAGAGCCACGCTGCCGACGCTTTCGATCGATGCATCGATTCGCGCGGCGCGGTCGACTCGAAGCGGCTTCGTGAGGCTGCCTGTGGTGATCAGCTGCCCTTTGCGGAGACCGCCGAGCGCATCGCTCGGTTGCGATGCATAGGCGCGCAAAGGCTCGACCGGATCGCCTTGCGGATGACCGCCGCGACCTTCCTGAACGAGCGTCCCGTCGACGGTGAAGCGCATCGGCAGCGCTTTGAGATCGAGCGCGCGAAAGTCCCGCGTCGACGCGCCGGTCACGTAACCCGCATTGCCGATGTTGTCGGCGAGAAATGCGAGATAGGGAACCGTGGGCAGCTCGCCGCGTCGCCCTGCGACCAACTCGATCCCGATCAGCGCCTCGTCGACGGCGGCGAGGATGTCGTCGCGCGTGTACGCCTTCGGCGGCAAATCGCGCGCGAGTCGAAACGCGAGCTCGATCTCGACGATGAAGCCGCGGTCAGGCAGCGAAACGCGACGCCGGGCTCGGCTGTACGACGCTCGCGTAGAGCGGTCCGGCGACCGGCACGCCGTCCGGCGAGAAACCGACTTTCCATCCCGCCACGGTCGCGCCGAGTGCACGCGTCACGTCGCGCTGGATTCGCATCGCGGCCGCGTAGTCGGCCGGCGTCGATGCCGTGGCAGTGGAGGGCGCAGGCTGTCCGCGATGCGCGGCAACCAGCGTATCGGTGTACGGGAGACGATCTTCCAATGGCACTCCTTTTCTCGGGGTACGCGATTCTAGCCTCGCGCGTTGTCCATGCGGCGCAGCATTCCGGTTGTCTCCCGGAGCCGCAGCGAAAGCTGGCTCGCTAATGACGCGAGCAGCGTAATGGCGATGGGCGAGTGCTGCTTGGCCAAGTCCTCGAGCAGTGCGCTGCGCGTCAGCTCGTAGAGGACGCTGCGTTCCGCCGCGACGGCCGTTGCGGAACGCGGTCCCCCGTCGAGCAGGGCCACCTCGCCGAACAGCGAGCCCGCGGCCATCGTGACGATCCGGCGGCGTCGCGTCGCGTCGTTCATGACGCTGATCTCGATCGCGCCTTTCGCAATGAGATAGAGGCTGTCGCCGGGATCGCCTTCGCGGAACAGTACCTGGCCGTGCGGGACCTCGTGCCGGACAAGGTACGCCGCCACGATCGCGAGCGCCTCCGGCGAGAGCCGGTCGAGAAGCGGGATTCTCGCCAGCGCGAGCTCGGCGTAGTCGCCGCGCCCCGCGCGATCCAGCGCTTGCCGCTCCGCCCATTCGATGGCCTTGTCGGCGTCCCGAAACCACATCCGTTCGGTCGCGTCGACGAAAGCGGAGTGCGCGACAAACGCCTGTCCGTGCTGCCCCTGGGCGGTGACGCCTGCGAGCACCAGCCGTGTGCCGCGCCGCGCGAGGCGCCGGGTCAGCCGCTCGATCAACAACGCGCTGGTCGCGTCGATCGACGTGACGTAACGGAAGTCGAGCACGACCACCTCGATCTCTCCGGCCATCGGCTCGACCTCGTCGGCAAGACGCTCCGCGCTGCCGAAGAAGAGCGGCCCTTCGAGCTCCACGACCCGCACGCGCGCCAGTGCGTTCCGCACGTGGACTGCGTCCTCGCCACCCCACACGCGACGGGACGGTCGCATCGTACCGTCCACCACGCTACGAACCAGCGAACGGTTCATGCCGACCATCAGTATCAGCACGGAAAGCACCAGCCCGACGACAAGCGCGGGGAGGAAACCCCAGGCGACCGTGACGGTCGCGACGATGACCACGGTTGCCAGCGAAAGCAGCCGCGACGGATCGCGGAGTTCCACGTCCCGCGGAAGCCGGACCACGAGCCCGCGCACCCACCGGTCGACGAGTCCGACCGAGGTTGCGACGATGATTCCGGCTACCACCACGATTGGGACGCCGGCGATCAGGTCGCCGCCCGCCAGCAGCATGCCGGTGAGCAGCGCGACGGCGATCGGCAGCGTACGTTTCGTGCGCCCGCCGGCGTCCCAGCTCGCTAGCGACCGCGCGACGGAAAACACGACGGGCGCGCCGCCGCAAGAACCGGAAACGATGTTGGCAAGGCCGTGCGCGATCAGCTCGCGCTTCGTGTCGTGGCGGCCGTCTGTCGCATGATCGACCGCGACCGCGGCGAACAACGTGTCGAGGCTCCCGAAGATGGCGATGAGGGCAGCGGTTGCAGCGACCGCCGGGAGCACGCGGAGCAGGTCCTCGCTCGAAAGCGCGATGAGGGGCGCGAGCGCGTCAGGCGTGGGAAGCGTCGACGGCACCGGACCGACAACGGGTCCGAGCCGCACCTCGGGCGCGGCGAGCTGGATCGCGTAGTAGGCGACGCTGCCGGCGACCAATCCCGAGCAGGACTCCCGGCACCTTCTTCACCTTGTTCATGGTCGCGAGGATCACGGCGCCGGTCGCAAGGCCGATGAACAGCGTGGCCGGCTGCAGGTTTTCCAAGATCGACGCGATACCGCTCATCGTCACGGCGGTCAGGCCGGTGAGGGGACCGAATTGGGAGATCAACACCAGGACCGCGATCCCGCACATGAAGCCCGCGACGAATGGGTAGGGCACGTGTCGCGCGAACTGGCCGAAGCGCAGCCACGCCATGACGATCTGGATGAACCCGGAAAGAACCACGCATGCGCCAGCAAGCGCGACGATTCTTTCGGGCCCCTGCGTCGCCGACGGCGCAAGCGCCGGATCCTGCACGAGCGCGGCGACAAGGCCGCTCAGGATCAGGCTGGTGGATGCCCGCGGACCGCTGCCGGGATGAACCGTTCCGCCGACGAGCCCGGCGATGAGCTGCCCATAGATTGCCGCGGCGAACCCCGCCGTTACCGCCGCGCCGGCATGCTCTGGCCCCAGCGGCGCGAACGCGAGGAGCCCCATGGAAAGCGCGAGCGCGAGGCTTGCAATCGCGCCGGCGATGCCACCCGCCAGATCGCCGGCCAGCGAGGCGCCCCCAGCGCCCCCGCTTTCGAAATACGCTCGTCGTTCGACCGCGTCGTGCCGGGCCGGTCTTGCGGTCTCCGGCATGGGCGCAAGGCCGTTCGGCGGTCCTGAACTCACCGCTTCAGCCTTCGAAATCCCGCAGGCCTTGCAGATCGAGGACGGTGACGCCGGCGTACTCGACGCGCAGCAGCCCCTTCTGCTCGAGAAAGTGCAGCGCCTGGTTGACGCGCTGGCGCGAAAGGCCGACGAGCTGGCCGAGCTCTTCCTGCGAGATCGGCAGCGTCGAGCGGCTGCCCGGATACAGGTGCGGGTTGAACAGCGAGGCGAGGCCGCGCGCAAGCCGCGCGTCCGGGCCGAGCAGCCGGTCGTGCTCGACGAGGCCGATGAACTGCCCGAGGCGCTCGTTCAGCTGGATCAGCAGGAACCGGTTGAACGCGACGCTCTCGTCGAGGAGCGCCATGAACGTGGCCCGCGGCATGTAGGCGACCTTCGAGTCGCGAAGCGCCACGATGTCGTAGCGGCGCGGCTCGTCCTTCAGCAGCGAGCCTTCGCCGAACCAGCCGCCGGTGCCGATGCCGGTGAAGCTCATCGACTTGCCTTCGGCCGACACGTTCGCCATCTTCACCAGCCCTTCGATGATGCCGATCCAATGCTCGACCCGCTCGCCCCGGCGGCAGACGAGGCCGCCGGCCGGACAGTCGCGTACGCTCGTCTCCGCCACGATGCGCGCCAGGCGTTCGGCAGGCAGCGCCTGCGCCCACGGCGCGGCAGGCGAGCATGTCGCGAAGCGTTGGCATGAAACCTGAGGAATTGTCCGCCGGATGACAACCGGGCCGGCGGCGACCCTCTACATTCGACGCGAGCATTCTACGCGGCGGCATTCGACATGCCGGCCGCCTGCCAGGGGGCCGCTTGCGCTCGACGCTTGGTACCATGCAGTACACCGGAGTTCGTGCCGGCGCCGGTTCGGGCGCGACGGGCGATGTCGCGGTGACCGGCCGATCGTCCGCGAGAGACGACGGCTCGGGCATGCACAGGACCGTCGGCACGGCGGTTCGCGACCGAGCTCCCCGCGGGGGAAGCCGGCGCGCTGGAGGAGCGGATGCAAGGCACGCTAGACACGTTCCCGCGGCTGATGCTGGAGCACGCGCGGGCACGCCCCGGGCATCCGGCGACGCGGGAGAAGGACCTCGGCATCTGGCAGACCTGGAGCTGGCGCCAGGTCGCCGACGAGGTGCGCGCGCTTGCCTGCGGCCTCGCCGCGCAGGGATTCCAGCGCGGCATGCACCTGGCGATCATCGGCGACAACCGGCCGCGCCTGTACTGGTCGATGCTCGCGGCGCAGTGCCTCGGCGGTGTTCCGGTGCCGATGTACCAGGACGCGCCCGCGGCGGACTTCGTCTACGTGCTGAACGATGCCGAGATCGGGTACGCGATCGTCGAGGACCAGGAGCAGGTCGACAAGGTCCTCGAGGCGAAGCCGCAGGTGCCCACGCTTTCCAACGTCTACTACGACGACCCGCGGGGCATGCGCAGCTACGAGGGCGTGACGAGCGTCGAGGCACTGCAGGCGATCGGGCGCGAGTTCGACCGCGCGAACCCCGGCTTCTTCGAGGCCGAGGTCGCGAAAGGCCAGCCCGACGACGTCTCGGTCATGCTCTACACGTCCGGCACGACCGGCAAGCCGAAGGGCGTGCGGCAGACGCATCGGGCGTTCATCGCCGCGGCGGCGGGCGGATCCGGATTCGACCGGCTGAAGCCGGACGACAGCGTGCTTTCGTATCTGCCGATGGCGTGGGTCGGCGATCACCTGTTCTCGTTCGCGCAGTGGATCTACGTCGGGTTCACGATCAACTGCCCGGAATCCGGCGACACGGTGATGACCGATCTTCGCGAGATCGGCCCGACTTACTATTTCGCGCCGCCGGCGATCTTCGAGCGGCTGCTGACGCAGGTCATGATCCGCATGGAGGATGCGGGCGCGATCAAGCGCTGGCTGTTCAAGACGTTCACCGGCGTCGCGCGCCGCTGCGGGCCGGAGCTTCTCGACGGCAAGCCGGTCGGCGCCGTCGATCGCGCGCTCTACGCGCTTGGCGACCTGCTGGTCTACGGGCCGCTGCGCAACGTGCTCGGCATGAGCCGGATCCGCCGGGCCTACACGGCGGGCGCGGCGATCGGGCCTGACCTGTTCCGCTTCTACCGCTCGATCGGGATCAATCTGAAGCAGCTCTACGGCCTGACCGAGACCTGCGCGTATGCGTGCCTGCAACCGGACGGCGGCGTCAGGTTCGATACGGTCGGGATGCCTGCGCCGGGCGTCGAGGTGAAGATCGCGGACAACGGGGAAGTGCTCGTGCGCGGGCCGATGCTGCTGAAGGAGTACTACAAGCGGCCGGACGCGACGGCCGAAGCGATCGATCGCGGACGGTTACTTCCACACCGGCGATGCCGGATTCTTCGATGCGGAAGGACACCTGAAGATCATCGACCGGGCGAAGGACGTCGGCAAGCTCGCGACCGGCGCGATGTTCGCGCCGAACTACATCGAGAACAAGCTCAAGTTCTTCCCGCACATCAGGGAAGCCGTCTCGTTCGGGCACGGCCGCGACAAGGTTTGCGCGTTCATCAACATCGACATCGGGTCGGTGGGCAACTGGGCGGAGCGCCGCGGCTTGCCGTATTCGGGCTACACCGATCTCGCGGCGAAGCCCGAGGTCTATGCGCTGGTCCGCGAATGCGTCGAGCAGGTGAACCGGGAGCTGGCGGGCGAGCCCGGCGTGGCGGACTCGCAGATCCATCGCTTCCTGATCCTGCACAAGGAGCTCGATCCCGATGACGACGAGCTGACGCGCACGCGCAAGGTGCGCCGCGGGTTCGTCGGCGAGAAGTACGCGGTGCTCGTCGACGCGCTCTACGGCGGCAAGACCGTGCAGCACATCGAGACGCTGGTGAAGTTCGAGGACGGGCGCAGCGGCATGGTCGCCGCCGACCTGAGGATCGCGGAAGCGCAGACGATTCGCGCCCGTGGCCGCGCGCGCTTCCGCGCCCGAGCTCGCGCACGCCGCTTGACGATGGCCGCGACGCTTGCAGCTTCGGCGAGCACGCCCGCGATGAGCGCAGGCGCGACCGCAGACGCGCCGCAGCGGCGACGTGATCCTGCAGCTCGAGAACATCTCGCTCGCGTTCGGCGGCGTGAAGGCGCTTTCCGAGGTCAGCTTCGACGTGCGCGAGCACGAGGTCCGCGCGATCATCGGCCCGAACGGCGCGGGCAAGAGCTCGATGCTCAACGTGATCAACGGCGTCTATCACCCGCAGCAGGGCACGATCACGTTCCGCGGGAAGCAGCGCCGCGACATGGTGCCGCACGACGCGGCGGCGCAAGGCATCGCGCGCACGTTCCAGAACATCGCGCTGTTCAAGGGCATGTCGGTGCTGGACAACATCATGACCGGCCGCAACCTGAAGATGAAGGCGACGATCCTCGAGCAGGCGCTGCACTTCGGGCGCGCGCGGCGCGAGGAGCTCGCGAACCGCGCGAAGGTCGAGGAGATCATCGACTTCCTCGAGATCCAGCACATCCGCAAGACGCCGGTCGGCCGGCTGCCGTACGGCCTGCAGAAGCGCGTGGAGCTTGCGCGCGCGCTGGCAGCCGAGCCGGCGATGCTGCTGCTCGACGAGCCGATGGCCGGCATGAACGTCGAGGAGAAGCAGGACATGTGCCGCTTCGTGCTCGACGTCAACGAGCAGTACGGCACGACGATCGTGCTGATCGAGCACGACATGGGCGTGGTGATGGACATCAGCGACCGCGTCGTCGTGCTCGACTACGGCCGCAAGATCGGCGACGGCACGCCGGACGAGGTGCGCGGCAACCAGAAGGTGATCGACGCGTATCTCGGGGTCGCGCGACGTCAGGATCGATAGCTCGAGCCCATGGCGCTTCTTCTTCGAAGTGCTGATCGGCGGCCTGCTCTCGGGCGTGATGTATTCGCTCGTGGCGCTCGGCTTCGTGCTGATCTACAAGGCGTCCGGCGTGTTCAACTTCGCGCAGGGCGCGATGGTGTTCTTCGCCGCGCTGACCTGTGTCGTCGCTGACCGAGTACGGCGTGAATTTCTGGCTCGCGCTGCTGCTGACGCTGGTCGCGATGATCGTGCTGGGACTCGCAACCGAGCGCTTCGTGCTGCGCCCGCTCGTCAATCAGCCGCAGATCACGCTGTTCATGGCCACGATCGGCCTGACCTTCTTCATCGAGGGGCTGGCGCAATTGCTGTGGGGCTCGCAACCGCACAATCTCGAGCTCGGCATCCAGGACGAGCCGCTCGCCTGGATCGCCGATCTCACCGGCATGAACGTTTCGAAGTTCGATATCGCCGCCGCCGGCATCGCCGCCGCGCTGGTGACGGCGCTCGCGCTCTTCTTCAGCCGCACGCGGATCGGCCGGGCGCTGCGAGCCGTCGCCGACGATCACCAGGCGGCGCTCGCGATCGGCATCCCGCTGCAGCAGATCTGGGGAATCGTCTGGGCGGTTGCGGGCTTCGTGGCGCTGGTGGCGGGATTGCTGTGGGGCGCGCGCAACGGCGTGCAGTTCGCGCTGACGTTCCTGGCGCTCAAGGCGCTGCCGGTGCTGATCCTCGGCGGATTCGAGTCGATTCCCGGCGCGATCGTCGGCGGCCTCATCATCGGCGCGGCCGAAAAGCTCGCCGAGGTCTACCTCGGGCCGTTCGTCGGCGGCGGCATCGAGGGCTGGTTCCCTTACGTGCTCGCGCTGCTGTTCCTGCTGGTGCGGCCGGAGGGGTTGTTCGGCGAAAAGCACATAGACCGGGTATGAGAGGTTACGGCGACGGGCTACGCGTTCGAGCGTCGACAGCGCGCGACGGTCAACGCATCGAGACCGACGCTGTTCAACGACGCCGTCGCAGCCGAATCGCGCCAGACGCTCTACGTTCGCCAGACTGTCAACTGCCGACTCCCGACTCCTATGCTCTACCGCGAAGCCGGCCAGTTCAAGACGTCGTACGCGACGGACCAGCAGATCTTCCCGATCGCGCAGGACCGGTTCGTCGTTTTCGCGATCCTCGCGGTCGCGTTCGGCGTCGTTCCGCTGATCGCGAACCAGTACTGGCTGTCCGCGATCCTGACGCCGTTCCTGATCTTCGCGCTCGCGGCGATCGGGCTCAACCTGCTCACCGGGTACGCGGGCCAGCTCTCGCTCGGCACCGCGGCGTTCATGGCCGTCGGCGCGTTCGCCGCGTACAACTTCATGCTGCGCGTCCCGGGCATGCCGATCCTGGTCGCGTTCGCGCTCGCCGGCGTCATGGCAGCGCTGGTCGGCATCGTGTTCGGGCTGCCGAGCCTTCGCATCAAGGGCTTCTATCTCGCGGTCGCGACGCTCGCCGCGCAGTTCTTCGTCGTCTGGGCACTGACCAAGTTCGGCTGGTTCTCGAACAACTCGAGCTCGGGCGTGATCAACGCGCAGCAGATCACGATTCTCGGCGTCGCCTTCGACACGCCGGTCGAGAAGTACCTGCTCACGCTCGCGATCGTGAGCCTGCTGGCGCTTGCGGCGAAGAACCTGGTGCGAAGCTCGATCGGACGCTCGTGGATGGCGATCCGCGACATGGACGTCGCGGCCGAGGTGGTCGGCATCCCGATGCTGCGCACCAAGCTCGCGGCTTTCGCGGTGAGCTCGTTCTACTGCGGCGTGGCCGGCGCGCTGTACGCGTTCTGCTACCTCGGGACCGTCGAGCCGGAGGGCTTCAACCTCGACCTGTCGTTCCGGATCCTGTTCATGATCATCCTCGGCGGCATGGGCAGCATCCTGGGCTCGTTCCTCGGCGCGGCGTTCATCGTGCTGTTCCCGATCTTCCTCAATACGATCGCTTCGCCGCTCGAGCGGATGCTGGGCGTGAATCTGCCGCCGGGCCTGATGTCCAATCTCGAGCTGATGATCTTCGGCGCGCTGATCATCCTGTTCCTGATCGTCGAGCCGCACGGGCTGGCGCGCCTGTGGCAGATCGCCAAGGAAAAGCTGCGCCTGTGGCCGTTCCCGCACTGATGATGCAACGCAGCATGATCGGCGTCGGCGCTCGGCAAGTCCATTGACATTGACTTTGCCAACCCGAATGCTTCACCGGTTCGACTTCGCGTCGAAGCTCGTGTTTTTCCTTAAGGAGGAAATGATGAAGGCACTGAAAACGGCGCTGGTCGGCGCCATGCTGATGTGCACCGCGGTCACCGCGAGTGCGCAGAACGAGCAGTTCATCCCGATGAACGGCTACTGGGTCGGTCCGTACGCGCCCGGCGGCTCCGGCATCTTCGGCGGGTTCATCGACTACGTGAACATGATCAACGCGCGCGACGGCGGCGTGAACGGCGTCAAGCTCACCTACGAGAAGTGCGAGACCGAGTACAACAACGCGCGCGGCGTCGAGTGCTACGAGCGGCAGAAGAAGAAGGGTCCGACCGGCGCGACGCTGGTCCATCCGCTGTCGACCGGGATCACCTACTCGCTGATCGAAAAAGGCACCGCCGACAAGATTCCGATCGTGTCCGTGGGCTACGGCCGCACCGATGCGAGCGACGGCCGCGTGTTCCCGTACGTCTTCCCGCTGATCACGAACTACTGGTCGCAGAACACCGCGAAGATCAAGTTCATCGGCAGGAAGGAAGGGGGGATGGACAAGCTCAAGGGCAAGAAGATCGTGAACATCTATCACGACTCGGCCTACGGCAAGGAGACGATCCCGGTCCTGGACGCGCAGGCGAAGAAGTACGGCTTCGCGGTCACGCACATCGCCGGTGACGCATCCGGGCAACGAGCAGGGCGCGCAGTGGCTGCAGATCCGCCAGATCAAGCCGGACTGGGTGATCCTGCGCGGCTGGGGCGTGATGAATCCGGTCGCGCTCAAGGCGGCGGCGAAGACTGGCTTCCCGCGCGAGAAGATCATCGGCGTGTGGTGGTCGGGCGCCGAGGAGGACACGATTCCCGCCGGCGACGCGGCGAAGGGCTACATCGCGGCCGGCTTCAACGTCGCGGGCGCGAACTTCCCGGTCGTGCAGGAGATCCGGAAGCACGTGTACAGCAAGGGCAAGGGGGAGATGGAAGACGAGACGCGCATCGGCAGCATCTACTACAACCGCGGCGTCGTGCACGGCATCCTCACCGTCGAAGCGATCCGCAAGGCGCAGGAGAAGTACGGCAAGAAGCCGATGACCGGCGAGCAGATCCGCTGGGGCCTCGAGAACCTCGTGATCGACGACGCGAAGCTGAAGCAGCTCGGCGCGACCGGCTTCATGCAGCCGCTCAAGGTGACCTGCGCCGACCACGAAGGCGGCGGCGCGGTGAAGTTCCAGCAATGGGACGGCAAGCAGTGGAAGGTCATCACCGACTGGATCCAGCCGGATCGCGATCTGGTGCGCCCGATGATCGAGCAGTCCGCAGCGGCGTACGCGAAGGAGAAGGGCATCACGCCGCGCGATTGCGCCAAGGAATCGGCGTAACGTAGCCGACACCTCACCCTGCCCTCTCCCCCGCAAGCGGGGCGAGGGAACTGCGGTGTGCGACCGATCTCTCGCTCGACGCGGAGAGCGTCGCTCTCGCGGGCGCGAACGCCGGTCAGATGTCGCTCATGAGCGCTCAACCTCAAACCGCCACCGCCCCGTACCTCACCGTCAACAACATCGAGGTGATCTACGATCACGTGATCCTCGTGCTGAAGGGCGTGTCGCTGTCCGTGTCCGAAGGCAGCATCGTCGCGCTGCTCGGCGCGAACGGCGCCGGCAAGAGCACGACGCTGAAGGCGATCTCCAACCTGCTGCGAGCCGAGCGCGGCGACGTCACCAAGGGCACGATCGAGTTCAAGGGCAAGCGCGTCGACAAGCTCACCACCAACGAGCTGGTGCGCATGGGCGTCTGCCAGGTGATGGAAGGCCGTCACTGCTTCCAGCACCTGACGGTCGAGGAAAACCTCCTGACCGGCGCGTTCACGCGCAAGGTTTCGCGCGGCGAGATCGAAGGACGAGCTCGAGCGCGTCTATCACTATTTCCCGCGGCTGAAGCTGCGCCGCACGAGCCAGTCCGGATACACGTCCGGCGGCGAGCAGCAGATGACGGCGATCGGCCGCGCGCTGATGGCGCGGCCGACGATGATCCTGCTCGACGAGCCGTCGATGGGGCTGGCGCCGCAGATCGTCGAGGAGATCTTCGAGATCGTGGCCAGATCTGAACGGCAAGGAGCGCGTCTCGTTCCTGCTGGCCGAGCAGAACACGATGGTCGGCGCTGCGCTACGCGAACTACGGCTACATCCTCGAGAACGGTCGCGTCGTCATGGACGGTGAAGCGACGGACCTCGCGAGCAACGAGGACGTGAAGGAGTTCTATCTCGGTCTGTCGACGGCGGGACGGAAGAGCTTCCGCGACGTCAAGCACTATCGCCGCCGCAAGCGCTGGCTGGCTTGACGCGATAGCGGCGAGCCTTGGGGAGGTTACCCAATGACCTTCGAGCCGCTGCGCCGCTATGCGGCGAGCCTCCCCGGCGCCACCCGCGACATCAAGTGGGGCGCCGACGAGTGCTACAGCATCGGCGGCAAGATGTTCGCCGTGTTCGGCGTCGAGCGCGGCAAGGCGACGAGCCTCGCGTTCAAGGTCGATCCGGAGCGCTTCCTCGAGCTGACCGACGTCGAGGGAATCATTCCGGCGCCGTATCTTGCGCGCGCGCACTGGGTGCAGCTCGAAGCCGCGAAGGCGCTTTCGACGCAGGATGCGTGCGCGTTGATCGCCCGATCGCATGCGCTGATCGCCGCAAAGCTCACGAAGAAAGTACGCGACGCGGTGCTCGGCGCATCCGCGAAGCGCGCGCGATGAGCGATCACTTCGACACGCTCGAGACGCGCGATCCGGAGCAGCGGGAGCGGGCGCTCTTCGCGGCCCTCCCCGTACAGATCGCCCACGCGAAGTCGCGTGCCCCTGCGTTCGCGCGACTGCTCGCCGACGTCGATCCGCGCGAGATCACGACCCGCGCGGCGCTCGCGAAGTTGCCGGTCACGCGCAAGACCGAGCTCGTCGAGCTGCCAGAAAGCGGCGCGGCCCTTCGGCGGTTTCGCGGCGTCCGGCTGGGGCGAGCTCGCGCGCGTGTTCGCGTCACCGGGCCGCATCTACGAGCCTGAAGGCCGGCGCCCCGATTGGTGGAGGCTTGCCCGCGCGCTGTATGCCGCAGGATTCCGTCGCGGTGATCTCGTGCACAACTGCTTCGCCTATCACCTCGACGCCCGCCGGCTTCATGCTGGAGAGCGGCGCGCAGGCGCTCGGCTGCACGGTGTTCCCGGGCGGCACCGGCCAGACCGAATTGCAGGTGCAGGCGATGGCGGACCTGGCGCCGGCCGGCTACGTCGGTACGCCGTCGTTCCTGCGCATCATCCTCGAGAAGGCCGACGAGCTCGGCGTGAAGCTGCCGTCGTTGCGCAAGGCGCTGGTCTCGGGCGAAGCGTTCCTCGCGCCGCATCGCGAAGCGCTCGTCGCGCGCGACATCCAGGGTTACCAGGTGTACGCGACCGCGGATCTCGGCAGCATCGCGTACGAAACGCGCGCGCGAGCCGGGCTCGTCGTCGACGAGGGCGTCCTGGTCGAGATCGTCAGGCCCGGGCACCGGCGATCCGGTCCCCGAAGGCGAAGTCGGCGAAGTCGTGGTCACCGCGCTCACCAACGCCGACTATCCGCTGATCCGTTTCGGCACCGGCGATCTGTCTGCGGTGCTGCCTGGCGTCTCGCCGTGCGGGCGCACGAACCTGCGCATCAAGGGGTGGATGGGTCGCGCCGACCAGACGACGAAGGTCAAGGGCATGTTCGTGCATCCGGGCGCAGATCGCGGCGATCGTTGCGCGCCATCCCGAGATCGCGAAGGCGCGGCTGGTCGTCGAGAACCCGGACGGCAACGACCGCATGACGCTGCACGTCGAGCCGCGGTCCGCCGACGTCGCGGTTGCCGCGGAAGCGATCATCGCGTCGATCCGTGACGTGACGAAGCTGCGCGGCGAGCTCGTCGTGCGCAAGCCCGGCGAGCTGCCGAACGACGGCAAGGTGATCGACGACGTGCGCAAGATCGAATAAACCGTGCTCGACGCTGTTCGCCCCGTCGGGCGGAGCATAGGCGTCGCCCCCGCTTGGGAGATTGCGATGCTAACGATCCGTGCTGCGCTGCTGGCCGTCCTGCTCCTGCTCGCCGTCCCTGCTTTTGCGCAGCCTTGCAGCGGCTTCACCGACGTCGACATCGGCAACGGGTTCTGCCCGAACGTCGACTGGCTGAAGAACCGCGGCATCACGCTGGGCTGCACGTCGACGACGCTTTATTGCCCGAACGATCCGGTGTCGCGGCTGGCGATGGCGGCCTTCATGAACCGGCTCGGTAATGCGCTGACGCCGGTTACCGTCCGGGTCGAGCAGGCGGGCAGCGCAGTCGACCTGACGGCGTCGCCGCCCTTGTGCGAAACCGCCGACCAGGCGATCACCGGCTTCCCGCGCTCGTTCATGGTCTGGGGCACGATCACGGCCAAGGGCGCTCCGGACGGCGACGTGCTCGTGCAGGTCGTGCGATCGGTGAACGGAGGCGCCTATGGCCCCACGAACCAGCAGGGACGGATGTTCTCGCTGCGCAACCCGGTCTGGAACGGCACGACGGTGCTGAGCTCTCCGCAGCCGGATCCGCAGTGGAATCTCAATGTCGGCTCGACCTACCGGTTCGCGCTGCGCGTCCTGCGTTCCGGCAGCACGTCGGACATCACGTCCTACCACTGCCACCTGATCCTCGAGCTTCGCTCACGCCAGGGCGCAACCTTCCCGCACGACGTGCAGTAGCTTCGGCTACCTGACGGGCCGCGCGGGGCGCGCACCACTTGCCGCCGCGGCCGGCGATTCCGCTACACTGGCCGGCCAGCTCGCGTGTGCCGGCGAGGAGAAGCTCATGGCCGAACGCCTCGAGGGTGCGCGCATCCTCATCTACAGCCACGACACGTTCGGGCTCGGCCACCTGCGCCGCTGCCGGACGATCGCGCACTCGCTCGTCGAGCGGTTCAAGGGCCTGTCGGTCCTGATCCTGTCCGGCTCGCCGATCATCGGCAGCTTCGATTTCCGCGCGCGCGTGGATTTCGTGCGGATTCCCGGCGTCATCAAGCTTCACAACGGCGATTACGAGTCGCTCGGCCTGCACATCGCGCTCGACCAGACGATGGCGATGCGTGCCGCGATCATCCGTCACACGGCCGAGGCGTTCCGGCCGGACCTGTTCCTCGTCGACAAGGAGCCGATCGGCCTGAAGGGCGAGGTCGTCCCGACGCTGAAGATGCTCAAAGGCATGGGCACGCGCCTCGTGCTGGGACTGCGGGACATCATGGACGACCCGGAAGTCCTGTCGCGCGAATGGCAGCACAAGAACGTGATGCCGGTGCTGCAGACCCTCTACGACGATATCTGGGTCTACGGGCTGGAGGAGATCGCCGATCCGCTCGTCGGGATCGCCTGTCCCGCCGTCGGTCGAGCGCAAGATCGTCTACACCGGCTACATCCGCCGCACGCTTCCGGACCGTCGAGCGGCCGCGCGAGATGCCCTTCGGCGACGAGCCGTATCTGCTGGTCACCGTTGGCGGAGGCGGCGACGGGATGGCGGTCGTGGACTGGGTCCTGTCCGCGTACGAGCACGATCCCTCGCTGCCGTGCAATGCGCTGATCGCGCTCGGGCCGTTCATGTCGACGGCGCGGCAGCGCGAATTCCACGCGCGCGCGGACCGCATTCCCCGCGTGCGCACGGTGACGTTCGATACGCAGCTCGAGTTCCTGATGGCGAATGCCGCGGGCGTGGTCGCGATGGGCGGCTACAACACGTTCTGCGAGATCCTCTCGTTCGACAAGCCGGCGATCCTGATCCCGCGCGTCGCACCGCGCCGCGAGCAGCTGATTCGCGCGAAGCGTGTCGCGCAGCTCGGCCTGATGCAGATGCTCGACATCGACAGCGGCAACGATCCGGCGGTGATGGCCGCGGCGCTGCGCGGCCTTGCCCGACCAGCCGCGGCCCTCGGCGCGGGGCGCCGGCGACATGCTCAAGGGACTCGAGACGATCGACCGGCTCGCCGCGCGGCACTTGCCGATCCGCCGCCGCCGCGCCCGCGCCGCCGCGCTGCGGGTGAAGGACGCCCGCTGCGCGTGCTTCGGGCGCCCTGGCGTCCTGATCTGGGTCCAGCACCTGCTGGGCACCGGACATCTCGAGCGAATGCGGCGCATCGCCGAGGCGCTGGCCGCGCGCGGCGCCGACGTGCATTTCGTCACCGGCGGCGTTCCGCTGCCCGGACGGATGCCGAACGGCGTGCGCATCGTCCAGCTGCCGCCGGTGAAGGTCGCCGATGCGAGCTTCACGCCACTGCGCGATGCCGACGGCGTTCCGATCGACGACGATTTCCGCCGCGATCGTGTCGCAGCGCCTGCTCGCCGCGTTCGACGCGGCCGCGCCTGCCGTCGTGCTGTTCGAGACGTTTCCCTTCGGCCGGCGCAGCCTGCGCTTCGAGCTGGTTCCGCTGCTCGAGCGCATCGCGGCGACGCGCCCGCGTCCGCGCGTGCTTGCGTCGATCCGCGACATCCTGCAGCTGCAGGAAAAGGCGGGGCGCGATGCCGAAGCCTGGGATTGGGCGCAGCGGTGGTTCGACGAGGTGCTGGTGCATGGCGATCCTTCGTTCGTGCGCCTCGAGGAGACGTTTCCGCTCGCCGCCGACGGCCGCGTACCGATCGTCTACACCGGCTACGTGACTTCGCCCGGCGAACCCTTGCCGCGCGCGCCGCTCGCAGAGCAACGCGAAATCGTCGTATCGGCCGGCGGCGGAGCGACCGGCAGCCATGTGTTGCATGCGGCCATCGCTGCGCGCCCGCTCTCGGCGCATCGCGATCTTGTCTGGCGCATCCTGGTCGGACCGGGCATCGCCGACGACGAGTTTCGCGCGCTGCGCCGCCAAGGCGGTCGGCGGGCGTCGTCGTCGAGCGCAACCGCCACGACTTTCCTGCATTGCTGGCGCGCGCGCGCGTGTCCGTATCGCAGGCCGGATACAACACGGTGATGGACGTGTTGCGCAGCGGCGCACCCGCGGTCATGGTCCCGTTCGAGGAGCGCGCCGAGACCGAGCAGCGCATGCGCACCGAGCGTCTCGCCGCCCGGGGCGCGCTCGATCTCGTCGAGGAGCGCGATCTTTCGGCGCGCACGCTTGCTGCCGCGGTCGATCGCGCAGCCCTGCGTACTTCGCGACCTGCGCCGCCGTTCGACATGCGGGGCGCCGAACGCAGCGCCGAGCGCATTCTCGAGCTCGCGCAGGGTCACGCTCTCCCCCGCGCCACGGGGGAGGGGCAGGCTGAGGTAGCGATGACCTTTGCAGCGCTGCAGGCGGAGCTCGATCGCTGGTCCGCAGAGCGGACGGCGCGCAACGCTCTGGTGGCGTGACGATGACGCGTGCGTCGCGACGCCGGCGCTTGCGCGCATGCTCTCGATCGCGGAGACGCATTCGGTGCCGCTCGCGCTCGCAGTGATTCCGGCGCGACTGTCCGGCGATCTCGTCGAGGCCGTCGCCGCGGCCCGCGCAGTGCACGGTCCTGCAACACGGCATCGAGCATCGCAATCATGCCCCCGCGGACGAGCGAAGCTGCGAGCTTGGTGCGCATCGTCCGTTGGCGACCTCGGCCGCGGAGCTCGTTCGCGGGCGGGAGCGGCTGCGGGCCGCGTTCGGCAACGCGTTTCTGCCGGTGCTGGTCCCGCCGTGGAACCGGATCTCGCCCGAGCTCGTGGCGATGCTTGCGGACGCTGGGCTATTGCGGGCTGTCGACGTTCGCGCCGCGCAGCAACGCGTTGGCCGCACCCGGCGTCGTGCAGTGCAACACGCATGTCGACCCGATCGCATGGCGGCGAGGGCGCGCTTTCGTCGGCGCGGACCAGGCGGCCGCCGGGCTGGCTGCCCATCTCGCGCTGCGCCGCCAGATGCGCGTCGACCCGGCCGAGCCTACCGGCCTGCTTACGCATCATCTCGACTTCGACGATGCGGCCTGGCGGTTCGTCGAAAACGTCCTTGCCCGGACCCGCGCGCACCCGGCGGTCGACTGGCTTTCCGCGGAGGCGGCTTTGGGGTCCGTTCAATCAGGGTCAGACCCTAGTTGACGGAAGTAGGTGCAGACGCCGCGACTTCGTCCGGGGTCTGACCGCTACTTCCGGCCGATCAGCATGAACCGCCGATAGCGCTTGTGCGGCTGCATGCCGGCGAACAGCTCTTCGCGCAGCGGCGCCTGCGCACGGAACGCGTCGAGGTCGGGTACGCAGTTCACATGATCGGCTATCGCGTAATAGTCGTTCGACTGCAGGACCAGCAGTTGCCCGGCGGGTACGCGCGCGTACCACGCCTCGAAGCCGACGATATGCTCGCAGGACGTATTGATCAGCAGATCGGGCGGGCTCGCCGCGACGGTCGCCGGCGAATAGTCGAGCGTGCGCATGTCCGCGGTCCGGGCGACGAAGCGGCCCGTACGGACTTCCGACGCGTTCAGCGATTCGGCAACGCGAGCGCAGCGCGGATCGAGATCGACGCTTACGACGCGTCCGATCGAAAGGCGACGGTCGGAAAGCAAGATCGCGCCAAGCACGCCGAACCAGCCGCCCAGGACGGTCACCGTCCCGTACGCCGCGCCTGCGAACTGTCGCAGCGATTCGACGAGCCACAGCTTGGACGTGACCTGGTTTCGATTCAGCGCGACACCCAGATCCGGCTCGGGAAAGCGGGACACGGTGGCGCGCACGTCCGCGATTTGCGGGCTCGCGAACCAGGCGGCAAGCCCTTCCAGGATGTCGCCGTAGTATTCGTCGCGGTCGTCGCTCATGGTCGGCCATTGCGCGGGCGGACTGGCGGCGTCGACGTGCGGACAGCTCGGCGCCGGAGACGAAGCCAACGCCATTAACGCCGCATAGAAAATAAGCCCGACCGCATTAACGCAGCATACCAGCGGCATCCGCTCGCCGGGTCCGGCTTCCCGGCGGGTGGACGTTGCCGTATTCTGTTCGCAACCCGAGCGCCGCGCTTTGAGGGCGCGGAAAGCGAACGGAACCGGAGGCTGAGCAGACGTGAGCGTCGACCAGGAAGCGGCCCAGCTCGCGCGCGTGCCGATGTTCGGCAAGCTCGACGCGACGCGGCTCAAGCTCTTGGCTTTCACCAGCCGTGCGCTGACGTTCGCCCCCGGCGAGACGCTGGTGCGCGTCGGCGAGCCCTCGGACAGCGCCTATCTGATTCTCGACGGCACGGTGGACGTGCTCGGCTCCACCGGCCAGGGCGAGTTCCTGATCGGCACCGTCGGGCAGAACGCGTTGATCGGCGAGATGGGCGTGCTGATGAACGGCCCGCGCACGACGACTGTCCGCGCGAAGGGCGAGGTGCGCGTGCTGAAGATCGCCGCGTCGATGTTCCTGCGCCTCCTCTCCGAGAACCCCGAGGTCGCGCTCGACGTCATGCGGCAGCTGTGCGAGCGGCTCGCCGGGACCACGCACATGCTCGAGGGTGTGCGCAGCCAGCTGTCGCGGTCGGAGGAGGCGCAGGTGCGCGGCGGGCAAGGCGAACCCGTGAAGCGCGCCGCTCCCGGCCGCTTTGCCACGCTCTGGCGGCGCTGCCATCCCGGCCCGGACGCGCTCGCCCCCGAGCCGGTCTACGCCGACGTCGTCGCGCATTATGGCGAGCCGCATCGCCACTATCACAACCTCGGCCACGTCGACGACTGCCTCGAGCGCTTCGATCGCGTGCACGACTTGCCGCCGGATCCGGGCGCCGTCGAGCTCGCGCTGTGGTTCCACGACGTGGTCTTCGAATCGGACGCGCGCGACAACGAGCGCCGCAGCGCGCAGTACTACCTCGACCGCGCCGCGGGCGCGTCGCCGAGCTTCCGGCGCCACGTCTGCAGCATGATCCTCGCATCCAATCATGCCGGCCTGCTGTGCAACGCGGATCTGGGTTACATGCTCGACATCGATCTTGCCGGATTCGGGCATCCGTGGCCGAAATTCCGGCGCACGACGGACGTGGTTCGCGCCGAGTACACGCACCTGTCGGACGCTCAATTCGCCGCCGGCATGACGGGGTTCTTCACCGTGCTGCTGTCCCGTCCGTACATCTTCCGGACCGACAGCTTCCGCGTTGCCTGCGAGGCGACGGCGCGCGCGAACATCGCCGCGCTGCGCGCCGAGTGGACGGAGGCCGGCTACCTGCCTCGCAGCGTGTAGACCGGCGTGGACATCGTGCGTCCGCGCACGTTCACCTCGCCGATCGGCTCGAACGCGAAGGCGCCCGGCCCGGCCGCCTGGCGCGTGCTCTCCGAGACGATGATGCGCGTCCCGAAGTCCTTGTTCAGCACCTCGAGCCTGGAGGCCAGATTCACCTCGTCGCCGATCACCGTGTAGACGAGGTGGTCCGGCGTGCCGATCAACCCGCACACCATCGGCCCGGTATTGATGCCGACGCGGATCGACAGCCGCGCGCCTTCGCCGAACGATCGGGCGCCGCATAGCGCGACGATCTCGACCGCAGCGGCCACCGCGCTCGCGGCGTGCGCCGGATTCGGACGCGGGGCGTTGAACGTGGCGACGATCGCGTCGCCCTGGAACTGGTTGATCACGCCGTTGTGCCGCTCGATCGGCTCGGCGGCCGCCGCGTAGAACTCGTTCAGCGTGCGCACGACGATCTCCGGGGACAGATTCTCGGACAACGTCGTGAACCCCTCGATGTCGAGAAACAACACGGTCGACGACGCCGGTCTCGCCCTGTCCCGCAGTGGCGGTCGCGCTCCGCCGTCTTGATCTGCGTCACCACCTCGTTCGGCACGAATCGCGCGAGCTCCTGGTTGCTCGCGCTTTCCACCGCCGCGAACTCGAGCAGGCGCGCGGTTCGCTTGCTGGCGAGTGCGAGGACGATGGTGAACACCAGGATCGAGATGATCTTGTCGACCTCGGCGCCGACCAGGACGCTGTTCGAGGTCAGGTAGGTGATGTAGTCGCGCGTGACCATCGAGTCGCGCGGGTCGATCGTGACCACGTACAGCACCATCAGCAACCAGCCGAAGGCGGCGACCAGCCCCGCCGTCACGATGTAGCGCGCCTCGAAATTGAGCGCGCGCAGCGCGATCAGAACGAAGACGTACATCAGCGTCGGCGACTTGAGATAGAACGACGGCGGCTGCGCGTACTGGATGTGAAAGCTGAAGATCAGCCCGAGCAGCAGCGCCATGTCGACGACGATCGAGACGTAGACGAACCAGCGCGGGAGCCGGCGTGCATGCGCCAGTCCCAGGCGCAGCAACGTGAAGATGAAGTACGCGGCGAGCACCCACGGCACCGGCGCGAACGGCGCGTCGCCGGTGAACTTCTTCGGCGCGATCGTGTACACGACCGCCATGCCGACGATGAACGCGAGCTGGATCCAGCCGACCAGGATCTCGGAGCGCTCCTCCTGCGTGCGGATGCGCTCGCGCACGCGCGCGGGCAGGCGGCTTGCCGGCGAATACCAGCGCACCGCAGGCGCGCGAAGCAGCAGTTCGGGCATCTTCAGGTCCTCGGAGCTCTGTCGCAGCAACTCCTGTCCACTTACATGTCCGACTAGCCTAGCGCAACACCCGCCGCCGGCCGATCGGGGCCGGAAACCAGCGGCGACGTTCCACTCGATCCCGCGCACGATTCCGCCGCAGAACTCGACCAGATGCACGACATCGTCGGCGAGACGCACCGGCGGCTTGCCGTCCATGTCCCACCCCGTTGCGAGCGCCAGTACGCATCGGATGACGCCCTGGTGCGTCACGGCGACCACCGTTTCCACGTGCGAGGCGCTCCTGACGAACCACGCAGCGATCGCGGTTCTGGACTTCCCGCGGACTCTCACCGCCGGGTGGACGGAAGTCGAGACCGCGACCGGCGGTCACGTCGAACGCCGCGCCCTGTCCCGATTTGAGCACTTCGAAGGTTTCGCCTTCCCATTCGCCCCAATCCATTTCGATCAACGCAGCGTCGATCGCGACCGGCTGCGCACCGAGCAGTGCAGCGGTCTCGCGGGCTCGCGCGAGCGGGCTGGCAACGAACTGCGCGCCGGCGAGCGAAGCCGGCAGGCGCCATCGGCGCACTTGCGTGCGGCCGGCTTCCGAAAGCGGCACGTCGGCACGGCCCTGCATCCGCCCGGCATCGTTCCAGGCGGTGCGGCCATGGCGCAGGAACGCAACGATCACGGCACGCGCGCGCCGCTGCGCCGGCGGACCGCACGCGTGACGATCGCATCCAGCGCGGCGGCGGCGGCGGGCAGGTCGTGATTGGCGCGCACGTAGCGGCGCGCCTGCGTTGCCATCGCGCGACGCCGGCCCGCGTCGCCGAGCAGCGTCTCGACCGCAACCGCGAAGGCAGCATCGTCGCCGGCCGGGACCAGCAACCCGCCCGCGCCGTCGGTGACGACCGCGCCTACACCCAGCCCGCGACCGGCGATGACCGGCACGCCGCAGGCCTGCGCCTCGAGCAGGACCATGCCGATCACTTCGTCGACGGCCGGCCAGACGAACAGGTCGCAGGTGCTCATGAGGCTCGCAATGGCCGCATGCGGCCGCGTGCCGGCGAAGTGCACGCGCCCTGGCGCGAAGGACGCGAACGCGCCATGGACGGCGTCCCTTGCCTCGCCATCGCCGACGATGACCAGATGCCAGGGACGGTGCACGATTCGCGCGAGCGCCGCGGCCAGCGTGCGATACGAGTCGAGCTTGTTGCCGCGCCGCATCATCGCCACCGTGATCAGCCGTGGCGAGTCTCGCGGCAGCTCCGGGACCGGCGGGGAACCGTGCGACGCTGCCTCGGCATGCCGCGTTCGCAATGAAAGCGTCGACATCGAAGAACGGCGCGAGCTGCACCGGCGGCGCGCGCGGGTCGCGCACGGCCGCGACGCCGGGCACATCGGCCGGATTGATGCAGACGACATCATCCGCGCCACGAATCGCGGCTACGGCCGCCCGGTGCCCTTCGCTCCAGCGGCCGTCGCGCTGCTTTTGCGCAACGGAAGCTTCGGCGACGACGTACGGAATGTCGAGCGCGGCGCTCACGAGCGGGCCGGTCCAGTCGGGCGCCTTGTGGTAGACGTGGTAGCTGAACCACAGGTCGGGTGTGCCGGACGGCGTGCGGCGCCAGCGTTCGACGAGCCGTTCGCCGAGCGCGCGGCCGATCCGCGCGAGACGGCGCTGGCGCAGCGCGTCGCCCGTTCCGTCCCAGGTTCGCAGGCGCGCGGCCAACGACACGTCGTGCCCCGCGCGCTCCAACGCGGCGACGAACGTGCGCGCGAGCAGCCGATCGCCTGAAGGCACCGGATGTTCCGGCGACTTCAGCGGCGCGTAGAAGGCGATGCGCATGCTACGCCGATCGTGCGAGCGGGCGCGTCACCAGACTTGCGTCGAAGCGCGACGCAAGCCGGTCGATGCCGGCCTCCATTGCGAACGCGCGCGTTGTCCGATCGAATCCGGCTTGACCGAGCCGGCGGCGCAGCGCAGCGTCGCCGATCAGTTGCGCGAGTGCTGCACTCAGTGCCGGCGGATCGCGCTCCGGCACGAGCAAACCGGTGACGCCATGCTCGATCAGTTCGGTGATGCCGGCGACGGTCGTGGCGACGCAGGGCAGCTTCTGGCTCTGCGCTTCCATCAGCACGTTCGGCAAGCCATCCCGATCGCCGTCCGCGGACACGCGACAGGCCAGCGCGAAGACATCCGCGCTTCGGTAGCGCGCGAGCAGCGCCTGCTGAGCCATCGCACCGTGCCAGCTGACCCGATCCGCGATGCCCAGCGACTCGGCCTGCGTCTTCAATCGCGCGAGCAGCGGGCCGCCCCCGACGTGCTCGAACCGCCATGGCAGCGAAGCGGGCAGGCGAGCCAGCGCGGCGAGCAGATCGTCGAAACCCTTCTTGTCGACGGCGCGCCCGACGGAGAGCACGGTGACGGGATCGGGCGTACCCGCTTCGCGCGCGTTGCGCTCGCCGGGTGCCGGGAACCGCGCCACGTCGATGCCGTGATAAACGAGATCGACACGCTCCGGTGTCGCCGCGAGCGCGCGCAGGTGTTCGGCATTCGTGCGCGTGCAGGTCGTCGCCCACGCGCATTCCGCGAGCTTGTCGCGCTTTTCCCAGTCGGGCGTCGTCCAGATGTCCTTCGCGTGCGCCGATACGCTCCAGGCAATGCCGGTGAGCAGCGCGCAATAGCGCGCGACCGATGCCGGCGTATGCAGGAAGTGGGCGTGCAGATGGACGATGTCCCCGGGAAGCTCGGCGGCGAGCACCAGCGCCTGACCGAAGCGGCGTGCGCGGCTGCGCGTCGGGTCGCGCGCGAAGTCGGCACGCCAGGCCGAAAGCGCGGCACGATAGCCCGGCGCGGCACGCATCCGGCGCCAGGCGCGGAGCACACGCAGCGGCTCCTCGTGCAGGTACTCGGGCAGATAGTCGACGCTCGCCTCGATCTCGGCATGGATCGGATGGATCGCGGCGTCGGTCGGGCGGCGCAGCGAGAACAGGGCGAGCGTGACGCCGCGCCGCTCGAGCGCGCGAAGCTCCTGCGCAATGAACGTCTCGGAAAGGCGCGGATAGCCCTTGAGCACGACGCCGACGCGGCCGAATCCGCGCGAACTCCCGGTGCATCGTGTCCGTCGTGCCGGCATGCATGGCTAGCGGGGTGAGTCAGTGATTCGTTGAAGAGTGCTTGCCATGATTCGGATGTCTGCGCAAGCCGGCTCGAACTGGCCGGATTTGCACAACGAATTACTGACTTACCACACTGAGCTCGATGGTAGCATTTGCCGCTTCGCCGCACGGCTTCGAGGGGACAGGTTGGCACTGGAGCGCTCGCTCTTCCGCTACATCCTTCACCATACCTGGCGCGACCAGGTGTGGCTGCTCCTCGTCACCGTCATCAGCTTCCCGCTGATCTACATCAACCTCGAGCTCCCCAAGCGGATCGTCAACAACGCGATCGGCGGCAAGAACCTCCCGCAGGAGATCTTCGGGTACGAAGTCTCGCAGGTCGGCTACCTGATGCTGCTCTCGCTCGTCCTGCTCGCGCTGATCACGCTGAACGGCGCGATCAAGTACTGGCTCAACGTCTATCGCGGCATCGTCGGCGAGCGCATGGTCCGGCGGCTTCGCTACCAGCTCTACGAGGCGGTGATGCGGTTCCCGCTCCCGCACTTCAGGAAGATGTCGGCCGGCGAGATGATCCCGATGATCACCGCCGAGACCGACCCGATCGGCGGCTTCATCGGCGAATCGATCGCGTCGCCGGCGTTCCAGGGCGGCCTGCTGACCACCTACATGGTGTTCATCTTCGTCCAGGAGTTCTGGCTCGGCGTTGCCGCCGTCGCGCTGTATCCGATGCAGGTGTGGCTGATCCCGCGACTCCAGCGGCGAATCAACCAGCTCTCCAAGCGCCGCATCCTGATGACGCGCGAACTTTCCGATCGCATCGGCGACGTAATCGGCGGCGCTGCCGAGATCCGCGCGAACGACACCGCACGCTACGAGCTCGCGGATGCGAGCTCGCGCCTCGGGAAGATCTACGGCATCCGGCTCAACATCTACAAGCGCAAGTTCTTCGTCAAGTTCCTGAACAACTTCCTGGCCCAGATCACGCCGTTCTTCTTCTACGCGGCCGGCGGCTACTTCGTGATCATGGGAGAGCTCTCGCTCGGCGCGCTGGTGGCCGTGCTCGCGGCGTACAAGGACATCATCGACCCGTGGAAGGAGCTGCTGAAGTGGTACGAGACGAAGGAGGACGTGCGCGTCAAGTACGAGCAGGTGGTGTCGCAGTTCGAGCCGCCGGCCATGCTGCCGCCCGAGCTTTGGGAGAGCCCGCCTGAAACGGTGCCGCAGCTCGAGGGACCGCTGGTCGCGAGTGCGCTCGAGTTACAGCGAGGACGGCAGCGGCATCCCGATCGAGCGCCTGACGCTCGAGGTGGCGCAGGGCCAGCAGGTGGCGCTGGTCGGCACCGGTGAAAGCGGAAAGGGCGAGCTGATGCGCCTGTTCGCGAGGCTCACTTTTCCCACGGCTGGCCGGCTGGCCATCGGCAAGCACGTCGCTCGATACCGCGCACGTCGCCGTCGTCGGGCGCCGGATCGCGTTCGCATCGCGCAATGCGCACGTGTTCTCGGGTTCGCTCCTGCACAACCTGCTCTATGGCCTCAAGCACCGGCCGATGGGCAGCGAACGCTATGACGGCGAAGCCGCGCGTAACGAGGACGCTGCGCGTTCGGGATGCTCGGCTTTCCGGCAATAGCGTCGACGACATCAACGCGCCCTGGGTCGATCTCGGGGGTGCGAGTGTCGAGGAAGTTCAGGCGCGAGCGCTGTCGGTGCTCCGGCTGGTCGCGATGGATTCGGAGCTGCTGGCGTTCGGGCTCGCGAGCCGCGTGTCGGTAGACTGCCGAGCCGAAGCTGCCCGAGCTCGTGCTCGAAGCGCGCAAGCGCATTCAGGAGAAGGTCATGATGCCGGAGATCACGCCGCTGGTGGAGCTGTTCGACCGCAACCGCTATCACAGCAACATCAGCGTCGGCGAGAACATCGTTTTCGGCACGCCGACCGATGCCGCGTTCGTGCCCGAGAACCTGGTTGCGAACGCCGAGGTGCGCCAGCTGATCGCCGACGTGGGGTTGCTCGACGAGCTCGAGCTCGCAGGCATCGGCGTGGCGCGGCTCATGGTCGAGCTGTTCGCCGACGAGCCGCCCGACAGCGAGCTCTTCGCCGAGTACAGCATCATCTCGCCGGAGGACCTCGCGGATTTCCGCACGATCCTGCGCAAGATCGACGACAAGGGCCGCGCAGGCGCTTTCTCCGCGCGAGCGCCAGATGTTCCTGGCGCTTGCGCTCAAGGTCGTCGTCGGGCGCCATCGGCTCGGCATTCCCGATGCGGCGATGCAGGAGCGTGTGGTCGCGGCGCGCCTCGAGTTCCAGCGCCGTTTCGCGGAACGCAACGTCGTGGAGTTCTACGATCCGCAACGCTTCAGCCCCGAGTTGTCGATCCAGGACAACATCCTGTTCGGCCGCCCCGTCTACGAGCAGGCGCGCGCGCAGGCCCGGCTCACCGAGCTCGTCCGCGAGGTCGCGCTCGAGGTCGGCATGGAGGACGCGCTGATCCACAAGGGGCTCGAGTTCAACGTGGGGGCGAGCGGCGCGCGACTGTCCTACTCGCAGAAGCAGCGGATCGCGATCGCCCGCGCGCTGATGAAGGATCCCGACGTGCTGGTCATGGACGAGCCGACCTCCGGACTCGACCCGGTGCTGGAGCGCATGCTCGTGACCGGCGTGCTGGAGCAGATGCAGCGGTCGCACGGTGCTGTGGGCGCTCGGCCACGCGGAGCTTGCGAAGTTGTTCGATCGCGTGCTGGTCCTCGATCACGGCCGGCTGGTCGACGATGCTCCGTTCGCGAATCTTTCCGCCGATGCGCCGGCGCTGAAGAAGCTGCTCGCCTGAGACAAATGCGCGCGCGGTTCTCCAGGCTAGCGTCGATGGCCGCGGACAGCGAAGCGTTCTACGCGAGCGTGCCGGTGTTCCGCGGCTTCGCCAGCGTGATGGATCCGGACCTCTACAAGCCGCTGCCCGACGACTGGACGCTCGGCGTCGCCGACATCGTGCAATCGACCCAGGCGATTGCCCAGAACCGCTACAAGGCGGTCAACATGGCCGGCGCGGCCGTCATCGCAGGGGTCCGCAACGCGCTCGGCGGACGCGATCTTCCCTATGTCTTCGGCGGCGACGGTGCGGGCTTCGCGGTGTCGCCGCGCGACCTCGCGACCGCGCGCGACGCGCTTGCTGCGACCGCGACGTGGACGCGCGAAGAGCTCGGCCTCGCGATGCGCGTTGCGCTCGTGCCGGTCGCTCGCGTGCGCGAGGCGGGTCTCGACGTGCGCGTCGCGCGATTCGCGCAGTCCGGCGACGTTGCCTACGCGATGTTCTCCGGCGGCGGCCTCGGCTGGGCCGAGGCGGCGATGAAGCGCGGCGAGTTCGCGGTCCCGCCCGCGCTCGCCTGGCGCGCGGCCCGCGCTGGACGGCTTGTCGTGCCGCTTCGCCGAGATCCCCGCGACGCGCGGCGTGATCCTGTCGCTGGTGATCGTGCCGGCCGCCGGCGCCGACGCCGGCGGCGTTTCGCGCCGCGATCGAGGCCGTCGTTTCGATGGTCGAGGAGAGCCCGGAGAAGTCGCGGCCGGTGCCCGCATCCGGACCCACGTTGCGCTGGACGGCGCGCAGTGCCGAGCTGGAAGCGCGCGCCACGCGATCGCACGACGTTCGTTGTTCCTGCAGCGGCTGCGCGTCTATGCGTTCACGCTCTTCGCGTGGGCGGTCATGCGCTGGCGAATCCGCGTCGGCGGCTTCGACCCCGCGCAAATACCTGGCCGAGGTGGTCGCCAATTCCGACTTCCGCAAGTTCGACGACGGCCTGCGCATGATCCTCGACTGCGAGCCCGCGCTCGCCGACGCGATCGAGTCGCATCTTGCCGCCGCTGCCGCCGCCGGCGCCGTGCGTTACGGCCTGCACCGGCAGGATGCGGCGATGATGACCTGCTTCGTCCCGTCGGCGACGGCGAGCGACCACGTCCACTTCGTCGACGGCGCGCGCGGCGGCTACGCCACCGCGGCCGCGGCGATGAAGGCGAAATCGGCAAGCGAAGGTTTAAGCGCGAGGCGCGCTTGGTCCGAGCGCGTCGCACGACGCTCGTTGTTTCGTGCCTTTGCGCGCGGGCGCCGACGGGCCGCCCCGAGGCGCCCGCCACTTTCAAACCCGATGAAAAACGTGCGACGCCGCGCGTTCGTCAGCCACCGCCCTCACGGACGCGTTTTTCATCGGTACTAGGATCCGCCGCATCCCGCAGCCCGTCGCCGAAGAAGTTGAACGCGAGGATCACGATGACCACCGGGAACACCGGCGCCATCAGCCACGGATAGAGCGCGACGACGTTGATGTTCTGCGCCTCGTTCAGGAGAACGCCCCAGCTGGTGATCGGCGGGCGCAGTCCGATGCCGAGAAACGAGAGCGCGGTCTCGCCGAGGATCATGCCGGGGATCGACAGCGTCGCCGCCGCGATCAGGTGGCTCATGAATCCGGGAAGCAGATGGCGCGCGATGATCCGGCGCGGGCGTGCGCCCATCAGCCGTGCGGCCGTGCAGTGAGTCCTCCTCGCGCAAGCGCGAGCAGCTTGGAGCGAACGGCGCGTGCGAGATTGGTCCAGTCCAGCGCCGCGAGGATCATCGTGATGCCGAAGTAGACGAAGATCGGGCTCCAGGTCACGGGAAGCACGGCCGACAGCGCCATCCACAGCGGCAGCTCCGGGAAGCTCCTGATCACCTCGATCACGCGCTGGATCAGGTTGTCGACCCAGCCGCCGTAGTAGCCGGCGATGCCGCCGAACACCAGGCCCGAGCCCGAACGACAGCGCGATGCCGAGCAGCCCGATCGTGAGCGAGATGCGCGTTCCGTAGATGACGCGCGACAGGACGTCGCGACCGAGTCGGTCGGTCCCCGCGAGGAACAGCGTGCCGCCCTCGCCCGGACACACGAGATGGAACGATGCGTCGAAAAGTCCCCAGAAGCGGTACGGGTCGCCGGAGCAGAAGAAGCGTACCGGGTAGATGCGCGAAGTGTCTTCCGCGTACTCGCGCCTCAGCGTTTCCATGTTGAGCGTCTTCACCAGCCCGTAGGTGAACGGCCCGACAAAGCGGCCCTCGTGGAACCAGTGCACGTCCTGCGGCGACGCGTAGATGTAGTCGGTATTGCGCGTGTGCAGGTGATACGGGCGCGATCACCTCGGAGACCAGCGTCGACGCGTACATGATCAGCAGCACGATGCCCGCCACGACCGCCAGACGATGGCGCGCGAGCTTCCACAGCATCAGGCGCCACTGCGACGCGAGGTAGAAGCGTTCCTGCTCGGCGGTGAGCGCGTCGGCGGTCTGCGGATCGAACGGCTCGCGCGAGACGTAGTGCGGCAACGCCTCGCCGGGCGGCAAGCGTGCCGTGTCCGCGGCTCCCGGGGCGTTCATCGCCTCGCCTGCCCTCCCAGGTATTGAGCTCTCCCGCCTGCGGACGGGTCGCGCTGGGCGTTCATCGCGCTACCCCTCCGGTCAGCCGGATCCGCGGATCGAGCGCCGCGAGCGCCAGATCGGAGATGAGCACGCCGACCACGATCATCAACGCGAGGAACATGAGGAACGACCCCGCCAGGTACATGTCCTGGCTCTTCAGCGCGGCCAGCAGCATCGGCCCGGTCGTCGGCAGCGACAGCACGACGGCGATGATCTCGGCGCCCGAGATCACGTTCGGCAGCAGGCTGCCGATGTCGGAAATGAAAAAGTTGAGCGCCATCCGCAGCGGGTACTTGCGCAGCAGCTTGCCCGGCGGCAGCCCCTTCGCGCGGCCGGTGACGACGTACTGCTTCTGCAGCTCGTCCAGCAGGTTCGCGCGCATCTTCCGGATCATGCCGGCGGTGCCGCCGGTGCCGATCACGATCACCGGGATCCACAGGTGGTCGAGCACCGACCTGACCTTCGCCCAGCTCCACGGCTGGTCGATGAACTCCGCATCCATCAGGCCGCCGATCGACGTGCCGAACCAGACGTTGGCCAGATACATCATCACCAGCGCGAGAAGGAAATTCGGGATCGCGATGCCGAGGAAGCCCAGCAGCGTGAGCCCGTAGTCGCCCCAGCTGTACTGATGCGTGGCCGAATAGATGCCGATCGGGAACGCGATCGCCCACGTGAACAGGATCGTGAACAGCGAGATCACGATGGTGAGGATCAGCCGGTCGCCGATCACCGCCGACACCGGCAGGTTGAACTCGAACGAGTAGCCGAAGTCGCCGACGAACCAGCCGCCGATCCAGCGCAGGTACTGCTCCCACATCGGCTGGTCGAGCCCGTAGTGCTCGCGCAGGAACGCGATCTTCTGCGGGTCGACCGATTCGCCCTGCGCCTGCAGCTCGGCGATGTAGCTTTCGAGATAGTCGCCGGGCGGCAGCTGGATGATGACGAACACGATCAAGCTGATCGAGATCAGCGTCGGGATCATGATCAGCAGGCGGCGGATGACGTAGGCAAGCATGCGTATCGCGTTTGCAGGAGCTCAGCGCATCCGCACAATGCTCGTTGTTTCGGTGCCGTTTCCCGCGGGCGCCGACGGGCCGCCCCGAGGCGCCCGCCTGAACTTCCCGATGAAAAAGGTGCAACGCCGACGCTTTATCATCCACCGGCTCTTGCGGACGCCTTTTTCATCGGAGCACCGGACGCCTTTTTCATCGGAGCTACGTCGGACCCGTTTTTCATCGATCCAGAACGTGTCCGGCCGGTAGATCCCGAAGTACGCGCCGGGATCCCAGTTGTAGAGTCCCTTGGTCGGCACGTTGCGAAGCCCGTCGTGCACGACGACCGGCTGCAGGTTCCCGGTCACCGTGCCGATCGTGAATTGCTGCTCGGCGTGGATGGTGAGCATCCGTCGCCAGATGCGCTCGCGCTCGGCGCTGTCCTGCGAGCGCTGCCACGCGTGGTACAGCGAGAGGAGCTCGGTCACCTCGGGGAGCGTAGGCGCTTCGCCTCCCTTGCCTTTGCTCTCGACATGATTGCCCCACATCGGCCACTGCAGCTGCTCCTGCTTCGTCGGCGCCAGCTCCTCGGGGCTCATGTCGGCCGTCGGGATGCCGTTGTTCAGGCCGGGCCACACCGACATGATCGACTGCCCGGAGAACACGCGCTTGCGGAACACCTCGCGTTGCGACGGTCGCGTGTAGAGCGCGATGCCGACCTTGCGCCAGCTGTCGCGGATCAGCTCGAGGACGTCGGTTTCCTCGGTGCTCTCGCCGGCGGTGTCGACGACGATTTCCAGCGCCTGTCCATCGGGCATGAGCCGAAGGCCGCGGGCATCGCGCGCGGTCAGTCCGATCTCGTCCAGCAGCGCATTCGCGGCCTTCGGGTCGAACTTCGTCCACGCGTCTGCGGTAGGTTTTGTCGAACAGCGGGCTCTGCGGCAGGACCGTGTTGTTCGACGGTTGCACCAGCCCGAAATAGACGACCTCGTTGAGCTCGTGCCGATTGATTGCGAGCGAGAGTGCGCGCCGGAACCGGACGTCGCGAAGCAGTTGGCGCCAGGCCGGGTCGGCGGCGTTGAGGTTCGGATGGAGCGCGATCTGCGAACCCTTGACCGTCTCCCACAGCCGCACCTTGTAGCTGCTGCGCTGCTCGTTACGCTTCAGGAACGTGTAGTCGTCGAATCGCAGGTAGCGCGCCTGCAGATCGACTTCGCCCGCGCCGGTCTTCGCCGGCACGAGCTTCTCGTCGGCGAGGGTGATGATGACGCGATCGATGTAGGGCAGTTGCCGGCCGTCCGGATCGACGCGGTGGAAATACGGATTGCGCAGTCAGCACGAAGCGCGTCGTCGGCAGCGGCGTCGTGTTGATCCACGGCTCGAGCGTCGGCAGCTCCGGATTGTCGAACCGGTACTGCTCGTCCTTCTTGTGATGCAGGCCGGCCCAGTTGCGCATCTTCACCGCTGCGGCCTGCGCCTTCGCCTTCTCCTCGCCGATGTACTTCGCGTGGAACCGCCGCAGGTAGTGCGCAGGGCGATACAGGAACAGCGGCGAAGGCCCCGCGAGCGCAGGCAGGAGCAGCGGGTTCGGCTCGTCCCAGGCATAGCGGATCGTCAACGGATCGGGAAACGTCACCCGCGGGCCCTTGCCGTTGACGAGCAGCGCCATCGGCAGGCCGAGCGGCGAGAGCGACTTGTTGTTCGCAACATCCTCCCAGTAGTAGCGGAAGTCGTCGGCGGTGAACGGCGCGCCGTCGGACCAGCGGTGGCCGGGACGCAGGCGGAACGTGAACTCGCGATCGCCGACATTCTCGAAAGCTCGCGCAGATGTCGGGAACGAACTGCAGCTTCTCGTCGTAGCCGACGAGGCGCGCATACCCGTAGACGACCATCATGCGGATGTCGCGGTCCTTGGCCATCAGCATGCGCAGGTCGCCGCCGTACTTGCCGCGCACGCGCGTGCCGAAGGGCACGGCCAGCGGCACCGATGGGAGGCGTTCGGCCATCGGCGGCAACTTGCCGCTTTTCACTGCGTCCTGCAGCAGCGGCGGCTCGTTGGTGTACTCCTGTGCCAGCGCGGGCCTTAGCAGGGCCAGCGCGCATAACGCTGCAACGGCGAGCGATCGCTGCAGTCGTCTGCCCGCGAGGGTGGGACCAGCGTCTTGCAACCAAGAGACTCGCGATTCCCGCCTTCGCGGGAATTGCGCCGTGGAGCTCATGCGGCCGCCCTCTCGATGTCGGCATCGCTGTGCGCGCGAACGAAGTGGTCGTTGCCCAGATCGTGCATCACACCCGCATCGTCGCCGATCCACGCGAACGGCGCTCGCCATTCGGCGGGATCGCGATCCGCGCCTTCCTGCACGGTGGCGAGATCGAGCCGGCGACGCAGATCGGGGTACGGCACCGCTGCCAGCAATCCGCGCGTGTACGGATGCACGGGATTGCGGAACAGCACTTCTCGCGGCGCGATCTCGACGATGCGCCCCTTGCACATCACTGCGATCTCGTCCGCGATGTAGTCGACGACGGCGAGGTTGTGCGAGATGAACATGTAGGTGAGGCCCAATTCGGTCTGCAGGTCCTTCAACAGGTTCAGGATCTGCGCCTGGATCGACACATCGAGCGCCGATACCGGCTCGTCGCATAACACGAGGTCGGGCTTGAGCGCGAGCGCGCGCGCGATGCCGATGCGCTGGCGCTGGCCGCCGGAAAAGCTGTGCGGGTAGCGCGACAGGAAGCGCGGGTCCAGCCCGACGAGCCGCATCAGCTCCTTGACCATCGCGACCTGGTAGTCGCGGTCGCCGATACCGTGGATGACGAGCGGCTCGCGCAGGATGTCGAACACCGTCATCCGCGGCGACAGCGAGCCGATCGGATCCTGGAAGATGTACTGGACGCGGCGGCGAAAGCGCAGCAGCTCGGCGTTCGTCGGCCGTCCCGATGTCGATCTGCGTACCGCGATCGTCGTAGACGATGCGGCCGGTGTCGGGCGTGAGCGCGCGCATGATCATCTTGGAAAGCGTCGTCTTGCCGCAGCCGCTTTCGCCGACCAATCCGAAGCACTCGCCGCGCCGGATTTGCAGGCTCACATCGGCGACCGCGCGGATCGTGTGCGTCTGGCCGCCGATCCAGCCGGTCTTGCGCGTGGTGAACGTCTTGCTGACGTTGTCCACCCGCAGCTGGATGTCGGCGCCGATGGGGCGCGCCTCGTCGGCCTTGATCAGCGGCCCGGTCTGATGATCGATCTCCCGCACCGGAACCAGCCGCTCGCCCGGCTTCATGTCGAAATGCGGCACGGCCCGCAGCAGCGCGCGAAGGTAGGGGTGCCCAGGCGCGTCGAAGATCGCATGGACTTCGCCGGCCTCCATCACCTGTCCGCGGTAGAGCACGATGACCTCGTCGGCGAGATTCGCCACCACGCCGAGATCGTGGGTGATGATCAGCACCGCCATGCCGAGCGTTCGCTGCAGGTCCTTCAGAAGCGCGAGGATCTGCGCCTGGATCGTGACATCGAGCGCCGTCGTCGGCTCGTCGGCGATCAACAGCGACGGCCGGCAGATCAGCGCCATCGCGATCATCGCCCGCTGCCTCAAGCCGCCGGAGAGCTCGAACGGGTACATCTTGAGCGCCCGCTCCGGATCGGGAAAGCCGACGAGCCGCAGCATCTCCGCCGTCTGCCGCATGCCCTCGTCCTTCGGAACCGGGTGATGCAGGAACAGCGCCTCGCTCACCTGGTCGCCGACGGTGTGCAGCGGCGAGAGCGACAGCATCGGCTCCTGGAAGATCATCGAGATGCGCCGCCCGCGAATCCGGCGGTAGGGCGGGCCCTCCGGATCGAGGCGGGCAAGGTCGATCGGGGGCCGCGCTGGACGCCGGATCGGCAAGCAGGATCTGACCGTGCGTGATATGCCCGGTCGTCGGCAGGATTCCCATGATCGCCTGCGCGGTCACCGATTTGCCGGAACCGGACTCGCCGACGAGCGCCACGGTCGTTCCCGGCCGGATGCGGAATGACACGCGGTCGAGCACCGGCACGCGCATGCCGCGCATGTCGAACTCCAGGGAAAGCTCCCTGACGGTAACAAGGTCGGTCAAAACGCGTTCCCCCTGGCGCTTGGCGCTTGGCGCTTGGCGTCCAGCGATCGATCGGTCGCGCGGGCCGCACCCGCCGCAATCGTAGTCGGACCTGGGCGATCCGTACAGGTCCGGCCGGCGGTGGCAGGGCCGCGGACGCGTGAATTTACCGCTTCGGCGGGGCGGAATGCTCCGGCGAGGCCGGACCTCCGCTTCCCTAATCTGGCGGTCGATGACCGCGTCGATGGAGAACCGCAATGGAACGGCAACGCGAAGGTTTTGCACAGCTGGTCCCCGGGGTCAAGGCCGCCGCAACCCTGCTTCTGCTCGGGCTGTTGGTTGCCGCCGCGGGCGAACGCTCGCTCGCGCCGTTCCGGATGGAACGGCCGGACGACCGGACGCCGGGCGACGTGCGCGCGACCGAGGCCGCTTACCGGTCTGCCGCGAGCTACGCGGCCACTGTCGACGCGCCGCACGAACCGCTGGGGGATTTCTAGAACGATTGCGTATCGCGTGGCTCCTGGGATCCACACGCGCGCGGTCGCAACCGAGGAACGATGATGAACATGAGAACGAGATTCGTCGCAGTGCTGTTCGGACCGGGGCGCCCGGCCGGCGATATGGTCGCGCCTGGCGACGCCGACTGTCGATGGCGGGCGGCGGCCACGCTCGAGCGTGCCGCCGCCGTCAACGAGGACGTTGCGCTGCCCGAGAATCCCGCAGCCCCCGACGCCCGACGCCGACCGCTGCGACGATTGACTAGGCTCGCACGGTCCAGAGGTAGAGCGTGCGCTCGCGTCCGGTCTCGCTGACGCGTACCTTGACCGTCCGGTCCGGTTTCCAATCGCCCAGATCGTGCACGTGCGAGACGATGCGCGTCCCGGGCTTGAGCTTCAGAAGTTGCGGGCGCAGCTTCATGTTTATGTGCGGCCACAGGAACAGCGTGATCACCGTTGCCGCGGAGAAGTCCGATTCGAACAGATCACCCTTGATGAATTTCACGCGGTCGGTGACGTTCGCGCGCTTCGCGTTCTCGTTCGCCTCGGCGATCCGCTCCGGATCGATGTCGATGCCGACGCCGCGGGCACCGAAGTCCCTGGCTGCGGCGATCACGATGCGTCCATCGCCGGAGCCAAGGTCGTAGACGACATCGTTCCGGGTCACCCCGGCGAGCTCGAGCATCGCTCGTACGACCTCCGGCGGCGAGGGCTCGTAGGGAACATCCGGCGCCCGCGGAGCGGGCTGTGCGCAGACAGCAGGCGCGGCGAGCGCGACGCAGCCGATCGCCAGCGCCGCGCCGAACCTGCGACGGTTCACTTCTTCGCCGCGGTCTTGCCGATCTTGGCGGCGGCCGCCGCATCCGGCACCGTCCAGAAGTAGACCGAGCGTGTGCCGACCTTCACAGTCTTCTCCGGTTTCCAGTCCCCCATGTCGAAGTCGTGCGAGACGATGCGCGTGCCGGGCTTGAGCTTCAGCAGCTTCGGGCGGAGCTTCAGGTTCAGCGCCGGCAGCAGGTAGAGCGTGATCACCGTAGCTTGCGAGAGGTCGAGCTCGAACAGGTCGCCCTGAACGAACTTGACCTTGTCGCCGACGCCGGACTTCTTCAGGTTCTCGTTCGCTTCCTTGATGCGATCCGGGTCGATGTCGATGCCCAGGCCGCGCGTCCCGAACCGCTTCGCGGCCGTGATCGGAATGCGACCGTCGCCCGAGCCCAGGTCGTAGAGCACGTCCTTGCCGCTGACGTTCGCGACCTTGAGCATTTCATCGACGACGTCCTCGGGTGTCGGCACGTAAATGACGTCGGGGCGCCGCGGCTCGGCGGTCGGGGCGGCGGGTGCTGCGGTCTGTGCGGTTGCGACGGTTGCGCAAAGAAGAACAGCGAGCCCGGCGGCGGCGACGGCGCGCTGCATGATCGGTATAGCTCTCACGAACGACTCCTGGGAAGGGAAAGGGCGTCACCCGCACGCATCGGTCCGCTCGCGGGCCGACGGGTGGCGACCCCTATTCTCACATTTCCGCTGCGGCGGCCGTCGGTAGGTTTTGCTTAGGGTGCGCCGATGTCGATTCGTTCTGCGGCCGCTGCGCAGGTTGCTTTTGATCAAATATCAAATTAGCAGTTCGCAGATGAGCGCGTCGTCCTGCCTTCGCCGTCAGTCGTGTCCGCCCCCAACCAGGAACGAGTCGTCGGCGATCTCGCCATCGCAGCCATCGACCGCTGGCTCGTCCGCATCCCGCTGAAGGCCGACATGGTCTGGGGATCCGGCGTGCGCAGCGGCGTCACGCGCCTCGTCGTCCGGGTCACGACCCGCGGCGGGCTCGTCGGCTGGGGCGAGACGATCTGCCTGCTCGACGCGATCCCGGCGGTGCTGGACGGCGCCGTGATCCCGCACGCGATCGGCCATGGCGTCGACGAGGCCGAGCGATTCCATCGCCATGTTCTCGGTGCCGGCTACTACCACCACAAGCGCGCGGCGGTCATGGCGATGTGCGCGGTCGAGATGGCGATGTGGGACGCGTTCGGCAAGGCCTGCGGCCAGCCGCTGTTCCGGCTGTGGGGCGGGCAGTGGCGCACGCGGATCCCGCTCGCCGCGTACCTGCTGCAGAACGATCCGGCGAAGCTCGCCGACGATACGCGCGCCTATCGCGAACGCGGCTACGAGACGTACAAGCTGAAGATCGGCTACGACGAGCGCTCGGACATCGAGCTGACGCGCCTCGTGCGCGAAGTGATCGGGCCCGATGCGCCGCTGCGCCTCGATGTGAACGGCGCGTGGACGCCGGGCACGGCGAAACGGCAGTGCCGCCATCTCGCGGCGTTCGACCCGGCGTACATCGAGCAGCCGCTCGAGCTCGACGACCTCGCCGGCCACGCGGCGCTGCGCGCTTCGCAGCCGGTGCCGATCGCGCTCGACGAGAGCGCGTACACGTTGCAGGACGTGGGCAACATCGTGCGCGCGCAGGCGGCCGACGTGATCCTGCTCGATCCGCACGAGGCCGGGCGGCCTGTGGCCGGTCGTCAAGGCCGCGGCGGTTGCCGAGTCGGTCGGCCTGCCCGTGACGCTGCACAGCGGCGGCGAGCTCGGCCTGTCGCAGTCCGCGTATCTGCATCTTGCGGCGAGCATCCCGAACCTGACGCTCGCCATCGACAACGAGCTTGTTCACCTTTCGGGCGACATCATCGAGAACCCGTTCGTCGTCGATCGCGGCACGCTGACCGTGCGCGAAGGGCCTGGCCTTGGCGTCGACGTCGACGAGGACGCGCTGCGTCGCTATTCGGTGGACGCGATCGCCGGTGCCTATCTCGATCCGCGCGTCCCGGGCTGGTTCCCGGTGAAGCCGGCCTACTGACTGCTCATCTGAAAGGAGGATCTCCGATGCGATCCACGCTGCTGCGGGTGCTCGCGATACTCGCGCTTCGTCTTCGCCACGACCGCCGCTCGCCCAGGACTACCCGAACCGCCCGGTGCGCATCATCGTGCCGTATCCGGTCGGTGGCGCGTCCGACATCACGGCGCGCCTCGTTGCGGACAAGCTCTCGAAGAAATGGGGCCAGGGCGTCGTCGTCGAGAACAAGGCCGGCGCGAACGGCATCATCGGCACCGAGATGATCGCGAAAGCGCCGCCGGACGGCTACACGCTCGGCCTGGTCGCGAGCTCGCACGTCGGCAATCCGTTCTCGTACAAGGTCGTGCCGTTCGACACGCTGAACGACCTGCAGCCGATCACGCAGACGGCGAACGTGCAGCTCGGGCTGGTCGTCAATCCGGCGCTTGGCGTGAACAATGTCGCGGAGCTGGTCGCGCTGCTGAAGTCGAAGCCCGGCAAGATCGACTACGCATCGACCGGCCCGGGCGGCAATCCGCACCTGTTCGCGGAGCTGTTCATGCAGCTCTCGGGAACGAAGATGACGCAGATCCCGTACAAGGGCAGCTCGTCCGCGCACCCGGATCTTCTCGCCGGAAACGTGCAGGTCATGTTCGATGCGGTCGCCGCCGTCACGCCGCACGTCAAGGCCGGCAAGCTGAAGCTGCTCGCGGTGTGCGGTGCGACGCGGGCCGCGCTGTGGCCGGACGTGCCGACGCTGGACGAGGCGGGCGTGAAGGGCTATGCGATGACCTCGTGGGGCGGCGTGATCGCGCCGGCGAAGGTCCCGAAGCCGATCATCGAGAAGCTCAATCGCGACATCGTCGAAGCGCTGAAGCAGCCCGACGTGCGCGAGAAGCTCGTGTCGATGGGCGCCGACATCGTCGCCGGTACGCCCGAGCAGTTCGACGCGCTGCTCCGCGCCGAGACGCAGCGCTACGGCAAGCTCATCAAGGACGTCGGCCTGGAACCACAATGAGGCGCGCAGTGAGCGGCGATCTCTCAGCGACGACGGCGAGCCGCGTCGCCGACGAGCTGCGCCGGCGCATCCTCTACGGCGAGCTCGCGCCCGGTCAGCGCCTGAAGATCGACGAGCTGGCGTCGCTTTGCGACGTCAGTCACATGCCGATCCGCGAAGCATTGCGCGAGCTTCAGGGCGAGGGCGTGCTCGACGTGTTCCCGCATCGCGGCGCGGTGATCCGGGGCGTCGATCGCCGCTTCGTGCGCAACTTCTACGATGTGCGCGCCGCGATCGAGAGCCTGCTGACCGCGCGCTGCGCTGAACGGGCGGACGCCCCGCAGTCGCCGCGCTCAAGACCGCGGCCGCGGCGTTCGAATCCGTGCGATGACGCGAAAGCGCGGGTCGCGGCGGACCGCCGCTTCCACGATACGATCAACGCGGCCGCCGACAATCCGCAAGCGCTGCGCATGCTCGCGCAGGGTCGCGTGCTCGCCGAGGCGCTGCGGCTTCGCTTCGGCTACGGCGGCGGCCGCATCGAAGCCATCATTGCCGAGCATCGCGCGCTCGTGCGCGCGATCGAGCGTCGCGAGAGCGCGCGGGCCGGCGAAATCGCGCGCCGGCATTGCATCGGCGCGCGCGACGATCTGCTGAAGCGCCTGCCCGACTAGGGCGCGATAACGCAACTCACTCGGCGTTGTTCCTGACGTCTACCGAAAATCGTGTGGCTCCGCCACCGATTTCGGAGACGGCCGAAAGTAGGGTTTCACTTTCGCCGATCGCTACTTGCTCTTGCCCACCCGGCCGGCCGCTCGGCGGCGAGCGCGCGGCGCTGCGCGTCGGCGGCGCTCTTCGCACCGACGTCCTCGAGGAGCGCGACGAACAGCACGCGCTCCGAGAACGGCGCATCGGCCTTGGGCCGCGCGCTCTCGATCCGGCGTCGCGTGGCGGCGTCCGCGACACGGAATTCGCCGATCGCGTACAGCGGCTGCGGCAGGCCCCGTTCCCGCGCCGTCACGGCCCACGTGTAGCGCTGCCCGGGTTCCAGCCGCGCGTCGTCGGGAAGCGGGAATTCGAGCGCCTGCGTCTTCTCCTTGAGCACGCGCTTGCCCGTGCCGATCGACGATCTCGACCTCGAACTCGGTGTCGCGCGCATTGTCCAGCGCCCATGCGAGGCGCACGTCGTTGGTCACGACGACGTCATCGTTCGACCGGCGATCTCAGCGTCAGGTTGCGCCCGCGCAGGATGACCGCGGCCTGGCGCACGCGGTCCGGCCGAAGCTTGATGTCGCGGAACGCCGGCGGTCCCGGACGTTTCTGTGCGGCGGGCGCGCCACCCTGCGCCTCGGGACCCTTGCCGGCGAGACGATAGCGCCCGGGCCCTTTCAGCACCCATTCGCTTCCGTCGCCGACGTAGAAAACGACGACCGTCGCGTCGGCGGCGAGCGACAGCTCCCGCCCCGCGTCGAGCTCGACGAGGAGCTTCAGCGGCTCCTGGCCCTGCCGCACGTCGCCGACGACGTCGGTGACGAGCGCGACCGGCGCGGCTTCCGCACGCGGGGCGACCGCGAACAGCGCGGCGGTCGCGAGACGCGGCGAGCGTTCCGGTCCGGTGGGCTGGCATCGTTCGTATCATCGTTGGTTCTCCGCGATTTCTCTCTCCGCAACCGCGAGCGTATGCGCATTCGACCCGAGAGGGAACGCGCGGATTGCGGCTCGCGGAGGGCGAATATTCACGCCGCGGGCGGCCATCCGCAAACCTGGACGTCCGGGTGCCCGCGAATCGCGAAGCGCCCGAGCGGCGCCCACCGGCTGGTCTCCCCGGCCGCCTCGACGAGCGTTGACGTCGCAACGATCGGATAGCCGGTGGACTTCGCGACCTCCTGCAGCCGGGAGGCGACGTTCGCGCCATCGCCGAGGGCCGTGTAGTTGAAGCGCTCGCGCGATCCGACGTTGCCGACGACCGCTTCGCCGAAGGCCATCGAGACGCCGATGGCGATCGGTGGATGCCCCGCCGTCGACGAGCTCGCGGTTCAGGTCCGGAAGCCTGGCCAGCATTTCGCGCGCCGCCGCCTGCCGCCGCGGCCGCGGGATTCGCGATCGGGTTCGGTGCGCCGAATATCGCCATCAGGCCGTCGCCCCGGAAGTTGTCGATCGTGCCGCCGTGCGCATGCAGCACCGGCGTCATGGCGCCGAAATAGCGGTTCAGCAGATCCAGCACGTCCTCCGGCGTGTGGTTCGACGTCAGCTCGACGAAGCCGCGGACGTCGACGAACAGGAACGCGAGCATGCGCCGGCCGCGACGCGCGTCGTCGTCGAGCCGGCCGCCGAGGATCGCGTCCAGCACCGAAGGCGATACGTAGCCGCCGAACTGCGCGCGCAGCCGCGTGCGCTCCTGCCGCACCTGCCACGCTTCGAGCGCGCTCTTGAGCGCGACCGCGGCCAGCGCGACGCTAAGGCTCATCCCGAGCTGCAGATCGGTGCCGTGCCGGAGCAGAAGCGTGCTGACGACGAAGGACAGCAGCGCGAAGGCCGCGAGTGCCAGCACGCGCCGGTGCCACACCGGCACGAACCACAGCGAGGCCGCGATCGCAAGCAGCAGCGCCTGCATCGGCGCCCCGGCCGGCTGCACGATCGCGCCGGCTTCGAGCGAACGCAGCGCCTGCGCATGCACGAGGACGCCGGGCGACATCCCGCATCGGATCCCAGCGCGCCAGCGGGACCGGTTGCGCGAAGCGATCCTCGTAGGGCAGCACGGCGCCGATCAGCACGATGCGGCCGCCGAACGCGCGCTCGAGGGCCGACCGATCGCCGCTGCGCTGCCCAGTCGAGCACCTGCCGGAGCGGAACGTAGTCGTAGCCGCTGCCGAGCGCGTACTGGATCAGGCCGTGCTCGACGCGCAGGTCGAGCACGCGCGCGAGCTCGCCGACGAGCGTCGGCACCGATCGATCGTCGACGCCGAGGCGCTCGTCGAAGCGGCGCACGCGGCCGTCCTGGTCGACCGGAAGCAGCGCGAGGCCGCTGCGGCCGGCGGCCGCACGCACCGCGGGCGCGATCTCGCGAACGCTTCCGTCGTCGCGCGTCGTGATGCCGGCAACGATCGGAACCTCCCGGCGGGCCGCGAGCAACGCGCCGACCATCGCCATGTCGCTGCCCGGCGCGAACGCATCGTACGAGCGATCCGGCAGCACGATGTCGAGTCCGATCGCGCGCGGCTTCGCGGCTGGCGATGCCGGTCAACGCATTCGCCAGCGGGCGAAGCAGCAGCGATTGCGGCTCCGCGAGCGAGTCGAGCGAAGGCTCGTCGATGCCGACGATTGCGATGCTGTCGGCGGCCGGCAATCGGCGCGTGCGCTGCGAGCAGCGCGAACTTCGCGTCCAGCAGCGCAAGGTCGAGGTTGCGCAACGCGGGTACGGCAGCGAGCGCGGCGCCGACGGCGATGAGGCCGACCGCGACGGCGATCGCGCCGACGGGGCGCTGCGACCACGCGAGCAGCTTCGCGACGCGGCCGCTCGAGGGGCGCTTGGTCGGCGCGAGGGCCTCGTGTAGGGCCACGTTGGTGGGGACGATTGAAGGCGTCGGGCGAGCGCACTATACCGCGGCACGCTGTGGCGCATGCTACGATTCTCGTGGCGACCGACCGAAGCCACCGTGACGACGACGCCCGCCTCCGGCACTCCCCCGCTCGCCGATGCGACGCTGGCGCAGATCGCGGCCAGCGGCATCACCCGCGCATTCCCGAAGAGCACGGTGCTGATCCACGACGGCGACGTCGGGGATTCGCTCTACATCATCCTTTCCGGCCGCGTGAAGGTCTACGCGAGCAACGAGGAAGGCAAGGAGGTCGTCATCGACTTCCACGGCCCCGGCGAATACGTCGGCGAGATGAGCCTCGACGGTGCGCCGCGATCCGCATCGGTCGTCACGATCGAGCCGACGACCTGCGCGATCGTCAACCGCGCGCAGTTCCGCGAATTCCTGCTCTCGCATCCCGATTTCGCGTTGCACCTGATCGAGAAGCTGATCCACCGCGTCCGCGTCGCGACCGAGAACGTGAAGAGCCTCGCGCTCTCGGACGTCTACGGCCGGCTCGTGCGGCTGCTGAACACGCTGGCGCAGCCGGCCGACGACGGGTGGGTCGTGCCCGAGAAGCTGACGCAGCAGGAGATCGCCGCGCGCGTCGGCGCGTCGCGCGACATGATCGGCAAGCTGATCAAGGACCTCACCGTCGGCGGCTACCTGTCGGTCGAGGACCGCACGATCACGATCCACCGGAAGCTGCCGCTCGGCTGGTAATCGCAGGCACGTCGCCAGGCCGCATCGCGAATTTTCGGCACGCCGCGTGCCGACTGTTCCCTCGGTTGCGGGTCATCGCAGATCCCTAGAGTGGATTGCGTCGACGCCGCCACCTCACCGGTGCCGGTGTCCGGACGCCGACCAACCTCCGACTCGAGGAGATCGCAATGAAACTGAACCTGCTCGACCCCGAGTGCCCGGACTTCGCCGGCGGATTCAAGTTCGCCGCCGCCGTGGTCGTGATCGGCCTGATCGTCGCGGCGGGCGAAAGCCCGATCAACTGGCTCCCGACGACGACCGTGCACGATGTGGCCGCCAGCGAGGCGGCCCCCGCGCCGGCCGAGTACTTCCCATCGGATTACACGCTGAACGCCGGCGAGCCGACACCGCATGTCGAGGCGTTTTGACGACGACACCCGGCGCAAGCGACGCCGGGTGCCGCGGTCAACAGCGCCCGCGAAGCAGACGTACTTGGTCTCGACGTATTCCTCGATGCCGTACTTCGACCCTTCGCGGCCGATGCCCGACTGCTTCATGCCGCCGAACGGCGCCACCTCGGTCACGATCAGGCCGGCATTGACGCCGACCATGCCGTACTCGAGCGCTTCGGCGACCCGCCAGACGCGACCGATGTCGCGCGAATAGAAGTACGAGGCGAGCCCGAACTCGGTGCGGTTCGCGAGCTCGATGACTTCCTCGTCGGATCTCGAACGGGATCAGCGGCGCGACCGGACCGAACGTCTCCTCGCGGAAGATCTTCATCGCCGGCGTGACGTTCGTGAGCAGCGTGGGCTCGTAGAAGTTGCCGCCGAGCGCGTGCCGCTTGCCGCCGATCGCGATCTTCGCGCCGCCGCGCGTCGCGTCGGCGACGTGATCCTCGACCTTCTTCACGGCGTTCTCGTCGATCAGCGGTCCCTGCGTCACGCCGGGCTCGGTGCCCGGGCCGACCTTCAGCGACCGCACCTTCGCCGCGAACTTCTCCGCGAACGCGTCGTACACGCTCTCGCTGAACGAAGAAGCGGTTCGTGCACACGCAGGTCTGGCCGGCGTTGCGGTACTTGGAGATCAGCGCGCCTTCCGCCGCGGCGTCGAGATCGGCGTCGTCGAAGACGATGAAGGGCGCGTTGCCGCCGAGCTCCAGCGAAATCTTCTTGATCGTCGGCGCCGACTGCTGCATCAGCAAGCGGCCGACCTCGGTCGAGCCGGTGAACGAGAGCTTGCGCACGAGCGGATTGCCGGTCATCTCGCCGCCGATCGCCGACGACTTGCCGGTGATCACGTTCAGCACGCCGGGCGGGAATCCCGCGCGGTGCGCGAGCTCCGCGAGCGCGAACGCCGAATAGGGCGTCTTCTCGGCGGGCTTGATGACGACCGTGCAGCCGGCAGCGAGCGCCGGCGAGACCTTCCGCGTGATCATCGAGCACGGGAAATTCCACGGCGTGATCGCCGCGCAGACGCCGACCGGCTGCTTGACGACGACGAGCCGGCGATCGTTCGCGGTCGTCGGGATCACGTCGCCGTACACGCGCTTCGCCTCCTCGGCGAACCATTCGACATACGCGGCGGCGATGCCGACCTCGCCCTTCGACTCGGCAAGCGGCTTGCCCTGCTCGGTCGTGAGGATCAGCGCGAGGTCGTCGTGGTTCGCGAGCATGAGCTCGTACCACTTGCGCAGGATCGCGCTTCGCTCCTTCGCGGTCCTGGCCCTCCATGCGGGCCAGGCGGCGTTCGCAGCGTCGATCGCCCGGCGCGTCTCGGCAGCCTTGAAGACCGGCGAAGACCCGATGACGCTGCCGTTCGCCGGATTGGTCACCGGCTTCGTCGCGCCGTCGTCGGCGCCGACCCACTGCGCCGTTCACATAGCATTGCTGGCGCAGAAGCGTGGAGTCCTTGAGCGCCGGCGCGGCGCGTTCGAGCGTGTCGGGGGCCATGCAGTTCTCCTTCTCGAGGAACCCGCCATTTTAGCCCTCACGACGCGGTCGGGCGTCGAAGCGCGCTTCAGCGAAACCAGCAACACGCCGGCGAGCACGAGCGCGGCACCTGCGAGCTGGATCGGATGCGTCGGCTCGCCGAGGATCATCGCGCCAAGCCCGATCGTGAACACCGGGCCGAGCGAGCCGACGAGCGAGGAGTGGTTCGCGCCGATGCGTCTGATCGCCTCGGCGACGAGCCAGGTAGGCAGCACCGTTGCGAATACCGCCATCGCGAGCGACAACGCGTGGATGCGCAGCGGAACGTCGAGCGCCGACAGCGGTGTCGTCAGCACGAATTGCGCAAGGATGAACACCGTCGAGGCGAGCATCGCCCAGGCGATGAAGCGCATCGAGCCGAGGCGCCCGATGATCCCGCCCGCACCGACCAGGTAGATCGCGTAGCAGAGCGCGCTCGCGAACACCAGGCTGCCGCCGATCGCGATCGCCCGGGTGTCACCGCTCACGCGAAGGTCGTGCCAGAACACCAGCATGATCCCTGCATACGAGAGCACCAGGGCAAGCGTCGCGCGCCGGCCTATGGGCTTCCGGTAAAGGAGGGCGGACAACAGCACGACCATCGTCGGATAGAGGTAGAGGACGAGACGCTCCAGCGCAGCGGTGATGTACTTGAGGCCGACGAAATCGAGCAGGCTCGCGAGGTAGTAGCCGACCAGCCCGAGCCAGACGAGGCGCAGGACATCGGCGCGCTCGATCCGGGCAGCGTCACGGCCGGCCCACCACGCCATGACGATGAAGAACGGGGCCGCGTAGAGCATTCGCAGCGCGAGCAGCGTCGTCGCGTCGATCGGGTGCCACGCGTAGGCGAGCTTGATCAGGATCGCCTTGAACGAGAAGCCCAGCGTGCCGACGATCGCGAAAACCGGACCGATCCAGCGCGCCTGGTTCTCGGCTCACTGCCACACGACCAAGCCGGTCCAGCCGGTCAGCAGCACCACGGCGCCGAACACGATCCGGTACCACGCGAACGGCACGAAGTCGTTGCGGCTCACATAGCGGATCAGCCACCGGATGCACAGCAGTGCGGAGACGAACGACACCGCGAAGCCGACAGCGAACATCGGCAGGTCGTCGGCCGACAGCACCGCCCATTCCTTCCATAGCGAATACACGCCCGCGGCGACGAGCGTGGGTACGGCGAGGAAGAACGAGAACTCGGTCGACGCCTTGCGCGACAGGCCGAACAGCATGCCGCCGATGATCGTCGCGCCCGACCGTGACGTGCCCGGAATCAGCGCGAACGTCTGCGCGATGCCGACCTTGAGGGCATCGAGCCCGCGCATGTCGTCCACCTCGACGACGCGCACCAAGCCCGGATTCGCGCGTTGCCGCCGCTCGGCCCAGAGAATCACGAATGCGCCGACGATGAACGCGATCGCAACCGGCACCGGGTGGAAGAGCAGGGCCTTGATGCGGCTGCCCAGCAGCAAGCCCAGCAACGCAGCCGGCACGAACGCGATCGCGAGGTTGAGGAGGAAGCGTCGCGCAGCGGGATCGCTCGCCGCACCCGTCATGCGCTGCGCGAAACGTGTGCGGTATTCCCACACCACGGCGAGCATCGCACCCGACTGGATCGCGATCTCGAACGCTTTCGCCTTCTGACCGACGTAGCCGAGCAGCGAGCCGGCGACGATCAGGTGGCCGGTCGAGGAGATCGGCAGGAACTCGGTCAAGCCCTCGACGATGCCGAGGAGGACCGCGGTGAGGAACGAGGGTGGGTCCAAGCGAGCGGACGTCCGCCGAAACAGCGCATGAAAGACGCGGGCGCGCATTGTCGCATGGCTGTAAGCGCACTACTTGGGTGCGCATGCCATGCAGAACTTGTTGGCAACGCGTTCGAGCGTCACACGAAAAAAGCCGTGCGACGCTCAACTCGCGATACTTCCAGCGCAACTCAGCGTTGCTGCTGCTTCTCCCGCAGCGTGCGCAGCGCCTGCTCGACGACATCGTCGCTGCCGCTCTCGACACGGCCCTGCGGCGTCATCTGGTTGACGATCTCGGGAAAGATCGATGCGAGGCCGCCGAGCGCTTCCTGCGGATCGACGCCCATCTCGCTGCGCGGCCTGGCCGACCTGATCCCTGCCCAGAATTTGTCCGAGTCACGTCCGCGTCGATCGGCAGGTTCTCGCCGCGTACCGACCCAGGAGTTCGCCTCCTGCCCGTGACCTTGCTGCTGCATGCGCCCGAGGATCTGCCTTCGATGCCGCCGTTCCTCTGCAGCAGTTGCAGCGCGATCGCGATCATCGCCGCCATGCCAGCGCCTCCGGCCGCTCCGCCAAGACCCGGCATCCCGCCTGCACCGCGCGAGCCGGGGATCCCGCCGAGGCCTCCCAATCCGCCAAGGCCGCCGAGATCCGGCATCTGCTGCCGGCCGCTGCCGCCCTGCGACATGCCCCCCAGCACCTGGCCGAGCAATCCATCGAGCAAACCCATGTTCACTCTCCTTGCATCACGTCCGGAAACGCAGCATAGCGCGTCCGCCAGCCGCGGCATCGGGGATAGTTGCGCATCCGCGATAGCTGGAACTACTTTGCGTTCGCTCAGCGCTTCATACCGATCTCGTCCATGAGGCGCGCCAGCGTGGCCTTGAGCTCGGCGACCTCGCGACCGAGCCCTTCGACATCCTTGCGCAGCGCCGCGACTTCGCTGAGGCCGATCGCATCCGTTCGAGGAGCTTCCGAAGCGCTGTCCGCCTCGCGCATGACCGGGAGACCCGAGAGCAGGTGCGCCCAGCGCGCCTCGCGCGATCCCGGCAAGCGAGGCATCTCGACGACGAGCGCGCCCGCGGATCGCTCCGCGAGCTCGCGCAGGTAGGCCTCGACCGACGAGATATCCGCGAACCGATGCAGGCGATCGCAGTTGATCCGGATCTCGCCGGGCGTTTGCGGTCCGCGCAGCATCAGCGTCGCCAGCAATGCCACCGATTCGGTCGGGATCGACAGTACCCGCGCGACATTCTGCGCGTAGCGCATGACGCGGCCGCCGCTGGACTCCACGACGAAGGAGAGCTGCCGCAGGCGGTCTACGGCCGCCTGCACGTCGGCTTCGCTCGCGTCGATCACCGGATCGCGGCTGGTTTTCTGCGTGCAGCCGGCGACGAGCGCGTTCAGCGTCAGCGGGTAAGTATCGGGGACGGTCTTCTGCTTCTCGACGAGGACGCCGAGAACACGGGTTTCGAGAAGCGTCAGGGCGGGCAGCGGCATGCGGAGTCTTGCTCGTCGTGATTTTCCCGAGTGTAGCGTCCGGCCGATTCGTCGAAGGGGATGCCCGCGCAGGGCCGTTCGGGGCGGGACTTGACAAGAACGCAAATACGAATCAATATCATTCGCGTTGGCTTCTACTCGGCACCGCCGAGAGCGAGCTTCCACACCGCGCTCGCGAAGTCGCGCGCTCTGACCGGAGGTTGAACGTTGTACGTCTGCATTTGCAATGCGATCAGCGACAAGGAGGTGCGGGGCGCAATCGCCCTGGGGGCCCGCTCGCTCGCCGATCTCGCAGCCACGCTTGGTGTGGCCACGCGTTGCGGCCAGTGCGCAGACTGCGCCCGCCGTCTCGTGCGGGAAGCCTGTCCCGAAGCCGCGGACTACGCGCACGGTGACGACTGATTCCCCATTGAGCCGGGAGCGGCTGGCGGCGATCGCGAAGATCGTCTAGCCTTCTTCCCTTTGCGACGCACGCGGGCACGCCGCGGGCGCCGCGCAAGGGAGCGATCCGCATGCAAGGCGATCGAGACGTCATTCGGCATCTGAACGAAGTCCTGCGCAACGAGCTGACTGCGATCAACCAGTATTTTTTGCACGCGCGGATGTTCGACAACTGGGGCTTCGAGCGGCTCGGCGAGCACGAGAAGAACGAGTCGATCGACGAGATGAAGCACGCCGACCGATTGATAAAGCGGATCCTGTTTCTCGAGGGACTTCCGAACCTGCAGGATCTCGACAAGCTCCTGATCGGCCAGGATGTCAAGGAAGCGCTCGAATGCGACCTCTCGCTCGAGCGCCGCGCGCACCCGATGCTCAAGCAGGCCATCGCGCATTGCGAGTCGGTTGGCGACTACGTCTCGCGCGAGATCTTCGAAGACATTCTCGAATCCGAGGAAGAGCACATCGATTTCCTCGAGACGCAGCTCACCCTCATCGTCGACGTCGGCGTCCCGAACTACCTGCAGTCGCAGATGAAGCCGCCGTCGTCCTGAGGCAGGGCATTCCGCCCGCAGGCACTCTCCGCGGACTACGAAGGCGGTAGCCCCCTGACGATGCGCGCTTCGAACCAGTCGTCGAGCATCGCTTTCTCGTAGCGCAGGCGATCGGAGCGCGCGTAGAGCAGGATGCGCGTCTGATAGTTCGATGTCGACGATGCGTTCGCTGCTCTCCGCCACCGTTCGTTCGCCATCGGCCAGGCGGTAGCGGAGCGGTGATCGAGGGCCAGGTCACGCTGCGCAGGACGCGGATTTCGCCCGGCATGCCGCGCGCGGCTCGATGCGTCCGGCGAGATCGACGTCGCGGACCTCGATCGCCAGCGTTAGACCGGGCGGCAGATGCCTTCCGGCGAGCCCGCGCAGATGCTTTTCGATCTCGCGCAGGACTTCGGTCCGCTCGCCATCGCTCCCCGGGCCGTGCCTGAAGCGGCGCATCGACGAATTTCTCGGGCTGCGACGAAGGCGACCGTCACCGGCTGTGCGGCCAGCGGCGCGCAGAACAGCAGGGCGAGGGCGGGAAGCAAGTTATGGCGGCGCATCATCGAAGGCTCCATGGCCTCGGCATCGAGGTTGGACGGCGCGGCCGGACGTTCGGTTCCGGCGCGGCCCATCGCGATAATCGAAATCATATCCCGCCCACGGCGCCGGCTGCTATCGTGCAGCCCGGCACGCTGCCCCGCCCGGGCGGCAGGAGGGGATCATGGCAAGTCAACCCGACGTCACGAACATGGCGCTGTTCTGCGATTTCGAGAACATCGCGCTCGGCGTGCGCGACGCGAAGTACGAGAAGTTCGACATCAAGAAGGTGCTCGAGCGGCTGCTGCTCAAGGGCAGCATCGTCGTCAAGAAGGCCTACTGCGACTGGGATCGCTACAAGGCGTTCAAGGGCCCGATGCACGAGGCGAACTTCGAGCTGATCGAGATCCCGCACGTCCGCCAGTCGGGCAAGAACTCGGCCGACATCCGGATGGTCGTCGACGCGCTCGACCTCTGCTACACGAAGGCGCACGTCGACACGTTCGTGATCATCAGCGGCGACTCGGACTTCTCGCCGCTGGTCTCCAAGCTGCGCGAGAACGACAAGGCGGTCATCGGCGTCGGCGTCAAGAACTCGACGTCCGACCTCCTGATCGCGAACTGCGACGAGTTCATCTACTACGACGACCTGGTGCGCGAGAGGAAAGCGCGCGTCGCGCGCAAGACGGCCGCGAAGAAGGCCGGCGGAGAAGCTCGCCCGGCAGGCGAAGCCGCGACGACGCCGGAGGCGCCGGAGCGAAGGAGCGGCAAAGGCAACGGCCGCAGCGCGCCGGCGTCCACGCGCCGGCGTGCTACGACGACCAAGACGAATCGGAAGCCGACGGCGCGTCCGTCGAAGCGGCCGAGCCGTCGACGCGCCCAGCGACGACGACCGCGTGCAGCAGGCGCTCGATCTCGTGCTCGGCACGATCGAGGCGCTTGCCGCCGAGCGCGGCGGCGACGAGAAGATCTGGGGCTCGATGGTGAAGCAGGCGCTGAAGCGGGTGAAGCCGGGCTTCGCCGAGTCGTACTACGGCTTCCGCTCGTTCAACGCGCTGCTCGAGGAAGCGGCGAACCGCGGCCTGATCGCGCTCGAGAGCGATCCCAAGTCCGGCGGCTACATCATCCGGCTGACCGCGCAGGACTAGTCAGCGCCGGAGCGTTCCACGAGATATCGAGCAGGCGCTCGATCGGACGAACGCTCAGTGCCGCGTATGACGCGCGTCGTTTCGTGCAGTTGACTGTGGGCGCCGACGGGCCGTCCCGAGGCGCCCGCCACTTTCACACCCGATGAAAAACGTGCAACGCTGACAATCCGTCATTCTTCGACCGCGCGGACGCGTTTTTCATCGGCCCTACATTCCACCGCGCGGACGCGTCTTCATCGGTCCTACGCCTTGCTGTAGAGCTCGCCGCCCTTCTGCAGGAACTCCACCGCCTTCACTTCCATGCCCTGCTTGAGCGCGTCCTCGATCCGAAAGACCCTGCTTCGCCGCATAGTCGCGCACGTCCTGCGTGATCTTCATCGAGCAGAAATGCGGCCCGCACATCGAGCAGAAGTGCGCGAGCTTGGCGCCGTGCTGCGGCAGCGTCTCGTCGTGGAACTCGCGCGCCTTGTCCGGATCGAGGCCGAGGTTGAACTGGTCCTCCCAGCGGAACTCGAAGCGCGCCTTCGACAGCGCGTTGTCGCGGATCTGCGCGCCGGGATGGCCTTTCGCGAGGTCGGCTGCATGCGCGGCGATCTTGTACGTGATGATGCCGTCCTTGACGTCGTTCTTGTTCGGCAGGCCGAGGTGCTCCTTTGGCGTCACGTAGCAGAGCATCGCCGTGCCGTACCAGCCGATCATCGCCGCGCCGATGCCGCTGGTGATGTGGTCGTAGCCGGGCGCGATGTCGGTCGTCAGCGGCCCGAGCGTATAGAACGGCGCTTCGCCGCACAGCCGGAGCTGCTCGTCCATGTTGTGCTTGATCAGGTGCATCGGCACGTGGCCGGGGCCCTCGATCATCACCTGCACGTCGTGCTTCCACGCGATCTGCGTCAGCTCGCCCAGCGTCGCGAGCTCGGCCATCTGCGCCTCGTCGTTCGCGTCCGCTCCGGAGCCCGGGCGCAAGCCGTCGCCGAGCGAGAACGCGACGTCGTACGCCTTCATGATCTCGCAGATCTCCTCGAACCGCGTGTAGAGGAAGCTCTCCCGGTGATGCGCGAGGCACCACTTCGCCATGATCGAGCCGCCGCGCGACACGATGCCGGTCATGCGCTTCGCGGTCATCGGGATGTAGCGCAGCAGCACGCCGGCGTGGATCGTGAAATAGTCGACGCCCTGCTCGGCCTGCTCGATCAGCGTGTCGCGATAGATCTCCCAGGTGAGCTCCTCGGCCTTGCCGTCGACCTTCTCCAGCGCCTGGTAGATCGGCACGGTGCCGATCGGCACCGGCGAGTTGCGCACGATCCATTCGCGCGTCTCGTGGATGTTCTTGCCGGTGGACAGGTCCATGACCGTGTCCGCGCCCCAGCGCGTCGCCCAGGTCATCTTCTCGACCTCCTCGCCGATCGACGAGGTGACGGCCGAGTTGCCGATGTTCGCGTTGATCTTCACCAGGAAGTTGCGGCCGATGATCATCGGCTCGGATTCCGGGTGATTGATGTTGTTCGGAATGATCGCGCGGCCGCGCGCGATCTCGTCGCGCACGAACTCCGGCGTGATGCGGTCCGGGATCTGCGCGCCGAAACGCTGGCCGGGATGCTGGCGCGTCACCGAGGCCGGGAGCGCGGCGAGCATCGCTTCGCGCTGCAGGTTCTCGCGGATCGCGACGAACTCCATCTCCGGCGTCACGATGCCGCGGCGCGCGTAATGCATCTGCGTGACGTTCGCGCCCGCCTTTGCGCGGCGGGGCCGGCGATGAAGGTCGAAGCGCAGCCCGCGCAGCGCCGCGTCGCCGAGCCGCTCGCGTCCGTAGGCGGACGTCGGGCCATCGAGCTCCACCGTGTCGCCGCGCTCGTCGATCCAGCGCTGCCGCAGTGCCGGAAGCCCCTTGCGGATGTCGATCGTCGCGGACGGATCCGTGTAAGGCCCCGATGTGTCGTAGACGATGATCGCCGGATTCTTCTCCGCCCCGAACGACGCCGGCGTGTCGCTTTGCTCGATCTCGCGCATCGGCACGCGAATGTCGGCGCGCGAGCCTTCGACGTGGATCTTGCGCGAGCGGGGCAGCGGCGCAACCGCGGCGGCGTCGACCTGCGCGTCGCGTGCGAAGAATTCGTCCTTGGCGTTCATGGCGCTCCTCGTGGCGGGCCGCTGGCGGAGGAGGGAGCGCTTTTGCACAGCGCGCTTCCCTTCGCCGGCATTACCCGGATCAGGTTCCAAGGGTCTTTCTCACCCGGCGCGGCTCGCGCGCCAGGACCCCTAGCGTGGAAGCGTAACGGTACGCTGTCGGCGCGAGCTCGGCAACCTCCGGCTTTACCAGTACGCGTGGAAGTGGTGCACGGGCCCGTGGCCCTTGCCGACGTCCAGCCGATCGGCCGCCGCGATGGCCTTCGTCAGATAGTCCTTGGCGCGCCTTGCCGCGGACGGCACATCGGACGCCTGCGGCAGGAGCGCCGCAAGCGCGGCCGACAATGTGCAGCCCGTACCGTGCGTGTTTTTCGTGTCGATCCGCGGCGCGGAAAGCTCGATCATCCGATCGCCGTCGTGCAGCACGTCGATCGCGTCGCCGCCGGGCAAGTGCCCGCCTTTGAGCAAGACCCAGCGCTCGCCGGCGTGCGCCATCGCGTTGCGCAACCGTTCGGCGAAGCGGCGCATGCCTTTCACATCCTCCGGGGCGCGCGCCTCGAGCAGCACGCCGGCCTCCGGCAGGTTCGGCGTGATCACTGTCGCGAGCGGCAGCAGCGCTTCGCGAAGCGCGCCTATCGCCGGGCGTTCGAGCAGCGCGTCCCCGCTTTTCGCGACCATGACCGGATCGAGTACCAGATGCTCGGGTTTCCAGTGCGCGAGCCGCTCCGACACCGCGACGATCGCGCCCGACTGCCCGAGCATGCCGATCTTCACCGCATCGATCCGCACGTCGGCGAACAGCGTGTCGATCTGCTGGCGGATGAACTCGGGCGACACCGGCACGATGCCCGCCACGCCGGTCGTGTTCTGCGCGGTCAGCGCGGCAACGACGGCGCACGCGTACGCGCCGTTCGCGCTGATTGCCTTCACGTCGGCGAGGATGCCGGCTCCGCCGGACGGATCGACGCCGGCGATCGTGAGGGCGTTCGGGATCCGGTTAGCGGCCATGGTTGGGTTCGAATCGAAGGTTGGCGACCATCCTGCCACACCGACGCCAGCCCGATTCGCGGTTATGATCCGCGCCACGGCGGACTGCCGGCTTCATCGAGGGACGCGCATGGCTTCGTTGCTGTGGATCGTCGCGATCCTGATGATCGCCGTCGGTGTCGTCGGGACGGTGCTGCCGGCGCTTCCTGGCGTCGTGTTGGTGTTCGGCGGCATCGTGCTCGCGGCGTGGATCGACGATTTTGCGCGAATCTCGGTGTGGACCGTCAGTGCACTCGCGGTGCTGACGCTCGTCGGCATTCGCCGCGGATTACGTCGCCGCCGCGCTCGGCGCAAAGAAGGCCGGTGCCAGCAAGCTCGCTATCGTCGGCGCCGCGATCGGGACCGTGGCTGGCGTGTTCACCGGCCTCATTGGCCTGGTGTTCATGCCGCTTCTCGGCGCGGCGATCGGCGAGTACATCGCGCAGCGCGATCTGCGCCGCGCGGGCAAGGTCGGCATCGCCACCTGGCTCGGCCTGCTGATCGGCACCGCCGTGAAGGTCGCCATCGTGTTCACGATGGTCGGCGTGTTCGCGGTTGCGCTTCTCGTCTAGCGTGCGCCGTATAATCCACGGGCCGCGCGGGTGTAGCTCAATGGTAGAGCAGAGGCTTCCCAAGCCTACGACGAGGGTTCGATTCCCTTCACCCGCTCCATGAGCAAGCTCGACAGGACGAGCTTCCTCATGGGCGACGTGAAAGAAGAGAACCCTCAGGGTTCGGGCAAGCGGTCCGCGCAGTGTAAGGACTGCGCAGCGACGCCGTCGCCCTGGGCGACGGCGGTCCCGCGGCAGAACGCCGCGGGATGGCCCGATCGTCTCGAACGATCGGGCCACAAGACCCCTTCACCCGCTCCATGAGCAAGTTCGAGTGACGCCGGACGCGCGCCCTTCCCGCCGACTCGCGCGCCGCAGATGGCGGCTCGGTTCCGGCCTGGTGCTGTTCGGCTATGTGACGACGCACCTCGTCAATCATGCGCTCGGGCTCGTCTCGCTGGATGCGGCCGAGTCGATGCTGCGCTTCGCTGTGCAAATCTGGAGCAGCGTGCCGGGCACGCTGTTGCTGTACGGCGCGGCCGGGATCCACGTCGCCCTCGCCTTCCTGGCGCTCTACGAGCGGCGCACGTTGCGCATGCCGCTCATGGAGATCGTCCGTTACGTGCTCGGGTTCGCGATTCCGCTGCTGCTCATCACGCACGTCACGCAAACGCGGGTCGCCGCCGACCTGGGCGCGAGCCCGGTCTACGAACGCGTCGTCTGGCAGATCGTGCAGTCGGACGTGGAATGGCGGCTGCTGCTGCAGCTGATCGTGGTGTGGATCCACGCGACGATCGGGGTGTTACATCTGGCTTCGGCCCAAGCCGTGGTTCAGCCGCTGGTCGCACACCTTGTTTGCGCTCGCCTGCCTCGTTCCCGTGCTTGCGGCGTTCGGCTCCTTCGCGATGACGAAGGAGCTCGCGGCGCAAGCGGAAAATCCCACGTTTGCAGCCGTGCAGCAGGCCTATCGCGAAGAGCTCGACGTCGCGCAGCGTGACGCGCTGGAGCAGACTCGTGATCTTTGGTTCTACGGCTACATCGCGCTGTTCGCAGCCGTCCTCCTCGCGAGACAGGTGCGCGCGGTGCTCGGCGCGTCGCCGCGGTTCGACGCGTGACGCTGACCTACCCCGACCGTGTAGTCCAGGTTCCGCGCGGCTACACGGTGCTCGAGGCGAGCCGCGCGCATCGCATCCCCCACCTTTCGCTATGCGGTGGGCGCGCGCGCTGCTCGACCTGCCGGGTCCGGGTCGCGCCGCTCGCTGCGTGCCCGCCCCCCACCGATGAGGAACAACGGACCCTGAAGCGAATATCCGCGCCCGCAGACGTAAGGCTGGCGTGCCAGCTGCGCCCGCTCGCCGATATCGCGGTCGCGCCGGTGCTGGCGCTCGACGGCACGAACGCACCGCCGGGCCGCAAGAGCGTCGAGCGAGACATCGTCCTCCTGTTCACGGATCTGCGGCGCTGGACGGGCCTTTCCGAAAAGCAATTGCCGTTCGATCTCGTCTACGTGCAGAACCAGTTCTACGCAGCGGTCGGCGATGCCGTGTGCGCGGCCGGCGGCCTGCCCAACCAGTTCGTCGGCGACAGCGTCATGGCCATCTTCGGCCTCGAAACCGATCTCGACGAGGCCTGCCGGCGAGCGATCGACGCGGCGCGCGGCATCGAGGCGCGGATGCGCGCCGTCAACGATCGATTGCAGCGCGAGTTCGCGCATCGGCTCGACCACGGGATCGGCCTGCACGCCGGGCCGGCCGTGGTCGGCGAGGTCGGCTGGCGTGAAACGCGGACGACATCGGCCGTCGGCGACACCGTGAACACCGCTGCACGCCTGCAGGAATTGACCAAGACGTACGGCGTGCGGGCGGTCATTTCGGAGGTCGTGGCCCGCGGTGCCGGCCTGGATGTCACCGGATACCCCGCGCACGAAATCGAAGTACGGGGCCGACAGGCCGCGCTCACTGTTTTCGCGCTTCCTGCGGAGGCGTTGACTGCGACGGCAACCGCCTGATCGTTTGCGGATCGACGTCCATCGCCTATCATCGTCGGTCATGAGAGACGCCGGCCTTCCCGTCACGCTGATCGTCGTCGGCTTCGCCTGGCTGGCGTGGCAGTTCGGCTGGTTTCCCGACGTCGACTGGGTCATTGCCGTCGCACTGATCGCTGGCGGCGTCGCGGTCCTGGTCTTCGACGGACTCACCAAGTCGTCGATCGTGATCGGCCCGTTCCTCATCGGCGTCGGTGTCGCATGGGCGTTGCACGAACGCTACCGGATCGGCTGGGGCGTGCTGATCCCGATCCTGCTGGTGTGGCTGGGCGCGCTCATGCTGCTCGCTCGACATCCGCGCTTTCCGGACAAGCGCGTGCGCGTTGCCCCGCCCGACACGCCGCGAGACACGTAAGGGTCTGGCGCTCGACGCGCCGATGGTAAACTGGTCAGGCCACTGCGCGCTCGCCGCTTGCATGTGTATCGCCGGTGTCGTGCCTGCCGACGGCGCAGGGCTTCCCCTTGAAGAAATCGATTCTGAACCGTCTCGCCCGCGTGCGTTGCCGCATCGCGTCGCCATTCGGGCCGCGCGCGTCGAAGTCCTCGCGCTGATGGACGCGGAGCGAAGCCACGGCCACGTGCCGCAGACCGCGATCCTGCTCGTTTGCGCTGCTACGCTGTGCTTCGCGACGCTGGACTCGCTGATGAAGTACCTGTCGCAGCTGTATCCGGTGTCGTTGCTGGTCTGGGCGCGCTGGACGGTTCAGACGGTGGTGATCGTGCTCTGGCTGGCTCCGCAGGTTGGCTGGGGACTGGTTCGAACGGACAACCTGACTGCGCAACTTTTTCGCGGTGGGATCCTGGTCGCTTCGTCGCTGTGCTTCATGAGCGCGCTCAAGGCGCTTCCGCTCGCCGAGGCAACGGCGCTGAACTATTCGACGCCTGCGCTGGTCACGATCATGGCGGTCGTCTTCCTCGACGAGAAGATGACGCCGATCCGCGTTGCGTTCGTCGTGGCGGGAATTCTCGGCATGCTGCTGATCGTGCGCCCGGGTTCGAGCCTGTTCCAGGGCGCGGCGCTGTTCGCGATCGGGGCGGCGTGGTTTTACGCGACGTTCCAGGTCGTCACCCGCAAGCTCGCGCACGAGGATTGGCGCACGCTGATGTTCTACCAGTCCTGCGTCGGAACTGCGGCGCTGTCGCTCATCGTGCCGTTCGTCGACTGGCCGGACTCGATCAAGTGGGAGCACGCCGCGATCATCGTGGTCGGCGGCCTGATCGGCACGCTCGGTCACTACCTGTTCCTGCGTGCGTTCCAACTCGCGAGTGCTTCCGCCGTCACGCCGTTTACCTACATGCAGTTGATCTGGGCGACGCTGATCGGCTGGATCGCGTTCGGATCGTTCCCGGATTTCTGGACGCTCGTCGGCATGGCGATCATCGCCGGCAGCGGGCTCTTGATCACTTTGCACGAGCAGCGCAAGGCGCGGGCGACTACGGTGGCGGCCCCTACGGCCGTCGACTGACACTAGGAGACATCAAGCATGGCGAATCCACGCATCGGCTTCATCGGCCTCGGCCTCATGGGTCACGGCATGGCGAAGAACCTGGTCACGAAGGGCTTCCCGCTGACGGTGCGCGCGCACCGCAATCGCAAGCCGCTCGAGGACCTGCTGGCCGCAGGCGCGAAGGAAGTCGCAAGCAACGCCGAGGTGGCGCGCAATGCCGACATCGTGTTCCTGTGCGTGACCGGCGCGCCGCAGGTCGAGGAGATCGTGTTCGGCGCCGACGGGCTCATGTCGGCCGCGCGCAACGGGCTGATCGTCGTCGACACGTCGACCTCGGAGCCGGGCACGACGGCGAAGACGCGCGACGCGCTCGCCGGCAAGGGCGTCGCCTTCGTCGATGCGCCGCTGGCGCGCACACCGGTCGAGGCGGAGCAGGGACGGCTGAACGTCATGGTCGGCGCCGACGAGGCGATGTTCGCGACGCTGAAGCCGGTCCTCGCCGCGTTCGCGGAGAACATCATCCACGCCGGCCCGCCCGGCCACGGCCTCGTGCTGAAGCTGATCAACAACTTCATCGCGCAGGCGATCTGCACGGCGAGCGCCGAGGCGGTCGCGACCGCGGCGAAGGCCGGGCTCTCGATCAAGAAGCTTCACGAGGTCATCTCGGCCGGCGCGGTGAACTCGGGACTGTTCCAGATGGTCGTCGGCAAGATGCTGGACGGCGGCGACCTGACCGGTCTCAAGTTCACGCTCGCGAACGCGGCGAAGGACCTGCGCTACTACACGCACTTCACCGAGTCGCTGATGCTGCCGTCGATCGTCGGCGAAGCCGTCCATCAAAGCCTGGTCACCGCGAATGCGCTGGGGTTCGGCGACAAGTACGTGCCGTCGCTGATCGAGGCGCAGGAGAAGCTGACCGGCGTGAAGATCGTCGGCGCGCACTGACGGCGCGTCAGCAAGGCATGCAATCGCTCGCGGAAATGGCCGAGTTCGCATACGTCACGGCGCTGGCGGCCGGCGATGCGATCCTGCCGCATTTCCGGCGCCCGATCGACGTCGAGAACAAGGATCGCGTCGGCGGCTACGATCCGGTCACGGTCGCCGATCGCGCGGCCGAGACCGCGATCCGCGCGTCGATCGCAACCGCGTTTCCGACCCACGGCGTATTCGGCGAGGAGCATGGCCGCGAGTCGGGCACCGAGCCGTGGACCTGGGTGATCGATCCGATCGACGGCACGAAGAGCTTCATCCTCGGCCAGTTGCACTGGGGCACGCTGATCGCGCTGAACGACGGCACGCGCCCGGTCGTCGGCGTCGCGCTACCAGCCGTTCGTGGGCGAGGCGTTCGTCGCGTATGCGGGCGGCCCGGCGCAATGGCGGCGCGGAACGCGAGCGGCGCACGCTGGCGACACGACGGTGCGCGCGACACGCGGACGCACTCGTCGTCACCACCGATCCTCGCCACTTCGCGTCCGCCGCGCGAAGCCGCGGCGTTCGCAGCGATCACCGATGGCGCACGCTTCACCCGCTACGGCGGAGACCTGTACTGCTATACGCAGCTCGCGATGGGCCTGTGCGACGTCGTCATCGAGACCGGACTGCAACCCTACGACGTGCAGGCGCTGATTCCGCTCATCGAAGCGGCCGGAGGCGTGATCAGCGATTGGCAGGGCGGGCCGTGCGACGAGGGCGGTGATGTCCTCGCCTGCGGCGATCCGTCGCTGCATGCGCGTCTGCTCGAGCGTCTCGCCGGTTAGGACCTCCGCCTCGATGCGCGACCGGATCTACAGCGTCGAGCACGAGACCGTCTATCGCTATGCGAAGCCGGTGCGCTTCCTCGAGCACCGGCTGCTGTACCGCCCGCGCTCTTCGCACGAATTCGACGTGCTCGCGAGCTCGCTCGAGGTCACGCCGGCCGCCGACATCCGTCGAGATCCAGGACGTGTTCAGCAACTCGGTCACGCTGTTCACGCCGCGTGCCGAAAGCCGACACGTTGCGCGTGCGCGCGTGGTTCGCGACTCCGCCAGTCGGGCGCGAAGGACTTCGAGCAGCCGATCGCGCCGCATGCCGAGCGCTTTCCGTTCGACTACACGGCGGAAGAGCGACGCGACCTGGGCGCCCGGCTCGAGCCGCACTACCCCGATCCCGAAGGCCGCCTGTACGAATGGACGCGCGCGTTCTTCGCCGACGAGCCGCGGCCGCTGACCCGCGAGCTGCTCGCAGCGATCGCGAATCGGATCCGCGCCGATTTCGCGTACGTCTCCCGCGACGCCGAAGGCACGCAGACCGCCCGACGAGACGCTCGTGCTCAAGAGCGGCACCTGTCGCGACTTCGCGCTGCTGATGATGGAGGCGGTGCGCCGGCTCGGTATGGCGGCGCGCTACGTGTCCGGCTATCTGTACGACCCGGCGCTGGACCGCGACGACAACCAGGACGGTGTCGTCGACGTCCAGGGCGCCGGCGCGACGCACGCATGGCTGCACGTGTTCCTGCCCGGCGCCGGCTGGGTGTCGTTCGATCCCACGAACGGAGCGACGCGCACCGCGCATCTGATCCGCGTCGCCCATGCGCGCGATCCCGCGCAGGCGCTGCCGCTGCAGGGCGACTGGTTCGGCGCGCCCGGCGATTATCCTCGGCATGGACGTGCGGGTCATCGTGTCGCGCGTGCGCTCGCCGAAGACGATCGCGCGACTCGTGCCGCCGGCATTGCGCAGGGACCTCAAGACTTGACGCGCATGCGGCTCCTGCTGCTCGGCGGCACGCAGTTTCTCGGTCGCCACGTCGTCGAGATCGGACTCGCGCGCGGACACGAGGTCACGGTGTTCACGCGCGGACGCCGCAGCCTTCCCGACGAATTGCGGAGCAGGGTGACCGCGCTGACCGGTGACCGCGATCCGCGCGTCGGCCCCGGTCTCGACGCGCTTGACAGCGGAAGCTGGGATGCGGTCATCGATACGTCGGGCTACGTGCCGCGCGTCGTGGAGGCGTCGGCGTCGTTGCTCGCGTCTCGCGTCGCGCGGTATCTGTTCGTGTCTTCGATCTCGGTCTACGAAAAGCTCGACCGCCCGGGGCTCGACGAGAACGCGACGCTCGCCACGCTCGAAACGCCGGACAGCGAAGACATCGCGAAGCACTACGGTGCGCTGAAGGCCGCCTGCGAAGCGGCGGTGACCCGCGCATTCGGCGCGCGCGCGACGCTCGTGCGGCCCGGGCTCATCGTCGGCCCGCATGACCCGACCGACCGGTTCGGCTATTGGCCTGCGCGCTTCGTCCATCCGCGACTGCTTGGCGACCGGGACAGGTACGCGGTCGCTCCCGCTCCGCCGGAGCGACCGGTCCAGTTCATCGACGCGCGAGACCTCGCGAGCTGGATGCTCGATCTCGTCGAGCGCCAGGTCACGGGAACCTTCAATGCAACGTCACCGTCCCACCAGTGGACGTTCGGTGACTTGGTCGCGAGCTGCGTCGAGGCGGCGTCGTCACCGCCTGCCGTCGTCTGGGTGCCGGACAGCAAACTGCTCGACTTCCACGTCTCGCCGTGGGTCGGCCTGCCGCTGTGGATTCCGGCGAGCGAATCCGACAGCGCGGGCTTGAACGAAGTGAATGTCGACCGGGCGAGCGCCGCAGGCTTGCGCACTCGCTCCGCTCGCTGACACGGTGCGCGACACAGCCGAGTGGCTGCTCGCTCGTGATAACGCCGGGGCGTGGAAGCAAGTCCTGTCCGATGCGCGCGAGCGGCAGATCGTATCGGCGATGCGAATTGCGTCACCGGACCGGTTTGCGGCGATGTGACCGGCGTACACCCTGCTGAAGTTTCTCACCTCCATTCTTCACTTCCGGAGCTTCTCGACATGAAAGCCAATTCGATCCTCGAAACGATCGGGAGCACGCCCCACGTGCGCATCCAGCGGATGTTCGGCCGCGATCACGAAGTGTGGATCAAGCAGGAGCGTGCCAATCCCGCCGGCTCGATCAAGGACCGCATCGCGCTGTCGATGGTCGAGGACGCGGAGCGCAGCGGGCGTCTGAAGCCCGGCGGGACGATCATCGAGCCGACGTCCGGCAACACCGGCATCGGTCTTGCAATGGTGGCGGCGGTCAAGGGCTACCCGCTGGTCCTGGTCATGCCGGACAGCATGTCGATCGAACGGCGCCGGCTGATGCTCGCGTTCGGCGCCCGCTTCGAGCTGACGCCGCGCGAGAAAGGGATGCCCGGTTCGATCGCTCGTGCGAAGGAGCTGATCGAGCAAACGCCCGGGTCGTGGATGCCGCAGCAGTTCGAGAATCCGGCAAACGTCGAGGTGCACATGCGCACGACGGCGCGCGAGATCCTCGACGACTTCCCCGGCGGCGTGGACGTGCTGATCACCGGCGTGGGCACCGGCGGACACATCACCGGTTGTGCGCGCGTGCTGAAGGAGAAGTTTCCCGAAGCTCAAGGTGTTCGCGGTCGAGCCTTCCGCGTCGCCGGTCATCAGCGGCGGCAAGCCTTCGCCGCATCCGATCCAGGGCATCGGCGCCGGATTCGTGCCCGCGATCCTCGATACGGCCTTGCTCGACGGCGTCATCCAGGTCGAGGCCGACGCTGCGAAGGACATGGCACGCCGGGCGGCGCGCGAGGAAGGAATGCTCGTCGGCATCTCCTCGGGCGCAACGCTTGCGGCGATCGCGAAGAAGCTACCCGACATCGCGCGCGGCGCGACGGTGCTCGGTTTCAACTACGACACCGGGGAGCGCTATCTGTCGACGCCCGATTTCCTGCCGAACGAGTAGCGCTACGCCGCCGCCAAGTCGAGCTGCCACGTTTCAGCGACCAGCTCGAGACCGAAGCTTCGATGCGGCTCCTCGGCGACGAGCCGATAACCCTCGTTCACGTAGAGCCGCCGTGCCGCCGACGAGATGGCTTTGCGTCCATAGCGTGATCCGCTTGTAGCCGGCGTCGCGGGCGAAGGCCGTGCAGGCACGCCACCAGCTCGTGCCCCCACGCCCAGCCCGCGCGCGGTGGGCTCGACGATCAGCAGCCGTAGCTTCGCCGTGTCCTCGTCCAGCTTCACGAGAAAAACGGCACCGACGCGCGCACCCGCGCGTTCCGCGATCCAGCAGCGCTCGCGCGAAGCATCGTGCGATTCGAGGAAAGCGCCTGCGATCTTGGCGACCAGCCCTTCGAACGTCGCGTCGTAGCCGAACTCGGATGCATACAGCGCGCCGTGACGCTCGACGACCCAGCCGACGTCACCGGGCGCAGGCTCACGCAGCGACGACACTGTTCGCTGCGTGCCGATCCGCCCGGCCGCGCTCGTCCGGTCGATCGAGCAGGCTGTGGATCGTCGACATCGACGCCACGAGCGCAGTGCGCGCCGGTGACGGCAGCGGCGCGAGCAGCCGCGCGATCTGCATTCGCGATCCGCGCTCGAGCGCTGCGAACGATTCGCGGCCGGCCGAGGTCAACAGTAAGTGGCTGCGGCGCGCATCGTCTCCGTCGCGCTGGCGCTCGATCAGGCCGGCGGCTTCGAATCGCCGCAGGATTCGCGAAACGTAGCCGGCGTCGAGCATCAGGTCGCGCGCCAGCTCGCTGGCCGCAGGCGCGTGCCGGTGGGCGAGCTCGTAGAGCAGCCGTGCTTCGGTGAGCGACCATCGGCTTCCGAGCAGCCGCTCGTTCAGCAGTCCGAGCCGCTGCGTGTAGAAGCGGTTGTAGCGGCGGACGGCGGCGATCGTGTCGTCCGGGAGGACGGCATCGGGAGGGGGCGAGGCAGGCATGCGGGGCTCCTCCGGCGAATCGGTGACGACGGACCGCTCGCGGACGATGCTTGACTCAGGCAACTATACGCCCAGAATGAGGTCGGATGTCTTACGTGGCAAGGACTTGCGCGCGGCGTTTTGGGCCGCACATGCTTGATCGGATGGCCAAAATCGTGCATTACGGGGCCGTCTCTGCTAAACTGTCATGCTTTGTCCCCCGGCTCGCGGGTTAGTGCTTACTCCTCTCGGATTCTCCTTGCTGCGCCAGCTTTCGGACGGCGCTTTCCATTCCGGTGAAGACCTCGCCGCGAAGGTGGGGCTGACTCGCGCCCGCGTTTCGCAGCTGCTGCGCCAGGCCGAGACCGCCGGGCTTTCGCTCGAGCGCGTTCGCGGTCGGGGTTATCGGCTGGTCGCCGCGCCCGATTTTCTCGACGCCGCCCAAGTCCGCTCGGCCCTGATCGAATACGGCGTCACGCTGGCGAGCAACGGCTTGTCGCCGCTTCGCCCGCAGCTCGACGACGACATCGGGCTGACCGGCGATGGAGCCCGTTTCGGAGATCCTGCCGTCGCCGCCGATCCACCTCGAGATCGTCGATCAGCTCGATTCGACGTCGAGCGAGCTGCTGCGCCGCGCGCCGCGTCGGGACATCCACGGCGCCGCGCTGGCGGCCGAATGGCAGACCGCAGGACGAGGCCGCCGCGGCCGAACCTGGACGGCGGTCGCCGGCGGCAGCCTGACGTTCTCGCTAGGCTGGCGGTTCGAGCAGGGCGCGGGCTTCCTTGCCGGGCTTTCGCTCGCTGCCGGCGTCGGCGTGATCCACGCACTGGAGAAGGAAGGCCTCGCCGGCGTCAATCTCAAGTGGCCGAACGATCTCATCCATCGGCACCTCAAGGTCGGCGGCATCCTCGTCGAGCTGAACGGCGACGCGCTCGGCCCGTCGACGGTCGTCGTCGGCGTCGGTCTCAATGTGCGGCTGCCGCGCGAGCTGCGACGCGATATCGCGCAGCCGGTCACCGACCTCACGTCCGTAGCAGGCCGCGGCGCACCGGCCATCGATCGCAACCGCCTGCTCGCCCGCCTCGTCGCCGAGCTGGCGGCAACGCTTAGCCAGTACGCGAAGGAAGGGTTCGCCCCGTTCGCGGCCGAATGGCAGCATCGGCACGCCTACCAGGGCAAGCCGGTCCGCCTGCTGCTGCCGGATGGCGCGGCGGTCATGGGCAAGGTCGCCGGCGTCGATGCGAGCGGCGCGCTCGTGCTCGCCGACGGACCCCGCCGCGCACGCTTCCTCACCGGCGAGATCTCGCTGCGGCGGGCCTAGGCGGTCGCACGTTCGGAGTGGACGTTCGCTACGCTGGGTCGCGCCGCTTTCGTGCCGTTCCGCCGATAATCGTGTGGCTTTGCCACCGATTAGCGGGTGACTTTCCCGGCCGAAAGTAGGGTTTCACTTTCGGCCGATGTCAATGAGCCACACGCTGGTCGTCGACGTCGGCAACAGCCGGATGAAGTGGGCGCTGGTCAGCCCGCTCGGTTACGTCGCGCAAGGCATCGTCCCGAACGCCGAGATCGGCACGCTCGCAGTCCGCGACTGGCAGAACCTGCCGCGTCCGCTTCGCGCGCTCGGCGTCAACGTCGCCGGCGAGGCCGCACGCGTTCGCGTCGAAGGGCAGCTGACGCGATGGCGCATCGCGATGGAATGGCTCGTCGCGACAGCGTACGCCTGCGGCATCACCAATCGCTATTCGCAGCCTTCGCAGCTCGGCGCCGATCGCTGGGCCGCCTGCATCGCCGCACGGCGGCGCGCGAACGAAGCCGATGCGATCCCGCAGCCGATCATCGTCGTGAATGCCGGTACCGCGGTGACCATCGATTCGGTGGACGCCGACGGCGTGTTCCGCGGCGGGTTGATCCTTCCGAACATGCGGCTGATGCTTCGCTCACTCGCGGAGAATACGTCGGCGCTCAAAGTCCCTCCGGGACGCTTCGACGAATTTCCGACGAACACGTCCGACGGGCTTTATACCGGCGCACTGCACGCCGTGTGCGGCGCGATCGAGCTCGCCCGCGCTCGCCTTTCCACGCAGGGCGCACCGGTCCGTTGTTATCTCGCCGGCGGCGCGGCGTCGGAAATCGGCCCGCACCTTAACGCTCCGGTGGAGCTCGTGGATAATCTGGTGCTCGAGGGCGTGCTGGCGATCGCCGGCGAGTAGCAGGGGTACCGTTGGAATTCTACCGTCGGCGAGTGCGACTCGTCGAGATCAATCACCGGGGTCAGCTACGAGTTTCGCGTTCGACGTCCGTGATCGAAACGACCCTTCCGACGCGAAATTCGAATCCGACTCCGTGCGAATAGTCGTCATCCTGCTGCTGCTCGCGAACCTCGCGCTGTTCGCGCTGACGCGGCTCGACTCGGCGCCGGGCGGCGAGGCGCAGCGACTCGCCGAGCAAGTGCAGCCGGACAAGCTCAAGCTGTTGACGCCGCAACAAGTCGCAGCGCTCGGCCCGGCGAAGGTCGCCTCGCTCAACGATGTCTGCGTCGAATGGGGGCCGATGTCCGAAGCGGAGCGCACGCGCGCGATGACCGAGCTGGCGCCGCTGGGCCTCGGCCCGCTGGTCACGTCGCGGCGCGTCGACACCGGCGGTTACTCGGTGACGCTCGGCGGCTTCCCGACGCAGGCGGCCGCCGAGCGGCGCGTGGCCGAGCTGCGCGCGCGCGGCATCACCGACGTCTCGGTCGTCGATCTCGGACGCGGACAGTATGTCGTTTCGCTCGGCATCTTCCGTACCGAGGCGGCCGCGAACGGACGCGCCGATGCGCTCGCGCAACAGGGGATCACCGGGGCCCGCGTCGCCGCGCGCCCTGCGGGCGTGCAGCAGACGGTGCTCGTGATCCGTGATCCGCCGCAGCCCGCGGTCGCGAGGCTGCGCGAGCTCGCGCCCGCGTACTCCGGCACCGAGATCCGCGTGGGCGGCTGCGAGCGCACGAGCTGATGGATGCCGATCGCGAGACGTCTGGTCGCGCAGGCGAAAGCACTCGTCGGCGAGTTCTCGCTGACCAAGCCGTCGCTGACCGCCGCTGCCGTCGGTGCTGCGCTCGAGACTGCGAGCGGCCACGTCTACACCGGCATCAACCTCGATCTCGCCTGCGGCATCGGATTCTGCGCCGAGCATTCGGCCGTCGCCGAGATGCTGAAGTCGCGCGAGACCGTCGTGCGCCGCATCGTGGCGGTGAACGCCGAGCGCATCGTCGCGCCTTGCGGCCGCTGCCGCGAACTGCTGGTGCAGGTCGATCCTCGAAACCTGGATTGCGAAGTGCTGTTGCCGGACGATGCGTCGGCCAGCCTGCGGGAGCTGCTGCCGAACGCGTGGCTCGAGCAGCTGCTCGTGCAGAAGCGGGCCTGACCGTCGATGCTGACGCTCGGCGAAGACGGTGCGGCCGCTCCCGCCGCGATCCGGCAGGCGAGCGGGCGCGCGCGATATCGCGCTCGCCCGTTCGCTCTTCGAGGAATACGCGAGCTGGCTCAACGAGGACCTGTGCTTCCAGGGCTTCGCGCAGGAGCTTGCGACGCTGCCGGGTGCGTATGCGCCGCCGCGCGGACGGCTGCTGCTCGCAGGTCCTTCCGGCGATGCTTTCGGTTGCGTCGCGTTGCGCCCGCTGCACGACGATCGCGAATCCGTGGCGGAGGTCAAGCGGCTTTACGTGCAACCGCGCGCACGCGGCGAGCACTGGGGCCGGCGGCTGGCGAGCCTCGTCATCGAAGAAGCGCGGCAGATCGGCTATCGCGAGCTCAAGCTCGACACGCTGCAACGGATGACGCAGGCGCGGCGCCTGTACGAAAGCCTCGGGTTCGTCGAGTGCGAGCCGTACTATCACAACCCGCTGGGCGCGCCGGTCTACATGCGGCTGGATCTCGACGCGTCCGCCGCGGCGGCCAGGGGAGGGGCATGAGTCCGATCACCGATGAGGAAGCGAAGGCGATCGAGCGCAGGATCGGCGACGTCGAAGCCAGGACGGGCGTGCAGGTGGTCGCAGCCGTCGTGCCGCGCGCCGATCTCTATCCCGAGCTGCCGTGGCGCGCGTTCGCGCTCGGCGCGTCGCTGGCGGGACTGATCGCGCTCGCGATCGACATCGGCCGGCCCGATTGGTTGTCGGCGCAAGCATTGCTCATGCAGACGCTCGCGATCCTCTCGGGCGGTGCCGTGGCCGGGCTCGTCGCCATGCGCGTGCCTGCGTTCGCGAAGCTGTTCCTCGGCCCCGAGCGCGCGAAGGCCGAAGCCCGGCAATGCGCGGAGAGCCTGTTCCTGACGCGCGAGCTGTTCGCGACGCCGCGCCGCGACGCCGTGCTGATCCTGGTCAGCCAGTTCGAGCATCGCGTCGTCATCGTGCCCGACGTGTATTGCCGCGGCCGCGTGACGACGTCCGAATGGGAAGCGGTCGTCGCGCAGATGACGCCGAAGCTTCGCGAGGGCCGCACGGCCGACGCATTCTCGGCCGGGCTTGGCGCGATCGAAGCGCTGTTGACCGGCAAGGGATTCGCGGCAGCGAGCGGACGCGCGCGCGAAATGTGTTGCCGGACGCGCTGCTGCGAGGGGAGGCGCCATGATCGCGAACCGCGTCCGTTGCGCGTTCGGCGTGCTTGCGCTGATCGCATCGTTCATCGCGAGCGCAGCCGATGTCCCCTATCTGACCGGCCGGGTCGTCGACAATGCGGAGATCCTGTCGCCGGCGACGCGCGCGAAGCTCGCGGCGGATCTCAAGGCGCACGAGGACCGGACGACGAACCAGATCGCGGTGCTGACGGTGAAGAGTCTCGATGGCGACAGCGTCGAGGACTTCGCCGTACGCGTGTTCGAGGCCTGGAAGCTCGGGCCAGAAGGGCAAGGACAACGGCGTGCTCGTCGTCGTCGCGCCGAACGACCGGCGCATGCGCATCGAGGTCGGCTACGGGCTCGAAGGCACGCTCACCGATGCCGCGGCGGCGCGCATCATCCGCGACCGCATGACGCCGCGCTTCAAGGCGAACGATTACGACGGCGGCGTGGCGCAGGGCGTTGCCGCGATCGTCGGAACGCTCGAGGGCAGCGCGGCGTCCAGCGGCGCGTCCGCGGACACCGCCGCGAGCGAAACGAAGCAGGGCTTCCTGAGCTTCCTCGATTCGGCGGACGTCAGCGAATTCGAGAAGGACCTGCCGCCGTGGCCGATGCGCATCCTGCTCGGCGCGTTCATCTTCGGGATCATCGGCCTGTTCACGTTCATCGGCATCATGACGCCGGGCATGGGCTGGTTCCTCTACCTGTTCCTGATCCCGTTCTGGGCGATGTTCCCGATCATCATCGTCGGCGTGAAGGGTGCGCTGCTCTGCCTCGTCACCTATGTCGTCGGATTTCCGCTCGCGAAGCTGCTGCTGCGCGGCACCGACTGGTACGCGAAGGCCGCGAAGGAAATGAAGTCGACCGGCCGCACGACGCATGGGCGGCATGGTGATCACGAGCGGCGGGTCGAGCTCGGGCGGCTCGTCGAGCGGCGGAAGCTCCGGCGGCGGATTCTCCGGCGGCGGCGGCTCCTCGGGCGGCGGCGGGGCGTCGGGCAGCTGGTAAAGCGTTCAGCGCGCAGCGCGGGCGCGCACGCCGAATGCACGCTCGCCCGTCGCCGCATAGCGCAGGCGGCTCGATCGTCACGTCGGCGAAGCCGGCCTCTTCGAGCAGCGCCTCGGATCTGCGCTTCGTCGTACCAGGTGAGCACCAGCGTTTCGTCCTCGCGCTTGATGCTGCCGGACGGCGTCACGTTTCTCGTAGCGGAGCGCGATGTCGAGTTGACGCGCGTGCGTGTTGACGAGCGTTTCGCTGCGCAACGTGATGCGATCGCCGTCGGCCAGCTTGACTGCGCGCACCTCGACGAGCGGCGCGGCGGGCGGATGAAGCGCCGCGTCGGGAATCGAAAGGTCCAGCAGCAGCAATCCCGGCGGCACGAGATGCGCGTGAATCCGCTCGAGCGCCGACTTCGCCGACGCCGGATCGGCGAGCAACTGGAACGACCCGGCAGCGACGAACGCTGCGCCGTAGCGGAACGGAACGTTCAGCTCCGCCAGGTCCTGCCGGAACAGCGGCGTCGTCAGCTGCGCGGCCGCGAGTCGCGCTTCGCACGAAGCGAGCATCGCCGCGGACGTGTCGACCCCGTGCACGTGGAATCCACGCTGCAGCAGCGGGACCAGCAAACGTCCCGACCCGCACATCGCTTCCAGCACCGGCCCCGCGTCCCGCGGCAGCCGCGCTTCGTACCACGCGAGCTCCGCGTCCTCCGCGCGCGGCTTGTCCGCGTCGTAGAACTCGCGTGCAGAGCGGGCCGTAGGCGGGCATCTAGCGATCGTGGCAGGGACGGTGCTGTGCAATGCGATCCCTATCCTCGATTTGTCCGGTCGGCACGGCGCTCGCGCCACGCTCGTTCGTCTGCTGCCGTTGCCGGCGGTCGCCGACGGGCCGCCCCGAGTCGACCGCGTGAAGAACACGCTCACTCGGTCTGGTTGTGCAGCGACGACGTCCAATACGAAGCGGAATCCGCGCACGAGCTTCGGCAGAAAAGCTTCCGGTGAAACAGCAGCCCGCCGCAAGACACGCGTCGTTTCGTTGCCTTGCCCGCGCGCGCCGACGGGCCGCCCTTAAGGCGCGCGCCTAATTCCGAGCGCCGGCGCCGCATCATCCAACGACGTCGCACACGCCTTTTTCGCCGACCGTCATGGCGACCGCATGAATCGACTCCCGGCAAAAAGGTGCCACGCGTCCTTGCGGGCCATCGTCAGGATTCGCGCTATAGTCGGCGGTCGTTACAGTTCTGCGGATCGGCTGGATGGGACGCTAGAAAGCGTCGAGATCAGGGTGATCTCCGCTAGGTCCGATTCTTGCGATTCGGAATGCTCGGCATTGCCGCAATCAGGAGAGCACATGAAACGCAATCTTGGCATCATCGCCGCGCTCGTCACCGCAAGCTGGTTCGCATTGTCCGGTGCGGCGTTCGCGGTACCAGTCACCTGGGCCGACTGGACCAGCGCGAACGCCACGACCGCCTCCGGTCACGATCGGCGGCATCAGCGTCAGCTTCAGCGGCAACATCAATCCGGCCGCACAGACCGGCCGGCGGGACGAACTTACTGGGCCGTCAACCCGGCGATCTTCACCGCGCCGGGCCTGGACAACGGACCGCCCGACAGCGACATCATTCGCCTGAACGGCGGTAACCGCTACCGGCACTGCAGACGATCACGTTCTCGTCGGCGGTGACGAACCCGGTCATGGCGATCATGAGCCTCGGACAACCGAACTGTCCAGGTGCAACTACGACTTCGTCGATGCGCCGTTCGACGATTCTGAACTTCCGGTCCCGGGCTTCTTGGGGCGGCCGGGCATCGCTCGACGAGCTCGCCGGCGACATCCTGCAGGGCGATCGAAGGCCACGGCCTCATCCAGTTCATCGGCACGTTCACGTCGATCAGCTGCACCGTCCCGTTCGCCGAGGACTGGCACGGCTTCCAGATCGGCGTTCCCGGCAGCGCTCGTTCCCGAGCCGGGTACGCTCGCGTTGCTCGGCATTGGGACTCGCGGGGCTCGGCGTCGCGCGCAGACAACGCCGCGGCTGAACGCAACGTCGCACGCAACGAAGGGCTCCCGCGGGAGCCCTTCTGTTTCTGGAGCGACGCCTGCGTTCCGCGTCGGAATCGCGCTACAACTGCTCCCAAGGCAATCCCTCGCGCCGCCAACCCCCGAGCGTGCCGCGATGGTGGTCCTCGTCGAGCGGACCCTCGAACCCTTCGAGGACGTTGAACACTTCCTTGAAGCCGGCTTCCTCGAGGGCCAGGCCTGCATCGACCGAGCGGTGACCGCTGCGGCAGATCAGCACGATCGGACGGTTCATGCTCGCGACCTTCTTCACCTGGCCGACGAAATGCGGATTGATGTCCCAGTCGGGACCGTCGTTCCAGGCGACGTGCTGCGCGCCGACCGGATGGCCGACGAACAGGTATTCCATCTCGCTGCGGCAGTCGATGAACACCGCCTGCGGGTTCTCCTGCAGCAGCTTCTGCGCTTCGCTGGGAGACAGGTGCTTCATGGCGCTTGGACTCGGCACGGAATCGGAACCGGATAAGTTAGCACGCGCGGGGTGCCGCCGATAGACCGGGCGGTTCGATCGTTATGCCGCCGGGGCAGGACCGTGCAGCACCGGCTTCGCCGCCGCGCAGATCGCGTCGATGCACGTCCGGGACGCGGGAACGGCGCCGCTCCAGCGCAGGAAGCCGTGGACCATGCCCGGGCATTCGATCAGGCGCGTCGGCACGCCGGCCGCCTCGAGCTTGCGTGCGTAGGCGAGGCCGTCGTCGCGCAGCACGTCCGCGTGCACCCAGGCGACGATCGCCGGCGCGAGCGCGCGAATGATCGCGCGCAGCAAGCGGCGCGAGCTCCGGATCGTCGGGATCGGCGTTCGGGGCATAGGCCTTCCAGTACCAGCGCATCATGTCCGCGGAAAGGTTGTGCCCGGTCGCGAACGCATCGTACGACTCCGATGACGCGCGGGCATCGACCGCGGGATAAAGCAACAACTGAAGCACCGGTTGCGCCTCGCGTCGCGCGCGCAGGCGGATCGTGAGCGCAGCTGCGAGGTTGCCGCCCGCGCTGTCGCCGGCCACGGCCATGCGACTCGAATCCGCGTGAAGCGCGCGCGCCTCCTCCTTGCACCAGTGCCACGCAGCGTCCATGTCATCGAGCGCAGCCGGATAGCGATGCTCCGGTGCGCAGGCATAGCCGACCGAGGCGACCACCGCGTCGAGCCGGTTCGCGAGCATGCGGCACAGACGGTCGTGCGAGTCGAGCGAGCCGGTGACCCAGCCTCCGCCGTGCGCGAACAGCACGAGGGGCTTCGTTCCGCCCGGCGACGGATCGTAGAGTCGCAGCGGTACGCGGCGGCCGCGCGTGCCTGCGGCCAGGACGTCGCGAACGACAGTGACGTTCTCGGGCGGTTCGCCCAGCAGCGCGGGCGCGCTTTCCGCGGAGGCGCGCAAGGCCTGGACGTCCGGGGCAGTCGCGTCCGGCGGGTCGACGAACACCGTGTCGAGCAGCTTCCTGATATCGGGATCGAGCATCCGCCAAGCGTCGGCGGAGCCGGGCTGCGCTGTCAAGACCCGGCGCGTGTCGTGTTACACTAATACGCTCAAGCGCCGATTTGATCAGGGCCGGTGACGGCTCCACAGCTTGCGGGCGCTCTACAAATCCAGCTAAAGCGGCAACGACGACCCGTCCGGCCGCTGGCTGAACGGGTTTTTTATTGTCGTTGCCACGTACGGAGGCCTTATGCAACCCGACCGCACCGCCGAACTGACCCGTCTGCTTCGCGACCGCATCCTGATCCTGGACGGCGCGATGGGAACGATGATCCAGCAGCTCAAGCTGTCGGAGGACGATTTCCGCGGCGGCATGGCGTGCGGGCTTCACGACCATACGCACGATCTCAAGGGCGACAACGACCTGCTCGTGCTCACGCGGCCGCAGGCGATCCGCGAGATCCACGACGCCTATTTCGAGGCCGGCGCGGACCTGACCGAGACGAACACGTTCAACGCGACGCGGATCGCGCAGGCGGACTACGGACTCGAGCATCGCGTCCGCGATATCAACCGCGCCGCCGCGTCGATCGCGCGCGAGTCCGCGGATCGCTGGACCTCGAGGACGCCCGACCGTCCGCGGTTCGTCGCCGGCGCGCTCGGGCCGACGAACCGCACTGCGTCGATCTCGCCGGACGTCAACGATCCGGGCGCGCGCAACGTCACCTATGACGAGCTCGTGGCTGCGTATCGCGAGGCCGCGGAAGGGCTGATCGAAGGCGGTGCCGATCTGCTGCTCGTCGAGACCGTGTTCGACACGCTGAATGCGAAGGCGGCGCTTGTTCGGCATCGAGCAAGCGTTCGACGCCGCGGGCGGACGGCTGCCGCTGATCGTGTCCGGAACGATCACCGATGCTTCGGGCCGCACGCTGTCCGGCCAGACGCCGACGGCTTTCTGGCATTCGGTACGGCATGCGAAGCCGCTTGCAGTGGGCTCAACTGCGCGCTCGGCGCCGCGTTGATGCGCCCGTATCTCGAGGAGATCGCGCACGTCGCCGATACGTTCGTGTCGTGCTATCCGAACGCCGGATTGCCGAACCCGATGTCCGACACCGGCTACGACGAGACCCCGGAGCAGACTGCGCGACTGGTCAAGGACTTCGCGAAGAGCGGCTTCGTCAACATCATCGGCGGATGCTGCGGGACGACGCCTGCGCACGTGCGCGCGATCGCCGACGCGGTCGCGGGCATTCCGCCGCACCAGCGGCCGGTCGATCGCGAGATCGAGGCCGCGGCGTGAGTTTCGCATCACACGCTCACCCCGACCCCCTCCCGCGCGCGAGCGAGGGCGCACCACCGCGACCATTCCCTCTCCCCCGCCACGGGGGAGAGGGCCAGGGTGAGGGGGCGCTGCGCGTCATGCCCCACCCCATGCGCCTCGCCGGCCTCGAGCCGCTCCTGATCGGTGACGATTCGCTGTTCGTCAACGTCGGCGAGCGCACGAACGTCACCGGCTCGCGCGGCTTCGCGCAAGCTGATCCTGTCCGGCGACTTCGCGTCGGCCGTCGAGGTCGCGCGCCAGCAGGTGCAGAACGGCGCGCAGATCATCGACGTCAACATGGACGAGGCGATGCTGGACAGCAAGGCCGCGATGGTTCGCTTCCTGAATCTCATCGCGTCCGAGCCCGACATCGCGCGCGTGCCGGTGATGATCGACTCGTCGAAGTGGGAAGTGATCGAGGCGGGGCTCAAGTGCGTGCAGGGCAAGCCGATCGTCAACTCGATCTCGCTCAAGGAAGGCGAGGCCGAGTTCCTGCGCCAGGCGAAGCTCGTGCAGCGCTACGGCGCAGCGGTCGTCGTGATGGCGTTCGACGAGAAGGGGCAGGCCGACACGCTCGAGCGCAAGACGTCCATCGCGCGGCGCTGCTACGGGCTGCTGGTCGAGCGCGTCGGCTTCGCGCCCGAGGACATCGTCATCGACCCGAACGTGTTCGCGATCGCGACCGGCATCGAGGAGCACGCGAACTACGCCGTCGACTTCATCGACGCGACCCGCTGGATCAAGGCGAACCTGCCGCACGCCAAGGTGTCCGGCGGCATCAGCAACGTGTCGTTCAGCTTTCGCGGCAACGACCCGGTGCGCGAGGCGATCCACACGGTGTTCCTGTACTACGCGATTCGCGCCGGCCTGACGATGGGCATCGTCAACGCCGGCCAGCTCGGCGTCTACGACGAGCTCGATCCGACGCTGCGCGATCTGGTCGAGGACGTCGTGCTGAACCGGCGCGCCGACGGCACCGAGCGCCTCGTCACGTTCGCGGAAAACTACAAGGCGAAGGGCCGGAAGCCCGAGGAAGACCTCGCGTGGCGCAACGAGCCGGTCGAGTCGCGGCTGACGCACGCGCTCGTGAAGGGGATCGCGAACTGGATCGTCGAGGACACCGAGGAGGCGCGGCTTGCCGTTGCCGCGCGCGGCGGTCGGCCGATCGAGGTGATCGAAGGGCCGCTGATGGACGGCATGAACGTCGTCGGCGACCTGTTCGGCGCGGGCAAGATGTTCCTGCCGCAGGTGGTGAAGAGCGCGCGGGTGATGAAGCAGGCGGTCGCGCATCTCGTTCCGTTCATCGAGGCCGAGAAGGCGGCCTCCGGCGTCGCCGCGAAGCCGAAGGGCAGGATCGTGATGGCGACGGTCAAGGGCGACGTGCACGACATCGGCAAGAACATCGTCGGCGTCGTGCTCCAGTGCAACAACTTCGACGTCGTCGATCTCGGCGTCATGGTGCCGTCGCAGAAGATCCTGGCGACTGCGCGCGAGCACAACGCGGACGCGATCGGCCTCTCCGGCCTCATCACGCCGTCGCTCGAGGAGATGGCGCATGTCGCGGCCGAGATGGAGCGCGAGGGCTTCGAGCTGCCGCTTCTGATCGGCGGAGCGACGACGTCGCGCGTGCATACCGCGGTGAAGATCGCGCCGCACTACTCGGGGCCGACCGTGTACGTGCCGGACGCGTCGCGTGCCGTCGGCGTGACGACCAGCCTGCTTGTCGCCCGAGCAGCGCGCCGGCTACGTGACGGAAGTCGCTGCCGACTACGAGAAGATCCGCGAGCAGCATGCGAAGAAGAAAGGCCCGCAGCTCATTTCGCTTGCCGACGCGCGGGCGAATGCATTCGCGACCGACTGGTCGCGCTACGCGCCGCCGGTCCCGACGTTCCTCGGCCGCCGCGCGATCCGCAACGCCGACCTCGCCGAGATCGCGCAGCTCATCGACTGGGCGCCGTTCTTCCAGGCGTGGGAGCTCGCCGGGCCGTTCCCTGCGATTCTCGACGATCCGGTCGTCGGCGAATCGGCGCGCACCGTGTTTGCCGAAGGCCAGGCGATGCTCAAGCGACGTCATCGACGGGACGCTGGCTCACGGCGAATGGCGTGATCGGCTTCTGGCCGGCAAGTGCCCGCGACGAGGACATCGTGCTCTGGCGTGACGCATCGCGGGCCGACGCTGCGCTCGTATGGCACGGCTTGCGACAGCAGAATCCGCGGCCGCCAGGCAAGCCGAACTACACGCTCGCCGATTTCGTGGCGCCGGCCGGCGGTCCGAACGACTATGTCGGAGCGTTCGCCGTCACCGCCGGACTCGGCATCGAGCGCAAGCTCGCCGAGTTCGAGGCGAAGAAGGACGACTACTCGGGCTTGATGCTGAAAGCGATCGCCGATCGGCTCGCCGAGGCGTTCGCGGAATGGCTGCATCGCAAGGTGCGCCGCGAGCTGTGGGGCTACGCGCGCGACGAAACGCTCGACAACGCCGCGCTGATCCGCGAGGAATACCGCGGTATCCGTCCGGCGCCCGGCTATCCGGCGTGTCCGGATCACGCGGTCAAGGGCCCGCTGTTCGAATTGCTCGATGCGCCCGCGATCGGCATGACGGTCACGGAGAACTTCGCGATGCTGCCGGCGGCAGCGGTGTCCGGCTTCTACTTCTCGCATCCCGACGCGCGCTATTTCGCCGTGGGACGGATCGGCGAGGACCAGCTCGCCGACTTCGCGCGACGCGCGGGCATCGACGTCGCCGCAGCGCGCAGGCGCCTGGCACCCAACCTGGGTTAGTGCGCGCCCCCTCGATCGCATTGCGACCGCCGCACGTTTGGCGACCGTCCGATAGCGACGTCTGTCATTCGATGTCCGACAGCCTTAAGCGAGACCGTCCGGCCACAATGTCGGGATATGCTGCCCCGTGGAGAGGGCGACATGAAGATCGAGCACCTCAAGCGATACCGGGATGTCGCCCTGCTGTTGCTCAAGTTCGGCCGGGGCGACCTCGTGCGCCAGTCGGGGATGGCAGCAACGTTCGCCGACCAGCTGCCTCCCGACGCACCGGCGCCGGTGGACGCAGAAGCGCTGGCGCACGAGCTCGAGCGGCTCGGTCCGACGTTCATCAAGCTCGGCCAACTGCTCTCGACGCGCCCCGACATCCTGCCGCCCGCCTATGCGAACGCGTGCGCACGGCTGCAGGACAATTGCGCGCCGTTTCCCGGCGAGGAGGCGAAGCGCATCGTCAGTGACGAGCTCGGCGTCCGGCTGTCGAAGGCATTCGAGTATTTCGCCGACAAGCCGGTGGCCGCCGCGTCGATGTCGCAGGTTCATTACGCGCGCCTGCGCGACGGCCGCGAAGTGGCGGTGAAAGTGCAGCGGCCGGACATCCGTGCGCGCGTCGAGGCCGATCTCGAAGCGATCACCGACATCGTCGGCTTCCTCGAGCGCAGCACCGAGCTCGGACGCAAGTTCGACCTCGCCGGATTGCTGGCGGAATTTCGTCGTACCGTGTTGCGCGAGCTGGATTTCCGCGAGGAGGCGGCCAACCTCGTCACGCTGTCGCGCAATCTCGTCGACTTTCCGCGCATCCTCGTCCCGAGGCCGGTGAACGACTACAGCACGGCGCGCGTGCTCACGATGGACTTCGTCCGCGGACGCAAGGTGACGAACCTGTCGCCGCTGACGCGGCTCGAGATGGACGGCGACGCGCTCGCCGACGAGCTGTTCCGTGCGTACCTGAAGCAGATGCTCGCCGATGGGTTCTTCCACGCAGACCCGCACCCGGGCAACGTGTTCCTCGCCGACAACGGGCACCTGGTGCTGCTCGACCTTGGCATGGTCGCGCGGGTCACGCCGCCGACGCAGGAGCGGCTGCTGCAGCTCACGCTGTCGCTGATCGACCGGCGTCCCGACGATGCCGCGCGCGTGATCCTGCTCGCCGGCGAGCGCACCAGCGACACGAACGAGGCCGGGTTCCGCCGCGAGATCTCGGGTCTCGTGACGCGGCTGCAGGGCTCGCAGGCGAAGGATGTCCAGCTCGGCCGCTTCGTCCTCGAGGTCACGCGCACGGCGGTGCGACACGGTATCCGGCTGCCGCCCGAATTCGCGCTCATCGGCAAGACGCTTCTGAACCTCGACCAGATCGCGCGCACGCTCTCCCCGACGTTCGATCCGAACGAGGCGCTGCGCCGGCACGCCGCCGTGATCGTCGAGCAGCGGATGCGCCGCGACCTCTCGCTGGCGGGCGTATTCCAGGGCGCGCTCGAGACGCAGAACCTTCTGCACAGCCTTCCCGGCCGGCTGAACCAGATCCTCGGGCGCCTTGCCGACAACGAGATCAAGGTCAATGTCGACGCGATCGACGAAGCGACGCTGATGGCCGGCATGCAGAAAGTTGCGAACCGGATCGCGATGGGTCTGGTGCTCGCCGCCTTGATCATCGGCGCCGCGATGCTCATGAGCGTGCCGACGACGTTCGTGATCTTCGGTTATCCGGGCCTTGCGATGCTGCTGTTCCTCGCCGCGGCGGGTGGCGGGCTCGCGTTGCTGATCACGATCCTCGCGAGTGACGTGCAAGCGCGCCGCGGACGGAGGCCACCGCGCTGACGTACAAATGAATTCGCCCCCGGCGCATTCGAGCGCCGGGGGCGTCTAATCCCTCGTAGGTTCTTGTTTACCCGATCCGTTCGATCACCGCCGCGATGCCCTGTCCGCCGCCGATGCACATCGTGATCAGGCCGTAACGGCCGCCGGTGCGCTGCAACTCGTACATGCACTTGATCGTGAGGATGCAACCGGTCGCGCCGATCGGGTGACCGAGCGCGACGGCGCCGCCGTTCGGATTCACCTTCTTCGCATCGAGCCCGAGCTGCTGCGAAACGCCCATCGCCTGCGCCGCGAACGCCTCGTTCGACTCGATGACGTCCAGATCGCCGATCCTGAGCTCCGCTTTCGCGAGCGCGCGTTTGACCGCCGAGACCGGGCCGAGGCCCATGATCTTCGGATCGATGCCCGCGTGGCCGTACGAGATCAGGCGCGCCATCGGCTTCAGGCCCTTGCGATCCGCCGTCGAGCGCTCCATCAGCACGACCGCGGCGGCGGCGTCGTTGATGCCGGACGCGTTGCCCGCCGTGACGGTGCCGTTCTCCTTCTGGAAAACGGCCTTCAGCTTCGCCATGCCCTCGATCGTCGCGTCGGCGCGGATGTGCTCGTCGGTGTCGATCACGACCGGGCCCTTCTTGCCTTTCGTCTCCAACGCCAGGATTTGCGACTTGAAGTGGCCGGCCGCCGTCGCGGCCGCGGCGCGGCGATGGCTCTCGACCGCGTAGGCGTCCTGCTGCTCGCGGGTGAGCTTGCATTGCGCGGCAACGTTCTCGGCGGTGATGCCCATGTGGATGGTGTCGAACGGATCGGTCAGCGCGCCGACCATCATGTCCATCATCTTCGCGTCACCCATGCGCGCACCCCAGCGCGCGAACGGCGCCAGGTAGCCGCCGCGGCTCATGCTCTCGGCGCCACCCGCCACCGCTGCGTCGGTGTCGCCGAGCAGGATGTACTGCGATGCACTTACGATCGCCTGGAGCCCGCTGCCGCACAGCCGGTTCAGCGTCAGCGCGCCGCTGTCATGCGGCAGGCCGCCGTTCAGGCACGCGACGCGCGACAGGTACATGTCCTTCGGCTCGGTGTGGATCACGTTGCCGAACACGCACTGCCCGACGTCGTTCGGATCCACTTTCGCGCGCGATACCGCCTCGCGCACCACGCGGGCCGCGAGGTCGGTCGGCGGGAAATCCTTGAGACTGCCGCCGTAGGTTCCGATCGGCGTGCGCGCCCCGGAGAGAATGACGACTTCGCGTTGGGCCATTTGGCGTCTCCTCGTGGAAACAGACATGATACTGCGCTGCAACGGCGGACCGAGAGTGCCCGCTCTCGCGATAGCCTCGATCGGCGTGTGCCGGGCGCGCGGATTGTGTACGATTTGCTCGACGCCCCAATCACGCGGGCGCACGAATCGACTTCGGAGGAGGATTCGCATGACCGCATCCCATTGGGGCCGCCTCGCGGCCGGCCTCGCCGTCTCGCTGGCGCTCGCCTGTCCCGTGCACGCGGCGGGCTACCCGGACCGGCCGGTGCAATACATCATTCCATTCCCCGCCGGCGGCGAATCCGACATTGCAGCGCGCCTTCAGCAGCAGACGTTCTCGCAGAAGTTCAAGCAGGAAATGGTCGTCATCAACCGCGTGGGCGGTGGCGGAGCGGTGGTCTGGCAGCAGCTCAACTCGCTGCCGGCCGACGGCTACACGATCGCCGGCATCAACCTTCCGCACATCGTGCTGCAGCCGCTCGAAGGTACGGTGCAGTACAAGACCGAGGACATGACGCCGGTCTATTTCTTTCATTACACGCCCGATGCGTTGATCGTCGCCGCCGACAGCCCGTTCAAGACGTTCGCCGATGTGGTGAAGGCTGCGAAGGAGAAGCCGGGCGCACTGACGATCGCCGGCTCGTCGCTGAACTCGGCGAACCATGCAGCCCACGAGCGGTTCAACCGCGAGTTCGGCGTGAAGACGACCTACGTACCGTTCAAGGGCACAGGGGATCTGATCGCATCGGTGCTCGGCGGGCACGTGTCAGCGGCCATGTCGTACACGCCGCTCGCGATCAAGCAAAAGGGGAAAATGCGGATGCTCGCGGTCGCGACCGAGAAGCGTGTCCCGCAATTTCCGGACGTGCCGACGTTCACCGAGCTCGGCGTCAGCTGGGTCGATGGCGCGTATCGCGGGGTCGCCGTGCCGAAGCCGACGCCGGAGAACGTCCGCAAGCAGGTGTCGGACATGATGGACACGCTGAACAAGGATCCGGAGCTTCGCAAGCGGATGATCGAGAGCGGATTCGAGGTGACCGACATCGGTTACGAGCAGATGCCGGCGTTCCTGAAGGAGCGCACGCAGGGCTACATGGGCACGGCGAAGTTGATGGGCTTGGTGAAGTGACGCATGAGCCCGGCCGCGCGTGAGCGCGGCCGGAGTGCGACTGCGTCATCCCCGCGGAGGCGGGGATCCAGCGTCTTTGGCGTCACCCGAGGCGCAGTGACTCCGCGCAATACCCGCCATACCGCTCCCCGAGCACGAACTTCCAGCCACCCACGTAGTTCTCGCGAACCGTGGCGCCGTCCTCGCGGCGCTCCCAGCCGCCGTGCGTGAGCGTCACGCGCGTGCCGGCGGGATCGGCCGCGAACCGAACATCGACCCACTGCGCGGTCGCGGGATCGCGATCGAGGTGCCAGCTGAATGCCAGATGACGGCCCGGCTGCCAGGTCGTCACCGTTCCCCAGGTGTGCTCGCGACCGTCGCGCCGCGTTTCGATCAGCCGGCCGCCTTCGCGCGGCTCGAAACGCACGTCCGCCGCGTCGGCTTCGGCCGAGCGAGTGGGTGGCCAGCGGCCACCAGCGGCCGATGTCGTGCGTGAAGTAGTGAAACGCGCGATCCGGCGGACACGGCACGACGAGATCGACGACGATCGGCGCCAGCGTGCCTTGCGGGTCAGCGACGACGTTGCTTGCGGCCATGGCGTTGCTCCTGGGTGGTGACGTGGCGCGCGTAAGACCGCATCGCGCATTCCCACATCGATTGGAAATAGTCGCGCAGCTCCAGCGCGGTGGCAGGATTCGCGGCGTACAGCCGTCGCGTGCCCTGCCGCGACTCGCTCACGAGTCCCGCTTCACGCAGGACGCGAAGATGCTGCGAGACGGCGGGTCGGGAAACGGGAAAGCCGCTCGCGATCTGACCCACCGCGCGTGCGGGACCGCGAAGCGACTCGTAGATCGCGCGTCGCGTCGGATCGGCCAGTGCCGAGAGCGCATTTTCGTAAGCCATGACTTACAGTAAGCCATGGCTTACCTATTGTCAAGCCCGGCTCGACGCCGGCCCGCGGCCGCGCTAGCGTTACGGCCTCGGACCGATGGCGGAGGCGTGCGATGGACGAGCCGAAATGGAAGCATCACGGCGTCCGGGTGGTTCGCAGCGACCAGCTCGACCCGAATACGGCACAGACGCCCGGAATGAACCGCGCCGCCGCGATCAATCACGCGCGCATGGGCGCCGAGAAGCTGTGGGCGGGCACGGTCGTCATCCATCCGAAGGCGAAGACCGGCGCTCACCACCACGGCCCGATCGAAAGCGTGATCTACGTGGTGACCGGCAAGGCGCGGATGAAGTGGGGCGAGCGCCTCGAGTTCACCGCCGAGGCGGGCCCGGGCGATTTCATCTACGTCCCGCCCTATGTACCGCACCAGGAGATCAACGCAAGCGATAGCGAGCCGCTGTCCTGCGTGCTGTGTCGAAGCGGGCAGGAGCCCGTCGTCGTCAACCTGGACATCGCGGACGTCGAGCCGAATCCGGAGAACGTCCCCTGGGTGGACAACATCCACGCGGCGCCGACCAAACCTGCCAAGAGCGAATGTTGAACGTGACGATCTCACGGAACGCCGCGAAGTGAGCGCCACGTTCGGCATGTTGCAGCGGTTCGACGCGACGACGTGCGCGTACACGTACCTGCTATTCGACCGGCCCGGCGGCGCAGCGGTGCTGATCGATCCGGTCGACACCGCCGCCGAGCGCGACATGGGCGAGCTGACCCGCCTTTCGCTGACGTTGACGCACGTCCTCGAGACGCACGTGCATGCGGACCATGTCACGTCGGCCGCGCTGCTGCGCAAGCTGACCGAGGCGGCCGTCGTCGTGCCTGCGGGCGCGGGTGTCGCCGGTGCGGACCGCGAAGTGACGGATGGCGACGACATCCGCTTCGGCGATGCGCCGCCGATCCGCGTATTCGCGACGCCCGGTCACACGGCGGGGAGCGCAAGCTACCTGTGGAATGGTTGCGTGTTCACCGGCGATGCGTTGTTCGTCGACGGTTGCGGACGCACCGATTTCCAGGGCGGCGACGCGGGCCAACTCTACGACAGCGTGACGCAGAAGCTGTTCTCGCTACCGGATACGACGCTCGTGTTCCCCGCGCACGACTACAACGGGCACCATGCGTCGACGATCGGTCACGAGCGGCAGCACAACGCGCGTCTGGCCGGACGATCCCGCGCGGAATTCGTTGCGCTGATGGCCTCGCTGCATCTGCCGATGCCGAAGCTGATCGACGTCGCCGTGCCGGCGAACCTGCGGCTGGGTGCGCCTGCCTGACTTCAGGAGTGGATTGCGCCGCCTCGCGAGCGCAAGACTATCTCCACGACGAACGCGATCAGCACGACGATCGCCGTCGTGATCACGAACCCCGCGAGCACCATCGTCGGTCCCCCGAGCGCCGCGATCCAGGAAAGGCGCCCGCCGCCGATCTCGCGAAGCGGCGCGAAGTTCGGATGGCCGCCGGTGAAATAGCAGCCGGGCGCGCTGTATGCGCCGGTCAGGTTGAAAACGCTGGTCCACTCGCCGCCGCCGTGCGAGTACGAGCCGAACGCTACACCCCGCTCTCGTCCCCATTGCGCGCACGCGGGCACGATGACGCTCTCGCGAAACGCGTGCTCGATGCCGTACGAAATCGGCGCGATCAGGACCGTCCACAGCAGCAGATAGAGCGGAAAGCGGAACAGCCAGGCTGCGGGCTTGCGAGCGCCGGTCACGCTCGCCGTCGCTGCGGCGGCTTGCGGATCGGCCCACCGCGCGCCCGGATAGTTCTCCCGCAATAGCACCAGCGCGGCCTCGACGAGCTCCTCGTCGGCGAGCGTGCCGTCCTCGGGCACTTCGATGCTCGCGTCGATCGTGCGGTTTCCCGAAAGACGCAGCCGTCCTGCAACGCGCGTCGGCGCGCCGTCACTGGCGCGTGTGATCGTCAGACCCGGAAACTGCCGCGGCATCGCGTCAGCGCGCGACGTCGAAGTACATGTAGCGGTCGCGCAGGAACGGATGCAGCTTCATGCCCTTGACCCAAGGCTGCACGAGTTGATTCTGGATAGTGTAGCGGTCGAGGATCCAGGGCGCGTAGGCGGCGATGATCTCGTTCATCTTCCGGTATTGCACCGTGCGCTCGGGACCCTCGGGCAGCGCGCGCATCGCTTCGTACGCCTTGTCGTACTCGGGCGAGCGAAGACGCGCGTCGTTGGACAGCCCGATGTTGCGGCTGTACAGCGGCGAGTAGAAGTTGTCGGCGTCCGGGAAGCCGGCGATCCACGCGAGGTCCCAGATCATCAGCTGCCCTGCCTCGGAGCGCTTGTTGAGCTCCGGCCATTTCTCGATGAAGAACTCGGTCTTGAGGCCGATCGCATCGAGGTTCTTCTTCCACAGCTCGTTCGCAGCGCGCTCCGCGGTCGTCGGCACAGCGCCCTTGATCAGCACGATCGCCTTGCCTTCCGGCGACTCGCGGTACCCGTCGCCATCGCGGTCCTTGTAGCCGAAGCGGTCCAGCAGCGCACGTGCGGCGGCCGGGTCGTAGGGGTCCTTGCTTGCAAGCGCCGGCCGAGTGCCCGGGTATGGGTGGCGGGATCATCTGCGTTGCAAGCTCGGCCTGTCCGTTGTTGAGGATTCGCACGCGTTCCTTGCGGTCCATGCGCCATCACGACCGCGCGGCGCAGCGCGATCTTGTCCGGCGTGTAACCGCCGACGACCGGATCGTCCATGTTGAAAAAGAAGAACGAGAGCGCGGCGTCGACCTGGCGTTGCAGCTTCACGCCGGCCTTCGCGAGCTCCGGCTTCAGCTTGTCACCGTCGAGCACGGTTGTCGCGAGCGACGACGGCACGTCGACGTAGTCGAGATTGCCGCTGCGGAACGCGAGCAGTCGCGGCTGCGATTCCTCGATGATCGAGATCTCGACGCGCGGCACGAGCGGAAGCTTGCGTCCCGCCAGGCCCTTCGCGGTCTCGACGTCCTCCGGAGAACTGCCGGCGGGCGGCGCGGGAAAGCGCACGTCGCGGAAGTCGGGATTCGCCTCGAGCACGATGCGCTGGCTGCGGCGCCATTCCGCGAGCTTGTACGGACCGGTGCCGACCGGATCCTCCATCACGCGACCGGACGCATCGCCTTTCGCGGCGACGACCTCCTTCGCGACCGCGGCTGTCGTGATCGTCGCAAGCCAGTGCGGGATCGAGAAGTCGGGGTCCTTCATCCGGATTTGCAGCGTGTACTTGTCGAGCGCCTTCAGGCCCTCGATCGGCGCGTCGTAGTCGAACTTTCCGCTCTTTCGCGCCTGCGCCAGCAGCGGATCGAGGCCGACCAGCCGATTCTCGAACACGTAGAGGTAGTACGACCGGATCTTCGGATCGAAAATCCGCTTGATGCTGTAGACGTAGTCGTGCGCGGTCAGCTCGCGCTTGTTACCGCCGAACGCGGGATGCGACGCGAAGTAGATGCCCGGCTTGACCTTGATGGTGAACGTGCGCCCGCCGTCGGTGATCTGCGGCAGGCCGTCGGCCGTGTTCGGGACCAGCTTCGCCGGGCGCGCGAAGTAGTCGTAGGTGTAGAGCGGATCGAAGATCGCATTGCAGACCTTCGCCGAGTACTCGTCGTAGATCACCTGCGGATCGAGCCCGTTCTCCGCGATCGGGAACGCGACGCGAAGCGTCTTCGGGACCTGCGCCTGCGCGCCACCGACGAGGGCGAGCACCAGCGCGAACACGGCAAGGCGGATCGATGCGGGCATGGCAGCAGGGGAGAGCTTCGGATGCGGCCGTTATACTTCCGGCAGCGAGCATGACGCAAGCTCGGAGGGGAAGCGATGGCGGACAGGCCTCGGGTGCATGGCATCCCGAATTGCGATACGGTGAAAAAGGCGAGAGCCTGGCTCGGCGAGCACGCCGTGCGCTACGACTGGGTGGATTTCCGTGCAAGCCCGCCGTCGCGCGAGGACCTCTCGCGCTGGAGCCGGGCCGCCGGCTGGGACCGGCTGCTCAACCGGCGCGGTACGACCTGGCGCACCCTCGATCGCGAGCAGCAGTCCCGCGTGCACGACGAAGCCTCCGCGATCGCGCTGATGCTCGAGCGGCCGACGCTGATCAAGCGGCCGGTCGTCGAGACCGGCGACGAGGTCGTCGTCGGATTCGATGTCGTGGATTATGAGCGGCGCTTCGGCTGAGGCGGCGCGCGGCGCCGAGGTGAACGCCGTCGTCTCGATCCTGCTGTCGCTTGTTGCGATCACCGTGTGTGGCGGTACGGGCGCGCTGGCAGCGTTCGCACTCGTCAGCGCGCTCGGCCTCGAGGGTGTGTTCAGTGCGATCGTCGCGGTGCTCGTCGCCGTCATCGTGTCGACGCTGCTCTGGGCGCTGGGCGTCGCCGTGCTGCGATCGCTGCGCTGGCTCAAGTGAGCAAGGCGATCGCCGACCGGCTGTTCGCGGCAATCGATTCGTCGACGCAGCTGCCGCCGCCGTCGTCGCTGGACGGCGCGTTCGATGTTCCGGCCGGCTATCGCGTGCTGGACGACCTGCATGCGCGCCGCGAAGCCCAGGGATGGAAGCGGATCGGTCGCAAGATCGGCTTCACCAACCGGACGATCTGGGCGCGCTACGGCGTCGATCGCCCGATGTGGTCGTATGTCTGGGACCGCACGGTGACATTCGCACCGGAGGGGCACGCCGTGCTGTCGCTTTCCGGATTGATGGAGCCGCGGATCGAGCCCGAAGTGGCTTTCAAGCTGCGCGGGCCGCTGCCCGCCGGCGACGACGCGCAGGCAGTGCTTCGCGCCGTCGAGTGGATCGCGCCGGCGTTCGAGATCGTCCACAGCGTCTTCCCCGGCTGGAAGTTCGGCGCGGCGGATTGCACCGCCGCGTTCGGACTGCACGGTCGGCTTGCCGTCGGCCCGCCGCTCCTCGTCGACGATACGAATCGTGCAGCGCTGGCTGCGTCGTTGCCGCGGTTCACCGTCGCGCTGCTGCGCGGCGAATCGCTGATCGACACGGGCATCGGCGAGAACGTCCTCGGCAGCCCGGCGCTGGCGCTCGTGCACCTGCGCAACTTGTTGGCTACGCAACCGTCTTTCCCGCCGCTGGCGGCAGGCGAGATCGTCACGACCGGCACGGTGACCGATGCCTGGCCGGTCTTCGCGGGGGAGACCTGGACGAGCAAGTACGGTACGCTCGGCATCGGCGGACTTCGGGTCCGCTTCGCGTAAGTGCAGGTGCATGTAACGTCGAGCCGGGCATGCGCCCGGTGCGTCCTTCCCCTTTCCCATGTGGAGCCCATGGTAATGATTCGCTACGACCTCATTGTGTGCATTGCTGCCCTGACGGCAGTCGCCGCCTGTGCAACACCCGAGCCCCAGGCGGACGAGGCCTACAAGGCGCCTGTCTACCGTACGGGCAGCAACTTGCCAGCGGGTCGCGAATCGGGGCAGGCGCAGGAGCTGACGGCTGCGGAGCGCAAGTCGATCGAGGATCTGCAGAACCGCCCGCGACCCCTGCCGATCGGTGTGACCAAATGACGCGTCGCCGACGGCGCTCATTCGCCGCGCGCGATCACCGCATAGCGCAGCGGCGTGCCGGGATCCACCGCGTCGAACGGGTAGCACGTCACCAGCGCAAGCGTCGTCGAGTGATCGTCCGCCGGGAGCTTCAGCGCGCGGTGATCGGCGATGACGCTGCGCTCGACGCGATAGCGACGCGCGCTGCCCGTCGGTGTCTCGACGACGATCCGGTCGCCGGGTTCCAGGTCGCGCAGGAAAGCGAAATGGGTGTCGCGGTGCGCGGTCACCACCGCGTTGCCGCGCGTGCCGGGCGCCGCGCGTGCCTTCGACATGTCCCGGTCCCCATGCGAGCGTGCGGCCGTTGGCGCCGGCCAGCACCAGCAACTCCACGCGACGCTCGGGCACGATCAGGCGTGCGACCGGGTGCGTGTCGGCCCAGGGCCACGGCTTTACGGCGCCGCCGCCGGCTTTCGCCTGGGTCCATGCATCCAGCAGCAGCCGCTGGCCGAGCCATGCTTTCGCGTGAACGTAGCCCGCATCGCCCGCATGCCAGACCGCGATCGCAAGGCAGCCCGCCGCGAGCGTGAGCGCTATCGCTCGCAGCGGTGAACGCCTCGGCCGTGCACGGCTGCGAATCGGGGAAGACTCGGCGGTGGACGCGAACCGGAACTCGGTTCCCGGCGCGGCGCCTTCGCGCTCGGCGCGTGCGAGCGCAATGTCGGTGTCCCGGCCGAACGGTCCTCCCCGATTCGCAGCGGCGTGCACGGTGATGCCCGCTAGGCGTGGGTCATGCCGACTCGCCGGGCCCACGCGAACAGCATCAGCGCGGCCAGCAACGCGAGCAATGGCGATCAGCAGATCACGCGTCGCCGGCGTCGCCGTCTGCGGCAGGCCACCGAAGATCGCCTCGAACTCCTGACCGTGCGGCAGGTTGCCCGGGACGGCGGTCTTCTTCACTTCCACACCCGCCGGCGTCGTCGGCGTCACATCGACCGCGACCAGACTCGTGTGCTTGCTGACCAGGTGATGCGCGAGCGCGACGCGCACGATCTCCGCGCGGATGTCGTCTGCGTTCGCGCCGGCGATCTGCGCATCCGACAGCGCCTCGATCTTCGCGCGCGCCCAGAGCACACCGATGCCGCTCGCGCTGCCGTTTCCGGAGAGCGGCAGCGATGTGCGCCACGCCTTGCCGGCGTGCCGGCCGTGCAGCGCGATCTCGCCCTCCAGCGCGTCGAGCGCGGCCGTGACGACGATCGGTTCGCCTGCATAGAGATCGGGAATGTGCTTCGGCCACACGTCCGCGCGCGAGGGCCAATCGATCGACGACGTCGGTGAGGACCGGGCTCTCGAGCTTGCGGAACAGCGCGGCCATCTTCTCCTGCACTTCGCGCGTGTCGCCGATGTAGGTGAACGTTCCGCGACCGAACTGCGCCGCCTTGGTCATGAAATGGCTGTTCGGCGCCGAGCCGATGCCGACGGTGAACAGCCGCCGGTCGTCCAGTCGCTCGCGGATCAGGGCGAACAGCTCGTTCTCGTTGCCGACGGCGCCGTCGGTGAGGAACACGATCTGGCGCACGAAGCCCTCGACCTTCGGCGCACGCAGCGCGAGCGTCAGGGCCTCGCGCATCTCGGTGCCGCCGTCCGCCTTCAGCCCGGACACGAACGAGCGGGCGCGACCTAGCGTCGCCGGGTCGACCGGCATCGGCACGTCGAACAGCGGACGGGCGCGCGAATTGAATTCGATGACGTTGAAGCGGTCGCCGGGAGCCAGTCGATCGAGCGCATACAGCAGCGCGGCTTTCGCCTGCACGATCGATGTGCCTGCCATCGAGCCGGACGTGTCGATGATGTACGTTGCCTCGCGGGGCATCCGCGGCAGCGACGCGTCCGGCGCGTTCGGGACCAGCATGACCAGCGCGTAGGTCTTGCCGTCCTTCGGCTCGACGAACACGGCGGCGCCGGGCGCGCGACCCACGTCGGGCGTCCAGTGCAGCTCGAAGTCACGGTCGGCTGGCACCGGGCCGTCGAGCGTCACCGCGTAGCGGCCGTCGACGGTCTCGTCGATCTTCACCGCGTGATATCGGCTTTCGAGTTTCGCGAGCGAGAATCCGGCGTCCAGGCCGACGCGCGAGCGTGACGGGGAGGACCTTGCCGTGCGAAGGGTGAACGACCGGGGGTGTCACTCGCGATGCGTCCGGCACGCGATCGGTGTCCGGCGCCCAGCCGGTGCCGGAAGGCGCCGTTCCGCTCGGCGTGCCGGGGATGTAGCGCGGCGTGATCGCCATCGGGAAGCGGATCGAGAACGCCCCGCTGTCGTAGCGCAGCGTTTGCTGGTACTCGATCTGCACGACGATCTCCTCGTTCGGTCCGATCGGCGCGACGCTCGTCGTGAACAGGTTCGGACGTTCCTGCTCGACCAGCGCGGCCTTTTTCCCCTCCTGCTTGGCCTGCTCGTACGCTTGCCGCGCCTGCGCGCGCTCGCGGATCTGGCCCTCGATGCGGCGCTCGCCGATGCGCATTTCCAGATGGTCGACCGCCGCCGTTTCGGGAAGCGGGAACACGTAAACACCTTCGCGCCAATCGTCGCCCGGGTTGACGAAGCGTTGCGTGACGCGGGTCCGCGCGACGATGCCGGCGATCTCGATGCGAACGTCGGTCGCGAGCAGCGGCGCCGGAATCGTCGTATCGCCGCCCTTGAACAGCAGCGTACCGGTGGCCGGCGTGTCCGGAGACGCCGCTTCGGCCGTCGCGATGAACAGCGCGGCGATCAGCAGCACGAGGCTCGCGAACACGCCGACGGCGGTGGCCTCGGCGGCGAGCCGGAGGAATTCGCGCAAACCGCCGGCCCGAAGCAGCTTCGGGGCGGTGGACGCTCGGGGCATCATGGACTTTCCTTGCGGGACGCCGCCGGGGTTTGGAGTCCCGGCGGCGAAAAGCCGGCCGTCTGACGGCAAAGACGCTGGGTCGCCTAGCGGGGACGACGAGGCTCTACATCGGCTCGTCGGATCGTCCGCGCCGTGACGGACCGCGCCGGAGACCGGACCGCCACACGTCGCATTTCGCGCCCGGATTGCGTTGCAGGCGTGGATGCAATCGGGCGAAGCCGCGATCAATCGTGGCATTCCGGTGGCAGTGGCTGCGCTGCGCACGAGGTGTCGGCGACGCTGCGCTATAGTTGACGCAGTCACGCTAGGACCGTCGTCAGTCCCCGCGCAGGCGGGGACCCAGCGTCTTCATCACGAATCATTGCCGGCGCTCGAAAGTCACTGGGTCCCCGCCTTCGCGGGGCGACACCGATAAAGGCACAAAGACACGCATGTCCCGCCGCATCGCCATCGTCGAGGACGAGCCCTCGATCCGCGCCAACTACACCGACGCGCTCACCCGTCACGGCTACGAGGTCGCGAGCTATGCGAGCCGGCCGGAAGCGATGGCGGCGTTTCGCACGCGGCTGCCCGACCTCGCCGTCATCGACGTCGGTCTCGCGGACGAGCCGGACGGCGGCTTCACGCTGTGCCGCGACCTGCGCGCGCTGTCACCGACGCTGCCGATCATCTTCCTCTCGGCGCGCGATTCGGATTTCGACATCGTCGCGGGACTTCGCATCGGCGCCGACGACTATCTGACGAAGGACGCGAGCCTGCACCAGCTCACGGCTCGCATCGCCGCGCTGTTCCGGCGCGGCGATCTGCTCACGGCGCCGCCGGCGAATGAAGACGTGCTCGTGCGCGGCGACCTCACGCTCGATTTGAAGCGCTTGACCGCAACGTGGCGCGGCGAGCCGGTGCCGCTGACGCTCACCGAGTTCTGGATGGTGCACTCGCTCGCACGCCATCCTGGGCACGTCAAGGACCGCGAGGCGCTGATGCGCGATGCGAACGTCGTCGTCGACGACAGCACGATCACGTCGCACGTCAAGCGCATCCGGCGCAAGTTCCAGGCGCTCGATCCGTCGTTCGAGCAGGTGGCCACCGTCTACGGCATGGGATACCGGTGGAGCGCGACCGGGTGATGCGCAACGCCGCATGAGGCCGCCCCGCTTCGCACTCGGCATTCGTGCGCAGCTCTTGCTGGTGCTCACGGTGTTCCTCGCGATCCCGTGGCTCGGCTACGCGTACGTGCAGGAGCTCGAGCGGTTCCTGCGCGAATCGCAGGAGCGCACGCTCGCCGGCACGGCGCAGGCGGTCGCCACCGCATTGCACGACCGGCCCGCGCTGTTCGCGAAGGCGTCGCTGGGCGAGCCGCTCGCGCAGGCCCGCAACGGCGGCAGCGAGACCGGCGCGGCGCCAGCGCCCGAGATCGACGAGATCCTGCAGGGTCTGTCGCGCACGACGGCGCGCATCTTCGTCGTCGATGCGAAGGCGAACGTGCTCGCTCGTGCGGGAACGCTGCAGCGACCGCAGGCGATAGCGGAAGGGAAGCCGTCCGGCTTCACGCGCATCGTGTCGCGCAATCGAACGCTACACGCTCGATCCGCTCTATGCGCTGATGCTGAAGCAACCGACCGAGGATTTCAGCGACGACTTCCTCGGCCGTCCGCTGCCGTTCGCGAAGGAAGTCGACGGCGCGCTTGCCGGCATCCTGACGACCGACCGGCGGCCGTCGCGCGACGGCAAGGTGATGATCGTTGCCGCAGCGCATCCGATCTGGGTCGGCGATCGCGTGCAGGGTGCGGTGGTCGCCGAAGAGACGACGAATGCGGTGCTCGCGGAGCGCAATCGCGCGTTCGGTCGGCTTTTCACGCTGGTCCTCGCCGTCACCGTCGTCGGCGCCGGTGCGCTGACGCTCTTCGCGTCACGCCTGTCGACGCGAATCCGGCGGCTCCGCGACGAGGTCGAGCAGGCGATCGACGCGAAGGGCCGCGTCCGGCACATCGCAGCCGGGTCCGAAGCCCGCGACGAGATCGGCGACCTGTCGCGCAGCTTCTCCTCGGTGCTCGGTCGGCTCGCCGACTCCGCCACGCATCGCGAGCAGCTCGCGAACCGGCTGTCGCACGAGCTGCGCACGCCGATCGCCGTCGTGCGCAGCTCGCTCGAGAACCTGCAGGGCGATGCGGTTCCTTCCGATGCGCGCATCTATCTCGAGCGCGCGCAGGGCGGGCTCGACCGGCTGTCGCAGATCCTCACCCGCATGGCGGAAGCGGCGCGGCTCGAACAGAGCCTCGACGACGCCGAGTTCGAGCGGATCGATGTCGTCGGACTCGTTCGCAGCTGCGTCGACGGCTATCGCAGCGCCTACGCGCCGCGTGAGTTCATTCTCGACGCGCCGGACACGCCGATCGCGCTCAACGGCGCACCCGACCTGATCGCGCAGATGTTCGACAAGCTGGTCGCGAACGCCGTCGAGTTCGGCCTTCCGGGGCGGCCGGTCGTCGTACGCGTCGAGGCGGCGGGCGAAACTGCGCTCCTCTCGGTCAGCAACGACGGACCGCTGCTGCCCGAAACGATGCGCGAGCGGCTGTTCGAGTCGATGGTATCGGTGCGCGGCGATACGCAACGCAGCGGCGCGACGCCGCATCTGGGCCTCGGGCTCTACATCGTGCGGCTCATCGCGCAGTTGCATGGGGGCGCCGCTCGTGCGGACAATCGCGCCGATGGCAGCGGGGTGGTGGTCACGGTGACGTTGCCGGTTGCCTCGAGCTGACGTGCGGACGCGGCGAACGCCGTTTGACCGCTCCGCTCCTGCCCGCTAGGCTCGTCGCGACATGTCTCGACAAGCCCCTCGCCGAGCCTTCCGGCGGCGACCCCAGAACCGCTCCGTGCCGCCACCGAGCAGAAGTGGCCGGACGTGATCTGGATCGTCCGCCACGGCCAGAGCGCCGGCAACGTCGCGCGCGAAGCAGCGGAAGCCGCGGCGCATCCGTTGATCGACATCGCATGGCGCGACATGGATACGCCGCTCTCGCCGCTCGGCGAGCAGCAGGCGCGCGCGCTCGGCCGCTGGTTCGCGCAGATGCCCGCGGAGCGCCAGCCGACGATCGTGCTGTGCTCGCCCTATGTGCGGGCGCGCGATACGGCGCGTATCGTGCTCGAGATCGCGGGCATCGAGTCGCGGGGGCGTCAGGTGCCAGGCTGACGAGCGGCTGCGCGAAAAGGAGTTCGGCTTGCTCGACCGGCTGACGAAGTTCGGCATCAAGCAGAAGTTTCCCGAGCTCGCCGAGCAGCGCGCGCACGTCGGCAAGTTCTATTTCCGCCCGCCCGGCGGCGAGAGCTGGTGCGATGTCATCCTGCGCCTGCGCAGCATGCTCGACACGATCACGCGCGAGCATCGCCGCGAGCGGCTGCTGATCGTCGGCCACCAGGTGATCGTCAACTGCTACCGTTATCTGCTCGAGCGGATGGACGAAGCGGCGATCCTCGAGATCGACCGCGCCACCGACGTGCCGAATTGCTCGGTCACGTCGTACGAGTTCGATTCCTCCGCCGGGCGCAACGGCAAGCTCGTGCCGCGCCTCCTCAACTTCATCGCGCCGCTCGAGGAAGCCGGTGCGCCGATCACCGCGGCGCCGGATGTCCCGGCGGCGCCGAAGTCGTGACGCACGATGTCCGGCTCCGGTGATACGCTCGCGGCAACGTCGCGCGTCGCCGCGCGCAATCCGTAGAAGGCTCGAGGACTTCACATGTCGAACGCCATCGATGTCAATCGCGAGAACTTCGAGCAGGTCGTGCTCCTCGGCTCGACCGGTGCGCCGGTGCTCGTCGATTTCTGGGCGCCGTGGTGCGCGCCGTGCCGGATGCTGGCACCGGTGCTCGACCGCATCGCTGCAGAGTTCGAAGGTCGCCTGACGCTTGCGAAGCTCAACACCGACGAGGAGCCCGAGCTCGCGACCACGTATGGCGTGCGCGGCATCCCGAACTGCAAGCTGTTCGTCGATGGGCGAATCGTCGACGAGTTCACCGGTGTGCTGCCCGAGGCGGCCGTGCGCGAGTTCATCACCAAGTCCGTGCCGTCCGCCGCCACGTCGCTGGTCGAGGAAGCGAAGTCCCGGTTGATCGAGGACGACGTGCCGGGCGCGCTGGAACTGCTCGAGCAGGCGCTCGCGATCGATCCGGACGACGAGGACGCGGCGCTCACGCGCGTGGAGGCGCTGCTCGCGTCGGATCGTGCCGCGGAAGCCGAAGCCGTTGCCCTGGACCTCGGGTCACCCGAGCGCGAACGGACGCGGCCCGTGCGCGATCCGCTCCGGCTCGCAACGCTCAAGGCGCGCGCGCAGCTCGCCATCGGCGGCCGCGGCGATCTCGATGCGCTCGCAAAGAGAGCGGCAGCATCGCCCGATGACCCGCAGGCGAAGCTCGATTACGCGAATGCGCTCGCTGCGCAGGGCGACTACAAGCGTGCGCTGCAAGAGCTGTTGACGATCGTCGATTCCGATCGCTCGTACGGTGACGAAGCGGCACGCCGGGCGATGCTGACGATTTTCGAGGCGCTGGGGGCGGACAGCGACCTTGCGCGCCACTACCGGCGCGAGCTCGCGTCGGCGATCAATCGCTAGGACGTTCGCGGTCGCGGCGCTGCCGTTCGCGCCGGATCATCTCCGCGACGATCGCCTCGAACTGCTCCTCGATCTCGTGGATCAGGAAGCGCTCGGTGAGCGCAGCAGGAAAGAACGCGCCGGGTTCGACCTCGACGCGGTAGCTCAGTCGCGTGCCGCCGTCGGTGGCCGCAAAGCGAGTGAACGACTCCAGGCGGCGCATATTGCCCTTGACCTGGCTCGAGCGGATCTCCGAAGGCCGCGAGATTTCGACGATCCGCTCGGACTCGAACGGGAACGCCAGCGGACCGAACCGTGCGACGCCGCGTTGCAAGATCGTCAGCCGGTCGCCCTGGCGCGAGAGGATCCGGCTGTCGCGTACGTTGGGGACGAACTGCTCCATGCGCTCGAAATCGGTAAGCACTTCCCACGCCAGATCGAGCGGGACGGGCGCGAACAGCGCGGCATCGATCCGGAAAGTGTCGCCGTCGCGGCTGACCTCGACGAACACTCGGGTGCGAGCGGCCAGCGCCGGAGCCGTCGCGATCAGGCTGAACACCAGCACGAGCAACATCCGTTGCATGACGATCTTCGGGTACGGTGCGGGGGCGGCGGATCGTAGAGCATAGCGCGAGCGATGGTGCGCCGGTGAAGGACGAAGGTCGCATCAGCGATAATCGCGTTTCCCCGCAGTCCGTCCCGACCCATCGGAATGCGCCGGTCCACCGTGTCGCTTACCTTCGTTTCGTCGATCGCTTCCCGCTTCCGTGGCTAGCCCCTTCACCGCGCTTGCCGGCGCGGCCCTGCCCGCGTTCGTTCCGGTGTACTCGGCGTTCGCCGCCGCGTACCTGCTGTCCTATCTGTTTCGCACGGTCAATGCCGTCATTTCGCCCGAGCTCACGCGCGAACTCGGGCTCGACGCGTCCTCGCTCGGATTCCTGACCAGCGCCTACTTCCTCGCCTTCGGGCTGATGCAGATCCCGGTCGGCATGCTGCTCGATCGCTACGGGCCGCGGCGCGTCGAGCCGGTGCTGCTTGCGATCGCGGCAGCGGGTGCATTGCTGTTCGGGCTCGCCGACGGCCTGCCTGGCTTGACGCTCGGGCGCGCGATCATCGGCGGCGGCGTGTCGGCGTGCCTGATGGCGCCGCTCAAGGGCATCGCGATGTGGTATCCGCCCGAGCGGCACGCGTCGCTGTCCGGCTGGATGATGGTTGCCGGCGGGCTGGGTGCGCTGGCGGCGACGACGCCGCTCGAATACGCGCTGCGCTTCACGAACTGGCGCACGATCTTCGTCGGGCTCGCCGCGGTGACGCTCGTCGGTGGCGCTGTGGATCGCATGGCGCGTTCCCGACACGCCGCGGCCGGCTGCACGCGACGGACCTCCGCGCGCAGTTCCGCGGCGTGCGCGCGGTGTTCTCGCACCCGCGGTTCTGGTGGATCGCGCCGCTCGCCGGCTTCGGCATGGGCTCGTTCATCGCGGTGCAGGGACTGTGGGCGGTGCCGTGGATGATGGAAGTCGAGGGCCTGTCGCGCGCGACAGCGGCGTCGTACCTGCTCGGCGATGAGTGTCGTCATCCTCGTCGGCTACCTGTTCCTCGGCCTGTTCGCGACGCCGCTCGCACGGCGCGGCATCCATGCGCGGCATCTGTTCGCGATCGGCTTCTCGCTGAACGCCGTCGCGCTCGCGCTGATCGCTGCTCGGCGTGCCGGGCAGCGCCGTGTGGTGGTGGCTCTACGGTCTCGGCGCCGGCGGCGAACGTGCTCGCTTTCGCGGTGCTGAACGAAGGCTTTCCGCGCGAGCTCGCGGGACGCACGAACACGGCGGTGAACCTGATCATGTTCGTCGGCGGCTTCGCGATGCAGTGGGGCGTGGGCGTGGTCGTCGATGCCGCGCGTTCGCATGGGCGGCGTCGACAGCGCCACCGGGCTTCGCTATGCGTTCGCGCTCGTGCTGCTCTTCGACGTCGCGACGCTCGTCTGGTTCTTCCGCGGCTGGAAGCGTTTCTCCATCCACGAACCGGCCGCTTGAGCCCCTGTCAACGATCATGCACCTTCACATCCTCGGCATCTGCGGCACGTTCATGGGCGGCCTCGCCGCGCTCGCGCAGGCGTCCGGCCATCGCGTCACGGGCTGCGATGCGAACGTCTATCCGCCGATGTCCACGCAGCTTGCGTGCGCTCGGGGTCACGCTGACCGAAGGCTACGATCCGTCGCAGCTCGAAGGTGTCGCGGCCGACGCCGATCTGTTCGTCGTCGGCAACGTCATCACGCGCGGCAATCCGCTGATCGAGGCGATCCTCGACCGCTGCCTCGCGTACACGTCCGGCCCCGAATGGTTGCGCGATCATGTGCTCGCGAACCGCTTCGTGCTCGCGGTCGCCGGCACGCACGGCAAGACCAGCGCGGCGGCGATGCTCGCGTGGATCCTCGATTACGCCGGGCTCGCGCCGGGCTTCCTCATCGGCGGCGTGCCGCTGAATTTCGGCGTGTCGGCGCGCCATTCCGACAGCGGCTTCTTCGTGATCGAGGCCGACGAGTACGACACGGCGTTCTTCGACAAGCGCTCCAAGTTCGTGCATTACCGGCCGCGCACGCTGATCCTGAACAATCTCGAATACGATCACGCCGACATCTTCCCCGACCTGGCCGCGATCGAGACGCAGTTCCATCACCTGGTGCGCACGGTACCGGCGAGCGGGCGCGTGATCGTCAATGCGGAGGAAGCGAGCCTCGCGCGCGTGCTCGCGCGCGGCTGCTGGTCGTCGATCGAGCGCTTCGCCGGTGCCGAGCTCGGTGTCGAAGGCGCCCCGCTGCCCGAGTGGCGGATCGGCGCCGACGGCAAGGTGACGCACGCGGGCGCGCCGCAAGGACACCTTCGCTGGCCGAGCGACTCGACGCAGTTCGGCCGCCATACGCGACTGAACGCGCTGGCGGCGCTCGTCGCGGCGCGGCACGCGGGTGTTCCGGTCGAGCACAGCCTCGCGGCGCTCGCCGCAGTTCCGCGGCGTCAAGCGCAGGCTCGAGCGCATCGGCGAAGTGCGCGGCGTGACCGTCTACGACGACTTCGCGCACCATCCGACCGCGATCGCGACGACCGTCGGAGGCCTGCGCGGCGCCGTCGGTGCGCAGCGGATCATCGCGGTGCTCGAGCCGCGCTCGAACACGATGAAGCTCGGCACGATGAACGCCGCGCTGCCGGGCAGCCTGCGCGAAGCGGATCACACGTTCTGCTATGCGGCGCGCAATCTCGGCTGGGACGCGGGCGAGGCGCTTGCGCCGCTCGGCTATCGCGTGAACGTGCACGATGACCTCGATCGCATGGTCGATGCCATCGCCGCGTTCGCGCGGACCGGCGACCACGTGCTGGTGATGAGCAACGGCGGCTTCGGCGGCGTGCACGGCAAGATCCTCGCCGCGCTCGCGAAAGGGTCAGACTTCCCGGATCGCATCCGCGTGCGATGGCGACCGGGAGCGGTCGACCCGTTCGGCGATCTGCTCTACCTGCACGGCTTCCGCAGCTCGCCCGCCAGCGTCAAGGCGAGCCAGGTCGCTGCTGCCGTCGAGTCGTTGCCGGCGACACGGCGCCCGCGCTTGCACATTCCGATGCTCGACGTCGGGCCCGCGAGCGCCGATGGCGACGACGGCCGCGTGGATCGAGTCGAACGTTGCGCAGCCGCATGCCTCGCTGACGATCATCGGCAGCTCGCTCGGCGGCTTCTATGCGACGCATCTCGCGGAGCGTTTCGGCGCGCGCGCGGTGCTCGTCAATCCGGCGATCCGTCCGTACGAAGACCTGCGGGCGTACGCCGGTCCGCAGACCAATCTGTACACCGGCGAGACGTTCGTTGTCACCCCCGCACATTTCGCGGAGCTCGAGCTCTCGCGGTCGCGCGGATCACCCGGCCGGAGCGTTACTGGCTGATGGTCCAGACCGGCGACGAGGTGCTCGACTATCGCGAGGCGATCGTGTTCTATGGCGGCGCGTTCCAGTACGTTCAGGGCGGTGGCGATCACGCATTCCAGCGTTTCGACGCGCAGATTCCGGCCGTGCTGCGCTTCGCGGGCGTCGCGGTGGCGTAGCAGCCGTGCTAGGCCGCGCTGCGCGAGCCGTGACGTGCGCCGCCGGACGGCTGCGCGAGACATCGGTTGGCGTTGCCACTACAAGCGCGCCCCATCAAACCCCCCGGAGTCCCGCGCATGAATTCCACAACGCGTCGCCGTTGCCGCGTTGCCGCAACTGTGCACGTCGTTCCAGCCGTCGCTTGCGGCCAGGCGTCCAGACGAACCCGGTTTCCGCTGGCAACGACCCTGGCGAAATGTGGGAGATCACGACCAGGAGGAGATCGCAGGTATGCCGATGGCGATGCCGGCGCACACCAACAAGATCTGCCTGGGCAAGCAGGCAAGCGACAACCAGTCGTGCCGAAGAACGAGGACTGCAAGGTCACCGAGAGCCGCCGCAGCGGCAACACGCAACGCTACAAGAGGTCTGCACCGGCAAAAACCCGATGACCGGAGAAGGGAGATCACACATACGAAGGACGCCTACAACGGCCGCAGCGCCTGACGGGCAAGATGGAAGGCGAGTCGATGGACATGGCGCAGACGTTCTGGGGAAAAGCTGGCGATGCGCGGGGACGATCCAGAACCAGGTCGCGAAGGCGCGCTCCGATGCCGACGCCAGCCGGCCGAGGGTGTCGCGGCGGCGTCCAGAAGCTCAGCCGACCTGTTCTTTGGGCCGGGCGCCGCGGCGCGTCGCGGCCCGGTCTGCAGCGAGGTGTCGAGGTGCGATCGCGGCGCGCGGCCGGCCGGCCATATCGCGTGCGGCGCGCGCACAGACCCCGCGGGGCCTCAGGCCTGCCCAGGCTTCGTAGCGGGATCGCGCTGCGCGCGGGCCGCCGGCCGACTCAATTCACCGCGCGCACCTGCGTGACGCATTTCGCGCATCGGCAACGCGCTGACGCGGCCGCTCGTCACGTCGCTCGAGCCGTCGCTGCGCGGCGGGCTCGCGCTACGCGACGATCACGCGGGCCAGGCACGACCGCAGCCGCGCGACTCCGCACCGGCGGCCGCGGCGAGGCGCCCGTTCGGCAGCAGGGCTCGCGCGGTCGCAGCGCGCCGTCTAAGCGTCTCGCCGGCACGGGCGAGCGCGGCAGTCGCTCTCGCCAGTGGGGCGAGCACAACGCTGGCAAGCCACCGATCCGTTCGCAGCGGGCGCCCGCGTCCTGGGGCTCGACGGCGCACCGCTGGGCGCGGCCCGCGGCGTCACTCGCCGGCCTCTCTGACGAGCTGAGACGGCGCTGATCGTCGACGATCCGCGCCGCGGAGCGATCGGACGGTCAAACCGCCGCGCGCAGCGGGCGCGCGAGGGCTTCGCTCGGGACGAGATCGGGGTCCGAGCTGAGGCAGGCCGCGTGCGCTCTGCGAACGACGCCGCCTGCCCTCGCCGACGGTCGCCGGCAGCAAGGCGAGTTTCGTCGCGCGCAGAACCAGCGGGCGCGCTCGCTCGGCTCGCGGAACACGGTCGCGAAGCCGCGGCTCGAGCGCCGGCCATTATTCGAGCGCCGCCGACCTCTCAAGGCTCGCCGAGCCTTCCTCGCGCGCCGGCGTGGCGGCGCTGGTGCGCAGCCGCATCACGTCGCTCGTCCGTCGACGGCAGGCAGTCGCGGGAACACGAAGCGCGATCGGACGCGCCCGGCGCGCTCGCATCAAGACGGCTACACGGCAAGGCCGGCATGCCGATCGGCTGGGGAACGCGACGGCCGCGCGGCTCGTCGGTGCTCGGCGCGCGCGATCGCTGGGACGCGGTCGCGATCATCGAGCAGGCGTCGAGTCGCGGTCGGACGCGCGACCGATGACGCGCCTAGCGACGGCGGACCTGAGGCCGTCACGTTCTCGCCTACGTGCCGCATTCCCAGTCGCGTTCCAGTTGACCACTGAACATCGTTGTGCGGAACGTCGATGTGCACGGCATGGCCGCGTGGCTCGCTTCGATGCCGGGCATCAGGCCGTACAGGGCGACGACGCGCTGAATTCGTCGCTGGATCCTTCGCCAGCGGGCTTCGTGGCGTTCTACGTGGCGTGTCTCTCGCTCTGCGCCGCGCTGTTGCTCGCGCTCTCGCGTCGGTGGCTGTCGGCCTTGGCACCTGGCGGTCTCGTCGCGGCGTCTGCCTGCCCGCGCTGCGTTCGCGGGTCCGGCGCAGACCGTAGCGTCACGTATTCGCTGCCGCTCGATATCGCTTGCCTCGCTGTTTTCCCTCCGATCGCTCTATGCGTCGGAGCGGGCCGACCGGAGCGTTCGCGGTGGTGCCTGTCATCGGTCGGCTGTTCGTTGCGGCGTTGGCGGCGCGCGTTACTGCGTGGTCGCTTCCGTTCGCCGTCGCACTGGTCTAGATCGCGCGTCCACGCCCCATACAAACCGCCAGGCGCGCGCGCGGCATCTCGCGCTCTCGCCTTGCCGCTCGTAGTGGTTGCCGCGTCGCCCTCTTTCGCCGTCTGCTCGAGACCAGTTTCGCCATTCGCGGACCGCTCTAGTATCTCGCCGCCCAGTTGCACGCGTTGCGTATCTCATAACGCATCCTCTGCTGTCTTTGCGTCTCTACGTGCCGGACCTGACAGCGCCGCGGCGATGCATCCAGCCTCGCGCACGCCGCTGCGTGCTCGCGCTGATCGCGATCGGCTGCGGCCAGCTAGTCGCGGCCCTGGCTCCGTTTTTTTTTTTTTTTTTTTTTTTTCAACTTGTGCCGACGAACGGTCTTTTGCGCATCGATTTGGAATTTTTTCCACATGTACTTGCAGTTTTTTTTTTTTTTTTTTTCGGCGCGAGCATCGACTTTGCATGCCGCGCGATTTAGCATGGTTTTTTTTTTTTTTTTTTCCTCTCCTTCACCTTTCACTCATTTTTTTTTTCATCGTTCCCACTACTTTCCCACTCACGTTCCACCATACATTTTGTAGCGCTCGCTCTTGCGCACTACAAGCTCAGAGATTGTGCCAGAGACGTGCATTTTTACGTATCACCCACCCTGCTGCACCGCGCCTAGCCGGAATCGACGCACTGGCGTAACCTTTGCTTGATGAAATGGCGAAGTCGGAGTTCCTGACGCGCACGATCCGGACGTTCGCGGATCGACAGCGTTTAGCCGCGACACGATCGCCGTACCCGACCACGCCCCGTGAACGACGGAGCGATTCGCGCGAGCCCGGCACCTCTCACAAGGAGTTTCCGCATGCAACAGCGTTCCCGCGGGGGAGACGTCCCCGCGTTCTCCAAGCCCGAGTCCTTCGCGCGCAGCAAGGCGCTGATCGCGCGCGAGCAGCAGTCCGGCGCGCACAACTACGAGCCGCTGCCCGTCGTGCTGTCGCGCGGCGAAGGCTCGTGGATCACCGACGTCGAAGGCCGCCGGCTGCTCGACTTGATGAGCGCGTATTCCGCGGTGAGCTTCGGTCACGCGCATCCGCGCATCGTCGGCGCGCTGGTCGAGCAGGCGCAGAAGCTCGCGGTGACTTCGCGCGCCTACTACAACGACCGGCTGCCGCAACTGATGGAGCGCCTGGCGCGCATCACGGGCCTCGATCGCGTGCTGCCGGCCAGCGGCGGCGCTGAAGCGGTCGAGACCGCGATCAAGGCGGCGCGCAAATGGGGCCACAAGGTCAAGGGCATTGCCGACGGCCGCGCGGCGATCATCGCGTGCGACGGCAACTTCCACGGCCGCACGATCACGATCACCGGACTTGTCGACCGAGCCGCAGTATCGCGACGGCTTCGGTCCGTTTCCGCCAGGACTGTCCACGGTGCCGTACGGCGATGCGGACGCGCTCGAGCGCGCGATCACGCCGGAAACGGCGGCGTTCCTCGTCGAGCCGATCCAGGGCGAGGCCGGCATCGTCGTGCCGCCGGATGGCTATCTCGCGGCGTGTGCGGAGATCTGCAAGCGCCACAACGTGCTGCTGATCGTCGACGAAGTGCAGACCGGTCTCGGGCGCACCGGCTATCTGCTCGGTTGCGAGCACGACGGCGTGAAGCCGGACGGCGTCATCCTCGGCAAGGCGCTCGGCGGCGGCCTGCTGCCGGTGTCCGCGTTCGTCGCGAACGAGAACGTCATGCAGGTGTTCAATCCCGGCGACCACGGCAGCACGTTCGGCGGCAATCCGCTCGCGGCAACGGTCGCGATGGCGGCGCTCGACGTGCTGTTCGACGAGCGCCTGATCGAGCGTGCGCGCGTCAGCGGCGCACGGCTGATCGAGGGACTGCGCAAGATCGACAGCCCGCTGATCCGCGACGTGCGCGGGCGCGGGCTGCTGGTCGGTATCGAGATCGACGCGCGGCTCGCGGACGCGAAGACCGTCGTGCTGAAGATGCTCGAGCGCGGCATGCTGTCGAAGGACACGCACGGCACGGTCGTGCGCATCGCGCCGCCGCTGAACATCGAGGACAGCGCGCTCGACTGGGCGATCGGCGAGATCGGCGAAGGTGTTGCGCGAAGTGCAGAAGAATCCCGCGCCCGCTCATACGCTTTCGGCGCAACGCAACACCGCTGCGCCGTAGAGCAGAACCGGGTCTTCAGCCGACGTAGCGGCGGTCCGGTCATCGCGCGCGATACAGCACTTCGCCGCCGCGTATCGTGGCGCGAACTGCGGCGAAGGCGGCGGGATCGCTCGCAGGATCGGTTGCCAGCACGACCAGGTCGGCATCCATGCCGGCGGCGACACGGCCCTTGCGCGTCGCGAAGCCGTAGCGCGCCGCGGGCGCGGTTGTCAGCGAGGCCAGGATGGCGCGCCAATCGAGTCCCGCGTCGGCCATCAGCCGCAGCTCTCGCGTGGTGTCGGTGTCCTCGATGAAGCCGACGTCGGTGCCGAACAGGATCGTCCCGCCGGCGTCCGCGTAGGCCTTGAGCTGCTGCGCGGCGTTGCGCGCGAAGCGCTCGCGCACGGATTCGGGAGCGCCTGCCTTCGCAAGCTCCGACTCGAACAGCTTGAGCGTGGGAATGAGCGCCATGCGATGCGCCTTGAGCCGGTTCACGAGCTCCGGGGGCCACGGGCCGGCGACCGGGTGTTGTGTGCGCGAGCATGTCGACACCGGCGGTCGATCGCGATTTCGATGCCGCGCACATCCGTCGGATGCGCGAAAGCGAGCTTGCCGCGTGCATGCGCCTCGTCGACGACGGCTTTCGCGATGTCGGCGTCCATCGGCAGGACTTCGGCCGGGCCGCCGACGATCGCGCCGGTGAACAGCTTCACGCCGTCTGCGCCTCCCGCGAGCTGGCGCCCGCGCGCGATCGCGCGCTTGCTCAGCCGTCGCCACTTCGGCGCTCGGCCAGCGATTCTCCTGGTACAACTTGCGAACGTAGATCGGCGTGCCGTCCTGCGGATAGAACGGCGCGTCCACGGTCAGCAGCAACGGGCCGCGAAACTCGCCGCGCTCGATCCGCTTGCGCAGCGCCAGCTGTTGCCCGGCACGCCGGCGATGTCGAACGCGGCGGTGAAACCCCAGCGCGTCAGCATCCGCTGCAGTGCCGCTTCGAGAATCGCTGCCGGCTTGGACGCCGCCTCCAGGAGATCCGGCACGATCAGATGCACGTGGCTGTTCCAGAACCCCGCGACGACCGTCCTGCCCGTCGCCGTCGATCACGGTCGCGCCGGCCGGCACGGGTGTCTCGCGTGCAGGACCGACGCGCTCGATGCGGCCGTCGCGCGTGAGCACCGTCGCGTTCGCGATCGGCGCGGCATCGGGCGATGGATAGACGGTGGCGCCGACGATGGCGAGGTCGCCAGCGCGCGCGATCGACGCCAGCCCGAGATCGCGATCGCAAGCGTGAAGCGGAGTTGTCGCGGCATGCGAGCCGGCCTGCGAGGATGCGGAGCAGACATTTAAGCATGCGCGGGATCGCCGCGCGCCGTCCTTTCCACGAGGGCGACGGGACCAGACCGCGGCGCTATACTCGCGCGCATGTCCGCCTCATCGCCGAGCCTGCTCGTCGTCGCGATCAGCTCGCGCGCGCTGTTCGATTTCGAGGAGGAGAACCGGGTCTTCAGCCCGGCGGACGATCGGCCCTATCGCGAGCTGCAACTCCGCGCCTCGAGCAGCCGGCGAAGCCCGGCATCGCGTATCCGCTGGTTCGCAAGCTGCTCGCGTTCAACGCCGACCGCGTTCGGCGGGTCGAGGTCGTGATCCTGTCGCGCAACGACCCGGTCTCGGGGCTGCGCGTGTTCCGCTCGGTCAAGGGCGCCGATCTCGGCATCGAGCGCGCGGTGTTCACCCGGGGCCGCTCGCCGTATGCGTACCTTGCGCCGCTGAAGGCGAACCTGTTCCTGTCGGCGAACGCCGAAGACGTGCGCGCAGCGCTGGCCGCCGGCTTTCCGGCAGCGCATGTCTATCTCGAGTCGAACCTCGTCGATTCGCATCCGGACGAGGTCCGCATCGCGTTCGACGGTGACGCCGTGCTGTTCGCCGACGAAGCCGAGCGCGTCTACCAGTCGCAGGGCCTGTCGGCGTTCCAGTCGCACGAAGCCGACCGGGCGACGCGACCGCTTCCGCCCGGACCGTTCAAGCCGCTGCTCGAAGCGCTGCACCGGCTGCAGATCGCCGACGACACGAACAAGGTGCCGATGAAGCTGCGCACGGCGCTGGTCACCGCGCGCAGCGCGCCGGCGCACGAGCGCGCGATCCGCACGCTGATGGACTGGAACATCGACGTCGACGAGGCGATGTTCCTCGGCGGCATGGAAAAGGGCCCGTTCCTGCGCGAGTTCGAGCCGGACTTCTACTTCGACGACCAGACGCGGCACGTGCGCAGCGCCGGCGAGCACGTGCCGTCAGGGCATGTGCTGCACGGGATCACGAACGAGTAGCGATTCGGGACAGCGTACCGAAGACGTCAGCGGCGCTTCAGCCGCCCGCGCACATGATCACCTGGCCGCGACGCTTCCGTCGCTTTGCGACGCGTTCCAGTCACTCAGGTTCGATCGCTGCTTTCGGCGCCAATGCGTCGAAGCAGGCCGCGATCCGCTCGTCGCTCCCGATCGCGAGCACAGCGTCGTCTCGTGTGAACTGTCCCGCGTCGACGAGCATGCGCATCCGGCTGACGATACCGCAAGCATTCACGAGTGCCGCGAGCGGCGCTCGCGCCGCTACCGCATCACGCGCAAGCGCCGAGGTGAGGGATTCCGGGAAGTCCCACTGGCGGCCGATCTGCATCGCGAGATCGCGAACGGTGAAGACGAAACGCGTGCAGAACGCGCGCGAGCCCACTGCGCCGTTATCGGGCTGGCGCTCGTCGAGCACGCGCAACGCTACCATCGTCCCGACGTTGATCAACAGCGTCACGAGGTAGGCCTCGAACGCTCTGGCGCCAGCCGCCGGCGCGAGCAGCCCGCATGCGCCACCAGCCCGCTCGGTCTGTTCCCACACGCGAGGCGCGCCCGGGCGCCTGTAGTACCCGGACTGCACATTGATCAGCGGCTTGAACGCGACGGCGGCAACCAGTTGGCGCATCCCGTCGTTGCCAAGGATCAGCACTGCCTGGTCGACGCTTTCGATCGCTCGTCCCCCACCGTACCAGGGACTGTTCGCCGCGCGAAGTACCGACGCGACCAGCACCGGATCCTGCGAGACGTGGCGCGCGACATCGCCTGTCGAGCGCGCGGATCGCGCAACATCTGCAGCAACTGCGGGACTATTGCCGGTACGCGGGGCACGCGGCTCGCGAGACGCTCGTCCGCGGCGGCCGCATCGAGCGAGATAGCAGCACGCGCTCAACCTCGCTTGCGCCGGTTCCGCGAGCCGGTCGTTGTCGAGCAACCATTGGCAGAACGCGACATCGACGTCGAGCTTGGCACGCGGCGCCGGCGTCGATGGCGCAGCGGTGGCCGGAGCCGGTGAGGCATGCGGTTCGCGCGCGGCGTGTCTGCCGTGCCGAACAGGCGACGCAACCACGTGCTCAATCCCACCTCCCCTCACGGCGACCGGCGCACGAGCAACCGCACGGATGGCGATTGCAGGAGGCTGATGGGGGGATTCTACTCGCCGCGAGCCGGTACGCACACGCGCCGTTTGCCGCCCGTCGTATCCGCCACTTCCGAATCGCGATGTCGACGCCATACAGCAGGCGTAACCGTTCGGCGGTGATTGCGAGCTCGGGGGGCTCGTCGGCGAGCAGCCGGCCCTCGTGCAGCAGCGCAACGTGGTCGGCGAACTGCAGTGCCTGATCGGGGTCGTGCGTCGAGAGCAGGACGCCGACGCCGCTTGCCTTGAGCCGCTCGATCTCCGCCAGCACGCGGACCTGGTTGCCGAAATCGAGACTGGCAGTCGGCTCGTCCATGACGATCAGCGGCGCGGCCTGCGCGAGCGCGCGCGCGATCAGCACGAGCTGGCGCTCGCCTCCGGAGATGCGCGTATAGATCGCGTCCGCGAGGTCCGCGACTCCCACGCGCTCGAGCGCTGCATGTGCCTGGGCACGATCGCCGCTCGAAGGTTGCGCGAACGGCGAAAGATGCGCCGTCCGGCCCATCGTCACCACGTCGATCACCGAGAACGGAAAGTACCCGGTGTGCGCCTGCGGCACGTAGGCGACGCGCCGTGCGACGGCGGAGCGCGACATGCGCGCTACATCCATGCCGTCAAGTTCGACGCGGCCGCCGGTCGGCTTGAGAAGCCCGAGCATCGTCTTGAACAGCGTCGTCTTGCCGCTGCCGTTCGGACCGAGTAGCGCGACGACCTCGCCGTCGTGCAATGCAAGCGTCACGTCGTGGCCGACCAGATGCCGCGGATAGCCGAAGTCGAGCGAGCGGGCTTCGATCGTCGCGTTCACTGCCAGCTTCTCCTCGCAACCACGAGCTGCCAGAGAAACAACGGCGTTCCCACGAATGCGGTCAGCACGCCGAGCGGAATTTCGATGCGCGCAACCGTGCGTGCGAGCGTATCGACGGCAAGCAGGAAGGCAGCGCCGAGGGCGACCGAGATCGGCAACAAGCGCGAGAAGTCCGGCCCGACGAGAAGACGCGCGAGATGCGGAATGAGCAGGCCGATCCAGCCGACGATGCCGGAGATCGACACGGCGGCTGCCGTCATCAGCGTCGCACCCGAGATGACCGCGGCCCGGACCACGGTCACATTGACGCCGAGCGAGCGCGCTTCCTCGTCGCCGAGTGCGAGCACGTTGACCCGCCAACGCAACAGCACCAGCGGGATCGACCCGACCACGATCGCAGGCACCGCGGAAGCGAGGTCCCCGGGCGTCGTCGATGCAAGACTGCCGAGCAGCCAGAACGTGATCGCCGGCAACTGGTTGTAGGGATCGGCCAGATATTTCACGAGTGCGATCACCGCGCCGCCGAGTGCACCGATCACCACGCCCGCGAGGACCAGCACGAGCAGCGGGTCATGACCGCGAACGGCGCCCGCTATCACGTAGACCATCGCAACGGCGGCAAGACCTCCGCCGAATGCGAGCGCCTGGATGATCACGACCGGTTGCGACAGGAAAATCCCGAGGACGGCGCCGACGGCCGCGCCCGCCGAGACGCCGAGGATGTCGGGCGCGACCAGGGGGTTTCGGAACAGCGACTGATACGCCGCGCCAGCGACCGCGAGTGCCGCACCGATGGCGAGCGCCGCGAGCACGCGCGGACCGCGCACGCCGAAGATGACCGCTTCGACCGCCGGCGGGAAACCGTGTGCGGTGCCGCTCACCTTGGACCAGAGGACAGTCGCAAGCGCTTCCGGATCGACGGGATAGCGACCGATCGCAAACGCGGCCAGCACCGCGACGAACAGCACGGCGCAGGCGAGCGACAAAGGCCCACCCAGGCGAGGTGAGATCACGGGTCCCGGCGCGGCTGAAGCGTCGCGAGCAGCGAATCGAGTTGCGCCGCCGTCGGCGCCTGGTGGTAGAAGCGGCTGTAGAACTCGCGTACGAAAGGCCGCAGATCTTCGGGGAAGGCTTCGGGATACAGCACACGCGCAAGCCAGCGCAGTCCGACCAGCCGGTTCAGCGACGGGGGAAAGTCGATCCAGCCGAAAGGCACGCCCGGAGCAAGATGCACGCGGCCCGCCTTGACCGCGGCGATGTCGCGCCACAGCGGATCGCGACGCACCGAAGCCTCGAAGTTCGGATCGGTGGTGACGATCACCTCCGGGTCCCAGCGCAGCACCTGCTCGAGCGAGACCTGCACGAGCCCCCGCGTCCCAGCTCCGCGGCGACGTTCGTTGCGCCCACGCGCTCGAGCGATTCCACGTTGATCGAGCCGGCGAGCCCGGTGTCCAGTCCGCGAGGCCCGCGCGCGTAGTAGACGCGAGGCCGTTTCGCTTCCGGAATAGCCGCGACCCGCCGCGTGATCTCTTCGACCGTGCTCTCCGCGTAGCGTGCGAGCGCCTCGGCGGGCTCGCGCTCGCCGGTAAGCGCGCCGATCGTGCGGATCGAAGCGGCGATGCGATCGAATGCGCCGTCGAGCAGCACGTAGGGGATGCCGATCTGCTCTTGCACGCGGTCGGCGAGCGAGGCGAATGTCTGCGTCACGGAGCCATAGTCGACGATCAGGTCCGGCTTCGCGGCGAGCACGACCTCGACACTTGCCGTGTTGCCGCGGCCGGTCAGTCGGCCCAGCGTTGGAAGGTCTGCGTACTTCGGTGCGACTACGGCCGCTCGGCAGCGCGAAACGACGTCGTCCAGCCGAGCAGCGCGTCCGGAGCGACCGCGAAGACCAGTACGGACGCCGGCGGACCGGCGGCATAGATGCGAGTGGCACGCGCCGGCACATCGACGCTGCGGCCGGCGTCGTCGACGATCTTGCGTCCGCCCTGCGCGACAGCGATGCGAGGCAACCCAACGCCGGCCGCGAGCGCGCCGCCACCGGCGATGAAGCGCCGCCGCGAGGAAGCAAGGCTCAAGGCTTGCCGACGATGACGTCCGATGCCTTGATGATCGCCGCGGCCGCATCGCCGCGTTTCAGCGCGAGCTCGTCCGCCGCCTCGTTGGTGATCGACGCGGTGACGATCACGCCTTGGCCGATGTCGATGTTCACGTGCGACGTCGTCGAACCGCGCACGATGTCGACGACCTTACCGTTCAGGACGTTGCGCGCGGAGAGCTTCATGGGACCGCCAGTCGATGGAACGGGAACGAGGGTCGGTCACCGGACTTTCGCGAACCCGTGCGACGCGAGGATCCGCTGGCCGTCGGACCCAAGAACGAATCGGACGAACGCATCGGCAGAAGCCGGCGCACCATTCAGCACGGCGATCCCGTAGTCGGCGCCGACGGCGAGCGCCTCCGGCAGATCGATGACCCGAAGGGAAGGATTCTCCCGCAGCGCGAGCTCCGCATTCGTGCAGTAGGTGAGGAACAGGTCGGCTTCACCGGTCTCGACCATCACGTGTAGATGTTGCGATCGGGCGGCGGCGGCGGGGTCTGGGTCCGCCGGTGAGCTTGCGCGCCTTGCCGACGAGAATCTCGCGCGCGCCGGGCCGCATCGCCTCCGCCTTGTCGAACAATTCCCATGCATAGTCGCCGGACGGATCCGCGCGCGGCGTGGAGGTTCCCAACCGTTCGCCGGGATCGAGCAACGTGTCGAGCAGAGTCTCGCTCCCGGCGGTGATGCGGGCGGAGCCAACGCGCACAGCCGGTTGCGCGTGAACGGCACCACGACTTGCGCGAGCCCGGCCGCGACCAGCGCGCGCGGATGCTCGAGATTCGCGGAGGCGAACACGTCGGCGCGTTCGCCGGCCACGAGCCGGTCACGTAGCAGCCCCGACGCGCCGAACTCGAACTCGGTCGTGCGGCGGCGTCGGTGAATGCCAATGCGAGCTCGCCCATGGCCGCGCGCAGACTTCCCGCTGCGTATACCCGGATCGGGTCGGCCGCTTGTACTGGGCCGCCAGCGCGAGCGTTGTGCACCGATCGACGTGATCTGCCGAATCGTCATTTTGCGGCATCCGGAAAGAACAGCTGCTCGCCGCCGACCTTGTAGCTCGCGATCGCCGCCTGGCCTTCGGGCGACACCAGCCAGTCAATGAACGCCAGCCCCTCCGCCTTCTTGACGTGCGGATGCTTGGCCGGATTGACGAGGATGACGCCGTAGGGATTGAAGAGCTTGCGGTCGCCTTCGACGGCGATCCCGAGCTCGCCGCGATTCTTGAACGAGAGCCACGTGCCGCGATCGGCGAGGATGTAGGCGTTCATCGACGACGCGGTGTTGAGCGCGGGGCCCATCCCCGATCCGGTCTCGCGATACCACGAGCCTTTGCCTTCGGTCGGATCGACGCCCGCCTGCTTGAAATAGCGAAGCTCGGCCGCGTGCGTGCCGCTCTTGTCGCCGCGCGAGACGAAAGGCGCCTTCGCGTCGGCGATTCGTTTCAGCGCGGCGGCGATGTCCTTGCCTGCCGCGACCTTGGCAGGATCGGACTCGCGGTCCGATCAGCACGAAGTCGTTGTACATCACGTCGCGGCGATCGACGCCGGCGCCTTCAGCGACGAACTTGTCCTCGGCGGCGCGATCGTGAACGAATACGACGTCGGCGTCGCCACGCCGACCGATGTCGAGCGCCTGTCCCGTGCCGACCGCGACGACGCGGACCTGGATGCCGGTCTTTTTCGTGAACGCGGGCAGCAGATGGCCGAACAGGCCCGATTGCTCGGTGGACGTCGTCGACGCGACGACGATCGACTTGTCCTGCGCAAAAGCGGACGGCACAGCCAAGACCCACGTCGAAAGCGCGAGCGCGAGCAACGCACGCCGGGTCAGTGCCATGGCAATTCTCCTTTGAGGAACGCATCGGCCTCGGCCGTCGCGGGCCTGCGGAAAAAGCGCTCGACCGGCGAGCGCTCGACGATGCGCCCGCGGTCGATGAACAGGATCTCGTCGGCGAGGCGACGGGCCTGGCCGAGGTTGTGCGTGATCATCACGATCTTGGTTCCCGTCGCATGGATCGATTGCACGATCGACTCGATCTCGCGCGTAGCGCCCGGATCGAGATTCGCGGTGGGCTCGTCCAGAAACAGCACGTCGGGCCGCAACATCCACGCGCGGGCAAGGGCGAGGCGCTGCTGCTCGCCGCCCGAGAGAACGCGCGCCTGACGATGCGCGAACGCGCCGAGTCCGACGCGGTCGAGCGCGGCGCGCGCACGGGCCGGCGCGTTCGCTGCGCGGGACGCCGGCGACGGCGAGCGCGAACGTGAGGTTGCCGATGGCGCTGCGCCGAAGCAGGACGGGTCGCTGGAACACCATCGCCTGGCGGCGAGGCTCGCCCGGCCGCTCGGGATGGGCCCAGCGGACCTGCCCGCGACGTGGGCGCGAGGAGTCCGTGGCAGATCCGCATCAGCACGCTCTTGCCGGCGCCGTTGGGGCCGAGGATCACCGATCGCGGCCCGGCTTCGAGCACGAGGTCGACGGCATCCAGGATCGGACGCCCGCCGGCGGCGAACGTTACGCCCTCGAGCATCAGCGGCAAGCAGCGGTGCGGGTCGGTCAGCCATGATGGCGCTGCGCGCGTTCCCGGAGGAAATGCGCGCCGATGTTGAGGAGCGAGCACGATGCCGAGCAACACGATGCCCAGGCCGAGTGCCAACGGCAGATCGCCTTTCGAGGTCTCGAGAGCGATGGCGGTGGTCATCACCCGCGTGACGCCATCGATGTTGCCGCCGACGATCATCACCGCGCCGACCTCGGCGATCGCCCGCCCGAACGCCGCGAGGACGATCGTCACCAGCGAGAAGCGCAGATCGTGCAGCAGCGCGGCAGCCGAGCGCCACGGCGTCGCGCCGAGCGACTGGAACTGCTCGCGGTAGTCGCGCCACGCGTCCGCGACCGCCTGCCGCGACGAGGGCCGCGATCAGCGGAAAGACCAGCACGGCCTGCGCGATCACCATCGCGGCAGGCGTGAACAGGATGCCGAACGAGCCGAGCGGTCCCGCACGGGACAGCAGCAGGTAGATCGCGAGCCCGGCGACGACGGCCGGAAGGCCGAGCAGCGCGTTGAGCAGCACGATCAGCGCTTGCCGGCCGGGAAAGTGCGTCACCGCAAGCGCAGCGCCGACCGGAAATGCCGCGAGCGACGCGACGATGACCGCGGCACAGCTGACCTGGAGCGAAAGCAGCGACGATCGAGACGAGATTCGGGTCGCCGCGCGCGATCAGCGATGCCGCCTGGTCGAACGCAACGCCGAGCGTCGTCATCGCGGGCAAGGCGCCGCGGTGGCGCCAATAGGCAAGTTATTGCATAATGGGTGCATCGCTTTCGCGCGGTCGCCAGATCGGACCGGGCATGCGCTCTGCGACCGCAATCGTAAGGGCTTCGCCGGTCCGCCCCTATATGCAAAGTTTTGCCGAATGAGACGGCTGACGCCGGCAATCGCGTGGCAGATCGAAGGAAGCCGCGAGGCGGCCGGCGCCCGTCGACGCCCGCCTGTTGCGCCTGCTCGAGGCCATCGGCGAGCACGGCTCGCTTGCGGCGGCGGCGCGAAGCGTCGCGATGCCCTACCGCACGGCGTGGGCACTGCTCGACGCTACGGAGCGCACTGCTCGGGACGCCGCTTGCCACGCTCTCGCGAGGACGCGGCGCCATGCTGACGCCGTTCGCTCGCCGCTGGCTCGCGCGAGCGCTTCAGCGGCGTCGCTGCTTGCCGCCCGGGAGCCGGCGATCGAGCTCGGCAGCGCGCGTGCCGCCGCAGACCGCGCGCCCAGCGCGCGCTGCTCAAGATCGCGGCCAGCCACGACATCGCGCTCGCGCAGCTCAAGGATCGCTGGCGGATCGCGCACGGCATCGCGCTCGAGTTCCACGGCAGTGCGGAAAGCCTCGACGCCGTATCGGGCGGGCCGTGCCCAGATCGCCGGCTTCCACGTCGCGACCACGGCGCGCGGCGAGGCCGACCCGCTGCTCGCGCAAGCTCGATGCCGCTCGCGATGCGGTGCTTCGATTCCTCACTCGCGAGCAGGGGCTCATCGTTGCGCGCGGCAACCCGCGACGCATGCGCGGCATCGGCGACCTCGTCGCGAAACGGCTGACGATCGTGAACCGGCAGCCGGGGTCGGGCACGCGGCTTCTCTTCGATCGCCTCCTCGCGCGCGCCGGCATCGCGGGCGGATCGGTCCCCGGCTATCCGAACGAGGAGTTCACGCATGCCGCGGTCGCGGCGACCGTAGCCGCGGGCCGTGCAGACGCGGGATTCGGCATCCGCGCGGCGGCCGCGCAATTCGGCCTGGGTTTCGTGCCGATCGTGACCGAGCAATACCTGTTCGCGTGCGCGCGTCGAGCGCTCGATTCGCCGCGCGTCGTTGCATTTCGCGAGCTGCTCGCGAGCCGTGCAACCCGCGCGGTCGTCACGCCGCTGCCGGGCTATTCGCTCGATGCGCCGGGGAAGCTGCATGCGCTTCGTCGGGGATGAGCTCGCCTGCGCCGTTCGAGGCGGCTATCCCAGCCGCCGCCCCGAAGAACGGATAGCTCGGATCGGTATAGCCGGGCGTGGACGGATGGCCCGGGCGCACCAGCGAGTCGACCAGCGCCTCGTCGTCGTCGCGCCATGGCGTGCCCGCTGCTTCGACGTAGTCCTTCCATTGCGCCAGCGTTCGCGGTCCGGCGATCACCGAAGAGACGATCCGGTTGGCCCACAACCAGGCGAGCGCGAGCTGCGCCGGCGTGCGTCCGGTCGCCTCCGCATGCGCCTTGAGCTTGCGGGCGATCTCCAGCGACTCCTCGCGGAACTCCGTTTCCATCAATCGCTTGTCGTTGCGTGCCGCACGCGAGTCCTGCGGCACCGCGTCCTTCGCGTACTTGCCGGTCAGCACGCCGCGCGCGATCGGCGAGTACGGCACGACGCCGATTCCATGGTGATCGCAGGCCGGCAGGATCTCCACTTCCGGCATCCGGTTCAGCAGGTTGTAATACGGTTGGCAGACGACGGGACGCGGCACGCCGAAACGCTCGCACAGGTGCACGGCTTCCGCGATGCGCCAGCCGCGGAAATTCGAGACGCCGAAATAACGGATCTTCCCCGCGCGGATCAGCTCACCGATCGCCTGGACGGTCTCGTCGAGCGGCGTGCGGTGGTCGTCGCGATGCAGGTAGTAGATGTCGATGTGGTCGAGCCCCATGCGCGTCAGGCTCGCGTCGCATTCGGCCAGGATCCAGCGGCGCGACAGGCCGCCGTTGTTCTTGATCTTCGGCGTCCATCGCATTGCCGACCTTGGTCGCCACGATCCAGTGCGTCGCGCGATGACGCGACCGCGGCACCGGTGATGCGCTCGGAGGCGCCCTTCTCGTACACGTCGGCGGTATCGATGAAGTTCACGCCGTGGTCGCGCGCGTGCGCAATGATCTCGCGCGCCTCGCTTTCCGGCGTCGGACCGCCGAACATCATCGTGCCGAGGCACACGATCGATACCTCGAGTCCGCTGTCGCCCAGTCGCCGGTACTCCATCGCTTCGCCTCCCGTAAACGAAGCGCCCGATTCTACGCGTCTATAATTTCGGACGGTCAGTCGTGGTCGCGTCGCCATCACGTTGTTCTGACTCCTGTCAACCGTCTCCTGACCCCTGAATGAATGTCCTGTTCGAGGAAGACGGCCAGCTGAAGGCCGGCACCGTTCTCGCCGATCACGACGCTTCGCTGCAGGTCGAGGCCGCGTCGGGCAAGCGCCTGAAGGTCAAGGCAGGCAACGTGCTGCTTCGCTTTCCCGCGCCGTCGCCCGGCGAGACGCTGGTCACCGCGTCGAAGCTCGCGGGCGAGCTCGATCCGACGTTCCTCTGGGAGGTGTCCGGCGAAGACGAATTCGGCTTCGACGAGCTGGCGCGCGAGTACTACGGCACGAATCCGACGCCGCCGCAGCAGGCTGCAGTCGCGCTCCTGCTGCACGCAGCGCCCATGCACTTCTACAAGCGCGGCAAGGGACGCTATCGCAAGGCGCCCGAGGGTGCGCTGAAGGCCGCGCTGGCGAGCGTCGAGCGCAAGCAACGCGAGGCCGCGCAGGTCGATGAATGGGTCGCGCAGCTTCGAGCGCCACGCGTTACCGCAAGCGTTTCGGCCGAAGCTTGCGATGCTGCTTTACCGGCCGGACAAGAATGCGCTCGAGTGGAAAGCGCTCGCGGCGGCCTGCGACGCGCTGAAGACGAGCCCCGTCGCTTTGCTCGCCGCCTGCGGCGCGATTCCGTCGACGCACGAGTACCACTTCAACCGCTTCCTCGTCGAAGCGTTTCCGAAAGGCGTCGCCTTCCCGGACTGGGGGCAGCTCCAGACGCTGCCGGAGCTTCCGGTCGCCGACGTGCGCGCATTCTCGGTCGACGACCACACGACGACCGAGATCGACGATGCATTCTCGGTGCGCGAGCTCGCCAACGGCAATGTCGAGATCGGCATTCACATCGCGGCGCCGGCGCTCGCGATGCCGCGCGGCAGTCCGCTCGATGCGATCGCGCGCGAGCGGCTGTCGACCGTGTACATGCCGGGACGCAAGCTCACGATGCTGCCGGACAATGCCGTCACCGCGTTCACGCTGAGCGAAGGCGGTGTCCGGCCGGCGCTCTCGCTTTACATCGAGACGACGCCCGAAGGCGTGCCGATCCGGCACTCGACGCGCGTCGATCGCGTGCCGGTCGCCGCGAACCTTCGGCTCGACGAGGTCGGCGAAGCGTTCGCCAACGACCTGCCGTCGCCGTCCGATCCGCCGTGGACGCCCGAATTCCGTGCGTTGTGGAAGCTCGCAAGGAAGCTTTCGGCAGCGCGCGGCAAGAACGACATCCAGCGCATCGACTACAGCTTCTACGTCGACTGGGACGTCGGATCGCACCTCGGCGAAGCGGGACGGGTCACGATCGTGCCGCGCCCTCGCGGATCGCCGCTCGACAAGCTGATCGCCGAGCTGATGATTCATGTGAACAGCACCTGGGGACGCCTGCTCGCCGATCGCGGCGCGGCGGGGCTCTATCGCACGCAATCGATGGGCAAGGTCAAGATGAGCACGCGGCCGGGCGAGCATCAGGGCCTCGGCCTGACGCACTACCTGTGGGCGAGCTCGCCGCTTCGTCGCTACAGCGATCTCGTCAACCAGCGGCAGCTGCTCGCAGTGATCGCGGGTGAACGGGCGCCTTATGCCGAGAACGATGCGGAACTGTTCGCAGCGCTCGCGGACTTCGAGGCGACGTACTCGCAGTACGCCGAATTCCAGGACCGGATGGAGCATTACTGGTGCCTGCGCTGGCTTCTGCAGGAACGCGTCACCGAGACGCAGGCCACCGTGGTGCGCGAAAACATCGTTCGCTTCGACGGGCTGCCGCTCGTGCTGCGCCTTCCGGACCTTCCGAACTCGCCGCCCGAGACGAAGGTGCGCGTGGCGATCGGCGCGATCGACCTGCTCAACGCGACGATCGAGTGCCGCGTGGCCGGGATGCCATCCGCATAAGACTTGGCGTTTAGTCGCCGCGCGGCGCAATCTCGCCGATAAGCGGTCATTCGCCCCGGCGCCGGGCGCGAAAAGGGGTCCGATTCCTCCTAGGTTCTTGTTTTCCCGAGTTACAATCCGCGGCGTCGCATCCGACGTCACAGCGCGTGCCTCGACGACCTGCCCAACCGAAGCCTCCGGCACCGCCTCGCGGAAGCCGCGGCTACCGTCGTACCGGTGAAGCGCGTGCGCAAAACGGCGGCGGTTGCGAACGATCCGACGCTGCCGTCGCCCGAGACCCGGCCCAGAGCGAAGCCCGGCATCGCGCGACCGGTGCGCACCGCGAAGCTCGCACCGGCCGGTGCATTGCCGCCGGCCCGAATTCCTCCCGAGGCGCTTGCCAGCGCGCGCAACGACAAGCTGCTCGGCTGGACGCTCGGCATCTCGGTTGCGATCCACGCGATCATCCTTTCGATCCATTTCGCGCCGATCGTGATCAAGGACCTCGGCCGCCAGTCGCCGCTCGAGGTCGCGCTGGTCAATGCGAAGACGAAGGAGAAGCCCACCAAGGCCGACGTCCTTGCCCAGGCGAACCTCGACGGCGGCGGGAACACCGACCAGGATCGCCGCGCGAAGTCGCCGCTTGCCGGTGCTGCCGAAGGACAGCGCGCAAAACGAGATCACCGTCGCCACGCAGAAGCTCGACGAGCTCGAGCGCCAGGCGAAGGAGATGCTCACCGCGATGCGCGCGACGCAATCGGTCGCGATCGCGCCCAGGGCGCCCGATCCTGCCGAGCGGCCGGAGCTGCCGACGAGCAACGAGATGATGCAGCGGACGCTCGAGGCGATGCGGCTCGAGGCGCAGATCGCGAAGGACATGGACGCCTACCAGAAGCGTCCGAAACGCAAGTTCGTCGGCGCGCGCGCCGAGGAGTACCGGTTCGCGCGCTACGTCGAGGACTGGCGGCTCAAAGTCGAGCGGGTCGGCAACCTCAACTACCCGGAGGCGGCGCGCAGCAAGAAGCTCTACGGCAGCCTGCTGCTGACGGTTTCGATCCGGGCCGACGGCAGCGTCGAGCACGTCGAGGTCTCCAAGACGTCCGGCCATCGCATCCTGGATGCCGCCGCGGTGAAGATCGTCGAAATGGCTGCGCCGTATGCGACGTTCCCGCCGGATATCCGGCGGGACACCGACATCCTGCACATCACGCGCACCTGGTCGTTCACGAAGGGCGACGGCTTTCAGGCAGCAGAGGTCAGGTAACAGGGATCGGCACACCGGCGTTTGCGGTGGCGGCGCATCGAGCGCCGTTGCGGCTCCAGGCTAATGTCTGACGACGATGAGCATCCAGCTCGATCACGCGATCGTTCCATCCCGGGACCGGAGAGCCGCGGCCGAATTGCTCGCGTTCCTGCTTGGCGTGCCCTGGGCGGAGTCCGGCGTGGGTCCCTTTTGTCCTGTGTATGTGAACGACGGCTTGACGCTCGACTTCGACCAGGCCGAGGGTTCCTTTCCCGTTCAGCACTATTGCTTTCGCGTGAGCGACGCCGAGTTCGACGCTATCCTGGCCAGGATCAAGGCCAGGAGCATCGAGTACAGGAGCACGCCGCACGGTCCGGTAGACATGCAGGTCAACACGCAGCATGGCGGGCGCATCGTGTACTGGAACGAGCCCGACGGCCACGTGTGGGAGGCCTTGACGGTCAGCTACGCCCGGCAGCCGCAGAAAGGAAACGCGCGCTAGCGTCCACGCTCCTGCCGTGACTCGCCGCGCGTCGAAATCTCGACCAATGCAACCTTATCCGACGCCTCCTGATGCGATCAGCGTGAGACGCGCCGAACCCGCCGAGATCGGTCAGCTAGCGCAGATCTGGTACGACGGCTGGCACGAAGCGCATGCGCGGATCTTGCCGGCAGAGCTGACCCGGGTTCGCACGCGGGAAAGCTTCGAGGACCGGCTCCTTGCCGCGCTTCCGGACTTGCGCGTGGCCGGCGCGGCCGGCAAGCCCGTTGGATTTTGCATCGTCAAAGGCGACGAGCTGTATCAACTCTATGTCTGCGCGCAGGCACGGGGTTCGGGGGTCGCGGCTGCACTGGTTGCCGATGCAGAGGCTCGGATCGCCGAATCCGGCTTCGAGCTCGCCTGGCTCGCATGCGCCATCGGCAACGAGCGCGCGGCGAAGTTCTATGAAAAGTGCGGATGGCGGCGTGCGGGGATCGTCCTCAACCCGCTGGAAGTCTCGAACGGAACGATTCAGCTCGAAGTCTGGCGCTACGAGAAACCCTTGCCGCTGGCAGCGCGACAAGACGAAGGACGTGCCCGCGCCGAGCCGAGCCGGCGACGCGAGGTAGGACCGCATGCAGCGCGCGATGGGGATCAGCATCCATACCGGCTGGGGCGCGTGCGTCGTGGTGGGCGGCTCGCGGGCGAAGCCGGAGATCGTCGCCAACGAAGTGCTCCGGATTCTCGGCGACGCCGAACGCTTCTGTTTCCACAGGGCCGCGGAGATGAAGCTCGCCGACGCCGAGGAATGGATCGCGCGCACGAGGCAGAAGGCCCTCGCGAATGCGAGGCGAGCCCTCGCGCCGCTTGTCGCGAAACAGGTGCGCGTGTGCGCGATTGTCGCCAAGGACGGGGAAATCGGGAGCCTGGAGCACGTGCTCGCCTCTCACCCGCGCCTTCACTCGGCCGAAGGATTCTTCTATCGCGACGTCTTTCGCGACGCCTGCGCGATTCCGGTCCAGGTCGTTCCGCCGTCGTCGCTGGACCCCGCCACGCTCGGCAAGCTCGCGGCAGCGCCGTGGGGACGCGATCAGAAGCTCGCTGCGCTCGCCGCTTGGGAAGTCATGAAGCGCTGAGCTGGCGTACCATTTTCCGTCCGCGCCACTCGGCGCGCGGCGACCGAACACTGCAGCGCCTCTGTTCCCTGTACCCTGAGCTCTGATGCCTGACCGCTACGCCGTCGTCGGCCACCCGATCGCGCACTCGAAGTCGCCGCAGATCCACATGGCGTTCGCGGCGCAGACCGGCGAGGACCTGTGCTACGAGCGGTTGCTGGCGCCGCTCGACGGCTTCGAGGCGACGATCGAGGCGTTCGCTCGCGACGGTGGGCGCGGCTGCAACGTCACGATGCCGTTCAAGCAGCAGGCCTTCGCCGTGTCGCGGGTGCTGGCGCCACGCGCGGAGCTCGCCGGCGCGGTCAACACGCTGAGCCGCTGCGACGGCCATTGGCACGGCGACAACACCGACGGTGCCGGCATCGTCCGGGACCTGGTGCACAACCTCGATGTGCCCGCTTGCCGGCCGGACGATCCTGATTCTCGGCGCCGGTGGCGCCACCCGCGGCGTGCTCGGCCCGCTGCTGGAGGAAGATCCGGCGCGCATTTGCGTGGCGAACCGCACGCTCGCCCGCGCCGAAGAGATCGTTTGCCTGTTCGCGCACGCGGGCAGGGTGATCGCAAGCCCTCCGCAAGCGCTGGAGGAGCGCTTCGACGTCGTCATCAACGCGACGCCGTGGGACGAGGACGGTGAAGCGCGCGGCTGGCCCGGCACGATCTTCGAGCATGGATCGCTCGCGTACGACATGGTCTACGCCGACCAGCCGACCCCGTTCATGCGCTGGGCGCGCGATCATGGCGCGGCCCGCGCCGTCGACGGGCTCGGCATGCTGATCGAGCAGGCGGCCGAAAGCTTCCTGATCTGGCGCGGCGTCCGGCCGGACACGGCGCCCGTCTTCGAACTGCTGCGGCGTCCGCCGCTTTAACGCGATGCGTTCGCGACCGCTGCGCTGGCTCGGCTACGCGCTGACCGGCCTGTTCGTCTTCGTCGTCGTCGTTCATGCGTGGTACGCCGCGCAGATCCTCTGGTGGCGCTCCAATCCGGTCGGCGAGACGTCGTTCATGAGCTACCGGATGGACGAGCTGCGCGCGAAGAATCCGAAGGCGGTGCTGAAGTACCAGTGGGTGCCCTACGAGCGGATATCGGGCAACCTGAAGCGCGCGATGATCGCCGCCGAGGATTCGAAGTTCGTCGAGCACGAAGGGTTCGACTGGGACGGGATCCAGCGGGCGATCGAGAAGAACGAGAAGCGCGGTCGAATCGTCGCCGGCGGCTCGACGATCACCCAGCAGCTCGCGAAGAACCTGTTCCTCACGCCGACGCGGAGCTGGATCCGCAAGGGTCAGGAGACGGTGATCACGCTGATGCTCGAGGCGATGCTGCCGAAGCGCCGGATCTTCGAGATCTACCTCAACGTCATCGAGCTCGGGAGCGGCGTCTTCGGCGCGGAGGCGGCGTCGCGCCACTATTTCGGCACGCCGGCCGCCGGACTTTCGGCCGGCGCAGGCCGCGCGGCTCGCGGCGATGGCACCGAACCCGCGCTTCTACGAACGCAACCCGAGCGCGCCGGGCCTGAACCGCAAGATCGGCATCATCCTGGCGCGGATGCCTTCGGCGGATCTTCCTTAACGCGCGTAAAATGCGCGCGCACCTTTCGCTGCCACACGTTCCCTTGCGCACCGCCCCGATCATGTCGCAGAACCTCGACCAGAAGCCGGCCGACCGGCCCGAGGCGCCCGGGCGCGTCGAGGATGCGCTCGCCGACGTCACCGCGCTCCTTCGCAAGAACCGTCTCGTAGAGGGGCTGGTCCACGAGCAGGCCGCGCATGCGCCGGACGCGCATCGCGCGGATCTCGTCGAGTCGCTCGTCACCAAGCAGAACCGCGTGCTCCTCCAGCGCAAGCTGGACCGGCTGCATCCAGCCGACATCGCCTACATCCTCGAGGCGCTGCCGCTGGACGAGCGGCTGTACATCTGGGACCTGGTCAAGGCCGAGCGCGACGGCGAGATCCTGATCGAGGTGTCCGACGCGGTCCGCGAATCGCTGATCGAGTCGATGGACACCGACGAGCTCGTCGCCGCGGCCGAGACGCTCGAGGCCGACGAGCTCGCGCAGATCGCCGACGACCTGCCGCAGGAGGTCATCGACGACGTCTTCCAGCGGCTGCCGGTCGAGGAGCGCGAGCAGCTGCGCGCGGCGATGTCGTTCGAGGAGGACATGGTCGGCGCGCTGATGGATTTCGAGGACGTGCAGATCCATCCGGACGTGTCGCTCGATACGGTGCTGCGTTATCTGCGCCGTTTCGACGAGCTGCCGTCGCAGACCGACCAGCTGTTCGTCGTCGATCGCGACGAGCACCTGCTCGGCGTGTTGCCGGTCAACGCGCTGATCGTCAACGACCCGGACAAGCGGGTCGACGAGATCATGAAGCCGCCGTCGGTGAAGCTGCTGCAGCACGAGAAGGCCGAGACCGCGGCCAGCGCGTTCGAGCGCTACGACCTCGTCAGCGCGCCGGTCGTCGACACGAACGACCGGCTCGTGGGTCGCGTCACCGTCGACAACATTCTCGACTTCGTTCGCGAGCGCGGCCAGGAGGAAGTGCTCGCCCAGGCCGGCTTGCGCGCGGAGGAAGACGTCTTCGCGTCGGTCTGGAACTCGTTCCGCAATCGCTGGGCGTGGCTGGCGATCAACCTGGTGACGGCGTTCGTGGCCTCCCGGGTGATCGGCGTGTTCGAGGGCACGATCGAGAAGCTCGTGGCGCTCGCGGCGCTGATGCCGATCGTCGCGGGCATCGGCGGCAATTCCGGCAACCAGACGACGACGATGCTCGTGCGTGCGATGGCGCTCGGGCAGGTCAGCCGCGAGCATGGCCGGAACCTGATCCGCAAGGAGCTGCAGGTCGCGATGCTGAACGGCCTGGTCTGGGGCGGCGTGATGGGCATCGTCGCGATGCTGCTCTATCGCGACGTCTCGCTCGGCCTCGTCATGGTGCTCGCGATGACGTTGAACCTCGGGCTCGCGGCGATCGCCGGCGTGCTGATTCCGATGACGATGCTGCGCTTCGGACGCGATCCTGCCGTGGGGTCGTCGGTGCTGATCACCGCGGTCACCGACTCCGGCGGGTTCTTCATCTTCCTCGGGCTCGCGACGCTGTTCCTGGTTAGTCGCTAGCGCGGTAGCGTGTCGCGGACCGCCTCGGTCGCGAAAGCCGCGACCGCGCGTGCCGGTTCCTTCACGGTGCGGCTTTTCAGGTATCGTCGCCTCCGGGCGCCGGGGAGGAGGCCCGCAATGGCCATCACGATCTACGAGCTGAAGCCGCGTTTCCAGGGTCTGCTCCGTCCGCTGGTGCGTCGCCTCGCGGCGGCGGGTGTCACCGCGAACCAAGTCACGTGCTGGCGATGCTCGTGTCGATGGCGATCGGTGCGTTCGTCTGGATGCGCGCCGAGACGGTCTGGCCCTTCCTCCTGCTGCCGTTGTGGCTGTTCCTGCGCATGGCGCTGAACGCGATCGACGGCATGCTCGCGCGCGAGTTCGGCCAGCAGTCGGCGCTGGGCGCCTATCTCAACGAGCTTTCCGACGTCGTCTCCGACGCAGCGCTCTACCTGCCGTTCGCGCAGCTCGCACCCTTCGGCGTGACGTCGGTCGGGCTCGTGATCCTGCTTGCCGCGCTGTCCGAAATGGCCGGAGCGCTCGGGCCGATGGTCGGCGCACCGCGTCGCTACGACGGGCCGATGGGCAAGAGCGATCGCGCGTTCGTGTTCGGGGCGCTCGCGTTGTATGTGGGCCTGGGGGGACCGCTGTCCGCCGATGCATACTGGATCATGCCGGTGATCTCGGTGCTGATCGCGGTCAACATCGCGAACCGTGTGCGCCGCGGCGTGGCCGAAGCATCGACAGCGAAAGGCAAGCCATGAACGTACCGGCCGGTCGCGAGGCGATCGAGCGGACCTTCGCGACGCACGATGGGGTCGCGCTGTTCTACCGGCACTGGCCCGCACTGACCCGCGAGCCGCGCGGCGCGATCCTGCTGTTCCATCGCGGCCACGAGCACTCGGGGCGGATCGCGCATCTTGCGGACGAGCTCCAGCTTCCGGACTTCGAGCTGTTCGCCTGGGATGCCCGCGGACACGGCCGCTCGCCTGGCGAGCGCGGCTACTCGCCGTCGTTCGGCACATCGGTGCGCGACGTGCAGACGTTCGCCGACCATATCGGGGCCGTGCACGGATTCCCGCCTGCATCGATCGCGGTCGTCGCGCAGAGCGTGGGCGCGGTGCTCGCCGCAACCTGGGTTCACGACTACGCGCCGCCGATCCGCGCGCTCGTGCTCGCCTCGCCCGCGTTCAAGGTGAAGCTCTATGTCCCGTTCGCGCGGCCTGGCCTCGCGCTCATGCACAAGCTGCGCGGGAAATTCTTCGTCAACAGCTACGTCAAGGCGAGGTTCCTGACCCACGATCCGGAGCGCATCGCATCGTACGACGCCGATCCGCTGATCACGCGGCCGATCGCAGTCAACATCCTGCTCGGTCTGTACGAAGCCGCCGAGCGCGTCGTCGCGGACGCGGCTGCGATCACGGTGCCGACGCAGTTACTGATCTCGGGGGCCGACTGGGTCGTGCACGATCGCCCGCAACACGAATTCTTCGACCGCCTGGGCAGCGTCACGAAGGAGAAGCACGTGCTGCCGGGCTTCTATCACGATACGCTCGGCGAGCGCGACCGCAAGTCGGCGGTCGACCTGGCCCGCGGGTTCGTGCTGCGCCAGTTCGAGCGGGGACTGCAACGGCCCGATCTCACGCGCGCCCATCTCTCGGGCTACACGAAAGACGAGGCGGATGCGCTTGCCAAACCGCTGCCTGCGCTGTCGCCGCGCGGCCTGTACTGGGCGGCGACCCGCGCGAGCCTGAAGGCCGGCGGCACGCTGTCCGACGGTGTGAAGCTCGGTCATGCCACCGGCTTCGACTCCGGCAGCACGCTCGATTACGTCTATCGCAATGTGCCGGCAGGGAGCGGTGCGCTCGGCCGCCTGATCGATGCGAACTACCTCGACTCGATCGGCTGGCGCGGCATCCGCCAACGCAAGCTGCATGTCGAGGAGCTTCTGCGCGAGGCGATGCGCCTGCAACGCGAGCGCGGCGCTGCGGTGCGCATCGTCGACATCGCGGCCGGCCACGGCCGCTACGTGCTCGAGGCGTTGACCGGGCACGCAGAGCGTCCCGATTCGATCCTGCTGCGCGACTACAGCGACCTCAACGTGCGCAACGGCGCAGCATTGATCGAGTCCAAGGGCTTGCAAGCGATCGCCCGCTTCGAGAAGGGCGATGCGTTCGATCGCGAGAGCGTTGCGGCGATCGCTCCGCGTCCCACGATCGGCATCGTCTCCGGACTCTACGAGCTGTTTCCCGATAACGATCGCGTGACGCGCTCGCTTGCCGGGCTGGCTGATGCGATCGAGCTGGGCGGCCTACTGATCTACACGTGCCAGCCGTGGCATCCGCAGCTGGAGCTGATTGCCCGGGCACTCACCAGTCACCGCGGTGGACAGGCCTGGGTGATGCGCCGGCGCACGCAGGGCGAGATGGATCAGCTCGTGGAACGGGCAGGCTTCGTCAAGCGCGCGCAGCGCATCGACGAGTGGGGCATCTTCACGGTGTCGCTGGCCGAGCGCGTCGCGTGAGCGCCGGGGGCCCACCAATGAGCGCCCCGGGCGAGCCGCGGCCGTGGAAGCGGGCTATCGCCTGGCTCGGCGTTCCTCGGCCCCTTCTTCTTTGCGACCTATGGCTTCGCGACCTGGTGGACGTCGCGACGCGCCGACATCGGTGCGATCGTCTTCGGGTGGGAGCAGCACTTGCCGTTCGTGCAGTGGACGATCCTGCCCTACTGGTCGATCGACGTCCTCTATGCGATCTCGCTGTTCGTGTGCACGAGCCGGCGCGAGCTCGATGCGCACGCGAAGCGCCTGTTGACCGCGCAGATCGTCGCAGTCAGCTGTTTCCTCGCGTTCCCGCTGCGGTTCACGTTCACGCGACCGCCGACGGACGGCTGGTCCGGGGCCTTGTTCGAGGTCCTCGGCAGTTTCGACCAGCCTTTCAACCAGGCACCCTCGCTGCACATCGCACTGCTCGTGATCCTGTGGGCGCTGTACGCCCGGCATGCACGCGGTGCGTGGAAAGCCGTCGTGCACGTTTGGGCAGCGCTGATCGGCGTATCGGTACTGACGACCTGGCAGCATCATTTCGTCGACGTGCCGACCGGCGTCCTGCTGGGCTTCTTCTGCCTGTGGCTCTGGCCGGTCGACGGAACTTCGCCGTTCGCGCACTTCGCGTGGACGCGCGACCCGCGTCGCCGTCAGCTCGCGCTGCGCTATGCCGTCGGCGCCGTATTGTTCGCGTCGATCGCGGGCGTGCTCGGTGGCGCGGCGCTGTGGATGGTGTGGGCGAGCATTGCGCTCGCGATCGTCGCGTTGAACTATGCCGCGCTGGGCACCGCGGGATTCCAGAAGCGCGACGGCCGCCTGTCGCCCGGCGCGACCGCGCTGCTGCTGCCCTATCTCGCCGGTGCGTGGCTGAACGCCCGCTGGTGGACGCGTGGGCAGCCGCACGCAGTACGGGTCGCCGATGACGTATGGCTCGGACGATTGCCCGCCCGTGCCGACGCGCGCTCCGGCGGGTTCGCGGCGATCGTCGACTTGACGGCGGAGCTTCCGATCGATCCGGCGGGCCGGCACTACGCGAACCTTCCGGTGCTCGACCTCGTGCCGGCCGACGCGGCGACGCTGTCCGAAGCGGCCAACGAGATCGAACGCGCACGCGCGCTCGGCCGCGTCCTCGTTTGTTGCGCGCTCGGATTCTCGCGCAGCGCGTCGGCAGTGGCCGCATGGCTGGTCGCGACCGGCCGCGCCGCGAACCCGGAGGCGGCGATCGCGCAGATCTCGGTCGTGCGGCCCTCGATCGTGCTGGGCGATGCGCACCGCGCGCAGCTCGTCGCGGTCGCGTCGGCATCGGGGTTGCCTCACGTCTGATCGATGCGCCAGTTCACGACCCGATTCGTCGCCAACGCGATCTGCGGCTTCGCCCGCCTGGTCACCGGCGCGCGCGCGTTGTGGAAAGGCGGTCCGCCGAAGGCCGTGCAGCGCATCTACTACGGCAATCATTCGAGCCACGGCGATTTCGTGCTGATCTGGGCCTCGCTGCCCGAGGACCTGCGGGTTCGCACGCGACCGGTCGCCGGCGCGGACTACTGGAACACGACGCGGCTTCGTCGCTGGTTGATCCACGAGGTGCTGCGCGGCGTCGTCATCGAGCGCACGCGAGTCGAGGGCGGTCCGGATCCGATCGAGCAGATGCTGGGCGCCCTCGACCATGACGACTCGCTGATCCTGTTTCCCGAGGGGACGCGCAACACGACCGACGCCACGCTGCTGCCGTTTCGCAGCGGTATCTGGCGGGTGGCAACCGCGCGACCCGATGTGGAGTGCGTCCCGGTATGGATCGAGAACCTGAATCGCGTCATGCCGAAGGGCGAGTTCCTGCCGATCCCGCTGCTGTGCACGCTGACGTTCGGCGAGCCGATCCGGATCGACGCCGGCGAGGACAAGGATTCGTTCCTCGAGCGAGCGCGGGATGCGCTGCTCGCGCCTCGCGCCGCCGCCTGCCTGACGCGAAATGAGCCGGTCGCCCATCCCAATCTGCTGACGCTGTTCGCCGGCGTGTTCGCCGTGCTCGTCCTTGCCAGCGCGACCGGGTGGATCCTCCGCCTGAAGGTCGCGAAGGGTCAGCCGCATGCGACGATCGACAACCTGATCGCGCGCGTGAACGCGTGGTGGGTCATGGTCGTCGTGCTGGGCGTCGCGTTCGCGTTCGGCAAGGCCGGCGTGGTCGTGCTGTTCGGGTTCATCTCGTTCATGGCCTTGCGCGAGTTCGTGTCGCTCTCCTACACGCGTCGCGGCGACCACTGGGCGCTCGCGATGGTCTTCTTCTTCTTCCTTCCGCTGCAGTACATCCTGGTCGGCATCGAGTGGTACGGGCTGTATTCGATCCTGATCCCGGTCTATGCGTTCCTGACGCTGCCGATCTTCGCCTCGCTGTCCGCGGATCTCACGCGGTTCTTCGAGCGGACGTCGAAGCTGCAGTTCGCGCTGATGGTGTGCGTCTACTGCATCTCGCACGTTCCGGCGCTGATGACGTTGCGGATTCCCGGGTTCGAAGGCGGCAACATCCTGTTGATCGCGTGGCTCGTGCTGGTCGTGCAGGGCAGCGACGTGCTGCAGTACGTCTGGGGCAAGCTCGCCGGACGACGCAAGATCGCGCCCGAGCTGTCGCCGTCGAAGACCGTGGAAGGCTTCGTCGGGGGTGTGGCGAGCGCGACGCTGGTGGGGGCGCTGCTGGCATGGCTGACGCCGTTCGCACCCTGGCAGGCGGCGGCCATCGCGCTCGTCGTCTGCCTGATGGGATTCTTCGGCGGGCTCGTGATGTCGGCGATGAAGCGCGATCGGGGCGTCAAGGACTGGGGCACGATGATCGAGGGTCACGGCGGCATGCTCGACCGCCTGGACTCGGTGATCTTCGCCGCGCCGGTCTACTTCCACATCGTGCGCTACTGGTGGGAGCCTTGAGCGGCGAGTCGCGGACAACCGCCTGGAAGGTGCGCCGGAGCTTCACGGGAATAGTATTCGGTCGCCACTGTTCACGTCGCCGGCGAAAAGCGTCGCAGAACCAGGGCTGGCAAATCGCGAAGCCTTGAGCGACGATGGCAGGAACGCCGGGCGAAAGTGCTCGCTTCGGCCTGCCCATGGACGATCCCGCGCTTCCGCACCCGGACCTCGTCGCCGCGATTCCGCGGCTGCGCCGTTACGCGCGCGTGCTGACCGGCGAAGCCAGTCGCGCCGACGACCTGGTGCAGGACACGCTGGCGCGGGCCTGGGAGAAACGCGCGCTGTGGCAGGCAGGAACAGATCTTCGCGCATGGCTGTTCACCGTGATGCACAACCTTTTCGTCAATCAGCGCGCGCTGGCGCGACGCGACGCGCAGCAATGTTTCGCTCGATGGTGCCGGTGCGCCGCCCGAGATCTGGCAGATCTCCGTGCGGCCCAGCCAGCAGGCGCACGTCGAGCTGCAGGAGGTGCTGCTGCAGCTCGGTCGGTTGCCCGCGGAGCAGCGCGAGGTGCTGATTCTCGCGGCCGTCGAGGAGATGAAATACGAGGAGATCGCCGAAGTGCTCGACATTCCCGTCGGCACGGTCATGTCGCGGCTGTCGCGTGCGCGCGAGAAGCTGCGCAGGATCGTGGCCGAGCCCGTGCCGCTGAAGATCGTCCGATGAAGCCCAGGCGATGACGACGCCCCGCCCCTTGAGCGAAAGCGAGTTGCACGGCTATGCCGACCGGCGGCTCGCGCCCGACCACGCCGCCGAGGTCGAGGCGTTGCTCGCGCGCGATCCGGAAGCCGCCGCGCGCGTGGCCGCGATCCGCGCGCAGAACGCGCAGCTCGCGCAAGCGCTCGATCCGTGGCTGGCGGAACCGATCCCCGCAGCGCCTGCTGACGGCGGCGACGCCACCCGCGTCCCGCTCGCGTTCGCAATGGTGGCGTCCGGCGAGTGCGATCGCCGCGACGCTCGTCGCCGGAATCGCGCTCGGCTGGTTCGGCCGCGAGGCGTTGCTCGTGAGCCAGGGCACGCCGACGACGTTCGCGCGCGAGGCGGCGTTCTCGCATGCGATCTATGCCCGCGACCAGGGGCGGCCGGTCGAGGTCGGCGCCAGGACGAGGCGCGCCTCGTCCGCTGGCTCACGCGCCGGCTCGGCGTGGAAGTCCCCCCGCCCGACCTCACGGGACGTCGGATTCACGCTCGTCGGCGGCAGGCTCGTCGCGGGCAACGAGAAGCCGATGGCGCTGCTCATGTACGAGAACGCGGACAAGCAGCGGCTGACGCTGCAATGGCGGAAGAACGATCCGAAGGCGAGCGAAACGGCGTTCCGCTACGCGGTCGAGAATGACGTCGGCGTCTTCTACTGGATCGACGAGAACTGCGCGTACGCGCTGTCCGGCGATGTCGATCGCGCGCGGCTGCTCGCCGTAGCGAACATCGTGCACGCGCAGCTCGTCGCCGCTTACGCGCAGCATTTGCAGCGCTAGGTCGTCGGCGCACGCAGGTGTGCGACGGCGATCCGCCGATCGCCGCGCCCCTGGCTCCCGTTTGCTATCATCTGGTCGCGTTCGAAGCGGGGCATCGGGGCTTCGTGCGGAGCCGCCGCCGCCACTTCGGACAAACGCTCGCTCGCACAAGAATCGAAAGGGCGGGTCCGATGATCGAGCGCGGATTGTGATCCAGGCCGGACGTCGCGCCCGCGACGGCAGGCACTCCGCGGCGGAGCGGGCCGATCGCTCCATTGCGCAGGACACGAATTGCAATCGACGCCTTCCGTCTCCCAGCAATCCGCCTTCGAAGCGGAAGTCGCGGCGCTGATCGCGCGGGCGGTGAACCTCGAGACGCCGCCGCACGAGATCGACCCGACCGCGCCGCTGTTCGGCGAAGGCCTCGGCCTCGACTCGATCGACCTGCTCGAGATCGCGCTCGCGGTCACGCAGCGCTACGGCTGCGAGCTGCGCTCCGACGACCCGGACAACGCGCGGATCTTCGCCTCGCTGCGCAACCTCGCCGCGCACATCGCGGAGCGGCGACGGACCTAGCGGCGCGCGTTGCCGGACCAGCGTCGGCAATCGCGGCCGCCGCAGGATTCGCGTGGCCGGTGCTGTCGCACGGCGCTGCGCTCGCCGGGCGGCCGGAATGGATGCCGGCGATCACCGCGATCGTCGCGCTGATCGTCGCAGCGATGACTGCTCGTTGCGTCGCGCGAGCCTCGCCTGCGCGCCGTCTGGCTGATCGTCGCGCTCGCTGTCGTCGCTCGGATGGCATTACGCGCCGTCGCTGCTGCTGTACCTGCCGCCGGCGGCGCTCAACGTCGCGTTCGGCGTGTTCTTCGCGATGACGCTCGCTCCGGGCCGTGAGCCGCGCATCGCGTCGTTCGCGCGTCTCGAGCGCGGCGGCGAGCTTCCGTCCGATCTCGCCGATTACACGCGGCGCCTCACCTGGCTCTGGACAGGTGTTGTTCTTCGCGTCCGCAGCGGTCGGACTGCTGCTTGCCGCGTTCGCTCCGCTTCACGTCTGGTCGGCGTTCGTGAACGTCGCGAGCTACGTCGCGGTGGCGGCGTTGTTCGTCGGCGAGTACCTGTATCGCAAGATTCGCTTCCCGCACTACCGGCATGCGCCGCTCGCGACGCTGGTCCGCATCGTCGTGCAGGATCGCCGCTCGCGCGCCGCGGGGAGGACGCAGCCGATGAGCCGTCGGCCGCTGCTCGCCGGCTTCGCGCCCGACGCGACGATCGGCAGTGCACGACGGGCGCGTGCTCGCCGCGCGGCGAGTTCATCGCGGCGGCGCATGCGCTGGCCGCGTCGCCTCCCCGAGGGCGAATGCGGCTTGCTGCTGTGCGACGATCGGCTCGCGTTCGCGCTCGGGTTCGCCGCGATGCTGTTGCGCCGGTCGACCGCGCTGCTGCCGCCGAGTCACGCGGCGCATGCGATCGATCGCATCGTGCGGGTGCGCGCGCCGGCGTTCGCGCTCGTCGATCGCGCCGGCGTCGCATCCGCCGTGCCGGAGATCGTCGTCGATCCCTGGGCGCGCGGTCGCGCCGACCCGACGACGTTCCGTCGATTGCGGACGACCACGTCGCCGCGATCGTGTACACCTCCGGCACGACCGGCGATCCGCAGCCGCATGCCAAGACCTGGTCGTCGCTCGTGCGCGGCGCTGCGGGACTGCGCGAGCGCATCGGCTTTCGCCCGGGCGATGCGATCGTCGGCGCGGTGCCCGCCGCAGCACATGTGGGGACTCGAAGCGACGGTCATGCTTGCCGCTGCAAGGCGGCGGCATCGTTCACGCCGGCGTCCCGCTGCTTCCGCACGACATCGCCGCGGCGCTCGCGCAGTTTCCAGTCCGGCCGGCGCTGGCTCGTGCTGACGCCGCTGCACATTCGAAGCTGCGTGCAGTCGAACGTGCAGCTGCCGCCGCTGGCCGGCGTGCTGACGGCGACGTCGGCGCTGGAGCGCGACGTCGCCGAGCGCTTCGAGCGCGCGACCGGCGCGCCGACGATCGAGATCTACGGCTCGACCGAGACCGGCGTGATCGGCACGCGCCGTCCCGCGCTCGAGTCCGCGTTCACGCCGCTTCGCGGGCTGTCGGTCGAGGCGCACGCGGACGGCCTGCTGCTGCGCGGCGCGCAGCTCGATGGCGACGTTCGGCTACGCGATCGTGCGGTCGTCGCGCCGGACGGTCGCTTCACGCTCGCCGGCCGCGATGCGGACCTGGTGAAGGTCGGCGGCAAGCGGGCGTCGCTCGCGATGCTGAACCAGGCGCTGCTCGCGATCGACGGCGTCGTCGACGGCGCATTCGTCGTGCTCGAAACGCCGCGGGTTGACGCCGCGGCTCGCGGCGCTCGCCGTCGCGCCGGCGCTCGACGCGCCGCGCATCGTGGCCGCGTTGCGCGAGCGTGTCGACCCCGTGTTCCTGCCGCGGCCGCTGCATCTGGTCGACGCGCATGCCTCGTGACGCGCTTGGCAAGATGCCGGTGGAAGCGTTGCGCCGGCGCGTCGTGGAATTGTCCGCTGCGTCGCGCGCCCGCGCCCGCGAACGCTTGCGTGCGCGAATTCGTCGTTCCCGCGACGCATCCTGCGCTGCCGGGCCACTTCCCCGGACGTCCGATCGTGCCTGCCGCGTGGCTGCTGACGCTCGTCGACGACGGCGTGTCGCGAGGCGTGGGGCAGCACGCCGGCGTCGATCCGCCTCGACCACGCGCGCTTTCGTGCACCGCTCGCGCCGGACGATCTGCGCGTTCGCTCGACCGGCGAGCGACGGCGATCGCGTTGCGTGCACGCGTGCAACCCGCGTGGCGGACGGTCGATCACGTTCGCGTCGCGACGCGCCAGGTGCAGACGCCGGGTCGCCGACGGCGCGATCACGCTGCGTCACCGTCGCGGGACGACGACCGAAGTGAGCCAGGCCTGGCTTGCGCAGCGCGAGCGCGGCACGCTGCCGCGCATTGCGCCTGATCTCCTGGATCACGCAACGCATCGGGTACGGCGCGGGACGCGCGCTGCTGCATCCGATCTGCCTGTACTTCGTCGTCTTCTCGCGTCGATGCCCGGCGCGCATCGCGCGACTACCTGCGGCGCGTGCTCGGCCGCAAGCCCGGCTGGCGGGACGTCTACCGGCACTACCATACGTTCGCCTCGACGATCCTCGATCGCGTGCTGCTGCTGTCCGGCCGCATCGGTGATTTCGACGCTCGCGATCGACGGACCGGACGTCGTCGCGCGTGCGCTCGCGGACGGTCGCGGCCTGCTGCTGCTCGGCTCGCACGTCGGAAGCTTCGAGCTGTGCCGCGCCGCCGGCGCGGACCAGGCGGGGCTCGTCGTCAACGTCGTGATGCACGAGGCGAACGCCGGCAAGATCGCGGCCTGGATGCGCGAAGTGGCGCCCGAGCGGGCGCCGAACGTCATCGCGCCGGGGCAGCCGGAAACGATGCTGAAGATCCGCGATGCGCTCGCGCGCGGCGAAGTCGTTGCGATGCTCGGCGATCGGCCGATCGGCCGCTCGGCCACGCTGCCGATCGACTTCCTCGGCGCGCCAGGCGCCGAGTTCCCGACCGGGACCGCTGCGCGTCGCGCTCGCGCTCGACGTCCCGGTCGTGCTGTTCTTCGGGATCTACCGCGGGCCGCGCTGCTACGATCTGTTTTTCGAGCGATTGGACACCGGCGCCGGCGACCCGCAGGCGCGCCTCGCCCCGCTGGTGCGCGCGTACGCCGCCCGCCTCGAGGCGCACACGCGCGCGGCGCCTTACAACTGGTTCAATTTCTACGACTACTGGGAGCGCACGTGAAACCGGTGACGGCCGCCTGGCGTTGGCCGCGCTCGTCGGCGCTTGGCGTCCCGAGCCTTGCCCACGCGTTGACGGCGGCGGAGCTGATGCAGGTCCTTGTCGAACGTGCCGTCGTCGCGCGCGCGTTTCATCGAGACGCGGCATTCGGCGATGCTCAAGAAGCCGCTGGTGCTGACCGGCCGGCTCGTCTACCGGCGGCCCGATCGGCTCGAGAAGCACGTGCAGTCGCCGTTCGTCGAGTCGATCACGATCGAGGGAACGCGCGTGTCGATCACGCGCGCGGGCGCCGACTCGGACCGCATGTTCACGTTGCCCGCGAGCGGGCCCGCGCAGGCGCTGATCGAGAGCCTGCGTGCCACGCTCGCCGGCGACCTTCCCGCGCTGGAGCGTCATTTCGCGATCGCGGTGTCGGGCACGCGCGGGTGACTGGACGATGTCGCTGACGCCGCGCGATGCCGCGCTCGGCGCGGTCGTGCTGCGCGTCGACTTCGCGGGCAAGGACAATCGCGTGCAGCGCATCGAGGTGCTCGAAGCAGGCGGGGACCGCTCGGTGACGACGATCAGCGACGAAGATCGATGACCCGCCGCGGCGTGGCGGCGGTTCTCGTCTGGGCCGCTGCGATCGGCGCTTCGGCGTACTGGCTCGACGCGGCACCTCGACGTCACGACCGACCTCTCGGCGTTCCTGCCTGCGGCGGCCACGCCCGCGCAGTCGCTGCTCGTCGGGCAGCTGCGCGACGGCGTCGCGTCGCGGCTGATCCTCGTCGGCGTTGGAAGGCGGCGATACGGCATCGCTGGCGCAGGCGAGCCGTGCGCTGGCCGACGAGCTTGCCGCCGATCCACGCTTCGCGTTCGTCGACCAATGGCGATGCTTCGCGGCTGAAGCGCGAGCAGGAGCTGGTGTTCCGCTGGCGCTATCTGCTGAGCCCGGCGACGACGCCGGAGCGATTCACCGCCGACGGGCTGAGGGCGGCGCTCGACGAAGCGCTGCGCCTTGTCGCGTCGCCGCTGGGACCGCTCGTCAAGCAAACGCTTCCCGCCGATCCCACCGGGGAAATGCTGCGGCTCGTGCCGTTGCTCGCCGGGGGCGCGCAAACACCGCACGATGCGCGACGGCGTAGCGTTCTCGCCGGACGGACGCCGCGCGCTGCTGGTCGCACAGACGCGCGCGCCGGGCTTCGACCTCGATGCGCAGGACGCCGCGGCGCGCGCGATCCGCGATGCGTTCGCGCGCATCGCGCCGGGCGAGCTGCGTCTGGTGATGTCGAGCCCGGGCCTGCTTGCCGTGGAGTCGCGGGCCCGGATCCAGCGCGATGCGCAGCTTGCATCGTCGCTCACGCTCGCCGGCGTGATCCTGCTGCTCGCTGGCAACCTATCGCTCCGCGTGGCCGACGCTGCTGTCCGCAGTTCCGGCGTTGTCCGGGCTTGCGATCGGCATCGTCGTCGTGAGCGTCGTGTTCGGGCCGGTGCACGCGATCACGCTCGGCTTCGGCGCGATGCTGATCGGCGAGGCGATCGACTACCCGACGTATCTGTTCGCGAACAACGCCGCGGGCGAATCGCTCGACTCGACGCAGGCGCGGATCGGCGGCACGCTCACGCTTGCGGTCGCAACCACCGCGTGCGGTGCGCTGGCGATGCTGCTGTCCGGGCTTCCGCGGCCTGGCGCAGCTCGGAGCTGCTGATCCTCGCAGGCGTGATCGTGGCGGGCCTCGTGACCCGTTACGTGCTGCCCGCGTTGACGCCGCAGCGCGCGCTTGTCGCGCAAGCGCGCCGACGCCGCCGATCGATGCGTCGCGCGCGCTGCCGGCCGCTTCGCCGGCATGCGTGGATCGCAGTTGCCGCGATGGCGCTCGCGGTCGTCGTGCTGTTCGCGCGTCGCGACGCGATCTGGGACGACGATCTCGCGAACCTCAATCCGCTGCACGCGACGACGAAGGCGCTCGACCGCGAGTTGCGCGAGCAGACCGGCGCGCCGGACTTGCGCTATCTCGCCGTCGCGAGCGGCGCCGATCGCGAAGCAGCGCTCGCGGCGAGCGAGCGCGTGGCGGCCGCGCTGGAGCAGGCGGTTGCGAAAGGCGCGCTCGCCGGCTACGACCACGCCGCCCGTTATCTGCCGAGCGAAGCGACGCAACGCGCAGCGGCGCGAGGCATTGCCGGACGCGGACACGTTGCAGCGGAACCTCAGGCGGGCGCTCGTCGACCTGCCGTTCCGCGACGATGTCTTCGCGCCGTTCCTCGCGGACGTCGAGCGTACGCGCTCCGGCGAGCTGCTCTCGCGCGAGGATCTCGAAGGCACGGCGCTTGCGCTCAAAGTCGACAGCCTGCTGCTGCGCCACGACGGGACGCTGGGTCGCGCTGGTGCCGCTGATCGGCGTGGCCGACCCGGCCGCGGTGCGCGAAGCGCTCGGCGAAGCGATGCTGCTCGACCTCAAAGGCGCAGGCCGACGAGCTCGTCGCCGGCTATCGCGCCCAGTCGCTGCGCTCGACGCTGATCGGGCTCGCCTGCATCGTCGTCGTCGTGTACGTCGGCGTGCGGTCGATTCCCGCGACGCTGCGGCTGCTGCTCCCGGTGCTGGGCGCCGTGTTGCTGACCGCCGCCACGCTGGTGGCCGTCGGTGAGAAACTGACGGTCTTCCACCTGGTCTCACTCTTGCTCGTCGTCGGCGTGGGTCTCAACTACGCACTGTTCTTCGGTCGCAGCCACGCTTCCGCGGCCGAGCGCGACCTGACGCTGCTGTCGGTGTCGGTCGCCGGCCTCGCGACGCTGTGCGCGGCGTGCGCGCTTGCGCTGACCGGCACGCCGGTGCTGAGGGCCATCGGGGTGACGACCGGGCTCGGCGCCGTGTTTGCGTTCGCAGTATCCGCAGCCCTTTCGAAAGATCGTTGATGCCGCGCGCCTACCTGACCCACGCCACGCTCACCTCGGCGCTCGGACGCGGCAACCAGCCGACGCTCGAAGCGCTCCGCGAGCGCCGCGGCGGGCTTGCGCGCAACGATTTCGCGGGCAGCTCGCTCGACACCTGGACCGGCGTCGTCGCGAAGCTCGACGGCGTCGCGCTGCCGATCGGCATGGAGCGCTTCGACTGCCGCAGCAACCGGCTGGCCGAGCTCGCGCTGCTCCAGGACGGGTTCGCCGATGCGGTGCTCGCCACGCGCGAGAAGTACGGCGCCCACCGGATCGGACTCTACGTGGGCACGAGCAGCGCGGGCATCCTCGAGGTCGAGCTCGGCTATCGCGTGCGGGACGAGGAGGTGAAGGCGCTGCCGGACGGACTGCGCTATCGCGAAGCGATGAATCTGTTCTCGCCGGCGCGCGTACGTGCGCGAGCGCTTCGAGATCTGCGGGACCCGCCGTCGTCGTGTCGTCCGCATGCTCGTCGAGCGCGAAGGCGTTCGCGGCCGCGTCGCGTGCGCTCGCTGCGGGTCTGTGCGACGCGGCGATCGTCGGTGGCGTCGAGACGCTCTGCCTGACGACGCTTTACGGGTTCCAGTCGCTCGAGTTGCTGTCGCGGTCGCGGTGCCGGCCCTGCGATGCGGAACGCGACGGCATCTCGCTTGGCGAAGCGGCGGGATTCGCGGTGCTGACCCGCGATCAGGAGAGTGCACGGGTCGCGCTGCTCGGCTACGGCGAGAGCGCGGACGCGCATCATCTGTCGACGCCGCATCCGGAAGGCGTCGGCGCGGCGATCGCGATGCGTGAGCGCCCTTGCCATGGCGCAGGCTCGACAGCGCGGACATCGACTACGTGAACCTGCACGGGACCGGTACGCGCACCAACGACATCGCCGAGGACGTGGCGATTCGCGCCGTGCTCGGCGACGAGGTGCCGAGGAGCTCGACGAAGGGCTGGACCGGACACACGCTCGGCGCCGCCGGACTCGTCGAAGCCGTGATCACCGCGATGGCGATTCGCGAGCGCTTCATCCCCGGAACGCTGAACTGCGTGAACGTCGACCCGGCGATTCGCGGCAACGTCGAGGTCGCCGGGCGCGATGCGCAGGTTCGCAACGCGCTATCGAACTCGTTCGGCTTCGGCGGCAGCAACTGCGCGCTGGTTTTCGGGAGCGTCGCATGAAGGTGGAGGTCCTCGGCTGCGCCGTATGCGCGCCCGGGCTGCCGGACTGGGCGACCGCGGCGAAAGTGCTCGGTGGACACGCGGGCTACGATCGCAGCGCGGTACGCGACCCGGCGCCGATCGAGTTGCCACCGAACGAGCGTCGACGCCTGCCGGCGACTGCGCGTGCCGCGCTCGGCGTGGGCATCGAGGCGCTGCGTGCCGCGCAGGTCGATGATCGCGAAAGCGTTGCGACGGTCTTCACGTCCTGCGGGTCCGACGGCGAGATCACGCACCAGATCTGCGACGGGCTTGCGCGCGTTCCACCGGAAATCTCGCCGACGCGGTTCCACAATTCGGTGCACAACGCGCCCGGTGGGTACTGGAGCATCGCGCTTCGCACGCACGCGCCGTCGACGAGCCTCTGCGCATTCGAGGGTTCGTTCGGCGCCGGCCTGCTCGAAGCCGCCGCGCAGGTGCTGGCCGAGTCGCGCACCGTGCTGCTCGTCGCCTACGACCTGCCCTATCCGGCGCCGCTGTCGAGCCTCTGGAACGTGACGCTGCCGTTTTGCGTCGCGCTGGTCCTCGGACCGCGAACGGGGCGCCGGTCACCGCGAGATCGCGATCTCCCTCGTCGACGAGCGGCTCGAGGCTGACTGGCCGGAGGGCCTGCCGTCCGAGCTTCGCATGAATCCCGCCGCGGCGTCGCTGCCGCTGCTTGCCTTGCTCGCGAAGCGCGAGGCAGGCCGCGTCGTGCTGCCGTATCACTCGAACAACGCGATCGTGGTTTCGGTGCAATGAAAGCGGGATTGCCGATCGCGAAGCTGCTGCCGCAGGCCGGCGCGATGGTGCTGCTGGACGAAGTCGTTTCGCACGACGAGCGACGGATCGCGTGCCGTGCCAATTCGCATCGCGATCCTTCCAATCCGCTCGTGCACGACGGAACGCTGCCGGTCTGGGCGGGCATCGAGTACGCCGCGCAGGCGATGGCCGCGCATTTCTCCCTGTCCGCCGACGTGCGCGGCGAAACGACGATCGGATTGCTGGGCGGCCTGCGCGATGTCGTGTGCGAGGTGTCGCGCCTCGACGATGTCGCCTCACCGCTGATCGTCGAGGCCGAGCGGCTCTCGCACGACGCCGCAGGCTCGATCTACGGCTTTCGCGTCTCGGCGGAAGACGATCGCCGGACGCTGCTTCATGGTCGCGCTACGGTCGTGCAGCAGCGTACCGTTCCCTCACCCCCGCCCCTCTCCCTACCAAGTGGGCGAGGGGAGATATCAGCGGTCAATGGTTTGTCAACCATTGACCGACGGAGGAACGTATGAAGCGCGCGCTCGTGACCGGCGGAAGCGGTGACATCGGCGGCGCGATCTGCCGGCGTCTGGCGCGCGATGGCTGGCACGTGATCGTGCACGCGAACCAGAATCGCGAGCGCGCCGATGAGCTCGTTCAGGCGCTCACCGGTGACGGGCTCGCGGCACAGGCGTGCGCGTTCGATGTCACCGATTACGCCGCGACCGCGGCGGCCATCGACGCATTGCTTCGCGACGGCCCGGTACAGGGCATCGTGCACAATGCCGGCATGCACAAGGACGGGCCGCTTGCCGGCATGAGCGTCGAGCAGTGGCGCGCGCCGATCGCGGTCTCGCTCGATGGCTTCTTCAACGTCGTGCAGCCGCTGCTGCTGCCGATGCTGCGTACTCGCTTCGGTCGCATCGTGGCGATCTCGTCGATCTCCGGCATCATGGGCAACCGCGGCCAGGCGAACTACGCCGCGGCGAAGGCGGGACTGCATGGTGCGGTGAAATCGCTCGCGAAGGAGATCGCCTCGCGCGGTGCGACGGCGAACGTCGTGGCCCCCGGGATCATCGCCGGCACGATGACCGACCTCGTGTTCGATGCGGCAGCGATCGACGCCCTGGTGCCGATGCGGCGCGCTGGTCGGCCGGAAGAGGTCGCCGGGCTGGTGAGTTTCCTGCTTTCGGACGAGGCGGCGTATCTTTCCGGGCAGGTGATCGCCATCGACGGAGCGACGACATGAGTGCCGTATTCCGCGACTTGTGCACGGTCGTGATTCCGGCCTACAACGAGGCCTCGACGATCCGCGATGTCGTCGAGCGCACGCTTGCGCACGCGACGTCCGTGATCGTCGTCGACGACGGCTCGACCGACGGCACGGCGGCGCGGCTTGCGGGCCTGCCGGTCACGCTGCTGGTCAACGAGCGAAACCTCGGCAAGGCAGCGTCCATCTGGCGTGGCGCGGAGGCCGCGTTCGCGTCCGGCGCGAGCAGCATCGTGACGATCGACGGCGACGGCCAGCACAACCCCGACGACCTGCGCCGGATCTTCCACGCGGCCGCGCTGCGGCCGAATGCGATCGTCATCGGCGCCCGCCTGCACGCGCGCGCCACGATCCCGAAGGTCCGCTACTGTGCGAATCGCTTCGCGAATTTCTGGATCGCGTGGGCGGCCGGGCAGCCGATCGTCGATACGCAGTCGGGATTTCGCTACTATCCGGCCGCGGTGTTCCGAACGCTGGACGTGCGCCACGGCCGGTGGTCATCGTTCGTGTTCGAAAGCGAAGTGTTGATCGCGGCGTCGCGCGCCGGCATCGAGGTCGTCTGCGTGCCGATCTCGGTCAAGTACGCCAACCCCGCGCGCGCGAGTCACCTCCGCCCGGTCGCCGACATCGCGAAGATTGGCGTGATGCTCACCAGCCGGCTGGTCCGCACCGGGCTCAATCTTCCCGGGCTGGTCCGCAGCCTTCGCCGCCCCAGAGCGCCGGTGCCGCCGCCTTCCGACAGCGTCGCGCGCTATCCGCGCAAGCCATGACGCAACGCCGTCCGGCGCAGGTCGGCGACTCCGCTGACGCGATCGAGACGCCGGCGCTGGTTGTCGATCTCGCGGCACTGGAACGCAATCTCGACGCGCTCGCTCGCGAAATCGCATCGACGACGCTGCGCCTGCGGCCGCATGCGAAGTCGCACAAGTGCGTCGAGATCGCGAAGCTGCAGATCGAGCGCGGCGCGGTCGGCATCTGCTGCCAGAAGACCGACGAGGCGCTCGTCTTTCTCGAGGCCGGCATCGCCGATGTGCTCGTCACGAACGAGGTCGTCGCGCCGGCGAAGCTCGACCGGCTCGCGAAGGCGGCTGCGACTGCGCGGGTCGGATTGCTCGTCGATAGCAAGACCGGCGTGCAGCGCGCAAGCGATGCGGCCGCGCGCGCCGGTACGTCACTCGATCTGTATGTCGAGGTCGACGTGGGCGCCAACCGCTGCGGCGTTTCGCCGGAGCGGGCGGGAGAGCTCGCAGCGTGGATCGCCGCCCAGCCCGGTGTGCGATTCGCAGGCCTGAATTGCTATCACGGGCCGGCCCAGCACCTGCGCTCGCCCGAAGCGCGTGCGGCCGCGATCGCTTCCGCCCAGGCGAAGAGCCAGCAGGCGAAGCGCTCGGTCGAATCGTGCGGAGTGGCCTGTCCCGTCGTGACCGGCGCGGGCACGGGAACGTGGACGCTCGAGCGCGACAGCGGCGTATGGAACGAGCTCCAGCCGGGCTCGTACATCTTCATGGACGCCGACTATGCGCGCAACGCGAGCGGGCCGCGCGAATTGCGTTTCGAGCACGCGCTGTTCGTGCTTTCCAGCGTGATGAGCACGCCGGCGAGCGGACGTGCGATCTGCGATGCCGGGCTGAAGGCGTTCTCGTTCGACTCCGGCGTCCCGCTGGTCCACGCGCGCGCAGGCATCGGCTACGTAAAAGCCTCCGACGAGCACGGCGTGCTCGACGTCGATCCACAGGCCGTGTCGCCGCATCTGGGCGAGCGGATCTGGCTGATTCCCGGGCATTGCGACCCGACGGTCAACCTGTACGACTGGATCGTCGGCATCCGGGGTGCGACGGTCGAATGCGTATGGAGCGTGGCCGCGCGTGGCGCGCTTGGTTGACGGACCCATGATCCGGCCCGCGCTCTCGCTGATCGTTCCGGCCTATAACGAAGCGGACTACCTGCCGGCGCTGCTCGCAAGCGTCGACGTCGCGCGGCACCGCTATGCGCGTGGCGCGGATGCCGTGGAGGTCATCGTCGCGGACAACGCGTCGACCGACGGCACGGCGGAAATCGCGCGGCGTTACCGGTTGCCGGGTCGTCCACGTGACCCGGCGCTCGATCGCCGCCGCTCGCAACGGCGGTGCGCGCGAAGCCCGCGCCGACCGGATCGCGTTCGTGGACGCGGATTCGGTGATCCATCCGGACACATTCGATGCGATCGATCGTGCGCTGTCCCGCGACGACATCGCGATCGGCGCGACCGGGGTCCGCATGAGCCGCTCGTCGCCGGGGATTCGGATCTCCACGCTGATGATCGACACGGTGAATCACCTGCGCGCGATCGACACCGGCGTCGTGTTCTGCCGGCGCGCGGACTGGGCCGCGGTCGGCGGTTACGACGAGCGACGCCGGTTCGGCGAGGACCTCGGCTTCATGCTTGCGATGAAGCGGCTCGGCCGCGAGCGCGGCCAGCGCTTCGTGCGCTTGCGCGACGTGCGTGCGATCACCTCGTCGCGCAAGTTCGACCGGCATGGCGACTGGCACTATTTCCGCGCGCTGCTGCACGGCGTCGTCTGGCTCTTCGACCGGCAGCGGCTCGACCGGTTCGTGCAGCGCTACTGGTACGACGATCGAAAGTCGAGCTCGGCGACGCACGTAGGACTTTTTCGCGGCCTTGCGTCCGCGAGACGAAGTCTTCTTCGCGGCGCGCTTCGACGATTTCTTCGCTGCGCCCTTGCGGCTGCCCGAGGACGACTTCTTCGCGGCGCGTTTCGACGACTTCTTCGCGGCGGCCTTACGGCCCGAGCCGCTCTTCTTGCCGCCGCCGGATTCCTTGTTCACCGTCGCCCAGGCGCGGCGCTCGGCCTCCGCGTCGGAGGTTCCGCTTTCCTTGTAACCCTCCTCGATGTGCTCCGCCTGCCGCTTCTGCTTGTCGGTGTAGGCCGCTTTCGATCCACGTGGCATGTACGTTCCTTCGATTGCAAGCGACAACGGTTGTCGCCATCGCATGATTCGGCGCGCGGTGTGTGCGCGCGTATCGGCCGCTCGCGCATCCTCGCGTCGGCGTGTGTCCGGCGACCAGCGTCCGGGCGTGATGTGCGCGGATGCGCGAGGGAACGAACTACGCCTGCACGTGGGCGGCGACCGGCGTACCCGTCATCGGCCGGCGCGCTCCGACGCCGCAGCGCTGCAGCGGCGTCAACCTGCGAACGCGCTGACCGGCGTTCCGCGAACGCCCGCATCGATCGCGAACAGCGCCCCCGATTGCGGCGCGGCCGCGAGCGATTCCGGATCGAGACGTGCGCGGCCGCTCGTGATGTAGAGCGTCTTGAGTTCGGATCCGCCGAACGCGACGCTCGTGGGTCGAGGCACGGGCAAGCGAATGGTGCGCGCGTGCCGGCCGTCCGGTGCATAGCGCTCGATTCGCCAGCCGTCCCACACCGCGACCCACAGTCCACCATCGGCATCGGTCGCGAGGCCGTCGGGCTTCACGTCGTTTGCGAACGTCGCGAACACGCGCCGCGCGCTCAGCCTGCCGGTGGCGGGCGCATAGTCGTACGCGTACACGATCCGCGGACCCGAGTCGGCGAAGTAGAGCGTCGTTCCATCGGGGCTCCAGGCGAGTCCATTCGCCGTCGTGAAGCCGCTGTCGAGCTGCGTCGCTGATCCGTTCGCATCGATGCGCCAAAGATTGCCGCGACCCGGGCGTCCGGACGTGTCGAGCGTTCCGACGACGAGCCGGCCGCGCGGATCGCATTTCGCGTCGTTGTAGCGCTGGTCGGGACGTCCCGCTTCCGGATGCGCGAGGAGCGTCGGCCTGGCATCGTCGTCGCCGTCGAAGCGATGCAGTCCCGAAGGTGTCACCAGGATGAAGCCACCCCGCCGACGCGGCACGGCTGCGCTCGCCAGGCGCGCAAGCGGGCGAGGGGCGGCATCGGATCGATGCAGCGCAGGGCGCAGCATATCGACCCAATACAGCGCGCGATCGCGCGACGACCAGTACGGCGCTTCACCGAGCAGCGCATCGGCTGCGTCGATGATGCGAAGTCCGCGCGTCGGCGGACCGGGACACGGCGCCGGCGTCAGCGACCACGTCGTGCCGCCGGCGTTGTGCGACACGCGACGCGCCGCCGCCATCAGCACCGGCGCGAGGGCGTGCAGGCGGCGATCGTCGAGGCGATATGCGGGACCTGCGAGCGCGAGCGCTGCCGCGGCGTTTCCGCGCACGTCGAGCACGGGTGCGGCGAGATCGGCAACCCCGTCGCCGCCATCGGTGCCGACCGCGTAACCGCGACCGCGCGTCAATTCGAGCGCCGCTTCGAGCCCCTGTCGGCTTCGTTCGGGCAGTGCGGCGAGCAGAGCGCTACGCACGGCGCCTTCGGCGAACGCGACCAGCGCGAGACCGCCAGCGCTGTCGTGCCACGTCGTGCGTTGCCCGAGTGAGGCCGCGTGCCGGATCGCCTGAGTCCCATCCGCGCCGCCGACGATGACGCAATCGGAACCGTCGAGCGTTGCGAGTTGCACGGTTTCGCCGGTGAGCTCTGGCAGACGCGCGATCTCGCCTTCTGCCGCGTCGTGCAGATCGAAGCCGGTCCACGCGCCCTTGCGCGAGCTCGAACAGTCGGAAGCCGAGCCGCCAGCCGCGCTCGCGCTTGTCGCGGCGGACGTAGCCCCGCGCCTCCAGCGCCGACAGGAGTCGGAACAGCGTCGAGCGGGGCAATCCGGTCGCCACCCCGAGCTCCGCAGCCGTAGGCGGCGCGCTTGCCGCCGCGATCCGGTCGACGAGGGCGAAGGCCTTGTCGAGCGCGGCGGCGCCGGCAATCGGAGCGTCGGCGGCAGCGGCTTGACGGGGCGAGGACATCGGGCGAGACTCTCCCAAGTTATGGACAGATAATCCCATGATATGGGAATTGGCTGCCTCTAACAACGAGGACTTTTTGATGCAGACCCCCCTTGCCGGCGTGTTCCCGATCGTTGCCACGCCCTTCCGGTCCGATCGTTCGCCGGACGTCGGCGATCTTGGGCGCGTCGTCGATTTCATCGTGAAAGCCGGCGCGGATGGCCTCGTCTTTCCCGGTGTGGCCAGCGAGTTCGAAACGCTCACATCCAACGAGCGGCGCACGCTGGTGGAGGCCGTGGCCCACGCGGTCCATGGACGGATTCCGCTGGTGATCGGCGTGTCGGCCGCGAACGCGCAGGACGCGGGGCGCTACGCTGCGCAGGCGCGCGAAGTCGGTGCGGTGGCCGTGATGGCGGTCGCGCCGACGCCGATGCGCGACGATGCCAACGTGCAGATCGACTACTACCGGCGCATCGCTGCCGAACAGTTGCCCATCATCCTGCAGAACGCACCTCCGCCGGCGGGATGCGGGCTTGCGCCGGAGCGCATCGCGGAGATCGCCTCCGCGGTGCCCGGGATTGCGTACGTCAAGGAAGAAACCCTCCCGTGCGGCCAGCGGATCACCCGGCTGCGCGAGCTGATGCCCGGCCTCGCCGGCGTCTTCGGCGGCGCGGGCGGACGCTACATCACCGACGAGCTTGCGCGCGGCGCCTGTGGCACGATGCCGGCTTGCGAGCTCATCGACCTGCATGTCCGGCAGTTCGCCGCGCATCGCGCCGGGGACGCGGCCGAGGTGCGACGGTTGTTCACGCGCATGCTGCCGCTGCTCAATTTCCAGGCGGTGTTCCGCATGGCGATGACGAAGGAAGTGTTGCGCCGCCGCGGCGTGATCACCGCTACGCACGTGCGCGCGGCCGGCCCGACGCTCGACGCGGGTGACCTGCGCGAGCTCGATGCATTGCTGGACGAACTGCAACTCGACACCGCAGCGGCCGCCTGAAGCCGCGGATTCCGTTCGAAGGAGGATCACGATCATGCTGAAACGTCTTCATCACGCTATCGCGCTGACTTGCGTTGCCGTCGGATTCGCGCTCGGCCCGTCCGCGCACGCGCAAACCACGCTCGACTTCCCGACCTGGCAGGCCGAGGAGCCGGGCGTGTCGACCTGGTGGAAGGAGCTGATCGCCGCGTACGAGAAGCGCTATCCGGACGTGAAGATCAATCTCCAGCAAGTGCCGTTCGCCCAGTTCGTCAAGCAGATGACCGTGCGCTTCGCCGCGGGCAATCCACCGGACATCGTGCATCTGCCGTCGCGCGACTTCGCGAGCTTCGCCGACCAGGGCTGGCTCGAGCCGCTGGACGACCGCCTGAAGGCGACCGACATCCCGGCGAACTGGCCGCCGCTGCAATCGGAAATGCAGTGGAGCGGCAAGACGCAGGGCGTGCTGCTGATGGGCTACGGCGGCGTGCTGTTCTACAACGAGCAGAAGCTCAAGGATGCGAAGCTCGGCCCGCCGAAGTCGCCCGATGAATGGCTGGCGGCGATGAAGGCGACGACCGACGCGGGGAAAGGCAACTTCGGCCTCGCGACGATCACCGCCGAGCATCCGAACATGGTCGTCGAGATGGCGAGCTGGGTGATCGGCTCGGGGGCGGACTGGCTCAAGGGCGGCAAGTACAACTTCACCGACCCCGCGGTCGTGAAAGCCGTGGACAACTGGCGCCAATCGATCGCCTACGCGCCGAAGGGCACGAACTCCGCGACTGCGCGCCAATTGTTCATCGACGGCAAGGTCACGTTCCTGCGCGACGGGCCGTGGGTGTACGGTGCGCTCGCGAAATCGCCGGCGGACGTGCGGCCGAACCTCAAGATCGGTTCGTTGCCGTTCCAGGTGACGCCGGGCGGGGCGAGCAACTCGCTGCATCTGGCGGCGAAGACCGATGCGAAGAAGAAGGAAGCGGCCTGGAACTTCATCCAGATGGCGGCGTCGCCGGAGTGGCAGAGCCGTTACGCGTTGACCGGATCGCCGGCGCCGCGCAAGGGCGCGCTCAAGCCTGCGGACCTCGCCGCGAATCCGCATCTCAAAGTGATCAACGACGAAGCGGCGAAAGCGCGCAACCTGTTCCCGGAAGTGCAGCCGGTACGTGCGAGCTACAACGACTTCGCCACCCTCGTGACCAAAGCGGCGATGAAGATGATCTCGACGCAGGAGCCGACGCAGAAGGTGATGGCGGAATTGCAGACGGAGCTGGAACGTAGTGTGCCCCTGAAGTAGCGTCCCGCGTGTCGACGCGTCGCGCGCACACCAATGTCGTCGTCCCCGCGAAGGCGGGGACCCAGCGTCTTGCCGGCACGACGCGGCCGATGGACGAAACGACACTGGATTCCCGCCTTCGCGGGAATGACGCCGGAACGGACAGCGTGAGCGACCAATCCGCAATCGTCGTTGCTGGTCCCGCCGCGAAGCATCCTCGCCCGCGCCACCGCGCGACGCTGAAGGCCGCCGAGCAGCGCCTCGCGTGGCTGCTGCTCGCGCCGGCGCTGATCGCAGTCGCGGTGCTGATTGCCTGGCCGATCTACGTCGTCGTGCAGATGAGTCTGCGCCCGGGCAAGGCGCTCGCGCTCTCCGAGCTCATGTCGCGGCCGCTGGGTCTTGCGAACTACGACCGCGTCCTGCATCAACAGACGTTGTGGGATGCATTCGGTCACTCGGCGGTCTACACGATCGGCTCTCTCGCGCCCGCCTTCCTCGCCGGCCTGCTCTTCGCGCTGCTGTTCCATCGCACGTTTCCTGCGCGGCGCTGGCTGCGCAGCTTGCTGCTGCTGCCGTGGGCCGTCCCGGGGGTCGTCGTCAGCATCACGTTCCTGTGGATGCTCGACGCGTCGTACGGCGTGTTCAACGCGATCCTGCGCGACCTCGGCGTGACCGGCAGCGACATCGCGTGGTTCGTCGATGCGCGCACGGCGATGGCGGCGGTGATCGTGCCGACCGTGTGGAAGAGCTTCCCGTTCTTCACGATCACGCTGCTCGCCGCGCTGCAGTCCATTCCTACGTCGCTCTACGAAGCGGCGCGCGTGGACGGCGCCTCCGCCTGGCAGCAGTTCGTGCACGTGACCTGGCCGGGGATCAAGCGACCCGCGCTGCTCGCGGTGCTGCTCAATGCGCTGTGGACGTTCCGCGAGTTCGACATCATCTATGCGGCCACGCGGGGCGGACCGGCGGGGGCGACGGAAACGCTCGGCATCCTGGTCTATCGCGAGGCGTTCGAAAGCTTCCGATTTGGAACGGCCGCGGCGATCGGCGTACTGATGCTTGCCACCGCGGGTATCTTCGTCGCGCTGTCGATGCGCGCGCTTCGCGAGGAGTTTCGGTGAACGCCGCGCGCTATCGCTGGGCGTGGTTCGCGCTCGCGGCGGCGACGGTGGCGCTCGTGCTGTTCCCGGTCTACTGGATGGTCGTGACCAGCCTGCTGCCGTCGTCCGTCGTGCTGTCGCGCCATCCGCCGCTGATTCCGCCGCTGGACAAGGTGTCGTTCGCCGCATTCGTCGAAGTGTTCGGACGGCGACCGGTGCTGACCTGGATCTGGAACAGCACGCTGGTCGTCGTCGGTTCGTCGGCGCTCTCGCTCGTGATCTCGGCGCTCGCCGGCTACTCGCTGTCGCGGTTCCATACGCCCGCGCAGAAGGTCGCAGGCGCCGCGCTGTTGCTGACGAAGATGCTGCCCGGCAGCCTCATCGTCATTCCGTTCTTCGTCATGTTCACGACCGCCCACCTGATCGACTCGCGCTGGGGCCTGATCGTGGCGAACGTCGCCGTCGGCGTGCCGTTCGCGACGTGGATGATGAAGGGCTTCTTCGACACGCTGCCGCGCGAGCTCGAGCAGGCGGCCGCGATCGACGGCTGCACGCCGCTGCAGGCGCTGTGGTACGTGATCCTCCCGCTCGCGCGGCCCGGGCTCGCTGCGTGCGGCATCTATCTCGCGATCGTGGCGTGGAGCGAGTTCGTGTTCGCGCGCACGCTGGTCACGAAGTCGGACCTGTGGACGGTGACCGTCGGCCTGCAGTCGTTCGTCGGCGAGTACCTGGTCGACTGGCCGGCGCTGATGGCCGCCGGCGTCGTGTCGCTCGCGCCGATGTTCATCCTGTTCCTGCTGCTCGAGCCGTTCCTCGTGTCGGGGCTGACGTCGGGGGCGGTGAAGCAGTAGCCGGTGCTGGTCATTGACCGCGAGAAGCGCGGCGTGTAAAGAATGCCGCGTAACCCGCGATCCTGCGGAGTCGCCAAAGGACCACCGCATGACGCTGCTTCGACGCCTTGGACTGTCGCTTGCTTTCGCGCTGCTTCCTTGCATCGCACAAGCGGCCCCGTGTTCGGATTTCTCGGATGTGGATTCGGCCAGTGGATTCTGTCCCAACGTCGATTGGCTCAAGAATCGCGGCGTGACGCTCGGCTGCACGGCCACGACCTATTGTCCCGATGCGCCGGTCACCCGGCTGCAAATGGCGGCGTTCATGAATCGACTGGGGACGGCGTTCACTCCGATGGTCTTGTACGCGAATGCGTCGGGTCCCGTGATCTTCACGAATTCCATCGGATACATTTGCATGACTGCCGACGTTCCGATCTTTGACTTCCGGCGCTTCGCCACCGCCATTTCGACGGTCACGTTCGTCGCGTTTGGGCCGGCGTCGTACATGGAATCGCGCCCCGTGATCTCGTCCGATGCCGGAGCAACCTGGCAGCCGTTCGACGCATCAGCGTCCGGCAACGATTTCGTGCAGAGTGTCTTCAATTCTGAGCACGCTGGGACAACCACGGCGATCACGCGGGAGGCGGCGATCTTCCAGGCTTCCTATCGATTCGCGATCGAGGTCCTTGCTCCCGGGGTAGGCAGCACCTCTATCACCCATTCGTGCCAGCTCCGGGTCTCGATCACCAACCGCAATGGGACCAATGTTCCGTATTGAACTGGTTTCGCAACGAACCGTGGCTGCGCTCGGAGGAAAATCGCCACCGGGCGCGGCCTTATACTCGAACCGCACGCCTTGCCGGATCCAGCCCGGCACTACGACGAGGAGGATCGCAATGCAGGTTTTGCATCGTGGGTGTCTTATCGGCGCGATGTGGCTCGTCGCGTCGGCCGCTGTCGCGCAAGCGTTCCCCGCGCGGCCCGTAACGCTGATCGTGCCGTGGCCGGCCGGGGGCTCGACCGACCAGGTCATGCGGGCGCTCGCGACTGCCACCGAGAAGCATCTCGGCCAGACGATCGTCATCGAGAACAAGCCCGGTGCGGGCGGCACGCTCGGCGCCCAGGCGATGGTGACCGCGAGGCCGGACGGCTACACGGTAACGCAGGTCCCGATCACCGTTTTTCGAATTCCGCACACGACCAAGGTCGGCTACGACCCGATGACCGATCTCACCTACCTGATCGGCGTGTCGGGCTACACGTTCGGCGTCGCCGTGCGCGCCGATTCGCCGTGGAAGACCTGGGAAGAGATGGTGGCCTTCGCAAAGGCGAATCCCGGCAAGGTTACCTACGGCACGCCGGGCGCGAACACGTCGTTGCACGTGACGATGGAGGACATCGCGCATCGCTACGGCATCAACTGGACGCATGTCCCGTTCAAGGGCAACGCCGACAACATGCAGGCGTTGCTCGGGGGGCACATCGACGCCGCCGCCGACGCGACCGGGTGGGGACCCCACGTCGATGCGGGAAAGATGCGGCTGCTCGCGACCTGGGGTGCTCAACGCACCAAGCGATGGGCGAGCGCGCCGACGTTGAAGGAGCTCGGCTACGACGTGGTGTCGACGTCCCCCTACGGCATCGCTGCTCCGAAGGGGCTGGATCCGAAAGTGGCAAAAGTGCTGCACGATGCGTTCAAGAAAGGCATGGAGGATGCGATCCACTTGCAGGCGATGGAGAAGTACGACCAGGACCTGATCTACATGTCGAGCGACGAGTACTCGAAGTTCGCGCGCGACACGTTCGCGGCCGAGCGGACCACGATGGCGCGGCTGCAGGCTACACAGAAGACGCAATAGATTGTGACCCAAAGCGCCTCGACGACCGGCGCGCGGAGCCGACGGACGTCGCTTGTCGTGAAAGTGGACAGAGCTTCGGATCGCACTGCGGACCTGAATGAGGAGGGTTCGCGGTTGCGACGAATCCATGCCGAGCGTTAGGACGCATAACAAGCTCGACTCGCGTTGATTTTTCTAGGAGATATGGCGTGTGGAAAGTCGCCGGATGGACGATCGACGGAGTGTTTTGCGTCCGTTGGGACGTAAAACGGCGCGGCGTTAGGTGGGACAATTAGCGTTAGGCGACACCGGCTGAGTCACCGCGTACACATGCGAACCCCACCCCGCCGACGCGCTGCTCCGAACTCGCGACTTCGAGATACGCCGAAGCGCCAGCTGCGTCCGTCTCAGTTCAAGGTCAACGAGTGCTGGTTGGTTGTGAAGGCGAGCGCAATTGCGCTCCTTGTCGGTGAGGAGCTCCACGATGTGTACGTCCTGCAGGACGCCGCCACCTGTACCTCTTCGGAAACGTCTTTGTGTCCGTCGTCACTCACGGCGTCCCTGAGACCGAAGTCAGTTTGCTTCTCGAAACGCCTGGGGCGCAAAGCGCGAATGGCCGCAACGTCTCCTTCTACCCAGTAGCATTGCGCCTGACAGTCCCTTTTTCGCTGTGGCGAAACGGAACAACATCGCTGTTGAGGTCGTACCGGAGTCCGTGCTTGCGATCTACAGCAAAGATGTACAGACTGCCTTTCGTGACTACTTCGGGCGCGACGGAACAGGTGTCGCCTAACCCCGCTATATGGACTTCCCCGAAATTGCAAGCGGCAGACATGCGCGACAGATAACGAGGAACAGACTGCACTTCTATATCCGGCCTCAGGCGTAGAGCCGGGCCATGATGGAAACCGCTCGCTGCGCCCTCATTCGTTCGTCGGCCAAAGTTCGGCCGTAGGGTTAGCCAGGTTCGCGCAGCGCCGGTCTGACCTGTTATCGCATCGGGACGTCGATCCGCAGTGTTGAGGTGAGATGTCCTAAGCAGCCGGCGCGGCCTCCCGCTGGAACGATTGGCCGCGCGCCAGAAGCGCCCAGATGATGCGGGCGTGCTTGTTGGCGATGGCGATCAGCGTTTTGTGATAACCCACACGGTGCACGAGCTGCACGATCCAGGCGCTCAGTCGATCATGTTTGGTCGGCGCTCGGCGCAGCGCACTTTGCAAAGCAGAGCGTGCTCCCTGGATCAGCAAGGTGCGCAGATACGCGTCGCCGCGATGCGTGATGCCGCCGAGCCGGCGTTTGCCGCCACTGGAACACTGCCTGGGGACGATGCCGAGGGAGGCGGCAAACTGCCGCCCATTGCGGTAATCACGCGCGTGGCTCACGCTGGCCACGGCGGCACTGGCGGTCAGCGCGCCAATGCCGGTCATTTCGGACAGCCGCTGCGCGGCGGCGTTGTTTTTGGCGTGCCCAGCGAGCTCACGGTCGAGTGCATCAATGTTTTGCTCGAGCGTATGGACATGCGCATGCAGATCGTTGAGAAAACGCTGCAGGTTGCCCGGCACGAGTTGTTCGACGGCAGCGGTGATGGTTAGCCATGCGCGCTGGAGTGCCAGCGGCGATTGCGGCACCACCAAACCGAACTCGGCCAACAGCCCGCGCAAGCGATTGATGGTGGCGGTGCGTTCCTCGATGAAACCCTGGCGAATGCGATGAAGGCTCAGCCAAGCCTGCTGCTCGACCGTTTTCACGGTCACGAAGCGCATGTTGGCTTGGCGTACCGCCGTGCAGATCGCCTCGGCGTCGTTGGCGTCGTTCTTGGCCGCGACACTCTTGCGAAACGGCCGCACGAAGCCGGCCGCCATGATGCGCACGTCGTGTCCGAGCTTGTGCAGTTCGCGCGCCCAGTGATGCGCCCCGGAACATGCTTCCATGCCGACCAGACAGGGCGGTATTTGCGCGAAAGCGTCGAGCAGCCGCTCGCGACGGATGACGCGCCGTGCGACGACGTGCCCCAGTGCATTAACGCCGTGCAGTTGGAACACTTGCTTTGCCAAATCGAGACCGACAGTAGTAATCTTGTCCACGACTTCCCCTCTCAATGATTGATGGTGACACTTCAATCTTGGCACTTCGATGCCGACCCGAGTAGGGGAAGTCCTTTCCATTCGTTCGAGCGGACCCGCCGATCGGCAGTTCTTTCTGGTCGAGTCGCCGGTGGCGGCGGGCCGCTTAACTTGAACGTTAGGCCTCACGTCGACGCATGTGACGCTATCGCTGGCTCTTTTTCCGGGCCCACCACGCAAACGCGATAATACGAAGATGCAGCTCCCGTCCTCGGATCAAGGATAACGTGCGATGAAGCTCAGCACGCTTGCCTTACTGGCATTTGGAATTTCGTTGCCGCTTGGCTCCGCCACCGCGCAACAGGCTGAAAAGGTTTATCGGATTGGCTACCTCCAGGCCGCACCGCGAAACGTTCAGCTTGAGCTTATCGAGGCCTTCGAAAGTGGACTTCGCGAGCGCGGCTACGTTATCGGTCGCAATGCTCTGATCGAGTATCGCTTCGCCGATGGAAGGCTTGAGCGGCTGCCGGAACTGGCAGACGATTTGGTGCGACTTAAGGTCGATGTGATCGTCACCGGCGTCAACGCGAACGTCCGCGCCGCGCAGCGCGCGACGACGACGATTCCCATCGTAACGGCCATCTCTTACTACCCCGTAGAAGATGGCCTCGTGGCGAGTCTTGGGCGCCCGGGCGCAAACGTCACAGGTCTCACTCAGGACTCCGGCGAAGAAGTTGGCAAACGCCTGCAACTCCTCCGGGAAGTGGTGCCAGGACTCACGCGGGTCGCGACGCTCTCGGGAACGGGAATGTCCTACACCTCAATTGCGGTGAAGAAGCTCGAGCGGGTTGCCCGCGATCTGGGGATAACTGTCCTGCCCTTTGAGATACAGGGCGCGGGCGATGTCGAGCACGTCTTTGCCCAGATCGAACGGTCACGAGCCGAGGGACTGATCGTCCTAAGCGGTCCCATTATCTATGCTCAGCGGGCCAGCATTATCAGCATCACGACAAAGAAGCGCTTGCCGGCTGTCTGGGACGGTCATCAAGCTGCGCTTGAGGGCGCACTCATCGCATACGGTGCGGACATTCTCGATCTCTTTCGTCGGGCAACAGACTATGTCGATCGCATCCTCAAAGGGGCAAAACCGGCTGATCTCCCCATCGAACAACCTACCAAGTACCTGCTGGCGATCAACGTGAAGACGGCCAGAGCACTGGGGATGACGATGCCACCATCGCTCCTACTGCAAGCCACGCATGTAATTGAGTGACATCGGGCGGCATGAGGCCCAACCCCGCGTTCGAGCGGACCCGCCGGTTCGTGGTTTCTTGCTTCTGAGCGTCGGTGGCGGCGGGCCGCTCAACTTAGCGTTAGATACTCTCTTTTCTGTCAAGCGGTTTTTTCTGCGAGCTTGAAGAATTTATTGCCGTCGAAGTTCTGATCTGCTCGTAGCATTCCCCAGATGGCGTGCAGCAACTTGCGCATCACCGCGACCACGGCTTGCATCGGTCTTTTGCCGGCGGCTACGAGTTTGTTGTAGAACGCTTTCACGTTGGGCTCGTGTTGAATGGCCACCAGCGCAGGCATGTAGAGCGCGGCGCGCAGGTGGCGGTTGCCGACTTTGCTGATCCGCTGCGGGCGATGGATCGAGGTGCCCGATTCGTAAGGTCGAGGATCGAGCCCGGCATGCGCCACCCACTGTGGTGCGCTGAGATCATCCGGAAGCACCAGGAGTTCGGCCAACAAGCGCATCGCCGAAGTTTCGCCGATGCCTTTAGCCGAGACCAGGTGGGCGAACTTGGCGGCCAAGGCAGGCACGCCACGAACGAGCTTGAGGGCGCGCTCGTGCATGCGTTCAAGGCGCCGTTCCAAGTGCCGGATATTGACCTCGATATCATGAGCAATCACATGGGCGCTGGCTCCAGCGAAATCCGCGGCATGACGGCGATTCTTCTCGCGCGTGAGCTCGGTGTGGAGCTGCTCGATGCGGCGGTTGATCGCCTGCAGTTCAAGAATCTCCGGCGCCGGTGGTTGCCAAGGCGTAAAAGGCATCCGTTCAGGAAGTCCAGCATCACCCGGCATCCACCGCATCGGTCTTCGCCCGCTGCATGGACGCTCGAGCAAAATCCTTGATCGCCCGTGGGTTGACCACCATCAGCTCGACCCGTTTCGCCTCGTGTAACGCGAGCGCAAACTCCAAACTATAAATCCCGGTCGCTTCGAGACAGACCCGCGCCGAGTGACCGCCCTTGGTTGCCCACCGGACAAACTTCTGGTGCCCCACCGCGGTGTTGGCAAACGCCGCAAGAGGAACGCATTGCCCGGCGCACTGCATCGCACACACCAACCCTTTCGAATCGACATCCACTCCAACGTCGTTGACTTCTTCATGGCGGCTCCCGTACTACGCTGAACTCCAGGTCCCCCGACCTTGCACCCTTGCGAAACCGACCTTGTGATGCAGACTCTCGCGTCTGTGATACTCCACGGTGTGCGCAAAGAAGGCGGGGGGCCGATCTAACAAACAAGGTCCAAGCCTTCAGGCGTCAGCGGCCTCCCCGGAGAAACCACAGTTTCCACCGTAAGCAACGAGCGCCATCAAGAAACGTTCAAATCAAATATACAAGGCGTCACGAAGCACGCGTTTGGCACGCCACCCGCGATGAAACTTGCTGACCTTCGTGCCTTCGCTCTTTCCTTGCCCGAAGTCACAGAGGAGCCACATCACAACTACTCGTCCTTTCGGGTGCAAGGCAAGATCTTCGTCACGATTCCGCCGGACGAACTGCACGTGCACGTCTTTCCGAGCGAAGACGACCGGGAGCGGTTCCTGGCGATCCCCAGAAGCATTCGAAAAGCTCTACTGGGGCAGCAGGGCTGTAGGGGTTAGGATTCATCTTCCAAGCGCAACGCCAGACGCTGTCAAGAGCGTGGTCGGAGCAGCCCACAACTACAAGACCCCCTCAGCCCAAGCGCCGAACGTCGGTGCCCGCGGTCGCCGTGACACCGCCGAAGCAGCAAGGTCAAGCGAAAGAGTCCGCCGTGAGGCCCAACCCCGCGTTCGAGCGGACCCGCCGGTTCGCAGCTTCTTCGTCCGGGCATGGGTAGCGGCGGGCCGCTCAACTTGAGCGGTTAGGCCACATGATCGAGTGGGTGCGCCACGAAATGCGGGACTTCGGACGGCCATGGTGTGTGGCCGGCGGTTGGGCGCTCGATCTGTTCATCGGAGAACAATCTCGTCCACATTCCGACATCGATATCGCCCTGTTTCGAGAAGATCAGGCGGCTCTGCGAGTGGCGTTGGACGGCTGGTCCTTCGCCAAAGTGGAGAATCGGAGACTGTATCGCGGCGGCCTTCAGAACACCTTTGCCTTCCGATACATGAACTTCATGCGCAGCGGGAGGAAAGACGCCTTGAGTTCTTGTTGAATGAGAGAACAGCCGATTGTTGGCTCTTTCGTCGCAATGGCTGCGTCACGTTGCCGCTCGATCGCGTTGGCGCGATGGCATCCGGAGCGGTTCCTTTCCTCGCACCGGAGATAGTGCTTTTGTACAAGGCCAAGGATTCGAGCGCGTCCGATGAAAGGGATTTCAATCGCACTTTTCCTAGGCTGGCTCGTCGAGCACGTCATTGGCTCAGGCATGCGCTGACGGTGTGTCATCCGGGCACCCTTGGCTCGCCTTCCTTAGCTCAAATCGTGTGGCCTAACCCCGTGTTCGAGCGGACCGGCGCAGTTCATTCTCTGCGGGTGTCTGTGGCGGCGGGCCGGTTAACGCGAGCGTTAGGCGGCAACCCGTCTGGTGTCGGAATTCGCAAGAGCAGGCGCTCGTTGGTGGCGCGTAATTCCCCCTGTAGGCGTACTATTATTGGAATTCCATTCGTCGACGAGGTGATTCAGTGATGGACCGGCGGACATTCGTCACCCTCGTCGCCGGCACATGCCTGCTCGAGCCGCTCGCGGTTCGCGCACAGCAGACGGGCAAGGTCTTCAGGATTGGATTGCTCGTTCCGCAGACCGAACCGACACCCGCGGACCGGATCGACTTGGAGTCTCTTCGGACGGGTTTGCGCGATCTGGGCTGGGTCGAAGGAAAGAACCTCGTGATCGAAACCCGTTGGGCGGGCGTGAATCCGCAGCGCCAGCGCGAACTCGCCGCCGAGCTCAAGGCGCTCCCGGTGGCGCTGATCCTTGCGTTCGGCACGACCACCATCCGCGCGGCGCGTGATGGTGCTCCCGGTCTGCCCATCGTCATGATCAACGCCGGAGACCCGGTGGGCGCGAAGTTCGTGGCCAGCCTGGCCCGGCCGGGTGGCGACCTGACCGGCACTTCGGCGGCGGGCGAAGAGGTTCTTGCCAAACAAGTGGAGCTGCTGTCGGCTGCCGTGCCGCAACTCAAGAGGGTCAGCGTGCTGATGAACAGCGCCAACCCTGCCAACGGATTCTTCTTTGACGCGATGTCGTTGCGCGCAAAGACTCTTGGCCTGCGCCTTGATCGTATCGACGTCGCGGTGGAAGGCGAACTGGACGGGGCCATTGCGCGCGCCAAAGGCGGCGCGCTCGTAGTCGTGACCGACCCGATGTTTTTTCGGCACCGTGTCCACATCGTCGAGCTGACGCTTCGCTCCCGGGTGCCGTCCATTTTCGGCGGCCGCGAATATGTCGCTGCCGGCGGTTTGATGTCCTATCTTTCATCCAACGCGTGGCATTGGCGCAGCGCAGCCAGCTTCGTCGACAAGATTCTCAAGGGCGCGAAGCCCGCCGATATCCCGGTGGAGCAGCCAACCAAGTTCGAGCTGGCGATCAACCTGAAGACCGCAAAGGCGCTCGGCATCACCATCCCGCAATCGCTGCTGCAGCGCGCGGACGAGGTGATTCAGTGATGGATTGTTCCGGGCATTCGCGGACGGTAGGCGCTAGGGTGGACTTCGGTGACACCCGGCACCTGACGCAAACGACAACGGCACCTATTGAAAAGCTTCCGGGAGATTATCGAGGCGCGCAAATACATAGACTGCCGAGAATTTCCAAGCGAAATGAATTGCACGATCGCGATATCGGCCGACAGTGAAGAAGAGCTTTTGGAGGCTGCCGTGCAGCATGCTGTGGCCGTGCACGGGCACCATGACAGCCCCGCGATTTCGCAACGAGTTGCGAGGAATCTTTAGAGAAGGCACTCCGCCTGTTAAGGCAGGGAGTAAATGACCAGTTCGATTGCGAAGCCGATTTTCGTTAGGGCCGCGGCACGCGGCAAATGGATTACGGCCGGGGAAGAGCTGCATAAGTGTTGCCTACCCTCACGGTCTGACACGGCCGGTCATCGTGGTCGCGGGGCATCAAAGGGTTGAGACGAATGTTCTTCGGGCGAGAGCCGGGGACGGCGGGCCGCTCAACTTGAGCGTTGGACGTCAGGTCGATGCGACTTGCGGTTCACGGGATTCGAGTGAACAGGCGTAACACGCTTTTCGCACTCCTTGCGCTCGGTTTCGGACCCGCTGGTCTCCCGCGCCCAACAGCAGGGCAAGGTGTGGCGCGTCGGATTCCTGACACAGCGTCGTCGCCCGGACTCGATCGATGGCGATTTCATAGGTGCCTTTCCACGGGAAATGCGTGAGCTCGGCTACGTTGAGGGCAAGAATTTGGTGATCGAGTGGCGCTTTGACGACAGGAGCGAGCGCCTTCCCGAGTTGGCGGCGGAGTTGGTGCGGCTGAAATTGGACGTTATTGTTTCTGGATCCTCGCAAGCCATCAGCGCGCTTCAGAAGGCAACGACCACGATTCCAATCGTCATGGCAACCTCTGGCGACCCGATCGGCAGCGGCTTTGTCAAAAGCCTGGCGGCGCGGCCGGGAGGGAACATCACCGGGTTCTCGAACCGCACCAGCGACATCGGCACCAAACAACTGGAGTTGCTGCTCGGCATGGTGCCCAAGCTCTCGCGTGTGGCCGTTCTAGTGAATCCGGTCAATCCGGCTCTCGGTACGTTTCTAAAGAACGTTCAGTCCGCAGCGCAAGGGAGCAGCGTGAAGGTCCTGCCAGTGGAAGCGCGCACCGCACAGGAAATCGAGAATGCGTTTCGCGTGATGGCCCAGGAAAAGGCCGAGGCGGTCATCGTAGCGACTGACGCATTGTTGATCCAGCACTATCGCAAGATCGCAGAGCTGGCGGCGACGAATCGGTTGCCTTCATCATCAACGATTCGGGGAATATGCAGAGGCCGGCGGTCTGATGAGTGACTGGGCCGAACCTCGCCGAGCAATTCAGGCGCGCGGCCTTCTATGTAGACAAAATCTTCAAGGGTGCCAAGCCTGGCGACCTACCAGTTGAACAAATCACGACATTCGAATTGGTCATCAACGACAGAACCGCAAGAACTTTGGGTCTCACCATCCCGCAATCGTTGCGACTGCGCGCCGACAAGGTGGTCGAGTGACCGTCAAGGGCGTGGTCACTATGAAGAGCGATCCGCAGCATGAGTCCCGAAAGAGGACGACGTACGTGTTGATCCATGGGGCCGGTGACGTGGGATGGTACTGGCACCTGGTGGATGCGCCGCTGCGAGAACGCGGTCATGACGTTGTGACGATGGATCTACCGGTCGACGATGAGTCTGCGGGCCTGTCGACATACGCCGATGTCGTGGTAACAGCCATCCGGCACCGGAACAATCTCGTCGTTGTGGCGCAGTCGTTTGGTGGCTACATCGCACCGATCGTGTGCCATCGAGTGCCGGTGAAGCTGCTTGTCCTTGTTGCGGGCATGGTGCCAACGCCAGGGGAGACGGCGGAGAAGATGTTCGCGAACACTGGATACGAGCAGGAGAAGCAGGAGGACCCCAGCGATCTCACGGTCTTTTACCACGATGTTCCGCTACTTGGCCGCCGAGGCGATGAAAGGGGACGCACTCAGTCGAGCACGCCGGGGAAGGAGCCTTGGCCGCTGGCCGCGTGGCCGGAGGTTCCGACTCGCTACCTGCTTTGTCGAAACGACCGACTCTTTCCGCTCGCGTGGGTACGTCGGGTCGTTCGGAACCGGCTCGGAATGGCGCCGGACGAAATCGACAGCGGCCACTGCCCCGCCCTTAGCCGACCGCAGGAGTTGGTAGCCCGCCTTGAGGCGTACAGAACCGACATAGGCGCCTGAAGGGACAATGGACCGAGTGACGGCTGACGCCCAACTCCGCGTTCGGGGCGGACCCGCCAATCGGCGCAGTCTTTTCCGGCGAGCGTCCGTGGCCCTCCCTTGTCCAGCCCCAAGAACGGAAAGCCAGGGAATGGATTGCTCTTGTTTCTTCGCGTGGACGACTTAGACGAGACTCTTTCAAGAGCACTAAATCTTATGCTTCGCCTTGAAGAGGAACCACACATCAATCCAGGCACGAAGACCTTAGAGTTCCCTCTACTGGATCCGGACGGCTATTACGTCTCCATAAGAGCGCTGGCTGCGGCCTAACAGCTCGTTCGGGCCGATGCCGCTTTGCGGCTCGGCTGAACTCCGCCGTTAGCGCCCGAAGATATTGTTCCAAATCCACCCGAGGAGTGGCAATGCGCCAGGAGCGAGTCTTCGCAATCAAGTTTTCGAGCTTGTACCCGCTGTACGTCAAGAAGGCAGAATCCAAGAACCGCTCGAAAGAAGAAGTCGATCAGATCATCTGTTGGTTGACGGGTTACAGCCCAGAAGGATTACGGCACCAGATCGGATCTGAAAACGACCTTGAGACCTTCTTCGCCCAAGCACCAGAACTCAATCCCAATGCATCGCTTATCAAAGGCGTGGTGTGCGGCATTCGAGTGGAGGAAATTGACAATCCGCTCATGCAGAAGATTCGCTATCTAGACAGGCTCATTGATGAGCTCGCAAAAGGAAAGGCAATGGAGAAGATTCTGCTGTTGTGACTCCTAGAATCCTAATCCTCGCTAACAATTCACTCAAGCCGACGCCGCTTCGCGGCGCAGCTTAATTCAGGCGTTAGACCGCACAACAATATGAATAAGAGCGCCGGCATCGCTTCGTCTCCGACGGGACCCTGGGTCTGGCTGTTTCCGCTCGCATACGGCCTTCACGTTGCCGAGGAGTATGCGTTTCGCTTCCCCGCATACATCGCGAACGTCCCGGGGCCGGCTCGCAGCTTCTTCTTCCGAGCGTCGGTGGCGCCGGGCCGCTCACCTTGTGCGTTAGGCCGTAAACTGAAAAGGCCCATCGGAGATGGATGGTGAGTAGCGAAAAGTACTCTAGATTTTCCCCATTGAACCCATTCTTCGACATCGTCATGAATGGTTTGGACGGACTCGTAGATGGCGATCATTTCTGGGATGCCGTCGCCGACGATGCAGTGTTCGAGTTCCTCTACCGCTTTCCGGGTTGGCCCGGCAAGCTCGAATCTCGGCACAACTACATGAAGGCCATGGAGGGCTACGGCATGCGGTTGCAGAGTGCCGACGGCCTCGTCGTGCATCGTTCTCAGGACCAATGCACAGTCATCCTCGAGTATGAGGTGCATGGCGTGTCGTCTTCTACGGGTAAAGCATATGACAACCGCTTTTGCTCTGTTGTTGTCATTAAGGACCGCAAGATTGTTCATTGGCGTGACTACATGGACTCTCTTGCGGCAATGCTTGCATCCACGAATACATGAGCATTAAGGATCCACGCGCATACAGATGTGGCCTAACAATTCCTTCAATCGAAACCCGCTTCGCGGGTCGGCTTAAGCAAGCCTTAGGCTGTAAACAAAGAATCCCACGCCGGCACATGTGGCCTTCTCGCGAACGCTAATGATGAAAATTGACATCGACAAACTGACCGAAGCAGAACTCGTGGACCTGAACAGTCGAATCGTTGAGCGATTGCGATTTTTGAATCAGATGCGGGCACACGCGCAAATGCTTGAGTTCAAGTGGCGATCGCGTTATTTTGAGCCGGAGGGGGCGCATCGGTATCTGGAATGATCACGCGATACAATCGCAAGACCGTCGCAGTTATCACTGACGACGGCCAACACTGGACGTGTCGCCCCAGTTCTTACGCATAGTCGCATCCAGGGCGAGCGCGAATGCCGAGGGAGGAAACGTGTTCCCGCTCTCGAAAAAGTGAGAGTCCCATTGCCGCCTGACCGGCGCTCAACCGGACAGGGGCTGGTTCAGGCCTGCTCGCTGGTTAGCATCGGCGCGGCCCGCCGGTTAGCTTGTAACGTTAGACGTACCAATCGCGACCATGAAGTCGTTCGCCTTCGGATTCATCGTCCTCTTTGTCTGCCCGGGCGCAACATCCGCACCCCTGCCGCCACCCGCGCGAGAGGAAGCGATGACGCTTCTTTGCGACTCGAGGGTTCTAAGTGCCAGTTCAACAGAAACGGAACCTGGTATTGGGAGCTGAAGCCAAGGCGCATCTCGTACAAAAGCTGGAATATATGGAGAGGATTTCTTCGCATGCCACGGCGGAAGCGTTCATCGAATTGGCAGCAACAACGAGCAGCTCATCGGGTAAACCGTACCTAGTGAAATGTGGGTCCACAGAGACTGAATCGAGCGCCATCTGGTTACGCCGCGAGCTACAACAGTTGCGCCGTCAAACACCACGCAAGTAAAGCCCTGAAGAACCATGCAACCTACTATATCTGCTCACGAAAACCCATATGACACCCCTAACCCGCGTTCGAGCGGACCCGCCGGCTGGCAGCTTCTTCTTCCAAGTTCCGGTGGCGGCGGGCCGATTAACTCGAGCGTTAGACGGCACAGTCGCTATCGCTTCCCCTACCCGTGCGAGCCCTCCCGTACGAGTTCGAGGTTCAAGTGATGCATGGAAGTTGTCTTTGCGGTGCTGTTCGACTTGAAATCCAAAGACGAGCTCGAGCGGGCCCCCGAGGCCTGTCACTGCACCCAGTGTCGCAAGCACACAGGTCACTTCCTGGCGGCGGTCAATGTGCGGCGGGAAGCACTGACCATCTTCGGCAGCGAGCACGTCAAGTGGTACCGGTCATCCGAGAAGGTGGAGCGAGGCTTCTGCTCAACCTGCGGATCCACGCTGTTCTGGAACCCGACGATCGACGGGTACAAGTGGATCGCCGTGGCAATGGGAACATTCGACTCACCCACCGGAGTCCGCTTGTCTAAACACACCTTTGTGGGCGACAAGGGGGACTACGATGAAATCGATGACGGACTTCCACAGAGCGAGGCATTCTGAGAGCGCAGTGCTCTGCCGCAACGCGGGGCGTAGTACCGCCTGACCAGCGCTCAACCGGACGCGCCGGCTAGCAGCTTGTTCTGCCGAGCACCGGTGGCGGCGGGCCGCTCAACTGGAACGTTAGGCGGCACAGACTGTTCGTCGCGTTGTGAAGCAATGTTCTGGGATCCTCGCATGTCTCTTCAGTCTCTTTTCGCACTCTTGGCCCCTGTGATGCGACGTTGATGAGATCTGTCTTGTCCATGTTTGGCGAGGCGTTTTGTGAGGTGGAGACCTATAGTGACGCCCAGCCCAGCACGGGCTACTTGGAGGGCCTCCTTGGCAGGGACACTTTCATTGCTCTTGCCGCTGTGGAAGGCAATCAGGTTGTTGGAGGCGTCACCGCGTACGTGTAACCGAAGTTTGAGCAGGAGCGAAGCGAGATCTACATTTACGACTTGGCAGTGGCGGAGACGCACAGGAGGCAAGGTATCGCCACGGCGATGATCGCAGAGCTCCAGAGAATTGGCCACTTACGCGGTGCCTATGCGATTTTCGTTCAGGCTGATTACGGCGATGACCCGGCTATCGCGCTGTACACAAAACTGGGCGCTCGCGAGGATGTCATCCACTTTGACATTGCAACCGCGACATAGATCTCGCCTTCAACGGCATGCCGCGCACACCCCGCCAGCCAGTGATATCAGCAGCGCCGCCTAACCCCGCTTTCAACCGGACCCGGCAAGCAGCTTCTTCGAACGAGCGTCGGTGGCGGCGGGCCGGTTAGCTTGAGCGTTAGAGGCCCCGAGGACGAAAGAGCCCTGCGATGCTGCGAAACGCAATATCTCGAACGTTCACATGCTTGAAGCGATCATCGCATTCGGCGTAATGGCGGGCGTAGCCGCGGCGCTTGCGCTATCGACCGGATATGCGGTTGCGCTGTTGGCGTGGCTCACGATCTCCGCTATCGCTTGCTCACTTGCGGCGCTCGCCATGCAAAGTCAACCACTCGACGAATCCACACCCATGGGGCGTGTCGGCGGACTCCTCGTGCGCTGGGGCTTCGAGGTGGGCCAAGGTCAGCTTTTTCCCGCATTGGCCATTTCGTGGTTTATCTGGGCACTCCTCGGCGCGGCGGTCATCTCCTTAATTAGCTTTCGCTCAGATCGTCCGCTGGCAATAATGATTCTCGTCTGGGCCGTCGACGCCTTCGCGCTGATTTATATATTGGGTATCGCTTTGTCACCCGAGACCTCCTCCGTGGCACCCTCTCTTCTTCTAGTATTCAGCTCTTTGGCTGGTGTGCTTATCCTTAGCACCTATTTGTGGTTTCATCCGCATCTTTTCGGCGGCAGGCGCACTGCAATGCTCGTGGCCGCTGGACCACCTCTGCTTGTTGGAGGCGGCTACGCTTTCTTCCTGCTCGTCATGCTTGTGGTGGGGCAGTTCACAGGGTGGAAATAATTCTCCCCTCGGGCGCGGGGCCTAACCTGGGGCTCAACTGGACGGACCGCCCGCAGGTCGGCGAGGCGTTAAGAGGCGCAAGCGGCATGAATCCGAGGTTTTGCAGTTGGCGCCTTAGAATGATTTTTGTTAGCTCAGAGGAGAACGCGCGATGAAAGTGTTGGCCCTGGTATATCCAGGCATGACTCTGCTCGACTTGGTCGGTCCCCTTCAGGCGTGGAGTTTCTTGCCCGGCTACGAAGTCCAGTACGTTTGGCATCGTTCCGGTGCGGTGCCCACGGACTGCGGCCTTACCGTACACGCGACGAACAGTTTCGAGGATGCTTGGACTGATCCAGACGTCCTCTTTGTCGGCGGCGGTGCGAAGCCCACATTGGACTTGCTGGGCGATTCTGCCGCAATCGCCTTTCTGGCTGATCGCGGTTCGCGCGCCCGCTGGGTGTGCAGTGTATGCACAGGTTCCCTGCTGCTAGGGGCCGCTGGATTGCTGCGAGGCTACCGTGCGGCGGTGCACTGGGGTGCTCGGGAAGCGCTGAGCCAATTTGGCGCCGAGCCCAGCGACGAACGCGTGTGCGTCGACCGCAATCGGCTCACCGGTGGTGGCATCACAGCGGGCGTCGACTTCGGTATCGCAGTGGCGGGACGCTGGGCTGGAGAGGGTATGGGGCGAGTCATCGAACTGATTATGGAATACGCGCCGCAGCCGCCGTATGGGTCGGGCCGTCCTGAACTGGCAGACGCGCAAACCCTCGCAGCTGCGCGTGCGGCGATGCATCAGGCGATGACGGGGGTATCCGCATAGCTTGAGCCGGTGCCGGATCATGCATGCGTCCCAACCACGCGTTCAACCGCATGCGCCGGTACGGCCTTCTATCTGGCGAACGCCGGTGGCGGCGGGGTCGGTTAACTCGCGCGTTGGGCGTCATGCGCCAAACAGCACGACAGGAAGGTGCAGATGATTACCGTGCTTACTACGTTCACTTTGCCAAAGCCAATCACTCGCGAGGAAGCTCGCAGCATCTTCCTGAGCACCGCGCCAAAGTATCGAGGCGTACCAGGTTTGCTTCGGAAGATCTACTTGCTCTCCCAAGACGGGGTAACCGTAGGTGGTGTCTACCTTTGGAATTCGAGGCCAGAGGCAGAAGCAATGTACACGGAATCATGGCGCTCATTCGTCCGAGAGAAGTACGGCACTGATCCAACCGTAACCTACTTCGAAAGCCCCGTGGTGGTCGACAACGTGGCTCAGCAGGTCCTTACCGACGAGTAGGAAAGCACCGTCCTGCAGCGCAATGACGCCCAACCCTCCCATCGAGCGGGCATGCTTCGGCGGTTTTTCGGGCAAGTAAAACAGCCTAGCCACGCGCTCAACGGGACCCGCTCACTTCTTTGTCCGTGCCTACCCTGCGCTCAACCGGACGGTCCGGCACGGGGCTCGTCGTTCGAGGGCATTGGCGCGGCCGCCGGCTAGCTTGATCCGTCAGGCGCGATTGGTGCGCTCATGAACGTCTCGCAACTGAAAGAGTTTTGTCGCGGCTTTCCGAGTGCCACCGAAACGCTGTATGAGGAGCCCTACAATTTTCTTGTCTACGCTGTGGGTGGCAACAAATTCGGCTACTTCAAAACTAGTCATCCGGAACGATGGCGTTTCAGCACGCGAGTTGCACCTGATCGCTTTCTTGAGCTGACGGATGTTCCGGGCGTGAAGCCCGCCAGATACAGGGGACGTTTTCATTGGATCACCATCGTCAACGTGTCCAGCTTTCCCGCCGCCTATCTTACGGAACTGGTTGAATGGTCGTACCAAAGAGCGTTCGCCTCATTGAGCAAGACCAGACAGACTGCAATTCGCACGTCAGGTTGATTCTTGAATCGCAGCGCCGCCTAACCTATTCGTTCAACGCGGACCCCGACCGGCGGGCCTTCGGCCGAGCCGGTGGGGCCGGTTACCTTGCGTCATAAGGGCGTCACGTAACCCACATGGCGCCTAGCTTCCCTGTTTCGGCGACAACTCATAATTAGAGCTTTCTGGCATTCTCAGCCAGGAGGTGTCCATGAAGAAGTCGCGTTTCACCGAGACCCAGATCGTCGCAATCCTGAAGCAGGCCGATGCCGGCATGCCGGTCAAGGACGTTTGTCGCAAGGCCGGGATCAGCGCGCCGACCTACTACCACTGGAAGTCGAAGTACGGCGGCATGGAGGCGTCCGATCTGAAGCGGATCAAGGAGCTCGAAGCCGAGCTCGCCCAGCTCAAGCGGATGTATGCCGAGCTGGCGCTCGAGAACCGGCGATGAAGGATCTGATCACAAAAAAGCTCTAGGGCCGGCCGCCAAGCGAGCGGCGGCCGGCTACCTGGTCGAGGTGCACGAGCTGCCGCTGCGCCGGTCCTGTGAGTGCGTCGGGACTGTCTCGGTCGGCTTATTACCGGCCACCGCTGCACTGGACGGTACGCGATGCCGAGGTGATCGCGGCGCTTGGCCAAGCTGGTCGAAGATCGGCCGAGCCGCGGCTTCTGGATGTGTCGTAAGCTCCTTCGTCGACAGGGCCGGCCTTGGAACCACAAGCGGATTTACCGGGTGTACAAGGTCATGCGATTCAATCTGCGCCGTGCCGCCAAGAAGCGGTTGCCGAAGCGGGAGCGCGTGCCGCTCTACGTGCCCCGGCACCCCGACACCGTCTGGTCGGCCGACTTCATGACAGACGCCTCTGGCGTGCGGCCGACGCTTCCGCACTGTTCAACGTCGTCGACGATTTCAATCGCGAGGTTCTGCACATCGAAGTCGACACCTCGATCACCTCGGAGCGGCTCGTGCGAATCTTCGAGCAGCTACGAAGGCAACGTCGGACTTCCTCAGGTGCTACGCACCGACAACGGCCCCGAGTTCCTCGGCGAAGCCTTCGTGCAATGGGCCAAGCTCGCTGGCATGGCGATCCAGTACATCCAGCCGGGCAAGCCCAACCAGAACGCCTACATCGAGCGCTTCAATCGAACCTTTCGCGACGAGGTCCTCGACCAGCACCTCTTCACGCGATCGGACGATGTGCGCGAGGCCGCCTAGTGGTGGATGCTCGAGTACAACGAAGAGCGACCTCACGACTCCCTCGGCGATCTGACGCCCGTCGAATACGCTCAAACCGCCGAAACTCTACTAGAAGTGTCGTCGAGCTTACCACCGTCTCATGCCAATTGTCGACCCTGACCTCAGACGCACTTGGTTGTTCGGCCCCGGGGCCGACGCTCACGCGCACGACGCCATGCAGCGAAGCGGCGCCGATGCGCTGATCGTCGACCTCGAGGACTTCACGCCGCCCGTCCGCCGCGACGAAGCGCGCCGCGGTCTTGCGCACCTGCTGCAGCAATGGCGAGATGCGGGCCGGATCGCTGCGTGCGAATCAATGCGCTTGACGCCGACGGACTTTTCGACCTGGCTGCTGCGATGCCGGCGCGGCCTGACGTTATTGCCTACCCGATGACCGCGAGTGCTGAGCAGATGCACGCGCTGCACGCTGTGCTCTCGCATTGGGAAGGCGCCCTCCGTATTGCCCCGGGCACGACTGAGATCCTACCGGTGTGTGAGACCGCGCTCGGCGTGGTCGAAGTGCGCGCCATTGCCCGCGGGAGCCTGCGCATCCGCGCCGCGCTACTCGGTGGCGAAGACCTGGCCGCCGACCTGTGCGCCGAACGCCAGCCCGACGCAGTGGAGTTGGACCACGCGCGTCGGCGCTTCGTCCTCGAATGCCGTGCCGCAGCGATCGAGCCAATCGACGCTCCCTACACCTTCAACGATATCGAGGGCGCCGTGCGCGAGGCCCAGTATGCGCGGCGCCTGGGCTACCGATGTAAGGCGCTGGTGCGCCCCGAGCACGCGCATCCGCTCAATGCCGCTCTGACGCCGAGCGACGAAGAGGTGCGCCGCGCCGCCGCGATCGTCGAAGGCTTCGAGGCGGCACGTGCAAGCGGCGAAGACCGGGCGCTCGTCGATGGTCTGTGGGTGGAGGTGCCGACCTATCGCAACGCGAGACGGCTCATCGAGCGCGCTCGGCGACTTAGCGCCCGCCGATCAGCTTGATACGTGAGACGCAAGACGGTGCAAGTACGCTCGCGACCGGAAGCAGCCACTCAAGGCCTAGACTAACCTCCGACCAGGACAAGATGGGGCGCCTGATCCACCATAAACTTGAAGACCGCCAAGACACTTGGGCTCACGATTCCGAAATCCCTGCTGTTGCGGGCCGACGAAGTGATTCGCTAAGGTTGGCGAATGATCGGCAATCGCCGAATTCGAATCTTGAAAAAACCGGGTAGATTGACGCCCAACCCCGCGCTCGCCCCGTTGGTGCGCCGGCAGCTAATTCATCTACTTGCCTACGCGGCTGCCATGAGCGTGTCGGTCGCCAGTCTTGCCAGTGCCGCCATTCCGAGCGATGCGCGAAAAGTAATTCAGCAGGTTCATAAGGCCTCGTCGAACGGAGACTTTGCGACGCTCCGCCAGCTGATGGTGCAGGAGTTTCAGTGGAGCTTCGGGGGTGACCTGAACGCCGAGCAGGCCATCGAAGTCTGGAAGTCAGAAGGCAAATATCTGAAAAACATGAAGCGTGTGACCGCGCAACAGTGTGGCTTTCTCACACCTGAGCTGATCGAATGTCCGGCGAAAGCGGGAACCAGGTATCGAGCCGGCTTTGAAAGGACTCCGGTTGGTTGGCGCATGCACTATTTTGTGGAAGGGGACTGATGATGTGGATCGAGGCATCGGATGTGATCCCGATGTTTCCAACGTTGGTGTGGAAGGTTTCACTCAAGACTGAATCGCGCGATGCGATCGCTACGGATGTCCTGGCATTGCTAACGCGGCTACGTCGCGATCTGCCGCCTCTCGAGCCCGGTCAGGGGTGGCAGTCCGAACAAACGCTGCATGAACACCAAGAGTTACGCGAACTGCATTCTTGCGTCAGCCACGTGGCGAGACGGATTTTGCGATTCCTGCGAATCGGTCAGGAGTCTCTGGAAGTAACAGGCTGTTGGGCCACTGTTCTGGCCAAGGGCGCCATGCACAAGGTTCATAGCCACCCCAACAACTTCCTGAGTGGTGTCTATTACGTTCGAATTCCTCCAGGTGCGGACACCATAAACTTTCATGACCCGAGAAGTCAGGCTCGTGTTATCCGGCCGCCGGTCGTTGAACTCACTGCGGAGAATACCGACCAGGTGGTCGTCAGAGTTGCAAACGGCACTCTGCTGATGTTCCCGTCCTATCTGGAACATTCGGTCGAAACCAACCCGAGCGACCTGGAGAGAATTAGCATCAGCTTTAACATGATGTTCTCCGCGTTCACGGAGAACCTGAGTAAACCACTATGGTGAGAGAAGCCATGCCCCGACGGCCGCCCGCGTTCGAGCGGACCCGCGGGCAAGCGGCCTCAGCTTCCGGGAGGCGGTGGCGACGGGCCGCTCACCATTACCGTTGGACCGCAATAGGGTGGCAGGTCGCTGCCTGAAGCCTGGTGAGAAAGGAGGAGGTGGGATGGGCATCAACGATTTGCGAACGCCGGACAGGTGGATGGCCATTGTCAGTGCGCTACTCCTGGTCGGCTATTTCGTGTTCGCGCTATACGCCATGTCTTCCCCATCGAACGATCCACAGCGAGGCATGGCGCAGGGGTTCATCATCTTCGTCGCGTTCGTCCTTCTGCTGCTCGCGGGCGCTCTTTGGTTCGGCGTCGCGCGTAATCACCCTTGGGTGCTCCGCGTCGTATTTGCCGTTAGCATCTTCCCTGCACTCAGCCAGCTTGCCCAGGAAATCTTCCTATTGGTGCATCGTGGGCGGTAGCTGTCATAGCGGCCGCTCGGCACTCGCGTGTGCTCTGGCGGCAGAAAACCGCCCGTTCCGACAATGAAGCTCGAAGTCGACGACCTCTCTCGCCCTGCGGTCCACGCGTTGCTGAATGAGCACCTGCGGAGCATGTATGAACTGTCCCCTCCAGAGAGCGTACATGCACTTGATCTTGAGAGACTTCGCACGCCCGAGATCACATTCTGGACTGCCTGGGACGGTCAAGTCCTGGTTGGCTGCGGCGCCCTTAAAGAGCTAGACCGAAAGCATGCTGAAGTGAAGTCGATGCGCACCTCGAACGCCCACCGTCGCAAGGGAGTGGCGAGGACTATCCTCAGTCATATCATTCAAGTCGCCAGGTCACGTTCCTATGAGCGGCTCAGCCTTGAAACCGGATCGATGGAAGCATTCAAACCCGCCCAAAAGCTCTACGAGAGTTTTGGCTTCACCTACTGCGGGCCATTCGGCGAATATAGTGAAGATCCGAACAGTGTATTCATGACCATGCGCCTGTAGGTCAACATGAGGCCCAACCCTCGCTCAACCGGTGCGCTGGGAGTCAAGTAAGGGTGACCATGAAGAGCGGGTCATGCTCGCGCAGTGCAGCTGAACGCGCGCTCGAGAATCCGTGCCGTCAGGGCATCGTGCTCCGGCCGTACTGATCGGTCGCGTGGTACGCCACCTCGGCCAGCGCCCGGCTCGCGTCCTGTCGGGCCCAGCCTACCTGCTCTGCGAGCCCCAGGCATTCAGGCGCACCCGCGGCAAACGTGCGAATCTGGACCCCCTCCGCATACACGGAATGGAATCGCTCGACCGCCGCCACGAGCTGCTTTGTGGACGCATTGCCGCAGCTGTCGAGCCAGAGCGTGCGGATACGGATCGGCTTCGCCCACGCTTCCAGCGCTCCGAGGTCGGAGAATGGCTTCCCGGCAGCGACGTAACGGTCGGGAAAGACCTTCACGTTCAAGGCTTCCGGCGGCACAGAATCCACGCCGAGTGCCGAAAGCGGCAGGATGAGCGCGAGGCCTCCTGCAGCAAGGATGCAGCGACAGCGCGAAACAACAGGGTACGCGTTCATTCCGGTCTCCTGGAAGCTCCCGGCGAGAGCAGGGAATCTGCTCTAATACCGGCGCCGATTGTTCGCCCGAAAGGCGCGTCTCTCAAACGACCCTTTCTCACCCCTGCCATGAGATTTGTGAATGGATAAGCGCCGGCGCCCTCGGTTGTCACTCGATCTTCTGCGGGGGTTTCGGATGGCCGCGCGCCATTTGAGCTTCACTCGCGCGGCGCAAGATCTGTTTGTCACTCAGTCCGCGATCAGTCGCGAGATCAAGACCCTGGAAGAGCAGATCGGCAAGCCGCTCTTCCGCCGCGTCCACCGCGCGCTGCAGCTCACCCGCGCCGGCGAAGAGCTATACCGCGCAACAGATGAGGCGCTCGCGTTGCTCGACGCGGCTACAGATCGGATTGCGGAGTCTGCAAAGACCCTGGCCGTCACGACCACCACTGCGCTCGCGTCGCTCTGGCTCGCGCCGAGGCTGCCGCGGTTCAGTCGCCTGCATCCCGGCATCGATGTGCGGATCGCCGCGAGCAACGACAAACCCGATCTCGAGCGTGAGCAGATGGACATCGCGATCCGGTTTGTGCCGCGGGGAGCCGACACTCCAAGCGGCGAGCGGCTGCTGGACTGTGACATCTTCCCGGTCTGCTCGCCGGCGCTCGCGCGCGACGGAGCGCGCCCGCTCCGGAGTCCCCCCGATCTCGCGAACCACGTTCGGCTCGATTTCGAGACCCTCCGCGACGGGCGCCCGTGGTCCGAATGGGACGTGTGGCATGCGGCGATGAAGCTTCCCGCAGTCAAGCCCGCGAGCACGCTACGGTTCTCGCACTACGACCAGGTGATCCCGGCGGCGATCGAGGGCAGCGGCGTCGCGATGGGGGCGCGGCCCCACCTCACGCACCACCTTCGCGATGGCGTCTTGTGCGCTCCTTTTGGCCCCGACGCGGTGGCGACCTTAGGCACCTTTTTCATCGTCATCAGGCCCGACGTGGCCGGGGGCGATGCCGTGGAGGCGTTCGTCGCGTGGCTGCGGAGCGAGGTACGCCGGGATGGCGAGCTGACTCTGGCACCGCCTCGCGTGGCCACTCGCTCACCGGGTCGTCGAGCCCAGGCGTCGGGTCCTCGCACGCGAGCACGCCGCCCTTGAGCAGCGTACCGGCCGGTAGGCGGCTTTTTGTTGGCGTGCATCGGCGCGGCTTGCCGGTCAGTCTGTAGCGGTGGGCGTCATCCGGATAACTCGAGATGCTTACGGCCTCCTGTCACTGTGGCGCAGTCGTTCTTGAGGTCAGGCGCGCGCCTCGGACCTTGACCGACTGCAACTGCTCCATCTGTCGTCGATATGGTGCACTGTGGGCGTACTACAAGGCGACTTCTGTTCGCGTCATCTGCCAGCGGGATAACGTTGAGAGCTACTCTTGGGGTAGCAAGTCCCTTCGGTTCTTTCGCTGTAGGGTGTGCGGATGCGTCACACATCACGAACGAACGAAGAAGCGATCGGACAGCACGGTCGGCGTGAACGTGCGGAACATGGACCCGGGTGTGCTCGCCGTTGCACGAATCCGCAGGCTTGATGGGGCACAGACCTGGAAGTATCTTGATTGAGAGATCGCGTTGCACGATGCCCGAGCCCGCGTTCGAGCCGGGCGCTCGACTCGGGCGTTAGGCGACGCCCATAGTATGGCGATGAGCTGAGGTTACTCCCATGGCGACTATTCAAAAGGAAATTGAGATCGATCGAGAGAGGTCCTTTGTATGGGACGCGATCCGGGACGTGGGGGCGATTCATCGACGGTTGGTCCCGGGGTTCGTAGTCGACTGTAAACTCGAAGGGGACTCCCGAATCATCACATTCGCAAATGGGATGGTAGTGCGTGAGGTCATCGTCACCGTTGACGACGAGACGTGCCGACACGCCTGGTCCGCGCGCGGCGCGCCGTTCACTCACCACAACGCATCTCTTCAGGTTTTCGCGGAGGGCGCGACGAAGTGTCGAGTTGTCTGGATAGCGGATCTGTTGCCAAATGAGATCGCCGACACTGTTGAGAAAATGATAGTGCAAGGTTTAGACGTGATGAAGCGTACGCTGGAACGCAGCCCAGCCCGTGGCTAGCAACTTGCAAAGGGACTGCGGTGTTGCGGGGTCAAGATCGTCGCCCAACCCCGCCTTCGGGCGGACCTGCCGTCGTTGCTAAACGCACATCGCGACGCCCATCGGGCCGTAGCCTTCGCTGACGTAGCCCTTGCTGATCATCGCGTCGCGGATCGCGGTACTGGTCGTATAACGATGGTTGGAATCGATACGCTGATTCCATAGTCGATACAGCGGCAACAGACGTCCGGTGCTTTCGATATCGGGGTCCGGCGGGCACGCTCCGGTGCCCGGATCGGGGAGCGCCGCGTAGAAGGCTGCCGTTGTTTCGAGCGTGAATCCGGGGAACAGCTTTCGGACTGCCTCGCACTCTTCCGTCGAAGCCGAGAAGAAATGGGAGTTACCGACGCCCGGTGGAATGTAGAAGCGACAAACCGGCCGGTTGAGGCCCGGATAGGTGTTCAATCCTGCACCGATGAAGAAGGCCTCCCCAGTTCGTTTCCACCCCGCAAGGTGCCCCCTATCGAGCGCGTCGATCTCATCCGCGAGCGGGGTGATGAAATAGTGATCGCGCATGGCGTCGTGGTACTCGATGGCGAAAACGTAACTCTGGGCGATGCGCCCGCGCGCCGCGCATGCGACGCCCGGAAAGCCAGGCACACAGCTCGCGTACATGGGAACCGTGGCCCGCTGCACGGTGCCGTCGCGGGACAAGGCACTGATGCCATCGGTGGGAAGTGCCGCGTAGGTCATCCGGTCTGTTCCTGAGAAGTCGAGCGTCGCACCGCCCGTCGGGATGAAGCGTGCCGGCAGCGACGAAAAGGTCGGGTTGTAGCAGCAGTAGTAGAAACCGCCATAAATTTCGCCCATCGGCAGCCGGGATACCGCCACCACGATCGTCATGTGCGCCGTCCGATCGTCTCGCAGATCATGGGGAAACGTGTACTTCTTTTCGATGCCGCCGTGCGTGACGGTCAACGTCAATCCGGCAAAGCGGTGCTGGCCGTTCAGTCCGGCGGTTTCGGTCAGCTCGACGAATTGCAGCGAGCCGTCGATGTTCGAAAACAACTGATCTGGAACGTCGACTGCGCGGAGATCTCATCGACGCTGGCGAAGACGGTGATCAACAGCAAGAGAAAGCTGGTTCTGGCACGGTGAGTCATGAGCATTCTCCTTCCCCTGGCATCACGTCGCGCGATGATTTCGTCATGGCAGTGCTTGAACGACTTGCGGTTCCGCAATAGCCGCCATGAGCGGAATCGCGCATGACGGCGCCCTTGACGCAAGAGCACCAAGGTTAGATTGGATCGCGGGGACGCGAACGGCGTGCTGGAAGCAACCTATCGAGATCCGCAGCAAAGTTCACCCGCAGCGGGTGGTCAAGCGCGTTCGAGCGAACCTCGATGCGGCACGGCGAGTGCTCGACGGACTCGCGTGAACGCTGCTCGGCGCGCTCGACATTTGATTCCTCACGGACAAATCAATCCTGCGGGCTGCGTCAGGCGCGTCAGGCTCATGCGCCCGGAACCGGCCACGGAGTTGAAGTCCATCGTTGCGTGATTGCAGTCAGTGAAGCTGAACCTGAGCGTGCCCCACGCATTGCGCACGATCTCGTGGGGATCGAAGGTCGGGAAGCGTCCGCCGGTAGGCAGCTGCACCTCGGTGATAGTCGCGGTGTGGCCGCTGTACGTGCCCACTCCAGTGACCCAGGCCTGTGTTCCGGCAGGGTTGAAAGTGAACCAGCTTGCGTAGAAGCGGTTGTCCGACAGAACCTCGACATGCAAGCCCTGGCCGCTTTGACTGGGATCGTACCAGGCGCCAGTGATTCCCGGGCCGATCGCAAAACCTGTCCCGCCTTGGACGATGATCACCCCAGTCGTGCGGCTCACTTCATCGTGATAGCTCACAACACCGGGCGTGCTGAACGTCCTGGTGAACATCCAATTCGACGCGGGTGCGCCATCACCGCCTTCGCCATCGCAACCTCTCGCGCAACGAAACGAGCCGTCATCGGCCACGACATTGTGCGGACCATGGAAAAAATTGGATGCGTAATCGTAAAACATCACGGTGTCGCCAACGTTGATTGTCAGCGGAGTGGGGTAGAAGGTAATGCGAGGGAAGTCGTCGCCGATCCCGACGTTGAAATTGAAACCGGACGTAGATGTCGCAGCGAGTAGCAACAGCCACAACAACCATTTGCCGTTATGCATGATCGTCTCCCTCGACGCGGCCGGACCGGATGCGGTTCGCAACGCGCTCATCGCGGCTCCCCGATCGGTGGTGGCGAGGAGTCTAGAGGGGATACCCGGGACGGGGACGGGTCCAGGGCGGCAAGCTATCGAAATCCGCAGCAAAGTTCGTCCGCGACCGAATTGTGATGTGCGCCGCGCAAGACGCGACGCTCGGGCGCTCCATGTGCTCGGATAGCGCGGCATGCAGCAAGCTTGGCTGACCGGTATGGGCGCCAATCAGGGCGTCGTGTGCGCCCGTCCCGACGCCTGCGGAAGCGGTTGCGCGGTCAACTGTGTCCGTGGATTTGCCGCCGCACCGAGCGGATGCGGCTGCACCGCGTTCCCCGCGGTGGTGCTGCGCGCGCAGGTGCAGCGTTACCTACAGACCCAATCGCCCCCATACATCACGCCGCACGTCGGTGCCCCGGGGAAATCGGTGCCATTGCCGGCCACGGTGGTGATGATCCCGTCGGGGCTTACTTTGCGGATGCGAAAGTTGCCCGTGTCGGCAATGTAGACATTCCCGGCCGTGTCGACGGCGACGCCGTGCGGCGTGCGCAATTCGGCCTCGGTCGCGGGGCCGAGATCGCCCGAAAACCCTCCGCGAAGAACGCGGTATCGCATCTGGCCCCGCACCATCGATTCCTCGTAGGAACCGCAGATCCCCGCGAATGTCGACATCACGCCGGTTGCATCGACGCGTCGGATGCAATGGTTATCGGTGTCCGCGATGAAGACGTTGCCGCTCTTGTCCGCGGCCACGGCGAATGGATTGGTCATCGCCGCGTCGATCGCTGGCCCACCGTCACCGGAATAGCCGCAGGTGACGACGAACCCGCGTTTCCAGTCGACCCTCGTGTCTGCCCCTGCAATCGTAAACATGGTCCCATCCGGACGTATCTTGCGGACACGGCAGTAGTGGTCCGTCACGAGGAGGTTGCCTGCCGGGTCGAGGGCGATCCCTTGGTACGCATACAGCGTCAGGGCGAGATTGAACTCGCCGCGGTAGTAGCAACCGGCGTGTAGCGCCGAGGTCAGGCCCTCCGGGGTGACTCGGAAGCAACCGGAGCCGACTACGAACATCGTGCCGTCGTCGCCAACCGCGATGCCAGTAGGCCATGTAATCGGAACATCCGTCGCCAGACGTCCGTCGCCGCAGTCTTCGCAACCACCGTCCGCCCGGTCGCCGTTCCCCATCACGGTGGAGATGACACCGTCCAAGGCCACCTTGCGCACCCGGTTGTTGTAGGCGTCGCCGATGTAGAGATTTCCGGCCCGGTCGACCGCCAGCGGACCCAGCAATTCCCCGAAATCCATCCAGCCGCCGTATCGCTCGCGCTCGGGATACGTCCGCGGGAAGTTGAGCAGGGCGTCCACCGCCGCGCCCCCATCACCGGCGAACCCGGGCGATCCGTTGCCGGCCACGCGCGTAAGGCGGCCGTTGCGATCCATCTTGAAAACGATATTCGGGCTGCTGAAGTAAACGATGCCGTCGCCGTCGACCGTAACGGCGCCCGGCGGACCGATCGCCGCCTCCTTCGCGACACGCACGCACGGAGGCTCGTCGAGGATGTAGTGGTTCTTGTCGCAGTCGTCCGCGTACGCGTGTGGGATTGCGCCTGCCGTCGCGAACAGCGGCCGACGCGGCGAGACGGGATGCGGTACGCAAGGCGCTCATGAGGGACCCTTCGACTGAAGCGGTGGCAAGCCTCGATCGGATTCCGCTGTTACTGCGGAGCTGCATTCGCCGCTGTGATGAAGTCGGCTCCGTTACCGGCGACAGTGCTGATGATGCCGTCGGGGCTCACCTTGCGGATGCGAAAGTTTTCCGTGTCGGCGATATAGACGTTGCCATCGGCATCCACCGCGACGCCATGCGGCTGGCGCAACCTGGCTTCAGTCGCGGGGCCGAGATCGCCCGAATAGCCTCCGCGACAACGACCGCAGACGCCTGCGAATGTCTCGATGATCCCGTTGGAATCCACTCGCCTAATGCAATGGTTCTTCGTGTCGGCGATGAAGAGGTTGCCGTGCTGATCCGCAGCTATGCCATAAGCACTTCTCATCGACTGCTTCAACCGCCGCCCCGCCGTCACCGGAATAGCCGCAGTGACACGACGCCGTAAACAGGGTCCCAGGGTCCCCGCGATCGTGGACACGCTTCCGTCCTGGCGGACCTTGTGGACGCGACAGGCATGATCCACCGCGAGCACGTCGCCCGCCGAATCGAGGGCGATCCCGTTGGGGTTGCATACAGGGTCGGGGCGAGCCCGTACTGCTGCAGTCGCCGCACCAGCCCGTAGCGTCGAGATCAGGCCCTCCGGGTGTGATTCGACGAATCCCGACGTACCAGCTTCCGACGAACATCGTGCCGTCCTCGCTCACGGCGATACCTGTTGGCAAATAGACGGGGCGTCGGTTGCCATACGCCCGTCGCCCTCCCATTCACCTTCTCCAGAAGAGCCAAACCGATAGCCCGTATCGCCATTGCCGGCGACGGTCGAAATGAGCCCATTCAAGGCTCACCTTGCGCACCCGGAAATTGGCCGCGTCGCTGATGTACAGATTTCCGGTCCGGTCGACGGCAAGGTGACCCACCAACCACCGTCGACCAGTTCTCCTCGAGTTTGAGGCCCTCGTCGACATCGTCGAATTCTCGTCGTACTTCTTCGCGGAAAGCTGAGCAGGGCATTCAGCGCGGGTCCGCCGTCACCGGCGAATCCCGCCGATCCGTTGCCGGCCACGCGCTTGAGGCGGCCGTTGCGATCCATCTTGAAAACGATATTCGGGCTGCTGAAGTAGACGCTGCCGTCGCCGTCGACCGCAACGGCGCCCGGCGGGCCGATCGCCGCCTCCTTCGCGATACGCACGCACGGAGGCTCGTCGAGGATGTAGTGGTTCTTGTCGCAGTCTTCCGCGTAGGCGTGTGGGATTGCGCCTGCCGTCGCGAATAGGGCCGACGCGGCGAGACGGGACGCGGTACGCAAGGCGCTCATGACGGACCCCTCGACCGGAAGTGGCGAGAAGTCTAGAGCGGAAACCGGGATGCGGGCGGGTCCTGGGCGGCGACCTATCGAAATCCGCAGCAAAGTTCACCTGCGACCGACGGTCCGGCGGCAAACTGGCGGCAATCGCCATGAGAGCTGCCCGCGCCGACCGTATCCCTCCGTCCGACCTCTGGAAACGGGCGCGCGAAGGCGACCTTCGAGGGAGTGTCGATGCAGCACGGCGAGCGCTGGTCGAACTGGCGCCGACGTCGGGGCCGAGCACCATCGTCGACCTGCATCTGGTCATTGCGTTCTGCAGCATGCGCGGAGGCGACTACGCCGAAGCGACCCGCGTTCTCAACGTCGCGGCGAGCGCCGCCGGCTCGCCGGACGCCGACCGGGGGCTCGTCCTTCGGGTCGAGGCGTGGTGCGCCGAGCTCGCCTACTTCCAGGGCCGATACTCGGCCGCCAAGGCGATCGTCGATCGCCTGGTCGACCGTCTGGAAGTAGCCAAGGATTGGGCCTATGCGGCGTTCGCGATGCGCATCCGCATCGCGATACTGCTCGCGCGCGCGGACTACGATGGCATCGCGACGGAAGCGGCTCGCGCGATCCGCAACGCGCAAGCCAGCGGTGACGACTATGCGCTCGTGCAGATCCTGAACGTCCTTGGTGCAGCGCATTTCGACTGCGCAACGTCGAAGCTGCCGGAACCCCACGCGCGCGCCCACCTTTCCTCCCTCGACCCGCGCGACACGCTGCCGATAAAGGACGAGGCATCGAAAGCGCTCGAGTACTTCGAGGAGGCGCGGCGAGTGGCCGAGCGGGGCGACTATGCGTTCGCTGCGTGGTACGTCTCGGGCAACATCGAACGCCTTCAGATTCTGCTGGGGAACGCAGCCGGAGCGATCCCGGCGATACGACGGCGCTTGCGCACGCTCCAGCAACAAGGCGCCAGATACGACGAGATCGTGACCCGTTCGAATCTCGCCTGGGGCCTGCGGACGCTCGGACTGTATCGGGAAGCGTTGCACGAGCTCGACGTCGCGCTCGGCCTCGCCCGCGAAACTGGCACGTTCAACGTGCTCCTCGAGTTCCTCGAGTACGATCGCTCCATCGTTCTGGGCGCGTTGGGCGACACGGCGGGGTCGCGCGCGAGCTATCGCCGCTACCTGCGTCTCGTCAAGGGAGGACAGAGCGATCCGGCGCAGCCAATGCGCGGCGAAGCGCCGCATGCCACGCCGAAGCGCCCGCTCGAACCGCACTTTCTCAAGTGCGCCGACCGCTACATCCTGGATCATCTGGGGAAGCCGCTCGCGATCGACGCGCTGGCGTCGCAATGCGGCGTGAGCATGAGAACGCTGGAGAAGGGGTTCGCCGACTTTCGCGGCCTGACGCCGGTCGCTCACGTTCGGAACCTGCGACTCGATCACGCGCGTCACGCAATGGCCGGCGGCGAAGCGAGCGTCGGCGAGGTCGCCGCGCGCTACGGCTTTCGCAGCGCGACGACGTTCGCGAACGAATACCGCAAGCGCTTCGGCGTTCCGCCGAGCCGAACCACGCGGCGCCGCGATGATGGGGTGTAGGCAGCGTTCCCGCGTATCGCGCTAACTCGAAAGACGTTTGTCCCGGGAACCGGTCCCGGGTTATCGTTTCCGGCCCGTGTGGCCCGGTATGCTCTGATCGGTGCAGGTGCCCAACCCCGAGTGCGCTAAACCTGCCGGACGAGCTGCCCAATCCTGCGTTCGACTGCTGGGATCCGCAATCACGCGAAAAGAGAGAGGGTCTGATGCATGGAGCACAGGCAAGTCTCTGACACCTGGGAGCGTGGGAATCCCTACGAGCGGTATGTCGGTCGATGGAGCCGGCAGGTCGCTCCTCTATTTCTCACATGGTTGGGCGTTCCATCCGGCCGAAAGTGGCTGGACGTGGGATGCGGTACGGGAGCACTGTGCGCGGCGATCCTGGACCACTGCTCGCCGTCGTCGGTCACCGGGGTGGAACCCTCGGAAGGATTTCTCAAGACTGCTAACGAAAACCTCGCGGGCCGAGCGGTACTTCACCAGGGCAGTGCGACGGCGATCCCCCTGGAGGACTCGTCCGTCGACGCTGTGGTGTCAGGGCTGGTCTTGAACTTCGTTGCGGATCAGCGCGCCGCACTCGCCGAGATGGCAAGGGTAACGGTTAGCGGCGGCACGATCGGTGCGTACGTCTGGGATTACGGTGGAAAGATGGAGCTCATGCGGTATTTCTGGGATGCAGCGGTTGAGCTCGACCCGAACGCCGCGAAGCTGGACGAAGGGATTCGTTTCCCGGTGTGCCGGCAAGAAAAACTCGTGGAGCTCTTCGCCGGCGCCGAACTCGACGCCGTCGAAGCGACGGCGATCGACATAGCGACGCCGTTCGCAAGCTTCGACGATTATTGGCAGCCCTTCCTGGGCGGCCAGGGGCCGGCGCCGGCCTACGCCATGTCGCTCGACGAGGCCGCGCGAGTGCGCCTGCGGGACCGAATCCGAGAGCGCATCCCTGTGCAAGCAGATTCCTCGATCTCGTTGACCGCCCGGGCTTGGGCGATTCGCGCAACCGGCGCAAAGTAGGGGATACCCCACCTGCGTCGCGCTGGGGCCTAAGTGGACACTGACGTTCTGATCGTCGGAGCCGGCCCGACGGGGTTGATGCTCGCCAATCAACTCGGTCGACGAGGCATCCGCGCGCTGATCATCGACCGGCATGCCGGGCCATCGCTCGAGACCAGAGCGCTAGGTGTGCAGGCGCGCACCCTGGAGATCTACGCGAAGCTCGGCATCATCGATCGCGCGCTCGAGCTCGGCAAGCGCGGGACGGGCGCAAACATCTGGGCCGAAGGGCGAAAGATGGCGCATGTCCCTCTGGGTGACGCCGGGCAAAGCGTGACGCCGTATCCGTTCATTCTCATCCTCGGCCAGGACGACAATGAACGAATCATGGGCGACAAGCTTCGCGACTGGGGCATGTCAGTGCAGTGGAACACCGAGCTGGTCGGCCTCGAGCAGGAACCCAGCCATGCCACGGCGACGCTCAAGCTGGCGGACGGTACGACACGCAAGATCACTGCCGCGTGGGTCGCCGGGTGCGACGGCGCGCGCAGCGCCGTTCGCGAGCTCTGCGGCATTACGTTCCCCGGTGCACCCTACGAGCACGTGTTTTTCGTCGCCGATACGGAGGTGACGGGGACCATGGTTCCGGACGAGGTCAACGTCTACTTGTGGCGGGAGGGTTTTCATCTGTTCTTCCCCATGCGCGGGAAGGACCACTGGCGGATCGTCGGAATCCTGCCTCCGGCCTTGCGAGACAAGAAAGACGTTGGATTCGAGGCCGTGATTCCTTCGTTGCTCACGGAAGCGGGCGTTGGATTGTCCTTCAAGAGATGCACCTGGTTTTCCACTTATCGCATTCATCACCGGAGCGCCTCGCGCTTCCGCGACCGCCGCTGCTTCCTGCTCGGCGACGCGGCTCACATCCACAGCCCGGTCGGCGCGCAAGGCATGAACACTGGCTTGCAGGATGCGTACAACCTGGGATGGAAGCTCGCGCTCGTCATCAACAATCAAGCCCAGGCGATGCTGCTCGACTCGTACGAGGAAGAGCGCGTGCCGGTCGCGCGGCGGTTGCTGAACACGACCGACCGAGCGTTCAGGCTGATCGTGTCCGACAGCCGACTCGCCGGCTTGTTCCGCACCCAGATCCTTGCGAGGATCGCCGCGTTTGCAATGAGTCGCGAGCGGATACAGGGGTTCGCGTTTCGCGTGATCTCGCAGACGGGCATACATTACCGAGCGAGCGCTCTGTCAAAGACACTGGAGGGGTTTCCTGAAGGCGCGCCGCGCGCGGGCGATCGCTTTCCGTGGCTGCGGCTCAAGTTCCAGCCGAACGGCTCTGTCGAGGACCTGTTCGAAAGACTCGACGACACGCGACTGAACCTGCTTGTGATCGGACAGGCTCCGCCCCCGGAAGGCGAGCTGAATCTCGGGGACTTCCTTCGCATCAACGTGATTCCCGTTGATCCCTTCAACGACACGGAATTGGCACGCGCACGGATTCCCCGGCCGTCGTTCTACCTCGTGCGTCCCGACGGCCATGTCGGACTTTGCGGGACTCGCCTGGAATCGACCGCAGTCACCAGCTACGTTTCCGAGCGTTTGGGTTTCGTGGTTCGAAGCGCGTGAACGATCGGACTCAGGTGCTGTGCGTTTGCGCAAGCGCCTTGAGTTGCCCGCGCAGCACCTTGCCCGTTGCGGATGCGGGCAGCGCCTCGAGGATTCGGAGCTCGGCAGGCCGCTTGTATGGCGCGAGCTGACTCGCTGCGTGTGCGGACAGCTCGGCCGGGGTCGCCGTGCTGCCCGGCGCGAGCTCCACGAACGCGACCACTTCCTCGTTGCCGTCGGCGAGCTGGCGCCCGACGACGACCGACTGGCTGACGGCGGGGTGCGCATTCAGCACGGATTCGACCTCGACCGGATAGACGTTGAGCCCGGAACGGATGATCAGCTCCTTGACGCGGCCGACGATGAACAGCGCACCATCCGGAGCCTGGCGCGCGAGATCGCCGGTCTTCAGCCATCCGTCGGCCGTGATCGCCTCCGCGGTCGCTTGCGGATCGCGGTAATAGCCTTTCATCACGTTCGGGCCGCGTACCCACAGCTCGCCGACGCCGCCCGGGATCGCGTCGCCTTGCGCCGAGTCGACGATGCGTATCTCGATGCCCGGGATTGGCGGACCGACGGACGTGTCTGCGCGCGGCGCGTCGAGTCGCGTTTGCGACACGGTCGGCGAGCACTCGGTCAATCCGTAGCCGTTGTGCAGCGGCAAGCCGAACCGCTGCTCGATGTCCGCCTTGAGCGTTGGATCCAGCGGCGAACCGCCGGCATAGAGGTAGCGCACACGGGGTGCCGCCGCGTGCGATCCCTGCGGCAGCCGCTCGAGCATGCGCGCGTACATAGCCGGCACGCCCTGGAACACCGTGAGGCCGTTCGCGAGCGCGTCGAGTGCGCGCGCAGCGTCGAAACGCGGAACGACCTGCAGGCACGCTCCCGCGCAGAACGTGCCGAGCAGCATCGACGCGAGCCCGTACACGTGATAGATCGGCAGGGCACCGTACACTCGGTCGGCATGACCAAGGTCACGCAACCGTGCGGATACCTTGGCGACGAAGAGCAGGTTCGCGTGCGTCAGCATCACCCCCTTCGGTCGTCCGGACGTACCGGAGGTGTAGACGATCGCGGCAATTCCGCCAGTGCCCGTCGATGGCTCGGAACCCGACGTCGAAGCGTCGTTTTGCGGCGCAATGGCCAGAGTTCCCAACCCCTCGACTGCGACCTCCGCCGCGCCGTGGCGGCGGGCGTGCGCATCCACCTCCGTCGCCACTCCGACGGTATAGATCATGCAGCGCGGTGCGGCGTGATCGCGAATGCCGTCCAGCTCGCGCGCCGAGAGACGCGGATTGACGATGACCGCACATGCGTCGAGCGTGCTGGTCGCGAACAGCGTGGCGATCAGGGCGATGCAGTTCTCGGCGACGATCATCACGCGGTCGCCGGGTCGCACACCCGCACCGGTCAGCATCGCGGAGCTGGCGTCGATCGCGCTCGCGAGCGCCTGCCAGGTCATCGATCGCGCGCCGTCGTGAATCGCGATGCCGTCGGGTATCTCGATCGCCCAGCGGCGCGGCAGGGCGTCGATCTCGTTCGCGACAGTTCAGCGATCGTCGTCGCGAAGGCCGGGACCCGCTTCTTTGCAGCGGCAAGTCACTGGATTCCCGCCTTCGCGGGAATGACGAGGGGGTGCCCAGCACCGCATCGCGGAGACTTCGCGGATCATCGCCCGCGCGATCACCAGTTGCTGGATCTGCGAAGTGCCTTCGTAGATGCGGAACAGCCGCACGTCGCGGTAGAAACGCTCGATCGCGTAGTCGGCGACGTAGCCTGCGCCCCCATGGATCTGCACGGCGCGATCGGCGACGCGGCCGCACATCTCCGAGGCGAACAGCTTGCAGCACGACGCTTCCGTGGCGACGTCCTCACCATCATCGCGGCGCCGCGCGGCGTCGAGCACCATCGAGCGCGCCGCGTAGATCTCGGTACGGCTGTCCGCCAGCATCGCCTGGATCAGCTGGAACTCGGCGATCGGCTTCCCGAACTGGCGCCGTTCGACGGCGTAACGCAACGCGTCGTCGAGCATGCGCTCCGCGGCGCCGACGCAAACGGCGGCAATGTGCAGCCGGCCCTTGTCGAGCACTTTCATCGCGGTCTTGAACCCTACCGCTTCGCGGCCGCCGATCAGGTTTTCCGAGGGCACGCGGCAATTGTCGAAGATGACATCCGAGGTGTGCGCCCCGCGCTGCCCCATCTTCCGGTCGGGCCGGCCGAGCTTGAGTCCGGGCGTGCCGCGCTCGACGACAAACGCCGAAATGCCGCCAGCACCCTTCACTGCGGCATCGGTGCGCGCCATCACCGTGAAGATATCCGCCTCGGGCGCGTTCGTGATGTAACGCTTCGTGCCGTTGAGAACGTACGCGTCGCCATCGCGCACCGCCGTTGTCGTGAGCGACGCGGCGTCGGACCCGGACCCCGGCTCGGTGAGCGCGAATGCGCCGATCAGCTCGCCGCTTGCAAGCCCTGGAAGCCAGCGGCGCTTCTGCGCCTCGGTGCCATCGATGACGATGCCCTGCGCGCCGATGCCGTTGTTGGTGCCGATCAGCGAGCGGAATGCGGGCGACGTACGCGCGAGCTCGAACGCGACGAAGACTTCCTCCTCCATCGTGAGGCCGAGCCCGCCGTAGGCTTCGGGCAGCGAAAGCCCGAACAGGCCAAGCTCGCGCATCTCCGCGACGATGTCATCCGGAATGGCATCGCTGTCGGCAACGCGATGCTCGTTCGGGATCAGGCGCTCGCGCACGAAGCGCCGGACACTCTCCCGCAACAGATCCAGCGTTTCGCGATCGCGGATCACGGGGCAGGGGACTCGATGCAGCGAATCGTTCTCATCGAAGCATTCCTCCGACGCTCGCACGACCGACCGTTTTGACGTTTGCGCGAGTCTAGCGCAGCTTCACGCGCCGCACGCAAACTGCGCGACAATAGCGCCATGCACAGTGGGCGGCGGCGATGACCAGCACGGGATACGAGGTCCGCGACGGCGTGGCCTTGATCACGCTCGACAATCCGCCGGTGAACGGGCTGGGGCACGCGGTCCGCAGTGCCATCGTCGCGGGCGTCGATGGCGCGAATGCCGACACCGCTGTGGCTGCCATCGTCATCACCGGCGTGGGGAAGACGTTCTCCGCCGGGGCGGACATCCGCGAATTCAACACGCCGAAGGCCAGCGCCGAACCGACGCTGCTGACGGTCATCCGCGTCGTCGAGGCGAGCCCCAAGCCGGTGGTTGCCGCGATCGGCGGCGCGTGCATGGGCGGTGGCCTGGAACTGGCGCTCGGCTGCCACTACCGCGTCGCGGCGGGGGCAGCGCCCATCGCGTTGCCCGAAGTCAGGCTTGGCCTCATGCCCGGCGCCGGCGGCACCCAGCGCCTGCCACGCGTGATAGGCGTCGAGCCTGCGTTGAACATGATCGTGACGGGCGCGAGCGTCCCCGCGGCGCAGCTGAAAGGTACGGCGCTGTTCGATGCGATCGTCGAGGGTGATCCGCTGGACGCCGCATTGACGCTGGCGCGAACGATCGTGGCGCAGAAGCTGCCTTGCAAACGCATCCGGGATATCGCGATCGATTATCCGAACGCCGAAGCGTACTTCCAGTTCGCACGCAACACGCTCGCGGCCGTCGCCCGCAATCTTCCGGCGCCTCCCCTTTGCGTCGACGCCGTGGCGGCCGCAGTGACCAGGCCGTTCGAGGACGGCCTGCGCGTCGAGCGCCAGTTGTTCCTGCAACTGCTGCAGACGCCGGAATCGCGTGCGCTACGGCACGCGTTCTTCGCCGAGCGGGCAGCGGCACGCATCAAGGACCTTCCGGAGGGGACCCCATCACGCAGTATTGACCACGTGGCCATTGTCGGCGCCGGAACGATGGGGGCTGGAATCGCCATGACCTTCCTGAGTGCGGGCATTCCGGTCACGCTCGTCGACATGAACCCGCAGGCGCTCGAGAAAGGTGTGGCGACGATCCGGTCGAGCTACGAGGCCTCGGCGGCAAAGGGCAAGCTTACGCGCGACAAGGTCGAGCAGAGCCTGGCGATGCTTCAGCGGTCGCTGTCGTACGACGATCTTGCCGGCGCCGATCTCGTCATCGAAGCGGTCTTCGAGGACATGGCGATCAAGCGGGAGGTATTCGCGACGCTGGACCGCGTGATGAGACCCGGAGGGATCCTCGCGACCAACACATCGACGCTCGACGTGAACCAGCTTGCCGCTGCGACGCGTCGACCGCAGGACGTCGTGGGCATGCACTTCTTCAGTCCTGCCAACGTGATGAAGCTGCTCGAGGTCGTGCGCGGCGAGAAGACCGGCGCCGACGTCCTCGCGACCGTGATGCATCTCGCGGGGCGGATCGGAAAGACCGCGGTTCTCGCCGGCGTTTGCGACGGCTTCATCGGCAACCGGATGATCGAGCACTACCTGCGACAGGCGATGTTCCTGGTGGATGAAGGTGCTTCGCCTGCGCAGGTCGACGGCGCGCTCGAAAAGTTCGGCATGGCGATGGGCCCGTTCCGCATGAGCGATCTGGCCGGCCTCGACGTCGGCTGGCGCATCCGGCAGCGGCGCTATGTCGAAAAGCCTCACGTAGCGTATTCGCGGATCGCCGATCGACTGTGCGAGCAGGGGCGCTTCGGCCAGAAGACGGGCGCCGGATGGTACCGCTACGAAGCCGGTCGGCGTGACGCGCTGCCGGATCCCGCTGTCGATGCGCTGATTGCGGACTATCGCAAGCAGATCGGCATTGCACCGCGCAAGATCCGCAACGACGAAATCGTCGACCGCTGCGTGCTCGCGCTGGTCAACGAAGGTGCGCGCATTCTCGACGAAGGGATTGCCCAGCGTGCGTCGGACATCGACGTCGTCTATCTGACCGGTTATGGATTTCCACGCTATCGCGGCGGGCCGATGTTCTACGCGGACCAACTGGGATTGTTCAACGCGCAGCGCCGGATGCGGGAATTCTCCATCGCACCCGGGGCCGACGCGACCTTCTGGACGCCGGCGCCGTTGCTGGCGCGCCTCGCGGCGGAAGGAAAGACGTTCAACGACTAGTCCTCGGGGGAGGTTGAGTGAGGAACGATCCACCATGACCGACGCCCTGATCGTTTCCACCGCGCGCAGCGGGCTTGCCAAGAGCTGGCGCGGTGCGTTCAACATGACCCATGGCGCGACACTCGGCGGGCACGCCGTGCAGCACGCGATCGCGCGCGCCAGGCTTGCGCCCGAAGAGGTCGACGACGTTCTCATCGGCTGCGCGCTGCCCGAGGGTGCAACCGGCTGGAACATCGCGCGACAGATCGCGCTCCGCGCCGGCTGTCCCGTGACCGTGCCCGGCGCGACGGTCAATCGCTTCTGCTCGTCGGGGCTGCAGACGATCGCGATGGCAGCACAGCGGATCATCGCCGGAGAAGCGGATGCCATCGTGGCCGGTGGCGTCGAGTCGATCTCCTGCGTGCAGAACGAGATGAACAAGCACATGCATCGCGAACCCTGGCTCGTGCAGCACAAGCCGGAGATCTATTGGACGATGCTCGAGACGGCGGAGACCGTCGCGCGCCGCTACGGAATTTCGCGCGAACGCCAGGACGAGTACGGCGTGCAAAGCCAGCAGCGCGCGGCCGCCGCGCTCGCCGCCGGCAGGTTCGCGGACGAGATCGTGCCGATGACCGTGACGATGGGCGTCGCCGACAAGGAGACGTCGCGCATCGAAACCAGGGAGGTGACGATCGCCGCCGACGAGGGGATTCGGGCCGACACGACGTACGAGGGCGTGGCGAAGCTCAAGCCCGCGTTGCCCGGCGGAACCGTCACTGCGGGGAACGCGAGCCAGTTCTCGGACGGCGCGTCAGCCTGCGTCGTGATGAGCGACGCAGCGGCGGCGCGGCGCGGCCTGACGCCGCTGGGCATCTTCCGCGGTTTCGCGGTGACTGGCGTCGAGCCTGATGAAATGGGCATCGGCCCGGTGTCGGCGGTGCGCAAGCTGCTCGCGCGCACCGGGAAGGCGATGGACGATATCGGCCTGTGGGAGCTGAACGAAGCCTTCGCCGTGCAGGTCATCTATTCGCGCGATGCACTCGGCATCCCGGACGATCGCCTGAACGTGAACGGCGGCGCCATCGCCGTCGGGCATCCTTACGGCGTGTCCGGTGCGCGGCTCACCGGCCATGCGTTGCTGGAGGGCCGCCGACGCGGGGTCAAGTACGTCGTCGTGACGATGTGCATCGGCGGCGGCATGGGCGCCGCGGGATTGTTCGAGGTCGTTTGAGGAAGCCGATCAATCGATGGAGATCTTCGCACGCTTGACGATTTCGGCGTAGCGGCGCGTGTCGGCCTCCATCAGTTTCCTGATCTCCGCGGGCGTCACCGTGTAGGGCTCGAAACCGACTGCGGCCAGCTTCTCCTTGACGTCGGGCTCGGTCAACGCGCGCGCGACATCCTGCTGAATCCTCGTCACGACCGGCGTGGGCGTGCCCGCGGGGGCGAACAGCGCGACCCACGCTTTCACTTCGAAGTCCGCGGGCCCGCCCGCCTCCGCGACCGTGGGGATGCTTTCGTAACCCGCGATGCGCTTCGGTGCCGCAACCGCCATGAACTTCACCTTGCCCGCCTTGTAAAGCGGACCCGCCGACGCCGCGCTGCCGAACGACCACGCGACATCGTTGCCCGCCACGGCGCTGAACAACTGCGACATCTCCTTGAACGGCACGTGCACCATCTGCGTTCCGGTCGCAGCTTCGAGTTGCGCGGCGCCAAGATGGCCCGGACTACCGATGAACCATGAGCCGTAGGTGAGCTCACCCGGCTTCTTCTTCGCCGCATCGATCAGGTCGGGCATGCCTTTCCACGGACTGTTCGCCGGCACGACGACGAAGAAATAGGTTCGGAACAGCGTGGCCACCGGCTCGAAGTCCTTCACCGGGTCGTACGGGATTTGCTTCTTGTACATATGCGGCTGCAGCGACATGTGCGCGTCGTCCATCTGTACCAGCGTGTAGCCATCGGCGGGCGCCTTCTTCGCCGCCTCGATCGCGATGAAGCCGTTCGCGCCGGGACGGTTCTCCACGAGGACCGATTGGCCCCAACTCTTCGACAGCTTCTCGCCGACGACGCGCAGAACCGTGTCGGGCCCGCTTCCCGGCGGGAACGGCGTGAGGATCCGGACGGGCTTCGAGGGAAAGGTCTGGGCGGCGGCGTTGGGGAGCGCGATCAACGCGACAGCCGCGACTACCGCGAGGAAACGAATCGTTTGCATCGGATTCCTCCTCCTTCAAAGGGACGGGATCGTCGCTATTCTGCTCCGCTGCCAGCGCTGCCGTGTCGCCGCATTACGCATCCATTCGAAAGCGCATCAGCGACTCGCGGGGAACTGTCCCCAGTCCGGATCCTTCAGGCAAGGTGTAGAACCCCGCCTCGCAGCGCATCGTCGTGTCGACGTGCGCGAGGTTGCGGTCGAACACCGAATGCTGATACTCGTGGTAAGGACAGTGATCGAGCGTGGCGGATGCGTGCAGGCTCGCGGCCATGAAAATGCCGACGCCGATCGTCGCGTGCGGAATCACGCCAGCGCCGCGGGCCTGCGCGAGCTTCGCGATCGCGACGAACTGACTGACGCCGGTGTGCGCCATTTCCGGCTGCACGTAGGCGAGCGGCGCGCGGGCGAGGCGCAGCTTCGTCTCGAAGAGGTTGCGCCATTCCTCACCTGCAGCCACTGCAACGCCGGACTTCGACGCGACGACCGCGAGCGCCTCGATATCCTCGGGTGGGCAGGGCGCTTCGATGAAGTACGGCCGCGAGGCCGCCAGCTTTCGCGCAAGCTCCAACGCTTCGTCGGCGGTGTAGCGCCAGTGGAGGTCGACCATCAGGTCCGCGTCCGGCAGCGCGTCGCGTAACGCGCGCATTTCCTCGACGACGCCCTCGTGCGAAACGACGCCTGCGTATTTCACGCCGCGGAAGCCACGCTCTGCGAATGTGCGTGCCAGCTCGACCCGTTCGGTGAGGGTGGCTTTCGGCAGGCCGGACACATACGCCGGAAGGCGTTGCGTGCGCGCACCGCCCAGCGCCTCGCACAGCGGCACGCCCGCCTGTCGCGCGGCCACATCCCAAAGCGCGATGTCGATCGCTGCAAGCGCGTCGCCGTAATATCCGCCCGAGGCGCCGCGGACGCGTTGCAGGTCGTACAGCTCGTCGTAGATCGACGCAGCATCGCGGGCATCGCGGCCTTCGACGAACGGAATCAGCACTTCGCGAAGGATCGCCAGCACGGCTTGCGGTGCGACGATGCCGTAGGTCTCGCCCCAGCCGACGGTTCCGTCCGCCGCCGTCGCCTTCACCAGCACCGACATGTCGGTCGACGGATAGATCGTGCGATTGCCGCGCCGGACGATGTAACCCTTGGCGTTGATCGATTCACCCGGACCGAGCGGACCGAGATACGGAACGTCGCGCGGAAGCGAGACGGCGAACGCCTCGATCGTGCGGATCGGCGCCGACCACGATCAAAGCCTGACCAGGCCGCGCGGCGTTCGCAGCATGAGGGCGACGCGCGCGTCCCGATCGAACGTCACGCGGATGTCATCGCTCAAGCCCAGCCGCTCGAGCGAACTGCGGACGAGCGCAGGCTCGGGATGCGACGCAGCGAACTGCTCGAGCGACAGTCGAGAATCGGGCAATGCGTCTGCGGGATGCGCTGATTCCCACTGGATGAGCGTGGGTAGAACGCCGCGGCCCGGCCGCTTGCCGTCGTCGGGTACGGTGATGCGCCAACGATACTCACCCCGAGCGAAAGGCAGGATCGGACCCGGATCGTAGCCCGCGTGCTTCGCGGCGAACTCGAGGTCGTGCGTGCGTGCGACCCAGTGGATCAGCCGCGGCCGGTCGAAGAGGTCGGCCATCAGGTTGCCGTCGTCGAGGTCGAACCAGCGCTTGCGTGCCGGCTTGTCGCCATCCGGATCGATCGCGATGATCTCGAGGTACAGCCGCTCACCGAGCTTCACCAGCGCGTTGTGCGTGCCCATCCCGACGTGCTTGCCGCCAGGGCGCGGTGTTGCGCCGGTCAGATCGGCGATGTGCTCGATGCCTTGCGCGAGTGTCGGCGCCGCGAAGACGACGTGGTCGATCTGTGCGAGCGGCGCAACCGTCATGAAGGCAACGCGCTTCGATCGGCCGGCCCGGACTTCGCCGGCTCCGCCTCGCTCGGGTCGAAATCGAGCTCGACGCGCGCGCCGTTCGGATCGAAGAAGAAGATCTGCCAGGTTCCGGCACCGACCTGGCGGCGATGCGCGTAATGGATGCCGAGCCGGTCGAGCCGTGCGAGCGTGTCCGCGAGACCCTGCGCGGAAAACGCCATGTGATCGATGACGCCGGGCTTCAGCTGCTCCTTCGGCCGTCCGCCGGAGACGTGCAGGATCGGACGCCCACCCGCGTACAGCCAGGCGCCCGGGAAGCCCAGATCGGGCCGCGGGCCGGGCTCCAGGCCGACGACGTTGCGGTAGAAATCGACGGTCGTCTCGACATCGTCGGTCAGGATGTTGAAGTGGTTCATGCCGGTGACCGCCATGGAAGCCTCCTCGCGCGTGGCCAGTGTCGATGTTACCGCGACAGCGTGTCGAGCCAGTCACCGATCATCGCCGTCGCGTCCGGCGGGGCGCCGTCGTTGAACGGCAGCGAAGGGTCGCCGCCGCTCCAGGCATGGCCCAGCCATTCGATCTCGACCAGTCGCACGACCGGACGGCCCTCACGCCGCCATTCGCGCGTGCGTGTGACGTGCGGCAGCGTGGTCGCATCGCGCGCGTCGAAGTCGTCCGGCGGGAGCGTCGTCGCGCTGCCGCCGGGCACGGCAACGCCGTTCAGCACGAGGTATTGCCGCGCGAGCGCTGCGGCGTGGCGGGGTGCGACGACGTCGTCGACCGTACCCTGGATCGCGAGCAGCGGCACGACGATGTCGGTCGATGCTCGCGCGTCGTGCGCGATCTGCGCAACGTCGGTTTCCGGCCCGCGCTTCATCACCGAGAACACGGTGTACGCCGACCCGGCCGCACCGCATGCGATGCCGGAATGGGTCACGACGGCGCGAACGAGCTGCGGATAGCGCAGGCCCAGGATCGCCGCGAGCGCGCCTCCTGCCGACATGCCGGCGACGACGATTCGCGCAGGATCGGCACGCCAGCTTCCGGCGACGTTGCGGATCATCTTCGCGACGATCGCTGCCTCGCCCTTGCCGGCAACCGTGCGCGCGTCGAACCAGTTCCAGCAGCGGTACGTGTTCGCCGCGTCGCTCTGCTCGGGCATCAGGATCAGCGCTCCGCGCGCATCGGCGAGTGCCGTGATCCGACTTCCCTGCGCAAGCTCCGTCGCTGTCTGCTTGCAGCCGTGGATCATGACCAGCAGCGGCGCGCGACCCCAAGGTTGGTACCCGCGCGGCACGTACAGCCGGTACTTGCGCCGGGGCATCACCCAGAATCGGAATCCGGTGAAGCCGGCGAACTTGAACGTGCTGCCTTCCTCCCAACGTCCCGGCGCCGGCTCGCGCCGGAAGAGGCTCCGCACCCACGCGGCCGAACGTGTCAGCAGGTTTGGCACGATGCTCGATCCGCACTCGTTTCTTCGTGTTGTTTCCGCACGGACGGCGCCGGCCGCCCGAAGCCGTCCGTGGAAACGCCTTCCTCCGGCGTGAAAACACGAGCGCAGTTTCATCGCGCTCGTGTTTTCACGACGCTATATCAAGACGATGTCGTACTGCTCCTGGCTATAGAGCGTCTCCACCTGCAGCGATATCGGCTTGCCGATGAAGTCGCCGAGCTGCGCGAGACTCTGCGATTCCTCGTCGAGGAACATGTCGATCACGGCTTGCGAGCCGAGGATGCGGAACTCGCGTGCATTGAACTGCTTCGACTCGCGCACGATCTCGCGCAGGATCTCGTAGCAGACGGTCTGCGCGGTCTTGAGCTCGCCGCGACCCTCGCAGGTCGGGCACGCCTCGCAGAGGATGTGCGCCAGCGACTCGCGCGTGCGCTTGCGCGTCATCTCGACCAGGCCGAGCTGGGTGAAGCCGTTCACCGTGAGCCGCGTGCGGTCGCGCTCGAGCGCGCGATCGAGCTCGGCGAGCACGGAGGCGCGGTGGTCGCTGTTCTCCATGTCGATGAAGTCGATGATGATGATGCCGCCGAGGTTGCGCAGCCGAAGCTGCCGCGCGATCACCTGCGCGGCCTCGAGGTTGGTCTTGAAGATCGTGTCGTCGAAGCTGCGGCCGCCGACGAACCCGCCGGTGTTGACGTCGATCGTCGTCAGCGCCTCGGTCTGGTCGATGATCAGGTAGCCGCCACTCTTGAGATCGACGCGGCGAGCGAGCGCCTTCTGGATCTCGTCCTCGACGTTTTCGGTATCGAACAGCGGCCGGTCGCCCTGGTAATGCGCGAGGCGCTCGACGAGCGCCGGCGTATATTGCGTCGCGAACTCGAGCATCTTGCCGAACGTCTCGCGGGAATCGACGAGCACGCGGCTCGTGTCTTCGACCGCCATGTCGCGCAGCACGCGTTGCGCGAGATTCAGGTCCTGGTAGAGCAGCGCCGGCGCGGGCACCTCGCGCGCGCGAAGCGTCAGGTCGCGCCACAATTTCGTCAGATACGCGATGTCCGCCGCCATTTCCTTGTCGGATGCGGTCTCGGCCATCGTGCGGATGATGAAACCGCCCGCCACGCCTTCGGGCAGCAGCGTCTGCAGCTTCACCCGCAACAGCTCGCGCTCGGCCTCGTCCTCGATCCGCTGCGAAATCCCGATGTGCGAGTCCTGCGGCAGGTAAACGAGCAGCCGTCCCGCCAGGCTGACCTGCGTCGACAAGCGAGCGCCCTTCGTGCCGATCGGGTCCTTGATGACCTGCACGAGCAAGCTCTGGCCTTCGTGCAGGATGCGCTCGATCGGCCGCTCGCCGAGGTGCCCGTTCTGGCGATGCTCCCAGATGTCGGCGATGTGCAGGAACGCCGCGCGCTCGAGTCCGACCTCGATGAACGCGCTCTGCATGCCGGGCAGCACGCGCGCCACGCGACCCAGGTAGATGTTCCCGACGAGCCCCCGCGCGCTTGCGCGCTCGACGTGAAGCTCCTGCACGATGCCCTGCTCGAGCATCGCGACACGGGTTTCCTGGGGGGTTACGTTGATAAGGATTTCATGAGCCATCGAACGCTTGGGAGTCCATGGAATCCTTGGGCGCGGAGCGCCGTGCGGCGCCGCGCAGCGGAATAACGGTGTGTCTGCGTTATAGCACGGGAATCCCGGCCTTCGCGAGGAGCTCGGCGGTCTCGAACAGCGGCAGCCCCATCACGCCGGAGTAGCTGCCGTCCAGCCGCGTGACGAAGGCACCGGCCCGTCCCTGGATCGCGTAAGCGCCGGCTTTGTCCAGCGCTTCGCCGGTCGCGACGTAGCGCGCGATTTCGTCGGGCGTCAGACGGCGGAACATGACGCGCGACGTGCAAAGCGAGAACAAGACATCGTCGCCGCTCTTGAGCGCTACGCCGGTCAGGACGTCGTGGCGGCGGCCGGACAGCCGCTCGAGCATTTGCGTTGCGTGCGCCGCGTCGCGCGGTTTGCCGAAAATTTCGCCACCGAGCACCACCTCGGTATCCGCGCCGAGGACCGGCCGTAGCGCAAGCGAGCGCTGCTCCATTCGCTTCCAACCGACGGCGGCCTTGGTTCGCGCGATCCGCTCGACGTAATGCGCGGGCGGCTCTCCGTCCAGCGCTTCCTCGACGACGTCGCGATTCCGCCCGGCGGCCTCGCGCAGGTGCACTTCCTCGAAACCGACACCGAGCTGGCGAAGCAGCTCGCGCCGGCGTGGGCTCTTCGAAGCCAGGTAGATCACTCGCGTCCTCGTTCCCTTGCGTTGCTCATTCGCGATGATACGGATGTCCCGCGTTTAGGCTCACTGCGCGGTACAGCTGCTCGGCCAGAATGACCCGAACCAGACCGTGTGGCAAGGTCATCGCGGATACCGCGAGAACGGTATCCGCCTTGCGCTTGATATCGGGATCGAGACCGTCGGCGCTTCCGATGACAAACGCGACGTTCGTGTTCTCGCCGCGCCAGCGTTCGAGACGCTCGGCGAGCGTGCGTGTCGTCCATGCAGCACCGTGCTCATCCAGCGCGACGATCCGCGAACCCTCGCAGCTCGGAGAGGATGCGTCGCGCCTCGTCGGCGAGGAGCTGCGGGACGGTCAGGCCACGATCGCGCGGCGTGGGCTTGAGCTCGACGAGCTCGAAGCCAAGTTCGCGGGGCAGACGTTTCGTGTACTCGGCGACCGCCTCGGTCACCCACGCCGGCATTTTGTGGCCCAGCGCGACGATCCGAAGACGCATCCGCCGGGTCGGTCGCCAACGATCAGGCCGCGGTGGCGGCCTTGCGACGTGGACGCGTGCCCTCATCCCCGGCCCTTCTCCCCCGAGCGGGAGAAGGGAGACGCTTGCTCCCCTCTCCGCTGTGCGGAGAGGGGTCGGGGGTGAGGTGGCTCCACAGCTCTTCGAGGTTGTAGTAGGCGCGCACGGCCGGCTGCATCACGTGGACGACGATATCGCCCGCGTCGACCAGCACCCATTCGCCGGATTCCTCGCCTTCGGTGCCGATGATGTAGGCGCCGGCCTCCTTGAGCTTGTCGCGCACGTGATGGGCAAGCGCCCTGACCTGACGGTTCGAGTCGGCGCTCGCGATGATCAGCGTGTCGTAGAGGCTGGTGAGCTTGCGGACGTCGAGGACGGCGATGTCGCGTGCCTTGATGTCCTCGAGAGCGGTAACGGCGGTTTTCTGCAGCTTGTTAAGGCGCATCCGGAGATGGGAAGTGAGGGGGGCGGTAGAGCTGGTGATGGTCAATATAGGCCAAAACCGCGGCGGGCAGCAAACCGCGAACCTGCGCATTTTCCTTGCTGCCCTGCGCAAGCGCTGCGCGGATCGCCGTGGCCGAGATCGGCTGCGGCGTGACCGACACGGCGAAGATGGCGCCGGCCGGGGCAGTTTCAAGTTGGACCTTGCTCTCGCGGTAGCGGTTCTGCCAGAGCTCGGCCAGCGGACCGTGCAGCGCATCCTCGACGCGGGTTCCCGGCCGCGTCACGACCGCGATGTGGGCAAGCTCGGGAAGCTCGCGCCATCGATGCCACTGCGGCAGCCCCGCGAACGCATCGACGCCCACCACGAGCACGAGCGGCCGGTCGGGTTGCTCGTTACGCAGCTCGCGAAGCGTGTCGACCGTGTAACTCTTTCCGATCCGGTCGATTTCTCGGGTGTCGATCGAAAGCTGAGGAAACTCAGCCAAGGCAAGCTTCAGCATCTCGACGCGGTGCGCAGCGCTCGCCGAGGGCGCACCGCGATGCGGCGGGTCGCGGGCAGGCACGAGGCGCAGCTCCTTCAGATCGAGCGCGTCGCGAACCTCCGCCGCCGCACGCAAGTGTCCGTAATGCACGGGATCGAACGTGCCGCCGAAAATGCCGAGCGCGTTGGTTGCATGTCCCCCCTGCGTCGCTTCGCGCCGCTCCCCCGAAGGGGGGCGAGCGCCTTGGGGCGGCCCGGCGGCGCTCATCGTTTCAGCGCGCGCCGCGCGCAGCGCCGGTCGCGTGCATCTCGGCGCTGTCGAGGCGGGTTTCGATCTCGCGCAACGTCTCGTCGTTGATCGTGCCGGCGTCGCGAAGCGCGTAAAGCTCGCGCCGCTCCGCGTCCAGCCCGCGCAGCAGCAGCCGTTGCTCGGTGGCTTGCGCGACGGCGAGCGCAACTGCGCGTTCCGCGTTCGCCGTGTGCCGGTCGGTGCGGCGAGCGTAGGCGGCGAGAAGGTCGCGCGCGCGCGCAACTTCCTCGGGACGCGAGAGCTTCGACAGCTCACGCTCGATCGCCGCGGTGCCGGCTTGCGCGATCGCGATCTCCGCGATGCGGCGCTCGCGTTCGGCGCTGCGATCACGCCGCACGCCGAACGCGCGCACCAGCAGCGGCAGTGTCAGCCCATTGAGCACGAGCGTCAGCACGATCGTCGACGCGGCGAGGAAGATCAGCAGCTCTCGCCCCGGGAACGGCTCGCCGCCGGACAGCGTCACGGGAATCGACAACGCGGCGGCCATCGTCACCGAGCCGCGCAGGCCTGCCCAGCCGACGAGGAACACGTCCCGCGGATCGCGCGGCCCTTCCCGATCCCGGATCCGCGGCGAGAGCCAATGGGGCAGATACGCCGCGGGATACACCCAGATCACGCGCATCACCGTGAGCGCTGCCCAAAGCACCAGCGCGTAGGTCACGTGAATGCGCCAGTTCTCGGCTCCGAACGCCGACAGCGCATGCGAAACCGTGATGCCGAGCAGCAGGAACACGAGGCCGTTGAACGCGAACAGCAGCATGTCCCAGACTTCCCACGCGTGCTGCCGCGTCGCAGCGTCGAGCGTCCTGAAATCGTTCCAGCCTGCGTACAGCCCCGCTGCGACCACGGCCAGGATTCCCGACGCATGCACGCTTTCGGCGGCGAGATAGGCCGCGAAGGGCGTGAGCACCGAGAGCACCGTCTGCACGCTCGGATCGTCCGCGCAGTAGTTGCGCAGGCTCATGCGAATGGCGCCGACGAACCACGCGATCGCAACGCCGATCACGACGCCGCCGACGGAGACGAGCACGAGCGCGCCGGTCGCGCTCAACCAGGAAAACGTCCCGGTGGCGAGCGCGACGAGGGCGAAGCGGAATGCGACCAGACCGGACGCGTCGTTGATCAGGCTCTCGCCGTTCAGGACGTGCGTGACCCGCGGCGGCAAACCGATGCGACCCACCATCGCATTCGTAGCCACTGCGTCGGTTGGCGAGACGATCGCACCCAGTGCGAACGCTGCAGCCAGCGGGATCGTGGGAATGAGCCAATGCACCATCCAGCCCACGCTGAGCACCGTTATCAGCACGAGGCCGAACGCCAGCAGCATCACCGGTCGAAGCACGCCGAGCAGCTCGCGTTTCGGAATGGTCCATCCGTCGGCGAACAGCAGCGGCGGGATGAACAACACGAAAAACACTTCCGGCTCGATCTCGACCCGCTCGAACCCGGGCGCGAACGAGATCGCGACGCCGCTTGCGATCAGCAGCAGCGGCAGCGGGATCGGCACGCGCTTGCCGAGCGCTGCGGTCAACGCCAGCACCGCAAGGAGCACGAGGACGGTCGTGACGGTGGTCACTATCTTGGCTTACCGAAAAGGTCTAAGCGTACATCTTCACACTCGTCGTCCCCGCGAAGGCGGGACCCAGCGTCGTTGCGACGAAAAGACACTGGATTCCCGCTTTCGCGGGAATGACGCCGGGGGAGGATCGACGCGTCACGCACTTCGTGACGCTCCCTAGAACCGCGAGCCCGGCTCGGCCAGGAACGCGAGCTCCTCGGGTGTGGATTCGCGGCCGAGGATCGCATTGCGGTGCGGATAGCGTCCGAAGCGGCGGATCACGGCCGCATGCTTCTCGGCCCAGTCGAGGGCTGCGCGGTCACCGGTTTCCTCGGACAACGCACGGAAGAGCGCGAGCGAGCGTTCCTGCACGGCCAGGTCCTCGGAATGCTCGAACGGCATGTAGAGGAACCGGCGCTCGAAGTGGTCCAGTTCGCTGTCGAACCCTCTCGCTACGGCCTCGTTCGCAGTGGCGAGCGCGGCCGGGTCGCCGGCGAACGCGCGTGGCGTGTCGCGATAGAGGTTGCGCGTGAACTGGTCGAGCAGCACGACACGTGCAAGCGCACCGTGCGGCGTCGCGCACCAGTCACCGAACGCACCCGCCACGGCGGCCGCGACATCGTTCCCGAAGCGCGCTCGGATTCGCTCGTCGAATGAGGCATCCTTGCGGAACCACTCGTCGCGCGCGGCGTGCGGTGCCGGGCCGAACCAGAAATCCAGCACTTCGCGAGCGCGGGCCGGGAGCAACAGCGGATTGTCCATGCCGCCGTATAATTCGAAAGCGGCATCGATGCAAGCGACGAGCGGCCGTGCCCGACCGACATCGCACGCATCCTTTGAGCCCATTCCCCTACCGCAGCATCCTGCTGCTCGCCTGCTGCCAGGCGCTGCTGCTCACCAACGCGGCCGGGCTGATCGCGATGTCGGCGCTCGTCGGCTTCTCCCTGACCGAGACCAAGGCGCTGGCGACGCTGGGCGCAACGACGTACGTGCTGGGCTCGGCGCTTGCCACGATGCCGGCGTCGCTGTGGATGGCACGCGTCGGGCGCCGCACTGGCTTCATGGCTGGCGCGCTCGTCAATGTCGGCGGCTGCGCGCTCGCGGCGATCGCATTGTGGCAGCACAGCTTCGTGCTCTTCTGCGTCGCGACGGCGATCATCGGCATCTACAACGCCATCGGCCTGCAATACCGGTTCGCGGCCGCGGAAGTCGCGTCCTCCGCCGACCGCGCGAAGGCGATCTCGCTCGTGCTCGCGGGCGGCATCGTCGGCGGATTCCTCGGGCCCGAAACGACGCGCTGGGGCCAGGACCTTTTCGCCACGCCGTTCCTCGGCTCGTTCCTGCTGCTCGCCGGCTGGGCGCTCGTCGCGCTGGCGGTGCAATCGCGCGTGCGGGTTCCTCCGCCGACGGTCGAGGAACGCGCCGGCGGCGGGCGGCCGCTCGGGCAGATCGTGCAGCAACCGGTCTTCATCGTCGCCGCGCTGTCCGGTGCACTGAGCTATGGATTGATGAACCTGCTGATGGTCGCAACACCGCTCGCGATGAGCTTCTGCTCGCATCCGTACGCGCAGGCCGCGATGGTGATCCAGTGGCACGTCGTCGGCATGTATGCGCCGGGGTTCGTCACCGGGGATCTGATCAAGCGCTTCGGCGTGTTGACGATCATCGTCGCCGGCGTCGTGCTGATGGCGAGCTGCGTCGTTGTCGCGCTTGCCGGCGACACGGTGGCGCATTTTCTCGGCGCGCTGATCCTCGTCGGCATCGGCTGGAACTTCATGTACACCGGCGCCACGACGCTCTTGACCGAGGCTTACACGCCCCCCGAGAAGGCCAAGACGCAAGGCGCGAATGACTTCATCATCTTCGCGACGATGGGCGTTTCGTCGTTCGCGTCGGGCGCACTCGTGTCGTCGGCGGGGTGGGAGAAGATGAACCTCGGCGCGATTCCGGTGCTCGCGGTCGCGCTCGGCGCAGTGCTGTGGCTGGCACTGTCACGTCGCGCTGCACGGGTCGCCTCGGCCTGATCCTCTGCTTCAGGACGCTGGTGGCGCGGTGCGCTTCGGGGCGAAGCGCTGAAACAGCGTGATGATCGCAAATGCCACCGCGCCCGCCACGATGCCGGCGGCGGCGTTCAGCAGCATCGGCGTGAGCGCTTCGGTCAACACGCCGATGCCGGGGAGCTCGCCGGCTCCTTCCGCCCATTCCTCGATCCGGTGATGCACGGCAGACACGCCGTGCGTCAGGATGCTGCCGCCGACGAGGAACATCGCCGCGGTGCCGGCGATCGACAGTCCCTTCATCAGATAGGGCGCCACCTTGACGATGGCGGCGCCCAGGCTTCGTTGCATGCGCCTGAACGCGCTGGTGCCCGACTTCAGGCTCAAATGCAGTCCCGCATCGTCCAGCTTCACGATCCCGGCGACGAGCCCATAGACGCCGATGGTCATCAGGAGTGCCATGCCGATCAGCACGACGACCTGCGTGGTGAAAGTCGCCGCCGCCACAGTGCCGAGCGTGATCACGATGATCTCCGCCGAAAGGATGAAATCGGTGCGAATGGCGCCCTTGATCTTGTCCTTCTCGAATGCAACGAGATCGACGGTCGGATCGACGAATGCATCGTGCAGCTTCTTCTGGTGCTCGAGGTCCTCGGACGAATGGAAGAAGAGCCTGTGTGCAACCTTCTCGAAGCCCTCGTAGCAAAGGAACAGGCCTCCTATCATCAGGAGCGGCGTGACGGCCCACGGTGCCAGCGCGCTTATCGCCAACGCGGCGGGGACGAGGATCGCCTTGTTCACCAGCGAGCCCTTCGCTACCGCCCACACGACCGGCAGCTCGCGCTCGGCGCGGACGCCGGACACCTGCTGCGCGTTCAGCGCTAGATCGTCGCCGAGGACCCCGGCGGTCTTCCTGGTGGCGACCTTGGTGAGCAGCGCGACATCGTCCAGGATGCTGGCGATGTCGTCGATGAGCGCGAGCAGGCTCGATGCGGCCATCGTGCTATTCGCGCGACCGAAGGTACGGCTCGCGCCTAATGCGATTTGCGGAAACGGTTGATGCGTGCATCTCCGCAGTCGTCGTCCCCGCGAAGGCGGGGACCCAGCGTCTTTGCAAGGAGAAGACACTGGATTCCCGCTTGCGCGGGAATGACGCCGGGGGGAACCGACGTGTCAGGCATCTTGGCAACACGCAATCAGTCAGCTCCGGATCTGTCCCGTGCCGAGCACGACCCACTTCTGGCTGGTGAGGCCTTCCAGCCCGACCGGTCCGCGCGCGTGCAGCTTGTTGGTCGAGATGCCGATCTCCGCACCAAGGCCGAACTCGAAGCCATCGGCGAAACGCGTCGAGGCGTTGACCAGCACCGAGCTCGAGTCGACCTCGCGCAGGAAGCGCATTGCGGCGGAATGGTCGTTGGTCACGATCGCGTCGGTGTGCTGCGATCCGTACTTCGCGATATGCGTGATCGCCTCATCGAGTGAATCGACGATGCGGACGGCGAGGATCGGTGCGAGGTACTCGGCATACCAGTCATCTTCGGTAGCGACCTTCATCGCCGGCACGAGCGCGCGCGCCTTCTCGTCGCCGCGAAGCTCCACGCCTTTGGTCGTATAGATCGCGGCGAGCGGGGGCAGCACGCGAGCGGCGATGCCAGCGTGCACGAGCAGCGTCTCCATCGTGTTGCAGGTCGCATAGCGCTGCGTCTTCGCGTTGTCGGCGATCCGGACCGCCGTGTCGACGTCGGCCGCGGCATCGACGTAGACGTGGCACACGCCGTCGAGATGCTTGATCACCGGCACCTTCGCCTCGAGGGTGATTCGCTCGATCAGGCTCTTGCCGCCGCGAGGGACGATGACGTCGACGTGCTTGTCGTCCGCGATCAGGTAGCCGACGGCTGCGCGGTCGGCGGTCGCGATGACCTGGACGGCGGTTTCCGGCAACCCGGTGGCGCGCAGGCCTTCGTGCACGCAAGCCGCAATCGCGCGATTGCTGCGCAAAGCCTCCGAACCGCCGCGCAGGATCGTTGCATTGCCCGCCTTGAGGCAAAGCGCTGCGGCATCGGCGGTCACGTTCGGCCGCGACTCGTAGATGATGCCGACGACGCCGAGCGGCACACGCATCTTCCCGACCTGAATTCCCGTCGGCCGAAACTTGAGGTCGGTGATCTCGCCGACGGGATCGGCGAGTGCGGCAATCGCCTCGACGCCCTGTGCCATCTGTTCGATCGTGTCCGCATCGAGCGTCAACCGGTCGATGAAGGCAGCGTCCGCCCCGCTTGCGTCGGCGGCAGCGACGTCCTCGGCGTTCGCGGCCAAGAGCTTCGCCGCATCGCGACGGATCGCGGCGGCGATCGCGCGCAATGCCGTGTCCTTGGCAGCGGTATCGGCACGGGCGAGCTCGCGCGACGCCTCGCGAGCGGTCCGGCCGACGGCCGCCATGTACGCGGCAACGTCCGCGAACTGCACCGGGTTCGGTACGCTCAGGTCCGTCATTCGGCTATTGTAGCGGCGTTCCGTCCGCGGCCCGACTTCGGGACCGGCGTGCGGCGGAACGACCGCTGGCCAAGCGCATTCCGGCGCGCGAGGGGATGAGTCGGAGGTATCCGTCGACTTCCAGGTGTCAGGCGTCACGCCGAGACCCGCCTTTCCGCGGGCAGGCGTTTGCGGGTATCCGTGCAAGCCGGAAGCCCCATACAGAAGGTGAATATGCGTAAACCAGCCAAGGGTCAAAGCGCTTTCCAGCACCAAGCGCGCTGTGAACCGTTCACCCGCGAGCTCGCATTGGGGCAAGCACGACCATTCGGTTCTGGTGCTGCAGGGCGGCGGCGCGCTCGGTGCGTATCAAGGGGGTGCGTATGCAGCGCTCTCCGAGGCTGGCATAGAGCCGGACTGGATTGCCGGCGTTTCGATCGGCGCGATCAATGCAACCCTCATCGCCGGCAATCCGGCCAAGCGTCGCGTGCAGCGTTTGAGCGAATTCTGGCAACGCGTGTCGCAGTTTTCCCCGCCTGCGCTGCCGGCCGGCCTCGAGTCGATGCGGCCGCTGATGAATCGCATGAGTGCCGCGTCGGCCGTCGCATTCGGCGTACCCGGTTTCTTCAACCCCCGCCCGGTGCCGCCGTTCTTCGCTCCGGACGGGAGCCTCGGGGCATTGAGCTTCTACGACACGGCACCCCTCAAGGCGACGCTCGAGGAGCTTGCCGACTTCGACCTCATTAATAGCAGACAAGTACGGCTTTCGCTGGGCGCGGTCAACCTGCGTAGCGGCAACTCGGTGTATTTCGACAACAGCAAGATGCGTATCGGCGCTGAACATGTCATGGCCAGTGGTGCACTGCCGCCGGGCTTTCCGCCGGTCGAGATCGACGGCGAGCTGTACTGGGACGGTGGCATCGTGTCCAACTCGCCGCTGACGTACGTCTCCGACGAGGATCCCAAGATGAGCGCGCTGATCTTTCAGGTGGATGTGTTCAGCGGGATAGGCCAGCTACCGGAGAACCTCGCGCAGGTGCAGGAGCGCGCGAAGGACATCCAGTATGCAAGCAAGACACGCTTCAACACCGATCGCATCAAGCAGTTCGAAGCGATGCGCGGCGCACTGAGCCGCGTGCTCGACAAGCTGCCGCCAAAGCTGCAGAACGACCCCGACGTGAAGGCGCTGCGAGGGATCGGCACCCGTGGCAAGTTGTCGCTGATTCACCTCATCAATCGTCACGCGCTGCGCTCGTCCCAGTACAAGGACACCGAATTCTCACGTGCGACGGTAACCGATCTTTGGAATGCGGGCCTGTCCGACGTCCGCCAGATACTGACCGATCCCGCGTCATTGCGCGAAACCGAGCTGAGCAACAGCCTTCGCGTGTACGACCTCGTCAAGTAAGCAGGAGCGCCAAGCAATGACCGAAAGCGAAGTCAGGGAACGCGCCTTTGCGATGCCGCTCACCAGCCCGGCCTATCCGCCGGGTCCCTGCCGGTTCGTGAATCGCGAGCAGGCGGTAGACAAGTTCCCGGACTTCGGCCTGACGTTCGGCAATCCCGATTTCGTGAAGTATGCCGAGGCGTATGGCGCCAGGGATCGCGGGTGACCGCCACCAAGGATCTCGTGCCGATCATCGACGCGGCGTTCAAGGGCGGCGGCGTGCACCTGATCGACGTCCGGATCGATTACAGCGAGGACGTTCGCGTGCTGGTCGACGAACTCAAGCACCGGGTCAAGGAGATCGAGGTCGCATGAGACCCATGCCGACTCCAGCGAAACTGCAGGTAGTGCAGGCCTACGATCGGGAGGTGATCGCCGAGATCGACACCGATGACGCTGCCGCGCTGGAAGCGAAGCTTGCAACCGCGACGCGGGTGTTCCGCGATCGCAAGGGCTGGCTACAGGTGCACGAACGCGTCGACGTGCTCCGGCGGTTGGCCGCCCTGATGGAGGCGCGGCGCGATCACTTCAGCCGGCTGATCGCGCAGGAAGGCGGCAAGCCGCTGACCGATGCCATCGTCGAAACCACGCGCGCGATCGACGGTGTGCGCAACGCCGCCGAGGAGTTGCGCAACTTCGCGGGCCGGGAAATTCCGATGAGCCTGACGCCGGCCAGCACGGGACGGCTAGCGTTCACGACCAGGGAACCGATCGGCGTGGTGGCGGCGATTTCAGCATTCAACCATCCGCTGAACCTGATCGTGCACCAGGTGGCACCGGCGATTGCCGTCGGCTGTCCAGTGATCGTGAAGCCGGCGAGGGCGACACCGCTGTGCTGCGTGGAGTTCGTCTCCCTGGTGCGCGAGGCGGGTCTCGCCGAGCCGTGGTGCCAGACATTTGTCACCCCGGACAATGCGCTGTCCGAGCAACTCGCAACGGATCGGCGAGTGGCGTTCCTGAGCTTCATCGGCTCCGCGCGGGTCGGCTGGCATCTGCACAGCAAGCTCGCACCCGGGACCCGCTCCGCGCTGGAGCACGGCGGCGTAGCGCCGGCCATCGTCGACCGCAGCGCCGATCTCGATGCGCTCATCGAGCCGATGGTCAAGGGCGGCTACTACCACGCTGGACAGGTGTGCGTTTCGACGCAGCGCATCTACGTGCACTCGACCCTCATGCCTGCGTTCCTCGACCGCTTCGTGGCGCGGGTGCGAGCGTTGCGTGCAGGAGATCCGTTGTCGCCGGAAACCGAAGTCGGCCCGCTCATCAACCCGGGGGAAGTCGACCGGGTCGAGTCGTGGGTTACCGAAGCGGCCGCCACTGGAGCGAAGGTCGTTGCGGGAGGAACGCGCCGATCCGCGACGATCATGGAGCCGACGGTTTTGGTTGAGCCTGCGCCGGACGCACGAGTGTCGCGAGACGAGGTATTCGGACCCGTGTGCTGTGTGTACGGGTTTGATCAACTGGACGAGGCGATCGACAGGGCCAATTCGCTGCCGGTGGCGTTCCAGGCGAGTGTCTTTGCCAACGATATCGACGTTGCGCTGCATGCCGCCGATCGCCTTGACGCGTCGGCGGTGATGATCAATGACCACACCGCGTTTCGCACCGACTGGATGCCGTTCGCGGGTCGCCGGGAGTCCGGCTACGGGGTCGGGGGCATTCCCTTCAGCATGCGCGAGATGACGCAGGAAAAGATGCGCGTGTTCCGCTATCGCGGGTAGGGGCGCGCGCGAATCCCGCCGCTATTGGGCTGCAACGCTTCAGGGCAATGATCTGCCGTTTTCGGCATCGGACGACGGTGGCGAGTGTACGGGCCGCTCCGCTGTCGTGGCAGTCGTGGCCGCAGCGACGTCGGCGTCGGGCGCCTCCGCCACCCATGTGTCGAGAAGCGTATAGGCGACTGCGAGGAGCACCGGGCCGACAAACAGCCCGAGCAGACCGAACGCCACCAATCCTCCGATGACTCCGGCGAAGATGAGCAGCAGCGGCAAGTCCGCGCCCCTCTTGATCAGAACGGGACGCAGGATGTTGTCGAGGCTCCCCACGAAGATCGTCCATACGAGCAGCGCGACAAACCAGCCGGTGTCACCCTGCCACCACAGCCAGGCGAGTCCGCCCAGGAGGACGGGCACCGCGCCAATCTGGGCGAGCGCCAACATGAACATCAATGCCGTCAGCAGTGCCGCAAAGGGCACGCCGGCGATCGCGAGACCGATGCCGCCCAGCACCGATTGCACGAACGCTGTGACCACGACGCCGAGCGCCACTCCACGGATCGCCTGGCCGGCGAGGCCCACGACGTAGACGCCACGCTCGCCCGCGAGGCGCCGGCCGAATCGGCGCACCCAGCGGGCAGCATCCTCGCCGGTCATATAGAGGATCGCGCAGATGACGATGGTGAGCAGGAACTGCAGGGTCACCAGACCGAAGTTCCCGACCTCGGCGACGAACCAGCTCGTGACGCGGTTCGCATAAGGCCTGACGATTTCCGCGAGCTCTTCAAACCCTTTGTCCGCGTACTCCCGCCACACAGACGCAGTCTTCTCGCCGACGATCGGAATCCTCGCGACGAATTCGGGCGGCGGCGGAAGCTTTACATCGGAGAACCGATTGGCCCAGTCGACGATCTCGCCGGCGTTGGCGACGATGGTGGCGATCGCGGCGGAAAGCGGTATGACGAAGACCAGCAGCAGCGCCACCGTCATGACGGTTGCTGCGAGCCAGCGCTTGCCCCAGAGGCGCGACTGGAGCGCGCGCAGGATCGGCCACGTGGTCACGACGATCATCATCGCCCACGTGGTCGCCGCGAGGAACGGGCTCAGGATCCAGAGCGAGCCGGCGATGAGCCCGCCGATGACAAGAACCGCGAAGACTGTGCGGGTGAGGTCGTGTCGGAGGTCCTGTTCGATGGTCGCGTCCTCGGGATCTTGCACTAAGGCGCCCGCAGGGATTCGGCGAGGCTGAGCAGATTTTGTGGATTGACGAGAATGACGCCGCCGCGCGGGCTGTCGAGGTCCGCTATGAGAAGGAACGAAATCGACACAACGAGCGGCAGCACCAGATGCGGGATACGCTCCGCTCTTGCGCTTTGCGTCCCATAACCGACCAACAAACAGCTGCAGATGGCGATCGCTGCCATCAGAGCCCATGCGGCAACAGGGATCCGGTTCCACCAGGCAGCCTGTGTATACCCCTGAGAGTTCAGCACATCATTCATCCCCGAAACGGCCAGCGCGACAACAGCAGTAGGCTGCGCTGCGGCGGGTGCCAGAACCGCGGACCATAGCTCGGTCTGCAATTTAGCCGTACGGGCATCGACCTGCCGCAGCTCTTGTTCGTCGCGGGTCGTGTAGAACAAGACACGCTGATCGAGGTAGTTTCTAATTAGCGCACGCACTTTCATCGCATCGGCTGGAGGCAGCAGGTCGGCCCGGATATATTCTGTCCCGATCGCGTTGGCCTCCGCCTCCTCGTAGTTCTTGCGCTGATCGTATCGGCTTATGGCCATCGAGAAGCTGAATCCGATGATGAGGCCGAGCAGCGTTAGCGTAGCGGCCAAGATCACGCCGAAGTCTTGACGCACCTCTTGTTCCCGGATTCGCTGCCTCTTGAGAACTCCGGCGCCGATCCGAGTCGAGAGCCACAGCACGACGAAAGTGACCACGAAAACCAGCAACGGGTAGTCCATGACGTTGTGCATGCGCTATGGCTCCTGTCACCGCTTTTCGATGCTCTCTACTCAGCTGGAGGTTTGGTTCTTACGGGTCGCGGTAGAATATTGGCATGGATTCGCCGCCGCCGCCGAGCGGCCATTTGCCGGTTCCCGGACGCCGAGATCTATGCCATCGACGTGTCGTTTCCCGAACTGAAGGACAAGGCGGAATTCGACTATCTGAATCGACAGCCGACGACGTTCGTGCTTCCCGCCGAGGCCGTCGATCGCCTGCGCGCGGCGGCAGGGACGATCATCATGGCGTCGCCCGAATTCCAGCGTCTTCTCAATGACGTCGGGGCCAGAATCGTGGTGGACCATCGGCTGTCGGAACTCCAGCTTCGGCGCGCTAGCGCGGTTGGCACCGCGGCGGAGATTGACCTTTCAGTCGTCGGCGAGCGCCCGCTGACACCGCGTTCCCGTGGGCGAAAGTGCAGCCCGCCGTCGCCCGAACTCCCAATACTCAAGCTCGCGTGATTGAAACACAGGCCCTGACGAAGTATCGAAACATGAGTTTGGCCTGAAGGAGGAACGACAAATGAGCGACAACGCGGAGCAAGAAAGGCTCGACGAGGCGCAATCGAACGGCGTGGCCTGGAAGAAGTGGGGTCCCTACCTGAGCGAGCGGCAGTGGGGAACGGTGCGCGAGGACTACAGCGAGAACGGCGATGCCTGGAACTACTTCACCCACGACCAGGCGCGGTCGCGCGCATACCGCTGGGGCGAGGACGGTCTGGGCGGCATCAGCGACGACCACCAGGTGCTGTGCTTCGCGCTGGCGCTGTGGAACGGCCGCGACCCGATCCTCAAGGAGCGCGCGTTCGGCCTGGCCAACAGCGAGGGCAACCACGGCGAGGACGTGAAGGAGTACTACTTCTACCTCGACTCGACGCCGACGCACTCGTACATGAAGTATCTGTACAAGTATCCGCAGGCGGCCTATCCGTACGACGATCTCGTCACGACCAACCGCAGCACGCGGCAAGCACGAGTCGGAGTACGAACTGCTGGACACCGGCGTATTCGACGACAACCGGTACTTCGATGTCTTCGTCGAATACGCGAAAGCGGCGCCCGATGACGTGCTGATCCGCATCAGCGTCTGCAACCGCGGCCCGGATGCGGCGCCGCTGCATGTGCTGCCGACGCTCTGGTTTCGCAACACCTGGTCGCAGGCGGGCGGCGGTTCGAAGCCGGCCCTCAAGCAGGTCGAGTTCGCCGGCCATGCGGTGGTCCACGCCCACCACAGCGACCCGCTGTTCCAGGAATCGCTGGCGGACTACTTCCTGTACTGCGACGCCGACGTGCCGCTGCTGTTCACCGAGAACGAGACCAACAACGCGCGCCTCTTCGGCTCGGACCAACGCCTCACCCTACGTGAAGGACGGCATCCACAACTTCATCGTTCACGGCGACGCGACCGCGGTAAATCCGGCGCACGAAGGAACGAAGGTGGCGGCCCACTACCAGGCTACCGTCGGCGCCGGGAAGACGCAGGTCATCCGGCTGCGGCTGACGACGCGCGCGCCCGAAGCGTCGGGCCAGCCGTTCGGCGACTTCGACGCGGTGTTCGCGGCACGCCTGAAAGAGGCCGATGCGTTCTACGGCTCGATCACGCCGCCCGCGGTTCGCAACGACCCGGACCGCGCGAACGTCATGCGCCAGGCGCTGGCGGGCATGCTGTGGACCAAGCAGTACTTCTATTACGACCTCGACCTCTGGCTCGACGAGCATGGTGCCGGGAGCCACTTGCCGCAACACGAGCGCCGGCGCGTGCGCAACAGCGAGTGGGCCCACATGTTCAACGACGACATCATCTCGATGCCGGACAAGTGGGAATACCCCTGGTACGCCGCGTGGGATCTGGCGTTCCACATGATTCCGCTGGGCATGGTCGATCCCGACTTCGCCAAGCAGCAGCTCGACCTGATGCTGCGCAACGACTACCTGCATCCGAACGGCCAGCTGCCAGCTTACGAGTGGAACTTCGGCGACGTGAATCCGCCCGGTGCATGCGTGGGCGACGATGCAGCTCTACCTGATCGACAAGGAGCGCCGCGGTGGCAGCGGCGACATCGAGTTTCTCAAGTACGCCTTCTCCAAGCTGCTGATCAATTTCACCTGGTGGGTCAACCGCAAGGATCGCGCCGGCGCCAACGTCTTCGAGGGCGGCTTCCTCGGCCTCGACAACATCGGCGTGTTCGACCGCTCTTCGCCGCTGCCCACGGGCGGCTACCTCGACCAGGCCGACGGCACGGCGTGGATGGTGTTCTTCAGCCAGCAGATGCTGCGCATCGCCGTCGAGCTCGCGCTGCACGAACCGCTGTACGAGGAGTTCGTCGAGAAGTTCTTCCAGCACACGCTTGCTCATCGCCGGCGCCATGGACCGGGTTGGCGAGCGCCACGATGAAATGTGGGACGAGGAGGATGGCTTCTTCTACGACGTGCTGCGGTTCCCGGACGGCGTCCGCAACGCGCCTCAAGGTGCGGTCGATCGTAGGGCTCTTGCCGCTGGCCGCGGTCGCGGTCTTCGAAGAGGACATCCTCGCGAAACTGCCGAAGTTTCGGGAACGCGCCCGGCTGTTCATGGGCCGCCACCCCGAGCTCGCCGCCAACATGCATCTGCCCTGGCAGGCCGGCGTGGCCGACCGCCGGATGCTGTCGATCGTCAACGAAAAGAAATTGCGGCGCATCCTGGCGCGCATGCTGGACGAGGCCGAGTTCTTCGGCCCGCACGGCATTCGCGCGCTGTCGCGCTTCCACCTCGAGCACCCCTACGTCTTCAACCACGCCGGGCAGGAGTATCGCGTGGCCTACGTGCCGGGAGATTCCGACACCGGCATGTTCGGCGGCAACTCCAACTGGCGCGGGCCGGTGTGGATGCCGATCAACTACCTGCTCTACAGCGCGCTGCTGCGCCTGTACGCCTACTACGGCGAGGACTTCAAGGTCGAGTGCCCGACCGGCTCCGGACAGATGATGACCCTGCTCGAGGTCGCCAAGGAACTCGGCGAGCGACTCTGACCGGATCTTCCTGCGCGATGCTTCCGGCAGCCGGCCGGTCTACGGCGCGGCGCACAAGTTCAAGGACGATCCGCACTGGCGCGACCTGGTGCTCTTCTTCGAGTACTTCCACGGCGACACGGGCGCCGGAATCGGCGCCAGTCATCAGACCGGCTGGACCGGATGCGTGGCCCGGATCATCCAGACCAATGCCGTGCTCACGAAGGAGCTGCTGCTCACGCCGGGTGCGGAAGCGGCGGCGTTGCAGGCGCTGCAGTCGGGGCACGCGGGGCGGATGCCCGCGAAGCCCAGATGATTTCGGCCTGGTTCACCGCATGAAGGAAGGAAGAACATGAAGAGCTACTACACCGACATGAATCTGCCGGAACCGGTGGTCCCGGCCGTGCAGACGCTCAAGTTGCTCAAAGGCCAGACCGCGCTGGTGACCGGCGCCAACTCCGGCATCGGTCGCGCCATTGCGATCTCGCTTGGCAAGGCCGCGGCCAACGTGGTCGTCAACTACGTGACGAAGCCCGAAGACGCGGAGGCCGTTGCCGAGGAAATCCGCAGCGGCGGGCAGCGCGCCATGACCGCCCGGGCCGACGTGGGGGACGAAGCGCAGGTGCAAGCGATGTTCGCCGCGGCCGTGCGCGAGTTCGGCACCGTCGACATCCTCGTCAGCAACGCCGGCATGGAGAGGAACGCGCCGTTCCACGAGATGACCACGGCGCAGTGGGATGCCGTGATGAACGTCAACCTGCGCGGCGCCTTCCTTTGCGCGCGCGAGGCCGTGCGCGAATTCCTGCGCCGCGGCGTGCGCCCCGAGGTCTCGGTGGCGGCTGGCAAGATCATCTTCATCAGCTCGGTCCACGAAGTCATTCCGTGGGCCGGCCACGTGAACTACGCGGCCTCGAAGGGCGGCCTCATGCTGCTGATGAAGAGCCTGGCGCAGGAGGTCGCGGAGAAGCGCATCCGCGTCAATCCATCGCGCCCGGTGCGATTCGCACGCCGATCAACATGGCCGCCTGGTCGACGCCGCGAGGCTTACGCCGAGCTCATGAAGCTGGTGCCCTACAAGCGGATCGGCGAGGTCGAGGAGATCGGCCGCGCCGCGGTCTGGCTCGCGTCGGACTTCACCGACTACGTCGTCGGAACGACGCTCTTCATCGACGGCGGGATGACCTTGTACCCCGGATTCGAGACAGGCGGTTAGGCTGGCCGCGCGTGACGATTCGACGACGCCGGGAACGACTGACCGTGCCATCACCTCGCCACCCTTCGCTCTACCAGATCAACACCCGCGTCCTGCTGACCGAGCTGTCCCGGTCGCTTGGCCGTCCGGCCACGCTGGATGACATTCCCGACACCGAACTGGACCGGTTGGCCGAGATGGGCTTCGACTGGATCTGGTTGTTGAGCGTCTGGCAGACGGGTCCCGCCGCGCAGAAGATCTCACGTAGCAATGACCAGTGGCGGCGTGAGTTCGAGGAAACACTGCCCGACCTGCGCGAGGAGGATATCGCCGGTTCCGGGTTTGCGATCACCGGCTACACGGTGCATCGCAACCTGGGCGGCGACGCGGCGCTGGCGCGACTGCGCGCGCGATTGCGCCAGCGCGGGCTGCGGCTGATGCTCGATTTCGTTCCGAACCACATGGCCCCGGATCACCCGTGGACCGACGAACACCCGGACTACTTCGTCCGTGGCAGCGAGGCTGATCTGGCTCGCTCACCCCGGAATTACTGCCGGGTGAAAACGAAGAACGGGCCGCTGTTGCTCGCCTACGGCCGGGACCCGTACTTCGACGGTTGGCCCGACACGCTGCAGCTCAACTACGGCAACCCGGAATTGCAGCAATCCATGATCGGTGAGCTGGAGAGAATCGCCGGCCAATGCGATGGCGTGCGTTGCGACATGGCCATGCTCGTCTTGCCCGATGTGTTCGAACGCACCTGGGGCATCCGGGCTGATCCCTTCTGGCCGAAGGCGACCGAGTCGGTGCGTCGGAAACATCCGGACTTCCTGTTCATGGCCGAGGTCTACTGGGACATGGAATGGACGCTTCAGCAGCAGGGCTTCGACTACACCTACGACAAGCGGTTGTACGACCGGTTGCGCGAGCATCACGCTCGCCCCGTGCGCGAGCATCTCTGCGCGGACATGGATTATCAAGACAAGCTTGCCCGCTTTCTGGAGAACCACGACGAGCCACGCGCGGCAGCGACATTTGCGCCCGCCGTACACGCAGCCGCCGCGGTCCTGACCTACCTCTCACCCGGCCTGCGGTTCTTTCACCAGGGACAGTTCGAGGGGCGGCGGACGCGCATCTCGCCGCACCTGGTCCGCGGCCCCAATGAACCTGTTGATGGCCAACTCGCGCAGTTTTATGCCCGTCTGCTTCCCGTGCTGCGCCAACCGATGGTTCGCGACGGTCGCTGGTCCCTGTTGGAATGCGTTCCCGCTTGGCACGACAACGGGACGTCGGACAACTTCATTGCCTTCCGGTGGGAACGCAACCCACACGAGTGGCTGTGCGCAGTCGTGAATTACTCGCCGCAGCAAAGCCAATGCTTCGTCCGCATGTCCTTCCCGGAACTCGTGGGTCGGACCGTTCGATTCCAGGACCTGCTCAGCCCGGACTCCTACGATCGGCCGGGCGATGACCTGCTGAGCCGGGGCCTGTTCATGGATCTCCCGGCCTGGGGCTACCATGTTTTCGACGTGCAATGGCTTGCTTGACGTGGACAGGTGGCCGCGCTGGGTCTGACGCGGCGTGCGCGGGACGACATCAGCAAGTCGCTGAAGGCGCACCACGACAAGATCGGAGCCGTGTCGAAGGCGATCAGCTTCAGGCCTGAACAAGCCACGGCTCGATGGTGGCCGGGGCCGCCGTCGGAGTGTTCGCCCATGCTGAATCGTTCGGCAATTTGCGAGGGCGCGTCGTTTCGAACCCTACCAGAAGAAGGAAGCCGATCCATGAATGCGCCTTACAAGCCCGATCCTGACCTCGAAAAGCGCCTATCCCGGAGCCTTCTGGATGTCTTCGATTTGCCGGCAGTCAGTCAGAGCCTGCAGCCGAAGCTCGGCGACCTGGCGAAAAACGCGCTGGGGTTTGTTGCTAGTATCGGCGGCGCGATGCTGCTGTTCCTGGGTGAGTGGGGAGTACGGTACCGCGGCGGCCGTTACTCACACCGTGCTGCTGTTCCTCGCCGGCATGCTCGACAACGTACTGAAACCGCTGCTGCTCGGTCGAGGTGTCGATGCGCCGATGGTCGTCATTCTGCTCGGCGCATTGGGCGGCTTGGCAACCCACGGCATCCTGGGAATGTTCGTCGGAGCAACCGTGCTGGCCCTGGGCTATCAGATCTTCATGTGGTGGGTCGCTACCAATCCTGAGAAGGTACCGACGGAGCGCAAATCGCAGGCTGCGAGCTGAGTGGCGTGTGGGGCATGTCTGCAAATAGGTTGCGAACGCGGGCGGTGGGGCTGGCAGGGGCCGCGCTGCTCAGCGCCTGCACTACGGTGGGACCTGACTTCAAGCGACCCCAACTGCCCTCCTGGCTGGCCGATTGGACCGGCGGTTCGCTCAAGTCGCTGGACGCCGAGACGCGAGGCCTGCGCAGCGGGCTCGTACAGGAGTGGTGGCGCAGCTTCAATGATCCCGTGCTCGATTCCCTCGTCGCCGAGGCGCAGCGCGTGAATCCCAACGTGCGGACCGCCGGTATGCGCATCATGGAAGCGCGCGCCCAACTCGGGATCGCCGGCAGCGCGCTCTACCCGCAGGTGCAGCAGGTTACGGGCGAGGTGCTCGGCGTGGGAAAGCACAGGGCAGGCGCACCGGACACCACAGCAGTTGACCTTCAACGCCGGGCTGGGCATCGGCTGGGAAATCGATTTCTGGGGCAAGTTCAAGCGCGGGATCGAAGCCGCCGATGCCGGCTATTTCGCCAGCATCGCCCAGTACGATGACGTGCAGGTGCTGATGGCCGCCCAAGTAGCCAGCCTGTACTGTTCGATCCGTACCGTGGAAGCCCGGCTGGTGATCGCTCGCGAAAATGCTGCCCTCCAGAAACGTAGCCTGGATATCACGGAGCTGCTGTTCAGGAGCGGCAATGAGTCCGAATTGGATGTGCAACAGGCGAAGGCCCAGTATCTTGGCACGCTGGCCACCATACCTCAGTTGGAGGGAATCCTGCGCCAGACGCAGAATGCGTTGAGCACATTGCTGGCCAGAGCCCCGGGCCCTTTACCCGAAATGGCCGCAGGCAAAGACGTGATCCCGCAGGCCGACCTGGCCGTCATCGTCGACATGCCGGCCGATTTGCTGCGCCGCCGCCCTGACGTCAGGGCTGCAGAATTGCAGATGGCCGCTCAGTCCGCTCTGATCGGCGTGAGCGTGGCGGACCTCTATCCGTCGATTTCGCTGTTGGGTTCGGTGGGCCTGTCGGCCACGTCCTTGGGCTCGTCGACGCGGGCGTTGACTTGGGGCATCGGGCCCAGCCTCGTCTGGAACGTGTTCGACCACGGCCGGCTCACCAACGCGGTACTGGTCCAGGATGCCCGATTCCAGCAGCTCTATGAACAGTATCAGGACGCGGTATTGCGCGCGGCCCGCGAGGTCGACGACGCTGCCGTTGGCTTTGCCAAGACCGGCGAGGAGATCGTGCTGCTCGCAGACGCCGTGAAGGCCTCGAGGCGCTCGCTCGACATTGCCACAATCCAGTACCGGGAAGGGCTGACCGACTTCCAGCGAGTGCTCGACACTCAACAAGTGCTTTTCGCCCAACAGGAGCGGCTGGTCATCAGCCGGGGCAACCTGACGCAGAACCTGATTGCCCTTTACAAGGCCATGGGTGGCGGCTGGGAACAGGGGCGAAGCCGGCCCGTGCTGGATGACGAAACGCGCGAAACCATGGGCAAACGCAGTGACTGGGAAGACCTGCTGTCAGCGCCGCTACCGGCGCCTGACGCTGACGCTCGACGAAACCCTGCCGGAACAGCGACACCATGAGTCAAGAATCCGCGAAGCCGGACGAGACCCCATCGAACGCCGCACGCGGCGTAACGTCGCCAGCCGCGGTGAGTGAAGAGTCCGCAAAGCCGGTCGAGACCCCGGCCCCGGTTAGCGAGCAACCGCCGCCGCCGTCCAAGCCGGGCAAGGGAACCCGCGTCGGCGCGATCATCGTGCTGATACTGATCGTCGCAAGCCTGGCCTGGTATTTCGTTTCGGATCGCCTGACCCCGTATACCTCCCAGGCCAGGGTCCAGGCTTTCGTCGTGCCGGTGGCAGCCGAGGTATCGGGCAACGTGCTGAAGGTGTACGTCAAGAACAACGATGAGGTGCAGCGCGGACAGCCGCTGTTCGATATCGATCCGACGCAATACAAGATCACGCTGCAACGCAGTCGCTCCGACTATGAGTCGGTGCGTCTTTCGGTCAACGCTTCGACAGCGTCCGTGGAGGCGGCCAAAGCGGCACTGCAGGCGGCTATCGCGAATGATGTGTTCGCGCAGCAGGACGCGACGCGACTCGAACAGATCCATAAGGAGGATCCGGGTGCGCTGTCTGTCCGCCGCGTCGAAAGCGCGCAGGCGAACCGGATCAAGGCGAGCAGTCAGGTGGAGGCTGCCAGGGCGGATTTGCGCCGCGCCCAGGAAACGGCGGGCGAACGCGGAGAAAACAACGCGCAACTGATCAGTGCACGCGCGGCGATCGAGAAGGCCGAGCTCGATCTGAAGCGCACCCAGGTCGTTGCTCCTGCGCGCGGCACGGTGACCGACCTGCGGACCGACGTCGGGCAATTTGCGCAGGTGGGCGCGCCTGCGATGACGCTGATCGCCATTCACGACCTCTGGATCAATGCCGACATGACCGAGAACAATCTCGGCAACGTCAAGCCCGGCGACAGGGCGGAGATCGTGCTCGACGTGATGCCGGGCCAAGTGTTGAAGGGACGCGTACGCAGCGTCGGCACCGGGGTCGGTTCCGGCCAGCAGGCGCAGCCCGGCACCCTGCCTGCGATCGAGAACAGCCGCGATTGGCTGCGACAGGCACAGCGCTTCCCGGTGGCCGTCGAGTTCGATCCGTCCGAACGCGAGCGACTGCATGGGGTGCGAATCGGGGGCCAGGCCGACGTCCTGATCTACACGGGAGAGTATGACCTGATGAACTGGCTTGCGGGCGTCTTCATCGGGGCGATGAGCTACTTCTCGTATCTCTACTGATCGCGGTCGATGCACGGCGCCGACAAAGCGGTACTACGGCTGGCGATTGGCCTGGGCCTGGCCGTGCTGATCGCCTACGGACTGGCGCTGCCGGCGCCATTCGTGGTTTGTGTGCTGGCCGTGGTGTTGCTGTGCAAACCCGGGCCGCCGATCCCGTTTGTAAAGGGCGTGGTGTTGTGCTTTGTCATCGCGGCGTTGCTGGTAGCGGGCGTGCTGATGGTCCCGGTCCTGGAGAACTACGCCTTGACCGGCATCGTGCTGACAGGCGTATTGCTCTACGCGCTGTTCTTCGCCGGCGCGCGCAGTGCCAATCCGCTGACGATCATTCTGGTGATCGCAGTCACGGTCATTCCTGTGGCGGGTGTGGCCGATCAGGCCTTGAGCACCGTGCTCAGCGTCGCCTTTGGGGTGGGGCTCGGCACCGGCGTTCTGGTCAGTGGCGTCTCACACGCCTTTTTTCCTGACGCTCCTGCCCCAACCAGCATCCAAGCCGCGCCTGCCACCGTCAGTCCGGAAACGGCAAGCTGGAGCGCCCTGCAGGCTACGTTGGTCGTGATGCCCGTATTCGTGCTGGCGCTGACCAACCCGGCCTTCTATCTGGCGGCCATCATCAAAACGGTGACGCTGGGCCAGCAGGCCGGTTCCACCAGCGCTGGATCGGCCGGACGCGAGTTGGTGGGATCCACGCTCATGGGGGCATGGATGGCGACGCTGGCCTGGCTCGGCCTGTCGCTGCGGCCGAACCTGTGGATGCTGATCTTGTGGATGGTGGCTGCAGCGCTCTGGGCCGGCGCAAAACTATTCGGAATCAGGCCCACGTCCTTTACTCCATCGTTCTGGAGCAATGCCCTGGTGACCATGCTGATCTTGCTGGGACCCGCCATCGAGGACGCCGCCGTGGGCAAGGATGTCTTCAGCGCTTCCGCCACGCGCGTCGCGCTGTTTGTCGGCGTGGCGCTCTACGCATGGGCAACGGTGTGGGCGCTTGAACGCTGGCGCGCCTCGCGATCCAAAGCGCTCGCCTTGAAGCGCACCTGAACAAGGGGAATCGCACATGCTGAGGAACTTGATGATCGGGCTGCCGACGATGCTGCTCTGCCTGGCGCTGCAGGCGGCCTTCACTTTCTGGAGTGTCCAGTTCTACATGCGGCAGTCCGGCCGGATGCCAACCGATCGCGGATTGTTCGCGCAAGTCCGCCCGCTCCTGATCGTGATGATCGCCATGATGCTGGGCAACTTTGTCCAGATCGTGATCTGGGGAGTTTTGTTCATCAGTTTGGGAGAGTTCAGCGAGTTGTACGAGGCGGTCTACCATTCAGCGGTGAACTTCACCTCGTTGGGTTACGGTGACGTGGTGATGAGCGCGCGATGGAAGCTGATGGGTCCCCTCGAGGCTGCGAATGGGGTACTGATGTTCGGCATGACGAGCGCGGCCCTGATGGCGATCCTGCAGCAGTTGATCGAAGCAATTGCGTCGCGATCAGCACCCGGTCGCCCGCGCTCGAATACAGTCTGCCGTTCTCGGATGCTTGGCCAGGGATCCTCAGCCCAGGCGGCGGTAGAGCTTCACGAGGACTACTTCGACCACGAGCATCGCCACGACGACCACGATCAGGGCCACGATCCCATGGAAGGGCCCGCCGAAACGCAAGCGGTCGCCGAAGGCGAGGACGAGCGCTTCGAGAATGACGAACTTGGACCCGAACAGCACCAGCCAAGCAGTGAAGTAGCGCATGAATTTCGCAAAGCCTCCCGGTCTCGCGTTGAAGAAGGCGGCGAGCCGATGCTCCAGGGCGATCGTGAGCTTCAGGAGGACCTGCAACAGCGCGGCGGCGAGCAGCATGATCGTGAACGAGTCGACGACAACGCGCTCCCAGTATTCGGCGAACAGGCCCAGCACCACGAGATCCACAAGGGTTGCGGTCAAGTAGCGCAGGAACGCCCTTTGCCTCAACGAGGGCGTGTGCTCAAAGGTGTCCCACAGCGAGGCGCTAGCCGTTGTCGTTGTCGTCATTCGCTTTCTCCGAGGTTGGACGCGCCGCCATTGGACCCTGGCACGAGCAGTGGCGACACCAGCGCGAGGATGAATAGCAACAGTCCGAGTTCCGGCCGCCACCCCGGGGAAGCCGGCGGACTCACTGCAAGTTGTTCATTCATGGTCTTGCTCTCCAGGACAAATTGGTAGGCGCCGAGCACCGTCAAGGTATCACTCCATGAACCATCCGTCTCTGACAAGTCCGCGGTGAGCGGGCCGACGAACAGTTGGGTCCTTCAATCCGACTTCTTTCGTTCCAATTTTGTGACCGCGCCTCCGTCGACATACAACGCGACGCGCGTGCGCGGCGAATGATAAGCAGGACGGCGGGACTAGCCATGATCGGAGCGCGCCGACTACCTACGGCGAAGAGTTCAGAACGCCGCGCCGATCGAACCGACGAAGACCTGGTTACTCGACCCTGGGTTGAACCAGAAGCCGCCTATCGTGACGGGACCCCAGGTCACCTGCGCGAACGGCCCGCGCTGGATGTCACGCTCGCCGCCGTAGGCCTTGGTGCGCTGGCCGGCAACGCCGACGCGAAGCCACTCGACCGGCCGGAAACCCAGCTCGCTCCAGGCGTAGAAGTAACTGTCGGTCCGTTCGCTGTTATCGCGAACGTATTCGGCCTCGACGTAGAAGTCGAGGCGCCCCCACGCGACGCTCGCCTCCAGAGCCGGGCACGAATGCCTTCGTGGTGCCCCAGGCGCCTCCGAGGAGAGGCGTCAACTCCCATGTGATTTCCTCTCCGCCGGAAAAGGTCCAGCCGACGAAAGCCGAGCGCGCACCAACCGACTCGTAGTTGTACCTCGCCTCAAGGTGCAGCGGCCCGCGATCGGCTACCGCGATCGCCGACGTATAGTTGTCGCCGCCGCGAACGACTGTGGGATACGCGGTGATCGCGAATTCCCACGAGGGTTTCGTCGCAGGGGAAGCGCGGCGCCCGCTGCGCTCGTCCTCGCCGGCGATTGCCGTGGTGGCGATGACGGCCGCCAGCGCGGCGGTGGCCGGCAGGGTTGCCTTCATCCGCCAAGCGCGTTGATCGCGACCACGAGCGCCGTGCCCAATCCGACCATCATGAACCCGACTCTTCCAGCTCCCGTAGCCCGCGTAGCGTCCAAGAGCGAGCCCGCCGAAGAACAGCATTGCCAGTGAGATGGCGCGGGATACCGTCGTCGCCATTCCGACATCCTGAATCAACGCGTAAGGCAACACGACGGGAAACGTGGCCACGACCACGAACAGGAATATCGCCAGGGCAGCAAGCAGGTCGTTCCATCCCAGAGTCGGTCGCGCCGGCACGGAGGGCAGAGCAATGATTCGCCCGCGCATTGCCTCGACCTCCGTCGAGGAGACGAGACCCGCCACCACCCGTGACAGCGAGCGCTCGATGAGCGCGCGGCCCGTTTCCGCGTCCGGGGCGGCTCGCACGGAGCGTACGAGCGTGAGCGACCTGCCGCGATCGGTGACAGCGCGAACCACGTACATGACCGCGTCGACCAGGCCCCAGGCAAGGTTGCAGCCCAGGGCAGCAATGAACATCTCCCGGACTTGTTCGCGGCCGGACTCCGCCACCGAGACGGCTCCGACGAAAGTGAGCGCCATGAACAGACCGAAGAGCATTTCCGATACCCGGTCCACGGGACTGAGCACCGGCTCGCGGACCGCCTCTTCGGCGTTGTTCTTTCCGGTCATTGTCATCCCCAAGCTTGCCTTGCTCCTAACCCGATCGACCGCTCGAAGTCGAGCGTTGGATCGGCCTGCGCAATTGCGCAATCCGCACAAACTGCCGAGTGGAGGTGCCACCGTCAAATGGCAGGGTGCAAGTCCGGGGTGAGCGGGCCGACCCACAGTCGATCCTTCAATTCGACCTTACTTTTCGCTGCGAGATTATGTGCGCCCCAACGTCGGCGCGCAACGCGAGTGTATATGCAGGCGGGCGGTACACGACCTTCCGATGCCGCGCGGGGATGGCGCAATGGAACACGCGGTGGCTTTACCGTGAGTGGCTCGGCGTTCGACCCCGATTGCGCCTTGCGTGACGTTCGGTACTTCGGGGCGCCACGATATGCGCCTGCTCGGCGTTCACGTCATCGGCGAACAGGCCACCGAGCTGGTTCACATCGGCCTCATCGCGATGCTCGCGGAAGCCGGTTCGGAATTGTTCAATCAGGCGTGCTTCAACTACCCGACCCTTGGCGACATCTACAAATACGCCGCGTATGACGCGCTTGCGACGCGCAACGCCCTTCGATGATGGCCACCCGCGACCTGTCCGTCCACGCTCCCGAAACTCGCCGCCAGGTGGAACCAAACACGCGCCCTAACGACCGCTCGATTGACCGCGCGCTTCCCTCGATGGATAGTGTGCGTCATCTGACAGGAGGCTTCCCATGCGTTTGATTCGCCGCGCACTTCTATTTCTGATCGCAGGTCTTGGTGCCGCTGCCGCATATGCAGCTGCGAGCCCCTCAACGCCTCCGCTCCCGCCAGAGCAGCCGGCGCTCGCGCCGCTGGTCACGCCGCACGCCGCCGAATTGAACTCGGTTGGCATACAGAGAATCGTTGCGCGGATGGGTAAGCAAAGGCGGGACATTCAGGTGCTGACGGGATACGGCCCGGTCTATTTCGCCTGGCTGAAGAACGTGACGCCCGTGGCGTTCGTCATCGAGGTCGGAAAGGGCGGCGCGCTCACCGTGCGCGCGGACGGCTACACCGAGGCGAACAAGGCGAGCTACGCTGCCGCGTTCGATGCCGTTATCCCGGAAGCCGTGCGTCGAACACGATCGAACAATGCCTGGGCAACGCGTCCGAAGACCTGACTCGAGCCAGACCTCGAGGTGTCCTGGACTCACTCCCTCTCGCGCTGGCGCGGCGGGTAGACACCCGCCAGCCGCGCGATCAGGATCGCAACGAACAATGTGCCAGCGACCTGCTCGACTATGCACAGCGAGCGTGCCTGGCGCGAAAGCGGCGTCAGGTCGCCGAAGCCGGTGCTGGTCAGCACCGTGAAGCTGAAGTAGATGAAATCCGACAGGGCGACCTTGGCCGCCGCGCCACCCACCGCGAACGAAGCAGGATAGAAGTACTCGACGAGCGAGTATGAATATGCCCAAAGCACGCCGAGCATCAGATAGGCGGCCGCGGCGCCCCAAAGCTTGTCGCCGGTCATGACGTCACGCCTGAACACGTAACCGAGCAGGTAGACGAGCGTCGCCAGGTAAAGTCCGGCCGCGAACGCCCATGACCACATGAGCATCCCCGGGTCGTCGGCTCTCAGCGCGAGCCATTGGAACGCCAGCGTCGGTGCGGCAAGCAGCAGCGCGATCACGAACGACAACACCGAAAGCCCGACCGTCGCGACCGCCGCGACCACCACAAGCAGATTGACGACGTTGAGCGTCAGGCGGCCAGACGGCGTACCCTCGATCAGCGGAGCAGCCGCGACCAACAGCAGCAGGGCGATGAACAGATAGAAGCAGCGCTGGAAGAAGATGCGGCCCAGCGCGGCGCGCGCGGTCGTGATCCTCATTGTCGATCAGTATTCGGCGCAGCTGTAAAGGTTTATCCAACCGCTCGGCGCGTTCGCGCGAACACGCGATTTTGCGACAACCGGAGCCGATGAACCGCCTTAGTTGACCGGTCCACGCGTGCCGACGGTTGCCAGTTCAGGTTCCGACGGCTTCTGGCCTGTGGCGCGATTGAAAAGTATGGTCACGATCCACAGCACGATGCCGATGCCGATCAGAACACCCGCAACCTTGTACTGAACGGGATCCCGGCCGGTCCAGGGGCCGGCAAGAAAGGCGCAAGACAGCGCGCCCAGGATCGGCAGGAAGCTCGGCGTGCGGAAATGGTGGTGATCGACGCGATCACGTCGCAGAACGAGGACGGCGATGTTCACCACGGTGAAGACGCACAGGAGCAGCAAAGCCGTGGTGCCGCCGAGCGCCGGAACCCCGCCGACGAATGTGATCAGTCCGAAGGCTAGCAGCGTGGTGAATCCGATCGCGATATAGGGCGTGCGCCGCTTCGCGTGAACCTTGCCGAGCGCAGATGGGAGCACGTGTTCGCGGCTCATGCCGTAGACGAGCCGACTCGCCATCAGCATGTTGATCAACGCGCTGTTGGCCACGGCGAACATCGTGATGATGCCGAAGATCCACAGTGGGAAGTCCGGAGCACCCGCCCGCACGACCTGCAGCAGCGGCGTCTCGCCTTCGCCAAGTTTCTCGGGCGGGACCAGGGTGATGGCCGAGATCGACACCAGAACGTAGATCAGCCCGGTGATGAACAGTCCGGCGAGTAGCACCTTCGGGAAGTGACGAATCGGGTCCTTGCATTCCTCCGCCATGTTGACCGAGTCCTCGAACCCGACCATGGCGAAGAAGGCGAGCGTCGTTGCGGCGATGACCGGCCAGAATACGCCGCCATCGTCTGCCGTCTTGAACTGGACGACGCGCGACACGTCCCCTTGGCCGGCCCCGATGGCCCATAGCCCGATGAAGATGATGATCAACAGTCCGGTCAGCTCGACGCAGGTCAGCACGACATTGAACTTCACGCTCTCCCCGACGCCGCGAAAATTGATCGCTGCGACCAGGGCCATGAAACCCAGCCCGACCAGCGTGATGCCGATCCCACCCGCGAGGTTGAGCCCGAAGGCGTTCGACATGTTCGCGGCGAACGCGCGAGAGGCCGTCGATGCCGAGGTGATGCCCGAACACATCACGGCGAAAGCAACAATGAAGGTTACGAAGTGAATGCCGAATGCCTTGTGCGTGTAAAGGGCGGCGCCTGCGGCTTTTGGATACTTCGTCACCAGTTCCAGATAGCTGAACGCGGTAATCAGAGCCACGATGAACGCGACCACAAACGGCAGCCAAACAACGCCACCGACCTGCTTGGCAACCTGGCCGGTGAGCGCGTAAATCCCGGTGCCGAGAATGTCGCCGACGATGAACAGCAGGAGAAGCCATGGCCCCATTACCCGCTGAAGGCTCGGTTCTACCGACTTGCTCGGCTGGCTGCTGTCGCCGCCCACGGATATGCTGTCCATTGCGCACTCCTCGTCATGCACACGCGGAAAGGCTAATGGCCAATGAGAATACATGGAGCTGAACACCGCATCAATCCACGCGTCTGACCTTAAGCGAGGAGGTAAACTGCTGGGCCCCGCGAACTCCAGCGTACGGATGCCTTGCGCCGGGGAGGGGACACTGCCGAATACGGCGTGCGTTCCCGGTGGAGGGTGCACGGCGGCGTGGCTCGCTATACTCTGTCTGAACGCGCTCGCATGCGGCGTAAGATGGGAACGGAGTTCAGGATGACAGTCCAGGACCGCGCTTGCGCATCGCCGATCTGGTACACGCCGCAGAAGTAAGCAGTTGACAAGTCAACGAAAGAGGCATTCGATGAAACCGACCCACCGCACGATGATTGCCGCCGCAGTTGCGCTTTGCTTCGCAATGTCAGGCGCGCACGCGCAGCAGTTCGTCTATCCCGCGAAGGGCCAGTCGCCCGAGCAGCAGAAGAAGGACGAATACGAGTGCCACCAATGGGCGGTGAACCAGACCGGCGTCGATCCCACCAAGCCGCAGCAACAAGCCGCTGCCCCGTCCACGCCTCCGACTACGGCGACCGGGACCACACCGGGTGCCGGGGCGCGCGGCGCTGCACGAGGCGCCGTAGTTGGTGAAATCGTCGGCGGTGACGCGGGCGCAGGTGCCGCCGCCGGCGCGGTTGCCGGACGATCGCAAAGCCGGCGACAGAATGCCGCAGCCCAGCAGCAGTCGGCGCAGCAACAGCAGCAGGCGACGGGCGCGCAGCAGGCGTCGTACGGAAAGGCCCGAGCGGCCTGCCTCGAAGGCCGCGGCTACTCGGTCAAGTGAACAGAAGGAATGATCATGCATCGATGCAGAACGCTGATCGTCGCGATGTGCGCACTGTCGCTCGCAGCGGCAGTGCCTGCGCAGGTCACCCCGGCACCAGCAGCCCAGCCGCCGCCTGGTGCTGCGGCACCTTCGCCGACCGCGAAAACGTTCACCCAGCAGGACCTCGATCAGCTGCTCGCGCCGATCGCGCTGTATCCCGACGCGCTGCTCGCGCAGGTGCTGATGGCGTCGACGTATCCGCTCGAGGTCGTTGCCGCCGAGCGTTGGGTCAAGGCGAACGCTACGCTGAAGGACAAGGCCCTCGAGGATGCGCTGCAGAAGCAGACGTGGGATCCGAGCGTGAAGTCGCTGGCCGTGTTCCCGCAGGTGCTGACGATGATGAGCGAGAAGATCGACTGGACGCAGAAGCTCGGTGACGCGTTCCTCGCGCAGCAGAAGGACGTGATGGCGACCGTGCAGGCACTGCGGCAGAAGGCGTCGGCCCAAGGCAATTTGAAGGACACCGAGCAGCAGAAGGTGACGACGGAAAAGGTCGAGAACACGACGATCATCAAGATCGAGCCGGCGAAACCCGAGGTGGTCTACGTTCCGACGTACAACCCGACCGTGGTCTACGGAAGCTGGTGGTGGCCTTCCTACCCGCCGTACGCCTACTACCCCCCCGGCTATGTCGCGGGCGGTGCGCTCCTCGGCTTCACCGCGGGCGTCATCGTCGGCGGCGCGCTCTGGGGTGGCGTGAACTGGGGCCGGGGAGACGTGAACATCGACGTCAACCGCTACAACAACTTCAACCGGACGAACGTCTCCAACAGCAACTGGCAGCACAACGCTTCGCATCGTGGCGCGGTTCCGTACAAGGACAAGGCGGTTGCCCAGCAGCACGGACGCGGGCAGTCCGCCGATGCGGGTTCGCGCGAGGCGTTCCGGGGGCGGGCCGAATCGGGGCAACAGGCGATCCAGCGCGGTGACGTGTCACGCGACTCCATCTCGCGGACCGGCAGTGCCGGCGGCGCGAGCGGCATAGGTGCCCAGGGGTCGGCGCAGCGCAACTACAACGCCGGCAACCGGTCGGGCGGGGGCAGCGCGTCGGCGTTCGATTCCAGCCGCGGTGCGCAGGCGCGCGATAGCAGCGCACGTGGGTCCTCCAGCGTTGGTGCGGCCCGATCCTCGGGCAACATGAGCGGCGGAGGCGGAGGTCGTGGCGGCGGAGGCGGGGGTCGTGGCGGCGGAGGCGGGGGACGGCGATGAAACCGATGATCCTATTGGTTGTTGCATTGGCGATGGCGCTCGGCGCACCGCTTGCTCAGAGTGCTTCGCCGCAAAGAACGTTTGCTTCACCCGAGGAGGCCGCTGCTGCGCTCGTGGAGAGTCTGCGCGCCTCTGACCGCGCAGGCATGCTGGCCGTGCTCGGTCACGACGCCGCGAACTGGATCTCGTCCGGCGACGCGACCGCTGATCGCGCGACCGTCGCGCGCTTCATCGAGAGCTACAGCGCGAAGAACTCGATCGAGAAGAGCGGTGAAACCGCGACGCTGACGATCGGCACGGACGGGTACCCGTTCGCATTCCCGATCGTCAAAACCGGGGAGCGCTGGCGATTCGACACCGCTGCGGGCAAGGAGGAGCTTTTCGCCCGGCGCATCGGCGACAACGAGCTCAATGCGATCGAGACCCTTCGCGCCGTCGTCGACGCGCAGCTCGACTACGCCTCCGAGGATCGGAATGGCAACGGCACGCTGGAGTACGCGCAACAGTTCGCGAGCAAGCCAGGCAAGCGCGACGGACTCTACTGGCCGGCGAAGGCTGGCGAGCCACCAAGCCCGCTCGGCGCTGCTCGTCGCGTCGGCAGCCGATGAAGGCTATGCAAAACAGAAGAAGCCGCAGCCGTTCCATGGCTATTACTTCCGGCCGCTCAAAGGCCAGGGCCCCGATGCGCTGACCGGTCAGCTCGACTATGTCGTCCGCGGACGGGCGATCGGCGGCTTCGCCGTGGTCGCCTGGCCGGCGAGGTACGGCAACTCCGGCGTCATGACGTTCATCGTCAACCACGAAGGCATCGTGTACGAGAAGGACCTCGGGCCCGACTCCCACAAGGTTGCCTCGAGCATGACCCGATTCAATCCAGGCAAGGGCTGGACGCGCGTTCCCGCGCGATGATCGGCCAGGGCCAACGTGCGAATTTCCCCAAGCGCGCGCGTTCTGCGCGGGCGTGTCTATCCAGGAGCTTGTCGATGAAAGCCTTAACAATAGTCGTATCGATCGCGATCGCATCGGGAGCCGCGCTTCCCGCTTCTTCGCAGACCGGCGGCGCCGTGGTCGCCACGAAGCCCGGGGCGGCGATGGTCGGGCAGACGGTGAAGGTGACTGCAACGATCACGGCGATCGATCCGAAGACCCGCGCCGTGACGCTCAAGGGACCGCAGGGCAACGAGGTCGTCATCACCGCGGGACCGGAGGTCAAGAACTTCGCGCAGATGAAGGTGGGCGATCAGGTGAACGTGGAGTACGTCGAGGCGCTGACGCTGGAACTGAAGAAGGGCGGCGGCCAGGCCGTGTCGCGAACCGAGGAAGTCGTCGGTGGCGCCGCCAAGCCGGGTGAACGGCCCGCGGCCGCAGGGGCCCGGCAGATCAGGATCATCGCGGACGTCGTGAACGTGGACGCGCCGAACCAGCGCGTGACGCTGCGCGGCCCGAATCGCACCGTCGATCTCAAGGTCCGCGATCCGAAGCAGCTTGCTATGATCGCGAAGGGCGACCAGGTCGAAGCCGTCTTTACCGAGGCGATCGCGATCGCCGTCGAGCCGGCTGCGAAGAAGTAGCGCGCCGTACCGGCTCAAGAAAAGGGAAACATCGCATGAATCGTCTGACGCAGGTTATTCTCGCCATCGCGCTCGCGTCGTTCGCGAGCTTCTCCAATGCGCAACAGGATGAGTGGCGCATCACGCCGTACGCGTGGATCGCCGGGTTCGACGGCACGATCGGGACGTTCGGCCGCGACTCAGGGCTGCCAGGCCGCGTCGACGTGGATACGGACGGTTTCTCCGACAACGTCCGGCTCGGCGGCGCGATGTTGCACTGGGGCTGGCGTCGCGGCCGCTTGGCCGCATTCGGCGACTGGACGTACGCAGACGTGAAGGCCGACGCTCCGACGCCGTTCACCACGCTCTATGCGGGCGTCGACGCCAAGATGAAGGGCAACATCGTGGAGGCGTATGGCGCGTACGACCTTTTCGGCACGCCCGGCAGCCATATCGATGTCTTCGGCGGCATCCGCTACTACAACCTGAAGGTGGAGCTCGGCCTGCGCGAGGCGGCGTTGCCAGGCGTGCTGCTCAGCGAGAAAAGCGACTGGGTCGACGGCGTCGTCGGCATGCGGTGGGACGCGCGCTTCGCCGGCAACTGGGAAGCGTTCGCCAGCGCCGACGTCGGGGGCGGCGGCTCGGACTTGAGCTGGCAACTGTACGGTGGGCTCGGCTATCGGTTCGGGTGGGGTTCTATCGTCGGCGGGTGGCGCCACTTGCACGTCGACTACGAGAAAAGCAACTTCAAGCTCGATGCGGCCCTCACCGGACCGTTCATCGGCGCGTCGTTCCAGTTCTGATGACGGCCTGCCGTCAACGATCGGAGGGAAGCATGGGACGCAACGTTTCGTTGATGATCCTCGTCGGTGCGCTGCTGGCCGCAACTCCCGGCTGGGCGCAGGACAAGGCGTCCGATGTGACCGACATGCAGGCGCTGCAAGCCGCCGTACGTGCCGACAAGCGCGGCTACGTCGCGTCGACGCTAGCGTTGAGCGATGCCGAAGCCGCAAAGTTCTGGCCGGTCTACGACACGTACCAGCGTCAGCTCGAGCTGGCCAATCGCCGGCGGTCGGTCGCGCTGGTCGGCGTGGCGGGGCTTGGCCCGACCATCGGCGACCTCCATGCCAGGAATGTGGTGAAGGAGCTGGTCGCGGCGGACGATACGGAGCTCAAGGCGCGGCGCACGCTTCGCGATCGCGTGATGAAAGCGTTGCCTGCGCGGAAGGCGATCCGCTACCTGCAACTGGAGTCGAAGATCCGTGCGGCCCAGGACTACGACCTGGCGACGACGATCCCGTTGCTAAGGCAGTGAGACGACCAGGTCGCGTGCAATTCGCTGCACGTCGGCCACCTCTTGTCCACTGTTACGGTCTACCGGGGACCAGCGTCTTCACCCCGGCGCTCGTGCCGATCAGGATCACGTTCGCTCCGCGCCGCGCGAACAGGCCGACAGTCACGATGCCGGGAATCTGATTGAGCGTCGTCTCGAGCTCGACAGGATTCAGGATGGAGAGCCCGCGTACGTCGAGGATCAGGTTGCCGTTGTCGGTCGTGAAGCCCATCCGCCATTCTGGCTGGCCGCCGAGTTTCGCAAGCTCGCGTGCGACGAAACTGCGCGCCATCGGAATCACTTCGACCGGCAGCGGGAACTTGCCGAGCACCGGCACCAGCTTGCTTTCGTCGACGATGCAGACGAATTTTTTCGATGCGGCAGCAATGACCTTCTCGCGCGTGAGCGCGCCACCGCCGCCCTTGATCATCGCGCCGTGCTCGGTGACTTCGTCCGCGCCGTCGATGTAGACCGGGAGGTCGCCCGTGTTGTTGAGCTCCTCGACCGGGATGCGGTGCGACTTCAGGCGCTCGGCGGTCTTCACCGAGCTCGCCACGGCGCCGCGGATGCGACCCTTGATCTTCGCGAGCTCGTCGATGAAGAAGTTCGCGGTGGAACCGGAGCCGACGCCGATCCATGCGTCGTCGACGACGTGCTTGATCGCCTCGCGGGCGACCGCTTGCTTGAGTGCGTCCTGGTTCATGGCGGGACTTTCGAGGTGCTCGGGCGAGCATGCTACCAGCCGGTGTCGTTTTACCAGTCGTAGCAACTGCTGTGTTGAGGACCTTGCCGTTGACTTCGTAGCAGGCGATCAAGGAGAGGGCGGCGCAGGCGGAGAAGCGGGTCGATGCGGCGATCGCGGAAGCTCTTGACACCTGTACCAAAAATCATGGGCGGTCGTCGAAGGCTGACGCGATCATCCGTCTCGCTACTTCTTCCGCGCCGGCGGCAGATCCGTGCAAACGCCCTCGTACACCTCCGCCGCGAACCCGACCGACTCGCGAAAGCGTCGGATGCGGATGGATCGTGCGGCCGATGTCGACTGCGTCGGCGCCCATCTCGATCGCAAGCGCGATCTCGCTGATCAGGTCGCCGGCGTGCGTGCCGACGATGCCGCCGCCGACGACGCGATGCGTCTCGGCGTCGAACAGCAGCTTGGTGAAGCCCTCGTCGCGGCCGTTCGCGATCGCGCGCCCCGACGCGGCCCACGGGAACATGCCCTTTCTCGAGCTTGCGGCCCGTTCGCCTTCGCTTCGTCCTCGGTAACGCCGACCCACGCGATCTCCGGGATCGGTGAAGGCGACCGAGGGAATCACGCGCGCGTCGAAGAAGCTCTTCTGCCCTGCGGCGGCTTCCGCGGCGACGTGGCCTTCGTGCACCGCCTTGTGCGCGAGCATCGGCTGGCTCGCGATGTCGCCGATCGCGTAGATATGCGGGACGTTGGTTCGCATCTGCGTGTCGACCGGGATGTAACCGCGATCGGAAACGTTGACGCCCGCCTTGTCCGCGCCGATCTTCTTCCCGTTCGGCGATCGCCCGACGCTCATCAGAACGACGTCGTAGGGCTGCGCTCCCTGTGGCGCAGCCTCGCCTTCGAACGTCACGTACACCGCATCCTTCTTCGCCTCGACCGCAACCGTCTTCGTCTTCAGCATGATCCGGTCGAAGCGCGGCTTGTTCATCTTCTCCCACACGCGCACCAGATCGCGGTCTGCGCCCAGCATCAGCCCGTCCATCATCTCGACGACATCGAGCCGCGCGCCGAGCGTCGAATACACGGAACCCATCTCGAGTCCGATGATGCCGCCGCCGACGACGAGCATGCGCTTCGGCGCGTACTTGAGGTCGAGCGCGGAGGTGGAATCGAGAACGCGCGGATCCTGCGGGACGAACGGTAGCTGGATGGCCTGGGATCCGGCCGCGATGATCGCCTTCGCGAACTTCACGACCTTCTTCGCGCCGGTCTTCTGCTGACCGGACCCCTCGGTGACCTCGACCTCGAGGTGATACGGATCGAGGAACTGCCCGACGCCGCGCACGACCTCCACCTTGCGCGCCTTCGCCATGCCATTGAGTCCGCCGGTCAGCTTGCCGACGACCTTGTCCTTCCATGCGGCGAGCTTCGCAAGGTCGACCTTCGGCTCGCCGAACGTGATGCCGTGGTCCGCCATCGCCCTCGACTCGTCGACGACCGCCGCGATGTGCAGCAGCGCCTTCGAAGGGATGCAGCCGACGTTGAGACATACGCCACCGAGCGTCGCGTAGCGCTCGACGATCACCGTCTTCATGCCGAGATCGGCGGCGCGGAACGCGGCGCTGTAGCCGCCGGGCCCGGAGCCCAGCACCAGCATCTCGCATTCGACGTCGACGTTGCCCTTGTAGGTTCCTGCGGGCGCGGCCCTCACCCCCGACCCTCCCGCTTCCCGCGGCGGAGAGGCGTCGCCGCGGCGCTGCCGGCGCTGGCGCGGGAGTCGGGCTGAGGTGCCGCGGCTGCGCAGGCGCGCTCCCGCTCCCGCTCGCGGGAGCGGCGTTGGGGTGAGGGCGCCGCGGCCTGCCGTCTCGAGCGTCAGCACGAGCGTGCCCTGGCTCACCTTGTCGCCGACCTTGACGCTGACCGCTTTCACCGTGCCCGCGGCCGGCGAGGGCACGTCCATCGTCGCCTTGTCGGATTCGAGCGTGACCAGCGAATCCTCGGCCTTGATCGCATCGCCGGGCTTGACCAGCACCTCGATGACCGGAACGTCGGAGAAAGTCGCCGATGTCCGGAACCTTGACCTCGATCGTCGCCATCGCGCGGCCTCTACAGAATCACGCGCCGGAAATCGGCGAGGACCTGCGTGAGATACGCGGTGAAGCGTGCCGCCTGCGCGCCGTCGACGACTCGATGGTCGTACGACAGCGACAACGGCAGCATCAATTTCGGCACGAACGCCTTGCCGTCCCACACGGGTTTCATCGCGCCCTTCGAGACGCCGAGTATCGCGACCTCGGGCGCGTTGACGATCGGCGTGAAAGCGGTGCCGCCGATGCCGCCGAGCGAGCTGATCGAGAAGCATCCGCCCTGCATGTCGGCCGGACCGAGCTTGCCTTCGCGCGCCTTCGCGGAAAGCTCCGCCATCTCCTTCGCGATCGCGACCAGGCCCTTTCTGGTCGGCGCCCTTCACCACCGGCACGACGAGCCCGTTCGGCGTGTCCGCGGCGAAGCCGATGTTGTAGTACTGCTTGTAGACGAGATTGTCGCCATCGAGCGATGAATTGAAGTCGGGAAACTTCTTCAGCCCCGCGACGCTCGCCTTGATGAGGAACGCGAGCATCGTGAACTTCACGCCGGCCTTCTCGTGCTCCTTGTTGAGCTGGACGCGCAGCGCTTCGAGCTCGGTGATGTCCGCCTCGTCGAACTGCGTGACGTGCGGGATCATCACCCAGTTGCGCGCGAGGTTCTGTCCCGAGATCTTCTTGATCCGCGACAGCGGCTTCGTCTCGATCGGCACCGAACTTCGCGAAGTCCACCTTCGGCCACGGCAGCAGGTTCAGCGTGCCGCCGCCCGCAATCGCACCCGCGGCGGCTGCAGCGGCCGGTGCAGGTGCTGCGAGCGCCTGCTTCACGTAGCGCTGCACGTCCTCCTGCAGGATGCGGCCGTTCGGCCCGCTGCCTTTCACTTTCGACAGATCGACGCCGAGCTCGCGCGCGAACTTGCGCACCGAAGGCGATGCATGCGCGGCCTTGAACGCCGCGCTGTCGACGGGGGCTGGCGGCTGCCCTCACCCCCGACCCCTCTCGCCGCTCGGGAGAGGGGAGGATGCTGCCGGCGCCGGCGCAGTCGTGCTCCCTCTCCCGCTGAGGCGCGTGCGGCGAGAGGGCTGGGGTGAGGGTGCGCGCGCCGCCGCTCGCGCGCAACCGTCGCGATCACCGACCCTTCGCTGACCTTGTCGCCGACCGACACCCGCACGCCCTGCACCGCGCCCGCGACCGGCGATGGAACATCCATCGTCGCCTTGTCGGATTCGAGCGTCACCAGCGGATCGTCGACCTTCACGACGTCGCCCGGCTTCACGAAGATCTCGATGACCGGCACGTCGCTGAAATCGCCGATGTCGGGAACGCGCACCTCGACGGTTTCGCCCGCAGGCGGTGTCGCCGTCGGACCCTCGCCGGGCGCATCGGCCAGGCCTTTTTCGCCGCGCGGTCCACGCTGATCGGCCGTCGGCGCTCGCTTGCGGCGGAGGCGCGGAAGCGGGCGCGGGGCGCCGGCTTCGCAGGAGCTTCGGCGCCGGCCGCCGCACTGTCCAGCGTGAGGATCAGCGAACCTTCCTTCACCTTGTCGCCGACCTTCACGCTCAGCGCCTTCACCGTGCCCGCCGACGGCGACGGCACATCCATCGTCGCCTTGTCCGATTCGAGCGTGACGAGCGAGTCCTCGGCCTTCACGCTGTCGCCGGGCTTGACCAGCACCTCGATGACCGGGACGTCCTCGAAGTCGCCGATGTTCGGCACCTTCACTTCAATCGTGCTCATGAGACGCTCCCCTTGGTGGCATCGCGAACGTCGGTCCGACAGGCGCCGCGCCGCGCATCGACGCTCGTTGTTACGTGCTGTTGCCGGCGGGCGCCGCCGGGCCGCCCCAAGGCGCCCGCCTGTTCTTCCCCGATGCAAAACGCGCAACGCCGCGATCGCGTCCGGCACCGGATGTCGCGGACACGTTTTGCATCGGATCGTCACACCGTCCACGGTGCCGGCTTCGCCGGGTCGAGTTCGTATTTCTTCACCGCTTCCGCGACCTTCGACGCGGGCATCGCGCCCTCGTCCGCCAGCGCCTTCAGCGCAGCGACCGTCACCCAGCGCCGGTCGACTTCGAAGAAGTGGCGCAGTTTCTCGCGCGTGTCCGAGCGGCCGTATCCATCGGTCCCGAGCACGACGTAGCGGCGCGGCACGAACGGGCCGGATCTCGTCGGCGAACAGGCGCATGTAGTCGGTGGCGGCGATGATCGGTCCCTGCGTGTCGGCGAGGCACTCCTCGACGTAGCGAGCGCCGCGGCGTCGCCGTCGGATTCAGCAGGTTCAAGCGCTGCGCCGCATAGCCGTCGCGCGCGAGCTCGGTGAAGCTCGGGCAGCTCCACAGGTCGGCGTCGACGCCCCAGTCGTTCTTCAGCAGGTCGGCGGCGGCGATCACTTCGCGGAAGATCGTCCCCGAGCCCAGCAGCTGCACGCGCGGGCTCCCCTTCTTCGTCGACTTCGCGCCGTCGCGGAACTTGTACATCCCCTTGAGGATCGCCTGCTGGCTACCTTCCGGCATCGCGGGATGCGTGTAGTTCTCGTTCATCACCGTGAGGTAGTAGTAGACGTCCTGCTGCTCGGTCACCATGCGCCGCAGGCCGTCCTGGATGATCGTCACCACCTCGTACGCGAACGTCGGGTCGTACGAGATGCAGTTCGGAATCGTCGCCGACAGCAGATGCGAGTGGCCGTCCTCGTGCTGCAGCCCTTCGCCGTTCAGCGTCGTGCGTCCCGCGGTGCCGCCGAGCAGGAACCCGCGCGAGCGCATGTCGCCCGCCGCCCACGCGAAGTCGCCGACGCGCTGGAACCCGAACATCGAATAGAAGATGTAGAACGGGATCATCTGCACGCCGTGCGTCGAGTACGACGTCGCCGCGGCGATCCAGTCGCAGATGCCGCCGGCCTCGTTGATCCCTTCCTGCAGGATCTGGCCGGTCTTGCTCTCCTTGTAGAACATCAGCTGGTCGGCGTCCTCGGGCGTGTACAGCTGGCCCTGCTGGTTCCAGATGCCGAGCTGGCGGAACATCCCTTCCATGCCGAACGTGCGCGACTCGTCGGGCACGATCGGCACGATGTACTTGCCGAGCGCCTTGTCGCGCACGAGGATCTGCAGCATCTGCACGAACGCCATCGTCGTCGAGATCTCGCGATCGTCGCTGCTCTTCGAGCAGCCGCTCGAACGCGGACAGCGGCGGCACCGGCCATCGGCTCGACCTTCGCGCCGGCGCTGCGGCAGGTAGCCGCCGAGGCTTCATGCGGCGTTCGCGCATGTACTCGAGCTCCTTGCTGCCTTCGGGGAACGTGAGGTAGGGCACGTCCTCGAGCTTGTCGTCGGGCACCGGCAGGTTGAAGCGGTCGCGGAAGCGGCGGATCGCGTCGACGTCCATCTTCTTCTGCTGGTGCGTGATGTTCATCGCCTCGCCGGCGGTGCCCATGCCGAAGCCCTTGATCGTCTTCGCGAGGATGACCGTCGGCTGGCCCTTGTGATTGACGGCCGCGTGATAGGCCGCGTAGACCTTGAACGGGTCCAGGCCGCCGCGGTTCAGCGCCCAGATGTCGTCGTCGCTCCAGTCGGCGACCATGTCGAGGAGCTCGGGGTACTTGCCGAAGAAGTACTTGCGGACGTACGCGCCGTCCTTGGCCTTGAACGTCTGGTATTCGCCGTCGACCGCTTCCATCATCCGCTTGTGCAGGATGCCGGTCTTGTCGCGCGCGAGCAGCTGGTCCCATTTCGTGCCCCAGACGACCTTGATGACGTTCCAGCCGGCGCCGCGGAAGACGCTCTCGAGCTCCTGGATGATCTTGCCGTTGCCGCGCACCGGGCCGTCGAGGCGCTGCAGGTTGCAGTTGATGACGAAGATCAGATTGTCGAGCTTCTCGCGACCGGCCATGCCGATCGCGCCGGTGGACTCGGGCTCGTCCATCTCGCCGTCGCCCATGAACGCCCACACCTTGCGGCCCTCGGTGGTCGCGACGCCGCGGTCCTGCAGGTACTTCATGAATCGCGCCTGGAAGATCGCCATATAGGGTCCGAGGCCCATCGACACCGTCGGGAACTGCCAGAACGTCGGGCATCAGCCACGGGTGCGGATACGACGAGATGCCCTTGCCGTCGACCTCCTGCCGGAAATTGTCGAGCTGGTCCTCGGTGAAGCGGCCCAGCATGAACAGCGCGCGCGTAGATGCCGGGCGCCGAATGGCCCTGGACGAACACGAGGTCGCCGCCATGCGTCGTCCGAAGCCGCGTGCCAGAAGTGGTTGAAGCCGACGTCGTAGAGCGTCGCCGCCGAGGCGTAGCTCGCGATGTGACCGCCGACGTTCGTGTGCTTGTTCGCGCGCACGACCATCGCCATCGCGTTCCAGCGGGCGTAGTTCCGGATCGTCTCCTCGATGTTCGGGTCGCCCGGGAACTTCGGCTGCCGATCGTGCGGCAGCGTGTTGATGTAGTCGGTGTTCGCCGAGAACGGCAGGTACGCGCCTTCCTTGCGCGCCACGTCGATCAGGCGCTCGATCAGGTAATGGGCGCGATCCGGGCCCTCGTTCGCGAGCACGCCTTTCAGCGCATCCACCCATTCCTGGGTCTCGAGGGGATCACGGTCGGTGGGGGTGGCGTCCAACGGGGCCATCGGGAGACTCCTCCTCTAGGAGCTCGCCCGTTTCGGTTACCGGGCGATGCTCGTCGATTGTAGTGTTGTGGCAGGCCGTGAATTGGTGCAACGCAGAAATCGCCCGGGAAATGGAGCGACCGTGCGCCGCTTCGTGCGCTTTTGCCGCGACATTGCAGCACGGAATCCGACGCCGGAACAGCGGCGACTCCGTTCACGATAGCACCGCCCGCGAATCGTCGGCCGTCAGCCTTCACTGGACTTGCGGCGCGACCGCCGGCAACGCACGAGCACCCACGCGCCGCAGATCAGGATCGCCCCACCGAACGCGATGAAGCCGGTTCGGTAATCGCCCGTCGCTGCGGCAAGGAATCCGAACAGCGGCGAGCCGACGACGATGCCGGAGAAGCCGATGAATCCGGTCGCGCCGGTGATCGCGCCGGCCTCGCCTGGCGGCGAATGCCGCGCCACTTCGGCCAGCTGCACGCCGTTCCAGCCGATTGCCGTCGCGCCGAACACCGCGGCGAGGACCAGCAGCGGCATGACCGGCCCGCTCGGCGGGATACGCCGCGGTGGCCAGCGAGCACGCTCCGCCGACGACCCCGAGCAGGCCGAGCAGCACCCGCGGTGGAACGTAGTGGTCGGCAACCACGCCCCACAGCACCCGGCCGGCAACGCCGCCCGTCGTCGCGACCGCAAGCGCGAAGCCGGCGGCGACCAGCGACCAGCCCAGCGCTTCGGTGAGATACACGACGAGGAAGCTCATCAGCGAGACCTGCAGCGCGGCGTAGAAGAACGAGACGATCGTGATCTCGACCAGGCGCGGGTTCGCGAGGACCTTTCGCAGCGGCTTGAACGTTCCGGCGATCGTGAACGCTTCGCGTCCGGTCGCGCGTCCGGTCGAGGTCGGAGCGGATCGGTTGCGCAGCGACCGCGACGACGATCCCGACGCCCGCAAGCGCAAGCAGCGTTGCATGCCATCCAAGCATGAGCGTCAGCGCCGGAAGCAGTGCGCCGCCGAGCGCCGCGCCGCCCGGCACGCCGGTCTGCTTGATCGAGAACGTCAGCGCCATGCGCGAAGGGGGCGCCGTGCGCGCCAGCACCTGCGACGACGCAGGCGTGATCGGACCGTAGCCCGCTCCGATGACCAGCGGCGCGATCACCAGCAGCACAACGCCGGCCGGCGCCCACGCGGCGATCGGCAGCAACGCGAGCCCGAGCGAAACCAGCAGCACGGCGGCCTGCGAGACGCGGATTGCGCCGAAGCGCGCGATGAACACGCCGGAAAAAAGGCTCGCGGTCATCGCGGCCGCGTAGACGAGCCCGACGAACACGCCGACGAGCTTCTGCGACAACTCCGAACTCCGGTGCGATCACCGGCGCGAGCACGGCCATCGCCGGTCGCGCCCAGCGCCACGTAGATCTGGATCGCGAGCGTCGCGATCAGCGCGATGCCCGCGCGCGTCGTCACCGGCGCCGACATCAGGATGCCGGAACCAGCGTGCGCGTCGGCGAGACGATGGCGTCGACGCGTCGATCGTGCGGACCGGCGGGCACCTCGTCGACGATCTGCAGATCGAATGCGCCCGCGATCCGCGGCGCGTCGGCGCGGATCAGCGGCAAGCAGCCGATCGTAGAATCCGCCGCCGTAGCCCAGCCGGCGTCCGGCCGCATCGAAAGCGACGCCGGGAACCAGCACCCAATCGATGTCACCGGGCTCGACGATCGGCAGCGTCTCGCGCGGCTCGGGGATGCCGAGATAGCCCGCCACGACGTCGACGTCGAGATCGGCGACCGCATGCAGTCGCAGCATGCGCGCGACGCGGTCCACGCGAGGCATCACGATGCGCTGGCCGGCGCGCAGTGCCTGGGCGGCCAGCGGACGCGTATCCCACTCGCTTCGAAACGGCAGTGTGAGAAGGACGGTACGCGCGAGGGCGAGCGAAGGCAGCGCTTCGAGGCGGGCGCGGATCGCATGCGAGTCGGCAACGCGCACGGCGCACCGGAACGTCCTCGCGCTCCGCCAGGACGCGACCGCGAAGTGCCTGTTTCGCCATTCGAAGCGCGGGCGGATTCGCAGTGGCGTCCGGATCGGGGCCCATCGGACGATGGTAGCGCAGCGCTCGCACGCCACCGGGACGGGACGATAATGCCGCGTCCGGGACGTACCCCATGTCCCGCCATCCACAATCGACTGCGCCAACGTCGCGTGACGCTTGAACCGGCACTTGCCTCGCCCCGGCACGACATCGCGCCGTTGACCGGCCTGCGCTTCGTTGCGGCGATGGTGGTCGTTCTGCACCACTATCCGGTTCCGGGCGTGAGCGGAACGCTGCAGACGATGCTGCAGTCCGGGTACTACGGGGTCACGTTGTTCTTCGTGCTGTCGGGGTTCGTTCTCGCAATCAACTACCTCGATGCGTTCAAGCGTGCGCCGATCGGCACGCTCGGTACGTTCGCCGTTGCGCGGTTCGCACGCATCTATCCGGTTTATCTGCTGATCCTGCTGTACGTGTGGCTGCGCGCCGGCGCGACGGGCCCGATCGTCTCCCATGCGCTGCTCTTGCAGGCGTGGAGCGCGGATGCCGCGTCACGCGTTCGCGCTCAACGGTCCGGGATGGAGCCTTTCGGTCGAGGTATTTCTCTACGCGTGCTTCCCGCTGCTGATCCTCGCGCTGCAACGTTCGGGCGTCTTTTCGTCCGGCCGCCGGATGACGATCGCCTTCTTCGTCGTGTCGATCGCGATGGTGGCGATCGCTGTGTATTTCGACGTCAGCGGACGCAACGTCGCGGCGGCGGGTCCGGATTCGGCACACCGCTGGCTTTATCGCTCGCCGCTATCGAGGCTCGGCGACTTCACGCTCGGCATCCTGGCGGCCGGCTTCTGGCTGCGCTTTTCCGCGCGGATGAAGGCGCGCCGGCGAGCGGGGTCCGCGCTCACGATCCTCGCGATCGCCGCGATGCTCGCGTTCATGGCGATGCCCTCGAACATCGACTCGACCTACAGCTGGGACGTGCTGTATGCATTTCCCGGCCTGCTGCTGATCCTGGGCCTTGCCCTGACGCCCGATTCGGCCGTCGGGCGCGTGCTCGGATCGCCCGCGATGGTCCTGCTCGGAGAAAGCTCGTATTGCCTCTATCTGCTGCAGGTGCCGGTCGGCGCGTTGCGCGTCGCGGACGGCACGCTCGGACCGACCGGTCAGATCGCGTTGCATGCATTGTTCGGCATCTTGCTCGTGGCGATGTCCGTCGGGCTGCACATGCTCGTCGAGCGCCCGCTGCAGCGATCGATCCGGGGCGCCTACGCGCGGTGGAGGCAGCGTCGCGAGCAAGTCCGCGTCGCTGGCGCCGCGCAAAGCGGATCCTCCCGCGGCATCCTATAATCGCTTCCTTGCAACCCGAGCCGGCCGACATCCCGAGCGTATCGTCGGCCGCGTCGCCCTCCCCGATGAAGCACGTCCACCAGATCCATCGCGATCGCCGCGACGCCGTGCTCCGCACGATGCGCGAGCACGGGGGCGGCGGCCTCGCCGTCGTTCCCACGGCGCCCGAAGTGGCGCGCAACCGCGACTCCTACTACCCGTATCGGCACGACAGCTATTTCTACTATCTGTCGGGCTTTCCCGAGCCGGAGGCGGTGGTCGCGCTGGTTGCCGGCCCCGACGGCGACCGGCACGTGCTGTTCTGCCGCGACAAGAACGAGGAGCGCGAGATCTGGGACGGGTTCCGCTATGGGCCCGAGGCGGCGAAGGACATCTTCGGCTTCGACGAGGCGCATCCGATCGGCGAGCTGGAATCGCGCCTCGCCGATCTGGCCGCGGACCGGCCCGCGCTTTACACGCCGGTCGGCCTGTTCGATCAGTGGGACAAGCAGGTGAGCACGCTCCTGAACGAAGTGCGGGCGCGCATCCGCACCGGCGTGGCCGCGCCCGACGCGATCATCGACATCCGCGGCACGCTCGATGCCCAGCGGCTCGTGAAGGACGCGCACGAGATCGCGCTGATGCGCCGGGCGGCGGAAATTTCGAGCCGCGCGCATCGGCGCGCGATGGAGCTCACGCGGCCCGGCTGGTACGAGTACATGGTCGAGGCCGAGCTGCTGCACGAGTTCCTGCGCCACGGTGCGCAATCGGTCGCCTATCCGTCGATCGTCGCGTCCGGTCCGAACGCATGCGTGCTGCACTATCGCGACAACAACCGGATGATGGCCGAGGGCGAGCTGCTGCTGATCGACGCGGGTTGCGAGTACCAGGGCTACGCGTCGGACATCACGCGCACGTTCCCGGTCAACGGCCGCTTCAGCGGGCCGCAGAAGGCGATCTACGAGCTGGTCCTTGCCGCGCAGCTCGCATGCCTGGACACTGTGAAACCGGGCGCGCCCTTCCACGACTATCACAAGGCCGCCGAGCGCGTGCTCGCGCAGGGACTGATCGACCTGAAGCTGATCGAGGGCCCGCTCGACGCCGCGCTGGAAAGCGGGTCGTACAAGCGCTTCTACATGCATCGTGCCGGGCACTGGCTCGGCATGGATGTGCACGATGCCGGCCTCTATCAGGTGAAGGGCGAGTCGATGAAGCTCGAGCCCGGCATGGTGCTGACCGTCGAGCCCGGCCTGTACATCCGGACCGGCGACGACATACCCGAGGCGTTCCACAACATCGGCGTCCGCATCGAGGACGACGTGCTCGTGACGTCGAGCGGGCACGAGAACCTGACGGCGGCGACGCCGAAGACGGTTGCGCGAGGTCGAGGCGCGTGCGTCGCTAGGCGACGCGTAGCAGTCCATGCACGACGTCGTCATCATCGGCGCCGGCCCGGTCGGCGCGACGCTGGCGCTCGCGATCGCGGGCCAGGGCCTTGACGTCGTCGCGCTCGACGCGCGCCAGCCCGGCGAAAAGCCGCGAGGCGATCGGTCGCTCGCGCTGTCGCACGGCGCGCGGCTGATCCTCGAGCGTGTCGGCGTGTGGGAGCCGCTTGCAAGGGTCGACGGCGCGGTAACGCCGATCACGACGATCGACGTCTCGCAGGCCGGCGGGTTCGGCATGACGCGGCTTCATGCGGCCGATCACCGGATCGAGGCGCTTGGCTACGTCGTGTCGTATGCGGCGTTGCAGGACGCGCTCGATGCCGGACTCGCGCGGAGCCGACGTCGACGTGCGATTCGGTACGCAAGCGACCGCCGTAAACGGCAGCGTTCCGCACGCAACTGTAAGCCTGGGCGACACTTCGACGATCGCGACGCGGCTCGCCGTGGTCGCGGACGGCGCCGGGACCGCCGTCGCCGGTATCCGCCGATCGCGACACGATTACGGGCAGGTCGCGCTGATCGCGTCGGTGTGGCTCGACGCGCCGCCCGCGGGCATCGCGTACGAGCGATTCACCGCCGAGGGGCCGATGGCGCTGCTTCCCGAGCGCGACCACTACGGGCTCGTGTGGACGATGCAGCCGCAGCAGGGCGAGGCGATGCTCGTGCTGGACGAACGAGCGTTCCTGTCCGCGCTGTCGAACCGCTTCGGCACTCGGGTCACGGGCTTTACGCGCGTCGCTTCGCGTCGCGTGTTCCCGCTCGCGCTCGAGCGCGCGCGGCCGATCGTGTCGACGCGCTCGGTCGTCATCGGAAATGCAGCGCAGCAACTGCATCCGGTCGCTGGGCAGGGCGTCAACCTGGGCCTTCGCGATGCATGGGAGCTTGCGCAGACGATTCTCGATTCCCCGCGCGAGTTGCTTGGCGCGCCGGCGATGCTGGCCCGCCATGCGGAACGCCGCAGCGGCGACCGCGAAGCGGGCATCGCCTTCACGCATGGCCTGATTCGCGCTTTCGGCAACGATCGTGCCGCGATCCGCTGGCCGCGCGGCGTCGCACTTGCTTTGCTCGACACGATCCCGCCTGCGAAGCGCGCATTCACGCGCGCGATGCTGTTTGGCCTCCGTTAGCCGATGAAAAACGCGTCCGCGCAGCCTGAGGATGACGAATCGTCGGCGACGCACGTTTTTCATCGGAGGTGAAGGTGGCGGACGCCTAGGGGCGGCCCGTCGGCGTCCGCGAGCAACGGCACGAGCACAACGAGCGTCATGCCCGCACCGAAGCTTTGCGCGCTCGAATGCTCCGCACTGCATCGAACGTGCCTGACGGGCGTACGAGCGCTCACTTTCACGCGCATTGACAAATCGCGCGAACGTGATCTCGCGTCGACGCCGAACCTGCACGCACACGCGCGCGAGCGCGCAAGATGTGGGTATAATCCGCTCCCCTCGCAGCATTTCGCATCATTCCCTCGTGCGCATCGGTCCGTATCAATTGCCCAACACGCTCGCCGTCGCGCCGATGGCCGGCGTCACCGATCGTCCGTTCCGGCAGCTGTGCCGCAGGCTCGGTGCGGGGTATGCGGTGTCGGAGATGGTCGCGTCGAATCCGAAGCTGTGGGGCACCGACAAGTCGCGCCGGCGTACCGATCACGCGGGTGAGCCGGCGCCGGTCGCCGTGCAGATCGCGGGTGCCGATCCGGCGATGATGGCCGAGGCGGCACGCTACAACGTCGACCGCGGCGCGCAGATCATCGACATCAACATGGGTTGCCCGGCGAAGAAGGTGTGCAACGCCGCGGCAGGCTCGGCGCTGCTCGTCGAACGAGTCGCTGGTTGCGGCGGTCTGCGAAGCCGTCGTCGGTGCTGTCGACGTGCCGGTCACGCTCAAGATCCGCACGGGGCCGGATCCGCAGCATCGCAACGCCTTGCGCATCGCATCGATTGCAGCAGTCGGCCGGCATCGCGGCGCTCACGGTGCACGGCCGCAGCCGCGCGTGCATGTTCGTCGGGCCCGTCGAATACGACACGATCGCGGCCGTGAAGCGTGCGGTATCGATCCCGGTGATCGCGAACGGCGACATCGACTCGCCGGGCAAGGCGCGCGAGGTATTCGCCTGCACCGCGGCGGATGCGATCATGATCGGGCGCGCCGCGCAGGGACGGCCGTGGATCTTCCGCGAGATCGCGCACTACCTCGCGACCGGCGAGCTGCTGCCGGCTCCGACGGTCGCCGAAGCGCGGCAGCTGATCCTCGAGCATCTCGACGATCACTACGCGTTCTATGGCGAGCGAAGCGGGTGTGCGCATTGCGCGCAAGCACCTCGGCTGGTACACGCGCGACCTTGCCGGCAGTGCGCAGGCGCGCAGCGAATTCAACGGGGCGGAGACGACGCAGTCGCAGACTGCGGCCGTACTGCGCTTTTTCGACCGGCTCGCCTGCGAGGGCGACCGGCTGGTCTACGGTCTTCCTGCCGGGGGCGTCGTGCACGCCGCCTCGCGCTTCGAAGCCGGAGTAAAGCAACGGGCGGCAACGCCGTGGGCAGGGGAGGCCCTCGCCGCGTGAAAAGAACCATGCGCCTGAACGGCAGCAACGAGATCGGCCGCAGTGTCGAGCGCTCGCTCGACGAGTATTTCCGCAAGCTCGACGGCGAATCGGCTTCGGGCGTCTACGACATGGTCATCGGCCATGTCGAGCGCGCGATGCTCGTTAGCGTGATGGAGCGCACGAACGGGAACCAGACGCAGGCCGCCGACATGCTGGGCGTGAACCGCAACACGCTGCGCGCAAAGCTCACGAAGTACAAACTGCTGTAGCAGGCCGATGCAAAAGGGCGTCCGGGAGGCGGTGCCTGACGAAAGTTCGTCGTTGCGCCTTTTGCATCGGATCGGATTCAGGCGGGCACCTCGGGGCGGCCCGTCGGCGCCCGCCGGAAACAGCACGAAGCAACGCACGTTTTACGTGGCGCTGCGCATTCCCGATCGTCTTGCATCGCGCGGCTAGACCTCGCATGTCGGCGAAGGTCAAGCTGGCGCTTCTCTCGGTCTCCGACAAGCGCGGCCTCACCGACTTCGCGCGCGGCCTGCACGAGCGCGGTATCGCGTTGCTCTCCACGGGCGGCACGGCGCAGGCGCTGACCTCGGCCGGGCTGCCGGTCACCGACGTCGGGCGCCATACCGGATTCCCGGAAATGCTGGACGGCCGCGTGAAGACGCTGCACCCGCGTGTGCACGCCGGCATCCTGGCGCGCCGCGACCTCGCATCGCATCGCGAGGCGCTCGCCGCACACGACATCCCGACGATCGACCTCGTCGTCGTGAATCTCTACCCGTTCCGCGCAGACCGTCGCGAAGCCCGGCGCAACCCTCGACGACGCGATCGAGAACATCGACATCGGCGGTCCCGCGATGGTGCGTTCGGCGGCGAAGAACTGGGCGCACGTCGGCATCGTCGTCGACCCCGACGACTATTCTCGACTGCTCGACGAGTTGCAAGCGAACGACGGCTCGCTACCGGAGGCGACGCGGTTCGCGCTCGCCCAGAAGGCGTTTGCGCATACGTCGGCGTACGACGGCGCGATCGCGAACTGGCTTACGGCCCGCGGTCCGGACGGCATCGAACACGGTTTGCCGACGTCGTTCCGCTATGCCGGCGAGCTCGTGCAGCCGCTGCGCTACGGCGAGAACCCGCATCAGCAGGCCGCGTTCTATCGCGACGAAGTCGCCGCGGCCAAGGCTCGATCTCGACGTACCGGCAGAAGCAGGGCAAGGAGCTCTCGTACAACAACATCGCCGATAGCGATGCGGCGTGGGAATGCGTAAACGCGTTCGCGGAACCGGCCTGCGTGATCGTCAAGCACGCGAACCCGTGCGGCGTGGCAACGGCCGCGACGCCGCTGGAGGCGTATCGCAAGGCGTTCCAGACCGACCCCACGTCGGCGTTCGGCGGCATCATCGCGTTCAACCGGCCGGTCGATGGCGAAGTCGTCGAGGCGATCGCCGCCCAGTTCCTCGAAGTGCTCATCGCGCCGGCCTACACGCCGGAAGCGCTCGCGGTCATCGACCGCAAGCCGAACGTGCGCGTGCTCGAGATTCCGGGGCCTGCGAGCGTGGAGCCCGGTTCGGCGCTCGACTTCAAGCGTGTAGGGGGCGGTCTGCTCGTGCAGACCGCGGACGTTCGAGCGACCAGCGCCGCGGACCTGAAAGTCGTGACGAGGAAGGCGCCGACGCCGCAGCAGGTCGACGACCTGCTGTTCGCCTGGCGCGTCGCGAAATACGTCAAGTCGAATGCGATCGTGTTCTGCGCGAACGGGCAGACGCTCGGCATCGGCGCGGGACAGATGAGCCGCGTCGATTCGACGCGCATCGCGGCGATCAAGGCGAAGAACGCGAAGCTGTCGCTCGCAGGCTCGGTCGTCGCATCCGATGCGTTCTTCCCGTTCCGTGATGGGCTCGAGGTCGTCGCCGACAACGGTGCCGTCGCCGTGATCCAGCCGGGCGGCAGCATCCGCGACGACGACGTCATCGCGGCCGCCGACGAGCGCGGCATCGCGATGGTGTTCACGGGCGTCCGGCACTTCCGTCACTAGTGAACATCCTCGTCATCGGCAGCGGCGGCCGCGAGCATGCGCTCGCCTGGAAGCTCGCGCAGAGTCCGCGGGTGACGCGTGTGCATGTGGCGCCGGGCAACGCGGGAACCGCGCGGGAGCCGGGCGTGGTCAACGTTCCGGTGACGTCGGTTCCGGAGCTTGTGGCCTTCGCACGCGAGAAATCGATGGATCTGACGGTCGTCGGTCCCGAGGCGCCACTTGCTGCGGGCGTCGTCGATGCATTCCGGGCGAACGGCCTGCGGATCTTCGGCCCGACCCGCGCCGCGGCGCAGCTCGAGAGCTCCAAGGATTTCGCGAAGGCGTTCATGGTGCGCCACGGCATTCCGACGGCGCGCTACGCCACGTTCTCCGACCCGCATGAAGCGCACGCCTACGTCGATGCGCAGGGTGCGCCGATCGTCGTCAAGGCGGACGGCCTCGCCGCCGGCAAGGGCGTGATCGTCGCCGGCTCCACGACCGACGCTCATGCCGCAATCGATGCGATGCTCGTCGACAACGTGATGGGTGACGCCGGCGCGCGCGTGGTCATCGAGGAGTGCCTGACCGGCGAGGAAGCGAGCTTCATCGTCATGGTCGACGGCAGGCACGTGCTTCCGCTCGCGTCGTCGCAGGACCACAAGCGGCTGCTCGATGGCGACAGCGGGCCCAATACCGGCGGCATGGGCGCGTATTCGCCTGCGCCGGTCGTCACGCCCGGCGCTCCACGCGCGGCTGATGCGCGAGGTCATCCTGCCGACGGTGCAGGGCATGGCGGCGGACGGTATCCGCTACAGCGGCTTTCTCTACGCCGGCGTGATGATCGATGCGCTCGGGCAGCCGAAAGTGCTGGAGTTCAACTGCCGGATGGGCGATCCGGAGACCCAGCCGATCATCGTGCGCCTGAAGACCGATCTCGTCGATCTGCTCGAGCACGCGGTCGACGGCACGCTCGACCGCGCGGATGCGGAGTGGGACCGGCGCACGGCGCTCGGTGTCGTGCTCGCCGCGCACGGTTATCCGGATTCGCCGCGCAAAGGTGATGCGATTCGTGGTCTGGACGAGCTGAACGCTGCGTCGCATCCCGATGTGCATGTATTCCATGCGGGCACGGTCGGCGCCGGGGACGCGGTTGTAACCGCTGGCGGGCGCGTGCTCTGCGTCACGGCGCTCGGCGATTCCGTCAAGCAGGCGCAGCGCGCCGCTTATGCGGCCCTCGGCGGGATCGAGTTCGATGGCATGCAGTACCGCAAGGACATCGGCTACCGCGCGCTGGCGCGCAAATGATCTCGCGCAAAGCGAGGGACGTGTATCTTTCAGTCTCCGTCCCCGCGAAGGTCGGGGACCCAGCGCACTGATTCGGCGGGAATGATGCCGGGGTGCCTGTCGCGCGTCACGCTTTCGCCGAACGGCCGTCGATGGACATTCACGCCGCCCGCAGCGGATTCGCCGCGTTGCAGGATCGCATCGTCGCCGGTCTGGAGGCGATAGACGGCCGTCCGTTCCTCCGCGACGAGTGGGTGCGGCCCGAAGGTGGCGGCGGCATCTCGCGGTTGATCGAAGAGGGTGACGTCATCGAGCGTGGAGGCGTCAACTTCTCCGATGTACGCGGTGATCGCCTGCCGCCTTCCGCGACCGCGCTGCGTCCCGAGCTCGCCGGTCGCGCGTGGCAGGCGATCGGCGTGTCGCTCGTGATCCATCCCCGTAATCCGTACGCGCCCACGGCTCACCTGAACGTTCGCATGTTCGTCGCCGAGAAAGCAGGCGCAGACGCGGTGTGGTGGTTCGGCGGCGGCATGGACCTGACGCCGTATTACGGGTTCGAGGACGATGCCGTGCATTTCCATCGCGTGTGCGCAGGTGCGCTCGCGCCGTTCGGCGACGACCTGTATCCGAAGTACAAGGCGGCCTGCGACGCCTACTTCTATCTGCGCCATCGTCGCGAGCCACGCGGCATCGGCGGCATCTTCTTCGACGACCTGGCCGAAGGCGGATTCGATCGCTGCCATGGGTTGACGAAGGCCGTTGGCGATGCGTTCCTCGACGCCTACGCCCCGATCCTCGCCCGACGCAAGGACATCCCTTACGGCGAACGCGAGCGGAACTTCCAGTCGTACCGGCGCGGCCGCTATGTCGAATTCAATCTGGTCTGGGACCGCGGCACGCTCTTCGGCCTGCAGAGCAACGGCCGCACCGAGGCGATCCTGATGTCGATGCCGCCAAACGCCAGCTGGCGCTACGACTGGAAGCCCGCGCCCGGCACGCCGGAGGCGCGCCTGTACACCGACTTTCTCGTGCCGAGGAACTGGGCCGATGGCGGCTGACGACAAACCGGATTCCCGACGAACGCTGAACGCACCGCACAAGGATGCGCACCTGGTCGAGCAGCGGATCGATTCCGAGCAGGTCTTCGCGGGGAAGCTGCTCGACATCCGGCGCGATCGGGTACGGCTTCCGGACGGGCACGAAGCGACGCGCGAATACATCGTTCATCCCGGCGCGGTGCTGATCGTTCCGTTGCTGGACGACGGCCGCGTCATTGTCGAGCGCCAGTTCCGCTATCCGAACAATGCGGTCTTCACCGAGTTCCCGGCGGGCAAGCTGGACCCGGGCGAAGCGCCGCTGCAAACCGCGAAGCGCGAGCTCGAGGAGGAGGCCGGCTATACGGCGACGACCTGGACGCACCTCGGCCGGATCCACTCGGTGGTTTCGTACTCGACCGAAACGATCGAGCTCTACCTGGCGCAGGGCCTCGTACACGTCGGGGCGACGCTCGATCATGGCGAATTCCTCGAGATCGAGGCGGTGCGCTACGACGAGCTCGTCGCCGCAGCGGATCGCGGCGAGATCACCGACGCGAAGACGATAGCGACGCTCTATCACCTCGAACGGCGGCGGCGCGACGCCACGTGGACCCGCAGGCTGATCATCTCCGGCCGCGTGCAGGGTGTGGGGTTTCGCGATGCGATGACCGGTGTCGCGTCCCGGGCCGGCGTCAGCGGCTGGGTTCGAAACCGTCGCGACGGGACCGTGGAGTCGCTCGTACAGGGTCTCCCCAACGCCGTCGACAAGGTGATCGACTGGTCGCGCCGCGGTCCCCCCGGCGCCCGCGTCACCTCCGTCGAAGTGACGACGATGCCGCACGATCCGTCGCTCGACGGCTTCGACATCCGGCCCGTTGACGCGTAAGACACAGCGCCGATGCAAAAACGCGTTTTTCGTGCCGTTACCGCGGCGGCGACAAGTCTCCTCTAGCCGCTTGCCACTAACCCGATGACAAAGGTGCAACGTCGCGTTTCGTCATCGGACTGATCGCGCGGACGCCTTTTTCATCGGCTTCTCAGAAGGTCGGCGTGCTTTCGCAGAGCGCGCGAACCAGCGCGACCTCGTTCGCCGGTAGCGACGGTGCGAGCCCGCGCCAGCGAATCAACAGCGGCGCGAGCTGCCGCTCCGGCAGGTAGCCCGCGCGCCAGCCCTCGAACCAGCCATCGGGCTCCGCGAGATCGAACAGCGAGACGAGGTCCCGGTGCCGGTCGTCGACGAGCAGGCGGCGCCACAGTGCGCCGATCGCGGCGTCGCGTCCCTCGATGACCTGCAGGAAGCTTTCGCCGGTATACAAGAGCACGCCAGTGATGTTGTCGCGCGCGTTGTTCGAACGACTCGTCGCGATCAGGTCACTGGTTTCGGAAGCGCGCAACCCGGGCCGGGCGCGGCTCGCGAAGGCGAGCTGGCGTAGCACTGCAGTACCCCCTCGACCGCAATGCGCGGTGACCGCACAGTGTAGCGGCGGCAGCGCTCAACCCATTGAACGGCCGCCCAAGTTGCGGGTATTCGGCCGAAAGTGAAACCTTGACTTTCGGCCGGAAGGGCGTCGCCGAAAATCGGTGCTAGTTCAGGTTACTGAGGCCACACGCATTTTCGGCCGGAAACGACTCGAAAAGGCGGCGAGTGAATGCTCTAGCCCACGCTCGCCCGCAATAGCGTCGGCAACCTGCCCTGCGCCTTGCCTGCGAGCTCGCGGAGGCCCGCCGCGGCAAAACTGACCAGCCGCGGGTTGTCCAGCAGGCGACGTTCGGCCGAGTATCCCGCGCGGCATCGCGCGATCGATTCCTGCTCGAAGAGGAAGTGCGTGAACCTCATGCCCGTGCGCAGCGACTCGTCGTCGGCCTCCGGAAGCGCGGTCCGCAGCGCATGCAGCGCGGCGCGGGTCACATCGTCGAAATACCGGGGGAGCAATTCGTCGCCGCGCTCGTCGCCCGCGAGGCGCGCAACCAGGCACAGGTAGTTGCGCCACCCGCCGTCCAGCGCGCCGCCAAGCGCGCTGAACGGCTGCCACAGCGCCGCAACGATATCCTCGACCGTCCATTGCCCGCGAGCCTGCAACGCGGAGATCGCCGCGATCTGCGCGCGCGACAGCCTTGCCGCCCGCCGCGCAAGCGCCTCCTCGAGGAGGCGCTCGACCGTGCCGAAGTGGTAGTGGATCAGCCCGGTGTTGAGCCGGGCGCGTCGCGCGATCGCGCGATGCGATAGCGCGCCGATGCCGGCGTCAGCGGCGATCGCCTCGACCGCGTCCAGCAGGCAATCGCGGGTACGGTCGCCACGCGCGTTGGCGGAATTCGTCCTGTCGCCGTTCCCGTTCGAGTTGTTCGACATGGCAGCTCCCGTGAGACTGCCCATCGTCGCCAACCTCGATCGTGCGCGGCATCGGCGTCCTGCGGAAGCGGACGTAGGACTCGGGTCGCTCGTCGCCGCCGTTTCCCGCCGATGTCAGCCTTCGATGCCGAACAGCTGCTTCCAGGCGATGTACGAGGAAGCCGCCCAGAGCGGAAGCGCGATCAGGAGCCCGAGACCGTAGGTGATGAACGCGAAGCCGAGCAGCGCGATCGACAGCGCGCCGTAGAGCGCGAATGCCGGGACGTTACGAAGGAATGCAGCGAGGCTGCCTGCGAACGCGTCGCGCAGGCTCGCCTGCTCGAACAGCGCGAGCAGCGGCACGAGCGTCAACGGAAGCGAGACCGCGACGCCCGCGCCGTAGATCGCGAAGATCGCCAGCGGACTCAAAGTTTGCTTGTCCGCCGCCGAGAGCAGATTGACGCCGGTGACGTGCCACGCGACCAGCCACTCGACGGCGAAGACGGCGAAGCTCGCCAGCAGGATCGCCGCGATGCTCGCGACCGGCGCTGCGAACGGCGCGACCAGATGAACCCAGCGGGGAGGGTCGCCCCGGTCGATCGCGAGGCTCGCGATACAGCAGGCTGCAGGCGAGGAGCGGAACCACGACGTTGCCGGCGGGCCGGCCGACAACGCGGCAGCAGATCGAGCAACAGCTCGACGACGACGATCGCGACTGCAAGTCCGCCGAACCGCACCGGATGTCGCTTGAACAGCCGCATCGCCTCGGCATACCAGATGAACGCACGATCCGCGCGCACTGCGCGCGGCTCCCGCACGTAGGGCGAAGCCGTGGACGGATCGGAAAACGCCATGACGAACCTGTGCTGCGCATCCAGTGTTGCGGTTACACGGTCTCACCGAGGTACGCGGCGCGCACCGCCGGATCGCCGAGCAGCGTCTTCGCCTCGCCGGCGAGCGTGATCTCGCCGGACTCCATCACGTAGCCGCGATGCGCGATCTCCAGCGCGAGCCTTGCGTTCTGCTCGATCAGGAGGATGGTCACGCCCTCCGCCGACACTGCCAGCACGGTCTCGAACACTTTCTGGACCATCAGCGGCGCGAGCCCCATCGACGGCTCGTCGAGCAGCAGCAGCTTCGGCCGCGACATCAGCGAGCGGCCCATCGCGAGCATCTGCTGCTCGCCGCCCGACAGCGTTCCTGCCGTCTGCTTCCTGCGCTCGCGCAAGCCGCGGGAACAGCGTGTACACGCGTTCGATATCCGACGCGACGCCACGCGCGGTCGGTGCGCGTATACGCGCCCATCGCGAGATTCTCCTCGATCGACAGCGCGCCGAACACGCCGCGGCCTTCGGGCACCATCGCGAGCCCGCGCCGCACGAGCTCGAACGCGGGGCGGCCCGTCACGTCGTCGCCGTCGTACAGCACGGCGCCGCCCGACACCGGCTGCAGGCCGCAGATGCCTTTCAGCGTCGTCGTCTTGCCGGCGCCGTTCGCGCCGATCAGGCACACGAGCTCGCGCGGGTTCACGTGCAGGTCGATGCCCTTGACGGCCCGGATGCCGCCGTAGGACACGGCGAGCTTTTCGACGGCGAGAAGGGGCGGGCATCGTCTCCGCGGCCATTGCTCGGGCTGAGCGCTCGCCCTTTCAGGTTCAGCGCGACGTCGCCGCCGAGATACGCGGCGATGACCGCGGGATCCTTCTGCACCTCCGCCGCGGGACCCTCGGCGATCTTCTTGCCGTAGTCGAGCACGAGCACGCGATCGCACAGGCTCATCACCAGCTTCATGTCGTGCTCGATCAGGAGGATCGTCGTGCCGTCGGCGCGGATGTCGCTGCAGCAGCTTCGAAAGCGACGCGGTCTCCGTGGCGTTCATCCCGGCCGCCGGCTCGTCGAGCGCCAGGAGCTTCGGGTCGGTCGCCAGCGCCCGCGCGATCTCGAGCCGCCGCTGGTCGCCGTAGGGCAGGTGCTTCGCGAGGTCGTTGGCGCGCCGCGACACGCCGACGTACTCGAGCAGCTGGAACGCCCGCTTCTCGATCGCGCGCTCCTCGTCGCGCGTGCGGCGGTTGCGCAGCATCGCGCCGAACACGCCGGCGCGCGTGCGCACGTGGCGGCCGATCATCACGTTCTCCAGCGCCGAGAGGTTCGCGAACAGCCGGATGTTCTGGAACGTGCGGGCGATGCCGCGCGCGGCGACGTCGTTCGGCTTGAGCCCGGCGAGCGGGCGGCCGTCGAAGACGAACGTTCCGCCGTCCGCGTCGTAGATGCCGGTCAGGACGTTGAACAGGCTGGTCTTGCCCGCGCCGTTCGGGCCGATGAGGCCGTAGATCTCGCCCGAGCGGATCTCGAAGCTCACGTCGGCGAGCGCCTGGACGCCGCCGAAGCGCTTGTTGATGCCCTGGCGCTACGAGCAGCGCCGCTGCGGCACCGGGTTCGGTTCGGCGCGATGCGATCACACCGGCGCTCCGTTCGTTGCTGCCTCGAGCTCGCGCTTGCGCGTTGCCGAGGCAGAAGACCGGCGGGCCGGAAGAGCATCATCAGGACCAGCGCGAAGCCGAACAGCAGCATGCGGATGACCTCCGGCTCGACCAGCATGCGCCCGAACATCGCCTGCTGCACCGGCTCGACCGTGTAGCGCAGCACTTCCGGCGCGAACGACAGCAGCAATGCGCCAAGGATCACGCCCCAGATGTTGCCCATGCCGCCGAGCACGACCATCGACAGCACCATGATCGACTCGACCAGGATGAAGCTCTCCGGGCTGATGAAGCCCTGCATCGCCGAGAACATGCCGCCGGCGATGCCGCCGAACGACGCGCCCATCGCGAACGCGAGCAGCTTCATGTTGCGCGTGTTGATGCCCATCGCCCGCGCCGCGACCTCGTCCTCGCGGATCGCCTCCCAGGCGCGGCCGATGCGCGAGTTCTGGAGACGCAGGTTGATCACGATGACGACGAGCAGCAGCGCGAGCAGCATGTAGTAGTACTTGATCGGCCCGGTGAACGCGATGCCGGCGATCGTGTCGGTGAACTTGAAGTTGATCGCTCCGATCTGGATCGGGTCGATCAGCGTGACGCCCTGCGGTCCGTTCGTGATGTTGACCGGCTGCGACAGGTTGTTGAGGAAGATGCGGACGATCTCGCCGAAGCCGAGCGTGACGATCGCCAGGTAATCGCCCCGGAGCTTCAGCGTCGGCGCGCCGAGCAGCGCGCCGAACAGGCAGGCGACGGCGGCGCCGATCGGCAGGATGATCCAGAACGGGAGGTGAATGCCGAAGTGCGGCGAGGCGAGCAGCGCGTACACGTACGCGCCGACCGCGTAGAACGCGACGTAACCGAGGTCGAGCAGTCCGGCGAAGCCGACGACGATGTTGAGGCCGAGTGCGAGGAACACGAACAGGATCGCGAGGTTCGTGATCCGCACCCACGCCGTGCCGAAAACGCCGGCCAGCACGAACGGCAGCGCGACGAGCGCGATGCCTGCGAGCGCCAGCCCGGCCCACGCCAGCGCCGGATTCGCGCGGGAGTCGATGAAGGACCGTACGATGCCGGCCATCGTTTCAGGCGCGGTCCGAGACGCGCTCGCCGAGCAGTCCCGACGGCCGGAACACGAGCACGAGGATCAGCACGATGAACGCGAACACGTCCTGGTAGTTCGATCCGAACAGGACGACGTTCGGATCGGTCTCGCAGCGCTTCGCGAGCGTCTCCGACCACGATGCGAGATGGCAGAGGTTCGTGAGATCGCCGACGTAGCCGGCGCCCAGCGCCTCGATCAGCCCCAGCAACAGCCCGCCGAGCATCGCGCCCGCGAGATTGCCGATGCCCCCGAGCACCGCGGCCGAGAACGCCTTCAGTCCGAGCAGGAATCCCATCTGGTAGTGCGCGACGCCGTAATAGGTGCCGACCATCACGCCCGCGACCGCGCCGAGCGCGGCGCCGATGACGAACGTGAGCGCGATGACGCGGTTGATGTCGATCCCCATCAGACCCGCCACCGGCTGATTCTGCGAGGTCGCGCGCATCGCGATGCCGAGCTTCGTCCGGTACACGAGCGCGATCAGCCCCGCCATCATCGAGACCGAGATCCCGATGATCGCGATCTGCACGTTGGTGATCGTCGCGCCGTCCGGGTTGCCGGTCACGTTATAGGACACGATCTCGACGACCTGCGGGTACGGCAGCGGATTCCGGCTCCAGATGATCATCGCCAGGTGCTGCAGGATGATCGACAGGCCGATCGCGGTGATCAGCGGAGCGAGCCGCGGCGCGCGCCGCAGCGGACGGTACGCGACGCGCTCGAGCGTGAAGCCGACCGCCATGCAGACCGGGATCGCGACGAGCGCGCCGATGAGCACGATGGCGAGCGGTGGCAGCGGCGTGCCCGCGCCGACCAGCGCGACGATGACCGTGTACGCGACCATCGCGCCGATCATCACCACCTCGCCGTGCGCGAAGTTGATCAGCTGGATGATCCCGTAGACCATCGTGTAGCCCAGCGCGACGATCGCATAGACGCTGCCGAGCGTCGCGCCGTTGATCAGCTGCTGGATGAAGATGTCCAAGTCGAGGGGACTGGGGTCAGGAGACAGGGATCAGGGGGCTATCGGCTGCCGCTCGCTCGCTGAGCGAATGTGCCGGGCATTGTGCGCGCGGGTATCGCCGCGACGCTCCAGCAAGCAGAGCCGAAAAAAACGGCGCCCGAGGGCGCCGTCTTCGTTGCAGCGGGTTGAGCCTACTTCTTCGGCGCGGGCGCGGCGGGCGCCGGCGCGGCCGGGGCGGCGCGGGGCCGCGGCGCCGCCGTCGGCGCGGGCACCGCTGCCCTTCATGAACTCGGCGAACGCGACGCTCTTGCCGCCCTGCACGACGGCGACCGGCTCGAGCTTGCCGCCCTTCATCGTGAAGATCGTGATCTCGGCGTTCTTGCGGTCGCCCTTGGCATCGAACTCGATCGTGCCGGTCGCGCCCTTGTACGAGAGCTTCTGCAGCTCCGGCAGGTACTTCGCCGGGTCGACCGAGTCGGCCTTTTGCATCGCGGCGATCAGCATGTTCGCGGCGTCGTACGTGAACGGCGCGTAAATGATCGGATCGGTGTTGTACTTCTTCTTGTACGCATCGAGGAAGTCCTTCGACGCGGCGACGACCGGCAGACCGGCCTGCGAGCAGATCAGGCCCTCGGCGGTCTTTTCGCCTGCGAGCTGCTTCATCGTGTCCGTGCACGCACCGTCGCCGAAGCTGAACACCGCGTTGATGCCGAGCTCGCGTGCCTGCTTCAGCATCGGTCCGCCGGTCGCGTCCATGCCGCCGTAGAACACGGTGTCCGGTCCGCGACCCTTCATCTTGGTCAGGATCGCCTTGAAGTCGGTCGCCTTGTCGTTGGTCTTCTCGCGCGCGACGATTGCAACTCCGCCCGCCTTCAACGTCTTCTCGACCTCGTTCGCGAGGCCCTCGCCGTAGGCGGTGGCATCGTCGACGATCGCGACCTTCTTGACCTTCATCGACTGCAGGTACTGGGCGACCGCCGGGCCTTGCTGGTCGTCGCGGCCGACGTTGCGGAAGATGTTGTTGAAGCCCTGCTCGGTCAGCTTGGGATTGGTCGCCGAGCCCGAGATCATCGGGATCTTCGCCTGGTTGTACACCGCCGAGGCCGGGATGGTCACGCCCGAGTTCAGGTGGCCGACGACGCCGGCAACCTTGGCGTCCGCGAATTTCTGCGCGATCGTCGGTCCGAGCTTCGCATCGGCCTGATCGTCTTCGCCCATGAACTCGAACTTGACGGTCTTGCCGCCGATCTTCATTTTCTTCGCGGTCGCTTCCTCGACCGCGAGCCGCGCGCCGTTCTCGTTGTCCTTGCCGAGGTGGGCGATGCCGCCGGTCAGCGGGCCGGCGTGCCCGATCTTCACCGTGACGGTGTCGTCGGCCGGTGCGGCCGGGGCCGTGGTGGTTTTCGGCGCTTCCGCCTTCTTGGGCTCTTCCTTGCCGCAGCCATACGCGGTTACCAGCGCGGCCGCGACGAGCGTCAGGCCGATCCTGTTGAAGTTCATGCGAAAACCTCCGGATGAAGGATGAAACGGGATGAAACGTGAGGGGTGATCTAGAATAACGAAACATTATCGAACCGAGCGTTTCCCGGTGTCAATTCCATGTAAGGACGCCCACTTGCGAGCGCCGCCGCTCGTGGCGCCGCCGACACGGTTCATCGTAGCCAGCGACGGCCCGTCGCGCGCGGCTTTCGCGGGGTGGTTCGCGAACGTAAGCTTCCGTTCCGCGAATCCGGCGGGACGGTTCGCTGCATCAAAGTGGCGGATCTAGGGAGGCTGGAACCTCCCTAAAGGGATCGGGGCCGGCCACGAGCCGCATCCCGGCTTCGGAAACAAGCGGATACGGGGCCTGTCGAAGGTCGCCCGCCCGCGATGGGGGATTCCATGGCAATGGGTTTCACGCGCCGTCGCGTCGTCGCCGGGCTGGCGGTTCTCGTCGTCATCGGCGCCGTCGGCGGGGCCGTCGCCCTGCGCGCGGCGAAAAAAGCCGAGCAGGACGACGGGAAGAACAAGGCGAAGCCCACGCTCGAGTTCACCCAGGCCGACCTCGCCTTTGTCGACCGCAAGCCGCTCGCACGCTGGCTGCCGGTCTCCGGGACGATGCAGCCGGTCAACCAGGTGACGGTCAAGGCCAAGGTGCCCGGCGAAGTTCGCCAGCTCGCCGTCCGCGAAGGCGAGGCGGTGAAGGCGGGCCAGCTGCTCGCGCGGATCGACACCGCGGACCTCGAGACCAAGCTCGTCGAGCGCATGGGTGCGCTGGAGAGCGCCAAGGCCCAGCTGGCGCTCGCCGAGAAGACGCGGGCGATGAACAACAAGCTGCTCTCGGAGAAGTTCATCTCGCAGAACGCGTTCGACGGCAGCGAGTCGAGCCACAGCGTCGCGCAGGGCAGCCTCAAGTCGGCCGAGGCGCAGGTGCGGCTCGCGCAGAACGCGATTCACGACGCCTCGCTGGTTGCGCCCCTGTCGGGCATCGTGGCGAAGCGCCACGTGCAACCCGGCGAGAAGGTCGCGTTCGATGCCCCGATCCTCACGGTCGTCGACCTGCGCGAGCTCGAGCTCGCGGCGCTGGTTCCGGCGGTCGACGTTCCGGAGCTCAAGGTCGGCCTGGCGGTCGACCTCACCGTCGAAGGCTTCGGCGACCGGAAATTCAGCGGTCGCATCGAGCGCATCAATCCGTCGACCGAGCCGGGCACGCGCGCGTTCAATGTCTACGTCGGCCTGCCGAATGCGGAGACGACGCTTCGCAGCGGCATGTTCGCGACCGGCCGGATTGCGATCGCCATGTCGTCGCCGACGCCGACGCTGCCGCTCACCGCGATCCGGACCGAGGCGGGGCAGAGCTTCGTGTGGACCATCGACAAGGGCAAGCTCGTGCGCCGGATCGTGCTCCTCGGCCGGCGCGACGACGAGGCGGGCGTGGTCGAGGTCAAGACGGAGCTGCCGCCGAATGTGCCGGTGCTCGCGGCGCGCTTCGACAACCTGAAGGAAGGCGCGGCCGCCATCGTCAAGGCGCCGGGCGCCTCCTCGAACGCGACGTCGGCCCCGCCGGCCAGCACGCGGCCGCGCGCGGTTGAGTGCGCCGGATCGCACGCGTCGACAAGCGACAACCAGTGGCAAAACGCTCGTTGTTTCGTCGCCCTTTCCGGCGGGCGCCGCCGGGCCGCCCCAAGGCGACCGCCATTTCACACCCGATGAAAAACGTGCAACGCCGGACGTTTCGTCATCCACTGAACCTGCGGACGCGTTTTTCATCGGATGACATTGACACTATGTGGATGACCCGAGTCTCGATCCGCAACCCGGTCTTCGCGACGATGGTGATGGTCGCGATCGCCGTGCTCGGCGTCTTCAGCTACCAGCGGCTCAAGGTCGAGCAGATGCCCGAGGTCGCGCTGCCGTTCGTGCTCGTGCTGACGAACTACCCGGGTGCGGCGCCGGAAGCGGTGGAAACGGACGTCACCAAGCCGCTCGAGTACGCGCTGAACCAGATCTCCGGCGTCAAGCTGATCCGCAGCAATTCGCACGAGGGGATCTCCACGGTGTTCGCCGAATTCCGGCTCGACACCGACGTGACGCGCGCGATGCAGGACGTGCGCGACAAGATCGCGGTCGTGCGTCCGAGCTTCCCGCGGGACGTCAAGGACCCGTTGGTGATCCGCGCGGACAACGAGAACGAGCAGCCGGTGGTCTCGCTCGCGGTGCTCTCGCCGTCGGTGGGCTTGCGCGAGCTGACCTCGCTCACCGATCAGACGATCGTCAAGGCGTTCGAGAGCCTGCCGGGCGTGGCGAAGATCGACGTCAACGGCCGCGTCACGCGCCAGGTGCTGATCCGCATCAAGCCCGACGCGCTGAGGGCGCTGGGCATCGGCGTCGACCAGGTGATGAGCGCGGTCCGCGCCGCGAACCAGGACATGCCCGCGGGCCGGATCACGAGCGGGCAGAGCGACGCGGTCGTGCGCGTCGAGGGCAAGCTTCGCGAGCCTGCGCAGTTCGGACGGATCATCGTCGCGCAGCAGGGCGGCGGGCCGGTCTACATGTCCCAGGTCGCCGACGTGATCGACGGCGAGAAGGAGGAGACCTCGCTCGCCCGGATCAACGGCCGCCCGGCGATCACGATCGACATCCGCAAGGCGCAGGACGCGAACATCGTCGACACCGGCCGCTATGTCCGCGAAGCGGTGACCTCGCTCAAGGACCGGCTGCCGCCGGATGTCGAGGTGCAGATCGTCTACTCGACGGCCGACGCGGTCGAGAAGAGCGTCAACCGCGTCAAGCAGACGATCGTCGAGGGCGCGCTGCTGACCGTGCTGATCGTGTTCCTGTTCCTGCACAGCTGGCGCAGCACCATCATCACCGGCCTCACGCTGCCGATTTCCGTGGTCGCGACGTTCATCGCGCTCTACGCGTTCGGGTTCACGCTGAACTTCCTCACGCTGATGGCGCTGTCGCTGTGCATCGGCCTCCTGATCGATGATGCGATCGTCGTGCGCGAGAACATCGTGCGCCACCTCGCGATGGGCAAGTCGCATCGGCAAGCGGCGCAGGAGGCGACCGACGAGATCGGGCTCGCGGTGATGGCGACGACGTTCGCGATCGTGGCCGTGTTCGTGCCGATCGCGTTCATGCAGGGCATCATCGGCCGCTTCTTCTACCAGTTCGGCGTGACCGTGACCGTCGCCGTGCTGGTCAGCCTGTTCGTCAGCTTCACGCTGGACCCGATGCTGTCGTCGGTCTGGCGCGACCCGGCTGAAGGACGCTTCCGTCGCGTGCCCTGGCTCGGGCGGATGATGGAAGGCATCGAGCACGGCGTCGAAGTGGCTGCACCGCGTGTACGGCGCGATCCTCGACTGGGCGCTCGCGCATCGCAAGTCGGTGATCGCGATCGCGCTCGCGATGTTCCTCGCGAGCTTCGGTGTCCCGCCGCTGGTCGGGCACCGAGTTCGTTCCCGAGGGCGACCAGGGTTTCATCTCGCTGCGCCTCAACACGCCGGTCGGCTCGAGCCTCGAGTACACGGACAGCAAGGTCCGGCAGGTCGAGGAGGCGCTGAAGGCGTTTCCCGAGATCCGGTTCGCGATGACCACGGTCGGGACCGAGGAAGGCCGCAACTACGCGCGCATCAACATGAAGCTGACCGAGCGGGAGGACCGCGCGCGCTCGCAGAAGACGCTCGAGCGCGAGATTCGCAACGCGCTCCTGCCGATCGCCGGCGTCGAGCTTGCGCTCGGCTTCAACCGCCCGATCTGGGTGAACCTGCTCGGGCCGGATCCCGAGACGCTGTCGACGATCATGCGCGACTTCCAGGCGCGCGTGGCGCAAGTGCCCGGCATCACCGACCTCGAGAACTCGGACAAGGCCGCGAACCCCGCGCTGTCGATCCGGCTCAACAACGCCACCGCCGCCGATCTCGGTATCACCGTGCAGCAAGTCGGCAGCACGCTGCGGCCGCTGCTCGCCGGCGACACCGTCAGCTACTGGCTCGCGCCGGACGGCAACAACTACGAAGTGAACGTCCAGCTGCCGAAGGACCGGCGGCGCCTGGCGTCCGATCTTGCCAACCTCTCGATCTCGACGAACAAGCGCGGGCCCGACGGCGAGCTGCGCATGGTGCCGCTGCGGCAGGTCGCGGAAATCGTGGAAACCACGAGCCCGCAGATCATCAAGCGGCAGGAGCTGCAGCGCCGCGTCGCGCTCTATGCGAACGTCGAGGGACGGCCGTCCGGCGACGTCGGCAAGGACGTGCAGAAGATCATCGACCAGATGAAGCCGCGAGCTGCCGCCCGGCTATCGGTTCGACGTCGGCGGGCAGCAGAAGGACATGCAGGAGTCCTTCCAGGCCGCGGTCGCAGCGCTCGGGCTCGCGGTGATCTTCATCTACCTGATCCTCGCCTCGCAGTTCGGCAGCTTCGTGCAGCCGATCGCGATCATGGCGAGCCTGCCGTTCTCGCTGATCGGCGTGTTCCTCGCGCTGCTGTTCACCGGAACGACGCTCAACATCTTCTCGATCATCGGCGTGATCATGCTGATGGGGCTGGTGACGAAGAACGCGATCCTGCTCGTCGATTTCGCGAACCGCGCAAGGCGGGCAGGCGCGTCGATCAACGCGGCGCTGGCCGAAGCCGGGCAGGTCCGATTGCGGCCGATCATGATGACGACCGCTGCGATGATCGCCGGCATGCTCCCGCTCGCGCTCGGCGTCGGCGAGGGCGGCGAAACGCAGGCCCCGATGGGGCGCGCGATCATCGGCGGCGTGATCACGTCGACGCTGCTCACGCTGGTCGTCGTGCCGGTGCTCTACACGTACATCGCGAACGGCGAGGAACGCCGGCGCGCGAAGCGCGCGGCGCGCGCGGCGGCGCACGGCGTCGCTCCGGATCCGGCGGGCGCCGACGACTGAGCGTCGCGCTCGTCCTGGATTGATTTCCAAAGATCGCCCCCGCCCATTTGGGGCGGGGGCGATCAATCCTTCGTCGGGTTTGTTTAACTACTTGACTGTGTAATTAAACAGTCGTACAGTTATATGCATGCCGCGCCCCTCCCGCAACGTCGACGCCCAGCTGCTTGCGGCCGGCCGCGAGCTCTATCCCGCCACGGGCGCCGCCGGCCTCTCGGTGCGCAAGGTCGCCGAACGCGCGGGCGTGAACCTCGGGATGTTCCACTATCACTTCGGCAACAAGGACGCGTTCGTCCGCACGCTGCTGCAGTCGCTGTACGAGGAGATGTTCGCGGATCTGCAGACCGCGACCGCGACGCCTTCGGACCCGGTGGCGAGCCTTCGGGCGGCGCTGAAAGTGATCGCTCGCTTCGCACGCGACAACCGCGTGCTGCTGCGCCGGCTGATGGCCGATGCCGCCGCCGGCGAAGCGCCCGCCGTGGATTTCGTGCGTGCCAATTTCCCGCGCCACTTCGGCATCGTCGTCGGGCTGATCGCGGCCGGGCAGCAGGCGGGTCGGGTGAAGCCGGTCCCGCTTGCCCAAGCCGTCACGTTCGTCGCCGGCGCGATCGCCGCTCCGATCCTGCTTGGCAGCGCCATCGTCGATGGCGGGCTCGCGCCACCGGCGCTGGCGGAGCGCTTCGCCACCGACGTCCTCGCCGATGCGGCGCTGGACGAGCGCATCGAGCTCGCGCTTGCCGGCCTCGCCGTCGTCCCGGGAGCCGCCGCATGAGGCCGTGGACCGCGCTGTGCTTGCTGCCGGCGTTCCCACTGGCGCTCGTCGGCTGCAATGACGCGCCGCCGCCCGGCTACGGCGGTTACGTCGAGGGCGAATACCTGCGCATCGCCGCGCCGCTGCCGGGAACGCTGGCGCGGCTGGATGTCCGGCGCGGCGACACGGTGGAAGCGCGAGCACCGCTGTTCGTGCTCGAGAGCGAACAGGAGCGCGCGGCGCGCGCGGAAGCCGAGGCGCGCGTCGCGCGGGCGCAGGCAGCGCTGGCGAACCTCGAGAAGGGCCGGCGGCCCGCGGAAGTCGAAGCCGTGCGTGCGCAGCTTGCGCAGGCGCAGGCGGCCGCGAAGGCGAGTGAATCCGATCTCGAGCGCACGCGAAAGCTGGTGGCCGAACGGTTCCTGCCGCCGCAGCAACTCGACAGCGCGATCGCACGGCGCGACAGCGATCGCGCGCGCGTCGCGGAGCTGTCCGCGCAGGTGAACGTCGCGAACCTTCCGGCGCGCAGTGACGAGATCGCCGCAGCGCGCGCGGAGGTGAAGGCAGCGAACGACGCCCTCGCGCAGGCGCAATGGCGGCTCGACCAGAAAGCCCAGGCCGCGCCGACCGGCGGCCTCGTCGCCGATACGCTCTACAGGCCGGGCGAGTACGTTCTCGCCGGCGCGCCGGTCGTCTCGCTGCTGCCGCCCGGCAACGTGAAAGTGCGGTTCTACGTCCCCGAGGCGATCGTCGCGACCGTGCAGCCCGGCGCGATCGCAACGGTTCGCTGCGACGGTTGCGATGGGCCGATCGACGTGCGCGTCGACTTCGTCGCGCCGCAGGCCGAGTTCACGCCGCCGGTCATCTACAGCCGCGAAAACCGCGCGAAGCTCGTCTTTCTCGTCGAGGCACGTCCAGCGCTTCCGAACGTGCAGCTGAAGCCCGGCCTGCCGGTCGAAGTCACGCTGAAGTCGTCCAAAGCGTCATGAATGCGGTCATCGACGTGCGGGGCCTGACCAAGTCGTACGGCGGCCGAAAGGTCGTCGACGACGTCACGATCCGGGTTCCGAAAGGCCAGATCCACGGCTTCCTCGGGCCGAACGGCAGCGGCAAGACGACGACGATCCGCATGCTGTGCGGGCTGCTCACGCCGGACGCCGGCGAGGGCACCTGTCTCGGCTACGACCTGATCCGCGAGGCGCGCGAAGATCAAGCGCGAGGTCGGCTACATGACGCAGAAGTTCAGCTATTACGAGGACCTGTCGATCGAGGAGAACCTGGATTTCGTCGCGCGCGTGTACGCGGTGCCGGATCGCCAGGACGCCGTCGATCGCACGCTCGACCGCCTGGGGCTGAAGAACCGGCGCAAGCAGCTCGCCGGCTCGCTCTCCGGCGGCTGGAAGCAGCGGCTCGCGCTGGCCGCATGCCTGCTGCATTCGCCGAAGCTGCTGCTGCTCGACGAGCCCACCGCCGGCGTCGATCCGGGCGCGCGGCGCGATTTCTGGGCGGAGATCCACGCGCTTGCCGCCGAAGGCATGACGGTGCTGGTCTCGACGCACTACATGGACGAGGCGGAGCGCTGCCATGCGCTGACCTACATCGCGTACGGCAAGCTGCTGGTGACCGGCACGGCGCAGGAAGTCATCGAGCACTCGGGCCTTTCGACGTATGTCGTGAGCGCGCCGGAAGGCGGCGAGCACGCATTGGCGCAATTGACGCGCGAGTTGCATGGCCAGCCGGGCGTGGACACGGTCGTCCCGTTCGGCACGACGCTGCATGTCTCCGGCACCGATCCGGACGCGCTGGCTCGCACGCGTGATGCGTTCGCGGCGCGAGCCGGGCTCGTGTGGACGCCCACCGAGCCCTGGCTCGACGACGTGTTCGTGCGCCTGATGCAGCAGGCGAAGGACAACTTCGCGTGAGCTGCCTGGCCCTCACCCCCTGCCCCTCTCCCGCGAGGCGGGAGAGGGGAGTCACGAGTCGGCGAGCGTCCGCAGTTCTCCCCTCGCCCGCGCCAGCGGGAGAGGGGTCGGGGGTGAGGGCATGAACGGCTTCTCGCTCGCCCGCTTCGACGCCGTCGCGCGCAAGGAGTTCGTGCAGATGCGCCGCGACCGGCTCACGTTCGCGATGATCGTCGGCATCCCGATCCTGCAGCTCGTGCTGTTCGGCTACGCGATCAACACCGATCCGAAAGCGCTGCCGACGGCGATCGTCGATCACGACCGCAGCGAATTCAGCCGCAGCCTCGGCGCCGCGATCAGCAACACCGGCTATTTCGCCGTGGTCGCAGCGCCGGCAAGCGACGAAGCGGCCGATCGGCTGCTCGCGCGGGGCGAGATCCAGTTCGCCGTGATCGATCCCGCCGGACTTCTCTCGTCGCCTGCTGCGCGGCGAGCGGCCGCAACTGTCGGTGGCCGCCGATGCGACCGACCCTGCGGCTACGGGCAACGCGCTGAACGCGTTGAACGCGCTCGCGTCGTCGGCGCTGCGTCACGACCTGAAGGGTCCGCTGGCCTCGCTCGCGACGCGCACGGCGCCGTTCGACGTGACGGTGCAGCGCCGCTACAACGCCGAGGGCGTCACGCAATTCAACATCGTGCCGGGGCTGCTCGGCGTGATCCTGCAGATGACGATGGTCATGATGACCGCGTTCGCCGTGACGCGCGAGCGCGAGCGCGGAACGTTCGAGAACCTGCTCGCGACGCCGGTGACGCCGCTCGAGGTGATGACCGGCAAGATCGTCCCGTACATCGTCGTCGGCTTCGTGCAGGCGGCGAATCATCCTGACCGCGGCGCGGCTCCTGTTCGACGTGCCGATGCTCGGCGGCATGACGGTGCTGTTCGCCGCGATGACGCTCTACATCGCCGCGCTGCTCGCGCTCGGCTTCACGATCTCGACGGTCGCGAAGACCCAGCTGCAGGCGATGCAGATGACGTTCTTCTTCTTCCTGCCGGCGCTGCTGCTTTCCGGGTTCATGTTCCCGTTCCGCGGCATGCCCGGCTGGGCGCAGGCGATCGGCGAGATCTTCCCGATCACGCATTTCCTGCGGATCGTGCGCGGCGTGCTGCTGAAGGGCAACGGAACGCTGGAGACGCTGCCGCATCTGTGGCCGATGGCGGCGTTCATGCTCGCCGCCGGGGCGATCGCGTTGCTGCGCTATCGCAGGACGCTCGATTGACGGGCAATGCGATAATCGGATGCGCGCAGTCGCGTTCAGTGCAACGTCCGTGACCCGCCCATGACACTTCGACATCGAACGCGCCCGCTTCAACATGGTCGAGCAACAGGTGAGGACCTGGGAGGTGCTCGATCCGGAGGTGCTCGAGCTGCTGTTCACGGTGAGGCGCGAGGAGTTCGTTCCGCCCGCAGTACCGCGCGCTCGCGTTCGCCGATCTCGAGCTTCCGCTCGGCGACGGACAGGCGATGTGGGCGCCGAAAATGGAAGCGCGCGTGCTGCAGGAGCTGGCGATCAAGCCCGGCGAGCGCGTGCTCGAGATCGGAACCGGCAGTGGCTATTTCACTGCGCTGCTCGCGGCGCGCGGCGCGGAGGTCACCAGCGTGGAGATCGATCCGAAGCGCGCGGCCGAAGCGCGCGCGAAGCTTGCCCGGCATGGCGTGACCGGCGCGACCGTCGAGGTCGGCGACGGCGCGCGAGGCTACGGGCGCCGCAGTTACGACGTCATCGTGCTGACGGGCTCGACGCCGGTCCTGTCGGACGCGTTCGCTGCGCAGCTGACGCCGGGCGGGCGGCTGTTCGCGATCGTCGGCGAAGCGCCGGTGATGAAGGCGCGGCTCGTTCGCTGGACGGCGCCGGGGACGCCGGTGTCGACCGACCTGTTCGAGACCGTGATCCCGCCGCTCATCAATGCGCCGCAGCCGGCGCGATTCACGTTTTGATCGCGGAGCTCGAGCCCGCGGAGCTGGTCGCATGGCGGCGCGATCCGCGTCGCGCGCCGCCGGTCGTCGTCGACGTCCGCGAGCCGTGGGAATTCGAATACTGCCGCATCGAGGACTCGCGTTCGCTGCCGCTGCGCTCGCTGCCGCGAGGCGATCGACGGATCTGCCGCGTGAGCGCGACATCGTCGTCGTCTGCCATCACGGCGTGCGCAGCTTCCATGCGGCGGCGTGGCTGAAGCGCGCAGGATTCGATCGCGTACACAACCTTCGCGGCGGCGTCGCCGCCTGGGCCGACCAGATCGAGCCCGCGATGAAGCGCTACTGAACTTGCGTGCCGCCCTCGAGGCCGACCAACAAATTGAACGAACTGTGCCGACGACCATGAGATTCCGATTTCCTGCCTTCCTGCTCGCGCTCGCGCTGACCGCCGGCGGCGCCCGCGCCGAGGACCTCGTGCAGATCTATCGCGACGCGCAGCAGAACGATCCGACGCTCGCGGCCGCGCGCGCCAACTGGACCGCCACGCAGGAACGCGTGCCGCAGGCGCGCTCCGGGCTGTTGCCGAGCGTCAGCGCGGCGGGGACGGTGAACGCGAACGAGGGCCGCTCGACGACCTACGGCGATCCGCGCTTCGTGTCCTCGAACGTGTTCGGGAGCAGCAACTTCTCGATCTCGGCTGCGCAGCCGCTGTACCGCGCGCAGAACGTCGTTGCATTGAACCAGGCGCAGCGGCTGGTCGAGCAGGCCGACTACACGCTCGCAGCGTCGCAGCAGGACCTGATCATCCGCGTGACGGTCGCCTACTTCGACGTGCTGCTCGCGGAGGTCAACGTGACGCTCGCCGAAACGCAGAAGGCGGCGGTCTCCGAGCAGCTCGCGCAGGCGAAGCGCAATTTCGAAGTCGGTGTGGCGACGATCACCGACACCAACGAAGCGCAGGCCCGCTACGACTCGATCGTCGCGCAGGAGATCATCGCGCGGAACGACCTCGACAACCGCCGCACGGCGTTGCGGACGATCATCGGCCGGATGCCGCGCGAGCTGAAGAAGCTCGGGCCGGGATTCGAGCCGACGCTGCCGGAGCCGAACGTGCTCGATCCGTGGATCGAGCGCGCGCTGACCGACAACCTCAGCGTGAAGATCGCGGGCTACAACTTCGACGTCGCGTCGCTCGAGATCGACCGCGCGCGCGCCGCGCACCTTCCCACGGTCGACCTGGTGGCCGGCGCGAGCCACAGCCTGGCGATCCGGGTCGCTCGGCAGCGACGCGAACTCGCAGGCGCGCACGACGCAGATCGGCCTGGCGTTCAACTTCCCGATCTACCAGGGCGGCTTCGTCAACTCGCGGGTCCGCGAGTCGATCGCGCTGCAGGAAACCGCGCGCCAGAACCTGGAGGCCGCGCGCCGCGACGCCGCGGCGAACGCGCAGATCGGCTTCTCCGGCGTGAACAGCGCCGCCGCGTCGGTGACCGCGTTCGAGCAGGCGCTGCGCTCGGCGCAGACGGCGCTGGAGTCGAACCGGCTCGGCCTCGAGGTCGGCGTCCGCACGAACCTCGACGTGCTGAACGTCACGCAACAGCTGTTCGTCGTGCAGCGCGACCTCGCGCAGTCGTACTTCAACTACCTGATCAGCCTGCTGCGCCTCAAGGCGTCGGTCGGGGCGCTGACCGAGCAGGACCTCGAGGACATCAATCGGCGGCTGCAGGCGGGTCTGACGCGTCGGTCGCGCACAGATCGGCAGCGGCGGCTCGCGGCGATCGCCGCGTCGCACGCGCGACACTGCGCGATGCTCGGCGCCAGCCACGCCCACAACCGCTCCGTCGCCCCGCGATGCGCAGCGATGAACGCCAGCGCCGCATCGCGCATCGTCGCGCGCGCGGCCGCGTCGTCCAGAAGCGCACCGACCTCGGCGAGCAGCGCATCCGCATCCGCGCACGCGCCGCGCCGCGCCGGCCTCGATCGCGCGCTCGGTGACCTCCGCGAAGTTGAACGTGTGCGGGCCGACCAGCGTCGGCACGCCGACTGCGATCGGCTCGATCAGGTTCTGTCCGCCGAGCGGCAGCAGGCTGCCGCCGACGAACGCGACGTCGGCTGCGGCGCAATAGGCGAGCATCTCGCCCATCGTATCGCCCAGCACGACGCGCGTATCCGGCGTAACGGCATCCGCGGACGTCCTGCGCACGCACGCGAGCCCGCGCGACCGGACCAGCGCTTCGACTTCGTCGAAGCGCTGCGGATGGCGCGGAACGAGCAGCAGCAGCGCGTCCGACGCCGGCGCGCGCGCGCATTGCATCGAGCAGCAGCGCTTCCTCGCCTTCGCGCGTCGACGCGGCGAGCCAGACCGGTCGTTGACGTCCAAGCGTCTCGCGTAGCGCCGCGCCGCGCGCAAGCATCGTCTCGGGTACGGCAAGATCGAACTTGAGGTTGCCGGTGACGACGACGTCGCGCGCGCCGAGCTGTCGCAAGCCGTTTCGCGTCGGCTTCGGTCTGCGCGGCCACGCCCGCGATCGCGCGCAGCATCGGACGCGTCAACGGCCGACACGCGCGCATAGCCGGCCGCGGATCGCTCGGACATGCGCGCGTTGACCAGATGGACGCGGGATGCCGCGCGCGACTGCACGCGTGCGATCAGGTTCGGCCACAGCTCGGTCTCGACGAGCAGGCCGGCGCGCGGGCGAAAGCGGTCGAGGAACGCTTCGACGGCGAACGGCAGATCGTACGGGAGCCAGGCCTGCAGCGACGCGATCGCCGTAGAGCGTGCGGCCGGCCTCCCGCCCGGAAGCGGTCATCGACGTGAGCACGATGCGTCGTGTCGCGGATGCTCGCGCGCGATGCGCTCGATCAGCGGCGCCGCGGCGCGGGTCTCGCCGAGCGAAACCGCGTGCACCCAAAGCACGTCGCCGCCGAAGCGCCGGCGCCTCGTCGCCATAGCGCCCGAACCGCTCGCCGATCGCCGCGCGGTAGCCCGGCTCGCGCCGCCCGCGCCACCACAGCCGCAGCGGCAGCCACGGCAGCGCGAGCCACCACAGCAGCGTGTACAGGTGCGCGAGCCATTCAGCAACGCGGCGAAGCGCGCAACAGCTCGCCCGCCGCTGCCTGCGCCTCGTCCAGCGTCGGCACGCGGCCGCGGCCGCCGAGATCGCGTGCGTGCGGACCGGCGATCGCAACGCCGGCGCCAGCAGGATCGGTCTCGGTGAAGAGCGCGATCGTCGGCGTGCCAAGCGCCGCGGCGAGATGCGTCAGGCCCGTGTCGACGCCGACGGCGAGGTCTGCGTTCGCGAGCAGGCCGGCGAGCGCGGCGAGCGACTGCCGCGACGGCACGTGCGTGCGCTCGATGCCGCGTGCGAGTCGTTCGCTGCGTTCGCGCTCCGCCTCGTTTCCCCACGGCAGCAGCGTCACGAGGCCCGCTTGCGCAAATCCGCCGATCAGCGCGCGCCACCGATCCTCCGGCCACAGCTTGCCCGCGCGCGACGTCGCGTGCAGCACGACGGCGTAGCGCCCGGACGGCATTCCGTCGATCGTTTGCCGGCGGCTCGAGGTGCCAGCGCGGCGGACCGTCGAGTGCATACCCGAACGCCGCCGCGGCGAGCATCCGGCAGCGCGTCGCGAAATGCGCGTCGCGCGGGATGCGATGGTGAACGTCGTCGAACCAGGTCGCCGCCTTCTCGCGGATGCTGGCGCGGTCGAAGCCGTGGCGCACGCCGCGCGCGGTCCTGCGCGACCACGCCGCCCTTGATCTGCTCCTGGAGGTCGAGGATCGACGTCGTAGCGCGTGGCGCGAATCGCGCGACGGAACGCGGCGATGTCGCGCCAGGTCGTCGCGATCGAGCGGCGCGTGCCGCCAGCGCACGCAGCGCGAACGGAACGACGCTTCGAACGTCGGGGCACAGCGCGGGCAGCTCCGCGAACGCGGGCTCGGCCACCCAGTCGATCGCCGTGCCGGGCCGCGCGCGCACGACGTCGGTGACCAGCGCGAGCGCATGAACGACATCGCCGAGCGAGCTGGGACGGACGACCAGGAGCGCGCTCACGGCGTTCCTGGAGGGCGAAACGACGTAGAATCCCGCGCCATACGAGACGGAACACCGTGGAGCGTGCGCGCTTGGGCGTTGAGCATGCGCGCTTCGGCGGCCCTACGGCGCATGGCAGAGCGGCTTCCTCTTTCCCTGGTGGTCATCACGCGCGACGCCGCGGACGCGATCGCGGCGTGCCTCGACTCGGCGAATTTCGCCGCGGAGGCGCTCGTCGTCGATTCGGGCAGCCGCGATGATACCGTGGAAATCGCGAAGTCCCGCGGCGCACGCGTCCTGCATCGCGCATGGGAAGGATTCGGCCCGCAGAAGCGCTTCGCGGTTGCGCAGGCCGCGCACGACTGGGTACTGTGCCTCGACGCCGACGAGCGCGTTTCACCGCAGCTCGCCGCGTCGATCGCGGCGCTCTTCGCTCAGGGCGCGCCCGTCTGCGCCTGCGTACGCGCTCGCGCGTCGCAACCGCTTCCTCGGCCGCTGGCTCGCGCATGGCGAAGGCTATCCGGACTGGAACGTGCGGCTGTTCGACCGCCGGCGGGCGCGCTGGACCGACGATCCGGTGCACGAGCACGTCGTGGCCGACGGTCCGGTCGTGCGGCTCGCCGGCGACCTGCTGCATGCGTCCGCCGAGTCGATCGACGACTACATCGCGAAGCAGAACCGCTACACGACGCTTGCAGGCGCAGGCGATGCACGCTCGCGGCGAGCGCGCGGGCGTCGCGCGCATCGCGCTGTCGCCGCTCGCGCGGTTCCTGCGCTTCTACGTGCTGAAGGGCGGCTTTCTCGACGGTGCGGCCGGCTTCGCGCACGTCTCGATCGGCGCCTTCGCGAGCTTCCTCAAGTACGTCAAGCTGCGCGCGCTGCAACGCGCGCAGGCGCCGATGGAGCGCGACGCATGAGCGGGACCCGCGCCGGACGCGTGCTCGTCACCGGCGCCGCCGGTTTCATCGGCATGCACACTGCGCGCGCGCTGCTCGATGCGGGCGCGACCGTCGTGGGCGTCGACAATTTCGATCCGTACTACGACGTGCGGCTCAAGGAGGCACGCCTTGCGACGCTCCTGCCCGACGAGCGTTTCCGCTTCGAGCGCGTCGACCTCGCGGAGGCCGATCAGACGGCACGGCTCTTCGAAGAAGGCCGATTCACGCACGTCGTGCATCTTGCGGCGCAACCGGGCGTGCGCTACTCGCTGACGCATCCCGAGGCCTACTATCGCAACAATGTCGTCGCGTTCGGCCACGTGCTCGAAGGCGCCCGCAGGACCGGCGTCGAGCATCTCGTCTACGCGTCGTCGTCATCGGTCTACGGTGCGAACCACACGCTGCCGTTCTCGGAGGACCAGCCGGTCGATCATCCGGTCAGCCTGTACGCCGCGACCAAGCGCAGCAACGAGCTCGCCGCGCACGTCTACAGCTCACCTGTATCGCCTGCCGACGACCGGGCTGCGCTTTTTCACCGTCTACGGCCCGTGGGGGCGTCCCGACATGGCGGCGATGCTGTTCACCCGGGCGATCCTGCAAGGCGAGCCGATCAAGGTGTTCAACCACGGCCGCATGCGCCGCGACTTCACCTACGTCGACGACATCGTGCAGGGCGTCGTGCGCGTGCTCGAGCGTCCGCCCGCTCGCAACCGACAGGCGCTCCGGTATGCCATCTACAACATCGGCAACCACCAGGCCGTGGCGCTCGACGACTTCATCGCCACGCTCGAAGCGCCTGCTCGGCAAGCCGGCGCGCCGCGAGCTGCTGCCGATGCAACCGGGCGACGTCGAGGCGACGTACGCGTCGATCGACGCGCTTCGCGCAGCGACCGGCTTTGCGCCGTCGACACCGCTTGCGGTCGGGCTCGCCCGCTTCGTCGACTGGTATCGCGCCTACCACGGGGTGCCGACGCGCAGGTGTAGGAGGCGCGCGATGGTAAAATCGCCGCCTTCCCACCGTGTCGGGCTCGCAACGACGAGCCCGCTCGTTCCCGATGATCCTCGTCACCGGCGGGGCCGGCTTCATCGGCGCCAACTTCGTGCTCGACTGGCTGTCGCATTGTGACGAGCCGGTGGTCAATCTCGACAAGCTGACCTACGCGGGCAACCTCGGGAACCTCGAGCCTGCGAACGGCGACGCGCGCCACGTCTTCGTGCGCGGCGACATCGGCGACCCTGCGCTGGTCGGCGAGCTGCTGCGCAGGCATCGTCCGCGCGCCGTCGTGAATTTCGCCGCCGAATCGCACGTCGATCGCTCGATCGCCGGGCCGGTGGCGTTCATCGAGACGAACGTCGCCGCCACGTTCCGCCTGCTCGAAGCGGTGCGCGCGCACCTCGACGAGCTTCCGCACGCCGAGCGCGAGGCGTTCCGCTTCGTGCACGTTTCGACCGACGAGGTGTTCGGCTCGCTCGCGCCGGACGCTTCGGGCTTCGCCGAGACGACCGCCTATGCGCCGAACAGCCCGTACTCGGCGTCGAAGGCGGCGTCCGACCATCTGGTGCGCGCCTGGCACCACACCTACGGCCTGCCGGTGGTCACGACGAACTGCTCGAACAACTACGGCCCGCGGCAGTTTCCGGAGAAGCTGATCCCGCTGATGATCGTCAACGCGCTGGCCGGCAAGCCGCTGCCGGTGTACGGCGACGGCCAGAACGTCCGCGACTGGCTCTACGTCGGCGATCATTGCTCGGCGTTGCGGACCGTGCTCGCGCAGGGCCGTCCCGGCGAGACCTACAACGTCGGCGGCAACGCGGAGATGAAGAACATCGACGTCGTCAGGACGCTTTGCGCGATCCTCGCGCGAGTGCGCCCGGGCCGCGACTACGAGACGCAGATCGCGTTCGTGCGCGACCGTCCCGGACACGATCGCCGCTACGCGATCGACGCGACGAAGATCCGGCGCGAGCTCGGCTGGACGCCGTCGGAGACGTTCGCAAGCGGGCTCGCGAAGACGGTGCGCTGGTATCTCGACCATCCCGGCTGGCTCGCGTCGGTCACGAGCGGCGATTACCAGCGCTGGGTCGCCGCGCATTACGCGCCGTCGCACGCGAGCGCGTGATCGGGACGCAGCCGATGACGCGCAAGGGCATCATCCTCGCCGGAGGCTCGGGCACGCGGCTCTATCCGGTGACGCAGGTCGTCAGCAAGCAACTGCTGCCGGTCTACGACAAGCCGATGATCTACTACCCGCTGTCGACGCTGATGCTCGCCGGGATCCGCGACATCCTGCTGATCAGCACGCCGGAGGACACGCCGCGCTTCGAGCAGCTGCTGGGCGACGGCGCGAAATGGGGTCTCAACCTCACGCTACGCCGTGCAGCCGTCGCCCGACGGGCTCGCGCAGGCGTTCCTGATCGGCCGCGATTTCGTCGCGCGCGACACGGCGGCGCTGGTGCTCGGCGACAACATCTTCTACGGCCACGACCTGCACGTGCAGCTCGAGCGCGCGCACGCGCGCGCGACCGGCGCGACGGTGTTCGCCTATCCGGTCGCCGATCCCGAGCGCTACGGCGTCGCGGAGTTCGACGCGCAGGGCCGCGTGATCAGCCTCGAGGAGAAGCCGGCGCAGCCGCGATCGCGCTACGCCGTGACCGGCCTGTACTTCTACGACAACCGGGTGCTCGATGTCGCGCGCGAGCTTCGAGCCTTCGGCGCGCGGCGAGCTCGAGATCACCGACGTCAACAAGCGCTACCTCGAATGGGGCGAGCTCTCGTGCGAGGTCATGGGCCGCGGCATGGCCTGGCTCGACACCGGCACGCACGAGTCGCTGCTCGAGGCCGCGCACTACATCGAGACGATCGAGCGCCGGCAGGGACTCAAGATCGCGTGCCCCGAGGAGATCGCGTACCGGCTCGGCTGGATCGACGCTGCGGCGCTCGAGCGGCTCGGGGCGGCGCTTGCGAAGAGCGGTTACGGCCAGTATCTGCTCGGGTTGCTGCGCGACCCGGTCATCGGCTGAAGCGACGTGGGATCGATGAGGGTCATCGCGACTGCGATCCCGGACGTGCGGATCGTCGAGCCTCGCGTCTTCACCGACGATCGGGGCTATTTCTTCGAGAGCTGGAACGCGCGCGCGCTGCGCGCGGCGGGCATCGACGCGGACGTTCGTGCAGGACAACCACTCGCGCTCGCGGCGCGGCGTGCTGCGCGGCCTGCACTACCAGGTCCGGCAGCCGCAGGGCAAGCTCGTGCGCGTCGTCGCAGGCGACGTGTTCGACGTCGCGGTCGACCTGCGCGCGAGCTCGCCGACGTTCGCGCGCTCGGTCGGCGTGACGACTGTCCGCGGACGACCATCGGATGCTGTGGGTGCCGCCCGGGCTTCGCGCATGGCTTCCTCGTGCTTTCCGAGTTCGCCGATTTCCTCTACAAGACGACCGACTACTGGTATCCGGAGCACGAGCGCACGCTGCTGTGGAACGATCCGCGCGCTTGCGATCGACTGGCCGCTCGAAGGGCCGCCGACGCTTGCCGCGAAGGATGCGGCCGGAACGCCGCTCGCGGACGCGGAGTTGTCTCCGTGACCGTGCGGCGCTCATGAGCACGATCCTGATCACGGGCGCGAACGGCCAGATCGGCGCGCGAGCTCGTGCCGCTGCTCGGATCGCTGGGCACCGTCGTCGCCACCAATCGCGACACGCTCGATATCGGCGATGCCGGTGCCGTCGAGAGTGCGTTCCGCGAGCTGCGTCCGTCGATCGTCGTCAACGCTGCCGCCTACACGGCCGTCGATCGCGCCGAGTCGGAGCGCGCGCAGGCGTTCGCGATCAACGCCGATCGCGCCCGGGCGTGCTCGCCGAGGCCGCGAAGCGCGCCGGCGCGCTGCTCGTGCATTATTCGACCGACTACGTGTTCGACGGGCGTTCGCGCGTCCCGTATTCGGAGGACTCGCCGACGTCCCCGCTTGTCGGTGTACGGTGCGAGCAAGCTCGAAGGCGAGCAGCGCATCGCCGCGTCGGGTGCGCAGGCGCTGGTGTTCCGGACCAGCTGGATCTACGGGCTGCGCGGCTCGAATTTCCTGCTGACGATCCGCAGGCTCGCCGCCGAGCGCGACGAGCTGCGCATCGTCGACGACCAGGTCGGTGTGCCGAACTGGTCGCGCGCGCTGGCGCGCGCAACGCTGCGCGTGCTCCAGCTCGGTCGCGAGACGCTCGCGGAACGCGGCGGGTTGTATCACCTGTCCTGCGGCGGCGAGGCAACGCTGGTATCGCTTCGCGCAAGCGTTCCTGCGCGACACGCCGGGCGTGCGTGTGTTACCAATTGCAACAGCCGACTACCCGACGCCGGCGCGGCGTCCTCGCGTACGGGGTGCTCGACACCGACGAAATTCCGGCGGACGTTCGGGTTCGCGCTGCCGGACTGGCGCGCGGCGCTCGACGAGTGCCTCGCGAGCCCCCCGGAGCCGGCTTGACGCGCTGTCGGCTGAACCATGTCGTCGTGCGTTGATCGAAATACGCGGGGAACCGTCGTGCGCCGGCGTGAGGCCGACCGAAAATTCAGGGAGATTCGATGCGAACCGTTCGTCTGTCTGCATTGCTGGCCGTCGCGGCCGCGCTCGCGGCGACCGCTGCCGCCGGACTGTCGGGCATCGGCGACGCTCGTGCGGCTGCGGTCAAGCCCGCGATCTCCGTTCCTCCCGCCGAGTACCGTCCGTCGGCAGCGCTCGACGAAAGCGGCGACGGCGCTGCTGGCCCCCGCCGCCGCGCATCCCGACGCGTGGAGCTCGCCGCGCCGTCGACAACGGAACGGGCGATCCTCGAAGGACAGGAACAAGCGCAGCGCCGCGAAGCTCGTCGGCCGGGCGAATCCGGGCAAGAGCCGGCCGCTGGTCATCGGCTTTCCGCGCACGTTGCCGGCCGACGCGCGCACGATCGTGCTCTCCGATCTGACCTGGCACACGCTCGGCGACGGCAGCCGTGCGGCGCGCATCGAGATCAGCTCGCCCGGCGCCGCCGCGCTTCGGGTTGCGCTCGCGCTGCCAAGCGCGCATCCCGATCTCGACGCTCAAGTTCGCCGGCAACGGCGCGCGTGCCGAAGTCATCGGCCCGTATCCGGTGAACGCGATCGCGGAAGCCGCCGATCGCGACGGTGCTGTTCTGGACGCCGGTGCTCGAGGGCGATACCGCGATCATCGAGCTTCACGCGGCCGCCCGGTGCGGGCTTCGACGGCGTCGCGCTGGTCATGGGGCCGCTGTCGCACCTCGTCGTCGCCGGCGACGACGCTGCAGCGCGTGGACGCGAAGCATGTCGCCGACATCGGCGAGTCCGGAGTCCTGCAACATCGATATCGCCTGCGTCACGCCGTCCGGCCGCGTTGACGCAGGCGGCGAACAGCGTCGGCAAGCTCGTCTACAACGATCGCGCGGGCTTCACGTACCTGTGCTCGGGCACGATGCTGAACGATTCGACGACGTCGTTCACGCCGTATCTGTTCTCGCGCCGAACCATCTGCATCCCGCGAGCGACGCGGCCTTCATGGCATCCACGCTGAACGTCTACTGGTTCTTCCGCGCGCAACCGGGACCGGGCCAGGCGTGCAACATCACGTCGCCCCCGCCGTTCGCGCTGCAGACCGGCGGCGCGATGCTGCTCGCGCGAAGCGACGACTGGGACTGGATGCTGCTGCGGCTGAACACGCGCGCCGCCGGCCGGCGTCACGTTCTCCGCCTGGCGCGCCGAGCCGGTCCCCGAGGGCGCGATCGCCACCGGCCTCCATCATCCGTGGCGGCGATCTCGGCGAAGTTCAGCCAGGGCAACTCGACTGTCGGCGCGACCGAGCTGTCACCAGCTACCGGTTTCAGCGACGGCTCGAGCTTCGTCCGCATGCGATGGAGCCAGGGCACGACCGAGAACGGCTCGTCCGGCTCCGGGCTGTTCACGTTCCTCGCCGAGCGGCGGCTTCTACGAGGTGCGCGGCGGCCTGTTCGGCGGCGACGCTTCGTGCAGCTTCCCGCACGGCGTCGACTACTACTCGCGCATCGACAACATGCTGCCGCTGACCCGCCAGTACCTGACGCCCGACGCGCCGAATACGACGGGACAGGCGGTGGCGGTCGAGTTCTACAACCGCGAGTCTCGACCACTTCTTCATCACGACCGACCCGAACGAGATCAACCTGCTCGACACCGGCGTGCTCCGCGGCTGGGTCCGTACCGGCATCCGGTTCCTCGCGTACAACGCGCCGACAGCCGGGCACGAATCCGGTGTGCCGCTTCTACTTGAGGCCCGAGCGTCGGCGATTCGCACTTCTACTCCGGCGACCCGAACGAATGCGCGCAGACGCTCGTGCGGTTCGGCGCGAGCTGGATCTACGAGAGCCCGAGCGTGTTCTACATCGCACTGCCGAATCTCGTGACCGGCGTCTGCCCTGCGGGAACCCTGCCGATCTGGCGCTTCTTCAACGAGTGGTGACGAACCACCGGTACACGCCGGACGTCACGATCCGCGACGCGCTTCGCTTCGATCCGCGGTGGGTGGCGGAAGGTTACGGGCCGGATGCGGTGATCATGTGCGCGGCCTCGACGAACTGAGGATGGCGACAGTCGTGGAGAACGTTTGTTTGTCACTCCCGTCCCTGCTGCGGGTGATCGCTGCCGTCTGTTTGTCATCCACCGGCCTATAACCTCCGTCCCGCCCGCCGAATACCGTCCGTCGGCCGCGACCCCGAAAGCCGCGCCTGCGCAGCTGGCGCCCGCCGCCGCTGTCCGGCGCGTGGTGCTCGCCGAACCCTCGGCAAATGAACGCGCGGTGCTGAAGGACCGGAACAAGAGCGTCGCGGCCAAGCGGGTCGGCCGTGCCAATCCGGCCAAGAGCCGGCCGCTCGTCATCGGCTTCCCGCGCGCATTGCCTGCCGACGCCCGCACGATCGTGCTCTCGGATCTGACCTGGCAAGCGCTGGCCGACGGCAGCCGCGCGGCGCGCATCGAGATCACTCGCCAGGCGCGGCCGCGGTTCGCATTGCGCTTGCGCTTCCGAGCGTGCATCCGGATCTCACGCTGAAATTTGCAGGCAACGGTGCGCGCGCCGAGGTGATGGGCCCGTATCCGGTGAACGCCGTTGCGGAAGCCGCGGATCGCGACGGACTGTTCTGGACGCCGGTGCTCGAGGGCGACACCGCGATCATCGAGCTTCAGGCGGCCAACGGCGCGAGCTTCGACCGTGTCGCGCTGGTGATGGGACCGCTGTCGCATCTGGTCGTCGCGGGTGAAGATGTGCAGCGCATGGACACGAAGCGCGTCGAGGACATCGGCAGTGCGGGGTCGTGCAACATCGACATCGCGTGCGTCTCGCCTTCGGCGGCGCTGACGCATGCTGCGAACAGCGTCGGCAAGCTCGTGTACAACGATCGCGTCGGCTTCACCTACCTGTGCTCGGGCACGATGCTGAACGACTCCACGACGTCGTTCACGCCCTACGTGTTCACCGCGAACCACTGCATCCGCGAGGACGCGGCTTCATGGCGTCCACGCTGAACGTCTACTGGTTCTTCCGCGCTCAACCGGGACCGGGGCAAGCGTGCAACATCACATCGACTCCGCCGTACGCGCTGCAGGCTGGCGGCGCAATGCTGCTCGCCCGCAGCGACGACTGGGACTGGCTGCTGCTGCGGCTGAATGGCGCGCCGCCGGCCGGCGTCACGTTCACCGCCTGGCGCGCAGAGCCCGTTCCCGAGGGCGCAGTCGCCACCGGCCTTCATCATCCCGGCGGCGATCTGGGGAAGTTCAGCCAGGGAAACATCGACCGGCTACCAGCTCGTTCAGCGACGGCTCCAGCTTCATCCGCATGCTATGGAGCCAGGGCACGACCGAAGACCGGCTCGTCCGGTTCCGGCCTGTTCACCTTCCTCGCGAGCGGCGGCTACTACGAGTTGCGCGGCGGCCTGTTCGGCGGCGATGCTTCCTGCAACTTCCTCAACGGCGTCGACTACTACTCGCGCATCGACAACATGCTGCCGCTGACCCGGCAGTACCTGACGCCCGATGCCTTGAACACTACCGGACAGGCAGTCGCAGTCGAGTTCTACAACGAGGGTCTGGACCACTTCTTCATCACGACCGACGCGAACGAGATCAACCTGCTGGACACCGGCGTGCTCCGCGGCTGGGTGCGTACCGGCATCCGGTTCCTTGCGTACAACGTTCCGACGGCCGGCACGAATCCGGTGTGCCGCTTCTACTTGACGACCCGAGGTCGGCGACTCGCATTTCTATTCGGGCGACCCGAACGAATGCGCGCAAACGCTCGCGCGGTTCGGCGCGAGCTGGATCTACGAGAGCCCGAGCGTGTTCTACATCGCGCTGCCGAACCTCGTTACCGGCGCTGCCCGCCCGGAACCTTGCCGGTCTGGCGGTTCTTCAATACAGCGACGACGAACCACCGGTACACGCCGGAAGTCACGATCCGCGACGAGTTGCGCAGCGATCCGCGCTGGCTTCCGGAAGGCTACGGCCCGGATTCGGTGATCATGTGCGCGGCAGCGGCGAGCTGACCCCGTACCGTCAAGTCGCCCATAGCACGGATGCTGCGTGCATCCTGCGCCCCGCTGGAGTAATGTTGCCGGCCTGGGCGCTTGTAGGTGGACCCCTGGCGCTGCGCGCCTTCCCCCGAGGGGGAGGAGCGCCTTGGGAGCGGCCCTGCGGCGCTCACAGGACTCCTGGACGCGATGGGCGACATCACGCAGCTGCTTCGATCGGCGAATTCGGGCGACACGAACGCTTCGCGCGAGCTCTTCGCGCGCATGTACGGCGACCTGAAGCGGCTCGCGCACGGCAATCTTTACCGAAACGGCGGTCGAGCGGAGCTCAACACGACGATGCTCGTGCACGAGAGCTACCTGAAGCTCGCCGCGCGCGGTGGACTCGCGCCAGCGGACCGCCCGGCGTTCTTCGCCTACGTCGGCAAGGTCATGCGCAGCGTCGTGCTCGACACGGTGCGCGAGCGTCGCGCCGGCAAGCGCGGCGGTGGCGCGGAGCCGCTGCAGCTCACGACCGGCATGGCGAACGAGGCGATCGACGACGAGCAGCTGCTGGCGATCGACGATGCGCTCGATGCGCTGGGACGGCTCGCGCCCGAGTTGCGCAAGCTCGTGGAGATGCGCTACTTCGCAGGACTTTCGGTCGCCGAGATCAGCGAGATCAGCGGCAGGTCCGTGCGCAGCGTCGAGCGCGACTGGGAGAAGGCGCGGGCGGTCCTGCGCAAGCTGATGGATAGAGCAGCCGATGAAAAACGCGTCCGCGAAGCCCGTGCGATACGAAGCGCCGCGCTGCACGTTTTTCATCGGGATGGAATCAGGCGGGCGCCTCGGGGCGGCCCGTCGGCGCCCGCGGGAAACGGCACGGAGCAACGCGCGTTGTGCGGGCGATCGACTGCGTTCAGACTGCCGACATGCAGCGTCGGCGACCTGAGCCCGACGGAATTCGAGCGGCTGTCGACGCTGCTGGACGAGGCGCTTGCGCATCCGCCGGGACAGCGCGAAGCGTGGCTCGCCGAGCTCGCGGATCGCGATCCGCAGCTGGCCGCGCAACTCGGCGAGCTGCTCGAATCCGCATCCGCTGCGCAGGCCGAGCGCCTGCTCGAGACGCGCGACGTCATCGAGCGGCGACTTGCAGCCGCAGGCGCACGCGAGTCGTGGGTCGACAAGGCGATCGGGCCTTACCGGGTCATCTCGCCGCTCGGTCAGGGGGGCATGGGCTCCGTGTGGCTCGCCGAACGCGCGGACGGCCTGTTCTCGCGTCGCGTCGCGCTCAAGCTCGTCCATCGCAGCCTCGAAGCCGCGGCGACGGAACGCTTCGCACGCGAGCGGCAGATCCTTGCAGGGCTCGACCATCCGCATATCGCGCGGCTGCTCGACGCGGGATTCACCGAGGACGGCCAGCCGTACCTGGCGCTCGAGTACGTCGAGGGGCAGCCGCTGACCACCTACTGCGATGCGCGAGCGCTGAACCTCCGGAACCGGATCGAGTTGTTCCTGCAGGTCATCGGGGCCGTGCAGTTCGCGCACGCGAACCTTGTCGTGCACCGCGACCTGAAGCCCGCCAACATCCTCGTCACCGCGGACGGCCAGGTGCGGTTGCTGGACTTCGGCATCGCGAAGCTCATTGCCGAAGGTCACGCCGACGACTCGGCGCTTGACGCAGGTCGCGGGCCGCGCATTCACGCCGGACTACGCCTCGCCCGAGCAGATCCTCGGCGACCCGGTGACGACCTCGAGCGACATCTACGCGCTCGGCGTCGTTCTCTACGAGCTCCTCTGCGGCCGGCGCCCGTACCAGCTGAAGCGCGACTCGCGCGGCGCGCTCGAGGACGCGATCCTTGGCGCGGATCCGATCAAGCCCAGCCAGGCTCGCGATTCCCCGAAGTCGTCGCACGCGCGCGATCGGCGAGCGCGCGAAAGCTGCATCGCGAGCTCGCGGGCGATCTCGACACGATCCTGCTCAAGGCGCTGAAGAAAAAACCCGCACAACGCTACCGGACCGCCGACGCGCTCGGGCACGATCTGCAGCGGCATCTGCGCGGCGAGCCCGTGCTCGCGCGTCCCGACAGCCGGACGTATCACCTGCACAAGTTCGTCACGCGCAACAAGTGGGCCGTCGGCGGCGCGACGGTGACCGCCCTCGCGCTCGCCGCGGGCACCGCCGTGTCGCTTTGGCAGGCGAGCGTCGCGCGCGACCATGCCGTCGCAGCGCAACGCGAAGCCACCAAGGCCAAGGTCGTGCAGGATTTCCTGCTCGACATTTTCCGCACCAACTCGGTCGAGCAGCGCGACCCGGAAAAGGCGCGGCAGACGACGGCCCGCGCGTTGCTCGACCTTGGCGCCAAGCGTGTCGACGAAGGCCTCAAAAACGCGCCCGATGCGCAGAACGAAGTGCTGGACACGCTTGCGAACATGTACATGCAGCTCGGGCTTGCCCGACGAGGCGGCGAAGCAGCAACGACAGCGGATCGAGATCGCGCGGCGCGCGTACGGACAGGATGACCCGCGTGTCGCCGAGGCGCTGCTCTCGTATGCCGAGGCGATCCTCGATTCGCCGCAGCGTGCGCAGATGCTCGCCGTGCTCGACGAGACGCGACGCGTGCTCGACAACGCGGGCGACTTCTCTTCGGAGCGGCGCGGCCAGCTGCTCACGCTGTATGCGCTGGCCAACAGCTACACGTCGATCGGGGACGCGCGCCGCTACGCCGACGAGGCGGTCGCGTTCTTTCGCAAGCACAATCCCGACACGTGGAAGGTGCCGCTCGCGCTGCAGGTGGCCGCCCGGGCGCGCTCGTCGCTCGGCGAGTTCGAGGCGGCGGAAGCGCTTTACCGCGAAACGCTGGCCGAGGTGCGGCGACGCGATGCCGGCTCGTCGGCGTACCTGATCGTGCCGCTCGTCGGGCATCGCCGCATCGCGCGCGGCGCTCGGCGACGTGGCAGAAGCCGAGCGGCATTATCGCGAAGCGCTCGCAGTGTCGCTCGAGCGCAACGGTCCCAATCACGGCGAGACGCTGCAGTCCGAAGCGAAGCTCGGCGCTTTTCTGCACGCGACGTCGCGACGCGCCGAGGGCCGGCTGCTGCTGGATAGCGTGACGGCCAAGCTCGCGCCGAGCTCGGGGCCGCCACCGCCCGGCTACGTCATCGCCGTCGTGTCCGGGAATCCGCGGCGCCAGCCTGCTCGCCGAAGGCTCGCTGGAGGAGGCCGAGCGATTCATCGCCGTGGATGTCGCCGACGCACGCCAGCACTATCCGGACTCGTCACCGCTCGCGTGGGCGCTGCGCGTGCAGGGGTCGCTCTACACGGCGCTGGGCCGCTACGACGAGGCGGACAAGCTGCTCGTCGAAGCGGCGGACATCTGGCGCCGCATCGGGAGCGCCGCCGACCCGGCCACGAACAATCGTTTCCTGCTGGAGCGCGCGCGCCTCGCGATCGCGCGCGGCGATTCCGCCAGCGGCGCTCGAATTGCTTCGCGACATCGTGCCGCCGCGGCATGCAGCGCGGCTTCCGTTGCCGCTCGACGCGATCGCCGCGAGCCTGCTCGTTTCCAACGCGAAGCTGCGCCAGCATCGGTTCGCGGAAGCTGCGCAGAGCGCTCAGGAGGCGCTGCAATCGCTGCAGCGTTCGCCGCTGCGCGAATACTACGCTCGTTCGAGGCCGAGGCGGCGTTGCGACTTGGCCAGGCGCAGTACCAGGCGCGCGACTTTGCCAACGCGCGGTTGAATCTCGAACGCGCAGTTGAAGCTCCGCGAGGCACTGGATGTGCCGCTCAGTCCCTCGCTCGCCGAAGCGCAGCTCGCACTCGCTGCCTGCCTGGCGGAGCTCAACCAGCGCAGCGCCGCTGCCGCGCTCGAGGCCCGCGCGCGGGCCATCGTGGCCAGCCATCCGCAACTCGGGGCTCATTTCACCCGGGTCGCCGCAGTACCCGCATCCGCAGTTCGTTGACTTGTCAACCATCTGCGCCGCGGCACGATCCGGCCGCACGCGGATTATTCGCGTTGACGCCTGTCGGTGCGTGTCGGAATCTGTCCTCCAAATACGTCTATGCAAGTAGGACCCGACGTACGTAGCTGCTGTACGAAGCTACACGCGGGAACCTCGAGAGCACGGAGGAGCACGATGAAGACTCGTTTTCTGATCCTGGCGACCGTCGGCGTGGCGGCAATCGTCGCGACCGATCAGATCGGCTTCGCGCAAATGGTCGACCGTACGCGTGCACCCAACGTCGCGAACGAAGGCATTGCGAAGACCCTGGCCGAGCAGATCGGCCCCGGTCGCGGCGATTGGTCGACGCCCTATTCGTCGTCTTACGTGATCGCCCGCGATCCCTTTCGCGCCATTCGCCGTGGACGGCAGCTGTTCCAGCGCAAGTTCACGTTCGAGGAGGGTGCGGGTCCGTTGACCGGCGACGGCCGCGGCGATCTCAACGTTACGCTGGCGATCGGCGCCGGACTGGCAGACAGCTGTGCCGCGTGCCACGGTCGGCCGCGCGGTTCCGCGGGAGTCGGGCGGCCTCGTCGTGACGCGACCGGACAGCCGGGACGCGCCGCATCTTTTCGGGCTCGGACTGAAGGAAATGCTGGCCGATGAGATCACCTCCGATCTTCGCGCAACCCGGGACGCAACGATCGCCGATGCCGTCGCCGCAGGTGTTCCGGTGACCCGGGCGCTCGGCAGCAAGGGCATCGATTTCGGCGCGATCAAGGCCATGCCCGACGGCACCGTCGACGCCTCGCTGGTCCGGGGCGTGGACGCAGACCTGCGCGTGAGGCCGTTCTTCGCGCATGGCGGCAAGATCTCGATCCGCGAATTCATCGTCGGCGCGCTCAACGACGAGATGGGCCTGCAGGCGGTCGATCCGGAGCTTGCTGCCGCGAAAGCCGGCGGACGCTATGTGACGCCCTCCGGCATGGTGCTCGATGGCAAGCTCGATCAGCTCGAGGGGCCGCCCGCGGCGCGGGCGGACGAGGATCCGGATCGCGACGGGCTCGCGAACGAGATCCCCGTGAGTCTCGTCGACTACCTCGAGTTCTATCTGCTCAACTATTTCAAGCCGGCGACCTACAAGACGACGGAGGGCAGCGAAAAGGGGCGGAAGCTGTTCGCGCGGATCGGTTGCGCGGGCTGCCACATCCCCGAGCTGACGGTCAAGCGCGACCGGCGCGTCGCCGACGTGGAGACCGCTTACGACACAGAGCGCGGCTTGTTCAACAATCTGTTCGCGACCGCGACCGCGCTGTTCGATGCGGTCGACGACCGCAGCGGTTATCCGCCGGCGAAGCAGCCGAAAGGCGCGTCATTCGTCGTGAGGAACATCTACACCGACTTCAAGCGTCACGATCTCGGCCCCGGGTTCTACGAGCGCAACTACGACGGCTCGACACGGCGCGAGTTCATGACGACGCCGCTGTGGGGTGTTGCAACGACCGCGCCGTACGGTCATGACGGCCGCAGCATCAACCTCAACGAGGTGATCCTGCGCCATGGCGGCGAGGCGCAGGCGGCGCGCGATGCGTATGCGAGGCTGCCCGATGTGCAGCAGGGTTTCATGCTCGAGTTCCTGGGCACGCTCGTGCTCTTCCCGCCGGACGACACGGCGTCGAACCTCAATCCGGGCGATCAACGCACGGCCGGCTTCCCGCAATACGGGCACGGCAGCATCCGGCTGCCGGTCCTGTTCAACGATCCGAGCGATCCCGATAGCTTCCTCCGGATCAGGCGCCGGCCGCGTGTTGGATAACCTTCCCCAGGCTAGTCGCTTCGCGACGTCGCACACCCCCTCCTCGAAGGAGGGGGCGAGCACTTTGGGACGGCCCTGCAGCGCTCAGGCCGGTGCCTGACTTTTTGCATTCAGAACCTGAGCGTCGCCTGCGCATCGTCGCCGACCGCGATCGCCGAGCCGGCGCCCTGCACGACGATCGCGTTCACGCCGAACGTGACACCGGCCAGCCGGTCGTCGCGCCGGTATGTCGACAACGTGCGCAGCGGCTCCTGCGATCGTCGCGCCGTGTCCTGGTCGGTCGTCGTCACTTCGCAGCGCGTGCAGGGCTTCACGAGCTTCAGAACGACGTCACCGATCGCCAGCGTGTCGACGTGATCCTCGTCGTACGGATCGAGACCTTCCACGACGACGTTCGGTCGGAAACGGTTCATCGGAAGCTTCGCGAGCCCGCGCGCGGCAAGCTTGCCGTTCAGGTCGTCGAGCGATGCCTGCCCGATCACCAGCAGCGGATAGCCGTCGGCATAGAGGGTCGTTGCGCCGCTCGTTCCCGCGTAGTCCGGATTGACGCGCCGTGGCTGCGAATCGTCGAACCGGACGAGCCGCACGTCGTGTCCGAGATACGCGGACAGTGCATCGGCAGCCGCGTCGCCGCCGTCCCGACCGCGAACCTGCGCGCTCCAGACGACGACATCGCGCGCCGGTCCCTGCTCGTCGGGCACGAGAGCCGCGAGCCCCGGCACGGACAGCTGCATCCGGCCGTTTACGGCTTCGGTCCCGACCAACGCCAGCCGCGGGAGCTCGCGCTGCGTCACGAACCGGCCCCGCAAGTCGACGACCATCCATTCGCGATCGCGAACGCCGTCGACCGCGAGTCCATCCCGCGTCACCTCCGCACGATCGGCGGCCAGCCCGCGACAGCTCTTGACCGGGTAGACGTTCAGCGCGGCGATCGTGGCGCGCACTAGGAGCTCACGGCCGTAGCACCGCGTTCCGCACAACGCTCGTTGTTTCGTGCCTTGAATTGCGGCCGACGACGGGCCGCCCCGAGGCGGCCGCCACTTTCAAACCCGATGAAAAACGTGCAGCGCTGACGACTGCGTCATCCTCAGAATTTGCGGACGCGTTTTTCATCGGCTGGTTTCATCGAAGGCCCGCCGCATACTCAGCCACCGCACGCATCTGCATGTCGCTCATCTGCTTCGCGATCCCATGCATGACGCGCCCGTTCGCGTCCTTGCCTTCCTTGTCCATGCCGCGCTGGCCCGCGCCGAAAGCCTTGAGCTGCGCGTAAATGTAATCGGCGTACTGGCCGGCGACGCGCGGATAGTTCTTCGGGATGCCGGCACCCGTCGGGCCGTGGCACGCGCTGCACGCGGGAACGCCGGTGGCTGCATCGCCGCCACGCCACAGCGCCTGACCGACCTTGACCAGCGATGCATCGCGCGCCGCGAGGCCCTTCGGCTTCTGCTGTGAATAGTAGGCGGCAGCCGCGCGGATGTCGTCGGGCGTCATGCCGGCCGCGATGCCCTGCATGATCGGGTTCTGGCGGATTCCCGCCTTGTAGTGCGCGAGTTGCTGGATGATATAGTCGGCGTGCTGGCCCGCGATGTTCGGATTCGCTGGCGCGGTGCTGTTGCCGTCGACGCCGTGGCAGGCTGCGCAGACTTGCGTCGCGAGCTGCCTCCCGCGCTCGAGATCGGCCTTCGCGTTCGGAGTGGCCGCTGGCGTTTGCGCAGCGACGACGGCCGGCCAGAGGCATGCGGCCAGCAACAGCAGGCGATTCATTGGTTTTGCTCCTCGATCGAGCGCTCTGCGCTCGCCTTCCCCGTGAAAAAGCACGCCATTGTACCGGACCCGCGCGTGCCTCGAAGCGCGCCCGCCGCCGATCTGCGCGTGCCCCAGGTGCTCAATGGCGCAACGTTCGTGACCGGCGTCGCGTCACGCGCGCAGCTGCCGCCCCCCGGCCCCCCGGAGATCGCGTTCGCCGGCCGTTCGAATTCCGGCAAGTCGAGCGCGATCAATGCGCTGGCTAATCGCACACGCCTCGCGTTCGCGAGCCGCACCCCCGGCCGGACGCAGCAGATCAATCTGTTCGCGCTGCGCAGCGGAGGGCTCGTTGCCGATCTGCCCGGCTACGGGTACGCGGCCGTCGCGCGCGAGATCAAGAAAACGTGGCAGGACTTTCTCTGGGACTACGTGACCACGCGGAGTACGCTGGTCGGTCTCGTGCTCGTCAGCGACGCGCGGCATGGATTGAAGGACGCTGGACCTGACGCTGCTCGAGCACTTCGTGCCCTCGGGACGCCCGGTGCTCGTTCTCGCCACGAAAAGCGACAAGCTGAATCAGTCGGAGCAGGCCCGGGCCGCAGCGAACATCCGCGCTCGCATCGTGGAGAAGTTTCCCGCGCAGGCGATGTCGGTAACGGTGCTGCCGTTCTCGGCGACGCGGCGAATGGGCGTCGCCGACGCCGATGCGGTGCTCGCAGGATGGCTTGGGCTCTGATGCGAGCACCAAGAAAAGGCCCCGCGATCAAGGGGAGTGACGCGGGGCCTCAAGAAACGCCCGAAGCCGGCGAAATAACGCCGGCTCGGGCACCCGCTCAGGGAGGAAAGCGGGAGACGTTCACCGTCCGCTTGTTGTGACCGTGCGGGCCACGCCCGAGTTCCGCAGTTCGAGGACGAATCGCATCCGACTCCGCAAGGACGACCTTCCGTCGTGTAGTCGTCCCGCAATCGCCGGTCGCCGGCGCGCGCGAGCGTGGCTGGGCTAGGATTCGCGCATGCACAAGGTCACGAGAGGACTTCCATGACGTTCGCGTTCACCGGCCGTTTCCCGGCGCGGCGCCCGCGCCGCTTGCGCCGCGACGATTTCTCGCGCCGCCTCGGAAGAGAGCATCGGCTTGCGGCCGACGACTTCATCTATCCGGTCTTCGTGCTCGACGGCAGCGAAGCGCGAGGAGCCCGTGCCATCGCTGCCCGGCGTCGCACGCAAGTCGATCGACCGGTTGCTGCGCGACGCCGAAGCGTGCGTATCGCTCGGCATTCCGGCGATGGCGCTGTTCCCGGTGGTGCCGTCGGAGCTCAAGTCGGACGATGCCGCACAGGCGTGGCATCCCGAAGGGCTGGTGCCGCGCACGATTCGTGCGCTGAAGGAGCGTTTCCCGAGTCTTGGCATCGTCACCGACATCGCGCTCGATCCGTATACGAGCCATGGCCAGGACGGCCTGATCGACGACACCGGTTACGTCATGAACGACGAGACCGTCGTCGCGCTCGTGAAGCAGGCGCTCGCGCATGCGCAGGCCGGCGTGGACGTCGTCGCGCCTTCGGACATGATGGATGGCCGCGTCGGCGCGCTTCGGGAGGCGCTCGATGCCGCAGGGCACATGCCTACCCGCATCCTTGCGTACTCGGCGAAGTACGCGTCGAGCTTCTATGGGCCGTTTCGCGATGCGGTCGGGTCGGCCGGCAACCTCAAGGGCGGCAGCAAGTACACCTACCAGATGGACCCGGCGAACAGCGACGAGGCGCTGTGGGAGACCTACTTCGACATCGACGAGGGCGCCGACATGGTGATGGTCAAGCCCGGGCTTCCGTATCTCGACATTGTCCGCCGCGTGAAGGACACGTTCGGCCTGCCGACGGTCGTCTATCAGGTTTCCGGCGAGTACGCGATGCTCAAGGCGGCCGCGCAGAACGGCTGGCTCGACGAGCGCGCGTGCGTGCTCGAGTCGCTGCTGTCGATGAAGCGCGCGGGTGCGGACGCGATCCTTACCTATTTCGCGCTGGACGCCGCGCGGTGGTTGAAGGACGCGTGACGTCGAACGCAGCCTCGACGTGCGCAAATGCGCGTTGTTTGGTAGCTCTTTCAGCGGGCGCCCGAAGTGGGCAATGCGCGCCGTTTCTCATCGGTCCAATAGCGCAGCCAGGCCGTCGAAATCGAGCCGAACTTCCTCCTGCCCATGCCGGTCGCGCCGCGGCAGCTGCCGCGCCGCCCCGTGCGTGCGAACGGTGAGCCGCACGACGCCACGCCGCGTCTCGATCGCGAGATCCGATGACGAATCGCCGTTGCGTTGCGGCAGCGAGCGATAACTGCAGCCGCCGTTGACCAGCGCCATCTCGACCGCTTTCGCGTCGTCGGCCGCAAGCTCGAGACGGATGTCGCTGTGCTCGGTCGCCCAGCCTTCGGCGACCCCGCCGACCAGCAGCGGCCGGAACGCTGCAAGCCTCTTCATCCACAGCAGCGCTTCCTCGCGCTGCGCCCGCAGGCTCGCTTCGTGGGCGGCGCCGCCGAACAGCGCGTGGTAGTCGCGCAGCGCCGCCTCGATCTCGTCATCGCCGGGCAACGCTGCACGCTCGGGCAGGTCGAGCTGTCGCGCTGCCTTGCGCTTCGCGAGCGACCAGTCGGCGAGGCCGTGCTCGGCGATCAGGCGAGCGGCGACCTGCGCGATGGTTGCGCGCTGGGCGCCGTCCGGGCCGAGACCGAAACGGCGCTCGGCACGGCGCGCTTCGAATTTCGCTGTGGAGCGCGGCGCGCGGCGGCTCATCGGAAGTTACCAGGGGTGTTAACGCCAATCATTCGCGCAGTTTCCTGCAGTTCCGCCGAAAATCGTGTGGCCTCAGTGACGTAACTCAGCACCGATTTTCGGGAAGCTTCCCCGGCCGAAAGTAGGGTTTTACTTTCGGCCGCGTCAACTAGAACAGCTGGTTGCGGACGTCCTGCACCGGACGCCCGCCGGTGCCTTGAGGCGGCGCCAGCGACGGCTCCTCGCGGCGAGGGATGTATTCGGAAAAGAACCACTCCGACAGCGCGCCGTTGTCGTCGCGCAGGCCGGAGTCCGCGTTGATGCGCAGCGAAAGCACACCTTCGGGTGTCTCCGTCGGCTTCTCCGGGACGTTCTTCAGGACCCGCTGCATGTAGCTGATCCAGATCGGCAACGCGGCGACGGAACCGGTCTCGTTGTTGCCGAGCGTCTTCGGCTGGTCGTAGCCGATCCACGCGATGCCGACGAGCGACGACGTGTACCCGGCGAACCACGCGTCGACGTGCTCGTTCGTCGTGCCGGTCTTGCCGGCGATGTCCTTGCGACCGAGCGCCTGCGCACGCGTCGCGGTGCCGTACGCTACGACGTCGCGAAGCATCGACGTCATGATGAACGCGTTGCGCGGGTCGATCGCGCGCTCTGCCTCGCCGCCCGCGATCGCCGGCTTCGCGGCCGACAGCGTCGTGCCCTTCGCGTCGGTGATCTTCGAGATCAGATAAGGGTTCACGCGGTAGCCGCCGTTCGCGAAGACCGCATAAGCGCTCGCCATCTGCAGCGGCGTCACCGAGCCGGCGCCGAGCCCCATCGTCAGGTAGGCGGGATGCTGCTTCGGGTCGAAACCGAAGCGGGTGATGTAGTCCTGGGCGTATTGCGGGCCGATCGCCTGCAGCACGCGCACGGTGACGAGGTTCTTCGACTTCGCGAGCGCCGTGCGGATGCGCATCGGCCCGTCGAACTTCCCGTCGTAGTTCTTCGGTTCCCATTCGTCGCCGCCGGCGCGGTCGGCCGGCACGAAGAACGGTGCGTCGTTGACGACGGTCGCCGGCGAAAAACCCTTCTCCAGCGCGGCCGAGTAAATGAACGGCTTGAACGCCGAGCCCGGCTGCCGCTGCGCCTGCGTCACGTGGTTGAACTTGTTCCGGTCGAAGTCGAAGCCGCCGATCAGCGCGTAAACCGCCCCGTCCCGCGGATCGAGGGCGACGAATCCCGACTCGACCTGAGGGACCTGGGCGATGCCGTAGCGGCCTTTCTCGTCCTTCGCCACCCGGATCACGGCGCCGCGGCGGATCCGCTGGCTGGGGGGCGACTTGTCGGACAACGCCCGCGCGGCGAACCGCAACCCCTCTCCGTTGACGGAGATCGCGTCGCCGGAGGCAAGCATCGCCTTGACCTCGCTGGCTCCCGCCTCCAGAACCACCGCCGTCAGCAGGTTGTCCCCGTCCGGCGTCTCGGCAAACACCCGTTCCAGAACCTGGTCCGCTTCGGCCGGATCACTCGGTAGGTTTGCGTAGGCCTCGGGTCCCCGGTAACCGTGCCGACGGTCGTAATCGAGCACTCCTCGACGTACAGCGGCATATGCGGCTTCCTGGTCGACGCGGCGCAGCGTCGTCCAGACGGTAAGTCCCTTCGTATACGCGTCCTCGCCGTAGGCTTCGAACACGACCTGCCGGGCCATCTCGGTCGCGAATTCCGCGTGGATCGACACGACTTCGCGCACGCCCTGCCGAACCGCGAGTGGCGCATTCTGTGCTTCGGCGAGCGCCCCGTCGTTGATATATCGAAGCTCGTGCATCCTCCTGAGTACGTACTGCTGGCGCGCCTTGGCTCGTTTCGGGTTCGTTACCGGGTTGAACGACGACGGCGCCTTCGGCAATCCGGCCAGCATCGCCGCTTCGGCGACGGTGACATCCTTGAGCGGCTTGGCGAAATAGATCTGGGACGCGGCCGCGAACCCGTAGGCGCGCTGGCCGAGAAAGATCTGGTTCACGTAGAGCTCGAGGATCTCGTCCTTGGTCAGGCTGCCTTCGATTTTCCAGGCCAGCAGCACCTCGCGGAGCTTGCGGGTGAGCGTCTTCTCGCGGGTCAGGAAGAAGTTCCGGGCGACCTGCATCGTGATCGTCCCGGCCCCCTGCTGGGTACCCGAGGTGACGTTGGTCCAGGCGGCCCGCATGACCGACAGATAGTCGACTCCCCCGTGGGAATAGAACCTTTCGTCCTCGGCGGCCAAAATGGCCTTTTTCATGACATCCGGGACTTCGGCGATCTTCACGACCGCGCGGCGCTCCTCGCCGAATTCGCCCAGGAGCTCGCCCTCGGCGGAAACCACGCGAAGCGGGATTTTCGGCCGGTAGTCGGTCAGCGTCTCGAGCGATGGAAGTGTGGGGTACAACAGCGCCAGGATGAATGCGCCCAGCAGCGAGCCGACCAGCGCCAGGCCCAGGGCGACCGAGCCGACATAGAGGAGCCAGCGTTTTAGCACGGAGGAATAAAACTTGCGTTCATCGACCTAAATCGCCCCGGCGCCTGACGAGAATGCAACACCCGCACCTACGACCGTCGGACAGATTGACACCGGAAATACTTGCTGCCAGAGTTTAATGTAACTTATCAGCATCGGGCTTTACGCGCCCCGTTTACTTCGCCCCGTTTACTTCGCCCCGGTCACGCCACCCCGGTCAGGCTTAAGTCAACTTACTTACATGCTCACCGACAACCTCGCCTCCGCGCTTGACCTGTTCAAGACCAAGGCCCCAACGCTGGTCGGTATCGACATCGCATCGACATCGCTCAAGCTGGTCGAGCTCTCGGAGGCTGGTAAAGGCACTTACCGGCTCGAGCGCTATGCGATCGAGCCGCTCGCCAAGGACGTCGTCCAGGACGGCAACATCAGCAACCTCGACCAGGTCAGCGATGCGCTGAAGCGCGCGTTCAAGCGTCTCGGCAGCCGGAACCGGTCGGTGGCGCTCGCGCTCCCGTCGGCCATGGTCATCACCAAGAAGATCATCGTACCCTCCGGTCAGAAGGAGGAGGAGCTCGAGCTTACCGTCGAGGCGGAAGCCAATCAGTACATACCCTTCGCGCTCGACGAGGTCAACCTCGATTTCCAGACCATCGGCCCGGCGCCGAACAATCCGGACGAGGTCGAGGTGCTGATCGCCGCGTCGCGCAAGGAGAAGGTGGAGGACCGCGTCGCGATCGCCGAGGCCGCGGGCCTGAAGCCGCGCGTGATGGACGTCGAGTCCTATGCGACGCAGGAAGCGTTTCGCATGATCGCGCCGTCGCTGCCCGCGAACGGGCGCGACCAGAACATCGCGCTGGTGGATATCGGTGCGCACGTCACCCATTTCTACGTGTTGCGAAACAACCAGTTCCTGTTCTCCCGCGACCAGGCGTTCGGCGGCAACCAGCTGACGATGGACATCCAGCGTGCGTTCAACCTCTCGCCCGAGGAAGCGGAGTCGGCGAAGCGGAATCAGGGGCTGCCGGAAAACTACGACAACGATGTGCTGCAGCCGTTCATGGAGACGCTCGCGCTCGAGATCACGCGCGCGCTGCAGTTCTTCTTCACGTCGACGCAGTACAACCAGGTCGACCACATCGTGCTGGCCGGCGGCGGTGCGGTGTTGCCTGGCCTGGACGAGCTGGTCGCGAAGCGCGCGGGTGTCGCCACCGTTCTCGCGAATCCGTTCGTGAACATGCAGACCAGCGATCGCGTCCGTCCGCGCCAGCTCGCGCAGGACGCTCCGATGCTGCTGATCGCCTGCGGCCTGGCGCTGCGAAGCTTCGAATGAGCGCCGCCGGGCCGTCCCAAGGCTTCGGCGACCGAAGGGCCGCCCGAGGTCGCCGCGCCCCCTGGGGGAAGCGAACCAAGTTCGCTTCGGGGGGAGTCATCCGCCCCCTCCTTCGAGGAGGGGGTGTGCGACGTCGCGAAGCGACTAGCCTGGGGGAGGTTTTCCCGATGAGCTCCGGGAATCGAGGGGGCCCGCAAGATGAGCACGCAAGTCCGCATCAATCTGCTGCCGCACCGCGAGCAGAAGCGGCAGGCACGCCAGCGCCAGTTCGTCTCGATGGCCGCGCTGCTCGTCGTGGCGGGGCTCGGCGTCGTCGGGCTCGTGCACATCGTGCTCGCGTCGCAGATCGACGGCCAGAACAGCCGCAACACGCTGCTGAAGACCGAGATCGTCAAGCTCGACGAGCAGATCAAGGAGATCGACAAGCTGCGCGACCAGATCTCGCAGGTCCTGTCGCGCAAGCAGGTCGTGGAAACGCTGCAGGCGACACGCAACGAGTCGGTGCACCTGCTCGATCAGCTGGTGCGCCAGCTGCCCGACGGAATCTACCTCCGCTCGATTCGGCAGGCCGGAACCAAGATCACGCTGATCGGCTACGCTCAGTCGAACGCGCGCGTGTCGACGCTCATGCGCAATGTCCAGAGCTCGCCGTGGCTGTCCTCGCCCGAGCTCGTGGAGATCAAGCTGGTCCCGATGCCCGGGACGGCGCACGCAGCGTGGTGCGGCGGCGAGCGATCGCGTCAATGAATTCACGCTCAACCTGCAGGTGAAGCGGACGGCGCCGCCGATTCCAGTGCGTGCGACCAGCACGCCGCCGCACGCCGGCCGCGAAACCGGCACCGGGCGCGCCGCCGGCGAAGAAACCGGCGCCGTCGAAGACAGCCGCCTCCGCCAAGGATGCCACCGCATGAACCTCGAGGACATCCGCCGTCTGAATATCCGCGAGGTCGGCAACTGGCCGATGCTGCCGAAGGTCGGGCTGCTCGCGATCCTGTTCATCGCCATCGTCGCGCTGGGCGCGTTCTTCGACTGGAAGGATCAGTACGAAGCGCTGCAGCTCGCGGAGCAGCAGGAATCGAGGCTCAAGGAAGAGTACACCCAGAAAAAGGCGAAGGCGGTCAACTACGACCTCTACGTTGCGCAGCTCAAGGAAGTCGAGCAGTCGTTCGGTGCGCTGGTCAAGCAGCTTCCGAACCGCTCGGAGATCGATGCGCTCCTGACCGACGTCAACCAGGCCGGGCTCGGTCGCGGCCTTACGTTCGAACTGTTCAGGCCGGCGGTGCAGGAGAAGATGGCCGACTTCTACGCCGAGCTGCCGATCAACATCAAGATCACCGGCAACTACCACGACATGGGCGCGTTCGCGAGCGACGTCGCGCAGCTGCCGCGCATCGTCACGCTCAACGACCTCGTGATCACGAACGACAAGGGAAACCTCGCGATGGAGGGCGTGGCCAAGACGTTCCGCTACCTCGACGAGGACGAGGTCGCGAAGCAGCGTGCGGCGCAGCGCGCGAAGGATAAGGAAAAGGCCAAGAAATGATCGGGCGCACGACAATGCTGCTGGTGGTCGGCGCGATGCTCGCGAGCTGCGGCGGCGAGAGCCACCAGGACCTGCGCGCGTGGATGGCCGAGCAGGGCAAGGGCACGCGCGGGCGCCTCGAACCGGTTCCGCAGATCAAGCCGTACGAGCCGTTCGCGTACAACGCGTTCGACCTGCCCGATCCGTTCAAGCCTCGCAAGATCGAGCCCGCGAAGGGCGGCAGCAAGCTTGCGCCGGATCTCGCGCGCCGTCGCGAGCCGCTGGAGGCGTTTCCGCTCGAGTCGCTGACGATGGTCGGCACGCTCGAGAAGAACAAGGCGATGTACGCGCTGGTCCGCACGCCGGAGAAGGATCTCTATCAGGTGCGCGCTGGCAACTATCTGGGACAGGACTTCGGCGTGATCGTCGGCATCAGCGATACCGAGATCAAGCTGAGGGAGCTCGTGCAGGACGGCGCCGGTGACTGGACCGAACGCACGAGCTCGCTGCAACTGCAGCAGCCGCAGGACAACGCACAGGCACAACGGGGCGGAGACGATGAGCGCAAATTCCGACAACCGCGGCATGCGCTGCATTCGCGCATTGCGGACTGTCATCGCAATGAGCGCGACGCTCGTGGCCATCGCGTCCTTCGCGCAAGCACCGAACAGCATCGACCAGGTCACGGTGTCGAAGGGCTCGTCCGGCAACACGATCGTGCGCTTCGCGCTCAAGGCTCCGCCCGCGAACCCGCCCGCCGGCTTCTCGATCGCGAGCCCGCCGCGGATCGCGCTCGACTTCCTCGATACGGCGAACGCGCTCGGAGCGACGCAGCGCGTCATCGACGACGTGGCGTTGCGAAGCTTCAACGTCATCCAATCCGGCAACCGGACCCGCGTGGTGTTCAACCTGAATCGCCCGCAGACGTTCCAGACGACGGTCGAAGGCAACGTTGTCCTGGTGACGCTGTTCGACCAGGCCGACCAGCAGGACCAGCGCGCGCAGGTGGTGCAGCGCTTTGCCGAGGCGCGACCCGGCGACACCCAGCATGTTTTGCGCGACGTCGACTTCCGCCGCGGACGCAGCGGCGAAGGCCGGATCGTCGTCGACCTGTCCGACAACACGACCGGCATCGACATCCAGCAGCAGGGACGGCAGCTCATCGTCGACTTCATCAAGACCTCGCTGCCGCGCAACCTGGAGCGACGGCTCGACGTGCAGGACTTCGGCACGCCGGTGATCACCGTCGACACGTTCGTGCAGGGCCCGAACACCCGCATGGTGATCGAGCCGAAGGGCCTTTGGGAGCATTCGGCGTATCAGTCCGATAACCGTTTCATTCTCGAGGTCAAGCCGATCCTCGAGGACCCGAACAAGCTCACGCAAGGCACGCGACAGGGTTACAAGGGCGAGAAGCTGTCGCTCAACTTCCAGAACGTCGAGGTCCGGTCGGTGCTCCAGGTCATCGCCGACTTCACGGGCCTCAACATCATCACCAGCGACACCGTGCAGGGCAACCTGACGTTGCGGCTGAAAGACATCCCGTGGGACCAGGCGCTCGACATCATCCTGCAGACGAAGGGCCTCGACATGCGCAAGAACGGCAATGTCGTGCTCGTCGCCCCCCGCGAGGAGCTTGCGCTGAAGGAGAAGCAGCAACTCGAGGCGCAAGCTGCAGATCGGTGACCTCGAGCCGTTGCAGACCGAGAGCTTCCAGCTCAACTACGCGAAGGCCGCCGACATTCAGCGCCTGATCACGATCGCTGGCGCCAATGCCAGCGCCGGCGGTCGGTGGCGGCGGCGCGCAGGGCACGATCCTTTCGCGGCGCGGTGTCGCGATCGTCGATCCCCGCAGCAACCTGCTGTTCGTCCAGGACACGCCGAGCAAGCTCGAGGAGGTCCGCCGGATGATCCGGCAGATCGACGTCGCGGTGCGGCAAGTGCTGATCGAGGCTCGCGTCGTCGTCGCCGGCGATTCGTTCAGCCGCCAGCTCGGCGTGCGCTTCGGCGCGCAGACCGCGATCACGTTCAACCGCGGCCGCTACGCACTCGGACAGGGCGGCAGCCTGGCGACGCAGCCGGTGGTCCGTACCGAAGGCGACCGCCTCATCCGCGAGACGCGCACGCAGACGCCGTTCGAAGCAGCGTCGGGCCTTGCATCCGTCGGCTATTCGGACTCGCCGCAACTCAACGTGAACCTGCCGGTGACCAGCCCTGCCGGTCAGCTTGCGCTGACGCTGATCAACCTGGGCAGCGGCAACCTCGTCAATCTCGAGCTTTCCGCGCTCGAGACCGACAACCGGGGCAAGGTCGTGTCGAGCCCGCGCGTGATCACCGCGGACAATCAGAAGGCGCATATCGAGCAGGGCACCGAAATCCCGTATGTGACGCCCGGCAGCGCGAACTCGCCTGCGACAGTGTCCTTCAAGAAGGCGGTCCTGCGCCTCGACGTCACGCCGCAGATCACCCCGGACAATCGCATCATCATGACGGTCGAGGTCCGCAAGGACCAGGTCGGCCAGTTCGTGCAGCTCGGTGGAGGCTTCCAGGTCCCGTCGATCGACACTCGCAACGTGACGACGCAGATCTCGGTGAACAACGGGGACACGGCGGTCATCGGCGGCATCTTCGAGGAGACGTTGCGCAACGAAGTCGACAAGGTGCCGTGGCTCGGCGATCTGCCGGTGTTCGGCTACCTGTTCAAGACGACGACCAAGTCGAGCGAGAAGACCGAGCTCCTGATCTTCCTCACGCCGCGCGTCGTGAAGGAATCGGTCACGGCGGTACGGTAACGTCACAATTTCCCGCGCGAAAGGCTACGCGGGAAATTGTCCGGGGGTTTGCGCGAACGGCTTGGAGCGGTCCGGCGCCGTTCGCGCGGGAAAGCTACCAAACAACGAGCGTCTTGCAACCAGGTTCGCCTGGTGGCGGGCGCTTGAGCTGTCAGCCCGCAAACCTTCCTGTCGTTGATCCGCGATCGGCGCACGGCCGCCCGAAGCCGATCGCGCTGACTCTCTCCGGCGCGATATGCGTCGCAGCTTTATCGCGACGGATATCGCGACGTTACAATGACTCGGTGTTATTGCACCGGGGCAATCTCTTTCTGGTCGGCCTCATGGGAGCCGGCAAGTCGACGCTGGGCCGCCAGGTCGCCCGTCGCCTCCACCTGCCGTTCCTCGATGCCGACGTCGAGCTCGAGCGCAGGCTCGGCGTGACGATTGCCACGATCTTCGAGATCGAGGGCGAGCAGTCGTTTCGCGATCGCGAGGAGGCGTTGATCGCCGAGCTCACCGACCGCCGCAGCATCGTGCTCGCGACCGGCGGTGGCGCGATCACCCGCGAGGAAAGCCGCCGCTGCCTGAACGAGCGTGGAACCGTCGTGTACCTGCATGCGACGCCCGATACGCTGTTCGGGCGCATCCGCAACGCCCGGAATCGTCCGATGCTGAGAGTCGAGGATCCGCGCGCGCGCCTGGCGGCGTTGTATGCCGAGCGTGATCCGCTCTACCGCGGAATCGCCGACTACGTGATCGAGTCCGACCGCGATACGGTCATGCGCTTCGCCCGGACGCTCTCGCTCGGGCTTACCGCGGAGGGCAGCGCGTGACGCAGCGGCTCGACGTGCAGTTGCGCGAGCGCAGCTATCCGATCCACGTCGGCAGCGGCCTGCTTGCTCGTGCCGGCGAGCTCGTCGCCGACCTCGGCGCTCGTCGTGCGATCGTCGTGACCAACGCTGCGGTCGCCGCCCGCTGGCTTGCTCCGTTGCGCGCTTCGCTGGTCGTCGGCAGGATTCGCATGCGACGTGATCCTTGTCCCCGATGGCGAGACGTACAAGAGCTGGGCGACGCTCAACGATGTCATCACACGGCTGCTGGAGCTGCGCGCTGAACGCAATTCGCTGCTCGTGGCGCTGGGCGGAGGGGTGATCGGCGATCTCGCCGGCTTCGCCGCCGGCATCTACCAGCGCGGCATTCCGTTCGTGCAGATACCGACGACGCTGCTGGCGCAGGTCGATTCCTCGGTCGGGGGCAAGACGGCCGTCAACCATCCGCTCGGCAAGAACATGATCGGCGTGTTCTGGCAGCCGCGCAGCGTGCTGATCGACATCGACTGCCTGCGCACGCTGCCCGATCGGGAGCTCGGCGCGGGACTCGCCGAGGTGATCAAGTACGGCGCGATCCGCGATCGCGATTTCTTCGACTGGATCGATCGGTCGATCGGGCCGCTGCTCGCGCGCGATCCCGACGCGCTCGAGCATGCAATCGTGCAAAGCTGCCGCATCAAGGCCGAGATCGTCGCGGTCGACGAGCGCGAGACCGGCGAGCGCGACGCTGCTGAACTTCGGCCATACGTTCGGCCACGCCATCGAGACGGCCACCGGGTATGCAACCTGGCTGCACGGCGAGGCGATCGCGGCCGGCATGGTGCTCGCAAGCCGGCTGTCGACGCTCGTGAGCGATCTGCCGCGCGAAGACGCGGCGCGCATCGAGGCGCTGGTTGCGCGTGCGAAGCTGCCGGTCGCGCCGCCGAAACTTTCGCTCGATCGCTGGCTCGACCTGATGTCGCACGACAAGAAGGTCGAGGCCGGCGTGATCCGCTTCATCGTTCTGTCGTCGCTTGGCCGCGCGATCGTGCGCTCGGGCGTGCCGCGCGAGACGCTGGCGAAGGTGCTCGCCTAGCTTGTTATACGGCCGCACCAACGAAAACGGCGCCCGAGGGCGCCGTTTTCATCGCTGGCCTACAACGATCAGGTGCAGTTGATCGCCGCGGTCACCGTCTTTTGCGGATTGCTGGAATCGACGACGACCACCGTCTGGTTGCCCGGGCCGCTCACGGTGAACGTACTGCCCGATGCCGTTATCGGCGTACCGGTGATCGTCCAGCCGGCGGGTTGGCCGAGCACGACGCTGTAAGGCGACGCGCCCCCCGTCACCGCAAACTGATAGGTCCGGTTCGATCCGCAATTGCCGGTCACGGTCTGCGTCGCCGGCGTGACCACCAGCGCAGGCGTCGGGGCGGGCGGCGTCGGGGCCTGCGTACCGGGCTGGTTGGTTACCGTCGGCAGTCCCGTCGTCAACGTGCGTCCGGTCGCATCGGTTACGGCAAACGTCAGGTTGGTGAAGCAAGTACCGTTGGTGATGATGTCGAAGCCGCCGCCGTTCACCGTGACCGGGTTGCCCACCAGCGTGGCGGCGTCCGGGAAGTTCATGACGATACGATACGGAGGCGTGCCGCCGAAGACGAAGAACGAGACCCGAACGCCGGCCGAGCACACATTCAATGCGGGGCCGGTAATCGTCGTGTTGCCGCACGGGGCCACCGAGAGCACGCCTTCGCCGGCGATGACCTGGGCGATGACGAACTGGAACGTGGTCTGGCTGCCGGTCGACAGCTCGGTGGCGCGGAGCAGGCCGATTTGCGTCGGCGTACTCACCGGCACCGCGATGACGACGCGCGCTTCACCATTCGCATCCGAGACGATCGTCTGCGTTTGCGCGAGCGGTGACGCCGGGTTCGTGGTCTGCAGCGAGAACTGGCCCTGGACCACGTCGAAACGCACGGATCGGCCGGGCAAGGCCGGCGCCCGTCGGTCCGGTCACGCGCAACGTCGCAACGCTGGTCTGACCCGAGCAAACGTCACCCCCATCGCAGGGCGCCGAGTTGGGGACGATCGTGATCGCACGCGGGCAACAGCAGTGCCGGGCGGACGGTGATTTCCGCGAGCGCGGTCTGGCCCGCGCTGTCGCGGATCGTTACGTTCGCGTCCTGCGCCTGCGTCGACATTGTTCGCGAGCAACGCCAGCGTGTTGCCATTGACGTTCTGCGGCACCGGCAACGCGGACGGGTTCGACGAAAAGGCCTGGTACGGGGGCGTTCCGCCGGTGATCGAAAGGATCAGCGGGGTGCCGGCGAAAGCGATCGCCTCGGCCGGCACAACCACGAGCGGCGTCGGCGTGGTGGGGCCCGGCTCGAAGGGGTTGTTCGGGGCGCCACTGCCGCCGCCGCAGGCGGAAAGCGAGAGCACGCCGGCTGGGGCCAACAGGAGGGCGCCCAGTCGAAGCCATGCGGTCAGGCGGGTTCTTGACATTTCGGGTCCTGAATGATGTTGTCCTAAAACGCGGGGAAGCTGTCTACTCGTTTCGACGTTGCAACAAGCAGATAGCGTATTTTGTTCAGATTAAAGCCCAACTTCGCCCTCAAGCGCAAGGGATCAATCCGGCGAGCGGCGCATAATGGCCGACGGGCTGTTGCACACGTGTTGCGTTGCCTGCGAGTTTCTTGGCGCAATGCAGCATCGCGAGTACCATTTAAAGGTTTCGCCGTTGTAGCGTGCAAGCAAACATCGGGCCCGGTTCAGTCGGCCGAGGCCGCGGCAAGCGTCACCGTCCTCCAACGAGGTACCCCGTGAATCAGGATCCTCACGCCTCCAGCGCGCGGCCTCCCGGCCGGCAAGGCCTCTATGACCCCGCCAACGAGCACGATGCTTGCGGCCTCGGGTTCATCGCCCACATAAAGGGCCGCAAATCGCACGCGATCGTGCGGCAGGGCCTGAGAATCCTCGAAAACCTGACGCACCGGGGCGCGACCGGGGCGGATCCGCTGCAGGGCGACGGCGCGGGGATCCTGATCCAGTTGCCCGATGCGTTCCTGCGCCGCGCTTGCGGCAAGCTCGGCATCACGCTGCCGGCGATCGGTCAGTACGGGGTCGGGATGGTGTTCCTGCCGAAGGAACCCGCCTCACGCATGGCCTGCGAGCAGGAGATCGAGCGGGCGATTGCCGCTGAAGGGCAGGTTTTGCTCGGCTGGCGCGATGTCCCGACGAACAGCAACGGCCTGTCCGAGCGCACGAAGGAAGTCGAGCCGGTGATCCGGCAGGTGTTCGTGGCGCGCGGGCCGCGCGTTGCCGACCAGGACGCGTTCGAGCGGAAGCTCTACGTGATCCGCAAGCGGGCCGGGCACGCGATCCAGGCGTTGAGCCTGCGGCACGGCAAGGAGTTCTACGTCCCTTCGTTCTCGACCCGCACGATCGTCTACAAGGGCATGCTGCTCGCCCACCAGGTCGGCAGCTTCTACCTCGACCTCGCGGACGAATCGATGGTGTCCGCGCTTGCGATGGTGCACCAGCGCTTCTCGACCAACACGTTCCCCACCTGGGACCTCGCCCATCCGTTCCGCTTCATCTGTCACAACGGCGAGATCAACACGCTGCGCGGCAACTTCAACTGGATCCGCGCGCGCGAGGGCGCGACCGCATCGAAGGTGCTCGGCGACGACCTGCCGAAACTGTTCCCGCTGATCTACGAAGGCCAGTCGGATTCCGCGTCGTTCGACAACGCGCTCGAGCTGCTGGTCATGGGTGGCTATCCGCTTTCGCACGCGATGATGATGATGATCCCCGAGGCGTGGGCCGGGAATCCGCTGATGGACGAGGATCGCCGCGCGTTCTACGAGTATCACGCGGCGCTGATGGAGCCGTGGGACGGCCCGGCGGCGATGGCGTTCACCAATGGCCGGCAGATCGGCGCCACGCTGGATCGCAACGGCTTGCGCCCGGCGCGCTTCATCGTCACCGACGACGATCTCGTCGTCATGGCGTCCGAGGTCGGCGTGCTCGACATCCCCGAGAAGAAGATCGTCAAGAAATGGCGGCTGCAGCCGGGCAAGATGCTGCTCGTCGATCTCGAAGCCGGTCGCATCGTCGACGACGAGGAGCTGAAGCGCACGCTTGCCACCGATAAGCCCTACCGCGACTGGATCGCGAAGTGCCGGCTGTCGCTCGAATCGATGCCCGAGCCGGCCCCCGCGGAGCCTGCGGAAGCCTCGCTGCTCGACCGCCAGCAGGTGTTCGGCTACACGCAGGAGGACCTCAAGATCATCCTCGCGCCGATGGCCGCGAACGGCGAGGAGGCGGTCGGCTCGATGGGCAACGATGCGGCGCTGCCGGTGCTGTCGAATCGTCCGAAGGTCTTCTACAACTACTTCAAGCAGCTGTTCGCGCAGGTCACGAACCCGCCGATCGACCCGATCCGCGAGGAGCTGGTGATGAGCCTCGTGTCGTTCATCGGCCCCCGACCGAACCTGCTCGCAGTGGACCCAACTGAGGACCCAACCGAGGACGTCGGCAGCGGCGGATCCTATCCGCCGATGCGGCTCGAAGTCGCGCAGCCGGTGCTCACCGAAGAGAACATGGAAAAGCTCCGCCATGTCGAGCTCTTCTCCGGCGGCGCGTTCAGGTGCGAGGAGCTCGACATCTGCTATCCGGCCGCGTGGGGCGCGAACGGCATGGAGGCGGCCCTCGCGAGCCTCGCCGCACACGCGGAGGATGCGATCCGCCAGGGCCGCAACATCCTGATCCTCTCCGATCGGAGCGTGTCGCGCGAGCGGCTGCCGATCCCGGCGTTGCTCGCAACGGCGGCCGTGCACGAGCACCTGGTGAAGAAGGGCATGCGCACGCGCACCGGGCTCGTCGTCGAAACCGGCTCGGCTCGCGAAGTGCACCAATTCGCGCTGCTCGCGGGCTACGGCGCCGAGGCGATCCATCCTTATCTGGCGCTCGAGACGCTCGCGTCGATGAGCGCGTCCGGCGAAGGACTCGAGCCGAAGGAAGCGCAGAAGCGCTACATCAAGGCGATTTGCAAGGGACTCTACAAGGTGATGTCCAAGATGGGCATCTCCACCTATCAGAGCTATTGCGGCGCGCAGATCTTCGAGGCGGTCGGGCTTGCGAAGGCCTTCGTCGACAAGTACTTCTACGGCACGGCCAGCAATATCGAGGGCATCGGCCTCTTCGAGGTGGCCGCCGAAGCGCAGCGGCACCACGACCTCGCGTTCGGCGACCATCCGTCGCTCGTCGACATGCTCGATGCCGGCGGCGAATACATGTATCGCGTGCAGGGCGAGGAGCATATGTGGACGCCCGACTCGATCGCGAAGCTCCAGCACGCCGCGCGCGCGAACAGCTTCGCCACCTACGAGGAGTACGCGAAGCTCATCAACGAGCAGGGCAAGCGGCTGAAGACGCTGCGCGGCCTGTTCGAGTTCAAACTGGACGGCCGCGAGAGCGTGCCGCTGGACGAAGTGGAGCCGGTGGCGTCGATCGTGACGCGTTTCGCGACCGGCGCGATGAGCCTGGGCTCGATCTCCACCGAGGCGCACACGGCGCTCGCCGTCGCGATGAACCGCATCGGCGGCAAGTCGAACACCGGCGAGGGCGGCGAGGATGCTGCGCGCTACCGCGGCGAGATGCGCGCGGGCAAGAGCATCGTGAAAGACGGCGACACGCTCGCGAGCGTCATCGGGCGCGAGCGCGTCGAAGCCGACTTCAAGCTGCAAGCCGGCGACTCGCTGCGCAGCAAGATCAAGCAGGTGGCCTCGGCGCGCTTCGGCGTCACGGCCGAGTACCTCGCGTCTGCCGACCAGCTGCAGATCAAGATGGCGCAGGGCGCGAAGCCGGGCGAGGGCGGCCAGCTGCCGGGTCACAAGGTGTCCGAGTACATCGCCAAGCTGCGTTATTCGGTCGCGGGCGTCGGGTTGATCTCGCCGCCGCCGCATCACGACATCTATTCGATCGAGGACCTGGCACAGCTGATCCATGATCTGAAGAACGCGAATCCGCGCGCATCGGTGTCGGTGAAGCTCGTGTCCGAAGTCGGCGTCGGCACGGTCGCCGCAGGCGTTGCGAAAGCGAAATCGGACCACGTCACGATCGCGGGTCACGACGGGGGTACGGGGGCATCGCCGGAGTCGTCGATCAAGCACGCGGGAACGCCGTGGGAGCTCGGCCTCGCCGAGACGCAGCAGACGCTGGTGCTGAACCGGCTGCGCGGGCGCATCGTCGTGCAGGTCGACGGCCAGATGAAGACCGGTCGCGACGTGGCGATCGGTGCGATGCTCGGCGCTGATGAATTCGGTTTTGCGACCGCGCCGCTGGTCGTGACCGGCTGCATCATGATGCGCAAGTGCCACCTGAATACGTGCCCGGTCGGCGTGGCCACGCAGGATCCGGTGCTGCGTCGCAAGTTCGACGGCCAGCCCGAGCACGTCGTCAATTACTTCTTCTTCGTCGCCGAGGAAGTGCGCCGCATCATGGCGCAACTCGGCTTCCGCAAGTTCGAGGACATGATCGGCCGCAGCGATCTGCTCGACATGCGGAAAGGCCTCGACCACTGGAAGGCGAAGGGGCTCGACTTCTCGAGGATCTTCTACCAGCCGCCGATGCCGGTCGGAAGTCGCGCGCCACCAGTGCGAAGCGCAGGACCACGGCCTCAAGCGGGCGCTCGACCACGAGATCATCGCGTCGGCCGCGCCTGCGCTCGACAAGCGCCAGCCGGTGCGTCTCAGCTTCCGGATCCGCAACGCACACCGCTCGGTGGGCGCGATGCTCTCCGGAGAGATCGCGCGCCGTTATGGCCACGAAGGCCTTCCCGAAGACACGATCCATGTGGCGTTCGAAGGCATCGCAGGTCAGAGCTTCGGCGCGTTCCTCGCGAGGGGCGTGACGTTCGAGCTCAAGGGCGCGACGAACGACTACGTCGGCAAGGGGCTGTCCGGCGGGCGCATCGTCGTCTATCCGGATCCGGCCTGCCCGGCAAAGCCGGAAGAGAACATCGTGATCGGCAACACCGTGATGTACGGCGCGATCGACGGCGAGGCGTACTACCGAGGCGTGGCCGGCGAGCGGTTCTGCGTGCGCAATTCGGGCGCCAAGGCCGTCGTCGAAGGCACCGGCGACCACGGTTGCGAGTACATGACCGGCGGCACGGTCGTCGTCCTCGGTCATACCGGGCGCAACTTCGCCGCCGGCATGAGCGGCGGCATCGCGTATGTCTTCGACGCGGACGGCACGTTCCGTCAGCGCGCGAACCAGTCGATGTGCGAGATCGAGCCGGTTCAGCCCGAAGCCGAGCAGGCGAAAAGCGAGCGCGAGCTCGCGCTGTCCGGCAAGGGACGCGGTCGGCACCTCGGCCGGGCCGACGAGCCGCTGTTGCGCGAGCTGATCGAACGCCATCTGCGTTTCACCGGGTCGACGGTGGCGCTTGCGATGCTCGACAACTGGGAAGCCACGCGGGCGAAGTTCGTGAAGGTGTTCCCGAACGAATACCGGCGTGCGCTCACCGAGATGCATGCGCGCGAGGAAGCCGCGAAGCCGACAGCAGGCAGGGAGCGCGCCGTTGCGTGAAGCCACAAAGTCGTGGCGGCGATCGAGCCGCCACGTTTAATCGGTACGTACCTATGGGGAAGATCACCGGGTTCCTGGAGCTCGAGCGCATCCAGGAGGCGATGGAGCCCGCCAAAGAGCGCGTCCGGCACTACCGCGAGTTCATCCTGACGCTTCGCGACGACGAGGCGGCGAAGCAGGGCGCGCGCTGCATGGACTGCGGCATCCCGTTCTGCCAGACCGGATGCCCGGTCAACAACATCATTCCGGACTGGAACGACCTCGTCTACCGGCACCAGTGGAAGCAGGCGCTCGACGTGCTGCACGCCACGAACAACTTTCCCGAGTTCACCGGGCGCGTGTGCCCGGCGCCGTGCGAGGCGGCCTGCACGCTGAACATCAACGACGATCCGGTCGGCATCAAGTCGATCGAGCATTTCATCATCGACAAGGGTTGGGAGGAAGGCTGGGTCGTGCCGGTTCCTCCCGCGAGGAAGACCGGCAAGCGCGTCGCGGTGATCGGTTCCGGTCCCGCTGGCATGGCCTGCGCGCAGCAGCTCGCGCGCGCGGGCCACGACGTCGTGCTCTTCGAGAAGGCGGATCGCATCGGCGGCCTGCTGCGCTACGGCATTCCGGATTTCAAGATGGAGAAAGCGCTGATCGACCAGCGCATGGCGCAGATGGAGGCCGAAGGCGTGCAGTTCCGCCCGAACGTGCAGGTCGGCGGCGACGTTTCGGCCGAGTCGATCGCTGCGCAGTTCGACGCGGTCGTGCTATCGGGCGGCGCCGAGCAGCCGCGAGACCTGCCCGTGCCCGGTCGGGATCTTGCCGGCATCCATTTCGCGATGGACTTTCTGCCGCAGCAGAACAAGGTCGTCGCGGGCGACAGCGTCGACGGGACAAATCATGGCAACCGGCAGGCACGTCGTCATCATCGGTGGCGGCGACACGGGCTCGGACTGCGTCGGCACGTCGAACCGCCATGGCGCGCTTTCGATCACGCAGTTCGAGCTCCTGCCGGAACCGCCCGAGCAGGAAAACAAGGCGATGACCTGGCCGTACTGGCCGATCAAGCTGCGCACATCGACGTCGCACGAGGAAGGCTGCTCGCGCGATTGGGCGGTCGCCACGAAGCGCTTCGAGGGCCGCGACGGCAACGTCGAGAAGCTGATCGCGTCGCGCGTCGAATGGCAGAAGGACGAGCGCGGTGTGATGAAAATGGTCGAGATGCCGGACAGCGAGTTCGAGATCAAGGCCGATCTCGTGCTGCTCGCGATGGGCTTCACCGGCCCGTCGTCGACCGGCCTGCTCGAGCAGTTCGGCGTCGAGCGCGATGCGCGCAGCAACGTGAAGGCCAATACCGACGACTACCGGACGTCGGTGCCGAAGGTGTTCGCCGCCGGCGACATGCGCCGCGGCCAATCGCTGATCGTCTGGGCGATCCGCGAAGGTCGCCAATGCGCGCGTTCGGTCGACGAGTTCCTGATGGGGACGAGCGAGCTGCCGCGGTGACGAGTACGGATCGAGGACTAGGAGCTACAGGACGACCCGGCGATCGGCGAATGACATCGGGTCGCGATCGCGGCCACGCTGTCAGCTCTTTGCGGTCCTGATCTTCCATCCCCGATCTCCTATCCCGCCTTTGATCCAAAACGACACGTTCCTCCGCGCGCTGCGGCGCGAGCCCACGCCCTACACGCCGGTGTGGCTGATGCGCCAGGCCGGCCGCTACCTGCCCGAGTACAACGCGACCCGCACCCGCGCCGGCAGCTTCATGGCCCTCGCGAAGGATCCGGCGCTTGCGTGCGAAGTCACGCTGCAGCCCCTCGCGCGCTTTCCGCTCGATGCGGCAATCCTGTTCTCGGACATCCTGACCATTCCGGACGCCATGGGCCTGGGCCTCTCGTTCGCGGAAGGCGAGGGCCCGCGATTCGCGCGCACGACAGCCGACGAGGCGTCGATCGGCGCGCTCGAGGTCCCTGACCTGGACAAGCTGCGCTACGTGTTCGACGCCGTTGGCGTGATCAAGCGCGCGCTCGGCGGGCGCGTGCCGCTGATCGGCTTCGCGGGAAGCCCGTTCACGCTCGCCTGCTACATGATCGAGGGCCGCGGCAGCCAGGACGAATTCGCCAGCGTGCGCCGCATGGCGTTCATGCGTCCGGACCTGCTGGCGAAGCTCGTCGATGTCAATGCTCGCGCGGTGACGGCGTACCTCGTCGAGCAGGTCCGCGCGGGTGCCGATGCGGTCATGATCTTCGACACCTGGGGCGGGTTGCTGACGCAGCGATGCCTACCGGCGGTTTTCGCTCGCAACCGATGACCGACGTGCTTCGCGCCCTCGGGAGCGCCCTCCAGCAGCGCGCACGTTCCGACGATCGTGTTCACGAAGGGCGCCGCCGAGCGCCTGCCGGAACTGGCAGCGTGCGGCGCGGACGGCGTGGGTCTCGACTGGACGGCCGATATCGGGGCGGCCCGCCGCGCGCACGGGGATCGCGTGGCGCTGCAGGGCAATCTCGACCCGCTGGTCCTCACCACCGACGCCGCGACGGTCGCACGCGAAGCCGAGCGCATCGTTCGCGCGGCCGGCTTGGCCCCCGGGCACATCTTCAACCTGGGACACGGCATCATCCCGCAGACACCGCCGGAACACGTCGGCGTGCTCGTGGACACCGTACATCGAGTCTCGCGAGGGTTGCGCGAGGGTCGCTAGCGCACGATGCGTGGCGTGGACGCCACGCGCGCCCGTCCCCGAGCGGCGCGGGACGGACAAGCGCTTGACAAATCGCCCGAAAACCTGCGCCGCCGCCAGTTATGCACATTTGCCGCCCGGTCGGAGCGCTGCGCCGGAGCCGTCGCGAGGCCTCCGGGCAAGCGCTTGCAAGTGGTTGAATCGAAACGCGTGGAAAAGCACTCGCCCGAGGTCCTTTGCGGCGCGCTGCTCTGCACATGTCATGCCCGCCGCGCGTGTCGGCGCCCTTACGCACACAGTTATCCACAGTTGATGTGAACACTTTTCGGAAACGTTCAGAATGAACCACTTGGCTTGCTCTTCTACGACATGACATGAATTTTTCGAACACTACAACCTGTCGGGGCCGCGCGACCCGAGCGGTCCGACGCGGCAATGAGCATCGCGCGGGTCGCGTTGCCGGTCGCGACCTCCCAGCTGTTCGACTACTGGATTCCCGCCGGCGCAGACGTCCGCGCCGGCGCGATCGTGAAGGTGTCGCTCGGCCGGCGTCGCATCGCGGGCGTCGTGACCGAGCTCGCAAGCGAAGCCTCCGTGCCGCGCGACCGGCTCGTTCCGATCGATGAGGTCGTCGCGTTGCCGCCGCTGCCGGACGATGTTCGCGACCTTTGCGCATTCGTTGCTGCGTACTACCAGGCGCCGCTCGGGCTTGCGTTCGCGCTCGCGATGCCGCCGCTGCGCGCCGGCCGCGCCGAAGCGTCGCCACGACGAGCGTCCGCTCGCCCTGAGCGCTGCGGGACGGACGGCGCTGCCACCCGCGCTGACGCGCGCGCCCGTCGCGCGCGCACTGTTCGCGCGGCTCGAGCCCGACGACGCCGTGCTGGACGCGCGACGCGATCGCAGCGCTGTCACCGGACGGCGCGGCGCGTCCTCCATGCGTGGCTCGATCGAGGCTATGTCGCACCGGCGACGATGTCGCAAGCGCCGCCGAGCGCCGTTGCAGCTCAACGACGCGCAACGCGCCGCGGTGGATGCGATCGACGCCGCACGCGAGACGTTCGCGCCCTTCCTGCTGGACGGCGTCACCGGCAGCGGCAAGACCGAGGTGTATCTGAGCGCGGCCGCACGCAGCGTCGCAAGCGGCGGCCAGGTTCTGATGCTCGTCCCCGAGATCAACCTGACGCCGCAACTCGTGGCGCGTGTGAGGCAGGCGTTGCCCGGCGCGCGCACGGTCGCGCTGCATAGCGGGCTTCCCGAAGGCGAGCGGGTTTCGAATTGGCGCGAGGCTGCGGAAGGCACGGCCGATGTCGTGCTCGGCACGCGGCTGTCGATCTTCGCCCCGATGCCGCGGCTCGACCTCATCGTCGTCGACGAGGAGCACGACGGCTCGTACAAGCAACAGGACACGGTGCGCTATCACGCGCGCGATGCGGCGCTCTGGCGCGGCCAGCGGCGGGGCGTGCGCGTCGTGCTCGGCAGCGCCACGCCATCGCTCGAGAGCTTCGTGAACGCCGACGCGGGCCGCTACCAGCGCCTGGTGCTCGAACGTCGCGCGGATCCGCGAGCGCTGCCGCCGGTCGTGCGGTTCGTGCCTGCGCGTGGCGAAAGTGTTCGGGACGGCCTGTCGGCCACACTGCTCGGCGCGATCGCCGAGCGGCTGCATCGCGGCGAGCAATCGCTCGTATTCGTGAACCGGCGCGGGTTCGCGCCGGCGCTCAAATGTGTCGCGTGCGCGTGGGAGGCGGGCTGCCCGCGTTGCAGTGCGCGGCTGGTCGCGCATCGCATACCCCCGGGCCTGGTCTGCCATCACTGCGGACATCGCGAGCGCGTTCCGCGCGCGTGCCCGCAATGCGGGAACGTCGACCTTGCGCCGGCGGGCCACGGCACGCAACGGCTCGAGGCTCGCGCTTGCGGCGCACTTCCCCGATGCACGCCTTGCGCGCGTCGATCGCGACACGACCCGGCAGCGCGGGGCTTTCGACGAGGTGCGATCGCGTGTGGCCGCAAACACCATCGACATCCTGATCGGCACGCAGATGCTCGCGAAAGGCCACGACTTTCCCCGCCTGACGCTCGTCGGCGTGCTCGGTGCGGACAATGCGCTCTACAGCGCCGATTTCCGCGCGACCGAGCGCCTTGCCGCGTTGCTCGTGCAGGTTGCGGGACGGGCAGGGCGCGCCGATCTTGCGGGCGAAGTCATCGTGCAGACCGACTTTCCCGCGCCATCCGCTCTATGCGCGCGTTGTCACGTCACGACTATGGCGCTTTCGCGCGCGAGCTGCTTGATGAGCGCCGCGCCGGCGGCCTGCCGCCGTTCGCGCACCTCGTGCTGCTGACTGCGGAAGCGCACGCACGCGAGGACGCGGAAGCTTTTCTCGCCGCGGCACACGACGTTGCGCTTGCGAAGCGAGCGGAGCTGTCCGCGGACGTCGAGGTCTTTGCGCCGGTGGCAGCGCCGCATGGCGCGTCGAGCCGGTTACGAGCGCGCGCAGATGCTGTTGCGAAGCGGGCAACGAGGCGAGCTCAAGCGCCTGCTCACGGCGCTGCGCGAGTCGCTGGAAACGTCCGCATCGCGCAAGGTGCGCTGGGCGATCGACGTCGATCCACCGGGGCTCGCCTGAAGGCGCGGCTCAACAGGTCGCCGCCGGCTATAATTCATGGTTTGCATGATCGAGATCGAAGTGTCGAACGACGCCGGCGTTGCAGACCCGAAGGCGCAGATCGAGAAAGCGCTCGGCAACGCGCTCGCGGATCTCGTCACCGAGCCGGTGCCTGGCACTGACATCGCCGTGTCGCTGGAGCGCCCCAAGCAGGCCGCGCACGGCGACTACGCAAGCAACGTCGCGCTGATGCTCGGCAAGCGCATCAAGCGCAACCCGCGCGAGCTCGCGGTGAGCCTCTCCAGCGCGGTGCTGCCCCAGCTTCGAGGGCGTCGTCGAGAAAACGGAGATCGCGGGCCCCGGATTTCTCAACCTGTTTCTGACCCACGCCGCGCGGCAGGCGGTCGTGCGCCGCGTGCTCGCGCAACGCGACCGGTACGGGCGCAGCGACTCGAGGCAGGGCGAGCGGGTGATGGTGGAATTCGTCTCGGCGAATCCGACCGGTCCGCTGCACGTCGGTCACGGCCGCCAGGCAGCGCTTGGCGATGCGATCGCGAACCTGCTCGAGTGGCAGGGCGCCGACGTGACGCGCGAGTTCTACTACAACGACGCCGGGCAGCAGATCGAGAACCTCGCCCTGTCGGTGCGCGCGCGCGCACGCGAGCTCCTCGGCGAGACGACCGAGTTTCCGGAGGATGGCTATCGAGGCGAATACATCCGCGAGCTCGCCCAGGCGTACCTCGACGACGTGGGGCACGATCTCTCGGACATCGATGCGATCCGGCGCTTCGCCGTCGCCGCGTTGCGGCGCGAGCAGGACCGCGACCTCGAGGCGTTCGGTGTCCGCTTCGACAACTACTATCTCGAAAGCTCGCTGTACACGGACGGACGCGTCGAGCGCACGGTCGAAGCGCTGGTGACGTCGGGACGCAGCTACGAGAGCGACGGCGCGCTGTGGCTGCGCACGACGGACTTCGGCGACGACAAGGACCGCGTGATGCGCCGGACGAACGGCGGCTACACGTACTTCGTCCCCGACGTCGCGTATCACGTGACCAAATGGGAACGCGGGTTCGCGAAGGTCGATCAACGTGCAGGGATCCGACCACCACAGCACGGTCATGCGGGTCCGCGCCGGGCTGCAGGCGCTCGACGTCGGCATCCCGGACGGCTATCCGGACTACGTGCTGCACAAGATGGTGACGGTGATGCGCGGAGGCGAGGAAGTGAAGATCAGCAAGCGCGCCGGCAGCTACGTCACGGTTCGCGAGCTGATCGACGAGGTCGGCCGCGATGCCGTCCGGTTCTTCCTCGTGTCACGAAAGGCCGATGCTGAGTTCACTTTCGACATCGACCTCGCGCGCTCGCAATCCGAGGACAACCCGGTCTACTACGTGCAGTACGCGCATGCGCGGGTGGCGTCGGTCCTGAAGGCCGCGGGATGGACGCGCGACGAGGCGCCCGACGAAGCTATCGAGCGTCGATCTCTCGCCGCTGACCAGCCCTTACGAAGAGGCGCTGCTTCGCCGGATCGCCGACTTTCCCGGCGAGATCGCGGGCGCGGCGCGCGACCTGGCGCCGCACCAGATCACGCACTACCTCAAGGATTTGGCGGGCGAATTCCACAGTTACTATAATGCCGAGCGCTTCCTCGTCGACGACCAGCGATTGCGATTCGCACGTCTCGCGCTCGTCGTCGCCGTCGGCGTCGTGCTTGCGAACGGGCTCGCGGTGCTCGGCATCAGCGCGCCCGAGCAGATGTAGCATCCGCGCGTGCTGCCAACCCGAATGCCTCGCCTGCCTCGTTCCGCTCCGATCCAGCGTGCAGCGCGCCTGCCACGACGTGGCACCGGCGGAACGCTGCTCGGTGTGTTCATCGGGCTCGTGCTGGGCATCGCGCTCGCTGCGACCGTCGGGTTGTACGTGACCGGCGGCTGGAAAGCGTACCAGCAGCAGGTCGCCGGCGGTCGCGAGTCGCGGGACGCTGCGCGCGAACCCTCGAAATCGGCGAAGGCCGATGCCGACAAGCCGCGCTTCGACTTCTACAAGATCCTTCCGGGTGGCGAGGAGGCGAAGGTGGCGCCCGCAAAGCCAGCGCCGCCGGACCGCACGCTCGCCGACAAGGCCGCGCAGGCATCGTCGGGCCGCGTCCCGGCCGAGGCGCCGCCTGTCGCCGACAAGGGCAAGGCAGCCGACAGCAGTCGCGTCCGCCGATCCCGTCGCGAAGGCGCCGGATCGCTTCTGGCTGCAGGCCGGCTCGTTCTCGAACGAATCCGACGCGGAGAACCTGCGCGCGCGGCTCGCGCTCGCGGGCTGGGAGGCGCAGTTGCAGCAGGGCACGCTTCCCGACAAGGCGGTTCGCTATCGCGTGCGCCTCGGCCCGTACGACAACGTCGGCGAGCTGAACCGCATCAAGGGCGAGCTCGCCCGCCGCGGCTTCGACGTCGCGGTCATCCGTTACTGACCGTTCGAGCTGTCCCGCGGGAACCTGCGTCATCGTATTGCGACCAACGAACGTTGCTGTCGTGCCCCCGAACCGAAGGAGAATGTCCCCGATGAAATCGTCCCATGGCTTCCGCGCTGCGCGTCGCAGCCTTCTCGCCGTCTTCGCGCTGACCGCCCTCGGCCTCACGAGCGTCGCGGCGCAGAGCCTCGTCGAAGGGCAGAACTACCTGCGCCTCAAGAACGCCGCAGCCGGTCGACAGCGGCAAGAATGTCGAGGTGCTGTATTTCTTCTCGTACGGCTGCCCGCATTGCCGCGATTTCGATCCGGAGCTCCAGCCCTGGCTGAAGCAGTTGCCCGCGGACGTCGACTTCAAGCGGGTCCCGGTCGATTTCGGCCGCGAGCAGTGGGCGAATCTCGGCAAGGTGCTCTATACGCTGGAGGCGCTCGGCGCCGAGAAGTCGATGACCTCGGACGTGTTCGTCGCGGTCCACGACAAGAAGCATGCCGCTCTGGCAGGACAAGGTGTTCTTCGACTGGGCTGCCGCGAAGGGTCTCGACCGCAAGAAGGTCGAGGACACGTACAACTCGTTCGGCGTGAACAGCAAGATGAATCGCGCGCGCCAGCTCGCGAAGAATTACAACGTGCAGTCGGTGCCGGTGGTGTTCGTCGACGGCAAGTTCCAGTTGTCCGCGGAGAAGGTGGGCTCGCACGCCGGCATGCCGGCGGCGATGAACCAGCTGATCGCGAAAGCGCGCGCCGAGCGGCCGAAATCAGAGGTCGTTGACCGCCGCGAGGCGCTCCGACCCCAAGGTCTTCCTGACCGGCGCGACGTCCGGTCTTGGCGAAGCACTCGCTCGCCACTACGCCTCCACGGCGCAACCCTCGGCCTGTTCGCCCGGCGCGAAAGCGAGCTTGCGCGGGTCGCGACCCAACTGGCGCCGGCGACGGTCGTGACCTACGCGGGCGACGTTCGCGACGCCGATTCGCTCGCTCGCGCCGGTGCCGATTTCATCGCGCGCTTCGGCGCGCCGGATATCGTGATCGGCAACGCGGGCGTGTCGCGCGGCACGCTGACGCAACTCGCGGAGGATGTCCCGGCGTTTCGCGCGGTGTTCGAGACCAACGTGATGGGTCTCGTGCATACGTTCCAGCCTTTTCTGCAGCCGATGCTGGATGCGAAGCGCGGCGCGCTGGTCGGCATCGCAAGCGTCGCCGGCTTCCGCGGCATTCCCGGATCCGGCGCTTACTCCGGTTCGAAGGCGGCGGCGATCGCGTACCTCGAGAGCCTGCGCGTCGAATTGCGCGGCAGCGGCGTCGCCGTGGTGACCGTTTGCCCCGGTTACATCGCGACGCCGATGACGGCGAAAAATCCTTACCGGATGCCGTTCCTGCTCGCGCCGGACAAGGCCGCACGGCTGGTCGCGCGCGCGATCGAGCGCCGCAAGCGCTTCTACGTGTTGCCGTGGCCGATGGCGCTCGCCGGCCGGTTTCTGCGCGTGTTGCCGCGCTGGCTGTTCGATCGGGCGTTTGCCGGAAGCGAAGCGCAAGCCTAGGGACTAACTCATAAGGGGTCTCCCCGCTGACGCGGCTCGACCCGTCTCCATGGATTTGCGCACCGACTGGGCAGGCGTCACGCACCAGGTCGCGGGCGACCGCCCGCGGATCGCGAGCCTCGTGCCGAGCCTTACGGAGACGCTGTTCGCGCTGGGCCTGAGCGAGCACGTCGTGGCGCGCACGGGCTTCTGCATTCATCCGCACGACGAAGTGCGGCGCATTCCGAAAATCGGCGGAACGAAGAATCCGGATCTTTCACGGCTGCGCGCGCTCGCGCCCACGCATCTCGTCGTGAATGTCGACGAGAACCGTCGCGAGGACGTCGATGCGGCGCGGGCGTTCGTGCCGCACGTGATCGTCACGCATCCGATCGGACCGGAGGACAATCCGCGTCTGTTGCGGCTGCTCGGCGCGGTCTTTCTACCGGAACAAGAGGCGCAAGCGCTCTCGCGAAGAGAGTCGGGCCGCCTTGGCCTTTCTGGACTCGACGGCGCCGGGCTGCCTCGCGAGCGCGTGCTCTACCTGATCTGGCGCAGACCGTGGATGACAGTGGCTCGCGATACCTATGTTTCCAGGACACTGGCCCGTGCCGGCCTCGACACGCTGCCTGCGGCGAGCGATCGTCGCTATCCGGCGCTCGATGACGGGAACGCGGCGTGGCGCGAGGCCGACCGCGTCCTGCTGTCCACCGAGCCGTATGCGTTTCGTGAGCGCGATGCGGTGGCGCTGCGCGCAGCCACGCGAAAGCCGGTCGACCTGATCGACGGCGAGTGGACGTCGTGGTACGGCGTTCGCGCGATCTTCGGACTGCGCGCCCTTGCCGGGTTTCGCGTCGGGTAATGCCAGAGACGAAGCGGCGTGTCCGTCTCTAGGCGCCAGCGAGGCGACGCTACAGCGGGACGCGCACGCCGACCGTGATGCCGTACGACTCGCCGTCATCCTTGCCGGCCGTCGCCGTTCCCATCACGTAACCGGAGACGCGGCTTCCGGGCGTCGTCGTCTGGCCGAAGTCCATGCTCGCGCCGAAATTGAACAGCGCCCAGTTGCTGTCGGGCTTGCCCAGCGTCGTAGCGAACGTTCCGCCGAGGCCGACCGGGCTCGCGTTGACGACGCGGTTATCGTCCTTGAACTCGTACTCCCAGGTCACGCGGCCGAACGGGCGCACGGCGCCCCACTGGCCCTGCACCTGCCAGCCGAGGCTGCCGATCAGCGACTTCGCGCGTCTGCTCGCCGTAGCGAAGCGCCGTCGACGTCCCCGCGCCTTCGCTGAAGCTGTCCACTTCGGCTTCCTGGTAGACGAGCTTTGCGAACGGACCGTGCAGCACGTTGCCGGCGTTGAGCCAGTAGCCGCCGAGCACGCGAAACGCCCAGTGCCAGCCGTTGGTGTCGCCGCGCTCGGTGCGTTGCAGGATGCCGATATCGAAATTGCGCTCGCACATTCTTGTAGTCGAGGGTTGCCGATGAGGAGCGAGGTGCCCAGGTACCACGGCCCCGTGCCGTAGCCGGCGTAGATCGTCGCGCTCGTCTCCTCGAGCTTGTGGTTGCCGCCCGTGTAATGCGCCTTGTACTCGCTGAAGTGAGCGGCCGCGCCCGCCGACCAAGTGGTCGCCGATGCGCATGTCGCCGCCGACGCTCAACGTGTGCAGGTCGGCGTCGCCGTTGACGACGCGCCCGAAGTCGAGGTCGGGATTCGCGAAGTCGTAGCTCGCCCAGAGGTTGTAGCCTTTCTGCGCGATCGGCGTGTTCAGCCCCGACCACATGCGTGCATCGACGGAGCGGAACGTCGCCTGCTCGACCGCGAGCGGCCCCTCGGTCAGCGTGGCCGTGTGGAACGGCGCTTCGATCATCGAGGCCACCATGCTTGCGATCGCTGCGTGCGCCGCACCCGTTGGATGCACGCCGTCCGCGAACACGTAGGTCTGGTTCGCGTTTGGTGCGACCAGATTCGCGGGCGAGCACAGCAGCGAGGGCGTGGCACCGCAGGCGGGCGTCGTCGTGTTCGTGAAGCCGAACGCCGCCGGATTCGCGAGCACCTCGGCGAAAAATGCGCCGATGTCGACGCGCAGCACGTTGCCGCCCAGCGCGTTCAGGCCGGCCTGCGCCGTATTGTTGTACAGCCCCGTGATGGCGGTGATCTGCGCGGACCCTGCAGCACCCCCTGCGCGACCCGCCGGGCGTCTGGCCGAGATCGGGAAGGTTGAACACGACGATGTTCTGCGCGCCTGCCGCTTGAAGCGCGGCGACCTGCTGCACATATTGGGTGGCGGCGAGGATGACTGCGGCCTGCGCCTGCGCCGACGTGATTGCGCCGGCCTGCGCAAGTCCCAGCTGGAAGAAGATGTCGTTTGCCGCCGCCCCACAGCGCGTACACCGCGCTCGGATCGATGCCGGCGCCGATCTGCTGCGCGACCTGGGAGCTGATCGGCAGCGCGGTGGCGGTCGGCGGGTTGTTCGGGACGCCGGGCAGCAGCGCGAGTCGTGCTCCGCCCTGGGCGTAGTCGGTCCCGCCCTGATTCGCGGGCGTGATCGTGAACCCGTAGCGCGCGCCCAGCACCTGGGCCCAGACGAGGTCGGGATTGGTCGTGAAGCGGCCGACGCCGGGCGGGACCACCGGGATGTACGTGCCGGCGTCGGTGAGGCTGTCGCCGAAGAAGATGAAGTTCGACCATTGCGCGCGAGGCGGGCGTGGCCGAGCGAAGCGAGCGCGACGGCGCTCGCGACGAGCGCGTTGCGGAACTTCGTCATGGGGGTCTCCTCGTGAGGGCCGCGGTTCTTGGTGAGCCGCGTTGATCGGGCCGCAATGGAAAATGAAGCTGGAAAATGAGGCTCGCGGGCATTCTAATCCGAATCCCCGCCGGCCGGTCCCCATGCCCGGGCCGCGGTCAACGGAGCACCGGCCCGCAGCGTTCTGGACGCGAGGAGAATGAAGACCATGACCCTGACCCTTCGCCGGCTGCGCACGACAGTCCAAACGCGTGACCGCCGTCCTTCTGCTCGCCTTCGCGTCGCTCGCGAGCGCGCAGAACGACGATCTGCCGGGCCGCGTCGGCCGCCTCGCCGACCTGGGCGGCAACGTTTACGTCTCGACCGAGGAGCGGGCAGAGGACTGGGTCGAGGCGCTGCGCAACTCTTCTGTAACCAGTGGTGACAATCTCTGGGTCGCCGACGACGGGCGCGCCGAGATCGACTACGGCGGCGGACAGTTCCGGCTCGCCGGCAATACGAACGTGCACGTCGCGCGGCTCGACGATCGGATGCTCGCGCTGTTCGTCGCCCACGGCCGCGTCATCGTTCGCGTGCGCGTGCTCGACACCGGCGAGGTGGCTCGCGTCGATACGCCGAACACGCAGCTCGCGCTGACCCGCCCGGGCCTGTACCGGATCGAGGTGAGCGAGGATCGCGCCCGCACGACCGTCGTCGTCCGCGAAGGCGAGGCAACGGTATCGGTTGCAGCCGGCGTGCAGCAGGTGCTTCCGGGCCAGACGGCAAGCGTCGACCGGTGCGGAGCCCACGCATGCCGAGGTCCGTTCCGGCTACGGGCTGGACGGCTTCGACACCTGGAGCGCCGATCGCGATCGGCGCTACGAGCGCAGCCGGAGCGCAAGCTACGTCTCGCGGCAGATGATCGGCTACGCCGACCTCGACGACTACGGTCGCTGGGACAGCTCGCCCGACTACGGGATGATCTGGTATCCGACGACGGTCGCAGCCGGTTGGGCGCCGTACCGCTACGGGCGCTGGAGCTCGGTCAGGGGTTTCGGTTGGACCTGGGTCGACGATGCGCCCTGGGGATACGCGCCGTTCCATTACGGTCGCTGGGTTCACGTCGGTAACCGCTGGGGATGGTGTCCGGGCGGCTACGTGGCGCGGCCCGCGTGGGCGCCGGCGCTGGTCGGCTGGTACGGCGGATCGGGATGGGCCGCGTCGGCGTCCTACGGCTCGCCGGTCTACGGCTGGGTGCCGCTCGGCTGGGGCGAGCCGTACATCCCGTCGTGGCGCAACTGCTCGGGTCGCTGCTGGACGCGCTACAACCGGCCCTATGCGGTCAATCTCGCGGAACGTCCGCATGCGCCGCCGACGCGGTATGCGAACTGGACGGCGCCGGGCGGCGTCACGGCGGTCCCCGGGGCGACGTTCACGGGTCGCCAACCGGTTCACTCGAACGTCGTGGCGGTGCGGCCGCAGGCGATCGCGAGTGCTCCGATTCTGACGCAGGCGCCGGTGCTGGCCAAGCCGACCGCGGCCACGATACCGGGCGCGAAACCTTCGATCGCGGCCCCGCCTCCGGCCGTCCGTTTCCAAACGAAGCCGCTGCAGGTCGCGCCCGTCGGCTGTGCCGGGAACGTGGGGCGGCGATGGCAGGCCTCGGGGTCCGACGAGTGTGCCGCCAGCCGTTGCACGCCCGGGCACCGCGCCTTCGTCCGGCGCGACCGCGGTCGCTCCGGGAACGCCCATAGCGGCGCCGGCGGTCAGCGCGCCACCCGCGTCCCGACCGGGTAACCGGCCGGCGCAGGCGCCCGCTTATTCGTCCGGTACCTGGGGCGCGCCATCGTCGCCCACGCCGCAGGGTTCCGCGAACGTTGCGCCACCACGCCCGCAGGCCAGCGTGCAGAACCGCGCGGAACCGCGATCGGCGCCCCCGCCGCAGACCGGTGCATCGCCGCCACGCAGCGCGCCGCCCGCTACTTACGCGCCGCAGCCGTCGGCAGGCGCGTCAGTCGCACCGCGTAGCGCGCCGCCCTGCGACCTACGCGCCGCAGCCGTCCGTACCTGTGGCGCGGCCTGCGCCGTCCGCAGTACCAGTGCCGCCGGCCCCCGTAGCTGCGCCGCCGGGTACGCCGCCGCCGCAAGCTGTGCGCAGTGCGCCGCAGGCGCAAAAGCCGGCAGTGCAGCGCGACGGCGACAAGCGACAAGCCGACAAGCCCGACAAGCCGACCGTTCAACGCTAAGTTGAACGGTCGCCCGCGCAGGCGGGGGCCCAGCGTCTCTTCAAGGGCGCCCTCAGGCGCCCTCTTCGTCCGGTCGACCGCTAGTTGTCCGCCCGGATCCGGACGTACGTCCCCGGCGCGTCTTCGAGCGCCTTGAGCTTGCCCTTGCCGGGAATCCGCGCCGGTACTTCCTTGCCGAGGTGCGGCGTCAGCCACTTGCGCCAATCGACCCACCATGAGCCCTCGTGCTGCTTCGCATTCTCCAGCCACTCGTCCGCGGACTCGGGATGCTTGTCGTTCGTCCAATAGCCGTATTTGTTCGCGATCGGCGGATTGACGATGCCGGCGATATGGCCGGAGCCCGATAGAACGAACCGCGAAGTGCCGCCGAGCACTTGCGGCCCGCCGTAAGTGGCCTTCCACGGCGCGATGTGGTCCTCGATCGCGGACACGAAGTACGTCGGCACGTGGACTTTCGTGAGATCGATCGGCACGCCGTCGAGCTCGATGCCGCAGGGCTGCGCCAGCGCGTTCTTCATGTACATGTTGCGCAGGTAGAAGCTGTGCATGCGCGCGGGCATCCGCGTGCTGTCGCCGTTCCAGTGCAGCAGGTCGAACGGGAATGGATCGCGGCCGAGCAGGTAGTTGTTGATGACGAACGACCAGATCAGGTCGTTGGCGCGGAGCATGTTGAACGTGTTCGCCATCTCGCTGCCCTCGAGATAGCCGCGGCCCGCCATCTTGCGCTCGAGCGAGGCGACCTGTTCCTCGTCGATGAAGACCTCGAGCTCGCCGGATTGCTTGAAGTCGATGAGCGCGGTCATGAACGTCGCGCTCGCGATTCGCTTGTCCTTCTTCGCGGCCATGTAACCGAGCGTGGAGGCGAGCAGCGTGCCACCGAGGCAGTAACCGACGACATTGATCTCGCTCTCGCCGGTCGCCTGCTCGATCGCGTCGATCGCGGCCATCGTGCCGTCGGTCAGATAGCGGTCGAAGCCAGCGTCGGCGAGCTTCGCATCCGGGTTCACCCACGAGACGACGAACGTCGTGATGCCCTGATCGACGCACCACTTGATGAACGAGTTCTTCTCGCGCAGGTCGAGGATGTAGAACTTGTTGATCCACGGCGGCACGATCAGCAGCGGCCGCTTGAACGTCTTCTGCGTCGACGGCGCGTACTGGATCAGCTCGATGAGCTCGTTGCGGAACACGACCTTGCCGGGCGTCGTGGCGATGTTGACGCCGAGCTCGAACGCCTTCGCGTCGGTCATCGAGATCTTGAGCTTGCCGTTGCCGCGCTCGATGTCGTCGAGCAGGTTGTTCAGGCCCTTGACGAGGTTCTGGCCGCCGGACGCGACCGTCGCCCGGAACACCTCGGGGTTGGTCAGCGCGAAGTTCGACGGCGAGAAAGCGTCGATGTACTGGCGCGTGTAGAAGTCGACCTTCTTCTTGGTGCGCTCGTCGAGGCCCTCGACGCTCGCGACCTGGTCGTGCAGCCAGCGCGCGGTGATCAGGTAGCTCTGCTTGATGTAGTCGAACAGGAAGTGCTGCTCCCAGTCCTCGTGACGGAAGCGCTTGTCGCCCTTCGCGGGGGTCGCGACCGGCCCCGTCGGGGCGCCCATCATCTTCATCACCGACGACTGCCACAGGCTCATGTAGTCCCACCACAGGTTCATCTGCGATTCCGCGAGCCGGACCGGATTCGCCATCATCTGCGCCGCGAGCTCGAGGAACGCCTTCCCTATGCCGAGCTCATCCGCCATCATCGTGTGGCCCGATGCCGATTGGCGCTGGGCGAAGTCACCCATCAGCTTGGCGCTCTTCTCCGCTGCCGAGGCGAGGCTCTCGGCGAGCGCGACCGGATCGTAGCTGCTGCTTTGCGCAGCGGCGGGCGCCGGCGACGGGGCGGGGGTTGGGGGGCGGTGGCCATGGTTTTCTCGAGGTGCGTTTGGGCGGAGCGTTGCCTGTCATTCTATGCCGGCGCCTCACGATGTCGCTCGCGTGAAGCGTACGCGGCCCAGGTCGTCGGTGTTGCGCTCGAGCGTTCCGGCCGCGACCAGGTGGTTCAGATGCGCGATCGCCTCGCCGACGGCAAAGAAACGCTGCTGCGTGTCGAGCTCGCGGCGGAACAGCACCGGCACGATGCCGGCGGCGGATACGCCGTCGGTCGATACGGCGTCGAGCAGCTCGGCAAGGCGGTCCGCGTGATGCTGGCGCAGCTGGGCGACGCGAGCGGCGATGCCGCGGAACGGCAGGCCGTGCGAAGGCAGAACCAGCGTGTCGTCGGGCAGCGCCTCGAACGCTCGAAGCGATTCGAGGAATCGCGCCAGCGGGTCGCCCTCGGGCTCGGCCGGCCCCACGGAGATGTTCGTGCTGATGCGCGGGAGCAGCATGTCGCCGCTGATCAGCACCCGCCGCTCGCTCGAGTGCAACGCGGCGTGCTCGGGCGAATGGCCGTAGCCGCCGATCACGCGCCACTCGTCTCCGCCGATTCGCACGGTTGCGCCGGGGTACAGGCGCCGGAAGCGCGTCGGAAGCTGCGGAACGCCGGCGCGATAGCGATTGCCGCGAGCTTCCAGCGCCGCCAGATGCTCTTCGTCGACGCCGTGCGAACGAAACAATGCGCAGGTGTCCCTCACGCGCGTAACCGGCGATCTGTCCGTGGATCGCATGACTGGTCAGGTACTCGGCGGCCGTCATCGCAAGCGGTGCATGGAACCGTTCCGAGAGCCACGCGGCGTTCCCCAGATGGTCAGGATGGTAGTGCGTCGCGATGATCTCGAGGATCGGGCGAAGCTTCAGCGTCGATGCGCAATGGGCATCCCAGAGCGATCGCGTGGCGGCGTCGCCGTAGCCCGTATCGATGAGCGTGTGGCCGTGCTCCTCGTCGGCGAGCCAGAGATTGATGTGATCGAGCGCGAACGGCAGCGGCATGCGCAGCCACTTCACGCCGGGCGCGACGTCGAGCGTGGTGCCGGGGGCGGGCGGCGTGGCGAACGGGTAGTGCATCAGGAGTCAGGAGTCAGTTGACAGGAGTCAGAGGCGATGGTGTCTTCCGGGCGGCGCAGCAAGCGCCGGTATCCTACAGGGCTGCATCGGCATAGGATTGCAACCGCGTTGAATACGCGGCCTCCGAATACGCAGGCGCAACTGTCCACTGTCCACTGACTCCTGATGTCTGACTACTCGATCTCCGACCTGGCGAAGGAGTTCGCGCTGACCACGCGCGCGATCCGGTTCTACGAGGATTTCGGCCTGCTGACGCCGCAGCGAAAGGGAAGCGCGCGAATCTATGGCGAGCGCGAGCGGGTACGCATCAAGCTGATCCTGCGCGGCAAGCGACTCGGCCTGTCGCTTGCGGAGGTCGGCGAGCTGCTCGACCTTTACGAGGTCGGCTCGAAACGAGCGCGCGCAGCTGTCGAAGTTCCTGCTGATCCTGGCCGAGCGCAGGGCGCGACTGCTGCAGCAGAAGGAGGACATCGATGCAACGCTTGCCGAGATCGACGGCGCGGAGCGTGAATGCCGCCGGCGGCTGAAGGAGCCGGCGCGCTCGCCGGCTGCGCCGCAACCGCAGTCCGGAACGCGCCGCGCAGGCAACGAGCGTCCGGAGTGAAGTCCGGAGGCGGAGAGGTTGACGTTTACGTAAACGTAACCCACAATCGACGTCCGGCTGGACGACCGCGCCAGCCCGGCGATCCTTTGAGGCCCGCGATGAGCAACCGTCCGTCCGCAGCCTTCGTGCCGTCCGATCCTGCTTTCGCGCAGCGCGTGCGGGAGAGCTTCGAGCGGCAGGGCGCGATGCGTACGATCGGCGCGACGCTGGCGGCGCTCGAGCCGGGGTACTGCGCGATCGAGCTCGTGCCGCGGCCCGCGGTATCGCAACAGCACGGCTACGTGCACGCCGGCATCGTGGCAGCCATCGTCGACTCGGCAGGCGGTTACGCGGGGTTCACGCTGTTTCCAGCCGATGCGTCGGTGCTGACGGTGGAGTTCAAGCTGAATCTCCTGGCCCCTGCGCAGGGCGAGCGCCTGGTGGCGGAAGGGTTCGTCGTGAAGAGCGGCCGCACGCTGACGATCACGCGCGGCGAGGTTCATGGCATCGATCGCGGGCAGCGCACGCTGGTCGCGTTGATGCAGCAGACGCTGATGACGATGCACGGCCGGTCGGACACGCCGCAGGCTCGCGTTTCACCGGTGGACGAGAACGCTAGCCGCTAACTGCGCGCGGGAGTCGCAAACATGGTCAATGTTCCCACGATCGACTTCGATCTCGGCGAGGACATCGGGATGCTGCGCGACAGCGTGCGCGCGTTCGCGCAGGCGCAGATCGCGCCGCGCGCGGCCGAGATCGACCGCTCGAACGCATTCCCGGCCGACCTGTGGCGCAAGATGGGCGACCTCGGCCTGCTCGGCATCACCGTCGAGGAGGAGTACGGCGGTGCGGCCCTCGGCTATCTGGCGCACGTCGTCGCGATGGAGGAGATCTCGCGTGCGTCCGGATCGGTCGGCCTGTCCTACGGCGCTCACTCGAACCTTTGCGTCAACCAGATCCGGCGCAATGGCACCGAGACGCAGAAGCGCAAGTACCTGCCGAAGCTGGTGTCGGGCGAACACGTCGGGGCGCTCGCGATGAGCGAGCCGGGTGCGGGCTCCGACGTGGTGTCGATGCGCCTGAAGGCGACGCCGCGCGACGAGAGCTACGTGCTCAACGGCAGCAAGATGTGGATCACGAACGGGCCGGACGCGGACACGCTGGTCGTGTACGCGAAGACCGATCCGCAGGCCGGCGCTCGCGGCATCACGGCGTTCATCGTCGAGAAAGGGATGAAGGGCTTCTCGACGGCGCAGAAGCTCGACAAGCTCGGCATGCGTGGCAGCAACACCTGCGAGCTCGTGTTCGAGGATTGCGCGGTGCCCGCCGGAGAACGTGCTCGGCGCGGAAGGTCGCGGCGTCAACATCCTGATGAGCGGGCTCGATTACGAGCGCGCGGTATTGGCGGGCGGCTCGCTCGGCTTGATGGCGGCCGCGCTCGATGCAGTGATCCCCTACGTGCACGAGCGGCAGCAGTTCGGCCAGCCGATCGGCGAGTTCCAGCTGATGCAGGGGAAGCTCGCCGACATGTACACGACGTTTTCCGCCTGTCGCGCGTACGTCTACACGGTGGCGCGCGCGCTCGACCGGGGACACGCCGGGAGCGCAGCGCGCAAGGACGCGGCCGGGGCGATCCTCTACGCCGCCGAGAAGGCGACGTGGATGGCTGGCGAAGCGATCCAGGCGCTCGGCGGCAACGGCTACATCAACGAGTTTCCGACCGGGCGGATCTGGCGCGATGCCAAGCTGTATGAGATAGGCGCAGGCACGAGTGAAATCCGGCGAATGCTGATCGGCCGCGAACTGTTCAACGAAACGAAATGACGAGGTGACGAAGGAACCTCGTCATCCCCGCGCAGCGACGGGGATGCGCAGCGTGACTTTGCGGGAGAAAGTGAAATGCTGAACGATCCTATCGTCATCGTAGGGGCCGCGCGCACGCCGATGGGCGCGCTGCAGGGCGACTTCGCGTCGCTGTCTGCCAGCGACCTCGGTGCGGTCGCGATCAGGGCGGCTGTCGAGCGCGCCGGCATCAAGCCGGCCGATGTCGACGAGACGATCATGGGCAACGTGCTGCCGGCGGGACAGGGCCAGGCGCCGGCGCGCCAGGCGTCGATCAAAGCGGGGTTGCCGCTGTCGACCGGCGCGACCACGGTCAACAAGATGTGCGGCTCCGCGATGAAGGCAGCGATGCTCGCGCACGATCTGCTCGCGGCGGGCACGAACGATGTGATGGTCGCGGGCGGCATGGAATCGATGAGCAACGCGCCGTACCTGCTGCCGAAGGCGCGCGTCGGATTCCGCATGGGCCACCAGAGCGTGCTCGACCACATGTTCCTCGACGGACTCGAGGATGCCTACGACAAGGGTCGGCTGATGGGGACGTTCGCCGAGGAGTGCGCGACCGAGTATGAATTCAGCCGCGAAGCGCAGGACCAGTTCGCGCTCGCGTCGCTTTCCCGCGCGCTCGCCGCCAACAACGACGGCACGTTCGCATGGGAGATCGCGCCCGTGACCGTGCCGGGACGCAAAGGCGACGTGGTGATCGACAAGGACGAGCAGCCGGCGAAGGCGACGCCGGAGAAGATTCCCCAGCTCAAGCCCGCGTTCAGAAAGGACGGAACGGTGACGGCCGCGAATTCGAGCTCGATCTCCGACGGCGCCGCGGCGCTCGTGCTGATGCGCCGCTCGACCGCCGAGGCGCGCGGTATCAAGCCGCTCGCGGTGATCCTCGGCCACGCGACTCATGCGCAGGAGCCGGGCAAGTTCACGACGGCGCCGGTCGGTGCAATCGACAAGGTCCTGAAGAAGGTCGGCTGGACCGCGGCCGACGTCGACCTGTTCGAGGTGAACGAAGCGTTCGCCGTCGTCACGATGGCGGCGATGCGCGATCACAAGCTCGCCCACGAGCAGGTCAACGTGCACGGCGGCGCGTGCGCGCTCGGACATCCGATCGGCGCGTCCGGCGCGAGGATTCTCGTCACCCTGCTGGGCGCGTTGCGCAAGCACGGCAAGCGCCGCGGCGTGGCTGCGCTGTGCATCGGCGGCGGCGAGGCGACGGCGATGGCGATCGAGCGAGTCACTTAGAGGACTCGACAGGGTGTCGCGCAAACGACACGAATGACAAGCGCAGCGACTGACGAAATGCGCCTCTCCGACGAGCAATCGCTGATCCGCGACACGGTTCGCGCATTCGCGCAGGAACGTCTCGCGCCGAGCGCGGCGCGCTGGGACCGCGATCACCATTTCCCCCGCGAGGAGCTCGCGGAGCTCGGTGCGCTCGGCGCGCTCGGCATGGTCGTTCCCGAACGATGGGGTGGCGCGGGCGCGGATTACGTCTCGCTCGCAGTGATGCTGGAAGAGATCGCGGCCGGCGATGGCGCCACGTCGACGATCGTCTCGGTGCAGAACTCGGTCGTCTGCGGGCCGATCCTGGCGTTCGGCAACGAGATGCAGAAGGAACGTTTCCTGAAGCCGCTCGCGTCCGGGACGCAGCTCGGCTGCTTCTGCCTGACCGAGCCGCATGTCGGTTCCGACGCCGGCGCGATTGCGACGCGTGCGGAACGTCGCGGCGATCGCTACGTGCTTTCGGGCGTCAAGCAGTTCATCACGACGGGCAAGAACGCGGATGTTGCAATCGTGTTCGCCGTCACGGACAAGGCCGCGGGCAAGAAAGGCATCTCCGCCTTCATCGTCGACACGCGACAGTCCGGGATTCGTCGTCACCCGCGTCGAGGAGAAGACCGGGCAGCGCGCGTCCGACACGGCGCAGATCGTGTTCGAGCACTGCGAGGTGCCGGCAGAGAATCTGCTCGGGCGCGAAGGCGAAGGCTATCGCATCGCGCTCGCGAACCTCGAGGCAGGCCGGATCGGGATCGCTGCGCAGGCGGTCGGCATGGCCCGCGCGGCGTACGAGGCTGCGCTGGCCTACGCGCGCGAGCGGCAGACGTTCGGCAAGCCGATCATCGAGCATCAGGCGGTCGCATTCCGCCTCGCGGACATGGCGACGCAAATCGAAGCGGCGCGCCAGCTCGTCTGGCATGCTGCCGTCCTGCGCGATGCAGGCGAGCCTTGCCTCAAGGAGGCGTCGATGGCGAAGCTGTTCGCTTCCGAGATGGCCGAACGCGTGTGCTCCGATGCGATCCAGATCCACGGCGGCTACGGTTACGTGACCGATTTCCCGGTCGAGCGGATCTGGCGCGACGTGCGCGTCTGCCAGATCTACGAGGGCACGAGCGACATCCAGCGGCTGGTGATCGGGCGGGCGCTGTGAGCGCTGCAGGCGAGGTTGCTTGACCGCGATGCAGCGTCACCGCGCGCGACGGTCGGCGAGTCGTTCAGCCAGCGGGTGACGTTCGACGCGAAGTCGATTCGCGCGATCGCCGCGCTCAACGGCGACTTCAATCCGCTGCATCACGACGAAGCGGCTGCGGCGCGCAGCGCCTTCGGTTCGCTGATCGTCAGCGGCCCGCATGTCAGTGCCCTGATGATGGGCATGACGGCGACCCACTTCTGCGACCGGTTTGCACCGCTCGGCCTGGAGTTCACGATCCGTTTCATTCGCGCGATACGCGCCGGCACCACGCTCGAGCTTCGCTGGACGTTGACCGACGTCACGCCGAAGCCGTCGCTTCGGGGAGATCTCGCCACGCTCGACGGCCGCGCGCTCGATGATGCCGGCGGCGTCTATGTCACCGGCCGCGGCCTGTTGCTGCTGCGGCCGCTGGACCGCGTCGAGGAGTGATGATGGCCGCTCCGATCGACTTCTATTTCGACTTCTCGTCCCCGTACGGCTTTCTGGCGGCCCAGCGGATCGAGGCGCTCGCGGCGCTGTACGGGCGTAGTGTCGACTGGCACCCGGTCCTGCTCGGCGTCATCTTCAAGGAGACCGGCGCCGCGCCGCTGACGCAGATACCGCTCAAGGGCGACTACAGTCGGCGCGACATTCCGCGCAGCGCACGCTTCCACGGCATCGACGACTTTCGCATGCCGAGCCGGTTTCCGATCCCGACGCAGGCGGCTGCGCGCATCGTGCTCGCGCTCAAGCGACCAACGACGCGCTCGCGACCCAGGTCGCCAAGCAACTCTATCGCGCCTATTTCGTCGAGGACTCGACATTTCCGATCCGGACGTTGCGGCCGACGTGCGGGCCGAGGCCGGCGCGGATGCCGCTACGATGCGCGAGGCGATCGACGATCCGAAGATCAAGGAAGCGCTGAAGGACGCGGTCGCGCGGGCGATGAAGGCAGGCGTGTGCGGCTCACCGTTCGTCATCGTCGACGGGGAGCCTTTCTGGGGCCTCGACCGGTTTCCGCAGCTCGAGCGCTGGCTTGCGAGCGAGGGCTTCTGATGAGCGCGCGTGCCGAGTCACGTCGCGTTCTGCGTCGTGGACAGATGCTGCGTCCTGACGCGCCACGACTTCTATGCGATGAGGCGATCGGTTTCGAAGCAGCGTCGTGCGACGTGCCCGGACTGTCTACGCCGAGTTTCGCCGGCAGGTCGGCTGGTCGAGCTGTGGTCGCCGCTGTCGTAGAACTGATCAACGGAGGGCTCCATGGCCGAGTACACGCTGCACTGCTTCGCGCAATCCGGTAACTGCTACAAGGCAGCGCTGATGCTCGAGCTCGCGGGCACCGACTGGTCGCCCCGTTTCGTCGACTACTTCAACGGCGAGACCCGAACGCCGGCTTACCGCGCCATCAACGTCATGGGCGAAGCTCCGGTGCTCGAGCATCGGGGACTCACCCTATCGCAGTCGGGTGTCATCCTCGACTACCTTGCGCAACGTTTCCCGCAGTTCGCACCGGAGGGCGAAGACGAGCGACGCGAGGTCCTGCGCTGGCTGCTGTTCGACAACCACAAGCTGACGAGCTACACGGCCACCTATCGCTTCATGCGTGCGTTCGCGACGAACCCCGAGCCGGCCGTGCTCGCGGAGTTTCGCAAGCGCGCCGAGACGGCATGGGGCGTGCTCGACGCGCACCTGACGGGACGCGAGTTCGCGGCGGCCGACCGGCTCACGATCGCGGACCTCTCGCTCTGCGGCTACCTGTTCTGGGAGGACGAGATCGGCATCGACTGGCGTGTGAGCCACCCGGCGATCGCGGATTGGCTCGGGCGCATCCGTGCGCAGCCGCGCTGGGTCGCGCCTTACGAACTGATGCCGGGCCACCCGCTGCCCGGTCGCGGCTAGAATCGCTCGATGACGCGCGACGCGGTAGCGCCATCCCGTGAGCCTTGCCCGGAACGTTCAAGTGATCGGCGTCCACGACCTGCCGCTGTTCGTCCTCGCCGGGCTCCTGCTGAACGTCACGCCGGGCCCCGACATGGCGTATATCGCCGCGCGCGGCGCCGCCGGAGGATTTCGCGCCGGAGCTGCTGCAACGCTGGGCATCACGGCCGGTTGCGTGGTTCATACGCTCGCGGCCGCTGCCGGTCTGTCGGTCGTGCTCGCGACGTCGGCGACGGCCTTCGCGATCGTCAAGTGGTGCGGCGCCGCGTTCCTCCTCTATACCGGCGTTCGCCTGTTGATGGCGAGTCTTTCGCGCAAGGAGCGCGATGCGACGGCTGCCTCCCCGTCGCTGCTCGGCACGGCGAGCGCTTCGCGGATCTTTCGCGAGGCGCTGGTGATCAACGTGCTGAACCCGAAGGTCGCGCTGTTCTTCCTCGCGTTCCTGCCGCAGTTCATCGAGGCGGACGCGCCCAGTCCTGCGCTGGCGTTCGTCTTTCTCGGCACGCTGTTCAACGTCAACAGCCTGTTCATCAATCTGCCGGTGGCGTGGATCGCCGCGCAGGCGGGTCGACGAGGCCGTGGCAGCGTCCGCCTCGCACGGGTTCTCCACGGCGCCGTTGGCGCGCTGTTCGTGCTGCTTGCCGCGCGGCTGGCCGCACTCGAACGGCATTAGACGGCAGATGGCGACGCTCGAGTCGAAGCTCGATCCGCGCGATCCCGCGTTCGCGACCAATCGCGACGCGATGCTGGCGCAGGTGGCCGACCTTCGCGCCAAGGTCGCGATGATCGAGGCGGGTGGCGGTGATGCCGCGCGCGCGAAGCACCTGGGCCGCGGCAAGCTGCTGCCCCGCGAGCGCATCCGGGCCCTGCTCGACAGCGGCAGCCCGTTCCTCGAGTTCTCGCAGCTTGCCGCATTCGGCATGTACGACGACAACATCGCGGCGGCGGGCATCATCACCGGCATCGGCCGCGTGTCCGGTCGCGAATGCGTGATCGTGTGCAACGACGCGACGGTGAAGGGCGGCACCTATTATCCGATCACGGTGAAGAAGCACGTGCGCGCGCAGGAGATCGCGCGCGACAACCAGCTGCCGTGCATTTATCTCGTCGATTCGGGCGGCGCGAACCTGCCGAACCAGACCGACGTGTTCCCGGATCGCGACCATTTCGGACGCATCTTCTACAACCAGGCGACGATGTCGTCGGAAGGCATTCCGCAGGTCGCCGTCGTCATGGGATCGTGCACGGCCGGCGGCGCGTATGTGCCCGCGATGTCGGACGAGTCGATCATCGTTCGCGAGCAGGGGACGATCTTCCTCGCCGGTCCGCCGCTCGTGAAGGCCGCCACCGGTGAAGTCGTCAGCGCCGAGGAGCTGGGCGGTGCCGATGTCCACACGCGGATCTCGGGCGTCGCCGACCACTTCGCGCTGAACGATCACCACGCGCTCGGGATCGCGCGGCGGATCGTGGCGAACCTCAATCGACCGAAGCCCGCGACGCTCGAGCTCGCCCCTCCGGTTGATCCGCGCTACCCGGCGGAAGAGCTGTACGGTGTGATCAACGCCGACATCCGCAAGCCGTACGACGTGCGAGAGGTGATCTCGCGAATCGTCGACGCGAGCGATCTCGACGAGTTCAAGGCCCGATACGGTGCCACGCTGGTCACGGGGTTCGCGCGCATCCACGGCTATCCGGTCGGCATCATCGCGAACAACGGCGTGCTGTACTCCGAATCCGCGCAAAAGGGCGCGCACTTCATCGAGCTCTGCGCGCAACGCGGCACGCCGCTCGTGTTCCTGCAGAACATCACCGGGTTCATGGTCGGGAAGAAGTACGAGGCGGGCGGGATAGCGAAGGACGGTGCGAAGATGGTGATGGCCGTGTCCTGCGCACAGGTGCCGAAGTTCACGGTCATCATCGGCGGCAGTTACGGCGCAGGCAACTACGGCATGTGCGGCCGCGCGTTCAATCCGCGCTTCCTCTGGATGTGGCCGAACGCCCGCATTTCCGTCATGGGCGGCGAGCAGGCCGCAACGGTGCTCGCCACGGTCCGGCGCGACGCGATCGAGGCGCAAGGGCGGCACGTGGAGCCGCGAGGAGGAGGACCGCTTCAAGGCGCCGATCCGCTCGCAGTACGAGCGCGAGGGGCATCCGTACTATGCGAGCGCGCGGCTCTGGGACGATGGCGTCATCGATCCTGTCGACACCCGGCGCGTGCTTGCGCTGGCGCTTTCCGCGGCGCTCAACCGGCCGATCGCGACGACGCGGTTCGGCGTTTTCCGCATGTGAATCGCATGGCTCGAAAAACCAAGACCGAAAGCGTCGCGCCAGTCGCGGCGGGGAAATCGTTCGGCACGATCGAGGTCGCCGAGCGCAACGGCGTCGCGCTGGTGACGCTGAACCGCCCGGACGTCCACAACGCGTTCGACGAGACGCTGATCGCCGAGCTGACCGAGGCGCTGCGTTCGCTCGACGCGAACCCTCGCGTGCGCGCGGTCGTCCTGCTCGGCGCCGGCAAGAGTTTCTGCGCGGGAGCGGACCTGAAGTGGATGGAACGCATCGCCGGTTACGCGTACGAGCAGAACGTCGCGGACGCCGGGGCGCTGGCACGGCTGCTGCAAACGCTCGCCGGGCTGACGAAGCCGACGATCGCGCGCGTGCACGGTCCCGCGTACGGCGGCGGCGTCGGCCTCGTGGCCTGCTGCGATATCGCGATCGCCGCGCAGGAGGCCACGTTCGCGCTGTCCGAGGCGAAGCTCGGGCTGATTCCTGCGACGATCGGGCCGTACGTTATCGAAGCGATCGGTGCAAGGCACGCGCGCAGGTACATGGTCACCGCGGAACGCTTCGATGCGGCCGAAGCCTACCGCATCGGCCTCGTGCACGATCTCGCGCCGTCGATCGAGGCGCTCGATGTCCGCGTCAACGAGCTGCTCGGCGCAATGCTGCTGGCCGGGCCGCACGCCCAGAAGGCCGCGAAGGCGCTCGTACGCGCGGTGGCGCATCGGCCGATCGACGAGCGGGTCATCGCAGATACCGCGGAGCGCATCGCGACCGTTCGCGCCTCCGACGAAGGCCGCGAAGGCATCGCCGCATTCCTGAACCGGCGCTCGCCCGCGTGGGTCCCCGAGTCGCTGCGCAAGAAGAAGTAGGCGCAACCGATGGCTCCGGCAGCGTCGTTCGACACCTGGCAATTGATCGCGCTCGCGGGCGCGCTCGGCTGGGCGAGTGGCGTGCGCTTGTATGCCGTGCTGTTCATCGTCGGCGGTTTGGGGTTCCTCGGCTGGATCCCGCTGCCCGGCAAGCTCGACATCCTCGCGCATCCGTATGTGCTGGCGGCCTCCGGCTCGATGTTCGTGATCGAGTTCTTCGCCGACAAGATCCCGGGCATCGATTCGCTGTGGGATTTCGTGCAGACATTCGTGCGCATTCCCGCGGGCGCTGCGCTTGCGGCCAGCGTCTTCGGCGATGCGCCCGCCGCGTGGACGCTCGCGGCGGCGATCGTCGGCGGCACGCTGGCGACCGGCAGCCATCTCGCCAAGTCCGGCAGCCGGATGGCGATCAACACGTCCCCCGAGCCGTTCTCGAACTGGGCCGCGTCGTTCGGCGAGGATCTCGCCGTCGGCGTCATGCTGTGGCTCGCGTGGGAGCATCCGATCGCCGCGCTGGTCGTGCTCGCGGTGCTGATCGTCGTCATGGTGTGGCTGATCGGCAAAGTGTGGCGTTTCATCGGACGGTTGATCGAGCGTGTCCGCTCGACGGTCGCTGCCGCTCCCTCGGACAGCGATCTTCCTCGCCTGCCCCGCTGACAGCGATGTCCGCCAAGCCGATCCTGTATCCGATGCTGGCGATGGTCGTCCTCACCGCGATCGTCGCGGTGACCATGTTCCTCCGGCGCGTAGCGGAAATGCGTTCGCGCCGCATTCATCCTCAGCGAGTGGCAACGTCGGCGCAGATGGCCGCAGAACTCGAGGACAGCCGCGCCGCCGACAACTTCCGCAACCTGTTCGAGGCGCCGGTCCTTTTCTACGCCGCCGTGCTCACGGTCTACGCAACGCAACTCACCGGCACCGCTTATCTCGCACTCGCGTGGACCTATGTGGCCGGCCGTGTCGTGCACACGGGGATCCACTGCACGTACAACCGCGTGATCCACCGGTTGCTCGCTTTCGCCGCGAGCTTTTTCGTGCTCTTGGGCCTATGGGGGTTGATCGCGTTCGATCTGCTCTTCCACGGGCGCGGATGATCGGCACCGGACTGGCATGTTCGACAAGATCCTGATCGCGAATCGAGGCGAAATCGCCGTGCGGGTCGCGCGCACCGCGCGCCGGCTCGGCGTGCGGACCATCGCCGTGTACTCCGATGCGGACGCGAAAGCGCTGCATGTGCAGGCCTGCGACGAGGCCTATCGGCTCGGCCCGCCGCCGCCGCGCGAAAGCTACCTCGACGGCGACAAGATCATCGCCATCGCGAAGGCTGCGGGCGCGCAGGCGATCCACCCCGGCTACGGCTTCCTTTCCGAGAACGAGGCTTTCGCCGCGGCATGCGAGCGCGAAGGCATCGCATTCATCGGCCCGCCGCCCGCGGCGATCGCGGCGATGGGCTCGAAGTCGGCCGCGAAAACGATCATGTCGGAAGCGCGCGTGCCCCTCGTGCCCGGCTACCACGGCGCGGACCAGGATCCCGCGCTGCTCGCGAGCGAGGCCGCGAAGATCGGCTATCCGGTGCTGATCAAGGCGACGGCGGGCGGCGGCGGCAAGGGCATGAAGATCGTCACGTCGGAGCGCGAGTTCGCATCGGCACTCGCGTCCGCGCAGCGCGAGGCGAAGGCGAGCTTCGGCGATGATCGCGTGCTGATCGAGCGTTATCTCACGTCGCCGCGGCATATCGAGATCCAGGTGTTCGCCGACAAGCACGGCCATGCGGTGCACTTGTACGAGCGCGATTGCTCGGTGCAGCGGCGGCACCAGAAAGTGCTCGAAGAGGCGCCTGCGCCCGGCATGACAGCAGAACGGCGCAAGGCGATGGGCGACGCCGCGGTCGCGGCCGCGAAGGCGATCGGCTATGTCGGCGCGGGCACCGTCGAGTTCATCGCCGAGCAGGACGGGCGGTTCTACTTCATGGAAATGAATACGCGCCTGCAGGTCGAGCATCCGGTCACCGAGATGATTACCGGACTCGATCTGGTCGAGTGGCAGCTTCGCGTCGCGGCGGGCGAGCCGCTGCCGCTTGCGCAGGATGCGATTCTCCTTCGCGGTCATGCGATCGAAGCAAGGCTGTATGCCGAGGATCCCGACCGCGGGTTTCTCCCGTCGATCGGGCGCATTGTCCACTGGCGCATGCCCAGGCAGGACGCGAGGGTACGCGTCGACACCGGCTTTCGCGCTGGCGACGAGGTCACGCCTTATTACGACCCGATGCTCGGCAAGCTGATCGTCTGGGGCGCGGACCGGCATCGCGCCTGCGCGGGGTTGCTGTCTGCACTTGGCGATTGCGAGGTTGCCGGCGTTGCCACGAACATCGCCTTCCTCGAGCGCGTCGTCGCGCATCCGGCGTTCGCGAACGCGCAACTCGACACCGGCCTGATCGACAAGCATCGCGACGCGCTGTTCCCGCCTCCCGGCGACACACCGCGACGCGCGCTGGTCGCGGCGGCTGTCGCGGAATACCTTGCCGAAACCCGGTCGCAGGCCGCTGCGTCCGCATCTTCCGGCGATCCGCACTCGCCGTGGAACGCGCACGACGGCTGGTGGCCGAATCGCGAGCCGCTCGGCATGGCGTTGCGGTTCGCCGACGGCGAGGCCGTGCACGACGTTCGGGTCGCACCCCAGTCGAATGGGACGCTGCGGATCTCGTTCGCGTCCGGCGAGACCGTCGTGCGCGTCGACGAGGAAGCCGATCGCCTGCTGATCGACGAAGGCGATGCACGCTTTCAGGCGAGCGTCGTGACGCTCGGCGAGGATCGACAGGTCTTCGCGCCGGGCGTGCGCCGCCGCTTGCGCTTCGTCGATCCGCTCGCGCACGCGGGCGAGGAAGAGCCGCACGCCGGCCATCTGATGGCGCCGATGTCGGGTTCGATCGTCGCCGTATTCGTCAGGCCGGGGGACAAGGTGGAGAAGGGCGCGCCGCTGTGCGTGCTCGAGGCGATGAAGATGGAGCACACGATCGTGGCGCCCGCCGCTGGCGTCGTGACCGCCGTGAATTGCGCAGTCGGCGAGCGGGTCAGCGAGGGGGCGGACCTGGTCGACCTCGAGGACGCATGAGCGCCGCCGGGGTTGACCATTGACGGTGCGAGCCATGGACGTGCTGCTTTCGGCTGCGTCCGAGACCGCGCAATGGCGGGACGCGTTTGCGCGCGTGCTGCCTGACGTCAGGCTGCACGTCTGGCCGGATGCGCCCGACACCGTCGATTTCGCGATCGTCTGGAAGCCGCCGGAGGAAGTTTTCGAGCGAGTTCGCGTCCGCCGCGCGATCTTCAACCTCGGTGCAGGCGTCGACGGACTGCTCGCCGTCCCCACATTGCCGCGCAACGTGCCGATCGTGCGTCTCGAAGACGCGGGCATGGCGATGCAGATGACCGAATACGTGACGCTAGCGGTGCTGCGCGCGTATCGCGAGCAGGATGCCTATGCCGTTCAGCAACGCGAGCGACGCTGGCAGCAGCGCCCGCGCCTTGCCAAAGCGGACTTCGGAATCGGCTTGCTCGGCTTCGGCGTTCTCGGCCATGCGGTCGCCGGAGCGCTTCGCACGTTCGATTTCCCGCTGCACGGATGGAGTCGCTCGCCGCGGTCCGTACCCGGCGTGACGATGTTCACCGCCGAAAACGGTCTTCGCGAGATGCTCGCCCGCTCGCGCGTGCTGGTCGTGCTGCTTCCCTCGACGCCGCAGACGCGAGGCTTGCTGGACCGGAGCATGCTCGGGCTACTGCCGGCGGGCGCGCATCTGGTGAACGTCGCACGCGGAGCGCTCGTCGTCGAGAGCGACCTCCTCGACCTGCTCGACGAGGGCCATCTCGCTTCCGCAACGCTCGATGTGTTCGAGAGCGAGCCGCTGCCTGCCGGACACCGCTTCTGGCATCATCCGAAGATCGTGCTGACGCCGCACGTGTCCGCGGCGACGCTCGTGGACGAATCCGCCGCGCAGGTCGCCGCGAAGCTTTCCGCGATGGCGCGAAACGAACCCGTGACCGGTGTTGTGAACGCGCAGCGCGGCTATTGATGAAATGGAACCACCGACTCGCGATACCAGGATGAAACCCACGCTGCCGAAATCGGTTCGTCTCGTCGACGTTGGGCCGCGCGACGGGCTGCAGAACGAAAAGGCGCTTGTGCCGACCGACGTGAAGGTTGCGCTGATCGAGCGCCTCGTCGATGCGGGCATCCGGTCGGTCGAGGCGACCTCGTTCGTATCGCCCAAGTGGGTGCCGCAGATGGCGGACGCGGCCGAGGTGATGGCACGTATCCGCCGCAAGCCCGGCGTCACCTACGCGGTGCTTACGCCGAACATGAAGGGCTTCGAAGGCGCGCTGGCCGCGAAAGCCGACGAAGTCGTCGTGTTCGGCGCGGCCAGCGAAGCGTTCTCGCAGAAGAACATCAACTGCTCGATCGCGGAATCGATCGAGCGCTTCGCGCCGGTCGCGAAGGCCGCGCGCGAGGCGGGCATGCGCGTGCGCGGCGCGATCTCCTGCTGCCTCGGGTGCCCGTATCAGGGCGAGGTCAAGCCCGAGGCCGTCGGCTACGTCGCCCGGCTCATGCACGACATCGGCGTCCACCATATCGGCGTGGCCGACACGATCGGTGTCGGTACGCCCGCTGCGACGCAGCGCGCGATGGAAGCGGCGCTCGCCGTGTATCCGGTGAACGAGGTCAGCGGCCATTTCCACGACACCTACGGGCAGGCGCTCGCCAATGTCTACGCGAGCCTCGAGCTCGGCATCGCCACGTTCGACGCGAGCGTCGCGGGTCTGGGCGGCTGTCCGTATGCGAAGGGTGCCACCGGCAACGTCGCAACGGAGGACGTCGTCTACATGCTGCACGGTCTGTCGATTGCGACCGGCATCGATCTCGACAAGCTGAGAGGTGCGGGTGGATTCATCTCCGAGCATCTCGGTCGCCCGACGGGCTCGCGCGTTGCGCGTGCGCTTGCCGCCAAGGATCCGGTCGCCGCATGACTCGGATCGACCTTCCGCTGCGGCCCCCCCGGCGTTGCGTCGCCGTGCACGAGCGTGTGCACGATCGATCAGGCCTCGGGGTTGTGCGCCGGCTGCTTTCGCACACTGGACGAGATCGCCGGCTGGATCCGCTTCTCCGACGACGAGAAGCGCGCCGTGCTCAGCGCTTTGCCGGCCCGCCGCGAGCGCGCCTGCGGATATTGAGGAATTGAGCGCCGCCGGGCCGTCCCAAGGCTTCGGCGACCGAAGGGCCGCCCCGAGGTCGCCGAGCCCCCTTAGGGGGATTCACTTCCGCCCCCTCCTTCGGGGAGGGGGTGCGCGACGTCGCGAAGCGACTAGCCTGGGGGAGGTCACCTGACAATCGCCGCCGACTGGTATTTCGACTTCATCTCGCCTTTCGCGTATCTGCAGAGCGAACGGCTCGCCTCGCTTTCGCCCGGTATCCGCATTCGCTACCGGCCAGTGCTGTTCGCGGGTCTGCTCGGGGCGCACGGACAAAAGGGTCCGGCGGAGATCGCCGCGAAGCGCGTTTTCACGTACCGCTTCGTCGTCTGGCAGGCCCGCAAGCTGGGGATACCGATCAAGTTTCCGCACGAGCATCCGTTCAATCCCCTCCCGCTGCTACGCCTGGCGATCGCCTGCGACTGCGCGCCCGAAGCCGTTCATCGCATCTTCCGGTTCGTGTGGCGCGACGGTCGTCTGCCCGACCTGCCGATCGAATGGGCCGAGCTTGCGCACGACCTCGACGTGCCGGATGCGCAAGCGCGCATCGCCGAGCCGGCGGTGAAGGACGCGCTGCGCCGGAACACCGAGGAAGCGATCGCGCGCGGCGTGTTCGGCGTGCCGACGCTCGCGATCGGCGACGCGCTGTTCTGGGGACTGGACGCGACCGAGATGGCGCGCGATTACGCGGCCGCCGGAAGCCGGTTCACCGACCCCGAATACGCGCGCGTTGCGAGCCTGCCCGAAGGCGTGCAGCGCAGCGCGGTGAAGGACGCGAAGAAATCGAAGACCCGCGTCATCGGCACGGCGAGCTGAAGTCGTGGCGGCGACGAAGACGAAGACGCCCATTCATCTCCGGCACAACGCGAAACAACGCGTCATCTGTACGTCTTGAGCTGCCGCCTCAGCGACTCCACTTCCTCGATCAGGTCGACGGTCAGCGCGGCGAGCTCGGGGTTGGCGTCGAAGTCCCGTTCCAGCGCACGGAGGCGCCGGGCTCGAATGAACTCGGCACTGGCGAAGCGGCGCTCGCCGGGCGTCACGACGATGCACTCGAGCAGACCCGATTCGATGTGCTCGATGACCCAGCCGGGTTCGCAACCGCAGGCTTGGGCGAGCTCGTCGACGGATAGCGCGGCGTCTTCGAGCAGGACGCCGGTCAGGATGTCATCTCGGGTCATCGCTTACCCTTTCATCGCTTGACGCGGATCGAAGGCCAACTCGCGCGCCATGGTTCCAAACAGTTCGCGCGCCTTGTCGGAGTCCGGTGGCAACACGAGCTCGAGTTGCAGGTAAAGGTCGCCGGGTGGGTCGCCGGGAATGCCCCGAGCCTTCAGACGCAGCTTGGTCCCGTTCTTCGATCTTGCGGGCACGCTGACCTGAAGCCGGCCGGAAGGCGTGGGTACCTCGATGTTCGCGCCCAGCATGGCTTCCCAGGGTGCCACCGGAACGGTCTCGATCACATCGCGTCCTTGCACGCGATAGGCGGGATCGAAAGAGAACTGGACTTCGAGATACAGGTCGCCCGCCGGGCCGGCGCCGAGTCCCGGACTGCCCTGGCCGGCCAGTCGAATGTGCTGGCCTTCCCGCACGCCCTTTGGAATCCGCACATGGAGCGTGCGCTGGTCGCTGACCACGTGGCCCGAGTCGTCCAGTCGTGCCGCACGCAGCGTGATCGCGCGCTCGCCTCCATGATAAGCGTCGTGAAGATCGATCTCGATCTTGGCGTGGTGATCCTCGCCGCGCATTGCGGGCTCCCCCGCACGATGATCCCGACCGGGACGCGAAGCGCGGGCGGCCCGGCCAAACAGGCTGGCGAAAAAATCGCTGAAGTCTTCGCCCTGCGGGCCGTCCCCCGAAAACTCGAATCCCGCATCCCAGTTCGGCGGCGGCTCGAAGTCCTTTCCAGCCTCGTAACGCCGGCTCAGGGCGTCGTACGCCGAGCGTTTCTCCGGATCCGACAGTACGGCGTAGGCCTCGTTCACCTGCTGCATCCGGCCTTGTGCGTCGGGCTCCTTGCTGACGTCCGGATGGTATTTGCGGGCCAGTTTGCGATACGCCTTCTTGATCTCGTCGGACGAGGCCGTCTTGGCGACGCCGAGGGCCTGGTAATAGTCCTTGAACTCCATGATCCGATACTCCCGCGCAGGTCTGGGGATGACGTGCGGCACTCGGCCGAAATCCTAGAGATCCTCCACGCCGGGAATGTGCAGCGCGCGCTTGATTTCGCGCGCGGTGGCGAGCGCCTCCGGCAACGTTTGCCCGAGGCAGGTCACATGTCCCATCTTGCGCCCACGTCGCGGCTCCGCCTTGCCGTACAGATGCAGCTTCGCCTGCGGCTGGCGCAGCACCGAGGCCCAGTCCGGCTCGCGGCGGGCGTTCGCCTCGTCGAACCACAGATCCCCGAGCAGGTTCACCATGACGGCGCTGTCGTGCAACCGGGGATCCCCTAGCGGCAAGCCGGCGAGAATGCGCGCCTGCTGCTCGAATTGCGACGTGACGCAAGCGTCGATCGTGTAGTGGCCGCTGTTGTGGGGGCGCGGCGCGATCTCGTTGACGAGCAGCTTGTCCTCGCCGGTCACGAACATCTCGACGCACAGCACGCCGCGGTAGTCGAGTGCGATCGCGACGCGGGTCGCGATGTCGCGGGCACGTTCTGCGAGCGCGGCCGTGACGCGCGCCGGGACGATCGCGACGTCGAGGATGCCCTCCCGATGCTGGTTCTCGGACACCGGCCACGTCGATGTCTCACCCTCGGACGTGCGCGCGACGATCACCGAGACTTCGCAGGCGAGATCGACGAACCGCTCCAGCACGCAAGGCACCCTCCCCATCGAGCGGAATGCCGCCGCGACGTCGGCGGCCGTCTTCACGCGGATTTGACTCTTCCCGTCGTAGCCCATGCGCGCGCTCTTCACGATGCCCGGCGTGAGCGCAGCATCGGCGGCGCCGGCATCGGCTTCGTTGCGCAGTACCGCGAACGGCACGACGTCGAAGCCGCGTTCGGAAAGAAACGTCTTTTCGCGGATGCGATCCTGCGCTATTTCCACGCTGCTCGCCGTCGGCGTGACGCGCGCGCGCCTGGCGAGAAATTCGAGCGCGGCGGCGGGCACGTTCTCGAACTCGGTCGTCGCTGCGCGAACGAGCGATGCGAGGCGCGCGAGACCGGCCTTGTCGAGATAGTCGGCGTGAACGTGCAGGTCCGCCACGCTTCCTGCCGGGCTGTCGTTGCTCGGGTCGAGCACGGCGACCTTGTAGCCCAGGCTCTGCGCCGCCATGCAGAACATGCGACCCAGCTGGCCGCCCCCGAGGAGGCCCAGCCATCCGCCGGGCGGAATCGGGGTGCCGCTCGCGTTTCCGGTCATGCCGCCGGCGGCACTCGCATTGCCCGCGCAGCGTCGGTCTGCTGCTTGCGAAACGCGTCGAGTTTGTCTGCGATGCCGGCGTCGGAGACCGCAAGGATGGCGCCGGCGAACAGCGCGGCATTCGCAGCGCCCGCTTCGCCGATCGCGAACGTCGCGACCGGGATTCCCTTCGGCATCTGCACGATCGACAGCAGCGAATCCTCGCCACGCAGGTACTTGGACGGGACCGGGACGCCGAGCACCGGAACCGTGGTTTTCGCCGCCAGCATGCCGGGAAGGTGCGCGGCGCCGCCCGCACCGGCGATGATGAACCGAAGGCCGCGCGAGGCCGCGCTCTCGGCGTACGCGAACATGTCGTCCGGCATGCGGTGCGCCGAAACGACGCGGGTCTCGAACGGGATGCCGAGCGCGTCAAGCTGCGACACGGCGTGCTGCATCACGTCCCAGTCGCTGTCGCTACCCATCACGACGCCGACCAGCGGCATCGCGGACTTGCCCTTTGGCATCGTTTCCCCTGCCGCCACGCGACCGAAAACGCCCGATCGACGATCGATTGATATCGGCTCAGTATCCATTCCGATTCTAGCATCGGCCGTACTCGAAGCCGCGCTAAGCCTCGCGCGCGTTGAACCAGGGCGTGCACCATTGGTCGGATGCGATGATGCCGCGTGTCGGTCGCGTCATCCTGCCGGTTGTCCATCGGGGCCGCGATCCGTGACAATGACGTCGTGATCCAACTTTTCGCCATCGTTGCCCTCGGTTGGGCGGCGTCGATCGCAGCGCCCGCCGCGCACGGTCAATCCGATGCCGATTTCCTCGCCGCGAAGGCCGCCTATGAACGGGGCGACGCGCGCAGGCTCGCCGCGCTTTCGTCGACGCTGTACGGGCATGTTCTGGAGCCGTATGTCGAGTACTGGCAGCTCAAGCTGGCGCTCGACAGTGCCGACCCGCTGGCCGTCCGCGCCTTTCTGACCCGACATGCCGGTACTCCGCTCGCCGACCCGTTGCGCGTCGATTGGCTCAAATCGCAGGCGACGCGCGGCCAGTGGACGACGTTCGGCCAGGACTACGTGCAGGGCATGAACGAGGACACCGAGCTTGCGTGCCATGCAATCCAGTTTCGTCGGCAACGCGAGGGCGAAGCGGCGCTCGCGCAAGCCAAGGCGCTGTGGTTCACCGGCCGTTCGACACCGGATGCCTGCGAGGCGCTGTTCGCGGCACTGATTGCGCGAGGTGATCTTTCCGTCGGCGACCGCCGCACGCGCATGCGGCTCGCAAACGAGGGCGGCAACCCGCGGCTTGCGCAGTCGATCGCGACGAGTCTGCCGCCGCCCGACCGGATCGCCGAGCGCGAGTTCGCGCGCGTGGAGCGGGATCCGGGGGTGCGCTCGCGAAGGCGGAGTTCGAAAGGAATCCGTCCGGCCGCGAGCTCGCGCTCTACGCACTGGAGCGCGCGGCGCGAAAGGACGTGCCCGCCGCACGTGCAGCCTGGGTCAAGTTCCGCGGGTCGCTACCGGAACCCGATCGGCTGCACGGCAATGCCCGGCTTGCGTTCCATGCGGCGCGCCAGCACGCGCCCGATGCGAATCTCTACTACCGTGAGGCGGGAGCGACACCGCTCTCCGAAGAGGAGCATGCATGGCGCGTGCGTGCTGCGCTGCGCGCGCAATCGTGGGCCGACGTGCTCGCGGCGGTCGACGCGATGCCGATGCCGCAGAAAGACGAAGCGGCGTGGCGCTACTGGCGAGCGCGCGCCCAGCTGGCGCTTGGTGCGCCCGACGAAGCGAAGCGCGGGTTCGAGGTGCTCGCGAAGGAGTTCCATTTCTACGGGCTGCTCGCCGCTGAAGCGCTCGGTTGGGTCGTCGAGCCCGCCAGCCAGCCCGTTACGCCGTCGCCGGAGGCCCTTGCCTCGTTCGGCGCACGCGCTGACGTGCGCCGCGCGCTGAAGCTTGCCCAGGTCGACATGCGCATGGAGTCGATTCGCGAGTGGGCGCCGATCGTGCGCGGCCTCGACGACGAATCGCTGCTCACCGTTGCCGAATTCGCGAGGCGCGCGGGCCTGAACGATCGCGCAATCAACATCGCCGACCGCACCGTCGTGCGCCACGATTTCGCACTGCGCTACCTGATGCCGTACCGGAGCGAATTCGAGGCGGCCGCGCGCGAGCATGACGTCGATAGCGCGCTCCTGTTCGCAATCGCCCGTCAGGAATCGCGCTTCATTCCCGACATCGTCTCCTCCGCCGGCGCGCAGGGCCTGATGCAATTGATGCCCGCGACCGCGCGTTGGGTCGCCAAGCAGCTCGGGCAGGGTGCGTACCGATCGGGCCAGATCACCGACATCGAAACGAACACGCGCTTTGGTGCGTTCTACTTCCGCTATTGGCTCGAGCGGCTCGATAGCCAATCCGCGCTCGCGGCCGCCGCCTATAATGCCGGACCAGGTCGCGCGCAGGCCTGGCGTCCGCTGACGCCGCTCGAAGGCGCCGCCTGGGTCGAAACGATTCCTTTCAACGAGACGCGTGACTACGTGAAGAAGGTGCTGGCGAACGCCATGTTCTACACGCGCGCACTCGGCAAGCCGGCGGTGCCGCTGACCGTGCGGCTCGGCCTCGTGAGCCCGCGCCCCCCGGGCGCCGCGCCGAGCGGAAGCGTCGCTGCGGCGAACTAGCATGTCGCACCGGGTCCTCGTGCTGGGCGGCACGGGCTTCGTCGGCCGGCACGTCGTCGCCAACCTCGTTACCGCGGGCCACCAGGTTGTCGTGCCGACGCGAAGCCGCGACCGCGGCAAGCATCTGATCCTGCTTCCGACGGTCGATCTGGTCGAGTGCGACATCCAAGACCGTCGTACGCTCGACGAGCTGGTCACCGACGTCGACACCGTGGTCAACCTCGTGGGCATCCTGCACGAGACCGGTCGCGCAACGTTCGCAGGCACGCACGTCGAGCTCGCGCGAAACCTGATCGATGGGTGCCGGCGTGCGGGTGTGCGCCGCATCCTGCACATGAGCGCGCTCGGCGCGGCCGCCGACGCACCGAGCCGGTATCTGCGCAGCAAAGGCGAGGCACAGGCGCTGGTCGAGGCTTCGGAGCTCGAGTGGACGGTCTTCCGGCCAAGCGTTATTTTCGGTCGCGGCGACTCGTTCCTGAGCCTGTTCGCGAAGCTCGTGAAGTGGATGCCGGTCGTCCTCCTCGCCGCACCGCAAGCGAAGTTCCAGCCGGTCTATGTCGGCGATGTGGCGCACTGCTTTGCACACGCGGTCGACGATAAGCGCACGGTGCGCCAGCGTTACGAGCTTTGCGGTCCGAAGGTCTACACGTTGCGGGAGCTCGTCGCGTGGGTAGCGGAGACGACCGGGCAGGTCAGGCCCATCGTCGGGCTGGGGCCGACGCTTTCCCGGTTCCAGGCGCGCTTTCTGGAGTTGTTGCCGTTCAAGCTGATGACCCGCGACAACCTGGCGTCGATGAGCGTCGACAATGTCTGCCAGGGACCGTTTCCCGCGGTGTTCGGCATCGAGCCGGCCGCGCTCGAGGCGATCGCTCCCGAGTACCTCGCGCCGGCGGCGATCCGCAGCCGGTTCGATCCTTACCGCGCACGAAGTGGACACGAAGGTGGACGCTGATCCCGCCACGGAAGGCGTGGTCTCGCTGCGCGAGATCACCGCCGATACCGTCCGCGACATCTGCAAGCTCGAGGTGGGACCCGAGCAGCACGGTCTCGTCGCGCCGAACGCAGTGTCGATCGCGCAGGCGTACTTCGAGCCCGCTGCGTGGTTTCGTGCCGTGTATGCGGGCGATACGCCGGTCGGTTTCGCAATGCTCTACGACCCGACACGCGCGCGTGAGCCCGAAGGGGGCCCGGACACGTGCTACCTGTGGCGGTTCATGATCGACCATCGTCATCAGCGCAAGGGCTACGGCGCGGCGGCGCTGCAGCTTCTCGTCGCGCAGGTCCGCACGCTGCCCGGCGTGACCCGCTTCAAGACGTCGTTCGTGCCGAGCCCAGGCAATGCCTCGCCGCTTTACGAGTGCGCGGGATTTCGCGCGACCGGCGAGGTCGACGACGGCGAGACCGTGATGGAGCTGCCGCTCGCGACCGCGGCGTCGGCCTGAAACGCTTGGGTAAGCCGTTACCGCAACCGGTGCGCATCTACCGCGTCGGCGGCTCGGTGCGCGACGAGTTGCTCGGCCGCAGAGGCTCCGATAACGACTGGGTCGTTGTCGGGGCGACTCCCGAAATCATGATTGCGTCCGGTTATCGGCCGGTGGGTCGCGATTTCCCGGTATTCCTCCATCCGGACACGAACGAGGAGTACGCGCTCGCGCGCACCGAGCGCAAGCAGGGTGTCGGCTACCGCGGATTCGCGTTCTTCGCGTCGCCGGAAGTCACGCTCGAGGACGACCTTGCCCGGCGCGACCTCACGATCAACGCGATGGCGCGCGCCGAAGACGGCGCGCTGATCGACCCGTACGGCGGCGAGCGCGATCTTGCGGCCCGCGTGCTGCGCCATGTGTCACCCGCGTTCGCCGAGGACCCGCTGCGCGTGCTTCGCCTCGCGCGCTTCGCTGCGCGATTCGGGTTCGAAGTCGCGCCCGAAACCGAGAAGCTGTTGCGCAGCATCGTCGCGTCGGGTGAGCTCGCGACACTCGCGCCGGAACGCGTCTGGCAGGAGCTCTCGACCGGCCTTTCCGAGACTACGCCGTCGAGGATGTTCGCGGTGCTGCGCGCGTGCGGCGCGCTGGCCGCGCTGCTACCCGAAGTCGATGCGCTGTTCGGCATCCCGCAGCCGCCCGCGCACCATCGCGAAATAGACACCGGCGTTCACGTGATGCAGGCCCTGGATTTCGCTGCCCGACGCGGCTATGGGCTTGCCGTTCGTTACGGCGTGTTGACGCACGATCTCGGCAAGGCGACGTCGCCGCCGGACAAGTGGCCGGCGCATCATGGTCACGAGCGCGCGAGCGTACGCCGCGCCGATCACCTGTCCGAACGGCTGCGCGTACCGGTCGACTGTCGGGACGTCGCGCGGCTCGCGGCGCGCTGGCACGGCATCGTGCATCGTGCGGACGAGCTGCGCCCGGTGAAATGGCTGGAGCTCCTGATGGCGGCCGATGCCTTGCGACGCCCGCAACGCCTCGACGAGCTCGTTGCCGTGTGCGAGTGCGACGCGCTGTCGCGACCCGGTTCACCGCCGGTCTATCGAGCCGGCGAGCTGGTGCGCGAGGCGTACGCCGTCGTGAAGGGCGTCGATGCGGGAGCGGTTGCGACGGAGGTCGTGGCCCGCGCCGCGAAGCGCGATGCGCCGGCCGGTAGTGAGGCGATCGCCAAGGCGATCCGCGCTGCGCGTATCGCGGCGCTCAGGCGCTGGAAAGGTCAGACTCCAATTCCAAGATTAGGGACAGGCACTAATTTTCGCTGTCGGGAATTTAGTGCCGTCCCTAATTCACACGCGATACGCAACCGCACGCATGACGTCGGCCGCGGCGCGCATCGCGGTGCGGACCGGATAGGGCAGTCGCGAGCCGCCTGCAGCCTCCGCCATCGCGCCATGACGCGCCTCGTCATCGCGCATCTGCTCGACGATTGCGCGGCTTTTCGCGTCCTGCGCGGGGAGTCGCTCGACATGGCCGGTCAGATGCTCCTCGACCTGCCGTTCGGTCTCCACGACGAACGATAGGTTCGTGCGGTCGCCGGCGACACCGGCCGCAAGCCCGATCGCGAACGATCCCGCAAACCACAGCGGATTCAGGAGCGAAGGTCGATCGCCGAGCTCGGACAGCCGCGACGATGTCCACGCGAGGTGCTCCTCCTCCTCGCGCGCGGCCTGCTCGAATTGCGCGCGCAGCGCAGGATCGCGCGCCACGAGCGCCTGCGCAACATAGAGCGCCTGCGCGCACACCTCGCCCGTGTGATTCACGCGCATCAGGCCTGCCGCATGCCGGCGCTCGTCGTGAGACAGCTCCGGCTCCGGAACCGAACTGCCGGGCACCGGGCGCGCGCTCGAAGCGACGTTCGCGAACGTGCGCAGCGTGCGATCGAATCCGATGATCAATGCGTCTAACATTCGGTCAGAAGAAGTGCGCCGCGCCGATCACGAACCCGCTGAGCTCGAGCCCGGTCAGCGACCCTTCGGTATAGGGGTTGGTCGCGAAGTTGTAGCTTGCGCGCGAGCCGTTGTCGAGGCGCACGTAGCCCGCGTACAGCAGCGTACGCGGCGACAGCGGATACGTGTAGCTGAGCTCGTACTGGTCCGCCCGCGTTCCGTCGCCGCTCGCGAGCCCGCCGACCCGTACGTCGGCACTCGCCTTGCCCTCCGCCGCGCGTCCCCAGAACGCGTAGATGGACCCGGGCCCGGCGAGCACGATCGCGCTCGCGCCGTAGAAGTTCCGCGTGAGCGGCCCGACCGGCGTCGCGTAGCGAAGACGCTCGTACACGCCGGCGATCCGCATCGGCCCGAAGTTCCAGCCGGCGGCGGCCGTCAGGGCCCAGTCGTTGAGGTCCGGCCCGCGGACCCGGTAATTGCGTTCGTAGGCAATTCCGCCTTCGAAGGCTTCGTGCGTGTAGATCGCGGTGAGACCCAGAACGTGGCTGTGTCGCGAATCCTCGCCGAACGAGTACTGCACGCTGCCCTCGAGGCCGCGCCATTCCGGGAGATCGTAGCGGACCGAGTTCGAGAGTCGCGCATCGAAGCCGCCGGCCGCCTTCGACAGCGAGCCCTGCGCCCACAGCGCGGCCGTCGACAGGATCGACGTCGTCAGCGTCGGCACATTGCCGAAGATCGCATGCATGTCGTCGTAAGGGGCGAGGAAATTGCCGAGCTTGACGGTCCCCCAGTCGCCGTCGAGCCCGACGTAGGTCTCGCGGCCCGCCAGCACACCGGCGCCCGAATCCGCAGCGATGCTCGACTCGATCTGCCAGATGGCGACCAGCCCGCGGCCAAGGGGCTCGAAGCCGCGCACGCCGAATCGCGACGTGTTGGAGGAAACACGCTGGATCGCCGGTGCATCGCCTTCGGGGTTTTTCGCGTCGACGTATTCGAGCGTCAGATTCAGCCGACCGTACAGCAATGTGGCTCTGCGCTGCGGCTGGAACATTCGCGCTGGCCGCGATCGCGAGGACGATCAGCGCGACGGTTCGCGGTATTCCAGGAAGACGGACGGACATACGCATTGCGGGTCGATACTAAGCGAAAAGCGGCGCGACAGGGTCAGGCCCCGATTTCGGTCGGCGCTTGTCGTCATCCATTGCGCGAAGATCGGAAACCGGGGTCTGACCCAACAAAAAAAACGGGCGTCCGAAGACGCCCGTTACGCTGTTGGACTTCCGGCGAACCGGAATTCCCTCGTGATGCTGCGCTTAGAACAGATGGACCAGGCCGACGACGAAGCCGTTCAGCTTCATGCCGTTGCGAGGCAGGCGGATTGTACGGGTTGATGTTGTAGTTGTACGCGGCGTTCGCATCGTTGTCGAGGAGGTGGTAGCCGACGTAGCTGATCGTGCGCTTGGAGAGCGGGTACGTGTAGCTGATCGAGAACTGATCGGCACTGGTATCGTCGCCGCTCGCCAGGCCCGCGACGCGCGAGCCGCCACCCTTGCCGTCTTCCGCATGGCCGTAGAACGCGTAGATCGTGCCCGGGCCGATCGGGGCCGTCACCGAAACGCCGTAGAAGTCGCGCTTCAGGCTGCCCGTCGGCGTGTCGTAGTCGAGGCGCTCGTAGACGCCGGCGATGCGGACGATGCCGAAGTTCCATGCGGCGGTGATGCGTGGCCGCCCAGTCGTCGAGGCCAGCCGTTGCGCTGTGCGAACGTCCTTGTTCATACTCGTAGGCGATGCCGCCCTGGAACGGGCCGTTGTTGTAGACGCCGCTGAGCGAAAGGACGTACGGATCCGTGACGCCGTTCTCGGAGTCGAGCGAAATCTGCGCGCCGCCGACGAAGCCGGCGATGTTCGGCGTGTCGTAGCGCAGCGAGTTGCCCAGACGCGCGTCGAAGCCGCCCGCGGCCTTCGCCGACGTGCCTTGCGACCAGATCGACGCCGTCGACAGGATCGACGTCGTGAACGTCGGGACGTTACCGAAGATCGGATGCATGTCGTCGTACGGGGCGAGGAAGTTGCCGAACCGCACCGTACCCCACGAGCCCTGCAGGCCGACGAACGTGTCGCGACCGGCCAGCGTGCCGCCGCCGGCGTCGCCGGAGATCGACGACTCGATCTGGAAGATCGCATTCAGGCCGCCGCCAAGTGATTCGGTACCGCGCACGCCGAGGCGGGACGAGTTCGAGCTCAGGCGCTGGACGCTCGGGCGATCGCCGTTGGCGTCGATGTACTCGAGCGTGATGTTCAAGCGACCGTACAACGTGACGTTCGCGGTCTGCGCCTGCGCGGCCAGCGGCGCGGCAAGGACAGCCGCAACCGCGACAGCGACGAGCTTCTTATTCATGAAGTCTTCTCCTCTGACGGATAAAATTGGCAGGGTGATGACCAACACCTTCGTTTTCCCCGCCATCGAAGCCTTCTCAGGGAAGTCGAGAAGTTGAAGCCATTGTGCCAAAGCAGCAACCATTGGAGGAAGCACAAACCCGGATGCGCAGGACGTGAGCTTGGCGGCTGTTGTTTGGAAGCAACATGATCACGGCCAAAGCGCGCCGATGGGGCGGGCTTCGATCGGGCCGGGCTGGGGTAAGCCCATGATCCCGCGGGGAAAAAGTTACCCGCAGCCCGGATTGTCGCGGTTCGCCGCGCGAAGAATCGATTTCATGCGGTTTCCTCCCGCGTATCGGGGCCTCCGCCGCCCCGCTGACTTGCCGCGAGCGGGGATTTCCCGCGCTCGCGTCCGGACTTGCGCGGGGACGCGGCAACGCGGCGCAGCTCGACGATGAGCGAACCGGCCTTCGCGCTGGTGCTTTCCTGCGCGGCGGCGGCCGCGACGATCGCGCTACTGCGCCGGCATGCGCGCCGGCTGCCGCACGCCACGCCGAACCCGCGCTCGCTTCACGAGGGCGACGTGCCGCGCGCCGGCGGCTTGGCGATCCTGACCGGCATGCTCGTCGCGGTGCTCGTCGCGCCGCCGCCGATGCCGGGGTCCGCCTGGGTCTGGCTGGCAGCGACTGCCGCCGTCGCTGCGGTCTCGTTCGCCGACGATGTCCGCGGCGTGCCGCCGCCGGTGCGCCTCGTCGTGCAACTCGCTGCCGCGACGATCGTGGTCGCGCAGATGATGGATGTCGCGGTCGCGCCGCGTGGCCGCGCTGGCGGTCGCGGTGGTCATCGTCTGGGGCGCGAATCTCTTCAACTTCATGGACGGAAGCGACGGGCTTGCGGTGTCGATGGCGGTCATCGGCTTCTCCGCGTATGCCGTTGCGGCCGCGCACGCGGGGGCATCCTGGCTGCCGCCTGCCGTGATCGCCGGCGCCGCGCTGCCGTTCCTGCTGGTCAACCGGCCGCGCGCGTCGATGTTCATGGGGGATGTCGGCTCGGTCCCGCTGGGCTTCCTGGCCGCCGCGCTCGGCGTCGCGGGCGTCGTGCAGAATGCGTGGCCGGCGTGGTTCCCGGTGCTGGTATTCCTGCCGTTCCTGGCCGATGCGTCCTTGACGCTTGCAGCACGCGCGCTCCGGGGCGAACCGGTGTGGCAGGCGCACCGCTCGCATTTCTATCAACGGCTCAACACGCTCGGCGCCGGCCATCGCGGTACGCTCGCGATCTACGCAGGCCTGATGCTCGCCTGCGCCGCGTTTGCGCTCGCCTGCCTCATGCTGGCGCCAGCGCATGGGACGCTCGCGTTGGTGGTGGTGCTGGCAGTGCATCTCACGGGGTTCGCATTGATCGACTATCATTGGCGCAAAAAACAAGCAGCTAAATACTCGAGCGATGACCGGCATCTCGAATTGGCGCGCGTGGCTGGCCTTCGCTCACGACGTTGGCGCAGCTGCGCTCGCCTGGGCGTCGATCTACTGGCTGCGCGTGTCGCTGGACGCCGAGCTGCCGTACCGCAGCGAGATGCTGCGCACGCTGGCGTTGATCCTGCCGCTGCAGGCGGCGATCTTCCTGATCTTCGGCCTGTATCGCGGGCTCTGGCGGTTCGCGAGCCTCGTCGACCTCAAGCGCATCGTGCTTTCGGCCTGCCTCGGCGCCATGCTCATCCCGCTGGTGCTGGTCATGCTGCGGCTCGAAGCGGTCGTGCCGCGCAGCGTGCTCGTGCTGTATCCGATCGTGCTGATCTTCCTGATGGCCGGCAGCCGCTTCGCGTACCGGATCTGGAAGGAGCACCGGCTCTACAGCCCGCTTGCGGCACTCGGCGAGCCGGTGCTCGTCGTCGGTGCCGGCGATGCGGGCGCGCGCCTGACGATGGAGCTGGAGCGCAGCCGTCAGTGGCGCGTCGTGGGCTTGCTCGACGACGACCCGGCGAAGCAGGGGCGCCAGCTGAGGAACGTCTCGGTCCTGGGGCCGATCTCCGAGCTTGCGCGTTGGGCCGAGCGTTACGGCGTACACAAGGCGATCACGGCGCTGCCGTCGACGAATCACGCAGTGCGACGTCGCGTCGCGGAGCTATGCGCCGCGGCGGGCATCGAAGCGCTGACCGTTCCTTCGTACGAGGATCTGATCAGCGGGCGTTCGGCGCTGTCGGCGATCCGCAATGTCGAGCTCGACGACCTCCTCGGCCGCGACCCGATCGTGCTCGACGACGCGGGGCTGGCCGAGTGGCTCGGCAATCGGGTTGTCATGGTCACCGGCGCCGGCGGATCGATTGGCGCGGAGCTGTGCCGGCAGATCGCCCGCTTCCGGCCCGCCAAGCTGGTGCTGTTCGACATCTCCGAAGCCGCACTCTATGAAATCGTCACGGTGCTCGCCGACGCGTTCCCGCAGCTCCCGGTCGCACGCGTCGTCGGCGACGTCAAGCACGCGGCGCTCATCGAGGACACGCTGACGCGAGAAAAGCCCGATGCGATCTTTCACGCGGCGGCCTACAAACATGTGCCGCTGATGGAGGAAACGAACGCCTGGTCCGCAGTCCGCAACAACGCCTACGGCACCTGGGTCCTCGCTCGCGCGGCGGTGGCTGCGAAAGTCGAGAAGTTCGTGCTCGTATCGACCGACAAGGCCGTCAATCCGACGTCGGTCATGGGGGCGTCCAAGCGTCTCGCGGAGATCGTCTGCCAGAGCCTGGCCGCGGGTGCGACGCAGTTCGTCATCGTACGCTTCGGCAATGTCTTCGGCAGCGCGGGCAGCGTGATCCCGCGCTTTCGCGAGCAGATCGTGCGCGGCGGGCCGGTCACCGTTACCCACCCGGACATCACGCGCTTCTTCATGTCGCTGTCCGAGGCGACGCAACTGCTGCTGCAGGCCGGCCTGCAGGGGGAGAACGGCGAGATCCTCGTACTCAACATGGGCGATCCCGTGCGCATCGTCGACCTCGCGCGCGACATGATCCGGCTCTCCGGCGCGGATCCGGACCGGATCGCGATCGTATTCACCGGCCTAAGACCCGGAGAGAAGCTCTACGAGGAGCCGCTCGCGTCCGAGGAAGCCACGAAGCCGACGATCCATCCGAAGCTCTTCGTCGCCGAAGCGCGCGTCGCGAGCGAGGATGCGGTCCGGCAGTTGGTCGCGTGGTGCGAGCGAGATCGCGCGGCCGACGATGCCGAGGTGCGCGCCCGACTCAAGGGCTGGATTCCGGAGTACGCGCCGCTCGCGGGTGCGCCGGTCGCTCCGATTCCGACGGCCGCCGTCGACGAGGTCAACGCACCTCTGCCGTTGCGGGCACCGCGGCGGCGCTGACCGCATTGCGCCGCATCTCACGCAGACGCACCGCGCCGAGCGCGAGCAGGATCGCGTGAGCCGCAAACAGGATCTTGCCGTTCGCGCGAATGAAGAAATCGTCGGTGAGGTTGCGAATCAGGAACGCGGCGAGCACGGCAAGGCCGACGGCACCGAGTCGTGCCAGCACCGGGTCCGAGGATCGGACGAAGCGCCCGTAGCGAACGGCGACCGTCGCAAACATCAGCACGAAAAGCGCGAGCCCGATCGCGCCTGTCTGCAGCCACTGGCTGGCGAACAGGTTATGGGGATGCATGACCCGCTGATCACCGGTGTCCGCGCCGATCTGCATGCCAAGGATGTGCAGGCCGTAGCCGTAGCCCTGCCAGGGCCGGGCCCGGATCCGATCGGTCGCGTGCTTCCAGATCGAAAGGCGAGGATCGGCCGCCAGCGTTGCCGCGACCGAGCTGTCGGACGGCGATGCCTGCTCCGCCCGTTGTCGTGCCGCATCGATGAACAACAGCGCGAACACGACGACCAGCAGCACGGCCGCGGCGCCCTTCCACACCGCCGATACGCGCGGGCGTGCGCTGGCGGCGATGATGATCACGCTCGCGGCGAACGCTATCCATAGCACCCGGTTGTCCGACAGCCGCGCGGAGACGAGCACCAGCGCGATCAGCAATACCGCGACGGCAAGCGATCGTGGCCCGGTCCCAACGCCTGCCGGGGGCTGCCATAGCAACAGCGCGACGAACGGGGAGACGGTCACGAGGTAGGTCGCGAAGGCCCCCTCGCCGCGATGGAAAAGGCGTGAATCCCAACCGCCGGTCGACATCGCGAAGCCGATGGCCAGCGCCGTCCAGAACGCAAGACCCGCGAGCAGGGTTCCGGCAAGGGTCGCGAAGCCGTCGCGCGTCGTGGTCACGGCGACATAGAAGATCGCCATCGTGAGCAGCCCCCAGAGCACGTCGCCCTTCACTTCCTGCGCGCTGAACGCGGGATCGACCGACCACGCCAGCGAGGCGATCGACCAGAGCGCCCAGGCGGCGATGGCTGCCGGAATTGCAACGCCGATCGAAGGAATCGTTTCACTTCGCAACCGAACCAGCGCGGCGACGACGACGATGGTAAGAAGCGCAGAGGTTGCGAAGGCCAGCGAGCGCCAGAACGACAGCACACCGGTCGGGAGCAACATCAGGTAAGCGGAGGCCGCGACCAGCAGGGCAACGCGGGAACGGTCGAGGGCAGTTCTGACCAAGAAACGGGTCCGACGGCGGTTATGCGGGAATGATGCGAACCCCGAGCTTCACTCCCCTCGGGGACCTCCTGGAGCGGCGGCCGGATTCTACCGGAGCCGCGGGAGCCGGGCGGCGCAGGCCATGAGGACAAGCTGATAAAGTGTCGCCGCACGGCGGCTCGATACGAACAAGACCGGATGTTGGTCGCCACGATGAGACCGGACGCCCGTCCCCCGCCCGCCCGCGACGACCCCCATTCGATGCCAAAGCTTACGTTCGTTGCAGGCAGACGCTACGCCGCCTGGCGGGACCTCGATTCCTGGACCGAAAGCGACATCGATCGCAACGCCGGCCGGTTTCGAAGCGGCGTGGACGTATGGATCGTGCAGACCTACCTGCACGTTCGCGATGCGTTGGCGGCGGACGGCTGGACGGTCTCGCTCTCCGACCGCTTCGAGCCGGGCGCGATCTGCGTCGCCCATTGGGACGAGCTCCACCGGCCGCGCTGGCGAGCCCCGCTCGCGTACCTGATCGGCGTACGTGCCGACCGTCCGCCGGTGCTGGTCGCGGACAAGGTCGTGCGGCAAAACACGCTCGCCGCGGACGACGCGCGCACCGTCGGCATCCCCCCGTGGCCGCAGCCGGGCATGCGGCGAAGGCGGCCCGAGCGCGGCGACGAAGTGCGGCGCATCGGCTACTTCGGACGACTGGCGATGGCGCCGTCGTTTTTCGCCGATCCGTCGTTCCGGTACGCGCTCGACGCGCTCGGGCTCGAATTCGTGCCGAGCGAGCACGACTGGCAGGACTACCGCGACGTCGATGTCGTGATTGCGTTCCGCACGGCGCCGCCGTCGCTGCTGCGCCACAAGCCGGCGACGAAGGTTTCGAACGCCTGGCTCGCCGGTGTGCCGGCGATCGTTGGTCCCGAGCCCGCGTACCTGCAGCTTCGCAAGGACGAGAACGACATGTGCGTGGCGAACGACGCTGCGGGCGTGATCGCGGAGCTCACGCGGCTCGTGCGCGAGCCCGGACACTACGCTGCGATGCGGACGCGGGCGGTCGAACGCGCCAGCGAATTCGACGTCCCGGCGTTGCGTGACCGTTGGCTGAGCGTTCTTCCGCGAGCGCGTCGCGCCCGCTTTCGCGCAATGGAAGCACTCCGAGGCGTCACCGGTGCGCCGCTACGCGTGGTATCTGGAAACGCTGCTCGCCGAGGGGTTTGCGGCGAAGCGCTTTCGCGCGCTCGTGCGGAACGAGCAGGCCGCGATGGGTGCGCACGCGTCCGCACCGGCTGCGGGCTTCGCGCCCTCCGACGCGCTTACTCAGGGCGGGGTCGAACCCAAGCGCGGGGTGGTCGAGGAAAAACGCGCATGAAGCCGCGCGTTTCCCTCGAGATGACTCTAGCGCGGCCGGCTTGGGGCGGCCCGGCGCCGGCCACGCGGCAACAGCACGAAACAACGAGCGTCTTGCGAGCGCTTATTCATTGACGCGATCCGCAAGCGCGCGGCGAAAGACCTCCTCCATCCGATCCAGCATCGCGTCGAGCGTGTAGCGCGATGAAACATGCGCGTGGGCTCGGGCGGCCTGCGCACTCGCGAGTGCCGGATCCGCGAGCAGCCGGTCGATGCCGGCGGCGAGTGCGCCCGCGTCCTGCTTCGCGACGATCGTCGCAGTGTCGCCGTCGCGGGCGATTTCGGGGATCCCCCCGGCATCGGTGGTAACGCAGGGAACGCGCGCGAACATCGCCTGCAGCAGGGCCTGCGGAACGCCTTCGTTCGAGTACGAGGGCAACACGAACACGTCGATCGCGGCGAGCCAGGGCGCCACGTCGTCCTGCTGGCCGGCGAACGTGACTCGGCCCGTCAGGCCGAGCGCGGCAACCTGGCGCTCCAGCGCCTCGCGCTGCGGTCCGTCGCCCACGACGAGGAGTTGCGCATCGCGGTGTTCGAGGCGCGGAAGCGCGTCGACGAGGAAGCGGTGGCCCTTCCAGCTTCGCAGCGTCGCAACGATGCCGACCAGCGCCACGTCGGAGCGGCAGGCCGAGCCGGCGGCGGGCATCGGCCTTCGGAATCCCGGTGTAATGCGCCGCGTCGATCCCGGTGGGCACTGAGTCGACGACGTGCGGGATCGAGTCCGTTATCGCGCACGAGTTGTTCGCGCAAGGCTTCGCCGGTGGTCACGGTTCGCGCGGTCGACCTGCGGTAGAGCCATCGTGTCGCGGCGTCGTTCGGCACCGGCACCGAAACGTGGCGCGTTCGCACGAGTACCGGTGCGCGAGGACCGATCAACCGGCAGGCGAGCGCGCTGAGCCAGCTGTCGGTCGAGCTGTGCGTGTTCACGATGTCGGGCGGATTCGAACGCAGTGCGCGTGTCATCGCCAGCAAGCCCGGGCGGGCGTTTGCGACCGATCGGCAGCGCAGTCACCGGCACGGCGAAGCGCGGTGCCTCGTCCACGATGCGCGCGCCTTGCGCCGCGAGCAGCGATACGTCGTGTCCGCGACGCCGGAATCCGGCCGCTTCGGTCAGGATGCGGATCTCCTGGCCGCCCCAGCCCATCGACGATTCGGTGTGGACGATCGTCAGCGGGGAGGCCCGCGCGTTCATCGACTCGGCTTTTATGCGGCCGCAACGCTCGCGTTGCTGAACTGGATGCGGTGAAGGCGCGCGTAAAGACCGTTGCGCGCGATGAGCTCGCCGTGCGTGCCCTGCTCGACGACGCGGCCCTCGTCCAGCACGATGATCCGGTGCGCATGCTCGATCGTCGACAGCCGGTGCGCGATGACAAGCGTCGTGCGGCCGCGCATCAGCGTGTCGAGCGCCGATTGCACCTGGCGCTCGGACTCCGAGTCGAGCGCGGACGTCGCCTCGTCGAGGATGAGGATCGGCGCGTTCTTCAGGATCGCACGGGCGATCGCGATCCGCTGCCGCTGTCCGCCGGAGAGTCGAACGCCCTGCTCGCCGACGACGGTGTCGAAGCCGTCCGGCAGCGCACGGATGAAGTCGAGCGCATTGGCCGCGACCGCCGCACGCTCGATCTCGGTGCTGCGGCGTGTCCGCCAGCGCGCCGTACGCGATGTTCGCCGTGACGGTGTCGTCGAACAGCAACACGTCCTGCGACACCAGCGCAACGTTCGAGCGCAGGCTTTCGCGCGTCAGCGTCGTGACGTCGTGCCCGTCGACGAACAGCCGGCCCGCGGAAGGCTCGTAGAACCGCGCGATGAGCGTGACGAGCGACGTCTTGCCGCTGCCGGACGGCCCGACCAGCGCGACGGTCTCGCCGGGTGCGATGACGAGCGAGACGTCGTTGATCGCCTCGCGCTCGCTGCCCGCATAACGCATCGAGACACGGTCGAACCGGAGCTCGCCGCGCGCGCGCTCGAGCTTCACGCTGCCATCGTCCGGCTCCTCCTCGCGATCGAGCAGCCCGAAGATGCTTTCGGCGGCGGCGAGACCGCGCTGGATCGCGGCATTGATGCCCGAAAGCGACTTCAGCCGCTCGAGCATCGTGAGCGAGCGCCACCGTATACGACGCGAACGTGGCGAAGTCGAGCTGCCCCGCCTCGCTCTGCGCGAGCGCCGCCCAGACGATGAACCCGACGGCGAGCGCCGCCAGGACCTGCGTGATCGGCGAGCTCGCCGCGCCGGCCGAAGACTGCTTCGACATCGACTGGCGAAGCTTGTTGGCGGCGGTGACCGCGCGCGCCCGCTCGTACTTCTCGCCGCCGAACACGCGGACGATCCGATGGCCGCCGATCATCTCCTCGAGCACGTGCGTGAGCGAGCCGGTGCGCGACTGGATGTCGCGCGCGAGCCGGCGCAGGCGGCGGCTGAAGTAGCGGATCACCACGGCGACGACCGGAAGCACGACCAGCGTCAAGAGCGTCAGCTGCCAGTTGAGATACAGCATCCATCCGAAGCTCGCCGCGATCGCGAGCGAGCTTCGAATCGCAACGGTGATCGTGCCGGACGCCGCGCTCGCCAGCTGGTGGGCGTCGAACGTCACCTTCGACTGGACGACGCCCGCCGCGTGCGCATCGTAGTAGCTGGTCGGCAGGCGCAGCAGCTTGTCGACCAGCTCGCGACGCAGGTCGTAAACGACGCGATGGCCGGTCCAGGCCATGCCGTACTCGGACACGTACGATCCGATACCGCGCAGGATGAACACGCCGACGACGGCCAGCGGCAGGTACCTGGTGCTGTTCGGATCGGGATTCTGGAAGTTGCGGATGATGGGTATCACCAGCCACGCCATGATCAGGTCGCCCGCTGCGACCACGACCATGCCCGACGAACGCGATCGCGAACGCCCACCAGTACGGGCGAACGTAATGCAGCAGGCGAAGATAAAGATGAAGGCCGGGAGACATCCGCGCGTGGACTCGAGGCGTCGATCGCGAAGGCGGTTGCGGGCCAACCTCAAGGCGCGATGGCGACGCGATCTTCGAGCGGGCGCGTGCAGTATCGCGGCGATCACGACGGCGGCTTCGCGTCGTCGGACGCGGGAAGTGGCGCAGGAGGTGCGGCGTCGGCGGCTTGCGGCGAGGTCGCGGCACGTGCGCTCGGCGGACGGCGGCTTCGCCTTCGTGGCCCATGCTTCGTGGTGCGCACGAAGCTTGCGCTCCGCATCGTGCTTCTGCCGCAGCGCGCTCGCCTCGAGCAGCTCCTTGTAGAGCAGTACCAGCGCCAGCGTCATCGCCTCGGGCGTCAGATGCAGCACTGCATTGCGCGCGTTCGCGCCCATCCGCTCGCGCGTTGCCGCATCGGCGAGCGTTCGCATCTGCGCCGCAAGCGCAGGGACGTCGCGCGACGGCACGACGAAACCCGCGTCGCGCTCGACGAGCAGCTCGGCCGCGCCGGATTTCGTGCGTGGTGATCACCGGAAGCCCGGTCGCCATCGCTTCGAGCGCCGCATTCGGAAACGGATCGTAGATCGTCGGCAGCACGAAGACGTCGGCCGCGCCGAAGAACGGTTTCGGATCGGCCAGCGGTCCGGTCAGCGTCACCCGGCTGCCGACACCGAGACGTTTCGCCAGCGCGGCATAGCGCTGCAGATGCTTGTCGCGGCCGACGATCACCAGATGCGCTGGCGGCGGCTGCTCCGCGAGTGCTGCGATCGCGGTCGCCACCCCCTTGCGCTCGAAGCCGGAGCCGACGAACAGATAGACGATCGCGTCGTCCGCGATGCGAAGCTTCGCGCGCACGGCTGTTCGCGCGTCGCGCAGCGCCGGGCTGAACAGCTGCGAGTCGACGGCGTTGTAGATCAGTCTCAGCTTCTCGTCGGGCACGCGAAACGCCTGTCTGATCTCGTCGCGCACCATCGCCGAATTGCAGATCACCGCCTGCAGCAGCGGGCTTGCGAACAGCTTGCGCTCGGTGCTCAGCACGTAGCGATGCCAGGGATTGAGCCGGACCGACAGCCGTTTCCACCACGGCGCGCCCTTCAGGCGCTCCGCGAGCCAGACGGCATGCACGCCGTCGCCGGCGCGGTAGACGTCGCATGTCAGCAGCCGCTCGTGCGATTGCACGAGGTCGAGCTTTGCCCGGCCGACCTCGCGCGACACGGCACGCGCGAAACCGTAATCGCGCCACAGGCTGCCGATGTAGAACGGATCGACGATGCGCGGCTCGATCAGCTTGATGCGCGTTTCCGGCCACTCGCGCGTGTAGAGCGTGATCGCGACGTTTCGCTCGAGCAGCGCCTCGAGCGCGGCCTCGACGAAGCGCTCGGCGCCGCCGAACGGCGTATAGCGCTGCCGGATGATCGCCAGGCGCATCAACCTGATGTCCGCTGTTTCAGCGAGCAGCGAATCGACCGCGGCGCTCACCCGGTCGACCGCGCAGCGTCGTCAGGCATTCGGAGATCTTGCCGCCGCCGCAGCCGTCGTTGCGGCAGGGACGGCAGGGGAAATCGGTCGACGTGACGACGCGATGCGCCACGCCCCACGGTCCCCATTCGAGCTCGTCGGACGGGCCGAACAGGGCGACCGCCGGCGTGCCTACCGCGGCTGCGATGTGCATCGGCGCCGAATCGACGCCGACGAACAGTCGCGCGCGCGTCGTCAGCGCGCCAAGCTCCAGCAGCGACAGCTTTCCGGTCAAGTCGTGCACGCTGCGCCTGCAGCGATCGGCGAGTGCCGCCAGCATCACGTCGACGATCGCGCGCTCGCGCTCGTCCGGTGCGCCGGTCACGACTACATCGAAGCCGTCGTTCACGAGCTTCTCGACGAGCGAAGCCATGCGGCCGGCCGGCCAGCTCTTGAACAGCCAACGCGATCCCGGATGGACCTGGACGAACCGCTTCGGCGCAACCGCGCGTTCCGCGAGCATCGCGTCGACGCGCGCCTGCGCTTGCGGGCCGGGAACCATGACGAGCTGCTTGTCTTCGGGCGCCGGATGGATGCCGAGGCGCCGAAGCGCGTCGAGATTCGTCTCGACCGTGTGGCGCGGGCGCCCTTTCGGGAACGGATAGAAATGCGTGAAGGCGCGCTTCCACAGCCAGGCGTGCTCGCGGTCCCCGCGCACCCGCGTGACCGCGAACGCAGGCCGCAGCAACGTCGCGAGCGTCAGCCCGCGCGGGTGCTCGGTCAGATGAACGAGCAGGTCGTAACGGCGCTCGCGCAGCGCGCGGAACAGCGTCGCTTCGGCACGCATCTGGTGCAGCAGCCCCCTTTGCTTCCACTCCCGGTCGATCGCGTGCAGCCTCGCGAGCGCCGGATGGTTCGCGAGCATCGGCGCGGTCTCCGCGTAGACGAGCGCATCGACTTCGACCTCGGGAATCGCGCGCTTCAGCGTCGAGAGTACCGGCGAGGCGAGCAGGACGTCACCATGGTGCCGCAGCTTCGTGACCAGCACGCGGCGAACGCGCGCGAGCGGCACACGATCGGGCGGTGCGGGCCTCATGCCGGCAACGATAGCAAACTTCGGTTGCCGCTGCCGCGACCGGCACGTCAGCGCTCACTGTTGCGCGGCCGCGCGCGGAGACTTGAAGCGCCGCGTTCGGGTACAATCGCCAGCCTCGCCGTCTCCTTCCTCCCGCGATTCCATGACTCCCCTGGCGGAGAGCCCCGCCGTCAAGGCGCAGATCCTCGCCGAGGCGTTGCCGTACATCCAGCGCTTCCACGACAAGGTGATCGTGGTGAAGTACGGCGGCAACGCGATGACCGAGCCTCACCTCAAGGCGGGCTTCGCGCGCGACGTGGTCATGCTGAAGCTCGTCGGGATGAACCCGGTCGTCGTCCACGGCGGCGGACCGCAGATCGGCGACCTGCTCGGCAAGATGGGCATCGAGAGCGAGTTCCGCCAGGGCATGCGGGTCACCGACGAGCGCGTGATGAATGTCGTCGAGATGGTGCTGGGCGAGCTCAACCAGGAGATCGTCGGGCTGATCAACCAGCACGGCGGCAAGGCCGTGGGCCTGACCGGCCAGGACGGCAAGTTCATCCAGGCGCGCAAGATGATGCTGAAAGCGGAGAACGGCGGCGGCGAGCTCGACATCGGCTTCGTCGGCGAGATCGAGCAGATCGATCCCGAGATCATCCAGTTGCTGGACTCGCGCGACTTCATTCCGGTGGTTGCGCCGATCGGCGTGGGCCGCGATGGCGAGGCCTACAACATCAATGCCGACCTCGTGGCCGGCAAGCTCGCCGAGACGCTGAAGGCCGAGAAGCTCGTGCTGATGACCAACACCGTCGGCGTCCTCGACAAGCACGGGACGCTGCTCACCGGGCTTACCGCGAGCGAGATCGACGCCCTGTTCGCGGACGGCACGATCCACGGAGGCATGCTGCCGAAGATCGGCTCGGCGCTGGACGCCGTGCGCAATGGCGTTTCGAGCTCGCACATCATCGACGGCCGCGTCGAGCACGCGTTGTTGCTCGAGGTGCTCACCAACCAGGGCGTGGGGACGATGATCCGCGCCGATGCAACGCCCGCGCCGTAGCCGGCCGCGGTTCATTGCAGGCAAGCGCGATGGCAGCGAAACCGGGCGAGCGGCGACTGCAGATCCTGCAGGCGCTCGCCGCGATGCTCGAGAACCCGCGCGGCGAGAAGATCACGACGGCGGGACTCGCCGCGCGCCTCAACGTCTCGGAAGCAGCGCTGTATCGTCATTTTGCTTCCAAGGCGCAGATGTACGAAGGTTTGATCGAGTTCGTCGAGACGACGCTGTTCTCGCTCGTGACCAAGATCCAGGCCGAGACCCAGGACGGCGCCTCGCAGGCGGAGCAGATCGTCGCGATGCTGCTCGGCTTCGCGGAGAAGAATCCGGGAATGACGCGCGTCCTCATCGGCGACGCGCTCGTGAACGAGGACGAGCGGCTGCAGTCGCGGATGAACCAGCTCTACGAGAAGCTCGAGGCATCGTTGCGCCAGTCGATCCGCGTCGCGCAGATGGCGAATGCGTGGCACGGCGACGCGAACGCCGACGCATCGGTGCTGTTCTCGTTCGCGGTGGGCCGCTGGCACCTGTACGCGAAGAGCGGGTTTCGCAAGCTCCCTCAGGAAGGCTGGGAAATCGCGCGGAAATTCCTGTTTACCTAGATCGGCCGAAAGTAAAGACCTACTTTCGGCCGGGCAGTTCCGAAATCGGTGGCAGAGCCACACGATTTTCGGCAGAACGGCACGAAACAACGCGAGAGCTCTCCCGCGCTATCCGGTAACATCGCGCATGGCGCTTCGTTTCGGCATCGCTCTGACCTCTGGCCGCCGTCGCGGCGTTCTCGCGGATTTCCCTGACGCGCTCGCGCAGGCGCGGGCTGGCGACGACACGGTCGCGCCGTCGCGCGCTCGCGCCGTTGTTCGTGCAGTTCGAGGAAACGCTGGCGCCGCGGCTCATCGGCGCGGACGATGCGGCGAGCCGCTGGATTTCAGGCCGGTTGTCGACGCTGGAGCCTGCGGCGCAGGCGCGTGATTACGCAGCCGCCGCGGCGCGCGAGCCGAGGGAATTGCTCTACGTCGCGAGCCTTGCCGACGCGTGCCTGCGCTTACCGGGACTGGCCGAGTGCTCGGATCGCGACGCCGTCGGTTACTGGGCATCACGCGATTCCGACAACGCGGTGCCGTGGTTACTTCAGGCCGAACGGGCAAGGCGAAGGAACAGCGTGCCGTCACTGGTCGAGAACCTCGAGCGCGCCTCGCGCTCGAGCCGCTACGACACCTACGACCATCGTGCAGGCGCAGTGCTGTGGTCGAAGCTCGTGCCCGCGACGCCGGCCGCGGACCGCGGCGCCGCGGCGTTGTACGCGGTGAATGCATCGTCGACGGCGGGCGCTCCGATGCAGGCGCTGGAGGACGTGTGCTCGCCGCAGAGTCGGGGGCTCGATGCGCGTATCGCGGCCGCGTGCGAGCGCCTGGCTTCGCTGATGGCGGATCGAGGCTCGTTGCTGAACGACCGGCGTGCCGGAACCCAGATCGCGTTGGCGACCGCATCGGGCGATGCTGCGAAATCGTCCGCGAGCGAGCAGGCGCGCGCTGTCGTTGCGCAGCAGGATCGCTGCCGCGAGGCGCTGCAGGCGCTGGAAGGTGCGGCGCTCGGTACGCCGGATCAACGCCAGCGCGCAGCAACGATCGGCGAGCAGTTCATCACTGCGCGAGCGCGCGATGGCGAGGCGAGCGCCTGCGATGCGCTCGGACGGGCGCTGGCAACCAACCGATGAAAAATGCGTCCGTGAGTGCGGAGGATGCCGCAGTGCCCGCGTCGCACGTTTTTCATCGGGGTTGAATTGGGCGGCCCCCTCGGGGCGCCCCGGCGGCCGCAGTGAAAGGCGCGCAACGACGCGCGTTGTGCGCTCGGCTCAGTCCTGACCAGGCCGCCTATGCAGAGCGCACCGTCGATGGCGCGATCACGCAGGCGGTGATGCGCCATCCGCCGTCGGTCTGTCGCTGCACGCCGTAGATCGCGACCATGACCGTGCCGTCCGGAAGGACGAGCCGCAGCGGCTGCACGATATCGCCGGCGATCACGGCGCCGTCGAGGAATTCGACGTAGCGCGCATCGAGCAGTGGGCGATAGCCCTGCTGCACCATGCGCATGAACGTCGCGACGTCGCCGAAGTGGCTGCGGATCGACGGCGCTGCGAATGAGAACGCACGCTCGCCGTCGCCGCTGACGAGTGCATCGCGCTGCGCGGCGATGACGCGCTTGATCTCGGTCCAGTCGCTCGTCGACGGCTGCGGCCTGGGCGCAGCAGGACCTGCGCGAACGTGACGCTCGCCGCGAGCAGCCCGACGCGCAACGCTGCGATCATGGGTTAGCCTCGCCAGCGGCGCTCATGCGGTGACCACGCGACTCGCGCACACCGGGCACGCCGGATCGCGCGGTACGCGGACCTCGCGCCACTGCATCGACAACGCATCGATCAGCAGGAGCCGGCCGGCCAGCGTGTCGCCCACGCCCGCGACGAGCTTCAACGCTTCCGCGGCCTGGGTCGCGCCGACGATGCCAACCAGCGGCGCGAACACGCCCATCGTCGCGCAGCGCGTCTCCTCGAGGGCCTCGCCCTCGCCGAACAGGCAGTGATAGCAGGGCGCCTCGGGATTGCGGACGTCGAACACGGCGAGCTGGCCGTCGAAGCGGATCGCAGCGCCGGACACCAGCGGCTTGCGTGCGGCGACGCACGCGCGGTTGATCGCATGCCGCGTCGCGAAGTTGTCCGTGCAATCCAGCACGACATCGGCGGCCGCGACCAGACGTGCGAGCTCGGGTTCGCCGACGCGCTGGCGCACCGGTACCAGCTGCACCTCGGGATTGATCGTCGCGATGCGGCGCACGGCGGCATCGACTTTCGACGTCCCGACGTCGGGCATCGCGAACAGGATCTGCCGCTGCAGGTTCGTGAGGTCGACCGAATCCGCATCGCACAGCGTCAACGTGCCGATGCCGGCGCTCGCGAGAAACTGCGCAGCGGGATTGCCGAGTCCGCCGATCCCGACGATCAGCGCATGGGCCGCCGCGAAGCGCACCTGCGCGTCCGGTCCGAGCTCGTCCAGCAGCAGATGGCGGCTGTAGCGGAGGAGTTGGTGGTCGTCCATGGCGGAAACCACGCGCCAGCAAGCGACAACGCCCGGCACGTGGGACCGGGCGCTTCGTGAGCGGACCGCGGGGCCGTTCGTCTAGCTCACTTCGTTCGCCGCCGCCTTCGCCGGCGCTTGCGTCGCGGCCGCCGAAACCGAGCGGATCGACGCCACGACCGGCTCGCCCTTCAGGTGATTCATCGCCTGGCGAAGCTGGAAGTCGTCGGTGGTCGAGCCGAAGTCGAAGCGCGGCGGCGCCGGGTCGACGGTCTTCGGCGCATCCGGTGCCTTGGGCGTCGCGGGCAGTGCCGGCGCAGCAGGATCGATCGACGCCCCCGGCGGCGTGTTCGCAGGCGGGGCGCTACGGATCGCCTTGTCGAGCTGCTTGTTCTGCTCGAGATGCCCGCCGAGATTCGCCTCGCGGATCCGGTTCGGCGAATCGCGGCCGTCGTCGATCGCGATGTCGGGCTCGATGCCCTTCGCCTGGATCGAGCGGCCCGCCGGCGTGTAGTAGCGCGCGGTGGTGAGCTTGAGCCCGGCCGTGTTGCCGAGCGGCAGGATCGTTTGCACCGAGCCTTTGCCGAACGTCGAGGCGCCCATCACCGTCGCGCGCTTGTGGTCCTGCAGCGCGCCCGCGACGATTTCCGAAGCCGATGCCGTCCCGCCGTCCACCAGCACGACCATCGGGACCTTCTTCACGCCGGCGGGCAAGTCCTTGAAGTAGTCCTCGCCGCGGCCGCGCATGTAGTTCTCGCGCGACGCGGTCAAGCGCATGCGCGCGTCCGGCGTGCGACCGTCGGTGTAAACGACCAGCGCATCCTTGGCCAGGAACGCCGACGACACCGCAACGGCCTGGTTCAGCAGCCCGCCCGGGTCGCTGCGCACGTCGAGCACGAGACCCTTCGAGCTCGCCCTGCTTGTAGAAGTCGCGAAGCGCCTTGGCGAGGTCCTCGCCGGTGCGCTCCTGGAAGTTGCGGATCCGCACGTACCCGAAGCCCGGCTCGAGCATTTTCGCGCGAACGCTCTTGACGTTGATTTCCTCGCGGACCAGCGTGACCGGGAACGGCTGATCGACGTCCTTGCGCACGATCGTGAGCACGACCTCGGTCCCCGGCCTTCCGCGCATCTTCTCGACGGCCTTGGACAGCGCCATGCCGCGCGTCGCGATGTCGTCGATCTTCACGATCAGGTCGCCGGTCTTGATGCCGGCGCGGAATGCAGGCGTGTCCTCGATCGGCGAGATCACGCGCACCAGCCCTTCCTCGACGCCGACCTCGATGCCGAGGCCGCCGAACTTGCCCTGCGTGCTGACCTGCAGCTCCTTGAACGCGTCGGCGTCCAGGAAATCGGAGTGCGGGTCGAGGCCGCGGACCATCCCGTTGATGGCCTCGCGGATCAGCTTCTCGTCGGAGACGGGCTCGACGTAATCGCTCTTGATCTTGCCGAAGACCGCGGACAGCAGTTGCAGGTCCTCGTAGGGGATCGGCAGCTTCGCTTCCCGCTGGGCGACCGCGGAGAAGTTGAGGGAGAGCAGCACGCCCAGGACCGTGCCGAGGCCGATCAGGCCCGCCTTTTTCCAACTGTCGCGCATCATGAGTTCCTCAGAGCAAACGGCGCATTTTCGCGCCGCGCGAGGGCTTTGCCCCCATTCCCGTGTCGAAAGTATGCGGGATTAACCGCGTCACCGGAAGCGTTCGGGGGCACGGCCAAGCCCTCGAACGCCGCCGCGCATCGGATCAGGATACGCAGCGCCCAACCGGATGGACGCCGATGGCCCGCCTTGGGAGAAGGTCATGACCGCGGTGCCTTCGTCGGATCGCCACGGAGCGTAGGAGTTCCCTGTCGCAAGGCGTAGGAACTCGCCCTTTGCAGAGGGCGTAGGAATCGGAGTGAGTGCTAACTAAGTAACTGAAGCAGCGAGCGCCCGGTCATTTCGGCGGGTTGCGGCAGACCCATCATCGTCAGGAGGGTCGGGGCCACGTCCTTGAGCGCACCCCCCTCGGCCATCCGGCCGGCGCGCCCGGCGTAGACCAGCGGCACGACGTTCAGCGTATGCGCGGTATGCGGCTGCCCTGTTTCCGGGTCGTGGGTCATTTCGGCGTTGCCGTGATCGGAGGTGATCAGCACCTCGCCGCCGGCCGCGCGCGCAGCCTCGACGACGCGCCCGATGCAGGCGTCGAGCGTCTCGACCGCCTTGACGATCGCCTCGAAGTTGCCGGTATGGCCGACCATGTCGGCGTTCGCGTAGTTGCACACGATCGCGTCGTAGCGGCCGCTTGCGATCGCTGCGACCAGACGGTCCGTGACCTCCGGCGCGCTCATCTCGGGCTTCAGATCGTAGGTCGCAACCCTGGGCGAGGGCACCATGATGCGGTCCTCGCCCGGATAGACCGATTCGGTGCCGCCGTTGAAGAAGTAGGTCACGTGCGCGTACTTCTCGGTCTCGGCGATCCGTAACTGGGTCAGGCCGAGCGACGCGATGTACTCGCCGAAGCTGTTGCGCACCGTCTGCGGCGGATACGCGATCGACAGGTGCGCGAACTCGTCCCCGTAGCTCGTGAGCGTGACGTAGCGTGCGAGCTTCGGCACGCGGGCTCGCGGGAAGCCGTCGAATGCGGGATCGGTCAGCGCACGGGTGAGCTGCCGCGCGCGGTCGGCGCGGAAATTCATGAACACGACGACGTCGCCATCGTTCATGCGCTGCGGGCGGCCGCGATCGTCCACGATCGCCGTGGGCTTCACGAACTCGTCCGACTCGCCTCGCGCGTACGCCGATTCGAGCGCCTCGGCCGCGGAACCGGCGGTGTAGGGCGCTTCGCCGTCGACGATCAGCGCGTACGCGCCGGCCACGCGTTCCCAGCGCTTGTCGCGGTCCATTGCGTAGTAGCGGCCGCAGATCGACGCTATGCGCGCGTGCGTCCCTCGCGTTCTCACTTTCGCGCAGACCGCTTCCATGAACGCGAGCGACGCGGCGGCACTCCTGGGCGGCGTGTCGCGACCGTCGAGGAACGCATGCACCGCAAGGTCGCGTAGGCCCTTGGCAGCGGCAAGTTCGATGAAGGCGGCGATCTGGCGCTCGTGGCTGTGCACGCCGCCCGGCGATACGAGCCCGAGCACATGCACGACGCCGCCGTTGGCCAACGCCTGCGCGAGGGCATCGTTCAGCACGGGGTTGCGCGTGAATCCGCTGGTCTCGATCTCGTGGTCGATCCGCGTGAAGTCCTGGTAGACGACGCGCCCTGCGCCGATGTTCAGGTGCCCGACCTCGGAGTTGCCCATTTGTCCGTCGGGGAGACCGACGTGATGCTCGGACGCATCGATCGTCGTGTTCGGGACTTCGCGCAGCAGCCGCCGCCAGTTCGGCATGTCGGCGTGTGCGATCGCATCGTCCGGCGCGTTGCCCTCGCGCGCCCCGAAGCCGTCGAGGATCAGCAGCACGACCGGTCGCACGCTCGGGCGAGGCGGCGGCGGGGCGGTAACGGGCATGCGGGCAGGGCAGGGGTTGAGAACAACCGCGTACGTTATCATCTTGGAGATTCCACTCCAGCTGCGAAGACGCATGGCGTTCGTCCAGGAAAACTGGCTGCTGATCCTCGTCGCGATCGTGTCGGGCGCGATGCTGGTCTGGCCGCTCGTGCAGCGGCAGCTCTCGCCGATGAAGGGACTCGGCACGGCCGACGCCACGCGGCTGATCAATTCGCGAGACGCGCTCCCGCTCGACGTTCGCGAGCCGAAGGAGTTCGAGGGCGGGCGCCTTCCGAACGCGATGCACGTTCCGCTGTCCCAGATCGAATCGCGCAGCGCGGACCTCGCAAAGCACGCGGGGAAGCCGGTGATCGCGTATTGCGAATCCGGAACCCGCAGCCGAGCGGCGGGCGCGGCGCTGGCGAAGGCAGGGCTGACCGAGGTCTACCACCTGAATGGCGGCTTTCGCGCGTGGAAGGACGCCGGGCTGCCCGTGGAGAAAGCCACGATGACCCAACCGATCACGATGTACGCCACGGGCGTGTGCCCGTACTGCATCCAGGCCGAACGCCTGCTCGCATCGAAGGGCGTGACCCAGATCACGAAGATCCGCGTCGACGTCGATCCCGGCAAGCGCGAGGAAATGATGACGCGCACCGGACGGCGTACGGTGCCGCAGATCTACATCGGCGATCACCATGTCGGCGGTTACGACGACCTCGCGGCGCTCGAACGTGCAGGCAAGCTCGTGAAGCTGCTCGCGGGTGAAGCGACGTAGCAGGCCGATGCAAAAGGCGTCCGGGAGTGTAATGCATGACAGGGGGCCGGAATGCGCTTTTGCATCGGGATGACATTCGGCGGCCGCCTTAGGTCGGCCCGCGGCGCCCGCCGGTAACGGCACCGAACAACGCGCGTCGTGCGCGGGGCGACGCCTCTTCAGCGGTTTTGCATCACGCTGCATGCATCAACGAATCTCTGACTCGAGACCCTAACGGTCCGCAAGGCGGCCAGCGCCGCCGGCGAGGCGGCTTCGCGTAGTAGAATCAAGGGTTCAATCCCGCTAGGACTTTTCATGGCCGACCCGCAAGCCGCACCCGCGCTGGACGCTGGTGCACAGAACCTCGTCCAGTTCGCCATCGACCGGATCTACGTGAAGGACCTGTCGCTGGAGAATCCGGGAGCGCCGCAAGTCGTTTCAGCTGTCCGACCCGCCGTCGGTCGAGATCGGCTTGCGCACGCGGACCGACCAGCTCGACACCGATGTCTTCGAGACCGTGCTGACGGTGACGGTAACGGCGAAATCCGCGGACAAGACGCTGTTCCTGGTCGAGGCGGCGCAGGCCGGCATCTTCACGATCCGCGGCGTGCCGCAGAACCAGCTGCAACCGGTGATCGCGATCCATTGCCCGACGGTGCTGTTCCCGTATGTGCGCGAGACGATCGCCGATGCGACGGCGCGCGCCGGCTATCCGCCGGTCCATCTGGCGCCGATCAACTTCGAGATGCTCTACCAGCAGCAGCTCGCGCAGATGCAACCGTCCGCGGCGGCGCCCGCCGTCGTGACGAACTGACCCGGCGCGGTGTGAACGGCGATCGGCGAGCGGACGCCAGGCGGCAGCTCTGCGCTGTCGCGATGGCTGCGCTCGTTCCATCGCTTTGCCTCGCGGCGGACTATCGGGTCACGGCCGAGCAGCCGACCGTGCTCTACGACGGGCCGTCGGCGAAGGCGAAGCCGTTGTTCCTCTATGGCCGCGACGTGCCGGTGGAGCTGATCGTCACCGTCGAAGGCTGGGCGAAGATACGCGATTCGGGCGGAACGATCGGCTGGATCGATCGCAAGGGCCTGAGCGACAAGCGCATGGTCGTGGTGCGCACGCCGATGGCCGACGTGCGCGCATCCGGTGAAGATTCGGCGCCGCTCGTCTTTCGCGCCGAGCGCGACGTCCTGCTGGAGCTCGCCGAAGCCGCATCCTCGTCGTCGACGACTGCCGTTCCCGGATGGGTCAAGGTGCGGCACCGCGACGGCGCGTCCGGCTTCGTGCGGATCACGCAGGTGTTCGGCCTCTGAGACGCCAGGAAATGCGCGCAAGCGTCGCGATCCTGGGCGCAGGCGCGTGGGGCACGGCCCTCGCCGTTCATCTCTCCGCGCGCGCGCACGCGCAGCCGGCCGTCCGGCTCTGGGCGCGGTCGCGTGCGCAGGCGAGTGCGATGGCGAGCACACGCGAGAACGCGACCTATCTGCCTGGCGTGACCCTACCTGCATCGATCGAGATCACGAGCGATCTGGTCGAAGCCGCGCGCGCCGACGTCCTGATCGTGGCAACGCCGGTTTCCGCGCTGCCGGCGATCGCGGCGGAGCTCGCCGAATGCGGTGCCGACTGCCCGCTGATCTGGCTCTCGAAGGGCTTCGTGAACGACGAGGAAGGGTGGGCGTTGCCCCATCAGCGCATCGCACCGAGGTGGCGTGCGCCGGTCGGCATCGTGTCCGGCCCGAGCTTTGCCGAGGAGGTGTCGAAAGGGTTGCCTACCGCAGTCACTGTCGCCGCGACTGCACCCTCGCTCGCAACGCAGATCGCCGGCCTGCTGCGCAGCGACACGCTGCGCGCGTACGAGAACGACGACATCGCCGGCGTCGAGACCGGTGGTGCGGTCAAGAACGTTCTCGCGATCGCCGCCGGTGCAAGCGACGGCCTGGGCTTCGGGCACAACGCGCGCGCGGCGCTGCTGACGCGAGGCCTCGCGGAAACCGTCCGGCTGGCGATCGCGCTCGGCGGCAAGCGCGAAACGCTGATGGGTCTCGCGGGTCTGGGCGACCTGGTTCTCACCTGCACCGGCGACGCATCGCGAAACCGCCGCGTCGGCCTCGCGCTGGCCCGTGGCCAGCCCCTCGCCGAGATTCTTGCGGAGCTCGGCCACGTTGCCGAGGGCGTGCACGCGTCGCGCGCCGTTCGCGAACTCGCGGCTTCGCACGACGTGGAAATGCCGATCTGCGAAGCGGTCGACCGCGTGCTGCACGAGAGCGTGCCGGTGCGCGATGCGGTGCTCGGACTGCTGCGGCGCGAGCCGCGCGCCGAGTTCCACTGAAGTGTGCAACGAGGATGCCTTGCGATGCGAGTCCTGCTCGTCCCTCTGTGTGGCCGGCATGGCGTTGAGCTGCGTGATGAGCGCGCTCGCGCAGCCGGCATTCTCGCCGCCGCCGACGCCGGCGCGACCGATCGTCGAAACGCTGCACGGCGTCACGCTGACCGATCGTTATCGCTGGCTCGAGAACGGCAAGGACGCGGAGGTCGAGCGCTGGACGCGTACGCAGCACGACGCGACGCTCGCGTGGCTCGATAAGCATGCCCCCCCGGTAGCCGGGCTTCGCGGCGAGCTCGAGCGCCTGATCGATCGCGACGTGACGCGGTCGCCGTTCTTCAGGAAGGGACGCGAGTTCTTCCTGCGTACGCGCAAGGGCGAGCAGCAGCCGAAGCTGTACACGCGCCTCGCGGGCGAGGAGCGCTTGTTGTTCGATCCTACGGCGCTCGATCCGTCCGCCAAGACCGCATTGGGTTCGATCGTGCCGAATCGCGATGGATCGAAGGCGGCGGTCGCCACTTACGCGCGCGGATCGGAAATCACCGACTTCCGGATCATCGACACGTTGACCGGCGCGCAGATCGGGCCGCTGATCACCGGCATCCGTTCGTTCTCATGGGCGCGCGACGAGCGGTACGCGTATGTCTCGCCGCGCACGGCCGAGTCCGATGCCCGGCAGGATCCGATGCGCTGCTATCGCCACCGGATCGGTGCCGATCGCGGCACCGACGAGCTTCTCGTCACCGTCCGGGACGCGAAGGAGTTCTGCTCGGTCTACGAGCCCGACGAGGGGGACGTCACCGTATTCGAGACCGGCGACTTCTGGTCGAATACCGTGCGCATCCGCCCGCTCGGCACGACGACGGAACCGCGGACGATCTGGGCCTCGTCGAAGCACCGCGCACAGGTCAACTTCCGCAAAGACCGGTTCTACGTGCGCACGAACGAGGGCGCGCCGAACTGGAAGCTGATGACGGGTAGCTACACGCGTCCCGAGGCGAAGGACTGGCAAGTGCTCGTTCCCGAGCAGGACACGGTCATCGAGGACTTCGACGTCACGTCCGACTGGCTGCTCGTGCTCGACAAGAAGGACGTGCTCACGCGGCTGTTCGCGCATGACCTTGCGGGCAAACGCGTCCGCGAGATGGCGCTTCCGGTGCTCGGCAACGTGAACTCGCTGACTTACGATCGGGATGCGGATCGCATCTACGCTGGACTGGTGTCGTTCACCGCGCCGGGGCGACTGTACGGGCTCGACGGGCGGACGCTCGACTGGAAGCTCGTCTGGGAGGACAACCCGCCGCTCGATACGTCGCGCATCGTTGCGAAGCGCGTATTCGTGCCCGCGAAGGATGGCTCGAAGGTCCCGGCCTTCATCCTCCATCGCGACGATCTGAAGCTCGACGGCACGAATCCGACGCTGCTCTACGGCTACGGTGGTTTCAACAACGGCATCTCGCCGTTCTTCGTGAGCACGTTCGGCACGTTCATCAACCGCGGGGGCGTGTTCGTCGAGGCTGGCATCCGCGGGGGCGACGAGTACGGCGAGCGGTGGCACGAGCAGGGCATGCTGCGCGCGAAGCAGACGACGTTCGATGATTTCATCGCTGTCGCCGAATGGCTGGTTGGAGAGCAATACACGACCCCGCGCAGGCTCGCGATCCAGGGAGGCAGCAACGGCGGATTGCTTGTCGGCGCGGCCTTGACCCAGCGTCCCGACCTGTTCGCGGCCGCGCTGTGCCAGGTGCCGCTGCTCGACATGCTGCGCTATCACAAGTTCCTGATCGCCCGCTTCTGGATCCCGGAGTACGGCGACCCCGACAAGGAGCCGGATTTCCGGACGCTCCTGACCTATTCGCCGTATCACCGGCTACCGCAAGGCGTGAACCTGCCCCCGACGCTCGTTTCCGCCGGCGAATACGATTCGCGCGTCGATCCGCTGCACGCGAAGAAATTCGTCGCCGCCGCGCAGAACAATCCGGGCCAGCTTTCGCCGGTGCTGCTGTACATGGACTTCGACAGCGGTCACGGCTTCGGCAAGTCGCGGCAGAAAGTCATCGACGATCGCGAACTGGAGCTTCGGTTCCTGATGCATGCGCTGGGGATGAAGTAGGGAGGCGGGGAAGGGATCGAGAGAGGATCGAGGGAGCATGCGTCATGCGCAGATGTCGGGCCCTCGACCAACACCACCGCGATTCGCTTCATCGTTAGCCACGTCGCTTGCATCCCGCTGTCGTCCCGTCTATCCCCTATCCTCGTCCGATTTCCTCCCGCTGCCGCGAACCCCTGCTGCCGCCACGCTTCGTAGACTGCGACCGCGACGGCGTTCGACAGGTTGAGGCTTCGCACGCCGGGCCGCATCGGGATGCGCAGCCGCTGCCCGGGCGGGAAGGTTTCGACGATCTCGAGGGGAAGCCCGGTGCTTTCGCGCCCGAACACGAATACGTCGCCCGGCATGAACTGTTCGTCGTACAACGATCTCGCGGCCTGCGTCGTCAGCGCGAACCATCGTCGTGGTGTTTGCGCGTCGAGCGCCGCGCGACACGCGGCAAAGTTCTCGTGCACGCACACGCGAGCGTACTCGTGGTAGTCGAGCCCGGCGCGCTTGAGCTCGCGGTCATCCATCCGGAACCCTAGCGGCTCGACCAGATGCAGCTCGGTGGCCGTGTTCGCCGTCAGCCGGATCGCGTTGCCTGTGTTCGGCGGGATCTCCGGATGCACGAGCACGACTGCGAACACTACGCCCTCGCCCGGCGGAGGTGTGCGCGCGACGACCCATGCATCGACGCGTGCCGCGCCGGATTGCAAGAGCACTGCGGCAGCCGCTTCCAGCGTCGCGCCGGTCGTCATCACGTCGTCGACGAGCGCCACGTGCCGGCCCGCGAACGACGTTGCGCACGCGAAGGCGCCGCGCACGTTGCGACGACGCTGCGTCCAGGGCAACGTTGCCTGCGCCGGCGCGTTGCCGGTCCGCACCAGACCGGTGACGAGCGGAAACCCGGTGCGACGCGCCACCACGCGCGCGATCTCGATTGACTGGTTGAAGCCGCGCTCGCGCTGTCGCGCGGCCGCGAGCGGCACGGCGATCAGCGCATCGGGCCGCTGGTACGAAGCCGGAGCGCGCAGCGCCGCCGCCGCAAGCGCATCGCCGAGCGGCTCGGCGAGCGCCAGCCGATGCTCGTACTTCAGGGCCTGCACCAGCCGGTCGAGTGGAAACGCATACGTGCACGCTGCGAGCGTCGCCGTGAATTTGGGCGGACGCTTGAGGCACGCCCCGCAGACCGATGAACCCGGCGATGGCCGAGCGCATACCGGGCACGGGGGCGGCAGCGGCGGCAACGCGTTCATGCACGGGGCGCAGAGCATCGCATTGCCGCTGCGATCCGCGCACAACGCGCACGCCTGGGGCAGCGCACGACCGATCAGGCTTCGGATTGCCGAGGAAGCGCGCGCACCGGGACCCGCCATTCGCGTTCGCGCGAGGCGGAAACCCCTCCGAGAAATGGGGACGCCGGGGCGTTGTCAAATTTTCGCGCCGCGGCATTTGACATCTCGTTTAGGCTTGGCACCGTCATGCCGGCCATTCTAGAGGGGCACTCGATGTCGCGTCGTTCATCCATTCGGCGAACGCATCGCCGGAACTTTGCATGAGCGCCGCAGGGCCGCTCCCAAGGGGCTCGCTGCCCCTCGGGGGGAAGGCGCGAAACGCCAAGGGGGTCCATTGAGCGCGGCCGTCGCGGCGCCCAGCGTCACGCGGTCGGCGGCGGGTCGCGCCCGCTGGACCGTCGGTGCCGTGGAGGCGCTGTTCGAGCTGCCGTTCCCCGAGCTGCTGTTCCGGGCGCAAGAGGTGCATCGCGCGCATCACGCGCCGAACACCGTGCAGCTTTCGACGCTGCTCTCGATCAAGACCGGTGGCTGTCCCGAGGATTGCGGTTACTGCCCGCAGGCCGCGCGTTACCACACGGCGGTCGCAGATGAGCCGGTGCTCGACGTTTCCGCCGTCAAGGCCGCAGCGCAGGCGGCGAAGGATGCGGGCGCAACGCGCTTCTGCATGGGCGCGGCGTGGCGCGGACCGAAGCAGCGTGATCTCGATCCGGTGCTCGAGATGGTGCGCGAAGTGAAGACGCTCGGGCTCCAGACCTGCTGCACGCTCGGCATGCTGAAGGAAGGCCAGGCGGAGCAGCTGCGCGACGCAGGCCTCGACTACTACAACCACAACCTCGACACGTCCCCCGAGTTCTACGGCGAGATCGTGAGCACCCGTGACTATCAGGATCGGCTCGACACGCTTGCCCGCGTGCGGCACGCCGGATTGAACGTCTGCTGCGGCGGCATCGTCGGCATGGGGGAATCGCGGCGCGAGCGCGCCGGTCTCATCGATCAGCTGGCGAACCTCGACCCGTACCCCGAGTCGGTGCCGATCAATCACCTGGTGCAGGTCGAAGGCACGCCGCTGGCGCAGCGCTTCGAAGGACGGGCCGCGCTCGATCCGCTCGAGTTCGTCCGCACGATCGCCGTCGCGCGTATCACCATGCCGAAAGCCGTCGTGCGACTTTCCGCCGGCCGGCGCGAGCTCGGCGAGGCCGTCCAGGCGCTGTGCTTCGTCGCCGGCGCGAACTCGATCTTCTACGGCGACCGGCTGCTCACGACCGGCAATCCGGACGTCGCGAGCGACCGCGCGCTGTTCGCGAAGCTCGGCCTGTCGAGCGCCTGACCTCCGCGTTGCGAGCGATGGCGACCGCGCTGATCGAAGGACTTGAGCGCGAGCTCGCCGCGCGACGCGATGCCGGCCTGTATCGCGATCCGCCGGACGCTCGAATCGGCGCAAGGTGCGCGCGTCGTCATCGACGGCGTGCGCGTGCTCGCGTTCGCGAGCAACGACTATCTCGGCCTTGCGGGCGACCCCGCGATCATCGCAGCGGCGCGCGAGGGCGCGGCGCGCTGGGGCGCAGGTGCGGGCGCATCGCACCTGATCTGCGGACACCAGTCGCCGCATGCGGAGCTCGAGACGGCGCTCGCCGCCTTCGTGGCGACCGGGCGGCCATGGGCGGGCGCTGCTGTTTTCGAGCGGCTACCTTGCGAACCTCGCGATCCTGACAGCGCTCGCCGATCGCGACACCGCGGTGTTCGCCGACCGGCTCGATCATGCCTGCCTCAACGACGGCGCGGTACTTTCGCGCGCGCAACTCGTGCGCTATCCACATGCGGACGTGTCATCACTGGCTTCGCGGCTGAAAGCGTCGACGGCGCGGCACAAGATCATAGCGACCGATGCGGTGTTCTCGATGGACGGCGACCTGGCACCCCTGCCGGCGCTGCTCGAGCTCGCGGATGCGCACGATGCCTGGCTCGTCGTCGACGACGCTCACGGCTTCGGCGTGTTGGGCGAGGGCCGTGGCACGCTCGCGCATTTCGGTCTTCGAAGCGAGCGCATCGTCAGCATGGGCACGCTAGGCAAGGCGGCAGGGGTGGCCGGCGCGTTCGTGTGCGCGCATCCGGCGGTCATCGAGACGATCGTGCAGGTCGCGCGTCCGTACGTCTATACGACCGCGGCGCCGGCGATGCTCGCCTGCGCGCTCCTGGCTTCGCTCGATGCGATCGCGAACGGCGATGCGAGGCGCGCACGGCTCGAGCATTCGATCGATCGGTTGCGGGCGGGGCTGATCGACGCGCCGTGGCGATTGCTGCCCTCGACCACGCCGATCCAGGCGCTCGTCGTCGGCGACAACGACGCCGCGATGGCGCTGTCGGCGCGGTTATGGTCGCAACGGATCTTCGTCCCGGCGATACGGCCGCCGACGGTGCCGCAGGGGACCGCGAGGCTCCGCATCTCGTTGTCTGCGGCGCATGCCGACGCGGATGTCGACGAACTGGTTGCCGCGCTGCGTGCAGCATGCTGACCGACGCTGGCATTGCTACGCTGCACGTGGAGTCGGTCGGCGACGGACCGCCACTCGTCCTCCTGCACGGATGGGCGCTGCATGGCGGGCTGTTCTCGCCGATCGTGCCCTCGCTCGCGAGGCAGCACCGCGTGCATGCGGTCGACCTTCCCGGACACGGTCACAGCGATCCGCTGCGGCCGTGGACGCTGGAGGGGGTCGTCGAGTCGCTGGAGCGCCGTTTCGAGAACGCGGGCGCGCTGTCGGTGCTCGGCTGGTCGCTCGGCGGCGCGGTCGCGCTTGCCTGGGCGCGTCGTGTTCCATCGCGTATCACGCGTCTCGTGCTGGTGTCGACGACGCCGAAGTTCATCGCGACCAGCGACTGGCCGCACGCGATGACCGGCGACACGCTGGCCCGCTTCGCCGACGAGCTGCGCATCGCATTCAAGCCGACGCTGCTTCGCTTCCTTACGCTGCAGGTCCAGGGAAGCGACGAAGGGCGGGCGACGCTTGCGGCCCTGCGCCATCAGTTGTTCTCGCGCGGAGAACCGGATCCTGCAATGCTCGCGGACGCGCTCGCGTCGCTGCGTGCGATCGATCTGCGTGACGACGTTCGCCACATCCGCCAGCCGTCCCTCGTCGTGACCGGTGCGCGGGACACGCTGGCGCCGCCCGAGGCCGGCGCCTGGCTCGCGGAGGCGTTACCGGCCGGCCGCCTGCATTCGCTGAAGAGCGCTGCGCACGCGCCATTCCTGTCGCACCGCGACGCATTCCTCGAAATCGCATTGCCATTCCTGCGCAATGGCTGACCCATCGTACCCGCCCCCCGATCCCCGCGACGTCGACCCGGTCGCGGTCAGGCGCGCGTTCGCTCGCGCCGTCGCGAGTTACGACGCGGCCGCCGTGCTGCAGCGCGAAGTCGCTTCGCGAATGCTGTCGCGCCTCGACGTCGTCAAGCTCGCGCCGACGTGGATCCTCGATGCGGGATGCGGGACCGGCGAGGGCGCGCTCGAGCTCGCAGCGCGCTATCCGGACGCGCGGATCGTCGGTTTCGATTTCGCGCCTCCGATGGCCCACGCTGCACGGGAACGGGTCCGGCGCAGCCGCTCGCTGTACCAGCGGCTGCTGGCACCGATCGCACGCGTTCGCGGCGCCGGACCGCAGTTCGTCTGTGCGGACCTGAACGCGCTGCCGTTCACCGGCGTGACGTTCGATCTGGCATGGAGCAACCTGACGCTGCAGTGGGTGAACGACCTGCCTCGCGCGTTCGCCGAGATGCGCCGCTGCCTGAAGGTCGGCGCGCTGTTCACTTTCACGACGTTCGGGCCGGACACACTGAAGGAGCTCCGCGCTGCGTTCGCGCGCGCGGACAGCCACCCGCAGGGGCATACACACGTGAACCGCTTCGTCGACATGCATGACATCGGCGACATGCTCGTCGCTGCCGGCTATGCCGATCCCGTCATGGATATGGAGTACCTGACGTTGACGTATCCGACGCCGGCCGCGCTGATGCGCGAGCTGAAGGCGCTCGGTGCGACGAACGCGACGCGAGGCCGCGCGAAGGGGCTGACCGGGCGCCGGCGGTTCGCTCGCGTGGTCTCGCAGCTCGACAAGCTGGCCGTCGACGGGCGCCTGCCTGCGACGTTCGAGGTCGTGTACGGCCACGCGTGGAAGGGCGAGCCGAAGCGGACGGCGGAAGGCTTGCCGATCGTGCGGGTGACCAAGAAACGGGGCTAGGACCGGGATTCGCACCGCTCAGCTCCCTCGATCGCTTGCGAACCGGGGAACGTTGTCTGCGCAACGTCGGGCGAGTCCGCGCCATCGAACGAGACTGCATGTTCAACCCAAAGGGCTGGCAGGATATGATTACCGTGCAGCGAGCGCGAAGACCAGGATGAGGAGAGGCGATGACAAATGCAGCGTCATCTAGCGGCGATCCGAGAGTGGTCACAGGCTTATTCGGAGACAGCGAGGGTGTCGAGCGCGCATACCAAGCCGTTGTCAGCGCGGCTACGACATAGGGGACATCAACGTGGTGATGTCGGATGACACCCGTCAACGATACTTCGCTGATGATCGTGAAATCAAAACCGAACTGGGCACCAAGGCAGCAGAGGGTGGCGAACTTGGCGGCCCGGCTGGGGGACGAATCGGCATCCTCATCCCGATTCTCGCCGCCGTGGTCGCTGCGCTGGCGGTTCCCGGCTTGGGTCTGGTTGCTGCTGGGCCCATAGCCGTAGCACTGGCCGGCGCTGGCGCCGCTGGCGTGGCGGCTGGCCTCATCGGCGCGCTCAGCGACTGGGGCATCCCTGAAGAGCGCATCCGACAGTACGAAACGGGTATCCACGACGGCGGCATTCTGATGGGAGTGAAAGCGCGCTCCGCCGAGGATGCTCGACATATCGAGCAACGATGGAAGGCGATTGGCGGACAACACGTGTATTCCTGAACGCGATTGGCGCCTCGCGCTCTCTCGCCGCCGCCGGCGGCTGCTGTTTCCGTTCAAGCGGGGACGTTCTCGCCTTCCTCGTCGCGAAGCGGGCGATCTCCGAAGCGCTTCTATCCCCGATCCCCGAACGGAGCCACAGCGGGCTCTCGTTGCTCGTTCCCTATCCCTCCGGCACTCCCTACGGATGTTTTGCCGGCGCCGGCGCTTGGGGTGCCGCCCCGAAGAATTCGCCTCGCGTAAGGAACGTGTAGTCCGCTTCGAGCGCCCCGATGCCCAAAAGCACCAGCAACAGCAGCGGGGGGACCACGATGGCGTACATCAGCGCAAGCCGCTCCCAGAGCATGTGCATGAAGACTGCAACGATCAATCCTGCCTTCAACAGCATGAAGACGATGATCAGCGACCACCTGAGATAACCCTGGAAGTGGAGGTAGTCAACCATATAGGATGCGGCGCTGAGCACGAACAGCAATGCCCAGATCTTGAAATAGATCCCGAGCGGATGCTGTTGGCCCTGGGCGTGTGCCACGGGGTGCCCCTCCGGATGTGCCACGTGTTCCTCCGCGTGTGCCCCGTGTTGCTCCTCGGCGGGTGCCCCGTGTTGCCGTTCTGCGTGTGCCACGTGTAGTCCCTCGGCGTGTGCCAGGATTTACCAGAGATAGAAAACCGCGAAGATGAAGACCCACACCAGATCGACGAAGTGCCAATAAAGACCCATGATTTCGACGATCTCGTAGTTCCCCCTTCGACCGGTCAAGAAGCCATGCCGCTCCTTATCCAGGTCTCCCCGCCACACCTTCATCGCTACGATGCTCAGGAAGATCACGCCGATCGTCACGTGCGTGCCGTGAAAGCCGGTGATCATGAAAAACGAAGAGCCGAACTGCGCGGCTCCCCATGGGTTGGTCCAGGGACGTACCCCCTCTTGGATCAGCTTGGTCCACTCGAACGCCTGCATCCCGACGAACGTGGCGCCCAATGCCGCGGTCGCCAGCAACAACACGACCGTTTTGACACGATCTTTTCGATAGCCGAAGTTCACGGCCAGAGCCATCGTCCCGCTGCTGCTGATCAGGATGAACGTCATGATCGCGATCAGCAGGAGGGGGACGTTCTTGCCGAACATCATCAGCGAGAAAACCTCGCTGGGGTTGGGCCAGGGCACCTGCGTGGAACCCCGCACCGTCATGTACGAGATCAGAAAACTGCCGAAGATGAAGGTGTCGCTGACGAGGAAGATCCACATCATCGGCTTGCCCCACGGGACGTTCTTGAAGACCCGCTGGTCCGAGGAGACGTCCGCGATGATGCTCTGCAAGCCTTCAGGCTGCGGCAGGGAAGCTGCTGTTTGGGTCACGGCGGGCGGCGTCATGGCTTCCAATGCCCTTTACGTGGACAACAGTAGAACGAACAAGACGAGCCAGATGACGAGCAGGAAGTGCCAGTAGATAGCGCACAGCTCGACGCTCAGGCGCACGTTGGCCACATCGACGCCTCGCCACACCTTGACCGCGGTCCTGCCTCCGGCCACCAGGCCGCCCAGAAGATGGAGGCCGTGTACCGCCGTGAGCAGATAGAAGAACCCGTTCGCCGGGTTGGTCGCCAGAAAAAAGCCCGCGTCCTTCAGTTGTTGCCACACGACCAGTTGCCCGATCAGAAAGGCGAACGTGAGAACACCCGCGGCAGTGAGGCCCGTTCTCACTCCGTCGATATCGAACCGCCTCGCCGCAACCACCGTCCATTGCATGGCGACACTCGCCACGACCAGCAGGCCTGTGTTCCACCAGAGCAGCCCCGGTTTCGGCAACGGGCTCCAGTCCCCGAGGTGCATTCGCATCGCATAGGCGCTGATGAATAGCGCGAACAGGGACGTCACCACCGCCAGGAACACCCACAAGGCCGTCTTCGCTGCAGACCGGGAGAAACCGGCGGGGTGAACGTCCTGCGCGGAACCGTGCGCCACCCAGGGCTGGACGTTCAGGCTTTGCTTGAACAGCCACCAAACGACAGCGCCCATCAACAGGGCCATGAACAGCAAGGTAATGGTCACTGCTCTTTCCTCGAGCGGTCAGTGCCTTCGACTCGGCACATCAGGACTTGACCCAGGCGCCGGCCGCTACCTCGTTCGGTGGCACGTTTTGCGGAATGAAGTCGTGCTTGACCCCGGGCACGCTGTAGTCGTACGCCCAGCGATAGACCACGGGAAGCTCCTTGCCGAAATTCCCGTGCTTGGGAGGAGTCTCCGGTGTCTGCCACTCCAACGTGGTGGCGTGCCAGGGGTTGCCACCCGCTGGCCTGCCTTTGAAATAACTCGAAATGATGTTGTAGAAGAACAGGAACTGGGCCAGGCCCACGACCAAAGCTGCCAACGTGATGGCGACGTTCAGCGAGTGCGCCGAATCCGGGATGAAATTCGTGCCTCCGATGGCGTAATACCGACGCGGAACGCCCATGAACCCCAGGTAGTGCATCGGGTAGTAGATCAAATAGCTGCCGACGAACGTGATCCAGAAGTGAATCTTGCCCAGCGTATCGTCCAGCATCCGCCCGGTGACCTTCGGATACCAGTGATAGATGGCCCCGAACACGACCAGGATGGGCGCAATGGCCATCACCATGTGAAAGTGAGCGACGACGAACATGGTGTCCGACAGCGGTAGATCCACGACCACGTTGCCCAGGAACAGACCGGTCAGGCCCCCATTGACGAACGTGAAGATGAATCCGATCGCAAACAGCATGGGAACGTTGAAATGGATGTTGCCGCGCCACAGCGTCAGCACCCAGTTGTAGACCTTGATGGCGGTGGGTATCGCGATGATCAGCGTGGTGGTGGCGAAGAAGAAGCCGAAGTACGGGTTCATGCCGCTGACGTACATGTGGTGCGCCCACACGATGAAGCTCAAGCCTCCGATGACCAGGATTGCCCACACCATCATCCGATACCCGAAGATGTTCTTTCGTGCATGGGTAGCGATCAGGTCGGAGACGATGCCGAAGGCCGGCAGTGCGACGATGTAGACCTCGGGGTGGCCGAAGAACCAGAACAGGTGTTGAAACAACACCGGACTGCCACCCGCGTAGTCAAGCTGCTGACCCTTCGAGACGATGGCGGGCATGAAGAAACTCGTGCCCAGCGTCAGGTCCAGAATCATCATGATGGCGCTGACGAACAAGGCGGGAAAGGCCAGCAGCGCCAGGATGGTGGCCATGAAGATTCCATAGACCGTCAGCGGCAGACGCATCATCGTCATGCCGCGCGTGCGTGCCTGCAGCACGGTCACCACGTAATTCAAACCGCCCATCGTGAATCCGATGATGAAGAAGGCCAGCGAGACGAGCATGAGGATGATTCCCCAAGTCGCCCCCGGCGTGCCATCGAGGATGGCCTGTGGCGGGTACAGCGTCCAGCCAGCACCCGTGGGCCCGCCGGGCACGAAGAAACTCGCAACCAGCAACAGCACGGCGAACAGGTAGACCCAGTAACTCACCATGTTGACATACGGGAACACCATGTCGCGCGCCCCGCACATCAGCGGAATCAGGTAGTTGCCAAAACCTCCGAGGAACAGCGCGGTGAGCAGGTAGATCACCATGATCATGCCGTGCATGCTGACGAACTGCAGGTAGTTGCTCGGGTCGATGAACGAAAACTGGTTCGGAAACCCCAGCTGCAGCCGCATCAGCCACGACAACACCAGTGCCACAACACCAATGCCGATCGCTGTGATCGCATACTGAATTGCGATCACCTTCGCGTCCTGGCTCCAGATGTACTTCCCGATGAACGTCTTCGGATGGTAGAGCTCCACCTCCGCGACTTCGGCGGGCGGGGCGTAATCCGATTCGTCATGTGCAACGTACGTTTCCATTGACCTTTCCTCTTCGCTGAATCTTCACGATGCTCGATTCGCCCGAACCTCACCGGAAGTTTCGTTGCGTGGTTTCTGCTTTGCCCCTATCGATCGGCGCGCAGCAGTCACAGTAGCGTGTCATAGAGTGCCGATGTAGGCAACGAGGTCGCTGATCAATTGGTCGTCGGTGAACATCGCGGCCATGAGCGCCATCTGGGATCCGTACATGTCTTGAGGATGAGCGCCGCGGATACCATCCCGGAAATTCTTCAGCTGCGTGACCAGATACCAATCGCTCATCCCTTTCAGCCTGGGGGCGTTCATTGCCTCTATGCCCCGCCCATCCGGACCGTGACACGCTCCGCAGGTCAAGTATCGCTGCTGACCATTTTTCGCATTTCCCTTCACCGTGGCCGGGACAGGCGTATCCGGCAGCGTCTTGATGTAGGCAGCAACATTGTTGATCGCGACGCCATCAGCCAGTGTCGCCGCCATCGGTGCCATGACCTTGCCGAAGACATCCTTTTCGTGCGTTCCACGAGCACCCTGCTTGTAATGCGCCAATTGGCGTTTCAGATACCAATCTCCCTGTCCGGCCAACTTCGGCGCATTCAGCGCAGGATTCCCCTCGCCTTGCGCGCCATGGCAGGCGCCACATACGGCATAGAGCGCCTTCCCGGCAGCGGGATCGCCGGCTGCTCGAGCTGACACTTGCGCAAACGTCGGGTGGCTGCCCAACCAGGCCTGGAACGCGCTCTCTTCTTCCACTATGACTCTTCCGCGCATGGCGAAATGTGCGATGCCGCACAGCTCTTCGCAGAGGAGATCGAAATTCCCGGTTCGGGTGGGTGTGAACCAGACATAGGTGACCAGGCCCGGTACCAGGTCCATCTTCACCCGGATCTGCGCCACCGAGAAGTTGTGCAGGACGTCCTTGGAGCGAAGCAGCAGCTTGATCGGCTTGCCGACCGGCAGATGCAACTCGGGGCTCAGGATCAGGACGTCGTCCTGTCCATGGGGATCGCTGGAATTCATCCCGAACGGGTTTTCGTCGCTGACGTATCGTGCATCGACGGTCCCTAGCTTGCCGTCCTTGCCGGGAAGGCGATAGCGCCAATGCCACTGCTGGCCGAGGGCCTCGACGACCGCCGCGTCTTCCGGCACGTCGACGAATTTCGCCCAGACGAACAGTCCGGGAGCCAGCATGGCGGCGACACCGACGGTGGTCAATCCGAGGAGCCACCATTCCAGCTTCTTGTTCTCCGGTTCGTAGGCCGCCCGTCGGTCCTTCCGGTGCCGGTAGCGGATCATCGCGTAGGCCATGAACAGCGTGATCGCGACGTACACGATGCCCGTGACCCAGAACGTGATGTCGATCGTGTCGTCGATCGTGCCCCAATTCGAGGCGAGCGGTGTGAAATACCACGGGCTCAGGAAATGAAACAGCACGGAGCCAAAGATCAATACCAACAATACGATTGCTATCGCCATGGCGAAAGGCCCCGTTGACTGAACGCGATTTCGTTGGCTTTGAGCGATGAAACGCGGGAAGGATTGTTCACGGCGCCGGGCGCGGCTCTTCTCGGGTCGCGGCGAACCGGATCAGCCTGAGCGAACGCAAGCCGTGGAAGCGCAATTGATCGACTATGCATGACAGCGTGCGGCGCACGAACAGCGGGCATCGGATCGCGAGGCACATGCCGATTGGACACTCTCCGCGTTACCAAGTGCGACCGAAGGAATCACCGTGCGGCGCTGGGAACCCTTTGCCGTTCGGCCAACTTCCAGTAAAGCAGCGCCGCGACGACGCCGAAGACCAGATGGGCTGCAATCGTTGCCCAGCCGCGCAGATCGGCAAGCCAGGGGAACCAGCGGACCATGCCGAAGAAGTTGATCAGATACAGGACCAGTCCAAACGCCGCACCGGTCACGACCGCCCGGGGCATGCTCGCGTCGAGATTCAGCGGCGCCATGATCGCGGCGAGCATCAGCCCGAAGGCGATGCCGAGCACGTAGTGCACGGCGAGCGCGATGGCCACGACACGAAAGCTGAAATCGAATCCGGTGGACTGCACGGACGTCCGGGCCCATGAAAATGGGGGCGATCATGTGCGAGGTCCTCCATGGACTGCCCGTATCGACGATGCTCGACCAGAGCATGTCGAGCACCATCAACACCGCGCCGGCTGCGAATCCCGAGACCGCCGCGACGGGCCAGTTCGGCGCGCGACGCTCCCACTCAAGCGAACGTAGTGGAAGTTCCATGGGCGTCTGCTCCTCAGAGGGCGACTGCAATGGTCGGATTGGCGACGGCGCTGCCGCCATGAGCGCGGGCGCAAGCGCGCGGCGGAGGGCATTCGGCGCCACCGATACGGGTGCTCCGATTGGGCGATGGGACCAAGCCCTGGTCGTTCGGGCCCAACATCGCGCACTCATGCGCGGTGCGAAGCATGGGCACCTGCTCACCTTTGCGCATGACGAGGGCCATGCGCGGGTCGGCGATCCGCGCCAACCCGAACTCCTCCATCGTCCGCCTGACATTCGCCAGAACGGAGTACAGCGTATGAGTATGTCCGCGCATACTGACCTCCTTGCCACGTCGGGAGATAAGCGCGACGGTACATTTCTACACCGGTTCGCGACGGCTCACAAGCACGACGGTGTTTTCGACGTATTGATCCAGATCCAAAACCATGATCCGTAGGGGAAAACCGGGCCCGATAATGCGAGGATTGCCGGCAAGCGGTGAGACCCGGGTTCTGGCGTGCGGCGCGAGCGATGACGCAGTGCAGCGCAAGCGATGACGCAGCTTGTCGTCGACTTCGTCACCACGGTGCTGTTCCTCCTCGGGCTGCGCTGGCTGCCGAAGCGCATCGATTTCCGAGGGCTTCGACACGTGCGGGCGAGATCACCGGGCGCACGATCCGTGGCAAGGCCACGTCGGCTAGCCGTACCCGCGGCGAGCTTCTGCAGGCGAAGGCGCACTCGGCCGAGGTGCACGCCAGATTCCTCGACGTGCGCTCCCGAAGGCGCACCGTCGCGGTCAACCGTCCGCCGGGCAGCGCGCAAGTGCTGCTCGGCATCGTTCACGACGACGTCGAAGGCTTCCGCTCGGGCGCTAGATTCGCGAGCTCGAGCAGCATTGCCCATCCTGATTCCGGTCGTTCATGATCCGCCTTTTCGCGTCATCGCCGCGAAGCCGCGACTGCCGGTGCGCGATGCCATCTTGTGTTCCGCCCCGGCATCGCTAAGATCGCGATTGGACGCGAATCCCGCGGAAGGAACTGCCATGGCCGTCGACACCTCCGAACCCGCCTTCGACCCTCCCCGCGGCGATTCGCCGCTGTCCGGCGAAGAGATCCGGAAGGCTGCGAGCGAGTCGGTTCGCGCGGGCGTCGACATTCGCGCCCGGATTCACGACGTGACGCTGCTCGCCCTGAAGAGCCGCCGCTTCGATCGCCATGGCATGCGCGACGTCGTGCAGGCGGTCACCGGCGGCGTGGCGATGGGCGCCGAGGAAAGCCGGGCGGATCTTCGCAAGGCGCTGGCGGAAGCGCTTCGCGGGATGGACCAGGCGCTGACGCGCTCCGCCGACGCAAGCCGCGTCGCGCTGAGGCAGCTCGTGGTTACCGGGCGGGACCTGTCCGACAACGACATCAAGCAGGCGCTCGCCAATATGAAACGGCTCGAGGACGACTTCCTGTCGACCGCCGGCCAGGCCGCCGAAGCCACCAGCGAGAAAGTGCGGCCCGAGCTCAAGCGGCTGCTCGACACTGCGCGCCAGAACGGTACCGAGACCGGCAGAATGGCCGCGACCACGCTGACCGAGCTCACCCAGCGCTTCTCGATTGCCTCGCTCGACGTCGCGCTGGCGAGCGTGGAGGTCGCGACCGAGGTCGGCTCGCGATTCGCACTGCTGGCCGGCGGCATCCTGAGCGGAATCGCCGACGCCCTTACCGATCCCCGCCCGGACAAGCAGCCGCGCTAGCGGCGTGAAATGCTGCAAGGGGCGTTCAGCGCGATACGGGATCTCCCGCGCCTGCACGAGATCACCTCCGTGCTGATCCGGCACGGGCTCGGCGACATCGTCCAGCGCATCGGCGTTTCCGGCGTGCTCGAGCGTGCAGGGCAGATGCTGCAATGGGCTGCGTCCAGCGAGTCCGCCCTGCTCGAGCCCGCCGCAGCGCTTGCGGCTTGCGTTCCAGGAGCTCGGGCCGACGTTCGTGAAGCTCGGCCAGGTGCTCGCGACGCGCGTCGATCTGTTCCCGCCGGATTGGATCACGGAATTCGAGCAGCTCCACGCGGCGTGTCGCCGGTGCCGTTCGAGGAGTTGCTGCCCGGAATCACAGCCGCGCTCGGACGATCGCCGTTCGAGGTGTTCGTCGATCTCGACACGCGCGCGCACGGCTCGGCATCGATCGCGCAGGTGCATCGCGCGAAGCTTCAGGACGGGACGCCGGTCGTGCTGAAGATCCGCCGCCCCGGTGTCGAGGCCAAAGTGCAGGCCGACCTGCGGCTGCTCGGCCATCTCGCCACGCTGATCGAATCCGAGCTGCCGGAATCGCGACGCTATCAGCCGGTCGAGATCGTCGCGCATTTCCGGCGCTCGCTCGAGCGCGAGCTCGATTTCACATCGAGGCGAGCAATATCGCTCGCTTCGCGAAGGACTTCGCCGACGACCCGTTCATCATCATTCCCCGGGTCTATCCCGACTGGACCAGCGAATCGCTGCTGGTGCAGGAGCATATCGACGGCATCCCGGGTACCGATCTCGCTGCGGTCGAGGCGGCGCAGCTCGACAAGCGGGTCCTCGCCGCGCGGGGCGCCGAGGCCATCCTGCACATGATCCTGGTCGACGGCTTCTTCCACGCCGATCCGCATCCCGGGAACGTGTTCTACCTGCCGGGCAACAAGATCGTGATGATCGACTTCGGCATGGTGGGGCGCCTGACACCCCGTCGCCGGCGCGAAGTCGTCGATCTGCTTGCCGGCTTTGCGCAGATGGACGAGCAGCCGATGCTCGACGTGCTCCTGGACTGGGCCGGCGACGCGCTACGTCGACGAGGCGAGGCTGGCATCGGACGTGAACGAGCTGGCGTTCGAATATGAAAGCGTTCCGCTAAAAAGCATCCGGATCGGTGCGCTGGTCCGGCGCTTCGCCGCCATCGTCCGCGAGCACTCGATCGTGCTGCCGGCCGACCTGACGCTCATGTTCAAGGCGCTGATCACGATGGAAGGCCTGGGCCGCCAGTACGACCCCGACTTTCACATCGTCGAGCATCTCGCGCCGCTGCTGCGCCAGGTGCTGCGCGAACGCTACCGTCCCGACGAACTGGTGGGGCGCGGCCGCAGTGCGCTGGAGGAGTTTCTCAAGGTCGTGCGAGCAGCGTGCCGCGCGATCTTGCGCGCCTGACCCGTGACGCGCGACGCGGCAAGGCGCGCATCGACCTCGATTTGCGCCGCCTGGACAGCTTCGGCGATCAGCTCGACAAGACGCTGGACCGCGTCACCATGGGGATCATGACGGCGTCGCTGGTGATAGGCTCGTCGATCGTGATGACCGTCACCGGCGGGCCGACGGTGTTCGGTGTCCCGGTGCTGCTGGTGATCGGTTTCGCCGGCTACGCGGTCGCGTTCCTGAACAGCATGTGGGTGCTCTACGGGATCTGGCGGTCGAGCAAGCGCTACGGATAGGCATTTCGATCTACACTGACCCTGAGTATTCAGGACTGATCCCAGATCCCAGCCCGCTTTCATGACCCGCGGCATCTTCGTCACCGGCACCGACACCGATGTCGGAAAGACGGTCGCCGCCGTCGCTCTGCTGCGCGGGCTGGTCGCAGCGGGCGTGCGCGCGGTCGGAATGAAGCCGGTCAGCGCGGGCGTTTCCATGCCCGGTGGCGTCAATGACGACGTCGTCGCGCTCGAGGCGGCGGGCAACGTCTCCGCGCCGCTGCGCGACCGGAATCCCTTCGCGTTCGCGGATGCAGCGGCACCGCATCTGGTCGCCCGCCGGACCGGCGTCGCGATCGACCTTGAACTCATTCGCGACGCCTACGCGCGCCTTGCCGAGCGCGCCGATGCGATCGTCGTCGAGGGCGCGGGCGGAGCGCTCGTGCCGCTGGACGACAGGATCGACGTGCTCGATGTCGCGCGTGCGCTGCGCCTGCCGGTGTTGCTCGTCGTCGGGGTGCGGCTCGGGTGCCTCAACCATGCGCGGCTGTCCGTGCTGGCGATACGTGCGCGGGGCTTGAAGTTCGCCGGATGGATCGCGTCGCACATCGATCCGCACATGGCCTACGCCGACGAGAACGTCGCGTGGCTGTCCGGCGAGCTTCCGGCACGCTGCCTGGCGGAGATTCGATCGGCGACACCGCCGCCGTTGCCGCGCGATGCGCTCGAAGCGCTGGACCTTCTTCGTTGAGGTTCGCAAGCCCGCATCGTGTGCAACCGGCAGCGCGTCACCGGCCGGCCGCACGGCGTCGGCACGCGCGGATTCCCCCTGTTCCGATCCATGCTACTATTGAACGTCTTTGCAGCGTGTCGGCGCGATAAGCGCTGCGAATGCCCCGAAAGGCAACGTTAGCGGGAAGTAAACCGAGTGTGGGCTGCGCGCGTGGTACTAGACTGCGCGCGTGGTTTCGCGAAAGAAAACGCGTGGAAAGCGCGATCCGCCGCCGTCTTGCAAGCATGCCGGAACCCTCGCTTCCCCCGCTTCCTGCCGACCCCGAGTTCTGCGTGATTTCGCGCCGAAACGACAGTCTCGATCACCGCCGGCGCTGGAGCGTGTTCGCGTTGCTCGCGTCGGTGAGCCTGATCGTTGCCCTCTCATTTGCCGTCGTGGGCGCCTGGCCGGTGCTTCCGTATTCCGTGCTGGAGCTTGCGTGCCTCGCCGCAGCATTCGCGATCGTCGAGCGCCGTGCCCGCAATTGGGAGCGCCTGACGGTCGCGGGCGACCGCGTGATCGTCGAGAGCGCGCGTCGGCGGCCGCAGGCAAACGCGCGAGTTCAACCGCCGATGGCTGCAAGTCGAAGTTCGCGAGCGCGGCATCGCGCACGAGCCGCGGCTCACGCTCAGGTTCGCTGGCGAGGCGATGGAATTCGGCGAGGCGTTGTCCCCGGGGCGGCGCGTCGAAGTGGCGAAAGCGCTGCGGCGCCTGACGGCGGCGCGCTAGCCGCCGCCCGATCGCGACGCACTATCGAAGACTCGAAGGAAGCACTCGAGGTCAGCATGGTTCGCATCGCAAGGGGCGCGGCATCGCGGCCCGCCTCCTTTCCGCCGGCGCGCTGCTGCTTTCGTCCGTCGTCGCGCTCGCCCAGAACAGCCCCCCCGCCACGTTGTGGTTCCAGGACCCGGTGACCGAGGTCGCGCGTCGCCAGATCGACCTCCACAACTACATCCTGCTGGTCTGCGTAATCATCTTCGTCGGCGTGTTCGGCGTGATGTTCTACTCGATCTTCAAGCACCGGAAGTCGGTGGGCCACCAGGCGGTGCAGTTCCACGAGCACACGGTGGTCGAGGTCATCTGGACGGTCATCCCGTTCCTGATCCTGCTGTTCATGGCGTACCCGGCGACGAAGACGATCCTGCTCTACAAGGACACGTCGGCGCCCGAGCTCACGGTCAAGGTCACCGGCTACCAGTGGAAGTGGGGCTACGACTACCTGCAGGACGGCTTCGGCTTCTACAGCAACCTCACGACGCCGCTCGCGCAGATCGACAACCGCGAGCCGAAGGGCGAGAACTACCTGCTCGAAGTCGACAACCCGCTGGTCGTGCCGGTCGACACGAAGGTTCGCGTGCTGATCACCGCGGACGACGTGCTGCACGCGTGGTGGGTGCCGGCGTTCGGCGTCAAGCAGGATGCGATTCCGGGCTTCGTACGCGACTCGTGGTTCCGCGCGGAGAAGGTCGGCATCTACCGCGGCCAGTGCGCCGAGCTCTGCGGCAAGGAGCACGGGTTCATGCCCGTCGTCGTCGAGGTGAAGTCGAAGCAGGACTACGCGGCGTGGGTCGCGGCGCAGAAGCAGAAGGCGTCCGCGGCCGCCGACGATCCGAACAAGACCTGGACGATGGCCGAGCTGATGGCGCGCGGCCAGCAGGTCTACATGGCGAATTGCGCGGCCTGCCACCAGCCGACAGGGCAGGGCGTGCCGAACGCGTTCCCGGCGCTCGCCGGCTCGAAGGTCGTGCAGGGTCCGAAGGAAGCCGCAGATCCTGCTCGTGCTGCACGGCAAGCCGGGAACGGCGATGGCGTCGTTCAAGCAGCTTTCCGACACCGAGATCGCCGCGGTCGTGACCTACACGCGCAACAGCTGGGGCAACGCAGCCGGCGAAGCGCAGCCGGCCGAGATCAAGACCGCGCGCAGCAAGTAACCGTCGCCTGAAGACCGCCGCCATCCACCGGAGCACCCGATGAGCACGCATCCCCCACGACCACGTCGCCGGCCACGACGAGCACCACGAGCATCACTATCCCGGCGGGATCCTGCGCTGGATCACGACGACGAACCACAAGGACATCGGCACGATGTACCTGTGGTTCTCGTTCACGATGTTCATGGTCGGCGGCGTGATGGCGCTGATGATCCGCGCCGAGCTGTTCCAGCCCGGCCTGCAGGTCGTCGATCCCGAGTTCTTCAACTCGATGATCACGCTGCACGGGCTGATCATGGTGTTCGGCGCGATCATGCCGGCGTCCGTCGGCTTCGCGAACTGGCAGATCCCGATGATGATCGGCGCGCCGGACATGGCGTTCGCGCGGATGAACAACTGGAGCTTCTGGCTGCTCCCGCCGGCCGCGATCCTGCTCGTGACGTCGCTGTTCGTGCCGGGCGGCGGCGCCGCAGACCGGCTGGACGCTCTACCCGCCGCTGACCACGCAGCTGCCGATGGGCATGGACCTGACGATCTTCGCGATCCACATCATGGGCGCGTCGTCGATCATGGGCTCGATCAACATCATCACGACGATCCTCAACCTGCGCGCGCCCGGCATGACGCTGATGAAGATGCCGATGTTCTGCTGGACGTGGCTGATCACCGCGTACCTGCTGATCGCGGTGATGCCGGTCCTCGCGGGTGCGGTGACGATGCTCCTGACCGACCGGCACTTCGGCACGTCGTTCTTCAACGCGGCCGGCGGCGGCGACCCGGTGCTGTTCCAGCACATCTTCTGGTTCTTCGGGCACCCCGAGGTCTACATCATCATCCTGCCGGCGTTCGGCATCATCTCGCAGATCCTGCCGACGTTCTCGCGCAAGCCGCTGTTCGGCTACGCGTCGATGGTCTACGCGACCGCCGGCATCGCGATCCTGTCGTTCATCGTCTGGGCGCACCACATGTTCACCGTCGGCATGCCGACGGTCGGCCTGCTGTTCTTCATGTACGTGACGATGCTGATCGCGGTGCCGACCGGCGTGAAGGTGTTCAACTGGCTCGCGACGATGTGGAAGGGCTCGATGACTTTCGAGGCGCCGATGCTGTTCGCCATCGGCTTCCTGTTCCTGTTCACGATGGGCGGCTTCACCGGGCTGATCCTGGCGATCACGCCGGTCGACGTCCAGTTCCACGACACCTACTACGTCGTCGCGCACTTCCACTACGTGATGGTGGCGGGCAGCCTGTTCGCGTTCTTCGGCGGCGTGTACTACTGGATCCCGAAGTGGACCGGCACGATGTACGACGAGAGGATCGCGAAGCTCCACTTCTGGGGTCGCTGATCTTCTTCAACGTCGCGTTCTTCCCGCAGCACTTCCTCGGGCTCGCCGGCATGCCGCGCCGCATTCCCGACTACGCGCAGCAGTTCGCCGACTGGAACATGGTCAGCTCGATCGGCGCGTTCGGGTTCGGCCTCTCGCAGTTGCTTCTGCTCTGGGCGGTGATCAAGTGCATCCGCGGCGATGGCGAAAAAGCGCCGGCCAAGCCGTGGGAGGGCGCGGACACGCTCGAGTGGACGCTGCCTTCGCCGGCGCCGTATCACACGTTCGAGACGCCGCCGGTTGTCCATTAGGAGCGATGATGACGACTGCCGGCCGCACATCGCATACCGACCCCAGCAACGAGCGGACCGCGCCGGTACGCGACCCGGCGCGACTGCGTGCCGCGAACGTCCGCACGGCGCTGGTGCTGCTCTCGATCGCGCTGACGTTCTTCTTCGGCGTGATCGTCAGCAAGTATCTGGGGGGTTACGAGGTCGGCATGAGCGTCGTCGGCTTCGCCGTGTTCGTGTTCCTGGTCTTCGCGATCGGGCGAAACCTCCGCAAGGGCCAATGATGTCGTCGCTTGACGACGCCGAACGATGAACGCCAGCCAGCAGGCCGCGAACCGCTCGCTGCTCAAGCGTCTTTCGGTCGTCGTCGTGGCGATGTTCGGCTTCGGCTACCTGATGGTGCCGCTCTACGAGAAGTTCTGCGAGGTCACCGGCATCCGCAACATCGGCCGCGCCGACGAAGCCGCCAACACGCAGGTGGACACGAAGCGAACCGTCCGCGTCGAGCTCGACGGCAACCTGCGCAACCTGCCGTGGCAGTTCCACCCGAGGGAGCCGACGGTCGACGTGCATCCGGGCGAGCTGAGGCAAGTGGTCTTCGAGGTCGTCAACACGACCGGCCGGCCGATCACCGGGCAGGCGATTCCGAGCTACGCGCCGCAGCATGCCGCGCAGTACTTCCGCAAGCTCGACTGCTTCTGCTTCGCGACGCAGACGCTGGGCGCGGCGAGCGGCGCGAGATGCCGGTCGTGTTCGTCATCGATCCGAAGCTGCCGGACGACATGTCGACGATCACGCTTTCGTACACGTTCTTCGAAGTCGAGGGCGCCGCGAAGGTCGCCCGCGTTCACGTCGACCCGCGCATCGTTTCCGAGGAGCTTAAATGAGCGTCACCACGCACGGGACCACGCCGGCCTATTACGTCCCGCAGCCGTCGCTACTGGCCGATCACCGGCGCGATCGCGCTGTTGCTGATGGGCATGGGCGCTGCGTTCTGGATGAACGGCGTAGCCGCCCGGGCCGTACATGATCGGCGGCGGGCTTCGCGGTTCTGGTGTTCATGCTGTTCGGCTGGTTCGGAACGGTCATCCGCGAGTCCGAAGGTCACCTGTACAGCGAGAAGGTGGACATCTCGTTCCGCTGGAGCATGGGCTGGTTCATCTTCAGCGAGGTGATGTTCTTCTCGGCGTTCTTCGGCGCGCTGTTCTACGTCCGCCTGGTGTCGGTGCCCGACCTCGGCGGCACCGATGCAAAGCTCCTGTGGCCGAATTTCGCCGCCGACTGGCCGACCGTCGGCCCGTACATCCAGGAGCGCTTCACGCCGATGGCCGCGATCGGCATCCCGCTGCTGAACACGATCATCCTGCTGACGTCGGGCGTGACGCTCACGATCGCGCACCACGCGCTCAAGGCCAAGCAACGCGGAGCGCTTAAGCTGTGGCTCGGCATCACCGTCCTTCTCGGCGCGCTGTTCCTCGGTTTCCAGGGCTACGAATACTATCCACGCCTACAGCGAGCTCAACCTCAAGCTCTCGACCGGTGTCTACGGATCGACGTTCTTCATGCTGACCGGCTTCCACGGTGCTGCACGTGACCATCGGCGCGATCATGCTGACGGTGATGTGGTTCCGCGCGCTCAAGGGCCATTTCACGCCCGATCACCACTTCGCGTTCGAGGCGGCCGCGTGGTACTGGCACTTCGTCGACGTGGTGTGGCTGCTGCTCTTCGTGCTGGTGTACTGGGTCTAGCCGATACGGCGAGGTCCGGACGCGAGCGTAACGCTCGTTGTTATCGCGTTACCGGCGGGCGGCTCGGGCGCCCGGCGCGCCGCAAGCCCGAAACAAGGTGCGTGTTCGTCATCGCGAGCTGCGACCTCCGGCTTACCGAATTCCCTGCGGGCCGATCCAGCCCATGAAATACGACACGATCAGGAACGTCACCAGCAGGATCGAAAGCCCGACGCGGATCGCGAGCGCCTTCACCATCGCGCGTGCCGTGCCCGCGATCCCGATAGAGGAATACGAGCGCGGCGAACAGCGCGACGACGATGGCGATCAGCCCGACGACGACGACGACCTTCATGACGGGCAAGCGTAGCAGACCGTTCTGGCGGATCGACACGTGCCGGCAATGCGCGGGCGGTTTGCGCGTGCGCTGCCGACCGTGCTGACGGTGCTCGCCATTGCGATTTTCGTGGCCGCCGGCAACTGGCAGCGCGGACCGCATGCAGCAGAAGCTCGCGCTGGGCGAGCAGCTCGCGGCGGCAGCGGCGCGCCGGCCGTGCCGCTGCCCGCCGGCGACGTCGACTGGGGCGCATGGCGGTTCCGGCGTCGTCGAAGTCGCAGGCCGCTACGATGCGGGCCGGCAGATCCTCATCGACAACCGCGTGCATGCGGGTCGCGCCGGCTACCACGTCGTCACGCCGCTCGTGATCGAAGACGGCCGCGCGGTGCTCGTGAACCGGGGCTTCGTGCCGGCCGGTCCGACGCGCGACGTACGTTGCCGTCCGCGCCGCCTCAATCGGGCGGCGTGCACGTCCGCGGTCGCGTCAATCCGTCGCCGGCGCAGTACCTCGAGCTCGGGGCACACCGTCCCGCAGCGCGGCGTCTGGCAGAACCTCGATCCAGTACGGTTCGCCGCGGCCACCGGGCTTCCCGTGCTGCCGGTCGTGATCGAGCAGGTCGACGGTCCGGCCGACGGTCTCGTGCGCGACTGGCCCGTCCGGACGCCGGCGCCGACAAGCACCGGATCTACATGATGCAGTGGTACGCGTTCGCCGCGCTCGCCGCCGGCTTGTGGGCATGGTTCACGTTCCGCCGCCGCGTCGCGAATGACGCCCGGATCGCCGCTGCACGCCGACCGCGCCGGCAGGCAAGCGGACGCTGCTCATGATCGCCGCCGCGGTGATCGCGCCGGTCGCGCTGTCCTACGGCGTCTACTACCTGTCGCCGCGCGGCGCGTTCACGAACTACGGCGAGCTGCTGCCGACGCAACCCGCGCCGGCGATCAGCGGCATGCGCGCCGACGGCTCGCCGTTTCGCATCGCACAGGTGCAGGGCCGCTGGACGATCGTCGTTGCGTCCGGAGGCACCTGCGACGCCGCATGCACGCAGAAGCTGCTACGCGACGCGGCAGGCGCGCACGATGCAGGGTCGGGAGCGCGAGCGCATCGAGCGCCTGTGGCTCGTCCCGGATGGCGTCAGGCCGGATCCGAGCGTGCTCGCCGAGCATCCGGACGTCGTCGTCGTGCGCACGACGCCGGCCGACGTGGCGGCGCTCCGAAGGGTGCCGATGCGATCTACCTGATCGACCCGATCGGCAACCAGGTGCTCGCCTGGCCGCGCGACCCGGACATCAAGGCGCTGGCACGCGACCTGACCCGCCTGCTGCGAGCATCGCGGATCGGCTGAGCGCGGCGCTTCGAGCGTAAAATACCGGGTTCGCGTTCGACCGTTCCCTATCCGTCGATGACCGTCGCCACGCTCAGCAGGCACCGCTTCCGGCAGTTCCTCGCGCTCACCAAGCCGCGTGTCGTGTCGCTGATCGTGTTCGTCGCGATCATCGGGATGTTCCTCGCCACGCCCGGCTTGCCGCCGCCCGGCCTCGTGTTCGCGGCGACGCTCGGCATCGCGCTCGTTGCCGGCGCCGCGGCCGCGATCAATTGCCTCGTCGAGCAGCGGATCGATGCGTTGATGGCGCGCACGCGTGCGCGGCCGCTGCCGCGCGGCGAGATCACGTCGGCGCAGACGCTCGCGTTCGCGTGCGTCGTCGGCGGCACGGGCCTTTGGCTGCTCTACCAGTTCGTGAATCCGCTGACGATGTGGCTGACGCTCGCGACGTTTGTCGGCTACGCGATCGTTTACACGGTGCTGCTCAAGCCTGCGACGCCGCAGAACATCGTGATCGGCGGCGCGTCGGGCGCGATGCCGCCGGTGCTCGGCTGGGCCGCGATCGGCAACGAGGTCGCGCCCGAGGCGCTGATCCTGTTCCTGATCATCTTCGCCTGGACGCCGCCGCATTTCTGGGCGCTGGCGTTGTACCGGACGCGCGAGTACGAGCGCGCCGGCCTGCCGATGCTTCCGGTGACGCACGGCGCGCGCTACACGCAGCTGATGATCGTGCTCTACACGGCGATCCTCTTCGCCGCGTCGCTGCTGCCGTACGCGATCCGGATGAGCGGCCTGCCTGTACCTTGCCGCGGCGATCGTGCTCGGCGGCGTGTTCCTCGTGCACGCGATGCGGCTGTGGCGGAGCTACAGCGACGCCCAGGCGCGCGCGACGTTCAAGTACTCGATCGTCTACCTCGCGGCGCTGTTCACCGCGCTGCTGGTCGATCACTACTCTGCGCTGATGCGCCGCCTGCTCGCGGCGGCGCTCGCGGCGCTGGCGCTCGCTCGCGTGCGCGCCCGACGGGCCGAGGTTCCAGAGCGCCGACATCACCGGCGCGAGCTTCGGCCGCGATTTCTCGCTCGCCGATACCAGCGGCAAGCCGCGCAACGCTCGCCGACTTCCGCGGCATGGCGGTCGTCGTCTTCTTCGGCTTCACGCAATGCCCGGACGTCTGCCCGACGGCGCTGGCGACGCTCGCCGAGGCGATGCGCAAGCTCGGGCCGGACGCGGACCGCGTGCAGGGCGTGTTCATCACGATCGATCCCGAGCGCGATACGCCCGAGCTGCTCTCGCGCTACGTGCCCGCTTTCCATCCGAGCTTCGTCGGACTTCGCGGCGATGCCGCGGCGACCGAGCGCGTCGCGAAGGAGTTCAAGGTCGTCTACCGCAAGGCGCCGGGCAGCACGCCCGAGACCTATACGATGGACCACTCCGCCGGGCATGTTCGTCTTCGATCCGCAGGGCGGCTGCGGCTCTTCGTGAGCCATGGCCAGGGCGCCGGACGCGCTCGCCCACGACCTGCGGGAGCTGCTGCGGATCGCTGGAGTGAGCGACGCGCGGCGCGCAGCCGTGCAGCGGCCACGCAAGCTCGGCGAGCGCGCTCGAGCGTTTCGCCGCGCGGATGCCGCGCCTGCGCTATGCGCACGCGCAGGCGCTGCAAGCGCGTCCGGCGACGTCAACGGCGCGATCCGGTCGCTCGCGGCGGGCGTGCAGCTCGCGCCGATGAAAGTCGAAGCGCTGGCTCGCGCTCGCGGCGCCTGCTGATGGAAGTCGAAGCTCGCGTCGCCGTCTGCGCGGCAGGCAGCGACGGCCGGCGACGCTGGCTCGCGTGCGATCGAGGCGATCGAGCAGCGCGCTGCGCGCTCGCGCCGCACGCACCCGGCCGTCGCTTGCGCAAGCGGCCATGACGTTTCGCTACGCATGCGCGTGGGAGCGACGCCGACGCGTGCGAACACGCGCTCGCTCGCGCGGCCCCGATCGCGCATCGAGCCGTTCGTCGTCTCGCCGATGATCGCGACGGCGCTGATCGACGATCCGGCGCTGCAGGCGCGCGCGATCCGCGACTTCGTCGCGCAGACCGCTGCCACGCGCTGTCGCACCGGAGGCGCCGGCCGCTCGTGCGCGAGCGGGGCAACGCGTTGCGCGTCGGTTATCTGTCCGCGGACTTCCACGAGCACGCCACCGCGCACCTGGCGGCGGGCCTGTTCGAGGCGCACGACCGCGAGCCGGTTGACGACGTTCGCGTACGCGCTCGACCGCGACGACGGCAGCGCGATGCGCAAGCGTCTGCGCGCAGGCGTTCGCGCACTGGCGCGACTTGCGCGACGCTGCACCGACGACGCGGCGGCGGCGATCATCGCGGAGGACGCGCTGGACGTCCTCGTCGATCTCAAGGGCCACACGCAGGGCAGCCGCCTTGCGCATCCTCGCGCGCCGTCCCGCGCCCGTGCAGATCCACTATCTCGGCTTTCCGGGCACGATCGCGCACGACGGCGATCGACGCGCAGGTCGCCGACTCCGATCGTCGTGCCGCCGGGCGACGAGCGCATTACGCGGAGCGCGTGCTTCGCCTGCCGGTCTGCTACCAGGTCAACGATCGCAAGCGGCCGCTGCCGCCCGCGTCGCCGCGCGCGCAGCCGGCTTGCCGCGAGCGCGGGCTCGTGCTCGTTTCGTTCAACCAGACCTACAAGCTCGGCGCGCGCCGTTCGTCGACGCCTGGCTCGACGTGCTCGCGCGAGCACGACGATGCCGTGCTCTGGCTCAACGTGCCGCACGCGCTTGCGCGGCGACAATCTTCGCGCCGCCGCGCGCGCGCGCGGCGTCGCGCCGGACGCATCGTGTTCGCGCCGTTCGTCGCCGCAGCGCGATCATCTTGCCCGCCTGCGTTGCGCCGATCTCGCGCTCGACGTGCTTCCGTACGGCTCGCACACCACCGGGAGCGATGCGCTCTGGTGCGGCGTGCCGCTGCTCACGCTGACCGGCGCGACGTTCGCGGGGCGCGTGGGGACGAGCCTCGTGCACGCCGTCGAGCTGCCGGAGCTCGCCGTCGACTCCGATGGACGCGTATCGCGACACGCTGCACGCGCTTGCGCGCGCGACCGCGAGCGCCTTGCCGGCATTACAAGGCCCATCTCGAGCGCGAGCGTTACGCGTGCCGCTGTTCGACACGCCGAGCGCTTCACGCGCGACTTCGAGCAGCTGCTCGAAGACGCCGCGGCCGGCTAGCCTTCGCGATCCGCCGCGCTCGATCAGCTCGATCTTGTAGCCGTCCGGGTCCTGCGACGAACGCGATGACCGTCGTGCCGCCCTTCACCGGGCCCGCTTCGCGGGTGACGTTGCCGCCTTTCGCGCGGACCGCTTCGCACGCGGCCTTCGCGTCGTCGACCTCGATCGCGACGTGGCCGTACGCGTTGCCGAGGTCGTAGCGATCGACGCCGTAGTTGTAGGTCAGCTCGAGCACGGCGCCCTGCGACTCGTCGCCGTAGCCGACGAACGCGAGCGTGTACTTCTGGTCCGGACGGTCGGTCCTGCGCAGGAGCTTCATGCCGAGCACGTCGCGAGTAGAAGCCGATCGAGCGATCGAGGTCGCCGACGCGGAGCATCGTGTGGAGGATGCGCATCGACCCCTCCTGTTGCATAGAACTCCACCATCTCGAAATCCTCCTTGCGCGCGCCGCATTCCGGACACGTCCAGTTCGGCGGCACGTCTTCCCAGCGCGTGCCCGGCGGGATGCCTTCGTCGGGCGCGCCGGGCTCCTCGTCGTAGATCCATCCGCAGATCAGGCACATGTATTTCTTCATTCGGGCGAAGCAGGGCGATTCGATGGGGTACACTCGGATTTTAGCAACCGGCGCTCCAACGCCCCACGATGACGGTCGAAACATGTCCGACGACCACGAACCGGGCTTTCCGCCGATCGTGCTCGCGTTCTCCGCGGCCGACCCTTCCGGCGGCACGGGCATCCAGGCGGACGTGCTGACGCTTGCGAGCATGGGCTGCCATCCGCTCTCGGTGATCACCGCGCTCACCGTGCAGGACACGCTCGGCGTCGAAGGCGTGCAGGCGATCGACGCCGAGTGGGTCGCGGACCAGGCGCGCTGCCTGCTCGAGGACATGCCGGTCGACGCGTTCAAGATCGGCGCGCTCGGCAGCGTCGAGAACATCGCAGCGGTCGCCGAGATCCTCTCCGACTATCCGGACGTGCCGCTGATCCTCGATCCGGTGCTCGCGTCCGGGCCGCGGCGAGGAGCTTGCCACCGACGAGATGGTGCACGCGCTCACCGAGCTGCTGCTGCCGCAGACGACGATCCTGGTCGCGAACAGCCTCGAGATCCGCCGCCTCGCGGAGAGCGACGAAGACGACGAGCCGCACGCTCTCCGGCTGCGCGTCCGCGCTGGTCGAGGCGGGCTGCGAGTACGTGCTTGATCACCGGCACGCACGAGCCCACGCGCGAGATCGTCAACACGCTGTACGCGAAGAGCGGCGTCGTGCGCACCGACAGCTGGCCGCGGCTGCCGGGCAGCTTCCACGGCGCAGGAGGCACGCTTGCCGCCGCGGTCGCGGCGATGCTCGCGAACGGCCTCGACATGCCCGAAGCGGTGCGCGAGGCGCAGGACTACACGTGGCACACGCTGAAGAAGGCCTACCGTCCCGGCATGGGCCAGTTCCTGCCCGACCGCCTGTTCTGGGCGCGCGAGGAAAGCGAAGCGCGCAGCGACGCGTCGCGAGACGCTGACGCCGCGCGCCGATGCACGCGGCACCCACTGACCCGCGCGCCGCGCGCAGCGTGCGCCTGCGCGGCCTGTACGCGATCACGCCGGAGCTCGCCGACACCGCGCTGCTGCGCGAGCAGGTGGACGCGGCGATCACCGGCGGCGCGCAGGCCGTGCAGTATCGGAACAAGACGGCGGCGCGCGAGCAGCGCGTCGCGCAGGCGCGCGTGCTCGCCGAGCTTTGCCGCTCGCGCGACGTGCTCTTCATCGTCAACGACGACGCGGAGCTCGCGCGGAGGTCGGTGCCGACGGCGTGCATCTCGGCGAGGGCGATGGCGATCTGCGATGTCGCGCGCGCTGATCCTGGGACCGGGCCGGTGATCGGCGTGTCCTGCTACGACGATCTCGCGCGCGCCGCGCGATGGCCGACGCCGGCGCCGACTATCTCGCGTTCGGCAGCCTGTATCCGTCGTCGGTCAAGCCCGACGCGCGTCGCGCGTCGCTCGAGCTGGTCGGCCGCGCGCGCTCGCTCGGCGTGCGGATCGTCGGCATCGGCGGCATCGATGCGGACAATGCGGCGACGGTCATCGAGGCCGGTGCCGACGCGGTCGCCGTGATCAGCGCCGTATTCGCCGCCGACGACATCGAGTCGGCCGCGCGCGACGATCGCGCAGGCCTGCGAGCGCGCCGACGCGCAGCGACCGGCTCGATCGTCGAAGCCTCATGGACCGAAACGAAGACGCTGTTCGCCCGCGCGCAGCGCACGATTCCCGCCGGCGTCAACTCGCCGGTCCGCGCGTTCCGCTCGGTCGGCGGCACGCCGCGGTTCCTCACGCGCGGCGAGGGTCCGTACGTGTGGGACGCCGACGGCAAGCGCTACATCGACTACGTCGGTTCGTGGGGACCGGCGATCGTCGGCCACGCGCATCCGGCCGTCGTGCGCGCCGTGCAGGAGGCGGCGGTGCACGGCCTGTCGTTCGGCGCGCCGACCGAGATCGAGATCGAGATGGCCGAAACGCTGGTGCGCCGGCTGCCCTCGCTCGAGCTCGTGCGCCTCGTCTCGTCCGGCACCGAAGCGACGATGTCGGCGCTGCGGCTCGCGCGCGGGCTACACGGGCCGCAGCAAGATCATGAAGTTCGAAGGCTGCTATCACGGCCACGGCGACAGCCTGCTCGTGAAGGCGGGCTCCGGCGCGCTGACGTTCGGGCAGCCTTCGTCCGCCGGCGTGCCGCCGTCGATCGCAGGCGAGACCGATCGTCGTGCCGTACAACGACCTCGACGCGGTCGAGGCGGCGTTCCGCGAGGCGCCGGACGCCATCGCCGGCATCATCGTCGAGCCGATCGCCGGCAACATGAACCTCGTGAAGCCTGCGCCCGGATTCCTCGAGGGCTTGCGATCGCTGTGCGACCGCTACGGCGCCGTGCTGATCTTCGACGAGGTGATGACCGGCTTTCGCGTGCACGAGCGCGGCGTGCAGGGGCTCACCGGCATCACGCCCGACCTGACGACGCTCGGCAAGGTGATCGGCGGCGGCATGCCGGTCGGCGCGTTCGGCGGACGCCGCGCGATCATGGAGAAGATCGCGCCGCTCGGTCCGGTCTACCAGGCGGGCACGCTGTCGGGGAATCCGGTCGCGGTGGCGGCGGGGCTCGCCACGCTCGCGCTGACCGAGAGCCGCAGGCTTCTACGAGGCGCTCGCGCGAAGCACGCGCGCGATGACCGACGGCCTCGCCGCCGCGGCGAAGCGCGCCGGCGTCGACGTTCTGCGCGGACGCGGTCGGCGGCATGTTCGGGCTCTATTTCGCGGCGCGCGTGCCGTCGAGCTACGCCGAAGTGATGGCTTGCGACAAGGAGCGCTTCAACCGCTTCTTCCACGCGATGCTCGACGCCGGCATCTACCTCGCGCCGTCGGCGTACGAGGCGGGCTTCGTATCGAGCGCGCACGGCGACGCCGAGATCGCGGCGACGATCGACGCCGCCGACCACGCGTTCGCAGTTTGCGTTAGAAAGTGGCTGGTCCGCACATGCAGCGCACTGCAAGCGCTCGTTGTTGCGTTCTTTTTCCGGCGTGACGCCGGCGGGCCGCCCCTAGGCGCCCGCCGACTTTCAAACCCGATGAAAAACGTGCAACGCCGCCGTTACGCGATCCACCGCCTCGCCGCGGACGCGTTTTATCGGAACGCCATGCATGATTTCCATGACCTGCGGCTGATCCTCCGCGCGCGGGTGCCGCTCGTCGTCGTCGAGACGCACGAGGAACGCAAGCTCGTGGCGGAGATCGAGCGCATCGCGCGCGAATGGACGCTGCCGTTCTTCGTATGGAGCGCGGCCGACGGCCTCGTGCACCGCACGTTCGCATGGCGCGAGCCGCGCGACGATGTCCGCTGGGGCGTCGCCGAAGGACACAAGGCGACGCCGGCGGAGCCGCCGGCGAATCCGCACGCGATCGAAGGCACGCAGGACCTGCGCGGCGCGCTTGGCCACATCGACGGCAAAGGTGAGGCCGGGTCTACGTGCTTTGCGACGCGCATCCGTTCCTCGACGATCCGATCGTGCGGCGCCTGCTGCGCGAGATCGCGCTGCATCATGCGGACATCGCCCGCACGATCGTACTGCTGTCGCCGCAGCTCGAGCTGCCGACGGAACTGAGGCGGCTCGCGTCCCGGCTCACGGTTCCGGTGCCCGACGCGGCGCGGCGTGCGCGAGATCCTGAAGGCGGAGCTCGACCTGTACGCGACGCAGTCGGGCCAACGGGCGAAGGGCGATCCCGCGATCGCACAGCTTCTGGTCACGCATCTCGCTCGGATTGCCCGAGGACGACGTGCGGCGGCTCGCGCGGCATGCGATCCGCGACGACGGCATCCTCGACCGCGCCGACGTCGGCCGGCTGGTGCGGGCGAAACGCGAGCTGCTCGGCGGAGCGGGGCTCGAGCTCGCACTCGAAGGCACGACGCTCGACGACGTCGCCGGGCATGCCGCACCTCAAGGCTGGCTCGCGCAGCGCCGCGCAGTCTTCGTCGGCGAGGCCGGTGCGCCGCCGCTCGATCCGCCGCGCGGCGTGCTGATGCTCGGCGTGCAGGGCGCGGGCAAGAGCCTCGCGGCGAAGGCGATCGCCGGCACGCTGGCGTGTGCCGCTGCTGCGCCTCGACCTCGCCGCGCTCTACAGCAAGTGGGCACGGCGAAACCGAGCGGCAGCTTCGCGAGGCGCTTGCGACGGCGGAGCGCATGGCGCCCGCGGTCGTCTGGATCGACGAGATCGAGAAGGGCATCGCGTCCGGCAGCGACGATCACGACGGCGGCGTGTCGCGTCGCGTGCTCGGCACGCTGCTCACGTGGATGGCGGAGCGCCGTCGCGCGTGCTCGTGGCGGCCACGGCGAACGACATCGAGCGGCTGCCGCCCGAGCTGCTGCGCAAGGGCCGCTTCGACGAGATCTTCTTCGTCGACCTGCCCGACGCACCGGTTCGCGAGGCGATCTTCCGGCTGCATCTGCGCAAGCGCGCGACGTCGGCGCGGCTTCGATGCTGGCGGCGCTCGCGCGCGCTTGCGATGGCTTCTCGGGTGCCGAGATCGAGCAGGCGATCGTTGCGGCGCTGTATTCGGCGCACGCGCGGCGCGAGCCGCTCACGCAAGCGCATGTCGAGGAGGCGCTCGCGGCGACGAAGCCGCTTGTCGACGGTGATGGCGGAACGCATCGCCGCACTGCGCGCCTGGGCGAACGGTCGGACGGTCTCGGCGTAGCAACGGCAAAGTCTCGCACGACGCTCGTTGTTTCGTCGCCTTTACCGGCGGGCGCCGCCGGGCCGCTCCAAGGCGCCCGCCTGATTCACCCCGATGAAAAAGGTGCAACGCCGGCATCTCGTCGGCGCTGAACCCCGGACGCCTTTTTCATCGGAATCCGTTTTCATCGGCCCATGCGTCGGCTTCCCGCGCATGTCCACCGGCGCCGCCACGCGCAGCTTGTTCAAGTGCTCGCGCTCGGCCGGCGCTCCGCCCGAGTACTGCCCCTTGAAATAGAAGCGCTGCCACGCCGCCTTGAGCGTCGCGGGATCGCCCGCGTCGAACTTCGCCATGAATTCCGCGCGGCGCGCCGCCCACGCGTTCATCTCGTCGCGAAGCTCGGGATCGTCGGCGATGTCGCGGATCTCCGCGCGTCGTCTTCGCGAGCGCGTGCGCCTTCACCGGAAAGACGCTGCATATCGTCTCGCCCCGGTCGAAGCGCACCGCGCCCGGGCGCGTCATCCGCCAGTTCATCGTGAACGTGTAGGGCAGCCAGTCGCTCTCGATGACGCCGGTCAGCGCGACGATGCCGTCCTTCGGGCGTGTTGAACGGGCCGGTGGCGATCGTGTGCCAGCCCGGGTCGGTGCGAACGAGATAGCCGATGTGGAACGTGACGACGCCGTTGGCGAAATGCGAGCGCGCGAATTCGTCGAATCCGGGAAACTCCTCCGCCGCGTTGACAGTCAGATCACGCGCCAGGTCGCCGCCGTTCCAGCGCACCTCGAATGCGCACGGGGCGGCGACCTCCCAGCCATGCGCATTGGCGATTGCAAGCGGCAGGCAGCGGTACGCGTGGCGGTCGGGCGTCGCGTCCATCCACGCACGCGTCGCGGCCGCCGGGCGCAACGCGGGCGGCGTCGGGCGTCAACGCATAAAAAGTGATCTTCACCGAGGGCTCCGCGTCTTCGTCGGGATCGGGCGACATTCTAGCTCGCGCGCGTCGCCGGACCACGACAGCGGCGGCTCGCAGATGTTGCAAAAATCGCTTGCGCTACAGAAAGTTACGTGATTTTCCTCAGGGCCGCGTGCTATGATCGACGCCCGTTTTTTGAACGGCATTTCAATGCATTTGGAAGCCGCGCCCGACGCATCTGAAGCCGCGCCCGCCCGCAAGCGGATCGGCGAAATCCTGATCGAGCGCGGCAAGCTCGACGCCGCGGGCCTCGAGCGCGCGCTGCGCCTGCAGGCGGAGTCCGGCGGCGAGAAGCTCGGCGCGCTGCTGGTCACGCTCGGCGTGTGCGCGCAGCGCGACGTCGCCGAGGCGCTCGCCGACCAGCTCGGCCTGCCGCTCGTCGACGCGACGCAGCTATCCCGAGTTCCCGATCCTCGAGGAGCGCGTCTCCGCGCGCTTCCTGCGCGAGTCGCGCGCGCTGCCGGTGCGCGAGGACGAGTCCGAGCTGGCGCTCGCGATGGCGGACCCGACCGACGACTACACGATCAACGCGTTCGAGATGGTCACCGGGCGCGCGGTGCGGCCGATGGTCGCGATCCCGACCGAGCTCGAGGCGGCGCATGGAGCGCCTGTACGGCGCAGGCAAGTCGGCGCTCGGCCAGATCGTCGGCGACGTCGAGACGCGCGTCGACGAGCTCGCGTTCGACGCCGACGTGCAGCAGCTGAAGGACCTCGCGTCCGAGGCGCCGGTCATCCGCCTGGTGTCGCTGATCATCACCAACGCGCTCGAGACGCGCGCCTCCGACATCCACATCGAGCCGTTCGAGAACCGGCTGATCGTGCGCTACCGCATCGACGGCGTGCTGCACGAGGTCGAGTCGCCGCCGCGACGCCTGTCCGCCGCGGTGATCTCGCGCATCAAGATCATGGCGAGCCTCGACATCGCCGAGCGGCGCCTGCCGCAGGACGGGCGCATCCGGCTGCGCGTGCAGGGCAAGGAGATCGACCTGCGCGTCTCGACCGTGCCGACGATGCACGGCGAGAGCGTCGTGATGCGGATCCTCGACAAGGGCGGCGTCGCGCTCGACTTCGCGCGGCTCGGCTTCGAGGACGACACGCTCGAGCGCTTCCTCGACGTGCTGACTGCAGCCGCACGGCATCCTGCTCGTCACCGGCCCGACCGGCTCGCGGCAAGACGACGACGCTCTACACGGCGCTCGACCGCCTCAACAAGCCCGACGTGAAGATCCTCACCGTCGAGGACCCGGTCGAGTACCAGATGCCGGGCATCAACCAGATCCAGGTGAAGCCGCAGATCGACCTCACGTTCGCCAACGCGCTGCGCTCGATCGTGCGCCAGGATCCGGACGTCATCATGATCGGCGAGATCCGCGACCTGGAGACCGCGCAGATCGCCGTGCAGTCGGCGCTCACCGGCCACCTGGTGCTCTCGACCGTGCACACCAACGACGCGCCGTCGACGGTCAGCCGCCTGCTCGACATGGGCGTCGAGGACTACCTGCTCACCTCGACGGTGATCGGCATCCTCGCGCAGCGCCTGGTGCGCACGCTCTGCCCGCAGTGCAGGGAGCCGTACAAGGCGCTGCCCGAGCTGGTCGAGCAGATGCACCTGCGCAAGTTCGTGCCGGAGGGCCCGATCACGCTCCACAGCCG
>CAWDPJ010000017.1:0-86603 GCA_963804205.1 uncultured beta proteobacterium | reverse complement strand
GGCCGAACCAAACGGACCGTCATCGAAAGCACTACTTCATTGCGCGTCAGCTTATCCTTGACACCATTGCGCAACAATTCTCGCGCGGACTCTTTCATCGCACCTCCTCACAACGCCATTGGCAAAGCGGTCCCACGAAACGACGCACCGTTGAGAACTGTGGACACGGCCCTCGACCTACGCCCGGCGTCGGCACCATCGTGATGGATCCATCTTGCAGGAAATTACGGCGAGGAGCGATGCGAACAGAGATGTGCCAATAACCCAAGGTTATACCCCTTCGGCTCCAAAGCTATCGCTTCTCGCCGCGCTGCTCTAGCATGCGAGCAACTAGTAAGTCGACACCATGTTGTCGGAAGCGAACTAAGGAGCAACACATGCGAGTGTCTGAAGCATCATCCGCTGAGTTTGGCGTCGTTGGGAGTATGCGCGCCGGTGTACTCGAGCAGAAATTCCTTCTGACCCGGCAGGACGATAGCCCAAATAATTATTTGTTGAATGAAGGGCGCACCGGCACGGGCGGCTGGACCACTCCGCGCCACCGGCACAACTTCGACCAAATTCGGTACATAATCAAAGGCACATATCCCTACGCCAAGGGAAAATCCATGCCCGAGGGGTGGGTCGGCTATTTTCCGGAAAGCGTCCATTACGGTCCGCAGGATCGGCCCGAGGGGCTTGAGATGCTCACCTGCCAGTTCGGCGGCGCCAGCGGAAGGCTTCCTGAGTGTCGGCGCGGGAAGCGGCGAACGAAGTGCTCCAGCAGAAGGGCCAATTCAAGAACGGCGTCTTCACCTGGCTCGACAGCATGGCAAGCGCCACAACCAGGACGGCTCCGAGGCGTGCTTCGAAGAGGCCACGGGACAGAAGCTGAGCTTCGCGAAGCCGCGCTACGAGGACCTGGTCCTGATGGACCCCTCAGCTTCGAATGGGTCCCCGAGGCACCCCGGGGGTCTTCACCAAATCGCTGGGGCGTTTACCGAGCGCAAGACGCGAGTTGGGTTCATCCGGCTCGAAGCAGGCGTCACGTATGCCGCGGGAGAGAGTCGTCGATCGAACTGCTGTTCCTGAGCAAGGGGACCGTGTCGATCGACGGCCGGGAATACGGACCCATGCGGCGTTCGAGTTCCTGGCCCACGAGGGGCCATCCCTTTCGAGGCGGTGACGGCGTGCGAATTCCTTCGCCTCGTCCTGCCGCAGTTCTTAGTGGGCGTTGACTCCTGTCGCTGGCACAATAAATCAGCGTTTCCGTGAACGGCGCGGCCCGGATCACCCTCAATTCGAGGAACCACAATGAAATTCGCCTGCTACACGGAAGGATCGCGACAGCGCATCGGCATCGTCGATGTCGAGGCCTCGTGCATCCGGCCTCTCGATCCGGCCCTGCACGACATGATCGGTCTCATCGAGCGATACGATGAATTCAAGGGCCGACTGCCGGTCGACGGTCCGGCGATTGCGCTGGACCAGGTCAAGCTGCTCGCACCGATCGCGCCGCGGCGCAACATCTTCTGCGTGGGCAAGAACTATCGCGCCCATGCGAAGGAATTCGCTGGCAGCGGCTACGAGGCCGGCGCCGTGAAGGGCGCCGAGATCGACGAGTATCCCGGCCGTGTTCACCAAGCCAGCGACGACGGTCTCGGCCACGGCGACACGGTGAAGCTCATGCGCATGTCACGTCCGAGGTCGATTACGAGGCCGAGCTCGCTGTGGTCATCGGCAAGACCGGGCGCGACATCGCACCTGAGCGCGCGTTCGACCACATCTGGGGCTACACGATCGTCAACGACGTGACCGCGCGCGACCGGCAGCGCAAGCACAAGCAGTGGTTCCTGGGAAAGGCGCTCGACACCTTCTGCCCGATGGGCCCGTGGATCACTACGGCGGACGAGCTCGACGCCGACGATCTCGACGTGAAGTGCTGGGTCAACGGCGAGCTTCGGCAACATGCCAACACGCGCGACCTCATCTTCGACATTCCCACGCTGGTTGCGACGATCTCCGCGGGTCTCACCTTGCAGCCCGGCGACGTGATCGCCACCGGCACGCCGGCCGGGGTGGCATCGGCTTCAATCCGCCCCGCTTTCTGAAGGCGGGCGACGAAGTGTCGATCTCGATCTCGGGCATCGGCACGCTGGCCAACCGCTTTGACTGATGGCTTGTTAGACAGGCAACCAACAGGTGCAGCTACCGAAGGCAAACAGGAGGAATGACATGAAGACATCAAGGCTGTCGCGCTGTCTCGCTGCTGAGTGCGGCAGTCTTGGCGTCTCGGCGATGCGGCCGGCCGCGGAGCTGTCCGTGCGGGGTCTATCAAGATGGTCGTTCCCAACCCTGCAGGAGGAATCGGCGACCTCATCGCTCGCACGATGGGCGAACGGGAGTGCCGACCTGGGTCAGCCGGTCGTTATCGAGAACCGCGCCGGCGGCACGACGGCGATCGGCACCGAAGCGGTGGCGCAAGGCCAAGCCCGACGGCTGCACCATCCTGAGCCTGACCGCCTCCGGCGTAGTCGTGTCGTGCTGCAGGAGAAACTGCCCTACGACCTGGAGCGCGACTTCATGCCCATCATCAGCATCGGCTCGTTTCCGATGGTGCTGGCGGTGCCGGTCGCGTCGAAATTCAATTCCTTCGCCGACCTTGTCGCCGCGGTCAAGTCGAAGGAAGGCATCACCTACGCGTCCGGCGGCAGCGGAACCCTGGCCCATCTCTCGGCGGTGCGGCTCATCAACGAATTGAGCGGGACCGGCAATCACATCCCGTATCGCGGCAACAGCGATGCGACGCAGGCGCTACTGGGAAACCAGGTCCAGCTGTTTTTTCCAGGGTCGGCCGAGGCGCTTCCACTCGCGAAGTCCGGCAAGGTTCGACTGCTCGGCGTGACCTCGGACCAGCGCCTTTCGTCCCTGCCCGATGTGCCCACGATGAAAGAGTTGGGCTTTGCGGATTTCACTCCTCGGCTGTGGTACGCCTTCCTGGTCCCGGCCAGCACGCCGCACGCTGTGGTTTCGCGGCTTCACGCGCCTTCGCAAAGGCGACTATGGACCCCGGTGCAGGAGCGACTGGCGCACTCGGCTTCACGACGGAGACAAAGGATCCTGCCACCGTATCCACGTTATGAAAAGCGAAGGAGCTCGCTGGGGCAAAGTGATTAAGGAAAACAATATCAAGGCACCCCCGAGCCTTTTGGGCAACTGCATGCGCCGCTTCCGATTTCACCTGACCCATGGCCGCTGAAGAGTTCGACTATGTGATCGTCGGCGGCGGATCCGCCGGCTGCGTGCTCGCTTCGCGCTTGAGCGAAGACCCGACACTGCAGCGTGCTGCTGCTCGAAGCAGGCGGACGCGACTGGCATCCGGTCATCCACATCCCGCTCGGGGTCGGGCAAATCCGCCAGGCCGAGATGTTCGACTGGGGCTACGTGAGCGAGCCGCAGCCGAACCTTGACAACCGGCGCATCGAGCTCAAGCGCGGCAAGGTGCTGGGAGGCTCGTCGTCGATCAACTTCATGGCGCATAACCGCGGCAACCGCAGCGACTACGAGCGCTGGGTGCGGCTGGGCGTCCCGAATGGTCGTACGAGCACCTCTTGCCGTATTTCAAGCGCCTGGAGACATGGCGCGAAGGCAAGGCCCCGCACCGCGGCGACGATGGCCCGGTCGGCATCACCTACACCTGCCGTCAGCGATCCGCTGGGCTGGGCCGTCCTGGAGGCCGCGCAAGGCGGCGGGATACTCGATCGACGACGACGTCAACGCGCCGGAACCGAACGGCTTCGGCCTCGCGCAGTCGGCCATCGATCACGGCCGGCGCGCGAGCGCGTCCAGCGCGTACCTGCGTCCGATCCGCGGGCGCACGAATCTCACCGTCAGGACACGCGCGCTCGCAACGAAAATCCTGTTCGAGAACAAGACCGCCGTCGGACTGCAGTACCTGCGGCGCGGCGCGGCTGCGGGAGGTGCGGCGCAGGCGGGAAGTTATCCTTGCCAGCGGCGCATTCAATTCGCCGCAGTTGCTGATGCTCTCCGGCATCGGCGACGCGGACGGCCTGAACAAGCTGGGTATTGCGCCGCTGCAGCACCTGCCCGGCGTGGGCGCCAATCTGCAGGACCATCTCTCGATCCCGCTGACGCATCGACGCATCGGCGAGGAGGGCCCGCTGCACCGCATGCTGCGCGTCGACCGCCTGCTCGTCGCACTGGCGAGCGCGTATCGTCGCAGGCAAAGGCCCCGCCACCGTGCTGCCGAGCGGCGTCATGGCGATCCTTCGCACCGCCCGATCTCGACGCGCCCGATCTTCGGATCATGTTCGGCGCCGGTGCGCTGGAAGCCCGGCCGTGGATGCCGGGATTCAGCGACTGGCAAGACGTGTTCTACCTGCGTCCCGTCGGCTCGCATCCGGAAAGTCGGGGCCGCGTGTCGCTCGCTTCGGCGAATCCGCGGGACAATCCGCGCATCGATCCATGCTATCTGTCCAGTCCGAACGACATGCGCGTGCTGCGCAACGGCTTTCGCATCGTGCGCGACGTCGTGCGGCAGAAGCCCCTGGATTCCTTCCGCGGCGAGGAACTTTCGCCTGGCGCGCAACTGCGTGTCCGACGCCGACGTCGACGAGCACATTCGCGCGACCGCGACCACGGTCCAGCACGCATCGTGCACGTGCAGGGTGGGTGACGACGAATTGGCAGTCGTCGATTCGCAGCTGCGTGTGCACGGTGTCGAGCGGTCTGCGGGTGGTCGACGCCTCCGTCATGCCCGAGATCATCAGCTGCAACATCCATGCGGTCGTGCTCGCGATCGCCGAGTGGGCGTCCGACGTGATCCGCGGGCGCGCCGCTTGCCCGCGGAAACCGCGGACACCCTGTTGCCGTGCCGGGCTGACCCTAGTGCAGATCTTGAGCCGTCTCTTGGTGGCCTTCGTTCCGAGCCCAAGCGATGAGGACAACTTGATGAGCAATCCGAGAATATGATGCCGGCGACGCGTCGGATGCTGATTGGCGGCGAGCTGGTTGAGAGTTCCGGCGGAGACTGGATCGAATCCATCAATCCCGCCAACGAGGACTACATCGGCAAGGTTCCGCGCGGGACCGCAGCAGACGTCGATCAGGCGGTCCGCGCAGCGGAGACGGCTCAGGTCGTTGGGCGGAGCTGTCGGTGGCGAAGCGCTCCGAATACCTGTTCAAGCTTGCCGACGCGATCGCGGCGCGCGCGGACGACCTGCTGATGCTGGAAGTGGCCGACACGGGCAACTCGATCACCGGCATGAAGGGCGACGTCTCGGCCTGCATCGACGGCTGCGCTATTTCGCGGGCCTGGGCTACGAGCTGCAGGGCCGCACCATTCCCGGCAGCTCGGACAAGCTCAACATCACGTTCCGCGAACCCTATGGCGTGGTCGGCCGGATCGTGGCCTTCAACCACCCGATGGCGATGGCGGTCAATGGCGTGGCCTCCCCGCTGATGGCGGGCAATACGGTGGTCCTGAAGCCTTCCGAGCAATGCCCGCTGTCGGCGACGCTGCTGGGCGAGATCGCCAGCGAGGTGCTGCCTCCCGGAGTGCTCAACGTCGTCACCGGCGATGCGAAGTGGGCAGCGCGATCGTGCGGCATCCGCGCGTCAAGCGCCTTTCCTTCGTCGGGTCGGTCCGCACGGGCATGGCGATCCAGCGCTCAGCGGCCGAGGTGGCGGTGAAGTCCATTTCGCTCGAGCTCGGCGGCAAGAACCCGTTCATCGTCTTTCCCGACGCGCCCGTCGAGAAGGTCGCCGAAGCGGCCGTGGCGGGGATGAACTTCATCTGGCAGGGACAATCGTGCAGTTCGACCAGCCGCCTCTTCGTCCACGACTCGATCTACGACGAGGTCGTGCAGCGCGTGGTCGCCAAGGCCGAGGCGATCCGCGTCGGCGATCCGTTCGAATGGACGACCCAGATGGGCGCGATCAACTCGCAGGCGCATCTGTCGAAGATCGAGAGCTACGTCGAGATCGGCAAACGCCGAGGGCGCGCGGCTGGTCACCGGCGGGAAGCGGCCGGCTGGCGCCGGCTTCGACAAGGGCTTCTGGTTCCAGCCTACCGTGTTCGCGGATGTGCGGCAGCGATATGCGCATCGCCCGCGAGGAGATCTTCGGCCCCGTACTCTCGATCTTGCGCTGGTCCGACGTCGACGATGTGATCGACGATGGCCAACTCGGTCGAGTTCGGCCTGACGGCTGCGATCTGGACCCGAGACATCACGAACGCGCTGCGTACCGCGAAACGCATTCAATCCGGCTACATCTGGATCAACGGCGTGACGCCCACGGGCGCGCCGTACCGTTCGGCGGTTACAAGAACAGCGGCATCGGGCGCGAACGTGGCCTCGAGGAGCTCTACTCGTACACCGAGGAGAAGTCGCTTCAGATTTTCCTTTGATTCACGCCCGCTTAAGGTTACGGGGTGCGTATTCGCATGCGACGGACGCGGGAGAGTTCTGCGCGATCATCAATGATGAGACAGCTCGCTGGGTGAGCTCCATAAAGGGCAGCAACATCAAGCTTGGGAACGACTGCTGACTTCGGCATAAGATTGGCAGCGAACGGCTTACAAACGCCCCTACGAAGGCAAAGCCCCGCTCGAAGGATCGCCCTCCATCGCGAATGTGTCATGGACCCTCGGAAGCTCTTGTATCTCGCTACAGTCGTCGAGCAGGGCAGCTTGGCCAAAGCGGCGAAGCATTTGGCTGTCTCACAGCCAGCTCTTTCGAAGTCGATGGATCGGCTGGAAAGGGAGCTGGGGATCAAGTTGCTTGAGCGGGGGCCGACGGGCATCACTCCGACCAGTTTTGGAGAGCTTCTGTACTCGCACGCCAGATTGATCAGGGACGAAATGGATCTCGCTGAAACACGGATCCAGACAGTCGGGAAAGGTCATGCTCGTGTCGTAACGTTTGGCACGCTGCCGAGTCTCGCGAGCAGCGTTGTGCCGCTTGCGGTCGGTCGATGGAGGGAACGACATCCCCGCCTTCTGCTGCGAGTGGTCGAAAAAGTTCAGATCGAGCTCCTGCTGGGGCTTCTCCGGGGTGAGTTCGATTTCATCGTCGGGCAAACCGAGTTTTACGATTTTGTGGAGGGGCTGAAGCAACGCGTTCTCTTTCGAGACCGCCTGTGCGTTTTTGGACGCGCGACGCATCCTCTTTTCCGTTGACGGACCTGTCATGGGCCGATCTCGCCCAGTTCCCTTGGGTGTCCCCATGGTTGGTGGGACAGAGCACCTTCTCGAAAAGGTCCTCGCATCAGAAGGGCTCGCTGTTCCCCAGCAACTGATCGAAAGCGGCTCTATCGACTTTACCAAATCGCTCGTAGCCGCAAGTGACCACTTGGCGATGTTGCCCGCACATTCCGTCACGGCGGACGTAAGCGAAGGCACGATTAGGGCCCTGCCGATTACGGTACCGGCTCTGAAGCGCGATATAGCGGTGATATTCCGCGAGGGTTCGCCCCTCGACCCCGTGAGCCGGGAGTTGATCACGCACATCGAAGCCATAGGAACCGATCTCTCTCGCGAGCACTCGCGTGTGGACGCAGAAGCATCTGCAACCACTGCGGCGCGCTGAGCTGCGATTACTCAATTGAGGAGTCCGGCACACGCGATCGCAGGCGAATTCTCGCGGATGATGGGTTGCAACGGCTTTTTGGCTTCATCCATCGCGATGGCGGTCAAATAGCCGACCTTTGACTTGCAACGACTAGCCCGGCGACTGCAACTGGTGGTGAGTGCTTGGCCTACGCGGTTGTCTCGGCCGGAATGGAGAAAACAGTCACCGGTTCGGCGAGACCGCGGACGGCGATATCGTTGACGGCGAGGAGTTTGCATCGGGCGGCGCCTTCGCTGTGCTGGCGGAAATGAGCAGTGAGGTGCCGTGTTCCTTGCAGAGCGCTTCGAGCCGGGCATTGACGTTCACTGTGTTCCCATAGACCGTATAGCTGTGGCGCCCCCCGCCGCCGACGTTGCCACCACCAGCGAGCCCGTACTGATGCCGCGTCACCTCGATGCGCCCGCCGACAAACTCGCGTTCCGCGACGCACCCAAGGATCGCGCAGGCCGCCTCGAAAGCGTTCCGCGCGTGTCGCGGGTCCTCGACTGGCACGTTGAACGTCGCGAGCACGGCGTCGCCGTGGAACGTCGTTACGATGCCGTTGTGCGCGCCGATGATCCGCGTGACCTCGTCAAAGTAGGCGTTCAAGATCGCGACCTGCGCGTCGCGCCTGCGCGTTCGGTCATTTCAGTAAAGCCAACGATGTCCGCGAAGAGGACAGGTGCCTCGCGTTCGACAGGCGCAAGCGCTCCGCGCCCGGCGATTATGGCGTTGACGATCGCTCGCGGTTGCCGAACATCAGGTTCACCCCCTTCGCGTGCGCTCAGTGCGCAGCAACAGTCACTTACGGTAACGTAGCGCCTCTATCACGAGCGCAAACGCCGGTGATAGCTGGCGGCGGCTTGGGTAATAAAGGTGGTAGCCCGCTGACCGAGGGCACCAGTCCTCGAGTACGCGCGTGAGACGCCCGGTGGCCACGTAATGCTCGATCGCGCCCTTGGCACACAGGCCAAGCCCAATCCCGCCAGTGAAGCGTTGACCATCAGCGTGGAGCTGTTGAAAACGAGCTGGCCATCGACGCGCACATTGAGCTTGCGCTTGCCTTTTTCGAACTCCCATGCGTACGTCCCGCCGTGGCTTGGCAGGCGCAGGTTGATGCAATTGTGGCCGGTGAGTCCCTGCGGCGTCTTCGGTGGGGATCGGGTAGCGAAATAGGACGGCGCACCGACGACCGCCATCCGCAGGTCCGGCCCGATACGCACGGCGACCATGTCCTTGGACACTTGCTCACCCCATCGCACGCCCGCGTCATAACGATGGGCGACGATGTCGGTCAGGCCGTAGTCGACGGTGATCTCGATCCTGATGTCGGGAAAGTGCGGCAGGAGCGTCCCGAGTTTCTGCAACAGGATCGACGTGGTCGAATACTCGGTTGCCGTTATACGAATGGTGCCGGAGGGCTTGTCGCGAAACTCGCTCAAAGCTTCGAGCTCGCCTTCGATCTCGTCAATGCGCTGACCGACCGTGCGCAGTACACGCTCACCTGCCTCGGTCGGCGACACGCTGCGTGTGGTGCGCGTCAGTAGGCGAATGCCGAGCCTTGCTTCGAGTCCGCGCAGCGTGTGACTCAATGCTGACCTGGACACGCCCAGCTTTGCGGCCGCCTTCGTAAAGCTACGTTCTCGCGCTACCGCGACGAAGGCAAGGAGGTCGTCGAGGTTTGCCATTGTTGAGCTGTGCTCACCACTTCATGCTAATTGTGCCATCTTATCAGCGGCTCGCCAACCGAGTATCTTGTCTTGCGTATGGAGCGCTAACGAACTGCACAAGGCTCGGTGGAGGCGTCGCTTTCGATCCGTGCTGATCGTCCTTCATCGCGTTCCCCATCATCCGCGGATGCCCGACGCCTCGGGCGTTACTGCCTGCGCTCGACACGCGATCGTTGCGAGCAAGCACGGAATCCATTGACAGATGAACGCGAAATAGGCAGCGAAAAAGGAATAGGCCATGTGTGACGAAGAACGGAACGCCTTCGCGGGGAAGGTCGCGTTCGTGACCGGGGCCGCGAGCGGCATCGGCCGCGCGGCGGCGCTGGCGTTCGCCCGCGAGGGGGCCAGCGTGGTGGCCGCCGACGTGTCCGAGCAGGGCAACCAGGAGACGGCCCGCCTGATCGAGGAGCAAGGCGGGCGGGCGCTCGCCGTCCGGTGCGACGTGACGCGGGCCGAGGACGTGAAGGCGGCCCTGGCCAAGACCGTTGAGGCTTTCGGGCGGCTGGACTTCGCCTTCAACAACGCGGGCATCGAGCCGAGGAAGCCGGCCCCGACCGCGGAGTACGAGGAGGAGGAGTGGAACCGGATCATCGACATCAACCTCCGCGGCGTCTTCCTGTGCATGAAGCACGAGATCCCGCTGATCCTCAAGCACGGGGCGGCGGCGCGATCGTCAACACGTCCTCGGGCGCAGGAATCATCGGCATCAAGGGCAGCCCCGCGTACACCGCCGCGAAGCACGGCGTGATCGGCCTCACCAAGGCGGCGGCCCTCGATTACGCCGCGCAGAACATCCGCATCAACGCCGTCTGCCCCGGCTACATCGAGACGCCGATGATGGACCGCTTCACCGGCGGCACGCCCGAAGGGCGCGCGAAGGTGATCGCGGAGGAGCCGGTCGGGCGGATGGGCAAGCCCGAGGAGATCGCCGCGGCCGTCGTCTGGCTGTGCTCGGACGCCGCCGCCTTCATGGTCGGCCACGCCATGGTGATCGACGGCGGCCAGACCGTATAGCGAAGGACCATCGGCTGCACATGATCGCCGAGGAGTACAGGAAACGATAGGCGGGCAACGAAGATGGCCATCGCGCACATCCGACGTTTTTGGATCTTGGCCGCGCTGTCGCTGGTGCTCGCCAGGCCAGCACTCGGTCAGGAGGGAACCGCGGTGAAGATACGCTTGACGATCGATGGTAAGACCATTGAAGCAACGATGCTTGGCAACGCGACAGCGCAGGACTTCATTTCTCTGCTGCCGATGACGCTGACGCTCGAGGACTACGCGTCGACCGAGAAAATCAGCTATCTGCCCCGGAAGTTATCGACGGCCGGCGCGCCCGCGGGAGTCGACCCTGCCGTCGGCGACATCGCGTACTACGCCCCGTGGGGAAACCTGGCGATCTTCTACAAGGACGCGGGCCATGCAAAGGGCCTCGTGAAGCTCGGCCGCCTCGACTCTGGCGTCGATGCGCTTGGCGTGCGTGGCTCGCTGAAGGTGACGATCGAGGCAACGGGCAAGTGAGGAGGCTGCCGCGAAATGGGTGTAAGACGAGTTGCAGGGGATCGCGGTACACGCGCTGCGACAAGTGAAGGTCTCTAAAGGAGTGCTGACGATGGTCGATTTCGATCCGACACGACGAGAGCTGCTGAAAGTCACCGCGGCCACCGGTGGCGCGCTGGCCGCGGGACCCCTCTTGCCAGAAGCTGCACCTCCGGCGGTCGCTCAAGGGAGCAAGGCGTCGCCCGCTCCGGTTGACGTCGTACTTCGCGTGAACGGAAACGAGCACCGGCTGACGCTCGATGCGCGCACGACGTTGCTCGATGCACTGCGCGAGCACCTGCACCTTACGGGCATCGAAAAAAGGTTGCGGCCTCGGCCAATGCGGCGCCTGCACGGTCCTGATGGACGGCAAGCGCGTGAAGTCGTGCCTTTCGCTCGCGGCGCTTGTCGACGGCCGCGAGATCACGACCATCGAGGGCCTCGCGCGAGGCGAGCAGCTCCATCCGTTGCAAGCCGCGTTCATCGAGCGCGATGCTTTCCAGTGCGGCTATTGCACGTCCGGACAGATCATGGCCGGTGTCGCCTGCATCGCCGAGGGCCACGCTGGCTCCGCGCAGGAAATCCGCGATTGGATGAGCGGCAACCTCTGCCGCTGCGGAGCGTACGACCACATCGTCGCAGCGATTGCAGGACGCGGCGCGCAGAAAGCCTGAGCATGCATCCCTTCACCCTTGAACGTCCGCGCGATCTGTCGCGCGGCCCTTGCGCTGCGCGCCCAGGCCGGCCGCAACGATGCGCCCGCCGAATACATCGCCGGCGGAACCGACATGGTGCAGCTTCTGCAGGAAGACGTGCGGCGGCCCGACCGACTGGTCAGCCTCGCGGGCCTGCTCGACAACCGCATCGAAGTTGGCGCCGCAGGGTCTGCGGCTTGGCGCCGCAGCACGATGGCCGACGTCGCGGCGCATCCGGCTGTCGTCGAGCAGTTTCCGGTGATCTCCGAGGCGCTGCTGAACTCGGCAAGTCCCCAAGTGCGTAACCAGGCGACGATCGGCGGCAACCTTCTGCAGCGCACGCGTTGTCCCTACTTTCGCGATGTCGGCTACGCCGCGTGCAACAAGCGCGCGCCGGGCTCCGGCTGCGCCGCGATCGGCGGCGAGAACCGCTGGCATGCGGTGCTCGGCACGAGCGAACAGCTGCATCGCTGCGCATGCGTCGGACCTCGCGGTCGCACTCGTTGCGCTCGATGCCCGATCGAGGTTCGCGGTGCCGCGCCGGCAACGTACGGTACGCCTCGTCGACTTCACCGCCTGCCCGGCACCACTCCGCACATCGAGACGGTGCTCGACCCGGGAGAGGTGATTGCCGCCATCACCGTACCGGCGAGTCCGATGGCGCGGCGTTCGCATTATCTCAAAGTGCGAGATCGTGCTTCGTTCGAGTTCGCGGTCGTATCCGCGGCAGTGGCGCTCGAAATGGACGGCGAGCGAGTCCGGCAGGCCCGTGTCGCGCTGGGCGGCGTGGGCACGAAGCCCTGGCGTGTGCCCCGCGTCGAGGCGGCGCTGGCGGGAGCGACACTCGAACCGGCTGCACTCCGGCGTGCGGCGGCGCTCGCCGCGCAAGGCGCAAAGGGGCATGGCCACAACGATTTCAAGATCGAACTCATGCAGCGCGCCATCGTGCGCGCCGTCGAAACCGCGGGAGCTCGCGCATGACGACCGCTTTCATTGGACAACCCGTCAGCCGCGTCGACGGCCGACAGAAGGTCACGGGCGGCGCAACGTATGCCGCCGAGTTCGAAGCACCAGGACGTGGCGCACGGCGCTATCGTGCGAAGCACGGTCGCGAGAGGCAGCATTGCTTCCATCGACACCGCGATCGCGGAACGCGCACCCGGGGTTATCGCGGTGCTCACGCATCGGAACGCGCCGAGGCTGCGTATCGCCCGCACAAGGGCGCCGTCGATCCCGACATCGGTGAGCGTCTGCACGTGCTCCAGGACGATCGAGTGAGCCATCAAGGCCAGCCGATCGCGCTGGTGATCGCAGAGACGCTCGAGCAGGCGAACCACGCGGCGACGCTGGTGCGCGTCACGCTACGCGAGCCGAAAACGCAATCACCGATGTTGCGCGCGTCGCACCGGTTCTGCCGACGCGACAGAAGACCGACCAGGGCGAGGGCCCACCGCCGGAAACGCGCCGCGGCGATCCCGAGCGGACGCTCGCGGCCGCGGAGGTCAAGGTCGATCAGAGCTATGTGATCCCGCGCGAGAACCACAATCCGATCGAGATGCACGCCACGATCGCCGCATGGGAAGGCGATCGACTGACGCTGTGGGACAAGACGCAGTGGGTGAACAACACGGCCGACGAGATCGCGGCGGTGTTCGGCATTCCAGCGGAGAACGTTCGCGTCGTTTCGCCGTTCGTCGGCGGCGCTTTCGGGTCGGGACTTCGCACATGGCCGCACGTGACGCTAGCCGCGCTCGGCGCGAGAGTAGCCAAGCGCCCTGTCAAGCTGATGCTGTCTCGGCGTGACATGTACTACGGCGTCGGCTATCGGCCGCACACGGTCCAGCGCGTGGCACTCGGCGCAGCGCGCGATGGCCGCCTTTCGGCCATTATGCACGACGGATATCAGGAGACCTCGACTTACGAAGAATATCTCCGAGGCGCTGGTCAACGCAGCCGGTTCCTGCATTCCTGCCCGAACGTCTACACCCGCCATCGCATCGCGCCGATGAACGTGCACACACCTACCTATATGCGCGCGCCGGGCGAGGCGAGCGGGATCTTCGCACTCGAATCCGCGATGGACGAGCTCGCGGTCGCGCTGAACATCGATCCGGTGGAATTGCGGCTGCGCAACGAGCCGCAGCAGGACGAGTTCAAGAAGCTGCCGTTCTCGAGCCGCTCGACGCGGGAGTGCTATCGGGTCGCCGCCGAGCGCTTTGGCTGGAGCAGGCGCATTTCGAAGCCGCGATCGATGCGCGATGGGCGATGGCTGATCGGCTGGGGCATGGCCACGGCGACCTACCCGATGAACTATGCGCCCGCGTCGGCCATGGCGCGTCTTCTCCCCGACGGAACGGCTGAAGTCACCAGCGCGGCGAGCGACATGGGTCCAGGTACCTGGACATCGATGACCCAGGTCGCCGCGGAACGCTTCGGGACTGCCCATCGAGCGGGTCAAGTTCGCGCTGGGGGACACAGTGCTGCCGCGTGCGCCGGTGCACGGAGGGTCGATGACCATGGCCAGCGTGGGTAGCGCGGTGCAGGCCGCTTGCCGAAGCGCGCGCGAACAGGCGCTTGCCCGTGGCGGCGGTGGCATCTGGACGATGCGATGCGACGCATCGCACAGCCGGTCGAGGCGACCGCGGACGTGAAGCCGGGCGATGCGGGACAGCGCTTCTCGATGCATGCATTCGGCGCGGTATTCGTGGAAGTCGCCGTCGATCCGGATCTCGGCGAGACGCGCGTGCGGCGCATCGTCGGCGCCTACGGCGCTGGGCGGGTCGTGAACCCGAAGATGGCGCGTAGCCAGTCCATTGGCGGAATGATCGGCGGCATCGGCATGGCTCTGATGGAGCATTCCGTGGTGGACGCGCGCAACGGGCGCGTGACGAACGCCAACTTCGCCGAATACGCGGTGCCGGTCCACGCAGACGCTCCGCCGGCCATGGAGGTGATCTTCGTGGACGAGCACGATCCGCACGTCAATCCGCTTGGCGTGAAGGGCGTCGGCGAAATCGCGATGGTCGGTGTCGCGCCGGCCATTACGAACGCCATCTTTCATGCTACGGGGAAACGGATTCGGACATTGCCGGTCACACCGGACAAGCTGCTGTGAAAGCCGGGGAGTTCGTGGTTCGCGCCAACCTGCGCGCCGTCCGTGCAGGCGACTGAATCGGCCGAGCAGCAGATTACCAACTCAGAAAGCCCGTATTCATGAGCACGTCACTTTCAAGAATCGCTCTGTGCGTCGCGGCGTTGCAAGCGGCTACCGTCGGAGCTGCCGAGCTAAAGGGGAACGCGACGGCAACGGCAGCCGCGCAGCATGTCACACGCGCCGGCACCCAGGCGTCGGTGGCCGGACCTGCCGAGTTCTTCACCGGCCGGGCGCGGATCGACCCGGTCTGGCCGGCCGACAAGAACATCAATGCCTCGGGCGGCCTGGTGACCTTCGAGCCGGGCGCGCGTTCGGCCTGGCACACCCACCCCGCAGGACAGCGCCTGGTGGTGATTTCGGGCGTGGGGCTGACGCAGGAATGGGGCAAGCCCGTGCAGGTAATTCGCCCGGGCGACGTGGTCTGGTGCCCGCCGGGCGTCAAGCACTGGCACGGCGCAGGGCCGACGACCGCGATGACCCACCTGGCCGTCACCGGCACGGTCGGATGGCAAGAACGTCACCTGGATGGAGAAAGTCAGCGATGAACAATACAACGCACGCTGAGCGCTCCAAGCTGCAGCGCCTGCGCATCATGGCTGGGCCTGAGCATGGCGGCTGCATGCGTACGCCTGCCGCGAACGCACAGGAACCGCAGCGGCATGAACCGTGCACAACACCACTTCGCGAACAGGCACTCTCGGCGCAAGCAGCAGGCCATCGTGCCGATCGCGGCCTTCGACGGCCGCAGGCGACATGCCAAGCTCAACGCAGCCTTGAACCAGGGACTGGACGCCGGGCTACCGTCAGCGAGGCCAAGGAAATCCTCGTGCAGCTCTACGCGTACGCCGGCTTTCCGCGCAGCCTCAATGCGCTCGGCGAACTGATGAAGGTGCTGGACGCGCGCAAACAGCGCGGCATCCAGGATGCGCCGGGCCGCGAGCCCGGCCGCGCATACCGAAGGGCGAGGCACTGCTCGCGCTGGGCACGGCCAACCAGACCAGGCTGTCGGGCGCGCCGGTCAAGGGGCCGCTGTTCGACTTCGCGCCCGCCATCGACGAGTACCTGAAGTCGCACTTGTTCGGCGACATCTTCGCGCGCGACAACCTCGACTGGCAAAGCCGCGAGCTCGCCACCGTGGGCGTGCTGGCCGCGCTGCCGGGGGCCGAGTCGCAACTGCAGTCGCACATGCGCTCAGCATGAACGTGGGCCTGACCGCGCCAAGCTGCGCCAGCTGACGCAGGTGCTGGCCGACCGCGTGGATGCCGAGCAGCGCGAGCGTGCGCGCGCGGCGCTGGACCCAGGCGCAGCTGCGATGAAGTGAACCGGAGTGAACAAGCAGACGGCAGACTTCCTGCCGAGTTGCCACCCACCAACGCTAGCGGCGGGACGCACCATAGCACTGCCGGTAACTTCCGCGAAGCTCGCTTGCCGCCACCGAGGCCGCGGGTGCGTCCTCCGACCCGGGGGACTGTTCCAGCGCGCGGAGCAGAGCGGGCTCAAGCTCGCCATCATCGGCCGCACCGTCGCGCTGGTGCTGATGGGCGTCTGGCTCGTGGGATCACGCGCGGAGCACCCGGGACGCGCGCTCGAGTACCTGATCCTACTGTCGGTCTTCGCCGCTCTCGGCTTGGCTCACTACTTCGCTGATTGGAACACGTCTCGACAGGCCATGGGTCAAATACGTCTTCATCACGCTGGACATCGCCATCGTGTCCGCGCTCATCGCCACCCAGCCGCTTTACGATACGGCTGCCGATCTGCCCTCAGTCATGATGTTCCGCGCGCCGCTGTTCCCCTTCTACTTCGTCATTCTTGGCGTCGCCGCGTTCAGCTTCTCACCGGGCCTGGTTCTTTGGACGGGGATCGCCGGTGCGCTGGGCTGGATCGCCGCGTTCCTGCGTTCGGCGAGCGTCATCGAGGGGGTGCTCGACTGGAACGATATCCCGGCGAACCCCACGGCTGAGCAGGTCATGGCGGTCTTGCTCGATCCCAACTTCGGCGGGCTCGGCGGCCGCATTCAGGAAGCGGTCGCGCTCGTGGTGGTCGCGTTCCTGATCGCAGCGGTGATGTGGCGAGCGCGCGACACGCTGAAGCGGCAACTGGAGACGGAACGGGACCACGCCACCCTCTACGGCATCTTCGGGCGCTTCGTCCCACAATCGATCGTGAACGCCATGATCGCCGGCGGCGGGACACTCGCGCCGATCGAGCGCGAAGCAAGCGTGCTCTTCGCAGACATCGCGGGCTTCACCGCGATGACCGAGCGCCTTGGCGCCGCGCGCACGGTCGAGATCGTGAACGCCTATTTCGACGAAGTAACGCGGATCATCGGCGCGCACAATGGCATCGTCACCCACTACCAAGGGGACGGCGTGCTCGCGACGTTCAACGTGCCTGTCGAAGACCCGGCCCAGCGCTCGAATGCCTTCGCGGCCTCCTGTGCGATTCTGGCGTGCGTCGAAGGACGCGAGTTCGCCGGCGAGCGCGTTCGGGTTCGCATCGGCATCAATACGGGTCCGTGGTTGCCGGCAATGTCGGCGGCGGCGGGCGTCAGAGCTACACGGTCTATGGGGACACGGTGAATCTCGCTGCGCGGCTCGAGGCGCTTTGCAAGGAACACGGCACATCGCTGCTGCTTTCCGCGCCACGGCAAAGGCGCTACCGGATGCCGAGCTGGTCACTGTGGGGGATCGACGTGCGCGGCCTCGCCGAACCGGTGACCGTCTTTTCGATACCGACCGAAATGCAGCGGTCGTCCCCCCTTGACAATGATCAGCAGATGTTCAGGCGGACTCAGCCGTGCTGAGTAGGTGGAGGAACGCGATGTCTGCGGTGACCATCGCAAAGGACATGTTTGTGCGATCAAGAGGGACCAGCTCCCCGCCGCGTCACCGAACCTTCTTCCGCTCGACGAGCCACCGAGGCGCGACGGCTCGGCGCTGATGAAAGGGAACAACCCGCCGCCCGCCGCTTTCCTCCGGATGCGAACGAGAACGTGACAAAAACGTGACAGTATCGGCGGTCATCAGCGTGCATTCACGGGGAAGGGCGGGCCAAAACGCACGTTAAATGACGTATATTTCAACCTGTTAATCCGCAGGTCCCAGGTTCGAGCCCTGGTCGGGGAGCCATAAATTAATAGGATACGGAACAACGCCTCCTTCTGATGGAGGTTTTTGCGTTTCTGGTTGCCGTTACGTTGCCGTCGGCTCTGCTTTGGGGTGCTTTAAGTGCCAGCTGAAATCCTAGTAGATCGAAAGGAGAAGGAGCGCTTACTTGTTGAGGCGTTCTTGCGGCTCTCTGCATGCGACGTAGTGGTCGAGTCTGCGCTGAGGCGCCTGACTTCATCTTAAGGACGGACACCGGCCTAGTCGGATTGGAAGTTACGGAACTGCACATCGAAGACGATGGCGGGCGGATTAGCCCACCCAGCGGCAATCTATCGTCAGGGACATCGTTGCGCGCGCCGAGGAAGAGTTCGGTCGGTTCAATCTCGGTCCGACGGACGTCGCAATCGGATTTGTCGATAGCGACAGGCTGCTGACTTTGAACGGCATACGCGCTGCCCGCGAGATTGCGCAGTTCGTGAGCAACAATCTGCCGCCGGCTGGAACGTGGCACGAGGTTCGAATTCGTCGCCATGTGGATCCGCTTCCACCGGAAGTTCAATTTGTCCGGATATGGGCGGGTCCGCCGCTAACCCGATTGCACTGGTGGTCGCCGTTGGCGGGATGGGTGTCGCCCCTCTCGCAGGACCTTGTTCAGAAGGCTGTCGATTTGAAGGCGTCCAAATTAGCGACCTATCGATCACGGACCGCTACTGTGTGGCTGCTTGTCTCCAGCGCAGGAGATGGTCCGTCCCAGTACTTTGAGCCGGATCCTACACAAAGAGCCGATCATCGAAATGCTGAATACAGTCTCCTATTGACAGTACCATTGAGCCTCCAAGGAACCGAGGCTACCCTTCATTGTTCGCCGATGCGTGACTATTCGCCGACGTGCCCGCAACGAAGACTGCAAGGCCGCCTGTAGCCGATCGACCCGCGAGCGTCCGCTTTCCTTGGCTGGTCGGCCGTGCCTGCTTCGCGTAGTGCGCGCCCGCACGGATTAAGCCACGCCACGCGCAGCGGCGCAGGTTGACGTTGGGTGGCCTGACGCGGAAAGTCGTCCCTACCGGGCGATTTCGGCGGGTTGCGTCGATTGCGTAGCGGCGATCGTTGCGAGCACCGACCGGATGGCGACGAGCTCCGCGCGCAACGCCGCGATCTCAGCATCCTTCGCCCCGCGCTCCGCTTCCAGTTTTGCGTTGAGGCCTTGGATCGCGGCCAGCGCGACACCATCGGCGTCGATCGTGACGATCTGCGTATCGCTATTCCCGAGTCCAAAGGCGCTATGGAAGTCTTGTGCCATCGGCCCCATGTGACGAACCGTTCCTGGCTCGGCTTTCCATTGCCAGGTCGAGATCGGCATCGCCGCCACCTTCTCAAGTACCTCTCGCGCATCCACCGGATCGATGGCGTGCTTGCCATGTACATCACTGAGGGCCGCCCATGCACCCGTGCCCGGAGCGAGTGTCGCGCCGCTGTAATTCGAGTCGGCGTTCCCAGCGGTCCACAAATAGAATCCTCCGAGCCCCCGGACAACAATCTCGTTCGGCGCGAAGCAACTCGTCGCGCTGTTGGAGGAAGAGCGGTCTGCAAATACGAAACACCCGTCGTTATCGGCTTGGGCGAAGATGCCCCCCGCAAGACTTCCAATGCCTAACGCCCGGTTGCGTGAGCCGCCGGCCACGAAGCTGGCATTACCGGCGGCGCGGTTAGTGAAACCCCCGGCGACCGTGGAGTTGCCTCCGTCGGCTATATTGAATTCACCGCCAGAAACGGTGCCGCCGGGTCCGTTGGCCCGGTTAACGTATCCGCCAGCGATGACCGAGATGAAGCCGGTAGCCCGGTTAGCGTATCCACCCCCGACCGTCGCGAACATCGCGCTGGAGGGATCCGCGTCGTCGTTCCCCGCATGGTTGCTGACACCGCCTCCCACCGTCCCCGCGGTGTCAGTGACCATATTGGCGCATGCCGCCGCGGGGCAAAGATAACTACCGACGTTGCCTGACGTCGCACCCCCACCCCCCACCGTTGCCGCATAGCTGCCGCCGAATACGCTGTTGGCTGCATTTCCAGCAATGACGTTCGGACTACCCGGATTCGGTTCTATCCGCAGCGCGCGCAAATTGTTAGCGATGATCTCCACCGGCTGGAAATCGGTTGTTCCGAGCCGAGCCGTACCACCTGCCGTATTGCCGCCAAGCTGCACGGTTACGTTACCTTGGCGATACATGAACAGCGCCATCTGCAGCCGCGTGACGGCAGCATTCGGGCAGTAGAGCGTCGCTGACGTGCAGCCCAACGTGATGCCGCGGTTTTTGACCCAAGCGACCTGCGTGCAGAATGGATCGGTGCTATCGACGTCGGTGAACCCTGCACAGGGCGCCGCGAATGCGACGGGCGAAACAGCGAGCGCAAGCAGCGAGACTGCGGTGCGGACAGATCGCATGGCGGAACCCCGGAGAGTGTTGCACGATCCCCGGACGGCGACTCCAACGACGAACCCGCCAGGGGAAGAGGCCCGCGAGGCGATTCTACGCGTCAGTGTGCCGTACCAGCGACTCGCCACCGGCCCCGCGGCTGCGCCCGATCGTCGGCGCCTGGCTCACGCATGAAGAACTCGCACCGGTCGACGTTCGGCGCGCGGATTGGGTTCCAGCCGCACGTGTAGGCGACCTGCGGGCGCTTCGCTACGGTGATGTCGCGGATGTCGAGCCGCGCGCACAGCCAGCACAGCGGGCGGCGCGGGACGGGGAGCGGACGATCTCGCAGTACACCTTTTACCACTTGCCGATCACTGGTGACTTGTAGCGGAAGGGGTAGAGCAGGAGCGGCATACCGTATAGATATGCGGCATGCAGTGGAGTGAGCAACGACTCGTGCTCCGTACCACGTAGCGGCTGGCGCAACGCTTGCAACAGCCACCCCTCGGTCGGGTGAAGCGGCGATTTCCTGCCGCGGCCCGTCACAAATCAACCGAGGGGAGCGCGACAAATGGCGAAGTGGCTGCGTGGAGCAGTACTGGCGCTTCTTGCGATTTCAGCTTTGACTCGAACCGCGACTGCTCAGACTCAAACCGCGGTCGAGTACTTCCATGCCGGGTGGAGCTACTATTTCGTCACGTCCTTCCCCGCAGAAATATCGGCACTCGATAGCGGCGCCTTTGGCGGCGTCTGGCAACGGACGGGGCAGACGTTCCCCGTCTGGGCGGCTCAGGAAGCCAGCACATCACCAGTCTGCCGGTTCTTTAGCACCAGCTTCGCCCCGCGCAGCTCGCACTTCTATACGCCATTCCCCGGCGAGTGCAATGCAGTCAAGAACAATCAGGACTGGCAGTACGAAGCGATCTCGTTTTACCTCAAGACTCCTGACGGCATCGGCAACTGTCCCGCAGGATCAGCGCCGCTGTACCGGCTCTACAACAATGGGATCGGCGGCGCTCCAAATCACCGCTACACAACGAGCACGACGATCGCGAGTCAGATGCGCGCCGCCGGGTGGGTGCCTGAAGGGTTTGGCGCTGCCGGTGTGTTGGCATGTATACCAAGCACGACAACTTCCGCAGGAACGGCAGAAGGGCTCTGGGTGGGGTCAACTAGCCGAAATCAAACCGTTCTTGGCGCGGTTCTCAACACCGGCGAGTACTACGTCCTCTATACGTCGCCTGGCAGCAACTACATTGCTGGCGCAGTGCACGGGAACGCTACTAGCTCCGGCGGGCAATTCACGTCATCCAATGCCCGCGACTTTAATATCGCAGGCTACGGCGTAGCGAATGGGGCGGTTGCAGGGACATATGTCGCGCACTCCTCGATCGGCGGAACATTGGTCACCGCATACGGGAGCAGCTCGTTTACTGCTGCTTATCAGGCGATCTACGACCAGCCGGTTAGCATGTCCAGTGTCGCTGGAACCTTCTCCGGCACAGTCTTTTCCTCGGTTGGATATGATGACGCGGTCGTCACGATTAATGCGTCAGGAGGCTTCGCGGGTGCCGTAACCGGCTGCTCGTTCAGCGGTACTGCAACTCGACGTGGCAACACGCAGATCATCAATCTCTCTATCTCATTTCAGGGCCTCTACTGCCTGTTTAGCAGCCTCCAGGGGATCGCGTATTACGATGCCCCGAGCAGAACGCTTTATGCAGCAGCGCTGAACGCTGGACGAACCGATGGCTTCCTGTTCGTCGGAAGCAAGTAACGGACGGCACATCGTCGAACGCTCGCGCACAGCCCCCGCTAGCAGCCGTTACAATGGTTGCGGGGAGGAGGACGCAGCATGCTCTGGATCAAAGCCCAACGGATCGACCACATTGAGCGCAAGCACGGCCCTGACTTGCCGATCGTGACGAATTACGGCCGCTGCGTCGTAAGAATCAGCAGCGGGGCAGTACACCGGCAAACACTACGCTTCGAAATGTAAGCAAGTCCCGAACCGCGTTGAATACCAAACACCCGGCTACGCGCTAACCGGGCTACTTCGCATCGAACACGGGAGATCCATAGCTGATTGCTGCAACGACAAAGTTCGGTGCATCGGGACGCTGAGGGCAAGACAAGGTGCAACGCTGGCGCATAGTCTTTCACATGCTGCTCGGCGTCGGGTGTGCGCTGGTCACGGGCGCGTGCGCAATCACCCCGCCCCTGGAGACCGACGTCCAGCCGGACGAAGAGGTAGTGGTCCTGTTCCCGACCGCCGCGCACTTCGACGAACCGGCATCGCGGTGGGTCGTGCCGATCCACGGCTGGATCTACGAGCGGCCGGACGACTCCCTCTGGATCTCCGCGGCGGGTCGAGCCTTCATGCGCGCGCTGGACCTCGACGACGATGCACGCGCGCAGGCGGTGTTTCGTGCGCGAGCGGGCTTGTTCCTCGCCGACGGCGAGGAGGACAGGAGGCTCGAGGTGCGCGTCGGACCGCGGCAGTTGACCACCGCCCCGTCGGGTCCGAATGGCCTGTTTCGAGCGACGGCCACCCTCTCCGCCGGCGATGCCGACCGCTACCAGCGCGCCGGACGGCTGCCGCTGGAACTCGCTGGTCCGGCAGGGGAGCGCCGCCGCTCCGAAGGACACGCACAGCTCGTCGGCGCGCGAGGCGTCTCGGTCATCTCCGACATCGACGATACGGTCAAAGTGACGCAAGTTCGCGACAGGCGGGCGCTGATGGCCAACACGTTCCTGAATCCCTTCGAGGCGGTTCCCGGCATGGCACGAGCCTATACCGCGTGGGCGGACAACGGTGCGGTGTTCCATTACGTGTCTTCCTCGCCCTGGCAGCTGTATCCGGCATTGGCGCAGTTCTTCGCCGAATCGGGCCTGCCTGCCGGAAGCTTCCACTTGCGCGAAATCGGACTCGGCGATCGCAGCTTCCTCGATCTGTTCGACACGCCGGCGGATGCCAAGGTACCGACCATCTCGGCGATCATCCGGCGCTGGCCGCAACGCAAGTTCGTCCTCGTCGGCGATTCCGGCGAGCAGGATCCGGAGATCTACGCCCGGATCTACCGGGAGTTCCCGGGAAACGTGCTGCACATCTTCATCCGCAACGTCACCGACGAAGGCGACGAGGCACCGCGCCATCGCGAGGCCTTCGCTGACGTGCCGCGCGAGCGCTGGACCGTGTTCACCGATCCCGATGTTCTGACGGAGCGCGTGAGGCTGCCGGCCCAGCCCTAGCAGCGTCTTGCCGATCGGCGGCCTGCCGCTTACCTGAGCCAGCAAGGGCTGCTCACGGGCAAGCCTCGCGGCGAATGGATCTCGATCCGCTGCCCAGCGCACAAGGCTGGAAGCGAGACGCACGCATCCATGCGCGTGTCACTGGCTGATGGTCATTTCTTCTGCCACGCGTGCGGCGCCAAGGGTGGAGATGTAATCGCGCTGCATCGACTGGTCAGCGGCATGGGGTTCCGTGATGCCGTGCGAGATCTCGGGGGGCGCTTTCGTGGGCTGATCTCGCGCAGTTTCCGTGGGTGTGTCCGATGGTTGGGTGGCCGCAGAGGACTGTACTCGAGAGGGTGCTGGACTCGGAAAGTGTCGCTTTCCCGAAACAGCTCATTGAATGCGGCTCTATCGACTTTACGAAGTCGCTCGTGGCCGCGAGTGACCACCTATCCATGTTGCCTGAGCACTGCGTCGCGGCGGACTTGCGTGAAGGCACGATAAAGTCCCTGGCGATTACGGTTCCGGGACTGAAACGCGATATAGCGGTGATATTCCGAGAGCGTTCCCCGCTAGACAGCGTGAGTCAGGAGTTGATCACGCAGATCGGAGCCTTAGGCACCGAACTTTCCGGCACACTCAAATATCAGCACGGGTAAGGCATCTGTTTCTGCTGCTAACGTTGAGCAGCGATTGCTGCTAAATGCCGTGCGAGTCCGTGATGAACCGTGCCTTGTGCGCCCGATGCGCCCCCCTGTTCCACAGCCGCTGGGGCCGATCTCGCCTGTCCCCTTCTAGAAAGCAGTCATTGCGGGTCACGCTGAACGGTAAGGTGCCAGACTGGAAGCGTCGTCAGACGCAACGACCCCTTCAGTCTGTGATTACGCCGTCCACCGAGAGGGTTGAGGCTTGGATCAAATCCGCGCCTTCCGACCCGAGGTTGTGGTCGAGTTTACGAAGGGAGTTGCGTCCAACATCGTGCTCATGGATGGACAGGATTTTGGGCGCTGATCCTTGAGGGTCAGATTTCGCTTGTGGACGCGCTAGACCTCAAAGTTCAAAAGGCCGCGCAGGAGGGAATCATCTACTTTCCGTTGTCACAACGGTTCTCAAAGTAATGGGAGTGACGGCTAAACCATGTGGTCGCCGCGAGGCCTTGCTCTGCACCCACACCAGCCCGAAGCTGCCGCGCGACGTACGAAACGCGACATCCCCCTCGTCGAGGACGATGACCGACAGCCCGGTCTTCGCCAACCCGAAAGCCACCGAGCAGCCCACAATGCCGCCGCCGATGACGATCGCGTCGCAGGTGCGTGAAATGAGAGCGCCGCGATTCGAAGCTCAACGCGCAGGCAGTGGATGCAGGAGCTTCGTCAGCGGTGACAAGTCGTCGACCTCGACGATGCGTTCGAGGAGGCGGCTCGCCTCCGCTGCCCGGTCACGTCCGATGATCGGCTCCGCCATCGTCGAAAACTTCTCCGCGAGCTGTTCCCAGGTCGCGGGCCGTTGCGGGGACCATTTGACGTCATTGCTTTGCCGGCTGATCGTTTCGCCGTTGCGGAGCCGGATGTCCATTCGCGCCGGCCATTCTCGCGGGTAGCGGCGCGACATCTCGGGATCTTCCTGCACCACCACACGCGATGCGAGCTCGTGCGTCGCGGGATCGCGCAACCGGGATTCCATGCGCTGGCGAAGGGTCATTTCACCGTCGATCAGCGCGACCGCGACGCAGAACGGCGTGGACAGGAAGCACTCGATCTCCGAGCTTTCCGGAGTGGTGTAGATCTTGCCGGTGAAGTGATGGGCTTCCTTGTACGTGGTGATCGTGACCGCGGCGATGTCGTCCGGGGCGATCCTGCGTTCCGAGAGGAGGTCCAGACACATTTCCACCGGGCCGACGATGACGATGCCCACTGGGTACGGCTTGAACGCGGTGTGCAAGCAGTGCCATTCGCTTCCGATCCCGGCCAATGCCTTGTCGAAATCCGGCTTGCCGTCGCCCATCAAGTACATGAACGCGTGGTGACGCGGCGGCTCGCCTTCCAGCGGCCCGGCCGTGAAGCCCGCGCGCGCCATGAACGCGGCTTCGATGCCCCGAGTCGCGGCTTCTCCCGCTTGCACCGTCTTCGCGGTGTATCCCTTGAAGCTGCTGTCCCCGTTGCTGAGCGGCAGGACCGTTCCTGCCATTCCGAGCGCCACTTCCATGTCCTTCGGGGTCAGCCCGAGCAGGGAGCCGGTGGCGGCCGCGGCGCCGATCGTGCCGATGGTGCCGGTGGCCTGGAACCCGCCGAACCAGTGAGCGGGCTGCACGGCTACTGCAATTCGGTTGGCAACTTCATAGCCCGCGATCAGCGCGGCGACGAGGTCCTTGCCGCGGACCTTCTTCATCTCCGCGGTCGCGAACGCGGCCGGGATGACGGCCGCGCCCGTATGGATCTTGCCGGTGACGCTCGTGTCCTGACAGTCGAGCACCTGGGACAAAACGCCATTGGCAAACGCGCACATCGCGGGAGTCGTCCGGCGTTCGTAGCCGACGATCGTGCCCGTCCCATCGGGCGCCATGTCGTCGAGGTAACGCTCGAGGAAGCGGTCGCCGTTGGCGTTGTGCAAGGCAACCCCGCCGAGCATTACGCCAATACCATCCAGAAGGAGCATGCGCCCGCGCAGACGAATATCGGCCGGCAAGTCGTCGTAGCGCAGCCCTGCAGCCAGCTCGGCGAGCCGTCGTGTCAAGTTCATCGTAACTCCTGCTTTCCCGCGCTGAAGGGTCACCGGGCTTCGGGCAACGTGGAGCGTGGCTCAAGCATGCAGCGCAGGGCTTCCCGCAGCGACGCTCGATCGATCCGGCGCTCGATTTTGCACACCGAGGCTTTGCATCGCGCCTTCGATGGCATCGACCAGCCTATCGACGTCGGCGTCGGTGATTCTTCCCATGCAGCCGATGCGAAACGTACGCGATGCGGTAAGACGGCCCGGAAACACGATGAAGCCGCGCTTTTTGACCTCCGCGCTGAATTTCGGGAAGCTGTAGCGCGGATCCGCGGGCTCGAGGAAGGTCGTCACGATCGGCGACGCGTGGTCGTCCGGTATCAGCGTCTCGAAGCCTCGTTGCCGCATCGCCGCGACCAGGCGCTGCCAGACCCTGTGGAAGCGCGCATGGCGTCCACGGATGCCACCTTCGTCCTGGTGAATGCGGATCGCCGTGGCCAGCGCCGCGATGACGTGGGTCGGCGGCGTGTAGCGCCATTGTCCGGTCTTCTCCATGTGGGTCCATTGCGCATGAAGATCGAGGGAGAGGGAGACCGAATTGCCGCCGGCCGCTTCCAGCGAAGCGCGCTTGGCGATGACAAAGCCAATGCCTGGAACGGATTCCAGCCCCTTGTTGCTCGATACGATGATCGCCTCGAGATCGAGCGCCGGCGCGTCGAGGTCGAATGCAGCGAATGACGCGATCGCATCGAGAATCAAGCGAACGCCGCGCGCTTTCGCGACCGTGGCAATCTCCGCGATGGGGTTCAATACCCCTGTCGCCGTTTCGCAGTGGCAAAGAGCGAGGTGCGTGATGCCGGGGTTGGCGTCGAGCGCCGCTTCGATGTCGCGTGCAGACGGAGGCGGAAGGATCGGTAATTCGAGCACGATGCTGCTTTTTTTCATCCGATCGCACAGTTCCTTCAGGCGGAGCCCGTAAAACCCGTTGACGACGATCAGCATTTTCGCGTCCGGCGGCAACAACGTATGAAACGCCGCTTCGATGGCATAGGTCCCGGAACCCTGCAGCGGCACGCATTCGTAGCTGCCCTTGCCGTTGACCAGCCCTACCAGATAGTCACGGATGTTCGCGGTGGAGGTTCGAATGAAATCGTCCGCCGGGGCATAGTCGAACAGCATGGCCTCCTTGACCTCGCGTGCGGTGACGACGGGTCCGGGCGTCAAGATGAATGGAACGTTGGTAGGCATGTGCGTCTCCTTCGCGGAAATCCGCTTCAAGTCTTGCGCGGAAATCGAAAGACATTGGCAGGGAGGGGACTCGCACCTAAACACAGTGCAATACGTACTGGCCGATACACCAGCTTGACTAAGGCGATCACGATCGCGACAATGAGTGTTCCCCCCAGCGGCACCTGGTTTCTCGACCGCCATGCTCGTGAAGCGCTTGCTCGGCGCGCGCCACCTCCGCCGACAACGTGCGCACGGAGCCAGACCGAATTCTGCTGACATTGTGGATTACGTGTCGGGCTACAGGATCAAGAGCGAAGACACGATCGCGGCGGCGCGCCTGTGCGTGATCGACAGCCTCGCGTTCACGTTGGACGCGCTCGAGATCCGGAATGCGCGAAGCTACCCGTGCCGCTCGTGCCCGGAACGATCGTGTCGAACGGCTCGCGCGTGCCCGGGACGCGCTACGAGCTCGATCCCTCGACGGCGGCATTCAGCTTCGGCGCGATGATCCGCTGGTTCGATTGCTACGACGCGTTCACCGCCGCGCGCCAGAGGAGCCACCCTTCCGAGAAGATGGAGCTCGAATTTCCGATCGGTCATCCACGCCGGCGCAGCGAAGCAGTCCCCGTGCTGCGCGAAATTCGTCTCGAGTTTGGAGAAGCGCTTTCCAGCCGAGCAGCGCGCGCGCATCCTCGAAGTCTGCGACGACGGCCGAGGTTCGAGCGCATGCCCGTCAACCCATTCGTCGATTTGGTCGTCTCGGACTTTCCCGTACAACGCCAAACTCTGGAGGTCGATCATGAGGTTGCAGAAAGGGTTCGTAGCGGCATGCAGTTTGGTTGCGGCAACGCTGTGGACGCCGACTCAAGTCGTTGCCCAGGCATATCCTACGAAGACGGTGCAGATCATCGTCTCGTATCCGCCGGGCGGCTCCGGCGATCTGATGGCGCGCGTCATCGCCGAGCGCATGACGAGCTTGTGGGGTCAGCAGGTTATCGTCGTCAACAAACCCGGCGCGGCGGGCATGATCGGCGCGGCCGAGGCCGCGAAGTCCCCGCCCGACGGCCACGTGATCTTTCTGGGCTACACGTCGGAGATCGCGGTGAACCAGAGCCTGTACTCGAAGATGACCTACGATCCGCTGCGCGACTTGTCGCCCGTCGCGATGTCGGGCGTGCTTCCGCTGCTGCTGGTGGCGAACGCATCGCTTCCAGCGCGCACGGTGGAGGAGATCCTCGCGCTCGCGCGAGCACGTCCCGGCGAGCTCACTTTTGCTTCGTCGGGGGTCGGCGCTCCGGCGTCTCTCGGCATGGAGCTTTTGATGAGCTCCGCGAAAGTGAAGCTCCTCAACGTCCCCTATAAAGGCGGCGGTGAGATCATGAGCGCGGTGGTCGGCGGCCAAGTGATGCTGTTTCTCTCGAGCATCCCGCCGGCGCTCGCACACGTGGAATCCGGAAAGCTTCGCGCGGTCGCGGTCTCCACGCGCTCGCGCGTGCCTTCGCTGCCCGACGTGCCGACGATCGCCGAGTCGGGTGTGCGCGATTTCGACGTTTCGGGCTGGTTCGCGTTCTTCGTTCCGACAGGGACGCCCCGCCCGGTGATCGACAAGATCGCTGACGCTGTGAATTCGACCGTGAAGGATCCGCAGATCTCCAAGCAGTTCTCGTCGCAGGGCATCGTCGTTTCGGTCATGACGCCCGAGCAGCTCGCCTCGTTCGTTCAGCAGGAAGCGAAGAAATACGCGCAGATCATCAAACAGGCGGGAGTCAAGATCGAGTGAAGCGCGGAACCCCGGCGTCGCAGGAGAGATCCTGTTCGACAAGTTCCACATCATGCGTCATTTAGGTGATGCGCTCGATGAGGTGCGCAAGTCCGAGTACCGTACACTCAGCAGCCGGGGGCGAAGCTACATCAAGGGCCAGTAGTACACGCTGCTTTCGCCCCGAGAGAACCTGGCGCTGGATGGCAGGTAGGCGCTCAAGAAACTGCTCGCGACCAACGAGCGCCTCAACCGGGCCCTACCTACTGAAGGAATCCTTCGGCCAGCTCTGGGACTACGAAACCGAAGGCTGGGCGCGACGTTTCTTCGAGAACTGGCGGGCGAGCTTGAGATGGCAGCGACTCGCGCCGTACGAGAAGTTTGCCGAAATGATCGACCGTCACTGGGATGGGGTCGCCGTCTACTGCAAGCCAGAGAGCAAGTATCTCTCGGATTCGTCGAAGGACTCAACAACAAGATCCGCGTCATCCAGCGTCGCGCCTACGACCTGCGCGACGAGGAATATCTGCGCCTGAAAGTTTTCAACCTCGAAATCACCACTCGATTCCGCGGAGAGCAGGTTTTATATGAAAGAACCCTGCGATCTCACGGCCGTCGAAGCGATATCGCGCATCGTACAAGGCAAGCTCACGCGTGCGGCGCTCGTCGCCTCATGCGCTGAGCGCATCAAGACGCGCGAGCCGCAAGTCCAGGCCTGGCAGTACCTCGATATCGAAGCGGCGCTCGAGCTCGCGCGAGCGCGCGACAAGAGCCCGCGAAACGACGTCCTCCAAGGCATTCCGTTCGGCGTCAAAGACATCATCGAGACTGCCGACATGCCCACCGAATACGGTTCGCACATCTACCGCGGAAACCGCACGACATGGGACGCGGCGTGCGTCGCGATCACGCGGGACGCGGGCGGCATTCTGCTCGGCAAAGCCGTCACCACCGAGTTCGCGCATCGCCCTGGCGGCAAGACGCAAAACCCTTGGGATCCCGCACGTACGCCGGGAGGCTCGTCGAGCGGATCGGCGGCGGCGGTGGCGGCAGGCATGGTACCGGTCGCGTACGGCACGCAGACCGGCGGCTCGACGATCCGGCCGGCCGCGTTCTGCGGGGTCGTCGGCTACAAGCCGACTTTCGGCGATTTCCCGCTTTTCGGCGTGCGCGAGCACGCGCGCTCTTTCGATACGCTGGGCCTGATCGCGCGCTCGCTCGAGGACGTCGAGCTGTTTCGCGCGGTGTTGCTGAAAGAACGCGGGGAGCCCGCTCCCGCCGCGGACGGTGCAGCGCTGCGCATCGGTTTTTGCCGCACCCCTTATTGGGATCAGGCCGAGGAATCGACGCAGCGGATGCTCGAAGATGCGGTGGCGAAGCTCGCCGCGGCTGGAGCGAAAGTGAACGAAGCCGAGCTCCCGCCGATCTTCCCGCGTTTTGCCAACGCCGCCAGTAGCGTCGGCGGCTTCGAATTCGTCCAGCAGCTCGCCTTCGAGCTCACCCGCCACCGCGATCAGCTCAGCAAAGCCCTGCTCGCGGGCCGCGTGAAAGACGGTCTCGCCTGTAACTTCCAGCAATATGCCGCGTCGCGAATCGTGATGGAGGAATGCCGCCGGCGCATGGCGGAAGTATTCGAGCGCCACGACGTGCTGCTTACGCCGGCCGCGCCAGGCGAAGCGCCCGAGGGGCACGAATCGACGGGCAATGCGATCTTCAACTGCCTGTGGACCGAGCTGCACCTGCCGGCGCTGACGATTCCGGCTTTCAAAGGCCCACGCGGGTTGCCCATCGGTCCTCAGTTGATCGGCAAGTGGTCGGACGACCGCCGGCTGATCGCCGCAGCGAAGTGGATCGTCGCGCGGCTCACTTAACAGCAAAGGATACTGGCGTCCTCCCGCAATTTCGTAGCAGTTCAAAACTAGAGTAGCGTAGCGGCGCGGACTCCTGCAACGGAGAGGAGAGGCGCATGAAAAGATCGCGGTTCACCGAGGAGCAGATCCGCGCATCCGCGATCTACTTTAGGTTAGGCGTCGCAATTCCCACCCTACAGGCTGATGACTCATCGAACCGCCTCCTGCAGTTGTGGCCGCCTTCAAGCTCACGTCACGTCTGCGAGTTGACCGATCCGTCATGATGGATGGAGCGCATCGTGGGATCCGCGAGGTGACGCAAGGAGCTTTCGGTCGGCACCGCTAACGTCTGCTTTGGGGTTTGCGACGGTCGCTGAACGGCCCAGAAGCGGACATTGGCTCGGAAGTTAGCCCGAACGGCGTTCCAGATTGCTCAGGGCGCCGCATGCCCGACGCCTTTATGGCAGTCGGTGCAGGTTGCCTTGCCCTCGAGCACCGGCGCGTGTATTTGCCGCACCATTTCCTGCTGCTTCGCGAGCACTTCCTTGGAGAACTCGTGGCAGCCGCGGCACGCGCGCGAATCGTTGGCCTTGTATTCCGCCCAGACGTGTCCGGCCATGCGCCTGCGCTCGCTCCTGAACTTCTCCTCGGTGGAGATGATGCCGCGTATCTCCCCAATGACGTCCTTGGTGCCCGCCACCGCCTTGTACCAGAGGAGTTCGGGGTACTCCCTGGGGATGTGGCAGTCGTGGCACGTCGCACGCACGCCGGTGCTGTTCACGCCATGAATGCTCTCCCGATGTTCCTTCGCGACCCATTGCATCGAGTGGCACGCCGCCCCGCAGAATTCATCGGTGCCCGTGACGTGGACCATCACCTGGGTGCCGATGATCGCGATGGCGCCAACCACGAAACCCAGGCTGACGAGCGCCAGGACCGACCAGCGAGCACTCGGGCTGCGCAGCCGCCGCCATGCGCGCCTCAGCAGGCCAGGTTGGCTGCGTGTTCCATGGGCTTTTGGAATTCCGGCCATCGCCCCTCAGGACTTCGCCGGCGGGGATGGCGGAATGTTGACCACGGGCACGGTCGGCTTGAAGGCCCGGTCACGCAACGCGATCTGGCCTTGGCGCGCGAAGTCGATCGACTCGCCCAGGATGCGCGCAGCCTCCTGCGGCGCATGGAAACCCGTGGAGTTTTCCGCCTCGACGAAGTCCAGGTAGAACTGCGAGCGTCGCTGCAGATACTGGGCGGTGCCGAGGTCCGCGTCCTTGCGCCCCGCGGCCTTCGCCGCCTTCAGGTCGTCGATCAGCCCGACCACGGCCGCCATCGCCTTCTCGCGAAGCGCCCAGTGCCGGTCCTGGATTTGGTAGACACGCGCCTGCATGTCCTCCGCGGTGGCCTTCTCGTCGTGCTTCTTGTGGCACCCGACGCATGCAGCCTGGACGTTCAACATGGGGCTGCGTACCCAGTGATCGGTGAACGACGGGGAAATCGACGGCATGTGGCAGTCGGCACAGGTGACGCCGGCGCGCGCATGTGGGCCCTGGTTCCACATCTCGAACTCGGGATGCTGTGCCTTGAGCGCGGGGGCGCCGGTGTCCTTATGGGTCCAGTCACGGAAGCCGATCTCGTCGTAGTAGGAGGTGATCTCCTCGATCTTGAGGCCCTTCGACCAGGGATAGACGAGGCGCTTCTCGGGACCCTTGAAGTAGTACTCGACGTGGCATTGGCCGCACACGTAGGCGCGCATCTCGGCCGACGACGCGTGCTTGTTCACGTCGTAATCCTTCACGCCCAGCGATGCCTTGTAGGCACGCATGCCTTCGATGAATGCCGGGCGCGTGACCCGCAGTGCGAGCGTCGAGCCATCGTGGCAGTCGATGCACGCGACCGGATGGCTCACGAGCTTGGTCGCCTCTGCGTAAGGCATCGCGTTGATTTTCTCGAACCCTTTGGTGATGTCGCCGTTGCCCGCCCGCTTGTACGCGAGGTACATCGATGCGTGGCAGTTCACGCACGCGCCCGGCTGTTTCACGACCACCTGGCGCTTCGTGAGCCGCTGGTCCTCGAGCATGTGCGCGTGGCCGCGCTCTTCACGGAAGTCCTCGGAAAAGGCGTAGCCCTGCCAGATGGCCCTGAGGCCCTTGTCCTCCTCGACCTTGGAGCGCGCGACGACCGAACGCGGGTCAGCCTGGGTCGGCGTGTGCGGCACGGCCTCGCTTCCGCCGTGCTTGGTGCGCTGCATGTCGACGGACTTCTTGTAGAGCTCGTAGTGCTTCGGGAACGCCTTGCCCCATTCGGCCGGGTCGTCGATGTTGTCGTTGAAGGGCGGGCCCGCGTTCTTGGTCGCGTCGGATTGCGGGATACCGGTGGCGGGAACGAACAGGAGGATGGCCGCGAGCGCGACCAGGATCGCGCCGGTGAGAACTCGCAGCGGGTGGCGCAGTTTGCCCATGCGGTTGCTCCTGAGAGTCGGCGATGCGTCCGCGGCATTGTATCCGTGCCGGCGGATTTTAAATAGGCGATCCGGCCAACCGCGTTCTTCACAGCGTGGCTGGCTGATTGAAGGGGAACGTTTTTTTCTTTCCGAGCCGGCTAGATTCATCACCGCACCTCGGTACTCGGCAGTACGCACGTATCGTGGACAGCTGGATTGGCGAAATCGGTCTCGATCGCGCAGCGCACGGAACTCACTCAATCCGGCGTACTAAGGCAACGCTGATTTTGGCGCTCATCGAACCATTGGAACGACGATAACCGGCGCCAAAGCAGGTGACCGTCGCTGCGTTCCGGACCCGCGTTTCGGGTATGATCGTTGTGCGTTGACATCCCGTTGGCGACGCGTCGCTACGATTCGTGATCTCGCCCATGCCACGTCGAGAAATGCGGTCCCGTACTCGCTGTTCCGGAATGATGCTCTGGCTGATCCCGGTCATCATCGTCGTGCTCGGTGCGGCGTGGATCTGGTTGATGATGTCATGGAGCTACTCTTCGGGCGAACGCGCCGGGTGGATACAGAAGTTCTCCAGCAAGGGTTGGATCTGCAAAACGTGGGAAGGCGAGCTGGCCCTTGTAACCCTGCCTGGCACTGCGCAGGAGAAGTTTTTGTTTACCGTGTGGGACGACGATGTGGCGACGAAAATCAACGGTGCAATGGGCAAGCGCGTATCCCTGCACTACGAGGAGAAGGTCGGCCTGCCGGGTAGTTGCTTCGGGGAGACGCGGCATTGGGTCAACGGCGTAAAGGCGGTGGAGGACATTCCGCTCGCGCCAGGCGTAGTGGTGCCAACTCAACCGGGTGCCGCGCCGCCGGCACAGCCTTCGCAACCGACGACCGCGCCCGCGGCGAAGTAATCGAAACTGCCCCGCCGACGCTCACGCGTTGATGCAGGCGTATAAGCGATCGAGAAGCTGCCAGTCGTCGGTCGAACGGCCGCTTCCGTGAAAAATCGAACGGCCGGTCAGGGTCGGTTTGCGACGGTCGCTGAAGGGCCAAGAGCGGTCCCATTCGCGAAACCGCTATTCGACCCCCTGGTCAGCGCGAAGCGGTTGCGCCTGCGTGATCGGCCCAGGTGCGACGGAGCACAATTCGCGCTTACATCGCGTCGATGGCCGCTATTGGTGAAACGATCTTGATTGCAGCAGGCCGCGGGCGGCCTGCCTCACGTCGGGCGAGGAGAAGCGGAAGGCCGCGCGATCCAGCAGGTAGTGGATGAAGCCGCTCGCGAAGCCCAGTGCCAGCAGCGCCGGCACGAAGGGCGAGGAGCGCAGCCACCGCGCCGCATCGCCGAAGATGCGGTCGGCGTAGGCGTATTCGTCGGACACGGCTTGGACTTCCAGCACCGGCAACAGCAGCGTGGAGACGACGGCGAGCATGAGCAGGACTGCCCAGCCTCGCCTGTTGATTGGCGCCAGCAGCCGCTGCCAGTGCGCGCCCGGCGCCTGGGGCCCACCGGAAGTCGCGAGCGAGGCGAGTCCCATCGCGGCGCTCCAATGCTGCACGCTCCACAGCACGATGAACAGGAAGGGGTCGCGCGCGAGGAAGGCGAAGAGCACCATGGCCGAGACGCCGAGGACGTAGGCTACGCGCGGCAGCGATGGGCGCTGCGAGCGCAGTTCGACGCGCAACATCAAGGCGGTCAGAATCACGACGAAGACGATGCCGCCATCGCGCAGCGTGTGCGCGAATAGGTCGGCCCCGCTCGCTCCCAGCAGCGGGTCAATCCAGCGGTCGTGGTAGGCGATAGATTCAGCCAGGGCCTCTGCCAGCACGACAAAACCGCCGCCCACGCCGAGTGCAAACCACCGATCGAGCCGTCGCGTGATGGCGTCCGACGCTCGTCCTGCGCGCGCGCGGTAGAGGCTGAGCAGCCCGAAGTGCTGCGCGGCGAAATGGTAACTCACCAGCAGGTAGTCCAGGACGGCGAGCCAGACCACGCGCTCGGTCAGCGGCATCGGTAGCACGCTCTCGGGAGCGAGCAGCAAGGCGAAGCAGGCCACGGCGATGGCCAACGGGGCCACTACGAAGCGCAGCCGCTGCGTGGAGAGCAGTGGGCGGTAGGCCGGGGTCGCGTAGGCAAGCCAGGCCGACGAGACGCGGTGGCCGAACCACAGCGGCACCGCAAGGGCGAAGAACAGCCCGTCCACTGGGCTGGCGCGCACGTCGTCATGACCCCGCGCCAGCAGAAGGATCAGGGGGGCCAACCACAGCGCATTCAGGACCCAAACGAGGTCCCAGGCCGGGCTCTTGATCCAGCGCATCGGGGCAGAAGGTAGCGCGTCCGCCCGGTTTGATAATTCCCCGACCTGTGTACGGGCTCGGGTCGACGCAAGGAAATGGTGGTGCCTATGCCGCATCGCCAGCCGCTATTGAAGGAACCGAGCTGCATTTTCCCTGCTACGGCAGGCCGGCGCCACTGACCGCTTTGGGTGGCGGATTCAACCGGTCGACGCAACAGATTGATGAAATCGTTGGGCTGGTGTTCGTAGTGCAGCGGCTTCCTCGGCCGCTCGTTAAGTCGCCGAGCGATGGCGTTGAGTTTGGGTTGCGAATAGGCTGAGAGATCGATCCCCTTCGGCAAATACTGCCTCAGTAGGCCATTCGCGTTCTCATTCGATCCGCGCTGCCAGGGACTCCGGGGATCACAGAAGTAGACCTTGATGTCGGTGGCCAACGCCCCACGATACGTCAAACACTTGGGAGCATCGGCACGCTGCGAAGGATGCCTCTTCGCTTCTAGAGTGGATGAAGGCTGCTCCATTCCCGGACGATTGAGAAGGGCCGCGCGCTTGCGCGGATCAAGCCACGCCACGCGCATCGGCAACGGATGACCCTCGGGTAGCCTGACGCGGAGAAGCCGCGCCCTGATCAGCGAGGCGGTCGATTCCGGCGGGACACTGGGTTCCAAGCAGGAATCGCGCTCACGCGCGTCGCCGTCAGTGCGAAGACATGCGCCGAGCCGTTCGCTCGGCTTCGGGCGGCCGGCGCGCGGGTCCTGCGCGCCGTCGTGTCCTTCGTGACTACTGCTTCGCGCCCGTCATATAGGTCCGGTTATCCTGCGTGCGGGAGATCGCGAACGGGACAACGGCCTCGATCGCTGCCCTGTAATCCGCCCTGTCCGCTTCCTTGAAGCCCGGCGCGCTGACCGTCGCGGTGGTGCCGTCCTTGTTGGCCTCGATCGTGAAGGCGACGGGCTTGACCCCTTTCGGCCAACCGAAGTAGCTCACGCCCCACTGCGATTCGACGGTGATCGCGCGCACGCCGGTCCCGGGCTTGGCGGTGATCTTGCGAACGCCTCCGGCCACGGCTTCCATCGTGCGCCCACCGGCCACTTCGAAGAGCCCAGGCTGGATCGCCTTCACGGTCGCCTTGGCGGGCGGGGCCGCGGTCTGGGCCGCGGACATCGGCGCGGCGAGCGTAGTCACGACGAACAGGGCAACTCCGAGCTTGCGCATCACATCTCCTTTTGGTGTGTAACGCGACAAAGGTAGCTCGCATTTGGGACGCCGTCAAAGAGTGGGATGCCCCGTCCCGCCTGCACCGCTTTACGCTGCAGGCGCGCGTTCCTCAGCGTCAGGGCAGGGTGTTGTACTGGCCGAGGCACCCGATCCAATGTAAGTGTCAGTCCGATATCTTGGCCTAGCATCGGACGCGACACTTCAAGCAGCAAGGATCGCTCGCCGCTATGACGAACAAACAACTCAATCACGCGACGCCCACCGACCACATGGCGGAATGGCGGTAGCACGTCGAATCCGGCGCCCGATGTCGCTGGTGCTGAAGGTTGAAGTCCCCATTGCAGCGACGGCAACACCCACGGGTGAGCGGCATCTCGCCGGCGTAAATCAAGCAACGCCGAGCACGCGCACCCGAGTGACCCTTCCGGTAGTTGGAACGCGATGGTGTGCGGACCGTAGCCCACGTCGAACGCGCCCGATGGATCCCGCGAATCTTCACATACCTTTCACTGCCATGTATAGTGGTGCTATGTAGACGCCGATTCGAGTTCATCAGCGCCGCGCGACGGGTGAAATCATGGAGATCAGCAAGGACCTGATGGCCGCTTCGTCGACCCCGATCGTCCTGGCGATCCTGGCCGAACAGGACAGCTACGGCTACGCCATCCTGCAGCGAGTTCGCGAGTTGTCCGGCGGTCGCATCGAGTGGACGGACGGGATGCTCTACCCGGTTCTGCATCGACTCGAGCGGCTCGGCCATGTCAAGGCGCGGTGGGAAGTTGCGGAGAGCGGTCGCCGTCGCAAGTACTACCGGATTACGTCCAGGGGCCGGGCTCAGCTCGCGGAGGAACGCAGGCAGTGGCAGGCGGTGGACGCCACGCTGCGGGGCATCTGGCAGGCGCTCTCCTTTCCCGTCCACGCCAGCCACTTAGCGGCGCAGCTGCCACAGGGAGCCTGAGCGATGCCGGCGACAGGTCGCGCGGTATCGCTAGAGGAGCAGGTCGACCAATGGCGGAGCTTTCTCCGCCGCCGGCAAGCGATTCACTCCGTGGATGTCGCGGAGCTGGAAGACCATCTGCGCGAGCAGATTGCGGTGTTGGTCGACGCGGGGCTCGCCACGGATGAAGCGTTCCTGGTCGCGGTGAAGCGCATGGGCAACCTCGACGCCCTCTCTCGGGAGTTCGCGCGCGAGCACTCGGACCGACTCTGGAAGCAGCTGGTCGTTGTCCCCTCGGGATCCGGCGACCCACGGCCGCTGGCCCGAACGGATGCCATCGTCGCCTTCTGTCTTGCGGTCGCGGCGGCCGTGGTCATCAAGGTGCCGGCGCTCTTCGGGATGCAATTGGACCAGGACGCCGGCTTCTACGTGCGCAATCTGGGTCTCTTCGTGCTGCCCCTTCTGACCGGCTATTTCGTCTGGAAACGGCGGCTCAAGACCAGCACTCTCCATTGGCTGGCCGTCGCGTTCGTCGCGGCGGGTGTACTCGCCAACGTCTATCCCTTCGCGCCGGGCGGGTCCACCGAGAGGCTCATGGCGCTGCACCTGCCGATCGCGCTCTGGCTGGTGGTGGGTATCGCGTACGCCGGCGGCCGCTGGAGCCAGGTCGGGGGCCGCATGGACTTCATTCGATTCTCGGGCGAGCTGTTCATCTACTACATCCTGATCGCCCTCGGCGGCGGCGTCCTCACGGCGTTCATGGCGATGATCTTCCAGGCCATCGGTATCGACGTCGAGCCCTTCTTCGAGTCGTGGCTGCTGCCGTGCGGAGCGGTCGGGGCCGTCGTGATCGCGTCGTGGTTGGTGGAGGCCAAGCAAAGCGTGATCGAGAACATGGCGCCCGTGTTGACGAGCCTCTTCACCCCCCTTTTCGCCGCCGTGCTGGTCACGTTTCTGGGGACGGTGCTGTGGACCGGACGCGGAGTCGACATCGAGCGAAACGTGCTCATCGCCTTCGACCTGCTCCTGGTGATGGTCCTTGGCCTTCTGCTCTATTCCGTCTCGGCCCGGGACCCGCGGTCGCCTCCCAGCGCGTTCGATGTCGTGCAGGTCGTGCTGGTGGTCAGTGCGCTATTGGCCGACGCGGTAGCGCTGTGGGCCATCACCGCGCGCATCAACGAATTCGGCTTCACACCGAACCGCGTGGCCGCCCTGGGCGAGAACGTGATTCTCCTGGTCAATCTGGCGTGGTCGGCCGTGCTCTACCTCCGCTTTCTGAGAGGGCGTGGAACGTTCACGGACCTCGAACGGTGGCAGACGGATTACATTCCCGTCTATGCTGTGTGGGCGGCGATCGTCGTGATCGTCTTTCCGCCCCTGTTCGGATACGTCTGACAGGGTTCTCCGCACCGGACTTCGTGGCTCCGTGCGAACGGGCGCAAAAAAGCCCGCGCGAGGCGGGCTTTTCGCGGGTACGTCGTGGGTACCTACTGCTGACCACCCGCAACTACGATCGGCTTCTTCGCGGCGACCGGCTTCTTCGTGGCGGCGGTCACCGGTGGGGCGTCCCTGCTGCTCTTATCGCTCGCCACCGCGGTCGGCTTCTTGGTGGCGGCGAGGGTAGTCGGCGCGAGGACCGCGGGCTCCTTGACGGCGGCGGATGACTCCCTGTCCTCACACGCGAAGGCGCTACCGGCGAACGCGAGCGCCGCGACGGCCAGTGCGGCGATGATGGGTTTGCGCTTCATGACGTACCTCCCGTCTTGATTCACTCCAAACGTTACGCTCCTTGGTTCGGCTCCGTCAAGTGAACCTTCGGAGTAGGGATCCTCGCCAAGACACCGCGCCCTGCACCTGTAACGTCCCCGGTTGCCCACCAGAACCACGGGTCAGAACTCGATCGTCTGCCGAATTTTTACGCTGGGTTCTGCCGCCGCTGCTTCCGTAGCCGCGCGTTCCGGCGGCATCTGGCAGGTACTTCCATTCCACACGTCTCGAGCAATGGGCGAGCTTACTGCCGCGTAGATGGCGAACAGTGTCCCTTCGTCGCGCTCCATCCTTTTCTTGGGGTCCGGATGCTCCATCAAGGTCTTGATGATTTCCGCGAGAATGGTCGCCGTGTCTTCGAAACCATACCGATCATGATCGGGCAGCTTGCACACGTGCATGTGGAACAGCCAGTCGTGCACGATGTACCCTGGCGCATAGCCCCACGGTGAGTAGTTTTTCAGTCCGCGGAACGGCCTGGGGATCGAACCCCCGTCGGTAACCATGAGTCCGGGAACGATCTTGTCCTTGTTGCCACGCGTAAAGGTAAGGGGATTCTTGGGGTCGGGCCGGAACACGAAACGGTCCTCGTCGATCCACTCGACAAACAAGCGACCCTTGAGCTCCCCCTTGGGAACGTCCTGATACCGAATCCCGGAGCAAGAGGAGAGCAGCGCTACGGTCACGAGTGCGAGTACGGTGTTGAAACGCAGAGGATCGTCTGTTGAATGAGAGGAGTGAGGCGACGATCCGGTTGGCCAGCAGTTTCGCGCCGATAGCGTTGCCCAGCGCAAGCATGCCGCGCACTCCGTCCTGATTGGCGTTCGAATTCGCTGTGATTTTCATAGTGGCTTCGCTTGTCGTTGATGACGGCGGGAGTCAACTCCGTGCTTCGTCCCTCCCCGGAGGGGGGCGATCAGTGATCGTGGAAACGGGGGCGGTCTCTTCGGGTTTTCCAAGCCGGCCTACCTTGTCCGCTTCGAAGACCAGCTTGCTGACGATCGATATTTGCCGTCCGTACCGGATGCCCTGATCCGACTGCTGTCGTTCTGCAGGTCCCGGGACAGTGCCGCGTCCGAATCGCTCTTCCTGCTCGACCAGCGAGAAAACGCATTCGCCCCGGAGGCGGCCGACTCGCTCGAGCCAAGTGAACGTCGTAGACAGGTTTCGCTGCTGAGTGGTTGGCGACCCTGCGGACAAACCGTGTCGCGACGCTGCGAGACGCGCATTGAGTGCTTCGAATAGCCTGCTCTCTTCGCGTTGACAATGCTCGACCACTGACCTTGCCACACGCTCAGGATCGATTGGATATTCGTTCGATCGGTCGACCCGACGAATCACGGTGGCGACGAAGGCCTCGCCAAGCGGCAAAGCGGCACTTCCTGCGCCGCCATTGACTTCGACTTCGACGAGCGCCATCTTTTCCCGAATGCCGCTGGCGATCAACACTTGGCTCGTCGCCGGCACGACACCTGGAAACGTCTTCGGCGCCGGCTCGTCCGCCACGTAGAAACGGCGTTTCTCTGCTGAGGCTTCGCCCGGCCCAGCGAGCAGATACAGCAACCGTTCCGCGCCATCGTGGCTGAACGTCGCCGGCGTATTCGTCCGGCCGGTTTGGGCGCGCGCGACTCCGGCCGGTGGCCCGCTGTCGATCAGCAAACCTACGGCAACGCCGGCCAATGTCATCCCGCGAGCCGCCGGGAGACTTGTCGACGCGGAAGCATTGACGCCATAGGCAGCGACGGTGATCGCCAGCATCGTCGTTACACCGGCAACTTGCATCGTTTGCGCCCTAGCGTTGGAATTCGCCGAGCGTTCGCAACGGTGTCATCCCGAGCTCGCGAGATCTGCTCTTCAGTAAGATCAAGCGGTTGCGAAAAGCAGATTCGTTCCTCGGAATGACATTCACTTTTCAACAGACTGCTAGCGGGAATTCGCCGGATCTGTCGGTACGATCGTCGATGGACCTATCGGCGCGGTTGGCATGGGCTTCGCAGGCGTACCGGCTTCCGGTGTTATCGGCGCGGGCTTGGCGGCGCCCGTCAGGTCGATCCAGAACACGCCGCGACCATGCGTGGCCGCCACGAGAACTTCACTCATCCAGAACAGCTCCTGCACCGCGACATTGGCCGGGCCTTCGTTGCTCGGCCACCAGTTCGTCCCGCCGTTGTCGCTCGCGAACAGTCCCACTTCGGTCGCGGCGTAGAGCAGGCTCGAATTGGCCGGGTGAACGGTGACGTCGTACACCGACGCCGGAGGAAGCTGACCCAGGCTCGCCCAGGTATCGCCATTGTCCGTGCTGCGCCAGAGATTCTCAACTTCGAAACCGGCAAAGGTCACATAGACGCGGTTCAGGTCGCGCGGGTCAAGACGGATCCGGGTGACGAACCGTTTCGGCAGCCTGCGAGGTCCATTTTCGTCGACTCGCGTCCAGGTCGGCTGGCGTGCCACACCGTTCGTCGAACGAAAGACTTCACCATCGGTGTGTCCAACCCAAACCCGGTCGGACCCCGTGGTTGCCCCGGTGCCACCTCTCGCTTCGATCGCGCTGATCTTCGGTTCCCCCTCGGCCGCTGCCTTGATCTCTCGCCAGTTCGGCGTGGCCGCTTTCACGTTCTCGCTACGCCACAGGCTGCGTCCTCCTGCAAGCATCCAATTCGGATTTGCAGGATCCAGGATGAACGGTGCAATGAACAGCGCGCCAGCACTGTTGTTGGCGTCGCCTATGCCGGCGTAGATGTAGTTCGCGCTCTCTCCGCCGTTGACGCTTCGATGGATCTGCAGATGGACATACTCGCCATACATGAAGTTCGGATTCGTCGGATCGGCGGCGGCGAATCCTCCATCCCCTCCGAACATGGCGGTATAGGCGTTCGGCCCGGTGCTCGGACCGGGCGGGGCGCGATACAGAAGCGTTCCGTTGTCCTGGGTTCCACCGACAAGGCGCCCGCTGAAAGGATTCCCGGCAGCACCGTAGAACTGCGTGACGCCGAAGTTGTTGTTGAGCGAGACCCAGCCAACCGAAGGAGCGGCCGTCAACACGTCGTCATTGCGATAGATGCCGCCATCGTTTGCGAAATACACGGTCCGATTGGCGACACCGTCGTACCGGGGGTCGACGACGATCGCATGCTGGTCTGCGTGCGCGGAACGAGGTGCCCGCCACCACTCGCTGATTTGCGTCAGCGTCGATCCGGCGTCCATGCTGCGATAAAGATCGAGACCGCCCACGACGACCACGTCGGGGTTCTTGGGATCCCCCGCCCATATCGCGTTGTTGTACCAGCCTTGCCCCGACAAATACTGGGTTCCACTGTTCCGCAACGTGTAGGTCTGGCCGGCATCCGTCGATCGATAGACCTCGCCATCCTGATCGTCAATCGAAGCGTAGACGACCTCGGGATCGGCGGAGGCTATCGCGAGCTCCACGCGACCTCGAAAGCGTTCTGCAGGATTGCCCCGCGGCAGTCCCGTCGCCATCGACCAACTGGACCCATGATCAGCGGAGAAATAGGCCGTGCGACCGCGTCCACCTGCGACGCATCGACGCGAGCTTGGCGCTTGCGAACATCCGACGTAGAGAATGTCACGGCCGCGCAGTTCACTGACGGGCGCGAATGAAACCGTGGCGATGTTGGGCGTGCGGAAGTTCGTGCTGCGAAACATCCCCTCACGGGTCGCCGCCAGCAGCGCAGAGCCATCGGATGAAATCGCGAGGCGATTGACGAATATGAAGGACGCTGTTTTCGTCTCCGGAAGCTGTTCCCAGGTGGCGCCGCCGTTGATGCTGCGAAAGATTCCAGCTCCGCGAAATGCATCCAGGTTATAGAAGCCCTCGCCGGTCCCCGCATACAGCACCTCAGGGTTGCGCGGATCCAGGATCAGACTCGAGACGTTGAGACTCGCCATGAAGTCGGCGAGAGGTCCCCAACTGAGCCCACCGTCGGTCGTCTTCCAGATTCCTCCGGCCACGGCGGCGACCCACATGATGCGGGGATTGGTCGGATGGATGGCGATTGCCCGCGTACGGCCTCCGATGTTGCCGGGACCAAGCCACTTCCACCCAGTGCGACGAAGTCCACCGACTTCCGGCACGCCTGGTGATGGCAGGGCTTGCGGACGAAGCGCAGGAAGCGGCTCGATATCCAGCCGCAGAATGCCGCGACCGGGATCGGGGGGGCCACCGGCTTCCGGGGTCGGTGCAGTTCTCAGGCGCTGCGACGGCAGCGGTCCGACCGGAATGCCGCCGACGAAATACGCGGCCGGACTCGGGGGAGCACTCACCTCGGGTGTCGGACCCGGCGCGGCCACGCTCGGCGGTACCGGCTTGAGAACACGCGCAACGTCTTCCCTCAGGCTCTCCACCTGAGACAGCGCGTTCGAAATGGCTTGCTCGGGAATCCGTCCGCTCGCCGATCCCGATTGCTGAAGCTGTCGAAACTCCGCCGCACCCAGAGGTTGATCCGGTCGCGGATTATCGAGCTTCCAAAGCACGCGGCGTACCGCCGCCGAGCCCATTTCCATCAGGGCGGCGTTGGTCAGCTTCCGATATTGCTGCAGCCGCGATACGTCAGTGATCGAAATGCCGTGACGCTCTGCCACGTTGGCATCGGTAGGAGCGCTCTCGAAGGCCCACGCGTGACATGCCGTGAACGTGCACAACAGGATCAAGGCCCGACGTATCACGACCGGGAAAGCAGGAGGCAGTCGATACTGGGTGCGCATGTTCACGAATGCTCCGAAGAAGTCGACGAGAGTTCGCGTTTGCAACGAATCTGCGAAGCGGTACCGGCAGCGCGCCGCGTCCGTCCGCGACCGAGAGCCGCGAACGAGCGCGACTCAGGAGGCGGTAGCGCGACAGCAGACTGGAATGCACGCGGACGAGCTTGGCCCCCGACGGCTTGCGAAATGCGGATTGACGCCTGAGTCGCGGTCGCGCGTCGGAGCAACTGGAGTGCGATTAGACGAACCTCCCCGTATGAATCGTCATGGGCTGTTGTCGGGGACTTGGCTCGAGACGACCGCCATGCGAATGGCTCGGGTGTTTAGTAGTAGACAAGAAGCGGGATTGGCTCGTCAAGCAGCGCTAGAAAAGGGCGTGCGAAAGCGCGTTCGCGGACTCCCCGTTCGCTCGACAACTCGTTGAACGAGTGCCCAACGTCGGCTGGATGGGCCTTGACATTTGCGGACATTCGGCGTCAAGTTGTGGTGTACGAATCGCCAGCGAAAGCCTTGCGGGTGATTCGCGTCCCTCTGGTGCTTTGCGCTTATGGAATGACGCTGCCGTCTTGATGCGCCGCGCAAGGTGCTGACCTCGTCCCTGCGGGACATCGAACGGTAGTGGCAACGCGCGATTGGAGTCTTGAATGGACTCGATCAAAGTAAGTCGCGGTGTCTCGACCGAATTGTCGTCGGCGCCGCGACGGGGAGGGGAAATGAAGACACTTGTCGACGCCGCTTTCGTCGAACGCATGCAGCCTTCGACGATGCTCGTAGCCATGCTCGCCGGGCTTGCACTGGCGCTTCCCTGCGAGCCTGCATCTGCTCAGAGCAACTTCGTGCCCCTGCCCGCGAAGAAGGAGAAAACGTGCGTCGGCAACCCGTCCGAACACAGCACGAAGCTCGTACTGGAGGGTGGGGAGGTCGCAGACAATCTCTATGACCACTTGATCGACCTCGCACGTTCTCGCACGTTGGCCACGCAGCCGTATGAGCCCGTGACGGGCGATTCGATTTGTACCGCGATTCACAAGCAGACCAATCTTCCGAGCAAGGTCAAGTGTCCGGAGCCAAAGGCTGTTCAGCTGTTCGAAATCCTGAACCCGTCGCGTTCGAAGGTCTCGACGCTCTCGACCAGCCAGCGTGTGCGCGTGCCGGCGGCATTCAGGGTTTGCGAGAGTCCCTACTGGCGGCGATATGACGTCTCCCAGAAGAAGGACTCGGAGCGATTCGAGGTCGACGTCAAGCGATGGAACGCGAGCAAGCCTCTATGGCGCAATGAAACGGAAGTGCGGATCAATTTCGACGGGTACGAAGTCGAAATACCGCTTCGGCAGGCAGACCAGGCCGCGCAAACGAAAATCCTGCAGGACAGCAGGACGTACGAAAAGTCCACCAACATCTTCATCGATCCCCAGAAACGCGGGCTCCAGCGTCTTCAGTTTTCGATGAATGCGGAGGAGCAGCTCGCGGCGTGCGCGAGCGGGCAGCCAGTCTCCTACATGGACATGCTCGTGAACGGCAGCGGTTGGGCTCCGGACCGACTGCCGCAGGACTTTCAGGCCTGCGCAGCGCGCGCCGCCGTATGCAAGGATGGCAACTGCGCGAAAATCGTCCTCGTCGACACGCCGGTTCTGCGGCACCCGAAGCTGCGACGCGTATTGAGTGCCGACGCAGCCGCGGCGCGCGAACCTGCTGCAGCGGGTGGCAAATGCGAACCGATCAAATTCCAGGAGGAGTTCCACGGCACCCATCTCGCCGGCATCATGCTGAGCGAGCACGGACCCCAGGGCTTTGGCGGCTTGATCGCCGGCGCTCAGTTCACGCCGTTGGTTCGGGCGCAGCTGAATGACGCCGAGCTTGCGGAGCGGATCCAGGAGCTCGAGGACGTTACCGAAGGTATTACGCCGAACGTTTTCGTCTATGCGAGTCGGTTCGATCCGTATCGCCCCGATCACCTGAACAGCGACGGCAGGCTGAGAGATCGGGCGCTCCGTTTTTCGACGCACCTGGCGTCGAAACGGATCGAGGAGACGAAGGCCTTGTGGATCGTTGCGGCGGGCCAGGAGGAGGACAGCAGCAGGCCGGGGTTCGAGATCTCGCCCGAATCGAAGTTTGCACCGATGAACCTGGGTGATCAGCCCAACGTGGTCGTGGTCACCGCGTGCGACAAATGCACGCCCTTCGGCGCAACGCTGATGAGCCAGGCGCTGTATTCGGGAAGCATCGTTTCGCTCGCCGCGCCTGGACGCGCGATTCTGGGCTTGGCCAATGAAACGTCGTTTTCGTTTGCCGACGGAACTTCGCAGGCGACCGCCTTCGTCGCCGGCATCGCGGCCGCGATGAAGAGCTGTTACCCGGCCGCCTATGCCACACAAACGGCAGAGCGAGTCAAGTCGCGTTTGATGCTCACCGCTCGACCGGCCTTCCAGCAATCCGATTACGAGAAGGTCCAGTCCGGGCACGCTGGATCCGGTACTGGCGCTCGTCGATCCAACCAAGGCGTGGCTAAAGCGACGCGGTGCATCGCTCGAAAAGGTGACGGTGGCGGGATGGTGCAGCAGCCCTGGCGCCGTGCAACTAGGCGAGTTCTTCGGCGACGTTACGACGCGGCCGATAAAGTTCGAAGCAGCGAGCATCAAACGGATCACCCGGACACTCGATCCAGGCGACTCCAATCTCGTGGTCTTCACCATGCAGGAGCAGCGGATCGCCCGATCCAAGCCCGGGCGCTTGAAAACCGCCGACTTCAATGTGGCGAAACTCTCCGACGGAACCCTCGTCAAGATCTCGGAACTCGAGGAACTGATCCTCGGCTTTGGTCCCCAGCCGCCGCTGATCAACTGCGCTGTCAACTGAGCGACATGATGCGCCTGACCTGGTTTCTCCTCGGAGTGTCGTTCCTTTCGTCCACCGCCGCCGGGCAGGCCTGCGCTCCTCAGGCCGCTCGCGTGACCGAGCTGGGCAGGATCGTGCGGCCGGCGATCTCAATACCGCGCGACCGATCGCATGACTTTCGGTCCACGGGCGGCAATGTCCGCTACATCCGCCTCTTGCTGCAGCCGGCCAACATGGACGCCACCGATCGTTGGGTCCTGACGATCCGGGATTCGTCGCAGCGGATCCTCGAGACGGTATCGGACGAGCACGCCAAGCAAGGTCGATCGGTGTGGACCAGGCGAATGTTCACCGAAGGCCTCCTTCTGTTCGATCTGGACGCTTCCTCGACGACGAAGACGATCAACGTCGTCGAGGCGATCGTCATGCCGGAAGCCGCTGACCACCCCTTTTATTCGTCAGCCGATCCGAATAATCCGCAGTTCACGGCCCTGTACGAGTCGGATTCGCAGTTTCGCAGACTCGGGGATGTCGTCGGGTTCCTGACCGCGACCTCGGCAGATCGAAGCTGGTGTTGCAGCGGCGTGGCGGTCGGGGAGAACCTGTTCCTGACCAATTGGCACTGCGACGCCGACTATGAAAGGAAACTGCCGAACGAGGACCAGGTGTGGTCGCAATCGGTTTGCGACCGCACGTTCGTCGATTTCTCCTGGGATGGAGACGCGACGCCGCGCGAGTTCAGGTGCGTCGAAGTCATCGAGAAGAACAGGGCGAACGATTTCGTTCTGCTCAGAGTGGTCCCGACGTCGCCAGGCGACAGGCTCAAGGCAGCGCGCCTTCGAGGCGAGCCCCCGCAAACGGGCGAGTTCCTGCGCATAGTGCATCACCCGGCGTGTCGTCCCAAGCAGCTCAGCGCTGCATGCAAAGTCGGTCGAGCCAAACGCAATGGATGGACGCCGGACGCCACGAGCGACTTCGACTACACGTGCGACACCGAAGGCGGCAGCTCCGGCGCACCCGTATTCGATTCCGGGAACCGCGTGGTGGGTATTCACCATCTTGGCTTTGCATTGGCCGACGGGAAGTGCGATCTCGTGAACAAGGGCGTGGCAATGGAGGCCATCCTTGGATCCGCCCGCGACCGGGCGGCGCTGATGCTAAAGCAAGCCGTTTCGAAATAGCCCGGTCGCGGCCGGACAACGGCATCGTCATCTTCGCCCATCGCGGCTATGACCAGCGCAACAAGATCGTCAATGACGTGCAAGCGCTCTGCGCTCACGCTGCGGCGTCCAAAATGAGCGCCGCAGGGCCGCTCCCAAGGCGCTCGCTCCCCCTCGGGGGGAAGGCGCACAGCGCCAAGGGGGCCGTTCAGCCTTGATCCCGGCCACGCATCGCCAGGTGGTGCTTGCGTCGCGGCCGGTCGGCATTCCGCAGGCCGAACATTTCACGATCAGGACTTCGCCGCTGCGCGACATCGTTGGCGGCGAGCTTCTGGTGCGCAACGAGTTTCTATCCGTCGACCCGGCGATGCGTGGCTGGGTCAATGCCGCAGCCAATTACTCAGATCCGGTCGCCGTCGGCGAGGTGATGCGCTCGTTCGCGGCGGGGAGGGTGATCGCGTCGCGCCATCCGACGTATCGCGAAGGCGATCGCGTCATGGGCATGCTGGGCTGGCAGGACTTCGCCATCAGCAACGGCAGCAGCATCCGGCGAAAGGTCGTTGAAGACGACCTGCCGCTTTCGCTGTCGCTCGGTGTGCTCGGCCTCAACGGCGTCACGGCCTATTTCGCATTGACCGAAGTCGGCGAGCCGCGGCCCGGAGACACCGTCGTCGTGTCGACGGCGGCGGGAGCAGTCGGCTCCGCGGTCGGGCAGATCGCGAAGCTCATGGGCTGCCGCACCGTCGGCATCGCAGGCGGACCGACAAAGGTCCAGCTGTGCGTCGATGAGTTCGGCTACGATGCTGCGTTCGACTATCGCTCGCCGTCGTTCGAGAACGATCTCGCGCAATCGTGCGCGCGCGGCATCGACATCTATTTCGACAATACCGCTGGCCGCATCAGCGACGCCGTCCTTCGTCAACTTGCGAAGCGCGCCCGGGTCGTCATTTGCGGGACGGCATCGGTCGCGAGCTGGGATCCGTGGCCGCAAGGCCCGCGCGTCGAGCGGCATCTTCTCAACAAGTCGGCACGCATGGAAGGCTTCCTTGTCTGGGACTACGAGCATCGCTCGCAGGAGGCAGTGTCGCGGCTTGCGGCATGGATTCGCGACGGGAGGCTGCGCTACCGCGAAGAGATTCTCGACGGGCTCGACAAGACGCCTGACGCAATTGCCGGCCTGTACCGTGGGGAGAACCTGGGCAAGCGCCTGATCCGTGTTGACCACGCGGACCAGGTGTAACGACCGGCTAGCTCCGCTTCCTGGCGGACTTGTTCAGCGCGCGCGGCGCCGACCGAAGTCACGGGAATGCGGTAGCAGATCTGCAGCGTGTGCTCGTCTGGATCCAGCTCGCATCGAGAGCAGGAAGTCATTCTGCTCGGCTCGGTTCGGTCTTGCTCGCGTCACTCGGCGCGACAAATCGGGCATCGCGAAACGCCTCCATAACTTCGTGGCCGCATTGCGCGCCGAGTTCGGCGGCAAATACCTGTCCGCTGCGCGCGAACGCATCCGGGCAAGTACCGCCGCTGTTTTGTTGACAAAATATACTTTCATATGTGAAATAGCCGCAGCCGGCCCCGGATCGGCATCGGGGACGAACCGGCGATCCACTCCAGGAGGACACGAATGAAGCGGCTTCGAACGAACCTAGTCTCGATATGCATTGCTGCCATTGCCGGCTTCGCGTTGCAGGCGCCTTCAGCCGCTGCGGAACCAGCTGCCCAAGCGTCGCAGAGCAAGAAGGCGACTCACGCGCGTCCGATCGTCGACACGCATATCCACTTCTACCAAGTCACGCGTCCCGGCGGCGTTCCCTGGCCCCCGGTCGGCAGCGCGCTGTATCGCGATGTGCTGCCGCCGGAATACAAGGCGCTGGCGACGGCCAACGGCATCAGGGCGTCGGGCGTCGTCGAGGCGAGCCCGCTGGTCGAGGACAATCAGTGGATCCTCGATTTGCTGGGACGCGACCCGTTCTTCCCGTTCTTCGTCGGGTCGCTCGAGATCGGCTCGGCGGACTTCATCGTCAACCTCGACCGCTTCTCGCACGATCGCCGCTTCGTGGGCATTCGCGGCTTCCTCTGGAGTCCCGCGATCACGCTCGATGCGACGCAGGTGGCGCATTTGCGCGAACTTGCGCGGCGCGGGATGACGCTCGACATCATCAGCCGCGGCACGACCAATCCGAAGCCGCAAGTCGAAGCGTTGTGCACGACGGTGCCGAATCTGCGCATCATCATCAATCACCTTGGAGGCGCGCAGGGTGCGGTGCCGACGCCCGAATGGGAGCTCGCGATCCGGCGCCTGGCAGACCTTTGTCCTAACCTTTACATGAAGTTCTCGTCGTTCTACGACATGTACCAGGTGGGCGATGGCAATTCTCCGTGGAGCGCTCCGACCGATCTCGACGCGTACAAGGCGCATTTCGACGTGCTCATGACGGCCTTTGGCGAGGACCGGATGATCTGGGGCAGCAACTGGCCGGTGAGCGACCTCGGAGGCACGTTCGCCGGGCAGATCCGGCTCGCGGAGGAATATCTCGCGCCTCTCGGGACGCGACGCGCGACAAAGTGATGTACAAGAACGCGCTGCGCTTCTACCGCCGTCATGTCGTCGATGACGATGACGACGATGACGACGACTGAGCACTAGCCGACCAGCTCATGTTTGGCGGGGGGAAACTTGCACGTTTCCCCTTTTTTCGTTGCGCGCGGTCCGCCGGTATCTCGACTGTATGATGGCGCCGCGCTCGATCACGTGCCGATGACCCCCAAGAGAAAAAGCCCTGCGCGCAAGCCCGCGGCCCGCTACGCGGTGCCCGCGCTCGACAAGGGTCTCGACGTTGTCGAGCTGCTGTCGCGCGAGACGGAGGGTCTCACGCTGAAAGAGATCGCCCATCGCCTCGGTCGAACGTCGAGCGAATTGTTTCGCATGGTGACTGTGCTTAGCCGGCGCGGATACATCGAGCAGCAGGAGGGCGACCGCTATTCGCTGACGCTCAAGCTCTTCGAGATCGCCCATCGTCACAAGCCGATCAAGTCGCTGACGGCCGCCGCGGCGCCGCTGATGCGCGAGCTGGTCAATCGATCGTTGCAGTCGTGCCACGTTACCGTGTTCCACGCGGGGCGGGTCATGGTCATCGCGGAAGTCGACAGTCCCGAACGCTGGGCGTTCGGTCTCAAGGTCGGCGCGCTGGTGGGGCTCACCGATACCGCGTCCGGCTACGTTCTGCTCGCCTTCCAGGACGACGCAGGTCGCCGCACGATGCTCGCGTCGCATCAGGAGGTCGAAGGAGAGCTCGATGTCGACCAGGCCCAGTTGCTGAAGACAGTGCGTGGCGTCGCCGACAAAGGCTACGCACAGATCCAGAGCCGCCAGATCCGCGGAGTCACGAACATCGCGTTTCCCGTCCTCGACAGCGCAGGACACGCCATGGCGGTGCTCAACATTCCCTACATCGAGCGCATCGACAAGAAGGTCACGCCCTCGGTCGAGGCGGTGAAGGAGATGCTGCGGGAAACGGCGCAGCGGCTTTCGTTACTGATGGGCTACGTCGGGTAGCGTCGGTTCCGATCGACACCGCTTCAGTGAAGCGAGGGGCTTGACGCACACTGAGGCTTCCGGCACCGTGCACCGTCGACCCTGCAGTCGGAAGCCCATCGCATGCGTGCATTCCTTCCCGAGCACGGCCTCGCCCGGGCGGCGATCCTCGATCACCTTACCGCCCTCAAGCGCGGCGATATCGCTTGGGCGCAGGGCCGGGCGCCCATCTACGTGTTCAAGGGCGACGACGCGGTCGCGTCGGTGGCGCGCGAGGCGTTCCTCGAGTATTTCAGCGAGAACGCGCTTGGCGCCAAGCGCGCGTTCCCCAGCATCAAGCAGATGGAAGAAGACATCGTCGGCATCGGCCTGTCGTTGCTCAATGCGCCGGCCGAGTCCACCGGTTACTTCACTACCGGCGGCACTGAAAGCATCATCGGAGCCGTCAAGGCGTGCCGTAACTGGTCACGCGAGCGCCGCGGCCGACGTGACCAACGCTTCAACATGGTGCTCCCCGAGACGGGTCATCCGGCGTTCACCAAGGCTGGCGACTTGATGGACATCGAAGTGCGGCGCGTCCCGGTCGGAGTGGACCTCCGCGCGGATCCGGCTGCGATGGAAGGAGCGATCGATGCCGACACCATCCTGATCGTCGGCTCGAGCCCGTGCTTTCCCTATGGCGTGGTCGACTCCATCGAGGCACTTTCCGAGATTGCGTTGCGTCGCGGCGTCTGGCTGCACGTTGACGCCTGCGTCGGTGGATACCTCGCGCCGTTCGTCGCCGCGCTCGGCTTCGACGTGCCACGTTGGGATTTCCGGGTGCCCGGCGTGTGCTCGATCTCGGCCGACCTGCACAAGTTCGGCTATTGCCCGAAGCCGGCGTCGACGGTGTTCTACCGGTCCGCCGATCTCGCCCGCCACCAGGTGTTCGAGTACGACGTGTGGCCAAACGGCCTTTACTCGACGGCGACGGTCGTGGGCACGCGCCCGGGCGGCGCGGTGGCCGGTGCTTGGGCCACGCTGCACAATCTCGGGCGTGACGGTTACCTGCGCATCACGGGTCGGTTGATGGAACTCGTCGCCGCGTATCGCTCCGGCATCGAGTCGATTCCCGGCCTGCACGTGAACGGCAAGCCGCACCTGTCGATTCTGAGCTTCAGCAGCGACGGCGTTGACATGCTGCAAGTCGGTGAACGGATGCGTCCCCGAGGCTGGCTACCGGGGTTCATCCGGAAGCCGCCAGGGATGCACCTGATGCTGTCGTTGATTCACCAGCCGGCACGGGAACCCTATCTCGCTGACCTTCGTGCTTGCGTGGATGAGGTGCGCGCGAGCCTGGAAACCGATCGACCCGCCGTCAAGGTCACCTACTGAGGAGGGGAACACAATACGACGCTAATCGCTGTCGATCTGCAAACCAACGGCGCGGATTGCGTCCCCGAGCAGGCCGACCAGCTCGTCGATCTCGTCCTTGGTAATAGTCAGTGGCGGGGCGAGCGTGATCGTATCGCCCTCGATACCGTCGGCAGCGCCCACCCCCGGCACTACCAGCAAGCCGCGTACAAAGCACTCGTCGGCGATACGCTCGCTCACGTGCAGGGCTCGCTTGAACGGCGCCTTCGTCACCTTGTCGCGGACGAGCTCGACTCCCCAAAGCAAACCCAGGCCACGCACGTCGCCGACGATCGACAGCGCGTACAGGGTCGCGAGTCGTTGCCCCAGGTATGGACCCAGCGTCGCGGCTCGCTCCACTAACCCGTGCGTGTCGATGTATTGCAGCACTGCTTCGCCTGCCGCCGCCATTACCGCATGCCCGGCGAAGGTCTCGCCGTGACGGAATGACTGTCTCGACGCGGCGATGGCGGCGAAGATCCGCTCGTGCACCAGCACCGCGCCGATCGGCAGGTAGCCGCCGGCGATGCCCTTGGCGCAGGTGATCAGGTCCGGTATCACGCCCCAGTGGTCGACGGCGAAGTTGCGGCCAGTGCGGCCGGCAGCGGTGATCACCTCATCGACGATCAGCAGCACGCCGTGCCTGTCGCAGATCGAACGGATCTTCGGCAGGTATTCCGCAGGCGGTGTCATTGCGCCGAGTGGACCGCCCGACACGGGCTCAACGATGAACGCCGAGACGTTTCGCGGTCCGGCGCGGACGATCTCGCGTTCCAGTTCGTCCGCGCAGGCGACCCCGCAGTCGGGATACGTGAGGCCGAGCGGACAGCGATAGCAGTTGGGCGGCGCGATGTGCGGAACGTCCAGCAGGTACGGGGCGTACGGCTCGCGCCGCGCCGAGCTGGCCGGTCAACGACAGCGCGCCCAGCGAGCTGCCGTGATAGGAATGCCGGCGGGCGATGACGAGGTGCCGTTCCGGCTCGCCGTTCACCCGATGGTAATGACGCGCGAGCTTCACCGCCGTCTCGTTGGCGGCGGCACCCGAGGTCGACATCCAGACCTTGCCGAAGCCGCGCGGCGCCATCGCGACGAGCTTGTCCGCGAAGCGCCGCTCGGCTTCGCTCGCGAAGTACGAGGTGTGCGCGAACGCCAGTTCGCGCATCTGCGCGCCGATGGCGGCCTCGATCTCCGCGACGCCGTGGCCGATGTGCGAGACGAACACGCTGCCGGCGCCGTCGAGGTAGCGCTTGCCCGCGGTATCGTAGATGTAGACGCCGCGGGCATGGCTTGCCACCGGGTAGTCGCGTTCGAGCTCCCGATGGAAGACGGCGTCGCTCACGGTGTCGTCACTTCGTCGCCGTGAACGGCCCCGCCTTGTAGTGGCGCTCGCCCCACTTCGGCGTTTGGTCCCACATCCAGACCGGACGACCCCCGGCGATCGTCAACTGCGGCCAGGTGGGATTGGAGCCCTTGAAGCCTGCTTCCATCTCCGCCACGCTCGGCCTGCTGCCACCGGCCTCCCAAGCGCGCTTCTGCATTTCCGCTGCCGGCATCAGCACTGGCTTGAGTTCATCCCACGTGACCGGACCGTCGATGGTGCCGATCGACGCGAAGAACTCGCTGCCCTTGATGATGCCCAGCGCATCGAACTCCACCACGTACGGCGCGTTGCGGATGTTGGTGTTCTCCGGGTAGGTATCGCGCGCCTGCGCGGCGACCGCCGGTTCGAGTTTCCACCATTCGTTGGCGACCTCCAGCGCCTTGGGCTGATTGGCGACGGCGAGTCGCTGCGCCTCGATGCGCGCCCGCAGAAACGCGACCAGCAGGTCGGGATGCTCTTTGGCGAAGGCGGCACGCGCGCAAAGATAGAGCCGGTCGATCAGGTAGCCTTCCGGGTAGCCCCAGGCCGTGGCGGCATCGGCCGCGCGCTGGTTCGGCTGGCGGTGGGCCGCACCGTTGAACGCGCTCGAGTCCACCAGAAGCTCGGCGGTGCCGAGCGGCTTGCCCATGAAGCGCAGGGGCACCCAGACGCCGGCGGCATCGATGCCCTGCGGCATCTTGATGCCTTCGCTGGGGACCATGTTGACCAGCTTGATGTTCATCTCCTGCAAGGTCTTGCCGGTCTGGTATTTGACGATGGTGGCCAGCGTGTAGTGCGCGCTGGTGGCGATCGGCAGGCCGACGGTCTTGCCGGCGAGCTTGGAAACTTCATTGATGTCGCTGCCCGGACGCACGACGACAGCGTTCGACAGGTGGCTCGCGTGTATGCCGAAGATGACGATCGGCACCTTGTTCTTGATCCGGGGAACGATGGCGCCGACAGCGAAATCGACGTCTATGTCGAGCCGGCCGGCGACCATCGCGGCGTTGGCCATCGGCGCGCCGCCGGGAAACTGCTGCCACGCGGCGGTCACTTCGTAGCCGAGCTTCTGCGCCTCCTTCTCGAAGAGCTTTTCCTGGATCATCGTGCCGATGATCGGGGTGCCGCCGGCCAGCGGATTCCAGCCGATATTCACCGTCACTTTCTTCTGTGCCTCGGCAGGGGGAACAAGCGCAAGCAGGGTCACTGCGGCAGTCATCGTTAACAGCATCCTGCGGTTCATCGCGTCTCCTCCTTCGGTGAAAAGTCGCGTCGCAACAGCTGCCAGATCTCGTCGGACAGCCGGTGGAACGCGTCGCGGGTGCGCACTTCCGGATCGCGGGGCCGGCCGAACGGCACGCGGATTTCGCGGCGGATCCGCCCGGGCCGATGACTCATCACGACGACTCGATCGGAGAGATAGATCGCCTCGTCGATCGCGTGCGTTATGTACAGCACGGTCCGCGCCCGCGCTCGCGAGGCCTCGGACCAGATCCGCAGCAACTCGTCCTGCAGGTCGAGCCGGGTCAGCGCGTCGATTGCCGCCAGCGGCTCGTCCATCAGCATCACCTCGGGATCGTTGGCGATGCAGCGGGCGAGCGCGCAACGCTGGCGCATGCCACCCGAGAGCTCGTGCGGATACTTGTCGGCGAAGCCGTCGAGCTTGACCAGCGCCACGCACTCGCGCACACGCCGCTCGACCTCGGCAGGCGTCGTGCTGCAACTCGCCGGTCCGAACGCGATGTTGCCGGCGACCGTCAGCCAGGGGAACAGCGCGTACTCCTGGAACACCACGCCGCGCTCCGGACCCGGTCCCGCGATCGGCCGTCCATCCAGCGTCACCTGTCCCGACGAGGCGGTCTCGAAGCCGGCGATGATGTTGAGCAGCGTCGACTTGCCGCACCCGCTGGGACCCACGATGGTGACGAACTCGCCGGCGGCGATCGTCAGGTCGACCTGTTCGAGCGCGGTCACGCTCTGTCCGCGCGCTGGAGTCGAAGCGCTTCGACACGCTGGCGATGGCGATCTTCGGCGACGCCGTCATGCCAGGGTGAAGCCATGACGCCACGGCATCAGCCAGCGCTCGAGCCGGCGGGTGGCGAGATCCATCATCAAGCCGATCACGCCGATGGTCAGCATGCCGACGATGATCGCGTCGGTGCGCAGCACCTCCCGGTAATACATGATCATGTAGCCGAGACCGCTGGAGGCGGCGACCAGCTCGGCGGCGACGATGCTCATCCACGACACGCCGAGCGCGATGCGGAAAGCGGTGAAGATGTAAGGCGCCACCGACGGCATCACCACGTGCGTCATCATCCGCCGCCGTCCGGCGCCGAGCGACAGTGCGGCGCGCACATGCAGGCGGTCGACCGCGCGGGCGCCGGCGATGGTGTTGATCAGCACCGCGAAGAACGCCGCGAGGAACGTGATGAACACCACCGACAGTGTGCCGATGCCCAACCACAGGATCGACAACGGCACCCAGGCGAGCGGCGGTATCGGCCGGAACAGTCCAATCAGTCCATCGAACATTTTCTCGACCGGGCGGTAGAGGCCCATCGCCAATCCCAGCGGCACCCCGAGTGCCAGCGCCGCCAGGTTCGCATAGAAGATGCGTTCGAGGCTCGCGACGATGTGCGTCCATAGCTCGCCGTTGGCCACGAGCTTGCCAAACATCCGCAAGCACGGCCAGCGGCGATGGCAGGATCACCGGGTGAAACAGCGCGTGGACGTTGGTGACCACGTACCAGCTGACGATCAGGATCACCGGCAGCAGCAAGCGCAACGCCAAATCGCGGGACCGACTGCGAAGGCCGTTGCTCATGGCGCTGTGGACGCAGTCGCCGCATGCCGTGCGGCGCGCATCTCATGACGTCGCGCTGCGGTGGCTTCGGTGCCGATCACTAGCGTGTCGTCGACTGAATGGGTCCCGCTGGCGAACACTACCCCGTAGACCTCCTCCGCTTCACGTTGCGTCACCACCTCGTCGCGCACATCGCGCAACACCGCCGCCGGATCGCGATCGAGGGGGTCACCGTACCCGCCACCACCTGGAGAGGCCACGGTCAGCCGAGACGGGCCGAGTTGCCAGAGCGCATAGGGCGGCGGCGTGCGCGGCTCCCCCGTACCTTCGACGACGGCGATGCGCGCCACCCTGCCATCGGAACCCCCTTCGACGCCGAGGCCGGTTGGACGTCCCATGCCTTCGCCACGAAAAGAATACTCGGCCGGCGACTTCAGCTCGACGTCGTATTCCACGCCAGTGCCGCCGCGCCACTGGCCGGCGCCGGCGGCATCGGGACGCATCTCCTGCCGCCGGACCCGCACGGGATAGAGCTGCTCATAGGTCTCGGCGTTCGGGATCACCAAGCCGCCCAACGTGATCATCGGTCCCATCTGGTTGAAGCCGTCGCGCCCGCGGACGGCTCCCGCGCCGGAGTTGCCACCCCAGTGATACATCACCCAGGTGCGGCCGTCCGCAGCGGTTCCGGAGGTTACCGGAAAGGTGTTCTTACCCCAACCCGCGCAGTTGCGCGTCGGGTCGGCCTGGCCGAGCGCCCACCAGCAGATGTGCATGATCTCGTGCGCCGGAAACACCGTGCACATGGTCATCGGCGCCGGCGGACGTGCGTTCACCAGCGAGCCTTCGGGCGCGATGATCGCGACCGCGCGGAACGTGCCTTCGTTGCGTGGCACGTCGGCGTCGAAGAACGACGCGATCGCCGCATACACGGCAGAGTACGTGTTCGCCAGCGAGCTGTTCTTGAAGCCGCGGATCTGCGGATGGGTGCCGGTGAAATCAACCGTCAACCGGTCACCGGTGATGGTCAGCGCGACCCGAATCCGGATGTCGGCGGGCTCGAAGCAGTCGTTGTCGAAGCGCTCCTCGGCACAGTAGGTGCCGTCGGGCAGCGCACTCAGCAGCACTCGCAGCCGCCGGTCGGCATGGTCGAGGATGCCGTCGAAGTAGCGTGCCGCCACTTCCGGCCCGAGCTGCTCGACCAGTTCGGCGACCTGCTCGGCGCCGATGCGCGTCGAGCCAAGCATGGCGCGCAGGTCGCCATCGAGAAGGTCCGGGCAGCGGGTGTTGATCATCAGCAGTTGCCAGAGATCGTCGCGAACGACGCCGCGTTCGACCAATTTCAGCGGTGGCAGGCGGATGCCTTCGTGGAAGATCTCCGTCGCGGCCGGATTGTAGGTGCCGGCGGCGCCACCGCCGATGTCCGACTGGTGCGCGCGATTGCAGCAGAAGCCGAACAGTGCGCCGCAGGCGAACACCGGTCGCGCGATCACCCAGTCCGGCAGATGGTTGCCACCGGCAACGTAGGGATCGTTGAGCAGGAACGCGTCATCGGGATCGATGCGGCCGGCGAACGCGCGGAGCAAGGCACGCACCGCGAAACCGCCGCCGCCGGTGTGGATCGGAATGCCGTCGGCCTGCGACACGAGCGTGCCCCGCGCGTCGGTCACGAAGCACGAGAAGTCGTGCGATTGATTGAAGATCGGACTGCGCGAGGTGCGGATCATCACCCAACCCATTTGCCGCGCGACGTGGTCGAGCCGGTTCTGGACCAGAGCGAGCGTGACGGGATCAAGTGCCGGCGGATCCGATCTCATGCGACGACCCTCGCCTTCTCGCGCGCCGCCGCGCTCGCGTCGGCGGTGCGCAGCGTGATCATGAAGTTGCCGGCCGCATCGACGGCCAGCCGATCCCCGGCGCCGATTAGCACAGTGGTCGTGGCTTCGTTGACGATAGCAGGGCCGTCGACACGCTGGCCCGGGTGCAATGCACTGCCGTCGAGGATCGGCGTGTTCACCCAGCCGGTCGTCCGATCGATCCAGACGCGGCGCCGCTCGATCGGCTGCGGGATTCCGATTGCCGGTCGCGGACTCGGCAAAGACAGCGGCGCCAGTGTTCCGATACCGGTCACTCGCAACTTGGTGATCTCGACGATCCCCTCTGGCTGGACATGTCCGAACAGGCGATTGTGCTCGGTCTCGAATCGGCGGCGTACTTCGACGGCGTCGAATGCATTGCCGTCGAACGCGGTCGTGGGCAGCAGCACGCGGATGTCCCATTGCTGCCCGATGTAGCGCAGGTCGAGCGCCCGCACGAGCTGCGCGCCGCCGCTGAAGCCCTCGCGCGCCAGCATGTCGGAAGCCTCCCGCTCGAGCTCGGTGTAGACCGCCTGCATCCGCGCGATGTTCGCACCGTCCAGCCGATCGAGATGCACGCGCCCGTAATCGTGACGCACGTCGGCGTGCAGCATTCCGAGCGCGCAGAAGGCACCGGACAGCCGCGGCACGTACACGCTGTGCGCCCCGAGTTGCCGCCCGACCTCGACGCCGTGCAGCGGACCGGCGCCGCCGCAGGCCACTAGCGTGAAGCGGCCGGGGTCGTGGCCGCGCTCGATACTGATGCGCTGCACCGCGTGGAGCAACTTCTGCTCCATCAGTCGAATCATGCCGATGGCGGCGTCCTCCACGTCGACCCTAAGCGGCCGCGCCACGGCCCGGTCGATCGCCTCGACGGCGAGCGCGGGGTCGATGCGCACCTTGCCGCCCGCATAGCTCTCTGCCTTGAGCCGGCCAAGCACAAGCTGCGCGTCGGTGATGGTCGGCGCGGTGCCGCCCAATCCGTAGCAGGCGGGGCCGGGTACCGCACCGGCACCGCGAGGCCCGACGGACAGCAGACCCGCCGCATCTACGCTGGCGATCGTGCCGCCACCCGCGCCGATCGTATGTACCTCGACCGAGGGGCTGACCACATGGTAGCCGTCGATTTCGAGCAGCTCGGTGAAACCGACTTCGCCGCGGCTCATCAAGATTACGTCGCAGCTGGTGCCGCCGATCTCCATCGAGATCAGGTCATCGGAGCCGATCGCCTTCGCGTAGTACCGAAGCGCACCGACGCCGGCAGCCGGCCCGGACAGCAGCAGCGTCACCGGCCGCTCGGCGACCTGCTCGACCGAGACTGCGCCGCCGTTGTTCTGGATCAGCAGCATCGGCCGCGCAAGGCCCAGCGAACGTAGCCGCTCGTCGAGTGCGCGCAGATAGCCGACGGTGCGCGGTGCGACGTACGCGTTCATCACCGCCGTCGAAGTCCGTTCGTACTCACCCATGATCGGCGCCAGCCGCGACGACACGGTGATCCATCGGCCGTCCCAATGCCTGGCCAGTTCCGAGGCGGCGGCCTGCTCGTGGCGATCGTCGACGTAGCTGTTGAACAAACAGACTGCCACCGCTTCGACCCCGTCGGCGCGGAAACGGCTCGCAGCGTCCACGACGTCAGCGAGCTCGAGCGTTACGAATTCGCTGCCGTCGGCGTCGATCCGACCGCGCACCGGCCGGCGCAAAAATCGCGGGACGAGCACCGGCGGGTATGGGATGCGATGCTCCCAAGGGTTGTTGCGAATGCCGCGACGAATCTCCAAGCTGTCGCGGAACCCTGTGCTGGTCAGACACCCGACGCGCGCGCCTTTGCCTTCGAGCAGGGTGTTGGTGGCGATCGTCGAGCCGTGCGCGAACAGCGCCGTTCTAGCGAGGAATTCGGACACCTTCAGATCGACCGATTGCGCCGCGCACTCGAGCGCGGCGAGGACGCCGGCTCCGGGGTCCGCAGGCACCGACGGCACCTTGAAAACGCTAATGGAGCCGGCCGGGGACACCGCGACGAGGTCGGTGAAGGTGCCGCCGATGTCGACACCGATGCGCCAGCCAGTCGCGCGGGAAGCTGCGGGTGTGTCGACAGCAGGCTCGGTCACAGTTCGTCGGAGTGCTGGAGATGGCGGTGCAGTCTACATCAACGAGCTCGCTATACTGGCGGCGCGGGGAGCTGTCTCCAGCGTAGTGCAGCGCATCTCTTTTCACCGGTGGACAGCACGTTCATGAAATCCGGGTTGAACGTAAAGGTGCTGAACTGAAGCCACTCGACTGGAACTACGACGACGTGGCCGCCAGCCGCGAACGCTACCTGTCGCCGTCGCTCGCCAGCTTCACCGCATTTGAGCGGCCGCTGCTGCTTGCGCGCGGCGAGGGTCAATACGTCTGGGATGCCGATGGAAAGCGCCACCTCGACTGCCTGGCGCAGAACCTTTGCATCAGCGTCGGCTACGCGCACGCGCGGGTGACCGCGGCGGTGCATGAGCAGATGCGGGAGTTACAGCACGTCACCACGATGTACTACCACCCGCTGCCAGGGCAATTCGCGGAGGAGCTGATCGCTACGCTTCCCACCGGCCACGACTGGGTCGCGCACTTCGTAAACAGCGGGGCCGAGGCGATCGACCTGGCCGTACTGGTCGCGCGCGCCTACACGCGCAACTTCGACATGCTGACGCTTCGCAACTCCTACCACGGCATGCATTTCGGTGCGATGGCCGCCAGCGGCCTCGCGCTTTGCCATCAGCCGGTTCCGCAGGCGCCCGGCTACGTGCATGTGCACAATCCGGATCAGTACCGTGGCGCCTACGGACCAGGGATCGATCCTTACCTCGATGACCTGCGCCGCGTCATCGATTCATCTACTTCGGGGGTGGTCGCCGGCCTGATAGTCGAACCCATACAGGGCTACGGCGGGGTCATCCCCATGCCGGAAGGTTACCTGCGCAGGGCTGCCGAGCGGATCCACAGCGTTGGCGGTCTGTTGATCGCCGACGAAGTGCAGACCGGTTTCGCGCGCACCGGCGAACGCTTCTGGGGCTTCGAGCTCGACGATCGTGGTGCCGGACATCATCGTGATGTCGAAGGGCATCGGCAACGGGTTTCCGCTGGCGGCGATGATCACCCGTCGTGAGATCGCGCAGGCGATGGCGCAGCGCAAGTTTTTCAACACCTATGGCTCGAACCTGATGGCGTGCGCGGCGGGGCGTGCGGTGCTGCAGGTGATCGAGGAGGAAGGACTACAGCGTAACGCCTTGGTAATCGGGGCGCTCTTTGGTGACGCGCTGGAGCGCGCACGCGAGGGGCACGAGATCGTTGGCGACGTTCGCGGCCGCGGCCTGATGCGTGGCATCGAGATCGTGCGGGACCGCAAAACCCGAGAACCCGGCGACGTGGAGGCCGGGCGAGTGCAGGAGCGCCTGCGCGAGCATGGCGTCATTGTCGGCCGCTCGGGACAATACAAGAACGTGCTGCGGATCAATCCGCCGCTGTGCGTGACTCACGAGGATGCGGGGGTGTTCGAGGAGGCGCTGGAGCGAGCGCTGCGAACGTTTTAAGTCGGCGGAGCCTTACTCCCACAACAAGCACGTTACTGGCCTTCTTTCAAATCCATGGACACTTTGCATAGCCTATTTGTCGTAACGCAGATTTCCGACCGGACTGACTTGGCCAAGCACGTTGATTGTCGGCCGTTTCGGTGTGTCCGCGAATTCATGGAGGCTCGTGATACTTGGGGATGATCGTCGACGATGGGGATCCATGGCCGCATGGCCCACGCGTCCGAGATCAGCGAAGCAGCGGCACGTAAGACTTGAGCGCTCTGTCTACTAGGCCAACGTCGTATTTCCCGCAAAAGTATCGGGCTTCGCGATGATGTCGCTCCCATACTTCGAGATCTTCTCCCCTGCGGTCCCTTCGCCCGGGGTGCCAGACAAGCGAGAACCAGACCGGGACAGGCGCATCGATGATTTCGACGACTTTGCCACGGAGGTTCATCGGTATCCGTCGAATCACCGCTGCCTGCATCCTTCCGCAATCGACGTAGTAGTAGGTCAGCTGCGAGGTTGCAAGGCAGTTTGTCGGCGGCGAACAATCGAACGTGTCGATGCCGCGGTGCACGTAGAACCAGAATCCCATCGCGCTGGGATACTCCGGGGCGGGGGTGATCGAGTCCAGCTCGATGGCGCCCTGGGCTCCGAAGTTGCCTGTCCAGAGGATCTGCCAGCGCTCCGCGATGGCCGTGTTCGCAAGGAGCGCACTGAAAAGCACGATGAGAATTCTTGCGATCAGCGTGTTTCGAGTGCGGCGTGATGTCGTCACCAATGGCTCCAGGGTCGCCTTTCACCTCCAATCATCGGCGTTTGAATGGCCATCGACTACGGCCGATACCGTGCCTGGGTGGCGAATATTCCGTTGTAGTGGTTGACGCGGTCGATTAGCCTGTTCCGTTGCTGTCTTCTCCGGATTCGCCGTAGCCAACGTCAGGTTGACAGTGGGGTACTACCCGACTAAACAGTGGCGCTTTGGAACCTGAGCGCGCCGAGTATGACGATTGCCCTGGTCTGCCATGTCACCGTCTGGGGGCGATCGGATTGCTCGCGGGCGCGGCGAAGCTGTTGGTAGCTCCTTTACGCGTAAGGGAATTCCGGCCGCATCGCGCAGCGGCGGGAACCTGTTTTTCATAGCCGATGCTGGGCACGTCCGTCGATCGGCGCCTACATCGCCATCACGAAGCCGGTGGCGGCGTCCTTTAACGGCGCTGATCGCCGCGTTGACCTTCTACCTCGTTGTGTCGACCGCCTGGATGACCATCAGTGGGCAAAGAGGGGGAGACCGGCCCTTTCGAATTACGGCGCGCTTCCTGGTCCCGACTCCGGCGATCGAGCGCCGCCGCCCTGGCGTTCGGCCTGGCAAGCAGCGACCACGCGCCACTCCTTAGCGGGCCTGAATGACGCCGGATTCGCCCGACCGCATTGTTCTATGTCTTCGCCCGAGCGGTGGCGCTGCTCGACCGGCCGCGCCAGTCGACGTCCGGGTGATCGCAACCCAGCGCGGCGGCATTTCCGGGTGCGGCGCAGTACGCATCGCGACACGGCCATCTTTGGCCGTACTTGGCTTCGCGCTGCTTCTCGCCGCAATCGCCTTCTTCATCGGTCAGGTCGCAAAGTGTTCCAGCATGCCTCGTCGTGCCGAGCGAGGACCATTCGCAGATCCTGGTTGCGACCTCGTCATTGCCGTTGTGGGGCTGAGTCGGCTTGAGTCTGGTTGGTCCTGCGTCCTGTTCCACCGTGAGTATCAGGTCCGTCGTCGCTCGCCGCATCGTGCTCTTCCGCGCCGAGAACCGCGCAGCGACCCCTTCGAGCACGCTCGGGACAGGCCTGCCGTCCTAGCCGAGTTCCTCGCAGCGGTGTCGCTGCGTGGACGGTCTGTCGCCAACTTACCGTCGGGCGTACGCATGTCCCAGCAACGCGTTTCGCTTGAAGGCGCGTGCTGCCGTCTGGTAGTACGCGATGGCCTCATCGGCAAGCGCGCGATCGGACGTGCCCGATGGGACTGGCCGAGTGACGAATAAGGGCCTTGCGGCCCACCGATGTAGAGCCCCCCGGGAACTGGATCACCGCCGATGTACGGCTGGTTCCAGGGCGCGGCGGCAGTGCCGGTGGGCACGCCGGCCGGAGAAAACGACGACGTGATGTCCTGTCCGTCGAGGAACGCCTTGAACGTTCCCGGCTGATAGTACTCGTGGAACTGCACACTGAATGTGGTCAGGGGCGTCGACACCGAATCGCCAGGTTGAACGACCCACACGGCGGGCCTGCACCCGGTAATGAGCGCGACCGCGAACAGTGTCGTCAGCAACTTGGGTTGCATACCTTCCTCCTTGGTCTCGTCTGCGAGATCGCTAGTGGGACGTTGCAACCGACAGATTCGTACGCAACGCGGCTCGCGTCGAAGGGATTATTCCCGTCGTGGCCGCGGAATATTCGCGAAGCATCGGCTTCGGAAAATCGCGCCGCTACACGACGGCGCAAGCTGCAAATTCGATTGCAAATCGCGAACGGTTCGCAGCGGTACGGTCCCAACGCAGTCATCGTGTGTTCGCCGCCCTCATCAGCCCGCTTCGTAGACGACCGATCGGACCCCCGGAGAACACCAGTTAGATACCAATTGACGAACTGGTATCTTCCCAGCACACTCGCGGCCACTCGATGACGGACACCGTCGCCTGATGGCAAGCCACACCCCCCCGGTTCACTACGTCATCGGAGTCGACGGCGGCGGCACGGGCACGCGGGCGCGGGTGACTTCGCCCGACGGCGCGCGTGCTCGGCTTCGCCGAAGCGGGTCCCTCCGCGCTGGGGCAGGGCATCGAGCAGGCCTGGGCCAACGTCCTCGACGCTATCGACGAGGCGTTTCGCGCGGCGGGGGTCGTCGTCCCGAGGCGCGAATCGTGCGCACTCGGACTTGGTGTCGCTGGCGCGATCGTGCGCACCCGTTACGAGGGATTCCTGCGCGCGGCGCCGCCCTTTGCCCGACTCGCACTGGACAGCGACGCCTATGCGACATTGCTGGGCGCACATCGCGGACGACCAGGTGCCGCGGTGGTCGCGGGGACCGGCAGCGCAGGCGAGGCCTTGTACGACAACGGCGAGCGCGTCTCGGCCGGCGGTTGGGGCTTCCCGATCGGTGACGAAGGCAGTGGCGCGTGGCTCGGCCTGCGCGCAATGCAGCGCGCGCAGCAAGCCGTGGACGGAAGGGTCGCGCCGGGGCCACTCGTTCATGCCATTTTCGACGTTGCCGGCTCCAGCCGCGAAGCGTTGCTCGCCTGGTGCGAGCGCGCAGGGCAACACGCCTATGCCGGACTTGCGCCGCTGGTGTTCGACACCAGTGCCACTGACCCCTGGGCCAGGCAGCTGCTCGACGACGCGGCGCGATCGCTCGAGGCGCTCGCGATGGCGTTGGATCCGACAGGAACGCTGCCGCTGGTCGTGTGCGGGAGCATCGGGCAGCGCCTCGAACCTCGGTTCACGGCGACCGTGCGGAGTCGCCTGGTCGAGCCGGCCGGCGACGCGCTGGACGGCGCGCTTTGCCTGATTCGGCGCACGATGGCGAGCGCCGGGGGATCAACCAGGTGAACTTCGAGTTCAAGCCCGACGCGAGCGCCGCGTCGCCGCTCTACATGCAGCTCGCCCAGAAGCTCGCCGAGGCGATCCGCGACCGGCGCTACAAGGCCGACGAAGCGCTACCTTCGGAGCGCGTGCTGTCCGAATCGCTGCGGCTGTCGCGCGTGACCGCGCGCAAGGCGATCGATCAGTTGGTGGAGCAGGGCCTCGTCGTTCGACGGCGCGGATCGGGCAACTACATCGCGCCGAGGCTCGAGCAACCGCTGTCGCGCCTGACGAGCTTCTCCGAGGAGCTCGAGCAGCGGGGCTTCACGGCGTCGTCACGCTGGCTGGACCGCACGCTCACGGCGGCCGCTCCCGAGGAGCAGCTGGCGCTCGGACTGTCGATGGGCGCGCGTGTTGCGCGCCTCGAGCGGTTGCGACTCGCCGACGACGTGGTCATGGCCTATGAAGTAAGCGTACTGCCGGAGCACGTGCTGCCGGACCCGCGCAAGGTGGATGCTTCGCTGTACGCCCATCTGGCGACGATCGGCCGCGCGCCGGTACGCGCGTTGCAGCATCTGCGGGCGATGAATGCGGATGCGCGGCTCGCTCGCCTGCTCGAAGTGCCGCCTGGCCGGGCGGTGCTGTACATCACGCGCGTCGGCTACCTGGAATCGGGGCAGTCGGTGGAGCTGACCCACTCCTATTGCCACTGCGACTACTACGATTTCGTCGCCGAGATGAGGCGCGAGCCGTGAGCTGGCCCGGCGCAATCGAAGGGCACGTGCTGACGCAGGGCGGTTTCGTTCGCGGGCGGCTCGAGCACGATGGTGGCCGGATCGTGCGCATCACCGGCACACCGGTGAGCGACGACGAAGCGCGCAGCGAAGCTCGTACACTGGTGTTACCCGGGTTCATCGACACCCACGTCCACGGCGGTGGCGGACGCGACACGATGGAAGGCGGCGATGCGATCGATTGCATCGCGCGCCTGCACGGGCGGCACGGCACGACGTCGCTGCTGGCCACGACGATGACCGCGCCGCTGCCGGAGCTGGAAACGGCAATGGCCGCGATGGCGCCGGCATGCCGGGCGCGCTCGGCAGGCGCGGCGCGTGTCCTGGGTGTGCATCTGGAGGGCCCGTACATCAACGCCGGCAAGCTCGGCGCGCAGCCCGACTTCGTGCGGCCGGCGTCGATACCCGAGATCCGCGCGCTGCACGCGCTCGCACCGATCCGCCTGATCACGCTGGCGCCCGAGCTGCCGGGGAACCTCGACATCATCGCGGCACTTCGCATCGAAGGCTTCCAGGTGCAGATCGGGCATACGCTCGGCAGCTACGAGGAGGGCGTCGCCGCGCTGGAGCGCGGCGCTGGCGGCTTCACCCACCTGTTCAATGCGATGTCGGGCATGCATCACCGCGAGCCGGGCATCGTCGGTGCAGCGCTCGCCCATGCCCGCTACGCGGAGATCATTCCCGACCTGCTGCACGTCCACCCCGGCGCGACTGCGCGCTGCGCTGCGCGCGATTCCCTGCCTCTTCTGCGTGACCGACTCGACGGCCGCGGCCGGCATGCCGGACGGCGAATACCGGCTCGGACGTCACCGCGTCACCAAATGCCTCGGTGGCGTTCGCCTGGCGGATGGGACGCTGGCGGGAAGCACGCTGACGATGGACCAGGCGCTGCGCAATCTCGTCGCTCTCGGGCTGTCGGTCGGCGAAGCGTCGATGCGCGTCTCGACGCATGCGGCGGATTACCTCGGACTTTTCGACCGCGGGCGGCTCGTCGAGGGCGCGTGGGCCGACATCGTCGTGCTCGACCGAGACCTGCAGTTGCAGCGCGTGGTGGCCGAAGGAGAGGCGATTGACCTCGCGGATGCTTGATGAAGCTCGCGAGGCGCCCGAAGCCGCGGCGCGGCTGCTGTCGGTCGACGATGAGGTCTACGCATCGCTGGGCGCGAACCTGCGCGCCGATCCGCCGCGCGCATCGCTGACGGTCGCGCGCGGCAGCTCGGATCACGCCGCGCACTACATGGCCTATCTCGTCATGGCGCGGCTCGGCCTGCTGGTCACGTCGTTGCCGATGTCGCTGATCACGCTCTACCAGTCGCGCCTGAAGTGCGAGGGGTTGCTCTCGCTCGCGTTCTCGCAATCGGGGCAAAGTCCCGGACCTCGTGCTGCCGACACGCTTTTTTCACGACGGCGGCGCGCGCACCGTTGCCATCGTCAACGACCCCGAGTCGCCGCTGGCGCAGGCCGCGCACTGGGTGTTGCCGCTGCATGCCGGCCCCGAGACCAGTGTGGCGGCGACGAAGAGCTGCATCACCCAACTGGTCGCCGCTGCGCGCATCGTCGCGGCGTGGCAAGATGACGCTACGTTGCGCGATGCCCTGCACGCACTGCCGAGCGCGCTGCGGGACGCCGCGCAACAGCCCTGGCACCGCGCGATCGACGCACTCGTTGGCGTCGACCGGCTGTTCGTGATCGGCCGCGGCACGGGCCTCGCCATCGCGATGGAAGCGGCCCTCAAGCTCAAGGAGACCTGCGGCATCCAGGCCGAGGCCTTCTCCGGTGCCGAGGTTCGCCATGGACCGATTGCACTGGTCGAGGAGGGGTATCCCGTCCTCGTGTTCGCGCCGCGCGGCCCGGCGCAAGCCGGCCTGCTTGCGCTGGCCGACGACCTGCGTGCGCACGGTGCGCGGGTGCTGCTGGCTGCGCCCGCCGGAACGCCTCGCGGCGATCTCGACGCTCACCGTGACCGGTGCGGAGGATCTCGATCCGATCGCAGCGATCCAGAGCTTCTATCCGATGGTGGAGGCGCTGGCGCGCGCGCGAGGCCTCGATCCCGATGCGCCGCGCCATCTCGCCAAGGTCACGCGCACGCGATGAACCGGCGTTCGCCTCGATGCTTGTGCGTTGGCTCGCTGGAGTGCTGGTGGCGTGCGTCGTGCTCTTCGCCGGCGTTGCCGCCGCCAAGGAGCCGATCCGCGTCGAGTTCTGGACGATGAGCCTCAAGCCGAAGTTCACGCCCTATTTCAAGGATCTCGTCACCCGCTACGAAGCCGCGCACCCGGACGTGAAGCTCGAATGGGTCGACGTGCCGTGGGACACGCTGCAGACCAAGCTGACGGCGGCGATCGTCGCGCGCTCCGCGCCCGCGCTGGTGCAGCTCAACGTTCCGTGGGCGTACGACTATTCGCTGTACGGTGCGCTGCGACCGATCGACGATCTGCTGGGCGCGGACCGCGCCGCCTATACCGACGGCGCGATCGCCGATCTCACGTTCAACGGAAAGATCTACGGCTTCCCGCACTACAACAGCGTGAACGTGCTTGCCTACAACAAGACATTGTTCCAGCAGGCCGGCATCGCGCGTGCGCCGGCGACGCTGGACGAGCAGCTTGCCGCCGCAAAGTCGATCCGGGCCCGCACCGGCCACTACGGTTTCTCTCCCGCACTCGGCAAGATCGCCGGCATCTTCCTCGAAGAGGGGCTGCCGCTGGTGGTGGACCGGAAAGCGGTCTTCAACTCGCCGCGGCACGTTGCGCTGGTTGCGCGCCTTGCCGATGCGTACAAGGCCGGCGGGCTCCTGAAGGACAAGCTGTTCGCCGAGGACAACTATCCGGCTTCGATCGACGCCTACAAGTCGGGACGCATGGCGATGCTGGTGGCGCCGCCGAGCGCGTTGATCCGCATCCGCGACGATGCGCCGGACATCTATGCGGTCACCGACGTCGCGCCCGCGCCCGCGGGCGGCGGCATTGCCGCGGGCGGCTGGCTGTTCCACTTCGCGATGCCGGTGGGGACGAGCGATCGCGTCGCCGGCGAAGCCGCGCAGTTCGCGAAGTTCCTGACCAACGACGACAACCAGCTTGCGTTCGCAAAGCTCGCCGGGGCGTTCCCGACGGCCCGCAAGGCCGCCGCCGATCCGCACTTCCAGCGCCTGCCGACGACCGCAGCCGCTTACGACAAGGCGATGGCGATCGGTGCGCGCAGCATGGATGTCGTCCGCACGCTGTATGTCGGCGGGGTTCCCGGTTTCGAGCGAATGAACAAGCGGCTGCAGGACGCGGTCGAGGCCGCGATCATCGGGCGCAAGGACATCCAGGTCGCGCTCGACGAGGCCGCTGCCTACTGGAACGCCCAGCTCTCGAAATGACGGCGAGCTCTGCCTCCGCGGACACCGCCGAAGCACGCGATCCGCGCGGACCGCGGACCCCGGCGGTCGATACGCAAGACTATCGCACCGACCGCATACGCCGGCGCGCCGCGCGCGCTCGCGTCAAGCGTTGCACGCGTGGCTGTTCCTCGCGCCGGCGCTCGTGCTGCTGGCGGTGTTCACGTTCTGGCCGATGCTGTGGGGAAGCTATCTGGCCTTCACCGAGTACAAGATCATCACGCCGCCGACCTGGGTGGGCCTGCGCAACTTCGAGGACCTGTTCGAGGATCCGGTGTTCTGGATCAGCCTCAGGAACTCGCTGCTGTACCTGCTGGTCGTCCCGGTCATCCAGCTCGGCGCGATCCTGCTCGCGGTGCTGGTCAACAACAGCCTGCCGGGCATCAAGCTGTTTCGCGCCGCGTTCTACGTGCCGGTGGTCACGTCGGTGTCCGTGGTCGGGATCATGTGGGGATGGATGTACAACGAGCAGGGGCTGATCAACGCGGTGCTGCAGCAGCTGCGGGTGATCGGCGAGCCGATCGGCTGGCTCAGCGACGATCGGCTCGCGCTGTTCTCGGTGATGCTGGTGACGGTGTGGCGCGGCCTCGGCTGGTACATGGTGATGTATCTGGCTGCGCTGCAGGCGATTCCGAACGACATCGTCGAGGCCGCCGTGCTGGACGGCGCCACCCGGTGGGACCGCTTCTGGCGCATCACGATCCCGATGATCATGCCGACGATCCTGCTCTGCACGGTGCTGTCCACGCTGTCGGCGATGAAGGTGCTGGAGGAAGTGCTGGTCATGACCAAGGGCGGTCCGGTCAGCTCGACCTACACCGGGCTCTACTACGCGTACGACCAGGGAATGCGCGCGTTCAACTTTCCTCGCGCGCTTGCAGCGAGCCTCGTGGTCAGCGTGTTCTGCATCGCGATCGCGTGGCTCAATTTCCGCTTCATCCGGCCGCGCCATCGCTGAAGCGTCATGCGCCACGCCCAGTCCGCCTTGCGCCGCCGGATTCGCACGATGCTCCACTACATCGTGCTGGTACTGATCGCGCTGGCCTGCGTCTTCCCGTTCCTGTGGACGCTGTCAACGGCGGTCGGCACCGAAGGCAACGTGTTCGCGTTTCCCGCCTCGCTGTTGCCGCGGGCACCCTCGGCCGCCAACTTCGTCGAGGTGTTCCGGGTCGTCGAGCTCGGTACCTACTTCTGGAACTCGATCTGGCTCACGTTCTGGACCGTGGTCTGGACGATCCTGGTCTGCTCGCTGGCCGCCTATCCGATCGCGCGCCTGCACTTTCGCGGCCGGCGCCTGGTGTTCACCGTGATCCTCGCGACGCTGCTGCTCCCCACCGAGGTCAACTTCCTGGTGAACTTCATCACCACCAGCCATCTGCGCCTGGTCAACACCCACGCGGGCGTGATCCTGCCCACGCTCGCCGGGGCGATCGGCATCTTCATGATGAAGACCGCGTTCGAGGAGGTACCGCAGGACCTGCTCGATGCGGCGCGTATCGACGGCGCGTCGGAGCTGCACATCTTCTTCCGGATCATGCTGCCGCTCGCGCTGCCGCAGATCGCGGCGCTCACGATCCTGACGATGGTGACGGCATGGAACAACTTCCTGTGGCCGAGCGTCGTGCTGACCAAACCCGACCTGATGCCGCTCGCCGTGGGGATCCTCGAGCTGTCCGGCACGTTCGGCAGCTCGACGCGGGTCATCGCCGCAGGGGCGGTACTGACGATCGCACCGGCCTTGCTCGTCTTCTTCCTTGCTCAGCGTTTTTTCATGCGTGGCATGGAAGGCGCGATCAAGTGAAACCGCTTCGCCTGCGACGCAGCGCGTGTCAGATTCAATGAGCGCGACCAACGTGGCGCGCCCGGCGTTCCATGCCGGGGAGCTCGTGATGGTGAACATCACGGGCAAGGCACTCGATCGCGAGCAGGCGGATTTCCTGCGCCGGCACCGCATCCGGGCGGTGGTGCTGTTCCGCGAGAACCTCGGCAACGAGGCCGAGATTCGGGCACTGACCGCCGATCTGCGCGATGTGCTCGGCGCGAAGGCGTTGATCGCGATCGATCAGGAAGGCGGAGCCGTCGTGCGGGCGCTTTCCCTGCCGCAGGCGCCCTCGGCGATGGCGCTCGGCGCGGGTGGCGACACCGCGCTGACCGAGCGAGTGGGCGCAGCCGTTGCCCGGGGCGTTCGCAGCCTCGGCTTCAACTGGAATTTCGCCCCCGTGCTGGACGTCAACAACAATTCCGCGAACCCGGTCATCGGTGAGCGCAGCTTCTCCGCCGACCCGATGGAGGTCGCTCGTCTGGGTGGCGCGTGGATGCGTGGCGCGCTTTCGGAACGCGTGGCGTGTTGCGTCAAGCATTTTCCCGGCCACGGGGACACGCACGTCGACTCGCATCTCGAGCTGCCCGTCGTCGACAAGCCGCGGGACGTGCTCGAGTCGCTGGAGCTGCTGCCGTTCCGGATCGCTGCTCGGTGAGGCGCCCGGCGATCATGACGGCGCACATCGTCTATCCCGCCCTCGATGGCGAGCATCCGGCGACGCTGTCGCGCGCGATACTTGGGCGAGCTGCTTCGCGAGGCTTGGGGTTTCGACGGCGTCGTCATCACCGATTCACTGGTCATGAACGCGATCCAGCAGCGCTATGGCCATGCCCAGGCCGTCGTGCTCGCATTGCAGGCGGGCGCCGACATGGTGATGGCATTGGGCAGCCCGCAGGAGCAAGCGGCGAGTGTCGAAGCGATCGAGGCGCAGCTTGCAGCGGGTTCGCTCGGGTTGCGACAGTTGTTGCGCGCGCGGGCGCGTATCGATGCGCTCGCCGAGCGTTTCCCCGCGCATTCGGATGGCTACGACGACTCGATGCGCGCGGCCGACGAGCAGTTGATGCGCACCGCGTGGGCGCGCGGGCTCGCGCTTGTCGGCGCTGCGGTCGCCACCGGGACTCGACGCTCGCTTGCGCGTGTTCACCCAGCGAGCGGTGCCGGGCGATGGTGTATCCGAACCGGGCCTGGCGGGCGCGCGCGTCGCTGCGATTGTTCGAACGCTTCGAGGATTGCGAAGTCGTGCAACTCGACGATCTCGGCAGCCTCGACTGGGGCGAGGTTCCGCGTGACGGGCGCACGACGCTCGTCGCGTCCAACCCGCACCATCGGCTCGGCCGGCAAGCCGCGCTCTGGCGCCCCGACCTTCACCTCGCGTTGTGGAATCCGTTCCAGGTGCTCGACGTCGATGCACCGGCCGTAGTGACCTGGGGCTATGCCGAAGGCGCGCTCGATGCCCTGCGCGCATGGCTCGAAGGCCGCGGCACAGCGCCCGGTCGCGCGCCGGTCCCGCTCGCTCGGGCTGGCTAGCGGTGTGATGCAAATCGGCTGCAGATGCGCAGCGTCGCGCACGACGCGTGTTGTTTTGTGCTGTTGCCGGCGGGCGCCGACGGGCCGCCCCTAGGCGCCCGCGTGAATCCAACCCCGATGCAAAAGGCGCAACGGTGGAATCCCGCTAGGCACCGAACTCACGAACGCCTTTTGCGTCGGCCTATCTAGAACGCGCTCAGCTCGGCGACGAAGTCGTAGATGTCGCCGCGATAGTACGACTGCGAGAGCTCGACGGCGCGCCCGTCGCGAAGATAGCCGAGGCGCTCGACGAACAGACCGGCGTCGCCTTCCTTCGCCTTCAGCAGCTTGGCCTGCTCGGCGGTCAGCAGCAGCGAGTGCAGCCGCTGCAGCGCACGCACCGGGCGATTGCCGGCCTGCTCGAGCGCGTCGTAGAGGGAAGCATCCACCGCATCCAGCGAAGGCAGGCACGACGCGACGATGGTGGCGAACTCGATCGACATCGGCTCGTTGTCGGCGAAGCGCAGGCGATGGAACCGATAGACCTCGGTGCCGGGACTCAGCGCCAGCTTGAGTGACTCCTCGGGCGTCACCGTTCCCTCGGAGCGCTTGAGCCACACGCTGCGCGGCGTGCGCCCGCGGGCGCGCATGTCCTCGGAAAACGAGGTCAGCTTTGCGAAGTTCTTGTCGATGCGGTTGGCGACGAAGTTGCCCGACCCCTGGCGGCTCACGAGCAGGCCTTCGGCAGCCAGCCCGTCGATTGCCTTGCGCACCGTGATCCGGGAAACGCCGAGCTCTTCCGCGAGCTGGCGCTCCGAGGGCAGCGCATCGTCCGGGCCGAGGATGCGCTTCTCGATCGCCTCGCGCAGTGCGCGCTGCAACTGCTGATACAGCGGCAGCGCGTCGTCCGGGTTCAGCGTCTTGAGGATCTGCGTCAGCGACGTCATTCGGCGATCTCCCGTGCCCCTCGGCTCGAAGCCCCGCGGGGCGGTGTCGCCGGGCCCGTCCGGCGTCGTGCCGTTCAATACCAGTATGTTACCACTGGATGTTCACGTCGAAGCGCGGGACGCCGGGCGGCAGCCCTTCGCGAGCCTGTCCGAACCGCACTCCGGCATAGCGACTATACGGCATGCTGGCGTTCCGCGTAAATTGGTAGCATACTGGCCCGTAGTGGTAGTATATTGGCATTGCATGATTGCAGCAGCGCGACAACGGAGTGCGCCCGTCGGGCCGCGCTCCAAGCGTCCACCCAGCGAAGCCGGGATTCATCCAGAGGCCACACATCTAGGGGGAAGGTCAATGAAGCTCAAGAAGACGCCACTTGCAACCGCAGTCGCACTTGCATTGATGAGCGCGGCCGCTCCGGTTCACGCCCAGGCCGAGATCCCAGCCGGTGCCGAAGCAGGGCGACGTCCCGACGGCCCAAGCGCAGCCGGCCAAGCCCGCAGCGACGAAAGCAGCGCCGACACCGGCAACGCCGGCCACGGGGCAAGCGACGCCGGGCGCGTCGGCAACAGCGTCGTCACCACCGATCGTGCTGGCGCAGGCGACGCCCGCCGCGCCGAAGCCGCCCGCGCCCGATGCGACCGTGGAGGTCACCGGCATCCGCTACTCGGTGGAGAAGTCCCTCGAGGCCAAGCGCGCTTCGGACAACTTCATCGAGGTGGTCACTGCCGAGGACATCGGCAAGCTCCCGGACAAGAACGTGGCCGATGCGGTCATGCGCGTTCCCGGCGTCACCACGCAGTCGTCGGCGGCCGGTGAAGGCGGCTTCGACGAGAACGACCGCGTCTCGATGCGCGGGACCAATCCGAGCCTGACGCAAACGCTCGTGAATGGACACGCGGTCGCCACGGGCGACTGGTTCGTGCTCGACCAGGTCGGCACCGTCGGCCGCAGCGTCAGCTTCTCGCTGTTTCCGTCCGAGATCGTGAGCCAGGTGATCGTTCGCAAGAGCGCGACCGCGGATCTGACCGAAGGCGGCATCGCCGGCGCCGTGGACATCATCACGCGCAAGCCGCTGGAGTTCCGCAAGCAGTGGACGTTCGAAGCGTCGGCGGAAGCGGTGTACGCCGACCTGCCCGACAAGACCGACGGGCAGTTCAGCGCGCTGGTCAACTGGAAGAACGATGCGGGCACCGCAGGCGTGATGCTGCAGGCGTTCTCCGAGGCCCGGCATCTGCGGCGCGACGCTCAGGAGATTCTCGGCTACGGACGGATCTCGCCGACCAGCCCGATGGCGATCGCGCGTCCGGACCTCGCCAATGCCGCGTATCCGACGCTGATCGGCTCGGCGCTGTTCGAGCAGAAGCGCGAACGCCAGGGCGGCTTGATCGACATCCAGATCCAGCCGACGAAGGACTTGATGTTCGACCTGAACGCCTTCTATTCGCACATGGAGGCGACGAACTACAACCGCAACTGGATGTTCTGGGGCCAGCGGGTGTTCGACAACGGCAACGGGCAGATCCCGTCGTCGTACACGGTGACCAACGGCACGGTGACGTCACGCGGTCTTCCCGAACCTCGGCACGCCGGGAAACAATCGCCAGTACGCGATCGTCGACCAGATCTACCGGCCGGACGCTGCGTCCGAGACCGGCTTACATCAATCTCGATGGGCTCTACCGCGTCAATGATCGCCTGTCGTTCACCGGCCAGCTCGGCTACACGAAGGGCAAGGGCAAGACGCCGAAGCAGGCGGTGTTCGAGGGCGACGTCTTCAATACCGGCGCGACCTATACGCTGAATGGCACGCGCGGTCCCGCCGACGTTTCGTTCCCCAACGGCGATCCGTCGAACTTCGCCGGGACGGCGCTCGACTTCATCTTCGGCGGCAGCCCGGTGGAATCGAACGACAAGGAGACCTACGGCCAGTTCGACGGGACCTACATGGTCGACTGGGGTCCGCTCACGACGATGAAATTCGGCGTGCGCGCCGCGGAGCACGAGCGCACGTCGACCTGGGTCGCGCAAGGTCCGAACTTCGCCGCGACCCGTTCAATCCGGCCAACCTGCCGCAGTGGAACGGCGAGACCTACCCCGGCGACTTCGGCTAGTGGCCTCGGAGGCACTTTCCCGCGCAACGTCTGGATGCTGTCGCCGGGCGAGCTCGAGCGCTGGGGCGACATCTACTCGAACCGGGACCCGGTGTCGCGTCGCTACTGGCCCGGCGAGTTCGAGGTCAAGGAAAAGGTTCTCGCCGGCTACCTGATGGCGAACTTCGAAGGCAAGGGCTGGGCCGGCAACGCGGGCGTTCGCGTCGTCGAGACCAAGGAGCGCGTCCTGGTCAACGTAGCCGTTCCCGGCAGCGTCTGCCCGCCCCTCCAACCCTGCCCGCAGGTGCCGAACGCGATCACGACTTCCGCCTTCGGCACGTTCTTTCAGCAGCCGGTCGAGAACACCTATACCGACGTCCTGCCGAGCGCGAACCTCAAATGGGATCTGTCCAAGGATCTCGTAGCGCGTTTCGCGATCGCCCGGACGATGGCACGGCCGGACTACAGCGCGCTCGGCGGTTCGGTGAGCCTCGAGGACACGACCAATACCGGCAACGGCGGCAACCCCAACCTGAAGCCGATCCTGTCCAACAACTACGACGCGGCGATCGAGTGGTACTTCGCGCCGAGCTCGCTGTTGTCGGCCGGTCTGTTCTACCTCGATCTCAAGAACTTCGTCAGCTTCGGTACCCATCAGCAGGAATTCTTCAATATCCGCGACAACCAGTTCGAGACCTTCACGATCAGCTCACCGGTCAACAGCAAGGGCGAGGTCAAAGGCATCGAGCTTGCTTACCAGCAGGAGTTCAAGGGCGGCTTCGGGATCCAGGCAAACTACACGTATGCAGACGGCGAGGAGGAGGGCGGGGGTCCCCTGATCGGCACGTCGAAGAACACCTACAACGTCATCGGCTACTGGGAAAACTACGGCTGGAGCGCGCGGCTGGCGTACACGTTCCGGTCGAAGTTCTTCATCGGCCTCGATCGCAGCACGCAGCAGTTCCAGGACGATCTCGGGACGCTCGCGGCCTCGCTCAGCTATGCGATCAACAAGAACTTTACGCTGACGTTCGACGCGCTGAACCTCAACGACCCGACGATCAAGTACTTCGCGGCGAACGAGGACCAGCCGCGGGCGTTCTACAAGAACGGGCGGCAGTACTACGCGGGCGTGCGGGTCAAGTTCTGACAAGGGGTCAGGCCCGGGCCGCTACACGTCACGCCGAGACCGCAACAACCAGGGCCTGACCCTGGAGGTCGTCAGCGCGCGTTATCAGGGTCTGACATTCGTGCGGCGGAGCAGCTACGGCTTCTCCGCCGCTTCCATTTCATGATCGGCGGTGCATCATGTCGAGCCGATGCATCCAATGGCGACTGACGTCGCGAATGCTGCGTAGCCTCGCCCTTGTGCTGGTGGACGCGGCGCTGCTCGCGTTGGCCGCGCTTGTCGTGGTCGCGGCGGCCGGCGCTTGCGCGGCGAATGAAGGCGTAGCTACGAAGGCGGGCGCAGTACGGTCCTCGACGCCGCTTCGTCTTCAGCCCGTACAAGCACGTCGCCATCGCGCGCGACCCGCAGACCCAGATTTTCGCCACGGCGGCAAGCGGCAAGTGGTCGCCGGTCGTCGTCGACGGCAGGTCGACGCTACCGACCGGCGTAACCGCGCTGACGCTGGCGTTCGCCACCGGCGAATGCGGCACCGAGAACTGGGATGGCGCGGATCCGCAGCAGGTGGCGGATGCCAACCTGCGCTCGCTCGAGCAGGCGGGGATCGACTACATCATTTCCACCGGCGGCGCTGCGGGTGCCTTCACCTGCAGCACGGACGCCGGGATGGAGAAGTTCATCGCGCGCTACGCGTCGTCCCGACTGGTCGGTCTCGACTTCGACATCGAAGCGGGACAGACGGCGGAGGTGATCGATTCGCTGGTTCGACGCGCCATGACCGCCCAGAAGCGACACCCGCAGCTGCGGCTCAGCTTCACGCTGGCGACGCTGGCGGCGAGCGACGGATCGCGCGCCAGCCTCAACCGCCACGGCGAGATCGTGATGCGGGCGATCAGGGACGCGGGTCTCGCCGACTACTACGTCAATCTGATGGTCATGGACTACGGCGACGCAACGCGCGGCAACTGCGTCGTGGTCGACGGCGCCTGCGACATGGGCCGCTCGGCCATCCAGGCCGCGCGAAACTTTCACGAGAAATTCGGCGTTCCGTTGGGCCGCATCGAATTGACGCCGATGATCGGCGTGAACGACGTTCATGCCAACGTCTTCACGCTCGACGACGCGAGGGTCATGGCGCGCTACGTGCGCGAGCAGGGGCTCGCCGGACTGCATTTCTGGTCGCTCGACCGCGATACGCCCTGCGTTGGCGACGCGCCCAAGCCATCGCCATCCTGCAGCAACCTCGACCGGGTCCCGCCGCTGGAGTTCACCAGGGTATTGCTCCGCGCGCTCGAACGATAAGGTCCGCTCGGGTTGACGAGCGTCGACCGTCGGTCGTATACCATGCGCTGCGAAGCGCGACGGTGCGGCGATTGGAGGACCCAATGCTTGGCGGTTACATCAGCGATCTCGAGGCTGGCGACGTATTCAAGCCGGTCGAGTATGTTCTGACGTCGTTCATGTGCAGCGAGTACGCGCATGGCGTCGAGACCAACCAGGAGTGGTTTCATTCGGCGCGAGCCCCTGGAGGCCGGCAGATTCGCCTGCCGACGATGATCCATGTGGACAAGATGCGCATTCTCGAGGCGAATTGCCTGAAGGAACAGCGCGTGACCGCAGGCGGTCGCATCACTACCGACGCCACGGGTCCGGACGCGCGCGTTCACTATGAGTATCACTCCCGCCAGCACAGCCCGGCCTGCGTCGGCGAGCGGCTGATCGTCAGCGGCAGGATTACCGACAGATATGTGAAGCGCGGGCGGACCTACATCGACTATTACCTCGAGGTGCGGACGGCTGATGGCCGATTGGTCACGACCTACACCGACAAGACGCTGCTGAAGTACCGGCCCGAGGGGGAGAGCAAGCCATGACCAGCGTCAGCACTGCGAAGACTCTGCCGGTCGGAACCGAGATCAAGGGGCCGGTCCGGGTCATGACGGCGGAGCGGATTCAATGGTACGACAGCGCAATGCTGTCGGCGGCGAAGGGCGAGTTGGCTCGGGTCACGGTGAACATCCATACCGATGACGATTATGCGAAGGAACAGGGCCTGCCTGCGCTCATCGCCGACGGGATGATGTCGACGAACTGGTGCTCCGAGATGCTGATCGACCGGTTCGGCATGGATTACGTCGAGCACGGCGAGCTGAGGACGAAGTTCATCAAGCCGATCTTCCTGGGCGTGACGGTGAGCGTGCGGGGCAAGGTGACGTCTGCAGCGCCGCAGGAGAACGGGGCCGTCGTCTACGCGCTGGATGTCTGGTGCGAGGACGAAAAGGGCGTGAAGCTGACCGTCGGTGATGCCAAGGTCAAAGTGACCTCGCGCAAGTAGTCATCACGCGTCGCGGAACTTCGCTCATGCCGATCGTGCGCGCCGCGGATTGTCACGCTCACGTCTTTTGCGATGCCAGCTACGCCTTCGCGTCCGAGCCGGTGTACATACCGGAGCCCAGCCAGCGAGGCACCGCTGCCAACTTTCTGGCGGTTCTCGACGCACACGGGTTGACGCACGGTCTTCTGGTTGCGGCGCAGCCTTACGGACACGACAACCGGTGCATGCTGGACAGCATCAGTGCCAGCGGCGGTCGGTTGAAAGGCATCGCGCTCGTCAGCCCTGCGCTATCCGATCGCGATCTGATGGCGCTTGCCGACGGCGGTGTCGTTGGCATACGCATGAATCTTTCGACCTACGGGATGCGCGAATTCACGGAGCCGGGCGCGGATCGATTGCTGGACCGCATCAAGGCGATGAACTGGTTCCTGCAGATTCATTGCGAAAAGGACGAGCTGGTCCAGGCGGCACCGTTGCTGCGCAAGGCGGGCGTTCGCATCATGGTCGATCACTTCGGTCGTCCGGATGTGCGTCGAGGTGTCATGCAACCGGGGTTTGCGACGCTGCTTGAATTCGGCAAAGCGGGCAATGCGGTGGTCAAGCTCTCCGGGCCTTTCCGATGTTCAGTCGACGGCGCGCCCTATCGTGATGTCGATCCGTTCATCGCTGCAGCCATCGAAGCCTTCACGCTGGAGAATTGTGTCTGGGGCTCGGATTGGCCGTTCGTGCGCGTGAACGAGCGCGTGGATTACGGTCCCGGCCTCGCTTGCCTGGCGCGTTGGCTTCCAGACCCCGGTGACCGCGACAAGGTCTTGTGGAAGAATCCTGCGCGGTTGTTCGGCTTCCAATAGCTGCTCCTACCGCCGCCGCGTCAGGCCGCTCGCCTCGAACGCCGCCGCCGCCCAGTCTACGAAGACTCGCACCTTGGCACTGAGATGGCGGTTCGGCGGGTAGAGCACATGGATCGGCAGCGGCGCGGGTTGCCAGGCCACCAACACGGCTTTCAGCGCTCCCTTCGCGACGCCCTGCAGCATGAAGGCGGGCATCTGGGCAATGCCGAACCCCGCTAGCGCCGCGGCCACGTGCGCGTTGCTCTCGTTGACGGCCACGCGATGGCGGCCTTCGATCTCGAAGCGCTTGCCGTCGCGTTCGAAGACGAGCGGGAAGGGGCGACCGGTGCGCGCGGAGTAATGACTCGCGATGACATGCCCTCGCTCGAGATCGGACGGGTGCGTCGGTGTGCCGTGGCGGGCGAGATACGCGGGTGTGGCGCACGTCACCCACGGCAGGTCGCCGACGTGACGTGCGACCAATGATTGCTCCGTCAGCGGTCCGCCGCGAATCACGCAGTCGACGTTTTCGCTGACGAGGTCGACGGGCCGATCGCTCACGCCCACCTCCATCTGGATCTCCGGATAGCGCTCGAGGAATGCGGGCAACTTCGGAATTAGGAACAGGCTCGCGAGCGAGCCGCCCACGTCGATGCGCAAGCGACCTTTGGGGCTCGCCTGCGCGTTCGACACGCTGGACTCGATGTCTTCGAGGTCTCCCAGCAGCCGCACGGCGCGCTCGTAGTAGGCGGAACCATCGGGCGTGACCGTCACCCGGCGCGTGGTCCGGTTGAGCAGCTTCACGCGCAGATGATTCTCGAGACCTTGCACGAGCTTGGTCACCGTTGCCTTGGGCATCTTCAGCGAATCGGCTGCCCTGGTGAAGGTGCCGGCCTCCACCACGCGCGCGAATACCTGCATGGCCAGGACGAGGTTGAGCTTCGCGTTGATCTTCATCCGCCTATTATTCCCCATGGGGAATAAAGAAGCCACAAAGGAGCTATTTATTCATACTGGGGAATTCTCCATAGTTCGATGCAAGGGCGGATACACGCATAGCCCATCACCTTCCTCATGCGGAGATCATCATGAAAATCGGAATCATCGGCGCCGGCGGAATCGCACAGGCGGTGGCAAGGCAGGCGCTCGGAGCAGGCTACGAAGTCATCCTCAGCAACAGCCGCGGGCCGGAGACGTTGAAGGCGGTGGTGCAGGGGCTCGGTACCGGCGCCACGGCGGGCAGCGTGCGCGAAGCGGCGCAAGCGGACCTCGTCGTGCTCGCGGTGCAATGGCCGAACGTCGCGAAGGCGCTTGCGGGACTGCCTGGCTGGAGCGGTCGCATCCTCATCGACGCCACCAATCCAACCGCCGGTCCGCCGGACTACAAGCTCGCGGAGCTCGGTGGCAATACCTCGAGCCAGGTGGTCGCATCGCTGGCACCCGGCGCGCGCGTCGTGAAGGCGTTGAACACCTTGACGGTCGCGAACCTCGGTGCGGATCCGCGTGAAGCCCGCGGGCGGCGCGTGCTCTTCATGTCAGGCGACGACGCGCCCGCCAAGCGGGAAGTGGCGCAAGTGCTCGAGCGCATCGGCTTCGCGACGATCGATCTCGGCTCGCTTGCAATCGGCGGGTTGCTGCAGCAGTTTCCCGGCGGACCGCTGCCGGTGCACAACCTCATCAAGATCGGTTGAATCCCGCGGCGCAAACACGAAAGGAATTCTCATGCCCCCTACGACACCTTTGAAAGCAGGCCTCGATGCGCTGCTGACGCCCGCCAACAGCGTCCTGATCCTGATCGATCACCAGCCGTTCCAGTTCGCGGGCCTGCGCAGCCACGACTCGCAGACCGTGATCAACAACGTCGTAGGCCTCGCCAAATCCGCCAAGGTCTTCGGCGTACCGACGCTGCTCACCACAGTGGTCCAGGAGCGCGGGGGCTATCTCATCAAGCAGCTGCAGGACGTGTTTCCCGAGCAAAACCCGCTGGACCGCACCTTCATCAACACCTGGGAAGACGCGCGCGTCGTCGAATGGGTGAAGAAGACGGGGCGGAAGAAAATCGTCATGGCCGCGCTGTGGACCGAGATATGTCTTGCGATGCCCGCGATCCACGCGCTCGGCGATGGCTACGAGGTCTACATCGTGACCGACGCCTCCGGTGGCGTGAGCCTCGAGGCGCACGAGATGGCGATCCGGCGAATGGTGCAGGCGGGGGCCGTGCCGATCACCTGGAGCGTATTTGGTTCCGAGCTGCAGCGCGATTGGGCGCGGACCGCCACGGTTCCCGACCTCGCCCGGGTGCTGGTCGACCACATGGGCAACGTCGGCACCAGTTTCACGTGGGAGCAGCAGCTGCTCGCCACGCCGGCGGAGACAAAGAGTCCTGCCACCGCAAAGGCGAATTCGCCGGCCGACTAGATCGCAGACAACTTTCTACGGAGAGCATCAATGAGCACAAATGCAATCGGCGGCTTCGAGCGCGCCGACGCGCTTCGACGCGGTCATTCAATGAGCATCATGAAACTTGCATGCGCGCTAATCCTTCTGGGGGTCGTCATGATTGCATCATCTGCTCGTGCTTCCGACGTATCGGCTGACAAGAAGAACGTCGCTCTTTGGTATGACGCGTTCAGCAAGAAAAACCCGGCCCTCCTGGACCAGATCCTGAGCGAAACCTGGGTCGACATCCCACCCGCTCCGGATCAGCCTCCCGGACCGGCCGGCGCCAAGCAGGTCCTCGTGGAACTGACCACAGCGTTCCCCGACCTGGATATCAAGATTGAGGACGTTCTGCAGGAAGGCAGCAAGGTAATCGTCCGCTCCAGGATCTCGGGCACGCAGCGGGGAGCTCTGATGGGATTTCCCGCGAAGCATCGCAAGATGAGCATCCAGGCGATCGACATCCACGAGTTCAAGGCTGGAAAGATCGTTCGTACCTGGCACACCGAGGATTGGATGACTGGCTTTCAGCAATTGGGAGTCTTCGATCAATCACGTTAGCGCGCCTGGCCGCCTCTGACAAAATCCACCGACGCCTGAAACAGGGGGAGATCCTTCTCGTAGTCGGCCGCATCGGCACGGTCGATTTGTATCCATTCCCTCGTGCCTGCCACACCGCCTGGCTGAAACCGAACGACGTTGTCCCTCGAAAACTGCAGCTCGGTAGCGGTGGCGACAGGCAGGCGCAGTCCAACGCCGTTGCCGCTGATGCAAGCGAACATCTTGTCGGCGACGAAGTAGGCGTCGAGGCCGTTGATCGTTCTCGCGCTGACGCCGGGGAGCGTAAGGAGCAAAGCGTCGAGCTGCGCCTTTCGGCGGGACTGGGGTGTGTCGGGAGTCAAGGGGATGCGCCTTGTTTTTCTTCAATGGAGAGTTTGATTCGACGAACCTACATCTGCTTGAACAGATGATTGAAGCTGCGGCTCACTTCGAGTTTTTCCTCGCTGCCCTTCACGTGCACGACCTGATGGCCGCGGAAGTTGCGGCTGACCTGCTCGACCGCATCGACGCGAACCACGGTGGCGCGATGGATTTGCCAGAATTCGTTCGGGTCCAGCTCATCGATCAGCTCTTTGATCGGCTTGCGGATCAGGGCCTCGAATCCCTGGGTCTGCACACGCGTGTATTTGTCCTCGGCGCGGAAGAACAGGATGTCGCTGGTCGGGATCATCCGTATATTGGCGCCCACGCTGGCCTGTACCCAACGCATGTATTCGCGGGGTTTCACGCCGCCAGCCCCGAGTCGTTGCGATAGCTGCGCCAGCAGATCATTCATTGGATCCGGCTCCTGCTTCAGCCGCTCGCGCAGGCGCTGGCAAGTCAGCGCCATCCGCTCCGCGTTCCGCCGGCTTCAGCAGATAATCGACCGCGCCTTGCTCGAAGGCGCTGATGGCGTATTGGTCATGCGCGGTGACGAAGACCACATGGGCCCGGCCGGCCAGCGCCCGGGCCGCCTGGATGCCATCCATCTCGGGCATGCTGATGTCGAGAAAGACGATATCGGGTTCCAGGCTGTGCACCATGGCCACTGCCTCGCGGCCATTGCTGGCCTCACCCACGATCAACAGTTCGGGCCAGGCTTCCTTCAGCCGGTCGATGATCTGCTCGCGCATCAGGCGCTCGTCGTCGGCAACTACGGCGGTGGGGGCGGGCCCGGCGTGCATGCTGGCGCTCGTCCAATCAGGCTGTGGCGGGGGCGACTTCGTAGGGCACTTTGATAGTGGCACAGGTACCCCCCGCGGGCGGCACGCTGATGATCAGCTCGGCCCGGTCGTTGTACAAGGCCTTCAACCGCTCGCGGACATTGGCCAGTCCCACGCCGCCGTCGGATTTCGGCATGAAGCCCATGCCCGTGTCGAGCACGTGCACGGCCAGCTGGCCATCGACGATCTCGGCACTGATCTCCAGCCGGCCACCCTCGGCCTTCGGTTCCAGGCCATGCTTGATGGCGTTTTCCACCAGCGTCTGCAACATCATTGACGGGAAGACCGCCGACTTCAAACCTTCCGGCACCTTCATTACCGGCTGCAGGCGTTCTTCCATTCGCACCGCCATGATTTCCAGGAAGGCGCAGCAAAGATTGACCTGCTGACCCAGCGTGGGTCGTCCCCCTTCGCGCATCTGCGGCATGGCCGAGCGCAGGTAGCGGATCAGGCTCTGCTGCATCTTGGAGGCGCGCGGCGGGTCGGTCAGGATCAGCTGGTCGATGCTGGCCAGTGTATTGAAGAGGAAATGCGGCTCGATCTGGGCCTGCAGCGCTTCCATGCGCGCTTCCAGCACGGTGCGCTCGAGCTGTTCGGTCTCGGCTCGCTTGGTGGCATCGCTGGCGTTCAGTTCCGCTCTGCGCTTGCCGCCCGCCACCACCTTGATGATCAAGGAGGCGATGATGAGCATCAAGAACGGGATGGGTCTATTGAGTATGCCGGCCAATATCAGGCCCAGGAATGAAACGAGCAGCAGCGCCTTCCACGAGATTACGGCCAGCCAATCGAAGAAAGACCACCACATCACGACGATGCCCTTGCCGATCTCGCGCAGGGCCTGTCTGATCCCCATTGGCCGCGAGGCGGGACCGCTCTTGCCGCGCTCGGCGGCGTTGTCGGTGTCTGAGCCGGGTTGGTCGGTATTCATCTTGTTGCCCTCTGGTCGCCTATTTGTCAGGGGCCAGATTACGGGAGGGGACCGCCGGGCTCCAGCGCGGCAGGACACAATGCGCGCCGGTAGGGATGAAATGCAGGAAACCGTGCTATTCGGTTTTTCACGCCGTGGCGCCAGGGCTCGACCGGTCAAAGAT
>CAWDPJ010000016.1:0-127219 GCA_963804205.1 uncultured beta proteobacterium | reverse complement strand
CCGTGATAGCCTGACCGGCCGCCGCGCAGCGCATCGTTTCGGTCGCATGGACACGCAACGAAGCGACGCGGGAGACGGTCCTCAGCTACGGGGCAACCGATATCGAGGTGGCCCGCAACGCGGCGCGTCTGGTCGTTCGCGTGTTGAATGGCCAACCCGCCGGCGATATGCCGATCGAGCAGCCGACGAAGTTCGAGTTCGTGATCAATCTCAAGTCGGCAAAGGCGCTCGGCATCAGGATCCTGCAGGCGCTGCTCTTGCGCGGCGACGAAATGATTCAATGACGGCTCGTGGAGCTTACCCGTCCTTCACGATCTCACCGCCCCTTACAATCATCCGCAAGTTCTTCCCGTCCGCCGCGAGCAATGAGATGTCCTGCAGCGGATCGCCGTCGACCACCAGCAGGTCGGCGTGCGCGCCCGGTGCGATGCAGCCGAGCTTGCCCTGCTGCATCATCAGCTCGGCGTTGATCGACGTGGCCTGCCGCAGGAGCTCGAGTGGGGTGAACACTTCGCTGCGGATGGTGAATTCGCGGCACTGCTGCACGTAGGTCGGGCCGAGCAGGTCGGTGCCGAAACCGAGCTTGACGCCGGCACTGCGCATCTTGTCCATGCCCGACAGGGCCTCCTTGTACGCGTACTCGGCCTTCTCCTGGCTCGCCGCCGGAAAGCCGAGCTGCGGTCCCATCTCGACGAGCGAGAAAATGACAACCATCGTCGGCACGATGTATGCGCCGCGTTCCGCGACGAACCGGGCGGTCTCGTCATCGATCAGCGTGCCGTGCTCGATCGAGCGCACGCCGAACTCGACGCAGCGCCGGATCGCGCTCGCCGGATGGCAGTGCGCGGCGACGTAGGTCCGCCGCTCGGTGCATTCGTTGACGATCGCGCGGATCTCGTCCTCGCGGTACTGGTTCATCCAGATCGGATCGGTCGGCGACGCGACGCCACCCGAGCCCATGATCTTGATGCAGTGCGCGCCCTGCCGCAGCTCGTCGCGCGCCGCCTGGACGCACGCGTCGACGCCGTCGGCCACACGGCACGCCCAGTTGACGATGCCGCACGAGCACAGCTCGTCGTGATGCGATTTCTGTTCCAGCGGACGAAAGTCGCCATGCCCACCGGTCATCGACAGCACCTTGCCGGCATAGAAGAAGCGCGGTGCGCGCACCAGTCCATCGCCAATCGCCTTGGCGAGCGAGTAGTCGCCCCCGCCGATGTCGCGCACCGTCGTGAAGCCGCAGTCGAGCGCATGTCCGAGCATTCGGATCGCATGCGCCGTGCGGTAGGGCTCTCCGATCGCTTCGATCTTCTGCATCGATACGTCGCTGCAGTACGCGTGCATGTGCGCGTCGATCAGGCCCGGCATCAGCGTGCGCCGGCCGACGTCGATTACCCGCGCACCTGAGACAGTGATGGGCCGCGCGGAGACTTCCTGGATCAGCCCGTCGGACACGAGTAGATACATGCCTTCGGCGCACTCGGCGTTCGTGCCGTCGAAGATGCGGGCGTTCTTGAACAGCAGCGGTGTCATCGGCGTCCCTTCTTCTTGGGGACCAATTCGTTGGCTGAGTCTGGCGGGGACGGGCGCGGTGGTTGCCCCGGTTCCCTTCGGGTGAGGCTGGTGGTCGGCGGACTATAGTGGGAGCGGTGGTAAACTGCAATTTCGACCCATGTTCGCTTCGGGTCGATCTCGGCCGACGGCAAATGTCTCACTGTACCCAAGAGCCGTCCTCGTTGGTGACGTTCCTTCCCGCTGCCGGCGTAAGATGGGTACGCTTCGGTCGGCGACGAGGTGATGCAATAACCAGGGACGCGAGTGCTCTTCAACCACGCGGAACCAAACAATGCGTGAGCCGCCGAGTGGCATCGTCACCTTTCTTTTCACCGACATCGAAGGCAGTACCAAGCTCTGGGAGCACAATCCGGAGCAAATGGCGATCGCGCTCGCCCGACACGACGCCCTGTTGAGAAAGGCAGCTGCCGAGAATGCCGGCTACGTCTTCAAGACCGTCGGCGACGCGTTCTGCATCGCATTCCACAGCGCATGCGACGCATTCTGCGCTGCGGTTTCCGCGCAACGCTCTCTCGTTTCGGAATGCTGGCCCGTACCTACTCCAATCGCCGTTCGCATGGCGTTGCACAAACCGAATTGAAGATACGCTGGCGCACCGCTGGCTCCGCGCCATTATTTTTCCGGGACGCTTCGCATGTATAGACCTCGACGAGGGACGCCGCTCGAAGTCCATCCTAGGCACGGAGTGCTCACGAAACCCGGGGGAAGTCCATTGCTCTCATTGAGGTGTCCATCAAACGTGGGTACCTTCAGTGCGGCCACAAGCGGACATTCAGTGTTAGAGCGTCACGCACGCCCAAAACGACCTCACAGCCAGCAGGCTTGCAGTTACCATCGTTGAGGAGTAGGCTTTTTTGTTGGGGGTAACAGGACCCCCGGGATCTTCCCTCCAAGACGGTGCCCCGTCCAATCCTGTAAGCGTTGCGCGCGAGCGGGGCATTTCGAGTCCGCAGTCTGACAAGTGCCGCGTTCGGAGCCCTCGGGCACCGCGACGTCGTTCGTTATTCGTGCTTGGAGGATGACATGCGGTATTCGCTCAAGCAGATCCAATGCCGTCCCTGGACGCTCTCCTACCTCTCGGTGAAGCGCATCGAGAGCCACTACGAGAACAACTACGGGGGGGCGCTCAGGCGCCTCAACGCCATCACCGAGCAGCTCGAGTCGCTCGACTTCGCGAGCACTCCTGGCCATGTTCTGAACGGGCTCAAGCGCGAGGAGCTGGTCACGCTCAACTCGACGCTGCTGCACGAGCTCTATTTCGCGAGCATGGGCGGTGACGGCCAGCCGACGAAGGGCATGACCGAGATCCTCGCGCGCGACTTCGGCTCGCTCGATCGCTGGCGTGCGGAGTTCAGGGCGATGGGATACGCCCTCGGCGGCGGCTCGGGCTGGGTTCTGCTGACCTACATCCCGCGCGACGGGCGCCTCATCAACCAGTACGCTGCCGAGCACTCGCAGGCGGTCGCGAGCGGAGTACCGATCCTCGCGCTCGACATTACGAGCATGCGTACCGCATCGACTTCGGCGCCAACGCCAAGGCATACGTCGATACGTTCCTGCGCAACGTGGATTGGCCGGCGCTGGAGTTGCGCTATGAAGACGCGGCCAAAGTTCCCGGGCCGCGGCTGCTCGAACAGCCGGAGTTCGGCGACGTCCCGGGCCTCGGCGTGGAGGAAGTGAGAGAGATGATGGCCGCCGGCAAGCCCGTCCAGGTCATCGACGTGCGCCCGCGGGCGGCCGTCTCGCGCCTGCAGGACATCGCGGAAGGCGTCCAGTGGCGCGATCCCGAGCAGCTTCAGCAATGGATGGGCGAGCTGTCGAAATCAGAACCGGTCGTCGTGTACTGCGCGTATGGCTTTCACGTCGCCTGCAAGACCGCGATCAAGCTGCGCGAGGCGGGCTTCGATGCGAAGTACATGAACAGCGGACACTCTGGCTGGAAGGCGATCGGCGCGCCAATGAAAATTAAGGTCTAACGTTAGTCGGCTCCTTTGCTGCAAACGTTTGCAACGGTACAGGAAACGTTTGCATGGCATTCAAGGAGCTGATGGCGCATTTGCGGCGCACACGAGGAATGCGCTGGTCATCGCGCCTAGTTTCGCTTTTCTTAGTTCTGGTGCGCCGTCCCTGCAACCCGCCACCGCGCCGTTGCATCGCATCACCAGGCTCGCGCAGGAAGACCTGGCAGCGGTCGACGTAGTGTGCGCCGTGCGTCAACAATGCGTAGGCGACAGGGTTCGTCGTGTTGAGACCCATCCGTTTGATGCGGGCGACTTGCATCGTTCGCCGGGGTCTCTGCGTGCGCCACCACCAGTTGCTATCCTCAGCCCTATGACCGACAAGCAGCAACTCGAAGCCGGCATCGACGCGCTGGAGGCACAACGGGCAGCGCTGGGTGATGCGGTGGTCGATGCCGCCATCGGCGGCCTGCGCTCCAAGCTGGCCGCGTTGCAGGCGCGTTTGGCTTCGGAACCTGCGCAGACGCTAAGGCAAGTCAGCATCCTCTTTCTCGACGCGGTCGGCTCCACCGCACTGGGTGCCCGTCTGGACCCCGAGGAGATCAGCGCGGTGATGGACGGCCTGTTGTCGCGGGGAACCGTCATCGTGGAAGCCCACCGCGGCAAGGTCCTCAAGTACACCGGCGACAACCTCCTGGCTGCATTCGGCGCCGACGAAGTTGCCGAGGACGATGCAGAGCGCGCCGTGCGCTGTGGCCTGGCTTTGCTCGAACTCGGCAAGTCTTCGGGCGCCGAAGTCGAGGCCGCCTACGGCTCACACCGGCTTCGGCATCCGCGTCGGCATCCACACCGGTGCAGTGCTTCTCGGCGGCGGAGTCGACGACGAAGGCAGCATCCGCGGCCAGGCCGTGAACATCGCCGCCCGCATGGAACAGACCGCGCCGCCGGGCAGCTTGCGCATCAGCCACGATGCCTATGCCCAGGTGCGCGGCATGTTCGAGGTCGAGCGTCAAGAGCCCCTTGCCATCAAGGGCGTGGACGAGCCCATCCAGAGCTACCTGGTGCTGCGAGCCAAGGCGACGGAGCTTCCGCCTCGGCAGCCGCGGCATCGAAGGCGTGGCCACACGGATGATCGGCCGGGACGCCGAACTCGAAGCGCTTCAGGACGCCTTCACGCGGCTGTTCGTCGATCGCAATCTCGCCGCCGTCACCGTGGTCGCCGATGCCGGCATCGGCAAGAGCCGGTTGCTCTACGAGTTCGCAGCCTGGAGCGACGCACGCTCGGAGCGCTTCTTCCTCTTCCGCGGCCGCGCCACGCCGCAGATGCAGGGCCAACCCTTCGGACTCTTGCGCGACATCATCGCGTGGCGCTTCCAGATCGGCGACGACGACAGCATCGAGGCGGCGCGCCGGAAGATGGAGCAGGGCATCGTCCCACTGTTCGTGGACGACGACGGTCCCGATTTGTCGGAAGGACATGCCCATCTGCTCGGCCATCTGATCGGCATCGAGTGGCACGAGAGTCGCCACGTCAAGGGCATCCTCGACGACCCCAACCAGGTCCGAAACCGCGCGTTCCACGCGGCGGCGCAGCTGTTCCGTCGCATCGGCAGCTCCGCCGGTTCACCCGTCGTCCTGCAGCTCGAAGACCTGCACTGGGCCGACAACGAGAGCCTGGACTTCCTCGCCTACCTGGCGGAGATCGACCAAGATGTGCCGCTGTTGATGCTGGCCTGCTGCCGACCCACCCTCTTCGAACGCAGGGCGAGCTGGTGTGCGGAGAAGGTCCACCAACGGATCGACCTGCAACCGCTCGGCAAGGACATGAGCCGGCTGTTGGTCAGCGAGCTGCTGAAGAAGGTGCCCGAAGTGCCCGCGGCACTGCGCGAACTCGTCACCGGCGGTGCAGAAGGCAATCCCTTCTACATGGAAGAGCTGGTCAAGATGCTGATCGACCAGGGCGCGATCGAGATCGGCGAGGTCTGGAAGGTAAACGCCGAGCGGTTGTTGCTGACCAGGGTCCCGCCCACGCTGACCGGCGTCCTGCAGGCCAGGCTCGACGGCCTGCCGGCTCCCGAGCGGCTGACCCTGCAGCAAGCCAGCATCATCGGCCCGGTGTTCTGGGACCGGGCGCTGATTGCACTCGACACGAAGGCCAACGATACGCTGCCGGCTCTGGTGCGTCGTGAACTCGCGCTGCCCCGGTCGGACTCGAACAACGACGACCTGCGCGAGTACGCCTTCAAGCACCAGATCCTGCACCAGGTGACCTACGCGACCGTGCTCAAGCGCACGAAACGCGAACTGCATGGCAAGGTGGCGCGTTGGCTGGCGGCCCAGACCGGGCTGCGGGCCAATGACTTCCTTGGTGCGGCGGCCAAGCACTTCGAACTGGCCGGCGATGTGGCCAATGCGGCCGAGTATCACACTCGCGCGGCCGAGTACGCGCGCACGCGGATGGCCCACGAAGCGGTGCTGGACCATGTGCGGCAGGCGCTGGCACTGCTGGACAGGACGCCCGGGGCCGGCACGCGGCTGCTGTTCTGGCGCCTGCTCGAGGTGCGAGAGGCCACACTGGATATCCATGGCGACCGAGTCGGGCAGCGCGCAGACATCGAAGCGTTGGCCGAACTTGCCGAGGCCCTAGACGATGACCGGCGACGCGCCCACGCGGCTTGGCGGCGAAGCGCATTGGCGCAACGGATCGCGGACCACGCCGCGACGGAAACCACCGCGCAGCAGGCCATCGAGTGGGCGCGTCGGGCGGGTGACGACGAGATTCGACTGCTCGCGCAGCGGATGCTGGCGATGTCGCTCGCGTTCCAGGGCCGGCCCGCTGAAGGCCGGGACATCGCGGAAGAGGCACTGGCCGAGGCGCGCACGCTGGCGCTGCGCCGCGTCGAAGGCCTGTGCCTGAACGCGCTCGGCGTGATGCTCGCGATGCAATGCGACGACGTCGGCGCGCTTCTGCTCGATCAGCAATCGCTCGCCGCTCACCGGGTGGCCGGTGACCGGCGCAACGAGGCCATCGCGCAAGGCAACATCGGTGCCGGCTGGCTGGGGCTCGGCGAGCTGACGCGGGCTCGTGTCGAATTGGAAGAAGGCCTGCGCCTGCTGCGCATCAACGGGGAGCGGGCGCTCGCGGTCAGCCCGCTGTGCGCCCTGTCGACGCTGGCGCTGTGGAAGGGCGATGACGCCCATGCGCTCGTGCAGGCGCGCGCGGCCGTAGAAACCGCCGTCGCGGTGCACGCGCGCGACCAGGAGCCCGCGGCCTTGTGCCGGGTCGGTGACGCCGAACTGGCGCTCGGGCGGCATGGTCCGGCGGCTGAGGCCTTCGCATCGGCGCACGCGCGCGCCAGCGAGATTGCCAGCCCGTATCGGCACGACGCCTCCGCAGGGCTGGCCCGGGTCGCGTTGGCGCAGGGCGACAGCGACGCTGCGATGCAGGCGTTGGCGTCGTTGCTCCCGCTCGGCACAAGGACCGGCGGCGATGACAACCCGTTCGAAGGCGCGGAATTCCCGCGCCTCGTCGAGTGGACCTGTCACCGGGTGCTGGCGCGCGCGGGCGACCCACGCGCCGCCGAGTGGCTGGCCCGCGCGCACGCGGCGCTTCAGGCCCGCGCGGCGACCATTGCCGACGCCGAACTCCGCCAGGGGTTCATTTGCAACATCCCGGTTCATCGCGAGATTGCAGCGGCGTGGGCTGCGCGCAACGGGGCCAGTCGATAGATCACGCTGGTGAGTGGCGGGCGTCGAAGATCCGCTTCGACGATCTCCGGCAGCTCAGGGTCGCGAGCGGCCGGTCCGGAACGACTGCGCGTCAAGAACCGTCACGCCCGTTCAATTGACGGTGTCATAGCCAGCGTAGCTTGTTCTCAGCACGGACTCCTGCCCTGGGGCTTGCTCCGGCGGGCGCTACTTCGTCGCGGCAGCGCAGTCGCCGATGCGTTTGCCGGTGAACGTGATGTTCATCGCCTCGTTTGTCTGTTTCATCGTCATGCGCATCTGGCCGTCGTAGGCGTTGTTGCCGAACGTAATCGCGCCGTCAACGGTCGCAGCATCCTTGCCTGCACAATCCATCTTGTAGGTGAATTTGTTGCCGACGCGCTTGCTCTCCACCATGCGGCAGTCACCCTGCCTGGGAACAAGCTCCTCGTCCTTCCGATTCTTTCCGATACAGGCGCGACTCGTCTGCGCCGGCATCGACATCGGCATGCCGGGCATCTCCATCTTGGATGAAATCTCCCAGAGATCATCCTTGCCCTGCGCTGACGCTGGCAGAGACGCGGCGAGCGCAAAGGCCAGCACCGTTCCCGCGCAGACGCGGGCCGTGGATCGGGTGTTCATGCGTTGTCTCCTCCGAAGGCACCGGAACGGTCGAAATGACAAACGTGGAAACCGGCGACTCGAGGAAAAATTGTACCGCGCCACCGCAGCCTCGACGGGTCGTCAGCGCACCGCGCTAGAGCACCCTCTCGCGAAGCTGTGGAAAAACCTTCGACACCTTGGCGAGCAGGTAATCACCGTAGGTTCCGGAGAATTCGTGCACGCTCGCGTTATCCCAACGCTGCGCGCGGTCCTCGTCGATCAGCCGCTTGTCGATTGCAGCGTGCCGGGGCAGCGGCTGGATACGCGCGGCAAAATCCGGATCGAAGAACAGCGGAAACGACAGCCGTTCGTGTGCGCTGGTGTTGCGCACGCGATGCGGCGTCGACTTGAACCAGCCGCCGGTCAGTCGATCGAGCATGTCGCCGATATTGCAGACAAGCGTTCCAGCCACGGGAGGCGCGTCGATCCATCCGGCGGGTGTCCTCACTTGCAGGCCGCCGTGCTCGTCCTGCGCGAGCAGCGTCAGCAGTCCATAGTCGGTGTGCTCGCCTACGCCCCAGCGTTCTTCGTCTGCGGATCGCTGCGGCGGATAGCGGAAGATGCGGAAGAGTACGGTCGGGGCGGCCGTATAGGTTCGCGCGAAGTACTCGGCGTCGAGACCAAGCGCGAGCGCAATGCCTTCCATCAACGCATGCGCGGCTCGGATCGTCGCGCTCATGTACGCTTCGACCGCCGGACGAAGCTCGGGCACTTCCTGCGGCCACAGATTAGCGCCGTGGAGCGGCCAGCCCGCTCGCACGCGCGGGTGCTCGGGTCCGAGGTCCACGCCGAGATAGAGCCCCTCCTTGCGGTCCGGCACACCGGAGGTGAGCTCACCTTCGAGCGGAAACCAGCCACGCCACGCGCGCCCGCCGTGCTCCATCGCGATCGCTTGCTTTGCTTCGCGCGGAAGCGCGAAGAAGCGCCGACTGGCGGCGTCGAGACGCGCAATTACTTCATCCGTGACGCCATGGCTACGGATATAGAAGAAGCCGGTGTCGCGGCAAGCAGCCTCGATCTGCGTCGCGACTGCGGTGCGTCCTGCGGCATCGCGCCGGCTCATGAGCGGGGCGATGTCAATGACGGGCAAAGTCATGCTTTTGAGGTCTCCTGTGCCGACAGCGCAACTCGTGGCACTCGCGTCGTCACGCTTGCTTTCCATGCCAACACGTCATGGGGCACGCGTCTCGCCTGTTGCTCCACGCCTGCGTCGTCCACCGCGCTCTTCCTGTCGCTCGAATATTCATCCTGCCGGAAATCGATGTCAACGATGGCCACGATCATCAGTAAGGCTTCTGCGTGCTTGACACTGCTATTTTTTCTACCGCATTATCGAATGCAGCGGAATCGCGCATTCACATGACTGAAGCCTCGTCCGCGTCGGACGTCGTGCATTCGAGGGGTGATTGCAATGCGTCGCGCATCGCTGGTGTTGGCGGTTCTGTTCGTGGCCACAGGCCTGTTCATGACCTATGGCGGCTACGCGCTGAAGCTGAAGGGTCAATACGGGCCAGGCCCCGGGTTCACCGCGTTCTGGATCGGACTGCCCCTTACGATCTTGAGCGCGATCTGGCTCGTCCAGCTCTTCAGGCAATGGAAGGCCGAGGATCCCGAGGCGTTCGAGTCCGAGCGTGGTGCCCTGCGGCGCATCGCGGCGGTCCTCGCTGCACTCGTTGCGTTCGGAGCCCTGCTGATCCCTCTCGGCTTCGATCTCAGCATGCTGGCGCTCCTGCTCTTCCTGTTCTTCGCCTTCGATCGCAAGCATCCCATCATCAAGATCGTCATCGCCCTGGTGGGCAGCTTCGGCGTCCACTACGGCTTCGAGCGATTTCTGCGCGTACCGCTGCCGAACGCGTCGTTGGAATTTCTGCGAGCCTTAGGCTTCTAGATGCGATCTCGTAGAGGCGACACATTCATCGACGTCAAGCCGATCCTGGAGCCCCGGTCGGTCGCCGTGATCGGCGCTTCCGATCAACCGGGCAGCGTCGGTGGCGACACGGTCCGGCGCTTGCTGAAGTTCAAATTCCCGGGGCCGGTGTGGCCTATCAGTCGAACCGCCGCCACGGTGGCCGACCTGCGCTGTTACGCGAACGTTTCCGAACTGCCGGAAGTTCCGGAACTGGTCATCCTGGCGATCCCGGCGAACGCTTTGATGGATGCGATCCGCGAATGCGCCGACGCGGGCGTGCACTATGGGATCGCCTACGCCGGTGGGTTGGCCGAAGCCGGCGGCGAAGGGGCCGAACTGCAGCGCGCGGTCACCGCACTGTGCCGAGAGCGCGATTTCACGCTGTGCGGTCCGAATTGCGTTGGTGTCATCAATGCGACGACGCCGGTCACGGCGACGTTCGCGACGGCGCTCTACGAGATGGAATCGCTGCGACCCGGCGTCATCTCGATGGTCTGTCAAAGCGGCGGCATCGCGACAACCAGTTTTTCGATGGTCCAGCAGGCCGGCTTCGGATTCCGCTATCTGGTGAGCAGCGGTAACGAAGCGGTAGTGAGCTTCGCCGACTATCTCTACGCGTTCGCGGAGGATCCGGGCACGCGCATCATCGGCGGCTATCTCGAAGGCATCACGGACGGCGCGAAGCTCGTGCGCGCGCTCGAAGCAGCGCGCAAGCAGAACAAGCCGGTCGTCCTCATCAAGGCCGGCATGAGCGGCGCCACCGCCCGCGCTGCGCAGGCCCATACGGGCGCGCTGGTCGGCGAGGATCGGGTCTTCGACGCCATCCTGAAAGAGATGGGGGTCATTCGCGTCGACTCCGTCGAGGCGCTCGTGGATGTCGTGCTGATGCTGGTCGGCAATCAGGGCAGGACCTGTTCGGGTCCGGGTGTGGGGATCATCACGTTCGGCGGGGGCAACGGCGTTCTCGCCGCCGACCAGTGCGCGATCAACGGACTCTCCACACCGACGTTGAGCGTCGGAGGCGTGGAGCGGCTGCGACCGCTCCTCGTCTCAGTGGCGTCAGCCGCCAATCCCCTCGATCTCACGCCGACCACAGCGTTTCGCGCCGAAGCGTTGGCGCAGCTGCCTCACGCGCTCGACGTCATCGCCGAGGAACCGGACATTGATTCGCTCCTGTTCATCGTCGGGTCGCTCGCGTCGAAGGCCGCGGAGATCTCCGACATCATCTGCGGACTGTCCAAGCGCTGCGCCAAGCCGGTTTGCGTCTGCTGGCCCTCGCCGCCGCGCGGTGTTCCGGCCCGGTTGGCCGAGCACGGCATCTATTCGTTCGTCGAGGCTGCGCGAGGGATCAAGAGCCTCGCCGGACTCGTTGCGCAGGGAGCTGCTGCGAGGCGACCGGCGCGTATCGAGCGCGTCGTACCCCCTGACTTCGACTGGTCCGCGTTCGTTTCCGTCGAGGACACCGAAGCGGTCGTTCCGGAACCGCAATGCCATCGCATCCTGAAGGCCGCCGGCTTGGCGGTGGCCGCCGGGGAACTGGCGACGGATGAGCCGAGCGCGATGCGGATCGCCGAGTCGATCGGACTGCCGGTCGTGTTGAAAGGCATCAGCGCGGAAGTCACGCATCGCGCCCAGGCGGGTCTGCTCGCGGTGGATCTTCGTTCGAAGGAGGAGGTGAGGAACGCATTCCGTCGCCTTGCCGCGCGCGCGCTCGAGCTATCGATCCGGATGGAGGGCGTCTATGTGCAGAAGATGCACAAAGGCGGAACCGAACTGCTCGTCACCGCGTTTCGCGACGCGCAATTCGGAACGATGGTCAGTTGCGGCAGCGGCGGCGTCCTGACCGAGCTCATCGACGACGTCGTGACCGAACGCGCTCCGGTGAGCGAGGCCCTTGCTGCCAACATGCTCGAGCGGTTGCGGAACCGGCGCTACGCCTCAGACACGACAGGCGCGCTTGCAACCGATCACGCGGCCGCATTCATTGCCCGCTTTTCCGGGCTCGCCACCACCGCCCCCTGGGAGAAATTCACGTTCGAGGTGAATCCGGTCCTTTGGAGCCGCGAAGCTGCAGTCGCGCTCGACGGCTTGCTGGTTGTGGGCTAGAAAGAAAAGTCGACTGCTTCGCGCCGCGCCAGCGCGTGCGCCGATCATAGCCGCAGGTCGGCGTTGATTCTCTGCGCTCGCAGTGCCTTGGCGAACGCGTGGCGGGCGCGTAGCCGCGGGTCATTGACAATTCCACCGACGGTACCGGCGACGACGCTCACCACGCCGGTCAGCGGCAACGCAAGAACGAGTCCCGGCACCCCCGCGACGGCGCCGCCGATGAAGATCATCAGAACGGTCGGCAGCGGGTGCATCTGGAGGCTGCGCCCGACGGTGAGCGGCGCGAAGACGAAATCGTCCAGCAGCCTGACCAGGACGAAGAGCGCTACTGCCGCGTAGACCACCCAGGGCTGCCCCGGTAAGTCGGTTGCCGCCACCAGTACGACCACGATGCAACCGATCACCGAGCCGACCAGCGGAACCCAGGCGAGGACGGCGCATACCAGCCCCAACGCGAACGCGCCGGGGACTCCGATCAACCACAACCCGAAGGCGAGGCACACGGTGTCGATGACCGTGAGCTTCAAGAGGCCCCGAAAGTACTCGCGCGTGGTGTTATGGACGTGGTTGACCATGTAGACCGTTCGCTCGAAAAATGCGTTGGGTACCGCGCTGCCGAGCATCTTCAGGAAGCGCCGGCCATCGCGCAAGAAAAAGAACGCGAAAAACGGCGCGAGCAACAGCGACGGCAGCCACATTGCGGCGCCGAGCAGCGTCGCGGCCAGTTCCTGCTGTACGAACGTCTCGCCGAACTCCGTGGCTTTCTTGCCCATCTCGGCATGAAACTTCATTCGCTGCAGGAAGCCGAACTGCGACTCCAAGGCTGCGAGTGTCCGGTCGAGAAGGAGGTGTCCGCCGTCGAGATATCGGTTGAGCGATTCCTCTCCCGAGACGGACTGCGCGGCAAGCCACGGCAACGTCGGGATCATCACTGCGACGGCGAGGACCGCGAATCCGCCCGCGACCAGGCTAGCCGCGGTTTCACGACTGATGCCGGTCAGCACCAGCCGGCGGACGATCGGATAGAGCGTGTAATAGAGAATGATCGCCAGCAGGAATGGCACCACCAGCCAGAGCGCCTTGGTCGACGCAATCAGCAGCAGGGTTGTGAAGCCGATCGTAGCAATCCAGATCAGCGGCCCCGAGGCGGGATAACGGCTGGTCACAGCGGGCGACGATCCGCGGTGAGGAATCCTTCGCGCAGTTTTTGTCCCAGTTCCCATGCAAGCTGAAACGCGATTTTCGAAGCGATGACCGCGTTGGTCTCGACCAGATTCTTGAAGTCGGCGCGTGAAAGCGAGGCCAGGACACAGTCTTCGGCGGCGCGGGCCTGCGCCGAACGCGGCGCCCCGTCGAGCAGGGCCAACTCGCCGAACAGGGCGCCTGCCGGAACCTCGGCAATGCGCCCCGTCTCCGGGTCTCCCTGTCGGCAAATCAGGACCGTTCCCCTGAGCACGATATAGAGTGTCTGGCCTTCCTCGCCCTCGTCGAAGACGATCTCGTTCTTCAGGTAGTGCCGCTCCTGCAACAGGTCGTCGATGACCCGCAACTCTCTCGCCTTGAGCGTGGAGAAAAGGCCGAGTTGCCGGATCTGATTGATCCTGGCGTGTTCAGGTTGCCGCTGGAGGAAACGGAGCATCGAGAACTCATTCCTCTTCCGGCGCATCGGCCGGTATCCGGGCGCATTCTCTCATTCCGCACGAGCCGTGGGGCCTCCGGTCGATCAGTTCCAGCGGCGGCGTCAGAACCGGGGGCTGTCCCCACAGCTCTCGATCGTTTCCACAAGTAGCGGAACAGCGGGAACGTGAGGACCAACACAGCCGCGACGATCAGCGAAGTCGAGATCGGGCCTCGAACCAGCACGGACAGGTCGCCTCCGGACATCGACAGCGATTGGCGCAACGCCTTCTCGGTCAACGGGCCGAGGATCAGCGTGAAGGCCATCGGCGCGACCGGGAAATCGATCTTCTTGCAGACGTAACCCAGGATCCCGAAAACAACCAGCAGTCCGACGTCGAAGAGACTGTTGCGGGTGATATAGGAGCCCACCGCGGTGAAGGCGATGATGAGCGGAAACAGGATCGAATAGGGAATGCGCAGCAGATGGACCCACAGGCCGACGAGCGGCAGGTTCAGCACCAGCAACAGCACGTTTCCGACGTAGAGGCTCGCGATCACCGCCCAGACGAAGTCCGGCTTCTCCTGAAACAGGAACGGGCCGGGTGTCAGGCCGTTCATCATGAAGGCGCCAAGGAGGACGGCGATCGTTGGCGACGCCGGAACGCCTAGCGTGAACAGCGGAATGAGCGCGCCGTTGGCGTAGGCATTGTTGGTCGTCTCCGGACCGGCGACGCCCTCGATCGCCCCGGCACCGAACTTCTCCGGATGTTTGGAGACCCGCTTCTCGACCGCGTACGAGATGATCGTCGGCAGCAGGGTTCCGATGCCGGGAATGAGGCCGCAGAAAATGCCGATGAGCGTGCCCCGGCCGATCGGCATCGCGGACTGAGCGACGTCTTTCCTGGTCAACATTCTGGACGTGATCTTGGCCATCTCGACGCGACCGGCCTTCGCTTCCAGGTTGTGCAGGATCTCGGCGATGCCGTACAACCCCATGATGACCGGCACGAACGCGATGCCTTCGAGCAGCTCCGAATAGCCGAAGGTCAACCGGGGTGTTCCGTCGACGAGATCCGTTCCCGGAATCGAGAGCGCCAGGCCGAACAGCGCGCTGATCAATCCCGGGAGCGGCGCGCCACCGGTGAACCCGATGAGCAGCGCCATGCCGAGCATCATCAGGCCGAAAAACTCCGGTGGCCCGAATTCCAGTGCGACACGCGCTAGAGGCGGCGCCGCTGCGACCAGGAAGCCGACGGCGATCGTGCCGCCGATGAACGAACCGATCGCAGCAATCGCCAGTGCCGCACCGGCGCGACCCTGCTTGGCCATTTCGTAACCGTCGATCGAGGTGATCGCCGATGCGGCCTCGCCCGGCACCCTCATCAGCACGCTGGTCACGGTGCCGCCGTACATCGCACCGTAGTAGATCGCGCCCAGCATGATGATCGCGCCGGTCGCATCCAGGTTGAAGGTGAGCGGCAGCAGGATGCTGATGGCGGCGATCGGACCGATCCCGGGCAGCACGCCGACCGCGGTGCCGATGACCGAGCCGATCAAGGCGAACAACAGATTGCTCGGCTGCAGCGCGATGCTGAAGCCGAGCATCAGACTCGATAGCGAGTCCATCCAGCGCTACTTGATCGCCTTGCCCAGTTGCTTCGTCACGACGTACTGCTCGGCCTGCACCTTGGCGGCGGCTTCCTTGATCTGGGCGCCGGTCTTGAACTCGATGAGCTCGCCGGTCTTGAGCAGCCGATCATGCGTCGCCGGATCGTCCATCGCTTTCTTGAGCGCGTCCTCGAGCTGCTGCCGGATCGGTTCGGGAAGCCCCGGCGGGCCGACGACGGACGCGAGATTGCGGGCGGTGAAGTTGTAGCGCTTCGAGCTCAGCGGCACGCCCAGCTTTTCGAGCTCCGGCCACGACGTGCTGACGACGAGCAGCGAACGGATCTTGCCCTCCCGCATGTGCGATAGCGTGGCGGTCGCCGAGTTCGCCTGCACTTCGACGTCACCGGCGAGCAGTTTCAGAACCTGTTCTGCGCCGCCCGACGTCGGCACGGTCCGGTACGTGAAACCGCCCGTGGCTTGCGCCAGTTGCGCCATCGCGATGTCGGGAATGCCGTAGCCGCCGGAATTCGCACTCACCAGCTTGTCCGGATTGGCCTTGGCATAGGCCACGAGATCATCGATCGTCTTGTAGCGGCTGTCGGAGCGCACCCAGATCGCGTAATACGATTCGTGGGTCGAGCCGATGAACGTGAGCTTCAGCGGATCGAAGCCGATGTCCATCGTGTACGGCAGCACGGTGAGGATCGAGCCCGAGGTCATGCCGATCGTGTAGCCATCGGGCTTGGCGGTGAAGACGGAACGCGTTCCGACCGCCCCGTTGCCGCCGACCTTGTTTTCGATGACGATCGGCTGACCGAGCGTTTTCTCCATGTGCGAAGCGACGACCCGGGCGGCGAGATCGGTCGATCCCCCGGCGCCATAGCCGACGATCATCGTGATCGGGCGCGTCGGATAGGCTTGCGCCCACAGCGTCCCGTTCAGCAATAGAAATGCTAACGCTGTCCCCAACAGCCTTCGGACCATCGTTCCTCCTCGTGTGCAATCGCGGAAGCGTAATCCAGCAACCCGCTCGGCCGCGATATGCTGCTCGCGCGCGGCGCATTCCGCAAGCGAGGAGGAGGGCCCGGCTGCTATGTCATGACGTCGGCACTTCCCAACCTCCGCCCAGCGCGCGGACCAGTCCCACGGTTGCCTGATACTGGCCTGCGCGGACCTGCAGCGCCTCACGCCGGTTGCGCAATTCGCTGCGTCGCGCGTCGAGCAGGTCGAGCTGGCTGACGAGGCCATTGCGATAGCGCGCGTCCGAGAGCGTCGTCGTGCGCGTGGCCGCCGCGACCGCACGCGTCTGTGCGTCCGCCTGTTCGGCCAGCAACCGCAGGGCGGACAGCTGATCTTCCACGTCCTTGAACGCGACGAATACCTGCTCCCGATAGCGGGCGACGGCAACGTCGAGCTCGCCGCGCGCGTTGCTGATGTTGGCCTCGCGACGCCCGCCATCGAAGATCGGCAGCGAGAGCAGCGCACCGATGCCCCAGGCACGCGCCGACCATTTCAGGAGATCGCCAAGCTGCGAAGATGCGAAGCCGCCGGTTCCCGTCAGCGTGACGTCGGGAAACCACGCGGCCTGGGCCGCGCCGACGCGCGACTGCGCCGCCATCATCGTGTCCTGGGCCGCCGAGACGTCGGGCCTGCGTGTCAGCAGCGTGCCCGGCACGCCGGCGGGAATGACGGGAAGCGCTGTCGTCCATTCGGTCGCCGGCAGATCGAATTCGGACGCTACCGCGCCGACGAGCACTGCGATCCCATGCTCGAGCTCCGCACGCCGGCGGTCGAGTGCCAGCGCCTCCGACTCGGTTGCGGCTACTTCGGTGGCCGCGCGCGAGACGTCCAGCTCGGCGACGTCGCCCGCGCGAAAGCGCCGCTGCGTCAGGTCGAGCGTGCCGCGATAGGCGGTCAGCGTGCTGCGTACGAGCGCCCGCTCCTCGTCGAGTGCACGGAGCGCGAGATACGCTTGCGCCACTTCGGCCTGAACGAGCAGGCGAGCGCCCTGCAGCAAGGCCTCGCGGGCCTTCGCGTCCGAGACGGCGGCATCCGTCGTCTTCGCAAGACGGCCGAACAGATCGAGCTCCCACGCGAAGTTGGCGCCGACGCTGAACAGCGAACGCGCGGGACCCGTGTTGCTCCCGACGAGGCCTCCCGTCCGCAATGCGCCCGCACCGAGGTCGACCTGCGGCAACCGATCGGCTTCGGTCGAGCGCACCAGCGCGCGGGCCTGCACCAGCCTCGCCGTCGCGACCTCGATGCTCGTGTTGTTGCGGATCGCGCGCTCGACAAGCTCGTCGAGCACGGGGTCGGAGAAGGCCTTCCACCACGCGCCGCGCGATTGAGCGGCCGCCGGGGCCGCCGTCGTCCAGCGGCCGTCGCCTTCCTTGTAGGCGGCCGGCGCAGCGGGAAGCGCTGGAGCGATCGATCTCCGGGACGGTGGCGCAGCCGGCCACGATCAATAGGAGCAACGACAGGAGGAGTCGTCTCATGGTCAGTCCGATGATCCGGCAAAGGCCTCGACGTGCGGGACCTCGCCATGTTGCTTGAGCGTGCGATTGCCGCTGAGCTTGCGCAGCGCGACGTAGAACACCGGCGTGAGGAACAGACCGAACGCGGTGACGCCGATCATTCCGGAAAACACCGCGACGCCCATCGCCTGACGCATTTCCGCTCCGGCGCCGGTCGAAAACGCGAGCGGCACGACACCCATGACGAACGCGAGCGAGGTCATCAGGATCGGACGCAGCCGCAGACGGCTCGCCTCGACGGCGGCGTGCAGCGGCGTGTGACCGGCGAATTCGAGCTCGCGCGCGAACTCGACGATCAGGATCGCGTTCTTCGCCGACAGTCCGACGAGCACCATCAGCCCGATCTGCGTGAAGATGTTGTTCTCGCCGTTCGTCAGCCACACGCCGGCCATGCCCGCGAACAGCGCCATCGGCACGATCAGGATGATCGACAGCGGCAGCACGAGGCTTTCATAGAGCGCGGCGAGCACGAGGAACACCAGCAGCACGGACAGCGGAAAGACCCACACGGCCGAGTTGCCGGCGAGGATCTCCTGATAGGTGAGCTCGGTCCACTCGTAGCTGATGCCGGCGGGCAGCGTTGCCGCCGCGACGCGTTCGATGGCGTCCTGCGCCTGCCCCGATGAAAATCCGGGCGCAGCGCGTCCGTTGATGTCGGCCGTGAGAAACCCGTTGTAGCGCATCGCGCGTTCCGGGCCGAAGCTCTGCTTGATGTTCAGCAACGCCGACAGCGGCACCATCTCGCCCGAATTCGAGCGCACCTTCAGCATCCCGACGTCCTCGGAGCGCGCGCGATAGGGCGCGTCGGCTTGCACACGAACCGAGTAGGTGCGCCCGAACCGGTTGAAGTCGTTCACGTAGAGGCTGCCGAGGTAGATCTGCATCGTGTCGAAGACTTCCGTGACCGGCACGCCGAGCTGCCGTGCCTTCGTGCGGTCGATGTCGGCGTAAAGCTGCGGCACGTTCACCTGGTAGCTCGAGAACAGGCCGGCCAGCTCGGGCGTCTTGTACGCGCTGGCCAGGAAGTCCTTGGTCGCGGCGTCCAGCGCTTCATAGCCGAGCGACGCGCGGTCCTCGAGCTGCAGCTTGAAGCCGCCGGTCGTTCCCAGCCCCTGCACCGGCGGCGGCGGAAACATCGCGATGAAGGCCTCCGGAATCGTCGCGAACTCCTGGTTCAACTGTCCGGCGATCGCGCGCACCGCTTTGGTCCTTGCGCTTGCGCTCCTCGAACGGCTTCAGGCTGACGAAAACGATCCCGGAGTTCGAGCTGTTGGTGAAGCCGTTGATCGACAGGCCCGGGAACGCGATCGCGTCCTGCACACCCGGGTGCTTCAACGCGATCTCGCCCATGCGCCGGATCACGTCCTCGGTCCGGTCCAGCGTCGCGCCGTCGGGGAGCTGCGCGAACCCGATCAGGTACTGCTTGTCCTGGCCGGGCACGAAGCCGTCGGGGACCGTCTTGAACAGACCCGCCGTTGCGAGCGACCAGCACGACGTAGATGCCCAGCGTTACCGCCTTGCGCGCGATCGAGCGCGCTGACGCCGCCGCGGTAGGCATGCGCGCCTCGCGTGAACAAGGCGTTGAATCCGCGGAACAGCCAGCCCAGCGCGCGATCCATCACGCGCGTCAGCCGATCCTTCGGCGCGTCGCGTCCCTTCAGCAACAAGGCCGCGAGCGCCGGCGAAAGCGTCAGCGAGTTGATCGCCGAGATGACCGTCGAGATCGCGATCGTCAGCGCGAACTGCTTGTAGAACTGGCCGGAAAGGCCGGTGATGAACGCGAGCGGAACGAACACGGCCACCAGCACCAGCGCGATCGCGATGATCGGGCCGGAGACCTCGCGCATCGCGCGGTAGGTGGCGTCACGCGGGGAAAGTCCCGCCTCGATGTTGCGCTCGACGTTTTCGACGACGACGATCGCATCGTCGACGACGATCCCGATCGCCAGCACGAGGCCGAACAGCGTCAGCGCATTGATCGAGAATCCGAACAGGTACAGGACGGCGAACGTGCCGATGATCGACACCGGCACGGCGAGCAGCGGGATCACCGACGCGCGCCACGTCTGCAGGAACAGGATGACGACGAGCACGACCAGCAGCACGGCCTCGAGCAGCGTGTGCACGACTGCATCGATCGAGGCGCGCACGAATTGCGTGGGGTCGTAGACGATCTGGTAGTCCACGCCCTCGGGCATGTTCTTCTTGATCTCCGCCATCGTCTTGCGCACGTTGTCGGAGATCTGGATCGCGTTCGAGTTCGGCGCCGCGAAGATCGGCACCGCGACCGCCGGCTTGTTGTTGAGCAGCGAGCGCAACGCGTATTCGGACGCGCCCAGCTCGAGGCGCGCGACGTCGCGTAACCGCGTGACCGCGCCGCTGGCGTCGGTCTTGACGATGATGTCGCCGAAATCCTCCGCGCTCTGCAGCCGGCCCTGCGCGTTGATGGAAAGCTGCAGGTCCACGTTCGGCAGCCCCGGCGATGCGCCGACGACGCCGGCCGCCGCCTGCACGTTCTGCTCGCGGATCGCGCGCACGATGTCGCTCGCGGAAAGGCCCCGCTCGGCGACCTTGCGCGGGTCCAGCCATACGCGCATCGAGTAGTCGCCCGAGCCGAACAGCAGCACCTGACCCACGCCCTCGATGCGCGCGAGGCGATCCTTGACGTTCAACACCGCGTAGTTGCGCAGGTACGTCATGTCGTAGCGCTCGTTCGGCGACACCAGGTGCACGACCATCGTCAGGTCGGTCGCGCCCTTGACCGTCGTGAGCCCCAGGCGCCGGACTTCCTCCGGCAGCCGCGGCTCGGCCTGCGCGACGCGGTTCTGCACGAGCTGCTGCGCTTTGTCCGGATCGGTGCCGAGCTTGAACGTCACCGTGAGCGTCAGGCGGCCGTCGGTCGTGGCCTGGCTCCCCATGTAGAGCATGCCTTCGACGCCATTGATCGCTTCCTCGAGCGGTGTGGCGACGGTCTCGGCGATGACCTTCGGATTGGCGCCCGGATACTGCGCCCGCACGACGATCGAAGGCGGCACGACCTCGGGATACTCGGCGATCGGCAGGCTGCGAAGCGCGATCAGGCCGGCGAGGAAGATCAGCAGGGACAGCACGCCCGCGAAGATCGGGCGATCGATGAAGAACTTGGACAGGTTCATGGCGCTTTGCGAACGCTCAGGACTGCGCGAGCGACTTGCGCGGCCCGGACTCGTGCCGTGCGTCCATCGTCCCCGGCTGCGGGTCGACGAGCGCGCCCGGTCGAATACGCTGGAGGCCGCTGACGACGATCCGCTCGCCGGGATTCAGGCCCGAGCTGACGATGCGCAACCCGTTCACCGAGGTGCCGAGCGAGACCTCGCGATACGACACCTTGTTGTCGGGACCGACGACCATCACGAATTTCTTGCTCTGGTCGGTGCCGATCGCCCGCTCGTTGATCAGGAGCGCGGGCGCGGGTTTCGAGCTCCCCATGCGGAGCTTGGCGAACTGGCCGGGCATCAGGCTGCCGTCCTTGTTGTCGAAGACCGCGCGGACGCGCACGGTGCCGCTCTTCGCGTTCACCTGGTTATCCACGAGCTGCAAGCGGCCGATGCGAGCGTGGTTGTCGATCGCCGTTTCCATCTCGACCGGGATGCTCGCCAGCTGTGCACGGGCACCGCGCTCGGACGTCAGGTCCTTGAGCGCGCGGGCGACGACATGCTCGTCGGCATCGAAGCTTGCGTAGATCGGGTTGACCGACACGAGCGTCGTCAACACCGCTGCGCCCGGACCCGCAGCGACGAGGTTCCCGACCGTCACGTCGGCTTTGCCCACACGGCCGGACACCGGCGCGCGCACCTGCGTGTAACCAAGATTCAACCGCGCCGATTGCAGCGCCGCTTCGGTGGCGCGGACGTTGGCGTCCGATTCCCTGACCGCATTCGTGCGTTCGTCGAGCTCGCGGCGAGCGATCGCGCTCTCGTCCCAGAGGCGTTGCGAACGCTCGTGCTCGCTTTTCGCGTGCGTCAGCGCGTGCCTGCGCGGCGGCGACCTGCGCCTGCGCACGATCGACTTCGGCAGCGTAGGGCGCGGGATCGATGGTGAACAGGAGATCGCCGCGGTTGACCAGCGCGCCCTCGACGAAGTGCATCGACTGGATGGCGCCGGAGACCCGCGCGCGGATTTCGACGCGCTCGATCGCTTCCAGGCGCCCGGAGAACTCGTCCCACGTCGTGACGTTCGCTTCGACGACTGCGGCGACGGGCACCGGGATCGGCGGCGGCGCTGCGGGAGCTGCCGAGGCAGTCGACGATTCGGCATTGGACGCGACGACATGGAACGCAGCGGCGGAAAGGCCTGCAAGTACAGCGACGGCGACGACCGTCCAGAGACGTCCCCGGAGGGACGAGAAAGCAGCACGCATGCGGAACTCCCCGTAGACTAATAATGTAGCAATCGCTACACAACGTGCGTACTCTAGCCGGGGTTGCAAGGCCGTGTCAAGTAATTTAATATCGCTCACTATGAAAAGGAACGAGGTCCCTCCGAAGAGGCCGCGCGGGCGCCCGCGCTCGTTCGACCGCGACACCGCGCTCGAGCGGGCAATGGAGGTGTTCTGGAAGCACGGCTTCGAGGGCGCGTCGCTGAACGACCTCACCGAGGCGATGGGCATCAATCCGCCGAGCCTGTATGCGGCGTTCGGCGACAAGGAGCACCTGTTCCTCGAAGCGGTCGAGCGCTATCGAGTCGAAGCACGGTGCGGCATGTCCTTATGCGGACGAGCGCGACCGCGCGAGGCTCGGTCGAGCGGCTGCTGACCTATACCGCCACCGAGTTTTCGCGGCCCTGCAATCCGCGGGGTTGCCTGATGGTCATGGCGGCGACGACGAGCTCGACATCGTCTCGCCGCGCTTCAGTCCGCGCTCGCGCAGCGTCGTGATGCGGCGAGAACGCGTCTCAAGGCGCGCATCGATCAGGGCTTGAAGGAAGGGGAGTTGCCGCCCGGTACGAACACGGCCGCGCTGGCGGATTTCTACTCGACGGTCCTCGCCGGCATGTCGTTGCAGGCGCGTGACGGCGCAACACGCAAGAGCCTGATGGCGACCGTCGCGGCGGCGATGCGCGCGTGGCCCGGAGCCGCCGGGACCCCGCTAGTCCGCAGAACAAACGCGAACGAAAGCCGGGTGCTCGCCGGGAAGCCGCGCCGACAGTGTCATAGCATCGTTTCGCAGGAGCGACTGCATGGGGCGCGGGCGGTGCGCCGGCGCGCTCCGGCATGTTTCGGGCAGGACCCGGCCGCGCGCTTTCCCTCGAAACCGATTCGCATCGTCGCCGGCTTCGTGCCTGGCGGCCCGACGGACCGGATTGCCCGCGAAGTCGCGCTCGGATTGCAGGAAACCTTGGGGCAGCCCGTCATCGTCGAGAACAAGCCCGGCGCGGGTTCTCGAATTGCATTCGAGTAGTGGCTCGATCCGATCCTGACGGGCACCGCTGCTTCTAGGGGCGCTGCGTGTTGCGTCGACGAAGCCGGCGAAGCAAGACCGAGGGCTCCGTCCCGCGCGCGGCGAGTCGTTCGCGTCGGCAGACGCGAGCCGCTGCCGGTTTTCAGGCAGGTGGCGTTCCGGAAGTCGAAATCCCGGCAGCCTCGAACCATGATTCGCGGTTGCCCGTAGTGTCGATGTCGCTTACGGCGGTTCTCTCCTCCCGGTTTTTCGAGCCATAAAATCCTTGAATAACGAACAGCTTACCAATAGAGACACGATTCTTGCTTGGTCCGTCGCTGGCACGTTTTCTGCCCACCCCTCAGCGACTCCTGGAAGGCACCGATGAACGCCTGCACCGTTGCGATCAGATTCCTGCTGGCTGTGATGCTGTGCATGACGAACGCGGTGGCTGCGGTCATTCCGATCGGCCCGGGCGCCTTTTCGTCGTCGGACCTCCTGGTCACGTTCAGTGGAATAGCCGACGGCACCGAAGTGAACGGGCTCACTACAGGCGGACTGACCTTTGGTTACTCTCTCGGCGCCGGACAACTCATAACCGATGCCGGCCCTGGGATCACCAACAACATTGCCCCGCCGAACATTGTATCGATCGGGAATCCGTCTGGAGTCGTGACGATCCTGCTGCCGTTTGCGACCGACATGTTCGGCTATGGCTACGCGTTACTGTCGACAGTCGCTGTCGCGGCGGCAACGACGATATCGATCTTCAATGGTGCGACACCCCTCGGTACGCTCAGTTACGACGGCGTGGTGGATCCCGTCTTCACGGGGGGTTCGCCGGAATCGCGAGCACCCTGCCGTTCGACCGCGTCGAGCTCACGTTCAATTCTTTGGCCGCACCTGCGTTTGCGCTGGATAACATCCGAGCGTCCGCGTTCGTAGCCATTTCCGAACCGACGCCCATCCTCCTGGTGCTCATCGCTCTCGTCGCCTTCCTGGGGATGCGTCCGCGCGAAAGGAGTGCGCGCTGAAATTGCGCGGTAACGCAGCGGCGTCGAGGCGCTGGCCCGCCGAGAAAAGTTCATGATGGCGGACCTCTCAGCCTCCGCCGAGCGCGCGGACCAACCCGACGGTTGCCTCATACTGGCCGGCGCGGACCTGCAGCGCCTGACGCCGGTTGCGCAATTCGCTGCGTCGCGCGTCGAGCAAGTCGAGGACCATTGCGATAGCGCGCATCTGAAAGCGTCGTGCGCGTGCCCGCTGCGACTGCACGCGTCTGTGCGTCCGCCAGGGAGTACGAGCTCGCGTGCGGCGCCACCTGCCGGCGCCATGGGCGCTGGCAGAGGATGATGCCGCTCGACTATGCTCCGGGCGGCCGGTAGGCCGACCGCCCGCGCACGGCCAAGGGCGTCGAGGGTCTCCTCGACTGTGAGCAGCGGCGTCGTCTCGAATTTTGACAACGCGCCACCGCCGCCGATCGCGATCGCGACTGCGGCCATCGAGACGTTGTCAGGCGCTTCCCAGAGGTTGTAGCCGTCGTACGTGCCGAACGCGTACCAGAAGCCGTGCAGCTTCCCGCCGACTGACTCGATGTACTTGCGTGCAGCCTCGCGGCGGTCTTCGGGGTTCTTCGTCAATCGAGCCCAGGTTTCCGGCGTATAGCTGAAGCGCGTCAAATAGAAAGCCATGGCCACAATCCTCCTTCCGTGTCCCGTGCCACTCGCAATTCCGTGTGGAGAAATTGTAGCTCGCCTATGGGTAGCAGATGTGCATTTCAATCACGCGAACCCGAGTATTGGGGGTTCGTTCGTACACTGCGGCGACCTAAGACGCTGAAGCGGTGTACTGGTAATCAGTCCACTGCCAGGCGCCGTTGATCTTGAACCACAGTCGAACGAATACGGCGGTGCCATTGCGTGGCAATCCGGTCACCGTAGTCGAAAGACTGGTTCCGAGCGTGCCGCTGCTGTAGTAGTTCTTCGCACCCGCGGAAGAACCAGCGTACAGCCACCATTCGGTGACCGCCGCTCCGTTGGCTGTCCAGTTGAAGGTTGCACTGGCCCCAGGCAGCACGCTGCCCGGCGCGGGATTGGTGATCGCCGGATTCGTGCTCGCTGCAGCGGTGTACTGGAAATCCGCGGTCTGCCACGCACCGTTGACCTTGAACCACAACCGGACGAACACCGGGCTGCCGTTTCTCGGCAAACCGGTGACAGTGGTCGAGAGGCTGGTGCCCAGCGTGCCGCTGTTGTAGAAGTTCTTCGCACCAAGCGTCGATCCGGCGTACAGCCACCATTCGGTGACTGCCGCTCCGTTCGCCGTCCAATTGAACGTTGCGCTCGAACCCGGCAAAACGCTACCCGGCGCGGGCGTGAGCAGCGTCGGCGTCCCGCCAGCTGCCGTGTACTGAAAATCGGTCGATTGCCATGCGCCGTTGATCCTGAACCACAGCCGAACGAAGACCGCGGTGCGGTTGCTGGGCAGTCCGGTGACCGTCGTCGAAACACGGGTGCCCAGCGTGCCGCTGTTGTGATAGTCCTTCGCACCCGCTGTCGAGCCGACATAGAGCCACCACTCGCTGACCGCCGCGCCGTTTGCCGTCCAAGCGAACGTTGTGCTCGCACCCGGTAGCACGCTGCCCGGTGACGGGCTGGTGATGGTCGGCGCCGCCAGTTCCGCAGCAATCCGATGAACCGTCCCGCCAAGGCCCACCACGTAAAGCTCACCCGCCTCGTCCTCGCCGAAGGATGAAATGTTTATCGTCGTGTCGAGAAGCCGCGTCTGCGCGCTCCCATTCCAGGAAAAGACTTCACCGGAACAAAAGTCGCCGTACACATAAGTGCCGTTGGGCAACGTGCCCCGGGTTCCGCGGTAGACGTAACCTCCGGTGATCGAGCAGCGCCCGTTCGCGTGCGTGTAATCGAACACGGGGAACCGATAGTTCGCGGGATTGCAGAGTGCGGGAGCGAGATTCGTGCACACCGTGCCCTCGTAGACACGCCAGCCGTAGTTCCCGCCCTTGACGATCGGTGAGTTGACCTCCTCACGCGCACCCTGTCCGACGTCCGCAACCCAGAGCTGGCCGGTGGCGCGATCGACACTGAAACGCCACGGATTGCGCATGCCGAAGGCAAAAATTTCGTCCCGACCCGCGGCACCAACGAAGGGGTTGTCTGCCGGCGACGAGTACGGCGTCCCCGCACCGGATCCGGATTGTCCACGTCGATACGGAGAATCTTTCCGAGCAGGACGCCAGTGTTCTGCGCGTTGTTGGGCGGGTCGTTAGCCGATCCGCCGTCGCCTACGCCGATATAGAGGTAGCCGTCCGGTCCGAAAGCCAGCATCCCTCCGTTATGGTTTTCGTTGGTCGGATGCGGAATACTCAACAGCACCCTTTCGGCGGGATCGGCAACGTCGCGATTTGCGGAGACGTGGAATTCGGAAATCACGAGCGCACCGTCTCCGGCGCGCGTGTAGTAGACGAAGAATCGTCCGTTGGTTGGGTAGCGGGGATGAAACGCAAGGCCGAGCAGCCCTCGTTCTCCCCCGTTCACGAGCTTCGTACGGATGTCCAGGAACAGGGTCGGCGTGGACGCGCCGGGCTGCAGGACCCGAATGGTTCCGGTCTGCTCGACGATGAACAGCCGATTCGAGCCGTCCTTCGCATTCCCGACCAGGATCGGACTCGAGAGGCCCGCCGTGAGCACTGGCGTGAGCTGGATCGCGGCAAGCAGCGACGTTGAGAGACAACAACACAGGCCTGCGAACAAGCAGTGGAGGACGCGCAGTGTCTTCACCCAATCTCCTTTGCAACGAACCGGCGGGTCTCGTTATAGACGCCCGTGGAGACTGCGCGTTCCGGTGCATCCCGGCCTTTCGTCCCCGACGACCTTTCGCATCTGACGGCATCTCCGGCTTCCATCGGGGGGAGGGCGCGACAAGTCGCGGTAAATCGAAGTACGCCGGCAAAAAGGGCAACGCTTCTTGTGGCGGGAAATGCGCTCGCCCTAAGGCGAAGCGATGGCTCTGTCCCGGTCGGTCATCGCCCCGGGAAGTTGCATGCCTCTTCGCGCGAGCACGTGCCGCGTCATGGCGAATGCGAGTTCATGCTCGCCGAAAAACACCATGCCGACGTTTTCCTGCGTCAGGAGGCGGGCCTCTTCCTCGCTGTGCGTTCGCACCGCGATCTCGATCGCCGGGTTCAGGGTGCGCGCAATCTCGGCCATCCTGCGGACCGAGACCGTATCCGGCGTCGCGATCACGAGCATGCCCGCCCTCGCGATATGCGCCTGGATCAGCACGTCAGGCATGTGCGGCGTCTCCGGAGACTGCGGCAAGGTCCTTTTCGCGCAGTTCCTGGACCCGTTCGCGATTCTGATCGACGACCACGTAAGGAATTCCTCGCTCCGACAGCGTCTGCGCAATGCGACGGCCGACCCGGCCATACCCACCAGCACCACCTGCCCGGACAGATAGGTCTCGGCGGTACTCATCGGAAGCTCGGCGAGCGGATCGCCGCTACGTTCCAAACGCGCTGGCGAGGCGGGAACGCGCGCGAATCCACGCGTGAACCGGTCGCATCGCGGCGAACACCACCGGGTTCGCGGCGATGGAGATCAACGCTGCGGCGACAATGAGGCTTTGCCCTTGCGTCGGCAGCAACCCGATCGATACGCCAAGGGCCGCCAGGATGAAGGAGAACTCGCCAATCTGCGCCAGGCTCGCGCCCACGGTGAGCGCAGTGTTGAGGGGGTACCGGAACGCGAGAACGAGCGCAATCGCCACGATCGGGGTTCCGACCATCACGATCGCAGTTACGGCGAGCAATTTCGCAGGTTCCTCCACGACTACCGCTGGGTCGAAGAGCATTCCGACGGAGACGAAGAAAAGCACGGCGAAGGCGTCGCGTAACGGGAGCGATTCCTGGGCGGCTCGATGACTCAAATCCGACTCTCGCATCATCATGCCTGCGAAAAACGCGCCGATAGCGAAGGAAACATCGAACAGGGCCGTCGAGATGTAAGCAACGCCCACCGCGGCGGATATCACGCACAGGGTGAACAGTTCCCGGGAGCCGGTCCGCGCCACGAGCCAAAGTATTCGGGGCAGCACGCGACGGCCCACGAGCAGCATGAACGCCACGAAGGCCAGAACTTTGCCCACGGTGAGCGAAAGCGCGATCCACAAATTGCTCGCCGCAGACTCCGTCGCTGCAGGAGACTGGCCACCGCCAAGCACTTGTCCCAGTGGCGGCAGCAGCACGAGCACCAGCACCATCACCAGGTCCTCGACGATGAGCCAGCCGATGGCTATGCGCCCGTTGATGGACTGCAACGCGCGGCCCGCTTCCAGCGCTCTCAAGACCACGACCGTGCTGGCGACCGAAAGCGCGAGGCCAAAGACCACTGCAGCTCCAGGCGTCCATCCCCAGAAAAGCGCCAAGGCGATGCCCAACCCTGTCGAGATGATCACTTGCACGATTGCCCCGGGGACAACAACCCTGCGCACCGCCAGGAGGTCATCGAGCGAGAAGTGAAGCCCAACCCCGAACATGAGCAGCATTACGCCGATGTCCGCCAACTGCTTCGCGAGCCCGACATCGGCCACGAACCCGGGTGTCGCTGGCCCGATGATGATTCCAGCGAGCAGGTAGCCCGCCATCGGCGGCAGTTTCATGCGTGCTGCGACGAAGCCCATGATCATGGCCAGCCCCAGACTCGCAGCGATGGTCGTTATGAGCTCGGCGTTGTGGGGCATGCGCCGAATGATAGCTGTCGAATCCGCGTCAAACTTCCGAATCCGCGCCTCGTACCCTCGACACGCCGCGCATCATCGAAACGGCAGCGAACAGAATCGCGACGATGATGAGCCCGAGCGAGATCGGATGCTCGACGAAGATGGAGAACTTGCCCCGCGACATCTCCAGCGACTGCCGCAGCGACTGCTCCATCAGCGGACCGAGAATCAACGTCAATATCAACGGCGCCAGCGGGATCTCGAGCTTCTTGAAGACGTAGCCGAGGATGCCGAAGACGGTCATCATCCCGACGTCGAACGCCTGGCCGTTGATGCTGTACGCGCCGAGCACGCAGAACGCGAGAACGAACGTGTAGAGGATCGAGGTCGGCAGCTTCAGCAGCTTGACCCACAGCGGAATCAGCGGCAGATTGAGGACGAGCAGGATCAGGTTGCCGATATAGAAGCTGGCGATCACGCCCCACGCGACGGTAGCGTGGTCGCGGAACAGGAAGGGTCCCGGGATCAGGCCCTTCATCATGAACCCGCCCATGATCACCGCGACCGTCGGCGATCCGGGAATGCCCAGCGTGAACAGCGGAATCAGCGCCGCGTTGGCGTAGGTGTTGTTGGCGGTCTCCGGCCCGGCAACGCCTTCGATCATGCCGGTGCCGAATTTCTCCGGTGTCTTCGACAGCCGTTTCTCGGTGATGTACGACATGACGGTCGGCACCACCGCACCCACACCGGGAATCAATCCGAGGAAGAATCCGATCCCGGTGCCGCGCAGCACCGGAAGGGCCGAGCGGCGGATGTCTTCCCGGCTGAGGATGAGCTCGCGCAGTTTGGTCGTTATCGCGGCGCCGGCGCCCCGACGCTCGAGACTGAGCAGGATCTCGCCGACACCGAAGAGGCCCATGGCGACGATGACCACGTCGATGCCGCCCAGCAGATGCACATTGCCGAAGGCGAACCGCGGCGCCCCCATCACCGGATCGATGCCGACCATCGCAATCAACAATCCGAGCGCGGCTGAGATCAGCGCGAGTGCGATCGAGCGGCCAGCGAGACCGATCACCAGGGAAAGGCCGACCAGCATCAGCGAAAAGAATTCCGGAGGACCGAACTTCAACGCGAGCGCGGTCAACGGCTGGGCGAGCAGTACCAGGCCCATCGTCGCGACCGTGCCGCCGAAAAACGATCCGATCGCCGCGACCGCCAGCGCCTGGCCCGCCCGGCCGCGCTTGGCCATTTCGTGACCATCGAGGCAGGTGATCGCCGAAGCGGCTTCGCCGGGAACGTTGACCAGCACCGATGTCAGCGTGCCGCCGTACATCGCGCCGTAGTAGATCGCCGACAGCATGATGATCGCGCCGGTCGCGTCGAGCTTGAACGTGAGAGGCAGCAGCAGGGCAGTGCCTGCGACAGGGCCAATGCCCGGCATGATCCCGACGAGCGTGCCGAGGATGCAGCCGATCAGCGCGAACGCCAGATTGATCGGCTGCAACGCGGTCGCGAAGCCGCCGAGAAGAAGGTTCATCGTCTCCATGCGGTGTCAGATGCCGAACATGCCCACCGGCAACGGAAGACTGAGGTACTCGACGAACAGGTGAAAGACGCCGAAGCTGCCGATCAGCGCGAGGATCAATGTTTCGAGCGGATTGCGGCGACCCAGCAGTGACAGAAGCACCAGGTAGAACGCCAGCATCGTCAACCTGAACCCAAGCGTGGGCATCAGGGTGGCAACCGCAAGCAGCGCAACGAGAACCGCAGCGATTCGCCTGTAGGCCGATGCCGAGGCGAAGAAACCTTCGGGCAGCGCACTCGGCTGGCGAAACGTCGCCTGCAGGAAGACGAACGCTGCGAGCACAGCCAGCAGGATGCAGATCCACAACGGAAAGAATCCCGGACCCGGCCCCAGCGGCGTGTAGTAGCTCAAGCCCCAGGCGCGATATCCGAGGAATGCCGCGAGCAACAGGAAGACGAGCCCGGTGATCTGGTAGCTACGGCGCATGGCGTCTCTTGAAGCCGTGTCGCCGGGGTCCGGACCGCAGGCGTTCGCTCAAGCTTCGACCGACGAACGCATCGGACCCGGGACCGCTATTTCTGCAGCAGGTTCTCGAGCAGGGGCTTCATGCGCACTTCGGTGTCGGCCCACAGCTTGCTGTAGCCGGCCGGATCGAGATACAGCGGTGACAGCGCCAGTTCCTGCAGCTTCTTCTGGTGCTCCGGACTCTCGATCACTTTCCTGATCGCCGTGGTGAGCGTGTCGACGACATTCTGCGGCGTGCCGGCCGGCGCGACGATCCCGGTCCACGACGCTGCGATCACGTCATAGCCCTGCGACTTCATCGTCGGGACGTCCGGCATCGATTTGTCCGGCTGCTCCGCGGCGATCCCAAGCACGCGGAATGCACCGCTCGCCTTGTGCGGCAGCGCATCCGCAGTCGCTCCGGCGAGTGCGTCGACATGCCCGCCGAGCAACGCCGTGACCGAAGGTGCGCCGCCGGTGAAATGCACGGAGGCGAAGCGCACGCCCGCGGCTCGCTGCAGCATCAGTACCGTCGTGTGCGGGACCGCCATCAGGCCACTGTCGCTGATCTTGATCGTTTCGGGATTCGCCCGCGCCGCTTCCACGAAGTCCTTGAGCGTCTTGTGCGGACTGTCGCTGCGCACCGAGATCGTCTGCGGCACGTAGTGATGCATCGCGATCGGCTGGAAGTTCTTCCGCGTGTAGATGGCCTCGCGACCGGGGGTGAGGTAATGCGTCGTCACCGTCGGCAGCACGACGTACGACAGCGTGTAGCCATCCGGCGCCGAGCGCACGAGATCGGTCAATCCCAGTTGCGACGCCGCGCCTGCCTTGTTGGCCACCTGCACCGAAGTCGAGAGCTCCTTCTCGAGCGCGGCGGCTATCAAGCGTGCACCGGTATCGGTAACGCCGCCGGCGGCGTAGGGCACGATGATCGTGATCGGCTTTCCGCGGGCCGGAAACGCGGTGCCCTGCGCGAGCGTCTGAGCCCCCCATGCAGCGAGCAGGAGCCCGGCGAATGCCGCAACGCTCGCCACCTTCGATCGTGAATAGCCATGCATGGTGCTTCCTCCGTTCAGGACGTGAGGTCTTCGCCTCATCGTGATCGATCACCTACGGCGTCATTCCCGCGAAGCGCGCGGAGTCCAGCGTCTCTTCGTCGCAAAGACGCTCAGGTCTCCGACGCTTTCCGCGGGGACGACGATTGAGGAGAGGCGCGTGTCTTCCCCAAGTCTCCCTAGTGTACTGGTATCTCGCAAGCTGGCTAACGCAGCTTCCACGCCGGTTTGCGCTTTTCCTTGAAGGCGCGGGAGCCTTCGGCACCATCCTCGGATTCGGCGATCTGCTGGTCGAGATCCCGCGCGTAGGCCGATAGCGACGCCGGAAACGCCGCGGTCAGCCGGTACAGCCGGATGGCCGCCTGCACGGCGAGCGGCGAACCGTTGCAGACCATTTCCGCGAGCTGCTCGGCGACCGTCATGACCTGGTCCTTCGGTACCACCTTGTTGACGATTGCCTGCTGCAGACATTCCTGAGCCGTCAGCCTGCCGTTGCACAGCGTCAGGTACGCGGCCGCGGTACGGGGCAGGGCGGCATACATCTCGTGGGGCGCACCGAGCCTGCCGACGTTCGTGTGCTGATCGCCGATCCACGCGTCGTCGGCCATGACCCGCAGCTGGCATTGCAGGATGATGTTCAGGCCCACGCCGACCGCGAAGCCGTTGATCGCGGCGATCAGCGGCTTTTCCAGATTGACGTCCTGCGGCTGGCCGCCGCCGCCCCAGTGGAACAGCGGATTGTTCGGATCCTCGTGCGGCGTGCGCTTGCCCTGGGCCTGATACTCGGCCAGGAACTTCACGTCGCGGCCGGCGCAAAAGGCCTGCCCCGTCCCGGACACGATCGCGACATACACATTCGGATCGAGACCGATGTCTCGCCAGCACGCGCGCATCTCGGCATACGCATACGAGTGGAGCGCATTGCGGACCTCGGGTCGATTGAGCGTGACGTACGCGACATGACCTTTCTTCTCGTAGACGACGTGCTCGAGGTTCGTCGGTCTCGACGAAGGATCGTACGGGGACTCATAGCGCGGCATCGGTGCTCTCCTTAAGAACAGGCGCGAAAAGTGTACGCTCGGCATCCGCGCCTGCGATCGCAGGTGTCGACACTCCGCTACGAGACGCCCGCCGACATGATGATCGCTCGATGATTCAACCTGTGAAATCGCCCGCCTTCGTCGATGTCTCGGCGCTGCTTGCGCCGCGGTCGATCGCGGTCGTCGGCGCTTCGGACCAGCCCGGCAATCTCGGCGGCGTGGCGATCCGCCTGCTGCAGAAGTTCGGCTATCCGGGAACGATCTGGCCGATCAATCCACGCCGCGCCGCCGTGCACGGACTGGCCTGCCATGCGCGGGTGGCCGATCTGCCCGCGCCGGTGGATCTCGCGATTTTCGCAACCGGCGCGGAATCGGTTCCCGCGCTCGTGCGTGAATGTGCAGCGGCCGGAATTCGCTGCGGAATCGTCTGGGCCGGGGGCTTCGCCGAGACCGGCGAGCGCGGGCGAGCGCTGCAGGATGAGCTTCGCGCAATATGCGACGAAACCGGTTTCGCGCTGGCCGGCCCGAATTGCATCGGCATCATCAATACCTGGATGCCGGTCACCGCGAGCTTCGCGTCCTTTCTCACCGAAAGCGATGCGCTGGTTCGCGGCGACATTTCGATGGTCAGCCAAAGTGGCGGAACCGGGACGATGGCGCAGGCGTTCGCGCAGCAGGCGGGGTTCGGGTTCCGCTACATGATCAGCAGCGGCAACGAGGCCGTGCTGACCGCCGCGGATTACCTTCACGCGCTGGTCGAGGATCCGCAGACCAAGGTCATCGCGGCCTACCTCGAAGGGGTGACGGACGGCGCGCGCTTCATGGCCGCGCTCGACGAGGCGCGCATCGCATCCAAGCCGGTCGTGGTGCTGAAGGGCGGCGAAACCGGCACGAGCGCACGCGCGGCCGCGGCGCATACCGGCGCGCTCGCCGGCGAACGGCGCGTATGGGACGCCGTGTTTCGCGAGGCGGGCGTCATCCAGGTGCACTCGCTCGAAGCGCTGCTCGACACCGTGCTGTTCCTCAGCAGTGCGGACTCGAGCAAGTGGCCCGACGGCAACGGCATCGCAGCGGTGAGTTTCGGCGGTGGCGGCGGCGTTCTGGCGGCCGACCAGGCGGCGCGCCAGGGGCTGACGATGCCCGCGTTCACGGCGCCGACGCTCGACAAGTTGCGGCCGCTGGTGCCGCCGATCGCGGCCATCGACAACCCGGTCGATCTGACGCCGCAGGTCTACAACCAGTCGGAATGGTTCGCGCATTTCGGCGAAGCGCTGGACGTGGTCGCGGCAGACCCGGGCGTTCACTCGATCCTGCTGCAGTTCGGGCCGATGGCCCAGCGGGGCACCGAGGTTGCGCAGGCGATTTGCGATTTCCGCGATCGGACCGAAAAGACCGTGTGTTTCGCCTGGCCGCTCGCGCCGAGCGGGATTCCGGAGCTGCTGCGAAGCCGCGGCGTCTACGTGTTCACCGAATACGCCCGAGCGATCGCCGTCCTGGGACAGCTCGCCGGACGCCGCTCCACGTCCGCGGACGACCCTCGATACGGCGATCCCTGCGATCGATTTCGACTGGTCGCAGTACGTTCCCCAGCCTAGGGCAGGCACCGTAGTCTCGGAAGCCGACTGCCATCGTCTCCTTGCAGCCGCCGGGCTGCCGGTCGCCGCGGGACGGCTGGTGCGTTCCGAGCCCGAGGCGGTGGATGCCGCGCTGGCGTTGGGCTTGCCGGTGGTGATGAAGGGGATTTCGCCCGCGGTCACCCATCGCGCAGCCGCCGGCCTGGTGGCGCTCGGCATCCGCTCGATCGACGAAGCCGGCGAGACCTATCGCCTGCTGAGCGCGCGAGCGGCCGGCGCAGGGATCGACGCTCGACGGGATCTACGTGCAGCAGATGATCACCGGCGGCGCGGAGGTCCTGGTGTCGGCATTTCGCGACCCGGTTTTCGGCACGATGGTTTCGTGCGGCGCCGGGGGGAACCTCACCGAGCTGATCGATGATGTCACGCTGCAGCGGGCGCCGGTCGACGAGACCCAGGCGCTGCAAATGATCGACCGGCTGCGACTTGCGCGCAGTCATGGCGAGGGCAAGGGTTCCGCCCGATCGTGCGCGTCTGGCGCGATTCATCGCCGCGCTGTCGCAGCTCGCGGCCAGCGCGCCGTGGCGTCGCTTCGTGCTCGAGATCAATCCGGTCAAGTGGAGCGACGAGCAGGTGACGGCCGTCGACGGTCTCCTGATCGTCGAGGAACTGTAGGCGATATTCCGGCGTTCGATCCCGGACGACGTTCCGTCGTATCGCGCACGTCCTCGTTAATCCCACTCGCGAACGCGGAAATCGCCGATGGGGCGCGAGCCGCCCGCGTCCCACTATGAGATCGTCGCGGGCGTTGGGAGCCTCCTGACTTCGCGACGGTTTTGTTACCGGGAGAGGAAGATGGATGCGTTCGCAATCACCGGCGTGAGTCCCGAGCACGAGTGGTTCCGCGTCCAGGCAGCCGTGGGTGGCGTGGAGTCCCCAGCAAGGCTGTTTCCTCGCATCCATATCCTGCGCGGGACCGATATCGCCGACCTGGCGTCCGGCGGCCGCACGATCTATTACCAGCAGGCCGGCTCGGAACGCCCGCTGGTGCCGCTTGCTTCCGACGACGCGGAGGCCTTCGATCCGCTGCAAGTGCCGCTCGAGGAAATCCCGGAATTCGCGTTCACCGAGAGTGCGACCGAGTACGACATCGAGGCGCTCCTTTCGATCGCGAAGGGCAGCGTTCTGGACGGCGGCGCGCTGGATCTCGTGGAGCGACTCGAGGATCTCGGCTGGGTGTCCGTGGACACCGGGGGCGGGCTGAAGGTAACCCCGATCGGACACGAGCTTCTGCGGCACCGATTGGCCTAGCAGCCACGGTCTGCGCGATGCGAGAGGCGCGCCTCACGGCGTAATGCTGCGCGCCGAACCGTCGCAAATGCTGCGCGCGATCTTCGCTTCGGGCCGAGGCTGCCGAGCGCGTGATCGCGTTCAACCCTTCCCCCGAACGAGACTCTCGCGCAGCGCGGTCCGCCGGACGATGGCGGCGAACGAGCGGATCGGCGGCTGCTGATCGCGGTTGCGCTGCCACAGGATGCCCGGCGTTCGCATCGGCGTCGGGCTCTCGATCGGGATGACGTTCAGGCCGAGTCCGGCGGGCACGGCATTCCGGGCAACGATTGCGGCGATGTCGGTGCGGCCGACCAGGCCGAGCATCGGCGCGATCGTGTTCATCTCCGCGGCGACGACCGGTTCGGCGCCGCTTCCCGCGAAGCACTCGTCCAGCATCACGCGCGTGGCGAAGATCGGCGGCAATAGCACGACCCGTCGCCGATGCAGCTCGACCATGCGGATCCGCTTGCGCCGCGCGAGCGGATGGGTGTCGGACACGACCAGCACCATCTCCTCGTTGTAGAGCGGCTCGAACCACAGCTCGCTCGCGCCGGTCGGCCGGTACGCGATGCCGATGTCCAGGTCGCCCGCGAGGAGCCGCGTTTCGATGCCATCCGCCTCCAGCTCCTCGACAATGACTTTCACCGTCGGGAAGCGCTCGAGGAACGTGGCGAGGCAGTCGGGAATCAGGCGGATGTTGAACGTGTGCGTCGCACCGATGCGAAGCGTCCCGGTGATCGGGCTCGACGCTTCCCGCAGCAAGCCCACGCCCTGGTCGACTTCCTTGAGCGCTTTCGCGGCAAAGGTCACGAACAGCTCGCCGGCGTCGGTGAGCACGACCCGCTTGCCGACGCGGTCGAACAGAGGGCGTCCGAGCTCGTCCTCGAGCTGCCGGATCTGATGGGACAACGTCGACTGGGTGACGTGGACTCGCTCGGCGGCCCGCGTGAAGTTCAAGCAGTCCGCCAGGGCGGTGAAATAACGGAGGTGGCGGAGCTCCATGGGGCGTCAGGCGAACGATCGATGGTATCGATGATAATGATGCGAATTCATCATGTCATCGTCCAATGCAGTCCTTATGCTCCGAGCCAGGCGTCCAAAGACCCGCGCGGCGACCGCGGGCGAACCAGGAGGCTCGATGCTTTTCCCCACGACGATCGTCGGCAGCTATCCCCAGCCGGAGTGGCTGATCGACCGGCAGAAGCTGGCCGGTCGGTTCCCGCCGCGGGTGCGTGCCCGCGAGCTCTGGCGGCTGCCCGAACCGTATCTGGCGATGGCGCAGGACGATGCGACCCTGCTCGCGATCCGGGCGCAGGAGGATGCGGGGCTGGACATCGTCTCCGACGGCGAGATCCGCCGCGAGAGCTATTCGAACCGCTTCGCAACCGCGCTCGAAGGCGTCGACCTCGACAATCCCGGGACGGCGCTCGACCGCTCCGGCCACCCGAACCCGGTGCCGCGGATCGTGGGCAAGATCCGACGCAAGCACGCCGTGGAAGTGGGCGATCTCAAGTTCCTCAAGGCGAACACGACACGGCGCACGAAGATCACGGTGCCCGGGGCCGTTCACGATGCTCCAGCAGGCGCAGAACGACTTCTACGCGACGGAGGAGGAGGCGGCGCTCGACTACGCGGACGCGGTCAACGCCGAGATCAAGGACCTGTTCGCGGCCGGCGCGGATGTCGTCCAGATCGACGAGCCCTACATGCAGGCGCGGCCGGAAAAGGCGCGCCAGTACGGGCTCAAGGCGTTGAACCGCGCGCTCGAAGGCGTCACCGGCACGACCGCGGTGCACATCTGCTTCGGCTACGCGGCGGTCATCCATCAGCGACCGAGCGGTTATTCGTTCCTCACCGAGCTTGCCGGATGCAACTGCCGGCCAGGTGTCGATCGAGACCGCGCAAGCGAAGCTCGACACCAGCGTCCTGACGAAGCTTCCCGACAAGAAGATCCTCGTCGGCTGCCTCGACCTGTCGGACATGAAGGTCGAGACGCCGCAAGTGATCGTCGAGCGCATCCGGCGCGCGCTCGAGCACGTGCCGCCGGAACGGGTCATCCTGGCACCCGACTGCGGGATGAAGTACCTGCCGCGCGAAGTGGCCCAGGGCAAGCTCGAATCGATGGTCGAGGCGGCGCGGATCCTGCGCCGCGAATACGACGCCTGAGATGCACCACGCAACCGAATCCGAGGCACCGATGAAGCAATACAACGAGACCACGGTCACCCAGGCGGTTCTCGACAGCGTCGCGAACTGCTCCGATCCGCGCTTCAGGACAGTGATGACATCGCTCGTGAAGCATCTGCACGCGTTCGTGCGCGAGGTCGACCTCACCGAAGCCGAATGGGCGGATGCGGTGCAGTTCCTGATGGAAACCGGGCAAGTGCAGCACGCCGCAGCGCAACGAGTTCATCCTGCTCTCGGACACGCTCGGCGTGTCGATGCTGACGGTTTCGCTCGCGCAGGCGCGCAAGAGCGCGACGCTCAAGGGCGCCACCGCGGCGACCGAGGCCACGGTCGAAGGGCCGTTCTACTGGCAGGGCGCGCCCGACGTTCCGCTCGGGCGCGAACCTCGGCGAGGGCGTGCCCGGCGAAGCCGGCGCTGTACTGCGGCCGCGTGACCGACGTCGAAGGGAAGCCGCTCGCGGGCGCGCTGCTGGACGTGTGGTCGGGCGACGGCGAGGGCCTCTACGACGTGCAGGTGAGCGATCCGCCGAAGATGCGCGGGCGCGGTCGACTCCGCACCGATGACGAGGGTCGCTACTACTTCTGGTCGATCAAGCCCTCCGCCTATCCGATCCCGGACGATGCGACGACCGGCACGATGCTGAGGAAGCTGGGTCGGCAGAACTGGCGACCCGGTCATCTGCACGTGATGGTGTCGGCGGACCGCCACGTGCCGCTGACGACGCACCTGTTCGTCTCCGACAGCAAATACCTGGAGACGGACGCCGTGTTCGCGGTACGCAACAGCCTGATCGTGGATTTCGAGAAGCATCCGCCGGGCAAGGCGCTGGACGGGCGCGTGATGAAGACGCCCTACCATGTCGCGAACTACGATTTCCGGCTGGCGCCGGCCAAGGGAGTGAGCGCATGAAGATCGGCAAGGCAACGATTCCGCGCACTGCGATCTGCACGGCCGACGAGGACACGATCGTCGTGCGCGGGCAGGACCTGTGCAAGGACCTGATCGGCAAGCTGTCGTTCACCGACTACTTTTATCTGCTGCTGACGGGTCGGCGCCCGACGCCTGCAGCGCTGGCGGTGCTCGACGCGACGCTGGTGGCGATCGCCGAGCACGGCCTCGTGCCGAGCGTGCAGGCGAGCCGGATGACGTTCGCCGCCGCACCGGACGCACTGCAGGGCGCAGTCGCTGCCGGAATCCTGGGATGCGGTCCGGTGATCCTCGGGGCCTCGGAAACCGCGGGCAACCTGTTCAACGAAGTCGATGCGCATACGAGGGCCGGCCTCAGGCTCGATGACGCGGCACTCGTCGTCGTGCGTGCGTGGCGTGAGGAGAAGCGGGCCGATCGCCGGCTACGGCCATCCGCTGCACAAGCGGCGCGATCCTCGCGTCGATCGCCTGTTCGAGGTGGCGCGCGAGCACGGCATCGACCTGCGCTACGTTGCGATCGCCGAAGCGGTCGAACGCGCAATCCCGAAGGTGTTGAGCAAGGAACTGAAGCTCAACGTGTCGGCGGCCATTCCCGCCGTTCTGCTCGGAATCGGCTTTCCGCTCGAAGCGCTGCGCGGCGTGCCGATCCTGGCACGAACCGCGGGCTTGATCGCGCATCTGCAGGAGGAGATCGAGAAGCCGATCGGCTTTGCCTTGTCGTATCAGGCAACGCGCGGCGTCGAGTACGACGGCGAGCTTCCGCCGGGCGTGACGGTGAAGCCTGAGTCGCAAGTCGAGCGCCTCGAATGGAACAAAGCGCGGCGAACGAGCCGCCGGCCGCTAACACCAAGGAGAGAGCCATGGATGTCGTGAAGTCGTCGAGTCGGCGGAGCATCGTCGTCGCCGCGGTTGCGTTGGGTCTTTGCACAGCCATGGCAACTGCCAACGCGCAGGCCCCATCAGGCCAGCCGATTCGCATCGGCAGCACGCTGGCGCTGACCGGGCCGTTGTCTGCGACCGCGCAGGTGCACAAGCTGGTGGGAGAAATCTATGTCGAGCAGCTGAACAAGCGCGGCGGCCTGCTCGGCCGGCCGGTCGAGTGGATCGTCAAGGACGACCAGTCCAAGCCGGATCTCGCGCGCACGCTCTACGAGCAGCTCATCACGTCGGACAAGGTGGATCTGCTGATGGGTCCTTACGCGACCGGCGCGATCCTCTCTGCGATGGGCGTGGCGCAGCGCTACAACAAGGTGCTCGTGCACCACACGCTTGGCGTTCCATCACTCGCGAAGTACGACATGCACTTCCCGGCATGGTCGCTGGGCTCCGACCCGGGCAACACCGTCAACAACACGCTGTTCGATGCGCTCGCGAGCTCCTCGAAGCCGCCCAAGACGGTTGCGGTGGTGACGAGCAAGTTCCCGTCGATCCACTTCATGGCGATGGGCGCGCGCGAGGTGCTGAAGAAGCGCGGCCTCAACGAGGTGCTGTTCCTCGAGTGGGAGTTCGGCAACCGCGACTTCGGCCCGATCGCCAATCGGGTCAAGGACGCGAAGCCCGACTTCGTATGGGTGGGCGCGATCGGGCTCGACGGCAACCTGCTTCTCGACGCGATGAAGAAGATCGACTACGTTCCGCCGCTGCACTTCCACATGTATCCGGCGCCCGGTCCGATGGTGAAGGCTGCGGAAACCAAGAACGCGCTTTCGGTGACGATCTTCGAGGAGCATCCGCCGTTCACGAACAATGCGGTCGCAGCGGAGTTCGTCAAGCTCTACAACGACCGCGCCACCAAGGCGAGCCTGCCGGACACGTCCGTGGAGACGCAGGCGGCCGCGTCGTACACCGCGTGGCAGATCCTCGAGGCCGGGGTCACGGCGACGAAGAGCCTGGACGACAAGGCGATCGCCGCGTGGCTCAAGAAGAACCGCGTCGACACGATCCAGGGCCGCCTCCGCTTCGACGGCCCGACCAATTTCGGCGACGACCTGATGCGGATCAAGCAGGTCCAGGGCGGCAAGTGGGTCGTCGTCTGGCCGAAGGAGTACGCGCCGCCGGGCGTCACTTTGCAGGTGCAATAACTTCCACGGTCGCTAGAGCAGCAACGTGCATCGAACTCCCGGCGTCATTCCCGCGAAAGCGGGAATCCAGCGTCTCTTGCTGTCGAAGACACTGGGTTCCCGCCTCCGCGGGAAAGACAGCTGAACCATGACGCTGCCCAGTCTCAACCTGCTGTCGCAGTCGGTTCTCTCCGGCGTCTTCGTCGGCGCGCTGTACGGCTTGCTGGGACTGGGCCTCGGCTTGAGCTGGGGCTTGCTGCGCCTGATCAACCTCGCGCATTTCGCGTTCGCGTTCCTGGCCGCCTACCTGTGCTATCAGCTCGCGTCGGTGGGCGGCATGGATCCGCTCGCAACGCTTGCGATCGTCGTGCCGGCATTCTTCGCGCTCGGCGCGATGCTGCATTGGGTAATGGCCCGGTTCGCGCTGACGCCGTTCAACTCGCTGCTGCTCACGTTCGGCGTGACCGGCATCGTCGAGGCCCTGATCCAGACGATCTGGACGGCCGATTTCCGCCGGCTGGAGTCGCATTACGCGCACGAGAAATTTCGCATCGGCGAGTTGTTCGTGCCAGTGCCCGAGCTGATCACGCTCGTGCTCGCGGTGGGGCTTTCCGTCGCCATTTGGGCGGTGCTGCGCTATACCGACCTCGGCAAGGCGCTGCGAGCCGCGGCCGAGGACGCGCCGGTTGCCGCGGCTTTCGGCGTCAACCAGCGGCTGCATGGCATCCTGCTCGCGGGCACGTGCTCCGCGCTCGCCGCCGTCGCGGGCGTGTGCCTCGCGTTGACGTTCACGCTCGCACCGTCGCAGATCTACGCGTGGATCGGCGTGGTCTTCGCGGCCGTGATGCTCGGCGGATTGGGCAGTGCCATCGGGCCGCTGCTCGCCGGTGTGCTGATCGGCGTGAGCGAGGCGGTGACGATGGCGGTCACCGCGCCGTCGTGGGCGCCGATGGTGTCGTTCACGCTGCTGATCCTCATCCTTCTGCTGCGCCCCGGGAAGGCGTGACGAGCCGATTGCCCGCGGTGTTCATCCTCGCGGGGGGCGCGCTGTTCGCATTGATGCCGCAGCTCGGGCTGCCGGCGTTCTACGATTCGCTGCTCTACCTCGCCTTCCACTGGATCGTGCTCGCGACCTCGTGGAACCTCCTTTCCGGCTACGCCGGCTATTTTTCGTTCGGCCACGGCGCCTTTTTCGGGGCGGGGCTCTATACGACGGCAACCCTCGCGGGGAAGGTCGACTGGCCGTTCCTCGCCACGTTGCCGGTTGCCGCAGCGGTGTCCGCGGTGCTCGGCATCGCGCTCGGCGCCGTCGTGTTCCGGGTCAAGCGCGTGCGCGGCGAGCTGTTCGCGTTGCTGACCCTCGCGGTGACGTTCGTGCTGGCCACGATCGTCCTGAACACGCCGATCGACGGAGGCCCCGGTGTCTATCTGAACGCGGTCCCGTTGCCCTCGATCGGTCCCACGCAATCGGCAACGTTCTTTCTGCTCGCCCTCGCAGCGGCAACCGCGACGCTGCTCATCGCCTGGGCGATCTACGTTTCGAAGCTCGGACTGGGCCTGTTCGCGATCCACGACGACGAGGATGCGGCCGAAGTCATGGGCGTGCCGACCTACACCTACAAGCTGGTGGCATTCGGCATCTCGTGCGCGCTCGCGGGCCTCGCCGGCGGCATCCACGCGATGTTCATCTCGTACGTGACCGCGGGTGAAGTGTTCTCGATCACCGTCCCGCTGACCGTGGTGCTGATGAGCGTGCTCGGCGGCACGCGGCACTGGGCTGGTCCGGCGATCGGTGCGACGGTGATCACGGGCTTGCTCTATTTCTCCACGGCAGGCGATCACGCGGTGATGGGCAAGGCGGCCATTGGCGCGCATCCTCGTGGCTGCGATCCTGTTCATGCCGGAGGGCATTCTCGAGCGCATCCGAAGATTGCTGGGTCCGCGGGCGGTTGCGTCCAGCCATCGACCCGTCGCGGTGCCACGACATCCGCGATCGAAACGGAAGCTAGCGGCCGGCATGAGTGCGCCAGCGATAGGCGTGGCGCGAGGCACCGAAGTCCTGCTGCGCGCACGCAACCTGGCAAGTCGTTCAAGGGCCTGCGAGCGCTTGCAGGCGTCGACGTCGACGTGCGGAGAGGCGAGATCCTGGGTTTGCTGGGCCCGAACGGATCCGGCAAGTCCACGTTCATCAACGTCGTCAGCGGCCATTACACGCCCACCAGCGGCGAGGTCGTGCTGGACGGCCGCAACATAACGCGCCTGCCTGCCCATCGCATCGCCCGTGCGGGCGTCGCGCGCACTTACCAGATTCCGCGACCGTTCCGGCACCTGACCGTGCTGGACAACGTGGCCGTCACCGCGATGTTCGGCAACGCGCGTGCGCGAACGCGAGCGGAAGGCACCGCAGAGGCGATGAAGTGGCTCGCGTTCACCGGCCTCGAAGCGAAGGCGAATGCACGGCCGGACGACTTGAACCTGCACCAGCGCAAGTTCCTCGAGCTCGCGCGTGCGCTGGCCGCGCGACCCCGCCTCGTGCTCCTGGACGAAGTTCTGTGCGGTCTGACGCGCACCGAGATGAACGACGCCGTCGCGCTGATCCGGCGCATCCGCGACCAGGGATCGACGATCGTCTTCGTCGAGCACGTGATGCACGCGGTCATGGCCCTGACCGATCGCATCGTCGTGTTCAACCAGGGCGAGCTGCTCGCCGAAGGTGACGCCGAGGAGGTGATGCAGCAGCCGGCGGTGATGACGGCCTATCTGGGTCGCGCCCATGCTTGAGGTGCGCGATCTCGAAGTCGCGTACGGGGCGGCGCCTGCGTTGTGGGGCGTGTCGCTCGAGGTTCGCCGCGGCGAGCTGCTTTGCGTCGTCGGCCCGAATGGCGCTGGGAAGACGACGCTGATCAACACGATCGCAGGGCTTCAGCGCGCGCGAGCCGGCCGGCTCGCGATCGAGGGGCATGACCTCACGGCACTTCCGTCTCATCGCTTCTGCGGCCACGGCATCGCGATCGTCCCGGAGGGTCGCCGGCTTTTCACCGGCATGACGGTGCGCGAGAACCTCGAGCTCGGCAGCTTCCTGCCCGCGGCCCGGGCGAAGCGCCGGGAATCGCTCGACGAAGTCTTGCAGCTCTTCCCGGTGTTGAAACCCAGGCTCGCAAGCCTCGCCGGCGAGCTGTCCGGCGGGCAGCAGCAGATGGTCGCGATCGCACGGGCATTGATGGCGCGGCCGCAGCTGCTGCTGCTCGACGAGCCGTCGCTCGGACTCTCGCCGCTGATCGTGGAGAGCGTGTTCGACGCGATTCGACGCATCAACGAAGGCGGCATGACGGTGCTGCTGGTCGAGCAGAACGTCGCGATGGCGCTGGACGTGTCGCACCGCGCCTATGTGCTCGAAGAAGGCCGGATCGTGGCCGAGGGTGAACCGCAAGGCGCTTGCGGCGCAGCCGGAAATCCGCCGGGCGTATCTCGGCATGTGATGGAAGAGGATCGATGGAACCACGGACCTGGAACGTCGGCGTGCTGATCGGAAGCCTTCGCAAGGCATCGTTCAGCCGCAAGCTTGCGCTCGCGCTGCGCGACAACGCGCCGTCGACGTTGCGGCTGAACGTCATCGAGATCGGGGCGATGCCTTTGTACAACTACGACGATGAGCCGGTGCCGCCGGAACCCTGGCTGACGTTTCGGCAGCAGGTGAAGGCGGCGGACGCGCTGCTGTTCGTCACGCCCGAGTACAACCGCTCGATCCCTTCGGCGCTGAAGAACGCGATCGACGTCGGTTCACGGCCCAAGGGCAGCAGCGTCTACGACGCGAAACCTGCGGCCGTGATCAGCCTGTCGCCCGGCGCGCTCGGCGCATTCGGCGCCAATCACCATCTTCGCCAGTGCCTGATGTGCCTCAACGTGCGCCGTGATGCCGGCGCCGGAGGCCTACATCGGTGGCGCCGACAAGCTCTTCGGCGACGACGGCTCGATCGTCGTCGAGCCGACGCGCCAGTTCCTCGACCAGTTCATGCGCCATTTCGCGGGCTGGATCGATCGCTTCAAACCTGCGGCCGCGGCGTGAACCGCTCGCGGCTCTTCCACACTCCGCCAACTCGGAACGCGTCCACTGTATGCAAGCCGCCGGATCCAAGCACGACGACGTGACCGACCGCCCCATGCTCTCTCCGATCGACGTGATCTCGCTGTATCCCGCGCATCGCTACACGCTTGGCTCGCTGCTGGCGTCGCGCGCCTCGGCGATTCCCGATCGCGAGTTCATGGCGTACGGCGACGCGAGCTTTACCTACGCGCAGTGCGTTGCGCAGGTGGAGCGAACCGCGGCCATGCTGGCTGCGAGAGGCGTGCGGGCCGGCGATCGGATCGGCGTGATGTCGCTCAACCATCCGTCGACGGTGTTCCTGTTCCTCGCGCTGGCACGACTGCGCGCGACGATGGCGCCGGTCAATCCGGACTACGGCGTCGACGAGGCGCGTTACGTGCTCACGCATGCGCAGGTGAGCGGTGTGCTCTGCGCGCCGTCCGCGCTGGCGACGGTGAAAGCCGCGTGCCAGGGCATGACGCCGGCTCCGTGGCTGATGCTGAACGAGAAAGCCGATGCCGACCTCGCGATCTTCGACGACGAGATCTCCAATCAAGCCGGGGACATTCCGTCCGACAGCGGCGCGCCCGAGTCGACCTGCGTGTTCATCTACACGTCGGGGACGACCGGCTTTCCGAAAGGCGTGATGCACGGCCAGCGCAGCATCGTGCTGGCCGGCGAGGGCTTCGTCGAGCGCATGTACCTGCAGCCGAGCGACCGGCTGCTCTGCATCCTGCCGATGTTCCATGTGAACGCGATCTGCTATTCGCTGAGCGGATCGCTGGCGGCCGGCGCCACGCTGGTTCTCGAGCCGCGCTTCTCGGCATCGCGGTTCTGGCGAGTGGTTCGTGACTCGCGGGCGACCGAAGTGAACACGATCGCGGCGGTCATGAACATCCTGATCAGGCGTCCGCGGAAAGAGTACGTTCCGGGTCACCAGCTTCGAAAGCTCTATGGCGGGCCGTTCTCCGAGGAAACGTATCGAGTGTTCCACGAGGAGTTCCATGTCCCGACGCTGATCGAAGGCTACGGAATGTCCGAAGTGCCCGGCGTGCTGAACAACCCGTTTCCCGGCCCGCATCGCATCGGCAGCATGGGCAAGCCGAGCCTTCATCCGGACCCTGCGATGGCCTTCGCCGAGATGAAGGTCGTCGACGACGCAGGCAAGGAGGTCGCAGACGGCGAGGTCGGCGAGCTTGTCGTCCGTACGCCGATCGTCATGCAGGGCTATTACCGCGAGCCCGAGCTGACCGCGGCCGCGTTTCGCGATGGATGGTTCGTGACCGGCGACCTGGGCCGGAAGGACGCGGACGGCTACTTCTGGTTCATCGCACGCAAGAAGGACATCATCCGCAAGCGCGGGGAGAACATTTCGGGAGCCGAGCTCGACCGCGTGATCAGCGGCCATCCGGAAGTGATGGAAGCCGCCGCGATCCCCGTGCCGTCGGAGCTGGGCGAGGACGACATTCTCGTCGTGGTCGTGCGAAAGCCGGGCGCCGAGCTGGCCGCGAACGATATCGCCGACTGGTGTCGCGAACGCCTGGCGGCGATCAAGGTGCCGCGCTATGTCGTGTTCGCCGACTCGCTGCCGCACACGCCGACGCATCGCGTCGCCAAGTTCAAGCTCCGCGAGGACCTAGGGCTGCGCGCGCGGGCGACCGACCTCGAAGGCTGATCGCGTCGGTCCGACGCTTCGGTCAGCTGTCTCGTCCTCAACTTGACCCGACGAGCAACACCCGAGCACGTTGGATCACGCTCCGAGCCAATGACCGGTTCGACCCACAGCCGTCGGCCACGGTCTTCCGAACCGGTCATGGAAATCGACTGAAGGCGCCGTTCAAGTTGCAGCGACGAGGCGCCTCGACCTTCTCAGATCAACGCTTGACCCGCACTACCGACCCCCACCACAATCGGTTATGAATATGAACGTCAGCGCTGTCCACGGCTTCGAGTCTGCGGTCGCGACCGTCGCGTTCGTCGATCTGGCGGGCTTCAGCGCGATAACGGATGTCTATGGAGATGAGTCCGCAATAGCAGTGCTTGGGCGCTTCGAGGAGTTGGTGAGCCAGGCGCTCGGAGGGCATGGGCCGCCGATCAAGTGGATCGGTGACGAAGTGATGTTTGGATTTCCCGACCCGGCAACGGCCCTTCAGGTACTCGGACGCCTGATTCCGGCCTGCCGATCCGAGCCACGGATTCCGCTGACAAGGACCGGGCTTAACCACGGCCCCGTACTCCGCAGATCGAACGACCTCTTCGGTTCGACAGTCAACATCGCAGCGCGCATCGCCGCGTTCGCGTCTCCGGGGCAATTGTTGGCTACCCAGCCGGTCGCCAACATCGCAGCGGCATCGGGAATTGTTGCGCGGGATATGGGGAAGATGGCGCTGCGATCGATTGCCGACAGCGTGTCGCTTCATTCCATCGAGTTCGCACCGGCCTTCGATCCCGCCTGGATAGATCCAGTGTGCAAGATGCTCGCGCCGTATGCGGCATACCGTAGAACCACGCCGATCGGTCCATGGTTTTGTTCTGAACGTTGCGCCGAGGCGTATCGACGGTCACCGGAGATCTACCCTAGTGGAACAAAGGCCTCGGACCCTGCATAGGTTCGTTGTCGCGCTGAAGAGGACCCAAACCGGTCGTTTGGTCCTCTCAACGCAGTCTTTCGACGATGAGTTAACCGGCGACCGCGGCAAGCAGCGCGATAGCGGCGAACAAGCCGGAACGTGCGATCACTGAATGACCTGATCCGCCCGCAGCAACACCGACGGCGGAATCGTGATTCCGAGTGTTTTCGCTGTCTTGAGGTTGATTACAAGCTCGACCTTCGTTGGCAGCTCGACCGGAAGATCGGCCGGCTTTGCGCCCTTGTGGATCTTGTCGACGTATACGGCGAGCCGGCGATAGCATTCGTCGATGACTGGCCCGTACGACATCAGGTTGCCGCGCTGCGCGAACAACGCCCAGCCCGATATCGCGGGAATCTTCTGCTCCACCGAGAAACTCGCGAGTCGCTGCGCAAAGCTCAGCGTGAACCCGTCGGAGAACACGAGGATCGCTTCATCGCGCACCCGCGTGATGTCGACAAGCGCCTGTTCGAGCTCGCCTGCACTGCGCACCGGAAAGTAGCGGTAGGAAAGTCCAAGCTGCACCGCCACCCCCTGTGCCACCTTGAGTTCGAGGGGTTCGCCCGAATGGTCGGGATTTGCGATGATCGCGATTCGTTTCAGCCCCGGCATCACTTCCCGTAGGAATTCCAGGCGCTTGCCCATGAGATTGAGCGAGAACAGGCTCATACCGGTCAGGTTGCCGCCGGGCCGGGCGAAGCTCGCGACGATTTTCGCCTCGACCGGGTCTGCGCTAATGACGAACACGATCGGGAGCTTGATACCCGCACGCATCATCGGGAGGACAGCGAGGCCGCTCCCTGTCACGATCACATCGGGCCGCGCGCGCACGATGTCTCCCGCCATCTGGTCGAGTCGCTCGCTGGAACCCTCGCCCCACCATGTGTCGATGACGAGGTTCTTGCCATCGACGTAGCCGAGTTCGTCCATGCCGGCGCGAAAGGCCGCGAGACTGGGGGGATTCGAACCGGCCCGCTCGGGGGATACCCAGGCCACGCGGAGTACACGCTGCGACTGTGCGGCCGCCTTCACGGCGAGGGCCATTGGCATGACCGCAAGCACGCGGCATATCGCTCTTCGATTCACCTGATCACCTCGTTCCCGTCACGACGCTACCAACTCACTTCTACACCGCCTCGCGCTCCATCGCTGCTTCGGCCATCAGGCTGTCGGCGTCTCGATAGATCGATGCGACGGCAAGTACGCGGCCACTTCGCTTGTATCGCAACACGCAGTCGCGGCTTGCGATTTCACCGTCGATCGCCAGCTCGTCCCACGTCTCGGCGTGGCCCACGTAGTTGATCGGGACGTCGTAGTGTTGGCTCCAGAAGAACGGAACGGCGTCGAACTTCTCCCGGCCGCCGAGCATGTTGAGCGCGGCGGTCTGGCCCTGGCGCAGTGCGACGACCCAGTGTTCGACGCGGATCGCCGCCCCGCTATGCGGGTCGGGCCAGCGGGCGATGTCACCTGCCGCGAAGATTCCGGGTGCGCTGCTCTCGAGATATTCGTTGACCGTCACGCCACGGTCGATCGTGAGGCCGACCTTCTCGGCGAGCGCGAGCCGCGGCCGCACGCCGACGCCAACGACCACCAGGTCCGCGCCGATCGTGCCGCCGCTCTTCAGTGTGACTTGGCGCGCGTCGATCGCAGTAGCCGTGTCCTCCAGATGGAAGATCACGCCGTGCTCTTCGTGCAGGCTGCGCACGAAGTCCCCCATCTGCGGGCCCAGCACGCGCTCCATCGGCCGCTTCTCCGGCGCCACGACGTGCACCTCGATGCCGCGCGCGCGCAGGGAGGCCGCGACCTCGAGGCCGATGAAACTCGCCCCCATCACGACGGCGCGCTGTGTCATTGCCGTCCGCGCAATGATGGCGCGGCAATCACCGAGCGTTCGCAGTGTCCGCACGTGAGGCAGGTCCATGCCCGGCAGCGGCAATCGCACCGGCTCGGCCCCGGTCGCGAGCAGCAGCCGGTCGAAGGCGACCTTGCTGCCATCGCCGAGCGCGACCTCGCGCGCACGTACGTCGATGTCGGTGACCGTCGTCTTCAGCCGCAAGTCGATGCCCTGTTCGGTGTAGAAACTGTCTCCGCGTAACGGAACCCACTCCTCCGGTGCGTTGCCGGCCAGGTAGTCCTTGGACAGGTTGGGCCTGTCCACCGGCGGCGCATCGTCGTCGCTCAACATCACGATACCGCCCTGGAAGTGCTGGCGACGCAGCATTTCCGCGGCGGCGAAACCGGCCGCGCCGCCGCCGATGATCACGATCTTCTGCGGCGATCCGCTCGCGGGTGCGACACGTCTGCTCGGTGTCGGCGCCGCTTTCTCCCGCACGAACACCTTGTCATCGCGCACCTCAGTCGACCAGCGCGCGATCGGGCTGAGCGCCGGCGCCCGCACCGCTTCCCCCGTCCGCAGGCTAAAGCAGGCGTGGTGCCATGGGCAGCGCACGGTGTCATCGACCATCAGTCCTTCCGCGAGCGGACCGTTGTAGTGGGTGCAGGTGGCGCCGATCGCGAAGAACTCGTTGCCGCGGCGCGCGAGCAGCGACCGCGTCCTCGCCGACGTGCCCGGCCAGCATCTTTCCATCGGCAAGTGTGTCGGTCGCCACACCCAGTGTCAGGTCAGGGCCGGTCGTTTCCGGTTCGGGCGCGCTCATATCGGTCTCCGGTTACCACGACATCGCCGGGCCTGCCGGATCGGCGTTGTCGGTACGTCAGGCTCGAAGCAGGGTGTCGGTGCGTACTGTAAGCAGACGCATCATGCTACTGCCGATCGCGGACAACACCTACGCTTGCCGTGGGATTCGCCGGAACGTACACGCCGCTCGGCTTGCCCGGATAGGCGCGATGCATTGCGGCTCATGGGTCGGCGCACCCTCTGGAACCAACCGGTAAGCCGACCTGCCGAATGAGCCCATCGGAGGAGAAAACGTGAGACGGCAAGGAGAAATGCGTCGCCGGATGCTGATTGCTGCGATCAACGTCAGCCCGCCACACGCTTGCGCATGGCGGCCGTGACCGTCTGACGAACCTTCGCGAGGCGCTTCCACGGATCGTCGCGATCGAGCAGGTCAGGCAACGACCGCAAGTTGAAGAAATCGAACCGGATGTCCTCGTCCAGCGCCGACCAGTCCACGGGCGCGGCAATCGGCGCGCGCTTCCTCGCTCGCACCGAATACGGCGCGATGGCCGTCGCGCCGTGCGCGTTGCGCAGATAGTCGATGAAGATCTTGCCCGGCCGCGCGCTCTTCGAGAGCGTCGTCGTGAAGCGGTCGGGAAACGTGCGCGCCAGCACGTTCGCCGTGTCGCGCACGAACGATTTCGCGGTGTCCCAGTCCATCGTCGCTGCGACCGGCACGACGACGTGCAGTCCCTTGCCGCCGGTCGTCTTGAGAAACGACTTCAAGCCAAGATCGTCGAGCAGGCTGCGGGTCAGCAATGCAGCGGCCTTCACGACGTCCCAGGGCAACGCATCGTCCGGGTCGAGGTCGAAGATCAGGCGATCGGGCTTCTCGACCTTCGGCTTGCGGCTTCCCCACGGATGCAGCTCGATCACGCCAAGCTGCGCGAGCGTGACCAGCGATTTCACGTTGTTCGCCATCATGTAGTCGGCCGGGCCGGCGCTGTCCTGGACCTCGATGCGGTCGACCCATGCCGGCACCGTGTCTTTCGCATGCTTCTGATAGAAGCACTTGCCCTCGGCACCGTCCGGGCATCGCACCAACGTCAGTGGACGTCCGTTGACGTGCGGGAGCATCAGCGGGGCGACGGCCTCGTAGTACTCGCACAGCTCGCGCTTGGTCACCCCGATGTCCGCGAACAGCAGCTTCGTCGGATTGCTGATGGCCACACCGGCGATCTTCAGCGCGGACGTGCCGGACGTGCCTTTTCGCGCGGCCGGAGCCGGCGCGCCGTCGGCCACGTGCGCTTCCCGTTCGCGCACGACGTCCTTCGCGGGCTTGTCGAGACGCAGACCCAGAAACGATGGATGCCGCAGCGTCCCGTCGCGCGTCCACTCGGTGAACGCGATCTCGGCGACCAGCTTCGGCTTCACCCAGGTCGCCCGCCGGCCCTCGGCGCCCGTCGGTGGATTGACGAACGGCGACTGGTCGGTGCGCAGCTTGTCGAGCATCCGGCGGATGTTCTTCAACGCTGCCTCGTCGAAGCCGGTACCCACTTTGCCGGCATAACGGAGCTTGCCGTCGCCGTAGACGCCGAGCAGCAACGCGCCGAAGCCGCTGCGGCTGCCCTGACCCTCGGTGAACCCGCCGATGACGAGCTCCTGCCGCTTGCTGCATTTGACCTTGAGCCAGCTGCGGCTGCGGGTTGCTTCGTAAGGCGCGTCCTCCCGCTTGCTGATGATGCCTTCGAGGCCGAGCTTGCAGGCCTCGTCGAGCATCGTCTTGCCGTCGGTCGCGAAGTGATTGCTGTAGCGAACCCGCTCGCCGTCTGCGACCAGCGGCTCGAGCAGTCGTTTGCGCTCGAGCAGAGGTACACGACGCAGGTCGAAGCCGTCGAGGTACATCAGGTCGAAGACGAAATAGACGAGCGAGCGCTCGGCGTTCGCGGAGAGCGCGTTCTGCAGCGCCTGAAAGCTTGTGCTGCCATCGTCACCCGGCATCACGATCTCGCCGTCGATCCATGCAGTCTTCACCGGCAGCTTGGCCACGGCTTCGGCGATGCCGGGAAATGCGCTCGTCCACTCCTTGCCGTTGCGTGACCAGATACGGCACCGGCCTCGCTCGATGCGACAGAGCATGCGGTAGCCGTCGTACTTGATCTCGTGCAGCCAGCCGGGTCCCGAAGGCGCCCTGTCGACCAGCGTGGCAAGCTGCGCCTTCATCGCTTCAGGCATCGGCGCTCGACGCGCGCCTTTCGGCATCGACGTGGCCGTGGTCGCTTTGCGTGCAGCGACTTTTTTCGCGCCCGACTTGAACGGCGCGACTGCACCGGCCTTCACGTTCGCGGTAACCGACTTCGTCGAATGCCAGACGCGGGTCTTCTCCTTCGCGACGTCTTCCAGCGTGCGATGGGTCAGCACGCTCTCCGGGTACCGCTCGACGATGTTGGCCTCGGGGCCTTCACGCGCCTCGTCGTCGTTTTCCTTGATCAGCAGCCAGGCTTTGCCGTCGCGTCCACCGTACTTGCCGCCGTGGCTCCTGACGAGGATCCAGCCGCCGTGGAGTTTCTCGCCCTCGAGGATGAACTTGAGCTTGCCCTTGCGATAGGCCTTCGTGCGGATCTCCGTCTGGGATCCAGCGGCCGCGGTCCCAGACGATGACGGTCCCTGCGCCGTACTGCTTCGGCGGAATGATGCCCTCGAAGCCGCCGTACTCGAGCGGATGATCCTCGGTTTGCATCGCGAGCCGCTTGTCGTGCGGATCGAGGCTCGGGCCCTTGGGCACGGCCCAGCTCAGCAGCACGCCGTCGAGCTCGAGGCGAAAATCGTAGTGAAGGTGACTCGCCGCGTGCTTCTGGATGACGAACGAGAGCGCCTTGGCAGCGCGCTTGCCTACGCGACCCGCCGGCTCTGGGGTCTTCCTGAAGTCACGCTTCTTGCGGTAAACGTCGAGCGACATCGCGGGCGAATCATCGGAACAAAACCCGTTCCGGTTCGCTGATGCTGCGGGTTGCCCCTAAGGCCCGGAATCGGCGTCGCACGCCGTCCGGTGTCGGTCAGGCGCTGACCTCGTGCGGAATCGGCCGAAAGTGGAACCTACTTCGGCCGGGGTCCGAAATCGGTGGCGAAGCCACACGATTTTGGCGGAAGGCAGGGAACGGCGAGTGAGTAGCGTTGACGCCTAGCCACGTTAGTGGGCGAGGCGCAAGCCGCGCAGGCGGCGCACCAACCCTTGCCATCCGGCGGTAACGGCAAAGATGAAATCGACGAGTTGCTCGGCCCGGCGCAGGTCGTGCTCGGCCTGACGACGGTCATGCGCGCTCATGTAGACCCCGTCGAGCAGGTTCTTGACGCGGGTTTGCCTGCCGGTTGCAGCGGCTGGCGTGGGGATACGGGTTGCGTGATCCATCAACGACTCCTGTTGGTTGGCTTTTGGCCTCCTTTAACTTAGGGCCGCGAAGCGGCGATAGCCAATCGTTTGTTCGGATCGGATCCATAACGGCGCCCGATCGCTAGCGCTGCACGACGGGGCGGCGACCGCCGGTCGGCGATAATCCCCCTTTCATTTGCCTACCTCACCGATGAACACAGCCGCCCTCGAAGCCCGCACGACCGCGCAATGGGACGCCGAGATCGTCCCGGAGATCACCGATTACATCCGGATCCCGGCGAAGTCCCCGCATTTCGATCCGCAATGGGAGACGAACGGGCACATCGAGCGCGTGATCCGCAACGCCGAACGCTGGGTTCGCGCGCAACCGGTGAAGGGCTTGCGCTGCGAGATCGTGCGTTTGCCCGCTCGCACGCCCGTGCTGTTCTTCGAGGTTCCGGCAAGCGGCACATCGCGCGAGGGCACGGTGCTGCTCTACGGCCATCTCGACAAGCAGCCGGAGATGAGCGGTTGGCGCGAAGACCTGGGCCCGTGGATCCCGAACTACGAGAACGGGAAGCTGTACGGTCGTGGCGGTGCGGACGACGGGTATGCGGTCTACGCGGCGTTGTCTGCGATCGGCGCGCTGCAGGCGCAGAACTTGCCGCACGCGCGCTGTGTCGGCGTGATCGAGACTTGCGAGGAATCGGGCAGCTACGACCTGCCGCCGTATCTCGAAGTGCTCGACGCGCGACTCGGGGCGGTCGATTTCGTCATCGGCCTCGATTCCGGTTGCGGCGACTACGAACGGCTGTGGGTGACGACGTCGCTGCGCGGCCTGGCAGCCGGCACGCTCACCGTGAAGGTGCTGAACGAAGGCGTGCACTCGGGTGATGCGAGCGGCGTCGTGCCGTCGTCGTTCCGCATTCTCCGCACGCTGCTCGACCGGCTGGAGGACCGCGCGACCGGTCACGTGCATCCGCAGGCCTTCCATGTTGCGATCCCCGACGAGCGCGTGCGGCAGGCTGGCGCGACGGCGGAAATCCTCGGCGACATCGTCATCGGCAAGTATCCGTTCGCGGGTCGGACGAAGCCGATGGTGAGCGATCGTACGGAAGCGTTGCTCAACCGCACCTGGCGTCCTGCGCTGTCGGTGATCGGTGCCGACGGAATGCCGCCGATCGCCAACGCCGGCAACGTCCTGCGCCCGCAGACCTCGCTCAAGCTCTCGCTGCGGCTGCCGCCGCCGGTCGATGGCGATACCGCCACGCGGACGATGAAGGAACTGCTCGAGGCCGATCCGCCGTACGGCGCGACGGTCACGTTCGATGCCGACCAGGCTGCCACGGGCTGGAATGCGCCACCAACCGCGCCGTGGCTCGAGTCCGCGATGCAGGAGGCTTCGAAGGCGTTCTACGCGAAGCCCGCGGCGGCCATGGGCGAGGGCGGCACGATCCCGTTCATGGGCATGCTTGGCAAGCAGTTCCCGCAGGCGCAGTTCCTGATCACGGGCGTGCTGGGGCCGCACTCGAATGCGCACGGCCCGAACGAGTTCCTGCACGTGCCGTATGCGAAGAAGCTGACCGCCTGCGTCGCGTCCGTGTTGACTGCGCACGCTTCGCGCAGCTGAACGATTTCTGACTAACGCGCTCGGCCCAACAAAGGGCGAGGAAAGATGTTTCTGGTCATCGGGGGCGCCCATTCTAGTGAGTCGTATTCCCTGGATCGTCGTCGCCGCACTCGTGGCGATCGTCACGGGCTGTGCAAGCTTGCCCTCGCTTGACGGGCGGTCCGTGACTTTCGCTCTTGCGGACACGGCGGGGACGCGGCTTGGCCGCGCGGTCACGCCGGTTGTAACGGCGAATCCGGGAAAGACGGGGATCCACGCGCTATTGACGCCCCACGATGCCTTCGCAGCGCGCTTCCTTCTCGCTGCCGCCGCGGAAAAGTCGCTCGATGTCCAGTACTACATCTGGCATGGGGACCAAGTTGGGCACCTGCTGTTCGAGTCGCTCTGGCAGGCGGCAGAGCGGGGCGTGCGCGTCCGTCTCTTGCTCGACGACCTCAACACCGGCGGGCTCGACCCGACGATCGCCGCGCTCGACGCGCATCCGAACCTCGAGGTGCGCCTGTACAACCCGTTCGTCCAGCGTGGCGCCCGCGCGCTGAATTTCCTGACCGACTTTGCGCGTGTGAATCGGCGCATGCACAACAAGTCGTATACGGCCGACAACCAGTTAAGCATCGTCGGCGGACGCAACATCGGGAACGAATACTTCCACGCGGGCAGCGGAATCGGGTTCATCGACCTCGATGTAATCGCCGTCGGCCCGGCGGTAGCCGGCGTATCGAAGGAGTTCGATCTCTACTGGAACAGCCCGTCCGCGTATCCGGCCGAGAGCCTCGCGGGCGTGCCTGGGCCGGACGGAACCGCCAATCTCAAGGCCAGGTTCGCGGCGACGCGCGCCGACCCTGTGGCCGTCACCTATCTCGAGGCGGCGCGCGAAACGCCCTTCATCCGCGACTTGCTCGACCGGCAACTTGCATTCGAGTGGACAACCGCGTCGCTTGTGTACGACGACCCGGCGAAGACCCTCGACACTACTGCCCGAACCGACGTTCTGCTCTTCCCGGAGCTTGTGAGGTCGATCGGTCGGCCGGAAAAAACGCTTGACCTCATCTCCCCGTACTTCGTGCCTGGCGACGATGGCACCGCTGCGTTGGTCGCGCTGGCCGGCAGGGGCGTGACGGTGCGCGTCCTCACAAATTCCCTGGCCTCGTCCGACGCGAGTGTCGTGCACGCGGGATATTCGAAGCGCCGCCAGGCCCTGCTCCGCGCGGGGGTCCAACTCTACGAGCTCAAGGCGAACCGGGCGGAAGAATCGCGTGAAGAGAAGGCCGCGTTCGGGTCAAGCTCGTCATCGGCCTTGCACGCGAAGACTTTCACCGTGGACCGTGGCCGCATCTTCGTAGGCTCGTTCAACTTCGACCCACGCTCGGTACGGTTGAACACCGAGATGGGTCTCGTGATCGACAGTCCGGCACTCGCACAGCGAGTGACCGCATTCTTCGACGCCGAAATACCAAAAATTGCGTACGAGGTCCGGCTTACGCCCGACGGCGGTCTGTTTTGGATCGAGCGAACCGCTTCCGGCGAGACGCGTTTTGACACCGAACCGGGAACGAGCTGGTTCCTGCGCTCGCGTGTCGACATGCTGTCGAGACTCCCGATCGATTGGTTGCTCTAGCCCGACGGCTCCTCCCGACGCAGGCGTAACAGTCGGCACCCAAGGTTCGTTGCCGCGCGCTATCGCGAGGAGGGGTTGAGCGCCTACCTGTTCGAGTCACTCGACAAGGTGAGGAGATCACCACCGATTGGCTCGATCGCTACAACGAGATCAGAGGAACTTACGGATCAAACATCGCGCCATCGGAACCACCCACACCATCACTCCATCCCCGGGCGGATGTTCTGGTTGTGGTGAAAGACGTTGTGGGGGTCGTACGTGGTCTTCACGTCCACCAGCCGGTCGTAGACGGAGTCGCCGTACGCCTCGCGGACCCGGTCGGGGTCTTCGTCGCCGCCGAGGAAGTTGACGTAGACGCCTTCGCGGAAGCGGCCGAGGGCGGCGAAGAACTCCCTCGCCCAAGCGGTTTCGCGGTCGCCGAAGTCCTCGCCAGGCCGCCACGCACCATGGAAGATGATCGCGTGCGACGCCTGCCGGTTCCCGAACGCCGTCCCGCCCTCGGCCACTCGGCTCACCGCCCCCTTCAGATGGAACATCGCCACGTACGACCGCGGCGACGAGCAGGAGAACGCGTGCTCGGCGATCACGTCGATGAGGTCGTCGCTGAGCTCGGGGAGGTGGGTGGCCTTCCAGTAGTAGTGCCAACCGTGGAGGACGGTCGAGTCGAGCCCGCTCTGGAGTCCCACGTACGGCGTGGGCCCGACCAGGTCGAGGAGGGGCGTCCGGGATGCTCGGAGCGGGCGGAGCACCTGCTCACCGTTCTCGATCGGCCCGACGTAGCAGGTACCGACCATCACCACCTGGCGCCCGTGCAGATCCTCGGGGATGACCGGCAGCGGCGGCGCGGTGACGAACTTCACGATCGTGCCGAGCTCGTCGGGAACGTCGCGAACGAAGTCGCGGTAGAAGCGGAGGACCTCGCCGGCGTCGGTTGCGTCCCAGAGGATGGGCCCGGCCAGGACGGTGGGCCCGACGGCGTGGAGGCGGAACTCGAACGAGGTGACCACGCCGAAGTTGCCGCCGCCGCCTCGCAACGCCCAGAACAGGTCGGGGTGCTCGTCCTCTGACGCCCGCAGCAGCTCGCCATCGGCCGTCACGACGTCGACGGCGAGGAGGTTGTCGATCGCGAGGCCGTACTTGCGCATCAGCCAGCCGACGCCACCGCCGAGGGTGAGCCCGCCGACTCCAGTGTGGCTCACGATTCCTCCGGTGGTGGCCAGACCGTGCGCCTGCGTCTCCTGGTCGACGTCGCCCCACAGCGCACCACCCTGCACCCAGGCCCTGCGGCTGGCGGGATCGACTCGCACGCCCCGCATGGCGGAGAGGTCGATGACGATTCCGTCGTCGCAAACGGAGGTGCCCGCCACGCTGTGGCCTCCGCCCCGTATGGCGATCTCCAGATCGTGGTCGCGGGCGTAACGCACGGCCGCGACTACATCGGCGGTCCCGATGCATCGTGCGATCAGGCGCGGGCGCCGGTCGATGGCGCCGTTCCAGACTGCACGGGCGATGTCGTAGTCGGTGTGGTCGGCACTGATCAGCCGGCCTCGGAACCCGTCGATCTCCACGACGGTTCGCTCCTTGCTCCGGTGGCCGATTTCCGTCGTTGTCGGTGTCGTCATCGTGTCCTCCTCTCTCGACGGCCACATCGGACCACCGCGGACCGCGGCGGTAAAGTCAAGAATCTGGACTTCACAAACCGAAGGCGGGTGCGCAACACTGGCGTCATGAGGACGTACGGTCAGTACTGCCCCATCGCCCGTGGCGCCGAGATCTTTGCCGAGCGCTGGACACCGCTGATCATCCGCAACCTGCACCTTGGCTGCGGAAACTTCAGTGAGATCCTGCAGGGCGCGCCCGGACTCTCGCGTTCCCTGCTCTCACAGCGACTCAAGCAGCTCGAACGGCTCGGTGTCGTCGAGTCGGCACCCAAGCCCGACGGGCGCGGGCACCACTACGAGCTCACGTCTGCGGGCCACGACCTCTTCACGGTCTGCCAATCGTTGGGCGAGTGGGGTGCGCATTGGCTCGAGATCGCCCCAGAGCACCTCGACCCCTTTGTGGCCCTATGGTCGATGTGCAACGCGCTCCGCCGAGACCGGCTCCCGGATCGACGCGTCGTTGTCCGCTTCGACTTCACCGGCCGCCCGCGCCGTGAACGCTATTGGCTAATCATCGAGCTCGGAGACACCGAGATCTGCAAGACGTACCCCGGACTCGACGAGGACCTCTACATCACGGCGGAAGCCGAAGCTTTCGTCAAATGGCACGCCGGCCAGCTCACCTGGGCCGAAGCCACCCGCAATCACCGCATCCGACTCGACGGCTCCCCGCCGCTGGTAAGAGCCTTCCCAACCTGGAACGCCCGCAGCATGTTCGCCCACATCAGGCCGGTCTCCCGCACCGCCACGAGCCCGGCGGGCTGACATCCTCGACGCGGCCTCCCACTGCGGCACCGCACCGCCGCCGGAGTGTGACGTGAACAGTCTCCCGTAGTCCAAGGTCCGTGCCGAACTACGCGACGCTCGCGCTGTGACACAGTCAATTTAGCCGGGATGTCCGCTTCGGGCCTATTCCGTTGAAAAACTCGGCGTTGGAACCATCTTCGGGGGCCGGCTGTTCGTTGTAGTGTTTGGTTGATCGGTCGTTGGGTGAGCGTTCGTTCCGCCAACGTGTCTCTGGTGCGCTTACGCGGTCGACATTTCCCTGATTTCTGCCATCGGCGCCAACCATTTCGCCATTCGTCGCAGATTCTGTGCAGCTGCTGCCAACAGGAACTCATCTCGAGCGCCACTGAGCCCGCGCAAGCGTAGGCGCTTTAGCTTCAGGATGCGCTTGAGGTGTGCGAACAGCATCTCGACCTTCTTGCGGTCCTTGCGCGATTGCTGGTAAGCCTTCGTCTTCGCGATGTCGCGAGCGACATCCCGTGCTGATTCATGGACGCTGCGAGCGATCTTCCGTCTCGGCGTGTTTGGACAGCAATGCGCCTTCATCGGGCACTTGCCGCAAGCGGCTTGACTGGCGTGATAGATGATGGTGTTGGCCTTGGTGATGTGCGTTCGGGGACGCTTGAAGGCCCGCCATTCGCTCCGCAGCGGTTGTCCCTGCGGGCAGCGATACTCGTTGGCCTGTTCGTCCCACTGAAAGTCGCTGGTCGATAGCGTGTCGTCGTTGCGCTGGGTCTTGTCCCACACGGGGACGTGCGGTTTGATCGCCTTCTCATTCACCATCCAGCCCAGGATGTCAGCCGCTCCATAGGCCATGTCGCCGATCAGGCGCTCGGGTTTGAGGTCGAAACGCTCCTCGACCCGTTCGATCATGGTTCGCGTCGCATTGACCTCCGCGGTTCGCCAAGCGGGTGTGGCTTCGACATCGATGATGATCCCGGCCTGCACGTCCACCAGATAGTTGGTCGAGTAGGCATAGAACGCCGGACCGCCCACCGCGGTCCACCGTGCGGCAGGGTCGGTCGGGGAGATCGACGCAGCCGGGGTGCCTGGCTCGCCTTGCGCATCGAGAGCCGCCAGATACTCCCGCACCGCACGGGTGGCGTAGCGCGGATCCCGCAGGTCAGTCATTGCCTCGCGCGCCATGCTGCGACTGCGATTGGCATCCGCCTCGATCAAGCTGGCATCGACCGCAAAGCCTTCGCCTCCGACCAGGCCTTCCTTCATGCAGCGCTCCACCACGCCCTCGAAGACCATCCGAAACACGTCACTCTCACGGAAGCGGCCATGCCGGTTCTTCGAGAACGTCGAATGGTCCGGGACCGTGTCTTCCAGTCCCAGGCGACAGAACCAGCGATACGCCAGGTTCAGGTGGACCTCTTCGCACAGCCTTCGCTCGGACCGAATGCCCAAGCTGTAACCGATCAGCAGCATCCGCACCATCAACTCCGGGTCGACGGATGGGCGGCCGGTATGGCTGTAGAACGGCGCGAGATTCTGCCGCAGCTCGCTCAGGTCCAGACAACGATCGATCCCGCGCAACAGGTGATCGGCCGGAACATGAGATTCGAGATTGAACGAATAGAACAGCCGCTCTTGGTTGCCACCTTGCTGACCCATCATTGCAAACGCTCCCATTCGTTCGCTGGTCAGCGCATCAGACCTTCCTTACCGGCAACGGTTCGAGGAGTTTTTCAACAAAATAGGCCGCAAGCAGAACTCGACGGACGGCTCCTCCCGACCCGAAGCGGCCGGTTGGTCTTCTCTAAAGCGGCCGTTCAACGCGCCTTTCCGTGCGAGTTCTGCCGACCCGCAGTCCTCGCCAGCCGCCCGCATCACGCAACGACTATCCTCGCCATCGGAAGATGCGACCGTGCGGCAAATGCGCCTTTCCCGTGAACACGTGAGGCACCTGCACGCCAGCGCATAAACCGGCGTTCGGCGGATCGGCCACCGCGCCGAGGAACTGCGGTTGCCTTCGGACCTTCAGCTCCTGCTCGAGATCATAGGCGAAGGCGATCAGCTTCGGTTCCTCGAGGAACGTGCTGTACATCAGCATTCCGGCAGGTTTGCCTGCGGGCGTGATGCCGACCGGCAGCGCGAGGTTCGGATAGCCGGACACCGCGGGCGCGGTCGAGTTGGACAGGTGTGGTGCGACGATGGCGTCGAGGTTGTCTACCGCGAGCGCGTTGTCGATGCCCGATCGGGCCGCGAGCGCGGCTCCCGTCCTTGCCGCCACATAGGCCGGATCGGTCAGATCGCCGCTCGTCGAGTCCGCGATCTCGAACAGCTCCTGGCCGTAGAACGGCATCTCGGCCGGACAATGCGCGAGGTTGAACGCGATGAGGTCGGCCAGCGTACGCATCCTGGTGTGTCCGAGCCCGGAGAGATAGGCGGCGATGTGCACCTTGAACTCGAACAGCAGAGCCATGAACTCGTCGCCTGCATAGGCGAAGATGTCGCCGGTGTCGGTGTCGACGAGCGTCGCGCCGAGATCGACCATGGCGTCCAGCGCCTGCTCGAAGAACGGAAGCGTGTCCTCGTCGCCTGGAAATCCGTAGATCGCGTAATCGTCGACGAAGCGCCGGTCGACGCCGATGCGCGCACCAGTGAGCGCCCCTCGCTGCAGGAACTGCGTGTACTCGTTCGGCAGCGGTTGTCCCGCGACCGCGCCGAACGGTGACTGCAGCACGCCCAGCAACACCGCGACATCGGTGACCGTTCGGCCCATCGGACCGGCCGTGTCCTGGCGGTGGCTGATCGGGATGATGCCGGACTGTGACACCAGCCCGAGCGTCGGCTTGAGCCCGACGGCGAGATTGGCGTTCGACGGACCGATGATCGAGCCGTCGGTTTCGGTGCCGACCGCCGCCGCGCACAGATTCGCCACCGGTGCCACACCCGATCCGGAACTGGAACCGAAGGCGGTGTAGCTCAGCAGGTACGGGTTGTGCGTCGGCCCGCCGCGCGCGGTCCAGCCGTAGAAGCCGAAGGGATTGAACCCGCGGAAGTTGGCCCACTCGCCAAGATTCGCCTTGCCGAGAATGACCGCTCCGGCGGAGCGTAACCGCTCGGTCACCACCGCATCGGCGGGTACTTTGCTGTTGACGAGCGCCAGCGAACCGGCCGTGGTCTGCATCTGGTCGTCGCTCGCGATGTTGTCCTTGATCAGGACGGGAATCCCGTGGAGCGGTCCGCGCACGCCTGGTCCCTGCCTGCGATCGTTGTCCAGCTTTGCTGCGATCGCCTCGGCGTTGGGATTGGTCTCGATGACCGCGCGCAACAGTCCGTTGAGATCGGCGATGCGCTTCAGGTAGCCGCGGGTCAGCTCGCGACTGGTGAGCGCGCCGGAGGCCATGAGCGCCTGCAGCTCGGGAATCGTCTTCTCGATCCAGATCGGGTCACCGGCCGCCGGCTTTGCGATGGACTGCAGCGAGGCAAGGCCCAGTCCGCTGCCGACAAGCGCAGCGCCGCCGGCTGCGCCCGCTCTGAGAAATCTGCGACGGGAGACAGCGCGAACACTGCGGGAACGCGGGGAAGCCATACCATCCTCCTCGAAGACAAGTCGAAGACCGACCCCGCTCGACCAGCGCAGGATCGCCGGATGAAGCACTTGACTTGCACGTATGACCGGCCGATTAGACGCGTCGACCCAGGGCAAGTCAAATATGCGGAGGAGGCCCGGATCGAACCGATCCCGCGCCGTCCTTCGATAAGCTTCCCCGATCAGTACCGCCGCGCGGCGGACTACGTTGCGCGGATTCTCCGAGGCGCAAAGCCAAGCGAGCTGTCGATCCAGCAGCCGGTCAAATTCGCGCTAACAGTCAATCTCAAGACTGCCAAGGCCCTTGGCCTCGAGATACCGCAGTCCAGCCTGGTTCGGGCCGACCAAATCATCGAATAAGGGTTGCGTGATCGTCCGCTTCTGGCGCCGGAAGCCGACGCTAATCGATCGTTTGATCGAAGCGTCCAATCCACTGATGTAGAGCTCGTGCTCGCGCCCGACATGAGCTCGGGAGCTACCACGCGCGCTCGATCTTCGCAGACCGCATCGGGGCGCCTACAATACGGCTGCGCTCGCTGAAAGACCGACCACCACTGCAGTCTCGACGCGAGCGTCGTTGCATGAATACGGCGAACGGAGTGGCGAAGGGGAAACCGTCAGAGCATCGCGTGCCCACCGCCTGCCTGCACGCAGGGAAATCGCGCGAGCCGCTACGAGGGCGTCAACCTCGAACTTTCACCGCTCTTGAGCGACGCTCGGCGTGGCTCGCCGATCGATAGCGCGATGTTCGAACGACTGCGGGCGGTGCCTATCGCCGCCGTAGCCGGTGCATCCGAAAGGGTCAAGCCTCTCGTGAACTCTTAAAGGGGAACCAACATGCGCCACGTAGCGAAAAGTTTTGCGCTCGCCCTCGCGTTCTCGATGATGAGTTTGGCACTGATGCCGGCAGTGTCGTGGGCCCAGGGCGGCGATTCGGCGCTTATGCCGCCCCACTCGCACGCGTTCGGCAAGTCGTTCGAGGAGTGGAATGTGCTTCAGACGCAATGGGCGACCGCCAGTGGCTTGGGCGACGCGACGCAGCTGAGCAACCCCGTTGGACGGGTTCGCCTGTTGCCGGGCAGCTTCACGGATCCGACGCCCGTGTTCCACATCACACTGCCGCCAGGCACGCCGTTCGTGGCATCGCCGTTCTTCCTCTTCGGTGAACGGTACGACGACCCGAACGTGCCGGATGATGATCCCGTCGCGCTGGCTGATCTCATCGCGGATATATTCGCGACGACCGACATTCGAGTCGAACTCGATGGCGGCGTGGTGCTGGAAGGTTCCGCCGCGGAGCTCGGACAGTATCTGTTCGGACCGACCTATTTCGACGAACCCATCGTCTATAACCAGCCACAGCCCCGCGGCCCTGGCCTGAACGCGGTTGCCGCACTGTGGACCACCGGCGTCGGAGCGACGTACCGCCCGCTACCGGTCGGTGAGCACACGCTCGTCTATACCGTGCACAGCGCCTTCCTCGGCGATTCGTTATTCACGTACCACATCACGGTGTCGCCGAAGTAGACACGAAATCTGCGCGGGAGCATTCCCGTCCCGAACTTCGATCTGCAGGGGTGCCCCGCCGGCGTTTCTGCAATCGAGGCGGGCTGGGATGCCACGAAGAGATGGCGAGCGGCGAAGCGAGCAATGGGCGGTGATGACGAGAAGTGACGCTGGGCTTTTTTAACACCCCCTTCGTGATCCGCCCGATCAGGGACGGCAAGCTCAAGGCGCTCGCCGTGACGAGCCTGAAGCGTTCGCCGTGCCGCGGAACGCGAGGCGGCCCCCTGCAGTGTCATGCGACCGCTTCTGGGCCGATCTCGGCCGGTCAGTGATAACTGCAATCTGACGGTGCCTGCCGGTCAAGTTGGGGTCACGACACATCAAGGCGGATCGACGGCGTGTCCGTGCGGGGCGCCGCCCGCCGGCACGAACGCCGAGCGCCGCTTCGACCACGTCCGAAGAAGCAGCTTCGTCACGTCGACGTCGAACTCCGGTTCGCGCGGAGACTCGAGCAGCGCGTAAAGCTCCGTATCGTCGCGCGCCGTGCCGAGCCAGGCCCAGTCGCGCACGACGTGCACGTCGATGCGCTTACCGTCCTCGGAGGCTTCACGCACTAACGCCGGGCCATCGAACGGCCACGCCGGGATCGCGAGCGGCGCAAGCGCTGCACGAAACCGCGCATCGTGAACGTCGATCGGCTCACCGCCGTCGCAAGCGCCCGGACAGCGCTTCAGCTGCCGCGAGAAGCAGGGGCCGATGCGGCGTTCGAGCCCAAGCCGGCTCCAGCACAGCGCATGATCGTGCGCCAGCGCAGCGAGTGCTTCGCGCATTGCGCGTCGTGACGAGAACGGGCCGTAGGCTGGCGTCGTGATGCCGGGCTCGTACGCGGCCGCTGGCAGGAATACCGGCGCACCATCCTCCCGCAGCGTCATCACGCCGGCATCGGCCTTGCGGCGCAGCGCGCGGTTGTGTGCGGGCAACAGCGACTTGACGAGCGTGGCCTCGCGCAGCAGTGCGCCAAGCTCGCCCGCTGTCGGCTCGCATTCGATGCGCCGGATCTCGGCGGACAGACGAAGGTCGGTCTCGTTGGCCCAGTCGCTGGAGAAATGGGCCGCGACGCGTTCGCGCAGATTCCTGCTCTTGCCGATGTACAGCGGCAGCGGGTTGTCGCCAAAGAACAGATAGACGCCCGCACACTCGGGCACGCTATCGAGCACGTCGGGCGGCAACTGCGCCGGCAGGCTCGGGATCCTGAGGATCCTGCGCACCGCCGCTTCGATCCCTTCCGCCGGCAGCGTCGCGTAGAGCGTCTGCACGAATTGCCAGAGCGCCTGCGCATCATCGAGCGCGCGGTGGCGGGCGGCGATCGAAAGGCCGTGGCGCTCGATCACTGCATCGAGACTATGCGACGGCGCGTCTGGAAACAGGCGCCGGGACAGGCGCACCGTGCAAAGCACCTTGGCCTTGAACGGCCGCTCGAGACGCGCGAATTCGTGCTTGAGGAACCCGTAATCGAAGCGCGCGTTGTGTGCGACGAACACGCAGCCTTCGAGCCGCTCCTCGATGCTACGTACGACCGAGCCGAACGTCGGCGCGGAGCGCACCATCGCATCGGTAATGCCGGTCAGGGCCTGAATCGCGGGCGGGATCGGCCTGCCGGGATCGACCAGCGACGACCACCGGTCTACCTGAGGCGGCCCCCCGGCCGGATCCGCCGCGACCCGCACGATCCCCACCTCGGTGATGCGGTCGGCCCTGGCGCGCGTACCCGTCGTCTCCAGGTCCACGAACGCGATGGCGGGGGCGAACAGCGGCATGGCGGGTAGCGAGGGACCAGGCGACGTGAGGACTTGATACACTGGCCTTCCCCCTCCCGTCTGCCCCCACTGCGGCGGCGTAGCGCGAACCGTCCCGCTGGGCGGTTAGTCTCCCCGGAGCGGCGCTGTGCTGGTGCGGCGACTGCCGCTCGCCGTTCACTGTCTCGGTCCGCTCGCTCTTCTCCGCAGCCTCGTTCCGCTGCTCGCAGTGGTCGCAAGCGGCTTCACTGAGCAGCGTCGCAAGAAGGGCGTTAGCTCGCATCCAGCTTCATCTCTCTCTTTTCTTTACTCTTTATTCCTCTTTTTTCCTTTCTCATCTTTTCCTCTTATCCTTTTTTTCGTTTATATTTTCTCTTTCTATCTGTCAAAGCTTCTTCTCTTTCTATTTTTTCTATACTTACTTCTTTCTTTTTCTTATTCCTCTCTCTCACTTTCCTTCTCTTCTTTCTCCTCTATCTCTAATTTTTTTTCTCTCTTCTATCTCTCTACTTCTTTCTCTCCTATATCTTCTTCTTTTTTTACTATCACACAGCGCGAACGTTCGTTCGCTATGGTACGCGAATGTCGAACGATCGTTCCTACCTGTCGCAGCTCCAGGACTACTACGCTCGGCATCGCGCGTTGCCGTCGTACGCGTCGATCGGCGGCCTGCTCGGGTTGCGGTCGAAGTCATCGGTGGCGGCGCTCGTTGCGCGCCTCAAGCTTGCCGGTTTCGTCGATGCGACGCCTGATCGTCGTCTCGCACCGACGCGCCGGTTCTTCGCGCGTCCCCTCGCATCGCAGCCCGTGCGTGCCGGTTTGCCGGAAGCCACGGACGACACCGATGCCGAGGCGCTGACGATCGACGATTACCTGATCGAGCGTCCCTCCGAGACGGTGCTGATCCGGGTCAAAGGCGATTCGATGATCGACGCCGGCATTTTCGACGGTGACCTGGTCGTCGTCGAGAAGCGCCACGATGCGCGCAAGGGCGATGTCGTCGTGGCGATCGTCGACAGCCAGTTCACGCTCAAGCGTCTCGACGTCGAGCGCGGCCAGTTCATCCTGCGCGCGGAGAACAAGGCTTATGCGCCGATCCGGCCCGAAGGCTCGCTCGAGATCTTCGGCGTGATGGTGGGGTTGGTCAGGAAACTCTAGCCCTGTCGAATGGCGAAGGGCGCGCCCCCAACGCGCCCCATGGCCCGCCGGCGTCCGGTCCACGGGCCCGAGTGGGCGCGGGATGCGTGTCGTTGCAAATCTTTACACTTGGCCGATCCGGCCCGACCGCTATGCGCGCGCATTCAGACGCTTATCGTTTCGGCAAGGATAATGCTTGCAGCTGCCAGTCGACGTTCACGGGAGGTCGCCATGACAAGCATTCGTGTGGCCGCAGGTCTTTCGCTCGCGTTGCTGACCTCCTCGATGCCGGCCCTGGCCTTACCGGTCATCTGGACCGATTGGACCACGGTACCGCCGGCGCCGCCGGCAGTGCGGCCGGTGTGCTGAACATCGGCGCCCAGACCGTCAATGTTGCTTACACCGGCGAGATCGCATTCATCCAGACTTCGGGCGGGACGAACTACTTCATTCCGTCGGCGCCCTACATCAGCGCGCTTGTCGACAACGCACCGCCGACGTCGGACATCGTCGCGCTGTCCAGTGCCACCTCCAAGACCGTGACGTTCGACCAGCCGATCGACAACCTGTTCTTCGCGATCGTGAGCCTGAACGGCAACGGCTATCGTTTCGACCAGGACTTTGAAATCGTCAGCACCGGCTGCGGTTTCTGGGGTTGCGGCACGCTGACGCGCGAAGTCGTCGGCTCGCAATTCCAGCTCAACGGCTCGGGTGAGCCCCACGGCGTCATCCGCTTCTTCGGCCCGGTTTCGTCCATCACCTGGACCAGCCTGACCAACGAGTTCTGGAACGGCTTCACGCTTGGCACTTACGGTCTGGCGACTCCGCCGGGGGGCGTGCCGGAGCCGGGACCTATGCGCTGATCGTACTGGGCTTGGCGCCGCGGGCTGGCCCACGCCGTCGCCAGCGGCGCTGACGGCAACGCGCGTGTGCCACTTCCGAGGGCTCGCTCGAGATCTTCGGCGTGATGGTGGGGCTGGTCAGGAAACTCTAACGGGCGTGGCCGGCCCAGGCTGATTGCGATCGCTGCACTCGAGGGTTCGTCGTTGCACGCCCTGCAGCGCCGCTAGCGCGACGCGAGTCGAATGCGCGCATCGCTATGGGCGAGGGCCCGTGGACTATCGCTGCTCCGAGAAGGGTCGCTGGGCCTAGAATCTAGCTTCCCGCTCTGGTGCAGGAGTGCTTCGATGGCCTTTCGACCGATTCTCGCCGCCGTACTGCTGTTCCTGTCCACCGGTGTCGCCGCGCAGACGTATCCCTCGAAGCCCGTCACATTGGTCGTCCCCGTTCCGCCGGGCGGGTTGGTCGACACCTCGGCACGCATCGTCGTCGAGCCCTTGTCCAAGCTGCTGGGTCAACCGGTAGTGATCGACAACAAGCCCGGCGCCAGCGGCAACATCGCCTACCAGGGCGCCGCGCGTGCGCCCAAAGACGGCTACACGATCCTGGTTTCGTATTCCGCCTATCACGTCGGTAATCCGGCGCTGTTCGCCAAGCTTCCGTGGGACGTGAAAGACTTCGCCCCCGTCGCGCTGATGACGGTGGCGACCAATGTCATCGCCGTCCATCCGTCGGTGCCTGCCACCACGCTGAAGGAATTCATCGACTACGCGAGGAAGAACCCCGGAAAGCTCAATTACGCCTCGCAAGGCAACGGCTCGCTCTCCCACATCGGCACCGCCATGTTCCTGCAGGCGACGAACACGGACATGCAGCACGTCGCTTACAAAGGGTCCGGTGACGCGATCAAAGACGTGCTCTCCGGACAGGTGCAGGTGTTCATCACGACGCCACCGTCGGTCATGGGTCATGTGCAGTCGGGAAAGCTCAAGGCCCTGGCCATTGCCGGCAAGAATCGCCATCCATCGTTGCCGAACGTGCCGACGGCAGCCGAAGCCGGCCTCCCGGGCTTCGAGCTCGAGGCCTGGGTCGGCCTTTTCGTCCCTGCGGGAACGCCGCCCGCGGTCATCGCCAAGCTTTCCGAGGAGGTCAAGCGTGCGCTGGAGCAGCCGGAAACCGCGCAACGCGCGGCGGCCGCCGGTGTCGAGGTCCGCTACCAGGGACCCGAAGCGCTGGCCGCGCAGGTACGCCGCGAGCTCGAGTTCTGGTCGAAGACGATCAAGACCGCGGGAATCACGGCGGACTGAGTCCCGCGTCAGTAATTCACGGCGAAGTGTCTGATTGGCGCCAGGATGCCGCTATGACCAGGAAAAGCTATCGCATCGGCCAGATCGTGCCGAGCTCGAACACGACGATGGAAACGGAGATCCCCGCGATGCTCCGGGCGCGCGAAGCCATCGAGCCGGAACGGTTCACGTTCCATTCGAGCCGAATGCGAATGATGAAGGTCACCAAGGAGGAGCTGGAAGCGATGGACGGCGACTCCGACCGCTGCGCGCTGGAGCTGTCCGATGCGCGCGTCGACGTGCTCGGTTACGCATGCCTGGTCGCGATCATGAGCATGGGCCTCGGCTACCATCGAGCGTCGGAGAAGCGCCTGCACGGGCGCACGGTGGAGAACGGTGGCGCGGCGCCGGTCGTCACGAGCGCAGGCGCGCTCATCCATGGCCTCGAGCGTGTCGGCGCGAAGAAGATCGCTGTGATCGCCCCTTACATGAAGCCGCTCACGAAGCTGGTCGTCGACTACATCGAGCACGAGGGCTTCGAAGTGCTCGACTGCATTTCGCTGGAGATCCCGGACAATCTCGAGGTCGGGGCCCGCGACCCGCGAGCCCTGATCGAGATCTCGAGGAAGCTCAGCCTCGCCAACGTCGACGCCGTCGTGCTCTCGGCGTGCGTGCAGATGCCATCGCTCGAGTCGATTCAGCCGGTCGAGAATCGCATCGGCCTGCCCGTGCTATCGGCCGCCGTCTGCACGACCTACCAGATGCTCGAGAAGCTTGGCCTCAAGACGGTCGCGCCGAACGCCGGATCGCTGCTCGGCGGGGCGCTGCGCGCGGCCGCCTGATCCCCGCCGCGGTTACCAGGCAAACCCGAGCTTCTGGCGGCCGCTGCCGATCGTGAGCTGCTGACGCTTGGTTTGTCCTTCGTACGTCGCCTCGACGGTATAACGACCCGGCGGCAGTTGCGCCAGCAGGATCGGCTCCGCAGCAGGGAGCACCAGCACCGGATGGCCCGAGGCGTTCACGATGCGCACGTGCACGTCCGCCGCGAACGCGCCGTCGCTACCGCGCGCGAACTGGATCTCGAGCGGATACGACGAGGCTTGCGCGCGCAACTGGTCCGCTTCCTCCTGCGTCACACCGCCATTCAAGAATGTCACTGTCGATCCGCCCTGGGCGCGCAGCGGTTCTTGCGCGAGGGCAGCGGCGCCCATTCCGATCATCGTCGCAGCGAGGCCGGCGACGAGCGCGCTTCGCATGGCAATCACGGTTCGTTCCATCGATGTCTCCGCTCGATGCCACCGTAACGGCGGCGTCGGCAAACCGTAACGGCCGCGACCGGCTGCCGATATCGGCGCGCTCGGAGAGACGCGATCGGAGCAATGACTACGGAACGATGCGTGTGACCTCGACCAGACAGTCGTAGAACGTGGCGGCGCGGCCGAGATCGGTCAACGCCTGCGAGGTCACCGCATTCGCATTCTCGCCGCCGGGCGTCAGCTTCCGCCACCAGATCGACGGCGCAACCACGACCCCGGGTCGTGCGCGGTCGGTGACTTCGGCCGTTGCCGAGAATGCACCGCGGTCATTGCGGATCGTCACGACGACCCCGGTCGTGATGTCGCGCGATGCCGCGTCGTCAGGATGGATCAGCAACCGCGGCGTCTTTTCCTCGGCGACGAACGCCGGCAGGTTCGCGAAACTGGAATTCAGGAAGTTGCGGGCCGGCGGAGAAATGCAGGCGAGCGGATAGCGCGCGGCAAGCGCGGGATTCGTGTCCTTGCACTCGCGGGGCAGGATCACCGCGGGAAGCGGATCGTCGCCGCGCTCGCGCAGCGTGTCCGACCAGAATTCGCACTTGCCCGACCGCGTCGGGAAGTTGCCCTGTGCGAACGGCGCGTAATCCGCTGGCACGTTCAGCCGCCCGAACCCTTCGCGCATCAGCGTCTCGAACTCGAGGCCCGACATGCGCGGATCGTCGCGGACGGAACGCGTCGCGGGCCATCTGCTCGTCGGTCTCGCGGAAGCAGGGCTCGTCGAAGCCCATGCGCGCCGCGAGGCGCCGGAACAGCTCGGTGTTGCAGACCGCCTCGCCCAGCGGCGCGATCGAGGGCTGGTTCACCTGCACGTACAGGTGACCGTACGAGTGATGCACGTCGAAGTGCTCGAGTTGCGACGTGGCCGGCAGCAGGATGTCGGCGTAGTCGGCGGTGTCGGTCTGGAACAGGTCGTGCACGACGACGAACAGGTCCTCGCGCGCGAAGCCTTGCACGACCTTCGCCGACTCGGGCGCGACCGCGAGCGGATTGCTGTTGTAGACGAGGATCGCCTTGACCGGCGGCTGTGCGGACGTCAGCGCATCGCCGATCGTCGACATGTTGATCGTGCGCGGGCGCTCCCGCGATCAGGTCCGGACGCTCGAGGGCGTTCGCGTCCACCGGATAGGTGCCGGAGGACGAGAGCAGCGCGCCGCCAGCGGAGTCGCGCCACGCGCCGACCAGCGCGGGCAGGCAGGCAACGGCCCGGACGGCGTTCGCGCCGCCGGCGACGCGTTGCATGCCGTAGTTGAGGCGGATCGCAGCCGGCTTGGTCGTGCCGTAGGCGTGGGCGAGCGACTCGACTTGCTCGACGGCGATGCGACAGGTCGCCGCTGCGCGCGCAGGCGTCCATTCCTGCGCACGCGCGGCAAGCGCGTCGAAGCCGACCGTGTAGCGATCGACGTAATCGCGATCGACGAGGCCGTCGCGGATCAGCACGTGCATGATGCCGTAGGCGAGCGCGGCGTCGGTGCCCGGCATCAACGCGATGTGCTCGTGGCATTTCTCGGCGGTCGCGCTGCGGTACGGGTCGATCGCGACGAGCTTCGCGCCGCGCCGCTTGGCCTCCTGCGCGCGGGTCCAGAAATGCAGGTTCGACGCGATCGCGTTGCTGCCCCAGATCACGATCAGCTTGCTGTCCACGTAGCGCTCGACGTCCATTCCCATCGAGGCGCCGATCACCGCGGTCCAGCCGGCCTTGCCGGCGGACGCGCAGATCGTGCGGTCGAGCAGGCTCGCCCCGAGCCGGTGGAAGAACCGCCGATCCATCGAGCCGTATTGCAGCAGTCCCATGTTGCCTGCATAGCTGTACGGGACAATCGCTTCGGGGCCGTGCTCGGTCGCGATCGTGCGAAAGCGCGTGGCGATCGTGTCGAGCGCTTCGTCCCAGCCGATGCGGGCGAACTGTCCTGCGCCCTTGCGCCCGATCCGCTTCATCGGATAGAGCAGGCGCTGATCGGAGTACGTGCGGTCGAGATAGCGCGCGACCTTCGTGCACAGCGTTCCCTGCGTCGGCGGATGATCGGCGGCGCCGCGCACCTCGATGGCACGGCCGTCCTCGACGGTCACCAGCATCGAGCAGGTGTCCGGACAGTCCTGCGGGCAGGCGCCGCGAACGACGAAGCGGCCGGTGCGCGGCGGGGGATCGAACGGCATGCGAAGGCTGCGGCTTGAGATCGCGTTATTCTACGCGGGGACGCTTGTTATCGATGACGATGCCTCCTTCGACGATGCCGCGATTCGGCCTGGGCACCTGGCGCATGGGCGAGCGGGCGCGCGAGCGCGCCGGCGAACTCGCCGCCCTCCGCGCCGGGCTCGACCTCGGCGTGCAGTTGATCGACACCGCCGAGATGTACGGCGACGGCAACGCCGAGGAGATCGTCGGGGAAGCGATCGCAGGACGCCGCGACGACTGTCTACCTGGTCAGCAAGTGCTATCCGCATCATGCAGGCGCGAAGACGATGCCTGCGGCCTGCGAGCGCAGCCTGCAGCGCCTGCGCGTCGGACCGGATCGACTGCTATCTGCTGCACTGGCGCGGGCGCGTGCCGCTGGCGGAAACGATCGACGCGTTCGAGCGACTCGTGCAACGCGGCTTGATCGCGCGCTGGGGCGTCTCGAACTTCGACGTCGACGACATGGACGAGTTGTTCGCGCAGCCGGGCGGCGAGCGCTGCGCGGCGAACCAGGTCCTCTATCACCTGGGCGACCGCGCGGTGGAGTCGGGGTTGCTCGACGTCTGCCGTGCACGCGGCGATTCCGCTGATGGCGTATTCGCCGCTGGGACAGGGCGATCTGCTCGGCCAGCGCGCGCTGAAGTCGATCGCCAAGTCGGCGGCGTTGACCCCGGCGCAGCTCGCGCTCGCGTTCGTGCTCTCGCAGGAAGGCGTCGTCGCGATTCCGAAGGCGTCGAACGTCGACCATCTGCGCGAGAACCTCGCCGCGCAGTCGATCACGCTCGATGCGGCCACGCGCGCCGCGCATCGACGCTGCGTTCCCGCCGCCGAGCGGTCCGGTGAGCATTTCGGTCGTCTGAACTCCGCTGCGACGTCGCGCGCATCGCGCTGCGCGTCACGCATCGACCGCAATTCGCCGCACGAAAGTCCGCCGTCGCCGCGCTTGTCGCATGCGTTCGCGCGCCGGCTCGGTAGTGAACAAATCGTCGCTGTCGCCATCGGTCGCGTTGCAAATCCATATGGCTCAACACGTTATCGAAGGCGACGAGCGGCGCGGCGCGCTGGCACGGGACGTGCAAACCCGGACGCCAGAGCGGGGCAACCCGCGAACGATTGGAACAGGAATGAACGTGATCTACACCCACTACGACTACCTCGAGATCGCGCCGGGCGCACCGCGCGAGCGCATCGAGGCGGCGTACGCCCGCGTGCTCGAACGCTTCAACTACGGCGTGTCGCCGAACGGACAGGATCTCTCGGGACTGGTTCGAATGATCCATTCCGCCTACCACGTGCTTTCGGACCCGGACGCGCGCCAGGCGTACGACTCGCAGCTTGCACGCGAAGCGCGTGAGGCCGATGCCGAGCTCAAGGCCGTGCTCGACAAGCAATCCGCAGCGCTGCCGCGACGCGTGCAGGACGTTCCTGCGCCGCTGAACGCAGCCTTTGCCGCGCTCGCTGCCTAGAGGTCTGCCATGACCGATTTCCAGCGCCTTCCCGTCTTCTCCGGTTCGCGGCCGCCGGGAAGTTTCATTCCTTCCTGACTGCAAACAGCGATGCGGTCGGCGGCCGTTCTTTTATCCACGCGCAGACGCACGCAGCGTCGCGCGGCCACGCGCCAGGTGCAACGTGCGCGCCTGCGCCATCCCCATCGTGCCCGTCCGGATGCCGCGCAGGCGTCGACGCGGCCCACGCGATCCGCGACTCGTCGCGCGCCAATGCGAAGTGTGAAGCGTCGCGAACGGATCATCCACGTCATTCCGCGTGGGTTCCTGCCGCTCGTGCGGCACTAGTGAATCGGCCGAAAGTGCAAACCTACTTTCGGCCGGGTAGGTTCCCGAAAATCGGTGGCAAAGCCGCACGATTTTCGGTCGACACGCAGGAAACCACGCGAGCGCATAGGGCGGCCCGTCGGCGTCCGCCGGTAACAGCACGAAGCAACGCGCGTCGTGCAGGCCGCTGCGCATCTGCTTCGACCGAAAGGCCGAATGCGCCAGTTGTGCATTGGTGCTTACATGTTCACAGCATGCATCCCGCTCCTCCGAAAATGAGTGCATCCGCGCATCTGCCGTCGATCGGCCGGCAAGCTCGCCCGCTTTCGCGCTGGCAAAGGATTTGCTGCACCCAAGCCATCGACAACGCAGCCCGCCGGCTGCGCCTGAATATCCAACCGTCTTCCGGAGAACTTCGTGGAACGCTGCGTGACCTGCATGTACTACGACCGCCTCAAGGCCGGCGGCGATGCAAAGTCCGGCAATGCCGGACAGTGCCGCCGGAGCGGCCCGGCGCTCTCGCCGATCAACCAGAAGTCGTACATGATCGAGGGGGTCTGGCCCACGGTGCGTGACGACGACTGGTGCGGCGAATGGAAGGCGCTGCAGACGCGCGTCTGGACACGTCGCGGCTCGGGGACATGCTGAACACCCCGCTGTCCACGCCGTTTCCCGGCGGGCCGCCGCAGGCACCGAGAATCACGTCGCAGGCCGCTCGCGCGGCGCTCGGCGCGCTGACCAGGAAACCCGCCCGGCTACGGTGTCGACGCTGCCGCTCGCGCCGCTGCCGTTGCCGACGTTGAGCACGTGGACCCGAAACGGCGACGACTGACCGCATATCGAGCCCCGGCGCATGAAGCAGCGTGCGCCCGGGTGAGTGACATTTCGCAAAGGCTCATCCGTTGAGCCTGCCAGCTGCTAAAGTGCGGCAGGATTCGCTCACTGGCTGCTGCACGCCGTTGGTCGGGCGTCTCCGCTTTCGACTCCGCATGCCCGATCCGATCGTCGATGCCGCGCTGGCCCGCGGCGCCCTCGTCGTCACGCCGAACAAGCGGCTCGCACGCGAGATCGCGTCGCGGCACGATCGTGCACAGGTCGCGGCCGGGCAGACGCACCTGGCCGGCCGCGCGCGTGCTGCCGTGGATCGACGTTCGTGACGCGAGCTGGTGCCAGCCGGCGCAGGATGCCGGGCTGCCGCTGCCCTCGCAGCGGCTCGATCGCCGACGCAGTCCGCGCAGCTTTGGCAGCGTGTCGTCGCGCAACGACCTCGCCGACGCGCCGCTGGTCGACCTCGACGCGGTCGTCGGCGCTGGCCGGTCGAGGCGTGGGAGCTCGTGCACGCCTATGGCGGCAGCGCACGAGAGCTGGCGCGGCCTCGCCGGCAGCGGGCCGGACACCGAGGCGTTCGTGCGACTGGGCGGAGGCTTACGCAGCGCGAGACGGCGCGACTCGACGCGATCGACGCTGCGCGAGCAGCCGACGCACGTCGCGGCGTCGCCGCCGCGCTTGCCGGAGTGCCGCAGCGCTCGACGTCGTCCTCGCCGGCTTCGTCGAGCTCTCGCCGCAGCAGCAGCGGCTGCTCGACGCGCTTCAGCGCCGCGGGCGCGTCGATCGCGCAGGCAGATCGCGGACACGCGGTGCACCGATCGCATCGACCGGCGCGGCTCGCCGCAGTGCGAGACGCCGCGCGACGAGCTGATCGCGGCGCTCGACTGGGCGCGCGAGCGGGCGTCGCGCGACGCCTGCGGCGCAGGTCGGGATCGTCGTTCCCGACCTTGCGCAGCGGCGCAGCCTGGTCCGTGCGCTTGCGACGATCGGCTTGTGTCCCGCGCTGCAGTGGCCGGGCCGGCGACAAGCGCCGCCCGTCCCTACGACATCTCGCTCGGCGTCGCCGCTGGCCGACGTGCCGCTCGTCGAGTGCGCACTCGATCTGCATCGCGCTGGGCGAGCGTCCGATCGAGCGTGCCGCGCGCGGCCGCGCTGCTGCGTTCGCCCTACCTGCCGCGGCGCGAGAGTCGACTGGCTCGTCCGCGCGTCGCTCGAGCGGACGCTGGCTCGACCACGGCGTCGCGACGCTGACCTGGACGACGTCGCTGACCGCGCTCGAGCGGTGTCGACACGCATCTCGCGGCGAGGTGGCGACGGGCCGGCACGGCGACGCGCCGGCCGAGTCGCGGCCACGCCGCGCGCCTGGGTCGAGCATTGGCGCAGCTGGCTGAACGAGCCGGCTGGACCGAGCGACCGCGCGCTGGACACCGCCGAGTACCAGGCGCAGGGCGCGTGGAACGATCTGCTGGGCGCGTTCGCCGCGCCTGTCGGCGGTCGCGCCGAAGCTTTCGCGCGACGAGGCGCTCGGCAACGCTGCGGCGTCTCGCGCGCGAGCAGCTCTTCCAGCCGGAAGCGCGCGGTGCGCGCATCCGCATCCTCGGGCTGCTCGAAGCGGCCGGGCTCTCGTTCGACGCGCTGTGGGTGACCGGCATGGCGGCCGACGCGTGGCCGCGCTCGCCGGCGCCGAATCCGCTGCTGCCGATCCGCTGGCAGCGCGAGCGCGGCGTTCCGCGGTCGAGTCGCTGCGCAGGAGCTCGCGTTCGCGCGCGGGCTGACCGCGCTGCTCTCGCGTGCGGCGCCGCGAGGTCGTGTTCTCGTTCGCATCGCGGCCGACGAGCACGTCCGCGCGCCTCGCCGCTGGTGGCGCAGCTTCCGCGCATCGGCGGTCCCGCGGCGACCGCCGACGGCCGAGCGGCTGTTCTGCGAGCGTCCTGCGCTGGATGCGGTTCGAGGATCGCCTCGCACCTCCGGTCGCAGCCGGATCGCGCTGCCCGGCGGCGCAGGCGTGATCGAGGCGCAGAGCGCGCTGTCCGTTCCGCGCCGATGGCCGTGCACCGGCTGCGCGCCGAGGAATGGCCCACGGCCGCGCTCGGGATCACGCCGCGCGAGCGCGGCACGCTCGTGCACGCGGCGCTCGCGGCGTTCTGGAACGGACCTCCGCGACCAGGCCGGCCTGCTCGCGCTCTCCGAGCGAGGACGCTCGACGCGCGCATCGCAACGGCGCCTTCGAGCAGTCGCGCGCTGCCATCGACGACGCGCGCTGGAGCGCGATTCCCGCCGCGGTCGCGGCGAGCGAGAGCGACCTGCCTGCGACAGCGCTGCTGCAGCGAGTGGCTCGCGCTCGAGCGCGAGCGCGCGCCGTTCAGCGTCCTCGAGACCGAGGCGAAGGCGACGACTCGAACGCTCGCCGGCTACACGCTCGACATGCGGCTCGATCGCGTCGATGCGCTCGCTGCCGGCGGCGTGGCGGTCATCGATTACAAGACCGGCCGCGACGTCGCCGGTGGCCAGGTGGTTCGACGAACGGCCGCAGGGCATCGCAGCTCGCGCTTACGCGACAGCCGCGCAGACGCAGCGCGACGCCGGACGCAGCCGGTGCGCGCGCTCGTCTACGGCCAGTTGCGCCGCGGCGAGGTCGGGCCGGTCGGGCTCGCCGACGACGAGCGCTCTGGCGCGATGTGGCTGACGCCGACGCAGACGTCAAGGCTGAGCGGCGCGACGCTCGCAGACTGGGACGACGCGCTCTCGCGGCTCGACGCGACGCATGACGGCGACTCGCGCAAGCCTTCGGCGCAGGCGAGGCGAGCGTCGACGCCGCGCGACTCGCAAGGTGTGCGCGAACTGCCATCTGCACGCGCTGTGCCGGATCGGCGCGACACCGGTCGACGACGACGAGGAGCGACTCGAGGCCGGTCGACGATGCGTGAGCGACGACGCCGGCGCGGCTGCTCGCGCGAGGACGAGGCTGCGCGCGACGCAGGCGCTCGACGTCGCGACGCTCGTTCCTCGTGCAGGCGCCGGCGGGCTCGGGCAAGACCGAGCTCCTGATCCAGCGCTATCTCGCGCTGCTCGCGCGCGTCGACGAGCCCGGAGCAGATCGTCGCGCTGACGTTCACGCGCAAGGCGGCCGGCGAGATGCGCGAGCGCGTTGCGCAACGCGCTGCTCGACGCGAAGGAAGCGACCGCGCGCCGGTCGACGCCGCACGCAACGAGTCACGCGACGCGCTCGCGCGCGCCGCGATCGAGCAGGACGCGGCGTCGCGGCTGGGCGATCACCGAGCACCCGTCGCGGCTGTCGATGGCGACGTTCGATGCGCTCGCAACCGAGCTCGCGCGGCGCGCGCCGCTTGCCGCAGGACTGGGTCCGCATCCCGACTACATCGACGATGCGACGCCGCTGTACCGTGCGCGCGGCCGAGAGCGGTGATCGCCGCGCGCGCGCGCGGACGATCGCGAGCTGGCGCACGTTGCTCGTCCACCTCGACAACAACGCGCCGCGACGTCGCGAACGCTGATCGCCGAGCTGCTGCAGCGGCGCGATCAGTGGCTGCGGCAGGTCACGGGCACGTCGCGCGCGGAGCTTCGCGCCGGAGCTCGAGCGCGCGCTTCGCGACGAGATCGTCGACGTGCTGCACGCGACGCGCGAGACGCGTTTCCCGGACGGCATCGGCGCGGAGATCTGCGCGCGGGCGAGCGATGCCGCCGAGGTGCTTCGCGAGTCGCGACGACTCGGAGCGATCTTGCTGCGGCGGCTCGACGCTGTGCAGCGCGGCGGGCTGCCCGAGGCGAGCGTCGAGGCGCTGCCGCATTGGCGAGCGCTGGCGCGCTTCCTGATGGTCAAGGACGTGCAAGCACTTCAAGAAGGCGCTCGACGGAGAAGGACGGGTTTCGCGGCGATCGGCCAGGGTCCGGGCGCGGCTCGAGCGGCGCGCGCGCAAGCACGCGATGGAGTCGCTGTGCGAGACGCTCGAATGCGACGCCGGGTCTTGTCGACGCGCTCGCCGCCGCGAGCCGGCTGCCCGATCCGCCGATCGGCGACGAGCGTCGTGGCGCATCGTCGAAGCGCTGCTCGATCGTCCTGCGCCAGGCGGTCGGCGGAGCTGACGACCGTGTTCGCCGCGCGAGCGACAGCTTCGACTTCGTGCGAAGGCGAACCTCGCCGCGCTCGCGGCGCTCGGCGACGAGGACGCGCCGTCCGACCTGCTGCTTCGGCTCGACGCGAAGCGTGCAGCATCTGCTGGTCGACGAGTTCCAGGACACGTCGCTCGTCCAGCTCGAAATGCTGCGACGGCTGACGGCCGGCTGGCAGCCGGACGATGGCCGGACGCTCTTCGCCGTCGGCGATCCGATGCAGTCGATCTACCGGTTCCGCGAGGCCGAGGTGCGCTTCTTCCTCGACGCGCAGCGCAGTCGGCATGATCGGGGAGCGTGCCGGTCGATGTGCTGCGCCTGCGGCGGAACTTCCGCTCGCAGGCAGCGGCTCGTCGAGTGGAGCAACGCACGTTTTCGCAACGGTGCTGGGCAGCGTCGAGCGATCCCGTGCGCGGCACGGTCGCGTTCGAGCCCGCGGTGGCGACGCGCGACGCGATCGAGGCGTCGCAGCGCGACCGTCGACCTTTGCGCGACGTTGCGTCGCCGAAGCGGCAACAGGTCGTCGAGCGCATCCGCGCGGCGCAGGCCGCCGGCGAGCGCACGATCGCCGTGCTCGTGCGTGCGCGGAATCATCTCGCTCGAGCTCCTGCCCGCGCTGCGGCAAGCGCAGATCGCGTTCGCGGCCGTCGAGCTCGATCGGCTTTCGCGACCGCCAGGTCGTGCATCGACCTGCGTCGCGCTCACCCATGCGCTGCTCCAGCCCGCCGATCGCACGGCGTGGCTCGCCGTGCTGCGGGCGCCGTGGTGCGGATTGTCGCTTGCCGGACCTGTTTGCGGTCGTTGCTGCCGCGGGTCGCTGATCGACGTGCGCCGCTGCTGCCCGTGCTTCGCGACGTCGACGCGATCGAGGGCTTGTCGCCCGAGGGGCGCGACCGGCTGCGCACGTGGCTGGACGTGCTGGCTGCCACGATCGCGGCACGCGGCCGCGCGAGCTTGCCGATCGCGTGCGCGGCGCGTGGCTCGCGCTCGGCGGGCCGGCGTGCTCGACGACCCGCTCGATCTCGATGCCGCGAACCTGTACTTCGAGCTGCTGCAGCGCACGAGGTCGGCGGCGATCTGCCGGACCGGGCCGCGCTTCGCAGCTGCGCTCGACTCGCTGCGCGCGACGCCTGGCGTCGACGCGGCCGGCGTGCAGGTCATGACGATGCACAAGGCGAAGGGGCTGCAGTTCGACACGGTGATCCTTCCGGGCCTCGCGCACGGACGCCAAGCCGGCCGACGCGTCAGCTGCTGCGCTGGCGACGGCGCGACCGTGGCTTGCTGATCGCGCCGGCGAACGGTCGCGGCGGCGAGCCCGACCCGCTGTATGCGCTACCTGACGCGTCTCGAGCAGGAAGCCGACGACGCCGAGCTCGGCCGCCTGCTCTACGTCGCGTGCACGCGCGCGAAGACATCGCCTGCACCTCGTCGCGCGTCGACTAGCATCGAACCGACGAGAAGACCGGCGTCATCGCGTGGAAGGAGCCGACGAGCTCGTCGTCGCTGCGCGAAGCTCTGGCCCGCGCTTCCGCCCCAGTTGCCGCTCGCCGATCGAGCCGCTGGCACGCCGTCGGAGCGACGATCCTCGAGCCGCCGACGCTGGCCCGCCTGCCGGCTCGACTACCGCGCGCGCGTCGACGACGAAGGCCTTCGCGTCGCCCGTGCCGCGGCAGAGCGCGACCTGGTCACGCCGCCGTTCGACTGGGCGCGCGAGACGACACGCCGGATCGGAACGGTCGCGCATCGCTGGCTTGCGAGGATCGCGGACGAAGGCCCGCAGGCGTGGCCGCGCGAACGCGTTACGTCGCTCGAGCCGCCGCGTGCGCGCCGAGCTGGCAGGCGCCGGGTTTTCGCGCGACGAGCTTGCCGGCGCGGCTCGCAAGACGCTTCGAGGTCGTGCAGCGCACGCTCGACGATCCGCGCGGCCGCTGGCTGTTCGATTCCGCGCACGACGACGCGCGCAGCGAATGGGCGCTTTCGGGCGTCGATCGCGGCGAGATCGTGCGCGTCGTCGTCGACCGCACGTTCGTGGCCAACGGCGAGCGCTGGATCGTCGATTTCAAGACCGGCACGCACGAGGGCGGCGACGCGAAGGCGTTCCTCGACAGCGAAGTCGAGCGCTATCGCGAGCAGATGACCCGCTACGGGCGCATGATGGGCGGGCTCGACCGGCGACCGGTCCGTCTTGCGCTGTACTACCCGCTGGTCGAGGGCGGCTTCAGGGAGATCGAGGACGTTGCCCCTGACGCCGCAGCACCGGCGAACGCGTTCCGGGCAAGCAAATGAGCCTGTGGTGACACCTCCGCGCCGGCGCTGCCTCGATCCTCGATCCGCTTCCAGCCCCTAAGCTACAATGCGGGGTTTGCTTTCCTGCGCACCTTCATGCGCCTCTATCGCGGCCTGCCCGCGTCCGCGGACCAACCGGTCGCGCTGACGATCGGGAATTTCGACGGCGTTCATCGTGGTCACCAGGCGATGCTCGCGCGGCTTTGCGAAGCCGCGGAGGACCTGCGCCTGCCGTCGGCGGTGATGACGTTCGATCCGCATCCGCGCGAGTTCTTCGCGCCGGGCACCGCGCCGCCGCGCCTGTCGACGACGCGAACCAAGCTCGAGCTGTTCCGCGCGTTCGGCGTGTCCCGCGTCTACGTGGCGCGGTTCGATGCAAGCCTGGCCGCGCTGTCCGCCGACGCGTTCGTCGACGATGTCCTGGTCTCGCGGCTCGGCGTCCGCTGGGTGTTGGTCGGCGACGATTTCCGCTTCGGCCGCGGCCGCGCCGGCGACCTCGCGACGCTTCGAGCCCATGCGAAGACGTTCAGCGTGGAGGCGATGGCAACCGTCGATGTCGCCGGTCAGCGGGCGTCGTCCACCGCCGTGCGCGAGGCGCTGGCGGCAGGCGACATGGCGCGGGCCACGGCGCTGCTCGGCCGGCCTTACGCGCTTTCGGGCCGCGTCGGGCACGGGGAGAAGCTCGGACGCAAGCTCGGCTTCCCGACGGCCAACATCCCGCTTCGGCACAAGCCGGCGCTCTCGGGGATCTTCGCCGTCCGAGTGCATGGCCTCTCCGGCAGTGCGCGCACCGGCGTTGCGAGCCTCGGCGTGCGGCCGACGGTCGCTTCGGGGGCGAAGCCGCTGCTCGAGGTGTTCGTGTTCGACTTCGACGCCCCCATCTATGGACGGCGGGTCACGGTCGAGTTCCTGCACAAGCTGCGTGACGAGGCCCGCTACCCGGACCTCGAAACGCTGGTGCGCCAGATCCGCACCGATGTCGCGCACGCTCGCGACTATTTCGCGCAGCGCAGCGCCGCCTGAGGTTCCGCACCGCCATGCCCGACGACCTCAAGACCGACTACAAATCGACGCTGAACCTGCCGGACACGCCGTTCCCGATGCGCGGCGATCTCGCGAAGCGCGAGCCCGTGTGGGTCGACACCTGGCAGAAGAACCGCGTCTACGAGGCCATCCGCGCAGCGTCGAAAGGCCGGCCGCGCTTCGTGCTCCACGACGGTCCGCCGTACGCGAACGGCGACATCCACATCGGCCACGCGCTGAACAAGATCCTGAAGGACGTCGTCGTCAAGAGCCGGAACATGGCCGGCTACGATGCGCCCTACGTGCCGGGCTGGGATTGCCACGGCATGCCGATCGAGGTGCAGATCGAAAAGACCCACGGCAAGCACCTGCCGCCGGAGCAGACGCAGAAGCTCGCGCGCGCCTATGCGACCGAGCAGATCGCCCGCCAGAAGGAGCAGTTCAAGCGGCTGGGCGTGCTCGGCGACTGGGACAATCCCTACACGACGATGGCCTACAAGACCGAGGCGGACGAGATCCGCACGCTCGGTCGCCTGCTGGAGAAGGGCTTCCTCTATCGCGGCCTGAAGCCGGTCAACTGGTGCTTCGACTGCGGTAGCGCGCTCGCCGAAGCCGAGGTCGAGTACGAGGACCGCACGGACGTCGCGATCGACGTCGGCTTTCCGCTCGTCGATGCGAAGGAGCGTGCGAAGCTCGCCCACGCATTCGGTTTGAAGCAGGCGCCGGAAGGCTCGATCTTCGCGGTGATCTGGACCACGACGCCGTGGACGATCCCGAGCAACCAGGCGCTGAACGTGCATCCCGAATTCACGTACGCGCTCGTCGACACGTCGCGCGGCCATCTGCTGCTGGCGGATTCGCTCGTCGAAACCGTGCTCGCGCGCTACCAGCTCGACGGAAAAGATCGTTGGCACGGACGAAGGGTGCCGCGCTCGAGCACATCGCGTTCCGGCATCCGTTCTACGACCGCGCCTCGCCGGTCTATCTCGGCGAATACGTCACGGCGGAGCAGGGGACCGGCATCGTCCACAGCTCGCCCGCGTACGGCGTCGACGACTTCATCTCCTGCAAGCGGTATGGACTTGCCGACGACGAGATCCTGAATCCGGTGCAGGGCGATGGCCGTTTCGCCGAGAGCCTGCCCATCTTCGGCGGCCAGAAGATCTGGCAGGCGAACGCCGGCATCGTCGAGACGATCCGCGAGGCCGGCGCGCTGCTCAACGCCGAGAAGGTCACGCACAGCTACATGCACTGCTGGCGGCACAAGACGCCGATCATCTATCGCGCGACGACGCAGTGGTTCGCGGGCATGGACGACGTGCCCGGCTTCAACGGCAACAAGCCGAAGGAGACGCTGCGAACGACCGCGCTGCACGGGCTCGACCAGACCGCGTTCTTCCCGAGCTGGGGTCGCTCGCGTCTGTACGGGATGATCGCGAACCGGCCCGACTGGACGCTTTCGCGCCAGCGGCAGTGGGGCGTGCCGATGCCGTTCTTCGTGCACCGGGAAACCGGCGCGCTGCATCCGCGCACGCTCGAGCTGCTCGAGCAGGTGGCCAAGGCGGTCGAGCAGGGCGGCATCGAGGCGTGGCAGGGCATCACCGCCGAGTCGATGCTGGGCGACGACGCGAAGCACTACGAGAAAGTGCGCGACACGCTCGATGTCTGGTTCGACTCCGGGAGCACGCACCAGACGGTGATGGGCGGACCGGATGCGCGCAAGACCGGCGCGGGATCGCATGCGAAGGACACGCACTTCCCGGCCGATCTGTATCTCGAGGGCTCGGACCAGCATCGCGGCTGGTTCCACTCGTCGCTGCTGGTGTCGTCGATGCTGAACGGCGTGCCGCCGTACAAGGCCCTGCTGACGCACGGCTTCACCGTCGACGGCGAAGGCAAGAAGATGTCGAAGTCGAAAGGCAACGTCGTCGCGCCGCAGACGGTCAGCAACACGCTCGGCGCCGAGGTCCTGCGGCTGTGGGTCGGCGCGACCGACTACTCCGGCGACCTTTCGATCTCCGACGAGATCCTGAAGCGCGTCGTCGAGAGCTACCGGCGGCTGCGCAATACGCTGCGCTTCCTGATGGCGAACACCGTGGACTTCGATCCGTGCGAAGGATGCGGTGCCGATCGGCGAGCTCTACGAGATCGACCGGTACGCGGTCGCGCAATTGCGCGCGCTCGCCGATGCCGTGGCGACCGACTACGACCGCTACGAGTTTCATCTGGTCGGTGCAGCGGCTGTCGACGTATGCGTCCGAGGACCTCGGCGGCTTCTACCTGGACGTTCTGAAGGACCGGCTCTACACGACGGCACGCGACAGCCGCTCGCGACGTTCCGCGCAAACGGCGCTTGCGATCATTCGTGACGCGCTCCTGAAGCTGCTTGCGCCGATCCTCTCGTTCACCGCCGAAGAGGCGTGGCAGATCCTGCACCCGAACGATCCGACGATCTTCGTGCACACCTGGCCCGACATGGTCCCCGCGGTCCCGGGGGCGGACGCGCTGATCGAGAAATGGGATCGGATTCTCGCCGTGCGCGTGCGGTGCTGAAGGAGCTGGAAGCGCTGCGCATGCAAGGCAAGATCGGTTCGTCGCTGCAGGCCGAGGTCGTCGTGACGGCGCCGGAACCCGAGCATGCGGCACTCGCGTCGCTCGGCGACGATCTGCGCTTCGTGTTCATCACGTCGCAGGCGCGCGTCCAGCGCGGCGATGCGCTTGCGATCGAGGTCGTGCCGAGCAGCGCGAAGAAATGCGAGCGCTGCTGGCATTGGCGCGCGGACGTCGGCCACGACGCGCGGCATCCCGGCGCTGTGCTCGCGTTGCGTTGCGAACCTGTTCGGCAGCGGCGAGCTGCGCAGCTACGCATGACGCATCGGAGCCGTCCGGTACGCGGCGGATCCGCGGCTGCGCCGCGCTGGTACCGCTGGCTCTGGCTGTCGCTCGCGGTGATCGTGCTCGACTTCGCGACCAAGCAGGCGATCCTCGCGATGTTCAGGCCCGGCGAGGAGAAGGTCGTGCTGCCGTTCTTCAGCCTGGTGCTCGCGTTCAACCCGGGTGCGGCGTTCAGCTTCCTCGCCGACGCGTCGGGCTGGCAGCGCTGGTTCTTCACCGGCATCGCGATCGTCGCGAGCGTGGTGATCGTCTGGCTGCTGCGCAAGGGGGGATCGCGCTGGTATTGCGCCGGGCTCGCGTTGATCCTCGGCGGCGCGCTCGGCAACGTGCTGGGACCGGCTGACGACCGGCCAGGTCGTCGACTTCCTGCTGTTCCATTGGCGCGGCTGGAGCTATCCCGCGTTCAACGTCGCGGACAGCGCGATCACGATCGGCGCGCTGCTGTTGATCGCCGACAGCTTTCGGCACCGTCGCGGCGAGTCGGCTGCGTCGGCCGCCGTGAAGGAACGTTGATGGACGTCGTCCTCGCCAATCCGCGCGGGTTCTGTGCCGGCGTCGATCGCGCGATCGCGATCGTCGAGGAGGCGCTCGCCCGCCACGGCGCACCGATCTACGTGCGCCACGAGGTCGTTCACAACAAGTTCGTCGTCGACGATCTGCGCGCGAAAGGCGCGGTGTTCGTGGAGGAGCTCGACGAGGTGCCGGCCGGCGCCACGGTGATCTTTTCGGCGCACGGCGTCTCGAAGGCCGTGCAGGCGGAGGCGGTGGCGCGCGGGCTCAACGTGTTCGACGCGACCTGTCCGCTGGTTACCAAGGTCCACGTCGAAATCCAGAAGATGCACGACGCGGGACGCGAGATCGTGATGATCGGCCACGCCGGCCACCCGGAAGTCGAAGGCACGATGGGGCAGTGCGAGGGCGGCGTCTATCTGGTCGACAGTGTCGAGGACGTCGACCGGCTGGTGGTCAAGGACCCGTCGATGCTCGCGTACGTCACGCAGACGACGCTGTCGGTCGACGATGCGGCTGCGATCGTCGACGCGCTGAAGCGCCGCTTCCCGCAGATCGTCGGCCCGAAGAAGGACGACATCTGCTATGCGACGCAGAACCGCCAGGATGCGGTGAAGTTCCTGTCGCCGCAGGTCGACGTGGTGATCGTCGTCGGCAGTCCGAACAGCTCGAACTCCAACCGGTTGCGCGAGGTCGCGGCGAACCGCGGCGTGCCCGCGTACATGGTGGATCGCGCCGACGAGCTCGATCCGAAGTGGATCGCCGGCGCGAAGCGCGTCGGCATCACGGCAGGGCGCATCGGCGCCCGAGGTGCTCGTGCGCGAGGTGATCGAGAAGCTGCGCGGACTCGGCGCGCAGAGCGTGCGCGACCTCGATGGCGTCGTCGAGAAGGTCGTGTTCCCGATGCCGAAGGGGCTGGCGGCGGGGAACAAGACGTCCGGAAACCGGCGCAATGCGCTAGTGCGGTGACGATGCGCCGGTCGCGTCGTGAGCACGGAATCGAATGAAGACAATTCGCTGGGGCATGATCGGCTGCGGCGACGTGGCCGAGATCAAGAGCGGCCCGGGGTTCTACAAGGCCGCGAACTCGACGCTCGTCGCGGTCATGCGGCGCAACGGCAAGCTCGCCGAGGATTTCGCGCGGCGGCACGGCGTGCCGCGCTGGCACGACGACGCCGATGCGATCCTCCAGGCGAGCGACATCGACGCGGTCTACATCGCCACGCTGACGAATACGCATCACGAGTACACGCTGCGTTGCGCGGCGGCCGGCAAGCCGGTCTATGTCGAGAAGCCGATGGCGATGAACCACGCGCAATGCGTCGAGATGGTCGACGCCTGCCGCGCGGCCCGCGTTCCGCTGTGGGTCGGCTATTATCGCCGCGCGCTGCCGCGATTCCTCGCGGTGCGTGATCTGCTCGCCAGCGGCGCGATCGGCGACGTGCGCGCAGTGGTCACGCGACAGTTCATGCGCTTGCCGGCGAAAGAGGTGCTGAGCGGGCCGACGCTCCGTGGCGAATCGATCCGTCGCTATCGGGCGGCGGCTTCTTCTTCGAGATGGTCTGCCACACGTTCGACATCCTCGACTTCCTGTTCGGGCCGATCGAAAGCGTGCGCGGGTTCGCAGACAACCAGGCGCGAGCCTACGCGCCGGAGGACATCGTCACGGCGAGCTACCGGTTCGCGTCCGGCATGTATGGCACCGGGACCTGGTGCTTCGCGGCGGACTTCGACGAGGAATTCAACGAGATCGTCGGCGCCAACGGCCGCATCCGCTTCTCGACCTTTGCGCCGGTGCCGATCGTCGTCACGCGCGGGGACAAGGTCGAGGAAATCCCGATCGGCGATCCGCCGCACGTTCACCAGCCGATGATCCAGTCGATCGTCGACGAGATGAACGGCGAGGGCCGTGCGTCGAGCACCGGCGAGACGGCCGCACGCACGGCGTGGGTGATGGATCAGCTGCTCGCGGAGTTTCGCGCGAAGTCGCGGCGCATCTGAAGCAATGAGTCATCCGCACGGCTACGTGCGCGAGGTCCGCGTCAGCGGGTCCCGCGCCAAGCCCGCACCCACGCGAGAATCGCGCCGAACGTTGCTGCCGCAATCGCTGCGGCCGATCCACGCAACCACCGCATGCCGGCCGCTCTCCGACCATCCGCGCACGATGCCTTCGGCGAGATAGAACGGCAGCAGCAACGCAAGCCACTGCAACGCTTTTCTGCGTCCCTCGCAATGCCGCCGGAATCAGCAGCGCAAGCGGCACCGCCTTCAGCGCCAGCCACGACCCGCCCGGACGCAGCGGCGCGAGCAGCGTCTCCCAGAGCAGGCATAGAGCACCGAGCGTGACCAGACCGATCACGCGCGACACGCGGGCTCGCGAAGGCGGCGGCGACGTGGATGCTCGGTCACGCTGCGATGACGCGTCGCGCCGCGCTGGGCGGCACCGGATCACTCGACCGGCACGAACTCGAAGATCTCGAAGCCCGGGCCCTGCTCGGCGAGCTTGGTCAGCACGGCGAAGGTTTCGCTTCCCGATCGCTTCAGCGTCACCGCCTGCTCGAGCTGGAACGTGCCGACCGGTGCAATGAGCTGCGGTGGCGACGGTTCGGCACCGCCGCCGGTCGCGCCCGAATCTTCCGGAACGACGACCACCGGGATCAGTTGCGCGCTCTGCAAGCCTTCCGAGGCGGCGGCGGCGGCCTCCGGGCTGTCCGACACGAGCTCGCAGCCGAACTCGAGCCCGCTGCCTTTGAGCGTGTTGCGAAACCATCGCACCATCGCGACCTGCAGACCGCCGCGTCCTTCGACACGCAGCGCGATGAGCTCGCCGATGCGCAGCGCGGCGGGATTCGTGTCGGCCTGGCGCAGCGCGTAGCCGGCAGGCGTGTGGTTGATCACCTGGCACGCGGACATCGCGGGCAGGCCGGTCGGCGGATTCGCTACGCCGGCATGCACGCCGCGGCTGTATTGCCAGACTCCGGAAAGCCCCGCGCAAATCACGACGCGTGCGCGCGACGGCAACCGGTTGAATTGACGCGCAGGCGGAATCGCCCACTGGCGCAGCAAGCGCTTGAGCAAGGCGACGAACCTCGGCCGCGCATCCGTTTCGCGAATGTGCTCGGGCAGCGCGCCGCCGGATTCCAGCGCACGCAACTGTTCCTGGAGCTGGAACGCAAGGTCGAACGTCAGCAGGAACAGCTTCGAGCCGTCCATCGTGCCGCCCTTGTTCGCGGAGAACGGCGGGAAGTCGTGCCCGACCGGAACGATCGCGACGGCTTTCGCCATCCGATGCACGGGCGCGACATCGGTGAGCTTCGCCCAGTGCCCGTGCTCCTGCAGATAGCGCAGCACCTGGTTCAGCTGCCCGGGATGGAAGCCGTAAGGATTGGCGAGCGCGAGCAGCAGCGCCTGCACGTAGGTTCGCTCCGGCGTCGCGTCGGGCTGATCGGGCGCGACCGGCACCTGATGCGCTTTGCGCGAGCGCGCGAACGCGTAGACGAGATGCGCGTCGTGCCACGTGCGCGGCGGGACCGGCGCGTAGCTCAAGTAGCTGTTGACGAGGATCCGCGCCGTGCATTGCAGGCAGCGGTGGACCAGCGCAACCATCAGTCGCTGGCCGCCCAGCGACAATCGCTTGTCGGCTTCGCGCGCGAGCAGGTGCTTGTACGCCGTGGAGAGCTCGTGCGCGAGCGTCAGGCCGGCCTTCGCGGCCTCCAGCGCGTGACCGGTCAGCGGATGGGTCGCGCGCGCGTACAAACGCTCGAGCTGGGGCCAGAGCGCGACCGCGGTGGTCCAGTAGATCTCGGCAAGCTCCAGACGCCGCGCGTCACCCATCGCGACGCGGTTCGTCGCTGCGAGTGCGTCTCCGACGATCCGCGCGGCCTCCACCGGATCCCTCTTCACCGTGTCCGCCAGCCATTCCACGATGCGCGCGGGCCGCGTTTCCGGCGGATTGGCCGGTTTCGCGGACAGCGGAGGCAGGTTCAGCGCAAGGGAAGTGGGCATGGCGGCGGGCGAGACGGGTCGCCGGCGATTGTATGCGACATCTGCAGCGTCGCTCGCGCGTGGCCCGCGGAATTCGGGAAGCGAGACCCGTGCCAGCAGGGGTCGACCCAGTCCGGGGACGCTCCGACGACGGGCGTCGATGGTTTGCGATATGCCGGCACTGCAACGCGTCAGGCGCCCGACCGCGATCGAGCTGAGGAAGTCGACGATCGTCTCGACCTGGTCGCGCACCAGCAGCGTCGGCGCGTGCCCGACCCCGGCGAATTCGACGAGCCGGGGCTTCGGACCGCGTTGCGTCATCGCTCGCGCCGTCGTCGCGGACAGCAGGTCGGACTCGGCGCCGCGCAGCACGAGCGTCGGGCATCGCGATCGCATCCCAGAGCGGCCAGAGGTCGGCCCCGCCCGCCGCTTCGCGAAACGGCACGGCGATCCCGGGGTCGTAGACGAAGCCGAAGCGGCCACCCGGACGTCGGGACATCGTCGTGCGCGCCAGGTGCTCCCACTGCGCATCGTCGTGCGGGCCGAACGGCGAAATCGCGCGGACGTACGCGATGAGCTCGGCCTCGCTCGCGAACGTCGGGATCCGCGCCGACGTACGTGCCGATGCGCGCGAGCGCTGCCTGCTCGATGGCGGGACCGACGTCGTTGACGACCAGCCGGGCAATCGGCGTCGCCGGTTGCGCGGCCATCACGATGCCGAGCAGTCCGCCCATCGACGTTCCGACCCAATCGACCGATTCCGCACCGGACGCCGCGATCAGCGCCGTCAGTGTCGTGAGGTAGGTCGTGTAGACGTAGTCGGCCTTCGCGGGCAGCCATTCGCTGCGACCGCGGCCCGGCATGTCGACGGCCAGCACGCGATGCGAACGCGCCAGCGCTTCGCCGAGCACGTCGAAGTCGCGGCCGGTGCGCGTGAGTCCGTGCACGCAGATGACGACGCGCGGATTTGCCGGATCGCCCCATTCATGCCAGACGACCCGGTGGAAGCCATGCGGCGACAGGCTCTTGAGCGAGCGTTCTCGTGGGGCGGTGCGCGTCAGCATCGGTGAAATCGCGTATGAACGTGGGACGCGAGCATAGCGCACGCCGCCTCGAACGCTCGGCAGGCTGGCGAACGTCGCGTGACGACAACAAGTTGCCGAAGGCCGGCGGTCGTTCATCCGGTTGCTGCACGGCGCGACGGCGGTTTCATGATAGTAATTTGGACTGCACCGCTGGATTGCTGACTTGAACGCTCGAACCGACGACGACCGTGGCCGCGGCTGGCCGATGCAGGCGTGGATCGCAACGCTGATCATTGCGGTCACTTTGCCGCTAGGCGTGTTGCTGTTCTGGAACGCGCAGCAGGACGCGCGCGAGAGCGAGGAGAACGCCGCGCGAGCAGGTCGAGCAGCTCGCGCGCCAGTTGGCTGCGGAAACCGACCAGTTCCTCGACGACACCCGGTCGCTCCTGGAGCGCATCGCGATGCGACCTGGAATCCGGGCGATGAGATGCTGCGAACTGCGATCCGCTGTTCCCGGAGTTCCGTGCGTACTTTCCCCGCGTACGCGAACCTGCTGCTTATCGATCGCAACGGCGGCGGCGTCTGCGGCAGTGCCGGCATCGTGCCCGGCAGCGACGCATACGCGGAGCTTCCCTACTTCCGCGCCGTGGCCGGGGGCGAGCGCTTCCACGTCGACGCGCCGTGGCTCGGCCGGACGACCAAGCGATGGATCGTTGCGCTCGCCGTGCCGCTCGCAGACGAGCAGGGCGCGTTCGGCGGCGCACTCGTGGTCGGCATCGATCTGACGAGCTTTCCGGTTGCCGCTGCTGCAGTCGGCGTCGCTTCCGCGCGGCGCTGCGCTCGAGGTCGTCGATCGACAGGGCGAGCTTCATCGCCCGCTCGAGCGAGCGGGAGCTGATCGGTACCGAGGTGCCGAAGGTGCTGGTCGATGCCGCCGTGCGAGGCGAACGACGGCTGATGCTCGACGGTGGCGATGGGGCGCAGTACCGTGCCGGGGTTGCGCCGATGGAGAGAGCGCCGTGGTTCGCCGTCGCGCGCGTGCCGTCGGAAGCATCGCTAGGCGCAACGGGACAGCGGCTGCAACGATCGCTCGGGATCGCCGCACTGCTGCTGCTTGCGATCTGGGGGGCCGCAACGTTCGCGATGCGCCGGATGCTGCGTCCACTCGGCGAGATCGCCCGTACGGCGCACCGCCGTGGCGGCCGGGGATACTCGCCCGCGCGTGCGCGGCGGCGGACCGCGTGAGATCGACGGAGATCGCGACGGGCTTCAACCGAATGCTCGACCAGCGCGCGCAGGCCGAATCGGCGCTGCGCGCCGGCGAGGCACGCTATCGCTCGCTGTTCGAGACGTCGAGCGACGCGATCATCGGACTCGGCCTGGACAATCGGATCATCTTTGCGAACCCCGCTGTCGAGTCGCTCACCGGTTGGCGGCCCGACGAGCTCCTCGGCGAGTACCTGTCGGTGCTGCAGCCGGCTGCGCTTCGCGAACCGCATCTGAACGCGATCCGCCGGTTCGCCTCCGAGCCCGGTGCGACGTTGCGAAAGCGATCGATCGAGACCCGCTGTCTGCATCGCGACGGCCGCGAGATCCCGGTCGAGGTCACTTTCAGCGCCGCGGAGATCGGCGGGACCGCGGTTTTCGTCGGTTTCATGCGCGACATCACCGAGCGTCACGCGGCGCTCGCCGAGCTGCGCGAGAGCGAGCAGCGATTCCGCGTGATGGCGGACAGCTCGCCGGTGCTGATCTGGACTGCAGACGCAGTCGTGCGCGAGTTCTATTTCAACGCGACCTGGCTCGACTTCACCGGGCAGACGCTCGACGAGGCGCGCGAAGCGGGCTGGTACGGCGGCGTGCATCCGGACGATGCGATCGCCGTGCAGGAAGTGATCGACCGTGCGAACCTGAACCACCAAGGCTGCACGCTCGAGTATCGGCGCCTGCGCTACGACGGCGAGTATCGCTGGGTGCTCGACACCAGCGCTCCGCGGTTCGACGAAGGCGGGCGATTCCTGGGCTACGTCGGTACCGCGGTCGACATCCACGATCGCGTCATCGCCGAAAGCCGCATCCGGCGGCTGACGACCCTCTACAGCGCGCTGTCGCAGGCGAACGAAGCGATCGCGCGCAGCACCGACCTGCTGGCGCTGCTGCAGACGGTGTGCGAGATCGTCGTTCGGCAAACCGGAATCACCACGGCGATGGTCGCGCTGGTCGACGAGGCGGGATCGCGGCTGAATGACGTCGCGTACTCCGGCGAGTTCGCGAGCCTCTTCTCCCGCGCACCGCTGCACGTGGCCGCCGCACCACGAGGGCAGGAGGCGCCCGGGCAGCCTGGTCATGAGAACGAATCGCCGGCATGTCAGCGCGGACCGTCACGCCGACGATTCGGTGCGCCAGATCGTCCCGCCGGAAGCGCGGAGCGCGCTCCGCTCTTCGGCGGTCTACCCTCTGCAGCGGCAGGGCGCAGCGGTCGGGATTCTCGCGGTCTATGCGCGCGAGCCGGCGTTCTTCGACAGCGAATTGACGGATCTGCTCGACCTGCTGGCCAAGGACTTGAGCTATGCGCTCGAAGCCTTCGCGGCGCGGGATCGCCGCGACCTCGCCGAGGACCAGCTCAAGCGGCTGAACGCCACGCTGGAGGAGCGTGTCGCCGAGCGAACGCGGTCGCTGGAAGCGGCCAACCGCGAGCTCGAGGCGTTCAGCTACTCGGTTTCGCACGACTTGCGGGCGCCGCTGCGGGGCATCAGCGGTTTCTCGCAGTTGCTGCACGAAGGCTACGTGGAACGGCTGGACGAGACCGGGCGCAACTACCTCGAACGCGTGAAGGCCGCGTCGGCGAAGATGGCGCGCCTGATCGACGACCTGCTCAACCTGTCCCGGATCGCGCGGCAGGCGATCCATCGCGCCGATGTCGACGTCTCTGCGCTCGCGGAAGAAGCAGTCGCCGAGTTGCGCGAGGCGGATCCGTTGCGCAAGATCGCAGTCTCGATCACGCCGGGACTCAAAGCGCACGCCGACCCGGGCCTGACGCGCATCGTCCTTGCGAACCTGCTGGACAACGCTTGGAAGTTCACGTCGCGGACACAAGGTGCGCTCGTTACCGTCGAGGCCACGACGATCGACGGGCGTCCCGGGTTCACCGTCCGCGACAACGGCGCCGGCTTCGATCCGTCGTACGCGGAAAAGCTGTTCGCGCCGTTCCAGCGGTTGCACGGCGAAAGCGAGTTCCCCGGGACAGGCATCGGGCTCGCGATCGTGCAGCGGATCGTGCATCGCCACGGCGGGGAGGTGCACGTCGAGGCAGCGCCGGGCCGGGGCGCTTCGTTCAGCTTCACGCTGGGCTCATGATCGGCGGCGAGTATCAGACGCACCGACATCGGCGCGCGGCGAGACCACCGATCGTCGCTGGCCAGGAGCATCGAGGCTCCTCACGATCCGCTCACTCGCCGTAATGCTCCACGCTGTCCAGAGCGACGGTGGTGTAGTCCGGCAAGACGATGCTGCCGCCGACGACAAGCACGCTCCCGTCCCTCAATAGCGTTGCCGTGTGGGTCCCCCGTGCAGCGTTGAGGTTGCCGGCATCCGCCCACGTCGCCGTCACGGGGTCGAACACCTCGGCGGAAGCCACGTTCTCGACCCTGTAAGCCGGGTAGCCCCCATACCCGGAGAACCCGCCCGCCACCAGTACACGGCCATCCGCCAACGAAACAGCGGTATGCATCTCGCGCTTGCCCCGCAGATTCGGTACGCGGGTCCACGTTCGGGTCGACGGATCGAACAGCTGCGCCACTGCCAGCGAATCCCCTCCACCAATGCGGGGGGTGTGGCCTCCCGCCACGAGGACGTGGCCCGTGGTGAGCAGCGTCGCTGTGTGAAAGACGGTTCCCGCCGCGAGCCACACCGGCCGGACTCCAGGTGCCGGCGGCAGGGTCGTACAGCTCTGAATTGGAAAAGGCATAAGAGAGATCTCCGCTGTCCGATCCGCCTGTCACCAGGACCATGCCGTTGTGCAGCAGTGTGGACGTGTGCCAGTAGCGCGCGACGAGCATGTTGCCGGTCGCGCTGAACGTGGCCGTCGCCGGGTCGTACAACTCGGCACTCGAAAGCGTGCGACCTTCCGGCCAGTGCCGCGGTCCAGCCGCCCGCGATGAGGACTTTGCCATTCTGCAGCAGCGTCGCCGTGTGACCCGAGCGAACCGTGCTCATGCGGACCGGAGGACTCCACACGCCGGTGACGAGGTCGTAGGTCTCGGCCGCTGTTTGCGCGGGGTAGAACGGGGGGACGTCGCCCCTTTCATCCCCGATGACCAGCACTCTTCCATCGGACAGCACAGTCGCGGTGTGATTGACCCGAGGCACGCTCGGGGCGCCGGTCATGCGCCAGGCGTCGGTTCGGGGGTCGTACAGCTCCGCGCTGGAACCGTTCCCCCCTCCCACCACGAGCACGTTGCCATCCGGGAGCAAGCTGGCCGTATGACGGTCGCGTGGAACGTTCAGCTTGCCAGCCGGCGTCCAATGAACCGACCCCGGAAAGAGCCGGCAGTCATCCAGGATGTAATGGTTCTTGCACGGCTCATAGGGGCCTTTCGGGCGCTTCGTCGTCTCGGCTCGGACCTCCGCGATCACGCCCGCCGCGACGAACGCGGCCAACGCAGCCACATGGAATGCAATTCGAGAGGCGCTCATTCGTAGATCCCCTGCGGTCGTGACGGCTGCCAAACGGAACTGGCGCGAAGTCTAGATCGGAAACACCGATGTGCGCGGCTTCCGGCCTGCGACCTATCGAAATCCGCAGCAGAGTTGGCCTTCCTGCGGCAAATGGGCGAATCACCATGGCATCGCCGGCGCATTGGGCGAGCCCGGTCGCGCTCCGGTCAACGAGGATCGGCGCGACGAACTGCGGATGCGCGTTGTGTGGCGGGCTGTGCGCCTCTGACATGCCACTCTTGAACGAAAACGGCGCGGATGACCGCGCCGTTCAAGCGTTTTGCCGGTTGCCTATTTCTGTCCCGGCTTCTTCGGCTGCTTCGGTTTTTTCGGCTCCTTCTTCTGCTTGTCGCGGTTACCCATGGTTTCTCCTGTCGGGTGCGGTTGCACTGCCACACGCTTCGCTTGCGGCGGCACGCGGAGCCTACTCCAGAATGCGGCGCATGCTAAGCCCCGTCGCTACCGTGGACGACGGGATTTGCGCGCAGCAACCGGCGCCGGCGGGTCGACCGGGGTTGGCGCCTCGTACCAGATCTCGACTTCGTAACCATCCGGATCCAGGAAGAACAGGAAAGGCGCGCCCGGGCAGAACTCGCCCTGTCGCAACACCTTGCCGCCCGCGCGCTCGATGATCGCTGCGCCGGCTTGCACGTCGATCGGCTCGACCAGGCGAAATCCGAAATGGGCAACGCCGCCCGCCAGGCCCGCGCGCTCGGGGCTTCGCTCGAACACCAGAACGTCGTGGCTGCCCGGCGTCTGCGCCTGGATCGAGTCCTCCTCGCGATAGACGGCGATGGCGCCGACGATGTCCTGATAGAACCGCAACGAGCGCTCGGGATCCTTGACCGCGAGCGCTACATGCGTCATGCCGTGTGTCGTGATCATCGACTCCCCCTAGACCCATACGTCGTTGCGAGCGGTCAGGTCGCCGCCGGCATCGCCGGTGTTCACCACGCCGCGTGGCTCGACGATCATCGCATGGCACTCACGCCTGGCTCGCGTGATGTGCTCGACGCCCTTCGGGATGACGAACATCTCGCCGGTGTGCACGATGACGTCGCGATCGCGAAAGCCGATTTCCATTTCACCCGCGAGCACGATGAACACTTCGTCGGTGTCGTCGTGCTTGTGCCACACGAAGTCGCCGACCAGCTTCACCAGCTTGAACTGGTAGTCGTTCATTTCGGCGACGACCCGCGGCGTCCACGGCTCGGAGAACGTGGCGAGCTTGTCGGCCAGATTGATCGGCGTCAGGGTCACTTAAGGCTCGCCGCCTTCCGGTCCCCAGAACACGACCCAGGTCACGAAATCCGGCGTGAAGTCCTCGAAGCGGTGGACGACGCCCGCGGGCACGAACAACGCAGTTCCCGGCGCGAACGGATGGCGATGCCCGTCGAGTATGAAGGTGCCGCTGCCGGCGATCACGAAGTACACCTCGTCCTGGCCATGCGGCACTTGTCGATCCATGCCGCCGCCCGGGGCGAACAGCTTGACCGACATCGTGCCGTGACGCAAGCCGACGACCGAACGCGCGCCTTCCGGCCACCGCTCCGTTACCTCGCCGGGCAGCTGCGCCAGCAGCTCGGAAGCCGTGGCTTTGGACGAGACGGCCTTCACGCGCCGGTCTCCTCGGTCGCCTCCGGGACTCTCGCGGCCGCCCGCGCCTGCCGCTCGAAGTGATTGTCGCGGTAAGGTCCGTTGCCCCGGATTCCCTCCCACAAGCTCGACGCCGCGTAGAGCGGAAAGAACAGCAGGCCCCATCGCTCGTACTGGCGAACGTGGGCATGCTCGTGCGTGCGGCACGCCTCCAGCACGCGATGATCCACGCCGATGACGACGTGTCCGAACGTGATTGCGCAGAACCGAAACGGCATGGGTAACCGGGCGACGGCGCGTCCGAGCCGACCGCCCGCAACTTCGAGAATGCCGTCGACGCGGTTCGCCGTGGCGCCTCCCGCGCGCGCGACCAGCGCAAGGCTGAGACCGACCGCGGTGGCAGGAAACGCCCACGCGTAGCGCCACATTCGCCCCGGTCGTTGCCAGCGCGCGAGTGAGGCGGGCTCGGAAGCTTTCGTCGTCATGGGAAGGCGGCGCCAGCGTAGCCGTTCCGTGCGGATTTGCCAACGCGCTGCCGGATCGCCAGGAAGTACCGCGGGATCCATGACGACAATCCCGGGATGAAGCTCACCCTGATCAGCTTCTCGCAAAGGCTCTCAGCCCTTGAGGCCACTCATCACGACGGCCTGGACCACCCAACGCTGCAGCGTGATGAAGATGAGCAGGATGGGCAGGATGCTGATCACCGCGGCGGCGGTGAGCAGGTTGTATTCGATGAAATACATGTTGGTGAAGCTCATCAGGCCCATGGTGACCACCTTCATCTGGGGACTGCTGATCACGACCATCGGCCAGAAGAACTCGTTCCAGCTCCACATGAACTTGATGATCAGCAAGGTGGCGATGGCCGGCTTCACCGCCGGCAGGATCACGGAGAAGAAGATTCGCAGCTCGCTGCAACCGTCCATGCGGGCCGCGTCGATGTAGTCGTTGGGAATCATTTCGATGGACTGCCGCATCAGGAAGACGCCGAAGACACTGACCAGATCCGGAGCAACGATGCCCATGTAGGTATCGAGCAGCCCCAGGCGATTCATCCAGACGTAGAGCGGCACCACGACCGACTGGAACGGGACCATCAGGATGCCGACGATCGCGAGGAAGAAGAAGTCGCGGCCCGGAAAACGGTACTTGGCGAATCCGAACCCGGCCAGCGACGAGACCACGACGCTGCTCACGGCGGCGATCGACGCGACGATCGCGCTGTTCAGAAGGTAGCGCATGAAGGGTTCGCGCTTGAAGACCTCGACGTAGTTCGTCAGGTTGAGCCAGTTGTCGGGGGCAATCTGCAGAGGCACGCGCTGGATCTCGGGGGCGGTTTTCAGCGAGGTGACCGCCATCCAGAAGAAAGGGAAGAAGACGACGATGGCCCCGCAGGCGACCGCGAGCATGATGAGCCAGCGGAAGTAAACCTGCTTTTCGGTGAGCCTCGCGCGTGCGGACAGAGGACTCGATGGCGCGAGGGTCCACCTCCCCCCCTCCCGCTCATGTCCTGCCCGGTACCGGAAGCGACGTCATCACCTGGGACCCTGTTTCGCGGAGGCTCTTCAGTACTCGACGGGTTTGCGGAAGTAGCGCCATTGCAGCAACGTCACCGCCATGAGCGTGACGAAGACGAACACCGCCATCACCGAGGCGTCGCCGAAGCGGAAGAATTTGAACGCCGTGTCGTACAGCAGCATGATGACGGTCTGACTTGCGCTTGCCGGTCCGCCCTGGGTCGTGGCGTACACCTGGTCGAACATCTTGAAGTTGAAGATCAGCTCGAGAATGCAGACCATGATGATCTGCGCGTTGAGCAGGGGCAACGTGATGTATCGGAGTTGCTGGACGGCATTGGCCCCGTCGATTCTCGCCGCCTCGTAATACTCCTCGGGGATGGATTGGAGCGCGGCCAGGAAGATCATGGTGTCGAATCCGATCCGCACCCAGACGCTCACGGCGGCGATGGACGGGCGCACTTGAAACAGGCTCTGCAGCCACTTCTGGGGTGGAATGCCGAAGAACGACAGGAAGTAGTTGAGGAAGCCGTAGACCGGGTCGTAGATCCATTGCCAGATGAGAGCGGCCGCGACGAGCGACGTCGCGAACGGCAGGAAATACATCGACGCCCAGAGGTTGCGCCACCTGAGATTGGTGATGCGGTTGAGACCGAGTGCGACGGCGAGCGCAAGGATCACCGTTGTCGGCACGGACAAGAGGAGGAGCTGGATCGTGTTGCTGACCGCGTTCCAGAAGGTGGAGTCCGTTAGCACCTTTTCGTAGAGTCGCAATCCCACGAATTCGCTCGCCCCGCCCGGAGAGATCTTGTAGAACGAGTACAGGACGGACTGCGCGAGCGGCAGGATGAACACGGAACCGAAGAACAGCAGCGCGGGGAGAACGAACAGGAACCCCGCACGGTTCTGCCGATCCATGTAGGTCCTGGGAAACGCGATGCGAAACCATCGGCGCATGGCAGGGAGGGAAGCCCGGTGGGATGACACGTCGGCCGTCGCCTCGATTTGACGATACCTCAAGGCATCCGGTTGAGCACGTCGGTCGTCTTGCAGACGCGGCACTGCCGCGCGCACATCGAGACACCTGCGGTGGCGTGGCCACCGCAGGTCGTCGTTCAGCGCACCGCTAGTCTTTGAGGATGCGATCCATCTTGGCGGCAGCTTCGTCCAGCAAGGGCTTCGGCTGTCCTTTGCCGAACATGACGCCTACGACGGCTTCGCCGAACGCAGTAGCCAACTCGTTCGATTTCGGGTGGAAGTAGGTGGGCGGCACCGGCTGGGCGAGCATATCCTTCGTGGACTGGTAGTCGGGCCGAGACTTCACGTAGGCGGTGTCGAGGTTCGCGGTCCAGACGGGGAGGATCCCCTGCATCTGATGATGCTCCAGGTCGTCCTTGGGATTGCTGATGAACCTGTAGAACTCCCACGCGATCTGCTTGTTCGGGCTGTTCTTGTAAACCAGGTCCGTCCAGGGGAACAGGGCCCCCGCACCCGGGCAGGCCTTTTCGCAGGGAAGTGCGTACACCTTGAAGTTCACATCAGGCGCGTTCTTCTTCAGCCAGCCGAAGTACCAGGACTCGCGAAAGATGACGGCAGCTCGTTTCTGGCCGAAGGCATCTTCGGGATTCCCCAATGCCAAGCTGGCCACCTTGTCCTTGAGGACCAGATCGCCAAAGAACGTAAGGGCCGCCACCATCTGTGGGCTGTTGGCAAAGCCGGTGGCCTTGTCCAGATTCGGGCTCAACATCCGGGCGCCCCAAGCGTGGGCAAAGGGAAGGAACTTGTCCGTGATCCCCACCGGATGGCCCTTGCTGCGGATGGCGAAACCCACCTGCGTCGGCTCACCCCCCTTCGGGTCGGCAATCGTCAGCTTCTTCATTGCCGCCAGCCAATCGTTCATGGTCTTGGGCGGCTCGTCCGGATTCAGGCCGGCTTTCCTGAACATGTCCACGTTGATGTACATCTGTTGGAAGTTGCCGTGCTCGATGGGGATCCCGTAGCGCGCGTCCTTCCACTTGCCGATGCCGACCATGTACTTCGGCAGATTCTCGTCATAGACCTTCGCCAGATCGGCGGGCATCTTGTCGCAGAAATCGTACTGCCCGCACCATTGGTGCGTCATCCCCATGAACATGTCAGGCGCGCTGCTCTTGGCCATGAACGCCGCGAGGTACTTGGCCTCGTATCCCTGGTAAGGGATGGTGACCACCTCGACCTCGTACCCGGTTTTCTTGGCGAACTCTTTCCCTTTGGTCTCGTACCACTTGTTGAAGTCGGGGTTCTGTTCCCAGTGGGTCCAGAGGACCAGCTTCTTCTGCTGCGCGAAGCTGGCGTTAGGGGTCGTAACGGCAACCATCACCGCAGCCAGAATCACCACCATCCACCATGCGCCACGTTTCATGAGCTCCCCCTTGATACCTGCGGATTTCCTTAACACGATTGGAAAGGACATCGCTTTTCGACGGGCTGATTGGCCGCGTTTAGCAGGTCCGATTTTGCTTGTCAATGATGCATTGCATCGAAGAACAGCTCGAGCTCGACCGTGTCCGAGTTCGCGTTGACGTAGTTTGCGAACAGGAATGCGAGCGTCGTGGTCTCCACGTTCACATTGTTCGGGCCTGCCGTATGGATGCGCACCATCTACTTCGCGGTCTGCGCGGACGCGGGAACTGCGGACAGCACGAGTGCACTCAACAACGCGAATAAAGCTCCTCTGACGCACCCAATCATCGTTTCCTCCTGTTGGGACTTACAGCGAAACCTGCGGTCATGGTCGGCGTGCCTTCGTGGTGGAGCCGCGGTTGCCGGGTCGCTTCGAAGCGGCGCCTGCCGGCCTGCGCTTGCGGATCGCGGGCTTGAGATCCCGCACCGTGCCGGCAAGCAGCTTGTGCATCGCCCGCTCGGCCTCTTCGGGGTTGCGCTGGCGGATCGCCGCAGCCACGGCGCCGTGCTCGGCCAGCGAGCTCTCGTAAGATTCCCGGGCGTTGGCGCTGACGCGGAACAGCGTGAGCAGCGCGGTGCGGATTGCGGTGGCGAGCCTGCTGACCAGCACGTTGCCCGCCGCGGCGATGATGCCTTCGTGAAACGCCAGATCGTGCAGGCAGCACGCGTCGACATCGTTCGGAAGGGCGTTGACCATCCCCTGGAACGCGCGCTCGATCTGCAGGATCTGCGCGGGCGTCGCACGGTTCGCGGCGAGCCGGGCTGCGGCCGGCTCGAAGATGGTGCGAGCCTCGACCAGGCCGATCAGGAACTCGTGGTCGGGAGGTGCCAGGGCCATCCACTCGAGCACGTCGCGATCGAGCACGTCCCACTGCTCCTTGCCGAGCGCGATCGTTCCGCGTCGCGTGCGGGATTCGACGAGACCCTTGCGGGCCAGCGCCTTCAGCCCTTCGCGGACCGAAGGGCGGCTCACGCCGAGCTCGCGCGTCAGCGCTTCCTCGGTCGGAAGACGCTCGCCGGCCGCATAGCGGCCGGTGACGATCCGTTGCCCGAGCTTGTCGAGCACGCCGTCCGCCTTGCGTTGCCACGTGCCTGGCCGTCGTGCTTCGGTAGCGCTTGGCCGCTGGCCGGCGCTCGCCATTCGTAGCCCCGCGTATGCGTTGGTTTGGTCTGACGTTTCAGTTTAATTTGTCAGACTATTTGCTGTCAACCGCCGGGTGTGCGCGCGCGACCGTGCGTAGTAAGACAAAGCCGACCGATGATTCAGTCGCTGCCCGCTGATGCGCGAGACCTCGGGCGGACGACAATCGCTGCATGGATCGGATTCTCACGCACACCGAATACCCGCCGAGGCGACCGCGCCGTCGGCTCCATTCCGCGCGGGTTCGGGCGATGCAGATCGCCGTCGCGCTGATCCTTTGCATCATCGGCACCGCGGCAGCCATGGCCGCCGAACCGGGGACGGCGGCAGCGCTTCGCGCGAGTTACGCCGCGCATCGCGCCGACATCGAGAAAAACAAGTTCGGAAAGCCCCTCTATCTGGAATCGAAGCAGACGTCGAACACGCTGCAGGGCGACATCTACGCGCTGATCGACCAGCCATTCGACAAGGTTCAGGCGGCACTGGCCGATCCGAGGAACTGGTGCGACATCCTGATCCTGCATCCGAACGTGAAAGGTTGCCGGTTGAACGAGGGTGGCGAGCCGTCGATGACGGTGAGCCTCGGCCGCTCGGAGCTTCCCGTTCAGTTCTCATGCCAGCCGGCGTCGAAGACCGCGGACTACCTCGACATGCGGCTCGGCTCGCCGACGGGTCCGTTCGGGACGACCGACTACGGATCCGACTCGAAGCCGCTCCCATGGACTCGCAGCGCACGATCCTTCACCTCGGCTATTCGCATGGCTACGGCGTGCGAGCAAAGCTTGCGATGCAGGCTTATTTCAACTCGCTCGGTCGCGGCAAGGTGGGGTTCACGGTGGTCGACCGGGACGCGCACGACAAGCCGATCTAGTGAGCGATCTGCGCGGCGGACTGGAGCGTAACGCCATGCGCTACTACGCATGATCGACGCCTATCTGCACGCGTTGTCGGCGCCCCCGAAACAGCAGCTCGAGCAGCGCCTGCGCCACTGGTATGCGTCACAGAGCGCTATCCGTTGCAGTTCCAGGAGGAGGCCGGCTACCTGGACCTCAAGCGCAAGGAAGCACAGCGAGCGCAATCGAGGGTTGACACCCGGAGAACGACCTCATCACGGCTTGTTCAGCGCGCCGCTTACCGACATGTCGGCGCGCGGGCAAACGCCGCCGAAACCTCCGGATCCGGACCATCTAACTAGCATCGGCCTTGTAAAGCTGGTCGCGAACGAACGCCGACCACACGTGATCGGGCTCCCAGACTTCATTCATCAACGCGAACGCACGATCCTCGGGCCAGCCCTGACGAAGCCGCCGATAAAGCCCGAGGAACGCGCTCACCCGCAGGTTCGCGGCGCAGTGTAGCCAGATGCGGCGGCCCTCGTGCGTGTCCATGGCCTCGAAGAATGTCGCGAGGTCGCTTTCGGTGGGCGCGTCAAACCGAACCGGAATATGCACGTACTGCAAGCCTAACGCTCTCACCGATCCGGCCTCGTCCGGTAGCGAGTAGCGGGCATCGTCGTGAAGTGCGAGGTTGATCACGACGTCGTAGCCCGCAGCCGCGATATCCGCGAGCTGCTCTTCGCGCGGCTGACCGGAAGTGGCAAGGTCCGCCGCCGCCTGGCGGTACTGATCGATCTCGTTCAAACGAGAGACGTCGGACATGACCGGCCAGCGTGGCGATTGGACCAGCGCTCGGGCGCGATAGCCGCCAGCCTCAGCCTTGGTCGGCAGCTGAAGCGTTTCGGTAACGCGAACCTTCGGACGACGAGCTCGTCGATCTCCAAGCGTCGGATCCGGGCGCGACCAATTGCGAGCCGACCGATCGCAAGAGCGCCGATCGCCAACGCCTACGCGACCGCTGCCAGCGCGGCTGCACCGATTGCTTGCGATGGGGTACTGGATGTTCGCAGTTCGCCAGGACGCAAGGCTGGCGCATGATGAGAGAGGCTGCGAGCTGCCGGCCGATCGGAACGTGAATGCGTGAGGTCATGGCAGTTGGACTCGTCGGTTCGTTTACTCGCTACGGCGGCATCGGCTGCGCCACCGTCTTTCTCAGCGTCTGCGACACGATCACGATTGCAAGCAACGCGAAGCCGATGTAATCGAGCATCGCTTTCGGATACACGAGCGCGAGCCCGGCCACGATCAGCAGCCAGCGCTCCACCACGTGCGTCTTCCTGAACAGCCAGTTCTGCATGGCGCCTGCGAGCGCGGCGATGCCAACCATCGCCGTGAAGCAGACGAGCAATGTCGAGCCACCGCGCCTCGCCGAGCTTCTTGATCGAGCCCATCAGCAGCAGGCCGAGTCCCGCCGGATCGAGCACGAACATGAAGGGCACCAGGAAGGCGGGAAGCGTGTTTTTCCACGATTGCAACGTCGTCTTGTAGGGATCGCCCCCCGTGATCGCGGCTGCCGCGAAGGGCGAGAGCGCAGTGGGCGGGGAAACCTCGGAGAGCACTGCGTAGTAGAAGATGAACATGTGGGCTGCGTAATTCGCGACGCCCAGGGCGATCAACGCGGGCGCCGCGATCACGGCGCAATGATGTAGCTGGCGGTCACCGGCACCGCAAGGCCGACGATCCAAACGATCAGCGAAGTAAAGATCGCGGTCAGCAGCAGCTTGACGTCGTGGAGCAGGGCAGGGCTCCAGCCGCGCCCAGGGCGACCAGCGCATCGTAGATCGCACGACTACCGCCATCGGCGTATTGCAATACGATCGAGCTGAACTTGAGGCCCAGCCCGGTGAGCGTTACCACGCCGACGATCAGCCCGCGGCAGCGCATGTCGCGGCGACGCTGAACACGCCAACCGAGCCTACTTCGAGCGCCTTGATCAGGCCTGAATTCCACAGACCGCGGCCTAGCGGCGCCCTGCCGCGCAGCACGTCGTAAGGGATCAGGGCGCAATCCACGGCAGAAAGCTGAGGACGATCGCAGCGATGGTCGCCCAGAACACTGCAAGCGTCGGCGAGAATCCGATCACCATGAACACGATGATCGCGATCAGCGACAGGAAATGAAACCAGTATTGGCGCGTGAGTGCGCCAACCGTCGCGTGCTTTTCGATGACCACGCTGGGCATTCCGAACTTGCGCGCGTCGATCTCGACCATCAGAAACAGCGCGAGTAATAGAGCAGCGTCGGAACCGTCGCCATCAGGATGACGTCGAGATACGAGATGTTCAGGAACTGGGCGATCAGGAACGCCGCAGCGCCGAGCACCGGTGGCGAGAGGATTGCGCCCAACCCTCCTGCGGCGAGCAATCCTCCAGCCGCATCGCGACCGTAACCGGCCTTGACCAGCATCGGATAAACCACCGTGCCCAGCGTGACGGTGGTGGCAACACCGCTGCCGGACGGCCCGCCCAGCAGGAATGAAGCAAGCACCACCGTTCGGCCTGCGCCGGTCGGCTTGCCGCCCATCGCCGCGAAGGAGAAATCGATGAAGAACTTTCCGGCGCCCGAGAACTGCAGGACTGCGCCATAGATTGTGAAGAGGATGATCACCGAGGACGAAACGTCGATCGGGACGCCGAAGATGCCCTCGAGCGTCATGTACATGTGACCGACGATGCGGCTTGTGTCCATGCCGTAGTGCGTCCATGGCGCCGGCAGGTCCTTCCCGACGATCGCGTAGACCAGGAACGCCACGCAGATCGCGGGCATGATCCAGCCGGCCGTGCGACGCGCCGCTTCCAGCACCAGCACGATCAGCGCGATGCCGAAAATCTGATCCCATCGATTGGGGCTTATCGCCCGTTCGAGGAAATCGTCGCCGCCCGCGAGCATGTAGCCGATGATGACGAGCGCGGACATCGCCGCGAGCCAATCCCACCAATGCACGCGATGGCGAAAACGCTTCGCTACCGGATAGAGCAGGAAGCACAGGAACAGCACGAACGCGACATGGATGCCGCGCAGCACATGCGTAGGCATGATGCCGTACGCCGCGTACAGAGAAAGGACATGATCACCGCGACCGCGGTAACTAACGTCCCCAGCGCGCCGCCCAGTTTGTTTAGCGGCCCTTCCTCCCGCTCGACAAAAGCCTCCGCCTTCTGCACCGCCTCTGCAGAGACCAGAGGGCTCTTTCGACTGCCGGCGGTTATCGACCATGCGCGTCGGAGCGCGGACTTAGGTGCCGCGCTCCCTGGCTCTCGTGGTCGGCTATTTGAGAGTGACGCCTTTTTCCGCGAAGTACTTCTTGGCGCCCGGATGGTAGGGGATCACTGCAGCGCCGCCGCTCTGGTTCTTCAGATCGAAGTTCCTCGCTTCCGCGTGCACGCGAATCAGATCCTCCTTGCGATCGACCAGCGTCTTGACGATGTTGTACGCGAGTTGATCGCTAAGCTTCGCGTCGGCGACGAGCACGTTCCATACGGTGACGATCTGCGCGGTCGTTTCCTGGCCGGGGTAGTCTTCGCAGGGATCGTGTCCTTGACGTACAGCGGACCGTACTTCTTGAGCATCGGATCGAGGGCCTCGGAGTGATCGACCAGCTTCAGCTTGAGGCCGGGGGTGGCGCCAAGGTCGGTCACCGAGGAGGTCGGCAAGCCCCCCACCCAGAAGAAGGCATCGAGCTTCTTGTCCTTGATCGCCTCGGCCGACTTGCCGGGGTCCAGCCGCTCGCGAATGATGTCCTTCTCGGGATTGATGCCATAGGCCTCGAGCACGCGGAACGCCATGATCTGGGTGGCGCTGTTCGGCGCTCCGGTCGACACGCGCTTGCCCTTGAGGTCCGCCATTTTGTTGATGCCGGTCCCCTCGACGGTCACGATGTGCATGCGATTGGGATAGAGCACCATCAAGGCTCGCACCTGGACCTGCCGGTCCTTGAACTTGTCCTGGCCCTTGAATGCATCCCAACTCGCATCCGCCATCGACAAAGCGATATCGGCCCGCCCCTGCTGGATCAGGAGCAAGTTCGCCATCGAGCCGTCGGTTGCTCCGGCCGTTGCGTTGAGGCCCGGCACGTTCTTGGTGAGAACGTCCGCGATTCCGCCACCGATCGGGTAGTACACGCCCGAGGTCGGCCCGGTTGCAACAAAGATGTTCGCCTTGGATTGCGCGATCGCGGGCAGCGAAAAGCCTGCGCTCGCAGCGAAGACGAGACCGATCACAATCCGTCGCATTTCTCCTCCTCCATGTGTTGCTTGTTAGGCTGCCAATGCTACGTCAAGTAACGTTCAGCTAGTCGATGCCGCCGACGTGCTTCGGGGAGTCCCCTGTCTATAGACTACGTGAAGGGAGCCCGGGCACCAGGGCGATCAGGAGCGGCCGCCCTCGGGCCGAGCGGTCACCGCGCACCGCCTGCAGAGGCACGATCGACCGCGTTCGGATTCGGGAACACGGGCGATTGCCGCCGGGTCGATCAGGATTTCCGCGCACCAGCATGGCGTGTCGAACGTTCCACTTTGCGCCGGAGCGCATTCATTCGGTCCGCCGCAAATCGGACACACGATAGTTGGCTTCGGCAACATGCGGGATCTAGGCGTCGCGCCTCTTCTCGCCCACGCCCTTGAAGAACGTATAGCAGAACACACCGTCCGCCTCGGTCGTTCGGTAGAGATCGCGGATACCTGCATCGAAGCGCTCCGGCTGGATGAGACCGGCCGAAATCGCGGAATCGCGAACGCCCTCGATCATTGCGGTGAAGGTCTTCCTCGTGAATCCATCGACAAGCGCCGGTCGGCTCGAATCGACATACACCATCCGGGGCGAGACACGGACTGCGTCGAAACGCGCTTTGACCAGCAGAGGATAGACCTGGCGGCCGATCAGCGCGTTGCCGCCGGCCGCGCGCTGCAAACCGACCAGGCACTGTATCGCCGCATGGGCGGCTGCGCTATCGGGATGGAAGTAGGTCGACCCGTGATCGCCCTCGATGACGGTGATCGTGCCACCCGGCCTGAGCAGCCGCTTGAGGATCGCCAACGCCTCGACCGGACGCGCAAGGTGCTCCAGGACAAAGCAGACAAAGACGTGGTCGAACGACTCGGCGTCGAAAGGCAAGGCGAAGATATCCGCTTGCCGGAACTCGACGTTGGTGATCCCGGCCAGGTCGGTCCGTCGCTCGAGCCTCTGCGATCGAGTCTGCGGAGATATCGACCGACATGAATCGAGCCTCCGGACTCCGTTGGGCGAGCGTCACTGTCTGGGCGCCAACCCCGCAGCCAGCCTCGAGCACCGTACTCCCGCGAGGGTAAGCGGTGTCGGAGTGCAGCAGGTCGACCAACGTGCCGGCCTGATCCTGCAGGCGCTCGTTCTCCCGCGCGTGGTAGCCGTGCACATACGGATCGCTCATGGTGCCACCCACACGCGCGTCAACGAAAAACGGGCACCTGAGATGCGGCGCCAGAGATCAGCCAAAAAATCCTTTCTCATTTCATCGCGCCGAGCCGGCGCAGCAGATCGCGCGTCTTCTTGCGGACGCCGAACTTCCCGAGCGCGGTTCCGAGCGCGGCGGAGACCCCATGGGTCGCGCGCATCGAGTGGGCCATGACGCTGCCCTTGAAGTGCGAGGGGATCAGGTAGAAGTAGCCTTCGAGCCGCGAGCCGGTGCTCAGGCGCTCCTTGTGGAGGTTGTCGCCGTTGCCGAAGTCGAACTCGGTGACGGCGCCGCCGGAGGCGGCAAGATCGATGATGATCTCGGAATGGAGGAAGATCCCGACGTGGTGCCGTGCCCAGTCGGGGTCGTAGCCGATCTCCTGGGCGTGGAAGCGTCGCTGATACACATCGCCGACCTGGAAGGCCACCGGAGCGTCGTTCGCGTAGAGAACGTAGCTGCGGAACCATCCGAGCCCGGCCGCGGCACGGTAGCAGCCCTCGAGCGCTTCGCGCGTGCGAAGGCCCGAGCCCAGCAACCGGTACTGATAGGTCTTGCCGGACACTTCCATCGCGTCCGCAACGAACTCCGGTACCTCGGCAGGCGTGCGGAAACATCGCGTGCGGTAGTTCCGCTGGGTGTGAGCGATGAAACGCTTTCGGTTGGTCCTGAGGTCGGCCCGCGTGCGCGATCCCAGTTGACTCAGATAGCCATCGAAGCTGTCGGGAATTCGCGCGAATCGGTGTCGATAGAGATTCCCGTTCGGCACGACATGGAATCCTTCGACCCGCGCCTCGCGGCCGGGTGACGAGGTCGTACATCGCAGTCCCCTCTGCGACGGACTCGAGGAAGATCACTTCGTCCTGCTTCGAGGTCCGTTCTCAGGCGGCGGAGGAGGTCGGCCAGGATCGACATCTCGCGCGCTCGATCGCCATCGGCTAGCGCGATCGGCGGGGCGAAGGCGTTGAGTCGGCGTACCGGACGCGAGAACAGCGTCAGCTCTCCCAGGGCGAGGGGTAGCGCGGAGGGGTGGACCAGAAACGCCGCCAAGCCTGCCAGCCCGTTCTGTTCTCGAAGCGCGTAGATGCGGGCGAACTTGTCCCTCTGGTTCGCAAGCGCTTCCAGCCAGCGCGGGTCGCTGAAAACCGTCACACGCTCGGCCAGGGCGCTGCGCTCGAGGTCGGCGCAGAGGCTCGGCGACGGCAGTGGGTGCCGTCGAATCGATGGGGAACCAGTCGGCGCGGGTCGACATGCTTCTCGATGCGGCCGATGTTGCCGATCTCTGCACCGGGGCCGGCGCAGCAAAGGCATCCGGCCGTTGGTCGGCTAAAGTAACGAGCTTACATAATAATGGCAACCTGACGGACATTCGCGCGCCCGGTTTTGGATTGTCGTCGACAACGCAAGCCGGCGCGACTGGAACTGCACGCGAATGGAAGCCCGGTTCGGGCAGGCGCGAGGGGAGGGGGGCCCCGACCGATGCGAACACTGCACCACCTTTTTTCGAGCCGATCGTCACCGACCTGGACCGCGAGCGCCGAGTGGCCGACCGAGGACGGGAACGGTGGTTCGGCGATCGGATGGCGCTCGGAACCCTGATCCGGCACGACCCGGCCCTGCATTGACCGCCGAATTCTGCACGAGGCCTCCGCACGACGACGAATGGCGGGCGATCGCCAACGGTCTCGCGCCGCAGGGCCGGTTTGCAACCGCGGCGTGGATACGCGCCTCGGGCGACAACTGCCTGCCGCGACCAGAATTGGCGGGCCCCACTACGGTATCTGACGGTTCGTGCCGGCGAGGGACGGCTGCAGGCCGTGTTTCCGATCGCGAGGCAGACGAAATTCGGCGTTTCGGTTGACGCCCTCGCCGGCTACTATTTGCCGTTCCGCACCCCGATCATTCGCGAGCCTTCCTCGGATGCATGGAAGGCGCTTGCCGCCGCGTTGACGCGACGCCGCTCGACGCTCGCACGGCGCTATGGCCCTGTGCCGACACCTGCTCGGGGTCGCGGCCTTGAACCGTGCACTCGAAAGGCAGGGCTGGCGAATTCATCGCACGACACTCGGGGAAACGGTTTCCGTCGTCCTGCCCGGTAGCTGGCAGCAATTCGAGGATCGACTCGGCAAGAGCCTGCGCAAGAAGACCAAGTACTACGAGCGGAAAATGCGGCGGGGAAGGCGCGCTCGAAATCCAGCGCAGGACCGGTAGTACCGGCGCAAGCTGGTCGGAAACGGTCCGAGATCTCGGATCGATCGAAGCGAAGTCGTGGCAGGGGCGAAGCGGGGGCAGGCCTCGCTTCTTCGGCGAGGCGAACCAGGCGTTCTGGACGACGCTGCTCGCCGACCCCTCGTTTGCAAGCATCGCATCCGTATGGCTGATGTACTTCAACGGCGAGCCGGTGAGCTTCTGCTTCTGTCTCGACTGCGGCGATACGCGTCACATCGTCGCCAACCACTACGCCGAGCAGGTCCAGGGGTACAGCACGGGTTCGGTCCTGTACCGGCACGTCTTTCGGGACGCCGTCGAATCGGGCGCCCTGCAACACGTCAACATCGGCTTGGGCGACGCCGGATACAAGTCGCGCTGGGGTGCGCATCCGTCGTTTCAGCTCGTGGACTGGATCGCGTTCCGACCCGGCGTTCGTGGGCGCCTGCTCGATTGGGCCAGCAGGCTTCGCTGGTCGATACAAGGAATGATGGCGACCTACCGCAAGACCGCGCCGAATGATGCGTGAGTCGCAGAGGGGCCTGCGCGCGAGACGATGAAGCGACAGCAAGCATCGACAGTCGAAACGGCGCCCTGGAAATACGAACGCTTCGTCTCAAAGAAGGATGTCGTCACGGCGGCGAAGCTGTGCTGCTGCTTGATCGCTGCCGCACTGCCGGCGCGTCATTGGCGGGCCGCGTCACGGAGAATGGCACGAGCGCATCTGCGGATGCGCGGTGGCGTCATTCCATTGCTGGAGCGGCCGAGCGCCAGCCTCGGACGTGACGCCCGTTCGCTCGCGCAGGAGGCGCTCGCGGCAGACTACCTGTCGAACATCTGCGCGATTCGGGAAATCCTTCCGGGCGGATGGCGGTCGCGAGACGCCTTTGATTGGCCGCGAGGTTCTCGACCGGGCGCTCGAGCAATCGCGGGGCGCGATCTTATGGTGCAGTCCTTTCGTCGGGAGCGACCTTGCTTCGAAGAAAGCGCTGGCGCTGGCGGGATTCTCGGTCACCCATCTCAGTGCGCCGACCCATCCGTTCTCGCCGACCCGCGTCGGCGCGCTGCTGCTAAACCCCGTGCGCTTGCGTGCGGTCAACCGCTACCTCGCCTGCCGCGTGCTCGTCGTCTATGGGAATGCGCGACCTGCGCTCGACGTGCTCCGACAAGTGCTGCGGGACAACGGCGTGGTCACGATCACCGCCACCGGCGCCGGCCGGAATTCGATCAGCTTCCCGTTCCTCGGCGGCACGACCGATCTCGCGATCGGCGCGCCGCTGCTTGCTCGCCAGACCGGAGCTGCATTGATCCCCGTGTTCACGCTGCCCGAGCCCACCGGTGGCTATCGTGTCGAACTGGGGCCCGAACTCCGAGCGCACTCGGAGCTGTCCGAACGGGAAGCGATCCACCAGTTGGCGGCCCGCTATGTCGAGCTGCTCGAGCCCGTGGTGCGAGCCCATCCGGCCGAATGGGAAGCCTGGTTCCATCCCGGCACCTGGCGCCCTTCCGAATAGGTCGGCCCGGCCTCCTCGGAAATCGCTTCGGTCCCGGCGGGCCTGTCCATCGTCCGAGTTGAGCGGCCCGTCGAGCCCGCGGCTCGCTTGAACAAGCCGCGAACCGGCGGGGCCGCTCGCAAGAATTTGCTTCAGTTGGAGCGGAACAGGTTCTGCGGTATCCCGGCCGCGTTGAAAATGAAGTCGCGCGAGGCCTCCAGCTCCCCGCGTAACTTGTTCAGGTTGACGTCGAGCAGCCGTCCTTTCCACTTCCGCACTTTGCCCCCGACAATCACCGTTTCGACGTTCGATCGCTCCATCAGCGATACGACTGCACCCGGCACGACGTTGAGGGGCGCCACGTTGATTGCCTCGGCGTCGAGCAGGATGATGTCGGCCTCCTTGCCCGGCGTGAGCGTCCCGATCTTGTGATCGAGCCGCAGGTCCTTCGCACCCTGCACGGTGGCGAAGCGCAGCACATCCTGCGTCCTGAGCAGGCTCGGCGTGCCAGGCGGCGGCGGCGGGTACGGGTTCACCTCCGTTGGCTGTGAATCGAGAACCATCTGATTCACGAGCGCGCGCTGCAGGTTCATGGCGGCGCGCATCTGCGTGAACATGTCCGCCGTCAGCGTGACCTCCACGTCCGTGCTCAGCGACGGCTGGATGCCGAGGCCGAGCGTCTTGAGGATGGGCGGCATGCCGTGGCGCATGTTCATTTCGATCGGCACGGCGAGCGAGACGTGGGCGCCGGCGTCCTTGACCTTCTGCCAGGCCATGTCCGACATCCCGGTCATGTGGATGAACAGGTTATCGGAGCGGAACTGGTTGGTTGCGGCGAGGTTGTCGAAGGTTCCCCGCATGCCGAACGGCGCAACGATGTGCGCCGCGATCATGAGGTCGAGCTCGCGCCCGATCGCCCAGGCCTGCTCGAACCCCTCCAGGTAGATCTCGCCGCCCATGATCATGGTGACGAGCTGGTCGTTCGAGGAGAAGTACTGCTGTTTGATGCGGCGCGCGTCGACCGGATAGGCATAGCCGGGGCCGTGGGTAAAACCCGCGCCCTCGAAATAGCCGAACACGGCGCGGCGATCCGAATCCATGAGGCCCTTGATCGCGGCGTCCGAGTGCGCTGGCGAGTGGTGGATCTGCGAGATGTCGTGGACCGTCGTGACTCCCGCGTCGAGCGAGCTGAGCGAGCCGAACAACTCGCTGATGTAGACGTCCTGCGGCCGATACACCGGAGCGAACGTCAGGAGAATGTACTGGAAGTAGTTGATGTCCCCGTCAGGCGTGCCATCGTCGATGAGAATCCCGTTGCAGAGATAGCTGCGTATCGCCGTCTCGAACAGGTGATGATGCGTATCGATCAAACCCGGCATCACGATGCGGCCGCGGGCGTTGATCACTGCAGCGCCGGAGGCTTGAAGGTTCGGGCCGACGGCGACGATTTTCCCACCCTCGACAAGGACGTCGCCCTGGGCGAAGTCGCCCACGCTCGGGTCCATCGACATGACGTAGCCGCCCCGAATGACATAGCGCCGCCCCCGTCGGCCGCTGTCTCGGGGAGGCGTCATCGTCGTCTTGCGCTGCAGCAGGGCTTGCCGTGAAGAAATTCAACCCCGCCGCGGCAACCCCGGTCGCGGTCGCAGTCTTCAGGAAATCGCGTCGTGAACTGCTACGTGAAGCGGTAGGGACCTGCGGCTTTTCACCATCGCACATCGTGCACATTTTTCATCTCTCCTCTGGGTGGAGTGATGCGGTGTGCCCCTCGCCGGCGCATTTTGTCGCCAATCCGAGTCGGTGTAAATCCGATCTTGGTGGTCCTTCGTATCCATTCGCCCAGAATTGAGGTGTAACGCCGGGCGCGGGCCGCGCACGTTGGCGCGTCGGCTCCACGCGCGTGGTTACCTATCTCCCCGACTGCTCACAGCGGACAGGACCTGGAATGCAAACTCATGCCAACCGATTGCAGTAAATGCTCGAGCCGTTGTAAGGCGCCGCGGCCCTCACTTCGCGATCGCGCGCGCGATTAAACGCTCGGCCGGGACTAGGTTAGACAAGAGCTCGGCCGAGAGCGAATGCCGCTCGATGATGTACGTCGATGCATTGAAGCTAACGGTGACTTCACCGGGTACGGACTCCGATACCAGGGCTTTCAGAGGAAGATCGATCGCGGAGCGTGGCTGCGCCAACATAAGCGGAGTGCCGGCCTTCGGGTTGCCGAAGATGATCAAGGTCGTCGGCGGCATTGTCAGACCTACAGCGATGGCCTCCGCGGTCTGATCGATCGTCGCGAACACCTTGACGCCATGATCTGCGAATGCGGAAAGTAAGCGTCGCACGGTATCACCGAACGGGTATTGGCTCTTGAGACTCACGACGCCGCGATCGCTGCCGGGGCCAGTGCTGAGTGATGTCATGCCTTACCTCAACCGGGCCTGACGCTCAAGTTGAGTGGCCCGCCGCCACCGACGCTCGGAGGAGGAAGCTGCGAACCGCGTGGCCGCTCGAACGAGGGTCAGGCCATTTCATCAGTTCGACGCCAGCAGATACGCCGCCAACAAAGGCCAAGTACGCCCACTACTCCGGATAAAAGTACGGCGAACGCCCGGTTATAGGAAGGCGGCAGATCCGCAAGCGCCAAGGTTGCCACGAAGCGCTTGTGCTGAAAAGTTGCGACCAGGATGGCCACCGCACCGACTACGACGAACAAGACTCCCAACATCGCCGACGCGCCGTAGTGACTATCACCGGCGGTGTGCGGTGATTGAAACGACAGAAGCCGCAGAAACAGACCGAAACGAGCCACCACGAATCCAAGGCCGATCACGGTAAGCCCGGTTCGCAGCCACGCGAGCAGTGTGCGCTCGGCTGCAAAGAAGACGCGAGGGTCAGACTCGGAGATCGGCACGGGTAGCAAAGGGCCTAGCGCTCAAGTTGAAGCGGCCCGCCGCCATTGACGTTCGGAAGCCGCTTGCCGACGGGTCCGCTCGAACGCGGGGTTCGCCGTCTCTGCGGTGCAGTCTGGGGACATGGGTAACAGAATCGTCCGGGAACGAAGCCTGCCGATCAGCGAACTGTGCACGAATTGCGGCATCGAGTCGCAAGACGGGCTGCAAATGGATCGACCGTTACCTCCACGAGGGCCCGCAGGGTCTCGAGGATCGCTCCACCGTCACCGATGGCCACCAGCCGCTTCCTGCTGGGCTGCCAGGCCTTGAGCGCGACCAAGGTCGGCGAGGCCAAGCCGATCTTTATCTCGAATACCCGGATCGGTTCGAGGTGCGCTACGAAGCGCAAACGGTGGATACGATGGAGTGCCAATGGGTCAACGTCTCGATGACCTGCGCAAAACTGTCGGCCTCGAAGAATCGACGACGGAATCCGGACTGTCTTCGGGCCCTAAAGGATCTTCGCCTATTCCCCGGAGTAGGGCGCTAATCGCAGTCCGGCCGAACTGTCCGGAAGGTCACAGCATCAGTTCTTCTTCGGTAACGTCTTCGCTGCGGGATCCAGCGAGATCGGCGTAGAGAACGTGACGTCGTAGCTCCACTGCTGGCGAAATTCGCTCTGCGTACCGTCGGTCCAGAAACGTCCAGCGACGCGCTTCTCGTCGTACGCGACTGGCTTCCAGCGAATGAAAGCGGCGGATGATACAAAGGTCGTGAACGCGGGATGCAGCGGTTCAGCGCTCATGATCCTGGCATCGGGATTGATCCTTACCACGAGGGCCACCAAGCCGTCCTTGCGCGTCATGGCTTCGAGTCGTTCGATGTTTCGAGCATCGGTGGTCCCGAGCTTGCGATCCGACAGGACGACGATGACGTCCATGTAACCCTTCTCGGTTTCGCTGTCGATCTCCTGTGCAACTGCGTACTTGAGCACCGCCGATTTGCCATTCGCCACAAGTGACCCGTCCACTTCCTGAGCGGTCGCAATGCTGGCGAATAGCAGCGTTGCGCTCGCAACGCTTGCCAGGACTGCATTCATCGTCTCTTCTCCATTACGGGGCCCCGCTACATCAACGCCCGCTGCTCGCGCTCGATCCTGTTGATGTAGCGCTCACGAGCTCGTGGCGCCGGGATGGCGCAGCAGCGGACGCGCGAGAAGGTTCGCGGCGATTGAGACGCGCGTCGCCGAGTTCGAGGCGAGGGACGCCGGCGTGAAGCTGGCTCCCGCGGATTGACACGACGCGCCCGAGTCACGCGTATTGGCCGGTAATAACGCGCCGCGTCGCCCTCGCGAGGAGACTCGGCGCGTGACCTGACGGAGAGGTTACTGTTTCGTTTCCGCGAGGATGTACCAGGTCGTGCCGTCGGACTGGACCATGATGGCACGGGTCTGGCCGGCATTGTCGAGCACAATGGTGCCACCTTGGACAGGCGTCACATTGCACTGGTTGTTGCCTCCGCCCACACGCCGCACGACGTAGATCCTGCCGCCGTTCGACGCGGCGGGAGGTAGCGTGACCGTCCGATCAGCAACGCTGACGTCGCAGAACACCGTGTAGTCGCTTGCCGTAACCAGATAGTCGGCCGCCACCGTCACGTAGGGTGCGCTGCTGGTTGCCGTCCCCGCAGGGCCTTGAGGGCCATCTGCGCCCGTTGCCCCGGCAGGGCCTTGCGGCCCAGTGGGTCCATCGGCACCTGTTGCACCGGTTGTCCCGGCAGGGCCTTGCGGGCCAACCGGTCCGGTTGCACCGGTCGGGCCGGTGGCCCCGATCGGACCTTGTGCGCCGACCGTGCCCGCGGGACCAACCAGCGACGTGCCGCTTCCCCAGACACCGCCGGTCTTCGGGCCGTAGATCTGTACCGCGACGGTGTCGAGGTAGAAATCGCCATCCACGCCATCCAGGGCCGTCGGAGCGATCGTTCCGTTCAGAACCGTCTTGCCATCCGCTCCGGCGGCGCCCTGCGGACCGGTTGCGCCTGTCGCACCGGTTGCCCCTGTCCCACCCGTTACGCCGGTTGTCCCCGCAGGGCCTTGCGGGCCGGCGGGTCCGGCCGCACCCGTCGGGCCTGAAGGCCCGGCAGGACCTTGTGCGCCAGCGGGCCCCTGTGGTCCCGGCGTTTCGCTCGCGCAGAGCCAATCCGTGCCGTTCCATTTCATCACCTGATTGACGGAACAGTTCTGCGGAAACAGCGTGGTCGCCAGACGGTTGAAGAATATCGCCATCTGTTCCCGTGAGACCGCCTCATCCGGACAGAAAAGCCGGCGTGTTCCGTCGATTACGGTGCAGCCGAGCGTGATGCCGCGTTGTGCGATCCAGGAGATTTGCGGACAGAACGGATCGCTGGACAACACGTCCTCGAACACGTAACCGGGCCCGGAGCATTGTTGTGCTTGCGCTTCTCCCCAAATTCCGGCAATGCCCAGAAAAACGATCATCAGTAATTTGCGCATCAAAATCCCTTTAGGTTCGGTGCGATCGTCTACAGCAGTTTCATCGCTGGACACTCGTCATTGCAAGAACGAGGCCAACGGTTCGGCAAGCGGCCGAGCTCGCTTCAGCCATGTGTCAGCCACGCTGTGGTGCACACGTCGTTGCTTGCAGAGTGGTGTTCATGATGTCGCCGTATTGCAGACCCGTGCGCTCTTGGGAGTTGCTGCTCCTGTGTCCCGTCGAGGTTCACATCAGCGACGGCTGTCAGCGTTCAATCTATCTGTCCGGCGGACAGCGATGTGCGCGAAGCCCGCGACCGCGCGCTAGTCGCCATTCAGAACGCGCAGCAGGAATTTTCGGCGCGCAAGATGACCGCAAATCTGCCGCCGGCCGACCTGCCGAAGGATCGGGTCCGGCTAGCCACGGCGCCTGTCCTCAGCGGTGCTGTCCTTCGCGTGAAGGACGCGCAGTTGTCAACGCAGGACGCGCGAATGTGCAGTCCGGCACATAGCTGACCTGTTGGCGCTTCGCGACTTTGATCTCGCGACGTCGAGGCGAGCGCACAACCAGCACAGTTGGCCGACGCGGGCGGCTCAGGAGCTGCAGTCGTTTGCTCACGAGAACTCGGCGGCTATAGTCTCCTTCGCTCTGAGCCGCCGGACGCGGATGTCTGCCGGCCCGATCGTTGCAGTCGATCCTTCGCACCTCACCCAGGGCAGCCAGACACCCTGAATTTGAGCGTGGCGGGGCAGACGCTTGCCCCTCAACGTCACATTGCGGAGGTAGGAATGGGTTTGGGGCGAACGGCGATGACACCTTCCATCGTTTCGTGTGCGCTGGGACTGATGCTGAGCAGCTGCGTCACCGGCGGTACGACAGGCGACGAACGGGCGCAGCGCACCCGCGAGCATGAGCAGCGCCTGCATGAAGCCCGAATGCACGCCCCAGCCGGCGCCCTCCCGCCTGTTCAGCCGATACAGGCGCAGCCTATCCACACGATACCGCGCCGGGGTGCAGCGTCGACGCCGTAGTCGCAGACCAGCGTCCCGTCGTCGTGGTCCACTTCGAGCACGGCCGTCACGAAGAACGCGCCGTGCTCACCGGCATGCCCGTCACGAGCGCACGATGCGCGATCAGGCCGCGAAGGATCTGGCTGATTTCGAGGGCGCCGCGGACCTGATAAACGGTCGTCGCCCTCGGAGATCGCAGCGATCTGCGGCGAGGCCTTCGAGAGAGGTCATCGCTCGGTCGCCTTGAGGTTGGGCGAGCCGCCGTTGTCCACGTGGGCCAACCACGCGAGCAGCTCGGCGACGGCGAGATAGAGTGCGGGCGGAATCCGGGAGTCGAGGTCTACTTGCATCAGCAGCGTAACGAGCTCGCGTGAGCCGTGCACGAACACGCCGGCCTCGTGGGCCCGACGGACGATCTCGTCGGCCACCGCGCCGCGACCCTTGGCGATGACGACCGGCGCAGCGTCACCCTCGGCGTACCGAAGCGCGACTGCGCTGGCGGGCGGGTCCGGGCGTTCCATCGTCATGCTTTCGGATCGAGCTCCACATCGAACAGGCCAAGCTACTTTCGCGTCGGCGAGCGAGGCGGCGAGCTCGGACTTTGCGGACGTCAATCGTGTTTGCGTCTCCGTGCTCGCCGCGGCCAAAGCAAGGTCCAGCGTGTCGGCCTGAAGGTCGAGCGTCGCTTGCACAAAACCGAGCGACGGCAGATCGAGTGTAATCCGCATGCGCCATGACGACGGCGGTCGCACATCGTCCACGTCATTAGCAGCCTCGCCGGTGTCCCGCTCCTCCTCGAAGGCGATCGTCGCGCGCTGGCCCGGCCAAAGGTCGCCGCCCCATACGAGCGAGCGGGTATCGAGAACGTCGAGTTGCCTCGTCAACATCGTCGATGCCGCATCGGGAAACGCGGTAGCCGAAGTCGACGTCGTCGAGCTTTCTGCAACGCTCGTTGCCGGCCATCCCGCCTGCGGCTCTCGCGACAATGCCGCCATCGGATAGTCGCGCTGCAGCACACGCGCGAGGTGCGACTCGTAGAACAGGCCGCTCCCCGCGACCGCGCTCGCAAGTCCGTGGGCCAATTCGGACGCAGGCGCACGCGAGCTCGTCACCAGCGGCATCGGCGAAGTGATCACCGGCGGGGTAGGGGTCCTCAGTCCTGTGCCGCGCAGTGCCGCTTGTAGCAAGCGTGCACCCGCGGTGAAGTCGAGCGCGCTGCTCTGCCCATCTTCGGTCGCGGCCGCGGTCGTCGACGACTGTGATCGCGGCGCAGCCGTGGCTGATGCTCTCGTCGCATACACGAGCGGACTCGACGGCCCGACCTGCCGTGGCTTGGCGTCGGAAGGAAGGTCCTGCGGGGTCAGCTGCGCACGCGTCCACGGGGACGGACGTACTGCCGTCGACGTCATCGCACCGGCATGGTCCTCGGCGACCAGAGTCACGGACGCCACTCGCGCAACGGGCGCGGCCGGGCCGTCGAGTCCGCTCGTGTGACGGAGCGTGCGGATCAGCGCGGACAGCGAGCTCAGGTTGATCATGATGCCCTCGCGCGCGGTCCGGATCCGCCTGCGACCTGGCTAGCCGCCGCGGCCGCACGACGGGGGTCGCGCGCGCCAGCCGTCGAATCGAGCGGGCGAAGGCTCGGTATAGCGCCGCATCTGCGCGTCGTCCTCGAGCACTTCACGGAGGATCGCGAGACAACGGCGCCGTTCGCGGGGGCCGAGTCGGCTTCGGGGTCCCCGAAGGCCTCGATACGCTCGATCAAGAGGCCGCAAATGCGCTCGTGCGATTGCATGGCCAGTTCGCGATGCGTTGCAGGTTGTTGATGACTTCGCCAAGCGCGCCTTCGGTGCGACCGCCAGCGCGTTCTGCGACATGTTCAGGTGCGCTGCGCGTTCAGCGACGAGATGTTGGTGTTGATGACTTGAGACATTGAAGTCTCCTTGAGAACGTTGGGGTCCGCACGCGGACCATGACTCGCTGCCACTTGTTACGTGTTTGGCACCGAGCCTGGCGGGGTTATCGGAGACTCGCGGCGAAACTTGAGCGCGACCTTGAGCCAATGCCGATCGCCCGCCGAGCGGCACTCCTACGCCGCATAACTTTGCCAATCGCGCGAAGACTAGCGACGGACGACACGATGCGATCGCAAGAGCTGATGCGCGAAACATCCTCATTTCAGGTGGTGTACAAGCAGCACACAAGGGCGGCGCTGCGTTGTACAGATGACGTATTGCGGCACGTTGCATCGAGGCTCTCGGGCGCATTTCGGCAACTATGCCGTTGTCATATCCTGTACGAACGCCGCCTACGCGAGATCGAGGCGGCACCTCGCGCCACGGCGAGATTCGGCACCCTTCAGCAGGCCTAAGTGCCCGTAGATCATGCGTCTACGAAGAACGCCACAACTGCGCGCGCGCTGAACAAAGAGGGGTGGACATGACGACCGAACAACTGCTCGACGAGACCCGCGAGGCGAATCCCTCGTATCTCGTCCTGGCGCAACACCTGATCCGCAAGGACCGCGGTGAGGCCCTTTACTGGCTCGGCATCAGCAAGGAGGTGGCCGAAATCCTGGACAGCCTGACGACAGCGCAGATCCTGATGCCCGGCGCCGCCGCGAAAGCGGCCTGAACGCCATGCGCCGCGCGAATCGTGCAGCAGTTGTTCGGGCCCCCGGAGCAGTCGATGGTCCGAGTCCCCACGTTCACGTGAAACACTGCCTCATGTACACCGCGACCGGAGCCCTCGACGTCGAACAGCGGATCTCGGAATTCGCGTCCCTGGTGCGCCGCATGGCGCACCATCTTGCGGCCAAGCTGCCCGCGTCGGTGCAGATCGACGACATCATCCAGGCAGGCATGATCGGGCTGATGGACGCGGCCTCGCGCTTCGAGGAGGCGCAGGGCTGCCAGTTCGAGACGTTCGCGTCGCAGCGAATCCGCGGCGCGATGCTGGACGAACTGCGGCAGAACGACTGGCTCCCGCGCAGCATACGAAAGTCGCTGCGCACGCTCGAAGCCGCGATTGCCAAGCTCGAGCAGTCACTCGGCCGCGCGCCGACGGAAAACGAGATCGCCGCCGAGCTGAAGCTGCCGCTTTCGGCGTATCACGAGCTTCTGCAGGACGCGCGCGGCTACCAGTTGCTGCACTTCGAGGACTTCGCGCGCGACGGCGAGGAAGGCTATCTCGAGCGCCATCTGCCGGACGAGCGCGAGAATCCGTTCGAGCGTTGCAAGGATTCACGCTTCCGCGCCGCGCTGATCCGGGCGATCGAGGATCTACCGCCCCGCGAAAAGCTCTTGCTCGGCCTCTACTACGAGCAGGAGCTGAACTTCAAGGAGATCGCGGCCGTGCTCAAAGTGTCCGAGTCGCGCGTGTGCCAGTTGCACGGGCAGGCGGTGGCGCGGCTGCGGAGCAAGCTGACCGATTGGTAGGGCAGGCCGCGGCGTCGCGAGACCGACGCCTCTCGGGGGGACAGCGCCCAGCGCGAATCGCGTTGCACATGGCGGTCGCGCTAGGATGGCGTCGCCGCGTTCGTCACCAAGCTTGGACAGTTACTGGGACCTGCGCAAATGCGTGACGCGTGCAACTTCACATTCGTCGTCCCCGCGAAGGCGGGGACCCAGCGTCTTTACACGGAAGAGACACTGGATTCCCGCCTTCGCGGGAATGACGGCTGGGGGTAGTCGATCTGTCACCCACTGCGCAAACCCTCGGTAGTGCGTTACTGGTTGCAGATAAACCAAAACGCGCTCCGATTAGACGCCCCCATTGCTCGACCGCAATGGGGGCGATCTTCATTTGGTTGCTGGGGCGGCGCTTATACCGCCCGGTGCGCTTGCGAGACCGTCGTGCGACGCGCGCGACCGTCGGCGCCGTAGATCGACGACACGCCGGCGGCCTGCAGTAATGCGCCGAGCATCGCGTCGAAGTGCCAGCGCTGCCGCGCGGCGAGACGGCCGTTGACATCGTTCTGGCGCTTCGCTTCGAGTGCGAACTGCGTGAGCTGATGCCAGGCCTCGCGTACCGCGGGCGTATCGCTTGCCTGTGCGAGCCCCTCCTTCATGCCGGACGCGTTCTCCGGCAGGCCAGCGCGTCTCATCTCCTGTGCGCGCTGCCGCGAGAGCGCTTGCAGCGACGCGACCCGCTCGAGCTTCGCATTCGACAGGATCGAGAGCGCGTCGGCGTCGGCCCGCCGTAGCGCGTCGGCCTCCGCTTCCAGCACCTTGATTAGCGCCTGGAACCCGGCGATTTCCGCGCGGAGCGCCTTGTGGCGGGCAGATTCGACAGAGGGGGTGGGGATCATTTCGACGTGCGTTCGAGCATCGCGAGCGCGCTCGCAATCATCTTGTCGGCCACAACGTCGGCGCTGACGGTCAGCCGGCCGCCGACGATCGCCTGCTTGATCGCCTCAACACGCGCGCGATCGAAGCCGGGTTCTGCAGCGAGGCTGGATTCGAGTGCCACCAGCTGCGTGGACAGCGGCGACAGGTCGACGCGATCACTGCCGGCCTGGGGGTTGACCAGTGCCGCCTTCGCGGTCGCGGGATCGCCAGCCGCCTTGGCGTCCTTGCCGGTCACCAGGGCATCGACCGACGAGGGATTGACCTTCATTACATCCTCCGCTTCCGGACCCATCCCGCCGTCCCAATGGCGGCCGGCGCAATAGACCATGGGCCGCTATCGGCCACGGACCGCGAAACTTGAGGGCGATCAACCCTCATTTCACCGCAAAGCAAGGTCGCCGAGCACGAGGCCCGCACGAATCGCCTCGAGGGCGAGGTCTCAGCGCTCTCGTCGCATCCCAACGAAGACTATCTGAAGCAGCTGTTAAATCGCGCGACCTCGCTCGTACCTACCAGGCGGAGGCGAGCCGCGGCGAGGAGCCGATGTGCATCGCGCTCCTCGACATCGACAATTTCAAGCACCTGAACGACCGCCTCGGTCATACCGCCGGCGACCAGGCCCTCGTGCACCTGTCGCGGGTGCTGCGCGAATCGATCCGGCCGTCGGACTCGATGGCGTCGCGGCTGATCGCCGCTACTCCAGTAGACCTCGTTCCAGAGCGTACCGCGTGAGCTCCGCGTTCGTCGTCAGCTTGAGCTTCGCGAGCACGCGCGCCCGATAGACGCTCACGGTCTTCGGTGAGAGCGCAAGCGCGTCGCCGATCTGCTGCAGCGTGCGGCCCGCCGCGATCAGCCGCAGCGTCTGGAACTCGCGATCCGACAAGAGCTCGTGCGGAGGCGTGTCCGGGTCCTGGTCGAACGTCTTTGCGAGCTGTTCCGCGAGCTCGGTCGTGATGTAGCGGCGTCCGCGGGAGATCGTGCGGATGGCAGTGACGATCTGGTCGGCGGCCGCCTGCTTCGTCAGATAGCCCGAAGCGCCCGCCTTCAGCGCACGGAACGCGTACTGGTCCTCCGGATACATCGACAGGATCAGCACGGGCAGCTTCGGCCATTCCTGCTTCAGCTGCTTCAGCGTATCGATGCCGTTCTTTCCCGGCATGGCGACATCGAGGATCAGCACGTCGCAACCGTCGCGACGCATCAGCTGCATGACCTCGGGATAGCTCGACGCCTCGCCGGTGACCTCGAAATCGCCTTCGGCGTTGAGGATCTGGCGCAGCCCCTGGCGAACGATCGCGTGGTCGTCCGCGACGATGATGCGGATCATGCTTCCATACCCACGGCGTCATTCCCGCGAAGGCGGGAATCCAGCGTCGTTCGTTCCAAAGACGCTGGGTCCCCGCTTTCGCGGGGACGACGACAGTGAAGGGACGTATCGTGCATTCTCGTGGCGCTCAATTCGCCTCGCTCGCGGCTGTAAGGCCCGGTTCCGTCGGCAGTGTGAGCCGCACCGACGTCCCGGGACCATCGTCGCGCACGCCGACCAATACGCCACCGCCCAATGCGAGCGCGCGTTCCTGCATGCCGCGCAGCCCGAAGCGCCCCCGCTTGGTCGTGTCGCCCGGGCCGATGCCCCGACCGTCGTCGCGCACCTCGAGCGCGATGCCTTCGTCGTCGAGCATGAATGTCACATCCACCGACTGCGCCTGTGCGTGCTTGACGACATTGTTCAGCGCCTCCTGGCAAACGCGGAACACGACGATCGCCTGCGCAGGCGCCAGCGCGATCTCCTCGGCGGGTGCGGCGAAGCGGCAGCGCATCCCCGTGTGCTGCTCGAAGCTGCGCGCCTGCCATTCGAGCGCAGCGACGACGCCCTGGTCGAGGATCGCGGGCCGCAGGTCATGCATGATGCGCGACGATGCGGTGATCGCCGAATCGACGAGCCCGTTCAGTTGCTCGAGCTTGCCCACCAGCGTCGCATCGTCGGCGACGCGGCCCTTGAGCCACTGCAACTGGAACTTGACGCCGGTCAGCGTGCTGCCCACGTCATCGTGCAACTCGCGAGCGATGGCCGCGCGCTCGCTCTCGCGGACGCGAGCAAGATGGCCGGCAAGCTCGCGCAGCTCTTCGCGCGAGCGGGTCACCGCGACTTCGGCCTCCTTCTGTCGTGTGATGTCCGTCGCGATGCCGTCCCACAGCACGCGCGCGCTGCCCACGCGGCGGGCGCGCGCCGTGAATTCGATATAGCGCACCGGCACGCCGGCCTCGTCGTCCGCCGGAATCACGATCACCTGGTCGATCCAGTGTCGCGCAGGGGCATTCGACTGGGGCAGGGTTTCGTCCCAGTCGAACGACGTGACCCCCGCTGTCGCGACCAGCAGGCGCGTGCGCAACCGCTCGACGTCCTCGCGCGAAAGCTTCGCGAGCCAGATGCCCGGATTCTCGGCGAGGTCGGCCGGCGACAGCCCGAACAGCCGCCGCGCGCCTTCACCGGCGTAGGCCGGGCTCAGCCGGGCGCCGTCGACTTCGAGCTGGAACACCATGCCCGGCAGGTTGGCAGCCAGCGACCGGAACCGCGCTTCGCTCTCGATGAGGGCCGACTCCGCCTCGCGGCGCCGGATGCGCGAGCGCGAGGCTTCGACGGCACGGGCGAGCGCCGGGCCGAGACGGCTCAGCTTGTCCTTCGTAACGACGTCGTCGGCACCCGCCTGCATCGCCGACACGGCGATTTCCTCGCCAATCGCCCCGGATACGATGAGAAACGGCAGCTCGGGCGCGCGCGCCCGGGTGATCTGCAGCGCCTCGATTGAGCTGAACCCGGGCAGCCGGTGGTCGCAAAGGACCCCGGCCCAGCCGCCCTGGTCGAGCGCCTGCTCGAGCGCAGCGCGCTTGTCGACGCGGACCGTGCGCACCGCGCCGAACGCATGGCGCAGGCGCGCGATCACGAGCTCGTAGTCGTCTTCGGAATCCTCGACGACGATTAGTGCGAGCGGATCGGCTGCGGAGGGGTAGGGGATTGCGCCGGGCGACATGCAGGCGAGGCGGTTTAGTCGGTCCGGATTCTACCGGCCTCGAAGGTCCTCGGGCGTGTTGAAGCTGTTCACTCGCGTTGTTTCCTGCCGCTCTGCCGAAAATCGGGTGGCGCTAGTGACGTAACCGAGCGCCGATTTTCGGGGGCCTGCCCCGGCCGAAGGAGGGGCGGTTTCAATTTCGGCCGAATTTAGCTAGGCAAAGCCCGAGATGAGCTACGAGGACATCCTGAAGCAGCTGAAGAGCGCGGCGGCGAGATTCGCGACATGCTCTCGCTCACCGAGGTCCTCGAGCGCGACAATCGCGCCGAGGTCAACGACGCCATGCACAAGGTCGGCTCGGTGGAGCCGCGCGAGCTGATGGACATGCAACTCGCCGCGTTCGAGTGGGCGAACGAGATCACCCAGGAACAGGCCGCTTAAGCTTCGGACGAAAAACGCGTCCGCGAGACTGGCTCCGACGAAAAAGGCGTCCGCAGGTTTGGTGCCTGACGAAGCGTCGCAGTCGCACCTTTTTC
>CAWDPJ010000015.1:0-189925 GCA_963804205.1 uncultured beta proteobacterium | reverse complement strand
TTGGCTCGACTGGACCGCGCGCTGCGGGCTGACGCATGGCTGCCCGATGCAGGCGGCTGCAGTGGAATTCGACGACCGACCTGGGCTGGTACGCGACGCGGTCGTGGAACATTTCGCGCGGCTCGAGCGGGAGTTGGGCCGTGCCGTCGACCTTGCCGTCGGCCAAGGCCACTTGCGAGCCGATCTCGACGTTGGGCAATTCGTATTCGACATGTTGGGCATCATCTTCGCCTACCACCACGGCGCGCGGCTGTTCGATGTGACCCGGGCTGAATCGCATGCCCGCACGGCGTTCGAGCGGCTCGTTACCGCGGCTTCGCCGACCGCCTGAGACCCCTGGAGACCCGCATGAATGCTTCGCTTGTCGCGTCGATAAATAGCACGATCGTTCGTTCCAGAATATCGCTATGGGCTGTCGTTCGTGCCTATTTCGCGATCGCTTCCCGCGTGCTGCCGAATCTGGCGCGTCGCCAGGCAGAGCGCCTTTTCACTGCGCCCCCGCGTTACGCCGGCCGCAAACTGCAACCCGTCGATGCCCGGCGCGAGACGGTTGTCTCCGGGAAGCACTCGCTCGCGGTCTGGCAGGCCGGACAGCCCGCCGCTCCGGCGATTCTGCTGGTCCACGGCTGGGGTGGACGCGGCGTGCAAATGGGAAGCTTCGTCGCACCGTTCGTGGCGAGCGGCTACCGGGTCGTGTGGTTCGATCAGCCGGGACATGGCGAAAGCGAACGCGGACCGGTCGCGCTGCCGGACTTCGTGCGCGCCTTGCAAGCGGTAGCCGCCACGTACGGGCCGTTCGAAGCAGCGATCGGCCACTCGCTGGGCGCAGCCGCGCTCGGCGTCGCCATGCGCCGCGGCCTGCAACTTGCGCGCGTCGTATTCCTTAGCGCTCCTGCGTCGATCAGCGAATACGCGCAAAGCTTCGCTCGCATGCTGGGCATCACTCCGGCGATTCGCGACGCGATGCGCCACCGCCTCGAGCGCCGTTATGGCGTGCGTTTCGCCGAGATCGACCGTATCGACGAGCTGGCACGATTGCAGCTGCCCGCCCTGTTCGTGCACGACGGCGGCGACGCCGAAGTGCCCTTCGAGCATGCGTTGCGCTTGTCCGTGCGCATGCCCGACGCGCAGCTCATCAAGACTCACGGGCTCGGCCACTACCGGCTTCTTCGCGACCCCGGCGTCATCCGGGCCATCGTCGATTTCGTCCGCGGTGGCGTTGATGCCTTGCCTGCCGAACTGCCTGTTCTCCCGCGCCCGGCTCCGATCTATTGAGCGTACGAAATCCATCAACACGATTCCTTCGAATCTCCCCCTGTGACGGCCAGCCCATGACGAACCCGGACAAGCAGCCCACAAACGGTGGGCTCTATCTAGACGAACTCCGCGTCGGACAGCAGTTCATCAGCGGATCGCATGCGGTGGACGAGGCGCAGATCAGGGCGTTCGCCGGCCAGTTCGACCCACAGCCGTTTCACCTCGATGATGCATTGGCCAGAGGCACGCTGTTCGGGGGTTTGGCGGCGAGTGGCTGGCACACGGCGGCGATCACCATGCGGCTCCTGGTCGACGGCGGAGTCCCGATCGCAGGCGGCATCATCGGTGCCGGCGGGGAAGTGAGTTGGCCGAAGCCGACGCGACCGGGTGACACGCTCCACGTGGAAAGCCAGGTCGTGCAAGTGACGCCGTCGCGCTCCCGCCCCGATCGAGGGATCGTCACCGTGCGTAGCGAAACCCGCAATCAACGCGGCGAGGTCGTGCAGACCTTGACGGCGAAGCTCGTCGTGCCGCGCCGGCCATCGGCGATCGACACACGCGACCTACCGCTAACAACTGCAGCAAGTCGCGCAGCCATGCCGTCGAATTGTCTCAGCGAAAGCTCCGAACCATGCCCAGCGCATCACGAAACGTTGCGATCGTAACCGGCGCCAGCCGCGGCATCGGGGCCGCGACTGCCAACCACCTGGTTAACCATGGCTACACCGTCTACGGCACGTCGCGAAAGCTGGGGGAGCCGCCATCCGGGCCGGCCGGAATCATCATGCGCGCCGTCGATGTCCGTGACCACGAAGCGATCGACCGTCTTGTTGACGAGGTGATGCGCGACACCGGTCGCATCGACCTCTTGGTTAACAACGCCGGCGCGATGCTTGTCGGCGCGCTCGAAGAGACCACGTTCGCCGAGGCGAAGGAGCTTTTCGAGATCAACTTCTTTGGTGCGGTGCGCGCGACCACCGCCGTCGTGGCGCATATGCGTGACGCTCGACGTGGCCGCATCGTGTTCGTCAGCTCGATCCTTGGCTTGCTTCCGGCACCGTTCATGGGTATCTACGCGGCGAGCAAGCATGCGCTCGAAGCCTATGCCGAGACGCTGGATCACGAAGTTCGTGCCTTCGGCGTGCGCAGCATTCTGGTCGAGCCGCCTTTCACCGCGACGCAACTCGTCGAGAATCGAACTGAAGTATCGCAACGTCTGCCGGCCTACGCGTCCGTACGCGCCCGTGTTCTCCGGAAGTTTGCGGAAGACACTGCCCATGGCGTTCGACCTGAAGCCGTGGCAGAGGCCGTCCTCGAAGCGGCATCGGCTGCGGCGCCCAGCCTGCGCTATCCCGTGGGCGGAGCCAAGTCGCTCGGCCGGCTGCGGCGCTTCGTTCCCGAGCGAATGTTCGATGCGAGCTTCCGGCGCCGCTTCCTGCTGGACGCGTGAAGCGATCGCAGGGAATCGAAGAATGACGGCTCGGGCTCAATTGCGCGACGTCGTCCTGCCCACGGAAGCAGCACGGGCCGCGGCGGACGACGAGCTTCTCACGAGCGCAGGTGGCGATAGGCGAGCGGCACGGGTCGACGGGACGGTAAGTCAGCTGTCCGAGAGGCGTTGCTGCGTGGACCGATCGCACGAACACTGGTCGGCCTCGCATTGCCGATCCTGATCGTCCTCGCGGCGCAAACCCTGGTCAGCGTTGCGGAGACCTATTTCGTCGGTTTTCTCGGTACCGATGCTCTTGCTGGCGTTGCGCTCGTGTTTCCTGCGCTCATGCTCATGACAATGATGTCGAATGGCGGGATCGGCGGCGGCGTCTCGTCTGCGATTGCACGGGCAATCGGGGCAGGGCGCATGCAGGACGCCCACTCGCTGGTCGGCCATTCGGTGGTCATCGCGATCGTTTTCGGTGGGCTGTTCAGTGCAGCGCTATTGGGCGGCGGACGAGCATTCTATGCAGCACTCGGCGGCAGCGGTGAGGTGCTTGCCAACGCGCTGCTCTACTCCAGCCTGGTGTTCGGCGCTGCAGTGCCGATCTGGGTCACCAATCTGCTGGCCGCTGCCCTGCGTGGCGCAGGCAACGTCCGGATTCCAGCCCTCCTGACGGCTGTGGGCGCTGCAATGACGCTGGCGTTGTCGCCCTTGCTCATCTTCGGCTGGGGTCCGGTCCCGCGCTTCGGGGTGGCAGGCGCAGGGCTCGCGATGATTCTGTATTACGTCATGGCAACCACGGCGCTGATCGCGTATCTACGTTCACCGCGCGCACCTGTTCGCCTTGTGCGTACGCGCATCGAATGGCGCCATCTCAAAGACATCCTCGGCGTGGGCATTCTGTCCGCCATTGGGACGGTCGTCGCCAACCTCACGGTCGTGCTGGCGACGGGGTTCGTTGGAAGCTTCGGGGGCGCAGCGATTGCCGGCTATGGGATGGGATCGCGGCTCGACTATCTCCTGATCCCGCTGCTGTTCGCGCTTGGCACCGCCTCGCTGACGATGGTCGGTACGACATTGGCGCCGGGCAGGTGGCGCGGGCGCGTCGCGTCGCCTGGATCGCCGCATTCATTTCAGCGGGCGCGACGGGGCTGATCGGGCTCGTTGCGGCGTTGGCGCCGGTGAGCTGGATTGCGCTCTTCAGTCGCGAGCCCGAGGTCATCCAGGTCGGCGTGGATTACCTGCACCGCGCCGCGCCGTTCTACGCGTTCTACGGTTTCGGCATGGCTCTCTACTTCGCCAGCCAAGGCGCTGGAAACGTCGCGTGGCCGTTGATCGCGGGTTGCATGCGCTTTGCCTTGGTGGCGATCGGCGGGTGGTATTGGACCACGATGGTTGGAGGATCGCTGCAGGGACTGTTCTGGATCATCGCCGCGAGCCTTGTCCTGTTCGGTCTGGTCAACGCGGGCGCCTTCGCCACCGGCCTTTCGTGGAGCCACGTGAGGCCGTCTGCACGGCGCTAGGATGAAACGGACGTCGTAGCGTAGTGCGAACGTCCTCGTTCGCTTGCACTACGGACCGCTGCGCGCGTCATCCCCTACACGCGCGCTCTTCATAGTCCCCGGTGATTCATCGCAAGCGCTCGGCCGCCACGGTCCCGGCCCCCTATCGAAGCGAACGCCGGCGACTGCCCGCAGGGCCCCGTGCTGAGGTCACGGCCTGATTACTAAACAACGAGACCGCGGCGCCGATCGCGGAGTTTCGCTGCACTGCAGCATGAAAAAGTCTTCGGCGACCCCTTGCAATGTTTAGGAAATCGGCAAACACTAAACATGTTTCACGAAACACGCCGGCCTCGCAAGGCCGGCTCCAGGACAGGTTGGCGCCGGCGCTCCGGCCGGCGTTGGCGATCCACGTCACCAGGAGGTGTCGCTCATGAAGAAACTCGTTGCAGTTGCCAGCGTCATCGCGGTTTCGGCGATGCTGGTCTTCGCGTCCGCTGCGCAGGCGCAAACCAAGACGATCACACTTTGCTGGGCAGCGTGGGATCCTGCCAACGCGCTGGTCGAGCTTTCGAAGGACTTCACCGCGAAGACCGGCGTCCAGATGAAGTTCGAGTTCGTGCCCTGGCCGAATTTCGCGGACCGCATGCTGAACGAGCTCAATTCCAAGGGCAAGCTGTGCGATCTCATGATCGGCGACAGCCAGTGGATCGGGGGCGCGGCGGAGAACGGACAGTACGTGAAGCTGAACGATTTCTTCGCCAAAGAAGACATCAAGATGAGCGACTTCATGCCCGCGACCGTCGTCGGCTACTCCGAGTGGCCGAAGCGCACGCCGAACTACTATGCGTTGCCGGCGATGGGCGATTCCGTTGGCTGGACGTATCGCAAGGACTGGTTCAACCGGCCCGAGATCAGGAAGGAGTTCAACGCGAAGTACAAGCGCGACCTGGCGCCGCCCAAGAACTGGGACGAATTCAAGCAGGTCGCCGAGTTCTTCCAGAACCGGACGATCGACGGCAAGAAGGTCTACGGCGCCTACATCTTCACCGAGCGCGGCTCGGAAGGCATCACGATGGGCGTCACCAACGTCCTCTATCCGTTCGGCTTCAAGTACCAGGATCCGAAGAAGCCGTACGTGATGAACGGCTTCGTCAATTCGGCGGACTCGGTGAAGGGACTGGAGTTCTACAAGTCGCTCTACAAGTGCTGCACGTCGCCGGGGCTCACCAACGCCTACATGCAGGAAGGACTCGACGCGTTCAAGTCCGGCCAGGTCGCGATGATGATGAACTGGTTCGCGTTCTTCCCCGGCCTGTACAAGGACCCGAACGTCGGCGGCGAGAAGATCGGCTTCTTCATCAATCCTTCCGAGAAGACCAAGGGCGTGCAGCTGGGCGGCCAAGGCATTTCCGTCGTCGCGGCATCGCCCAACCGCAACGAAGCACTGCAGTACATCAAGTGGTTCGCGACCCCGGAAGTGCAGAAGAAATGGTGGTCGCTCGGAGGCTACTCGTGCCTGAAATCGGTGTTGCAGGACCCCGGCTTCGTGAAGAGCGCACCGTTCGCGAAGGAGTTCCTGGAATCGATGGACATGGTCGACGATTTCTTTGCGGAGCCGTCGTACGCGCAGTTGCTGCTGGCGATGCAGAAGCGCGTCCACGATTACGTCGTCGCCGACAAGGGCACGGCGAAGGAAGCGCTGGACCTGCTCGTCGCCGACTGGACGAAGGTCTTCAAGGAGGAAGGCAAGATCAAGTAACGGCGCTTCGCCGCCCGTTGCCATCGTCCCCCGGGGGCGCACCCTCGGGGGAGGGCGGCGGTTGCGCCGATAATGCGGCGATGATGAATGCGCCCGCCCCTCACGCGTTGATCGACAAGGCAGCGCAAGCCACGCCCCATCCGCTGGCGCGGCGCGTTCGTGGCTTGTCCGATCGCGCGATCGCCTGGCTTTTCATCACGCCGACGATCGTCCTGCTGCTGGCGATCAACATCTTCCCGCTGCTCTGGACGATCTGGCTCTCGTTCACGAATTTCCGCGCCAACCGGCCGAATGCGACCGTCGTCGGCGTCGGCATCGACAACTACGTGTCGGTGCTGACCGACCCGGATGTCTGGGACGCGATGCAAGCCACGGCGCACTTCCTGTTCTGGACGATCCTGCTGCAGACCGTGCTCGGCTTCGCGCTCGCCTACCTGATCGACCGGCGCTTTCGCGGGCACGGCTTCTGGACGACGGTCATCCTGATTCCGATGATGCTGTCGCCGGCCGTCGTGGGCAACTTCTGGGCGTTCCTCTACCAGCCGCAGATCGGGCTGTTCAATTACGTCGTTTCGTTCTTTACCGGCATTCCACCCTCGTCGTTCGAGATGATCGGTTCGGTCAAGCTCGCGCCGTGGTCGATCATCATCGTCGACACGTGGATGTGGACGCCGTACGTCATGCTCATCTGCCTCGCCGGTTTGCGCTCGATCCCCGACTACCTCTACGAAGCGGCCGAAGTCGACCGTGCGTCCCGATGGCGGCAGTTCTGGTCGATCACGCTGCCGATGGCGCTGCCGTTCATCATGCTCGCCGTGCTGTTCCGCGGCATCGAGAACTTCAAGATGTTCGACATGGTCAACCTGCTGACCTCGGGCGGGCCCGGCTCGACGACCGAGGTGGCATCGATCACGTTGAAGCGCGAGGCGTTCGAGAAGTGGCGGACCGGCTATTCGTCCGCCTTCGCCATTGTCCTTTTCGTCACGGTGTTCGGCTTGGCCAACATCTACGTCAAGGCGCTCAATCGCGTGAAGAACCGTTAGGCCCGCACGATGACCGGAATCAGCCATGCCCATTCAGTCGTTCAGCCGTCGCCGCTTGCGCAGCGCATTGCGGGCGCGATCGTCATTCTGTACGCGGTGATCACGATGGTGCCGCTGGCCTGGATCTTCCTGACGGGCTTCAAATCGGGACCCGACTCGATCGCTTATCCTCCCAAGGTCTTGTTCACGCCTTCCGCAGAGGGCTATTGCAACCTCTTCACGACGCGCTCGCGACAAACGCCGGAATACATCGCCCAGCTGCCGCCGGCTTCGGGTGTCTGCGATGCGTTCGCGCGCATCCAGCAACATGGTGGTGGTCGGTCCGTCCAACTTTCCGCCGCGCTTCGTCAACTCGCTGATCATCGCGTTTGGCTCGACCGCGTTGTCGATCGTCCTCGGCGTGACCGCGGCTTACGCGTTTTCCCGGTTCAAGGTCCCGGCCAAGGACGACCTGCTGTTCTTCATCCTGTCGACGCGGATGATGCCGCCGATCGCCGTGGCCATCCCGATTTACCTCATGTATCGCGACGTCGGGTTGTCGGATACGCGCCTCGGGATGATCCTGCTGTACACGGCGGTGAACGTCTCGCTCGCGGTCTGGCTGCTGAAGGGTTTCATCGACGAGATCCCGCGCGAATACGAGGAGGCCGCGCTGGTCGACGGCTACACGCGGCTGCAGGCGTTCCGCAAGGTCGTGCTGCCGCAGGCGACGACCGGCATCGTGGCCACGGCGATCTTCTGCCTCATCTTCGCGTGGAACGAGTATGCGTTCGCGGTGCTGCTGACCTCCGGCGCGGCCCAGACGGCGCCGCCGTTCATCCCGATCATCATCGGCGAGGGCGGGCAGGATTGGCCCGCCGTGGCGGCGGGGTCGACGCTGTTCCTGTTGCCGATCCTCGTGTTCACCGTGCTGCTGCGCAAGCATCTGCTGCGCGGCATCACGTTCGGAGCACTGCGCAAATGAACGCCGAAGCGCAATCCGAGCGCCGACGCTGGCCGCGCTGGCTGCGTCGCGGCCCGATGGAATTGGCCGCCACGGCGGTCATCGCCGCGGGCGTCTTCATGTTGCTGCAGCCGTTCTCGCTGACGCTGTACACGTGGTCGTTCCTGACCACGCTGGCCGGAACCGCGTTGTTCACGATCGTCTCGAAGTTCCCGGAGTGACGCGTAATGGCCGAGATCCGCGTCGAGCATCTGCACAAGTCGTTCGGAGATTTCACTGCCGTGCGCGATTCGACGTTCTCCGTGCGCGATGGCGACTTCTTCTGTCTGCTCGGCCCGTCGGGCTGCGGCAAGACGACGACGCTGCGTTTGATCGCCGGCCTGGAGTTGCCCACGTCGGGCCGCATCCTGCTGGGCGGCGAAGACGTGGCGTTCAAACGCGCGTCGCAGCGGGACATCGCATTCGTGTTCCAGCTGTTCGCGCTGTATCCGCACATGAACGTGCGCACCAACATCGCCTACCCGCTCCGGTCGCAGGGCATGTCGCGTAACGACGTGCGGACGCGGGTCGAGGATGCGGCGCGGATCCTGCGCATCGAGCATCTGCTGGACCGCCGGGTATCCGGACTGTCGAGCGGCGACCGCCAGCGCGTGGCGCTGGGCCGCGCCATCGTCCGCGAGCCGCTGGCGTTTCTGCTCGACGAGCCGCTCGGCGCGCTGGACGCGGAGTTCCGCGACGTGATGTGCGGCGAGTTGCGCGCATTGCACGACCGCCTGCGAGCGACCACGGTCTACGTGACCCACGATCAGCTCGAGGCGATGGCGATGGCCGACACGATCGCGCTGATGAACCACGGCGTCGTCGAGCAACTGGGAACGCCGCAGGATATCTACGATCGGCCGGTGTCGCTATTCGTCGCGGACTTCATCGGCTCGCCGCCGATGAGCTTCCTTCCGTTCCGCGGCCAGGTGGCGCCTGGGGATCGAACCGTGCGGGTAGGCAGCGTCGACATCACGCTGCCGGAGTTGCGTGAGGGCACCGCGGACACGGAGCTGGTGCTCGGCGTACGGCCGGAGCATATCGAGCTGTCCGACCATGCTCCGCTCCGCGCCGAAGTCATCGACGCCGAGTACCTCGGTACGACGCAGATCGTCACGCTGACCACGGTCTCCGGCGCCAGCGTGAAGGCGCGGATTCCGGCGGACATTCCGGTACGGCCGGGCGAGCGAACGGGACTGAAATTCCGCCCCGGCCAATTGTCGCTGTTCGACCAGGCGTCCGGTCGCGCGCTGCGCACGGCCTTGCACGACGGTGGCGCGCATGGCTGAACTGGTCTTCGAAGGCGTCTCCAAGCGCTTCGGGGCAACCATGGCGGTTGCCGACTTGACCTTCACCGTCGCCGACGGCGAATTCCTGGTCTTGCTGGGACCGACCGGCGCCGGCAAGACGACGACGCTGCGGCTTGTCGCTGGACTCGAACAGTCCGATGCCGGTCGCGTGCTGCTTGCCGGGCGCGATGTCACGCGCGAACCTCCGGCGGCTCGCGATACTACGTTCGTGTTCCAGCAATACTCGCTGTATCCGCATCTCACGGTCTACGACAACCTGGCGTTTCCGCTGCGCTCGCCGGCGCATCGCGAGCCCGAGGCGCGCATTCGTGCGCGGGTCGCCGAGATCGCCCGGCTGCTGCACATCGAGGACAAGCTGACCAATCGCGCGACGCAGCTCTCGGGGGGACAGATGCAGCGCGTGGCGATCGGCCGCGCACTCGTCCGCCGCCCGTCGATCTATTTGATGGACGAGCCGCTGTCGTCGCTGGACGCCAAGCTGCGGGCCGAGTTGCGCGTGGAGCTGAAGCGCATTCAGCGCGAGCTCGGCGCGACGATTCTCTACGTCACGCACGACCAGACCGAGGCGATGACGATGGCCACCCAGATCGGCGTGCTCGATCGGGGCCGTCTGGTGCAGATCGGAAATCCGCGCGCGATCTACACGGATCCGGTCAACACCTACGTGGCCACGCGATTGGGCAGTCCCGCCATCAATCTCGTACCGCGCGAGCTTTACCCCGCCATTGACGCGCCGGCGGGCGCGACGACGATCGGCGTGCGCACCGAGCACGTGCGCATCCGCAAGGGCGCCAATGGCGGCGCGGTGGGTCGAGTGAAGTGGATCGAGCATCTCGGCGACCAAAACCATTTGCATGTGACGATCGCCGACACGGAAGTGGTCACGCTGTGCGATCGCGACGCCGGTATCACGGTCGGCGACACGGTCGATGTCAACCTGACGGCGCCGTTGTTCTTTGCCGCGAATGGCGAACGCGTTCGCGCCAACTAGAGAACCCATTGGATTCGACCATGCAACGAAGGCTCATCGAGGAAGCGGCGAATGTCGTCATCCGGCATGCCGACGAGCTGACCGCGCTCGATCAGGCCATCGGCGATGGCGACCACGGGCTCAACATGAGGCGCGGCGCGATGGCGATCCTCGAACGGCTCGACGAGCTCGCCGCGAAGCCGCTGCCCGACGCGCTGACCGCAGCGGGGCAGACGCTCGTCATGAAGGTCGGAGGCGCAGCGGGCCCGCTCTATGGAACGCTGCTCATGACGCTGGGGAAGGGCTTGCCGCCGGCGCCGGACCGCGGCGATCTGGTGGAGGCGGTAGGTGCGGCGGTCGCAGCAGTCAAGAAGATCGGACGCTCGGATGTGGGCCAGAAGACGATGCTCGATGTTCTCGGTCCGGTGCATGACGAGCTTGCTTCGAGCGGATCGGGGCTTCTCGATCGTCTGCGACAGCGGAGCGCGGCGGCCGCCGACGCGACGATACCGATGAAGGCCATCAAGGGTCGCGCGTCGTTCCTGGGCGAGCGCTCGGTCGGCCATATGGATCCCGGTGCGCGATCGTCGTCGTTGCTGATCGTCGCCGTCTGCAACGTGCTGGAGGAATGAACGTGGCGAACGTAGGTATCGTGATCGTTTCGCACTCGCCGAAAGTGGCCGAAGGCGCCGCCGACATGGTGCGCCAGATGGTCGGCGACAGCGTGCCGCTCGCCTGGACGGGGGGCAATCCGGACGGCGGGTTGGGTACCGATGTTGCCTCGATCATCGGCGCGATCGAGCGGGCGTGGTCCGACGCCGGCGTTGCCGTGCTCGTGGATCTGGGGGGTGCCGAGACCAACAGCGAGATGGCCATCGACATGCTCGAATCGGGGCGGCGCGACAAGGTCGTCGTGTGCGAAGCGCCGGTGGTCGAAGGGGCGGTGATGGCGGCCACCGAAGCATCGGGCGGCGCGACGCTCGACGCCGTTCGGCGCACCGCCGAGGAATTGTCCCCGACGTGATCCCCTTGTCTCCCGACGATCCCGTGCCGAAGTCCAACGCCATGCACACCGGGTCCGTGCTGCTCACCAACGACGTGGGTCTGCACGCGCGACCTTCCGTGAAGCTGACGCAACTCGCGAAGCGCTTTGGCGCGCACATAGAATTCGCGCGCACGGCGACCGGGCCGTGGGTCGATGCCAAGAGCCCGGTGAAGGTCATGCGCTTCAAGGCCACGAAGGGGGAAACGCTGCATTTTCGCGCGAGCGGCTCCGACGCGGCCGAGGCGCTCGCGGCAATCGTTGCGCTCGTCGAACGGGGCTTTGCGACCGAAGCCGAGGAATCCTCGCAACCGCCGCAGGGGTGATGGAAAAACGCTTCGTAGGCCGGCCGGCCGCCCCTGGAATCGCGCTGGGCGCGTTGTTCCCATTGACGACCGGCAGCGGCGCGCGTGTGGCCTCGGGTGCGGCGGAATCCGAAGCGGAGGCGCTGCGCTCGGCGCTGAACGCCGCACTGGCCGATCTGAAGGGCCTCATCGAGCGGTCGGCCGAGGACGCGGCGGCGATTCTGGAATTCCAGGTTGCGCTGCTCGAGGACGAAGTGCTCGCCGAGCCCGCGTTCTCGGCCATCGACGCGGGTCGCCCCGCGGATCACGCATGGCTCGATGCCATGCAACGGGAAATCGCCGGTTACGAGGCGTCCGACGACGAATATTTTCGAGCGCGCGGGGCAGACCTTTGCGACATCCGCGACCGCGTGTTCGCGCATCTGACGGGATCCGCGATCGAGGTTGACGTGCCACCCGGCGCCATCGTGGCGGCGGTTGATCTGGCGCCTTCGCGTTTCCTCGCCATCGATTGGTCGCGTGGCGGAGCGCTCGTGCTGACGGCCGGCAGCACCACCAGCCATGTAGCGATGCTCGCACGTTCCCGCGGTATTCCTGCCGTCGTGGGTCTCGGTGTCGACCTGGCCGAGCTTTCCGGCCGAGGCGCTGGTCGACGCGCATCGCGGAGAGCTGATCGTCAACCCGGGCCCCGCGGCCCGAGCGCAATTCGAGCACGATGCAGGAGCCGCCGCCACGGCGCGCGGTGCTGGCGTCTGCCGCGGCGCTGCGGCCGGCTGTGACCGCCGACGGCACGCCGATCCGGATCATGCTCAACATTTCCGATCCCCGCGAGTTGGCCGATCTCGATCCGGCGATCTGCGACGGCATCGGGCTTGTCCGAACCGAGTTCCTGTTCCATGACCGGCATGGGCTGCCCGACGAGGAGCAACAGTATTCGACCTATCGGCGAATCGCCGAATGGGCGCAGGGTCGGCCCGTGACCATTCGAACGCTCGACGCAGGCGGCGACAAGCCGATTCCGGGGCTTACGTCGGTGGGCGAGAGCAATCCGTTCCTGGGCATGCGCGGACTCCGGCTTTCACTTGCGCATCCCGACGTCTTTCGCACGCAATTGCGCGCGCTGGCCCGCGCCGCAACGCACGGCAACGTGAAGATCATGCTGCCGATGGTGACGCAGCCGCGCGAGCTCGCGGCTGCGCGCAGCATTCTCGACGCCGAGGTCGCGGCATTGGGTGCGGCGGGCATTCCCGCCCGACGCGCGAGCCTCGGGATCATGATCGAGGTTCCGGCGGCCGCGATCGCTGCCGACCAATTCGACGCTGAATTCTTCTCGATCGGCTCGAACGACCTCACGCAATACGTGGCTGCCGCAGGCCGCGATATCGGTGCCGTGGCCGACCTGGCCGAACCCACGCAGCCGGCCATGCTGCGTCTCATCCGATGGGTGGTGAACACGGCGCGTGCACGACACATCGAAGTTAGCCTTTGTGGGGACGCCGGCGGCGATCCTCGCGCCATCCCGCTGTTGCTCGCCACGGGATTGCGCTCGCTGTCGATGGCGCCGGCGCTCGTGGGTAGCGCGAAACTCGCGATTGCGGCGATCGACGTCCGCTCGATTGCGGAATCCGAGCCATGGCCGACGTAAAGCCGGAACGCGAGCGCGTGGATGCCGTCGTCGCCTACAAAGCGCGTGCTGAAGCGGGTTCTCGACACGCGTCCGTCGGGAACGCGCCATCGGCTGGCGATCGCGCTGGGAAAGAACCGATCGTTCATCTCGCAGATCGCCAATCCGGTCTACGCGGTGCCGATCCCGGTACAGCACCTCGAGACGATCTTCGAGATCTGCCACTTCACGGCCGCCGACCGACGCGAATTCCTGGCGGCCTATGCGGAAGCGCATCCGCGACGGCTCGACGTGGTCAGGAAGCCCGCAGGCACGCGCAAGCTCATCGTCACGGTGCCCGATCTGGGCGATGCGCGGCGCAACCGGCTGTTCGACGAGACGATCGCTGAAATCGCGCGACGCCTGGCCCGCTTCAGCGACGAGGAATGAGACTTCGCAGGAACGCCATGAAGAAACTCATCAATGCCACGGACCAATTGCTCGCCGAGAGTCTGGCCGGCTTCGCGGCAGCCCATGCCGATATCGTTTCGCTCGGCGCGGAACACAAGTTCGTCCGCCGGCGCGAACTGCAGCCCGGCAAGGTGGCGCTGATTTCGGGGGGCGGCTCGGGGCACGAGCCGCTGCACGCGGGCTTCGTGGGTCGCGGCATGCTGGACGCGGCCTGTCCCGGTCAGGTGTTCACGTCGCCGACGCCCGACCAGATGGTCGAGGCGGTCGAAGCGGTGGAAACCGGCAGCGGCTGCCTTTTCATCGTGAAGAACTACGAAGGCGACGTGATGAATTTCCAGATGGCCGCCGAACTCGCGGGCAGGGACATCGCGACAGTCGTGACCGACGATGACGTGGCCGTCGAAACGTCGACCTGGTCGACCGGTCGCCGGGGCGTTGCCGGTACGTTGATCGTGGAGAAGATCGTCGGCGCCGCCGCCGAGCAGGGAGCCTCGCTGTTGCAACTCAAGGCGCTCGGCGAACAGGTGAACCGTCAGACGCGCTCGATGGGCGTCGCGCTTACGTCATGCACGGTTCCCGCCGCCGGGAAGCCGACGTTCACGCTCGGCGAAGACGAAATGGAAATCGGCGTCGGCATCCATGGCGAACCCGGGCGGCGCCGCGTCAAGCTGTCGTCCGCCGACGCGATTGCGGACGAAATGGTCGGCGCAATCGTCAAGGACCTCGCGCCAAGTCCCGGCGCGGAAGCTCTGCTCCTCGTCAACGGATTCGGCGGCACGCCGGCGATGGAGCTGTACCTGATGGTCCATTCGGCGCTGCGCGTGCTGCAAGGGAAAGGCGTGCGCGTGTCCCGGTATCTCACCGGCACCTACGTGACATCGCTGGAGATGGCCGGTTGCTCGATCACCGTCAGCCTGCTCGACGACGCGCTGCGGAACCTGTGGGACGCGCCCGTGCACACGGCGGCGTTGCGCTGGGGTACCTGACCGGGGCCTAAAGTGCATCCAAGCACTGACGGGCGCTTCGGAGTGTACGAGCACTCGTCCAAGCTAGTCGTCGGTTCGTACCGACTCGATGACCTCGCCGTTGGGTACGAGAAAGCGCACGCGCACCGGGGTCCTCGTAGTTGCATAGATGGGTTGCTGCGTCACTTTCACTAGTGACGTTCAGCAATCGCGCTCAGTGCCCGGGAAACTCGCACAGCGCGAGCACCGGATAGCCGAGTCTCTCCAGTTTTTCGCGTCCGCCCAGGTCGGGCAGGTCCACTACGAAAGCGCAACCGACGACCGATCCGCCGGCAATGCCGATCAGCCTGAGCGCCGCTTCGGCGGTGCCGCCGGTTGCGATCAGGTCATCGACGAGCAGCACGCGCTCGCCCCGCTGAATCCCGTCTCGGTGCACTTCCAGGCGGTCGGCGCCGTACTCGAGCTGGTAGTCGTGACCGAAGTTTTCCGCTGGCAGCTTCCCCTGTTTGCGGATCGGCACGAAGCCGACTTTGAATTTGTAAGCGAGCGCGGCACCGATGATAAAGCCGCGCGATTCTATCGCTGCTATCTTGTCGATTGGGTGGCCGCGATAGGCGGCACCGAGCTTCTCGACGACCGCGCTAAAGCCATCTGCGTCTTTGAGCAGTGTCGTGATGTCGCGAAACAGCACACCCGGCTTGGGAAAGTTGGGAACAGTCCGGATCAGCGCCTTGATATCGATGTCTTGCGTCACATGTGCTCCGGTGCGCTGTCGATGACTTCGCATGCGCAGCGTACGCCGTATTGGCATCGACCAGTATAGAGAGGGGTCGCGCCCCGCGGCGACTAGCCGTACGCGCGGACGCCACCGCTCACGGGCGGGATCCCCGCTTCGTGGCACGAGTGCGTGAATGGGGCACGCTGCTCGAGGAATCATGCAGGCGCTGGGGGAGGAGCAATACGTGCAACCAGGCGAACGAATGCGTCGCTGTCCTTTGCGAGGCAACCGTGTTCCTTTTGACAGGACTACGCCGCCTCCAGGAGAACGACGCTGCCTTGGCCGCCATCCGCACAAATGCTGACAATCGCGCGTTGTCCCGCCGGCCGGCTGGAGAGCTCTTTCACGGTCTGGCTCAAGATCCGCGCTCCCGTTGCGCCGAAGGGATGGCCGAGCGCAACGCTGCCGCCGTTCGGGTTCATTCGCTCGCGCGGGAAAGCGCCGAACGCCGCTTCGACGCCAGCTTTCTGTCGTACGAAGTCGGGGCTTTCGAGCGCCTTGATGTGAAAGAGGACCTGGGCCGCAAAGGCCTCGTGGATCTCCCAGATATCGATATCGGCATAGGTCAAACCCCTGCGCGCGAGCAGGCGCGGGATCGAAAACGCCGGGGCCATCAGCAGCCCCTCCGTCCGCAGATCGATGGAGCCGATCTCCCAGTCGACCAGCCGGGCCTTGTGAATCCCGGTGGGCAGCTTGGCGAGCCCGGCCTGCGAGGCCACCCAAAGACTTGCAGCGCCGTCGGTCAAGGGCGATGAGTTTCCGGCGGTGAGCGTGCCCCGGCCGCTGGTCCGGTCGAAACTCGGCGGCAGCTTCGCCAGCTTCTCGATCGACGTGTCGTTGCGCGGGATGGTGTCGCGGCGCAAGTCGCCGATCGGGATGACGAGATCGTCGAAGAAACCCCGGTCCCAGGCGGCGACCGCGCGCTGGTGACTCTCCAGCGCGATTCGATCCTGCTCTTCACGCCCGATGTTCCACTCCTTGGCCGTGATCTCGGTGTGCTCGCCCATGCTCATACCGGTCGTGCGATTGCTCACCGCGGGGATATAGAGCTTGACGTCGCCAAGCTTCAGGTCCGTGACGTGCGAGACCTTCTGTCCCAGCGATCGCGCCTGCTGAAACTTGCGAATCCAGTCCGAAAGCGATTGGCCCAGACCCAGCTGGATCCGGCTCAGGCTCTCGACGCCGCCGACCAACGCGAGGTTGCGGTTGACGCCGTTGATCATGCCGGCGGCTTCGATCGCCCCGATCATGCTCGTCGAGCACGCCATCACCGTCGAGAACGCGGGAATGGTCGGAGCGACTCCTGCGTCCATCAGCACTTCCCGCGCGATGTTGCTCCACGTCAGATTCGGCACGACGGTTCCCCAGACGGCGAAGTCCGGCGCGGCGCCCTGGAGCTGGTCGATCATGTTCCGCACCACCGGAACAGAAAGCTCGATCGCATCGAATTTGCCGAGCGGCCCATCAACCTTGACGAAAGGCGTCCTCACACCCGCGGCAAACCAGATTTCGGGGTTCTTTTCAGTACGCATGGAGGCTCCTTTCAGTTGCTGCGGACGGGCTTGCCAGCATCACGATGCCGGGCACCGCGATCGCCAGCGAGTTTCGGGGAGTCGAGCAACTCCGTATCATTACTTGGTCAAGCCGAAGCATAGCCTTACCCGTAGCCCGGTCCTTTCCGCATACCTTTGACGATTGGCTTCGTTGGCCGAAAACAATGTCGAAACTGGCGCAGACGCTCGCTGAGGCCGTGTGGGCCAGGGGACTGACTCCGGACCAGCGGCGTCGCGTGGAAGCAGAGACTTTTTCGCGCATCTACCCGAAGGGCAGTCATATCTTCCACCATGGAGAACGGGTGGACTACTGGATGGGCGTTGTCGACGGTCTTCGCCAAGATGACGATGATCGGCCGGGACGGGCGTGCGACCACGTTCGTCGCCGTGGGAACCGGTGCGTGGTTTGGTGAAGGTTCGGTGATCAAGCAGGTACCCCGCCAATACGAAGGGGTGGCGTTGCGCAACAGCGAGATCGCGTTCCTGCCGCGCAAGGTCTTCATGTCGCTGCTGGACGAGAACATCGGGTTCAATCGCATCATCATCGATATCCTGAACGAACGGCTGCAGCAGTTCATCGGCCTGGCAAGCCGCGACCGGTTGCTGGAGCCGGACGCGCGGGTCGCGCTGTCGCTGGCGTCGCTGTTCAATCCCATCCTGTCTCCGGGAACCGAGCGGACGCTCGCGATCACGCAGGACGAGATTGCCGAGCTGGCGGGGCTGTCGCGGCAACGAACCAACGAGGCGCTCAGGCGTCTCGAGGAACGTGGAATGCTGCGAGTAGAGCGCGTCGGCATCACCATTCTCGATCTCGAGAAGCTGCGGACCTTCCAGGCGTAGAAGAGCGCGCGTCGGGAGTTCTCCGGCCTCGCGCATCCTCGCCTGACTCGGGGTCTCGCCGGTGGCCTTGTCGCCACCGGCCCTTGCCGCAAGTAGACGCAAGCAGCGCCCGTTGTCGTCCGGGCGACGTCGCCCGAACGACTGACGGCCTCGTTCGCCTGCGCGACGATGTGCCGCATCAGCGACCAAATTGGCAAGGTCCCGCATCGCAGGCCAGGCAGCAGTCATGACCCAGTTCCTCCAACTCGTCGTCAGCGGCCTCGCCATGGGCTGCGTGCTTGGCCTGATCGCCCTGGGCTTCACGCTGATCTACAAGGCGACCGAGACCGTCAACTTCGCTCAGGGCGACCTGATGATGCTGGGCGGCTTCGTTGCGCTGACGGCCGTCGCCATCATGGGGCTGCCGTTCTGGTTCGGCGTGCTAGCCGCGATCCTGGTGATGGCGGCGTTCGGCATCGCGCTCGACCGCGTGGTCTTGCGGCGGGTCTTGGGACAGCCGCCATTCGCGATCGTCATGGTGACGATCGGCATCGGCTTCATGTTGCGCGGGCTGGTCAGCATGGTGCCCGGCTGGGGCACCGAGACCTACACGATCCGCGCGCCCTATACCGGTGAAGTGTTGCGTTTGGCCGGCCTTGCGATTTCTGCGGAGCAACTCGCGGTCATCGTCATGACGCTGGCGTTGTGCGCGCTGCTCTATTGCTTCTTCCGCTTCGCGCGAGTCGGTGTCGCGATGCAGGCCGCCTCGCAGAACCAGCTCGCCGCGTACTACATGGGCATCCCGGTGGCGCGCGTCAATTCCCTCGTCTGGGCCATCAGCGCCGCCGTCGCGGGATTCGCCGGCGTGCTGCTCGCGCCGATCGCTTTCGTGCACATGAACATGGGGTTCATCGGCCTTAAGGCGTTCCCGGCCGCGGTGATCGGCGGATTCGGGAGCGTGCCGGGCGCCATCGCGGGCGGACTCCTGATCGGCGTGGTCGAGTCGCTCGCCGGGTTCTACCTGCCCGAAGGCTTCAAGGACGTTGCCGCCTACATCGTCGTGCTGCTGGTGCTCATGGTTCGGCCGCACGGACTGTTCGGCGAGCGGCTGCGCAAGAAGGTCTAATCCCCAAGGGACCGCGATGCGATTCGTCTTCAAGACCAGTTACGACCAGGACATCCAGCTGTTCCGGCACGGCGGTCAGACGTTCTGGTACGGATTGCTCGCGCTTGGATTGCTCGCGGCGCCGTCGTTGGTGCCCGAGTACTACCTTTCGCAGCTCACGTTCATCTGCATCTACGCGATCGTCGGCGTGGGCCTGATGCTGCTCACCGGCTACACCGGCCAGGTGTCGCTCGGCCACGCCGCATTCCTTGCGGTCGGCGCATATGCCGAGGCCGTGCTGCAGGTCCACGGCGTGCCGTTTGCCGTTTCGCTCGTCGCCGCCGCTGTGCTCGCGGGCCTCGCCGGCATCATCATCGGCCTGCCCGCACTGCGCCTGACCGGCATCTACCTCGTGATCGCGACGATGGCCTTCGGCTTCATCGTGCAGGAGGGGTTGACGCGCTGGGAGTCGGTCACGCGCGGCAGTCTCGGCATGACGTTGCGATCGATCGACCTGTTCGGCGTCCGCGTGGACGAGGAGTGGGAGCTCTATTACCTGGCGCTGGCGGTCCTGACGCTCGTCGTCCTCGGCGTGCTCAACCTGCTGCGCGCACCGACCGGACGCGCGTTCGTCGCCATCCGCGACTCGGAGATCTCGGCGCAGAGCATGGGCATCCACCTGGCGCGCTACAAGACTGCATCCTTCGCCCTGTCCGCCGCCATCACCGGGCTCGCCGGCGCGCTCTACGCGCACAAGCTCCAGTTCATCAGCCCCGAGCAGTTCGGAATCATCCTTTCGATCGAGCTCGCCATGATGATCTTCATCGGCGGGATCGGCTCGCTGCACGGTGCGATCTACGGCGCGATCTTCCTCATCGCGCTGCCGCAAGCTGATCGCAGTCGCCAAGGACTTCCTGCCGGCCGCCATCGCCCATCAAACCGGGCTCGAGCCGACGGTCTTCGGCCTGATCCTCGTGCTGGTGATCGTGTTCGAGCCGCTCGGCATCTACGGTCGCTGGCTCAAGGTGCGCCACTACCTGCAGAACTTCCCGCTCTACAAGCAGGACATGTTCCGGCGCCAGAAGACGTTCATGAAATCGGAGCGTCTCAGATGAGCCTATTGCGCGTCGAGAACCTATCGATCCACTTCGGCGGCATCAAGGCCGTCAACGACGTCGGCTTCGAGGTCATCGAAGGGGAGGTGTTCACCATCATCGGCCCGAACGGCGCGGGCAAAACGACGATCTTCAACCTGATCAGCCGTCTGTATGCGCCCACCACGGGGCGCATCCTCTTCGGCGACGTCGACGTTACGCAACGGGCGCCGCACGAGATCGCCGGCCTCGGCATCGCCCGCACGTTCCAGAACATCGAGCTGTTCGAGCACGCCACGGTGCTCGACAACCTGCTCATCGGCCGTCACTGCCATCGCCGCACCGGCTTGTGGGCCAATGCGCTGTTCCTGCCGCGAGTGCATCGCGCCGAGCGCGCGCAGCGCGAGGCGGTCGAGCGCGTGATCGACCTCCTCGATCTCGCGCATTACCGCGACAGCCGCGTCGAAGGGTTGCCTTACGGCGTGCGCAAGGTGGTCGAGCTCGGGCGCGCGCTGGCGATGCAGCCGAGGCTGCTGCTCCTCGACGAGCCGTCCTCCGGACTCAACGTCGAGGAGACCGACGACATGGCGTGGTGGATCCGCGACATCAAGCAGGATCTCGGCGTGACAGTGCTGATGGTCGAGCACGACATGAACCTGGTGGCACGCGTGTCCGACCGCGTGCTCGCGCTCAACTACGGGCAGGTGCTCACCAGCGGCACGCCGGCGGAAGTGCAGCGGCATCCCGACGTCATCGAAGCGTATCTCGGAGGCTGATGTGTACGTCTCAGAACCTGCGGTCGACACGATCCTGCGCCTCACCAATATCGAGGCCGCGTACGGTCCGATCACCGCTATCCGCGGTGTCTCGCTGTCGGTACCGCGTGGCGCGATCGTCGCGGTGCTTGGCGCCAACGGCGCCGGCAAGACCACGATCATGAAGACCATCTCCGGCATCCTCGATCCGACCAAGGGACAGATCGAATTCGAGGGCGAGCCCATTCACGGGCTCGAACCGGACGCCATCGTGCGCCGCGGCATCTGTCATGTGCCCGAGGGTCGCGAGGTCTTTCCGTTCCTGAGCGTGCACGACAACCTGATGATGGGCGCCTACACGCGGCGCGACCGCGACGGCATCGCCGCGGACTTGGACCTGGCCTTCACGTACTTTCCGATCCTGAAGGAGCGCGCGCGCCAGCCCGCAGGCAGTCTCTCCGGCGGGCAGCAGCAGATGCTCGCAATCAGTCGCGCGCTCATGGGGCGGCCGAAGCTGCTGCTGCTCGACGAGCCGAGCCTCGGCTTGTCGCCCAAGCTGACCAAGGAAATCTTCGAGATCGTTACCCGCGCCAATCGCGAACGCGAGATTTCCATCATGGTCGTCGAGCAGAACGCGGTGATGGCGCTTACCCACGCTCACTTCGGTTACGTGCTGGAAGTCGGTCGCGTGGTGATGGAAGACACCTGCGAGGCGCTGATGCAGAAGGACGACGTCAAGGAGTTCTACCTCGGCATGCAGGCCGCCTCGGTACGCGGCGAGCGGCGCTGGAAGCGCACGAAGACCTGGCGATGATGCGGTGAAGGCCGACCCATGAACAGCGAAGCGATCGAACCTCTCATTCCCGGCGATACCTTCCCCGAGATGTTCTGGAACGCGGTCGCGCGTCGCGGCGACAAGGTCGCGCTGCGGCAGAAGGAACTCGGGATCTGGCGGGGCACGACCTGGCGCGAGCTCGGCGACGCCGCGCGTGCGGTCGGCCTCGGCCTGGTGCGACTCGGGTTCGAGCCGGGCGAAACCGTCTCGGTGCTCTCGAACACGCGACGGGAGTGGCTGTTCGCCGATCTCGGCGCGCTTGGCGCAGGTGGCGTGTGCTCCGGCATCTACCCGACGGATGCCGCCACCCAGGTCGAATATCTGCTGGCCGACTCGCGTTCGGTCTACCTCTTCGTCGAGGACGAGGAACAACTCGACAAGGCACTCGAGGTGCGTGCGCGGCTGCCGTTGCTGCGGAAGATCATCGTCTTCGACATGGACGGATTGCATCACTTCAGCGATCCGCAGGTCACGAGCCTCGAGGAGCTGCAACGTCTCGGCGTCGAGCACCACCATGCGCATCCGCAGTTGTGGGAAACGCGGCTGCGGACACGGCGACCCGAAGACCTGGCGATCCTCATCTATACCTCCGGCACCACGGGCAAGCCGAAGGGCGCGATGCTGTCGCATCGCAACGTCATCCACGCCGCGCGCGGTCACGCTTCCGTCCTACCGCAGGCGGAAGCGGACGAGCGCATCTGCTTCCTGCCGCTGTGCCACGTCGCCGAGCGCATCGCCGGGGCGTACCTGAGCCTGTACACCGGCACGGTGCTGAACTTCGTCGAGAACCCGGAAACGATCCCGGAGAACGTGCGCGAGATCGCGCCGACGGTATTTCTCGCCGTGCCGCGCATCTGGGAGAAGTTCTATTCGGCGATCATGATCCGCCTGAAGGAGGCGACACCGCCTCGAGCGCTGGGCCTACTCCGCCGCCATCGCCGTCGGCCAGCGGGTAGCCGACCGCCGGATAGACGGTCAGGCGCCATCGCCCGCGCTGCGTCTCGCGTTCTGGATCGCGCGCACGCTGGTGCTGAACAACATCCGCAAGTCGATCGGCGTGCATCGCTGCAAGTGGATAGCGACGGCCGCGGCGCCGATCTCGCCCGATCTGCTGCGCTGGTACATGGCGCTCGGGATCAGGATGATCGAGGCCTATGGATTGACCGAATGCAGCGGGGCGGCGAGCGCGAATCCGGTGGGTCGCCCGCGACCCGGCACTGTCGGGCTGAGCGTTCCCTTCGGCGAGATCGCGCTCTCGCCCGAGGGCGAGATCCTGATCCACGGCGATCACGTCTTCCTCGGCTATCTCAACGTGCCCGAGAAGACCGCCGAGACGATCGTCGACGGCTGGCTGCGTACCGGCGACGTCGGGCGCTTCGACGACGACGGCTACCTGCGGATCACCGATCGCCTGAAGGACATCATCGTCACCGCCGGCGGCAAGAACGTCACCCCCTCCGAGCTCGAGAATCAGATCAAGTTCTCGCCCTATATCACCGATGCGGTCGTGATCGGGGACCGGCGGCCGTATCTCACCTGCCTCGTCATGATCGACCACGACAACGTCGAGAAGTACGCGCAGGACCACGACATACCGTTCACGAACTTCGCGAGCCTTTGTCGCGCACCGGAGATCCGGCAACTCATCGAGGGCGAGATCGACCGGGTGAATGCCGCTTTTGCCCGTGTCGAGCAGATCAAGCAATTCCGCCTGATCGAAAACAAGCTGACGGCAGAAGATGAAGAGCTGACGCCGACGATGAAGCTCAAACGCAAGCTGGTGAACGAGAAGTACAAGCCGCTGATCGAGGCCATGTACCGCTGACAGCCGGACGCAGATGACGAAGGCTTCGTCCCGGACGTTCAATTTTCGGAAACAGGAGATACAGATGAAACGCTCGCAGCTCGTGATGACCCTTGCTTTCGCCGTCCGCGGCATTGGCTGCCGCTGGACGCCGGCGCACAGACGCAAGGCGTATCGAAGACCGAGATCGTCGTCGGCTCGCTTCAGGACCTGTCCGGGCCGATCGCAGCGCTCGGGACGCACTTCCGCAACGGGCTGCAGATGCGCTTCGACGAGGTCAACGAGAAGGGCGGGATCCACGGACGCAAGATCAGGCTGATCGTGGAGGACTCGGGCTACGATCCGAAGAAGGCGGTGCTCGCGGCCCAGAAGCTGATCCAGAAGGACAAGGTCTTTGCGGCCATCAGCACCTTGGGGTCGCCCATCGTGATGGCGACGATGCCGCTGTTCCTGGAGCGCGATGTGCTGCACGTATTCCCAGGCGCGCCGATCCCGCCGACCTACGAGCCGCTGCACAAGTACAAGTTCGCGAATCTCCCCGCGTATTCCGTCACCACGCCGCTCGGCGTGAAGTACCTGGTCGAGAAGAATGGCTACAAGAAAGTCGGAATCGTCTACCAGGACGACGACTACGGCGCCGACGTGCTCAAGGGCGCGGAGGAGACGCTGAAGTCGCTGAAGCTGCCGCTGTGCGCGAAGGCCAGCTACAAGCGCGGCGCCACCGATTTCTCTTCGCAGGTGGCCACGGTGAAGAGCGCCGGCTGCGACTTCGTCGTGCTCGGAGCGGTGTTGCGCGAGGCGGTCGGCGTGGTCGGGGAAGCACGGAAAGCCGGATGGGACGTGCCGATGCTGACAACGGCCGCCGCCTACGGCGCGCAGGTGCACGAGCTCGGCGGCAAAGCGACCGAGGGCTTGTACGGCATTCCACTGCTGCCGCAACCGTACCCGGACGAGAGGAACAAGCCTCTGATGGAGTGGATCGCCGCGTACAAGCAGCGCTACAACGCCGATCCGAACTACTACACCGTGATCGCCTACGTGAGCGCCGACCTGTTCGTTCAGGCCGTGCAGAAGGCCGGTCCGAACCTCACCAATGAAAGCTTCGCCAAGGCGGTCGAGGGATTGACCCGGGAGCCGGACTTCTTCGGAGCGCCGCGCTACAGCTTCTCGAGCAGCGACCATCTCGGAACGCGTGCCGCTCGCGTAGATCAGATCCGCAATGGACGCTGGGAGAAGGTGACGGATTATTTCAACAAGTAGTCGCAACGCCAGGGCGCGCGGGCGTTGCGCACCCTGGCTTTCTCCAGGACCTTTCGCGATCGGGGAGGGGCGTCGCCGAGGATCGCAGTGCTGCCGCTTGACAATCTATAACGTGAGATATATCGTACGATATAGCTTGTCGAGGAGAAGACGATGCACGCAACGTTCAGCTGGCTGCGCGGCGGCCCCGCGCGTCATTGCATGGGTCGGTACGGCCGGCCGTTCGGTTTCGGCGCGGCGCTCGGTCACGGCGATCACGCGCTGCACGGCTTTCGCAGCGGCCGCAAGCTCGGCGCGGACGATCTGCAACTGGTGATTCTTGCGTTGCTCGAGGAGAAGCCCCGCCACGGCTACGAGATCATCAAGGCGCTCGAGGAACGCTCGGGCGGCTTCTACAGCCCGAGTCCCGGCACGATCTACCCCGCTCTCACGTATCTCGAAGAGTTGGGCTACGCGAGGGTCGAAGTCGAGGGTGCGAAGAAGTCGTATCACATCACCGACGCGGGCCGCGACAAGCTCGACGAGCGGCGTGCGTTCGCCGAGGCGATGTTCGCTCAGCTGCGCTGGATCGCGAGGCGCATGCAAGGCGTTCGCCGCGCTTTCGGCGGGACCCGGGCGGCGCGAGGCGTCGTCGACGAGCAGTCGAGCGACGAGCCGACGCAGTGGCGCGACGAGCTCAACGACGCGCGCCGGTCGCTGCGTGCCGCGCTCTACAGCAAGTTCGACGCCGACGACGACGAACAGTCGCGCGTCGCCGAAATTCTGCGCCGCGCGACGGCGCAAATCCTGCAGCCGAAACGCTAGCCGGCGACATCGGATCGCGCCGAGCGCGCGCCGCCGATAAGCCGACCTGAGCCGAGGCGTTCGGCTACTGCGTGCCGGCGGCTTTGGCCACGGCCGGCGCGGCCGTGCGAGGGGTGGCCTCCGCGCTCGCGGCTGCCGAGGACTCGACGGGCATCCCGTTGCTCTCCCACTCCGGCATGCCGCCGCGGAACCAGTACACGGTCTTGAAGCCCTTGGCGAGCGCGATCCTTGCGGCTTTGTACGCCGGCCTCGTTCAGCATGCCCCGCGCCACGTACGCGGCTACGGAGTCCTGCTGCGTGAGGTAGAGCTTACCGCCCTTGAGCTCGGCAGGCGTGCGCACGCCCGGCCGCACGACAAGCTGATAGGTCGCATCGCTCTCGGTCGAACCCAGCAGCGCGTAGCCGTGCGCCAGCGCCGAGGCCGCGACGTGCGCGGGCCGCCCGGACCGTTCGTCGACTTCTGTCAGCTACAACGCTCGCGCTTAGGGGGCCGGGAACCCCAGCCGTCCGGCCCCCTTCAGCGCCTCAGTGGCTGGTCTGCGAATGCGCTCCGCCGTGTTCCGAGATGTGGGCGATGGTTTGCCCAGCCGTCTTCGCATCTTCATTGAGCGCCAGGTCGCCGAGCGACAGAATGCCGACCAGGCGCTTATCGCGGTCCACGACCGGCAACCGCCGCACCTTGGCATCGCTCATGTTCCTGGCGACGTCGTCGAGGTCCTCGTCGTCGAAGCAGTACAGCACCTCCTTCGACATGACGCCGCGGATCTTGGCGTCCGGTGAGTGTCCCGCGGCCACGGCGCGGATGGCGATGTCGCGATCGGTGATCATGCCTACCAGCCGATCGTTTTCTCCGACGGGCAACGCGCCGGCATCGATCTCGGCCATCAGACAGGCTGCTTCACGAATGCTTTGATCGGGGTTGGCGATGCAAACCCCGCGAGTCATCACCTCACGTACCTTCATGGCTTCCTCCTCAGTTGGTTTTACCGATTCCCTGCCGATTCACGACGTGAGTCCACAACGGCCGAGCGGCAGCTGCCCTGCATGAGATTGGATGCGCTCGCCAGCGATTGATTCCAAGCGCGGCCGAACCCGACGGCCCTCTCCGGTCAGCGCGCGGATTCAACGAATGGGCGTTGCCCCATCGTGGCTGATCACCGAGGGCGGGGGCTAGCGTCCCCGCGAATGATTTCGACTATCCTAGCGGGGAGAGGCTAACGAAACTCGGGGCCTGCTCACCGGCGTAGCCGGCAACGACGAGGCACGTTCGACACCTGGCAGGAGTCATCAGCCATCAAGGAGCTACCATGGCAAAGGGCACAAAGAGCACAAAGAGCACAAAGAGCGCCGGTGGTGAAGGCGTATACCGCGTCATCGATGTCATTGGCAGCAGCAAGACGTCGTGGGAGGATGCGGCGAAGAGCGCAGTACAAACGGCCGGCGGGTCGCTTCGCGATCTGCGTATCGCGGAAGTCGCCAAGCTGGACGTGAAGATCGAGGGCGGCAAAGTCGTCGCTTACCGCGCCCGTCTGCAACTGTCGTTCAAGTACGAGCCGTAAGCGAACCGTTGACTGACACGAGGCGCGCGGCTGCCCGTTCGGGCAGTCGCGTTCCCGCATGTCGCGGCAAGCCTCTTGTCATTCGGTGGAGCCCGAAATTGGCAGGGGGCCCGACATCTTCCTGCGCTGATACAGGAAGAGCAGCAGCGCCAGCAGCGTTCCGCCGGGCACGACGATCTCCAGCATCAGATAGGGGCCCAGCTTCTGCCCGCAGCGACGCAAAGTCGCCAACCAACGCGTGAGGGTTTCCATTTGCGGCTCCTGCTTGTCTCGGGCAACCCCGAAACGAGGGAGCCTTCACTGAATAGTCGAACCGGCGAGCTCGAAATCGACACGCATCGCGAGTCCGCCCGCCTGCGACTGGACGGCACCTATCGACCCCTCACGCAAAATTCGACGCGATCCGCTGTCGATTTCAGCCGTCCTCGTTCGACTAGGGACGAGTACGTACCCTGCACCCAAGCGAGGAAGAACGTGAGATACCTGTGCCTGGTCTATATGGATGAGAAGGACCTCGATGCTGTTCCCGACAGTGAATGCATGGCTTTCGGCGATTCCCTCCGGAAGAGCGACAGCTATATCGCCGCGGAGGCCTTGCAACGCGTGGACACCGCGACGACGGTGCGGGTCCGCAATGGCAAGGTCTCGATGACCGATGGTCCGTTCGCCGAAACGAAGGAGCAGCTCGCCGGCTTCTATCTGATCGACGCCAAGAGTCTCGACGAAGCGGTCGCGGTCGCCGCGAAGATCCCGCCCGCGCGCGTCGGGAGCATCGAGGTGCGGCCGGTCAGGACCTTGTCCGCAAAGTAGTGATTCGGAAATGAGCGCCAATAGCGGTCCGGGCTACAGCAAGCACCCGGAGCATCGAATCGAGGTCAAGCCGGCAGGCTTGCGCGTCCGAGTCACGTTCAACGGCGAGGTCATCGCCGATACCCGTGACGCGCTCGAGTTGAAGGAAGGCGACTATCCCGTCGTCTACTACCTGCCGCGCGACGACGTGAAGATGGATCGGCTCCGCCGCTCCAGCCATCGTACGTACTGCCCGTTCAAGGGCGAGGCGTCGTATTTCTCGCTGGCCGATGGACCTGAAAACGCGGTCTGGAGTTACGAGCAGCCGTACGACGAGATGCTGGTCATCAAGGCGCGGCTCGCGTTCTATCCCGACAAGGTCGAGTCGATCACGACCGCCTGATGGGAAAGATTGCTGGCGGCCCGCGAGGGCGCCGCCAGCAATTCGTCACCCAGTGCGGCGAGACTGCTCCTTCGCTTTCCTGCTAGGGCGCGTTAACGCTGCTCACTCGCGCTGTTCCAGTCGTTCCGCCGAAAATCGTGTGGCCTCAGTGACGTAACTGAGCACCGATTCTCGGGAAACCTACTCGGCCGAATAACCTAATCCTCCTCGTGATGATCGGCCGGAACGAGCTGCAGGACGACGCCGCCCGTGCCGAACGGAATGCCCGAGACGTTACCCATCACGTAGATCTCGCCGTCTGCGTCCTCCCCGAAACCGAGCACGGCCAGGTTGGGCGCATTGCTGGGCGTGATGTGGAATTCACGGATTGCGCGCAGGCGACCCGGACCGCCGGAATCGCCGTCGATATGCAAGAGCCTTCCGTAGTTGTGCGGCCCGCCGGGAAAATTGAACAGGCGGGAAAAGTCGCCGAAGATGAAGCGACCCTTCAGCGCATGCAAACGCTCGCCGCGATAGAGGAAGCCGGCGATCACGGAGTGACCTTCCCAATGCGTGTCGTATTGCGCAATCGGGTCGATCAATCCTGCGGGAATGGGCCTGCCGGGAACCGGATCGAGCGTCGCGAATCCCTCCGCGTCGCCGTTCGGGTTGAAGAACAGCGTCCCTTCCTTGAGGTTCCAGCCGTAGTTGCCGCCGGCAACGACCCGGTCGACTTCCTCGATGTCGTTCTGCCCGACGTCGCCGACATACAGATCGCCGCGTTTGCGGTCGAAGGACATGCGGAAGGGATTGCGGAAGCCGAATGCAAAGATCTCCTTGACGGCACCGTTCCTGGCGACGAACGGATTGCTCGCCGGTATCCCGTACTGTCCGTTGGCCGAATTGCGGCCGTTGACGTCGATTCGCAGGATCTTCCCGAGCGGGTTGCTCAAGCTCTGCGCGTTGCCGCCCGGCAAGTGCCCGACACCTTGATCGTCCGCCTCGCCTCCGTCGCCCATCGAGAAGTAGAGCAGCCGGTCCGGCCCGAACGCGAGGTCGCCGCCGTTGTGATTGAACTGCGGCCAATCGACGCGCAGGAGCTCGCGGCGGCTAACCGGGCCGGCGCCGCCCATTTGCCACTCCGCCACGACGTTCTGATGGTCGGCGGGATGCCCGGTGGCAACGTGGTGGGAAAGGTCGGCGGGCCGCCGTTCGGCTCGGAGGTGTAGGTGTAGACGAGGCCGTTGCTGCGGAAGTCGGGATGAAACGCAAGCCCGAGAAAGCCACGTTCATCGAACGTGTTCGGCCCCAGGAACCCCAGCGTGACCAAGCGGCTCGACACATCGAGAAACACCGTCTTGCCACCGGTCGCAAGGTTTACCTTCCAGGCGATGCCCACCTGATCGACGACATACAGATGCTCTCGATCGCCGGGTGCTGCGACGCCTTTGTTCGGCGCGGTAAGTCCCGTGACTACCGTATCCAGCGAGATGAGCGGACCAAAGCGCAGGATCGGCGCGAACTGCGTGTTATCGAACGGCGCGAATACCGGATGCGCCCGGATGCTCGCCGAAATTGTTGCTCCTCCAATCAACGCCAATGCGCCAGCAACGAACACCCGCCTGTTCGGCATGGAATCCTCCTGCTCGTTTTGCCATCGACATTCGCGACGCGCACGCGGAAGGCGAGCTTTCGCCGCGTATCTGCTGGCTGCGGACACAACCAGCTCGCCCGGGCAAACACGACGGGCCGCGCCGCTATTCCTGTTCCGCGGATTACTGAACGAGTCGACGTTCAGAGAGGTAATTTCTCCCTGATGTTCCGAGGACCAACGAAGTCAAGCGCAGATTCTCGAGTTCGGCGATGCGCAGCAGATTGCTGCTACGCATTGCTACGTGTCGCTACACAACACTAACCGTTGCTGTGCCTGTCGACCAATCCGGAACGCAAGGCGAGCAGGGCGGCCTGCGTTCGGTCCTTGACGTCGAGCTTGGCGAGCACGGCGCTCACGTAGTTGCGGATCGTTCCTTCGGACAAATGCAGCCGATCGGCAATGTCCGCATTGCTTGCGCCGCTGCCGATCAAGCGCAGGACTTCGAGCTCACGTTCGGTGAGCGCCTGGATGATGGGGCTCATGGGTCCTGGCGCGCCCCCCGACACATGCGCCAGCAATCGGCCTGCGACCACCGGGTCGACGTAGGTCTCACCCGCCGCCGTGCCTTCGATCGCTTCGACGATCGTATCCCGATCGGATTCCTTGAGCAGATAACCGGAGGCGCCGCTTCGAACCGCGTCGAACAGCCATTCATCGTCGGCGAAGGTCGTCAGCACCAGGACCCGGACATCCGGAAATCGCGAGCGAATGACGCGGGTCGCCTGAACGCCGTTCATGCCCGGCAGCTTGAGGTCCATCAGCACGACGTCCGCATGCTTCTCGGCGACTAACTCGATTGCATCGTCCCCATTGCGCGCGACGCCTACAACCTCGAGCGTCGACGCGGTGCCGAGAATGACCCGCAAGCCCTCGCAGACAACGCGCTGGTCATCACAAATCAGGACGCGAATCACTTTCCCTCCGCAGCGCCAACCGGATTTTCGTACCGGCGCCGGGTGCGCTTTCGATTTCGAAATCCGCGCCGATCAGCTTCGCGCGCTCGTGCATGCCCGGTACGCCGTAATGCCCCTGCACGGGCAGCGTGGAGCGGTCGAAGCCCCGTCCGTCGTCGGCAACGTCAGCGTAAGGGATGCCGCATCCCGTTCGAGCGCAAGCGTCAAGCGGCGCGCATCCGCATGCCGGGCCGCGTTCGTCAGCGCTTCTTCCGCCACCCGATACACCGCGTGCTCGACGTCCTGGAACCCCGGGTCGATGCGCTCGGGTAACTGCAGCTCGAGTGCCACGCCGGCGCGCGCCGCAATGGGCTGGGCCAGCTCGCGAAGGGCCATCGGCAACCCCAGGTCTTCGAGCGGTGTCGCCCGCAGTGCCTCGACGGCGCGGCGCGCCTCCTTGAGCCCTGAGCGGGTCGTCACCAGCGCTTCGCCGAGCATGACGCGAGCGGCCTCGCGGTGGGCGTTCCAGAGCGCATTCATCGCCTCCAGCTGAACGGCCAATCCCCCCAGCGTGTGGGCGAGCGTGTCGTGCAACTCGCGCGCGAGACGGTTGCGCTCGCGACTCGTGGCAAGTTGCTCCAGAACCGCGCCATGTCGGATCAACCGATCATTCGCCTGCGCGAGCTTGTCCTGCTTGGCGCGTTGCGCCATCGCGAGCCGGGTCATCGCATAGCCGACCGGCAGCAGGAAGAGGCACCTGACGAGCGCGATAACGATCACCGTCGCCGCAGGTACACCCTCCGCCGAAGTGATCGGCAGATTCAGGAGCAGGTCGAGTACCGTGATCGCGGCGCAAAACCAGAGCACTCTCCGAAAGCCGTGCTGCCAAGCCACGAGAAGCAACGGCACCATCAACAGGATCACGAGAATCCACGACTGAGCCGTCGCCGCCTGCGCATCGACGCCGCTCGCGAGCCGCAGCCGCAGGACCGTCGCATAGCCCACTATCGGAACGACCGAGGTGAACACCAGCGCGGCGGACAGATAGAAGGCGCCCAGCCGTTCGCGACCGCGTTCCCAAAGAAGGTAGGCCAGCAGGAGGCCGAAGCCGACGGCGCCCATCACCGACGGTGCGCGCCAGGACAATTCGGATCGCAGCGCCTGCAGGCACAGGCGACGAGGAAAGCGAGCGCCTCGAGCCCGGTAAGGACGCGAAAAACGGACAGGAGCCCCGTCCTCTAGCGGACGTCAACGCGTCGCACGATCTTACGCGTGAGCTTCTTCCGTGACCAAGCGCCGGCGCCTTAGCGTTCGAACACGTATTCCGACAACGCCGGATTCGGCCGCCACAGCAACGGATGCGGGACGCCCTTCAGGTAGTAGTCGAGAAACGCCACGCCATACGCATTGATCAGCTGCGCCTCGGGCCTGGTTCGAATGCAGGTCTCGACGCTGGTAGCGCCAGCACACTGCAGATTGGTCCAAATGAAATGATTGCCCGCACGCAGCTTGGCGAAGTATTTCGGTGCATTCGAATGCGCATAAGCCCCCTGAGGTCCTTCGATGAACGTCGTGATGCCCAGGTCGAAGTCCGCGCCTTGAAACATCAGGGGCACGCGGATGGCGTGCAAAGTGCTCCGGATCGAAAACGGCAGGCTGTAAGGGGAGAAGAGCAACGCGACTTTGATTCGCGGATCATTCCACTCCTTCCATCCGCCGACCATTCCGAGGGCGACATAACCGCCGACCGAGTGTCCGACGATGCCGATCCGGTCGGCCGCGACCCAGTTCTTCCACGCGCTTTCGCCGAGCATCGTGTTCAGGATCGTTCCGATGTCGTTCCTTCGATCGACATGGCTGTTGTGATTCCACGCTGCGGGATCCCACACGGGCGTTTGTTGCCCCCATGTGGACGAAGCGGGTCGCGTTCCCTCCACGCTGCACAGAGCGTCGCGATGGTCGGGCGCGACGACGACATAGCCGTGACGGGCGAGTGTTTCGGTGAAGAAGATCGACTGGATCCCGCAGCCGCCGAGCCCATGAGAGAACACGACCAGGGGAAACGGTCCGCAGGTCCCCAACGGCTCGCCAGAACGAGCCACTGCGCCCTTTAATCCCGACGTGTAGGGATGAACGTCCTCTCGGCTCGTCGTGGGGTACCAGACGGCGGCGGTGATGGTTCCGAAGCGCGCGACGCGATAACCAACGCGAAAGGGCGCAAGACAATTCGCCGCGGCGGGGGCGTGCCGGTTCGTCATCGCCGCGAGCTCGTCCGTCTCTGCGCGGTCGCGCGCATTCGCGGTCATCGTGACCATCGTCACGAACGCAGCCATCAGAATGCGTCTCGCCTGGATCATCGCGATCACCGGACACTGAGCCTCGGGGTCGTTTTACGGCCGAACGCCAGTCGCGCGCAGTTCGGCGCGCGGGCCATTGGTGCTCGTCGCCGCAACCGTAATGATGCCCGTTGCAGAGGCCGGATCGTGCGTGCATGCGCCGGTATGCCACCCCGTGTCCGCCGTGGCCGTCTGGATGGAGCGCACAACGGCTTTGCCTGCCGGGTCGCGACGAATGAGCGGCGGATCGAGCGACGTCAGCTCGAGCGCCACGCATCCCAGTCCGAACGGCGTGTCGACCTGAGGTGTCATCAGAAGCAGGAGCGTGCCGTCGCGGGCCCGTGAGATATCGGCCGACACGAGCCGCTGGCCCCCAAACTCCGCGGCCAACGTGCGATCTGCGAGCACGCCGGCGTACTCCCAGCGCCAGGTCGATGGCGGGCCGGAAGGTTGCGTACGAAACACGACGATCCGCGAGCGTGACGCGTTGGGTGCGACGTCCGTCGAACTCCATGCATTCGGTTACGACGATAGAGGCGCTCGTTCAGATGGGCCATCGACCGGGTTGTTCCAGAACGCGCACCCGGCAAGTTCGGCTGACAGCGAGGACAGGCGAACGTGTACCCCATAGACGGGCGAGGTTGTCGCGGTTCCCAGTACCGCCTCCGGTGCCTGCTTGAGCGCGACGGGAGAAGGACTCCGCGCCGTCGCGATGCGCACCGTCCAGCTGGTCAGGAACCGCGGCTGGTAGGCGGTGACCGGCTCGAGAAAATAGGCCAGGCGCACGCTGTACCAGACGACATCGTTGCCGTCGCGCACCGCGACGAGGCTCGGCGTCTCCGAGCCGACGTAGCTGGCCGGTCCGCGAGCCTCCGGATCGGCAGTCAGCGTCGAGTCCCACAGATTGGCCTCGAATCGCCAGCTCGAGCCTCCATCGTCGCTGCGGGCGAGGTGCGTCGAAACGTGCGGAATTCCAACCGGGTCACCGGTGGCGCTGACGCCTCGCCGCCCGTCGAGATAGGAATAGAGCATCCAGATGCGGTTCGCGACGGCGGGATCCTGACGGATTCCCGGATCGGCGAAGCCGGTGAACGTTCCGATCGACGACGCAGGGTCGCCCGCGATCGTGATGACCGGGCACCCTCCGGTCCCACGGGAGCAATCGACGCGCAACGGTTCCGGAACGATGACCGGAGGTGTTTCGGCGTCTGACGAATCCGAGGACAAGCAGCCCCCGAGGAATGAATGGCATGCAAGTGTCGCGAACAGCAGCGCCACGCGGAGTCGGAACCCGTTGACCATCCTGCCTCCTGCCTCGAAAGACGAGCGGTCACGAGGCTAGCAACGAGGCAGGGGTCCCGACATTCATTGCGGTCACGTTACTCAGCGAGGTTCGTCACCTTCGGTGCATGACTCGCGTCACATCCAGGCGAGGTCGATCGACGCTCGCAGGCCTGCGAGACGATCCGAGAGCGTTCGCTCAGCGTGCCGCCCACAGTTCGTTGAGCTGTTGCGCGAACTTGGTCCCCAGCGCTTCGTCTTCGTGCATGAAATAGACGTAGGTCTGCGGCAGCGCCTTCGCGGCGATCTGCGCGGTCCACGCGCGCAGGTCGTCGTCGCTGTAGTGGGTTCGACGCAAGCGTATGTAACCGCAATCCGAAGTCGCGATGAACGGCGTGTCGCCTTCGTCGGTGTCGGTCACGCAGAGAATCGCGGCGCGGCTGCGCAGCAGCTCGTACACCTCGTCGTCCTGCCATGACGTGCTTCGGAATTCGAACGCGATCCGCTTGCCGGAAGGCAGCAGGTCGAGAAACTCCTTCAGGCGCGGAACATCCTTCTTCAGGTACGGCGGCAACTGGAACAGGATGACGCCGAGCTTGTTTCCAAGGATGTCCGCGCGGCGGAGGAATTCGGCGACACTCGACTCGCTTTCGCGCAGGCCGCTGGTCGTGCGTGATGCGCTTCGGCGCCTTCAGCGTGAACGTGAACTGATCGGGAACCTGCTGCAACCATTGCGCGAGCATCGACTCTGCCGGCATGCGGTAGAACGTGTTGTTGATCTCGACCGTCGTGAAGCGCTCGGCGTAGAAGCGCAGCATCTCGCTGCCGGGCAGCTTCTCCGGATAGAAATGCCCGAGCCACTCCTTGTACGAATACCCGCTCGTTCCGACCGACAACTGCATCGCCTGTTCTCCTTTTGGTCAGCGCAGGCTTGTAGCCGACCCTGGCCATGAGCGCCGGGGTCAACGACACGGCGCGTTCGCCGATCCCTCGCCACGGATCGTTCTTCAGCTTGGCCAGTCGCTTCGGAACGGTCAGCACGTTGAAGTGGGCGAAGCGCACGTCCTTCGCGAGCTCGTCCCAGTGGATCGGCGTCGACACCGGCGCGTTCGCCTTGGCGCGCAGCGAATACGCTGCCACCGCGGTGGCTCCCTCGGCGTTGCGCAGATAGTCGATGAAGATCCTGCCGCGGCGCGAGATCTTCAGGAGCTTGGCCGTGAAGCGGTCGGGGAACGTCCTTTCGAGAAGCTCCGCGACCGCCTTCGTGAATCCCTTGACGTCCTCCCAGCCCACCGACGGCTCGATCGGGACGACGACGTGCAACCCCTTTCCGCCGGTGCTCTTCAGGAACGGCGTCAGGCCCAGGTTTTCCATCAGCGTCTTGACGACCAGCACGGCCTGCGTCACGTTCTCCCAGGGCAGCGATTCCTCGGGATCGAGATCGAAGACGAGCCGATCGGGCAAGCCGAGCCGTCCCGACTGCGATCCCCAGGGGTGAATTTCGAGCACGCCCATTTGCACGAGCGCGACCAGCGCGGGCACCGATTCCGCCATCATGTACGTCGAGTGCCCGCCGTCGCCATTGTCGATGATGACGCGCGAGATCGCGGCATGAACCGAATCATCGGCGTTCTTCTGATAGAAGCACTTCTTGTCCCAGCCGTTCGGGCAGCGAACCAGGCTCAGCGGCCGGCCTCGAACGTGCGGGAGCATCCACTCGCCCACCGCGACGTAGTACCGGGCGAGATCGCGCTTCGCGAGTCGGGCTTCGGGGTAGAGCAGCTTGTCGGGATTGGTCAGTCGCCACGCCGGCGATCGCGTCCTTGTCGTTGGTCGTGCGAGCATTCGCACGGGCCGGCATCTCCGCAGGCGCTTCGTTCGAGATTTCGCTTTCGACGGGCTCCGTCTCGCGCTCGCGAACGACATCCTTGGCAGGCTTGTCCGGCCGCAGACCCTGAAACGACGGATGGCGCAGCGTTCCGTCGGCCGTCCATTCGGTGAACGCGACCTCTGCGACGAGGACGGGCTTGACCCAGTGAGCGCGGCGGGCCTCCGCGCCTCGTCGGCGGATTGTGGAACGGGCTCGCCTTCTGCACGAGTCCGGTGAGCGAGCGGTGCACGCTGGCAAGCGATGCCATGGTGAAGCCGGTGCCGACCTTGCCGGAATAGCTCAATCTTCCGTCGGGCTCGTAGACGCCGAGCAGCAACGCACCGAAGCCTTCGCGAGATCCTTCGGGGTCGGTGAACCCGCCGATCACCATTTCCTGACGCCGCGCGCATTTGATTTTCTGCCATGCGGATCCGCGGCCCGGCTGATACGGAAGGTCAGCGCGCTTGGAAACCATGCCTTCGAGGCCGAGCGCCTGCACGTTCTGCAGGAACGCCGGGCCCGGCGCTTCGAAATGCTCGCTGTACTTCACTGTCGCGGGCGCGCGTCGATAGCAGCGCCTCGAGGAGCCGCTTGCGTTCGCCAAGCGCGACGCCGCGCAAGTCGACACCGTTCAGGTAGAGCAGGTCGAATGCGAAATAGGTGAGTGTCGCGGTGCTCGTTCCGGAGAGGGCATTCTGCAACGCCTGAAAGCTGCTGCGTCCTTGCGCGTCGACGACGACGACTTCGCCGTCGAGCCAGGCCGACTCGACCGGCAACCGCGCAAGGGCGCGCGCGAGCGAGGGAAAATTCGCGGTCCAATCCTTCGCCGTGCGCGACACCAGCTGTGCTTCGCCCTCGGCGATGCGACACAGCATCCGGTAGCCGTCGTACTTGATCTCGTGCACCCAGGCGGGTCCGGTGGGGGGACGCTTTGCCAACGTCGCAAGCTGCGCTTCGAGCCGATCGGGCAGCGCGCCCTTGCGAGCGCCTTTGAGCTTCGCGACGTCTTCGATCGGCGCGGCCTGGTGTTTGCGAACCGCGCCGCTCGTCACATTGGCGGTGGCCGATCGGTTCGAATGCCACACGCGATCGGCCTGGGCCGCGATCTCGTCGAGACTGCGGCCGGTGATCACGCTCTGCGCGCGGTCTTCGGTGATCAGCGCTTCGGGACCCAGGCGCGCGAAGTCGTCGGCTTCCTTGAACAGCAACCAGCTCTTGTCGCCGCCGTATTTGCCGCTGCGACTGCGCACGAGGTTCCAGCCGCCCTTGAGCTTCTCGCCGTGGAGCTCGAACTTCAGGCGACCCTTCGCGTACGCTTCGTCCGGATCGGTCGTCGGCGTCCACGTGCCGCGGTCCCACACCATGACCGTTCCCGCGCCGTACTGCTTGGGCGGAATCACGCCCTCGAATTCGCCGTACTCCAGCGGATGGTCCTCGACGTGCATGGCGAGGCGCTTGTCGTTGGGATCGAGGCTGGGTCCCTTGGGGACCGCCCAGCTCAGCAGCACGCCGTTGAGCTCCAGCCGGAAATCGTAGTGGAGCCGGCTGGCCGCGTGCTTCTGGATGACGTAGACAAGCTCGCGCGAACGGCGTTTTCCGAGCTCGCCCGCCGGCTCCGGCGTTACCCGGAAATTGCGCTTTTGCCGGTACCGCTCTAGCGCCATGGACGTTGTTTCGACGAAAAGACCACACCCGGCCGCATTCGATCCGCGGTGTGGCGCTGCAATGGTTGAAGGTTTCCCGGCATTTTGGCACGATGCCCGTCTTGGGCGGCTCTTCCGCCCATTTTCCTCGAGAGGCGCGTCATGGCGGCTCGTGCATTGGCTTCGCTCACCGTGAGCTTCGGGATGGTCTCCATCCCGGTCAAGCTGTATTCGGCGACGCAGGCGCAGGCCAGCATTTCGTTCAACCTGCTTCACGCCGCCTGCGGTTCGCGACTGAAGCAGCAGTACCTGTGCGCACGCGAAGGCGTCGTCGTCGAGCGGACGGACATGGTCAAGGGCTATGAATTCGCCAAGGATCAGTACGTCACGTTCACTCCCGAGGAGTTGAAGGAGCTGGAAGAGAAGGGAACGCAGACGATCGAGATCAACGAGTTCGTCCCCGCCGAAAGCATCGATCCGATCTATTACGACAAGGCCTATTTTCTCGGGCCCGACAAGGGCGGCGCGAAACCGTACGCGTTGCTCGCGGAAAGCATGCGACAGACCGGGAAGACCGCAGTGGGGCGGTATGCGGCGCGTGGCAAGCAGTACATCGTGCAATTGCGGGCCGTTCCGGGCGGCCTGGTGATGCAGCAGCTGCTCTACGCGCCGGAGGTTCGCACGATCGAGGAGGTGGGCATCGAGGCCGCGCCGGTCAAGGACACCGAGCTTGCGCTGGCGAAGCAGCTGATCGGCGCAGATTTCGTCCGATGAATTCGATCCGCTCCAGTACGAGGACGATGTGCGCAAGCGCATCGAAGGCCTGGTCCAGAAGAAGGTGGAAGGCGAGCAGATTGCCATTTCACCCAGTGCACCGGAAACCGGCGCGCAGGTCATCGATCTGATGGAGGCGCTGCGCGCAAGCCTCGACAAGGCGTCGGGCAAGCGTGAGCCTTCGAAGGCGGTCGCGGCAGAAACGCCGCCGACGCAGATCAAGGCCGGGCAACGCAAGCCCGCCAAAGAAGATCGCAGCCGAGCCGGAAGCCGCGCCGCAAATCCGCCAAGCGGTAGTGCAATATTGGCAGTACAGTTGACTGGTGACGAAGACTGAGGGTTATTCGCTCCGCGACGTCGGCAAGCTGCTCGGACTTTCCCGTTCCGTCGTCTGCGGGCTGATCGATGCGGGTTTCGTGACGCCCACGCGCGGCCGGCGCCGCGAATACCGCTTCAGCTTTCCCGATCTGGTGGTGATGCGCGCCGCACAGGGGCTGTCGGAAGCCAAGATCCCCGCGGCGCGGATTCTCCGCTCGCTGCGCCGGTTGCGCGCACAGTTGCCGCAGGAGATGCCGCTCGCGGGACTCAGGATCGAGGCCGTGGGCGATGCCGTGGTCGTGAGCGAAGGCGAGACGCAGTGGCAGCCCGACAGCGGGCAGTACGTGCTGCAGTTCAAGGTTGCCTCTCCGGAAGGGCGACTGGCGTTCTTCAACGCCGCGCAGCCGGATGACGCGATAGCGACGACGCGACAGCGGATGCGCAGTTCGAGCGGGCGTCGGCACTGGAAGCTACCCAAGCGGACGCAGCGTGCGACGCTTATCGTCGGGTGCTCGCGATCGACCCGAACTACTGCGATGCGTACGTGAACCTGGGTCGACTCCTGCACGAGCGCGGAAAGTTGCAGGAAGCGGCATCGACGTACCGCAAGGGCATCGATCGATGTGGCGCCGATGCCACGCTTCTGTTCAACCTGGCAGTCCTGCAGGAGGACCTGCAGCGACCGCAGGATGCCGCGAAGAGCTATCGCGCGGCGCTGCAGGCGGCCCCCGATCTCGCCGACGCGCATCACAATCTCGCGCAGGTGTGCGCGAATCTCGGATTGCAGCAGGAAGCACTGCGGCACTGGAGCGCTTTCCGCAAACTGACGGGTAGGCGGTGAGGCCTGCGACTGTCAGCGCGCACCAGCGCATGCAGTAGGTCGATGAATGCCTGATCCTTCGCCCCTGCGGATCCTGTTCATCGGCAACAGCTATACGTCGCGAAATCAGTTGCCGCGACTTATCGCGGATCTCGCCGCGGCGGCCGAGCCTCCGCGCCGGGTGGCCGTCGAATCGATCGTCGCCGGCGGCGCGAGTCTGCGCCGGCACTGGAATGCCGGTGTCGCGCAGAAGGCCCTCGCGACGACGCAATGGGACTACGTCGTGCTGCAGGAACAAACCACGCTTCCGCTCAAGTCACCGAAGCGGTATCACGAGAACGTGAGGTTGTTCGCCGCCGAGATCGCGCAGCGGGGGGCCAGGACGGCGCTCTATCTCACATGGTCACGGCAAAACGCGCCGCAGACGCAGGCCCAGATCTCCGCGGCGGTCGAGGAAATCGCAGCGGAAATCGAAGCGATCGTCGTTCCCGTAGGCGAGGCGTGGCACGCCGTGCTGCGCAGCGATCCTGACCTGCAGCTCTACCTGGAAGACGGCAGTCATCCGACCGCGGCCGGCTCGTACCTGGCGGCATGCACGTTCCTGGTCAGCCTGTTCGGTCAGCCGCCGACAGGATGGTCGGTGTCCGATCGCCTGAACATCGATCGAGCGGTCGCCGACCGTTTGCACGCGGTCGCTTGGATATCTCGGAGTGAGCGGGAAGCGCAACGGTTGGCGTGATCGGGGTCAGTCGTCAACGTCAGGATTGCGATCAACCGAGGATTCGATCGTACGATTCCCGGTCTGCGTTGTAGCAGCCGCAGGAAGCGGCCTTGAGCCCACGCCGGTCGAGAACCGTGATGTCGCCGCGGCTGTAGTGAATCAGGCTGCGCTTCTGCAGCGCACCGGCCGCCTTGGTCACGCCGACTCGGCGGACACCAAGCATCAAGGCCAGGAATTCCTGGGTGACGTGGAAGGTACTCGCGTGCGCGCGATCCTGGGTCATCAGCAGCCAGCGCGCGAGCCGCGCCTCGACAAGGTGGTAGCGCGTGCAGGCCGCCGTCTGCGCGAGCTGGCTCAAATGGACGAAGACATAGCGGTTGGTCTCGGATTGCAGCGCCTGGCTGCGTCCCAGTTCGCGGCAGAAGCGCGCGGCGTCCATTCGTAACGCGGAGCCTGCGCCCTGTACCACTGCACGCACGGGCGATACGTGGATTCCGAGCGCGAGCGGAATGCCGAACATGCCTTCGTTTCCGACCAGGCCGACTTCGAGCGAGGCGGAGTCGTCGACCGGCATGATCAGCGAGATGAAGCTCCCGGTCGGGAAATAGACGTGGCTGAGGCGCTCCCTGGGTGTGTAAAGCACGTCGGCAAACGCGAGCTCGACGGTTTCGCAACCGGCCAGCATTCGGCGCAGGTCGTTCCTCGGCAGCGCCTCGAGCAGGCGATTGACGACGGCGGGGGGGCGTGGGGTCGGTGGCATCGGACTCGTCCGCGGCAGGTAGCGAAACCACCGCCGTTCAAGCACCCGGGATTGATGCTGACGATGCAAGCGCGGTAACACCGACTGCGAGCGGAGCGAGGGTACGGCAGCGCTCGTTGCCCCGTCTGCGCGCTAGCGCACATAAGTCCTCGGCGCCGCGGAGCACCACGCCACGAAGAGAGAGCTCTGAAAGCTAAGCCGCGACGTAGGGCAGGAGACGATCGAACTCCGCCTTGACCACCTGATAGCACTCGCAGGACCGCGCCTCCAGAGCCGCCCGATCGAGCACCGTGATCCTGCCTCGGCGGTAACGAATCAAGCCGACGTCCTGCAACTTCCCGGCGGCCTCGGTGACCCCTTCGCGGCGCACGCCGAGCATGTTGGCGATCAATTCCTGGGTCATCGAGAGCTCGTTCGATGACAAACGATCCAGGCTCAGCAGGAGCCAACGGCACAATTGCTGGTCGACCGAATGGTGCCGATTGCAAACCGCGGTCTGAGCCATCTGGGTGATCAGCGCCTGGGTGTAGCGCAGCAGGAGATGCATCGTCGGACCGAAACGGCCGAACTCGTTCTTCAGCAATTCGGCCTTGAGCCGGTAGCCGTGCCCCGCACTCTGCACGACGGCGCGGCTGGGTGTGGTGTCGCCCCCCATGAACAGGGATATTCCGAGGATGCCTTCGTTGCCGACGATGGCGATTTCGGCTGACGCGCCGTCCTCCAGAACGTACAGCAGCGACACGATGGAAGTCGTGGGGAAATAGACGTACTGCAACTTGACTCCGGGCTCGTAGAGGACCCCGCCGAGCTTCATCGGTATCAGTTCCAGATGGGATGCGAGCCGGTCGTAGTCGCTGCTCGGGAGCGCGTCGAGCAGGTGATTCTGATGGGGACTGTGGCGGGCGGGCGCAGCCATGGGTGAGCTGTCCTTCGGGGCCCTGGACGACGCTCTTCCGACGCTGCGGCTCGGTCGGTCGGCTGCCATCCCGATAGTGTAAACCCGCCGGGCGCTCCCTTGTCCGGTTCCGGACAAACGCCGGTCGGCGCCCGCCGGACGTGCTGCCGGTTTCGGATCTCCTGCCTCCGCCCATTCCTCTTTAGCGCCCTTTTCCTGGAAACATCACGCGAATGGGATATGTGCGCCACCGTACTGACGGCAACGAGGCATCCGGCTAGCGTAATGGCACGAGCTTCCCTAGTCGTGGCCGCAAAGTGATTTTCGAAGCCTGTCGGCCGATTTTGGAGGGGTACCGACGAAATTGCGTGAGACCAGATGAAATCGATTCTCGATCCTTCGTTTCGCTATACGGCGAGCTTCAACACCGATCTGAAAAGGACCTTCGCAAGAATCCGGCGCGACCGTCGCAACGACGCGGAAAGCGCGTTGCAAGCGGACGCCAAAGCGCCGGTCAACGTTTCGTCGATCGTCAGGAGGACGGCGACGGGGCGGTGAGCAGGTGCGGATTTGCATCGCCTTCTTGGCGGTTGTTGCGATCGGGACTGGGGATGACGGAGCCGCGATCTCCGCATTGTCTCGAGTAAGGAAGGAGAAGATCATGAGTCTTGGCACCATTCTGCTGATCGTCGTGATTCTGATACTCATCGGCGTCCTGCCCACCTGGCCCCACGCTCGAAGCTGGGGATACATGCCCAGTGGACTTGTGGGTGTCGTGCTGTTAATCGTAGTCGTGCTGTTCTTGATGGGACGCCTGTAACCCCGCCCGTGACGGCGGATTGTTTCACTCAGGGAAAGGTGCCTACGCTGTTCGTCGGTGAGCCATGAACACCGCCTCCGTTTCGGCCGCAACCAGCACCGCTGACCCGGCGCGTACGGTGGAGCAACGCGGCGCTGCCGTCGACACGTCGCTCGTCACCTTCGCCGCAACGTGGATACCGGTGGATGCGCGGGGCTTGGCGCTAGGCATCCTGGCGGCGCTCGCGGCGCTCTTCGCCCTGTCGTGGGCGCAGGGCTTCCTGGTGCCGCTGTTGCTCGGCATCGTCCTTTCCTACACGCTGAATCCGCTCGTCGCATGGCTTGAAGCGATCAAGATCCCGCGCGTCGTAGGCACCGTCGTCGTGATGGCAAGCGCGATCGGTGCGCTCGTCCTCGGCACGTACTCGTTGCGCGGACAAATGCAGACCATCATCGAACAGGTTCCGGCAGCTGCGACCAAGTTCGCCGCCGCGCTTGCCAGCGTGCGAACAGGCCAGATCGGCACTATGCAGAAGATGCAAAACGCGGCGACCGAAGTGGAAAAGGCGACGACTCAAGCGGCGGGCGGCTCCGTGACTGCGCGTCCACCTGCCACTCACGTCATCGTGGACCAGCCCACCTTCAGGCTGGGCACGTTCCTGTGGGCCAATTCGATGGGCGCCCTCGGAGCGATGGGCCAGGCGGCGATGGTGGTTTTCCTGGTCTTCTTTCTGTTGCTCGGGGGCGACACCTTCAAACGGAAGCTCGTGCGGTTGACCGGGCCGTCGCTTTCGAAGAAAAAGATCACCGTCCACATTCTCGACGACATCAACAATTCGATCCAGAAATACATGCTGATGCTGCTGGCGACGAACCTCCTGGTCGGGTTGCTCAGCTGGATCGTGTTCAGCTGGATCGGTCTCGAGAACGCGGGAGGATGGGCCGTCGCTGCAGGACTGTTGCACATCGTCCCTTACCTTGGCCCGGGCGTCACTGCTGTCGCAGTGGGAATGGCCGCGTTCATGCAGTTCGAGTCGTTTGCAATGGTCCTGCTGGTTGCCGGTGCATCGCTGGCGATCGCGACCGTCGTTGGAACGTTCGTGACCACCTGGATGACCGGGCGAATCGCCAACATGAATTCGGCAGCCGTGTTCATTTCGCTGTTGTTCTGGGGTTGGCTATGGGGCATCTGGGGAATGCTGCTCAGTGTTCCCATCATCGTCATCATCAAGGTCGTGTCGCAGCATGTGGAGCAGTTGCATCCGATCGACGAATTGCTGGGAGATTGATTCATCCGGGCGCGTTTGCGCACCAGTGGTTTGTCGCGCGAGCCGCTTGTCGAGAAGCCGCCGCTTCGATTGGAATTGTTCAGCGCCGGCCACGATAGATCGACGACTACATGTCTGGGCTGCGCGGCCGCCGCAGCGCGCAAGGCGCTAAGAGCTGACGACCTCGATCTCGTAATCTCCGATTTCTCACCTGGACCGGCAGAAGACTTCGCCTGGACCCATGCGAGATCATCAGACGTTACACTTGGGAAACTGTGCCTTCGCAGCGGTCGACGCAAAGGGCGTGTCGATTCTGTGGCCTTGCCCTCGGATTTTCGCACGTCACAGATTCAGCCGCAGCTTGGCGCTCGCCGCTTATCCTATGACGAACCGAGATTGACGGTGGAAGGCGCATGGCATGACAGGTCTTGAAAGGCTGCTCCAGCTGCTGCCATTCCTTCATCGCAACGGCAGGACGCCTGAGCACGCGGGCCAGGAAGCGCCACTACGGTCGGAGCTGTTCAGCGCCGATCAGATGGAGCTCCACGGCAAGACGCTGGCCTCCGCGCATACGTTAGGAATCAAACGTCCGCGCGATCCGTTGCTCACGCGCCTCGCCCAGAACGAACGCGTTTTGCTGGAGGCATGCGGCCTGCTGACGGACGCGATCAAGGCGGAACGCCCGATCACGCCGGCGGGCGAGTGGCTTCTCGACAACTTCTATCTGATCGAAGAGCAGGTTCGCACCGCCAGAAGACATCTGCCAAAGGGATATAGCCGGGAGCTGCCTCGGCTGGGAAGCGGACCGTCGGCAGGACTGCCAAGGGTTTACGACATTGCGCTCGAAACCATCGCGCACGGCGACGGGCAAGTGGATCCGGAAAGCCTCGCCCGATTCATCGCGGCGTATCAAACGATTACACCGCTGACCTTGGGCGAGTTATGGGCGATCCCGATCATGCTTCGTCTGGCGCTGATCGAGAATCTGCGTCGGGTCGGCGCGCGGATTGCTGCCGCCAGTGTCGGCCGGAATCTGGCCGGTTTCTGGGCGGACCAGATGACCCTGGTTGTCGAACAGGATCCGAAGAGCCTGATCCTCGTGATCGCAGACATGGCGCGGTCGAATCCGCCCACGAGCAGTGCGTTTGTGGCGGAACTCGCGCGCCGGCTGCAAGGGCAAAGCCCTGCACTCGCGCTGCCGCTGACCTGGGTCGAACAGCGCCTGGGCGAGTTCGGCCTGACCATCCAGCAGCTGGTGCAGGCGGAAAGCCAGCATCAAGCCGCCGATCAGGTGTCGATCGCGAACAGCATCGGCAGTCTGCGCTTTCTCGCGGTGATGGACTGGCGGGAGTTCGTCGAGGCGATGAGCATCGCCGAACGTACGCTGCGCGAGGATCCCGCTGCCGTCTACGGTCGCATGGACTTTGCCACCCGCGATCACTACCGGCACGTGATCGAGAAGATCGCCAAGCGCAGCACAGTTTCCGAAGTCGATGTGGCGCGCAAGGCCGTGCAACTGGCGCAGGCCGCGGCATCACGCAGCCCTGTCGACGAACGTGCGGCGCATGTGGGGTTCTACCTGATCGATAGAGGATTGCCGGAGCTGGAGCGGATCGCCGGAATGCGCATGCCGCTGAACGAGGCCGTGCGCCGGTACGGTGAGCGATATCCACTGTGGCTGTATCTCGGCCCCATCGCACTGCTGACCGCCCTCTTTGCCGGAAACCTGTTGAGTCACGCGCGCGCCGGAGGCGCGCAGGGGGGGTTGTTCCTGCTGTGTCGGCCTACTCGCGGCGTTGTGCGCCAGTCAGCTCGCGGTGGCGCTGGTGAACTGGCTGGCGACGTTGCTTGCAATGCCGCGTGCGTTGCCGCGCATGGACTACCGAAAGGGCATTCCGTCGGAGGCGCGAACGCTGGTCGTGATACCGACGATGCTGGTGAGTACGGCAAGCATCGAGGATCTCGTCGAGGCGCTCGAGGTTCGCTTCCTGGCCAATCGGGATCCCCATCTGCACTTCGGCCTGCTGACCGATTTCGTCGACGCGCACGAGGCGACGTTGCCGTCCGATGCGCTGCTCCTCGAGCTGGCCGCGCGGCGCATTGCCGAGCTCAACGAGAAACACACCGAAGGCCGCGGCGATGTCTTTTTCCTGTTCCATCGCCCGCGCCGCTATAACGCCGGCGGAACGGGTCTGGATGGGCTTCGAGCGCAAGCGCGGCAAGCTCGCCGACCTCAATGCGTTACTGCGTGGTGCGTCCGGCGACCGCTTTTCGTGCATCGTCGGGGATACCGACGTCCTGGGCAACGTCAAATACGTGATCACGCTGGACACCGATACGCAGTTGCCGCGCGACACGGCGCGGCAGTTCGTCGGGGCAATGGCGCATCCGCTGAATCGCCCGCGCTACGACGTTGCGAAGCGACGGGTGGTTGAAGGTTACGGCATCCTGCAACCGCGTGTGGCAGCAAGCTTGCCCGGCTCGAACCGATCGCGTTACGCACAGCTGCATGGCGGCGAGGCCGGCCTCGACCCGTATACCCGCAGCGTCTCCGACGTCTATCAGGATCTGTTCGGTGAAGGCTCGTTCATCGGCAAGGGCATCTACGAGGTCGATGCCTTCGAGCAGGCGCTGAACCATCGGTTTCCCGATAATCGCATCCTCAGTCACGATCTGCTCGAAGGCTGCTACGCGCGCTCCGGGCTCATGAGCGACACGTCGCTCTACGAGGACCATCCTGCTTCCTATGGCTTGGATATGCGCCGCCGCCATCGCTGGATGCGCGGCGATTGGCAAATCGCGAGCTGGCTGTTCCGGCGCGTCCCCGGCGCGGGCGGGCGACACGAGCCCAATCCGCTGTCGGTTCTCTCGCAGTGGAAGATCTTCGACAATCTGCGCCGCAGTCTCGTGGCGCCGGCGCTGACGCTCCTGTTATTGCTGGGGTGGACCGTGCTCTCGCCCGCCGGCTTCTGGACGCTTGCAGTGATCGGCATCATGGCCATCCCGGCCCTGAGCGCTTCGGTCGTGGAACTGCTGGCAAAGTCCCCCGACGCCTTGTTCAGCCAGCACCTGACGAGGGGCGCTGCGTTCCGCCGGCCAACGGCTGTTGCAGACGCTGTTCGCGATTGCCTGCCTGCCCTTCGAGGCCTACGCGAACCTGGACGCGATCTTGCGCACCACGACACGCACGCTCGTGACCCACCGACGCCTGCTGCAGTGGACGACCTCGAGCGACCTCGAGCGCAATGCTCATCTCGGCCTCGTTGCTACCTATCGGTCGATGTGGGTTGCCCCGTTGCTTGCAGTGTCGACGACCTTTTTCGTCCTGTATCTCAATCCGCGCGCACTGGCGGTTGCCACGCCGATCCTGGCGTTGTGGTTCGCATCACCGCTGTTCGCATGGTGGTTGAGCCGACCGCTTTCGCGACCGCAGCCGCGGCTCGAACGCGACCAAGTCGCGTTCTTGCGGATGCTCTCGCGCAAGACCTGGGCGTTCTTCGAGCACGTGATCGGCGAGGATGATCATTGGCTGCCTCCGGACAACCTGCAGGAAAATCCCGGTGTCGTTGTCGCGCATCGCACGTCCCCTACGAACATGGGGCTGTCGCTGCTAGCCAATCTGGCCGCGCATGACTTCGGCTATTTGTCGACGGGACAACTGGTGGCGCGCACGGTCAATGCGTTCGCCACGATGCGGCGGATGGAGCGATATCGCGGCCACTTTTTCAACTGGTACGACACGCGTACGCTGGAACCGCTACGGCCGCGATACGTTTCGACGGTGGACAGCGGAAATCTCGTTGGTCATTTGTTGACATTGCGACCGGGATTGCTGGCGCTTGCGGAGCAGAAGATCTTCGCTGCGCGCTGGCTCGACGGTTTCGCGGACACGCTCGCGCGTGGTCCGCACCAGCAATGACCGCGGTGGGGTCCCTCTCGGAGGTCTGGAGAAGGAGCTCGAGCGCGCGGCTGCCGATCCGCCCGGCACGCTCGCGGCGGCGCGCCAGTGCATCGAACGATTGGCGGCGCGTGTGGGGGAAAGCATCAGGAGTGCCGGGGTCGATCCGGAGCACGAAGCCCTCGTGTGGCTCGGAGCTTTGGAGCGGCAGTGTCGCGACGCGCTCGACGAAATCAACCTTCTGGCGCCCTGGAACGTGCTGCCGGCGCCGCCCGAACGTTTCGCGGGGATTCCCGGTCTCGCGGCCATCCCGACACTGCGCGAAATCGCGGCGCTTGCCTCGACGCTGATGCCGACCCTCGAGCACGCGCTCGCGGCGGATATCACGCCCGTGGAGCGCGAGTCGCTTGCGGCGCTCGCAACCCTGGTGCGGCAAGGTGCCGCCTCGCGCCAGTGACCGGATGGCGACGATCGAGAGGCTGGCATCACAAGTAGGCCAGCTGACGGCCATCGAATACGACTTCCTGTACGACCACTCGCGGCATTTGATGGCGATCGGCTACAACGTGACCGAGCATCGGCGCGATACGAGCTACTACGATCTGCTCGCCTCGGAAGCGCGCTTGTGCAGCTTCATTGGCATCGCCCAGGGCCGCTTGCCCCAGGAGAGCTGGTTTGCGCTGGGACGCTTGCTCACGCATGCGGCCGGCGAGCCGATCCTGCTGTCCTGGAGCGGTTCGATGTTCGAGTATCTGATGCCGCTGCTCGTGATGCCGACCTTCGCCAACACGCTCCTCGATCAGACCGCGCACGCGGCAGTGAAGCGGCAGATCCAGTACGGCATACAGCGCGGCGTCCCCTGGGGGATCTCGGAATGCGGGTACAACACGGTGGACGCGGCGCTCAACTACCAGTATCGCGCCTTCGGCGTGCCTGGCCTGGGTTTGCAGCGGGGCCTGGCCGAGGATGTAGTCATCGCCCCGTATGCCACTGCACTCGCCTTGATGGTCGCGCCGCGCGAGGCGTGCAGCAATCTGCAACAGCTCGCCGCCGCGGGCGGCCTCGGAAGATTCGGCTTTTACGAAGCCATCGACTATACGCCCGCACGCCTGCGGCGCGGCGAGACGAGCGCAATCGTGCGTTCGTTCATGGCGCATCATCAAGGCATGACGTTGCTTTCGCTTGCGCATCTGCTGTTGGATAGGCCGATGCAAATGCGGTTCGTATCGGATCCGCAATTCCAGGCGACGCTCTTGCTGCTTCAGGAGCGCGTTCCCAAGACCCGCGCGCTGTATTCGAACAATCCGGAGCTCGTGGACTTGCGCGCAACGCCCGATGTCCCCGAATTGCCGGTGCGCGTGTTCGACACCGCGGACACGCCGATTCCGGCCGTGCAACTCCTGTCCAATGGCCGCTATCACGTGATGGTCACCAATGCCGGCGGCGGGTTCAGCCGCTGGAAGTCGATGGCCATCACCCGTTGGCGTGAAGACGCCACCTGCGATCCCTGGGGTACGTTCTGTTATCTGCGCGATGCCGCGACCGGCAGCGTGTGGTCACCCGCATTTGTCCCGGCGCGCGTGCCCGCGGCATCCTTCGAGGCGAGCTTCACCGAGTCGCGTGTCGAGTTTCGCCGCATCGACGAGGATTTCGAGACCCATACCGAAATCGTGGTTTCGCCGGAAGACGACATCGAACTGCGGCGAATGCGCATCACCAACCGGGCGCGCCTGCGCCGGTCGATCGACGTCGTCAGCTACGCAGAAGTGGTCCTTGCCTCGGCTGCCGCGGACGCGCTGCATCCGGCGTTTTCCAATCTGTTCGTCCAGACCGAAATCCTCCACGCTCGACAAGCCATTCTGTGCACGCGCCGGCCGCGCTCGCCCGATGAGCATATACCCAGCCTGTTGCACTTGATGGCCGTGCACGGGGGCGCCGTGGGAGAGGCGTCCTATGAAACCGATCGTGCACGATTCATCGGCCGCGGCAACAGCGTGGCCGATCCGCAGGCGCTGCGCGAGGCCATCCCGTTGTCCGGTACGCAGGGTTCGGTGCTGGATCCCATCGTTGCCATCCGGCAGCGCATCACGCTCGATCCGGACCAGACGGTCACCGTGGATCTCGTGACCGGCATCGGCGAGGACCGCGCGGCGTGCCTTTCGCTGGTCGAGAAGTATCAGGATCGGCGACTGGCCGATCGGGCGTTCGAAATGGCATGGACCCACAGTCAGGTGGCGCTGCGCCAACTCAACATCACGGAGGCGGATGCCCAACTGTACGGGCGTCTGACGAGCTCGATCGTATACGCCAACGCGTCGCTGCGCGCGGAAGCCGGCGTGATCGCCAGGAACCGGCGCAGCCAATCCGGTCTATGGGGCTATGCGATCTCCGGTGACTTGCCGATCGTGTTGCTGCAGATCAAGGATCCCGCGAAGATCGAGCTCGTGCGCCAACTGGTGCAGGCGCATGCCTATTGGCGTTTGAAGGGACTGGTGGTCGATCTCGTGATCTGGAACGAGGAACGCGGCGGCTACCGGCAACTGCTGCACGACCAGATCATGGGGTTGATCGCCGCGGGGGTCGAAGCCAATGTCATCGACCGCCCGGGCGGAATTTTCGTGCGGGCCGCCGACCAGATCAGCAGCGAGGACCGCATCCTGTTGCAATCGGTCGCGCGCGCGATCTTTACCGACGGGCAGGGCACGCTGGCGGAACAGGTCAGGCGCCGAGCCCCTCGCGAACCTGCAATACCGCGCCTGACAGTGAGCGAGGAGCTTCCCGACTCCGCTTCGCCGATCGCTTTTGCGCGGCCCGACCTGCTCGTGGACAACGGCTTGGGCGGCTTCAACGCGGATGGCAGCGAATACATCATCATCACGGCCGAAGGCAAGGTGACGCCGGCGCCGTGGGTGAACGTCGTGGCCAATCCGTACTTCGGTTGCGTCATTTCGGAGAACGGGCCGGTGTATACGTGGAACGAGAACGCCCATGAGTTCCGCCTCACGCCATGGCACAACGATCCGGTCACCGATGCGAGCGGCGAGGCGTTTTACGTGCGCGACGAAGAGACGGGACGCTTCTGGTCTCCGTCGCCACTGCCCCGGCGCGGCGAGGGACCCTATACGTGCCGCCATGGGTTCGGCTACAGCGTCTTCGAGCATGCCGAGGAGGGCATCAGCACCGAGTTGTGGATCTACGTAGCGCTCGACACGGCCATCAAGTACACAGTGCTGAAGGTTCGCAATACTTCAGGGCGCGCGCGGCGGCTCTCCGCCACGGGTTACGTGGAATGGGTGTTGGGCGACCTGCGGCCGAAGACGACCATGCACGTGGTCACCGAGATCGATCCGGGCAGCGGCGCGGTATTCGCGCGCAACGCCTACCATCCGGAGTTCGCCGACAACGTCGCATTCTTCGACGTCGACGACGTCACCCGGACCATCAGCGGCGATCGCACCGAGTTCATCGGGCGCAACGGCACGCTGCGCGATCCGGCCGCGCTTGCGCGGGCGCGTCTTTCCGGCAGGGTCGGTGCGGCCATGGATCCGTGCACCGCCATCCAGATTCCGTTCGCGCTGGCGGACGGACAATCGCGCGAGATCATCTTTCGCATGGGCGTGGGCCGGGGTGCGGAGGACGCGAGTCGACTGGTGTTGCGACACCGCAAATCCGGTACTGCGCGCGCGGCACTCGAAGCGGTCAAGGCCTATTGGAAGCTGACGCTCGGCACGGTCCAGATCGCAACACCGGACCCATCGCTCGATTTGCTGGCGAACGGCTGGCTGCTCTACCAGACGCTCGCCTGTCGGTTGTGGGGCCGCACCGGTTATTACCAGTCGGGTGGCGCCTATGGCTTTCGCGATCAGCTGCAGGACACGATGGCGCTGGTTCACGCCGAACCGAAGCTCGTGCGCGAACACTTGTTGCGATGCGCTTCGCGGCAATTCGTCGAAGGGGACGTGCAGCATTGGTGGCATCCACCCTTGGGTCGTGGCGTGCGATCGCATTGCTCCGACGACTTCCTGTGGCTGCCGCTTGCGACGTGCCGCTATGTCGCTTGCACCGGCGACCGTGACGTCCTGACCGAGACAGCGGGCTTCCTCGAAGGCCGCCCGGTAGGCGCGGAGGAGGAGTCCTACTATGACCTGCCGACACGCTCGGGAGAGCAGGCGACCCTTTACCAGCACTGCGTGCGCGCGGTTGAACGCGGGCTCGCGTTCGGCGAGCATGGCCTGCCGCTGATCGGATCCGGAGACTGGAACGACGGCATGAACAACGTCGGTAGGCGAGGCAAGGGCGAAAGCGTGTGGCTGGGATTCTTCCTGTACGAAGTGCTGACGCGGTTCGGCAAGCTGGCCGATCAGCAGGGCGACGCGACGTTTGCGCAGCGCTGCCAGGTCGAGGCCCAGCAATTGCGCCAGAACCTGGAGCGGCACGGCTGGGATGGCGGCTGGTATCGCCGCGCCTACTTCGACGATGGCGCGCCGCTCGGCTCCGCGAGCAGCCCGGAATGCCAGATCGATTCGGTTGCCCAAAGCTGGTCGGTGCTTTCCGGCGCCGGCGCAGCCGAGCGCTCGCGGCTGGCCATGAATGCGGTCGACGAACGCCTGGTAAAGCGCGAGCACGCGTTGATTCAGCTGCTGGATCCGCCGTTCGACAAATCAGCCATGGATCCGGGCTACATTCGCGGATACGTGCCAGGCGTGCGGGAGAACGGCGGTCAGTACACCCATGGCGCGATCTGGACCGCGATGGCCTTCGCGGCGCTGGGCGACAGTGCGCGCGCGTGGGAATTGACGGCAATGATCAATCCGGTGAATCACGCGCGAACGCCGGAGGGTGCTGCGATCTACAAGGCGGAACCCTACGTCGTCGCCGCCGATGTCTATGCGCTCGAGCCGCACACCGGTCGCGGCGGTTGGACCTGGTACACGGGCTCGGCGGGCTGGATGTACCGCCTGATCGTGGAGTCGCTGCTGGGCCTCAACCTGGAAGGGGATCGACTTCGTTTCGCACCGTGCCTGCCTCCGGCGTGGAATGAGTTCGCGATGCGCTACCGGTATCGCGAAACCTACTATCACATCGCGGGTACGACGAGCCGAGCCCAAGGATGATGGGACGCTCGACTCGTCAAGCCTGATCGTCGATGGCGTTGCGCAAGAGAGCGACTTCGTCCTTCTTGTCGACGATCGACAGGAGCACCGGGTCGAGGTTCGCGTTGGGGCCAGATGTCCCGTCCCGGAATTGAGCTCCGCTTGACACGGCGGTTTCGCGACCGCGATCGGCCGGCTGGCTGCGACTGTTCCAGCTTATGTTCGATAGCGAACAGACGGGCTTCGAACGAAGGCTGTAGTTTCTCGGGCGACGCCCCTTTTTGATAGCGCCTCCGACGATCGAGTTTCGCGAAGCAGAAAACAGAGTGCAGCCATGACCAGACTCGTGAAGCGCCTTCGTAACGGTCCCTATGCGGTCACGGTTGGGGGCGAAACAAGGCTCATCTGCGGTTGCGGACTCTCGGGTACGCTGCCGTTCTGCGATGGAACTCACCAGATCACCAAGAACGAAGAGCCTGGAAAATTGCATTGGTACGACTCGGCGACACGGCGACACAATGCCTTGGATGGATTTCCCGAGATCCGAAGCGACGAAGCGGCCGGCAGCAAATTTGCGGCGCAGCCCGCGCCTTTCATCGGCATATCCCCTCAACTCACCAGCGATCGCTGACCACGCCGAGCCTGTCGTAGCCGCCGGACTCGCACGCTGCTCCGTTCGTGCGCGGTAGGCGCGGGTGCGCTACGACGTCGCGCGCATCGAGCGGAAAGAGTCTCAAGGACCCGCGTAGTATCCCTACCAGGAGCGAAGCCGGGGAGCGAACGGCGCGCCCGCGTTTCTGCGGCCGGAGGGATGCAGTTGCGTCATCACGATCGGGTATTGTTGGAGACAGGCGCGAGGCATGACCTACTGTATTGGCGTAATGCTCGAAGAGGGGATGGTCTTCGCTTCGGACTCCCGTACGAATGCGGGCATGGACAACATCGCCAAGTTCTGCAAGATGACGGTGTTCGAGCGTCGCGGCGACCGGGTTGTCGTGTTGCTGAGCTCCGGAAACCTCGCCGGAACCCAGGCCGTGATCGGCGTGCTGAACCAGCGCTGCGTGGCCGGGGACGCCGCCATCAACCTCTGGACTGCGCGGACGATGTTCGACGTCGCGATGCTGGTCGCCGACGCGATGCGCGCCATCGAGCGACGCGACGGCGAGTACCTGCAGGAGAACGAGATCGGCTTCAACGCCTCGTTCATCGTCGGTGGACAGATCAACGGCGAGCCGTCACGGCTGTTCCGGATCTACTCCGAGGGCAACTTCATCGAAGCGGGAATCGACACGCCCTACTTCCAGACCGGTGAGACCAAGTACGGCAAGCCGATCATCGACCGCGTGATTACGCGGATCACGCCCCTTGCAGACGCCGCGAAGTGCGTGCTGGTGTCATTCGACTTGACGATGCGCAGCAACTTGTCGGTGGGCATGCCGATCGACCTGATTTGCTACGAACAAGACAGCCTCGAAGTGAAGAGACGACGCCGGTTCGACGAAGGGGACGCCTATTTCGCCGCACTCAGCTACGAATGGAGCGAGGGTACGCGACAGGTATTTCGCCATTTGCCGGACTTGCGCTGGTGAGCGGCGGGGCGGACGACTCCTGTCGTTTCGTCCGCAGGGCACGGATTACCCCTAATCGACCAAGCCATTCGACCCTTGCCGGATACCGGAGACCCATGATGCAGATTCGCGTCGGTTTCGAAATGAGCTACGACTGTCCGCAGCCGACCCCGATGATATTCAACCTCAACGTCCACTTCACCCGGGTGTCCGATCTCGTTGGACGTGACGACTTGATGTTCGATCCGCCGGTCCCGATGGCGGCCTATCGTGACAGCTTTGGTAACTGGTGCACCCGCATCGTGGCGCCAGCGGGTCGCACGCGAGTCTCGGCCAACGCGCTCGTGAACGATACCGGCGCCCCCGACGTGATCGTTCCTGACGCGCAACAGCTTCCCGTACAGGACTTGCCCGAGGAGACGCTGCTCTTTCTGCTCGGAAGCCGGTATTGCGAAACCGATCGGTTGTCCGAGACTGCGTGGAAGCTGTTCGGCCACGCGCCAACGGGGTGGGGCCGGGTTCAGGCGATCTGCGACTATGTCCATGGCCACATCACCTTTGGCTATCAGCATGCGCGCATGACGCGGACGGCGCTGGAAGCTTTCTACGACAAGACGGGCGTCTGCCGCGATTACACCCACCTCGCCGTTGCCTTCTGCCGGTGCATGAACATCCCTGCGCGCTACTGCACGGGCTATCTGGGCGACATCGGCGTGCCGCCGCCGCACGGCACGCCGGATTTCGCTGCGTGGTTCGAGGTCTTCCTCGGTGGACACTGGTACACGTTCGACTCGCGCAACAATACGCCGCGCATCGGCAGGGTATTGATCGCGCGCGGTCGCGACGCTTCGGACGTCGCGATCTGCAGCACGTTTGGCCCCAATACGCTGACGAGCTTCAGGGTGTGGACCGACGAGGTCCGTGCCGCTTGAGGCAGGCACGGGCCGATCGCTCTCCGGTCGGCCAGTGCGTTGGCTCGCTCCCCTGACTACGGAACTGCGCTAATGCAGTGCGTGCCGAGGCAGGTCAATGGTGAAGACGCATCCTGTGCCGGGTACGTCGCGGACGTTGAGAAAGCCGTGGTTCGCTTCGACGCTGCGCCGAGCGATGGAGAGTCCGAGTCCGAGGCCGGATCTATCGGTGCCTCTCTGCGTGAACGGCAGGAACATCGTCTCAGTATCGCCCGGCGGAAGGCCGCCGCAATTGTCCTCGACATCGATCCGGATCCGATCGGCGGCTGCGTAGATGTTCAGCGAGACTTCGGTCCCGTGCGCCGTGAACTTGAACGCGTTTTGCAGCAGGTTCCCAACCGCCGAGAGAAGCAGGTCTCGGTCGACATCGACCGCTAGTTGCGGGTCGACAACGGAGACCGTGAATCCACATTCGCGGGCCTGCGCCTCCAGGGCCATGGAGACCTCGACTTCAGCGATGAAGTCGGCAGCGGAAATGAGCTGGTGTCGCGCAGGCAACCCCGCTGTCGCTCGGACATCGGCGAGCGGGCGATCCACGAGATTGCGCAATCCGGTCAAGCTACGGTCCAGCACGGCGCCTGTCGCCCCGGCCAACCCTACATGGCCGCCTTTGATCGCGGTGAAGGCGAGCGTCGCGCTCTGGATGAGGTTGCGCAGCTCGTGGGCGAGCATGCCAAACCGTTCATTCAGCGCCTGAGCCCCTTTGTCCGCAACCAGAAGATCGCGCTGAACCTCGCGCTGGTAGGAGAATTCGGTGACGGCATCGGCGATTGCGTTGTCGAGGCAACGGTTGAGTGTTCGGAATTCCTCGACCTCGATCGCCGCACCGTGTTCGACTGCCACCTCCATGATTGCCTGACACAGATCGCCGTAGTCGTGGACAACCTGGTCGACCGTGAACCCGTGCTGCAGCAATTCACGACCGTGCCGCGCTGCCGTTTCGCCGATTTCGGACAAGACCGGCGTGCCGCCACCCGACGGGCCGGAGACCCTGCGGCTTCGCATCGGCTCGGATGACTGCTCCACTCGGAGCGTCTTCACAAGCTGCGCAAGAAAGAGCGGTATTCCGTGTTCCAGCTCCGCTTCGGTCACCTCGGGCGTGCGCCTTTGAGTGACCTTCGACCTGCATCGATCGATCAATTCGGTCCGATGGAGTCGTGAGGAATTGGTGGAGCATTTGACGACCATACCTTGCTGCGACGTGACGAGTCGGCGCCGAGTGATGCCGTGGCACGATGTACATTGGCGCCTCCCGCAAATGGATAGACCTATGATGCTTGGCCATGAATGAAGTACAGAACCTGCACCCGCTTTGAATCTTTTACGCGAATCCTTTGGCGTCGTATGTGCGCTGTAACACATACGTGAGATCCCTTGGTCACATCCGTACACGACTAGCGTGAACGGGTAGGTCGAGCTCGCAAGCCGGACGAACTCGGCTCGAAGCGACTGCAGCAAGCCTGGACGACCTTCGGGCACGTTTCTCGAACGTCGCGGGTTCATGAAAAGGCCAGCGTTATGTGTGACAGCGCACATACGGCACCCGGAACTTCGCGTATTGATCTAAGCGAGTACAAGTCCAACGACTTGCATTCCCGGCCTGAGACCATCAGGTCTATCCGTTTGCCGGGGACCGGCTAACTCCGATTCCGTTGCTTTGCGGGATTTTGCGGCCCCTTTCTTTACCGATCATTGAGAGGCGCTGTCATGAAGATTCCAGTCGAAACGAAACCCGCCCTCTGGGGCATCGTCGGTGGCGCCGTTGCAATGGCCATCGTAGGATTCACCTGGGGCGGATGGGTCACCGGCGGCAAGGCCGAGTCCACCGCGACGCAACGGGCGAATACGGCCGTCGTCTCGGCCCTCGCACCGGTCTGCGTCGAAAAGTTCAAGCGGGCTGCCGACGTTCCGGCCAACCTGGCCGCGCTCAAGAAGGCCGATTCCTGGTCGCAAGGCGATTTTGTGGAGAAGGGCGGCTGGGCAGCCGCACCGGGATCGACGCCCGAACAAGTGTCAGCCGTGGCGAAGGCGTGCGCGGTGCTGCTCGCCGCTGCGTAGTTTTCGACTTTGGTCGGCCAGCGCTCAGGCGCTGGCCCATGCAAACAAAAAGGCCCGGTTGCCCGGGCCTTCGTTACGGCCGATCGAAGGTGATCAGTCGAGCGGCTTGATGTTGGCGGCTTGATCGCCTTTGGGACCGCTGGTGACGTCGAACGACACTTTCTGGTTCTCGCGAAGGGACTTGTGGCCTTCGCTCTGGATCGCCGAGAAATGCGCGAAGAGATCCTTGCCGCCGCCGTCTGGCGTGATGAAGCCGAAGCCCTTACTGTCGTTGAACCACTTGACGCTGCCTGTACCCATGATGTTGCTCCTATGATGTGCGAAATGACGGGCGATTGCCCGAGTGCGGGAACATCAAGGGAGAACCGAAGACCGGGGAAGTGCGCCGAAGCGGACGCGCGGACCAATTGCTTCACTTGAGGAACCTCGCGGTACGTATACGCGCATTGGGCGCGCTGGTCAATGTATTTCTGAAGTTGGCGCCGATGTGAAATGCCAGCCAACGCCTCGCAGCGGTGCGCAATGGTGCTTCGGCGGCACACTCGGGGCGTTGGCGTACACTGGGCGTGTGGCGCGCGTCATAGGCCACCGCGGAAGGACGATCTACCATGAATGCCTACAGTGATGCAGCACCGATTGCGACCACCGAGCAATTCAAGGCCGCGCTGCTTGCGACACGCGATTGGCAAGGCATTGCGCCGATCCAGTTGCAGATGCTTCAGGCGCAGTGTCGCGCACCCGAATCCACGATCTCGGCATCGCAAATGGCGCAACAACTCAGCTTCAAGAGTTTTGCCGCCGCTCGTCTGCAGTACGGAACCCTCGCGCGCGTGATCGCGGACAAGCTGGGGTATGCCCCACCGCAGAAGGGAAGGGGCACGCCGTGCTGGTGGTTCACGCTCTCGACGGTTCGCGACGCCCCCGATCCTGGCGACGGTCAGTTCGAATGGGTCATGCGACCGGAGCTGGTCGCCGCACTCCGCGTGATGAAATGGGCTTGACGGCTCGAGCGACAGCATTGCTCGACCGCGAGCGTTCGACGCCTTAGGGCGTTTCGATCCCTTTCACACGCTTGCTGCTCTTCCTCGGAGCAGCGCATGCAGTCGCAACGCCTCGAGCCGTGACGTTTCGTAATCCGCCACGTCACTCGCCGCACGCAATGCGAGAGCGAGCGCGACCTGGCCGAATCGCTCGAACGCCGGCGCCTCGCGAGCACCGGTTACCAAGGCGACACCATGGCTAATGCAGAGAATGGGACGCAGGCGAGGATCGATATCTCCGAGCGTGCTGGCGACGTGACCTCGCGCAAGCAGGCAGAAGAGGTCTTGCTGAAAGCGGGGGCGCTGCAGCGCGCGATCTTCAACAGCGCCAACTTCTCGAGCATCGCCACCGACGCGAAGGGCGTCATTCAAATCTTCAATGTCGGCGCCGAGCGAATGCTGGGGTACACGGCCGCCGAAGTGATGGACAAGATCACCCCCGCCGACATTTCCGATCCGCAGGAGGTGATCACGCGCGCCAAGGCATTGAGCATCGAACTCGCGACGACGATCACGCCGGGCTTCGAGGCCCTGGTCTTCAAGGCTTCGCGCGGGATCGAGGACATCTATGAGCTGACCTATATCCGGAAGGATGGGAGCCGATTCCCGGCGGTGGTGTCCGTCACGGCGCTACGCGACGCGCAGGACGCCATCATCGGCTATCTGCTGATCGGCACCGATAACACCGCGCGCAAGCTGGTCGAAGCCGAGCAGGCAAAACTCGATCAGCGCCTGCGCGACCAGCAGTTCTACACGCGCTCGCTGATCGAATCCAATATCGACGCGCTGATGACCACCGATCCCTTCGGCATCATCACGGACGTCAACAAGCAGATGGAAGCGCTCACCGGCTGCACCCGCGACGAGCTGATCGGCGCACCGTTCAAGGGCTACTTCACTGATCCTGAGCGGGCCGAAGCGGGGATCAAGCTCGTGTTGAGTCAAAAGAAAGTCACCGACTACGAGCTGACGGCGTGCGCCCGCGACGGGAAGGAAACGGTGGTTTCCTACAACGCGACCACCTTTTACGACCGCGGCCGCACGCTGCAGGGCGTCTTCGCCGCGGCGCGCGACGTCACGGAGCGCAAGCGAGTGGAGGCAGAACTGCAGCAGGCCAAGGCCATGGCCGAGACCGCGAGCCAGACCAAGTCGGATTTTCTGGCGAGCATGAGTCATGAAATCCGAACGCCGATGAATGCGATCATCGGCATCGCGGACCTGCTCGCGAAGACGCCTCTCTCCCCGGAGCAAAACAAGTACGTTCAGATCTTTCGCCGCGCGGGCGATAACCTGCTGAACCTCGTCAACGACATCCTCGATCTCTCCAAGGTCGAAGCCTCGCAGCTCGAGCTGGAACGGACCGGGTTCTCGTTGAACGATCTGCTGGAGAAAGTCAGGGAGATCGTGGCGGTCCCGGCCCATGAAAAAGGTCTGGCCCTCGTGTGCGAGATCGCCCCGAATGTGCCCAGCGACCTGGTCGGGGATCCGACACGACTGCGTCAGGTGTTGCTTAATTTGGTTGGTAACGCGATCAAGTTCACGGAATCCGGCGAAGTGGCCCTACGAGTCACGCCGGATGCGGACGCGTCCGTTCCCGGCGCACTGCGGTTCACGATCTCGGACACCGGCATCGGCATCCCGGACGAGAAATTGGGCTCGGTGTTCGAGCGATTCACTCAGGCCGACTCGTCCACCACCCGCCGGTACGGTGGCTCCGGGCTCGGGCTCACGATTTCGAAGCGCCTGGTGGAACTGATGGGCGGGTGCATCCGGGTCGAAAGCACAGTCGGGAAGGGCAGCGTGTTTTCTTTCGCCGTACCGCTCGAGATCTGGGAGGAGGCCACGCGGCGGACGGTCGTATCGGTCGGCAAGGGTCCCGAGCCCCCGCTTCCGGCGCTGCATATTCTTCTGGTTGAGGACTCCCCCGACAACCGCACGATCACGGTGGCCAATCTGCAGGACACGCCGTACCGGGTCGAGATCGCCGAAAACGGCGTCGTCGCCTATGAGAAGTTTACGGCCGGCCACTACGACCTTGTCCTCATGGACCGACAAATGCCGGTGATGGATGGCTTGACCGCGACGCGGGCGATCAGAGCGTGGGAACAGGCGAACCACCGGCCGCCCACGCCGATCATCGCGCTGACGGCCTCCGCCTTGAAAGGGGATCAAGAAAAGTGTGTAGCGGCGGGGTGCACGGCGTATTTGACGAAACCCATCAAACAGGAGGTGCTCCTGCGAGCGATCAAGGAGTATTCCATCGTTCGCGCCTCCCTCATCGAAAGAGGGGACCATCATCCAGAACGACACGATCATCGTGCGTGCGAATCCTAAATTCACCGACCTGATCCCCGGGTTTTTGCAGAACCGACGGCAAGATGTCATCGCGATGCTGGACGCGTTGGATCGGGGCGATTTTGAGACCGTAGAGAGTCTGGGGCACGGCATGAAGGGCGCCGGGGGCAGTTGGGGATTCCAGGCCATCACCGAGATCGGCGCCGCAGTTGAGCAGGCGGCCCAGCGCGCCGATACCGACGCGTCGCGCAAGTGGGTGGGCGAATTGTCCGGATACCTGGATCGTGTCGAGATCGTCTGCGACTAGCCCGTCACGCAATCACAGCTGGATTCTGGCGAGGCAGGCGCGGACGCGCGCGGTGAGCTGCGGGATCGAAAACGGCTTCGTCACATAGTCGGTCACTCCCGCTTCAAAGCCGGCGCGGGTGCTGGGCTCATCGGTCATGGCGGTGAGCATCAGCACAGGCAGAGACTGGGTTTCGGGCTTGGTGCGGAGCGTTTTCATGACCGTCAGGCCGTCCATGCCGGCCATCTTGTAATCCAGTACAACGAGATCCGGCATGTGCTCGTCGATCATCCGGAGCGCCTCGGGCCCGTTTGTCGCCTTGCTCACGATGTACTGATCCTGCTCCAGCGCGCGAACGATCAACGTGAGCGTGTCCGGCTGGTCATCAACCACCAGGATGTGAAAGCGGCGCTGCGCGACGGACGCCTGGAAGGGGACCGCCGTGACAAACGGCTTCAAGGTGGAGCGAGGCTCCAGGACGAGTTCGCAGCCTTCATGCGCGCAGAAGACATCGAGTCCCGTCCCGCGTTGCAAGGCCAGCGTGCGGGCCTTGCGTTCGATGTCCGCGACGAAGTGGTCGTTGTGGCTCGGATCGTGGTGGGTCAGTGCAACCCGTCTCACGCCGGCCGCCGCGGCGATTTGCACGACGTAGTCGTAAGTGCTGTGTCCCCAAGTTTTCCTGGATGCGTACTCCTCGGGCGTGTACTGGGCGTCGTGGATCACGAGATCGGCGTCGGCCATGAATTTGGCGTGCCGGCGGTCTCCGTCGTGCAGGATGGACTCGATGCGGCCCGGCTCGGCACCGGCGCGCCAGAGCTCATCGGAGAACGGCTCGTGGTCCACGAGGTACACCATCGCCACGCCGTCGGCTTCGACTCGGTAGCCCACGGTCATGGCCGGGTGATTGAGAAATTGCGTCGCGACCCGCGCGCCGCCGATGACGTGGATGCCCTCGGTCAGGTCGTGGTAGGTGATTGCGGCCGGCAGCTGGTTCAACTCGATGGGGAAGTAGGTGTACTCCATCTGGCCGGCCAGCACGTGATGCAGCGAGCCGCGGCTGCCTTCCGGGCCGTAGATCGCGACGGAGTTGCCTTTGACAAAGGCCGGAACGAAAAACGGAAAGCCTTGAATGTGATCCCAGTGCGTATGTCCGAGGAGAATGTTCGCGTGAATGGCCTTCTTGCCTTGGGCCATCAACTCGGCAGCCAGCCGGTGCGCGCCGGTGCCACAGTCAAAAATCAGAAGGTCGCCGTTGGCGGTGGTCAGCTCTACGCAGGAGGTATTGCCGCCGAAGTGATTCGTGCCCGGCCCGGGCGTGGCGATCGATCCCCTCGTTCCCCAGAAACGTACTCTCATGAGTCGGCGGCTCCCTTGCGTGCGGCATCGACCGATAGGAAATTCGATTCCACTGCTCCCGCGCGTCCCGCGATTGCGGCGGTGCGTGCCGATTCAGGATTTGCCTGTTTTGCGCGCTGGAGCATCTTGCTCTCCAGCCGCTCGGTTCGCAACGGGTCAGCGTCTGCTTCAACGCGCCCGGGCCAATCGTTGGCGCAACCGCGCTCGCCTCTCAGGCCGGGACCAGGCGAACGTGCGTGATCTCGGAGGGGGCGCCGAATCGCTTCGGCGGTCCCCAGTAGCCGGTGCCGCGACTGGTGTAGATCCATAGGTTCCCGAGTCGGCCCAGGCCCACCGAGAACGGCTGCCACAGGCGCACGACGAAGTTCCATGGCACGAACTGACCACCGTGCGTATGCCCGGAGAGCTGCAGGTCGAAGCCCGCCTTTGCCGCGGCGAAAGCCGTGCGAGGCTGGTGCGCAAGCAGCACCTTCACGTGCGCATTGTCAGGCGCGCCTGCGATTGCACGGGCCGGATCGCTGGCGTGCTTCCGATCGAAGTGGTGCGCGCTGTAATCGGTCACGCCCGCGACGACGATTGCCGCGCCGTCGTGATCGAGCACCACATGCTCGTTCAGCAGCACGTTCAGGCCGAGCCTGCGCAGCTCGACCACCCACGCATTCGCCCCCGAGTAGTACTCATGGTTGCCGGTGACGAAATAGGTGCCGTGTCGCGCTGCCAGCCGTGCGAGCGGCGCGGTATGGAGGGAAAGCTGCTGCACGCTGCCGTCGACGAGGTCGCCGGTGACGGCGATCATGTCGGCGTCCAGCGCATTGACCGCGTCGACGATCGCATCCACGTACGGGCGCTTGATCGTCGGGCCGACGTGCACGTCGCTGATCTGAACGATGCTGAATCCGTGCAGCGCCTCGGGAAGATCGCGGATCGGCACGCGCACATCCCGCACGCGTGCGCGCCGGCGTGCATTGAGGAATCCGAGCAACGTGATCGCGAGCGCCGCGATCGGCACGGCGGCCGCGCTTGCAGTCCTGAACGCGTCGACCGAATCCTGGATCGAGCCAACGGCTTGCGACGAACGCGACGACGAGCGCGACATCGCGCAGCAGCGTCAGCACGATGAGCGACGAGAACAGGCCCAGCGCGATCAGGCCGGCCCACGTGGCGCGTTCGCCCAGTGCACTGCGCGTGAACCGCGCGAAGCCGAGCGGCACGAGCAACGTCGAGGCGAGTAGCATGAGTGCCGTCGCCCACGCTGCGAGCCCTCCGTAAGCCAGATCGGGCAGCAGCCGTGCGCCGATATACGTGTGCAGCAGCGCCACGAGGGCGTACAAGCGAACCATTGAGTACCGGGCGTCTGGCGCCGGGGCAGGGAGGTGGTCCTTAATTGGCGCTGGCATTCGCCATTGCAAGGACGCCGTCCAACCGTTTGCGCTGGGGCCGTTGAACGGGCCCTTTGCCGATGAGTACCTTCCTCAGAACGGTGATCCTGCTCGCACTGGCGGTGCTGGCCGGCTACGTGGGCGGACGGCTGGCGCAGACGACACCCGAGCTGCCCGCTACCCCGCCGGCCGCAACGATTCCGCAGGTCGCACCGTCACCCGCGCCGGCGCGAACGGTCGATCCGCCCGCCGCCGCCGGCTCGGCGACGGCTGCCGCCCTCAGTCATACCTACCGGAGCGCCGTCGAGCGCGCCGCCCCGTCGGTGGTGACGGTCTATTCGGCGAGAACCCGGCCTCGCGGGCCGCTCGGCCTCAGCGGCCGCGAGTTGCTGAGCCAGGGTCTCGGCTCGGGCGTCGTGCTCAATGCCGAAGGCCACGTCGTCACGAACAACCACGTCGTGCAGGACGCGAACGAGATCGTGGTGGCGATGCCCGATGGAACGCTGCGCCCGGCGAAGCTGCGCGGCGTCGATCCGGATTCCGATCTCGCGCTGCTCATCATCGAGCCGACGGGGCTGAAGCCGATCACGATCGGCAACAGCAAGGAGCTGTTCGTCGGCGACGTCGTGCTTGCCGTTGGCAATCCGCTCGGCGTCGGCCAGACGGTCACGCAAGGCATCGTGAGCGCGGTGGGCCGCCGCGGGATCGGCATCAATCCGGTCGAGAACTTCATCCAGACCGATGCCGCCATCAATCCCGGGAATTCCGGCGGCGCGCTGATCGATACGGCCGGGCGCCTGGTCGGCATCAACACGGCCATTCTGTCGCGGGGCGGTGGCTCGGAGGGGATCGGCTTCGCCATTCCGATCGATCTCGTGAATCACGTCGTAGCGAGCCTCACCAAGACCGGTCGCGTGGCGCGCGGCTATCTCGGCGTCTCGAGCGCGCCTCCACCGCGGGGAAAGCGTGGCGCGCTTATCGCGGCGGTGCAACGCGACGGGCCGGCCGATCGCGGGGGTCTCGCACCTGGCGACATCGTCGTGCAGCTGGGCGAGCGCGAGATCCACGAGCCCGGCGACCTCGTGGGTGCGACGCTGGAGATGGAGCCAGGCCAGCGCGTTCCCATCGTGATCCAGCGCGATGGACGGCGCGAGACCAAGGAAGTGGAGCTGGGGCGGCGTCCGCCGTTGCGGCGAGTGGAGGCGGGCGGGCGCTAGGTCCGGCTGCGGTGCGCCGTTGCCCGTCACGCGTCGGGCACGTCATCACGAAGGCGCCGCTGCCACCACGACACGTCATGCCACGCGTCGAACTTGCGGCCGACGGCGCGGAAGACGCCGATCGCATCGAATCCAACGCCGCGATGCAACGCGATGCTGGCATCGTTCGGCAGCGCGATACCGGCATACGCGCCGCAGTAGCCGCGCTTGCGAAGCGCGTCGAACAAAGCGAGGTAGAGCGCGCGCCCGATGCCGCGACGCTGGAACGCGGGATCGACGTAAGCGGACGTCTCCACCGACCAGCGATAGGCCGCACGTTCGCGATGTGAAGTGCCGTAGGCATAACCGGCCAACTGGCCATCCTCGATCGCAACCAGCCACGCCCAGCCGGCCAGCGCCTTCTCCATGCGCTCGCGGAATTCCTCGACCGTCGGGGGCTCGAGCTCGAACGAGACCGTCGTCCGCTCGACGAACGGTGCGTAGATGGCAAGGAGCGCCGCGGCGTCCTCCGGCGTTGCGGAACGGATGTCGATCGTCATGGCATCGCGGGTTGAGGGTTGCGCAATGTGATGAGGCGCGCCGTGACGCGTTCGTCGACGATCAGGAGCTCGCCTACCGATACGGGAAGATTGAACCGGCGCGGGCCGGCACTCCCCGGATTGACGAAGAGAACCTGTTCGCGCCGTTCGATCATCGGGCGATGCGAATGACCGGCGATGACGACGTCCACGTCGTGCCAGCGGGCCGGATCGATGTCCGTGCGGTCGTGGACGACGTGGATGCGCTTCTCACCCGCGACGAGCATCGAAGCATCAGGCAGCGCGGAGGCCCACGGCTCGCGATCGTTGTTGCCCCGGACCGCGGTGACCGGTGCGAGCGCTGCGAGCGCTTGCAGAATCGCAGCATCGCCGATGTCGCCGGCGTGGACGATGAAGTCGCTGCCCCGCAACGCTTCGACCGCTTCCGGGCGGAGCAATCCATGCGTGTCCGAGATCAGCCCAACGCGAACTCGGCGCGTCACCATCAATCGCCGCGCTTCACGCGTTCCCATTCGCGCTTGAGAATTGCGTGCGCAAGCCGCGTGATGGTCTCGATGTCGGCCGTGATCTCGGCCTCGTGCGACTGATTCGATTTTGCGTGGGCGAACGCTGTCTCGGATCCATGGAGGCGCTCCACCTTAGGCCGCGGTTGGGACGACACATTTGAGCCGGATGACGGCGCGGCGTCAACGGCCCAAGGATCGCTGCGGTACGATTCGGGCCTGACGGATCAAGAGCCACGCTTGAACTCATGACCTGGTCGATCGTTGCGCGTGACGCCGACGGCGCCTTCGGCGTCGCGGTTGCGAGCCGGGCGTTCGCGGTCGGCGCGTTGTGTCCGTACGCGCGCAGCAGGGTTGGCGCATTGTCCACGCAGGCACTCGTCAACCTGCATTACGCGACCCCCGGTCTTGATCTGCTCGCCCAGGGCACGCCGCCGGAAGAGGTGATCCGGCTGCTGACGACCCCCGACGAGGGGCGCGACCACCGCCAGCTGCATGTGGTCGACGGCCGGGGCCGGACCGCGGCTTACACGGGAGCGAAATGCGTGGACTGGTGCGGGCATGCGACGGGCGCGGGCTTCTCGGTCGCGGGCAACATGCTTGCCGGGCCGCAGGTTGTCGAAGCAACCGTGCGCGCCTACGAAGCGAACGACGGAATGCCCTTCGCTCAGCGCCTGCTCACGGCGCTTGCCGCGGGCGAGGACGCCGGCGGCGACAAGCGCGGAAAGCAGGCCGCTGCGCTGCTCGTCTGCACGATCGAGCGCTATCCGTTCCTCGATCTCCGGGTGGACGATCACGTCGATCCGATCGCCGAGCTCTGGCGCCTCTACGACAAGAGCTTCGAGCGTTATCAGGCGCTGCTCGATTGCCTGCCCAGCGAGGCACGGCCCGCGGGCGTCACCGATCGTGCGCAAGTCGATGCGGCGATCGCGCGCTTCCAGGCCGAGCGCTCGCGGCGCGACGGATGATTCCTTCACCTCGTCCTCCTCTCGCAAGCGGCGAGGGGAAAAGGAATGCGCGTCGCGTTGCGGCGCGTACGATCGTATGACCGCACTTCTCGAGGTGCGCGATCTGCGGACGTACTTTCGCGTCGACGGGGGTGAATTCGCCGCAGTGGACGGCGTGAGCTTCAGCGTAGAGGCGGGGCGCACGCTCGGAATCGTCGGCGAATCCGGTTGCGGCAAGAGCGTCACGGCGCTGTCGATCATGGGGCTCGTTCCGCAGCCGCCGGGCCGCATCGCCGGAGGCGAAATCCGGTTCGAAGGACGCGACCTGCTCGCGCTTCGGCCCGATGCGATGCGCGAATTGCGCGGCGACCGGATCTCGATGATCTTCCAGGAACCGATGACGTCGCTGAACCCGGCGTTCACCGTCGGCGACCAGATCGTCGAGGTGATCCGCCGCCATCGACGCCTCGATCGCGATCGAGGCGAAGGCGCTCGCGATCGACATGCTGCGGCGCGTGCGCATTCCCTCGCCCGAGCAGCGCTACGACGACTATCCGCATCGCCTTTCGGGGGGCATGCGGCAGCGCGTGATGATCGCGATCGCGCTCGCCTGCGGGCCGAAGCTGCTCATCGCCGACGAGCCGACGACCGCGCTCGACGTGACGATCCAGGCGCAGATCCTCGACCTGATGCGCACGCTGCGCGAGGAAACCGGCACCGCGATCATCCTGATCACGCACGACCTGGGCGTCGTCGCCGAGATCGCGGACGAAGTCGCCGTGATGTATTCCGGCCGGATCGTCGAGCGTGCGCCGGTCGGCGCGCTGTTCGCGCAGCCGCAGCATCCGTATACGATCGGCCTGCTGGGCTCGATTCCGCAGCTGCATCGCGAGCAGCCACGCCTTGCCGCGATCGAGGGACAGGTGCCGAATCCGCTGACGCCGGTGAGCGGATGCCGCTTCCATCCGCGCTGTCCGTTCGTGATCGCGCGCTGTCGTCGCGAAGAGCCGCCGCTGATCCCGATTGCCGGTGCGCACGAAGCCGCGTGCTGGCGCGCGCCGCTCACGGGCAACGAGGTCGCCGCATGAGCGGGGACGACAACGCGACGCGTCCGCGCGCAGACGCGTCTGCTTCGCGTCGAGCACCTGGTCAAGCACTTCCCGGTGCGCCGCGGCTTGTTCGGACGCGTGAGCGGCAGCGTGCAGGCGGTGGACGGCGTGAGTTTCGCATTGGCGGTCGGGGAGACGCTCGCGCTGGTCGGCGAATCGGGCTGCGGAAAGTCGACGACCGGGCGACTGGTGCTTCGCCTGCTGAAGCCGACGTCCGGCCGCGTGTGGTTCGACGGCGAAGACCTGACGGCGCTGCCGGAGTCCGCGATACGACGCCACCGCCGCTCGCTGCAGATCATCTTCCAGGATCCGTTCGCGTCGCTCAATCCGCGGATGACCGTGGGGCAGATGCTCGAGGAGCCGCTGGCGCTCCACGGGCTCGCGCAGGGCCGGCAACGGGAACGCGTCGCCGAGGTGCTCGGGCTCGTCGGCCTCGCGCCCGAGCACGCGCGCCGCTATCCGCACGAGTTCTCCGGCGGCCAGCGCCAGCGCATCGGCATCGCGCGGGCGCTCGCGGTCGAGCCGCGGCTGATCGTCTGCGACGAGCCGGTTTCGGCGCTCGACGTCTCGATCCAGGCGCAGGTGATCAACCTGCTCGCGCAGCTGCAGGCGCGCTTCGGGCTGTCGTACCTGTTCATCGCGCACGATCTCGCGGTCGTCAAGCACATCGCAACGCGCGTCGCGGTGATGTATCTCGGGCGGATCGTCGAGCGCGCGGACAAGCGTGCGCTGTTCGCCGCACCGCGTCACCCGTATACGCAGGCGTTGCTCGCCTCGATCCCGGTCCCCGACCCGGCGATGAAGCGCGAGCGCAGGGTGCTGCAGGGCGACGTTCCGAACCCCGCCGCGCCCGCCGTCGGGCTGCCGCTTCCGGACCCGCTGTCCCCATGCGCGCGCCCGCTGCGCGGAGGAATCGCCGCCGCTGACCGAAGAGGACGGACACGCCGTCGCCTGTCACTTCTGGCGCGAGATCGCAGCGTCGACCGAGCCCGTCGCCGTGCGTGCCGGGGCGCCAAACGCGCGCCTCGACCGCCTGCAGGCGGCGTTTCGCTGAAGCGGGCGGCGAAACGAATCGACGTAACGGGTGCTATCCTCATTCGTCGTGCTGCCGGTATCCGTCCCCTCAGCTCCCGGAGACCTTCGATGCGCTCACTCTCGTGGCAACGCCCTCTCGCCGTAGTGTTCGTATCCGCGACCCTGCTGGTCGGGTCCGCCGCAGCGCAGCAGACGCTGCGGATCGGACTCGCCGAGGACCCGGACGTCCTCGATCCGACGCTTGGCGCGAACGTTCGTCGGCCGCATCGTCTTCGCGGCACTCTGCGACAAGCTGTTCGACATCGACGAGAAGCTCGCCATCGTGCCGCAGCTCGCGACCAGCTACGAGTGGTCGGCGGACAGCAAGGCACTGACGCTGAAGGTTCGGCCGAACGTCACGTTCCATGACGGCGAGAAGCTCGACGCCGCCGCGGTCAAGTACAACATCGAGCGTCACAAGACGATGGCAGGCTCGAACCGTCGCGGCGAGCTCGCGCCGGTGGCGAGCGTCGACGTCGTCGATCCGATGACCGTCCGCCTCAACCTGAACGCGCCGTTCTCGCCGCTGCTCGCGCAGCTCGCGGACCGCGCCGGGATGATGATGTCGCCGAAAGCCGCGCAAGCGGCGGGCGACAAGTTCGGCGCGAAACCGGTGTGCTCGGGGCCGTTCCAGTTCGTCGAGCGCGTCGCGCAGGACCGCATCGTGCTGGAGCGCTATCCGAACTACTGGAACAAGGGACAGATCCACGTCGACCGGATCGTCTACCTGCCGATCGTCGATCCGACGGTGCGCCTCGCGAACCTCAAGGCCGGCCAGCTCGATTTCATCGAGCGGATGGCGTCGTCCGACGTGCCGTCGCTGCGGTCGGACAGCCGCTTCAAGATCTCCAAGATCACCGAGATCGGCTACCAGGGCATCACGATCAACGTCGGCAAGAGCGAGCTGGCGCAAAAGCACGCGCTCGGCCGCGATCCGCGCGTGCGCGAGGCGTTCGAGCTCGCGCTCGATCGCGACGGGATCGTGCAGGTGGTGATGGAGGGCGAGGCCGTCGCCGGCAACCAGTGGGTCGCGCCGAGCAATCCGTTCTACGCGAAGAGCCTGCCCATCCCGAAGCGCGACGTGGCGCGCGCCAAGCAGTTGCTGCAGCAGGCGGGCGTGCCGAACCCGACCGTCACGCTGATGACCGCGACCACGGGCGACGCGCAGAAGATCGCGCAGGTCGTGCAGTCGATGGTCAAGGAGGCGGGCTTCGACGTGAAGATCCAGTCGACGGAGTTCGCCACCTCGCTGGACATGGCCGACAAGGGCCAGTTCGAGGCGTACGTGCTCGCGTGGAGCGGCCGCGCCGATCCCGACGGCAACATCTTCAGCTTCGACGCATGCAAGCAGCCGCTGAACTATGCGGGCTATTGCAAGCCGGAAGTCGATGAGCTGCTCACTCGCGCGCGGACGGAGCGCGACCTGCCGCAGCGCGTCAAGCTCTACGAGCAAGTCGCGGCGCATGCGTTGAAGGACCGGCCGATCGTCTACCTGTATCACCGCAACTGGCTGTGGGCCTACACGAACAAGCTGTCGGGGCTGCGCGCCGTACCCGACGGCCTGGTGCGCGTGCAGGGATTGCGGTTCCAGTGAACCGCGCTTGCCGCTGAGTGCATTCGGCTTTGTTGTCGTCCCCGCGAAGGCGGGGACCCAGCGTCGTCTGAACGCGAGAGTCACTGCGATTCCCGCGTGCGCGGGAATGACGCCGGAGATGATCGATGCTGAACTTCCTTGCCCGTCGCCTGGCCACGATCGTCCCGACGCTGCTGTTCGTATCGATGCTGGTGTTCGGGCTGCAGCAGCTGCTGCCCGGCGATCCGGCAGTCGTCCTTGCCGGCGAGGAGCAGGATCCGACCGTCGTCGCGTATCTGCGCGCCAAGATGCATCTCGACGAGCCGTTGCCCGTGCGCTACGCCTACTGGCTGGGCAGCGTGCTGCAAGGCGACCTCGGCGACTCGATGCGCATGCAAAAGCCGGTGACCGCGCTGATCGCCGAGAAGCTGCCGGTCACGATCCAGCTCGCCTCGATGGCGATCGTCGTCGCGCTCGTCATCGGCATTCCGGTGGGCGTCCTGTCGGCGATCGCCAAGGGTTCTGCGTGGGACTATGCGGCGAACGCGATCGCGCTGTGGGGCCTGTCGACGCCGAACTTCTGGCTCGGGATCATGCTGATCCTGCTGTTCTCGGTGTCGCTCGGCTGGCTGCCGGCGTCCGGATACGTGAGCCCGTTCGAGGATCTGAAAGCGAACCTCGCGGCGATGATCATGCCGGCGTTCGTGCTCGGCAACGCGATCGCGGCGGTGCTGATGCGGCACACGCGAAGCGCGATGCTGCAGGTGCTGTCGTCCGACTACGTCCGCACCGCGCGGGCCAAGGGGCTCGACGAGCGGATCGTCGTGCTGAAGCATGCGCTGCGCAACGCGATGGTGCCGATCATCACGCTGGGCGCGCTCGAGTTCGGCACGCTGCTGTCCGGCGCGGTGCTGACCGAGCAGGTGTTCACGATCCCCGGATTCGGCAAGCTGATCATCGATGCGGTCTTCAATCGCGACTACGCCGTGGTGCAGGGCGTCGTGCTGTTCACCGCAACCGCCTACATCGCGCTGAACCTGCTCGCCGACATCGCGTACTTCCTGGTCAACCCGCGGATGCGGGGCTGACGGTGGCAACGCTCGCGATCGACGTCCTGCCGCCCGAGGCGAGTCCCGGACGCCGGGCGCTCAAGCGGTTTTCGCGCCGGGGCAGCGCCGTGTTCGGCCTCGTCGTCGTTGTCGGCTTCGTGCTGATGGCGCTCGCTGCGCCCTGGATCGCGCCGTACGACCCGCTCGCGACCAGCTGGGGCGCGATCCGCAAGGCGCCGTCGGCGGCGCACTGGTTCGGCACCGACGAGCTCGGGCGCGACGTGCTGTCGCGCGTCATTTTCGGCGCCCGCGCATCGCTGCTCGCCGGCGTCGTGTCGGTGCTGATCTCGCTGTCGTTCGGCGTGCCGATCGGACTCGCGGCGGGCTACATCGGTCGCTGGACCGACGGCCTGATCTCGCGGATGACCGATGCGATGCTCGCGACGCCGTTCCTGATCCTCGCGATCGCGCTCGCGGCGTTCCTCGGTCCGAGCCTGACCAACGCGATGATCGCGATCGGCATCTCGGCGACGCCGATCTTCATCCGGCTCACGCGCGCGCAGGTGCTGTCGGTGAAGGTCGAGGACTTCGTCGAGGCGGCGCGCGCCGTCGGCAATCCGCATTGGCGCATCGCGTTCCGGCACGTGCTGCCGAACGTCGTTCCGCCGCTGATCGTGCAGGCGACGCTCGCGATCGCGGCCGCCGTCATCGCCGAGGCCAGCCTGTCGTTCCTCGGCCTCGGGCAGCAACCGCCGGCGCCGAGCTGGGGCAGCATGCTCAACACCGCGAAGAACTACGTCGAGCAGGCGCCGTGGATGGCGGTCTGGCCGGGGCTTTCGATTTTCGTGCTGGTGCTGTCGTTCAACCTGCTGGGCGACGGGCTGCGCGACGCGCTCGATCCGCGGCACGCCTGACGATCGGTGTGTCCGGTGCGCCGCCCCGTCGATCGTGACGGGCTCAACTCTGCACGTCGATGCGATTGATCACGTCATCGACGGCGAACAGCGACCAGGCATCCAGCTCGGCGCGGCGACTCTGCGCTTCGGTGGCGACGTAGCCCTCGAGCGTCACCACGAAGTCCGTGCAGCGCGCCGTGATCTGATCAGCGTCGATCGACGGATCCATTTCGAGCACGATCCGCAGCGCCTCGACGACCTCCTCGCCGTTGTCGTCCTCGTGCGGGTCGACCACCAGTGAATTGAGCACGTCGCGGCACCCGAGCGTCCACCACGCCAGCACACCAGCGACGCGCTTGTGCGAGAGGCTGATGACCGTGCCTTCGAGCGTGATAACGCCGTCCTGGACGTCGATCAGCATGTCGCCGCTTCGATCGGCGGGCGGATCGCGAAATGTCTCGATCCGACCGCTATCGGAGTAGCGTATCGCACAGTTCGCGAATTCGCGTTCCTCGCCGAGTGCTGCGAGCAGCACGTCGCGGATCGCGCCATCCCCCCTTCTTACCGCCGGTTTGATGCGGAGACGGTCGACGACGCCGCGAATGCCATCGACCGAGGCCGCGTGCTCGAGCGCTCGCTTCTTCGTCCTGACGCTGTCGACCTCGCCCTCCAGCAGCACTGCGCCGTCGAGCATGCGGACTTTCACCGGATAGCGATGCAGGTTGATCCGCGCGTCGGCTTCGAGCGATGCCATCACCTGCTTCAGCGAAAGCTTCGCGTCGGCCATCCTTGTCCTCCACGTCCTACGGGACACCATCGGAATCGTGCTGCCGTCGCTCTCATTATGGACCGTGGACACTTCGCATCGTTGCAGAACGGTCGGTAAAGCGCAGCTTCTTGAAATAGTTACGCCTTTGCGTCAATTTTTACCATCGGTTCGACCATCACGCCAGGGTGACCGCTCGACCGGGAAACTTGGTCCGGTCGCTGCCGGTCTACCCGTATTGCGGTGCTATCGAGGTCCGAAGCGCCGCACGCTGACCCGCCACGAGCTCACCTGATCTTTCCATGCGAATCGCGCAGATCGCCCCGCTGTACGAGTCGATACCTCCGAGGTTGTATGGAGGAACCGAGCGCGTCGTTGCCTATCTCACGGACGCACTGGTGGAGCTTTCGCATGACGTGACGCTCTTTGCCACCGCTGATGCCGTCACCAAGGCCCGTCTCGTTCCGGTGCGCGACCAGGCGATCCGGCTCGACGCGAGTCGCCTCAAGTCCGACGTCGCCGCGCATCTCGCGATGCTCCACGACGTCCGGAGCCGGGCGAGCGAGTTCGACGTCATCCACTTTCACATCGATCCGCTGCAGTTTCCCTTCTTCGAGCATTGCGCGAACCGCACGGTGACGACGCTGCACGGGCGTCTCGACCTCAAGGATCTGCCCGAGGTCTACCGGCGCTGGAAGCACTACCCGCTGGTCTCGATTTCGGACGCGCAACGCAAGCCGCTGCCGTTCGCGCACTGGGTGGGGACGGTCCATCATGGGCTGCCGCCGGAGCTGTTCCACGCCTCTTCGGTGTCCGGCGGTTATCTCGCATTTCTCGGCAGGATCTCGCCCGAGAAGCGGCCCGACCGCGCCATTCGCATCGCCCAGCGTACCGGGATGGCGCTCAAGATCGCCGCGAAGATCGATGCCGTGGACGAGCTCTACTTCCACCGGGTCATCGAACCGATGATGAACGACCCGCTGGTCGAATTCGTCGGCGAAGTCCCGGACGCGGACAAGAACGCGCTTCTGGGCGGGGCCGCGGCGCTGCTGTTCCCGATCGACTGGCCGGAGCCGTTCGGGCTCGTGATGATCGAGGCGATGGCGTGCGGAACACCGGTGATCGCCTGGGACCACGGGTCGGTGGCCGAAGTCATCGACGACGGCGAAACCGGCTTCGTCGTGCGGTCCGAGGACGAAGCCGTGCGAGGCCGTCAAGCGGATCCCGGACATCGACCGCCGCAGGGTTCGCGCGGTCTTCGAGCGGCGCTTCTCCTCGACTGCGATGGCGAACCGCTATCTGCAGGTGTACGGCCACATTCGAATCCGGCGAGGCGGCGGGCGAGCGTTGGCTCCGCGACCGATCGCAGGTCGGCCGCGTCCTTGGCGTTACCGCGCACGCATGGCTGATACCGGCACCCACGCGGGAACGAGCGCTCGCGGCCCGATCGGCTCGTTCGCGCTGAAGCACGATGAGATCTTCCTGGTCGCGGACGTGCTCGGCGATATCGAGGGCGGTGCCGACGGGCTGTTCCGCGACGATACCCGCGTGCTGTCGCTGTTCCGGCTGTCGATCGGCGGGGCGCCGCCGTCGCTGCTCGGTTCCGGCGTCAGCCGCGACAACGTCTTCTTCCGGGCGAACCTGACGAATCGCCCGCTTCCTCAGCTCGGCAATCACGCAACGCCCGAGGGCGTGATTCACGTCGAGCGGTCGCGCCTGCTCTGGGAGGAGCGGCTGTACGAGCGCCTGACGCTGACGAACTACGGCGAACGTGCGGTCCCGGCCGCGCTCGCGTTCGCGTTCGACGCGGACTTCGCCGACATCTTCGAAGTGCGCGGCCATCGCCGGACGGCTTGCGGCCGCCGATTGCCGCCCGAAATCGCCGGCGATCGCGTCCTCATGCGCTACGCGGGACGCGACGAGCGCGTACGCACGTCGTCGATCGCATTCTCCCGGCCGCCCGACAAGCTCGATGCGCAGCGTGCCGAGTTCAGCATGCTGCTGCAAAGGCACGCCCGGTTGACGCTTTATCTCGAGGTCGGTCCCGCCCACGATGGGGTGCCCGGCGAGGCGCGCTTCCGCAACGCGGCGGCCCTCGCGCGCGTATGCATGCGCCGGAGACGCCGCCGGGGCGCGAGTCTGCAGACGTCGAGCGGCGTGTTCAACGTGTGGATCGACAAGTCCCGCGCAGACCTCGCCCTGCTGGAGACCGACCTGGCTACCGGTCCGTATCCGTTCGCCGGCATTCCGTGGTTCTCGACGCCGTTCGGGCGCGACGCGATCGTCACCGCGTTGCAGACGTTATGGCTGGATCCCACGCTGGCGCGCGGCGTGCTGGCCTTCCTCGCCCTTCACCAGGCGCGGGAAGTCTCGGCCTTCTCCGATTCGGCGCCGGGCAAGATCCTGCACGAAATGCGCAAAAGCGAGATGTGCGCGCTGGGCGAGGTTCCGTTCGCCAAGTACTACGGCGGCGTCGACACGACGCCGCTGTTCGTGATGCTGGCAGGCGCGTATGCGCAGCGAACCGGCGACCTGGCGTTCATCGAAGCGCTCTGGCCGGCGCTGGAGGCGGCGATGGCGTGGATCGAGGGTCCCGGCGATTCCAACCAGGATGGGTTTCTCGACTACGAGCGCGGCGAAGCGACCGGACTCGCGAACCAGGGATGGAAGGACAGCGTGGATTCGATCTTCCACGCCGACGGGCGGCTGCCGCGAGGGCCGATCGCGTTGCTCGAAGTGCAGGGGTACGTCTATGCCGCCCGCCTGGCGATGGCCGAGCTGGCCGGCCATCGCGGCGATGGCGCGATGCAGGACCGCTGGCTCGAGCGCGCGCAGCGCCTGCGCGTCGCCGTCGAGGAACGGTTCTGGATGCCGGAAGAGGAGTTCTACGCGATTGCGATCGACGGGGAGGGCGCGCTGTGCCGCGTGCGCGCGTCGAACGCCGGCCATCTGCTCTACACAGGCTTGCCGTCGGAGCAGCGCGCCGCGCACGTCAGCCGGCAGCTGCTGTCGGCCACGTTCGACAACGGCTGGGGCCTGCGTACGGTGTCCGATCACGCGCCGCGCTTCAATCCGATGTCGTACCACAACGGGTCCGTGTGGCCGCACGACACGGGCCTGTGCGCTGCCGGCATCGGTCGCTATGGCGATCGGAGCGGGATCACGCAGTTGCTGAACGAGACGTTCGGCGCCGCGCAGCATTTCGGCATGCGGCTGCCCGAGCTGTTCTGCGGTTTTGCGCGCGCCGCGGGCGAGCCGCCGGTCGGCTATCCGGTCGCGTGTCTTCCGCAGGCATGGTCGTCCGGCGCGATTTTCATGATGCTGCAGGCTTGCCTCGGCTTGCGTATCGATGGCTGGCGCCGCGAGATCCATATCGACCGCCCGGCGTTGCCGCCCGGGATCGAGCGGTTGACGGTGCGCGATCTCGAGGTGGGCGACGAACGGGTCGAACTGCAGTTCCAGCGCATCGACGATCACGTTGCCGCGTCGTCGGTGGGACGCGCCCCGGAAACGGTTCGCGTGCTCGTGCGCGAATCATGAGACTCCGACGTCTACGTAAGTCACCTCCGACATGACGCCGATGGATCCGTCGCGTTTGCGCTTTCGAAAACCGTGCAACTGCTTGGCGCGAAATGCTTGGAACCCGGCCTGACCCCGCGGTCAAACCTGATGACGGACGCTTTGCGCAGCGATGCGCATGATCCGGCGGGCCCCTGCAGCTTAGCTCGCAAGCGGACCCGCGATCTGCGTCCGTGAAGCTGGACATCACACGCAAAGGAGATCAATCATGGCCAACACCGATCGGTCGAAGCAGCAATCCGGCGAAGCGCCTCAAGGGGCGAATCAGCAGGGCGGTACCCGATCTGGCCAGGCGGCTTCGCAGAGCCGAAGCTGGGATACGCAGGCCGCCGCGCAGCCGTCCGCTTACGGTCGCAGTGGCGCGAACGTGCCAGCGCAGCGCGGAACGTACGAGCCGGCTTACTACGGGGCGGAGGCAGGGCGGCCGGACCGTTCGCGCTGATGCGCCGGCTCAGCGACGAGATGGACCGCATCTTCGAGTCGTTCGGCGTGGGCGGCTCGTTGACCCCGTTCGCGCCGGGCGGCGCGACCGGCCTGTTCGATCGCGGCGCGCTGCAGTCGCTTTGGGCGCCGCATATCGAGGTGCGCGAGCGCGATGGCAAGCTCGTGATCCAGGCCGATCTGCCGGGCGTGCGCAAGGAAGACGTCAGCGTCCAGATCGAGCCGGACGCCGTCATCCTGCAGGGCGAGCGCAAGCAGGAGACGACGGTCGACAAGCAGGGCTACTATCACACCGAACGTAGCTATGGCAGCTTCCATCGTGTCATCCCGCTGCCGGAAGGCATCGACACCGAGCAGGCGAAGGCGACGTTCAAGGACGGCGTGCTGCAGATCGAGTTGCCGGCGCCGCAGCAGAGACAACGCGGCCGCACGCTCAAGATCGACGATCAGAGTAGCGCGTCGGGGCAGGCTGAGAGTGGGCAGCGCGGCCAGGGCCCGGGCGAGCAGCAAGCGTAACGGTCACGGGCAATCACGCAGCGTGTAGGCTCGGTCACGCTGTCGGGGGCGGCTCCGCAGGATCCGCCCCCTTTCTCGCAGAGGAGCGGCGACCATGCCTGAAAAGAAAACCCTGGAACGCGCAGCGAAGGATAAGCGTGAGGGTAAGGCTCCGAGCACGCAGGCCGGCGAATTCGTGCGCGAGGAGATCGAACATGTCCGCGAAGGCAAGCACGGCGCGCGATCGGCCAAGCAGGCCATCGCCATCGGGCTTTCGAAAGCACGCCGCGCGGGCGTGAAACTTCCCCTGCCGAAGAAGGGAACCACGTCGGAGGAAACCCGGGAAAGCGCGAAACGCGCCTCCGAGGCCGGCCGCAAGGGCGCCAAGCGTCCCTCGCGCGCCCGTTCACGCGCCACGTCGGAAGCATTGAAGCGTGAGCCTCGCGCTGCGGCGTCGAAGACGGCCCTGGCAAGGCAGGCGAAGGTCTCTGCACGCAAGCGCAGCGCATCGGAACGGTCGGCCGCGGCGCGCAAGGCGGCGAAGACGAAGGGCGCCGTTGGACGATCCGCCGCCGCCCGCAAGGCCGCGCGCACCCGCAAGAAATAGCGCGGTTCTCGATCAGGCAGGCCGATGCAAAAGGGCGTCCGGGGGCGGCCGCCTTAAGGTCGGCTCTTCGGCATCCGCCGGTAAAACGGGGACGGGCGCAACGCGCCTCGTGCGCGGTGCTGCGCATCTCCAATCGTTTGGCAGCACCCTGCTAGACTCGGTATTCTCTCGGCGTTCGACGGTGGAGAACCGGCCGCCCCATGAACGACGAAAAAATCCAGGTCCGGGTCACCAGCAGCGGGCAGACGCTCGACGTCGTGGTGTTGAACAAGCGTCTGGACCTGATCCAGGTCGTGCTCGGCGAAGGCGTTCACAACGTCCGATGCAACCTGGTGCCGACGCGCAACGGCGCGGCCTACGTGGGCAACGCCATGGGACGCGAGATCGTCTACGAACGCAGTCGCGAAGCTGTAAAGGCCGACCTCGCCCGCGTCGCCGGCTACCGCGACTTCAAGCGCTAGTCGGCTCGAGCGCGTAGATTGGTTTCATCCGCTCTCCCGCGAAACCGCGCCATGCTGATGGCTGCGACGCTGATCGTCGCGCTCGCGGTGGACGTTCGGACGGACATCGTCGGACAAACGGTCGTGAGCGGCTGTGTGTGGCTCGTCCTGCTCGGCATCCTCCAGGGCATCGAGCCCCGGCTGCGCTTCAGCCTCATGGCATGCCTCGTGATCGCCACGATGGGCGAAGTCTTCCTGTCGCTGGTGTGGGGCCTGTACACGTACCGCCTGGGGAACATCCCGGGATTCGTGCCTCCCGGCCACGTCTTGCTGTTTCTGCTGGGACTGATGTTCTCCGATCGCCTGTCGGACGCCGCGGCGTGCGTAGTCATCGCGGGCGCCGGCGTGTACGCGCTCGTGGCTGCGGCGGCGAGCGCCGACACGCTGGCCGTGCCTATGTTCGCCGTGCTCGCAGGCGCGGCGGTGCTCATGCCGGCCCAACGGCGGTTGTACGCGACCACGTTCCTGCTGTCGCTCGCCCTCGAGCTGTACGGCACGTGGCTGGGGAACTGGACCTGGACGCGCCAGGTTCCGGCGGTCGGGCTGGTGACGACCAACCCGCCGGGCGTAGCCGGCGCACTCTACTGCGCGCTAGACGCGCTGGTTGCCGCGGCGACGATCGTCGCCCTGCCACGCCTGCGCGCAGCGCGCCCGCTTGGTGCAACAGACGAAACGGATCGCCTTGAAATCGCTTCCGCGGTCCCCGCGCCCGAAGTCAGGACCTGACGCGCACCAGATTCGCTCGTTCGCGCTTCCCTTGTCGCTGCGTTCGCGGCTGCCTAGAATGAGATAGACGTTGCAGCCCGCACGTCGACCACGCGCGGCGATCGTCACCCGTTGTCGCGAATCTGCCGTCGACGGCAGGCGGGGCTGGCACGAACCGGGGAAGCCATGACCATTCGCATCGAAAGCGCAGTCGGACGTGTTGTAGCGGTCGGCGGTCTTGCAGTGCTGCTTTCGTCCTTCACGATCGCACAGACGCCACCGCAACCGGCGCCGGCGTCACCGCCCGCTCCGCCGCCGTCTTCGCCCGCACCGCCTGCACCGCCCGCGCAAACGCCGACTGCTGCGACAGATCGTCCGGCGCCGACCGCGACGATCGCCTATCCCGGTCCTGGTCCGGCCGATTCCGCGCTGCGCGCCCTCCCGCTCCCGAACGGCAAGAAGCTGCACTTGCTGCCGGCAACGCTCGAGACGACGCAGTGGGGATGGTTCGACAACGCGCAGGCGCCGGTGCTGCGCATCAATTCCGGTGACACCGTGGCGCTGGAAACGATGATGCACAGCCACAATCAGGTCGTGCCGGGCACGACGATCGAGCAGATCAAGAAGCTGCGCACGGATTTTCCGGGCCGCGGGCCGCACACGGTGACCGGCCCGATCTATGTCGAAGGGGCGGAGCCCGGCGATGTGCTGAAGGTGACGCTGAACAAGATCGTGCCGCGCGCGTACGCGACGAACTTCAACGTGCCGGGCCTGTTCGGCCAGTTTCCCAAGGAATATCAGGACGGCCAGGTCAAGTACCTGTATCTGGACCTGCAGAAGAAGATCGTCGAGTTCCTGCCTGGCGTCGTCATTCCATTGCGACCGTTTCCCGGGACGATCGGCGTCGCCCGCAAGGAACCAGGCCGCTATTCGACGGTGCCGCCCGGAGAATTCGCCGGCAACATGGATATCCGGGACCTGGTCGAAGGGACGACGCTGTACGTTCCGGTCCATGTGAGCGGTGCGCTGCTGTGGACCGGCGACTCGCATGCCGGTCAAGGCAACGGCGAAGTCAACCTGACCGCGATCGAGACGGCGTACAAGGAATTCAATATCACGCTCGACGTCGTGAAGGGCAAGCCGCTCGATTTTCCGCGGATCGAGACGCCGAAGTCGTGGATCACGATGGGCTTCGACCAGGATCTCAACAAGGCCTGGGACCAGGCGAGGGCGCAGACGATCACCTTGCTTTCCGAGCTGCGCCGGATCCCGGTCGATGACGCGGCGAAGGTGATGGTCACGGTGTCGGATTGCCGCGTCTCGCAGGTCGTCAATATCAAGAAGGGCATCCATTGCCTGAGCCCGAAGAACGCGGGCGTCAAGGAAGACATGGAGCGTCCGGTCAAGGAGACCGCGCAGTACTACGTCAGCCATGCGAAGGATGCCGATCTCAACAAGGCAATGGACACCGCATCGATGGGTATGATCAAGTGGCTGGAGAGCGACCGGAAGATCGCGCGGCTCGATGCCTACGGGCTCGCCAGCGTCGCGATGGACTGCCGTGTCGGCGCAATCTCGAACACCGAGAAGAACGTGCACTGCGTGATGCCGAAGAGCCTCTGGGTCAAATCGGCGGCGGCCAAGCGCTGATCGCGCGACCGATCGCTTCGGTCGCGCCGTTGTGGATGCTTCGGTGGTTACGCCGGAGCGTGGTCGCATCGTGCCTGGCTCTGGCAGCCTCGACCTGGGCGCAGCAGCCGTTGCGCGTCGTCACCACCACGACCGACCTGCGCAGCCTGACCGAGGCGGTCGGTGGCGATCGGGTCAGCGTGACGCACCTGGTGCCACCCGAGCTCGACCCGGAAGAATTCCAGCCGAAGCCGCAGCATGCCGCGCACGTCAGGCAGGCGCAGCTCGTGGTTCGCGTCGGGGCGGATTTCGATCTGTGGTTCGATCGCTCTGCTGGCGCAGGCGGCGTCGGCGCAACCGGATCTGGAGCGTCTGAGACGCGGTCGATCTGCGCATGTCGATGCGTCCTATGGCATCGCGCTGCTCGATATTCGCGGCGCGCAGGTCGGTCCGGCGGATGGCCATGCGCATGGCAGCGGCAACCCGCACTACTGGCTCGATCCGAAGAACGCCGAGATCATCACCGGCAACATCCTCGAAGCGCTGGCGCGGATCGATCCAGCCAACGAGAAGCGTTATGACGCGAATCGACGGGCCTTCCTGGCGAAGCTGGACGCAAAGCTTCCCGAATGGATGGCGCAGGTCGAAGTCGCTGCGCGGGCGTCCGCTGATTGCGTACCACAGCACCTGGGCCTATTTCGCGCGGCGCTTTCGCCTGAACTTTGCAGCGTTCATCGAACCGAAGCCCGGCGTCCCGCCAAGCCCGGCGCATCTGGCCGCGATGAAGCGACTGATGCGCGACAAGGACATCCGCATCGTCGTTCGCCAGCCGCACGAGCCCGAGCGCGACGCGCGCTTTCTTGCCGCTGGCGCGGGTGCAACCGTCGTCGTGCTTGCGGGCTCGGTCGGCGCGCTGCCGGCGGTACACGACTACTTCGCGCTTGTTCGATACCAATATCGCCGCACTGCTGGCGGCGAACGCGCCCCGATGACCGATGCGCTCGCGCTGCTGGGTCCACCGTTGCTGGTGTCGATCGCGCTGGTCGGCATCCACGCCTATTTCGGGATCCAGGTGCTGGCGCGCGGCGTGATCTTCGTCGATCTCGCATTGGCGCAAATTGCAGCGCTGGGCGCAACCGTTGCGTTCATGCTCGGCCATGCGCCGCAGTCGATGGCTGCGTACGGCTACTCGCTCGCCTTCACGATGCTCGCTGCCGTGTTGCTTGCGTTGACGCGCGCATGGGCGGCACGCATTCCGCAGGAGGCGCTGATCGGCGTCATCTACGTGGTTGCGGCGGCGGCGGCGATCCTGCTGATCGATCGCGCGCCGCAGGGCGCCGAGCATCTGAAGCAGATCTTCACCGGCAATATCCTGACCAGCGGAACCGAAGACTTGCGCGTGCTCGTGCCGCTTTACGCGGTGATCGGCGTCATGCACTGGCTGCTGCGTCGAAGACTCGTCGGCGGGGCGTCGTTGCCCTGGGAGTTCGTGTTCTATGCGAGCTTTGGTGTGGTCGTGACGAGCTCGGTGGCGCTTGCGGGCGTGTTGCTCGTGTTTTCGTTCCTGATCATCCCGGCGGCGATCGGCGTGCTGCATGCGCAGACGATCGGCCGGCAACTGCTGGTCGGGTGGATTGCCGGCGGTTTGACCAGCGCGGCCGGGCTGGCGGCTTCGTTCGCATTCGATTTTCCGACCGGCGCAGCGATGGTCTGCGCCTTCGGTATCGCGCTTGCCGTCGCCGGCCTGGCCCGGTATTGCCGGGACATCGGTGCACGCGCCGCAGCGTGGCGCATCGCCACCGCAGCGCGATGGGGTCTGGCCATTGTCGTCGCCACGTCGGGACTTTGGTGGCTGGTAGCGCCACGCGCCGATCAGCCGCTCGTCGACGTTGCCGAAGCCGCGCTGCCGTCGTTGCGACAGCTTTACTTCTCCGACGTCGAAATCGACACTTACGACGACGCGCGCCGATACGATGAGCGTTACCGGCTCGAGGCCGACCGACTGAACGAGCTGGAAACGCGCAACCGGGCCGAAGGCGCGAGTCTCGACGACACGACGATCCGGCGGATCTCCTCGTTCCTCAAGTCTTACGGCGAGATGCGCAAGGGCGAGCAATTCGTCATGGGCGAAGTCCGTGCCCGTGCGCGGGAGCGCTGGCGGTGGGTTGCCGCGACGTTGCTGCTGCTCGTGGCGGCCGCATTGATGCCGGGCAGCGTGACGCGCGTGCGCCGGCTCCTGGGACAAGCGACCGAGGCTATTACGCGTTCGTCCTGACCACGTCGCAGATGCGCTCGATCGCCGGCTCGTCGACGAACGGATGGACCGGCAGCGAGAGCACGGTCCGCGCCGCTTGCTCGCAGACCGGAAGCGAGACCTCGCGATTCGCCGCTTCGTAAGCGGGCTGCCGATGCAACGGCAGGAGGTAGAACACCGCACTCGCAATGCCTTCCCGCGCGAGCGCTTGTCGGATCGCATCGCGGCGCGGGCTCCGGATCGTGAACTGGTGATACACGTGACGACCGCGGCCGTGCTCGGCCGGAAGCTCGATCGCCGGGCCCGACAGCCGCTCCGCGATAGCGCTGTGCGTTGCGCCGCGCGTGCCTCGTTGAACCGGTCGAGATGCCGCAGCTTCACGCGCAGAACGGCCGCCTGCACCTCGTCGAGCCGGCTGTTCCAGCCGACGCATTCATGCTCGTAAGGCTGCCGGCTGCCGTGGTGGCGGAGCATGCGCAGCCTCTCGTCATCGCGGGTCCCGCGGCACAGGATCATTCCCGCATCGCCCGCGGCCGCGAGGTTCTTCGTCGGATAGAACGACAGGCAGCCGAACCGCCCCACGTGCCGGCGGCACGCCCGTCATAGTCAGCGCCGAGCGCCTGCGCACAGTCTTCGATCAGCACGAGCTCGTTCGCGCCGCAGAGTTGCTGCAGCTGGTCCAGCGCCGCGCACTGACCGAACAGATGCACCGCGATCATCGCGCGCGTTCGCGGCGTAATGCGCTCGCGAGCCGAACGCGGGTCGAGGTTGAACGTGCGCGCGTCGATGTCGGCGAAGACCGGTGTGGCACCTGCGTGGGTCACGGCCTCGGCGGTGGCGAAGAACGTGAATCCTGGCACGATCACTTCGTCACCGGGACCGATGCCGGCGGCGACGAGCGCCAGATGCAACGCGTCGGTGCCGGAGTTGACGCCGACGGCGTGCGCAGCACCGGTGAACGCTGCGAGCTCGCGCTCGAGCGCTTCGGCCTCCGCACCGAGCACATACCGGCCGGAATCAAGCACACGGTGCACGGCTGCGTCGATGTCGGTCTTCAGCAGCCGGTATTCCGCGGCCGGGTCGGCCATCGGCACGGCCATCGGAACAGCGCCGTTCATTGGCCCTTCCCAGCGGCGGCGCTCACGCGGCCGTTGCTTCGAACCGGTGGAGCCGTTCGCGAACCAGGCGGCCGACGGTAAGCGCGACGTCGAGCGCCCGGCGCCCGTCCTCGCCGGTCACGGCCACCGGCCTTTCACCACGCACGGCCGCCACGAACGCCTGGTCCTGCATCGCCAGCGGGTCGCCCCCCTCGTGGCTCTCGTCGCTTTGCTCGACGGTCGCTTCCGCGCGTTTGACATAGCGCACGCGCCCGATCTGCAGATCCGCCGACGCGTAGAGATTGTCCTGGAAGACGCGCAGCTTCCGGACCTTGGTCTGGCTCACACGGCTGGCCGACAGGTTCGCGACACAGCCGCTCCGGAACTCGAGGTACACGTTCGCGATGTCGATTCCGGGTGTCAGCACGCTGAATCCGCAGGCGCGGACTTCGCTGACCTCCTCGCCGACCAGCGCCAGCGTCAGGTCGATGTCGTGGATCATCAGGTCGAGCACGACGTCCACATCCGCGCCCCGGGGCTGGAACACCGCGAGCCGCTCGGCATCGATGAACAGCGGACGATCGATCCGCGAGGCGATCGCGCCGAACGCGGCGTTGAACCGCTCGACATGGGCCACCTGCAACACGACGCGCTGGCGATGCGCGAGCGCGATCAGCGCCGTGGCCTCGTCGACGTTCGTGGCGATCGGTTTCTCGACGAGCGCATGAACCCGGCTTTCCAGGCAGCCGCGCAGCACTTCGACGTGCTGCTCCGCGGTCACCGCGACGATCGCGGCATCGGCCCCGATCAGCGCCTGCCGCCAGTCGGCGAAGGCGCGACAGCCGAACTGGCCGGCGAGCGCTTCTGCGCGTGCGCGGTCCACGTCGGCGATGGAGACAAGCGCGACGCCAGGCAGCTGCGAGAGCTTGGTCGCATGCAACGTGCCCATGCGACCTGCACCGATCACGACGATTTTCAGCGGCTTCATCGCGAGTTTCCGCAATGAGACATCGGCGGGTCGCCTTGCGCCCCGAGCCGCGCCGGGCGACGGACTAAGGCGTGCCGTCGCCGGCATACTCGGCCGTTTCGACGTCGGCGCGCGATTCGCGGGCCGGCGACGTATCGGAGCGCGCGGACGACCCGTTGCGCGCGGGTCTGCGTGTACCGCGCGCGGCGAGCCCGGCGCCGAGTGCCGCCAGCACCAGGCCGGTCACCGAGCGTTCGTGAGCCCGTGAGAGCACCAGCAGCCCGCCGCTCACGAGCGCCGCCGCCCGCACGACGGGTGCATTGGAAGCGAGCAGAGCGGCTCTTTCGCCGCGACGGCGGCGGACGCCTTGCAGACTCGGCACCGAATCGGGATGGGCGTGAACGACCAGGTGCTCGTCGACACTGCGCACGCCGGGAACGCGGCGAACGGCCGCGAGCAGCACCGCCACCTCGGCTGCGAGGATCGGACCGCTGACCGTCACCCGTGCGTCACGCGCGCCGACCTGGATCGCATGCGGGTGCGATACGACGCGGCCGACGCGCGCCCGCACGCGCTCGATGAGCCGCAAGTCGTCGGTGTCGGTGTCGCGATGCAGCCAGTGCAGCGCTCGCGCCTGGGTTCCCTGCGCACGATTGGCGATGTCACGCTTCGCCTCGTTGAGGGTCTCGCCGGCCTCGGTCGAGAAAGCTTGCCGCCTTGTCGCGGGCGATCGCACGACGCCGCCGGCCCTTGTCCGGATCGAGTACGTACATCGCGGCCGCCCCGAACGCAGCGCCCCGCAGAAAGGCGCTCAGGCTTCGGTTCGAATGCTGTGCCAACATACCGTTCCTCCTGCGAAGTGGGATTGCGTCCGCGGCGGATCGCCGTGCCCGAAAGCGATGGGCACGGTTTTGCAAAAAGAGCGGGACTCGGCGAAAGCAGGAATTGTGCGCCATCCCGGCCCTCGGCGCGCGGAAGGGGCGCTTTTGGTAAACCTCCCCCAGGCTTGTCGCTGCGCGACTTCGCACACCCCCTCCTCGAAGAAGGGGGCGCGCCTTGGAACGGCCCGGCGGCGCTCATGCAAGGCGTCGGCACGCGTGGTGCGCGGCGCCGGGACAACAAGCCTCTGAGTATGATTCAGTAATGTTTACTTCCGCTTTGCCCCAGCGTGCGCGGGTCGTCGTCATCGGCGGCGGCGTCATCGGCTGCTCGGTCGCCTACCACCTCGCGCACCTGGGCTGCAAGGACGTCGTGCTGCTCGAGCGCGACCGTCTCACCTCCGGCTCGACCTGGCATGCGGCGGGATTGATCGTCACGTTCGGCTCGACCTCCGAGACGTCGACCGAGATGCGCAAATATACGCGCGACCTGTATGCGAGGCTGGAGGCCGAGACCGGCCAGGCGACGGGATTCAAGCCGGTCGGCTTCATCGAGATCGCGACCGACACCGACCGGCTGGAGGAATACCGCCGGGTTTCCGCCTTCAACCGCTATTGCGGCGTGGACGTGCACGAGATTTCGGGCGCGCAAGTGCGAGAGCTGTTCCCGCTCGCACGGACCGACGACATCCTCGCCGGCTTCTACGTGAAGGAGGATGGTCGCGCGAATCCGGTCGACGTCACGATGGCGCTGGCGAAAGGCGCCAGGCAGCAGGGTGCGACGCTGCTCGAAGGGGTCCGCGTCACCGACGTCCTGAAGAAGCGCGGCGTCGTGACCGGCGTGCGCACGACGCAGGGCGACATCGAGGCGGAGTTCGTCGTGAACTGCGCGGGGATGTGGGCGCGCCAGCTCGGCGAGCGCGCCGGCGTGGCGATCCCGTTGCAAGCCGCCGAGCACTACTATCTGATCACCGAGCCGATCAAGGGCATGTCCGCATCGTTCCCGGTGATCGAGGATCCGGCCTCGTTCGGCTACTTTCGCGAGGAGGTCGGCGGCCTGATGATCGGCCTGTTCGAGACCGTGTGCGCGCCCTGGAGCGTCGAAGGCGTGCCCGACGACGTTTCGTTCGTCGAGCTTTCCCCCGACTGGGATCGCATGGGGCCCTATGTCGAGGCGGCGATGCAGCGCGTCCCGATCGCGCTTGCAACCGGCGTTAGGAAGTTCTTCTGCGGACCCGAGAGCTTCACGCCCGACCTGCAGCCGATCGTGGGCGAGGCGCCGGAGCTCAAGAACTACTTCGTCGCTGCGGGCCTGAACTCGATCGGCATCCTGACCGGCGGCGGGCTGGGTCGCGTGCTCGCGCACTGGATCCTGAACGGACGGCCCGATGTCGATGTCACCGGTTTCAACATCGATCGCCTGCATCCGTACCAGTCGAACCCGGAGTACCGGCGAACCCGCACGATGGAATCGCTCGGCATGGTCTACCAATGCCATTACCCGACGCGGTCGATGCAAACCGCGCGGGGCGCGAAGAAGTCGCCGCTGCACGATCGGCTCGTGCAGCGGCGCGCGTATTTTCGCGACGTGAGCGGCTGGGAAGGGGCGGACTGGTATGCGCCGCCGGGCATCGAGCCGAAAGTCGAGCGCCTGTCGTGGGGGCGCCAGAACTGGTTTCCGTACTGGGCCGCCGAGCATCGCGCCGCGCGCGAAGGCGTGATCCTGATGGACATGTCGTTCATGTCCAAATTCGTCGTGCAGGGCCGCGACGCGGGCCGGCTGCTGAACTGGATCTCCGCCAACAACGTCGACGGCGCGCCGGGAATGATCACCTACACGCAATGGCTGGACGAAGGCGGGAAACTGCAGGCCGACCTCACGGTCACGAAACGTGACGACGAGCACTTCTGGATCGTGGCGACCGACACGGCGCATCGCCACGTCGAGACCTGGATCAAGCGGCACGTGCCCGAGAATGCACAGGTGTCGGTCACCGATGTCACGTCCGGCTACGCCCAGATCAACATCCAGGGACCGCGCTCGCGCGCCTTGCTGCAGCAGCTCACGACCGCCGATCTGTCGAACGAGGCCTTTCCGTTTCGCACGGCGCGCGAGATCGACATCGGATTCGCCCGCGTGCTGTGCATCCGCATCACCTACCTGGGCGAGCTTGGCTACGAGCTCTACATTCCCGCCGAGCAGGCGACGCACGTTTACGATCGTCTCGTCGTCGCCGGGGAGTCGGTGGGTCTGGCGCACGCCGGCCTGAAGGCACTGGCGAGCCTGCGCATGGAGAAAGGCTATCGCGACTTCGGTCATGACATCGACAACACCGATTCGGTGCTCGAGGCGGGACTGGGCTTTGCCGTCGATCTGACGAAGCCGGGCGGCTTCCTCGGCAAGGAAGCGGTGCTGGCGCGGAAGGCGGCCGGACCGCTGAAGCGGCGGCTCGTGCAGATCCTGCTGAAGGATCCGGAGCCGTTGCTGTTCCATGCGGAAATCGTGAAGCGCAACGGCGTGCCGGTCGGGTATATCCGCGCGGCGTCGTACGGTCATACACTCGGCGGTGCCGTAGGGCTGGCGATGATCGAAGGCGATGCGCCGATCGACGCGAAGTATCTGGACGAGGCCCGCTGGGAGGTCGACGTCGCCGGTCGCTCCTACGCGGCCGTCGCCTCGCTGAAGCCCCTCTACGACCCGGAGATGAAGCGCATCAAGGCCTGACCGGCCGCGGGTCCACCTGGTCGCCGTCGTATCCACTTTTCAGGAGTCGGTCATGCAGCTCCGTTCGTTGTCGGGTGTTCTCCTGTCGTTGGTTGCCGCGTTCGCGTCCGCCGGCCACGCGGCCGCGCCGATGGTCAAGGCGTCCGCGCCCGGCTATCACCGGATGATGCTTGGCGACTTCGAGGTGACGGCGCTGTCCGACGGCACCGTCGGTCTGCACGTCGGCACGCTGCTGACGAACACGACCGCCGCGCGCGTCAAGACCGCGCTTGAACGCTCGTTCCTCAAGGATCCGGTCGAGACCTCGGTCAACGCGTACCTGATCAACACCGGCACGAACCTCGTGCTCGTCGACGCCGGGGCCGGCAACCTGTTCGGTCCGACGCTCGGGAATCTGGTGGCGAACCTCAAGGCGGCGGGTTACCAGCCCGAGCAGGTGGACGAGGTCTATATCACGCACATGCATCCCGACCATGTCGGCGGTCTCGCCGCCGGTGATCGCGTCGTGTTCCCGAACGCGATCGTTCGCGCGGACCGCCGCGACGCAGACTTCTGGCTCAGCAAGGCGAAGCTGGACGCTGCGCCCAAGGACGCGAAGGACTCGTTCCAGGGTGCGATGGCCTCGCTGAACCCGTACATCGCAGCGGGCAAGTTCCAGCCCTTCGACGGTGACAGCGATCTTGCACCAGGCATCAAGGGGCTCGCGTCGCGCGGGCATACGCCGGGGCACACGACCTACGTGGTCGAGAGCAAGGGCGAAAAGCTCGTGCTGTGGGGCGACCTCATTCACGTCGCTGCCGTGCAGTTCGCCGAACCGGCGGTCACGATCCGGTTCGACGTCGACCCGAAGGCCGCCGCGATGCAGCGCCGGAAGGCCTTCGCGGAAGCAGCGAAGCAGGGTTACTGGGTCGCCGCTTCGCACATTGCGTTTCCCGGTATCGGCCGGCTTCGTTCCGAGGGTTCGCGCTACCTCTGGGTACCGGCGAATTACAGCGTCGTGCGCTGAACGCGAGGCGAACGTCGTCGGCCCGCTTTACATCGTGGGCGCGCGGTGCGATAGCTCGTTTCGCTGCGCGCGATAACTGGTTCATGCGGCAGGACTTCCGGTAATCGGAATGGAACTTGCTCGCCAATCACCTTCGAGTTGCATGTCGCAACGCGAGCCGGGAGCAAGTCAATGCAACGATCCGAACGCCTCAAGGCCGGCCTCTTCATGGTGCTGGTCGCAGCGCTGGCCCTTCCTTTCGATGCGAACGCGCGAACGATCCGCGTCGATGTCGGGTCCGGCAACTACCCCACCAATGGGCAGGCCTGGGAGTCGTCCGAGACGCCGCTCGGCGCCGCGGCCTTCCTGAGCGGCACGCTTCCCTTCGCGCTCAATTTCGGGACCGGGCTGCAGACCAGCTTCTGCCTCGGGGCGAACGGCTTTATCGGATTCTCGGGCAACTGTGGCGCGATCCCGGCCAACGCGACGCTGCAGCCGCTGGGCGCCACCTGGATCACCGATCCAGCCACGACCCGAATCTTCGAGCAGGGCTCGGTCACTTACACCGAGGGGAATCTGGCGCGCCAGCTGCCTTTCCCGGCGAATCCCCTGGATGCGCCGCTCGCGGTGCGCTTTCACTGGAACGACGTCATCTGTGCGCCGCCGTCGGCAACCTGCCAGGGCCAAATGTATTCGTTCCAGGCGATCCTGATCGACATGGGGAACGGCGACTTCGACCTCGAGCTCAATTTCGACGACATTCCGGCCGGGATCGGAATCGCGCAATTCCTGCTCGGGACCAACGCGTTCCAGTTCGGCGGTCCGTTCCTGAGCGCGCAGGACTACGACTTCCAGTTCCGCGGCGGCGTGCTCGTCAACGGGACGCCGGTGCCCGAACCCGGTCTGGTCTGGTTGCTCGGGCTGGCGGCTGCGTTGATGGGGCTGCTCAGGCGGCGTCGGTCGTAGCGGTCGCGCGCTGACTGCACGCTCCGGGTTCCTCGGGGACCCCGGCGGCGTCCAGCTTCCCTATAGTAGCGTCGGTGCAGCCGATGACGCTACTTCGGATCTTCATTTCGTCGCCGGGCGACGTGGCGCAAGAGCGCGCGGTGGCCCGACGCGTGCTCGGCCGCGTGCAAGCCGTGTACGGGGGGCGACTGCGCCTCGAGCCGCTCCTGTGGGAGCAGCAACCGCTGCTCGCCACCGAGACGTTCCAGTCGCAGCTTCTGCGCCCCTCGCAGGCGGACATCGTCGTCGCCATCCTGTGGTCGCGGCTTGGAACGCCGTTGCCGGATTCGATCCGCCGCCCGGACGGAAGCCGGTATCGCTCCGGCACGGAATTCGAGATCGAGGATGCGCTCGCCGCGGCTCGCAGCGACGGAGGTCCCCGCGTCGTGCTCTACCGCAAGACCGCCGAGCCGAGCCGATGGTTCGCAACGGCCGAAGACGCACTGGAGGCGACTTCGCAGCGCCAGGCGCTCGAAACGTTCCTGTCGGTGCTGCTTCGCAACCAGGCCGACGGGAGCTTCGCCGGCGCGTTCCATCCGTTCCGGAGCGCGGCGGAGTTCGAGGAGCTGCTCGAGATCCATCTGCACAAGCTGGTCCGCGAGCTCGTGCCCACGGCGATCGACGAAAAGCTTGCGGCACCGGCCGCCTGGTCATTCGGGTCGCCGTTCCGGGGACTGCGCAGCTTCGAGCTCGAGCATGCGCCGCTGTTCTTCGGACGCACGGCGGCCACGTCCGCCGCCGTCGAGAAGCTGCAGGAGCAGGCCCGGAGGGGCATGCCGTTTCTATTGCTGCTCGGCATGAGCGGCGGCGGCAAATCCTCGCTGGCGCAGGCGGGGATCCTGCACATGATCATGCAGCCCGGCGTCGTCGAGAATGCGGCAACGTGGGCGTGGACGGTGCTGCGCCCCGGCGATGGGCGCGGCGACCTGCTGCTTGCGCTTGCGCACGCGCTTTGCGAATCGTCGGCGTTGCCGGGACTCGGCGACGCAGCCGGACTCGCAGCGAGGCTGCGCAGCGATCCGTCGCTCGGCGCAGCGCAGATCGTGCATGCGCTCGATGTTCGCGGGCAGCAGCCGGCTTACCTCGCGCTGGTCGTCGATCAGCTCGAGGAGATCTTCACCGACCCGAACGTCAGCGGAACGGAACGCGAGACGTTCATTCGCGTGCTCGACGCGCTGGTTCGCAGCGGACGCGTGTGGATGATCGCAACGCTTCGAAGCGATTTCTATCCGCGTTGCATCGAGCTTCCGGCGCTGGTAGCGATGAAGGAGGGCGGCCAGTTCGACGTTCAGCCGCCGGGTCCGGCCGAAATCTCGCAGATGATCCGCATGCCGGCTGCGGCGGCCGGGTTGCGTTTCGAGCAGCATGCGCAGACCGGCGAGCGTCTCGACGAGCGCCTGCGCGACGTGATGGCCGATCGCGCATCGGCATTGCCGCTCTTGCAGTTCACGCTCGAGGAGTTGTATCAACGCCGCAGCGCGGACGGTGTGCTGACGTTCGCTGCCTACGACGAGATCGGCGGTTTGGAAGGCGCGCTGGCGCATCGCGCCGACGCGGTCTACGCGGAGCAAGCGCCCGACGTTCAGGCCGCACTGCCGCGCGTGCTGGGACCGCTGGTCTCGACCGGCGAGGACGACGAAACGTTCGGCCGACGGCACGCTCCGCTGGACGCGTTCGCGGACGCGGCCGCGCGAGCGCTGGTCCAGGCGCTGGTGGACGCACGGCTGCTGGTCAGCGATCTGGCAAGCGACGGGACCGTGCACGTGGCGGTCGCGCACGAGGCGTTGATCCGTCACTGGCCGCGCGCGGTGCAGTGGCTCGAAGCGAACCGCGAACTGCTGCGCATCCGCGAGCGCGTGCGAACGGCCGCGACGCGCTGGACGCACGAGGAGCGTCGCAACGACTATCTGCTCGCCGGAGGGAAGCCTTTCGCCGAGGCGGTGCTGCTGCGCGACAGCGACGTGCGCCTGGACCCGCTCGAGCAGGCATTCATTGCAGCGTCGGATCGCCGGCGGCGGCGAAACAGGAATGTGCGTCGGGGTGCGGTCGCCGCGCTGGCGGTGCTCAGCATCGCAGCAACCGCCGCCGCGGTGTTCGCGGTCCGGCAGGCGGAGGTCGCGAGGCGCGAGGCGACGACCGCGAGCCGGACGAGCGATTTCCTCACGTCGCTGTTCGCGATCGCCGATCCCGGCGAGGACCGAGGCAGTCGCGTAACGGCGCGGGAACTGCTCGATCGCGGCGCGACCAAGATCCGCACGGAGCTTCGCGACGAGCCGCTGATCCGCGCGGGCATGCTGAACACGATGGGCGCCGCGTATTCGGGACTCGGCCTGTACGATCCGGCGTTGCGACTGACGAGCGAGGCACGCGACGAGCGAATCGCGCAGCTCGGGCGGTTCCACCCCGATACGCTGCGCTCGCAGAACGCGCATGCGGCCGCGCTCTACCTTGCGGGCGACTATGCGAAGGCGGAGAGCGCTTTCCGCGAAGCGCAGACGATGGCAGCGACGACGTTCCCGCGCGGGGACGTCGAACGCGTTCGCGCGGACCTCGGCCTCGCGGATGTGCTCGCGGCCGCGGGAAAAGCGGAAGACGCGCAGCGGCTCTACGAAGCTGCGCTTCGCGACCTGGGTACGCTCGCCGGTGACCGGCGACGCGAGCGCACGTTCGCGCTCAGCGGCCTCGGGACGGCGCTGTATTTCCAGGGCAAGCTCGACGAGGCCGAGGCCACGTTCCGGCAGGCCCGCTCGCTGGGTGAGGAAACGCTCGGCGCCGATCATCCGAAGGTGCTGGAGAGCGCGAGCAATCTCGCGTCGATCGCCTACCAGAAGGCGGACTACGGCCGGGCCCGCGAGCTGTGGGAGAGGACACTGCCGCAGTATCGCGAGATCTTCGGATCCGAGCATGCGGAAGTGGCCGGCGTGCTGAACAACCTGGGGCGCGTCGCGCTGATCGAGCGCAAGTTCGACGTCGCTCGACAACGCCTCGACGAAGCGCTGGCGTTGGACCGCCGCTACAAGGGGCCCGCGCACGATGACCTGATTCTCCCGCTGAACAGCCTCGGTCTCGCGCGAATGGGCATGGCGGAGTACGACCAGGCGGCGCTCGCCTTCGATGAAGCGTCGGCGATCGCACGCAAGCACGAGCACTGGATGCTCGGCGTGATCCTCACGAACGTTGCCGATCTCAAGATCCGCACCGGCGACTACGCGGCTGCCGAGCAGGCGGCGCGCGAAGCGCGCGCGTTGCTGGAGCGCGCATTTCCGCGCGAAGCCCACAAGGACGAGGCGTGGCGCTACGAGCTGCTCGCAAGCGTGGAAGGTGCGATCCTGTCGCAACGGGGCCGCTTCGCCGAGGCCCAGCCGCTGCTCGTGGACGCGGTGGATCGGCTCGCCGCACGCTTCGGCGAAAGCAGCCTGTTCGCCGTCGACGCGATGCGTCGTGCCTCGCGGCACTTCGAGAACGCTCGCGAACAGCGCCTGGCCACGCAGATGAACGAGCGCATGAAGCGCGCTCAACGCAATTCCAGCTAGGGCGCGTTAACGCTACTCACGCAATGGAACGAATACGACGAGAACGCCGACCTGGAGGCGGCCCCCATCAGGCGCGCGCTCGGCGATGGGCTCAACGCGATGGCGCTGGACAACGTCCGGCACGCGACGCAGGCGCATGGAGACCGCGTACCGGCGGAAATTCTCTATCTCGGTGCGCTTGCCTCGGTGCGCATGGGCGCGACCGACGAAGCGCAGGGCTGGCTCGACCGCATGGATGCGGAGCGGATCGACGATCCCGCGCTCGCCGAGGAAGTCTGGTCCCTCGCCGGCCGGATCGCGAAGGACCGCTACGCTGCCGCACGTCACACGGCGCTCGACGCAGCGCGCCACCACGCCGGCATCGCCGTCGCGTGCTATCGGCGCGCGTTCGAAGTCGGAGGATCGCCTTACCCCGCGGTCAATGCGGCGACGATGGCGATGCTGCTGGGCGACGCAGCACTCGCGCAAACGCTGGCCCGGCAGGGCCTGGCAGCGTGCGGAAAGGGAAACGGGCCCGACCACTGGCAGCATGCGTCGAAGGGGGAAGCGCTGCTGCTGCTCGGTCGCCTCGACGAAGCACGAACCGAATACGCGCTCGCTCGCAAGCTCGCCGGCGCCAGCTTCGGCGACGTCGCGTCGATGCGCCGGCAGCTGATGCTCATTGGCTCACCGGAGGCGCTGGAGCTGCTCGCTTGCCTGCCGGCGCCTGCGGTGATCGCGTTTTCCGGGCACATGATCGACGATCCGGGTCGACCGGATCAGCGCTTTCCCCCTGCGCTGGAAAGCGCCGTGGCGATGGTCCTGCGCGAACGGATCGTGCGTCTCGGTCCCGCGATCGGGTTCTCGCAGCCCGCCTGCGGATCGGACATCCTGTTTCTCGAGGCGATGCAGGACGCCGGCATGCAGACGCATGTCGTGCTGCCCTGCGCCACCGCGGACTTCATCGATTCCAGTGTCCGCTTCGGTGGCGAATCGTGGATCGCGCGCTTCGATCGCGTGCTGGCGCGAGCGACCTCGAAGCTCCTCGCGACCGAGGAGCCGCTGCTTGGCGACGACGTCCTGTTCGAGCACGCGTCGAATCTGATCCATGGCATGGCGCTGCTGCGTGCGACCGAGCTCTCGACCCAGCCTCTGCTGCTGACGGTCAGGGATCCCGACGCACCGATGCACGACGGGGGTACCGCCGCCACCGCCGAGGGCTGGCGTCGACGAAACCGCGTCGTGGAAACGATCGATCTGGCGGCGTTGCGCGCCGCGGGATCGTCATCGCTGGGGACCGTTACGCGGGCAGGAGCAGGGCGTGCGCCGCCGACCACGACGGGGCGAAGCCTCAAGAGCCTGCTGTTCGCGGACATCAAGGGTTTCTCCCACCTTCCCGAGGAGCACACGCGGGAGTTCGCCGACCTGTTCCTCGGGACCTGCAAGCGGCTGCTCGACTCGCTCGACCAGAAGGTGGTCGATGCGAATACGCGCGGTGACGGGATTTTTCTGGTCTTCGATCGGCCGGGCGATGCTGCCCAGTTCGCCGTTCGCCTGCAGCACGAGCTCGCGCAGGTCGATTGGTCGGCGCTCGCGCTGCCCGCGGAAACCCGCGCGCGCATCGGCCTTCACACCGGGCCGGTGTTCAGGACCTACGACCCGGTGATGAACAAGCCCACCTACTACGGGACGCACGTCAACCGCGCCGCGCGCCTGGAACCGATCGTCCAGCCCGGTCACATTTTCGCCACCGAGGCGTTCGCCTCCTCGCTCGTCGCCGAAGACGACGAGCGGTTCCGCTGCCACTACATCGGCGAGATGCCGCTCGCCAAGCAGTTCGGGGACGCGCGCCTGTACCGGCTGGTGAGGGCAGGCGACGACTGACGTCTGGGCTGGACCGCATTCCGTGGCGGTTGAACTTTGATCAAATACGGCCGACAATCGGCCATGACCCTGCCTACCGCCTTGTCGCGCCGTGCGCTCGTCTCTGCACCGCCGGCGCGGCTGCACGACGAGGCGCCAGGCGCGACGACCGCGATACAGGTCGCAGCCGACCTGCGTCGTCGCATCCTGCAGGGGGAGCTTGCGCCCGGACAGCGGCTGAAGATCGACGACATCGCGGCGCTGTGCAACGTGAGCCACATGCCGGTTCGTGCCGCGTTGCAGGAGCTCGAGGCCGAGGGCGTGCTCGACGTGTATCCGCATCGAGGCGCCGTGATCCGCGGCGTCGATGCGCGCTTCATCCGCAACCTGCTGGAGCTGCGCGCGTCGATCGAGGTGATGCTCACCGAGCATTGCGCGCGATCGATCGACAAGACCGGCCTCGCCGAGCTCGAGGAGCTCGCGCGTGATTTCGAGGCGGCGGCTGCGCGAGGCGATCCGTTGGCGATCGTCGGCGCGAATCTGCGGTTCCACCAGGCGATCAACCGCGTTGCGGACAACCCGGAGGCTTTGCGCGTGCTCGGCCGCGGACGGCTGCTGATCGAAGCGCTGCGCGTGCGGTTCGGCTACGGGCCGGGACGTACCGATGTCGTGATCGCCGAGCATCGCGCGCTGCTGCGGGCGATCGGGCGCAAGGACGCGAAGCGCGCCGGCGAGATTGCTCGCCGCCACTGCGAAGGTGCGCGCGACGAGCTCCTCGGCCTGCTACTGAATAATGACTAGGGCTTGCTGAGGCTACCCGGCTCGCGTTGTTTCGTTCCGTTCTGCCGAAAATCGCGTGGCCTTGAGTGGCGTAACTGAGCACCGATTTTCGGGAAGCTCACTCACGCCGAACGTAGGTTTCACTTTCGGCCGATCAAGCGCGCTCCGGAATCGGCGACAGCAGCGGCTTGCCGGCGAAGAACGCAGCGAGGTTGTCGACGACCATCTGGCCCATCGCGTGTCGCGTCGCGTGCGTGCCGCTGCCGGTGTGCGGCTGCAGGACCACGCTGTCGAGGGAGAACAGCGCTTCGGGGATCCTCGGCTCGTCAGCGAAGACGTCGAGACCGGCACCCGCCAGCCGCTTGTTCACCAGTGCATCGACCAGATACGGCTCGTCGACCGTCGTTCCGCGCGAAATGTTGATGAAGTAGCCGCCCGGGCCGAGTGCGTCGATCACCTTGCGATCGATGAGCCCGCGCGTCTCGTCGCGCCCGGGAAGCGCGCACACGAGGATCTTCACGTCGCGCGCGAGATCGACCGGCGTTTCGTGATAGCGATAGGGCACGTCGGGCTGGCGGGTGCGGCCGTGATAGGCGATGTCCATGCGGAACGCTTCGCCGCGGCGCGCGATCGCCTTGCCGATCCGGCCGAGGCCGAGGATGCCCAGGCGCTCGCCCCACACTTTCTCCGTCAACGGCACCGGTGCCTCGAGCCAGCCGCCGGCGCGCACGTACCTGTCCTGGAAGACCGTGCGACGAACCGTCGCGAGGATCAGCGACCATGCGGTGTCGGCGACGCATTCGGTCACCGCACCTGGCGTATGGGTGACCGCGATACCGAGATCGCGCGCGGCATCGATGTCGATCGCGTCATAGCCTGCACCGGACGACGCGATCAGCTTCACGTTCGGCATCCGCTCCAGCACGTTGCGTTTCAGCGGATAGTCGCCCCGCGTCACGATGGCGCGAACGCGCGGCGCGAGCGAAGCGAGCAGCGCCTCCTGGTCCGGCGCGAGGTCGTAACGATGCAGCGTGTAGCCGGCTTCGAGCTGCGCCATCGTGTGCGGAAGCAGCGGTCCGATCATCAGCAAGTCGGGCTTCATCGGGGCGCATTTTACGCCGGTTTGAACTTTGATCAAATATTGGTTAGAGTGCCGGGACGCCGCAAACTCGACCGGACTGCGGGACGCTTCGAGGAGGAAATGTCGATGAGAGGTTTTCGCGCACTGGCGATCGCGGCTTGCGGCGCTGCGCTGGTCCTGAGCGGCAGCGCCGCCGCACAGCCGTACCCGAGCAAGCCGATCCGGATGGTGATTGCGTTCCCGCCCGGCGGGACGTCCGACTTCGTCGGGCGAGTCGTCGCCGCGAAGCTTTCCGATCTTCTCGGGCAAGCGATCGTCATCGACAACAAGCCGGGGGCGTCCGGGTTGATCGGCACGGGCGATGTCGCGCGCGCCGCGCCCGACGGCTACACCATCCTGCTCGCGCCCTCGGATTTCACGCTGATTCCCACGCTGCAGGCGAAGCCGGCCTACGACCCGCAGAAGGATTTCGCGCCCGTCGGCATGGTCGTCGAGTATTCGCACGTGCTGGTGGCGAATCCGAATGTCGCCGCGTCGAATGCAAAGGAGCTGATCGCGCTGGCGAAATCGAAGCCGGGCCTGCTGAACTTCGCGTCCGGCGGCAACGGTGCCACGAATCACGTTTCCGGCGAATGGTTCAAGCTGAACGGCGGCGTCGACATCGTCCACGTCCCGTACAAGGGCAACGGACCTGCGATCACCGATCTGCTCGCGGACCGCGTGCAATTGCTGTTCACGTCGACCGGGCCGGTCGAGGCGCACCTGAAGAGCGGGAAGCTCAAGGCGGTCGCGGTGACCGGGAAGAGCCGTCTCGCGTCGCTGCCCGACGTTCCCACGGTCGCGGAGAGCGCCATTCCCGGTTACCAGTTCAATCTCTGGTACGGCGTTGTCGTTCCCGCGGGGACCCCGCGCGCAATCGTCGACCGCCTGAACGCGGAGCTGCGCAAGACGATGGCTTCTCCGGAAGTGAAAGAGAAGCTCGCGTCGATCGGCGGCAACCTGAACGTGGGCTCTCCCGACGAGTTCGCAGCGGTGCTTCGCGACGAGACCGTGCGCTGGGCAAAGCTCGCCAAGGACGTCGGCATCAAGCTCGACCAGTGACGCTGTCCAGTCCGAATCCCGATGCGACCCAACCAAAGCAAGAAGCTCGCGCGCGAAGGCAAGCCCGCGATCGGCACGATGTGCAATGCGGCGAGCCCGCTGATCGCCGAATGGCTGGGCCATTCCGGCTACGATTTCATCGTCGTCGACCTGCAGCACGGCGAGAACAACCTCGACAGCGTGCAGGTGATGTTGCAGGCGCTGAGCTCGACGCCGGCCACGCCGGTCGTTCGCGTGCCGGCCAACGTGCCGATGTACATCCAGCGCGTGCTCGACCTCGGCGCCTACGGCATCATCGTGCCGCTGGTGAACACGCGAGCCGAAGCGGAGGCGGTCGTTGCAAGCGTGCGCTACGCCCCGAAGGGCGCGCGAAGCTGGGGTCCGGTACGCGGCGCGATCTACGGCGGTGCCGATTACTTCTCGAAGTCGAGCGAGGAGCTGCTGACGCTGGTGATGATCGAGTCGGCCCAGGGTCTGGACAATGCGCGCGAAATCCTCGCCGTGGAGGGGGTCGACGGCTGCTTCGTCGGGCCCGCCGATCTGAACATCTCGCTCGGCCATTCGCCGGAGCATCCCGAGCTTGCCAAGGCGACCGAGGCGGGCATCGGCACCATCCTCTCGACGGCGCGCGACGCGGGCAAGATCGCCGGCGTGCATGCCTTCAGCCTCGATGATGCGAAACGCCGCATCGCGCAGGGCTTCTGCTTCGTCACCGTCATGGCGGAAACCCGCATGATCCGCGCGGGTGCGACGCAAGTCCTGGCCGCGCTCAGGAACTGACGCCCTTCCGCTTCGCGCTCAGCAGCGCCAGCGTTGCCGACGACTCCTGCTCGACCTGCGCCAGCGTGCACTGGCGCGGCGCCTTGTCCGGACGCCAGCGGAGAAACTTGGTGCCGTGCCGGAAGCGGCCGCCGCTGAAATGGTCGTACCGCACCTCGACGACCAGCTTCGTCTTCAGCGGTTGCCATTCGCCGCTGCGCTGCGTGCTCCAGCGGCTCGGTCCTCCGGGCGAACGTCCGGTGAACCCGGCCCCGCCGACCAGCTTCTCGAGCTTGCGTGTCAACGCGTCCCGCTCGGCGGCGGCGATGCTCGACGTGAAACCGACGTGGTGCAGCAGGCCTTCGTCGTCGAACAGGCCGAGCAACAGCGAACCGACAACCTCCGATTTCGATCCGTAGCGAAACCCGCCGACCACGCAATCGGCGGTCCGCATCCGCTTGTACTTCTGCATGCCGGACCGTTCGCCCGACTGGTACGGCAGGTCGAGCCGCTTGGCGATCGCTCCGTCCAGGCCGGAGCCGAGTGCTTCGAACCACGTATCGACTTCGCTGCGCGACCGCGTCATCGGCGAGAGTCGGAACGCGGACCTGCCCGTGAATTCGCGCGCGGCGAAGCGCTCGAGTGCGCCACGGCGCGCGTCCAGGGGCTGTTCGATCAGCGACTTGCCACGCTCGTCGACGAGCAGGTCGAAAACGATGTAGAGCGCAGGGTGCTCGCGCGCGAGCTTCCGGATGCGGCTTTGCGCCGGATGGATCCGCATCAGAAGCTCGTCGAACGACAGCGCGTCGCCTTCGGGAACGACCAGCTCGCCGTCGAGCACGCAGCGCGGAGCCGGCAGCGATTTCAATGCTTCGACGACCTCGGGAAAATAGCGCTCGAGCGGCTGCCCGGACTTGGAGCGGAGCGCGATTTCGTCGCGATCCTTGAAGGCGAGGCAGCGGAAGCCATCCCACTTCGGCTCGTATTGCCATCCATCACCTTCGGGCAGCTCCGCCACGAGCTTCGCCTCCATGGCCGGGTACTCGACGGGAATCGGCAAGGCCATTGCGAATCGATCAGACGGAGGTGCGCGCGGGTCGCTGGGGCCGTGCAGACGGCAGGCATGGCCAGGGCGGCAGGTTCGACTAACCGTCGTCGCCGGCAGTTCCGTCGCGACCGGACTCCGAAGCGGGCCCGCCTGCGGAAAGGCGATTCGCCACGCCCAAAACCGGGTGGAAAGGTTATAAAGTTGGCCTGTTCGGCTGTTCATCCACCCGGGGGGAAATCATGCGTCGCTTCATCAGCAAGCTCGTTGCCTGCGTGCTTCTCGCATTGTCGATCGGTGCCGCGTCGAACCTCGCTCGCGCGACGGACTACGCGGACCTGTGGTGGAACCCGGCCGAGGATCAGGTGGGGCTTGCAGACGTCCCAGCAGGGGAACTCGATGTTCATCACGCTCTACGTCTTTCGAGCCGACCGCAGTGCGACATGGTTCAACGGGTTGATGTTTGCGACGACGCCCGGGGGGCCGACGTTCACCGGCGAGCTCTCCCAGGCGTCGGGACCGTTTTACGGGGACCCTTCGCGCCTCCCGGCGAGATCGCACCGTGGCACGGTCACGTTCCAGGCGACGTCACCGACGACCGCGACGGTCACCTATAGCGGCGACGGGGTGGTGGTTACGAAATCGGTCCAGCGCTTGACGCTCGCGTCGCACAATCTCTCGGGCTCGTACTTCGGCTCGTTCCTGTCGGTGCAGCACAGCTGCGCGAATCCGCTGGCGAACGGCCTGTTCAATGGCTCCGGTCAATTCACGATCGTGCACAACCCGCCTGCCACCCAGGTGACCATCACCGCCGTCCTGAGCGACAACATCATCAACTTCACGTGCACGTACCAGGGTACGTACAGCCAGCTCGGGAAGATCGGCAGCATCGTGGGCACGTATCAGTGCACCAGCGGGCACGCCGGAGCGTGGAATGCGAACGAGATCGAGGTGTCCACGCTTGGGGGCATCCTCGGCCGCTACTCCGCGACGAATGTGGTGCCGGGGTGCCAGATCACCGGCGGCTTCGGCGGACTCAAGCCGTAGACACCCGAGCGCGGTTCGCCGCAGGAAACGCTACTGGGAGGTGAGGGCGCGCACGAGCATGGCGCTCGCTGCGCTGCGCGTCGTGCTCGCATGAGCCCGATCGCCAGGGAGAACCAAGCCGTGGCCGAAGCGTTCGGGCGCACGGGGCCTTGCGCGTTCAGGCCGCCGGCTGCGCGATCATCGGCTGCGCGAAATGCGCGAAGATCGTGCCGAGTCGCTCGCGTAGCCAGCGATGGGCGGGATCGGCGTGATGCCGCTGATGCCAGTAGACGGCGATATTGATGTCTCGCACCGTCAGCGGCAACGGCAGCATGACCAGCGGCAGCGAGGGCGCAATCGCCTGCGCGACACTGCGCGGTAGGGTGGCGACGAGGTCGGTGCGCGCGGCGACGTGGGGCGCGGCGAGATAGCTCGACAGCGTCAGCGGCACCTTGAGGTCGAGGTCGCGCGACTGCAGGCTGTGTGCGAGCGCGGCCGCGAACGTGCCGGCGGTGCTCGATGTTACCTTCATGTGCTCGAGCGCGGCGTAGGTCTCGACCGTCCACGGCCGCCGCAGCGCCGGATGGCCTTTCCTGATCACGCACACGGCGTTCTCGGTAAACAGCGGCCGTGTGCGGAGGCTCTCGGAAGGATCGTCGTAATGCCCGATCGCAAGCTCGACCTGGTTCGTCTCGAGCAGCTGCAGGGTCTTGATCGGGTTCGTAGGCAGGACGTTGAGGCGGAGGCCGGGGGCCTCGCGCGCGATCGCCTCGGACAACGCCGGCAGCAGCAGGAACTGGATGTAGTCGGTTGCGAGCAGCGTGAACGCGCGCGACGTCCGTTGCGGCGCGAATGCCTCGCGCTCCTCGGTAGCCTGCTGCCATTGCGCGAGCAACGGCAGGAACAGGCGATGCAGCTCGAGTGCACGCTCGGTTGGCGTCATTGAATGACCGGAGCGGATCAGCAGCGGATCGCCGAACAGCTGCCGCAGCCGCGACAGCGCGGCGCTCATCGCTGGCTGGCTGATGCCGATGAGCTGCGCGGCGCGGCTCACGTTCGCCGCGCGCATCAGCGCGTCGAAATGCAACAGCAGGTTGAGGTCGACGGACTTCACCGGTAAGTGCCTTGCGCCGGGCGGCGGCCGGGTCGCGCGGGACGAACGTCGCGCGAACTGCCGACTATCGACGTCGGTTATACCAAGTATACGTTCAACACTATCGACGGCCGACCGGCCGCGCGGGGAAACTATGTCCGCAGAGCCGCCCCGACCGACGGCTGCGGTACACCCACCGAAACCTCCAGAGGACCCGATGAAACGCTGGCTCGCAACCCTCGCCTGTCTCGCACTCGCCGTCGCCGCATCCGCGCACGCGCAGGACAAGTACCCGACGAAGCTCGTCCGGCTGGTCGTCCCGTTCGCGGCCGGCGGCTCGACCGACGTCGTCGCCCGCGCCCTCGGCCACGAGCTGTCCGAGCGCATCGGACAGCCGGTCATCGTCGAGAACAAGCCCGGAGCCGGTGGCACCGTCGGGTCCGACTACGTCGCGAAGTCGCCACCCGACGGCTATACGCTGCTGATCGGAACGGTGAGCACGCATGGCGCTGCGGTCAGCCTCTACGAGAAGCTGCCGTACGAGCCGCTGCGCGACTTCGCACCGATCACCGAGATCGCCACGATCCCGAACCTCGTCGTCGTCAACGCGGCTGCGGTGCCGGTGCAGACGCTCGGCGAGCTCGTGCAGCTCGCGAAAAAGCAACCGGGCAAGCTCACGTTCGCGAGCAACGGCGCGGGCACGTCGAACCATCTCGCCACCGAGCTTTTGAAGACCGCCTCGGGCATCGACATCGTGCACGTTCCGTACAAAGGCTCGGGCCCGGCGCTGAACGACCTGCTCGCTGGCCACGTATCGATGATGCTCGACGTCGTGATGACTTCGTACCCGCACGTCAAGGCGGGCAAGCTGAAGGCGCTCGCCGTCACGGGATCGACACGCTCGCCGTTGCTGCCGGATGTCCCGACGGTCGCCGAGCAGGGCTTTCCCGGGCTTCGAGGCGATCGTATGGTTCGGCGTGCTCGCGCCGGCGAAGACGCCGCCGGCGATCGTCGAGCGGTTGAACAAGGAGCTCGTCGCTGCGATCAATTCGCCGAAGCTCAAGACGCTGCTCGAAAGCCAGGGGGCCCAGACGGTGGCCAACACGCCGGACGATTTCACCAAACGGATTGGCACCGAGATCGTCAAGTGGCGCAAGGTCGTGCAGGCGTCCGGCGCGAAGCTCGACTGACGGTTCCACGCTGCCTGGAATCCACATGTACAGAATCGGAATCGACGTCGGCGGCACGTTCACCGACTTCACGCTGATCGACGAGCGCGACGGTGCCGTGCGCTTCCACAAGGTGCCGTCCACGCCGTCGGACCCGTCCGAGGCGATCGCGGCCGGCATCGCCGATCTGATGCGACTGCACGACGTCGACCCCGCACAGATCGCGCAGATCGGCCACGGCACGACGGTCGCGACCAACCTCGTCATCGAGCGCAAGGGCGCGCGCGCGGGCCTGATCACGACGCAGGGCTTTCGCGACGTGCTGGAGATCGGCCGCCAGGTACGGCCGCACCTGTTCGACTATTCGGTCGCGCGCGCGCCGGCGATGGTCGCCCGCGAGTTCCGCAAGGCGGTTCCCGAGCGCATCGACGCGCGCGGCAACACGCTGATCGAGCTCGACCGCAACGCGGTGCGCGACGCGGTCGCGCATTTCAAGGCGGGCGGTGTCGAGACCGTAGCGATCTGCTTCCTGCATTCGTACCGCAATCCCGCGCACGAGCAGGCGGTGAAGGCGATCGTACAGGAGCAGCTGCCGGACGCGTACATCAGCGTGTCGAGCGAAGTGCTGCCCGAATTCCGCGAGTTCGAGCGACTGTCGACCACGGTGGTCAATGCTGCGGTCGGGCCGCGCATGCAGCGCTATCTCGACCGCTTCCTGGAGCGCGTCAAGGAGCTGGGGATCGGCATCGAGCCGTTCACCGTGCACAGCAACGGCGGCCTGATGTCGATTTCGACGGTTCGCTCGTTCCCGGTCCGCACGTGCCTGTCGGGTCCGGCCGCCGGCGTCGTCGGCGCGGCCGAGATCGGTCGCGCGGCCGGGTTCCCGAACCTCGTGACTTTCGACGTGGGAGGCACGAGCACGGACGTATCGCTGATTCACGGCGGCAAGCCGCTGTTCAGCTCGAATGCCGAAGTCGCCGGCTATCCGGTCAAGACACCGATGATCGACATCCACGTCATCGGCGCTGGCGGCGGCAGCATCGCCTGGATGGACGACGCCGGGTCGCTCAAGGTCGGTCCGCACAGTGCGGGCGCGGTCCCGGGCCCCGTCGGCTATGCGCGCGGCGGCACCGAGCCGACGATCACCGATGCTGAGCTCACGCTGCAGCGCCTCAATCCGGTTGCGTTGCTGAACGGCCGCATGGAAGTCGACGTCGAGGCCGCGCGCCGCGTCATCACCGAACGCGTAGCGAAGCCGCTGGGGCTGTCGGGCGAGGATGCGTCCGAAGGCATCATCCACATAGCGAACGCGAACATGAGCCGCGCGATCCGTTCCGTGTCCACCGAACGCGGATACGACCTCGCCGACTTCGCGCTGTTCGCCTACGGCGGCGCGGGTCCGTTGCACGCAATCGCGGTGGCGGAGGAGTGCGGCATCCCCGTCGTCATTGTGCCGCAGGAGCCGGGTACGCTGTGCGCGCGTGGCATCCTGCTGTCCGACGTGTCGTTCGATTTCGTGCGCAGCGAGATCGCGACGCTCGACGCCGATAGCTGGCATCGCGTGGTCGCGACCGTCGGGGACCTGAAGCGCGAGGCGGACGCGTGGCTCGCGCGCGAGCGTGTCGAGGCGGGCGAGCGCAGCTTCCGCTGCTTTATCGAGGCGCGCTACGAGGGCCAGAACTTCGAGGTCGTCGTGCCGATGGACGAGGTCGTCGAAGGGTCGCTGGATGCCTTCATCGAGCGCTTCCACCACCAGCACAAGCGCGAATATGGCTACGACGTGCGCGAGCGCGGCATCGAGATCGTCAATTGCCGGCTGCAGGGCGTGGGCCGGCTCGTCAAGCCGCCGCATCGCGCGCCGGCCGGCGCGGGCGATGCGCAAGCGGCCCGCACCGGACAGCGCCGCGTTTACCACGGCAAGCGCCATGGCTGGCTGGAGACGCCGGTGTACGAGCGCGCGCGGCTTGCCGCCGCTGCGCTGTTGCACGGACCGGCGGTCGTGGAGGAAATGAGCTCGACGACGGTGTTGGCGCCGGATCACGTCGCGCGCGTCGACGCACTCGGCAATCTCGTCATTCGCCTCGACGGCGGTGCAAAGGACGCATCATGAATCCGCGACGGCAAACCGACGGCATGCTCGACCCGATCGCGATGGAGGTCTTCAGCAACCGGCTGCTGTCCATCACCGAGGACATGAACAATACGCTGGTTCGCTCGTCGTTCTCGACGAACATCAAGGAGCGCAAGGACTGTTCCGTGGCGCTGTTCGACGGCGCCGGGCGGCTGGTGGCGCAGGGCACGCAGATCCCACTCCACCTGGGTTCGCTCGCGGGCGGTGTCGACGCCGTCCTGCGCGACGTCCCCGCGAAGGAGATGCGCGACGGCGACGTCTTCATCTGTAACGATCCGTATCTCGCGAACGGCAGCCACCTGCCGGACATCAACCTGATCACGCCGGTGTTCTGGGAGGGGCAGCTGGTCGCGTTCGCCGCAAACACCGGCCACCATTCGGATGTGGGCGGCGTCGTGCCCGGATCGATCGCCGGCGGCTCGCGTTCGATCTTCGAGGAAGGCATCCGCATCCCGGTCGCGCGCATCATGGCCGCGGGCGAAGTCGTGACCGACCTTTTGAAGCTGATCGTCTCCAACACGCGCGACCCGGTCGAGCGCGAGCTGGACCTGCGCGTGCAGGTCGCCACGAATGCGCGCGGCGCCGAGGCCGTCAAGGCACTGATCCGGCGCCAAGGCCTTGACGCGGTGCGCAGCGCGATGAACGACGTCATCGCCTACACGCGCAAGCGCATCGGCAACCGCATCGCCGCCCTGGCCGAGGGCGAGCACAGCTTCACGAGCTACCTCGACGACGACGGCATGGGCGGCGATCCGGTGCCGATCAAAGTGAAGGTGCGCGTCGCCAATGGCCGGCTGCATTTCGATTTCGCTGGCTCGGGCGCGCAGGCGCGCGGCGCGATCAACGTGCCGATCAACGCGCTGAAGGCAACCGTCTACTATTCGGTGAAAGCGCTGCTGGATCCGGAGCTGCCGCCGAACGCGGGCCTGTTCGATCCGATCGACATCGAGGCGCCCGCCGGCACGATCGTCAATCCGAATCCACCCGCGGCGTGCGGCGCGCGCAGCATCACCTGCCAGAAGATCGCCGGAACGATCTTCGGCGCGTTCCGCGACGTGCTGCCCCCCGACCGCGTAATGGCGTCCTCCAACGACACCTGTCCCGCGATCGTGTTCTCGGGGGCGCTGCAAAAGCGTGCGGGCCAGTACGTGTACATGGAGACGCTCGGTGGCGGCAGCGGCGCACGCTTCGACCAGGACGGAATGAACGGCGTGCACGTGCACATGACGAACACGTCGAACCTGCCGGCCGAAGCGCTGGAGAATGAGTATCCGCTGCTGCTCGAGGAGTACGGACTCGTTGACGATTCGGGCGGCGCGGGACGTACGCGCGGCGGCCTGGGCATTGCGCGCCAGATCCGCACGCTGGTAGCGGGAACCGTGTTCTCGGCGCGCTCCGACAGTCATACGGTGGGCGTGGCTGCGGGCGTGTTAGGGGGTGCCGAAGGCCGGCGAGCGCGGCTCGTGCGCAACCCCGGGCGCAGCGACGAGCAATTGCTGTTCTCGAAGGTCGCCCGCCTCGAGCTCAACGCCGGCGATGCGGTGCGCATCGAGACACCCGGCGCCGGTGGATGCGGCCGACCGGCCGACCGACCGGCCGAGAGCCTGCTCCGCGATATTCGCGACGGCTATGTCGGTGTCGATCAGGCACGCGCGCAGTACGGCGCGCAACGCGTCGATGCGTTGCTCGCACCCACGAATGCAGCCGAACGACAAGAACGGTAGATTCGATGTCGCCGTGATCGGCGGCGGCCTCGTCGGCGCCGCGATCGCTTACGGCCTTGCCGGTCGCGTCGAGCGCATCGCGGTGCTCGACGAGGGCGATGTCGCGTATCGGGCCTCGCGCGGCAACTTCGGGCTCGTCTGGGTGCAGACGAAGGGCCAGGGCAAGCCGGCCTATGGCGCGTGGACGCTGGGCTCCGCGCAAGCGTGGCCGCGGCTCGCGCAGGAATTGCAGGCACTGACCGGCATCGACGTCGGGCTCGAGCAGCCCGGCGGCCTCTCCGTGCTGCTCTCCGACCGTGAGGTCGAGTCCCGCCTCGACTACATGCGGCGGATGCTGGCGCAACCGGGCATGCCGCAATATGACTGGCGGCTACTCGACGCCAAGGAGCTGCGTGATTTCGTGCCGGGTATCGGTCCCGCGGTCGTCGGTGCCATCTATTGCCGCCACGATGGTCACCTGAATCCGCTGAAGCTGTTGCGCGCGTTGCATACGGCGCTGAAGCTGCGCGGCGTCGACTACCGGCCACAGCATGGCGTTTCGAGGATCACGCGCCTTCCGGGCGGCGGATTCGAGCTCGACACCGCGAGCGGCAACGTGCGCGCCGATCGCATCGTGCTCGCTTCGGGACTGGGCAACGCGACCCTCGCGCCCCAGGTCGCGATCAATGCGGCGGTGCGACCCCAACGCGGCCAGATCCTCGTGCTCGAGCGGCTCCAACCGCTGCTGAAGTATCCAATCACCACGCTGCGGCAAACCGACGAAGGCACGATCCTCGTCGGCGACGCGCAGGAGGAAGCGGGTTACGCCGAGTCCATCGGGCTGCCGGTACTCGCCACACTCGCCGAGCGTGCGGTGCTCACCTTTCCGGCGTTGCGGGATGCGCGCGTGGTCCGCACGTGGGCGGCGCTTCGCATCATGTCGAAGGACGGCTTCCCGATCTACGAGCAATCGGCGCAATGTCCGGGCGCGTTTCTGGCGACCTGCCACAGCGGGGTTACGCTCGCCGCCGCCCACGCGTACGAGCTCGCGCCGGCGCTTGCGCACGGTTCGCTTCCCGCATCGCTCGAACCGTTCTCAGCGCGGAGGTTCGATGTTCAAGCGGTTGCCTGACGCGGCCGATGGCAGCGTCGAGATCGCCGTCGAGGGCAAACCGGTGACGGCGCGTAAGGGCGACTCGGTGGCAGCGGCGCTGTTCGCGGCCGGCCTGCTGGCGTGCCGCACCACTGCGGTGTCCGGGGCCGCGCGCGGTCCGTACTGCATGATGGGGGTGTGCTTCGACTGCCTGGTCACGATCGACGGCACGCCGAATCAGCAGGGCTGCATGATCAAGGTAAGCCCCGGCATGCGCGTCGAGCGCCAGCAGGGTGCGCGTCTCATCAAGCCATGAGCGCCGCCGGGCCGTCCCAAGGCGCGAATTGCGCCCCCACCGGGGGCAGCGCAGCGGCTTCAGCCGCAAGCGTGGGGGGACCATGAACCACGCGCCGCGCGCGCAATACGATCTGGTGGTCATCGGTGCGGGACCCGCGGGTCTCGCGGCCGCGACGCTGGCCGCAAAGAGCGGACTGGACACCGCGCTCATCGACGAGCAGACCGAACCCGGCGGACAGATCTATCGCGCCATCGGCTCGACACCGATACGCGACCGCAAGGTGCTCGGCGACGATTACTGGCATGGCGAGACACTCGTTGCGCCGTTCCAGCAATCGGGTGCGCATTATCTGCCGCGTGCGACCGTGTGGAGCGTCACTCCGGCGGAGGACGAGCCTTCGCTGCACGAGCTTGGCCTTTCGATCGACGGTCTTGCTCATCTCACGCGCGCGAAGTCCGTCATCGTCGCCACGGGCGCGCAGGAGCGACCCTTCCCGATCCCTGGCTGGACACTGCCGGGGGTCATGAGTGCCGGTGCTGCGCAGATCCTGTTCAAGACGGCGGCGCTCGTGCCTTCACAAGCGACGATCCTTGCCGGCTGCGGTCCATTACTGTACCTGCTCGCCTGGCAACTGTTGAACGCGGGCGTGCGCGTGAGCACGTTGCTCGACACGACGCCGCGCGGCCGCCTGATGGCGGCGTTGCCCGACGTCGCCCACTTCATCGCCTCGCCGTACTTCATCAAAGGCATGAAGCTCGTACGCAAGGTGCGCGCGCACGTGCCGGTCGTGCGTCATATCGATGCGATCGCTGCAGAGGGATCCGAGCGCCTGGAGCGCGTACGTTACCGCGCGGACGGCCGCGAACTGGTCGTTCCTGCCGAACTCTTGCTGCTGCACCAGGGAGTCGTTCCGAATATCAACCTGGTTAACGCGATCGGTTGCGAGCAGGAATGGGACGAGCGACTGCATTGCTTCGCGCCGCGCCTCGATGCCTGGGGTGGCAGCAGCGTTCCCGGCATCTGGATCGCAGGCGATGGCGGGGGCATCCAGGGCGCGCGCGCGGCCGAGCAGCGCGGGCGGATCGCCGCGTTGTCGGCGGCAAACGCGCTCGGGCGCATCGACGCCTCGCGTCGTGATTCGCTGGCGCGGCTGTACCGGCCTGCGCTCGAGCGAGAAATCGCGGGGCGCCGTTTCTTCGATACCCTGTTCGCGCCGCCGCAGCGATTTCGCATCCCGACAGATGACACGATCGTCTGCCGGTGCGAGGAAGTGACCGCGCAACAGGTCCGCGACGCGGTCGCTCTCGGCTGCCCGGGGCCGAATCAGCTGAAGGCGTTCCTCCGCTGCGGCATGGGGCCGTGCCAGGGACGCATGTGCGGACTCACCGTCGTCGACCTCATCGCCGATGCGCGCGGGTTGCATCCCCGCGATGTCGGCTACTTTCGGTTAAGGTTCCCCGTCAAGCCGCTGACCTTGGGGGAGTTCGCAACGCTCCCGCAGACCGAAGCATCGAAGGCCGCAGTCATTCGACTTCGTGAATGAGACGCTTGCGGACCTCGCGAAATCACGACATCAGTAGATCGGCTGCCCCATCACCGTCGATTCGGTGTCGAACGGGTTGATCGGCTTGACTTCGATCTTGCCGGGCTTCGTCAAACTCGGCCTGCTGCGCTGCCTGGATCTGCGCAGGGCGCAACGCGTGCAGTCTGCCCCGCGTGCAATCCCGCGCCGTCCGACGCGAACGCGGCGGTGCCTCATCGCCGCGAGACGTCCGTTGTAGGATCGGGGCCGCCGCATTTCCGCGGCATTCCTAGGTGCAAGCCACGATCGGACGAATCCGATCGCGATGCCTCCTGTAGGCTCGGTCGAGCGACGAAGGAAACGCGATGAGCAATGAGAACGTGCGGTACAAGGGTGTCTTCCCGGTCGTTCCAACGACGTTCACCGACGCCGGGGAGCTCGATCTTCAGAGCCAGAAGCGATGCGTCGATTTCATGATCGACGCCGGCAGCAACGGGCTCGCGATCCTTGCGAACTTCTCCGAGCAGTTCGTGCTGGCTGACGACGAGCGGGAGGTCCTGACGCGAACCATCCTCGATCATGTTGCCGGCCGCGTACCGGTCATCGTGACGACCACGCACACCAGCACCCGTGTCTGCGCGGAACGGTCGCGGCGCGCGCAGGAAGCGGGCGCGGCGATGGTCATGGTGATGCCGCCCTATCACGGTGCGACGATCCGCATGAGCGAGCCGTTCATCCAGGCGTTCTTCGAACGGCTCTCCGATGCGATCGACATTCCGATCATGATCCAGGATGCGCCGGTCGCCGGGACGCCCCTGTCCGCGGCGTTCCTCGCACGGATGGCGAAGGAGATCGAGCAGGTCGCTTATTTCAAGATCGAAACCGCCGGGCGCGGCCGCGAAGCTGCGCGAGCTCATCCGCCTCGGCGGCGACTCGATCGAGGGTCCGTGGGACGGCGAGGAAGCGATCACGTTGCTTCCCGACCTCGATGCCGGCGCGACCGGCTCGATGACCGGCGGCGGCTATCCGGACGGCATCCGCGGAATCGTCGACGATTTCCTTGCGGGCCGCCGCGAGCAGGCGATCGCGGGCTACACGCGCTGGCTTCCGCTGATCAACTACGAGAATCGCCAGTGCGGCCTGCTGGCGTGCAAGGCGCTGATGAAGGAGGGCGGGATCATCGCGAGCGAGGCGCCGCGGCATCCGATCGCGCCGTTGTCCGCGGCGACGCGCGCGGGCCTGATCGAGACAGCGCGACGTCTCGATCCGCTCGTGTTCCGCTGGGCGAAATAGAGCTCGCGCGAGTTCTAGCCCGCCTCGACGAGCGCCGCGAGTTTCGCGAGTGACGACCGCCAGCCGGCCTCGTTGTCGGCGGCCGACAGCCAGGCGGCAGCCCGTCGTGCACGGCGAAGATATCGGTGCCGCCGTCCGCATCGGCGAGCGCGATCGTGATCGTCATCTCGCCGCGCAGCGCGGGATGTTTCGTCTCGAACTCGACCACTTCGACAACCTGCTCGTTCGGCACGAGCTTCAGGAAGCGACCGTGGAACGTGTCGGTTTGCGCGGTCGTCTTGCCGGTCCCGGTCGGTGCGTCGTACGTGAGCGAGATCCGGAAGGAGCCGCCTTCGCGGGCGTCGAACGCATGCACGTGACTGGTCATGCCGGTCGGCACCATCCACGATTACTCCTTCGTAGAAGCTCCGGCATGCGATTGCACGGCGCCGCCACGCTGCCGGAATCTGCGCAGGGCGCAACGCATGCAGTCTGCCCCGCGCTGCAATCCGGCGCCGTCCGACGCGATACGCGCGTGACGCCTCATCGCGGCGAGACGTCCGTTGTAGGATCGAGGCCGCCGCAGTTCCGCGGCATTCTTAGGTGCAAGCCACGATCGGACGAATCCGATCGCGAGGCCTCCTGTAGGCTCGATCGAGCGACGAAGGAAACGCGATGAGCACTGAGAACGTGCGGTACAAGGGTGTCTTCCCGGTTGTTCCAACGACGTTCACCGACGCCGGGGAGCTCGATCTTCAGAGCCAGAAGCACTGCGTCGATTTCATGATCGACGCGGGCAGCAACGGACTCGCGATCCTCGCGAACTTCTCCGAGCAGTTCGTGCTGTCGGACGACGAGCGGGAGATCCTGACGCGAACCATCCTCGATCACGTGGCCGGTCGCGTACCGGTCATCGTGACGACCACGCACACCAGCACCCGTGTCTGCGCGGAACGGTCGCGGCGCGCGCAGGAAGCGGGCGCGGCGATGGTCATGGTGATGCCGCCCTATCACGGTGCGACGATCCGCATGAGCGAGCCGTTCATCCAGGCGTTCTTCGAACGGCTCTCCGATGCGATCGACATTCCGATCATGATCCAGGATGCGCCGGTCGCCGGGACGCCCCTGTCCGCGGCGTTCCTCGCACGCATGGCGAAGGAGATCGAGCAGGTCGCTTATTTCAAGATCGAAACCCCGGGCGCGGCCACGAAGCTGCGCGAGCTCATCCGCCTCGGCGGCGACTCGATCGAGGGTCCGTGGGACGGCGAGGAAGCGATCACGTTGCTTCCCGACCTCGATGCCGGCGCAACCGGCTCGATGACCGGCGGCGGCTATCCGGACGGCATCCGCGGAATCGTCGACGATTTCCTTGCGGGGCGCCGCGAGCAGGCGATCGCGGGCTACACGCGCTGGCTTCCGCTGATCAACTACGAGAATCGCCAGTGCGGCCTGCTCGCGTGCAAGGCGCTGATGAAGGAGGGCGGCATCATCGCGAGCGAGGCGCCGCGGCATCCGATCGCGCCGTTGTCCGCGGCGACGCGCGCGGGCCTGATCGAGACAGCGCGACGTCTCGATCCGCTCGTGTTCCGCTGGGCGAAATAGAGCTCGCGCGAGTTCTAGCCTGCCTCGGCTAGCGCCGCGAGTTTCGCGAGTGACGACCGCCAGCCGGCCTCGCTGTCGGCGGCCGGACACGCCAGGCGGCACCCCGTCGTGCACGGCGAAGATATCGGTGCCGCCGTCTGCATCGGCGAGCGCGATCGTGATCGTCGTCTCGCCGCGCAGCGCGGGATCCGTCGTCTCGAACTCGACCACTTCGACAACCTGCTCGTTCGGCACGAGTTTCACGAAGCGACCGTGAACGTGTCGGTTTGCGCGGGTCATCTCGCCGTTCACGCGGCGCCTGATGCGGGTCGAGCTCACGCCCGAACCTTAGCACTTGCAGTCACGGTTGGCGCACGTAGGGCGGTAACGTGGACAGGCGCGGATCTTCCACTGCGCCGCCAGTGGTGAAGTGATAGAGGCTCTGCCATCCATCGCCTTGCAAGCCAAGCAACCCGTGCATCTCGTCGTCGAAGAAGCAACCGATACCGGTCGACCGGACGCCCGCCGCCTCGGCTTCGAGATAGAGGGTCTGGCCGATGATCCCGCACTCCCAGAACAGATGCCGGTATCGCCACGGCGCCTGCCGCACCGATTCGAAATCCGCCAGCATTCCGAGCGCGAAACAGGAATCGGCGCCGATCTCCTGGTGACAGCAGATCCATTTCGCCGCATCGCGCAGGTCGTGCGGCAGGAGCAAATAAAGCGGCAGATGCGCCGGCCCGGACTTGCGCCACAGCCAGTCGTCGCGCATCGCGTGCTTCAGCTTGGGCAGCGCGGCCGCATCTCGAATGAGCATGTACAGGCCCGGCTCGAGGCCGTCGACACGATGCACGAAGATCGCCAAATGAACGCGGGCCGGCTCCGTCCATGCGCACCACGGCGGCACCTCCGCGCGGAGCGTGACGGCATCGAGCATTGCGAAGAAGGCCGAAGCGTCGAGCGAGGTCTTGCCATCGAAGTCGACGGCGCTGCGACGCTGACGGGCGATCGTCGCGAAGCGCAGCGGCAGCGTCGTGCCGGCTGGCGGCTCTCTTGCCTGTCGCACATCCGTCGGCATCGGTGTCGGCGGCTTTTCGGTTGCGCGATGGATCGCGTCGATGTCGGGCCACTCGACGTGATCGGCGCTCAAGCGATTCGCGCGGCCCTGCCATTCGGCCCGTTGCGCGAGCTTCGCGCATTGCGCGATGTCCGGTTCCGCGCCGAACGCTCCGATCCACAGCAGAACGTCGGGTGCCTCGTCTTCCGCGTTGTCGAAATCGGCTGCGCGATCGAGGCCGAGCAGCGCTGCGATCGTAACGTCGGGTGCCTCGAGCAGCACGCGCGACGACCAACCCAACGCAGCAGCCGCATAGCTCACGGCGGCGATCGCGTGACCGCAATCATGCTGGCAGTAGCGCCACGCCCGCAGGCCGTACTTCCACGCTTCGCGCCAGTGGATCGAGCTCAGGCCCACCAGCACGCCGCCGCCGGCAAACGCATTCGACCACTGCGGATCGTCGATGCGCGCCCGCTGTTCGAGCACGTGGTCGCGGCTCACGTAGTGGTGCACGCCACCGGCGATCCCGGCCAGTGGCGGACATGCAAGGTAGGCCTCGGTCGGATGGAGGTTGCCGCTCGAGGGATTGCAACGCAGCGCCCAGCGGTTTCCGCCGTGCGCCTTCCACGCCGAGAGACCGAGCGAGAGCTCGAACAGGATGCCGATCGACTCGATGTCGAAGCGCCGTGCGGCCGGAAGCGCTCCGCGGCGCAGGTCAGCGTAAGCGCTATCGAGCGTATCGGCGGCAAGCGGTAGCTGGAGCGTTCGCGTTCCTTCGAACGTGCGGAACGGGTCCGGCTGGTTCGCCCAGTCGAGGCCGCGCGGGCCGGGCGCATAACGGTTGACGTGGTGCTTGCTGCGCTGGTGGTACGCCACCACATCCCGAACCGAATCGGTCATGAAGGACAAGCTGACGCGGCCGGGTCAGGCGCGCCCGACCGCCTCGGCGACGAAGCGCCGGACGACGGGCGGCTCTTCCAGCAGGTGGAATGCGAGCTTCTGCTCGCGCAGCGCGATATAAGCCGCTGTCACGCGCTCGTTACGCCGCACGTATTCGGCCCACGACTCGTCGACCAGGTGCTCGATGTAGTGACCGGGATCGGAGACGTCGTGGAACAGCTGCCACGCGAGCAGCCCGTTCGACAGCCAGATGCGCCGGCTTTCGCGCATGATGGCGACGAACTCGTCCTGCCGCGCAGGATCGATGTGGAACTCGACCGTCACCAGAACCGGGCCATGCTCGGGCTCGACCGGGATCGCAAGCTCGGGGGCTTTCCAGACGCGCGCGGGTGTCAGATCCTCCTCCGCGCGCCCGCCGACCTTGAAGTTGCGCATCAGGATCAGCGCCAGCACCGCGCAGACCGAGGACAGCGTAAGGCTGACGCGCAGGCTCGTGAGCGATGCGACCTGCCCCCAGAGCGCCGCACCGAGCGCAGTGCCGCCCATGATCGACATCTGCACGATCGACATCCCTCGCGCTCGCACCCAGTCGGGAAGGCCCATCTGCGCCGCGACGGTGAGCGAATTCGCAACCGAGATCCACGCGGCCCCCGCGGCGAGCATCGCCGGGATCGCGAACCAGAGATTCGGTGCGAACGCGACGGCGAGCGTCGCCGCGGCATGCAGCAGGCTTCCGTTGCGAACCAGCTCGTCGCGCGTCATCAGCGACCGGACCCTCGGCAACAGCAACGCGGTGACGATTGCGCCCAGGCCCATCGACGCGAGCAGCAGCGTGTAGGTGCTGGCGTCGCCGTCCCGGAACCGGCGCGCCACGAGCGGCAGCAAAGCGAGGACGGCCGTCGATTGCAGGAAGAACACGAACACGCGCAGCATCACCGCCTGGATATGCGGCGACTGGCGCACGTGCTGCAGGCCGACGCGGATCGCGCCGACCATGCGCTCGCTCGGCATCGCGCTGATCTTCTGCGGCGCGCGTTTCCAGCGCAGCACGACCGTTGCGGTGACCAGCGACAGCGCAGCATTCAGCACGAAGACGTACTCGCTTCCCGCCGAGGCGATCAACGCGCCGGCGACGATCGGCCCGACCACCCTGGATACGTTCATCCCGAGGCCGTTCAGTGCCAGCGCCTGCGACAGTTCGCCGCGCGGTACGAGCTCGGGCACGAGCGCCGCGTAAACTGGCCAGCGCATCGCGAGACCGATTCCGTTCGCGAACGTGAGGAACAGCAGCAGCGGCGCGGTCAGCGTGTCGGTAAGAACCGTCACGCCGAGCACCACCGCGACGCCGGCGACCCAGAACTGCGTGAACATCAGATACTTGCGCCGGTCGAGGATATCTGCGAGCGCGCCCGTCGGCAGGCCGAGCAGGATGACGGGCAGCGTCGAAGCGGTCTGCACCAGCGCGACCAGCGCCGGCGACGACGTCAGCGACGTCATGACCCAGGCGGAGGCCACGTCGTTCATCCACATGCACACGTTCGCGACCATCCAGACGACCCACAGCATCCGGAACGTGCGGTGCCGCAACGGCGCAAGCGCCGACGTGGAGGCCTCTGCAGCGGGCGCGAGCGGCGGTCGGATCGAGTTCACGTACGGACTGGCGGCAGGAACGCCGGGAAGGAATGGCGGCAGGCACCGCTGTCCGCATCGCGGGAACCGGGCAGGCGCGATCATTCAGCGTATCACGGTGGCGTCGGATCCGGCGGTCGTGCTTCCGGTGCCTCGAAGAGCGGCACGCGCAAGGCGAAGGTGTCAGGCGTGCATGCGGAGCGAAAGGCGAATGATGGAAGCTTCTGCAATACCCGGGCAGGTGTGACCGATGGCCTGGACGAGGAACGCGTGCTCTGGATCGCCGGGCAGCGTGCGTGGCGACGCTGCTCGTCACGCTGATCGCGCTGAACCTGATGCCGGTCGAGCAGCAGGATCGAGCACCGCATCGACCGGCTCTACGAGCTCGGATCGCCGCAGTTCTTCCGGGCGATCGGCGTGCTGCTCGGTCCGCCGACGCTTGCGGGCAATCGCGTCGAGGCGCTGCAGAACGGCGACGAGATCTTTCCCGTCGATGCTCGCCGCGATCCGCAGCGCGAAGCGGACCATCACGTTCGAGACCTACATCTACTGGTCCGGCGACGTCGGTCGCGAGTTCGCCGACGCGCTTTCCGAGCGCGCGAAGGCCGGCGTGCGCGTTCACGTGCTGCTCGACTGGGTCGGCTCGCAGAAGATCGACGACGAGCTTCTCGCGACGATGCGCGATGCGGGCGTGCAGATCGAGCTCTACCGGCCGCTGCACTGGTATCACCTCGCGCGCCTGAACAACCGCACGCACCGGAAGCTCCTCGTCGTCGATGGCCGGGTCGGCTTCACCGGCGGCGTGGGCATCGCCGACAAATGGGCCGGCGATGCGCAGGATCCGGATCACTGGCGGGACAGCCATTACCGCGCCGAGGGTCCGGTCGTCGCGCAGATGCAGGCGACGTTCCTCGACAACTGGACGAAGGTCACCGGCGTCGTGCTGCATGGCGAGCGACTACTTTCCCGCGCTCGAGCCGGTGGGCGACGCGCGCGCGCAGACGTTCTCGAGCTCGCCGGAAGGCGGCGCCGAGAGCATGCAGCTCATGTACCTGCTCGCGATCACGTCCGCGTCGCGATCGATCGAGCTGGCCAGCGCGTACTTCGTTCCGGACCGGCTGACGCGCGAACGCGCTGGTCGAGGCGCTGCAAGCGCGGCGTGCAGGGTGCGCATGATCCTGCCCGGACCGATCATCGATACCGACGTCGTGCGGCGCGCGTCGCGCGCGGGCTGGGGACCGCTTCTCGCCGCGGGCGCGCAGATCCACGAGTACCAGCCGACGATGTTCCACTGCAAGGTGATGATCGTCGACGGGCTGCTGGTCTCGGTCGGCTCGACGAATTTCGACGTGCGCTCGTTCCGGCTGAACGACGAGGCGAACCTGAACGTCTACGACCCGAAGTTCGCGGCACGCCAGGTCGAGGTCTTCGAGCGCGACCTCGCGAAGACGCGCCGCGTTACGCTCGAGGCAGTGGCAGACGCGACCCTGGCACGAGAAGCTGGTCGAGCGCACGGCCGCGTTGCTCGGGCCGCAGCTGTAGTCCACTGCAACACGATCGTTGATTTGCAAGGGTCGCAGCCGACAGAATTCGGGAGTAAGGCAGCGGGACGCGCAGAAGGGATGCGCAGTCCAGCATCATCCCTAGGCGGTCCACTTACGTAGCAGAATCGCGTAGGCCGCATGCGCACGAGTGGGTTATCATTTGCGCTACGTGAGAATCCAGCTCAGGCGCAGGCGAGACGGTAATGACGAAGGCTTCTGAAGGCTCCGCCCCGAACGAGCCGGTGGACTCCGCGCTCGAGGTTCACCGGGCGGCGGAGTCGCAGCCGGATCCAAACGATTTCGGACGTTTGTTGGCCTCCGTTTCCGTCCCGGAAGATCGCGCCGTCGCGGCACGCGGATGCGCTGATCTCGCGTCGCTTGCCGCTGCATGGCAAACCGAAACGCATCCGACGGTGAGGCTGGCCATTGCCTCTGCGCTGACCCAAGCGCTGTCCGAGGCAACGGACAGCGCGGCCGTTACTGCGCTGCTTGCGGCCGATCACTGCACCGATGCGATTCGCTCCGAAGTCGCGCGCCGCACGCGAAATCCGGAACGACGCCGCATCGCGCTCGCGAGATTCGCGATGAAGATCTTGCTGGCCAGCGTTGTCCATCCGACGCCCCGCTCGAACTCGGTGAGGTCGCCAATCGCGTACGTAGAACCTCCCAGGGCACCTGCGCCGATCGAGCCGCGCTGCAACACGAGCCAACGCCGCCGTCACCGCCATCGGCCCGAGCGCACGAGCCTGTATGTGCCGCGAATCCTCCAGCAGCATTTGGCCGACGATCCGGACGGGCGATGCTGGACCGAGGAAGGTACGGCCGCCTTCGTCGACATCACCGGGTTCACGAAGCTGTCCGAGCAGCTCGCGCGCAAGGGGCGCGAGGGCGCCGAGCAGATTGCCGAGGTCGATCGGCAACAGCTTCGAGTCGATCCTCGAGGTCGCCTACAACAACGGCGGAAGCCTGCTCAAGTTCGGTGGCGATGCACTGCTCTTGTGGTTCGCCACCGAGGACCACGCCGCACGTGCGTGCCGCGCCGCGGTCCTGATGCGTCGGGTCCTGCGCGACGTCGGCCGGATCGACATGCCCGGCGCGAAAGTGACGCTGCGAATGTCGCAGGGCGTGCATTCGGGTCGCTTTCATTTCTTCGCGGTCGGCGCTTCGCATCTGGAGCTGCTGCCGGTCGGGCCCTCCTGGAGCCGCCTCGTCGCGATGGAACACAACGCCGGGCCCGGCGGGATTTTGATCAGCGAGGAGACCGCATCGCTCGCTGCCGAGCCGGTGTCTTGGCGACGTTCGCGGACCCGGCCGGCTGCTGCTGCGGGAGCCGCCGAACCACGCCGCGACGTCCCGCGGACGCCGCGGCCGCGACTCCCCGCCGAGATGCTCGCCCGCGGCCTGTCGCCGGCCATCCGCGCTCACGTGCTCGATGGCGGCGGGACGTCGGAGCATCGTCCCGTCACCGTCGCGTTCATTCGCTTCGAGGGAACCGACGCGCTGATCGAGCGAGGACGGCCCGCAGGCAGCCGCCGAAGCCCTGCATCGCCTGGTCAGCGTCGTGCAAGCGGCTACCGAGCAGCAGGGCGTCTCGTTCCTCGCCTCCGACGTCGACAGCGATGGCGGCAAGCTGATTCTCACGGCCGGTGCGCCGAAGGTCACGGGCGACGACGAGGAGCGCATGCTGCTTGCGCTGCGCTCGATCGTCGCCGCCGACCTTCCGTTGCCGATCCGGATCGGTGTGCATCGCGGCTCGGTTTTCGCGGGCGACATCGGACCCTTCTACCGCCGAACCTATACGGTCATGGGCGACGCGGTGAACCTCACCGCACGGCTGATGGCGAAGGCCGAGCCGGGCCAGATCTACGCAACCGGCGAGGTGCTCGACCACTCGAACACGCTCTTCGAGACCGCAGCAGCTCGAGCCGTTCGCTGGTCAAGGGCAAAGCGCAGCCGATTCGGGCGTGGGCGGTCGGTCGTGCAGCGGGTTCACGATCGCAGGCATGCATCGCTGCAGGATTACCCCTTGTCGGTCGCGAGACCGAACTTGGAATCGTTCGCGAAGCGCTTGCCGGCGCGCGCGCGGGCACCGGACGCCTGATCGAGGTCGCGGGCGAAGCCGGCGTCGGCAAGACCCGTCTCCTGGAAACGCTCCGTGAGGAGGCTGCGGATCTGCGGCAGCTGCACGCCGTGTGCGAGGCCTACACCGCGCATACCCCGTACAGCGTCTGGCGCGAGCTGTTGCGGGAGTTCATGGGATTCGGGCGCGACGATTCCGATGCGGTCGTCGAGGACCGGCTCCGCGAGGTGGTGTCGAGCAAGGTGCCCGGACCTGTTGCCTTGGCTTCCGCTGATCGCGATTGCCTTCGAGGTCGAAATCGCTCCGACCCCCGAAGTCGAGATGCTTGCCGAGCGAAACCGCCGGACCAAGCTGCACGAAGTGGTGGGCAGGTTCCTCGAGATCCTCATTCCCGAACCGGCGTTGATCGAAATCGAGAACGCGCACCACATGGACGTGGCTTCGGCGGAGCTCCTGTCGTCGCTGGTCAGTACGTTGGGCAAGCGGCCGTGGCTGGTCGGCGTGACGCGGCGGCCCTCGGACGGCGGATTCACCGCGCCCGAAACGGCGGCGGTGACGCGCATCGCGCTTCAGCCGCTCGCGTTGAAGGATTCGCTCCGTATCGCCGAGCTGGCGACCGAGCAGCATCCGCTGCCGATGCATGTGCTGAATACGGTGGCCGAGCGGTCCGGCGGAAACCCTCAGTTTCTTCGCGACCTGCTGCGGGCGGCGATCGAGTCGGGTGGGGTAGGCGGGCTGCCCGACTCGGCGGAAGCAGCGGCGATGGCGCGCATCGACGCACTGACGCCGCAGGACCGGGCGCTCGTCCGGCGCGCGGCGGTGTTCGGCCTGACGTTCCACCCGCGAAACCTGGCCTGGCTTGCCGAAGCAGGCGAGTGTCCGGTTCCAGGTCCGGCCACGTGGGAACGACTGCAGGAATTGTTCGACGAGGAGGACGACGGGTACCTGCGCTTCCGCCGTTCGCTCCTGCGTGACGCCGCTTACGAGGGCCTGCCCTACAAGCTTCGCCGGCGACTGCACGGCGCGGTTGCTGCGCGTCTCGAGGAGGAACTCGACGATCCGGAGGATTCCGCCGGCATCCTTTCGCTTCACTATTTCGTTGCCGGCGAGCACCGGCCCGCGTGGCGATACGCCGCCGTGGCGCCAAGCGCGCCGAGGAAATCTACGCCTACGTCGAAGCGGCGGGGCTCTACGCGCGCGCGCTCGAATCCGGGGAACGGCTCGCCGATGTCGGGGACAAGGAGCTCGCCGCGGTGCACGAGTCGCTCGGGGATGCCTGGAATCGCGCGGGCGAGTTCAGGAAGGCCTCCGATGCCTACGGCGCGGCCCGCAAGCTGATCGAGGGCGACCCGTTGTGGAAGTCCAGGCTCCTGCTGAAGCGCTCCAAGATGGAGGAGAAGCTTGGAAAGTGCAGGGAAGCGCTCCGTTGGGCCGCGCGCGCAGGGAAGGCGATCGAGCGAGGTCGATGGCCGGGAGGCCGCGCTCCAGACCGCGCATGTGAGTGCCTGGTATGCGACCGTGCTGCAGACCGAGGGCAGGACCGGCGACGCGGTGCGTTGGGCCGAGCGGGCCGTTGCCGAAGCCGAGGCGGTGAAGGACGCTGAGGCGCTGGGCGCCGCGTACTTCGTGATGGGTTGGGCGTACAGCGAACTCGGCAGGGGGAGCGCGGAAGCGCTCTGGCAGCGCTCGCTGGAAGCGTACCGGCGATCGGGCAACCGCCAGCGACAGGCGGGCCTGCTCGTCGAATCTCGGGGTCGCCTGCCAATGGGAAGGCCGCTGGGACGAAGCGCTGTCCTACTACGAGCGGGGTCGCGAGGAGTCGCTGAAGATCGGCAACCTCGTCGATGCCGAGCTTGCCCGGATCAATGTCGCCGAGATCCTGACCGACCGCGGCGAGCTCGTGGAAGCGGAGAAGATCCTGCTCGAGTCGCTCGCGCGCTGGCGGGCGCTCGAGTATCGCTACTTCCTGGCGGCGTGCCTGTCGATGCTCGGCCGGGTCGCGATGCGAGCGGGCCGGCACCAGGAGGCGCTCGGTCGTCTCGAGGAAGCGAAGGCGAGCTTCATGCAGGTCGGGGCCGAGCCGGAGGTGCTGGACGTGGACGCACGCATCGCCGAGTGCCGGTGCCTTCAGGGTGCCTTCGAGCGCAGCGCTCGAGCTGGCCGATGCGACGCTCGCGCGCGTGGCGAAGAACGGTGGCGAAGCCAAGGTCAAGCCGTTGCTCGAGCGCGTGCGCGCTTGGTCGCTGCTGCAAAAGGGCGATACGTTCCGCGCACGTGAGGCGCTGGAGACCGGCCTGTCGTCTGCCCGTTCCCGGAGCGATCTGTTCGAGCTGGCGTTGACCCTGCTCGCGCTGATCGAGCTCGACAAGCTCGAAGGCGTCGAGCCGCCGGCGGAGATCGTCGCGGAGAGCGCCGAGTCTTCTCTCGCGGTTGAAGATCCGCGCGGTGCCGCCAGCGCCCGACAGTCCTCGCGTAGCGACGTGGCGAAAAAAGCGGCCCCGAGGGGCCGCTTCTCGGACTGACGAATAGCGGCCTCCGCGGGGGCCGCTGCCGTTCTTATTGGTGCTTATGACAGCCATGTCGTCGCCCCAGATGAAAAGGATGGTGTGTCTGCGGACGCATCCGACACCCCGTCGAAGGCAGCGGGCAGTGGCGAGCCTGGTCCTGCACGAAGACATTGCTCGTCGAAGGACGCACATGCGTCCGGCACGGTCGCCTGGCGTCGTATTCGGTACGGGGACGCCGCTCGGCATCACTGGCGTGCGTGTTGATCAGCGGGAAGGGTCGGTGATGGCGTCGGTATGCTGCTTCGCGCACGCTGGCGCATCGGAGAAGCTAGGTCCGCGAGTTGTTCGAGCTCGAGCTTCCACGCGACCCGTGTGCGCTTCGGCCACAGACTGCTCGTGAGATCTGCTCGGTATCTGGCCACGTTGTGTCGGTTTTCAGGACCAGATCGGGATGAGCGGTCTGGTTCCATTGCGCTCTCGACGGTGCGATCCGATCGCGAGAACAGGAGGTTGAACACGACTTCTTCGCACGGGACTCCGTGCTTGTTAGGGTACCGCGTGAGCTTGGTCGTGTTGCCTCCGGATCATCCGGGAGTGAGGTAGGCGGAGAGGTTTCCTCGAAGCTGCCTGAGCAACCGGTGAGGACCGCATCGCAACCGATCGCCGCGGCCTTCTTGTCGGCGTTCGGGCCGATGTCAGGATCAGGATTGAACGGATCGCCGTTGAAGCGAATTGCCTACCCACGCGTCCACGTTCCACTGGGCGCTCGTGCACGGCGCGCTCGGAGGCACATAGACGCGCACGGTCATGGTGAACTGCTGTTTCGGCCTGCACGCCGGCCATGCCCGACAGTGAGATCGTGTTGCCGGTAAGTAGCGGCGTCCCGCTCGCGTCGGTAATTACCAGCGTCCCGCCCTGGTCGGGAGATGTCGGATTGCACAGGACGACACCCGAGGGTGCGTTCTGCAGATGGATCCTGACCGTGTTGATGTTCGAGTTTCCGCCTGACGGCGACTTGTTCTTGATCGTCGAAGGTCACGGTCGGCAGCAGCGCTAGATTCGGCACAGGGATCGGCTCAACGCGACTGCCTGGCGCAGGAACCGCCGACGGCATTGCGCTTATGAGCTCGATGCAGCTTGCCGGGCTGCGCCGTCGCGGACATTGCGAACGCCGCGAGCGCGACGCCCAACACGAGTCGAAGAAACTTGCCTATGCGATTCATGGTGAACCCCCCTTCCGAAACCATTGATTGAAGCGCGAAGCGTAGGACGAGCGCCCCTCGTTGCGTAGGTCGAATGCCTTAGCAAAAACCCTGACCACCGCGGATAGTAGCGTTCGCACAGACAATAGCAATAAGGAAATAGCCACGCATGCGGAATATTCGCATTCGCGTGCATCTGCATGCGCTCGCAATTTCGCGGGCGAAGTTCGACTCGGGCGATTCGCCACGCAATGCATCGGCGCCAAAACGAAATTGCCGTTGGCTACAGAAGCGACGCCGGACCCCGGTGTCGAATTGGCTTACGACGAAGCCCTCTTAGGTTCTGCACCAATACCGAATTGGCAAACAGCTGCCGATTGATGTCGAAGTCAGGGTCCCAACCGAGGCTAGATTGTTTACTACAATCGACGTACTGACGCTCTGATTCTTCCTCCGTTTTCGGCTTCAAGCGGCAAGGGCCAGCGAAACAGTGGCCGGGCGCCGACAAGAGTTGACGATTGCCGCGGCCCGACGGGCGGGGGACCGCCGGCGCCACTGTCAGGATCGCATCGTCGGGCAGTCGCTCGTCGAGCCAGCGCACGATGCGCCATAGATCAAGCGCGCCGGGGGTGGGGCAGACGGGAAGCGCGAGCTGGTTACACCCGCCCGGCTCTTCCGGGCCGGGGTGGACGTGTCGAGCGGGCGAACCAGGGGCCGGTGCTATTCTTTCCCGAGCGCCGACCCGCAGATCGCATCCAGCGACACCGCCGTCGTCAGCGCCTGACCGTCGACAAAAAAAGGAAGCCGGACGAGCTTCCGCCCGGAGGACCTGGCTAAGCACCGCCCTGCCACGACCAGGGGGACAGGTCGCCCGGATTCGACTGCAATCCGTGGAGGAGCTGCCAGATGTCGAGCACCTACAGAATCCTGATGCTGGGCGCCTCCTATGGCTCGCTGCTCGCGACCAAGCTGGTGCTTGCGGGCCACACTGTGAAGCTGGTGTGCCTGCCCGCAGAAGTCGATGCATTCAACAGCGATGGTGCGCGCGTGCGCATGCCCGTGAAGGGACGCGATGGCCTCGTCGAGGTCGATTCGCGCAAGCTGCCCGGTCAAATGTCCGCAGCGGGACCGGGTGCCGTCGAGCCGTCCGATTACGATCTCGTTGCGCTCGCGATGCAGGAGCCGCAGTACCGCTCACCCGGCGTGCGCGAGCTGCTCGACACGGTGGCCAAGTCGAAAGTGCCGTGCATGTCGATCATGAACATGCCGCCGCTGCCCTATCTGGCACGCATCCCGGGCGTGAATGCGCAGGCGTGCAGGAGCGCGTACACCGATGCGACCGTCTGGGACAGCTTCGATCCGAGCCTGATGACGCTGTGCAGTCCCGATCCCCAGGCGTTCCGCCCGCCGGAGGAGAAGGTCAACGTGCTCCAGGTCAGGCTCCCCACGAACTTCAAGGCGGCGCGGTTTCCGTCCGACAAGCACACGGCGATGCTGCGCGAGATGGGGCAGGGCATCGAGGCTGCGCGCTTCGACACCGGTTCCGAAAAGATCGACCTTCCGGTGAAGCTCAAGGTGCACGACTCGGTCTTCGTGCCCCTGGCGAAGTGGTCGATGCTGATCGCCGGCAACTACCGTTGCGTGCAGGACGAAGGCATGCGCTCGATCAAGGAGGCAGTGCACAGCGACGTCGATGCTTCGCGCGCGGTCTACGACTGGGTTGCCGGAGTGTGCAAGTCGCTCGGCGCGCACGACAAGGATCTGGTGCCATTCGAGAAGTACGCCGCCGCAGCGCAATCGTTGACCGGTCCGTCTTCCGCTGCGCGCGCCCTGGCCGCTGGCGCTGCGAACATCGAGCGCGTCGATCGGCTGGTGCAGATGATCGCGACACAGCGGGGCATGCGCAACGAAACCCTGGACCGGACCGTCGCGCGGGTCGACGGGTGGCTGGAGAAAAACCGGAAAGCGCAAGCGCAACGCGGCTGACGTCGCGCAGTCATCCGCTGTCGAAGCGTTCCGTTACCTTGCGGGGCCTTCGTCGATCCCCTTGCGTTCCGCGCTCTGGCGTATCGCATCCAGCGACGCGTTCATCGTCAGCGCCTGCGGATCGAGCTTGACATGCAGCAACGCAACGCCGCCGCTGTCGAGCGCGCGCTCGAAGGCGGGCGCGAATTCATCGGTGCGCTCGACCGTCTCTGCGTACGCGCCATACGCACGGGCGAGCGCGGCGAAGTCCGGATTGACGAGATCCGTCCCGGACATGCGGCCCGGATACGTGCGCTCCTGGTGCATGCGGATCGTGCCGTACATCGCATTGTCGATGACGACGAAGACGACGGCCGCGCCATACTGCACCGCCGTTGCGACCTCCTGGCCGTTCATCTGGAAGCAGCCATCGCCATTCCAGGACACGACGATCCGGTCCGGATGCACGAGCTTCGCAGCCACGGCACTCGGCACGCCGTAGCCCATCGCCCCGGAATACGGTGCGAGCTGCGTGCCCGGGCGCCGGTAGCGATAGAGCCGATGGATCCAGGTCGTGTAGTTCCCGGCACCGTTGGTCAGGATCGCATCGTCGGGCAACCGCTCGTCGAGCCAGCGCACGATGCGCCACAGGTCGAGCGCACCCGGAACCGGCCGCGGCTCGCGCCACGCTTCGTACTCCGCATGCAGCGCGGACGTCGATGCGCGCCAACGGTCCGAAGGCCACGCGCCGGAGGTTGCGAGCGAGGCGAGAAACGCGCCGGGTGTCGCGCAGATCGGAAGCGCCGGCTGGTACACGCGTCCGAGCTCTTCGGCTCCGGGGTGCACGTGGATCAACGTTTGCCGCGGCGCAGGCACTTCGATCAATGAGTAGCCCGACGTCGTCATCTCGCCGAGTCGCTCGCCGATGACGAGCAGCACGTCGGCCTCGCGAACGCGTTGCGCGAGTCCCGGCCGGATGCCGATGCCGACGTCGCCGGCGTAGCTTGGGTGCCGGTTGTCGAACAGATCCTGCCGGCGGAACGCGCATGCGACGGGAAGCCCGCTGGCCTCGGCAAGTCGTTGCAGCAGCAAGCATGCATCGGCGTCCCAGCGGCTGCCGCCGACGATCACGAGCGGGCGTTGCGCTTTCGACAACAACGCATGCGCGGCGCGCGCGTCCTCTGCTGTCGGGGCAACGGGCACTTGCAATGCGCGCGGAGGATCGGCGACGTCGGCGCGGGCCGTCAGCGTGTCCTCCGGAAGCGCGAGCACGACCGGCCCCGGGCGACCGGACATCGCAGTGGCATAGGCGCGCGCGATGTACTCGGGAATGCGGTCGGCGCGATCGATCTGTGCGGCCCACTTCGCCACCGACCCGTACATCCGCCGGTAGTCGACCTCCTGGAACGCCTCGCGATCGACGTAGTCGGAGCCGACCTGGCCGACGAGCATCAGCAGCGGCGTCGAATCCTGCATCGCCGTGTGGATGCCGATCGCCGCGTTCGACGCGCCCGGTCCGCGAGTCACCAGCGCGACGCCGGGTCGTCCGGTGAGCTTGCCGTACGCTTCGGCCATGTAGGCGGCGCCGCCTTCGTGGCGACAGATCACGAACTTCAGCCGGTCGCGCTCGTCGTGCAATGCGTCCAGGACCGGCAGATAGCTTTCGCCGGGAACGCCGAACGCGTGCGTGGCGCCCTGGGCCAGGAGGCTTGCGACGATCAGCTCGCCGCCGCTGCGTGCGCTCATGCGAAGGATCCTTCAAGGGACGGTCGATTCTACGCGAGGGCGTCACTCTATAATCCGCCGGTGCCAAGCGACACGCCGCGATGAAAGAATCGATCTGGGTCACTTCCGAGCTGCTGACCGACGCCAGCCTGTTCACGGGCATCGTCGTGCTGCTGGCTGTGCTCGCCTTCGCCGCGCCCGCGTCCCGACGCCGCGGGATGCTCACAATAGCCGTCGTGGCGATCGTGGCGCTTGCCGGCCTATGGGCGCTCGGCGAGTTCGGCCGGCGGCTAGGCAGCGGCGCGCTCTACGACATCGCGCGAGAAGCGCTGCTCGCGCGTGCTTGCCGTCGCGGTCATCCGCTCGGCCATCCTGTTCATCGCGCACATCGTATTCGGCCGATTCCGGGTTCCGCATATCCTCGTCGACGCGCTGTTCGTGCTCGGCATGGTCGCCTATGCGATCTACCGCCTGAACGCGGTCGGCGTGAATCTGGCCGGTATCGTCACGACGTCGGCGATCGTCACCGGCGCGCTCGCATTCTCGGCCGGCGAGACGCTTCGAAATCTCTGGGCGGGCGTGTCGTTGCAGCTGGAGAACACGCTCCGCCTCGGGGACTGGGTCCGCATCGACGACAAGGTGGGACAGGTCGTCAGCATCCGCTGGCGTTCGATGGCGATCGCGACGCCGGCGAACGAGACGTTCGTCGTTCCGAACTCCGCGCTGATGAAGGACCGTGTCGTCGTGCTCGGCCGCGCCGGCGAGACGCCGGCGCTGTTGAGGCGCCGCGTGTCGTTTCAGGCTGACTACGAGCACCCCCCCGCGAAAGTGATCCAGGTGATCACCGATGCGCTGCGCCGCTCGGAGATCCCGAACGTGGCCCGCTCGCCAGCGCCGTTCTGCATATGCAAGGAGTTCCAGGACAGCGGGATCCTTTACACGGCGGTCTATTTTCCGTTGAACATCGGCTTGACCTTCATCACGGACTCCGACGTCCTGGTGGCGATCTACGCGGCGTTGATGCGCGAGAACATCCCGATCCCGTTCCCGCAACAGGTCGTCGAGATCAAGCGGCGCTCCGGCGCCGAAGAAGCCAATGCCGAGCGGTCGGCGCGCACCGCGGTGATCGACCAGCTCGAGCTGTTCGGCGTGCTCACGCAGCCGGAGCGCGAAGCGGTTGCCGACGGATTGCGGCGTCTTCCTTACGCGACGAACGACATCGTGTTCCGCAAGGGCGAATCCGCGGACTCGCTGTATATCCTCGCGCGAGGGCGGGTGCGGATCATGGACGAGGACGCCAGCGGACGGCGCATGTCGCTGGCCGAGCTGTCGGCGCCGAACCACTTCGGCGAGATGGGTCTGCTCACCGGGCAGCCGCGAGGGGCGACGGTGATGGCGAACGAGGACGTGCTCTGCTACAGCTTGAACAAGGCGGCGTTCGACGCGGTGCTGAAAGCGCGCCCGGAGATTGCCGATTCGCTGGGACACGTCCTCGCGCACCGACAGGCGGAAAACGATGCGACGCTGAAGGCGCTGGATGCCGAAACCCGCGCGAGGCGGGCCGTCGGCGGTGCGCTCGAGATCGTTCGTCGTATCCGCGAGTTCTTCGCGTTGCCCGGCGACCGGCGGGTAGCTGAATCGGCCGAAAGTGGAAACTACTTTCGGCCGGTGACAGCTAGCGGCCAGCGACGAGCTCCTCACGCCTCAGCAGGAAGACGCCGTCCTCGACATCGGTCGTTGGCAGCCACGTGAACGGCAACCGCGGGAACGCCGTTTCCGCCGCGTCGCGGTTGTGTCCGACCTCGACGACCAGAACGCCGTCCGGTGACAGGAAACGCGGGGCCTCGCGCACGATGACGCGCACGGCATCCATGCCGTCGTCGCCGCCGTCGAGCGCGAGCGCGGGCTCGTGCCGGTACTCGGCGGGGAGCGACTCCATTGCGACCGCTGCCACGTAGGGCGGATTGCTGATGATGACGTCGTAGCTCTTCTCCGGCAGATTCTGGAACAGGTCGGAGCGGATCAGGTTCACGCGCGCGGCGAGACCATAGTCGCTGACATTGCGTTGCGCGACGGCAAGCGCCTCCGAGGAGAGGTCCGCCGCGTCCACGTCGGCATTCGGGTAGGCATGCGCGAGCAGGATGGCGAGGCATCCCGACCCCGTGCAAAGGTCGAGCGCCGAAGTCACGCGCGAGTTGTCGCGGATGAAAGGATCGAGGCCACCGGGAAGAAGCTCGGCGATGAACGAGCGCGGGATGATCACGCGCTCGTCGACATGGAAGCGGAACTCGCCGAGCCAGGCTTCGCGCGTCAGGTACGCGGCCGGCACGCGCTCGTCGATGCGGCGCGCGAACAGCTGCGCGACCTGCGTGCGTTCCTGCTGCGTGAGGCGAGCATCGAGGAACGGCTCGAGCCGATCGAGCGGCAGATGCAACGCATGCAGCAGCAGGTACGCGGCCTCGTCGTACGCGTTCGTCGTGCCGTGCCCGAACGTGAGCCGGGCCTCGCCGAACCGCGACACCGCCCAGCGCAGCCAGTCGCGGAGCGTCGAGAGCTCGTTGAGCGGTGCGCTCATGTCAGCACGCTCATTCCCGACTCTTGCTGCTGCATGAGCCCCTCACCCCTTCCCCCTCTCGCCGCGAAGGAGAGGGGAAATGTCGTGCTCCCTTCTCCCGCGTGCGAGGGGGAAGGGTCGGGGATGAGGGGACCAGCAACCGCACCAGCACGCCGCGATAGATGCGCGCAAGCGGCTCGAGGTCGTCGACGGCGACGCGCTCGTTCAACTTGTGGATCGTCGCGTTGACCGGACCGACCTCGACCAGCTCCGGGCAGATATCCGCAATGAAGCGGCCATCGGACGTTCCACCGCTCGTCGACAACGTCGCCTGCGCACCCGTCTCGGCCACGATCGTCTCGGTCACCGCTTGAACCAGACGGCCCGGCCGGGTAAGGAACGGCTTGCCGGACGCGGTAAGCGCGAGCTCGTAATCGAGGCCGTGCCGGCGCACGACCTCCTCGAGCCGAGCGACCAGATCTTCGCGCGTGCTTTCAGTCGAGTAGCGCCAGTTGAACACCAGTTCGAGAAGGCCGGGGACCACGTTCGTCGCACCGGTCCCGGCGTGGATGTTCGAGCACTGGAACGACGTCGGCGGAAAGTGCTCGTTGCCGCGATCCCACTGCATCGCGGCGAGCTCGGCGATGGCAGGTGACGCGAGGTGGATGGGATTGCGGACCTGCTCCGGATAAGCGACATGCCCTTGCACGCCGCGCACGCGCAGCACGCCGGTCAGCGTACCGCGTCGCCCGATCTTGATCGTGTCGCCGAGCCGTTGCGACGACGACGGCTCGCCGACGATGCAGTAGTCGATTCGTTCGCCGCGTGCGCTGAGCCGCTCGACGACTTTGACCGTGCCATCGGTGTTGGTCGGGCCTTCCTCGTCGGAGGTGAGCAGCAACGCGATGGAGCCGGCGTGCGCAGGATGAGCGGCGACGAAGGCCTCGATCGCCGTGACGAACGCGGCGATCGAGCTCTTCATGTCGGCGGCGCCTCGTCCGTACAGGAAGCCGTCGCGCACGACGGGAACGAACGGATCCGAGTGCCACTCGTCACGCGGCCCGGTCGGCACGACGTCCGTATGGCCGGCGAAGCAGAGCAGCGGAGCAGTCGCTCCGCGCCGCAGCCACGTGTTGACAACACCGTTGGATTCCACCCGTTCGGCGTGAAACCCGAGCGGGGCGAGCCGCGCCGCGATCAGCGCCTGACAGCCAGAATCGTCAGGCGTCAACGAACGGCGGGCGATCAGCTCGCTTGCGAGCGCGAGTGTGGGTTGCGCGCGTGCATCCATGCGCGCGATGGTAGCAAACGGCTCGAAGGTCAGCGCTCGAGCAGCTCCGTATCGATGGCCAGCGACGCGAAGTCGGCCGTCGGCCGTCCGCGTGGCTTGTGCGGGTCGCCCTGGCTTTCCATGGCGTCCACGCGGGAGTTCGGATTGCTCTGGTTGATCTGCCACGCGAGGTTCGTCGGCGAATCGGACGCGATCATCGCCTCGTCGTAGCTCATGACGCCGTCCATGTACAGCCGGCAGAGCGATTGCTCGAACGTCTGCGATCCGGGATACAGCGACTGCTCCATCGCTTCCTTGATCTGCGAGAACTCGCCGTTCTTGATCAGCTCGGCGATCAGCGACGTGTTGAGCAGGATCTCGACCGCGGGCTGCAGCTCGCCGTCGCGGTTCTTCACGAGCCGCTGGCAGACGACCGCCCGCAGGCCGATCGACAGGTCGGACAGCACCGCCGACCGCGCGTCGTACGGGAACAAGTTGATGATCCGCGACAGCGCGTGATAGCTGTTGTTCGCGTGGATCGTGGACAGGCACAGGTGACCGGTGAGCGTGTGCAGCAGCGAAGCCTGCATCGTCTCCTTGTCGCGGATTTCGCCGATCATGATCAGGTCCGGCGCCTCGCGCAGCGCGTTCTGCAGCGCCAGGTGGTAGCTCTGCGTGTCGACGTGGATCTCGCGCTGGTTGACGATGCTCTGGCGGTGCTCGAACAGGTACTCGATCGGATCCTCGATCGTCAGGATGTGACCGGACTTCGTCGAGTTCCGGTGGTCGATCATCGCCGCCAGCGTGGTCGACTTGCCCGAGCCGGTCGCGCCGGCGACGAGGATCAGGCCACGCTTCTCCATCACCAGGTCGAGCAGCACCGAAGGAAGCTTCAGCTGCTCGAACGGCGGAACGCTGGTTGCGGACGAACCGGATGACCAGCGAGATCGTGCCGCGCTGGCGGAAGATGTTGATCCGGAAATTGCCGACGGCGCGATCGAGATGCGAGAGGTTCATCTCCATCTCGTTCTCGAACTGGCGCGCCTGCTCCTTGCTCATCAGCTCGTAGGCGATCCGGCGCACCGTCTCGACGTCCATCGGCTGCGTCGAGACCGGCTGCACGACGCCGTTGACCTTGATGTTGATCGGCGCACCGCAGGAGATGAACAGGTCCGAGGCCTGCTTCTCCGCCATCAGCTTGAACAGTCGGTCGAGATACATGCGTCCCCCGCGGCTACAATGCGATCGGTGCCGATGCGCGCGAGCGCACGCGAGGTCGGCACCGAAGTTTCCATGATAATGTCATGAATTGACGATGTTTTCCAACCCGTGGCGCTGATGGCCGCCGGACGGCAGCAGCAACGCATTCGCCCTCGGCCCTGCCGGCGCTAACCCGCGGTTTCCAAGCAAGTTTTATGCTCGCAATCATTGGCGGCAGCGGCCTGACCCGCCTTTCCACGCTCGCCGTCGCCCAGCGCCAGGTGGTCCGAACCCCGTACGGCGACCCGTCGTCGGTGCTCGTGTTCGGCCAGATCGCCGGGTGCAACGCGATGTTCCTCCCGCGGCACGGCCACGGACACACGATCCCGCCGCACCGGGTGAACTATCGAGCCAATCTATGGGCGCTGAAGGACCGCGGCGCCACGGCGGTCGTGGCCGTTGCGTCGGTCGGCGGCATCCGCGGTCACCAGCCGGGCGACCTCGTGCTGCCGCACCAGATCATCGACTACACCTGGGGGCGCGAGCACACGTTCTTCGATGGCGGCGACCGCAAGGTCGTGCATGTCGATTTCACGCATCCGTACACGCCGGCGCTGCGAAGCAGTTGCCTCGCAGCGGCGAAAACTGCCGGTGTTGCGCTGACCGACGGCGGCGTCTACGGCGCCGTGCAGGGTCCGCGGCTGGAATCGGCCGGCGAGATCGACCGCATGGACCGTGACGGCGCGACCATGGTCGGCATGACCGGCATGCCCGAAGCCGCGCTGGCGCGCGAGATCGAGCTGCCTTACGTCGCGATCTGCGTGATCGTCAACCATGCGGCGGGTCGCGGAGACAGCACCGAGGCGATCTCGATGGAGCGGCTGGTCGCGACGCTGGATGTCGGCATGGACAAGGTGCGTACGCTGCTCGACCAGCTCGTTCCTACGCTGGCGAAGATCGCCGATGCGATACCGCCCGCACCGCCCGAGCAACCGCCGCCGCCGAAACCGGAGCAACCCCCGTCATGATCCGCGATGTCCTTCGCATGGGCGACCCGAGGCTGTGGGAGCGCTCGATGCCAGTCGATCGCTTTCCGTCTCGCGAGCTGGATGCGTTGCTCGTCGACCTGCGCGACACGATGAAGGCGCTGAATGGCGCGGGGCTTGCGGCGCCGCAGATCGGCGTGCCGTTGCGTGTCGTGATCTTCGGGATGGATTTCAATCCCCGCTATCCCGACGCCGAGCCGGTGCCGTATACCGAGCTCGTCAATCCGGTGCTGACGCCGCTCACCGACGAGATGGAGGAGGGGTGGGAAGGCTGTCTCTCGGTACCCGGGTCTTCGTGGCGTCGTGCCGCGCTACACGCGCCTTCGCTACGAAGGCTTCGATCCGTCGGGCAACGCCATTCGCCGCGAAGTGGACGGCTTCCACGCGCGCGTCGTGCAGCACGAGTGCGACCACCTCGACGGCATCCTCTACCCGATGCGGATGAAGGACTTCTCGCGGTTCGGGTTCACCGAGGTGCTGTTCCCGGACGTGGCGGCGGTGGAAGAGTAGGGATCGCCGCTTCTACAGCGCCATCGGATTCGTGCCGGCGGTCGCGATCCGCTCCTGATGCTCCTTCGGCAGGAGCGCGTGCACTTCGAACGCGGCGGGGATCGATTCGGCCCACTGGTTGACGAGCTTGTGCATCGTCTCGTGCGAGTCGACGTCGAAGATCACGACCGCGCCGCGCCCGAGCTTCGTGTAGACGTGCTTCGCGATGCCCTTGTCGATCAGGGCGTTGATCCAGTCCCACCACTCCTTCTGGTTCCCGCGCGCGGCCGACGGCTTCTCGGCGCGGGGCGAGCTGATGACGAGGAAATGCATTCGGCCTCCAGGGTGAGGAAAAGAAGCGTTCCGTGCGACGCGAGCTCGTCAGGCGCCGTAGTTGGGCTTGAGCCCGGCCCGCGGCCAATCCATTTCCACGAGCTGGCCGGCGTAAGAGAGGGTCACGTACGCCTTGCGCCGATCGGGCCCGCCGAAACACAGATTGGTGACGTGCGTGTCGCCGGGGACGGGAACGAACTCCGAGCGGTCGCCCGAAGCCGCGCACACCGTGATGCCGCCCTTGTCGAGCGTGGCGACGCAGACATTGCCGTTCGCCTCGACCGCGAGCGAGTCGAAGCGCATGTAGGTCGGCGAGCCGTGCACGAGTCGGCTGCCGTGCGGAGACTGCGGCGAAGCGACCGCCGGCGAAGCGAGCTCGCCGGGCCCTTTCAATGCCCACGCCCACAGGCGGGCTGATTCGGTTTCTGCGACGTAGAGCGTGTTGCCATCCGGCGACAGGCCGATGCCGTTCGGTTTGTGGATCGGGAAGATCAGCTCCTTGATCATCGAGCCGTCGGCTTTCGCGTAACCGACGCCGCCGCGATCCCAGTTGCGGTGAAACGTCTTGCCCGGATCGGTGAAGTAGAAGCCGCCGTGCGCGTCGAACACGAGATCGTTCGGACCGCGGATCGGCCTGTCGCCGACCTTGTCGTAGAGCACGTCGAACTTGCCGGTCTCGATGTTCACGCGTTCGATGCGTCCGGTAACGTAGTCGTCCGGCGTCCCGGACGTCACCATCCTGCCGTCGGCGCGGCGCACGAACGAGAAGCCGCCGTTGTTGCAGACATAGCAATGCCCGTCCGGTCCGATCGCCGCGCCGTTCGGGCCGCCACCGAGCTCCGCCACGATCGACTTGCGCCCGTCGAGCCAGACGCGGGTCAGCGTCTTGCGGCGGATCTCGACCACCAGCAGGCTGCCGTCGCCGAGCCACACCGGGCCTTCCGGAAACCAGAGGTCTTCCGCGATCACGCGCATTCCGTTCTCCGATCGATTCGTTTCTGTGCGGTTGCGCATGGCGTCACCGCGCCGCGGCGACGATGACGTCCGCGGGCGCGAGCGGATCCCCGCGCAGGAAGCGCAGGATGTTACCGAGCGCGTGACGCGCGACGTTCTCGACATTGTCGAAGACGGCGCCGCCGGTATGCGGCGTGACGACGACCTGGTCGAGCGTGAACAACGGGTTGTCGCTGGCCGGCGGCTCGGGATCGAACGCGTCGAGGCCGGCGCCGCGCAGCTTGCCGCTGACGAGCGCGTCGTGCAGCGCTTTCTCGTCTACCAGTTCGCCGCGTGCCGTATTGATGAGCACGGCACCATCCTTCATCGCCGCGATCGACGCGGCGTTGATCATCCGCGTCGTGCCGGGGGCAAGCGGCGTGTGCAGGCTGACGATGTCGCTCTGCGCCAGCAGCGTCTGCAGCGGCGCGTAGCTCGCGTTCAAGGCGGCTTCGGTCTCGCGGTCGGCGCGTTGCGTATCGAAATAGAGCACGCGAGCATCGAACCCGCGCAGACGGCGCGCGACCATTCGCCCGATGTTTCCGAACCCGATCAGGCCGACGGTCTTGCCGGCGATCTGGTAGCAAACGCCGCGCATCTCCGCCTTCAGCCATCGGCCGTGACGCAGCGCGTTGTCGACCTGGGGCAGGCGGCGGTACACGCCGAGCATCAATGTGATCGCGAGCTCCGCAACCGGCCCGGCATTGGAGCCTGCCGTGATCGCCAAGGGAATGTTCAGCCGGCGTACGGCGTCGACGTCGATGCGGTCGACGCCGATGCCCCATTTCTGGATCATGCGCAGCTGCTTTGCATGCGCGAGCATCGGCGCGGTGACGGCCGCCCACCCCGGCAGCAGGAACTCGGCATGCTCGACCAGCGCCAGCTGTTCGCTCTCGTCGTACGACGCAGCGAAACGAAGGTCGAGCTCGGCCGGCGCGACGCTCCGGACGACATCGCGCACGGCGGGCGCCCAGACGTCGAGACAGGCAACCCGATGACTCATCGTGTCGATCCGGGCAGCTCGATCGTGAGCATCAGGCTGGAGAGCGACTTGCCGTGCGCATCCTGGGCCAAGGAGCGCGTCACGCCGCCGCCCAGCGCACGTTCGATGACGAAGTTGAGCGCCATGAGCTTCGGCAATTCGTAGCGGTGGATCGGCCCCTTCGCGACGTGCGAGAACGCCTGCATGACGCGTTCCGACGACAATTGCGTGCGCAGGATCTCCCATCCCGCTTCGTCGTACGCGATCACCGAGATGTTCGAGGTGTCGCCCTTGTCGCCGGCGCGGCTGTGAGCGATGTCGTAGACACGGACCATCAGCGGAGCTCCTCGATGGTGACCTGCGGATCGACCAGCGCGCGCGGGAGCAGGACCGATTGCACGGCGAGCACTTCGCGAACGAGCGGGTCCGAGCCGCCGCCGCCACCGCCGGGCCCATTCACGTGCAATGCGCGCACTTCGAAACCGACCGCCTCGGCCGCCTTGCGATCCTCGGTCCGGCAAGCAAGGCGCATGCGCACTTCGTAGGGTTCCCCGTCGCGATTCGCTCATCCCGTGCAGGCTGGACATGCCGATCAGGTCGACGCGAACCTCCGAGTAGCGCAAGCCGCGATCCTTCAGGCGCTGCTGAACGATTTCGGCGGCCCATTTCGCCTTGGCCACCGCATTGATCCCCGCGTACGAGATCTGGCCCTCGCCGATGTAACCGTCGTGATAGCCGACCGTGACCTTGTAGGTGGGCGTGCGCGGCGCAGCCTTCGCCCCGCGGAAGCTGACGCGATCCGGACCGGTTTGCGACAGCTCGAGCTCGGTGATGTCGAGCACGCAGTCCGGCGTGATGTACTCGGCCGGATCGTGCAACTCGTAGAGCAGCTGTTCCTTGCAGGTAGCAAGATCGACGCGTCCGCCGGTGTCGGCGAGCTTGCTGATCCAGAACGTTCCATCGGCGGTGACATCGGCGAACGGGAAGCCGAGTCTTGCGAGATCGAAGACGTCCTTCTTGCCCGGGATCGGCGAAGCACCCGCCGCTGACTTGCGCGCAGCATTCGAGAAGATGCCCGGCCGCCGTTCCGGCCGCGATGCGCGGCCAGTCGTCGTAGCGCCAGCCGTAGTGGTGCATCGCGGGCGCGAGGAACAGCGACGGATCCGCCACGCGGCCGGTGATCACGATCATCGCGCCGGTGTCGAGCGCACGACAGATGACGTCGGCGCCCAGATAGGCGTTCGCGGACGCCATCTTCGGCAACAGCGTCTCCAACGGGTCGCCGGTTTCCATGATCGGCAGCTGCGGTTGCGCGCGAAGGATTTCGGCGACATCGTCGCCTTTGACCACCGCACAGCTCACGGTGCCGAGTCGTTGTTCGTCGGCGTGCTGGCGAATCAGGCGAGCGGCCGCGTCGGGATTCGCGGCGCCCATGTTGCTGACGATCCGGACGCCGTTGCGCAGGCACGCGGGCAGCACGGCACCGATGCGGTCGAGCAGACGGGGCGTGTAGCCCTTGTCGGGCTGCTTCATCCGCGTCAGATTTTCGCGAGCCACCGTGCGCTCGGCGAGGCATTCGAACACCAGGTAGTCGAGCTCGCCGCGCTCGGCGAGCTCGACGGCCGGTGCGATGCGGTCGTCCGCGAAGCTCGCCCCGGCGCCGATTCGCAGATGTTCGGTCTTCTTCATGCGCCGTCCTTCAGTCGAGCTTCGCGCCGCTGTCCCTGACGAGCGCCGACCATTTGTCGAGCTCGGCGAGGAGGAAAGCGCGGAATTCGGCCGGCCCGAGCAGGTCCACTTCGAGCGCTTGCTTGTGCAGCTGCTCGACGAACTCCGGCGTCCGCGCGACCTTCATGACGTCGGCGTGGATTTTCGCGATGACGTCGTCCGGCGTCCGCGCAGGGGCAAGCAGGCCGTTCCACGCCGACACGTCGTACCCGGCGAGGCCGGCTTCCGCGACCGTCGGCACATCCGGAAAGATCGACGAGCGCTTCGCGCTGGTGATCGCGAGCGCCTTGAGCTTTCCGGCCTTGACGTGCTGCATTGCGCTGGCCGCCGCCGGCGAAGCGAGGGGAATCTGGTTCCCGAGGACGTCGGTGATCATCTGCGCGATGCCCTTGTACGGGACATGCGTCATCTCGATGCCGGCTTTCGACTTCAGCAGCTCGAGCGAAAGGTGCGTGACGCTGCCGTTGCCGCCGGAGCCGTAGAGGACCTGCTTCGGATTGGCTTTCGCATACGCGATGAGCTCGGGAATCGAGCTCGGCGGAAAGCTCGGATGCGCGATGATCGCGAGCGGCGCGACGGCGACCCGCGCGATCGGCCTGAAGTCCCGCGGAATGTCGTACGGTACTTCCTTGTACAGGCTCGGGTTGATCACGTGATTGATGCCGAGCATGATCAGCGTGTAGCCATCCGGCGCCGCTTTCGCCACCGCGCCGGCGCCGATGTTGCCGCCGGCGCCGCCCTGGTTCTCGATGACCACACCCTGGCCCCACAGCTCGGCCAGCCGTTGGCCGAGTTGCCGAGCGGCGATGTCGGCCGCAGTCCCCGGCGAGAACGGCACGACGATCTTGACCGGCTTGTTCGGATAGCCCTGCGCAATGGCGGCCGGCGCAGCAGCAATTGCGGCCAGCAAGCCGAGCACCAGAACGATTCCGCGCTTCATGTGACGCGCTCCTGTAGGCGTTTGTGAACGCGCGGCTGCGCGAACGTCAATCGATCGGTGCGCCGGAAGCACGGATGATCTTCGCCGTCTTCTCGATTTCCACCCGGATGAAGGATCCGAACGCCTCGGGCGTCGATCCGAAGATCTCGTAGTTCTCGAGCTTCTGCTGGACGGCCGGATCCTTCAGCGCCTTGACGATCTCCGCGTTGAGCCGCGCGATCACGGGCTGTGGCGTTCCGGCGGGCGCGAGGACGCCGAACCACGAGCTGAAGTCGTAGCCGGGATAGCCGAGCTCGGCGATCGTCGGCACGTCCGGCAGGCCGCGGAAGCGCCGCGGTGTCGTGACGGCGAGGGCGCGGAGCTTGCCCTCCTTGATATGGCCGGTCACCGTCGGCATCGCAGCGAACAATGCGTTGACGTGGCCACCCAGTAGATCGGGCATCACCGACCCGCTGCCCTTGTAGGCGACGTGCACCATCTCGATGCCCGCAAGCATCGACAGGAGCTCGCCGGACAGATGGTTGACGGTGCCGGCGCCGGCCGAGGCGAACGTGATCGTTTTCGGCTTCGCTTTTGCCAGCGCAATGAACTCTTTCAGATCCTTGGCCGGCACCGAAGGATGCACGACGAGCACGTGCGGATTGCCCGCCACGAGCGCGACCGGGGCAAGATCCTTCATCGTGTCGAACGTCATCTTGCTGCCGTACAGCGTGGGATTGGACGGCCAGATTGTTGGTCTGCATGATCAGCGTGTAGCCGTCCGGCGCCGCACGCGCGACCGCTTCGCTGGCGATCAGCGTGTTCGCGCCCGGACGATTCTCGACGACCACCGGCTGGCCCAGACCCTCCGACATCTTCCCGGCGACGATGCGCGCAAGGATGTCGGTTCCGCCGCCCGGCGTGAACGGCACGAGCATCCTGATCGGCTTGCTCGGAAATCCTGCGCCGAGGCCGGGCTTGGCGCAGCCAGCGCAGCGGCCACGGCAACGAGCAACACAACAGCGGTCGGGAATTTCAAGCGATCGTCTCCTCGGATGAGATCGTGCACTCGCGTCACGCTGCGGCCGGCTTCAGCGGCGCGCCCTTCAGCATGATGCGGTACAGAAAGCGGTATTCGGCCGGATCGTAGTCGGCGTTCGCCTGATGCATCACGCTCCGGTTGTCCCAGATCACCATGTCGCCCGCGCGCCACTGGTGACGGTACTCGTACTTCGATTGGGTGGCATGCGTGTAAAGCCGGTCGATCAGCTCGAACGCCTCGTCGGGCGGCATGCCTTCGATGCCTTCCATGCGGCCGGTGTTGAGGTACAGCGCGGAGCGGCCGTTGTCCGGATGACGGATGACCAGCGGCTGGACCGTTTGCGGAACCTTGGCGCGCTCCTCGGCGGAGAGCGCCGCCATCTTCCGCGGGCTGTGGCTGCTCTCGTAGACGTGGGCCGAGCGCAGCTTGACGATGCTCCGCTTGAGATCGTCCGGCAGATCGTCGAACGCCGCGCGGACGTCCACGAATTGCGTGTCGCCGCCGAACTTCGGCAGCGACGACCGCGTGCAGCGTGGTCGCCTTTGGCGGCTCGGGAAAATTCGAGTGGTCGGTATGGTAGTTCTCGCCGCGCACGTGGAGCTTCCCGTCCACGATCGGAAGGTCGCGGCTGCTGATCGTGCCGACCAGCGGATGATCCGGCAGCGTGAATTTCTTGAGCTGCTGCTCGAGGATATCGCCGAAGATGCCCGGCCGCTGCCGCGAATTGCGGCGGGGTCAGATGCTGGTCGCGGATCACGAGCACGGCATGCTCGATCCACGCATCATGGAGCGCGCGCTTCGGTTTCCTGATCGAGGGGCTGCGACAGGTCGATGCCGGTGACTTCGGCACCGAGCGTCCGGCTCAGGGGGTTCAGACCGAATTTCATGCTCGACGGACTGTGAAAGTTGGAGGTCGCGATTGTCCGTGAGAGGGGCAGCACAGCGCCAATCACGAATCTTCGGCCACTCATAACAGAAGTGATAATAGTGGCGTGCCTCGAACGTCATTTTATAATGCCTGCGCCCACGCCAGGGCGATGATTGCGGCACAGGTGTCCGCGATGGAGCGACTGATGGACGAGATCCTTCGGAACAACGTTGCCGCAAAGCTCGCCGCGGGCGAAGTGGCGCTGTCGATGCAGGTTCGACTCGTCGAGAGCATCGAGATTGCGCAGATCGCGAAGACCTGCGGTTACGACACGCTCTACGTGGACGTCGAGCACTCGACGCTCACGCTGCGCCAGACCGGCCAGATCTGCATGGCTGCGTTGGCCGTGGGCATCACGCCGTTCGTCCGCGTGCCGAGCTACGCGCCCGAGTTCGTCTCGCGTTATCTCGACGCGGGCGCGATGGGCATCATCGCACCGCACGTGAGCACGCGCGCCGATGCGCAGCAGGTCGTTGCGGCGGCGAAGTTCCCGCCGCTCGGGTCCCGCTCGGTCTCCATCGGCCTGCCGCAGCTCAAGTTCCAGAACTATCCGGCGGCGGAGGCGCGGCGCGCGCTGAACGCGCACACGACGGTCGTGGCGATGATCGAAGGTCCCGAAGCGCTCGACAACGTCGAGGAGATCGCAGCGGTCGAAGGCGTCGACATCCTGTTCATCGGGACGAACGACCTGTGCGCACAGCTCGGTATCGACGGCCAGTTCGAGCATCCGCTCGTCAGGCAGGCGTACGAGAAAACGATCGACGTGTGCCGCCGCCTCGGCAAGCATGTAGGCGTCGGCGGGCTTTCGGGCAAGCCTGCACTGCTGGCGGAATACGTCCGGATGGGCGCGCTCTACGTGTCGGCCGGAAGCGATCTCCAATATCTGATGACAGCCGCGCAGGAGCGCAGCCGGCTGTTGCGCGATACGCTGGCCGCGCGGGCATGATCGAGCTGCGGGGCCGAACGACGATCCGCGGATGCGGTTATGCTTGCGCGCGCCCGGCTTCGCACGATGCGACGCAGCTGCTCGGACAGCTGCATCGGCGGCGCGCGAGCGCGGCCGGTCGCGCGTGTAGATGAGCTGCACCAGCACCGAGATCCGGGGCCGGAACGGCCGGAACGCGAGGTCGTCGAACTTGCCCGACAGTGCGGTGGCACGATCGACGAGCGCGATGCCCGCGCCTTCGCTCACCATCAGGCAAGCCGCCAGCGAAGAGCTGGCCTCGACGGCAACGTCCGGCGGCGGCACGTTCGCCTTGCGGCATTCCTCCTCGATCAGCACGCCGATCCGCGTGCCGGCCCCCAGCGAGATGACCGGTACGCCGGCGAGGTCTTCGGCCGTGATCTGACGCTTCCTTGCGAGCGGATCCCGCTTGCGCACGACGCAGGCCATCTCGGTGACGAGAAGCGCTTCGGTGTCCACGCCGCGATCGGCGATCGGCGCGTAGACGAGGCCCATGTCGACTTCGCGCCGCAGCACACGCTCGATCACCAGCGGCGTGGGTAACGACTGGATCGCGATGCGAACCGCAGGGCTGCGCTGCCGGAACAGCGCGATCGCACGCGGAAGGAACGTATTCACCAGCGTCGGCGATGTTGCGATCAGCAGCCGGCCGCTCTTGCCGTCGCGCATTTCCTGCACGACACGGTTCAGCGTATCGACGCGCCCGAAGATCTCGTTGACATCCGGCAACAGGTCTGCCGCTTCCGGCGTCGGGTGGAGGCGTCCTCCGATGCGCTCGAACAGCTTGAACTTCAGCTGCTGCTCGGTGTGCTTGAGGACGTTGCTGATCGCGGGCTGGGTCACGTTCAGGTTGCGGGCGGCGCCCGTCACCGACCCGGCCTGCATGATCGCGTAGAAGACTTCGAGCTGGCGCAGGTTCATGGCGACTCGGCGAGGACCTTAAATCCCATCAGGCACGGAACGCCTGTACGCCTTTTGCATCGGCCTGCTAGACCCGCAGCTGATCGTACAACGCCTGCTCCAGCTTCAGCAGCGCCTGCTCGTCGTGCAGGCGCGCCCCGTCGATCAGGAACACGTCCTCGGCACGCTCGCCCAGCGTGTTGATCTTTGCGCTCACGACGTTGATGTTCGCTTTGGCGAGCACATAGGCGATCCCGGCGAGCAAGCCCGGTCGGTCGCCTGCGACGACCTCCAGGATGTAATGCGTGCCCTTGTCGTCCGGGAACATGCGGACCTCCGGCGACAGCGGGAAGTGACGCAGCCGCCGCGACAACCGCCCGGCTTGCGGGGGCTCGATCGGCGTCTGCGCTTCGAGCACCCGCGTGAGCTCGTGCTCGACGTACTGGATCGCTTCCCGGTGCGATGCATTCGGATTCGTCGGGTCGTGCACCATGAACGTGTCGAGCGCGAAGCCGTGCCGGGTCGTGTGCACTTTCGCCTCGAGGATCGACAGATTGCTGCGCCCGAGGAAGCCGGAGATGCGTGCGAACAGCGCCTTCTGGTCGGGCAGATAGACGAGGACCTGGAGGCCGGCGCCGGTGCGCGAGAGCCGCGCCTTGACGACGGGTTGCGGCTTGTCGACGCGCCAGTAGAGGTGCCGCGCATGCCACGCGATCTCCTCGGCCGAATGGCGCTGGAAGTAAGCGGTGTCCAGGTGCCGCCACAACGCGTGCTCGCTGTTCTCGGGCACGGCATAAAGCCGCAGGATGCGCTGCGCCTGCCCCTGGCGCTCCGACAGTCCGTCCTGCAGCGTGCGCGGCGCGTCCTCGCCGGCGAGCACGCGTCGCGTCGCGTGGAACAGATCCTCGAGCAGCTGCGCCTTCCACGCGTTCCAGACCTTCGGGCTCGTGCCGCGAATGTCGGCGACGGTGAGCAGGTACAGCGCCACGAGGCGGCGCTCGGTCCGGACCTTGGCCGCGAAGGTCTCGACGACTGCGGGATCGGAGATGTCCTGTTTCTGCGCGACGGAGGACATCGTCAGATGCTGCTCGACGAGCCAGGCGATCAGCTCGGTGTCCTCGGCGGAGAGCTCATGGTCGCGACAGAAGCGACGTGCGTCGCGTGCACCGAGCGTGGAATGATCGCCGCCCCGGCCTTTCGCGATGTCGTGGAACAGCGCAGCGACGTACAGCACCTCCTTGCGCTCGAAGTCGGCGATCAGCCGCGAGCACAGCGGATACTCGTGCGCGTGCTGAGTCTCGGTGAACCGCCGCAGGTTGCGGATCACCATCAGGATGTGCTCGTCGACCGTGTACACGTGGAACAGGTCGTGCTGCATCTGGCCGACGATCCGCCCGAACGTCGGCACGTAGTGCCCGAGGATGTCGTAGAGGTTCATCCGCCGCAGCTCGTGCGTGATGCCGCGCGGCTCGCGCAGGATCTGCATGAACGCGGCGCGGTTCGCCGGGTCCTGGCGAAATGCCGCGTCGACGCGATGCCGGTTGCGCCACAGCGCGCGCAGCGTACGCGCCGACATGCCCTTCAGCTCGGGGTGGCGCTGCAGCCGAAGGAATGCGTCCAGCATCGCGCCCGGGCGACGCTCGAACAGCCGCTCGTCGCGGACGTGCAACAGCTCGTCGATCGCGACGAACTCGGGATCGATCGGCGTCACGTCGCTGTCGACCGGGAACAGGCGCGCGTGCAGATTCTGCAGCAGGATCGTGTTCACCTGGCGCACCAGCCGCGCGGCGCGGTAATAGCGCTGCATCATCTGCTCGGATGCGCGCTTGCCCGGGGTATCCGCGAGGCCGAGCTGCTTCGCGAGCGCCGTCTGGAGATCGAAAACGAGGCGATCCTCGCGCCGGTCGGCGAGGTAATGCAGCCGCACGCGCAGGCCGCCGATCAGTTGCTCATGCCGGGCCACCGCGCGCGCCTCGGCCAGCGTGATGAGCCCGTGCGCAGCGAGCTCCTTCCACGTCCGGCCAAGACCCGCCGCACGGGCGATCCAGATGACCGTCTGCAGGTCGCGCAAGCCCCCCGGGCTCTCCTTGACGTTCGGCTCGAGGTTGTATGCGGCGTCGTGGTGCTTCAGGTGCCGCTGCTGCTGCTCGAGCGTCTTGCCTTCGTAGAACGCCCGCACGTCGAGCGAGTCGAGGAAACGCTGCTCGAACGTGCCGAACAGCTTTCGACTCCCGGCGATCAGCCGGTGCTCGAGCAGGCTCGTTCGCACGGTGACGTCGCCGGCCATCTCGCGTTCGCATTCGTCTAGCGTACGCACGGCATGAGCGAGCTCGAGGCCGACATCCCAGAAGGTCTGCAACAGCCGCTCGATCGCTTCGCCCGGCACTTCGACGTGATCGGGCAACAGCACCATGACGTCGACGTCGGAATGAGGGAACAGCTGCCCGCGGCCGTAGCCGCCGACGGCCACCAACGACAGGCCGCGCGGCATCGCGCACTCGTTCCATAGGCCGCGCAGCACCTTGTCGACCAGTCGCGCGTGCTCGCGCAGCAGGCCGGGCGTATCGGGCGAGGCGAAGAAGCGGTCGCGCAGCGCATCACGGCCGCGGCTCAGCGTCTCTCGCCAGGGGCCGATGGGCGACGTGACCGCAGCGGGTGCGGGATCGGCGTACGCGACCGGATGCGACGCCATGGAACGAACGCCCTAAGCCGGCGGCGGCTGCGGCGAGCCGGCGGAGAGCGTCAGGACCTCGAAGCCCTCGGGCGTGACCAGCACCGTGTGCTCCCACTGCGCAGAAAGCGAATGGTCGGCCGTGACGATCGTCCAGCCATCGGCGAGCGCGCGGATGCCAGCGCGGCCGGCGTTGATCATCGGCTCGACGGTGAAGATCATCCCGGGTTGCAGCTTGAGCCCGGTCCCGGGACGCCCGTAGTGCAGCACCTGCGGCTCCTCGTGGAACTGGCGTCCGATGCCGTGGCCGCAGAACTCGCGCACCACCGAGAAACCGTGCGATTCCGCATGCCGCTGGATCGTGTGGCCGATGTCGCCAAGATGCGCGCCGGGGACGACTGCGCGAATGCCCTTCCACATCGCTTCGTAGGTCACGTCGACGAGCCGCTTCGCCTGGATCGGGGGCGTGCCGACGAAGAACATGCGGCTGGTGTCGCCGTGGTAACCGTCCTTGATCACCGTCACGTCGACGTTGATGATGTCGCCGGGCTTGAGCTTCCGCTCGCCGGGGATGCCGTGACACACGACATGGTTGATCGATGTGCACAGCGACGCGGGGTAGGGCGCATGCCCCGGCGGCGCGTAGTTCAGCGTTGCCGGGATCGTGCCCTGCACGTTCACCATGTAGTCGTGCGCGAGCTTGTCGATCTCCGCGGTCGCGATGCCGGGCTTGATGTGCGGCGTGAGGTAATCGAGGACCTCGGCCGCGAGGCGGCCGGCCACCCGCATTTTCGCGATGTCCTCGGGCGTCTTGATCGATACCGACATGGTCTGCGGCGCTCGCATCGTGTCTCGTCAGCTCCGCAGCAGCTCGTTGATGCTGGTCTTCGCGCGGGTCTTCGCGTCGACCTGCTTGACGATGACCGCGCAGTAGAGCTGGCAGTTTCCTTCAGCGGACGGCAGGCTGCCCGCGACGACGACCGAGCCCGCCGGCACCCGACCGTAGCTGATCCGGCCGGTCGCACGATCGTAGATTTTCGTGCTCTGGCCGATGAACACGCCCATGCCCAGCACGGCGTTCTCTTCGACGATCACGCCCTCGACGACCTCGGAGCGCGCGCCGATGAAGCAATTGTCCTCGATGATCGTCGGATTCGCCTGCAGCGGCTCGAGCACGCCGCCGATGCCCACCCCGCCGGACAGATGCACGTTCCGGCCGATCTGGGCACAGGAGCCGACCGTCGCCCAGGTGTCGACCATCGTGCCTTCGTCGACGTAGGCGCCGACGTTGACGTAGGAAGGCATCAGCACGACGTTCCTTGCGACATAGGCGCCACGCCGGGCGACCGCCGGGGGCACGACACGCACGCCGGACTGCGCGAACGCGTGCGCGTCGTAGGTCGCGAATTTCGTGGCGACCTTGTCGTAGAAGCGGAACGGCAGGCCGGTCGTATCGCCCATCAGTCGGTTGTCCGCGAGCCGGAACGAAAGCAGCACGGCCTTCTTGATCCACTGGTGCGTGATCCACTCGCCACCGGACTTCTCCGCGACCCGCAGCCGGCCGGCGTCGAGCTCGTCGATCACCGACGCGACGGCCTCGCGCACGTCGGCCGGCGCCGATTCCGGCGCGAGGTCGGCGCGCCGCTCCCAGGCGGCGTCGATCGTCGATTGCAGCGACATTGGCGTTCCAGCGGAAAAAACGATGATTTTACCGCGACTTCGGCAGCGGCCCGACGCTTGCCGGCAGCGCGCGCCGGTACAGTCGCGTGAGGAGCGCCGGCAGCGTGTACATCGGAATCTGGGCGAGGGCGAAGAACACCGTGACCTCGAAGCTCGCCTTGCCCTCGAGCGCGACCAGCACCAATCCCATGTTGCAGTTTCCCGAGACGAGGGCAACGGACAGCGCTTCCCGGCGGCCGAGATGACGGAACGCGAGGTAGCCCGCAACCTGCAACGCGAGGTTGAATGCATAGGCCGCGATCGAGCGCGGCGGCAACATAGGCGGGGCGCTCGATCGCATAGGCGGTCACGCCGTCCATGATCGCGAGGCCGAACAGCACCAGGTTGATCACGGTCAGGCCGTCCAGCAACTCGTGCTGGGCAGCGAGTTTCGTCGGAGGCACGAGACGGCGGATGAGCCACGCCGCGCCGAACGCCGGCCCGACGAGCAGCGCCAGCCGAAGCATGAAGGTTCCGATGCCGATCTCGAGCGTCACGCCGACCAGCGCCGCCGCCATCGGTGGCAGCGTCAGCGGTACCAGAGCCGTGCAGAGCAGCACAGCGACGATCGCGAGGGTGGCATCGAGGCCGACGATGAGCGCGATCGCCACTGACGAGACGATCGGCGACGAGGCCGCCATGAGCACGAGCGCCTGACGCAGAGGCTCGGGAAAGCCGAGCGGCAGCAGTGCCGTCGCAGCCGCCCATACGAGCACCGGCGACACGCCGAGCAGCCAGACGATCAGCAGCGTTGCCGTGCCGGCGCGATGACGCCACGCGGCGATCGCGCCCCAGTCGAGACGCACCAGCGCAAGCGTCAACGGGATGAGCAGCGTCGGGACGAGCAGCGGCTTCGCGAGCGCGGCAAGGGGCGGAACGGCGAGGCCCAGGAGCACGCCGCCGGCCATGAACAGCGTCGCATGACGGCCGAGATACGCGAGGGCGCGGGACGGAGCCACGATTCCGAGCGGTGGATTCTAAGCGGTCGCCCCCCGTCTGCGGACGAGGGCTCTGGCAGGTGTCGACAAGCTATACACCACAAGACGTCGAACGGCGGCGAGTCTGAATACAAGCCTTTGAAAATTAACCACTGTGTCGCGTCATGGCTCGGATCTTGCTAAGATTGTGCAGCGACAAAGTGTTTGCGTCTATCCAAACGGGGGAATCGAACAATGAAACTGAACCGCTTTATACGGAATGTCGCTGTTTTCGCCACCGCCGCGCTGATTTCGGGCGTCGCATCCAGCTATTCCATCTTCTTCGGCGAGGATCTCGGGCTTGCGCGAAGCCGCGCCGCAACCCGCCCGTCCGAACGCGACCGCTGCGTCCAACGGCCTTCCTTTCCAATCTCATCGGCGTCGGCACCGAAACGTTCGAAGTCGTTTGCGGCCGGTACTGGCAGTCCCTTGGCTCTCACCTTCCCGGGTGCGGGGACCGCGACGCTCGGTGGATCTGGAACTATCCAGTCTGTCGCGCCGGGCACGACCAACGGATTCGGGCGCTATGCGATTTCGGGAAGCAACTTCTGGGAAGTCAGCAGCGGCGACTTCACGATCACATTCAGCGCGGCCGTGGCGGCGTTCGGCTTCTGGGGCGTCGACATCGGCGACTTCAACGGCCAGATCGACGCTGCATCTCGTGAACGGCGGCACGACCGACCTGGTCGTCAACAACACGCTCAACGGCCACCGGCGGCTCCGTGCTCTTCTTCGGCCTGATCGCCCAGAATTTGGGCGAGCTGATCACCAGCATCACTTTCGGCAACACCGCTCCGGCGGTCGGACTTCTTCGCCTTCGACGACATGACCATCGGCAGCATCGAGCAGGTGCGCCCGGTTCCCGAACCGGATTCGCTGCTGCTCGTCGGCCTCGCGCTGACGATCGCCGGCGGAGTCGCTCGGCTGCGTCGCCGCAAGTCGTAACCGTTCTCGCGTTTCACGAAAAGGGCGGCCGCAGGCCGCCTCGCGGCGAGTCAATGAGACGCTGGGTCCCCGCCTTCGCGGAGATGCGACGCGCGTCGCTGGGTCCCCGCCTTCGCGGGGACGATGTGACTCATTTCACTCGTCACATCGCCTTGAACCGGTGCGCGAACGTGCGGGACACGACCAGCTTCTCCGGCCGGCCCTTCAGCGTGATCACCGGCTGGTCGCGCCAGTCGCGCTCGACCTTCGCGATCGCGCGAAGACTGACGATCGTGCTGCGGTGAATCTGCCAGAACGCCTCGGGGTCGAGCTCGTCGAACAGCTCCTTGATCGGCTTCTTGATCAGCGCCTCGCCGTCGGTCGTGACCACCTTCGTGTATTTGTCCTCGGCCTGGAAGAACAGCACGTCCTCGACCGGGACCATCCGCATCGCATTGCCGAGCGACGCGCGGATCCATCGAAGGTGCGCCGTCTGGTCGCGGTTGGCGAGGCGCTGTAGCAGACCTTCGAGATCGAGCGGCGGGGTCGACAGGCGGGCCTTCAGCCGGGCGACGACTTTCGCGAGCCGCTCCGGCGTGACCGGCTTCAGCAGGTAGTCGATCGCGCCTTCCTCGAACGCCGCGATCGCGTATTCGTCGTACGCGGTGACGAACACGATGTGGGCGCGGTCGCCGATCGCACGCGCAACCTCGAGGCCGGTCATTCCCGGCATGCGAATGTCGAGGAACGCGACGTCGGTGGGGTCGGCATCGAACGCCGCGATGGCATCGCCGCCGTTGCCAGCCTCGATCGCGATGACCAGCTCCGGCCAGGCTTCGGCGATGCGGCGCTTCAGCTGCTCGCGCAGCAGCGGCTCGTCTTCGGCGATCAGCGCCGTCGGCATCGGAAGGTCGATCTAGGGTGAGGGTTTCACTTTCGGCCGCTTGCTATTGCGGCTCGTAGGGAATCGCAATCATCGCACGCGCGCCGCGCGGCTGCATCTCCTCGATCGTGAACCGCGCGCGCGGACCGAACAACGCGGCCAGACGCTCGCGAACGTTCGAGAGCCCGACACCATCACCGGCGGTGTCCGAGTTCGCTGCGCCGGATGCGGCGAGGCCGCGGCCGCTGTCGGTCACCGTGAGGACGACCCGATCGCCGTCGCGGCGCGCGTTGATTGCGATCGTGCCGCCATCGACCGACGGCTCGACGCCGTGCTTGATCGCGTTCTCGACGAGCGAGATCAGCATGTTCGGCGGGAACGAGTGCGACGCGAGGTCCGACGCCAGCTCGACGGTGAAGTCGAGACGCGGACCCATCCGCGTCTGCAGGATCGCAAGGTAGGCTTTCGCGAGCTCGAACTCGCGGCCGAGCGTCGACGAGTGCGCGCGAAGCTGCGGCAGCGCGGCGCGAAGGTAGGCGATCAGATGGCCGAGCAGGCGATTGGCCTCGCCCGGATTGGTCTCGGTCAGGTACTGGACCGACGCGAGCGTGTTGAACAGGAAATGCGGCTCGACCTGCGCCTGCATCAGCTTGAGCTCGGCCTCGACCGCCTGCTTCGCGAGCAGATTGCGCTCGGCTTCGGCGCGATGCAACGCTGCCGTTGCGCGCGCCTCGCGGAACTTGACGAAGAAGAGCAGCGAGATCAGCAGCCCGTTCAGAAACGCCTGGACGATGTTCCAGCCGAACACCATCCACCGCTCCCGCACGTAGTCGAGCGAGTAGCCTTTCAGCACGATGACGAGCGCGACCCCGACGAGCACCGCCACCGCGATCGCTCCGACCATGTGCAGCAGTGGCTTCGACTTCTCCCACGGCGCCGCGACGTTCACCGCATAGGCGATGCAAAGCCCGTAGATCTGGCAGGTGAGAAGCGGCTGCCAGAACGGCCGCGGGTCGTTGTCCCAGAGGATCAGCGCGATGCCCGTGTTGATCGCGACGATCAGCGCGAGTGTTGCGGGCCGGGCGCGGAATCCGCGCGCCAGCGCGGCGAGCACGCTGGGGCGATCGGGGGAAGGGGCGGCAAGCGTCGACATGGCCGCGATTCTAGGGCGTTCGCCGACTCGCGCCGATGTCAGGCGACGGGGCGTAGCCGGTCACGACGAGGCGTGTCGTGGTCGGGCGGGGCGCGCGGCGCTTTAGGCGTCGAACTTCGCCGGCCGCCCTTGCGCTCAGCGCCTCTGCGCGAAGGCGACGATCCGCTCGATCGCTTCCGCGCACTCGGAGGCCTCCGCCACAAGCGCGATGCGGATTCGATTGCGACCGGGATTCGTGCCGTGCGCATCGCGGGCGATGAAGCTTCCCGGCAGGACAGTGACGTTCTCCTCGGCGTAGAGGGAACGCGCGAAATCGGCGTCATCGGCCGGTGTGCGCGGCCAAAGGTAGAACGCGGCTTCCGGCATCGGGCACTCGAGCACGCCAGCTAGACGCGGCTGCAGCGCGGTGAACTTCTGCGCGTACTTGCGCCGGTTCTCGATGACATGCGCCTCATCCTGCCATGCCGCAATGCTTGCGGCGGCAACGGCCGGCGACATCGCCGAGCCATGATAGGTACGGTAAAGCAGGAACTGCTTGACCAAGGCGGCATCGCCGGCGACATACCCCGAGCGCAGGCCGGGCGCATTCGAGCGCTTCGACAGACTGCCGAACACGATGAGTCGGCGATAGTCGCTGCGACCGCTCGCCTGCGCGGCCGCCAACGCGGACAGCGTGGGTCGGGCCTCGTCGAAGAAGATCTCCGAATAGCATTCGTCTGCGGCGATCGTGAAGCCGTGGCGATCCGACAGGTCGAACAGCCGCTGCCATTCGGCGAGCGTCGCCACACGGCCGGTCGGGTTGTCGGGCGAGCAGACGTAGAGCAACTGCGTGCGCGCCCACACGGCGCTCGGAACGCTGTCCCAATCCGGCGCGAAGCCCTGCGACGGATCCGCATTGACGCACCAGGTATCGGCCCCGGCGAGCAGCGCCGCACCTTCGTAGATCTGATAGAACGGGTTCGGCGTGACGACGGTTGCGCCCGGACGGCTGGCGTCGACGATCGCCTGCGCGAATCCGAACAACGCTTCCCGGCTGCCGAGCGTCGGAAGGATCTGGGTTGCGGGATCGAGCGCGGGCAGGTGATGGCGTCGTGCAAGCCACGCGGCGATCGCCTCGCGCAGCGCGGGCGCGCCGGCGGTCATGGGATAATTCGCCAGACCCGCGCCGCCGGCGGCGAGCGCGTCGAGCACGAGCCTGGGTGTGGGGTGCTTCGGCTCCCCGATCGAGAGCGAGATTGCTCGTTTCGCGGGATTGGGCGTCACGCCCGCGAACAATGCGCGCAGCCGCTCGAACGGATACGGCTGCAGGAGATCGAGACGAGGATTCACGGACGCTTGCACCGGGGCGGGACGCGCGATTATAGCGATGGCAGTGTGCGAACGTCCCGCCGGGCGAGTCGCTTCGCGACGTCGCGCACATCGATGAGCGTTCACGATTCCCGTGCATCGATGCTGTCGCGCGTCGTCGTCGGATTCGCGAGCCTGGTCGCGTTCGCGGCCCTTGCGTCCGTGCTCGCCTACTGGGGATGGCGCTGGTTCGGGCCCGCCCCGATTCACATTCCGCCGGCGCCGGTGAACGATCCGGCGGCGGCATTCGCTGTATCGCCGCCGTTCGGCGCGGGTTCCGCAGCGAGCGAGCCGGCGGCAGCGCCGATCGTCCTCGCCGGCGACACGCGTTTGCTCGGCGTTCTTTCCGAGCCCGACGGCAAGGGTCGTGCGTTGTTCCGCTTCGGCGGACGGCAGCGCGCGGCTGGTTACGGCTGGCGAATCGCTGTCTCCGGGCGCGACGCTCGTCGCCGTGCGACCCGATGGCGTGACGATCCGCGATGCCGGCGGCGAGCGAACGATTGCGTTGCGTGCGCAGGCAGCTGCAAGCGGACCGACCGCCAAGCGCGCAGCCGCTGCATCGGCCGCGTGCACGCTTCCGCCCGGCTACAAAGGGCCGGTCGTCAAGCTCAACGCCGAGCTCGTGCAGGGGTTGATCGCGCAGCCCGAATCACTGCGTGCGATCGCCGACGCGAAGGACGGTGCGCTCGTGATCCGCGACGAAGCGGGCTTTGCCGCGATGCTCGGCATGAAGAAGGGCGACCGCGTCGCGCAGGCGAACGGAATCGCGCTTCGCGCACCGGACGACGTGATCGTCGCGGTACTGCGGCCGCTGGCGGCGAGTCAGCCGGTGCGGCTCACCGGATCGCGGGGCACCGAGCCGCGCGAGCTGATGATCCTCAACGCGAGCGCCTGCCCGGGCTAGCGTCGCGACGGCAGCCAGTCGAGCACATCCAGCGGGCGATCCGCGCCGCCGGTGGCGGGCCAGTTCTCGTGCGGCTCGCCGGTGCCGAGATAACCCCAGCGCGCCACCAGCGTCGGCATGCCGGCCGCGATGCCGGCTTGCACGTCGCGCAGGTCGTCGCCAACGTACACGCAGCGCTCGGGCGGGATGTCCAGCGCGCGCGCAGCGTGCAGCAGCGGCTCGGGATGCGGCTTCGGATGCGGCGTCGTGTCGCCGCTCACGATCGTGCCGGCGCGCGTATCGAGCTTCAGCGCGGATACGACGGGATTCGTGAATCGCGCCGCCTTGTTGGTCACGATGCCCCACGCGAGCCCTCGCGCCTCGAGCGTATCGAGCAGCCTGGTGACGCCCGCGAACAGCCGCGTCGTTTCCGACAGACAGGATTCGTAGTGCAGCAGGAACGCGTCGCGAAGCGCGGGGAACTCGGCGATCCTGCGGCGTGACGCCCATGCCGGCGAACAGCAGTCCGCGCGCACCGGCCGACGCATAGCGACGTACCGTGGCGACCGGCACCGGAACCAATCCACGCTCCTTGCGCACGCGGTTCACCGCACCGGCGAGATCGCCGGCGGTATCGGCGAGTGTCCCGTCGAGGTCGAACAGGACCGCGTCGACATCGAGCGCTCGCGCGGGCGTCTCAGCCATGACGACGGAACGCCGCGAGATAGTTGACGTCGACGTCGCCGGCGACGAGACGGAAGGTCCGGGTCAGCGGGTTGTAGACCAGGCCGATCAGCTCGACCAGGTCCGCTCCCGCGCGTCGCGCATAACCGGCAAGCTCGGCAGGACGCACGAAGCGCGACCAATCGTGCGTGCCGCGCGGCAGGAGATTCAGGATGTACTCGGCGCCGAGAATCGCGAGCGCATACGACTTGGGGTTGCGATTGAGCGTCGAGAACAGCATCAGCCCGCCCGGCTCGACGAGTTGCGCGCACGCGGTGACCGTCGATGCGGGGTCGGGCACGTGCTCGAGCATTTCCATGCAGGTCACGATGTCGAACGTTGCCGGTTGCTCGTGCGCAAGCGCTTCCGCGGAGATCGCGCGGTAGGTCACGTCGACGCCGGATTCGAGCTTGTGCAGCTTCGCCACGCCGAGCGACTTCTCCGACAGGTCGATTCCCAGGACGTCCGCCCCGCGCGTGGCCATGCTTTCCGCGAGGATTCCGCCGCCGCATCCGACATCGAGCACCCGTTGCCCGGCGAGCGGACCTGCAACGCGCTCGATCCATTCGAGGCGCAGCGGGTTGATCCGGTGCAGCGGCCCGAACATGTCGCTCTCCGGATCCCACCAGCGATGGGCGAGGGCGCCGAACTTCGCGAGCTCGGCGGGATCGGCATTGGAGACGGTCGGTTCGGCGGTCATGATGCTGCTAGCAGTGTGACGCAAAACGGCTGAAGCTACGTAGCGCCGCGCACGACGCTCGTCTTTTCGTGCTCTTACCTGCGGGCGCCGCCGGGCCGCCCCAAGGCGCCCGCCTGTTTCACTCCCGATGAAAAAGGTGCAGCGCCGGGTCCACATCAGGCACTAAACCCACGGACGCCTTTTTCATCGGAATCGTTGCGGACGCCTTTTTCATCGGCATTCCAATGCTACGCGAGCTTCTGCTGCCACAGCTGCGCGCGTGCGAGAAGCGCAGGCTCGTCGAGCGTCATGAGCCTGCGGTCGCGCACGATGCGCTCGCCGCCGACCCACACGTTGGTCACGCGCTCGCGCCCTGCGACGTGGACCAGGTGGGAGATCGGATCGTAGACAGGCGCATCGTCGAGCTCGCCAAGGTTCACGGCGACCAGGTCCGCCTCCTTGCCCGCGACAAGGCTGCCGATGCGCTCGTGCAGGCCGAGCGCGCGCGCGCCGCCAAGCGTCGCCATTTCGATCACCTGCTGGGCCGGTAGCGCTGCCGCGTCGCTCGCGCGGACCTTCGCGAGCAGCGCGGCGAGCCGCATCTCCGCCAGCAGGTCCTGCCGATTGTTCGATGCGGGACCGTCGGTCCCGATCGCGACGTTGACGTCGTGCGCGCACAGCTGCGCGATCGGCGCGATGCCGCTCGCCAGCTTCAGGTTCGACGTCGGGCAGTGCACGACGTGACAGCGCTGACGCGCCAGCAGCTCGATGTCGCCGGGCGCAAGATGCACCGCATGGATCGCGACGAAGCCGGGCCCGGTCACGCCGAGCCGGTCGAGCCGAACCAGCGGCGATGCGCCGGTTGCCGCGATCGCCTCGTCCAGCTCGCGCTGCGTCTCCTGCAGGTGGGTCTGGATCGGCAGGTCGAGCTGGTGCGCATAGGTGACGATCTTCTCGAACGTCGCATCGCCGACCGTGTAGGGTGCGTGCGGTGCGAGCATGAACGACAGCCGCGGCGCGTGCTTGAACGCGTCGCGCGCGGCGAGGCCGGCCTGCAGGTAGCCATCGGCGTCGCTCGCATAGGGCGTCGGGAAATCGAGCACCGGAAGGCCCAGCACCGCGCGCATTCCGGCCGCCTGGTAGGCGCGCGCCGCCGCGTCCGGGTAGAAGTACATGTCGTTGCAGCAGGTGATGCCGCCGCGGAGCATCTCCGCCGCGCCGATCGTCACGCCGTCCTGCACGAACTCCGGCGTGACGAACTTCGCCTCGCGCGGCCAGATGTGCTGCTCGAGCCAGGTTGCGAGCGGGACGTCGTCCGCGATGCCGCGCAGCAGCGTCATCGCGGTGTGCGCATGCGCGTTCACGAAGCCCGGCAGCAGCGACGTGCCGGTCGAGCGTGATTCGCTCGCGCGGCCAGATAATCGCGCGCGGCCGCGGCTTCCGGCACGACGGCGACGATCCGGCCGCCGTCGACGAGCACGACGTGTCCGGTCAGCGCGCCTGCGGGCTCGATCGGCACGATCCAGGTGGCGCTGATCGCGAGGTCGACGTGGCGGGGGTCATGGCGAAGAGGACGCGGATCGAGGATCGGATCAGGGATCGAGGAGTGCGCAGCGCAGCGAAGCGACGCGCTCAGATCAGTGATCGCAGCGATCGATGGTCGCACATGCGCGAGCTCCCCGATCCTCGATCCCAGCCCCGCTGCAAAGAAAAAGCCCCGCAACGGCGGGGCTTTTTCGCTGGCGGACGCTTCGCCGATCAGCGCTGCGGCTGCACTCTCGCCCTTGACTTCGACTTCGACGCGGCGGTTCGGCGCCAGGCAGGCAATCAGCTCCTTCATGTTCTTCTGATTGCAGACCACGCCCGGGACCGGCTGCGTCTTGCCCATGCCCAGCGTCTCGATACGATCCTTCGGCACGCCACGGCTCACGAGGTAGTCGCGGACGGCGTCGGCACGGCGCTCGGACAGGCGCTGGTTGTACTGCTGCGTGCCGATGCGGTCGGTGTGGCCGGTGACCAGCACGAGCTCGAGCTTCGCAACACCCGGCAGCTTCGAGATCACGTCGTTGTCGATCGCCGCACGACCGTCGGGCCGCAGCACGGCCTTGTCGAAGTCGAACAGCGCCTTGCTCGCCAGCGTGATCTTCTGCACGGCCGGCGCTGGGGCAGGCTTCGGCGGCGGCGGGGCCGGGGCGGGAGCAGGCGCAGGCGGCGGCGGAGCGGGGCAGGCGGCGGCGGGTGCCGGCGGCTTCGGCTTCGGCATCAGATCGGGATCGCAACCGACGATCGCCATTGCCGGCGACCAGAAGGCCGTGCGCCAGCACAGGCCGCCCGCGAGTCCGCGGGCGCCGTTGTAGACGGCGCTCTTCACGACGTTGTTGTCGGGCGTCCCGGTCGCGGAAAGCACATAGGCGCAATTCTTGGGGTCGCACGCCGGCGACGCCCGGGGCGATAGACATTGCCCGGTGCGGGCTGTTGTTGCGCGGCGACGCTACCGGCGCACGCGGCGAAAAGCGCGCCAACGAATACACCGGACACGAGACGTCGAGTCATTGTTTCACCCCTTTGGCTTTGGTTTTCAACAAGGTTTTATTTCCAGCATCTTTACGCGCCGTCCCGCGGAGAAATATCAGGCAGATGCGGACCGCAAATGCCGGAAAAGACCGACGCGCCAGATCGTTCGTTCGTTCGCCGACTATAGCACCGCGCCTTTGGCGGGCTGCAAAGAAACCACGGCCGCTGCGTTGCTTGCCGACGTGGACTGTCGCGGCAATACAACGCCGTGGTAAAATCTCTAATTTTCAAGGGCCTCCGGCGCTTCGCCGGCATGTTGCGCCGCGCTATCGATGGCCGCCGGACGGTTCTGCGAGCCGCGGACGCCGCCTTAATACGCTTTTTTACCAGATCGGGCGGGCATCCCCGCCCCTGGATCTCTCCCCAGACGCAAGGACGCCGCAAGCCCCATGGAGCAGTTCGCAAAGGAAATCCTCCCGGTCAGTCTCGAAGCCGAGATGCGCCATTCCTATCTCGATTACGCGATGAGCGTGATCGTCGGCCGGGCGCTGCCGGACGTCCGCGATGGCCTGAAGCCCGTGCACCGCCGCGTGCTGTTCGCGATGCAGGAGGCGAACAACGTCTTCAACCGGCCGTACGTCAAGTGCGCGCGCGTCGTCGGCGACGTCATGGGCAAGTATCACCCGCACGGCGACATGGCGATCTACGACACGCTGGTGCGGATGGCGCAGGACTTCTCGCTGCGCTACCCGCTCATCGACGGCCAGGGCAACTTCGGGTCGGTCGACGGCGACAACGCGGCGGCGATGCGCTACACCGAGTGCCGGCTGCAGCGGATCACGAACGAGCTGACCGCCGACCTCGACAAGGAAACGGTCGACTTCGTCCCGAACTACGACGGCAAGGAGCAGGAGCCGTCGGTGCTGCCGTCGAAGCTGCCGAACCTCCTCGTGAACGGCTCGTCCGGAATCGCCGTCGGCATGGCGACGAACATCCCGCCGCACAACCTGACCGAGACGGTGTCCGGTTGCCTGGCGCTGCTCGCCAATCCGGGCATCAGCGTCGACGAGCTGATGGAGCACATTCCCGCGCCCGATTTTCCGACGGCGGGGATCATCTACGGCCTCGAAGGCGTGCGCGAGGGCTACCGCACCGGCCGCGGCCGCGTGGTCATCCGCTCGCGTACGCATGTCGAGGATCTCGATCGGGGCAACCGGCAGGCGATCATCGTCGACGAGATCCCCTACCAGGTGAACAAGAAGACGCTGCTCGAGCGGATCGCCGAGCTCGTCCGGGAGAAGAAGCTCGAAGGCATCTCCGACCTGCGCGACGAGTCCGACCGGCGCGGCATGCGCGTCGTCATCGAGCTCAAGCGCGGCGAGGTGGCCGAGATCATCCTCAACAACCTGTTCAAGCTGACGCAGCTGCAGGACAGCTTCGGCATGAACATGGTCGCGCTGGTCGACGGCCAGCCGCGCGCTGCTGAACCTCAAGCAGTTCCTCGAGTTCTTCCTGCTGCACCGGCGCGAGGTCATCACGCGGCGGACCGTGTTCGAGCTGCGCAAGGCACGCGAGCGCGGACACATCCTCGAAGGTCTCGCGGTCGCGCTGTCCAACGTCGACGAGATCATCGCGCTGATCAAGGCCGCCGCGACGCCGCCGGAAGCGAAGGTGGCGATGATGGCGCGCGCCTGGCGCTCGCCGGTCGTCGAGGAGATGCTTCGCCGCGGCCTCGCGGACTGCGGCGCGTCCCGAAGCGCTGCCGGTCGGCTTCGGCCTGACCGACAGCGGCTACAAGCTCTCCGATGCGCAGGCGCAGGCGATCCTCGAGCTGCGTCTGCAGCGGCTCACCGGCCTCGAGCAGGACAAGATCACCGGCGAGTACCGCGAAGTGATGGACCTGATCGTCGACCTGCTCGATATCCTCGCCAAGCCGGCGCGGATCACCGACATCGTCAAGGACGAGCTGACCGCCATCCGCGACCAGTACGGCGACAAGCGCCGCTCGGAGATCGTCGCGCAGGGCGAGAACCTGTCGCTCGAGGACCTGATCACGCCGCAGGACATGGTCGTGACGATGTCGCACGGCGGCTACATGAAGGCGCAGCCGGTCGACGAATACCGCGCGCAGAAGCGCGGCGGCCGCGGCAAGCAGGCGACGGCGACGAAGGAGGACGACTTCATCGAGCGCATGTTCATGGCGAACACGCACGACTTCATCCTCTGCTTCTCCAATCGCGGGCGCGTCTACTGGCTGAAGGTCTACAACGTGCCGCAGGGCACGAGGGCCGCCCGCGGCAAGCCGATCGTGAACCTCGTGCCGCTGGTCGAGAACGAGAAGATCACCGCGATCCTGCCGGTGAAGGAGTTCTCGGAAGGACAGTACGTGTTCATGGCGACCGCGCAGGGCACGGTCAAGAAGACCTCGCTCGCCGACTTCTCGCGTCCGCGCCCGTCCGGGATCATCGCGGTCGACCTCGCGGAGGGCGATTGCCTGATCGGCGTCGCGCTCACCGACGGCCAGCACGACGTGATGCTGTTCAGCTCCGGCGGCAAGGCGGTGCGCTTCGACGAGGCGGACGTGCGGCCGATGGGACGCAACGCGGCCGGCGTGCGCGGCATGATGCTCGACAACGGCCAGACGATCATCTCGATGCTGGTCGCCGAGGACGAGCAGCAATCGGTGCTGACCGCAACCGAGAACGGCTACGGCAAGCGCACGCCGATCGTCGAGTACACGCGCCACGCGCGCGGCACCAAGGGCATGATCGCGATCCAGCAGTCGGAGCGCAACGGCAAGGTCGTCGCGGCGTCGCTGGTGCGGCCGGACGACGAGGTGATCCTGATCTCGACCGGGGGCGTGCTGATCCGCACCTCGGTGAAGTCGATCCGCGAGATGAGCCGCAGCACGCAGGGTGTCACGCTCATCAACCTGTCCGAGGGCGAGAAGCTGGCGGGGCTCGAGCGGGTCGTGGAGCGGGAAGAGGAGGACGCCGAGTAAGCGAAGCGTCGACGAAAGCGATCGGCATGTCCGAGCACGACCGCGAAGCGGAGCTCGCGCAGCACCGGCAGGCGATCGACCGCCTCGATCGCGAATTGCTCGCACGCCTCAACGAGCGAGCGCGTCATGCGCAGGCGATCGGACACGCTCAAGGCCGGCAGCGGCGGCCCTGCGTACCGGCCCGAGCGCGAGGCGCAGGTGCTGTCGCGGCTCAACGACGAGAACCCGGGACCGCTCACGGCGGAGCAGGTGACCGGCGTGTTCCGGCAGGTGATGTCCGCTTGCCTCGCGCTCGAGCAGACGTTGCGCGTCGCGTACCTCGGGCCGGCGGGCACCTACAGCCATGCGGCGGTCGCGAAGCACTTCGGCGGCTTCGTCGATGCCGTGCCGTGCGCGACGATCGACGAGGTCTTTCGCGCGATCGAGAGCGGGCAGACGGACTACGCGCGTCGTGCCGGTGGAGAACTCCACCGAAGGCGCGGTCGGGCGCACGCTGGACCTGATGTGCACGACCGACCTGTCGATCTGCGGCGAGGTCAAGCTGCGCATCCAGCAGAACCTGCTGTCGAATGCGGGCGCGCTCGACGCCGTGAAGAAGGTCTATTCGCATGCGCAGTCGCTCGCGCAATGCGTGCAATGGCTCGCGAAGCATCTGCCCGGCGTCCCGCGCGTGGCGGTCGCGAGCAATGCGGAGGCTGCGCGGCTCGCCGCCGCGGAGCCCCAAACCGCGGCGATCGCCGGCGAGAATGCGGCCGCGATCTACGGCCTTGCGATCCTCGCGCCGCATATCGAGGACGAGCCGAACAACACGACGCGGTTCTGGGTGCTCGGGCGCCAGCAGGTTCCGCCGTCGGGACGCGACGAGACGTCGCTGGTCATGTCCGCGCCGAACCGGCCGGGCGCGCTCCTGCACCTGCTCGAGCCGTTCGCAAGGCACGGCGTGTCGATGACGCGCTTCGAGTCGCGCCCGGCGCGCACGGGACTCTGGGAATACCTGTTCTTCGTCGATTTCGCCGGCCACCAGCAGGACCCGGCGGCCGCCGCAGCGCTCGCGGAGCTCGCGACCCGCGCGCCGTTCCTGAAGCTCCTCGGCTCCTATCCGTCGGAATCGCATGAGCGCCCTACCGGCGTCATCCCGAAGCGGGATCCAGTGTCCTGGTTGCGAGACTAGCGGGCAGCTCGACGGGACACGACTTCGATGCCCGCGAGAGGTGATCCAATGACCGAAACCGCGCTCGCGCAGCTCGCGCCGGAGCACATTCGCAGCATCAGCCGATACATCGCGGGCAAACCGACCGACGAGCTCGCGCGCGAGCTGGGCCTCGATCCGACGACGATCGTGAAGCTCGCGAGCAACGAGAATCCGCGCGGGCCCGGCCCGAGCGTTCGCGCGGCGATCGCCGAAGCGGTCGCCGAGCTGCCGCGCTATCCCGACTCGAACGGCTTCGCGTTGAAGGCCGCGTTGTCGCGGCGCTTGAGCGTCGCGCCGGAGCAGCTCGTGCTCGGCAACGGCAGCAACGACGTGCTCGAGCTCGTGACGCTCGCGTTCCTGCAGCCGGGCGACGAGGCGGTCTACGCGCAGCATGCGTTCATCGTCTACCCGCTCGCGACGCAGGCGCGCGGCGCCCGCGGCATCGAGGTTCCCGCGAAGGACTTCGGTCACGACCTTGCCGCGATGCGCGCTGCGATCACGCCGAAGACGCGCGTGCGTGTTCATCGCGAATCCGAACAACCCGACCGGAACGTGGATTCCGCACGCCGACGCTCGAGGCGTTCATCGCTTCGGTGCCGCGCGATGTCGTCGTCGTGCTCGACGAGGCCTACAACGAGTACCTGGTGCCCACGGACCGGGCGCCGAGCGTCGAGTGGATCGCGCGCTACCCGAACCTCGTCGTCTCGCGAACGTTCTCGAAGGCCTACGGTCTCGCGGCGTTGCGCGTCGGCTACGGCATCATGGATGCGGCGATCGCGGATCTTCTGAACCGGGTCCGCCAGCCGTTCAACGTCAACACGCTTGCGCAAGCCGCGGCGCTGGCCGCGCTCGCGGACGCCGACTATGTCGAGGAGAGCCGCCTGCTGAACGAAGCGGGCCTCGCGCAGCTCACCGCGGGGCTTGCAAGTGCTCGGCGTTCGGTATGTTCCCTCGCATGCGAACTTCGTGCTCGCGAACGTCGGTGCGGCGAGCGATGTGAACACCGCGCTGCTGAAGCAGGGCGTCATCGTCCGGCCGGTCGCGAACTACGGCCTGCCGGAATGGCTGCGGATCACCGTCGGCCTGCCTGAGGAGAACACGCGCTTCCTCACGGCGCTGACGAAAGCACTGAAGGGCTGACGTTGCGGCTTCGCAAGCTCGTCGTGATCGGCGTCGGCCTGATCGGCGGGTCGGTCGCGCTGGCGCTCAAGCGCCGGGGCGTCGTCGAGCGGGTCGTCGGCGTCGGCCGCTCGCGCGCGAATCTGGACGAGGCGATCAAGGCGCGGCATCGTCGATGTCGCGATCACGCTGGACGAGCCGTGGACCTCCGAGCTGCGGGACGCCGACATCGTCGTCATCGCGACGCCGGTCGCACAGGTCCCCGCGCTGTTCGCGGCGATGGCCGGACGCTTGGGCGAGCAAACGATCGTGACCGATGCCGGCAGCACGAAGCAGGACGTGATCGCTGCGGCCCGCGAGCATCTGGGTGATGCGTTGCCGCGGTTCGTGCCCGCGCATCCGATCGCAGGCACCGAGAACTCCGGCGCCGCAGCCGCGTTCCCGGAGCTCTACGACGGGCGCAGCACGATCGTGACGCCGCTGGCCGAAACCGACGCCGATGCGGTTGCGCGCGTGCGAGCGCTGTGGGAGACCTGCGGCGCGCAGGTCGTCGAGCTCGATCCGCGTACGCACGATCGCATCTTCGCGGCCGTCTCGCATCTGCCGCATCTGTTGTCGGCCGCGTACGTCGCGGACCTTGCCGTGCGTGCGGACGCGGACGAGCTGTTCGCGCATGCCGGGACCGGGTTTCGCGATTTCACCCGCATCGCGGCCGCGTCGCCGGAGATGTGGCGCGACATCACGCTGGCGAACCGCGATGCGCTGATCGACGAGATCGCGGCCTATCGCGGCGCGCTGGACGTGATCGAGTCGGCGCATGCGGCAGGACGACGGCGACTCGCTGAGAGCGCTGTTCCAGTCGGCGAGCGACGCGCGGCGCGCGTGGGGCCGGAACCGCGAACGACGAGTGATGGTCGAGCGTCCCGCACGACGCCCTGACGCTGCCGCCGATCGCCACGGCGAAGGGTCGCGTCGACCTGCCGGGAAGCAAGAGCATCAGCAATCGCGTGCTGCTGCTGGCTGCGCTAGCGAGCGGCGCGACCGAGCTTCATGCGTTGCTGGATGCCGACGACGTAACGCGCATGCGCGAACGCGCTCGCGGCGCTGGGCATCCTCATCGAACCTGCCGGAGGACCGCGGGACGTGCGCGTGCACGGCGGCGGCGGTCGCTTTCCCACGCGTCAGGCGAGCCTGTTCCTCGGCAATGCCGGCACTGCGGTGCGGCCGCTCACGGCGGCGCTCGCGATGCTGGGCGGCGACTACGAGATCCGCGGCGTGCCGCGCATGCACGAGCGACCGATCGCCGATCTCGTCGATCCGCTGGTCGCGCTCGGCTGCGCGATCCGCTACCTCGGCAAGCACGGCTACCCGCCGCTTGCGATCGGCGAGGGCCGTGCGCGCGCCGGCGTGCCGGTCACCGTTCGCGGCGACGTATCGAGCCAGTTCCTCACCGCGTTGCTGATGGCGCTTCCGCTCGCGTCGGGCGCCGATCGCTACCCGACGACGATCAAGGTCACGACGCCGCTGATCTCGCGCCCGTACGTCGACGATCACGACGAACCTGATGCGGCGTTTCGGCGTCGATGTCGCGAGCCCCGATGCGTCGACGTTCATCGTGCCCGCGGGCGCGCGCTATGCGAGTCCGGGGACGCTGCGAGTCGAGGGTGATGCGTCCGCTGCGACGTATTTCCTTGCGGCCGGCGTGCTCGGCGGCGGGCCGGTGCGCGTGCAGGGCGTCGGTCGCGATTCGATCCAGGGCGACGTCGCGTTCGCCGAGGTGCTGATGCGGCTTGGCGCCGATGTCCGTTACGGCGACGACTGGATCGAGGCGCGCAGCAGCGGGCGGATCGCCGGTGGCGAGATCGACTGCACGCAGATTCCCGATGCTGCGATGACGCTCGCGGTGATCGCGCTGTTCGCGAAGGACCCGACGAAGCTCACCGGCATCGCGAGCTGGCGCGTGAAGGAGACCGACCGGATCGCCGCGATGGCCGCCGAGCTCGCGAAGCTCGGCGCAACCGTCGACGCGGGCCCGGGGCACCTGCGCATCATCCCACCGCACGCGCTTCGCGCCGGCGCAACGATCGACACCTACGACGATCACCGGATGGCGATGTGCTTCTCGCTTGCCGCGTTCGGGGGCGTCCCGGTCACGATCCGCGACCCCGGCTGCGTCAGCAAGACGTTTCCCGAGTACTTCGCCGTCCTCGGCCAGCTGACCGGCGTCGGGGCCGGCTACGTCCATGGCTGACGACGCCCCGGTCATCGCGATCGATGGACCCGCCGCGTCGGGCAAGGGGACGGTCGCGAAGCGCGTCGCCGATGCGCTCGGCTGGCACTACCTCGACAGCGGTGCGCTGTATCGGCTGGTTGCGCTCAAGGCGCTGCGTTCCGGGACCGATCTGGACGGCGCCGACGCGCTGGAGGCGCTGGCGCGTTCGCTGGATTGCGGATTCGCGGCCGACCGGCTCTGGCTGGACGGCGCCGACGTCACCGATGCCGTGCGCGACGAGGCGGTCTCGGCGGCCGCCTCGCGGGTAGCCGTCCATCCCGGCGTGCGTACGGCGCTCTTCGACCGCCAGCGCGCGTTCCGGCGGCCGCCCGGCCTGGTGGCCGAGGGGCGGGACATGGGGACGGTCGTGTTTACCGACGCGCCGGTGAAGGTGTTCGTGACGGCGTCGCCCGAGGAGCGGGCGGCCAGGCGCCAGCGGCAGTTGGCGGAAAAAGGAATTGATGTTAATATTCAAAGTCTTTTGCGCGATATCCGGGATCGCGACGCGCGCGACGGGAAACGGGCGGCTGCACCGCTCAAGCCCGCCGCCGACGCCACGATCCTGGACACGACCAACATGACGATCGACGCCGCGGTTGCGGCCGTGCTTACCCGAGCCCGGGCCGCGGGCCTTTGAAGCCGCAAGGATCGATTGCAAGTTCGACGCGCGCCGCAGCGACCCTGCGGCGTTGTGCAGAAGACCCAACTGAGGGTCCCGTGTCGTCGCTTTAGCCGGCGATAGCCGCGGGGATTCGACAACAGCCCGCTTTTCGCGAGAAACAGGGTTCTCGCCAAGGCGGCCCGACCTTCCAAGGAATCCAACCCGATGGCTATTACGCAAATGAGCACCACGCAAACCAGCACCCCGCAATCCGTCCGTAGAAAACTTCGCCGCGCTGTTCGAGGAATCGCTCGGACGCCAGGAAATGCGCCCCGGCGAATTGATCACCGCCGAAGTGACGCGCGTCGACTTCAACGTCGTCGTCGTCAACGCCGGCCTCAAGTCCGAGTCGTTCATTCCGATCGAGGAATTCAAGAACGACAACGGCGAGATCGAGGTCAAGGAAGGCGACTTCGTCACCGTCGCGATCGAGTCGATCGAGGACGGCTACGGCACCACCAAGCTCTCGCGCGACAAGGCCAAGCGCCTCAAGGCCTGGCATGACCTCGAAGCCTCGATGGAGCAGGGCGTCGTCGTCCAGGGGCTCGTCACCAGCAAGGTGAAGGGCGGCCTGACCGTCATGATCAACGGCATCCGCGCGTTCCTGCCCGGCTCGCTCGTCGACATCCGTCCGGTCAAGGACACGTCGCCCTTCGAGAACAAGCAGCTCGACTTCAAGGTCATCAAGCTCGACCGCAAGCGCAACAACGTCGTCGTCTCCCGCCGCGCGGTGCTCGAGGAGAGCCTCGGCGAGGAACGCGAGAAGCTGCTCTCGACGCTGTCCGAAGGCGCGACCGTCAAGGGCATCGTCAAGAACATCACCGATTACGGCGCGTTCGTCGACCTCGGCGGCATCGACGGTCTGCTGCACATCACCGATCTCGCGTGGCGTCGTGTCAAGCACCCATCGGAAGTGCTCTCGGTCGGCGACGAAGTGACCGCGAAGGTCCTGAAGTTCGACCAGGAGAAGAACCGCGTTTCGCTTGGCCTGAAGCAGCTCGGCGAGGACCCGTGGGTCGGCCTGTCGCGCCGCTATCCGCCGAGTACGCGCCTGTTCGGCAAGGTCACGAACATCACCGACTACGGCGCGTTCGTCGAGATCGAGTCGGGGATCGAAGGCCTGGTCCACGTCTCGGAAATGGACTGGACGAACAAGAACATCCACCCGACGAAGGTCGTGCAGCTCGGCGACGAGGTCGAGGTGATGATCCTCGAGATCGACGAGGAGCGCCGCCGCATCTCCCTCGGGATGAAGCAGTGCATGCCGAACCCGTGGGAAGACTTCTCGATGAACCACAAGAAGGGCGACCGCGTGAAGGGGATGATCAAGTCGATCACCGACTTCGGCGTGTTCGTCGGCCTGCCGGGCGGCATCGACGGCCTCGTGCACCTGTCCGATCTCTCGTGGACGAACGCCGGCGAGACCGCCGTGCGCGACTACAAGAAGGGCTCAGGAAGTCGAGGCGGTCGTGCTCGCGATCGACGTCGAGCGCGAGCGCATCTCGCTCGGCATCAAGCAGCTCGAGGGCGACCCGTTCAGCAACTTCGTGGCGATGCACGACAAGGGCAGTGTGGTCAGCGGCACGGTCAAGAGCCTCGATGGCAAGGGGGCGGTGATCGACCTGGTGGCCGGCGAAGTCGAGGGCTACCTGCGTGCCTCCGAAGTCGCGCGCGACCGCGTCGAGGACATCCGCTCGCACCTGAAGGAAGGCGACAAGGTGACGCGCGATGATCATCAACATCGACCGCAAGAACCGCTCGATCAACCTCTCGATCAAGGCGAAGGACCATGCCGACGAGACCGAGGCGATCCAGACGATGAAGGCGGACAACGCGGGCGTCACCACCGGCACGACCAGCCTGGGTGCGCTCCTGAAGGCGAAAGCTCGAGAACAACGAGACTCAGTCGGACGGGACCGGCGATGGAGACCCTTGAATCACGCGATGACCAAATCGGAGCTGATCGACCGCCTGGCCGCGCAGTTTCCGCAACTGGTCGCCAAGGATGCCGAGCTGGCGGTGAAGATGATCCTCGACGCGATGGCCGAAAGCCTCGCGAAAGGGGAGCGCATCGAGATCCGCGGGTTCGGCAGCTTCGGCCTGAATTACCGGCCGCCGCGGACCGGTCGCAATCCGAAGTCCGGCGAGAAGGTCCAGGTGCCGCAGAAGCACGTGCCGCATTTCAAGGCCGGCAAGGAGCTTCGCGAGCGCGTCGACTTCAAGAAATCGTCGGCATCAGCGTAGTGGGGCCGATGAAAAACGCGTCCGCGCGTTCGGAGGAAGACGAATCGCTAGCGCTGCACGTTTTTCATCGGGATTGATTCACGCGGGCGCCTTGGGGCTGCCCGGCGGCGCCCGCCGTGAAACGGGCACGAGCGCAACGAGCGGCGTGCGTGGCCTTGAGTTTCTCGGGTTACGTCGAGGCGACCCCATAGTCGGCCCATGAGCGCACTCCGCTTCTTCGTTGCCGCGCTGGTGTTCGTCGCGCTGCTGCTGCTTGCGCTGTCGAACACCGAGCCGGTCACGCTTCGTTTCTTCCACATCGCTTCCCATCAGAGCCCGCTGGCTTTCGTGGTCTTCGTCGCTTTCGCGGCGGGCGTTGCGATCGGACTCGTCGCCGGCGCGTCGCGCAGCGCACGCCTCAAGCGGCAGCTGACCCGCTTGCGTCGCGAGGTCCGGGCAATGCCGCGGCCGCCCGGGCCGCATGGCGCCGCACCCGGCCCGTATCCGCCCGCGCTGAAGCCCCCGCAGGACGCTGTCTAGGGACGGAATCGGGACGCCAGATGGACTTCGAGCCCTGGTGGCTGCTGCCGATTCCGGTGCTGTTCTTCGCGCTCGGGTGGATCGCAGCGCGCATCGACATCAAGCACCTGCTGACCGAGTCGCGCGCGCTGCCGCTGTCGTATTTCCGCGGGCTCAACTTCCTCCTGAACGAGCAGCCGGACAAGGCGATCGAGTCGTTCATCGAGGTCGTCAAGGTCGATCCGCAGACGATCGACCTGCACTTCGCGCTCGGCAGCCTGTTCAGGCGCCAGGGCGAGATCGACCGCGCGATCCGCATGCATCAGAACCTGCTCGATCGTCCCGACCTGCCGAAGGACCGGCGCGAGACGGCGACCTTCGAGCTCGCCCAGGACTTCCATCGCGCAGGCTTGCTCGACCGCGCGGAGGACCTGTTCGTGAAGCTCGACGGCACGCCGTACGAGCACTCGGCGCAGGGCTTCCTGCTCGCGATCTACGAGACCGAGAAGGACTGGCCGAAGGCGATCGCGATCACCCGGCGCATGGAGGCCGTCTCCAAGACGCCGCATTTCAAGGAGATCGCCCACTACCATTGCGAGCTTGCGCAGGCCGCGCTGGTCAAGTCCGAGTTCGAGGTTGCGCGTACCGAGATCGACCTCGCACTCGCCGAGTATCGCGCGTGCGCGCGGGCGACGATGCTGGCGGGTGACGTCGACGCGCAGCAGGGTCGTTACAAGGAGGCCGTCGATACCTGGGCTCGCATCGAGTCGCAGAACCCGGCGTTCCTGGCACTGGTCGCCGAGCGGGTCGCGAACGCGTATGCGAAGCTCGACAACGCCGCACAGGGCATCCGCGTGCTCGCGAGCTGGCAGGCGAACTATCCGTCGCTCGACGTGATGAATGCGCTGTTCTCGCTGACGCTTTCGCACGAGGGCGCGCGGCCTGCGGCCGAGCTCGTGAAGGTCGGAGCTTGCGCGCAGCCCGACGCTGCTCGGACTCGACCGGCTGCTCGAGGCGCAGTTGCTGGATGCCCCGCCCGAGCGGCGCAACGATCTCGAGCTGGTCAAAGGCCTCGTGAGCCAGCACATCAAGCGGCTCGGCCTGTATCGTTGCGAGCAATGCGGCTTTCGCGCGCGGCAGTACTACTGGCGCTGCCCCGGCTGCCAGAAATGGGAGACGTATTCGCCGAAGCGGACGGAGGCGCCGGAGTATCAGTGATCAGGAGTCAGGAGACAGTTGAATCAGATGACACTCGCCGCGAACGCTGACCGATCAGCGCGCATCATCGTCGGACTCGACTTTCCCGATGCGGCAGAGCGCGCTTGCGCTCGCGGATCGTCTGGATCCGACCGCCTGCGCGGTGAAGATCGGCAAGGAGCTCTTCACGTCGGCCGGGCCGGACGTCGTGCGCGCATGCGTGGAACGCGGATTTCGCGTGTTCCTCGACCTCAAGTTCCACGACATCCCGAACACGGTGGCGCAGGCTTGCGCCGCAGCGACGCGCCTGGGCGTCTGGATGCTCAACGTGCATGCATCCGGCGGCGCGGCGATGCTGGAGGCTGCGCGAGAAGGCGTGCAGCGGGCCGCAAGGGAGACCGCGCGGCCCGCACCCCTGCTGATCGCGGTCACGGTGCTGACGAGCCTGTCGGACGCCGACCTTTCCGCAATCGGCGTGAGCGGACCGGCGGAACGGCAGGTGCTGAGACTCGCGAAGCTCGCGCAATCCCGCGGTCTTGCCGGTGTCGTCTGTTCGCCACACGAAGCCGCTACGCTGCGAGCGGCGTGCGGATCGGAATTCAAGCTCGTGACGCCCGGGCATCCGCCTTCGCGGCGCCAACGACGACGACCAGACGCGGATAGCGACACCGGAATCGGCGATCCGCGCGGGCGCCGACTATCTGGTGATCGGCCGCCCGATCACGCAGGCCCCCGATCCGAGGGCTGCACTCGCAGCGATCCGCACGAGCATCGGCGAAGGCGCATGAAGATCACGATCACAGGGACCGGCTACGTCGGTCTCGTCACCGGGACGTGCCTCGCCGAGGTCGGCAACGAGGTGCTTTGCCTCGATGTCGACGCGCGCAAGATCGCGCTCCTGAACGACGGCGGCGTGCCGATCCACGAGCCGGGCCTGCCCGCTCTGGTCAGGCGCAATGTCGAGGCGGGTCGGCTCGCGTTCACGACCGACGTCGACGCCGCAGTGGCTCACGGCGAGCTGCAGTTCATCGCCGTCGGCACGCCGCCGGACGAGGACGGCTCGGCCGACATGTCGCACGTGCTCGAGGCGGCGCGCAACATCGGCCGGCGGATGGGCGACTGGAAGCTGATCGTTGACAAGTCAACCGTTCCGGTCGGCACGGCGGACCGGGTGCGCGCGGTTGTCGACGAGGAGCTCGCGAAGCGGGGTGCGCGCATCCCGTTCGCCGTCGCGAGCAACCCGGAATTCCTGAAGGAGGGCGCCGCCGTCGAGGACTTCATGCGCCCGGACCGGATCATCATCGGCGCCGACGACGAGCGCGCGATCGCGGCGCTGCGCGCGATCTACGCCCCGTTCCAGCGCAACCACGAGCGGTTGATGGTGATGGACCTCCGTTCGGCCGAGCTCACCAAATACGCGGCGAACGCGATGCTCGCCACGCGCATCTCGTTCATGAACGAGCTCGCGAACCTGGCCGACCGCCTGGACTGCGACATCGAGATGGTCCGCCAGGGCATCGGCAGCGATCCGCGCATCGGCTGGCACTTTCTCTATCCCGGCGTCGGGTACGGCGGCAGCTGCTTTCCGAAGGACGTGAAGGCGCTGCGGTTCACCGCTGCGCAGCATCAGCTGCCGCTGCGCGTGCTCGACGCCGTCGAAGCCGCGAACGAAGCGCAGAAGCTGGTGCTCGTCGACAAGATCGTCGCGCGCCTGGGCGAATCGCTCGCCGGTCGGCGCCTCGCGGTCTGGGGCCTCGCCTTCAAGCCGAACACCGACGACATGCGCGAGGCTCCGTCGCTTACGATGCTCACCAGCCTCGCGAAGCGCGGCGCGACGATCGTGGCCTACGATCCGGTCGCGATGGACGAGGCCCGGCGCGCGTTCGGCGAGGTCGCGTGGCTGAGCTACGCGAAGACGCCGATGGCCGCGCTCGATGGCGCGGATGCGCTCCTCGTCGTCACCGAATGGAAGGAATTCCGCTCGCCGGATTTCGCCGCGATTCGCACGCGGCTCAAGCAGCCGCTGGTCTTCGACGGCAGGAACCTGTACGACCCGGCCCTCGTGCGCGCGGCGGGCCTCGAGTACTTCGCCATCGGACGGCGCTGACCTCAGCCGTTCCCGCCTTCTCGAGGCGTCGATTCAGGCGTCCGCCTCGAACTGCCGGGACCGCAGCGGCTTGAGCCACGCGATCTCGCCGGACTTGAGATTGAGCGCGCGGTAGCGGTCGCGCGGCAGCTCGACGTTGACCGGCGTCGCATCGTCGTCGACGACGAACTCGAGCCGGGCGTTCGGTCCGATCGCCGCACCGCGTTCGAAGCGCGCCGGCAGCGCACCGGCCTCGGGGCGCGGCAACACGTGGATCTCGTGCGGGCGGACGTAGGCGGGGACTCCGTTGCGCGTGTCGGCCCAGCGATTCACCTGGCCGAGGAATTCGAGCACGAACGGCGTGGCCGGGTGCTCGTAGACCTCGTCGGGGCTGCCCACCTGCTCGATCCGGCCGTGATTCATCACGACGACGCGGTCGGCGACCTCGAGCGCTTCCTCCTGATCGTGCGTGACGAATACGCTCGTGACGTGCACCTCGTCGTGCAGGCGGCGCAGCCAGCGGCGCAGCTCCTGACGCACGCGCGCGTCGAGCGCGCCGAACGGCTCGTCGAGCAGCAGCACGCGCGGCTCGACCGCCAGCGCGCGGGCGAGCGCGATGCGCTGGCGTTGACCGCCGGAGAGCTGGTGCGGGAAGCGATCGGCGAGGAAGTCGAGCTGCACGAGCTCGAGCAGGCGCTGGACGCGCTTGCGGATTTCCGCTTCGGGCAGCCGCTGGCGCCGGGGACGCACGCGCAAGCCGAATGCGACGTTTTCGAAGATCGTCATGTGCCCGAACAGCGCATAGTGCTGGAACACGAAGCCGACATTGCGCTCGCGCACGTGCGTGTCGGTCGCATCTTCGCCATGGAAAGCGACGCTGCCGGTGTCCGGCGCCTCGAGTCCGGCGATGATCCGCAGCAGCGAGGTCTTGCCGGAACCCGACGGGCCGAGCAAGGCCAGAAGCTCGCCGGTGTCGACGGTGAGATTCACGTCGTCGACGGCAACGAAGCTGCCGAAGCGCTTGGTGATGCCTGTCAATTCGATGCTCATGCCCTTGGCCTTTCCTGAAGCCGGTGCGCAACGCCGGCACGCCGCTCGAGCGCGAACTTGGCCCCCAGCGTGACGAGCGCAAGCAGCGCGAGCAGCGACGCGACCGCGAACGCCGCGGCGAACTGGTACTCGTTGTAGAGGATCTCGATGTGCAGCGGCATCGTGTTGGTCTGGCCGCGCACGTGACCCGAGACGACGGCGACGGCGCCGAATTCGCCCATCGCCCGGGCGTTGCAGAGGATCACGCCGTAGAGGAGCCCCCACTTGATGTTCGGCAGCGTCACGCGAGCGAACGTCTGCCAGCCGCTTGCGCCGAGCACCGCGGCGGCTTCTTCCTGCTCGACCCCTTGCGCCTGCATCAGCGGGATCAGCTCGCGCGCGACGAACGGGACGGTCACGAAGATCGTTGCAAGCACGATGCCGGGAACGGCGAAGATCACCTTCAGGTCATGGTCGCGAAGCCACGGGCCGAGCCAGCCTTGCAGGCCGAAGATGAGCACGAAGATCAGTCCGGCGATCACCGGGGAAACGGAGAACGGCAGGTCGATGAGCGTCGTCAGGACGTTCTTGCCGCGGAAAGCTGAACTTCGCGATGGCCCACGCAGCCGCGACGCCGAACACGAGATTGAGCGGCACGGCGATCGCGGCGGAAAGAAGCGTCAACCGGATCGCCGACAGTGCATCTTCGTCGAGGATGGCGGCCACGTAGACCTGCAGCCCCTTCTTCAACGCCTGGGCGAACACGAACGCGAGCGGCATGAACAGGAACAGCGCAAGGAATGCGAGCGCGACAGCGATCAGCGCCACGCGCACGACGCCGGACTCGCCGGTCGCATGCCATCCCGCCGCGCGGGACATCGCGGGCAGGGCTGCAGCGGTCGCCGTCGCGGTCATGAACGGCCTTGGGTTCGTTTCATCGGTAGCACGGCGCCGCTCGAGGTCACCGTGCGCCCTGGCGACGGCGGGTCCACGCTTGCAGCGCATTGATGAGCAATAGCAGCAGGAACGAGGCGGCGAGCATCACCACCGCGACCGCCGTTGCCCCGAGATAGTCGTACTGCTCGAGCTTGGTGATGATGATGAGCGGCGTGATCTCCGAGATCATCGGCATGTTGCCGGCGATGAAGATCACCGAGCCGTACTCGCCGATCGCGCGAGCGAACGCGAGGGCGAAGCCGGTCAGGAGCGCCGGCAGCACGATCGGGAACACGACGCGCGTGAAGTGTCTGCCGGCGCGTCGCCCCGAGTGTCGCGGCGGCTTCCTCGAGCTCGGCGGGCAGTGTCTCGAGCACCGGCTGCACGGTGCGGACGACGAAGGGCAGGCCGATGAACGTCAGCGCAACGAATACGCCGAGCGGCGTGAACGCGACCTTGACGCCCAGCGGTTCGATCAGGCCGCCGATCCAGCCATTGGCGGCGAACAATCCGGTCAACGCGATGCCTGCGACGGCGGTCGGCAAGGCGAACGGCAGATCGACGAGCGCATCGGCGATCCGCCTGCCCGGGAAGCGATAGCGCACGAGCACCCACGCGACGATCAGCCCGAACACCGCGTTCACGGTCGCGGCTGCCAGCGACGCACCGAACGTCAACCGGTACGACGCGAGCACGCGGGGTGCGGTGACCGCATCGATGAACGCCGGCCAGGTCATCTGCGACGTCTTGAGGACCGCGGCGCCCAACGGGATCAGGACGATCAGCGACAGATAGACGAGCGTGAACCCGAGCGCGAGCCCGAAGCCGGGAATCACGCCGGGCCGGCGGCGCTGCGCGGTGACGCGCACCCCGTCCGGATCGAAAGCCGAAGCGATCCGCAGGTTGCGATCGACCGCGAGGCCGGGTGTTATCGCGAAAGCGTTGGCGGTGTCCATGGCATGCAGGGGATCGCGCCAGCTCACGCACGGACACCGACCTGCGCCGCAGGGAACGCATCGCGGTCGCGCACAATGGTGGCGTCGAAACTCACTTGGAGCTCGCGACCGCGCCGGGACGATAGATCTGGTCGAACGTGCCGCCGTCGGCGAAGTGCGTCTTCTGCGCGCTCCGCCAGTCGCCGAAGTGATCGGACAGCTTGAAGAGCGCGACCTTCGGAAACTGCTTTTCGTATTTCTTCGCAACTTCGGGATTCACCGGACGGTAGTAGTTGCGGGCGGCGATCTCCTGCGCCTCGGGCGTGTACCAGTAACGCAGATACGCCTCGGCGACGTTGCGCGTGCCGCGCTTGTCGACGACCTTGTCGATGAGCGCGACCGGCGGCTCGGCGAGGATCGAGATCGACGGCACGACGATCTCGAACTTGTCCCGGCCGAGCTCCTTCTGCGCGAGGAACGCCTCGTTCTCCCAGGACAGGAACACGTCGCCGATGCCGCGCTCGACGAACGTCGTCGTGGCGCCGCGCGCGCCCGAGTCGAGCACCGGCACGTTCGCATAGAGCTTGGTCACGAAATTCTTTGCAGCGTCCTCGCTTCCGGACTTGCGCAGCGCATAGCCCCACGCCGCGAGATAGTTCCAGCGCGCGCCGCCGGACGTCTTCGGGTTCGGCGTGATCACCGACACGCCGGGCTTCACCAGGTCGTCCCAGTCCTTGATGCCCTTGGGATTGCCCTTGCGCACCAGGAACACGATCGTCGACGTGTACGGTGCACTGTTGTTCGGAAGGCGCGTCTGCCAGTTCGCGGGCAGGAGCTTGCCGACCTGCGCGATCTCGTCGATGTCGTAGGCGAGTGCAAGCGTGACGACATCGGCCTCGAGCCCGTCGATGACGCTGCGTGCCTGGCGGCCCGAGCCGCCGTGCGATTGCTTGATCGCGACTTTTTCCTTCGCCTGGGCGGACCAGTGCTTCGCGAAGGCGGCATTGAATTCCTGGTAGAGCTCCCGCGTCGGATCGTAGGAGACGTTGAGAAGCGTCGTGTCGGCCCAGGCGGTCGAGGCCAGCGAAAGGCCGAGCACGAGCAAGAGGGAGAATCGTTTCATAATCATTCCTGCAAGTTATTAGTCTATTGCTACAACCAAACAATTGGCTATATATGAGACCGAGAAAAAGCCGCTTGCGCGGCCGGGCAGGGTGCTTCGCTTCAGCGTGTCCGCTCAGCGATGGCATCGACAACATCGCGACGCGCGATGCCGCCCGGGTGCGAGGAGCGAGCTCATTCGACCACCATGCCCGCAGCGATCGAGTTGTTCGTCGCCTCGTCGATCAGCACGAAGCTTCCGGTCGCACGATGCTCCGGCGTAAGGATCGGCGAAGACGGGTTGCGCCAGCAGCAGGCGCACCCGCGCGATATCGTTCGCCGAAAGCGAGCGGCCGCCGAGCTCGCGATCCTGGGTCGTCACGTCCCAGCGCCATTCGATGCGCTCGACACGGGCGCGCACCTCACGCGTCGTGTGCTTGATCACGTAGGTTCGGGCGGGATCGAGCGGCGTGTCCGCGAGCCAGCAGAGATCGGCCGTCAAACGGCTCGAGGCGCGCGGCAGCTCGCCCGCTTTCACGATCATGTCGCCGCGAGAAACGTCGACGTCGTCATCCAGGACCAGACCGACGCTTGCGTGCAGGCCGGCACGCGAAAGCGCTCCATCGTAGGTGTGGATCTCGCGGATGCGGGTCCGCCGTCCCGAGGGCAATACGAAGACCTCGTCGCCGACGGCGAGCGAGCCCGACTCGATCCGTCCGAGATAGCGGCGCGGAACGTCCGCCGTCGGCCGCGCGACGTACTGGACCGGAAAGCGCAACGGCGCGAGGTCGAGCGTCTGCTCGACCTCGACGGTCTCGAGGATCTGCAGCAGCGTGGGGCCCGTGTACCAATCGAGGTTGTCGCCACGGTCGACGACCATGTCGCCCAGCGTCGCCGACATCGGTACGAAGGCAACGTCGCCGATGCCGGTGCGTTTCGCGAACTCGCGAAACGCTGCGACGATCGAGTCGAACTGCTCCTGCCGCCAGTCGACGAGGTCCATCTTGTTCACGGCAACCACCAGGTGCGGAATGCCGAGAAGATGCGCGAGCGTTGCATGCCGGCGCGTCTGGCGAACGATGCCGTGGCGCGCGTCCACGAGCAGCACGGCGAGGTCCGCCGTCGATGCGGCCGTCACCATGTTGCGCGTGTACTGCTCGTGGCCGGGCGCGTCGGCGATGATGAACTTGCGCAGCGGGGTCGCGAAGTAGCGGTACGCGACGTCGATCGTGATGCCTTGCTCGCGCTCTGCGGTGAGGCCGTCGGTCAGGAGCGACAGGTCGAGCGCCTGCCCGCGCCGTTGCGACGTGCGCTCGATCGCGGCGAGCTGATCGGCGAGGATCGTCTTGGTGTCGTAGAGCAGGCGCCCGATCAGCGTGCTCTTGCCGTCGTCGACGCTGCCGGCGGTCAGGAACCGCAGCACGCCATGGTCCAGCACGGTCGCAGGATCGAGGCGCGTCATCAGAAATAGCCCTGCTTCTTGCGAAGCTCCATCGACGCTTCGTTGGTCTGATCGTCCAGACGCGTCGCGCCGCGTTCGGTGATCGTCGTGACGGCGGTCTCGGCGACGATCGCCTCGATCGTGGCGGCATGGGAGGCCACCGGGGCCGTGCAGGTGATGTCACCGACGGTCCGGAAGCGCACCGAGACCTGCTCGACCGTTTCGCCTTCGCGCGGCGGCGTCAGCGACGTGACCGGCACGAGCGCGCCGCGACGGCGCACGACCGGACGCACGTGCGCGAGGTAGATCGACGGCACGGCCAGCCGCTCGCGCGCGATGTACTGCCACACGTCGAGCTCGGTCCAGTTGCTGATCGGGAAGACGCGAACGTGCTCGCCCGCATGCACGCGCGCGTTGTACAGGTTCCAAAGCTCCGGACGCTGGTTCTTCGGATCCCATTGGCCGAACGGATCGCGGAAGCTGAAGATCCGCTCCTTGGCGCGCGCCTTTTCCTCGTCGCGGCGTGCGCCGCCGATGCAGGCGTCGAACCCGAACTCGGCGATCGCGTCGAGCAGCGTGACCGACTGGTGCGGATTGCGGCTTTCGTGCGCTGCCTTCAGGACGACGCGACCCTGCGCGATCGAGTCTTCGACCGAGCGCACGATCAGCCGCTCGCCGAGCTCCGCCGACCGTGCATCGCGAAACTCGAGCACCTCGGGGAAATTGTGGCCGGTGTCGACGTGCAGGAGCGGAAACGGGAACGGGCCCGGGCGGAACGCCTTCTCGGCGAGTCGCAGCAGCACCAGCGAGTCCTTGCCGCCGGAGAACAGAAGGGCAGGGTTCGCGCACTGCCCGGCGACTTCGCGCAGGATGTGGATCGCCTCCGATTCGAGCCATTCGAGGTGATGGGCATCGGCGCGCGGAGGTGTCGCCAAGTCCAGCGGAGCGGGGCGCTCATCGACCGCAAGCATAAACGCACTCATGCAACCACCTCGCCCCGTGCCGCTGCACTCTGCGGGCGCCGGTGCAGTCCGCATTCCTTCTGATCGGGGCGCTCCCACCACCAGCGTCCTGCGCGGATGTCTTCGCCCGGCTGGACGGCGCGCGTGCAGGGCGCGCAGCCGATCGACGGATAGCCTCGGTCATGCAGCGCGTTCCACGGGACCCGACGCTCGCGCAGGTAGCCCCAGACGTCGTCCTCGCTCCAGTCGGCGAGCGGATTGAATTTCGGCAGGCCGTGCGTCGCGTCGCGCTCCTCGATCCCGATCGCCTGGCGCGTCACGCCTTGCGCGCGCCGCAAGCCGGTGATCCAGGCCCGGGCACCGGAGAGCGCACGACGCAGCGGCTCGCTCTTGCGGATGCTGCAGCATTGCTGCCGCAACGCGACGCTGTCGTAGAACGCATTCGTGCCATGCTCGCGCACGAACGATTGCACGGCGTCGCTCTGCGGCGTGTAGACCTGGATGGCGATGCCATAGTGGGCGCGCGAGCGGTCGATCAGGTCGTGCGTTTCCTGCGGCAGCCGGCCCGTATCCAGCGTGAACACGCGGATCGGCAGGCGGGCACGCGCGATCGAATCGAGCAGCACCATGTCTTCGGCCCCGAAGCTCGACGCGAACACGGCCGGCGCATAGGCCTGCGCGACATGGGCGAGCAGCAGCTCGACTGCGTGCGCGCGCGCGGCGGACGTGGCGATGTGAGGATCGGTCATTCGAGAGGCTTCGGCAGGCTCATCTGCCGCGTAAGCTACCGACCGTTGCGATGCCGCGGAAGGAATTAGTCCTGCTGGCGATATCGCTCCGAGGAATAAAGCTCGCTGCCCCAGAACGGGGCGCCCCTATAATCGACAGGTTTCTTCGTGCCGGACCGTCCGACGTGAGTAATCTCCCGAATTCTCTGCTCGCGAGCCCCGCTTGAAGTCGCCTGCGGATGTGGTGTCTGCGGGCAACCGGTTCTCGACGTGGCGCGAGCGGGTCGCTGCGTCGAAGGTCGTCGTCGTCGGCGACGTCATGCTCGATCGCTACTGGTTCGGCGAGGTCGAGCGCATTTCACCGGAAGCGCCGGTCCCGGTCGTGAAGATCGCGCGCTCCGAGGAGCGACCGGGCGGTGCAGCCAACGTCGCGCGCAACGTCGCAGCGCTCGGTGCCCGCGCCACGTTGCTGTCGGTGACCGGTGACGATGAAGCCGGCGCGACACTCGCGCGGCTGGTTGCGTCGGAGGGCGTGCAGACGTCGTTCTACCGCGATCCGGCGCTCGCGACGACGGTGAAGCTGCGGGTCATCGGAAGGCAGCAGCAGCTGCTTCGCATCGACTTCGAGACCGCGCCTTCGCACGAGGCGCTCGCGACCAAGCTCGCGGAGTTCGACCGGTTGATCGACGACCAGCAGCTCGTGATCCTCTCGGACTACGGCAAAGGCGGCCTCGCGCACATCGCGACGATGATCGAGCGTGCCCGTGTCGGCCGGCTGCCGCGTGCTGGTCGACCCGAAAGGCGACGAGTGGGACAAGTACCGCGGCGCCACGCTGATGACGCCGAACCGCAACGAGCTGAGGGATGTCGTCGGGCGCTGGCTGAACGAGGACGACCTCACGCAACGCGCGCAAGCGCTGCGCAAGCAACTCGAGCTCGAAGCCTTGCTGGTCACGCGCGCGGAAGAGGGGATGAGCCTCTACACCGATGCAGGTGCGCTGACGATTCCGGCGCAAGCGCGCGAAGTCTATGACGTCTCGGGCGCCGGCGACACGGTGATCGCGACCGTCGGCACGTTGCTCGCAGCGGGGGCTTCGCTTCCGGACGCCGTGCGGATTGCGAACCAGGCGGCAGGGATCGTCGTGGGCAAATTCGGAACCGCGGTCGTGACGCCGGACGAGCTCGGCTGATGGCGAAAGCCGGCGAAGAGCGTCTACGCCTGCACCGAGTGCGGGGGACAGACAGCGAAGTGGCAGGGCCAATGTCCGCATTGCGGCGCCTGGAACACCCTCGTCGAAAGCGTTGCGACGCCCGTGGCCAAGCGCTTCGAGAGTGTGGCCGGCGCGCGGTCGGCGGTGCGCACGCTGTCGACCGTCGAGACGTCGGAGAACACCCGCATTCCGACCGGGCAGGCGGAATTCGACCGCGTCCTGGGCGGCGGCCTCGTGCCGGGCGGCGTCGTCCTGCTCGGCGGCGATCCGGGCATCGGCAAGTCCACCTTGCTGCTGCAGGCGTGCGCGGCGCTCGGCGCTGCGCATCTCACGTTGTATGTCACCGGCGAGGAGTCGGTCGAGCAGGTCGCGCTGCGCGCGCAGCGACTGGGACTCGTCAACGCGCCGGTCGAGATGCTGGCGGAAGTGCAGCTCGAAGCGATCGTGGCGGCGATCGGCATGACCAAGCCCGAGATCGTCGTGATCGACTCGATCCAGACGCTCTACACCGAGGCGCTGACGTCCGCGCCGGGCAGCGTTTCGCAGGTTCGCGAATGCGCGGCGCAATTGACCCGGCTCGCGAAGCAGCGCGGCATCGTCGTCGTGTTCGTCGGCCACGTCACCAAGGAAGGCGCGATCGCGGGACCGCGCGTGCTCGAGCACATCGTGGACACGGTGCTGTATTTCGAGGGCGACCCGCATTCGAGCTTCCGCCTGGTGCGCGCGATCAAGAACCGTTTCGGCGCCGCGAACGAGCTCGGCGTGTTCGGCATGACCGAGCGAGGGTTGAAAGGCGTCTCGAATCCGTCCGCGCTCTTCCTCTCGCAGCACGCGGACCCGGTGCCCGGATCGGCGATCGTCGCGACGGTCGAGGGAACGCGGCCCCTGCTCGTCGAGATCCAGGCGCTGGTCGATCCTGTGCAGGGCGGGAATCCGAAGCGGCTCGCCGTCGGGCTCGACAGCCAGCGCCTCGCATTGCTCCTGGCCGTGCTTCACCGCCATGGCGGCGTCGATGTCGGCGGCTACGACGTCTTCGTCAATGCCGTCGGCGGCGTGCGGATCAACGAGCCGGCGGCCGATCTGGCCGTTCTGCTTGCCGTCAATTCTTCGTTACGCAACAAGCCATTGCCATCGAAAGCTCTTGTATTTGGTGAAGTCGGTCTGGCCGGCGAGATCCGGCCGGTTCAGCGCGGACAGGATCGCATCCGGGAAGCCGCGAAGCTCGGCTTCAGGACCGTGTTGATCCCGAATCTCAACAAGCCGAAGCAAAACATTGACGGAATAGAAGTTGTGCCGGTGCAGCGCGTGTCGGACGCGCTCGATTTCCTGCGCCGGGATTAACTGCGTGATGCAAGACGGCTGGAGAGGACGTCGCGCCGCGCACGACGCGCGTTGTTTTGTGCTGTTACCGGCGGATGCCGACGGGCCGCCCCTAGGCATCCGCCTGAATCTCATCCCGATGCAAAAGGCGCGACGCCGGAATCCCGTCAGGCACCGAATTCCCGGACGCCTTTTGCATCGGCCCGTCAGCGCAGATCGATCGCCTCGTGCACGCCGCGGCGGTATTGATCGGCGATCGCCAGGTAAGCGGACTCGAGCGCACGCGTGGTGCGCTCGGTATCGAACAGTGCGCTCTCTCGTCCCGGGCCCGCGAGGTGACGGCGCAGTCGTGCCCGGGCATCCGGATCCAGCGCGAGCGCGCAGGCCCGCGTGACATAGTCGTCACGTTGTGTCGGCAACCAGCTCGGGCAGACCGACCGCGAGCGACAGGCTGGCGCCGACGCGGCTCGCGAACGTTTCGCCTGCGAGCGTCAGCACCGGACAGCCGGCCCACAGGGCATCGCTGCCGGTCGTATGAGCGTTGTACGGCCAGCTGTCGAGGAACAGGTCGGCGCGCGCATAGAGGCCGAGGTACTCGGCATTCGGGCGCGCGGTGGCGAAGACGAGGCGGGCGGGATCCACGCCGCTCGCCTCCAGCTCCCGTCGCAGGTTCGCGATGGCCGGATCGCCGTCGCGACGCGCGAGCAGCCACAGCACCGCGTCCGGAACACGGCGCAGGATCGTCGCCCAGGCATCGAGAACCTCGGGGCGCAGCTTCCAGGTCGCGTTGAAGTTGCAGAGCACCACGGCGTCGTCCGGCAAGCCAAGCGCTGCGCGTGATGGCGCTTCGGTGATCGGCCGCTGGCGATCGTTGATCTGATAGCTCCCCGGCAACCGTACGAGCGCCTCGGCGATAGTCGCCGGCGTGCTCGACCGGGGTGACGGTCGCGTCGCCGATCAGATAATCGACCAGACCCGCCGCCGAGCGTCCCCGGGTAACCGAGGTAATGAACCTGGATCGGTGCCGGGCGCAACGCAAGCACGCGCGGCGGCGCGCCCGCCGTGTGGCCCTTGAGATCGACGAGCAGATCGATGCCGTCGCCGCGGATGCGCGACGCGACCTGTTCGGGCGTCGCGCCGCGGACGTCGATGAAGCGACCGAACGCGCGCTTCAGTCGCTCGCGCATCGGGCTTGCGTCATCGGGACCCATCGAATAGGCGAGCGGTGTCGAACCGCGCGCGGTCGTGCTGCTCGAACAGGCCCGCGGCGAGGAACGCGGTGGCGTGCGTATGGAAGTCCGCAGACAGGTAGCCGACCCGCAGCTTGCCCTTCGACAGCGGGCGTCGCACGCGCAACGGCGAACCGGCGAGCGCCGCACTCCACGCATCCGCGCAACGACGCTGCTCGTCGCGCGTGGAGGGCTGGCCCAGCAGCACGAAAGGGGAGAGCAGGGCTCGGCCTTTCGCAACGCCTTCGCGGAACTGCTGCTCGAGCGCGTCGAGATCGCGCCAGTCGGCGAGCCAGCGTTTGAGGAAGATGAGCTGCGAGAGCGCCGGCCCGTGGCTCGGATCGAGACGCACGGCCTGGGCGTACGCTTCGGCCGCTTTCTCGGGCTCGCCTTCGTTCTCGAGCAGGCTCGCGTACTCGAAGCGCAACGGCGCGGACGTCGGGTTGCGTACCAGCGCGGCCTCGAGCGTGGATCGCGCGCGAGCGGGCGCGGCGACGGTGACTTCGAGCTGCGCTTTGAGACCGGAGAACATCGTCTCGTGCGGGGCCAAGGCGACTGCGCGGCTCACCGCGTCCAGGGCCTCGAGCACGCGCTCCTGCCGCTCCAGCGCGAGTGCCAGGTTGTACCAGCCTTGCGGATACTGCGGATCGGCATTCGTCGCGTGCCGCGCGGCGGCTTCCGAATCGGCAAGGTCGCCTTGCGTGAGGAGCAGGGCGGCGAGGTTCGCGGCGACATCAGCCGCGCGCGGATCGCGCCGAACCGCCTCCTTGAGCGCATTGACCGCGGCCGCCTGGCGGCCGACCGATTCGAGGACCAGCGCGAGATTCGACCAGGCCTCGGCGGAGTTCGGATCGATGTCGAGCGAGGCGCGGATCCGCTCTGCGGCAGCGGACGCGCTGACCGGCCTGGTGAAGCACGACGCCTGAATAGTGCAACGCCTGCGCATGACGCGGCTCCGCCTTCAGGATCGCCTCGTAGCGATGGAACGCCTCGCGGAGCTTGCCCTGGCGATGCACGGCGAGCGCGCGCTCGAATTCCTTCTCGTATTTCATGTCGCAAGGCGATTTCGAAGATGCGCGAGTCTAGACGATTCGCGACAGGCGGCCCGGAGGCGCTGAATGTGACGACCCCCTCAGGGCGTTCCGACGGGCGCCCGACGTCCCCCTGCCGTCGAGTGCCGCATCGAGGAGACGACATGGCGCGTCGCCTGGACAGGTTGCGCACGTCGATCAGGAATGAAAATCACCCGCGAGCTGCTTCGCGAACAATTTTCATTGCTCGATGACAGGATGCGCGAGGCCGTCGCGAACGTCTCTGCGCGCGATGTGCAAGCGTTCGCCGACGGCAAGTTCCTCGAAGCGAAAGTTTCGGGGAAACCTGACTTTCTCGAGGGTTGGCCGCTCGGCCTCCGGCGCTCTAGTCCTCGCTGACGACTACGACACCATTCATCCGGTCGTGACCATCGCCGCAGAAATTGTCGCAGAGGAACACGAAGCGGCCGGCACGATCCGTTGGCAGTGCAATTTCGACGGTCCGGCCCGGGACGAGGTCCGCGCGGATCGCAAGGTCCGGCACCGAAAACCCATGAACGAAGTCCGGCGTGGTAAGGACCAGCATCACGCGCTCGCCCTTGCGTGCCCGAATCTCCGTCCGGTCGAACTTGAACTTGACCGCTGTCATTTCGATCCGGCGCGGCGCGAGCTGCGCCACCGCGAACGTCCCGAGGCCGAAGGCGGCCAACGCGACCGCCGCGATGGCGATGACGTCACGCCGGCCGGGAGGCTCCATCGTCAGGCTTTGGCCAACGGAATCTCGCGCACCACCGAGGCGACCTCGCTCGTTCCCGCGCGCACCGAGCGGAAGCCCAGTCCTTTGAACGGTTGCGCTGCGTCCCATGGGAGCTGAGTTTTCTGCGGAGCAGTACCGACCGGTGACAGCGGAAACATCACCGCCATCGCAGCATGGTGCGCGATATGACCGGTGCGATGATGATGCTCGTGATGGATGTGCCCGTAGAAGACGGTGACGTTGCGATAGGGCATCAGGATGTCGATCGCCGCGGCGCCGTCGCGTGTCGCCCAATCCCACTGCGGATACAGCGGAAACAGCGGTCGATGGGTCAGCACGACGATCGGGGCATCCGCGGGCAAGCGGGCGAGGTCGGCCTTGAGCCAGGCGAGCTGGGCGGGACCGAGTATCGGGGCAGGGTCGGACGTGTTGTCGAGCGTAATGAAGTGCACGCCAGCATGCTCGAACGTGTAGTGGAGCGGGCCACCGATGACTTCCTGGTAGGCTTCACCACGGTCGAGCGACGCGTCGTGCTCTCCGTGCATGAAGTAGACCTTCGGCACCGAAAGTCCCGCAGGCAAGTTCCTTGAATTCCGCGAGGCGACGGCGGCGTTCCTTCGGGTCGTCGGTCGTCTGAGTCAGATCACCGGTGAAAACGACGAACGCCGGCTTCTGCTCGAGAGCATTGACGGCGGCGATCGCACGAGGCAACGTCGCTTTCGCTTCCGGATTCACCTTGGCGTTCGCGTAGCCCCAATGGATGTCGGAGAGCTGGACGAACGAGAAATCGGAACGGGCGCTTGCCGGCGTTCCATATGTCGAACATCCGGGAAGCCCCGATGCGAACATCAATCCCCCGATTCCGGTCATGCGCATGAAGTCGCGCCGGCTGTACCGCTTGTCGTCCATGCGGATCTCCTCGTGCAGCTCCCGGGCCGGGAGCGTCACGCACTAGACCGCCGGCGGGACGGCGTTATTCCAAATTCCTCCGGAATAAACACCGCGGTCATGCAGTCTTCACCAGGACACCGGAGCCGAGCGTGAGCGATGGAGAACGCAGCCACCGCTTTCAGGTGGGCGTGCTGGTTCATCTGGATGCGGGGTACAACCTCGCACGCTGGCTGCTGCGCGATCCGCACATGGCGGAAGATGCGCTGCAGGACGCTTGTCTTCGCGCGTTCCGGCGTTTCGATCAGATGCAGGGAACGAACGCCAAGGCCTGGTTCCTCGCTATCGTTCGCAACACCAGCCTGGATGTCCTCAAGGACCGGCGCCGACGCGGCGTCGTGGAGGCCTATGACGATGAGCTCCATGGCGGCGGGGAATTCGCGACACGCGTCGACCATGAGTCGCCGGAGGACACGCTGATACGCCATGCCGAGACGGATCGGATCCGCCGATGCGTGGCCTTGTTGCCGCGCGATTACCGGGAAGTCCTGATGCTGCGCGAGGTCGAGGATCTTCGCTACAAGGACATCGCGGCCATCGTTGGCATACCGATCGGCACCGTCATGTCGCGGCTGTCGCGTGCGCGCGACCTGCTTCAGAGCCGCCTGAACGACGAGCAGCGGACCCGGGACTCGAAGTGAACTGCACCCATTGCCGCCGCCTTCTTGACGCGTTCCACGACGGCGAGCTGGACGCTGCCACGGCCCGTGATCTCGAATCCCATGTGGCCAGGTGCCCGGCATGCGCGGGAATACGCGCCCAGCGGGAGGCCCTTTCGACGTTGGTTCGCGCCCGCACGACCTCGTACAGGGCGCCTGAAGCCCTGCGTCACCGCGTACAGGCGTCGATCGCTCATTCCCCGCCCGCGCTGCACGAGCGGCCGTCCTGGGCACAGGCGGGGATGCTGGCGGCGTTCGCTGGCGCCCTGGGTGTGGGACTTGGCGTCTGGATCGCGTTCCCGAGGGCGGTGGATACGATCGGCGACGAGATCGTGGCGGCCCACGTGGCCTCGTTGCGGGCGGCACCCAATGTCAGCCAGATCGAGTCGCGAGACCGACATCAGATCAAACCCTGGTTCGCCGGACGCGTAACGTTCGCGCCGCTGGTCGTCGATCTCGCTCCGGAGGGCTTCGAGCTCGTTGGCGCGAGGCTGGACCAGGTCGGCGACCGGCAGGCCGCGGTCGTCGTTTACCGGATTCGGAACCATTTCGTGAACGTGCTGATGTGGCGAGCCGAGCAGGGGGTTCCGGTGGGGCTTCGCTTCCACAAGTACGCGGTTTCGCTACGGCGACATGGACCTCCGGCGGCGTGGCCTATGCCGCGGTCTCGGATGTCGATGCGGCCGATTTGCAACGCTTGGCGCAACGGCTCGTGGTGGCCACCGAGGGCCCGCGGTAGCGAACGTCTCCTGCCCGCCGTGAAGCAGGTCCAGCCTAAGCGACCCCTCGACGTGCGCGGTTCAGGTGCTTTCGAGCGTGAAGCCGACCTTGATCGTGACCTGCCAGTGCGCGACCTTGTCGCCCTCGATATGGCCCCGCGTTTCGACGACCTGGAACCAGTGCATGTTACGGATCGTCTTCGAGGCGCGCGCGATGGCCGTGCTCACTGCATCCTCGATGCTCTGGGTCGACGATCCGGTCAGCTCGATCTGCTTGTAGACGTGGCTTTGCATTGAGACCTCCTGGCTCCGGGGAACGCTGAATGTACTCTCGTATCCCGCCGGTCAACATCGGCAGAGGCCCTTCGTTCGGTCACTGACTGACCCATCCATTGGTGCGTATAATTGGTATTATGTCAAATAGCGGATAAGTCAAACCAAGAGCAAGTCCCCTATCGAATCTCGGGCAACGCGCGCCGCACGAAGAGCGCGACTTTGCGGCTCGGGAAAGCCCGCGTCATGACACCTGGCTTTCAGCTCGCTGACTCGTGCGGGGCCGGCGGCGCTTGCCCGATGAAGGGGGTGTGGCGCGGCGGACATCCCCGATGCACGCAACCGCAAGATCGGTGCTTCGCGAGAGAAACTCCGCGATCACCTGAAGATCGCGAGCACTGTAGCCGGACCACAACTTGAACATGGCCGCTTGCATAGGTGCGTACGCGGCCTTGATCGGCTCGATGGCCTCGGCCTGGATGCGAATGAGATGCCGGCGTCGGTCGTTCGGATCCGGAACACGAACCACGTAGCCGGCGCGCTCCAGGCGATCGACCACTGCGGTCATCGCCCCCGAGGTCAAACCGGTCGCCTTCGTCAGTTCGCCCGGCGTCGCTTGTCCGCGCAGATAGATCAGGTCCAGGCATTCGAGGTCGGTCGTGTGCAGGCTGAATCGGTCGGCGATCGTCTGGCTGGTGAGGACGCTTTGGGCGCCCATTCGGCGGATTTCGAGACTTACGCGCTCGATCAGCGCGCGGGCGGATTTCGCAGTCCTCGTCTCGCCTTTGGTTGCTCGTCTCGACATCGCAGCGTGCTCGCTATTCAAACCAATCGCACGGCTGCCGTGAACGCCGCCAGCATCGCGCCGCAGGTCAGCAGATCAAGCGGCAGTCGCAGGCGGCTTCGGCGCGTCCAGGCGCGTGCGGCGCCCTCGCCGATCGTTGCGGGTCGGCGCGCTCGAACGCGAGCGCCTTCGGAATGAAGTCGAACGCGGACCATATGCGCATGGTCGCATGGCTGGCCAGCGCGATGAGGAGCCAGAAGCGCACCTCCGGCAGCGACCAACTCAGCGCGAGCGCGAGGATCAGAAGCAGCTCGAACGCGACGTGCGCCGGAATCCAGAACCGCCTTCGTGAGATGCCCCCACGGTCGGGCTGGATGAGATCCGGGCGACGGGGCCAGAAAGGATCCACAACCAGGAACTCGTACAGACCGCCG
>CAWDPJ010000014.1:0-215641 GCA_963804205.1 uncultured beta proteobacterium | reverse complement strand
GCTGCTACACTCGCCGCCGATGCCGGGCAAGCGCTCTCCTGCCAAGCCCGCCGGCGCGGTGAAACGCGAGCCTGGCGCGAGCGGGCTCGCCGACAAGCTCGTCAAGCTCGGCATTGCGCGCGAGGAGGACCTGGTCCTGCATCTCCCGCTGCGCTACGAAGATCACACCAAGCTCCTCGCGATCGGCGAGCTCAAGGCCGGCGACACGGCGCAGGCGGAAGGCATCGTCGTCAACACCGATATCCAGTACCGGCCGCGGCGGCAGCTCGTCTGCCTGCTCGCGGACGAAGACGCCCGGGATGGCAAGCGCGCCCAACTGGCGTTGCGTTTTTTCTCGTTCTATCCGAGCCAGCAGAAGGCGCTTGCGCCTGGCAATCGGGTGCGCGTGTTTGGCGATGTGCGTGACGGCTACCACGGCCTCGAAATCGTGCATCCGCAGTTCAAGGTGGTTGCACCCGGCGCGCCGGTACCCGACCGCTTGACGCCGGTCTACCCGACGACGGCAGGTCTTGGTCAGGAAGTGCTTCGCAAGGTTATCGCGCGCGCGATCGTCGCCGACCCTTCGCGCACTGCGGAGACGCTGCCGGAGGAGTTCGTCGCGTCGCCACAAGCTCTGGAAGTTCGAGGACGCGATCCGCTTCCTGCATACACCGCCGCCACGGCTCGGTTTGCTCACGCAACGTGCGCTCGACTCGCGGACGCATCCGGCGTGGACGCGACTCAAGTTCGACGAGCTGCTCGCTCAGCAGCTGTCCCTGAAAGCACACCGCAAAGCGCGTGCGTCGCGTCGCGCACCGGTTCTCACCGGAACGGGCGCATTGACGCGCGCGCTGCTGGAACGCGTCGGGTTCGATCTCACGCGCGCGCAGCAGAAGGTCTGGCGTGAGATCAGTCACGACTTGAAGCGTGCCACGCCCATGCAGCGGCTGTTGCAGGGCGATGTCGGATCAGGCAAGACGGTCGTTGCGGCACTCGCCGCGCTCCAGGCCATCGAAAGCGGCCGGCAGGTGGCCTTCATGGCACCGACCGAAATCCTCGCCGAGCAGCACTATCGCAAGCTGGCCTCGTGGCTCGACGGTTTGGGCGTGAACGTCGCGTGGCTTTCGGGATCGTTGCCCGCGAAGACGCGGCGCGCGGCGCTCGAGTCACTCGCGAACGGCGATGCGCGGTTCGTCGTCGGCACGCACGCATTGTTCCAGGAAGGTGTCGACATGTCGCAGCTCGGTCTCGCGATCGTCGACGAACAGCATCGCTTCGGCGTGGCACAGCGCCTGGCGCTGCGCGGCAAGGGGATGGCAGAAGCGCATCAGTTGATGATGAGCGCGACGCCGATCCCGCGCACGCTCGCGATGACGTTCTACGCGGACCTCGACGTGTCGGTGCTCGACGAGTTGCCGCCCGGCCGCACGCCGGTTGTCACCCGCATCGTCAGCGAGAAACGGCGTGCCGAGATCATCGCCTGGGTCGGCCGCATGGGTGCGAGCGGCCGCCAAACCTACTGGGTCTGTCCGTTGATCGAGGAATCCGAGAAGCTCGAGCTGCAGACGGCGGTGGCACTGCATGCCGAGCTCACCGCTGCCTATGGGGGACCGACGCTGCCGAACCTCCGCGTCGGTCTCATCCACGGGCGAATGAAGCCGGATGACAAGGCGAAGACGATGGAGGCGTTTTCGCGTGGCGAGATCGACGTGCTGGTGGCGACAACGGTCATCGAGGTCGGCGTCGATGTTCCGAATGCGTCGGTGATGGTGATCGAGCATGCCGAGCGCTTCGGCCTCGCACAGCTCCACCAGCTGCGCGGGCGCGTAGGTCGCGGCGCGGCGGAGAGCACCTGCGTGCTGTTGTTCGAGGAGCCGCTGACCGATACCGCGAAGGCTCGCTTGCGCGTCGTCTACGAGAGCAGCGACGGCTTCGAGATCGCGCGCCAGGACCTGATCATCCGCGGCCCGGGCGAGTTTCTCGGCGCCCGCCAGTCGGGCATGCCGCTGCTGCGCTTTGCGGATCTCGAAAAGGATGCCGCGCTGATCGAACAGGCGCGCGATGCGGCCGACGATCTGCTCCAACGCGATCCGCAATCGGCGCAGCGCCATCTCGCGCGCTGGCTGGGCGGGCGCGAGGCGTTCATCCGCGCATGAAACGTTGCTGATCCCGCGCGATGACAAGCCCGTTCCCGCTCGGCCCGCTGGCTACGACGATCGAGGTGATCGATCCGAGGTTCGCACCTGTCGTCGGCCATGGACCGAGGCTCGAACGTTTGTGCACCGGCGCGCGGTGGAGCGAGGGACCGGTATGGATGCACGAAGACGACAGCGTCCTGTGGAGCGACATCCCGAACGACCGCATGCTGCGCTGGTCGGCCGCCGACGGCATGACAGTGTGGCGCGAGAACGCCGAATTCACGAACGGCCATACGCGCGACCTCGACGGCACGCTGCTTCACTGCAGTCACGGATTGCGCGCCGTGTTCCGCACGCAGCCGGACGGCAGCGCGCAGCGCATCGTCGTTGATCGCTGGCAAGGCAAGCGCTTCAATTCGCCGAACGACATCGTCGTCAAGGCCGACGGGACGCTCTGGTTCACGGACCCGCCGTACGGTCTCATCATTCCCGAGGAAGGGCACGGCGGGCATTCCGAGATCGGCGACTGCCTCGTCTTCCGCCACGACCCGAAGACCGGCGCGCTCGACGCAGTCACCGACCTGCCGATCGAGCCGAACGGTCTCGCGTTCTCGCCCGACGAGCGAGCGCTCTACATATCCGACACCTCGGCCGCGCTCGGCCGCGAAGCCACCGGGGAGCATTGCATCTGGGTCTTCGATGTTGTGGACGGCAGCCGTCTCGCCAATGGACGGAAGTTCGCCGACGTGACCCCGGGCGTTCCGGACGGCTTCCGCGTCGACGTCCAGGGCTGGATCTACGCGAGCTCGGAGAACAGCGTGCAGGTGTTCCATCCGGAAGGAGCATTGCTGGGCAGGATTCCCATCCCCGAGAAAGTCGGCAATCTGACGTTCGGCGGGCCGGATCGCGACGTTCTCTACATCGCCGCGTCGACGTCGCTCTATCGAATCCACCTCGCGACGCAGGGCGTGCAGCGGCCGTGAGGGCGAAGCGCCGGCCGCGCATGTTTGTCTGACCGAGACTCGTTCGGACAAACAATGTCCGAACAAACTGAATCACATGCTTCAACGGCCGAATTCGACCCGTTGCTGTCGGTGACGACCGTCTGCTATCGGGAAATCCAATCGAAACGCTGTCAGCGATGGGGTCCAGTCGCTCAATCGAGGGCGAAGATTTCCCTTCCGCGCGGATCGGCCCGCCTAAGGGCGCCAGTATCAACCGTTGCCCTTCGACAAGCTCAGGGCGAACGGTCAATTTAATCACGTACTTGGTTACAATACCTCGGGCAGCTCTACGCTTTTCTTCCGCTTTGGCCGGACCCACATCACACCGGGGTAACCCTTCAGCGGCGCCAGAGGCTCTCCCATATAAGCCCAATCCACTTTCTCTTGGATGGATAAGTGGTAGCGCGGCTCACGGCCCGTGCGTCCCGAAAACAATGCGCGGGGAATGTTCACCCACTTTGGCGCGCTCGCGCGTTCGTAGAATAGGGGCGTCCCGCATCGGGCGCAGAAGCTTCTTTTTGCGCGCGTCTTCGGTTCGTCGAACCGCGTGATGCGTTCGGATCCCTGCAAGACGCGAAATCGGCTGCGCCACGTACCCACGTACGTCGCGTAGGCGCAACCTTGGGCGCGACGGCTGGCATCGGAATGGTCGTGCCAGGCCCAGAATGCGGGATAGTCGATCTCGAACTTCACGTCCCCGCAAACGCATCGGCCGGTCGCCTTGGGAGTGGAAAGTTTGCCGGTCTTAGCCCGGCCCGCGGACCTTTGCATGTCGAACCTCGCAGCGAAAAACGGCCTTGATATCTTTGGCGCCAAGATCTCGTGGGGGTGTCTCAGGCACACGAAAGCGCAAAAACAACCGGCTGCACCCCGCTTGGGTGCGGCCATTCGGCCGGCACGGGGACTGGCAGTCATCGACCCATTGCGGAAGTCACGCGCGCCGAAAAGCGGATCTAACACCTGAATTGAGCCGCGCCGCGAAGCGGCGTCGGATTGAATGAATTGTTAGCGCCCGCTCTGCGGGTGGCGTGGGTATGGACGAGTCACTGCCGCAGGATCTTGTCTAGCGCCTTACCCTTTGCGAGCTCATCAATGAGCTTGTCTAGATAGCGAATCTTCTGCATGAGCGGGTTCTCAATTTCCTCCACTCGAATGCCGCACACCACGCCTTTGATAAGCGAGGCATTTGGATTGAGCTCTGGTGCTTCGGCGAAGAAGGTCTCAAGGTCGTTTTCAGATCCGATCTGGTGCCGTAGTCCTTCTGGGCTGTAACCCGTCAACCAACAGATGATCTGATCGACTTCTTCTTTCGAGCGGTTCTTGGATTCTGCCTTCTTGACGTACAGCGGGTACAAGCTCGAAAACTTAATTGCGAAGACTCTCTCCTGGCGCATTGCCACTCCTCGGGTGGATTTGGACTCGACGCACAAGATCTGCGGTCGCTAACGATAGGGGCGTTCAGCGGCGATCGCGAGAGGGAGCGCAGCGACCGACGCGGTCGTCCGCTGCAACGGCGGGTTGGGCGGCGCGCTACTTGTGGACACGTCGTTGGCGCCCTCGCGCGTGAACGTCTCATCGAGACAAAGCTCACCGCCGGGCGAGAAAGGTGTGGGGTAGGACTACGCCTTGCGTACTGGGTAGCGCAGGTGTGTAACGCCGACGCCCGGGATCACCGTCGGGTTGCCAAGGACGGCTGGCGTGCCGGCGAGCTGGTCGAAGAGTCGAACTCCGGAGCCAAGAAGAACCGCCGCGATGTCGACGTGGATTTCGTCGAGGAGGCCAGCATTCAGGCACTGCTGGATGGTGTCAGCGCCGTGGACCCCAACGGACTTCCCGGCGGCGGCGGCTTTGGCTTGGTTCACGGCGCTTTCGATGCCGTCGGTCACGAATTGGACAGTCGAGTTTGGTCGCGGCCATCCGGCGGGGATGTGGTGGGTAAGTACGAATGCTGGTCCCCAAGCGTGATTTCCGCCCCACCCTTGGGCGACGTCGAAAGTGCGTCGACCGGTGAGCACGGCACCAAGTCCGGACGTGAGACCGCGAAGGTGCTCGGCGCTCGGCCCGGACACCTTGAACGTCATGGGGTCCGACCCTCCGGTGTGGATTTCGACGTCCCCCGAGGTGAAGTACCAGTCGAACACTTCGGCCACGCCATCGTTGAGGTCGGCGATGTAGCCGTCGAGCGACATGGACATGATTGCGACAACCTTCGACATTGCGATGTTCCTTTCGAGGGTGGAGACTGCGTTCAGGGGATCGCGCGCTGTCCTCCCGGATCGTCCGCCCAACTTGATTTATTTGGGTGTTTTGCACGATAGCTTAGGAGCCGAGTCTTGTTAACCAGAGAATCGGATGAGGCTGAAATCGAGCACTGGTGCGGCTTTCCACGTACTCGAAAGCTTTCCCTTGTTCCACGGTTCCCGCCGATTCACGGTAACGGGTGCGTCCATGGTGTCCTCCCTTCTGGTTGAAGGGAGAAACATCGTGCACTCGAGCGGAAGCTGGGCTAGTGCGCTGAAGGTCGCTGTCCGACCCGAAGCAGACGATCCCAACTCTATGCCAGGTACGACAGGAAATTGTTCTACGAAGATGACTTCAAGGAGGCAAGTCAGCCCACCAACGATGTCGTCATTGAACTCACCGGGAATCGCAGCTGAACAGGGCCCGCTGCCGTCCTCGGCGACCTCGGGCAGAATGCACGGTTCAACCCACCTCGCGGGGCCCACAGACCATGAAATTCCTGGCCATCGGATTCGTTGCCTTGCTGTCGCTTCCCTTCGCTTCGCTTGCCCAGAACGCTGACGCTCTCGATGGACGTCTGAAGAAGATCCGAGACTCACGCTCCATAGGAATCGCCTACCGAACCGATGCCGCTCCGTTTTCCTTTGAAGAGAACAAGCAGATCACCGGGTACAGCATCGACCTGTGCCGGCGCGTGGTGGGCGCGATCGAGCGTCAGCTCGGCATCAGCGAGCTCAAGATACGTTGGGTCCCCGTGACCGGGCAGACCCGGTTCGAAGCGATCGCAAAAGGACAGGCGGATATGGAATGCGGCTCGAGTACCGCGACTCTCGGGCGAATGAAGACGGTTGACTTCTCGAGCTTTACCTTCATCGACGGTACCGGCCTCATCGTCAAGGCCAGCCTTGCGGCGAATTCTCTCAGCGACCTCGGCGGCAAGAAGATCGGTGTGATCAGCGGAACGAGCAATGAACGGGCGCTCAACGATGCCCTGAAGAACCGCGTCATCAACGCGACGGTCGTGCCGGTCAAATCGCGCGAGGAGGGACTCGAGCAAGTCGAGAGCGAGGCGATCGACGCCTTCGCCAGCGATCGGGTGCTGCTGATCGCCCTTGTCGCGAAGTCGAAGGATCCAAAGGGATTGGCATTGCTCGGTGATGCGCTTTCATTCGAGCCATATGCCATCGGACTGCCGCGCGGAGATTGGCAGATGCGTCTGGCGGTGAATAGCGCGCTTGCCCAGATCTACCGGGGCGGTGCGATCAGGGAGATCTTCGGTCGGTGGTTTGGCACATTCGGACGACCCGGACCGTTGATGGAGGCGACGTTCCTGTTCGGCGCGCTGCCGGAGTGAGCTGTTCGGAGGCAAGCGGCATCTTCTCGTCTATCACTTCGTGTTCGACCCCGCTTGCACGAGGAGTGCAAAAGCTGCTCCTTCGTCGGCGACAACTTCGCGGGAGCGCTCGTGCATCTCGCCGCGCGGGACACTTCGTTCGCGGTGATCTCGCGCACGCCGGTCTCTCCAGGAATTGCTCTTAGCTCGTGGTTGGCAACCGCATGACCGGGATGAGCCACAATGCGGTACGATCTGACACTGGCTGACAGATCAATCGTGGTTGCGCCATCCTATTCGACCTTGATGTTCTGCTCCTTCACGACATTCGACCAGCGATCGATCTCGTCGCGGATCAGTTTCGCGTAGGCGTCCGGGGAGCTTCCCGCGACGTCGAAGCCGAGCGACTGCAACTTGTCGCGGACCGCGGGCTGCGCCAGTGCCTGCGCAAGCGTTGAATGCAGCTTCTGCACGGTGACCGGGTCCAGGTTCGCAGGACCGAGGATGCCGTAGAAAGGGGCGGCATCGAGCCCTGCGAAACCCTGTTCGGTAAGCGTCGCAAGATTCGGCAACGACTGCGCGCGCTTGCTCGACACGATCGCGATGCCGCGCAGCGTTCCCGCCTGAACCTGCGCGCCAGAGGGCACGATTGCATCGATCAGCAACGGCACCTGTCCACCGAGGACATCCTTCATCGCTGGCGCGATGCCGTTGTACGCGATGTGCTGGCCGGGAACGCCCAGTCGCGAACGAAGCATTTCCCACCAGAGATGCCCATAGCTGCCGATGCCGCCGGTCGTGTACTGCAACGGTTGCGGTTGCGCCTTTGCGTACGCGACGAGCTCGGCCATCGACTTGACTGGGACATTCGGGTTCACGACGACTAGTAGCGGCTGGCTCACGACCATCGACAGCGGCGTGAAATCCTTGATGGCGTCGTAAGGCAACTTGCGCCCGAGTGCGGTGTTGAACGCGATCGGCACGCCGGCCGCGAGCAGTGTATAACCGTCGGGCTTCGATTTCGCGACGAAATCGCTGCCAAGCACCTGGCCGCCACCCGGCTTGTTCTCGATGACGACCTGTTGTCCGAGCAGCTCGCTCCACGCCGGCGCGATAGCGCGAAACGCCGTGTCGATGCCGCCGCCCGCGGCGACCGGAACGATCAGTCGAATCGGTCGCGAGGGAAACGGCTCCTGCGCGGCGCCGGCGATCGGAAGCGCGGCGAGAACGGGAAGTGCGATGCGAGCAAGCGTGTGAAGGATTGTCATGACACTCCGAGGACGGGAACGTAGCGGGCCGCTGATAGACTAGTCGACATTTCCAGTCAGGACAAATCGATGTCGCCATCGGCGTTCGGAAGCACGGCGCTCGGCGTCACCGTGATGCCTGAATGGTTCGCGTGCGAAGGCGTCGATGCCGTGCTCGACCGCGTGCAGTCGATCGGCGCAACAGCCATCGCGACGAGTCCCTATGTGCTCGAGGCGGCGCCGGACGGCGAGGGTGGACGCGAGCCACCGATCGACGGCGGCGCCGGCGGCGTGCGGCCGCTGGATCGGCTGCTTTTCGGGCGTCGCGAGCTTTGGGTGCGGACCGCACCCGCGTTCGTGCACGATCGGTCGCGTTATGCCGACCTGCGTTACCAGCCAACGTTGCCCAGCCCGCTGACTGAAAAGCACGCGGACCTGCTGGACCGGGTATTCGAGGCTGCCGTCTCGCGCGGCGTCGAAGTCCTCCTGCAGGTCATGGCGGCGAGCCCGCCGGGTTATCGCGTGCAATTCTCCGGCGCGCTTGCGGACGACGAGTGCCTCGGGCCGGACGGAAAGCCGTTGCCTTCGCGCGTTGACCGAAACGCATCGCTCGCGAGTCATCACGTGCGCGCGTACACGGCTGCATTGGTCGCGGAGCTGGCAGAGCGCTATCCCTCTGTCGCCGGATTCCGGCTCGACTGGCCCGAGTATCCGCCGTACAGCTTCGCCAGCGCGTTATTCGATTTCCATCCGCAAGCAGAGAGCCTGATGGCGGCACGCGGTCACGAGCCCAAGCTCGTGGCGCGGTCGGTGCTCGAATGGTCGATCGAGTTGAAGCGAATGCTGCGGGCAGCAGCAGAACGTGGTAATGACGCGGCGCGCGACGCGTTGTCGAAAGGTCCATGGACAGCGCTATTCGATGATGCCGGTCCGCTCGCGCCGTTATTCGCGGCCAAGCGCGAGGCGGTACTCGGCCTGCTTCGTACAGTCCGCGCGAAACTCGATACCGTGGCCGGCCGCCGGCGCCGCCTGGAACTGCAGGCGTTCCCACCGCCGTTCCAACGGATCTCGGGCTTCCCGCTCGATGCGCTAGGCGGCCAAGCCGACGCGGTCGGCATCAAGCTCTACACGATGCACTGGCCGATGATTGCTCGCTATTGGGCGCAGGACCTCGTTGCAGGCTCCTCGACTGCGGCAGTCGACGCGGCGACTGCAGCCATTGCCGAGGCGTTCGGTCTCGTTGACGATCGTGTCGCGGGATCGACACTACGTTATCCGGAACCACACGAGCCTCATCCGGTGGGCGCGCGAGCCCAGCGCGACAAGCTCGCCTGCGCGCGCTCGATTGCGGCGCCGGTGCCGACGATTGCGTTCGCACATACCTACGGCCCGTTGCAGGACGTGGTCGCGCGCTACGAGATCGCGGCGTCGTCCGGACAGCCGGTCTGGCTCAATCGCTACGGCTACCTGTCCGATGCGAAGCTGGCCGCGATCGCATCGGCGCGTGGCTTAGCGTAGGCGCGTTCTCGGGCCCCGCTAGGATCATGGGGGTTTCCTGACCTGAATCAAGGCTTTGCGCAGACGTGCAGCGCCTGCGGTCGGGTAGAATCCAGGCTTGGCGTGCCGGGCGGCATCCGCCGTCGCCGTGCGCACGTATTCTCGCCACCATGTCCTTGTTCGCCGTCGGCCTCAACCACACGACCGCACCGCTCGACGTGCGGGAGCGAGTCACGTTCGGCGCCGACGTGCTCGGCGATGCGCTGCGCGACCTGACCGGAACGCGAAGGGCGAAGGAAGCGGCGATCCTGTCGACCTGCAACCGGACCGAGGTCTATTTCCGCGGCGAGTCGCCCGACGAGGTCGCGCACTGGCTCGAGCGGTTCCACGGATTGCCCGGCAATGCGCTGGCCTCGCACCTGTACACGCTGCCCAACGAGCGCGCCGTCTCGCACGCGTTCCGGGTTGCTTCGGGCCTCGATTCGATGGTGCTCGGCGAGCCGCAGATCCTCGGCCAGATGAAGCAGGCGGTGCGCGTCGCGGAATCGGCGGGCTCGCTCGGCCTCGTGCTGAACCGGCTGTTCCAGCGGACGTTCGCTGTTGCCAAGGACGTGCGCAGTCACACGGACATCGGGAGCGCTTCGATCTCGATGGCCGCTGCAGCGGTGAAGCTTGCCGAGCGAATCTTCCCGTCGATCCAGGAGCAGCGCTTGCTGCTCGTGGGGGTGGGCGAGATGATCGAGCTTGCGGCGACGCATTTCGCAACCCGCAAGCCGCGCACGATTACCGTCGCGAACCGCACGCTGGAGCGAGGTGAAGCACTCGCCGACCGGTTTGGCGCAGGCGCCATCACGCTCGGCGAGCTGCCCGAGCGTTTGTCGCACTACGACATCGTCGTCACCTGCACGGCCAGCACGTTGCCGATCATCGGCAAGGGTCTGCTCGAGCGCGTGATCCGCGAGCGAAAGCATGCGCCGATGTTCGTCGTCGATCTCGGCGTGCCGCGCGACGTCGAGCCCGAGGCGGCCGCGCTCGACGACATCTTTCTCTACAGCGTCGACGATCTTGCCGAAATCGTGAAGGGCAACCTCAACATCCGGCGCGAAGCGGTCGACGCGGCGGAGCGGATGATCGCCGAGCAGACCGAGCACTTCCTGCAATGGCTCGACGGTCGCGCGGTCGTGCCCACGATTGCCGCGATCTCCGGGCATCACGATGCCCTTCGAGCCGCCGAGCTCGATCGCGCGAAACGCATGCTGCTCTCCGGCGCCCCCCCGGAAGACGTGCTCGAAGCGCTCGCTCGCGGGTTGACGAACAAGCTGCTGCACGCACCGGTCTCGGCGCTGAATCAGGCCGGCGATGCCGAGCGAGCCGAGTTGATGGCGCTGTTCCAGCGCATCTACAAGTTGCCGGAGCCTTAGTTCGTTGTCGTCCCCGCGCAGGCGGGGACCCAGAGTCTTACGGTCCTCGCGGCGGTTGATGCAACGACACTGGATTCCCGCCTTCGCGGGAATGACGCCTGAGATCCATGAAACCCTCGCTTCGCCTCAAACTCGAACAGCTCACCGCGCGTCTCGCGGAGCTCGAGCATCTGCTCGCAGCGCCCGAGACCGTGCGCGACATGGACCGCTTCCGATCGCTCAGCAAGGAGCACGCCGAGATTGGGCCGGTTGCGTCGATGTTCGCGCGTTACGCCAAGGCCGAGGCTGATCAGGCGGCCGCGGCGGCGATGGCTTCCGATCCCGAGCTTGCGCAATTCGCGGAGGAAGAGCGCCAGGACGCCGGGGCAAGGATGGAAGCGCTGGAAGGCGAACTGCAGGCCGCATTGCTGCCGAAGGATGCGAACGACGACCGCAACGTGTTCCTCGAGATCCGCGCAGGGACCGGCGGCGACGAGTCGGCGCTGTTCGCCGGCGATCTGTTTCGCATGTACGCGCGCTACGCGGAGCGCAATCGCTGGAAGGTCGAGGTGGTTTCCGAGTCGCCGTCCGAGCTCGGCGGCTACAAGGAGGTGATCGCTCGCGTCGTCGGCGACGGTGCGTACGCTAAGCTCAAGTTCGAGTCCGGCGGGCATCGGGTGCAGCGGGTTCCCGAGACCGAGGCGCAGGGTCGCATCCATACGTCCGCGTGCACGGTCGCGGTGATGCCCGAAGCCGATCCGATCGCGGACATCGAGATCAACCCGGCCGATCTGCGCATCGACACGTTCCGCGCGTCCGGGGCCGGCGGCCAGCATGTGAACAAGACCGACTCGGCGGTTCGCATCACGCATCTGCCGACCGGCCTGGTCGTCGAATGCCAGGACGATCGATCGCAACACCGCAACCGCGCGCAGGCGATGGCGGTGCTCGCCTCGCGCCTCCTCGACAGGCAGCGTAACGAGCGCCAGGCGAAGGAAGCGGCGCAGCGCAAGAGCCTGGTCGGCAGCGGCGATCGAAGCGAGCGCATCCGCACCTACAATTTCCCGCAGGGCCGCGTCACCGATCACCGGATCAACTTGACGCTCTACAAGCTCGATCAGGTGATGGACGGCGATCTGTCCGAGATTACGCAGGCGCTGCAGCACGAATACCAGGCTGAACAGCTGGCCGCGCTCGCAGGCGAAGTCCAGTGAGCGCCTTCGTGCCGCCGAAGGGAACCGCGCGCCTGCGACTGCGCGAGTTCACCGCGGCCGACGAGGACGCGATCTACGCGCTCGATTCGGATCCGCGCGTCATGCGCTTCATCGGCGATGGCAGCACGTCGACGCGCGATGACGCGAAGCTCGCGATCGGGCGCGTCCTGCGACGCTACATCGAGCATCCCGGTCAAGGCGCCTGGCACGTGTCACGTCGCGACGACGGTCGGTTCGTCGGCTGGGTGTCGCTCAAGTTCGCCGGCGAGTCGCCGGATGTCGAAGTGGGCTACCGGCTCGTTGCGGATGCGTGGGGATCGGGGTTCGCAACCGAGCTCGCCCGCGCGATGCTCGAGCGCGGCTTCGATGGGTTGGCGCTCGAGCGCATCATCGGCGTCACGCACCCGGACAATCAGGCGTCGCAGCGCGTGCTCACCAAGATCGGCATGCGCGACGAGGGCTGGGGTCGCTATTACGATCAGGATCTTCGGTTGTTCGCCATCGATCGCGAGCGCTGGATGGGCGCCGCTGCAACCCGAGGCGCGACCTGAACCGTTCGTCGACGGGCATCACGGTCGAGGCGCGCGAATAGCCTCGATCAATCGGTGGGCTCAGCCGAGGATCTCACCGATGTGCTCGCGGTTGCTCAACTCCTCGCTGAACTGCTGGAGGTCCGGACCGAGCGCATCGCGCGAGGACACCATCCCCACGGGCCGGCCGTTTTCGACGACCGGCATGTGCCGGAATCCGCCCTCGTACATCATGAACAGCGCGTAGCCGAACGGCTTGTCGGGGCTCACCGTCTTCGGATTGCGTGTCATCACGGAACCGAGGCGCGTTGCATGCGGGTCGCGCTTGGTCGCGAGCACGCGGAACAGTCCGTCGCGCTCGGTGAAGATTCCGACGAGCCGTGCGCCCTCGACGACCATCATGGCGCCGACGTTATGCTTCTTCATCAGCCGGGCGGCCTCGTCCACGGTCATCGTGGGCGGCGCGGTAAGCACCTTCTTCTGCTGCTGGACGATCATCCGAACCGAGCGATCGGGCATGACGGCCTCCGCGACGGTGCGCCGGTACGCGATGCACCGGCCGATACTGATCCGAGCGCCGGCCGAGCCGTTGCACTGCAACACGCTCGCGCCTGCGTTTACGGCAAGCGTCCGCCAATCGTGCCCGCGAGTCAATGCGATCCCCTGTCGACGCGGATGGGATAATCACCGGCGATTCCAGCCCTGGAGAACGGCAATGGAGAGTTCCGGCAAACGGTTGCGAGCGATGATCAACGCGCCCGAGATCCTCGTCATGCCTGGCGTGTTCGACGGCTTCTCGACGCGCCTCGTGCAGAAGGCGGGCTATACGGCTGCGTTCATCACCGGCAGCGGGGTGAGCGAAAGCCGGCTCGGACAGCCGGATGTCGGCTTGATGGGCCTGGACGAGAACGTCGCGGCTGCGCGCGCGATCGCCGCGTGCTCGGACCTGTTGCTGCTCGCCGATGCCGATACGGGTTACGGCAACGCATTGAACGTCTATCACACGGTGCGCGCGTTCGAGCGCGCCGGCGTGGCCGGACTGATGCTGGAAGACCAGGTATGGCCGAAGCGATGCGGCCACATGAAGGGCAAGGAAGTGATTGCCGCCGACGAGATGGTGCAGAAGATCCGCGCGGCGAGTGAAGCGCGCGTCGATCCGGACTTCGTCATCAAGTCGCGCACCGACGTGCTTGCGACCCATGGCGTCGCCGAAGCGATCCGCCGCCTCAATCTGTATGCCGAGGCGGGCGCGGATCTGCTGTTCGCGGATGCGGCGCTGTCGGCCGACGACATCGGCACGATCGCGCGCAACGTCTCGAAGCCGCTGTCGGTGAACATGGGCTTCGGGATCCGGCGCCGCTCGACGACGCCGCTGCTTTCGGCGAAGCAACTGCAGGATCTGGGCGTGGCCGCCGTGATCTACCCGCGATTGCTGACTGCGTGCGCGCTTCGTGGCATGCAGAAGGGGCTCGCGCTGCTCGGGGAATCGCTCGACAGCGGCGAGCCGGTCGATCGTCCCGACGCGCTGGTCTCGTTCGAGGAGCTGCACGACATCATGGCGCTCGACGAGGTGGAGGCGCTCGAGCAGCGTTTCCTCACCGCCGGCCAGCTCGCGGCGAAGTACGGTGCAGGCGGCCCCGCCGCGATCGTGCCCGGGCGAACGACGAAGCCCGCAGCGGCGCGCTGAAGCGATGCGCGTTCCCGGCAATCCGGCAATCATCGCCGTTGACTCGCACGCTCACGTCATGCGACGTGACGCCCCGCTCGCGCCGAACCGGCATTCGGCACCGAAGCGCGACGTCACCGTCGATGAGTACCTCGACGTGCTGGACGCGCACGGGATATCGCACGGTGTGCTTACTGCGCCGAGCTTCTACGGCACCGACAACTCGCTGCTGCTCGCAGCGCTCGACGCACATCCGGAGCGGCTGCGCGGCACGGTGACCGTCGCGCCCGAGATCGACGATTCGATCCTCGACTCGATGGCTGGCCGCGGCGTCGTCGGCATCCGCTTCAACTGGGTTCGTCGCGATGCATTGCCGGACGTGACCAGTCCCGCCTATCGTTCGCTGCTCGCGCGCATCAGAGAGCGGAACTGGCACGTCGAGATCTATCTCGAAGGCCCGAAGCTCGCCGCGGTATTGCCGCGACTGCGCGAAACGGGCGTGCGCGTCGTCGTCGATCATTTCGGTTCGCCCGATCCCGCGCGCGGTACGGCGTGCTCGGGATTCCAGCAAGTGCTCGAAGGCGTACGCAGCGGCGACACGTTCGTGAAGCTGTCGGGCCCGTACCGGTTCGGCGAGGCGGACCCGCGACGTCTTGTCGATGCGCTGCTCGATGCCGGGGGTCCCCGGCAGCTCGTGTGGGCGAGCGACTGGCCATTCGTCTCGTTCGAGGACGACATTCGCTACGCCCAGTGCGTCCACTGGATCGAGACCTGGATTCCGGACGAGGCGACGCGGCGCACGGTGCTGGTCGATACGCCCGCAGCCTTGTTTCATTTCGACCGCGAGCCGCAGCGCTTGAACGTACAGCACGACCGCGTAGCCGCCACGGTAGACCGCGTGCAAGTCAGACGCAGGTCTGCAGGATGTCCAGTGCCTCGCGACCCCGTCGGATCGACTTGAGCGCAGGAAGCCGCCAGCACGGTCGTGGCGTTCGCGGCGAGTCAGAAGTTGCATCGACGGCATCAGGCGCAGCGACGAAATCGCTGTAGCGACGTCCCCGACCGCCGATCCGACGTTCCTCGGCCGAGATGGCCGCGCCTGCTTGCCGCTTTCGCCATGTCGCCGCTCCTGCGGAGGCTCGACGTCGCCTCCGGACCGGACCGGCCGTAGCTTCAAGGCACGACTCGACCGCGAGCCGGGCACTGCGCGTAGCGCGTCAGGGCTCCGTCTTGCCGCTGTCGGGCGCTGCCGGCTCGGCCTGGGCGTCGGCGGGGACGGCCTTCGAGGCCGCCTTCTTCTGCTTCTTCTCTTCCTTCTTCTGCTGCTTGGCGAGGTCGCGCTGGCGCTTCTGGAATGCGTAATTGGGCTTGGGCAACGGACGTCCTTTGTCGGGTTGGGGAAGGGCTAAGGCGCTCGAAGGCGCCGCATCCGATAGTGTATAGCGCGCGCGGACGGCCGCCTGCAACGGCGACGACCGGCGCGGAACGTTCAGGCCGCGTCGGCAGGCGGGCCGGCGGGCGGCGATGCGAACAGCTGGACGTCCTCGGTATCGCCCGGCAACCGCAGCAACCGTTCGCGAGCAAACCCGAGCCGCTCCAGCAGGCGCGTGCAGCGCTCGTTGTCCATCGAAGTGATCGCGACGATGCGATGCAGGCCGAGCATGGTCCGGCCGTGCACCATCACCGCGGCGGCGCTTTCGAACGCATAACCCTGCCCGCGGAATGCAGGCAGGAACGCGAACCCGAGATCGACGTCGCGAAGCCCTTCGCGCCGGATCAGGCCGCACATGCCGATCGGCACGTCGCGGTCCTTCAACGCGGTGAGGTACAGCCCGAAGCCTTCCCGCGCATACATGGCGATCGGACCCTTGCACAGGTAGTCGCGCGCTTCCTCGAGCGTGCGCACCGACTTGTCGCCGATGAAGCGCAGCCAGTCGGGGTCGTTCAGCAGCTGGACGATGAACGGCGCGTCGTCGGTCGACAGCCGCCGCAGCACGAGGCGCTCGGTCTGAAGGATGTTCATCGGTGGAAGCGAAGCCGTCGATGCAAGCTAGTCGGAGCATACGCGGCGCGTCAAATCCCGTGGCGCGGTTCGGAAAGCGCCGGCGGAGGCGCCGGCGCTCCGCTCACGCGGCGGTGGTGTTAGAGTGATTGCTCGGGCTCGGATGCGCGGGACGACCGCGGCCTGAAGAGCACCGTGGACGCGCACGGCCATCGCCGTGCTCGCCGTGGACATGACATTCGTCTGGATCGAAGCGCTTGCGTTCCTGTTGCTCGTGCCGGCATTGATCGCCGGCTACGTGCTGCTGCTTCGCCGCCGGAAGAAATTCGCCGTACGCCATCCGAACCTCCCGCTCGTGCGCGAGGCGCTCGGGCCGGGTGCCAGCATCCGCCGGCATGTCCCGCCGGCACTGCTGCTGGTTGCGCTGGCGCTTGCAATCGTCGCGGGCTGCGCGCCCGCTCGCGCAGATCACGCTCCCGACGCATCAGCGCACGATCATGCTCGCGATCGACGTGTCGCTTTCGATGCGCGCGAAGGACGTGCTGCCGAACCGGATGACCGCGGCGCAGGAAGCCGCGAAGACGTTCGTTCAGGCGCAGCCCGACGACGTGCGCGTCGGTATCGTGACCTTCGCCGGATCGGCGAATCTGGTCCAGCCGCCGACGCGCGACCGCGAGGAGCTGGTCGCGGCGATCGATCGCTTCAAGATGCAGATGCACACGGCGATCGGCAGCGGGATCATCCTGTCGCTCGCGACGCTGTTTCCCGATGACGATGCTCGAGCTCGAGCACAAGCTGCCGAGCTCGAACCCTCGCGGTTCCGGGCGGCACGTGCCTTCGAAGGACTCGGCGGCCGTCGCGAAAGGTCGCGCAGAAGCCGGCGTTCACGCCGGTCGAGCCCGGGTCGAACACTTCCGCCGCGATCATCCTGCTCACCGACGGACGCCGGACGATCGGACCGGATTCGCTCGATGCGGCGCGGATGGCCGCCGAACGCGGCGTGCGCGTGTTCACCGTCGGCTTCGGGACCGCCGGCGGCGCGCCCGCCGAGATCGACGGCTACTCGATCTACATGCGCTTCGACGAGGAAGTGCTGAAGGGCATTGCCGGCATCACGAAGGCCGAGTATTTCCATGCGGCATCGGCCGCGGATCTGAAGCGCGTGTACGAGGAGCTGAACGCGAAGTACGTGCTCGAACGCCGGAAGACCGAGGTCAGCGCGTTGTTCGCGGCATTGGCTGCGGCCTTCGCAGTGGCCGCCGGCACGCTGTCGCTGCTCTGGTTCGGACGCCTGGCGTAATCCCGCCGTCCGCATGCCCACGCTGCTCGAGACGCCGCGGCTGGTGTTGCGCGAATTCACCGCTGCCGACGCGGATGATCTGTTGCGCTCCGACGGCGACGCGCGGGTCATGCGCTACCTGGCGAACGGGCTTGCGCCGCGCACGCCTGACGAGGTGCACGCGAGCATCGGACGGATGCAGGCGGCTTACCTCGAGCGTCCCGGTTATGGACTGCTGCACGCGAGCCGCCGCGACGATGGCGCATACGTCGGCGGTTGCGGACTGTTCAAGGTTCCGGAAGGCGATGCCATCGAGATCGCCTATCGGCTACCGGTCGATTGCTGGGGGCAAGGCTATGCCACCGAGATGTCGCGCGCGGTGTTGCATCACGGTTTCGCAACGCTTGGCCTGTCGCGTGTGCTCGGCCTGACCTGGCCGGAAAACGTCGCGTCGCAGCGCGTGCTCGTCAAGATCGGCATGGAGCCGTGCGGTGTCGAGGAGCACTACGGCCGGCCGATGCAGGTCTACTTCGCGGAGCGAGCCTAGTGGCCGACGCTCCGACGGTGCGCGGCGCGCTCGAGCAATCGGGTCTCGTGCCGGTCGACGCTCGTGCACTCCTGTCGCACGTGCTCGGTCGGGATCGCGCGTGGCTGATCGCCCATGCAACCGATCCGCTCGAGCGCTCGCAGGCGGAAGCATTCTTCGCGCTCGCAAAACGCAGGCGGGATGGGGAGCCGGTCGCCTATCTGGTCGGCGAGCGCGAATTCTGGGGGCTTACGCTGACCGTTTCGTCCGCAGTGCTGATTCCGCGGCCCGAGACGGAAACGCTCGTCGAGGCTGCGCTGGCCCGTCTGCCGCTCAACCGGCAATCGCGCGTCATCGACCTCGGCACCGGCTCCGGTGCCATTGCGCTCGCGATCGCGCACGAGCGACCCGATGCCAGCGTCTGGGGTACCGACGTGTCGGATGAGGCGCTGGCCATCGCGCGCCATAACGCCGAGCGTCTCGGCGCTGCGCAACGTGACCTTCATGCGTGCCGATTGGTATGCGGGCACGCCCGAAGGGCCGTTCGACGCGATCCTGAGCAACCCGCCGTATGTCGCACCGGGCGATCCCCACCTGACGGATGGCGATCTGCGCTTCGAGCCGCGAATCGCATTGAGTCCCGGCGCCGACCCGTTGAGCGCGCTGAAGTCGGTCGTGACGGGTGCGCGCGACCGCCTCGTACCCGGGGGCAGCCTCGCTGGTCGAGCACGGCTACGATCAGTCCGAGCTGGTCCGGCGGCTCTTCGAGGGCTGCGGCCTGGTGGACGTGCAGCCGCTGCGCGACCTCGCCGGCATCCCCCGGATCGTCGCGGGCCGCGCGCCCTAGCGCGGCGCGTCGCCCAGCGGCTGGTCGCGGAAATCCGCGGTTTGTCGCTCCATGCCGCAACCTGTCATCGATCCGCCACGTGGGGCCGCCGCCTGCTATAAATTACGATTCCCCGCCTCTTGGATGAGAAGTCGATGCTGCTCCGTACCCTTGCGTTCGCGCTCGCTGCGCTGGTCGCCGTCCCCACGTTCTCCCAGGCCCCGCGCCAAGCAGCGCGTCGAGAAGGCTGCCGACCTGCCGCGGTTCAACTACCCGATCGACGGCAAGGTCGAGGACCTTCTTCGCGACGACGGGAAGTTCAAGGCGTTCGCGGCGAAGCTTCGCGCCGACATCGACTCGGTGCTGGCGAAGTACGAGATTCCCGACAAGGCAATCGAGCGTGGCTATCAAGGCACGCTCGCGCAGCTCGACTATCTCGAGGGCCGCTACGACGATGCGATGCTGCGCGTCGACCGCATGCGCGCGCTCGAGGAGAAGCCGGCGGACAAGCTGCTGTCCGGGCTGACGTTGCGCGCGATGATCATGGCCGAGCGGAAAGTCGGCACGCGGGTCAGCGACGCGTATCGGCAGGAAGTCGGGCAGATGATCCGCGAGGCGCTCGACAAGATGCCGTTCAACGTCGTGCAAAACGAAGTGAAGGAAATCAAGGCCTCGGCCGAGCTCGCCGGCGAGCCGCTGATCATCGGCAGCGTGCGCGAGCGGCTGCAGCCGATCGTGGACAAGGCGGGCGCGCTGTCGTCCGACTTCGCCCCGGCGATCGTCGGTGCGAAGTACCGGCTTGCGACGACGATCCCGCTGAAACCGGTGCTCGTGCAGACCTACACGTCGTACCTGGCGGCGAACAAGGTCGACAAGCCGGACATCTGGGCGACCCGCGAGATCGCGCTGCCCGCTTCGGGCAAGTACGCGCCGGTCAACATCGCGGTGTGGGACAGCGGCGTGGACACTGCATTGTTCGCCGATCGTGTCATCAAGGAAGGCGGCAAGCCGGTGGTCATCGGTTTCGATCGGTTCGAGAAGCCGGCGAACACCGAGCTGATGGCGATCCCCGGCGAGCTTCGCGGCCGGTTGCCGAAGATGAAGGCGATGCTGAAGGGCTTTTCGGACCTGCAGTCGAACCTCGACACGCCCGAGGCCGCGCGAGGTCAAGACCTTCCTGTCGACGTTGCCGCCGGAGAAATACAAATCGGCGATCGAGGAGATCAGCCTCGCCGGCAACTACATCCATGGAACTCACGTCGCCGGAATCGCGCTCGCCGGCAATCCGTACGCACGTCTTGCGACCGCGCGGATCGAGTTCGACTGGCACCTGACGCCCGATCCCTGCCCGACGCGCGCGCTGGTCGACCAGGGCGCGAAGAACACGAACGCGTACGTGGAATTCTTCAAGCGGCACAAGGTGCGCGTCGTCAACATGAGCTGGGGCGGGTCGGTCGGCGGCTACGAGGAGGCGCTCGAGCAGTGCGGCATCGGCAAGACGCCGGACGAGCGCAAGAAGATCGCCCGCGTCTACTTCGATATCGGCCGCGATGCGTTGACGCGCGCGATCAAGAGCGCGCCCGAGATCCTGTTCGTTGCCGCCTCCGGCAACGAGAACTCGGATTCGACGTTCGCCGAGAGCATTCCTGCGGCGATCGATGCGCCGAACCTGCTGACCGTTGGCGCGGTGGACCGCGCCGGCGACGAGGCGTCGTTCACGAGCTACGGCAAGACCGTCGTCGCGCATGCGAACGGCTACCAGGTCGACAGCGTGATCCCGGGCGGCGAGAAGCTCGCCGAGTCCGGCACGTCGATGGCAGCGCCGCAAGCGACGAACCTCGCGGCGAAGATGCTCGCCGTGAATCCGAAGCTCAAGCCAACCGAAGTCATCGCGATCATCCGCGAGACCGTGGAGAAGACGCCGGACGGACGCCGCATGCTGCTGCATCCGGCGAAGGCGGTGGCCGCGGCGGAGAAGCGCAAAGCGTGAACGAGATGAAGGGAATGAACCCACTGCCGGCCTCGTCGTCGGCCTGCCGCGAGCGTGCGCGCGCCTGGTTCCGCGATCCCGCGCTCTGGGCGTGGGCCGTCGTCGGCCTGCTGGCCCTGCTGCCTTTGCGCTCGGCGCTGGCGCAGCTGCTGCCGTAGCGTCTAGCAGGTCGATGCAAAAGGCGTCCGCAGGGGCGGTGCCTTGCGTGATGGCGACGTTGCGCCTTTTGCATCGAGATTGGATTCAGGCGGGCGCCTTGGGGCGGCCCGGCGGCGCCCGCCGGCAATGGCTACGAAACAACGCGCATCGTGCGCGGGGCTGTTTGTCTTCCGCCGTTTTGCATCACGCTGCTAGATCGAACCGGGAACAGCGACGCCGAGCTTTTCCGCCCACGGTGCCAGCGTGGGCAGGATCGACGGATGCAGCTCGACGCCGCGCTCGCGCTGCTCGCGCATCAGCTTCAGCCCGCGCTCGCCCGGCAGTCGAACGCCGGTTCCACCCGGGCCGCGGCGTCGCGGCATGACAGGCGTCGGCCAGCCAGCTCGATTGGCGGACGAACGCATCACGTCCGCCGAACGCCTCGGGGTCGAGCACCTGCAGGAACACCGTCGCGCCCCAGCCCTCCGACGGATCGGCGCGGCCGAAGCCGGTCAGGCCCGCGGTGAACGCCTCGACCAGCAACGCGAGCGCATAGCCTTTGTGCCCCGCATCGAGGCCCCCGAGCGGCAGCAGCGTGCCTTTCGGTTCGTCGAACAGGACCGCCGGATCCGCAGTCGGATTGCCCTGCGCGTCCTGCAGCCACGCATGCGGCAGCTTCTGGCCGTCCTTGTGCAGGCGGCCGGTCAGACCGTTCGTCGTGTAGCTCGCGGACACATCGAGCAGGATCGGATCGCCTGACGTCGGGATGCCCGCCGCGAGCGGATTCGGCGTGAACACCGGCGACACGCCGCCGAACGGCGCAACGCTCGCGTTCGACGGATCCGAGCACAGGAGCAGCAGCATCAGGCCCGCGATCGGTCGCGCGCTTCAGGTAGGCCGCGAGGCACGCGATGTGATGCGAACGGCGAATCGTCACCGTGCCGGTGCCCTGCGTCACCGCCATCGCGATCGCCGCATCGAGCGCGCGCAGCGTGAGCCACGGACCGGGCAGGCGGTGACCATCCCACGCCTGCGCCGCGGGCCGCGATGCGACGACCGTCGGTGCGCCATCCTTGCGCATCGTGCCCTTCTCGATCTCGCTCAGGTAGCCAGGCAGCTGCGCGAGGCCGTGCGTCGTGTGACCGAGGAGGTCGCCGTCGACGAGGATCTCCGCGACGTCGCGCGCGATGTCGTCGCGCATGCCTGCCTTCGCGAGCAATGCGTGCGCGAAGGCGACCAGCGCCTCCGCCGAATGTCGATTCATGTCGATCGTCCTGGTGCATTTGCATAGAGCGCGAGCCCGTCCCGCGCGCCGTTGCCGATCAGCCACGTGTCCGTGCCGTAGACCAGCACGTTCACGCCGGCGCGCACGAGCCGCTCGACCTGGGCGGCGCTCATCGCGGTCGTGGCGACCGCTTTGCCCGCACCGCGAAGGATGCGCGCGGCGCGCTCCACGAACGCCTGCACGCGCGGATCGTCGACCTGGCCGGGGATGCCGAGCGCTACCGAGTAGTCGTATACGCCGAGGTAGACGAAGTCGAGCTGCGGCAACGCGGCGATGCGCTCGAGCGCCGCGGCCGCGGCCGGCGACTCGACGAGCACGCCGGTGAACGGGAAGCCGGCTGCAAGCTTCGGTTGCGGTGCGACGCCGAAGTTGCCGGCGCGCGTGAACGGGTTGTAGCCGCGCGTGCCGTCCGGTGCGAAATGGGCCATCGCCACCGCGCGTGAAGCTGCGTCCGCATCGGGAACCTGGGGCACGACGATGCCCTCGGCCGCCGAGGTCGAGCGCGCGCTGGATGAAGAACGCATCCGCCCCGGGCGCGCGCACCAGCGGCGAAGCGCCGGACAGCTCGCAGGCCGCGATCGCCGACTCGAGTGTGCCGAAGTCGTAGGCGCCGTGCTCGCAGTCCAGCAGCACGAAATCGAACCCGGCGGAAGCAAGCGTGCCGACCACCTGCGCGTGCGGGATCAGCGACCAGATGCCGGCGAGCGTCTCGCCGCGCGCGAGCTTGCGGCGCAGGCGGTGTTCGGAAGCTTCCATGGGGGATCGGTGGCGGCGGCCGCCGCACGGGTTGACGGCAAGGTACGATTACCGATTCTAGGCCAATCGCCTCGCGCACGGCAGCAGCCGTTGCCGTCCCCTCTCATGGTCACGCGCTTCACCCGCATGCCCGCCGCGGCAGAAACCCGGTCGTGACGAGCGACCCGCCGACGTCGCCGCTTGCGCCGGTCGCGTCCGAGCTCTCGCCGCAGACGCCGGAGCCTGCGGTCACGCTGACCGCGCGGGTCTTCGAGCTGCCCTTCGACGACGGACGCCCGAAGCTTCCGGCATCGCTGCAGGTGTCGATCGTCACGTTCCGTCCGGACCTCCGCCTGCTCGAGCGGTGCCTGCGCAAGCTGGTGCTCGCGATCGGGGCCGCGCGCGAGGATGGCGTGGTCCGCACGGTCGCGTTCGCGCTGATCGACAATTCCGGAGATCGCGCGATCGCGAAGGAAGCGATCAAGCTCGCGCAGGGCCGCTTCAAGGATGCGAACGTGCAGCTGACGTTCCTGCACGGTCACGCGAACATCGGTTACGGCGCTGCGCACAACCTGGTGCTGCATGGCAGCGGCGCCGACTATCACCTCGTGTTGAATCCCGATGTGGAGCTCGCGCCGGATGCGCTGGCCGTCGGCGTGCGCTGGCTGGCCGAGCACAAGGACGTAGGTGCGATCGCACCCGAGGTGTTCGACGGGAACGGCGAGCGCCAGGAGTATCTGTGCCGCCGTTTCCCGGCCGTGTTCGACCTGCTGCTGCGCGGGTTCACGCCGCGCTTCGTGCGGGCATTGTTCCGCCGGCGCCTGGAACGCTACGAGATGCGGGACGTGATCGATCCGGATCCGGAGCGCGAGATCATCGACATTCCGGCGATGTCCGGTGCGTGCCTGCTGGTGCGGCGATCGGCGATCGATGCGACCGGCGGCTTCGACCCGAAGTTCTTCCTCTACTTCGAGGATTACGACTGGACGGTGCGGTTGAACCGGATCACGCGAACCGCGTACCTGCCGTCGATGCACGTCCGGCACCACGGCGGCGGCGCATCGCGCAAGGGCGTGATGCATATCGGCTGGTTCATCCGCAGCGGATTCCGGTTCTATCGCAAGCATGGCTGGCGATGGATATGACTCAGCAAGCAACATCACAAAATCGCCCCCATCGCATTCGGGCGATGGGGGCGTCCAGTGAGTGCGTAGGTTCTTGTCTGCCTGATGGCTGAAGGGTTCATCGTTGTCACCGGTGCGAGCGGCTTCATCGGCATCGGCGCTGTGCGCGCATTTCCGCGCGCGCAGCCTTCCGTTCATCGGCACCGTGCGGCAGATGCACAAAGGCCTCGCGTCGGACCTGCAGCCGATCGGCGACCTGTCGCAGCTCGACGATGCGGCGCTCGAGGATGTCGTCGGCGGTGCGGACGCGGTCGTGCACCTGGCGGGGCGCGCGCATGTGATGGTCGAAGCGGACCGCAATCCCGCGCGTGCGTACGCAGGCAGCGAACGTCGATCTCACGGCGCGTCTCGCGACGATCGCAGCGCGCACGGATGTGCGCCGCTTCATCCTCGCGAGCTCGGTGAAGGTGAGCGGCGAGCGGTCGCGTCGGGGCCGGCCGTTTCGTCCAGACGATCCGCCGAATCCGCAGGACGCCTATGCGCGGAGCAAGCTCGCGGCCGAGGAGGCGCTGTTCGACGCGGCGAAGGAATCGACGATGTCCGCGATCGCGCTGCGGCTGCCACTCGTCTACGGTCGAAACGCCAAGGGCAATTTCGCGCGCCTGGTTCAGGCGGTCGTGTCCGGTCGCCGCCTGCCGCTCGCCTCGGTCCGCAATCGTCGCAGCCTGCTCTACGTCGGCAATCTGGTCGAAGCGGTGGAGGCGGCGATCGCTGCGCCAGCGCTCGCCTCCGGCGTCCACTTCGTGGCCGATGCGGAAGCCGTGTCCACGCCGGATCTGGTGCGGGCGATTGCGGTGGCGTGGAAAGTGAAGGCGCGTCTTTTCGCCGTGCCGGTACCGATGCTGCGCATTGCCGGGCTCGCCGCGGGACGAAGCGTCGTCGTGGCGCGGCTCACCGATTCGCTCGAAGTCGACACGTCGTCGTTCCGCGAGGCGACGCGGCTGGTCGCCTCGCTGGTCGCTCGACGCGGCGCTGTCGCGGACCGCGTCGCAGCACCGGGCTGCCCCGCTCTGTTGCGCTAGTCGCGCTCGCTATAATCACGGTTGCCCATTTCAAGGCCGATCATGTCGCTTCGTCCAAACGGGCGCCAGCCCGACCAGCTGCGCCCGATCCGCATCACGCGGAATTTCACGCGCCACGCCGAGGGCTCGGTGCTGATCGCGATCGGCGACACGCAGGTGTTGTGCACGGCGAGTGTCGAAGACGGCGTTCCCGCCTTCCTCAAGGGTAGCGGAGGCGGCTGGCTCACGGCGGAGTACGGCATGCTGCCGCGCTCGACGCACACGCGCACGCGCCGCGAGGCCGCCGAAGGCAAGCAGTCGGGACGCACGCAGGAGATCCAGCGCCTGATCGGGCGCAGCCTGCGCGCGGTCACCGACCTTTCGCTGCTCGGCGAGCGCACGATCCGGATCGATTGCGATGTGCTTCAGGCCGACGGCGGCACGCGTTGCGCAGCGATCACGGGTGCGTGTGTCGCGCTCGCGGACGCGATCCGCTGGTGCAAGGAGCGTGACCTGGTCGCGCGTGAACCGCTGAAGGATTTCGTCGCGGCGGTGTCGGTCGGCATCGTGGACAACGTTCCCGTGCTCGACCTCGACTACGCGGAAGACTCGGCTTGCGAAACCGACATGAACGTCGTGATGACCGGCGCGGGCGGATTCGTCGAGTTGCAGGGAACCGCCGAGGGCAGGCCGTTCTCGAAGGCGCAGTTCGATGCGCTGATCGGGCTGGGCGAATCGGGCATCGCCCACCTGATCGCGTGCCAGGAGCAGGCGCTGGGGTTGCTGGCGGCGTGAGCGGTTCAGCAAACGCTGAACGATCAGTCATTTCTCCGCCAAGCGTCAGATCGCAGCGTCCGTGCTCCGCAAACTCGTCCTCGCCTCCAACAACCCCGGCAAGCTCCGCGAGTTCCGCCGCCTGCTCGAGCCGCTGGGTATCGAGGTGATTCCGCAAGCCGATCTCGGCATCGCCGAAGTCGACGAGCCGCATCTGACGTTCGTCGAGAACGCGCTGGCCAAGGCGCGTCACGCGAGCGCGCATGCGAAGCTGCCCGCGCTCGCCGACGACTCGGGCGTGTGCGTGCCAGCACTTGGCGGCGCGCCCGGCGTGATCAGCGCACGCTACGCCGGCGAGCCGAAGTCCGACGCGCGCAACAACGCGCGACTGATCGCCGACCTGCGCAACGTCGAGGATCGACGCGCGCACTATTACTGCATGCTCGTGCTGGTTCGCACGCCCGACGATCCGGAGCCGATCATCGCCGAGGGTGCGTGGCACGGCCGCATCGTCGACTCGCCGCGCGGCAGCGGCGGGTTCGGCTACGACCCGCATTTCGAGGACCTCGAGACGGGGATGACGGGCGCGGAGCTTCCGCTCGAAAGGAAGAATGCGCTGTCGCATCGCGGCAAGGCGATTCGCGCCTTGATCGAGAAATTGCGATCGGAACGGGGCCAGACCCCGAATTCGCTTCTGCTGCAACGTTGACGGCTATGACGGCGCTCGCGAAATTGGGGTCTGACCCCACGCAGCCCGCAGTTCAGCGCGCTGCCGCCGCTGTCGCTGTACATCCATATCCCGTGGTGCGTGAAGAAGTGCCCGTACTGCGATTTCAATTCGCACGAGCTGCGCGAGGCGCTGCCCGAGGACGCGTACGTCGATGCGCTGCTCGCCGACCTGGAAAGCGCGCTTCCGCAGGTGTGGGGTCGCAAGGTCGTCTCGATCTTCATCGGCGGCGGCACGCCGAGCCTGTTCTCGGCGGCAGTCGATCGACCGTCTGCTCGCCGGCGTCCGCGCGCGCCTGCCGCTGCTGGCCGACGCGGAAGTCACGCTCGAAGCCAATCCCGGGCACGTTCGAGCGCGAGAAGTTCGCAGGGTTCTTCGGCGCGGGCGTGAATCGCCTGTCGCTCGGCATCCAGAGCTTCGATCCGAGGCACCTGAGGTCGCTCGGCCGCATCCACGACGCCGACGAGGCGCGCCGCGCGGCCGAAAGCGCGCTGATGATCTTCGGGAACGTGAACCTGGACCTCATGTTCGCGCTGCCGGAGCAGACGCTCGCCGAATGTGAGGCGGATATCGCAGCGGCGCTCGCATTCGGCACGCCGCATCTGTCGTTCTACCAGCTGACGCTCGAGCCGAACACGCTGTTCCATCGCCATCCGCCGCCGCTGCCCGACGACGATCTCGCGGCGGACATGCAGCAGACCGTCGAAGCGCGCCTTGCCGGGGCCGGCTACGCACGCTACGAAGTCTCCGCGTACGCGAAGGCGGGGCGCACCTGCGCGCACAATCTCAACTACTGGCGATTCGGCGACTATCTCGGCATCGGCGCCGGCGCGCACGCGAAGCTTTCGTTTCCCGATCGCATCGTGCGCGAGGTCCGCTGGAAGCAGCCGCGACAGTACCTGGAGAAGATCGCCGCCGGCGAGCCGGCGATGGAGCGACGCGAAGTGCGCGCGGAACGAAGTCGGGTTCGAGTTCATGCTGAACGCGCTGCGTCTGACCGAGGGCGTTGCGAGCTCGACGTTCGCGGAGCGTACCGGCTATCCGCTCGCGATCGTCGCGAAGGCGCTCGACGAGGGCGTGCAGGGCGCGGCCTGCTGGAACCGGATCCTTCGCGCATCGCCGCCACCGAGCTCGGCCGCCGCTTCCTCAACCGCACGATCGAGCTGTTCCTGCCCGAGACACCGCCGCATCCGGTCACGCCCGCGGCGCCGATCACGATCTCGGAACCGCACGCATGAGCGCCGAGTGCCGCCCATGACGGGCTTCATGCTCTGACGCTGGCCGAGGCGTCGGCGGAGCTCAACCAGGGCACGCTGCGCGCGCTGGACTACGCCGATGCCTTGCTCGCCCGCATCGAATCGACCGACGTCCCCATCGGTGCGTGGGCCCATCTGGATGCGGAGGCGGTGAGGAGCGAAGCGAAACGCCTCGACGCCCTTGCGTGCGACCGCGCGCGGTCCGCTGCACGGCATTCCGGTCGGCCTGAAGGACATCATTCACACGCGGTCGCTGCCGACGCGCATGGGCTCGACAGCGTTCGAGGGATTCACCGCGCCCGCCGATGCCGCATGCGTTCGACGTCTCGTCGCCGCCGGCGGTTACGCGTTCGGCAAGACGGTGACGACCGAGCTCGCGTTCATGCATCCCGGCAAGACGAGGAATCCGTGGAACGTGCGGCACACGCCGGGCGGCTCGTCGCAGGGCTCGGCCGCTGCCGTCGCGGCCGGGCACGTTCCGGCCGCGCTCGGGACGCAGACGAACGGCTCGGTGATCCGGCCGGCGGCGTACTGCGGCATCGTCGGGTTCAAGCCCAGCCTCGGCGCGATTCCGTTCGACGGCGTCAACCTGTTCAGCGAGACGCTCGACACGCTCGGCACGTTCACGCGGACCGCAACCGATGCCGCGCTGCTCGCCGCGACCCTCATGGAGACGCCGCCCTTGCTGCTTGCGCTCCCGTCGCCTCCGCGGCTCGCCTATCTGTCGGACTTTCCGTGGACGCAGCTCGACTGCGATGCGGACGACACGCTCGACGCGGCGGCCACGCGCCTGCGCATGGCTGGTGCGACCATCGTGCCGGTCGCATTGCCGGACGCGCTGCACGAAGCCGCGCGCGTGCATCGCGTCATCATGCTGTACGAGGCCGCACGCAACCTGAGCGACTTGCAGGAACGTGCGCGAGCGCAATTGTCGAAGACCATTGAACGACGCGCTCGACGAAGGCCGCGGTTTCACCGCTGACGACTACCGGCGCGCGCTCGCAAGCCGTGCCGCGATGATCGCCGCCGCGACCGACTGGATCGCTCACTACGATGCCGTAATCGCGCCGCCGGCGCCCGCCGCGGCACCGGAAGGGCTCGAATCGACCGGCGACCCGTCCTGCTGCACGCTGGCGTCGCTCCTGGGCGCCCCGGCAATCACGCTGCCGATCGGTTTCGACGCCCGCCGCTTGCCGCTCGGCATGCAGCTGTTCGCAAGCCCCGGAAACGATGCGAAACTGCTTGCCGTCGCGGCGTGGTGCGAGGCGCGGCTTCCGTTCCGGGGGCTGGTGTAGACGCAGCATCCACGCTCGCGCGTTGAGCCGACTATGAAGCGCGCCAAAAAGCATCCTCCGCCGAGCCTCAAGCCCCGCAATCCGGTCGCGCGCTCGCCGTTGCTCGGCAAGGGCGGACCGCACGAGCGATCGCCGTCTGCGAAGCGCCAGCGCGCCAAGCGGGAGCTCGCGCGCCAGCTGCGCGAAGAGAGCCGCGATGGATGAGAAGGGCTCGGCCCCGCCCCGATTGCCGCCGCTCGCCTCCGAGATCCGCGGTCTGTCGCGCCAGCGACCTCGAAATGGGGCGCATGCGGGAGATCTACCTGAAGAGCGTCGGCACGTCGCATGCGCTGAGCGACGAGCAGTTGTCCGCATCGCTGAACGCCACGCTCGCTGCGAAGCCGAAGGGCGCGGGCTGGTGGGTGTTCGGCTACGGATCGCTGCTGTGGAATCCGATCTTCCCGATCGCGGAAGCGAAACCCGCGCTCGTGCGCGGCCTGCACCGCAGCTTCTGCCTGTGGTCGGTTGCGTCGCGCGGCACCGCCGAGATCCCCGGGCTCGTGCTGGCGCTCATCCCGGGCGGCTCGTGTCGGGGCGTCGCTTACCGCCTGCCGTCACCGCTTGCGATCGACGAGCTGCATCTCCTGTGGCGGCGCGAGATGGTCGTCGGCGGCTACAACCCGAAATGGGTGAAGCTCGACGCGCAAGGCAGGACGATCATCGGGCTCGCGTTCACCGTGAAGCGCGACCATCCGCAGTACGCCGGGAACCTGACAGTCGAGCAGCAGGCGGCGGTCATCGGAAGTGCGTGCGGGCATCTCGGCACGTCGCAGGATTACCTCGAGCGGACGCGGATCGCGCTCGTGGCGCACGGCATCGTCGACCCGTATCTCGAGAAGCTCGCTTCGGGTGTCGCCACGCATTGCGTATCGCCGACCGCCTAGCAGCTCGCAATACGGCTGCAGATGCGTAGCGCCGCGCAGGACGCCCGTTGTTTCGTGATTTTGCCGGCGGGCGCCGACGGGCCGCCCCGAGGCGCCCGCCTGACTTCTCTCCGACGAAAAAGGTGCAACGCCGGCATCGCGTCGGGCACTGCACCTTCGGACGCCTTTTTCGTCGATATGTCAGATCGCTATGTGGCGCCCGCCGTCGACGTTTGGCATCGTCGATCCTTATCTCGAGAGGCTCGCTTCGAACGTAGCGGCGCGCTGCGCGTTGCCGACCGCGTGATCGGGTGCCGCACCCGCTGCCTTCCGTTTGGGGCCCTTCACTGGTAGTGTGCCCCGCTGGGCATGCCGAGGGGGCGGTCCGATGGCGAAGCCGCGACTCGCAGCCATACCCTAGATCTCGCGTCCGCGGGTATCTGATGCCGCTCGACGCGAACGCTTGTTCTCGTTCCTGGACGACGTACGTCGTTACCCGGCGGTGTGGATTGACGCAGCCCCGGGCGCAGGCAAGACAACGTTGCTTGCGAGCTACCTCGAGGCACGCAAACGGCCCGGACTCTGGTACCAGGTCGATGGCGACGACGCCGATCCTGCGACCTTCTTCCATTACCTGACCCTGGCGGCCGCCGCCGATGGTCGTGTCAAGCGGGCTCACCTTCCCCGGATTCCCACGGAGTCGTCCATCGAGGTGGCAGCCTTCGCGCGACGCTACTTCCGTGTGCTCTTCCAACAGCTGCCGCGCGATGCGGTCGTCGTCCTCGACAACTATCAGGACGCTACGGATTCGCCGCTGGACGTTATCGTTCGGCAGGCCATCGAGGAGGTTCCCGATGGCATGCAGCTGGTCGCGCTGAGTCTTACGCCGCCGCCGGAGGCGCTGGCTCGTCTTAGCGCACTCCGGGCAGTCATCCGCCTCGACCCGGAAGCGCTGCGCTTCACGCTTGAGGAAGCACGCGAAGTCGCCCGTGGCTACATCGAGATCAACGCCGTAACCATAGAAGGCGCTGCACGAGCAATCCGGAGGCTGGGCTTCGGGATTGGTGCTGATGCTGGAGCATCAGCGTTACACGCGCAGTGCTCGTGGCGCACCATCCCGGGATTCCCGCGAGGCCGTGTTCGACTACTTCGCAGGGGAGATATTCGCGCATGCGACGCCTGAGAATCAGCGGACTTTGCTGATGTCCTCGTTCCTGCCGCGCGTGACAGCCCGGCTGGCAGTCGCACTGACCGGTGATCCGAATGCCGAGCGTCTGCTGGAGGACCTCACGCGGCGGCATCTGTTCACAAATCGTACGGGCGAAGCAGAGACGACTTATCAGTATCACGGCCTCTTCCGTGCTTTCCTTCGCTCGCGTGCGATGGAGCAATTCCCATCCGCCGAGCGCGCCGGGATTACGCAGCGCGCGTCCCGACTATTCGAAGAGGACGGACAAATCGAAGATGCCATCGCGCTGAATCTGCAATGGGGACACCACGACGGTGCTGCAGAGCTCATCCTGCGTCACGCCACGACGATCTTCGAGCAGGGAAGGCGCGGCCTTCTCGTCGATTGGATCGGGGCGCTCCCCGCCCCGGTGCTGCACGACCATCCATGGCTCTGGTATTGGCTCGGTCTAAGCCAGATGTTCGAAGACCCGGCCAGTGGACGGCGCTCGCTGGAGACGGCATACGACAGCTTCCTCGCGTTTCGCGACGTCACGGGACAGATGCTATGTGCCGGCGCGATGACGCGGGCCTGCATTCACGACATCACCTGGGTCGGGGTGGACCGGTGGCTGTCCGCACTCGAGCCGCTGTTGGCGATGCCCTGCGACGACGAGCTCCCGCCCCGTGTCCTGCTGATAGGCCTGACGCGCGCCGTGTATGCAGCGCTCGTCCGGCAGCCACAACATCCGAGGCTGCCGGAATGGGCGGATCGCGCGATGACCATCCTGGGAGCCGATCTCGATCCCAACGAGATCGCCATGGCGGGCTTCAGCCTGATGACCTATTTCAACTGGGTCGGCAACACCGCGGCTCAGGAGCGGATCATCGGCTGGGTGCAACCGCTGCTCGCGGAGAGCAAGCTGAGCGCGGTCAGTGTCACATATTGGAGTTGGGCGCATGCCAGCTACCTGCTGCGTGTACGCGCCTCCGACGAGTCGCTGACCGTGCTCGACCGCGGCATCGACACGGCAGCAACCCATGGTCTGTTCATTGGGGCGGTGCTCCGCCAGTACCGGATCGGCTTTTGCCTGTCGCTCGGCAGGTCGGACGAAGCTGCGGCGATGGTCGCGCAGCTGGATGACGTGAGCCGTCCTCCGCCCCGCGTCGAACCGTACAACGAAATGAAGGCGTGGCTCGCGCTCGCGCGCGGCGATCTGGTGCAGGCGACGGCAGCGACGCAGGCCGCACTGCAGCTTGCCGCCGACCGTGGTCGCAGGTACTACGAAGTACTCGACCTGTTCCTGCTCGCCGAGATCCTCGTCGAGACCGGTGCATTCGAGCAGGCGCGCGAAGCGATTGCCGAGTATCGCCGGCGTACCGTCGGGGTCGCTGGCGCGCTGCCCGAGTATCAGGCGACGATCGCGGAAGCATACCTCGCGCTTTGCTGTGGGGAGATCGAGACCTGCCGTACTTTGCTTCGTACCGCTCTCGCCGTCGGTCGCCGCGAGCGCATCGTGAACCACTGGACGTGGTTTCCAAGGATGATGTCGCGCTTGTATGCAGAAGCGCTGGAACACGGCATCGAAGCCGACTATGTGCGGGACGTCATCCGGCGCCGCGGGCTGATTCCGGAGTCGCCCTCTGTCGTGAATTGGCCATGGCCGCTCAGGATCCGAACCCTCGGCGCGTTCGAGGTCATCCGCGACGACGCACCGCTCGTGTTCGAGGGCAAGGCGCAGCGCAAGCCGATGGAGCTGCTGAAGGCGCTCATCGCGCTTGGCGGGCGGAACGTGTCTGCGGACAGCGTGATCGGGATGCTGTGGCCGTTGCCGTCGGACGGCGACAGCCAGAAGGCGTTCGAGATCACCGTCCATCGCTTGCGCAAGCTGCTGGGCTCAGCGGACAGCATCAGGGTCACCGATCGGCGAGCCACACTCAATGCGCAGCTGGTGTTCGTCGATCTCTGGGCGCTCGAGCATGCACTTGCGTCGTGTTGTCGCTCCCGCCAATGCGCCGCAGCCCGATATCCGGTCGCTCGAGCAAGCCGCGTCAGTGGTGCTCGAGCTCCACCGGGGGCAGTTCCTTGCAGGCGAGGTCGATGCACCTTGGTACATGGCAGTTCGCAACCGCATGCGGGGACGATTCGAGCGCTTCGTCCATCGCCTGGGAGCCCACTGGGAATCGCAACAGCAATGGCAGCTCGCATCGGATCTCTACGAACGCGCCATCGAGCTCGATCCCCTGGCCGAGACTTTCTACGGGCGTCGCATGGTGTGCCTCCACGCGCAGAACCGTCGAGCCGAGGCAATGGAGCTGTTCCGTCGATGCCGCCAGATGCTCTCGGTCGTGCTGAGCATCAAGCCTTCCGCGGAAACCGAAGCGATCTATGCGCGAATCTCGGGTGACGCGGGAACGCTTGGCCCAAACCGGGCGACGTGACGCGAGCCGCTCACGAGACTCCGAAGGTCAACCCATAATGGTGTCGCGCCGTCAATTTCTCCGTGCGTCCGCGCTGGGTTTGGTATTTCCGATCCCGCGGACTGCTGCGCAGGTTTCCCGTCCCATCGTTGACAGGGCGTGCCGCATGGTCGTGGGCTTTCCGCCTGGGGGTTCCACCGACGTCATTGCCCGGCACATCAGTGAAAGGATGAAGGGCGCGTATTCGCCGGTGTTCGTCGTGGAGAACAAACCGGGGGCCGGCGGGCGGATCGCGCTCGAGTACCTGCGCGCGAGCGACGGCGACGGCACGGTGATGGTGCTCACGCCCCATCCGATGATTACCGTCTATCCGCATGTCTACAGGAAGCTGCCGTACGATCCGCTGCGCGACTTCACGCCCGTGACCAGCGTTTGCAACACGGTCGTCTCGCTGAGCGTCGGCCCGGCGGTGCCCGATGCAGTGCGGACTCTCGGCGAGTTCATCCGATGGTGCAGGTTGCATCCGGATCAAGCGACGTATGGGTCGCCCGGCGAGGGCACCACTCCGCACTTCATCGGCGAGATGCTCGGTCGCGCGGCGGACATTCGCTACCTTCACGTGCCATACAACGGCGGCGCACCCGTCATCCAGGGTCTCATCGGCGGCCACGTTGCTTCGGGATTGAACGTGCTGTCCGAGGCGATACCGCATTACAAAAGCGGGAGGCTGCGGATCATCGCAACCACCGCACGCTCCCGCTTCGCTCCCGACGTGCCTACATTTAGGGACGCCGGCGTGCTGAACGCCGATATACCCATCGAATGGTTCGGTGTCTTCGTGCCTGCGACGACCTCGCCGCCATTAGTCGAGTGGCTTAACGCGTCGATTCGCGCAGCGATCCATGCAACGGAGGCGCAAAGCGGCCTGGCAGAACTGGCGTTCGACGCGGCAGGCGAGTCGCCCGAGGAATTCGCGAAACAGGTAGCGGCAGACCACGAGCAGTGGGGTCGAATCGTGAAAGCATCGGGATTCACGATCGACAAGTGAGCCTCGCACACCCCCGTCAATGCAACCTGCCGCTTCGCAATTTCACCACTCACGGCACCTCGCATCACCCATCGGCGCTCGTCGCTCGCAATCTCTGCGCGATGACGCGGTAGGCACAGCACGCGGGACGCGGCAGTTTCTGCGATCGCGCCGCCAGCACGTGGATCTCGAAACTCTTCGCGGTGCGATTCTGCACGAACACCGGCACAGCGTCGTAGCTGGTCAAGAATACCTGGTAATGCTCCGTGTCGGCCAACGCGGCAAACTCCTTTCCGAGCGCCACTTCCGCCCAGCCCCCGATCAATTCCACTTCCCCGGCTTCTTCCACCCATGTGTCATCGCGTGCGATCAGGTAGCGATGCGATGTCAGCCATGGGCCTCGTTGCTGGCGCGCGGAGTTCATCAAGGCGTCACAGGCCATAGTTCGTTCAGAAACGTCGGCGAAGCGCCTTTATCCAGCTTCAGTACGTCCGGAAACGGAAAGTCCGTCGAAGTGGGCAAACAACCCCCGCCAGCGGTCCGGAAGCTCGTTTTAGCCGCGCACTCTTACCAACCGGCAGGTCAGGCGTGGCACCTGGTCGCCCATCACGCCGAAAGGCGCGACGCTCGCGCCGAGAATCTCTTTGCCACCGTCGACCATCGCAAAATCGAACGTTGCGGGAGCTAACGGAACCACGCCTCCACCCGGCAGAAGGATTTCGTTTGTCGTGTACTGGACGCGTCCGGAGCAGTGGCGCCCAAACGTGGCAGAACCGGCGAAATGCGTGGCAAACGAGCCCGCGCTCGAGCTCACTGTTCCGTAGCCTTCGAAGACCCCTTTGCCGTTGCCCTCAACCGTTCCGACGAAGTTTGCGACCTCGAATCCGGCGCCAAAATTCGCGCTGCCCCAGCAGTGGAAGCCATAGACGTGAGCGGTTTTTGCAACACACCGCTGCGGTGATTCATCCCCATCAGCGACCGCAGACAGGGGAGAAGGCAAATAGCGGAAGCGCACAAGAGCGAAGCGATGACGCGTGCCATGAAAACCTCCGAGAGACGAGTTGTAGGGTCGACGCACGCTGGTGCATACACGCGCGACGATGCTTCCAGCAGGAGCGCGGGACGGCTTCCGCGCTCGAGTCAAATGGTGAGCGGCGCAGCGTTGCGACCGTGCCATCAGATCGTCCCGACGAGCGCATTCACGAACGTCACATCGGCGCCAGGGATCATCCGCACGTACGAGGTAAGCGAGCCGATGAAGACCGTGCACATCGCCGTTGCCGCCCTTGCTGACTGACGACCGGATTGCTTAGACGCTGTCCACGGTCTGCATGTCGTTTCGCCAGAAGTTGACGGTCACCTGCGCGTTGATCACGTCCGGCAGCAGCGGCAGCGTCATCCTGCAAAACCGCGATACCGTTGCCATCTTCGTGATCAATGACGGTGTCAGTGCTGAAGGCGCTCGCCCGAGCAGCCCGACCCCGTGAAGTAGAGCAACTGATGCCCGCCGAGGGTGGTGAAGTAGAGCACCGTTCGCGCGACCTTCTCGTTGTCCCAAATGAAGTTAGCTTGACCGGAAGGGGGCGTAACCCGCGCAACGATTCCCTCGCTGTTCTTTAAATAATAGTTTCCCAACCTCTGATTAAAGCCGAGCGGAACGATTTTGTTGTTGAGGTCGACGAACAGGGCGAAGGTTCCCGGGGGCCCCTCGGGGCCTTGCGCGCCAGTGGCACCCGTCGCACCCGTTGGCCCGATCGGTCCGGCGACACCTTGCGGGCCCTGGGGACCTGGGACGCCCTGCGCACCGGTTGCACCTGCAATACCCTGCGGCCCCTGAGCTCCCGTGGCACCCGTCGCGCCTTGTGGACCCGCAGGTCCGGCCGGACCCGTCGCGCCACCGCACCAGTCGCACCATCAGCACCGGCGGCCCGGCAGGACCCTGCGCGCCGGTAGGCCCGAAGATCGAAAAGCCGGTCGCCGGCCATGCGCCAAGCGCCTTTGGCCCAAACAGAACGTTCGCCGATGTGTCGAGATAGAAGTCACCGTCCACGCCCGCGGCCGACGGGGGCGACGTCGTCCCATTCAGAATCGTCCTGCCATCGGCACCCGCCGCACCCGTTGCGCCCGCGGGGCCGGTTGCTCCCGCAGGGCCAGTCGCTCCGGTTGCACCAGTCGCGCCCGCAGCGCCGGTTGGACCTGGTAGATCCCGCCGGACCCGCGGGACCTGTCGCACCCATCGAACCTGCAGGGCCTTGAGGACCCGGCGGCCCGGGAGGCCCGGCCGAGCCGCCTGTGACGAGGGTGATGTCGAGCATCGGAGGAATCCCCCCTTGCATACCCTCCTTGCTGTCAAACGTTACGGAGGTCATCGTCGGCACCGACTCTTGTGATTGCACGATCGGACCTGACACCACTGCCAGTCCGTAATTGTTTCCCGAGTCGAGCCACGATCGGACCACCGCCGTAACATCGACTGTGACGTATCGCTGTCCCGAACGTGCGATCGGCAATGTAACGATTGCAGAGCCCAGTGCGGGCCTCGTGTCGAACGTGACCGTCGCCTCGTCCCATGGCGATGCCAAAGTGAATACTGTCACGCTCCCTGCAATGCTGAACCGTCCAAGCAAGACGTTACGCACCGAGAGCATGACCGTTGCCTTGTCGATGTCCAGGCCAATGGTCCCGGCTGGAAGCGTGGTGAGATCGAATCGGATCAGAGTGGTCGCGTCCTGATCGACAAAGAGCACCTCGGAGGTACCGTGCTTTGAGTTAGGTCTCAATGCGTTGACATAGGTGTCGCCCGCGGTTAGCGCGAGCGTGGCCCACGCATTCAAGGTCAGGGACGTACCCAGGCAAATCAGGCCCGCCTTGTAGAGCAGGATGCCAAGTCGACATTTCTTGCGAAGGGTGGCGACCAGGCTGGTCGAGCAGACCGTGGCAAACGCCAAAGCCAGCTCAACCACCGCGTCGCAGCCGTACCGCTTCCTGAAATTGTTCATATTCGGCTCCCGAGTGAACAGCGTCGCGCGCCCTTGGAACCGGTCAAAGCGACCTCTGCCCGCCGACGCCGGGCTAATCCCAGTGAACGCTGGGGCGAAGCATGGCAAGCCCCCTGGAAACCGTGCCTACGGATGACCTACGGATCGTGGATTTCGTTACGACAGCTGGCAATCCGATCGTAAGCTTCCTACAGCAAGACGAAACAGGAGGAAGCCCCATGTGCGCGGTGATTCGCCGGCTACTGCTCCTGGGACTGTCGGCTTCAAGTCTCGCTGCATAGGCCGAGCAAGACTACAGCGTCGTCATTCAGAACGTTGTTGCCGGCCACCTCTGGGTAGAAGTCGACCCCGGCGGAAGCATCCGCACCGACCTGAGTTATCGCGACAACGGCCGGGGCCCGGACATCCGCGAGGTGTACACGCTCGACCCCATCGGGGCGCCGAGCCAATACGCAGGAGAGGGCAAGTCCACCTATGGCGCAGAGATCCGCGAAAGCTTCAGGGTGGAGAACTGTTGACTGCCGCTGGCAATCCAGGGTCGACAGCGGTGACCAAGCGGTCGCGGTGGGCACGTTGTTCCTTCCGCTGGAAGGAACGGTCGTCTACGCCGGGGAACTCGCGCGCTCGCTGCTGCGCCGCGATGACACCAGAGCCTCTGTTGTCGGCGGAAGCAAGTTGACCGCCGAGCGCGTCGCGACGTTGTCGCTTACTCTCCCGCCGAACTCTACGAAGCCATGGGTTTCAAACCAATCGTTCGTGCGGCGACCATCGAAACACGAAGGAAAAGTCGACTAGCGGTGTTCATGCTCGCGAAGAGTCCGCTTCCGCCGCCGAACCGAACACTTGGAACGACGAGGCTGGCGGGTGATCCGCTTCTGGGATGGCGAGGCTGTTAAGCATCCACACTGTGTGCTTGAAGCCATCCTGCTCGAACTGAACCACCCTCACCGTGCCCTCACCCTCCCGCTTTGCATCGCTGCCCTGCCGCGAGAGGGAATCCCGAGACGTAGCGTGAACACGTTCCAGTTACGAAATGCGTATTCGTGTCCCGTGCGAATCAGATCGCGATGTGGCGCCCGCCGTCGACGGCGATCGTCATGCCCGTGACGTACGAAGCGTCGACCAGCAGGAAGTGCACTGCGCGCGCGATGTCATCTGGCGTACCTTCGCGCTTCAGCGGCGTATGCGACACGATCCGCTGCCGCGACAGCTCGTCGAACTGCTCGTCGTCGGGCCACAGGATCGGGCCGGGAGCGACGGCGTTCACGCGGACTTCCGGTGCAAGCTCGCGCGCGAGCGAACGGGTGAGGCCTGTAAGACCGGCCTTCGCGACCGTGTAGACGACGTAGCTCTTCAGCGGACGCTCGGCGTGGATGTCGGTGATGTTCACGATCGCGCCTTGCGAGCGCCGCAGCGCCGTGGCGGCCGCCTGCGCGAGGAATGTCGGCGCGCGCAGGTTCGTGCCGATCAGGTCATCCCAGAGGGCGGGTGTGATTTCACCGATCGGCGTCGGGAAGAACGAAGAAGCATTGTTGACCAGCGCGTCGAGCCGGCCGAACGTCGTGAGCGTTTGCTCGACCAGCGACGGAAGCTTCGCGACGTCCAGCAGGTCGGCCTGGATCAGCGCCACCGACTTCGGCCGTGTGTGATTGAGCTCGGCCTGCAGCAGCCGCGCCTCGCCGGCGGAGGCGCGGTAGTGCAGCATCAGGCTCGCACCGGCCGCGTGCAGCTTGCGGCAGATGCCGGCGCCGACGCGCTTCGCTCCGCCGGTGATGAGTACAACCTTGCCGTGCACGTGTGAGCCTTCAGCTAGACTTCGCTGCAATCTAGCATAAGGCCCCCCGCGATGCTCGCGCGGCGTCCGCCGCCTGCGGGCGTGCCCGGTCGGACCGGATTCCGTGCCGATTCCCGATTCCTCATTGCCTGTTCCGGATGCTGCGGCGCTCACCCACAGCGCGAATGTCGCGGCGGCCGTTCGCGCGAGCATCGCGGCAAATGGCGGTTGGCTTCCGTTCGACGCGTACATGCAGCTCGTGCTCTACGCGCCGGGGCTTGGCTACTACGTCGCGGGTGCGCGCAAGTTCGGCGCGGCCGGCGATTTCGTCACCGCACCGGAGCTTACGCCGCTGTTCGCCAGATCGCTCGCCGTCCAGCTTTCCGCGATCCGCGAGCGCAGCGGCGGCGACGTGCTCGAGCTCGGCGCCGGCACCGGACGGCTCGCGGCCGACCTGTTGGCATCGCTCGAAGCGTCCGCGCCGGGGGCGTGGCGGTATCGAATCGTCGAGCCGTCGCCCGAGCTCCGCGATCGGCAGCGAGCGACGATCGAGCGATACGCTGCCTCGTTCGCCTCGCGCGTCGAATGGATCGATTCGCTGCCGGAGCAGATCGACGGCGTCGTCCTGATGAACGAAGTGCTCGATGCCGTTCCCGTTCATGTCGTCGTGCGTCGTGGCGCCGACTGGTTCGAGCGTGGCGTCATCGATGGCAGTAGCGGCTTCGCGTTCGAGGATCGGGCGCTTGTGGAGGGATCGCTCCGCCGGCTCGCGGAGACCCGATTCCCCCCGGGAGCGGACTACGAGAGCGAGCTCAATCCCGCGGCGGAGGCGCTGATCGAGGATCTCGGTCGCCGGCTTGCGTTCCGGCGCGATTCTCGTGATCGACTACGGCTTTCCGCGACACGAGTACTTTCATCCGCAGCGCACGACGGGGACGCTGATCGGCCATTACCGGCATCGCACGCACGCCGATCCGTTTCTCTGGCCGGGGCTGTCGGACCTGACCGCGCACGTGGACTTCACGGCGATCGCGGAAGCCGGCGTGCGTGCCGGCCTCGAGGTCGCGGGATTCACGACGCAGGCCGCGTTCCTGCTCGGCTGCGGCCTTCTCGATCGATTGCAGGAGATCGGCGCACCCGAGTCACGCGACTACCTCCGCGAAGCCTCCGCAGTCCAGAAGCTGCTGTCGCCCGCCGAAATGGGCGAGCTGTTCAAGGTGATCGCGCTCGCGCGCAGCGGCGACATCGCCTGGCCGGCCTTTGCCATGGCCGACATGCGCCGACGTCTTTGAGGCGTACCAGGGACGTATCGCCCTCTTCGTCCAGGGCACGACTCGACGGGGTTGAGTGTTTGTCGGTAGCGCACTACGCTGTCGGCATGCAGGCGACTCGGGCGGCCGGAGCACCGGTGATGCGTGACGCGGACAAGCGTTTCGGTTTGTCGTGCGCCACGATCACACCGTTTGCGACGAACGGCTCGGTCGATGTGCCGCGGCTGCTTTCGCACCTGCATCGGTGCCGGAGCGAAGGCTGCGACAGCTTCACGCTGTTCGGTACGACCGGCGAAGGGGCCTCGGTCGGCCTGGCGGAGCGCAACCTCGCGCTCGAGTCGGTGATCGACACGTTCGGCGGCGACAAGACGCTGGTCGGCGTCGTGGCGAATGCGCCGGAGGATGCAGCTGCCCAGGCGAATCCGCTGCTCGATGCCGGTGGGCGCGGCTTGCTGCTCGCGCCGCCGTTCTATTTCAAGGGTGTCGACGACGAGGGCTTGTACGCCTGGTTCTCGCGCGCGATCGAGGCCATGCACGAGCCGCGCGGCGTCTTCCTGTATCACCTTCCTTCCGTCACTCAGGTGCCGCTGTCGATTGCGCTGATCCAGCGCATGAAGCTCGCGTTCCCGGACGTGATCGAAGGCGTCAAGGACAGCGGCGGCGAGTGGGATTACACCGAGCGATTGCTCGCCGCGCACGCCGACCTGCACATCCTGGTCGGCGACGAACGGCTGCTCGCGCGTGCGATGCGGCATGGCGCGAGCGGTGCGATCAACGGCTTCTCGAATTTTTGCGCGCGGCGGCTGCGACCGATGATCGAACGCGGCGAAGAGGATCCGGGCATGAGCGCGCTTGTCGACCTGCTGCTGAAGTTTCCGGCGACGCCGGGCGTCAAGGCGCTGGTGGCGCACGTCGCGCGCGACCCGAGCTATGCTCGCGCTGCACCGCCGCTGCGCACGCTTCCGGAGGCCGATGCCACGACGCTGGTGGCCGCGTTCGAAGCGCTCTAGCGGACCGATGCAAAAGGCGTCCGGGAGTCTGGTGCCTGACGCGATTTCGGCGTTGCACCTTTTGCATCGGGATAAGATTTGGGCGGGCGCCTAGGGGGCGGCCCGTCGACGCCCGCCGGCAACAGCACAAAACAACGAGCGTCATGCGCGACGCTATGCATCGACAGCCGTTTTGCATCACGTTGCTAGATCACAAGGAGGAGAACCGTGAAGAGAACCGTCATCGCGCTGACGCTCGCGCTCGCCGCGCCTGTCGTCGCGAACGCGCAGCAGATCACGATCCGCTGGGGCGACGTCGTCGCCGGGACCCATCCGTCGGTGCAGATGATCGACCGCATCGCGGCCGATGCGAAGGCGAAGTCGAACGGCCGCATCGTCATCCAGAGCTTTCCGGGCGGTCAGCTCGGTGGCTCGCGCGACATGATCGATGCCGTGGCCAACGGCGCTCAGCACATGGTCACCGAAGGCGCTGCGAACTTCAGCGCCTGGGTGCCGTCGATCGGGGTCGTCGAGGCGCCGTACGTCTGGCGCGACGCAGCACATCTGCAGAAGGCGATGAACGGGCCGATCGGCGAGCAGTTCAACGACACGCTGGTCAAGGCGCGCGGCATGCGCATCCTCGGCACGACCTACTACGGTACGCGCCATATCACGACGACGAGCAAGGAAGTGAAGTCGCCCGCCGATATGGCTGGCTTCAAGCTGCGCGTGCCGGAGAACGACGTGTTCAAGGCGATGGCCGAAGCGTGGGGCGCACGCCCGACGCCGATGAACTTCGGCGAGCTCTACCTCGCGCTCAAGCAGAACGTCGTCGACGGGCAGGAGAACCCGCTGCCGACGATCAAGTCGGGCAAGTTCGACGAGGTGCAGAAGTACCTGGTGCTTTCGGCCCACATCATCACGCCCCGCCTCGTCGTCGTGAACGAGGCGTTCTGGCAGGGCTTGAAGCCCGAGGACCGCAAGATCGTCGCCGACGCCGTGCGCGCGGGCATCGCGTGGCAGGACGAGGAGCTGCAGAAGCAGGAGCGCACGCTGGTCGACACGTTCAAGTCGGCCGGCATGACCGTCATCACGCCGGACGCGAACGCGTTCCGGACGCCGGTGCTCGCGAAGGTGCCGAAGATGTTCGAGTCGAAGTGGGGCGCCGGGATGTTCGAGAAGATCCAGGCGATTCGCTAGGTACGCGTAGCGTCATCCCCGCGAAGGCGGGGACCTAGTGTCTTACCGATTCGCATTGCATCAAAGACGCCGGGTCCCCGCGTCCGCGGGGACGACGAATTCATGACAGCGCTGGCGCGCATCGCCGGCCGAGCCGTCGACGGCCTCGCGATCGCGACGTTCACCGGCATGTTCGCCTGCGTGCTTGCGCAGGTCGTGTTCCGGTATTTCTTCGGCGATCCGCTGGTCTGGAGCGACGAGCTCGCACGCTACCTGTTCGTCTGGTGCTCGTTCCTCGGCTGGGTGATCGCGGCGCGCAAGCGCAGCCACCTGTCCGTGTCGATCGTGGCGGAACGACTCGCACCGAACGGTCGCGCGCTGCTGGCGCTGCTCGGCGCCATCGCCGCGATCGCCTTCGCGGCGCTGCTCGTCTACTACGGTGTGCAGATTGCCGCGCGCAACTGGGATGTCGAGACGACGTCGCTCGCGATGCCGATGGGCGTCGTCTACGCGATCGTCCCGGCGGCGGCCGTCGCAGTGGCATTCCATGCACTCGCGGACGCGCGGGCCGCGTTGCAAGCGCTGTTCCGATCGCGGGAGTCCAACCGTTGATCGAGCTGATGCTCGGCATCCTCGCGGCGTGGTTCGTCTCGCTGTTCGTCGGTCCGACGATCTATGCGGCGATGGGCCTGGCCGGCTTCGCGTTCCTGGTGCTCACCGGCATTCCGGGAATCGTCATTCCGCAGAAGATCGCGATGGCCGCGAACTCGTTTCCGCTGCTCGCAGCGCCCTTGTTCATCCTCATGGGCAACCTGATGAACTCGGCCGGGATCAGCTACCGCATTTTCGATTTCGCGAAGGCGGTCGTCGGCTGGATGCGCGGCGGCTTGTGCCAGGCGAACATCGTGGGCTCGGTGATTTTCGCCGGCATGAGCGGATCCGCGGTCGCCGATGCCGCCGGACTCGGCACGGTCGAAATCGAGGCGATGAAGAAGGAGGGCTATGACGCCGAAACCGCGGGGGCGATCACGGCTGCCTCCGCCACGATCGGCCCGATCATTCCGCCTTCGCTGCCGATGATCGTGTACGGCGTCACCGCCGAGACCTCGATCGGGGCGTTGTTCCTTGCCGGCGTCATCCCGGGGCTGCTGATGGCCGGCGCGTTGATGCTGATGGTTCGGCACCTCGCCATCCGGCGCAACCTGCCAAGCCATCCGTTCGAAGGCGTACGCGCGTTGTGGAGCGCGTTCCGGCGAGCTTTCTGGGCGCTGATGGCGCCGGTCGTGCTGTTCGCCGGCCTGTTTTCCGGCGTGTTCACGCCGACCGAAGCGGCTGCGGTGGCGGTGGTCTACGCGCTCGTGCTCGGCCTCGTCGTCTACCGCGAGTTCGATTTCCGCAGCCTGCCGAAGATCATCCTCGACACCGTCGAGACGACGGGGGTCGTCATGGCGCTCGTGATGACGGCCTCGCTGCTCGGCTACTGCATTTCGGTGTCGCGCCTGCCGCAGGAGTTCGGGGCGACGCTGACCGGACTCACGCAGAATCCGCTCGTCTACCTCCTGATCGTGAACCTGCTGCTGCTCGTTGTCGGCTGCTTCATGGAGGCGCTCGCGGCGATGCTGGTCCTGATCCCGATCCTCGTGCCCCCCGCGATCGCCCTGGGCATCGATCCGGTGCAGTTCGGCCTGGTCTTCGTGCTGAACCTGATGATCGGCACGATCACGCCGCCCGTGGGTGTCGTGCTTTACGTGACCGCGAAAGTGGCCGACGTGTCGTTCGAGCGCATGGCGCGCGCCGTGCTGCCTTACCTCGTGCCGCTGCTCGCCGTGCTCATCGCGATCAGCATCTGGCCCCCGTTGACGACGCGCTGCCGAAGCTCCTCATGGGGCGGTGAGGCGATGCCGATGCTCGCCTCGTCGCCCTGCGCAGCCTTTCGCTCGCCCGCGCATCGCAAAAGGGTCGCCCACGGCATCTGAGTGCTGCGAGCGGTCTCGTTTCCGCAGGTCGGTACCTCTACGTGGTCGCGGACGACGAGCTGCACCTCGGCGTGTTCCTGCGGCGCGGACGGGCGCCGGGCGCGCTCGTCCACCTTCGCCCTGGCCGCCTTCCGTTGCCCAAGAAGGACCGCAAGCGGCGTAAGCCGGATTTCGAGGCGATCGTCGCGTTGCCGCCGTTCGAGGGCTTTCCGTGCGGCGCGCTGTTCGTGCTCGGATCCGGCTCGCGTCCGAGTCGGCGCAAAGGCGTCGCTCGTTGCGCTCGATGCGAAGGGCGCGATCGGCGGCCGCGCGCGCCTCGTCGACCTGGCGCCGCTGTATCTCGCGCTGGAGCGAGAGCTCGACGCATTGAACATCGAGGCCGCGTTCGTCGACGGCAAGCGCCTGGCACTGCTGCACCGAGGCAACAAGAAAGACGCCCGCAACGCGCGCATCCGGATCGCGTTGACGCCGCTGCTCGAGGCCATTTCGGCCGACGCGCCTCTGCCGCGATCGGCGCTCCTCGACATCACGTCGTTCGACCTGGGCGCGATCGCAGGCGTGCCGCTCTGCTTCACGGACGCCGCGGCGTTGTCGCAGGGCGGCTTTGCGTTCACTGCGGTTGCCGAGGATACCGACGACAGCTATGCCGACGGCGCGTGCGCCGGGCTCGGCGATCGGCATCGTCGACCAGCGACGACATCGTCAGCGCGTTGTGGCGACTCGAGCCCTCACTCAAGGTCGAAGGGATCGCTGTGCAACCGGCGCGGCACGGGCTGAAGATCACTGTCGTGACCGACGCGGACGACGCGAATGTCGCCGCGACGCTACTGCAGGCCACGCTGAGCATTTAGGCCGGTCGCAGACAGCAGGCACGACTCTCGACCGAGACCGCGCGGCCCTGCTCGGCAAGCCGCTGTAGCGTGGAAAGCCTCCCTTTCGGATATCGAAGCTAAATCCGACCGGCGAGGTTTTCACGCGTCCGTGGAATGTGTAGGCTACGGGGGACTAAGCAGGTCTACGGAGGATTCTCGCTGACACGTCACTCTGTGTCGCGCCACTAGCGCGCGGCATGAAGTGCATCGAGTCAGGTCAAGCTGTTCGACTCGTATGACGCAAGTTGTCATCTACAAATCCCTGCAATTTGCCAAAGTGTGAAGCGGCCGCTGACCGAATTCCGGCAGCGCCTCATGGAGTAGCCGGAGACCGACGTGCGGCCCTCACCACGCTACCAGTACGCGAGCATGCGCAATCTTTCGTTACGGTCCCGCCCGCTACCCGAGCTCCGGGACGAGGCGGTCCGCGTTGCCGAACGCAAGCGCGTGCCGAGCTCGGCCGCCGTGCAGGCCCTGGTCGCGAGCTATCGCTTGCACGGCTACCGCGCCGCCGCGATCGATCCACTCGGCGTTGCGCTGCGCGACCCGGATCCGATCGAGGAGCTCGATCCGCGAGGCTTCGGCCTGCATCACGACGATCTGGATGACTTCGCGATCGAATTCGGCGGCAGGCCGCAGACGTTCTCGATGCCGCAACTTCTGCGTGCCCTGCAGCAAAGCTATTGCGGCACGCTGGCACTGGACAGCGGACATCTGCGGTCCCGCGAGCAGTGCGCCTGGCTGTATGCGCAAATGGAGCGGCGCATGGACGCGGATCTGCCCGATGCCGCGCAGGCGCTGCGCACGCTCGAGCAGCTCGTCGCGGCCGAGGCCTTCGAGCAGTACCAGCGGACCGTGCACCCGCGCCACAAGCAGTTCAGTCTCGAAGGCTGCGAGAGCCTCGTGCCGCTGATGGAGACGCTGATCGAAGCGTCGGCAGCGCAGGGCGCCGAAGAAGTCGTCATCGGAATGGCGCACCGCGGCCGGTTGAATCTGCTGATCAACGTGCTGGGATTGACGCCGCGACAGCTGCTGTCATTGTTCACGGAGCACCCGGATCCGGAGCTCGCCGCCTGGGATCTGAAGGATCATCTGGGGTGCTCGACCCGCAAGCAGACGCTTCACGGTGAAGTCGGCATCCTGCTCGCGCACAACCCCTCGCACCTGGGTGCCGTGTCGCCGGTGGTTTGCGGCATGGCCCGCGCACTGCAGGATCGCAAGACGCCGGCGTCGAGCCGAAAGGTGCTGCCGGTCCTGATGCATGGCGACGCCGCGTTCTGCGGACAAGGCATTGTCGCCGAGACGCTGAATCTCTCGCAGACGCGCGGCTATTCGCGTCGGCGGAACGATTCACGTCATCGTCAACAACCAGATCGGCTCGACGATCTCCGACCCGCGCGACTCCCGCTCGACGATGCACTGCGCCGACCTCGCCCGAGCGGTCGATGCGCCGATCGTGCACGTCAACGCGGACGATCCGGAGGCGGTCGTGACCGCGGCGCGCATGAGCGCCGCGTTCCGGGCGCGCTTCGCGGCGGACATCGTCGTCAATCTCGTCGGCTACCGGCGTAACGGTCATTTCGGCGGCGACGATCCGACGATGACGCAACCGGCGATGCAGCGACGCATCCGCAATCATTGGAGCGCACCCCGCCTGTATGCGGCGGCGCTCGCCGAGCGCGGCGTGGTCGCGAACTACGAGCAATCGAGGACCGAAGCGCTCGCAAGACTCGCGGCAGCCGATGCCTCGTTGCGCGAGCAGGTTCGCGCCGGAAGCTCCCGCATGCAGCGATCGTATTTCCGCAGGACAGAACGCGCGTCCCGTCACGAGCTGTTCCGATTCATCGATTGCGCACGATCGTCGCCCAGCTCGCGAGCACGCCACCCGGCATGCTGTTGCACGACGGCTTGCAAAGGATCGTGGACAAGTGGCAGGCGGTCGCGGACGACGACGAACGTCCGCTCGACTGGTGTCTGGCCGAGACGCTGGCGTACGGGTCGCTCCTGGCCAACGGATTCAACGTGCGGCTGACCGGCCTCGACGTGGGCCGCGGCAGCTTCTTTCACCGCTATGCCGTATGGCACGACCAGCGTACCGACATCGACGGCCAGAATCTGCACGTCCCGCTACGCCATCTCGGTAACGGGCAGGGCTATTTCTCGATCTTCGAGTCGCCGCTGTCCGAAGAGGCGGTGCTCGGCTTCGAGTACGGTTACGCGCTGCACTGCGGGCGTGACCTGGTCGTGTGGGAGGCGCAGTTCGGCGACTTCGTCAACAATGCGCAGGCCATCATCGACCAGTTCATCGCCTCCGGCGAGCGCAAATGGGGCTACGCGAACGGCCTCGTGATCTTCCTGCCTCATGGCAACGAGGGCGGCGGTCCCGAGCATTCGTCGGGCTATCTCGGCCGGTTCCTGCAGCTTTGCGGCGACGACAATCTTCGCGTCGCGGTGCCGTCGACGGCCGCGCAGCTCTACCACTTGCTGCGCCGACAAGCGCTCACCGATCGCAGGAAGCCGCTCATCGTCATGACGCCGAAGATGGGATTGCACAACAACGTCGCATCGTTCTCGCGACTGCAGGAGCTCGCCAGCGCGGAGTTCCAGCCGCTGATCGGCGAGCACGATGCCGTCGACGCGCAGGCCGTTACTCGAGCTGTTGTCACGAGCGGCAAGTTGTATTACGACCTGATGGCTTGGCGGACACAGCAGGCGCGATGCGATGTCGCGATTCTCCGCCTCGAAGAGCTGTATCCGTTCCCTTCGGATCGGCTCGCGCAGGAGCTTGGCCGGTTTCCGCGGCTGAGCGAGGTCGTCTGGGCGCAGGAGGAAGCGCGTAACCACGGCGCATGGCATCTGCTGCGCGAGGGCTCGAGTCCGTGTTGCCGGCGGGCGTCACGCTCCTGTGCAGTGCTCGCCCCGTGGCCGCACCCTCGGCGGTCTGCGACCCGAAACAGCACGCAGACGAGCAGCGTCAGGTGGCGCTTGCTGCGCTGGGCGCGTAAGCGCCGCGAACCACGCGCGTTTTTCGTGCTTTTGCCGGCGGGTCGCCGACGGGCCGTCCCCTAGGCACCCGCGAAAATCCCATTCCGATGCAAAAGGCGCTACGACGCAATCCCGTCAGGCACCGAACGCTCGGACGCCTTTCGGCATCGGCCTACTAGATCCCGCTGCCCTCGCATTCGTCGAGCAGCGGACGATGGATCAGGTGCGTCGGCGAGGCGAGCGCGAACGACAGGAACGCGTCCGGGGCCATCGGCCGCGCGAACAGATAGCCCTGCAACTGGTCACAGCCTTGCTGCACGAGGAAGTCCGCCTGCGCGCGAGTCTCGACGCCCTCGGCGATCGTCCTCAGTCGCAGGCCCTTGGCGAGACCGATCGTCGCCCGGACGATCGACGCGTTCACTTCGCTCCCGGGCAGCTCCGCAGTGAACGTGCGGTCGATCTTCAGCGTATCGAGCTGGAATCCCTTGAGGTAGCTGAGCGACGAGTATCCGGTTCCGAAATCGTCGAGCGCGATCGACACGCCCAGCGCCTTCACCTCGCCGAGGACGCTCTTGCTGCGGGCGACGTCGTCCATGAGCAGTGATTCGGTGAGCTCGACCTCGAGCAGTTGCGGATCGAGTCCGCTGCGCTCGAGCGCCGAGCGGATCGTGCCGACCAGCGATTCCTGGCGGAACTGCCGGCTCGACAGGTTGACCGCCACCGGGATTCGCGACAGCCCTCGCCGGTACCAGGCTTTCATCTGCATGCATGCTGCATTCAGCACCCATTCGCCGATCGCCGCGATGAGTCCTGCTTCCTCGGCAATCGGGATGAACTGCGCGGGCAACACGAGCCCCTGGTCGGGATGCTGCCAGCGGATCAACGCCTCGACCCCGGCAAGTCGGCCCGTCCGTGCGGAAATCTGCGGCTGGTAATGCAGGCGCAACTCGTCTCGTTCGATCGCCTGGAACAGCGCGTTCTCCATCGACAGCCGGCTGCGCGCGCCCGCGCTCATCTCGGAGCTGTAGACGACCATGCAATCGCCGCCGCGCGCCTTGGCCTTGTACATCGCGGTGTCGGCATTGCGCAGCATCGTCTCGGCATCGGCGCGCGAGTCCGGCGACGCGCTGACGCCGATCGAAGCGGAAACGTGCAGATTCTCCCCGTCGACGCAGAACGGCTGTTTCAGCACGCTCGAGGCAGCGATTGGCGATCGCAATGGCCGTTTCGACGTCCTGCAGCCCCGGCAGCAGCAGCACGAACTCGTCGCCGCCCCAGCGCGCCAGCGTGTCGCAATCGCGGATGCACGACTTGAGCTTGGTCGCCGCGAGCCTCAGCAGCGAGTCGCCCATGCCGTGCCCGAGCGTGTCGTTGATGTTCTTGAACCGGTCGATGTCGATCAGCAGCATCGCGAGGAGCGAGCCTTCGCGTCGCGCCTGCACGACTGCGCCCGAGAAACGCTCTTCCAGCAGGAACCGGTTCGGAAGCGCGGTCAGATGGTCGGTACGCGCGAGATCGTAGAGGCGATCTTCCATCCGCTTGCGATCCGCGATGTTCCGGGAGATGCACAGGATTTCGGAGGTGTCCTCGCCCTCGGGACTGGTCATCAGCTTCAGCGTCGTTTCCAGCCACACGTAGTGCTGGTCGTCGTGCCGCGCGCGATAGACGACCGTCTTCTGCGCCTTTTCTCGATGGGCCTCGTTGAAAGAGGCGCGGACCGTGTCGTAGTCGTCCGGGTGCACGAGCTCCAGCATCGAGCGCCCGATGAGCGCGGTGTGCGGCATGCCGAGCACTGTTGCAGCGACCGGCGAGGCGTACAGGATCGCCCCCGCGGGCGTTTGCTTGGTGATCAGGTCGGTCGAATTCTCGGTGATCAATCGATAGTGCTTCATCGTCTCGATCAGCGCATCCTCGCGTTCGTGCAGGCGGGCCGTGAGTCGATTGAACGCCGCGGTCAGCGCATGGATCTCGCCCGTGCCGGTGTCACCCGGCAGCGGCGCGATCCGCTCCTCGGTGGCCGAATAGCTTGTCAGGTGGCTGGTGAGCGATACGAGCGGGCGCATCAGGAACCGCGTCATGACCCAGATCGCCGCGAGCACGACGACGCAGGCCAGCAGCAGGAAAGCGATGAACCGCTGCACCAGTGCGTCCACCGGGCGAAACGCTTCGTCCGTCGGATAGACCGCACCCACGATCCAGTTCGACGTCGGGACGCGACGATACGAAACGAGGGTTTCGCGGCCGTCGACCTCCTGCGTCAGTTGCGTTCCTTCGATGCCGTCGAGCGCGCGGTCGAACTGCGCGTTCGCCTTCGGGGCGAAGGCCGGCTTCGACAGGCGCTGCCGGTCGGGATGCATGATCAGCTTGCCGTCCGCCGTCACGATGAACAGATAGCCGGTCTTGCCGAGCACCGTCTTCGCGATGTTGCCGAGCATTCCCGGCTGAGTGAGACCGATGCTGCCGGTCAGGATGCCGATGAAGCGCCCGTCCTTGGCGAACACCGGTGTGGTCATGACGAGCACCATGTTGGCATCGCCGACGTTGGTCTGGAACGGCTCGGAGATCACCGGACGGCGCTGCTGGATCGTGTCGCGGATGTAAGGCCGCCACGACGCGTTGTCACCGCGCCGATTCGGGCGAAACGGCCGCTCCGCGAGCAGGATGCCTTCGGAGGAGAAAAGGAATATCGAGCGGTCCACCGCCGCGTAGAGACCGGTGTTCCTGTCGAGATAGCGCTGCGCGGCGTCCGAATTCGACAGATCCTCCTCGAGGATCTCGGCGGCGCTCGACATCAGGACCTTTTTCAGCCCCAGCAGCTTCTGGTCGACGTTGTCTGCGATTCGCTCAACCAGCGTGTCCTGCTCGGCGATCAGCACGCTCATCAGTTGCTGCCGGAACGAGCTGAGCGAGGCGATGCCGACCGCGGAAATGGCGGCGAGAAACAGGATCGACGTTGCCGTCGCCGTTTTGGTCGCGAGGCTCGGGCGCGTGAGCCTGCGGAGTAACCCGACGATTCGTTGCGTAGCGTACAATTTGCAGGGCTGGCAGCAGCATGATGATTGGCGACATCCAGCATGAAACGTGCCGCAGTTTCGATTTCCGCCCCGCGAGCAGACGAACTGCAGCTTTTCCGCCAGCGCGTCGTTCCAGACATCGCGTGCGGAGGGCCTTTTCCCAGTGACGGCTTCCGTGCCATGAGCGATATCGCACGTCCCGCGGACAGCGCGGCGGCGATCGCGGAGTGCGCCCGATGCCCTCGACGACATCGCTTCCTGCCCAGGCCTGCTCATGACGCGATTCGGCACGGAAGGCGCTCCGGCGACGACGGACGATGGGCATACGCGCGTATCTCGTAGATCCCGATATCACCGTCGCCTCGACGCTGCCGGGGGCGTTCTACGCCGACGAAGCGGCCTGGGCAGGCGCACGCGAACGAGTGTTCGGCCGAACCTGGCAATGGATCGGCGATCTTGGTGACGTCGCAGCGAAGGAATCGCTGTCGCCAAGGACCCTGCTGCCAGGGCTTCTGGACGAGCCGCTGCTCCTCGCGCGTGACGCGGGCGGTACGCTGCGCTGCCTGTCGAACGTCTGCACGCACCGCGGCAACGTGCTCGTGCGCGAGGCGTGCGCCGCGAGCGCCATTCGCTGCGGCTACCATTCGCGCCGCTTCGATCTTGCGGGTCGCATGACGTTCATGCCCGAATTCGATCGCGCGAAGAACTTCCCGACGCCTGCCGACGATTTGCCGCAAGTGCCGTTCGCATCCTGGGCCGGCCATGGCTTCGCGTCGCTCGACCCGATCGCGCCGCTCGACGCGTTCCTCGGCGACCTGGCCCATCGCATGCGCTCGTTGCACGTCGACGCATACGAGCCCGCGCCTGCGCGCTCACGCGACTACACGGTGCGTGCCCACTGGGCGCTCTATGTCGAAAATTATCTCGAAGGATTCCATATCCCGTTCGTTCACGCCGGGCTCAACGAGACCGTCGACTACGGCAGCTATGCCACCGAGCTGTTCCGGTATGCCACGCTTCAGCTCGCGCGTGCCCGCCCGGGCGAGCCGGCGTTCGACAACCCCGACGGCGCCGCGGATGCATCGTCGATCGCCGCGTACTACTGGTGGGTGTTCCCGAACCTGATGCTCAATTTCTATCCATGGGGGCTGTCGATCAATCTCGTGCATCCGGAAGCGATCGATCGCACACGGATCGCATTCAGAAGCTACGTGTGGGACGCATCGAAGCTCGACGATGGCGCCGGCGGTGCGCTCGACCGGGTCGAGGCCGAGGACGAAGCGATCGTCGAAGCGGTGCAGCGCGGTGTGCGTTCCCGCTTCTATTCCCGCGGACGGTATTCGCCGGCGCGCGAGCAGGGCGTCCACCATTTTCACCGGCTGCTCGGCGAGTTCCTCGCGGATCACAACTAGGATTGCGGATGTGATAGCTTTGTTGCCGGATTTACCTTGACGCGGGAGGCATGCCATGAACGCAGACGATGCTACGGCCAGCAAACCCGACCGGCGGGAGTTCCTCCGTCGCGCCTCCGCAGGGGCGGCGCTCACGTTGGGCGCGCCGTACGTGTGGGCGCAGCGCACCGATGAGACGCTGGTCGTCAATACCTTCGGCGGCGAGTACCAGGAGCTCTTCGAGAAGACGGTGATGCAGCCGTTCGAGAAGAAGTTCGGCGTCAAGGTCATCCACGACGCGACCGGCACTTCGTCGCAGGACTACGCCAAGATCCGCGCTTCGCGGGGGGCACCGGGATTCGACGTTGCCGCGGCGCTGAGCCCTCCCGAGGTCATTCTCGGCGCGAAAGAGGGCTTGCTGGAGAAGATCACCGACAAGGAAGTCCCGAACATCCGGTTCACCTGGGAGAAGGCGCGCGCGGCGCTTCCGCCGACGGGCGCGATGCATACGCTCCAGTTCGATTCGCTGCTCTACAACAAGGACAAGATCGAGCGGCCGCAATCGTGGGCGGACTACTGGCAGCCCGAGAAGCGCTACGGCGCGAAGATCAAGGGCCATGTCATCAACTACAACCCCGCGAACCTGCTGTCCGTGTACGCGTTGATTCATGCGGCGGAGCTTGGCGGCGGCGGCGCGGCGAACATGGAGCCGGCGTGGGCGTTGCTGAAGGCGCAGAAGCCGTATGTCGGCGTCGTCGTGACTTCGTCCGCGGAGGCGGTCCCCCACTTCGAGAACGGCGAAGTCTGGGTGTCGCCGTACTGGAGCGCACGCGCGGGCTACTACATCAGCCGCGGCCTTCCGTACGACATGACGGTGCCGAAGGAAGGCGTGATCGCCAACATCGACTCGGCGTCGGTGCCGGTTGGTGCCAAGAACAAGAAGCTGGCGTACGAGTTCATCAACTTCTGGCTCGAGCCCGCGATGCAGCGTGCATGGAGCATCGCGTATTTCTGCAGCCCGGGGCGCGGCGACATCGGCGACTGGCCGAAGGGCTTCGCGGAATCGCAGATCGTCACGACGAAGCAGTTCGAACAGGTCAAGCTGCCCGATCTCGAGACCATCGGCGCCAAGCGCAAGGATTGGACGCTGCGGTGGCAGGAGATCATGGGATGAGGCCGATGAAAAACGCGGCCGCAAGATCGGTGCCTGACGCAAAGAGCGGCGTTGCACGTTTTTCATCGGGGATGAGTCAGGCCGGCGCCTCGGGGCGGCCCGTCGGCGCCCGCGGGCAACGGCACGAAAAGACGAGCGTTGTGCGCGGCGCCGAGAGCTCGATGAACGCGGTCGCCGAGCGCGGTGCGACGGCCTGCGTCGCGTGCCCGAGCACTGGCTGCTGATCGTTGTCCCCGCAACGATCCTGCTGCTGTTCTTCGTCCTGCCGAACGCGCTGCTGCTGTCCGCGAGCTTCCTCAAGTCGGAGGCGCAGCAGCTCACCAGCGAGCCGACGCTGGAGAACTACACGTTCCTGCTGACGCGGCCGCTCTATCTCGAGGTGCTGCTCAGGACATTCGTCGTCGGCGTGTGCGTCGGCGCGATCGATGTCGTGCTCGGCTTCCCGCTCGCGTATTTCCTGGTGCGCACGAAGAGCCGCTGGAAAGGGCTCCTGATCGCGCTGTCGCTCGCCCCGCTTCTGGCGAGCGTCATCGTTCGCACCTACGGCTGGTACATCATCCTGAACCGTTTCGGTGTCGTGAACGACGTCCTGCTCGGGCTGGGCGTGATCGCCGACCGGATCGCGTTCATGCCGAGCACCGGGGCGATCATCATCGGCCTGGCCCATGCGCTGCTCCCGTACGCGGTCCTGACGATCATGGGCTCGCTCGGCGGCATCAATCCGAACCTCGAGCAGGCGGCGATGAGCCTCGGCGCGAATCGCATGCGGACCTTCCTGAACGTGGTGTTGCCGCTGAGCCTGCCGGGAGTCGCTGGCGGCTTCATCCTCGTGTTCTCGATCGCCATCAGCGCGTATGCAACGCCGGCGATCCTCGGCGGTCCCGCGACCCAGGTCGCCGCGACGGCGATCTACAGCTTCATGATCAACCTCCTCGACTGGTCGATCGGTGCGGCGCTGGCCGTGATCCTCATCGTCTCGTCGCTGTTGCTGCTCTATGCCGCGGCACGAATGGGCGCGAGGCGGGCTGCGCTGTGAGCGAGACGTCTCTCGTCGCGCGTCGCAGCGACGTGACCGGACCGTGGGCGCTGCTGTGCGTCGTCGTTGCGTTCGTCTACCTGTTCTCGCTCGGACCGATCCTGATCACGGCTGCGGTGTCGTTCAACGAGACGAACCGTTCGCTGTTTCCGCCGCGCGGATGGTCGTTGCGCTGGTGGGCTCGCGCGCTCGGACCGGAATGGCTCGGCGCGTTGTGGTTCAGCTTCAAGCTCGGCGGCATCACCGCGATCCTTTCCACGGTGCTCGCGCTGCCGCTGGCGTTCGCGCTTCACCGCTACCGGTTCCGCGGGCGCGAGGCGTTGATCGCGCTGGCGCTCGGCCCGCTGATGCTGCCCACGCTCGTGACGGGTGTCGGATTGCTTCAGCTGTTCCAGTACGTCGGCGCGCGCGAGTACATCGGATTCGCCGCATTGCTCGCCGGGCACCTGGTCATCTGCCTGCCCTTCGCCGTGCGCACGGTGTCGATCAGCCTGCAGACGCTTCCGCCGAACGTCGAGCTCGCCGCCGCGAGCCTCGGCGCCACGCGTTGGGAGACGTTGCGCTACGTCGTGTTCCCGCTGATCAAGAACGGCCTCGTGGCCGGTGCGGTCTTCGCGTTCATCCACTCGTTCACCGATGTCAACCTGTCGCTGTTCCTGGCCCGGCCGGGCGAGCAGCCGATCACCGTCAAGATCCTCGCGTTCCTCGAGTTCGGATTCGCGCCAACACTCGCGGCGGTGTCGGTGATCACGCTGATCCTGCCGTTGATCCTGGTCGCGATCGTCGAGCGGCTTTCGGGCCTCGGCGATTTCATCTACGGAGACCGCGGCCGTGCCTGAGCCCGCATTGCGCCTCGTGGGCATCGAGAAGCACTACGCAACGGCCGTCGCTGTCGCCGGCATCGATCTTAGTGTCGACGAAGGCGAGTTCGTCACGCTGCTGGGGCCGTCGGGTTGCGGCAAGACGACGACGCTGAGCCTCATCGCCGGCTTCTTTCCACCGTCGAGAGGCGAGATCTGGCTGAAAGGCAAGCCGGTCGCCGACCTGCCCTCGTTCCGGCGCGACATCGGCGTCGTGTTCCAGGATTACGCGCTCTTCCCGCACATGACCGCCGCCGAGAACGTCGCGTTCGGCCTGCGGATGCGCAAGGTATCGTCGGCGGAAACGGCCAGGCGCGTGGCGGATGCGCTGGATCTGGTCCAGCTCGTCGGGCTCGGCGACCGGCGACCGCTGCAGATGTCCGGCGGCCAGCGACAGCGCGTCGCGCTCGCCCGTGCACTGGTCATCAACCCGACGGTGCTGCTGCTGGACGAGCCCCTGTCGAACCTCGATCTCAAGCTCCGCGAGGAAATGCGGGTCGAGATCGCCGCACTCCAGCGCCGGCTCGGCATCACGACCGTGTTCGTGACGCACGACCAGAGCGAAGCGCTGGTCATGTCCAACCGCATCGCCGTGATGAATGCAGGTCGCATCGAGCAGATCGGCGACCCCTCGGCTATTTACGAACGCCCGGCGACGCGCTTCGTTGCCGAGTTCATCGGCCGGATGAATCTGTTCTCGGGACAGGTGGCGTCGTCTCGCAGCGTTCGAACGGCGCGCGGACTCGAAATCGGCGCACCAGTGCCGGAAGAGTTCGCACCGGGCACGGCCGTGCATGTTGCCGTCCGGCCCGAGCGCGCGCGCCTTCTTACCGATAAACCCGCGGTCGGATTGGCGCTGAAGGGAACGCTGCGACAGGTTCTCTATCTGGGGGCGACGCGGGAGTTCCACGTCGACCTCGACGGCGGCGAGCGCGGGATCGTCGAGATGCAGAACGACGGAACGGCGCCGCGGATCGAGACGGGCGCCGCCGTGTGGCTCGCAGCGCCGTTCGAGAACTGCCGCGTGCTGCGCGCCTGAGCTTCTCCGCGAGCGATCAATAAGCGCGTCGGGCTCACCGGCGAGCGCCATCGCAATCATGACGCGCTGCCGCTGGCCGCCGGAGAGGAGGTGCTGGTAGGAGCGCCAGATCCGCTCCTCTCGTCGATCCAACCTGTGCCTAAGGCTTCGAACGAATCTCCCGCGGCGTTGCTCGAGATGGCGGCGTTTCACTCGGCGACCTGCGGCCCAGCGCAGCGAGTGTTCAACGCTTTCCCCGATCCTGTTAGACCATCTCTAGACTCTTCCTCTATTCCCTTCTAGTTCTCTCGAGGCGCTGCTAGCAGATCTTACGCGATAACATATCCTGCCTTCGTCTACTACTTCTTTCCCTTCAGATGGTTCATGATCTCTTAGAGCACTTTCTATTTGCCCTAGCCTTACTCTCCTACTATACTACGCCTCTCCTCCTGCATCTCTCTGCTATGTCGCGTAGCACTATTTTTATTTTTTTCTCGTTTTTTAAGAGACTCTGAGTCCCTCTATCTCTATTATCTTTCGTCGCTCATGCTACTCTCCAAGATGCAGCCATTCTCTCAATCCCTCTCCAAAGAATTTTAAGCCTATGATCTCTACGAGATATCTACTTCTTTTCCTATGAGCTTCCACCATTTCTGTCCTATATATCTCTGTTCATCGCATCATGACGCCCCAGTCTGCGCTAGCTGCTGCGTGCCGAGTCCGATATAGACAGGCTCGCCTCCCATGAGCTCTAAGCCTACATATATGCTCTCCTCTACTATGATCAGCTTCCATATGTTCTGCATCATCTCTCTTTACTATATCCAGAGCTCTCCCTCTCCCCTCTCTCTTTCTTTTAACTTAGTCCTTACTCTCCTCTTCTAGCTCTTCTCCTCTTAAAACTCTCACTAAGCTCTTCTCCTCTTCTATTCCTAGCTCTACCTTCTCCTGCTTCTTACCAGAGCCTAGCCCCACTATGATGAGAAGCTCAAACACTAGCTATATAATCTAGAATAGCTCTTCTACCACTCTCATCAGCTCTTCTTCTAGCATTCCTCTCCAATAATCTCCTTCTAGCTCCACCTTAACTCCTATATCTAGCTCTATCTCCTTCTCTCCTAATCCAATGTCAGAGATCTCCATCTTCCTTCTATTACTCTCTAGAGCACTTCACTCCCTAACTATTCTTTGCCTAATATTGCGCAGGCTTGCTTGCTGAGCAGTTGAGCAGATATACCCATTCAATCTCAAACTTCTTCCATACTAGCTCTACGTCTTCAACTAGATCGCTTCCAACTTCAGCCGCTTACTACTTTTAGATATCTGTTCCTCCGCTATCTATCACGAGCAGAAAGTGCGACCTGTCGTCATGCGTGGCCGACGCGGGGATTGAGTAAGTCGTGCACGAGGTCTGCGAGAAAGTTGGCGAGAACGTAGATCGCCGATGACTAGAGTCTTGCCTTATACGAGCGAGAGGTCTCTGTTAGTCTCGCTGTAGATTACAGGCTGCCGAGTCCTATATAAGCTAAGATCTCTTCTACTACTACTATGCTGCCCATCAGTTAGCCTACATCTAGCGCCAGCACTGTGATCTTCTCAGTGAGCGCGTTGCTCTAGCGTATCATCATATTACTAATCTCTCTATAAGTCCCTTGAGCCTCTCCTTGCATATGTAGTCTCTCTCCAGTCTTCTACTATGCCCTAGCTCTTCTGCCTCATCAGTTGCTCTTACGATGTTCGTCAGCGTCTTCACTTAGAGAGCTTCTTGCTAGAGCCAGCCCACCTTTTTCTCGCTAACTATACTTATCCACTCTACTATAAGAGCAGCAGCTTCTTTCTTTTCCATCAGCTATTATTATAATAGCTTCCCTATCACTTACTCTTATATCTATATGCCTACATATCTTTCTTGTCTATTCCTTCTTCTGTGCTTCTTTCTCTCCTCATTCTCTTCTATCACTCCTATCTTTATTTCGATCTTATCTTCTATTAGCAGCTTCACTTCTTTTCTCTCAGCGAGGTTCTGGACTGGCTTTTGCGATGAGTTCTCCCACCTTCTATTCTATAGTCTTCTACACTCCTATTCTTCTCTCTGCTACTTCTTCTATCCACGCCATTTCTTTAACTTTCAAAGTATCCTCTGCATTCCCATTCTATCGCTAATCTCCTGCTAGCTCCTCTATCTTTCTCTTTCTCTCCTAATATCTTCTATCTTCTCATCTCCCTTAAATATATTCTTTCATACTAATATGATATACTTTATAGAATTACAGCTAAATTTACTACGTGAGCCGCCGCAGCATATGATTCTATCTCATTTTTGAAATACCCTTCGCGCTGCGCGCTGTCCCCCCGAGGGGAGCGAGCGCCTTGTGAGCGGCCCTGCGGCGCTCATGTGGCGTGCAACCCTAAGCTTTCTCCTTCCGCGGCGTCCGGCGCGAGCCAAACCTCTGTTAGCTTGATCTCTGTCGAGATGTGGCGGATCTGCCATTCGTTGACGTAGCCCCATTTCGCCGTCTAGCGAGTTGAAGAAGCTCTGTATGATGAAAGCCCTCGTCGCGCGCGAGACGCTGGTAGGCGACGACTTCGCGTTCGCTGCGCTTGGCTGTTGTCTGTCTTTCTGCGCTGATCGCCTCTATCATCTGCTCCTTTCTCCCCTTTCTCCCAGCTGCCTTCGTCTATGCCGTATTTCTCCTAGTCTAGCTTCTAGAGGATCATCTCCTCGTTCTTTCGTCTCTTTTAGTTGCCGACATAGCTTTCTCGATGCTCTTGTTCCAGATCGTGCTCCCGTAGCGCGCGTTGTCCATCATCTCTTGATCTGCAGTGCCTATGCCTATCTGCTTGCGCCATCGCCTGCGTCTATGACCGCCGTCTTCTCGCGCGTCGCCTTGCTGTTCGAGACTACGAGCTTGTTGCTGTAAGCCGCTGCCTTGGCCTTCCTCCTTGAGTAGCCTTCTCTCCTTCTACGAGGTTTTGCTTGCGGACCGGCGTCTCCTTGTCTAAGAACTCGTAGCCCGCGGAGATCTGGTGGTCGTCTGCCGTGCGAGCCCGTGACCGGCGGTGATCGCGTCTGCCATCGACTTGTCTGTCCATGGCGTAGCGCAGCGCCATGCGCACCTTCGGATTGTCGAAAGGCGTTCTTTGTGCGCGTAGAGCACGATGTTGTTGAAGGTGCCGCCCGCGCACATTTCAGTGCCTTGACGCCGCGGATCGCGGAGAGCTCTTTGAACTGTGTCTTGTTCCGCGTCCGCGATCACGTCTACCTCGCTGTTGCTGCAGCGCCGCGAGCTGCGTCTGTCACGTCAGAGAGTACGCGGAAGACGAACCAGTCGAGATAGGGGCGGCCGTGCGCGGAAGTAGTTGTGAGTTGCGCTCCATGCACCGCGCGTCGTTTGGCGGCGAACTCCTTCAGTATGTATGTTCCCTTGCCATGCACCGTCGTGGCGTGTTTGTCTAATCTCTGCGATACCTTTCTCGCGAGATGATGCGCGCGGTGGCGTTGGTGATCGCCTTCTGGAAGTTCTGCGTATGTTTATCGAGAGCTCTAAGCGTACCGTGTGTCGTCTAGCGCCTTTTCACGCGGCGATCTGACCCATCTCCGCCTTGTAGTGCTCCGCCGTTCTTCTGATCGAACATCTTCTCGAACGTCGCGACAATATCGGCGGCGGTGAGCGTGCGAGCCGTCGTCGAACTTGACGCCGTCGGCGTAGCCTGAAGATGAAGACGCGGCTGGCCTCTTCGGACGCGCTGTATACTCTCCGCGAGATCGCCCTCTACTGCACCGTTCTGCGCGAGGCGCTTCAGGTTGTCGTAGAGATTGATGCCTACGCGCCACTCGTTACCGAAGATCCCCTTGATCTGGTTGAGCGTGCGGAGGTCCTTGTAGAGCGCGACTGTGAGCTGTTCGCCTCTCTCATTCGCGCCTTTCTCGTTTCGCGTGTCTTCCGTGTTTCGGATGAAGGACTTCGAATAGCCTTCAGCAGCTATCGGCCTTAGCGGCGCGCGTGAGAACCTTCTCTTCTTTTTTCTTTTCTTTATTTTTTTTTTTTTTTTTTATTTTCATGTTGTCCTTCCTTAAGCCATCTCGCAGATGTCGAGCATGGCCAGCATATTTATACGGATCATGTCTAGTAAGTCTTAGATGTCTACGCTCTCTTCTGGCATCTTGTTGTAGCTGCCGCCTTTGCCGCAGACTATCCTCTCCATTCTTCGCCCTGTGGAGCAGGTGTGCGGCGTCTGTGCCGTATAAGCACTCTGCGGCTAGATCGCGCCCTGTGTGCTGTTTCTTTCTCCGCGCACTGTTCTCGTATGGCGTCGTTTGACCGTGCTTGACTATGCGCGAGGACTTGTCTATCTCTAAGTGGAGCATGTGCTATCTGCTGTGCGCTCTTTTTGCCTTCTCCTTCCTTCGTCTTGAGGCCGTTTATGCTGTGCTCGAAGTCCTGAAGGAGCTTGCCGTAGATCTGAAAGGCATTGGTCTCCTCTGACTGTCTCTTCTCGTAGCTGCACGTGCCGACGTGCGACGAAGTCGGCTACTTGCGCGTCGCCATTCGTGTAACTCGTTTACTAGCGCTCCGCGCAGCACGCCGACTTTTGCGCTTTTACCGAGCGTGCTCTTCGTTTGCGGCGCCTGAGAAGTCATCGCGTTGATGCGCTTGACGAGCTCTGCTTTTCTATCGCTATGTCATCTACCGCTTCCTCGCTCTTGTAAACGTGGCTTGTTACGCCTGTCAGCTCTATCATGTAGTTGAAGGCGCCTTCATGAAGTGAGAGCGCCTGTATGGTCTGTCTGCTCCGAATTGATGAAGTAGTCTGCGCTTACTCCCTTCTTCTATCATCTGCACTCGTGCCGACGCCGCCCTGCAGCTCGCCTACGATTTATTTGAGTATCACTTCTCCTTTTATTCTTATTCCTTTCTTCTATGAGCTTCTTTACTTTCTCAGAAATATGCTTCTTCTCCCGCCTTCATATTCGAGACGCCGATGCCTAAGACCAGCGCGGCCTGCGGACGCAAGACGGCGCGCTCCGCCATGATCGGCAATTCGCCTTCCAGCGTCGTGCGTTGCATGTGCCGCTGATACTTCGCGTCGTCGAAAGGCATCGCGCAATGCTGCGTGCAGCGGTTGTCCCACAGCAGCGCGTCACCGACACGCCATTGGTGCCGGTAGACGAACCGCGGTTGCGTTGCGAATTCCTTCAGGTACTCGATCAGCGCCTCGGCCTCGTCGTCGGGGATCCCTTCGACCCGGTACGCCCAGCGTCCGATGTACAGCGATGTCCAGCCGGACTTCGGATGGCGACGCGCGATCGGTTGCCAGACGTCGGGACGCGCCTTTTTCTGTTCCTCGGTCAGCGGCGGAAGATGCGGGTAATAGACCTGGTGGAAGCGCGCCCGGCTGAAGCACGCGCGCCGCCCCATGATCTTTGCGCGCACGTCGTCGGGAAGTGCTGCGAACGCGGCATAGGTGTCGGCATACAACGTGTCGCCGTCGGCCGGCGGCACCTTGATCGCGTGGAGGAACGAGCCCGCGTTCGGCAGGACCTTGTCCTCGCCATCGGAATGCCAGCCCCAACCGGCGCGTTTCATCCCGATGGGTTTGTTGTCTTTCTCGATGTTCGACGCGACCATCACTTCCGGGTAGCCGGGGAGGTTGAATTCCAGCGGCTCCATGATGTGCAGCGGTCCCAGGCGTCGCGTGAACGCGACATGCTGTGAAGGCGTCATGTCGACATCGCGGAACAGCAGGATGCTGTACCGCCTCCAGGCGGCCTCGATGTCCGCGAGCGTGGCCGGGTCGACATCGCGGGAGAGATCGACGCCAAGAACTTCGGCGCCGAACGTCGCGTGCAGCGGGCGAAAGCTAAGGCTCATGGCGAAAATGATACGTGAACGATTCCGTCCTGGGTTGGGCGCGGGTACAGATGGCACGCGACCCAGTGCTCGGGATCGACCTCGGTCAGGACCGGGTCGGCTTGCCTGCATACGTCCATCGCCATCGGGCAGCGGGTGGCGAAGCGGCAGCCGACGGGAGGATCGACCGGACTCGGCACGTCACCCGTCAGCGCCGGGGGCCTTGGCGGCGCCTCCGGGTCGGCCAACGGAGCGGATGCAAGCAGCGCTTGCGTATACGGATGCAGCGGGCGGGCGTACAGGTCGCTGCTTCGGGCAAGCTCTACGATCCGGCCGAGGTACATCACGGCGACGCGGGTGCTGAAATGCTCCACGACGGCCAGATTGTGAGCAATGAAAAGGTAAGTGAGGCCGAGCGCAGCGCGCAGGTCCGACATGAGGTTCAGGATCTGCGCCTGGATCGAGACGTCGAGCGACGAGACCGGCTCGTCAGCGACGATGAAATCCGGCTGGAGCGCCAGCGCGCGGGCAATCGCTACCCGCTGCGCCTGCCCGCCGGAGACTTGGTGGGGGAAACGCCGCGCGTGATCGGCGTGCAGTCCCACCAGGCCGAGCAACTCCTCGACCCGCGCGGTCCGTTCGGCGCCCGTCCCGACGTCGTGGATATCGAGGGGGTCGCGGATCGCCTGACCAACCGTAATCCGCGGATCGAGCGAGCCGTGCGGATTCTGGAAGATGATCTGCATCCGGCGCCGCAGCCGCCGCAATTCGTTGGCCGGCAAAGCCGTCAGGTCGTGTCCGTCGAAGAGCACGCGTCCTGCGGTACGTTTCTGAAGCTGAAGGATCGTGCGGCCCAACGTGGATTTTCCGCAGCCGCTTTCACCGACCAGCGCCAGCGTCTCGTTGCGGCGAATGACCAAGCTCACGTGATCCACGGCGTGGAGCATGGCGCGCCGGCCGGTGGGACCGCGCACCGGGAAGTACGTGCAGAGGTTCTCTATTGCGACCAGGTCGGTCACGGCGACTCGAGGGGGAAATGACAGCGCACGTCGCGCCCGTCGGCTGACGACGTGAGCGAAGGCTCTTCGGCGTGGCAGCGATCCTGCACGCGCGGGCAGCGCGGGGCGAACCGGCATCCGCGGGGAAGCGCCGCCAGGTCCGGCGGCTGGCCGGGGATCTGCGCGAGCCGTGCACGCTTCTGGCCGAGACGCGGCATCGAATCGAGCAGGCCCCGCGTGTACGGATGTCGCGGCGCGCGGAACAATTCGCGCGTGGCGCTTTGCTCCACGACCTGACCGGCGTACATCACCACGATGCGATCGCAGAGTTGCGCGGTGATTGCGAGATCGTGGGTGATGAGGATGATGGCGGTCCGCAACTCGGTGCGGATCGCGCGCAGGAGGTCGAGGATCTGCGCTTGCACGCTCACGTCGAGCGCCGTGGTCGGCTCGTCGGCGACCAGCAATGACGGCCGGCTGGCGACGCCCATGCCGATCATGACGCGCTGCGCCATCCCCCCGCTGAACTCGTGGGGGTAGGCGTCGACTTGCGCCTTCGCGTTGGGGATGCGCACCCGCTCCAAGATCGCGGCGGTTGCCGTGCGAACGTCCGCCGTCTGCGTATGGACGCGGAGCACCTCGGCGATCTGGCTGCCCACGGTGAACACGGGATCGAGCGCCGTCATCGGGTTCTGGAAGATCATCGCGATCGCGCCGCCGCGCAATGTGCGCAGCTCGGATTCGGGCATCTCCAGAATGTCGCGTCCGTTGAACAGGATGCGGCCGGAAGCGATCCGCCCCGGCGGCCGCACGAGGCGCAGCAAGGCCAGCGTGGTGACCGATTTGCCGCATCCGCTTTCGCCGACGAGACCCACGATCTCGCCGGGCTCCACGCGGAACGACACCCCGTCGGCCGCGCGCACCGATCCCTTCGCCGTCGGAAACTCGACGCGAAGGTCCCGCACGTCCAGCAGCGGCGCCTCGCGCGAGGTCATATCCGAAGCCGCGGATCGAGCACGTCGCGCAGCCAGTCGGCAATGACGTTGATGCTCAGGATCGTCGCGGTGATCGCCAATCCGGGAAACGTGATCACCCACCACGCGCCGCCCAGCAGATAGCTTCGTCCGTCCGCGAGCATGTAGCCCCAGCTCACCGTCGGCGGCTGGATGCCGAGACCGAGGAACGAAAGCGACGACTCGAGCGTGATGATGCCGGCAAGCTCGAGCGACGCCACGACGATCACCGCGCTCAGCAGGTTGGGGAGGACGTTGCGCACCACGATGCGTGCGTCGCGGGCGCCCAGCGCTCGGTAGGCCTGGACGAACTCGCGTTCGCGCAGCGAGAGAGCCTGCCCGCGCGCGAGCCGCGCGTAGACGACCCAGCCGTTCACTGCGAGAACCAGGACCACGTTGACGTTGCTGGGGCCGATCACCGCAATGATGGCGATCGCGAGCAGGACGTACGGGATCGAAAGCTGCACATCCGCGAGTCGCATGATCCAGTCATCGAAGCGGCCGCGGTAGTAGCCGGCGAGGACACCGATCGTCACCCCGACGATACCCGAGATGACGAGCGCGCAAACGCCAACGATGAGCGAAATGCGAGCGCCGTGGATCACGCGCGAGAGCAGGTCGCGCCCGAGCTGATCGGTTCCAAGCGCGTGGCTTGGACTTCCGCGCTGCATCCACATCGGCGGCAACAACCGCTTCGTGATCTGCTGCTCATTGGGTGGGTGCGGCGCAAGCGTCGAGGGAATCAGCGCGCAGACGACGATAGCGGCGAGCGTGACAAAGGCAATGACGACGAGCAGGTCGCCGCTTCGAAAGCGCGACGTTTTCCGCCCGCCGAGCTCGCGCGTCAAGACGGCGCTCATGCAAACCGTATCCGCGGGTCCAGCCACCCGTACACGAGGTCCACCAGGAAGTTGAGCGCGATGAACATGCCCGAGGCGATCAGTACCGCGGCCTGGACCACGGGAAAGTCGCGTTCGTGGATCGCCGTCACGGTAAACAGGCCGATGCCCGGCCATCCGAAGATCGTTTCGGTGATCACCGCGCCGCCGAGCATGTAGCCGAACTGCAGCGCCACGATCGTGACCACCGGCAGCGCCGCATTCTTGAGCGCGTGCTTGCCCACGACGAGCGTCTCGCGCAATCCGCGAGCGCGCGCCGCCAGGATGTAGTCCTGGTTCAGCACGTCGACGAGGCTCGAGCGCACCAGCCGCGCGATCCGCGCCATCGGGTAGAGCGCGAGCGTGGCCGCCGGCAGAAACAGGTACTTGATCCCGCCCGCGCCGCCGGCGGGAAGCCAGCGGAGCTCGACCGCGAACACGAAGATCATCAAGAGGCCGATCCAGAAGATCGGCATCGACTGGCCGATCATGGAAAGCAGCATGAGCGTGCGATCGAGGAGCGAGCCGCGATACATGGCCGACACGATGCCAGCGGGAAGCGAGATCGCCAGCGCGAGGGTCATCGCGAGCAGGGCGAGCTGGATGGTGAAGCCGACGCGGCGCGAGACGAGCAGCAGCGCCGGTTCGCCGGAGCGCAGCGAGTTGCCCAGGTCGCCCTGGATTGCGTTGCCGAGAAAATGGAGGTACTGGACCGGCAGCGGCCGGTCAAAGCCCAGCGCGCGGCGGAGCTGCTCGACGTCGGTCTGCCCCGCCGGGGTGCCGGCCAGCAGGATGGCGACGGGATCGCCCGTGAGGTACAGCAGTCCCCAGACGATCGAGCTCACCGCCCAGAACGTGAGGACGGCGAGCAGCAGCCGGCGGCGGACGTACCGCCACATTCACACGCTTCCTCTGCCGCGCGAGACGCTTAGCCCGAGATCGTCGCGAATTGCAGGTCCATCCGCTCGAACGGGCTCGGTGTCCAATTGAGCTTCTTGTTGACGCCGTAGATGTGCTCCTCGTCGTACAGGAACAGCCACGGACAGTAGTCGTCCACGAGGTACTTCTCGAATTCCTGCGCAATCGGTACGCGCTTGGCCGGGTCGACCTCGCTGCGCAGCCGGTCGAGGAAGCCATCCATCCTTTCGTTGTTGGTGTAGCGGTAGAGGCCTTTGCTGTAGAAGTGCACTTGCCACTCGAACGAGGGATCGAGCCACAGCGGGCCCACCGACCACATGTTCATGCCGGTCGCCTTCTGCGTCGAATACAGCGACGACACCGTATTGAATTCGACACCTTTGTCCCTGAACCGGATGCCCGCCTTGCCGGCCATGTCGACGATCGCCGCGGCCACGTCCTTGTCGTTCAGCCAGCGGCCGACGGGATGGTTGTAGTCGAGATCGATCCCGTTCGGATAGCCCGCCTGCGCGAGAAGCTTCTTCGCGAGCTCCGGGTCGTACTTGTAGCCGGTGATCTTGTCCGGTGCGTAGCCGACGTAGCCCGGCTTGTTGATGCCCTTCGCGACGTACGCATGGCCGCCCAGGATGTTCTTCACGATCGCATCGACGTCGACCGCGTGGTTGATCGCCTTGCGCACGAGGGCGTTGTCGGTCGGCGCGACGTTCGCATTGAAGAAGCAGAAAACGCGGCGGAATCCGCGTGCCGTGCGGATGTCCGCGGTCCGTTTCGCGCGATCGATGAGCTCGGGCGGCAGCGCGGTTATCAGGTCCGCCTCGCCGGTATCGAGCAATGCGACACGCGTCGCGCTCTCCGGTTGCGCGCGGAACGTGATCGCCTGGATCTGCGCTTTCGGCCCCCAGTATCCGGGATTGGCCTCGAGCTTGATGTGCACGCCGTCCTGCCACTCGACGAAGCGGTAGGGGCCGCTGCCGATCGGCTTGCGGCCGAAACCGGTCTTGCCGCCCGACTGCTCGTAGTACTTCGGCGGAAAGAAAAAGAAGAAAGCGGTCGAGGCCGGCGTGGCCGCGTACGGGCCGTTGGTGACGATGTCGAACGTGAGCGGATCGACCGCGACGATCTCCTTCACGTGGTTCATGTAGCTCGACGCCATGCCCTTGTTGCCCTTCAGCGTGTCCATGCTGAACTGCGCGACTTCGGAGGTGATGGGCTCGCCGTTGCTGAACTTGAGGCCCGGGCGGAGATAGAAGCGCCAGCGGTCCGGACCGCGGTTCTCCCATCGGGCGCAAAGACGCGGCTCGAGCTTCATCACTTTCTCGCTCGCGTCGTAGCGGTACTGCGCCGGGCTCTCGAGCAGGTGCGCGTAGACGTTGTTGGAGTTGACGTTGGTGTCCATCGTGGGGTCGAGCGATTGCGGCCACGCCGTCTGCACGACCACCAGCGGCCGGCCGGCGGTGCCCACCGGCTGCGCCATCGCGCGTCCCGACACTAACGCGCCTCCCATTCCGCCGGCGGCCAAACGCAGGAATTCGCGACGGGTCGTCCTGGGGCGATTCATGACTTCTCCTTTGCGTGAAGTTCGCAATGAGGAACGCGATGGGGAACGCGCCAGTCTAGACGCGTGGCGTTCGTTGTCAACGCTGGCTACAGCTCGACGAGACCGCCGCCCCCTCGCGGATCCGACGCGCCGCTCGCCGCGCGCGTGTGCTCGTCCACCGCAACCAGGCACACCCGCCCGCCGTAGCCATCCTCGCGCACTTGATAGCCGAGCCGTGCAAGCGCATCGCGCGTGTCGAGCGGAAAGTACGCATCGACGCGAAGCTCCCGCGGATCGTGCTCGCAGTGGATGCGCGGGCTCGCGACCGCCGCGGCCGGGGAGAGGCCGAACTCGAGCAGGCTCACGAGGACGTGCGCCATCGAGCTCGTCTTGCGGCCGCCGTGCGGTGAGCCGAGCACGAGCCGCACGCCATTGTCGTCGAACGCGATGGCCGGGCCGCCCCCCGCGATCGGGCGCCTGCCGGGGGCGATCGAATTCGGCTGTCCGGGGCGCGGATCGAACATGTTCATGCCATTGTTGTGCATGAAGCCCAACCCGGGCGTCACGACGCCGGAACCGAAGCACACGGTGTGCGTCATGCTCACGGCGGAGCCTTCGTCGTCGTAGGTCGTAACGTGCGTCGTGCCGGCGAGGTTCGCTGCCGGCGTCGCACTTCGACGCGCATCCGCGATGCGATGCGACAGCTCGCGTGCATGCGCCTTGGACGTGAGCTTCGCGACGAGCGCCGGATCGGCATAGCGCGGTCGGTCCGCGAAGACCAGGAACAGCGCGCGCGCGAGCACGTCGTAGTAGGCGGCACTCTCCTGTCCCAGCGCGCGCAGGTCATGGCACTCGAGCACGTTGAGGAGCTCGAGCAGCAGCGCGCCGATGGCGGGCGGCGGATCCGTGCTGATCGAAAGCCCGCGGTAGCTGCCGCGCACCGGCTCGCGCACGCAGGCCCGGTACTCGGCGAGATCGCGCGCGGTAACGGGCGAGGCGTGACGGTCGAGGTCCGCGGCCATCGTGCGTCCGATCTGGCCGGTGTAGAAGTCCTCGGCACCTTCGTCGGCGACTCGGCGCAGCGTGCGCGCAAGATCGGGCTGCACCAGCCGCTCACCGATGTGCGGCACGCGGCCCTGCTTCGTGAAGATCTCCGCGCACGCGGGCGTGGTGGTGAGCATCCGGTAACCGTCGAACGGTGCTGCGGTCTGCAGCACCGGATCGTCCGCGCGCCAGTATTGATGCATGTACGGATAGACGGTGAATCCTTCCTCCGCGTAGCGGATCGCCGGCTCGAGCAGGTCTTTCCATGCAATGCGTCCGCTGCCGAATTGCTCGAATGCCGTTTGCGTGCCGCGGACGAAGGTGGGGACCAGCATCGACTTGTACCCGAGCTGGATCTCGCCGGGCGTGGCATCCGCGAACAGACCGTCGTGTGCTTGCGACCCGGCCTGGTCGAGAAAGTCGACGATCACGTTTCGCCCGCTGGGTGCGTGGTAAACGTTCATGACACCCGATCCGGCGATCGACGTCATCGCTGGCGAGACGACCGCCTGCGCATAAGCGGTGGCGAGCGCCGCGTCGACCGCCGATCCTCCCGCGCGAAAGATCTTCGCGCCGGCCGCCGCCGCGAGCGGCTCGGGGCAGACGACGATTCGGTTCGGCATGGCCGGTCAGGCCGGGCGGTAACGCGCGCGAAATGCCTTGACGTCGGCAAGCGCTCGGATCGCGCAGGCGCGAGATGTCGCTTCCGGCGTTCACGAACTGATAGCCGCGGTCGAACATATCGTGCGGCGTCAGGCCCGGATGCGGCACCGTGCCCATCGGGCGCCCCGCCGTGCGGATCGCTTGTTCCGCACGCTCGATCAATGCCGCAACCTCGGGATGCTTCAAGTTCCCCATTTGGCCGATGGTGGCGGAAAGATCGAAGGGCCCGATGAACATGAGATCGATGCCCTCGACCGCGAGGATCGCATCGATGTTAGCCACCGCTGTCGCCGACTCGATCTGGCATGCGATCAGAAGCTCGTCTGCGCACGTCGCCACGTAGTTCGGCGCCATGCCATAGCTCGACGCACGCACCGAGCTCGCGGCAGTCCCGCGGCGTCCGCGTGGCGGATAGCGGCACGCAGCCACTGCCGCGCGCGCCTCGTCGGCGGTCTCGACGCTAGGAACGAGCACCGCCTCGGCGCCGACGTCGAGCACGCGCTTGAGATATACGTGGTCGTTCCACGGCACGCGCACGACGCCGACCGTCGGCGTGGCCGACATTGCGTGCAGCTGCGCCGCGAGGCTCGTCACGTCGCCCAGCCCGTGCTCCTGATCGAGCACGAGATAGTCGAATCCCGCGAGGCTCAGGATTTCCACGACCTGCGGCTGGCCCAGCATGGTCCAGCAGCCGAGCACGTTGTCGCCTTTGCGAAGGCGCTCCTTCAGTACGTTCGGGCGATACACGTGATCCTCCTTCGGGGCGAACGCGATATTCTACGGGCGGATCAAATCTCGAGGATGACGATGAAAAGTTCGATGCAGGGCGTGGATGCCTCCGCCGACCGCTGGATGGACGAGGTGATCGCGCTGCGGCGCCGCATCCACCAGCATCCCGAGCTCGCGTTCGAGGAGCACGAGACGGCGAAGCGCGTGCAGGAATTCCTGTCGCGTCTGAGCATCGATTTTCGATCGGGTATCGGCGGCACCGGCGTGGTGGGCCTGCTCGAAGGTGCAAGGCCCGGCCCGACGGTCGCGATCCGCGCTGACATGGACGCGCTGCCGATGACGGAGCCGGACGTGCTGCCGTTCGCGTCCAAGGTTCCCGGCAAGATGCACTCGTGCGGCCACGACGCGCATACCGCGATCGCGCTTGGCGTTGCCGCCGTGCTCGTGGATGCGCGTGCGGACCTGGCCGGACGCGTGATGTTCATCTTCCAGCCGGCCGAGGAGACGTTGCGCGGCGCGCGAGCCATGCTCGCGGCGGGCGCGCTGGACACGGTGAAGCCGGACGCGATCCTCGGCTTTCACAACTGGCCGCAGCTTGCGACGGGAACCGTGGGATGGCATGCGGAAGCCGTCATGGCCTCGTCCGATGCCTTCGACGTGACGTTCAAGGGCATCGCCGGACACGGCGCGCATCCGCACCTCGCGGTGGACGCCATCGTCGGGGCGGCGCATTTCGTCGAGCAGGTGCAGACCATCGTGAGCCGCGAGATCGCGCCGATCAGCTCGGCGGTGCTCACCATCGGCAGTTTCCACGGTGGCACCGCCCGCAACATCATCGCGTCATCGGTGAAGCTCGAAGCTTCGGTGCGCACGCTCGAGGATGAGATCAGCAAGCGCGTGGAGGCGGCGGTGCGTCGCATCCTCGAAGGCCTCAAGACCGGGATGCGTCTCGATTACGCGCTCGAGTGGACCAAGCTCACGCCGGTGCTTCGCAATGACAAGCCGACGATGGCGCGCGTGCTGAACGTCGCGCGCGAGATGCTGGGGCCGGCCAATGTGATCGAGATGCCGGCGCCCAGCATGGGCAGCGAGGATTACGCCTGGTTCGCCGAGCTCGCGCCGTCGGCGCACCTTCGCATCGGCTCGAAGATCGACGGGCTCGAAACCGCCATCCATCGCACCGACTATCAGCTCAACGAAGCCGTGATCCCGCTCGCGATCAGGCTGATGTCGCGCGCGGTGCTGGAGCTTCTCGACTAGTTCCCGAATAGGAGACCGGGAGACCGCCGTCCACCCCGGTCCCGGCGACCGGCGCTTAGCCTCCGCGCTGCTTCGCCAGCGCGTCCTCGAGCACTTTCGTCGCGCCGGAAATGTCCGGCAGCTTCTCGCCGGCATCCAGCCGCGCGCGCGTCTTGCCTTCCGCCTCCTGCATCGCTATCGCGCGGTCTGCGGCCGCTTCGGCATCGGCGCGGTCCAGGACGACCACGCCGCATTCATCGGCGATGATCATGTCGCCCGGGCGAACCGCTACGCCGCCGCAAGAGACCGGGGCGCAGAACGAGCCGCCGATGCCGATGCGCTTGGTCGTGATCGCGGACAGCCCGCGGCACCAGACCGGAACGCCGTACTGGCGGATCTCGCCGATGTCGGCGACGACGCCGTCGATGATCACGCCGGCGACTTTCGCCGTCTTGGCCGCGTACGCGACGACGCCGCCGAACCCGGCATGCCGCGTATCGCCGCAACGGTCGACGACCAGCACATCGCCCGGACGAAGCTGGCCGAGCGCGTAGCCGATGATCGTGCCGTCCACGCCCGGCTGATGCACGGTGACCGCGGGGCCGGCAATGCGCAGGTCCTGCTGCATGGCCCGGATCGCCGGATCCATGAAGCCCCAGTCGCGGAAGTGGCCGATCGTGGCGGGCTCGGCACGCACCAGCTTGGCAACGAGCGCCGCGGGAAGTTGCGATGGCAACGGATTGATCGTGAACATGCGCTTCGTATGCTCCTCTTGACCGAAGGGACGTCGGGATGACTCTGCGGCGACCGCTGCACGATAGCCGCTGGAGGGCGCCGGGGTCAATCGCGGTAGCGTAAGCTTCACGTTAGCCTGCAAACCTTAAGCGGAACTGCCGTGACCGACGTCAAGCACGGCCTCGCCCGGGGCCTCACGAACTACGGCGATGCCGATTTCTCGCTGTACCTGCGCCGCTCGTTCGCGAAGTCGATGGGGTACTCGGCCGAGCTGCTCGCCCGTCCGGTCGTAGGCATCGCGCAGAGCGCCAGCGGCTTCAACAACTGCCACCGTCATTTCCCGGAGCTGGTCGACGCCGTGAAGCGCGGCGTTCTCGCGGCCGGCGGTCTGCCGATCGATTTTCCGACGATCTCGCTGGGAGAAGTGTTCCTGAGCCCGACCAGCATGATGTTCCGCAACCTGATGTCGATCGACGTCGAGGAGATGATCCGCGCGCAACCGATGGATGCGGTGGTTCTGGTCGGCGGCTGCGACAAGACGGTGCCCGCTCAGCTGATGGGTGCGGCGTCGGCCGACGTCCCGGCGATCCAGCTTCTGGCGGGGCCGATGCTTCCGACGTCGTATCGCGGCGAGCGTCTGGGCGCATGCACCGATTGCCGCCGGTTCTGGGCGAAGTACCGCGGCGGCGAGGTCTCGTCGGCAGAGATCGCGCAGATCGAAGGCAATCTTGCAACCACCGCGGGTACGTGCGCCGTGATGGGCACGGCCAGCACGATGGCTGCGGTCGCCGAGGCACTGGGCATGACGTTGCCCGGCACGGCGGCGATCCCTGCGGTCCACGCGGATCGGCTGCGCGCCGCGGAGGCCTCCGGGCGCGCGGCGGTGGCGCTCGTGGGGTCGGCGATCAAGCCGAGCCGCGTCATCACCGAACGCTCGATCGAGAATGCGTTACGCGTGCTGCTGGCCGTCGGGGGCTCCACCAACGCCCTGATCCATCTGACCGCGATTGCCGGCCGCGTCGGCATCGACGTTTCATTGTCGCGCCTGAACGAGCTTTCCGACGCGACACCGGTTCTCGTGGATCTCAAGCCCACGGGCCAGCACTACATGTCGGATCTGCACGCGGCGGGAGGCATCGGCGCCGTGCTGCGCGAGCTGAAACCGTTGCTGCACCTCGATTGCATGACCGTCACCGGCGAGACGCTGGGTGATCGGCTCGCCGATGCGACGGCGTGGGTCGACCGCGGTGTCGTTCGCGGTCTGGCGGAGCCGTATCAGCAACAGGGCGGACTGGTTGCGCTGTTCGGAACGCTCGCGCCGAACGGTGCGATCATCAAGCGTTCGGCTGCGGATCCGAGGTTGTTCGAGCGCGAGGGTCGCGCGGTCGTGTTCGAATCGCTCGACGACCTCGCCGCGCGCGTCGATGCGCCGGACCTCGACGTAACGCCCGACGATTTCCTGGTGCTGAAGAACGCCGGCCCGAAGAGTGGCTACGCGATGCCCGAAGCCGGATACCTGCCGATCCCGTCGAAGCTCGCGCGCCAGGGCGTCAAGGACATGGTGCGGATCTCGGATGCGCGCATGAGCGGCACGGCGTTCGGGACGATCGTGCTGCATGTGTCGCCGGAAGCTGCCGTTGGCGGTCCGCTCGCGCTGGTCCGCAACGGCGATCGTATCCGGCTCTCGGTGGCGGAACGCAAGCTCGATCTGCTGGTCGCCGAAAACGAGCTCGCCGCTCGCCGCGCCGCATACCGTCCGCGACAACCGGATCCGCAACGCGGCTACGCGCGGCTCTACATGCAAAGCGTGCTGCAAGCCGAGCACGGCTGCGACTTCGATTTCCTGCGTCACTCGACGACCCGATCCTCATGACCCGAATCAGCGGAGTGCTGTCCCCCGTCGTCACGCCGTTCAACGACGACTCGAGCCCCGACGCCGAACGCTTCGTGCGGCACTGCCGCTGGCTCGTCGCGAACAACGTCGGCCTCGCCGTGTTCGGCACGAACTCCGAGGCGAACTCGCTCGCCGTCGGCGAGCGGATGGAGCTTCTCGAGAAGCTCGTCGCGAGCGGTGTCGATGCCGCCCGCATGATGCCGGGTACCGGATGCTGCGCGCTCTCCGACTCGGTTCGCCTCACTTCGCACGCGGTGAAGCTCGGATGCGCCGGGGTGCTGATGCTGCCGCCGTTCTACTACAAGGGCGTGTCCGACGAGGGCTTGTTCCGGAATTACGCTGAGATCGTCGAACGCGTCGGCGATTCGCGGCTGAGGATCTATCTCTATCACATCCCGCCGGTCTCGCAGGTGCCGATCACGCTGAACCTGATCGAGCGATTGCTCAAGGCCTACCCGGAGAGCATCGCCGGCGTGAAGGACTCGTCCGGCGACTGGAACAACACGAAGGCGATGCTGGACAGGTTCGCAGCGCACGGTTTCGACGTGTTCGCTGGTAGCGAGACATTCCTGCTCGCCAACATGCGCAGCGGCGGCAAGGGTTGCATCAGCGCGACGGCGAACGTCAATCCGGCCGCCATTCACGACCTTTATGCGCGATGGAAGAGCGAAGGCGCTGATGCGCTGCAGGAGCGCCTTGATGCGATCCGGGCCACGTTCCAGAAGTATCCGATGATCCCTGCGCTGAAGGCTGCGGTGGCGCATTGGAGCAGCGATCCCGGTTGGGCTCGCGTGCGTCCGCCGCTGGTCGAGTTGAGCGCCGAGCAATCCGGTGCGCTGATCGCGGACCTGAAGCAGCGTGACTTTTCGATGCCGGGGTTGCGACCGTGATCCGGTAGATACGACAACTCCCGGACGGATGGCCATGCGAGCGCATGCGGCGACGTTCGCGGGACGTGAGGGCCAGGATGAAAGCTGCTCCCTCCGCTCAGGGCGTCGGTGCGCGGTCTTCTTCCGTTTGCGCAGTGGTGGCCGCGCGTCACGCGCGCGACGACCCGCGCGGACCTCGTCGCCGGATTGAGTGGTGCGATCCTCGGCCTGCCGCAGGGCGTGGCGTTCGCGATTCTTGCCGGGCTGCCGCCCGAATACGGCCTCTACGCGGCGATGGTGCCGCCCGCATTGGCGGCGCTGTTCGGTTCCAGCTGGCACATGATCTCGGGACCCACCAATGCGGTGGCAATCCTTCTGTTCGCGAGCCTTGCGCCGCTTGCCGTCGCGGGCACGCCCGAGTACATCGGTCTGGTGCTGACGGTCACGTTCATGACCGGCGCCATCCAGCTGCTCATGGGCGCCGCGCGTCTCGGCGGACTCGTCAATTTCATTTCGCACACCGTGCTCGTCGGTTTCTCCACGGGAGCGGCGATCCTGATCGCGGCGTCGCAGATCAAGGCATTCTTCGGAATTCCGATTCCACCCCAGGCGTCGTTCGTGGGAACGCTGCAACAGGTCGTCGCTCAGGTGCCGAACGTCAATCCCTGGGTCACGGCCGTCGGAGTCTTCACCGTCATCGCAGGCATCGCAGCGCGCAAGTACGTGCGCCGCGTTCCGTTCATGATCAGCGCGACCCTTGCCGGAAGCCTGTTCGCATTCGCCTTGAACCTGCTGGTCGGCGCGGAAACGACCCGTATCGCAATGGTCGGCGCGCTGCCGTCACAATTGCCACCGCTGTCGCTTCCTGACCTGTCGCTGGATACGTTCGTCAAGGTAGCGCCGACCGCGCTGGCGAACACGATTCTCTGCCTCACGCTCGCGATCGGCGTGGCCCGCTCGCTGGCGCTGAAGTCGGGTCAGCGGATCGACAGCAACCAGGAGTTCATAGGACAAGGTGTCTCGAACCTCGCGGGCAGCTTCTTCTCATCGTATCCGTCCACCGGGTCGTTCAATCGCAGCGGGGCCAACGTCGAGGCCGGCGCTCGGACGCCGATGGCCTCCGTGTATGGAGCCGTGTTCCTTGCCTTGCTCGTGCTCGTGGTCGCACCGTGGGCGGCGTTCCTGCCGTATGCGGTTGTGGCCGGCATCCTGTTTCTGATTGCCTACGGGCTCATCGACGTGGCCCGAATCCGCTCCATCCTGCGCGCCGATCGCACGGAATCCGCGGTGATGGTGGTCACGCTGCTGGCGGCGTTGTTCCTGGGGCTCGCAACGTCGATCTATGCCGGAGTGATTCTTTCGCTGCTGCTGTTCCTCAACAAGGCGGCGCATCCCGGGATCCGCGATGTCAAGCCGGAGTTCCGTGGTGGCGGCTTCCACTTCGACGCGGACACCGGACTGCCCGATTGCCCCCAGCTGAAGATGCTGCGCGTGAATGGATCGATCTTCTTCGGTGCGGTCGAGCATATCGAAGAGGCCTTCCACCAGGTCGAGCAGAAGCATTTGCTCATCGTAGCCAGCGGCATCAACGTGGTCGATGTCTCGGGCGCGGAACTGCTCGCCCGCGAAGCGAAGCGGCGCCGCGCGACAGGCGGCGGGCTCTACTTCTATTTCATGAAGGATGCCGTGTACGAGTTCCTGGATCGGGGCGGTTACCTGCCGGCCATCGGCAAGGAAAACCTCTTCGGGCCGCGGGACGACGTCATCGGAACGCTCTATCGGAAGCTGGATTCCGACATCTGTCGCCAATCCACCGCGCGCATCTTTGCGCAATGCCACGTCGCACTGCCGAATGGCGAGCCGCGTACCGGAGCCGGATGTCGTGCGACCCGTGGAGTGGTCCCGCTTACCCTGAGAGTGCCGTTCAGTTCAGGCGGCCCACCGCGGCTGCGATGAGGTCTTCCGCCGTGCTCGCATCGTCGACGACGCCGCCCAGCGTGAAAAACGGATGGATCATGCCCGCAAAGCAAACGTATTCGGTTGGCACCCCAGCGGCGGTCAGGCGCTTCGCGTACGCCTCGTTCTCGTCCACGAGTGGAGTCAGCCCGATGAAAGGACAAGTGCTGGATCTGACCGGGGTGATGCAACAGCTTTACGCGAGCGAGATCAACTGCGCGGTGCAGAGCCAATGGGATGCCGGCTTCGGGGTGAGCATCGGCGGCGATACGCTGTACGGTAGGCCGGAAGCGAGCGAGACGTTCGCGGCTGACGAACTGGCCGACGCCGCCGCGTGGCTCGACGAGAAGGCGCGCGAGCTGTACCCGAAGTCGGACTACGCACTAGCGGTCTATCCCGTCGGTGTTGCGCCGACGTTCAATGCGAAACCGTCCAAAGCGACCGAATGAAGGACGCCACGCCCTTGTAGGCGATGTTGTCATCGGGGAATTCAGACGCGACCTGCTCGAGCACGCGTTCGAGGTCGGCGACGCGTTCCCGTAGGCTGGCACACTGGGCTTTCATGAGCAGGTATTGCTGCGTGCGGTCCTGCAATTCTGTTTCAAGGCTCACGTAGCGGGTCTCCCCCTATAGGTCCGCTGCGGGACCGAGCGACCTTCCGGGAGGTTCAACTGCTGCCACCGTTCAGGGTCCACCGGCCGAGCAATAGGTAGCTTGTGGCCACCACTTCGGCACTCATCTTGATCTGCTGGCGCGTTACGCGCGCGGAGCAGGTGTGGAATGCAAGCTCTCGCTTGCTGTCACGCACGAGAAGCGCGTTGGATTGCAGCAGGCGCTCCTCTGTTGGTCATAAGTGCCTCCCTCAACGCGCGTTTGCTAATCCTACGACCGACACAAATTCTAAACATGACAACTTTTGTTTTGCCCCACCCGCAACGTAGGAGCAGTAATCACGTTTATCGTCGACTCGGCGCATGAACTCCTGTGGCCTCGCGGCAACTTCCTCTGGAGTGGGTAGAGGCTCCGCTGCATTGCCTAGTTATTCACGCGCGCAGCGATAGGGAGGAATCCCCCTGAGCACCCAGGATCGGGCTCACTTGCGCCGTCCCCGCCGGCCGCCTTCGCCGCCTCGTACTCCGCGAACTTGGCCGCGACCATCGCGACAAATCAGCGCCAGGACGCGCGCAAGTAGCGAGGTTGATACCGAACATAGCCTTCCATCGCGTGGAAGCGTGCAGCGGCCGTTCTACGGTCAGCGTAGCAACTTAGAAATCGGGTAGCGGCCCTCGACGTATTCGCGTAACACTGACAACTCGTTATGCACGTCTGCTGGGAATCCTTGTCGCGCACCGCGGTGATCAGTTAGAAGCTCATCCATATACATGCAGAATTCGCCCGGGTCATCCCACGCGCGTGCGAGCTTATTCGCTATCCTGGGGAATTGAGGAAGGAGCGCACGGGGCCGAACCTCCTCCGGTAACGCCTGGATCCATTTCTCGGTAGCAGGAAGCAGCTGGTTGAGCGGTCGCGCTTTTCTCCCGATTCGAAGATCCGGACCAGTCTGTGTCGAATCTGGCGAATTCGTGTCTACTACATCTTGCTGTCGAGCATCGCCCGGCAGCGGTCTCGCGTCGCTATTGATCGAGTTCGTCAATTTTTTGCCCGCAATCATACGGACGCTGTCCGCCGCTACGCCGCATGAATCGTCCGCCGTCGACGAATTCGTCGCTGGTGTGGTCTCCACAGCACGCTGATCAAGTGCACTCTGAAGACGTGCGCGCGCGGCGACCATTTCCTGGACCGGTGGGCCGCGTACGTTGCACGTAGCTTACTCTCACTTGATGGTTTACCGTGGCGACTGGTTTGGCGCATGGTTGTTCGCGGTGCTTGGCATGAAGGATGAGAAGTGGCTGCGGGCGCCGCTTCATCGGTCAACTTCGCCGGAATACGCAGTTGCGCGCAAACGGGACGGCGACTCGCGACCGGCGTACCCAAGGAAAGTTAACCCATTAAGGGGCACACTGAGGCCACGAGTCACGGATGATGCGACTGGGCCCGCGCTCTTGCCCTCTAATGAAAGTTGCGGAGCCCCGTGGCCGCGACGTGTGGCTGTCCGCTTTCGAGGCAAGCGTGTGACGGCTTAGGGGCCGGTAGCAGTCGCACACGTGCGTCCGTATTCGGCCAACAATGGACGTACCACGAAGTCGCCGACAGCGGTCGTTCGATGGCGCTATCGACCCACAGCAGCCGGTCGCGGTTTTCAAGAGCAGACGTTCAGAATCTGCACTAAAGGTAGCCGAGACGCAGCGTGCGGAAGGCATCGTAACGGCAGCGGCACCTATGACGGTTGCTGCTGGCCCGCGCGACCGAACATCCAATAGTCAGGCTCGCGTGATTGAAAATGCCTGACCGTATCCGTCTTCAGACCCGCCTGAACATCGAGGCCTGAAACGTTCAAAGTCTTGCCCGCGAGCCAGCCCGAGTCTTCGCCACAGCCTCCGAGAAGAGATCGAGTCCGATGCGGCATTTCATGAGGCGATGAGTGTCATTGCCGCTAACGCGTACGTACTGCCGCGTGGTAGGCCAAGCGTTGCACAGGCAGCACGCGGCAGGATGTCGGTGCAGCTTCGGAGATCGACGGCCAGCGCCCGAAGTGCTGCATAGTCATCCCCATCAAGCGCGGTGACAAACCGGTCACGCAATGCGCGCGAGGCCCTACCGCTGAGAAGCATTGCTTCAGCGTTCGTGGCCCAACCCCATGAACCCGGCACCCAAGGCTTCGAGCTCGGGCTCTGTCGCATGCGGGCGTCGTGGCCTCGCAGTGACGATAACCTGCAACGCGAGTCCGAGAGCCAGGATGACGAGCGCGCCGAAGACCTCCAACGTCTGCCAACCGTTGTTGTCCGAAACCGTCATCACAATCACCGGAACCACGATTGAGACTCCGATCAGGACCCCAGCGATGAAACTGCCTGCTTCCCTGCATTTTGCAAAGGCGTTCTTCATGATTTGCCGTACAGACGCTACTGCGCGCTGAGGGTCATGCCTGGCCTGTGTTGATCCGCGGATTGACGTTTATTCCTCGTAGCACGCGGTGGAATGCCTACTGAGCTGGGCGCGACATCGCTAGTGGCAAGCGCATACCGAGAGGAATCAAAATTCCGACGCTCCACGTATGCCCGGCATGTGCGCCAGCGTGGATTGCTGGAATCTCCATCTGTTTGTTGGCGGCATCTGGTCTCGCTGCGATCGATCGTGGGACCGAGGCTCTTAATGACGAAGCTCACAACGCGGAGCAGCCAAGATGCATGAGCTCCCACAATTCTGACGACCCCGCTACCCCGACGTCGCAACTGCCGGCCGCGCGAACGCGGCTGTACGGCAATTTGCGACTGTCGGGAGAACGTGATCCCTTTAGTGTGCTGTTGGTTACCGGATAGCCAATCTCTTCCCCGGCGCCGCGGCTTTCCTCACCATCTTGAGCTCGAAGAAAACGTTCTCGTATGTGGCCTCGCACGCCGACTCGTCCAGCTCCACCGGTAGCGTGAAGTTTCGATAGATGTTGCCGAAATAACGCTCGTTGCGAAGCATCCTGTCGCCTTCTTTCTTTTCCCATTCCTGCTTAACCTCGGCCGTGATAGTGACCTCCTTGCCCTCGATCGCGACGTCGATGTCTTCCTTCTTCACGCCCGGCATTTCGGCATGGACCAGGTAACCGTTCTCGGTTTCGGTCACGTCCATCTTGATCACTACCGGGGTAGGTGCGCCTTCCACGCGCACGGGCTTGAAGAAGCCACGGAACAATTCGTCAAGACCGGTTTCAGTCCTTGGATCGTAAGAGATGATGTTTTGCATAACGCGTTCCTATTGAATAGTCATGCTACGGGCCGGACCCCCGTGGTCCTAAGTCCAGATGACCCAAAGACCCTCTCACTCCATTAACCAGCATGGGTTAATTAGCTAGACATGTCAAGTCCTATTTTGCTACGCTTAATTGAATATGGTTAATTACAGGAGTTTGTGATGGACGTTTGCTTAGTCATTAAGGAGCGGCTGGAACAACTGGGGCTTGAGCAAAAGGACTTGGCGGCAGCCACTGAAGTCACCGAGTCCTATATCTCGCAGCTGCTGACTCGGAAGAAATTGCCCCCCGCGCCCGATCGAACAGACATCTACGAGAAGATGGGCAAGTTTCTCAAGCTGTCGAGCGGCAGGCTGGCGAAGCTGGCTGAATTGCAGCGAAGGGAAGAGTTGAAGAGAAATTTCGAGGACCCGCCGGCGCCTTTGTTTCATGAGGTTCGAGAGTTGGTACTCCAGAAGTGCGCGTCCGAAAAACGGCAAGAAATACGAGCGATTTTTGAGAAGCAGGCCTTTGGCGAACTCGAACGCTTCGTCACACAGAAGCTTCTGGACGTGATCAAGCGCGTCGCCAGAGAGGAATTGAAAAGTGAAAAGTGGCTCCGCTCGGTGGCTCAACTCAGCGGCCGAAGCTATAAGCAGATGCGGGTCGTGATCCTCGAGTTTCTCGACACCGATATATTCCACGTGTCATTGGAGAACTGCGTTTCCTTCCTAGATCCGCTGATCGAGTCCTGGGATATCACCTTGTCGGACTTCGCGATGCAAGTTGTGCTTAACCGAAGATTGGCACCGGGACATTCGAGGCGCTTTGAGTTTGTTGAAACGGAACCCGACCAACCTGTCGGGGGCCACCCTGGCCTCAACGAATTTCTTGAAGATGTTTTACTCAGCGGCAATGTGACTCAGGAGGAAATCGAATTTCTAAGGCGCTTGAGGGTCAAGGGAAGGCGACCAACGCCACTCTACTATTACCGGGAATTGCAGAACCTCAGGGACCCGTTGCATTTCGCACTGTAGTGGTGCGCACGGTGGACAGCGACGTGCAAACGACGACTGGACGAACACAATGCCAAGGCGTCCTCCGTCCGCAAGCCCTGGACGCGGACGGCGCACACCTCCTTTTCGGGACCGCCACCGTCCGTTGCAGCACCATGCGCCAAATGTGTCGACGTTTCCGGCAACGAGTAAGCACCGCCCGATGGATTTCGCTGCCGGTTCGAGGCATTCCTCGACGGCCATTGGTACACGGTCGACGCCCGCAACAACACGCCGCGCATCGGGAGGGTACTCATTGCCCGAGGCCGCGACGCATCGGACGTCGCGATCAGTAGTACGTTAGGCCCCAACACGCTGACCAGCTTCAAGGTATGGACTGACGAGGTACGCGCGGGGTAATTCGGTGATGGTCGGTGCGTGACACCGGCCTCAGCCGGTGCACGTCGTGTGCACCTTATGTCCAAAAGGGGTCAGTTCCACGATTTCAGCGCGGCGTTATTAATTGGAAAATCAAATACATAGCCCGCACCGATTTAGCGTGGCCCCGATGATGGACTGGACGGACCGGCATTGCCGGTACTTCCTCCGCCTGATCACGCGGCACGCGCGGCTCTACACGGAGATGATCACCGCGCCCGCGCTCGCGCATGGCGACGTGCCGTACCACCTCGATTTCGATCCCGCCGAGCATCCGCTCGCGCTGCAGCTCGGCGGCAGCGATCCCCGCGAGCTCGCGCATGCCGCGAGGCTCGGCGAGCGCTGGAACTACGACGAGATCAACCTCAACTGCGGCTGTCCGTCCGAGCGCGTGCAGACCGGAAGCTTCGGCGCATGCCTGATGGCCGAACCGGCCCTCGTCGCGGAATGCGTCAAGGCGATGCGGGATGCAGTCACGCTACCGGTTACCGTCAAGCACCGGATCGGTCTCGATCACGACGACGACTACGGCTTCGTGCGCGATTTCGTCGGGACCGTCGCGAATGCCGGTTGCGAAGTTTTCATCGTGCACGCACGCAATGCGGTGCTGAAAGGGCTTGTCGCCGAAGGAGAACCGCGAAGTGCCGCCGCTGCGCTACGAGTTCGTTCGGTGGCTCAAACGGGATTTCCCGAGCCTTGCGATCGTTCTCAACGGGGGACTCGCCGACTGGGACGTCATCGAGCACGAGCTCCCGTACGTCGACGGCGTGATGCTCGGCCGGCTCGCGTATCACGATCCCTACAAGCTTGCTGCCGCCGACTGGAAGTTGTTCGGCGACGATTCGCCGGTGCGTTCGCGCGCGCAGGTCGTTCACGCGCTGCTGCCCTACGTCGAAGCGCATCGTGCACGCGGCGTGCCGCTGCGCGCGATCGTGCGTCATGTTCTCGGCCTGTATCACGGGCAGAGCGGTGGGCGCCGCTTCCGGCAGATCCTGTCCGACAGTGCAAAGCTGAAGGACGCGGGTCCCGAGTTGCTGCTCGAGGCGCTGGCCGCGGTCGAGCCGCAGACGGTCGCCGCTTGACGAGGATCGATGTTGGGCGCAGCGGAACCATGAGTGAGCGCGACCCTCAACCCAGTCTCGCGGCAGCCGATGCGGTGTTCGACTGGTGCCTCCGCAGCGCCGAGCGCATGGAGCGCACTGGCGACGTCGAGCGTGCCGCGCTCTGGGCCTACGTCGCGGCGGGGACCGGCATCTACTACGGCCACTCGCAGCTCTGCTCGCCGCCGCTCGAAATGCTGGTGGCTCGTCTGGGCAAGACTTTGGCGTCGCCAAGTCACGGCGCCATCGTCGTCCGGCGAAAGGGGTTCGCGGCGGCGCCGGTGGCTGCACGTCTTCAGCGAGACGTTCACGATCGGTGGTCATACCGCGCTCGCGCGTCGCTGGATGACCCTCGACCGGTCCGGCGACCACCACGCCGTGGTCCTCACGATGCAACCCGCCGATGCCGTGGAGTCCAAGCTGGCGCGCGCAGTCGCCGCCACTGGCGGAAGCGTCCTGTCGCTTGCCGGCGAAGGAGGCCTCCTGCGGCGCGCAGCACGGCTGCGTCAGCTTGCGACCGAGAGCGCCGACGTCGTCGTCCTGCACGCGCATCAATGGGATGTCGTGCCCTCGCTCGCGTTTGCCGCAGCCGGCGGTCCGCCGGTGCTCTTGCTGAATCACGCCGACCACGCGTTCTGGCTGGGGACCGCTATCGCCGACACAGTGATCGACATCCGTGACAGCGGGCTCGCACTCTCGCAACGATTCCGCGGCGTGCGCCGATCCGCGATGTTGCCGGTCCCGCTGGAAGATCATGGCGTGGCCCCGTCCGATCGAACGACTGCGGCGGCACGTCTCGCCGATCCAGCGCTGCTCGATGCCGATCTCGTCCTGCTCACGATCGGTAGCGGCCACAAGTATCGCAAGGTGACCGGACTCGATTTCCCGGAGACGCTCGCGCGAATCGTCGACGCGTCGCCGGGATGCGTCGTCGTCGCCGTTGGCCCGGAACGGAACGACCCGCTGTGGCAGGCGCTGGAATCGCGGACCCGGGGCCGCGTACTAGCCGTCGGCTCCGATGCTGATCTCGGGGCCTGGCACGCGGCAGCCGATCTCTATCTGGAAGGCTTCCCGGTCGGCTCGTATACGGCAATGCTCGAGGTTGCGCTCGCGGGACGCGCGATCGTCCGCAAGCCATTGCTCGCGCCGACCGAAGAGCTGCCCGTGGATCGTGGCGCGCTCGCCGCAGTCGAACCGCCTGCGACACCGGAGGCGTACGTTATTCGAGCCGTGCAATACGCGCGCGATCCCGTGCAACGCTCGCGCGACGCAACGGCGACACGATCTGCAGTACTCGCGACGCACTGCGGCGAGGGTTGGTTGGCGAGGCTCGAGGCGCTACGTGACTCGCTCCCCTCGGCGCACGAACCCGCAGCGGTTGTCGATCTTCCGCGGCTCACGCCGGGGCTTCTCGCCTACTGGGCGCGCCTCCACGCTGCACCAAGGTCCGAGGGTCCGCTCGAGTTTGCGATCCGGACCGCCGAAGCGCAGGCGCTGCGGGTGCGTACCGACATTGCCGTGCGCGACGCGCTGCGCTCAGCCACGCCTCACGCGATTACTTGAATCCGATGCGCTCGGCACCTTGTCGGAAGAGCGCGACGGCGTCCGGAGCGAACCGGAACGCGGCAAGGAAATCGCCGATGCGATAGTCGGGACGTGCCCGGCGGATCGAAGCGGCAGCGGTGTGCGCTTCTTCGTTCCGGCCGGCGAGGGCGAGACAGCAGGTGGCAATCGCCAGGATATGGACATGCGCGTTGGGACGACGCATGGCTTTGACCGCCCAGTCGGCAGCCTCGTCGAGCCGCCCCAACCGGACCAGCGCGATCGCCCGCGTGGCCAGCATCGCGAACAGGAGCGGATCGAAGGGACTCAGTTGGCGCGAGTGGTCGGACGCTTCGATCGCAGCGCGAGGATCGCCCGACTGCGAGCGAACGAAGGCAAGCGTGTAATGGCCGAGTGCGAAGTTCGGGCTCAGCTCGACGGCGGTCTCCAGCTCGACAACGGATTGATCCTGTTGCCCGCGCAACCAGAGGGCTCGGCCCATGGCCCAATGCGCGGCCGGATCGCGGTCGTCAACCATGAGGCTTTGCCCGGCGGACTGGAAGGCAAGGTCGACGGCCCTGTCGCGCTCCGCCCAGCCCTGAAAGGCGTTCTGGAAGTGGGTGAAGGACAGGCCTGCATGGGCTCGTGCAAACGTGGGGTCGAGGCGCACGGCCATCTCGAAATAGTGCTGGGCCCGTTCGTTATCCGGCCGGTTGAACCGATACATGTGCCACAGGCCGCGGTGATGGGCCTCCCAGGCGTCCAGTGAGCTCGGCGGCTTGAGGATCGCGCGGTTTCGCTCGGTGGTCTCGATCTCGCTGGCGATCGATGCGACGATCCGGTCGCCGATTTCATCGAGCACGTAAAAGGCGCTGTCGACCTTTTCATCGAAGGTCTCCGCCCAGATGATCCGGTCGGTCCGCGTCTCCGTGAGCTCGATGGCGACGATGAGGCGGTTCCCCTGGCGGCGCAACGATCCGCTGGCGACATAGTCCACGTTCAAGGTCCGACCTGCCATCTCCGCGCCGACGCTGCGCTCGTCGAGCGCAAAGACCGTCCCCTGCGCGATAACGAACAGGCTGCGCAGCTTGGCAAGTCGGGTGATGATGTCGTGGGCGAGGCCGTCCGCCGGCCCGCCACGTGCACCGCTCCCATCCGTCCGGTCGAGAAACGGCATTACAGCGATCGATGCGCGGCGGGCTGTCGCCGCAGCGATCTGGACGTCGCCGATCGATCGCTCCGCGGATTTGGAAGGGTCCGCCGGTGTGACCACGATGCTCGCCTGCCGCCTCGCACCGCGCCATGCGTCTCGAAGCGGCGCCCAGCTGAGACCCTCGGCATCGAAAGCTGCGAGCCGTGGCGGCAAGATGCTCGTCGCCGTCGCTGATCCGGCCGTGTCGCGCGAGCGCATCGAGCAGGACTTCGTGCGCGCGCCGATCGAAGGGCGCAAGCTGGAGCCACTTTTCCAGCGGGCCGAACACCTCATCGGACTCGCGGGGAAGGCGGCTCACCAGGTGCTCCAGGACAGCGACGTGGGCGGAGCGAAACCGGCGGCGTTGCGCGAGCAGCCAGCCGTCGAAATGCGGGCTGCGATCGATCTGCAGGCCCTCCAGGAAGTCGCCGGCGAACAGCGCGGAAAGCCCTCGCAGCTGCTCGGCGGTCAGCTTCTCGACCCCATCCAGCATGGCGCGGGCGACCGCGAGGACATCGACGAAGCAGTCGCCCAGGTCGAGCGTCACCGTGTCGTCACTGGTCTTGATCCTTCGCCGGCCAGGCTCGTCGAGAATGCCCCTGAGCTTGCTCAAGGACCAGCGAAGCTCGCCTCGCGGATCGTTCGGAACATCCCACAGAAGTTCGCAGAGGTGGCTGCGCCTGACGGAATGCGGCGTCAGCGCCAGGTAGGCGACGAGGGCTCGCACTTTGCGCGACGCCGGGAGTGGCACCGCGACACCGCCCCGGCTGATCGTTAGCGGCCCGAGCATCCGCAGCTGGATACCGGGCCCAGCGGCCGGGCGGTTCACTTGATCAGATTCCACGCGCATTTCCACGCCGCCTACCACCCCGGCTTCCACGGGCGGCCCTTAGCATCGAAATCGAGCAGCGCTATTCACGTCCGAAGTGCTGGCGGGATTTGCGTTCAGATTGCGTCTTTGGGAAGGAGGATGTGCCCGAGCGAGCAGGCCGCGCTTCCAGCGCGTGCGAAATCCGTGATGCGCCGCGCCGGCACCGGCTCGGGCTCCGGTACTTCGCTGGTCCCCCCTTCATTCCCGACCAACCGATGAGGACTTGAGATGAACAGTGTATCCGCAGTCAGGCAGGAACCGCATGCAACACCCGCGCCAGTGCAGCCCGACCTTGCCGCCATCAAGGCGCGTCAGCAGAGTGCCTGGTCGTCCGGCGACTACGCCGTTGTCGGGACGACGCTTCAGATCGTCGGCGAGAACCTGTGCGAAGCCCTCGACATCCGCGCAGGACAGAAGGTGCTCGATGTCGCCGCCGGCAATGGCAATGTGGCGCTCGCTGCGGCGCGCCGCTGGTGCGATGTGATCGCAACCGACTACGTGCCCGCTTTACTCGAGCAGGCTCGCAAACGGGCGGTCGCCGAGCGACTCCCGATCGAGTTCCGCGAGGCGGACGCCGAAGCATTGCCGTTCCCGAGTGGCGGTTTCGACGTCGTGGTCTCGACCTTCGGGGTGATGTTCACCCCGGACCAGGACAAGGCCGCGGCGGAGCTGATCCGCGTCTGCCAGCCGGGAGGCAAGATCGGTCTCGCCAACTGGACGCCCGACGGCTTCATCGGCCAGCTGTTCAAGACCATCGGCAAGCACGTGCCGCCGCCGTCCGGCATGAAGTCGCCGGCGCTGTGGGGTACGCGGGCGCGCATCGCCGAGATGTTCGGACCCCGCGCGGTGTCGATCGAGATGGAGCCCCGCAATTTCGTGTTCCGCTACCGCTCCGCGCAGCACTGGCTGGACGTGTTCAAGACCTACTATGGCCCGCTGCTCAAGGCGTTCGCCGCCCTGGAGCGGCCCGCTCGAGGCGCCCTGGAAAGCGACGTCATGGCGCTTGTCGAACGATTCAATCGCTCGGGCAATGCTTCGATGGTCGTTCCGAGCGAGTATCTCGAGATCGTCATCACCCGGCGGTGAGCATCTCCGAGCGCCAAACGCACACGTGGAAAGGATGCTTGCCATGAAAGCAGCTGTCTCGTCGGTGGCCCTCGTCGGGCTCACCTGTTTTTCGCTGGGCGCGGTCGCCCTCTGCGGCCCGGCTCAGGCGGCCGAACCGCATCACGTCGTCGTGCCCGGGGACGCCGTGAAATGGGGCCCCGCGCCACCGTCCTTGCCGCCCGGGGCTCAGGGCGCGGTTCTGTTCGGGCACCCTACGCAGGAAGGACCGTTCGTGCTGCGCCTCAAGTTGCCCGCCGGCTTCACCGTGCCGCCGCATCGTCATTCGAAAGACGAGCTCGTCACGGTGATATCGGGGAGGTTCGGCGTCGGTTCCGGCGAGAAGCTCGATCGCGCGGCGGCGAAGCCGCTGCCGCCGGGGAGCTTCGTTCATCTGCCGGCCGGCATGCCGCACTTCGCCTGGGCAGACGGTGAGACCATCGTGCAGATCAACGGCACCGGGCCGTTCGACGTGAAGTATGTCGATCCGAAGGACGATCCGCGCAAGCTGTAGCAGCGGATGCAAAAAGGCGTGGGTCAGACCGACAAGTCGTTGTAGCCGGCGATCTCCGATCGCAACACGCGAGCGGGATTGCCGCCTACCAGCGTCCGCGGCGGAACGCTTTCGCGCACGACGCAGCCGGCAGCGATCACGGCGTTCTCACCGATGCTCACTTCGGGAAGGACGACCGCACCCGCGCAGATCGTCGCGCCACGGCCTACGGTCACCGAGCCGGCCAGCACCACACCTGGTCCGATCGACGCGTAATCCGCGATTTGTGCGTGATGGCCGATGCTCGCGCTGCGATTGATGAGGACGCGATCGCCGATCCGGCAGGCGCCGCCGATCACGCAAGCTGCATTGATGAAGACGCCGCTGCCGATTTCCGCCGAACGGGCGACGACGGAGGTTGGGTCGACAAGCGTCGCGGCATGCGCGAATCCGTCCGCAATCGCTGCGTCGAACGCGTGCCGGCGATGGCCGGGAGTGAACAGGACGACGACGATCGGATGGCGTCGCAGCTCGTCGTTCACGGCGTTCACCGGAACGATGCGAACCGCGCTCGAAGTCCAAACCCGCGAGTCGACGTTCCGCACGCCGGCCACGATCTCGACGCCGGCGCGTGCGCAAGCCTCCTCGGCGTCGACGACCAGCGGCGAGCCGATGCCGTACAGGACGATCCTTCGTACTCATGCGCTCAAGACTTCCGACGCCGCTGACGCCATCGGGGGCCGCGCGCAACGACGTCCTGTGGCAGCGGCTGCGCATCCTCCGCCCCTCCCGGCATCACGCGCAGGAACTTGTCGGGCGCGATCTCGGCCCAGATCGTCACGCCGACGTAGATCGCGACGAAGAACAGCGCGCTGAAGCGTCCGAGCACGAAGCCCACGCCAAAGAACGCGACCATCACCAGCGCGATCCAGCGCAGGAACACCAGCGCGAAGCGGCGCTTGAGCAGCAACTGGTCCGGCGTCGCGTGGCGCAGCGCGCGATACAGCTCGACGTACGCCCAGAATGCCGCGATGCATTGCCACACGAGGCCGGCCTGGAGGCTCGAATCGTTCAGCACCGCGCGCCAGTCGAAATGCCCGCCGAGCATGAACAACAGCGGAATACCGAGCGGCACGGCGATTGCCACCATCAGGAACACGCCGCCACCGATCATGCCGACCTCGCCGTTCACCCGCGCCGCCCAGCCGTCGTTCTCGATCGGCGGAGCGAAATGCCGCAGCACGCCGGCAAACAGCACGGCAAGCGTCAGCATCGTGTCGACGAAGTAGACGATCAGGACGTTCTGCGCGTTCCAGCCGAGCAACACGATGCCCGCGAGCGGGACGATGTTGCGCGCGACGATCTGCGCGACAACGAGCGGCGAGATCAGCGGCACAGCTCGTCAGCCATGTACTGGCGGACGATCGAATCGAAGTCGGGATCGGCCTGCATGCCCAGCGAACGGCCGAACCGGGCGTCGAAGTTCCGCGGCCAGGTGCGGACGATGCGATCGATTGCGGGATCGACCTGCCAGCTCACGCGCGCCGCAACGTCGTCGCCCGCGACACGGCGCAATGCGGCGACCATGTCGCCCACCGCGATCGAGACGCCCGGCACGTTGACCGCACGTGTATGCGTGAACGCCGACACCGGCGCTTCGTGCCCGATGATCAGGTTCGCGATAACCGACCGCGGCGAAGTCAGCCACATCCGTGTTTCCGGGCGGCACCGGGCACACGGCCGCGACACCGTTCAGCGGCTCGCGCACGATCCCGCTGGCAAACGAGGACGCCGCCTTGTTCGGCTTGCCGGGACGCACGCTCACCGTCGGCAGTCGCAGGCTGCGGCCGTCGAGGAAGCCTTTGCGCGTGTAATCGTGCACGAGCATCTCGCCGACCGCCTTCTGCGCGCCGTACGACGACTGCGGCGTCAGCTGCTGGTCGTCGGGCACGACGTCCGGGAGGCTTCCACCGAACACGGCAACCGAGCTCGTGAACACGAATCTCGGTGGAGACGATTGTCCCCGGCATGCCTCGAGCCAGAGCCGCGTCGCATCCACGTTGACGCGCCAGCCGAGATCGAAGTCCTGCTCGGCCTCGCCGCTCACGATCGCCGCGAGGTGGAACACGCTGTCGACGTTCGACGCGAAGATGCGCGACACGAGCGCCGCGTCCGCCAGGTCGCCTGCGATGGCCCGAACGCGCGAATCCTCGGCCATCTGCGTCGCGACGACATCGACCAGAATGACCTCGCGCACACCGCGCGTCGTGCCGTCTGCGTCGGTCAGGTTCCCGCGGTCGAGGATCGCGCGCGCAAGCTTGCGGCCGAGGAATCCGGCACCACCGGTGATCACGATGCGCATGGCCTGGTGTTTCCCGTTGAGTAGAGCGCCCTATGATAGCCGTCAGGCTGCGAGTTTTTTCGCGGCCTCGTCCAGCGCGTTCTCGAGGTACGCACCGTAGAAGTCGACGGTCATCAGGCCCACGAGCGGTCCGGACAGGACGTTGCCGCTTCCATCGACGACCAGCACCGTCGGCGACAGCGACACGCGCAAGCGCGCAGCGAAGCCTTCGTGCGTCGTGGTCTTGCCGTCGAAATCGACCAGCGGCAAGTCGCGATCGATTTCGATCTGGCGGAACAGGGCGCGGTCCTTCCAGCCTTCCCGCGATATCGGTACCAGGTATTCGCGCAGGGCCTGCTCGCAGTACGGGCATTCCTCGCGATCGAAGAACAGCAGGATCGGCTTGCGCTCGCGGGTACTCGTGCGGCCGTCGTGCTCCAGATCCCTGGCGAGCGTGAGCTGCGCGGCGCGCTCCAGCTTCGGCCGGCCGGTACCGCGGGGCGTCGTCAGCGCCCTTTGCGCACGCGCCGGAACGCCCGCGAGCCCCAACATCGCCGATGCTAGAATCGCCAGCAGCGCGATGCGGCGTTGCCCTGACGCTGCGGTTGCGCTGCCTACCCGCTCCACGATGACGTCCTCGCATGCGCCGCGCCGGCTGGTGATCGCCACGCGCGAATCCGCGCTCGCAATGTGGCAGGCCCGCCACATCCAGAGCCGGCTGCAGGCATTGTACCCACGCGCCAGCGTCGAGCTGCTCGGCCTGACGACGCAGGGGGATCGGATCCAGGACCGCCCGTTGTCCGCGATCGGGGGCAAGGGCCTGTTCATCAAGGAGCTCGAGGTCGCGATGGCCGAGGGCCGTGCGGACCTCGCCGTGCATTCGCTGAAGGACGTCCCGATGGAGGTGCCCGAGGGCTTCGCGCTCGCGGCGATCGAGGCGCGCGAGGATCCGCGCGACGCATTCGTGTCCAATCGGCACGCGACGCTCGACGCGCTGCCCGAACGTGCGGTGATCGGAACGTCGAGCCTGCGCCGCGAAGCGCAATTGCGCGAGCACCATCCTGCCCTCGACGTGCAACCGCTGCGCGGCAACGTCAATACGCGGCTGCGCAAGCTCGACGAGGGCCGCTACGATGCGATCATCCTCGCAGCGGCGGGATTGAAGCGGCTGGGCTTCGGCGACCGGATCCGCGACCTGATCGACCCGTCCGTAAGCCTGCCCGCGCCCGGCCAGGGCGCGTTGGCGCTCGAGTGTCGCGCGGATCGCGCGGACGTCATCGCCGCGCTCGCACCGTTGAACGATACGGCCACCTGGCTCGCAACGCATGCCGAGCGTGCGTTCTCCCGCGCGCTGTCGGGAAGCTGTCATACGCCGATCGCGGCGCACGCGACCTGGCAGGAAGGGACGCTGTGGCTGCGCGGACTGATCGCGAGTCGCGACGGCAGGGAAGTGATGCGCGGCGAGCGCGAAGCCGACATCGTCGATGCCGACGCGGCCGACACGATGGGCGTGATGCTCGCAGGGGACTTGCTCACGCGCGGCGCAGGCCGGTTGATCGTCAGCGACTGAAAGTCGCGCGACAAAGTGCCTCCGCATTCGCGTGAACCCGTCGACGCTGCGCGCGGGCCGCTCGGCGGGCTCGGCGTTGTCGTCACGCGTCCGGCGCGGCAGGCCGCGGCGTTCGCGCAAAAGCTCGCGGCGCTGGGTGCGTCGCCGATCGTGTTCCCGGCGATCGTCATCCTGCCGCCCGGCGATCGTGCGGCGCTCGACGATGTCCATGCGCGGTTGCGCGACTACGATTTCGCGGTGTTCGTGTCGGCGAACGCGGTCGAGTACGGGGCGCCTGCGGCGTCGCGCTGGCCCGCGTCGCTGGTCGCGTTCGCGCCGGGTCCGGGAACGGCGGAAGCCCTTGCCGGCGTCGGTATCCCCGACGTTCGCGTTCCGCGGACGACGCTCGACAGCGAAGGCATGCTCGCATTACCCGAGCTGGCGGACGTGCGAGGTCGGCGGGTCATCGTCTTCCGCGGCGAGGGCGGTCGCGACTTGCTGGCGGATGCGCTTCGCAAGCGCGGCGCGCACGTCGATCTCGTGTCCTGCTATCGGCGTGCCGTGCCCTCCGCTGGCGCCGACGGCTTGGTCGAAGCGCTGCGCGAGCGCCGCGCGCATGCCGTTACCGTCACTTCGAGTGAAGGTGTCGACAACCTGTGGTCGGTGCTCGGCGATGAAGGCCGCCGACTGATGAAACAGCTTCCGGTGTTCGCGCCGCATCCGCGCATCGCCGAACGTGTGCGCGCGCTCGGCCTTACGGCGATCGAGACCGCCGGCGGCGACGCTGGCCTGATCGCGGGATTGCTGCATTGGGCCGCGGGCTCGCACGTCGCTTGACAATCCAGGGGTCGGTCACTAGGCTCGATCGCAAAGATCGGAACGGCGTTCAGTGGGCTGAACGCCGGCGTTCGACGTCCCGCGACCAAGGAGGAGCTCCAAATGCCTATCGTTCGCAAATCGGCAGCGCCGTTGATCGCCGGGTGCCTTTTGGCGGTGTTGACGTTCGCCGTCGCCGCACAGGAATTGAAGCCGGTGAAGATCGGCGTGGTCACGTTCCTCTCCGGCGCCGCGGCCGGTCCGTTCGGCGTGCCCGCGCGTAACGGCGCCGAAGTTCTGGTGGAGGCGCTGAACGCGGGCGGTCAGGTCCCTGCGCCGTACGCGACCAAAGGCATCGGCGGCGCACCGATCGAGGTCGTGCTCATCGACGAGGCGGGCGGCACCACCAAGCAGGTGACCGAGTTCCGCAACCTCGTGCAGCGGCAGAACGTGGACCTGGTCGTCGGCTACATCTCCAGCGGCGACTGTCTCGCGATCGCACCTGTAGCCGAGGAGCTGAAGAAGCTGACGGTGTTCTTCGATTGCGGCACGCCGCGCATCTTCGAGGACGCGAGCTACAAATACGTGTTTCGCACCGGCGCGACCGCGACGATGGACAACGTCGCCGCCGCGCTGTACCTGGCCGAGAACAAGCCGGGGATCAAGAAGTTCGCCGGCATCAACCAGAACTACGCCTGGGGCCAGGACTCCTGGAACGACTTCGAGGCGTCGATGAAAGTGCTGAAGCCGGGCGTGGCGGTGGCGACCTCGCAGATGCCCAAGCTCGGCGCCGGCCAGTACGGCGCGGAAATCTCGTCCTTGCTGGGCAGCGGCGCCGACGTCGTTCACTCGAGCTTGTGGGGCGGCGATCTCGAGGCATTCATCCTTCAGGCGAGTCCGCGCGGGCTGTTCAAGAAGAGCACGGTGGTGCTGACCGCCGGCGAGACCGCGGTCGCCAAGCTGGGCGCGCAGATTCCCGACGGAACGATCATCGGCGCGCGCGGCCCGTTCGACATGTTCGCGCCCGAGACCGCGATCGGCAAATGGTTCCGCAAGGCCTATACGGACCGCTATACGGTGGCGCCGACCTATCCTTCGTACAAGATGGTCCAGGCGATCCTTGGCGTGAAGGCCGCGTACGAAAAGGCCGCTGCCGCATCCGGCGGCAAGGCGCCCGAGCCGGAGCAGGTGATCGCCGCGTTCGAGAACCTGACGTTCGAAGGTCCGGCGGGACCGGTGCGCATGTCGCTCGGCAAGGGCCATCAGGCGGTGCAGGGCACGGCCTACGGCACGATCAAGCACGCCAAGGGACAGCCGACGTTCGTCAACGTCAAGACGCTATCCGGCCGAGAAGGTGAATCCGCCGGATGGCGTGAAGAGCGAGGAGTGGATCAAGGCGCGGATTCAAGGCGAAGTGATCGCGCGGTTCCGCGGTGTCGGGCATCGCAGACACCGCGGCGCCCGCCCGAAGCCGCTGGTGCCCACGGCGAGGAGCCCGTGGCCGGCTCGTTTCCGTCTGTCGACGGCATCATCTACTCGTCCTGGCTGTTCATCATCGCCGTGGGCCTCACGCTGATCTACGGCGTGATGAAGATCCTGAACATGGCCCACGGCAGCCTGTACGCGCTCGGTGCCTACGCGGCGGCGTCGCTCGCGGGCTACTGGCTCGCGCAAGGCTACGCACCCTATGGCGAGCTACGGCGTGCTGGTGCTCGCCGCCCTCGTCGTCGGCCTCGTGGCGGGACCGCTGATCGAGCGCGGCCTGTTGCGCTTCATGTACGGCAAGGACGAGATCGTGCTGTTGCTCGTCACTTACGCCGTGTTCCTGATCCTCGAGGACGTGATCAAGCTCGTCTGGGGCGTGAACCCGTACTTCGTCGCCGAACCGTACGGCCTGCTCGGCAGCTTCGACTTCGCCGGCCTGACCTACCCGGTGTACAACCTGCGTCCTCATCGTCTTCGCCATCGTCGTCGGCGCGACGCTCGCGCTGGGTGCTTCAGTACACGCGGCGCGGCAAGCTCCTGCTCGCCGTCATCCACGATCGCGAGGTCAGCCTGGCGATGGGCATCAACGTCGATCGCGTCTACCTGGTCACGTTCACGATCGGCGCGATGCTCGCGGCGATCGGCGGCGCGCTGACCGCCCCCACGGTGTCGGTGGTCCCCGGGATGGGCGTCGAGGTGATCGTCCTCGCGTTCGCAGTGGTCGTGATCGGCGGCCTGGGCAGCCTGCCGGGTGCGGCGCTGGGCGCGCTGATCGTGGGCCTGGTGCGTTCGGCGGCCGTGCATTACCTCCCCGAAGTGGAGCTGTTCAGCATCTACCTGGTGATGGCGCTGGTGCTGATCTTCCGGCCGAAGGGGCTGTTCGCCGCCGCCGAGGCACGCAAGATATGATAGCCGAACGCACGAAACTCACCCCTGCGATCGTCCTCGCCGGCGCTGACCGTTGCCATCCTCGCGATCGGCGGCCGTTCATTGCCCTGCTGTGGCAGTTCCTGATCATCCTCGTCGCTCGCCAAAGGGCTGGTCGTGCTCGGGCTGATGCTGCTGCTGCGAACCGGCCTGGTCTCGTTCGGCCAGGGCTTGTACTACTGCGTCGGGGCGTACGCGGCAGGAAGCCTCGGCCAGTTCTTCGCGATCACCGATGCGCTGGCGATGCTGGCTCGTCGGCGAACCCTGGCCGCGGCGGTGCTCGCGCTGCGTGCTGGGCTTCCTGCTCGCGCGCTATCGAAGCATCTTTTTCGCGATGCTCTCGCTCGCCTTCTCGATGATCCTGTTCGGCTTGCTGGTGAAAACCTCGGCGCTCGGGAGCACCGACGGGTTCAACATCGCGGCGCCGCAGTTGTTCGGGCAGCCGATCACCGGCGAGCGCAAGCCAGTATCCGCTGCTTGCGCTGGCCACGGTCGCCGCATTCATCGCGTGCTGGGGCCTCTACACGCTATTTCGCGCACGCCGCTCGGCCGGCTCGCACCGGCGATCAGGGACAACGAGATTCGCGTCGAGTATCTGGGCGCCTCGGTGCGCAGCGCGATCCACGTCAACTATGTGATCGCCGGCGGCGCTCGCGGGTCTCGGCGGCGCGCTGACCGGCATCGCCGTCGGGCACATCGATCCCGAGATGGCGTACTGGACGACGTCGGGCGAATTCGTCTTCGTCGCGATCCTGTCGGGCACCGGCAGCGTGCTCGCGCCGTTCCTCGGCTCGCTGGTCTTCGAGATCATTCGCACGTTCGCCTACGAATACTCGCCGAACACCTGGCAGATGGTGCTCGGGATCGCGATGCTCCTGGTGATCGTGTTCCTGCCGGCGGGGCTGTGGTCGATGTTCGCGCGCCGCGCGGCGCGGGCTTAGATCGGCGCGGACGCTCAGCATGGTTGCCGTCGTCGAAGCCCGCGACCTGAACAAGAGCTTCGGCGCGGTGTCGCCGGCGAGGAACATCTCGGTCGCGATCGAGGAGGACACGGTCACCGGCCTGATCGGCACCAACGGGGCCGGCAAGACCACGTTCGTCAACATGGTGACCGGCTATCTCAAGCCGGACTCGGGCCAGATCCTGCTGCGCGGGCACGACATCACCATGCTGGACCCGCGCCAGATCACCCGCCTCGGCGTCTCGCGGTCGTTCCAGATTCCGCAGCTCTACGATTCGATGAGCGTTGCCGACAACCTGCATCGTCGCGCTGGGGATCGTGCTGCGAAACAGCAAGACGTCGCTGTTCGCGCGGCCCACCGTCGTGCCCGGGCACGATGCGCCGCCCGCGGAGGCAGCGGACCGGATGCTCGAGCGCTTCGGGCTCGCCGAGTTCCGCGACCGCGCCGGCCGGCGCTGCTGCCGGAAGGCGTCCGCAAGCTGCTCGACATCGCGATGGCGCTGGTGGTGAAGCCGAAGGTGCTGATGCTCGACGAGCCGACCAGCGGCGTTTCGCAGCGACGAGAAATTCCGCGATCATGGACATGGTGATGCAGGCGGTTCGCGCCGAGGCGGTCACCGTGCTGTTCGTCGAGCACGACATGGAGATCGTGGGCCGCTACGCGCAACGCGTGCTCGCCTTCTACGACGGACGGATCATCGCCGACGGCACGCCCGAGGTCGCGTTCGCGAACGACGATGTCCGCCGCTACGTCATCGGCGGTCACGCGCCGCAAGCCGTGCACGCGAAGGTGGCCAGTGCTTGACATCGAGCGCCTCGACGTCTCGATCGGCTCGGTCGGCATCCTGCGCGGCGTCAGCCTCGGCGTTGCCGACCGGGAAGATGGCCGGCGTGATCGGCAGGAACGGCGCGGGCAAGACGACGCTCATGCGCTCGATCATGGGCCTGTTGCGCGCCGCAGGGCCGGCTCGATGCGTTTCCACGACATCGATCTCGTCGCTGCGCCCGCCCATCGCCGGCCGCGCCTCGGCATCGGCTACATGCCCGAGGACCGGCGACTGATCCCGAGCCTGACCAGCGAGGAGAACATCCTGCTGCCGGCGTGGGCGAACGACATTTCCGATCCGGCCGAGCGCCTCGAGCGGGTGTACCGGATGATTCCCGGAGGTGCGCGAGTTCGCGCCGCGCAAGGGCCTGCAGCTCTCCGGCGGTCAGCAGAAGCTCGTCGCGATCGCCCGCGCGCTGATGTGCGGTACTCGCCTCCTGCTGCTCGACGAGCCCTTCGAAGGCGTCGCGCCTGCGTTGTCGAAGCGTATCGCCGAAGTGGTCGGCGGGCTCAAGTCGGAAGGCCTGTCGATCATCGTTTCCGAGAGCGACCTGCAGCACTCGGCGAGCCTGCTGGACGTGGTGTTCCGCATCGAGCGCGGCGAGGTGAGCCAGGCTTGAGCGTTCGAGGAGGCGAGCATGAAGCGCCGACCGTGTTCGCGGGGTTGCTAAAATGGGCTGCCTCGCTCCCGGCGCGCACAGCAGCGCGGGTTCTGATCCCTGATCCTTGATTCCGCGGACGACGCTCGACAGCGAAGGCGTGCTCGCATTGCCAGAGCTCGCGGACGTGCGAGGCCGGCGGGTCATCGTCTTCCGCGGCGAGGGCGGTCGCGATTTGCTGGCGGATACGCTTCGCGAGCGCGGCGCGCACGTCGATCTCGTGTCCTGCTATCGGCGTGCCGCGCCCTCTGCTGGCGCCGACGGCTTGGTCGAAGCGCTGCGCGAACGCCGCGCGCATGCTGTTACCGTCACTTCGAGCGAAGGTGTCGACAACCTGTGGTCGGTGCTCGGCGATGAAGGCCGCCGACTGATGAAAAAGCTTCCCGTGTTCGCGCCGCATCCGCGCATTGCCGAACGTGTGCGCGCGCTCGGCCTTGCGGCGATCGAGACCGCCGGCGGCGACGCTGGCCTGATCGCGGGCTTGCTGCATTGGGCCAAGGACCTGCGCGCTGATAGGGACCTGCGCGCGGGTGTAGTCTTTGCCGTTCACCGAGGAGCAGACCATGAAGGCACTGGAGATCTGCGGTCGCATCCGTGATGTTGGCGCTGGCGATCATCGCCGCAGGCGAGGCGCACGCGCAGTACCCGGCCCGGCCGATCCGCTGGATCGTTCCCTATCCGCCGGGCGGCATCACCGATTCGGTGACCCGCATCGTCACGCAGAGAATCCAGGAGAGCGTAGGGCAGTCCATCGTCGTGGAGAACCGACCCGGCGCCAACAGCATCGTCGGTGCCGACCTCGTGGCCAAGGCGCCGCCCGACGGCTACACGATGCTGACCGTGATTGCCGCGCACTCGGCGAATGCGACCCTCTACGCCGGCAAGCTGCCGTTCGACGCGACGAAGAGCTTTACACCGGTTTCACTGGCGGCGATCGCGCCGCTGATCCTGACGGTGAGCAACAACTTTCCGGCGACGGACATGCGCGAATTGATCGCCTACGCGCGCGCGAATCCCGGCAAGGTTTCGTTCGGTTCGAGCGGCATCGGCTCCGCGGCGCACCTCACCACCGAGCTGTTGAAGCAGACCGCCGAGATCGACATGGTGCACGTCCCGTACAAGGGCACCGCGCCGGCGGTGCAGGGCCTGCTGGCGGGCGACATCCAGGTCCTCGTGGACGTGCCGAGCTCGATGATGCCGCACGTGCGCGGCGGCAAGGTCCGGGCACTCGGGATGTTTTCGGCCAAGCGCGTCCCCGGAGCGCAGGAGGTCCCGACGCTCGCCGAGGCAGGCGGGCCGTCGATCGAATCCTCGACCTGGGTCATGTTCCTGGCGCCTGCGGGCACGCCGCGCGACATCGTCAGCCGTCTTTCGGCGGAGACCGCGAAGGCCGTGTCGTCGCCGGAGCTGCGGAGCCGCTTCGACCAACTCGGGATCGAACCGGTCGGCAACACGCCCGAGCAGGCCTCGACGTTCCTCGACGTCGAAATAGCCAAGTGGGCGAAAGTGATCAACACCGCCGGTGTGAAGGCAGAGCAATGACGCTTGCGCACGGAACGACGCACTGTGCGTACCCTCGGCTTGATCGCCGGATTGCTAGAATGGCCGCTTCCCTCCCGACGTCGCATCGCGACGAGGGCCTCTGATCCCTGACTCCTGATCCCTGATGCCTGACACCGACCTCATCATCACCGCGCCGCTGCCCGAGTTCCTCTACGAGCCGCTGAAGCGCGACTACCGCTGCCACGATTACTACCAGTCGAGCCACAAGCCGGGCCTGCTCGCCGCCGAAGGCGCGCGCATTCGCGGCCTCGTGCAGGGCGGCGGCACGGTGACGGCGACCTCGTTGCTCGATCAGTTGGGCAAGCTCGAGATCATCTCGGTATTCGGTGTCGGCTATGACGGCGTGCCGGTCGAGTATTGCCGCAAGCGCGGCATCAAGGTGACGAACACGCCCGACGTGCTCACCGACGACGTCGCCGACGTGGCCGTGGGCCTGGTGCTGATGACGGGGCGTGGTTTCGGCCGCCTCGAGCGGTTCGCGCGTGCCGGTGAATGGAAGAAGCGCGGACCGGAGCTGACGACCAAGCTCGGCGGCAAGACCGCGGGCATCCTCGGGCTCGGACGCATCGGCAAGGGCATCGCGCAACGCCTCGCAGCGATGGGGATGAAGATCGCGTACACCGGGCGCAAGCCCCAGCCCGACGTCGAGTACCGTTTCATTCCGGACCTGAAGACCCTCGCGGCCGAATCCGATTTCCTGATCGTCGCGTGTCCCGGAGGCGAGGCCACGAAGAACATCGTCAACGCGGACGTGCTCGCGGCGCTCGGCAAGAAGGGCACGATCGTCAACATCGCGCGCGGCTCGATCATCGACGAGCCCGCGTTGGTAGCCGCGTTGCAGAACGGCACGATCAAGGGCGCGGGGCTGGACGTGTTCGTCGACGAACCGAACGTGCCGGCGCCGCTGCTGACGATGGACAACGTCGTCGTGCTGCCGCACGTCGGAAGTGCAACCCGCGAGACCCGTCAGGCGATGGGCGACCTGTGCAAGGCGAACCTCGATGCGTGGTTCGGGCAGCAGCAAGACGCTCACGCTGATTCCGGAACTCGGCTAGCAGGCCGCTCAAGGCGTCAATCATCGGGGGCGATCGGCGCCAGCGCCGGCGTCGCCTTCGCCGCGCGCCCGGGCCACAGCACCGCAACCAGCGCCGACAGCACCAGCGCCAGCGCGACCCACTCCGCAGGACCGGGCCGCTCGCCCAGCACGATCATCCCTGCGAACACGCCGACGACCGGCACGGGCAACGACGAGAGCGACGACACCGCGACCGGCAGCGTACGCGCCAGCGTGAACCACGCCCAGTGCGCAATCGTGCCCGCGAACACGATGTTGTAGAGGATCGCGAACCACGCCGTCGCCGACAGGTTCGGGATTTGCGCCGAGCCAACCCGGATCGAGCACGGGTGCTGCGATCGCGATCGGCACCCAGCCGACGATCATCATCCAGCCGGTCAGCGTGTTCTGCGGGATCGGCGGCCTGGACTTGCGCAACAGCACCGTGCCGATGGCCCAGACGATCGCCGCGCCGAGAATCATCAGCGCGCCGAACGGGCTTCCCGCGATCGCGGTCAAGTCGTCGCCCAGCAGGACCAGCATGCCGGCCATGCCGAGCGCCAGGCCGACGGCCTTGCGCCGCGACAGCGGCTCGTGGAGCACCATCAGCGACACGAGCGTTGCCCATACCGGCATCGTGTAGGCGAGGATCGCGCTGCGTCCGGCCGGCATCTGCTGGACGCCGAACAGGACCAGCCCGTTCCAGCCGGTGATGTTGAGCAGCGCGAGCAGGATCACGAGCGGCCACTAGCTCGCGCGGAATGCGGATGCTCTCGCCGGTCGCCTTCGCGATCGCGAGCAGCCCGAGGCCCGCGAACGGCAGCGTGTACATGCGCGAACGTGAGCGGCGCCATCTCCATGACGCCGAGCTTGAGGATCGGCCAGTTGCAGCCCCATACCAGCGTGAGGATGACGATCGGAATCAGCGACCGGGCGAGGCCGGTCGTGTGCGGCGAAGCTTGGGTCAATCCTGTCCTTTGCGATCCAGTCGAACCTTCAGGGCCGCTCGCCGTACTTGCTCTGATGCAGCTCGCGCGCCTGCGTGACCCAGGCATCGCGGCGGATGCGGCCGGGAAATTCGGCGAGCTTCGCATCGAAGTCGTCGATGTCGCGCTCGCTCCAGCGCGCGATCTGCCGATACGTGCCGATGCCGAGCTGCTGCAGCAGGCGCTCGAGCACCGGTCCGATGCCGACGATGAGCTTGAGATCGTCCGGCGATCCCGGGCCGTCGAGCAGCGGCGGCGGTGCATTGTTCTCGATGTCGACGATGACCTGGCGGTAGCGCGCAGTTTCCGAGCGCGCTTCGCGCAAGCTCGACGGACAGCCGTTGACGTTCGGCGGCGAAGTCGCCGCAGCTGGGCGGCTTCGATGTCGCGCGTTGCGAGCGTCTGGCGCATCGACCACAGCTCGGCTTCGTAGCTGCGCACGAGGCGCGCACGCTCGTCGGTGATCGGGTCCGGACTCGAAGCGACGGCCTCGATCGGCAGCGCGCGGCTGCGCAGGGACCGTTGTCGCAGGAACGCTCGCCGTGCCGGTCGCCGGTTGCGTCGCGGGACGACGCTCGCGCCGCCCATGCATCGCGCCAAGGCGATACGCGACCAGTACGCCGATCGCAAGCACGATCAGCGCGAGCAGCGTGAGTCCGTTCACGGGATCATCGATCCCGGCACGCTGGCGAAGCAGCCGGCGTAGGGCGTGCCCGGGCGGTGCATTCTAGCAAGCGGCCGCTCTGGCGACCGGCGACGCTTGCCGCCGCTTGCTAGAATCGAAAGCGCTTCGTTGCATCGCCCCATGTCCGAGCTCGACGTCAAATGCCCCACCGCCGGCGCCCCCTGCCGGCGCCGGCAGATCATGCGCCCGCGGTTTCGCGGGGCGCGCTCGTGGGCGTGGCGCTGCTGCTTCTCGGCCTGGGCATCGCCGGCTGGCTCGATCTGCGCCACGAGTCCGCCGTGCTGCGCGAAGAGGCCGCCAGGCGGCTCACGGCAGCGGAGGCGGCCGTGGCCCAGTCGCGCGAGCGGGAAGGCGCGCTCGCGGGCGACCTTCGCGAGGCCCAGGCGAAGCTTGCGCTGCTCGAGACGCGCCTCGCCGAGTCGCAATCGCAGCAGGCCGCGCTCGAGGCGTTGTATCGCGAGCTTCGCGCCTTCGCGCGACGATCTCGCGCTGAATGAGGTCGAGCAGATCCTGCTGATCGCGAACCAGCAGCTCGCGCTTGCAGGCAACGTGCCGGCGGCCCTGGCGGCGCTGCAGCTCGCCGACGGCAAGCTCGCGCGCATCGACCGCCCGCCGCTCGGCCCGTTGCGCCGTGCGCTGGCGCGGGACGTGGATCGACTTGAAAGCGCTGCCGTTCATCGACGTGACTGCGATCACGCTGAAGCTCGACCAGGCGATCGGTCAGGTCGACACGCTTCCGCTCGCGAAGGACGAGCGGCTTGCCGCAACCGAAGGCCGAGCCCGCGCCGCCGGCCGAACCGCCCTGGCGGCGCGCGCTTGCGGACATCGTGCGCGAGTTGCGTGCGCTGGTACGGCTCGAGGTCAGCGATCGGCCGCCGGCGCCGCTCGTCGCGCCCGACCAGGCGTACTTCCTTCGCGAGAACCTGCGCCTGCGCCTGCTCTCCGCGCGCACGGCGATCCTCGGCCGGCAGGAGGCGACCTACAAGTCGGATCTGCGTGCTGCGCAGGCGTGGGTGCGCAAGTATTTCGATACGCGGACGAAACCCGTGCAGGGCATGCTCGAAATGCTCGGTCAGATGCTTGCGACACCGCTGCCCGACGATCTGCCCGACCTCGCGGCGAGCCTCGATGCCGTTCGCACGCTGAAGGCCGCGCAGGAGCGCCGCACGGCGCAGCCGCCGGTCACGCCCGCGCGCCCGAACCGATAGCGACGTTCCAGCGCCAGCCGTCGCCCGATAGCCCGATGCGTGCACTGCTGCTGTTCCTGCTGCTTGGCGCGGTCGCCGTCGCGATCGCGTTGTTCGCGAGAGTCAACAACACCGGCTACGTGCTGATCGTCGCACCGCCGTACCGCCTCGAAGTTTCGCTCAACGCGTTCATCATGCTCGCTGCAGGCGGCTTCGCGCTCGTCTACATGTTGCTGCGATTCGCATCGCGCCTTTCGCGGCTGCCGCGCGAGGTGCGCGAGCACCGCAAGGCGCAGCATATCGAGCGCGCGCGAAGCAAGCAGGATGCGGCGCTGATCGGACTGCTCGAAGGGCGCTACGGCCGCGCGCGCCAGGCCGCCGAGGAAGCGCTCGCGATTCCGCATTCGTCCGGACTCGCTGCATTGATCGGCGCGCGTGCAGCGCTCGAGACGCGCGATTTCGCCGGAGCGGCTGCGCTGCTCGCTCGTCCGGACGCGCAGTCGGCGAGCCTGCGCGTGCCGCGGCTGATGCTCGAGGCCGAGCTTGCGCTCGAGCAGGGCCGACCCGCGGAAGCGCTCGCGCGACTGTCGGAGCTCAAGCGCGATTCCGGCGCGCACACGGCGGCGCTGCGACTCGAGCTGCGCACGCTCATGCAGTCGGGGCGCCACGCGGAGGTGCCCGCGCTGCTGGATCAGCTCGCGAAACGCAAGGTCTACGAGCCCGCGCAGGCGGATCTGTTGCGCGCGGCGGCGCACGCGGATGCTCTGCGATCGCTTGCTGCCGATGCGGCAGGGTTGCGCGCGTACTGGAACAAGCTGTCCGAGAACGACCGCACGCTGTCCAAGATCGCGCTCGCCGGAGCGCGCAGCTTCATGGTGCTCGGGGGTGATCGCGAGGCGGCCGAGATCCTCGCGAAAAGTCTCGATCGGCACTGGGATCCGGCCCTTGCGTTCGCTCTATGCCGAGTGTCGCGTTCCCGACGTCACGCGTCAGCTCGAGCACGCCGAGCGCTGGCTGCAGCAGCACAGCGGCGACGCGCCGCTGCTGCATGCGCTCGGACGCCTGTGCGAGCGCCAGCAGCTCTGGGGCAAGGCGCAGACGTACTACGAGGCGAGCCTCGCGCTCGACGACGGCTGGCGCGCGCACGTCGCGCTTGGCGAGATGCTCGCGCGGCTCGGCCGGCACGATGCGGCGAATGCGCACCTGGCCGCGGCGCTGAAGCTTGCGCTCGGAGAGCTGACGCGGCATCGCGACGGTAGCGAGTCGACGTCATTCCGGTACGCGGATCCAGACTGCGGACGCGGTCCCGTCACGACGCGAAATCGCGCATCCCGCGCCGCGGGATCGCGATAGCGTCATCGAAATGACGCTGGGTCCCGCTTCCGGGGACGGAAGAGCTCACTTCATCGCGCTTCCGCTTCCGCAGCGTAAGTGAAGCTGTCGGCGAAGAACTCGTCGGCGAGCAAGCCGCGCGTCTGCGTGAACGTCTTGCGCGCAGCGTCGATCATCGGCGGCGCGCCGCACGCATACACCTGATAGCCCGACAGGTCGTGGAAGTCGTCGAGGACGGCCTGGTGGACGAATCCGGTGCGGCCGGGCCACGGCTCTCCCGGTTTCGGCTCGGACAACACCGGGATGAACGTGAAGTTCGGATGCTCCTGCTGCCACTTCCCCGGCAGCTCCGCCATGTACAGGTCGGCGAGCGAGCGCGCCCCCCAGTACAGCACCATCGGGCGATCGACCTCGTGGTGGAACGCGTGCTCGAGCATCGCCTTGATCGGTGCGAAGCCGGTGCCGCCGGCGACGAAGATCATCGGCTTGTCCGACTCCTCGCGCAGGTAGAACGAGCCGAGCGGGCCCTCGATGCGCAGGATCTCGCGGCCCTTGTAGGTCGTGAACAGCGGGTCGGTGAACAATCCGCCGCTGATGTGGCGGATGTGCAGCTCGAGCAGCGCATCGTCATGCGGCGCGGTCGCGAGCGAGAAGCTGCGACGATGTCCGTCCTTGAGCAGGAAGTCGACGTACTGCCCCGCGAGATACTGAAGCCGTTCGTTCGCGGGCAGCTTGAACTTCACGATCGCGACGTCGGCGGCGGGCTTCGCGATCGATTCGATGCGCACCGGCAGTCGCTTGATCGGGATGTCGCCGGCACGGCGGACTTCGCGAACCTTGATGACGAGGTCGGTGAGCGGCTTCGCGCAGCAGAACAGCGCGAGGCCGACGCGCTTCTCGTCGTCGGTCAGCGTCGACGGCTGGTGCGGGCCGTAGTCGACTTCGCCTTCGAGGATCTCGCCCTTGCAGGTTCCGCAGGCGCCGTTGCGGCAGCCGTAGGGCAGGATGAGGTCCGCCTTCATCGCCGCCTCGAGCACCGTCTCGTCGCCTGGGCAGGCGAAGACGTGATCGCTCGGCTTTATAATGACCTGCGGCATGGTGCTTCGAAGCATTCCCCGATCGCGGTGCCAGCTCTCGAAGAAAGCCCGAACACTCGCGTCGAACGTGCTACGCGTTCTCCTGATCGGATGCGGCGATGTCGCGCTGCGCGCCGCGGCGTTGCTTCGCGGACGTGTCCGGCTGCTCGGGCTGGTCCGCAAGCCACAGGACGCAACCGAGGCTGCGCGAGCACGGCATCGTGCCGATCGTTGGCGATCTCGACGACTTCCGGACACTCGAGCGGCTGTCTGCTTCCCCGTACGCGGTGCTGCATTTCGCGCCGCCGCCCAGCGAAGGTCGGGACGATCCGCGCACGCAAAAGCTTCTGGCTGCGCTCGCGAAGTCGGGCAGGATACCACAGCGATTCGTCTACATTTCGACGTCGGGCGTGTACGGCGATTGCGGCGGCGCGCGGATTTCGGAAGCGCGGCCGCGCCGCGCGCAGACGCCGCGGGCGAAGCGTCGTGTCGCGGCCGAGGATCGCATCCGCCGCTGGGCCGCGCGGTACGGCGTGACCGCGACGATCCTGCGCGCGCCGGGCATCTACGCGACGACGCGCCTGCCGGTCGACCGCATCCGGCAGCAGACGCCGGTGCTGATCCCCGAAGACGACGTGTACACGAACCACATTCACGCGGACGACCTCGCGCGCGCAACGGTCGCCGCGCTGTACCGCGGACGGCCGAACCGCGCCTATAACGTCACCGACGATGCGGAGATGAAGATGGGCGGCTGGTTCGATTCGGTCGCGGACGCGTTCAAGCTGCCGCGTCCGCCGCGCGTGAGCTGGGAGGATGCCGAAGCGAAGATCGCGCCGCTGCTGCTGTCGTTCATGAGCGAGTCGCGCAGGCTCTCCAATACGCGCATGAAGCGCGAGCTGCGTGTCCGGCTTCGCTATCCGACGCCCCAACCGCTGCTCGACGAGATCGCGCGACGCGATCCGCGCCGGCAGCTGGCATTGCAGTTCTAGATGGAGCCCGGCGCTTCGACAACCGGCACGCGCTGGCAGCGCATCGCCGCACGGCATCGATGCGTACGAGCGGCTGCTGCGGCTGGACAAGCCGATCGGCACGTTGCTGCTGCTCTGGCCGACGCTGACCGCGTTGTGGCTGGCGAGCGACGGGCGGCCGCGCTGGCTCTGGATCATCGTGATGACGGTCGGCACGCTGCTGATGCGATCGGCGGGCTGCGCGATGAACGACTGGGCGGACCGGGATCTGGATGCGCATGTCGAGCGCACTGCGAAACGACCGCTCGCCGTGGGCGAGATCGAGCCGTTCGAAGCGCTGTACCTCGCGGGCCTGATGGCGTTCTTCGCGTTCCTGCTCGTGCTGCTGGGCACGAACCGCGTCGCCGTGCTGTGGTCGATCCCGGCGCTCGCGATCGCGATCGCCTATCCGTTCTTCAAGCGCTTCTTCGCGCTGCCGCAGGCGTTCCTCGGCATCGCGTTCAGCTTCGGCATTCCGCTCGCGTATGCGACCGCGCTGGGCCGGGTTCCGGCGATTGCGTGGGCGCTGCTGGTCATCAACCTGTTCTGGGTCATCGCCTACGACACCGAGTACGCCATGGTCGATCGCGACGACGATCGTCGCATCGGGATCCGCACGTCCGCGCTGACGTTCGGGCGTTTCGACGTGCTCGCCGTGGCCCTCTGCTACGTCGCGTATCTTGGCGGGCATGGCCTGGATCGGCCTCGAGAAGAAGCTCGGCGTCATCTACTTCGCATCGCTGGTCGTGGCCGCCGGCTTTGCCGCGTATCACGTCTACCTGATCCGCGATCGGGATCGCGATGAAATGCTTCAAGGCGTTCCTGAACAACCACTGGCTCGGGTTCGCGATCTTCGCCGGCGTCGTGCTCGACTATGCCTACCGGTCGGCATGGCCGCGCGTGTAGGAACGCAACTGAGCACGCGAGTGGATACCGGCGAGCCGGCACGCCAGCGCGGGTTGCCGCCGGTCGTCGATGCGAATACCCGCGTGCTGGTGCTCGGCAGCTTCCCCGGCGTGGCCTCGCTCGCGGCGCGGCAATACTATGCGCATCCGCGCAACCATTTCTGGCCGATCATGGCGGCGCTCCTCGACGAGCCGCTGACCGACCTGCCGTACACGGCGCGACTCGAGCGAATGAGCGCGCGCGGCGTCGGCCTGTGGGACATCATCGTCGCCTGCCACCGGAAGGGATCCGAGCGACGCCGCGATCCGCAATGCCGAGCGCGGCGATGTCAGGCGCATCCACCGCGTCGCGCATTCGCTTGCCGTCGTCTGCTTCAACGGCAATACTGCGGCGACCGCGGAACCGGTGTGGCGGGAAGCCGGCTACGCGACGTTGCGCATGCCGTCGACGAGCCCGGCTTATACGCGGCCGCTTGCCGAAAAGCTCGCGCGGCTGGCGCGCGCTGGAGCGGTGGCTCCCCTAGAAATCCGCGTCAACGCGCGGACTCGCTAGAATGCCGGTCCGCGTGCCAATCGACACCCCATGGACGACCATTCCGGCTACCTGCGCTATCCGACGCTCCACGACGACGCGATCGTCTTCGTCAGCGATGACGACCTCTGGCGTGTTCCCGCCACCGGAGGTACGGCCCGCCGCTTGACCGCGGGACTGTCCGAGCCGTCGACGCCGTGCCTGTCGCCGGACGGACGCTGGATCGCATTCGTCGGTCGCGACGAGCAGCATTCGGAGGTCTACGTGATGCCCGCCGAGGGCGGGCCCGCGCGGCGGCTCACCTGGCTCGGACCCGACGTGATCGTTCGTGGCTGGACGAGCGACGGGCACATCGTCTTCGTCTCGACCTACGGGCAACCGTTCTTCCGCAACTATCGCGCGTTCACGCTCGATCCGGCAGGGGGAATGCCTTCCGCGTTGCCGCTGGGGCAGGTCAATCATCTTTCGTTCGGGCCGGGCAAGGCGCGCGTCATCGGACGCAATACGGCGGACCCCGCGCGCTGGAAGCGTTACCGCGGCGGCACGGCGGGACACTTGTGGATCGACGCGAAGGGGACCGGCGAGTTCCGGCGCCTGACCGGGCTCGAAGGCAACGTGACCAGCCCGATGTGGATCGGCGAGCGCGTGTTCTTCCTCTCCGATGCGGAAGGCATCGGCAACCTCTATTCGTGCCGGCCGGACGGTTCGGACGTCACGCGTCACACCGATCACGACGACTTCTACGCACGCCACGCGCAAACCGACGGGAAGCGCATCGTCTATCAATGCGGCGCGCAGCTGTGGCTGTTCGATCCGGCCCGCGATCGCAGCGAATGTCTCGACGTGCGGTTGCCTTCGCACCGAACGCAAGCCGCGCGCAGGTTCGTGCCTGCCGCCGACTACCTGGAAGGCTTCAACGCGCATCCGCAAGGCCACAGCGTCGCCGTCGTTGCGCGCGGCAAGCTGTTCGGCTTCCCGTTGTGGGAAGGCGCGGTTCGCCAGCATGGCGACGACGCAGGGGGCCGCTATCGGCTTGGACAGTGGCTGGAGGACGGCGTGAGCCTGGTCGCCGTCACCGACGCTTCGGGCGAGGAGCAAATCGAGGTTTTCGAGCCTGGCGGGTCGCGCGTCCTGCCTTGGGATGTCGGGCATGTCGCCGCGATGCGCGCAGCGCCTCGCGGTCGGCGGATCGCGATCGCGAATCATCGGAACGAAGTCCTGATCGGCGATCTTGCGAGCGGCGCGCTGACCGTCGTCGATCGCAGCGAAGGCGGTCGCACCGACGACTTGGCCTGGTCGCCGGACGGCGCGTGGCTCGCGTACTCGTACTGGACGTCGGCGCGGCACACCGCCATCAAGCTGCACGACGTGACCGGCAATGTCTCGACGCTGGTAACGCAACCGGAATTCCGTGATTACGCTCCGGCGTTCGACCCGGACGGACGCTATCTCTACTTCCTCTCGCTGCGCACGTTCGACCCGGTCTACGACAGCGTTCAATTCGAGCTCAGCTTCCCGCGCGGTGGACGTCCCTACCTCGTCGCGCTGCAGAAAGGCGGCAAGCCTCCGTTCGAGCCCGCGCCCAAGGGACTGAAGCCGGAGCGGCCGTTCGACCGAAGGTCGGGACGCGCCCAGTGGCGCGATGCCGACGGTGGATCTCGACGGCATCGCGCAGCGCATCGCGCCGTTTCCCGTGGCGGAAAACCGCTTCGGCCAGATCGCCGGCGTGGCAGACGACAAGGTGATCTGGACCGTGCTGCCGATCGTCGGCGCGCATGGGCGCGGTGGGCACAAGGACGCACCCGGTCGTCTCGAGGTATTCGACTTCGCGACCGGACGCGCCGAGCCACTGATGGACAAGGCCGATGGATTCGCGCTGGCAGCCGATTACGCCACGCTCATCGTCCGTCAAGGCAAGCGGCTGCGAGCGATCGCAGCGACCCGCAAGCCGGAACCCGAGCGTGATGCCGAGCAGGACACCGACGCGCCTTCGCGGAAGAGCGGCTGGCTGGATCTCGATCGGATCCGGCTGTCGATCGAGCCGCGACGCGAATGGCGGCAGATGCTCCGCGAGGTGTGGCGGCTGCAGCGCAATCAGTTCTGGGTCGAAGACATGTCAGGCGTCGATTGGGACACCGCGTTCCGTCATTACGAGCCGCTGCTCGATCGGGTTGCGACGCGCGCCGAGCTCTCGGACCTGATCTGGGAAATGCAGGGCGAGCTCGGCACCTCGCATGCCTACGAAGCCGGCGGCGATCATCGGCGGCCGCCGCAAGTGGCGCTCGGCTATCTCGCGGCGGAAGTGAAGCTCGTCCCCGAGGACGGCAGCTACGAGATCACGCGCATCGTGACCGGCGACGCCTGGGACGCCGGCGCCGATTCACCGCTCAATGCCGTCGGTGTCGAGGCGAAAGTCGGCGAACGCATCGTCGCCGTCAACGGCCAGCGCACGTCGAAGTCACGCCCGCCCCAATCGCTGCTCGTGCACCAGGCTGCGACGAAGGTCGAGCTCAAGCTCGCAAGCGGCGCCTCTGCCGCGACGCGCGACGTGCTGGTCACCACGCTGGCCGACGAAGTCCCCGCGCGTTATCGCGAATGGATGGAACGCAATCGCACCTGGGTTCACGAGCACAGCAAAGGTCGCGTCGGCTATCTGCACCTTCCGGACATGATGTCCGCGGGATTCGCCGAATTCCATCGCTATTTTCCGAGCGAGTGCGAGCGCGACGGCCTGATCGTCGACATCCGCTACAACCGCGGCGGCCACGTGTCGCAGCTGCTGCTGGAGAAGGTGGCGCGCAAGCGCATCGGCTACAACCTGTCGCGCTGGTGCCATCCGGCGAGCTACCCGGACGAGGCGGTGGCCGGGCCGGTGGTTGCGCTGACGAACGAGCACGCCGGCTCCGACGGTGACATCTTCTCGCACGGCTTCAAGCTGATGGGCCTCGGCCCGCTCGTCGGCACCCGGACCTGGGGCGGGGTGGTCGGCATCTGGCCGCGCCACAAGCTGGTGGACGGGTCGGAGACGACGCAGCCCGAGTACTCGTTCTGGTTCCAGGATGTCGGCTGGGGTGTCGAGAATTACGGAACCGATCCGACGATCGAGATCGACAATGCGCCGCAGGACGCGGCGGTCGGACGCGACCGGCAGCTCGAGCAAGCGCTTGCCACCGCGCTCGAGCTCGTCGAGCGCTCCGGAATCGCCAAGCCGAAGTTCGACAACCGTCCGCGGCTTGCGCGCGCGAAGTTGCCGCCGCGAAAGGCACGCGGTTGACCTTCCTGCCAAAAGCTTCGCGAATCGGTGTGGGGCATCGAGGATGCGAGCTCGCGATCCTGGGAAGCCTGTTGCTGGCGACGTTCGCTGCGCACGCGCTTCCTGCCGCCGAGCGCGTGCGCTTCGAATCCCTCGATCGAGACGACGGACGCCCGGTGATGATCGACGCGTTGCTGCTCCGACCCGCGACGACACCCGCGACCGCAGATTCACCGGCGGTGATCGCGCTGCACGGATGCGGCGGTCTTTTTAGCGCTGCGCGCGGACGTGAGAAGGAGTTGAGCGAGCGGCACGCAGCGCACGCCGACGCGATGCTCGCCGCCGGTTACATCGTGTTGCTTCCCGACAGCTTCGGGTCGAGAGGCGTACGCGAGGTTTGCACGATCCGCGCGGGCGAACGCACGATCAATCCGCAGCGAAGGCGCCTCGATACGCTCGGCGCGCTGCAGTGGCTGGCCGCTCAGCCTGGCGTGACCCGCGACCGGATCGCACTCGTAGGATGGTCGCACGGCGGGAGCACGGCGCTCGCGACGATCAATGCAAGCAACCGCGAGGTCGCGTCGTTTCGCGCCGCAACCGCCGCGCCGCCGTTCTTCCGCGGGGCGGTGGCGTTCTATCCGGGATGCACGGCCGCATCCCGTGACACGCAATGGCGTCCCGGCGTGCCGACGCGCATCCTGATCGGCGCTGCCGACGACTGGACACCCGCCTCCGCGTGCGAGGCGCTTGGCAAGCGTGCGCGTGAGAACGCGTGGCCGCTCGAGGTCACGGTCTATGCGGGCGCGTATCACGGGTTCGATTCGCCGCGCGGGAAGGTCGTGCATCGTACCGACGTGCCGAACGGCGTGAACCCGGGCCAGGGCGTGCACCTGGGGCCGGATCCTGCCGCACGCGAGGATGCGAACCGCAAGCTGGCGGCGTTTCTTCGCGAGATCCTCGCGCGCTAGCGTGATTGCCGGCCTGCTCGAACGCGCCATCGCGCTGCATCAGCGGGGCCGCGCAGCAGAGGCCGAACCGTTGTACCGCGAGATCCTCGCGGGCGCGCCGGACCACTTCGATGCGCTGCATCTGCTGGGCGTCGCCTTGCACCAGCAGGGCCGCGACGAGGCTGCCGTCGCGTCGATCCGCCGCGCGCTCGCGGTGAATGCCGCGGATCCGTCGGCCCACTCGAACCTGGCGCTCGCGCTTCGCGATCTCGGGCACCTGGACGAAGCGCTCGCAAGCGTGGATCGGGCGTTGTCGATTCGTCCCGATCACGTGCAGGCGCTGAACAACCGCGGCAACGTGCTGCGCGCGATGAATCGCCTCGGCGAAGCTGTCGCAAGTTACGATCGTGCGCTGGCGATCAAGCCCGATCACGCCGGCGCGCATCGCAACCGGGGGGACGTGCTGCTCGACCTCAACCAGCCGCATGAGGCGCTCGCTGCATTCGATCGTCTGGTCGAGCTCGAGCCGGACAATCCGATTGCGTGGAACCTTCGCGGCATCGCGCTCGGCGACATCGGGCTTCACGAGGACGCGGTTGCAAGCTACGACCGCGCGCTGGAAATCTCCCCGTCGCTCGCGGAAACGCAGTTCAACCGAGGCAGCGCGCTGCTCGATCTCAAGCGTTACCAGGACGCGGCGAGTGCGTTCGGGGCGCTTGCGAAACGTGCGCCGCACCACCCGTTCGTCCGCGGACAATGGCTGCACGCGAAAATGCTGGCGTGCGACTGGGAGGACCTGGGCACGCTCGCGGCCGCCGTCGTCGACGACGTGCGGGCCGGACGGCGATCGGCCGAGCCGTTCGGCTTCCAGGCGATCGCGACCTCGCCCGGCGACCTCGAGCGCTGTGCGCAGCTCTACGCGCAAGCGCGCTATCCGGCGATGCCCGCCGTGTGGCGCGGCGAGCGCTACGATCACAAACGGATCCGCATCGGCTACGTTTCCGGCGAGTTTCGCCAGCAGGCGACCTCGATCCTCATGGCCGAGCTTTTCGAGCGGCACGACCGCGACCGGTTCGAGCTCTACGCGTTCGATAACGGCTGGGGGGATGACTCGCCGCTGCGACGGCGCATCGAGCAGGCGTTCGGCGGGACCATCGACATCACGGGCGCAGGTGACGCGCAGGCGGCCGCGATGATTCGCTCGCGCGAGATCGACATCCTGGTGAACTTGAACGGCTACTTCGGCCGCCTGCGCCAGGGCGTGTTCGCTCACCGGAGCGCGCCGATCCAGGTGAACTATCTCGGCTTCCCGGGAACGCTCGGCGCGGACTACATCGACTATCTGATCGCCGATGCGCACGTGATTCCACGCACCGAGGACGCGCACTACGTCGAGCGCATCGTGCGTCTGCCGGACAGCTACCAGGCGAACGACTCGACACGCAGCATCGCCGCTCGGGTGCCGACACGCGCCGAGGCGGGACTGCCGGACGCAGGCTTCGTTTTTTGTTGCTTCAACAACAATTACAAGATCACGCCGGAAGTGTTCGACGTGTGGATGAGGCTGCTGCGCACCGTCGAAGGCAGCGTCCTGTGGCTGTTCGAGGACAACGCGGATGCCGCGCGTAATCTGCGAAGCGAAGGGGAGCGACGCGGCGTGGCGGGAAACCGCATCGTTTTCGCGCCGCGCCTGCCGCCGGACGAGCATCTGGCGCGCCATCGGCTTGCCGATCTGTTCGTGGACACGCTGCCGTACAACGCGCACACGACGGCCAGCGACGCTTTGTGGGCCGGGTTGCCGCTGATCACGGTAAGCGGGACGACGTTCGCCGGTCGCGTGGCCGGCAGCCTGCTCCGCGCGGTGGGCCTCCCTGAGCTGATCACCACCAGCCTCGCGCACTATGAGGCGCTGGCGCTCGAGCTCGCCTCGAAGCGGGACCGGCTGGCCGAGTTTCGCGACCGTCTCGCTGCGAACCGCCGTTCGTGCGCGCTGTTCGACACCGAACGCTTCCGCCGGCATCTCGAGTCAGCGTACGAAACGATGTGGCAGCGTTTTGTGCGCGGCGAATCTCCGGCGGCGTTCGACGTCGCAGCGCTGGACGGCACAGGGAAGGGGGCAACGTGAAGACCGATATCGAGATCGCGCAGGCGTGCAAGGTCGCACCGATCGCACAGATCGCGGGGCGTCTCGGAATACCGGACGAAGCGCTCGAGCCGCACGGCCGATACAAGGCGAAAGTCTCGCTCGATTGGCTGGCCACGCAACCGCGCCGCACCGGCGGCAAGCTGGTGCTCGTCTCGGCGATCAGCCCCACACCCGCCGGCGAAGGCAAGACGACGACGACCGTGGGCCTGACCGATGCGCTGAACCGCATCGGCAGTCGCGCCATCGCCTGCCTGCGCGAGCCTTCGCTCGGACCGGTGTTCGGCATGAAGGGCGGCGCGGCAGGAGGCGGTTACGCGCAGGTCGTGCCGATGGAAGACATCAACCTGCATTTCACCGGCGACTTCCATGCGATCGCCGTCGCTCACAACCTGCTCGCCGCGCTGATCGACAATCACGTCCATCATGGCAATGCGCTCGGCATCGACGTCCGGCGCATCGTCTGGAAACGCGTCATCGACATGAACGACCGCGCGTTGCGCGAGATGACGGTCGGCCTCGGCGGTCCCGGCAACGGCTTTCCGCGTCAGGACGGCTTCGACATCGTCGCGGCGTCGGAGGTCATGGCGATCTTCTGCCTGGCCCAGACGCGCGCCGACCTGAAGCGCCGGCTCGGCAACATCGTGTGCGCGTACACGCGCGACCAGCGTCCCGTGCATGCGAGCGACCTTGGCGCACAGGGGGCAATGGCCGCATTGCTGGGCAACGCGCTTGCGCCGAACCTGGTGCAGACGCTCGAAGGCAACCCCGCGCTGATCCACGGCGGACCGTTCGGCAACATCGCGCACGGCTGCAATTCGGTGATCGCGACCGAGGCGGCGGGCAAGCTCGCGGACGTCGTCGTCACCGAGGCCGGATTCGGCGCCGACCTCGGTGCGGAGAAGTTCATCGACATCAAGTGCCGCAAGTCCGGGCTGCGGCCCGACATCGTCGTGCTGGTCGCGACCGTGCGCGCGCTGAAGTACCACGGCGGCGTCGCGGTCGGCGACCTCGCGATCGAGAACCTGCCCGCGGTCGAGAAGGGCATCGCGAATCTCGAGCGGCACGTGAACAACGTCCGCAACCATTTCGGGCTGCCGTGCGTCATCGCCATCAACCATTTCGAGAGCGACACCGAAGCCGAGCTTGGCCTGCTTGCGCGCAAGATCGCGCATCACGATGCGCCGGTCGTCGTGGCGCGGCACTGGGCGGAAGGCAGCGCCGGCGCCGAGGCGCTCGCGAAGTGCGTCGTCGACGTGATGGCGCGCATCCCCGCGGATTTTCGCTGGCTCTACGACGACGAGCTTCCGCTCTGGGACAAGGTGAACGTCGTCGCGCGCACGCTCTACGGCGCGTCGGAGGTCACGGCCGACAGCAAGGTGCGCGCGCAAATCCGCACGCTGCAGTCGGCCGGCTACGGTCGCTATCCGGTCTGTATCGCGAAGACCCAGTACTCGTTCTCGACCGATCCGCTGTTGCACGGGGCGCCGTCGGGGCACGTCGTGAACATCCGCGAAGTGCGCCTCGCCGCCGGCGCCGAGTTCGTCGTCCTGGTCTGCGGCGACGTGATGACGATGCCGGGATTGCCGAAGGAGCCTTCGGCGGCGCGCATCGATATCGACGACGCGGGGAGGATCACGGGGCTGTTCTAGGCGTCCGCCGTTTTCGCCAAGCCACCCACGCCGTGGCCAGCAGGGCATGGATCGCGAGCCAGCTCGCGATCACGAGAATCCAGCCTGCGGGCGTGATTTCCCCGAACAGCCACGCCGCGCGCTCGAACGTGGATCGAGTCGCGCCGAGCTTCGTCACGAGCGCGATCGGACCGTAGAGCGTGAGGACGGCGAAGACGCCGAGCGGATCGCGGAGCCATCCCGGCAGATCGAGCTTGCTCGCGAGCGCGATCGCGGCCGTTATGCCGGCATGCACGCCGAACAGCCATGCCCATACGCGGAGGAACGAGGGGAAGCGATCATTCATGCTTGTGTTCGCTTGGGCTCGGGAACGAACAGCGTCATGAGTGCACCGAAAGCGGCCGCACCGGCCATCAGCAGCATGCCCTGTTGCCAAGTGCTTGCGACGTCGCTGCCGCTTGCCTGCCCGCGATCGAGCACCCACCCGACGAGAGGCTGGAGGATACCCGTGCCGAGAAAGATACCGACGTTCGCCACGGAGGTGGCGATGCCTGAATGCTCGGGCCGGTTCGCTTCCTTCGCCACCGTCCAGGCGAGCGTGAATCCGGGGACCAGCAGTCCCATGAACAGGAACCAGGCGAGCGTTGCGCCGACCGGCCAGTCGACGCGCGCGAGCAGCGGCCCCCACGCGAGCACGTAGAGCAACGCATAGACGCGCATCAAGCCGCGCCGGCTACCGAAACGATCCGACAGCATTCCGACGGCCAGCGCTCCGAACGCGACGCCGACGAGCAGCGCGCTGGCGTGCTCCGCTGCGGTCACGTGCGACATCCCGTAAACGTGCTCCAGCCACGGCACGGCCCACAGGCCCGCGAACGCGAGGTAGCTGCCGCCGATGCCGACGTTGACGAAAAAGCCTGGCCAGGTCGCGGGATTGCGAAGCACGCTCCGTCAGCGCTCGCGTCCAGGGGTCATGCGGTGCGCGGTCGCGAGCGACCGGATTCACGGCGGGAAAGCCGTGCGCCTGGGGCGTGTCGCGGACGATCAGCCAGGACGCGATGCCAAGGAGCATCGAGAGCACCGCCAATCCGATGAATACGCTTCGCCAGGACATCTGCGTGACGATCCACGCGAGCGGGGCCCCGGCGATGACGGCGCCGAGGTTGCCGGCGAACATCGTCACGCCGGCCAGCGTCGCGAAGCGGTTCGCGGGAAACCAGGCGGCGGACACCTTGAGGATCGCGATGAACGCGACCGACACGCCGATGCCGACCAGCGTGCGACCGGCCGCCGCGATTTCCCAGCCCGGTGCGAGTGCGAAGACCAGCGAGCCCATCCCGGCGACGACCGATCCCGCGGCGAGCAGCTTGCGCGGCCCGAGCGTGTCGGCCAGCACGCCGACCGGGATCTGCAGGACCGTGTAGACGTAGAAGTAGGTGGCCGCGAGCGTGCCGAGGATGGCTGCGTTGATCGAGAACGCGTGCGTCAGCTCCGTGGCGATAGCCGCCGGCGCCGTGCGGTGGAAGAACGAAAGGACGAAGCTCGCGAGAACGATGCCGAAAACGACGCGCCGGGTGCCCACAAATGCCATGCAGCGATTATCGATGAAAAGCGCGACGCGGCCGCGGCGCCTTGCATCGCCTTCGGCTACCATGCGTGATCGCGGCCTCGCGCCGCATTGGATCGGGTTGCGATGGATCTCGGCCTCGTCGATCGTGTGGTCCTCGTCAGCGGGGCCAGCAAAGGCATTGGCTATGCATGTGCAGCCGCGTTCCTGGCCGAAGGCGCGCGAGTGGCGCTCATTTCGCGTAGCCGCGCGAATCTGGACTCGGCGCTGGCCCGCTTGCCGCGCGCGACGTTCGGCGCCGGTCGCAATCGCAGCCGACATGACGGATCCGATCGCCGCACGTGACGCGATCGATGCTGCGCAGGCGCAGCTCGGGCCGATCGACGTGCTCGTCAATTCCGCTGGCGCGGCGCGACGCTATCCACCCGCGGAGCTCGACGCGAACGCGTGGCGCGCCGCGATGGACGCGAAGTTCTTCAGCTACATCCATCCGACCGACGTCGTCGTGAAGCGCATGGCGGCACGCGGCCGCGGCGCGATCGTCAACATCCTCGGCATGGGCGGCAAGGTGGCAAGCCCCGTGCATCTGCCGGGCGGTGCAGCGAACGCAGCCTTGATGCTGGCGACCGTGGGCCTTGCGGCGGCGTATGCGGGCAACGGCGTGCGGGTGAATGGAATCAGCCCCGGGCAGACGCTCACCGACCGTGTGAACGAAGGCCTCGAAGCCGAGGCGAGAATGACCGGCAAGGCGATCGACGAGCTTCGCAGGCAATCGGAAGCGCGCATTCCGATGGGTCGCATGGGGACGCCGGAAGAGGTTGCGCAGCTCGCGGTGTTCCTTGCGTCCGATCGCGCGAGTTATGTCACGGGCGCGATCGTGCCGATGGACGGCGCGAGCAATCCGGTCGTGTAGCCGTGGCTTATCGCGACCTTCGCGACTTTCTCGCGCAGCTCGAGCAGCGCGGTGAATTGAAGCGCGTCCGCGCCGAGATCGATCCGCGACTGGAAATGACGGAGCTGTGCGACCGCGTGCTGAAGGCCGGTGGTCCCGCGCTTGCTGTTCGAGCGACCGAAAGGTGATTACCGCGCGCCGTCCGGCGGGACGATTCCGGTGCTCGGAAACCTCTTCGGCACGCCGCAGCGCGTTGCGCTGGCGATGGGTGCGGACAGCGAGAATTGGTCCGAAAGCCTTCGTGAAGTTGGCAGGCTGCTCGCGTTCCTGAAGGAGCCGGAGCCGCCGCGCAGCCTCAAGGATGCCTGGCAGAACACGCGGCCCGTGTTCATGAAGGTGCTCGACATGGCGCCGAAGGAGCGCTCGAACGCGCCCTGCCAGCAGGTCGTCTGGGAAGGTGCGGACGTGGATCTTGCGCGCCTGCCCGTGCAGACGTGCTGGCCGGGCGACGCGGGACCGTTGATCACCTGGGGGCTCACGGTCACTCGCGGACCGCACAAGAATCGGCAGAACCTCGGCATCTATCGCCAGCAGGTGATCGCGCGCGACAAGGTGATCATGCGCTGGCTCGCACATCGTGGAGGCGCGCTCGATTTCCGCGATCATGCGCGCGCGAATCCAGGCACGCCGTTTCCGGTCGCGGTCGCACTCGGCGCCGATCCGGCGACGATCCTGGGCGCGGTGACGCCGATTCCCGATACGCTGTCCGAATACCAGTTCGCGGGCCTGCTGCGCGGCGAGCGTACCGAGATCGTCAAGTGCCTTTCGCACGAGCTCATGGTGCCGGCAAGCGCGGAGATCGTGCTCGAAGGCTTTCTCGAACCGGACCCGAAGGATCCGACCGGCTACGAGACCGCGGCGGAAGGGCCGTTCGGCGATCACACCGGCTACTACAACGAGGTCGAGCGCTTCCCGGTGCTGACGATCCGGCGCATCACGTTGCGGCGCGATCCGATCTACCACTCGACGTATACCGGCAAGCCGCCGGACGAGCCGGCCGTGCTCGGCGTTGCGCTGAACGAAGTGTTCGTGCCCCTGCTGCAGAAGCAGTATCCCGAGATCGCCGACTTCTACCTGCCGCCCGAGGGCTGCAGCTACCGGCTCGCCGTCGTTTCGATGAAGAAGCAGTACCCCGGCCACGCCAAGCGCGTGATGTTCGGCATCTGGAGCTACCTCCGGCAATTCATGTACACGAAGTTCATCGTCGTGACCGACGACGACGTGGACATCCGCAACTGGAAGGACGTGGTCTGGGCGATGACCACACGCGTCGATCCTTCGCGGGACGTGTTGCTCGTGCCGCAGACGCCGATCGACTACCTCGATTTCGCTTCGCCGGTGTCCGGGCTCGGCAGCAAGATGGGGATCGATGCGACGAACAAGTGGCCCGGCGAAACGACGCGCGAATGGGGCCGTCCGATCGTGATGGATGCCGCGGTGAAGGCCAGGGTCGACGCGCTGCTTCGCGAGATCGGGTTCAGCCTAGTCGCGAGCGGCGGTTGGTACACTAGGCGCATGGATCCAGCCGATGCGCGCGCCGAATGGCTGACCGGGCTCGCCGACCACCTGTCGTCGAGGCAGGCGGCGATCCTTTCGGCATGGCGAGGCTACGTCGAAGCGGACCCGGAGCTGACCACGCCGGATGTGCTGCCCCGCGTCCTGTTCAACGATCACATCCCGGACGTTCTCGAAACATTCGCGCAGCGAGTGCGCGCCGGCCTGCGACGCGAAGGCATCGCCGCTGCTGCCGAACGCACGGAGGAAGCCGAAGCGCACGGCTTGCAACGCTGGCAGCAAGGCTATCGGCTGCGTGAGGTCACCCGCGAATGGGGCCATCTGCAGAGATGCCTGCTCGACGAGCTGTACGCCTACTCCGCTGCGCACCCGGACGTCGAACTGCCGGTGTTGCACGCGGCGTATCGCGGCGTTGTTGCGCTTTGCAGCGAAGGTGTCAGCGACAGCACTTCGCAGTATTTCGAGCTGGAGCAGATCGAGGCCCTGGGACAAGTTCGCGATCTGAGCCAGACGCTGGACCAGTTGCGTGAGATCGAGCGTGAGCGCGCGGAGTTGTGGCGGCAGGCCGCTCACGACTTGCGTGGCAATATCGGTGTGGTTGCGAACGCGACGGCGGGTTTGACGCTGCAAGCCGTGCCGGAGCCAATGCGCGAGCAGTTCTTTCGCCTGTTGCAGAGAAGCGTGTCTTCGGTTCATTCCATGCTGGACGACGTGATGAGCCTCGCGCGGCTTCAGGCGGGACAGGAACAGCGGCGGCTGGACACGTTCGATGTGGCACCGATGCTGCGCGAGATGTGCGAAAGCTTCCAGGGGGTCGCGCGCGAACGCGGGTTGTTCCTGCATTCGGAGGGGCCCGACCGGCTCATCGTGGTCGGCGATTCGGTCAAGATCCGCCGGATCGCGCAGAATCTGACGCTGAACGCGCTCAAGTACACGCAAGAAGGCGGCGTCACCGTGCACTGGGGCGACGGCCGCGCAGGCGATGCGGAGCGCTGGATGCTCGCCGTCAGCGACACGGGACCCGGAATACACGCAGGCCCGGGTGCGCCTATCGCCGAGGCCCTGGAAGCCGCGACGCAGGAGACGGCGCAGGTGGAGCGACTCGAAAGTGTCCACGGCGGCGCGGATCCGCATGCCGAGGAACTGGCGAAGCCCCCCGTAGATGATCGACCCGTGCATCAAGAGCACGGCGAGGGCGTCGGCCTTTCGATCGTGAAGCGACTATGCGATCTTCTCGACGCGAGCATCGAGGTGGAATCCGCACCGGGTGAAGGCACGGTCTTCCGCGTCCTGTTGCCGCGAGACTACCCGGAACTGGACGCGCCGCCGCGACCCGGCTAGCGCGCCCTGACCATCGTGCGCCGCCGATCGTTGCGGTACGTCACCTTTTCGCCCGCGCAGGAACCGGTAGAGTTGGTGATGGATGCCGCGGTGAAGGCGCGCGTGGACGCGCTCTGCTCGGCCCTGAAGCTGTAGCAGGCCGATGGCCAACGCCTCCGAACGCTCGAAGGGTCGCAAAGCGCCGGCTTCGAGAGCGGATGCCGCGCGCGTCGACGCCGTCGTGCTCGGCGCGGGGATCGTCGGCATCTGCGTGGCACTGCACTTGCAACAGCGTGGACGTTCGGTCGCGCTGGTCGACCGGCGCGGCGGCGCGGAGGAAACGTCGTTCGGCAACGCGGGCCTGATCCAGCGCGAGGGCGTCTATCCGTACGGGTTCCCGCACGATTTCGGCGCGCTGCTGCGCTATAGCTTCAATCGGACGATCGATGCGTACTACCACCCTTCGGCGCTTCCCGCGCTCGTGCCGTTCCTGTGGAAATACTGGCACCATTCGCGGCCTGCACGCCACGAGAAGATCGCGCACGTCTACGCGAAGCTGATCGAGCATTGCGTCACCGAGCACGAGTCGCTCATTGCCGCGGCCGATGCGAAGCGCTTCATCAGGCGGGTCGGCTGGATGAAGGTGTTCCGCACCGAGCGCGAGCGCGACGTCCGTTACGGCGAAGCGGAACGATGGAGGCGCGAGTACGGACTCGACTACCGGTTGCTCGACCGCGCGCAGCTTCAGGCCGAGGAGCCCCACCTCGCCCCGGTGCTCGTCGGCGCGCTGCACTGGACGCAGCCGCTGTTTGTCGACGATCCGCAGGGCCTGGCGCTCGCTTATCTCGGGCGCTTCGAAGCCTTGGGCGGCCGGTTTCTGCAGGGCAACGCGGCGAGCCTGGAAGCCGGCAGCCAACGGCTCGGGGTGGCAGGTGCGCACCGGCGACGGCAATCTGGTCGCGCGCGATGCGGTGATCGCGCTCGGGCCGTGGGCCGATACGCTGACACGCGCCCTCGGCTACGACCTGCCGCTTGCCGTCAAGCGCGGCTATCACATGCATTACCGCGCGGCGGGTCACGCGAAGCTCAATCATCCGGTGCTCGATACCGAGCGCGGCTACTTCCTCGCGCCGATGCGGCGCGGCATCCGCCTGACCACCGGTGCGGAGTTCGCGCTGCGCGATGCCATCAAGACGCCCGTGCAGCTCGGCCGCGCCGAACCGATCGCGCGCGACCTGTTCCCTCTCGCCGAGCGTCTCGATACGGAAGCATGGATGGGCGCGCGTCCGTGCACGCCCGACATGCTGCCGATCCTCGGCGCCGCACCGCGTCATCGCAATCTCTGGTTCGCGTTCGGCCATGCGCATCACGGCCTGACGCTTGGTGCGGTGACTGGCCGGCTGATGGCAGAGCTCATCACCGGCGAGGCGCCGTTCGTCGATCCGACACCCTACAGGGCCGACCGGTTCGGATGAAGCAGCGGGACGTCAGGCTGCTGCGAAAGCCCCGCAGGAACCGGTAGATCGACAGCGCGATCGACAACCCGCGGACCACGCGCCCGAGCCGCGACGCGCCCAGCACCGGAAGCACGAAGCCGAGCAGCCGCGAGGCAGTCGAATGCGCCGCCGAGCGCTTGGAAGGCTCCACGGCCGGCCGCACGATGCGGCGCACGTCGTGCATCGCCATCGCGAACTTCAGGCGGTCGAATTCCGCCTGCGCGATCAGCAGCTGCTTCCTGGCTTCCAGGTCGTCGCGGCCGATCATGGCCCGCGACCGCTTGCGTTCCCGCGCCGCGCGTTGCACGCGAACGCGGTCCTTCTCGAGCTCGGCGAGCGTCGCCGCAAACGGCGGAGGCGCTTCGCGCCCGATCGCCCGGGACTTCGCGATCATCAACGCGCCGGCCAGCGCGTAGGCGAGCGCGACGAACGCGATCGCGCCGAGCGGATGCGAATCCCAGAACAACGCGATGATGAACACGCCGACGAACAGCGCGGCGAAGGCAAGCACGATGATGCCCGCGACCAGCAGCGCCAGCCGCAGCACGAGCCGCTCGCGTTCCTCGACGAGCTCGACGCCGGCCAGCTCGGCGCGCGTGCGCAGCAAGCCGAGCGCACTCTCGGCGAGCCGGACGAGCGCGCCTTTGAGGCCTCCGGCGGGAGGCGCCCCCTCGGACGTATCCATCGCCTCCCCTGGTGCGCGCGGAGCTAGCGCCGGTTCATCAGCAGACCCACGACGAACCCGACGGCCGCGGCGACGCCGATCGACGTCCACGGGTTGTCGTGAACGTAGTCGTCCGTCGCGCGGGCCGCGAACTTCGCCTGGTCGAGCGCCTGGCCTTCGAGCTCCTGCAACCGGAGCTTGGCCGAGAGCAGCTTCGACTCGACCTGCGAGCGCAGGTCGCGGGCGCGTTCGCCCGTCTCGTTACCGGCGCGCTTCAGCAGGTCCTCAGCTTCGGTCAGCACGGCCCCGAAATCGTCGATGATCTTGTCGCGCGTAGTCATCCTCGTCTCCTGGTAGGGGCGCCGCACTGGCGACGCCGAACGATTATAGACGGCCCGCCGCGGCGGGCGGCATGCGGTGTAGGCCGACTCGGGGCGTCGGACGAAAGCGATCGCAGGCCCACGGCGGGCCTCCTGCCGGCGCGATAGCATGGCAAGACTTACATCCGGAGACCGCCATGCCGCCGCTCACCCTCCCTGCGCTGGATCCCGCAACCGCCCCGGAAGTGCGAGGCTCCAGCTATCCGGAGCCGTTCCGCTCGCGCATGGGCGATCGCGTCAAACGGCGCCTGGGAGACGCGTGCGGGCTAACGAAGTTCGGTGTCAACCTGGTGACGCTCCGCCGGGTGGGCAGTCGGCGCTGCGCCACTGGCACTCGCTCGAGGACGAGTTCGTCTTCGTGCTTGCCGGGAAGTCGTGCTGATCACCGACACAGGCGAGCAGCTGCTGACGGCGGGCATGTGCGCCGGCTATCCGGCGGGCAAGCGCGACGCGCATCACTTCCAGAACCGCAGCGACCAGCCCGCGCGCTACCTCGAGGTCGGAAGCCGCATTCCGGGCGACTACACCTGCTATCCGGACGACGACCTGATGTGGGTTCCGACCGATGACGGCGAGTACGCCGCGCACAAGGACGGACGGCGTTACTGACCGTGGCGCCGCCCCGTTCATCGTCTCGTGCGCCGCCCTGGTCACGTCCCCGCGCGGATCATCGCCGCGCCGATTGACGGCGGCGCCCTCCGGCCCCAGATTCGTCGGTGCGCCGCGACCTGGCGGCGGACCTTCCGTTGGAGGTAGCACTAAGGCCATGGCCCAATTTCCCCCACCCCAGAGCTCGACGGCCGTCCCAGCCAGCGCGCAGGCGCCGACGATGGCGGCTCTGATTGCCTACCTGCTCCTCGGTCTCGCCGCACTGACGCAGATCGGCGGATCGGGTATCGCGGTTCCCGCGCCGCTGCTCACGTTCATCGGCATCATCGGCGTGATCGTGGCGTACGTGAAACGCAGCGACGCGCGCGGCACGTGGGTCGAGTCGCACATGACGTGGCTGATCCGCACGTTCTGGTGGTCGACGTTGTGGGCGCTGATTGGCTGGGTGGTGCTCGTGTTGCTGGCCATCGTGCTGATCGGCTTCGCGCTCGGACCGCTCATCTGGGCCGTCACCGCGGTCTGGGTGCTCTACCGCGTCATCAAGGGCGTCGTCTACTTCAAGGATCAGCGCCCGATCCCGGTTTGACGGTACGACGAACTCGCAACGGCGTCGTTCCCGCGCAGGCGGGAACCCAGCGTCTCTGAAGTCACTGGGCCCCCGCCTGCGCGGGGGCGACGCTCATTTCTGCATCGCGGCTAGCGATTCACCCGCTCGAGGATCCTGTCGCGGTAGTAACCCCGCGGCAGCGAGCGGCCTTCGATTTCCAGTTTCGCTTCGAGGAGCGCCAGCCGCGCGACGGCGCGCTTTCGTGACGCGTCATCGGTTGCGTGCCGAATCAGCTCCTCCAAGCTCGCGATCTCGCCCCGCGTCGCAAGCTCCGGCGGAATGAATCCCGCGTTCTTGAGGATCCGGTACGCGACGCGAAGCTCTTCCGGCACCAGCATGTCGTCGTCGAGGGCAAGCGGCTTGCCCGCGCCGGGCAGATTGTCGAGCTCGCCCGCGGCGATCGCGGCCTCGATGCGCTGCTCGACCAGCCTGTCGAGGAGCAACATCAGCGTTGCCCACGCGCGTAGGCGCCCGCCTGGCGGAACACCCACTCGGCGAGGTAGTCGAGCGCCTGGGTCGCTCGCGAGGCGTTCGGATGGTTCACGAGCACGACGAGGATCCAGCGCGTCCCGTTCGGATCGATGACATACCCCGCCAGCGAACGGACGCCTTCGAGCGAGCCGGTTTTCAGCAGCGCGCGGCCCGCGGCGTGCGCATGCGTCATACGCCGCTCGAGCGTCCCGTCGGTCGCAGCCACCGCAAGCGACGTCGCGAACTCGTCTCGCACGGCGCTCGCATCGGCCGCTGCGAGCAGGCGGGCGAGCCCGCCTGCCGTCACCCGTTCGACCCGCGACAATCCCGATCCGTTCTCGATCGCGAACCCGGGCATCGTCAGCTTGCGTTGTCCGAGCCAGCGCTGGATCGCGTCGGCCGCCTTCTCCGGCGTCGCCGGCAGCGGCGCTACAGTCGTGGCCAGCGTGAGAAACAACTGCCGCGCCATGACGTTGTTCGAAAGCTTGTTGACGTCGCGCACGACATCATAGAGCGGCGGTGATTCGAGCACGGCGAACGGCTCGCGCAGCGGCGCTCGCCCGTCGCGCACCGCTCCGCCGAAATCGCCCCCCGCCTCGGCGAAGTACGCACGGAACATCCCGTGCACGTAGGTCGGATGGTCCAGCAGCGCGACATGCCAATCGCGCATGCCGCAGGAGCGCGCGTAGCTGCCAGGAAACGACGCCGCGGCCGCGCGCGACTGGCTGATGAAGGCCGCACCGGACAGTCGCCGCCAATCGTCGCAAGGGCCGTCGACGAGCACCGGCGCCGCACCGATCGCCAATTGGGGCAGAGGCGGCTCCACCTTCACGTCCACGCCGTCGTCGGTCGCGTTCGGCGAGAAGGCGAACCGCACGGCCTTGAAGTTCACGAGCAGCGCGTCCGGGCCGACGTTGTACGGACGCAGCGGTTCGTTGTCGAAGGCCGCGGTGTCGTGCGTCGGCAGGCGGAACGCGCTGCGGTCGAGCACCAGGTCGCCTTCGATGCGCTGCAGGCCCCGCGCGCGCAGGTCGCGCATCAGCGACTGCCATTGCTCGATCGTGATTTTCGGATCGCCGCGACCTTTCAGGACCAGATTGCCCTTCAGCGTTCCGTCGACCAGCGATCCGTCCAGATACGCTTCGGTCCGCCAGCGGTATTCCGGCCCGAGCAGCTCCAGCGCGGCGAAGGTCGTCACCAGCTTCATTACCGACGCGGGATTCATCGGGACGTCGACCTGGTGCGCGAGCAGCGGGCGCTGCGCATCGACGCGCTGCACGACGACCGCCAGATGATCGAGCGGAATGCCGGCGTCGAGGAAGGCGCGGCGCAGGGGACGCGGCAGGTCGGCCTGCGCGACGTTGGCCGCGAGCGCCAGGACGAACGCGGCGACGATACGCCTACGCATCGGCGAGGATGGACTGCGTGGCGTCGACGAGCAACGCGAACTCGTCGTCGGTCACGACGTACGGCGGCATGAAATAAACCGTCGTGCCGATCGGGCGCAGCAGGACTTCGCGCTTCAATGCCTCCGCGAAGCACCAGCGCGCGAAATCGGGCCGGTCGGTGCGCGCTTCGAAGGCCCAGATCATGCCGGTGTGGCGGAAGTCGCCGTGCCTTCGCATGGCCGGCGAGGGGGGCTGCGATCGCGTCGAACCGCGACGCCTTGTCGCGATTGACGGCAATCACGTCGTCATCGCGGAAGATATCGAGCACGGCCAGCGCGGCCGTGCATGCCAGCGCGTTTCCCGTATAGCTGTGCGAATGCAGGAATCCACGCGCGACATCATCGTCGTAGAACGCAGCGTAGACCGCGTCCGTCGACAGCACGCACGCGAGCGGCAGGTAGCCGCCGGTGATGCCTTTCGACAGCAACAGGAAATCGGGCACGATCCCGGCCTGCTCGCACGCGAACAGCGTCCCCGTGCGGCCGAAACCGGTCATGATCTCGTCGGCGATCAGGAGGACGTCGTAGCGCGTGCACAGCTCGCGCGCACGGCGCAGGTAATGCGCATCGTGCATTGCCATGCCGATCGCCCCTTGCACGAGCGGCTCGACGATCAGCGCGGCCGTCGTCGCATGATGCTGCGCGAGATGCGTTTCCAGCGCACCGGCCGCGCGCTCGGCGACATCGCGCGCGGTTTCGCCGGCGGTCGCACGACGCCAATCCGGCGAAGCGACGATTCGGTTACTGCGCAGCAACGGCGCATAGGTGTCGCGGAACAACGGCACGTCGGTCACCGACAGGGCGCCGAGCGTCTCGCCGTGATAGCTGTTCGCAAGACTTGCGAACGAGCGCTTGTCCGCCCGGCCGCGATTCTTCCAGTAGTGGAAGCTCATCTTGAGCGCGATCTCCACCGCGCTCGCCCCGTCGGAGCCGTAGAACGCATGCCCGAGGTCGCCGGGCGCGAGTGCGGAAAGCCGTTCCGACAACTCGACCACCGGACGCTGCGTGAATCCCGCAAGGATCACATGCTCGAGCTCGTTCAGCTGGCGTACCAGCGCCGCATTGATGCGCGGATTCGCGTGGCCGAAAAGATTCACCCACCACGACGAGACGGCGTCGAGATAGCGGTTGCCGTCGAAATCGTACAGCCACGCGGCTTCGCCGCGCGCGATCGGGACGATCGGCAGCGTCTCGTGCACCTTCATCTGCGTGCACGGATGCCAGACCGCCGCGCGGCTGCGCGCAAGCCACTGCGCATTCGCGTCGACGAAAGGCTCGGAGGATGGCGTCACTGCGGCGACGCGCGCGCCTTCATCCGCTCGACGGCGGCGACGAGCTCGCGCGCGATGCCGGGCTCGCGCACCGAATGACCGGCGTCCGGCACGACGACGAACTCCGCCTCGGGCCACGCCTGCGCGAGCTCGTAGGCGGTCTCGATCGGGCACACGACGTCATAGCGCCCGTGCACGATCGTGCACGGCAGATGGCGGATGCGCGCGAGGTTCGCGAGCAGCTGGCCGTCCTCCAGGAACGCCTGGTTCATGAAATAGTGGGCCTCGATGCGCGCGATCGCCAGCGCCGCCGCGGCGTCGGAGTGCTGGGGCAAGGGATCGGCGCGCGGCAGGAGCGTCGAGCACGCGGTTTCATACCGATCCCACGCCACGGCCGCCGGGAGGTGCACGGACGGATCCGGGTCCACGAGGCGGCGATAGTAGTTCGCGAGCAGATCGTCGCGCTCGCTTTCCGGCAGGAAGTTCGCGAACGTCTGCCACGCCTCGGGAAAGAAGCGCGCCATGCCGTGCATGAACCAGTCGATCTCCCAAGGCGTGGCGAGGAAGATGCCGCGCAGCACCAGGCTCATGCAGCGGTGCGGATAAGCCTGCGCGTAAGCGAGTGCGAGCGTCGAGCCCCACGACCCGCCGAACAGCACCCAGCGCTCGATGCCGAGGTGCGCGCGGAGCTTCTCGAGGTCGGCGACCAGCGTCCAGGTTGTGTTGTCAACGATTCCCGCGGCGGGGGTCGAGCGGCCGGCGCCGCGCTGGTCGAACAGCACGATGCGCCAGAAGGAAGGGTCGAAGAAGCGCCGGTGATGCGGCAGGGATCCGCCACCCGGCCCGCCGTGCAGGAAGACGATCGGCGGACCGTCGCGGACGCCGCATTCCTCCCAGTACAGCGTGTGGCGGCTGTCGACGGGCAGCCGTCCGGTCGCCGAAGGCTCGGTCGGCAGGTACAGGAACGTGTCGGCGGCGAGGTGCCGGGTGGCGTCGTTCTGCATCCATCAAGTCCTGTAGCGCTCGTCGACGTCGATCGCGTAGCCGTTCGCCAGGCGGTTGTTGCCGTTCGCGAGTGCGACGACGGCCATCATCTCGGCGAACATGGCGGGCGTCATGCCCTTGCCGGTCGCGGATGCGTGGTGCGTGTGGATGCAGTACTCGCAGTTGTTCGTGACCGACACCGCCAGATAGACGAGCTCCTTGACCAGCGGATCGAGTGCGCCGCCGGCCATGACCTCGCGGGTTTGCGCCCACGTGCGCTTCAGCGTCGCCGGATCGTTCGCCAGCACCTTCCAGAAGTCGTTGATGTAGTCCGTGTTGCGCGTCGCGCGGATCTCGTCGTAGACGGCGCGAACCTCGGGCGGCGCGTCGTCGTGCTCGATCGGGGGCACCAGGGCCATCGGGCCTTTCTCCAGGAGTCGCGGCCTGCACACTTCGGGCACGCCCCGCGATTATGCCGCAGCGCGTCGTCCGGCCGTCGCCCGGCGTGCGCTATCCTCGTAGCGTCGAGTAAGCGAAGAGGCCCTGCGATGAAGGAACGATTGAATGTCGCGCGCACGTTACCGGCGGATGCCGCCGAGGCAGTCCTGGTTGGACGCGCCTACCTGCCATCGGTCCAGGGGCCCGCGCTGGTTGCCGTTCGCGGCGCGCAGGTCTTCGATCTGTCGAACGTCGCCGCCACCTGCACTTCGCTGCTCGAGTTCGAGCATCCGGCACGTACGGTGCGAAACGCAACCGGCCTTGCAGGCGTCGGCGCGCTCGCGGACCTGCTCGCGAATACGCCGCACGACACGCGCGACGCTTCGAAACCCTGGTTGCTGGCGCCCTGCGACCTGCAGGCGCTGAAGGCCGCCGGGGTCACGTTCGTGTCGAGCATGCTCGAGCGCGTCATCGAGGAGCAGGCGCGCGGGGATCCTGCGAAAGCGGAGAGCGTGCGTCGCTCGATCGTCGCGATCATCGGTGACGACCTCGCTTCGGTTCGTCCGGGCTCGACGGAAGCGGCCCGGCTCAAGGACGCGCTGATCGCGCAGGGCGCATGGTCGCAGTATCTCGAGGTCGGTATCGGCGTCGACGCCGAGATCTTCACCAAAGCGCAGCCGATGTCCGCCGTCGGCACCGGTGTGGACATCGGCATTCATCCGAAGTCCGAATGGAACAATCCCGAGCCGGAGATCGTGCTGTTCGTGAACAGCCGCGGCGTGACCGTCGGCGCCTCGCTCGGCAACGACGTGAACCTGCGCGATTTCGAGGGCCGGAGCGCACTGCTGTTAGGCAAGGCGAAGGACAACAATGCGTCCTGCGCGATCGGTCCGTTCGTGCGCCTGTTCGACGAGCACTTCGGCATCGACGACGTCCGCCGCGCGGAGATCGCGCTGCGTGTCGAGGGAGCGGACGGCTTCAAGCTGGATGGCGCGAGCTCCGTGGCGAAGATCAGTCGCGATCCGCTGGACCTCGTCGCGCAGGCCATCGGCCCCAATCACCAGTATCCGGATGGCTTCGCACTGTTCCTCGGCACGATGTTCGCGCCGACGAAGGATCGTCACGGTCCGGGGCAGGGATTCACCCACGCGATCGGCGACATCGTCACGATCGCTACGCCAACGCTGGGCGGGCTGGTCAACCGCGTGAATACGACCGATGCGATCGCACCGTGGACGTTCGGGACGCGGGCACTGATGACCAACCTCGCGCGACGCGGTCTGCTCTGAGCCCCTTACCGCCCGGCGACGCCCGCGATGAGCTGTCCGGCAACGACCTGCGCCGCCGCGACACTGCTGGCAATGGCGCGGACCGGAACAGCGCTTCGCCGGCGAGCACATCCGGCTCGGTCTGCGCACCCGACCCAATTGCCTATAAAAATCATGGTGTTGCGAGCACCAGCGGCGTCGGTATTTCGCTGGCAGCGTCAAGCACTTCGACGCGGCTTGATGGCAATTTCATGACATCCCCTGATCGCTTTCGGCGCCCTTCGAGCAGCGTGCGCGTCGGCGGCCACGCACCTTGGGGTGTGTTGCGCTCCTACCGGAATAACGGAGCCAGGGCGGCACGGCGAGCACCTGACCCGTGGTCTCCTGTGCAAATGGCATCCGCGTACCGCGACGATGGCGTGGCCGTTCATGCGCCGGCGACCGGCCCCGCATGGGGCAAGATCATCCTGATTGCGCTCGTGTTCGCGGGACTGTCGGCGTTGTGGCGCTACACGCCGCTGCGCGAGTTCCTGACGGCGGAGCGCGTTTTCGACTGGGCGCAGACGTTCGGCCGGAAATGGTGGGCGCCGCTGGCCGTGATCGCGGCCTATACGCCGGCGTGCCTCACGATGTTCCCCCGGCCGTTGATCACGCTGTTCGCGGTGATCGCCTTCGGCCCGTGGCTCGGTTTCACGTACAGCATGACCGGCATCCTGCTCGCCGCGCTCGTCACCTACTACATCGGCGTCAAGCTGCCGGACGATACGGTTCGCCGGCTCGCGGGGCCGAAGATGGACGGGCTCGCGGAGGTGCTTCGCCGTCGCGGGCTGATCGCATGTTTCGCCGTACGCGTCGTGCCTGCGGCGCCGTTCGCCGTCGAAGGATTCGTCGCCGGCGATATCGGCATCAAGCTCCGCGACTTCATGCTGGGCACGTTCCTCGGCATGTTGCCGGGCACGCTGACGACGACGGTGTTCGGCGACCAGATCCAGACTGCCCTCGAAGATCCGTCGAAGATCAACTGGTGGCTGGTCGGCGGTGTCATCGTGCTGTTCGTCGTGATGATCCTCTTCGTCCGGCGCTGGTTCGCAAGACAAACCGATGAAAAAGGCGTCCGCAGTTCCGATGAAAAACGCGTCCGCACGTTCGGAGGATGACTGACTCGGCGCCGCACCTTTTTCATCGGGATTGGATCAGGCGGGCGCCTCGGGACGGCCCGTCGGCGCCCGCAGGCAACAATCACGAAACGACGCGCGTCGTGCGGGGATGTCTCACGTCTCCGGGCTTAGCGTCGCGTCTTGAACGCAATCGACCTTCTGCATCTGCGTGCCGAGTCCCTCGATGCCGAGCTCGACGGTGTCGCCCGCTTTGAGATACTGCGGCGTCGGCTTCATCCCCATGCCGACGCCGGGCGGCGTGCCGGTGGTGACCACGTCGCCGGGCTCGAGTGTCATGTAGCGCGACACGTCGGCGACGAGCTTCGCGACGCCGAAGATCATCGTGCTCGTGTTCCCGTTCTGCCGCGTGTCGCCGTTGACCTTGAGCCACATCGGCAGGTTCTGCGGATCGCGGATCTCGTCGGTGGTGACGAGCCAGGGGCCGAGCGGCCCGAACGTGTCGCATCCCTTGCCCTTGCCCCACTGCCCGCCGCCCTTCTTGATCTGGTACTCGCGTTCGGACACGTCGTTGCACACGCAATAGCCGGCGACGTAGCGCAACGCGTCCTTTTCCTCGACGTAGCGCGCACGCCGTCCGATGACGAATGCAAGCTCGACTTCCCAGTCGGTGCTCGTCGAGTCCTTCGGCAGCATGATCGCGTCGTTCGGCCCCGAGATCGAGGTTTCCGCCTTGAAGAACACGATCGGGTTCTCGGGAATCGGCGAGCCGGTCTCCTTCGCATGGTCGATGAAGTTGAGGCCGATGGCGACGAACTTGCCGACGCTTCCGACGCAGGGTCCGAGCCGCGGACGGCCCTTGACCGCCGGCAGCCGCTTGGTATCGAGCTTGCGCAATGCGTTCAACGACGCGGGCGACAGCGCGTCGCCGGCAATGTCCCTGACCTTGCGCGACAGGTCGCGCAGCTTGCCTTCGCTGTCGATGAGACCCGGCTTCTCCCTGCCGGGCGGACCATAGCGTACGAGCTTCATCAGCTTTCCCCTGGGTGGTTCGTTGGTAATCGAGTGAGCAGCGTCAACACCCGCTAGATCGTCATTCCGCCGTCGCAGGAATAGATGGCCCCGGTGACGAACGCTGCTTCATCGGAGGCGAGATAGACGACGAGGGGTGCGATCTCCTCGGCCTTCGCGAGGCGTCCCATCGGCTGGCGCGCGATGAACGCCTTGCGCGCTTCCGCCGGATCGTCGAAGGCGTTGATGCGGTCGGCCAGCGACGGCGTATCGACGGTGCCCGGGGCGATCGCATTGCAGCGCACGCCTTTCTGCACGTAATCCGCCGCGATCGACTTCGTGAGCCCGATGACCGCCGCCTTGCTGGTGCCGTAGACGAAACGGTTCGGCAGCCCCCGGATCGACCCGGCGATCGATGCCATGTTGATGATCGACGACCCGATCCCCGTGCTCTGGAACTGCTTCAGCATGCCCGGCAGCATCGCGCGCGTCACCGTGTACATCGACCGCACGTTCAGGTTCATGCTGAAGTCCCAGTCCTTCGGCTCGCAGTCGAGGATCGTTCCGTGATGCACGAAGCCGGCGCAGTTGAACAGGATCTGCAGCGGCGGCAGGCCGGCAACGAGCTTCGCGACCGCGGCATCGTCGAGCACGTCGAGCTTGCGTGGAGTGATGCCCGGACTGCCCGCAAGGCTCTCGAGTAACTTCTCGTTCACGTCGGTGGCGTAGACGGTCGCGCCCTCGCTCGCCATCGCAAGCGAGACCGCACGCCCCATGCCCTGACCCGCCGCGGTGATCAATGCCGTCTTGCCGGCAAGGCGTCCGCTCATCGTGCTGCTCCTCCCTGAAAGAATGCGCTAGACCTTCGGCGTGACCGATGCGGCCGGATCCGCCCAATCCTGGTTCGGCACGTGCGCGAACCAACCCGGGCGTGAAGGATCGCGATCGTACGCGTAACCGCCGCGCTCGTGGAAGAGCTCGTGATACTGGCGAAGCTTTTCGCGGTCCAGCGTCACGCCGAGACCGGGGGCATCCGGCACGCGAATCGCACCTCGCTCGTAACGCATCCGCCCGCCGGCGATCACGTCGTCACACAGATGATGGTAGTGCGCATCCGCCGTGTAGCTCCAGTTCGGCAGCACCGCCCCCAGATGCAGCATCGTCGCGAGCTGGATGCCGAGCTCGCCGGAGCTGTGCACCGCGACCTGGAGGCCGAGCGATTCGCAGACGGCGGCCGCCTTGATGCAAGGCCGGATACCGCCCCAGAACGTCGTGTCGAGCAGGATCACGTCGACCGCGCGCATCGCAGCGTTCGCAGCGAGCTGCTCGAAGTTCACGACGACGGTGTTCGTGGCCAGCGGCAGCCGAACGAAATCCCTGAGCGCCTTCATTTGCGCGATCCCGAACACCGGATCCTCGAACCAGTGGTTGTTCAGGTCCTCGATCGCGCGCCCGAAGCGCACGGCATCCCCGAAGGACAGCGCGCCGTTCGGATCGAAGCGCAGCGCCTCGCCCGGAAACGCGGCGCCCAGCGCGCGATAGCAGGCGAGCTCGTGGTCGGGCGGGAACACGCCGCCCTTCAGCTTGTGCGTACGAAAGCCATGCCGTGCTCGCAACGCCTTCGCGTGGGCGACGAGCTGCTCGGCGGTGCGGACTTCACCCTCGCCCGATGCCGCGTCCGGGAAGCGAAAAAACAGGTAGCTCGCGAACTCGACGTCGTCGCGAAGCTTGCCGCCGAGGAACGCGTGCACCGGGATGCCGAGCTTCTGGCCGATGATGTCGAGGCACGCGAACTCGATCGCGGCATGCAGCTGGGTTCGATTGTTGTAAAGACTCGCGGTGGGATTGCAGATCTTCAGCCGCATCGCCTCGAGGGCGAAGACGTCGTGCCCGCGAAGATAGGACTCGAGGGCGACGAACGCCCGGGTCGCGTCCTCGCCGCCACCGCCCATCTCCCCGAGGCCGAGGTAACCGTCGGCGGTTTCCACTTCGACGATCGTGCGGACGAAACGGCCCCAATGCGCGCCGTTGCTGTGCCGCAGCGGCGCTTCGAGCGGCACGGTAACGGGCGTTGCGCGGATCGCGGCGATCGTCGTGGTCATGCGGTGGATTCCTTGCGGCCTGCCACGGCTCGAAGGGCCGCGCGGTTCCGGAGGCCGGCGCAGTCGCGGCCAGCCGTCATTGTAGGTCAATCGATCGCGATGCTCGTCTGCGTGCGCGTCGCGGACTCGTTCCTGTGACGAGAGCCGGCAGAGCATGACGGTCGGGCGCGCGTCGCGAGTCCCTCCGTTCCGGTATGTCGAACGTTGGCGCGCATGCAGGGATTCTCTTAGCATGGTCCGGCACGCTGGTGCCGGTTGGCGACCGAAGCGAGCACGACGAGGAGCCGATGCGATGGGCAAAACCGATACGACGTCTGATCGACGTAACGACAAGCCTCCGGCACAACGCGAAGGCGTCGATCGCAGGACCTTCCTCAAGGGCGCTGCGACCGTCGCCGCAGCCGCAGCCGCCATCGGAGCGGCCGCGCAGGACGCTGCGCCGAAGGCCGAAGTGAAACCCGGCGAGAAGGCGCGCGAAAGGGGCGCGCGACAGGAGACTTCGGCGGCCAAGTCAGCCGACCGCGTGCCCGGCGACATCACGATCCCGCGCCCGGGCTCGGATTTCATGGTCGACGTCATCAAGACGCTCGATATCGATTACGTCGCCGCGAATCCGGCGAGCGCGTTCCGAAGCCTGCACGAGTCCCTGGTGAATTACGGCGGTAACCGCAAGCCCGAGCTCATCACCTGCATGCACGAGGAGACCTCGGTCGGTATCGCGCACGGCTACGCGAAGGCTGCGGGCAAGCCGATGATGGCAATGGTCCACGGCACCGTGGGCCTGCAGCACGCGTCAATGGGCATCTACAACGCGTGGTGCGATCGCGTGCCCGTGATCCTCGTGGCCGGCAACGGCGCCGACGCGAGCAAGCGCCGCGCGGGAACCGAGTGGTATCACTCGGTCCAGGACGCCGCTGCGATCGTGCGCGACTTCGTGAAATGGGACGACACGCCGGCATCGTTGCAGCACTTCGCCGAGTCGATGGTGCGCGCGTATCGGGTCGCGACCACTGCGCCGATGGAGCCGGTGCTGATCACCGCCGACATCGACCTGCAGGAGGAGGCGATCCACGAGGAGAACCTGCGCATTCCGAAGCTCACGCGGCGTATCCAGGCCGCAGGTGACTACGCAGCGCTCGAGGAGGCTGCGAGCCTGATGGCGGGTGCGCGCAATCCGGTGATCATTGCCGATCGCGCCGTGCGCACCCAGTCGGGGGTCGATCGCATCGTGCAACTCGCGGAGGTGCTCGGCGCGCCGGTGATCAACCTGGGCGGGCGCATGAACTTCCCGAGTCACCACCCGCTCTGCCACACCGAGCGTCGCCGCGCGCTCGTGCGCGACGCCGATGTCGTTCTGTTGCTCGAAGTCGGCGACCGCTGGGCGCAGTTCAACCAGATCAGCGACCCGCACAAGGTGGAGCGTTTCGTCGGCCGCAAGGACGCGAAGACGATCAGCCTCGGCATGAGCGATGCGTACATCCGCAGCAACTACCAGGACTTCCAGCGCTTCATGCCGATCGACCTTGCGATCGTCGGCGATCCGGAGACCAGCCTTCCGGTGCTCGTCGGTTACGTCACCCAGGCGATGACGCCCGAACGGCGCCGTGTCGCCGAAGCGCGCGCCGCACAGCTCGCGGACGAGCAGCGCAAGGAGCTCGCACGCGCGAGAGAGGAGGCGGCTGCGCACTGGAATCTGTCGCCGATCTCGACGGCGCGGCTCGCGATGGAGCTCTACGGCGCGATCAAGGATTCACCGTGGTCGCTCGCGGTGTCGGACCGGATCCCCTGGGCGCCGCGATTGTGGCCGACGACGCAGTATCAGCAGATGCTCGGCAACTCGGGCGGCGTCGGTGTCGGTTACGGCGTGGCGGGCGCGGTCGGTGTCGGGCTCGCGAACAAGTCGAAGGGCCTTCTCACCGTGACCTTCCAACCCGACGGAGATCTGATGTACGCGCCGGGTGCGCTGTGGACGGCCGCGCATCACAAGATTCCCGTGCTGTTCCTGATGCACAACAACCGCGCCTACCACCAGGAGATCATGCATCTGCAGCGGATGGCGGCGCTGCACGATCGCCGTCCCGACCAGGCGTGGATCGGCAACATCATCGATCGTCCGGCGATCGATTTCGCGAAGCTCGCGCAATCGATGGGCGTGTGGGCGGAGGGGCCGATCAGCGATCCGGACCGGCTCGGGCCGGCGATTCGGCGCGCCGTCGAGGTCGTGAAGCGCGGCGAGCCCGCGCTGGTGGATGCAGTGTGCCAGCCGCGCTGAGGATCGGGATGACGCCGCGCACCCGTACTTCCATCCTTCGTACATCGCTAGCGCTGGCGTTTGCGTGCGCATTGCCTGCGCTCGGCCAGACGCCCGCGGGATCGGCCGACCGCGGCGCGAAACTCTACGTCGAGAAGATGTGCTACACGTGCCACGGCTACAGCGGCCAGGGCGGCGAACGCGGGTCCGGCCCGCGCGTGGCGCCGGACGTCTGGCCGTGGGAGGCGTTCGAGCGCCAGACGCGCCGGCCGCGCGCCGACATGCCGCGCTATTCGCAACAGTTCGTCAGCGACCAGGAGCTCGCCGACATCCATGCGCTGGCTGTCGACGATGAAGCCGGGACCGAAGGCCGCGGACATCCCGCTGCTGCGCGGGAATTGATCCGTCAGCTTTTGGGTTTCAAGTGGACGTGCGGGTGCGTGTGTTCGTGCGCCCCATGCGAGTGCTCGTGCGCGTGCGGCCCCGCCTGGGCATGCGCGTAACGCACGGCCTTCGGCGATTCCGCGACTTCGACGGTGATCAGGTTGAGCTGACCGTGGCGCACGCCACGCTCGGCGGTCAGTGCGTCGGCAAAGCGCCGGACCGCGGCGGTCGGTCCCTTGAGCAGCACGGTCTCGAGGCAATATTCGTGATCCAGATGCGCGTGCGTGGTCGAAACGCACAGATCGTGATGCTCGTGCTGCAGACCTGTGAGCCGCTCGGCGAGCTCGCGCTCGTGGTGGTTGTAGACGTAGGAGAGGCTCGCCACGCAATGCGTACCGGTCTCGTGGGTCTGCCGGTGGGTCTCGACCGCGCTGCGCAACATGTCGCGAACCGCCTCCGAGCGGTTCAGGTAGCCGCGCGTGCGCATCAGCGTGTCGAACTGCGCCGCGAGCTCGCTCTCGAGGGAGATCGTGAAGCGTTCCATGGCGTTTCTCTCGAAGGATCGGACAACGACCGTCCCGCGGCAGTGTGACAAGCGGGCGCGCGTCGCGCAACCGTTGCTAGTGTGGCGTACCCGGACGCTCGGCGCGTCGCAGCCCGAGCATGCCGGCCAACGCCAGGAACACCGCGTTGGCCCAGAACACTGGATAGACGCCGAATGCCGTGCCCAACGTGCCGAACGCAAGCGGGATCGCGATCTGCATGACCTTGTTCACCGTCAGTCGCATCCCGAGCGCCTCACCCGAGCGTCCGGCGGGCGCCCGCTCGTAAACCATCATGATCGTCAACGGCTGCCCGAGACCCAGACCCAGGCCAAGCACGAACGCGATCGCCATCAGCACAGCGACCTGCCCGAAGATCGGAAACAGCAAATACGCAGCCGCCCCGACGAGAAACGCCGCGGCGAGCAGGCGTTCGGGACCGAGGCGTTTCGAGAGTCGCGGCATCAGCGTGCGCACCAGGAACGCTGCGGCGGCATAGCTTGCGAGCACGAGTCCGATCGCCGATGCAGAAGCCCCGATCGAGCGCCCGTAGATGGGCATGTAAAACGTGAACAGGTCGAGCCCGGTCAGCACGACACCGCTCATGATCAGCGCGCGCCGCAAGCGCGCATGCTTCCACAGGTCGAGCGCGCCTTTCTGCGCGTCCTCGTGCGGGTGCCGCACATGCGCGGGGATCAGATGGCGCGCGAAGCCGATCGTCAGCGCCGGCACGACGGCGATCGCCGCCAGCACCGCTGCAGTCGTCGCATAGCCTGCGTGATCGATCAGGAAGCCGCTCGCGGCCGGACCGATGAACGCGGCCACGGAGGCGCCGAGACTGAAATTCGCGAAATTGCGCGCCGACGCGGCCTTGTCGCCGAAGCTGCCGACGGCGTAGTGCACCGCGACGTGGTAGTAGATGTGCGCAATGCCGAGTACGGTGACGCTGGCGAGCAGCCCCGCGAGCGAGGGGAATGCGATAGGCAGCGCCATGCCGAGCCCGAGGCCGGCGGAACCCACTGCAAGCGGCATGCGAACGCCGATGCGATCGGTGACCCGTCCCGCGTGCACGGCCAGCAGCAGCGGGAACACCGCGTATCCCGCCGCGAGGACGCCGACGACGAGTGGATTCGCGCCGAGTGCCAATGCGTACAACGCGACGAGGACCTTGCTGCCGCGAAACGCGATGCCAGTGAGCACCGCGAACGCGATCACCAGACGGACATCGCCGGTTCCGCTATGCTGAACGTTCTTCCCCATCGCGGTACACGGCCGAGTATATACTGGCCGTCGCGCGCATTCGCCGCGAATCGCGCTGCAATTACGACGTGAACGAGTCCCGCAACAACGATGCGCGTTCCGCTGCGGTGACGGTCACCGTGCCGGTATCGACGCTCAAGTCCGGCATCGCGACGACGGCGACGCGCGTGTGCGGAACCTGTACCGCGTGCTGCGACGGCTGGGTCGCGGGCACGATCCGCGGCCATCCGATGAAGCCCGGCACGCCGTGCCATTTCCGTGGCAACGGCTGTTGCACGATCTACGACGAGCGTCCCGAAAAGCCTTGCCGCGCGTTCGTCTGCGGATGGCTGATGCCGAACAGTCCGCTGCCCGAGGCGTATCGTCCCGACCGGCTGGGTGTGCTGGTCGTTCCCACGCTCTGGCGTGATGCACTCGCGTTCATCCTGGTCCACGCGGGCCGTGATCCCGACGAGGCGTTGCTCGACTGGATGCGCGACTATGCGCGCAACAGCCGGGTGCCGTTCTTCTACGAGCAGGGGGGACAGCGCTACGGGTTCGGGCCTCCGGAGTTCCAGAACGAGATGGCGGAACGCGCCGCGAAAGGCGAGCGCCTCTGGTAGCGTCGCGTACGGACCGCCGCCCGGGACACTGAGGGAGCGTCAGCGAGCTCGGCAACGTTTCGTAACGGCGTCACGCGAAAGAAGCCGCAACTCGTTCGCGTGTCTGCCGCCGGGCAGTCCCCAAGTAACTGATCGGGGAGCAGCGGATTAGACAGGCGAATGCAAGTAGCCCGGCAATTGTGCGAGCGTCTCGGGGCTGACCGGTTTGACGAGATGTCCGTCGAACCCGGCAGCCGTGGACTTGCGCCGGTCCTCGTCCTGCCCCCAGCCGGTCACTGCGATCAGCGTCATGTCCGCACCCCAAGCGTGGTTCCGGATCCGACGGCATGCCTCGTATCCGTCGACTTTGGGCATGCCGAGGTCGAGGAGCACGAGCTCGGGACGGAACGCTTCGGCCAGCTCGTACCGCCTTCTCCCCGTCGTAGCCGATGCGAACCTCGTGCCCCATCAGTTCCAGGAGCATCGAGAGGCTCGACGCTGCGTCCCGGTTGTCGTCCACCACCAGGATCTTCAGTTTTCGACGGTCCTGGGCGGGGCTGGCAGGAGCCGCCGAGTCCGCCGGGCGTGTCAACCGTGTCGGCAGCCGCACGCGAAATTCGCTACCGCGGCCCGGTCCCTCGCTGCGGGCCTCGATCGTGCCGCCATGCAACGCGACCAGGCCCTTGACGAGCGACAGGCCGATGCCCAGGCCCCCGCGGGAGTGCGACGCGGGACTTCCGACTTGGGTGAACATCTCGAAGATCGAATCGAAGCTCTCGCTGGCAATACCGATGCCGTTATCGGTGACCGAAACCTCCACCTCGTCGCCATTGTGCTCTGCCTTCAACGCGATCCGTCCGCCGGGCGGGGTGTACTTTGCCGCGTTGTTGAGCAGGTTCGAAAGGATCTGCGCAAAGCGAACCGGGTCTGCATTGAGAAACGCGGGCTCGGCCGGCACGGACGCGGTGAATTCGTGGCCCATCTCCTCGATCAGCGGACGGCTCGCTTCCACCGCCGCCTGCACGGTGTGTCGCAGGTCTATCCGTTCGACATGCAGCGCGATCTTGCCCCGGGAAATCCGGCTGACATCGAGCAGATCGTCGAGCAGGCGCGTCATGTGCTGCAGCTGGCGCTCCATCATCGGCAGCACGGTCTGCGACTGTGGCTCGGCACCCGTCATTCGCAGGATCTGGACGCCGTTCCGGATCGGTGCGAGCGGATTGCGCAGTTCGTGGGCGAGGCTGGCGAGGAACTCGTCCTTGCGGCGATCCGCCTCTCTCAGCCGCGTCACCCGCCTGCCGATGAACACGAACCACGGAAATGTTATTGCCATCACGATGAGCTGGAGCATGTCCAGACGCAGCATTTCGACATCGTGGTTGTTGACGTAGCGGCGCCAGGCCATCAGCGCGAAGCAAGCCAACGATACCGAGCCGAGAACGGTGAGCTGCTTGCCACTGGAGCGCAGCATGCCGAACATCAGCGCGACGAAAAAGAAAGCGGCGAAGGCGAGTCGGGTGTCCGGAGCGCGGTAGACGACGAAAAGCATCGTGAACACGGCGGCAAGAAACTGGAATCCGGTCAAGCTGGGATCCGGAAACCGCAGATTGAGCCCGAGGCGGAAAAGGATGAAAAAAGCGAGAATGGCCGCCGCGACGATTGCGGAAGCCTCGAAAAGCGTCTCGCGGTCAATCTTGTCCTGTGTGTAGAAGATGGCCAGCACCACCAGGTACAGAGCCGAGAAAGCACTGGCGAGCAGGAACCGGCGGAACCGAAGGCGTTGGTTGACCTCGTCCCGTGTCAGTGACGGAATAGCGGGAAGCGGAGGGTGCATCGAATCGCGTTAGCCGGCGGGGCACGCGCAGTGTGCGCCTGCCATGCAATATTTGCGATGTACTCGCCGCGTGAAGTCGGCTGGCTCTTCACTCCCTCCCGGACATTGTTCCGATGCCGCTGGCGCCCGCGGCGGTGGGCGACCGAGGATCCGCCGATGACCCAGCGTCGCTTGGCCGTTGGCTATCGCCCGAAGATCGCCGCGAGGAAGTCGTCCGTTGTTCGCCACGCCTGCGTTGCCGCCTGCTCGCGGTAGCTTTCGCGGTCGAAGGTCGCGAACGCGTGCGGGGCGTCCGGAAATACCGCGATCGTATAGCGCTTGTTCGCTTCGGTCAGCGCGCGGGCGAGGCGTGCATGCTCCTCGGGACCGATCGACGCATCCTTGGCGCCGTAGATCAGTAGCGCAGGTGCGGTGATGTCGTCTGCGCGATCGAGCAGCGGCTTGCGTTTGCCTTTCGGCTCGGGCGGCGCAATGCCGCCGCCGTAGAACGACACGGTCGCCGCCAAGCGCGGACCGAGCGTCGCGTTCGCGAGGAAGGCGAGCCGCCCGCCCATGCAGAAGCCGACGACGGCGATCGCGTCTCGGCGCGCGCCGTGGGCAATGAGTGCGTCGACCCCCGCGGCGGTTTCTCTCATCGCAATGTCGTCGTCGATGTTGTTGAGCGCAGCAATCGCATTGTCGCGGTCGGCGTAGTCGAACGTGCGGCCGTGGTAGTAATCCGGAGCGATCGCGTTCAAGCCACGCGCCGCGAACCGGTCGCACGTCGCTTTGACGAATGCATTGACGCCGAACGCCTCCTGGATCACGACGATGCCGGGCGCGCCGTCGTGGCCGGCGCCCGCGAGATAGGCCTGGTTGTCGGCAGCCAGCGCGACCGTCCGGCCGGCGGAGTTGGGGATGCTCATCGTTCGCCTCCTTGTCGGCTATGCGTCGCGAGATGGCACTTTGCCAGCGACGTGCGATGGTGACACGGGTGCGCCCGGCGCCGGGAACACCAGCGACTTCACGACGACCGGCACCGCGCCCGACGTTTCGAGCAGCGCACCGATGTCGACGAAATCGAGCTCCGACAGCGCGATGCCGTCGATCGACACGATCGGCTGGCGGACCTTGAGCTCCGCGTGGCAATGAATGCCGGCGAGCCCGCCGACATCGCCGTCGCCAACCAGCACCAGCGCGTGTCCGCGCGCAAGCACTGGCGCCAGGCCTTCGACGATGCCACGGCAGAACGCATCGAGTCGCGAGAACGTCGCCGATCCTTCGAACCGGTAGCAGATGGCGACCGGACGCTCACCCGCAATCAGGTCCATCCGCGCGAGCGCTTGCCGCACGGCGCGGGCGATCGCGTTGGCGTCAAGCACTTCGTCCTGAAGCGGGAGCGCGGGCGAGATCGCCGGCACGTTGCGAAGCGGCAACACGTCCAGCGGCTCGACAAAAATCGTGCTGCCTGAGACCTGCACCGTGTACTGCGATGCGCCGACGACCGTTGCGCGGATGCCTTGATCCGGCGGAGCGACGCGCGGTCCCCAGCGACTGATGCGATCCAGGATTGCCGAGGCCAGCGCGGGGCCCAGATCGCCGAACGTTTGAACCTCCCGGCCGTACACATACTCCGAGACACCGCCCGAGAACGTGACGACGTCGGGCACGCGTTCGTTGGCGAGCGGATCGAGCCGAAGTAACTCACGCGTCCCCTCCGACAGCGACCGTGACGAAGCCGCCTCGAACAGCCGGTCGGCCATTCGCTCGACCATTCGCACCACGCCGTCTCCCGACGGCACGCTTCCGATCGAAAGGTCCACTTTAGCTTCGTCCGCGAACCGACGCCCTGCTTCCTCGACGCGGATCACGCGGCCGCGCGCGTCGAGCGCGACGATGCGCGCGCCGATGTCGATTGCGGTCAGCTCGACGACGTGGCCGCGCTCGCACACCGCGAGCTTCGATGTCCCGCCGCCGAGGTCGAGGTTCAACACGCGTAACGATTCGCGGCTCGAGCGCGCGACCGCGCCCGAGCCGTGCGCTGCGAGTGTGGCCTCGAGCGCGTCACCGGCGCTCACGGCGACGAAGCGGCCCGCCTGCGCGGCGAAAAGCTCGCCGATCGCCCGCGCGTTTGCGCGGCGCACTGCGACACCGGTGAGGATCAGCGCGCCGGTATCGATCGCGTCCGGATCGACGCCGGCCAGCGCGTATTGCCGCGCGATGAACGCGCCCAGCGTCGCGGCGTCGATCGTCCCATCGTCGGCATACGGCGTCAGCAGCACTTCGGACTCGAAGAAGACCTCGCGTGCTGCAACGACATAACGATTGTCGAGACGCTCGAGCGTCAGATGCGAGAACGCGAGATGGGACGTCGACGAGCCGATGTCGACGCCCACGCTCGCAAGATTGATCTCGTCTTCTTCCTCCAGGCTGCGGCGCACGCTGGAGAAGAAAATGCGGCCGCCGGCGGGCGCGTTGGTCATGATGGGGTCGGAGCCTTGATTCGGTGCGCGACGCAAAGGCGAAGCGCGGTCCGTCGCTGATGTCCGTCGAGCCCCCGGTCTGGTTTCGACCACCTACCGCGCCTTGACGGGCCGATCGCCATGGCTGTCCTGCGGCACCCCTCTTTGCAGCGACATGTGCGAATGCACGCCGAGCCAACGTCCATCGGGTTGGCACATAAGCACGATGGTCGCTCTACCGGGCCGCTCGAAGCGCATCCCATCGGGATGAAATCCGGTGCTGGTCCAAGGCGCGATTGCAGTCGCCATCGACCCATCTGCGCTGGCAAGCACTGCGGTATTTTCGAGGTCGAAGGCGAATCCGTCAGTTCTCGGCCATACGTTGTCCCATTGGGTCTCGGTCCAGGCAGTCAAGCCGCGCACCAGTTCCTGATAGGTGCCAAACACGACGATGTCGGAATGCCAGAAGGGACGTGCAGCTGCGTAATCAACCGCCCGCACGCACTCGGCGAAACGGGAAAGCCAGTCATGAACCGAAGCGGTTTTGATCACATCGGCGACGGGCAAAGGAAGATGGGTTGCTCCCATGCAAACGCTCCTTGGCTATGGGTGGCGAGCATTCAATGATACGTGCGGCACGCTTCTCAGGCTGACAACCGCTCGGAGGCGGTTCGCGAGTAGAAGACATTCGGCACATCAACAGAAGCGCCCGGAACGACTGGTAGGAACGCAAGGCAACCACGAGTGCTTATAATGATGCGATGGCAGCCGAGCTGCTCTATTTTCATGATCCAATGTGCAGTTGGTGCTGGGCATTTCGTCCCGCATTCATGGCGTTGCGTGCCCAGCTGCCCACCGACTTGACGCTACGAAGGGTGGTGGGCGGGCTGGCGCCAGACAACGATCAGCCGATGCCGGAGGAGATGCGCGCAAAGGTGAAGGGTTTCTGGCGAACGATTCAAGAGACCGTCCCCGGCACCCGTTTCAACTTTGCGTTCTGGGAGAACTGCACTCCGAGGCGCTCGACCTATAACGCGTGTCGCGCGGTGCTGGCCGCTGCAAGACAGTCACCGAAGCACGAAGATCTGATGATCGAAGCAATCCAGCGGGCCTATTACCTTGACGCGCGTAACCCGTCCGACCTCGACACGCTGATTGACCTGGCCGCGGAAATCGGGCTCGACCGTGAACGTTTCGTCGCCGAAATCGCAAGTGATGCCGTGGAGGCGCAGTTGCGTGAGGAGGTCGCCTTTGCGCGGCGTGGACCGATTCATGGTTTTCCCAGCCTGGCCGTACGAACCGAATCCGGACTGCAACCTGTTGAAGTTGACTATCGCGATTCCGAGGCAATGCGTAAGCAGATTGAAGCGATTCTGACCGCCACCAGCGCAGGCTGATGTTTGCTGATTCAATGCCGGGACGAACGCCTTCATTCGTCAACCGCCTAGCTGCACAGCGGCGCACGGTTCATCCCGAGATCTGATGAGGTGTTGGATCGTGGATGAACAGCAACGAAAGGCGATGCTGGGATGACCGACCCCCGGATCGAGCAGCTCACCGCCTGGTATCAGCCTATTGTCGATCTCAACACCGGCAAGGTGGCAGGATGCGAAGCCCTAAGCCGCATCGTCGCCGCGGACGGGTCGGCCGGATCGGCGGCCGCTTTGATGGACGAGCTCGAGCGGGAGCCGGAGGCGCAATACGCGCTGATCCGCAAACTGCTCGGGTCGATCCGCCGCGAGATCGTTCCCGTCTTTGCGAAACACCCCGACTTCTACGTGAGCGTCAACATTCCGCCCTCGGTGTTCGGCACCGGCCGCATCGCGCCGATGCTGTCCGAGCTTGACCTCGACCCGTGGCGGACGCGACTCGTGGTGGAATTGACGGAGCGGCAGGCGCTGACCGACCTTGGGCGGGCGGCGATCGGCAACGCGAGATCGCTGGGCGTCGCGGTGGCCCTGGATGATTTCGGCACCGGACATAGCGGACTTTCACAAATCGTCGGTCTCGATCTCGATATTCTGAAAATCGATCGCAGCCTGCTCATGTCCATTCTCGAGAACCGAACGGCAGCGCGGATGCTCCGCGGCATCGTTGGCCTCGCGGCGGCATTGCGCCTGCGCACGGTCGCCGAGGGCGTGGAGACCTGGGAGCACGCTTTCTTCCTGCGTGCGGCCGGCGTCGATTACGGCCAGGGGTTTCTCTGGAGCAAGGCGGTTCCCGGTGCCGAGATCGAGGCGCTACTGGAGCGCGGATTTGCGCAAAGCCTGGATCGGCCATTGGCCCGGTAGGACGGGCGCTGAGCGTACGGCGTCGCGCGAAGTTCGTGTTCGCTTGCGTGCAGCCCATCCATGCAACGGTCACAGATCGACCGTTTCAGTTCGACTACGAAGAAGGGCGCTAGGACCGAGTGCGGCCACTAGCTGCCGTTGCTGAGTCGCGCGACAATCGCCCGAAAGCAGACAGTTCGGAGGTTCGCCACTGCGCGTAGCGATCGTCGACCGGAGAGCGCCATGAGCTGGTGGCGGCCGCTCGCGCCGCGCGGTGGATAATGCCCGCTCGATGCCCACGATCGATGAAGCCTTTGGTCCCCGGCCACCGCTGACCACAGAAGCGGCCTGCAAGATGGTTGTGCGCAGCGGTGCGATCGTGGCGATCCTCGTGGAGGGCTGGAGCGATCAAGCGGCCCTTGAGGCACTCGCACATCGGCGCGGCTTGAACCTCGCGGCCGAGCGGATCGTCATCCTTCCCGTCGGCGGCGCGACGAACACCGGCAAGTTCCTGGATGCATTGGGCTCGCCAGGGCTAGGAGTGCGGCTGGCGGGACTGGTCGACGCAAACGAGGAACAGCACCTTTGGCGCGATCTCGAGCGCGTGGGGCTTGGAACGAACCTCAGTCGCGCAGGCGCGGAGGCGCTTGGATTTTTCGTGTGCGACGCGGACCTCGAAGACGAACTGATCCGCGCGCTTGGCGCCCCCGCGGTCGAGCGGCTGCTTGCTGTTCAAGGCGAGCTCGAGTCTTTCCGCCGCTTTCAGGACCAACCCGCTCAGCGTGCAAGGGAGGGCCATGCCCAGCTGCGGCGGTTCATGGGCACGCGGGCCCGGCGCAAGATTCGCTACGGCGCATTGCTGACAAACGCACTTGACCTGCGTTGCGTCCCGCGCGCGCTCGACGCTGTGCTCGCACACGCGCGCCATTGAAGAGCTGCGGGCCCTGCTGCCCACTCGGCAGGGATTGCCCGTTCCCGCGCGGCACGGCGGGATCCCTTGCGAGCGCAACCACTGCGCGACCCACAAAGGCTGGACTCTCGGTTAGATCGCGAAATGTGGCTGGATCTTGGTCGCGTCGTGCCAGTTTGCCTCGGCCACGACGATGGGCGAGGACGGCCAGCAGCGGTCGCTGATGTCCGGCTGCTCTGAGGGCTCTTCAATTCAGCTCGGCGCCTTCGCACCGTTCGTGCGACCTACTCCTCAAAGCGAACCGTGGCGTCACGATCGCGCTCGTATCGTCTCGTGAGCGGAACCGGCGGCAACCAGGACTCGCGACGAACGGGAGACCCCCGAAATCGAAATGGCGATGCGTTTTCACACAGCCTAAGGTCGGTTGCGACCGTCGACGATCAAGCCGCTCGCGTTCAGCCTCGACGGTCGCTGATCGGCCAGGTGCAGACCCTCGACCTCACCCGCCAAATTTGCCTGAAACCGACGTCCGCCAGCATGCCGAAGTAACGGTGAGCGCGCGGTCGTGCCACGAGCGCGGCGATGCGGTCGCTGTGAATCGCCTGGATTCTCGGACCGGATTGAGAATCACGTTTCGGCGTTCCCCCAATTGACCTGGCGCGTACTTCTGGCATGACATCATTCAGAGCCGTGTGATGCCGATCCTCCCAGCAAAACCGAACTCGTAAAATGTGAAATTGCTCACTCAGTAAGCGAAAGCGAGTCGAAACCCGCTTTCGCAATCACAAATGAGCAGTGCGCTACGGGTTTTTCTTGCACTGATAACTTTGCGCCTCCTTGGGATCCCCCTTGTGATACTTGTACGACTCGGGGTACGCGCAAAGCGGGCGGGTGAAAAGCACGTTTCTCGCGCTGTCGAACTTGCTGGCTATTAGCGAATCGTCAGGGCTAACACCGTTTTCAACCCAGTTGACGATTCCGCTGATCAGGTCCGCACTATCAGCGCCTACGCCGCCTTGGCAATGGCCCATGCCGGGAAACATGTACAGACGTGAGTTGTTCGCTAACTTGCCGCCTCGATCATTGATCACTTCGTAAAAGCGCGTGCTGACGTACGGCTGCACCAGCATATCGTCCCACCCGTGGTAGATGATCAGCCTGCCGTGCGATAAATACCGGATGATTCCCTCGATACTTCCGCTCATTCCGTAGACGTTGTCGAGGACAGTCTTAACCGTCGGGAAGTCTCGGCCAAGATCAAATGTTTTCGGGTCGAAATGTGGGCACTCGAAATGCCATCGCCAAGAAACCGTTGGAGAGTGCTGCAGTGAAGGGTGCTGCTAGCGCAGGATTTCCCAAGCCGTACGGCGCTCCGATCACGCGGCCGGAAGAGTCTTTGAGATCGCTGCGCAGTGTGTTTACAGCTTGTATCTCCGCATCTGTCAAGCATCCGTCATTAGGGGCGCCGGAACAGCGTAGGACGGCCGGGTCAAAGTGGCACGCTTCTGGGAACGCGATGATCCCGTCCGCAATACCGTCATTGGCGTCGCACGCGGCTAGCTCGGCGGCATAGACAAGCGCGCCCTTCGCAGCACTAATTGGCACCTGTTGCTGTGCGCGAGCCCATGCCGCGGTCATTCCCGACATGTCGCTTCCCCCAGTGTCTTCGTCAGAGTGCCCGTAGACTCCGTCCCCAGTAACTACGCCATCGTAATCGTCACCGAGTCCGGCCATTGCAACTGATGCGTTCTTTCCGCCGTTAGAACAACCTGCGAAGTATCGATATTTCGCCGGGGTTCCATAGTAGGCTGCGACCGCGGCTTTCCCTACCAAGTCTGATTCCTGCAATGCCCCGCTTGCATAGTTGAGCGTCAGCGTCTTGTCTGTGGAGAAATTTTGGTCCATGGGGCTAGAAGAGCGATGGCCGCCATTCGACCCGACTACGGCGAAGCCGTTGAGTATCGGGTTTACCCCAAGCGACATCACAGGGGCGTTAAGGTTCGGGATAATCCCGTCGAACCCGCCGCCACCGAAATGAAGATAGCGCCTCTGCCAACCGTCTGGCAACCGAACTTCCACGTCGGTTTGAGGGGCGACGGTCGCTAGCACTCGGCAATATCCCGGTAGCGTGCTGGTCGGCGGCACGTACGTCGCCGACGTAATCGTAGTATTGGGAATTTGTAGGTTAGTAAGGCCGGTGCAGCTTGCTAGGTCTCCTGGCCCTGCAACCAAATTCGACGCAAACAAGCCGGTGATTAATCCGGCGACGGTCGAACAAACGAACGAATGCCGCGCGCCGCGAGCGGCGCGTTCCAGCTGGTTCGCCCTCATTGCTCCTCCTAATACGTGTGTTTTAAGAGACTGGGGGATGCGTTGATTGCTACGAGGCGACTCTGCGAAGTCAACCCCAGTTCACAGTATGGCTCCGATCTAGAGAAACAATAAAATGTCGGCTAGTAGGAAAAGAAGGAACGGATAGGAGTTTCAATCACGCTAGCCTCAGTCAGCGCCGGCTTCGCGTCTCCGAAGGCGCGGAGCCTCGGCGGCTGTCGGCATCTAGCTGTCCAGCCGCAAGCGCAAGACGCGCTTCGAGAAGGACGGTCGGATACTTTTCGACGAACGCAAAGGTTGAGGTTTGCGAGGACGGGGGCGGGCTTGCTGTTTTGTTGGCTCGGCCCCTCGGTGTCGGACGCGTCGGCGCTTGTATACGTGCTGTTAGCACGGCCGTGGCAGACCAGATATTGAAAGCCGGTGAACGGCCGCCCTCACATTTTTCCAGGACCGCTTTAGAGCACCACGAGCGTCAGGTCAGGGTCGGTCTGCGACGGTCGCTGAAGGGCCAGTTCCAGACGGTTGCCCGCACATCTCGATTTGCCGGGAAGCAGCCGTTGACGAGGCGGCCGCCTGCACCACATGCACGTGGTCCGACTTGAGTCCCCGCCTTCACGGCTCAGCCCCCGTTGTCGAGCCGTATGTTGAGTTCGCATTCCGCTTCGTCAATGTCCGGGCCGCCCGAGGCCCTGAACGGCTGGATGCCTAAGCGCACGGTTTGTCCGGCCGCCACGGCAAGGGGTGGCGCAGACGGCGACTGCGAGGAGGCCACACCTCCTGCGTTCGACGGGAAGACGCTCGTCGTAGTGCTCCAGTAGGTCCACGTGGCGCCGTTGTTGAAGCTCACGGCAAGCCCAGCGAACACCGCTGCAGCACCAGGCGACCTGAGGGTGACGGTTACGGAAGCGGCGACGCAATGCGGGGGAATCCGCGGCCACGTTCCCCACCTGGCAGATAATCGTTTCGCCCCCTCCGGGGAACGACGGCTTGAGCTGCTGCGCGTGCAGGAAGACGGGTTGGAGCGCCTTACCGAGCCGGTTCATGAACGCCGCCATCTGCAGACGACCGACCGGTTCGTCGGGGCGTACTGGGACGCCGTACAGCCAAGCGTGATCTCGCGGTTCTTCAGCCACTCGACGTTGCCGCAAAAGGCGCTCGCGGAATCCACGTCGCCGAATCCCGCGCATGGGGCGGCGAAGGCGGACCCCGATCCGCCGAGGCCGAGCGCAAGCACCAGCAGCCACCGAGATACGCCTAAGACGTGCCGATTACGCGGGAGCTTGTTGGCTCGAGTCGAATGCTGCGCGGGCTTCCTGAGGAGCATGTGCGTTCCTTTGTTAGTCATCACAAGGCGTCGCGCTGTGCGAGCGCGACGTAGCGGCCGACGATACGGCCCCTGTGCATCCGGCTTATTTCGCGCAATGCACGTTACGTATCAGTTACGTATCAATTTCGCGCTGTTGCGTTCGCCAAGCGAAATGAGGTGTTGGCGGGCGGTGACGTCTATGGAGCTGGTGATCGCCCCGCCCCCTTGATCCCGGAGCGCTGCTCGTCGCGGCCGGCTCACGCCCTCTTCCCGCGCCTCCAGCGCGCGGCATGATCGCGAGAGGGACCCGGTCGAATTCGCTCTGTCGCGCGCATCGAGGCGGCCGACCGCGCCGGTCGTGAGCGGCTGTTGCGTTATTGCGCCCGGCCACCGTTCGCCCTGGAACGGCTGCGCCAACTCGATGGCGAGCACCTCGGCTACGACCACTCGAAATCGGGCACCGGAGGCAGTGGCCCGCAGATCCTACGCGGCTGCAGTTGCTCGACCGCCTCGCCGCCTGGGTACCACCACCGCGCGTCCACCGCCACCGTTACTAATGGAGGCCATGGGGGTGTGTTCGCGGCCTTCGCGGTCACGCGGCGCGTCGCCCGTTGAGCTGATTCGTTGAACGTCCGTTTTGGAGACGACCGAGCGGCTGAAACGGGTCGAACTCAGTCGTTGAATGGGATGCATTTCAATTTCATCGGGCACTGTTCGTCAGGTCTAACCCCGATGGGGATAAATTGAGCCTCTGACCCCTAGCCCGCCGCCGAATCGACCGTCGCCTTCGCAACGTTACCGGCACCCTGCGGCGGCTCGTACCATGCCGGATCCATCCGGTTCGTCACGCTGTTCGCTGCGAGGGTCGCTTCGTACTCGCGGCGAATGTACGGATCCTCCATCCAGTAGGGGATCGACGTGCCGCCTTCGGTGATGTCCATCGCCGTGTAGTCGACGTGCTTCGTGCCGGGCGCGCCGGGATCGCGTCCCGGGATTGTGCGGACCGAACCACGCCGTGAGCCGGAACGGTTCCTTGCCGACGGAGAAGTGCTGGTGATACCAGCGCGCGCCGCCGGGCGCGGCAGTGACCATGCCGAACGGCTCGTAGTCGAGGCGCTGCACCTGGTCGGCATGCCCGTCCTGCCACGGCGTCGTGCCGAGGCGCTCCGGCCACGTGTACGTATAGCCCTCGCCCTTGAGGCAGATCAGCACCGCAGCGGAGGTGTGCGCGTGCGCCTTCGAATAGCGACCGAGCTCGTGCTGGCCGATCCAGAAATAGAAGCAGTTGCCGGTCATGAACGGCTCGACCCGGCGCCAGCCGACCGAGCGCCGGTTGTCGAGCGGCAAGTCGCAGTCGATCGCGTCCGGGACGAGGTTCGTGCGTCGCATCGCAAGCCCGCGCACCGGGTCCGGCTCGATGTCGTCGCGGGCCTGGTAGAAATCATCGGCGCCGGAAAAACGATCGCGAAACACGAACGGGTTGTCGAACACGGCGTTGACATTCTGCAGCATGTCGATGACGTTCGGGGCCGTCGTGCCGGCGATCAGCAGCGCACCTCCCGACGTCGCGTTGACGAGTCGATACCACGCATTGATCGGGATCGAGAACATCGAGCCCTTCTGCCATTCGAATACGTGCTTCCTCGTGTCGCCTTCCTGCCACACCTCCGTCGTGCCGCGACCTTCGACGACGAGGAAGATCTCCTCGTACATGTGCTTCTCGGCGTTCAGCGCGCCCCCCGGCGGAACCTCGACGACATAGCAGCCCCATTTGGTCTCGGTGCCGTAGAGCTGGATGAAATGGCCGCGCCCGCCCTTGCGCTTCCACGGGACCAGCGGCAGGTCGTGCACGCGGCGCAGCCCGAGGCCGCGATAGACCGGGATGCCCTCCGCTTCCATGAACGCGTCGTAAGGCGTGGGCTGCTTGCGGAACTCGCCGAAGCCCGCCTTGCGCTGGCCCGAAGGCTCGTGCCAGTGCGTCTGGTCCTTGTCGTGGGGCATCGTGGCCTCCTTGAAGCGGCGATCGGCGTGGCCAGCGGGTATCGGTGATGTTTCAGCCGGGGGCGAGAAGCGATCGCGGGTACGGTTCTGCCATGCGGAACGCCGTTCCTTGATCGCGAATCGATTTCACCATAGAATCGAAACGCCGGTCAACGCGCGAACGCCGGTCAAGCGCTTGGGGCAGTCTCATCCCGACCGTCGATGGGAATCAAGCGCCGCGGCTTACGCCGCCGCGACGTGAGGAGAAGGGCAATGAACGTCGGCAGCATCCTGCGCCTCGTCGCGGGCGCGTCCCTTTGCTGCGCGCTCGGCACGGGACCGGTCCGTGCGCAAGGCAACGAGGCCGCTCTGCAATACCGCGGCGCGGATCGCGATGCTCGGCTTGTCGAGCGCGCGAAGCAGGAAGGCAGCGTCGTCCTCTATACCTCGCTCGCGCCGACCGAATCGCGCCCGCTTGCCGACGCGTTCGAGAAGAAATACGGCGTCAAGGTCGAGCTCTGGCGGGCGCTGTCGGACAAGGTCGTCCAGCGTGCGGTCACCGAGGCGCAGGCCAGACGACATGCGGTCGACGTGCTCGAGACGAACGGGCCCGAGATGGAGATGCTCGCGCGCGAGAAGCTCCTCTCCGAATTCCATTCACCGCACCTTGCCGATCTGCCGGCGAGCGCGATCCCTGCGCATCGGCAGTGGATGCCGGATCGCATGAACTTCTTCGTCGTCGCGTTCAACACGGCGAAGGTGAAGCGTGACGAGCTGCCGCAAACGCTCGAAGGCTTCCTCGACCCGAAATGGAAAGGCCGGATCGGCATCGAGGCGACCGATGCCGAATGGATGGCGACGATCGTGAAGCGCTGGGGCGAGCGCGGCAACGCGTTCTTCCGCAAGCTCGCCGAGATGAAGCCGGACGTGCGCAAGGGCCACGTGCTGCTCGCCGAGCTGATCTCGGCCGGCGAGATTCCCGTCGGCCTCACTGTTTACAACGCGAACGCCGAAAGCCTGAAGCGCAAGGGGAGACCGATCGACTGGGTGCCGATCGAGCCGGTGGTCGGTCGCCCGCAGGGCATCGGCATCGCGCGCAACGCGCCACATCCGCATGCGGCGCTGCTGTTCGTCGACTATGTCTTGTCGCCGGAAGGACAGGCGCTGTTCGAGTCGATGGGACGGGTACCGGCGTCCACGAGAATCAAGAGCGCGCTCAACAACTTTCCCTTCTTCGCCGTCGAGCCGGCCACGGTGCTCGAGGAAGCGGAGCGCTGGAACCGCGAGTGGGAGCGGTTGTTTCTCGCGCGCTAGACTGTAGAACGCAGAGAAGGAATGCCGATGGACCGAACTGGCCCCGCCCGTGAAGCCGCGAAGCCGCGGAGCGAACGTCCTGCCAAGGTCGTGAAGCCGCCCGCGAAGACGCGCAACGGCGAGCGCAACGCAAAGGCCCGCCTGTCGTCCGTCGCGAACTCGATCCGGCTCGTGAAGGCGTTCACCGACGACGAGTACGAGATCGGCATCAGCAGCCTCGCGCGACGGCTGGGCCTGGGCAAGAGCACGGTTCACCGGCTCGCGACGACGTTGATCGAGGCCGACTTCCTCGAGAAGAATCCGGAGACCGGCGCGTACCGGCTCGGCCTCGCGCTGTTCGAGCTCGGCGCGCTGGTGCGGCGGAAGATGGATGTCGCGAACGAAGCGCGACCCTATCTCAAGGCGCTGATGGAGAAGACCGGCGAGACCGTGCATCTCGCGGTGCTCGACCATGCGAGCGTGCTCTACATCAACACGATCGCGAGCCGCCAGGCGATCCGCATGTCGTCCACCGTCGGCGCCCGCGTGCCGAGCCACAGCAGCAGCGAAGGCAAGGTGCTGCTCGCCTATCGCAGCGCCGACTTCATCGAAAGCGTGATCGAGGGCGGGCTTGCGACCTGCACGCCGAAGACCATCGTCAAGCCCCAGGCGCTGCGCGACGAGCTTGCAACGGTGCGCAGTCGCGGTTACGCGCTCGACGACGAGGAGACGGAGAGCGGATTGCGCTCGCTTGCCGCGCCGATCCGCGCCCACAACGGACAGGCGGTCGCGGCGATCAGCATCGCGGGACCGACGCAACGGGTCAGCAAGAAGATCCTGCAGGGCTATGTGTCGGACGTGGTCGCGGCGGCGAACGCGATCTCGCAGCGGCTGGGGTATGCGCCGAACCGCGGCAACATGGGCATGATGGGACTGTAGCCGCGGGTGCGGCGTCGCTCCGGCCCGCTCGCCGTGCCGGCGCGGCGCCGTCCCACCGCTCCTTCATATGAGCACGATCCACCTCGCCGGCACGACGATCCGCTACGACTGCGCGCCGGGCGACACGCTGCTCCGCGCGGGCCTGCGCGCGGGCCTCGCGCTCAGTTACGAGTGCAATGTCGGCTCCTGCGGAAACTGCAAGATGGAGCTCGTCGAGGGTACGGTCGACGTTCACTGGCCGGAAGCGCCCGGGTTGACGGAGAAGGACCGCGCGCGCAACCGGATCCTCGGCTGCCAGTCGCGTCCGCGCGGCGACTGCACGATCAAGCCGCGATTGCTCGACGCGTTGCGGCCGATCCACTTGCCGCGCCGGTTCGAGGCGGCGCTGGCGGCCGTCGAGGACATCACGCACGACATCCGCGAGTTCCGGTTCCGCGCGACGGGCGCGCCCTCGTTCCTTCCCGGCCAGTACGCGCTGCTCGACATTCCCGGCGCGAACGGACCGCGCGCGTATTCGATGAGCAACGTCGACGACGGAAGCGGCGAGTGGCATTTCCAGATTCGCCGCGTGCCGGGCGGACAGGGAACGACGTACCTGTTCGATCACCTTTCGTCCGGCGACGCCCTGACGCTCGACGGACCCTACGGCCATGCCTGGCTGCGCACCGAGGCGCCGCGCGACCTGGTCTGCATCGCGGGCGGCTCGGGACTTTCGCCGGTCATCTCGATCGCGCGCGGTATGGCACGCACCCCTTCGCTCGCGCAACGCAAGCTGCATTTTTTCTATGGTGGGCGCGGACCGCAGGATATCTGCGGCGAGTCGATCCTTCGCGGGCTGCCGGGATTCGGCGAGCATCTGTTCTATCACCCGATCATCTCGATGCCGGAGCTCGACACGGCGGGCGACTGGCGCGGCGACGTCGGACTCGTTCACGAGCTCGCGGCGCGTACGCTCGGGACCGCGCTCGCCTCGCACGAGGTCTACTTCGCCGGCCCGCCGGCGATGACGCAGGCCGTGCAGCGCATGCTGATCCAGCACAAGGTGCCGCTTTCGCAGATGCATTTCGACCGGTTCTTCTAGGCGATAACGGCCATGTCCAAGCTCCGCCTTTCCCTCGCCTGCTGGAACTACGACCGGACGCGCGCCCTGCTGGAAGGCAGCGTGCAGCCGGACGGCATCGAGCTCGTCTACCTCAACATGCCGGTGGAGGAGACGTTCTTCCGCATGTTGCGGAACCGCGAGTTCGACGTTGCCGAGCTGTCGCTCTCCTCGTACACGGTCTCGCTGTCCAGGGACCCGAAGCCGTTCATCGCGATCCCGGTATGGCCGTCGCGGTTCTTCCGGCATTCGTCGATCTACATCAACACGCAAGCCGGGATCCGCGAGCCGAAGGATCTCGTCGGCAAGCGCATCGGCAACCCCGAGTACCAGATGACCGCGCCGGTCTGGATCCGCGGCATCCTGCAGGACGAGTACGGCGTTCCGGTCGACAGCGTCAAATACGTCACGGGCGGCGAGGAGGAGCCCGGACGCGACGAGAAGCTGAAGCTCGACCTGCCGCCGAACATCGACGTGCAACCGATCGGCCCGACGCAGACGCTGTCGCAGATGCTCGCGGAGGGCGAGATCGCCGCGCTGCAGACCGCGCGCATGCCTTCGACGTACCTGACGCGTCCGGATCGCGTCCGCCGGCTTGTTCGAGAACTACCCGGACGTCGAGAAGGATTACTTTCGTCGCACGAAGATCTTCCCGATCATGCATACGGTGGCGATCCGCCGCGAGCTCTACGAAGCGCACCCGTGGATCGCGATGTCGCTCTACAAGGCGTTCGCGGCCGCGCAGAAGCTCACCTACGCAGGATCTCTACCAGACCGCCGCGCTGAAGACGATGCTGCCGTGGCTGACGGCGCACGTGGAGGAGGCGCGCCGCGAGCTCGGCGACGATTTCTGGCCGTATGGCTTCCACAACAATCGCCATGTGCTCGAGACGTTCCTGCGTTACCACCACGAACAGGGGCTGTCGAAGCGCCGCCTGGCGCCCGAGGACCTGTTCGCGCCGGAAACGATGGAGCAGTTCAAGATCTGAAGCGTTGCAGAGCTACGATGACCGACGAACCGAAACTCAAGCCTGCGCCGCATACAGTCTCCGACCATCAGTACGGCGAGGACGTGCTGCACACGCATGACGAGGAGGGCGAGTACGACCACGACCATGACCATTTCGACGGTCCGGACGATCTCGAGGCGAATCCGATCTGGCAGCAGGACCACGTCACGCTGATCAGCGTCGGCATCGACATCGGCTCCGCGGGAACCCAGGTGCTGTTCTCGCGGCTTTCGCTGCGTCGCCGCGGCGAGGACCTTTCGTCGCGCTACCTGGTCGTCGCGCGCGAAACGCTCTACCAGGCGCCGGTGGCGCTTACGCCCTACCAGAGCGAGACGCGCATCGACGAGCGCGCGCTCGGCGCAATCGTCGACGATGCTTACGCGTCGGCGAACATCCATCCCGACAACGTCGATACCGGCGCCGTCATCCTGACCGGCGAGGCGTTGCGGCGCGAGAACGCCCAGGCGATCGCAGACGTGCTCGCCGATCAGGTCGGGGAGTTCGTGTGCGCCGCCGCAGGCCACCACATGGAAGCGATGCTCGCTGCCTACGGCTCCGGGCGCCGCGAAGGCGTCTCACGATCTTGGCAAGCGCATTCTCAATATCGACGTCGGCGGCGGCACGACGAAGCTCGCCGTCGTCGAAGCGGGAAAGGTCGTTGCGACCGCTGCCTTCCATGTCGGGGGCCGGTTGCTCGTCGTCGACGCCCAGCGACGGATCACGCGTCTGGATCCGGGTGGCCAGCGGCTCGCGGCCGCCGCGGGTTTCGACTGGAAGGTCGGCGATGTCGCTTCGGAAGGCGACATCGAACGCGTCGCCGACACGATGGCGGAGATCATCGTCGAGGCCGTGGGGCCGGCACCGCTTTCCGGGTTGGTCGAGCGCCTGCATCTCACCGAGCCGTTCGACACCAGTTCCGTCGAAGCGATGATGTTCTCCGGCGGCGTGGGCGAGTACGTGTACGGCCGCGAGTCGCGCGAGTTCGGCGATTGGGGACGCGCGCTTGGACAGGTCGGTAGCCTCGCGTATCGCCCAAGGCCGCTTTCGCTGGCCGCTGCTGCCCGCCGGTGAATGCATTCGCGCCACGGCGCTCGGCGCTTCCGAGTACAGCGTGCAGCTCTCCGGCAACACGACGTTCATCAGCAGCCCCGGCCGGTTGCTTCCCAAACGCAACCTGCAGGTATTGCAGCCGGACGTCGATCTGAGCGGTGCGATCGATGCCTCGCAGATCGCGAGGCGAATCACCGAGCATTTCACGCGCTTCGACCTCGTCGAAGGCAACACCGAGGTCGCGCTGGCCTTCCGCTGGCGGGGACTGCCGACCTACGAGCGGCTGGCTGGGTTCGCGAAGGGGATCGTGCTCGCGCTTCCTCGAACGATCGAGCAGGCGCAGCCGATCTACCTGATCCTCGATGGCGACGTGGCGCAAACGCTCGGCGCGCTACTGAAGGAGGAGCTCGCGGTCGCCTCGGAGGTCTTCGCGATCGACGGCATCACGTTGTGGGACTTCGACTATGTGGACCTGGGACGGATCCGGTTCCCGTCGAACACGGTCCCGGTCACGATCAAATCGCTCGTGTTCCAGGCCGACCCCCGCATGCACGCGATGGAGCACGAGCACACGCACAGCGATGGCTCCGTTTATCGGCACCACCATGCCCCTGCGAAGGGCCACGGCGCACGGGCATTCGCACGAGCATGGTCATTCCCATGACGATGATCACGATCATTCGCATGGATCACCGTCACGGCGGCTGACGACGATACGATGGCGACCGGCGAAAGCGTTGGCTCTACCCCGCGTGCGACGGCAGTGCGATGCACCGTTCGCACAGGTGGAAACGTTGAAGACGATGATTGCCGACGCGTTGTCGATGCTGGAGCGCGCCGAGATCATCGACTTCAACGGCCACATGAGCGCGCGACTGCCCGGCACCGACCGTGTGCTGATCAACGCCGGCGCGTCGGTGCGCAGCGCGTTGACGGCGCGCGACATCGTGACGATCGACCTCGATGGCCGCCCGACCGACGGCGACGCGGTGCCGCCGATGGAATTTCACATCCACACCGAGATCTACCGGCGACGTCCGGACGTGCACGCGGTCGTCCATACGCATCCGCTGTGGTCGACGCTGTTCTCGATGACCGGGGAACCGGTGCTTCCAGTGACGATGCAGGCGGCCGTGATAGGCGAGATCCACCAGTTCGATCGCACTGCGTCGATCAACACCAAGCCACTCGGCGCCGAGCTTGCGCAATCGCTCGGTCACGCACGTGCCGTCATGCTGCGCTCGCACGGCGCCGTGTGCGTCGGCGCGGACATCGTCGAGGCGTTCGTCCTTGCCGTGTATCTCGAGGAAAACGCGCGGCGTCAGTACCTCGCTCGGCAACTCGGCACGCCGAAAGCACTCCACGAAGACGAGGTCGAGACGATCGGTCGCAACCTCCGCAAGCCGCATCTGCTCCGCAAGGTGTGGGACTACCACCACGCGAAGTTGCGCAATGCGCGCGAAGGGATCGCGTAGCAGGTTCCGCGCGCAACGCGGGTGGCGTGCAGCGCCGAAATCACCGGCAGCTGGATGTCCATGAGGATAAGGTCCGGATGTTCTTCCAGCGCCTTCGCCACGCCCGCTTCGCCGTCTTGTGCTTCGATTAGGCGGTAGTTGGTGCGTTTCAGCAGATCGCGCACGATCTTGCGGTTCAGCTCGTTGTCCTCGACGTGCAGGATGGTCTTGGCGCTCATGCCGCCGCCGCTTCGGGTACGCGTAGCGGGAGCTCGAAGATGAAGGTCGAGCCCTTGCCGAGCGCGCTCTCCACCCAGATCCGGCCGCCGTGCATTTCGACGAACTTCTTCGCGATCGAGAGGCCGAGGCCAGACCCCCCGTACTCGGACGCGATGGTGGCGTCAGTCTGCTTGAACTCAGTGAAAAGGCTCGCGATCTTGTCCGGCGGAATGCCGATGCCGGTGTCCGAGAGCGCAATAGGTGAGCAAACCATCCCTGTGCTCGACCGAGACTTCGACCTTTCCGGCCTTGGTGAATTTCAGGGAATTGCCCGCGAGATTCACGAGGCACTGGGTGATGCGGCCTGAGTCGCCGTAGGCGAGCGGAATGTCGGCGGGCACGGTGACCACGAACTCCAGCCCCTTGTCCGCCGCGAGCGGCTTGAGCGTCGCGCGAACGCTGCTCCGCGTATCCTGAACCGAGTAGTTCGCCAGCGCCAGCTCCATGCGTCCAGCCTCGATTTTTGCGAGGTCGAGCACGTTGTTGATGAGACGGAGCAGATGCTTGCCGCTCAATTGGATGTCCGCGAGCGGCTCCTTCATGCTGGCGGGTACTTCACCGTAGATTTCGCCGAGAATCATCTCGTTGAAGCCAAGTATGGCGTTCAGCGGCGTTCTGAGCTCGTGGCTCATGCTGGCGAGGAATTGTGATTTGTGCCGGCTTGCGATCTCGAGCTCGCGGCCCTTGACTTCGATCTCTCGGAAGAGGCGCGCGTTCTGGATGGCGAGGACCGACTGGGTCGCGAAGGTTTGGAGGGTCGCGATGACCTCTGCGGAGAACGAGCCAATTTCGCGCCGCAGGATGACGAGGCCCCCGAGCAGCCGCCCGTCCCGCACGAGCGGGACCGCGAGGAGCGAGCGCATGCCCTCTCTGGTCAGGAGGTCCTCGTGTCGAAGGCGCGACGACTGCGTTCTCGTCTGCGATGTCGGGGACCTCGACGGGTTCGCGGATCACTCCGGCGCGACCGATCGCCCCCTCGCCCAGGCGGATCGGGGCCGCCCGCACCGCCTCCAGGTGCTCCGGCGTGATCCGGTAGGAGGCCCTCGCGTGGAAGGTCTGCATGGTTTCGTCGAACTCGTAAACGATTCCACCGTGGCATCCGGATAGCTGGACCGCGCGGTCCACGATCGTCGTGAGCACCGTCGGCAGGTCCAGGGTCGAGCTGACCGCTTGGCTGATCTCGCTCAGCGCGCGGACCTCCTCTAGAGCCTTCCTCAGTTCGCGCGTCCGTGCCTCGATCTTCTCCTCGAGGCTCGCATACGACTCTTGGAGTTGCGCGGCCGTCCGGTTGAACTCGTCGCCGAGCGTCTGCAGCTCGTCGCCGGTCCGGACCTGGATGCGGTGACCCAGGTCGCCCGCGCCGATCCGGGCCGCCCCGGCCTGCAATGCCCGGATCGGAGCGACCATTCGCCTGGCCAGGAGCACGCTTGCCAGCACCGACAGCGTGAGCGCAAGCGCGAAGAGCACGATGCTGCGGACGATGGAAGCTTGAAGCGGCGCGAAGGCTTCGCCGAGCGGCTGCTCGACGAACACGAGCCACCCGAGCGTCTCGATCGGAGCGTGCGCGGTGAGGAACTGCCCACCTTGGAGCCCGTCCGCAATCATGCCGACGCTTCTCATCGCCCCTGGCGGAACGTGGGCCGCGCGCGGAGCGGATCTGGGGCAGGGCCGACAGATCCCGCTTCTGGAGGACCAGGCTGATGTCCGGGTGGGCGACCAGCGGCCGAGCGAGTCGACCACGTATGCGTACCCCGCCTTGCCGATCCTGATCCGGGAGATCACGTCCCAGATGGCCTTGAGGTTGACCTCGGCGACGGTGACCTCGACATCGTGTTCGCCAGCGGGAACCGCGACGGTCATGTACGGCTCGGACTCGTTCCGGAAATACACCGGGCTGAAGTATGTCTTCCCGGCTCTGGCCTCGAGAAACTTGGGCGCTTGCGAGTAGTCCTCCTCGCTGCCGATTGCGTCCAGGGTCAGGCGGGACAATCGAAGCCGCTCTTTGCCGGACGGCGTCGAGGTGACTGATCTCCGCGATCGCCGGGACGTTGCGAAGAAGCCGGAGGTAGTCGATCTCCCGCTGCTCCTGTGCCGCCTCCGGATCGTCGAAGGCGGCTTGAGTCGTCCAGCGCACCTGCCGCTCGATATCCTGGACGAAGCGCTCGATCGCGGCCGCTGCCGCTACGGCTTGTTCGCGCTCGATCCGGACGAGCGCCGCCTTCGTTTCCTGGTAGGAAAAGTAGAGGTCGATCGCGCTACTTACCAAGAGCACGCCACCGACCAGGAGGAGAAAAACGACGATGTACTTCCGGAAGAGTCGGCCTCGCGGGCCTGGATCGTTCATCGCTGCAGCCTGTCTGCTCGGAGCAACACCTTTCGCGGTACCGTCAGTCCGAGGAGGTTCGCGGTCCTCAGATTCACCGCGAGGTCAATCTTGTCGGCCCCTTCCACAGGCAGATCCTGAGGGCGTGCCCCTCGCAAGATCTTCGCCACCAACCGTGCTGCCTGAACCCCCTGCGCGTAATAGTCGGGGCCGTAGGAGACGAGACCGCCGTAGCCGACCCAGAGCGCCGCCGGAAAGACTGCCCGTATGCGGCCCGCCAACGACGCTTCCAGAATCACGGCCGGTATGTCCATCTTCGCGATGTCCGGCGGCAACAGCGCGTCGCCCGGTCTGAGTTCCTTGATAGCCCACTCGAGTTCCTCCGCGGTGCGCACCGGGCGCTCCACCACCCGAAGCTTTAACCGTGGTCCCGCTTCCTGGGCCTTCCGGGCCGCTGCCACGGATGAGGGGTCGCCAGCGTAGTAAATGGTCCAGATACGCCGGACGTCCGGCACGAGCTTCTGCAGAGTCTCTATGCGCTTCGGCACCAGCTCGGTGGTCAGGTTCGACACGCCTGTGACGTTCCCGCCCGGTTGCGCGAGTTGCGTGACGATTCCGACGGCAATTGGATCTCCCACAGCGTAAAAACGATGGGGACCTTCTTCGTGGCGTCTTTGGCTGCCTGGGTGGCAGCCTCGTTGCTGGTAAAGAGCAGATCGACCTTGCTATTTACCAAGTCGGCCGCGGCAGCATTCGTGGCCAATGGATCGCCCTTGGTGAAACGGATGTCGAACGTGACATCCCGGCCCTCTTCGAAGCCGAGTTCGCGGAGGCCCGCCTTGAGGCCCTCGACCGTGGGGTGGTTCGCCGCCGCCGACTCGTTGAGGACGCCGACGCGGTAGGGATGGCGTGCCTCCGCCGGCGTCGGCCTTCGCGTGAGAGAAGCACCCCGATCCACCGCGAGCGCGCCCAACGCGCAAATCGCGATGGCGTCGCTGATCCTCATCGCGGCATCAATTCATCTTACTTCGTGATCCCGGCCTCTTTCGCCAAGACGCCCATCAACTCATCCTGCTCCGCCAGGAACTTGCCGAAATCGGCCGACCCCTTGTAGAGGATACCGAAGGAACCCTGATTCATGAAATCCACGTACTCCTTGCTTCTTACGATCTTGCTGATAGCCTTCTCGTACTACAGCCACGATTTCCGATGAAGTGCCCTTGGGCAAGGCGATGCCGCGCCACGCACCCATGCTGTAGTCGAGGCCCAGCTCCTTCAAGGTGGGGACGTTCGGGAATGCCGGATCTCGCTTCTCGGCCATGGTCGCCAGCGCGCGAATTTTCCCGGCGTCGATCAGTGGCCGGCCCTCGGCGAGGCTCGCCGTTACGACCTGCACACGGCCCGCCACCAGCTCCTGCAATGCGGTGCTGCGCCTGTGCTCGGGACGTACGGCATGGCATCAACCGTGATGCCTGCAGCCTTGAGCATGCCCGCCCGGGCCAGGTCCCAGCTCCCGCCTTTGGCGGATCCAGAGGCCCAGACTTTGCCCGGATTCGATTTCACGTAATGGAGCAGGTCTTTTAGCGTTCTCCACTCCGAATGGGCGGCAACTTGTACGCCCGCAGCATCGATGTTTAATAGGGCGACCGGCGTAAAGTCCTTGTACGTGGGGATCTGCCTGAGAGGGTTCAATTCCGTCCAGTGCAGCATCGCCAGCGTGATATCCACCATCGTGATGGTATGGCCGTCCGGCGCAGCCGTGGCGCCAGCGGTATGGCCCAGCATACTGCCGCCACCCGTGCGATTGACGACGGTGACCTGCTGGCCAAGCTCCTTCTCGAGGAGCACCGCCACCATCCGGGCGATCCGATCTGTGCCGCCGCCCGCTACCCAAGGAACGATGAATTCGACGGGTCGGCTGGGCACCTTCGCCTAGTTTCATCGGCCTACGCTCGTTGACAGTCTGTCGGGGAACCCTTAGAGTTTTTCTATTCAGACCGGCGTTCTGTATAGAAGAACCGAGCGTCCCGCAGTTCGACGGCGATTGCCCGGTCGGCGGCGCGGTTGAAGGCAGGGCGAGGAGAATCGGCATGGACATCGCGCAGGACACCGGCTCGGCGGCCGGCACCGCGGCAGGTGCCCCCACGCCGCGCCGCCGCATCGACCTGCAGTGGCTGACGATCGGCGTGTGCGTCGCGGTCGTCGTCTATCTCGCGCTGATGCCCGCTGGTCTTTCTGCTGTGGCAGAGCTTTCACACGCCGCAGACGGCGACGGTGCCGTCGGTCGCCACGCTCGGGAACTTCCGCGCCGCCTACACGAGCGGCGACACGCTGCGGCTGTTCGGCAACTCGCTGCAGTTCGCGGTCGGCACATCGGTGTTCGCGTTCGTTGTCGGGACCGTGCTCGCGTGGATGAACGAGCGCACGAACACGCCGTTCAAGCGCCTGTTCTTCGCGCTGTCGATCATCCCGCTGATCATCCCCGGCATCCTGTTCACCGTCGCCTGGATCCTGCTCGGCAGCCCGAAGATCGGCCTCGTCAACCTGGTGCTGCAGAACTGGTTCGGCACCGACTTCGTCTTCTTCAACGTCTACTCGATGTGGGGGATGATCTTCGTCGACGGGCTGCACTATTCGCCGATGGCGTTCCTGCTGATGACGGCGTCGTTCCGCGCGATGGATCCCTCACTCGAGGAGTCGGCGATGATGAGCGGCGCGAGCGTGCTTCAGGTCGCATGGCAGATCACGCTCAAGCTGTCGTGGCCCGCGGTGTTTGCCACGCTGCTGATCCTGTTCGTTCGCGCGATCGAGTCGTTCGAGGTACCGGCGCTGCTCGGCCTTCCCGTCGGCATCCAGGTGTTCACCTCCGCGATCTACCAGGCGATCCACCAGTACCCGAGCAAGATCGGGCTCGCCTCGGCGTACGCGGTCACGCTGCTCGGGATCACGACGATCGGCATCTGGTTCCAGTCGCGACTGTCCTCGCAGGGCAACAAGTACGCGACGATGACCGGCAAGGGTTTCCGGCCGCGACCGATCGATCTTGGCCCGTGGCGCTACTTCACGGCGGCGCTGTTCATCGTCTACTTCCTGCTGATCGTCGTGCTGCCGTTCCTCGTGCTGCTGTGGTCGTCGTTCCAGAAGTTCTACGCCGTGCCGTCGATGGCCGCGCTGCAGAACCTCACGATCGAGCCGTACCGCTTCATCCTGACGTATCCGACGATCACGCAATCGATCTGGAACAGCCTCGTGCTGTCGTTCGGGACGGCCACGTTCGTCATGCTGCTGACCTCGGTCATCTGCTGGATCGTCGTCAAGACCAAGATTCGCGGTCGCTGGCTGCTCGACAATCTGGCGTCGCTGCCGATGGTCTTTCCGGGTCTGGTCCTCGGCCTGTCGATCATGATCTTCTATCTGAACGTCCCGATCGGCGTGTACGGGACGATGTGGATCCTGCTGATCGCCTACGTCACGCGGTTCATGCCGTACGGGCTGCGCTACAACACGACGTCGATGCTGCAGATCCACAAGGAGCTGGAGGAGTCCGCCGCGATGAGCGGCGCGTCCTGGGGCACGACGTTCCGCCACATCATCCTGCCGCTCCTGAAGCCCGGGCTCATCGCCGGCTGGATCTACGTGATGATCGTGTCGATCCGCGAGCTGTCGAGCTCGATCCTGCTCTACAGCCCCGGCACCGAGGTCATGTCGATCGTGATCTGGGAGCTGTGGGAGAACGGCCAGTATGTCGAGCTGTCGGCGCTCGGCGTCATGTTCATCGTCATGCTGTTCGTGCTGGTGATGATCGCGCAGTACGTGGGCAAGAAGTTCGGCGTCAAGGATTGACATGCTGAAGATCGACGCCCTCTACACCGAATACCTGAACGAGCTGGGCCAGCCGGTGAAGGCCGCGCAGAACGTCACGTTCGACGTGCCGGAAGGGGAGTTCTTCACGCTGCTCGGCCCCTCCGGCTGCGGCAAGACGACGACGCTGCGCTCGATCGCCGGCCTCGAGCGACCCAAGTCCGGCGAGATCGCGGTCGGCGAGACCATCGTCTACTCCGCCAAGCGCAACGTGTTCATCCCGCCGAACCGGCGCGGCTTCGGGATGGTGTTCCAGTCGTACGCGATCTGGCCGCACATGAACGTGTTCGCCAACGTCGCGTTTCCGCTCAAGGTGGGTCGCATCAAGTATGCGAAGGACGCCATCGAGACGAAGGTGATGCGGGTACTGAAGGCCGTCCAGCTCGACCACCTGCGTGATCGCGAGGCGACGAAGCTCTCCGGCGGCCAGCAGCAGCGCCTGGCACTCGCGCGCGCGCTGGTGATGGAGCCGAAGCTGCTGCTGCTCGACGAGCCGCTTTCCAATCTCGACGCGAAGCTGCGCGAGCTCATGCGCTTCGAGCTCAAGCGCCTGCAGCGCGAGCTCCGGATCACGACCGTCTACGTGACCCACGACCAGAGCGAAGCGCTCGCGCTGTCGCACCACATCGCGGTGATGGATGCGGGCCACATCCAGCAGATCGGCACGCCGCGGGAGATCTACGAGCGGCCGGTCAACAAGTTCGTCGCCGACTTCGTCGGCACGACGAACTTCGTCAACGGGACCGTGACCGCGCGCGACGCCGGTGGCACCGTGCTGGGTCGTCGAAACCGAGATGGGTCCGGTTCATTCGCTGTCGGTCGAGGCGCTGAAAGCGGGCGATCCCGTCGTGCTGTCGGTGCGCCCGGAGGATGTCGAGCTCACCGAGGCGAGGCCCGAGGGCCAGACGAACGTCTGGCAGGGCAGCGTCGACCAGAAGGTGTTCGCAGGCGACGCGTCGGATTTCCAGGTGAAGATCGGCGCACGCACGCTTGCTCGCGCGCACGCACCCGTCGCTGCGCACGCGGGTCGGCGAGCCGATCTGGGTGCATATCGAGCCGGAGAAGAGCGTGGCGATGCTCGCCTCGGCCGAGCTCATGGAGGCGGCGTGATGGCTGTTCCTCGCAACGATGCAGGATCGAAGCCGCCGATGTCGACCAAAGACGACGATTACACGCAAGTCACGCGTCCCTCGCTCGAGCCTGCGGCCGCCAAGCCGAACGAGCGCTGGGCGTCCGACGTGATCGTCGACCTGATGCATCGCTACGACCTCGAGTACGCTGCGCTGAACCCCGGCGCGAGCTACCGCGGCCTGCACGACTCGATCGTGAACTACGGCGGCAACGTGCCGGTGATGATGCTCTGCCAGCACGAGGAGACCGCCGTGCAGATCGCGCACGGCTACGCGAAGGCATCGGGCAAGCCGATGATCGCGATCCTGCACAACCTCGTTGGCCTGCTGCATGCGAACATGGCCGTGTATTACGCGTACATCGATCGCGCGCCGGTGTTCATCGTCGGCGCGACCGGCCCGCTCGACGAGACGAAGCGCCGGCCGAAGATCGACTGGATCCACTCGGCGCAGTCGCAGGGCGCGGCGATCCGCGAGTACACGAAATGGGACTATCAGCCGACGACGATCGACGGCGTTCCCGAGTCGTTCGCGCGCGCCTATTCGGTGATGATGACCGAGCCGCGCGGGCCGGTGTACATGTGCTACGACGCGTGGCTGCAGGAGAAGAAGCTCGACCACGACGTCGCGCTGCCGCCGAAGACGTTCCAGGCGGTACCTTCGCCATTGGCTCCCGATCCTGCCGCACTGGCGAAGGCTGCGGATACGCTGGTGGCGGCGAAGCACCCGGTGATCCTTGCCGAGTACGCCGGGCGCAATCCCGAAGGGTTCCATGCGCTGGTCGAGCTCGCCGAAACGCTCGGCGCACCGGTGTACGACCTCAATTTGCGGCTGAACTTCCCGAGCCGGCATCCGCTGAACCTGTCGATGTCGAAGGCGATCTTCCGCGAGGCCGACGTCGTGCTGTGCGTGGACGTCCGCGATTGGGAACGCCCGACCACCGAGCTCACGAGCGCGACACGGGAGCTCGTCACGTTGACGCCGCAGGGCTGCCAGTGGATCGACATCGGGTTTTCCGATCTCAACATTTCGGCGTGGGCGATGGATTATCAGCGGCTGCTCTACGCCGACCAGCGCATCATCGCCGACACCTCGGTCGCGATGCCGCAACTCACTGCGCTCCTGAAGCAGCGCGTGGCGCAGGACGCTGCCGCGGGCGGACGCTTCCGCGACCATGCAGCGATCGTGGCGAAGCGACACGATGCGCTGCGCGCGGAATGGGCGGAGGAAGCGAAAGTCGACTGGAACGCGGCGCCGATGACGCTACCGCGGCTCGCCAGCGAAGTGTGGGACGCGATCAAGCGCCACGACTGGGTGCTGACGGCCGGAACGCTGGAAGACTGGACGCGCAAGCTCTGGGACTTCGACCGGCCGTATCGTCACGCCGGCAAGTCGCTCGGCACCGCGACCCAGTTCGGAATCTCGCTCGGCGTTGCGTTGGCGCACCGCGACGCGGGCCGGCTTGTCGTCGACATGCAGCCGGACGGCGACCTGATGTTCGACGCCGGCGCGCTATGGGTCGCCGCCAAGCATCGCATCCCGATGCTCGTCGTCATGTACAACAACCGCGCGTATTTCAACGACTGGGAGCACCAGATCCGCATGGCGAAGTTGCGCGGTACGCCGGTCGATCGCGCGCATATCGGCATGGACCTCGACGACCCCGCGCCGGACTTCGCGGCGCTGGCGAAGTCGATGGGCTGGTATGCGGAAGGGCCGATCGAGGATCCCCGCGACGTCGCCGGTGCGCTGAAGCGGGCGATCGAGCGTGTCGAGGCAGGGCAGCCGGCGCTGATCGACACGATCACGAGGAAGCGTTAATGATGAAGGCAACGCCAATCTCGACGGTAGCCGTGATCGGCGCGGGCCGCATGGGCATGCCCATCGTCGGCCATCTGGTGACGAAAGGCTTTCGCGTTCTGGTCAGCGATGCCGACGACGCCAAGCGGGCGAAAGTGGAATCGCACGGTGCGATGTGGGTGAGCGATCTCGCAGCGATGGGCGATGCTGCCGCGGTGCTCGTGTGCGTGGGCTACGATCACGAGGTCCGCGCGCTGATGCACGGCGATGACGGGCTGTTCCGCCGCGCGGCCGACGGCGCGATCATCACGATCCTGTCGACGATCCTCCCGGCGACCATGCAGGAGCTCGCGAAGGCCGGAGCGCCGCGCGTGCACGTCGTCGATTCGACCGTATGTCGCGGTGGCTGGGCGGCCGACGAAGGCACGCTGCTGTCGTTCGTCGGTGGCGATGGGGCGGTTGTCGAGCGGTTGCGACCGGTGCTGGCGGCGTATTCATCCGACATCGTCCATACCGGCGGCGTCGGCACTGCGCAGGTTGCGAAGGCGGCCAACAACCTGATCCTGTGGGCGTGCCTCGTCGCCAATCACGAGGCGCTCGCGCTGGCAAACCGCTTTGGTGTCGATGTCGAATCGCTTCGCCAGGCGTTGCTGATCAGCAGCGCGACCAACGGCGCATTGTCGAACTGGGGACAGCAGACGATGGCGTGGGCGCAGGACGACATGGCGATCGTCGCGGAGATGGCCGATGCTTGCGGCATCTCGCTGCCGCAGGCCGGCGTCGTGCGCGAGATCTGTCGCACGCTCAAACCGCGCCGGTACGACCTCGACGCAGTATGGAAGATGAGTTGAAGATGAGCGAGTCTCACTATCACAGCAAGAAGGACCGCGTGTTCGTGCGCGGCATCCAGGGCCAGTACAGCCTGAAGGAGGAGCTCGCGCGGCTGCGCGCAATGCCGCGCGTGCGCAAGGGCAGCATGATCCGCTTTGTCGACGGGCCGCAGACGTTCAGCCGCCACTACGTCGAGCCGAAGGACGGCATCACGCAGACGTTCCACCTTCATCTCGAGGAGTACGGACCCGGCGGACGATCGCAGAAGCACGGCCATGTCAACGAGGCTGCGTTCTACATCCTCGATGGCGAGGGCTACGAGATCCACGACGGCATCCGCTACGACTGGAAGGCGGGTGACATGGCGATCGTCCACAACAACTGCGTGCACCAGCACTTCAACGCGAGCCCGGTGAAGCCCGCCCGTGCGCTGGTCATCAAGACGAAGCCGATGTTCATGTTCATGAACATGCTGTTCCAGCAGCAGATCGAGCCGCGGCCGACGCAAGCCGCGCCCGGCGGCGAGGGCTACGAGGTTCGCGAGCGCGAGGACGACTTCAATCGCGGCGATTACTGATCGGGTCGCATGGACTCCGAAGGAGAGCGGCATGGCGTGGGACGAATCGAAGGCATGGCTCAAGGGCACGATGAATGCGGGGCTTTACGAAGCGCTGCTGAAGGATGCGGTCGAGGCGCCCGCGCGCAACGCGAAGCGCAGGAAGATCGTGCATCCCGAGGAGATGCCCTGGGAGCTGTCGCGGCAGGGGTTGCTCAAGCACCTGCTGAACGAGGGCATGAACACGCGCATGGAAACCGTCGACGCGTACATGCTCGTCATTCCGCCCGGCAGCCGCTCGGGGAAGCGGCGCCAGCTCGCCGAGGAGTGCCTCTACGTCGTCGAGGGGCGCGGCTACGATCTGCACCAGGACTGCGACGTGGAGATCACCGACACCTATCACTGGCGTCCGCAGGACGAGGTGAAGCGCTACGACTGGGAAGCGGGTGACGTCATCTACGTGCCGCCGAACACGATCACGCAGCATTTCAACGCCGATCCGGACCGCCCGGTGCGGCTGATCTCCGCGGTGAACCGGATCTTCAAGGCGTCGGGCTTGAACGACCTCGAGCAGATCGAGGACGCGCCCGAGTACCGGCCGGGCGTTACGGTGACGCCGGAGCTTGTACGGCAGTTTTTGCGAGTGAAGGTGAACGTGCCGGCATGAAACGTTGTCCCCGGCAAGGCGGGGACCCAGCGCTTTATCGAACGACACTGGGTCCCGCCTTCGCGGGAACAACGGTGGATAAGGGGCCACCGTAGGATGACTAGAAACGCAATCGCAAGCGACGATCTCGCGAAGAAATTCGCGAGCGAGAAGGAGACGCCCTACACGCGCTGGGTGAGGGCCGAGGGCCTCGAGATCGCGAGCTCGTTCCACGTCGAGAACCTGCATTCGATCCCGCTGAAACCGTGGGCGCGCCGCGGCGGCAACGCCGTGTTCCTCAACCACGATGCGTCACGCACCAGCAACGATTGCTACGTGATGGAAATCCCCGCCGGGCGGCAGCTCCAGCCGCAGCGGCAGCTCTACGAGGAGATGATCTACGTCCTCGACGGTCGCGGCTCGACGACGGTCTGGAACGACGCCGGGCAGCGCGTGCAGTTCGAGTGGAAGGCCGGATCGCTCTTCGCGATCCCGCTCAACTGTCGGCATCAGCACTTCAACGGCTCGGGCAAGGAGCCCGCCCGCTACGTCGGCGTGACCAACGCCCCGCAGGTGATCAATCTGTATGGCGACATCGGCTTCGTCTTCGGCACGGATTACGACTTCCGCGACCGGTTCGACGGCGAGCCCGACTACTTCGCGAACAAGGGCGAGCAGAAGGGCCTGCTGCTCGACACGAACTTCGTCGCCGACGCGGTCAACCTGCCGCTGATCAGCGCGAAGGAGCGCGGCGCCGGCGGCGGGCACATCCGGTTCTCGATGGCGCGCGGCTCGATGAACAGCCACATCTCCCAGTTTCCGGTCGGCACCTACAAGAAGGCGCACGCGCACGGTCCCGGTGCGCACGTGATCATCATGAGCGGCGAGGGCTTCAGCCTGATGTGGCCGGAAGGCGAGAAGCCGCAGCGCTTCGAGTGGCGCGAGGGCTCGATGATCGTCCCGCCGAACATGTGGTACCACCAGCACTTCAACACCGGCACGACACCCGCGCGCTATCTCGCGTTCAAGCACGAGGTCGTGGCGATCCGCAATGCGCAGGGCGTGCCGAAGGCCTGGATCAGCAAGCGCCTCGGCGGCGACCAGATCGACTACGCCGACGAGCGAACCGAGGTGCGGACCTGGTTCGCGGAAGCGCTCGCGCGGCACGGCTTGAAGCCGCGGATGGACGATGCCTACGCCGCCGAATTGGCGGATTTGCCGACGAAGGCCGCGTAAACAGTGCTATTGCACCGCAGCATCCTTGACATGCGCGCGCGCCGTTTGCTAGCTTCGTTCAACGTGTTCCGTTTTGCAGATCATTGTTCCGTATAGAGGAACAAGCGGCGAAAAGACCCGCTCGAGTTTCCTGCGCGGTCGCAGCATCCCGCGCTGAAGTGACGAGAATAAACACGGAGGAGAGGGGCATGAAGAAGACGCTGCTGGCGACCGCCGTCGCCGCGACTTTGGGGACGTCGTTCGCCGCGAGTGCGCAGTCGACAGTGGTGATCTACGGTCGGCTGTATCCGGAACTCGTCTACGCGCGCACGAGCAGCCCGACCGCGCCCGGCACGCCGGTCGCGACGATGCAGGGCTCGCCAACCGGTGAGAAAGGCAAGCGTGACCGCGCTGGAGGCCTCCAACTCGCGCCTGGGCTTTCGCGGCGAGGAGGGCTTGGGCAAGGGGCTCAAGGCCATCTGGCAGATCGAGCAGACGATCGAGGTCGATCAGGGCGGCGGCAACCTGGCGAGTCGCGACACGTTCGTCGGCCTCGAGAGCGAGACCTGGGGGACGGTGCGGCTCGGCTTCATGGACACCGTGTACAAGGATTACGGCGATACGCTGAGCTTCCTCGGCATCAGCTCGGGCAACTTCGTCTCGATCAGCAACGTGCTGTCGAAGTCGAACCTGTCGGACACGGCCGCGGCGAGCTTCCACCTGCGGCGCGGCAACTCGGTCAAGTACGAGTCGCCGGAATGGAACGACTTCGGCTTCGCACTCCAGTATTCGCCCGACGAGCTCAAGAACGCGACCACCAACGCGTACCTCTGGGCAGCCGCCGCCAAGTACGAGAAAGAGCCGTTCTACTTCGCGGTCGCCTACGAGTATCACCAGGACTTCTTCGGCGGATCGCGGGCGTCGCGCAGCGCGCTTCGCAACAACAATGATCCGAACGCGGAATCCAAGGACGAGGCGATTCGGCTGACGGCGCAGTACAAGTTCGGCATCCACACGGTCGAGGCCAACTACGCGCGGCTCCGCTACAAGGAGAGCGGCGGGCAGGATGGCCGCTTCGAGAAGTACGAGAGCGACCACTGGGGCCTGACGTGGGACGCGCGCTGGCGCGGACCGTGGCGCACGGCGGTGAGCTACTCGGGCGCGAACGACGGCAAGTGCTCGCTGCTGGGCGGTGTCCCATGCAACACCGACGGTCTCGAGGGCTACATGGTCGCGATCGGCGCCGGCTACAACATGTCGCGGCGGACGATGCTCTTCGCGCTGGCTTCGTACCTGCACAATGGCACGTCGGCGCTGTTCAACAACGCGGATTCGGTCACGCCGGCGGTCGGGGCGGACATCACGCAGGTCGCCGTCGGGATTTCGCACTAGTTTCTGACGCGGCCAAGAGGCCGCGCAGCAACGCAGGGGAGGGGGCGTTCATCGACGCCCCCTTTTCGTCTGCGGCGCTTGCCGCAAGGAGGACCGGTTTCATGAACACGAAGCTCGCCGCACCCGCTTTCCGCCTTCGCCGCCGTCGTGATCGCGTTCGTCGCAACCGTCGGCGCGCAGCCCAAGCCGGATGCGCAGCCGAACCGCGCGGTCTACATGAACAAGGCCGCGGACCGCGACGCCAGGATGCTCGAGGGCGCGCGCAAGGAAGGCCAGGTCGTCGTCTATACGTCGCTAAACACCAAGGACTCGGTGCCGATCAAGGACGCCTTCGAGAAGAAGTACGGCGTGAAGCTGGTGCTCTGGCGCTCGGCCTCCGAGAAGGTGTTGCAGCGCGCGGTCACCGAGGCTCGCGCCGGCCGTCACGCAGTCGACGTCCTCGAGACCAACGGTCCGGAGATGGAGGCCCTCTACCGCGAGAAGCTGCTCGACGAATTCGTGAGCCCCCACTTCAAGGACCTGCCGCCGGAAGCGTTCCCCAAGCACGGCCATTATGTCGCCGACCGCTTCAACTTCTTCACGATCGGCTACAACACGAACCTCGTGAAGCCGGAGGACGTACCGAACACCTACGAAGACCTCGCCCATCCGAAGTGGGCGGGCAAGATCGGCATCGAAGGCAGCGATGTCGACTGGTTCGCGGCAGTCGTCAAGCACATGGGCGAGCAGAAGGGCCTCGCGTTCTTCCGCAAGCTCGCCGAGCAGAAGCCGCAAATCCGTACCGGCCACACGCTGCTCGCGGAGCTGGTCAGCTCCGGCGAGATCCCGCTTGCGGCGACGATCTACAACCACAATGCCGAGCGGCTGGTCGTCAAAGGCGCACCGATCCGCTGGAAGGCGCTGGAGCCGACGTTCGGACGGCCGAACTCGATCGGCGTAGCGCGCAATGCCGCGCATCCGAACGCGGCGATGCTGTTCGTGGACTTCATGCTGTCGCCGGAGGGCCAGCAGCTGATCAAGGAACGGAACCGCGTGCCCGCGAACCGGTCCATCGAGACGAACCTGACCAAGTTCAAGTTCGCGATGATCGACCCGGTGATCACGCTCGACGAGAACGAGAAGTGGGAGAAGCTCTGGACCGAGATCATCCTGCGGGGGCAGACGATCAAGAAGGAGGAGGATTAGTTGAATCGGCCGAAAGTGAAAACCTACTTTCGGCCGGGGGCTTCCCGAAAATCGGTGGCGGAGCCACACGATTTTCGGCAGAACGGCTGGAAAGAGCGCGAGTGAGTAGCGTGAACACGCCCTAGCTGGAAGCCGTCAACTCCGAACCGGATCGATGGAGAAGCAAGCCATGAGGATCACCCGACTGCCCGGCGCGCTAGCGCTCGCCCTTTTCGCCTTCACGGCGTCCGCACAGACGCCCCTTGCCACCTACACCGGCCCCGACCGGATGCAGAAGCTGATCGACGGTGCGAAGAAGGAGGGCGAGGTCGTGATCTACACGTCCGCGCCGGTCGACGACATGAAGGCGCTGACCGACGCGTTCGAGAAGAAGTACGGCGTCAAGGCGAAGACCTGGCGCGCGAGCTCCGAGAAGGTCATGCAGCGCGCGCTGACCGAGACGCGCAACAACCGCTTCGAGTTCGACATCGTCGAGACGAACGGTCCCGAGCTCGAGGCGCTGGTCCGCGAGAAGGTGTTGCAGCCCGTGAAATCGCCGTCGCACGCGGATCTGATCCCGCAGGCGATCTTTCCGCATTCGTCGTGGGTCGGCTCGCGCCTCAACATCTTCGCCGGCGCCTACAACACGAACCTGGTGAAGAAGGAGGAGATCCCGAAGCGCTGGGAGGAGTTCAAGGATCCGAAGTGGAAGGGGCGGCTCGGCATCGAGGCCGAGGATGCCGACTGGTTCGCGAGCGTCGTGCAGGAACTTGGCGGTGAGGAGAAGGGCGTCAAGGTCTTCCGCGACATCGTCCAGGCGAACGGGATCTCGGTGCGGAAGGGCCATACGCTGCTGACGCAGCTCGTCGTGTCCGGCGAGGTGCCGCTCGCCTTCACTGTCTACAACTACAAGGCCGAGCAGTTCAAGAACAAGGGCGCGCCGATCGAATGGTTCGTGATCGAGCCGGCGATCGCGCGCGCGAACGGCGTCGGCGTCGTTGCGAAGCCGAAGAACCCGCACGCCGCTGCTGCTGTTCTACGAGTTCGAGATCAGCGAGGAAGGCCAGAAGCTGCTGTTCGAGCGCGACTTCGTGCCCACGCACCGCAAGATCGAGACCAAGCTCAACAAGATGCCGCTCAAGTTCGTCGACGTGAAGGTCGCGCTGGACGACTTCGCGAAGTGGGACAAGCTCTACGACGCGACTTTCAACAAGCAATCGAAATAAGGACCCGGACTCGCGATGGGCAAGGAATCGCACTACAGCAGCAAGAAGGACCGCGTGTTCGTGCGCGGCATCCAGGGCCAGTACAGCCTCAAGGAGGAGCTCGCGCGGCTGCGCGCTATGCCCCGCGTGATCAAGGGCAGCGAGCTCAAGTTCAATGACGGCCCGCAGTCGTTTTCCAAGCACTTCATCGAGCCGGTCGACGGCTTGACGCAGACGCTGCACGTCCACCTCGAGGAATACGCGCCCGGCGGGCGGACGCAAAAGCACGGCCACGTGAACGAGGCGGCCTTCTACATCCTCGACGGCGAGGGTTACGAGATCCACGACGGCATCCGCTACGACTGGAAGGCGGGCGACGTCGCGATCGTGCACATGAACTGCGTGCACCAGCATTTCAACGCGAGCCCGGTGAAGCCCGCGCGCGCGCTCGTGCTGAAGCCGAAGCCGATGATCATGTTCATGAACCTGCTGTTCCAGAAGTCGGTGATCCCGCGGCCTACCGAGCCTGCACCCGGCGCGGAAGGGTTCGAGCCGCGGAACGACGAGGTCGACTACAACTTCAGTAGACTACTGATTCCAAAGTGTCCCCGGCGCGCGAAGCGCTTGCCGGGGACTTTTCGACCTTTTGCTCCTCATCGATAACGATGCCGTCCGCGAGGTGCTGACGCCTGCGATGACGATCGCCGCGCTGGAGCAGGCGTACGCCGACCTGGCTCGCGGCGAAGCGGTGTGCCGCCCGCGTATCGACATCCGCATCCCCACTTCGGACCCTTCGCGCTGCTATCAATGGGGAACGATGGAGGGCGGCTCGACGGCCGGCTATTTCGCGATCCGGATGAAGTCGGACCTCGTGCTCGAGCAGACCTACGAGGGTGTGCGGACGCAGGAAAAATACTGCGGCGAGCCGGGACAGCTACTGCGGCTTCGTGTTCCTGTTCGAGATCGAGACCGGATTGCCGGTGGCGATGCTCAACGATGGTTACCTTCAGCACGAACGGGTCGCCGCCGACGGCGCGATCGGGACGCGGCTCATGGCGCGGGAAGATGCCCATGCGCTCGGCATGCTCGGCTCCGGCGGCATGGCGCGTTCGCACGTAGCGGCGCTCGTCACCGTGCGCCCCATCGAACGCCTGCGGGTGTACAGCCCGACACGCGACCATCGCGAGCGTTTCGCGCGCGAAGTCGCCGAGCGCTTCGGCATCGACGCACGCGCCGTCGACGATCCGCGCGACGTCTATCGCGGCGCGGACATTCTGGCGGCATGCACCGATTCCGCAGTGCCCGTGATCCGCGGTGACTGGCTCGAGCCCGGCATGCACGTGATTTCGGTCGGCGGGCCGACCGGACGACGCTGCGCGTGCCCGCTTCGATCGCACGCTGCGGCTCGGTACCGCGCCCGCGCCCGTCGGACGTCCGGAGCTTGCGACGTCCGACGAGTATCTGGGGTACGTGGCGCGTCCGAACGATTCGCTGTGGTCTCGCGTTCGCGGCGGCGCGCGCGCTCCCAGGATCACGGGGCATGGGACCGACGTGATGTACGCGGACGTCGTTGCCGGACATGCGCCGGCGAGGCAATCGCCGGACGAGATCACGTACTCGGAACGAGGCAATGTGCAGGGCGTGCAGTTCTACGCCGTCGCCTCGGCGGTGTATGCCGAAGCGATGAAGCGCGGACTCGGCCGCGAGTTGCCGACCGCGTGGTTTCTGCAGGACATTCGCAACTGAGATTGGCAGCGAATGCTGCGCGTTACGCGTTCACGCGAAGGAATTCCCATGACGCTTGTTACCTTGGTCGTCCGCACACCCGTCGTTGTGGCCGCCACCGCGCTTTCGCTCACGGCGTTCGCCCAGGCGCCCGACTATTCGCTGCTGACCTACTCCGGTCCGGATCGCATGGACCGGATCGTCGCAGCCGCGAAGAAGGAGGGCACGCTCACGCTCTACACGACGTTTGCGGAGAAGGACATCGCGACGCTCGTCGGGCCGTTCGAGAAGAAGTACGGCATCAAGGTGAACGTGTGGCGCGCCGGCACCGACAAGGTGCTGCAGCGGACGCTCGCCGAGACCGCGGCGAAGCGCTACGAATTCGACGTCGTTCACTTCGGCACGCCGGAAATGGAGGCGCTGCATCGCGAGAAGGTGCTGCAAGCCGGTCGCGTCCCCACACCATGCCGACCTCGTACCCGGCTCGGTCCCGGCGCATCGCGAGTGGGCCGCGACGCTGCTGTCGGTCTGGGTGCAGGCGTACAACACCGAGAAAGTACGCAAGGAGGACCTGCCGAAGTCGTACGCCCAGCTCCTCGATCCGAAGTGGAAGGACAAGCTCGGCATCGAAGCGAAGAACCAGGACTGGTTCGCGGAGACCGTCCTCGGCATGGGCGGCGAGGAGAAGGGCCTGCGCTTCTGGAAGGACCTGGTCGCGAAGAACGGCATGTCGGTCCGGCAAGGGCATACGCTGCTCAACAACATGGTCGTGTCCGGCGAGGTACCGCTCGCGCTCACCGTGTACAACTACATGCCCGAGCAGGCGAAGAAGCGGGGCGCGCCGATCGACTGGTTCGTGATCGAGCCGGCGATCGCACGCACGAATGGCGTCGGGATCGCAAGGCGCGCGCCGCATCCCGCAGCGGCGCTGCTGTTCTACGACTACTGGCTCTCCGAGGCGCAACCGTTGCTGGTCGGCATGGATTACGTGCCCTCGAACCGCAAGGTGAAATCGCCGATCGGCGAGATCAAGCTGAAGCTCGTCGATCCGGTGGAGTCGCTCGACCAGGCCGAGAAATGGACGGCGCTGTTCCAGGACATCATGGTCAAGCGTTCACGATGATGTCGCGCGCTCGATCCGGGCGAAGGGCCGTGACGAAATGAGCGTCGCGACCACAGCCCCGGCACTCCCGCCCTCGAAGTCGTTCCGCGAGGTGTGGGTGATCACCGTGGGGCATGCCCTCACGCACTGGTATCCGGCGACGTTCTACCTGTTGCTGCCGGTGATCGGCAAGGAGCTCGGCCTGTCGTATACGCAGATCGGGCTCGTCATGACCTGCCAGTACATCGCGGGCGCGGTGTCGAACGTGCCCGGTGGCATGCTGGTCGACACGGTCGGGCGCAAGGGTCTGCTGATGGCGGCCTCGCTGTTCTGGATCGGCGTGCCGTATCTGCTGATGGGTTTCACGCACAGCTACTGGCCGTTGCTTCTGTGTGTCGCGCTGGTCGGCATCGGCAACAACCTGTGGCATCCGGCGGCGATCCCCACACTCGCGCAGCGCTTTCCGGAGCGCAAGGGGCTCGTGCTGTCGCTGCACGGCATGGGAGGCAATGCCGGCGATGCGCTCGCGCCCATCGTCGTCGGCGCGCTGCTCGCGGCGTTCAGCTGGCGCGAAATCGTCGTGATGAACGTGGTCCCGGGCTTGGTCATGGCGTTTCTGATCCTCGCGTTCCTTGGCACGATCTCGCTCACCGGCCGCCGCAACGCGAACCGCCGTTCGCTCGACGAAGGGAGCGAGCGGCAAACGCTCGCGCAGTATGTCGCCGGGCTGAAGGAGCTCGCACGCAGTCGCGGGTTGCTGCTGTTGACGACCGGATCGGCGTTCCGTTCGATGACCCAGAACGCGCTGTTGACGTTCATTCCGGTCTACCTCGCCTACGAGCTCGGCTATTCGCCGTTCTGGGTGGGTGTTGCGATGTTCGTGCTGCAGGCGGCAGGCTTCGCTGCGGCGCCACTTGCCGGCCACTTGTCCGACCGCATGGGACGGCGTCGCGTGCTGAGCGCGAGTATGGCCATGACAGCGGTGATCATCATCGCCATGGTCGTCGCCGGGAGATCGGTCGGGTTCGTCGCGCTGATCGCTTTGCTCGGCTTCTTCCTGTACGCGATGCGTCCGGTGCTGCAGGCGTGGCTGCTCGAGATGACGCCGAAGAACATGGGCGGGACCAGCATCGGCGTGCTGTTCGCGACGCAGTCGGTCGGCGCTGCCGTCGGTCCGCTCGTGGGCGGAGTGATCGCGGACCGCTACGGGCTGCTCGCGACGTTCTCGTTCCTTGCGGTGACGATCATCGTCGCGAACGTGTTCGTCCTGTTGATGCCGAAGGCGCCTGCCGGCTCACGATGATGCACGGCGCCGCGCGAGCATACGCGCGCGCGGCCTGACCACGATCGTTTCGCGATGCGCTCGGTCCTTCGCTGGCTCGGCGGTACGTCGAACCGCACGTTCGTCGTGTATCCAGTCGCGATCGCCGTGATCGAGTCTGCATTGACGCGTGGCGTTCCCCGTATCGACTGGTTCGGTGTGCCACTGCTGGCGGGCGGCTACCTGCTCTACAAGCTCTGCGGCCGGTATCGGTCGCGGCTCGGTGGCGGCGGTCCGGGCGTGTCGGTGCCGCCGGAACGGCTGGTGACAACGGGCCCCTATCGCTTCGTGCGAAATCCGATGTATGTCGGCCATCTTGTCTTCATGCTCGGTCTTGCGGTGACTTTCCGATCGTGGATCGCCGCTGTGTTGCTCGTCGGCACCGCGTTCTGGTTCGACCGCCGCGTGCGGGACGACGAGGCGCGGCTTGCGGATCGGTTCGGTGCTGCGTACGCCGAATACGCGAAGCGCGTCAAGCGCTGGGTGCCGGGCGTGCTTTGACGCGGTCGAGGCTTTGCACTGCGCTCATTCATTGGCTGGCTCGGCGGAACGCCTGACTTCGGACGAAGATCGTGCGAGCAGCCACTCGACGGTCCGGCGAAGCTCCGCAAGCTCCGCATCCTTCGCGCGCAATCGCAGCTCGAGCTTCGCGTTCAAGCCCTGGATCGCGGCGAGCGCCACGCCGTCGCGCATCGACGGTCACGATTTGCGTGTCGCTGTCGCCGAGCCCGAAGGCGCTGTGGAAGTCCTGCGCCATCGGGCCCATGTGGCGGATCGCCGCCCGGCTCGCCCTTCCATTGCCAAGTGGCGATCGGCATCGACACCAGCTTCTCGAGGACGGCACCCGCGTCCACCGGAGCAATTCGATGCTTGCCGTTGCGATCGCTGTAAGCGCCCCAGGCTCCGGTACCCGGTGCGAGCCGCGCGCCGCTGTAGTTTGCGTCCGAGTCTCCGGCCGTCCAGAAGTAGAAACCGCCGAGGCCGCGGACAACGATTTCGTTCTGACCGAAACAGCTTGTCGGACCGCCGCTGGAAGCGTCGGCATACACGAAGCAGCCCGCATAGTTCGCCTGCGCTCCGGAACCTGCGGCGAAACTGTAATAGCCCGCTGCGATGTTTCCGCTGCCCCCGGCGACCGTGCTGTAGTCCCCGGTCGCGGTGTTGCCAGTGCCTCCGGCGACGGTGCTGGAGATTGCCGCTCGCGATGTTGGAATTGCCGCCGCCGACGAACTCGTCGTTCCCGTCGCTTTGTTGCCTGCTCCCCCGCCGGCGACAGCGAAGCTCCCGCTCTGTTGGCAAGTCCCCCGCCGACTGTCGCGAACGGGGCATCGATCGGCGATCCCGCGCCGTCCCCGGCGCGGTTGGCATAGCCGCCTGCCACGGTGCCGTAGGCGTCGGTGACCCGGTTCGGGGCGCTGGAGCCGAAATCGGGATCTGAGCTGGCCACGCCCCCGCCGCCGATCGTGGCGCCGCGCACGCCGGGCGTCACGACGTTCGCCGCGCTGCCGCCGATCACGTTCGGACTGATCGCGTTCGGTTCGTAGCGCATCACCCGCGCCGTTGACGCCGGATATCCAGCGGCTGATCGTCGGTGGTGCCGAGCACCGCGGTCGCGCCGAACGCGCTGCCGCCCTGCGCGAACACCACGTTGCCCAGTCGGTTCATGAAGGCGGCCATCTGGTCGCGGCGCACGAACTGCGTCGGGCAATAGGCCGTCGTCGTGCAGCCGAGCGTGACGCCGCGGTTGAACATCCACTGGATGTTGCTGCAGAACGGGTCCTGTGCCGATACGTCGGTGAACGGCGTACAGATCTGCGCGTGGGCGGGCGCTGAGAAAGACAGTAGAGCGAACACAAGACCGGCAATCGACCTGCGCAACATAGGTCCTCCTTGGTGCGTTTTATGGCGAACGCTGTTTCAGGTCCGCGCCGCTTCAATCGGTGTGAGCCATGCGGTTCGGTCGATGTCTGTGCGAGAAGCAGCGACGACAGTCGCCTTGAGCTCTGCGATCTCGCGCGCCTGGACCTCGACCTTGGCGTTCAATCCCTGGATCGCGGCCAGCGCCACGCCGTCGGCATCGACGGTCACGATTTGCGTATCGCTATCGCCGAGCCCGAAAGCGCTGTGGAAGTCCTGCGCCATCGGTCCCATGTGGCGGATCGCGCCCGGCTCGCTCTTCCATTGCCAGGTGGCGATCGGCATCGACACGAGCTTCTCGAGGACGACGCCGGCGTCCACGGGCTGGATGCGCTCCTTGCCGTTACGATCGCTGTAAGCGGCCCACGCTCCGGTTCCCGTTGCCAGTCGGGCGCCGCTGTAGGTTGCGTCCGAGTTTCCCGCCGTCCAGAAGTAGAAGCCGCCGAGCCCGCGGATGACGATCTCGCTCTGCCCGAAACAGCTTGTCGGGCTGCCGCTGGATACGTCGGCATACACGAAGCAGCCTGCGTAGTTCGCGCGAGCGCTGGAACCCGCGGCGAAACTGTAATAGCCAGGCGCGCTGTTGTCGATGCCACCGGCGACGGTGCTGTAGTTCCCGCTCGCGGTGTTAACGTTGAGCCTCCGGCAACGGTGCTCAAGACACCGCTCGCCTTACATTGCCTCCGGCAACGTGCCGCCGGCGACCGTGCTGCCACCGCCACCGGCTCGCCACGTTGCCATTCACCGCCGCCGACCGTCGCAAATTCGCCATCGGTTGGGGCGGCTGGATTACCTGCTTCATTCCTGGCACCGCCGCCGACGGTGGACCAGTCCGAGTGCACCAGGTTCGGATCGGCCGCCACGCCGCCGCCTGCGATCGTTGCACCGCGCAGGCCGGGGCCGACGGCATTTTGCAGATTCCCGCCGATCAGGTTCGGGCTGTCCGCGTTTAGCTCGTAGCGCATCGCGCGGTTGCCGTTCACGATGATCTCCAGCGGTTGGTTGCTGGTAGTTCCGAGCACCGCGGTTGCATTGAAAGGATTGCCGCCCTGCACGAACGCATTGGCCGAGCCGCTGTCGTCGACCTCGCAGACCACCGACCCGTCGGCATTGATCGTCCGAATTGACGACCCCGCCCCGCAGGTCCCGGTCACCCGCCGCTGCAGATACGCGGTGTCCGCCGCAATACTCCCCGTCGCGGTGAGCGGATTGGGCGACAGCACGATGCCGCTGCCTTGCGACAAGCTGGCAAGCGCACCGGCTGCACGCCCACTTGCTGCCGTCCCACTTCATCACCTGTCCGGTGGCGCAGGTGGCCGGCAGCACCGCATCGCCCAGCCGGTGCATGAACGCCGCCATCTGGTCACGCCGCACGCCCTGATCCGGGCAATACAGCCGCTGCGTGGCGTTGAGCATCGCGCAGCCCAGCGTCACGCCGCGCTGCGCCATCCAGGTGATGTCGGTGCAGAACGGATGGGTCGAGGGAACGTCGGTGAACACCCAAGGCGAAAGTCCCGGGCAGAACTGTGCCGCCGCCTCGAAAGTCACGAACGCCAGTGCGAGCAATCCTTTGGCAAACGCCTTGCTCATGATCGAACCTCGCTTTGCTAATCGAACCGGTTACGGAACATCCTTGGCCACCGCGTCGTGTGTGCAGCGATGGCGGCAACGAGCCGATCCATTGGTCCGGTCCTGCGGATTGCGACCGGACGCGGCAGGCGCTCGATGCGCCGCACCAGGTCCACGGACAACGGCGATGCCGATTCACGAACCATCCGCGATCGAGCTTGCCGAGTCGAGTACGCGCCACAGTGAAAACGGAACCAGGTGGTTGCCTCGACGAGCTCACCCTGACCATCGATGAAGTCCGCTACCCAAAGAACGCCGTCACGCAGGAAGATCGCCACCTCGCGGCGTTCGCTGTGGCGCAGGAGTTGGCCGAAAAGAGGGCCGGAAACTCCGCGGTCAGACAGGAGATTCACTTGCTGCCTGTTCAGGAAACGTCGCGAATGGCCGGCCGCCGCTTTTGTCACCCCGCTTGCAATGCTCGCCGGTTCGCCCTACATCTCGCGGAACGTGATCGGGTTGAAGCGTACGGCCACCCCGGTCCTCGTTCCCGCTTCGGGTCCTACCGTATCTCCAGTACAGATGAACCGCTCGACGAGACCTTCGCACCAAGCGTGAGCTCGTCGTCCGCATGATTGACATCGGTATAGGACGCTGATGAGAACGTTGGGCGTCATGAGCTGCACGATCGGCCGGTCGTGTCGATAGATCATGAAGTTGGTCGAACCCGCCGCCTCGGTCCAATTGGGCTTTGTTTCCTTGGCCTGCATCCGTACACGCGCCCAGATCTCCGTCTGGTTCTGCAACGAGATGCTCGCTGAAACCTCCACGCGTGGCCCATGCCCGCCGAATTCGCGGTCTCCCGCGATGTGCGAGGGGATGAACCTCGGCGTGGGCTCGACCTGAATCGACTTGATCTTCGGGTCGACGCCGGTTTCGACTTCGATCGTGATCGGATTGAAGTGCACCCGAACGCCGGTTCTCGTCCCGGCCTCGTGTCCCGATGTGTCGCCGACGCACTCGAATTGGCGGACGAGCTCGCCTGCAGGAAGCTCGAGGAAATCGGTCGCGTGGTTCGTGTCGGTGTAGCCATGGAACGAGTGGGTGTCGGACATGATCCGATTGATCCGCGTGAATTGCCCGTCTCGGAAGACCGGATATTCAGCGCTGCCCTCGGCTTCGGTCCAGTCGCGCGTGGTTTCCTTCGCGTGCATGAACACCGTGGCCCAGAGCTCGTTGGCGTTGCGAACCGAAAGCGTGGCCGATACTTGCACTCGCGGGCCGTGGCCCTTGAATTCGCGGTCGCCGCCGACGCGCGGCGGGACGAAAAACGGCGTCGGATTGATATCTAGCGTTCTAACTTCGGTTGCCATGATCGAGTCTCCTGTCTTCTCCTGCTCATGCATTGAGCCGGCAACCTGCCAAGTTCGCTTCGGCGACGGTCACGCTCGGCTTGAAAACGGCGTGGATTCAAGCAGTAGACGTTGCGAAACGCGTACTGCCGCCCGGTTCGCCGCGCTTTGCTATGCTCGAATCCATGAGCCAAAGCTACCGGCCCAAGCCGACGATGTCCTTAAGAAACCCTTAAAGATCGACGACGGCTTTGGCCGCGCACCGACATGGCGGCGATCTATGAATTGGGACCGTTCCGGCTCGACGCTGAAGCCGGAGTGCTCAGCCGCGCGGGGGTTCCCGATGCCATTGGGCCCTCGCGCCGTCGCCGTCCTTGCCGCGCTGGTCAAGCGAGCGAACGAATACTTGCCGAAGGCCGGCCTCATGGATGCGGCGTGGCCGGGACTCGTCGTCGAGGAAGGCAATCTCGCGGTGCAGATCTCCGGGATCCGCCGCGTGCTCGGCCAGGTCCCCGGAGGCGAGCGCTGGGTGGAGACGCTCGCGCGTCGCGGCTACCGATTCGTCGGGCCCGTCACGGCGCTGGCGGACACTTCGCGGCAAGACGATGAGGCGCAAACCGGGCGCACCAATCTCCCCGAATCGACGACCTCGTTCGTTGGGCGCGAACGCGAACTGGTCGAGATCAAACGGCTGTTGCCGACGACTCGTCTGTTGACGCTGGTCGGCACCGGCGGCATCGGTAAGACCCGGCTAGCGCAGCAGCTGGCCGCCGAAGTGATGGATGCTTATCGCGACGGTGTCTGGTTCGTCGACCTGGCCCCGATCATCGATCCGATGCGGGTGCCGAGCGCAGTGGCCCAGGTCCTCGGTGTGCGCGAAATGCAGGGGAAGCTTCTGCCGGAGACGCTGCGCGACCAGGTCAAGAACCAACAGCTCTTGTTGGTGCTCGACAACTGCGAGCATTTGCTGGACGGCTGTGCGCAGCTCGCCGACGCAGTGTTGGAAGGGACGAGCGCACCGACGATCATCGCTACCAGTCGCGAGGCTCTACGGGTCGCTGGCGAGCAGATCTATCCGGTGCCGCCGCTGTCGCTCCCGGATCCGCAGGCGAACTTCGAGACGATGGCGAGCTCGGAAGCGGTCCAGCTATTCGTCGATCGGGCACAGCGAACTCAGCCGGGATTCGAGTTGACCGTCGCCCGTGCGCCCGCGATTGCCCAGTTATGCCTCCACCTCGACGGCATCCCGCTGGCGCTCGAACTGGCGGCGGCTCGTATCCATGCGTTGTCGGTCGAGCAGATCAATGCCCGTCTGGACCAACGCTTCAAGCTGCTCACCGAGGGGAGTCGCACCGCGACGCCGCGTCAACAAACGCTACGCGCGACGCTCGACTGGAGTCACGGGCTGCTTGCCGAGCAAGAGCGCACGCTGTTGCGCCGGCTGGCGATCTTCCCTGGGGACTTCGCGCTCGAGGCGGCTCAATCGATTGCATCCGAAGACGCGATCGACGAATCCGCGGTGACGAGCCTGCTCTCGCATCTCGTCGCACGCTCGCTGGTCGTCGCCGATACGACCGGGTCCAGCGCGCGTTATCGGCTGCTCGAAACCACCCGCGCCTATGCGCTGGAAAAGCTCTCAGACGCCGGTGAGCAAGCGCTGATCCGACGTCGACACGCGCGCTATTTCCGCGAGTTTTTCGAGCCCGCGATCGAGGACTGGCTGCGGATGTCCGATGCGGACTGGCGTAGCCTCTACGTGCCGGAGTGCGACAACGTTCGCGCGGCACTCGACTGGTCACTTGGCGCGGGGGACGATGCGGCAACCGCGATTGCGCTCGCCGGCGCGTCGGGGCCGATCTGGACCACGCTTTCGCTGCTGGCGGAAGGCGCGCAGCGGCTCGCGAGTGCGGTCGCCCGAGTGGAATCGCACACGCCGGCGACCGATCAGGCGCGGCTATGGCATTGGCTGGGCGTGCTATCCGATGCGGCACCCGACCAGGCGCTCACCCGATACGAGCGAGCCCTCGACTTGTATCGGCAAACGGGAGACGCGTTTGGGGTCGCCCATACACTCGTTCGGATAGCTCGCGTCCTTGCGCAACTGGGCCGGTTGGAGCAGTCCGAATCCGCGCTGACGGAAGCGTTCCCCGCGCTTGTCGGCTCCGGGCTACCCAAGGCGCTCGGCATTTATTTCACCAATCTCGGTTTTCTGAAGATGCTTGCAGGTGAGCCCGCCGCCGCCAAGGAGCATTACGAAACGTCGTTGGCGCATTACCGCGAAGCGGGTACGGAGTACGCTGCGCTGGCCCACTTGGGCGAATTCGGCGAAGTGAACTGGGCGCTCGGCGATCTCGACGCCGCAGTGTCTGTGTTTCTCGAGTACGTCGCCAGGCTGCGCCGATCGCCAACGGGCAGGAAGAGCTCGCTCGGATTCACGCTGGCGAATCTCGCCGGTCTGTTCACTGAACGCGGAGAGCTCGAGGAAGCGCTCGCCGCCGCGCGCGAAGGGCTGCCGCTGATCCGAGACGGGGGATATGTGTGGCTCTTCGCGGACCACTTCGCTCTGCGGGCGGCGCTTGCGGGCAACCTCGTTAATGCCGCGCGCATTGCGGGCTACGCCGACGCGGAACGTGCGAAAAAAGGGGCGCCGCGCGAGCCCAACGAGGCGCGCGCCCGCGAGCGACTGTGGGTGTTGCTGCGCGAAAAACTCGACCGCTGACCAGCTCGAACGGCTGCTCGCGGAGGGCGCGAAGCTGAGCGAAGACAGAGTCTGCCGGCTGGCGCTCGAGTGAGAGGAAGAGAAGGTCAAGCCGGTGCGTCGGCCAAATCCGGCGCCGGTGCGAGCGGTGGCGGCGTGCGCTCGATGCACACGTCGCCGTCGACAATGCGCACCGTCCAGGTCTGCACGGGGATCATGCACGGCGGCCCGGTCACGGCACCCGTCGGGATATGGAAGCGCCCGTTGTGGAAATCGCACTCGATCTCCTCGCCTTCGACGCAGCCTTCCGACAGCGATCCGGGACCGTGCGTGCACTGGTCATCGAGCACGAAGAACTTGCCGCCGAGGTTGAACACCGCAACCGTGAGGTCTTCGACGTCGACCTTGAGCGCCGCGCCTTCAGCGACGTCGTTGGTGGCGCAGAGGCGGATCAGCGTATCGTCCATCGTACGTGTTACGAAACGAGCGAGCCTGCGTCGCCGTGAGGCGCCGCGTTTGACAGTGTGCAGAATATCGGCATAATCGACGTTTGTATAGAAGAACTGCGTTCCGTATAGCGGAATTGAACGGAAACGCCGCCCCGCTCGCAGGAGGATCTGGATGAAGGCGGAGCAGAACGAATTTCTCACTCGCACCGGACCCGCTACGCCGATGGGCGAGGTGTTCCGCCGCTACTGGCTGCCGGCCTTGCTCGCGGATGAGCTGCCCGAGCCGGATTGCCCGCCGGTGCGTGTGAAGTTGCTGTCCGAGCGGATGATCGCGTTCCGCGACAGCGACGGGAAGCTCGGCCTGATCGACGAGTTCTGCGCGCATCGTGGCGTATCGCTATGGTTCGGCCGCAACGAGGAACGCGGTTTGCGCTGCGCCTATCACGGCTGGAAGTACGATACGAGCGGGCAATGCATCGAAGTGCCGTCGGAGCCCGCCGAAAGCGGTTTTTGCAGGAAGATCCGGCTGAAGAGCTATCCGCTGATCGAGCGCGGCGGCGTGCTGTGGACGTACATGGGTCCTGCCGCCGACCAGCCGCCCGCGCCGGAGTACGAGTTCGCAATGGTTTCCGATCGCCAGCGCTTCGTGAGCAAGCGCGTGCAGGAGTGCAACTACCTGCAGGCGATGGAAGGCGGCATCGACAGCTCGCATGTCTCCTTCCTGCACCGGCATACGCTCGCGAAGGATTCGCTGTTCAAGGGCGCGAAGGGCAACGAGTACAACCTGCGCGACTCGCAACCGAAGTTCGAAGTCGTCGAATCCGAAGGCGGGCTTCTGATCGGCGCGCGCCGCAATGCGGAGGAAGGCCACTACTACTGGCGCGTGACCCAGTGGCTGATGCCGTTCTTCACGATGATCCCGCCGCGTGGCAACCATTCGGTGCACGGCCATTTCTGGGTGCCGATCGACGACGAGAACTGCTGGGTGTGGAGCTACGACTATCATCCGGTGCGCGAGCTGACCGAAGCGGAGATTGACGCCATGAGAAACGGCGAAGGCGTGCACGTGAAGTACGTGCCCGGCACCTTCCGCCCGCAGCAGAACAAGGACAACGACTACCTGATGGACCGCAAGGCCCAGAAGGAAGACCAGAACTTCAGCGGCATCGAAGGCTTCGCGATGCAGGATGCGTCCGTGCAGGAGAGCATGGGACCGATCCAGGACCGCACGCGCGAGAACCTGGTGTCGACCGACAACGGCATCATCATGGCGCGGCATCGGTTGCTGCGCGCAGCGAAGGCGCTGAGCGACAAGGGCGTGCTGCCGCCCGGGCGCCTGCCCGAACAACATCGCGTCCGGTCGGCGGCGGTCGTGCTACCTCCCGATGTAGCGTTCGCCGACGCGGCCCGCGAGTCGCTCAAGGCGATTCCCGGAACTGCGCCGGCGTCGGTGTAACGCTCGTGCGCGCTCGAACGCGCGCGACGTACCCGCGCAACCAAGGAAGCTGATGGACAAGGTGCTGGCCGCTGTGAAAGTCGGTGCGAGCCGGACCGAGGTCCGCGAGTTCCCGATGCCGGACATCGCCGACGATGCGGCGCTGATGAGGGTCGAGGTCGCGGGCATCTGCGGTACCGACGTGAAGATGTACAAGCAGCCGCTCGCCAGTGGCCCGATCATCATGGGCCACGAGAACATCGGCGTGATCGCGAAGGCGGGCCGCACTTTCACGCAGCGCAAGGGCTTCAAGGAAGGCGATCGCGTGTTCGTCGAGCACTACGTCGCCTGCGGCAAGTGCGAGTGGTGTCACCTCGGCCAGTATCGGCATTGCGAGGCCACCGACTGGCGCTTCAATCCTGACGCGATCCGCTATGGCTATACGTCCGCCGAGCGCGCACCGCATCTGTGGGGCGGATTCGGCCAGTACCTCTATCTGCCGTGGAACTCGGTTCTGCACCACGTTCCCGACAGCGTGACGCCCGAGCTCGCCGGCATCGTTACCCCGCTCGCGAACGGGATCGAATGGGCGCTGTTCGATGCGGGTGTGGGCTACGCGTCCACGGTGCTGATCCAGGGACCGGGCCAGCAGGGCTTGTCGCAGGTCGTGGCCTGCAAGCAGGCGGGCGCCGACCTCGTCGTCATCACCGGCACCTCGAAGGACGCGAAGCGGCTCGAGATCGCGAAAGTGCTCGGTGCCGATCATGTCATCGATGTGCAGAAGGAGGATCCGCTCGCGCGAATCAGGGAAATCACCGGCGGCAAGGGTGTGGACGTCGTGCTCGACTGCACTGCCGGCGCCGGCACGCTGCCCGTGCTGCTCGGCGTCGAGGCACTGAAGCGCAAGGCCGGGACGCTGCTGATCCAGGGCGAGATGACGGATTTCCCGAACTTTCCGATCGGTCGCGTGACGGTCAAGTACATCACGATCAAGAGCGCGCGCGGCCACAGCTTCAAGGCTTGCGAGCTTGCGCTGCAGCAGCTCGCCTCGCACCGCTACCCGCTCGAGCTCGTGACGACGCATACGTTCGGCCTGAACGACGCCGACTACGCGATCAAGTCGGTCGGCGGCGAGGGCGCGAAGGACGTGATCCACGTCTCGTTGCTGCCCTGGCAGTGACGCGCCAAGAAATGCCGCGCGACGCCCGTCGAACGTATCCCGGTCACGATCCTGACCGGTTATCTCGGCGCGGGCAAGACCACCCTGCTGAACCGCATCCTGCGCGAGTCATCACGGCCGCCGCTATGCGGTGATCGTCAACGAGTTCGGCGAAGCCGGCATCGACGGCGAGCTCGTCGTGCGCACCGACGAAGAGCTGTTCGAGATGAACAATGGTTGCATCTGCTGCACGGTGCGAGGTGACCTGATCCGGACGCTGCACAGGTTGCTCGGCAGCGGGCGAGCGCTCGACGGGATCATCGTCGAGACGACGGGGCTGGCGGATCCGGGTCCGGTGGCGCAGACGTTCTTCGTCGATCCCGTTCTCCAGGTGAGACTCGCGCTCGACTCGGTGACGACGCTGGTCGACGCGAACCACATCCTGTTGCGCCTCGCGGACAGTCGAGAGGCCTCGGCGCAGATCGCGTTCGCCGACCAGATCGTGCTGAACAAGACCGAGCTGGTGGACGAGACTGCGCTGCGCAGGATCGAAGCGCGGATCGGCGCGCTGAATCCGCTCGCGCCGATCCACCGGGCGGAGCGCGCGAACGTTCCGCTCGACGAGGTGCTCGGGCGCGGCGGATTCGACCTCGAGCGGATCGTCTCGCTCGAGCCGGCGTTCCGTCGCGGCAGCATGTTCACGACGAGCATTGTTCACACGACGAAGCTTGCGCAGCGCCCGGTCATGGTTACGATCACGCGCATGACAGCGACATCCGCAGCGTTTCGCTGGTGCTCGACCGGCCGCTGGACGGGGGCAGCGTGAGCGATTGGCTGCAAGCGCTCGTCGCGGAAAAGGGTTCGGATATCCTGCGCGCAAAAGGTATCCTCGACGTCGCGGGTGATGACCGCCGTCTGGTCTTCCAATCGGTACACATGCTGTTGGAAGGCGAATTCCAGCGGCCGTGGCGTCCGGACGAGCGACGGGAGAGCCGCCTGGTGTTCATCGGACGCAACCTCGACGCTTCGTGGCTTCGCGCCGGCGTGGAGTCGTGCGCGGCGGCGCGTTGACGCATGGATGACAATGCTCGGTTCGCTGCGCAAGACGCTCGACGATCTCGACGCACTCGACCGCGTGGTGGCGTGGACGCGTGCGCGCTTCGGGCTCGCCGAGGACGCCTCGGTGTTCGTCGCGGAGGTCGCTTGCACGCTGCCGGGATGCCCGCCGCTGGAGACGGTCATCGCATTCTGGGACGCCGGCGTGCGCCATCATTTCAAGCTATTCAAGCGGCTCGCGGAGGTCGTCGAGGACGACCTGCCGTTCGCATGGCTCAAGGACTCGCTCGCCGTGCCCGAGGGCGTCGCCTGCGAATGCTGTTGATGACCCAGGGAGCCGGACGATGCCCGGACTGAAGCTCAAGACCGTCACCCGCACGCAGGGCAACAACGCAGCGCTGAAGGACGGTACCGTGCGGACGCGCGGGTTCGAGTTCGACTTCGAGGAGGTCGACCCGCTGATCGCCGCGTTCCGGCGAATGGTGCGGGGCATGGAGTACGACGTCTGCGAGATGGCGATCACGACCTACGTCACGGCGCGCGAATACGGCAAGCGCTTCACCGCGATTCCGATCTTTCTCGTGCGCGCGTTCCATCACGGGGCTATCGTTCACAACGTCAATGCAGGGGTTCGCTCGCCGAAGGACCTCGAGGGCAGGCGCGTCGGCGTCAACCGCGGCTATACGGTGACCACGGGCGTGTGGGCGCGTAGCGTGCTTCAGCATCAGTACGGTGTCGATCTTGCGAAGATCACCTGGGTGCTGTCGGGTGACGAGCACGTCGCCGAATATCGGCCGCCTGCGAACGTCGTCCCGATCGAGCCGGGGCACGACATGGCGCAGATGGTCGTCTCGGGCGAGCTGCCCGCGGCGATCGGCGTGGAGATCGACAACCCCGACGTGAAGCCGCTGATCCCGAACGCGCAGGAAGCGGGGCTCAGTGCGCTACGCGAGCGCGGCCACTATCCGATCAACCACACGGTCGTCGTGCGCGACGAGCTGCTGGAAGCGCATCCGGATCTCGCGCGGAATCTCTTCGACGCGTTCGCCGAGGCCAAGCGCATCTACGTCGAGCGGCTGACCGCCGGCAAGATCGACCCTCCGACCAAAGTCGACGAGCTTCACCGGCGCGTGATGGAAGTCGCCGGCGACCCGCTGCCCTACGGCATCGGACCGAACCGCCAGGTGCTGGAGGAATTGATCGACGCGACGCTCGACCAGGGAATCATCACGAGGCGGCCCGACGCTCGAGTCGCTGTTCGCCCGCGGCACCCACGACCTCGTCGCCTGAAGAAAGCGCTCATGCCGTCGAACGAAGCGGCCATCACCGTTCCGTCGCTCCAGCAGATGAAGCGCGACGGCCGCAAGATCGTGGGCGTCGTTGCCTGGGACTGTCAGATCGCGCAGATCGTCGATCGCGCCGGCGTGGATATCGTCTCGGTCGGCGACACGGTCGGCATCAACCTCTGGGGTCACGACAATCCGCTGGAAGTGACGATGGACGAGATGGTCATCGTCTGCAAGGCGGTGCGTCGGGGCGTGAAGCGCGCGCTGGTGTCCTGTGATTTCCCGTTCGGTCCGCTGCAATGCGGCGGTGCGAGCGCGCTCGAGGCGGCGATCCGTCTGGTCAAGGAGGCCGGCGCGAGCATGGTCAAGCTCGACGGGGCCGCCGACTTCCCCGACGCCGTGCGCGCGATCACCCGCGCGGGCATCCCGGTGTTCGCGCAGATGGGCATCACGCCGCAGACCGCGCTGCAATACGGCGTCGACTATGCGGCGATGCTGAAGGGCGGCGTGCAGGTGCCGGCCGGGATGGCGTCGCGCCTCGTCGACGAAGCCAAGCGACTCGAAGACGCCGGCGCAGCGCTGATCGATTTCACCAACTCGGGACCGATCGTCGGGCCCGAGGTCGTCCGCGCGGTGTCGATCCCGGTCGTCGGCGGGCTGGGCGGCGGACCCTGGCTCGACGGCCGCATGCGCATGGCACACGCGGCGATCGGCTACGCGAGCTCGTGGCTGGAGGCGAAGACCGAGACGTACGCCAACGTCGCGCGCATCACGCTCGATGCGATCACCGCTTATGCCGACGACGTGCGATCCGGACGGCAGATCAAAGGCGGGATCCCCGCGAAGCCTTCGCGGGAGTGAGCGTTACGAATATGCGTGATGCATTGCCCAATCCCGGCGTCATTCCCGCGAAAGCGGGATCGACGTACCTTCGCGTGAAGCGCCGGTCACCTTCGCGGGGACGACGATGGGGAGGATGAGCGTTTCAACCGCTTCGTAAACTACGGTAGGGTCATGGCCACGGCAGTCATCGATGGCATCGTGACACGCTACGACATCATCGGGGCGGGGCCGCCGCTCCTGATGTTCTCGCCGGGTGGCTTCGACGCCACGCTCGAGAAATGGCGCACGCTCGGTGTCTACGCGCGGGTGAAGCCGCTCGATCACCTGGCGAAGCACTATCGTTGCATCGTGTTCGACCGTCGCGAGACGGGGCAATCGGGCGGCCGCGTCGAGAGCATCACGTGGTCGCACTATGTTGCGCAGGGCAAAGGCTTGCTCGATCATCTCGGTGTCGAACAGGCCTACCTGATGGGCGGCTGCATGGGTTGCTGTCCGGTCGTAGCGTTTGCCGTCGCCCATCCGGAAGCCACGCTCGGCATGATCCTGTGGTGGCCGGTCGGCGGCGCGAAATACCGCATCAAGGGACAGCAGCGTTTCGCCGAGCATCTCGCGTACGTGCAGCAGCACGGCCTCGACGCGGTCGTTGCGCTCGCAACGAGCGACGGCAAGCCGTTCAGCGCCGATCCGCGCGGCGGTCCCTGGGCATCGGTGATTCGCCACGATCGTGAATTCGCCGCCGACTACGCGAAGCTCGACGTCGAGCGCTACAAGCTCGTCGTTGCCGGCATGGCGCGCGCGCTGATCGATCGCGACACCGCGCCGGGTGCCGATGCCGAGGATCTGCTCCGTCTCGATGTCCCGACGCTTGTCGTTCCCGGCCAGGACGAATCGCATGCGACCTCGGCCGCGCGCTACCTCGAGGAGTGCATTCCGGGCGCCGACTACTGGGATGTTCCGGTCGCCGCGCAGACCGAGGACGCGGCCTCGATGCGGCTGCTTGATTTCCTTGCCCGCTCGCGACGATCATCATCATCCTCAAACCATCGGGAACAGCCATGACGCAGCCTGGACTTTCCGATATCCGGCGCGACTTCGAGCGCGTCGCTCCCGACATCGTCCGCCAGGCGTCGACGTTCGCCGCATCGATCCTGGCCGATGTCGCCGGGCGCCGCGGCACGCTCGACGGGCGCATCGCGCCGCTGTCTCCCGAGATGCGCATGGCGGGTCCGGCTTTCACGATCGAGGTTCGCGCGGGCGACAACCTGATGATCCACGCGGCGATGACGATGGCGCGGCCGGGTGACATCCTCGTCGTCGACGGCAAGGGCGATCGCGGGTGCGCGCTGATGGGATCGCTGATGATGAACGCGTGCAAGAAGCTCGGCCTGGGCGGGGTCGTACTCGACGCTGCGTGCCGCGACAGCGACGAATTGCGCGCGCTCGGGTTCCCGGTGTACGCGGTCGGTACGAATCCGAACGGGCCGACGAAGTTCGTTCCGGGAAGGATCAACTGGCCGATCTCCTGCGGCGGCGTGGCCGTGCGTCCAGGCGATCTGGTCGTCGGTGATGCCGATGGGGTCGTCGTCGTCGAGCGCGAGAAGGCTGCGTCGCTCCTCGACCTCGCCGCGAAAAAAGTTGCCGACGAGCGGGCGCGCCTCGACGACATCGCCGCCGGACGCAACTTGCGTCCCAAGTGGCTGGAAGCGTCGTTGCGCGCCGCGGGCGTGCTGAAGGAAGGCGAAGCGCTATGACGTCGACGAGCGGAGACGCCGCACCGTGCTAAGCGCGAGCCAGGCCGCGACCGACACGCGGCACCGCATCCGGCAACCGAATTCGCGACCGCGAACCGTCGTCGTGGCGGGACTCGGCGAAGGCGGTCGCCGCCTCGTCGAGACGCTGGCGTCGACTCGCCTGCCGCATGTGCGTGTCGTCGCCGTTCCGCCGCGCCACGCAGCGACGCCCGCGCAACTGCTCGACCGTATCGCCGAAGGCGCCGACGACCTCGCACACGCATTCGACGGTGCCGACATGATCTACATTGTCTGCGAGCCTGGCGACGATGTCGGCTACGCCGCGCCGATCGCGCGCATCGCGCATCACCGCGGATTGCTGCTGACGGGCGTCGTGATCGGCAAGGCGGGCGACGAAGCGGACGCCGATCTTCATGCGCTGCGCCGCGCCTGCGACCTGATCGTCGTCTCCTCGGACGACGCATCGCTGTACGGCATGCTGGACGCGCTCGGTTCGGGATAGTCGCGCCTCGCACGGGCGCCACACGACTCTGCAGCACGACAACCTGCTTCGCCAGGAGGACTTGTGAAACGTCTCGCGATCCGGGTCGCCTTTGCCGCTGCCGCACTCGCGCTGCCCGCGACGGCCGCCGACCTCGTCAATGTCCGCGTGGGCCTCGTCAACGCGTCGTCCGACGTCGGCTTTTTCATCGCCGACAAGAAGGGTTATTTCGCGCAGGAAGGCATCAAGGCGGTGTTCACCGAATTCGATTCGGGCGCGCGGATGGTCGCTCCGCTGGGCAATGCGCAGCTCGAGGTCGGCGCAGGCTCCGTCTCGGCGGGTCTCTACAACGCGGTGGTGCGCGGCATCGAAATCAAGATCGTCGCCGACAAAGGCTCCACACCGCCGGGATACGGCTTCCAGCCGCTGCTCGTACGCAAGGATCACGTCGACAGCGGCCGCTACAAGTCGCTGAAGGATCTGAAGGGCATGAAGATCGCCGGCAGCGCGCCCGGCTCGGGCTCGACGTCGACGCTGAACGAGGCACTGAAGAAGGCCGGGCTGACGTACGAGGAAGTCGATCGCGTGTTCCTTGGCTTCCCGCAGCATCTGGTTGCGCTTCAGAACAAGGCAGTGGACGCCGCGATGACGACGGAGCCGACGGCGACTCGTGCGATCGAAGCCGGCGTTGCGGTGCGCATCATGGGCGACGACGAGATCTATCCGAATCACCAGCTGGCCGTCGTGCTCTACGCCGGCCACTTCATCAAGCAGCAGCCGGACGTCGCGCGCCGCTTCATGCGCGCGTACCTTCGCGCGGTACGCGACTACAACGACGCGCTGAAGGACGGAAAGCTCGCCGGACCGAAGGCCGACGAGGTGATCGCGATCCTCACCGAGTACACGCGCATCAAGGACGCAGCGCTCTACCGCAAGATCACGCCTCAAGGCTGTAATCCCGACGGTCGCGTGCACCTGCCGAGCTTGCGTAACGACCTCGCGTTCTTCGTCGCGCACGGGGACGTCAAGGAAAAGGTCGGCGTCGAGCAGGTCGTCGACGGCTCGTTCGTTGAATGGGCGGTCAAGGAGCTCGGCCCCTACAAGCCGGCGTTGCGCTGATCGATGACGACAGCGGCCGCCGCGAGGAACCGCGACGAGGTCTCGCCAGCCAAGATCGTCGTGCGCGATCTCGTGAAGTCGTTCGACGGTCGCCGCGGGCCGATCGTCGCGATCGACCACGTGTCGATCGACATCGCGACCGGCGAGTTCTTCATGATCGTCGGACCGAGCGGCTGCGGCAAGACGACGCTGCTTCGGATCCTTGCCGGCCTCGAGTCGCCGACGACGGGAGAGATCAGTATCGAGCGCAGCGGCGATGGCCGTCCCGGAAACGCGATGGTGTTCCAGGGCGAGTCGATCTTCCCCTGGATGACGGTATTCGAGAACGCGGCGTACGGGCTGCGCATGCGTCGCCGCCCGACGGCGGAGATCCGCGAGATCGTCGGCCACTATCTGGACCGCACCGGCCTTTCGCGGTTCGCCGACGCGTATCCGCACCAGCTGTCCGGCGGCATGAAGCAGCGCGTGTCGATCGCGCGCGCGTTCGCGAACGATCCCGAGATCCTGCTGATGGACGAGCCGTTCTCGGCATTGGACGAGCAGAACAGGACGCTGCTCCAGGAAGAGTTGCTGCGGATCTGGGACGAGCACAAGAAGACCGTGCTGTTCATCACGCATAGCGTCGACGAGGCGGTGTCGCTCGGCGATCGCATCATGGTGATGACCGCGCAGCCGGGGCGTGCGAAGGCCATCGTCGACGTGCCGTTCGAGCGGCCGCGGCAGGTGCTCGAGTTGCGCGCACGCCCCGCGTACGGCGAGCTCGTGTATTCGATCTGGGAGCAGCTTCGCGACGAAGTGCACCGCGCGCGCGCCGAAGACGAGCGCGCGCTGAAGCGCTAGGGAGGCCCATCATGGCGAACGTCGACTCGGCCCGAACGCAGAGCGCAGCGCCGTCGCGCCGGACGAAAGCGTGGCTCTCGGCGACTGCGCGCGACCGGCTGATGAGCGTCGCGTCGCCGATCGTGCTGCTCGTCCTCTGGGAGGTCCTGGCCCGCCTCGGGGCGATCGACGTCCGCTTCTTTCCGCCGCCGACGCGGATCCTCGAGCAGCTCGGCGCATTATGGCAGACCGGCGAGCTTTGGAAGAACACGCAGGCGAGCCTGTCGCGGCTGTTCTTCGGCGCGCTGATCGGCGGCATTCCGGCGCTCGTCCTCGGCATCGTCATGGGCCTGTACCGGCCGGTCCGCGCGGTCGTTGAACCACTCGTCGCGGCCACCTATCCGGTCCCCAAAAGCGCAATCCTCCCGCTGATGCTGCTGATCTTCGGCCTTGGCGAGGCGTCGAAGGTCGCGATGGTCGCGATCGGTGTGTTCTACCCGATGCTGATCAACGCGATGGCCGGCGTGCTCGAGATCAACCGGATCTATCTCGACGTCGGGCGGAACTTCGGCGCGGGCCGTTGGCAGGTGTTCCGCACGATCGCGCTGCCCGGCGCATTGCCGCTGGTGATGACCGGCGCGAAGCTCGGTCTCGGCATGGGGCTCATCCTCATCTCGATCGCGGAGATGATCGGCGCGAAAAGCGGGTTGGGCTACATGATCTGGAACGCGTGGGAGCTGCTGGAGGTGGAGACGATGTACGTCGGCCTGCTGGTGATCGCGCTACTCGGCTTCGTCATCACGATGGGATTGAACGAGCTCGAGCGCTGGATCGTCCCGTGGAAGCGGGACCGGTGACGTTGCTGGAGGCTCTGCTATCGTTCCGGAACAGGAACTCCCACGATGACCCTGCGCGACCTGTTCTCGTCGGCTGAAATCGCCGCGTGCTTTCGACGACGATGCGCTGATCGGCGGCATGCTTGCGTTCGAGCGTGCGCTGGCGCGGGCCGAAGGTGCTTGCGGCGCCATCCCGGCGTCGGCTGCGGCGCGGATCGACGAAGTCGGCAACAGCGCGAAGTTCGACGTCGGTACGCTGGTGACCGAAGCGCGACGCGCCGGCACGCTCGCGATCCCGTTCGTCAGGCATCTCACCGCCCACGTGGCGCAAGCCGATCGCGGAAGCCTCGCGGTACGTGCACTGGGGCGCGACCAGCCAGGACGTGCTCGATACGGCGCTGGTGCTCTGCGCGCGCGAGGCCTCGCGCCGGCTGCTGGCGCGCTGGGATCGACTCGGGGATGCAGTGGCCGGCTTGGCCGATGCGCATCGCGCGACGCCGACGGTCGCGCGCACGCTGCTGCAACCTGCGACGCCGGTGCCGTTCGGCTTCAAGGCCGCGGTATGGCTGGACGCGATCGCGCGGACTCGAATAGCGCTGCGACGTGCTTCGCGCGACAGTGCCGTGCTGCAATTCGGTGGCGCAAGCGGCGTGCTCGCGCCGCTCGGTGCGCTGGGTCCGCAAGTGGCGGCACAACTCGCGCGCGAGCTCGATCTCGTGACGACAGCCACGCCGTGGCACGGTGTGCGTGATCATGTCGCGCGGCTTGGCGCCGAAGTTGGCATCGCGTGCGAAGTGACGGCGAAACTGGCTATCGACATCGCGTTGCTGATGCAACCGGAGGTCGGCGAAGCGTTCGAGCCGGCGGGCGCGGGTCGTGGCGGCTCGTCGGCGATGCCGCACAAGCGCAATCCGGTCGGCTCGATGTTCGCGCGCGAGGCGGGATTGCGTGCACCCGGGCTCGTCGCGAATCTCATCGCCGGCGTGCCCGGCGAGCACGAACGCGGGCTCGGCCAGTGGCAAGGCCAGTTCTGGACGCTCGGCGAGCTGTTCGCGGCGGCGGGCAGCGGCGCCGACGCGATGATCGAGGTCGTCTCCGGGTTGAAGGTCGACGCGGACGCGATGCGCCGCAATCTCGACGCGATGCGCGGCTTCGTCTACGCCGAGGCGCTGACGATGGCGCTGGCCGGAACGCTCGGCAAGGTTGCAGCGCACGCGCGCGTCGAAGCGCTGTGCCGTCGCGCGCAGTCTCAAAACGAAACGCTGCAGCACGCGCTCGGACAGGATGCCGAGCTCTCGAAATCCGTGCCGCCCGAGGTCGTGGCGAGGATCTTCGAGCCTGCGTCGCAATTCGGCTCCGCCGCCACGATGATCGACCGCGCGCTCGACGCGTGGCGCAACAAGGAAAGCTGACATGCCCTTCCTCACCCGCGACGACGCACGCCTCTGGTGGCGCAGCGACGGCGATGCCACGAAGCCCGCCCTGTTGCTCGCCAACTCGCTTGGGACCGACCTCACGCTGTGGGACCCGATCCTGCCGCAGCTCGTCGAGCGCTTTCATGTGATCCGTTACGACATGCGCGGCCACGGCGCGTCCGACGCGACGCCGGGCGAATACACGATCGAGGCGTTGGGCCGCGACGCACTGGCCGTCGCCGATGCCGCCGGCGTCGCGCGCTTCAGCTTCGCCGGCATCTCGATCGGCGGCATGGTCGGGCAGTGGATCGGCGCGAATGCCGGCGACCGACTCGACAAGCTCGTACTGTCGAATACGTCGCCGAAGATTCCTCGCGACATCTGGGCCGCGCGCATCGACGCGGTGAAAAAGGGCGGCACGGCGTCGATCGCCGATGCAGTGCTGGCACGCTGGTTCACCGAAGCGTTCCTCGCGAAGAAGCCGCCGCGGATGTGGAGTGCGCGCACGACGCTCTCGACGACCGATTCGGACGGCTACATCGGTTGCTGCGCGGCGATTCGCGACATGGACCAGACGGCGACCGTCGCCGGTATCCGCGTGCCGACGCTGGTAATCGTCGGTACGTTCGATCTCGCGACGCCGAAGGCGCATGGCGAGGCGCTCGCCAAAGCGATTCCCGGCGCGCAGCTCGTCGAGCTTCCGGTCGCGCACATCCCGGTGATCGAAGTGCCCGGCGCGTTCGCGAACGCGCTCCTCGGATTCCTGGTCAACCCGCCGATCACGACCGAGCGCGACCGGTACGACGCGGGACTCGAGCGTCGCAAGGAGGCGCTGGGCCGCGGCTACGTCGAGTCCAGATTGAAAGGCGTGAACGCGTTCAACCAGGAATTCCAGTCGCTGATCACGCGTTACGCGTGGGGCGAGATCTGGACGCGGCACGTGCTCGACGACCGCACGCGCCGGCTGATCGTGCTCGGCATGATGCTGGCGCTCGCGCGCTTCGACGAGTTCCAGATGCACATGCGCAGCGGCCTGGACGCCGAGCTCTCGCTCGACGAGCTGAAGGAGGTGCTGCTGCTCTCGGCGATCTACGCCGGCGTGCCGGTGGCGAACAGCGGCTTCCACAAAGCCGCGGAGGTCTTGAAGGAGCGCACGCCGTAGCGAGACCTTGCAGCCGCGTCTCCGGTGGCACGCGGCCGCCGATCGCGTTCGAGCGTCGCACGCAACGCGACGCTCCAACGCGACCGCCACGCTGATCACGGAGGCTACGACTCAGCAGGTCCTGCCGTTTTCACCCGACGCTCGGACGCCTGGCCAACTGGTCATACCACTTGACCAATTCCCGGGTGCGGGATAGCCTTCGATTCCCCGCCGCCGTACCTTCGCGGGGCACCGGTCCCAACCCCATGCCGTTCCAGAGCATCGAGCCCCGCCGCCTGTACCGGCAGATCGCTGACCAGATCCGAGGCCTGATCCGGTCCGGCGAGTTTCCGTCGGGGTCCAGGCTTCCGCCCGAGCGCGACCTCGCGAAACAGCTCGGGGTCTCGCGGCCGAGCGTGCGCGAGGCGTTGATCGCGCTCGAGGTCGAGGGGTTGGTCGAAGTGCGGATCGGGTCCGGAATCTATGTGCTTGCGGCGAACGGCAGCAAGCATCCCGACGTGCCGGTCGACGCCGAAGCGCCCGCCGGGCCGTTCGAGCTCCTTCGCGCGCGCTATGTCATCGAGGCGGAATGCGCGGCGCTCGCAGCGAAGTCGGCCAAGCGGCAACACCTGGAAGCGATCGAGGCGGCGCTGGACGAGATGCAGCGCGAGCACGACGAGGGCAGGCAGCCGTTGTCGGGCGACCGGTCGTTCCACTTGCGCGTCGCCGAGGCGACCGGTAACGGCGCGCTGGTGCACGTGATCAAGACGTTATGGGACGAGCGTACCGGGCCTTTGTACAAGCAGCTCGAGCATCACTACGACGAGCCGGGGTTGTGGGACGCGGCGATGGCCGAGCACCGCGCGGTGTTCAAAGCGATCGCGGCGCACGACGCTGCCGCGGCGAGGAAGGCGATGCAGCGCCACATGAACATGGCCTACAAGCGATTCTCGAAGGGCTGGGACACGTTGCCGTAGCGCAACACCACGAACAGGAGGGCGTCATGCTCGCTGCACGCATTCACGCGAAGGAAGACCTGCGACTCGATCCGCTGGACATGCCCACCCCGGGACCGGGCGAGGTTTTGCTCAAGCTCGGCGCCGGCGGCATCTGCGGCTCCGACCTTCATTACTATTTCGAGGGACGCAACGGCAGCTTCGTCGTGCGCGAGCCGCTGATCCCGGGCCACGAAGCGTCCGGCGTCGTCGAGGCGGTCGGTACCGGTGTCACGCGAGTCAAGAAGGGCGACAAGGTCGCGGTTTCGCCGTCGCACGCGTGCGGGCGCTGCGAAGGCTGCCGCTCGGGTCGCGAGCAGCTGTGCTCGAACATGAAATTCCTCGGCAGCGCGAGCCTGTTCCCGCACGTGCAGGGAATGTTCCTCGAGTACTTCGTGATGGGCGAGCGGCAGTGCTATCCGGTCGGAGGCGACATCTCGCTCGGCGAGCTCGCGTTCGCGGAACCGCTGGCTGTGGGCCTGCATACCGTCAAGCGCGGCCCCGAGCTTTTCGGCAAGTCCGTGCTGGTCACCGGCGCCGGCACGATCGGCTGCCTGACGATCATGGCCGCGCGTCTTGCAGGCGCGTCGAAGATCACGGTTTCCGACGTGCTGGATCGTCCGCTGGAGAAGGCTCGGGAGATCGGCGCCGACGTGACGCTGCGTGCCGATCGCGACGGCGGCAAGCTCGCATCGCCGCAGTTCGACGTCTGCTACGAGGTCTCCGGCAACTTCAACGCGCTCAAGTCCTGCGTCGCCGCGGTCAAGAAAGGCGGCGTCGTCGTGCAGGCGGGAACGCTGCCGCACGAGCCGCTGCCGTTCGTCGTGAACGAGATCATGGCGAAGGAGATCGATCTGCGCGGCGTGTTCCGCTGGGGCGTGGAGTTCGACTGGGCGGTCGATTACATCTCGACGCGGCGCGTCGACGTGCGCCCGCTCCTGACCGGCCAGTTTCCGCTGTCCGATGCCGTCGCCGCATTCCATGCGGCGGCGGACAAGACCAGGAACACCAAGGTTCAGGTGACCTACGCCTGACCCGTTTGCTACGTTCACACCCGAAGGAGGAGTCCATGCGTCTGTTCAAGCAGTTCATCGTTTCCGCCGCTGCGATCGCGGTCGCGGCGGTTGTCAGCGTCTCTCCCGCGCTCGCGCAGCAGAAGATCAAGTGGGCGCACGTCTACGAGACGTCGGAGCCGTATCACACCGAATCGGTCTGGGCTGCCGCGGAGATCAAGAAGCGCACGAACGGCAAGTTCGACATCGAGGTGTTCCCTGCGTCGACGCTCGGCAAGGAAACCGACATCAACCAGGGCATGGCGCTGGGCACCGTCGACATGATCATCAGTGGTCCGTCGTTCGCGGCGCGCAGCTACCCGCGCCTCGGCATCGCCTACTATCCGTTCATCTTCCGCGACGCGGACCACCTTCTCGCCTACTCGAAGAGTCCCGGTGTTCGCCGAGATGGTCGACGAGTTCCGCAAGAAGACGGGTATCCAGATCCTCGCCTATACGTACTACGGCGCGCGCCAGACGACGTCGAACCGGCCGTTCACCGACTGCGCCGGGATGAAGGGATTGAAGATCCGCGTTCCCGACGTGCCCGCCTACATGGCGACGCCGAAGGCCTGCGGCGCGAACCCGACGCCGATCGCATTCGCCGAGGTCTACCTCGCGCTGCAGACCGGTACGGTCGAGGCGCAGGAGAACCCGCTGACGACGATCGAGGCGAAGAAGTTCTACGAGGTGCAGAAGGCGATCATGATGACCTCGCACATCGTCGACGGCCTGACGACGCAGGTCGCGCCGCACGTGTGGAACAAGCTGACCGACGCGGAGAAGAAGATCTTTACCGATGTCACGCGGGAAGCGGCGGCGCGCGCGACGGACGAAGATCAAGAAGCGCGAGTCCGAGCTCGCCGACGAGTTCAAGAAGAAGGGGCTGCAGATCGTCCAGGTGAACCGCAAGAGCTTCATCGACGCGGTCCTCAAATCGTCGACGCCGGAGTCGATGGGCTTCTCGCGCGCCGACTACGACAAGATCGTCGCCATCAAGTGACGAATGCGGCACGCGGGGCCGCAGCATGCGCGCGGCGGCCGCGAAGTGACGGGATCCTTCGTCATCCCCGCGCAGGCGGGGATCCAGCGTCTTCGGAGAGACACTGGGTCCCCACTTTCGTGGGGATGACGATCCTCACGGATCGTCACTGCGCGGGAACGATGGAGTTCCTTCGTCGACACCTTGCCGGGAGTCACAGCGATGAGTGACGTGGCCGCAAAGCAGGCCGAGACCGCCGAGCCGGTCCTCGACGCCGAGGGGCATTTTCACCTCACCGATGCGCCGATCGAGCTGTCGCACTATCTGATCGAGGACTGGCTGTCGCTCGGGTTCTTCTGGCTGCTGGGTCTTTGCGTGTTCTACCAGTTCTTCACGCGCTACGTGCTGAACGATTCGGCGGCCTGGACGGAGGAAATCGCGCGCTATCTGCTGGTCTGCATCGTATTCGTCGCTTTGGCGTCGGCGGTTCGCCGCACACGCCACATCCACGTCGATTTCCTCTATCGGCTGATTCCGGCCAAGGCCGGACGCGCGCTATCGACGGTGATCGACATCATGCGGATCGGATTCTTTGCGATGGCGACCGGACTGACGATCCAGATGATGCTGCGCATGGGGAGCCTGCAGATGACCGTCGTCGATTTGCCGGTGAACCTCATCTACGGCGTATGCGCATTCGGATTTGCCGCGGCCGCGATTCGCTCGGTGCAGGTGGCGATCGAGAACTGGCGGCGAGGCTGGAGCCTCCTCGAGCGACCCGAGTACGCGATCGAGGAGATCGTCCGGTGAGCGCGAGCACTGCAGGCACGGGTATCGCGCGAGGCGCACCATGACTGGCACGCTGCTCGCGTCCTTCCTCGCGTTGATGGTGACCGGGATCCCGGTTGCGATCGCGATGGCCGGCGCGTCGCTCATCTACATCCTGGTCACCCAGAGCACGCCGCCGATGGCGATCGTGCACCGGATGATCAGCGGGGTCGACAGCTTCCCGCTGCTCGCCGTGCCGTTTTTCATCTTTGCCGGCAACCTGATGAACACGGCTGGCATCACCAACCGCATCTATGACTTCGCGCTCGGGCTCGTCGGCTGGATGAAGGGCGGCCTGGGCCATGTGAACATCGTCGGCAGCGTGATCTTCTCGGGGCTGTCGGGAACGGCGATCGCCGACGCAGCGGGCCTCGGCACGATCGAGATCAAGGCGATGCGCGACCACGGCTACTCGAAGGAGTTCGCGGTAGGCGTCACGGCGGCCTCCGCGACGCTCGGGCCGATCATCCCGCCATCGCTGCCGTTCATCATCTACGGCATGGTCGCCAATGCGTCGATCGGGGCGCTGTTCCTGGCCGGCATCATCCCCGGCCTCGTGATGACGTTCCTGATGATGCTCACCGTCGCGTATTACGCACACAAGAACAACTGGGGATCGGACATCAAGTTCGAATGGTCGCGCGTGGGGAGGGCGATTCTCGAGTTGCTGGTCGTGATCGGCTTTCCGTTTGCGGTATGGGGCGCCGCAATCCTGGGCGCCGACGCCGTAGTAGCAACACTGGTTGCGATCGTGCTGCTGTTCGTCGCCGACTGGTTCTTCAAGTTCGAGGCGGTGCTGCCGATCATGACACCGGTGCTGCTGATCGGTGGCATGGCGAGCGGAATCTTCACGCCCACCGAGGCCGCCGTGGCCGCCTCCATCTGGGCGCTGTTCCTCGGGTTCGTGTGGTACCGGACGCTGAGCTTCCGCATGTTCACCAAGGTGTCGATGGAAACGATCGAGACCACGACGGTCGTGCTGTTCATCGTCGCTGCCGCCTCGATCTTCGGCTGGCTGCTCACTGCAACGCGCGTGACCGACATGGTCACCGCGTGGGTGCTGTCGTTCACGGACAAACCGTGGGTTTTTCTGCTCCTGGTGAACCTGTTGCTGCTGTTCGTCGGCTGCTTCCTCGAGCCGACGGCGGCCATTCTCATCGCCGTACCGGTGCTGATGCCCGCCGTGCTCCAGCTCGGCATCGATCCGGTCCATTTCGGTCTGGTCGTGGTGCTGAACCTCATGATCGGGCTGCTGCATCCTCCGATGGGCATCGTGCTGTTCGTGCTCGCGCGCGTCGCGAACCTGTCGCTCGAACGCACGACGATGGCGATCCTGCCGTGGCTGGTCCCGCTGTTGGCGAGCCTGGTGCTGCTCACCTACGTGCCCGAGATCTCGCTCTGGCTGCCGCGCAAGTTCTACAACTAAGCCATGTCAGCCATCGAGCGCGTCGAGGTCCTGCAGGTCAACCTGCCGCCCAAGGTCAAGCGCACCGACGCCATCCAGGCGTTCGTCACGCAGGAAACGCCGATGGTGCGGATCACCTGCGCAGATGGCGCGCAAGGCACTGGCTACACGTACACGATCGGCACCGGCGGCTCGTCGGTGGTCGCGTTGCTGCGCGACCATCTCGCCCCCCGGCTGATTGGGCGTGACGCCGCCGAAATCGAGGCAATCTGGAAGGACCTGTTCTTCGCGACGCACGCGACCGCGGTGGGTGCCATCACCAGTCTCGCGCTCGCCGCCATCGATACGGCACTCTGGGATCTGCGCTGCCGCCGGGCCGGCGAACCGCTGTGGAAATTGGCCGGCGGTGCGCATCGACAGGTCCCGGTGTACACGACCGAAGGCGGTTGGCTGCACCATCCGCGCAGAGCAGCTCGTCGACGAGGCGCTCGCGGCGAAGGCGTCGGGGTTCCGGGGTGCGAAGTTCAAGGTCGGCAAGCCGTCGATCGCCGAAGACGTCTCGCGGCTTGCAGCCGTGCGGGCGGCGGTCGGCGACGCATTCGAGATCATGGCCGACGCGAACCAGGCATTCACCGTGGCCGAGGCGCGACGGCGCGCGCATGCCTATTCCGGGCTGAATCTGGGCTGGCTCGAGGAGCCGCTGCCGGCCGAGGACCTGGGCGGTCATGCGGAGCTCGCGTCAGTCGCGACGATGCCGATCGCCGTCGGCGAATCGATCTATCATCCTTCGCACTTCCGTGAGTATCTCGAGCGCCGGGCGTGCTCGATCGTGCAAGTCGATTGCGCGCGAATCGGCGGAATCACGCCGTGGCTCAAGGTCGCGCATCTCGCCGAAGCGTTCAACGTCTCGGTCTGCCCGCATTTCCTCATGGAGCTGCACGTTTCGCTCACCGCCGCCGTCCCGAACGGCGCGTGGGTGGAATACATTCCCCAGCTCGACGCGATCACCACATCGCGAATGGCGATGGCCGAAGGCTACGCGATAGCGCCGGACGCGCCCGGGCCTGGGGATAGACTGGGATTTCCGCGCGATCGAGCGGCTCGCCACCGCGCACGCGACGGTGCAATGACAAAAAAGTCGCGACGCGTCAGCGTCGCGTCTAATGAGTAACCAACCTGCAGCCAACCCGGAGCCAACCTCAATGCTCACCCAAACCGCGCTTACGATCCGTTTGCATCCGAACGACGACGTCGTCATCGCGCGAGCGCAGCTCGTCGGCGGCACGCAGCTTCTCGACGAGAAGGTCACGATCTCGGGGCTGGTGCCGCCGGGCCACAAGGTCGCCACGCGCGCGATCTCCAAGGGCTCGCCGGTCAAGCGCTACAACCAGATCATCGGCTTCGCGTCCCGCGACATCGTTGCAGGGGAGCACGTCCACCTGCACAACCTGGTGATGGGATCGTTCGATCGCGACTATGCGTTCGGTGCCGATGCCAAGCCGACGCAGTACATCACGCCTCCGGCGACATTCGAAGGCATCGTCCGGCGTGACGGGCCGAACGCGGGGCGCATCGCCACGCGCAACTACATCGGCATCCTGTCGACGGTGAACTGCTCGGCAACCGTCGCGCGCGGCATCGCGGACTGGTTCACGCGCGAACGACTCGCCGAATTCGGCAACGTCGACGGTGTCGTCGCGCTGACGCACGGCTCCGGGTGCGGCATGGACACGCGCGGCGACGGCATGAAGATCCTGCGCCGCACGCTCGGTGGCTACGCAAAGCATCCGAACTTCGCCGGCGTTCTGATCGTCGGCCTCGGCTGCGAGGCGAACCAGATCAGCGCGCTGCTCGGCGCCGAATCGCTGACCGAGAGTCCGCTGCTGCGCACGTTCAGCATCCAGGACACCGGCGGAACGGCGAAGACGATCGCGATGGGTGTAGCGATGATCCGCGAGATGCTGCCGCTCGCGAACCAGGTGGCGCGGCAGCCGGTGCCGGCGTCTCACATCACCGTCGGCCTGCAGTGCGGCGGTAGCGACGGCTATTCCGGGATCACGGCGAACCCGGCGCTCGGCGCGGCCGTCGACCTGCTCGTGCGGCATGGCGGCACCGCGATCCTGTCCGAGACGCCCGAGATCTACGGCGCCGAGCACTTGCTGACGCGACGCGCGGTGTCGCGCGAGGTCGGCGAGAAGCTCGTCGCGCGCATCAAATGGTGGGAGGAGTACACGGAGCGCGAGAAGGGCGAGATGAACAACAATCCTTCGCCCGGCAACAAGGCCGGCGGACTGACGACGATCCTCGAGAAGTCGCTCGGTGCGGTCGCGAAGGGCGGCACGACGAATCTCGTCGACGTCGTCGAGTACGCGCAGGAAGTCAGGACGAAGGGCTTCGTCTATATGGACACGCCCGGCTACGATCCGGTCTCCGCGACCGGCCAGGTGGCGGGCGGTGCGAACCTGATCGTGTTCACGACCGGACGCGGTTCCGCATACGGCTGCGCGCCGGCGCCGTCGCTGAAGCTTTCCACGAACACCGCGCTGTGGGTCCGTCAGGAAGAAGATATGGATCTCAACGCGGGAACGATCGTCGACGGCACCGAAAACGTCGCCGACGTCGGCGGGAAGCTGTTCCAGATGATGCTTGCGGCCTGCTCGGGCACGAAGACGAAGAGCGAGCTGCATGGCTACGGGCAGAGCGAGTTCATTCCGTGGTACCTCGGCGCGGTCATGTGATCGCTGCTCATAATTGACAGCGATTTGCACCGCACGTAGGCTCCAAAGGCTGAAGTCCGCAATCGAACGGGCGTAAAGCGCCCACGCACCTTAAGGAGGGGCAACATGAAGTTACGCAGACTTGGCATTGCGCTCGCGACAGCCGTCGCGCTGATTGCGGGCGGCGCAGCGCAAGCGCAGGAGAAGCTCGTCGTCTGGTGGGTCAAGGGCTTCTACAAGAGCGAGGACGATGCGCTCTACGAGGCGATCAAGAAGTACGAGGCGAAGTCCGGCGTCAAGGTCGACCTCTCGCAGTACGCCGTGCAGGATGGCATCCCGAAGACCGTGTCTGCGCTCGATTCCGGAACGCCGCCGGACGTCGCGTACATCGACGTCTACGACTTCCAGGTCGCCGGCAAGTGGGCCTTCGAGGGGCGGCTCGAGGACCTGTCGGACGTGCTCACGCCGATGAAAGGCGCGTTCCTCCCGGGCGCGCTCGAGACGACCTACCTGTACAACGACAAGACGAAGAAGCGCGCGTACTACGCGTTCCCGCTGAAGCAGCAGACGATGCATATCCAGTACTGGAAGGACATGCTGAAGGATGCCGGCTACAGCGAGAAAGACATCCCGACGACCTGGAAAGCGTACTGGGACTTCTGGTGCGACAAGGTGCAGGCCGGCTACCGCAAGAACACCGGCAAGCGCGCGTTCTCGACCGGCTTCCCGATGGGCGTCGACTCGTCGGACTCGTACTACTCGTTCCTGACGTTCATGGACGGATACAACGTCAAGCTCGTCGACGACAACGGCAAATTGACGGTCGACGACCCGAAAGTGCGGGCGGGGTTGATCAACGCGCTGCGCGACTACACCGAGGTCTATCGCAAGGGCTGCACGCCGCCGTCGGCGACGTCGTGGAAGGACCCGGACAACAACGTGGCGTTCCACAACAAGACGATCGCGATGACCCACAACGCGACCATCTCGATCGCCGCGAAGTGGTTCGACGACATGAACAATCCGGCGAACAAGCCGGAAGACCGCGCGACCGCGAAAAAGAACTATGAAGAGCTGATCGCCACCGCCGGTTTTCCGACCAAGCCGGATGGCCAGCCGATGACCTACCGCGCAGCGGTCAAGGTCGGCCTCGTGTTCACCGACTCGAAGAACAAGAAGCGCGCGAAGGAGTTCGTGCAGTTCCTGCTTCAGGACGAGAACCTGATCCCGTACGTCGAAGGATCGCTCGGCCGCTGGTATCCGGTGACCAAGTCGGGCGCGTCACGGCTCTCGTTCTGGCTGGCCGATCCGCACCGCAGCTCCGTGCAGCGCCAGTTCGTTGCCGGCACGACGCCGTTCGAGTTCACGAAGAACTACAAGTTCACGATCCTGAACAACGAGAACGTGTGGGCGAAGGCGATGAACCGCGTGCTGAACGAGAAGGTGCCGGTGGAGAAGGCGACCGACGAGTTGATCGCGCGAATCAAGCAAGTAGCGGGATAATCACCACCGGCGTCGTCCCCGCGTACGCGGGGACCCAGTGTCGTTGAGAGACGCTGGGTTCCCGCCTTCGCGGGAACGACGCCACAAGCGTTGTGCGCGTCAAACCGATGTCCACCGTCGTACTTCCCCAAACCGCAATGCCGGCGCCGCCGGCGCGACGCCGCATGTCCCCCTGGCAGTTCTGGGGGCTGATGCTGATCGCCCCGTACGCGATCGTGTTCCTGGTGTTCGTGCTGTACCCGGTCATCTACGGGCTGTGGCTCGCGAGGCATCCGGCAAGCTACGAGCACTTGTTCGCGGATCCGATATTCGCGACGACCGTCGTGAACACGCTGGTGTTCCTGGCGGTCGCGATCAACGTGAAGATGGCGGTCGCGCTCTGGCTTTCCGGCTTCTTCGCGAACACGCGCCCGTGGATCCGCTGGCTGTCCGTCCTCTTCATCCTGCCTTGGGCGGTGCCGTCGATCCCGACGATCCTGTCGTTCCGGTTCATGCTGAATCCGGAATGGGGCATCATCAACTCGCTGATCTTCCGGCTGACGCTCGAAGACGGTCCGAACTGGCTGAACGACCGCTGGCTCGCCCTGTCGATGGCGATGCTCGTCCACATCTGGAAGAGCCTGCCGTTCTGGACGCTGATCATGCTTGCCGGGCGCCTTGCGATCCCGGGCGAGCTCTACGAGGCTGCGAGTGTCGACGGCGCGTCGAAGTGGCAGAAGTTCAAATTCGTCACCTGGCCGTCGCTCAAGGGGCTGTACCTCACGTCTGCGATCCTGTCGACGATCTGGTCGCTCGGCGACTTCAACAGCATCTACCTCCTGACCGGCGGCGGACCGGCGGACCTGACGCACGTGCTGGCCACACTCGGCGTTCGTTACCTGCGTCTCGACCAGATCGACCTGTCCATGGCGACGATCGTCTGCGCGATGCCGCTGGTGTTGCCGCTCGTGTATTTCATGATGAAGCGGTTGTCGAGATGAAGAACAACGTCGCGCGCCGCCGACACGCTCCACGCGCCATGACCTCCGCAAGATCACCACCGAAGCGAAGCTGCTGCTGATCGGCATCCCCGTCGCCCTGTGGACGCTGTTCCCGATCTACCACCTGCTGCTGTTCGCAATCTCGACCAAGGACGAGGCGTTCGCCGGCAAGCTGTGGCCGGACAACCCGACGCTGCACAACTTCGCCGTCGTGTTTAGGCAGGACCATTACTTCCTGATCCATTTCTGGAGGCAGCTCTGGAATTCGCTCATCATCGCCGTCGCGGTCGGAGCGCTCACGTTGCTGATCGCGACGTCGGCCGCATTCGCGATCAGCCGCCTCAAGGTGAAGGGCGGTCGCCTCACGATGAACCTGGCGCTCTTCACGTACTTCATTCCGGCCGCATTCCTTGCGGTGCCGATGTACAAGGCGATGGGCACCTATGGGCTGCTCAACAACCAGTGGGCGCTGATCCTCGCGATGGTCACGCTCGCATCGCCCTACGCGATCTGGGTGCTGAAGCAGGCGTCCGACAAACTCCCCTACGAGCTCGACGAGGCGGCGAAGATCGACGGCGCTTCGCCGTTGCAGTTGTTCCGCCTGGTCTACCTGCCGCTGATGATGCCGTCGCTGGTCGCCATCGGAACCTATGCTCTGCTGCTCGCGTGGAACGAGTACCTGTACGCGTTCCTGCTGCTTTCGAGGGATACCGACGTGACGCTGGCCGTGGCGCTCGGCCAATTCATGGCGGCGGACGACTCGCCGTGGGAGCTGCTGATGACGACCGGGTTCATCTACGCGTTGCCGCCGGCGGCGATCTACTACGTGTTCAAGCGTTACATGGTGTCCGGCCTCACGGCTGGCGCCGTCAAGTCGTGAGGATGGCCGTATGGCTTCGGTAGCGTTCAGCAACATCGAGAAGGCCTTCGGCAGCACGAAGGTCATCCACGGCATCAGCTTCGACATCCAGGACGGCGAGTTCATGGTGCTCGTCGGCCCGTCGGGCTGCGGCAAGTCGACGCTGCTGCGTATGCTCGCGGGCCTCGAGGAGATCACTGGCGGCACGATCGCCATCGACGGCACGACGGTCAACGACATGGAGTCGAAGGACCGCGACATCGCGATGGTGTTCCAGAGCTATGCGCTCTATCCGCACATGACAGTGCGCGAGAACATGGGCTTCTCGCTGCGATTGCGAAAGGCGGACGCGAAAGTCACCGGCGAGCGCGTCGCGCACGCGGCGAAGATCCTGAACCTCGGTCCGTATCTCGAGCGCTATCCGCGCGAGCTGTCCGGCGGCCAGCGCCAGCGGGTCGCGATGGGACGCGCGATCGTGCGCGATCCGAAGGTCTTCCTGTTCGACGAGCCGCTGTCGAATCTCGACGCGAAGCTGCGCGTGCAGATGCGGGGCGAGATCAAGGAGCTGCACCAGCGGCTGAAGACGACGACCGTCTACGTGACGCACGACCAGATCGAGGCGATGACGATGGCGGACCGGATCGTCGTGATGCACGACGGCCGCATCGAGCAGATCGGCAGTCCGCTCGAGCTCTACGACCGCCCGGCCAACCTGTTCGTCGCGCAGTTCATCGGCTCGCCCGCGATGAATGTGATCGAAGGCACGCTGAAGCGCGACGGTTCCACCGCGTACGTCGAGGCGCAGGGCATGCGCTGGCCGCTGCACGCGAATACCGGCGGAACCGATGGCGAAGCGGTTGCGTACGGTGTCCGCCCCGAACACATCGCGCTCGGCGGTCCGCAGGAGCCGGTGCAGGGCGAGATCGTCGTCGTCGAGCCGACTGGCGCCGAGACCGAGTTCGTGATCCATGTTGGCGAGCTCCAGCTAATCCTCGTGACCAGCGGCCGCCGAACGTGGCGCCGGGACAGCGCGTCGGACTTAGGATCGACCCCTCGATGGTTCATCTATTCGATCGGACCAGCGGCGTGCGGTTGTAGCGGATCGTGCCGCAGGCGCTCTGGGCATACGTCGCTCCGGGCCCGATGAGAGGGGAAGCGTAATGTGGGTGGTTGTGATGCTACGACGTTCCGCGCGATGCCTTGC
>CAWDPJ010000013.1:0-152986 GCA_963804205.1 uncultured beta proteobacterium | reverse complement strand
CGTGCGTGCCGACGCCGATGACCTCAGTGCCGTCTTTCGCGCGGATTGCGAACGCAATACGCCGTCCGTCGACCTCAGTGACTTCGGCTTCGCCCGTGACGCGCCGTCCGGCTGGAGTCGCAGCCAAGTGGCGAACGTCGACGCGCGTGCCGAGCGCACTCTCGCTGGCGTCGAGGTACGGCTTCATGGCATTGAGTGCTGCATTCTCCATGAGCATGATCATGACGGGCGTTGCCAAGACCGGAGGCAACATTGCGTCCTTGAACCGGTTGGCGAGGTGCTCGGGACTGATGACCAGACTGAACGAGCCTTTGGCACCCGTCGGTATCGTTTGCATGAGGATCCCTTCGTGTTGAGCCGGATGCATTGGCTTACTGCTTGTACTTTGCGACATTCGCAGTCGTCTCTGATTCGTCAAACCGCCAGAAGCCCCTGTGCCGTTGCGGCCGCTTCTGTGAAGGATCCCGCCTGCCATCCGCATGACTGATAGACCATTCCGCCATGAGCGTCAACGAATCAGGTAACCAGGACGTGGGCGTCTTCGTCGGGGCATCGGTTTCGGCTTCGTATGCGTTGAGTGGCGGTGCTCCGGTACGAAACGCAAGCAATTGCGGCTACTATATTGATTTGATCGACCGTAAGCGGAAGCAAAGAATGCACCGGTTCATCATGGCAACTTTCGCGCTCATCGCCACCCCGGCGATTGCAGCAAACCCGGCCTTTTCGCCCACTGAAACCGCCGCAATCTACAAAGCCACGGGCTTCAGGGTACAGGGCGGCAAGGTCACCGGCTGCGATGCCGCCGACCCAACTTGGCCGCGCTCAACGTTCTTCATCGAGGCGGTCGATCTGAGCGGGGACGGGAAGCCCGAGGCCATCGTCACCGAGAGCAACACAGCTTGTTACGGCCGCGATGAGCAGGGGTTCACAGTGCTCGCCAAAGGCCCCGACGGCAACTGGCGCAGGCTCGCGGGCGGATCGGGCACGACGCTGGTGCTCAAGACCCGCCACAACGGTTGGCTGGACATCGAATATGGCGGCCCGGGGATGCAGAAGCACCCGGTTCTGCACTGGGACGGCAAGACGTATCGCTAGGGGCGCGCGGTAAGGAGTTCCTCGTCACGCACCTCCGCGCGCCCGCACGCGACGAGCTCATTAGGCGGACGACGGCCAAGGGAGCGGCCGCCTTGGACGAAGAGGCTTGCGCCACATTAAGGCCTTCCGCGCAATCGGGGGATCGCCGAGGAGCTGGGCAGGTTGCTATGGGACGCAGAACACCACGCCCAGCGGGCCGTACCCTTCGGGAACGAAGCCCCGATCGATCATCGCGCTGCGTACCGCGAGCTCGTCTGTGTAGCGATGGCCACTGTCCACGCGCCCGTTCCAAAGTCGGTACACCGGACGCAGACGATCATTGCCCGCGGTTGGGCATTCTCCGGTAACCAGATCAGGCACCACGACGAAGAAAGCCGCCTCGCTTTCCAGCACGAAGTCCGGGTGGACGGCGCGAACCGAAGCGCACTCGCCCGCTGACGCAGACAGGAAATGCGAGTCCCCGTGCTCCGGCGGCAGATAGAAACGGCACACCGGTTGCGTCTGCACTTTGTCTAATGGGGAGGGGGCCCGTTCCGCACCCATCCCAGGGTGGAAGCAGTACTGCGCGAACCAGGGGACCGGCGCCCACGTACATATAGGAACCTGTACGCTTCCATCCAGCGTGGCGTCCTGAGTCGAGCGCTTCGATATCCGGAGCCGAAGCGGTGAAGAAATAATGATCTAGCGACTCGTTCTGATACTCGAAGGCTAAGACCAGCGTTTCCTCCAATGAACCCTCATTCCAACACCGTTGGGGGGGAGACGACGACCCGCACCAATACCCATATGGAATGGTCACGACGGCGCGCGTGCCGTCGCGGAGCAAGCCCAGGATGCCGTCAGTTGGGATGGAGGTGTAGCTCACCTGGTCGACTCCAGCAAAGTCGACGAGCCCGCCGTCCGTCGGGAGAAATCGAATCGATGTGTGATAGTGGTCCGAGGAAAAGAATGAGATGCCACCGTGTTCCGCCACTCCACCCAGGAATCGTGCTCCAGCCGCGACCACGACCGTCGCATAAGCGGTCTTCTCGGTCGGCAGGTCTGTCAGGAACGTGAATTCCTTGACGACGCCGCCGTGGATGCTCTTGAGCTTGAGTCCCGCGAAGTGATGCTGACCGTCGAGGCCAGCGGTCTCGTCCAAGCGTACGAACTGCGCCGTGCCGTCGAGATTGGAGTACAGCGACGTAATGCGAAAAGTCGTCTGCGCGCCGGCAGCCCCGCCAAGCACGGCGAGCGCCACCACGGCAAGTAGGCGGAGCAGCATGTGCATCGTGGAGAATCTCTCAGCGATGTTCATATCTTGCTCCTTGGCAAGTCATCCGAGAAAAAATAACTCCGGCGTCACCGAGCTTCTAGTGTGACTGCCTACGCGCGGAGCTGGGGTGCTCAAGCTCGCATGGGCAGGCTGAGCGCATGAGCCCGCGATCAAAATGCTCGAAGTCAAGGCGCCTGACCGTCTGCTTCTGGCTGATTTCGGCCGGTCGACGCAACAATGATTCGACACTAGCCGCCAGATCAAGTCCCGGTTACAACATCTGAAGCGCTAGCGCGACGGATCGCGAACTGCTTCGCTCTCGGCCACCATCGCATGCAGAAGCGCTACGCGGTGCGGTGCGATCTCGCCGCGCTGCACCGCTGCCTGCACCGCACACCCGGGCTCGCGGTCGTGCCGGCAATCCCGGAAGCGACATTGGCCGAGCAACGGACGGATCTCCACGAACGCCTCCTCGATCGCATGCGGAGCAAGATGCGCGAGGCTGAAGGCCTTCATTCCCGGTGAGTCGACGATCCAGCCGGCTCGAGGGTCGTCCGGAATCGGATGGAGCGTCGTCTCGGTCGTCGTGTGCCGTCCGGTCGCAAGGGCCGCGGAGATTTCCGCGGTACGCGCCGCGACGTCGGGCGCCAGCGCGTTCAGCATCGTGCTCTTGCCCATGCCGGATTGCCCGACGAGAACGCTGTGCTCGCCCTGCACATGGGTCTTCAGCGGCGCGGCGTCGCGCTTCGCAGACATCGGCAGCACCGTGTACCCGAGCGCGCGCCATGGCGAGAGGCGTTCGACCAGCCGCTGCGCGTCCGGCAGATCGGCCTTGTTCGCGACCAGCAGGAATCGGCAGCCTTCGGCTTCGGCTGCGACGCTCCAGCGGTCGATCAGTTCGAAATCGGCAGGTAGGTCCGGCGCTACGACGCCGATGACGAGCGTGACGTTCGCCGCGATCAGCTTTTCCTTGAACGCGTCGGAGCGGTAGATCAGGTTCTTCCGCGGCAGGATCGCCTCGATCGCTCCACCGCCGGCCACACGCGCCACCTCGACGCGATCGCCGCAAGCGATCGTTGCGCGGCGGCCCTTGAGCACGCAGTTGATCGCCTCACCAGTGTCGAGCACCACGGCGTAGTGCCGCCGGTACGCCGCGACGATCGTGCCCTTCGTGAGCTGGCCGACGCTGCGTGCGCGGGAGGGAGAGCGCAACGCTACGACGTTCGACGTGTCAGCTGAACAGGCGCTCGACGCGCGCCGCGCAGGTCAGGTCGTTCTGCGTGATGCCGCCGGCGTCGTGCGTCGACCACGAGACGACGCAGCGGTTGTAGTGGACCGACAGATCCGGATGATGATCGGCCCGATGAGCGATCCATGCGATCGCGTTCACGAACGCCACCGTCTCGTGATAGTTCGCGAACCGGAACGTCTTGGCGAGCCGGTCGGCGACGTGCGCCCAGCCGGGCAGCGAGGGGAGCGCCGCATTCAGCGCGTCGTCGGCCAGGCGCGCCGCGTTTCTCACGCAGGGCGCCGCGGCGAGGGCTTCGAGTGACGTGGCCATCGTCAGTCCTTGAACTTGTAATAGCGCAGGTTGAGATAGGCGGCGATGTGCTCTTCCTCTTCGGGGAAGTAGCCGGTGGAGAGCTCGGCGTTGCATACCGCGATCTGGGCCTTCAGCTTCTCCGCGGTCGTTACCTTGCGATCGATGCGCGTATACATCCGCGTGCCGTCGCCGCCTACGCGCCGGACATGGCAGGTCACGCAATCCTTGTCGTGCATCGCGGCGCCGGCGGTTGCATCGCCGCCGGCGAGCGCCTTTGGCGACTGCGCGCGCGAGAGCGACCAGGTCGCGAGCAGCGCGCAAAGAGCGGCGGCGACGAGAGCGAGCAGGCGCAGCCGATTCATCCTCGTCGCCCTATGCGATCAGGACCCGCCGGTCTGAAGGCGCGCGACCCGGATCGCGGCGGGTGGATGCGAGTCGTAGAACGCGGAGTGCATCGGGTCTGGCGTAAGCGTCGAGGCGTTATCCTCGTAGAGCTTCACCAGCGCCTGCACGAGCGCGGCACCCGAAGCCGTCCTGGCGGCGAACGCGTCGGCCTCGAATTCGTGGCGGCGCGAGTACAGCGAGGCGAGCGGCGACAGGACGAAGGTGAATACCGGCAACGCAAGAAGGAACAGCGACATCGCGACGCCGGGCCTGGTGATCGCCATCGGGACCAGCGCCTCCGGAATGCCGAGCCCCGCATAGAACCACGGCTCTGTCATCAGCCACGCCAGCGCGGCAAGGAACGCAAGCGACAATGCCGCGGACCAGGCGATCCGCTTCATGACGTGCTTGAGCTTGAAATGGCCGAGCTCGTGCGCGAGCACGGCCTCGAGCTCGTCGCCGGAAAGGCGCGCGAGCAGCGTATCGAAGAAAACGACCCGCTTCGCACGGCCGAAGCCGGTGAAGTACGCGTTGCCGTGACCGCTGCGCTTGCTTCCGTCCATGACGAACAGGCCCGAGCTTGCAAACCCGCAGCGTGCCAGCAACGACTCGATCCGCTCGCGAGCCTCCCCCGCGGGCAGCGGCTCGAAACGGTTGAACAGCGGCGCGATCACCGTCGGATAGAGAACGAGCGCAAGCAACTGGAAGCCCATCCATGCCGCCCATGCCATCAGCCACCAACGCTCGCCCGCTTCGCGCATCAGCCACAGCACCAGCAGAAGCAGCGGCAAGCCGAACGCGACGGCGAGGGCGAGGCCCTTGGCGAGGTCGGCGAGCCAGAGCGACAGCGTCATCCGGTTGAAGCCGAACCGCTCCTCGATGACGAAAGTCGCGTACCAGGAGAACGGCAGGCTGACGACCCCTCCGATTACCGCGATCGACGCAACCAGCGCCACGTCCTGCCATAGCGGCGCGATCGGCAGCGCGCCCGTCCAGGCCACCAATGCGGCGAGGCCGCCGCCGAAGGTGAGCGCAAGCAGCAGCAGCGCATCCACTACGGTCTCGACGCGTCCGAGCCTCTGTTTCGCCGTGGTGTAGTCCGCGGCCTTTCGGTGCGCGGGCAGACCGATGCGATCGGCGAACGCGGACGGCACGTGATCACGGTGGGCCGCCACGTGCGCGATCTGGCGACGCGCGAGCCACAGTCGCGTGCCCACCATCGCCGCGAGCGCGGCGGCGAACAGGGCTGTGAACCAGGTTGCTGTCATTGCCGACGAATGACCGACTCCGGCTGCGGGGCCGCGTGAAGGACGACGCGGCCGGTATGCGAGAATGAATCGATGATACTACGCGCACTGGACACCCTGGCATGACGCAGGACGCGGACCGCCTGGTCTGGATCGATCTGGAGATGACCGGCCTCAAGCCGGACACCGATCGCATCCTCGAAATCGCGATCGTCGTGACCGATGCCGATCTCGCGCCGATCGCCGTTGCGCCGGTCTGGGTGCTGCACCAGGACGACTCGACGCTCGCCGCGATGGACTCGTGGAACCAGGGGACGCACGCCCGCTCCGGTCTGATCGAGAAGGTGAAGGCGTCGACGTCGAGCGAGATCGAAGTCGAGGCGGCCGCGCTGGCGTTCCTCCACGAGCACGTTCCGCCGCGCATCTCGCCGATGTGCGGCAACTCGATCTGTCAGGACCGGCGCTTCCTCGCCCGCTGGATGCCCGCGCTCGAGGCGTTCTTCCACTACCGGAATCTCGACGTGTCGACGCTGAAGGAGCTGTGCCGGCGGTGGAAGCCCGATCTGATGAAAGGCGTCCCGAAGGAAGGCAAGCACGAGGCGCTTGCCGACGTCTACGAGTCGATCGAGGAATTACGGTATTACCGTCGAGCATTTCATCGTCGACGGATCCTGAAAATAGGGCATCGAATCACGCCTTCGGCGTGACCGACGCCCGATCTGTGGGGCTCTTCCGTACGCGCTCCCGCGCGGCGGACACGAACTCGTGGATCACGCGGCGATACTCGTCGAGTCCTGCGCCATTCCAGTTGCCGTGGTTCGCGCCCTCGATCATGTGGAGCTTCTTCGGTTGCGGCGCTGCCGCGTAGAGCTTCTCGCTCATGACCGGCGGCACGTAACGGTCAGCGGTCCCGTGCAGGAACAGGGCCGGCGCCTTCAGCAGCTTCGCCTTGGCGAGCGCGTCGAACTTCTGCGAGATCAGCAGGTTCAGCGGCGCGTAGTTTTCCGCGACGACATCGGCGACCGACGTGAAGCCGGCTTCGGCGATCACGCCAGCGGCATTGTCGACGGTCGCGCCGAGCTCGAGCGCCACCGCCGCGCCGAGCGAGTGGCCGTAGATGAAACGAAGCTCGGGACGTGGCTCGCGCCGCGCCAGCTCGCTCCATGCGGCGCGCGCATCGGCATAGATCTGTGTTTCCGACGGGAGCTCGCCGTCGCTGCGACCGAAGCCGCGATAGTCGATCGCCAGCACGTTGAAGCCGAGCTCGCGCCACCGGGCAATGCGGAACAGGTTGTTGCCGAGGCTCCAGCGGATACCGTGCAGATAAAGGATCGCCGGCCCTCCGGGCTTGCCGGACGGCAGCCACCAGGCGTGCACGCGCTCGTTGCCTTCGCCGCCTTCGCGGGCGACGTCGATCCAAAGCTCCTCGAAAGCCAGACCCATGTCGGCGGGCGTCCGGCCATAGTCGCGGATCGGCCTATAGAGCAGCTCCCGCTCCTTCGCCTCGAGGATCATGCAGCCGGTGACCGTGATGCCGAGCATCGCGGCGAGCGCGATGGTGAAACCCCGGCGAATGCTTGCTGCCCTCATGCCTTCCCCTCGACGAGCACGATCCGCGGCTCGGACGAACGAACGAAGCGGCGGCTTGCGACACCACAACGCAACCATCATGCCATTCGGTTCGGGAACCGCCGGACGGCAGACGCCGTAGGACAGCGGCCGACCGACGTTGGTTCGAAGCGGCGTGAACGGACTGTTGCCCTGCCGCCATGCACACCTCGATAATCGGGCGATGAAGTTCTGCAGCAACTGCGGCGCGTCCCCGCTGGTCTTCCGCGTGCCCGAAGGTGACACGCTGCCGCGCTTCGTCTGCCCGGCCTGCGGCGAAATCCACTACCAGAACCCGAAGATCGTCGTCGGCTGCCTGCCCGAGTGGGAGGGGCGCGTGCTCCTCTGCAAGCGCGCGATCGAGCCGCGCCACGGGCTCTGGACGCTGCCGGCCGGCTTCCTCGAAAACGGCGAGACCGTGGTGGCCGGGGCCGAGCGCGAAACGCTCGAGGAGGCCTCGGCGCGCGTCGACATCGGCGAGCTCTACACGCTGATCAGCCTGCCCCAGATCAACCAGGTCTACATGGTGTTCCGCGCCCGCCTCAAGGATCTGGATTTCGGTCCGGGACCGGAAAGCCTGGCGGTGCGGCTTTTCGAGGAGACGGAGATCCCGTGGGAGCAGCTCGCATTCCGCACGATCGGTCGCACGTTGCGCAACTGGTTCCTCGATCGCAAACTCGGGATGTTTCCGTTGCACATCTCGTCGCTCGAACGCCGCCCGCCCTTGCCGCCGAACCTGCTGGGCGCGGCTTGATGACTGGCCCGGGACACTAACACCATGCTCGAAAACCTCGACGGTGTGCTGCTCGCGCGCTTGCAGTTCGCATTCACGATGAGCCTGCATATCATCTTCCCCGGATTCACGATCGGCCTCGCGGCATTCGTGGCGACGCTCGAGATCCTGTGGCTGAAGACCGGACAGGAGCATTTCGCGCGCCTCGCACGGTTCTGGACGAAGATCTTCGCGGTGGCGTTCGCGATGGGCGTCGTGTCGGGGATCATGATGTCCTACCAGTTCGGCACCAACTGGAGCCGCTTCTCGGTCGTCGTCGGCAACGTCATCGGTCCCCTGATGGGCTACGAGGTGCTGACCGCGTTCTTCCTCGAAGCCACGTTCCTCGGCATCCTGCTGTTCGGCTGGCATCGCGTGCCGCGCTGGCTTCACGTGACATCCGCGATCCTCGTAGCGGTTGGCACCTCGATGTCGGCGTTCTGGATCCTCGCGGCCAACAGCTGGATGCACACGCCCGCGGGTCACGAGGTGCGCGACGGGATCGCGTATCCGGTCGATTGGCTCGCGATCATCTTCAATCCCAGCTTCCCGTATCGCTTCGTGCACATGATGACGGCGTGCTACCTGACGACGTCGCTCGTCGTGCTGGCCGTTGGCGCCCGTTTCGTGCTCGCCAGGCGGTTCGGTGATGAGGCGAGGACGATGATGCGCATGGGCCTCGGCATGGTTGCGATCCTTGCACCGCTGCAACTCTTCATCGGCGACTCTCACGGCCTCAACACGTTGGAGCATCAGCCGGCGAAGGTCGCCGCGATGGAAGCGCACTGGGACGGCGCACACCCAGCCGCTCTCGTGCTGTTCGCCTGGCCGGACATGAAGAACGAGCGCAACGTTGCCGAGATCGCGATCCCGAACGTCGCGAGCTTGATCCTCACGCACGAATGGCAAGGTACGGTCAAGGGGCTCAAGGATTTCCCCGCATCGGCGCGCCCGCCGGTGGCGCCGGTGTTCTTCGCGTTTCGTGTCATGGTCGGCATCGGACTCGTGATGATCGCGACCGGCCTGGTCGGCGTGTGGCTGTGGAAGCGAGGGCGGCTGTTCGACACCGCGTGGTACCTGCGGCCGGTCACGCAGGCCTGGCCGCTCGGCTTCATCGCAATCCTCGCCGGATGGATCGTGACCGAGGTCGGTCGCCAGCCGTGGGTCGCATGGGGCATCCTGCGCACCGCTGACGCGGTTTCACCCGTCGAGCCGGAAGCGGTGGCGCTTTCGTTTGCGCTGATCGTCGTGACCTACGCGATCGTGTTCTCGATCGGTGTCTATTACATAAACAAGCTGATCACCAAGGGGCCGGTGCCGGCGCTGCTCGACCCACCGGCCGGCGTGCCGAATCGCCCCATGTCGGCGGCGGCCGAGGCGACGCGAAGGCTCGCACGGGGATGGCCACATGAGCCCCTCACCCCTCCCCCTCTCCCCAAGGAGCGGGGAAATGTTGTGTTCCCCTTCTCCCGCGGCAGCGCAGCGATGCGTAGCGGGAAGCGTCAGGGATGAGGGCCATGAGCGAGCTCGACTTCTCGCTGCCAGTGATCTGGGCGGCGATCATCGGCACGGCGGTCGCGCTCTACGTCGTGCTCGACGGCTTCGATCTGGGGATCGGCATCCTCTTCCCGTTCTTCCCTGACGAGCCGGATCGAGACCAGATGATGAATTCGGTCGCGCCGTTCTGGGACGGCAACGAGACCTGGCTCGTGCTCGGAGGTGGCGGCCTGTGGGTGGCGTTTCCGAAGGCGTTCGCGATCATCATGCCGGCAGTTTATTTGCCGGTGATCGTGATGCTGCTGGCGCTGATCTTCCGCGGCGTGGCGTTCGAATTCCGATGGGTCGCCAAGCCACGGCATCGCTGGTGGGACCTCGCGTTCTCGCTCGGCTCGATCGTCGCCGCGTTTTCGCAGGGGCTCGTGCTCGGCGGGCTGCTGCAGGGCATCGCGGTCCGTAACGGCGAATTCGCCGGAGGCTCGTTCGACTGGCTGACGCCGTTCAGCCTGCTTTGCGGATCGGCGCTGGTGACCGGCTACGCGCTGATCGGCGCGACCTGGCTCGTCATGAAGACCGACGGTGCCGTCGAGGCACGCTCGCGTGCATTCGCGAAAACGCTGCTCATCGTCACGATCGGGTTCATCGGCATCGTGTCGGTGTGGACCCCGCTTGCGTTCCCGCGCATCGCGGACCGCTGGTTCTCGATGCCGGACTTCCTCTATCTGTCGCCGGTCCCGCTCGCAACCGCCGCAGTAATGCTCGGCTGCTGGTTCGGTCTTGCGAGGGGCAAGCACGTGCAGCCGTTCGTATGCGCGGTGCTGCTGTTCCTGCTGGCGTTCGCCGGACTCGTCGCGTCCAACATTCCCTATCTGGTGCCGCCGACAGTTACGGTCTGGGATGCCGCCGCGCATCCGAAAACACAGATGTTCATGATCGTCGGCGTCGCGATCCTGTTTCCGGTCATCATCGGCTACACGGTGTTCAACTACTGGGTGTTCCGCGGCAAGGTGCGCGCGGGCGAGGGCTACCACTAGCGGGCCGATGCAAACTAAGCCGGGTTGACCTTGAACCCGGACGCGCGCAGACGCTCGTGCAACTCGCGCACGTGCTCCGGGCCGGTCGTCTCGACGACGCAGACGACCCGCACTTCCGACAGGTTCGGCCCCGAGAACGCGCGATCGTGCGCGAGCTCGTGGATCGAGGCGCCGGCCTCGGCGATCGCCGCCGTCAGCCGCGCGAGGCCGCCGGGCCGGTCCTGCACCGACACCGTGAAGCGCGCGAGACGTCCGTCGGTGACGAGGCCCACGTCGAGCACACGCCCGAGCATGTTGGTGTCGATGTTGCCGCCGCACAGCGTCAGCACGACGTTGCGTCCCTTCAGATCGTCGAGCTTGCCGGCGAGGAATGCCGCCAGCGGTGCAGCGCCGCCGCCCTCGACGACGCTCTTCTCCAGCTCGATCAGGCGCAGGATCGCCAGCGCAATCGACGCTTCGTCCACCGTCACGACGTGGTCGACGACGCGTCGCGCGACGGCGAAGGAGCTTTCCCCGACACGTCCGACCGCAAGACCGTCGGCGAGCGTGGCCTCGAGCTTCACCGTCGTCGGCGCGCCTTCGGCCAGCGCTGCGGTCAGGCTCGCGGCGTTCTCCGGCTCGACGCCGATCACACGCACGCGGGGCGCAAGCGCCTTCACGACCGTACCGATCCCCGAAATCAGCCCGGCGCCGCCCACCGGTACGATGACCGCCTCGACGGAGGGCGCCTGCTCGAGGATCTCGAGTCCCATCGTTCCCTGACCTGCGATCACGTCGTCGTTGTCGTAGGGATGGATGAAGGCGAGACCTTGCGCGTCCGCGAGCTGCACCGCACGGGTTCGCGCGTCGATCACGTCATTGCCATGGAGCTCCACCGTCGCACCGAGCTGCCGGCAGTTCGTGACCTTGATCAATGCAGCGAACTTCGGCATCACGACCGTGACCGGGATGCCAAGCAGGCTGCCGTGGTAGGCGACGCCGAGTGCGTGATTACCCGCCGACGCCGCGACGACACCGCGCGCGCGTTGCTCGGTCGTTAGCCGCAGCAGCGCGTTTCGAGCTCCGCGCTCCTTGAAGCTGCCCGTACGCTGCAGGTAATCGAGCTTGCACCACACGCGCGCGCCGGTGAGCTGGGACAGCGGGATCGATTCCACACAGGGCGACTCGTAGATGCCGCCGCGGATCCGTTCCCGCGCGGCGAGCACGTCGTCGAGCGTGATCACGACCGGCTCGCGTTCTGCAGCCAGGTCCCGACGACGCGCTCCAGACCCGTGCCGCGCGGAACGAATCCGCAGGCCGCGTAGAAGCTCGCGCTGGTCGTCGGTGAACAGATACACGTGCTGGCCCTCGAGCGGCGCCGTGAGCAGCTCGAGGATCCGCCGGCCGATCCCCTGCCGACGCAGCGTCGAACGCGTCCACATGTCGACGATGTAGGCGTTGCAGACGCCATCCGAAAGCGCCCGCCCCGTGCCGACGACGGCGTCGCCGTGCCTCGCGAACACGACACGCGCGCTTGCGCGGAACGAGCGCTCGAGCTGCGCGGGCGTTCGGCCGTTGTCGAAGTCGTCTTCGATCAACGCCAGCTTCAACGCGCGCCAATCGACGCGATCGCAATCGGTGCTGAACGTCACGAGCGCACCCATCGTCAGAAGGGCAGCACGGCGCCCGGTCGTGCCGCATGCAGCACGCGGCGGAAATCGTCCTGGATGCGCGCCATGCGCCGACGCGTCGTCGGCCTCGAAGCGAAGCACGACGACCGGCGTCGTGTTCGACGCGCGGGCGAGGCCGAAGCCGTCCGGATACTCGACGCGCAGGCCGTCAATCCGGATCACCTCGCTCGCGCCGGGGAATTTCGCCGTGCGCTGCAGCTCGGCCATGAGGCTGTGCTGCTCGCCTTCCTTGCAGGCGAGGTTGAGCTCAGGCGTGGACAGCGCGTCGGGCAGACCGTTCAGCACGGCCGACGGGTCATCGTGCCGCGACAGGATCTCGAGCAGGCGCGCGCCGCTGTAGAGACCGTCGTCGAAGCCGTACCAGCGCTCGCCGAAGAACGTGTGCCCGCTCATCTCGCCGGCCAGCGCGGCGCCGACTTCCTTCATCCGCGCCTTGATCAACGAGTGGCCGGTCTTCCAGAGCATCGGCTTGCCGCCATGGCGCTCGATCCACGGACCGAGATTGCGTGTCGACTTGACGTCGTAGATGACCGTCGCGCCGGGCTGGCGGGAAAGCACGTCGGCGGCATACAGCATCAGCTGGCGATCGGGGAAGATCACGTTGCCGTCACGCGTTACGACGCCAAGCCGGTCGCCGTCGCCGTCGAACGCGAACCCGAGGTCGAGATCGCCCTTGCGCACCCGCCCGATCAGGTCGACGAGGTTCGTCGGTTGCGACGGATCGGGATGATGGTTCGGAAACGTCCCGTCGACATCGCAATACATCTCGACGACGTCGCAGCCGAGGCGCCGGTACAGCGTCGGCGCATAGGCGCCGGCGATGCCGTTGCCCGCGTCGACGGCGATCGAAAGCTTCCGCGCAAGCTTCACGTCGGACACGATGCGATCGATGTACCTGTCGCCGATGTCCTGCGTCCGGTACGTTCCGGCGCCGCTTGCAAGATCGCCACGCTCGATGCGCGCGCGCAGCGCCTGGATGTCGTCGCCGGACAGCGTGGCATCGTCGATGACCATCTTGAGGCCGTTGTACGCCGGCGGGTTGTGACTGCCGGTCACCATCGTGCTGCAGCCGGTACCGAGCGCGTGCGCGGCGAAATAGGTCATCGGCGTCGTGACCCTTCCGACGTCGATGACGTTCGCACCGGCCGCGCGAATCCCGTCCGACAGCGCCGTCGCGAGCTCGGGACCGGACAGGCGACCGTCGCGGCCGATCGCGATCGTGTCGCGATCACGCTCGCGCGCCAGCGTTCCAAGCGCGCGACCGATCTCGCGGACGATCGCCGGAGTCAGCGTCTGTCCGACGATGCCGCGGATGTCGTAGGCCTTGAAGATCTCGGGGGGGAGCATGCGTTGCCGGTCCTGATCGATCGGCGATTCTACCGCGCGCGTCCGGGCGCGCTCGGGACGCGCCCCTTGGCAAAACCTCGCGAGCGGACTAGCGTAGGGTCTGATGCCACCGGCGCCCTGCGAAGCGCCGAACAAGGGACGAACCGGAGGAACGATGGCCGAAGAGCAGCTGCGAATCGACGCGCTCGACTATCACGAGCGCCCGACACCCGGAAAGATTTCCGTCACGCCGACGAAGGCGCTCGCGAACCAGCGTGACCTGTCGCTCGCCTATTCGCCCGGCGTGGCGTACGCGTGCACGGCGATCCAGAACAATCCGCAGGAGGCCGCGCGCTATACGTCCCGCGCCAACCTCGTCGCCGTCATCACGAACGGGACCGCGGTGCTCGGGCTCGGCAACATCGGCGCGCTGGCCGGCAAGCCCGTGATGGAGGGGAAGGGCTGCCTGTTCAAGAAATTCGCCGGCATCGACGTGTTCGACATCGAGATCGCCGAGACCGATCCCGACCGGTTCGTCGAGATCGTCGCGGCGCTCGAGCCGACGTTCGGCGGCATCAATCTCGAGGACATCAAGGCGCCCGAGTGCTTCACGATCGAGCGCAAGCTGCGCGAGCGCATGAAGATCCCGGTGTTCCACGACGACCAGCACGGCACGGCCATCGTCGCGGCGGCCGGCGTGCTGAACGGGCTCAAGATCGTCGGCAAGGACATCGGCAAGGTGAAGCTGGTCTGCTCGGGTGCGGGCGCGGCGGCAATCGCGTGCCTCGATCTGCAGGTGAGCCTGGGCCTGAATCCGCGCAACGTCTTCATCGCCGACAGCAAGGGCGTCGTTCACAAGGGCCGCAAGGACAAGCTCGACCCGGACAAGGCGCGCTATGCGCAGGAGACCGACGCGCGCACGCTCGACGACATCATCGGCGGCGCCGATATCTTCCTCGGCCTCTCCGCGGCCGGCGCGCTGACGCAGGCCATGGTGAAGAAGATGGCGGACAAGCCGATCATCTTCGCGATGGCCAACCCGGAACCGGAGATCCGGCCCGAGCTCGCCAAGGCGGTGCGACCCGACTGCCTGATCGGCACCGGGCGGTCGGATTATCCGAATCAGGTCAACAACTCGCTCTGCTTCCCGTTCATCTTCCGCGGGGCGCTGGATTGCGGAGCGACAACGATCAACGAGCCGATGAAGCTCGCGGCGACCCGCGCGCTCGCGGAGCTCGCGCAGGCGGAGCCCTCCGAGCTGGTTGCGCTGGCCTACGGCGAGGCCACGCCCGCGTTCGGCCCCGACTACCTGATCCCGCGCGCGTTCGATCCGCGGCTGATCACCAGCCTGGCCCCGGCCGTTGCCAAGGCCGCGATGGAAAGCGGCGTGGCGACCCGGCCGATCAGCGACCTGAATGCCTACCGCAGCCACCTCGACCGGTTCGTCTACCAATCCGGCACGACGATGGCGCCGCTGTTCACTGCCGCGAAGGAGGCACCGAAGCGCGTCATCTACGCCGAGGGCGAGGACGAGCGCGTGCTGCGCGCAGCACAGGTCGTGATCGACGAGGGCATGGCGACGCCGATCCTCGTCGGCCGTGCGGACGTCATCGCGAACCGCATCGCAAAGCTCGGCTTGCGCCTGAAGCTGGGGCAGAACGCCGAGGTCGTCAATGTGCTCGACGACCCGCGTTATCGCGATGCGTGGTCGGAGTACTACCAGCTCGCGAAGCGCAAGGGCGTGTCGCGCGCGCAGGCGATGGAGCAGATGCGCAGCCGCCCGACGCTGATCGGCGCGATGCTCGTCCGGCGCGGCGATGCGGATGCGATGCTGTGCGGAACATCGGGCGACTACGCCGACCACCTGTCGCACGTGCGCAAGGTGATCGGGATGCGCGAGGGCGTGAAGACGCTCGCGGCGATGCAGCTCGTGATCCTGCCCGACCGGCAGTTGTTCGTGTGCGACACGCACGTGAACCTCGACCCGACCGCGGAGCAGATCGCCGAGATGACGCTGCTCGCCGCCGAGGAAGTGAGGCGTTTCGGCCAGAAGCCCAGCATCGCGTTGCTGTCGCATTCGAGCTTCGGCAGTTCGGATGCGCCGTCGGCGCAGAAAATGCGCGACGCGCTCGAGCTGATCCTGGCGCGTGCGCCCGATCTCGATGTCGAAGGCGAGATGCGCGGAGACACTGCGCTCTCGAAAACGGTCCGTCAGCTCGTGTTCCCGGATTCGCGGCTCAAGGCCGATGCGAACCTGCTGATCATGCCGAACGTCGATGCCGCGAACATCACGTACAACGTGCTCAGGATGACAGCCGGCGGAGGCATCACGGTGGGCGGGCTGCTGCTTGGCGTCGCGAAGCCCGTGCACATCATGACGCCATCGTCGACTGTGCGTCGCATCGTGAACATGACGGCGGTCGCTGTCGCCGACGCCGGCGCGCAGCAGCGGGAGGCGAGCGCGGCAGGATGAGCGGCGACGTGATCAATCGATCGCGTCGAAGAAAGCGATCAGCCGCCGCGGCAGCCAGTCGAGGCGACCGGGCGCCGGGCCGGTGAGAAAACCGGTGTGGCCGCCCTGCGTCGGTTGCTCGAGAACGACGTTGCGCGCAGCTTCATTGCGCTGCGGCAGCGACTCGCCCGGCACGAACGGATCGTTGCGGGCGTTGAGCACCAGCGTCGGCACGGCGATGGACGACAGCCACGGTTTCGACGAGGCGCGAGTCCAGTAGTCGGTCGTTCCTGCGAAACCGTGCAGCGGCGAGGTCACGACATCGTCGAAATCCCACATCGAGCGGACGCGGCCGATCCGCTTGGCGTCGAGCAGGCCCGGAAAACGCGACGCCATCGCCAGCGCTTTCGGTTTGAGCGTCTGCAGGAAATGCCGCGCGTAGATGCGGTTCGCGCCGCGATCGATCGCATGGCCCGCAGCCATCAGGTCCAGGGGCGCGGACACTGCCGCCGCACGCGACACGATCGATGCCGCGTCTGCTCCGGCGCGTCCGAGCCAGTTGAGCAGCGCGCTGCCGCCGAGCGATATGCCGCACGCGTGCACGACGGTCGTTGCCGCGACTCGGGAGCGAACCGCACCGAGCATCGCAGCGATCTCCTCGTGATCGCCCGAGTGATAGGCGCGTGGCTTGCGGTTCGGTCCCCCGGCGCATCCGCGGAAATGCGGTACGACGCCGCGCCAGCCGCGCGCGCGCCAGCGCAACGAACAGCGAGCGCACGTAATGCGATTCCGAGCTGCCTTCGAGGCCATGGAACAGCACGACCAGCGGACCCGATGCCGAAGGTGTTGCCTCGAGCCAGTCGAATTCCCAGACATCGCCGTCGCCGGTGGCGACCGTTTCGCGACGCATCGGCACGCGAGCGCGCCGCAGGAAATAGGGCCAGATCGTCTGCGCGTGGCCGCCGGGCAACCACGCCGGAGCGCGATAGCCGCCGGCGAGGATCGGATCGGGTTCGTTTCTCGTCGTCAGTGGCCGGTCCAGAAAGGCTTCGCGTCCGCGAGATCGCGCCAGGCGCGTGCCAGCTGCTTGTCTGCGCCGCCGGAACGCGCGCCGGCCCAGCCGGCCACCAGCGTGGCCGATGGCGAGTCCGGCGCCAACTCCGACGCCAGCGCCGTCGCCACCGCCGCGTCGTTTACGGCGCCGAGCACTTGTTGCAGTGTCGCAAGCGACTTGCGATAGGCTCGCACGCGCTTCGCGGAAAAGAGCGGGGCGAAGAACTCGGCGGCGTAACGCATCTTCTTCGCCTGGATCCGGGTCTCGTGACGCTTCGCCGGCGTTGTGTCCAGTGACTGTCCCGCGCGGTGCAGCTTGCGATGGCGTTTCTTCAGACGCTCGACCGCGAACGTGCGCGCAGGCTGTTGCAGCATCGCGCCTTCCGGTGTTTCGGCAGACACGCCGAGCAGCGGTGCGCTTGCCAGCCGACCTACCGCGAGCACCAGTTGAGCGAACCGCGGCGAATCGATCGCTGCGCGTGCTTGCCGTCGTGCTTGGGCGCTCTGGCTTCGGGCACGGTCGCCAAGCACGTCGATCGGCGCCGCAAGCGCGTCAGCGCTCGCATCGACCCGTTGCGATGCGGACGCTATTGCCGGCAGCGTGTCGAGCGCGAAGACATCGAGGTCGCGCACGCGGCCGAGCACGCTGGCAAGCCATCGAAGCTCGCTTTCGAGCGGCTGCAGGGTGTCGGGAGGAACGGCCCGGCGGAGGAGTGCGAGTGCGCTGCGCAAACGGCGTACGCCGACTCGCATCTGGTGAACCCATTCGGGATCATCGCCGACCCGCACGCCGTCGGCATTCGCTTCGACCTGACGCAGGCAGCTGCGCACGACGGTGGCCATCGCCTCGGCGGCCGTCGCGTCCTTGGACAGGACCAAGGCTTCCGCCGTGACGGCGCCGGCGCGGCGCGGCGCAACGAGGTCGTAGCCGCGCGCGGCCTTGCTGCGGGTCTCGACGGCGATCGGCAGGTCGCCGGAAAGCGCCAGCGCGAGATCGAACAGGCGCGTCGCGTCGCCCGATTCAAGCTCGAGCTCGATCTCGACGATCGGTTCGCGCGCAACCCCCGGACCCGCTCGCTCGCCGGCATGCACGACCCCCCGGTCGAGACACAGTTGCGCCGTCGTGCGGTCTGCGAACCGCAGCGGAACCGTCGTGCGCTCGAAGCGCGTCACGAACACCGGTGCCAGAGCAGCATGCCGCGTCGCCTTCTCGATCGCACGCCGGTAGGGCGTCGTCGCCAGCTTGTCAAGATCGAGCGGCGGCCGCTTGCGGGGATCGCGCGAGCCGCCATTCGCATTCGACGCGCTCGTTCAGGCCGGCGGCGCTGCCATCCGTAGCGGGCCCCTTGACTGTCTGCAGCCAATCGCGGCCGGCCTGTCGCAGGCGCAGCGCGACGCCCGCGCCGGCGAGCCTCCGGTCCGGCGTATCGAAATAGACGCTCTTGAGCTTCGTCGTGCGTGCACGCGCGCGCTTCAGATCCGCGACCGCGGGATGCCGCAATACCCTATCCGCCGCCGCCGCGGGGATGCGGAGCTTCAGCTCGACTTCGTGCGGGGCGTCGCTCAACGCAGTGGGGTCGATCGCGCCGCCTGCATGCGATTCGCAAGCTCGGTGCGTTTGACGTAGGTGTCGCGCGCCAGCGCCACGTCCTCGAGGAAATACGGCAGCTCGGAGAGCAGCAGCGCTTGCGGCCCGTCGACGAGCGCCTTCGCGGGGTTCGGGTGGAAGTCGACGAGGACCATGTTCGCGCCGGCGATCACGCCCTGCGCGACGACGTGGAAGATGTCGAGCAGGCCGTCCGGCGCCTGCGCGCGCGTTCCGACCGAGTGCGAAGGGTCGATGCAGACCGGCATGCGCGTCAGCCGCTTCACGATCGGCACGTGCGCGAAGTCGACGAAGTTGCGATGCGGGTCGCCCATGTTCGTCTTCATGCCGCGCAGGCCGAAGACCACCTTGCGGTTGCCTTCGGTGGCGAGATACTCGGCGGCATTCAGCGACTCGTCGAGCGTGATGCCGAAGCCGCGCTTGATCAGGACCGGGAACTCCTGCTGGCGGCCGACGAGCTTCAGAAGCTCGAAGTTCTGCGTGTTCCGCGTGCCGATCTGCAGCATCACGCCGGTCGGGTTGCCGGTGCTGCGCAGCGCATCGCGGATCTCGTCGACATGCGACTCGTGCGTGACCTCCATCGCGATGACGCGGATACCGTACTTGCCGGCGAGCTCGAAAACGTACGGCAGGCAGGTCGCACCGAAGCCCTGGAACGCATACGGCGAGGTGCGCGGCTTGTAGGCGCCCATGCGCGTGCAGACCTGGCCGTGCTCCTTCAGCGCCTTCATCATCGCCTCGACCGACTCGGGCGAATCCACCGCGCAGAGCCCGGCGAACACGTTGAGCGAGTCCTGGCCGAAGCGGACGCCGTTGTACTCGAACGACGAGGGACGATCGTCGCCCTGCTTGTGGCGCCCGAGCACCCGGTAGGCCTCGGAGACCCGCACGACCTTCTGCACGCAGGGCAGCACCTGCATCTGCTCGACCGTCAGCGCGGCGGTGTTGCCGATCAGATAGATCTCGGTCAGCGTGACCTCGGAGCCGACCTCCCGGTGGACGCGGTACTGGATGTTGGGCAGGCGCTCCAGCTGACCGGTCAGCACCCGGTAGTCGGCGCCGTCGGGCTGCGTGTTGGGCTCGAGAACGAGAATCATTGCGGGGATTTTCCAAGCAGATTCAGCGGCTTAGGCCGCAAGGGCAAGGCCACGCCGCCATTGTAGCCGAACCCCTGCTGGGTCGCGTGATGCGCCGCCACAACAGCGATTCGCAGCGTCCCCGGGAATTCGTTGCCTCGTGCGCTGCGACTGCCCTAAACTCGGTTCCGTAGGTACCCGGCGGCACGTCGAACCGCGCCGGGGTCGAGACACCAGCAGCACCCTCGGCAGGCCAAGGAGGCGATCCCGATGAAGTCCCTCAGGTTGGTTGCGATGGCAGTGGTTCTCGCCGTCGCGACCGCATCGGCTCTGGCTCAGACGCCTGCTGCGCCTGGTACCACGAAGCCCGCGGCGACAACGCCGCCCCCGGCCACGACACCCGCTCCGCCGGCGACCGACAACCGCCCCAAATCCCCAGCAGGAGCGGATGAAGGTGTGCAACGAGAAGGCCACGGGGATGAAGGGCGACGAGCGCAAGACCTACATGAGCGCCTGCCTTGCGGGCAAGGAGCCCGAGAAGAAGCTCACCGCGCAGCAGCAGAGAATGAAGGACTGCAACGCGAGGCCGTCGGCAAGAAGGGCGACGAGCGCAAGAAATTCATGTCGGAGTGCCTGAAGACGAGCTTGAGCCTCCGCAGGATTGCTGAACACGGTCGGGTGACCTCCTGTCCACCCGGCCGAGACTACAAGGCCGCATCGGGCAACCGGTTGCGGCCTTGTTTTTGGCGAAACCGTCAGGTCCGCCGGTCGCACGTCAGAACGCCTCGATATGCGGCTCGGGCTCGCGCGCCTGCAATTCGAACTGCGACGGGAAATACACGGTGGGCGCGGGCCTGTCGGCCTTCGTCGGATACGCCTCGCGCGCTAGCGTGGCATCGGCTGCGGTTCGCGAATTCGCGGCAACGGTCGCGAACCCGAGCAGCGCCACGACGAGCGCGACGATAGCAAGGGTTGCCGGGAAGGTCCGGCGCCGGGGATGGTCGTGAACAGTACGCATTGGGTCTCCGTTGGTGCGGGTTCGGGCGACGACGTGCGCCGCCGATTTCCCCTCGTACCTGTTCAGACGGAAATCGAGACCCGCGTCCGCCATCCGGACCCCCTGTTTCCTCACCGCTTGAGAACCAGCAATCCCTTCAGGTATTCGCCTTCCGGGAAGTTGAGCGCGATCGGGTGGTCGGCGCAAGCGCCAAGCCTGCCGACGATCGCCGCGTCGGCCCGCGCATCGAGCGCGGCGCCGGCGACGATCTTGCCGAACAGATCCGCCGACACGCCGCCGGAGCAGGAAAACGTTGCGAGCAGGCCGCCCGGACGCAGCAATCGCAGCGCCCACAGGTTGATGTCCTTGTAGGCACGCGCGGCGCGTGGCGCATGCTGCGCAGTCGGGGCGAATTTCGGCGGGTCGAGGATGACGAGGTCGAACGACTTCCCGGCGTCGCGGAACTTGCGCAGCTGCGCGAACACGTCCGCCTCGATCCACTGCGCGCGAGACGCATCGAGTCGGGTGTTGCGCGCGAGGTTCGCACGCGCGAGCTCCAGCGCTTCGTGCGAGCTGTCGATCGACGTCACCTCGGCGGCGCCGCCGGCCAGCGCGGCCAGCGTGAATCCGCCGGTGTAGCAGAACGCATTCAGCACGCTGCGACCGTTCGCGTGGGCACCGGCGAGCTTCCGGTTGTCGCGCTGGTCGAGGTAGAAGCCGGTCTTCTGGCCGCGAAGCACGTCGACGCCGTAGTGCAATCCCGCTTCGCGGAGCTCGACGTCGTCGGGCAACGTTCCATGCACGACGCCGACCCGCGGCTCCAGGCCTTCGAGCGCGCGTACTTCCGCATCGGATCGCTCGACGATGCACGGCGCGCCTGCGTGGGTTGCGAGCGCGGCAATGATCTCGCTTCGCCACGCCTGCGCGCCGGCCGAAAGCAATTGCAGCACGATGACCTCGCCGTAGCGGTCCGCAACGACCCCGGGCAGGCCGTCCGATTCGCCGTGCACCAGCCGACATCCGGTGTGGTCGTCGTCGAGCATCGGCCGCCGGATGTCGATGGCCTGCCGCACGCGCGCGTCGAAGAACGCCGCGTCGATCGTCGCCGGCTCGAACGACCACACCCTCGCGCGGATCTGCGACTTCGGTGACCACGCGGCCACCGCCAGCCGAGTGCCGTCGTCCGCGCGCACCTCGACGGTGGCGCCGGGCGCGGGCTCGCCTTCGACGCTTGCTATCGCGCCGGAGAATACCCACGGATGCCGCAGGCGCAGCGACTTCTCGCGTCCGGCTTTCAGGCGGACCGCTGCCGCTTCGCGCGGCGCCATCAGCCGGTGGCTACGCCGAACAGGCGACCGATCGCGTAGGTGACAGCTCCGGCGGCGCTGCCGAGCGCGAGCATGCGCAGGCCCGCGTAAAGCGCACTGCGGCCCGTGAACAGTGAGAGCAGGGCGCCGATCGAGAACAGCGCAACGGCGGTGATGCCGATCGCCAGCGGCAACGCGCGATCGCCCGGCGCCCAGAGAAACGGCGCGAGCGGCAGGAACGCGCCCGCCGCGAACGACAGGAACGAGCTCGCCGCCGCACCCCATGGCGAACCCAGCGCGTCCGGATTCAGGCCGAGCTCCTCGCGCGCGAGCGTGTCGAGCGCCTGCTCGGGATCCGCGACGATCTTGCCGGCGAGGCGCACAGCTTCCTTCTGCGGCACGCCTTTCGCCGCGTAGATCAGCGCAAGCTCCTGGGCTTCGGCTTCCGGGTATTGCGCGAGCTCCTCGCGTTCGAGTCCGATCTGGTGCTCGTAGAGCTCGCGCTGCGAGCGGACCGAGACATATTCGCCGGTCGCCATCGAGAACGCGCCTGCGCACAGGCCCGCGACGCCGGCGATGACGACGACGCGCGGCTCGGCGGCGGCGCCGGCGATGCCGAGAATCAGCGCGGCATTGCTGACCAGGCCATCGTTGACGCCGAACACCGCGGCGCGCAGGTTGCCGCCACCGCCCAATTGCGATGCCGGTGCTCGATCATGCCGTCCGCGCGCGGGAGCGCATGACCTTCGTCCGCGCTCCGGCCCGGCGTAGACCACCATGCCCCGCACTTTCATTGCCGCAAGCACGCGGCGCAGGCGTCGCGGACCGACGGCTTGCACCAGCCTTGCGACGATGCGCGTGCGAGCGTCCGGTTGGTATGGCCCCGGCGCCGGGTGCCCGCGTGCCGTGAGTTGCGCGCGCCAGATCGCCGCCTGCGCCTCCGCTTCGCCCGCGAGGCGACGAAACAGCTCGGCGCGCCTCGTTCCCTGCTCGGCCGTCGCGCACGCCCGGTACAGGAACGCAGAACGTTGCTCCTCGGTCCAGGATTCGAGCGGGTTCATGGATCAGTGCCGGAGATGAATTTCAGCGCGAGGCTTCCGATTCGAGGCGCAGGTCCCTTAGCTTGCGGCGGGCCGCGGTTAGAATCGCGCCTCTTCGATTCTAACGCGATGGAGCCACGATGCCTGTAACCCGACGCCGGCCGCCTCTTACCGTCGAAGCGCTCTGGGCGCTGCGCCGCGTCGGCGCGCCGACGGTTTCGCCGGATGGCGCGCTTGCCTGCGCCGCGGTCACCAGCTACGACATGGACCGCAACGAGGGCTCGACGGCGTTGTGGCTGTTCCCGACCGGGCTCGCGGAACGGAAAGGCGCGAAAGCGCGCAAGCTCACCGAAGGCGACAAGGACAGCGAGCCGGCGTGGTCGCCGGACGGCCGCTTCATCGCCTTCACCGCGAAGCGCAAGGACGACACCGAACCGCAGGTCTACCTGATCGCGCCCGACGGCGGCGAGGCGCGCCGGCTCACCAGTCTTGCCACCGGCGCGGCGTCGATCAAGTGGTTCGCGGACGGCAAGCGGATCGCGTTCGTGTCGTGGGTATGGCCGGACCTTGCGACCGACGCGCAGCAAGGCAAGCGCCTCAAGGCGCGCAAGGACGACAAGGTGAAGGCGCACGTCACCGAGCGCAGCGAGTTCCGCTATTGGGATCACTGGCTGTCGGACGGGCGCGAGCCGCACGTCTTCGTCTGCGATGTCGCAAGCGGGGCGACGCGCGATGTCTTCGCGAAACGCAACCTGCGGCTGCGGCCCTGGGAACCGAATGCCGAGGAGTTCGACATCGCGCCGGACGGAAGCGAGATCGCGCTGACGTTCGATCCGGGCGAAGAGCCGCGCATGATGGCGCGGGCCGACATCGTCGTGCTGAATCTTTCGACCGGCCGCGTTCGCAACCTCACCGCGGACAGCGGGATGTCCGACGAGCATCCGCGCTACTCGCCGGACGGCCGGCACATCGTCCATCACGCCTACGACACGCAGCGCGCGTTCAACGATCAGGGTCATCTGCGCCTGATCGAGCGCAAGCGCGGTGCGTGGACGCGGCTTGCGCCGGCCTACGACCGCGCAACGACGAACGTTCAGTGGGACCCGGACAGCCGCAGCGTGCTGTTCCTGTCGGAGGATCGGGGACGCGTCGGCCTTCATCGCCTCGCGCTCGGAGCAACGCAGCCCGCGCTCGTGTGCGCGGGCGGGACCATCGGCGGCTACTCGCGCTCGCGCGACGGCAGCGTGATCGCGTTCGATCGCTCGACGTCCGCGCATCCGCCGCGCCTGTTCGCGATCCGCGGCGACGGATCGGGCGAGCGTGCGATCGAGAGCCTGAACGTGGCGCTGCTCGCTCGCCATGCGCTCGGAGAGACGCGCGAGTTCACGGTGAAGGGCTGGGGCGGCGAGCCGGTGCAGGTCTTCGTCACCTATCCGCCGGGCTTCGATCCGCGCCGGAAGTGGCCGCTCATGCATTCGATCCACGGCGGGCCGCACGCGTCGCATCACGACGGCTGGCATTTCCGCTGGAACACGCAGGTATTCGCCGGGACCGGTCATGTCGTTGTCTGCGTCAACTATCACGGCTCGTCCGGCTTCGGCCAGAAGTTCCTCGAGACGATCACCGGACGCTACGGCGAGAAGGAGTACGCCGACGTCGAGGCCGCGACCGACTTCATGCTGAAGCAGGGCTACATCGATCGCTCGCGCCTGGTCGCGACCGGCGGCAGCTACGGCGGCTACATGGTCGCGTACATGAACGGCCATACCGACCGCTATCGCAGCTATGTCTGCCACGCCGGCTGCTACAACTGGGAGAGCATGATGGCGACCGACGGCTACGCGTTCTTCGCGCGCGAGCTCGGCGCGTTCTACTGGGAGGACGCGAAGCGCGTGGCGAAGCAGTCACCGCATCACTATGTCGGCAAGGCGAAGACGCCCACGCTCGTGATCCACGGCGAGCTCGATTACCGCGTGCCGGCCACGCAGGCGCTCGAGTACTACGACGTGCTGAAGGCGAAAGGCGTGCCGGCGCGGCTCGTCTACTTTCCCGACGAGAACCACTGGATCCTGAAGCCGCAGAACTCGCGGCTGTGGTATCGCGAGTTCTTCGCCTGGATCCGGAAGCACTCGGCGCCGCAAGCGCCCCATCAAGAGCGCTAGCAAGAAGGCGTCGAAGCGCGCAAGCGCTGACCACGAATTCGACCCCGCGTCGGGCGCCGTCTTGGATCGGCCTGCTACACCGCGGTAAGCGGCGGCCCCGCCTCCCGCTTCTCGAACGCGCCCTGGCAATCGATGCAGCGGGTCGCGGCCGGGTAGGCCTTCAGCCGCGCCGTGGCGATCGGCTCGCCGCAGTCGACGCACTCGCCGTAGGAGCCGGCGGCCATCCGGCCGAGCGCGCCCTCGACATCGGCGAGCGCGGCGAGCTGCTGCCTCGCCTCGGCGATGTCCCGCGCGGCGAGCTCGTCGCCCACGCCCCAGTCGTCGGTCTCGGTCGGCACGCTGGACAGGCCGACGATCCCCGTGTCGGTTCCCTTGCCCAGGTGCGCCGTGATCTCGGCGCGCAGCTCCCGCTGGCGCTCGCGCAGGCGCTTCTCGAGCACGGCACGTTCGGCGGCGGTGAGCGGGGCGGCGGTCGGCTTCATCGTGGCGACTCTCCTCGAAAGCCTATTGTGGCAGGCCCGGCTTCGGCCGTGCAGCCCCTGTCGCGCACTTGTGCGCATTCCCGGGGCTTGAAACCGGTTTTGCGATCCACAGATGGGAGGCGTGGTGCGCGAGGCGCGAGCCGGCCTCGGGCACCGGAACCCCAGGCACGAACCGACAAGGAGCCCCATCATGGCCCGGATTCAACTGTACGACCCGTTCGCGGATGCGCCGTTCGAGGACATCCTCCGCAGCTTCCTCCGCCCCGTCCGAAGCGAGCGCGACGGCCAGCTGGCGCAGCAATCGTTCCGCATCGACGTCACCGAGGACGAAAAGGCCTACATCGTCACCGCCGACCTTCCCGGCGTCACCAAGGACGACATCCAGGTCACGATCGACGGCAATCAAGTCACGATCGCAGCCGAAGTGAAGCGCAACGTCGAGCGCAAGGAAGGCGAGCGCGCGCTGCATGTCGAGCGCTATGTCGGCCAGCTGTTCCGTACCTTCACGCTGCCCACCGAAATCGACGAGTCGGCCAGCGAAGCGAAGTTCGAGAACGGCGTCCTCGAGCTGCGGCTTGCGAAGAAGGCGCCGCAGGCGGGCCGCAAGCTCTCGATCCAGTAGCGCTTCCGACGAAAAAGGCGTCCGCGGGTGCAGTGCCTGACGAAGCGTCGGCGCTGCACCTTTTTCGTCGGGTTTGAATCAGGCGCGCGCCCTAGGGGCGGCCCGTCGGCGCGCGCGTACAAGCTCACGCAAAAACGAACGTTGTGCGCAGTCGAGCTGCGGTTTCATCGCACGCGCTTCGCCGCGAACTCTTCCTCGATGTTGTCGCGGAAATAGCTCCACGGCGACGACGCGGTCGAGAAGCGCCGCCACACTTCGGGCGACACGCCCTTGTACTCGAACGTTCCTGCGGTGAGCTCCACCCGAGCGTCTGCTCGCGCTCGTCGTAGCCGGCCGAGCGCAGGCTGCCGCCGCTCATCCGCTTCATTTCCATCCGAAGACTCCGTCAAAGACACTGGATCCCCGCTTCGCGGGGATGACGCAGTCGCACTCCGCCGTGCGACCCGCGACTGGGCTTGTGCGTCACTTCGCCGCCGCGGCGTTGCCCCACAGCTGCTTCAGGCGAGCCTCCCGCCCGCAGCCGGTCTTGTAGTACTTGTAGCGAACCGCGTTGCGCTGGTGGTAGTCCTGGTGGTACTCCTCGGCCGGCCAGAACTCGCCGGCCGCCGTGATCGGCGTGACGATCGGATCCTTGAACGGCTTGGTTTTCTCGATCGCGGCCTTCGAGGCCTCGGCGGCCTTCCGCTGCTCGTCGTTGTGCACGAAGATCTCGGCGCGGTACTGGCTGCCGCTGTCGCAGAACTGCCGGTCCTTTACCGTCGGATCGATGTTGTGCCAGAACGCGTCGAGCAGCTTCTCGTAGCTGACCTTCGAAGGATCGTAGACGACCTGCACGACCTCGGTGTGCCCGGTGCCACCCGCGACACCTCCTCGTAGGTCGGATTCCGCTTCTTGCCCCCCATGTAGCCGGAGGTCGTGGACACGACGCCCGGCACCTTGTCGTACACCTCCTCCATGCACCAGAAGCAGCCGCCCGCGAAGGTGGCGATGGCGGTCTTCGCCGGCGCCTGCGCGCTTGCCGGCAACACGCGCCGAGCAGCGCGATGAAGGCGAGCAACGGGACGAGGAAGCGCTTCAGCGGTGCAGCGGTCATGGGGAACTCCGGCGAAGTCGTTCGGTCCATTATGCCAAGGGCGGCCGACGATGAGTCGGGATTCCCGGTGCTACATTACGGCCGCTCGCAAAAGGCGGGGCTGGAGAGAGATCGATGAGTTCCGAGGGTCGAACGCGACTGCGCGCGGTGTGCTTTTGTGCGGCAGTCGCCGCGGCAGCCCTCAGTCGGCCGGTGCACGCCGCGGACGCGGTCAAGACGCTGCGGGTGGCCTTCTCGATCGCCGAGACGAGCTTCGATCCGGCGTTCGCCTCGGACGCCGCGTCCGACAGCATCATCGCCAACGTCTTCGAAGCGATGCTGGACTACGACTACCTCGCCCGTCCGCTGAAGCTCGCGCCCCTGACGCTGGAGGCGCTGCCGAAGGTCGAGGACGGCGGCAGGACCTACGTCGCGCGGCTGCGCAAGGGCATCGTGTTCACGCCGCACCCGGCGTTCAAGGGCCAGCGCCGCGAGCTCACCGCCGCAGACTATGCGTACAGCTTCAAGCGGCACCTCGACCCGGTGCAGAAGTCGCCCTGGGCGTGGTTGCTCGAAGGGAAGCTCGTCGGCGGTGACGAGGCGCAGGAGCGCGCGCGCAAGACCGGCAAGTTCGACTACGACGCGCCGCTGCCCGGCCTCGAGGTCGTCGACCGCTACACGCTGAAGATCCGCCTGAAGGCGCCGGACTACCGCTTCGCCTACGTGCTTGCGGTGCCGAACCTGGCGGCGATGGCGCGCGAAGTCGTCGAGGCGCATGGCCAGGACATCGGCGCGCATCCGGTCGGCACGGGTCCGTACCGGCTCGCCGAGTACAAGCGCAGCTCGCGGATCGTGCTCGAGGCGAATCCGGACTTCCGCCGCACGACCTACGTTCCCTCGGGACCGGTGCCCGCGGCGCTGCAGCCGGTCGCGAACGCGATGAAGGACAAGCCGTTGCCGTTCGCGCGGCGCGTCGAGATCTCGATCATCGAGGAGGGCCAGGCGCGCTGGCTCGCGTTCCTGAACGGCGAGATCGACGGCATCGAGGCGCCCGGCATTCCGTCCGAGTTCGTCGAGCTCGCGCTCACCAACGGCAAGCTCAAGCCCGAGCTCGCCGCGAAGGGCATCAAGCATGACGTCCTGCTGCGCCCGAACGTCTACTTCACCTACTTCAACCTCGACGATCCGGTCGTCGGCGGCTATACGCCCGAGAAGATCGCGCTGCGCCGCGCGATCGGCATGGCCTACAACAACGACGAGGCCATCCGCGTGCTGCTGAAGGGTCGCGCGGTGCCGGCGCGCAAGCCCGATTCCCGCGGACATCGAAGGCTACGACCCGAAGCTTAGCGACCAACGCGCAGCTGTACGATCCTGCCGCGGCGCGCGCGTTGCTCGACAAGTTCGGCTACAAGGATCGCAACGGCGACGGCTTCCGCGAGGCGCCCGACGGCAAGCCGCTGGTGCTCGAGCGCTGGTCGACGCCGACCTCGGCGCAGCGGCAGGCCGACGAGCTGTGGAAGCGCAATCTCGACGCCATCGGGCTCAAGGTCGAGTTCAGGAAGGAAAAGCTGCCCGGAGCTTCGCAAGATGGCGCGGCTCGGCAAGATCCCGATGCGCGGCGACGGCTGGAACGCCGACTATCCGGACGCCGAGAACTTCATGCAGCTTCTCTACGGTCCGAACGCCGGCCAGGAGAACCAGTCGCGTTTCAACCTGCCCGAGTTCAACAAGCTCTACGAGCAGGCGCGTGCATTGCCGGATTCACCTCGAGCGCACGGCGCTGTTCAACCGGATGACCGAGCTGGTCGTCGCCTACGCGCCGTGGCGGCTGACCGTGCACATCCTCGAGGACCACGTGCACCATCGCTGGATCCGCAACTACGTCCCGCATCCGATCCGCTCGCAGGTGTGGATGTATACGGACGTGGATTCGAAGCTCAGGGACAAGTAAACGATCGGAACTTGCCCAAGCAGTGCTACGCGGTGATCCGTTGTCAACGTTCTATATCACGTCGTGTTGACACGCTTGTAGCCCGAGTCTAGATTTGATTCGCTCCTGACAGCACAACAACGCCGCCTCTCTCCGCAGCGGTTCGCACGTGTTGTGCACGACGCGCTCCACTCTCCAATGAACGACTTGCGCATCCCGCATGCGTTTGCACGCCGAAGGAGCGAAAGCACCGACTCTTGAACTTCGTACGAGGGGCAGCTAGGAGGCAACATGGCTTCATCCGAAAAGTTCGAGCAGGACCAGAGGCAGCTTTCGTCCGGCTTCACTCGACGGCAATTTCTTCCGTTGCTCGGCGCAGCTACTGCCGTCGCGAGCCTACGGACCGCAATCGGTCGCCGCCGCTTCATTGGATGCTCTCAAGAAGAAACCGTCCGACGCGGCTGCCCGATTCGTCTACGTCGGCACTTACACAGCTCCCGATGTTCCTCCCGGCGGGACTCATCCGAGCACCGCTGTCGGCATCTACGTCTTCAGGATGGATCCGAACGACGGAGGGTTGACGCAGGTCCAGGTCGTGCCGGCGTCGAATCCGTCGTTTGTCGCACTCGATCCGTCGCTGACGCATCTCTATTCGGTCAACGAGGATCTCGCCGGCCGGGTGAGCGCATATGCCGTCAATCAGGCCGCTGGAACGCTAACCTTTCTCAACACGGCGTTGGCAAGCGGAAGTTTCACAACGCATTTGAGCGTGCATCCCTCCGGAGGGTACGTACTCGCGGCCAACTACGGGACCGGGAATTTTCCAGCCTTTCAGATCCTGCCAAACGGTTCGCTTGGTCCCATGACCGCGCTATTCCAAAGCGTCGGCAATGGCACAGGACCCAATCCCGATCGCCAGGAAGGGCCGCACGCGCACCAGATTCTGACCGACGTCGATGCGAACCATGTGTTCGGCGTGGATCTCGGTGGCGACAAAGTGAACGTCCTGAATCTCGACCTCGGGTCGGGCGCGATCAGCCCGAACACGGTGCCATTCGCACCAGTTGCCTCCGGTTCGGGACCACGGCATATGGCCTTTCATCCCGATCGGCAACATGCCTACGTGCTCAACGAGCTGGTCTCGTCCATCACCGTCTTCGACTATGACCCCGTGCGCGGCGCCTTCATCGCGTCACAGACCCTCTCGACGTTGCCGGCTCGCTTCACCGGCTCCAATACCACCGCGGAAATCCGCATCCATCCGAGCGGGCGATTTCTCTACAACACCAACCGAGGCCACAACAGCGTCACCGCATTCGAAATCGACGCCGAGACGGGCCAGCTCGAGGTGATCGGTTGGGAGTCGACGCGCGGAGAGTGGCCGCGCGGGATGAACATCGATCCTTCGGGGACCTTCCTCTACGCGGCCAACCAGAACACCGATACCATCGCCGTCTTCCGCATCCAGCACGCGAACGGCAAGCTCAAGTTCAGCACGCTCGTGAATACACCGACGCCGGTCGACGTGGAGTTCGGCTCGCTGGCCTGACCTTTCCTAACGACGGGGCGCCCGCATTGGTCGACGTCCCGTCGATCCTTTTCTCGATAAGCCGTCTGTATCGAGGCGGTCAATGCCGCTGGAGGATTGCGGTTAGAACTTCCCGGGTGTATTGCCGAGCGCCCGCCCGTTATCTTGCTCAAGCGTCGCCGATCGTCAGGCCGGCGCGCTTCGCGAACAGCTGCAGCATCGCCGCGTCATCCTCCTCGCCGAGCCCCGCGCTGACGGCTTCGTCGAACGCTTGCTGCGCCGCCCGTGCGAACGGCACGTCGGTGTGCATGCGGGCGCCGAGCGCCGCCGCGATGCCGACGTCCTTGGCGAGGATCTTTGTCGCAGCGCGCACGCCCCTGTCGCCGGACAGCGCCCGACCCATGCGGTCGGCGACGATCCAGCTCGCGCCAGAGCTTGCGTTGATCACTTCGAGCGCCGCGCGCGGATCGATTCCCGCCTTTTTCGCCAGCACGAGCGCTTCGGCGCCGGCTGCGAGATTCACCGCCGCAAGCAGGTTGTTCACGATCTTGAACGTGGCGGCCTGGCCCGGCCGGTCGCCGACCTCGAACAGGCGTCCCGCGATGCGACCGAGCACCGGTGCGCAACGCTCGCGGGCAACCTGCGAGCCCGACACCATCATCGTCATCGTGCCCGCCGAGGCTTTCGCGGGACCGCCGGACACCGGGGCGTCGACGAGCTCGACACCGTGCACGGCAAGACGGGGCCCGAGTGCCGCGACGTAGAGCGGGTCCAGGGTCGACGACAGCACGACGACGCTCCCCGGAGCGAATGCCGACGCCGCGCCATGCGCACCGAACAGCGCGTCGTCGACCTGCCCGTGGTCGACGACCAGCACGATGGCGATGCTCGCTTCGCGGGCGAGCGCTGCTGCCGATGCACACGGCACTGCACCGAGCGCCGCGGCTTCGCGGTCCGCCTCGGGCCGGATGTCGCGAGTGAGCGTGCGCACGCCGTGTCGCACGAGCGAGCGCACGACGCCCATGCCCATCGCCCCGGTGCCGATCACGCCGACGACCGGCGCGACCCCCTTCATTTGCCGAGCGGCGACGGCGGTGGCGGCTGCCACATCCGCATCATCGGGTTCGCCGGCTCCTTGGGGATCATGAGCGGCTTGCACCCCACCAGCTGGCGCGCGAAGTTGTCGCGGATCAGCGTCAGCTCGGTGCCGCGCCCGCGAAGCTCGATCAGGCCGTTCGTGAAGCGCACGCCGGAGCCGGTCGCGATCTGGTAGAGATTGATGCGCTCGCCTTGCGGCGTCAGCAGGCGCGCCTCCTGGTCGGTGAAACGGACCAGCCAGCGCTCGGCTTCGATCGTGCACTCGAACGTGTCCGGCGAGGGCACTTCCTCGGGCTTTTCCGGAGTGGGGGCGCAGGCGGCAACGAGCGCCGCCGCGACGATCGCGAGGGCCGCGGCAGAAAGACGACGGACTCTGGACACGGGGGCTCCGGTGATCTTGCGACCCGGAGCATAGCGCAAGCGATCAGCAGTCGGGGATGTTCACCGCGATCCCACCAAGGGAGCTTTCCTCACCAGCAGTCAGCAGTCGGCGACGTTTACCGCGATCCCACCGAGGGAGCTTTCCTTGTAGCGACCCGCCATCTGCCGGCCGCGATCGATCATCGACCGCGTCAGCGCATCGAGCGAGTTGCGCGGCGCATGCTGGCGCAGCGCGTTCTGCGCGGCGGTGATCGCGCGGCCCGCGGCGGTTGCGTTGCGTTCGATGCAGGGCTGCTGGATGCGTGCACCCTCCGGGTCGCAAGCGAGGCCCAGGTGCGGCTCGAGCGCGAGCTCGGCGGCCATCAGCACGTGCGCATTCGTGCCATCCATGACGGCGGCGTAGCCGGCAGCGGCCATCGCGGCGGCCAGTCCCACTTCGCTCTGGCATCCTGCCTGGACCAGACCGCTGGCGCGAAGCACGCCGGCGATCGCCGCCGCGGCGAGCAGGAACTCGACCGTCCGCTCCTCGAGGTTCAACGGCTTGGTCTCACGGAAATGCGTGAGCAACGCGGCCACCGGTCCCGCTGCACCGTTCGACGGCGCAGCGACGACGCGGCCACCGGCTGCATTCTCTTCGGCGACCGCGGTCGCGAACACTGCACACCACTGGGCCGGCGACGCCTGCGCTGCACGGAGCGCATCCGCATGCGCCGGTGCGCGACGCACGCGACCGCCCGGCAACGTGCCGTCGGTGGAAAGGCCACGCTCGATCGACGCCCGCATCGCGTCGGCGACGCGAAGCAACGTCGCGCGCACTTCACCCGGGCTCTGCACGACGCATTCGTTGGCGAGTGCCAGATCCGCGATGCGCTTGCCGTGCTCGCGCCCCGCGTCGAGCAACTGGTCGCCGGTCGCGAACTGATACGGCACGCGCGCCGGACCGCGCCGGCCGGAGCGCTCGTCGCGCGTCATGACGAGCCCGTCGCCCGGCGAGAAATAGACCTGCGAGGCGAGCGGATCGCCATTGACATCGTAAGCGGTGAAGGCGAGCGCGTTGCCGTCGTAGACGAGCGCCTGATCGACGCGGAACACGATGTCCCGCGAAGGATGGAAGTTGATCCGGTGGCGGCCTGCGAGCGCGATCGCACCGTCGGCATCGGCGTCGGCCGTGCAGCGCGCGAGCAGCGAAGCGTCGCAGGAGGCGGTGGGGATTCCGGCGAGGCCGGCCACGACGGCGCGCTGCGCACCGAGCTCGCGGCCGGTGCAAGCGAGCCCGCCGAACAGCTCGACGCGGACACGCTGCGTCCGCGACACCAGGCCGTCGGCGGCCAGCTCGTGCCCGAATCGGCGCGCCGCCTCGAGCGGTCCGACCGTTTGCGAGGACGAAGGTCCCGGTCCGATCCGATAGGTCGCCGCGACATTCAGGTACAAGGTGCCGCCCCCCGCAGTTCGTGTTGTCGCGACGGCGCGGCTCTTGCCGCGTGGTTCGCGTGAGTTCGAGTTATCTGCGAATGATCCGCCGAAGCATAAGCGCCGCGCCAGCGTTGCGCGAGGACCGGCATCGCGCAGCCGCCGAACGGTCGCGCCGTTCCCTGGGCTGTCGACCACAGCGCCGTGCAACCGACGATCTGCTTTACACCTGCGCGCTCCGCTGCCCTCGACGTCTCAATCCGGATGCGATGCAGCGGGAGCCGATGCACCAGGACGCGCGTCCTCGCGGCGGAAACGCACGCTGTCCGCATACGAGAGCACCTCCGGCACCGCACCCTCCAGGATCGACTGCTGGACCTGCTGCCACCATGCGGCGTCGAGCAGGTTCGCATGATCCCGCAGGAACGCCTCGCGGATCTTCGGATCGGTCAGGAGGAACGTCGCGAACTCCTCGGGAAAGACGTCGCGCGGACCGACCGGATACCAAACCTCGGAGGACATCTCGTCGAAGCCGGGCGGCGGTTGCGGAATGCGCCGGAACCGGCAATCGGTCAGGTATTCGATCTCGTCGTAGTCGTAGAAGATCACGCGCCCGTAACGCGTCACGCCGAAGTTCTTGAACAGCAGGTCGCCGGCGAAGATGTTGGCGGTCGCGAGCTGCGCGATCGCCTCGCCGTATTCCCGCACCGCACGCGCTCGTTCGCCGTCGTCGGCGCGCTCCAGGTACAGATTCAACGGCGTCAACCGACGCTCGATGTACACGTGCCGGATGAGCACGTGATCGCCGTCGCTTTCCACCTGCGACGGCGCAATCGCCTGGAGCTCCGCGAGCAGCGATTCGCTGAACCGGTCGCGCGGGAAGGCGACGTCCGAGTATTCGAGGATGTCGGTCATCCGGCCGACGCGGTCGTGATGCTTGACCAGCGCGTACTTGCGCATGACCTTCGCGCGATCCGTGTCCTTCGACGGGGCGATCCGGTCCTTGATCACCTTGAAGACGTAAGGGTAGGAGGGCAGCGTGAACACGGCCATCACCAGGCCCTTGATGCCCGGCGCGACGATGAAGCGGTCGGTCGAGTGGCGCAGGTGATGCAGGAAGTCGCGGAAGAACAGCGTCTTGCCCTGCTTCTGCAACCCGACCATCGTGTAGAGCTCCGCGGCGGTCTTGTCCGGAAGCATGGCGTGCAGGAATGCGACGAATGCCGACGGCACTTCCATGTCGACCAGGAAGTACGCGCGGTTCGCGGAGAACAGCAACGCGAGCTCGGTCGGCTCGAGGAGCAGCGCATCGACATAGAGCCGACCGTTGGGGGCGTGCTTGATCGATACGGCGAACGGGCGCACGTCGAGTCCGTTGATGAAGCGGCCGACGATGTACGCGGTGCGGTTGCGGAAGAACGGGCTGCCGAGCACCTGGATCTGCAAGCTCTGGCGCGGCAACGAACGGCCGCGGCATCTTGCGACGAAACGCGCGCAGCAGATTGCGCAGGTCCCGGCGAAAATCCTCGAAGCGGCTCTCGAAGCGCAGGTCGAGGACGATGTCGATGAGCGCATGCCGAAGGCCGCTTCGGCGCGGATAGTAGCTGCGGTAGGTCGGCGGGTCGGCGTCGAGATACTCGGTCGAGACGGCGGGCCGCACGAACAGGAAGCGATTGTGGAAGTACGTGCGATGCAGGAGCTTGCAGGACACCGAGTTGAAGAAGGTCTCGGCGCACTCCGGCTGCCGGTGCTCGATCAGCATGCCGATGTAGTACAGCTTGACCCGCGCCCACAGCGCGTCGGCGCTGTTGCCGGCGAGATCGAGCGAGCCGAACTCGCGATCGATGCGTTCCGCGGCCTCTTCGACCCGCCGGTCGTAGAAGTCGATCCGGTCGCGCGCGACATGGCCGATCGCGAGGAAGTTGCCGGCCTCGAAATGCTTCTTCGCGGCGCGGGCACAGTCACGGAACAGCGCGTAGTGCTTGTCGAATCCCTCGATCAGCGCGAGCGCGATCGCGCGGGCGGTTTCGTCCGCGGATGAGGCGACCGAGAGCTTGGGTTGGGGACGGGCGGCCATCACGGATGGTTCGTGCGGGGTGCCCGACGGCGCATCCCTCGAGGTACGAGCCATGATACCGTGTCGCGCATCGCACCTTGAGACGACGCAATGCCCAAGTCCTGCGCTGCCATCCGGTTCACGACGCGAGCGACCGCGGTGATCGTGGCACTGCTGGCGGCTCCCGCCGTCGCGCAAGTCTTCAAGTGTGTCGACAAGAACGGCCACACGACGTACCAGCAATCGCCGTGCACCGGCGGGCAGCAGGGCGGGACCGTGAAGCTCGAGGAATCGGTGTCGATCCGCCCGGCGGGCAGCGAGGCGATGTGGTCGGCGGCGGCACGCGAGCAGCGCGTCGTCGTCGGCATGCCGAAGCCGTTCGTCACCGAAGCGCTCGGGGCGCCTGCCGAGATCCGTGCGCCGCGGTCCGGAGAATCGGGCACCGAGGTCTGGGTGTATGCGAAGGCCGGTCAGACGACGCGGCTCGGCTTCGTCAACAACGCTGTTGCATGGATGCGAAGCGATTCCGCTCAAGCGGAGTCGCGGTCTCAATCCCCTCGTCGTCGGTCGCTGGCGGCGCGCAACCCGGGGCGGACCGCGAATCGCGCATACGCGAAGCACTCGCCGTGGGCAAGACGTGCACGGCGGTGTTGCAGGATGCGGGGCCGCCGGACCGCGAGGAGCCGCTCTCCGCCGGTACGACCACCGGCGCGCGGTACGTGTACATGCTCGACCCGGCGAACGCGAACGCGTTCGCGGCTTTCGTGTGCTTGAACGGGCGCGTGACCAGTGTCGAGCGCTACGTCCCAGGCACGCGGTAGCGCGAAACCTATCAGGAAAGGCGACCCCGGCGCATTCGGGCGCCGAGGTCGCTTGATGTGCTCGTAGGTTCTTGTTTACCTAGCTCCCCTTTTCCTGCTCTTCCTTGAACTGGTTGGCCGCCTTGTTATGTTCGTCGATTGCCGCATTCGCCGCGTCGGCGTGCGGCTTCGCCTGCTCGAACAACGGCTGCGCGATCGCCTGATGCTCCATCGCATATTTCTTCAGGCAGGCCAGGTAATCGTTCGCCTCCTTGACCCAGCTGCGACGGTTGTTGTCGGAGGCGAGGCGGCCGGGAAAATCGCCGGGTTTCTTGCAGGCATGCGGCGCGATCGGCGCACGTGCCGGCGCGGGCGCGGGACTGGCCTGCTGCGCAGAAGCCGAGGCGATGAAGGCGAAACTCGCTGCAGCGAGCAGGATGCGTACGGCCATGGGCGAATCTCCGGGATCGCGGAACAAGCATGGCATTGTACTGAGGGCCGGCGGCCGGGCAACCCGACCTCATCGCCGGTGGAGAGTTCAATCGTCGACCGCCGCAAGGACGATCGCCACGCCCGCGCTGATCAGGTCGCCGGCGTCCACGCTGAGGGCTTCCGACACGCGATGCAACGGAGGACGCCCGTGCGAGGCGATGATCGCGTCGGCCAACGCGTCGACGTCGACCGTCGTGCGCTTGGTCTCCGCATCGCCGAGCGATTTCAGCGTCGTGGCGACCGCGGCGGGATCGAGCGCTTCCACCGGCGCGCGGCAAAAGCTGCACACCATGTCGCGTGCGAGGTCGACGGGCGCGCCGCAACCGCTGCACCGGATCGTGCGAAAGTGCGCCTTCAGTCTTTCGAGCTCCGCAGGCGTGAGCGGTCGGATGAAGTCCTTTTCGCGCAGGAACTGCACGAACGGCGTGAAGCGGCCGTGGCCCTTCGTGCATCGCCAATAGCTGAATCGTGTCGAATGGCGCAGGTCCTGCGTCTGCGCCAGCGAGGCCCGGCAGCGCGGGCACTGCAGCGCAGCCGGCACGGCGCGACGCGTCGGCGCGCCAGCCGAGCTCACCTCGCGGAACAACGAAACGATCGCGCCCGGCGTCAGCTGCACGCTCTCGTGCGTATCGAGCCACAGCGCATGGCAGCCGTCGCACAGGTCGACGACGCTCTCGCCGTGCGGCTTGCGCCCGAGGACCAGCGCACGCATCGGTGCGCCGCATCCCGGGCAGGACGTGGTCGACGCGGGCGGGCGGTTCACGCGCCGCCGCTTCGCGCCGCCGCGATCGACCGGGGCCGATCGCGCGCAGCGACCTTCAGATGACGCGCAGGGTCGCGGTCGGGCAGCGCACCCAGACCACCTGGGTGAAATTGCGCCTGGCATTGCGCTCGACCTGATCCATGACGTCGGAATTGCATACGATGAGCCCGTCGATGTCCGCCTTCGTGTATTGCACCGGTGCGCAACCCGACAGCAGCAGCACGCCGGCGATGCCGGCGATAACGAGGCTCTTCATGGTCGGCCTCCTGGCTGAAGTGGCACGCGGGCGTGCCGACGCCATTATCGACAGCCGGGCCGCGCGGGGCAAGCCGCCTACGTGAACGGGCAGCGCCGGCCGGCGAACGGTCGGAGGATCAGGGCTGCGACGACGAGAACGTGTCGCACTGGCGCGGGTCGCCGCTTTCCATGCCGCGGCGGAACCAGCGCATCCGCTGCTCGGCGGAGCCGTGGGTGAACGCGTCCGGGACGACGTAGCCTTGCGTTCGCTTCATGATCTGATCGTCCCCGACGGCCGCGGCGGCGCGCAGCCCCTCCTCGAGGTCGCCCGGCTCGAGCAGGTTGCGCTTCTGCGCGAAGTAGCCCCATACGCCGGCGTAGCAGTCCGCCTGCAGCTCGAGGCGCACCTGCGACTGGTTACGCCGGCGCTCGTCCATCCGCGACGCCTGCGCGTCGAATTGCTTCATCGTCCCGAGCACGTTCTGCACATGATGGCCGATCTCGTGCGCGACGACGTACGCCTGCGCGAAATCGCCCGGCGCGCCGAAGCGGCGCTCGAGCTGGTTGAAGAATGCGATGTCCAGGTACACCTTCCCGTCGTTCGGGCAATAGAACGGCCCCACCGCGGCGCTCGCCATCCCGCACGCGGACGAGACGCTGCCGGAGAACATCACGAGCGTCGGCGGCGGATAGTTCGACCGGCCGAGCGCCTTGAACAGCGATTGCCAGACGTCCTCGGTGTCGCCGACGACGCGCGCGACCATTTCCTTCGTCGGATTCGCCGGCTGAGCCTGCGGCGAACCCTGCGGTCCGTAACCTGGCGGAGCGCTGCGCGATTCCGGTGCCGGCGCCGGGGCAGGGGCCTCCATGCCGCCCAGGATGTCGAGCGGATTGATGCCGAACAGCACGCTCGCGATCAGGGCGATGATGATGCCGCCCAGGCCGATCCGCATTCCGCCGCCGCCCATCGGGAATCCGCCGCTGCCGCGGTCCTCGATGTTCTCGCTGCGCCTCATGTCGCCCCAACGCATCGTCGCTCTCCCGTCGTGCCTGGCACGCGTCTACGCTATCCGCCCGCTAGTCTCGATCCGCCGGTCGCCGGGGTCAACAGGTCGTGCCGCGCAGCGCGTGAAGGATGGCGCCTACACGCCGGTACTTCCCGCTGCCGCTAAGCACCGCTAGCTCGCCGCGGCGATCGCCTTCGCGAGATTCCGCTGCTCGTCGCAGGACTTGCCGCACAGCCGCTCGAGTGCGGCGAGATGCTCTCGCGCCTTCGCCTTGTTGCCCGTCTTGAGGTAGGCCTCGCCGATGTTCTCGTGGGCGCTGCGATGCTTCGGGTTCAGGCGCAGCGCTTCGCGAAAGTGCTTGAACGCATTTGCCATCTGATTGCTGTTCCGGTAAGCGAAGCCGAGCGCGTTCTGCGCGTCGGCGTTGTCGGGCTCGTTGCGCACGACCTGCGCGAGGTGCGTGATCGCCGCAGACCAGTCGAGGCGCTGGATCGCCTCGATGCCGGGCTCCCAGTCCGGATGCGACGGCGGCGCCTCGAACGAATAACCTCCGCGCGCGGGACCCGCCAGCAGCAGCAGGACGAACATCGCGGTGAGTAAGCGCATGACCTAGGCCTTCGCTAGCTAGACAACCGGTCCATGCGGGAGCACGACCGTCTTGCCGCGTCCGTGACCACTTTCCATGCGCCGCTGCGCGTCGGCCACCTGCTCGAGCGACACGCGGTGCGCGATATGCGGCTTCAAAACGTCCCGGGCGAGCAGTTCTGCCAGGCGCCGGCAGCTCGCGCCCCCGGTTTTCAGCAGGAACGTCTGTGCGCGCGTGCCGGTCAGCATCGGCGCCAGAAGGCCTGCGGCCACCGTGCCGATCGCGGACGCCGTGCTGCTCCCGGTGCCGAGATACAGGCCGCCGCGGACCAGCAGCGATCGCGCGCGTTGCCAGCCGAGCGCATCCGCGGCGTCGAACACGACGTCGAACTTGTCGCTGCGCGCGGTCACGTCGTCCTTCGAATAGTCGACGACCTCGTCGGCGCCGAGCTCGCGCACGAACTCGACGTTCGACGCGCTGCAGGTCGCGACGACGTGGGCGCCGAGGTGCTTCGCCACCTGCACGGCGAAATGCCCGACGCCGCCGGCCGCGCCGATGATGAGCACGCGCTGGCCGGCAACGAGCTTCGCGTCGTCGATCAACGCCTGGACGGCCGTGCCGCCCGCAACCGGCGTCGCGGCCGCATGCTCGTACGAGACGCCTTCGGGAATCGGCACGACGCGGTGCGCGCCGATGACCGCGTATTCCGCACAACTCCCGTCGCGTCCGTAACGGCGACAGCGATCCGAACACGCGCTCGCCGATGTGCCGCGGCCCCGGCCCGCCCCCGACGCCGACGATGTCGCCGGCGAGCTCGACGCCGACCGTGCGCGGCGGTCGCGCGAACATCGGGATGAAGCGGACGTGCCCGGCGCGGATCTTCCAGTCGAGCGGATCGAGGCTCGCCGCGAAGACCTTCACCTTCACTTCGCCGGCGTTCGGCACCGGCTCGGCGATCTCGGCGACTTCGAGGACGTCGGCCGGACCGAAGCGTTCGTAGCGGACCGCGCGCATGGGCGTGCCGGCTTCAGGGCTTCAACGCCTTGTAGAGGAACGGCAGGCTCGCGTCCATCCGGTAGTCGATCGACGAATGATTGTCGTCGAACTCCTCGTACACGTGCTTGATGCCGTGCTGCGCGAGCCGCTTGCTCAGGATCCGCGCGCCGTAGTGCAGATGGTACTGGTCGCGCCAGCCACAGTCGATCCAGACGCCGTGCAGCGACGCGAGTGCCGCCTTGTGCTTCGCGACCATGTGGATCGGATCGTGCGCGAGCCACGCGCGCCAGCGTCTTGCGATGAGCTCGCCGGTCTCGAGGTTGACCGGCAGGCGGAAGCCGAGCGGGGCTTTCGGATCCGCGTCGTAGGTCGCGGCCATTGCGATCATCATGAGCGCGTGCGCTTCGGCGTCGTTCAGCTTCTCTTTCGACCAGACCGCTTCGAGGAAGCGCTTGACGCGACCGTCGTCCGCGCCCGAATCCGCGCCCTTCTGGTCGCGCAGCACGTCGATGCGGCCGCTCGCGCGCGGCCGCCGGCGGAAGCGATCGAGCTCGTTGAGCGTTCGCGGCCAATCCGTCAGGTAGCAGAAGTCGAAATAGGCGTCGCCGGAATGGTCGGCGATCGCGCCCCAGTGCTTCGCGTAACGCATGCCGTGAACGATCGCACCGTAGCCGCCCGACGACTTGCCGAAGCAGCCGCGATGGTCGCGCGAAGCGAGCGTACGGAACTCGCTATCGACGAACGGGACGATCTCCTGCGTCAGGTAGTCGGCGTAGCGGCCCACCGCATCGGAGTTGACGTACTGGTTGCCGCCAAGGCAGGTGAAGCAGTCCGGGAACACGACGATCGCCGGTCCCATCTTCTTGTCGTGGACGAGCCGTGAAATCCGCTCGGGCACGTTTTCGTCGAAGGGTCGCCAGTTCAGATGGGCAAGCCCCGATCCGGTGAAGCCGACGAGGTCGTACAGCACGGGAAGGCGACGGCCCCGACCCCGTCCGCCACCTTCGTCGTAGCCAGGCGGCAACCAGACGGCGAGCTTGCGGATGTGGGGATCGCCGAGCGGGTTGTCGGCGAGGACTTTCGATTCGAACTCGAGGACGACGAGCGTGCCCTGCGGACGTCGGGGGGCTTTCCGTGCCATGGGGCCGGAGTGTACACACAGGCGATCGGCATCGGCGATTGGCGAGCGCTTTTACTGCGCATTCCCTGTCGCGCCGATCCCCGTTCCAACCGCTTAAGCAGCGTGATGCAAGTACGCCGCGCACGACGCCCGTTGTTGTGTGCTGTCCGGCGGGCCGGAATCCGGTCACCCACCAAACGCCCGGACGCCTTTTGCATCGGCCGGCTAGGCCGCTTCGCCGACCTCCACCAGGCTCTCCACGGCGAGTACCTGCGCAGCGGCATTGATCACCGCAGCGATCCGCCCGACGTCGCGCAGCTCCTGCAGCGTCACGCCGGCCTGCTTCAGCAGCGCGTAATGCGAGGTCACGCAGAACTCGCACTTGCCGATGATGCTCGCGGCGAGCGACCACAGCTCGAACGCCCGCTTGTCGACGCCGCCGTGATTCGCGTAGGCGTTCATCCGCAACTCGGCGCGAACGGTCTTGAGCTCCGGATCCGCAGCCATCTCGACGTACGGGTACCAGACGTTGTTCATGCCCATCAGCGAAGCGGCGGTCAGCGCTCCCGTGGTATCTGTTTCGTCGAGCACGCCGCTGTCGCGAATCGCGGTGACGAGGACGTGCGAGCGCGCGGCGAACGCCGCCGCCAGCGCTGCGCCGACCGCTTCACGTTGCGGCAGGCTCGAGCGTCCGATCGTCGCGTCGAGGTTGAGGCGGATGTCCTTCGCGTAGTCGGGAATCCGGGATTTGAGGTCGTTGAGGAATTCCATGAGCGGTCTCGTTCTGGCGGGCATCGCGCCCGCTTTATTCACGACAGGGTGACGGTCCGACACGCGTTGACCGGCGCGAAAGCGGCCGGTCGAACGCGATAGGACCGCCTCAAGCTGCTTTGAGCGTCGTCCCGCCGACGTCGCGGTTGCACGGGCACAGCTCGTCGGTCTGCAATCCGTCGAGCACGCGCAGCACCTCTTCGGGATTGCGTCCGACGTTCAGGTTGTTCACCGAGACGTGCTGGATCACGTTGTCCGGGTCGACGATGAACGTTGCACGCAGCGCCACGCCTTCTTCCCGGTCGCGCACGCCGAGCTGGTCGACGAGCGAGCCGGTCGTGTCGGCGAACTGCCAGGCCTTGAGGCCGTGCAGGTCCTTGTGCTCGCGACGCCACGCCAGCTTGCTGAACTCGTTGTCGGTCGAGCCGCCGAGAACGACGGTGTCACGATCGGCGAAGTCCTTGTTCAGCTTCGTGAACGCGACGATCTCGGTCGGGCAGACGAACGTGAAGTCCTTCGGGTAGAAGTAGAGGACCTTCCATTTGCCCGGGAACGACTGCTCGGTGAGCGGCTCGAACGCCGACTGCCCGTTCTCCTCGTGGCGGTTGTACCCGGGCTTCACGCCGGTTACCTTGAACGGGTCGAGTTTCTGTCCAACGGTTTTCATGCTTTGGCTCCTTTGCGGATTGCGGGAGGCGCCGGCCACTCCGGGCGCCTGGATCGTTTGATGTCTACGAAACTAATACTATGGATGATGTCGGTTCGATTCAATTTGATTATTCTTATCGGGCCGTTAGCGTGGGGTTATCGCTGCATGCCAGGTGCTCGATCGAGGTGTGACCCTGACGATGCTTGACGGTTTCCGGACGCGAACGCTAACGTTCCTGCGTTCGTAGTCCTCCGAATGCCCGCTATCCCTACGCTGCCCGCCGGACTTCCCGAAGAAGGCGTCGCTGTTGCGAATGCCCTGCTCACGCGGCGTTCCGTTCGCGGCTTCCTGCCGACGCCGATCGCCCGCGAGACCGTCGAGGGCATCCTCTACCTCGCGTCGCGCACGCCGTCCGGCACCAACATCCAGCCGTGGAAGGTCTACGCGTGCACGGGCTCGGTACGCGATGCGTTGTCGAAGGAGCTCGTTGCCTTGCACGATGCAGGCGGCGGTGGCCACGCCGCCGAGTACGCCTACTACCCGACAGGGTGGCGCGAGCCGTACCTGTCGCGACGACGCAAGCTTGGATGGGACTACTACGGGATCATGGGCCTGACGCGCGACGACAAGCCCGGCATGCATCGCCAGCACGGCCGCAACTTCGCGTTCTTCGGCGCGCCGGTCGGACTGTTCTTCACGCTCGACCGCGACCTGGAGCGCGGGAGCTGGCTCGACGCCGGCATGTTCGTGCAGAGCGTGATGATCGCTGCTCGCGCGTATGGCTTGCACACGTGTCCGCAGGCGGCGTTCACGACCTATCACGCCGTGGTCCGGCGCCATCTGTCGATCCCGGAGGCCGAGATGCTGTTGTGCGGAATGTCGCTCGGCCATCTCGATCCGCAGGCGCCGGAAAACGCGCTCGAGACCGAGCGTGTACCCGTGGCCGCGTTCGCGACGTTCCACGGTTGGTGACGAGCGTGACCCGAGCGCAGACCTATGCGGATTCGGTCGCGACCGGCGTCGCGCACCTGTCGCGTGCCGATCCGCTGATGCGCCGGCTGATCCGCCGGCATGGCGCATGCCGGATGGCGCCGAACTGGAAGCGCACGCCGTACCAGGCGCTGGTGCAGGCGATCATCCATCAACAACTCGCGGGCGCCGCTGCGCGGACGATCCACGATCGTTTCATTGCATTGTTCGATGGCCCGGGCTTTCCGGGCCCCGCGGCTGTCGCTCGCCATCTCCGACGGGGCGCTCCGGTCCGCCGGCCTGTCCCGACAGAAGGCGTCGTACATCCGGGATATCGCCTCGCGCGCGGTCTCGGGAACGCTGCCGCAAACCCGCGCGCCGCTCGCGCGGCTCGCGGACGAGGAGATCATCGAGCTGCTCACGCAAGCGCGGGGTGTGGGTCGGTGGACGGCGGAAATGCTGCTGATGTTCACGCTCGGCCGGCTCGACGTGCTCCCGGTCGATGACTTCGGCGTGCGCAGCGGCTACGCGAGGGCCTGCGGCATCGATTCGATCACGCCGCGCGAACTGCGCGCCATCGGAGCACGGTGGGTTCCGTATCGCAGCGTTGCTGCGTGGTATTGCTGGCAGGCCGCCGACGCGTAAGGCACGGACTGCGGCGCGATTGCCGCAGCGCACGATTGAATAGAGCGGCGGGGCGAAGGTACAGTGGGCGTGACGGCTGCGCGGATAGCGAGGGCGCGGCCGCAGTTGCCGCCACGAGAGGAGAAGTGATGCGTCTCGAACTTCGCCATCCCGCTGCGAAGGCCTGCGGGCGTTCGCTCGCGATTGGCGTGATCGCGTCGGTCGCGCTGGCCGTTCACGCGGGCGTGCCGACGCTGCACGACTGTCTCGAAGGATCCGACTTCATTGCGAATGCCGCGCGCGCCCGCGACAACGGCCTGCATCGGCGACGCGTTCCTCGCCCGGATGGAAGACGACTTCGTCGTGATCCGCGTCGTTCCCGGCGGCGTTGCGCTGGTTCGTGAAGGACGACGACGACGAGCGGTTCCTGCTCGACGCGGCGGCGCGTGTCTACGACCGCCCGCAGGCACCGGCGCAGCATCGCGCCGAGTTCCTCGCCATCTGCCTCGAACGCATTGCGGTGTGACGGCCGACCTTCAGTCCTTTTTCTTCTTCTTCTTCTTCTTGACGTCGAGCATCGTCCCGCGACATTTCTTCTTGCCGCAGTGGCAGGCGAACCAGGCGCGCTCCTTCTTGCTGAGCTTGCCGTCGACGCTGAGCTTGTAGTCGTAGGTCAGCTCTTCGCCCGGATCGATCGACTTCTTCGCGTAGATGTGCACGCGGTTGTCGTCGTCCTCTTCGGTCTCGCAGTTCGGCGAGCAGCTGTGGTTGATCCAGCGCGCCGCGTTGCCGCGCACCCCCGCGTCGATGACGCGACCGTCGTCCAGCGAGAAGAAGAACGTGTGGAACGGATTGTCCGGGTCGGTATCCGGCCGCTCGAGCGCCTCGGGCCAGCCGATGCGCTGGCCCTTGTACTCGATGATGCAGGTTCCCTTCTTGATCTTGCGGGCGGCGAATACGCCGCGGCCGTGGATCTGCGAGTTGCGGACGATGTAGGGTCGGGTGGATTTGACGGAGGGCATGGCTTCGAGCGAAGTGAATCCGCGATGGTACCCGATTCGGGTTGTCCGGCCGGGCGGACGAATCGGCCGAAAGTGAAAACCTGCTTTCGGCTCAAGGGAGCTTGGCCGCGTCGGTACTCAGCGTCGTACTCAGTGGGTGCGTGCCGTTGCAGCCGTTGCGAACGCAACGACAGTGCTTGCCAGCGCCGGTGCGGTGGAACAGCGCGCGCAGGAGGTCGTCTCGCAGCCGTTGATGCCCAGCGGTCAGGCAGCGCGGCGGACGCGCATTGCGCCGAGCACCTCGCGCGCCGCTCGCAACCCGCTTTCGACGGCGCCATTCATGTAGCCGTACCACTCCGCGGACGATTGCTCGCCGGCGAAGCGCACGCGGCCCTCGGGCAAATGCTCGATGCCGTGGAACGCCGTGTACTGACCGGGTCGGATCAGCGAGTACGAGCCGCGCGTCCACGGATAGCGGTCCCACGGATTGCGGATCACGCGGCCGTTCCAGCGCGCGCGCATGCCCGGATGCAGATGCTCCAGCTCGGCGAGCGCTTCGCGTGCGCGATCCTCCGGCGTTCCGTCGCCGGCCTTCACCGCCGTCGCGCCGCCGGAATAGAAGTTCAGGATGCCGGGTGCGCCCGGTTGCCCGCGCGTGACTTCCCAGCTGACCTGATAGCTGGTTCTCGACGCGGGTCTCGCCGTTGCCGCGCTGCGCGACCCAGCGCGCGGTCGGCGAACTGCAGTTGCAGCTTCGTGTTCCGCCCCATGCCGAGCTCGCGGATCGCGCGCAGCTTGCGCGGGCGGAAGCCCGCGTTGGCGAGATCCACGTCCGCAAGCAGCGTGAACGGCATCGCGAGGATCACGTGATCGGCGTCGATGTCGCGCCGCGCCTCGTTGCGCGCCAGCGTGAGCCGATAGCGTCCGTCGGGACGCCGTGCCAGGGCGACCAGTCGTGTACCGGTCTCGATGCGACCCTCGAGCGATTCGGCCAGGCGTTGCACGACGAGATCGTTGCCGCCGCGTACGTGATAACGCTGGTCCGATTCCTCGTACGGCGACACGCGGTCGCGAGGCGAATCGCGCAGCAGGTCGATCACCGTGACCGCGCTGGATTCGTCGAGCTCGGCGCCGAGCTCCTCCACGTACGCGTTCGCCAGCAGCCGCGCCAAAGGTGATGACGAGGCCGCCCGGTACGCGTGTTGCAAGCCATTCGCGCGCAGTCATTCGATCGAACGCCTGCTGCGCCGGCGTGAACCGTGCGAACGTCGGCAGGTCGTCGCCGAGGCTTCGCGCATCGCGCGCCAGCGCAGGCCACAGCTTCGCGAAATCGGCCGCCGCTTGCGCTTCCGTGTAGCGCCGGCCGGCGATCCAGTAGGCGCTTTCCGTTCCCTTCGGCGTTGCCGCATGCAAGTCGTCGAGCGACAGCCCGAGGACCAGGGCGAGGTCGATGAGGTCGTCGTGCGCGGTGTCGATCAGCTCGCCGCCACGCTCGGCCACCTGGCCCGCGTCGAACGCGCGGCGCTCGGACAGGCAGCGGCCGCCGACGCGCGGCGACGCTTCGTAGACGCTGGCGGTGACGCCCTCCTGCGCGAGCTGCCACGCCGCCGCGAGTCCTGCGAGACCGCCTCCGACAACCGCAACCGTTGCGCTGGCGGTGCTCGAAGCAGCGCGAGCGAAAGTGGGCAGCAACGCACCGCCGGCCGCGAGCGCGACGCCTCGGCGGAGCACCTCCCGACGCTGCTCGCGGGCCTCTGCGATGCGCCTTCCGGCGTGTCGGCGCGCTGCGAGCCCGTTGGCTTCCTGCTCGGTCGTCGGGGCGGGCCGCGTCCGCGCGGCCAGCACCTGCACCAGCCGCATCAGCGAACTGCGCGCCACCGTCAGGCTCTCTTGCGGGCGAGGTTGAACGTCAGCGGCTGCCCGGAAGGCTTGCCCTTGTTCGCCTTCAGCTGGTCGAAAGCGGCGACCGCCGGCTGGGTTGCATCCTGCGCGTGAACGAGTGCGGGCGCGGACAGCGCAAGGCCCGCCATGGCAACCCAGCATGCGTACCGGTTCATGTTTTCCCCTCGGAGGTGAAGCAATCATGCTAGCGCACGCCGAGTGTCGGGAGCGAGCCCGATACGCCAACCGCCTGGCGAAGGGCTAGCTTCCGCGCAACAGGATCAGGACCGCACCGCCGCCCCCTGCGTGACGCGGCGCTTCGCAATAGGCGAGCACGTCGTCCCAGTGTGCGAGCCAGCGGCGCACCTTGCCCTTGAGCACCGGTTCCTTCTTCGGCGACGTGAGCCCCTTGCCGTGGATCACGCGCACGCAACGCGCGCCGCGCGCGCGGGCATCGAGCAGGAAATCGGCGAGCGTGTCGTGCGCCTCGTCGCTGGTCATGCCGTGCAGGTCGAGCTCGCCCTGCAGCGACCAGTGGCCGCGGCGCAGCTTCGACAGCACGTCGCTGCCGAGGCCGCGGCGAACGAACGTCTGCTCGTGCTCGTGCTCCTGCCCGATCTCCCAGCCGTGCAGCGCCGGTTCGGCGCCGTACTTCGAGGCCAGCAGCGCGTCCTGCTCGTCGGCGATCCGCTGGCGCGGAATCGGCGCGGGCGCGGGCGCATGGAGCTTGGCGCGATTGCGGGGCGGCAATCGCTTCACATCGGCGAACGCCTGCGCGAGATCGACGTCGCGCTTCGGCATGCTTGCTCGCACCGAGTGCACGCTTCGCCGAGGGCGCAGCTGTCGGCTGCGGCGCCGGTTTCGCCGGCGGTGCGGACGCTTTCCGGGGCGCCGGCACGGTCGGGGATTTTGCCTTTCGCGTATCGAACAACGCCTTGAGGTCGGACAGCTTCGCCATTGCTTTACGCCGTGATGCCCTCGAGATACGCCTCGGCGTCGAGCGCCGCCATGCAGCCGGTTCCGGCCGACGTCACCGCCTGGCGGTAGACGTGGTCGGCGACGTCGCCGGCCGCGAACACGCCCGGCACGCTGGTCGCAGTCGCGTTGCCCTGCGTGCCGCTCTTGACCTGGATGTAGCCGTTCACCATGTCGAGCTGGCCGTCGAACAGCTGCGTGTTCGGCGTGTGGCCGATCGCCACGAACACGCCGTGCACCGGGACGTCCTGCGTCTTGCCGGTGATCTTGTGCTTGACCCGCACGCCGGTGACGCCGCTCGTGTCGCCCAGCACCTCGTCCAGCACGTGGTCCCAGACCACCTTGATGTTGCCGCCCTCGCGGGTCTTCGCCATCAGCTTGTCGATCAGGATCGCCTCGGCGCGGAACTTGTCGCGGCGATGGACCACGGTGACGTTCTTCGCGATGTTCGACAGGTAGAGCGCTTCCTCGACGGCGGTGTTGCCGCCGCCGACCACGACGACGTCCTGGTTCTTGTAGAAGAAGCCGTCGCAGGTCGCGCAGGCGGACACCCCCTTGCCCATGAACGCCTGCTCGGACGGCAGACCGAGGTAGCGGGCGGATGCGCCGGTCGCGATGATCACCGCGTCGGCCGTGTATTCGCCGCTGTCGCCGATCAGCCGCTTCGGCGTCGCGGCGAGGTCGACCGCGTGGATCTGATCGAAGATGATCTCGGTCTCGAAGCGCTCGGCATGCTGCTGGAAGCGCGCCATGAGGTCCGGGCCCTGCACGCCGTTCGCGTCCGCGGGCCAGTTGTCGACATCGGTCGTCGTCATCAGCTGCCCGCCTTGCTCGAGACCGGTGATCAGCACCGGCTTCAGGTTCGCACGCGCCGCGTATACTGCCGCCGAGAATCCGGCGGGGCCCGATCCCAGGATGACGAGGCGGGCGTGTTTGGTGGGCAGCGTGGATGGCATGATGGTCCGTCGGAGCGAAAGGCGGAAATTGTAGAAGAAATGAGGGCGCGCCCCGTCCGGGCAAGGGCGTAGGCTGAAGACCGCACAGCCGCCTCGTTTCGCTGTATAATGCTTTACATCAAGTTCGGTCGGCAACCCTCTTGTTTTTCAAGAAGAATTCCCCGACGTCCCGCGGCTCCAGCCGGGGCGGCAACCGGCGCGTCGTGCCAAGCGCCGACGTGACGATTTCGCCGCGCTTCGCGCGGCTGCTGCGGGAATCGCGCTGGCTGTTCGTCGTCGCCGCGCTCGCGTTCCTGACGCTCATCCTCGCAAGTTATACGCGCACCGATCCCGGCTGGTCGTTCTCCGGCGACGACCGAAACGCTCGGCAATCGCGGCGGCATCGTCGGTGCGTGGCTTGCTGACCTGCTGCTCTATCTGTTCGGCGCATCCGCGTGGTGGCTGGTCGTTGCCGGCATCGTGCTCATCGTCAACGGCTATGGCCGGATCGCCGATCCCGAGCGGGAAACCGATCATCCGCTGCTCCTCGGGTCGCATCGGATTCGCGATGGTGCTGCTCGCGTCGTCGGCGATCGAGGCGATCCGCTTGTGGCGGCTGCCGATCCAGCTCCCCGGCGCGCCCGGCGGCGCGATCGGCGACCTGATCGGCGCGTCGCTCATGTCGGCGATCGGTTTCAATGGCGCCACGCTGGCGCTGCTCGCTGCATTCGCCGTGGGCTTCTCGCTGTTCACCGGCCTTTCCTGGCTCAGGATGATGGAGCGCATCGGCGAGCGCATCGACGCGATGATCGCGTGGGTGCGCGCGAAGCGGGAGGAGCGGGAGGACCGCCGCATCGGCGAGCAAGCGAAGCTCGAGCGCGACGAGCTGATCGAGCGCACGCGCGAGGAGGAGGAGCTGCGCGAGCCGATCGTCGTCGTTGCCGCCGGTCGCGGCCGTGCCCCGGTCCGAGCGCGTCGTGAAGGAAAAGCAGCGACCGCTGTTCACCGACATGCCGGATTCGCCGCTGCCGCCGCTGTCGCTGCTCGAGGACGCGCCGCCCGCATCGGAGGCGGTGAGCGCCGAGACGCTCGAGTTCACGTCCCGCCTGATCGAGCGCAAGCTCGCGGACTTCGGCGTGCAGGTGAGGGTGCTGGCGGCGTATCCGGGCCCGGTGATCACGCGCTTCGAGATCGAGCCGGCCGTCGGCGTGAAGGGCGCGCAGATCGTCAATCTCGTGAAGGACCTGGCGCGGGCGCTGTCGGTCGTCAGCATTCGCGTCGTCGAGACGATTCCCGGCAAGTCCTGCATGGCGCTCGAGCTGCCGAACCCGAAGCGTCAGATCGTGCGCCTGGTCGAGATCCTGTCGTCGACGACGTACAACGATGCGCCCGGGCGGCTGACGCTCGCGCTCGGCAAGGACATCGCCGGACGGCCGGTGGTCATGGATCTGGCGAGGATGCCGCACCTGCTGGTCGCCGGCACGACCGGGTCCGGCAAGTCGGTCGCGGTGAACGCGATGATCCTTTCGCTGCTCTACAAGTCCGAGCCGCGCGAAGTGCGCATGATCCTGATCGACCCGAAGATGCTCGAGCTGTCGGTCTACGAGGGCATTCCGCATCTGCTGGCGCCGGTGGTCACCGACATGAAGCTCGCGCCGAACGCGCTGCACTGGTGCGTCGGCGAGATGGAGCGGCGCTACAAGTTGATGAGTCAACTGGGGGTGCGCAACCTCGCCGGCTACAACCAGAAGGTCGCCGACGCGAAGAAGGCCGGCAAGCCGCTGACTCATCCTGCGTCGCCTGACGCCGCAAACGCCGGAGACGCTCGAGGACATGCCGACGATCGTCGTCGTCGTCGACGAGCTCGCCGACCTGATGATGGTCACCGGCAAGAAGATCGAGGAGCTGATCGCGCGGATCGCGCAGAAAGCGCGTGCCGCAGGCATCCACCTCGTGCTCGCCACGCAGCGCCCTTCCGTGGACGTGATCACCGGCCTCATCAAGGCGAACATTCCGTCGCGCATCGCGTTCCAGGTCGCGAGCAAGGTCGACTCGCGCACGATCCTCGACCAGATGGGCGCCGAAGCGCTGCTCGGGCAGGGCGACATGCTCTACATGCCGCCCGGCACCGGCTATCCGATGCGCGTGCACGGCGCGTTCGTTTCCGATGCCGAAGTGCATCGCATCGTCGAGCACCTGAAGGCGGCGGGCACGCCGCAGTACATCGACGGCATCCTCGAAGGCGGATCGGTCGAGGGAGGCGAGGAGGGCGTTACGCTCGACGGCGGTGACGTTGAAGCCGATCCGCTTTACGACCAGGCGGTCGCCGTCGTGCTGAAGGACCCGGCGGCCGTCGATCTCGCTGGTGCAGCGGCATCTTCGCATCGGCTACAACCGCTCGGCGCGGCTGATCGAGCAGATGGAGCGTGCGGGCCTCGTGTCGGCGATGCAGGCGAACGGCAATCGCGAGGTGCTCGTCCCGGCGGGCAAGGAAACGCAATGAGCGCCGCCGGGCCGCTCCCAAGGCGCTCGCTCCCCCTCGGGGGAGGGCGCAGCGCGGGGGCACATGAGCGCCGCGGGCCGCTCCAAGCGCTCGCCCCCCTCGGGGGAAGGCGCGCACGCGAGGGGTCGACCAATGAGCGCCGCAGGGCCGCCCCAAGGCGCTCGCCCCCCATCGGGGGAACGGCGCGAAGCGACGCAGGGGGGACCACATGCAAGCAGCCGTGTTGCGAGTACGCTCGCTCGCATCACAGCGGCATTCTTGTTCGGATTCGGGGGTGCGATCGTCGCCGCACCGGTCGAGGTCTATCGGGAAGGTCCCGAGTTCTGCCCGCGGGATCGCAAACCCGATGCACCGGCGCTAACGCAGGCAGCGGCGGATCGAACGTGCAAGATCGTTGCTGCCCCGCGGCTTTTGCGCGCTGTCGCGCTTCGTCGCCGGCTGCGACGTGGAAAGCGAGTTCGTGGAAGGCACGTGGCGCATTCTTCTGCATCAGTTTCAGCTGCGCGGTTACCGTCATGACCAACGCGGTCTCGCACACACCTACGTGATCCTCGACGCCGTCGGTAACTGCATCGCGAACATTCCGGGCACCGAGGTCGGCAGCCGGGAATGACGAGGGAATTGTCCGGCACGAGCTCGGGTCGAACCATTTTGGACAACTACACGATGACCATGCCACGCCCGTGCTACGCCGTTGCCTTGCTGGCGATCGCCCTGCCGGTGATCGCGTCCGCCGCGACGATCGACCGCCTGCGCGGGTTCATCCGCGACACGCAGACCGCGCGCACGAGCTTCACGCAGACGGTGACGGACAAGAACGGTCGCGTCGTCCAGCGCGCGAACGGCGAGTTCACGCTGGCGCGTCCGGGGAAGTTCCGCTGGTCGGTGGACAAGCCCTACCGCCAGCTCGTCGTCGGCGACGGCGAGCGCGTGTGGATCTACGACGAGGACCTGAATCAGGTCGTCGTGCGCAAGGCGGGCGATGCGATCGGCAATACGCCCGCGGCGCTGCTGGCGGGCCGCGACAATGTCGAGAGAGCCTTCCAATGGCGCGAGCTTCCCTCGGCGGGGGGACTCGACTGGCTCGGAGCCACGCCGCTGTCCAAGGACGCGGCGTTTGCGGAGATCCGGCTTGGCTTCGACGCGAAGAGTCTTGCGGCACTCGAGCTGAGCGACGCGTTCGGCCAGAAGACCGTGGTGCGCTTCGGCGAGCTCGATCGCAATCCCTCGCTTGCGCCGGAGGCGTTCCGGTTCGTGCCGCCGAAGGGCGCGGACGTCATCGGGGACAAGTAGTAGCTCGCGGCACTGGCCGCACCGGGGGGAACGATGCGGGCTGGGCGACTGGTGATGATCATTGCGACCGCGTTCGCGCCTGCGCTGAGCGCCGCACAGGGAGCCATCACGTTCGACGGCGAACGGTACGAGCAGCGCTTCGAGAACCGCAAGGACGCCGTGCAGGTCGTCGAGTACCTCCGGTCCGGCGAGACGTTGAAGGATTGGACAAAGCTGGTCGCCATCCGGCATTTCCCGCGGCTGGACGAGCCGAAGGCGGCAGTCGCCAATCTCGCGCGTGTTGTGCAGCAACACAATCCGCAAGCCCGGACGCAGGTGATCGCGAAGGACGACGGCGCCGAGGCGATCGTCGATTTCCTCACCTGGAGTCCCGGCGATGACCGACTCGAATTCAACGTCCATCGCTACCGCAGGATCGCGGGAACGCCGGGCCTGGTTGCGTACCAGTTCGCGTGGCGGTTTCGTTCCGCCGAGCTGCCCGGCGACGGAAGTGCCACCGTTCGCGCGAACCGCCAGCGCTGGATCGATCTGATGCTGAAGGCGCAGTGGGAGAACCCGTTTGCGCGCTGAGGCTTCAGGGCAGCGGCTTGCCCTTCGCAGCCAGCACGCGGCGCGCCCGGTCGGGATAGTCGGTGATGAGACCGTCGACCCCCGCGTCGATCAGCATCTCCATGTCGCCCGGCTCGTTCACGGTCCACGGCAGCACGGCGAGGCCGAGCGAGCGAGCTTCGCGCACGCGCTCCGTCGTCACGTTGCGCCAGAACGGCGACCAGATGTCGCAGCCGGCCGCCTTCACGAGCTTCGGCAGCGATCCTGCGTGCTTGGCGAGCGAGAGACCGGCATGCCACGGTGAGGCACCGGAGCTGTCGGGATTCACGGTGTCGCCGTTCCCGCCTTCGATCGTCAGGCATGCAGTCCGGATCTCGGGCGCAAGCCGCTTCGCCTCGACGAGCGTGCGCCAGTCGAACGACTGCAGCGTCGTGCGGGCGGCGAAGTCAGCTTTGCGAACGGCATCGACGACGCTGCGCGCGAACGTCGACGCATCGACCGTTTCTTCGGCGGCATGCGGCGAGAGCTTCGTCTCAAGGTTGAGGCGCACCGGCTTGCCGCTTCGCGATACGAGGTCGAATAGCTCGGTCAGCGCCGGCACGCGTTCGCCATCCGCGGCAACCTGCTGGGTCCACGATTTTGCGTAACTGCTCGCGGGATCGAGGCGGCCGACGTCGTAGGTCTTGAGCTCGGTGAGCGACAACGAGCGTATCGCCGGCCCTGCGTCGGTGAGCCATTTGCCGTCCGGCCCGCGGGTCAACGCCGGGTTCAGCCGGCGGTCGTGCGCAATGATGACGACGCCGTCGCGTGTGATCCCGACGTCGGTCTCGATCGTGCTGACGCCGATCTCGAGCGCGCGCTTGAAAGCGGCGATCGTGTTCTCCGGCGCGAGACCGCGCGCACCGCGATGGCCCTGGAGGTCGAAGGCGGCGGCGCTGCACGCGAGGGGAAGCGCCAGCAGGCCCAGCCAAGGGTGACGTCGAGTAATCATGAAGGACACGATCTAGCGATGGGCGGCGATGCCGCCGTAACTCATCGGCCGGGGCGCCGCGATCCGCCGGCGCGTGGATTCGATGAGCGCCGCGTGCGTGCCCACCGCCTCGGGACCTTCGCCATCCGGGATCAGGCACCGACTGTGCGTAACGCCCGGCGGCGCCGAGGATCCATGCATGGCGGCTGTCGCGCAGACAGATGTCGAGGATCTCCCACAGCCGCTCGCGGAGCGCGCGCTCGACGACCGGCGTCGCGGCCTCGACGCGGCGCGACAGGTTGCGGTACATCCAGTCGGCGGAGCCGATCAGGAAGTCGCCGTCGAGCGGATCGGCGTGGCCGTTCGCGAAATGGAAGATCCTCGAGTGCTCGAGGAAGCGGCCGATCACCGAGCGGATGCGCACGTTCTCGGTCCATCCGGGCACGCCCGGCAGCAGGCAGCAGAACCCGCGGATGACGAGGTCGACCGGAACGCCCGCCTGCGACGCGGCGGCAAGCGCACGACCCACGTCGACGTCCTGGAGCTGGTTCATCTTGGCGACGATTCGCGCCGGTCGGCCCGCCCGCGCGTGCTCGATCTCGCGCCCGATCAGTTCGAGGAATCGCTCCCGCATGTTCATCGGTGCCACGAGCAGCTTGTCGAACGACGGCGCGAGCGAGCGGCCGGTGAAGTAGTGGAACAGCTTGACGACGTCGCCGGTCAGCACCGGATCGCAGGTGAACAAGCCGACGTCGGTGTAGAGACGCGCCGTCCGGACGTGATAATTCCCCGTGCCGATGTGCGCATAGCATCGCAGTCCGCTGGCTTCCTTGCGGACCACGAGCGCGAGCTTCGTATGCGTCTTGAGGCCGAGCACGCCGTAGACGACGTGCGCGCCGACCTTCGCGAGCTCCTGCGCCCAGTGCAGGTTGCGCGCTTCGTCGAAGCGGGCCTTGACCTCGACGATGCACGCGACCTGCTTGCCCGCTTCCGCGGCACGGATCAGCGAGCGCACGAACGGCGTGTCGTCCCCGACGCGATAGACGGTCATCTTGATCGCGACGGTCTGCGGATCGCTCGCCGCGACCTCGATGAAGCGCTCCACGCTGGCTTCGAAGCTTTCGTAGGGGTGATGGACGAGGAGGTCGCCCGCGGCGATCGTCGCGAAGATGTCGGTGTCCTCGTCCGGGATGCGCGTCGGCGGCAGCGGGGTCCACGGCGGGTCGCGCAGCGCGGGGATGTCGAGCGAGGCGATCTGGAACAGATCCGTATAGTCGATGAGGCCGTCCACTTCGTAGACGTCCTCCTCGTCCAGCGCAAAGCGCTCGATCAGCGCACGCCGGATCTCCGGCGCGGCGCCGGGCGCGAAGTCGATGCGGACCACGGGCTGGAAGCGCCGCTCCCGCAGGGCCCCGATGACCGCCTCGGGAAGCGTCTCGACGTCCTGCCCGAGCTCGACGTCCGCATTGCGCAGGATGCGAAACAGCGTCGCGCTCAGGATCTCCATGCCCGGGAACAGCTTCGCGGCGTTGTTCCGGATCAGCGTCTCGAGGCTCACGAATCGGCGCTCGCCGGTCGGCACGTCGGCGTGCAGCGGCACCCACTGCGGCAGCTCCGTCGGGCTCTTGACGCGCACCGGGATGCGGTCGTCGGTCCCCGGCGCCCGCAGCACGAACCCCCAGCTCGTCGACAGGTTGGAGATGAACGGGAACGGATGCGCAGGGTCGAAGCCGAGCGGCGTCAGCGCCGGCGAAACATGGGCATCGAAATGCTTGCCCGCTTCGTCGCGCTGCGCATCCGTCAGCTCCTCCCATTCGGCGAGCACGACACGCTGCCCGGCGAGCTGCTCGCGCAGTTCGCCGTAGCAGGCGGCCTGCTGCCCGAGCAGTTCCACGACCGCGGCGCGGATCTTCGCGAGCCGCGTCTTCGTGTCGCCGGACGGGCCGATCGGTTCGTCCTCGCTCTGCGCCACGGCGAGGCCGTGCAGCGCGCCCACCCGCTTCATGTAGAACTCGTCGAGGTTCGACGAGAAGATCGCCAGGAACTTGACGCGCTCGAGCAGCGGCGTTCGCGGGTCCAGCGCTTCGTGCAGCACGCGCCGATTGAATTCGAGCCAGGACATGTCGCGGTCCGCCCACGCGTTTTGCAGGAGTCCAGTGCGTGGAGCCAGCCAGTCCGGCTTCGAGTCGTCGCGCATCACCGCTTCCCCTGGATCAGTCGTTCCCCGTCACCAACTGTGTGAATATAAGGCCAGGTCGTTGCCGACCGGCCAGACCCGAACTCTAAGCGATGCCCGCGAACGTTGCCGATCTGTTCCCCGCCACCCTGCCGGCGGCCCCGCTGGCCGAGCGTCTGCGCCCGCGCACGATCGACGAGGTGATCGGGCAGCGTCACCTGCTCGGTCCCGGCAAGCCACTCGCCGTGGCATTCCATTCCGGCAAGCTGCATTCGATGATCCTCTGGGGACCGCCCGGCGTCGGCAAGACGACGCTCGCGCGCCTGATGGCGGAAGCGTTCAACGCCGAGTTCATCGCGATCTCGGCCGTGCTTGCCGGCGTCAAGGATATCCGCGAAGCGGTCGCGCGAGCGGAGCTGGTCCTCGCGCAGTCGGGCCGGCCGACGATCCTGTTCGTCGACGAGGTGCATCGGTTCAACAAGGCGCAGCAGGACGCGTTCCTGCCGTACGTCGAGAAGGGCGTGCTGACGTTCATCGGCGCGACGACCGAAAACCCGTCGTTCGAGGTGAACAGCGCGCTGCTTTCGCGCGCCGCGGTGTACGTGCTCGAACCGCTGTCGGAGGAGGAGCTCGGGAAGCTCTTCGATCGCGCGGCGAAGGTGGCGATGCCCGAGGCGCGCATCGAGCCGAGCGCAAGGGATGCGGTCATCGGCTATGCCGACGGCGATGGCCGCAGGCTCATCAATCTCGTCGAGCAGCTCGCGGTTGCGGCGGCCGATGCAGGCGTCGCCGCGATCGACACGGCGTTCGTCGAGCAGACGATCGCGCGCAGCCTGCGCCGCTTCGACAAGGGCGGCGAGGCGTTCTACGACCAGATCTCCGCGTTGCACAAGGCGGTGCGCGGCTCGGATCCCGATGCAGCGCTGTACTGGATGTGCCGGATGCTCGACGGCGGTGCCGATCCGCTCTACGTCGGGCGCCGGCTGATCCGGATGTCGGTCGAGGACATCGGGCTTGCGGATCCGCGTGCGCTGTCGATCGCGCTCGATTGCGTCGCGACCTACGAGCGGCTAGGCAGCCCCGAAGGCGAGCTGGCGCTCGCGGAATGCGTCGTGTACCTCGCGATTGCGGCGAAGAGCAATGCCGTCTATGCCGCGTACAACGCCGCGCGCGCCTTCATCGCCGAGGACGGATCGCGGCCCGTGCCGATGCGATTGCGCAACGCACCGACGAAGCTGATGAAGAATCTCGGCTACGGCAAAGGCTATCGCTACGCGCACGACGAAGCCGACGCGTACGCCGCAGGCGAGCGCTATCTGCCGGACGACATGCCGGACGTTCGCTTCTACGAGCCGACCGAGCGCGGTCTGGAGAGCCGCATCGGCGAGCGATTGAGGGACCTCCGTGGGCGCGCCAGCGGCGAACCGCCGCCGGAGGCTCCACCCTCGGAGCAGCGCTAGTCGTCCAAAAGCGAAAAGGCCGCCAACGGCGGCCTTTTCGAGGGACGGTCGCGGTGTTCAGCGACGACGGCGGCGAGATGCAGCAAGCGCCAGGAACGCAACCCCGAGCAGCGCGAGGGAGGCGGGTTCCGGCACTCCCGGCGGCTGCTCACGGACTTCCTCACCGGTGTAGATCGCGATATGCGAGATCGCGCCCTGCTCGGGCCAGAAGCCCAGCAACTGGATAGCTTCCGTTCCATTCCAGCTGCTGATATCGAAAAGGTACTGCGCCGGTTCCTGGTTCCCATCCTTCACCAGGAGGAAGCACGCGGGGCAGCTGATTGACAGCCCGCTGATGAATTCGATCAAGGCGTCGGCGGGATCGAGCGGCTCATTGAAGTACGTCGTCTCGTAGCTGCCGGCGAACGGGCCTTCCTCGGCGCCTCCCACGTTGTCCTTATAGGCAAGCGACAGAACGAACGGATCGCCGGTCGGGTTGAAGCAACCAGAAGCCAGGGTCGAGACCTCGGCGTCGCTGAGGTTCGAGTTGATGTTGGTCGTGCAGGTCGTGTTGCCCGGACCGAGGATGATGACGGCATCCGCCGGGGCGCTCGCGAATCCGAGCGCAAGTGCGAGGACCCCCGCGGCAAGAATGGAGGGAATGACTCGTACCTGTCGGTTCATCTGTAACTCCTAGAGAAACGTCTAACGTCTTCAAACCAGTACGCCTTAATAGCAGTTTTTAGGCCATTGTCATTCCCGGTTCGTTTCTCCTTGCCGATCAATAGCCTGCATCTTCCCTTCGAATTCGTCGATCGCCACCGATTCGTCGAGCGTAAAGCACGCCGACGTCTCGATCTTCTGGCTGCACAGGCTATGTGTACGACAAACGCAACTGCGGCCTCGGCCTTGTGGCCGCGGCACTCCCTGGAGAGCGCGGCCGCCGGGGGTCCGATAGCAAAACCGTCGCTGTTGGCACGATGTTTCTGCGGGTCTTCGTACAGGACAATGCTGGAAAGTAGCCCAGGAGTACGGAAAACCTCGCGCCTACGTAGCGCGCCTACGTAGTCGGTACGGATCCCATGACGTTCAGGCTGCGCGCGAGGACATTCAAACGCGAGACGAAAAAGCTTGAAAGCAATCGCAACTTCTTTCGCTGGGCTCGCCACGATCCCAGCCATCCAGTCTTCGAGTCTCATTCGGGCTTCATGTTCGCGTCTCGCGCGACTTTGGTGAACCTCGCGAGATCGCTGCGCATCACCTCGCGCAACTGCTCGGGCGTGCCGCCGACCGGATCGAGGCCAACGGGCAGGAGCTTCTCCTTGATCACCTGCGGGTCACGGACGATCTTGTTGATCTCGTTGTTGAGCCGCTCGATGATCGGCCGCGGCGTGCCCGCGGGCGCCATCACGCCGAGCCAAACCTCCACGGCATAGCCCGGCAAAGGCCCGGCCTCGGCAATGGTCGGCAACTCCGGCATCACCGGCGTGCGCGTCGTTCCCGCAAGTGCGATGGGGCGCAGCTTGCCGGTCCGATAGTGCGGCAGCAGCGAGTTGATCGCGCCGATCGTGAAGCTGATCTCCCCGGCGAGCAGCGCCGGGATGATGCCGGCCGACCCCTTGTAGGGAACGTGCACGATGTCGATGCCGGCCATCGCCTTCAGCAATTCGCCCGCGAAGTGATGCGGTGCGCCGATGCCTGCCGACCCGTACGTCAGGGTGCCCGGCTTGGCCTTCGCCAACGCGATGAACTCGGGCATCGTTTGCGCCGGCACGCCCGCATTGACCGTCAGCACGAACGGAATGTTCGCGGCGTAGCAGATCGGCTCGAAGTCCTTGATCGGATCGTAGGAAAGCTTCGGCACCATGCTCGCGCTCAGCACGTGCCCCGACTCGGACATGATCAGCGTATAGCCGTCCGCCGGAGACCGCGCGACGAACTCGCGCGCGATATTGCCGCCCGCGCCCGGCTTGTTCTCGACCACGACCGGCTGGCCGAGCAGGGGCGGCAACCGTTCCGACAGGATGCGACTCAGGTAGTCGGGCGAGCCGCCCGGCGGCAACGGGACAATCAGGCGGATCGGCCGATTCGGGTACTCACCGCTTTGCGCCGACGCGCGACCGACGGACAGCGACAGCGCAGCCAGCGACGATGCAACGAATCTCCGGCGTGTGACCATCCTCTCCTCCTTGCGCGCGCCGCTAGAGCGTGATGTTGATGTTCTTCGACTGCGTGAACGTGAGCAGCTCTTCGTGACCTTCCTCACGGCCGATCCCCGATTGCTTGTAACCGCCGAACGATGCGCCGAGGAAATGCGCGCCGACGTTGTTGATCCAGATGTATCCGGCCTCGATGCGGCTCGCCGCGCGGTGCGCATTGGCAAGGTTGGTCGTCCATATCGAGGCGGTAAGCCCGTATTCGACGGCGTTGACCTGCTCGAGCATCGCCTCTTCGTCCGTCCATTCGAGGATCGACAGCACCGGCCCGAATATCTCTTCGCGGGCGATTCGCATCTTCTGCGTCACCCCTGTGAATACGGTCGGCTCGACGAAGAATCCGCGCGCGAGTCGCGCGTCATCCGGCCGTTTGCCACCGCAGGCGAGCGTCGCGCCGTCTTTCTTGCCCAACTCGATATAGCTCATGATCTTGTCGAGCTGTGACCTGGACACGATCGCGCCCATCGTGGTGGCCGCATCGGTTGGCAGGCCGGGGCGATAGAACTTGACCCGCTCCAGGACGCTCGCCAGCACCCGCTCGTACACGGACTCGTGCACGAACAGCCGCGAGGTCGACCCGCACGATTGTCCGCACCACGTGAAGTTCATGCCGTCCACCGCGGCCCGGCTCGCCTTCTCGAGGTCCGCATCCGGATAGATCACGCACGCGTTCTTGCCGCCGAGCTCCAGCGTGACATGCTTGAGCCGGTCGGCTGCGGCCTTCGCGATCGCGCGCCCCGTCGGCACGCTGCCGATCAGCGACAACCGCGGCACCAGCGGATGGGCCACCAGGGCTTCGCTCCCCTCGCGACCGGCCGTAATGATATTGAGAACGCCGGGCGGGAAGATGCCGTCGATCAGCTCCATCATTCGATAAGCCGACAGCGGCGACTGGTAGGGCGGTTTCATGATCACCGTGTTGCCGGTCGCGAGCGGCGGACCGATCTTGCCTGCGGTGAACATGATCGGATGGTTGTACGCGACGATGCGGCCGCATACGCCGTACGGTTCGCGCACCGTGTAGTTCAGCACGCCGTCGCCCATCGGGAGGGTCTCGCCCTTCACCTCGGTGACGAGGCCTGCGCAGAAATCGATCATCGCGGCCGCCACCTTCGCGTCGTTCAGCATCTCGCGAATGGGATTGCCGCAGTTGATCGAATCCAGCATCGCCAGCTCTTCGGCGTTCGCGCGCAACACGGCGGCGACCTTGCGCATCAGCGCGGCGCGCTCCAGCGGCTTCGTATTGCGCCACGTCCGGAACGCCCTGTGCGCGGCTTGCACGGCTGCATCCACGTCCGCGGCATTGGCTTCCGCACACGGGCCCAAGCTCTCGCCTGTCGCCGGATCGAGCGTGTCGAGATAACCGCCCTGCGGTTTCTGCCACGCGCCGTCGTAGTACAAATCGCGGTGGCGCGGCAGGATCGCTTCGTCAATCGTCATCGTCCGCCTATCGCTTCTGGCTCGCCTGCGAGCCGCTGATGTCCGTCTCGTAGCCGGGCAACACGCGCACATCGATCACGCACACCGCGCCATCCCGCACTGCGCGCAGGCCGCGTTCGACCGCGAGCGCGAGGTCCTCGACCCGCGTAATCGGACCGATGCCCTCCGCACCCTGCGCGCGGGCCATCATCGCAAGGTCGATATCCGGATCGCCGATGCGCTGGCCGATCCACTTGTTCTCCACCGGACGGCCGCGTTCCCTCGCCACGCGCTCCTGATGCACTTCGTCGTTGTAGAAGGAGCGGTTGTTCGCGACCACGATCAGGCAGGGAAGCTGATAGTGCGCAGCCGTCCACAGCGCCGTCACGCCCATGAGGAAATCACCGTCGCCCATGATCGCGACCGGCAGGCGTCCACTGCCTTTCAACGCAAGTGCCGCGCCCACCGTAAGTCCCGGACCGGCGCCCACGCCGCCGCCGCCTTCCGAGCCGATGTAGTCGAGCGGGTGTCCGAAATGCCGGTACGCCCCGTTCCAGCCCAGCGGCAGGCGCGTGATGCAGACGTCGACTTCCCGGGTTGCGGCATTCAGTGCGTTCGCGAGCGCGCGGATCGATACGACGTCGGACCGTGCGGGCGCATCGGCGGCCTTGGGTTGCACCGGACTCGTTCGGCCGCGGCCTCACCGCATCGAACAACGGCGGAACGACGACATCGGCTTCGCACAGGATGTAGACATCCGTGGGCGGGAGGCCCTGGTAATCCATGCTCCAGCCGCGATGATTGTGCGCGTCGGGAGACACCTGAATCACCTTGGCGCTCACCGGCTCTGCACCCCACGCCTGCTTCAGCGTTCCCGCAAGATCGTTCCAGTCGAGCGCGAGCAGGACATCCGCCTCGCGCAGGACCTTCGCCGCCGACGGCTGCAGGAATACGCCGGGCGGTGCCGCATGCAGCGGATGGTCGGTGGGAAAGGCCGCCGCCATCTTGAGATCGGTCAGCACCTGCGCCTGGAGCTTCTCCGCGAGCGCGACGCGTTGCACCCATCCGCGCTCGCTTCGGGAGACGCGGCCCATCAGGATGACGGGCTTCCTCGCGTTCGACAGCAGACGCGCGGCCTCTTCCACGAGGTGCAGGGCCGGCATCACCGGCTCGGGCGCCGCGAAGCGCTTTACCGCCGGCAGCGGCGGCAGCGCATCGAGCTTGGCCTCCTGCACGCCTGCGTCCAGATTGACATAGGTAGGCCCGCGCGGCGCGGTCTGCGCGATCTGCACCGCCCGCATCAGCGCCTCGAAGGTCGCCGGCACCGATGCGGGCTGGTTGTCCCACTTCGTGTAGTCGCGAATGAGCGCGCCCTGGTCGGCCGTCGTATGGATCCAGTCGATCCATGGCCGGCGCTTTGCCGCGTCCCAGGGCCCGGTCGCGCCGATCAGCAGCAACGGCACGCGATCGCACCATGCGTTGAAGATCGACATCGTGGCGTGCATCAATCCGACATTGGAATGAAGCACCGCGCCCATCATGCGGTCGCTGGCCTTCGCATATCCCTGGGCGATCGACACCGCGCTCTCCTCGTGCAGGCAGAGCAGCATCTGCGGCTGCGTGTTGCCGAGGTAGTTGACAATGCTGTCGTGCAGCCCGCGATAACTCGCGCCCGGATTGAGCGCGAGGTACGGGATGTCGAGCGCACGCAACATCGCTGCGATCGCATCGCTTCCCCATATCGCGTCGCTCTGCGGCGAGGGGACAGGCGCATCGTGCCGCGCCGCGCCGGACGGACGTTCATTCTGCAAGACTTCCTCCCGGGTCGCCGGTAACGGCGCGGTTCAGGTCACGCTCTCGCCGCATTTTGTTCCAGCTCGATCGGTTCTTCAATCCGAAAGCCAAGGGGATGGGGCGGACGGTCGTCGAGCGCTGCATCCCGCCTGATAATATTGCGCGATGCTCGACATCAATCTGCTGCGTCAGGACCTTGCCGGCGTCGCCGCCGGCCTCGCGAAACGCGGCGTCATGCTCGACACCGCGCGTTTCGAGGCGCTCGAACGCGAGCGCAAGGACATCCAGACGCGCACGCAGGATCTTCAAGCGAAGCGGAACGCGCTCAGCAAGCAGGTCGGCATCGCGAAGTCGAAGGGTGAGGACGCGACGGCAATCCTGGCCGACGTGGCCGGACTCGGCGACGAGGTCAAGCGCCTCGAGACTGCGCTCGAGGGCGTGCAGGCGAAGCTTCGTGATTTCCTGCTCGACCTGCCGAACCTGACGCACGCCTCGACACCGGTCGGGCCCTCGGAGGCGGACAACGTCGAGATCAGGCGCGTCGGCACGCCGCGCACGTTCGATTTCAAGGTTCGCGACCATGTCGACCTGGGCGAAGGCCTCGGGATGCTGGACTTCGCGACCGCCGCGAAGCTTTCCGGCAGCCGCTTCTCGTATCTGCGCGGCGATCTTGCGCGGCTGCATCGCGTGCTCGCACAGTTCATGCTGGATACGCACACGCGCGAGCACGGCTATACCGAGTGTTACACGCCTTACCTGGTCAACGCGGAATCGCTCGTCGGCACCACGCAACTGCCGAAATTCGAGCAGGACATGTTCGCGGCGACGAAGGGTGGAACGGAGGGCGAGGACAAGCTCTACCTGATCTCGACCTCCGAGATCACGCTGACGAACAGCGTGCGCGGCGACATCCTGCCGGCCGAATCGCTGCCGATCAAGCTCACCGCGCACACGCCGTGCTTCCGCTCGGAGGCGGGCAGCTACGGCAAGGACACGCGCGGCATGATCCGCCAGCACCAGTTCGACAAGGTCGAGCTCGTGCACGTCGTGCATCCGGATCGAAGCTACGAAGCGCTGGAAGAGCTGACCAGTCACGCGGAAGCCATCCTGAAGAAGCTCGGGCTTCCCTATCGCGTGGTCGCGCTGGCGACCGGCGACATCGGCTTTGCGAGCGCCAAGACCTACGACCTCGAGGTCTGGCTGCCCGGACAGAACGCGTATCGCGAGATCAGCTCGTGCAGCAACTGCGAGGCGTTCCAGGCGCGGCGCATGCAGGCGCGGTTTCGCAATGCGCAGGGCAAGCCCGAGCTCGTGCACACGCTGAATGGCTCCGCGCTCGCCGTCGGCCGTACGCTCGTCGCCGTGATGGAGAACTACCAGCGCGCGGACGGCTCGATCGAAGTGCCGGAAGTGCTGCGTACGTACATGGGCGGGCTGGAGGCGATCGAAAAGCGGATCTAGGATCGAAGGCCCGCAGCGTCGCCGTTGCGAGCGGGCGTATCATTCCGGACTGCCCTTCACACACGCTTAGAGACTGCCATGAACGACACCGCCCGCGCCGCCAACTACGTGATCGACCTCGGTGCGCCGCCGTCGCTCGGCGTCGCCGGGAGCAATGCCCGATTTCCGGTCCGTCGCATCTACTGCGTCGGACGCAACTATGCCGAGCATGCCCGCGAGATGGGGCACGATCCCGACCGCGAGCCGCCGTTCTTTTTCATGAAGCCGGCGACGGCGATCGTGAACAACGGCGCCACGCTGGGATTCCCCGTCGGCTCGAAGGACGTCCATCACGAGATCGAGCTGGTGGTCGCCATCGGCAAGACTGCACGCGACGTTCCGGTCGAACGCGCGCTCGATCACGTGTGGGGTTACGGCGTGGGACTCGACATGACGCGGCGCGATCTGCAGGGCGAGGCCAAGAAACAGGGTCGCCCGTGGGAGATGGGCAAGGCGTTCGACGAATCGGCGCCGTGCACCGACTTGCGGCCTGCGGCGGAGATCGGACATCCGGAACGCGGCGCGATCTGGCTGGAGATCAACGGCACGCGCAAGCAAACGGGCGATATCGCGCAGCAGATCTGGAAGGTCCCCGAGCAGATCGCGTATCTGTCGCGGCTGATCACGTTGTTGCCGGGCGACCTGATCTTCACCGGCACGCCCGCTGGCGTCGGTGCGGTGCAACCCGGCGATCGGCTGGTCGGTCATGTCGACGGCGTCGGGGACCTTACGATCCAGTACGCGAAGTAGCGTCGCGCGGCGCAAGGCGTTCGGTACGATTTGCGCGCGAACACAACAACATCCCGGAGGATCGTCATGACGAAGTCGTGGAGGAAGGCCGCAATGATCGCGACGGCCGTGGCCGTCGGCGTGCTGGCGACGCCGGCGATCGGCCAGGATCGCTATCCCAACAAACCGATTCGGCTGGTCGTCCCGTTCCCTGCTGGCGGCTCGACCGACATCATCGGGCGCCTGGTCGCACAGAAGCTCTCCGAACGCCTCGGGCAGCAGGTCATCGTCGACAACCGCGGCGGCGCCGGCGGCACGATCGGCACCGACAACGCGGCCAAGAGTGCCGCCGACGGTTACACGCTGCTGCTCAGCACGACCAGCACGCTTGCCGTCGCACCGGCCGCATATTCGAAGCTGCCGTACGATCCGGTCCGCGACTTCGTGCCGGTCTCGCTGGTCGCGATCACGCCGTATCTTCTGGTCGTGAACACCGACGTCAAGGCCAACACGCTCGCCGAGTTCGTCGCGCTGGCGAAATCGCAGCCCGGCAAGCTCAACTACGCCTCCGCAGGCAACGGCACCACGACGCATCTCGCGATGGAGATGCTCAAGGACGCGGCGGGCATCGACGTCGTGCACGTCCCGTTCAAGGGCAACGCGCCGGCGGAGCTCGCGGTGCTCGGCGGCGAAGTGCAGGCGCTGTTCGGGTCGATGCCGGCGATCCTGCAGCAGACCAAGGCCGGAAAGCTGCGTCCGCTCGCCGTCGGCAGCAGCGCGCGCTCGCCGGCGCTTCCCGACGTGCCGACGGTAGCCGAGAGCGGCTATCGCGGGCTTCGAGGCGACGCTGTGGCTCGGGGTCAGCGCGCCGGCCGGCACGCCGAAGCCGATCCTCGACCGGCTCGAATCCGAACTGCGCGCCATTGTCGCGATGCCGGACTTTCGCGAGTCGCTCGCGCGCAACGGCGCCGATCCGATCTCGACCACGTCGGCCGAGTTCGCGAAGATGATCGGCGAGGATATCGCGCGCTACAGCAAGGCGGTGAAGGCGGCGAACATCAAGCTCGACTGAGCGGTCGTGCCGAGAGACGAAGTGCGGCCTTCGTCTCTGGCACCAGTCGAGGCGAATACTCGACAGCACCGTTGCTTGACCGTCGGTGTCCTCCGGCACAGAGTGTGTAAACGCAGGGAGGACACCATGACACGGTCAGATGATGGTCGCTCGGTCCGCGTATTCATCCTGGTCGCGGCGTTCGTCGTGACCGCCGCTGCGGGACGTGCCGAGCCACGCTCCTGCGGATCCGGCGACCTACCCGTTTCCTTTCACCGACGTGGGCTGGCGTCGGTGACGTCTTCTGCCACGGCATCATGGAGGCGTATGTCCTTGGCGTGACCAAGGGCACGACCGCCACGACGTTCAGTCCGAACGACAACGTTACCGCGCGCAGATGACGACGTTCCTGCAGCGCTCGATCGATCAGGGCTTGCGGCGCAACAGCCGGCGCATGGCGCTCGGGCAATGGTGGACGCCGAAGACGGCCGCCGGGCTTGCAGAAGATCGCTCTGCCGGGCCCGGGTCCGGCGGGATTCTGCAAAGCCGACGGCGAACGGATCTGGGTCGGCAACGGACGACGTACGTGCACAGCGTGCACGCGAGCACCGGGAATGGTCCAGTGACCGATTTCGTGTGACTCGGCAGGCTGCGACTCTTCGTGGCGGCGTGCTGGCGGCCAACGGTCGCGTCTACTGCGATCGACGGGGTATCCGGGCAGCGTCGTGATGACGATCGGGCCACTTGGGCTCCGACCGTTCTCGTAGCAGCCAGATCCATTTCCGGCCCCGTGGCTACGGCCCAACAATCTCGCCTTCGACGGTGACCGCATCTGGACCGCCAACTTCGCAGACGGGACGATCACCATCATTCCGGTCGTCAGCGGCGTCCCGCTGCTTCCCGGCGACCGTCGTCGGCGGCTTCACGTCTCCGATCGACGTGATCTTCGACGGCTCCAACGTCTGGGTGACGGAAGCCATCGGCGCTAACCGGCTTCGCAAGCTGAACGCCAACGGCGCGATCGCTGCAAACGGTCGCCGTCGGGGCAGCGACCCGGCCTACATGGTGTACGACGGCGCCAACATCTGGGTGCCGAACTTCGCCGGCAACTCGATCACCGTGGTGCAGGCCAGTACCGGCGCGGTCGTCGCGACCATCGCCAGCAACGCGACGAACCGGCTCAGCAGCCCGCTGCAAGCCGCGTTCGACGGCGAGCGCATCCTGGTCACCAACAGCGGCAACGACAGCGTGACGCTGTTCCGCGCAGCGGATTTGAGCCTGATCGGCAACGTGCAGCTCGCCGGCGGGCTCGACACCGTTCGGCGCGTGCAGCGACGGCATCAACTTCTGGGTCACGCTGCGGGGTACCAAGCAACTGCTGCGGCTGTAGGCCCTCACCCCGGCCCTCCCGCTTTGCATCGCTGCCCTGCAGCGGGAGAGGGAGCTCAGCGCATGTTCCCCGTATGCCCCAGCGAATACCGCCCCGGCTGCGGCCACACGGTGAGCCCGTGCGGCTCCTTGCCGACCGGAATCGACTTCACTTCGCCGGTCGTCGTGTCGAACACGTACACGACGTTGTCGTAGCGCGCCGACAGCCAAAGCTGCTTGCCGTCCGCGGTGACGTTGCCCATGTCCGGGCTGCCGCCGCCCTGGAACCAGCCAGTTCGCTTCGACCTTGCCGGTCGCGAAGTCGACGACCGTGACACCGTCCCGGGCCCTTCGCGGGTGCCATGGATCTTGTTCGAGCCGCGGTTCGCGACGTAGAGCTTCTTCCCGTCGCGGCTCGGATACAGGCCGTGCGTGCCCTTGCCGGTCTTGATGAAGTCGATCTCCTTGAACGACTCGCCGTCGATGACGAAAATGCCGTCGGCCATCATGTCCGCGACGTAGAAGCGCTTGCCGTCCGGCGAGATGCGGATGTCCTGCGGCATGCCGCCGCGCGAGAGCTTGAGGTAGCCCAGCACCTTGCGCTCGACGAAGTCGATCTTGACGAGACTCTTGGCGAACTCGCAGGTGAAGATCGCGTAGTGGCCGTCGATCGAGAAATCCGCGTGGTTGACGCCCGCGCAGTCCGGCAGGTCGAGCTTGATACTGCAACGCCATCGTCTGCGGATCGCGGAAGTCGAGGCGCTTGTAGGCTTCGGCGACGACGATCGCGAACTTGCCGTCCGGCGAGAAGTACATGTTGTACGGATCCTCGACCGGGAACCGCCTTGCCGACCTTGCCGGTCTTCGGGTCGATCGGCATCACGCTGCCGTTCTTCGTGTTCCTCGGCGGTGTTCGCGACCCACAGCGTCTTCATGTCCCACGACGGGACGATGTGGTGCGGATTGAGTCCGACCTTGAACTTGTCGATGACCTTGAGCGTCGCCGGGTCGATGACGTAGACGTCGTTCGCTTGATGTGCGGAACGTAGACGCGCGGCAGGTCGTTCGCGACCGACGGCAGCGACCTTGCCGGCCGTCTGCTCGCTGTACAGGTTCGTGGGATCGGGAACGGGCGGCATCCCGGGCACGGTTGCGACGACCGGAGCGGGCGTTGTGACGGGCGACAGCGCGGACGGCTGCGCGTGGCTTGCAAGCGGCAGTGAGAAGGCGAGGGCGCCGCCCAGCGGCGAGCGCATGGCGTAGCGAAGTGGGGTTCACGGAATCGTTCTTGTAGGTGAGAGGATGCGAGCTAGCGGCGCACCGCCGCCTTGCGGATCGCGTCCGCGGTTTGCGTGACGATGAGCTCCACGCCGAGCTGGCCGAGCTCCGGCGTCGCGCGACGCGGATTGCCGGTCACGCCGTCCGCGCGCTCGAAAGTGCGCGATGCGAGCACGTCGCTTCGAACCAGCGTCGGGTCGAGCGCCAGCATCAGCGCGGTATCGGCGAGCCCGGCATGCAGTCCGATCTCGTCATCGCGCAATCCGCGTGCGCGCAGCAGCTGCGGATAATCGGTCTCGACGACGCGATAATACTCGGGCAGCGCGTGCGCACGCGCGGCATCGCTCGACCAGCCGCGATTCAATCGCTCGGCGACGGTTCGAAGCTCGCGCTGGTATCCGCCATGGTCGCCGAGGAACACGATGTCGCGAAACCCGTGCAGTCGAAAGCTGCGCGCTGCGGACTCGAGGACGCGAACGAAAGTCTCCGACGGAATGGTGATCGTGCCGGCGAAGCGCATGTGCGCCGTCGGCGGCTCGAGACCTCCCTCGGGAACGTACGCGATGACCGGTGCGACGAGCGCATTGCCGAGCGATTGCGCGATCCGCTCGGAGAGCATCTGCACGCGGCGGTTGTGCTTGCCGAGCGCCATGTGCGGCCCGTTCTGCTCGGTGCCGCCGATCGGCACGAGGATCGTCGTCTTGCCGGCGCGGATCGCGTCGCGAAGCTCGGTCGTCGTCAGGTCCTCGAGCCGCACGCTGGACGCGGCGAAAGCGATCGCCGGTAGTACGGCCGACAGCAAAATGAGCGCGACGTGGCATAGCGGAAAACGCATGGCGCGCATCATAGGGGATCGAGATAGACGAGCCAAGCGCTCGCCGATCGATCCGCGGTCACGATGCGTGGCCGGGCACGCGCAGCCGCGGCGAATGCGCGGGCTCGTGGCGCAACAGGATGTCGTAGTAGCCGCGGACCCGGTCGACGAACGCGACCGGCATCCCGCCGCGTGCATAGCCGAGCTTCGCCTTCTCGTAGTGTTCGGGCAGCGCGAGCAGCGGCAACGCCTGCTTGACGTCCTGCCATAGGTCGGGATCGAGCTTCTGCCGTTGCGCGATCACGCGCGCGTCCTCGAGATGCCCGAGTCCGATGTTGAACGCGGCGAGCGCGAGCCACGTGCGATCCGGCTCGGGGATGCGCGCGGGCAGCCGCGCTTTCAGATCGCGCAGGTAGCGCGCCGCGCCGAGGATGCTCGCCCGCGGATCCGTCCGGTCGTTCACGCCAAGATGGCGCGCCGTCTCCTCGGTGAGCTGCATGAAGCCGCGAACGCCGGTCTCGCTGGTCGCGAGCGGCTCCCATTGCGACTCCTGGTAAGCGACGGCGGCGAGCAACCGCCATTCGATTCCGGTGGCTTCCTGCGCCTCGAGGAACAGCTTGCGGTAGTCGGGCAGCACCGAGCGGATGCGGTCGTGGAACACGCCCGCGTCGATGCGCCGCACCTCGCGCGAATGCGCGAAATAGCGCTGCGCGAGGCGCTCGATCAGGCCGCTCTTCCGCGCCTTGCCGAAGAACGCATCCAGCTTCGCCTTGAGCTTCTCGTTCTGCGCGGGGACCAGCCACGCAAGCTCGAGCTTCGTGCCCACGCCGAACCCGATGTCGAAGTTGAGGTGGACATTGCGCGCGATCGCGGCCTGCAACGAGCTGACCAGCGCGAAGTCCACCCGGCCGTCGTTGACGCGTGCGATCAGCGCGTCCGCCGACGGCAGGTCGAGCGGCATGAAGCGAACGTCCGGGTACTCGCGCGCGAGCTGCAGGATTTCCGCGTCGAGCCCGGTCGAAGCGATGTAGCCGACCACCGCGCCCTTGAGGTCGCTCCAGCTCTTCGGACGAAATCCGTCGCTGCCGAAGATCACGACCGGCTCGACAGCATGGAACCCCGCGGTCCACGCGAGCGGCATCGGCGTGCCATCCGCAGCGTGTGGCGGAACCGCATCGGCGGGACGATACAGTCCGCCCGAGTCCGAGGTGCGCTTCACCGGTCGCAAGCTTCGAGGACAGCGCTCCGGCGCTTTCGACCGGGATCGTGATCAGCGGCAGCCTGTGCTCCGTCGCGAACTGGACGATGAGATCGTGCTCGAACCCATGCGGCAGGCCATCGGGGCCGATCTGCCAGCCGGCCGGTCCGGAACGGACCGCGACGACGAGCTTGTCCGGGGGCAAAAGCACCGGCGCCGGCGGCTGGCAGGCGCCAAGCAGCAGCAGGAGGGTGAGTGCGATCCCGCAGGCGCACGAGCGCAGCGGTCGCGCGACTCGTGCGGTATGCGGTCGCAATCGTCGGCGTTGGAAAGGTGAAGCGCTCCGTCGGCGCGCCGTTGCAGCGGCGGGGCGTCCCGGATTATAGCCGCGGCGGGCGTCAGGGTCCCGGCCGACGATCGGCTCGCCCGATCCGGCTATAATGCGGATTGCGCGTCGATCGTTGTCCCCATCGGCGCCCCGATCAACGGCGGGTCGCCCCGCATTGCATGGTCGTGAACCTGGTCAGGTCCGGAAGGAAGCAGCCAAAGCGATTCTCTGCAAGTGCCGGGGGAACGGCTCGCCACCCCTTCTTTGCTCGTCAGCAGGGCTGATACTTTGTTCCGCGCGTTTCGGCCCCACCTGACGCCAGGCCAGTCGTACCTCGTCCCAACGCTCGCAAATCGCATGACCTACCAGGCGCTCGCCCGCAAGTGGCGACCGAAGACGTTCCGCGAGCTCGTCGGACAGGAGCACGTCGTCACCGCGCTGACGAATGCGCTGGACCGCGGCCGGCTTCACCATGCCTACCTGCTGACCGGCACCCGCGGCGTCGGCAAGACGACGATCGCGCGCATCCTGGCGAAGAGCCTGAATTGCGCGACCGGCGTCACGTCGACGCCGTGCGGCGTGTGCTCGGCCTGCGTCGACATCGATGCCGGCCGCTTCGTCGACCTGCTCGAGCTCGATGCGGCGTCGAACACCGGCGTCGACAACATGCGCGAGATCCTCGACAACGCGCGCTACGCACCGACGGTCGGCCGCTACAAGGTCTACCTGATCGACGAAGTGCACATGCTGTCGAAGGGCGCGTTCAACTCGATGCTGAAGACGCTCGAGGAGCCGCCCGAGCACGTCAAGTTCGTGCTCGCGACGACGGATCCGCAAAAGATCCCGGTCACCGTGCTGTCGCGCTGCCTGCAGTTCAACCTGAAGCCGCTGCCGCCTGCCGCAGATCGCGCAGCGCATCGAATCGATCCTCGACGCGGAGGGTGTGACCGGCGAAGCCGCCGGCATCGCGCTCATCGCGCGCGCGGCGAGAGGCTCGTTGCGCGATGGACTCTCGTTGCTCGACCAGGCGATCGCCTACGGCGACGGCCAGGTGCGCGAAGTCGTCGTTCGCGCGATGCTGGGCACGGTCGATCGCGACTACGTGTACCGCATCGCGGATGCGCTCGCTGCCGGCGACGGCGTCGCGCTGCTGGCGGAAAGCGACGCGCTGGCCGCGCGCGGATTGTCGGCGGGCGCAGCGCTCGAGGAGCTCGCGTCGCTGTTCCACCGGATCGCGATCGCGCAGGCGGTGCCGGCGGGCGCAGCGAACTTCGAGGACGCGTCGCGCGTCAGCGACTACGCAAGCCGGTTCACGCCGGAAAGCGTCCAGCTCGCCTATCAGATCTGCGCGCAGGGCCGTGCCGACCTGGCGATCGCGCCTGACGAGTCGACGGGCTTCGCCATGACGCTGCTGCGGCTGCTCGCATTCGAGCCGGCCGGCGACGACGGCGCTTCGTCGTCGAAGCAACCGCCGCCGCGGGCGGTGTCCGCCGAACGCCGGTCCGAGCGAGCGACGACGAACCTCGGCACGGTTCGCGCCGCCAGCGGCGCAGCGCCCGCGCTCGCGCCAGACGGCGCCGGCGCGTGCGGAACGAGCCGGCGAGGTCGCACCGACCAGTCGCTCTGCTTGCACTTGCCGGATGCCCCGACCGCCTGGCCCTCGTTCGTCGCGAGTCTCAAGCTGACCGGTCTTGCCGCACAGCTCGCCGCGCAAAGCGAGCTCCGCTCGGTCGAGGGCAACGTGGTCAATCTCGGCGTCCCCGCGACGCACAAGCATCTCGCCGACCGTGCGTATTCGGACAAGCTCAAGCTCGCGCTCGAGCAGGCGACCGGGCGCAAGCTGATGCTGGCGTTCGAGGTCGGCGACGCGACGCCCGCATCGCTCGCCTCGAAGGAACGCCGCGAGCGCGACGAGGCGCGGGAGCGCACCGAAGCCGCGTTCCGCGACGAACCGTTCGTCCGCGAGCTCGTCGAACGATTCGACGGCAAGGTGCGTCCGGATTCCATCAAGCCGGTCAGCTGACCCGGTTGACCGTCCGGTTGGCATCGACGAATCACTGACTCGGGACCCTAGACCATGATGAAGAACCAGCTGGCCGGCCTGATGAAGCAGGCCCAGCAGATGCAGGACAACATGCAGCGCGCGCAGGAAGAGCTCGCGCACACCGAGGTCGAGGGCCAGTCCGGCGCCGGCCTCGTGAAGATCGTCATGACCTGCCGGCACGACGTCAAGCGCGTGTCGATCGACGACTCGCTGCTCGGCGAGGACAAGGACATGCTCGAGGACCTGATCGCCGCCGCGATGAACGATGCCGTCCGGCGTGTCGAGACGACGACGCAGGAGAAGCTGTCCGGCATCGCCGGCGGCATGGGGCTGCCGCCCGGGTTCAAGCTGCCGTTCTAGGCGTCGCGGCCGAACGCGTGGCGCGCTCGTCCGAAGGCAGGCTTGCCCCCGCACGCCGAGCGCTTGACGAGCCTCGAGGGCCTGGCGCGCGCGCTGCGGTGCCTGCCCGGCGTGGGGCCGAGGGCGGCGCAGCGGATGGCGCTGCATCTGCTCCAGCACGACCGTCCGGGCGCCCGCGAGCTCGCGCGCGCGCTCGAGCACGCCACGCAGCAGGTCCGCCATTGCGAGCGGTGCAACACGTTCACCGAGGATGCGATCTGCGCGCTCTGCCGGTCGACGAAGCGCGACCCCGGACTGCTCTGCGTGGTCGAGACACCGGCCGACCTCCTGATGGTCGAGCAGACGCAGGCCTATGACGGGCTCTACTTCGTGCTGATGGGGCGGCTGTCGCCGCTCGACGGCATCGGCCCGCGCGAGATCGGCCTCGACCGCCTGCTCCGGCGGGCCGCCGACGAGGCGGTTCGCGAGGTCATCCTCGCGACCAATTTCACCAACGAAGGCGAAGCGACGGCGCACACGATCGCCGAGCTGCTTTCGTCGCGCGGGCTCGCGGTCTCCAGGCTTGCGCGCGGGGTACCGGTGGGCGGCGAGCTCGAGTACGTGGATGCCGGAACGCTCGCGCAGGCGCTTCGCGACCGGCGCTCGGTCGCCGCCTGACGCTGCGTCGCAGCGAACGGGGCGGTCAGTCGCCGGAACCTGTGGCGGCCGGCGCAATCCACACGGTATGCAATCCGTGTATATAATCGCCGGCGAATGACGGCGCGCTGCAAGTAAGCGCCGCGTATCGCCCGCGGGCAATAAAACCATGAAGCCCGCTGTTCGCGCGCAAGACGCGCCTTCCTTCGGAGGATTCATGACTCGCAAGACCACGCCGTCCGCCGCCGGCACGCGCCGCAAGTTCCTCAAGGCCAGCTCTGGCGCCGCCGCCGGCGCCGCGCTCGGCTTCCCGATGATCGCGACGGGGCAGGCCACGCCGATCGCGATGCGCTGGCAGTCGACCTGGCCGGCGAAGGACATCTTCCACGAGTACGCGAACGACTTCGCCAAGAAGGTCAACGACATGACCGGCGGCGAGCTCAAGATCGAGGTGCTGCCCGCCGGCGCGGTCGTGCCGGCGTTCGGCCTGCTCGACGCCGTGTCGAAGGGCACGCTCGACGGGGGCCATGGCGTGCTCGTCTATCACTACGGCAAGCAGACCGCGCTCGCGCTGTGGGGCTCGGGCCCGGCGTTCGGCATGGACGCGAACCATGCTGCTTTCGTGGCACAAGTACGGCGGCGGCAAGGAGCTGCTGCACAAGCTCTACGCGTCGATCGGCGCCAACGTCGTCTCGTTCCCGTACGGCCCGATGCCGACGCAGCCGCTCGGCTGGTTCAAGAAGCCGATCACGAAGAACGAGGACTTCAAGGGCCTCAAGTTCCGCACCGTCGGCATCTCGATTGACGTGTTCACGGGTCTCGGCGCGGCGGTGAACGCGCTGCCCGGCGGCGAGATCGTCCCGGCGATGGATCGCGGCCTGCTCGACGCGGCCGAGTTCAACAACGCGACCTCGGACCGCATCCTCGGCTTCCCGGACGTCTCGAAGGTGTGCATGCTGCAGAGCTATCACCAGAACGCCGAGCAGTTCGAGATCACGTTCAACAAGACGAAGTACGACGCGCTGCCGGCGCGGATGAAGGCGATCATCGAGAACGCGGTCGAGGCGGCGTCCGCCGACATGTCGTGGAAGGCGGTCGATCGCTACTCGAAGGACTACATCGAGATGCAGCAGAAGCAGAACGTCAAGTTCTACAAGACGCCCGACCCGGTGCTGCAAACGCAGCTCACCGCGTACGACGCGGCCGCTGCGAAGAAGTCCGCCGAGAATCCGCTGTTCAAGGAGATCGAGACCTCGCAGAAGGCGTTCGCCGAGCGTGCCGTGCGCTGGGACCTCGATACGCAACGTCAACCGGCGCATGGCCTACAACCACTACTTCGCGAAGGCGCAGGCGCCCGCGAAGAAGGCCTAGGGGATCGCCAGCCTTCCGACAGCCACCCGGCCATCCCGGGTGGCTGTTTTCGCTTTCATCGGCCTCGTCGGCCACGCGTAGTGCCCGACGGACCTCACGTCGCACCGGAATGCCATGCAACGCTTCCTGCTAACCGTCGACAAGCTCAGCACGTTCGTCGGCCACCTGTTCTCGTTCCTGATCGTCGCGCTGACGCTGCAGGTCAGCTGGGAGGTGTTCTCCCGCTACGCGCTCGACGATCCGCACGCGTGGGCGTTCGACGTGATGATCATGCTCTACGGCACGCTGTTCATGATGGCCGGCGCGTACACGCTCGCGAAGAACGGCCACGTGCGCGGCGACGTGCTCTACGGCTTCTTCGAGCCGCGCACGCAGGCGACGATCGACCTCACGCTCTACATCGTGTTCTTCATCCCCGGCGTGTTCGCGCTGACCTACGCCGGCTACTACTACGCCGCGGAGTCGTGGGCGATCCGCGAGCACAGCAACGTCACGGCCGAAGGGCCGCCGATCTATCCGTTCAAGACGATCATCCCGATCGCCGGTGCGTTCCTGCTGCTGCAGGGCATCGTCGAGATCATCCGTTGCGTCATCTGCCTCAGGCAGGGCTACTGGCCGTCGCGCGAGGAGGACGTCGAGGAAGTCGACGTCGACAAGCTGAAGCAGATGGTGGAGATCGAGGACGCGGCGCTCAAGGCGTCCGATCCGGCGCTTGCAGCGAAGGGGACCGGGCGATGAAGATGCGCAAGGAGCTCTGGTTCGGCTTCTCGCTGATGGCGATCATCGTCGGCGCGATCCTCTTGTTCACCCCGTGGACGAGCCTGTCGAACGGCCATCTCGGGCTGCTGATGCTCGCGCTGGTCGTCGTGACGATCATGCTCGGCTTCCCGACGGCGTTCACGCTGATGGGGATGGGCGTGTTCTTCGCCTGGCTCGCCTACCGCGATGTCAACCCCGATCTCGCCGTGCGCCAGGTGCTGGACCTGATGGTGCAGCGCGCCTATGCGGTCATGTCCAACGACGTGCTGATCGCGATCCCGCTGTTCGTGTTCATGGGCTATCTGGTCGAGCGCGCCGCGCTGATCGAGCGCCTGTTCAAGAGCCTGCATCTCGCGCTTGCGCGCGTGCCCGGCTCGCTGGCGGTCGCGACGATCGTCACCTGCGCGATCTTCGCGACCGCGACCGGTATCGTCGGCGCGGTCGTCACGCTGATGGGCCTGCTCGCATTTCCGGCGATGTTGCGGGCCGGCTACAGCGTTCAGCTCGCGGCAGGCTCGATCACGGCAGGCGGATGCCTGGGCATTCTCATTCCGCCCTCGGTGTTGCTCATCGTCTATGGCGCGACGGCAGGCGTGTCGGTCGTGCAGCTGTACGCGGGTGCGTTCTTCCCCGGAATCATGCTCGCCGGGTTGTACGTCGTGTACGTGATCGTGATCGCGAAGCTCAAGCCGGCAATGGCGCCGCCGCTGTCGGCGGAAGAAGCGCGTGTTCCGGTGCCCGCCCGGCTGATGCCCCTGGCCGAACGCAGTCCGAACGCGTTCTCCGGCATTGCTGGCCGCGGTGGGCGGACGCAGCCTCGGGGTGCCTGCGAAGACCGTGTACGGTCAGCTGTTCGTCACGCTGTTGCCGCTGCTGGCGATCGGCGGGCCTGGTCTGGGTGACCTGGTATGGGCGCGACCAAGCCGGCGGAAGTCGTCGACACTCAGCGGGCTCCAGGCCGCCGGTTTTGCCGCCGACGCCGCGGGCGCTGGCGGGCTGAGCGAGTCGCCAACGCCAGGCGGCCTCGCCGAGCCGCCGTCCGGGACGGGACTCAGCGAACCGCCGGCGGAGGAGCCGCCCAAAGACGCTACCGCGGCGGCGCCGACGGGCACGGGCGTTGCGGAACCGCCGGGCGCGGAGAAAACGTCTCCGGAAGTTGCGAAGGATGCGGGCGCCGCGACGAAGGCGAATCCCGCTGCCGCCGAACGCCTGCCGGCGCCGATGTGGTTCTGGATCGTGCTCGCGCTGTGCGCGCTGATCGCGATCGGACTCTACGCCATCTGGACGTGGGAGCGGCTCGAGATCTTCAAGCGGCTGCTCGCCTCGTTCTTCCCGCTTGCGCTCCTGATCCTTGCAGTGCTCGGGTCGATCGTATTCGGTTTCGCGACGCCGACCGAAGCGGCCGCCGTCGGCGCGTTCGGCGGCTTCCTTCTCGCCATCGTCTATCGCTTCATCAATCACCTGCGCGTGGACCGGGCAAGCGCACCGGTCGCCACGGTGCGCGACCTCGGCAGCATCCTGAAGGACTCGTCGTTCCTGACGGCGAAGACGACGGCGATGGTGTGCTGGCTGTTCGTCGGCTCGTCGATCTTCTCGGCGGCGTTCGCACTGCTCGGCGGACAGGAGATCATCAACAAGTGGGTGCTGTCGATGGACCTGACGCCGATCCAGTTCATGATCCTGGCGCAGTTCATCATCTTCATCCTCGGCTGGCCGCTCGAATGGACGGAGATCATCGTCATCTTCATGCCGATCTTCATCCCGCTGCTTGCGCACTTCCAGATCGACCCGCTGTTCTTCGGGCTGCTGGTCGCGCTGAATCTGCAGACGGCGTTCCTCTCGCCGCCGGTCGCGATGGCCGCGTTCTACCTGAAGGGCGTATCGCCGCCGCACGTGACGCTGAACCAGATCTTCGGCGGCATGTTGCCGTTCATGGGGATACAAGTCGTCGCGCTGATCCTGCTGTACGTGTTCCCTGGCATCGGACTGTGGCTCCCGCAGACGCTCTACAAGTGATCGGTTAAGCGGCGTCGTTGCCCTGCAGGGGCGCGGGGAGTAGATTCATGGCGTCGTCTAGTGGAGGTCGCCATGCGCGTCAGCGAAATCCTACGGATCAAGGGTCACACACTGTTCACGACCGCGCCCGGCGGCCCGGTGCTGGACGCGGTCAAGGTGATGGCCGGCAACGACATCGGCTCGCTGGTCGTCATGGATCACGGCAGGCTCGCCGGCATGCTGACGTTCCGCGAAGTGCTCGAGGCGCTCGCGCAGCGTGAAGGGTCGCTTGGCGCAGTCACCGTCGACGAGGTCTACGAGCGGAGCCGCTCACCGCGACGCCGGACCTCGACGTGATGGAGCTGCGCCGCGTGATGCTGGAGCATCACGCGCGCTATGTGCCGGTGATGGACGGCGGCACGCTGCTCGGCGTCGTGTCGTTCCACGACGTCGCGAAGGCGGTCTACGAAGACCAGAGCTTCGAGAACCAGATGCTGCAGAGTTACATCAATAGCTAGCCGGACGAAGAAAGACACTGGGTCCCCGCCTGCGCGGAGGATGCTCGACGCAGCGCGGCGACGCGCCGCTTCGCTCCGCGAACGCTATTCGGCGCGTCGATTCACCCAGCCGTTGACCGTGAACCGGCTGTCCCGAAACGCCTTCGAGGGCACGCGCACCGGCTCCACCTCGTGCATCGCGCGGGCCCAGAAGAACACGATCGTGTTGTGCTGCGGCGCGACCAGCTGAAACGAATCGCTGCGGGCGAGCTTGTTGTTGCGCAGCACGTCATCGTAGACGCGCAGCGCGCCGCCCTCGAAGCCCAGCGGTTGCCCGTTGAAATAGTAGACGTACGTGAGGTGCCGCAGGTTCCGCTTGTCGTAGTCGGCGTCGGTATGGATGCCGAAGAAGCTGCCGTCCGTGTTCGCCGTGACCTGCGCCTCGATTTGTCCGACGACGACCATCGGCAAGCGGATCGCGGCGAGGACCTGCGGCATGATGGCGCGGACGCGGTCGACGACCGGCGCGACCAGCGCCGCAGGGGGATTCAGCACCAGGGACCGACGGATATCGGGATTCTCGTCGGTCGTGCGCGACGGCGCGAAATCGCGCTCGCGCTCGAGCGTTGCGGCGTACAGGCGCTCGACCTCGGGTTCGGGCAGGAACGCGTCGAAAGCGACGACCGTATGTCGAAGGCGTTTCTCGTTCGAAGGCGGGGAGGTTTCCACGGCGGCATTGTAGAACGCCATCGGCTGCGCTGCACGCCGCGCGAAGGCGGCGCACAATGCATGTCGTCAGGATTCCGCATTCCCCGGAAAATGCGCGACTTGTGGCTCTTCCGTATTCGCGAGCGTGCACGTAGCGCGATCCGCACCGGCCTGGCGCTCGGCTTCGCCGCCGCCGCGGCGCCCGCAAGCGCCGCCGGCGGCGGACGAAAACGCGCGGCTTCGCGAGCGCATGGTCGAGGCGATCGCCGCAATGGCCCGCGACACGGGTCGCGAGACCGGTCGTCCCCAATTCTCGGCGCGCGTGATGGACGCGATGCGGCGGGTCGAGCGGCACCGTTTCGTGGCGCCGGAACTGGCCCGCGACGCCTACGAGAATCGGCCGCTGCCGATCGGCAACAACCAGACGATCTCGCAGCCGTACATCGTCGCGCTGTCGACCGACCTGCTCGATCTCGAGCGCAAGCATACGGTGCTCGAGATCGGCACCGGGTCGGGCTACCAGGCGGCCGTGCTCGCCGAGCTGGTGTCCCACGTGTATTCGATCGAGATCGTCGAGCCGCTCGGCCGCGACGCGGCCGCGCGCCTCGCGGCGCTCGGCTATCGCAACGTCGAGGTGCGGATCGGCGACGGCTATGGCGGTTGGCCCGAGCGTGCGCCGTTCGACCGGATCCTGGTCACCGCCGCCGCGCCTTACGTGCCCGAGCCGCTCGTCCAGCAGCTCGCGCCGGGCGGGCGAATGGTGATCCCCGTCGGCACCGGCATCTTCGGCCAGCAGTTGCTGCTGATCGAAAAGGGCGCCGACGGGCAGATCCGGCGCAAGGACGTGCTGCCGGTCCGGTTCGTTCCGCTGACCGGCCCCGGCGTGTCGCCGCCTCGATCCCGACCCTGAAAAGTGTCGGACGAGGCCGAGCGATGCGAGACCTCGCTTCATGAGCTCGTAGGTTCTTGTTCTAACCCGCCTTGTAGAACACGTAGTCCGCGGAGTAGGGCACCGTCTTCTTCATGCCCTTCATCGAGGCGTTGCACGGATCCGCCGGCGCGACGCCGCCTTTCGTGTTGACGCGCTGGATGTAGGTCACGTCCTTGAGCGAGCCGCTCCCCGGCTCGGTCTTCACGAGCTGGAACGGAATATTGCCCGCACTCGCGGGTGCGACGGCGACCTGCTTGCCGGTGATCTTGCTGCCGTCGGCCGCCTCCCAGGTGGGTCCCGCGTAGTACTTGCCCATCGCAGCCTTGGACTTCGCATCCCAGAGCTTCGCGTCCGGACCGACGAACGCCCATTCGAACATCGACGCGGTGTCGGCCTTCGCGCGGCATTCGTAGGTCAGCTCGCCGGTGCCGGTCCAGGTCATCGCGGCCTTCTGCCCGGCGGGCGGCTGCACCGGGGCGGGAACGTCCATCATCTGCGCGTACGCGGGTGCCGCGATCAGCAGGCTGGCGGCAAGCGTCTTCAGAGCGTTTGGCATCGGTATCTCTCCGCATCAAGGGGCGGGTGGAGCCCCGCGCCGGAACATACGCAGCCGGATGCATCCCGGATGCGTCGGGCCGTTGGACAAGGCGCGAGTCAGCGGCGCAGCGACGCGAACGCGTCATCGACGATGCCGAGCGTGTGCTCGATGTCGGCATCGGTGTGCTGGATCGACAGGTAGAACTTCTCGTTCGGGTTGACCAGCAGGCCGCGCTCCAGCAGCGCCATGGCCCATCGCCAGCCGAGATCCTTGTCGGCCGTGGTCAGGTCCATCCAGGTGCGCAGCGGCCGCCGGTCGGTGAAGCGCACGCCGAACACGGCGTCCTCGCCGGGCGCCTGAACGGCGAAGCCATAGTCGCGTGCCCGCGTCGACGATACCTGCGCGCAGGCGTGCACCGATGCGCGAGAGGTGTGCATACACGCCTGGACGCGACAACACGTCGAGTGCGGCGCTGCCGGCGGCGGCGCACACCGGATTGCCATTCAGTGTGTTCGTCGCCCACACGACCTGCTCGCGCGGCCGCGAGCGGGCGTCGAGGACCGCCATGATGTCGCCGCGGCCGCCGATCGCAGCCATCGGAAAGCCGCCCGAGATCGCCTTGCCGTAACAGGCGAGATCGGGGAGCACGCCGTAGCTTTCCTGCGCACCGCCCCATGCGATGCGAAAGCCGGTGACGATCTCGTCGAAGATCAGCACGATGCCAAGGCGCTTCGTCACCTCGCGGATCGCCTCGAGAAAGCCCGGTTCCGGGCGCAGCACACGCTGCAGCGGTTCGACGATGACCGCAGCGAGCTCGTGCGCGTGACGTTCGATCATCGCGACGGCCGCCGCGGTCTCGTTGAACGGTGTGACGAGCACCGTGCCGCCGGTTTCGCTCGGCACGCCGATCGAGTCCGGCAGCGCGTTCGGATAAGGCGACGGTCGCGTCGGCACCGTCGCCCACAATCCGTAGTCGTGCATGCCGTGCCACGCGCCCTCGAACTTGAGAATCTTCGTCCGGCCGGTGTACGCCCGCGCGATGCGCAGCGCGTAGAACGTGGCCTCCGTGCCGGAGCCCGTGTAGTGGATGACGTCGGCACAAGGGATCGCGTCGACGAGCCTTTTCGCGAGCGCGATCTCGGGCTCGTTCAGGAAGTAGTAGGTCGTGCCGCGCGGCAGCTGCGCGCCGACCGCGGCGCTGATCGCCGGATGCGCGTGCCCGAGCAGCGCGGGTCCGGACGACAGGTGAAAGTCCAGATACTCGCGTCCCGCGATATCCCAGACGCGCGCGCCTTCGCCGCGCGCGATGACGAGGTTGAGCTCCTGCGGCAGGACGAACAGCCCGAGGCCGCCGCCGGCGAGATAGCGGCCGGCGTCGTCGAGCAGCGCGCGCTGGCGCTCGACGTCCGCAGCGCGGTGCGGGGCGTCCTTCATCGGCTGACCGGCCGCGGTGGCACCGTGTAGAGGTAAACCGTGGCGCGCTCGTTGAACGTGTAATCGCGCTTCTCGGGCACGTCGAACGATGTGACGCGCTCGACGCGCCAGCCGGGAAGCGGGAAATCGTGCACGACGACGCGCGTACCCGGCCGGAGCTCGGCCTTCAGCTTCTGCCCGACGCGATCCATGATCGACGGCAGCAGGTAGATCGTCACGACCGTTGCCGCGCTCACGTCGGTCTCGAACAGATCCTGCTCGCGGAACTGCGCGCGGTCCGCAACGCCGTCGCGTTCCGCGAAGCGATTCGCGAGGTCGACGAGCTTCGCGTCGATGTCCACGCCGAGGCCGCGTGCACCGTGCTTGCTCGCCGCGGTGATCACCAGCCGGCCGTCGCCGGAGCCGAGATCGATGACGAAATCCCGCGGCCCGACGGACGCAAGGGAAAGCATCGCTTCGACGACCGAGTCCGGCGTAGCGGCGTACGGCGAGACGCTCTTCGAGTCATCGGCACGCGCTGCGCTGGCGATGGCGAACAGTGCCGCGAACGCGAGGAAATGCATCGTCGCAGGCGACCGGCGTCGAGCTGACCGGCGATGCGCGGTGCGCTCATGCGCCGATCCGCGTCGCACGCCAGCGCGCGCCGTCGACGACGCCTTCCATCACGCGGTCACCGGCCTTGCCCTTCAACGTCACGGGTTTCGCACCCGGCGATTCCCGCGGGAAGCGTCAGCGTAACGTCGGTGGCATGCACTTCGATGCCGCTGACGGCCACCATCTTCTCGCCGTTGCCGACCTGAGCCGCAGCGCCGCTGGCCCGCTGCTTGACCGAAAGCTTGAGCGGCTGCTTCGCGAGCGCCGCCGGAAGCCGGAGCTCCCAGTCGCCGCCGATGCGCGCCGGCACCGTGTAGAGGTAGAGCGTCGTGCGCGGCGTGCCGGTGATCGCGACTTTCTCGGGAACGTCGAGCTTCACGTAGCGGTCGTGCGGCCAATCCGGAAACGGGTAATCGTGCGAGACGACACGCGATCCCGGCGCGAGCTCTGCCAGCAGCTTCGGCTCGAGCTTCGGCACCGACGTCGGCAGCAGGTAGAGCGTCACGACGCTCGCTTCGCGACCGGCGTTTCGAACAGGTCGCGCACGTGGAATTTCACGCGGTCGGCCACGCCTTCCTTGCGCGCACGCGCGTTCGCGTCGGCAACCAGCGGCGCCTCGATGTCGACGCCGAAGCCGCCCCGCGCCTTGAAGCGCGTCACCGCCGTCAGCACGAGCCGCCCGTCGCCCGAGCCGAGATCCACGACGTAGTCGTTCGGACCGACGCCGCCAAGCTTCAGGATCTCGTCGACGATCACCCACGGCGTCGGCACGTACGGGCCCGCGCTCTCCGGTTTCTTGTCCTGGGCAGCGCTGAGGCCGGCAGCGAAGACGAGGGCCAGCGCGACGACAGGGAAAGCTGGCGCGAGCGGAGCGGGAAGGGGAGGCGCATGCGAGGAAGCCTCGAGGGTTGCGTAGCGAAGTCCATCAGTTTACTAAACCGCCGCGTGCGCGAGCGCCGCGTCAAGGTGCTTCGCCGATTTCGCCCTTCCACCGCGACAGCGCGTCGGGCGCGTCGGCTGCGATCGCGTCGACGAACGAAAGCCCGACGTCGCGGATGCGTGCTTCGGCGCGACGATGCCGCTCGTCGCCGCCGGTCGAGATGCACGCGACGCGGCAGAACGTGTCGGTCGGCCATTCGAAATCGCAGTGCGAAGCGCTGTCGACGCGCACGATCGTCGCATCGCGGAAGCGTCTCGAGCGCCGGATCGATGTTGCGCCACGCGTTGCAGATCTGCGGTTTCGCGACCAGCGCCGCGACCGGCGCGCGCACGCGGGCCGCAGCGCTTCGCGCCTGGCCGCCGGCATTGGTCGGGTCGAGCAGCAAGCACGCCGCGCGTCGCGTCCGGGTCGAGCGAGGCCGCAATCATCGCGGCAAGGCCGCCGGCCGACACGCCGACATAGACGGCCGCTTCGATGCCGAGCTTGCGACGCAGCGCAACCAGGTCGGCGCCGTTGTCCGCGTGGCGCCCGTTGGCTGCGGCGGAAGCGCAAAGGTCGACGGTCACGGCGGTCAAGCCTGCGCGCGCGATCGCGTCGGCCCATCCCGCCATGTACTCGCCGCGGCGCAGGAAGCCGTGCGCGATCAGCACGACGGGGCCGCGCCCCGGCGTCGCGGCTGGGTGGATGCGGTAGCGCAGCTCGCAGTCGCGCACCGATTGCAGCGTCCCGACGGCCGCGGACTCGAGCGTCTGCGCGTGACCGGGCAGCGCGAATCCGAACAGCAACGCAATGACGGCACGCCTGCGCAATCCCTCCCAGGCTGGCATTCGTTCACGCGCCCGCATGCGTTTCTCCACGAAGGATCCGGAACGGGAGGTCGCTGCCGCCCCGGCCGGACGACCGCTTGCACGTCCCGCCTACAATGGCGCGATGCGCCCGCGGATGATAGCGCCTGATTGCGCTGCGACGCTGCTCATGAACGAAGACATCGACAACGCCCCCGAACGTGTTCGTTCGCGAATCGCGACTCGCCGGTTGCGCGCGGCGCGATCGCTCCAATGTAACCGTCGCGCGCACGATGCGCCAGAGCGCGGGTCTCCTGCTGTTTCGCGTCCGCGACTCGGGCGTCGAAGTGATGCTCGTTCACCCGGGCGGTCCGTTCTGGGCGCGCCGCGATGAAGGCGCGTGGACGATCCCCAAGGGCGAGTTCGATGCGAACGAGTCGCCGCTCGCAGCCGCGCGGCGCGAGTTCCGCGAGGAGACCGGCGCCGATCGATGTCGACGGACCGTTCCATGCGCTGCAGCCGGTTCGCCAAGCGGGCGGCAAGCACGTGCACGCGTTCGCCGTCGAAGCGGATTTCGATCCGGCCACACTTGCGAGCAACACGTTCGAGCTCGAGTGGCCGCCGCGCTCGGGCCGCCTGCAGCGCTTTCCCGAAGTCGACAGGGCGGCCTGGTTTACGCTTGCGCAGGCCGCGGCCGAAGCTCCATCCAGCGCAACGCCCCTGGCTCGACGAGATCGCGACGCTGCGTCCGCCCCGCCCGCAATGCGTAGGACGGCGTCGCTACAGTCCTACAGCCCGTGGCGCCGACACGCGTGTAGAATCGCGCCGAAGTTGTTCGCAGGAGCGGCAAGACGGTGCTGGATTCGCTTTCGCATTACCTCGGTCGGCTGCAGTCAGGTGCAAGACAGGCAGCCCGCGGCACTTCATCGGTGCATCGCGACGCCGATCCGATGCTCCGCGAGCGAAAGCGTTCTTACGTCCCGGTCCGCCCGACGATCCTCGCGACAAGGTGATCCGCCCCGCGCTGTTCGTTCTCTTCCGCATCGCGATCGGGCCTTCCGCCGACTACTACGGCCCGCGCTTCCTCGCGTTCGAACGCGCCGGGCATGGCCTGGCCGGCTGGCATTGGCCGGCGTTGTTTGCGCCCGCCGTGTGGGCGTTCTACCGCAAGCTCTGGATCGCCGGTCTCGTGTTCGCGCTGCTGCCGCTGGCGGGTGCGTACGCGATGGCGCTGATCGCTCCGTGGCTCGACGATTTCACGTGGATGTGGCTCGCGTGCGCGGTGCTGCTCACGATCGTGCTGCCCGCCGTTTCCGGCGCGGCGCTTGCCAATGCGCTGCTCTACCGGCGCGTGCGCCGCCGTATCCGCACCGCCGAAGCGCACGCGGCAAGCCCGTCGCAAGCGGCGAGCCGCGTCGGCGGCATCGCACCGGTGTCGCCGTATGGTGCGCTGGTGCTTGGCACGCTTGCGTTCGCGCTGTTGGTCGGCGGCGTCGGACCGGTGCTGGTCGATGCGTACAGCGATCACGCCGTCAGGGTCAAAGTCGGCAAGGCGCTCGTCGGTGTTACGCCGATCAAGGAGCAGATCGAGGAGTCGTGGGCTGCATTTCAGCGCTGGCCGCGGCCCGCTTCGGCGATGGAAATTCCCGCGCGCGCCGGCGCCGTGCTGTTCGACGAAGTCGCCGTCGATCCTTCGACCGGTCGCGTGAAGCTCGACGTCGGCCCGTCGATCCCCGAGCTCGGCGGCAAGGCCATCCTGCTCGTGCCCGTCGTCGACGACGCGGAGCGTGTTCGCTGGTTCTGCGTGCCGGTCGGCATTCCCGACCGCTATCTTCCGCAGTTCTGCCGAAAGGTGTCGCGCTAGTTTACGGTCGGCGCCGCCGACCGTCTGTCGCCATAGTGCGACGATGGCGTGGCAAGGAACTTGCAATGGAGAGCGGTGGCGGCGTAGCCGCGCGCTGAGCCGCTTCTGTAGGACTCGACCTGCAGCTCGCGACACGCACGGAGGCTTTGATGAAGTCCATCCTCGACCCCACGTTCCACTACACGCCTAGCGCGAGCACCGATCTGCGCAAGACGTTTGCACGGGTGCGCCGGGAGATGCGCAAGCACGCCCGCGTCGAAGCGGAAACTTCCGCCAAGGTGTCGCCGATCTTCGATCGGCAGGTGCGCGCCGTTGCATCGCGGTCGCGCTAAGCGTTAGCACGTAAGCGAGACAAACGGGCGTCCGCGCTAGGGCGGCGGGCACGTCCCGTTCGCTTATCGAGAAGGTTTTCGCGGGGTGACAGTTCCAGCACGGCACTTCGGCAGTGCCGTCGGGGTCGCTGCGCGCAGCAACGACTAGCGCGCGACCGGGGGCATCGGATCGTCCCGTTGAGGATCGGCGGCCAGCACCATCAGCGCCATCACCAACACGCCGGCCATACCTCCGGCCATGAACGTCACGACGAGCCACCACGCGGAAACCATTTCGCCCACCTCCGCAAACGCACCGCCTTACACCCTGTTCGACGCCCGCCTCTTGTTCCTGCCCGAAGCGGGGTCGAAAAAAAACCGGGTCAGGCCCGGTTCAGCGCCGGCCCGACGCAGGGACGAGTGGGACCGCGGCGCCTTCAACGGCTGGCGTGCGACGGTGCATCCGCTCCATTCCCCGCTTCAAGGCCGGCGAAACGCTCCTGCAAGTTGTCGTGAACACGTTACAGGGAACGTCACACCTGTGCAATATTTTCGTAGTCAATTTTTCAAAAAGCTGACATTTGCGCAACATTCCTGCAGACGGAACGTCTGCGGACCGGCCGTCAATCGTCGTCGCTGGCCTGGAACACGACGGCGAACGGCGGAGGCAGCTCGCCGATCTGCGTGACGAGCTGCGCTTGCACGAACGAGGACAGCGACTTGAACGCGCCACGGATCTCGTGTGCGCCGTCGGTCTTCGACAGCATCCGCCAGCGCGCGCGACGCGACGCGGGGCGCGCGCGCACGACGATGCCGATCGGCAGCTTGTCGAGGTAGAGGTCCTGCGAGATGTAGCAGCCGAACGGCGCGATCGCCTCGATCTCGAGCGGGTTGCGCGTCCATTCGGCGTTGATTCGCGACGCGAGCTCGCGCGCGCTCGCAACGATGTGACGTGCGCGCGAGCGAACGAGCGGCTCGACGACCCGCGCGTTCGCGTACTCGACGAAGCGCTCGGTCACGCGATACTCGGCTGACGACGGCTCCCGGGGCCGCAGCAGCCCTTCGGCGACCATCTCCTCGACCATCGACTGGCCTTCGACCGTGTCCATGCCGAAATCCCGGTGAATCTCGGCGGCCCTGACCTTGGCGCGCTCGGCGGTGAGGCCGGCGATGCGGGCGAGCACGCGCCCGCTGGCCTCGCGAAGCTTGAAGGCGTCGACGCCGAAGTACAGGCGCTGCGTGACCAGCGTGCGGTATTTCATCGGTGGGCGAGAGGACACCGGCAACGCCTATGACAATAGCATAACCGCGCCGGATTGCCAGCTGCCGCCCCGATTTTTCTGCGCCTGCCGCCCCGAGCGCGATGCGCTAGACCCCCGGCGTATGCGGCTTTGCGGCCGCCGGCTGCGTCCGAATCGGCAGCGACCGGCGTGCGACCCGGCTGGTCAGCCAGCCCGCCGCCTTGCGGGCGCGCGCCGTGACGACGTCGACCGGCAGCTGGACGTAGTCGTCGTTGAAGACCTCGAAGCTGTAGTCGCCGCGGTAGCCCATGCGATCCAGCCGCCGTACCAGCGCCGCCACGTCGTCTCCGTGCACGCCTTCGCCGGGGAAGACGCGGAAATGGCGCGCCGTGTTGATCTTCTCCTCGGGCGAGCGGATCTCCTGCCACATGAAATCGGCGAGCTGCACGAGAAAGATCCGGTCGGGGAACACGTACTCGAGCTCGTCTTGCGTCGTTGCCGTCGCGAGGATGTGGAACGAATCCAGCGCCAGGCCCAGATTGCTGCGGTTCGCGCGCTCGACGATGTCCCAGGCCTGCGGGTATTCGTTCACGTGGCGTCCCCACGACAGCGCCTCGTAGGCGACGTCGATGCCGAGCGGAACGGCGAGCGTGGCGAGCTTCGCGAGGTCGCTTCGCGATCGCTTCCGCGTCGCCGGTCGCATGCACCGACGTCGACGAGCAGACGAGCAGCACCTTCGAGCCGACCGCATGGCACATCTGCAGCATCGCCTTCGCCACGTCGAGCTTGTAGGCGTGCAGGTGGCCGGACAGCCCCTCGAAGTCGCGGAGCACCTGGAAGCCGGTCACGCGCAGGCCGCTTCGCTTCACTGCGGCGACCGCCGCGGCGACACCACCTTCGTGACTGGTGAGATCGCGCGCCGACAGCATCACCTGCCGGAAACCCGCTGCACGGATCGCGGCGAGCTTCTGCTCGAGCGTGCCCGCGAGCGTGATCGTGTCCATGCCGAAGTGGTCGAGGTTCATGGCGGATCGGCTGGCGCGATCCGACGCTCGCTCGCAGAGTGGCTCGCCACCAGCTCGAACGTAACGCCCGCCGAGATAGATCTGCGTCAGCGCCCCGCGCTCGGTCGGCTGGATCGGGTCACGGTCGATGAAGACGACGCCCCGCTGACGCAACGCGCGCACCGCCGCGGGGACGTCCGGCGCACCGAGGCCGACGCGAAGCAGGCGCTCGTCCCACTCGATGTCCTCGGCGCCTTCGGGCGGCTCGATCAGCTGCAGATAGAACCGGCGGCACGGACTTTCGAGCAGCGTGCCCTTCGGCAGGATGCCGAAATACTGGCCGCCCGGCAGCACCGAGAAGCCGAACAGGTGCCGGTAGAAGTCGACCCAGTCCACCGTGCGATCGCCGAAGATCGTCTGCACGACGCCGAAGTAATGCAGGCCCGCGATCGCCGGCGGATTCGGGTCGGCGCCGGGGAGCGGCACGAAGTCGACGTCGTAGATCGAGAAATCGCCGTGCCGATCGACGAAATAGATCAGGCTGTCGCCGACGCCGTGGATTCCCGGGAATGTTGAGCTCCATCGCCGAGGCGCGGGTCGGCATTTCCCACGCACCCTGGTCGAGCGCGTGCCTCCAGGCGAAACCGGCGTCGCGCACGCGCAGCGCGATCGCCGAAAGCGTCGGTACCGAGCTCGGCGCGCTCAAGCCCGGCAGCGCCTCCGGATGCGCGTTCACGATGAGGTTCATCGCGCCCTGCCGGTAGAGCATCACTTCGCGGGAGCGGTGACGCGCGACCGGCATGAAGCCCATCGACTGCAGCAGAGCGCCGAACGCCTGCGGCTGCGTCGTCGCGTACTCGACGAACTCGATGCCATCGAGGCCAAGCGGGTTCGTCGGTTCCGGATGGTGCTCGTTGATCGCCATGGTTCCTCGAGGGTGCGTCAGGGCAGGAGCTGGGCTGAAAGCGCCGCGGCCGCGGCTTGGAGGTGCGGCAGGCATCGCTCGACGAGATCGTCGGGCGAGCCGCGGCCGGTTTGCGCGATCACGTTGATGCCCGCGACCGCGCGGCCGGTGACGTTGCGGATCGGGACTGCGACCGACATGACGCCGATCTCCATCTGCTGCACGGCAAGCGCATAGCCCTTCTCGCGCACCTGCGCGAGCAGCGATGCCAGCGCGGCGGCGGAAGCCGGCGTCTGGTCGGTGAACCGGCTGATGCGGACTCGCGCGAGATAGGCGTCGAGCGCCGGCGGCGGCAGCTCGGCCAGCAGCACCTGGCCGATCGACGTGCAATACGCCGGCAGGCGGCTGCCGACGTTCAGCGAGATCGAGATGATGCGCGACGTGACCGAGCGCGCGAGATAGAGGATGTCGTCGCCCTCGAGCGTTGCAAGCGAGCAGGACTCGTCGACCGCTTCGCTGACCCGGTCGAGGTAAGGCTGCACGGCCGCGACCAGCGGCGTCGACGACAGATAGGCATGGCCGAGACTCAACAGGCGCGGCTGCAAAGCGTAGTGCCGGCCGTCTTCGCTGCCGACGTAGCCGAGCCGGGAGAGCGTGTACAGCACGCGGCGCACAGCCGCGCGCGGAATGCCGGTCTTCTGCGACAGTTGCGCGATCGAGAGACGTCGCTGCTCCTGCGAGAATCCGCGCATCACGGCGAGCCCGCGCGCGAGCGACGTCATGAAGTTCGGGTCCCCGGCGAACGCCTCGATCTCCTCGGTCGCGCGCAGGGGCGTTGCAGCGCTCGAATCGCCAGCTTCCGTGACCTCCGCCGACGAATCCAGGGTCGGCCCTTTGCGCTCCGCGGCACGCATGCGCGTCGATGTCCTCAGACTTCGAAGAAGACCGTCTCGCCGCGTGCCCTGCAGCACGACGTTCCATTCGAGGCCGGCGCCCGACGGCCGTGCCATGAGCGTGCCGCGTCGCGCCTGCGGGACCTGCGAAAGCACCGGATCCTGCGCATTCGCGGCGTCGCCGTCGAAGTACATGCGCGTCACCAGCTGCTTCAGCATGCCGCGCATGAAGATCGTGACGTTCAGGTGCGGTGCCTGCGGGACAGCCGCCGGATGCAGGCACGCGGCCCGGCTTGATCGTGTTGAAGCGAAAGCGGCCCTCCTCGTCGGTGGTCACGCGGCCCCAGCCGGTGAAGCCTTCGTCCAGCGGCAGATCGCGCGTGTCTTCGGGATGCGCGTAGCGGCCGTGCGAGTTCGCCTGCCAGATCTCGAGCATCGCATCGTTGACCGGCCGGCCGTCGCCGTCGACGACGCGGCCGGTGACGGTGATGCGCTCGCCCTTGACGTTCGGGCCCGCGAAATCGGCGTTCGACGGCCCAGTCCATGCCGATATGCAGGTACGGACCGATCGTTTGCGAGGAAGTGGTGTACATGGCGGTGGCCGTTCAGGCGGCGAAGGGATTCTCGGTCGGCGTCTCGTCACGACCTCGAAGCACGATGTCGAAGCGGTAGCCGAGCGCCTGCTCGGGGATCGTATGCTCCCATTCGAACGTGCTGACGAGTCGCTGCGCGCGCACGCTCGTCGGGAATGCTCATGAACATCGGGTCGTAGTCGAGCAGCGGGTCGCCGGGGAAATACATCTGCGTGATCAGGCGGGTGAGGAACGACGGCCCGAACAGCGAGAAGTGGATATGCGCGGGCCGCCACGCGTTGTAATGGTTGCGCCACGGGTACTCGCCCGGCTTGATCGTGATGAAGCGGTAACGGCCCTGCGCATCGGTCATCGTGCGGCCGGCGCCGTGGAAGTTCGGATCGATCGGCGCGTTGTGGTTGTCGCGGCGGTGCGGATAGCGGCCGGCGCTGTTCGCCTGCCAGATCTCGACCAGCGTGTTCGGGACCGGCTTGCCGTTGCCATCGAGCACGCGGCCGGTCACGACGATGCGCTCGCCGATCGGATCGCCGTTCCCCTGCTTCGTCAGGTCCCAGTCGTTCGCGCGGATCCGGTCGAAGCCGAAGACCGGACCGGTGATCTCGGAAAGCGACGCCTGCAGCGGCACGAGCGGCTGCGACGGCGAGCGCTTCACCGTCGACGCATACGGCGGATAGTGGTACTCGGGCTGCGTGTCGCGGTCGTAGGTGCGATAGCCGGCGAGCGTGGCCGGCAGCTTGGCGTTCATGGCGCTGCTCCTTCGAATCGGAGCGCGCTGCAACGGCACGCCGGTCAGCCGCTCGAGCTCCTCGTGCGACAGCCCTTCGACGATGTCGACGACCTTGAGTCCCGCGGGCGTGACGTCGATCACCGCGAGGTCGGTGTAGATGCGGCTCACGCAATGCAGCGCGGTCACCGGATACGTGCATTGCGCAACGATCTTGCTCTGGCCGCTCTTCGTCAGGTGCTCCATCATCACGAACACCTGCTTGGCGCCCAGGGCCAGGTCCATCGCGCCGCCGACGGCGGGGATCGCGTCGGGCGCACCCGTGTGCCAGTTCGCGAGATCGCCGTGCGCCGACACCTGGAATGCGCCGAGCACGCAGAAGTCGAGATGGCCGCCGCGCATCATCGCGAACGAGTCCGCGTGATGGAAGAACGACGCGCCGGGCAGCGCGGTGACCGGCTGCTTGCCCGCGTTGATGAGATCGACGTCCTCCTGCCCGGCTTCCGGAGCCGGACCCATGCCGAGCAGCCCGTTTTCCGTGTGCAGCACGATCTCGCGATCCTTCGGCAGGTGATTCGCGACCAGCGTGGGCAGGCCGATGCCGAGGTTGACGTAGGCGCCGCTCGGAATGTCCCGGCCGACGCGTTGCGCCATCTGCTCGCGGGTAAAGCGTTTCATGGAGGTGTCCTTGCTCATGCTGCGGCGCCCGGCTGCGCAGCTGACCTTCGCAGCGGCGGGAATCTCGACTACGCGCTTGACGAAGATGCCAGGCGTGACCACGTCCTCGGGATCGAGATCCCCGAGGTTCACGATCTCGCGCACCTGCGCGATCGTCACCGTTGCTGCGCTCGCCATGATCGGTCCGAAGTTGCGCGCGGTCTTGCGATACACGAGGTTGCCCCAGCGATCGCCGCGCAGCGCCTTGATCAGCGCGAAATCCGCGCGGATCGGGTATTCGAGCACGTAGTCGCGGCCGTCGATCACGCGCGTCTCCTTGCCTTCGGCGAGCTGGGTGCCGAAGCCGGTCGGCGTGTAGAACGCGCCGATGCCGGCGCCCGCCGCGCGGATGCGCTCCGCCAGGTTGCCCTGCGGGACGAGCTCGAGCTCCAGCTCGCCTTCGCGCCATGCCTTGTCGAAATGCCACGAGTCGGTCTGGCGCGGGAAGCTGCAGACGATCTTGCGCACGCGCTTCTCGCGGATCAGTGCGGCAAGGCCGGTGTCACCGTTGCCCGCGTTGTTGTTGACGATCGTGAGATTGCGCGCGCCTTTGGCGATCAGCGCGTCGATCAGCTCGACCGGCATGCCGGCCGTGCCGAACCCTCCGATCATCACGGTGGCGCCGTCGTGGATGTCCGCAACGGCGGCCTCCACGGACGGTACGATCTTGTCGATCATGCAAAGCTCCCGGCGGATTCGTGGGTGTATGAGAACACGATCAGGCGCTCGCCATGGTCTCGACGAGCGCAAGCGTCTTCGCCTTGAGGCGCCGTGCGCGCTCGCGCGCATCGACGGTTTTCGCGAGCGTGCGCATCGGCACTTCGACGCTGATCGGCAACCTGGGAGGCAGCGCCTGCAACAGGCCGACCAGGTCGAGGCCGCCGTCGCCGGGCATCAACCGTTCGGCACGGGCCTGGTGCAGCAGCGTCTCCGTGTCCGTGGGACGCTCGGCCGGAGCATCGCAAAGCTGCACGTAGGGCAGGCGCGAGGCCGGAACCGACGCGAGGTCCGAGGGCGACGTTGCCGACGCGGTCGAAGTGGATCGCGTCGATCAGGATTCCCGCGTTGCGTGCGCCCGAGGTCTCGATCACGCGCAACGCTGCGCGAAACTCGCGCACGTCCGTCCACGGCATCGGCTCGATGACGAGCGACAGGCCGAGCGGCGCCGCGAGCGCGGCCAGCTCCGCGAAGTTCGTGACCAGGCGCGCTTCGTCGGCATCGTTGCCTGCGACCAGAACATGGCGCGCACCCAGGCGTGCTCCGGTCTCCAGGACGGGTAGATAGTCGGCGGGCTTCGTCGTCGGTTTGAGACGCAGGATCTCGATGTCCAGTACTGCGACACCGGTGGAGGCGAGACGGCGTGCGATTTCGCGCACCATCGGCGTATCGCCGATGACCGGATACACGGGCTCTTCCGGCGTCGCCGGCAGAAGACGCAGGCCGACGTGCGAATAACCGGCGTCGGCCGCGCAGTTCACCATCTCGGGCGGCGACAGCTCGAGGACCGTCAGCGCGGCGAGCGACAGTGCGCGCGAGGCAGGATTTGCGGTCATGAGGCCCCCTTGGCGCGTCGCGCCTTCCCGCCGAGGGAGAGCGAACGCCTTGGGAGCGGCCCGGCGGCGTTCATTGCAATGGCGAGAACGGGGCCGGCAGGTAGATCGACGAGCGCATCGTCGCAAGATAGTCGGCGCCGCCCTTCGGCGGCCAGATGCCTTTCGCCACCGACTCGCCGCGGATGCGCGCCCGCTCGTTCAGATCCTTGTACGGCCAGACGTGCATCATTCGCGGCTGGTCACCGTCGAGCGCATACGCCGCCGTCAGCAGCGGCGACATCTCGACGCGCGCCGGCAGGGCGGCTTCCCACGCGGTCAGCAACGCGGGCAACGCGCCGAACTTGATCCCGTATTCGCGCACTTCGAAGACGGGGCCGAAGCGCCCGGTCTTCATCGCGGGCACGAACGGGAACGAGGCGAACGTCGAAGAGCTCGCATCGACCAGCTGATCGCTCACGCCGAACAGATCGCCGCGTCGCTGGCGTGCATCGCGCTTCGCGAGCGCCGAACCGGGATCATCGAGCGCGTGGAGAATCAGGACCTGGTTCAGCGTGCCGATCTCCGCGATGAATACGCCGAGCAGCGTTCCCGCCGCTGCGCCGCCGGACAGCGCGCGCTCGATGTCGGGCAGGGCGGGCCCGACGCCGTTCGGGCGGAACGTGAGCTTGGTGACGTCGTAGTGGGCTTGCATGGTGTGCTTCCGGTCTGTCGGTTGGGGCGTGATAAGCGCTACTCACTCGCGCAGTTTCCTGTCGTTCCGCCGAAAATCGTGTGGCTCCGCCACCGATTTTCGGGATGCTCCACCGGCCGAAAGTAGGGTTTCACTTTCGGCCGATTACTTTACGCAGCGGTCTTGGCGTGTCCGCCGAGGAACAGCCGGTTCAGGTCCGGATCGCCGAGCAGCGTTTCGGCGGGACGGTCGAGCGCCAGCCTTCCCATCTCGAGGACGAGCGCGCGATTGCTGTACTTCAACGCCGTCCGTACGTTCTGCTCGACCATCAGCACGGTCGTGCCGGCGTCGGCGAGCTGGCGAAGCATCGTCATGACTTCCTGGACGAGCTTCGGCGACAGCCCGATCGAGGGCTCGTCGATCAGCAGCACGCGCGGGCGCAGCAGCAGCGCACGTCCGACTTCGAGCTGCTTCTGCTCGCCGCCGGACATCGTCGAGGCCTGGTTGTCGATGCGCTCGCGGATGCGTGGGAAGCGCGCGAGCACCTCGTCGATGCGCGTCGGCAGCTCTTTCCGGGGCAGCGTGATGCCGCCGAGCTCGAGGTTGTGACGCACCGACAGCGAACCGAACAGGTTGCGCCCCTGCGGCACGAACGCCATGCCTTCGGCGAGAAGCTCGCGCGGCGTCTTGCCGTTGATGCGCTTGCCCTCGAAGCGGACCTCGCCGCTGCGCGGCACCAGCATGCCGAACAAGGTTTTCAGCACCGTCGACTTGCCGGCGCCGTTCGGCCCGATCAATAGCGTGATCTCGCCCTTGCGCGCGTCCAACGTCGTCTCGTTCAGGATCGTGAGGCTCGGGCTGTAGCCGGCGACGACCTTGTCGAATTCGATGATCTTCTCGCTCATGGCGGCCTCCTCAATCGTCCCTATCATTTGTCATGCCAAGTGTCGGCCAGCCTCGACTCGACTTCGCCGTCGATCCCGCAAGCGGGCCCTCGCCGGCCACTCGCGCGGCTAATTCCCCAAGTACGCTTCGAGCACCGCACGATTCGACTGCACTGCCTGCGGCGGACCTTCGGACAATAACCTTGCCCTCGACCATGCAGATCACGTGCGGGCACAGCTTCATGATGAAGTCCATGTTGTGCTCGATGACGACGAAGCTCCCGCCCTGCGTCTTGTTCAGCTCGACGAGCAGCTCGCGAAGCTGGTCGACGAGGCTCGGGTTGACGCCGGCACAGGGCTCGTCGAGCAGCACGAGCCGCGGCGCGGGCATGAACGCCATCGCAATGTCGATCAGCTTCTGCTGGCCGTAGGATAGTGTGCCGGCGGGAAGGTCGGCCACGTGCTTGAGGCGGAACATCTCGATCATCTGGTCGGCGTGATGGCCGAGGCCCGCGTCGGGCGGCGCGAGCAGGCGGCCCTGCAGCGTGCCCTTGAACTCCTGCGCGGCGACGATCAGGTTGTCGCGCACCGAGAGCTGGCCGAACACCTGCAGCGTCTGGAACGTGCGGCCCACCCCGCGGCGCGAGAGCTCGAGCGGCGACATGCCGGTGATGTCCTCGTCGCAGAACTCCACCTGCCCGGACGTCGGCTTGATCTGGCCGAGGATCGAGTTGAAGAGCGTGGTCTTGCCCGAGCCGTTGGGACCGATCACGCCGACGATTTCACCCGGCTTCAGCGAGAACGACACGCCGTCGACCGCCTTGATCGCCCCGTAGTGCTTCCGGACGTCCTTGACCTCGAGGAACGACTGGGTCGCGGTCATCGCGCTGTCCCTCCGGCGACCGCCTTGCGACGGAACTTGTCGGGGATCGACAGCAAGCCGCCCGGCAGCCAGATCATCAGCACGACGACGGCGAGCCCGAACACCGCGAGATACCAGGTCTGCATGAACTTGAGCCACGGCAGCGTCGAGCCGCGCAACAGCTCCGGCAGCAGCACGATGATGACCGTACCGATGACCGGGCCGAAGAACTTGCCGGAACCGCCGACGATGACCGCGAGCAGCATCATCAGCGACGTCGAGAAATGGAACGGTCCCGGCTCGATGAATTCGACGAGCGAGGCGTAGAACACGCCGGCGATCCCCGCGCAAGCGGCGCCGATGGCGAACGCGAGCAGCGTGTAGGCGGTGATGTTGACGCCGAGGCTCTCCGCGCGGATCGGATTGTCGCGCAGCGCGGCGAACGCGCGACCCCAGGGCGATCGCAACAGCCACCACAGCGCGAAGCCGACGAGGAGTAGCGCGCCGAGCGTGAAGTAGAAGTAGGCGAGGTGCCCTGACAGGTCGACGAAGATGCTCGGCCGCGGAATGCCCGAGATGCCGAACGTGCCGCCGGTGATCTTCTCCTCGTTTCGCATGACGAGGTACACGAGCACGTTGAATCCGAGGGTCGCGAACGCGAGGTAGTGGTGCTGGACCCGCAACGCCGGGAAGCCGAGCGCCAGGCCGACCGCGAAGCAGGCGATCGCGGCGATCGGCACGACGAGCAGGAACGGCACGCCCGCCTTGAGCGCCAGCGCGGCGATGTACGCGCCGATGCCGAGGAACGCGGCCTGGCCGAGCGACATCTGCCCGGCGTAGCCGACGGTCAGGTTCAGTCCCATCGTCGCCATCAGGTAGACCAGGTACAGCGTCAGCAGGTAGACCTCGCTGCGCTTCGCGAACGCGGCGAGGACAGCAGAGCGCGGCGATGCCCGCGACCAGCAGGCCGATCTTGAGCATCGAGTTCGTTCGTTGCGCCGGCACGGCCGGCCGGGTATCGATGACCGTATTCATTGAATAACCTCCCCCAGGCTTGTCGCTACGCGCACTTCGCGTCATCCCCTCCGCATGGAGGGAGCGAGCGCCTTCGGGATGGCCCGGCGGGCTCATACCTTTCGCTCCTCAGACTTGCCGAGCAGGCCTTCGGGACGGAACAGGATGACGACCAGGAACAGCATCAGCGCGACGCCTTCCTTGTACGCGGGCGAGAAGTAGAAGCCGACGACGTTCTCGAGGACGCCGATCAGCACGCCGCCGAGCAGCGCGCCCCGCGTCTGGTTGAAGCCGCCGATGATCGCCGCGAGGAACGCCTTGAGGCCGATCGAGTCGCCCATGTCGAACTTCGCGAGGTAGGTCGGCGTGACCAGCAAAGCGGCCACGACCGCGAGCACCGCGTTGATCAGGAACGTATACAGCACCATCTGCCGGACGTTGATGCCGAGCACGCGCGCCGCATCGGTGTTCTGCGCGACCGCCTGCATCGCGCGGCCGGTCACCGTCTTGTTGACGAACATCTGCAGCCCGATGACGATCGCGCCCGCGATCACCAGCGTGCCGATGTCGGCGTACGAGACGTTGATGCCGGCCACGGCGAACTGACCGGCGGGAAACGGGCTTGCGAACTGGTGCGCTTCGGCGCTGTAGCCCGCGCGCACCGTCGTCTTCAGCGCGATCGCAAGCCCCAGCGTTGCGATGACGAGCGGGATGACGCCGTGCTTGATCAGCGGGTCGACGATCAGCCGTTTGAAGCCCCAGCCGAGCACGAGCATCGCGGCGAGGCAGGTCAGCAGGAACGCGGCCCAGAGCGGCAACCCGATCGCGATGCCGAACAGCATCGTGAACGCCGGCAGCATGACGAACTCGCCCTGCGCGAAGTTGATCGTGCCCGACGCTTGCCAGAGCAGCGTGAAGCCGAGCGCGGCAAGCGCGTAGATCGCGCCCGTGGCCGTGCCCGAGACGATGAGCTGGATCAGATCGCCCATGCGGAGCTCCCCATCGAACCTAGCGAAATCGGATACGGGCGCGTTCCCCTCCGGTCGTCGTCCCCGCGGTGGCGGGGACCCAGCGTCTCTGCAACGAAGAGACACTGGATTCCCGCCTTCGCGGGAGTGACGCCGGTGGTCATCGAGGAGCCGCGCACGCAGAGGAATGACGTTACTTGCCCGATACCGGAGGCAGCGTCTCGCTGACCACCCCCTTGCCGTTGACGACCTTGACCAGGAAGCTCTCGCGGTCGAGGTCGCCGTTCTGGTCGAACGTCACGTCGAGCAGCACGCCGGGATACTCCTTCACCGAGATCCGCGCGCCCTTCATCGCCTGCGAGAACGCCTTCGAGTCGACCTTCCCATCTTCTCGGTGACGGCCTTGACGACATACATGCCGCTGTAGCCCTTCATGCCGTTGTGGTCGCTCTTGTACTTGTATTCCTTCTGGAACTTGTCGTCGAACGCCTTGATCGGCGCCTGCGGCGCATCGACGGTCAGCCCGACGTGCGCGACTGCGCCATTCGCCGCGTCACCCGCGAGCTCGATCACCTTCTGGCCGGTGAGCGTCGTCTCGCCGATGATCGGCTTGTCGTAGCCTTGCTTGCGCAACTCGCGCAGCGCCCGCGCGGACTCTTCCTCGTTCGTGTACATGAACACCGCGTCCGCGTTGCTCTGCTTGGCGCGCAGGACCGCGCCGGAGAAGTCGACCTGGCCCGGATCGGTCGAGATGTCGACCGCGATCTTGACGCCCTCCGCCTCGAGCGCCTTCGTGATCGAATCGCGTCCCCCCTTGCCGAAGTCGTTGTTCACCCAGATCAGCGCCACGTTCTTCGCCTTCACGCCGTTCTTGATGTACTTCGCGACCTTCGGCATCGCCGTCGACTGCGTGAACGACGTGCGGAAGATGTGCGGGTTGCCCTGTTGGGTGATTGCCGCCGCTTCGCCGCCGGTGAAGTTCGGAATGCCAGCGCGGCGTGTCTCGGCCATGCTCACGATGATCGAGCCCGAGAACACCGGCCCCATGACGACGTAGACGTTCTCGTCGACCGCCTTCTGCGCGAGCGCCTTCGCGATGCCCGGATTCGTCTGCGTGTCGTACGACGTGTACTCGACCTTGCGGCCGAGGATGCCGCCCGCGGCGTTGATCTCCTTGACGGCGAGCTTCACGCCGTTGTCGAAATTCGTCCCGGCGGTCGCGCCCGTGCCGGACAGCTCGACCAGGCCCGCGATCTTGATCGCCTGTTGCGCCATGCACTGCGGTCGGCAGCGTAACTGCCAGCGCGGCCGCGATGAGCATTGACTTCCTCATGAATCCTCCTGTTGATGGATCGGCCGTGTCGCATTCGCAATCCTGGCCGGGTGTTGCACTTCCAAAAGGCGGGACCTGCCCGCCGCTCGATTGAAGGGTCGTACCTCAGGCGATCGCGCGAAGCTCGTCGGGGGACGGTCGCCCGTGCCCGAAGAATTCGAGGTACAGCGGAATCTGTTCGTAGAGCATGTCGAGTCCCGGCTGATAGCGGCAGCCGCGCGACGCGGCGATCTTGAGCAGCGGCGTCATTGCGCGCTTCATCACCACTTCACCGACGAAGGCACGCGGGGACAGGTTGGCCACGTCGACCGGCAGCGGATCGCCGTCGTTCATGCCGAGCGGCGACGCGTTTACGACGATGTCGTGACCGGCTGCGTCGTTGCTCCCTACAACGGTCCGCGTCGCCGGGTAATGCGCCGAGAGCCGCCGGGCCAGCGACGCGGCTGCCGCTTCGCTGACATCGTGGATCACGATCTCGGCCGCGCCGTTTGCGGCGAGCGCTGCGGCGATCGCCGAACCGACGCCGCCGGCACCGACGACGAGACAGCGCGTACCGCGGACGACGAATCCCTTGCGGTCGAGCCCGGCGACGAACCCCAGGCCATCGAAGAGCTCGCCATGCAGCGTGCCGTCGGGACGCTTCACGACCGCGTTGCACGAGCCGGCCGCCAGCACCGCATCCGACCGGCTGTCGAGCAGCGGGACGATCGCGATCTTGTGCGGCATCGTGATGATCAGGCCGTGCAGGTTGGTGATGGCGCGGAAGGTTGCGACAGCGGGAGGAAAGTCAGCCGTGCGCAGGCCCATCGGGATCACGGCGGCATCGATGCCGTGGGTCCGGAACCAGGGGTTGTAGATGAACGGCGACTTGACGACGTCGATCGGGTCGCCGAGATGGGCATACAGCGTCGTCGTACCGCTGACGATGCTCATCGCGGGCGCAGACTGATCTCAGGGTCACCGACGCGAGGGTCGGCGGGGCGCTCGACATCGTTTCCTCCAGGCGGGCGTCTTCGCGCCCTTTGTATTGTGCAACGTGTAGTGCCGGTCCACTGGCACGCCCACGCCGTTGTGCGTTAATCGGACTGTTGTTCGACTATCGAACATAACTGCACTGTAAAATGCCCCGGAGGGCCTGTCAATACCCGATAGTCGAACATCTGTGCGATAATCGAAGCAATCTCGACTCCCCACCTCAGCGACCATGGCGAAGTCACGCGACGTTGCCGTATCCAGCTCCGCACCAGGCAGTCGGCCGCGAGCGGTCATGGCGGAGCTCGGTCGCTTCGCCGGCGATCCGGACTTCATGGCCTCGTTCGCGCGCGGGCTTGCCATCATCCGGGCGTTCTCCGGCGGTACCGGCCGGCGCACGATCGGCGCGCTCGCGTTGTCCACCGGGCTTTCGCGCGCAGCGGTGCGCCGCTGCCTGTACACGCTGCATCAGCTCGGCTACGTCGGCGTCGACGAGGGCCGCCATTACGTCCTGCGGCCGAAGATCCTCACGCTCGGCTACGCGTTCCTGTCGTCGTCGTCGCTGGTCGTATCGGCGAAGCCGCTGCTCGAGCAGGTGAGCGCCACTGTTCAGGAATCATGCTCGATGGCCGTGCTCGAGGGCGACTCGATCGTCTACGTCGCGCGTTCCGCCTCGTCGCGGCGGCTGATGGCGATCGACCTCGGGGTGGGCAGCCGTTTGCCGGCCTACTGCACATCGATGGGGCGGGTGCTGCTCGCGGGTCTCGCGGCGAGCGAGCTGCGACAGCTATTTCGCGAAGCTCGTGCCGATCGCCTATACCGACCGCACGGTGACGCAACCAAACGAGCTTCGCCAGATCCTCGACGACGTGGCACGCCGGGGGTTCGCGCTCGTCGACCAGGAGCTGGAGCTGGGCCTGCGCTCGATGGCCGTACCGGTGCGCGACATGAGCGGCAACGTGGTCGCAGCGCTCAACATCAGCACGCACGCGTCGCGCGTGACAGCCGAAGAGCTGGAAACGCGGGGCCTGCCGGCGCTGCTGGCCGCTGCGCAGGAGCTCACGCTGGCGCTACCGAACTGACGTCGACGGTGTCGGCCCTCCAGATCAGCGAGGAGCGGGGCGTCCGCTACCTGCACTTCGGCTCGCGCTGGGTGCAGGGGGCGATGCGCATGTCGCGTCCCGACCATCTCGAGCTCGAGTACACGCGCGAGATGATGCTGCCGCTGCTGCTGCGTCCGGACGCGTCGTGGCCGCGTCGCGCGTTGCTCATCGGCCTGGGCGCCGGATCGCTGGTCAAGTTCCTCTATCGCCATCGACCGCGGACCGCGATCACCGTCGTCGAACTGCGGCAGGACGTGGTGAACACGGCCGGCCAGTTCTTCAGGCTGCCGGACGATCCCGTTGCGGCTGACGATCGAGCTCGACGACGGTGCCGCGTACGTTGCCGGGTCGGGTCCGCGCTTCGATCTCGTGCTGGTCGACGGTTATGACGCGAAGGGGCGCGTCGGCGCCCTCGACACGCCGGACTTCTATCGGCATTGCCGCGCGCGCATGCGCACCGATGCGATCCTCGCGACGAACCTGCTGACGCGGCATCGCGGCGTCGATGCCAGCGTCTCGCGAATGCGTGCCGCGTTCGATGATCGCGCGCTCGCACTGCCCGCGTGTGCGAGCGGCAACGTGATTGCGCTCGCGGTGCAGGGCGCGCCGGTCGAGATGTCGGCGATGACGCTGGATGCGCGCGCCGCCGCGTTTCGCAACGAAACCGGCCTGAATCTCACGCCTACGGTCACGCGCCTCGCCAAGGCACCGAAGCAGGTCGGCGCCTGCTGGTGACGGTGACGCACCGCTCCACGGCGGTCCAAAAGCGTCCTAAAGTGTCTTGTGGCCACCGGCTGAAGGCCCCGAGGCGATTCGATGAACCGCGTGGACAAGGAAACCTGGGCCCGGCTCAGTCCGCGACTCGACGAGTTGCTCGAGCTGCCGGAGTCGGAGCGCGGCGCGCGCCTGGCGGAAATCGCCCGCGACGATGCGGCGCTCGCTGCCGACCTGTCGTCGCTGCTCGCGCAGCAGACGCAAGCCGATCGCGCCGCCTTCCTCGAGGGCAGCGCGCTTGCCGCGCACGCCGAACTCACCGCCCATGCGACGCTCACGGGTCAGACGATCGGCGCATACACGCTCGAGCGGCCGCTCGGCGAAGGCGGCATGGGCGCGGTCTGGCTGGCGCCGTCGCAGCGACGGCCGCTACGAAGGCCGGGTCGCGGTGAAGTTCCTGAATCTGGCCCTGCTGGCCCGCGGCGGTGCGGAGCGTTTCGCGCGCGAGGGCAGCATGCTCGCGCGCCTGACGCACCCGAACATCGCACGGCTGTTCGATGCGGGAGTCGCCGCCAGTGCCGGTGCGCGGGGCCAGCCGTATCTCGTGCTCGAATACATCGACGGCGTGCCGATCGATCGCTACTGCGACGCCCATCGGCTGTCGATCGAACAGCGTCTGCGCCTTTTCCTCGACGTACTGTCCGCCGTTGCGCACGCGCATAGCAACCTGATCCTGCACCGCGATCTCAAGCCGTCGAACATCCTCGTCACGGCGCAGGGCCAGGTGAAGCTGCTCGATTTCGGCATCGGCAAGCTGCTCGCCGAGCAGGACACGGTCGCCTCGGCCACCGAGCTCACGCAGCTTGCCGGCCGCGCGTTCACGGCCGACTATGCCGCGCCCGAACAGGTGCAGGACGGTGACGTGACGACGGCCACCGATGTGTACGTGCTCGGCGTGCTGCTGTACGAGTTGCTCGCAGGTCGGCATCCGACGACGCTGCCGACGCACACGCTGGTCGACCGCGTGCGCGCCGTGGTCGAGAGCGAGCCGACGCCTGTCTCCGATGCAGCGGCGAAAGCCGATGATGCTACCGTCCAGGCGCGCGCCACCGTTGCGCACAAGCTCGCGCGCACCTTGCGCGGCGACCTCGACAACATCGTCGCCAAGGCGCTGAAGAAGCGCGCCACCGAGCGCTATCCGACGGTCACGGCGCTGGCCGAGGATCTGCGTCGGTATCTCGATCACGAGCCGGTCAGCGCGCGCGCCGATTCACTCGCCTACCGCACCGGCAAGTTCGTGCGGCGCTACCGGCTGGCCGTCGGTGCGGTGGCGATGACCCTGCTGGCGTTGCTCGTGGGGGTGATCGGGACGACGTGGCAGGCGGTGGAAGCGCGCAACCAGCGCGACCGCGCTCTGACCGAGATCCGCTATTCGCGCGTCAACCACGAGGTCCTGATGTCGCTGCTCGATGACGCGCTTCGCAGCGGCGCCAGCGAGCAATGGCGCGAGATGCTCGATCGGGCGCGAGAGCAACTGCGCGTCCGCCACGAAAATGACCCGATGTCGCAGGCGCGGGTACTGCTGATGCTCGCAGGTCGCTACGCCTCGCTGAACGATGAACGCGGAGAAGCGGCGGTTACCGCCGCGCTCGCGCAGCTCGAACCTGTGCTGCCCGATCCCGCCGTGCGAGCGCAGATCACCTGTGCGCGGGCGGATCTCTTTCTGTATGCACGCGATGTGGAGCGAGCGCGGCCCCTGGTCGCCCAGGCGATGCAGTCGCTGGCGCGGATACGCGACCCGGCCCTCGCCCCGGTGGCGGACTGCTATCAGACCGACGCGACGCTAGCGGTGGAAGAAGGGGATTTCGAGCGAGCGATCGCGCGCGCCTCGTCGTTGGCCGAGCGGTTCGAGCGCGAAGGCTTGACCGGCAGCCGGCTGCATCTGTATGTGCTGTCGAATCTGCAGGGGATCTATCTGGATACGGATCGCGACGGCGATGCGCTGGCGCTGCACGCGCGGCTGGAAGATGCTCTGCGTGCACAATCTGCCCTCGATTCGCTGCAGCACTTCCTGATCTTGGACCGCCGCACGACGGTGCTGGTGCGCCGCGGACGCTTCGCCGAAGCAGAAACGGTGTTGCGACAGATGCTCGAGCGTGCGGACGTGGCCACCAAAGGCAAGGCGCCCGCGACGCTGCGTTCGGCGATCGGTCGCAAGCTGATCTTCATCGGCGCGACCCCCGACGGTATCGCGCTCCTCGAGAGCGCACTGCCGGAACTGGAGAAAGGCGCGCAACGCAACCAGATCTACTTCGCGCTGTTTGCGCTGATCGAGGCCAATCTGATGGACGGTGACGTTGCTTCAGCCAGCAGCAGGCTGCAACAGCTGGAAGGCGTGATGGCGGATGGCCGCATTGCTACGCGCGAGCGTGGCGAATTGGCACGACTGCGAGCTTTGCTTGCCCTCGGCCAGGGGGATGCCTCGGCTGCCCAGGCCCAGGTCGAGCAGATGCAGTCTCTTGCAGCGACACTGCCCCGTCGTGCGCGTATCGAGGCACTGCGTTCGGAGCTGGCTTCCGCGCGGGTAGCCGCCCTGCGGGGTGACAACGAAAGGGCGATTCGCGCGCTGGACAATGCCACGACCGTCGAACGCGCGTCCGAGGGCAACCAGCGTCTCGAAGGTCCCAGTGCGTGGCGCGGCTACATTTTCGGTTTGCGTGCCGGCTTGCAACGCGGTGCGCGGGGACGAGGCGGCCGCGCGGGCGAGTGCGCAAGCGGCAATCGAGCAGTTCGAGTCGACGCTACCGGCGAATCATCGCTGGCGGGCCGATGTGCAGGCGATGTTGCGCTGACGCGTGCTGTCCACGACTAAGTCGACCGAATCAGTCAGTTCGCGCGGAACCGGACGCGCATCACCTTCTTGTCGTATTCGGCCTCGGTGGCCATCGTGATCTCCTGGCCGGCGGCGGCGAACACGCGGCCTCCTGCGCTTCGACAGGCGTTCCGCTCGTACTGGCAGGGCCCCATTTCGGGGTGACGGCGGCACAGCTGATGCACCTTCGGCACGAACTCGATCACCGTTTGTCGCCGTGTGCCGCCGCTGTCGACGACGCACACGTAGATCGCATCGGCCGGCACGACGATTGGCGGCAACGCGGCCGGCGGCCCGGGTCTCAGCCCACCCGGTCTCCGGGCGCGAGGGAATCGACGCGATCGGCGGCACCGGTGTCTCGGGCAGATCGCGTCGCACGACCGGCGCGTCCGCGCGTTCGGAGGGCGGCGTCACCGCGAGAGGTGACGGCGGGCTCGGCCACGCGAGTCTCGGGTGTCCCGCAGGCAACGACCATCGCGGCGACGAAGGCGGGCAGCACGAAGCGTCGAAGGATGTCGATCATGTCGAAAGCTTGCCACATCGGCTTCGCTGCGCGGTCGCGTGAGCCGTTCGTGCGGCTACGCGGAAGCCGACGAATGGCCGGTTCCGCGGTTACCGCGTATCGATGCGCGTGACCCGCCCTTCCTGGAACGCGACCCGTGTCGTGTTCCCGACGCCGCGATAGACCCAGTATTCGACGAGCGTGCGGCCTTCCAGCGTAGCGATCGTCTCGAGCGGCCGTCCCATCGCGTCGTACACCATGCGCGGTGACATGCCGAGCGCGACCGGCATTGCGCGCCCGTAGACGCCGCGTTCATCCCGCGCGCCGGTTGATGCAGGCGCCATCGCGACTGCAACCACCTCGCCGTGGTCCGTACAACCGCGATCGGTATAAGTCACTCGTCCGCCATCGAGGCAACGATGGATCTCGCTGCCGGCATTCGCGCAAAGCGACAGCATCGCGCATCCGACGGCGAGCGAGCCCGCTACGAGGCGGGGAAGCAGGAAGTTGCGCATGCGAACTCGCGGTCGTCACGTTTCCAAGCTTCACGCTACCAAGGGCGAGCCGTCGCGCCCAAGCCGCGCAAGGACGCAAACCGGGTCGGCGCAACGCCGACTCGTGTACCGGACCGCCGCACCCGTCGGCGCGGGAGAAACGCCGACATACGAGGTCCCGCTGTTTTTCCAGAATGGCGGGGAAGTCGAGGCAGCGGGCGCTGCCGTCCCCTCTTCCTCCATCGAAGGAGCTTCCATGTCGCTCGATCGGATCAAACTTTGCGCGATTGCCGCTGCCGTTGCCGCGTCGCTAACCGGGGAAGTTTTCGGACAGACGACGGGCTCGTCACCGGGGATGTCGTCTCACCGGCGCGCGCAGACGCGCAGTCCGTCGTCGACGCAATCGGCAGCACCGCCGTCGTCGACGCAACCGGCAACACCGCCGTCGTCGACGCAACCTGCAACAGCGCCGTCGTCGACGCAACCTTCCTCGTCACGCGGCGTGGCGGCCGGCGCTCAGACGCAGGGCAGCGCGACTCCGAACGCGACAACCGGTGCGGGGTACACCGGCGGCGGAATCTCGGGCGGCGTGCCGGGGATGAGCGGTGTGACGCCGAACCGGGCGGAGTTAGCGAGCTCCGCGTTCACGAAGCTCGACGCAGGCAATCGCGGTTATGTCACGCTCGAGGACGTTCGCCAGCTCGAAGGTTTCGAGAGTGCGTTCCGGCAAGCCGATCAGAATGGCGATGGCCGGCTCAACGCCTCGGAATTCAACAGCGCGTGGGGCGCGTACACCGGCAACGTGCGTTAGACGGCAATCCGCGGGGGAACCGATGCAAGCCGTGACCGATGCAAGCTTCAAGAACGACGTGCTGGACGCGGACCTGCCGGTACTCGTGGACTTCTGGGCGCCGTGGTGCGGTCCATGCCGGGCCGTTGCACCGGTGCTCGAGGAGCTCGACGACGAGATGTCCGGCCGCCTCAAGATCGTGAAGGTGAACATCGACGAGAACCAGCAGGTCGCCGGCGCGCTTGGCGTGCGCAGCATTCCGACGCTCGTGCTGTTCAAGGACGGCAAGGCCGTCGAAGGCGCGATCGGCGCGCTTTCCGGGCACGAGGTGAGGCAGCTCGTCGAGCCGCACCTGGGCGGCAGCGTGCGCTCGGCCGAGGACCTCGCGGGCTAGCGCAAGGCTCGCAGGCGCGCTCGTGCGCCGCCGATTTGCGTTCAGCCGATCGGCGTTACGATGGCGTCCATCACCATCCAAGGAGGACGATGATGGCCCACGATCCCGAGGGCACGCGGCTGCCGATCAAGCTGGACACGGCGACGAACGGGGAATTCGCACCGATCCCCCTCGAGGCCGTTCATCACGAAGCGCGCGCGAACGCGCTTTCGAGCGCCACCCGGAATGCGAAGCGCCTCGCGATGTCGCGGCGCGCATTCCTGGTTTCTGCTTGCGGTGCCGCGTCGACGTTGCTCGCGATCAATCGCGCATACGCGACGCGCGGACCGCGCGGCAGTTTCTTCGACGTGCCTGCGGAAGCCGCGCTCGACGCGCAGCTCGCGCGCTCGACGCTCGACACGGGGGAGTTCATCTTCGACGTGCAGGGTCACTTCGTGAACCCGAGCGGCGCGTGGACGAAAGCGCTGCCGCCCGGCGCCCAGCCGCTGAAGTCGTTCGCGCAGAACAAGCAGTGCGAAGCGGCCGCGCAGCCGGGGCTCGCCTACCTGACCTGCCTGAACGGCGACGCGTTCATCAAGGACGTGTTCCTCGACTCCGACACCGACCTGTGCGTCCTTTCGTTCGTCCCCTCGACACGCAAGGGCGAGCCGTTGACGATCGAGGAAGCCGCTGCGACGGCAAGCATCGTCGAGCGCATGCAGGGAACGCATCGGCTGCTGTTGCATGGCCGCGTCAATCCGAACCAGGACGGCGACCTCGAGACGATGGACATGCTGGCGGAGAAGTACCAGCGTCGCCGCATGGAAGACCTATACGCAGTGGGGACCGGACGGCAAGGGCTTCTTCCTCGACGACGATGTCGGCCTCGCCTTCATCGAAAAGGCGCGCAAGCTCGGCGTCCGCAATATCGCGGTCCACAAAGGCCTGCCGTTCGGGCAGCGCAGCTATGAGCACTCGACCTGCGCCGATATCGGACGCGTCGCCAAGCGCTTTCCGGACGTCAATTTCCTGATCTACCACTCGGGCTTCGTCGCGGGAGCAGCCGAGGGTCCGTACGATCCGCAAGCGCACCGACGGCATCGACGCGCTGATCACGAGCCTGCGCGAGAACGGCGTCGCACCCGGTGCCAACGTGTACGCGGAGCTCGGATCGACGTGGCGCTTCCTGCATGCGCGATCCGGATGCCGCCGCGCACGGAATCGGCAAGCTCCTGAAGCACGTCGGCGAGGACAACGTGCTTTGGGGAACGGACTCGATCTGGTACGGATCGCCGCAGGACCAGATCCAGGCGTTTCGCGCATTCCAGATCGCCGACGCGCTCGTCGAAAAGCAAGGCTATCCGAAGATCACGCCGGCGTTGCGGGCAAAGGTGTTCGGACGCAACGCGCTACGTGTGTATTCGGTGCCGGACGACGTCGTGCGCAAGCACGTGCCACGCGACCGCGTCGCGCAGGAACGTCACGAATACCGGCAGGCACCCGACCCGACGTTCGCCACGCTCGGGCCGAAGACGCGGCGGGAATTCCTGAGGTTGAAGGCCTGGGGCGCTTGAACAGCGCTGGAAACCGTGACCGGGCGCGCTTGCGCCCGGTCCTGACCCTCAGTGCGGCGAATCAATAGCCGCGGCGCTCCTGGCGTTCGCGACCGATCTGATTGCCGATCACGCCGCCTACTACGCCCCCGCCAACCGCGCCGCCGACATCGCCGGTGATCGCTGCTCCGGCCGCTGCGCCGATCCCTGCGCCGACGACGGTATCCTGCTCGCGCGTCGTCATGCCTCCGCAGGCAGCCAGCGACAGCGCAAGCGCGCTGCCCACGACGATCTTCCCAATCCTGGTGTTCATTTGCGATACCTCCATAAAGCGACACGCGGCATCCACCCGGACACCGTTCGTGTCTTCACCTGGATACTGTCGAGGAACTGGCGGCCCCCGGGTACACCGGGTTGTCGCAACCTCGTGTAGGAACGCCGCCGCAGGACTTGGGGCGATCGCCGTCAGGTTGAGAGCCGCGCGGCATTCGGCGATCGCATTACAGGGATCGCGCGACGTTGCGAGGAGTCGCGTCACCTCCGGCGCCGCGGCACCTGCCTGTTGTCCGAAGCGGACAGCGTTGCGGACCTGGGTCGCGCCCTCGAGCGATAGCGCGCGCCACGACGGCTGCTGCACGCGATCACAACTACCGTGAGGGGTGCGCAGTGAATCCGGCGCGTTCCCACGACGCCCGCCATTGGCTACGATGCGCTTCGCCGATCCCCTCGCGCACGATTCGCTACCATGCGATGACCGCGCACACTTCGACGCCGATGCCCACCTCCGCCGCCACCGCCCGCATCCTCGCCGAAGCCATGCCGTACCTTCGCGCCTATCGCGGCAAGGCGCTGGTCGTCCGCTTCGGCGGCCGCGCGATGGAGGAGCCTGCCCTGAAGGCGGCGTTCGCACGCGACATCGCGTTGCTTCGCCTCGTCGGCATGAAGCCGATTGTCGTGCACGGCGGCGGCTGGCGCATCGACGAGCTCATGCAGAAGATGGGGATCGACGCCGCGCCGTCATCGCGGGCGCCGCGTCACCGATGCGCAGACGCTGAACCTGATCGAGATGGTGTTGGACGAGCTGAACCAGGAGCTCACCGGACTCATCAACCGTCACGGCGGTCGCGCGGTCGGCTTGAACGGCCAGGACGGCCGGTTCATCCATGCGCGGCCGCTGGCCCGCGACGCCGACGACGTCGATGCCGGCTTCGTTGGCGATATCGCCGGCGTCGACGTCGAGCTCGTGAACTTGCTGCTGTCGCGCAACTTCGTGCCGGTCGTGCTGCCGATCGGCGTCGGCGACGACGGCGCCGCCTACCACGTCAACTCCGACGAGCTGGCTGGAGCGCTTGCGCGTGCCCTCGGCGCCGAGAAGCTGATCCTGATGACGAACGTCGCAGGCGTTCCCGACCGCAACGGCAAGCTCGCGTACATCCTGACGGCGCGCGAGGCCCAGACACTGCTCGACGAGCGCCGCGTGCAGGACGATCTGATCCCGCGCGTGACCGCCGCGGTGCAAGGCGGTGCGCGAAGGCGTGCGGTCGGTGCACATCATCGACGGCGGCGTGCCGAGCGCGCTGATGCTCGAAGTGCTGACCGCGGATGGCGTCGGCACGGCCGTGCGATCCGATGCGGGACCGCATTTCCTCGAGGACAGCCGCGCGTACCTGATGGACGCCGGCGCGACCGGTTGATCGCCGGCGAAGGCCTCGCCCGAATCGCGCCACTACTACGTGCGCGGCGATTTCCTGGTGCAGTTGAGAAGCGGAGTTCGAGCATTCCGGAGACATACGTACGGGCATCGCCTTGGAACCGTAGCGTGGGTAGATTTGTCCTAACACCCGGCACCAGGCTCATCATCACGCTTATCAAGAGACCCTGACCAGTTCGATGTGTTGCCGCGGAGGAGCGAAGTTCCGGCTACTTGTCGGCCGATAATGAGTACAGGAGGTCGTATGAATCAGACGAGAACAGAATCATCGACTGCAATCCATGAGCGCGCTTCACCGAAAGGAGAAACCGAGAGCTTCGTCTTGGGCTTTCACGGCGTTCGTTATCAAGTCAACGATGTGCGCCGCTCTGTCGAGTTCTATACGAAGCAACTGGGGTTCAAGTTGGATCACCAGCAGCCGCCAGCCTTTGCTAGCGTGTCATTCGGAAATCTTACGATCCTCCTCAGCGGCCCGGGAGCGTCGGGCTCGCGCCCGATGCCTGATGGTCGTCACCAAGAGCCCGGTGGCTGGAACCGAGTGGTCCTTCAGGTGGCTGACCTTCCGGCCCGAATTGAAGCCCTCAAGAACGCAGGCCTTCATTTCCGGAATGAAATGGAAGTCGGTCCAGCCGGCAAGCAAATTCAACTGGAAGACCCCGACGGCAACGCCATCGAGCTATTCGAGCCGGGCCGAAAATCCTGACGCGGCGCACGTCGGATCATCCATTGACCGGCGGGTTTGCGATGCGGCGAGGATCGATCACTCTCACGGGCGCCACTTCCATGGGACGACGCGGTTCTCGCTGCAGCGCTCGCCCCAGCCGCGTGGAGCCCGCAGACACGCGGCATGAGTGTTCCTTCGCAAAGTAAGGCGAGGTGTGTTCAACCGATCACTGCAACACCGCTTGAAGTTTATCTGCAAGCGCCTGGAATCCCAAGGTCTTTCGTGGACGCTGATTCAATCGCTGCGCGATCTTGTTCAGATCCGATTGCGAGTATTCAGAGAGATTGGTCCCTTTCGGGAAGTACTGGCGCAGGAGGCGATTGGTGTTTTCGTTTGTGCCGCGTTGCCACGCGCTTTGAGGATCGCAGAAGTACACGTTCACGTCAGTCGCGATCGTGAATTTCTTGTGCTCTGCCATCTCCATTCCACGATCCCACGTTAATGATCGCCGCAGCTCCGAAGGCAGCTTGCGCACCTGCTTGCTCAATGCCGTCACTACTCTCGCAGTGTCTTTGCCTTCGAGCTTCACGAGCATCCTGAAGCGCGACTGGCGCTCAACGAGAGTGGCGATGTGCGTGTTGTTCGAGCCGCTCAGTAAATCGCCCTCCCAGCGTCCAGGGATCGCACGGTCTTCGACTTCCGCCGGACGTTGTCGAATCGAAACTGCATCGACGATGCGCCCACGCGGCTGGCCCTCTGTGCTGGCCTTCTTGGAAGCGCGCATCACCCGCACTTCACGAAGGTGCCCGATCAGCTCCTTCTTGAGCACCCCGCGGGCCTGGATGAACAAGCTACGGTAGATGATCTCATGGGACACGCGCATGGTTTCATCATCAGGGAACTCGCCCTTCAGCCAACCCGATATCTGCTCAGGCGACCAGTCCTGTTTCAGCTTCTGGGCGACTACCCATCGTAGCCGTGTCGCGTCGCCAGGCGACAGGGTTTTGTCTGCGCGCCGACTCCCACGCCTCCAAGTCCGCTTCTGATGCACGATACCGATCCCGTCCGCCATAGCTCGCATTCTCTCGACTCACCGACGATTGCGCCCTACCGATATTCGCAGCTATCTTGCGGATCGAACAGTTAGCAGCAATGCCCCGAGAAATCTCCTCTCGCTCGCCGAGCTGCAACACTAACGGCGCACGTCGGCGGCGTGGGGGAACAATCCCGCCCTTGGAGACGACTACCCCAAATATCGAAGCGGCGTGCTTGCCCAACGCACGACCAATGTCGCTAAGCGATTCGCCGGCCTTCCAGCGTTGCCAGAGCTCCGACTTCTGGCCGTCGGATAGACCAGGGCGTCCCATTCGAGCCATACCTTCCACCTTCTCTAAAATGCAGCATTAGAACAAAGGTGTTGCGTTGAATGGTTGAACTCACCGCGCTTTTTCATAAGATGTCGCGTTCCATCTTGATCCAACTCCCGCACGACGCGCATGCGCTCGCTGCGCGCTCGCATTAAGCCGAGTATCTGCGGCGCGGATGCCTTGACCGCGGCGAGCGCGGGTTGGCTGGGCCTCGATGGAGCCCGACGACTCGATGCGATTCATTGAGGCTGCCAACGAGAACCTCGGTACCGTGATGCGCAAGAGCGGGCTGGTCAAGTAAGCCGCGCTTCTCCGCGTGGCGAGCCATCGTGGCTCGCCTTTTTTTATTCTGCACCGGGGCGGGTGCTTTACCGACGCTGCGGCGTTGTCGACTCGTTTTACATCCAGTGGTGCAGGCTGTACGCAACATGTTGAATATCGGCCCGAGCACGTTCATTGCTTGCGTATGTGCTTGGCGCGAAACGGTTTTTGGGTCGGCGCCGGAAACAGTGGAGCGCCGGGTTTTATTCCAGGCGCTTCGATAGAGCTTGCGAGCGGCCCGCATCGGCCGCAGGCATCCGGCTGCGCTGCGGGACGCCGAACTTGGAGGCTTCGACGATGAAACGAATTGCAACTGCCTTCGCGGTCATGCTCGCGGCGCTTCTCTCCGCGACGCTGCAGGCTGCGCCGATCATGTTCTTCACGACAATGAGCGGGGCGTCGGAAGAATCCGCCGAACGCGTCACCCGGCACCGGTACCGCAATCGTCATCTTCGATCCGGTGGCGCACACGATGAGCGTTCACGCCGAGTTCGAGGGTCTGCTTTCGCCCGACCACGGTCGCGCACATCCATTGCTGCATTGCTGCGCCGGGCAAGTGGGCGTGGCGACGACGACGCCGACGTTCCCGGGTTTCCCGGCCGGGGTCACCGAAGGCACGTACGATGCAGTCTTTCGACATGACGCTTGCAAGCTCGTATCGACGCGGCGTTCATCACGCTAACGGCGGCACCCCGGCCAGCGCGGAAGCGGCGCTGTTTGCGGGAATGCTGGCGGGGCAGGCGTACTTCAACATCCACACGAGCGTTCCGCCGCTGGCGAGATCCGCGGCTTCCTCCAGGTGCCGGAACCGGCCACGTTGCGCTCCTTGGCGTGGCGATGCTCGCGGCGGCGCCTTGCGACGTCGTCGGCAGGTGACGCTCGCGGTCTTCGACGAAGGCCGCGCGTCGCGCGGCCTTTCGTGGCGCTCGGCCGCTTCCCTGCCGGCGCTTCGTTGCGCTTCGCGGCGTGTCGTCACGGCGAGTCGCTTAGAATTCGCGACTCGCTTTCGACACTTCGCACGAAGGCCCCTCGTGGACTACCGCACGCTCCCCGGCACCTCGCTCAAGGTCTCCACGGTCTGCCTCGGCACGATGACCTGGGGCGAGCAGAACAGCGAGACCGAGGCGCATGCGCAGCTCGATTTCGCGATCGATCGCGGCATCACGTTCATCGACACGGCGGAGATGTATCCGGTGCCGCCGAACAGTACGACGCAGGGTCGCACCGAGACGTTATCTGGGACGGTGGCTTGCGCGCCAGCGTCGCGAGTCGCTGGTCATCGCGACGAAGGTGGCGGGACCCGGACGCCGCGACTGGATCCGCAACGGCCGCACCGATGTGACGCGCGACGTGATCGCCGATGCGGTCGACACGAGCCTCGAGCGGCTGCGCACCGACTACATCGATCTCTACCAGATCCACTGGCCGCAGCGAAACGTGCCGATGTTCGGCGCGATCGAGTTCGATCCCTCGAAGGAGCGGGACGGGCCGTCGATTCGCGAGCAGGTCGAGGGCATGGCGGCGATGATCCAGGCGGGCAAGATCCGTCACTACGGGCTTTCCAACGAGACGAGCTGGGGCGTGTGCGAGTTCCACCGGATCGCGAAAGAGCTCGGCGTTCCCGGACCGGTCACGACGCAGAACAGCTACAGCCTCGTGTCGCGCGGCGTCGACAACGATCTCGCCGAAGCGCTGTTCCGCGAGAAGATGTCGCTGCTCGCCTACAGTCCGCTCGCGGGCGGCATCCTGACCGGGAAGTACGCTGCCGATGCGAAGCCCCCGAACGCGCGCTACACGCTGTTCGACGGCCTCGGCAACCGCTTCCGCAAGCCGATCGTCCACGAGGCGGTCGCTGCGTACGCCGCGCTCGCGAAGGCGCGTGGCATCACGCTCGTGCAGCTCGCGCTCGGCTACGTGCGCAGCCGCTGGCACGTCGGCGCGACGATCATCGGCGCCACGACGATGCAGCAGCTGCGCGAGGACATCGAGGCCGCGCAGTTCGAGCTTCGACTGCCGAAACGCTGGCCGCGATCCAGGCGATCCAGGTCCGCTATCCGAATCCTGCGGGCTAGCCCGCCGATAACGTCGGGCCGGTCGCTTGCGGCGTACGGGCGGAGAACGCGCGCCCGTTACAATCACAAGTTCTTCTTCACGTCCCGAGCCCAGGAACGCCTTCATGCGAGTCTTCAACTTCAGCGCCGGCCCCGCGGTGCTTCCCGAACCCGTGCTGCGCAAGGCCGCCGCGGAAATGCTCGACTGGCACGGCAGCGGCATGTCGGTCATGGAGATGAGCCATCGCGGCCCGGAGTTCATGGGCATCGCGGAGAAGGCCGAAGGCGATCTGCGCAAGCTGCTGGCGATCCCGGCGAGCTACAAGGTCCTGTTCCTCCAGGGCGGCGCGATCGCAGAGAACGCGATCATCCCGATGAACCTGCTTGCAGGGCAAGCGCACGGCCGACTACGTCAACACCGGCGAATGGTCGAAGAAATCGATCAAGGAGGCGAAGAAGTACACGAGCGTCAACATCGCGGCGTCCTCCGAGGACCGCAACTTCAGCTATGTGCCGGCGCAGTCGAGACCTGGAAGCTCGATCCCGAGGCCGCGTACGTGCATGTCTACGACGAACGAGACGATCGGCGGCGTCGAGTACCAATGGACGCCGCACACCGGCGACGTGCCGCTCGTGGCGGACATGTCGTCGCATATCCTGTCCCGCGTCATCGACGTTTCGCGCTATGGCGTGATCTACGCCGGCGCGCAGAAGAACATCGGGCCGGCCGGCCTGACGCGTGGTCATCGTGCGCGACGACCTGCTCGATCGCGCGCTGCCGATCACGCCGTCCGCGTTCCACTGGAAGGAGCAGGCGGAGGCCGGCTCGATGCTGAACACGCCGCCGACCTATGCGATCTACATCGCCGGGCTCGTGTTCGAGTGGCTGTTCGAGCAGGGCGGGGTCGCGGCGATCGAGCAGCGCAACATCGCGAAGGCGAAGCTGATCTACGAGCTGCTCGACTCGAGCGAGTTCTACCGGAGTCCCGGTGCGCCGCGAGGACCGCTCGCGGATGAACGTGCCGTTCAAGCTGCGCGACGAGGCGCTCGACGCGGCGTTCCTCGAAGGGGCCGAGGCGCGCGGCATGGTGCAGCTCAAGGGCCACCGGTCGGTGGGCGGGATGCGCGCGTCGATCTACAACGCGATGCCGATCGAGGGCGTGCAGGCGCTGGTCGACTACATGCGCCAGTTCGAGCGCGAGCGCGGTACTGATGAGCCACTATCGCATTCTCACGTTGAACCAGATCGCCTCGCAGGGTCTGCACCGCTTTCCCGGCGAGCGCTACACGGTCGGCAAGGCCGTCGAGCGTCCGGACGCGATCATCGTGCGCTCGCACGACATGCACGCGATGGAGATCCCGGAAAGCGTCAAGGCGATCGGCCGCGCCGGCGCGGGGACGAACAATATCCCGGTGGCGGAGATGAGCAAGCGCGGCGCACCGGTGTTCAACGCCCCGGGCGCGAACGCGAACGCGGTCAAGGAGCTCGTCCTGACTGCGATCCTGATGGCGGCGCGGAACGTCGTCCCGGCGCTTCGCTACGTGGCGTCGCTCGATCCCGCCGATCGCGAGCTCGAGGTCCGGATCGAGGAAGGCAAGCAGCGGTTCGCCGGCCTCGAGCTGCCTCACCGGACGCTCGGCATCATCGGCCTCGGCGCGATCGGAAGCCTGGTCGCGGACACGGCGATCAAGCTCGGGATGAAAGTGATCGGCTTCGATCCCGAGATCACCGTCGATGCCGCATGGCGGCTTCCGTCGTCGGTGCGCAAGGCGAACTCGATCGAGGAAGTGCTGCGGCACGCGGACTTCGTGTCGCTGCACGTGCCGCTGCTGCCGGTCACGCGCGGCCTGATCGACGAAAAGCGGCTCGCGGTCGCGAAGCCGGGCGCAGTGCTGCTGAATTTCGCGCGCGACGCCGTCGTCGACGAGAACGCGGTGCGCTCCGCGCTGCGCTCGGGGCGCCTCAAGTATTACCTTTGCGATTTTCCGAGCGGCGCATTGCTTGGCGAGCCGAACGTCGTCGCGCTGCCGCACCTGGGCGCCTCGACGGCCGAAGCGGAGGAGAACTGTGCGGCGATGGTCGTCGACCAGGTGCGCGAGTATCTCGAGCACGGCACGATCGTGAACGCCGTCAACTTCCCGAGCGTCGAGATGCCGCGCGAGTCGCCGCACCGCGTTGCGATCGCGAACGCCAATGTTCCGAACATGCTGGGCCAGATTTCAGTCGACGATGGCGAAGGCGGGACTCAACATCCACAACATGGTCAACAAGTCGCGCGGCGAGATGGCCTACACGCTGGTCGACGTCGACAGCCCGGTCGATGACGCCGTGGTTCGCTCGATCGCGGCGATTCACGGCGTGCTCTCGGTGCGCGCGATTCCGGCCGAGCCGCCGCAGGGCTCTATTCGGGGGAGTCTGATCCGCTAGCGTTCCTGGCGCCGTTCTGCTGCCGGGTGTCGCGTTCCAGGTGTCGTTCGAGCCTCAACAGCAACGACAGGATGACGTAGGCCAGCACGGTTGCGAAAACCGCCGTCGCCTCCCGACCGAGCCCCGCGGCCGCCGCGATCGCCGCGGTGGCCCAGATGCTCGCGGCTGTCGTCAGGCCCGTGATCCGTTCCTTGTCGTCGAGCTTCAGGATCGCTCCGGCGCCGAGGAAGCCGATGCCGGCGAACAGGCCCTGCAGGACGCGCGTCATGTCGGCGGGCTGAACGCCGGACTGCTCCGCGCTCACGATCAGCAGCGCGACGCCGAGCGCGACCAGCATGTGCGTGCGCAGTCCCGCCGTCTTGCCGTGTCGCTCGCGCTCGAAACCGACGACGGCGCCGAGCGCGATCGCCACGAGCAGCCGGACGGCGACCCGCGTGAACTGCGCCGGATCGCTCAGGTCGGCGAATTCTTCGCCTAGCGTCGTGAAGATCGTCTGCCACACGGTTGTATGCCGTTCCATTCGCGTGCGCCTCGCCAGCGCTACCGTCACGCCCGAGGGGAATGTGACGGCTATTTGACAGGCGGCGCCGCGAATGCGCAACCGATCCGGATGCGGCAAATATTGCCGAGCGAAGCGTCTTCGGCGGGCGTGACGCGCCCGACTTGCCGTGCGATTCCGCGCGGGCGTAGGATGGATGGATAACGAGCGAGTGCCAGGGAGCCCACTCGTCGCCTCGCGAAAGGAGTCGACATGTGTCATGAGTTCGAAAGTTGGTTCCTGCATCGACGCAGCGCGCAACCCGTGCAGCGCGAGCAGGTGACACCTCCGGTCAAGCAGCAACCACCGGTCGCGCCGGTCGCCCCGGGGGTGAAGGTCTTCGAGCCGGCGCCCCGCTTCACGGAGCGGGAGAAGCAGCCGGCGTAACCGAAGCGCAGTGCCTGTTCGAGAGGCCCCGTTCGCGGGGCCTTTTTCGTATTCGGTCGGAAGGATCGTTAAGGCGCATGCGATACCGCTTCGCCGCCGTGCGTAGACTGCGCCCACGCTTACCGCGCTGCGAGTGACGCATTGCAAGGACGGTTCCGATGAACGACCTCGGCACGTTGAACGATCTGCCCGCCGGCTACGTCGAGGCGCTGCGAAACGCAAACCTGGTGCCGCTTTGGCCAGCGCTTCGCAACCTGCTGCCGCCCACGACGCCGCGGACGACGACCCAGCCGACGCATTGGCCGTGGTCCGCGATTCGCCCGTTGCTGCTGCAGGCCGGCGAGCTGACGCCGATCGAGAAAGCGGAGCGACGCGTGCTCGTCCTCGCCAATCCGGGCCGCGGCCTCGACAACCTGCAGGCCTCGAGCTGCATCTATCTCGGCATGCAGCTCGTGTTGCCCGGCGAGACCGCGCCGAACCATCGCCATACGCCGAACGCGGCGCGCATCGTCGTCGAAGGCGAGGGCGCGTGCACGATCGTCGGCAGCGAGCGCTGTCCGATGCAGCACGGCGACCTCGTGCTGACGCCGTCCGGCCTTTGGCACGAGCATCGGCACGAAGGCAGCGGCCCGTTCATGTGGCTCGATGTGCTCGACCTCCCGCTGATGGTGTACCTCGACGTGTCGTACGTGATCCAGGGCGATCCGCAGGAACGCCTCAGAGCGCCGGCGAGCTATGCCGCCGGCGGCGTCGTGCCGCGGCTGCACGGCGCGCGCACGACCTCGCGCTATCCGCTGCTTCGCTATGAGTGGAAGCGTACGCGCGAGGCGCTCGATGCGCTCGCCGCTGCGACGACCTCGGAAGAACGCATCGAGGTGGCTTACGTCAACCCCGAGACCGGCGGCGACTGCCTGAACACCATCGCGTTCGCCGCGATGCTGCTGCGGCCCGGCGAAGCGCAGACCCTTGCGCGGACGTCACCGGCACGCGTGTTCCATGTCGTCGAGGGCGAAGGGCAAGTCGACATCGACGGCACGCGCATCGAGTTCGAGCAGGGCGATACGTTCTGCGCGCCGGGGCTTGCGCGCGTAAGCCTGGAGAACCGGTCGTCGCGCGCGCCGTTGTGCTTCATCACCGCCGACGAGTCGCCGGTGCACCGCAAGCTGGGCGTGTTCGAGACACGGGAACCCTAAGCGTACGTGTCTCCGCGGACGCGGGGATGCAGCGTCCTCGTCTGCGTTGACGCTGCACGCATGTGAAATCGAAAGAGGGAGAGCGCCTTGGAGGTTCGTGCTGCAGTAGCGCATCGCGCCGGGGAGCCGCTGAGGCTCGAGACCGTCCGTCTCGAGGGCCCGAAGGCCGGCGAGGTGCTCGTCGAGATCAAGGCGACCGGTATCTGCCATACCGACGAGTTCACGCGTTCCGGTGCGGATCCCGAAGGTCTGTTTCCGGCGATCCTCGGCCATGAGGGCGCGGGGATCGTCGTCGACGTGGGCGCAGGCGTGACCAGCGTGCGCAAGGGCGATCACGTCATCCCGCTGTACACGCCCGAGTGCCGGCAGTGCAAGTCGTGCCTGTCGCGCAAGACGAATCTATGCACGGCGATCCGCGCCACGCAGGGGAAGGGCGTGATGCCCGACGGCACCAGCCGGTTCTCACTGGACGGGCGGCCGGTGCACCACTACATGGGGTGCTCGACGTTCGCGAACTACACGGTGCTGCCCGAGATCGCGGTCGCGAAGATCCGCGAGGATGCGCCGTTCGACAAGGTGTGCTACATCGGCTGCGGCGTGACGACCGGCATCGGCGCGGTGATCAACACCGCGAAAGTCGAACCCGGCGCGAACGTCGTCGTGTTCGGGCTCGGCGGCATCGGCCTGAACGTCGTGCAGGGCGCTCGCATGGCCGGCGCGAACATGATTGTCGGCGTCGACGTCAATCCGGCTCGCGAAGCGCTGGCGCGCAAGTTCGGCCTCACCCATTTCGTGAACCCGCGCGAAGTGCAAGGCGAGCTCGTGCCCTACGTTACGAATCTCACCGGTGGCGGTGCGGACTACAGCTTCGAATGCATCGGGAACGTCGACGTGATGCGGCAGGCGCTGGAGTGCTGTCATCGCGGCTGGGGCGAGTCGATCATCATCGGCGTGGCCGGCGCTGGACAGGAGATTCGCACGCGCCCGTTCCAGCTCGTGACCGGGCGTGTCTGGAAAGGCACGGCGTTCGGCGGCGCGCGCGGGCGCACCGACGTGCCGAAGATCGTGGACTGGTACATGGACGGCCGGATCAACATCGACGACTTGATCACGCACGTGCTGCCGCTGGAGCGCATCAACGACGGATTCGACCTCATGCATGCCGGCGAGTCGATCCGGGCCGTGGTCCGGTACTGACGCACGTCGAGCCGATGTCGATCACGCTGGTGTCGGAAAGCCGCTCGTTTCGGCGGTGTGCAACGCGTCTACAGCCACGATTCGATCGCAGACCGCCAGCACGATGCGGTTCGGGGTCTACCTCCCGCCGCAAGCGGAAGAGCGGTCCGTCCCGGTCGTTTGGTGGTTGTCCGGGCTGACCTGCACCGAAGAGAACTTCATCGCCAAGGCGGGCGCGCAACGCGCTGCCGCCGCACTGGGCCTCGCGATCGTCGTGCCGGATACCAGTCCGCGGGGTGTCGCGTTGCCCGGCGATCGCGACAGCTGGGACTTCGGCGTGGGCGCCGGCTTCTACGTCGATGCGACCCGCGCGCCCGTGGTCGGCGCATTACCGCATGCATTCGTACGTGGCGGACGAGCTTCCGGCGCTGGTCGGCGCGCATCTTCCGGTCGATGTGCGGCGCATGTCGATCGCCGGCCATTCGATGGGCGGGCATGGCGCGCTGACGATCGCGCTCAAGCATCCCGATCGCTATCGCGCTGTGTCGGCCTTCGCGCCGATCGCCTCGCCGATGCGCTGCCCGTGGGGCGAGAAGGCATTGCGGGGCTACCTCGGCGAAGATCGCGCGGCATGGCGCGCATACGACGCGACTGCATTGATCGCCGACCGCGGGTGGACCGGCCCCGCGCTGCTCGTCGACCAGGGGCTGAACGACCCGTTCCTCGAGACTCAACTGAAGCCGAACCTGCTCGAGGCGGCGTGCCGCGATTCGGGCGTGCCGCTGAATCTGCGGCGGCACGACGGCTACGACCACAGCTATTTCTTCATCGCGACGTTCATCGACGACCACCTGGACTACCACGCCACGCATCTTTCCGATGCGCCGTCCTGACGCATGAGCGCTCGCCGGCGTCCAGTTCCCGCGAAGGCGCGGAGATCGCAGCGTCCCTTCGTTGGAAAGACGCTGGGTCCCCGCCTTCGCGGGGACGACGAATGCGACAACGACGTCGCGAAGCGACTAGCCTGGGGGAGGTTATCCAATGAGCCGCCCGTCCCCCGCGGCCACCCGGTCGTTGCGCGAGCGCGTCGGCGCGTTGCGCAACCTGCCGCCGTTCCTCGCGATCGTCTGGCAGACGAGCGCTGCGATGACGGTCGGCGAGGCCGGGTTCCGCCTCGTCCGGGCGTTGCTGCCCGTGATCGCGCTGTACGTCGGCAAGCTCATCATCGACGAGGTCGTCCGGCTGTCGCAGACGCTGGACCCGAGCACCACGGTTCGCCAGTGGCTCGACGCCGGATCGCTCGACACGCTGATCCTGCTGCTCGCCGTGGAGCTCGGGCTCGCGCTCGCCTCCGAGGTGATCGGTCGCATCGTGGCGCTGCTCGATTCGCTGCTGGCGGAGAAGTTCTCCAACGCGACCAGCCTCCGGCTGATGGCGCACGCGGCCACACTCGATCTCGAAGACTTCGAGGACAGCGAGCTGCAGGACAGCCTCGAGCGCGCGAGGCGCCAGGCGGCGGGGCGCACGACGATCCTGGGCCAGCTGTTCGGCCAGGCGCAGGACGTGGTGACGATCGTCGCGTTCGGCGCGGGCCTGGTCATCTATGCGCCGTGGCTGATCGCGCTGCTGGCCGTTGCGCTCGTTCCCGCGTTCGTCGGCGAGGCGTATTTCAACGCGGCGAGCTATTCGCTCAACTTCGCCCGCACGCCGGAGCGGCGCGAGCTCGACTACGTGCGCCAGACCGGGGCCAGCGTGGAGACGGCGAAGGAGGTCAAGATCTTCGGCCTCAATCCGTTCCTGATCGACCGTTACCGCGCGCTCTCGACCTCGTTCTACGACGCGAACCGCAAGCTGGCGATGCGTCGCGCCCTCTGGGGCAGCGTGCTGACCGCGATCGGCACGTTCGCGTACTACGCGGCCTATGCCTACATCGTCTGGCGGACGCTGCACGGGGAATTTTCGATCGGCGACCTGACGTTCCTCGCCGGGTCGTTCCGCCGGCTCGCGACGCTGCTCGAGGACCTGCTGACCGGCTTCTCGCAGCTCTCCGGGCAGGCGCTCTACCTCGACGACCTGTTCTCGTTCTTCGAGATCCGGCCGGAGATCGTGTCGCCCGCGAATCCGCGACCGTTCCCGCAGCCGATCCGCGAGGGTTTCCGCTTCGAGGGCGTCGGCTTCCGCTATCCGGGCGCCGAGCGCTGGGCCGTGCGCAATCTGACCTTCACGCTGCACGCCGGCGAGATTCTCGCGCTGGTCGGCGAGAACGGCGCCGGCAAGACGACGCTCGTCAAGCTGCTGGCGCGCCTCTACGACCCGGACGAGGGACGCATCCTGCTCGACGGGCACGACCTGCGCGCGTACGACCTCGCCGACCTGCGTTCGAACATCGGCGTCATCTTCCAGGACTTCATCCGCTATCACCTCACGGCCGCCGAGAACATCGCTGTCGGCCGCATCGACGCGCGCGACGATCGCACGCGCATCGAGGCAGCGGCGAAACGCAGCCTCGCCGACGAGGTGATCCGCAAGCTGCCGCAAGGCTACGACCAGATGCTCGGCAGGCGCTTTCGCACCGGCGTCGACCTGTCGGGCGGCGAATGGCAGAAGATCGCGATCGCCCGCGCCTACATGCGGGACGCGCAGGTGCTGATCCTCGACGAGCCGACCGCGGCGCTCGATGCGCGCTCGGAATTCGAGGTCTTCCAGCGGTTCAAGGAGCTTTCCCAGGGCAAGACCGGCGTGCTCATCTCGCATCGCTTTTCGAGCGTGCGCATGGCGGACCGCATCGTGGTGATGGCCGACGGAACGGTCGAAGCGATCGGCACCCACGAGCGCCTGCTCGAGGAAGGCGGACGCTACGCGGAGCTCTTCGAGTTGCAGGCTGCGGGCTATCGATGAACGCGGCCGGTATCGAACCCTGTCAGAGCTTCCCTAGTCGCTGCTGCAACCTCCGCTACAGCTGCCGCTGCTCCCGCCGCCGCCGGAGTCATCATCGACTCCTACCATCCGCTCGCCGACGCGCACGCCCTCGGCCCGGCGCGAACGACGGTACGCCGTGCGGATCGTCTCCTTCACCGTCTCCGGATCGGCGATGCCGGGCATGGCGAGGCTCGGCGTCGTCGGGTCGTTCGCGACGACGGTGACCGTGCCGATGCCGAACAACCGCTGGATGACGCCTTGCGAGAAGGCGACGTCGGTCACGCGGTAGAGCTCGAGCTCCTGCACCTTGCGGGAGATGAACCCGCTGCGGACGAAAAGTCGTTGACTTGTCAACCGGTAACCGGCCGACTTCCACGCGATCCAGGCGCCGAGCCACACGAGCAACCCGATGCCGAACGCCGGCAGGAGCAGCAGGCCGAGCGCGATCGGGCCCGCGTAGGCGGCCGGCGACGGGCCGCCCTCCCAGATCGTGGTCTCGTCGTCGTGTGCGCTCGCGGGCGTGGCCGCGGTACCGGCCGCAGACGGCGGAACGTCGATCGCGAGATGCGTGACATCCTCGTCGATCGCGCAACCGGCGCCGGCGCTTTCGATCGCCTGGCGGAATCGTTCGGCCATCGGCGCATCGATGCCGCGCTTGATCGTCGCACCCGCGGCGATCAGCTGCGCGACGCGTCCCGCGTCCTGACGGAACAGCGTGGCGAGCGAATCGTGAACCGCTTGCGGCTCGAATCCGGGGCGGTAGGCGCCGGTCAGGCGCACGCTGTACGACATCGCGTCCTCCAGGAGCGCCGGGGGCCGGCGGCGGGCGCTATTGTGGCGTATCGAAGCTTCCACAGCCGGCGGCGGATGCGGCAGCTCACGCGCGAGGGCAGCACTGCGTCGCTGCTGGACGGTAGCGCCGAACATCATCGCTTCGCGAAGCGAGCGTCGTGCCTTCCCGCCTGCCCTATCCGATTGATCGCCAAGCGCTTCGGTCAAATCGGGGCAGGGCGTGAGCGGTCATCGGCGTTCGCCTGAAAAGATAGCGCACACATCGCCGAGCAATGGCTGCGGACATTCGCGCTTGCGGCACCGGCCCTGCCTAGCGATTCCGGGGCATTACCGGGGTTCGGATGTTTACCCGCAGCGAGACCTTGACAGCGTGGATGGTAGCGGTATCATCATCCACCAACAGATCAATCGCCGGACGCGACGAGCGGCCCGGCCTCCGGAAGCGCCGTCGACGCGGGACGGTTCCGGATACAAGCGTGCCGCGCACCAAACGGAGATCCTCGTGAGCCTACGGAACGTTATGACGGCAGTTGCGTTCAGCCCCCTCGACGTGCGCGAGCGGGTCGATCGTCGCCGCGAAGGCGCCAGTCGCAGCCTCCTGGTCGTGGGCGCGATCGCCCTGCTGGTTGCGCTCTTCGGCGTTCCACGCGAAGCGAACGCGCAAGGAGCGCAGAGCTATCCGAACAAATCGATCCGCATCATCGTCGCTGCTGCGCCTGGAGGCACGTCGGACATCCTCGCCCGCGCGATCGGTCAGAAGCTCTCCGAGAAGTGGAATCAGCCGGTGGTCGTCGACAACCGACCGGGCGCCGACAGCAACGTCGGCGCGGAGCTCGCCGCGAAATCGCCGCCCGACGGCTACACGCTGATCCTGCTCGATACGAGCACGCTGACGATGGGTCCGAGCCTGTATCCGAAGCTGGGTTACGACCCGCGCAAGGACTTCGCGCCGATCACGATGGTCGTGTTCTCGCCGCATGCGCTGGTCATCCATCCTTCGCTGCCGGTCAACAACGTCAAGGAGCTGATCGCGTACTCGAAAGCCAATCCCGGAAAACTGAACTTCGCTTCCGCAAGCAACGCGATTCGCTTGGGCGGCGCGCAGTTCAATCTGTTGACCGGGACCGACATGCTCATCGTGCCGTACAAGGGAGGCGCCGCGGGGCTGACGGCGTTGACCGGTGGCGAGACGAACGTGATGCTGAACGGACTGCTCGCGACACTGCCGCACATCAAGGGCGGAAAGATCAAGGGCATCGCGGTGGCAAGCGCACGTCGCATGGAAGCCGCGCCCGAGATTCCGACCGTCATCGAGAGCGGCGTGCCGAACTTCGTGACCGGCAGCTGGCAGGGATTGCTGGCACCTGCCGGAACGCCGCCCGACGTCGTCAAGAAGCTGAACGTGACCGTCGTCGAAATCCTCAATGCGCCGGACATGAAGCAGAAGCTGGTTGCGCAGGGTGCCGACGTCATCGCGGACACACCCGAGCAGTTCGGGAAGTTCCTGCAGGACGAGACGGTCAAATGGAGCAAGGTCGTCAAGGATGCCGGGATCAAGCCTGAATGAGGTGAGCTCGCCGTTCGAGCACGGTGGCTCGGCATCGAGCAATGGCATGACGCACGCCCCGGCGCTGCAACCGTCGCAGCTGACGCCGTTTGCAGCAGCGTTGTTCGCGGCAGCAGGGATGGACCGGGACAAGGCCGATTGTGTCGGCCGCCTGCTCGTCCTCACCGACATGATGGGTCGTCGGACGCACGGCCTCGCGATGGCCCCGCTTTACCTGACGGCGATCGAGAAGGGCGCCATGCGCGTCACCGGCGAACCCGAAGTCGTGAAGGACACCGGCGCGACGATGGTCTGGGATGGCGGTTATCTGCCGGGGCCCTGGCTCGTCAATCGTGCGATCGAGCTTGCGTTGCCGCGTGCCGACGAACACGGCATCGCGTCGGTGGCGATCCGGCGAAGCCACCACATCGGATGTCTCGCCGCGCTGGTCAAGCAGGCTGCCGATCGCGGCTACGTTGCAATCATCGCGAACTCGGATCCGTCGGGTCGTCGCGTCGCGCCGTTCGGCGGAACCGAGCCGCTGTTCACGCCGAATCCATTCGCCGTCGGCTACCCCGGCGAGGACCATCCGGTGCTCGTCGACATCTGCGCGTCGATCACCACGACCTCGATGACCCGCGAGAAGTACGCGGCGGGCGAACTCTTCGACCATCCGTGGCTGCTGGACGCGCAAGGCAATCCCACGCGTGATCCCGCCGTCCTCGAGCATCGGCAACCGCCCGGCTCGATCCAGCTGATGGGGGGCCAGGAGTACGGCCACAAGGGCTTCGGCCTCGCGCTGATGATCGAAGCGCTGTCGCAGGGGTTGTCCGGGCACGGCCGGCGCGACCAGCCGGCGCAGTGGGGCGGCAATGTCTTCCTGCAGGTATTGAACCCGGATTTCTTCGCCGGTCGAGATGCCTTCGAAAGCCAGATGAACCACCTTTCCGATGCCTGCCGCGGCAATCGGCCGATCCGCGCCGAGCGTCCGGTTCGCATGCCCGGCGATCAGGCAGCGGCGAACATCGCCCGTGCGGAAAGCGAAGGCATCCGTTACGACGACGGCGTGTGGCAGTCGCTTCGCGAGCTGGCCGGGCGCCTCGGCGTGAACGTTCCGGTCGGCTCGGCTCGATAAACGGAAGTGCGAGTCCTGCGAAGCAGGCGCCTGCAGGGCGTGTGCTCGATGCATGCGCAGCGTTCCGATGGACGGCGGGTGCGAACGTGCGGTAGCGTGGCCCTCTGCGAACTCTGTCCTAAAAGCCCTGCATGAAAGTCTCGGTGCTCGACCAGTCCACGGCCGCGAAGGGTCGCGCGGAAAGCGAAGCGATTCGCGAGACGCTCGAGCTCGCGAAGCTCTGCGACCGGCTCGGCTACCACCGGTACTGGCTGTCCGAGCATCACAACAGCTCGAGCATCGTCGGCACCGCGCCGGAAGTGCTGATGGCGGCGATCGCCGCAACGACGCAGCGCATCCGCGTCGGTAGCGCTGGCGTGATGCTGACGCATTACTCGGCGCTCAAGGTCGCCGAGCAGTTCCGCGTGCTCGAGGCGATCGCTCCGGGGCGCATCGATCTCGGCGTCGGCCGCGCGCCGGGCTCGGACCGGCTCACCGCCTACGCGCTGAATCCGGATGCGGACGCGGTCGTCGAGCAATTTCCGGCGCAGGTGCTCGACCTGCTGCGCTGGGTGAGCGGACAGCCGCTCGAGCCCGATCATCCGTTCGCCGCGGTCAGCGCGCATCCGCGCGGCCCGACGGTGCCCGAGCTGTGGATCCTCGGCAGCTCGAACTACGGCGCACAGCTCGCGGCGCATTTCGGGCTTCCGTACGCGTACGCGTATTTTTTCAGCGACGGGCGCGGCGTCGAGGAGGCGTTGCGGCTGTATCGCGACAACTTCCGTCCGAGTGCGCGTCATCGCGAGCCGGTGGCGACCGTTTGCATCTGGGCGCTGGCGGCCGACACGGAAAGCGAGGCGCAGCGGCTGCTGCGCACGCGCGAGCACTGGCGCATCGGTCGCGAGAAGGGACTATTCGATCCGCTGGTGTCGCCGGAAGAAGCTGCGGAGCACCCCTACACGCCGGCCGAGCTCGAACGGGTCGAGGCGCTGCGGCGCAAGGCTTTCGTCGGTACCGGACCGCAAGTCGCAACGCGGCTGCGCGACGAAGCGGCGCGCCTCGAGCTCGACGAGCTCGTGATCGTGACGTGGACTTTCGATCCAGAAGCGCGGCAGCGATCGTACGAGCTGCTCGCGGAGGCTTTCGCGCTGGACGAACAGCACTGATGCAGCTGTGGCAAGGCGGTGCGCTCGACCGAGCGGCGACAGCGGCTCGAGCCGACACGCCGCTCTTCGCCAGCCCTTCCGGTACAGTGCCACTCCATTCGACCCCGTGACCGCTGCCCAACAAAGCGCCATCTCCCTCCGCCGGTCGCTGGCCGAAGACCCTGACGGCACGAAGCGCCCACGATGAAGACTGCCGTCGCTGGCGCCAGGATGGCTTGCCATTTCCGCTGAAGTGCCATCCCCGTTTCGCCAGCCCGATTTTTTTCGTCTGTGGTTCGTGGGCCTCGTCGTGTCCGTGGTCCGCTGGCTGGAAACGCTCGCCGTCGGCGTGTTCGTCTATCAGACGACGCGCTCGGCGTTTCTGGTCGCGATGATGACGATGCTGCGGCTGTTGCCGATGGGCGTGTTCGGCGCGCTGCTCGGGGCGTTGGCGGAGCGCGTGGACCGGCGGATCGCGCTCATATCTCGTCGTGCTGCAGATGATGCTGACCTCGGCGGTGCTCGCCGTGCTCGAGCTCTCCGGCCATCTCGCGCTCTGGCATCTGGCGGTCGCGAGCTTTCTCAACGGGCTGGGCTGGGCCACCGACAATCCACTCCGGCGGAGGATGATCGGCGACGTGGTCGGCCCCGCGCTCATGGCGCGGGCGATGTCGGCCGACGTCGCTTCCAACAATGCTTCGCGCATGCTCGGCCCCGCCGTGGGCGGCGTTCTTCTCGCCACCGTCGGCCTCGGCGGCGCTTTTGCCCTCTGTGCCGTGTCGTACGTCTTCGCGGTGATCGCGGCGCTTCGCCTGACTTATCGCAGTCCACCGATCGTGGCCGGTTCGGGGGCCGTGTTCGCGCGCATGGCGGAAGGATTTGCCTGCGTCCGCGCGGTCTCGGAAGCTCACCGGCACGCTCCTGATCACGATCATCTTCAACATCTTCGGCTGGCCGTTCACCTCGATGGTGCCGGTGATCGCGCTGGACAACCTGCATCTGGACCCCGTTGGCGTCGGCGTGCTGGCCAGCACGGAAGGGGCCGGGGCCTTTCTCGGCGCGGTGGCGATGGTGATGTTCGGCCGGGCGTCGCACTACGTCCGCGTCTATGTCGGCGGCGTCCTGCTCTACGTGATCATGCAGATCCTGTTCGCGTTGGTGTCGAGCCCGGTCGTTGCGGGGGCCGCGCTGCTGCTTGCCGGATTCGGGGCCGCCGGGTTTTCCATCATGCAGGCCACACTGGTCTACCTCAATGCACCGGCGGAGATGCGCGGGCGCGTGCTCGGCATCCTTTCGGTGTGCATCGGCACCGGCCCGATCGGCTTCATTGGCGTCGGCCTGGCGGCGGAGGCATTCGGTGCAAGGGCGGCCACGGTAGGCACCGGCCTCATCGGCCTCGCCGTCCTGGCGCTTACGCGGCGCTGGTGGAGAGGCATCTGACGGCCGCACCAACAAGTGACGCGGCGGTTTGGCTTGCCAGCGCCCGTTTCGCCCGCATATGAAACAATCGCTGTCCGGTCGGCTGTTCGCGCCCGCTCACCCTCTGCCCATGCAGCAAGCCACGCTCTTCCACCCTGCGGTTGAAACCTGGTTCCGCAATCATTTCGATGCGCCGACCGAGCCGCAGGCGCGCGCCTGGCCGCACATCCGGGAAGGCCGGAACGTGCTGGTCGCAGCCCCGACCGGATCCGGCAAGACGCTCGCAGCCTTCCTCGCCGCGATCGATGGGCTCGTGCGTGAAGGCACGGCCAACGGCCTCCCCGACCAGACGTTCGTCGTGTACGTGTCGCCGTTGAAGGCGTTGTCGAACGACATCCAGAAGAATCTCGCGGCACCGCTTGCGGGCATCCGCAGCGAGCTTGCGGCGCAGGGCCTTGCCGATGTCGAGATCCGGACGCTGGTGCGTACGGGTGATTCGCCGCAGCACGAACGCGCGAGCATGCGCAAGCGGCCGCCGCACATTGTCGTTACGACGCCGGAGTCGCTGTATGTGCTGCTCGGCTCGGAATCCGGCCGCAGCATGCTGTCGACGACCCGCACGGTGATCGTCGACGAGATCCACGCGCTGGCGTCGAACAAGCGAGGAAGTCACCTCGCCCTGTCGCTGGAACGCCTCGCGGCGTTGACCGAAGCGCCACCGGTGCGTATCGGGCTGTCCGCGACGCAGAAGCCGATCGAGGACGTCGCACGTTTCCTCGCGGGCGTGAACGCGGACGGTACCGCACGCGACTGCGCGATCGTCGACACCGGCCACGTGCGCAAGCGCGATCTTGCGATCGCCGTCCCGTCGTCGCCGCTCGAGGCGGTGATGTCCAACGACGTGTGGAAGGAGGTCTACGGGCAGCTCGCGCAGCTGGCGCAGGAGCACCGGACGACGCTGATCTTTGTCAACACGCGACGCATGGCCGAGCGGGCGGCGCGCCATCTCTCCGAGCTCCTCGGTGCCGGACAGCGTGATGTCGCATCACGGCAGCATGGCGAAGGAGCTGAGGCTTCAGGCCGAGCAGCGGCTGAAGAGCGGCGAGCTCAAGGTGCTGGTCGCGACCGCCTCGCTCGAGCTCGGCATCGATATCGGCGACGTGGATCTCGTGTGCCAGCTCGGCTCGCCGCGCTCGATCGCGACGTTCCTGCAGCGCGCCGGACGCGCCAGCCACCAGGTCGGCGGCGTGCCGAAGGCGCGGCTGTTCCCGCTGTCGCGCGACGAGCTCGTCGAGTGCACGGCGTTGCTCGATGCGGTGCGGCGCGGGGAGCTCGATACGCTTGTGCATCCCGGCCAAGCCGCTCGACGTTCTCGCCCAGCAGATCGTGGCCGAAGTCGCGGCGAAGGATTGGCCGGAGCAGGCGCTGTTCGAGTTGTTTCGCCACGCTTCGCCGTACGCGGAGCTGACCAACGACGAATTTCTCGATGTCGTGCGCACGCTCGCCGAAGGCTTCAGCACGGCCCGCGGCCATCGCGGCGCGTATGTGCATCGCGACGCCGTCAACGGCATGCTGCGCGGCCGCCGGGGCGCGAGATTGACGGCGCTCACGTCGGGTGGAGCGATTCCGGACACCGCCAACTACGACGTTTTGCTCGAGCCTGCCGGTCTTCTGGTCGGCACGGTGCACGAGGACTTCGCCGTCGAGAGCCTCGCGGGCGATATTTTCCAGCTCGGCAACACTTCGTATCGCATCCTGCGCGTCGAGGCGGGCAGGATTCGGGTCGAGGATGCGCACGGGCAGCCGCCGACGATCCCGTTCTGGCTCGGCGAGGCGCCCGGACGGTCCGACGAGCTTTCGCATGCGGTGTCGCGGCATGCGCGAGCAGATCGCGTTGGCGCTCGAGCGCGGCGACGACGCGGAAAACGTGGTCGCCACGCTCGCTCGCGACATCGGCGGTGTCGATCGGCCGGCGAGCCAGCTCGTCGAGTACCTTGCTTCCGCGCATGCGGCGCTCGGCGTCCTGCCGACGCAATCCCGGATCGTGCTCGAGCGCTTCTTCGACGAGTCCGGCGGCATGCAGCTGGTCATCCATTCGCCGTACGGCAGCCGCATCAACCGGGCGTGGGGGCTGGCGCTGCGCAAGCGCTTCTGCGTCAAGTTCGACTTCGAGCTGCAGGCAGCGGCGACCGAGGACGCGATCGTCCTTTCGCTATCGACGAGCCACAGCTTCCTGCTGGAGGACGTTGCGCGCTATCTGCATTCGAGCAGTGTCCGCGACGTGCTGATCCAGGCGATGCTGGCGGCGCCGATGTTCGCAGCGCGCTGGCGATGGGTCGCGGGCACGTCGCTGGCGCTGCCGCGGTTCCGCGGCGGCAAGAAGGTCCCGGCGCCGTTGCAGCGCATGCGCGCCGAGGACCTGATGGCGTCGGTATTTCCGGACCAGATCGCCTGCGCGGAAAACCTCACCGGTCCTCGCGAGGTGCCGGATCATCCGCTCGTGAACCAGGCCGTGCACGACTGCCTGCACGAGGCGATGGACATCGACGGGCTCGAGCGCGTGCTCCGCGGCATCGAATCCGGAGCGATCGAGGTCGTCGCGCGCGACCTGACGCATCCGTCGCCGCTCGCGCTCGAGATCCTGACGGCGAGGCCTTACGCGTATCTGGACGATGCGCCGCTCGAGGAGCGGCGCACGCAGGCAGTCATGGCGCGCCGCTGGCTCGACGAGGCGTCGGCAGCGGACCTCGGCCGTCTCGATGTCGCGGCTATCGAGCGCGTGCGCGCCGAAGCGTGGCCGGAAGCCGTCAACGCGGACGAGATGCACGACGCGTTGCTCGGCCTCGGTTTCGTGACCGAGCGCGGAAGCGCAATCGCACGAAGGCTGGCTCGCGTTTCTCGAGGAGCTTGCGACGGCGCGCCGCGCGACGCGCATCGTCGTGCCCGGCCGTCCCGCGAACGAACCGCTGTGGGTCGCCGCCGAAAGATTGCCGCAATTCGAAGCGCTGTATCCGAACGCGCAGCGACAACCGGCGATCGATGCGCCCGCGGAATTCACGCGACGCATCTGGGAACGGGAAGAGGCGCTGACCGAGGTCGTGCGCAGCCGACTCGAAGCGCTGGGTCCGGTGACAACGGGCGCGCTCGCCTCGACCCTCGCGATTGCCGAGACGGAAATCGCGACGGTGCTCGCCAGGCTTGCGGGCGAGGGCGTCGTCATGCAGGGCGTGTTTACCCCCGGCGCCATGGATGAATGGTGCGATCGGACGCTGCTGGCGCGCATCCACCGTTACACCGTGCGACGGCTGCGCGAGGAGATCGAGCCGGTCTCGACGCAGGACTTCATGCGCTTCCTGTTTCGCTGGCAGCACGTGATCCCCGGCGAGCGCCGCGAAGGACCGGATGCGCTCGACGCCGTGATCGCGCAGCTGCAGGGATTCGAGGCGCCCGCTGCCGCGTGGGAGGCCGAGATCCTGCCGGCGCGGCTCGACAACTACGACTTCACGTGGCTCGACGACTTGTGCCTGTCGGGCCGCGCGGTCTGGACGCGGCTGACGGCGCCGGCCAATGCGTCCAACGGAAGCAGCGCCGGCCCGATCCGCACGACGCCGGTGACGTTGCTGCCGCGGCGAAGCGCACCGCTGTGGACACGTGCGGCACAGCCGGCATCGGCTTCATCGGTCAATCCCAGCGGACGGGCCGATGACGTCGTGCAGTTCCTGCGCCAGCACGGTGCGTCGTTCTTCGACGAGATCGTCGAAGGAACCCGCATGCTGCGCACGCAGGTCGAGGAAGCACTCGCCGAGCTGGTGGCGCTGGGGCTCGTGAGCTCGGACAGCTTCTCGGGCCTGCGCGCGCTGCTGACGCCGTCGGAGAAACGCAAGCCGTTGAGCGGTCGCAAGCGTCACCGTCGCAGTGTCTTCGGCATCGAGGACGCGGGTCGCTGGGCGCTGCTGCGAAGGCCGGCGCTGCCGGAAGCAGCGGACGGATTCTTCGAGCGTGACGCGGAGACGGTCGAGGGGATCGTTCATGCGCTGCTGCGCCGTTACGGCGTGGTGTTCTGGAAGCTGTTGCAAAGGGAAGCCGCGTGGTTGCCGACCTGGCGCGACCTGCTGCGTGTGCTGCGCCGTCTGGAGGCGCGCGGCGACATCCGCGGTGGCCGGTTCGTCGCCGGCATCTCGGGCGAGCAGTTCGCGCTGCCCGAAGCGATACCCGCGTTGCGCGAAGCTCGCCGGACGCCGGCACAGCAGACGCTCGTGAGCGTGAGCGGCGCCGATCCGCTCAATCTCGCCGGCATCCTGCTGCCTGGACTGAAAGTACCGGCGCTGACGGGCAACCGCGTGCTGTATCGCGACGGCGCGACGATTGCTGCGCTGGTCGGTGGCGAGATCCAGTGGTTCGAAGCGCTCGATGCAACGCAGGCGCGCGTTGCCGAGGATCTCCTGATCAGACGGCAGGCGGGGTCGCCGCTGCTCGCTTACTTGCGCTGATGTCGTGTCGCGACTCCGTCGCATCCCCGCGCAGGTGACGATCCGAAAGGATCGTCATCCCCGCGCAGGCGGGGACCCAGTGACTTTGATCCGCCATCGACATTCGACGCGAAGACGCTGGGTCCCCGCCTGCGCGGGGACGACAGGACTTTTCAGACGGGCGCTAGTCGCGCTCGCGCTGTTGCGTCGCAGTGTGCAGCGCGCAAGCAGCGGCGCAAACCGCGAGCAACGCCCCCGTCCCGCCCGCACTGCGCCTTCCCGACGGCGCGCGACCGCTACGGTACGCGTTGACGCTTACCGTTGTCCCCGGACAGGACAAGGCGCGCGGGGAGATCGCAATCGACATCGAGCTTGCGCGGGAGCACGCGGTGCTCTGGCTCAATGCCGATGCGTTGACGGTCACGAACGCCGCCGTCGCCGGCCGCAATTCGCCGATTCGCGTGCTGTCCGGGCACGAGCATTTCGTCGGCTTCGCCTTCGACCCTCCGCTGCCGGCAGGCCGTCATCGGCTGGCGCTGAGCTACGAGGCGGAACAGAGCCGCAATTCGACGCGCGGAATCTTCGCGCTGCAGGACGCCGGTGCGTGGTATGCGATGACGCATTTCGAGCCGACGTCGGCGCGCCGTGCGTTTCCCTGCTTCGACGAGCCATCGTTCAAGGTTCCGTGGCAGCTGACGCTGCGCGTCCCGCGCGATGCCGTCGCGTTCTCGAACACGTTCGGCGTCGACGAGCCCGACGACGAAGCCGGCATGAAACGGGTCCGCTTCCGCGAGACCCGGCCGCTGCCGTCCTATCTCGTGGCTTTCGCGGTGGGACCGTGGGAAACCGTGAATCTGCGTCGCGTCGGCACGCGACCCACGCCGATGCGCGTCATCGTGCCGAAGGGCCGACGCGCGGACGCGTCCTTCGCCGCAGGCGCCTATCCGCCGATCTTCGAGCTCACCGAGCGCTGGTTCGGCATCGAACATCCTTACGAAAAGCTCGATCACATCGCGATCCCGCTCACCGTCGGCTTCGCGATGGAGAACGCCGGCCTCATCACCTATGGCGCGCCGACGCTGCTCGCGAAGCCCGGGGCGACGTCGCCGAGGTTCCGGCACGGCGCAGCGAACATCGGCGCGCACGAGATCGCGCACCAGTGGTTCGGCAATCTGGTGAGCCCGATGTGGTGGGACGACCTCTGGCTCAACGAGGCGTTCGCGACCTGGTTCGCGGAAAAGATCGTCGACCGCTGGCAGCCGGAGTACGAGCGAGGCACGGCACGCGTGCACGAGCGCGCCGACGCCATGATGGGAGGACGCGCTCGGTACGGCGCGGCGCATCCGCGAGCCGATCGTCGTGCATGGCGACATCCGCGCGGCGTTCGATTCGATCACCTACCAGAAGGGCGCGACGGTCATCGGCATGTTCGAAGCCTGGATCGGCGAGCAGGTGCTTCGCCGCGGCGTCCAGCAATACTTGCGCGCGCGAAGCGACGGCAACGCGACCACGCGGCGACTTCCTCGATGCATTGACCGCGGCCAGCCGCCGTCCGGTCGGGCCTGCGTTCTCGACGTTCCTCGACCAGAACGGCGTCCCGCAGGTTGCCGTGACGCTCGATTGCGCGAACCCGCGGAAGCCGACGCTCTCGCTCGCGCAACGACGGCACCTGCCGGTCGGCGCGGCGGAGGTGCCGGCGCAACGCTGGCAGGTCCCGGTATGCGTTCGCTATCGGTCCGGCGCGACCACGAAGCAGGTGTGTACGTTGCTTACGCAAGCGGCGGCAACGCTGCCCCTGGCAGGGTCGTGCCCGCGCTACGTTTTCGCCAATGCCGGAGGAAAGGGCTATTACCTGCCCGAGTACCGCGGCGACCTGCTCGATCGCCTTGCACGAAACCGTGCGTCGCTGTCGGTTCCGGAGTACACGAGCGTTCTCTACGACCTGCGCGCGCTGGTGCGCGCCGGATCGGTCGACGCGGCGGTGGCGCTCGAATGGGTCCGTGCAACCGCGGGTTCGCGCGACCGGCACGTGACGCTCGCGTCGATCGAGCTGGCGAGCTTCCTGCGCGATGCGCTGGTCGGCGAGGCCGATCGCGCGCGATTCGACGGCTTCGTGCGCGAGGTTTTCGTTCCCGCGCGCGCGAGCGCTGGGCTTCCGGCCGAAGCCCGATGAGCACGACGACGATCAGCTGACTGCGTCGTGCGTTGCTTCGTTTCGCCGCGCCGAGCGATCCCGGGCTCGTCGCGGAGGCTCGCGGGCTCGCCCTGGCGTGGATCGCGAATCGCCGCGCGCTGGATCCGGGCCTCGTCGATACCGTATTGCCCGTGGCCGCGCGGACGGGCGACGCTGCGCTGTTCGACGCGATGCTCGCCGAAGCACGCACAACCAGCGATCGCCTGGATCGGCGCAATCTGCTGGTTGCATTGATGTCGTTCGGCGATCCGGCGCTCGCGAGGCGCGGCCTCGGGCTCCTGCTCGATCCAGCGTTCGATATCCGCGAATCGTCGAACGCGCTGTGGACGAGCCACCAGTATGCGCAACCGCGCCGGGACGTCCACGACTTCATCAAGACGAACTTCGAAGCGTTCGCGCAGCGCGTGCAACGCGAAACGCCGGGCAGCTGGCCGATGTACGCCGAGCGGCTGTGCAGTGATGCGGATCGCGCGGATGTCGAGGCGTTCTGGCGCGATCGAATCGCGAGCTATTCGGGCGGCGCGCGAACGCTCGCGACGACGCTGGAGTCGATCGAGCTCTGCACACGGCTGCGAGCGGCACAGGGCGGCGGCGTCGCGAGCGTACCTGCAGCGCTACGAATAACCTGCGTCATTCCCGCGAAAGCGGGAACCCAGTGTCTTTGCGTCGAAGTCGACGCTGGATCCTGTCCCTGCCTTCGCGGGGATGACGATTATCGCCGGGCTACGCCGGGGAGCCCCTTGACGATCTTCAGCACGTCCCGGAACGCCGCATCATCGCCGCCGCCGGTCCATTCGAACAGCACGGTCTCCGTGCCGGCGATCGTGCAGCCTGCATCGCGCAGGCGCGAAAGCGGCGAGCTCGCGATCGGTTTGCCGTTCCGCGCGCGAGCCGACCGCATCGCCGACGACGAAAACCTCGTACTGCGCCGCCGCGAGCCCGAGCGCGGTCTGCATGACGCAGACGTGCGCTTCCATGCCTGCGACGACGATCTGCGTGCGCGCCGTACGCGCGAGCAGCGCCCTGAACTCCGGATGATCCGTCGCCCCGAACCGCGTCTTGGCGAAGATCTCGCGCGGTTCCAGCAGGCTCGGCGATCGCCGGAACGAGCGAACCGATCTGCCCTGCGCAGTGCTCGGTGGCAAGCCGCGGAACGTCGAGCCGCGCGGCCGCGGTCAACAGCGCCCTGGTCCTCGCGATCAGTGCCTCGTGCCCGGCGACATGCGGCGCAAGGCGCTCCTGGATGTCGACGACCAGCAGCAGGCTGGTCGCACGATCGATGCGGCGCGCAGGCTCGCGCAGCGACCAGGAAGTCGCCCCCGCGGATGCGCTGCTCTCAGTCCGCGGCAAGCGGATCCTCCTGCGGGCGGTCCGGTGAAGACGGGTGCGCGACAAGCGAAGCCATCGGCACCATGTGCGGCGCATCCGGCGCGAAACAACCGACGGCGCAGCAGCGGCCCGGCTGGCGATTGCGTGTGATCTTGCGGGTCTCGTCGGCGAGCACGCCCCGGTCGAGCAGTCGCTCGACCAGGTCCACCTTGCTGCCGATCGGGTAGTGACGGTAGATCTCGGTCTTCATCGCCTCGGGCGAGCCGCCGCCATGCAGGCTGATCACCGAGTACCAGCCCGCCTGATGCGACGCGGTCAGGTCCTCGAGAAAGCGCGCGACCTCGATGCGCTTCTCGTACGGAATGTCGGAGCGCGCGGTCAGCACTTCGGACAGGCGGCCGGCCGTGGCGGGATTGTGGTCCTCCGCAGGTCCGGGAAGGGTCACGATCATGCCGCCCGATACCTGGTGCGCGAGCCGGTGCATGTCGTAGATCTGGGTGGCCATCAGCAGCTTGCCGATGTTCGCGAAGACCGGATCCGGCGTCACGCTGCCGGCTTCGCTTTGCTTCGCGTAGACCGACGCCGCGACGCCGCACGCATAGAAGCCTTCGACGATCTTGATCAACTCGACCATCGCGTCACGCACGCCATGCGCACGATCGAGGTCGAGACCGTTCGCCTCGGTCACCAGCGCGCCGGCGCCGATCAGCAGATCGCCGAAGCCCGCGCGCGCCGCGATGCAGGTGTGGCGGTGCTGCGCCGTGTAGTCGTAGAGCACTTCGCTTGCGTGCTGCCATTCGCCCGCGAAGAACACGCGCTCCCAGGGCACGAACACGCGATCGAACAGGCACACGCCGGTCGATTGGCCGTAGCGTCCGCTGAACTTCGCCGCAGCTTCGCCCGGGCGTCCGGCGGCGCGCGCGACGATCGTGAGGCCCTCGGCGTCGATCGGCACCGCGCAGCACACGGCGAAGTCGCGGTCCGCCTCGCCCATGTTGCGGCAAGGCATGACCAGCAGCTCGTGCACGTACGGCGCGGAGGTCACGATCGCTTTCGTGCCGGAGATCAGGATGCCGTCGGCCCGGCGCTCGACGATATGCACGTACGCGTCGGTCACGCTCTGCTGCGAGGGCCGCAGCGACCGATCGCCTTTCGCATCGGTCATCGCGATGCCGAGCGTCAGGTCGTTCGCATAGACGTGATCGAGATAGGCACGCACCCGCGCCTGATAGTCGCTGCCGGTTTCCTCGTCGATCACCCGCGTTCCATGAAGCAACGCCGTCAAAGCGTCGCCGGCCAGGTAGCGTTGCGCGCAGCCCGTCTCCTGACACAGCAGACGAACCGCCTCGAGCTTGTTCAGCAGGTCCGCGCTGCTGCGCGGGATCGCGAGCATCCGGTTGATCGGCCCGTCGAAGTCGGGCGTCTGAACGCGCATCAGCGCTTCGCTGGACTCCCGCAGCGCGTAGTCGTAGCTGACGCCGATCGCCGCGACGCCGGGTGCCAGCAACGGCTCGTCCGCAACGGACTCGACACGCCGGCCCTCGACGTAGACGGTCGGCGAAAGACGCCGGAGCGATTCGCGATAGTCGGCGGCGGACATCAGCATGGGGCGCTCCAGCGCAGGCGAGTGCGGAAACTGTACCGCAGATCGCGACAAGGCCGTAATCTGCCGACTTCGAGGGGAGCGGCATGCGGATCACGATGCGTCCGATCGTCGCGGCATGCTGGCGCTGGCGTGGCGCGCCGAGCAGGCCGTAGTTGCGTTATCAACTATTGCGGCCGGCGCCCGCCGGACTAACTACGCGGCTTCGAGGTCGCGCCACGCGTCGATCGCCCACCGGACGGGGCGCTGCGCGGGTCGACGAAGACCTTGTCGATGTCGAGCGTCTCGCGCACTGCCGAGATCCCGGCCGTGCTGCGAGAGGAAACGCTTCGCCGAACGTCGTCCCTCGGCGTGCAACTGCTCGATCCACGCCCGCGAGCGCTCCAGTGCCGAGCCGGTCTCGAAGAGCACGGCCGGCGGCGGGCCGATCCGGTGCATGCGCAGGTCGAGCACCTTCGAGCGTCCCGATTCGTCGGCGGCGAGGGCACGCATCGCGCGGATCGATTGCATCTCCGCCACGAGGCTCGAGTGGAAGACGATCTCGGCGACGCGACGCTGGATCGATGCCGCGTCGGTGGGCACCGCCTGCACGGCCTCCGGAGCGAGCTGAACGACGATCAGGTCGCGCGCGCGGCCGGACTCGATCATCGGCCAGAGCGTCGGGTTGCCGCTGTAGCCGCCGTCCCAGTAGGGCTCGCCGTCGATCTCCACCGCCTGGAAGAGCTGCGGCAGCGATGCCGAGGCGAGCAGCGCGTCGATCGTCATCGTCTGGTTCGTGATGATGCGCGGCAGCCCCGAGCGGACATTCGTCACCGTGACGAAGAGCGCCGGTGCCGACGCGCTGCGGATCGCATCGATGTCGACGTGCGCAGCGATCGCATCGCGCAACGGATTCAGGCCGAGCGGGTTCGCTGCGTACGGCGAGACCGTCCCGCTCGACACCAGCCACGCGCCGATCGTCTCGCGCCATTGCCGCTCCATCGGCCCCCACACCTCGCGACCGAGATCCGCAACGCCGGGTCGCGCGATCGTGAGCCAGAACGATCGCAACCGGCGCCGCGCCTCGGCGGGCGATGCTTGCGCGAGCGCGCTGGCCACGATCGCCGCGTTGATCGCGCCTGCGCTCGTCCCGGTCAACTGCGTAATCGCGATGCTGCGGCTTGCAAGCAGCACGTCGAGCACGCCCCACGTGAAAGCACCCCACGACCCGCCGCCCTGCAGCGCGAGGCCGATCGGCTTGCGCGCTGGCAGCGTGGCCTTGGGCAGCGGCGGCAGTCTGCGTCGATTTCCCTATCGAGAGTAACGTCATTCGTCCACCTATGTTGCATTGCACCATGTGCAATATAGGCATAGGGACCGAATAGGCCAATCATAAATTCAGATGGTTGCGATCGTTATCTCAGATCGCACCGTAACGGTCGCATTGCGGTGCATCATGATTGCAATCGTGTCGGAGCGCGTGACCCGCGCTCCTGCCGGCCGGACCTACAGGATTGACGTTCGCCGATGAAAAACCTGCCGATCGAACCGTTGCGCAGCGCCGATGACCGAACTTCGGCACCCGCTCTTCAGGAGGGCCTGAATTCGCGGCGCAGGCGCCTGTAGCGGTTCATCAGCGGCGTAACCGATACGCCATGCAGCACGATCGACGCAACGATGACGGCAATCGTCAACGCCATGAGGTCGGCGGCGACCGGTCCGTCCACCCCGTGGGTGATCGCGAACATCAGGTAGTACATCGAGCCGATTCCTCGGATGCCGAACCACGACATCAGCACTTTCTGCGCAGTCGTGGCGGGTGCACCGACGAGTCCCGCGTAGACCGCGAGCGGCCGGATGACCAGGAAGAGCAGCGGGACCAGCCACAATGCCTCGCGCCGGAACGGCACGACGGCGAGCAGTGCGCCGATCGCGATCACGACCGCGACCTCCGCGAATCGTTCGAGCTGCGCGTTGAAGCCTTCGATCGCGCTCATCATGTCGGCCGGCACCGCCTCGACTTCGGCGGCCGATGCCGACGATGTCGCGTGGCCCGGTAGCCGCCGCGCGACGCCTGTTCGTCGGCGATGCGGCGCAATGCGAATCCGGCCGCGAACACCGCGAGGAAGCCATAGGTATGCAGTCCCTGCGCCGCGCCGTACGCCAGCGCGATCAATCCGAAGGCGATGAACTCGTCGGCGCCAAGCGCCTCGCGATGGTGCGTGCGCAGGAACAGCACGGCGCGGCCGACGACGAGGCCGAGGACATAGCCGATCGCCAGCCCGCCGGTGACCGCCCACGCCACGTCGATGACCCACCAGCGCCATGCGCCCGCGCCCAGGTCGTGAAGCCCCATGAGCCCCAGCCCGAGCATGACGAAGGGAAACGCAGTCCCGTCGTTGAGTCCGCCCTCGCCGGTGAGGCCGAAGCGCAGGCGATCGCGATCGTCGGCGTCCGTGACCTGCACGTCCGAGGCGAGCACCGGGTCGGTCGGCGCCAGGATCGCACCGAGCAGCACGGCAGCGCCGAGCGGAAGGCCGAGCAGGTAGACGCCGGCGAGTGCCAAGCCGCCAACGGTGACCATCATCGACACCGATGCGAGGCGCGCCGGGACGCGCCAGCGATTGTCCTTCCACGGCAGCTTGAGCTTGAGGCCCGCGGTGAACAGCGAGATGAGCACTGCGATCTCGCAGATCCGCTCGAGCGCGATGGCATTGCGCACCGGATCGATGTCGACCAGGCGAAGCCCGGCCGGACCGATCGCGTAGCCGACGACGAGATAGAGCATCGCCGCCGACAGCGGCAACCGCGCGATGAACGAGTTGCCGAGCGTCATCGCGATCAGCAACGCGCCGACGATGATGCACCAGAGCGTGAATGTGGCGGGCTCGGTCATGGGCGGGTCGCACCGCGCGCTGGCAATGCAGCGGGTTGGTCGAGCCAGTGTGGCATGTGAACGGCGAGGCGCATGAGGTCGGGGCCGGGCCGGAAGGCACGGCGCCCATGCCACGTTGGCACACTCGATGCGGCATCGGTGTCAGTGGAAGCTACCGATTTTCCACCCCGGCCTCCCTACAGCGGCGCAGGTGTTGCACCGGAATCGCGCGCGAACCCCGCGTTCGCCACCGAAGTTTGACATCGCGGCGCCCGGGGGCGTAACGTCCGCTACCATCGCGGGGAGAAGGGGCTGATTCGAGCCTGGCTCCAAGTTCGCGACCGCCTTCGAAGCGCACCAGGGGAAACGCATGAAACGGTTCGGATCCGCGTTGTTGTTGCTGTTGTCGTGCGGTGTGGCGACCGCATTGCCGTTCCAGAACGGCAGCTTCGAAACGGGTGGGGTCGTTCCCTGCAACACGTTCAACATCCCCAACGGCAGCACGCTGATCACCGGCTGGACGGTGAGCGCCGGCAACATCGATTGGTTGGGGGCACCCGTCCCAGCCTGCGGCTGGCAGGCGTCGCAGGGCAACGCGAGCCTGGATATGGTCGGATCCGGCGCCGGGGGAATCGGTGGCATCACGCAGACGTTCGACACCGTGCCCGGCCAGACCTACACCGTCCTGTTCGACATGGCGGGCAATTTCGGCGCACCGCCGGTCGTCAAGCCGCTGGCCGTGACGGTCAACGGCGTCACGACGAATTTCACCTTCGACACGACGGGCGCCACAGGAACCAACATGGGCTGGGTCACGCGGTCGGTGCAATTCACCGCGACCGGGGCCAGCAGCACGATCAACTTCGTGAGCGACGTCAGCGCGTCCGGTGGCACGTTGAATGCCGGTGCCGCGCTCGACAACGTACGGGTCATCACAGCTGCGGCCGGCTCGGGCGCCGAGATTCCGCTGGACTGGGCGCATTGGGCGGCGATGCTGATGCTGATGGTGGCAGCGACGCTGGTTTTCATGCGGCGAAACGCCATACGCCGCTGACCGGGCCAACCCGGCATGGCGCGGCCGCTTCGGCGGCCGCGGTCGTTTGGTGAGCCGATGACGCCGATCGATCCCGCCGACATCGAATGGACCGCGATCCGTGCGCAAGGGGCGGGCGGCCAGAATGTCAACAAGGTCGCGTCGGCCGTGCACCTGCGCTTCGACGTGCGCGCATCGTCGCTCCCGGAACCGGTGAAAGTGCGCCTGTTCGCGCTGGGCGACCAGCGCGTATCGAATGACGGTGTCGTGATCATCAAGGCGCAGCGTTTCCGCAGCCAGGAGCGCAATCGCGCAGATGCGCTTGCCCGGCTGCAGGCGCTGGTGGACGAGGCGTCGGCCGTGCCGGTCGTGCGCAAGCCGACGAGGCCCACGAAAGGCTCGCAGCGCCGCCGCGTCGAGTCGAAGCTCAAGCGCGGGCAAGTGAAGGCCGCGCGGGGCAAGGTCGACGAATGACCGCGCCTTTTTCGCGCGACGATCTCGAGGCGATCGCGGCGCGCACGCTCGAGCATTACGGCCAGCGCGCAGAGTCGTTCTGGGAAGGAACGCGTGATCACGATGTCACGCAGAACATCGACGCTCTGCTGCAGGCGATCGTCGCTGCGCCGCCGTTCACGATCCTCGATTTCGGGTGCGGGCCGGGACGCGACCTTGCAGCGTTCACGCGCCTTGGCCATCGGGCGATCGGGCTCGAAGGCGTGCACGAATTCGCATCGATGGCACGCGATTACAGCGGCTGCGAAGTCTGGGAGCAGGACTTCCTGAAGCTCGACCTGCCGGCGGCACGCTTCGACGGCATCTTCGCGAACGCTGCGCTGTTTCATGTTCCGAGGCAGGAGCTGCCCCGGGTGCTCCGGGAGCTTCACGCAACGCTGAAATCCGGCGGCGTGCTGTTCAGCTCGAATCCCCGCGGCAACGACGAGGAGGGCTGGAGCGGAGGCCGCTTCGGCGCGTGGCACTCGCTCGAGGGCTGGCGGCGATTCATCGAGGCGGCGGGGTTCATCGAAGTCGCACACTACTATCGACCGGCAGGCTTGCCGCGCGAGCAGCAGCCGTGGCTTGCCACCGTGTGCCGCAAGCTCGATGTCAAGCGTTACGAACATGCGTGACGTGTTGCCCAAACCCGGCGTCATTCCCGCGAAAGCGACGATCCATCGACCTTCGCATCGCTGCCCGTTTCGAGCGGGACGACGGTGCCCTTGCGCGATGCAGTCGCAGCACGTCAGACCATCTCCCGTTCATGAACCGCAGTAGCCGCCGAGCGCGTCTGACGTCGCGCTAGACTATGCGATGGCGTTTTCGAATCCTCCGTCATCGCTTCGCCTGGCTGGTCACGTTGTTGTTCGTAGCGTCGGGCTCGTGCGCGGTGCTCGCTCAGCAACCTTCGCCGTACGCGATCGACATCCCGCCGTGGTTCGCGACCACGTTCCTCGACTTTCGCGAGGACATCGAGGAGGCTGCGCGTGACCGCAAGCGACTGCTCGTCTATTTCGGTCAGGACGGCTGCCCGTATTGCACGAAGCTGATGGTGGCGAACTTCTCGCAACGCGGAATCGTCGACAAGACCCGGCGGCATTTCGTCCCGATCGCGCTGAACCTCTGGGGCGACCGGGAAGTGAAGTGGCTCGACGGCCGCACGACGAGCGAGAAGGCGCTCGGCCAGGCGCTGAACGTGCAGTTCACGCCGACGATCCTGATCTTCGACGAAGCCGGAACCGTGATCGTGCGGATCGACGGCTATTACCCGCCGCAGCGTTTCGAAGCGGTCCTCGACTACGCGGCGGGAAAGCTCGAGAAGTCGTTGACGCTCGCCGAGCATCTTCGCCGCACGGTCAAGGAGAAGGCGAGCCCGAAGCTGAACGAGCAGCCGTTCCTGCTGAAGCCGCCCTACGATCTGGCGCGCAAGCCAGGCGGCCGTCCGCTCGCCGTGATCTTCGAAACCGTCGACTGCATTGCGTGCGACGAGATGCACCGCGAAGCGTTCCGTCGCAAGGACGTGCTGGCCCAGGTCAAGCGGCTGGACGTCGCTCGTTTCGCGCTCGGAGCCGCGACGCCGCTGATCACGCCCGACGGTCGCACGCTTGCCGCCAACCAGTGGGCCCGCGAGCTGGGTGTTGCGTACACGCCTGGCGTCGTGTTCTTCGACGCGAGCGGAACCGAGGTGTTCCGCATCGCGGCCTACTTGCGGCCGTTCCATTTCGCATCGTCGTTCGCGTACGTGGCCGATGGCGGCTACCGCAGCGAGCCGTCGTTCCAGCGCTGGCTGCAAGCGCGCGCCGAAGCCATGCGCGCGCGGGGCGAGCGCGTCGAGCTCTGGGAGTAGGGCCTCGAGCGTGCGGCTTGGTGTCGCTTGACGCCGGTCGTATTTCAGTGAAAGTACTGAAAAGCACGGGGTCCGGCCGCATGTACACGCTCGCTGTCGATATCGGGGGCACGTTCACCGATGTCGTGGTCATCGAAGACGCTTCGGGACGCACGTTCGCCGGCAAGTCACTGTCGACCCCGGACGACCTGCAGCGCGGCGTGCTCGAGGGCTCTCGCGATGCGGCCGGCGAAGCGGGCGTCGACGTCGCGCAGCTTCTGGCGCGCACCGATCGGATGGTCCACGCGACCACGCAGTCGAGCAACGCGGTGTTCGCGTTCACGGGCGCGCGTACTGCGGTGCTTCCACGCGCGGCTTCGGCGACACGCTGATGATCATGCGGGCCACGGGACGCGTCGCAGGTCTCTCCGTCTTCGAGCGTCATCACTACCGGCTGACGCAGAAGCCCCGGCTGCTGGTCGACGAGCGCGACATCTTCGAGGTCCCCGAGCGCATCGATCACCTGGGCCGCCGGTCGTGCAGGCGCTGGACGAGCCGGCGCTGGGCGAAATCGCAGCGCGATCGCTGCGAGCCGCGGCTACGAGGCCGTCGCGATCGCTTTCCTGTTCTCGCACAAGAACTCCGCCCACGAGCGCCGCGCGCGCGAATCCTGGAACCGCTGCTCCCGGACGTCCACCTGTCGTTGTCCTGCGAGGTCGCGCCGGTCATGGGCGAATACGAGCGGAGCGCGACCGCGCTGTTCAACGCCTACGTGGGCCCGGTCATCGAGGGCTATCTCGACCGGCTCGGAGCGCACCCTTCGCGACGCAGGGGTCTGCGCCAGAAGCTCCTCATCGTCCAGGCGAACGGCGGCGTGGCGACGACAGCGCAGACCGTGCCGATCTTCACCATCGAATCAGGCCCGGCCGCCGGCGTCGTCGGCGCGCGCAGACTCGCGGGCGCGCTCGGGCACCGCAGACGTGATCGCGACCGATGTCGGCGGCACGACGTTCAAGGTCGCGATCATCGAGGACGGTCGATGGGGCTACAGCCGCGAGACCGTGCTGAACCAGTACCAGCTTCGCCTGCCGATGGTGGACGTCGCCTCGATCGGCGCCGGCGGCGGCTCGATCGCGTGGGTCGACGGGCGGCAGGCTGCGCATCGGGCCGCAAAGCGCCGCCGCCGCGCCGGGACCGGCGTGCTACGGACTCGGCGGCGAGGAGCCGACGGTGACCGACGCCGACGTGGTCCTCGGCTACCTCTCGCCCGAACGGTTCCTCGGCGGTCGCATGAGGCTGCATCCGGACCGCGCGGAAGCGCGATCCGAAAGCGATAGCGGACCCGCTGTTCGACGGCGACGTGCTCGCAGCGGCGGCAGGGATCCGCCAGGTGATCGACAGCCAGATGGCCGACCTGATCCGCAAGTCCACGCTGGAGCGCGGCCACGATCCCCGGGAGTTCGTCATGATGGCCTTCGGCGGCGCCGGCCCCGTGCACGCCGCGTCGTATGGGGCCGACGTCGGTGTTCGCGAGATCATCGTCCCGTTCCTTGCCACCGTGCATTCGGCCTATGGCGCGGCACTGTCGGACGTCCGGTTCAGCCTGCAGCATTCGCATCCGCTGGTGCTGCCGGTCGCGCCGCCGACCCGTCGAGGCGATCTACGCGACGATGGAGCGCGACGGTGCACAGCGGCTCACCGAGGCAGATGTGCCCCCATCCCAGCAACGCTACGAGCGTTGGGTCGAGGCGCGCTATCGCCGCCAGGTGCATTCGTTGCGCGTGCCGGCGCCGTCGCGCATCGACGGAGCGGGACTTGCATCGATGGCCGCGCGTTCGAGCTCGAGTACGAGCGTCTCTTCGGCAAGGGCGCGGCACTGAAGGACGCGGGCATCGAGCTCGTCAATTACGGCGTCGACGCGATCGGCAACGTCGCCAAGCCCGTGACGGCGCCCTGGCCGCGCGGTAGCGAAGTCGTGGCCGCCACGACCGGCGCATGACGTGGTGCCCGAGACGCCGCGACATGGTGTCGACGCCGATCTACGACGGCCCGGCATTGCCGGCGGGCACCGCGGTCGCCGGGCCGGCGATCATCGAGCACCCGGGCACGACGATCGTCGTGCTCCCGGGGCAATCGGCCCGGATCGATGAGTGGCGTCACACGCACATCCACGTTGCCGCGCCGGGCGAGGACGCATGAACAAGCCGCATTCCCGCCGAAGTCGATCCGGTGACGTTCGAGGTGCTGAACCACCGGCTGCTGTCGATCACCGAGGAAATGGGCATCCAGTACATGCGCTGCTCGGGATCGAACGTGCTGATCACCGGCAACGATGCCGCGACTGCGATCATGCTGCCGGACGGCGGCGCTCGTCTCCGTCGGCCCGTACATCGTCACGCAGGGCAACGTGCTCCCGCTGATCGTCCAGAGCACGCAGCGGCTCACCCACCCGGAGACCGGCATCGACGACGGCGACGTCTTCATCTGCAACGACCCGTACCTCGGTGCGATCCACCATCCGGATTTCGCGACCGTGTCGCCGATCTTCCACGAAGGCGAGCTGGTCGCGTGGATCGGCGCCTCCGGGCACCAGCTCGACACCGGCGGCATGGATCCCGGCGGTTTCTCGATCAAGGCGGTCGACACGCACCAGGAAGGCCTGCGCATGCCGCCGGTGAAGCTCGTCGACGCGCGGCAAGGTGCGCGAGGACGTGCTCGCCTGGATCATGAACCAGGTCCGCGATCCGCTCGTCGGGCTGGACGTGCGGGGGCAGATCGCTGCGCTGAACACGCGGACGGCAGAACCTGCTCGCGTTGATCGAGCAATGGGGCATCGACACCGTGAAAGCGGTGATGGACGGATCGATTGCCCATGCGCGCGAGAAGCTGTCGCAGCGGCTGCGCGAGCTGCCGGACGGCGAATGGCGCGAGACCCAGTACATCGACCACGACGGTCACGAGTCCAGGATCTACCAGGTGGTCTGCACGCTGAAAAAACGCGCGGACCGGCTGACGTTCGACTTCAGCGGAACCAGCCCGAACGCGCGGGGCCTGATCAACGCGACCTATTCGGGGCTGCAGGCCGCGGTGCTGTCGTCGATGTACATCAATCTCTGCTGGGACATCCCCTGGAACCGGGGCGTGCGCGATTGCATCGACATCGTCACCGAGCCCGGCACGGTCAACAACTGCGCGTATCCCGCGCCCTGCGCGATGGCCACGATCTCGGCGGTGATCGTGACGATCGACGTGAGCTGGCGCTGCCTCTCGCACATGCTGCTCGCGAGCGAGCGCTACCGCGATCAGGCGATGGCCGTATGGTCCGGAACTTCGATGGCACCGATCTTCGCTGGCACGAGCCAGCACGGGTTCCCGTTCGCCGCGACCGAGATGAGTCACTTCGGCGGCGGCGGCGGGGCGCGCACCTACGCCGATGGCGTCGATACCGCAGGCATCGTCTTCAACACGACGCCGAACATGCCGAACATCGAGGATCAGGAAGCGGAATACCCGGTGCTCTATCTGTTCCGCCGGCACCTTCGGGATTCGGGCGGGCCCGGCCGCTTTCGCGGCGGGCGTTCGGGCGAGCTTGCGTACACGATGTACGGCGCACCGAACGACCACCTGGAGGGTTTGTTCGCAGGTACCGGCGCCGAAATGCCCAATGCGATCGGTTTGGCCGGGGGCCTGCCGGGCGCTGCGATCCGTGTCGCCCGAGTCGTCGACACCGACATGAGAACACGGCTCGAGAATGGGAAGGCGCTGCCGGACAGTCTCGATTCAATCGACGGGCGACGCGAAATCCTGTGCTGCAAGCACGTCCGCACGCCGATGGCGCGGGGCGACGTCTGGTACCACAGCTGGCAAGCGGGCGGCGGATACGGCGATCCCTTGCTGCGCGATCCGGCGATCGTCGCCGAGGATGTCGCACGCCGTGTCGTGTCCACCCAGGCGGCGCTCGACATCTACGGCGTCGTCCTCGCACCCGACGGTGCGCTGCACGCGGCTGCTACCAAGGATCGTCGGCTGGCGATTCGTGGCGATCGCATCGCGAAGTCCGTCGCGCCCGCAGGCGACGCTGTGCTCGTCGTGACCGGTCGCGGCAAGCACCGTTACGGCGATGCGCTCATAGCCGACCTCGATGGCGGCGTAATCGGATGCGGCCATTGCGGCGCGAGAATCGGCGCGCCCGGCGCGAACCTGCTGGCGGGATTGCGCGAACTGGTCACGCCGCTCGCCAACGCCGGACCGGTACGTGGGGAGGATTACGACGAAGGCCGCTTCAAGCTTCGACAATTGTGCTGCGGCCATTGCGGCGGGCTGGTCGACGTGCAGGTGGCTCTCGAAGGTGTCGGCCGACCGACGATGCGCTTCGCGTTCGGCGAGGCTTGAGCGAGGAACCTAGATGGAGCTCGTGAGATTCGGTCAACGACGACCGCGGGGCCGACCGCATCGGCCTGCATCGCGCCGGCATCGTGCATGACCTCACGCCGCGCTTTCCGACGATCGCGCGTTTCGTGAGCGAATTTCCCGATGGCTGGACCCTGGAAAGCGTCGACTTGCGCGGGCTTGCGACCCATCGCATTGCCGACGTCAAGCTGGCGCCGCCGGTCGATGCGTCCTGCACGCTCTACCTCGTCGGCGCGAACTACAAGCAACATGCCGAAGAGGCGGGATTGTCGGTGCCGAAGACACCCGTGTTCTTCAGCAAGCCGGCGACGGCGCTGGTCGCGCACGAACACGCGATCGAGCTACCGCCGATCTCCACGGAGATGGACTACGAAGGCGAGCTGGCGGTCGTCATCGGCCGCAAGGCGCGGCGTGTTGCGAGCGAGGATGCGCGCCACTGCGTCGCGGGCTACACGATCGTCAACGACGTCACGGCACGCGACCTTCAATGGGTCGAGCTCGGGAAGCATCGGATCGTCGACTGGTTCAGCTCGAAGTCGCTCGACGCTTCCACGCCAGTCGGGCCCTGGATCGTGCCGGCAAGCGTCGCCGGCGATCCCCATTGCCTGCACCTGACGACGAAGCTGAACGGGGAGGTCATGCAGGACAGCGACACCTCGTCGATGGTCTTCTCCGTGTGGGACCTGATCGCATTCGCCAGCGCGCGCGTGACGCTGAACCCGGGCGACATGATCTCGACCGGAACGCCGTTCGGTGTCGGCGGTTTCCGCAAGATCTTTCTGAAGAGCGGTGACCGCCTTGAAGTGACGATCGAGGGCGTCGGCACGCTCGCGATCCGGTGGAGCGCAGCTAGTCCGACCCGTGATGCGCAAGCCCGCCAAGCGGATCGTCCGATCGACACGCCGCCGGGCGATGACGGGTTACCTGCGGCAGCCGCCTCCACACTCGGGGCGACGATTCGGAAGGCGCGCCAGCAGCACCATCGCACGCTCCAGCAGGTTGCCCAGGCCGCCGATCTTTCCGTCAGCTCGCTGAGCCAGATCGAACGCAACCTGCTCACGCCTTCGGTCGGGACGCTGAAGCGAATCGCCGACGCGCTTCACATCCCGGCCGGCAAGCTGATGTTCGCGCCCGATGCGCGTTCGACGCGCTCGACCGTCGCCGTGCTTCGCAAAGGTCAGCGCAAGCGGTTTCGTTCCCGCAATCGTCGATCAGCTACGAGTTGCTGACGCCGGACCTGCGCCGCCGCTCGTCGCTACTCTGGCTGGTGGCCGCGGCCGGCGCGGAGAGCGGGCGGCGCTCACTCACGAGGGCGAGGATGTCGTCGTCGTGCTGAAAGGACAGCTTTGCGTGGAGGTCGGCGGCGCCT
>CAWDPJ010000012.1:0-312356 GCA_963804205.1 uncultured beta proteobacterium | reverse complement strand
GTCGGGGAGCCGTTTCAATACGGCTCAAACAACCCGCCGTTCCACCGGAGTGAAGTGTTCGCGACTCCGGCGCTGCAGGTTGGTGCTTCAGACCGCAGGCGACGGCGCGCGACTATGCTCGCAACCAAAGCGAAAGCGTTCCACGCGCTTCAACTAGGCAACGATGCTGACGATCCGGCCAATCGACCAGTAAGCGGCGACGCTGCCGATGGCATAAAGCGCGGGAGCGCGCACAATCGCGACTTTCGGCCAGTAGGCCAAGGCGCGATAGATCAGGTACGCGACGCCCACCACCAGTAGCTGACCCAGCTCCACACCAACGTTGAACGTCAGCAGTGCAACTGTGAGGTGGTTCTGCGGCAGGCCAATCTCCTGGAGGGCGCCGGCGAAGCCGAGACCGTGCAAGCACAACCTTCGCGACTGGAAGCGGCGCAGGCTTTGCGCGAGCTATCCGGCGCAGCGCCTTGACGACCGGTGGCCGAGACGACTACCGACGCTTCGATCGATCCGGCGGTCGGCGATCCGTCGATGGGTCGCGGATGGCTCGGAGGCTTCGCCGGCGCCACCTACGTGACGACCGTGTTCACGGTCGTCAAGTGCGGCGCACGTTGTCAGGCGTCTGCTGCTCGGGCCAGGGGCGCCCGGACTTTCTGTCGAAGATCGCGGACGCCTCGGCGGGCGCGAGGGTCCAATCGCCGCGCGCAATCTCGGCCTCGAGCTGACCCGGCGCCCAGCCCGAGTAGCCAATGAAGATCCGCAGGCCCTCCATCGGCTTGTCGCGGCCGAGCAACTTGCGCAGCAGTTCCCGGTTCGTGCTGGCGTAGACGCCGTCGAGAACTTCCGTCGCATGCTCGGGCGCCGTATCGAGGCGAACGAGGAACAACACCCTCGCGATCTCGACGGGACCGCCGAAGTACAGCTTCTCGTCCGGCGACACCACGCGTTCGAGGTCTGGAAACAGACTGGATACGGCAATCCTCGTGGGCCTGTTGATGATGACGCCCACCGGGGCGGGAGCGATGTTGTTCATCACCAGCACGACCGAGTCCTTGAAATTGGGATCGGGCAGCTCCGCCCGGGCGACGAGGAGGATCGTGGTCAAAGGCTTCGCGTTGTCGGCGGATGGTGGCCACGACATCGCGAACAGAAGGAGGAATGCGCAGAGGGCTCGGGTCATGGAACGCAAGGGGGCGTTCGGCGCAGCGCAGGACGGGATCATAGCGCCTTCCCCCGTGGCGTCCCGACCAGGGCGCACCCGGACTTCGACTCGCGCGCCGACCGCCAGCGCGTATTTCTCGATCGTATCCAGCGTCGGCCGCGCATAGCAGCCGCTCTCGAGGCGCGACACCGCGCTCTTCGTGGTCCACATCCTCACGGCAACCTCGCTTTGCGTCATGCCTGCGGCGGTTCGAGCAGCGACCAGGTCCGCGACGAGCGTTTGAAGCGTGCGGTCCTTGAGCAGCGCGCGTGGACCTTTGCGGGTTCGGCGAGCATGCGAGAGCATCGCAAGTGTGCGCGCGATCACGTCGGAGCGTTCGGACACGATATCCCCTTGGCCAATGGTTCGCTTAAATGCTAACCAGGACCACCGCACATGCCCATGCGACTTTCGGACGAGTCAACGGCCGATTTGGGCCTTCAGCGGGCAAGAAAAAGTCCGAGCGACCGACGCCTTTCCGCCAAATCGCATGCCGCTCGACAATACCCGTGGCGGTGTGCGGAATAGCCGGAAACTGACCGCGTAGCGACTCTGGCGAGCCACGATAGCGGCAGATATTGGCCCCTAGGGCGTCTGCAGCGGCAAAGGCTATGATCGGCGGTGCCAGTTCGCATTTTCGCTAACCAGGCGCGCGGAGCCTACCCGGGCAGAATTCTCCGCGCATTTGGCTCTGCTGACGCCAGCTTCAACCGGCTTCGCGCGCGTCGCCGAAATCCAAGCTCCTCAGCTAATGCCCCGAATTCACCGCGCGATCAGCACGAAGCCCTTGCGGTTCTGGCTGGCGAGCGGTCGTGTCGAGAAATGACACCGTCGGGAGTCCCTGCGGCCCGCAGGGCGCGCTAACTCCGGCTTGTCGGCCGACAATCACATCGGCACGGTCGCGCCTTGAGCGCAGGAAGATGAGCGCGGGTAGCGCCAGCAAGGTGACGATGCCACCCGCGACGTAGCCCGTCGCCAGTGACCGCGCGCTCGACAGGTAGCCGAGACCGAGCGACCCTGCGACGCCTCCCGCGCTGCCCATGAGCGAGACGAACGAGACGGCCGTTGCGCGCTCGGACGACGGGACCATCGCGTGCAGGTAGGCTTGCTGCACCGGCACGAGGACGCCCGTTGCGCCCATGGCAAGCAGGAACAGCAGGACTGCGCTCCAGAAGGAATCGACGAGGCCGACGCCGATCGTCGCGAGCGAGAGGACGCCAGCGGCTGCCAGGAGCAGCGTTGTGCGCTTGCCGCAGAAGTTTGCGAAGTAGTTCACGAGGCCGTTCCCGGCCATCGTCGCCAAGGCGATGAAAGCGGCGACGATGCCGGCAACCCACACGGCGTCCTGGCGCAGCAGTTCGAGGAAGTACGGCTGCCACGCGTAGTACCCCCACATCAGAAAGGCGCCGTGCACCAGCGACACCACCATCAACAACCGGATGGATTGGTTACGCCAGCCGATGGCGATGCTCGCCTGGAGCACTCGTTTTGTCTCGGCAGGCAAGGCCGCGAAGGTCACGCCGCGAGGCGTGAAGCCGACTTCGCGCATGCTCGCCAGAGCGACGAAAAAGAGCGCGACCAGGAGGCCCGCGCGCACGATGAAAGGCAGCGCCAGATCGATGCTGCCGAGCAGACCGCCACCGACCGATCCGACGAGCTCCGCTGCGCCCGACACCATCGCGCCGCGCGCGAAGACGCGATCGAGCTGCCCTTCGAAGGCGGTAGCGTGAAGCGCGTCGACGAGCCACGCCTCGACCGCGCCTGAATAGAAGGAGAACCCCAAGCCGAGAACCACCGAGGCGATCACGAACGGCACCAGGCCTGCGCCCATGGCAGCGATCGCAACGTAGCCAAGCGTTCCGATCGCAAGCGTGATGGTGCTCAGAAGGAACGAGCGCCGCCGTCCGGCGGCATCGGCGAGGATCCCGGTCGGAATCTCGAAGACCACCATGCCGGCAGTGAACGCCGCATTGGCGATGAAGACCTCGAAGAGGTCGAGGCCGGCACCGAGCAGGAAGAGGGTGTTGACGCCCCAGATCAGCGAGGCCGAGAGCGTGAAGAGCCCGGAGATCGCGAGATAGGCGCGCACGACGGCGGCGGAGGTCATCGAAGTTACTGCTCCCCGTGCGCCGCGAGCTGAGGAGAACCGGATCCTGGGTCGGCGACAGGGCTTCGCGGTGTCGATCTGGCAATTGCACGCTCGAAAGAATCCATTCGCGCTTGGCTCCTCGCGGCGATGATAGACCTGCGCCTGCGTAGGACGGCCGCTCGTCGTCACACGCTCTTGTCGACAAGCGACGCCGGCGCGAAGCCGAAGATCCGCTCGAACCGCGCTGCGTAGACTCTCGCGTTTCGGAACCCGGGATTGAACACGGTTCGCAAAAATGCGAACCGTGGACGCCGTGTTGCGGCGATCATCGGGCTGTCCGCCCTGGTGTCGAGCATCGTGGGATTCGCGTTTTGCGCACTGGCTGGCAGCGCGTTCGCATACCTGGGGTTCGACCCCGTGCAGGCGGTGCAAACGATGGTGCTGTGCTCCACCGCGATCCAGCTCTATGCCGTGTGGAAGATCCGCGATTCGATCCGGTGGATTGCGCTATGGCCGATGATCGTCGCGGGCGCCGCGACGGTTCCGCTCGGCATCTGGATGCTGCTCCATATCGACGGCGCCGTATATGCCGTCGGGCTCGGCGTATTCCTGTGCGCGTACGGCTGCTATGCCGTGCTTCGTCGCGACGATCTCGTCGTGCGCGGTACCGCCTGGCGGGATGCCATCGCCGGCGCGCTGGGCGGATTGGCCGGTGGACTCGCCGGACTGTCCGGTTCCTTCGTCACGATCTGGTGCTCGATGCGCGGGTGGGACAAGCTGCGACAGCGCGCGGTGTACCAGCCGTTCATCCTGGTCATGCAGATCGTGACGCTCGTCTGCCTGCGTTGGCAGGCGGCGAGGAACACACCGCTTTTCGAGGGCTTCGGCTTCGTTCCGTTCGCGCTGCTCGGCGGCATCGCCGGTTTCGCGATCTACCAGCGCTTGACCCACAGGCAGTTTCAAGCCGCGGTGAGCGCGCTGCTCATGTTGTCGGGGCTGGGTTTGCTGAGTCGGTCACTGTGACGTCGCAGTGCCGACCTCCGAGTGCAGCTACGGATGTTCGCGTCGCAACGTGCCTCGGCGATGAACGGCATTGGACTGCACAACGTGGAGCTGATCATGGCGATCACGTTGTTGATCGTCACGTTCGCGGCGGCGGTGAGCACCGTGCTGCTCATATCGATCATCGGCTCCATCGGCGGGATAGGCCGGCAAGCGGCCGGCAACGGGCCCTGCGACGTCCGCCTCGCCGTCGACGGGCGCAAGCGAACCGTTGGGCTGCCAGGGGTCATCTTTCCTGCCGAGCCGTCGTTATCGAGTACTCCAGAGCTCCGCTGGAGACATCGATCATGTGGAAACGACTTGCAACGGCCGCCGCCTTGGCTCTCACAGCGCTCACGACGAGCGTGCCAGCCACTGCGGACGTCGGCGTCGTGATACGTGTCGCGCCGCCTGCGCCGCGTGCCGAATTCATCCCCGGGCCGCGCGTCGGTTATGTCTGGGCGCCGGGTCACTGGGTGTGGCGCGACGGTCAATACGTCTGGCTGAGCGGATACCACGTCCGCGAGCGCCGCGGCATGCACTGGCATCCGACCCGATGGGTGGAACGGGACGGCCAGTGGCACCTGGTCGCCGGCGGGTGGGCTGCCAAGCCCTACGCCGCGCGCGACGCGGATCGCGACGGCGTTCCGAGCCGAGTCGATCGCGATCGTGACAACGACGGCGTGCGAAACGTCAAGGACGCGCGACCCCACAACCCGAACCGGCGCTGAGGAACTGCGGCCGGGCAATGCGAACGACCCGCACGGCCGATCGCTGAGTGGCCAGCGGCCCGCCCCTCGACCCGCAACAAGCACGTCGAAACCGACGGTGCAATCAGCGCGGATGCCTACTTGCTCCTGGTCTGCTGCAGCGGGAATAAGAGTGGAACGGTGACCGTTAACGAGTTGGCCGAGTGGCGGTCGCGCGCAGGCAGGGGGGAGTCGCGGCGGCTGCTCCCCTTTGCTCGGCAGGCTTCCTGGAGGAGGACACCATGACTGTATCGACCCTTGGCCTGATCGTTTCGAACGTGGCGGCACTCGCGGTGCTGGCGGCGGTTCCCCAGTACGCTCGCGCGGATGACAATTCCCATCATGCGCATGCCCACCTCAGTGGCTACCAGGAGGTACCCACGCTTTCCACCTCGGGAGAGGGCAGATTCAAGGCGCGCATCGACCGGCAGAATCAGGAAATCCACTACCAGCTGAGCTACGAGGCTCTGGAAAGCGCGGTGCAGCAAGCGCACATCCATTTCAGCGCGCGCGCTCTCAATGGGCCCATCGTCGTGTTTCTCTGCACGAATCTGGGTAACGGTCCCGCGGGCACGCAGGCATGCCCGGCGGCGCCCGCCACGATAAGCGGGACGATCCGTCCTGCCGACATACTCGGAGGAGCCGCCGCGCAAGGACTTGCGGCCGGCGAATTCGACGAATTCGTCGAGGCGATCCAGGCCGGTGCCACCTACGCGAACGTGCATACGGTAGACCGGCGGGCGGGCGAGGTGCGCGGTCAACTCAGGTAATCCGCGCCGAGCGCCGGACGGACCGGTCCCACACGGAAGCGGAGCTCGCGGCTCCGCTTCCTCTATGCAACCGTTGTCAGGCCGGGGTGCCCGGTTGCTGCTCGGTCATGACCTGGTCGTTGCTGCGCGGCTGCTTGTCGTCGCTGCCGACGTGCGGTGAACTTCCAGGCTGCTTCTCCAGCAGCGGCTTGTTGCTGTCGCGCGGCTGCTTGTCGTCCCTGCGCACCTGCGCCGGTGCGTCTGGCAGGGGGGCGCGCCGGAGAGTTTCGTCGGGGAGGTGTTGCGTTGGCGATCGGGACGTTCGCATGCGCTCCATCCTGGCAGACCCAAAAAGGACTGGCGCGGAAGTGCTGCGTCGTCGGTGCTGATGCACCGAACGGTTTTCCGCAACCCCGCGCCATTGCGATCAGGTTAGCGCCCCGATCGCTTCCTTGAAAGCAGCGCGGCACCTACGCGCTACCGGAATCAGCCTACGCGTGAGTGAAGGTGTCGGCTGCGTTGCCCTCAACGCGGCGGATTCACCGTGATCCTCATGTTGCATTCGGCGGTGGAACAGGACACCCCACCGCCGCTGAAGTCGCGATTGCGAATATTGATGTAGTACGTCTGCCCGGGGACGAGTTTCGCCTGGCTGCCCGGCATCGTCGAAAGCACGAACTGGATGCTCGGATTGATGGTGAACGCCCAGGCCATCGGCTTGCTAGCGCCGGTTGGATCCGGTGTCGGGAAAACGCCCGGCTGGAATCCGCGGAAATCGCAGGCCGAAGGTGAAAGCGTCATCGTGCGCGAAGCCGGACCGTTGATGTACTCGACAGCGCTCACGAGACCGGGCGTCGACGTCCCGGTCGCGTCGGCCGGAACGCGGATTCGCCCGACCAGCACCATGTCATCTTCGAAACCCCCATCGGGGTCGTTGGTGGTGAATTGTCCGCCCCATACCAGGTTCACGCGCTTGACGTTTGGAAAGTTGCCGCAGAAGTCGGCGCCCGTCGGCGGCGGCGTTCCCCAGGTCAACGTGATCGGGGCCGGCGCGCCCGGGCCGAACACGTTGGACGCGGTCACCGAATAGCTGACGGTTCCCGTCTGCGAGTTCGCGGCCAGGCACGTATTGTTCGTCACATTGGTGCAGTTGGCCCAGTTGAACGATGTCGGCGACTGCGTGCAGTTCGCCGTGAGTATCGTCGTGCCCCCGGCATAGGGGTTCGCGGGATCGGCGGACAGCGTGCACACCGGCGGTCCGGTCGGCGGTACCTGCCAGGTGACCGACACCGTTGCCGGCGCAGACACGCCGGCCGCGTTTCGCGCGAACATGGTGTAGGTGCGCACGCCGATCGTCGATTCGGTCGCCGTGCATACGTTCGTAGTGCTCGTGCAGTTCAACCACTCGTACAGCGTGGGCGCGTTCGTGCACGAACCGGTCAGCGTGAGCGTCGTGTTGACCGCAGGGAATGCGCTGGAAGGGACGAGCGTGCACGCCGGCAGACCCCCGCCCGGCGGCGGCGGCCCGGTCGACGCAACCCATGTCACCGCCACGCTCGCCTTTGCGCCCGCGCCCGCGTTGTTGCTCGCACGCAATGCGTAGAGCACCGGGCCTTGCTGCTTACCGATGGGCGAACAGGACGTTGTCGCGCCGGCGCACTCCACGATCGGCCCCGCAGGCGTCCGGCGTCAGCGCCGCACACGTCAGCCACTCGAAGCGCACGGGATTTTCGTCGCAATTGGCCGACAGCACGAGCGAGAACCCGAGCTGCGGCGCTGTCGGACTTGCGGTCACTGTGCACGACGGCGCCGCCGCGGCGGCCGGCTGCCAATTCAACGTGATCGTCGCCGGCGCGCCCGCGCCTTGCGCGTTGGTGGCGACGATGCCATACACGACCGGGCCGGCGACACTCGAATTCGCGGTGCACGTCGGTCCAGTGCCACTGCAGTTGATCCACGCAAAAGTCGTCGGCAAGCCGTTACACGTGGCCGTCATCACCAACGGCACGCCGAGGATCGGAAACTGGGTGCTGACGGCGAGCGTGCAAACCGGCGTGCCCGAGGCCGGCGCGGGCGGCGTGATATTGGCCGCGCAAAACACGATCGGCCGCGGACTGCCGATGCCTTCCAGCGTGTAGCCTTTCGCGAGCATCGCGTCGACGACCTTCGCGTCCGTCGTGTAGCGATGATTCACGTCCGCCCGCCCGTTGTAGAGCCGGTGGATCGCGGTCGTGTTTGCCGGGCAGAGGCCGGTGGTCGGATTGACGGCGTGGACGCGGAAGACCGAGTTGGACTCGAGAAGCCACTCGTTCGGGAAGCGCTGCTGCACTTCGACGCATTCCTGCGGCGTCGCCGAGTAGAAGTGCGAGTCCAGCCCGCGCGCAGGATTGCCGTAGAACCGGCAGACGGGCACGCTGTTCGCAAGACGCGGATCCCCGGGATTGAAAACCTGGAAGGTCTGTCCGGTGCGCACCCATCCGCTATGCGCGCCCGAGTCGATCACGCGTTTCTCGTTCGCGTCGCTGGTGATGAAGTAGTGATCGAGCGCCTGGTGGTAGTACTCGACCACTTCGGTGGCGTGCGCGGCTGGCGTGGCCAACGCGAGGGCAACCACGATGAAAGATGCGAAGAGAGCTGAGGAGGGCGGCGGCATATCCGATTCGTGCGGCGCCCGGGGTCCCCTCGAGCCCGGTGCGCCGCTGTGACGCGACATCCGCAGTGTTGCACATGCGCGGATTCGATGCCATCAGGGCCCTACCAGGCCGCTTGGGAGTGCCGATCCCGTCCACGGGCAGGTCCGCGGCAGCAATGAAGCCCGCCTCGCGCGGGCCTCTTGCTCATGCGTCGCGGTACGATGTGTCGGTCCCGCAGAGTCATTCCACGGCGCCCGAAGCGTTGTCGGTCCGGCAGGGCGCCGGCCCGTGACGCTTTCTCAAACGCTCGCCGTCACATCCCCGCCTCGTTACCGGCTTCCCCGTGTCGCGTATCGGGACGTTCGCGCGGAGGCTGTGCATCGTTCCGATCACGGCCCGCGGTCATCGCGTTCGCGCCCTTGCGATGGCTCGCGGTCTCGGTGGGGGCGATTCGACCAACGGTCATGGTCGCGTCGATCGTAGTCGCGTCGATCGTAATAGATCGTTCCGCCGATGACGTTGGGGTACCCGTAGTAGGGGCCAGGGTAGCCGTAGTCGGGACCTCCGTAGGCATACGGACGATATTCGTCGTAATAGCCGTATCCGCCATCGCTGGCGCAGCCGGTCAATGTAACTGCGGATGCAATCGCTACTGCAAGTCCGATAATCGCCTTCATGGGTTTCTCCTTCGCCTACAGTGGGCCGGCCGGTTCGTCACACTCCAGGCCACGGACCAGGGCAGCTTCTTGTTTGTCCGCTTATGTGGACTCAAGTTCTGTTTGTGGTTTCAAGGCGATGGCCGACGTCGCCGTCAAATCATGCTCGAAGGGAATGGCAAATGAAGATCGATCTTTCGAACAAGACCAGTGTTGTCACCGGCTCCACGGCCGGGATCGGCTTCGCCACGGCGAAGGGCCTCGCCGAGTGCGGTGCCATCGTCGTGATTAACGGCCGCACAACGACTGCCGTTGACGAAGCGCTTGCTGCACTGAAAGCGGCAGTGCCGGGCGCCCGTATTCGCGGAGTTGCTGCCGATGTCGGCACGGCGCGAGGCTGCGCGGAGCTGCTGAAAGCCGAGCCTTTCGCCGACATCCTCGTCAACAATGTGGGCATCTACGGGCCGCAGGACTTCTTCGAGATCCCGGACGCGGAATGGACGCGGTTCTTCGAGGTGAACGTGATGTCGGGGGTTCGTCTGTCGCGCGCCTACCTCCCCGGGATGCTCGAGCGCGATTGGGGCCGGGTAGTCTTTCTGTCATCCGAATCCGGGCTGAATATCCCGGCCGACATGATTCACTACGGCTTCACCAAGACCGCCAATCTTTCAGTCTCGCGTGGACTTGCCAAGCGGGTCGCCGGCACGGGCGTTACGGTGAACGCAGTGCTGCCTGGCCCGACGCTGACCGAGGGCGTGCAAGCGATGCTTAAAGAAACCGCCGAGAAGTCTGGTCAGTCCGTGCAAGAGGCGGCTATCGCGTTCGTGAAGGCAAACCGGCCGAGCTCGATCATCCTGCGGACCGCGACGCCCGAGGAAGTCGCCAACATGGTGGTCTATGCCTGCTCGCCGCAGGCTTCCGCCACCACGGGTGCAGCGCTTCGCGTCGATGGAGGGGTCGTGGACACGATTGCCTGATTCACTCCTTCGGGATGCCGGCGTCCTGAAGCACCTTCGCGTACTTGGCGATGTCCGCTTTCTGTGCGGCGGCGAACTCCTCGGGCGAATTGCCGATGGGTTCGGCGCCCAGCGCCAGCAACCGCTCCTTGACGTCCGGCTGCGCGAGAATCTTGACGATCTCCGTATTCAGCTTCGCGACGATGTCGCGCGGTGTGGCCGCCGGCGCGAAGATGCCGAGCCACGAGATCGATTCGTATCCGGGCAACCCAGCCTCCGCGACCGTGGGCAGGTCCGGAAAGGCCACCGATCGCTTTGCGCTGCTCACGGCGAGCGGGCGCATGCGCTCCGCCTTGACGCTCGGTAGCGATTCCAGAATCGAAAGGAATGTCATCTGAACTTCACCCGCCATGAGCGCCGCAGCCACCTGCGACCCACCTTTGTAAGGAATGTGCGTGATCTGCGAACCGGACATGCTCTTGAAGAGCTCCGCGGCAATGTGGATGGCATTGCCGTTGCCCGCGGATCCGTAGTTGAGCTGACCCGGCTTCGCTTTGGCCAGCGCGATCAACTCGTTCACCGACTTGGCCGGCGTTGACGGTGCAACCAACAGGAACATCGGCAGGCCGGCGACCTGGGAGATCGGCGAGAAATCCGTCACGGGATCGTAAGGAAGCTTGCGATACAAGCTGGGATTGACGGCATGCGTTCCGACATTGCCCATGAGAAGTGTGTAACCATCCGGCGGCGCTTTCGCAGCGAGCTCGGTGCCGATGATGCCGGCGGCGCCCGGCCGGTTGTCGACGACGACCGGTTGCCCCAAGCTTTCGCCGAGCTTCTGTGCAATGATGCGCGCGCCGGTATCGGTTCCGCCACCGGGCGGAAACGGCACGATGAATCGGATCGGGTGCGATGGATAGGTCTGGGCCAGGGCATTGGCTGCGCCGACCGTTGCTGCGAATACGAATAGTGCGAGCGATGCAAACGCCTTCATCGGGTTTCTCCAGGATGAATCGGCCTTCGGACTGCGGTGGCGCGGAACACGCGCGGGTCGCGCATGTGTCGCCGGCGAGCGAGAATGATCCAAAATCCCACGCTTGAACAGCTTCGCGCGGGCCACTTGTCGCTTGGCGTGGTGCTGCGGTATGCCCGCACCGTGGACATCGCGCGGGCCATGCGCGCCTGCGGGATCGACTGGTTGTTCCTCGATCTGGAACACAGCGCGATGTCGCTCGATGCCGCGTCTGCGATCTCGGTTGCGGCGCTGGACGCGGGTATCACGCCGCTCGTGCGCGTTCCGGCAATGGATCTCGCCCAGGCAGCACGCGCCCTCGACACCGGAGCACTCGGGATTCTGATGCCCCACGTGGAGACCGCCGAAGAGGCCCGGGCGATCGCGGCAGCATTCCGTTACCCGCCGTTCGGACATCGGTCGAGCACGAGCACGCTACCTCACTTCAGTTTCACGATGCCGTCGCTCCCGGAAGCATGCCGGCAGCTCGACGCGGCGACGCTCGTTGCCGTCATCCTGGAAACGCCGAAGGCGGTCGAGAACGTCGAAGCGATCGCGGCGGTGCCCGGCATCGACGTCCTGATGATCGGCGCGTCGGACCTGACGCTCGAAATGGGCATGCACGGTCAGTACGACGACTCGCGGATCGTGTCCCTGTTCGAGCGCGTCGTCGCCGCCGGGCGATCGCACGGCAAGTTCGTCGGCATCGGCGGCGTCGGAGACGATGCCGGCATCGCAAGGTGTTTCAGGATGGGGATGCAAATGATCGTGGCGGGCACCGACATGTCGTTCCTGATGTCGGCTGTAACGCAGCGCGCACGGGCGCTGCGCAAGGTTCTCCTCCCGCGTCTTCTAGGGCGTGTTCACGCTAACGCAGGCAACATCATGATGGATTCCCTTGTATGTCGTAGGCTCTACTCGGGATGGTTCAGATCGGGATTCCCAGGAGCGCTGAGAAGCAGCTCGAGGGAGAGCGAGGATCGAACCACCCGGGTACTCGGTCGGTGCCGCGCAAGCCCGAACGGTTGTACGAGCACGAGCTCGAATTGACAAGGAAGGGATAAGCGGACATGGCCGAGATTCATGTTGGAGTGGATGTCAGCAAGGACTGGTTGGATGTGGCTCGGGTTGAAGGTGTTGAGGTCACACCGATCGTTCGGTTCGGCAACCACGCTGAAGGCATTGCTGAATTGCTGTCGGGGATCGAAGTGAGTGCAGTGGCCTTAGTGGTGATAGAAGCGACCGGCGGTTACGAGACCCTGGTGGCTAATTCCCTGGTTGCGGCTGGAGTTCCGGTCGCCGTGGTTAATCCCAAGCAAGTGCGTGACTACGCTAAAGCCAAGGGGCGGCTGGCGAAAACCGATCGACTGGATGCGCGCGTGCTGGCCGAATTCGGTCGTGACTTGCGCCCAGCGATCCGGGCCCTACCCGACCAGGCGCAACGCGAGCTCATCGAGCTTCTCGATCGACGCCTGCAGCTGGTGCAGATGCGCGCCCAGGAGAAGGCTCGCTTGACGACCGTCATGCCAGTGGCCCGAGCCAGTATCCACGAGCACATCCGTTGGTTGGATCAGCGCATCGCACAACTTGACATCGAGCTGACCGCACGGCTGCGAAGCTCGCCGGCATGGCAAATCAAAGCCAAGTTGCTCAAGCAAGTTCCTGGGGTGGGCAAGGTGACGCTGTTCACCTTAATCGGGCGGTTGCCGGAACTGGGTCTGCTTAACCGTGGCGCTATCGCTGCGTTGGTCGGGTTGGCGCCGTTTAACGATGATAGTGGCAAGCGTCGCGGCCATCGTTATATCCGAGGTGGCCGGATGGACGTTCGCAACGTCTTGTACATGGCGAGCTTAACTGCGATATCACACAACCCGGTGATCAAGGCCACGTTTGAGCGTCTTACTGCCGCGGGGAAACCTTTCAAACTCGCCATGACCGCCTGCATGCGCAAGCTGTTGACCATCCTCAATGCAATCCTGAAAACCAATCAGCCTTGGAAAAATCTTGCGGCGACCCCTTGACACGGTTGCTCTCCCGCTTGCGGGAGAGGGCTAGGGTGAGGGAAAGGGCGCAGCATTCCACTTCCGTTCTATAGCATGTCGTTCTCGCTCACGTCAGCATCGGTGTATGCGGACGCGCGATCGCGCACGGGCACTGCGACGGACCATGACCGACGCGGAGCTTCGACTGTGGTTTCATGTTCGCGACCGGCGTCTGGCTGGATACCGATTCCGACGACAGCATCCGATCGGCCCGTACTTCGCGGATTTTGCATGCGTGGAGCGTCGCCTCGTCGTCGAGCTCGACGGAGGGCAACACGTTGCGGGAAACGAAGCGGATCGCCGCCGCACCGTGTATCTGGAACGATGCGGCTGGCGGGTGGTCCGCTTCTGGGATAGCGACGTGCTGAAGCATCCGCGATTTGTGCTTGAGGCCATCCTGCTCGAGCTGAACCACCCTCACCCTCACCCTCTCCCGCAAGCGGGAGAGGGGACCTGGAAGCCTCTAAGCGATGCGTAGCGTGAACACGCCCTAGCGGATTTGAGCTTTGCGCTCGCTGGTCGCTGTTGTTTGGCCAGCGAGCGCCCGCAAGCGTCAAAGCCACGCGTGAATCTCGATGCGCCGACACACGGCGCTCCACGCATCCTCGCCGAGGTTGCGAGCATTGATGTCGGTGACTCGCCACGATCTGGGATTCAGGCGGCGGGTGGCGGGAAGCGAGGCGATGTCCGCGTGCTCGGTCCACAGGTTCTCGCCGCGAACCATGAGCAGAAGCGCATCCCGCGCTGCCGCTTTGCCGGCAAGATCGAGGATGCGCTGGCGGCTCGGCAGGCGCAGTCGCTCATCGAACGCCTGGCTGCACCACGGCGTCAGGAACACCGCGGCCACGGCGTTCGATACGTGTTGTCCGCCAAACCGGTCGACCAACGCTTCGAGCCGGCCGCGCCACCATTCGGCCACGCCCGGCGGTGCGTCAGGGTGCAGTGCCGAGAGCGGCCACCCCGATCGTCGAAAGCAATAGTCCTGCGCAGTCGATTGCGCCTCGAGTCCCGGATGCGAGAGCAGCAGCACGACCGGCGCGGTCGTGATCGCGCCGACACACGGCACGGGGCCGAGCGCCAGATGCAAGCGATGTTCCGGGGAGGCGCGGAGGTTGTGCTCCATCGCACCAGCGCGATCCTCGTTCGAAAGCGTTTCGGCCAGGCGCCACCACTCCTGGTCTCCTTGCAGCATGAGTGTTCACTCCGTGCCCTGGCCTCCGGCGTTGCGGACTTGGGACAAATAGGATAGTGACCAGAGTATACCATTTGCCTGGAGAGTGACCGAGGTATACTGAACTACGATCCTGGCTCGGCGTACGGGGGTTATCGCGATGGCCGTCGTAGTTACCCGCAAACGTGGCCCGATGCGGCCGGATTCCCGCAACGTGGTGAGGGGGCAGGCGACGCGTCGACGCATTCTGGATGCGGCGCGTGCGAGGATCCTGAGCGACAGCTTCGAGCATTTGCGACTCGATGACGTGGCGCGCGACGTCGGTATCACGAAGAGCGCGGTGATCAAGTCCGTGGGGGGCAAGGCGTCGATCCTGCTCGCCCTGGGTGAAGAAGATCGCCAGACCCGTCTCGAAGTGATCCGTCAGGCGTTGAAGTTGCGTACCGGGCTCAAGCGCCGACTCGCCGATATGGTTCTACGCTTGCTCGAGCTCGACATCGCGCGGTCGAACGTCGTGATGGCGTACATCGGCTACATGTGGTTCTGGACCGACGCGGATCATCACCGCGCGCAGGCGATGGTCGATGACACGCGGGCGTTGCTCTGCGACCTGATAGCGACGGCAAGCTCGACACGACTCTCGCCCGAACGTGTGCAGATCCTCTCGCTTCGGCTGCTGGGAGGCTATGTGATCGGACTGCGCGATCTGTGCTATGAGCGTGACTCGCTGGATGGGTGTGTGCGTTCTGTCGTCGAGCACGTGCTCGACTAGGTCCGAAGCGGGATCCTCGGCGCCGGTAAATGGATGGGAAGCCGGTGCTGATCCGCCTGCCAAAGATCGACTTCGTCGACGACGGGCCCGGCAAGCCGCAAGGGATCTATCGCGTCATCGGCCGGCGACCGATCGCGGCATTCGGCAACTCCGACGGGGATCTGCAGATGCTGCAATTCACGGCGGCCGGGGACGGCCGGCGCTTCATGCTGCTCGTACATCACACAGACGCCGAACGAGAGTACGCGTACGACCGGCAGTCACGCGTCGGCAAGCTCGACAAGGCGCTCGACGAAGCGAAGGCGCGAGGCTGGACGGTAGTGGGCATGAAACGGGATTGGTCGCGGATTTTCGCTTTCGAACCGTGACTCGCAGGACATACAGGAGAATCCTGGCGACGTTCAAGGAGTTCCCGCCTAGCCAGAAGTCCGAGAGCTTGAGTGTGGATCAGGTCTTGGCGCAGCTTTCCGATCCGCAATCGAGGAATTAGACTGATCGAGCCGGCGGCGCCGGCGAAGGCGGGAGGAAGGAATTTGCACACGGTACCGAATACGGAAACGAAACCCGCTGCGGGCTACGCGGGGATGGCGCGGATCGAAGGCGCCACCTTTCTCATGGGCTCGGACCGGCACTATCCGGAGGAGGCGCCGGCCCATCGCGTCCATGTCGACGGCTTCTGGATGGACACGCACACGGTTACCAACTGCGAGTTCAAGCGTTTCGTCGAAGCGACCGGACACGTGACGGTTGCTGAAAGGCCGGCCGATGCTGCCGACTATCCCGGCGCCGATCCCGCGATGCTGCTGCCCGCATCAGTGGTGTTCGTGAAGCCTCATCGCCCGGTCGACAAGCGTGATCATTATCAATGGTGGCAATACATCGCGGGCACGGACTGGCGCCATCCGCGCGGACCTGGAAGCTCGCTCCAGGGGCTCTGGGATCATCCGGTCGTGCATGTGGCGTTCGAAGATGCCGAAGCGTATGCGCGCTGGGTTGGCAAGGTGCTGCCCACCGAGGCCGAATGGGAGTTCGCCGCGCGCGGAGGCCTGGAGGAAGCCGAGTTCGTTTGGGGCGACGAGCTCATGCCCCGTGGCAAGGCCATGGCGAACACCTGGCAGGGTGAATTTCCCTGGCAGAACGCTCTCGAGGATGGCTTCGAATGGACCGCGCCGGTGGGCTCGTTTGCGGCCAACGGCTACGGCCTGTACGACATGGCGGGCAACGTCTGGCAATGGACAACCGACTGGTTCCAGGACCACGGCCGCATCAAGAAGGCTTGCTGCACGATCGACAATCCACGCGGCGCGATGCGAGAAGACAGTTTCGATGCGCGCATGCCGAACGTGCGCATCCCTCGCAAGGTCATCAAGGGAGGTTCATTCCTCTGCGCGCCGAACTATTGCCGCCGCTACCGCCCCTCTGCGCGAATGGCGCAGGAAGTGAATTCCTCGACGTGCCACATCGGGTTCCGTTGCATCGTTAGGGGAGGAATGGCTTGACATGGAGGCCGCGGTCTACGCGCGAAGATCAGAAGGGGAATCGCAACGAGGCAGCGGACATGGACGCCGAAATGCGCGAGGAGAGGCTCTTCCACATCCGGTCCGGGTAACGCGCGATGCCGCAGTAACGCCCATATCGCGATCGGCAACCATGCGAACAGCGAAAAGAACAGCGCGCGGCGAAGGATCCCGAGTCCGTCCTTGGGAACGAGGCCCACGCGTCGCATCAGGCGGAACGGCAGATCGTCCCGTACCAGCGAAAACTCGAGCGGCGAGCCCTTGTCCTGCGTCGCCGAATTCACCCGGATTCCTGTCGCGCTATGACGTCGCGCGGGGTGTCACGCAACTCAACGAGGACCGCCTTGCGAAATTCCACCGACGACGTCAGGTCTTTGTCGCTCACCTTCGAGCACGCCCCGATAGAACCACCCGCCCACCAGTGCGCCAGCAATCGGCGCGACCCAGAAGAGCCACAGTTGGGTGATCGCCCAGCCCCCAACAAATAGTGCCGGGCCCGTACTGCGCGCCGGGTTTACCGACGTGTTCGTGACCGGAATCGAAACGAGGTGGATGAGCGTCAGCGCCAAGCCAATGGCGATGCCGGCGAACCCAACCGGCGCGCGGGCATGCGTCGCCCCCAGGATCACCACGAGGAACATGAAGGTCATCACGATCTCGCTCACCAATGCGGCGGTGAGCCCGTAGCCGCCTGGCGAGTGTTCGCCATAGCCGTTCGAAGCGAAGCCGGCGGCCACGTCGAACCGCGGGCCGCCGCTGGCGATGACGTAAAGCACGGCCGCGCCGGCGACGGCCCCCAGTACCTGGGCTAGGACGTAGGGCAGGACGTTGTTGGCCGGAAAACGCCCACCGGCCCACAAGCCGATCGACACGGCGGGATTGAAGTGGCCGCCAGAGACCGGGCCGAGCGCATAGGCTGCCGTGAGGACAGAAAGGCCGAAGGCAAGTGACACGCCCGTCAGTCCGATCCCCACCTCCGGAAACGTGGCCGCGAGGACGGCACTTCCACAACCTCCCAGTACGAGCCACAACGTGCCGACGAATTCAGCGGCGAGCTTCGAGAACATGGCTGCTCCTTTCGCTATTCCAGGGTACCAAGCAGTCGGTGCAACAGCCCGAACACTATTGCATGCGTTGATTCCGCGAAATAGTACCCTCGGGCAAGGACCACCGAGGCGTTGAGTCGAGCCGGATTCGAGATCGGCGATTCGAGGGGCTGTCCTTTGGTGCACGAACATCTGATGCACGTCCGCTACCACCGCGCCGTTGGCTCGCCTCAGGCGCCCACTCAGCGCAGCGCAGCAAGCGCATTCCCCATCATCGGCACCGCGCTCCGCTTGTCCTGCCCGATCCGGTAGCTCGCCTGCATGCCGGTGACGAACTCCGGTGGGGCCGCGTCCGTGTCACGTTGGGCACGTCGCAACGATGCTTCCAGGCCCGGTACACCGAGCACTTCGCTTACGTGTCCGATCTGCGCGAGGATGGCCGACCGTCCGACATCGCTTCGCCCGGAATAACGCACCTCGCCGCTTAAGTGCATGTCGATCTCGTTGGCGGCGGCGATCGAGACCAGCTCGGCGTCGAAGACCGACAAACCCGATCGCGGGGCTGGCACGTCGACGTCGCCGGGTCGTCCGCCAGCCTCGCGCAGCGTATAGGCGCGAACCCGCCGCTCCACGGCGCTTTCCTGTCCTCCGAGCAGCGTGCAAACGGCGTTGACTGCGCCCGCCGGCCCGTCACGATGCGTCGGGCAATGGCTGTACGCGGCATGCAGCAGGCCTGCTGCGACGACTTCGGAACGGAAGCCGAAGCGGACCAGCACGCTCGCGCAGCCGACGAGATGCGCAATGAACGGCCGGCCGCAGGGTCGGTAGCCGCCGTCCATCAGCAGATGCGCAACGTGATAGGCGTTGGCGATGAGCGCAAGCTCGTTGCGATCGTAGCCGCGTTCGATGGCCGAATCGAGGAGGTCCGATCGTGTCTGCTTCAGCTCGTCACGCCGCATGGGCAGGCGATGGTCGTCGCGGTGACGGCTCGATTGACGTATCGGATCGACCTGAGCGACATGATCGACGACGAACTGCCTGACGCCGCCGAACGAACGGTCGTCGTCGACGACGTTCCACTTGCGGCAGAACGCGTCGATGCTGGACTGCGCTGCAGCGCTCGACCAGCGGTCGCGGAAGAAGTCGATCTCGTCGAGCATGTATTCAGCAAGGCCGAGATAGGTCACCCTCGCGGACGGCTCGAGATACACGTCGTACCCACGCTGCCGCACACCAAGCGCGGTGTCGATGTGCTCGTGAACGCAATGGATCGCCGGATCGAGAAGCGTGCCGTCGCGCAACAGGCTCGAGCGGACCAGCATGCAGTGATACTCGAGGAAATCGCACGGTTGGCGGACCAGCGTTCCGGCAACCTGCGAAGGATCCGCATCCATGAGCAGGTGCGACTCGTCGAGCACGAGACCTTGCGGCGAAGCGGACCTGGTCAACTTTCCGCCCGCCATGTGAATCCTGGCCGGCTTTCGTCCATCGCCCAACAGGTAAAGGGGTCCCACGAGACCCGCACCGGTTTCGTCGGCGCACGCGACCAATGCGTCCAGCCAGCCGTTCTCGACGATGACATCGTTGTCGATGAACACGACGTACTCCGTGTCGACCGAAGCGGCCACGCGCTGGCGGGCCTGCTGCGGCCACAAGGGCGCATCGAACCGGACGACTTGCAGCCCCCCTTCCGCGGCGCGTCCGGCGAGCTTCTCGCGAAGCCAATCCGGTGACTGAGCGTCGAGATAGAGGAAGCGATAAGGTGAACCGGTTCCGGCAATGACGGCATCGATCGCCGCCTCGGTGAGCGAGTGCCGCTCCCGGGCGGTCATGATGATGGTTACGCGCGGGTCACGGTCGGACATTTCGTGCATGCTTTCACGTTCGCTTGGAGCACCGCATTGGGAAGTTCACCTCGAGGGGCGAATTCTACGTCCAGCGTCCGGACCGGATGCGAGCGCAGGAACGCTCGTTCGGCGTGTCGATTTCCCGCTGCCCCGTTCGACTAGAGTCAGGCGCCAGTTGCGGACTCTTCGAGGCCGCCTGAACCCGCGCTTCCAACCTACGGAGAGACGACGATGCGATTCATGATGCTGATGATTCCCAAGGGCTACGAGACCGCCGCGCCGGGCACGATGCCGGACGCCGATGCGGTGGCCGCGATGATGAAGTACAACGAGTCCCTGCAGAAGGCGGGCGTGCTGGTCGCGCTGGACGGCCTGCACCCGCCGTCGATGGGCGCCCGCGTGTCGTTCTCCGGCGGCAAGCCGAAAGTGACCGACGGACCGTTCGCCGAGACCAAGGAGGTCCTCGGCGGCTACTGGATGATCGACGTGAAGTCGAAGGAGGAGGCGGTGCAATGGGCGATGCGCTGCCCCGCGGGCGACAACGAAGTGATCGAGGTTCGCCAGGTGCAGGAGATGGCGGACTTTCCTCCCGATGTCCAGGCGGCCGCGGCCGGGTTCGAGGAGATGCAGCGAAAGTCCGGTCAAAGCAAGACGTGATGACACTAGGGACGGAAGCGATGGCAGAATCCGCCCATGGCAACCGTCGACATCGAGCTCGGCCTCGCTAGCCTCCGCCATGCGGAAATGCTCGCGCTGATGTCGCGCGATCTCATCGAGGCCGGTCTGGGCTGGGGATACCGGCCCGAGCGCATGGCGCAGCTGATCACCGCGCGCGACACGTCGACGCTGGTCGCGCACGAGCGCACGCGTTGTGTCGGCTTCGCGGTCATGACGTTCGGCGAAGAACGCGCGCATCTCGTCCTGCTCGCCGTGCGCCCCACCCATCGACGCCGCGGTATCGCGCGGCAGATGCTCGCGTGGCTCCTGGATTCGGCAGCGACCGCAGGGATGGCGTCGGTGCACCTCGAGCTTCTCGAGGACAACGCGTCGGCGCGTGCGTTCTACCGCGCGCTGGACTTCACCGAGACGATGCGGCTTCCGGGCTATTACCGCGGGCGAAAGGCCGCCGTGCGGATGATTCGCGTGCTGCGTATGCCGGGTGTGCGTGTCGATGCGTGGCAGCCGCCTGCGCGCGCCTGACTGTACTCAAGGGTCCTGACTCGACAGAGGCGGACGGACGCGCGCTAAGGCTCGCTTCAACCCGCGTCGTGGAAGATGATGCCGAGCGTGTAGCGATTGCCCGCTCGCACGCGGCTGACACCATGTCGCAAGTTGACGCGATAGACGCCGCGCGTCCCCTGCACGGGACGGTTCTGCACCGCGAAGATCACCGCGTCGCCCTGGCGCAGCGGAACCACGTCGGCGCGTGACTGCATGCGCGGCCGCTGCTCGGTGATGACGAACTCGCCGCCTTCGAAATCCCGCCCCGGCTCGGACAGCAGCACCGTGACCTGCAGCGGGAAGACGTGCTCGCCGTACACGTCCTGATGCAGGCAGTTGTAGTCGTCCGCCTCGTACTTCAGCAGCAACGGCGTCGGCCGCTGCTGGCCGGCGGCATGACAACGGTCGATGAACGCCGCATGCCGGTCCGGGTAGCGCACGGTGATGCCCATCGCCTCGTTCCAGCGGTTGGCGATCGGCGCGAACCGCCCATACAGCGAGGTGCGCAGCGCCTGCACGAGGCCGGGCAGCGGATAGCTGAAATACTTGTACTCGCCGCGGCCGAATCCGTGTCGCGCCATCACGACCCGGCTTCGGAAGGCTCGATCGAGCGCGTACGACGCAGCCAGCGCCTCGCATTCGTGCGCGCTCAACAGGCGTTCGACCGTCGCGCTGCCGCGGGCGTCGAGATCCTGCGCAACTCGCGGCCAGTCGATCGCATCAGCGCGTGCGGCGGCCCAACTCGTTGACAAGTCAACGATCGGCGGGACGTCCCGCGCGTTCATCGGTTGGCCTCGCGGTCGAGCAGCGCGCGCTTGCGCTCCACACCCCAGCGATAGCCCGACAGGCCGCCGTCCTGCCGCACGACGCGATGGCACGGGATGGCGACGGCGAGCGGGTTTGCGGCGCAAGCCTGCGCCACGGCGCGCACCGCTTTCGGAGCTCCGATGCGGCTCGCAATCTGCGCATAGCTCGCCGTTGTCCCGGGCGGAATATCGCGTAGCGCTTGCCACACGCGCTGCTGGAACGCTGTCCCGCGCACGTCGAGTGGCAGATCGAGCCCGAGGGAGGGCGCCTCGACGAATCCGACGATCCTCGCAACCCAGTCTTCGAACGCCGCGTCGCCGCCGACGAGCCGCGCCTTGGAGAAACGGTCCTCGAGATCATTCACGAGCGCGTCGGCGTCGTCCCCGAGCTGAATGGCGCAAACGCCTTTGTCGGTGGCGGCGACCAGGATTGCGCCGAGCGAGCATTTGCCAACCGCGAAGCGTATCGACTGGCCGGGCGCGCCGGCGCGGAACTGGCCGGGCGTCATCCCGAGCAGCGCAGGCGATGCCGCATAGAAACCGCCGTTCGAGTTGAAGCCCGCCTCGTAGATCGCGTCGGTCACCGTCGGACGCCGAGCGAGCTCGCCCCGAACACGGTCGGCGCGGCGCGCTTTGGCGTAGGCTTTCGGTGTCACCCCCGTCACCGCCTTGAACACGCGGTGAAAGTGGAAACGGCTCATGCCGGCTTGCGCGGCGAGATCGTCGAGCTTCTGCGCCTCATCGGCATTCTCGATCATGCGGCAGGCGCTTTCGACGACGCTGGTCCGATGTTCCGCCAGCGACCGCTCGTCCGGCCGGCAGCGCTTGCAGGGGCGGAATCCGGCCTGCTCGGCTTCGGCCGGCGAGCCATGGAAACGGACATTCTCGCGTCGCGGCAGACGGGCGCCGCACGAGGGCCGGCAATACACGCCCGTCGTGCGCACCGAGTACCAGAAGGCGCCATCGGCGTTGCGATCGCGCTGCGCGACGGCGGCCCATCGCGCGTCGGCCGTTTCGAATGCAGCAGCTTCACGTGGAAGCAGTTCAGCAACGGTGCTCATGATTTCATCCGCAGGTGAGTTCGTGAGTCGTCACTCTAGAGTCGCGGGCCGCCGCGTGCACTCCGATCCTTGCTCTCGAATTCACTTATCGAGCGTTTCGAAAATGCGTGACGCATCGCCCAATCCCGGCGTCATTCCCGCGAAGGCGGGAATCCAGTGTCTCTTCGCCGCAAAGACACTGGGTCCGCCCACATCCCCGCCTTCGCGGGGACGACGATAGGAAAGATGCGCGTGTCAACCACTTCCATAAGTCCAGTAGATGGGGTCAGGTTCCCTTTCCGGAATCCCCACCATCATGCGCCCGGAGCGAATCCGCGGGCGCCTGCCGGCGATCGTTCATGCTGTAGTCCCGTAGGACGTGCGCCACGCGCAACCGGTAGTCGGCGAAGATCGATCGCCGCCCGGCCTCCTGGACCGCGCGATGAGCTTCGTCGTTGCGCCATCGCGCCACCGCCTCCTCGTCGCGCCAGAACGATAGCGAGAGCACTTTGCCGGGCGTGACGAGGCTTTCGAAGCGCTCGATCGAAATGAACCCGTCGAGCGCTTCGAGCAACGGTCGCAACGACGCTGCGGCGTCCAGATACGCTCCCTTGCGATCCGCGTGCGGCTGCACCTCGAAGATCACGGCGATCATGACCGCACCTCCTCACGCGTCGAGGGCCGGCGAAACGCGCTGTCCACGGTCTCCAGGAACGTACGCTCCTCGCGAAGGATCAGTCGCTTCGATTGCGCGAATGCGAAATTCTCGCGCCCTTCCGGATCGGCCTTCAGCCGGGTGCGATAGGCCTCGTACGCGGCAAGGCTTTCGAACGCGATCAGGCCCCACGCGACATCGTTCGTCCCCTCGTGCGGCAGGAAGTAGCCGACGAGATCGCCGCCGCAGCGCGGAATGATGCGCGCCCACGTTTGTGCGTACTCGCGGAACGCTTCGCGCTGGTACGGATCGATCTGGTAGCGGATGAAGCAGGTCAGGTTCATGCGGATCTCCTCGTGAACGATCGAACGGCTATGCACGATTAGCCCGCTTTTCCAGGCGGAGACGGTTCGGCTAAGATCGAACCATGAAGGTCGGCCCCAGCATCGTCCGCATCGCAGCGCTGATCGGCGACCACGCGCGCGCCGAGATCCTCACGGCCCTGATGGCCGGCCAGGCGCTCACCGCGACCGAGCTCGCCGACGTCGCGGGCGTTACCAAGCAGACGGTCAGCGCGCATCTTGCGAAGCTCGTCGATGCCCGGCTGCTTGCCGTGCAGAGCCAGGGTCGCCATCGCTACTTCCGGCTGGCGGACCACGACGTCGCGGATCTGCTCGAGAGCCTGATGGGCGTCGCGTACCGCACCGGCGCGGTACGCGTGCGCACCGGCCCGCGCGAGCCGGCGCTGCGCAAGGCGCGCGTCTGCTATGACCACCTGGCCGGCGAGCTCGGTGTGCTCGTCTACGAAGGCCTCGAGAAGCGGCGCTGGCTCCGGGCCGATGGCGACGACATCGTGGTCACGCGTGGCGGATTGCAGGGGTTTCGCGAGCTCGGCATCGACGTCGACGGACTGGCCGTCGGTCGTCGCGAGCTGTGCCGCGCCTGCCTCGACTGGAGCGTACGCCGCCATCATCTTGCGGGCGCGCTCGGGGCCGCGCTGCTCGATCGCTGTTGCGCGCTCGGCTGGGCGCGACGCGAAAAGGGATCCCGCGTCGTCCATTTCACGCCGCCGGGCGAGCGGGCCCTGCGAACGCGATTCGACGCTGTATCGGCCTGAAGTCCGCGGTTCGCCGGGTCGTGCGCTCTGACGAGCGGAGCCGTCGTGGACGGCGACGATGTTAGAGTCACAGCTTGAAGCGACCTTGCGGCCGGAGTGCTTTCCTGGCAGCTGAATGCTCATCGACCTTGCCGACACGCCGGAAACGCAGGCGTTCGATGTCGTCGTCATCGGCGCCGGGGGCGCCGGCATGTCGGCGGCGTTGTTCGCGGCGATCAAGGGCGCCAGCGTGCTGCTCGTCGAGCGCACGGAGTATGTCGGCGGCAGCACCGCGTACTCGGGCGGTACGACGTGGATTCCTGGCACGCCACACGCGGCAACCGTGTCGCAAGGCGATACGCTCGAAGTCGCCGAAGCGTATCTCACGCGGGCGATCGGTGATCGCACGCCGGCTGCATTGCGGCGCGCGTTTCTCGACAACGGTCCGCGCGCAGTTGCGCGCATCGAGGCAAGCACCGACGTCAAGTACCGCGCCTATCCGCTGCATCCCGATTACCTGAGCGAGCTCGAGGGGTCGACGCTCAAGGGCCGCGCGCTCGAGCCGCTGCCGTTCGACGGACGCAAGCTCGGACCGCTGTTCGCGCTGGTCCGTCCGCCGATCCCGGAGTTCACCGTGCTGGACGGCATGATGGTGGACCGCAACGACATCTTCCACCTGCTGCGGCTGACGAAGAGTTTCGCGTCGTTGCGTCATGCCGTGAAGCTCGTGACCCGGTATATCGCCGATCGGTTTCGCTATCCGCGCGGCACGCGACTGGTCATGGGCAACGCGCTGGTGGGACGCCTCCTTTATTCGCTCGCCCAGCGAAGCAACGTGTCGCTGCTGATGGAAACCTCCGTCGAGCGCATCCAGGTCGATGCGGCCGGCACGTATGCGCTATCGCTGCGTCAGGGAAGCGAACGGCGAACGATGCGGGTGCGCGGCGGCATCATCCTGGCCAGCGGCGGTTTCAATCGTCATCCGCGCCTGCGGAGCGAATTGCTGCCGGGTGCGGAGCCGGGCTGGTGTCCGGGCGCGCCGGGCCATACGGGCGAGATGCACGACCTGGCGCTCGGGCTCGGTGCGCGCCATGGGACCGGCGGTCTGAGCAACGCGTTCTGGGCGCCGGTCTCGGTGCGCAAACGTCTCGACGGCAGCACCGCTGTGTTCCCGCACTTCCTGATGGATCGCGCGAAACCCGGCATGATCACCGTCGACAAGGCGGGCAAGCGGTTCGTCGACGAATCGACGTCGTATCACCTGTTCGGCATCAGGATGCGGGAGGCGCACAAGACGGCGAGCACGATCCCGGCATTTCTCATCGCCGACGCTGCGGCCGTGCGCAAGTACGGCATCGGCATGGTGCGTCCGGGGGCGAAGCGCGTCGACCATTTCCTTGCCGACGGCTATCTGACGCGCGCGGATACGCTGGTCGAGCTTGCCGCGATCCTGGGGATCGATGCGAACAATCTCGAGCACACGGTCGAGCGGTTCAACGGCGATGCGGCGAAGGGCGTGGACGGCGATTTCGGGCGCGGCACCACCGCCTACCAGCGAAATCTCGGCGACGCGGACTGGGACGGTCCGAACCCGAGCCTGGGACCGCTGACCGAAGCGCCGTTCTACGCGGTGCGCCTCTACCCCGGCGACATCGGCGCGGCCACCGGCCTCGTCACCGATGCGAGAGCGCGCGTGCTCGACAAGAACGACCGTCCGATTCGCGGCCTTTATGCGATCGGCAACGACATGCATTCGATCATGGGCGGTATCTACCCAGGTCCCGGCATCACGCTGGGGCCGGGGCTCGTGTTCGGCTATATCGCAGGCCGTCACGCGGCCCGGCGGGCCAAGGTCGTGTCGGCAACGGCGCCTGCGAACGCGCCGGCGATGTCGCGCCAGCGAAGCGCGTGATGGACGATCTCCTGTCGCTCAGTCGGACTCGAAGTCATCGTCGTCGAAAAGGAACCGGTGATCGGCGGAACCACCGCCTGGTCCGGAGGCTGGCTGTGGATCCCGCGCAATCCGCTTGCCGTCGCGGAGGGGATCGAAGAGGATGTCGAAGTCCCGCGCTCGTACCTCAAGAGCGAGCTTGGCGACCATTTACGACGCCGAGCGCGTCGAGGCGTTCCTCGATCACGCTCCGCGCATGGTCGACATTCTTCCAGTCGCAAACGTCGCTGCAGTTCATCGACGGCAATGCGATTCCGGATTTCCACGAACGGAGTCCAGGGCGCTGCCGCCGGTGGCCGCTCGGTGTGCGCAGCGCCCTTCGACGCGCGTCGGCTTGGCGCCGAAGCTGGCACTGCTGCGCCCGCCGCTGGATCTCATCTCGCCGTGGGGCATGGGCATCGCTTCCGGTGCTGAGCTGCGTCACTTCCTCGAACGCGATGCGCTCGTGGCGCTCGTTCTTCTATGTCGCGCGCGCGCGTGCTCGTGCATTTCAAGGACCTGTTGCGTGCATCGACGCGGCATGCGGCTCGTCAACGGCAACGCACTCGTCGCGCGGCCTCTGCGAAATCCGCCTTCGATCGCGGCGTCGAGCTGCGCGTGAACAGTCCGGCCAAGCGACTGATCCGGGCGAACGATCGCGTTGCGGGAGCGGTGGTGCGAAACACTCGCGGGCGAGATGGAAATCGTTGCGCGTCGCGGTGTCGTGCTCGCGTGCGGAGGCTTCCCGCACGACGTGGCGCGCAAGCGCGAGCTCTTCCCGCACACGCCGACCGGCAACGAGCACTGGTCTGCCGCGCCGCCGTGCCAACACAGGTGACGGGCTGCGGTTGGGCGAAGCCGCCGGTGGTGTCGTCGACACGCGAGTCGCCGCTGCTGCGGCGCTGGGCGCCCGTGTCGCTCGTGCACCGCGCGTGACGGCGTCGATCGGTCATTTCCCGCACCTGATCGACCGCGCGAAGCCCGGCGTGATCGCGGTGACGCGCGCGGGCAGGCGATTCGTCAACGAGGCGGGGTCGTACTACGATTTCATGTCCGCACTTTTCGCGACGATCCCCCGCGGCGAGCCGGTCGAGGCCTGGCTGGTGTGCGACCACCGGTTCATTCGCCGCTTCGGGCTCGGCCACGTGAAACCCGCACCGATGCCGATCGGAGCCTCGCTTGCGATCGGGTTATCTGCAGCGTGCGGGCAGCATCGAAGGCGCTCGCACAAGCCTGCGGCATCGACGCTGCATCGCTTTCTAGCAACGGTCGATCGCTACAACCGCGAAGCGCGCCTGGGACGCGATCCGGAGTTCGGTCGCGGTGACACGTTGTACAACCGTGTCGGCGGCGATGCCGCGCAGACGCCAAACCCGTGCGTCGCCCCGATCGATCGCGCGCCGTTCTACGCGGTCAAGGTCCTCCCGGGCAGCCTCGGCACGTTCGCAGGCCTCACGACGCGACGCGAACGGGCGCGTGCTCGGCAGCGCGGGCAGGCCGATCCCCGGGCTCTATGCCTGCGGCAACGACATGGCGAGCGTGATGGGAGGTTACTATCCGAGCGGCGGCATCACGCTCGGTCCGGCGATGACGTTTGGTTACCTCGTGGCGCACGATGCGGCAGGCGTTGCGGCCGACGCGACCGGTCCCGCGATTCGGATCCATGCCGAGCCGAAGATGGAGGTCATGCGATGAACGGAGGGAGCGGCGCCGGCGCGCCTGCGTCGATACCTGGCGAGTGGCCCCGCGCCGTGTCGCTGCTGCTCAATATCGCGCACGCGATCGATCACATGTTCCTGCTGATCTTCGCGACGGCCGTGTCATCGATTGCCGTCGACTTCGGCTTCACGCGCTGGGAAGACCTGATGCCGTTCGGCGTCGGGGCGTTCTTCCTGTTCGGGCTGGGAGCGCTGCCGTCCGGTCGCCTCGGCGACCTCTGGGGCCGGCGCGCGATGATGCTCGTGTTCTTCTTCGGCATGGGCGCCGCCACGCTGCTCTGCGCGGCCGTTCAGAACGCGTGGCAGCTCGCGGCCGCGCTCACGCTCGTCGGCGCGTTCGCATCGATCTATCACCCGGTCGGCATCCCGATGCTCGTGCAGCACGCGCGCAATCCGGGCGCGACGATCGGCGTCAACGGTCTGGCCGGCAATCTCGGCATCGCGCTCACCGCGCTCGTCACCGGCTTGCTCGTCAAATGGCTCGGTTGGCGCGCAGCGTTCGCCATCCCGGGCATCGCGTGCATCCTCCTCGGCATCGTGTTCGCGCGCGTGTGCCCCGAGGAAACCGAGGCGCCATCGAAGCGGAAGGGCGGCACCAGCGTCTCGTTGTCGCCGGCGATGCTCGCCCGCGCATTCGTCGTGATGACCGCGGCGGCCGTCACCGGCAGCCTGCTGTTCAATTTCACGACGAACGGCAACACGCAGTTCCTGTCCGAGCGTTTCCTCGGCATCATCGACGATCCCGCCATGCTCGGCGGGTTGCTGGCGGCGATCTATGCGGTGGCCTCGTTTGCGCAGATTTTCGTCGGCCGCATGATCGACCGCATGCCGCTGAAGCCGCTGTATCTCGTCATCGTCCTGGTGCAGATTCCGTTGCTGGCGCTCGCGGCTCACGCGCAGGGCTGGTGGCTGTTCACCGCGCTGCTCGCGGTCATGGTGTTCATCTTCGGTGCGATCCCGTTCACCGACGCGATGATCGTCCGCTATGTCGACGATCGCATCCGCTCGCGCGTGGCCGGGCATGCGGCTCACCGTGTCGTTCGGCATCAGCTCGCTCGCGGTGTGGCTGCTCGGCCCGTTCGTCAAGAGCATCGGCTTCTCCAGCCTGTTCCTGTTGATGGCCGCAATCGCTGCGTGCACGGCAGCGCTGGTGACCTTGCTGCCGAGCGAACAGATCACAGGGTCGTCCCCGCGCAGGTGACGCGTCAGCGTCGTCCCCGCGGAGGCGGGGACCCAGTGTCTTGTACGGGATTGAGCCGTCGTGAACGCCCCGCTGCCGCCGGATCCTGCCGCCGCCAGAGCCGCGCGCCCGCGCGAGGAAGACACCGATCCGCAGGAAACCCGCGAGTGGCTCGACGCGCTCGAGGCGGTCGTGCGCAGCGCCGGCCGCGACCGGGGCCACTATCTGCTGAAAAAGCTGGAAGAGCAGGCGCAGCACCTCGGCATCGTCGAGCGCATTACGCCTTACTCCGCCTACCAGAACACGATTCCGCTCGACCGGCAGGGCCACTATCCCGGCGATCTCGCGCTGGAAGAACGGATCATGGCGATCGTCCGCTGGAATGCGCTCGCGATGGTCGTGCGCGCGAACAAGGCGCATGGCGAGCTCGGCGGACACATCGCGAGCTACACGTCGGCTGCGGAGATCTTCGAGACCGGCTTCAATCATTTCTTCCGCGCCGACGATCTGGTGTTCTTCCAGCCGCACTCGGTTCCGGGCGTTTACGCGCGCGCTTTCCTCGAAGAGCGGTTGAGCGACACGCAGCTCGCGCATTACCGCCAGGAGGTCGGCGGACAGGGACTCTCGTCGTATCCGCATCCGTGGCTGATGCCCTCGTTCTGGCAATTCCCGACCGGCTCGATGGGGCTCGGTCCGATCAGCGCGATCTACCAGGCGCGCTTCATCCGCTATCTCGCGCATCGCGGCATCGTCGAGCCTCGCGGACGCCACGTGTGGGGCGTCTTCGGCGACGGCGAGATGGACGAGCCGGAATCGATCGGCGCGCTGACGCTGGCGGCGCGCGAGAACCTCGACAACCTGACGTTCGTCATCAACTGCAACCTGCAGCGGCTCGACGGACCGGTACGCGGCAACGGCCAGATCATCCAGGAGCTGGAGTCGCTGTTCACCGGCGCCGGCTGGAACGTGATCAAGGTGCTGTGGGGCTCCGATTGGGACCCGCTGTTCGCACGCGACAAGCACCACGTGCTGCTGCGCATCTTCGCCGCCACGGTGGACGGCCAGTACCAGACGCTCGGCGCGAACGACGGCGCGTACAACCAGGAGCACTTCTTCAATCTGGATCCGGAGCTGCAGTCGCTGGTCTCGCATATGAGCGTGGCGGAAATCGATGCGCTGAAGCGCGGCGGCCACGACCTGCGCAAGCTCTACGCGGCCTTTCGCGAGGCGCAGGCGCACCAGGGCCAGCCGACGGTGATCCTGGCGAAGACGAAGAAAGGCTACGGGATGGGCGGTGCCGGCGAATCCCGCATGACCGCGCACCAGCAGAAGAAGCTCGACGTCGATGCATTGCGCGCGTTCCGCGACCGCTTCGCCCTGCCGCTTTCCGACGAGGACATCGACGCGGTTCGGTTCTACCGTCCGCCGTCCGACAGCCGCGAGATGCGCTATCTGCGCGAGCGACGCGATGCGCTCGGCGGATTCCTGCCGAAACGACGGCGCGAGGCGCCGGTGCTCGCTGTGCCGCCGCTCGAAAAGTACGCGCGCTTCGCCCTCGAAGCCGACGACAAGGAGATGTCCACGACGACCGCCGTCGTGCGCATCATCGGCGGACTGCTGAAGGATCCGGTGCTCGGATCGCGCGTCGTGCCGATCGTCGCGGACGAAGCGCGCACGTTCGGCATGGCGAGCCTGTTCCGCCAGATCGGCATCTACTCGCCGGTCGGCCAGCTCTACGAGCCCGAGGATGCCGGCTCGATGCTGTACTACCGCGAGGCGAAGGACGGACAGATGCTCGAAGAGGGCATCACCGAGGCGGGCGCGCTCGCGTCGTGGACCGCGGCCGCAACGTCGTACAGCGTGCATGGCTTGGCCGTGCTGCCGTTCTACATCTACTACTCGATGTTCGGCTTCCAGCGCGTCGGCGACCTGATCTGGGCGGCGGCCGACCAGCGCGCACGCGGCTTCCTGCTGGGCGCGACCGCCGGACGCACGACGCTGAGCGGCGAGGGACTGCAGCATCAGGACGGCTCGAGCCATGTCGTCGCCGCGACCGTGCCGAACTGTCGCGCGTACGATCCGGCGTTTGCGAGCGAGCTCGCCGTGATCGTGGATCACGGGATGCGCGCGATGCTCGAGCGCGGCGAGGACGTGTTCTATTACCTCACGGTGACCAACGAGAATTACCCGCAGGCGTCGCTTGCGAGCGGCAAGGAAGCTGACATCGTTGCGGGCATGTATCGCTTCGCAGGGCATGACGTCGAAGGCAATGCGCCGCGCGTGCGGCTGCTCGGCTCGGGCTCGATCTTCCGCGAGGTGCTGGCTGCCGCGGCCCTTCTCGCCGCAGAGTGGCGCGTGGCCAGCGACGTCTTCAGCGTCACGAGCTTCAGCGAGCTTGCGCGCGAGGCGCGGGAAAGCGAACGCTGGAACCGGCTGCATCCCGGGCGGGCCGATCGACGCAGCCATGTGGGCCGCCTGCTCGACGGCAACGCGCCGGTCATTGCGGCGACCGACTACGTCCGCGCATTGCCGCAGCTCATCGCCGAATACGTCGATGCGGAGTTCACTGCACTCGGCACCGACGGCTTCGGCCGCAGCGACACGCGGGCGGTCCTGCGGCGGTTCTTCGAGGTCGACCGCCATCACATCGTCGTGGCCGCGTTACACGCGCTTGCACGCGCGCGGCGCGGTCCCCGACGACCTCGTGGCGCGTGCGATCGAACGCTACGGTATCGACGCGACGCTGCGGCGCCCCTGGACCCGCTAGCGTTCGTTCAGCCGGTCCGCACATCACGACCGATCCGGTCCGTCGCCTTCGGCCAGCCAACCCCGCTGGACCATCAGGTCGCGCACGGCGCGATCGGTCGTGTAGCGGTGATTGACGTCGGCGCGGTTGCTGAACACGCGGTAGACCGGTCGCGTCGTCCCAGGGCAGAAGCCCTGCGTCGGCAGCCACACGTGCATGTAATCCGATTGCTCGAGGATGAATGCCGGATGCGCGTCGCCCGTGGCCCGGCATTCCTCGGCGCCGCGGCCGAAGAAGTGGGAATCGCCGAATTGCGGCGGCAGGTAGAAGCGGCACACCGACGATGTTCCGTTGCCTTGCTGCCGATACACGTTGAACGTCAGCCCCGTGCGCGTCCAGCCGCGGGCAGTAGCGCCGCTATCGAGCCCCGCGATTTCCTCCGGGATACCAGGTGATGAAATAGTGATCGAGCGCCGCGTTGTAGAACTCGACGACGGTGACGGGAAGGGGGCCTGGGTCACCGGAGCCCAGGAAGTCGTAGATCTTGGATTTGCACGGTTGAGCAAAGGCTGCAATCGCTTGCGAGCTCGGAATCGCAGCCGCGCTCAACGGCGCGAGCCCGCCGAAACTCGTTACGCACGGCAGCAGCGGCGGATAGAACGTTCGGCTTCCGAGCTGGAACTTCGCCGCCGACATCACCTTGATCGCCGGGCTGTTCGCGCGATAGTCGAACTTGAGACCGAGCCGGCCGGGGACGGCGGGGGCCGCGGAAAGATCGACGATGACGAGCTGCGTGCCCGGTTCGGCGCGAAGCGTCGTCACGGTATCGAGCGGCAACGATGAAAGCCCCGACGTCACGAAGAGACCGCCAAGCGTTCCGTTCCCGTTGTCGAATGTCCCCGCGAAGTAGCCCGCGTCCGCAGGAACCTGCAGGATGATCGGCCCGTAGCGATTGAGGACGACATTGCCGGTCAGCCAATCGAACTCGAAGACCGAGCGGAGGCTCGTGCCGTCGGGGAACACGTAGTCGCAGTAGATCGTGTAGCCCAGCGCATCCGTGGTTTGCTCGCAGGGCCTGAGCTCGACGTCCGCCCTGAACGAGAACGCGCGATTCAAGAGCGGGCCGTCCTTCCCGGTCACGACCTTCGAATGCATCGCGCCCGGCGTCTCGCCGAAGAACCACGCGAACGCGTAGCAACCGTGCAGCAACGGCAACGAGGCGAGGACGAGAGCCCACGCAGCCCAGCGAGCGATGGAACGGCCCATGATTCCCTCCGTTGGTACGCCTTCGATCAGGCGCTGGAGGAAGGATCGCGCGCCAGCGTTCCGGCGCGTTCCGCGGCGGATGCCGCGCGGGCTGCCAGGACAGGTTCGACTAAAGTAGAGGCAAAATCAGGCGCGGAGGAATCGACGATGGCGCAAGCGGCGGCGTTGCCCCTCGAAGGGCTGAAGGTCATCGAGCTCGGCCAGCTGATCGCAGGCCCGTTCGCAGGCAAGACACTCGCCGATTTCGGCGCCCGGGTGATCAAGATCGAGCCGCCCGGCGACGGCGACCCGCTGCGCAACTGGCGCGTGGTTCGCAACGGCACGTCGCTTTGGTGGCATGTGCAATCGCGCAACAAGCTGTCGGTCGCGATCGACCTTCGCGATTCCGAAGGCCAGGCAATCCTGCGCAAGCTGGCCGCCGAGGCGGACGTGCTGATCGAGAACTTCCGACCGGGCACGATGGAGCAGTGGGGACTCGGCTACGAAACGCTGAGCGCCGACAATCCCGGCCTGGTCATGCTGAGGATCTCGGGCTACGGCCAGACCGGCCCGTACAAGGACCGGCCGGGTTTCGGGGTCATCGGAGAAGCCATGGGGGGCTTGCGCCATCTGACCGCGCAGCCGGGTGAGATCCCGGTGCGTGTCGGCGTGTCGATCGGCGATTCGATCGCCGCGCTGCATGGCACGATCGGCGTGCTGATGGCGCTCCACCACCGCAATGCGCGCGGCGGCCGCGGGCAGGTCGTCGACGTCGCGCTGTACGAATCGGTGTTCAACATGATGGAAAGCCTGCTGCCGGAATACGACGTGAACGGCATCGTGCGCGAGGCGGCCGGCAGCGCGCTGCCCGGCATCGCACCGTCGAACGCCTACCGATGCAACGACGGCATCGTGCTGATCGGCGGAAACGGCGACACGATCTTCCGGCGCCTGATGCGATGTATCGGCCGGGACGACCTGGCCGCAGATCCGGGACTGCAGGTCAATGCGGGTCGGGTGCAGCGTGTGGCCGAGATCGACGACGCGATCGAGCAATGGACGCGTGCACACTCGGTGGACGAGGTGCTTTCGGCAATGGACACGGCGAACGTCCCGGCCGGCCGCGTTTTCACGATTGCCGACATCGCGCGCGATCCGCAGTACCGCGCGCGGGACATGATCCTGCGCCAGCCGACTTACGACGGCGGCGATGTCGCCGTGCCGGGCATCGTGCCCAAGCTCAGCGCAACGCCGGGGCGGGTTCAGCAGCGCGCGCCGTGGCTCGGCGAGCACACCGATTCCGTGCTCGCGGAGCTCGGCCTTTCGGCCGTACAGATCGATGCGCTGCGCGCCCGGGGCGTGATCGGCTAGGCGGAACGGTCAGACGGGGTCGCGTTGCGGGTAGCGCTTGCGACGCAGCGTCACGAGCCGCCCGGCGACTTGCCCGCGCTGTCGACGAAGATCGACGCGCCGCTCGCGTCGGTGAGGGCGAGGATTCGCTTCAGCGACGACACCGCGTCGTCGATCGCTTCGCACGCTTCCTTCACCTTGCCGGCTTCCAGCACCAGCGTGGTCGGCGGCACGTCGCAGTGGCAGGAAAGCTCGACACTCAGCGCGGCGAGCGTATCCAGCACCTTGCCCGCCTCGATGGCGGTGGCCTGCACGTTCTGATCCTGCATTCAGTCCCCCTCGGGATCGTTTTACTTCGTCGTCTTCGCACCCCGTTGCAGGGTCCGGATCAGCGACAACATTAGCGGAATCTCCGTGCTCTTGTCGAAGAAATGGTGCGCCCCCGCTTCGAGGGCGGCCTTGCGATACGGAAGGCCCGAGTGATTGGTGAGGACGATGAACGTCGGGACCGTGCCCGCCTGGCGAAGCGCGCGCATCACGTCGATCCCGTTGCCTTCGCGCAGATGCAGATCGAGCACGACCGCGTCGGGATGGACCTCGAGGATTTCCTTGGTCGCGGCGTGCGCATTGTCGGCGCGGCCGACGACGTGAACTCCGGGCTCGGCGTCGAGCAGGCCGACAAGGAGCTTCGTCAGGATCGGCGAGTCTTCGACCAGATAGACTCGGGTCACGGGATGGGCGGCATTCATGCATGAGGCGATCCGGCAGGAAATGCCTCACGCGCACGCAACGAGATAGCGCCGATCGGGCGTGCGCGGCAATCGGACTTCACCGGAAACCGCTCGTAGGAGTGCGACTGACTCGCTGCCGCGGCGACGTCAGGACAGGCCGGTCACCGGCAACGCGGCCCCGTGGATCGCCCGTGCCTCGTCGGACGCGAGGAACACGATGACGCTGGCCAGATCGCCGGGCGCCACCCAGCGCGCGGGATCCGCGCCTGCGGCATCGCGGCGCGGTTGTCCGGCGTGTCGATGATCGTCGGAAGCACGCAGTTCACGTTGATGTTGCGATCGCGCAGCTCGGCGGCCATCGCCTCGGTAAGGCGGATGACGCCCGACTTGCTCGCCGCGTAGACGCCCGCTCGCGCCGTACCCTTCAGCGCGGCGGCGGCCGCGACGTTCACGACCTTCCCGCCACCCTGCGCAAGCATCGTCGGGACGACCGCCCGTACCGCGTGGAGCATCGTCCTCAGATTGACGTCGAACAGGTAGTTCCAGTCTTCGTCCCGCGTCGCATGGACCGGATCGCCCATCCGAAAGCCGCCCGCGATGTTGCAGAGCACATCGATTCGGCCGAACCGTGCCAGGGCGGTTGCGACGGCGGCTTCGACCTGTCGCTGGTCCAGCAGATCGGCGGGCGCGAACAGGCGCTGCGCGTTCTCGTTGCCGTACGCTCGTTCCAGGCTCTCCCGGCGGCCGGTCAGGACCAGGTTCGCGCCGCGTTGCGCAAAAGCCTCCGCGACGGCCTGGGCAAGATGACCGGCGGCGCCGGTGATGAAGACCGTGCGGGCGTCGGTTGTCATGTCAAGCTCCCTGCCGGCGCGCTGCGTGGTAGCGACCCGTGCCGCGCGTGATCACGGCATCGCCCGGCTGGATGTCGCCGGGGTCGAGCTCGCTTAGGTCGCGGACGCGATCGTACAGCGGCGCGAAATCGATGCGGGCGAGCTCCAGCAGCGCGTCGAGGTCGCGGATCACGAAGTAGGTTTCCTGGAAATCGTCGATCCGGTAGCGCGTGCGCATCACCCGCAGCAGATCGAACCCGATGCGATTCGGCGAAGCGTCGTCGAGCGCGAACAGCGTCTCGCTGTACGAGGAGACGATGCCCGACCCGTAGATGCGCAGGCCGTCCGCCTGCTGCACCAGGCCGAACTCGACCGTGTACCAATAGACGCGCGCCAGCTGCTCGAGCACGCCGAGCTTGCGTGCCCGCAGGCCGCCTTCGCCGTACGCCTGGATGTAGTCGGCGATGACCGGGTTCATCAGCATCGGCACGTGACCGAAGACATCGTGGAAGACGTCCGGCTCCTCGAGATAGTCGAGCGCGTCCGGCGCCGCGGATGAAGCTGCCCGGCGGGAAAGCGCCGGTTCGCGAGATGGTCGAAGAACATCGTCGTCCGGCACCAGGCCCGGCACGGCGACGACCTGCCATCCGGTGTGCTTCGACCAGCACGTCGGAGAGCCGCCGGAAGTCCGGAATCGGGTCCGCTCCGATCGGCAGTGCGCGCATGCCGGCAATGAATTCGTCGCAGGCCCGTCCGGGCAGCAGCCTGCTCTGGCGCTCGAACAGCGTCTTCCACACCGCGTGCTCGGCCGGCGTGTAGTTCTTCCATCCCTGATCGATCGTCCAGTCGGCCCGCTCGGGTCGCCGCGCCGCGTCCGCAGCGCTGTGCTTCACGACTTCCTTCAGCTCGCGCAGCATGGGCGTCCGTTCGTTTCAAGCGCGTGCAATGTCGTCGCCGAAGCCAGCGTCCGGTCATCGCGAGCTCGGGTCGAAATGCTTGGCGCAGGCCCTGCCAGCAGCGGTAGTACTCGTGCTGCCGTTGCGCCGACTCTGCCGCCTGCGCCGTCGGCGCCAGCACCCAGCGGGTCTCGAACATGAACGCCATCGTGTCTTCGATGACCTGTGGCTTCGACAGGTCGGCGTTCGTCGCCTTCTCGAACGTCTCCGCGTCCGGCCCATGACCGCTCATGCAGTTGTGCAGGCTCGCGCCGCCGGGCACGAACCCTTCGGCCTTCGCATCGTACGCGCCGTGCACGAGGCCCATGAACTCGCTCGCGTAGTTGCGGTGAAACCACGGCGGGCGGAACGTGTCCTGCATCACCAGCCAGCGCGGCGGAAAGATCACGAAATCGATGTTGTCCACGCCAGGCGTGTCGCTCGGCGAATGCAGCACGAGGAAGATCGACGGGTCCGGATGGTCGAAGCTGATCGAGCCGATCGCATTGAAGCGGCGCAGGTCGTACTTGTACGGCGCGTAATTGCCGTGCCAGGCCACGACATCGAGCGGCGAGTGGTCGATCGTCGGCCGACCACATCTCGCCCATGAACTTCGCGACCAGCTCGAAGCGTCCTTCGCGGTCCTCGTACGCGGCGACCGGTGTTGCGAAATCGCGCGGGTTGGCGAGGCCGTTGCTGCCGATCGGTCCCGAGATCCGGCAGGCGGAACAGCGCGCCGTAGTTCTCGCAGACATAGCCGCGCGCCGTGCCGTCCGGCAACTCGACGCGAAAACGCAACCCGCGCGGGATCACGGCGATCTCCTGCGGCTCGACGTCGAGCACGCCGAGCTCGGTCGCGATGCGCAGCCGTCCCTGCTGCGGCACGATCAGCAGCTCGCCGTCGGCATCGTAGAAGTAGCGGTCGGCCATCGACGCGTTCGCCGCATAAAGATGCACGCCGCACCCGGACTGGATCGCAGGCTCACCGTTGCCCGCCATCGTGAACAGGCCCTCGACGAAATCGGTCCGCGCCGCCGGTATCGGCAGCGGGTCCCAGCGCAGCTGGTTCGGACCCGCGGTCGACGCGTCGAACCGGCTCTCGATGCGTCCAAGCGCGATACGCCGGAACGGCTCGTGCATCGCGGCGGGGCGGATCCGGTAGAGCCACGAGCGCCGATTGTGCGCGCGAGGCGCAGTGAACGCCGTGCCCGAGAACTGCTCGGCGTAGAGGCCGTACGGCGCGCGCTGCGGCGAGTTGCGACCGACCGGAAGCGCACCCGGCAGCGCCTCGGTCGCGAACGTCGTTGCCGAATCCGCTCTGGTAGGCGAGGTCGCGGCCGCTCGATGTCGGGCGAGAGTAGTGCGGCAGACGTCCTGGTTTTCATCGTTGCTCCGGTTCTCCGATCACGATTTCCCCGCGGCCGTTCACGTGCACCGGGATGCGTGCCAGTCCGCATCCGGGCTCGACCGGTCCGGACAGCGCGCGTCCGTCGTCGACCGCGAACTCGGCGAGATGGTTCGAGCACACGAGCCGCGCACCATCCGCGCTCAACAGTCGCGGGCTGCGAAACGTCAGCGGCAGCCAGACGTGCGGGCACGCGTTCACGTACGCCCGCACGTCATCGCCGCGCCGAACCACGAGCATCGAGAACACGCGTCGTCCTTCGCCGAACTGGAACTCGCGTACCGACGCATCGTCGATCGTCTCCAGCGGGCCGAGCGACGTGCCGGGCGCGGGCGCGAGCGGATTGTCGCCCCATGGCGTCGTGCAAGTGCTCATCTCCCATGCACCCGCAACCCGAAGACAGTCGCCAGCATCACGCTCGTTTTTCGTTGCCTTTGCCGGCGGGCGCCGCCCGGCCGCCCGAAGGCGCCCGCCTGATCCAATCCCGATGAAAAAGGCGCAGCGCCGGCGTTACGTCAGCCGCCGAACGTGCGGACGCCTTTTTCATCGGTTCGTACCGATGACTCCCCGCTCGATCTGGTCCTGCTCGATGCTCTCGAACAGCGCCTTGAAGTTGCCCTCGCCGAAGCCTTCGTCGCCCTTGCGCTGGATCAGCTCGAAGAAGATCGGGCCGATCACGTTCTTCGTGAAGATCTGCAGCAGCACGCGCGTCTCGCGGCCCTCGACGATGCCTTCGCCGTCGATCAGCAGACCCAGCTCGCGCAGCCGCTCGATCGGCTCGCCGTGGTTCGGCAGGCGTGTGTCGACCTTGTCGTAGTACGCGTCCGGCGGCGCGGGCATGAACGGCACGCCGCGCGCCAGCAGCTTCTCGACGGTCTCGTAGATGTCGTGGCAACCGCACGCGACGTGCTGGATGCCCTCGCCGCGGTAGTCGCGCAGGTACTCCTCGATCTGGCTCTTGTCGTCCGCGCTCTCGTTGATCGGGATGCGGATCTTGCCGTCCGGGCTCGTCAGCGCCTTGCTGAGAACAGGCCGGTCAGCTTGCCCGCGATGTCGAAGTAGCGGATCTGCCGGAAGTTGAACAGGCGCTCGTAGAAGTCGGCCCACTTCGCCATGTTGCCGCGGTGGACGTTGTGCGTCAGGTGATCGACGTAATAGCAGGCCGGCGCCGTGCGGGCGCGCCTCGCGCTCGCCGGTCCAGCGGAAGTCGACGTCGTAGATCGTGCCCTGGTCGCCGTAGCGATCGACGAAGTACAGCAGGCTGCCGCCGATGCCCTCGATCGCGGGAATGTTGAGCTCCATCGGGCCGACCTTGGTCTCCACCGGCTTCGCGCCGAGCCGCACCGCGCGCTCGAACGCGTGCTTCGCATCGGCGACCCGGAACGCCATCGCGCAGGCGCACGGACCGTGCGCTTCGGCGAAGCGGCGCGCGAAGCTGTCGGGTTCGGCATTGACGACGAAGTTGACGTCGCCCTGGCGGTAGAGCGTCACGTCGCGGGAGCGGTGGCGGGCGACCGGCGGCGAATCCCATCTGCTCGAACAGCTCGCCGAGCTTCTTCGGCTCGGTCGATGCGTACTCGACGAACTCGAAGCCGTCGGTGCCCATCGGGTTCTGGTCTGAGATCTCCGCGCGCGCGGCGTCGTGAGGATAGGGTCCCATGCGAGGCTCCTTGTAGCGGCATTCCCGGTCGCCACGGCAGCGGACGCCGTCAGGGCATCGAGCCAGCGCGCGTTGCGCAGGTTCGCGACCTGCCGCCAGTGAATGTTAGTCCCGCGCTGCCCAGGCCAGTAGTGCCCATTTACGCACCGTGCCATCGCGGGCGGTGACGGCTGCTCGGCCCGCGCCTGTCCGCGACCGCGTCGATGTAGCGCGAGCCTGACCTGTCCTCCGCCGGTCCGATACGATTCGGGTGAACGACGCGCGGCCTTCCCGCGCAGCACCCCGACCAAGGAACGATCATGACCCGACGTGTCGACCGGAACGGCCTGCAGGTGGCCGAAACGCTGGCTCGCTTCCTCGAGGACGAGGCCCTGCCCGGGTCCGGCGTCGAGCCGGCGGCCTTCTGGAACGGGTTCAGCACGATCGTCCATGAATTCGCGCCGCGCAACCGCGCGTTGCTGGCCGAACGCGCCCGCCTGCAAGCGGAGCTCAATGCATGGCACCGTGCGCATCCTGGTCCGATCCGCGATATGCGTGCGTATCGGACGTTTCTCGAACGCATCGGCTACCTCGTCCCCGATCCGGGACGTGTGCAGGCAACGACCGCCGACGTCGATCCGGAAATCTCCGAGCAGGCCGGTCCGCAGCTCGTCGTGCCGGTGTCGAACGCCCGCTACGCGCTGAACGCCGCGAATGCGCGCTGGGGGAGCCTCTACGATGCGTTGTACGGCACCGACGTGATCCCCGACAGCGGCGCGACCGCGAAGGGCACGGCGTTCAGCTTCGAGCGCGCCAAGGCGGTGATCGCGCGCGGGCGCGTGTTCCTCGATTCGGCATTTCCGCTCGCTCGCGGCTCGCACGCCGACTCGACCGCCTACACGGTTCGCAGACGGGGGCTTGCATGTGCAGCTCAAGGACGGGGAGAGCGGGCTCAAGGATCCTGCGCAGTTCCGTGGCTACCAGGGCCGTGCCGAAGCGCCGACGACTGTGTTGCTCAGGAATCACGGCCTGCACGTCGAGATCCAGGTCGATCGCGATCACACGATCGGACGCACGGACGCGGCAGGCGTGAAGGACATCGTCGTCGAGGCGGCGCTTACGACGATCATGGACCTCGAGGATTCGGTCGCGGCCGTCGACGCCGACGACAAGGTCGCCATCTATCGCAACTGGCTCGGCCTGATGAAGGGCACGCTGACCGAGGAAGTCAGCCAAGGGCGGCCGCACGTTCACGCGACGGCTGAACGAGGATCGCCGCTACACGGGCGCCGACGGCAAGCCGCTCGAGCTGCAAGGGCCGGTCGCTGCTGTTCGTGCGCAACGTCGGCCACCTGATGACCAATCCCGGCGATCCTTGACCGCGACGGCCGCGAGATCCCCGAGGGCATCCTGGACGCCGTCGTCACGACCCTCGATCGCGCTGCACGATCGCAAGCGCAAGGCGCAACTCGCGCACCGGCTCGATCTACATCGTCAAGCCGAAGATGCACGGGCCCGACGAAGTCGCGTTCGCCGACGAGCTGTTCGGCGCGCGTCGAAGATCTGCTCGGCCTTCCGCGGCAACACGTCAAGCTCGGCATCATGGACGAGGAGCGTCGCACCAGCGTAAACCTCAAAGCGTGTATCAAGGCGGCCGCTGCGCGCGTCGCATTCATCAACACCGGCTTCCTCGACCGCACCGGCGACGAGATGCACACGGCGATGGAAGCGGGCCCGATGATCCGCAAGGGCGACATGAAGTCGTCGGCGTGGATCACCGCGTACGAGCGCAACAATGTTCTCGTCGGGTTGAGCTGCGGGCCTGCGCGGGCGGGCGCAGATCGGCAAGGGCATGTGGGCGATGCCCGACCTGATGGCGGCGATGCTCGAGCAGAAGATCGCGCATCCGAAAGCGGGTGCGAACACAGCGTGGGTGCCTTCACCGACGGCCGCGACGCTGCACGCGCTGCACTATCACGAAGTCGATGTCGATGCCGTGCAGCGGGAGCTCGAGAAGATCGATGCCGACGAGGAACGCGATGCGTTGCTCGACGGGCTCCTGCAGGTTCCGGTCGTCGAGAAAGCGCAGTGGTCGGTCGATGAGATCCGCCGCGAGGTCGACAACAACGTTCAGGGGATCCTGGGCTACGTCGTGCGCTGGATCGACCAGGGGGTGGGCTGCTCGAAAGTGCCGGACATCAACAACGTCGGGCTGATGGAGGACCGTGCGACGTTGCGCATCTCGAGCCAGCACATCGCGAACTGGCTGAAGCACGGTGTCGTCACGCGCGAGCAGGTGGAGGACGCGTGCAGGCGGATGGCGAAGGTCGTCGATCGGCAGAATGCCGGCGACCCGCTGTATCGACCGATGGCGGCGGACTACGATCGCTCGACGGCGTACAAGGCGGCCTGCGCGCTGATCTTCGAAGGCGTGTCGCAGCCGAGCGGCTATACGGAACCGTTGCTGCACCGGTACCGGCTCGCGATCAAGAGCTCGAACGCTGCTTGAGCGAAGGCGTGAGGCCGTCCGGCGCCTGACGCCGCTATCTCCCGGATCAGCCGTTCCGGCCGGGAACGGCTGGGCGGCCGAAATAGAGCACATCGGCTCGCCCCGATCTCTTAAAGTTCGGGACAGACAGGACAAGCCGCGGACCCGAAAGAAGATCGCGCGATGTCCCCGGTTCCGAAGGAGGAACACGATGAGCATCGCCGCAACGCGCCTGCCGCGACACGTCGTCATCCGCGAAGTCGGGCTTGCGCGACGGGCTGCAGAGCATTCCGACGACGCTTCCCACCGACACAAGTGCGAGTGGATCCGGCAGGCCTACGACGCGGGCCTGCGCGAGATCGAGGTCGGCTCGTTCGTTCCGGCGCGACTGCTGCCGCAGCTCGCCGACACGGCCGAGCTCGTGGCGTTCGCGAAGACGCTGCCCGGACTTGTTCGTCTCGGTGCTGGTGCCGAACCTCAAGGGCGCCGAGCGCGCGATCGAATCCGGCGCGGACCTGCTGCTCGTGCCGCTGTCGGCCAGCGACGCGCACAGTCGCGCCAACGTGCGCAAGACGCCGGACGAGATGGTCGACGAGCTGGCGAAGATCCGTGCGGCCCGCGACGTGGCGGGGTCGAAGACGCTGATCGAAGGCGGCGTAGGCACGGCGTTCGGATGCACGCTGCAGGGCCACGTGGCGCCGCAGGAAGTCCTGCGGTTGCTCGCATGCGCTGCTGAATGCCGGCGCGGACCGCGTCAGCATCGCCGACACCGTCGGTTATGCCGATCCTGCGGGCGTGCGCGACCTGTTCGAGCAGGCGCGGGCGCTCGCGGGCGACCGCTTCTGGTGCGGCCATTTCCATGACACGCGGGGCCTCGCGCTGGCGAACATCTACGCGGCGATGGAAGTGGGCATTGCGCGCTTCGATGCTTCGCTCGCCGGCATCGGCGGCTGCCCGCATGCGCCGGGCGCCAGCGGCAACGCGTCGACCGAAGACGTCGCCTACATGCTTGCGAGCATGGGCGTCGCATACCGGCATCGATCTCGCAGAAGCTGTTCGCGCTTCGCGGCCAGGTCGGCGAGTGGCTGCAGGGCGAATCGCTGCACGGCGCGATCTTCCGCGCGGGCCTTCCGAAAACGCTGACCGCGCAAGCGGCTGCTTGAAGAGGCGCCCGATGACCGCTGCTCAATCGTTGCCGTTGCAGGGCGTGCGTGTCGTCGAATTCACGCACATGGTGATGGGTCCGACGTGCGGGATGATCCTCGCCGACCTCGGCGCCGAAGTGATCAAGGTCGAGCCTCCGGGCGGCGACAAGACCCGCAAGCTGCCGGGCCTCGGCATCGGCTTCTTCCGGACGTTCAACCGCAACAAGAAGAGCGTCGTGCTCGACATCGACACGCCCGCAGGGCCACGCCGCGGCGCTCGAGCTGATCGGCAGCGCCGATGTCGGTCATCGAGAACTTCCGCCCGGGCCGCATGGCGGCGGTCGGGCTGGATTACGAGACGCTCGTCGAAGCGCTTTCCGCGCCTGATCTATGTCGCGCACAAGGGTTTCCTGCCCGGCCCGTACGAGCACCGGCTCGCGCTCGACGAGGTCGTGCAGATGATGGGCGGCCTGTCGTACATGACGGGACCGCCGGGACGCCCGTTGCGCGCCGGGACGTCGGTGAACGACATCATGGGCGGGATGTTCGGCGCGATCGGCGTGCTGGCAGCGCTGCAGGAGCGCCATCGCACCGGCAAGGGCCAGGAGATCCAGAGCGCGCTGTTCGAGAACTGCGTGTTCCTCTCGTCGCAGCACATGCAGCAGTTCGCGATGACCGGCGAGGCCGCCGCCGCCGATGCCTGCGCGCGTGTCGGCGTGGAGCGTCTACGACGTGTTCCAGCTCGCGGACGGCGAGCTGTTCGTCGGCGCGGTGAGCGACAAGCAATGGCAGACGCTGTGCAAGGTGCTCGAGCGCCCCGACCTCGCGGCCGATCCGGCACTGCAGACGAACGAGCAGCGCGTGCACGCTCGGCCCGGCGCTGCTGAAGCGTCTCGCCGAGAGCTTCAAGCAGCACGCGTGTCGACGAGTTGGCGGCGAAGCTCGAAGCGGCCAAGCTGCCCTACGCGCCGATCCGTCGTCCCGAGCAGCTGTTCGACGACCCGCATCTGAAGGCCAGCGGCGGCCTCGTGCCGATGCAGACCGAAGCGGGAACGTCGACCGAGATTCCACTGCTCCCGCTGCTGATGGGTGGCCGGCGTCTCGGCGTAAGGCACCCGCTGCCACGCGTGGGCGAGCACACCGACGAGATCGTCGGACGCGCCGCTTGACGAATAGCAGACCCGAAGTCATATGAACACGGCGGCGACCCAGCGCCGCTGCAGGACAGGAGGAAGTGATGAAGGTCATGAACAAACGTCGTACGGTGCTGGCGATCGCCGCGTTCGGTCTGTCGTGCTGCACGGTGCCGCTGCACGCGGCATCCGACAAGCCATTGCGCGTCATCCTTCCGGTGAGCGCAGGATCCGGCGTCGATGTGATCGTCCGCGCGATGGGCCCGCAGCTGAACAAGGCGCTCGGGCAATCGGTGGTGGTCGAGAACCTGCCCGGCGCAGGCGGCATTACCGGGCACGTCTGCGATCGTCAAGGCACCGGCCGACGGCTCGACGATCGGCGTGCTTTCGAACAACCACGTGATCAATCCGAGCGTGTTCAAGTCGTTGCCGTACGACACGCTGGCCGACATCACGCCGATCATGGTCGTCGGCTCGACGCCGTTCGTGCTGGTGGTGAATCCGACGAAGCTTCCCGCCAAGAACATGAAGGAGCTGGTCGCGCTGCTCAAGGCGAAGCCCGGCGGCTACAACTACGCGTCCTCGGGCAACGGGACGATCATTCATCTCGCGGGCGCGCTCTTCGCCGAGGAGGCGGGCGTGGATATCAACCACGTTCCCTACAAGGGCACCGGCCCGATGGTTTCCGACCTGATCGGCGGCCACGTCGACCTCGGCGTCGTCGCGGTGCCGGCGGTGCAGGGTCATCTGAAGTCGGGCGCGCTGCGCGCGATCGGCATTGGAACCGAGAAGCGGATTCCGCAGCTGCCGGACGTCCCGACGATGGCCGAGCAGGGAATGCCGAACTGGGTGATCGGCGGGTGGTTCACAGTCGTGGGCCCGCCCAAGCTGCCGCCGGCGGAAGTCAAGCGGATCCACGCCGGCTTCACGACCGCGCTTGGCACGCAGGAAGTCAAGGACGCAATGGCTGCGCAGGGCAACATCATCAGTCCGACGACGCCGGAAGGAGCGGCTCAGTACATGCGCGCCGAGCAGGAGCGGTACGCAAAGATCGTCAAGAAGATTGGTCTCAAGCCGGAATGACCCGCGAGCCATCGATGCCTTAGGCGGCGCGCACCGGGTACGGACTCGACGTCACTCGGCTTACGATGAGAAAGCATTTCGATCCCGTCAGCCTGCGTCTCTTCGTCGCGGTCTGCGAGGAGCGGAACATCGCGCGTGCGGCCGAGCGCGAGGCTATCGTGCCATCGGCGATCAGCAAGCGTATCGCCGCCATCGAAGAGGAAATCGGCTCGCCTTTGCTGACGCGAGGCCGCCGAGGCATCGAGCCGACGGCAGCCGGGCAGGCGCTGCTCATGCAAGCCCGTGACATTCTCGCGACGATGGAACGGTTGCACACCGAGCTTTCCGAGTTCGCGACCGGCGTGCGCGGCAGCGTCCGCGTGTTCGCCAGCATTTCGGTCCTGACGGAGTTCCTCCCGGAGGACGTCGGCAGCTTCCTCGCGAAGCACCAATCGGTGCGCGTAAGCCTGGAAGAGCGGCTCAGCACGGACATCGTGCGCGGCGTGCGCGAAGGCGCCGCGGACTTCGGCGTGTGCTGGGACGCGGCCGACTTGAACGGACTTCCGCTGGTCGGCTACCGCAGCGACCATCTGTCGGTCGTCGTTCCGCGCACGCATCCGCTCGCGTCGCGCAAGCAACTGACCTTCGCGGACACGCTCGACTACGCGCAGGTCGACGTGCAGCCGGGCAGCAGCATGCAGGCGATGCTCCGACGGTATGCCGCGATGGCGGGCAAGTCGCTCAATCACCGCATCCAGGTCTCGACGTTCGAAGCGGCGAGTCGCAGCGTAGCCGCGAACCTCGGCATCGCGATCCTGCCGCGGGAGAGCGCGGAAGCGCACGCGAAGGCCCTGGGGCTTCGCGTGCAGCCGCTCGCCGATGACTGGGCGAAACGGCGGTTCGTCATCTGCATGCGGTCACGCGACGCACTGTCGCCGGCTGCCCGCATGCTCGTCGACCACCTCCACCAGCGCAGCAAGGCGTGACGGAATCGCTAGCAGCGATGCAGAACGGTTGGAGGGGCGCGGCGCCGCGCACGACGCGCGTTTTTCTGTCGGTTTGTTCGCGGGCGCCGAAGGGCCGACCTTAAGGTGCCCGCCTGACCCCGATCCGATGCAAAAGGCGCAACGACGTCGTCTCGTCAGGTACCGACTCCCGGACGCCTTTTGCATCGGCCCACTAGCGGACGCGCTTCAACGTCCTCCGATAGTGGTCGCCGCGGTTGACGTAGGCCTCGATATTCGTGCGCATCGAGCCAAGGGCTTTCTCGTCCAGTTCGCGAACGAGCTTCGCAGGTACGCCGACGATGAGCGAACGGTCGGGGAACACCTTGCCCTCGGTGATGATCGTGCCGGCGCCGATCAGGCAATCGCGGCCGATCCTCGCGTTGTTGTAGACGATCGCGCCCAGGCCGACGAGCGTGCCGTCGCCGATCGTGCAACCGTGCAGCGTCGCCAGGTGGCCGATCGTGACGTCGGCGCCGATCGCAAGCGGGATGCCCGGGTCGACGTGGAGCACCGCGCCGTCCTGAACGTTGCTTCGCGCGCCGATCGTGATCGTGTCGTCGTCCGCGCGGATCACCGCACCTGGCCAGACGCTGGCGTACTCGCCGATCGTAACCTTGCCGATGACCGTCGCATCATCCGCAACATAGGCCGTGCCCGCGATGTTCGGCACGTGGCCGTCGAGCTCGTAGATCGCCATTGTCGTTCCCGTTGCGCGGGGGCGACGCTTGCGCGCCACAACTCGCGAGAGCCGTCATGATAGCCAGCGACAAGGGCAGCCGTGGTGACTTCGCGGCAGGTCCGCCGTCCCCCGGCACTTCCCGCTCGCCGGCGACTTGCTCGCTGGCGGAACGCTTCGAAGCCCGATTCCGACCGGCACGATCGTTGTAAAAATTGCTCGCCTTGTTCGCGATCGCGAGCCGTTGCGCATCTTGCAACACCGGGTCGGCGAAGCAGCGCCGTGCGGCTAGGCAACTGCGGCGCACGACGAGTACGATTGACGGTTCGAAGCCACCGCCATGAAACCCAAACTCGTCGAATCCGCCTCGTCTGGCTCGGCATCCGGTACAGTCGCCGACGAACGCTACCGCAAGCTCGTCGAGGGCCTTACCGATCACGCTGTCTTCCTGCTGGACAGCGAGGGCATGATCCAGTCTGCGAACACAGGCGTGCGACTGATCCACGGCTACGAAGCCCACGAGATCGTCGGCAGGTCCATGTCGCTCCTCTATCCGGACGAAGCGAACGCGCGCGGCTGGCCTGCGCACGAGCTGCGCGTCGCACGCGAGGACGGACGCTTCGAGGACGAAGGCTGGCGCATGCGGAAGGACGGCACGCGGTTTTGGGGGAACGTCGTCATCACCGCGATGCGCGACACCGACGGCAAGCTCACCGGCTTCTCGAAGATCGCCCGGGACCTCACCGAGCGCCGCCGGCACGAGGAGCTGACGCGCCGCAGCGAGGAGCGTTTCCGCCTGCTCGTCGAGCGGGTCAAGGACTACGCGATCTTCATGCTCACGCCGGAAGGACGGGTCGCGAGCTGGAACGATGGCGCGCAACACATCAAGGGCTACACCGCGCGCGAGATCGTCGGCGAGCACGTGTCACGCTTCTACGAGGCGGAAGCGATCGCCAGGCGCTGGCCCGAGCACGAGCTCGCGGTCGCGCGCAAGACCGGACGCTTCGAGGACGAAGGGTGGCGCGTGCGCAAGGACGGCACGCGATTCTGGGCGAACGTCGTCATCACCGCGCTGCACGACGACGCCGGCGAGCTGTACGGTTTCGCGAAGGTCACGCGGGACCTGACCGACACGCATGCAGGTCGAGGAGTTTCGGCGCAGCGAGCGGCAGACGAACGAATTCCTCGCGATGCTCGCCCACGAGTTGCGCAATCCCCTCGCGCCGATGCGTACCGCGCTCGATGCCATGAATCGCTCGCCGAACAATGCGGACGTTCTGGCGCTGATACGCGGCGTTTTCAACCGGCAGCTGACGCACCTGACGCGGCTCGTCGACGACCTGCTCGACGTGAGTCGGATCACGAGCGGACGTATCGTGCTCGAGCATGAAACGCTCGATCTGGCCACCGTCGTTCGCGAGGCCGGCGACTCGATGCGCGCGATCCTCGAAGCGCGCGGGCACACATTGCAGCTTGATCTGCCGGAAGTCCGGACACCGGTGCGCGCGGATCCCACCCGCCTTGCGCAGATCGTATCCAATCTCCTGAGCAATGCCATCAAGTACACGCCCGACGGCGGCCACATCGCAGTGGAGGTCGGGCGCGACGGCGACGTCGCGACGCTTCGCGTGCGGGACAACGGACGGGGCATTGCAACGGACCTGCTCCCCCGGATCTTCGATCTGTTCGTGCAGGGCGAACGGGCGCTCGCGCGCGAGGAGAGCGGACTCGGCCTCGGGCTGACGATCGTGAAACGCCTTGTCGAGCTGCATGGCGGTACGGTCGTCGCCGCAAGCGATGGTCCCGGCAAGGGGAGTGAATTCGTTGTTCGATTGCCGCTGGTCCACCGCGCGCAAACGCGAGCCGATCGTTTCGCCGCGACGGGCACGCTCGGCGGAACGGCTCAGCATTCTCGTCGTCGACGACAATGTGGACGCCGCGAACTCGATGGCCCTCCTGCTTTCGATGCTCGGGCATGTCGTCGAAACCGCGAACGATGGACGGACCGCGCTCACTGCGAGCGCCGGTGCTGCTGCCCGATGTGGTGTTCCTCGACATCGGGTTGCCGCGCATGGACGGGTACGCGGTCGCGCGAGCACTGCGTTCGCTGCCGATGCTCGATCGCACGATGCTCGTCGCATGCACGGGGTATGGGCGCGAAGAGGACCGCGCCAAGGCGCAGGACGCCGGCTTCGACCGGCACGTCGTGAAGCCGGCCGAGGCGGACATGCTCATCGAGATTCTCTCGGACGCGGCGCGCCGCCTCGAGGAGAAGTGACGACAGCGTTGTCGGGACGCCGTGCCGCCGCGTTAGAATGGCACGATGGCAGGACACTTGAACGTCGGGCTCCCAGGGTGATGGGTCGGCGGTGCCGAAGGCTGGTGGCGTTCGCCGCGGTCGTCGCGGCAACGGGTGCGCTCGCGCAATCCGGCGCCGAGCTGGAAAAGGCGAAGGGCTGTCCGGCCTGTCATGCTCCCGACACGAAGAAGATCGGGCCTGCATACTCGGAAATCGCGGCGCGGTATCGCGGGGACGGCGCCGCGGCGGAGCGTATCGTCACGGTGCTGAAGGAAGGCAGGCGGCATCCTCGCGCCGCGGGCACCGACGCGGAGCTTCGCTCGATCGTCGGCTATATCCTGTCGGTGCGGTAATTCGCAAACGTGCCCCCGCGCCGCTGATGCCGGGTGCTCGTCCTCCAGCCGGCGTACCGCACATGCACGCGCTTCGCGGCGCGATGCTCACCTGCACCGGCGATCCGTTCGCCGACGGCGTCGATGCCACGCGGCACTATGAATCCGACGCGATCGTGGTGATCGACGGCGGCAGGATCGTCGATGCCGGTCCCGCGCGAGCGGTTCGCAAGCGACTTCCGGCCGGAGTCCCGGTGGAGCAGCTGCCGCGCGCGACGCTGCTGGTTCCCGGCTTCGTCGATTGCCACGTGCACTATGTGCAGCTGCCGGTCATCGCCAGCTACGGCACGCAGTTGCTCGACTGGCTCGAGCGCCACACGTTTCCTGCCGAGCAGGCGATGAACGAGCCGGCGCGCGCGCGCGCGACGGCCCGGCTGTTCTTCGATGCGACGCTCGCTTGCGGTACGACGACCGCGGCATCGTTCTGCACGACGCATCCGGTGTCGGTCCATGCGTTCTTCGAGGAAGCGCGCTCGCGCGGCGTGCGCGCGATCGCCGGCAAGGCGCTGATGGACCGGCATGCGCCGCGCGCGCTGCGCGATACGGCGCAACGCGGCTACGACGAGTCGAGCGCGCTGATCAAGCGCTGGCACGGACGCGGTCGACTGGGCTACGCGATCACGCCGCGATTCGCGCCGACGTCGTCGCCCGCGCAGCTCGAGGCGGCCGGTGCGCTCTGGCGCGAGCATCCGGACTGCTGGGTGCAATCCCATGTTGCGGAGAACCGCCGGGAGATCGCGTGGGTCCGCGAGCTGTTTCCGCAGGCTCGCGATTACGTCGACGTGTATGCGCGCTTCGGGCTGCTCGGCCGGCGCGCCATCTACGGCCACGGCATCCATTTGTCCGAGCGGGAGCTCGCCGCGCTTGCAGCGAGCGGCACCGCGCTCGCGCACTGCCCAACGTCGAATCTGTTTCTCGGCAGCGGACTCTTCTCGTGGCGCCGCGTCAAGAAGCTGCGCCGTCCGCTGCGCGTGGGCCTTGGCAGCGACGTCGGCGGCGGCACGTCGCTCTCGATGCTCGCGACCGTGGCCGAGGCGTACAAGGTCGCGCAGATGGGGGGCATCTCGCTATCGCCCGGCCATGCGTTCTACCTGGTCACGCGCGGCGGCGCACAGGCGCTCGACCTCGACGATCGCATCGGCAGCATCGCACCCGGCATGGAAGCCGACCTCGTGCTGCTCGATCTGGAGGCCACACCGTTGCTTGCGCAACGGACGCGGCACGCCGCGGACATCGACGAGGCCGTGTTCGCGCTGTTCGTGCTGGGCGACGATCGTGCCGTGCAGGCGACCTACGTCGCCGGCCGCTGCGTGCATCGCCGCGACTCGGGCCGGGCGCGCACTGCGCTAGCCGAGCGCGTACGGCTGAAGGATAGCAGGGTCGGCGTGCCCGGTACAGCTTCGGCTTGACTCAGTAAATGCGAATCATTATCATTCGCACTGATTATGAGCCGACGACCAGAACCCGCGGAGGCGACTCGCTGCCCCTGACCGCAGCCGCACAGCAATGCGCGGAGCAGGCCGCCGAGCGGATTCCAGACGCCGCGCCGGATCGCATCGCGCGATCTGTTCGCGGGCCGCAGGGAGCTCGTCATCGTGCACGACGGCCGCCACTACCACCTTCGTATCACGCAGAACGGCAAGCTGATCCTTACCGCATGAGGCTGACCACGTCCTGAGATACGCCGGCGCAACGCCGCCCGCGGCTTTCCGATTCACCTCCGCGCAAGCCCGCCAGTCCCGATCCTTCTCTCTCCCGGGACGTCGCCAGCCAGCGTTTTTTGTGCATGCGCATGCTGGCAACGAAGCACCTGCTCCTCGATTTCGATCGGCAGACGCTGGTCCGAAGGCCGGCGCAGCCGATCGTGCGCCTGCGCACGGCTCGCGATGCGCAACCCGTCGGAACGCGGCGCGAGTGGTCGCGAACAGCGATGCGCGTCGTCGATTTCTCATTCTCGGTGTGACGCTTGCAGTCCATGCGCTCCTCGTGGCGTGGGTTTGGCACGCGACGCCGTGGTCGCAGGCGGTCCAGCGTCCGACCCGAATCGAAGTTGCGTTGATTGCGCCGCCACCGGAACCCGAGACTCGGTTCAGCGCCGCTGATCCGTCACGTGCCTGATCGGGCGCCGACGAAATTGAAAGCGGCCGCCGATGCTCGCAGCGCGTTGCCGAACCCGCAGCCCAGGTGCCGCTTGGCAGTCCCGATCCCGCTCACCGCTCCGCCGGTCGAAGCGCCGGTCACGGCGGTCGAAGCGCCCGTCGTTGCCAGAAGCGCCGATCCCCGCGGCCGGTGCCGGTCGCGCCGCCGCCTGTCGACGTGATCGCCGCCTCGCTTCGACGCTGCGTATCTCGACAATCCCGCCCCCACGTATCCGGCGCTTTCGCGGCGCGCGCGCGAGGAGGGGCGGGTCCTGCTGCGCGTGCTCGTTTCGGCCGACGGTCGTGCGCAAACCGTCGAGATCGCGCGCAGCAGCGGAAGCGAGCGTCTCGATGAAGCGGCGATCGACGCCGTCCGGCGCTGGCGCTTCGTGCCTGCGCGGCGTGGCGACGAGAACGTCGCAGCCCACGTGCAGCGTTCCGGTCGTCGTTTTCGCTTCGTCGTTAGCGCCCAGCGACTCTTGCATTCCGGTCCCATTTCGTTCTTCACCTCGAGCCAGCCAGGGCGATGCCCTTCAAGCCAGCCATCGAACGCAACGCTCGCTTGAAAGGGAGAGCCTCGTCATGAAAACGCAGCAGCGCCGCCACCGTAACCGTCCCAAGTCGCGGCTAACGCTCACTCCGCGATCGCCTGCGGCTGCAGTTCCCGCCCGCCGCGCTGGGATTCGCGTCGCTCTCGTTGTTCGCCGCCGAAGGCGGCACGGTCGGCCAGGCGCCGCGCGACGCCGACGCTGCCCGAAGTGCGCGTCCAGGACGCGCCCGACACCGGCTTTCGCACCGACACGACGCGCAGCCGGCACGCGCACCGAGACACCGCTGCGGGACGTTCCGCAGTTCATCAACATCGTGCCGCAGGCGCTGATCCGATCGCAGGGTGCGACAACGCTGCAGGATGCGCTGCGCAACGTGCCGGGCATCTCGCTACGCCGCGGCCGAAGGCGGCACGCAGGCGAACCAGGTGTTCTTCCTGCGCGGCTTCCCGCTCAACCAGGATATCTTCATCGACGCGGTCCGCGACCTCGGCGAGTACAACCGCGATCTGTTCGCCACCGAATCGGTCGAGGTGCTGAAGGGCTCCTCGGCGCTGATGTTCGGCCGCGGCTCCACCGGCGGGGCGATCAACCAGACCACGAAGGTCGCGGACCGGCTCGATCGACGTGAAGTGGCGCTGACGTTCGGCTCGTTCGACCAGAAGCGCGCAACCGCCGACTTCAATTTCCGCACCGGCGAATCGAGCGCCGTGCGGCTGGTGGCGCTCGCCGAGGAGTCCGGCCACTTCCGCTATCCGCAGGACGTCGAGAAGCGTCGGCTTCGCGCCGAGCTTCTGGACGCAGCTTGGCCGCGCGACGGATCTCACGCTCTCGTACTACTACCTCAAGGCGGAGGACGTCACCGACTACGGCCAGCCGACGCTCTTCACGAACGCGCACGGCTTCTTCGGCTTTCCGCCGGTGTCGCCGCGCAATACTACGGCTTCGAGAACCACGACTTCGCGAAGTACGAGACGCACATCGCGACGGCGACGCTCGATCATCGCTTCAACGAGGCGCTTTCGCTGCGCAATACGCTGCGCTGGGCGCAACTACAAGCGGCAGTCGGAATCGACGATCGCGACGTTGACCGCGACCGACATCAACGGCAATGCCGGTCACGGCGGCGCACGCCACTCGAGCTGCTGCGCGTCACGCGCAACCACGACACCGGCCGCACCAGGGACAACAACGACGACGCGCTCATCAACCAGACGGAGCTGACCTGGCGCGTCGCCACCGGCGGCGTCAAGCACACGATCCTGGGCGGCCTCGAGCTCGCGCGCGAAGAAGCTCGACCGCCTGAACTACCAGCTCGACGCGAACCCGAGCCAGGCCGGCGTGCAGGCGCCGACGTCGTTCACGTCCTACCTCGATCCCGATCCGTCACACGCAGCTTTCGCTACACCAAGGTCGCCGAACCTCAACGCGCTGGCGCAGGGCGACACCGTCGCGCGTCTACGTGCAGGACCAGCTCGAATTTTCGCCGCAATGGAAGGCGCTGCTCGGGCTTGCGCTACGAGCACTTCGACGCCGACGCGCAGACCGTCGCGCATGCGCCGGGCGTCGACCGGCGCCGGCCCGTTCTCGCGCACCGACGACATGGTGAGCGGCCGTGCGGGCCTGATCTGGCAGCCGACGAGCCGCCAGTCGTACTACGTCTCGTGGGGGAACTCGTACAACCCGTCCGGCGAGCTCGGCGTCTACGGCGGCACGGCGCAGACCAACCTCAACGCGATCAACCAGAACCTCGACCCCGAGAAGAACCAGAACTACGAGGTCGGCGCGCAGTGGGACGTGCTCAGCCGGCCTGCAGCTTCGTGCCTCGGTGTTTCGCAACGAGAAGACCAATGCCCGGATGGCGGACGCGACCGGAACGACGGTGCTCGCAGGCAAGCGGCGCGTCGACGGCATCGAGCTCGAGGCGTCCGGATCGATCACGCCGAACTGGGACCTCTACAGCGGCATCGCGTTCATGGACGGCGAGATCGTCACGGGCCCGGCGAACGTCCAGGGCAACACGCCGCTCGGCGTGGCCCGCGTGGCCGGCAACGTGTGGACGGTCTACCGGCTGCCGCGGCGGCTTCGAGATCGGCGGCGGCGCGCGCGGCCAGACAGGCACGTGGCTCACCGACACGAACATTCCCGGCTCGCAGATTCCGGGCTACGTCGTGTGGGATCTCACCGCCGCCTACGTGCAGAAGCAGTACGAAGTGCGGCTCAACGTCTACAACCTCTTCGACAAGCAGTACTTCATCGGCGGCTACAACAACTCGCCGAATCGCGTGCTGCCCGGCGCGCCGCTCTCCGCGCCGTGACGCTCGCTACTCGTTCTCTAGGGTGATGCGACGTTGCAGCACGATCGATGCGCGTATCGGCCTGCGTCGCCGAGCCGCCCTGAGGCGATCGCCACTCCCGATGCAAAAGGCGGAGCGTCCGTCACCGATGCTGACGCCATTGCTCGAGCGATGCTGCTCACGATTCCACAGGTGATCGACGCCGAGCAGGTCGCCCGCTTTCGCGAGCGCATCGACGCCGCGCGGTGGATCGACGGCAACGTGACGTCCGGCCACCAGTCGGCGCAGGCGAAGTACAACGAGCAGCTTCCCGAGGACTCGGTCGAAGCGCGCGAGATCGGCGAGGAGATCCTGGCTGCGCTCGCGCGCAATCCCCTGTTCTTCTCCGCCGCGTTGCCGAGGCAGGTCTTCCCGCCGCTGTTCAATCGCTATGCGGGCGGGATGAGCTTCGGCAACCATGTGGACGGCGCAATGCGCGTCCATGCGCCGAGCGGACGCCGGCTGCGCACCGACATTTCCGCGACGCTGTTCCTCGACTGCGCCGGAAGACTACGACGGCGGCGAGCTTCTCGTCGAGGACACGTTCGGCGTGCACTCGGTGAAGCTGCCTGCCGGCGACCTCGTGATCTATCCGGCGACCAGCCTGCATCGGGTCACGCCGGTGACGCGCGGCGCGCGCGTGTCCTCGTTCTTCTGGATCGAGAGCATGGTGCGCGACGACGCGCAGCGTGCGCTGCTGTTCGACGTCGACATGGCGATCGTCCGCCTGTCGCAGCAGGCTGCCCGACGATCGCTCGCTTGTTACGCTCACCGGGGCCTATCACAACCTGCTGCGCATGTGGGGCGATGCCTGACTTACAAACCGGCGCGGCGGGCGTAGCATCGCTACTTTCCCGAAAAGGTGAGCCATGCCCACTGACGACCCCCTCAAGACGACGATCGCCGGACTGACCCGGCCCGGCAAGGGCATCCTCGCCGCCGACGAAAGCCAGCCGACGATCGGCAAGCGCTTCCAGGCACTGGGCATCGAATCGACCGAGGAGACGCGGCGCCGTTATCGCTCGCTGCTGCTCACCACGCCGGGCGCCCAGGACCACCTGGGCGGCGTGATCCTGTTCGAGGAGACGCTGGGCCAGCGCGCCGACGACGGCACGCCGTTGCTGGAAGTATTGAAGCAGCGCGGCATTCTCGCGGGCATCAAGGTCGACAAGGGAACGACTCCGCTGCCGAACGCCGACGGCGATCTGATCACCCAGGGCCTCGATGGGTTGTCCGAGCGGCTGCAGGGGTACAAGGCGCAGGGCGCGCGCTTCGCGAAGTGGCGCGAGGTGTATGCGATCACCGATCGCAATCCCACGCCGCTCGGCATCGCCGCGAATGCCGAAGTGCTGGCGCGGTATGCATCGATCTGCCAGCACGAAGGCATCGTTCCGATCGTCGAGCCCGAGGTGCTGATCGACGGCGACCACAGCATCGAGCGTTCCTACGAGGTCAACGAGGCGGTGCTCCACGCGGTTTTCCATGCGCTCGCGCGTCACAAGGTGATTCTCGAGGGCATCGTGCTGAAGCCGAGCATGGTGCTGCCCGGCAACAAGCACGCCTCGAAGGCGAGTCCCGAGCAGGTGGCGACGGCGACGCTGAACGTGCTTCGTCGCACGGTTCCGGCCGCCGTGCCGACCATCAACTTCCTCTCGGGCGGGCAGAGCCCGGAGGACGCGACCGCGAACCTGAACGCGATGAATGCGATGTCGTCGCGCGCGCCGTGGACGCTGTCGTTCTCGTACGCAAGAGCCCTGCAGGATCCGGCGATGCGCGCCTGGGGCGGGCGCGAAGAGAACGTCAAGGCCGCGCAGGCTGCGTTCCTGCGACGGCTGCGGATGAACGCGCTGGCCGTCGACGGCAAGTGGAGCCCGGAAAAGGAGCGTGCGGCATGACAATCGCGCGCGATCGGAGCATCCGATGACGCTGAGCCTTTCGTCGAGCGCGTTCCCCGACGGCGGCTCGATTCCGGCGCTGTACACGTGCGAAGGCAACGACGTCTCGCCGCCGCTTGCCTGGAGCGGCGTGCCTCCGGGAACGAAGAGCCTCGCGCTGATCGTCGACGATCCGGACGCGCCCGATCCGGCCCAGCCGCGCATGACCTGGGTGCACTGGGTGCTCTATGACCTTCCGCCGACGGCAAGCGCGCTTCCCGAGGCGGTTGCGACGGCGGCGCTGCCACCGGGAACGCGCGAAGGTCCCAACGACTGGGGACGCACCGGCTATGGCGGACCGTGCCCGCCGATCGGCCGCCATCGCTATTTCCACAAGCTCTACGCGCTCGACGTGGTGTTGCCCGATCTGAACCGCCCGAAGAAGGCAGCGCTCGAGAATGCGATGCGGGGACACATCCTCGAGCAGGCGACGTTGATCGGCACCTACCAGAAGACCCGTTGACGAATTCCCCGCGCCAACGGAACTACACCCGACGCTTGTACTCGCCGGTGCGCGTGTCGACCTCGATCCGGTCGCCGGTGCTCACGAACAGCGGCACCTGCACCTCGAAGCCGGTCTTGAGCTTCGCGGGCTTCATGACCTTGCCCGACGTGTCGCCCTTCACGGCGGGCTCGGTATACGTGACCTCGCGCACGACGGTGTTCGGCATTTCCACGGAGATCGCGCGGCCCTCGTAGAACGTCAGCTCGCAGGCCAGCCCGTCCTCGAGGTAGTGCAGCGCGTCGCCCATGTTCTCGGCCTCGACCTCGAACTGGTTGAACTCGTTGTCCATGAACACGTACATCGGATCCGCGAAGTACGAGTACGTCGCCGCCTTCTTGTCGAGCTGCACGACGTCGAACTTCTCGTCCGCGCGGTACACGGTCTCGGTGCCGCTGCCGGACAGCAGGTTCTTGAGCTTCATCTTCACGACCGACGCGTTGCGGCCGGACTTCGAGAATTCGGCCTTCTGCACGACCATCGGGTCCTTGCCGACCATGATGACGTTGCCTGCGCGGACTTCCTGTGCGGTTTTCATTTCGATTCCTGATGCTGGCCCGGATGGGGGTCTGCGGGCTGCGCCCGAAGGGAACCTGAAATTATAGCCTGTTCCGGGCAAAATCAACAAGTTGCGTGGCAAGATCCGGCTGCGTCGCCGAGCGAATCCGCCCAGGCGGCGGCGTGCGCGCGCAGCGCCGGGAGCGCTGCCCGCAGCGGGCGCCACGCCGCCGCAGTGCCGCGACGCGTCCTCCTCGTTGAACGCGTTCCAGAAGTCGCGCAACGGTTCGCGGACCGCCGCGTCGAGGCCGTTCGTGTAGCGCTCGAGGAAAGCCGCGAGCTTCGCGACGTGCGCGCGCTCCGATTGCGGATAGATGTGCCACACGAACGGCTTCGCCGCCCATTGCGCGCGCAGGAACGAATCCTCGCCGCGCACGATGTTGAGGTCGCTTGCCCACAGCCTGTGGTCGAACGCATCCTGATCGACGAACGGCGCGACCGCGAGCGTGAGCGCGCCGACGGTGCGCACGTGGCCGCGCTCGCGGTACGTCGCCGCCGAGAAGACGTTCGAGCGCGGAGGTTGCGACGCCTTCCGGAACGATGCAGGCGATCGGCGCGTCGTCGTCGCTCCAGGCGGCAAGCAGCGCAGGCAGCGCGGCGTTCGGATAGCAGAACAGCGAAACGGTCAGCGCCGTGGACGGCGGGGCGGGAAGACCGAGCGATGTCCACGGCGCGACGCGCGATTGCGGATCGGCGCCATGGTGATCGCGCTGCGCGAACAGATCGCGTTCGCGCAGCAGTCCTCCGGTCGCGGGCGTGAACCCGGGGAACAGGAACCAGCGCTGCAGCGCGCGTTGCGGATGGGGCGAGGGCAGCGCATGCATCGTCGTCGACCCAGCGCTCGGCGGACAGGTATTCGAGATTCGACCCAGACCGGCGGCCGCGCGGCGCGTTCCATCGCGTCGAGATACGTCTCGGGAAGCCCGCAGCCGAACATCTCGACGACGACCTCGGGCAGCGCGATGTCGGCAAGGTGCGGTAGGCCGGAAAGCGCGCGCACGCGCACGCCGTCGTAGCGCTGATCAGCTCGATGCGACGTCGACAGCGGACGCGATACGGGCGAGGCGCGCAACATCGTCGATCCACAGCGTAACGTCGGCGGCGTGCTCGCGCGCGAGCTGGCGCGACAAGCGAAGCGCGACGCCTGCGTCGCCGAAGTTGTCGACGACGCGGCAGAAGACGTCGAACCGGTTGGGACGCGGCGCCATCGTGACCGGATTATCGCTCTCGTTCCGGCGCTGAAGCCTGGGGACGGGCCATCGGGCGAGCAGGGCATAATTGCAGGCATGAGCGAAGCCAACGAACCCCTCACCGTCGACATCGTTTCCGACGTCGTTTGCCCGTGGTGCTTCATCGGCAAGCGCCATCTGGAAGCGGCGCTCGCCGACGCTGCCCGGCATCGGCCGACGCCGTCGTGCGCTGGCACCCGTACGAGCTCAATCCGGACCTGCCTGCCGAAGGCGTGGAGCGAAAGCGCTATCTGGAAGCGAAATTCGGCGGGCCGGAGCGCGCCGCGCAGATCTATGCGCGGGTTCGCGAGGCCGGCCAGCGCGCCGGCATCGCGTTCGACTTCGACGCGATCGTACGGCAGCCGAATACGCGCGAGGCGCACCGGCTGATCGCGTGGGCGCAGGCGAACGGCGACGCCGATCGCGCTCGTCGAGCGCTTGTTCCGCGCGTACTTCCTCGAAGGTCGCGATCTCACGAATCGCGATACGCTGGTCGCGCTGGCCGCGGAGGCGGGCGTCGATCCCGAAGCGGCGCGCAACTGGCTCGCGTCCGCGCGGGGCGTCCAGGAGATCGCGCAAGCCGAAGCCCGTGCGCGCGATCTCGGCATCACCGGCGTGCCGTTCTTCATCTTCGACGGACGCGTCGGACTGTCGGGCGCGCATCCGCCGGAGGCGATCCGGGACGCGATAAAGCAGGCTCGGGAATCTGAGGCACAGGGCTAGTGTGGTGTACCGGAAATAGCGAGACGAGCAAACGCGCGTCGATGTGCAGCGGAAGGGCCAGCGCGTGATCGAGGCTTCCGTCGGTTGTGAGCACAGTCCTCTTAGCGGCGTGATGTAAAACCGCTGGAGATGTGCAGCGCCGCGCACGACACTCGTTGTTTCGTGTCGTTGCCGGCGGGCGCCGACGAGCCGCCTCTAGGCGCCCGCCATTCTCAACCCCGATGAAAAACGTGCAGCGCGGACGTTCCGTCGGCCGTCGAGCTCACGGACACGTTTTTCGTCGGCCTCCTAGAACGCCTCCTCCCACGGAATCGACAGCCGGATCGCCGACGTGATCAGCCCGACCATGCCGTAGGTCTGCACGAAGTTGCCCCAGTGCTCGCCGGTTTGCGGGTTCACGTGCTCGGCCAGGAGCCCGTGGCGATTGCGGCTCGCGAGCAGCCGCTCGAACAGCATGCGCGCCTCCTCGTGGCGCCCGGTCTGGGCGAGCGCGTCGACCAGCCAGAACGTGCAGACGACGAACGCGTTCTCCGGCGCGCCGAAATCGTCGTTCTCGACGTAGCGGAACACGAACTCGCCGCGCTTGAGCTCCGGCTCGATCGCCCGGACGGTCGCATCGAACCGCGGATCGTCGCCCGCTACGAATCCCAGGTCCGCGAGCAGCAGCAGGCTTGCGTCCAGCTGATCGCCGTCCGCGGTCGCAACGAAGCTCTGGCGCTTCTCGCTCCAGCAGCGCTCGTGGATGAAGCGCGCGATCTTCGCCGCTTCCTCGCGCCATTGCGCGGTGCGACCCGGCAGCGCGAGGCGTGCGGCGATGCGCGCGAGACGATCGCACGCGGCCCAGCACATGACCGCCGAGAACGTGTGCACGCGCGTCGTGCCGCGCAGCTCCCACAGGCCGGCGTCGCGCTGGTCGTGCACGGCGATCGCGCGGCGGCCGAGCACCTCGAGACGCTGGAACAATCCGACATCGCCGTGCTTCGCGAGCCGCTCGTCGAAGAACACGTGCGTTGCGGCGAGCACCGCCGAGCCGTACGCGTCGTGCTGGACCTGGCGGTAGGCGTCGTTGCCAACGCGGACCGGGCCCATTCCGCGATAGCCGGGCAACGCGTCGACGACGCTTTCGGCCAGCGCGGCCTCGCCGTTGATCTTGTACACCGGTTGCAGTGGCGGTCCGTTGTCGCCCATCCCGACCGCCGCGTTCACGACATAGGCGAGATACGCCTCCATCATCTCGGTTGCGTTCAGGCGGTTCAGCGCGTCGACGACGAAATAGGCGTCGCGCAGCCAGCAATAACGGTAATCCCAGTTGCGCCCGGATTGCGGCGCCTCCGGAACCGACGTGGTCATCGCTGCGATGATCGCGCCGGTGTCGTCGTACTGGTTGAGCTGCAGCGTGATCGCGGCGCGGATGACGGCCGATTGCCATTCGAACGGGATCGCGAGACGCCGCACCCAGTCGCGCCAGTGCTGGATCGTCTCCTCGGTGAAGCGCCGGCCCGTATCCTCGACGGACGCGGGGAGGCTCTCGTCGGGTCCGAGCAGCAGCGTCAACGTGCCGTCGAGGAAGAACGGGCGCTCGTCGGTGATCGCCGTGAGCGAGGCATCGGTCGTCAGGCGCAGCGTGTGCGTCGCGCCGACGTAGCGGATATGGTGGCTTCCGGTCGTCATCGCCGGACGCTCGGCACCGTAGCCGCTCGCCGGCCGCAGCCGCACGACGATGCGCGGGTTGCCGCTCACGCGCCGCAGGCGTCGCACCATCGTCAGCGGCTGGAACAGCCGCCCGAACTGGCGAAACCGCGGCACGCAATCGGTGATCTCCACGACACCGCCGGCGCGGTCGGTCAGCGTCGTCACCAGCACGGCAGTGTTCGGCAGGTACGCTTGCTCGGTGTGCGTGCAATCGGCGAGTGCGATGGCGAAGATCCCGCGAGCTTCGTCGTCGCTCGCCGTGTCGAGCAATGCGCAGAACATCGGATCGCCGTCGAAGCGCGGATAACAGCCCCATACGACGGTGCCACGCGCGTCGATCAACAGGCCCAGCCGGCCGTTGCCGATCAGCGCGAGATCGAGGTCGCGCATCAGTGTTCCAGCGCGGCGGGCGGCGGTGCGGCCAGCGCCGCCAGCCAGGCGCGAACCGCAACGACATCGGGCAGCCGGTAGCGCGCACACGTCCCGCCAGGCCCGACCTTGACCGACCAGCCGCCGATCGCGTTGATCAACGCGAAGCCGTGCTCGTCGGTGCGATCGTCGCCGATGAACACCGGGCAGCGGCCCTTGAACGGACGCTCGGCCATGAAGTCGCGGATCGCCGTGCCCTTGTCGCGGTTGTCCGGACGGAGCTCGAGCAGCCTCTTGCCGGGCTGCAGACCGGTAGGCCGTCACGCCGCTCGCCGCGACGGTGCTCGCGCAGCGTCTTGTGAACATGCGACGCAAGCTGCGGCGCCTTCCGGTAATGCAATGCGAGCGTCGCGCCCTTGTCTTCGAGCAGCAGACCTTCGTGCGTGCGGGCGAATTCGGTGAACAGCTTGCGAAGCGTTTCCAGCGTGGCCGTAGCCGGCGCGTGCAGGTGCAGCGTTCCGAGCGCGTCGCGTCGCTCGCAGCCGTGCTGTCCGGCGACGGGCATCCGCAGGCCCGGAAACAGGCGATCCACGTCGGTGATGGCTGCGCCCGGTGATCAGCGCGAGCGCGCCGCCCAGCTTGCCGCGGACCTTCGGCAGCAGCGTTGCCAGCGCCCGGATCGACGTGGACGGCGTCCGGGGCGGGCGCGAGGTCGAGCAGCGTGCCGTCGATATCCAGGAATACCGCAAAGCCTTCGGGAAGCGGCGGCGGCGCACGTCGTGCGACGCGTCGCAGGTCCGCCATGCCTCAGGCGGACGCGAGGCGCTCGCGCGCGCGCGCGAACCGGGACAGGCGCGAGCGCTGGCGCATCGCGGCCGCGTCGATCAGCATGCGCCCGGCCCAGCGGTAGACGTTGAATTCGGCGACCAGCCCGCGCATCAGGCGCATCCGCGCGCGCTGCTCGTCGGCGGGCATCGTGAGCGCCAGGTGCAGCGCGGCCGCGCATTCGTCCGCGTCGTAGGGATTGACGATCAGCGCCTCGGGCAGCTCGCGCGAAGCACCGGCGAACTGCGAGAGCACGAGCACGCCGCGCTCGTCATCGCGCGCGGCGACGAATTCCTTCGCGACGAGATTCATGCCGTCGTGCAGGCTGGAGACGAAGCACAGGTCCGCGGCGCGGAAATGCTCGTAGACCGATTCCGCCTCGTGATGCTCGGCGAGCAGGATGATCGGCGGGTGCTCGGGCATGCGGGAAGCGTCCGTTGATTTCGTCGACGACGGTACGGACGCGCTGCGCGTAGTCCTGATAGTCGCTGATCATCCCGCGCGAGGGCGCGGCGATCTGCACGAACGTGAACTTGCCGATCCATTGCGGCTCGAGGTCGAGCAGACGCTCGACGGCGCGGAAACGCTCGAGGATGCCTTTCGTGTAATCGAGGCGCTCGACGCCGATGCCGAGCGCATGGTCCGGCGGCAGCCCGAGGCGCTGTCGCACGTCGTGACGCGCATCGGCCACGCTCTTCTTGCAGAAGTGCCGGATCCGGCGGCCATTCGATCGAGATCGGATAGCGATGCACGACGGTGAGCCGGCTGCGGAACGTGACGGTGAACGCCTCCCGATCCACGCGAGCCTCGAGCATCCGGTCGACCGTGTCGAGGAAGTTGTTGCAATGGAACTGCGTGTGGAAGCCGAGGATGCTGCTGCCGAGCATGCCGTCGAGCAGCTCGTCCCGCCACGGGCAGATCGCGAACGCCTCGGGGTTCGGCCACGGAATGTGCCAGAACGTGATGATCGTCGCGCGCGGCAGCAGGTCGCGGATCATGCGCGGCAGCAGCGCGAAATGGTAGTCCTGCACGAGGACGATCGGGTCCGCGGACTTCGCTTCCTGCTTGACCGCGTTCGCGAACTTCGCGTTCACGTCGCGATAGTGCTCGAAGTCCGACGAGCGGAACGTCGGCCGCACATGCGCGATGTGGCAGAGCGGCCACAAGCCCTCGTTCGAGAAGCCGCTGTAGTAGCCGGTCTCCTCCTCGGGCGTCAACCAGACGCGGCGCAGCTGGTAGGCGGGCGCGTCCGGCGGCACGGCGATGCGGTCGAATTTGTCGACGGGGATGCGGTCCGCGGTGCCGCTGCCATGTGCGATCCAGATCCCGGAGCATGCGCGCATCACGGGCTCGAGCGCAGTGACGAGGCCGCTCGCGGGCCGCTGGACGCGGATGCCGTCCGGCGTCTTCATGTGGATGTACGGCTCGCGGTTGCTGACCACGATGACCTCGTGGCCCCGCAGCTCGCCTTTCAGGATCGAGCGCAGCGTTTCGGGCGTCCACGCGAGCTGCGACTCGTCCCGCGGGCGGTATTGGCGCTTCGAGCTGGCGCACGAGCTCGCGTACGTCGCGCGCGAGCGGGCGCAGCTCCGGCACGTCGGCGGCGCTCGCGGGACGCACGAGTCCCTCGCCACGCAGCAGCGCCCGCAATCCCTGCACCCAGCCGCGCCACGAGAGCTGGGCGATGACGACGGTGATCAGCGCGACGATCGCGCCGAGCGCGACGAAGAAGTAGAACAGGTACCGCTTCGTTTCCTCGCTGCGGCCGACGGCGAACCCCATGTCGTGCACGAGCACCAGCTCGGCGCCCGGGGCGGACGGCACATCCAGGGATCTGACGGCTATGTGCAGCGGGCCCCGCGGCGTACGCAACAGCTGCGGCGTTTCGGACCGCGTGAACGAGGTGAGCTGATCGCAGGCGAGCGCGTCGGGAAAGTCCGGCGTCGCGATCGGTTGCGTCGGTTTCAGGCAGGCACAGGCCGACCGCGTAGATCCGCTCGTCCTGCGTGAGGCGCGTGAGGTAGCGGGCGATGCGTCCCGGCGAGCCGGACTCGATCATCTGGGCAAGCGGGTCCTGCACCGCGTTCGCGATGAGCTGCGCCCGGATGTCCAGGTCCCGGACGAACCATCGCGTCATGAGACTGTCGACGAGCGGGACCGCGGCGTAGGCGAAGACGCCCAGCGCGAGCAGCAGGGGGATCAGGAATCGAAGCGAAAGTCGCACGGATCACGGTGCGTCGGGGACGAGCGGGAAGGATACCGTCGCGCGGAGCCGGTGAGGGGCATCGGCATCGGGTCACCACGAGGGGAGCGGCATCCCGAGTTCGCGCGACGGCCTGACCGATTATAGGTGGCGATTGCCGATTCGATATAGGACAAACCCCTACACTCGGCACGAGCGCGAATGCCAGGCGCCTGGGGGTGCGCGATCCACGCGCCGCCGATCCTGTCTCGACCGCGTTCCATTGCTGCGCGATGGGGTCGTCAAGCTCGTTTGCTAGCATCCCGCCGATGTTCGAGGCGTCCGGGAGCGCGTGATGGCTTGGTGGGTTCTGGTCGTGGCCGGAGTGTTCGAAGTCGGTTGGGCGGTCGGTCTCAAGTACACGGACGGCTTCACGCGGCTGTGGCCGAGTGTGGCCACGGTCGCTGCGATGACGCTGTCCATCGTGCTGTTGGCGTATGCGGTGCGCACGCTGCCGGTGGGAACGGCGTATGCGGTGTGGACCGGCATTGGCGCCGATCGGCACTGTCATTCTCGGCATCGTGCTGTTCGGCGAACCCGCGACTTTGCTTCGCCTCGGCTGCATCGGGTTGATTCTTGCAGGGATCGTGGGGCTCAAGCTGGTCGAGACCTGAGCGGCTTGTCGGTCAACGCGCGACTGGTCGCTCGTTCCGCGAGCCAAAGCGCCGGGATCCTCGATCGTCGGTTTCCATGTCCGAAAACGGCGAGCCCGCATCCGGCGCTCGGGCGATAATGCGGCCATGTTGCTCGACCCGAATGCCTGCTACCGCGCGCTCGCGACGCACGACCCGCGCTTCGACGGCCATTTTTTCGTTGGCGTGCGCTCGACTCGCGTGTATTGCCGGCCGGTATGCACGGTCCGGATGCCGAAGCGCGAGAACTGCCGCTTCTATCCAAGCGCACCGGCCGCGGAGCGCGATGGCTATCGGCCGTGCCTGCGGTGCCGTCCGGAGTTGGCACCCGGATTTGCGGCTGTCGATGCGTCCGCAAGAATCGTGCAGGCCGCCGTGACGCTGATGGATGACGGGTTCCTGGAGGAACGCAGCCTCGAGACGCTGGCGGGCCGTGTCGGTGTCACGAGCCGCCACTTGCGCCGCGTGTTCGAAGCGGAGCTTGGCGTGTCGCCGGTCGAATATGCGCAGACGCAGCGCCTGCTGCTGGCGAAGCGGCTGCTGACGGACACGTCGATGCCGGTCACGGAGGTCGCGTTCGCAAGCGGCTTCTCAAGCGTTCGCCGGCTGAATGCGCTGTTCAGCGAGCGCTATCGGATGCCGCCGTCCAGGTTGCGCATCGGCCGCCCGGCGCAGAGCGATGCGCTGACGTTCGCGCTCGCTTATCGGCCGCCGTACGCATGGGACGCGATGCTCGGGTTCCTCGGGCTTCGCGCGATCGCGGGCGTCGAGCATTGCGAGCGCCGGCGGTTCCGGCGGGCGCTGGCGTTGTCGCATCGCGGGCAGCGCCACGTCGGCTGGATCGAAGTTGCGCAACTGCGCGGAAGAACCGCGCTCTCGGTCAAGGTTTCGCGTTCGCTTTCCCGAGTCGTGCCGCAGGTGCTGGCACGTGTTCGCCATGCCTTCGATCTCGCGTGCGATCCTGCCGAAGTGTCGCGTGCGCTCGGCCCGCTCGCCGCAGCCAATGCCTGGCTTGCGCGTGCCGGGAGGCTTCGACGGTCTCGAGATCGGCGTGCGTGCCATTGCCGGCCAGCAGATCTCGGTTCGCGCGATGGTGACGCTGTTGGGAAGGATCGCGGCACGCTACGGAACGCCGCTCGAGGATGCGCCCGCCGGGCTGTCCGTGGCGTTCCCCGCTGCCGCGACGCTCGCGTCGGCCGCTGATCGAGGACGTCGCAGCGCTGGGGATGCCGAAAGCGCGCGCACGAACGATCGTGTCGCTTGCGCAGGCCGTTGCCGACGGGCTCGATCTTTCGCCGCACGTCGACGTCGAATCGACGCTTGCGCAGCTGCAACGGATCGCGGGCATCGGGCCGTGGACCGCGCAATACATCGCATTGCGCGGACTCGGCTGGCCGGATGCGTTCCTGCCGACCGATCTCGGCGTCAAGCGGGCGCTTCGCGAAACCAGCGAGAAACGGGTGCTTGCCCACGCGGAGCGCTGGCGCCCATGGCGGGCCTACGCCGTCATTCATCTCTGGACCGGAAACCGGGAGCAATCATGAACGATTCGATCTGGCAGGCGGCGATTGCAACGCCGCTCGGTGCGATGCGCGTCACGACCGAATGGCCGCGCGATCCTGGCGTTCGAGTTCGATGCGCCGCAGGTTTCGGGCGACGCCTTGCCGCCGCGGGCGCGCGAGCTCGTCGATGCGCTGCGCCGTCGTGCTCGATGCGTACTTCGCGGGCGAGCGCGTTGCGTTCGACCTGCCGCTCGCGCCGGTCGGCACGCCATTCCAGTCGAGCGTCTGGGACGCGCTCCGCGGAATTCCCTATGGCGAGACGGTCAGCTATGCGGAGATCGCGCGACGCGTGGGCCGGCCGTCCGCGGTGCGTGCCGTCGGCGCGGCGAACGGCCGCAATCCGATCGCGATCCTCATTCCCTGCCATCGCGTGATCGGAGCGAACGGGACGTTGACCGGTTACGGCGGCGGGCTCGATCGCAAGCAGGCGTTGCTCGCGCTCGAGGCGCCGCGCGCCGTTCGCCCGCTTCGCGGCGTAATGAAGGCCGGCCGACCTCGCGCGGCTCGTCGCGCTGGCGGCGATCTGGAGCCTGTCGTTCGTCTTCATGCGCGTCGTCGCGCCACCGCTCGGGCCGGTGTGGACCGCCGCGTTGCGCGTGCTCATCGGAGGTGCCGCGCTGGTCGCATGGCTCGCGTATTCCCGCCAGGACGCGAACCTGCGCGACGCACTGGCGCGCGTATCTCCTCATCGGCGCCGTGAACTCCGCGCTGCCGTTCTTCCTGTTCGCGTATGCGGCGCTCTCGCTGCCGGCTTCGTACCTGGCGATCCTGAACGCGACGGTGCCGCTGTATGCCGTGCTGCTGGGCGCGATGTTTCTGAACGAGCCGCTGACCGCCGCGAAGCTCGTCGGCATCGCCACCGGGATCGCCGGTGTCGCGCTGGTCACCGGCATAGGGGCGATCGAGATGAACGCGACGACCTGGCTGGCCGCCGGCGCAGCGCTTGGCGCAGCGTTGTGCTATGCGGTCTCGGCGGTTGGCATCAAGCTTCGCGCGCAGGCGCTCTCGCCGTACGCGATCGCCGCGTGGAGCCAGGTCTTCGCCGGCGCTGGTGCTGCTTCCGCCCGCGGCGCTGCTGCCGCCGCCCGGACCCTTTACGCCGATCGTCGCTGCATGCCTTGCGGGCCTCGCCTTGCTTTGCAGCGCCGTGGCCTATCTGCTGTACTTCCGCTTGATCCGCGATGTCGGTCCGACCCGCACCGCGACGCTCACGTTCCTGCTGCCGGCGTTCGGAATCGTCTGGGGTGCGCTGCTCCTCGACGAAGCGATCACGCTGCCGATGCTGGCGGGTGCCGCGCTGATCGTCGGCGGCACGGCTGCGGTTTTGCGGCCGAGCGCAGCCCGCCCTGGCGCCGCTGCCGCGCGCTAGAACGGCCTCGATGAGATCCCTGTAACGCGCCTTAAGTAGCGCGCGGAGCGCAGCGGCTCGTCTTCGCCAGATATATCACAACATGATAGTCTGTCGAGTTCCGTTGCCCGCCGGCGGCGGGAACGTGGCGCGCATCCGGTGCATCCAATGTCGTGAAGGCCACGACCGGAACAGAGAAGGAAATCCCATGCAAAGCGCGATCGCCGAAAGCGTCGCTCCCGATCTGCCGGACGTCGAGATCGCCCAGCGCGTCGCGGCGGACGACTGGGACACGCTGCGACGCCTGATGCGGCGGCACAACCAGACGCTGTATCGCACGGCGCGCAGCATCCTGAAGGACGACGCCGAGGCCGAGGACGCGGTGCAGGAAGCGTATCTTGCGCGCGTATCGGGCGATGGGGAGCTTTCGCGGCGACGCGAAGCTGTCGACCTGGCTCGTGCGCATCGTCGTGAACGAGGCGATCGGCCGCGTTCGCAAGCGTAACCGGACGGCCGAAATCATCCGCATGGACGTCGACATGGACCTCGACCACTGCAGCCGACGACGTGAACACGGACGATCGTGCGCCCGAGCAGCCGGAACGGGCCGCGATGCGCGCCGAAGCGCGCCGGTTGCTCGAGAAGAGCATCGACGCGCTGCCTGACGCGTTTCGCACCGTGTTCCTGCTGCGTGCGGTGGAGGAAATGACCGTCGAGGAAGTCGCGGCGGCGCTCGACATCCCGGAGGCGACGGTGCGCACCCGCTTCTTCCGCGCGCGGAGCCTGCTCCGCGAGTCGCTCGCGCGCGAGATCGACGTCGCGCTCGAAGATGCTTTTTCGTTCGCCGGAGAACGCTGCGACCGCATCGTCGCCGGCGTCCTCGACGCGGCTCGAAGTCTGGACTGGCTGGCAGATGCCCGTTGATCCGCAACAACCCCGCACAGGAGATCTGATATGTCTTTTCTGCTTCTCGCGCAACGACCTCACAGCGTCGCAGGCACGGCGCGCGTTCCTCGGCAAATCCGGACTGCTGTTGTCCGGCGCTGCGGTGGCGTTGCTCGCCGGGCGCGATGCGCTGGCGGCGAAAGGCGGCGCATCCGTCGAGTCCGACGTGCGCATCCTCAACACGGCCCTCGGTGCGGAGTTGGAGGCGATCGCCGCCTACCAGGTGGGCGCGGAGAGCGGCCTGCTGCAAAAGCCGGTGCTCGATCTCGCAGTGACGTTCCAGGGCCATCACAAGGCGCATGCGGACCTGCTGTCGAAGACGGTCACGCAGCTCGGCGGCAAACCGGTGGCGGTCAAGGCGAAGTACACGTTCCCCACCGAGACGCTGAAGAGCCAGAACGACGTGCTGCGCTTCGCGGCCTCGCTGGAGAAGGGCGCGGTCAGCGCCTATCTCGGCGCGGTGCCCGGTGTTCGGCAATCGCGACCTGGCCAAGGCCGCAGCGAGCATCCTCGGCGATGAGGCGATGCACTGGGCGATCCTGCGCAACGCGCTTGGGCGAGCCGCCGGTTCCGTCTGCATTCGTGTCCTGAGCGTGCTCGCGCTCGCGCGCTTGCTCGCGGGCGTCTCGCTTGCCTTCGTCGCGGCCGCGGCGCTCGGCGACGGGCCGGGGACCCGAAAGCGGGTGAGGCGATCTACGCCCGCTGCCTCGCCTGCCACGCGCTCGCTTACGATCGCACCGGTCCCCGGCACTGCGGACTGTTCGGGCGCCGGGCCGGCAGCGTGAAGGACTTCGCTTATTCCGACGCAATGAAGCGCTCGACGATCGTCTGGAATCGGGCGACGCTCGATCGGTTTCTCCGCGATCCGTTGGCCGCGGTTCCCGGAACTTCGATGGGCTATGCCGGCGTTGCGGATCGCACGCGAGCGCGCGGATCTGATCGCGTATCTCGACGCAGGCGAACCGGCTGCGGCTGCGAAGCCTGCAAGCAGCGGTGAATGCCTGCGCGCGCTCAGGCGTATCTCGACGACGAAATCCGCATTGAAACGAGGATTCTCGTTCACGCCGTCTTTCGCATAGCCGCGCGGATTGCAAACGACGCGCGTCCCGTTCAGCGCGTAATCGAAGCTGTCGTGCGTATGACCGTGGATCCAGAGCCGGACGCGGCTGCCGTCGACGAGGTGCTCCGCATCGGAAACGAAACACGCGTTCAGAACCGAGCCGGCGAATCTCGGATGAACGCTCCGCGGCGACGGCGCATGGTGAGTGATCACGACGGTCGGTCCCGCATGCGCTTCGGCAAGCCGGCTTTCGAGCCATGCGGCGTGGACGGCGAACCGCATCGCGGCGTCATCGGGACTGAACAAGGCTTGCGACGTCTCGCCAACCCGAATCCGGCTGAAATCACGCATGAACGCCTGTGCCGCGCGCATCGCTTCCGCGCGCGGCTCGCCTATGCCGAACAGCATGAAATCGGTCCACAGCGTGGAGCCGAGGAAGCGCACGCCATCGAGCGACCAGCTCGTCGTCGTCGAGCACGCGGATGCAGGTTCCGGCGGACAGGCGCCTGAGCTCGGCCAGGGTGCCGGCGATGCTGCCGCCATAGAACTCGTGATTGCCGGGAACGTAGAGCACCGGCTTGGCGAATCCGCAGGCCCACGCGATGGCTTCCTGCGGGCGCGCGATGTCGCCGGCCAGGATCACGACGTCGGCGTCCGTGGCCGGCGGCGCCAGCGGACCCTGGCTCAGATGAACGTCGGACAGGATGTTGAGCTTCACGCGCGATGGATTATATCATGATGTGATATTCTGGCCGCGATGACGCACGCCTCGCACGAAAGCCGCAGGCCGCCGGATGCCGAAAGCCGATCTCGAGGCGCTCGCCGAGTTCCGCTACCGCTTGCGCCGGTTCCTGCGCTTCAGCGAGGAGCTGACGCGCGAGCACGGCATGACGCCATTGCAATACCAGCTGCTGCTGCAGATCAAGGGCTTTCCCGGCCGGGATTGGGCGACGGTCGGGCGAGCTCGCCGAGCGCCTGCAGGCAAAGCATCACGGCGTCGTCGCGCTGGTATCGCGCTGCGAGTCGGCGGCCTGGGTCCGGCGCAGGGCGAGTCCGACCGATCGGCGACGCGTGGAGGTGACCTTGACGCGCAAAGGCGAGGCGAGGCTCGATCGGCTCGCCCGTCTGCACCGGATCGAGCTCGCGTCCTTGCGCGACGCGCTCGCGATGCCCGCGCCGGCGGTCCGCGCGAGATAGGCAAGCAATGAAACCGTCTGACACAACCGACATCGCACACCTCGAATTGCTCGGCGCGATCGTCGAGCAGGCGCCCGACGCGATCATTTTCGCCGATCGCGAAGGTCTGATCCGCGTGTGGAATCGCAGCGCGGAGCGCCTGTTCGGCTATCCCGCGGCGGAAGTGACCGGCCGCTCGCTCGATGTCATTATTCCCGAGCGGTTCCGGCTTGCACATTGGGAGGGTTTCAAGGCTGCGCTCGCGAGCGGCCGGACCAAGTACGAAGGCCGGGCGCTGACGACCCGCTCGACGCACAAGGACGGAAGCAAGCTGTACGTCGACCTGAGCTTCTCGCTGGTGAGGGACAGGGCCGGCGCAGTGACCGGCGCGTTGGCGATCGGCCGCAATCGCCCGCCGCCCCCGCAAGCCTGACCGAGCTTCCACCTCGAAACGCCTGGCACGAGGGGCTTCGCTATACTCGACCGATGCCCGCACGTCCAGACCGGATGTGAACGCCCCGGTCGAATCGCCGGCCTCGGCGGCAATCGCGAATCTCGCGCGATTGCATGCGTTGCAGCGTGCCGCCTTCGCGCGCGAGCGCTATCCGTCGCTCGAGGTCCGGCGCGACCGGCTCGAGCGGCTCTTGAGCCTGACGCGCGAGCACGAGAGCGCGATCGTCGAGGCGATCGATGCCGACTTCGGCAGCCGCTCGCCGCACGAGACGCGGCTGGCCGAGATCCTCATCGCCGCCAACGGTATTCGCGATGCGCTGCGGGATCTGCGGCGCTGGATGAAGCCGCGGCGTGTCGCCACGCCGCTCGCGCTGCTTCCCGGTCGCGGTGAAGTCCTGCCGCAGCCGCTTGGCGTCGTCGGCATCATTGCGCCGTGGAACTACCCGTTCCAGCTTGCGATCGTGCCGGCCACCGGCGCGCTGGCCGCCGGCAATCGCGTGCTGCTGAAGCCTTCGGAGATCACGCCGCGAACGTCGGCGCTGATGGCCGAGCTCGTTGCCGCACGCTTCGACGAGGACGAGTTCGCCGTCGTGCCGGGCGATGCCGACGTCGGGCGGGCGTTCGCGGCGACGAAGTTCGATCACCTGTTCTTCACCGGATCGACGGCGGTGGGCCGGCAGGTCGCGCGCGCGGCCGCCGAGCAGCTCGTGCCGGTGACGCTCGAGCTCGGCGGCAAGAGCCCGGCGCTGTTCGCAAGCGATGCCGACCTCGATCTCGCCGTGCCGCGCTTCGTCGCCGGCAAGCTGTTCAACGCCGGCCAGACGTGCATTGCGCCGGACTACGCGCTCGTTCCGGTTGCGATGCGCGACACGTTCGTCGCGCGCGTGCGCGTCGACGATCGAGCGGTTCTATCCGACGCTCGCCGACAATCCCGACTACACGGCGATCGTGAACGCCCGTCACTACGAGCGATTGCGGCGCCTCGTCGACGATGCGCAGGCGCGCGGTGCGCAGGTGATCGCGGTGAATCCGGCCGCGGAGTCGCTGGACGCGTCGCGTCGCAAGCTCCCGCCCACGATCATTACCGGCGTCGACGACGCGATGGCGGTGATGCAGGAAGAGATCTTCGGGCCGCTGCTGCCGGTCGAGACCTACGACACGCTCGACGACGCGATCGCCCGCATCGGCATCGCGCCCCAGCCCCTTGGCGTTCTACTACTTCGGCCGCGATGCCGCGCAGCGCGATCGCGTGATGCGCGAGACGCTCGCCGGCGGCGTGACGGTGAACGACACGCTATGGCATTTCGGCCACGAGGACCTGCCGTTCGGCGGCGTCGGCGATTCCGGCAGCGGCGCGTATCACGGCGAGCGGTCGTTCCTCACGTTCAGCAACGAGAAGTCGATCTTCCACCAGCCGCGGCTTGCGCCGGCGCGTCTGCTCTGGCCTCCTTACGGCCGCACGTTCGACCGGCTGCTCGCGCTGCTGAAGCGGCTATGAATCAGGGACAGGCACTCATTGGCGCCGTTAGTGCCTGTCCCTGATTGCGGTCGCCGTCCAGTCGATCGCGTCCGGATAGAGCGCATCGAGCATTTCGCGCGCCGCGGCGGCAATCTCGACGCGCAACGGCTCGGCAATCGCGTGCGCATCGCAGGTCGGCGCGCGCTGCGCCCACACGCGTGCGAACGCTTCGCGTCGCGCGTCGACGATCCGCGCGACCAGCGGCTTCCAGAACGACGGATATTCGGTCTCGATCCATTCGCCACGGCCGCGACCGTAATGCGCGACGGCGAGATAGCGAAGCGAGCGCCGACGTGACGAGCCCCTGCAGCAACGCATCGTCCCAGCGCAGCGTCGCGCCGGTCCGCCCGCGCGCGAGGTTCATGCCGCGCGCGATGCCGGCGCCGCCGAGCGCCCCGAGCACGGCTCCGGTCAGCATGCCCGCACCGAACGTGAATCCTCCGGCGGCGAGATCCGCGGCGAGACCCGTCAGCGCACCGGACACGACGCCGCCCATCATCGCGGCCTTGCCTTCGTTCACCGGCGCGTCGAGCTGCACGCCGGAAAGGCGCTCGCGAATTTCCTGCGATGCGTGACCTTCGAGGCCATGGATGGCGATCAGTCGATCGGTGCCGTCGCGGATATCGTGATCGAGACGCGCGGCGAGCGCCGTGGCTCGCCTTGACCTTGGCATCTTCGGTGCCGCTGTCGCGAAGGCCGATCGCCTTGCCGAAATCCGCCAGCGTCCCCTTGAGGCCGGCGTCGGGCAACGGCTCGCTGTCGCAGGCGGCGCGTGCGATCGGCGCGACCAGCGCATCCATCGCGTCGTCGAACTGCGCGAGCCGCCGGTCTTGCCACGCCAGCGACGAGCCTCCCGTACGCGTCGCGCTTCGCTTCGGGAACGGACGTCTCCGACGATGCGCAGCAACGCGATCTCCTGCACCCAGCAACGCGCGAACGCGTCGAGCGAGACGACCGCGCGCACCAGCGGACGCGCTGCCGAGCGCATTGCGCCAGCGCGCCTCGTCCGCCATCCTCCTCGTCACGCGGCCGCGGCCTGCCGGTCTGGTTCAGCAGCACGATGACCGGCTTGCCGATCCATTCGAGCACCGCCATTTCCGGTGCCAGGTAGCCTGCATCCTCGGGCGCTTCCGACGCGTTGACGAGGTAGAGCACGACGTCCGCCTGGTCGCGGACGTTTGCGACCGCCTGCTGCGACAGCCAGAACGCGCGATCGCGAAAGCGATCCCACACTTGCGACAGGAACCACCCGATCGGATTGCCCTGCTGGGCCAGTCGCTTCGCAAGCCGCGCGCTGTCGCCGAAACCCGGCGAGTCCCACAGGATGAGCGCATCGCCTTGCGGCGTGTCGATCATCGGATACGGCGTTGCCTCGAGGGTCACGCCCGGCGCGTCGCGCACGTCGCCGACGTCGCGTCCGAGCAGCGTGCGCGCGAGCGTCGTCTTGCCCGCATTCGTGTGCGAGATCAGCGACAGCGCGATCGCCGGCGTTGCTCACGACGGGCCCGCAAGCCGCGACTCGATCGCCGCCTCGACGGCGGCAAGATCCGGATCGGCGAGGTTCACCAACACCGGCTCGATCCCGCGCTCGGTGAACAACGCGTGCCAGAGCTTGCGCCGCTCTTCGAGCCGGGCGCATCGACTTCGCTGCGACCCGCGAACGTCGATTCGTCGACGAGGACGAGCACCGGCTGCGAGCCGGCCGCCTCGCGTAATCGTTCGACGAACGCACCGTGCGCCTCGCGTTCCGGCGTGGCGGACAGATTGAACAGCGCGATCGTCGGGCCGGCATCGTCGGGCAACGAAGCGGGCGTCAACGCGTCCTCGCCGCCGTACTCGACTGGCGTGGCGACGACGAGCGATGCGCTTCCGCCGAAGGCTCGGCGGATGATCGACTGCAGGCCGGTCAACGCCGCAGGCGGAACGCGATAGCTGTAGGGCACGACCTTGATCCGCACCGGTCCGCCACGGAATCCGCGCAGGACGCGCTGGTGATACGGATCCGCGAGTGCGACATCGATACGCGCGCGGCGATGCCGCTCGATGATCCACGCCATGAAGCCGAGCAGCAGCCGCGGAACGACGACGACGACGGCAACCGTTGCGGCGAGCAGATGCAACGCGTTCGCGGCATTCGCCGACGCAGGCGCGGCGCCCGATCGCATCGCGTTCAGCTCGTCGACCGTCGGGATCGGAAGGCCGGTGACGAGCGCGCCCGGCGCGAGCGCGATCGACAGGATGCGGTGCACGGTCGCCGCATCGAGGAAGGTGCTTTCCCACGTGATGCGGTACTCGAACGCGAGGCCGCGCAGATACAGTCCGGCGACGACACCGCAAGCGAGCGCCGCGGCCGCCCAGTGCAGCAGGCGTGCGGCACGCGCGTTGTAGACAGGTGCGGCGCGCTTGCTCCAGTCGCCGACGAATTTCGTGATCGCCGCGCCGAGCGGCCCTTTCGCCTCGCGACGCGGCAGGCGGTCGATGCCACCGGCGACTCCGGGCGATGGCGCGCCGCAGCGGCCCCGCGGAGAAATCGTGCGCCCCGACTGCGCGCAGCACCGGGCTTGCCAGCAGCAGCGCGTACACGGCAAGGTTCCACACGAGCAAGCCGATCACCGGCGGCGCGAGCAGGTTGATCTGCCGGCTATCGCCGATCCGGTCGATCGCGATACCCGCGAGGAACGCGAGGACGATGATCGCGACGCCGATCCAGCGCCGCCAGTGCAACACGGCGACCGCCTTGCGCAACGGCGGATAACGCTCGGAGAGACGCTCGAGCGCGAGCCTCGCGCGTCGCGCGACGAACGCGTCGGAATCCGGCGCGCTCGCCAACGACTTCGGCGGCAGCGCGGCTCGCCCACGAGCGGTCCGCGTCGCTCCACAGCGTGCGATCCCGATCGGCGGTCTCGATCGCTCGCACGGCGGTCACGGCGAGGGCATCCTGCTCGTTCATCGCTTGCTATGGATCGGGTTGTCATGAGCCCCTCACCCTTACCCCTCTCCCAGCGGGAGAGGGGAAGTATTGCTCCCTTCTCCCTCGGAGGGAGAAGGGTCGGGGATGAGGGTGTGAGCGATTCTACGGCGGCGCCGTGCGGCGGGGGATAAGGACACGCGAAGGTTTCGGCGGGCGGCGGGGGCGGCGGCGCGTAGAGGTCGCGGAACTGCTGCACCAGCACCACGTACGCCTGGGTCTCGCGATAGGGCGGCACGCGCCGGTCGTAGCGCTCGACGGCCTGCTCGCCTGCGTTGTAGCCCGCGAGCGCCAGCGTGAAGTCGTTCTCGAAGCGCTTCATCAGGTCCGCGAGGTAGCGCGTGCCGATCCGCACGTTCGTCACCGGATCCATGAGCTTCTGCTCGATCGTCCGCTTGGCATCGGGGGCCAGTCCGTAGCGTTCCGCCGTCGCGGGAATGACCTGCATCAGCCCGATCGCGCCCTTCGGCGACACCGCTGCGGGATCGAACGCGGACTCGACGGCCACCATAGCCTTGACCAGCGCGGGATCGAGGCCGAGCGTCTTCGCATGCTGCTCGATCAACGGCGTGAACCGCGCGACGTTCGGATGGCCGGTGACGCGATTGCGGATGATCTCCGCCGCGCCGTCGAAGTCGGGCGGGATGGGCGCGGGCGCCGGCGGCACGTCGAGATTCGTCGTGCCCTTGTAGAACAGCTCGTAGCGGGGGTCGACCTGCGTCGGCGCGAAATGCGCCTTGCCGGTCTCGTCTCTGAACACCCAGAGGTCGGCGTGCGCGGCCGTTGTCGACACGGCGATCGCGACGATGACGAGACGCGCGACGGCGGATCGGCGTCTCCGCATCGCTAGCGCGATCGCGAAAGTCGTCGCAGGTTCGAGGTCGCGATCCGGTGCAGCGGGGCGAGCCCGCTTGCGAGCACGGCCGCTTGCGAGCGTTGGATCCGTCGCGAGAGCGCGCGCGACGTCCGCGGAGCGAGCGTGAAGCCACGGTTGTGCGGAACCCACGAGCCACGGCGACCAGCAAGCCCGCGCGAACGCCATCCACCATTCGAGTTGCGCCCGCTGCTGGCGTGCCGCCATCGCGAACCATGATTCGGTGAACGCGCGGCTCTTCTCGCTCACCATGCGCGACATCTCGCGCCGGTCAGCCGCATTCGGCGAAGCGCCTGCCGCCATCATCCGCGCGGTGCGCATCGCAATGACCGCCGGTGCGGCGAGCGCGAGCTCGAGCGAGCGGGTGAGTGTCCTGGTTCGTCGTGGCATCGCGATTTCCTTTCAGTGGAACGGGCGTTCATCGCGCATTCTCGCGCATGGTGCGGAACGTGATCGACCAGCGAAGCGCCGGGACCTCGGGGATCGAATGCTGCCAGCCCCATCGGATCGTATCCTTGAGCAGGTAAGCCGAGCGCGGCTGCAGGTCCAGCGTGAACGCTTGACGCGTCCATTCGCGCGTCGGCGGGTACGGTCGGAAGCGCATGCGGCATGCGTTGCAAAGCGAGATGCCGACGACGACCCCGAACTGCGGCACGTCGCGATGCCATCCGATCGGCGTGCCCGGCCGGTACTCGGTGACGAGGCCCTGCACGAATTCTTCGGCGGCCACACCCGACCACTGGGCGACCTTCGCGCGAAGCGGCAGCAGGAATGCAGGCAACGGCGGCGCGGGCTGCAACCGGTTCGACGTGAAGTCGTAACCGAAGCCGAAGTGCATCGTCCGCCGCCGGGCGACGAAGCCGCGATACTTCGCCTCGGCAACCGGCAGCGACGAAATCTGCGCGATCAACGCCGCTTCCTCGCTGCGGTCGAGGAACTCCGGCGCGTAGACGAAGCCTTCGGGATACGCCGGCGATGGGGCGAAGAGGTCGGCTTGCGGCTTCACCGAGGCAACATGCGGCCTCGCGGGCGGTAGCGCAAGCGGACTTCGTCCTATCGAGGCGTCACCCGACACCGAACGCTAACGGTACCGAAGCCAGCACCCCGCACAGACGCTCGTCTTTTCGTGCCTTTTCCCGCGGGCGCCGACGGGCCGCCCCGAGGCGCCCGCCAGTTTCAATCCCGACGAAAAAGGTGCAGCGCCGGCGCTCACGTCATCCTCGCGTTCGTCAGCGGACGCCTTTTTCATCGGAATCTACTTCGCTGGCAGCTTCCCCTGCACGCCCTCGACGTAGTAGTCCATCTTGTTCAGCGTCGCGTCGTCGAGCGGCTTGCCGGCGGCGACGCGCTCCTTGCCGGTGTTGTCCTTGACCGGGCCGGTGAACGGATGGAACTTGCCCGCCTTCATGTCGCCTTCCGTCTTCTTCACCAGGTCCTGCACGTCCTGCGGCACCACCTTGTTGAACGGCGCCATGCGGATCACGCCTTCCTTCACCCCCATCCAGACCGAGTCCGGCTTCCACTTGCCCTCGACCGCCGCCTGCGCCGTACGCGTGTAGTAGTCGCCCCAGTTGTGCGTCACCGCCGTGAGCTGCGCGTTCGGGCCGTACTTCGACATGTCGGAGTGATAGCCGACCGCGTACACCTTCTTCGCTTCGGCGGCCTGCACGGCGGCGGTGGAATCGGTGTGATGCGTGACGACATCCGCGCCCTGCGAGATCAGCGTGTCCGCGGCCTCGCGCTCGCGGCCCGGGTCGTACCACGAGTTCACCCAGACGACCTTCGTCTCCGCCTTCGGGTTCACGCTGCGCATGCCGCGCGTGAACGCGTTGATGCCCATCACGACTTCGGGAATCGGGAACGCGGCGACGTAACCGGCCGTGTTCGTCTTCGTCATCCTTCCGGCGACGATCCCCGCGAGATAGCGGCCCTCGTAGAAGCGGGCGTTGTACGTGCCCACGTTCTTCGCGGTCCGGTAGCCGGTCGCGTGCTCGAACATGTGCTTCGGGAAGTTCTGCGCGACCTTGATCGTCGGGTTCATGTACCCGAACGAGGTCGTGAAGATCAGCGTGTGGCCCTGTTGCGCCAGCTCGCGGATCACCCGCTCCGCGTCGGCGCCTTCCGGAACGCTCTCGATGTACTTCGTCGTCACCTTGGCGCCCAGCGCCTTCTCCATTTCCTTGCGGCCGACATCGTGCTGATAGGTCCAGCCGGCATCGCCGATCGGGCTGACGTAGATGTAGCCGATCTTCAGCGGCTCGCCGGCTTTCGGCTGGGCGAGGGCGGGCAGTGCGAGCGCCAGGCCTAGGCCGGTGGCGATCGCGGCGAGCGCGTTGCGGCGACGGGTCGTGGTCATGAGATCTCCTGGCGGGACGGTAGCGCGCGCCGCGGCACGGGCGCGATCGGGTCGGATTGTACCGTGGGCAATCACGCGAACGTGCCGATCCCGCGCGCCATCAGCGCCGCACAGAGGATCAGCAGCACGATCCCGGCGAGCTCGATGTGGACGAACGTGCGGATCGTGCGCAGCGTCGCCGCGTCGACGTTCGGCGCCTCGCCGCGCTTGACCGACGATCGCCACGACATGAACCGGCGGGTCGGGTAGATCGACAACAGGGCGACCAGTACGAACAGCGACAGTTTCCCGAGGAACGCCGCGTTCTGGAAGTAGTAGCCCGGGCCCTTCTCGAAATAGAACACGCGCAGCAATCCAACGACGAGCACGATGCCGGCGGAGACGCCTATCGCCAGATCCGCGACCTGCAGCTTGCGCGCGCGCTCGACGTCGATCGGTGGCTTGACGAGCACGAGCTCGACGGCCAGACCCGCCACCAGCGCGAACGCCGCCACATGGTGCAGGAACGCCATGAACGCGCTCATCGTCATTCGCGCCGGTAAGCTCCTGCGCGCGAGTCGAAGTTCACTATCGGCAGGCGGGCCGAATCGCCCGAGCTGCTTGTACATCACTCCGAAGTCGAACGCGTTCCATGCTTCGACGATCTTGCCATCCTCGATGCGCGCCATGCCCATGCCGGTGATCTTCATCGGCCGGTTCGTCGGCGCAACGCCGAGCGCACCGCCGCGGTGCGTTCCCGTGACGGTGCAGTGCAGGGCCACCCTGTCGCCCTGGCACACCACCTGGTCGATGTCGATGTGGATGTCCGGGAACGCCTCGCGGAACTGGCGAAAGAACGGCTTGAATCCGTCGGGGCCCACGATCGGCGCCTCGCCCGGCGGTGTCAGGCCGTGAAACGCCGCGTGCGGCGCCATCATCCTGTCGATCGCCTGCTCCGATCCTCGGTTCCAGACCTCCTCGAACCAGGCACGGGCGACTTGTTCGGGCGAAAGCGGCATCGGAGTCTCCTTGAACTGAGCCGGCGGAACGTTCAGCGAACGCTGCGTCGGTCTGCGGCGAAGGATGCGATGTTGCCGCGACGCGGGCGACGACGCAAGCGACGCGTCGATCACGCCCCTGCGTGGAACGGACGGCCGAGCGACGCAGGAGCATTCAGCCGGATCGTGGCCGCGTCGCGCGAAATGATCGCCAGCACGACGATCGTGGCGAGATACGGCAGCATCGACAGGAACTGCGACGGAACGTCGATGCCGAGCGCCTGCGCCTGGAATTGCGCGAGCGTCACGCCGCCGAACAGGTACGCGCCCGCCAGCACCCGCCAGGGTTTCCAGGTCGCGAACACGACGAGCGCGAGCGCGATCCAGCCGCGTCCAGCCGTCATCCCCTCGACCCAGAGTGGCGTGTAGGCAACCGCGAGATAAGCGCCCGCAAGCCCCGAGCACGCGCCGCCGAACATCACGGCGGCGTAGCGGATCGCGACGACCGGATAACCGATCGCGTGCGCCGAGTGCGGCGACTCGCCGACCGCGCGCAGCACGAGACCCGCGCGCGTGCGGTACAGGAAGACCTGAACGAGCGCGAACAGCAGCAGCGACAGGTAAACGAGCGGATTGTGCGCGAACAGCAGCTTGCCGATCACCGGCAGATCCGAGAGACCCGCAACCGATAGCGGCTGGATGCCTTCGATGACGACCGAGACGAAGGGCAGGCCGGCGAACGCCGACAGTCCGAGACCGAACAACGAAAGCGCGAGACCGGAGGCGACCTGGTTCGCCATCAGCGTGAGCGTCAGCACCGCGAAGATCAGCGAGACGAGCGCGCCGGCGATCATGCCGCACGCTACACCGAGCCAGGGCGAGTTGGTCGTCGCCGCAACGGCGAACGCCGTCACGGCGCCGACCAGCATCATGCCTTCGACACCGAGATTGAGCACGCCGGATTTCTCGGTCACGAGCTCGCCGAGCGCAGCGAACACGAGCGGCGTCCCGGCGGCGAGCGTCAGCGTGACGAGTTGCGCGAACTGGTCCATCACGCGACCTCCGGCCGGCCGCGCGCCAGCGCCTTCCGCGTGCGCGAACGGCGCGCACGAACCGCAACCGGAAGTGGATGAAGACATCGGCTGCAAGCAGGAAGAACAGCAGCGTGCCCTGGAACAGACCGGTGACGGCGGACGGAAGCGCCAGGTTGAGCTGCGCCGATTCGCCGCCGAGGTAGAGCAGCGACATCAGCAGGCTTGCGAACAGGATGCCGACCGGATGCAGTCGGCCGACGAACGCGACGATGATCGCCGCGAACCCGTAGCCCGGCGAAAGCGTCGGCAACAGTTGCCCGACGGGTCCGGCGGCTTCCTGAATCGCCGGCGATGCCCGCGCAGGCGCCGCCGACCAGCATCGAGAGCCAGATCGTGCGCTTCGCGGAAATCCCGGCGTAGTTCGCAGCGGCCGGCGCCAGGCCGGCGACGCGCATCTGGAAGCCGGCCAGGCTTCGCTGCATGAACACATAGCCGGCTGCGATGACGGCGAGCGAAACGAAGAGGCCCGGCGTTGCACGCGCAATCCTTCGACCAGCGCAGGCAGCAGCGCCGCGTCGTGGAACAGCTTCGATTGCGGGAAATTGAAGCCCTCCGGATCGCGCCACGGACCATGCACCAGCCATGACAGCAGATAGGTCGCAACGTAGACCAGCATCAGCGAGACCAGGATCTCGTTGGCGTTGAAGCGCGTCCGCAGCCAGGCGGGGATCGCGGCCCACGCCATGCCTCCGAGCGCGCCCGCGACGATCATCGCGGGCAGCAGCAACACCGAATCGCTTGCTTCGAACGCGAGCGCAAGACCGCCGCCCGCGACCGCCCCGAGCAGGAGCTGGCCCTCCGCGCCGATGTTCCACACGTTCGCGCGATAACCGGCGGCGAGCCCGGTCGCGATCAGCATCAGCGGGCTCGCCTTCAGCAGCAGCTCGGACACGCCGTAAGCGCTGTCGACCGGCTTGATGAAGAACGCGTGGAATGCGGCGAACGGATCCTTGCCCAGCGCCGTGAACAGAACGAAGCCGATGATCAGTGTCGCGAGCACCGCGGTCAGCGGCGACAGCAGTCCCGCGACGCTGCGAGGGCTCGGGGCGCGCTTCCAGTCGCAGACGCATGGGCGAAGCTCAATCGACGACCCGATCCGCACGTGCAGCGAGCGCCGGCGGGATCGTGATGCCGAGCGCCTTGGCGGTCCTCGCGTTGACGATCAGCTCGAAGCGCGTGGGTCGCTCGACCGGCAGGTCCGCAGGCTTCGCGCCTTTCAGGATCCGATCCACGTACACGGCGGCGCGTCGGTACATTTCCTCGAAGTTCGCTCCGTAGGCAATGACGATTCCCGCCTCCGCAGTGGCTCCGAGGTTGCCGACGGTTGGCAGGCGACGCTCCAAAGCGAGACGCGCAATGCGGTCCGCATGGGCTCCGAACAGGGGGTCGCCCAGCACCAGGACGGCCCCGTGTCGTGCGGCCGCGATCTTCTGGAACGCATTCTCCAGCGCTTCCGGTTTGTCGGCCTCGACGATTTGAAGCTCGATTCCGAGCCTCGCCGCCGCGGCCTTCGCCTCTTTCAGCTGCTGTCCGGCGAACACCGTGTTGGTCGGGTTCCAGAGTGCCGCCACCCGGGGCACGCCCGGCAACAATTCGCGCAGCAGTTCGAGTTGCTTGCCGACGACGTCGATAGCGGCGATGGAATTGCCGGTGACGTTACCGCCGGGACGTGCGAGGCTCGTGACGAGCGCCGAGCCGACGGGGTCCGCCACTGCGACGAACACGATGGGGATCGTCGACGTCGCGGCCTTCGCGGCAAGGGCCGCTTGCGTGACGACCGCGACGATGACGTCGACCTTCAGGCGAACGAGTTCCGCCGCCAACCCGGGCAAGCGCTCGAAATTCCCGTCGGCGCTGCGATACTCGATCGTGAGGTTCCGGCCTTCGACATAGCCGAGCTTCGAAAGCGCGTCGCGGAACACCACCTCGCGCTCCGTGTGCGCAACGGGCGCGAGGAATCCGATCCGAACGACCTTCGCGGGCGCCTGGGCGTCGGCGGCCGTTGATAACGCAACGAAACGCGATCAGCGATGCTCGCCAGCGACGGCGCGCACCAACCGTTTCGTGGCGCGTGGAGCGCAAGCTCATCGTCGCCATCGGTCGCTCAGGTTCCGAGCGTCCCGGCGACGGATGCCTGCGGCAGCGGTTGCGCGCCGGCTGCAACGAACCCGCCGGACATCATCAGCCCGATCGTCTCCGCATTCGTCTCGGCGACCGGCTTCGCTTCGGAGAGCCGGCCCTGGGCGATGACCGCGATGCGATCGCAGATCTCGAACAGCTCGTCGAGCTCCTCCGACACGACGAGCACCGCGACACCCTCGTCGCGCAGGTCCAGCAGCGACTGCCGGATCTGCGCAGCGGCGCCGACGTCCACGCCCCATGTCGGCTGTGCGGCGATCAGCAGCTTCGGCCGTTGCCTGATCTCGCGGCCGACGATGTATTTCTGCAGATTGCCGCCCGACAGGCTGCGCGCGGCCGCCTGCGGGCCCGCCGCCTTGACGCCGAACGCCGCGATCGTCTCGCGCGCGAAAGCATCGACGCTCGCGCGCCGCACGAATCCGTTGCTCACCATTCCCTCGCGATGCGCGGTGAGCAGGGCGTTCTCCGCGAGCGACATGTCGGGCACTGCGCCACGACCGAGGCGATCCTCGGGCACGAACGCAAGCCCGAGCTCTCGCCGCTGTGCGGCATCCAGCTTGCCGACCGGGACGCGGTCGATACGGATCGTTCCCGCGTCGTCTAGCGGCCGCTCGCCGGACAGCGCCGCGAGCAGCTCCTGCTGACCGTTCCCCGAGACGCCCGCGACGCCGACGATCTCGCCCGCCCGCACGCGCAGCGAGATAGCGCCAAGCGCGGTACCGAACGGATCGTCGGCCGGCAACGTGAGCGCGTCGACGACGAGACGATCTTCGCCCGGGTGCGCGGCGCGATGGCGCGGCTGCGGCAGGTCGCCTCCGATCATCATCCGGGCCAGCGATGCAGCCGTCTCCTGCCGCGGATCGCAGGTACCGGTCACGCGCCCGCCGCGCAGCACCGTGGCGCGCTGACACAGGGCCCGGATCTCGTCGAGCTTGTGGCTGATGTAGAGGATGCTGCAACCTTCGGCGGCGAGCGTGCGCAGCGTCGCGAACAGCCGCTCGACCGCCTGCGGCGTGAGCACCGAGGTGGGCTCGTCCATGATCAACAGGCGCGGATCCTGCAGCAGGCAACGGACGATCTCGACACGCTGCCGCTCGCCGACCGACATCGTATGCACGTGTCGTCCCGGATCGAGCGGCAGCCCGTAGCGTGCGGAGACGTCGGTGATGCGTTGCGCAAGACCCGCGCGCGCCCGGGACGCATCGAGCGAAAGCGCGATGTTCTCGGCGACGGTCAGCGTCTCGAACAGCGAGAAGTGCTGGAACACCATGCCGATCCCGAGCTTGCGTGCGCGCGCCGGGTTCGCGATGTGCACCGGCTCGCCTTCCCAGCGGATCGTGCCCGCATCCGGCTTGACGACGCCGTAGATGATCTTCATCAGCGTCGACTTGCCCGCGCCGTTCTCGCCGAGCACCGCGTGGATCTCGCCGGGCGCGACGTCGAGAGAGATGCCGTCGTTCGCGACGACCGCCGGATAGGCCTTCGTGATGCCTTCGAGGGAGAGGCGGGGGATCGAGGCGGCGGGAACCAAGGGGTCAGACCCCATTCCCGCCGGTCCACTTCGAAGGCCGGATCACTCCCTGAAGATGCGGGCGGACCCCACGCGTCTGGGCGGAGGCGGGCCTCGAGACCGACGACTCGCGCAACGCGAGCAATTCCGCGGCGACTGCAACCGCAATGACGCCCGGGACCTTGCTGCGCAGGGGCCCGGCGCCGATCGGGCAGGTGATGCGCAGCAGCGACTCCGGCGCGGCGCCGCGCGCGAGCATACGCCGCTCGAACTGCGCACGCTTCGATTTCGAACCGATCAGGCCGACATAGGCCCAGTCGTCGCGGGCCAGTGCCGTCTCGACGATGTCGAAATCCAGCGGGTGGCTGTGGGTCATGACGACGAGGCTTGCACCCCGCGAAGCGGCGGTGACTTCGGCGGTCGGATCGTCGGTGACGACGATCTCGACGTTCGCGGGCACGTGCGCAGGAAAATCGTTCTCGCGCGTGTCGATCCAGCGCACGTCGGCGGGCACCGCGCCGAGCACCTGCACGAGCGCGCGACCGACGTGGCCGTTGCCGAAGATGCAGATCGGGAACGCGTTGGGCCGGACGACGTGGACGAACAGCGTGTCACCCCCGGCGCTCACGATACCGGTATCGCTTCGACTGTCGGTCGATGGCAGCGCAAGGCGCGCGCGCGCTTCGGCGACGGCCGCCGAATCGCGCGCTGCGTCGCCGAGCGAGCCGCGCGCATCGTCGGCCGTGACAACGAGCCGTGCGCCGGCGTGCACACCTGGCATGACCGATCCGACGACCGCGAACGGTGTGCTGGCCCGCGCGCATGCCCCCACGACGTCGAGCCAGGACAGCGCGCCGGCATCCAGCGTTGCGAACGACAGCGTCGCGACACCGCCGCAGCATTGGCCGAGGCGCGCCGCGAGCGGAAAGCGCACCAGCCATTGCGCGGGCGATCCCGCTGTGCGCAACGCTTCGTGCGCGAGTCGCAGGGTCTCGTACTCGAGATGGCCGCCGCCGATCGTGCCGGCAACGCAAGAGGGCGTCACGACCATCGTGGCCCCGCCTCACGGGGGGTCGATCCGGTGCCCGCGGCAACGGTCACCAGCACCGCGCGCTCGCCGCTGGCCAAGGCGGCGCGCAGGACCTCGTGCCATCGGGCATGGGCGATCATTGGATAATCTCCATCCGCGTCCTGATCTCGTCCACGGAAGCGAGAATACGCTCGTCGGTCGCCGGTGCGTCCAGCCGCGGCGACAGCCGGTAGGCCGCCACGCTTGCGATCGCGTCGCGGATCGCATGGAAGCCCGACAGCGCCAGCATGAACGGTGGCTCGCCGACCGCCTTGCTGCGATAGATCGTGTCCTCGCGGTTCGGCTCCGTCCAGAGCTCGATGCGAACATCGTCCGGCCAGTCACGCGAGGTCGGGATCTTGTAGGTGGATGGCGCGTGCGTGCGAAGCTCGCCGCGCTCGTTCCACCACAGCTCCTCCATCGCGAGCCAGCCCCAGCCCTGCAGGAATCCGCCTTCGATCTGGCCGCGATCGATCGCCGGATTCAGCGAAGTTCCGACATCGTGCAGGATGTCGACGGCCACGAGGCGGTGCTCGCCGGTAAGCGTGTCGATCGCGACCTCCGACACGGCCGCGCCGTACGCGTAGTAGAAGAATGGCCGGCCGGACAGGGTCTTGCGGTCATAGTGGATCTTGGGCGTCGCGTAGAAGCCGCTCGCGAACAGCGGGACACGAGCGAAGTACGCGGCGCGTGTCACCTCGGCGAAGGGCAGCTGCCTGCCGCCACCGCGCACGATACCGTCGCGGAATTCGACCTCGGCCGGCTCGCAATGAAGCTCGCGCGCGGCAATCGCGTCAATCGCTCGCGAAGCTTGCGACAGGCGTCGCGCGCCGCCATGCCGTTGAGGTCGCTGCCGGACGATGCCGCCGTCGGCGAAGCATTCGGGATCTTGCTCGTGTCGGACGCGGACACGCGCACGCGCTCGAGCGGAATGCCCAGCTCGCGCGCCACGACCTGTCGCACCTTCGTGAACAGGCCCTGGCCCATCTCCGTGCCACCATGGTTCAGCAGCACCGTGCCGTCGCGATACACGTGCACGAGCGCGCCGGCCTGGTTGTAGTGCGTGGCGGTGAACGAGATGCCGAACTTGACCGGCGTGAGCGCGATGCCGCGCTTGATCACCGGGCTTTCGCGATTCCAGCGCGGCGAGGGCTTCGCGGCGCTCGCGATAGCGCGACGTGCGCTCGAGCCGCTCGACCAGCGGCGGCGCGATGTTGTCCTCCACCGTCATGCCGAACGGCGTGACATTGCGCTCGTCGACGCCGTAGAAATTCGCTTTGCGCACGTCGAGCGGATCGCGGCCCAGGCTCCGCGCGATCTCGTCGATCACCTGCTCGATGGCGAACATCCCCTGCGGTCCGCCGAAGCCGCGGAAGGCCGTGTCCGATACGGTGTTCGTCCGGCAGCGATACGAGTGGATCGCAACGTCCGGCAGCCAGTAGGCGTTGTCCGCATGGAACACGGCACGATCGTTGACCGGCCCGGACAAGTCCGCGGAGAAGCCGCAACGCGACGCCAGCGTCAGGTCCAGTCCGAGAATGCGTCCTTCGTCGTCGTAACCGACGTCGTAGCGATACGCGAAAGCATGCCGCTTGCCGGTCGAGCGCATGTCGTCGTCGCGGTCGAGCCGCAACTTCACCGCGCGTCCGCTGCGCCGCGCCAGCACGGCGGCAACGCAGGCGATGAGCGACATCTGCGTTTCCTTGCCGCCGAACCCGCCGCCCATGCGGCGGCAGCTCACGACGACCGCGTGCGAATCGATGCCGAGCGCGTGCGCCACCATGTGCTGCACTTCGCCGGGATGCTGCGTGGAGACGAAAAGCTGCATGCCGCCGGCTTCGTCGGGCATCGCGATCGGCGATCTGGCCTTCGAGGTAGAAGTGGTCCTGCCCGCCGCAACGCACGTTGCCGCGGAGTCGGCGCGGCGCACGTTCGCAGCGCGCCCGAGGCATCTCCGCGCGTCACATCGATCGGCGGAAGCACGAACGACTTGCGCCGCCATCGCGTCGTCGATCGTCAGGATCGCCGGCAGCGGTTCGATCGTCAGTTGCGCCGAGCTTCGCCGCGCGACGCGCGAGCTCGACCGTTGTCGCGGCCACGGCGAACACCGGCTGACCCGCGAAATGCACGAACGTGTCGGCGAGGATCGGATCGTCGTGCTGGATCGGCCCGACGTCGTTCACGCCGGGAATGTCCGCGGCGACGATCACGTCCACGACACCCGGTGCGTTTCGCACCGCATCGAGATCGGTCCCTGCCAGCCGTCCGTGCGCAATCGGCGACACACCCAGCGCCGCGTGCAGCATGCCTTTCGGCTCGGGCAGGTCGTCGGTGTACGCGGCCTCGCCGCACACGTGCAGCGTTGCCGAATCGTGCGGCACGGCCGATCCGGCTTCGGCGGTCACGAGCTCGGGCGGCAGGGCACGCGGGTCGTTCATCGCGATGCGGCGCGCGTCACTTCGCGGATCGTCGATGCGCGACGGCGCGCTGCGATCCGGGTTCGTTTCGAGCCACAGCCGGCGCATCAGGTTGCCGAGCACGTTGCGGCGATACGCCGCGGACGCGCGCATGTCGTCGATCGGCGTGAACTCGCTGGCGAGCACGGCACTCGCATGCGAGGCCGTTGCCTCGGTCCACGGCTGTCCGGCGAGGGCCGCCTCGGTGCGTTTCGCCCGCGTCGGGACCGGCGCAACGCCGCCGCATCCGATGCGCGCACTGACGACCCGCCCGCCGGCGACCTTCAACGCGAAGCAGGCGAACACCGCCGAGATATCCTGATCGTAACGCTTGCTGATCTTCCAGCAGCGCAACGTGAGCGCATCGGGCCGACGCGGCACGCGCAGTTGCGCTACGAATTCGCCCGGGCTGCGCGCGGTCTTCTGATAACCAACGTAGAAGTCCTCGAGCGGCAGCTCGCGGCGCTCATCGCCTCGCCGGAGCACGACCGATGCGCCAAGCGCAATCAGCGCTGGCATCGAATCGCCGATCGGCGAACCATTGGCCACGTTGCCGCCCAGCGTGCCGCTGTGGCGGATCGGGACCGAGGCGAAGCGCACCCAGGCTTCGTGCAGCTCGGGATACTCGTCATCGAGCGCTGCGAACGCATCGGCCAGCGATGCGGCCGCGCCGATGCCGAGATTCGTCTCGCCGCGCTCGATGCAGGCCAGCGTGCGCACATCGCCGGTGAAGATCAGCGTGCCGAGGTCGCGATGCTGCTTGGTGATCCACAAGCCGACATCGGTCGCGCCTGCGACAAGCGTTGCATCCGGATGCGCCACGCAGGCTGTCGCCAACCCATCTTCGGTGTCGGGTGCGATCCAGCGCTGCCCCCCGGCTTGGTAGTCCAGCGTTCCCTCGGTCGCGAGCGCCGCCAGCGATGCCGCGAGACGCGACTCCTCCTCGCTCGTCACGCGCGAACCGTCGGCGGCGATCCCGGGCGAGCGCCAACCGGAGGGGGCGGGAAGGTCGTACATTCGTTCCGCCGCGGCGAGGATCGGGCGATACCCGGTGCAACGGCACAGGTTGCCGGACAGCGCATCGTCGACATCGACGCGGGAAGGGCGGTACGCATTCTTGTAAAGGCCGAACAGGCTCATCACGAAGCCCGGCGTGCAGAAGCCGCATTGCGAGCCATGCGATTCGACCATCGCCTGCTGCACCGGGTGCAGCGTACCGTCGGCGGTCTTCAGGCTCTCGACCGTGAACACCGCCTTGCCTGCAACCGACGGCAGGAGCCGGATACAGGCGTTGATCGGCTTCCAGGCGAGCCGGTCGCCGAGCGACTCTCGCCAACACCACGGTACAGGCACCGCAGTCGCCTTCGGCGCAGCCTTCCTTGGTGCCGGTGAGCTGACGGTGCTCGCGCAGCCACTCGAGCAGCGTGGTCTGGGGCGACGCGCCGTGGAGGTCGACCGGGTCGCCGTTGACGAGGAAGCAGGGGCCGCGGAACATGGGCAGGCGTCGCTTTCGAGGCACCATGGTAGCGCGTCGGGCCGCCGGGCGCGCGACGATCCAATAATCGTTAGGATTGATTCGTGGGACTCATAAATCCACAAGAAAATTCAATTTCACAATCCTGCCGAAGCGTCTGCAGAGTTCGATCCGGAAGCTGGTCTGTGGACTGCGTGGTTTCCGGGTGTCATACTTTTTTCCCGACCCCAAGCCAATGTCTGAGGGACTCATGAAGCTGATCGACCGTTTCGAACGATTCAGCGAAGCCCGCCGACGCCTGTTGCGGAACGTGGGGATCGTGGGCGCTGCGGCCGTGGTGCCGGCGACGCCATTTCACCTGATCAATGCGGCCCGTGCTCAAGGCACGCCCCGCCCGGCGACGATCAATACCGCGTTGTCGTGGATCCCGAATCATCAGTTCTCCGGCATGTGGATCGCATTGGACAAGGGCTGGTTCGACGAGGCCGGCGTGAAGGTCAACTGGCGTCCCGGCGGTCCGAACACGCCGAATCCGGTCGAACGCGTCGCGAGCGGCGAGGTCGGGCTCGGCCAGCAAGCCAATCCCCGTCCGGTGCTCGAGGCGATCGTCAAGGGTAACGATTTCGTCATCATCGGCAGCCGCTTCCAACGGCAGCCCGGCGGCCTTCTCTCGCTCGCGAAGAGCCCGGTGCTCGAGGCGAAGGACATGGTGGGCAAGAAGATCATCGCGCCGAATCCGACCGATGTTCGCACGATCGAAACTGCGCTGAAGGCGAACAAGCTTCCGCCGACGTTCCAGTACGTGCCGGGCGGCAACGATCCACAGGGGTTGCTCGACGGGCAAGGCGAGGCCATGGTCGCGTTCGCGACGAACCAGACCGTTGCGCTGGAACGCAAAGGGCTCGTCAAGGACAAGGACTTCTTCCATCGAACCTGGGACGACCTGGGGCTGCCGGGCTACAACAACTTCCTGTTCGGAAACCGCAAGTGGGTCGCCGAGAATCGGGATGTGCTGGTGCGTTACCTGCGCACCGAAATCCGCGGCTGGATCGAAAACGAGAAGAATCCGGGCTACGCGGCGAAGCTCGTAGTGGAGAAATACGGCGTCGATTTCGGTCTCGAGCTCCCCAGGGAGACGCGCTCGAACGAGCTGCAGGTTCCGTTCCTGCGCAGCAAGGACACCGAGCAAAACGGTCTCTTCTGGGTGAGCCGCGAGCGGCTCGGAGGACCGATGTACGACGCGTTGCGCGCCGGCGGCGTCGAAAAACTGCCGGACGTCGATCGCATTCTCGACATGTCCCTGCTTCGCGACGCGAAAGGGTGAACGATACGCTGGCTGCGGAGGTGCGGCCGCGACCCGCGGTGGGCAGTGGCCCCCTCGCGGCGTACGCAACGATCGTCGGCGTCGGCAAGACGTTCGCGCTGCCGAAGCGGCAATCGCTGCGCGCGCTCGACGACATCACGTTCGACATGGCGCGCGGCGAGCTTGTCGCCGTCGTTGGTCCGAGCGGCTGCGGCAAGTCGACGTTGTTGCGCATCATGGCGGGGCTGGAGACGCCCGATTCCGGCGCAGTGCGGATCGGCGACGACACGCCTGCCGCGCTGACTGCGGCGCATCGGCTTGGCGTCGCATTCCAGGATCATGCGCTGCTGCCGTGGCTCTCCGTCGCCGGCAACATCGGACTTCCGTTTCGACTGGCAGGACTGTCGCCGGACCCCGATCGAATCGCGAAGCTCGCGCGCATGGTGGGGCTTGGCGACTTCCTGCACGCGACGCCGCGCCAGCTTTCCGGCGGTATGCGCCAGCGCGTGTCGATTGCGCGTGCAATCGTGCTCGATCCGGCGCTGCTGCTGCTCGACGAGCCGTTCGGTGCGCTCGACCTGGTGACACGCCGTGGACTGAACCAGGAAATGCAGAGCCTTTGGGCGGGGCTCGGCACGACGACGCTCTTGATCACCCATTCGGTCGACGAAGCGGTGCAACTGGCCGATCGCGTGCTCGTAATGTCCGCGCGTCCGGGCCGCATCCATGCCGAATTCCGGATCGACCTGCCGCGGCCACGGAGTCGCGAGTTGACCAACTCGCTGCCGTTCATGAATCTCGTGCAACGGGTTGCCGCGGCGCTCGACGAAGCGTCGGCGGTATCCGGCTAGCACAAGGAGCCGGACGGTCGATGACGGGCGCAACGGACGGCAATGTCGTGACGCGCGTCGCCGGCCTGCTGATCTTCCTGGGCGCATGGGAAGCGGTCGGTCGAAGCGGCCTGTGGGGTGAATCGTTTCCGGCGCTGTCGACGATCGCGGAAGCGTTCGGCACCGAGGCCCAGCGCAGCCTGCTGCGACGGTCGCTCGCAACAACCGCCGAATCCGCGGCGCTCGGGCTCGCGCTCGGTGCTGCCGTTGCGCTGTTGCTGGCTTGTTGCGGCCATCTATGGCCGCGGATGCGCAACGGGCTCGATTCCCTGGCGACCGGCGTCTACGCGATTCCGACGATCACGTTCGGGCCCATCTTCATCCTTGTCGCGGGACCCGATTCGACGCCGATCGTGCTCTCCGCACTGTCTGCATACTTTCCGATCTTCGTCGCGCTCGATTCCGGCTTGCGCTTTGCGCCGCCTGCGCAGCGCGACTTGGCGACCGTACTCGGCGCGTCGCGGAGGCGTGCTTTCGCCCGCGTCGAGTTTCCGTCCGCGCTGCCTGCTTTCATCGACGGGCTGCGGCTCGGCGCACCCGGCGCCGTACTCGGTGCGGTGCTCGGCGAATGGTTCGGTGCGCCGCGCGGATTGGGTGTGCTGATCATCAGCTCGTTGCAGAACGTCCGGATTCCGCAGCTGTGGGCAGCGGCACTGCTGTGCGTCGGCTGCTCGCTCGCTGCGTACGTCGTCCTGTCCGTCGTGCATCGCTGGGCGCAACGGCGCTACGCATGGTGAGCGAGCGCGCATCGCGACGTCCGAAGACCGACATCGCCGGCTGGCGCGATGTCGCGACCGCGCCGTTCCGTGGCTTGTGGTCGCTCGCGCTGTTGCTCGTGCTCTGGGACCTGTACGTAAGAGTGCAGGGCTTCAACGTGATCGTGCTCCCCGATCCGATGGCGGTCGCGAAAGCGATCGGAGCGGACTGGCGGACGTATGCCGAGAAGCTCGGCCTCACGATGCAGGCGGCTGTCATCGGCTTGCTGCTCGGGGCGTTGCTGGGGACTGTCGTTGCGATCATCGCGTGGTCGTCGCGGATCGCTTCGGGCATCGTGGCACCAATGGCCATCGCAGTACGCTCGATTCCATTCATTGTCTTCATTCCGATCCTGTCGCGGCTGATGGGGTACAACGTCGGGATGGAGATCGTCGTCGTGACGCTGCTGTCGTTCTTTCCCAGCTTCGTGCTGGTGTCGTCGGGATTGAGCGGCTTGCCGCAGGCCGCGTCGGACCTGAGCCACGTGTTCGGAGCGACCCGTTGGCGCAAGCTGGTGTTGATCGCCCTGCCGGCTGCGCTGCCGAAGCTGTTCACGTCGATCCGCTTGTCGGCATCGCGTGCAGTGCTCGGCGCAATGGTCGCCGAGTTCCTCACCGGTCTCGACGGGCTCGGCCGGCTGTTCCTGCTTGCGCGCGGCGAGCTCGAAGCCGAGCGCGCGCTCGCCGCGGCGGTCGTTGCCGCGATAGCCGCGTTACTGTTGTTTCACGTCGCCGAGTGGGCCGAGCGACAGGTCGCCAAGCGCATGGCGTGATGCGCGATGCGTGACAAGCGCGCGGAGTACCGCGGATGAAGCTGAAAACCGAGCGCCAGGCCGTCGTCGACGCCGCCCGGCGAATGACCGACACCGGGCTCGTCGTCAACACGTCCGGCAACGTCAGCATCCTCGCCGGCGATACGGTCGTCATCACGCCGAGCGGCATCGCCTACGATGCGATGACGGCGGCAGACGTGTGCCTGGTCGACCTTGCGACCGGTGAAGCGCACGAGGGAATGCTGCACCCCTCGTCGGAACTGCCGCTGCATTGCGCCGTGTATCGCGCGCGGCGCGCGCAGGCGATCGTCCACACGCATTCGATGTATGCGACGGCGTTGACGACGGTGCGCGATCGATTGCCTGCGATCCACTACCAGATCGTCGACCTCGGCGGCGTCGTACCGGTGTTGCCGTACGCGACGTTCGGAAGTGCCGAGCTTGCGAGGCTGGTCGCCGACGGCCTCGACGGCCGCACCGCGGTGCTGATGAAGAATCACGGCGCGACCACGATCGGCCCCGACCTCCCCCGTGCGCTCGCTCGCGCGATCACGCTCGAATGGATCGCGCAGCTGTACTGCCAGGCGGCTCTGCTCGGTGAGCCGGCGCTGCTCGACGATGCGGAGCTGGCGCGCGTGGCCGCGGCGCAGAAGGCGCTTGCCGATTGCCGCGATCAGGCGCTCGCCAAACGACAGCGCACGTGACGGCGAAGAGCGCATGCATGCCTTGAACCTGACGGAAGAAAAGCCAATGATGCCGAATCGCAATGACGAATTCGACCGCTTGCGCAGCGTGTTCGACATGAAGCCGCAGGAAAGCGGCGAGGGCACGCTGATCAAGCAAAACCTCCGCGATGGCTTCGCTACCGCGATCGTTGCGCTGATCGGCGGCGACCACTTCTCGGCACTGCATCGGCTCGACAGCACGGAGGTTTACCACTTCTACGCCGGTGCGCCGCGCCGCCTGCTGCTGCTGTTTCCCGACGGGCACATCGAGGAACCGGTGCTGGGGCGCGATTATGAGGCGGGTCATCGCCCGCAAGTCGTCGTGCCCAAAGGCGTCTGGCAAGGCAGCCGCAGCGACGGGCCGTGGTCCCTGACCGGAGCAACGATGGCGCCAGGCTTCCGCCACGAAGGCTTCGAGTTTCCGGACATCGAGGCGCTGGTGCGCCAGTATCCCTCCGCCGAACGACGCATTCGGGACCTCGCCCCGCGCCCGGAGGCGCTGCAGGAAGCGAAGCAAGCCGCGAAGGGCGCGGATGGCTGGTAAGCGGCGATCAGCTGCCGGTGATTTCGATCTCGAAGCGCAGGTCGCAATCGTCACCGGATCGACACGCGGCGCTGGGCCTCGGCATCGCGTGTCGCTTGCGCGAAGCCGGGGCGTCGGTAATGTGCAATGCGCGCGCAGCCTCGACCGCTGAACTGGAAGACTGCAGAGCGCGGATGCGATGCATGAGCTTCCACGCCGCCGACGTGTCGACGCCGGAAGGCGCTGCGGCGCTCGTCGCGGCGACGCTCGCCGAGTTCGGCCGACTCGACATCGTCGTGAACAATGCAGGCATGCAGCCGTCCGGCACCTGGTCCGATGCCAGCCTCGGGTCCTTCGATGCGGTCATGAATGCGAATGCGCGCAGCGTCGAGTGCATGATTCGGGCGGCGTTGCCGGCCCTCGGCCAGGCCACGGATGGCGCCGCGATCGTCAACATCGCTTCGGTTCGCGCCGATCGCCCGGGCAGCCGGATGGCGCACTACAGCGCTTCGAAAGCAGCGATTGTCGCGTTGACGCGCGGACTCGCTGCCGAGCTCGGACCGCAGCACATCCGCGTGAACGCGATCTCACCGGGCCTCGTCGAGCGTCCGGGTCTTGCCGAATCCTGGCCCGAAGGCGTCGCGCGCTTCACGAAAGAGGCGCCGCTCCGGCGGCTCGGCCGTCCCGACGATGTCGCGGCCGCGTGCCTGTTCCTCGTCTCGCCGGCTGCGGCATGGATCACCGGCGTGAATCTCGTCGTCGATGGAGGGATTTCGCTTGTACGGTAACGCTGATCGCGCCGGCAACGCGGAGCTTGGCCTCGACGGCGAGTATCGCGAAAACGAGCTGCCACTGCTCGTTCAACGCCGCGGGATGGCGTACTGGTCCGGCGACGGCGTCAGGATCCTCGATCGGCGACGTCTCCCGCACGCCCACGAGGAGCTGCACTGCCGGTCGGTCGAGGAGGTAGCCGTCGCCATCGAGACGATGGCGATCCAAGGCGCATTCACGCTGGCGATCGCCGCGGGCTACGGGATGGCGCTGGCCGTTTCGGATTCAGACACGGCGCGCGAGGCGGGGAGGAGCGCCAAGGCGCGCTTGGGGGCGACGCGGCCCACGGGCCTTGCGTTGCAGCGGATGCTGGCGACGCTCGAAGCGACGATCGACCACGCGTTGCGCGAGGGTCGCGATTGCCGGCAGGCCGTCATCGATGCAGTCGGGGCGCAGGCGGCGCGCTGGGCCCGCCAGGCGCTCGCGACGGCTCGCCATGCGCTGCCGCTGCTACCACCGAACGCCGGCGTACTGACGCATTGCTTCGCCGATCGCTCGTTCCTCTACCTGCTGCTCGAAGCGCGCCGCGTCGGGCGAACGCTCGACGTCTACTGCAGCGAAACGCGTCCCTATCTTCAGGGCGCGCGACTGACTGCAATGTCCGTGCAGCAGGTCGGCCATCGGGTCACCGTGATCACCGATGGCATGGGCGGCTTCCTGATGCGCCAGGGAAAGGTCGGGGCGTTCCTGACCGCAGCCGACCGCGTCTGCATGGATGGAACGATCTGCAACAAGGTCGGCACTTATCAGTACAGCCTTGCGGCGCGCGCGAACCGGCTGCCGTACTACGTGCTGCGGCAGAGCGGGCCCGACTTCGAAAGCGCGGGAGAAGCCGACATCCATGTCGAGTATCGCGATCCCGACAGCGTACTCATGTTCGAGGGAGTTCGTACGGTGCCATCTGGCGTCTGCGGACTCTATCCGGCCTTCGACATTACGCCGCCTGAGCTGGTCACCGCGATCGTCACCGATCGCGGCGTCTTCGCCCCGTCGGCGCTGCGCGACTATCCGCGGGACGAAGGCGTGGCTTTGAGTGGCGCTGATCGTTGAACGCCACGAGGGATCACAGCGCGCGCGACGCTCTGCAAGCAGTCGAGCAGGCTTGCGCCCGCCGGATTCAACACTCGCCGGCGCGGCAGGAAGACGCAGAACTCGCGCACCATTTTCGGATCGACGATGGCCCGCATGTGCAGTCCGAATGACTTGGCGAGCCGGCGGACGTGACCGGGCGACGCCGTAACGCCGAGGCCGCTGCTGACCAGGCTGAGCGCGGTGGTCAAGTACGTCACTTCATCGGTGGGGCGCAGCTTCAGCTCCTTCGACCACGCGTGCAGATCGCGATCGATCCGCGACGTGAATTCGCCGCGCTGCGCAACGAACGGTTGCGCGACGACGTCTTTCCATGTCACGCGTCGGGCCGTTGCGAGGCGATGGCGCTTCGGACACACCAGCATGATCGGCGCCTTCATCAACGGCACGACGTCGATGTCCGGTCCGACGCTGCGCTCCGGCCCGACGCCGAGGTCCGCCTCACCGCTCAGCAATCTCTCCTCGAGTTGCTCCATCAGGCACTCGACGATTCTCACCTGGACACCCGGGTGACGCGTCCGGTGGGCAGCGAGCACGCGTCGGCAGCAGTGTCAGCGACATCAGCTGCGGCGCGGCGATCCGCGCGACGCCCCGCTTCAGGTCGCGTAGATCGGCAACGCTCTCGATTGCACGCTCGAGATCCTCCAGCACGCCGACCACGAGAGGCAGGAACGCGTGGCCGGCCTCGGCCAGCCGCACACTGCGCGTCGTGCGATCGAGCAAACGGATCCCCAGCTCCGATTCGAGATCCTTGATCATCAGGCTCAGCGCGGATTGCGTTATGTGCAGCTGCTGCGCTGCTCCGGTGAAGCTTTCCAGCTCGGCGACGGCGACGAATGCTCGCAGCTGGCGAAGCGAAACATTCATTGGCTGGCCTCATCAATCGGAAAGAAAACTCAACTTAACAAATCCATCACCGGTGCGCAAACTGCCACGGGGAGCGAGCCTGCCTCACATCAAGCGCCAATCGACAACGAACGGAGACCGTACGCATGGATGCAGTCATCGGCGGATCGCAACTGGCGAGCCTTGCGATCCTGGAGAACGTCCGCCACGAGCACGTGGCGACGCCGTTCGGCGAGCCGTCCGGCCCGGTCACGATCGGCACGGTCGCCGGACGGGACATTGCGTTCCTGGCGCGACACGGAAACCCGCACGTGGTGCCGCCGCATCGGATCAACTACCGGGCCAATATCTGGGCATTGCGCGCGCTGGGTGTGGCGAACGTCATTGCGATCGCAACCTCCGGTGGCATGCGCGAAGATTTCGTCCCTGGAACGCTCGTCGTCCCCGATCAGATCATCGACTACACGCACGGGCGGGCGCATACGTTCTCGGACGGCGCGGCGAACGAGCCGGTATTGCACGTCGACTTCACGCATCCTTTCACGGCGTCGCTTCGTAGCCGTCTTCACGAAGCGGCCGCACGCGCAGGTGCGACGCTTGCAGACGGCGGCTGCTACGCCTGCTTCAACGGTCCGCGGCTCGAGACCGCAGCGGAGATCCGCGCATTCACTCGCGATGGATGCGATCTGGTGGGCCAGACCTTGATGCCGGAAGCGGGCCTCGCGCGGGAAGCCGAGCTTTCCTATGCCGCGCTGTGTCCGATCGTCAATCCCGCGGCGGGAACCGGGAACAGCGCACACGGAATCTCGCGCGCCGAGCTCACCGCGACGCGTGCGGCGGCGATGGAGCGGGTCACGCAGATACTCCTTCAGTTCGCGCGGGGCGCCTGAGCAGTCGGCCGACCCGGCCCAGGCGTCGTCCGGGCCCGGATTCTTCGGCGGCCCGCCCGGGGGTGTCAGGGCAAATTCGGTGTCAACCGCGTGCTACACTGCGCCGCGCTTTCCATTCCATGCGCGATCGCCTCCGCTCCGTCATGCAATCCCTTCGTCTGTCGTGGCGAGCGCCGGTCGCCGCCGCGCTCGTCATCGCACTTGCGAGTCCCGCCTGGAGCGCCAGCCCGACACTCGAGCGCATCCGCACCAGCGGCACGATCCAGCTCGCCTACCGGGACGGCGCAGCGCCGTTCTCGTTCAAGGACCGCGACGGGAAGGTGCGCGGCTACTCGGTGGAGCTTTGCGAGCGCGCTGTCGACGCCATCGGCAAGGCGTTGAAGGTCCCTGCACCGAAGATCGAATGGAAGTCGGTCGACGCGAGCACGCGGCTCGACGCCGTGGCGAAGGGCGACGTCGACATCGAATGCGGCACGACGACGATCACGCTTGCGCGCATGGAGAAGGTCGACTTCAGCGTGCCGATCTTCGTCGACGGCGGAAGCGTCCTCGTGCGTGCCAACGCGAAGCTGACCCGTCTTGCCGATCTCAAGAATCGCCGGGTGGCGGTGATTCCGGGCACGACGACCGAGCAGGCGCTGGTCGCGCAGCTGTCGGCCCTCGACGCGCCGGCGACGCTCGTGCCGGTAAAGGACGGCGCGGACGGGCTGGCGCAGCTTGTCGCAGGCAAGGTCGACGGCTACGCGGGCGATCGCATCGTGCTCACCCAGTTGCGCCAGCGCGCGCCCAAGGCCGAAGCGCTGGCCTTCGTCGACAGCGACTTTTCCTATGAGCCGTACGCGCTGGTCGTGCGGCGCGACGACCCGGACTTCCGCCTCGCCGTGAACCGCGCGCTCGTCGGCGTCTACAAGAGCGGCGAGATCGACGGCATCTTCCAGCGCTGGTTCGCCGCGTTCGGTCGGCCCGGTCCGCTGTTGCACGCGATGTTCTACATGCAGCGGCTGCCGGAATAGGCGTGTACACGCCATTCACTCGCGCTGTTTCGTGACCCAACTCATGCGCGCGCTGGTTGCGATGCTTGCCGTCCTCTGCGTGCCCGCGCTTGCCCAGGAACGTTGCGACAACTGCGGCCGCGTCGAGTCGATCCGCACCGCGACGGCGCGCGAGACCTGGACGCCGCTCGGTGGAGTGACCCTGCCATCCGCCCCGACCGATCAGCCGGGCCGCGTGACGTCGCAGTACAACTTCACCACCGGCAACATGGTGCTGCTCGGCGCCGCCGGCGGCGCCGGTTATGCGAAACGACCGAACGCGTACGAGCGCCCACGCTGGGAAATCCGAGTGAAGATGGACGGCGGCAGCATCCGCACCGTTACGCACGACTACGAGCCGGCGCTGCGCGAAGGGGATCGCGTGCGCGTCTACGGTACGCAGCTCGAGCTGGTGCCGACGTAGGGATCCGGGCGCAAGGTTCGCGTGGCTGCGCTTGCCATCTCGGATACGCCCGAAGGCGAGCGCGTTCTTGCGTTGTCGGGGCGGCTCGACGCATCTGCGTTGAAGGAGCTTTGGGAGGGGGTCCGCAGCGCCGTTAACGACGCCGCCACGCGCCCGGTGATCGTCGATGCTTCCGGCGTCGATTATTGCGACGGCGCCGGTGCTGCGCTGCTCGTGGATCTGCTCCGCCAGCCGCGCACGCCGCCGGTGCAGATCCGCAACCTGCGCTCACCCTACGACGCGCTGCTGCGGCTGTTCGATCCGAAGGTGCTCGAGCACGATCTCGATCCCGAGCCGCCGCGGCAGCGCGTGCTCGAGGAGATCGGACGCGCGGCTGCGGGGCTGTGGCGCGACACGAAGTTGCAGATCGCGTTCGTCGGGGAAACCACTGCCGCGCTCGCGTACGCGTTCACGCATCCGCAAACGATCCGCTGGAAGGATGTCTGGCGCATTGCCGAGCGCGCAGGCGCAGACGGGCTGCCGATCGTCGCGCTGATCTCGTTCCTGCTCGGCATGATCCTCGCGTTCCAGTCTGCGGTCCCGATGAAGCGCTTCGGTGCCGAGATCTTCGTCGCGGACCTGATCGGGCTCGCGATGTTGCGCGAGCTCGGCCCGTTGATGACCGCGATCCTGCTCGCCGGACGCTCGGGCGCGGCGTTCGCCGCGGAGATCGGCACGATGCGGGTCAACCAGGAGGTCGATGCGCTGACGACGATGGGGCTCGACCCGGTGCGCTTCCTGGTGACGCCTCGCATCCTCGCCGCGTTGCTGATGACGCCGTTGCTTACGCTGTTCTCGAACGTCCTGGGGCTGCTCGGCGGCGCCGTCACGATGCAGACGTTCGGCATCCCGTTCCTCACGTTCTTCCGCGAGGCGGACGCCGCAGTCAACCTCTCGGACTTCCTCGCGGGCTTCGTGAAGTCGTTCGTGTTCGCGATTCTCGTCGCCGGCATCGGCTGCCTGCGCGGGCTGCAGACGCAGGCGGGGGCGTCGGCTGTCGGCGAGGCCGCCACCCGCGCGGTCGTTTCCGGCATCATCCTGCTGGTCATCGTGGACGGCCTGTTCGCACTCGCCTACTACTTGCTCGACATCTGAATCGATGGACATCCCCGCCGCCAATCCGCCGACGCGCCAGAAGGGCGAGCCGGTCATCCGCGTCGTCGGCGTCGACACCGGCTACGAAGGCGTGCCGATCCTGACCGGCATCGACTTCGAGGTGCGGCACGGCGAGGTCTTCGGCATCCTCGGCGGCTCCGGATCGGGCAAGAGCACGCTGATGAAGAACATGATCGGATTGCTGCCGCCGATCCAGGGACACATCTACTTCGGCGAGGACGACATCTGGGCCGCCGACGACAAGGCGCGCAAGCGAATCGTTTCCCGGTTCGGCGTGATGTACCAGTCCGGTGCGCTGTTCGGCTCGATGACGTTGCTCGAGAACGTCCGCCTGCCGCTCGAGACCGCGACCGATTTGCCGGACGACGCGATCGACCTGATCGCGCGCATGAAGCTCGAGCTCGTCGGACTCGAGGCGTTCACCGGGCACCTGCCGAACGAGCTGTCGGGCGGCATGCAGAAGCGTGCGGGCATCGCGCGCGCGATGGCGCTCGATCCGGCAGATCCTGTTCCTCGACGAGCCGTCCTCCGGCCTCGACCCGATCACCGCCGCATCCCTCGACGCCCTGATCCGCCGCCTCTCCGAGTCGCTCGGCGTCACGTTCGTCATCGTGACGCATGATCTCGCGAGCGTGTTCACCGCAGTCGATCGCGTGATCCTCCTCGACCGGCGGGCGAAGGGCATCATCGCCGAAGGGCGATCCGCGCCGCCTGCGCGACGAAAGCGACGACGCGCGGGTGCGCGCGTTCTTCAATCGCGAGCCGGAGCCGGAAGCGGTGGCTGCGTGAGACGCGCCACGCATCGCGGCGAGCTGCTCCCTCTCCCCGCTCGCGGGGAGCGAGTGGAGTTGGATAGCACACATCGCGCCGATCTGCTCCCTCTCCCCGCTCGCGGGGAGAGGGTTGGGGTGAGGGGTTGGTGGCCCATGAGCCCCTCACCCCTTCCCCCTCTCCCCGTGGGAGAGGGGAAATGGAATGAGCGACGCGGTGCGTCGCTGAGTGTGGTATGAGCCTTCGCGCCAACTACTACAAGCTCGGCCTGTTCGTCATCGGCGCGGTGTTCGCGCATGGTCGTGATCCTGCTGATCGTCGGCAGCGGCCGCTGGTTCACGCCGAAGCTCACGGTCGAGACCTATTTCAACGAGTCGGTGCAGGGCCTCGACATCGGCAGCAAGCTCAAGTACCGCGGTGTGGAGATCGGCTCGGTCACGCGCATCACGTTCACCTACACGCGCTACCAGCTCGAGCGGCCGATCTCGGAGCGCGCGCGGTACGTGCTCGTCGAGGCCGAGATCCAGCCGGGGCTGCTCGGCGGACGCTCCGCTGCCGGCGATCTCACGCAGCCCACGAACGCCGCGCTCGAAGTCGACCGGGGCTTGCGGGTCAGGCTCGCGCCGCAGGGGATTACCGGCACGAACTATCTCGAGATCGACTACGTCGACCCGTCGGCGAATCCGGTGCTGCCGATCGACTGGACGCCGCTTCACATCTACATCCCGAGCGCACGCTCGACGGTCACGACGTTCGTCGACGCGGCCACGGAGATCGTCGATCGCCTGCACAACCTCGACATCGAGGGGACGGTAGCGAACCTGAACCGGCTGCTGGTCACGACGAACGATCGCATCGGCGCCCTCGACACGAAGGCCATCGGCACGCAGACCGAGCGCACGCTTGCGAAGATCGAGACCACGATGGACGGGATCGCGGCAAAGCAGATCAGCAGCGAGGCGCTCGCGCTGCTGAAGGAGCTGCGGCAGACGAATCAGGATCTCAAGGCCACGCTCGGCGATCCCGCGTGGCGACAGGTGCCGAAGGACGCCAGCGCGGCGGTTGCCGAGGTTCGCAAGCTCGTCGCCGATCCCAAGCTGGCCGCGAGCCTGAGCCATCTCGAGCGCACGCTCGGCCGGCTCGACCGGATCACCGGCGGCGGTTCCGGCGACCTCACGACGACGCTCGAGAACCTGCGGCAGATCACCGAGAACCTGCGCCAGCTCACCGAGGACGCGAAACGCTATCCGTCGAACGTGCTGTTCGGCCAGCCGCCCATTCCCACGCCGCTGGAGCGATTGAAATGAGACCCTGTCCGCGACCCGCGCCGATGGCCGGACCGGTAACCCGATCGACGATCAAGACGATGGCCGGAACGCTTGCCGTGCTGGCGTTCACCCTCGCGGTCGCGGGTTGCAGCCTGACGCGTCCGGCGCCGGTGAAGAACACGTTCCTGCTCGATCCGCCGCTGCCGCCCGCCGTGGCGTCGCCGAAGCCTGCGAACGCTTCGCATCGGCACGTTCAACGTGTCCGCGCCGTACCGCGACCGCGCGTTCACGTACCGCACCGGCGACGTGAAGTACGAATCGGACTTCTACAACGAGTTCTTCGTCGCGCCCGGCCCGATGATCGGGCAGGCGACGTCGAAGGCGCTTGCGCATGCGAAGCCGTTCGCACGCGTCGTTCCCGCGGGCACTGCGCCGGAAGAGGGCGACTTCGTGCTCGAGGGTTTCGTTTCCGATCTGTACGCCGATGCGCGCGAGAAGCCGGCGGTCGGCGTCGTGGGCGTGAACTTCTATCTGACGCGAACGACGTTCCCGCCTGCCGTCGTCTGGTCGCGCGAGTATCGGGAGCGCGTGCCGCTTGCGACGAGCACGCCGGAAGCGCTCGCCAACGCGTGGAACGAAGCGCTCGGCCAACGTGCTGCGCAAGCTGACGCAGGAGCTGGCCGACGCCGACTTGCGGCGCCCTGACGGCCGGTAAGCGTCCGTAAGTCGATGCGTAGGCGGCTGACGCGCAGTCGCTGTCGACGGCCTAGCGCTCCAGCTGTCACCGCAACTCGAGCCGGTCACGCATGCGATCGCGTCGCGCGAACATACCGACGGCGCTAGACCGCGACGCGCCGTGCAGGTCGTGCTCGTCGCCGCCGTGACGACGACCTGCGCGAACGACCCGGGCTCGAGCGCCCCGCCGTCCTCGACGCGCACGAGGCCGTCGATCTCGGGCGCGTCGGCCGCGCTGCGGCCCACGGCGACGACGCGTCGCTGGCGCCCGCGCCGCGCTCTTCGTGCCCATCGATCAGCACGGTCTGCGTCGTGCCGACCTTGCGCGCGAGGCGCGCGGCGCTGATCCGGGCCTGGGCCGCCATGAACCGTTCGCGGCGCGCTTCCTGCAGTTCGGGAGCGACCGGGTCGGGCAGCGCATTGGCGGCCGCGCCTTCGACCGGCGAATAGGCGAAGCAGCCGACGCGATCGAGCTGCGCCTCGTCGAGGAATGCGAGCAGCTCCTCGAACTCGGCCTCGGTCTCGCCGGGGAATCCGACGATGAACGTGCTGCGCAGCGTGAGCGAGGGCAGCGCCTTGCGCCACGCGCGAACGCGCTCGAGCACGCGCTCCGGCGCGGCCGGCCGCTTCATCAGCTTCAGGATGCGCGGGCTCGCGTGCTGGAACGGCACGTCGAGATAGGGGACCAGGCCGCCGGCCGACACGTCATCGCGCATCAGCGCGATCACGTCGTCGACGTGCGGATACGGGTAGACGTAATGCAGGCGTACCCAGGCGCCGTGCGCATTCGCGAGCGCATCGAGCTCGCGCGCGAGCTCGGCCATCCGCGTCTTCACCGGCCGTCCCTGCCAGAAGCCGGTGCGGTAGCGGACGTCGACGCCGTACGCGCTCGTGTCCTGCGACACGACGCACAGCTCCTTCACGCCGGCGCGCAGCAACCGCTCCGCTTCGGCCATCACTTCGCCGAGCGGCCGCGAGACGAGGTCGCCGCGCATCGACGGAATGATGCAGAACGTGCAGCGGTGATTGCAGCCCTCGCTGATCTTCAGATACGCGTAATGGCGAGGCGTGAGCTTGACCCCCTGCGGCGGCACGAGATCGACGAACGGATCGTGCGGCTTCGGCAGCGCGCTGTGGACATGGGCCATGACTTCCGCGGTTGCATGCGGACCGGTGACCGCGAGCACCTTCGGATGCGCGTCGCGCACGAAGTCCCCGCCTTGTTTCGCGCCGAGGCAGCCGGTCACGATCACCTTGCCGTTCGCGTGCAGCGCCTCGCCGATCGCATCGAGCGACTCGGCGACCGCGCTGTCGATGAAGCCGCAGGTGTTCACGACGACGAGATCCGCGCCTTCGTAGGTCGGGGACACGGCGTAGCCCTCGGCCTTGAGTTGGGTGAGGATCTGCTCCGAGTCGACGAGCGCCTTCGGGCAGCCCAGCGACACGAAGCCGACGGAAGGTGCGGAGGGACCGGCGAGTTTTCTGCCTTGCTTCATTGCGGACCGAGGGGACGCGGCGTAGGCCGCGCAAGACTTTCGCGGGGCCGCGGCGACGTGCGCAATGCACAACGCGCCGGCCGCGGCGAGGATTGTGCGGCGCGTCAGCGCTTCTTGTCGTCGTCGCCCGGCTGCGGCGCGTTGCCGAAGTTCGGGAAGGGAAATGCGGAGAACATTCCGCGCGTCTGGTCCTGCATCCGTTGCTGCATGTCCATGAACAGCCGCGCGCTCTGCTCCAGATAGTTGCCGAGCATGCCCTGCATCGCGGGCGCCTGCATCTGCATGAACTGCTTCCACAGGTCGGGCGTCAGCATCATCTTGTCGCCGTAGATCTGCTTCGCCTGGTCCTGCAGCTTCTTCTGGATCGCGAGGAACGCCTTCACGTTCTGCTCGATGTACTGCCCCATGATCGTCTGCTGCGCGCTGCCGTAGAAGCGGATCATCTGGGCGAGCATTTCGGAGCTGAACATCGGCAGGCCGCCGGCCTCCTCGTCGAGGATGATCTGCAGCAGGATCGCTCGCGTCAGGTCGTCGCCGCTCTTGGCGTCCACCACCTGGAACTCGATGTTCTCCAGCACCATCTGCTTGACGTCGGCCAGCGTGATGTACCCGCTGTTCGCCGTGTCGTAGAGGCGGCGATTCGGGTACTTCTTGATGGTTCGGATCGACTCGGCCATGCGTAGTTCTCCTCAGGCGGGGCGAGATTATAACCCGCTGATTTATCGGCCGTTTGGTTTCGGCGCCGGCATTTTGGTGCGATGCACAAAAAATCCCTTGACTGGCCGCGACACCGTCCCTATACTTCGAATTGTGCGGTGCAGCAAAAGCGTCATCTAGAAAATGCGCGGCCGGGTAGCGGCTTCCCGGCCTAGGCGGGGTCACGGACCTTGGTGACCGACGACGAACGCCGGCACGCGAAGCCGCCAAACCATCGAACCCATTTTCTGCCAGGAGCAACAATGTACAACGCAACGGAACAATTCGTGGAACTGAACAAGGCGAACGTCGCGCAAGCGTCGAAGCTCGCCGCGATCACGCTCGGCAACGCCGAGAAGCTGCTCAAGCTTAACCTGTCGGCCGCCAAGTCGGCGCTCGCGCAGAGCATCGAGAACGCGCAAGCCGCTGCCGCGGTCAAGGACGTCCAGGAGCTCTTCACGCTGCGTGCCCGCCTCGCGGAATCGGGCGTGCAGACGGCCCTTGCCTACTCGCGCACGTTCTACGAGCTCGCCTCGGAAGCGCAAGCCGAGTTCACGGCCGTCTCGGAAGAGACCTGGGCCAGCTACAGCAAGGGCGTCGCGACCTGGGTCGATACCGCGACGAAGTCCGCGCCGGCCGGCTCGGATGTCGCCGTGAACGCGTTCAAGTCGACGTTCGCCGCGACGACTGCCGCGTTCGACCAGTTCCAGAAGGCGACCAAGCAGGTCGTGAACCTCGCCGATGCGAGCGTTCGCGCGGCGGCCGCGTCGGCGGTCAAGTCGGTCCCGACCAAGGGCGGTCGCAAGGCGGCGTAAGTCGTCTTCGGCAGACCTGTTGCAGCAGCGCGGCCCTCGGCCGCGCTGTCAGCTTGGCAGGGATGCGGTCTTGAAACCGTGATGTCGGACCCTACATGCAGCATGTAGTAGCCCTGCTGTGTCTATCACCTCCTCCTGATAGATGCAGCCTGTCAAGCCCCGGTTGATGCCGGGGCTTTTTTTTGGCGGCCCGGCCTGCGGTCCCGTGCGGCGTGGCGGTGCGGCGAGCGTGTGCGATGAAATGCCGAAATGAGGGGATAAACGGCCTCGTTTTAGAAACATCGCTCTAGCGCAGCGCGCGATAATGCGTTCGGTCGTCGCGTGCGCGTTTGCTCGCATCCCCTGCGTGAAAGCGCGATTCCCATGCGGCGCCCGACTGTATCTTGATCCTCCTCCTAAAGAGATACAGCTTGAAGCCCCGGCCAAAAGCCGGGGCTTTTTTTGGTGGCCGATGAAAAAGACGTACGCGCATTCAGAGGATGTCGAAGGCAGCGCCGCACCTTTTCATCGGGTTGGAATGGCGGCGCCTCAGGGCGGCCCGTCGGCGACCGCCGGCAACGCACGAACAACGCGTGCGTGCGCGGTGCGACGCATCCCATGTTTTGCTCACGCCGCTCAGAACATGTGCTGTCCGCCGTTGATGGAGATGTTCGCGCCGGTCACGAACGCGGCCTCCTCGCTGGCGAGATACACCACCAGGCCCGCGACCTCCTCGGGCTTGCCAAGCCGTCCGCTCGGGATCTGCGGAATGATCTTGCTGTCGAGCACCTCCTGCGGAATCGCCATCACCATCTTCGTGCCGATGTAGCCCGGCGAGATCGTGTTGACCGTGATGCCCTTCCTCGCAACCTCGAGCGCGAGCGCCTTCGTGAAACCGTGCATGCCGGCCTTGGCCGCCGAATAGTTCGTCTGCCCGAACGCGCCCTTCTGCCCGTTGACCGACGAGATGTTGATGATCCGTCCCCAGTTTCGCTCGAGCATGCTGTCGTAGACCTGCTTCGTCATGTTGAAGACCGAATCGAGGTTCGTCTTCATCACGGCGTCCCAGCTCGCCTTGTCCATCTTCTTGAACGTCATGTCGCGCGTGATGCCGGCGTTGTTCACCAGCACGTCGACCGCGCCGACTTCGCCGACGACCGTCTTCACGCACTTCACGCAGCTGTCCCAGTCGGTGACGTCGCAGGGATAGGCGGCGAACTGGTAGCCGGTCTTCTTCATGCCGTCGAGCCATTCGTTCGCCTTCGTGTTGCCGGGCGAGTAGGTCGTGACGACCTTGTGTCCCAGATCGGCGAGCTTGAGGCAGATCGCTTCGCCCAGCCCTCCCATGCCGCCGGTGACAAGCGCGACGCGCGCGGTGTTCAAAGCCATTTTCGGTCCTCCTGCTGGTGGTGTGCGACGTCTTCAAGCCGTCGAGGCATGCGTCGTTACGCGCAGCGCCGCGGCTCCAGTGTGTCCGCTGCGGGCTTGTCTCTTGGGATGACCCCCTGTGCAGCGCCGTCCGGCATCGAGCCTCGAGCATCTTAGCGCAGCGTAAGGCGGGTCCCGAATCCCCGAACGTCAAGTGACGTGTTCGGTCACGTACTTGCCAGGCGCAGCGTCGATCGGCGGGAACTGCGCGTTCCCGGCGCGTCGGCGGCGCCTTGCGAGACTTGCCAGCGTGATGCGCGATCCACGTGCTCCAGCTCGTCCACCAGCTACCGGGAACGCTCTCTGCACGTGCGAGCCAGTCGTCCGGGTCGTCGGTGATCAGCGGGTTGATCCAATGGTTGCGCTTCCCGGGCTCGACCGGATTGACGACGCCGGCGATATGGCCCGACGCGCCGAGCGTGAACGTCACATCGCCCGAAACGAGGCCGGTCGTCCGGTACGCGGAGCGCCAGGGCACGATGTGGTCATCGCGGGTCGCGACCACGTACGTCGGCATGTCGATACGCGACAGGTCGATCCGCTCGCCAAGCATCGTCAACGCGTTCGGGCTCGCGCAGGCGGTTCTTCAAGTAAAGCTCGCTCAGGTAGAACGCGATACATCGGACCCGGCAGGTTCGCGGAGTCGCCGTTCCAATACAGCAGGTCGAACGCCGGCGGCGTCTCGCCCTTCAGGTAGTTGTTGACGACGTAGTTCCAGACCAGGTCGTTCGCGCGCAACGTCGCGAACGCCGTCGCGAGCTCCGAGCCGTGCAACCGCTGGCCAGCGAGCAGGCCCGGCTCGCGCGCTTCCAGAAACTCGCGGGTGACGTAGACGCCGATGTCGCCCGGATCGTCGAAGTCGAGCATCGTCGCGAGGAACGTCGCGCTCGTAACCGTTGGTTCGCGGCGAGCGGCAAGCACCGCGAGCGCGCAGGCGAGCAGCGTGCCGCCCACGCAGAAACCCAGGGCGTTGACCGTCCGGCTTCCGCTGATCGCCTGCGCGACGCGAATCGCCTGCAGCACGCCTCGCTCGAGATAGTCGTCCCACGTGAGATGACCGAGCTCGGGCGGAATGTTGCGCCAGCTGATCATGAACGTCGTATGGCCCTGCGAAACCGCATGGCGGACGAACGAATTCGCCGGCGTGAGATCGAGGATGTAGTACTTGTTGATGCACGGCGGCACGATGACGAGAGGACGTGCGTGCACGGCCGGTGTCGACGGCGCGTACTGGATCAACTCGATCAGCTCGTTTCGGAACACCACGCTGCCTGGCGTCGTCGCAAGGTTGCGACCGACCTCGAATGCCGAGCTGTCGCTCATCGAAATGCGGCCGCGGCGGATGTCGGCCACCAGGTTGGCCATCCCCGCCACGAAATTCGCGCCCTCCGTGGCGATCGCGCGCTCGAGGACTTCCGGGTTCGTCGCCGGGAAGTTCGTCGGGGCGAACGCGTCGACGTACTGCCTGGTCATGAACTGCAGGCGCTTGCGTTGCGCGTCGGGCAGCGTGGCATTGGCGGCGAGCTCGTTCAAGTACGCCGCGTGCAGCAGGTACGCCTGCAGCAGCAGCGAATGGAACGGTGACGACCGCCACGCCGCTGCGCGAAACCGGCGGTCATGCGCCGGCATCGCAACGACTTCAGGCAGGGGCTGCCCGGGCGAGGTCGCTGCCGCCGCCTGCCAGAGCGTCGCTAGCTTGGCCTGATAGTCCCGCGTGATCGAAGCGAATCGTTCGGGCGGGACGAGCGGCGCGGGAAAACCGGTCGCGCGCGCGCGTCGACACCGACGGGCCGGCAGTCGAGGCTCCCGCGGCGACCTGGCGCCACCACTGCGCCCACTCGTTGCCGAGCGCATGCCAGGCCGAGGCGAGATCGACCGCCGTTTCGGCCGGGGCGGGCGGCGCGTTGGGCATGGGACGAAGCGGGATGTCGAAGCGAAGGGCTGCATGTCGATGGTATCGTGAGCGCGACCCGGCTTCAACGCACGCATGCATCTCGTGATCATCGCCTGGCTGTTCGTCATTTTCACGATGGCGCTGACCCTGAAGTCGGCGCTCGCCGGCGTTGCGCTGTTCGTCACGCTCGGGCTCGGGCCGGTGCTGCTCTACTTCGCGATCGTGACGCGGCGCTCGCGCGCACGGCGCGAACGGGAGCGCGATTTGCAAGGTCCCACTGTAGTACACGACGCTTGGTGCCCGGAGTCCAGCCCGGAGCTTGACAGTGCGGCCGTTGGCAGCAGTAGCTGGTTCTCGAACGCGCACGTTCTTCCCGAGTCGAGGCCTGAGCGGAATCGCGGCTATCACGCTCGGCATGCACGGCGACGACGTTCTGTCCCGATGCGCCGCTGACCCGTCGCCAGATGGCGGCGTTCCTCGCCCGCGCGCTGGGACTCTACTGGCAATACTGAGCAGTCAATGCTCGAGTGCAGTGTGCACCGCGTAGATGACCGCAACGCCGAGTCCGATCAATAGCGCCTGTTTCGCGGTTTCGAGCGGCTCGGGCCGGCGGTGCAGGCTCGGGATGAGGTCGGCAACCGCGACGTAGAGCAGACTGGCCGCGGCGATCGCGAGCACCGTCGGCAACACCTGCTGCATCTGCGCGAGCGCGTAGTAGCTCGCGAGCGCGCCAATCGAGCGTCGCGAGGCCCGCCGAGACGTTGTAGACGAACGCACGCTGTCGGGTAAAGCCTGAATGGAGCAGCACGGCGAAGTCGCCGACCTGCTGCGGCACCGCGTGCGCGACGATGGCCACCGTCGTCGCCAGCCCGAGCCGGATGTCGGCCAGGAACGACGCGGCGATCACGACGCCGTCGCAGAAGTTGTGCACGGCCGTGCCGATCAGGATCATGAGGCCCGTGCGGCCGTGATCGTGCCCGGCCCGCATGTGCAACGCGTGCTCGTGCTCGGTCTCCTCCGCATCGTCGCGATGGGCATCGTGGCCGTGGCTGTGCCGCCAGAGCACGAGCTTCTCGAGCAGGAAGAACGCGAGCAAGCCGGCGAGCACCGTGGCCATCACGCGCTCGGTGCTGCCGGCTTCCAGCGCATGCGGCAGCAACTCGAGGAACACGGCGCCGAGCAGTGCGCCCACGGCGAAGGACACCAGCCGCGGAATCCAGGACGCGTGCAGCGTGAGCGTGAACGCCGCGGCGACGACGGCGAGGACGCCGCCGGCGAGCGATGCGGCGATCGTGTAGGTCGAGAGCGGTCACAGGTCGGCCGGGCCAGGCGGGATTGCCCGGCCGATGAATCGGGGTCGCATTGTAGCCTGACGCTATCGTGCAGCGCTGAGCCACACGAAGGCGGCCATGCGTGCGGACGTGCGATCGCGCCGGTACGAGAAGAATCGCGACGCGTCGCTCCACGTGCACTGAGTGCCGCCGCTGACCCGCGTCACGTTTACTGCGGCGAGGCGCCTGCGCGCGAGCGCGGGCAGGTCGGCGATCCACTTGTCCTCGCGCAGCCGAACGAAGTGCTGGAGCGCGCCGGCATCGCTGCTGACGAAGGCATCGCGAACATCGTTGCCGACCTCGAAAGCGTCCGGTCCGATCGCCGGGCCGAGCCACGCGACAAGCGATGCCGGTTCGGCCTGCATCGCACCGACCGTCGCTTCGAGCACGCCTGCAGCAAGCCCGCGCCAACCCGCGTGCGCTACAGCGACGACCGTGCCGGCATCGTCGGCGAGCAGTACCGGCAGGCAATCGGCAACGCGCACGGCCAGCGGCACATCGGCCAGGCGCGTGACGGCTGCATCGGCGATCAGCGGATGCGTGCGCGCCGCATTCGACATTCCGTGCATTGATCGAGGCGACTGCGTTGCCATGAACCTGCTCGATCCACACCGGCGGCGAAGGCAGGAACGCGCCGACGCGCGCGCGATTGGCCACGATCGCGTCGCGGGCCGCATCGTCGAGCGAGCTCAAATGCGCCGGACCGAGATCCAGCGTCCATCGCCCCGCGCGCGCGCGCACCGCCGCTGCGCGTCGTCACGAAACCCTGCACGTTCGGCGGCGCGTGCCACGTCGGCACGATCCAGTCGAGACTCGCCGCCGCGAAGCGTTGCGCGAGACTCATCGCGCGCGCACCTTCGTCGACGGGCCGGCGTCGATCGACGCGAGCAAGTCGGCGAAGTCCTTCGGCAGCGGCGACGTCCAGGTGCGCTCGCGCCGCGTGACCGGATGCACGAGCGCCAACCGTTCGGCGTGCAGCGCCTGGCGACGAAAGGCGCGCAATGCCTCGGGAACGCTTGCCGCGCGACCGCCGTAGACCGGATCGCCGACCAGCGGATGACCGAGCGAAGCAAGATGCACGCGGATCTGGTGCGTGCGGCCGGTCTCGAGACGGCAGCGCACGAGCGTCGTGGCGCCATGACGCTCGAGCACGTCGACGTGCGTACGCGCGGGCTTGCCGCTCGCGACGATCGCCATCGTCGTGCGCTGGACCGGATGACGCCCGATCGGCGCATCGACGATCACGCTGCGTGCAAGATCGCCGCGCACGAGCGCGAGATAGTGACGCGTCACCGTGCGGGCCTGCAGCTGCCGGACGAGGTCCGTGTGCGCCGGCAGCGTCTTCGCGACGACCATCAGGCCGCTCGTGTCCTTGTCGAGCCGATGCACGATGCCGGCGCGCGGCAGCGTCGCGAGCGCGGGCGCGTGATGGAGCAGGGCGTTCAGCAGCGTGCCGCTGCGGTTTCCCGCACCGGGATGCACGACGAGGCCGGCCGGCTTGTCGAGCACGAGGATCGCCGCGTCCTCGAACACGATCGCAAGCGCGATCGCCTCGGGTCGCATCGGCGAATGGCGTCTTCGGCGGGCGCCTCGCGGACGACCAGCGTCTCGCCCCCTTCGAGCCGGCGCCGCGGCAACGGAACCTCGCCGTCGAGCGTGACCAGACCGCGGTCGATCCAGGTCTTCAGGCGGCTGCGCGAGTGCTGGGGCAGCAATCTTGCAAGCGCCTGGTCGACGCGCAGCCCGGCGCAGCTGCCGGGCACGACGAGCTCGTGCGCAGGCGTCGCGCCGGCCGCGTCCGTGTCCTTCGCCCGTCTATAATGTTCGACCACGTAAGGAAGGGACGCGGGTGGAAGGGATTCGATGATGACGGCGATGCGGCAGATGACACACGAGCGGGCGCTTGCGATGCGCTCGATTCGATCGGGTGCGGCGCGGCTTGCAAAGGTCGCGGCGATCGTGGCTGGCGGCCCTCGTGGTGGCGGGCTGCAATCTGCTGCCCGAGGTCAAGGACGAGACCGCCAGCTGGTCGGCGGAGCGCTTCTACAGCACGGCGCACGACGAGATGCTGTCGGGGAATTATACGCGCGCGATCAGGCTGTTCGAGACGCTCGAGGCGCGCTATCCGTATGGCCGTCATGCGCAGCAGGCGCTGCTGGAAGGCGCCTACGCGAACTATCGTGCGGGCGAAACGACGAACGCGGTCGCGGCGGCCGACCGCTTCATCCGCACGTACCCGAACCATCCCAGCGTCGATTACGCGTACTACCTGAAGGGGCTCGTGCACTTCCGCGAGGACCAGGGCCTGCTCGGGTATCTCTACGAGACCGACCTGTCCGAGCGCGACCCGAAGGCGATGAAGGAATCGTTCATCGCGTTCAAGGAGCTCGCACAGAAATTCCCCGAAAGCCGCTACGCGGAAGATGCGCAGGCGCGGATGCGCTACCTGTCGAACGCGCTCGGCATGTACGAAGTGCACGTCGCGCGCTACTACTACAACCGCGGAGCATTCCTTGCGGCCGCGAACCGCGCGCAGGCCTCGCTGCTGTCCTATCCGGCCGTGCCCGCGAACGAGGACGCGCTCGACGTCCTGGTGAAAAGCTACGGGAAGCTCGGCCTGCCGCAGCTCGCGGACGACAGCCGCCGCATTCTCGAGAAGACGTACCCGCAGAGCAAGTACCTGACCTGGCCGCGCCGTCGAAGCCTTGGTGGCGGTTCTGGTAGCGCCGGACGGTGCTACTTGCGCGCTGCGCCCAGCCCGATGTTCCCGGAAAAATCGCAGGACGATCCGTTGCCGGTATAGCGTCCGGTGATGCCGCCCGGCTCGACCCGCAGGTCGAAGAACGAGATCGTCCCGGATCCGCCGCTCGTGCACGTGTAATTGCCGTCGAACCGGCCCACCTGTCCCTGCTGTTGAAAGCTGCCGGTATACGTGCAGCCGGGCGAGCGGATCACCATCAGGGTGCCGACGTGCGCGACGGTGAAAGCGCCGGACTCCTCGAAGACGAGGCCGTTGTTATTGCTCAGCGCGCAACGCGAAGTGACGTCCGAGGTTCCGCCGAGATAATTGCCGGTGAAGTTGTCCTGGCGCAGCAGGAAGCGCTCGATCTCTTTGACGACCGTCACGTTGCCCACGACGTAGGTCAGCGTCGCCGCCGTGGTCGAAGTGGCGCGAAACGACGCGGAGCCGACGTGGCTCGTGTTCACCTCCGAAGTGTCGTACGGTCCGCCGAAGTACGGCCCGCTCGACTGGAACAGGTTGCCGGAGAACAGCGTGGACCCGTCGGTCTGAGGCCCCTGGTCCACGACCAGCGCCGTGTACCACACCGGTTGGCGGGTCGGCCCGAAAACGTAGAACGTCAGGAACATCACGTCCGCCTGCTGCGCCGCGTTCACACCCCAGCCAGACTCCGCAGGCGTCCACCAGAGGTCGCTGAAGTTCGTCAACGTCGAGGACGCGATGGCCGGCGTCGTTGCAGCAAGGCAAAGCGACAGCGCGAGCGCGCGAACGGTTTTCGTATTCATCGTGAATCGTTCCACGTTCGGGAGAAGGCACCGACGACCTTACCGCTATTCGGGTGCTTGCGCAAAGAACTCGACCGCTTCGCTCACATTTCGCGTGCGACGCATCGGCGGCAGGCTGCGCCAGAGTAGCTTGCCGTAGGATTTCTCGACGAGCCGCGCGTCGCAGATCATGAGCACGCCGCGATCGGTCTCCGTGCGGATGAGCCGCCCTGCACCCTGCTTCAACGCGATCGCGGCCTGCGGCAGCTGGTAATCACGGAACGGGTTGCCGCCCTGCGACTTCAGTCGCTCGAGGCGCGCGGCCAGCAGCGGATCGTCGGGGGGCGCGAACGGCAGCTTGTCGATGACCACCAGCGAGAGCGCGGGCCCGGGCACGTCGACGCCCTCCCAGAAGCTCGCACTGCCGAGCAGCACGGCGTTGCCGAGCCTGCGGAAGCGTTCGAGGAGCTCGGTCTTGCTGCCTTCACCCTGCACGAGCAGCGGGAACTCGAGCCCGCGCGCGGCGAACGCATCCGCGAGCCGTTCGCGCGCGTGCGCGAGCGCGCGAAGCGTCGTGAACAGCAGGAACGCGCGCCCGCCTGCCGCTTCGATCACCGGCAGCGCGGCGTCGACGACCGCATCGGTGTGCGCGGGCGTATTCGGTTCCGGCAATCCCTGCGGCACGCAAAGCAATGCCTGCGTCGCATAGTCGAACGGGCTGTCCCAGCAGCCGGTGGACGCATCGTCCAGCCCGAGCGCGCCGGCATAGTGGCTGAAGTCGCGGCCGACGGCGAGCGTGGCCGACGTGAAGATCCATGCGCGTGCCGTCGCGTCGAGCTGACGGCGGAAGATCGGTGCGACCGACAGCGGCGAGGATTGAAGCTGGAAGCAGTTGCTGGTCACGTCGATCCAGCGGATCCATTCGCCCGGCTCGCCATCGGGTAGCGCGTCCAGCGGCGATCGCCAGCGCGCCAGACGGTGCGCGGCTTCCTCGGCGCGATCCGCAACGTTCGCGACGTCTTCGCCGCGCTCGGCGAACAGGCCAAGCTCCGACGACAGCCGGTCGACGGCCGACGCGAGCGCATCGAGCGCTTCGACGAACGCGGGCCTGGCGAGCATCGCTTCGCGAGGAAACTTGCCCGGCAACTCGCCAGCCGCCAGACGCAGCTTGCGGATCGCCGGCTGCAGCTCGCTCGCCGCGTCGGGCAGATCGGGCACGTCCTTGAGCTGCGTGCGCGCGATCAGCTCTCGCATCGCGGGCGAGCTCGGCAAGCTGTCCTGCCGTCGTCTGCTCGCCGAAGAACAGCGTCGCCGTATCGGGAAGCTGGTGGGCCTCGTCGAGGATGACCGTGTTGCACGCGGGCAGAAGCTCGGCGAGCCCCTCGTCGCGAAGCATGACGTCGGCGAAGAAGAGATGATGGTTGACGATGACGACATCCGCCTCCAGCGCGTCCTTGCGCGCCTTCATCACGAAGCACTCGCGATAGAAGCCGCATTGGCTGCCGAGGCAGTTTTCGCGCGTCGACGTGACCAGCGGCCAGATCGAAGCGTTCTCCGGCACGTCGGCGAGCTCGCCGCGGTCGCCGCGCTGCGACGCCCTCGCGAAGGCGATGATCTTCGGCAGGTGACGCGCATCCTCGCGCGACGGCAGCCGACCTTCGCGCGACGTCCGCTCGAGGTGATGGTGGCAGACGTAATTGGCGCGGCCCTTGAGCAGCGCGATCGTGACCGGCAGGCGCAGCGCATCGCGGACCATCGGCACGTCGCGCTCGTAGAGCTGGTCCTGCAGCGTCTTCGTGCCGGTCGAGACGATCACCTTGCCGCCGTCGAGCAGCGCGGGCACGAGGTACGCGAACGTCTTGCCGGTGCCGGTACCGGCCTCGGCGATCAGGCGACCGCGCGACGCGATCGTCTCGGCGATCGCCTCGGCCATCGCCAGTTGTTGCTCGCGAAACGCGAAGCCCGACAGTCGGCGCGCAAGCGCACCGCCGACGCCGAAGATCGCGCCGAGCTCCGAAGGGGTAACAGGCCGGGTGGCGTCCGGTTCGGTCCGTTCCGGCGCGTCGAGGGGAGAAGCGGTCAGCGGGGGGCCTTCTCGCGGGCGGCCTGGCGCACGGCCGGCTTCGCAGCCGCGGTCGCGCGCATCACGATGACGGACTCGCGGATCGCATCGCTGCGCTCGGCGAAATCGGCGTACACGAATCCCGTCCGTACCTTGTAGTCCTCGTCGCTCTCGCCGGCCTGCCACTTGAGCGAAGCGAGCGCTCCCAGCCACAGGTCGTGAAGGCTCCGCAAGCCCTCGGTCGCCTGCTTCGAAGCGGTGACCTCGCGCATCGCCGCCTGGAACGGGCGCGCGATGTTGCCCTTCTGCTTGACGATGCAGGATTCGCTCTTCGCCGTGTTCGTGCCATCGTCCGAGCGATCGTAGCCGTACTCGATGATCTCGATGCTCTTCACGTGCCTGCACATCGTGTAGAGGTGGAGCACGGCGTCGAGATAGCAGTCGAGCGCGCCGCCGGCCTCCACGTTCGGGCACACGTAGTTGTGGGCCGGTCCCGGATTGCCGCCGACCACCTGCGGCTTCGCGAGGTAGGACTGCGCGAGAACGGGCAGCGCTCCGCCAAACGCAAGCGCGGCGACGATCAGGACGGGGGCGTGAAGGCGCATGGCTGCTCCGGGGTGGAAAGGCCGGCAAATGGTACCCGGCGCGCCCGGTCGCCTCAACTCCGCCGGACGGCGGATCCTTTCCACTGCGTTATTCCCGCGGGCGCGACGGTACTGAACGATCGTCGCCTCGCGGATGACGCAGTCGCGTTCCGATCGCGCGTCGCGCGATCGGGCTTGTGCGTCAGATCGTTACGCCGCCGGAAACCTCGATCACCGCCCCGTTGATGTACGACGCCTCGTCCGAGGCGAGCCACGCATAGGTGTTCGCGATCTCTTCGGGCTTCGCGAGCCGCCCGAGCGGAACGCGGTCCTCGATCATCTTGATGACCTTGTCCGGCATGCTCTTCAGGATCGGCGTCTCGACGAAGCCCGGGCAGATCGCGTTCGCCCGGATGCCCTTGCGGCCGAGCTCGCGCGCCCAGGTCTTGACCATCCCGATGACGCCGAATTTCGTCGCCGCGTAGTTCGTCTGGCCGAAGTTGCCGTAGATGCCGACGATCGACGAGGCGTTCAGGATGCAGCCCGAATGCTGCTCGAGCATGATGTCGACGACCGCCTTCGTGCAGTTGTAGACGCCCTTCAGGTTGACGTCGATGACGCGCTCGAACTGATCGTCGGTCATCTTCTTGAATTGTGCGTCCTGCACGATGCCGGCGTTGTTCACGAGCGTGTCGATGCGTCCCCACGCGGCCATGACGCCCTCGACCATGCGGGCGATGGTCGCCTTGTCGGTGACGTCGACGTGGAATGCGAGCGCCTCGCCGCCGCTGTCCACGATCGACTTGGCGACCCGCTCGGCCTCGCCGGCGTTGATGTCGCACACGGCGACCTTCGCGCCTTCGCGCGCGAACTTGATCGCCGTCGCCTCGCCGATGCCCGAGGCGGAGCCGGTGATGATCGAAACCTTGTCGATCAGACGCATGGATGACTGCCCTTTCGTGCGCCGCTTCGTCAGCGCTGCTGTCTTGTCGTGGTGGCTTGGTCGTGCTGCTAACGGCCCGCCGAAAGGCAGCTAAACCTGCGTAATATAACGGTTTTTTGTGCGTCGCACAAGCTTGCCGGTGCGAGCGATTCTGCGCCGCGGCGAGCTGCGTCAAACGGTCGAGAAGATCGGAAAAACAAGCGCTTATCCGCGATCCACCGCTGGCATCGAAAGCGCCGAGCCTGGCGATGAGCGGGCAGATTGCTGCATGACCGAAGGCGCCGCGCAACCCGCCGCCGGGCTCAGGGTGCGCGGTGGCTCACGCCCGAATCACGCCGGCGCCCAGTGCAGCAGCACCAGTTGCAGCGCCTCCTGGCCGTTGAAGCGGTCCGCCTCGGCGCGGAACACGGCGCGGATCCTCGCGGGAAGCTCGCAGGTCGAGCGGAACAGGATGGCGCCGAAACGCTCGCTGCCGCGCCCCAGGACCAACCGGGTGTGCGCCTCGGCAACGATGCGGCACGAGACGACGTCGAATTCGTCGTCGAACGCCGGCGCCGGGAATCCCTGTCCCCACACCGGATCGCGCAACCGTTGCGCAAGCGCGAAGGAAAGCTCACCCGGCGCGAGCGCACCATCGCTCTCGACGACGCGATTCAGATCCGCGAGGCTCAGCGCCTCTCGCGCCACGCGCCTCGAACGCCTGCGCGAAGCGTGGCAGCGCCGCCTCGTCGATCGACAGGCCGGCCGCGAAAGCGTGGCCGCCGAACCGGCGGATCAGCCCCGGCTCGCGCTTGCTCACGAGGTCCAGTGCGTCGCGCAGATGGAATCCGGCGATCGAGCGACCCGAGCCCTTGAGCTCGCCGTCGCTGCCGCGAGCGAAGACGATCGTGGCGCGATGAAACCGGTCCTTGAGCCGCGAGGCGACGATGCCGACGACGCCCTGATGCCACGTCGGACGAAACAGGCAGAGCGTGAACGCATCGCCCGCGTCGAGCGACAGCGAGGCGAGCGCATCGAGCGCCTCGTCCTGCATCGTCGCCTCGACGTCGCGGCGCTCGCGATTCAGCCGGTCGAGCTCGCCGGCGAGCGGCAGTGCTTCCGCATCGTCGTCGGCAAGCAGGCACCGGATGCCGATCGACATGTCGGCAAGGCGCCCGGCGGCGTTCAGCCGCGGACCGGCGACGAAGCCGAGATCGGTCGCCGTGGCCTCGCGCACATCGCGTCCGGCGACCTGGAACAACGCGAGCACGCCCGGGCTCGCCTTGCGCGCGCGCATGCGCCGCAGGCCCTGCTCGACGAGGATGCGGTTCGCGTGATCGAGGCGCACGACGTCGGCAACCGTACCGAGCGCAACGAGATCGAGCAGCGACGCGAGGTTCGGCGCGTCACCCGCCCACGCTCCGGATGCACGCAGATGCGCACGCGTCGCCGCGAGCACGTAGAACATCACGCCGACGCCGGCAAGATGCTTCGAAGGGAACGCGCAGCCGGGCTGGTTCGGATTGACGATGATCGCGGGCGCGGGCAAGTCGATCGCCGGGCAGATGGTGATCGGTCACCAGGACTTCGATCGCCCGCCGCTGTCGCCGCGGCAACGCCCTCGTGGCTGCCGATGCCGTTGTCGACGGTGACGATCAGCCGCGGCGCCTTCGCGCGTGCGAGCTCGACGATCTCGGGCGTCAGGCCGTAACCGTACTCGAAGCGGTTCGGTACGAGATAGTCGACGTTCGCGCCCATCGCGGCAAGCCCGCGCACGCCGACGGCGCACGCCGTTGCGCCATCGGCATCGTAGTCCGCGACGATGACGATCTTCTCGCCGGTGACGATCGCGTGGGCCAGCCGCGCGGCCGCGGCCTCGATGTTCCGAAGCAAACCGTACGGCGGCAGCGCGCCGAGGCCGCAGTCGAGCTCGGCTGCGCTGCACACGCCGCGCGATGCGAACAGCCGGGCCAGCACCGGATCGACCCCCGCAGCCGCAAGGACCGCGGAGGCTTCGGGAACGGCGCGACGCGAAATCGAGACGCTCATGGAGATTCGGCGAGCGGAGGCGGCACGAAACGCGCTCGACGCCTCGTCAATCCTTGCAAGCCACGACGAACGCCGGGCTTGCCAGCTTGCCGCACCGCGTTCGCCGCCGGCAATCAGCTTGACGGACGACACGCGCCCGCGCTCGAGCGCGTCGAGCGCGGGGAGAGGAAGTCGTGCGATGGCGCGCGCCAACGCATCCGACTGATGTCACCGGCGCCAAAGCTACGACGATCGCTTCGCGGCTCGCGTTGCGGAGAATCTCGTCCAGCTTCGCGGGCACCGTTGCATCGTCGCCGCGCGCACGCGCGATGCCGCGAAGCAGATCGCCGCTCCGGCCCGGCGGCAGCGCTGGCATGGACGGATGGAATGCGCGTCACGTCGGGAAGAACGCCCCCACCAAAGAACCACAGCGCATTGACCGGGCGGCCGGCACGGGCGGCGAGCGCGTGCTCGTGCAATAGCATCTGCGCTTCGGTAAGCCAGCGTCGCCAGTGCGCAGCGTCGCGGCCCGCAGGGCAGCAGATTGCGCAGCGCTTGGCCCGCTCGCATGCTCGACGGGCGTCGTGTCGACCGCGTGCGCCGCCGTGCTCATTGCGAACCAGGCGTCGGCCCGCGGCGCGCACGAAGGCGAGGCCGTCGCCCGCGAAATGCGTGTTCAAGAGCGCGAGCAGCGTCGTTCGCTCCGCTTGATCAAGATCATGGACGTAGCCGTCGAGTCGTGCATCGTCGCGCCCGACGACCATCGTGACCGGATCGGCCCGAATGGTCCACCGGTTCGCGACGTCGATGCCGGCACCCAGCGCTGCGAGCGGCGCAGGCGCGGCGTCGAGCCCGAGATCGGCGAGCAGCGCGGCGTCGAGATCGAATTCCGGCACCGGCGCCGCAAGCGATGCGATCCGCGAAAGCGCCGCTTCGTGCGCCAGCGCTTCGGCGGGAAGCGACAGGAGGCCGGGACGACGAGCGTGATTCGCAATGCGATGCGAGCCCAAAGAGGAGCGAACTCGGGTGTTCCGAGTCGATAGTCGCGTGGTGGGCGATTATGCACGCGGTTGCATTCATCGACGCACGGCGACCGGACGCGTGCATGCGATAATCGCGGCCCGTCGGCGCCCGCGGCAACGTCAGCACGTGCGTCGGATGCCGCGCTTCGCATTTCCACCGCTTTGCGTCACTAGTCCCTTGTCCCCCTACGAACTGGCCGTCGGCCTGCGATACACGCGTGCCCGCAAGGGTTCGGGGCGCAATCGCTTCATCTCGTTCATCGCGCTGATCTCGATGGCGGGCATCGCGCTCGGCGTCGCCGCGCTGATCGTCGTGCTGTCGGTGATGAACGGCTTCCAGAAGGAGCTGCGCACGCGGATCCTGTCGGTCGCATCGCATATCGAGATCCGCGGCCTGCCGGAGCTGCCGTCCTGGGAGACGGTCGCCGCAGCCGCGCGGACCAATCCGCGCGTTCAGGGCGCGGCGCCTTACGTCATGGGGCAGGGCATGCTGTCGGTCGGCGACGTGAACCGGGGCGTCGTGGTTCGAGGCATCGATCCCGCGCTCGAGAACGAGGTCGCGGACATCGGCGCGAACATGCGGCAGGGATCGCTGAAGGATCTGGTGCCGGGCCAGTTCGGCATCGTGCTCGGCGGCGAGCTCGCGCGCGCGCTCGGCCTCACGGTCGGCGACAACGTCGTGCTGATCACGCCGCAGGGCACGGTCACGCCGGCGGGCACGTTGCCGCGTCTGCGCAGCTTCCGGCTGGTCGGGATTTTCGAGATCGGCATGTACGAGTTCGACAGCGGGCTCGCGCTCATCCACCTCGACGACGCCCGCCGGCTGTATCGCGTCAGCGGCGTGTCGGGCGTGCGGCTGAAGCTCGACGACCTCTTCATGGCGCCGCGCGTCGCACGCGAGCTCGCCCGCACGCTGCCGGTCGATGCCGAGATTCGCGACTGGACGCTGTCGCACGCGAATTTCTTCCGGGCGGTCGCGATCGAGAAGCGGGTGATGTTCATCATCCTGACGCTGATCGTCGCCGTGGCGGCGTTCAACATCGTCTCGGCCCAGGTGATGGTCGTCACCGACAAGCAGGCGGACATCGCCATCCTGCGCACGCTGGGCGCGGCACCGGCGTCGATCCTGGCGATCTTCGTGATCCAGGGCGCACTGATCGGCGTCATCGGCACGCTGATCGGCGTGGCCGGCGGCATGCTGCTCGCAACCAACGTCGACATCGTCGTGCCGGCGATCGAGCGGATCCTCGGCATGCAGTTCCTGGACAAGTCGGTCTACTACATCAGCGAGCTGCCGAGCGATCTGCAGCGCGCGGACGTGATAACGATCGCGGCGATCGCGCTCGGGCTGGCGCTCGTCGCGACGCTGTACCCGGCATGGAAGGCCGCGCGGGTCAATCCGGCCGCGGCGTTGCGCTATGAGTGATCCGCAGGCCGCGACAATGCCTTTGGCCGCAGGCGTCGAGAAATCACCAGTCCCCGTACTGTCGGCGCGCGGGCTGCGCAAGACCTACACCGGCGGGCCGCTCGACGTTCCGGTCCTGTTCGGCGTCGACCTCGACGTGCTGCCGGGCGAGCGCATCGCGATCGTCGGCCAGTCCGGGTCGGGGAAGAGCACGCTGCTGCATCTTCTCGGCGGACTCGATGCGCCGACCGGCGGTGAAGTCGCGATCGAGGGACGGCCGTTCGCGTCGCTGTCGGAAGCCGAGCGCGGACGGGTGCGCAATCGCGCGCTGGGATTCATCTATCAGTTCCATCATCTGCTGCCCGAGTTCACGGCGGTCGAGAACGTCGCGATGCCGCTCTTCGTGCGCCGCATGGCGTCCGCGGATGCACGTTCGGCCGCGTCCGAGATGTTGACGAACGTCGGCCTCGCGCATCGGTTGCGGCACCTCCCCGGCGAGCTCTCCGGGGGTGAACGGCAGCGGGTCGCGCTTGCGCGCGCACTGGTGACGCGGCCGCGCTGCGTGCTCGCCGACGAGCCGACCGGCAATCTCGACCGGCGCACGGCCGCGCAGGTGTTCGACCTGATGCTCGACCTCAATCGCGTCGTCGGCACGGCGCTGGTCATCGTCACGCACGATCCCGAGCTTGCCGCACGCACCGACCGGACGCTGCATCTGGTGGACGGACGGCTGGCCTGACCCGGGCGCGGGCGCGTTCGTGCGAGATCGCGTAATCTCACGATTAGCTTCCGGCGCGGGTTTGCTCCGGGCGTCCTATCCAAGCGCAGACGGGGAGATCGATCATGGTGAAGGGTCTGATAGCGCTGTTTGCAGGGGCATTGCTGGGTCTGGCGCCAGTCACGTCGGCGCAGGCCGACGAGTACAGCGACACGATCACCCTCTTCAAGAAGGCCGGCCAGAGCAGCCGCTACTTCGCGACCGCCTACGGCTATGCGGTGTTCCCCACGATCGGCAAGGGCGGGGTGGGGATCGGGGGTGCGCACGGCAATGGCCGCGTCTACGAAAAGGGCAAGTACATCGGCGACACGTCGATGACGCAGCTGACGGTGGGGTTCCAGCTCGGCGGCCAGGCGTTCAGCCAGATCATCTTCTTCGAGGATCAGCGGGCGCTGCGCGAGTTCACGGGCGGCAACTTCGAGTTCGGCGCCGGAGCCTCCGCGGTCGCGATTACCGCAGGTGCGAGCGCGCAGGCAGGCACGTCCGGCGCCTCCGCCGCCGCGAGCGGCACGCAGGACAACGCGAAGACCGCCGGCCGGTACTACAAGGGAATGTCCATCTTCACCGTGGCGAAAGGCGGCCTCATGTTCGAGGCTGCGCTGGGCGGTCAGAAGTTCAATTACAAGCCGCGCTGACGGCGGGGCCGCCTGCCTGAGGCAGCGGCCGTACCGCGTCAGAAGTCGACGACGCCGCCGAACGCGTCCGCTGGCTAGTTGGTGTCCGCGATCCACTGCAGCACGTCGCTTTGGTCGATCCGATAAGCGAAGTCGGTTCCACGGCAAAGTGCATTGAGTCCGAACGACGTGACTGCCACGATCAGGTTCGAGCTGAAGCCGCCGAGGAACACCGGTCCGCCCGAGTCGCCCGAGCACGTGCCGCCACGACCCTCGCCGTTGCCTTGGGTCTGCACGTTGAAGCCGTCGTTTAGCGCGCTCCTCAGATTACGAGCGTCGACGAAGCCATCAGCCGTTCGCGGAACGAGATGGACGGGACGACCGAATGCTGCTGCGGGCTGTACGTCAGGCCGTACCCGCTGACCGTGAATATCGTTTGCTGCTTGCCGCGTGAGGTTGCGAGCGTGTCGAGTGTGCCCGCCGTGGGAAGCTGCCCGAACTCGCACGTGTTCGTGACAAGGCAACCCGCCGGCAGATACATCGGCTGGTCCAGGATGACCAGGCCGACATCGCGGCTGTTGGGCAACGGGGCGGGAAAGCCGTAGCTGTGCAACTGCTCGGGCGTGCTCGCCGTCATGCACGTCACGCCGAACGTTGCGCCAGCACACGACTCCGGATACCCGGTGACCGGATCGATCTGCGTTATCGGATCGAATTTCGCGCCGGCGTCTTGCTGAAAATACACGCGAGCGCTGTCGGCACCTTCCACGCAATGCCCGGCGGTCAGGAACTTCGTCGGGCTGATGAGCGAACCGCTGCAGCGCCCGGCGAATTCCCCATCGGCGTCATAGAACACGACCAGGCCCACATAGGGGTGCTCGAAGTCGTCCACCCAGCTCGTCCGGTGATTGCGAACGCGGGCGTCGCAGCCACGCGAGCGCCGCGGACAAAAGGGCGAGGGTTTTCGATGCAGTCATGGAAGCTCCGTGGTGAATGCCGCAAGGCACGGCACGCGTCGCAGTATAGCCACGCTCATCGACTGATGAGCGGCCGCGCCGCTTCGTGGTGGATAAAAAGGCCGTACGCGTCGTCGCGATCAAGTACGACTACGTACAATCAAGCATACGAGCGCAAGCGCTGCGATCGTTCAATGCATCGAGCGCTTCGTTCGAGGCAGCACCCGGTCGCCGCTTGCACCGATCGCTCGAGCCGCACGCGAGGCCGCGCGGTGCTTCGGAAAGAGGCGCGCTAATTCAGCACGAAGGTCGTGGTCGCCGTGCTGCTCATCGCCCCCATCGTTGCCCGGCTCGTCACCATGTAGGTCCCCGCCGGGCTGCTTCGTCCCTTCATGCCGTAGCTTACCGAAACCGTGCCGTTGCTCGCTGTGGTACCGGTAAGCGTCGTGAGCCTGCCGGCCGGGTCCCGGACATCGACGCTGACCGCCGCGCCGCTGAGCGGATTCCCGCCGCTCAGCACTTTCGTGGTGATCGTCGCCGTGACTGCCTTGTTCGGTTGTCTCGGCAACACATAGCTCGCCTTGTCCGTCGTCGCGCTGACGCTCAACGCCGTTACGATCGCCACCGTTCCGGTTGCCGCGGCTTTCATTGTGGGCGCGGACGAATTGGCGGCGCTGAGGTTTACGTTGTAGAACGCGGCGGGTGACGTGCCGGCGGTGGTAACGGTGATCGAGGCCGCAGCGACGGCGCCGGGAGCGACACTTGCCGTGCGCGCATTGGTCGCGCCCCAGCCCGAGGGCACGCTCGCTCCGACATCGTAGGTCGTGGCCGCGCAGCCGCAGCTGTCCTGGTTGGTGACCGAAACCGCGTAGTTCGTCGACGAGCCTGCCGCCGTCCAGACGGTGCCCGTGGGCGTGAGCGGTCATTTTCGGCGCGGCTCGCGCACAGTTGGCCGCCGGGAAAGGTCATGTTCACCAAAGCGCCAGTGCTCGTCACCGACACGGGCGCGATCTTGAGCCCGGTCTGCGGATCGGTGAACGTCTGTCCCGCTGCGAGCGCCGCGTCGGACCATGAACTCGTCGCGGGCGTCATGTCGAGGAGATAGCTGCTGTCGGCGTTGCCCTCGGTCACCTTGTGGACCAGCACGCCGCTCAGAACATTCGTGTTGCTCGCGAGGAAGCTGTCGAAGCCCTTCGCTTGACGGGACTCGACGTAGAACCATTCGTTGGTCGCTGCGCAAGCTGTCCCGCGCGGAATCTTCAGCGCGCGCGAGCGTCCATCGCGAGCGTCCTCGATCGGTGCGATCGTGTAGGTGGTCGTGCCTGCCTGGCCGGAACGGTCGTGAGCGGCGGTGATACGCCCGCACCCAGCCAGCCGAGGCGCTCCTTCTGGAACGCGTTGAAATGGGCCGCGTTGGCGTTGCCCATGATGTCGAACACGTCGCCGTAATCGGAGGTGCTGCAGCCGCTGCTGGCCACTGCGACGCTGCCGCAATCCATCGAGTGCGAGTGGTAGAGGCCGAAGTTGTGACCCATCTCGTGACCGACGACGGCCAGCGAGAAACCGTACTTGGTGTGAATCCACGCTTGCGAGGGGTTGCCGCCGACCGAGCCGAGTCCCCACCATCCGCAGCCGTTCGCGGGAAAAACGTAGACGTAGCGATTGTAGTTGGACAGCACATAGCCGGCGGCCGAGGCGGCTTGCTTGGCCTGCGTCGCGATGGTGCTGTAGTTGCAGCCCACGTTGGTCTCGGCAATCGTGAACCAGCCTGCGACCGCACCGGTAAGCGAAGTTTGCTGATACGACGCTTCGAAGTCGTAGTTGCTGGTCGTCGTGAACATCACGGCTTGCGCGGTCGCGACCGTGAACGGTTGTGTCGGCGCATTGCTGAAGTTCACGAGGATCGTGAGCGTCTTTTGTGCGCCGAGCGTATTGGGCAACACGCTGACCGCCTTGGTCACGACGAGCCCGTCAGTATCGGAGACGACGATCGCGTTGTTGATCCGCCGGCCATGCACGCGCACGTTCGCGCCGCTTGCGAGGGTGGGCGCCGCACCGGCGAAGTGCAGCGAGTACCTGCCTTTCGACGTATTCAGAAAATGGAGATAGAAGTCCTCCGCTGCATTGACGTGGTCGACGTGGAAGACCTCGAGTTCCCCGGCTTCGTCGACGTCGTCCTCGAGGAATGGGATCGCCTGCGCCGGCATCCCAGCCAGGAGATCGGCCGGAATCGCTACGCGCAGGACTTCGGCAGGGTCGAGGTCGACAAGCGCGGCGAGCGCATCGTGCCGCTGCCTGGCTACGGCAATCAGTTGGGCCAGCAATTGGCCCTGCGCGCCTGGTGCGGCAGCGCCATGACGCGTCCTCAAGTCGAGAAGCGCCAGCGTCAGATCGCGCACTGTTGTGCTCGCCGGGCCGACAGGGGGGGCAGCAAGAGCCGCCTTGGTGCTGACTTGGGCCGTTGACGCATCGCCATGCGCAACGGCTACGCTGGTGAAGGCAAAGGCGAAAGCAATGGAGACCAGCAGGAGTCGGATAGGGATCATTGGGCCAAGCGTCGAGATGGGGTAGTGGTGTACAAAACGAGCCGCAAAACCGGGATTGCGACTATGCCATCAGCATATGACGAAAGCATAGCACCGCGCAAAGGCCCTGGTAATCTCACCCGACGATCGGCGCAACGCGTTGAACACAGCCTGATATTGGGATTAACCGAGCGCCACGTTGTGGACGACAGCTCGGCCGAACGACGCGGGATGACGTCTGCCCAGCAGGAACGCCGGTCGATGAGCGATGGAGCGTGCCGTGTCGAGCCTAGGGCCCGCGGCGATAGCGCGGTATGGCTTCAAGCGAGCAATCGCGCGGCATGTAGGCCGATGTGCCGCTTGACATGCAGGTATTTGCCTGCATATAATCCCCTCACGCACGAACACAAACCAATGGACGCTGACAAGGTTTTCAAGGCGCTGGGCGACCCGACACGCAGAAAGCTGCTCGACCTGCTGTACGAGCGGAACGGGCAGACGCTGGGCCAGCTCTGCGAGCACCTGGACATGGCGCGGCAATCGGCCACCCAGCACATCGGGATCCTCGAGGCGGCCAATCTGGTGAGCACGGTCTGGCGCGGCCGGGAGAAGCTGCATTTCATCAACCCGGTGCCGCTGCACGAGGTCTACGAGCGGTGGGTGCGGAAATTCGAACGCCAGCGGCTCAGTCTGCTGCACGACCTGAAGAAGGAACTCGAAGGAGAGTAACGATGAGCAAAGAGAAGACCAGCTTCGTTTATGTGACCTACATCCGCTCGACGCCGGAAAAGGTGTTCGAGGCCATCACGAAACCGGAGATCGCTCGGCGCTACTGGGGCCACGAGAACGTCTCCGACTGGAAGCCCGGATCGACCTGGGAGCACGTGCGCGCCAACGAGCAGCGCACGGTCGAGCTGGTCGGCAAGGTGGTCGAGGTCGCGCCGCCGACGCGCCTGGTCATCACGTGGGCGAACGCCTCGCAGGCCGCCGATCCGGCCAGCTACAGCCGCGTGAGCTTCGACGTCGCGGCGTACGAGGAGATGGTGCGGCTGACCGTCACCCACGACGAACTCGAGGCCGGCAGCGGGATGGCCAAGGGCATCCAGCAGGGCTGGCCGATCGTTCTTTCCAGCCTGAAGTCCCTGCTGGAAACGGGGCATGGCATCGACGTCTTCGCCAAGCCGAAGGCGGGCTCAGGCGGGAGTCGTTCATGACCCAGCCCTACACCGGCGGATGCGCGTGCGGCGCGATCCGCTACGCAGCCAAGCACGCGCCCGTCTTCCAGAATCACTGCCAGTGCCGCGATTGCCAGCGGCGAAGTGGCACGGGGCACGGCTCCTACCTGACCTTTCCCGCGCGCGCCGAGATGACGATCACGGGCGAGGCCACGCACTGGCAGGTCGCATGCGAAAACGGCAACGTGAAGGTCCACGCCTTCTGCCCGGTCTGCGGAACGCCGGTCTACCTGAGCTTCGTCGCGATGCCGGACCTGATCGCGGTCCACGCGGGCAGCCTGGACGACCCGGACCGCTTCGTGCCGCAGGCCCTCACCTACAGCGTCCGCGGGCTGGCGTGGGACGCCATCGATCCTTCGTTGCAGGCATTCGAGCGGATGCCGTCCGGCTAGGGCTGCTCAGCCGGGCGGCAGCACGCCCGAGATTTCGACGGTGGCGGCGAAGAAGTGATCAGGCGTGCAACGGATGCGCAGATCCGCGTTCCTCTGCGCCTGGTGGCCCATCATTCCATTCCCCGAGCCCCGCCGCACGCGCAAGCCTCGCGATGACCGCTCGTTCTGCATCGTCGACCGGAAGCTGCGGCGGCCGTACGGTGGCGTGCGGGAACAGTCCCTGCAGCTTCAGCACTTCCTTCATCCGCGGCCGGTAGTCGCGGATCGGCGCGCGCCAGCAATAGCGCGCGAGCGGCCCGAGTCTCGCCCAGATCGCAGCACCCCGGTCGTAATCGCGCGAAGCGGCTGCGCGGTGCATCTCGATCAGCTCGGCCGTCGCGGTTCCGGCGAATCCGATCAGCGCGCCATCGCAACCCATCACCATCGCTTCCCAGATGAACGTGTCGCTGCCGGTGAGGATGCCGAGCTTGCGCGGCAACGTCTTCGCGGTGTCGATCGTCTCGATCGTCTTCGTCGTATCGAACGACGCTTCCTTCAGTCCGACGATCTCGGGGATCGAGCACAGCCGCGCGAGCGTTTCCGGCGGAAAATCCGGACCGAAAGCCTTGGGGAACTGGAATGCGACCAGCGGCAACCCGACGCCGTCCGCGATCGCCTTGTGATACTGGTAGATCATCTCGGCGGGCACCGGGTTGCCGAGGAACGTGGGGAACGGCGGAAACACCGCGAGTCCCTGCGCACCGGCGGCTTTCAGCTCGTTGCCCCAGCGAACCGCATCCCGAGTCGAGCCGCTGATCAGTCCCGAGAACAGCGGACAGGCGCCATCGATCGCCTCGCGGCACACGCGCAGGATGCGGAGCTGCTCGTCGCGATCGAGCGACGGGCCCTCGCTCGCGTCCATGTTCATCGCGATCGCGGTCGGCTTCTGGGCTGCGATCCAGCCGATGTAGCGCGGAAGCGTCGTCCAGTCGACCGACGTGTCCGGCAGCATCGGCAGGAACGGTGCGGCGACGATGCCGCTGAAACTGAAGCTCATGGTCGATTCTCCGGAAACGGCCGCCGCGGCGCCGCCGCCGTGCAGCACGCCGCGCGCAAGGAAAATCTGCGTGATGCGCTCGGCGGCGTCGACGAAGATCGGGTGCCGACGCGCCTCGAGGCCGCGCGGCCGCGGCATGCGGATGTCGAACACCCGCTCGATGCGACCCGGACGCGGGCTCATCACGACCACGCGGTCCGCGAGCAGCACGGCCTCGTCGATCGAATGGGTGATGAACACGACGGTTTTCCTGCGTCGACAGCCACAGCGCCTCGACGTCGAGACGCATCTGCTCGCGGGTGAGCGCATCCAGCGCGCCGAACGGCTCGTCGAACAGCAGCAGCGGCGCATCGTGGATCAGCGCGCGGGCGATCGCCACCCGCTGGCGCATGCCGCCGGACAGCTCGTGCGGAAGGCGGTCGACAAAATCGGCGAGGCCGACCTGCGCAAGCAATCGCAAGTGCGCGATCGCGATACGCCCGCGGTTTCAGGCCGCGCAGCTCGACCTGCACCAGCACGTTGTCGAGCACGTTCCGCCAGTCGAGCAGAACCGGGCTCTGGAACACGATGCCGATGTCGGTCTGCGGCCGGTCGACGAGTCGCCCGCCGACGCGCGCCTCGCCGGCACTCGGCAAGTGCAGGCCGGCGATGATCCGCAGCAGCGTGCTCTTGCCGCAGCCGGACGGACCGACGATCGCGAGGAATTCGCCCTCGCGAATCGCAAGGTCGATCGGTGTCGAGCGCATGCGTCTCGCGCGCCGCCGCACCGTGTCCGCGGCGATAGGTCTTCGCGACACCGGCCAGCTCGACGTAACTACGCTCGCCGGCGTCCCGGTCACCCGGCGACGGCGCTTCGACTCCTCGCCTGGTCGTGCACGACGTTCAGCACCACGCCGCCGCTCCCTCGATCCTCGATCCCAGCTCCGCGCTCATTTCGGGAGGAACTCGTTCGTGTGGAACGCGGTCCACGCCTGGTCGGTCTTCAGCTCGCGATACTGCTTCAGGATGTTGAGCGTCTGGTCCCAGTCCGCCTGCGCGCCCCAGCCGATCCGGCCCTTCGAGTTCTTCGAGTCGAGCAAGTCGATGTCGACCATCAGCTGGTCGAGGGTCGACTGCCGATTGAGGTCGGGCTTCACCTTGAGCGCGGCATCGACCGCCGCCCCGGGATTCTTCTTCGACTCCTCCCACGACTTCACCGAGGCGCGCACGAAGCGCCGCACCAGGTCGGGATTCTTCTGCAGCGTCTCGGTCTTCGCGACGATCGTCATGCCGACGATGTTCGCGCCCCAGTCCGCGTAACGCATCGCCGCCGGCTCGACGCCGCGCTGCTTGATCAGGAAGTACTGGTCGTCTGCGCCGCCGAGCAGCGCGTCGGCCTTCTTCTCGAGAACGGTCACGACCTTCGCGGCCGGGTCGACCTGCACCATCGTGATCTTGTTGCAGTCGACGTTGTTCGCCTTGCAGACGGCCTGCAGCAGCGAGCCGAGCGGATCGCCGGCCGACACCGCGACGCGCTTGCCCTCGAGGTCCTTGGGCGTCTTGAGCTTCGTCTCGGCGAGCGACACGACCGAGAAGCCGGTCGAGTTCAGCAGCGACATCACCGACTTGATGTCGGCGCCGCGCGCGGCGGTGAGCACGACCGACGACGAGTCGGCCATGCCGAACGTGTCCGAGCCGGCGGCGACCACCTGAACCGTGTTCGCCGAACCGCGGCCTTCGTTGATCGTGAGGTCGATGCCCTCGGCGGCGAAGAAGCCGCGCTCCTTGCCGTAGTAGAACGGCACGTGCAGCCCGCCGAGATACCAGTTCAGCCGCAGCGAGACCTTGTCCTGCGCGCTGGCGGCGGTGGATGCGCAAAGCGCGAGAACGGCTAGGCACGCAGCGAGCGCGCGCGGAAAGGTAACGGACAGTCTCATGGCTCCTCCTCGTGGATGGCAACCGCGCCGTGGCACGCGGCCTAGGACGCGTTCGACGCGAATCACTCTCGTTGTTTCCTGCCTTTCTGCCGAAAACCGTGTGGCTTCGCCACCGGTTTTCGGGAAGCCCTACCGGCCGAAAGTAGCCTTCTACTTTCGGCCGCTCGACAGCGTTACGTCCTGCGCAGCACCCTGCTGCGAGACATGCCAGGGAATGGCGATGCGCTCGAGGATCTCGACCGCGTAGTAGACGATGAGCCCGATCAGCGACAGCAGCACGATCGTCGCGAAGACCATCGGCGTCTCGAGCTGGCCGTTGTATTGCAGCAGCAGGTAGCCGAGACCCTTGTCGGACGCGACGAACTCCGCGACGACGGCTGCGGTCGCCGCCAGCGCCGCGCCGACCTTGAGGCCGGTGAAGATGTGCGGCAGCGCCTGCGGCAAGCCGGATCTTCGCGAACAGCCGCAGGCCGGATGCGCCGGTCGTGCGCGCGAAATCCATCACGTCCCGGTCCGCGCTCTTGAAGCCCGCGATGCTCGCGACGACGATCGGGAAGAAGCAGAGCAGGAACACGACGAGGAGCTTCGGCGTGAAGCCGAAGCCGAACCAGATGATGAACAGCGGGGCGACGGCGATCTTCGGGATGATCTGCAGGAACACGATCACCGGATACACCGACTGCTCCATGAACTTCGACCACGAGATCCACAGCGCGAGCGGGATGCTCACGACGATCGCGAGCGCGTAGCCGGCGAGCATCTCCTGCGTCGTCACCCAGGCGCCGGCCATCACGAGCTCGTGGCGCTTCCAGAACTCGGTCCACACTTTCGACGGCGGCGGCAGCAGGTACTCCTTGATGCCGAAGATCCGCACCGCGAACTCCCACAGCAGGAACAGCAGCACGAAGATCAGCATCGCACCGAGCCGCTTGCGCAGCCACGCGGCGACGGCGGCACCGCGCGCCGAGCGGGCGGGCACAGGCAACGCGACGGCGGCGCTCGTCACGGCTTCGCGTCCCAGGGCGCCGGCGGCGAGGCGAGCTCCCACGTGCCGTAGACGGCCGGCACGTTGATCTCGAGCACCTCGAGATCGTCGGAGCGCGCGACGACGTTGTGCGCGACACCGGCAGGTTGCGACAATCCCGAGCCCGCGCGAACGACGACGTCGCCCTCGACACCGGCGAAGCGGAACGTGAGCGAGCCGCGCAACACGTAGACGAAATGCGCGCTCATGTCGTGCCAGTGCCAGCCGGTCGGCGCGGGCAGCGGCTTGATCGCGCGAATGTGCTTCACGCCGATCCGGCCGCCGGTGGCGGCCGCAAGGCCGAGATCGCGATACTCGGCGTCGGCGCGCAATCCCTCGCGCTCGAACTTTGCGCTGCTGGCGTCGGCAAGCGCGAGCGAGCTGAGCGCCTGCGCGAGCGCAAGCGGTCCGTCATAGCGGGCATCGGTCGTCGGGGTCATCGCATCATGCGGCGTGCTCGCCGCCGGTCCATTGTGCGCGGGCCGGCCACAGTTCGGTGAGCTCCCGCGCGGCAGCGAGCGCCTCCTCGGCATGACGGACGCGGCGCGCGGCATCCATCCGGGCCAGCGGACCCGCGATACTGACCGTTCCCACGACCGGCGCAACGTCGCCGGGCCGCGCACGGATCGTCGCTGCAACGGCCGCGACGCCGGGCTCGCCTTCCTCCACTGCTTCGCCCCAGCCCCGGCGTCGGGTCGCTCGCAGCTCCCGACTCAAGGCGGCCATCGTGGTGACCGCGTTCGGACCCAGGCCGGTGCGGCCAAGACCGCCCGCGCGCTCGACGAGCGCCAAGGCGGCCGCCTCCGGCAGCGTCGCGAGCCACACTTTGCCGGTCGCGGTCGCGTGGAGGATGACTTCGCGACCCGCCTGGTCGTCGTAGCGGAGTCCGAGCGGCGCGCCCTGCGCCTTCGCCACCCAGGTCAGCGTGTCGCCGTCGACGATCGCCAGCCGGGCGAGCTCGCCGGTCCGCGCAGCGAGCGCGTTCAGCACCGGTTGCGCGAGGTCCGTGATGCCGGTCGAAGCGATATAGCGGAACGCGAGCCGGGGAAGCTTGAACGTCAGCCGGTAATGCTGCGTCAGCGGCTCCTGGCGAACGAAGCCCCGCGCTTCGAGCAGCGCCAGGAACCGGTGGGTCGCGCTTTTCGGCAACGCCAGTGTCGTGCCGACGGTGGACAGCGTGAGGCCGTCGGGCGCATCGGCAAGCACCTCGAGGATGTCGAGGCAGCGCTGGGCAGGCGAGTAGAGCATGGCAAAGTGGAACCGCGTTCCACATTACGTGCCGATCCGCCACCCGTCAACGTGCAGCGCAGCACCCGCACATCGGGAACAATGCTGTCCGATTTGTTCCGACGGGCATGACGCAATTGCCACTCGCGCCGGCAAGGCGCACGCGCCGCGCGCTCGGCGCACGGCGTTTTTCAGTCGCGTCGCGCGCCGCCGCACACATGGCACGCACGTTGCACGATCCGCTCGTCGACCCAACGAAACGAGGTGCGCCTTGGCCACGCCTGCATACGACGCGTTCACGCGTGCCGCCACGCCAGCCGGCGCCGCCGCGCGCATGCCCTCCGGGTGGGCCGACCGGATTCGCCGCCTCGTCCTCGATATCCGCCTGGTCGCGCACGACCACATCGAGCTCGTCGTGCTGGAAGCGCAGCGGGCCTCGCAGGTGCTGGTCCGCACGATCGCCGCGGCGGTCGTGGTGTCGGTCCTGGTCGCGACGGCCTGGCTCGGGATCATCGTCGCCCTCGTCGTCTGGCTCGCCGAAGCCGTGCCGCTGCCGGTCGCGATGCTCATCGGCGCCGGCGCCTGCCTCGCGGTCGCCGGCGGCATCGTGTGGTGGGTGATGAAGCACCTGCCGGAAATGATGTTCAGCGCCACGCTCCGGCAATTGCGCGCGACCGCGCACGCCGAGGACGAAGCCGAGCACGACGATGGGAAGGACGAGAACCCATGAACAAGCTGAGCCACTCGGAGCTTCACGAACGCATCGCCGCGGTCGAGCGGCGCCTCGAGCGTCGACGCGCGCGGCTGCTGGAGGACGCTCGCGAATCGGCCGTGGCGGCGAGCCACACGGCGACGAAGGTCGTCCCGATCGCCGCGGCGCTCGGTGCCGGGCTCGTCGCGCTGTACTTCACGCGCCGGCGATCGACGCCGCGGACCTACAGCGCCTTTCGCGCGCAACACGCCGATCCACCCCGGAGGGGGCTTCGATGGGCGCAACTCGTCGGGATCATCGGATCGGCCGTCCGGATCGGAACCAGCCCGCAGGTCCGTGCGTTCTGGCACGGATACCGGCGCGCACGGCAGCGGCGACGCTACTGACGTGCCGGTGACCCGCAGCGCCTGGTGGAAAGGCGCGGCCAAGGCCATCGCGAAGTGGTGGAGCGAGGAGTACGTCGCCCGGAAGGCGGCCGCGCTTTCCTTCTACACGGCGTTCTCGCTCGCGCCGATCGTGCTGCTGCTGATGCTGCTGTTCGGCCTGGTCATCGATACGCAGACGCTGCAGACGCAACTTCTGTCGCAGGCGACATCGCTGCTCGGCGAGCAGGGCGGCGCAGTTGATCGAAGGAATGCTCGAGCAGGCGAACAGCCCGAAGCGGGGCTGGTCCGCAGCGTTCGGCGCGCTCGCCGCAGTGATCGGCGCGACGACGGTATTCGCCGAGCTCAAGGGCACGCTGGACGACCTGCTCGCGAAGCAGGCGCCGCAGAACACCACGCTCTGGCAGACGATCCGCGCGCGGATCCTCTCGTTCGGCATCGTGATGTCGCTGGGCTTCCTGCTGCTGGTGACGCTGCTCGCGAATGCGATTCTCGCCGCGATGTCGGGCGTGCTGACCCGCTACTTCGACGCCGAGGCCGTCTGGATCGGCCGGCTGATCGCGGCGGTGATCACGTTCCTCGGAACGTTCGGCCTGTGCTATCTGATCTACCGCCTGCTGCCCGAGCGCAAGCTCAGCAAGACCGCGCTGCTGATCGGCGCCGTCGCCTCGACGATCCTCTTCTCGCTGGGTCGCATCGGCATCGGGCTCTATCTCGGGCACACGGATGCCGTGAAGGCGTTCGGCGCCGCCGGCTCGCTCGCCGTGGTGCTCATCTGGGTCTACTACTCGGCGCTGGCGTTCTTCGTCGGCGCGCTGGTGGCGCGGTACGTGGAGGAAGGGAGCGAGGATCGAGGAGCGCGGATCGGGAGGACGTGCGGACGCGAACGTCGGCAGCTGCCTCGTCGCAGCCGCGCCGGACGCGATCGGCACGTGATCCCTCGATCCCGATCCGATCCGACCCCTAGTATTCGACCACCACCGGATCCAGCGACCGCCACAGGTACCACGTCGCGACGCTGCGCCAGGGCCGCCAGCGCGTGCCGTGACGGCGGATCGTCGTCAGCGTGACGCGACGCCCGCGGTGATAGTGCAGCGCGACCGCCTTCTGCAGACCGATGTCGTCGACCGGAAGCACGTCCGGACGCAGCTCGTGGAACATCAGGAACATCTCGGCCGTCCAGCGGCCGATGCCCTTCACGTCGCACAAGGCGTCGATCAGCGCTTCGTCGTCCAGCGCGGTCCAGGCGGCGGGATCGAGCCGGCGCTCGACGAAATGCGCGGCCAGGTCTTGCAGATAGCTCGCCTTGCGCTCGGAAAGGCCGATCTCGCGCAGCGCCTGGCGCGGCAAGCCGAACGATCCGCGCCGCGTCCAGCGGCGGGAAACGCGCTTGCCGGCCGACTCGGGCGTGGATCGCGCGACCAGCCGCCGCCAGATCGCTTCCGCAGCCTTGACCGAGATCTGCTGGCCGACGATCGCGCGACACAGCGCCGTGAATGCGTCGCTGCGGCGCGTCATGTGCAGGCCGGGATAGTCGCCGATCAGCCGCGCAAGCACCGGATCGGCAGCGGACAACGCTCGCGTCGCGTTGTCCCAATACGCGGGCTTGGTCAAACGGTCAGCGTGGCGGCGTGCCGCAGGCGCGCGCGGCGACGCCAGGCCCAGACCGTATGGCAGCGCCACGAAAGGCGGACGGTAATCCAGCCGACGACCGCAAGCGTTAAAGCCAGGAGGCCGAGGCCGAGCGCCAGCGGCTTGCCGAGCTGTCCCATCCACTGGATCAGCTGCATGATGTAGTCGGGCGACCAGTCGAACGCGGGAGGATGCAGCGCGGACACTTGCTCGCCGGGGATGAACAGCCCGCCGTATTGGTAGGCCACAACATACAGCGGCACGATCGTCACCGGATTCGTATACAGCGTCGTGATCGCCGCGAGCGGAAAATGCGCACGGAACAGGATCGACAATCCGATCGCGCCGATCACCTGGACCGGCCCCGGAATCAGGCCGCTGAACAGGCCGATCGCCACGGCGCGCGCGCTCGAGCGACGATTCAGATGCCACAGGTCCGGATCGGCCAGCCGGGGAGCGTACCGTTGCACCCAGGGGTGCTCGGTGATCCGGTCGACGTACGGCTCGAGGCGGCGGTTCAGGCGCCGCAGAAGGGTTCGTGCCATGGCGAAAGCGTCGGGTTATGGTACATTGCGCGGCTTTGTTTTTTGAGGGTCGTGCGACAAATGGGTTGGTTCCTGGCCGATTACGGGGCGAAACGTGGCTCGAAGCCTCGGTAATCCGCTCCGCGCACTCCTCGTCGCATGCCTCGTCGCGCTGGCGACTCAGCCTGCTGTCGCCGCCGATCCCGAACAAGGTGCTGCGCATCGTCTGGCCGACCGCCGAGACCGGCTTCGATCCCGGCGCGCGTCTCCGACCTCTACAGCAACGTCGTCACCGAGGCGATTTTCGAGCGCTTGCTCTCGTACGACTATCTCGCGAGGCCGGCGAAGCTCGTCCCCGAAACCGCCGAAGCGATGCCGGACGTCGCCGACAACGGCCGCACTTATACGTTCCGCATCCGCAAGGGCATCTATTTCACGCCCGACCCGGCGTTCAAGGGCAAGCGCCGCGAACTGACGGCGGACGATTACATCTATGCGTTCAAGCGCTTCGTCGACCCCAAGAACCGCTCGCCGTGGGCGTTCCTGCTCGAGGGCAAGGTCGAGGGGCTCGACGAGCTGGGCGAGGCGGCGAAGCGCCACGGCCAGCTTCGACTACAACGCACGCGTCTCCGGCCTGCAGGCGCTCGATCGCTACACGCTGCGGATCCGGCTCAAGCAGCCCGACTACGTCTTCCTGTACACGATGGCGCACTCGCCGTTCGGCGCGGTCGCGCGCGAGGTGGTCGAAGCCTACGGCGACGACCTGATGGCGCATCCGGTCGGCACCGGGCCCTACGTGCTGAAGGAATGGCGGCGCGCGAACAAGATCATCCTCGAGGCGAACCCCGACTATCGCGGCTTCACCTGGGACTACGCGTCGTCCGGCTCGGCCTGGGACGACACGCTCGTCGCAGTCGATGCGCGGCAAGAAGATGCCGCAGATCGGCCGCGTCGAGATCAACGTGATCGAGGAGGAGCAGTCGCGCTGGCTGGCGTTCAACCAGAAGGAGCTCGACTACCTGGCCCTGCCGGCGACGTTCCGGCCGCAGGTCATCGGACGCCGACCGGCAGCTGAACAAGGAGTGGGCGGACAAGGGCGTCTCGCTGTTCCGCACGATCGATCCGGACATCGTCTACGCGTTCTTCAACTTCCGCGATCCGCTGGTCGGCGGCTTCTCGAAGGAGAAGATCGCGCTGCGGCGCGCGATCATCATGGCGTACGACCACGAAGAGGAGATCCGCGTCATCCGCAAGGGCCAGGCGGTGCGCGCGATCATGCCGATCCCCTACTGGCGTCGTCGGCCACGATCCGAACTGGAAGCCGCTCAACAACTACGATCCGGTGCTCGCGAACAAGCTGCTCGACTACTTCAACTACAAGAAGGGCAAGGACGGCTATCGGACGCTGCCCGACGGCAAGCCGCTCGTGATCCGGCTCGCCACCGGGACGTCGCGCGGTCGACCGCGAGTTCAACGAGCTGTGGAAGAAGAACATGGACGCGATCGGCGTCCGCATCGAGTTCCAGCAGGGCAAGTTCGCCGACCACCTGAAGGCCGCGAAGGCCTGCCAGCTGATGATGTGGCAGGCGGCGTGGAGCGCCGACTATCCCGACGGCGAGAACTTCATGCAGCTGCTGTACGGGCCGAACACCGGCCAGAGCAACAACGGCTGCTACGAGTCGAAGGCGTTCGACGAGTTCTACAGGAAGATGCTCGCGCTGCCCGATTCGCCGGAGCGCAACCGCCTGTTCCTCGAGATGACGCGGCAGATGGAAGTGGACGGCGCCTGGGTGCTGCAGACTTCCCGCGAGCGCAACCAGCTGATCTGGCCGTGGGTCAAGGGCTACAAGAAGCACCCGATCCTGAACGCCGAGTTCGTCTACATGGACATCGAGCGCGGCCCGGCCGAACCGCCGCCGGTGGCGACGCGATGATCGCCGAGCGCATTGCTTCCGCTGGATCGCCGCCGGCTTGCGCAGCGCTCGCGCTGTCCGGCGCCGGCGATCGCCGCGCCGGATCCGACGAAGGTGATCCGCGACGTGTTCCCGGTCGCGGAGACCGGCTTCGATCCCGCCGCCGTGCACGACCTGTACTCCGGCACCGTCGTGCAGGCGCTGCACGAGACGCTGTTCACCTACGACTACCTCGCGCAGCCGGCGAAGATCGTTCCGCTGACCGCGGAAGCGATGCCGGAGATCCAGGACGGCGGCCGCACCTGGATCGTGAAGCTGAAGAAGGGCATCCTCTTCACGCCCGACGCCGTGTTCAAGGGCAAGCCGCGCGAGCTCGTCGCCGAGGACTATCTCTATTCGCTGAAGCGCCTGGCCGACCCGAAGATCCGCTCGCCGTGGACGTTCCTGGTCGAAGGCAAGTTCCAGGGCCTGGACGAGCTGACGGCGGAGGCGAAGAAGACCGGCCGCTTCGACTACGACCGCAAGATTCCCGGGCTCGAGGTCGCTCGATCGCTACACGATGCGCTTCCGGCTCAAGTCCGTCGATTACAACCTTCCGTACGTGCTTGCGCACGAGCCGACGTCCGCTGTCGCGCGCGAGGTGATCGAGGCGTACGCGGGCGCCGACGGGCGCGCGAATGCGAACCCGGTCGGCACCGGGCCCGTACCGTCTCGAGCAGTGGATGCGAAGCAGCAAGATCGTGCTGACGGCGAACCCGGTCTACCGCGGATTCACCTGGAACTTCACGTCGACCGACAACGCGGATCTCAAGGTCATCGCCCAGATGAAGGGCAAGAAGATGCCGCAGGTCGGCCGCGTCGAGATCTCGATCATCGAGGAAGACCAGTCGCGGCTCCTGGCGTTCCAGAACGGCGAGCTCGACATCATGAATCTGGAGGGGCCGCTTGCGCCGAACGTGCTCGACGGCGACAAGCTCAGGCCCGAGTTCGCGCGGAAGGGCGTGCAGCTGTCGCGGATCATCGATCCCGAGATCTCCTACCTGTACTGGAACATGCAGGATCCGGTCGTCGGCGGCCTCGTCGAAGGACAAGATCGCGCTGCGCCGCGCGATGGCCATGGCGTATCCGGTCGACGAGGACATCAAGGTCGCGCGCAACGGCCAGGCGGTCGAGGCGAAGTACCCGATCCCGCCGGGCGTCGTCGGCCACCAGCCGCAATGGCGCCCATCGATCCGCTACGATCCCGCCGGCGCGAACGCGCTGCTCGACAAGTTCGGCTACAAGAAAGGCTCCGACGGCTTCCGCACGCTGCCCGACGGCAAGCCGCTCGTCGTCAGGCACAGCTCGCGGCCGGACACGGCCGCGCGCCAGCTCGACGAGCTCATCAAGAAGTCGATGGACGCGATCGGCGTGCGCGTCGAGTTCCACAAGGACAAGTTCCCCGAGCTGCTGAAGCTCGAGAAGCAGTGCAAGCTGCAGAGCCGGATCGCGTCGTGGATCGCCGACTACCCGGACGGCGACAACTTCATGCAGCTGCTCTACGGGCCGAACACGTTCCAGAGCAACAACGCCTGCGCCAAGATCCCCGAATACGACAAGCTCTACGAGCAGACGCAGCGGATGCCGCCGGGGCCGGCGCGGGACAAGCTCTACCAGGACATGACGCGGATCATCGAGGCGTACGCGCCGTGGCGGCTGCTGGTCAGCCGCTACCGCAACCAGCTGGTGCAGCCGCGGGTGCAGGGCTATCGCAAGCACCCGATCCTGCACTCGCACTGGCAGTATCTGGACCTGGCGTCGCCGACGCAGTGAATAATGGAGCCGGGCCGATCGAGGATTAGCAGGAGGAGGGTGGTACCGCAGTACGGCAGCGCAGTACGAGGAGAGAACAAGGGGGCCGTCCGGCGAACCCGGGCCGGCCCCCGATGCCGCGAAGTCGTGGTCGAGCTCGAGTAGCAGTCGCCAGCTGGACAACCGCACTGCGCGTTGCCAGCGGTTTTCACGGAAACTGGATCCGGCCGACGCAGGTTATCACTGTCGGCCGACGGAGATCGTCGATGACCGCGTACATCATCCGAAGACTGTGGCAGATGGTTCCGACGCTGCTCGGCGTCGTGCTGCTCGTGTTCGTCCTGTTCAACTGGGTCGGCGGCGACCCGGCGTACGTGCTCGCGGGCAAGATCAGCAACCAGGAGCAGATCGACAACATCCGCCGCCAGCTCGGCGTCGACCAGCCGTACTACGTGCAGCTCGGCATCTTCGTCAAGCAGATCCTCACCGCGGACTTCGGCGCGTCGTGGAGCACGAACGAGACGGTCACGAACATCCTGACGACGCGGCTCGGCCCGTCGCTCACCGTGCTGATCCCGCTGCTCGTCATCGAGACGATCGTCGCGATCGGCCTGGCGCTCGCCGTCGCCTACGTGCGCGGCTCGCTGACCGACCGCGCGGTGATGATCATCTGCACGGTCGGGCTGTCGATCTCGATCCTCGTCTACATCATCGTCTTCCAGTACGTGTTCGCCTACAAGTTCGGCTGGTTCCCGGTGCAGGGCTGGGGCGACAGCTTCTGGGAGAACCTGTTCGTCTACGCGTCGCTGCCGATCCTGATCGGCGCTGGTGGTCAGCATCGCGCCGAACCTCCGGCTGTACCGCACGTTCGTGCTGGACGAGATCAACCAGGACTACGTGCGCACGGCGCGCGCGAAGGGCCTCGGCGAGAACCGGATCATGTGGGTGCACGTGCTGCGCAACGCGTCGATCCCGATCATCACCAACGTGATGGCGGGGCTGCCCGGCCTGCTGATCGGCGCGTTCCTGATCGAGCGCTTCTTCTCGATCCCCGGCATCGGCCGCGAGGTGCTCCTCGCCGTCGAGCGCTCGGACTTCCCGGTGATCAAGGCGATCACCGTCTACGTCGCCGTCGCGACGATGATCGCGAACCTGGCGGCCGACCTGATGTACAAGGCGGTCGATCCCAGGGTCCAGCTGAAGTAGGAGCGCGACGATGGCCACGAACACGGCAACCCTCGCCGCGAATCGCAGCGCACGGCTCGCGCGCGACATTCCGCAGCATGTCTCGCCGGGCCTGTGGACGCTCGCCTGGCGGCGGCTTCGCCGCGACCACGTCGGCATGGTGTCGCTCGCGATCGTCGCGGCCTTCATCGTGATGATGATCCTGTCCGGCACCGGCCTGGTCGCGAAGGACTGGTCCCGCGAGGTCGGCGTCAACTACGCGCCGCCGACGTTCGCCGGCGCGGACGAGGTCGTGCCGACCGCGCCGGGCGCGCAGGTCGCGCCGCAGCCGGGCCGACGGCCGCCAGCGATTTCCAGTCGACGGTCGTCGATCCGATCGGCGACGTCATCGCGGAGCTCACGGGCGACAAGCCCGCGGCATCGCAGTCGGCGCCGCCGCCGGCGGCAGCGTCGATCCGCTCGCGGACGTGATGGCCGACATCCAGAAGGGCAGGAGCGGGGTGGCGGCCGTCGCGCCGGAAGCGCGTTCGGCCACGCTGCCGTTCGGCGGCGACAAATGGGGACGCGACGTCCTGAAGAAGACGATCAAGGGCTCGGAGACCTCGATCTTCGTGGGCCTCGCCGCAGCGTTCGTCGCGACGTTCATCGGCACGGTGCTCGGCGCGCTCGCCGGCTACTACGGCCGCTGGGTCGACGACGTGCTGAACTGGTTCTACAGCGTGTTCAGCTCGATTCCGTACCTGTTGCTGATTCTCGCGGTCGCCGCGGTGCTGCAGCAGAAAGGCATGCTGACGATCATCCTGATTCTCGGCCTCACCGGCTGGACCGGCGTGTTCCGCCTGATCCGCGCCGAGTACCTGAAGCACAAGGGCCGCGAATACGTGCAGGCGGCCGATGCGCTCGGCGCCTCGAACGGGCGGAAGATGTTCCTGCACATCTTCCCCAACGTCTCGCACGTCGTGCTGGTGCAGCTCTCGATCCTCGTCGTCGGCTTCATCAAGGCCGAGGTGATCCTGTCGTTCCTGGGCTTCGGCGTGCCGGTCGACGTCGTGTCGTGGGGCTCGATGCTGAACGAGGCGCAGAACGAATTGATCCTCGGCAAGTGGTGGCAGCTCGCGGCGGCCACGACCGCGATGGCGCTGCTCGTGACGGCGTTCAGCCTGTTCACCGACGCGCTGCGCGACGCGCTCGATCCGAAGCTCAAGGGTCTCAAGGGACACTGACATGACGACGCTCATGCACGTCCCCGAACGACCCGCTGGTCAGCGTTCGCAACCTCCGGGTCTCGTTCCGCCTCGGCGGGCACGAGGTCTTCGAGGCGGTGCGCGGCATCTCGTTCGACATTCCGCGCAACTCGACGGTCGCGCTGGTCGGCGAATCCGGCTCGGGCAAGAGCGTGTCGTCGCTCGCGATCCTGGGCCTGCTGCCGCCGGAGAACTCGATCATCGATCCGGGCAGCGAGATCCGCTACGGCGGCCGCAACCTCGTCGGGCTGTCGACGAGCGAGCTGCGCAAGCTGCGCGGCGCCGAGATCTCGATGATCTTCCAGGAGCCGATGACGTCGCTGAACCCGGTGTTCACCGTCGGCTACCAGCTCGAGGAAGTGCTGCGGCTGCATCGCGGGCTGACCGGGAGCGCGGCGCGCAAGCGCGCGATCGAGCTGCTCGACGAAGTGGGCATCCCGGATCCGTCGTACAAGATCAAGGCGTTCCCGTCGCAGATGTCCGGCGGCCAGCAGCAGCGCGTGATGATCGCGATGGCGATCGCGTGCGAGCCGAAGCTCCTGATCGCCGACGAGCCGACGACCGCGCTCGACGTCACGATCCAGAAGCAGATCCTCGACCTGATCGCCGAGCTGCAGAAGCGGCACCAGATGTCGGTGCTGTTCATCACGCACGATCTCGCCGTCGTCGGCGAGATCGCGGATCACGTCGTCGTGATGCGCCACGGCGAGATCCGCGAGCAGGGGCCGGCCAAGGGGATCTTCGAAGCGCCGAAGGACGCGTACACGAAGGCGCTGCTGCAATGCCGTCCGCGGCTCGACCGGCGCCCGTACCGGCTGCCGGTGATCGACGACTACATGAGCGGCATCGGCGGACCGAAGCATCTGGAGGAGCGCCGCCGCGGCGTGTCGCCCGCCGACCCGATCATTCTCGAGGTCAACAACCTCTCGAAGAGCTTCTTCACGCGCGATGGACTGTTCGGCAAGCGCGAGTTCAAGGCGGTGAAGAACGTTTCGTTCAAGCTCCCGAAAGGCAAGACGCTCGGCCTCGTTGGCGAATCGGGCTCGGGCAAGACGACAGTCGGCCTGACGCTCATGCGCCTGCACGAAGCGACGTCAGGCGAGGTGCTGTTCGAGGGCAAGGACATCCTGAAGATGTCGCCGCGCGAGTTCATGGCGTACAAGCGGCGCATCCAGATCATCTTCCAGAATCCGTACGCATCGCTCAACCCGCGCTTCACCGTCGGCCAGATCGTGACCGAGCCGATGCAGATCCACGGCATCGGCGACTCGACGCAGGACCGCACCGAGCTCGCGTTCGAAATGCTGGCGAAGGTGGGATTGCCCGAGGTGTCGTTCTACAAGTATCCGCACGAGTTCTCGGGCGGCCAACGCCAGCGGATCGCGATCGCGCGCTGCCTGACGCTGAAGCCGGACATCCTGATCTGCGACGAGTCGGTGTCGGCGCTCGACGTTTCGGTGCAGGCGCAGGTGCTGAACCTGCTGCAGGACCTGCAGGACGAGTTCGGCCTGTCCTATATCTTCATCACGCACGACCTGGCGGTCGTGAAGTACATCTCCGACCAGGTGATGGTGATGAACCAGGGCGAGCTGGTCGAGATGGCCGACTCGGACGAGATCTACCGCGCGCCGAAGGCGGCGTACACGAAGAAGCTGCTGTCGGCGATTCCTCGCGGGTGGCTCATGCCCGCTTCGTCGGCTGCCGGCGACGACTGAGCCTTCGTTGTCGTCGTCCCCGCGAAGGTGAGCTCAGCGTCATTCCCGCGTAGGCGGGGATCCAGACGTCGTTCGCGCGCAGACGACGCTGGGTCCCCGCCTGCGCGGGGACGACAAGAACGATTACAACGTGAACGCCATCTCCGAGATCAGCGCCCCGGGAAGCCGCACGCTGGTCAGCTGACGCGATCCATAGCTCTCCGACGACAGCATGAGCTCGGGCTCGTCGGACAGGTCGACCAGATGCGCCCCGAACAACCGGTACAGCGAGTCATCGAAGCGCATCACGTTGATCGGCGCGACGATCTTCCCGCCTTCGACCCAGAACGTCGCGAAGCGCGTCATGCCGGTCATCCGGCAAGCGGCGCGATCGGAGTAGTTCATGTACCAGAGGTTGCCGACGTAGAGGCCGGTGTCCAGCGCGGCGAGCGCTTCGGTCTCCTTCAGCGCGCCACCTTCCATGGCGAGTGCCTCCGGCGATTCCCAGGCGTTCGCGGCGTTCGCTGCGATGCCGAACTCGCGCGCGGTCCGCGGGCTTACCAGCGAGCCGACCAGCGTGCCGTGCTCGATCAAGGGAATCCGGGGCGGGCGCGTGAATCCTTCGCTCTGGAAGCCCGGTGCGACACCGCCCGCGAAATCCTCGAACATCGTCACGCGCGGATCGAGCCGCTCGCCGGCTTCCATGCGCGTCAGCGCGCTCTGCTTCGTGGCAAGCGCGCGGCCTGAGAATCGCGCCCCAGCGCAGGAGTCCCGCGACCTCTTCCATCGCGGACGGCGCGAGCCATGCGCGATAGCGTCCGGGCTCGAGCGATTTCGGCGCGCGCGCGATCAGCGCCAGGCGCTCGCGGGCGTTCATCATCTTCCCGCGCGAACTCGTCGTCCGACCAGTCGAAGCCGGCGTACATCGATTTCACGGCCTTGTCCGCGCGGTGATACAGGCTCCAGTCCAGATTGAACGTCGACACCGCGTGCCAGTTGCGCTGGCCTTCGGAGTTCGCGAAGCCCTCGGTAGACGCGGCCCCGCCGCGTAAAAGCCGACGAGATCTTCGCCGTTCGCCGCATCGAGCACGCGCTCGATGATCTCGCCCGAGCGCGGCAGCGTGCCCGCGCGAACGCTTCGCGTGCTGACGACGTCGGTCGGCAGCAGCAGATGCGGATCGTCCACGAGCTCCGGCATCGCGCTCCGCAGGCCCGTCAGCGCATCGATGGCTGCGCGCGAATCGAGTGACGCATCACCGGCGAGCGTGAGCACGTGCTCGGCATGACGGGCGCCGTGGATCAGTCGCAGTCGCAGATAACGTTGCTCGACGCGGCCGGCCTGCCGGACCTTGCCCCGATTCATGCGCACGAAGTCCGACGCCTCCGCCTCCAGCGAGGCGACGTAGCGCTCGCCGGTACCGAGCGCACGATCGAGCGCTTCGACCACGGTGAGAAAGTGCGCTTCGACCGGGTCGCTGCCGGTTGCAACCAGCGCAGCGGTGTCATTCGTCAACGTGTTCATCATTCGTCCCCGCCGAACACGTCGACGTTTCGGAACACGCATGCGGGCGACGCGTGGCCGCAGCGGATGATCTGCGACGGCTCGCCCTTGCCGCAATACGGCGTGCCCAGCACCTGTCGCGTCGACGCGTCGCCGACGAGATCGAGGCTGCGCCAGAAGTTGGCCGAGATGCCGCGGTAGTTCGGATTCTTCACGACGGCGCCAAGCTTGCCGTTCTCGATCAGCCGGCCGCGCTCGCAGCCGAACTGGAACTTGTTGCGCGAGTCGTCGATCGACCAGCTGCTGTTCGTTTCCATCATCACGCCGCGCTCGATCGATTGCACGAGCTCGTCGAAGCTCGTCGTGCCCGGTTCGAGATTGAGATTCGCCATGCGGTCGATCGGCGGCCGGTTCCAGTTGTCCGCGCGCGAATTCGCGACCCCCGGCAGCCCGGCGCGCATCTGCGAAATGGCGCCACCCAGCGGGCGCAGCAGGATGCCGTCCTTGATCAGGTACACCCGTTCGGCCGGCGTGCCTTCGTCGTCCCAGCCGTAGCTCGCAAGCTCCTCCGGCTGCGTCGGATCGAACGTGATGTTGAGCCCGGTCGAGCCGTACTGGTACGCGCCGAACATGTCCGGCGTGACGAAGCTCGTGCCGGCGAAGTTGCGCTCGTCGCCAAGGATGCGGTCGAGCTCGAGCGGATGGCCGATCGACTCGTGGATCTGCAGGATCATCTGATCCGGCGCGAGCAGCACGTCCATCGCGCCGCTCGGGCAATTCGGCGCGAGCACGATCTCGCAGCGCCTCCTCGGCGACCCGTCGTCCGGCGCCGACGAAGCCGAAGCGCGCGAGCACCTCGTCCGCGCCCTGCTGGCAGATGCTGCGCGGCCCGCCCAGCGTGCGCGTCTGCGTATCGTCGTTGGCATGCGCGGTGGCTGATGCGGTCGCGAACAGGAAGCGATAGCGCTGCACGACGTCGCCACCGGCGCTGGTGACCAGCCGGTGGGTCGCGCTGCGCACCTCCACCGCCATTTCCCAATCGACGATCCGCGGATCGATCGCGGCGGCTCGCGACTCTGCATCGAGAAGCGCGTACCAGTCGCGACGCGAGCCCGCGGGCGAATCGATCGACGGCGAATGGAACGAGCCCGTCGCCGCCGCTCGCGCCAGCGTGCGCGTGTCGAAGAGGCTCAACGCGGCCGTAGCGCGTGCCCACCCCAGCGCCTGGTCCAGCGCCGCTTTGAGACCCTCGGGCGAGGTGTCGGACGTCGCGGCGTAGCCATAGCCGCCATTGGCATAGACGGTCGCCATGACGCCGCGGTCGGTGGTGACCTGCAGCGGTTGCGGCACGTTCTTGCGCACCGCATAGCACTCGGATGTCTCCTCGACGAAGCGCAGCGACCAGAAGTCGCACGTGAGGTCGAGGTCGGGGATCGGACCTTCGAACGGCATTTCAGTGTCCTGACAGGTCGAAGCCCGCGATTATCGCCCGAGGCGACGGTGGGGCGTGAGTCGCTTCAGTCGGCGACGCGCGACGCGCCGGAAGCGAGCCGCTCCAGCGCGGGGCCGGTGACCCGCGCAATGCGCCAGTCGGGCATCACCGTCGCGCCGAGGCGCTCGTAGAACGCGATGGCCGGCGTGTTCCAGTCGAGCACCGCCCATTCGAAGCGCCCGCATTCCCGCGCCCTTGCGATCGCCGCGACCGCGTGCAGCAGCGCGCTTCCGACGCCTGCACCGCGATGCTCCGGATACACGAATAGGTCCTCGAGCCACAGGCCGCGCCGGGCGAGAAACGTCGAGAAAGTGTGGAAAAACAATGCGAATCCGGCCGGAACGCGAGCGACCGTTGCGATCAGCACTTCCGCGGCCGGCGCGGGCCCGAACAGCGCCCGTTGCAAGTCCTGCTCGGTCGACACGCAAAGGTGAGCGAGCTTCTCGTAGTCGGCGAGCGCGCGGATCATCGCGGCGATCGCCGGCACGTCCGCCGGGACGGCCGGCCGGATCGAAACCTCGGCCGAGTTCATGCGCCGACCGGCAACCAGTCGTCGGCCGAGGATCACGAGGTCGCGCTCCGACGCCGTCCAGCTCGGCGACCTGCGGCAAGTGCCCCCAGCGATGGAAGCCGAGGCTCGCGAACAGCGCGAGGGACGGCGTGTTATGGCCGAAAACGAACGCAAGGAACGTCTTGATTTGCAAGCTGTTTGCTTGCTCGACGGCATGGGCGAGCAGCCTTCTTGCGAGGCCTTGCCGTTGTGCGCGGGGTGCGGTGTAGACCGCCAGTTCCACGGTCGCGTGATAGGCCGGCCGTCCATAAAAGGAGCGCAGCGACAGCCACGCCAGCGGATCCCCCGCTTCGGTGTCGCACCAGACCCAGAGCGGCCGGTGCGACGGATCGAACTCGCGAAACCAGGGTTCGCGCTGCTCGACCGTCACCGGCGTGGTATCGGCCGTGGCCATGCGGCCAGGGATCGAGGCGTTGTAGATCGCCACGATCGCCGGCAAATCGGGGGCTCGCGCGTGGCGAATCGGCACGATTGGCGGATTTGCAACAGTTTCTCGACCGCCAGTGTAACAAGGCCCCGGTTTCGTTGCCCCCCAAAACAGCCGCGGGTTAACGTTTCGATCGTATGCGACCGCCGGGCGTCCGCCTGCAGGTCGCAACAACTTTTCTGGGGGTTTCCAATGGTATTCCAACGCAAGAAAGTTGCGTCGGCGCTCGGCCTCGTGCTGGGCGTGGGCGGCATCGGCGACGGTCGTCGCGCCCGCGCTCGCCCAGGACATTCGCGTCGATGTGACCGGCTCGAACATCCGGCGCGTCGAGGGCGAGGGCGCGCTGCCGGTGCAGATCATCACGCGCGAGGAGATCGACCGCACCGGCGCGCAGACGGTCGCCGAGCTGCTGCAATACGTGTCGTCGAACGCGAGCGGCGGCGCGACCTCGGCCACGAACGTGATCGGCGCGCAGACGAACAGCGTGGCGACGGCGTCGCTGCGCGGCCTCGGCGGCCAGAACACGCTGGTGCTGCTGAACGGCAAGCGCCTGACGGCCGCGTCCGGCGAGATCCAGGGCGTCTACGGCGTCAACCTCGACTCGATCCCGTTCTCGGCGATCGAGCGCGTCGAGGTGCTGAAGGACGGCGCGTCGGCCGTGTACGGCAGCGACGCGATCGGCGGCGTGATCAACTTCATCCTGCGCCAGGACTTCCGCGGCGCCGAGGTGACCGCCTACTACGGCGCAGCCCACGCGCAGCGGCGACGGCGGCGAGAAGTAGAACTTCACCGGCACGGTCGGCTGGGGCGATCTCGCCAAGGACAAGTTCAACGTCTTCGTCTCGGCCTACTACCAGAAGGCCGAGTCGCTCGACCAGAACAAGCGCGACTTCTCCGACAGCAGCGTCGACATCGACCAGGGCCTGTTCGGCGTGTCGGGCAACACGTTCCCGGCGCACATCACGACCGGCGGCATCGGAACGCCGGGCTTCCCGAACTGCGCGCCGGGCGATCTACGCGATCGCGCGACTCTCGGCGACCGCTGCTTCTTCGACCCGGCCGCGGCGGACGGCGTCGAACTCGATCCCCGAGCAGGAAACCTACAGCCTGTTCGCGTCGGGCCGCTGGCAGTTCCATCCCGAACTGGCAGCTCTACGGCACGGCGGCGTACACGAAGGTCGACACCCGCTACGTCATCCAGCCGACGCCGCTTTCGGACCAGTTCACCTACGGGCCGAACGCGGAATTCGCTCGCGACGTTCCTGCTGCCACCGACGAGCCCGTACTATCCGACGGCGCTCGCAGCTGCCGGCGGCGTCGGCGGCCAGCCGCTGAACCTGCGCTACCGCGCTTATGCGCTGGGACTTCGCGACACCACCGACGAGAACGAAGCCTGGCAGACCGTCGTCGGCACAAGGGAACGGCGTGGAACTGGGACTTCGACTTCGACTTCGTCTACAGCAAGAACGAGATCACCTCGCGGCCCAACGGCGGCTTCGCCCGCTATACGGCACATCGTGCCGCTGCTGAACTGCGGCCGCGTCAACCCGTTCGGGCCCGACACGCCCGAGGTGCAGGCCGAGATCGACGCGATCCAGTTCCGCGAGGAGACGATCAGGGGCGAGTCGACCGGCTGGCTGTTCGAGGGCAAGGCGACCGGCGACCTGTTCAAGCTGCCCGCGGGCAGCCTCGCGGCGGCGGTCGGCTTCCAGGCCGGCAAGCAGGAGCTCGAGCAGCACTTCCATGCCGACGCTGCAGGTCGGCGACGTCACCGGCTTCGGCGGCAACAGCCGCAACATCGCCGCCGATCGCGACTTCTGGGCGGCCTTCGCCGAGGTCAACATCCCGATCGTCAAGAACCTCGAGTTCAATGCGGCGGTCCGCTACGACGACTACAGCGACTTCGGCAGCACGACGAACCCGAAGCTCTCGCTGCGCTGGAACCCGGTGCAGCAGCTCCTGTTGCGCGGCTCGTGGGGCACCGGCTTCGTGGCGCCGACGCTGACGCAGGCGTACGGCGCGAACACCGTCGGCCTGTGTCGCAGCCAGGTCTCGAGGATCCGCTGCGCTGCCCGACGACGCAGGACACGAACGACTGCCTGACGCAGTTCACGCGCAGATCTTCGGCGGCAACCCGAACCTCAAGCCGCAGAAGTCCGACCAGTGGACGGTCGGGCTTCGTCTTCGAGCCGTTGGCCGGCGTCTCGCTGTCGCTTCGACTGGTTCAACCTCGACGTCGAGGACCTGTTCAGCAACGGTCCGACGCCGCTGACGATCCTGCAACGACCAGGCGCAGTTCGGCAACCTGATCACGCGCGGGCCGGTGCAGCCGCAGTTTCCCGGCATCCCGGGCCCGATCACCAGCATCGACCAGCGCTTCATCAACATCGGCGAGGTGAAGATCGAGGGCTTCGACGTCAACATCAAGGCGATCGGGCCGGCGACCGACTGGGGCCGCTTCTCGTTCAACCTCGACGGCACGTACTACCGCAAGTACGACGTGCAGCAGACGGACGGCACGTTCGCGGGCCAGGTCTCGAACCAGCTCAACGCGGCGACGTCGGGCCTGATCCCGCGCTACAAGCAGTACGCGACGGTCACCTGGTCGCGCGGGCCGTGGTCGGCGACGCTCGGCAACCAGTACCAGAGCTCGTACATCGACGTGGGATACGCGGACGCGCACGGCGACGACGACCGCGTCGCGTCGGGTGGCACGCTGAGCCTCTGGGACCTGTACGGCTCGTACACCGGGCTTCAAGAACTGGAAGTTCGCGCTCGGCGTGCAGAACCTGTTCGACAAGGATCCGCCGTTCACGAACCAGCAGACGACGTTCCAGGTGGGCTACGACCCGACGTACTACGATGCGCGCGCGCGCTTCGTGTACGGCTCGGTGACGTACTCGTTCAAGTAGACACGAGCAAGCACTGTCAGCAACACTTCACGGGGGCCTCGCGGCCCCCGTTTTCTTTGAGGCTGATCCAGGCGATCGCGGACGGCGTACCGCACGCATCGGCCGATGCGGCCCGGATCACTTTAGATTGCAATCTCTACAAACCGCGCTGTCCAATGCCGGTTTTGTTCGCGCCGCGCGCTTCCCGCGGCGTCGATTCGCAGTTTTTTTGCTTTTTCCTGCGGACGCCATTAGCATCTTGCCCCTGCGCTGGGGGAGCGCTGTCTGGTCACATCAGCCTTCGCGCTGAGGGTTGCTGCCAGCCCGTTCCCGCGGCCTCGAGCTCGAGCAGGCCCTAGTCCCACTGTCCGTCGAACAACCGTTCATGGAGATGCCATGTTGAAGATGACCCGTCGCGCCGCATCGGCCGCGGTTCTGATCATTGCCGCTGTCGCCGCGGTGATCCCGCAAGCGACACAAGCGCAGGGCCAAACCCCGGCCCCGGCTGCGCCGGCAACGCAAGCGCAACCCGCGACGCCCGCGCCCGCCGCCGCCGCGCCGACGTCGACATCTCCAGCGTCGGTCTGCCGGTGCGAAAGCCGCGCTCGAGCGCGCCGCAACCTCCGAGATCGAGAATCCGTACGGCCTCGAGGCCCTGTGGCGCGGCAGCGACTGGGTCGCGAAGGCCACGCTGGTCATCCTGGTCATCATGTCGATGGGCACGTGGTACATCATCATCGTCAAGCTCTACGAGCAGGCGAAGCTGAGGCGCGAAGGCCGCGCGGCGCGCACGACGTTCTGGAAGGCGCCGACGGTGAAGCAGGGTGCCGAGACGCTGCGAGAGGACAGCCCGTTCCGCTTCATCGCGGAGTCGGGCCTCGAGGCTACGCAGAAGCACGACGGCCTGCTCGGCAACGTCAACCTGAACGACTGGGTGACGATGTCGATCCAGCGCGCGATCGAGAACGTGCAGAGCCGCATGCAGGACGGCCTCGCGTTCCTCGCGACCGTGGGCTCGACGGCGCCCTTCGTCGGCCTGTTCGGCACGGTGTGGGGCATCTATCACGCGCTGACCGCGATCGGCATCGCGGGCCAGGCGTCGATCGACAAGGTCGCGGGACCGGTCGGCGAGGCGCTGATCATGACGGCGATCGGCCTCGCGGTCGCGGTGCCGGCGGTGCTCGGCTACAACTGGCTCGTCCGCCGCAACAAGGCGGCGATGGAGCAGGTGCGCGGCTTCGGCGCGGACCTGCACGCGGTGCTGCTGTCGGGCTCAGCCCGCGAAGGCCTGACGCCATGGCGATGAACGTCGGCCCGGCCGAAGGCGACGAGGAAGACGAAGTCGTCTCGACGATCAACACGACGCCGCTCGTCGACGTGATGCTGGTGCTGCTGATCATCTTCCTGATCACGGTGCCGGTCGTCACGACGTCGATCCAGGTGAACGCTGCCGAAGGAGACGGTCGAGGTCCGCGAGACGAAGCCCGAGAACATCACGATCTCGGTCGACGCGTCGGGCAAGATCTACTGGAACGACCTGTACATCGCGAACACGGCGGCGCTCGTCGAGCGGCTGAAGAAGATCGCCGTGCTGAACCCGCAGCCCGAGCTGCAGATCCGCGGCGACGGACGCGCGACCTACGAAGGCGTCGGCCGCGTCGTCTACGCGGCGCAGCGCGCCGGCATCGCGAAGATCGGCTTCATCACCGAACCCCCGCCGCGCGGCGGCTGACGCCGTCGACGGACCACGAGGAACACGCATGGCAATGAACGTTGGCACGGCGGCGGCGGCGATCCGGACGTCATGATCGACATCAACACCACGCCGCTGATCGACGTGATGCTGGTGCTGCTGGTCATGCTGATCATCACGATCCCGATCCAGCTGCACGCCGTCAATCTGAACATGCCCACGGGCAACCCGCCGCCGCCGCTGACGCCGCCCGAGGTGGTGAAGCTCGACATCGACGGGACCGGGCAGATCTTCTGGAACGCGGAGCTCGTTCCCGATCGCGCGACGCTCGAGGACAACATCAAGCGTGCGGTCGCCAAGGAGGTCCAGCCCGAAGTGCACCTTCGTCCGGACAAGGCGGCGAAGTACGACGTCGTCGCGCTGGTGATGGCCTCGGCGCAGCGGCTCGGGATGAAGAAGATCGGGATCGTCGGCAGCGAGCAGTTCATCGAGTGAGAGCCCACTGAGCGGTCACGAGCCGCGAAGTAGAAGGCACGGAGTCATACCGCATGGATTTCGCAAGGCAGCAACGCGACCCGAAGCGCCACATCCTCGGCATCGCGTTCGTCATCCTGTTTCACGCGCTGATCATCTACGCGATGGTGACGGGGCTCGCGCGGAAGGGGCTGGAGGTGATCAAGAAGCCGATCGAGGTGGCGATCATCGAGGAGGTGAAGCCGCCGCCGCCGCCGCCCGCCGCCGCCGCCGCCGCCGAAGAAGATCGTGCAGCAGCAGCAGGCGCCGCCGCCGCCGCAACCGTTCGTCCCGCCGCCCGAGATCGTGCCGCCGCCGACGATCGAGCCGCCGCCGATCGTCGCGGTCGCGCCGACGCCGCCGCCGACAGCCGTACGTGATCGCGCCGCCGGCGCCGCCGGTCGAGGCGCCGCCTGCGCCGCCCGCGCCGCCCGAAACCTGCGGTGCGACAGGGTGTCAGTTGCGGAACGGCGAACAAGCCGGAGTATCCGCGTCAGGCGATCCGGCAGGGCATTCAGAAGGGACGCGTGCTCGCGCGGCTGACGATCGACGAGCGAGGCAACGTGCTCGACGTCACGATCGTCTCGGCCGATCCGCCGCGCCATTTCGATCGCGCGGCGATGGACGCGCTCGCGACGTGGAAGTGCGCGGGCGAGGGCGCGCGCTACCAGGCGATGGTCGAGGTCAACTTCAGCCTGAAGGACGAGTAGCGCGCTGCGCCGCAGTCGACGAAACGGCCGCCTCGCGAGGCGGCCGTTTGCATCGTGCGCGGTCGTCGCTTCAGTCGTTGCGAAGCGCGTACGCCGCCGCGCTCCACGTGGCGAAGCCCGAGCAGCGCCAGCGCCATGCCGATCTGCGGGAGCGATACGCGGTGCGCGGCGAGCAGGCCGAACGCTTCGCGACCGACGTCGATCGGCCACCTGCGGCAGCGCGACACATGCGCCGGCAGCCGCAGCGCCCCAGATCGCGCGACCGCCGGTTTGCGCCAGGCCGGAGCGGACTCGCAAGGCGGGCGGCAGCGCCGCCATGACCTTTGCGGTGAAGCCGCCATCGTCGACATGACGCGCTTGCATGCTCGGCGGCATCGTCGCGAAGCACGGCCTCGAGCCAGTCGTCGCCGGGACGATGCGGCGCGGTGGAAGGGAAGGCGTCGATCGTTGCTCATCGTCGATTCCGGTGCCCAGGCAGTGAGCTGCGTCTTGAGTTTCTGCTTCGCGCGGAGCACGTGCGTCTTCACCGTGCCCACCGGCATGCCCAGGACGTAAGCGGCTTCCTCGTGTGTCAGGTCGTTATGGTAGCACTGCACGATCGCGGCCCGTTCGCCGTCGGAGAGGACGCGCATCGCGCGCTCGAGGTCGATCTTCAAGGCGGCGCCGCGCGAATGATCGGAGGCTGCCGGACCCGGCATCGGCGTCGCCGAGCTCGTCGTCGGCGACCTCGCTGTCCGCGTCGCCGAGCAGCTCCTCCTTGCGCTTGCGCGCATCGGCGAGCCAGCAGTTCGTGGCGATGCGGTACAGCCAGGTCGAGAACCGCGCTTCCTGCCGGAACGATTTGAGGTTGCGCCATGCGAGCACGAAGGTCTCCTGGGCGAGGTCGTCGGCGAGCGCGAGGTTGCCGGCCGTCAGCTTCCGCAGGCAGGCCCGGACCGACGACTGGTGGCGCCGGACGAGCTCCGCGAACGCGTGGCGATCGTCGTTGACGACCACCCGCGCGATGAGCGCGGCATCCGGGTCGGGTGACGCCATCGGCGTCCGTTAGCGGGCGCGCCTGAAGGTGGCGGGCGGCGAGAGGTCCGCGCTACGCACCTCCCGACGGTCCGGGTCCACGATCACGCGGCGGCGTCAGCTGCCGCTCCTCGAAGTACCAGAGCACGATGAAGCCGATCCCGACGAACAGCAGCACGAGGCCGACGCTGTTCGCGCTGCCGTCGTCCAGCATCGCCCAGAACGTCAGCCCCAACCCGGCGCCCAACATGAGCACGCCCTTGCGCAGGTCCGACCAGGCCGCGCGCTTGCGGACCTGTTTCACCTGCTCGTAGAGCGGCGCCGTGGAGGGCATCGTCGCGAACGATGGGGCCGACGAGCCCGCTGCCATCGCCGTGACCGCTTCCGTCGGGCGGCACGACCCCTCGCTCGGCGAGCTTCAGCATCGTCTCGTTGCGCATGCGGTTGCTGCGCACCTTGTACCAGATGATCAGCCCGATGATGAGCAGCGGCATCAGGAAGACCAGCCCCGTCACCATGAACACCAGCGCCGCGAGCCACGGCGCCTTCTCGACGAATTCCTCGAACGAGTCGAACTCGATGTCGTCGACGACGACATGCGGCTCGTCACTGCCGCCTCGCTTGCGGATCGTCACCCCGCTTTCGCTGATCGAGATCTCGGCGTCGACGCTCGGGCGCGATTTCCCCGGGGTCTCGGCCTTTTCGGTGGTGGACGGCTCCGCGCCCTTCGTATCGGCCGCCACCAGGATGCGGACCCGCTCGGCTGCGACGGCGTCCCCGATCAGCGGCGGCTCGAAGCCGAACGGTCCTCGCCCGCGGCCAATGCGCAGGCCAGGCCCGCGGCCAGCGCAAGCCCGAGCACCAGCCGCCGGGATCGCGGTGGCGCGGCGCAGCAGTCGGTCGACGAACGTCATTTAGGCTCCCTGCAAATCGTTATCGTGCTGTTGGATGCCGCGGCGCGGTATTCCGGATTCACGGCCTGCGATCCGCACGCGCCTCACCAACGGCGCAACAAGGGCGACGGCCGGCGCCCGGCCGACGGGGTCACGCGCGGGACTTGCAAATCTTGCGTGCTATTATCCGCCGGAGTGTTATCGACGTGCCTTAAGAAACCTCTTTAAGCGCCAGCCCCTCTTCCCGATGGCCCGCTCGCCCGACCGCACGGGCCTCCGCCGCACCTTCTTCGAAGCCTCCGTCCGCGTTGTCCCGCAGGTGCTCGCGTCCGCGGCTGCGGTCGCCGCCTTCCTGCTGCCGGCGCCCGGCGCGCTCGCCCAACCGTCGGCCGTATCCCCTGCGGTGCAGCCGCCGCTGCAGACCAGCGCGCCGGCCTCCGACGCCGTGACGCTCAATTTCGTGAACGCCGAGATCGACGCGGTCGTTCGTGCGGTGGCCGATATCACCGGCCGCAATTTCATCGTCGATCCGCGCGTCAAGGGCACGATCAACATCGTGTCGGCGCGACCGGTGCCGAGGAACCTCGTCTATCCGACGCTGTTGTCCGCATTGCGGCTCGCGGGCTTTGCGGCGGTCGAGAGCGACGGCATCGTCAAGATCGTTCCGGAAGCGGATGCGAAGACGCAGGGCGGCGTCGTCGGGCGCGGCAGCGGCGATCGCCTGGTCACGCAGGTCATCGTCCTGCGCAACGAATCGGCCGCGCAGCTCGTCAATGTGCTGCGTCCGCTGATCACGCCGAACAACACGATCACCGCGTTTCCCGGCAGCAATGCGCTGGTGATCACCGACTACGCGGACAACCTGCGCCGTATCGAGCGCATCATCGCGTCGCTCGACCAGCCGTCCGCAGCGGAGCCGCTGCTGGTGCCGGTCCGTCATGCGTCGGCGCTGGACATCGTCACGCTCGTGAACCGCTTGATGATCGAGGCGCCCGCGCCGGGCGGCGCAGCAACGGATCCGACGCAACGCGTGACGCTCGTCGCCGATCCGCGCAGCAACAGCGTGCTCGTGCGCAGCGAGAACCCGACGCGCGCAGCGCGCGTGCGGCAGCTGATCGAGCAGCTCGACACGCCGGGACGGCCGGGCGGAAACCTGTTCATCATCTACCTGAAGAACGCGGAGGCGGCACGTGTAGCGCAGACGTTGCGCGCGCTTTTGACGGGAGGCGATTCAGGCGCTCCGGCCACCGGTCCGTCGTCGCTTGCACCCCCGGGCACTTTCTCGATGGCCGGCACGGCGGGCACGCCTCCGGCACCGACCGGTACGGGCGCGGCTTCGGCTGCGTTGCCGTTCGCGCCGCCGGCGGGCGCCAATACGTTCAATGCGAGCGGTGTGACCGTGCAGGCCGACACGGCCAACAACGCGCTGATCATCATGGCGCCGGAGCCGATCTACAACAACCTGCGGGCGATCATCGAAAAGCTCGACGTCCGTCGCGCGCAGGTCTACGTCGAAGCGCTGATCGTCGAGGTCTCCGCCGACAAGGCTGCGGAGCTCGGCATCCAGTGGCAGGCGCTGGGCGGGCTCGACAACTCCGGAACCACAGGGTTCGGCGGCACGAATTTCGGTCGCGCGCGGATCCGGCACGAACATCATCGACATCGCGATCAATCCGACTGAGCGCCGCGCCGGGACTCAACCTCGGCGTGATCCGCGGCACGATCAACCTGCCGGGATTCCTCGGGCAGATCACCAACCTCGCGTTCCTCGCCCGGGCGCTCGAGACGCAGGCCGCAGCGAACATCCTGTCGACGCCGGCGCTCCTGACGCTCGACAACGAGGAAGCGCGCATCATCGTCGGCCAGAACGTCCCGTTCGTCACCGGCTCAGTACGCGACGACCGGCGGAACGACGACGGTCGCGCCGTTCCAGACGGTCGAGCGCCGCGACGTCGGGCTCGTGCTGCGCGTGCGCCCGCAGATCACCGAAGGCGGCACGGTGCGCATGATGATCTACCAGGAAGTGTCGCGCATCCAGGACCAGTCGGTGCGACCGGCATCATCCTGTCCAAGCGCGCGCTCGAGTCGTCGGTCGTCGTCGACGACAACCAGATCGTCGTGCTCGGCGGGCTGATCGAGGACCGCATGACCGACGGCAGCGACAAGGTGCCGGTGCTCGGCGACGTTCCCGGCGTGGGGACGCTGTTCCGCTACGACTCGCGGCGGCGCGAGAAGACGAACCTGATGGTGTTTCTCAAGCCCACGGTGCTGCGGACGACGCAGGACGGTCGCGAGATCACTTCGGAGCGCTACGAATACCTGAGGAGCGAGCAACAGCGGCTCGCGCCGGGCCTGCTCCCGTTCTGGCACGATCCGACGAAGCCCGAGTTGCCGGCGCAAGGCACGATGCCCGGGACGCCGGGCGCGACTCCGCCGCCCCCTCCCTCGCCGCCGCATCCGCTGGCGCCATTCATGCCCAAGCCCGACGAGCCAGCAAACAAGTGAAGCGTTCCGCCGTCTGATGGCTCTTGCGTCCGCTCACCGCATCCCCTACGCCTTCGCGAAGCAGCACGGGGTCCTCGCGATCGGCGACGAAGGCGATGCGGTCGTCGTGCTCCTGCGCGCCGATGCGACAGTCGATGCGCTCGCCGAGCTGCGTCGCGTACTGAAGCGCCCCCTGGTCACGCGCGCTGTAGACGCGGAGCGCTTCGCCGCCGAGCTTGCGCGCGCCTACAACGCGGGCGGCGGCGCAGCCGCGGTCCATGAGGAGCTCGCGCGCGAAGGCGACCTCGCGCGCCTGATGCAGGAGGTTCCGGTCACCTCCGACCTGCTCGCGGACGAAGCGCAGGCACCGGTGATCCGGATGATCAATGCGCTGCTGCTGCAGGCGTTGAAAGAGCGCGCGTCGGACCTGCATTTCGAGCCGTACGAATCGCGCGCGGTCGTGCGGTTTCGCGTCGACGGCGTGCTGCGCGACGTGATCGAGCCGCCGCGCGCGCTGCATGCGGCGCTCGTCTCGCGGCTCAAGATCATGGCGAGCCTCGACATCGCGGAAAAGCGCCTGCCGCAGGACGGCCGGATCGCGCTGAAGCTCGGCGGGCGCAGTGTCGACGTACGCATGTCGACGTTGCCCACCGGATCGGGCGAGCGCGTCGTGTTGCGGCTGCTCGACCAGGATGCGGCGCGGCTCGACCTCACGGCGCTCGGGATGAGCGATGCGACGCTCGTCGCCATCGACCGCCTGATCCGCGAGCCTCACGGGATCCTGCTCGTCACCGGACCGACCGGATCCGGAAAGACGACGACGCTCTATGCGGCGTTGTCGCGGCTGCCGCGCGGCAGCGTGAACATGATGACGGTCGAGGATCCGATCGAATACGCGCTCGACGGCGTGGCGCAGACGCCGGTCAACCCGCGCATCGAGCTCACGTTCGCGCGAGCGCTGCGGGCGATCCTGCGCCAGGATCCCGACATCGTGATGATCGGCGAGATCCGCGATCTCGAGACCGCGCAGATCGCGGTGCAGGCCTCGCTCACCGGCCATCTGGTGCTCGCGACGCTGCACACGAACGACGCGGCCAGCGCGGTGACGCGGCTCGCCGACATGGGCGTCGAGCCGTACCTGCTTTCGTCGAGCCTGCTCGGCGTGCTCGCGCAGCGCCTCGTGCGCACGCTTTGCCCGACGTGCCGCCAGGGCGTCGCAGCTGCGCCGGGCGAGCGCGAACTGCTCGCACGCATGGGCTTGCCGGCGCTGACCGCGCTCTACGAGCCCCGCGGATGCGACGCGTGCAACCAGACCGGCTATCGCGGGCGAACCGGCATCTACGAGCTGATCGTCGTCGACGAGACGCTGCGTCGCTCGATCCACGATCGCGCGCCCGAGGCGGTGCTGCGCGACGCTGCGATCGAGGCCGGGGCCACGAGTCTGCGCGCGGATGGGGCGCGCTGGCTCGCCGCCGGCACGACTTCGCTCGCGGAGCTCGTGCGCGTCACGCGCGACTGAGGCTTCACCGTGCCAGCGTTCCGCTACGAGGCCGTCGATGCGCAGGGCCGGCTCGCGCGCGGTTCGCTGGACGCGGAGAGCGCGCGCGGCGCGCGCGATCGGCTGCGGGCGCAGGGCCTGACGCCGACCGCCGTTGCCGAGTCGCGCGGGTTCGACGCGCTGGGCGCGACGCGTCTGTCCGCGAACGACGTCATGCTGCTGACCCGTCAGTGGGCGACGCTGACCCAATCCGGCATGCCGCTCGACCAGGCGCTCTCGGCGGTGGCCGAGCAGGCCGACTCGCCGGCGGTCGCGAAGCTCGTCACCGCGCTGCGGACCCATGTCGAGGCCGGCGAATCGTTGCCCGGCGCGCTCGCCCATTTCCCGCGGACGTTCTCCCCGCTGTATCGCGGTCTCGTGGCCGCGGGCGCCGACAGCGGCCGCCTGGCCGACGTGCTCGCGCGGCTCGCGGACTATCTCGAGTCGCGGCAGGCGTTGCGCCAGAAGATCACCGTCGCGCTCATCTATCCGGTTCTGGTCACGGTCGTTGCGTTCAGCGTGATCGGCGTGCTGCTGGTGTACGTGGTGCCGCAGGTCGTTTCCGTGTATCAGCAGAGCCGGCAGACGCTTCCGTGGCTTACGCGTGCGCTGATCGCGAGCTCGGATTTCTTGCGTGCGACGGCGTGGGTGTGGCTCGCCGCGGCGATCGCGGTTCCGCTTTGCTTCGCGGTTGCGAGCCGGCGAGAAGCTTTCCGCGTTCGCATGCATGCATTGTTGCTGCGCACGCCTGCCATCGGAAAGCTCGTGTCGACACTCGACACGGCCCGCTTCGCGAGCACGCTTGCGATCCTCGCCGGCAGCGGAACACCGCTGCTGCGCGCCCTCGATGCGGCGGCGAACGTGATGCGCATGCGACCGCTGGCCGATGCTGCACGCGGTGCTGCGGCACTCGTGCGCGAAGGCGTGCCGCTCGCGCGGGCATTGAAGGACCAGCGCGTGTTTCCGCCGGTGCTCGTCCACCTGGTTGCGAACGGCGAGCAGACCGGCCGCCTGGCGGAGATGCTGGTACGCGCCGCCGCGGAGCTCGAGCGCGCTGCCGAGACCCGGCTCGCGTGGCTGGCCGCGTTGCTCCAGCCCGCGCTGATCGTCGTGATGGGCGCGATCGTGCTCGTGCTCGTCCTGGCCGTCATGCTGCCGATCGTGTCGATGAACCAGCTGATCCGATGATGCGCGCGATGCTCGCGATCGTGCTTGCGCTGGCTGCTGATCTGCCGCGTTCGCCGCGAGCAGCGTGGCGAGCGACCTGCCGCTCAAGTTCGACCCGAAGCGCGACGCCGCGAAGGATGTCGCGACCGCCGTTCAGCTTGCGAAGGCGCAAGGCAAGCGCGTGCTCGTCGACGTCGGCGGCGAGTGGTGCGCCTGGTGCCACATCATGGACCGCTTCTTCGCGGCGAACGAGGAGGCGCGGACGTTGCGCGATGCCCATTACGTCTGGGTGAAGGTCAACTGGTCGAAGGACAACAAGAACGAGGCCGTGCTCTCGCAATGGCCGAAGATCGGCGGCTATCCGCACCTGTTCGTGCTCGACGCGGACGGCAAGCTGCTCCACTCGCAGGACACGAGCCTTCTCGAGGAAGGCAAGGGCTACGACGCGGCGAAGTTCGTTGCGTTCCTGAAGAGATGGGCGAAATGATGCGAGATCGCCGATGGATGTGGGCGCGGTAGCTCACGCGTTTGCGTGCTGCTGCCGCTCCAGCGCCCACGCCACGTGCTCGCGCACGAGCGGCGAAGGATCGTCGGCGCGCGCGCGCAACGCGTCGACGATCGCGGGATCGGCCGGCGCATTGCCGAGCGCGACGGCGATGTTTCGCAGCCACCGCTCGTAGCCGATCCGGCGGATCGCGCTGCCTTCCATCCGCCGCTCGAAGTCGTCGCGCGTCCACGCGAACAGGTCGACGAGCCGCGCATCGTCGAGATCGTTGCGCACCGTCGCGAAGTCCGGCAGCGCCGCCGTCGTGGCGTACCGGTTCCACGGACATGCGAGCTGGCAGTCGTCGCACCCGTAGATCCGGTTGCCGATCAGCGGGCCGCAGCGCTTCGGGAATCGGCCCGGCGAGCTCGATCGTCAGGTAGCTGATGCAACGCCGTGCGTCGAGCTGATACGGCCCGACGATCGCACCGGTTGGGCACGCATCGATGCACGCGGTGCAAGTGCCGCAATGGGCCGTGATCGGCGCGGTGACCGGCAGCGGAAGATCGGTGTAGATCTCGCCGAGGAAGAAATACGAGCCCTCGCGCGTCAACAGCAGCGTGTGCTTGCCGCGCCAGCCGGTGCCGCTCTTGGCGCCGAGCGCCACTTCCAGCACCGGCGCGGTGTCGGTGAATACGCGGAAGCCGAAAGTCGCCGACCTCCGACTGCGATCCGCTCGGCGAGCTGCTGCAGTCGTCCGCGCAGCACCTTGTGATAGTCGCGTCCGAGGGCGTAGCGCGAGACGTACGCGCGCGCCGGGTTGTCGAGGACCGACTGCGCGTCGCTGCGCTTGCGCCGGCCAGTAGTCGAGCCGCGCCGTGATGACGCGCACCGTGCCGGGCACGAGCTCGCCCGGCCTCGTCCGGCGCACGCCGTGGCGCGCCATATAATGCATTTCGCCGTGCCGGCCGGCATCGAGCCAGTTCAGCAGATGCACTTCCTCCGCGGCGAGGTCCGTGTCCGCGATGCCGATCGCGCCGAAGCCGAGCTCGCGCCCCCAGGCCGCAATGCGCGATGCGAGCGCCTTCGAGATCGCGTATACCGGTAGCTGTGTTCTCAGCGCTCATCGCTGCAAGCCTATCAAGGCTGCCCTACGCATGACGTCGCGCGCACCCCGGCCGTCGCGATCGCTTGCGTTGACCTTGCCAGACGCACGCGCCACCGAGCGCGCCGGGATCGCGCTCGCCAGCGCGCTCGGGCCGGGCATGATCGTGACGCTTTCGGGCGACCTCGGCACGGGCAAGACGACGCTCGCGCGCGGCGTGTTGCGCGGGCTCGGCTGGACCGGCCCGGTCAAGAGCCCGAGCTATCAACTGGTTGAACATTATCCGCTTTCGAACTTATACTTGTATCACTTTGATTTCTATCGGTTCGAGGACGCATCCGAATGGGACGACGCGGGGATCGCGGAAGCGTTCCGACAGGACACGGTTTGCCTCGTCGAATGGCCGGAACGCGTTGCGCAACGCCTGCCCGAGGCCGACGTCGCGATTGTGCTGGCATTGCCGGACGAAGGTGCCGCAGGCCGGCGTCTGCGTGCAGTCGCAACGACGCAAGCGGGTGAACGATGCCTGACCGCGCTCGCCACGGACCTGAACGCGTAACCCGCGTATCGATCGAGCGACGTCGCGCGCTCAAGTGGCTGGTCGTGCCTGCCGCCGGTCTCGCGATCCCGCGCGCGTTCGCGGCGCCGAGCGTCGCATCCACGCGCGTCTGGCCCGCGCAGGAATACACGCGCGTCATTCTCGAAGGCCCCGAGCCGATCCCGCACCAGCTGACGGCGCTTCGCGCGCCCGGACCGTCTCGTGCTGGACCTCGAAGGCGTCGACCTCACCACGACGCTCGCGAGACTCGCAACGCAGGTGAATCCGGCCGATCCCTACATCGCCGGCGTGCGCTTCGGCCGGCCGGTCTTCAGCGTGCTGCGCGTCGTCTTCGATCTGCGGACCGCGGTCAACCCGCAATTGTTCCAGCTGTCGCCGGTCGCCGAATTCGGTCACCGCCTGGTCCTCGACCTGTATCCGTTGAACCCGATCGATCCGCTGATGGCGCTGCTCGAGCGTGATGCGATTCAACGTGATCCGGCAACGAGCGGTGCCCCCACCCCCGCGGAACCGGTTCCACGTGCGGCACGAAAAGGGCAGGACGCCGCGCCGCATCGTCGTCGTGATCGATCCGGGACACGGCGGCGAGGATCCAGGCGCGATCGGTCCGCGCGGAACCTACGAGAAGCACGTGGCGCTGGCGATCTCGCGCAGGCTCAAGCGGTTGGTCGATGCCGAGCCGAACCTGCGCGCCGTGCTGACGCGCGACGACGACTATTTCGTTCCGCTCGCCCAACGCGTTGCGAAGGCGCGCCGTGTACAGGCGGACCTGTTCGTGTCGATCCACGCCGACGCGTTTCGCGAGGCGCGCGCGCGCGGGTCGTCGGTGTTCGCGCTCTCCGAGACCGGCGCCACGTCCGCCGCGGCGCGCTGGCTCGCGCAGAAGGAGAACGAAGCCGATCTGATCGGCGGCGTCAACCTCGACGTGAAGGATCCGGTGCTCGCGCGCACGCTGCTCCACCTGTCGCAGACCGCGCAGATCAGCGACAGCCTGAAAGTCGGCCGCCATGTGCTTAGCGAGATCGCCGAGCACAACGCGTTGCACAAGCCTTCTGTCGAGCAGGCCGGTTTCGCCGTGCTGAAGGCGCCCGACATCCCGTCGATCCTGGTCGAGACCGCGTTCATCAGCAATCCGGACGAGGAGCTGAAGCTGCGCAGCGACCGCCACCAGCAGCGGTTCGCCGAATCGATCGGCGACGGCATCCGGCGGTACTTCGCCGGGAATCCGCCGCTGGCGCGGGGATGAGTGCGATTGGCGGCGACCGAGAGACCGAGGCACGACTTCGCACGCGGCGTGCAAGACACGCGTTGTTTCGTGTCGTTTCTGCGGGCCGCGACGGGCCGCTCCGAGCGGCCCGCCTGATTCAACCCCGATGAAAAACGTGCAGCCCGGTGCCGCGGGCACCACTGACCCCGCGGCCACGTTTTTCATCGGATTGTAGAATCCCGCCCGTGCTGCGCTTCTTCGTCACGTTCCTGCTGCTGCAGGCGCTACTGTTCGGCCTCGAGCTCACGCCCTGGGCGCAGGAGCATTTCGTCGTGCCGTGGACGAACACGCTCGCGCGAATCTCGACGTGGCTGGTCACCGTCTTCGATCCGAACGTGATGGCGGTCGGCAAGATCATGCGCAGCACGACGAACGGCTTCGCCGTGTCGATCGAGGCCGGCTGCAACGGCGTCGAGGCCACGATCGTTCTGCTCGCGGCCATCCTCGCCTTCCCGGCGCCGTGGAAGCACAAGCTGGTCGGGCTCGCGATCGGCGTCGTCGCCGTGCAGGGGCTGAACGTCGTGCGCGTCATCAGCCTGTTCTATCTCGGCCAGTGGGATCGCCAGTGGTTCGAATGGGCGCACCTCTACGTCTGGCAGGCGCTGATCATGCTCGACGTGCTGATCGTCTGGCTGGTCTGGGTGCGCACGCTGCCGCGCACGACCGATGCCGGGCCGCCCGGATCCCCGCCGCCCGCGGGGGCGGCAGCGACCGCATAAGCTTGAAGAATCCGCTGCCACGCTTCGTCGTTCTGACGCTCGCGTGGTTGCCGGTCGCGTTCGCCGTCTGGTATCTCGGCGCGCCGCTGCTGTTGTGGCCAGCCAAGCTCATGGCGGAAGCGGTGTTGCGCGGCGTGTTCTCCGACCTCGTTCGATCCGTGGACGCGGCCGGCGCCGTCGTGACGGTGCTCACGACGCTGAAGCCCGGGCAGGCGGTCGCCGGAGGCGCGGTCAGCGTCGACGTCAACATGCTGCTGTATTCGTTCGGGCTGCCGATGTTCGCTGCACTCGTTCTCGCGGCGCGCGAACCGGGCTGGCCGCGGATCATGGCGATCGGCTATGTCGTGCTGCTGCCGGTTGTCGCGTGGGGTGTCGTCGCCGACTTCCTGAAGAACGTCGCGATCACCGCCGGGCCGATGGTGGCGTCGCAGACCGGTTTCTCGCCGCTTCAGCGCGAGGCGATCGTGTTCGCGTTCCAGTTCGGTTCGCTGATCCTGCCGACGGTGGTGCCGGCCGCGGTCTGGGTGCTGACGCACCGGCACTTTCTCGAGCGCTTGCGCGTGGAATCCACGGCGATGCGTTGAATCGCCGCACGCGGCGGCCAGGCGAAAAAAAGCGCCCCGGATCGTTCCGGGGCGCTCTGTCGGGTATGCGCGATCGCTACTGCCGCTGGCGTCGAATCCGGTGCAGGCCGAAGATCGCGACCAGCGCGGCCATCAACATCAGCGTCCACTCGGAAAGCGTCGGGATTTCGGCGAAAGAAGGCGCTGGGCCGCCGGCGAACCGAACAACGATCTAATTCCCTGGCGTGCCACCCGGCAACGGCGGGCGCGCTGCTCCGACGAACCTAACGTTCGCGCAGCAGCTTGCGCTGGACCTTGCCGGTCGTCGTCATCGGCAACGCGTCGATGAACTCGACGAGCTTCGGGCACCTCGTAGGGCGCGAGGAAGCGGCGCACGTGCTGCTGCAGGTCCTCGACGAGTTGCGGCGAACCGGCGTGTCCCGGGCGCGAGGACGACGAACGCCTTCACCAGGTTGCCGCGCGTCTCGTCGGGCGCGGGAACGACGGCCGCGTTCGCGACGGCAGGATGCTTGACCAGGCAGTTCTCGATCTCGGAGGGACCGATGCGATAGCCGGCCACCTTGAAGACGTCGTCGGCGCGCCCCTGGTACCAGAGGTAACCGTCCTCGTCGCGCGTCGCGACATCGCCGGTGCGGCACCACTCGCCGGTGTACTTCTTCCGCGTGCCTTCGGGATTGCCGAAGTATTCGAGGAAGAACACCGGGTCGGGCGTTCCGTCCGGCGCGATGCGGTGCACGGCGATGTCGCCGGGCTCGCCGGCGGGCAGCTCGTTGCCGTCGTCGTCGATCACCGCGATCCGATGGCCCGGATAGGGACGTCCCATCGATCCGGGCTTCGCCGGCCACAGCGTATGCGAGTTGCCGACGATGTAGTTCATCTCGGTCTGGCCGAACATCTCGTTGATCGGTGACGCCCAGCGCGTCGCGCGCCCATTCGAACACCGTCGTGCCGACCGCTTCGCCGGCGCTCATCACGCTGCGCAGGTTCACGTCGAACGCTTCGCGCGGCCGCGGATACGCCTTCATCATCAGCTTGAGCGCGGTCGGGAACAGGAACGTGTTGCGGATCTGGTAGCGCTCGATCAGCCGGAACGCGCGCTCCGCGTCGAAGCGGCCGCGATAGCCGACGATCGGCTGGCCGAAGTACAGCGTCGGCAGCAGCGCGTCCATCAGGCCGCCGGTCCAGGCCCAGTCCGCCGGCGACCAGAACAGATCGCCCTGGCTGCGGAAAGCCGTCGTGCGAGTGGATGAAGCCGGGCAGGTTGCCGAGCAGGCACGCGTGCGGCATGAGCGCGCCCTTCGGCGGGCCGGTCGTGCCGCTCGTGTAGATCAGCAACGCCGGATCGGTCGCCGAGGTCTCGACCGGCGTGAAATGCCGCGAGGCACGCTCGACCAACAGCTTCGAACGGCGTGACGAACGATTCGCGCGCACCCGCGACGCCGACGACATGCTCGAGCTTCGGCAGCCGTTCGCGGATCGGCACGAGGTTGCCGCAGCGATTGCGGGTCGACGAAGGCGACCTTTGCCTCGCTGTTCGCAAGCCGGTACTCGAGCGCGTCGGGACCGAACAGGAACGAGAGCGGCACGGCGATCGCGCCGAGCTTGTAGACGGCCAGATGCGCGATGAGCGTCTCCGGTCGCTGCGGCAGGATCAGCGCGACCTTGTCGCCCCGGCCAACGCCCAGGTGCGCAAGCGCGTTCGCGAGCCGGTTGGCCCGCATCTCGAGGTCCCAGTAGGTGAACGCGGCGGTGGCGCCGTCCTCGTCCTCCCAGTAGAGCGCGAACCGGGTCCGGTCGAGCGCCCAGCGCGCGGAGCACACGTCCGCGATGTTGAACGTCGCCGGCACGTTCCAGCGCCAGGCGGCGCAGAGCTCGGCGTAGCGGTCGGCGGCATGCGCGCGATGTTAACGCTCGCCGTCGCAGGCTGAGCCATCGCACGACGCTCGTTGTTACGAGCCCTGTCCCGCGGGCGACGCGGGCCGCCTCAAGGCGCCCGCCTGATCACTTCCGACGAAAAACCTGCGGCGCGGCCGCTTCGTCAGTCGCCGAGCTCCTCGGACGCGTTTTTCGTCGGAACGACGTCCGGCAGCGGTTGCGATGCATTCAACGGCTCGATCGCCGTCCACACCCAGTCCGGCTGCTGCTCGAGCAGCCGCCCGAGCCTGACCGGCGTGATCGTTCGCAGCGTCTGCAGCTTCAGCCGCCGCGACGGCTGGTACTCGAACGCGGGCAGCATCAGCGAATGCATCGGCGCGTCGACATCGCGCTTGCGCAGCGCGAGGAACAACCCCGCGAACGTGCGGCCGTTGATCGTCGTCTGCTCGCCGTCGACCGAGTAGTCGGCGTCCAGCGACTTGCGCTGCTCGATCAGATCGACGCCGAGCAGCGCGTTCGCGATCACCTGCAATCCGATCTCGGCGCGGTCGGACGTGAGCCGCTTGATTCGCCGCACGACGCCCAGCGTCCATCCGACCTGGCCGTGCGGCCGCAGCGCGGTCGCCGTGCCCGAGCGTCACCGCGTTCGCGACCATCATCGGCGCGATCAGGCGATAGCCGGTCTGCGATACGTCCTTCACCTCCCACGGGCCGCCGGGCGCCGCATGCGTGGCGAGCCGTCGCCGCGCCTGCTCGTGGATGCGGTCCTGCTCGTTGCGCATCCGCCCGAACACCGCAAGCTCCATCGTGCCGCCGAAGCTCTTGCCGCTGTCCGCCTTGTCGTACCGGATTGCGCTCCTCGTCGCGAAGGTAGTTGGCGATGTTGGCGAAGCCGACGATCGCATCGACGGTTCCGACCGTAGCCGTTCGCTCGCCGCGACGCGCGAACGGCTTGAACTCGGGATCCACCTGCGAGGCGAGCTTCGTCAGCAGGGCGAGCTGCTCGGAGCGCTTCGCGGTCCGATCCGACAGCGGCTGCGTCTTGACCTTCTGCTCGAGAACGACGATGTGCTGCACCAGCAGCGCGTGCAGCGGCCGCGTGTCGAGGAACAGGACACGGCCCTCGAGCGGCGCGGGCGTGCGGCGCTTCAGGCCGTCGCGTGCGGAAAGGTCGACGTAGAACGATGTCACCGACGACGCCTCGAGCGAGAAACGCAGCGCCTGGCACCATTCGGGAAGCTGCTGGGCGACGTACTCGAGATGCTTCGCGGTGACATTCCCGGCGTGCACGAGCTGCAGCACGAGCACGAGCAGGTATTCGTGCTCGATCGTCGTCGTGCTGCTGCTCGTGTCGAGCGCAAGCAGCTGGCGCTCGACCTGACGCGAGCAGGCGAGCGAGAACAGCGTGTGCAGCTCCGCCCACTTCGACCGGGATCCATTGCTCGTAGCGGTAAAGCCGGATCTTCGCGTCCAGGCCCAGGTGCACGACCTGCCGTGCGATCAGCTCGGGCAGCATCTGCTGCCATTTGTTCGAGCCGGCGTGCGCCGAGACCTCGCGCCCGAACGCCTGGTAGGCGACCAGGAACGCCTGCGTCAGGTCGAACAGCGACGACCAGAGCTGGTTCTCGATCTTGCTGCTGCGATTCGCGTGCTCGATGTACTGCGCGGTCAGCGTGCGCCGAAGCTCGGCGGTTCCGGCGTCGAGGGCGAACACCGCCTCGAGCTGCGCCGGCGTACGGCGCGCGTCGCGGTCGCGTGATCCGGGCGAGCTCGGAAAGCAGCTCGCCGTGCACGGCAAGCGGATCACCGGCGGGAAACGAGGCGAGCCAGCGCTCGGCGGATTTGGCATCCGCGAGCGGGTCCTTCGTGGTCTTGCCGAAGCCGAACATCGATGTCCCGTGAAGAGCGGCACGCTAACCGATCGCAAGATCCGCGCCTCCTGCCGTTCGGCCGTTCGCGATCGCAAAACGACGGCGTCGCGCGACGAGCGCGCGGCCGATGATCCCGGAAACGTCACGTAGCTACAAGTACCGGCTGTCCCGCTTGGCACGCTATCTGCATGACACCGACCGTCCAGCACAGACCGCCACCAACAACGGCCCGCTTCAAACCCCTATACTTTGTGCAGCACACGCTGCATAACCGCGACTGACGCAGAACGTACAGGAAACGACGACGATGGGCATCCTGATCAAAGCGCCGACCCGCCACCGCGAGCCGGGTTTGCCTCCGGTGGAGGCGAACGATGCGACCGCCGACCTGACCGGCGCGCTGCACATCCGCGAGGTCGTGCGGATCACCGGCCTTCGCCGCGAGCAGCTGTACATGTGGCAGCGCCGCTACGGCTTCCCGGCGCCGCTGCGCGACCCGTTCGGCGATCGCGTCTACCCGCCCGACCAGGTCGCCCGCCTCAAGCTCATCAAGCAGCTGCTGTCCGAAGGCTGGCGGGCCGGCGCCGTCGTTCCGCTTGCCGACAGTGCGCTGCAGTCGATGCTCGGCCTGACCGCGGCCGAGCCCGCGCCGTTGCCCGCGGAGATCGAGAACGCCGTCAAGCTGCTCGCGCAGCACCGGGTCGGCGAGCTGCAGAACCATCTTTCCAAGCTGCTGGTCGGCCAGGGGCTGCGCAAGTTCCTCGAGCAGACGCTGATCCCGCTGAACGAAGCGGTCCACGAGCGCGTCGTCCGCGGTGAGATGCAGAACTTCCAGGAGCTTCGCTTCGCCGACCTCGCGCAGCGCCTGCTCCGCGATGTGACGCGCCTCGTCCGCCCGACGCGCGACGCGCGCCAGATCCTGCTTGCGACGCCGCCGAACGACCCGAACCAGCTCGGTCTCGCGATCCTCGAGCTGCTGCTGTTCACCGAAGGCATCAACTGCCTGACGCTCGGCGCCGGCGTGCCGGCGCAGGAGATCGCCGGCGCTGCGAAGGCGTACAAGGTCCACCTGGTGGTGCTGCTGTTCGACCGCGGCATCTCGGGCAAGATCGCCGGCCAGGAAATTCGCGGCCTGCGCACCGCGCTTCCGTCGGATCTGCCGTGCGTGGTCAGCGGGCGCGCGGTCAACCTGCTCGCCAAGCCGATCCCGAGCGTCCGGACCGCCGCCGACTTCAGCTCGGTGATGACCACGATGCGCGAGCTCGGCGTGCTGCCGCTGTCGCCGATGTCGCTGGTCGGCATGTTGCCGGAGCCGCAGAACCGGGGCTAAGCTTCGGGGCTTGTCGCCCGATCCATCCACCGACGGCGCGGCGCTCCCGCGCCGTTCGCTTTTCCGGCACCCGCTGCTCGTGCACACGCTCGGGCTGCTGGCCGCGGCCGTGCTCACCTGGCTGGTCTGGCGTGGCTATCGCCAGCCGGGTTTCCTGCTCGATCTCGCGAACGCGATGTTTCTCTGCTGAACGGGGCTCGCGACGATGCTAACCACGCTGTTTCGGATCCTCGCCGGAGCCGGCACGATCCTCCTTGGCGCTGCGCTGATCATCGCGCCGATCGCGGCGTTCAGCGATCGGATGACGACGGTTTCCGGTCTCGGCATCGCAGGCATGGTGTTGTTGCTGCTCGCTTGGCTGTTGCGCCGCTTCACGCGCCCCCCGGCGCAAACCGACGGCGAACGGCAGGATACGTAGGCCGCGCTGCCAAGACGCTCGTCGTTTCGGTTGCCGTTGCCGCGACGACAAGCGACGGGCCGCCCCGAGAAGTTCGTGCTGGATTCGACCCGGCCAAAAGTAGGTTCGCACTTTTGGCCGAAACGCCTACGGTTCGTTGAGGAAATCCTCGAGCTTGCGGCGCTCGCGCTTGGTCGGCCGCCCGTCGAACCGCGGATCGCTCGCAGCAGCGGCCCTGCGCTTGGCAACCTCCTCCTCGCGCGCCTGCCGGCTCGTCTCGGACTCGGAATAGAGCTTCGCCGCCTCGGTCGCCGAGCCGCGGCGCTCGTCGACGCCGGTCACTTCGATGTCCCACGCAAAGCCGGCTTTGCGCACGGTGACGCGCTCGCCGGCATGCACGGCACGCGAGGGTTTCACGCGCTCGCCGTTTACGCGCACCTGCCCGGCCTCGACCGCTGCCGCCGCGAGGCTGCGCGTCCTGTAGAACCGCGCGGCCCACAGCCACTTGTCGATGCGCAGCTTCGCGACGCTCGTGGCCGGCTCGGTACCGACAGCCTTAGGCATCGGGATCGGCGAACCGGCGCATCCAGCCGGCGGTGGCCTGCGCCTCGGGGTGATCGACGGCGGTCAACGCATCGATTACGCGACGCCGGTCGACCGGCGTGCGGTTCTGCGAGAGCTTGAACTTGCCGGTGACGCGCTCGATCACGATCCGGAACGCAGCGATGTTCGCCACCAGCGCGTCGCGCGGCCGTCCCTGCATCGCGAACGCCCAGGCGTTCTCGCCGGGTCCTTCGAATCGCGCGACGAGCGCTCCGATCACCCGTTCGGCATCTGCCTGCTCAGGCAGGAGCTCCATGCGGCCGTGCACGTGCACGGTCGCGAGGTTCCAGGTCGGGACCGCCTGCGCCGGATCGGCGTACCACGTGGGCGATACGTACGCATGCGGTCCGTGGAAAATCGCGATCGACACGACGCCTGTCGCGTGCTGCCAGTGCGGATTCGCCCGCGCGAAATGGCCGATGAGCGCCGTATCGTCATCGTTCTCGCGCAGCAGGGGCACGTGCGAAACGAACGGCTCCGGTGCGGCCGGCGTCACCAGCGTCGCGAACGGATGCTCGTCGATCAGCTGGTCGAGTGCTTTGCGATCCTCGACGGCGAACGCGCGCGGAACGTACAGCGCCATCAGTGTCGCGTCGGGGGAACCGCGTCGAGCTGGGGCAGCGGTGCGAACAACGCGCGTGCCTCGTCGGGCGCGAACGTGTATGCGCGCCCGCAGAACTCGCACACGACTTCGACCTCGCCGTCGTCCTCCAGCGCGGCCTCGATCTCGTCGCGGCCGGCGATGCGCAGCGCGCCCTCCACGCGCGCGCGGGAGCACGAGCATTCGAAACGCGGGGTCGACGCCTTGAACACGCGCAGGTCGTGTTCCGCGAACAGGTTGGCGAGGCCGCTGTCGCTGTTCGTCGCCCCGACGATCATCTCCGGCGGCGCGGACTCGAGCGCCGCGATCGCCCGCGCCCAGGTCGCATCGTCGGCAGGTCCGGACGCCGGCATGCGCTGCAGCAGAACGCCCGCGACCTCGCCGTCGTCCACGATCAGCGCGAGCTTGCTTGCGACCTGCTCGGACGTCGAAAGATAGTGCTCGATCGTCGACGCGACCGACGCGGTCTCGAGCGCGACGATGCCCTGGTACAGCGGACCCGAATCCCGCGGGTCGAGCGTGATCGCGAGCCGCGCCTGCAGGGCGCCGCCGGCGAGCCGGTCGAGCGTCGCATCCTGGGGCAGTGCACGGACCTTCGGCTCGTCCCATTGCGCGGTGGCGCGCAATGCGAGCGTCGGATTGCATTCGACGACGATCAGCCGCACCGGACCCTCGCCGGCCAGCTGGACCGAAAGCCGCCCGTCGAACTTCAGCGCAGCGGCGAGCAGCGCGGCAGCACCGGTGAGCTCCGCAAGCACGCGCTTGAGCGATGGCGGGTAAGCATGCGAACCCAGGATCGCGCGAGATGTCTGCGACAGCCTCACGCGCGTCCCGCGCACGGCCGCGCCTTCGAAGACGAAGCGCGACAGCGAGTCGGTGGGCGTCGCGATACGCAGACCCGCGCTCACTTGGCTTTCACCGTATACAACGTCATCGGCAGCGAGGAGTTGCGATCGAACGCGGCGCCGGCTTCGATGCCGGCCTTCGCGACCTCCTCGGCCGTCTTGAGCCGCGGATAGAGCGCGAACATCGCGCCGAGCGCGATCTCCTTGCCCGAGCCGACGGCCCAGAACTGCGTGTACTCGAACACCTCGCGCATCGAGTAGACGCCGAAGATGCCGTTCGGATTCGCGATCAGCGCAGTGATCTGCGTCGACTCGTAGGGATCGTCCTCCTCCTCCTTCGGATTCAGGAAATGCTGGTCCTTGAGGATCGGGTGGAGCTTGCGCAGCGTCTCGAAAATCCCGAGCCGCGAGCTGAAGTCGTACTCGACGCTGCTCGCGAGCAGGCTCTCGAACACGAGCTGGTGCGCCGCGGAGCCGCACAGGCCGATGTAGTTGCCGCGATACGCGACGATCTTGTCGAAGCTCTTGTCGTGATGCGAGGCGAGGCGAACGTCGCCGAACGTCGTAAGCGAATCGGCGGCGATGGCGATCTGGTCGTGCTTTCGCACGGCGACGAGCGTGGTCATTCAGTTGGCAGTTGGCAGTTGGCAGTTGTCAGTGAGGACGCGACAAGTTGAAGCCGCGCGCAATGGCTTCGACGCGCAGTTACTGTCAACTGTCACCTGCCAACTGACATCTGATTATCCCACGAAGCGCGCAGGCGCCGGAAGCATGCTCACCGGCGGCAGACGCGTCGGCGTCCACGAGGCCAGTGCATGGCGCCAGAACGCGCTCAGGTCCTGCGTGTCGGCGCGCGGGGCAGGCTGGTCGAGAAATCGCCAGGCCGCGAGGAGGGCCGGCAACGGGTCGTCCGGCAACGCGAGCGCGCGCGTCTGCTTCGAGAGCTTCTCGCCTGCACCGTTGATCGCGACCGGGATGTGCAGATAGGTTGGCGTGCCCGCGCCGAGCAGGCGCTGCAGGTGGATCTGGCGCGGCGTCGACGACAGGAGATCGGCACCGCGGACGATGTCGGTGATCGCCTGCTCGGCATCATCGACGACGACGGCGAGCTGATACGCGAACAAACCGTCGGCGCGCCTGACGACGAAGTCGCCGACTTCACGCGCGAGCGCCTGCGATTGCGGACCCTGAAGCCGATCGACGTATGCGATCGCCGTGTCGTCGACGCGCACACGCCATGCGCGTTGCCTGCGTTCTGCGCGATCCGGCGCAATGCCGTCGCGACAGGTGCCCGGATAGACGCGTTCGCCGCCTGCAGCGAGCGGTGCGCCTTCGAGCTCGCGCCGTGTGCACACGCACGGATACGCCTGTCCGCTGCTGAGTCAGCGTGCGGAGCGCGGCTTCGTAGCGTGCCGTGCGGTCCGATTGCCGCTCGATCGGGCCGTCCCACGCGAAGCCATAGCGGACCAGCGTTCGCAGGATCGCCTCCTCGGCGCCGCTGCGGCTGCGCGGCTCGTCGACATCCTCGATGCGCAGCAACCACTCGCCGCCGTGCGCACGAGCATCGCAATAGCTCGCGAGCGCGGCGATCAGCGAGCCGAAGTGCAGCGGGCCGGTGGGCGAGGGCGCGAAGCGGCCGCGGTGTCGCGGCGACATGACGGCTTCGGGGAGAAGTAGCGGATCGCGGCGACTGGCAGCCGCGACGGATGGACGCGAGGTCTACTTGGCCGGAACCGCGGCGCCGAGCGTCACCGGGACGATCGAAGCCGACGCGGCCGTCGTCGATCCAGCCTCGTAGCGGCGCATCGCCCCGGCGACGGCACTCGGGTATTCGCTGCGACCGAGGCTGCCGTTGTAGCGGCCGAGCGCGCGGAACAGGTCGCCGTTTTCGCGATCCAGGTAGTGGCGCAGGATCACGCAGCCGTAGCGCAGGTTCGTGCGCAGATGGAAGAGATTGTGCTCGACGCCGCCGATGAGCTTCGTCCAGAACGGCATCACCTGCATGTAGCCGCGCGCATCGGCGATCGAGACCGCGTATTTCTTGAAGCCGCTCTCGTGGTGGATCACGCCCAGCACGAGCTGCGGATCGAGGCCCGCACGAATCGACTCGTAGTGGACGGTAGCCAGCAGATCGCGCCGCTCGGCCGACGTCCGGGATGCGCTGCGCGAGACGCGGCGCCACCTCGACGATCCAGCTTGCGACCTCCGGACGACTTGCGTAGTCGGCGGGCGCCGGCCGATCGGAAATCGCGCGCGACATCAGCGTCGCGACCGACGGCGACAGATACTCTTCCGCCTGCGTGCCCGCGTGAACGGTCGCCGGCATCAGCACGAGCGCCCACAACGCCGCCGACAGCGCTGCGTACGCGCCTTTGAAAGCCAGGCGCAAGCCCGGTGGGAATCCCCTCGTCATAGGACTTTCTAGCTTACCGCCGGCTGACTCGCCGCGGCCAGTTTTTCCTGGAGGAACGGCAGGATTCCGACGATCGGTACCGGCGTCGGACCGGTGTCGCGCCGTCCCTGATACTCGACGTTGCCTTCCTTCATGCTGCGTTCGCCGATCGTCACGCGGTGCGGGATGCCGATCAGCTCCAGGTCCGCGAACATCACGCCCGGCCGCTCGCCGCGGTCGTCCATCAGAACGTCGACGCCGGCCGCCGTCAGCTCGTCGTGCAGCCGGTCGGCGGCAGCGCGGATGGTCTCGTTGCGGTCGTAGCCCACAGGCGCGATCGCGACGGTGAACGGTGCCATCGCCGTCGGCCAGACGATCCCCTTCGCATCGTGGTTCTGCTCGATCGCCGCCGCGACGACACGCGTGACGCCGATGCCGTAGCAGCCCATCTCGAGCGGATGCGATTGCCCGTTCGCATCGAGATAGGTCGCGCCCATGTCCACCGAATAGCGGGTCCCGAGCGCGAACACATGGCCGACCTCGATGCCGCGCAGGATCTGCAGCGTGCCCTTGCCGTCCGGCGACGGATCGCCGTCGACGACGTTGCGAATGTCGGCGACGAGGTCCGGCTCGCGCGCATCGCGCCCGAAGTTCACGCCGCGAAGGTGGAAGTCCTTCTCGTTCGCGCCGCAAACGAAATCGCTCATCACCGCGACGCTGCGATCGACGATCAGCGGCACGTTGGAAGGCAGGCCGACCGGGCCGAGATACCCGGGCGCGCAGCCGGTCGCCTCGACGATCTCCGCGTCGGTGGCCCAGCGCCAGGCGCCGATGCCGGGCAGCTTGCCGATCTTCACTTCATTGCCCATGTGATCGCCGCGCACGAGCAGCATCTGCACCTTGTCCTGCGCGTGGATCATCAGGCACTTCACGCTCCTCGCGAGGCTCAGCCCCAGCAGCTGGGTCACTTGCTCGCAGGTGGACTGGTTCGGCGTCGGCACCTTCACCATCGGCTCGGCAGGCGCTGCACGCGCACTCGCGGGCGCGATCGCCTCCGCCTGCTCGACGTTGGCCGCGTACTGCGACGAGGGCGACCACGCGATCGCATCCTCGCCGGAATCGGCCAGCACCTGGAACTCGTGCGAGGCGAAGCCACCGATCGCGCCGGTGTCCGCCTCGACCGCGCGGAACGTCAGACCGAGCCGCGTGAAGATGCGCACGTACGCGTCGTACATCGCCTGGTAGCTTCGCATCAGCGCGTCGCGGTCGACGTCGAACGAATACGCATCCTTCATCAGGAACTCGCGGCCGCGCATCACGCCGAAGCGAGGCCGGATCTCGTCGCGGAATTTCACCTGGATCTGGTAGAGGTTGAGCGGGAGCTGCCGGTAGCTGCGGATGTCCTTGCGGACGATGTCGGTGATGACTTCCTCGTGCGTGGGCCCGAACAGGAAGTCGCGCGCGTGGCGGTCCTTGATCTTCAGAAGCTGCGGGCCGAACTTGTCCCAGCGTCCGGTCTCCTCCCAAAGCTCGGCCGGCACGACATGCGGCAGGTAGACCTCGACCGCGCCCGATCGGTTCATTTCCTCGCGGACGATCGCCTCGACCTTGCGCAGCGTGATGAGGCCGAGCGGCATCCAGCTGTAGATGCCTGCGGATACCTTCTTGATCAGGCCGGCCCGAAGCATGAGCTTCTGGCTGACGACCTCGGCTTCGGCCGGCGCCTCTTTCAGCGTGACAAGGTAAAAGCGGGAAACGCGCATCGGCTCGAGGCTCTCGGTAACGTCCCCCGGGCCGGCGGGAACGCGGCAAAACCTTGATTTTACCGTGTTTTCGCAGCGCGTTTCGAGCTCGGTGTCGATCGGCTAGGGCAGCGCCAGCGCGTTGGGCGAGTCGCTGACGCCAGCGCCTCGGCACGCGCCGTGTGCGTGGCCGCCTCGTCGCGGCGGAGCAGCGCCCGGAGCGTACGCGCGGTCTCGAACGGAATGCGCGGATCGAGCCCATCGAGGCTGGCCGCCGCGGCGAGGGGAACGAGCGCAGCTTCCGCCTGGTCCGCCTCGCGAAGCGCGATGCCGAGCCCCAGCTGGCATTCAGCCCGCCACGGCGAAATCTCCGCGCAGCTCCGGTAGGCGGTGATCGCCTCGGCAGGGCGTCGCAGGCCGAGCAGTGCCTGTCCTTCACCGGCGCGTGCCGCGCCGTCGTTCGGCGCGTCGAGCCGCAATGCACTGAACCGTCCCAGCGCCTGGGGCCAGGCTTTCATTGCGGCGGCCAGCTCGGCTTCGATGCGGGTCGCCTCGACGCTCGCAGGATCGACGGCGCGCAACGCGGTCGCCGTCGCCTCCGCGGCTGGCCCGGCCCCGCTGCGCACCTGCGCGACGCCCAGCGCACCCAGCCAGCGCGCGCGAAAGTGGTCCGCTCCCGGATGGGCGGTCAGCCATGCCAGCGCCTCGGCCGGCCGGTGGAGGGCAAGCAAAGCCTCGCCGATCGCGATCGCATTGCCCGGCAGCGCCGGATCGCGCGCATGCGCGACCCGCAGCAGCGCCAGCCCTTGATCCGCGTGACCGATGCGCTGGTACGCCTGGCCGGCAAGCGACAGCGCGAACGGCGCCTCGTCGGCCTGCCTGGCGGCTTCCGTCAACCGCTCGAGGGCGCGATCCCGGTCGCCAAGACGCGCGTGACAATCCGCGGCCAGCACATACGCGCGAGGCGCCACCGGATGTGCGGCGATCACGCGGTCGTAGAACGGCAGCGCTTCGTCGCAGCGACCGCCGGCCGCGGCGTCGATGCCGCGCAGGAGCAACGTACGCGGATCCTCGGCCGCCTTCGGACTGCGCGCCAGCATCGTCAACACTTCGTCGAGCCGCGTCGCGTCGGCGAGGACGCGCGGATCCTGGGCCAGGAGCGCCGCAACAGAGAGCGGCGTGGTGAGCAACAGCACGTCCTCGCTGCCTTCCGCCAGCACGCGCTCGAGCGCATTCGCGCCACGCGGCACGCGACTGCGGATCGTCGCGTTGCTCGGCTGCTCGCGAATGACGATCTCGAGGTGATCCGGCAGCGCGAACACTTCGGCGGAAATATGGGGGCCTTCGCGCACCAGCGTGCGACGCAGCGCACGCATCGCGTTGGCAACCGGGGCTGTTGCGGCATCGCGCTCGAGCGCAGGCCAGGTCGCATCGCCCGGCTGCGCGAGATCGTCGGTGGCTCGCGCGCGCTCGCGAAGCGCAAGCGTCGCCGCGTGGAGCTGGGCAGAGGCTTCGGACGCGTCTCCAGAGACCCCTTCGTGCAGGACGATGGGCTCGAGCACGATGCCGCGCGGCGCCATCGCGATCGACGTTGCCACCGCCGCGGCGGCGGCAACCACGGTCACGATCGCGGCTTGCAGTCGGACGCGGGCGGCGCGCGACGAACGCGCCGATGCCGCTACGGCCGGTCGCCGGGCACTGCGGACGAAGAGCGGAACTCGACGCATCGCCCAAGGGAAAGCAGGAATCGTGCAGCCTGCGCGACTGCTCGGCGGATTAGCCGATTTCCCGAACGGTTACAGTCGGTTAGCTGCGCATCGGCAACGCCGGTCGATCGACGCGCCGAGGACGTTGCGCCGCTGCGCGTACAACGGGCGTCGCCGCCCGTCCGTGCAGCGCTAGCGAACGACGATCACCGGCCGGTCGGTATGCATCAGCACGCGTTGCGTCTCGCTGCCGAGGATCAGCGCCGCGAGCCCGCGACGCCCATGCGACGCCATGGCGATCACGTCGGCATCGACGCTGCGCGCCGCCTCGAGGATCGCTTCCCAAGGGATGGGCGCGACCTTGTGCAGCGTGTCGCAGCGGACGCCTGCAGCCTCGGCCCTCCGCTTCACCGGCTCCAGGATGTTCTGCGCTTGCTCGCTCGCGCGGGCCTCGTATTCGGCGAGCGAGATCGGCTCGAGGACGATGCCCTCGGCGACGATCGGCGTCGGATACTCCGGCGACGCGTGAAAAACGGTCAGGCGCGCGTTCAGCGCCTGCGCGAGGCCGATCGCGTGGACGTTCGCCTTTTCGGAGAGCGCGGATCCGTCGGTCGGCAGCAGGATGTGCTTGTACATGGAGGCTCCTTCGCGACGAAAGGACGCATCGATTCTAGGCCGGCCACGGCGAACGAGCGTGGCGGCCGCTCGGCGGGTCCTGAAGCGCCGGCATGAGAAAATCGCTTGTGCCGCTGCGCACGCGTCGCGATGAACGATCTTCCCGATCCCCGCCGTTATCCGCGGCAGGGCGCAGCCGCGCCCGAGGCCGCGGCACTGCACGCGTTGGCGGAACGCAGCCTCGCGGCGGCCACGGCGCAGGAATCCGACGCGGCGGACGAGGCCATCGCTGCGATGCTCGATGCGATGCTGGCGCGCGGGGATGGCGACGGCATTGGCGAGCGGTCCTCGATTCGGCGCCGACGCTCGCCGTCTACCGCCACCTGTGGCGATCGTTGTCCCGCCTGGCTCGCGGCGCGCGCGGCGCAAGCGATGGCCTCGCGGTGACGCTGTTCGCGATTCCGGTCGTCATCATCGCGGCGCCGTTCGGCCGGCACCGCGACGGCGACGCGGCTGTCCGGGGTCGTTCCCGACGTCGATGCGCTCGTCGACGTGCTGCGCGAGCACGGCGCGCTGTCCGGCAACCGATCGTTCGCGCTCGGAAATGCGCTCGTGACGGCCGATGCGATCGACGTGGCGCAGCTCCCCGCGCTGCTTGCCTCAAGTGCGCTCGCGGAGGCGCACGCTCCCGCTGGCACTCGCGCCGGCGCCGATCGAGGTGTCGGCCGGCGAAGGGCGCTCATCTGCGCTTCCTCGTCGGCAGCGCGCTCGCCGCGCCCGGCGCGGACCTGCTGCGCGACACGTCCGTGGGCGCCTGGGGCATGCCGCTGGCCAAATCGTTGATTGCGCAACTCTCTGCGCCGGCGGTGTCGATCGTCGCGCTGCCGCGCGCCGCGATGTCGCTGCCTGCGGCCGTGGCGCTTGGCCGGGCCGCGCAGCGCGAAGTGTCGGCGCAGCTGTTCGCGAGCAATGCGCTGCGCGAGATGCGTGCGAGTGTTGGCGAACCGGTCGCGGTGATCAGCGCGCACGAGGCGCGCGGGGGCGCCCGGGGGCGGCGAGCTGCGGTTATCGCTGTCCTCGCCGTTTTCGCCGCGCGATGCGCAGGGCTTCCGCTGTCCGCTCTATCCGGGCGAGCGGGTCGGCGATGTCGCGACGATGCTCGTGGACCTGCTTCGCGACTGCCGCGTCGTCGACGTTCGCGTGCTGTCGGGCGTGCATGCCGATCGCGAGCCGGCTGACCGGGGGACCGTTGCTGTTCAAGCCGGAAACCCTCCCCGGACTCTCGGAGCTGCGGCACTGAAGCAGCCTAAGCCGCGCGGAGCCGGATCGCGCCGACCTCGCTCGCCGAGCGACGCGTGATCTTGCCGGCGCCGCTGACCCGCTGCTTCACCACGGGATCGCCGAAATATTCGATCGCACCTGCGCCGGAGATCGAAGCGTCGAGCTTCTTCTGTACGTTCACGATCGACCTTGCCGGCGCCGCTGACGCTCACCGATGCGCTTTCGGACGCGAGTTTCGGCGCGCGATACGCGCCGGCGCCGGAAATCGAGATCTCCTGGTCGGTCGCGCTGCCGGCGAATTCGCCCTTCACCGCACCCGATCCCGAGAAACGCAGCGATTCGACCTTCAGCGCATCGACTTTCATCGATGCCGCACCGGCCGCAGTCACGCGCAGCTTCGGCGAGGAGATCGCGCCCGACGTGACCTTCACGGCACCGCTCATCTTCAGCGCCTCGAGCGTCTTGAAATGGATGGTGATCGTCGGCTGCCGGCTGCCGCTGCTCGCCGAACCAGCTCCACCACGACGTGCTCTCGCCGACCTCGATGGCGAGCCGCCCATCCTGCGAGCGGACGCGGATGCGCGCGTGGCTCTTCGGCGAGGCCTCGACGACGACCGCTTCGCGGTCCCCCTGGACCAGCACCACCTCGGCGTGGCCGGAGATATCGACCCGATCGAACGGTCCGACCGGGGGTGCCTCCGCCGTGACCGTGTCCGATTTGGCGGGGACGCTCGGCGGCGAAGGCGGCAAGCCCGGCAACGACGACGAGGGCGAGGATCGGGGCGGAGGAGAAGCGACGCATGACGGACGCCAGGGCGAATACGGTTTGGATGCGGTGGCGTGCCGCGACGGATTCAAACGCGCTCGGCTTACCCGGTGACGGGCGGCCGCCGGCCGACTTGAGCCGCCGCCGTCGTTATGGAATACTGTATACAATAACACGCTCGAACGCTCGCATCGGAGGACGCCTGGACGCCATCGACCGCATCCGCGTGATCATCGCCAAAGTCGGGCTCGACGGGCATGACCGCGGCGTCAAGATCGTCGCGCGCACGCTTCGCGACGCCGGCATGGATGTGATCTACACCGGCCTGCATCGCACGCCCGAGGAGGTCGTCGACGCTGCCGTGCAGGAGGACGTCGACGTCATCGGCGTCTCGATCCTGTCCGGCGCGCACATGACCGTCTTTCCGCGAATCCTCGATGCACTCAAGGCACGCAACGCGGACGACATCCTCGTCGTCGGCGGCGGCGTGATCCCCGATGACGACGTCGAAAAGCTGAAGGGCCTTGGCGTCAAGGAGCTGATGCTGCAGGACACGCCCCCGGACGCGATCGTCGAGATGGTCAGGCGCGTCGTTGCGCAACGCGGTCCTCGCTAGTTGAATCGGCCGAAAGCAACAATCGGTTCTCGGCAAACGGCAGGAAACAGCGCGAGTGGATAGCGTGAACATGAAGCGGCGAATCATGGAACAGTGGAGCTTCCCCCCGAAGTTCGATCCCGACTATTTTCCGCAGGCCGGCTCGCGTTACTGGTTCCCGGTGCGCGAGACGATGCCGGCGGGTGATCGCGAACGGGCGATCCTCGAGCGACTGAAGGAAGTCACGCGCTACGCGTGGGACCATGCGCCGTTCTACCGGCGCAAATGGGAGGACGCCGGCTTCCATCCCGACCAGCTGCGCTCGCTCGAGGACTTCGAGTCGAAGGTGCCGGTCGTGAAGAAGGCCGACCTGCGCGACGCGCAGTCGCGCATGCCGCCGTTCGGCGACTACCTGTGCGTGCCGGAGCGCGACATCTTCCACATTCACGGGACCTCCGGAACCACCGGCCGGCCGACGGTCTTCGGCATCAGCCGCGCCGACTGGGACGCGATCGCGAACGCGCACGCGCGAATCATGTGGGGCATGGGGATCCGGCCAGGCGACACGGTCTTCGTCGCAGCGATCTTCAGCCTGTATCTCGGCTCCTGGGGCTCGCTCGCCGGTTCCGAGCGGCTGCGCTGCAAGTCGTTTCCGTTCGGCGCCGGCGCGTCCGGAATGACGGCGCGTGCGGCGATGTGGCTCGATGCGATGAAGCCGAAAGCGTTCTACGGCACGCCCTCGTTCGCGCTGCACCTCGCCGAGGTTGCGGTGAGCGAAGGCTTCGATCCGCGTAGCTTCGGCCTTCGAGACGATGTTCTTCTCCGGCGAGCCCGGAGCGTCGGTCCCGGGCGTGCGCGACCGCATCGCGACCGCGTTCGGCGCACGCGTGATCGACTGCGGCTCGATGGCGGAGATGACGCCGTTCATGAATGTCGCGGGCACGGCGCAGACCGACGGCATGCTGTGCTGGCAGGACATCATCTACACCGAGGTCTGCGACCCGCGGACGTTTCATCGGGTGCCGTACGGCCAGCGCGGCACGCCGGTCTACACGCACCTCGAGCGCACGTCGCAACCGATGATCCGGCTGCTGTCCGGCGATCTCACGCTCTGGGAGAACAGCGCGAATCCCTGCGGCCGCACGTATCCGCGGCTGCCGCAGGGCATCTTCGGGCGCATCGACGACATGTTCACGATCCGCGGCGAGAATGTCTATCCGTCGGAGGTCGACGCGGTGATGAACCAGCTCGCCGGCTACGGCGGCGAGCATCGGATCGTGATCTCGCGCGAAGGTACGATGGACGAGCTGCTGATCCGCATCGAAGCGACCACCGCGCTGCACGAGGCGAACGGCGGCTCGCGCTTGCACGATGACGCGGCCAAGGCGTTGCAGAGGATGCTGGGACTGCGCGCGAAGGTCGAGATCGTGGCGCCCGGCACGTTCCCGCGCACCGATTTCAAGGCCCGCCGGGTGATCGACGATCGCGAAGTGTTCCGCGAGCTGAACGCGCGCCTCGAGGGCTAGCGCAATGCCCTACGTCGCGTCGGTCGAACTGGTCGCGGGCGTGCTCGATCGCGACGTACGTTCGATCGCGCGGCTGCTGTCGCGCGCGGAGTCCGGCAACGACGAAGCGCGCGAGGCGCTGGACACGATCTTCGCGAAGGCCGGGCGTGCGCATGTCGTCGGCATGACCGGCGTGCCGGGCAGCGGCAAGTCGACGCTGGTCGCGAAGCTCGCCAAGGCGGTCCGCGCGAGCGGGCGGACGATCGCGATCGTTGCGATCGACCCGTCATCGCCGTTCTCCGGCGGAGCGATCCTCGGCGACCGCATCCGCATGGCGGAGCTTGGCGGCGATCGCGGCGTGTTCGTTCGCAGCATGGCGACGCGCGGCGCGTTAGGGGGCCTGGCCCGCGGCACGCTGGAGGCGGTCGACGTGCTCGACGCCGCAGGGTTCGACGTCGTGATCATCGAGACCGTCGGCGTCGGCCAGGACGAGGTCGAAGTCGCGCGCGCCGCGCACACGACCGTCGTCGTGTCGCCGCCCGGGCTCGGGGACGACATCCAGGCGATCAAGGCCGGCATTCTCGAGATTGCCGACATCCATGTCGTCAGCAAATGCGACAGGCCGGACGCGGATCGCACGATCGCCGACCTGAAGATCGATGCTGTTGCTCGGGCTCGCATCGGGCCGCAAGAGCGCGTGGCCGATCCCGGTGCTGCCGGTCGCCGCGCTGCGCGACGAAGGGATTGCCGCGCTGCTCGAAGCGATCGATCGCCATCGCGAAACCCTCGAGCGCAGCGGCGAGATCGCGAGCCGGCGGCGCGACATCGCGGAGCGTCGCGTGCTGCGCGCCGGCGAGGACTTGCTGCGCCAGCGATTGGTGCGTACCCGCGAGGGCGAGATCGCCGAGCTGCTCGATGAGGTTGTCGCGCGCCGGCGCTCGCCGCGCGCGGTCGCCATGCAACTGCTGAACGGCTTACGAATCGGAGGACAGGCATGAACGATGCCCAACGCAACGCGGCGTCGCTGGAACGGCTGCGGCAGGAGGTCGACGACTGGGAGCGCAACGAGGTCGACGCGCTTCGTCGCGCGCGCGCCGGAGCGGCAGCGCGAATTCCTTACGATCGGTGGATTTCCGGTGAACCGCACTTACACGGCGCTCGACCTCGCCGATACGCCTCCCGAGGACATCGGCCTGCCGGGCCGCTATCCGTTCACGCGCGGGCCGTATCCGACGATGTATCGCGGCCGGCTGTGGACGATGCGCCAGATCGCCGGCTTCGGGACGGCGGAAGACACGAACCAGCGCTTCAAGTACCTGATCGCGAACGGCCAGACCGGGCTGTCGGTCGACTTCGACATGCCCACGCTCATGGGCTACGACAGCGACCACCCGATGAGCGAAGGCGAGGTCGGACGCGAAGGCGTGGCGATCGACACGCTCGCCGACATGGAGGCGCTGTTCGAAGGCATCGACCTTCAGACGATCTCGGTGTCGATGACGATCAACCCCTCCGCATGGATCCTGCTCGCGATGTACGTCGCGCTCGCGCGGAAGCGGGGATTGGACCTCGACAAGCTGTCCGGAACGATCCAGGCGGACATCCTCAAGGAATACCAGGCGCAGAAGGAGTGGATCTTCCCGGTCGCGCCGTCGGTTCGCATCGTGCGCGACTGCATCACGTATTGCGCCCGGCACATGAAGCGCTACAACCCGATCAACATCTCGGGCTACCACATCTCCGAAGCCGGCAGCTCGCCGCTCGACGAGGTCGCGTTCACGATGTGCAATCTCGTCACCTATGTCGAGGAGGTGACGAGGACCGGCCTGGCGGTGGATGCGTTCGCACCGCGGCTCGCGTTCTTCTACGTCTGCCAGGCGGATTTCTTCGAGGAGATCGCGAAGTTCCGCGCCGCGCGCCGCGTCTACGCGAAGCTCATGAAGGAGCGCTTCGGCGCGCGCAATCCGGAATCGATGCGCCTGCGCTTCCACTGCCAGACGGCCGCGGCGTCCCTCACGAAGCCGCAGTACAAGGTCAACATCGTGCGCACCGGTCTGCAGGCGCTCGCCGCAGTGCTCGGCGGCGCGCAGAGCCTGCATACGAACGGCATGGACGAGGCGTTCGCGATCCCGACCGAAGAGGCGATGAAGATCGCGCTGCGCACGCAGCAGGTCATCGCCGACGAGTCCAACGTGGCGAGCGTCGTCGATCCGCTCGGCGGCAGTTACTACGTCGAGAGCCTCACGACGCAGTACGAGAAGGCGATCTTCGCGGTCATCGACGAGGTGGACCGGCGCGGAGGCACGGTCAAGCTTACCGAGGAAGGCTGGTTCCAGCGGCGCATCGCGGACTTCGCCTACGACACCGCGCATGAAGAAGGCGAGCGGGGACAAGCCGGTGCTGGGCGTCAACAAGTACGTCGATCCCGACGAGAAACCCGAGATCGAGTTGCATCCGCACGACCCGTCGACGGCGACGCGGCAGATCGACCGCCTGAACCGCGTGCGGCGTGAGCGCGACAACGCGAAAGTGAGCGCGCTGCTCGACAAGCTTGTTGCGACGGCGAGCGACGAGTCGCAGAACCTGATGCCTGTGACGATCGAGCTCGTTTCCGCCGGGGCGTCGATGGGCGACATCGTCGAGCGCCTGAAGTCGGCATGGGGCACCTACCGCGAAAAGCCGGTGTTCTGAGAATCCCGTACGATGCGTGCGTACCTATCACGAATTCGTTCCCGATCTTGCGCCGCCGGTGAAGCTGGCGCCTACAGCGGCCGTCGTCGGACGCACGGTGGCCGGACCTGGCCTCGAGCTGCGCGGGCTCGCGACCTTGCGCGCCGACGGCGAATGGGTGCGCGTCGGGCGCAACGGGTTCTTCGCGGAGCGTGCGACCGTGCACATCGCGCACGCGATGCTCGGGGCCACGATCGGTGACGACGTGACCGTCGGCCGCTTCGGTCTCGTCCACGCCTGCACGCTCGAGCACGGCGTCGTCGTCGCCGACGGCGCCACCGTCATGGACGGCGCCGTCGTGGGCGCGCATGCGCTGATCGCGCCGGGTGCGCTCGTGCCGCCGCGCAAGCATCTTCGCCGGCGGCTTTCTCTACGAAGGCAATCCCGCGTCGCCGTTGCGCGAGATCACCCGCGCCGAGCTCGCCGAGGCGGCGCACGCCATCCGCACCGGAACCCGGACGACGCTTTCGACCTCGGACGATCTTCCGCCGCTCGACATGACGCCGTTCGTTCCCGAAGGCCCGTTCGAGGGTGCGCTTCACTCGCTGCACGGCGCTGCGCCGCGCATCGCGCGTGCGTTCATCGCGCCGACGTCGGTGCTCGTCGGCGACGTGCAGGTCGCCGACGATGCGAGCATCTTCTATGGCTGCGTGCTCGCCGCCGGTGGAGCGCGCATCGTCGTGGGCGAGCGGACGAACGTGCAGGACAACACGCTCATCGTCACCGATCGCTCGCGCGGCGACGTGGTCATCGGCGGCGACGTGACGATCGGCCACAACGTGCGGATCGGCGCCGGCCGGTTCGGCGATCGCTCGCTGATCGGGATGGCCTCGGTCGTCGGCGATGGCGTCGTCGTCGAGCCGGGCGGCTGCATCGCCGCCGGTGCGCACGTCGAGCCGGGCACGGTGGTGAAGGCCGGATGGATCTGGGCCGGACGACCTGCGCGCGCGTTTCGCGAAGTGAAGGACAGCGAACGCGAAATGTTCGCTTCAGCGGTGGACATCTACATCGAGTACGGCGCCGCTTACCGCGGTGCCGATACGCAAACGCCGGCCTGACGAATCAATCCGCCGCCGGGAGAACGATCTGTACGTTCGCGGCCGCGTGGTGAAGATGCGCGCGTGCGAGCGCCGCGGCGTCCTCGGCATCGCCCGACAGCACCGCGTCCAGGATCCGCTCGTGCTCGATCCAGATCGCCTTGCGGTAGTCGACGTGCTGCAGCACCTCGCGCATCGCGCGTCGCAGGTGGTTCCAGAGCTGGCCCATCGTGTCCACGAACAGCCGGTTGCCCGACAGCTCGTAGATCAGCATGTGGAATGCCATGTCGGCGCGGATCAGCTGCGGGATCTCGTTTTCGCGCGCGGCGCGGTGTCCCTCGACGAGGATCGCTTTGCCCCGCGCGCCGGCGGCGGCATCCGCGTGCTTCGCGGCCAGCGACGAGGCCATCGGATCGATGCCGAGCCGGAGCTCGTAGATCTGGCGCAGGAACTCGCGGTCGAGCGGCGCGACCATCAATCCGCGGCGGCCCGCTTCGACGAGGAATTTCTGCTGGCGCAGCAGCAGCAGCGCCTGGCCGACCGGTTGTCGCGATACCGAGAGCTTCGCGGCGACGCTCTCCTGGGTCAGGCGCTCGCCCGGCTCGAGGCGTCCTTCGCAGATCGCGTCGAGAATCGCACCGTACGCCTGCTCGACGATCGTCGGCTGCGGCGCGAGCGAGGGCATCGGCTGCGCGGGAACCTGCTCGACGATGGGCGTGCCGGCCATGGAAGCGATCATACCGCTCGTCCACCCTATAATCGCGATCGTTCGCGCACCTTCCTCGAAGGATTCCGATGAGCCTCGATCGCGTTCCGGCCGGCCGCGACGTTCCGCATGACTGCAACGTGATCATCGAGATCCCGATGCGCGCGGATCCGATCAAGTACGAAGTGGACAAGGACACCGGCGCGGTGTTCGTCGACCGCTTCATGTCGACCGCGATGCACTATCCGTGCAACTACGGGTACATCCCGCGCACGCTCGCCGACGACGGCGATCCCGCGGACGTGCTCGTGCTGTCGCCGGTGCCGCTGATCACCGGCGTCGTCGTGCGCTGCCGGCCGATCGGCATGCTGAAGCTGCACGACGAGGCGGGCGGCGACGCGAAGATCCTCGCGGTCCCGATCGACAAGCTCTCCTCGCTCTACCGCAGCGTGCAGTCGCCGCGCGACCTTCCGGAGATCCAGACGCAGCAGATCGCGCACTTCTTCGAGCACTACAAGGACCTCGAGCCCGGCAAGTGGGTGCGCATGGGCAACTGGGTGGGCGCCGAGGAAGCCAAGCGCGAGATCCTCGAGTCGATCGAGCGCTACGAGCAGGCGAGCCCCAAGCCGAATTTCTGAAGCGGTGGCCGCACGAGCCGTTGCCTGTCGACCGGACGGCGGGCCGGCGATGCGGGCATGCCGCTGCTCGCGATCGCGCCGGCGCTTTTCGTCGTGCTGTGGAGCACCGGTTTCGTCGCCGCGAAGTTCGGCCTGCCGTATGCGCCGCCGTTCACGTTCCTGCTGTACCGCTTCGCGCTGGTCGCCGCGCTGATGGCGGTCGTATGCGTGGTGACCGGCGCACGCTGGCCCGCGCAACGCGCCGATTACCTGAACGTCGCGATCGCCGCCTGGCTGGTCCACGGCGTCTACCTCGGCGGCGTGTTCGTGGCGATGTCGCGCGGCATGGCGGCCGGCACGGCCGCGATGCTCGTCGGCCTGCAGCCGATCGTCACCGTGTTCCTCGCACGCGTGTGGTTGCGCGAGCGCGTGGTCGCGCGGCAATGGCTCGGCCTGGTACTCGGTCTTGTCGGCGTGTGGCTCGTGGTCCGGCAGAAGGTGCGCTTCGACACCGACCTCGTTGCATTGATCGCGATCGTGGCTGCGCTCGCCGGGATCAGCGTCGGGACGCTGTGGCAGAAGCGGCACGCGTCGCACGTGGACCTGCGCACCGGCGCGGTGATCCAGTTCGCGGCGTGCACGCTCGTCTACCTGCCGCTGGTGCTGCTGTTCGAATCGCCCGCCGACGTGCAATGGACGACGACGTTCGCGTTCGCGATCGGCTGGTCGGTGCTGGTGCTGTCGGTCGGCGCGATCAGCCTGCTGTACTGGCTGCTGCGACACGGCGCCGCCTCCGGTGTCGCGCGCTTGTTCTACCTCGTGCCGCCGGTCACCGCGCTGATGGCGTGGGTGCTGTTCGACGAGCGGCTCGACTGGCTCGCGATCGCGGGCATGGTGGTGATCGCGATCGCGGTGGCGCTGTCGCGACCGCCGGCGACGACGCAGGCCGTTGCACTGAGCGCCGCGACGCCTGCGCGCGCAGAGTGTCGACGATCCGCGTTCCCGCGATCCGGTCGTGCAGGAACTGCCGCTCCGGATCGACGATCGCCGCGAGCCAGTTGAGCGCAACGACCGGCCACGCGAGCGCACCCAGCGCCAGCTGGCGCCAGCAGGGCATAAGCGACGACAGCGAGTGCGGGACCGATCCACGCCGCGATGTAGCGCACCAGCGCGGTGCGGCGCGAGAGCGGGGCGCCCGTCGTCGTGACCAGCGCCAGCCGCCACGTCTTCATCGGCAACGTGCGCCGTCCCTCGCTCCAGCTCCAGACGAAGTACAGCGCGCCGAGCGAGAACAGCGCCGACGAACGAAACGATCCGTCCGACACGTCGACGGAAGCATCAGCGAGCCGCTCGCAGCGCTCCCCGGCGAGACCAGCGGGGTCAGCAGAAAGCTCGCGATGAACACCAGCGCGACGAGCAGCAGCGCTTCGTAGAGCAGGGCGGCATACCGCCGCGCGATGCCGCCGGCGAGCGACCTGTCGCGGCCGGGAGCGTCGGCCGCGTCTGCGCCAGGTTCGCTGAGCGTCATGGCGACGCCGCGTGCCGCAGTGACTGTCAGCGGCCCGGGCCGCGCTCGCCGGGCGGCGGCGTCATGCCCGGTGCGGGAATGCGCCCGCCGGGCTTGGCCCCGGGGGGCGGCGCCTTGTCGGCGAGCTCGCGTCGCTTCTCGGGCGGCAGGTTCTGGTACTGCTCCCAGCGCTGGCGGACCTCGCCCTTCTGCTCGGGCGGCAGCTGGCGCAGATTCTTGTACTGCTCGCGCGCGGCGGCCCGTTCCTGCGGCGTCAGCTGCGACCACGGCCGCATCTGCTGCTGCACGCGCTGCTGGTCGTCGGGCGGCATCCGCGAATAGCGCTGCGCGATCCCGCGCCATTTCGCCTTGCGCTGTGGCGTCGAGCTGCTCCCACTCGGGCGCCAGCGGCGCCAGCACCTGCCGCTCCTGCGGCGAGAGTTCGGACCATTTCGGGGAACTCAGCGGCAACTGCGCGCCGGCCGGCAGCGCCGTCAACAGAACGACCGCGGCGAGCGCCGCGGCCGCGATCATTCGTCCGGCTTGCCCGTCTTGAGCCACAGCTGGAATCCCCGGTCCAGGTAGGCGTCGATCGGCAAATCGGAGGTCAGGATCTGCGCGTCCAGATCCTCCAGTTCCTGCAGCTCCTGCCAGGCGGTCCACTGCTGGTAGCCGATCATCGCCGGCAACCAGCAAGCCGATCGCGAGCCAGACCCGCGGTTGGCCATAGAGCGGGCGCTCACCCTCGCCCTGCGACCCGGCACCTCCGGCCCGAGCCAACCCATGCGCGGCCTGCAGCACATTCACTTCGGCCGGCTGCGTCTGCTCCCGCGGCGCGGGCCAGCGCGGACGCCCGCGCCTGCTGCAGGCGATAGGCGACGCCCGACCGCAGGTCCGCACTGCCCTGGTCCAGGTAAGTCTTTAGTTTTTTTCCGAATTCTTCTTCACGGCTGGTCATAGCTTCACCCCTTTGGCCTCGAGCGTCTTGGCCAGGGCATGCACCGCACGCGAGCAATGCGTCTTCACGCTGCCCTCCGAGCAGCCCATCGCAGCCGCGGTTTCCGCCACGTCGAACTCCTCCCAGTAACGCAGCAGGAACGCCTCGCGTTGACGCGCCGGAAGCTTCGCCAGCGCATCCTCGATAAGCGCCATAACCTGCCGCTGCTCGAGCTGTTCGGCCGGGTTTGCCGTCTCGCTGGAGTCGGATTTTGCCGCAAGCGTCTCCAGCGCGTCGTAATCATCGTCTTTTTCGTCCTTCGCCCCGAGCGCGGACAGCAGCACCGTCCACGTCGATCGGACCTTGGATCGCCGGAAATGGTCGTGGATCGTGTTCTGCAGGATCCGCTGGAACACCAGCGGCAGCTCCTCGGCCGGCCGATCGGCATATTTCTCCGTCAGCTTGAGCATCGAGTCCTGGACGATGTCGAGCGCCGTGTCCTCGTCGCGGACGGCATACATCGCCTGCTTGAACGCGCGGCGTTCGATTTGGGCGAGGAACGACGAAAGTTGTGGAAGGGTAGCCAGCGGGAGGGGCGGACGTCCAGGGGCCGCCGGATTATAGGAGCTTTGCCCGGTGTACCGTTGCTGCGGCGTAGCAAACACTTGACGGAACAAAGGCTTCCGGCTTACCTTTCGTCCTGCGGGTGCGCCCGCATGCTGTACTGCAAAAACGGCCGTTGGCCTCCCCTCCGATCGCGCCACAAGCGCTGCCGGAGCACCCACCGGGGGGCGGCGGAACCGGCTTTCACTCAAAGCCTGTCTCACCAGCGCCTCACCCGTCGGCGCGTCGCCTTTTGCAGGACCCGGTACGCGCACGCGTGTGACCGGGTGAACGCGTTCACACAACCCGGCAGGCAAGTAACCGAGAGGTGCGTCATGCAATCGGCAACGCAAACCGGAACGCCATCGATCACGGGTGCCGAGATCGTCATCCGCTGTCTCCAGGACGAGGGCGTCGAGTACGTCTTCGGCTACCCGGGCGGCGCGGTCCTCAACATCTACGACGAGCTGTTCAAGCAGGACAAGGTCAAGCATGTGCTCGTGCGCCACGAGCAGGGCGCCGCGCATGCGGCGGACGGCTACTCCCGCTCGTCGCAGAAGGTCGGCGTGTGCCTGGTGACTTCCGGGCCCGGCGTCACCAATGCGGTCACCGGCATCGCGACGGCGTACATGGATTCGATTCCGATGGTCGTGCTCACCGGCCAGGTGCCGACGCACGCGATCGGCCAGGACGCGTTCCAGGAATGCGACACCGTCGGCATCACGCGACCGTGCGTCAAGCACAACTTCCTGGTGAAGGACGTCAAGGACCTCGCGCCGACGATCAAGAAGGCGTTCTATCTCGCGCAGACCGGGCGCCCCGGGCCGGTGCTGGTCGACATCCCCAAGGACATCACGCAGGCCAAGGCCGAGTACGTCTATCCGAAGACGGTCGCGCTGCGCTCGTACAACCCGGTCACCAAGGGCCACGCGGGCCAGATCAAGAAGGCCGTGCAGCTGCTGCTCGAGGCCAAGCGCCCGATGATCTACACCGGCGGCGGCGTGATCCTCAGCAACGCGAGCTCGCAGCTGACGCGGCTCGTGCGCCTGCTCGGCTTCCCGTGCACGAACACGCTGATGGGCCTCGGCGCATTCCCTGCGACCGATCCGCAGTTCACGGGCATGCCCGGCATGCACGGCACGTTCGAGACCAACATGGCGATGCAGAACTGCGACGTGCTGCTCGCCGTCGGTGCCCGCTTCGATGACCGCGTGATCGGCAACCCGCAGCACTTCTTCCGCGCCGACCGCAAGATCATCCACATCGACATCGACCCGTCGTCGATTTCCAAGCGCGTGAAAGTCGACGTGCCGATCGTCGGTTACGTCGGGGACGTGCTCGACGAGATGCTGCGCATCCTCGAGAGCTCGCCGCAGCGGCCCGACCCGCAGGCGCTCAAGGCCTGGTGGAGCGAGATCAAGGAATGGCAGCGTCGCGATTGCCTGAAGTACGACCGCAAGAGCAAGCTGATCAAGCCGCAGTACGTGATCGAGAAGCTCTACGAGCTCACCAAGGGCGATGCCATCGTCACCTCCGACGTCGGCCAGCACCAGATGTGGGCGGCGCAGTACTACAAGTTCGACAAGCCGCGCCGCTGGATCAACTCGGGCGGCCTCGGGACGATGGGCTTCGGGCTGCCGGCCGCGATGGGCGCGCAGCTGGCGAATCCGCAGGCGACCGTCGCGACCGTGACCGGCGAGGCATCGATCCAGATGTGCCTGCAGGAGCTCTCGACCTGCAAGCAGTACCACCTGCCGATCAAGATCGTGAACCTGAACAACCGCTACATGGGCATGGTGCGGCAGTGGCAGGAGTTCTTCTACGGCAACCGCTATGCCGAGTCGTACATCGATGCGCTGCCGGACTTCGTCAAGCTCGCCGAGGCGTACGGCCACGTCGGCATGAAGATCGAGAAGCCGGGCGACGTCGAGGGCGCGCTCAAGGAGGCGTTCGGGCAGAAGGATCGGCTCGTCTTCCTCGACTTCATCACCGACCAGACCGAGAACGTGTTCCCGATGGTGCCGGGCGGCAAGGGCTTGACCGAGATGATCCTCGCGGAGGAGCTGTGAGCGGCCGATGCAAAAGGGCGTCCGAGCGTGACCGATGCAAAAGGGCGTCCGTGACGGGCGTGGATGACGAAGGTGCGGCGTCGCGCCTTTTGCATCGGGCGGTGATTCACGCGGTCGCCTTGGGGCGGCCCGGCGGCGCCCGCCGGAAACTGCACGCAACAACGAGCGTCTTGCCGGCGGTCTTTCGCGCTTCGCCGCTGATGCTCGGGAGCGCTTGATGAGGCACATCCTTTCCGTGCTGCTCGAGAACGAGGCGGGTGCGCTGTCGCGGGTCGCCGGCCTGTTCTCCGCGCGCGGCTACAACATCGAGTCGCTGACGGTGGCGCCTACCGAGGACCCGACGATGTCGCGGATGACGATCGTGACCGCCGGGTCGGACGACGTGATCGAGCAGATCACGAAACAGCTGAACAAGCTCGTCGAGGTCGTGAAGGTCGTCGACCTGACCGAGGGCAACCACATCGAGCGCGAGCTCATGCTCGTGAAGGTGCGCGCAGCGGGCAAGGACCGCGATGAGATGAAGCGGCTCGCCGACATCTTCCGCGGCCGCATCCTCGACGTCACCGACAAGAGCTACACGATCGAGCTGACCGGCACCGGCAGCAAGCTCGACGCGTTCCTCACGGCGATCGAGCCCGGCACGATCCTCGAGACCGTGCGGACGGGCGCGTCGGGGATCGGACGGGGCGAGCGGATACTGCAGGGTCTAGGGGAGCCCCTCATCGAACGAAGCCACAACCGGGGAAATGCAACATGAAGGTGTACTACGAGAAGGACGCCGACCTGTCGCCTCATCAAGGGCAAGAAGGTCACGATCGTCGGCTACGGCTCGCAGGGGCACGCGCACGCGCAGAACCTGAACGACTCGGGCGTGAAGGTCACCGTGGGGCTTCGCAAGGGCGGGGCGTCCTGGGACAAGGCGAAGAAGGCGGGCCTCAAGGTCGCCGAGGTCGGCGAGGCGGTCGCGGGTGCGGACGTCGTCATGATGCTGATGCCCGACGAGCACATCGCCGCGACGTACAAGACCGATGTCGAGCCGCACATCAAGCAGGGTGCCGTGCTCGCGTTCGCGCACGGCTTCAATATCCACTACGGCCAGGTCGTGCCGCGCGCGGACCTCGACGTCGTGATGATCGCGCCGAAGGCCCCCGGCCACACCGTTCGCTCGACGTACGTCGCAGGCGGCGGCGTGCCGATGCTCATTGCCGTCCATCAGGACGCTTCGAACAAGGCGCGTGACCTCGCGCTTTCGTATGCGGCCGCGATCGGCGGCGCGCGCGCCGGCGTGATCGAGACGAACTTCCGCGAGGAGACCGAGACCGATCTGTTCGGCGAGCAGGTCGTGCTGTGCGGCGGGCTCGTCGAGCTGATCAAGGGCGGCTACGAGACGCTGATCGAGGCGGGCTACGCGCCGGAGATGGCGTACTTCGAGTGCCTGCACGAGGTCAAGCTGATCGTCGACCTGATCTACGAAGGCGGCATCGCGAACATGAACTACTCGATCTCGAACAACGCGGAGTACGGCGAATACGTGACCGGACCGAAGATCGTCACCGCCGAGACGAAGAAGGTCATGAAGGAGGTGCTGACGCGCATCCAGACCGGCGAGTACGCGCGGGACTTCATCATCGAGAACCGCGCGGGCGCGCCGATGCTCAATGCCCGCCGCCGGCTCACCGCCGAGCATTCGATCGAGCAGGTGGGCGAGAAGCTGCGGGCGATGATGCCCTGGATCAGGAAGAACAAGCTCGTCGACCAGACCAGAAACTAGCGGAAGGCAGGAACTGCGCGAGTGAGTCGCGTTAAGTGCGCGACAGGCGATAGGCGACCGACGACGGGCGACAGGCGCAACGTCGTCGGCCCCGCGCAGGCCCTACACTGCTCGCATGGGGCAACGGGCGATGATGAACGCACGACGTCAGCAGGGCGGTTGGGCTTTCCTGATCGTCCTGGTCGCGCTTGCGATCGTCGCGTATCTCGCGCGCGACTCGCTGCGGCAGCTGTTCGCGACGATCACCCGAGCTTCGGCGCCAGGCGAAGCGCGACTTCCTGCGGGCGCACAACCGGCCTCGGATTCGACGCAGGCGATACAAGTGCCCGCGGCGCCGGTCGAGCGGGCACGTGCCGTCGAGGGCATCGTGCGCGACCAATTCGATCAGATGGGCAAGCGGATCGATGCGCCGCGCTGAGCCACCGCCGGCCGCGAAGCCAGCGCGCGACTCGCCGCGTTTCGAGATCGATCGCGCCTGGCTCTTGCGAGGCTGCCTTGCGCTGGCCATCATCGGCTTCATTCTGGTGCTCACGAAAGCGTCGACGATGCTTTTCGGCAGCGGCAACCAACGGCTCGAGCGGCACGAGCGCGCAAGCGAACAGAGCGCGGCGACGAAGCCCGTATTGCCGGCGAAGCCGTCGGCACCGCGTTAGTGTCGGACGCGCAGCGGTTGCCCAGCCGACAAAGAGGGCGTGCGCACCCCGGTGGTAGAATCGACCGTCTCTTGACGATCGGCCACCGATGTCGAGCTACCCGCATCCGATCATCGCCCGCGAGGGCTGGCCCTTCGTTGCAACCGCGCTCGCGGTCGCGATCGGCGTGACGATTGCCGGCTGGACCGCCGTTGCGATCGTCGCGTGGCTCGTGGCGTTGTTCATCCTGCAGTTCTTCCGCGACCCGAAGCGCGACGTGCCGCAGCAGCCGAACGTCGTGCTGTCGCCGGCCGACGGCACCGTCGTCAAGGTCGACCATGCGCGCGACCCCTATCTGAACCGCGACGCGCTGCTGATCAGCGTGTTCATGAACGTCTTCAACGTTCACAGCAACCGGAGCCCGGTCGACGGCGAGGTCGCGGGCCGCTGGTACCACGAGGGCAAGTTCTTCAACGCGGCGCTGGACAAGGCCTCGAGCGACAACGAACGCAATGCGCTGCACCTTCGCACGCCGGCCGGCGCCGACGTGACCTGCGTGCAGATCGCGGGCCTGATCGCACGCCGGATCCTTTGCTATGTGAAGCAGGGCGACCGGCTCGAGCGCGGGCAGCGCTATGGGTTCATCCGCTTCGGTTCGCGTGTCGACGTCTACCTGCCGCCCGTCGCATCGCCCAAGGTCGCCGTCGGCGACAAGATCTATGCGACCGAGACGATCGTCGCCGAGTTGTAGCGGCGCAGGACACTCCTGATGCACGACGAGTTCCAGACGCAGCGGATGCTGGAGAAGAACCGCATCCGGCGGCGCGGCATCTACATCCTTCCGAACCTGTTCACGACCGCAGCGTTGTTCGCGGGCTTCTTCGCGATCGTGCAGGCGATGAACCTCAATTTCGACCAGGCCGCGGCCGCGATCTTCGTCGCGATGGTGCTGGACGGCCTCGACGGGCGGGTTGCGCGGCTCACCAAGACGCAGAGCGCGTTCGGCGCCGAGTACGACAGTCTCGCCGACGTCATCAGCTTCGGGGCAGCTCCGGCGCTCGTCGTGTACGAGTGGGCGCTGCGCGACATGGGCAAGCTGGGCTGGGGCGCCGCGTTCATCTACTGCGCCTGCGCGGCGCTTCGCCTCGCTCGCTTCAACACGCTGCTCGAGGTCGCCGACAAGCGCTGGTTCCAGGGTCTTCCGAGCCCGTCGGCTGCAGCACTGGTCGCCGGTTTCGTGTTCGTGATGGACGACTACGGCGTCGATCCGCAGACGGTGCGCTGGTGGGCGTTCGCGGTCACGCTGTTCGCGGGGCTCACGATGGTGAGCAACCTCAAGTTCTGGAGCTTCAAGACGATCAACCTGCGGCGAAGCTATCCGTTCGTCGCGATCTTCCTGATCGTGCTGTTCTTCGGGCTGCTTTCCTATCAGCCCGCGACGGTGCTGTTCGCCATCTTCGTCGCGTACGCGCTTTCGGGCTACGTCGTGTCCGCCTGGCTCGCGCTGCGCCGCGGCCGCGTCGGGACGCAGGCCTGAACGCCCCGGCTCGCCAACGACTTCACGGAAAGGGCCGGCAATGCAGGCACGCTGGATCGGGCTGACACTGGTATGCGTCCTGATGCTCGCAATCGGGCAGCTGCTGTTCAAGGTCGCGGCGATGCAATGGCGGGTCGACGGCTGGACGCTGGCGTCCGTCCGGAGCTTCCTCTCGCCGTCGATGCTGGTCGCCCTGTTCGTCTACGGCATCGCGACCGTGCTGTGGGTGTACGTGCTGCGCAGCGCACCGTTGTCGCTCGCGTACCCGCTGTTTTCGCTCGCGTTCATCGTCACGCCGCTGGCCGCGCACTTCTTCCTCGGCGAGCCGTTCTCGTGGCGGGTGATCGGCGGCGGTGTCGTGATCCTGGTCGGCGTGCTGATCGCCGTCGGTTAACGATGGACTCCGGCGTTCGCCCGCGCATCGCGGTCGTCGTGCCGTGCTACCGCGTGCGCCGGAGCGTCATGCGCGTGCTGGCGGGCATCGGACCCGAGGTCGCGCGTATCTTCGTCGTCGACGATGCCTGCCCGGAGAAGAGCGGCGAGCTGGTTCGCGAGCGCTCGACCGATCCGCGGGTCATCGTTCTCGACCCATCGCGAGAATCGCGGCGTGGGCGGCGCGATGGTCACCGGCTACGAGGCGGCACTCGCCGATGGCGCCGATGTCGTCGTGAAGATCGATGGCGACTGCCAGATGGATCCAGCGCTGATTCCGTCCTTCGTGCGGCCGCTCGTCGCCGGCGACGCCGACTATGTCAAGGGCAACCGGTTCTACGACATCGCGTTCCTGCAAGGCATGCCCCGGCTGCGCCTGATCGGGAATGCGCTGCTGTCGCTGGTCTGCAAGATCGCGAGCGGCTACTGGAACCTGATGGATCCGACGAACGGCTACACGGCAATCCACCGTACGGCACTCGCCGCGTTGCCCTTGGCCAAGCTCGATCGCGGCTATTTCTTCGAGTCGGACATGCTTTTCCGCCTCTACACGATCCGCGCCGTCGTGCGCGATGTGCCGATGCGCGCGCTTTACGCGGACGAGTCGAGCAACCTGCGCGTTTCCCGCGTGCTGTTCGAGTTCCCCGGCAAGTACGTGCAACGCGCCCTCAAGCGCATCTTCTACGCCTATTTCCTGCGCGACTTCAATGCCGGATCGCTGCAGCTCGTCCTGGGTGCGGTCGCCTCCGTGGCCGGCGCCGCCTACGGTGCGATGCGCTGGGCGGATTCGATTGCGAGCGGCGTGCCGGCAACCTCGGGCGAGGTCATGCTCGCGGCGCTGCCGCTTCTGATCGGCGTGCAGCTCCTGCTCGGCGCGCTCAACTTCGACGTCCAGAACATTCCGCGCGACCCGCTCGTCGCGTCATGGCGAGCCGCTTGGCGCGCCGACCAGCCTTGCCGCTGCGCGGGCTGGCGGTCGACGCTCCAGCGCCTTCGCCGCTGGCGTCGACTGGAAGCGCGGGTCAGCCGCCCGAGGCCGGCTGAAGACGCTGCGACGACGTAGTCCCCGACGCGCCACAGGGGCGTCGCATGCTGCAACGCGAAGGCGCTTATCATCGGAAACGCGGGATCGGGCGTCGCTCGGTACACGACGTGAGTGAGTTCGTACTTGCGCGCAAGGTTCCGGAGGTCCTCGGCGCTCGACGCGCGGACCAGCCCGCGGAAAAAGGCGTCGTCGTGCCAGTTGCCTGACCGCGAATTCCCGACGTAGCCTGCCGGCGCCGATTCGTTGGGCAACAGAAAACCCACGCGTGCATCCGGAAGCTCGCGGTTCAGTCGCGCCGCGACCGTACGCAGCGGCGCGTACGTTTCCACGTAGCTCGCACGCGCTCGAGCGTCGGAAAGACAGGCAGTGCAAGGGGTGGCAAGCGGATAGTGCGCGCTTGCGATCGCCCGCAGGTCGAACGCGACCAACGCGATGCCCGCAGCGAGCAACACCACCCGCGCCGCGCGCGTGTGCACGAGGTCGGTCAGCGCACTGCTCGCGAGGACTGCAGTCAGCGCCAACGCCGGCAACAGATAGCGCAAATAGGATTGCTGAACGTAGATCGCAACGAAGAACACGATCGCAAGAACCGCCATCAGCCGATAACGAGCGGGCGGTCGGCGAGCGAAATGCAATAGAACGAGCGGGACGGCGAACAGCCACGCAAGACCCAGCGCGCCGTCACGACCCTCGATGAACCGGGCACTGTGGAGCACGAGGTCCCAGGGGGTCCACGGTCGCAGTGGCGCGTTGTACGCCGGATTGTTGAACGATTCGGCGGTTTCATAGAGAGGCGAGCGGAAAAGACCGTTCATGAACGGGAACACCGGATTGCCGGTGCTGATCCACGCCGTGACGTAGGGCCACGCGCCGATCGCGAGGCCGATTCCGATCAGCGCGGCGTCACGCCTGCGAATCGGCGTGACCGAGCGATTCCGGTAGGCGATCCAGAGCGCGACCGGGACGAGCACCGCGAACCAGAACACGCTCATCACCTTGGTGGCCATCGCCCCGCCGGCGAGGATCGCGAACGCGGGCAGGAACGACGCGCGCCGTTCGGATCCTTCGATGAGGATGACCAGCGCGGCGAGCAGCAACGCCACCCACAGCGATTCGCTGAACAGCGTCCCGGTGACGAGCATCGCAAGCGGCATCGCGGCGAACAGCGTGGCGCAGGCGAGCGCGGCCTCGCGGTTCGCGACCAACCTTCCGAGGCGATAAACGAGCGTGCCGGCCAGCACTGCGAAAGCGAGGTTCAGCGCTCGGGCCGCCGCCTCGCCACCCAGGACATAGGCGGTTGCGAAAGCGTAGTCGGCCCCCAGGGGCATCGTTGCCCACAAGTAGCGGTCGACGCCGTAGCGGAACCGGTGGTCGGCAGCCACGAGCTCCGCGAATTGCAGGTGCATCGTGCTCGCGTCGTAGCCGACTTCCGGCCGGGCCACGACGACTATGTGGACGACGACGATCACGCCCGCGATCGCCATCCACGCACGCTCGGTTGCGGTTGCCGGCTGCGGCGTCACCAGCACCGCCCACGCGCGCGCGAGCTGGTCACGAGCGCGATCGCGCCAAACAACGAGCGCGAGGAGCGCAATCGCCGCGTAAAGCTGCGGGTAGTGAATGCGCAGGCGCGACGTGAGCGCGAACAGGCCGATCCACAGCGACACACCGATCAATGTTGCAACTGCCGCCGAATTGCTCGCTGCATCGTCCTTGCGCGCGATGACTGCCTGTCCTGCGAGCATTGCGGCGCTCAAGAGCAGCGCGACGGTGACGACGGGCGCCGGGGTGAGCAGCGCAGCGGCGACGATCAAGCAGGTGAGCGTTGTCGCCGCCGCCGCGTGTCGCGGCCATCGCAGTACCACCGCCACCATCAGCACCGCCGCTACGCCCACGACCTTGGCCCACGCCAGCGGCTGATCGTTCCAGATCGCCGGCGCGGTAACCATCCGGTACCCCGCAACGACCGCAAGTCCGGCGGTCAACGCCAGCACGGCGTACTGCACGAGCCGAAAGGGCCGACCGGGCGGCGAGACGTCGGACATCGTCAGCACTCCCGCCACCGTCGGCATGGATCGAGCATTCGAAGGCTGGCGCGTGTCATCCGTCGCGGCCAGTGTCGGCCAAGGTCATGGTGGCAGGTCCCGGTTCGGCGCGTTCAGCCGTGCGCGGTCAATCGCGAACTATACCGAGCGGACGGACGGTAGCCGGATCAAGGACTTGAGGTTGCGGCGTCGGCGATTTTGGGTTATGGTGCGGTGCATGAGCAGCTTCTCCCTCGCCGCCTCGCGCACCGGCCGGTTCCCAAGAACCGCCAACGCCGGTCTCGCGCTCGCCCATTCGGGCGGCCTGCTGCTTCTGCTGCGCCTCGCGCGCACATAAACCTACCCTCCCTTTTCGAGCAGTGCCAGCCGCCGTCCGCGAGACCGGACCGGCGAACTTCGTTGGCCCGTCGCATCCGCAGCACCGTGAGGACAGCATGAATATCGATCCCGCCAGGAAATACCGACCGTTCGCCGCGATCGACCTTCCCGACCGTGTCTGGCCGTCGAAGACGATCACTGCACCGCCGATCTGGTGCAGCGTCGACCTTCGCGACGGCAACCAGGCGCTGATCGAGCCGATGGACGCCGAGCGCAAGCTCCGCATGTTCGAGCTGCTGGTGAGGATGGGCTACAAGGAGATCGAGGTCGGCTTTCCCGCGGCTTCGCAGACGGACTTCGACTTCGTGCGCCTGCTGATCGAAGAGCAGCGGATTCCCGACGACGTCACCGTGCAGGTGCTGACGCAGGCGCGCGAGCCGCTGATCCGGCGCACCTACGAGTCGCTCGAAGGCGCGAAGCGGGCGATCATGCACCTCTACAACTCCACATCGACGACGCAGCGACGCGTCGTGTTCGGGCTCGACCGCGAAGGCATCGTCGACATCGCGGTGACGGCCGCGAAGCTGGTCCGCGACCTCGCCGTCGAGCGTCCCCGGACCGACTGGACGTTCCAGTATTCGCCGGAGAGCTTCACCGGGACCGAGCTCGACTTCGCGAAGGAAATCTGCGACGCCGTCACTGCGATCTGGGCGCCGGTCACGAAGAACCGGATCATCATCAACCTGCCGGCGACCGTCGAGATGGCGACGCCGAACATCTTCGCCGACCAGATCGAGTGGATGCACCGCCACCTTGCGCGCCGCGACCGGATCGCGCTGTCGGTCCACCCGCACAACGACCGCGGTTGTGGTGTCGCGGCGGCCGAGCTTGCGCAGATGGCGGGCGCGGATCGGGTCGAGGGTTGCCTGTTCGGCAACGGCGAGCGCACCGGCAATGTGTGCCTCGTGACGCTCGGCCTCAACCTGTTCTCGCAAGGTGTGGACCCCGGCATCGATTTCTCGAACATCAACGAGATGATCCGCACGGTCGAGCACTGCAACCAGCTGCCGGTGCATCCACGCCATCCGTATGGCGGCGATCTGGTGTTCACCGCGTTTTCCGGATCGCATCAGGACGCGATCAAGAAGGGGCTCGCGGCGCGCGCCCAGGACGTCGCGCGCGGGAATCCGGTCTGGGACGTGCCTTACCTGCCGATCGATCCTGCCGACGTCGGCCGGACCTACGACGCCGTGATCCGCGTGAACAGCCAGTCCGGCAAGGGCGGGATCGCCTACCTGCTGGAACGCGATCACGGTCTGTCGTTGCCGCGCCTGCTGCAGATCGAGTTCAGCCAGGTCATCCAGCGCATCACCGACGCGACCGGCAAGGAGCTGTCCTCCGCCGAGATCCGTGCGGCGTTCGACCGTGAGTACACGGCGGCTACGCTTCCGCTGACCTACGTCGACCATCGCGCCCAGCACGGCGCGTCGGACGGCCGCGTCGAGCATCTGACCGCGCGTCTTCAGAACGACGGCGTCGAGATGGTCCTCAACGGCGCGGGCAACGGCCCGGTCGACGCGTTCGTCCAGGCCCTGCGCGAGGCGCTCGCGCTCGACGTGCACGTGCAGAACTACCACGAGCATGCAACTGGCGGCGGCGAGGACGCGACCGCAGTGGCCTATGTCCAGCTGCGCGTGGGTCAGGACGTCGCCGTGTACGGCGTCGGCCTCGACCCGAACATCGTGACCGCGACGCTGAAGGCCGTGGTCAGCGCGGTCAATCGCGCAATCGGCGAGGGCGTTCTCGCGTTGCCCGAGAATGCGCGCGCTGTCAACGCTTAGCCACCGCCAGAAGGGAGCGCGCTTGCAGGATGCGCGTTTTCGATCGATCCCTTGTCCACATTTCCAGTGGATAACCCTGTGCACGTTCGGACCTGAACCGCGCGCCCGATGGACGTTCCGGCGCCGTGACCTGTCTTCGGGCGGTCGTCACGTAGGCGAGGTGCACAAGCGCGAGCAAGGACGCCGGTCGGCTGCGCTGGAGCCTTTTTCCGGAACGCCACGTCCGTCGCGCAGCGCGCCCGCAGGCGCTCGACGGTTAAGTAACGGCTATCATCCGAATTAGCTCAATCAATTGGACGCCGCTGGGTGTCCGTGCTCACAATTAAAATGACGCAGGTTGCGCGTGGCGCCCTGCGGCCGTTTCGCCGTCGGCATTGACCTGCACGGCGGCCAACCAGGAGAGAGGAGCAACACCATGAAACCGATCAAGGGCACCCGGACCCACGACAACCTCAAGGCCGCGTTCGCGGGCGAATCGCAGGCGAACCGGCGCTATCTGTACTTCGCGAACAAGGCGGACGTCGAAGGGCAGAACGACGTGGCCGCGCTGTTCCGCTCGACGGCGGAAGGCGAGACCGGGCATGCGCACGGCCACATGGACTATCTGGCGCAGGTCGGCGACCCGGCGACGGATCTGCCGATCGGCTCGTCGCGGCAGAACCTGAAGGCCGCCGTGGCCGGCGAAACGCACGAGTACACCGACATGTATCCTGGCATGGCGAAGGCCGCGCGCGACGAAGGCTTCGAAGAGATCTCGGATTGGTTCGAGACGCTGGCGAAGGCGGAGCGGTCGCATGCGAACCGGTTCCAGAAAGCACTGGATGCGTTGACGGACTGACTGTGGTCGTTGGCGCATTCGACCGTCGCCAATTTCGCGACGGTCAACGCGCCGCGAGGAATTCGAGCGTCGCCAAGAACGCGACGCTCAACTCCTCGGGTGCCCGCGGCGTTCTCACGTCGTTCACGCCACGCCATGACCCCCGCGAAGGCAGCCTCGAAGCGCCCACGCGCCATCCGCTCGACTGGCGCAACCCCGAGTTCCATGACGAGGCGGCGCTCCACAAGGAGATGGAGCGCATCTTCGACATCTGCCATGGCTGCCGCCGCTGCGTGAGCCTGTGCCAGTCGTTCCCGACGCTTTTCGATCTCGTCGACGAGGGCAAGACCGGCGAAGTCGACGGTGTCGACAAACGGGACTACTGGAAGGTCGTCGACCAGTGCTACCTGTGCGACCTCTGCTACATGACGAAATGCCCGTACGTGCCGCCGCATCCGTGGAACGTCGATTTCCCGCATCTGATGCTCCGCGGCAAGGCCTACAAGTTCCGCACGCAGGGCGCGAGCTTCCGTGACCGGATGCTCACCGGCACCGACCGGCTCGGCAAGCTGGCGTCGATCCCCGTGGTCGCACAGACGATGAACTGGGCGAACCGCACGCCCGCGACCCGCAAGCTGCTGGAGAAGACGCTGGGCGTTGCGAAGGAAGCCGCGCTGCCGCCGTTCGCGAAACAACCGTTCCGCAGGACGGCCGTCAAGTCGCTCGCCTGGCCGGTGTGCGACGGCGAGCGCACGCCGGGCAAGGTGGCGATCTTCACCACTTGCTATGTCAACTACAACGAGCCCGGGCTCGGTCGAGACCTCACGCGAATCCTCGAGCACAACCAGATTCCGTTCGTGTTCGCCGAACACGAAGCGTGCTGCGGCATGCCGAAGCTCGAGCTCGGCGATCTCGAAGGCGTCGCGGTGCAAAAGGAGATCAACATCCCGGTGCTTGCGGCGCTGGCGCGCAAGGGTTACGCCATCCTGACCCCGGTACCGTCGTGCACGCTGATGTTCAAGCAGGAGCTGCCGATGATGTTCCCCGGCGACGAAGACGTGAATAGCGTGCGTGACGCGATGTTCGACCCGTTCGAATTCCTGGTGCTGCGTGACCGGGACGGGCTGCTGCGGCGCGACTTCAAGCGCCCGCTCGGGAAGATCAGCTACCACATCCCCTGCCATTCGCGCGTGCAGAACGTCGGCCAGAAGACCCGCGAAGTGCTCGAATGGGTGCCGGGCACCGAAGTGAACACCGTCGAGCGCTGCGCCGGCCATGACGGCACGTACGGCGTCAAGCGCGAGTTCTACGAGGCGTCGATGAAGATCGGCAAGCCGGTGTTCAAGCGCATGGCCGAGCCCGATCCGGACTTCGTGAGCTCCGATTGCCCGATCGCCGGCCGCCGGATCACCCAGGGCATCACGGAGTCGCAGCCGCTGCGCGGCCGCAAGGAGCACCCATTGACGCTGATCCGCATGGCCTACGGGCTCGAATGACGACGATCACGCCCACCTCCGAGAAGCCGAAGAATGGCGCGCATCACGCGCGAGTCGCTGCTGACGCTCGAAGCCTATGCGAAGGCCCGCCGCGAGTACCGTGCGAAGGTGATTGCGCACAAGAAGGCGCGCACCGTGCACCTTGGCGAGCGGGTGACGCTCACGTTCGAGGACGAGCTCACGATGCGCTATCAGATCCAGGAAATGCTGTACTGGGAAAAGACGTTCGAGGACGAGGGCATCCAGGGCGAGCTCGACGCCTACAACCCGTTGGTCCCCGACGGAACGAACTTCAAGGCGACGATGCTGATCGAGTACGAGGATGTCGACGAGCGCCGGCGCGCGCTCGGCCGCCTCAAGGGCATCGAGGACCGCGTCTGGGTGCAGGTCGAGGGGCTGGCGCGCGTCGATTCGATCGCGGACGAGGACCTCGAGCGCGAGACCGAAGAGAAGACGTCGGCCGTTCACTTCCTGCGCTTCGAGCTCGCGCCCGAAATGATCGCCGCATTGAAGGAGGGCCGGGCGCTCGGCATCGGCATCGATCACCCGAGCTACCAGGCGATGATCCCGGCTGTCGGTCCGGAAACGCGGGCAGCGCTGCTACAGGATCTCGCGTAGGTCCCTCGTCGCCGTCGAACGCGCGTACGCGCAGCTCGCGCGACTTCGAGTTTGCGGTTGGCATCAACACTGACACAATGCGGGACGTCAACGACTGACCGCGTCCATGATGATCGTCCCGCGTCGCACGCTACAGTGGATGGCCCTGAGCGCCGCAGCCTTTGCGCTCGGCGGTTGCATCGTCCCCGAGCTGCGGTCGTTCGTCGTCAGGCTGACGCCGGACCTGCATTCGATATCGCTGCGCACGTCGGCCATGCACAGCGAATGCGAGATCTCGGCGCGCTCCGGGGCGCATCTGCGCCACGACTGCGACTACCTCATTGGCGGTCGCAGCAAGCTTGCGCGCGTGTTCCTTCAGGACAACGCCACGCTCGATCCCCTTGTCGACCCGGTGATCCTCCAGGTACCGCAGGGGGCCACCGGCTTCGGCGGCATCTTCAGCGATGGACCCACGAACGGCACGCTCAGGATCACCGAGGTCGCCGGCACGCTGGACGCCGACCTCACGCGCAAGATCGTGCCCGAGGCCGGTCACAAGCTTGTCATCGTCGACTTTCCGACCCCGGCGCCGCCGCTCGACGGCCGCAACTACACCTTCGGGCTCGTGTTCGCGCTGGCCAATGCGTCGACGATCAAGATCAAGGCACTGTTCGCCGCCAAGCTCACGCTGGACGGGAAGACCTACTATCCGCCGTTGTTTCCGTGCGCGACCACGTTTGCGAGCATCCCCGCGGTCACGCTGCGCGAAAGCAGCGACTTCGTCGTCGTGGATCTCGCGCCGGTGCTTGCGGCCAACGCGTGCAACGGCAGCTTCTATACGTTCGCGCCGATCGCACCGCAGACGGTGACCGTCGTCGAGTACTACAACGCGAGCCTCGATCACTACTTCGTCACCTGGCTGGCCGGCGAGATCGCGATCCTCGACGCGGGCACGACGATCCGCGGCTGGACGCGCACCGGCTACACGTTCAAGGCCTACGCCACGGCCCAGCCGGGGACGTCACCGGTCTGCCGGTACTACATCCCACCGGGCTCCGGCGACTCGCATTTCTACGGGCGCGGCGCGGAGGAGTGCGACGCGACCGGCTTCAATCTTCCGCACCTCGTGCTGGAGGCGCGCGAATTCATGTACGTGACGCTTCCGGTGAACGGCGTGTGCCCGGACGGCACGACGATCGTCTACCGCGTGTTCAACCTTCGGGCCGACGCGAATCATCGCTACATGATCGACCGTGCGGTGCGCGACGAGATGGAGATGGCCGGTTGGGCCGTCGAAGGTGACGGCCCCGACCGGGTCGTCATGTGTGCGCCGACTTAGAGGCCGATGAAAAAGGCGTCCGCGGGTTCAGCGCCTGACAGGCGCTGGCGTTGCACCTTTTTCATCGGATGTAGATCAGGCGGTCGCCTCGGGGCGGCCCTTCGGCGCCCGCGGGTAATAGCACGAACAACGAGCGTCGTGCGCAGTCTCGAAGATTCTGTGCGCTTATCGTGCTGGGCGCTTCAAGCGGTAGCGATAGTCGAGCGCAGGGCGGCCGCGCAGCGTCGTCTGCTTGTTGTGCGCGCGGCGCTTGAAGCCGAGCGATTCGACGAGGCAGCGCGACGGGATATTGCGGTAGTCCATCTCGGCGCGGATCTCGACCGCATCGTAGGCGCGGAACAGGTGTTCGATGACGGCGCCGCAGGCTTCCTTCGCGATGCCCTGCCGCGAAAAGCGCGTGAAGACGAAGTAGGCGAGGTAGACGACCCGGTCGGGCCGCATCGTCGCCTCCACCAGACCGGCGTACGCGCCGGCGTCGTTGACGCGCATCGGCCAGTTCAGCCACAGCTCGCCGGTCGGTGCATAAGGCTTCGCGATTCGCGTGAACCGGTCGCGCAGGTCATCGATGCTCGAGGGTGGCGGCACGTCGATCCACGTGTACATGCGCGGGTCGTTGAAGCCCTCGAACATCGGGTCCGCGTGCTCGGGCTTCAGCGGCTCGAGCGTGAGCCGTGCAGTCCGGAGCGTTCCGCCGATGTAGATCAGCGGGGCCTTCACGTTGCTTCGGCCGAAAGTGCAAACCTACTTTCGGCCGGGGAAGACTTCCCGAGAATCGGTGGCAAAGCCACACGATTCTCGGCGAGACTGCACGAAACTGCCGGAGTAATTGGCGTCAACACGCACTAGTCGCGGAAGTTCTGGTACTGCAGCGGATAGTCGGTGATCGACTTCTTCACCAGCGCGATCGCTTCCTGCAGATCGTCGCGCTTGGCGCCCGAAACCCGCACCGCGTCGCCCTGGATCGATGCCTGCACCCTGAGCTTGCTGTCCTTGACCAGTTTGACGATCTTCTTGGCCAGGTCCTGCTCGACGCCGGTCCGGACGGTGATCGTCTGCTTCATCTTGTTGCCGGAGATCTTCTCCGGATCGCCGTTCTTCAACGACCGGATATCGACGCTGCGTTTCGCGAGCTTGGCCGTGAGGACGTCCGCGACCTGCTTCAGCTTGAAGTCGTCGTCGGCGTAAAGCGTAAGCGCCTTGTCGGCGATCTCGACCCGGGAATCCGAGCCCTTGAAGTCGAAGCGGGTGCCGATCTCCTTGTTGGCCTGGTCGACGGCGTTGCGGACTTCGACCTGGTTCACTTCCGAAACGATGTCGAACGACGGCATGGGGTCCTGGGGTTCTCTAAAAGCGGGTGCGCGGGCGAAGCTAGCACGTGCCCCGGGTGCGTGCAATCCGGCGCCGCCCGGTCCGGTCCGGTGCATCGGGCTCGGCGACGACCCCCGCCGCCGCCGATCGCAATGGGTCAACGTGACGCGCTACGGCGGCGTTGTCGTCCTGCAACGACCGCTCGTGCTGCGCGGCACCACGCTCAACCACCCCTTGCCGGGGAGGGTGAACTTTGGCATGGTTCCTGCACCTGCTCTGGACACGTAAGGCATGGGCGCTATGGACACGGTGATCCCCCTCGCTGATCTGCAACCCATCTACTCGATCGCCGAGGTCGATCGCGCGCTCGAGGATCGTGCCACGCAGAAGAACGAAGGGCTGAAAGGCTGGTACGACCGCATGCGCGATCTTGGCGGCTCGCGCTACATCATCAAGCCATCGACGCACACCGCGCTGGACGACCTCTACGAAGCGTCGCCGAATTTCACCGGCGTGATCGACGACCTCAAGAAGTTCCTCGCGCTGGCTGTCGCCGGCAACGAGGCTGTGCAGTTCACGCCGATCCTGCTGCTCGGCGAGCCGGGGCTCGGCAAGACCTGGTTCGCGAAGAAGCTCGCGCATGCGCTCGGCACCGGTTTCGAGTTCGTTTCGATGAGCTCGCTCACGGCCGGATGGGTGCTGACCGGCGCCTCGGCCCAGTGGCAGAACGCCCGTCCGGGCAAGATCGCGCAGACGCTGATCGAAGGCGAGTACGCCAACCCGGTCGTCGTCCTCGATGAAGTCGACAAGTCGGGCGGCGATCACCGCTACGACCCGATGGGCGCGCTGTACACGCTGCTCGAGCGCGACACCGCGGCGAGCTTCAAGGACGAGTTCATCGACCTCGACATGGACGCGTCGCACATCCTCTGGATCGCCACGGCGAACGACGATTCGCCGATTCCCGAGCCGATCCTGAACCGGATGAACGTCTACGCGATCGAGCGGCCGGACGCTTCGGGGTCGCGCAAGATCGCGCTCGCCGTTTACCGGGAGATCCTGGAGGCGCACCACTGGTCGTTCCCGGCCGAGCCGTCCGAGGCGGTGCTCGAGCGGCTGGCGTCGATTCCGCCGCGCGACATGAAGAAGCTGTTGCTCGACGCGTTCGGGACCGCGCGGCTCGCGGGTCGCGACAGCCTCGTCGCCGAGGATATCGACGCGAAGAAGCTCTGCGGTCGGAAGGCGCGTTTGGGGTTCTAGGACCCCGGTTCGCTCGCAAAGCGGGATTTCCACAGCTCCCACGGGCGCGTCACGACGCTGCGATTCGTCTTCTCCGACAGACGAGCTTCCCCCTCGTCCAGGTAAGTGACGCTACCCCCAAGCGCGATCGCCTGCTGCTGGAGCGACGCGTTCGTCTCCGTATAGACCGCGCGAAAGACCGCGACGGCCAGGCTCTCACCGACCGCGCAGAAGCCGTGGCCGCGCATCAGCACGATCGCGTCCTCGTCGAGCGTTTCCGCAAGCGCGACCCCCTGCGCCGCATCGCGCACGAGCATGTCGGTGATGCCGAAGCGCTCGCGGATCTCGAAGACCCGCGCCTGTCGGGTAATGAAGCTGGCCATGTGATAGATCGGCCGCAGCGGCACCGACGACGCCGCGAACGGAATCACCGACGGGGAGTGGCTGTGGACGACGGCCATCACATCGGGGCGCCGGCGGTAGATGCCGCCATGGATGAACCGCTCGAGATACGGTCGCCGCTCGTCGCCGTCGATGGCATTCGAGTCGAGGTCGAAGGTCATCACGTCGTCGGCGGTCACGAGGCCCGGTGCGAGCGAGCGCGAGAGCAGGTAACGATCCGGCCGATCCGGATGGCGCGCGCTCACGTGGCCGAAACCGTCGAGCACGCCGTGGCCGGCGAGAATCCGGTTGGCGGCAACGAGGTCCCCGACGACGGAAGCGAGGGTCGCGCGATCGTTCATGTCCGGGCTCCTCAAGGCGTGGCCGATGATAGTCGATAAGGCTTGGCCGCGCCAGCGGCTGCTGCAACGCCGTAGTTGCGTTCCTACGTCGTGTCGGGCGATCTCCCGATGTCGCCTCGCGGGTGGCGTGGCTAATTTGCCTACGCAGCGCGACCTTGCGGTCGACGCTCCAGGCTCATGGACCTACGACGCACACTCGCTTCGCTCACGCTCGTCGCCGGCATCGCCGTCCCGTTCGGCCTATCCGCGGCTCGTGGCGAGCCGGATACGTCAGTCGATGCGTGGCAGGCGAACGAGACCCGCACTGCGTCAGCGCTCGTGCCGGTCTCTTTCGTGTTCGCAACCCGCGAAGAGGGCCACGAGTTGCTGCTCACCGACGTGCACGTCGTGATCGTCTGCCCGGTCGTCGGCAAGCTCTTCGAGGGCGTCTCCGAAGGACCTTACCTGATCGCGAACATTCCCGGCGGCCGCTACGAGGTCATCGCGTCGTACGACGGTCGGGCTCAGCGCATCGCCTTGACGGTAGCGCACGACGAGCCCCAGCGGATCTCGATCTACTGGTAGCGTTTTTTCGCCGCGCGCGCCGCGGTGAGCGCGGCGGCCACGCGTGCCATGACGTCCTGCCAGTCGTTGAAACGCGACTGACGGAAGATGCGAAGCGTCGGATACCACGGCGAAGTTTCCGCCTCGAGTCGCCAGCGCCAGCAGCCGTGAAAGCGCTCGAGCAGCCAGACCGGCTTGCCGAGCGCGCCGGCTACGTGCGCAACCGCGGTGTCCGGCGTGATGACCAGGTCCAGATTCTGGATCAACGCCGCCGTGTCCCCGAAATCGCCTAGGGCGTGTGCAGTATCGACCACGCGCGAAGCGCGTCTCCCGAAGACTGCAGCATTGCCATCCTGTCCCGGTTGCAGCGAATGGAATGCGACGCCAGGGACATCGAGCAGCGGCGCAAGCGCGTCCGGCGCCACCGACTTGTGTCGCGTGACGTAACCGTGGGTGTCACGCGCATGAACCGACCACGCGAGGCCCACGCGCATGCCTTCAGTCGCGTCGACGCGGCTTCGCCACGCATCGGTGCGATCCGCGGGCGCCGCGAGATAGACGCCGTCCCACGCCGCATCGGGCGTCGCCTGCGCCAGGTGCGGAAGCGAGAGCACGGAGCAGCGTGCGGTCGGTCTTTCGTTGTCGAGGCTGGCCGGGTCGGCAAGGATCGCGTCGACACCCTCCAGCGATGCGAGCAGCGGCGCCAGCGGCTTCCAATAGTCGTCCAGCCAGAGGACGACGCGCTCCGCGCGCGCGCGTAACCTCGGGAGGAAGCGCGCGAACTGCACGACGTCCCCGAGCCCTTGCTCGCCATGCAGCACCAGCGTTCCCGCGAGACGCTCGCCGGACCACGCAGGCAAACGCTGCAGCGCGGGCGCTGCCGGCGCGAAACCGGCGCGAGAAGCTTCGAAAGCCGCGAATCCTTCTTCGTACCGTCCCCGTGCAAGGAGCGAGGACGCGACACCGAACCGGGCATCGCGGTTGCCGGCATCGATCGACAAGGCTTTCCGGTACGCGCTCTCCGCCGCATCGTGACGCCATGCCCAGTTGCACACTGCGCCGAGTGTCTGCCATGCGGCCGCGTTGCCGGGGTGACCCTCGACGACGCGTTCGAGCGCCACGATCGAATCGTCCAGGCGACCTTCGAGCGCATCCGCGAATGCGTTACCCGCGCCGGCGATCGCATGATCGGGCTCGCGGGCCAGCACGCGTTCGAACGCAGCCCTTGCGACCTTCGTGTCGCCGTCCTGATTCGCGAGCTCGCCGAGGTTGATTGCGGCCTCGGTGTAGGCGGGCAGCAGCTCGAGCGCCTGTTCGAATGCGCGTCTGGCATCGTCGCGGCGCTTCAGCCGGTCGAGGGCGATGCCGCGATTGTTGTGCGCCTGCGCGAAATCGGGCTTGAGAGCGACCGCACGATCGAGTGTGGCGAGCGCGTCCGCGGGACGTCCTGCGTGAATCAGCGCGAAGCCGAGATTGCCTTGCGCGACGGCATTCGCGGGCACCAGCGCGACGGCGCGCTGCAACCGCGCAACCGCCGTTGGCACGTCGCCACGCGTGAGTGCCAGTACGCCGGCATTGATCAGGACTGTCGGATCGCGGTCATCTCTCGCGAGCAGCCTCGCGTAGACCGCTTCGGCGTCGTCGAGTCGTCCTCGCTGCTGGAGCTCGATGGCGCGGGCGATCGCGCGCAACGCGCCCCCGTCATCGTGAACGTCACGCGGTGCAGCAGGGCCGGAGCCGTTGGACATGCCTGTTTCGGGATGCAAGCGAGGGAGGATGGTAGCAAGGCCTGCCGCTGTGCTACGTGGGTGAGCAGCCGAAGGCGCATGCGCCTCCGATAGAATGACCGGTCCTCCAAGCACGCCACCGCCCGCCTATGTCTCACATTCTGCAGGACCTTCCCGTGGGCCAAAGGGTGGGAATCGCGTTCTCGGGCGGCCTCGACACGAGCGCGGCGCTGCACTGGATGCGCGCCAAGGGCGCGATTCCCTATGCGTACACGGCGAACCTCGGCCAACCCGACGAACCGGATTACGACGACATTCCACGACGTGCGCGGCAGTACGGAGCGGAGAACGCGCGCCTCATCGATTGTCGCGCCGCGCTCGTGGCCGAGGGTATCGCGGCGCTGCAGGCGGGCGCATTTCACATCTCGACCGCCGGCGTAACGTACTTCAACACGACGCCGCTCGGCCGCGCGGTGACCGGCACGATGCTCGTCGTCGCGATGCGCGAGGACGACGTGCACATCTGGGGTGACGGCAGCACGTACAAGGGCAACGACATCGAGCGCTTCTACCGCTACGGCCTTCTCGCGAATCCGAGCCTGCGCGTCTACAAGCCCTGGCTCGACCCGACATTCATCGACGAGCTCGGCGGGCGCAAGGAAATGTCCGAGTACCTGAGCCGCGCGGGCTTCGGCTATCGAATGAGCACCGAGAAGGCGTATTCGACCGATTCGAACCTGCTCGGCGCGACGCACGAGGCCAAGGACCTCGAGTTCCTGAACCACGGCATCAGCATCGTCGAGCCGATCATGGGCGTGCCGTTCTGGCGCGACGACGTCGCCGTCAAGCCGGAGACGGTGCGCGTTCGCTTCGACGAAGGGCGTCCGGTCGCCTTGAACGGCGCGACGTTCCCCGACGAAGTTGCGCTGATGCTCGAGGCCAACGCGATCGGCGGCCGCCACGGCATCGGCATGAGCGACCAGATCGAGAACCGCATCATCGAGGCGAAAAGCCGCGGCATCTACGAGGCCCCGGGCATGGCGCTGCTGCACATCGCGTACGAGCGGCTCGTCACCGGCATCCACAACGAGGACACGATCGAGCAGTATCGGGACGGCGGCCGGACGCTCGGACGCCTGCTGTACCAGGGTCGCTGGTTCGATCCGCAGGCGCTGATGCTGCGCGAGAGCGCGCAGCGCTGGGTGGCACGCGCGATCAGTGGCGAGGTCGCGCTGCAGCTACGCCGCGGCAACGACTACTCGATCCTCGACACGACCAGCGCGAACCTCACCTACAAGCCCGAGCGGCTGACGATGGAGAAGGGCGAGGCGTTCTTCGCGCCGCAGGACCGCATCGGCCAGTTGACGATGCGAAACCTCGACATCGAGGACACGCGCGAGAAGCTGCTGACGTATGCCAAGACCGGCCTCTTCAAGCCGGCGGAGCATTCGCCGCTGCCACGGCTCACCGACGGGGACGACAAGTCGAAATAGCCGAACCTCGCAGCGAGACGGAGAACGCTTGGACAGGCGTGACGCAGCGCACGACGCGCGTTGTTTCGTGCAGTGGTCGCGGCCGCCGACGGGCCGCCCCCGAGGCGGCCGCCATTTTCACCCCCGATGAAAAACGTGCGGCGCTGCCCGTCTCGACATCCTCCGGACGCGCGGACGCGTTTTTCATCGGCCTAATCCACCTTGATCCCGAGTTTCTTCACGACCGGCGCCCAGCGTTCCTGTTCGCTGCGGAGCAGCCTGGCGAAGTCGTCCGGCGTACCGCCGATCAAGTCGAAGCCGAGGCCGTTCATCTTCTGCAGCACGTCGGGCATCTTGAACACGCCGTTGACCTCGGCATTGATCCTGTCGATGACCGCTCTTGGCGTGCCCGCCGGTACCACCAGGCCGTTCCAGGCGAGCGCTTCGAAGCCCGGATAGCCTGATTCAGCGATCGCGGGCAGGTCGGGCAGCAGCGGGAAGCGCTTCGCCGTCGTCACCGCGATCGGGCGAAGCTTGCCGGCCTGGATCTGCGCCTGCAGCGGCTGCATGACCGCGAAGATCATCTGCGTTTCACCCTGCACGGTCGACAGCACGGCCGGCGGCGAGCCGTTGAACGGGACGTGGACCGCCTCGATCCCGGCCATCGACTTCAACAGCTCCGCGTTCAGATGCGACGAGCTGCCGTTGCCGACCGATGCATAGTTGAGCTTGCCGGGATTGGCCTTCGCCCACGCGACGAGATCCGCGACGGTCTTGATCGGAAGCGAGGCGTTCACGGCAAGCACCGAAGGCTGGCTCGAGGTGATGATCACCGGCGCCAGGTCCTTCGCGACATCGTACGGCGGCTTCTGGACCAGCGGACCGGTCGACAGCGGGCCGTTGAATCCGAGCAGGATCGTGTGGCCGTCCGGAGCGGACTTCGCCACCTCGGCCGTGGCGACCGTGCCGCCCGCGGCGGGCTTGTTCTCGACGATGAACGGCTGATTGAGCTTGTCCTTCAGCTTGTCACCGATCGTCCTTGCGAGGACATCCAGTGAGCTTCCGGCCGGCGCGGGAACGAGGATGCGGACCGGCTTGTCGGGCCAGGTCTGCGCGTTCGCGACGGGAACGATCGCGAGGGCGAGCGCGGACGAAACGATAACGAGGAGGTGGCGCCGGTTCATGACCTTGCTCCGGAGAGGAAATCGTGGGATGACGTGTTCACACTACTCACTCGGGTAGTTTCCTGCCGTTCTGCCGAAAATCGTGTGGCCTCGGTTGGTAAATGAGCACCGATTTTCGGGAGCCCACCCCGGCCGAAAGTAGGATTTCTACTTTCCGCCGATTGACTACGCGGCGCGGTGACAAACGGCCTCGACGTTGTTGCCGTCGGGATCGAGGACGAACGCCCCGTAGTAATTGGCGTGGTAATGCGGGCGCAAGCCGGGCGCGCCGTTGTCGGCGCCGCCGGCCGCAAGCGCCGCCCGGTGGAAAGCCTCGACGTCGAGGCGGGTCGAGGCGATGAACGCGACGTGCGTCGGGGTCGTCGAAGCCGTTCGTTCGCCGAGCGAAAGCCAGAACCTCGGCCGGTCGCGACCGAAGGCCACGGAATCCTCGAACTGCATCAGCTCGCGAATGCCGAGCGGCTCCAGCGCATCGGCATAGAACGCGCGCGAACGCTCGAGGTCGCTGACCGTGATGCCGATGTGGTCGAACATGAGTCAGATGTTCACGCGGCCGCAGACCAGATATTCCAGCAGCGCCTTTTGCGCGTGCAACCTGTTCGAGCGATCGCCACGCGCCTTCTGCTCGTGCAGTCGATTTGAGCGATCGCCGCCTGCGGTCGCAGGCTTAACGCCGGGCATTGCCCTCGCGTTAGCGCTCGCCGAAACAGGTTGCACGCGCACCATCGTCATACATTGACCCGTCCGCAGACCAGATATTCCAGCAGCGCCTTTTGCGCGTGCAACCTGTTTTCCGCTTCATCCCAGACGACGCTTTGCGGACCATCGATGACCTCGGCGGCGACTTCCTCGCCGCGATGCGCAGGCAGGCAATGCATGAACAGCGCGTCCGGCTTCGCGACGCGCATCATGTCGGCGTCGACCATCCAGTCGGCGAACGCCTTCCGGCGCTCGTCGTTCTCGGCTTCGAAGCCCATGCTGGTCCACACGTCGGTGGTCACGAGGTCTGCACCCCGGCACGCCTCGATCGGATCCGCGAATTGCTGGAACCGTCGGGCCTCGTCGATCCGCACACGCGAGCTGTCGATCTCGTAGCCGGGCGGCGTGGACACATGAACGCGGAACTCGAAGATGCGCGCAGCCTGCAACCACGTGTAGCAGACGTTGTTCGAGTCGCCGATCCACGCGATCGTCTTTCCGGCAATCGATCCGCGGTGCTCGAGCCAGGTGAAGACATCCGCCAGGATCTGGCAAGGGTGATACTCGTTCGTCAGGCCGTTGATCACCGGCACGCGCGAATGGGCGGCGAACCGCGCGATGATCGACTGCTCGAACGTGCGGATCATGACGACGTCGACCATCCGCGAGATCACGCGCGCAACGTCCTCGATCGGCTCGCCCCTCGAAAGCTGGGTATCGCCGCGGTTCAGGTTGATCGCGATGCCGCCGAGCTGATTCATGCCGGCTTCGAACGAGACTCGCGTGCGCGTCGACGCCTTCTCGAACACCATCGCAAGCGTCCGGTCGCGCAGGGGCTGATAGAGCTCGTAGCGCTTGAACCGCTCCTTGATCCACCGCGTCCGCTCGAACAGGTAGTCGAACTCCTCGCGGGAGAAGTCGCCGAACTCGAGGAAGTGCTTGGGCGCGGAGGGCATTCAAAGCCTCGCCGTGGCGAGGATTCTCGCGGAAAATCAAAATATTAGCACGCGCCTCGGCGCGCGGACCGACGGCTCGGCTACCCCTGCGCGATGAGCACGCGATCCCGGCCCGCGCCTTTCGCCGCATACAACGAACGGTCGGCCGAATCCACGAGCTCGTCGAGCGTGCGCCCGTGCGGGCCGTGCGCCGCGAGCGCAGCGGAGAACGTGAACCCGCCGATGATCTCCTGGCCCCATTCGACCTCGAGCATGCGCAGCTTCGCGGCAAGCGAAGCGAGCGCCGTCGCCGCGCCGGCGACGTCGGTCTCGGGGAACACGATGCAGAATTCCTCGCCGCCCCAGCGCGACACGATGTCCGAGGGTCGCAGCGATGTCGCGAACAGCTTCCCGATTCGCCGCAGCACCTTGTCTCCGGCCAGGTGCCCGTGACGGTCGTTGACCCGCTTGAAGTAGTCGAGGTCGACCAGCGCAAGCGTCAGCGGCGTGTTCCAGCGCTCGGCCGAGCCGATGAGGCCCGGCATCGCCGAGTCGAGGTAGCGTCGATTGAACAGTTGCGTCAGCGGATCGTGGACCGCTTCGCGCTTGAGTCGCGCCTGCAGTTCCTCGATTTCGCGCATCTTGCGCGACAGCTCGGCATTCAGCTGCTCGAGCTGCCGGTTCAACACCTCCGATTCCTGCCGCTGCCGGAGCGCGCGATCGCGCTCTGCGCGGACGCTCGTGAGCTCGTGCTCGACGCGCAGCAGGTAGTAACGCGCGCTCGCGCGGTTGTCGAGGCGCTGGTTGTTCGCGTCGAACAGGCGGCGCTGCGCGTAGAACGCGTCTTCGAAGCGATGCAGCTTCGCCAGTCGCTCCGACAGCGCGCCGTTCGCCTTGCATAGCGTCATCACGTGCTTGTAGCGTGCCGCTGCTTCGGCGGCGACCTCGAGCGCCTGCACGGCGCGACCGTCGTCGTCGTGCGCGCAAGCGACGCAGGCTTCCGCCCAGCGCAGATGGACTTCATTGAAGCCACCGGGTGAGGCCGCGTAGATCTCGGCGGCCAGCGCGGTGACGCGTTCCGCGTCCTCGACGCGGCCATGCAGCACATAGACCTCGGCGGCAATGCCGCAATAGTGGTTCTGCGGCGATACCCGTGCGCCATCGAACTCGGCGAGCATCGCATCGACGGTCGCCAGCGCGCCGTCGCGGTCGCCGGTCCCGAGTTGCGCCTCGGCGAGGTTCGATCGCGCATAGAGCAGCAGCTGGGGATTGCTGTAGTTCGCGAGCAGCTCGACGGCCTCCTGCGCGAGACCCCGCGCCGGTGCGTAGTCGGCGACGGTGATGAGCGCCGCGGCGAGGTTCGACAGGACGGCCACGAGCTGCGGCGACATCTCGATCGTCCGCAGCAGCTCGAGCGTTTCGTACATGTACCGGATCGCCTCGTCGATCTGGTCGGTGTAGTAGTAGGTCGCGCAAAGCGCGTTGATCACCCAGAAGAAGTCGCGCGGGCCGAGCTCGCGCCGCGCATCTGCGTACATCGCCTCGAGCATTTCCCGTGCGGCCACCGGCTGCTGCTCGAAGATCAGTATGCGTGCCCGGCCGGCATCCACGAGGAGCGCGCCGCGCCTGTCGCCGAGCGCAATGAAGCGCGTGCCCGCACGATCGAGCCATTCGCGCGCTTCCACGGGCCCGCTGGTGAAGAAGAGGTGATGGAACCCGAGCGTCAGCTCGGCCCACGCGAGCGTCCGCTCGTCGTGTCCGGCAGGCGCTGCCAGCACGCCGTGAACGCGCTCCAGGGCACGGGCGGGATCGACGAAATGGTCATCCCATATAGCGCGTCGCCGCATGCGCCGATGTCGAGTCTGCGGGAGGGGTTACGGCATGGGCGAACATCGGCATGGCGAGCGACGGTTCCCGTCGTTGGAGTCGGGACGCCGCGCGAGCGCGCCCCGGGGCGCGGAACGGCGGCGAATCCGCGATGCTACAATGCGATCCCTACGTGACTCACGCCAGCCCGACGAACGTCGTCGTTCCTGCCTGCGACCGGCCTCGACGCCACGATTTGCGAGCTTGGCAACTCGGCTGGCAACTCAGCTGGCAACACCCGCAAACAGGTTCGGCGTGAGCTGCCGGTCGGCGCCAGTCGTGCAAAGGGCGCCCTGAGGCGCCCCTGGACGGCGTATTCCCCGCTCGCCGGCATCGCGTGACGCCGGGCGGCGCTCAACGAGCGGCTGCGTACTGCGGTTACTGCCGTCAGCTCATCGACCTGATTGCCTGGGCGAGGCGCGACTTCGTGCGCGACGCGAGGTTCTTGTGCACGATCTTCTTGTCGGCGATGCGGTCGATCACCGATTGCGACTCCACGAGCTGCTTGGCCGCGGCGGCCTTGTCGCCCGATTCGATCGCCTTCTTCACCTTCTTGACGGCGGTGCGAAGCGCCGACTTCTGGCTCGCATTGCGCTGGCGCGTGATCTCCGCCTGCCGCGCGCGCTTGCGGGCTTGTGCCGTGTTGGCCATGGTCGTGAATTCCTGGGGTTTGGCTTGGATGCCGAAAAAAGAACCCAGAATCATAACCGAAAATCATTTATCGGGCAAGCACTTGCCCGCGCGGCGCCCCGGCATGCCGCGCACCGACCGCGCCTGCGCGCGAGCGGCCTTTCGTTCGGACGATCGCATTCGCAGCAGCATCCCCGGCGGGCGTCCCGCCTCGTGAACCTGCTGAAGGCGCTGTCGACCGTCAGCGGCATGACGCTGCTGTCGCGAATCACCGGGCTCGTGCGCGAAAGCCTGAAGGCCGTGTTGTTCGGGGCGGGCGTCCAGATGGACGCGTTCGAGGCCGCCTTCCGGCTGCCGAACATCCTGCGCCGCATGTTCGCCGAAGGCGCGTTCTCGCAGGCGTTCGTTCCGATCCTCGCCGAGTACCAGCGCCAGCGTGGCGCCGAGGCGACTCGCGATCTCGTCGGGCGGGTCGGGACGCTGCTTGCCGTCGCTTTGCTGGTCGTGACCGTCCTCGGCATCCTCGCCGCACCCTGGCTCGTCTACCTGCTCGCCGCGGGCTTCGAGCGGACGCCCGGGAAGGTCGAGCTCACGGCCGACCTGCTTCGCATCGTCTTCCCCTACATCCTGTTCGTCTCGCTGGTATCGCTTGCCGGCGGCGTGCTGAACGTGCATCGACGCTTCGCCGTGCCCGCGTTCACGCCGGTGCTGCTGAATCTGTCGATCATCGGTGCGGCGCTCTTTCTCGCGCCGCATGTCGATCCGCCGATCATGGCGCTCGCGTGGGGCGTTGCGATCGGCGGCATCGCGCAGCTCGCGCTGCAGATCCGTCCGCTCGCCAAGCTCGGGATGCTGCCGCGGCCCTCGTTCCAGTGGCGCGACGAGGGCGTCACGCGGGTGCTGCGCGCAATGGGTCCGGCGTTGCTCGGCGTCTCGGCTGCGCAGATTTCGGCGTTGATCAATACGCAGCTCGCGGCGTGGCTGGGCGACGGCCGGATCTCGTGGATCACGTATGCGGACCGTCTGATGGAATTCCCGAGCGCGCTTCTCGGTGTTGCGATCGGCACCGTATTGCTGCCTTCGCTCGCGAAGCACCACAGCGACGCCGATCACGTGCGCTATTCGGATCTGCTCGACTGGGGACTGCGGCTCGCGCTGCTGCTTGCGCTTCCAGCCGCGCTGGCGCTTTGGCTGATCGCCGTGCCGCTGATCTCGACGCTCTACCAGTACGGCCGCTTCACGGTCGAGGACCTCTGGCAGGTGCGCGCAGCGCTGCTCGGCTACTCGGTCGGGCTCACGGCGCTGATCCTCGTGAAGATTCTCGCGCCCGGCTTCTATGCGCGGCAGAACCTGAAGACGCCGGTGAAGATCGCGTTCGTCTCCGTGCTGGTGGCGCTGGCGCTTGCGCTCGTCCTGATGTGGCCGCTCGGCCATGCCGGGTTGACGCTGGCGACGAGCCTCGGCGCGTGCGTCAATGCCGGACTGCTGTTCGCTTTCCTCTATCGCCGCGGACATTACGTCCCGCGCGGCGGCTGGCTCGTGTTCCTGGTGAAGGTCGGCGTCGCGCTCGTCGTGCTCGGCGCGGTGCTGCTCGCGGTCGCGGGGCCGAGCTCGTTCTGGCTCGCGGCATCGCTATGGGCGAAGGTCGGCCGGCTCGCGCTGGTCGTGGCCGCCGGCGGATTCGCGTATTTCGCCACGCTGTACGTGCTCGGGATTCCGGCTCGCGGATTTCAACCGGCGCGAGCACGTGGCTTAGCGCTGACGAACCGCCTGCGTGCGCGAGCGATCCAGTCCGCGCAGAACGTCAGTCGATGGCCGCAGCGACGAGCATGCCGACGGCCGTCGCAATCCCGACCGGAACGCCGATCTGCTCGAGCTTCGAGACCCGATCGCCTGCGACGATCTCCACCGGGACGTTCGTGAGCTCGAGGACCTTGCTCGTCGTCGAGTCTTCCAGCATTCGCGTCAGCGAGTTCTTGCGGGCCGTCGTCATGATGATGCGATTGCACCGGAGCCTGCGCGCCTCGTCGACGATGATCCTCGCCTTTTCGCCCTTTCAGGATGTGGGTGCAGTAGGGGATGCGGCGCCGTTCCAGCATTTCGCAAGACCGCTGCAGCGCCTTCTCGCCTTCCTCGCGATAGAAGTCCTCCCGGACTTCGCGCCTGAGGAACTGCGCCACGTGGCGGGACAGCGGCGTGCGCACGTTGAGCAGGTGGATCTCGAGCGCCGAATCCTGCAGGAACTCGCTCGTGACCTGGCGGATCGCGTAGTCGTCGTTGGGCGAGCCGTCAACCGGAACCAGGACTCTGTGCATCGCATCTCCGGTAAGGGAATGAGGAACGCCGCGCTCAGCGCCTGTTCGTCCGGGCGAGTGCGGCAAGCCGCGCCCTGATTCGGGATTCCAGCCGCTGATGATTCTTGACGAAGCCGGCCCACAGCACGCCGCCGATCACCATAAGATACAACAGCGGCGGCACCACAGGGTTCGCTTCCACGATGCGAAGCCATGGCTGGCTCGCTGGTGATCATCTTGACGGCTGTCCACGCGAGCACGGCGGCGCCGAAGTAGATGATCACGGGGTAGCGCTCCACCACTCGCAAGAGCAGGCGTGATCCCCACACGACGATCGGCACGCTGATCACGAGACCCAACACGACCAGCAGATAGTTTCCCTGTGCGGCTCCGGCAACGCCGAGCACGTTGTCGAGCCCCATGACGGCATCGGCGACCACGATCGTGCGCATGGCGCTCCAGAATCCGGTCGGGCCATTGCCGTGGGCGTTGTTGGCGTTCTTCGGGCGTCGGTAACAACAGGCGATACGCGATCCAGATCAGCGCCACGCCCCCGACGACGAGCAACCCGGGAATCTGCAGCAGCCAGACGACGATGAGCGTCATGGCGCTGCGCACGGCGATGGCCCCGACCGTTCCCCATGCGATCGCGCGCTTCTGCAGGTGCGCCGGCAGCCTGCGGGCCGCGAGCGCGATGACGATGGCGTTGTCGCCCGCGAGCACGAGATCGATGACGATGATCGCGAACAGGGCGGTCAGAAAAGGCGGCGAGAGGATTTCCATCGGGTGCGAGATCGTTCAGTCGCAGAGCGTGTGCGTTCATCGTGCCCAAGCGTCGCGCGCCGAGACACCAGTCGAGTTTTGCGATGCATCGGATCGCGAAACGCGATGCTGCGGTTTGTCCGCCGCGGGTAGGAGCGTTGGAGTTGCGCGCTTGCACGGTGCGTGTGCTAAAAAGAACGCGGGCGGAGCGGCGAATGCTTCTCCATCCGCAAAGCGGGAGTAGCTCCGACGGCCTGAAGTGAGCAATCTGAGGCCGTTGTCGCGTGACCGTCATTACGGGTCGTCGATCGGCCCCGGTCACGCGGGTTTCCCGACCGGAAGCGAGCCAGACCTTTGCCTTACGGGCGAAGGTCGTTCTGTCCGCCACGGCGGCCTTCGTCATCGACGGTGAAGGCCGCTTTGCTTTGTGTGCACGGGCATCGCGGAGATTCCGCAATTGCGGAAGGAGTTGCTCGCGATGTCCGCTCCACGCCTCAGGCGTTACCTGCGCAACGGGATGATGCCCCAGCTCGCGGTCTTCGAGGCCAGTGTGCGCCTCGGCAGCTTCACGCGAGCCGCCGACGAGCTGCATCTCGCCCAACCGACGGTCTCGACGCAGATCAGGAAACTGACCGAGGCCATCGGCCAGCCGCTGTTCGAGCAGGTCGGCCGGAAAATGCATGTCACGCCGGCGGGGCAGGTGCTGTATGCCGGGTGTCAGGAGATCCTCCGGACGCTCGTCCCGCGTCGACGAAGAGCTTCGCTCGAATTGAAAGGCCTGCAGGCCGGCCGATCTGCGGCTCGCGGTCGGCACGACGGCGGAATACCTCGCGATGCGGTTGCTGGGCGGCTTCGTGCGAGCGCCACCCCGACGTCGAGGTCGCGCTGGAGGTCCGCAATCACGCGGGGCTTCTCGCGCGCCTGGCGGCCAACGAGGACGACCTGTACGTGTTCGCGAATCCTCCGACCGAGCGCGAAGTCGTGCGGCAATCGATCCTTGCCGAATTCGTTGGTCCCGATCGCACGCGCCGACCATCCGCTGGCGCGCGAGCGATCGATACCGTTCGCGCGGTTCGCGCAGGAGCCGTTCCTCCTTCGGGAGCCCGGCTCCGCCACGCGCAGGATTGCGTGGGACCTGTTCGTTGCGCACGGGCTCGCGCCGCGGATCCGCATGGAGCTTTCGACCAACGAAGCGATCGTCCACGCGGTCGAGGCGGGGCTTGGCGTATCGATCCTGTCACGCCATCCCTACGGATTCGAGGACGAGCCGGTCGCGGATCGTGGCCCTCGATGTCGAGGGATTCCCCATCGACCGGCCTTGGCAGTTCGTCTATCCCGTCGGCAAGCGATTGTGCCCGGTCGCCCGCGCGTTCATGGACTACGTTCGCGACCATGCCCACGCACTGGTCGAAACGCCGTGCGGCAGCAAGGATCCGTCGCGCGCTCCGGTTCTGCGCGCAGCGGTTTGGCCGAGCGGATTGATCCCGACGGCTACGGCGACGCGCCGCGCAGCACCGGTCAGGGCTTGCGATAAGGGCAGCGCGGCTTCGTGCAGTCGGCGTACAGGTAGAGCGCGTGCTCGCTGATCTCGAAGCCGCGCTCGCGCGCGACCTTCTGCTGCCGCTTCTCGATCTCCGCGTCGTAGAACTCCTCGACGCGGCCGCATTGCAGGCAGACGAGGTGGTCGTGGTGCTTGCCTTCGTTCAGCTCGTAGACCGCCTTGCCCGATTCGAAATGATGGCGGGTCAGAAGGCCCGCCTGCTCGAATTGCGTCAGCACGCGGTAGACGGTGGCGAGCCCGATGTCGAGTCCTTCGCCCTGCAGCAGCCGGTAGACGTCCTCGGCCGTCATGTGCCGCAGCTTCGACGTCTCGAACAGGTTGATGATCCGAAGGCGCGGCAGCGTGGCCTTGAGGCCGGCGTGCTTCAGGTCCTGCGCGGTGCTCATAGTGCGCTTCCAAGGGGGCGCGCCCGGGCCCGCCGGGTGGCTGCCGTCTATAATAACGATTCTCGTGTGACTCGCCCACCGACCCTGTGACCGTCAGCCCCTTCCCGCGTTCCGCGCGCATCGTGCTCCTTGCACTTGCAGCGCTGCTGCTTCATGGCTGTTCGACCTGGCGCGACTATGCACCCGACGTCAGCCGGCTCGGCGTCTACAAGCTCGACATCAACCAGGGCAACTACATCACGCAGGACATGGTGGAGAAGCTGAAGGAGGGCCAGAACAAGCAGCAGGTCCGGCTGATCCTCGGCACGCCGCTGCTCGTCAGCGCCTTCCGCGACAATCGCTGGGACTACCTCTACGAGTACACGCGGCAGGGCAAGAAGATCGAGCATCGCAAGTTCAGCGCGTACTTCGTCGACGACAAGCTCGCGCGCTGGGAAGGCGACGAGCTGCCGGTATCGGCGGCACAGCTGAATCGCATAGCCGCGGATCGCGCGCTTGCGCCACAACCGGGTGCCGAGCGAGAAGGGACCGTGGGAGCGTTTCCTCGACGTGCTGAAGGGCAACTGGTGAGTGTTGCGATCGCCATCGCCGGTGCCGGCGGTCGCATGGGCCAGGCACTGATCGAGGCGACGCTCGCACAATCCGATCTCGCGCTCGCGGCTGCGCTCGATGTCGCGCAAAGCCCGCTCGTCGGCCGCGATGCCGGCGAGCGCATCGGCCACCACACGGGCATCACCGTCACGACGGACGTTGCGGAAGCGCTGGCTCGAAGCGACGTCCTCATCGATTTCACGCGGCCCGAGGGCACGCTCGAGCACGCCGCAGCGTGCGCGAAGCACGGCGTCGCTTTCGTGGCGGGTACGACAGGCCTGAGCGCTACGCAAAAGGCGGCGCTGGCCGCGCACGGCCAGTCGATCGCGATCGTCTTCGCGCCCAACATGAGCGTTGGCGTCAACGTGCTCGTGAAGCTCGTCGAGCTCGCGACCTCGCGGCTCGGCTCCGCGTACGACGTCGAGATCGTCGAGATGCACCACAAGCACAAAGTCGACGCGCCATCCGGCACAGCGCTGCTGCTCGGCGAGGCGGCGGCGAAAGCGAAGGGCACGACGCTCGCCGAATGCGCGATCTACGCGCGCGAGGGCGCAACGGGCGAACGCAAGCCGGGCGCGATCGGTTTCGCAGCGTTGCGCGGCGGCGACGTCGTCGGCGAGCACACGGTGATCTACGCGGCCGATGGCGAGCGTGTCGAGCTCACCCATCGCGCCACGTCGCGGCAGACGTTTGCGGGAGGCGCCTTGCGTGCAGCGCGGTTCGTCGCCGCGCGCCGGGCCGCGGGCGAGGCCGGGCTGTACGACATGGCCGACGTGCTGGATCTCAAGTAGCGGCGCCGTGATCGGGTTCGATCTTTCCGGGCGCGTCGCGCTCGTCACCGGCGGGGGCAGCGGACTCGGGTTCGCGATCGCCGAAGGATTGGCGCGAGCCGGCGCGCGTGTCGCGCTGAACGGCCGCAACGTGGACAAGCTGGAAGCCGCGGCTGCACGGCTTGCGGCCGATGGCTTCGAGGTGCGTGTCGTCCCGTTCGACGTCACCGATCGCGCCGCGGTCCGCGCCGGCGTCGCCGAGCTGGAACGCGTCGCAGGCTCGGTCGATATCCTGGTGAACAATGCGGCAGTCAACAAGCGCGGGCCGCTCGAGACGTACGCGGAAGCGGACTGGCAGGACCTGATCGCCGCGAACCTCCACGGACCGTTCCATGTCACACAGGCCGTGCTGCCCGGCATGAAATCGCGCCGCGCCGGCAAGATCGTGAACATCTGCTCGCTCGCGAGCGACCTGGGGCGTCCGAACATCGTTCCTTACGCGGTGAGCAAGGGCGGGCTGAAGCAGCTCACGCGGGCGCTCGCCGTCGAGCTCGCGCCGCACAACATCCAGGTGAACGGGATCGCCCCCGGTTTTTTCCGGACCGAGATGAACGCCGTGCTCACCGAGGATGCGCAGTTCTCCGCGTGGGTGGAGAAGCGCACGCCCGCCGGTCGCTGGGGCGAGCCGCCGGAGATCGCGGGGGCCGCGGTTTTTCTCGCGTCACCGGCTGCGAACTACGTGACCGGGACGATTCTCTACGTCGACGGCGGCTTCGCGGCGTCGTATTGACTGGTGCTAGCCGCCCGGCGTCTCAAGCCCGGTCGTAGCCCTGTACCCCCTTGATCTCGAGGTACTCGTTGAGGCCGAACTCGCCCCATTCGCGGCCGTTTCCGGACTGCTTGTAGCCGCCGAAGGGGGCGCCCCGGTCGACGTCCGGATAGTTGATCTGCACATTTCCTGCCCGCAACCGACGGGCGACACTGCGTGCACGCTCGAGGCTGCCGGACTGCACATACGCAGCCAACCCGTACGGCGTATCGTTGGCGATTCGAACCGCATCGTCCTCGTTCTCGTAGGGGATGATCGACAGCACGGGTCCGAAGATCTCCTCTCGCGCGATCGACATCTTCGGCGTTACATCGACGAACACCGTCGGTCGCACGAAGAAGCCACGCGGCAGATCGTCGGGACGACCCGGCCCGCCGATGACCGCGCGGGCGCCTTCGGCGATCCCGGCTTCGATGAACCGTTGCACCTTCTCGAACTGGGATCGGTTGGCGACCGGACCGAGCGTGGAACGTTCGTCCGACGGCATGCCGACGCGAATGCGCTCGGTGGCGGTGCGCGCGACGGCCGTCGCTTCATCGATGCGGTCTTTCGGCACGAGCATTCGCGTCGGCGAGACGCACGATTGGCCGCTGTTGTTGAAGCAACGCGCCACGCCCAGGCTCACGGCTCGGTCGAAGTCCGCGTCCGGCAGCACGATGTTCGGCGACTTTCCGCCCAATTCCTGGGCGACGCGCTTCACGGTGTCCGCGGCGGCCTTCGCCACGGCGACGCCTGCGCGGGTCGACCCGGTGAACGACACCATGTCGACATCGGCGTGGGCCGCCATGGCGTGACCCGTCGTCGCGCCGTCGCCGTTGACCAGGTTGAACACGCCGGCCGGCACGCCCGCTTCGTGAAGGATCTCCGCAATGATCAGCGCGGAGAGCGGCGACACTTCGCTGGGCTTGAGCACCATCGTGCATCCGGCCGCCAGTGCCGGCGCGACCTTGCACATCACCTGATTGATCGGGAAGTTCCAGGGCGTGATGAGCGCGCACACGCCGATCGGCTCCTTCGCGACCATCGTCGTCCCGCGCAGCGTCTCGAACGCGAAGTCCTTCAGGACTCGGATGGTTTCCTGCAGGTGCGCCGGTCCGCTGGGAAAGTGGACGTTGCGAGCGGCGGTGATCGGCACCCCCATCTCCAGCGACATCGCCTGCGCCAGGTCTTCGCGCCGGCGCTTGAATCCGTCGTCGATCCGCTGCAACAAGGCGATGCGTTCTTCGCGCGAGGTCAGCGAATAGCCAGCGAACGCTCTTCTCGCCGCGGCGACAGCGCTGTCCACGTCGGCCGTGCCGCCGGCGGCGATCTGTGCAATTGCGCCTTCCGTCGCGGGGTTCACGACGTCGATGAGAGTCGGCGAGAGCGGGCTCTCGCCATCCTCCATCGATGTAGAACTTGCGGTGGTTGTCAGTCATCGATTCGAACCGGTTCGCGGGGCGTGGACGCTGCCATCAATCGAGGGTGATGTTCAGCGCTTTGAGCAGGCTCGCGTAGCGGGCGTGGTCCGCGGCAATGACGCTCGAAAAGTTTTCGCTGCTCGGATTCTCCGCCGGCAGGGCACCGGCCGCGATGAGTTTCTCGCGGACATCCGGCTTCTTCAGCGTCTGGGCCATCGCCAGGTTCACCTTGGCGACGATGTCCTTGGGGGTAGCCCTGGGCGCGACGATGCCATACCAGATCGCCGGCGGCGCGTAGCCGGGAACGCCGGCCTCGGCGGCGACGTCGGCGACGGCGGGAACGTCCGGAAGCTCGTCGAGGCGCTTGGGCGACACGGCGATTGCGACGAGACGGCCACCCTTCACGTGCGGGATTGCGGAGGCGTCACTGAACATTACGCTGAGGCGGTCTCCGATCACGTCGATCACGGCGGGCCCGACGCCCTTGTACGCCACGTGGATGAGCTCGGTCTTGGCCTGTCGCTTGAGCGCTTCGCCGGCGATGTGCTGGATGCTTCCGCTGCCCGAGGATCCATAGGAGATCGTGCCGGGGTTCGCTTTCGCGCGATCGACGAGGTCCTTGAACGTCTTGATGCCGCTGCGCGGGCTGACGACGAACATGTTCGAAGTGTTGGCGATCAGCCCCACGGGAGCGAAATCCTTCAACGAATCGAACTGCAGGTTCTTGTAGAGGTGCGGATTGATCGTCAGGATGCTCGCGGTGGGCAGGAACAGCGTGTAGCCGTCCGGGTCCGCCTTCGCGACGAATTCGGCAGCGATGTTGCCGTTCGCGCCCGGCTTGTTGAGGACGACGACGGACTGCCCGAGCTCGTTGCCGATGCCTTCAGCGAACATGAGCGCGACCGTGTGGACGAAGCCGCCGGGGGCAAAGGGAACCACCAGCGAGATCGGCTTGGTGGGGTAATCCGCGGCCGTGGCCGCGGGTGCTGCAACGGCAGACGTCAACGAGATCATGCAAAGCAGAAAGGTTCGGGCGAAGGCCATCTCTAGTTCCTTGGTGGATGTTCGAAGCGATGAAAGAATCGCCTTGAGCTGTCAGGTCCGCGATGACGCAGGGACGAACGTTTCGGCGAACAGGCGCATCCAGTTGCCGCCCATGATCTTGGCGATAGCGTCCTGATCGAAATCGCGGCGTGCGAGTTCGGCGGCGATGTTCGACAGCCCTGCAGGTGTGCGCACCCAGTCGGACCAGCCCTCGTGCGGCGCCATCGTCATCTGCTCGGCAGGCGCCAGTTCGCGTGACCACCGAGCGTACCGCCACCAGCTGCGCACCGAGCCCGAGTGTCCGGGGCAGTAGTCGCTGCCGATGCCGACTGCGTCCACACCGATCCGATCGACCACCCAGGCCACCATGTCGCCGAACTCCTCCAGCGTGGTCGCAGCGCCCTTCTTGGTCATGTTGCGATTGGGCGACAGGCCGATCACTCCGCGTCGGGCGGCCAGGGCCTTGATGGCTTCGGTCGTCTTCTGCCGGCCGGCGCCGTAGACGCCGCTGCCGACGAATTCGCGCGGATTCGCGTGCGTGATGGCGACCGGGCGCTCCGATCGCTCGATGGCGCCGAGCGTGGTTCGCTCGCCGCAATGCGAGAGGTCGATCAGGATGCCGACCTTGTTCATCTCCTCGATCGCCTTGCGGCCGAAGCGCGACGAGATGCCGGTGTCGTTCTCCTCCCAATACCCGCAGCCGATGTAGTTCTGCAGATTGTAGGTGAGCTGCATGATGCAGACGCCAAGATCACGGAACGTCCCGAACAAGTCGATGTTGTGCTCGATCGGCGCGGTATTCTGGAAGCCGAAGACGATCGCGGTCCGGCCGGACTTCCGGATCGCCTCGATCTCCTCGACGCTGGTCGCCGGGGCGACGAGATCGCTGTTCTGCGCGAGAACGTGGCGCCACTTGCCGAGGACGGCAAGCGTTTCGCTGGCGTTCTCCCATACGGCGACCGTCGTGTTGACGCAGCGCGAGGCCGCCTTCACGCCACTGTTCGAACCAGCGACGCTCCGGTGTCGGCATCGACAGCGCATCGACGATCGGATAGATCCGACCGCCGACCTCGACCCCTTCCGGCTTGATGGCTGCGTCGTTCATGGGCTGCACTCCTCAGAACACTTTCAGTGGATCCGCGCCGTCCTTCAGCACGCGATGCTCTTCGGCGACAGGTACGAGCAGGGCTTCGCCCGCCTTGTTGAGCGCATCGAACTGTTGCCTGCTCAGCGGGACGCCGCGCTGCAGCCACGCACTGCGCTGGCGTGCCAGCTCAGTGCCGCTCCAGGCCTGGCGAAACGCAGCGATACCGGCGCCGCACGAAGCCGTCAGGGCGTCGAAAACGTTCGCGGCCTCGCTCGCCGCGGCCTGCTTGATGCACAGGACGAGGAAACTGTCGCCAGGGCCGGAAGCGCCGTCGGTGGGCGAGAGCGCCTCGGCAAGATCGCTGGCGAATCGCGCCGGGTTCAACCTTGGCTCGAATACCCGGACCCGCCTCGGCGCAGAACGCGGCATGCAGCGTCGCTGGCGCGGGCAATCTCGCGTCCACGTACCAGGGACCCGCGTCGCTCGGTCCGGCCGCAGTGAACCCGGAGTTCGCATCCTCATCCGCGACGTTGGCATGCCACGTGAGCACGCCGACGAATCCTCGCTCTGCGCAACGTAGCGAAACTTCGCCCACGAGTGACGGGTCTCTGGCATTTATCACCAGCGTGGCCCCGACACCGTCAGAGGACGAGTCGGCCTGCGCGAGGGCGAGATCGAGCGCCGCAGGCGCCGCCACCAGCGCCGAGGCGCCGCGTGCGTCGATTTCGGCATGACGTTCGCTTCGTCGCGCTTTACGTATCCTGGCATCACGGGACACGAGGCCTTCGGCGCAGTGCTGCAGGAGCGCGTCACATGCTTGTTGGTCACACGCCTGAGCGAACATGAACATGCTCGCGGCCGCCTCCGCGACACCCAGCGCTGCGCCATGACCCTGAAGCGCGACTTGCGCCATGCGCGCCAACTCCTGCGGCGCGATAACGAGGCTCGAGGGCGGGCTCGCTTCCGCGCGAATTGCCGCGTCGCGTGCGGTCGCGTGCGGCGTCAGCAGCGATTCCACGAAGCGTTCTCGCTGCGTATCGTGCATCGCAGGCGTTGGCATCAGCGGGAACGGCCAGTCGCCATCGACGCCGTTCTCCACGTCCTGCGCAATGGGCGCGCCTTGCATGAACGTGCCGCGCACCGATTTCGGCAATGCGGCCTCGAATTTTTCCAGGCCGTAGAACGACAGCGCGAAACGGATGACACCGAAGGGCGTGAAAGTGCCGGACAGCCAGTTGGCTCGCAACTCTGCATAGTCGAGCCCTGCAAGGGATTGCACGCGGGTGACGATGTGCCGCAAGTCCGGCCGGGCGCACACGATGTCGGCGACGGACGTCGCGCCGTCGGCGCGTTGCAGGCGATGTCCACAGACGCTGGGTCTGGCGGACCGTATCCATCGTCGTCTCGGATCTCGAGCTCGGCGGCCAGTCCCCTGACGCCGCGCCGCACGTCGCGGGGCGCCTTCGTCGATCGGTACCAGAAGTACGACGCCGGGTCGTCGCGATACTCGCGATCGAGCGCCCAACCATAGTGCGCTTCGAGCAGCTCGCGGAGGGTGGCAACCGGCATCTCCGGCTGGAGCTCGAAGCGCTCTTCGGCATGAAAGGAATCGGCCGCGGCCTCGACGATGTCGGGATAGAGCTCGATGAAGATCGAATGGAGGATCTCCATCGCTTCGAGTCGCACCTGGCGTTCCGCCCATTCGGCCAATGCGATCCAGGGCAAGGTCGTGGGCTTGCCATCGATCGTGCCGCGTTGCCGAAACTCGTCGAACCTGGCCGCTACGAGCTGCAGGTCGGTGACCAGCGTATCCGCCGTTGCAAAGACGCCGTCGTACGGACGTGCGCTCTCCGTGAAATACCGAATCGCTTTCTCGAAGCAACGCTGCAAACCGGTTGCTCGCGTCGCTTGCGGGCGCCGCCGGACGACGCTTCGCGTTGGCGAGTGCGAGCTCGTGCGTCATGCACCACCGGTGCATGACGTGCGGATGGTTGACGACAAACGGCACCAACCCGGTTGCGGCCGCGTTGCCGAGTCCGAGATAGCGCCGGTATTCGGGAGCCAGCCTTGCTGCGTCCGGATTGCGGGCCCGGGCGAGGTGGTCGACGAGGTCGAACACGTACTCGCGCAGCATGAACGCAGAGCAGAACTGGGCGTGATAAGGACGCCGGAAGGGATGATCGGCCTCATAGCCGGCGAGAGGACGGGTGCCGAGCTGACCATTGCCGATGAAGGCCGTGGTTCGCAGGATGTAGCCGACCGGAGCGATCAGGTGGGCGTCCGGCTGGCGGCCGGCCGCCAGACTTTCCACCACGTGCTCGAACAAGCGGCCGCTGCGGTTGCCGCGTGCATAGATGAGCGTGTCGTAGTCGGCATAGCCGGCGCGTTGCTTGGGGACTTCGCGGCGCAGGTGCGCTTCCCGCTCGGGGGTCCATTCGCCTTGGCACAGCACGCCCATGGCGTCCCAGCTTTGCGCGAAGTTTCGATCCGTCTTCAGCGCTTCCGGCAGCTTGGTCGAGACGAGGAAGAAGTGGAACACCCAGCCGCCTCCGACGAGGCGATAGAGCACTTCACCGCGGCCTTCGTCGTCCAGATCGAACCGCGGTTTCTCGACCTTCCAGCGCCCGCGCACCAGCTCGCGCATGGCAGCGCGAGAAAAGCTCAGGGCGTTGGGGACGGCCGCGGCGGCGCGCTCCGGACTCATGACCAGCGATGCGGGGCGAAGACCGGGCATCGCCGAATCGTTCTCCTCCGCTGGCCGGTCAGGCGTCATTCGGTTACGCGTCATCTTCAGCGTTCTTCAGGATCTCACCGCCGGCGCGCAACAGGCGCTCGGGGTTGTCGACGAAGATGCTCTGCAGCAGTTTCGGATCGACATCGGCCAATTGTTTGTGCGGATCGGGCAAGCCCATGACGAACGGCCAATCGGATCCGAACAGAACGTGGTCGGAGCCGTGGATTGTCGCGGCAAGTCGAAGCGCCGCGGCGTCGTGCGTAATGCAATCGACGCAGAAGCGGCGCAGCCCCTGCCGTACCTTGTCCCCCTCGGTCGACACGCCTGATCGACCGCTGCTTTGACCCCGTTGAAGCCGGCCCGCCACGGCGGCTGTCGCGCCACCGCCGTGCGCGAGGCAGAACGTGATGTCGGGATGTCGCTCGACCTTGTCCGACATGACGAGGTGCGCCGCGGCGAGGGCGGTCTCGGTTGGGCCGCCGAGCAGGTTATGCAGGTGGTAGGGGTCGAGTCGCGGGTCGCATCCGCGGCTCGGATGGAGGAACAGGAACGCGCGCGCCCGATTCAGCGTCGTCCAGAGCGGGTCGTACTGCGGATCCGAGAACGTGAGCGCATGTTGCGCAGACCCCGCGGGCATTGCGAATCGCGCGTGATCGGCGGCCGTGGCCGTACCCGCGACTTCGGCCGCCAGCGCCGGATGCTGCATCGGCAAATGGAGTAACGGCGCCAAACGCGTTGGCGCATGCTGCGCGACCGCTTCGAGTCCGGCGTTGATCGCATCGGTCCATCGACGCGCGTGGTCCGAAGACAGCAGAGGGCGATACAGCGTTGGGGGTATCGATATCCACGCCCGCTCGACGCCTTGAGCGTCCATCCAGCCGATCAGTGCCTCGACGTCGTAGAGCTCTGGCTGTGGCCAGCTCGACACCATCGATCCGAAGCCAGCCTGCGGGTGTCCAGTCGATGCCGGCGAGACCTTCCGTGGTGCCCTTTCGAAAGGGAATGACGTGCGCATGGACGTCCAGGAGAATCCGTGGAGACGCCTGATTCATGCGAGCGAAGTCGTTTGACACTACGTTGAGTGATCGTTTACTCGAACTGCGGAAAGGGGGCGAACGGCGTCATCGAAAACTTACGCGGACTCGCGCTGGACCAGCGCGCGCTCCAGGACCGTCAACTCGGGCGATGCACCGCCGCCATTGCCTTTGAAAATGGAGCACACGTGCCTGGCCGCGAGCTCGGGGTGCGAGCTCAGGGTCGTCAGCGCGGGTCGCAGGTAGGCACCCATCTGGACATCGCCAAAGCCGACGATCGAGACGTCGTCGGGAACCTCTCGCCCGCGATCGTGCAGCGCCGCGAGCGCGCCCATCGCGATCTCGTCGCTGCCCGCTTGCAGTGCGGTGAAGCGGAGTCCCGAATCCATTGCGCGCGACACCGCATCGCGACCCGCCGCATAGCGATAGGCCATGTCCCAGACCAATTCCTCACGGAAAGCGTCCGCCTTCACGAGCGCGGCCTGGTAGCCGCGGAACCGCTCGGTGCCTACCGCCGAGCCCTTGATCCGTCCGACATAGGCGATGCGCTTGTGGCCCTTCGCGAGCAGATACGAAACCGACCGATGCGCTGCGGCGCGCTCCTCGTGCACGATGGAGGGAATGCCGTATCGGGAGAGGTCCTGACCGATCGACACGACCTGAATGCCGTTCTCTTCGAGATTGGCGAAGAGCGGCGCTGTCGCCCTGGAAATGTTGTCCGAAAGGGCGATGACGACACCTCGCAGGCGCATGCTGACCGAACGCACGAGAAACTCGGAAAGCCGGTTCGCGCTGTGCCCGAGGTTGTAGAGCAGCAGATCGATGCCGGTTTCCTCGAGCGCCGCTTGAAGCTGCATCGTCAGCTCTGCGAAGTGGGTCTGCGCAATGTCGCCCACGAGCAGGGCGACCGTCCTGGTCTGGCCCCTGCGTAGACCCTGAGCCATCGGATTCGGACGGAAATCCAGCCGCTTGACCGCTGCGTTCACTCGGTCGCGCATCTCCGAGGAGACCGTCATGCTGCCATTCAGCACGCGAGACACCGTTGCTGAAGAGACGCCGGCGTGCCGAGCGACGTCGATGACGGTCGCCATGTGAGCTTCCTCGGGCTTGAGAGATCGACCGCGCCGCGGACGCCGTCGAGAAAACGTTTACTTGAATCATGTTAGGAGACGAGTCGAGGTTGCGTCAAGGGGTCGAGCGGCGTTGACTGGCGTCGGATGCCGATCCGGTGCCGATAAGGTATAATTCGATGCCTTAGCGGGGGAGGCTCGTAAGCCTTCCCCGTTTTCGCGTCCGCCGGGTGCTCGACCCGGATCGCGGCGTGGCGCAGTCGGTTTCGCGCGCATGCCGTGCCCGGTTCCCAGGAAGCGGCGCGGTCAGGCCCTCGAGGCTTCGCCATGAATGCTCAAGACGCTCCGCTGGTTACCCCCCGCCCGTCGCTGTTCCCGCCCGTGATTCCGGCGTTGCTTGCGCTTGCCGACGGGACCGTGTTCCGCGGACGCTCGATCGGCGCGACCGGTCGCACCGTCGGGGAGGTCGTGTTCAACACCGCGATGACCGGCTACCAGGAGATCCTGACCGATCCGTCGTACGAAGGTCAGATCGTCACGCTGACCTATCCGCATATCGGCAATGTCGGCGTGAATCGCGAGGATGCCGAATCGAAACGGGTGCACGCGGCGGGTCTCGTGATCCGCGATCTTCCGCGAGTGACGTCGAATTTCCGCACGACGGGCGACTTGTCGACGTATCTCCAGTCGGCGAACGTCGTCGGCATTGCCGACATCGACACGCGCAAGCTGACGCGCATTCTGCGCGACAAGGGCGCGCAGAACGGTTGCATCGTCGCGGGTGGCATCATCGACGAGGCCGCGGTGTCGGATGCTGTGTCACGTGCGAAAGCTGCGCCGTCGATGGCGGGACTCGATCTGGCGAAGGTCGTGTCCTGCGAAACGCGGTACGAATGGACGACGTCGACGTGGGCGCTCGGCGAGGGCTTCCGGCAACAGGCAAGTCCGCGTTACCACGTCGTCGCTTACGACTACGGCGTCAAGCACAACATCCTGCGGATGCTCGCGGAGCGCGGCTGCCGGCTCACCGTCGTGCCCGCGCAGACGTCCGCGCGCGACGTGCTCGGAATGAAGCCGGATGGCGTGTTCCTCAGCAACGGCCCGGGCGATCCCGAACCTTGCGATTACGCGATCGCGGCGATTCGCGAGATCGTCGACACCGGCACGCCGACGTTCGGCATCTGCCTCGGCCACCAGCTGCTTGGACTCGCGTCAGGCGGGCGCACGCGCAAGATGAAGGCCGGGCACCATGGCGCGAACCATCCGGTGCTCGACAAGGATACGGGGCAGGTGCTGATCACCAGTCAGAACCACGGCTTCGCCGTCGACCCCGAGTCGCTTCCCTCGAACGTGCGCGTGACGCACGTCTCGCTGTTCGACGGCACGAACCAGGGGATCGCGCGTACCGACAAGCCCGCGTTTTCGTTCCAGGGCCATCCGGAAGCGAGTCCGGGCCCGCATGACATGGGCCCGCTGTTCGATCGGTTCGTTCACCTGATGGAAAAGAAGTAGGTCATGCCGAAACGAACCGACCTCCACAGCGTCCTGATCATCGGTGCGGGCCCGATCATCATCGGGCAGGCGTGCGAGTTCGACTATTCGGGTGCGCAGGCCTGCAAGGCGCTGCGCGAGGAGGGCTATCGCGTCATCCTCGTGAATTCGAACCCCGCGACGATCATGACCGACCCGGAGATGGCCGACGTCACCTACATCGAGCCGATCACCTGGCAGATGGTCGCGAAGATCATCGAGAAGGAGCGGCCGGACGCGCTGCTGCCGACGATGGGCGGGCAGACCGCGCTGAACTGCGCGCTCGACCTCGCGCGCGAAGGCGTGCTGAACAAGTTCGACGTCGAGCTGATCGGCGCGTCGAAGAAGGCGATCGACAAGGCCGAGGACCGCGAGAAGTTCAAGGCGGCGATGACGCGGATCGGCTTGGGCAGTGCGCGCTCCGGCATCGCGCATTCGCTCGAGGACGCGCACAGGGTCCAGGCCGAGCTCGGCTTTCCCGCGGTCATCCGTCCTTCGTTCACGCTGGGCGGCACCGGCGGCGGCATCGCGTACAACAAGGACGAGTTCGACGAGATCTGCAAGCGGGGCCTGTCGATGAGCCCGACGCACGAGCTCCTGATCGAGGAGTCGCTCCTCGGCTGGAAGGAGTTCGAGATGGAGGTCGTGCGCGACCGCAAGGACAACTGCATCATCGTCTGCTCGATCGAGAACGTCGATCCGATGGGTGTGCACACCGGGGATTCGATCACCGTCGCGCCCGCGCAGACGCTGACCGACAAGGAATACCAGATCATGCGCGACGCGTCGGTCGCGGTGCTGCGCGAGATCGGCGTCGACACCGGCGGATCGAACGTGCAGTTCGCGATCAACCCGGCTGACGGGCGCATGGTCGTCATCGAGATGAACCCGCGCGTATCGCGCAGCTCCGCGCTCGCGTCGAAGGCGACCGGTTTCCCGATCGCGAAGGTCGCCGCGAAGCTCGCAATCGGTTACACGCTCGACGAGCTGCGGAACGACATCACGGGGGGCGCGACCCCGGCCTCGTTCGAGCCGACGATCGATTACGTCGTCACCAAGGTGCCGCGCTTCGCCTTCGAGAAGTTCAAGCAGGCCGACGACCGCCTCACGACGCAAATGAAGTCGGTCGGCGAAGTGATGGCGATCGGGCGCACGTTCCAGGAATCGCTGCAGAAGGCGCTGCGCGGCCTCGAGGTGGGCGTGGACGGGTTCAACCTGAAGAGCGTCGATCCGGACAAGATCGGCGACGAGCTGGCGTATCCGCGCGCCGAGCGCCTCTGGTACGTCGCCGATGCGTTCGGCATCGGCATGTCGGTCGAGGAGCTGCACGGCTACACGAAGATCGATCCGTGGTTCCTCGCGCAGATCAAGGAGATCGTGGACCTCGAGCTCGCGGTCGAGCAGCGCACGCTCGCCGACTTGACGCGAGACGAGCTTCGGGAATTGAAGCGCAAGGGCTTCGCCGACCGTCGCCTCGCGTACCTGCTGAAGACCACCGAAACCGAGGTGCGCGCGCGGCGGCATGCGCAGGACATTCGGCCGGTGTTCAAGCGCGTCGATACCTGTGCAGCGGAGTTTCCCACCAACACGGCCTATCTGTATTCGACGTACGAGGACGAGTGCGAGGCGCAGCCGACCGACCGGAAGAAGGTCATGGTGCTGGGCGGCGGGCCGAACCGCATCGGGCAGGGCATCGAGTTCGACTACTGCTGCGTCCACGCGGCGATGGCGTTGCGCGACGACGGCTACGAGACGCTCATGGTCAACTGCAACCCGGAGACGGTGTCGACCGACTACGACACGTCGGACCGGTTGTACTTCGAGCCGCTGACGCTCGAGGACGTGCTCGAGATCGTGCACGTGGAGAAGCCGTGGGGCGTGATCGTGCAGTACGGCGGGCAGACGCCGCTGAAGCTTGCGCGCGACCTCGAACGCAACGGTGTCCCGATCATCGGCACGTCGCCGGACATGATCGACATGGCGGAAGACCGCGAGCGATTCCAGCAGATGCTGAACCGATTGGGCTTGAAGCAGCCGCCCAACAAGACTGCGCGCACCGAGGCGGAGGCGATCGCAGCAGCGGAAGCGATCGGCTACCCGCTGGTCGTCCGCCCTTCGTACGTGCTCGGCGGCCGCGCGATGGAGATCGTGCACGAGCCGCGCGACCTCGAGCGCTACATGAAGGAAGCGGTCAAGGTCAGCAACGACAGCCCGGTGCTGCTCGACCGGTTCCTGAACGACGCGACCGAGGTCGACGTCGATGCCGTGTCGGATGGCGAGCAGGTGCTGATCGGCGGCATCATGGAGCACATCGAGCAGGCCGGCGTGCACTCCGGCGACTCGGCGTGCTCGCTGCCGCCGTACTCGCTGTCCCCCGAGCTTTGCGACGAGCTTCGCCGGCAGACCATCGCGATGGCGAAGGCCCTGGACGTCGTGGGGCTGATGAACGTCCAGTTCGCGATCCAGAAGGACGACGGTGATCGTGCGACCGTGTACGTCCTCGAGGTGAACCCGCGCGCGTCGCGCACGGTCCCCTACGTCTCGAAGGCGACCGGCCGGCCGCTCGCGAAGATCGCCGCGCGCTGCATGGTCGGGCAATCGCTCGCCGACCAGGGCATCGCCGGCGAGGTGGTGCCGCCGTACTATTCGGTGAAGGAAGCGGTATTCCCGTTCATCAAGTTCCCGGGTGTGGACACGATCCTCGGCCCCGAGATGAAGTCGACCGGTGAGGTCATGGGCGTCGGCGAGACGTTCGGCGAGGCGTTCGTCAAGAGCCAGCTCGCCGCAGGTGTCCGGCTGCCGACGACGGGCAAGGTTTTCCTGAGCCTTCGCAACGCGGACAAGCCCCGCGCGATCGAGACCGCACGCATGCTGCACGACCTTGGCTTCGAGATCGTCGCGACGCGGGGCACGGCGGCGGCGCTGGAGGCGGCGGGCGTTCCGGTGATCGCCGTGAACAAGGTCAAGGAAGGCCGGCCGCACATCGTCGACATGCTGAAGAACGACGAGATCGCGATGGTCATCAACACGGTCGAGGAGCAGCGCAGCGCAATCCAGGACAGCTACGCGATCCGCCGCGAGGCGCTGAACGACCAGATCCCGACCTATACGACGATCGACGGCGCACGGGCCGCAGCGATCGGCATGAAGACGATGGGCGAGATGGTGCCCTATGCGGTGCAATCGCTGCATGCGAGATTGAGCGGCCGATGATAAACGGCCGATTAGACCGATGAAAAAGGCGTCCGCGGGTCGGTGCCTGACGAGATGGCGGCGCTGCGCCTTTTTCATCGGGGTGAGAATGGCGGGCGCCTTGGGGCGGCCCGGCGGCGCCCGCGAGCAAAGGCCACGAAACTACGGGCGTCGTGCGTGGGGTTGAGCGCTCGTTAGTAGTCGAGACAAGATTCCTCTACACTATGCAAAGCCGGAGGCGGGTCACGCTTCCGGTCTTTTCTTTTATTCGCGCGATGAGCAAATTTCCCATGACCGTCGAAGGGGCCGAGCGCCTCAAGGCGGAGCTGCACCGTTTGAAGACGGTCGAGCGGCCTGCCGTGATCCAGTCGCTCGCGGACGCGCGGTCGCACGGCGACCTGTCGGAGAACGCCGACTACGACGCGGCGAAGGAACGCCAGGGTTCCTCGAGGGCCGCATCGCCGACGTCGAGAACAAGCTCGCGAACGCCCAGGTGATCGATCCGACGACGATCGAGGCCGACGGGCGCGTGGTCTTCGGGGCCACCGTCGAGATCGAGGAGCTCGACAGCGGCGAGCGCAACCGCTACCAGATCGTCGGCGACGACGAGGCGGACATCAAGGCGGGCAAGATCTCGGTGAGCTCGCCGATCGCGCGCGCGTTGATCGGCCGCACCGAGGGCGACACCACCGAAGTGCAGGCACCGGGCGGCGTGCGCGCCTACGAGATCGTGACCGTCGATTACCGATAGGCCACCGATGAAAAACGCGTCCGCGGAGCCGGTGGCCGACAAAGGATCGGCGCTGCACGTTTTTCATCGGAGTTGAAAGTGGCGGGCGCCTCGGGACGGCACGCATTGTCCACTTCGGGCGCCCGCGGGCAATGCAGCAAACGAGCGTTGTGCGGCCGCTGAGCCTTTTGCATGGAGAAAGCCATGAGCAACGTCGGATTCATTGGCCTTGGGATCATGGGGAAGCCCATGGCCGGCCACCTGGTCGAGGCGGGTCACAAGCTGTTTGCGTATGCACGCAAGGGCGTTCCCGCGGAGCTCGCCGACAAGGGCGTCACAAGCTGCGCGTCGGCGAAGGAGGTCGCGGAAAAGACGGAAGTCGTCATCCTGATGCTTCCCGACACACCGCAGGTTGCCGAAGTGCTGTTCGGTGACGACGGCGTCGCGGCTGGCCTCTCGCCGGGGAAGATCGTGATCGACATGAGCTCGATCTCGCCGATCGAGACGAAGGAATTCGCGAACCGCATCAACGCGCTCGGTTGCGAGTATCTCGATGCGCCGGTGTCCGGTGGCGAAGTTGGCGCGAAGGCTGCATCGCTCACGATCATGGTGGGCGGCACCGAGCAGGGATTTGCGAAGGTCAAACCGCTGTTCGAGCGAATGGGCAAGAACATCACGCTGGTCGGCGGCAACGGCGACGGGCAGACGACGAAGGTCGCGAACCAGATCATCGTGGCGCTGACGATCGAGGCGGTCGGCGAGGCGCTGCTGTTCGCATCGAAGGCCGGCGCGGATCCTGCCAAGGTCCGTCAGGCGCTGATGGGCGGCTTCGCCTCCTCGCGGATCCTCGAGGTCCATGGCGAGCGCATGGTGAAGCGGACGTTCGACCCCGGCTTCCGGATCGCGCTGCATCAGAAGGACCTCAATCTCGCGCTAGGCGCGGCGCGCGCAGATGGGCGTGAGCCTCCCGAATACGGCGACCGCGCAGGAGCTTTTCAACGCCTGCGTCGCGCACGGCGGCGCTGCGTGGGACCATTCGGCGATGGTCCGTGCGCTCGAGACGCTCGCGAACTTCGAGGTCGGTCAGCGCGCCTGACGTTACTCCGGCACGAAACGATAGCCGACGCCGATCTCCGTGACCAGATGCTTGGGCCGAGCGGGATCGTCCTCGAGCTTCTGCCGCAGATGCGCCATGTAGATGCGCAGGTAGTGGTTGTTGCTCGACGTGCGTCGGGCCCCACACCTCGCGCAGGAGCTGGCGATGCGTGAGCACCTTGTCGGGATGGCGCAGCAGCGCCGCAAGCAATCGGAATTCGATCGGCGTGAGATGAACCGGCGCGCTGGCCGCGCGTGACGCGCCGCGATGCGAGATCGACCTCGACATCGCCGAAGCGAAACAGTGGGTCGATTCGCGCAGTCGCGGGCGTGGCCCTGCGGCGCAGCGCGGCGCGCACGCGGGCCAGCAGCTCGCCGACGCCGAACGGCTTGATCGAGGTAGTCGTCCGCGCCGGCATCGAGCGCTTCGATCTTGTCCTCTTCGTCGACGCGCGCCGACAGCACGATGACCGGCGACCCGAGACAGCGCGTAGCTCGCGGATGAAATCGATGCCGTCGCCGTCGGGCAAGCCGAGGTCGAGGATCACGAGGTCGGGCTTGCGCGTGCCGGCCTCGATCAGGCCGCGCTGCAGCGTTTCCGCTTCGACGACCCGGTAGCCTTCCGCTTCCAGCGCGGTACGCACGAAGCGGCGGATCTCCTTCTCGTCCTCGACCAGCAGGACGATCGGCGCGATATCGGTCATTACGACCGCCGCGGTCGGGATCGCCTCCGGCTCGCCGGGCGGCGTTCTCGAGCGGCAGCGTGAAGCGAAATGCGCGCACCGCCGCGCGGTACGGTTCTCCGCCCAGATCCTCCCGCCGTGCGCCTCGACGATCGCGCGACAGATCGCGAGCCCGAGACCGACGCCCGGGACGCGCGATTCCTTGTCGCCGCGGGTGAACTTTTCGAACAGCGCCGCGTTCGCCGGCCGGCAGCCCGGGTCCCTCGTCCCATACGGTGACCTCGATCAGTTCGCTCGCCGGCGCTGCGCGGTCAGGCCGATCCGCGTGCCGGCCGGCGTGTACTTGGCCGCGTTCTCGAGCAGGTTGACGAGCACGCGCTCGATCAGCGCGCCGTCGATCGAAGCAGCGGCAGGTCGGGAGGGATCGTGACGTCGAGCGGATGACCGCGCAAGCGCCGTTTCGACCGACGCAACCGCGCTGCCGACCACTTCCTCGAGCGATTGCCAGTCGCGCCGAGCTTCACGCCGCCCGCCTGCATCCGCGCCATCTCGAGCAGATTGTCGACGAGCAGCGCCGTGCGGCGTGCCTCATCGCGGATCGACGCGCGCGGTCTCGCGTGGCGCGCCGCGATTCTGCGGCGATGCTCCATGCGACGAGCGTGTCGGCGAGCCCGACCAGCGCGGTCAAGCGGCGTGCGCAGATCGTGCGACAGCGCGGCGAGCAGCGAGTTGCGCAGCCGCTCGGACTCCATCTGCACCAGCGTCTGCTGCGCGACCGTCGACGAAGTGCACGCGCTCGAGCGCGATCGCCGACCAGCGCGGCGAACGTATCGAGCAGCGGCGCTGCTCGGGGACCATGCAGGGCGCGGGATCGCTCGGGCTCGATCACCAGCACGCCGCGCACGCGCATCGGCGCCCTGAGCGGCAGGTACAGAGTTGCGCGTCGCCGGCAGCGTGTCGGTGCCCGCACCGGCCGGCTGCGTTGTGGTCGTAGGCCCACTGCGCGATCGCATGTCGACATCGTAGGCCGGCGTCGCCACCGTCGCGGCCGGTGACTGCAGCTCGTCGTCGGATCCGGGAGCAGCACGGCGGCCTTCGCACGAAACGTGTGCTCGATGAAGTCGGTCGCTGATCTCCGACGACCTGCTCCGTCGGTCAGCGCGGCGGACAGCTCGCGCGCGAACTCGTAGAGCGCTGCGTGCGCGCTCCTCGCGATAGCGGGCAACGCGCGCCTGGTAGCGCAGGCCGGCGGTCAGTTGTCCGGTGACGAGCCCGACGACCAGCATCACGACGAAGGTCACGAGATACTGGACGTCGCTGACCGCGAACGTGAACCGCGGCGGCACGAAGAAGAAATCGAACGCCAGCGACGCTGAGCGACGGCCGCGAAGTATCGCCGGCCCGCGCCCGAGCGTATCGCGACGAGCACGACGGCGAGCAGGAACAGCATCACGATGTTCGCGAGATCGAAGTAGGGCGTGCAGCAGTGTGGCGACGCAGCGTGGTCACCGCGACACGCACCGCGAGCGACCGGCGATAGCGCGCTCGCGCGGTCGGCTTGCGCGCGGATCCCCGGTCTCGGATGCGCGCGCAGTTCGCGTGGCCGCGCGTCCCGCGCCACCTGGATCACGTCGACGTCGGGCGCGCGTTGCGCGATCGCCGCTGCCGCGATGCGCGCCATGGCCACGGCCAGCGCGGCGGCGTCGCGGTGCCGCCGAGCACGACGCTCGCGAGGTTGTGCGTCCGTGCGTAGGCGACCAGCGCTGCAGCGACGTCCGGCGCCGACAGGATCGCCGTCTGCGCGCCGAGGTCCTGCGGCGAGCCTCAGCGTGCGCAGGATTCGGCTCGCGCTCGGATCGGGCAGTCGCTGCAGCGCCGGCGTTTCGACGTAGACCGCGTCCAGCGCGCGTCGAGCTGCGCGGCGAGGCGCGCGGCGCTGCGCACCACCTGTCCTCGCCCGCGACTCGGGCCGATGCAGACGAGCAGCGAGGTCTCGGTCTTCCAGACGTGCTCGATCGACGTGTCGCGGCGGTAGCTGCGCATCTCGCGTCGACGCGGTCGGCGGTGCGGCGCAGCGCGAGCTCGCGCAACGCGATCAGGTTGCCCTTGCGGAAGAAATTCTGCGCCGCGCGCTCGGCCTGCTCCGGCACGTAGACCTTGCCTTCCTTCAGGCGCCCAGCAGCTCGTCGGGCGGCAGGTCGACCAGCACGACCTCGTCGGCGCTGTCGAAGACACGTCGGGCACCGTCTCGCGCACGCGGACGCCGGTGATCTGCCGACGACGTCGTTCAGGCTCTCGAGGTGCTGGACGTTGACCGTCGTGTACACGTCGATGCCGGCGGCGAGCAGCTCCTCGACGTCCTGCCAGCGCTTCGGGTGGCGCGAGCCCGGCGCGTTGGTGTGCGCGAGCTCGTCGACCAGCAGCACGCGCGGGCTGGCGCGCGAGCGCCGCGTCGAGATCGAACTCCTCGAGCGTACGCGCCGCGATAGCTCGATCTCGCGGCGCGGCAGGAGCTCGAGGCCCTCGAGCAGCGCTCGGTTTCGTTGCGGCCGTGCGTCTCGACGACGCCGACGACGACGTCAGTGCCCTGTCGCGCAGCTGCGCGCGGCGGTGAGCATCGCGTACGTCTTGCCGACGCCGGGCGAGGCGCCGAAGAAGATCTTGCAGGCGCGCCGCGCGTGCGCCTCGCGCCTCGCTCGGCCTGCGAGCGCGTCGGGCGAGCAGCGGCTCGTCGGGATCGCGGCGCGGCGCATCGTCCGCGACTCATGCGCGACGCGATCATCAGCGCATGCGCGTCGAGCGCGAGGTTGAGCTGCAGCACGTTGACGCGCGGCTCGCCGAGGAAGCCGAGCTGCCGGCCCTCGGTGTGCTGCGCGACCAGCGCTCGCACGCTGTCCTCGGCGGAACGCCGCGCGCCTTCGCGACGCGCGCGACCTGGTAGTCGGCGGCGGCCGGGCTGATGTGCGGATCGAGGCCGCTCGCCGACGCGGTGACGAGATCGACCGGCACGGGCGCTTGTTGCCGGGATCGGCAGCGCGCAGCGCCTCGATGCGCGCCTTCACCGCGTCGGCGAGCGCCGGATTGAGCGGGCCCTGGTTCGATCCGGTCGAAGCGCCGGCGTTGTAGGGCATCGGCGCGGTCGCCGACGGCCGGCCCCAGAAGTACTTCGGATCGCGAACGGCTGGCCGATCAGCGCCGAGCCGACGACCTTGCCGTCGCGCTCGATCAGGCTGCCGTTCGCGTGCGTCGCGGAAGACGCGCCTGCGCGATGCCGGTGACCAGCAGCGGATAGACGACGCCGGTCAGCACGGTCAGCACGACGCAGCATCAGCAGCGCAGGCCTTGAAGCAGTGCGAAGCATGGTCGATCTCCTTAGGCGAGGCCGCAGCGCGACCAGCACCAGGTCGATCAGCTTGATGCCGACGAACGGCACGATGAGGCCGCCCAGGCCGTAGATCGAGCAGGTTGCGGCGCAGCAGCGCGCCGGCGCCGACCGCGACGATAGTTGCACGCCCCGCAGCGCGAGCGGAATCAGCGCGATGATGATCAGCGCGTTGAAGATCACCGCCGACAGGATCGCGCTACGCCGGCGTCGCCAGCCGCATCACGTTGAGCGCGTCGAGCGCGGATACGTCGTCGCGAACGCCGCCGGGATGATCGCGAAGTACTTGGCGACGTCGTTGGCGATGCTAGAACGTCGTCAGCGCGCCGCGCGTCATCAGCAGCTGCTTGCCGATCTCGACGATCTCGATCAGCTTGGTCGGGTTGCGAGTCGAGGTCGACCATGTTGCCGGCTTCCTTGGCGGCCTGCGTGCCGGTGTTCATCGCCACCGCGACGTCGGCCTGCGCCAGCGCGGGCGCGTCGTTGGTGCCGTCGCCGGTCATCGCGACCAGCCGGCCGTCGCGCCTGGTACTCGCGGATCAGCTTGAGCTTCGCTTCCGGCGTCGCCTCGGCGAGGAAGTCGTCGACGCCGGCTTCGGCGGCGATCGCCGCGGCGGTGAGCGGGTTGTCGCCGGTGATCATCACCGTCTTGATGCCCATGCGGCGCAGCTCGGCGAAGCGCTCCTTGATGCCGCCCTTGACGATGTCCTTGAGCTCGATCACGCCGAGGACGTGCTCGCCGTCGGCGACCACGAGCGGCGTGCGTCCCGCGGCGCGCAACGTCCTCGACGGCTTCTCGCACCGCGGCCGGCATCTTGCCGCCCTGCGGCTTCGACATAGCGCGCGATCGCATCGGCGGCGCCCTTGCGGATCTTGCGTCCGTCGAGGTCGACGCCGCTCATCCGCGTCTGCGCGGAGAACGGCACGAACGTGGCGCCGAGCTCGGCGATCGTCGCGCTCGCGCAAGCCGAAGCGCCGTCTTCGCCAGCACGACGATGCTGCGGCCCTCGGGCGTCTCGTCGGCGAGCGAAGCGAGTTGCGCCGCATCGGCGAGGTCGCGCGCGCTCCACGCCGGGCGCCGGCAGGAACGCCGTCGCCTGGCGGTTGCCCAGCGTGATCGTCCCGGTCTTGTCGAGCAGCAGCACGTCGACGTCGCCGGCCGCCTCGACCGCGCGGCCCGGACATCGCGATGCACGTTCGCCCGGATCATCCGGTCCATGCCGGCGATGCCGATCGCCGACAGCAGTGCCGCCGATCGTCGTCGGGAATCAGGCACACGAGCAACGCGACGAGCACCGTGATCGTGACCGGTTGGCCGGCCTTCGCCGCGTCGACGCTGTAGATCGAAAACGGCAGCAGCGTGACCGTCGCGAGCAGGAAGATCGAGCGTCAGCGCGGCGAGCAGGATCGTCGAGCGCGATCTCGTTCGGCGTCTTCTGGCGCTTGGCGCCTTCGACCATCGCGATCATGCGGTCGAGGAATGTCTCGCCGGGATTGGCGGTGCATGCGCACGACGAGCCAGTCGGACAGCACGCGCGTGCCGCCGGTCACCGCGCGCGAGTCGCCGCCGCTTCGCGGATCACCGGCGCGCTTCGCCGGTGATCGCGCTCTCGTCGACCGACGCGACGCCTTCGATGACTTCGCCGTCGCTGGGATGAGGTCGCCCGCTTCGACCAGCACGACGTCGCCCTCGCGCAGCTCGGCCGCGGCGTCGCGTGTAGTACGCCGCTGCCGTGCCGCGGCTCGTTCAGCCGCTTCGCCCACACCTTCTGGCGCGTGCCGCGCAGCGCGTCGGCCTGCGCCTTGCCGCGCCTTCGGCCATCGCCTCGGCGAAATTGGCGAACAGCACCGTGAACCACAGCCAGAGCGAGACGGCGACGATGAAGCGCGGCCGGCGCCTCGCCGCTGTCCGCGCAGCGCGTGGATCCACAGCCAGGTCGTGAGCAGGCTGCCGACGAAGACGACGAACATCACCGGATTGCGCGCCTGATCGCGCGGGATCCAGCTTGCGGAAGGAGTCGATGATCGCCGTGCCGCGACGCAAGGCCGTGTCGAACAGCGGAAGTGATCTTGCGTGTCATCGTCGGTCCCTCAGCGGCTGCCGTACAGCGTGCAGGTGCTCGACGATCGGACCGAGCGCCAGCGCCGGAATGAACGTCAGCGCGCCGACGAGCAGCACCGTGACGACGAGCAGCACGACGAACAGCGGCGTGTGCGTGGGCAGCGTGCCCGGGCCCGCCGGAACCGTCTTCTTGGCGGCCAGCGAGCCCGCGATCGCCAGCACCGGGATCATCAGCCAGTAGCGCGAGAACAACATCGCCAGTCCCAGCACGGTGTTGTAGAACGGCGTGTTCGCGGTCAGGCCGGCGAACGCGCTGCCGTTGTTGTTGCCGGCCGACGAGAACGCGTACAGGATCTCGGAGAAGCCGTGCGCGCCGGGATTGGCGATGCTCGACACGCCCTGCGGAAGCATCACTGCGATCGCCGTACCGCCGAGCACGACCAACGGCGGCACGAGGATGACGAGCGCCGCCATCTTCATCTCGAACGCCTCGATCTTCTTGCCGAGGTACTCGGGCGTGCGGCCGACCATCAGCCCGGCGACGAACACCGCGACGATCGCGAACACGAGCATGCCGTAGAGCCCGCAGCCGACGCCGCCGAAGACGACCTCGCCGAGCTGCATCAGCCACATCGGCACGAGGCCGCCGAGCGGCGTGTAGGAGTCGTGCATCGAGTTGACCGAGCCGTTCGACGCGGCGGTCGTCGCGGTCGCCCAGAGCGCCGAGTTGGCGATGCCGAAGCGCGTCTCCTTGCCTTCCATGTTGCCGCCGGCCTGCATGTCGCTCGCGGCCTGGTCGACGCCGAGACTCGCGAGCACCGGGTTGCCGCGGTTCTCCGCCCACGCGGCGACCGCGAGCAGGCCGACGAACACGACGGTCATCGCGGCCAGCACCGCCCAGCCCTGGCGCGTGTCCCTGACCAATGCGCCGAACGTGTAGCACAGCGCCGCCGGGATCAGCAGGATCGACAGCATCTCGAGGAAGTTCGAGAGCGGCGTCGGGTTCTCGAGCGGATGGGCGGTGTTGACGTTGAAGAAGCCGCCGCCGTTGGTGCCGAGCTGCTTGATCGCGATCTGCGACGCGGCCGGGCCGACGGCGATCGTCTGCTCCTTCGCGGTGGCCGGCTCGGTCACCGCGTTGCCTTTCTCGTCCTTCACCGGCTGTCCGGCGGCGTCGAGCTTCGGCGTGTCGTACGTGACCGGCTGGACGAGCTCCACGGTCTTGTACGGCGACAACGTCTGCACCACGCCTTGCGAAACCAGGAGCACCGCGCCGAGCGATCGACAGCGGCAGCAGGATGTAGAGCGTCGAGCGCGTGAGGTCGACCCAGAAGTTGCCGATCGTCGTCGGACGACGGCGCGCTGGAAGCCGCGGATGAGCGCGACCAGCACCGCCATGCCGCTGGCCGCCGAAACGAAGTTCTGGACGGTGAGCCCGAGCATCTGCGTGAGATAGCTCATCGTGGTCTCGCCGCCGTAGCCCTGCCAGTTCGTGTTGGTGGCGAAGCTGACGGCGGTGTTGAACGCCGAGTCGGGCGAAACCGCGCCCAGATCCTGCGGATTGAGCGGCAGCCACGCCTGAAGCCGCTGCAGCGCGTAAACCACGAGCAGCCCCAGGATGTTGAACACCATCGCCGCGAGCGCGTATTCGGTCCAGCGCATCTCGCGGCCGCGGGTCGACGCCGCACACGCGATAGAGCAGCGCGCTCGAGCGGGGCGCCGAACCGGTTGAGCACGGCCGGCTGGCCCTCGTAGACGCGCGCCATGTACGCGCCCAGCGGCTTCGCGAGCGCGAGCAGCACGACGATGTAGAGACCCAGCTGCAGATAGCTGTTGGCGCTCATTGGAGGACCCCCTTGGCGCTCATTCGAACCACTCCGGTTTCAGCATCGCCACCACGAGGTAGACGAACAGCCCGGCCGCCAGCAGCGCGGCGACCGCGTAAAGGGCGCTCATTTCGGCCCCGCAGGCGTTCGAGTCCGTAGATCAGGCCGATCGTCACGGCGGCGAGTGCTGCGATCAGCGCAAGGAATGCGAAGTCCATGGATTTCCCCTTGTAGCCATCCATCACGGTACGGTGTTCTGAGCAAAAGTCGGATCAAAAGCCCAGATAGCCGTATCAACGCCGCGTTAATGCCGAGGAGGAGGGTCTGAACAATCGGCAACCGATGCGGGTGCACTGGCGATCGGGATGCCGGAACCGGCCAACAGCAATCGTCGTCGCGTTCGTCGGGACCGATTGACGTGAGACTAGGCGCGCTCGGATGGGGACTGATTTCAAGTCGCTGGCTGATCGTTACGAATGCAACCGAGACGGACCTACTTGGCGCCTGCGGCAGCGATCCTCAAGCCAGGGGCGGCGGCTGCCGAGCCCATTTACGCTGCGTATGCACGACACGAGCGAATTTCTAGATTTTGTTCATGCGCGAGCCGCTAGGCTTATGCAAGAGAAGGGAACCGAACGAGGCCCCGAGACCGTGGATCGTCCACCTGGAAACTTGGAACGGAGTGGGGATGCAAATCGAATCTCGCCACTACGTCATGCTTGAGCCCGAGATGAATACAACGAGCCGACTTCAGCGAATCGCGGAATGGCTTTGTCCGGAGGAAATCATTCTCGATGTCGACGTTGCCGAAAGGCAGCAGGCGCTGCAAGCTGCCGCTGTGGCCATTGCGCAGACCCACGGCCTGAAGGCGCCGCCGGTGTTTCGCGCGTTATGGCGCCGGGAACAGGTCGGGTCGACCGCGCTCGGGCAGGGCGTGGCGATTCCTCATGCGAGGATCGGCGGCATCGATCGACCGTTGACGATTTACATGCGCCCGAAGCAGGCGATCGCGTTCGATGCACCGGATGGCAAGCCGGTCTCGACGATCTTCGTGATCATGGTTCCCGCGGATGGCGCCACCGACGACCACCTCGAGCTTCTCGCACTCGTTGCGCGGATGTTCTCCGACTCGACGTTTCGCCAACGGCTTCAGCGCGCGTTCGACCCGACGCAAGCCGGTCAGGCATTCCGCGAATGGGCCGAGCAGGTCGCGTCTAGCCAGCCGTCCGCCCTCTGACCGATTCCTTCAACGCCACGACGAACGCCTGCGCCGCCGGCGACAACTCGCGGTGCGCGCGCGTGACGAGCTCGTAACGGCTCGTCGGCGTCGGCACGCGAACCGGCAGCTCCGTCACCATGCCGAAGCGTGCGTAATGCCGGGCGAGGGCTTGCGGCATCACGGTGATCGCATCGCTTTCCTGCAGCAGCGCGATCGTCGCGACGATCGATACGGTTTCCACGATCACCGCCGGCGGTCGCATCCCGGCCGTTCGGAGCATCGCGTCGACATCGCGACGCAGCGGGCTGTCCGGCGTTTGCATGATCCAGGTCGAATCCCCGAGGGCTGCGAACGGGACCGATCGCCGCCTGGCCAACGGATGGCCGGCCCGCGCCACGATCCGCAGCGGCTCGTCCGCGAGCGCCGTCACCTCGAAGTCCGAAACGTCGGCATCGCCCGGCAGCGGGCACACGGCCACATCGAGCGTTCCCTGCCGCAGCGCGGCCATCATCACTTCGCTCGTGTTCACGAGCACGAACAGCTTCACGCCCGGACGTTCCTGCTGGATCCTCCGAATTGCCGGGGCAAGCAGGCCCGGCATCGCGCCCGTCACGCCGCCGATGCGAAGGAAGCCGGTCGCACCGGCCGCGAGCGCCGACAACTCGCTGCCGGCCTCGCTGACCCCGGTGAGCAGCCCGCGCGCGTGTCGGACCAGCGCTTCGCCATAGGCCGTCGGCGCCATGCCCCATGCATGACGCGTGAACAGCGTCAGCCCGACGGCGTCCTCGAGATCGCGCAAGAGTTTCGTAGCAGCAGGCTGGGTGATCGCGACGTCGTTTGCAGCCTGACGCAGGCTGCGCCGTTCCGCGATCGCGACGATCAATGCGAGCTGGCGCAGCTTGAGCCGCGTCGCCAGCGGGCGATCGGGCTGCGGACGCTGGCTTGACACGACGATTTCGACGAGGGACCGCAGGCATTCCAAAAGCGTATCACAACATCTGAAAACGCGATTGGCGGTTATCATCGCGGAGGCGTAGCATGCACGCTTCCGATCGGGATGAGACCAACCCGACAGCTCCTGGAGGAACTCATGCGTACCCTGCTTTCGATCGCGCTCGCCTCGATCGCGCTTTCCGCCGGACCAGCGATTGCGCAATCCGATTATCCGAACAAGCCGATCCGCATCATGGTCGGTGCGAACGCGGGCGGCGGAACCGACGTGATCGCGCGCATGCTCGCCGAGAAGTTCGGCGAGTCGCTGAAGCAGCCATTCGTCGTCGAGAACCGGCCGGGCGCGTCGAACACGATCGCCGCGGACCTGACCGCCAAGGCGCCGGCGGACGGCTACACGCTGCTGGTTGCGACGAACACCGGACAGGCGATCGCGCCGCACCTCATGAAGCTCAGCTTCGATCCGCTGAAGCAGCTGCAGCCGGTCGGGCTCATCGTCGTCGTTCCGAACGTCCTGGTCGTCGGCGACAAGGTCGCGGCGAAGGACGTGCAGGCGCTCGTGGCGACGGCGAAGTCGCAGCCGGGCACGCTCAAATACGCGTCGTCAGGCATCGGCAGCACGCAACACATCGCGGGCGAAGCCTTCGACCAGGCGGCGGGGACGAAGACCGTCCATATCCCCTACAAGGGATCCAGCCAAGCGCACGTCGACATTCTCGGCGGCAACGTCGAGATGATGTTCGACACGACTTCCTCGGCGATGCCGCACATCAAGTCCGGCAAGTTCCGCCCGCTTGCCGTGACCTCGCCGCAGCGCTCGCCGGAATTGCCGAACGTGCCGACGATCGCCGAGGCAGGTTATCCGGCGGCCGAGATGACGACGTGGTACGGGTTGTTCGTCACCGGCGGCACGCCGAAGCCGATCATCGACAAGCTCCACGCGGAGCTCGTGCGCACGCTGAAGCTGCCCGACGTGCAGGCGAGGCTCAAGGGCCTCGGCGGCGAGCCGGGCACGCTGACGATCGAGCAGTTCGCCGAGATGAACAAGAAGGAATACGACCGTTTCGGCGCATTGATCAAGTCGGCCAACATCAAGGCCGAATGAGCTCACGTCTTGCGAGAGAAAGAACGATGTCGCGCCCCCGCATTGCCTTCCTTCCCGGCGACCCGAACGGCATCGGACCCGAGCTCGCGGCCAAGCTGCTCGCGCGACCGGCCGAACGTGCAGGCCGCGGACATCGTCGTATTCGCCGATCCGGCGACGATCGCAGCCGGCGAGCGCGTAGCGAACGTCAAAGCGCTCGTTGGCGCGGCAGGCGACAGCGGCGCGACGCTCAAGCCGCTCGCGCTCGGCGGTGCAGAGGCAATCACGCCGGGCATCGCCACCGCGGCGGGCGGTCACGCCGCGCTGACGGCGCTGGAGGCGGCGACGCAGGCTGCGCTTCGCGGCGAAGTGGACGGCATCGTGTTCGCGCCGCTCAACAAGCACGCGCTGCGGCTTGCCGGCATGACGCACGAGGACGAGCTGCGCCTGATGCAGGAGCGCTTCGACGTCCACGGGTTCGTCTCGGAGTTCAACATCACCGGCCCGCTGTGGACATCGCGCGTCACTTCGCATGTTCCGCTGCGGGACGTGGCCGATGCGATCAGCATCGACGGTGTCGTCGAAGCGGTGGAGATCGTGCACCGCTATCTGGTTGCGGCGGGTCGCGCGTCACCGCGTATCGCGGTGACCGGCCTCAATCCGCATGCCGGTGACGGAGGATCGATCGGTCGCGAGGAGATCGACGTGATCGCGCCGGCGATCGCGCGGGCACGCGCACAAGGCATCGAAGCGGTCGGCCCACTGCCCTCGGACACGGTGTTCCTGGCGGCAAAGCGCGGGGACTACGACGCGGTCGTGACGATGTACCACGACCAGGGGCAGATCGCGATGAAGCTCATGGGCTTCGACAACGGCGTCACGTTGCATGGCGGATTGCCCGTGCCGGTCGCCACCTGTGCAAGCGGAACGGCGTTCGACATCGTCGGCAAGAACGTTGCGAACGTGGAAGGGCTGCAGCAGGCGTTCGACCTGGCCGTGGCGATCGCGTCGCGATCGCCAGCTCGCTGATCGCGTTACCTATCGCGAAGTCGTCGACTGCCGTTCTTTCTTCACGCCGCAGCACGGCGGCCGAGCGATTGCGGGGCGGGCAAACCGTAGCGTGCATAGATCTCCGGCGGTGCATCGTGCTCGGCCAGCACGCGAGCGATACCGTCCTTGAAGCGCCGTTCGAGCGCAACGTCCCGGAACGGACGAAGCTGCTTCGGATCGCCTTCCAGGTCGTACAGCGTCGTGCCCACACCGGGATCGAACTTCCTGTTGTCGTGCATCGGGATGCGGCGTGCATCCATCAGCGCATCGATGCGCAGGAGGGGCATGTCCTTCGTGAAGTCGAACGGTCCGGCCAGTTTCGCAGTCTTCATTTCCGATCCGCTGAACAGCGAATGCAGATGCATCGGCATGAGCGTGTATTCGTACAGGCCCGGCGCGTACAGGTCGTCCGGGTAGAGGTAATAGGTGTAGCGACCGTCGGTGGCGCCGATCGGGCCGCCGAACATGCCGAAGATGCCGATGTCCCGGATCGGTCGGTCGCTCTCGAGCAGCGGCAGAAGCGACCGGCCGCGCGCCTCCTCAGGGCACTGGCAGACCGAAGAGGTCGAGGAACGTCGGGTTGAGATCCATCGTCTGGGTGACCGAGCGACGGCGCTCGCCCGCATGGGCGACATGCTCGGGATGGTGGACGATGCAAGGGATGTGCGAAATCTCGGTGTAGTAGGGCATCAGGTTCTTGCCCCACCAGTCGTGCTCGGCGAGCAGGAATCCGTGGTCGGTCGACAGGACCAGTGCCGTGTCCTTCCACATGTCGTGCTCGTCGAACCAGTCGAGCAGCTTGCCGAAATAGTGGTCGCATGCCGCCACGAGCGCAGCGTAGTTCGCGCGGATCTCGGCGATTTCCTCCGGGGAATCCAGCACCTTCTCGTAGTGCGGCCAGTCGAGCACGCCGCCCTTCCAACCGGTCTCGTAGCCTTCTTGAAGCGCGCCGGCGCATGGAACGGCTCGTGCGGGTCGAAGCATTCGAGCATCAGGAACCAGTTGTCGGCGCGATCGTTGAGCGTGAGGAACTCGAACGCGCTGGCGAAGCAGCGGGGCAGGCAGAAGTCCGGCTCGTCCTCCATGAACTCGCAGTTGATCGCGTGCTGCAGTCGCTTCCAGCCGTCATCCAGGTCGTAATGCTTCGGCGAAAACTTCTCGCGAAGCCGGGCAAGCGGCGGTTCGACCATCGCCTTCCACGGGTCGTATTCCTGCCCGCGGATGAAGTCCCAGGTGCGGAAGCGGCCGTGATACGTCGAGCCGCCGTCCTCGAAGTAATGCAGGTGGTCGGTGACCAGGTGGGTATGGATTCCCTGCTTCGCGCATCTGCTCGGGGAACGAGTTGTCGAACGGCTCGAGCGGCCCCCAGCTGCGGTGCATGAAGTTGAGCCGCCCCGTGTGGAGGTCGCGCCGGGCGGGCATGCAGGGCAGGCTGCCGACGAAGTGCGAATCGAACGTCACCGCCCGCTTGGCGAAGCGGTCGAAGTTCGGGGTTGCGATCGGCGAGGGACCATAGCAGCCCATGCCGGTCCGGTTGAGCGAGTCGAACAGAACGAACACCGTACGCATCGCGGCCCTCTCGAAGAGAAATCCGGCACAGTTTGACCGGGCGGGCCGATAATGAGAAATTCCATTTCTGCCGATTCCCATACCCGGAAGGCATGGGTCCACTCCAGCAGGGTGCCGTTGCTGCGGCATTTCCTCGCCGTGGCGAACGAGCGAAGCGTCAGCGCGGCTGCCCGCGCGCTCGCGATTTCGCAGCCCGCACTGACGCGCAGCATCCGGCGGCTCGAAGCCGACTACGGCGTCGCGCTGTTCGAGCGTCTGCCGCGCGGCATGGCGCTGACGCCGTTCGGCGAAGTGCTGCTCCGCCACGCGCAGCGAATCGCGACCGAGATCCAGTTCGCGGAAGCGGAAATGGATGCGTTTCGCGAAGGCCACGCCGGTCGCCTGCGCGTCGGCGCCGGACCGTTCTGGGGCGCGACCATCGTCCCGGTCGGCATCGCCAGGATGCAGGAACGTTTTCCGAAGCTCGCTGTGCACCTCGACGTGGGAGTCAATGCGGTCATCCTTCCGAAGCTCTTCGACGGCGAGCTCGATCTGGTCTTCGGTGCGATTCCCGCCGCCGACGCAGTTGCCGCCGTTCATCCTGCGGCGGGAGTTCCTCGCGAACGACATCCGTATCGTCGCTGCGACGGATCACCCGCTGCTGCAGCGCCCGCGTGTGACAGCGCGCGACCTCGCGCCGTATCCTTGGGTCATCTACCAGCAGGACCGCGACGTGATCGTGCGTCTGCTGGCCGCGATGCAGGCCGCGGGTGCGGCGCCGCCGGCGATCCGTGTCGAGTCGACGTCGATGTCCGCGCTGATCCGGCTGTTGAAGGCAGGGCCGTACCTCGCCTGCGTGTCGGAAGCGCTGATCAACGCGCAGCCCGACCTCGGAATCCGGATTCTTCCGCTGGCGCTGGAGATCTGGCGCTTTTCGACTGGCATGCTGCTGCATCGCTCGCTCGAGCACTATGCGCCGGCCACGGCGCTGGCCGAGTGCGTCTACGCCGAGGTACGTACGCTCAAGCCAACGCCGGCCGCTTCCGTGCGCGTCGTGCGGCGGTGAAGAACGGGGACACGAGCCGGTCGCGGCTTGGCGCGAACCTTGGAAGCGTCGTTCGCCAAGGCTATGTACCCGCCCGCGGTCGAAGGTTGACCAGTGCGATCCCCGCACCGACCATCGCCGCCGACACGAGGAACGCCGGCGTGATCGGCTCGTCCAGCACGAAGTGGCCGAACGCAACGCCGAACAGCGGCGCTGCGAACGAGAACACCGACAACCGGCTCGCAAGATAGCGAGTCAGCAGCCAGAACCAGGTCAGGTAGCTCGCGAACGCCACGATGATCGACTGGTACGCGAGGCTTGCGATCGCGACCGGGGTCCAGGCGATCGACGCCCGCTTCGCCCATTGCGAGCGAGACGATCGGCAACATCGCGGCCGATACGGCGAGCTGATAGAACAGCGTCTTCGTCGCACTCACGCGCGCGAGTCGCGTCGCGCGGATCAGCACGGTCGTCGCCGCCCATCCGGCCGCGGCGAGGATGCCGAACGCATCGCCGACGAGCGTCGAGCGTTCGCCCGCGTCGAACCCCTCGCGAAACGCGAACGCGATGCCCGCGAACGCGATCGCCACGCCGAACCACTGCGCGCGCCCCAGGCGCTCGCCGGGCACGAAGATCGCGAGGCCGAGCGCGGTCAGCGGCGGTGCCAGATAGATGAAGACGACCATGCGCGACGCAGTCGTGTAGTTCAGCCCTGCGTAGATCAGCGCGAATTCACTGCCGAACAGCAGCCCAGCGAGCAAGCCCGGCCCCAGCGAGCCGTCGCGCTCGAACAGCGGGACCCGCTTGGCCTTTCGCCCATGCGAGCACGAGCAGAGTTGCGATCGCGGATCGGATCGCGCCCTGCATCACGAGCGAGATGTCGGCCGCGGCGAGCTTGATCGCCACCTGCTGGAAGCCCCAGAGCGCGGAAAGCACGAGCATCGCACCTGACGGCGAAGGCGTCCAGCGGGTGGCGGACGTCAGCCATGGCGTCGAATTACGCTACGCGCCAGGTACCTCGCCCGCACCTCAGCGTTGAGGCGAGCCACAAGGGGCGGCGCCGATTCCGTGGGCTAGGGCGATCGTGACTCGGGCTGCATCTCGGAGTCGACCCGGCGATCGGGTCGCTCAGGGCTTCGTGCCGATCAGATAGTATTGATTGCTGCGCCCGTCGAACGGTGCAAAGCCGTGAATCTTCCGGGTGGCTTCATCGTAGTACATGACGCCGGAGATCGGACCGCTGCCGAAGCGGCAGGGACCGCCGATAGCTCGGAGGGTCCAATCGAATGCATTGACCAAATTGCGCGGAGTCATGGTGCCTGTGAATGCGCATACGTCATTGCTGCCTGTGATGTTCCCGTCGATGCTCAGCGTGAACGTTGCCGGGCGCCTGCCGTCTATGTGGCCCGCCACGCCAGTGTAAGTGCCAGCGACGGCGGTCAGACTGGGGGGCTGTTCGGATCCGGGGATGTAAGTCGCAGCCAGGTTACGCGTACCCAAATGGTCGGTGAGGGTCAGTTGCAGACTGCTTCGCGGCGCGTAGCTGCCGCTCAATGACACCGGAGAGGCCGATCCGTTCGTTTCGAGCGCGTTCGCGATGGCGAAGTTCATTCCGTTGGGTGACGAGAAATTGCCGTCGATGGCGGTGCCCGAACCCTGGAAAACCCCGGCATCGATCGCGTTGCCCGGTTTCGAGTAGAGGATGTAGTAGGTGCCCTCGTCGAGAATGATCGCCCGGACCGTTTCGTTGCGGTCCGTCGTGCCAGTCCATATGCCTTCGGCAGTCTGCTGGACCGCCGCTCGACGGCGTACAGGCATTGGTCCCATCAGGCCCACTTCCTTCCGAGATCCAGCCTTGCGCGCGCATTTGTTCAACGGTCGCCCGGCTCGTTGCGTAGCGATGATTGGGCGCGCCTCCCATGCCGTTGTTGTAGAGCCGGTACATAGGTGCCGACCCCGCTGGGCAGTTCCCGTTCCCGTCCGGCGTCTTGAGGTAGAAGGAGATCGCCTCGTACTGCCAGTCGGGATTGCGCTTGACCTCGTCGCACTCTTCCGCGTAGGGCGTGTAGAAGTGCGAGCTGCGCGGGGCGAAGCTGGTGCTGAAGAATCGACACACTGCCGACGTGCCGGCTTCCTGCGCGGACCAAACGGGGAACGTCTGCCCCGTTCGTTTCCACACTCCGCCGAACGCGCCGCCGTCCAAGGCCAGGATTTCGGGCGGGAACGACGTTACGAAATAGTAGTTCCAGCCGGTGTGGTAGTACTCGACCGCTGTTTGCGTTTGCGCGCTGGCAGTCGGTACTGCGCTGAATAGAAACGACAACGAGCGCGACCATCGCGCGCAACCATCTAGCCATCCCACGCTCCCCTAGGTAGATCGTCAACCGCCCGAAGGCAGCTTTGCGGCAAAGCGACAATCGCGGCGAGTCGTCATGGCAACTCGGCCTGCTTCAGCTGTTGAACGCGTGCACTTATTCGATGCGGCTGTCGAGATCGAAGCCCTGTGCAGTGATTCGAGGATAACCGGGTCGGCGAAAATGTGCCAGCAACCTTGATTGCCCTATGCGAGCACCGTAGATTCAACCAGCGGCGGTAGGTTCAGGGGGAATGGCGACGACGGAGCGTCAACCGGCGCGCCGGCGCCGCCGCGGATTCGGAGCGGACTTGCCCGTCGGTGCGCGGGCCGTTTGCAGCGACGACGAAGGTCGACGCCGCGCTTCCGGCGTTTGCGGAGCCTCGTCGAGCGCGCAACGCTTGGTCGTCACCGTGCCGCGGACGTCGACGCGAATCAGGACCGGTGCGATCGTCGGCGGCGGATGCAGCGCCGCGCGCGCGTCGTCCTGCGCTGTGCGGCACGCGTGCTTCGCGAGTCATGCGCTCTGTTGCAGGTCGCTTCGAGCCTGCCCGCGCTCGCTCCTTCGGCTTCTTCTTTGCCGGACGTGCTGCGGGCTTCGCCGGCTTCTCCTCCAGCGGACGCCACAGGATCAGCACCTTGCCCAGATGCTGGACCGGCGCCGCGTCGAGCTCGTCGGCGATCTGCGCGAGCATCGTCTCGCGCTGCGCGCGGTCTTCGGAGAAGACGCGCACCTTGACGAGCCCATGCGCGCGAAGCGCCACGTCGATCTCGTGCATCACCTGCGGCGTCAGGCCGTGCTGTCCGACGCTGACCACCGGATGAAGCGCGTGCGCCTGCGCGCGCAGCTCGCGGCGCTGCTTGGAGGTGAGCGCGATCATCGGCAAAGTGTAGCGTGGCGGGTGTCGGGACCGCACCGGCAGCGTCACTATAATGCTCCGATGCCTGCGGGAACATTCGAAGGGACGCCGGATCGTGGAATGGCTACTCATCGTCGCGGCACTGATCGTCGGCATCCCGGCTGCCGCATGGATCTCGCAGGAGCGGCTGATCTTCTTTCCGCAGCCGCTCACCGACACCACGCATCTGCCCGCGCATGCGAAGCCGCTCGACGTCGTGGCCGCGGACGGCACGCGCCTCGCGGGCTTCCAGATCACCGGTGCGCGACGACCTGCGCCGGTGCTGCTGTACTTCGGCGGCAACGCCGAGGAGATCTCCTGGACGCTCGCCGACGCACGCTGGCCGCGTGCGTGGACGATCGCCGGGCTCAACTACCGCGGCTACGGGCGCAGCGAAGGCAAGCCCGGCGAGCAGGCGCTGGTCGCGGACGGACTCGCGCTGTTCGACGCGATCGCCGCGCGACCCGACGTCGATCCGCGCCGCATCGTCGTCGTCGGCCGCAGCCTCGGAACCGGCGTGGCAGCGCGGGTCGCGGCCGAGCGGCCGGTGGCCGGCGCGGTGCTGATCTCGCCGTACGACAGCCTGGTCGAGATCGGCCGCAGCCACTATCCGTGGCTACCGGTGTCCTGGCTGCTCCGCCATCGGTTCGACTCGCTCGCCGCCGTCAAGGAGGCGCGCGTGCCGCTGCTCACGATCGTCGGCACGGCGGACGGCATCATCCCGCTGTCGCGCTCGCGCGTGCTGCACGAGGCGTGGCCGGGGCCGAAGCAGTGGATCGCGCTCGAAGGGGCGGGGCACAACAACCTCAGCATGGCCGACGAGTTCTGGGACGGCATCGGTCGCTTCCTCGCGACTCGCTGCCGCCGCGCGCTTGAAAAAAACGCTCAATCCCGACGGGACGGAAGCACCGCTTCGGCAAGGCGTGGATGCACGAGCACGTCAACGATCCGTACGTGAAGGAAGCGAATCGCCTGGGCTTCCGCTCGCGCGCCGCGTTCAAGCTGCTGCAGCTCGCGGAGAAGGACAGCCTGTTCCGCCCGGGGATCCGGGCCGTGGACCTGGGCGCGGCGCCGGGCAGCTGGAGCCAGGTGCTCGCGCAGAAGCTCGGCCGGGGCGCCACGATCGTCGCCGTCGACGTGCTCGACATGGAGCCGCTGCGCGGCGTGACCGTGCTGAAAGCCGACTTTTCGACCGACGAGGGGCTCGCCAGCGTCGAAAAGCTGCTCGGCGACGCGCCGGTCGACCTTGTCGTGTCCGACATGGCCCCCAACCTGTCGGGCATCGACAGCGTCGACCAGGCGCGCGGCATCCATCTGGCGGAGCTCGCGCTTGGATTTGCCATCGACTGGCTGCAACCCGGCGGCGACTTCGCCGTCAAAGTGTTTCAGGGCGAGGGGTTCGACGCGTTCCAGCGCGAGGTTTCCAGGCATTTTGCCAAGACCTACGTACGCAAGCCCGGCGCCTCGCGCGACCGCAGCCGGGAGGTCTTCATCGTCGGCAAGGGCTTCAAGGGGTCGCGGGCCTGAAAAGGCTAGCCGACCGGGTCGGCCGGACGCCGTGTCGCCGGATGGCGACGGCCGGAGCGCTTTGAGGTGGCGGCCCCCACCCCGGCCGCTTTAGAATTACGAGTTCCGGCACGCGATGCATCGTGGACCTCGGCCGTCCGAGGCCCCCAAGGAGTGAAACGTTGAACAATCTGCTCAAGAACATCGGGATCTGGCTGGTGATCGGCCTCGTCGTGCTGACCGTGGTCAAGCAGTTCGACTCCCGGCAGGCGACGCGCGACTCGGTCTCCTATTCCGAGTTCATGGACAAGGCCAAGGCCGGCCTGGTCGAAAGCGCCAGCGTCGAGGGCCGCAAGATCATCTGGACCGGCAACGACAAGAAGCGCAACGTGACCTACAGCCCCGGCGACATCTGGATGGTCGGCGACCTGGTCAAGTACGGCGTCAAGGTCGAGGCCAAGCCCGAGGAGGAGCAGAGCTTCCTCGCGCAGATCTTCATCTCCTGGTTCCCGATGCTGCTCCTGATCGGCGTCTGGATCTTCTTCATGCGCCAGATGCAGGGCGGCGGGCGCGGCGGCGCGTTCAGCTTCGGCAAGAGCAAGGCCCGGATGCTGGACGAGTCGAACAACACCGTCACGTTCGCCGACGTGGCGGGTTGCGACGAGGCGAAGGAAGAAGTCGCGGAGCTCGTCGAGTTCCTGCGCGACCCGTCGAAGTTCCAGAAGCTCGGCGGCCGGATTCCGCGCGGCGTGCTGATGGTCGGCTCGCCCGGCACCGGCAAGACGCTGCTCGCCAAGGCGATCGCCGGCGAGGCGAAAGTGCCGTTCTTCTCGATCTCGGGCTCCGACTTCGTCGAGATGTTCGTCGGCGTCGGTGCGGCGCGCGTGCGCGACATGTTCGAGCAGGCGAAGAAGAACGCGCCGTGCATCGTGTTCATCGACGAGATCGACGCGGTCGGCCGCCAGCGCGGCGCCGGCCTCGGCGGCGGCAACGACGAGCGCGAGCAGACGCTGAACCAGCTGCTGGTCGAGATGGACGGCTTCGAAGGCAACTCGGGCGTCATCGTCATCGCCGCGACGAACCGGCCCGACGTGCTCGACCCGGCGCTGATGCGCCCGGGCCGCTTCGACCGCCAGGTCGTCGTGCCGCTGCCGGACATCCGCGGCCGCGAGCAGATCCTGCTCGTGCACATGCGCAAGGTGCCGATCGCGCCGGACGTCAAGGCCGAGATCATCGCGCGCGGCACGCCGGGCTTCTCGGGCGCCGACCTCGCGAACCTCGTCAACGAGGCGGCGCTGTTCGCCGCGCGCGGCAACAAGCGCCTCGTCGACATGGAAGACTTCGAGCGCGCGAAGGACAAGATCATCATGGGCGCGGAGCGGCGCTCGATCGTCATGCCGGAAGAGGAGCGTCGCAACACGGCGTACCACGAGTCCGGTCATGCGATCGTCGCGAAGCTGCAGCCGAAGACCGATCCCGTGCACAAGGTCACGATCATTCCGCGCGGACGCGCGCTCGGCGTCACGATGCAGCTGCCCGAGACCGATCGCTACTCGATGGACAAGGAGCGGATGCTCTCGATGATCGCCGTGCTGTTCGGCGGCCGGATCGCCGAAGAGCTGTTCATGAACCAGATGACGACCGGTGCCTCCAACGACTTCGAGCGCGCCACGCACCTGGCCCGCGACATGGTCATGCGCTACGGCATGAGCGATGCGATGGGGCCGATGGTCTACGCGGAGAACGAGGGCGAGGTGTTCCTCGGCCGGTCGATCACGCGCACCGTCAACATGTCGGAAGAGACGATGAAGCGGGTCGACGCCGAGGTGCGCAAGATCATCGACGCACAGTACGCCGTCGCCCGCCGGATCCTCGAGGAGAACCGCGACAAGGTCGAGGCGATGGCGAAGGCGCTGCTCGAGCTCGAGACGATCGACGCCGACCAGATCGACGACATCATGGCCGGACGCCCGCCGCGCCCGCCGAAGGCCGTGACGTCGCCGCCGACGCCGCCGGCCGGCACGACGATCGGGCCGACCGGCACCGAGCCGTCGACGCGGCCGGCGTAGTAGCTCGTCATCCCCGCGAAGGCGGGGATCCAGCGGCTTTCGTGCAACGACACTGGGCCCCCGCCTTCGCGGGGGCGACGGATGAGCAGATCCGCGGGGCGTGCGACGTGCACGCCCCTGTCTTGCGCGCACGCAACGAACGAGCGCTTCTCCGATGACGACGACGTCTGCGATGCGGTGCGCACACGCTCGACCTCTCGCGTCCGCGCGTGATGGGCGTGCTCAACGTCACGCCCGACTCGTTCGCGGACGGCGGTCGCTTCGTCGATCGCGAGCGCGCGCTCGACCACGCGCGGCGCATGATCGCCGATGGCGCGGACCTGATCGACGTCGGCGGCGAATCGACGCGGCCCGGCGCCGAGGCCGGTGTCGCGAGGCCGACGAGCTCGCGCGCGTGCTGCCGATCGTGTCCACGCTTGCAGGCGAAGGCATGCTGGTTTCGATCGACACGATGAAGCCGGAGGTCATGCGCGAAGCGGTGGCGGCCGGTGCTGCGATGATCAACGACGTGCGCGCGCTGCGCGAGAGCGGGGCGCTCGAGGTCGCCGCGGCGACCGACGCCGCCGTATGCCTGATGCACATGCGCGGAACGCCGCGCACGATGCAGCAGAGCACGCGCTACGACGACGTCGTTGCCGAAGTGCGCGCATTTCCTCGTTTCGCGAGCGCACGCCTGCGAAGCCGCCGGCATCGCAAGCGATCGCATCGTGCTCGATCCGGGCTTCGGCTTCGGCGAAAGACGTAGACGACAACCTGAAGCTGCTGCACGCGTTGCCCGCGCTGGTCGATGCCGGCTATCCGGTGCTCGCCGGATTGTCGCGCAAGTCCTCGCTCGGCAAGCTGACGGGTCGCGACACCGGACGATCGCCTCGCCGCGAGCCTGGCCGCGATGCTCGCGGCGGTTGCGCGCGGGGCGTTGCTGTTGCGCGTGCACGACGTTCGCGAGACGGTCGATGCGCTGGCCGTCTGGCGCGCGGTCGATCGGCGCGGTCGCGTCGAGCGCGCCGACGGTCCGATAGCGCGGCGGCGAGCGATGCGACTGGCTACAATGCGGGCGTTGACTGAGCAAGGAAGCGGATGACTGCCCGACGTTATTTCGGCACCGACGGCATTCGCGGACGCGTCGGCGAGCCGCCGATCACGCCCGAGCTGATGCTGAAGCTCGGCTACGCGGCCGGACGCGTGCTCGCCACGGGTGAAGGCGCGCGCAAGGGCGAGTCGCCGCGCGTGCTGATCGGCAAGGACACGCGCATCTCGGGCTACCTGCTCGAGGCGGCGCTGGAGGCCGGCTTGTCGGCGGCCGGCGTCGACGTCGATCTGACCGGACCGCTGCCGACGCCCGCGGTCGCCTACCTGACGCGTGCGCTGCGGCTGTCGGCCGGCATCGTCATCAGCGCGTCGCACAATCCGTTCGACGACAACGGCATCAAGTTCTTCTCCGCGGCCGGCACGAAGCTGCCGGACGACGTCGAAGCTGGCGATCGAGCGCCACATGGACGAGCCGCTCGCGTGCGTTCCATCGGCGGAGCTCGGCAAGGCGCGGCGCATCGACGACGCGGCCGGGCGCTACGTCGAGTTCTGCAAGAGCACGTTTCCCGTCCGAGCTCGAACCTGCGCGGTTTCCGCATCGTCGTCGACTGTGCGAACGGCGCGGGTTACCACGTCGCGCCCTGCGTGTTCCACGAGCTCGGCGCCGAGATCGTCGCCGTCGGCGTCGAACCCGACGGCCTCAACATCAACGCCGGCGTCGGCGCGACGCATCCGCGGTTCCTCGCCGAGCAGGTGAAGCACCACGCGGCGCACTTCGGCATCGCGCTCGACGGCGACGGCGACCGCCTGCTGATCGCCGACGAGCACGGCCGCGTCTACGACGGCGACCAGCTGCTGTACGTGATCGCGATGGACTACCGGCGGCGCGGCGTGCATGCCGGCGGCGTCGTCGGCACGCTGATGTCGAACCTCGGATTCGAGCAGGCGCTCGCGCAAGGCCGGCATCGCGCTCGAGCGTGCGCGGGTCGGCGATCGCTACGTCCTCGAGAAGCTCGTCGAGAAGCGCTGGTTCCTCGGCGGCGAGAATTCCGGCCACCTGATCCTTCTCGATCGCCATACGACCGGCGATGCGATCGTCGCGGCGCTCGCCGTGCTGCGCGCGCTCATCGAGCAGCGCACGACGCTGGCCGAGGCGACGGCGCCGGTGCAGATGTTCCCGCAGCGGCTGATCAACGTGCCGATCCGGCGCGACTGGGATTGGCGCACCAGCGACGTCGTCAAGCGCGCGGAAGCCGATGCGGTCGCGGCGCTCTCGGATGCCGGTCGCGTGCTGCTGCGCCCGTCCGGCACCGAGCCGGTGCTGCGCGTCATGGTCGAGGCGCGCGAGCGCGAGCTCGCCGACGTGCATGCGCAGGCGCTCGCGGAGACGATCGCGAAAGCGGCCGGTCAGCGGCTGTGATCGCCGATCGAGTCAGCCTGCCGCCGCTGAAGTTCGCCGCCGTCGGTCTCGATCACCGCCACATCTACGACCAGGTCCAAAGCCTCCTCGACGTTGGCGCGCAGTGCGTGGGCTATCTGGACGGAGGGCACGCCGAAGACGCTCGAAGGCTTCGTCAAGCGGTTCCCGCACATTCCGCGCGTCGCGGATCGGGCGCGGCTGCTGGACGACGCGTCGATCCAGCTGATCACCTGTGCCGCGATCCCGTGCGATCGCGCCGCGCATGCGATCGAGGCGATGCGGGCCGGCAAGGATTTCATGGCCGACAAGCCGGGCGTGACGACGTTCGAGCAGCTCGATCGCGTGCGTACCGTCCAGCGCGAGACGGGCCGGATCTACACCGTCAACTTCACCGAGCGCTTCGAAGTTCGTGCCGTGACGCGCGCGCTCGAGCTGGTGCGTGACGGGGCGATCGGCGACGTCGTGCAGACCGTCGGCCTGGGCCCGCACCGGCTGAACCGCGCGCTTCGCGATCCGTGGTTCTTCGATCGCGCGAAGTACGGCGGCATCCTCGTCGACATCGCATCGCACCAGATCGACCAGTTCCTGGCGTTCACCGGCGCGACCGACGCGCGACATCGTGCTCGCGCGCGCGGGCAACGTCGCGCATCCCGAAGATCCGGCTTTCGAGGACTTCGGCGAGATCGTGCTGTCGGCCGGACGCTGCGAGCGCCTACATCCGCGTCGACTGGTTCACGCCCGACGGATTGCCGACCTGGGGCGACGGCCGCCTGTTCGTCACCGGGACGACCGGCTCGATCGAGCTTCGCAAGTACGTCGACGTCGCCGGGCGACCCGGCAAGGACCATCTGTTCCTCGTCGACGGCAAAGGCGCGCGATACATCGACTGCAGCGACGCCAGGCTGCCGTACTACGAGAACTTGCGGCGCGACATCGTCGAGCGGACGGAGACGGCGATGCCGCACGCGCACTGCTACAAGGTCTGCGAGCTGGCGCTGAAGGCGCAGGCGGCGGCGTTGCCGGTCGGAGCTGCGGTCCGCGATACCCGAGGCGAATAGCCCTACTCGTCCTTGGGTGCGATCGACGCGCGGGCCACGGCCCGCGTCCTGCGCAGGAACGTGTCCGTCTCGCGCCACATCACGATCCGCTGCGCGCGGTAACGCGCATAGTCGGCGATGAATGCATCGACCGAGTCGTAAGGCCCGGCGATGTGTCCCGGGCCGGCGCGAATCGGCGAAGATCCACAGCTTGCCGCCGCGCCGGAAGCTCGCGACCCAATGCCGGCGCAGCGTTCGACCGTCGATGACCACCGGCTCGAACTCGAGCATCAGGTAGCGCGCCGCGAACGACGCGTCGAGGCGGTTCAGCGTCTCCACGCCGAAGCGCGCGAGATCGATGCACACGCCCTCCGGCTTCGCGTACAGCGCTTCGGGTCGATGGATCGCCGGTCGAACGGTGCGCGCGTCCGCGGGCTCGGCGAGCGCGAGCGCGCGGGAGCGATCGTAGACGAACGTCGCATCGGCGAAGCGGGCGATGTCCTCGGGGCCCTTCCAGACCGCGAGCGCTTCGGCATAGCTCTTCGGCGCATTGGCCAGCGGCGCTGCGGCACGGGTGCGCGCTTCCGGGGCATCAGGCAGCGCCTGCGCACCGGCGAAGCCTGCGAACAGGGTCAACGCCACGATCAGGCAGGGGGCGATCGGGCCGGACAGGGACGTGGCAAGTCGCGACATCAGCTCAATCTAGCAGATTTCCGCACAGCTCCCGCTCCAGCGCTGCCGGTCCTGTCGACACGCGTACGCCGAGCGGTCGGGCCGCCGGAGCGCTCGTATAATCGAACGATGGTTGCCGTCCTGCACGCTGCGCCGGTTCGCGATGCGCCGCTCGCAGTTGCCGCGTGGCTCGACGGCCTGCGTCCCACGTACGGCGACGACGCCGTGCGCAGCATCGCGTCGGCTTGGGAAGCGCTTCGCGCCGCGGCCGGCGACGCGCGCACCGCCGATGGCGAGCCGGTCGTCGACCGCGCGCTCGGGACCGCCACGATCCTCGCGGGACTGCGCCTCGATCCGGCGTCGATCCGTGCGGCGCTGCTGCACCCGCTGCCCGCGCTCGGCGCGGTGGACGGCGAAGCGTTCGCTGCCGAGCACGGTGCGGAAGTCGCGGCGCTGGTCCGCGGCGTGACGCGGATGACCGAGCTTCGTGCGCTTCCTGCGGTCGGCGACGCGGGCGAGCGTGCCGTGCAGGCCGAGAACCTGCGCAAGATGCTGCTCGCGATGGTGGAGGATATCCGCGTCGTGCTCATCAAGCTCGCGGAGCGCACGCAGGCGCTGCGCTACCTGATCGGCAACGATGTCGAGGGCGCGCGCCAGGTCGCGCGCGAGGTCACCGATCTGTACGCGCCGCTGGCGAACCGGCTCGGCGTCTGGCAGCTCAAGTGGGAGCTCGAGGACCTGAGCTTGCGCGCGCTCGAGCCCGCGGTCTACAAGCAGATCGCCCGCGCGCTCGACGAGCGCCGCCTCGATCGCCAACGCTACATCGAGGACGTGATCGCCGAGCTCGAGCGCGAGCTCGACGCCGCGCGCATCGACGCCGAGGTCACCGGGCGGCCGAAGCACATCACCAGCATCCGCAACAAGATGTTGCGCAAGGATGTCGGCATCGATGCGGTCTACGACATGCGCGCCGTGCGCATCCTCGTGGGCGACGTCAAGGACTGCTATGCCGCGCTCGGCATCGTCCACAACCTCTGGACGCCGATGCCGGGCGAGTTCGACGACTACATCGCGAAGCCGAAGGCGAACGATTACCGGTCGCTGCACACCGCAGTCATCGGCCCCGAAGGCAAGCCGCTCGAAGTGCAGATCCGCACCCGCGACATGCACCAGCATTCCGAGTATGGCGTCGCCTCGCACTGGCGCTACAAGGAAGGCGGCGGCCGCGAGACCCGGCGCGATCCCGGCTTCGACGACAAGATCGCGTGGCTGCGGCAGGTCCTCGACTGGAAGGACGCGGTCGCCGACGCCGGCGAATGGCTGACCGGCTTCAAGGAGAGCCTGTTCACCGACACGATCTACGTGCTGACGCCGCAGGGCAAGGTCATCGACCTGCCGCGCGGAGCAACGCCGGTCGATTTCGCGTACGCGGTGCACACGGATCTCGGCCATCGCTGCCGCGGCGCGCGGGTGAACGGGCAGATGGTCCCGTTGAACCATCGGCTGAGCAACGGGCAGCGCGTCGACATCCTCACGGTGAAGCAGGGCGGGCCGTCGCTCGACTGGCTGAATCCCGAGCTCGGCTACGTCACGAGCCACCGCGCCCGAACCAAGGTGCGGCAATGGTTCAAGCACCAGCAGCACGACGAGACGCTCGCCCACGGACGGACGATCGTCGAGCGCGAGCTCGCGCGGGCCGGCGCCACCGCGCTGAACCTGGAGGCGCTCGCGAGCAAGGCCGGCTTCGCGAAGCTCGAGGACTTTTTCGCGGCGGTCGCGCGCGAGGAAGTGAACCTGCGCCAGATCCAGGTCGGCGATCAAGGCGCTTGCGGCACCGGCGCCTGCCGCGCCGGCCGACGCGAGCCTCGAAGCCGAGGTTCACGACGCGCAAGAGCCGCGCAACCGGAACCGGTGGCGGCATTCTCGTCGTCGGCGTCGACCGCTTGATGACCGGACTTGCACGTTGCTGCAAGCCCGCACCGCCGGACCCGATCGTCGGCTTCGTCACGCGAGGCAAGGGCATCACGATCCATCGCGCGTCCTGCGCGAACCTCGTCGCGCGTGCGCCGCGAGCAACCGGAGCGGCTGATCGAGTCGAACTGGGGCTCGCCGCGCGACGAGGTGTTTCCCGGTCGATATCATCATCGAGGCGAGCGATCGCCCCGGCCTGCTGCGCGATCTCTCGGAGATCTTCAGCAAGGAGAAGATCAACGTCACCGCGGTCAACACGCTGTCCAAGCAGCATCTCGCGCGGATGGCGTTCACGCTCGAGGTGCGCAGCCTCGCCGAGCTCAAGCGCGCGCTTGCGCAGGTGAGCGAGGTGAAGGGCGTGCTGTCGGCGTCGCGACGCTAGCGTCCTGGCGGACGCGCGCTCTACCTGTCTCGTGCCGGGGTCGCTCCCCGCGAAAATCGGTGGCGAGCCACACGCTTCTTGTGCGAGCGGAGACACACTGGATACAGCGCACTGATTGCAGCGTTAATGACGCCGTCAGGTCTAGACGCGCCGCACGTCGAGTCCGTCGAGATTCAGCGTGACGCCGAGCCCCGGCCGGCAGGCAGCGCGCTCACGCCTCCCTCCGGTCGCGGCAGCGCGGCACCGCCGATCGAGAAGAACCACGGTGTCTCGTCCCACTGGTGCTCGAGCAACAACGGCTCGTCGAGCGCCGAGCAGGCGGCGAGGCTCGCGGCATGGCACACCGGTCCGGTCGGATTGTGCGGCGCGCAGGCCACGCCCCGCCGCGATGCGTCGCGTCCAATGGCGATCAGTGCCGCGATGCCGCCGCAGTATTTCACATCCGGCATCACGACATCGTAGGCGCCGGCGTCGAGCCACGGCGCGAACGCCTCGTGCGAGTCCAGCGCCTCGAGCCCTGCGAGCCGCATGCCGCGAGCGTTGGCGTGCGAGCGCAACTTCGCGATGACGGGAATCGTATCGGTCTGCTCGATCAGCGGACACTCGAACCAGCTCACGCCCAGCTCCGCGAGCGCATCGATCGCAGCGATCGCGGTCGCCTGCGTGAAACGCCAGTGACAGTCGACGTAGAGCTCGTGATCCGGCCCGATGGCCTCGCGCACCGCGGCTGCGCGCGCCAATCCCATGCCGCACGCGATCGCGTCCCTCGGTCGTGTCGACGTCCTGCGGCGTCACGTCGTCGAACGGCGCGATCTTGAAGGCGCGGAAGCCCGCTGCGACCGCCTCGCTGGCACTGAGGAAGAAGCCGGCGGCGGAGCGATCCACGGTCCGCCGATTGATGTTCGCGTAGAGCGGTATGCCGCGCGACGCCATCCCCCTCGAGCGCGGTCCACACCGGAACGCCCGCGCGGCGTGCTTCGACATCCCACACCGCTTGTTCCAGCGCGCTTGCGATCGCGGCGTCGGCCAGCGTCGCGCGCGCGTCGTGGTTGTCGACCAGATCGAGCACGTGGGCAAGCGGACGGTCCTGCAACGCGCTGCGCGCGACCGCGAACGGCGCGTCGAGCGATGCGGCGTCGCGCATCAGCGACGCCTCGCCCACGCCTCGCGAACCGTCCGCGCAGGTCAGCTCGACGAACGACCAGATCGTTTTTGGCGAAACCGGCGCGTGAACGAGCTCGATGCGTACAAGATCGACGGCGGCCGGCACCGGCGCAAACTCACGCGGGGAGGAACGTCAGCGCCACCCCGTTGTTGCACCAACGCTCGTAGGTGGGCGCCGGGCCGTCGCGGAATACGTGGCCGTGATGGCCGCCGCAACGGACGCAGTGATACTCGATCCGCGTCTGGAACAGCAGATTGTCTTCCTTGGTTGCGAAAGCGCCCGGGATCGTCGTGAAGAACGAAGGCCAGCCGGTGCCGCTTTCGTACTTCATCTCCGACGTGAACAAGGGAAGCCCGCAACCGGCGCACGCATACGTGCCACGGCGCTTCTCGGCGTTGAGCTTGCTGCTGCCGGGCCTTTCGGTGCCTTCCTCGCGGAGGATCTTGAACTGATCGGCGGACAGACGCTTGCGCCACTCCTCCTGCGAGAGCTTGAGCGGCGGTTCGGACGAAGGCACGTTCGCCCCGGCCGGAAGGAATTCCTTCCAGCCGCTGCGCATCTCCCCGATCGTGCGCGCGGACGCGCGTCTTCGCGGCCTTCTCCGATTGCGCATGAAGCTCGCTTGCGCCGAACAGCGGCGCGGTCGTCGCGAGCAAGAGGAATTGACGTCTTTGCATGGGTGACTCCGGGGCAGGCACTGAGGACCTGGCTAACGACCAGGCATTCTAACTGTAGAAGTCCGTTGCAAAATACGCGCTGCAACAAGGGGTTGGGTCCGATCGGCCGCGCCGATCGCCACCATTCGATCTTGCGATTGGACCTTGGCACGCGGCAGCCCTATCTTTCGCATCACGCGGCCGATTCGGCCGTTCCTTCAGTCGGCGCAGCGCCCACGAGGCTTACGCCGCACCCCAACGAACATGCTGATCCGTACGTCATTCCCCAACCTGCGCTTCCCGCGCGGGGTTCCGTTTCAACCGGCTGACGCCTCCTCGGCGGACCCGATTCGGCCGCTGCCGCCGCGCTTGACGCTGCTTCAGCGTCTCGATCGCTGGCTGTGGAGCCTCGAGTCCAAGGGCCGCGAGCGCTACCTCGCCGCGGCGGCCGACCGTTTCGACCTCGAGCGGCGCATGCGTCACATCGACCGCGCAGGAGCGTTCTGGTTCGGTTGATCGGTTTCGATCGACGATGCAGGGCCGGGCGTTTCCGGCCTGAACAGTCCAGCCGCGCGACCGCTTGACGGTTGCGCACGGGACGCCGGACCTCCTCCCCGGCGCCGTCGACGCGAGGGCCTTGCGCTTCCTCCTCCTGGCGCGCCGGGCCTTCGCGTCGGGCCCCTTCGTGTCGGCCCCCGCGGATGCACGAGATGACCAGCATCCCGCCGGGCAGCGAGGAACCCTGCGCGGCGCGCGGGTTCTGACGTGACGCATGGACACGCTGACCCACGCCCTGACCGGGGCCGTGCTTGCTCGCGCAACGGCGTCGCGCACGCCCGGCCCGAACGGACTCTCGATTCGAGCCCGGGTCCTCGCCGGCACGGCGGCCGCGGCGTTCCCCGACATCGATTTCGTGCTCGGCTACGTCTCGCCGGTCGTGTACCTCGAGAATCACCGGGGCCTCACGCATTCGATCCTGCTGTTGCCCCTCTGGGCATGGGCGCTCGCGTGGGCCTGCTCGCGCATCTCGCGCGATCCCCGTGGACCCAGGCCGTGGTTCGGCGTATGCGCGCTCGGGCTCGCATCGCACATCGCGGGCGACCTGATCACGAGCTTCGGCACGATGATTCTCGCGCCCGTGTCGGACCATCGCTTCGGCATCGGCACCACGTTCATCATCGACCTGTGGTTCACCGGAATCCTCGTCGCGGGTCTCGTCGGGTCGCTGATCTTCCGGGGCTCGCGACTTCCTGCGGTAGCGGCATCGCTGGTGCTTGTCTCCTACGTGGGCTTGCAGGCGATCCAGAAGGAGGAGGCCGAGCGTTTCGGCGCGCGCTACGCGGACGCGCAGAAGCTTCCCGCTGCGACGGTCGAAGCTCAACCGCGACCGGTATCGCCGTTCAACTGGACAGTGTTCGTCACGAGCGGCGAGCGGATCGATTTCGCGCACGTGAACCTGCTGAGGCGGCAGGCAAAGCCCGAGCCGACGCCAGACACGGGCTTCATCGCGCGGCTGGACGCGCCGTATCGTCCGCTCGACGATGCGCGCTGGCAGACGCGGACCCGGTACGGCGAAACGCCGCAGGAGCGCGCGCTTGCACGTTCCGCGTGGGGCGCGAGCGAGCTCGCATTCTTCCGCTGGTTCGCCGACCTGCCCGCGTACGACGGGACGGCGCCCGGCAAGTCATGCGTGTGGTTCCGCGACCTGCGCTTCGAAACGCCCGGACGCGGCACGACGCCGTTCCGCTATGGCGTCTGCCGCGACGGGCCCGATGATCGCTGGCGCCTGCATACGGTGAACGACGCCGGTGCGGCGCAGCGCTTGGAGCGGTAAAGCGTACCGGGACTCGACGCCTGCGATGTCGGACGATGCAACACGGCAGGTTTTCGCATTGCCGTCGTCCGGCGCGCGGCATAGACTCGATTGCGCTCAACCCGCGAGGTTGCCATGAGCATCGAAGATGCAGTCCGCAAGCGCGGCTTTCGCCAATGGTACGAGCGGCAGCTGATCGAGGGCCATGCGTACCTCGTCACCGGGCTCCTGAGTCTCTTGATGACGGCGCTCGCGCTCGAGACGATCGAGTTCCGCGCGTCGATCGTGAATTCGATCGCTCTCGCGCTGGTCGCTGCGATCGGAGGATGGCTGTCGCTCTTCGCTTGGAAGCAATTCACGAAGCTGCTGTCATGCGCCCAGGCTCTCGCCGAGCAGGCCGTGTGCGGCGAATGTCGGACATACGACAAGTTCGATGTCGTCGAGGCATACGATTCCCGCCAGGCGCTGACAGGCCGTTCGCTCGTCGTCCGCTGCCGGAAGTGCCAGCACAAGTGGCAAATGGGGTAGGAATACGGCCAAAAGTGAAAACCTACGCGCGAGCCTGCACGCAGCCGCATTGCCAGTCGCCAGCGATAGTCGTGACCGAGCTACGGAATCGAGCTCAGCGGACATCGAATCTGAGCTCTCTACGAGCGTGTTGCGCAGCAGCGCCGCGAGAACGCCTGCAGCAGCCCCCGCGGCGATCAGCGGAATCACACCGACGCGGTAGCGGAACAGCGCGACTGCTGACGCCGCAGCGATGAGGATCGCGACGAAGTCGATTCGGCCGTCCGTCGTGAACGCATGCAGGCCGAAGAACAAAGCGAGGTTCACGATTACGCCGACGACCGCCGCAGTCACGCCCGCGAGCGGCGCCGTGTAGCGGACCTCGCCACGCGTCGATTCGACGAGCGGCCCGCCGGCCAGGATGAAAAGAAACGACGGCAGGAAGGTGAAGAAGGTGGCGACGCTCGCGCCCGCAATGCCGGCCAGCGCGAGCGCATCCGGACCCAGCGCAGCCTTCGTCCACGCGCCGACGAACCCGACGAATGCGACGACCATGATCAGCGGTCCGGGTGTCGTTTCGCCCAGCGCCAGGCCGTCGATCATCTGCTCGGCGGTGAGCCAGCCATAGGTCTGGACCGCCGCCTGGTTGACGTACGGCAGCACCGCGTACGCGCCGCCGAACGTGAGGAAAGCGGCCTTGGTGAAGAACACCGCCATGCGCGTGAGCTCGTTGTCCGTGCCCGCAAGCGCGACGACGGCGGCATAGACGATCGCGCCCAGGCCCACGCATACGGCGACGACGATCGCGAGACGGCGTTTTGAAAAGCGCGCATGCGCAGGCGGCGGCGTTTCGTCGTCGATGACGGCCGCGCGTTGCGACGCGATTCGCGGTCGAGGCATGGGCAGGCCCGCTGAATGCCGCAGGCGCATAACGTCCGCCCACGGCGCCGATCACCGCGGCCGCGAGAATGATCGCGGGGAACGGCACCCCGAACGCGAACAACGCGACGAACGCGGCGGCGGCGATCGCCCACTGCAGCGGATGATGCAAGGCGCGGCTGCCGATGCGCCACGCCGCATGCGCGACGATTGCGACTACCACCGGCTTGACGCCGTCGAATGCCGCGACGACCAGCGGGACATCGCCGTAGACGACGTAAAGCCATGACAGTGCGATCAGCAGCAACAGCGACGGCGCCACGAAAAGCACGCCAGCCACGATGCCGCCCCAGGTGCGATGCAGCAGCCAGCCGATGTAGGTCGCGAGTTGCTGCGCTTCCGGACCGGGGAGCAGCATGCAGTAGTTGAGCGCGTGGAGGAACCGCCGCTCCGAGATCCAGCGGCGCTCGTCGACGAGCTCGCGATGCATGATCGCGATCTGCCCCGCGGGCCCGCCGAAGCTGATGCAGCCGAGTCGCAGCCAGTAGCGGAACGCCTCGCGCCGCGTGGGCGCCGGCGGCGTCGATGCCTCTCGCGACGCGCTCACGAACGCAGAGCCACGGGATCCCAGCCGTGACGTTCGCCGCGGCTCTCGCGACACCAGGCATACAACGCGTCGTAGACGAGCATCCCATGCTTCATCAACGCCGCGTCGTCCGCGAGGCCGCGACCGAGCCCCAGCGACACCGCGAGCAGGCCCGCCGCAGGCTGCGATCGCTGCAGCGTGTCTGTATCCGCTGCACGCACGATGTCGGCGAGCACCCGCAACGCCGGGTCATCGGAGGCGTGCCGATCGACGAACGCGTCGAACGAGCAGCGCTCGCCGTCGTGCGTGTACTCGACGTCCGGCACGTCGAACGGAGTCGCCGCGTTCGCCTTCGCGAACGCGAGCACCTCCTTCGGCGCAACGTAGAACATCTCGGCCGAAGCATCGACGAACCGCCGGACCAGCCACGGGCAGGCGATGCGGTCGATCTTCGGCCGCGCGCGGGTTACCCAGCGCGTCGGCGGCGCCCAGGGCTCGAGCGGACCGCCGCTCTCGCGCCAGTGCTCGAGGCCGCCGTCGAGGTAGGTCGCGTCAAATCCCCGCGCACGCAACGTGGTGGCGGCGTTCTGGCTGACTTCGTGGCCGTGCACGCAATAGACAACCACGGGGCGCCACGGCTCGAGCTCGGCGGCCCAGTCCTCGATGGTTTCGGGCTCGCGTCGCAGCGACATGGGCAGACGCACGGGATCGCGCTCGAAGGCGGCGCGCCGGCGGACGTCGATGAGGGTAGGGGGAAACGGCGCACGCGCAAGCGCGCGCAACGAGTCGGCTGTGCAGGCCGCAAACGACATAGGTTGCATGGCGATCCTTTCACGGACGGCGCGTCCGGCGCTGTCCACGTGCAGACTTGGACGAGGATCGTCGATGCGGCGGGGCGTCTGCTAAGCGAGCCCCTTTGCGAACTCTAGCGCCGCGGCCGGCGCAATGCAAGGCGGGTCAAAACCGAGGGGCAGGCCAAGCCATTTCGCTCGGTAAGCGCGGCGCTTCCGCCTCCGTCGGTCCCGGGGCGTAATTCGCCTCGACAGCGCCCCTACGCGGCCAGCGCCACGATGAGCTGGTTGGCTTTGCGCAGCTTCTGCGCCAGGTCTCGTGACAGGTTTTTCAGCACGCTGATCAACAACGCCGGGCGTAGTGCGGCGAGCTCGTCCAGCGTACTGGCTCGCAGTGTCCACGCGCGCACGTGGCCATCGGCATAGACCGAGGCGCTGCGTACGGCGCCGCCCAGAAAGGCCATCTCCCCGAAGCTCATGCCGCACGAAAGCGTCGCGATGCGCTGATGCGACCCGTCGTCCAGCGTGAGGACGACGCTGGCCTCTCCTTCGATGATGAAGAACACCCGATCGTCATGCGACTGCCCCGCCGCAATGATCACCGCGCCCGGGCTGAAGTCGACGGCTTCGACCAGGCCTTCGAGTTGTGAGAGCGTCGGTCCGTTCATGTCGGCGAACATCGGAAAATCGGCAAGCGCCTTGATCGACAGCGGCAGCACCGTCTCGCCCGTCGCGGCTTCGAGCAGACGGTTCTCGCACCACTCGGTGGCGACATCGTTGTCTTCGAAACTCAGGAAACGTCCGTCTTCGCTGGCCAGCGTCCGCCGCAGCGCATCTTCGATGGCGGTCTTTCCCCGGATGCGGGAATACACGAGCGCCTTTCCCCTGCGCCACAGTCGGCTCCCCACATCGTGGAAGAGCGTTGCGGCGCTGTCGGTCAGATGGGAGACCCGATTCATGTCGAGGATGAAGCTGTCGGCTTCGGGCGCCAGCTGGATCAGATTGCGCACGACAAACTCCGCGCCGTCGAACGCCACATCGCCCTGCAGGGTGATGCACTTGATGCGGATGGCGAGCTCCTGGAGGCGCGCGGCCGCAGTCGCCGAGCGCACCCGCCGCGACGGCGCCTCGAGAGCGGAGTACGTGCGGCAGACGACGAGCGACGGCGAGTTTGCCAGGCCGAACGTATGCATCTTGAAGTCGCGCGCGAGCTGCCGACAGACTGCGAGTCCCCGCACGCTGTTGCCATTTTCGTCAAGGGGTGGCGAATACACGGCGATGCCAAAGCGCCCGGGCATGACGGCGATGATGCCGCCGCTCACTCCGCTCTTCGCGGGTAGACCGACGTCGTAGAACCAGCTACCGGCATAGTCGTACATCCCGCAGGTGGCCATGACACTGAGCACCGCCGCCACGTCCTCTGCGGGAACGGCACGCTTGCCCGTTACCGGATGCACGCCGTTGTTCGCCAGCGTCGCCGCCATGAAGGCGAGATCGCGGCAGGTCACGCTTATTGCGCACTGTCTGAAATAGTTCTCGAGCGCCGCCATTGGATCGCCGTCGAGAACGCCGGAATTCTTGAGCAGCCATGCGATGGCGCGGTTTCGGAATCCCGTGTCGCTTTCCGATCGATAGACGGCTTCGTCGACGACGATGTCATGGCCGAAGAACGCAGCCATCACATCAGCGATGCGCTTCCACTGATCTGCGGGGGTGGCCCCCGCCACGAGACCGGTCGCGACAATCGCACCAGCATTGATCATCGGGTTGAGGGGCGCACCGGATTGGGGATCGAGGCTGATCGAATTGAACGCCTCGCCACTGGGCTCGACACCGACTTTTCGCACCACCTGCTCGCGACCCCGATCGGCAAGCGCCGCTGCGTACACCGCCGGCTTGGAAATCGACTGCATCGTGAAAGGGTGGTCGCAATCGCCGACGCCATAGGCATAGCCGTCCGCGGTTACGACGCAGATACCGAACGCTTGCGGATCGGCTTTGGCGAGTTCCGGGATATAGGTCGCGACGCTGCCGTCGGCGCAGGCTGCGTACTTCTCGTGCAGCGCGTCGAGGTAATGCTGGAACGGCAGCGTCGTCTCGGTCATCGAAATTCCCGGGAAGGCGAGCCGTCTCGGGTGGCAATCGTAGACAGCAGGCAATTTTGATGCCCGCCTCAGGACAGTCTCATGATCCGACTCTGATTGGCGACGAACCTCAGCGGTCTCACGCGGTGAGCGATACTAGATGAGCCCTTCCAGCGGTTGCACGTTCACGATGGCGCCGGCATCGACGTTGCCGCATTCCGCGCCGAGGACGATGAAGCAGTTCGCCTGCGACATCGAGGACAGGATGCCGGATCCCTGGTCACCCGTCGTGCGCACCGTCCAGCGGCCGTCCGCGCCCGGCGACAGGATGCCGCGCTGGAACTCGGTGCGGCCCGGCGCCTTGCGGATCGGCGCTCGACAGCGTCGCGGGGAACATCGGCAGCGGTGCGACGTCGCGCTCGCCCATCAGGATCCGCAGCGCGTCGCGCACGAACTGGTAGAACGTGACCATGACCGACACCGGATTGCCCGGCAGCCCGAAGAAGTGCGCGTTGCCGATGCGCCCGTAAGCGAGCGGCCGACCCGGCTTCATCGCGATCTTCCAGAACAGCACTTCGCCGAGCTTGTCGAGCAGCTGCTTCACGAAGTCCGCCTCGCCGACGGAGACGCCTCCGGAGGTGATCACGACATCGGCGCTTTCCGCGGCGGTCGCGAACGCGCGCTCGAGCGCATCCGGTTCGTCGCGCACGACGCCCATGTCGATCACCTCGCAGCCGAGCCGCGTCAGCATGCCGTGGATCGTGTAGCGGTTGCTGTCGTAGATCTGGCCTTCGGCGAGCGGTTGCCCGATCGAGACGAGCTCGTCCCCGGTCGAAAAGAAGGCAACCCGCAGCCGCCGGTAGACCGCGATCTCGTTGATTCCGAGCGAGGCCATCATGCCGATTTCCGCCGGCCGCAACGGCTGACCGTCGCGAAACAGGACGTCGCCGCGCTTGAGGTCCTCGCCGGCAAAGCGCCGGTTCTGTCCGGCCTTGCTCACTGCCCCCGCCGCAATCGTCACGCCGCCGGGCGTCTCCTGCGCCCGTTCCTGCATGACGACGGTGTCCGCGCCGAGCGGCATCACCGCCCCGGTGAAGATGCGAACCGCCTGCTCCGCGTTCCACCGCGCCGATGAACGGCTTCCCGGCGAACGATTCGCCGATGCGCGCAAGGTGCGTGTCGCCGTTGCTCGACAGATCCGCGAAGCGGACCGCCCACCCGTCCATCGCCGAGTTGTCGTGGCCCGGTACGTCGATCGGCGACACGATGTCGGTTGCCAGGATCCGGCCAAGCGCCTGCCGGATATGAACGCGCTCGGTAGCGGTCACCGGCGTGAGGAATCGACGGATCAGCTCGCGTGCGCGGTCGACCGGCATCGAGTCCGGATCGTAATCGTCGGCGCAGGAGATCTCGCGCAGCGTCTTCGGTTCTTGCATGGCATCGGCGGGCGGTGTGGGTCCTGCCGAATTCTACGCGCGGAGCGAAGGTCAATCACCCAGCGGCACTTCGGCTTCGATGGACAGGCTGCCATCGGGCGGAAGTACCAGGATCGAGAGCGAGCGGAGCACCGCATCGAGCGGGTGCCGGAAGGCGATGCGCGCTTCGCGAAGCATGCCCTCGCAGACTGCAGCGTCGTCGGCGCGTCCGATCGTGACGTGCGGTGCATAGTCGAACTCGGATCGCAGGAACGGCGCGAGCGAGCGGCGGTACAGCCGGTCGTGCAACTCGATGATCGATTCTCGGCCACGCGTTATCCGCAAGTGCACCCATTGCCAGTCGTACGCGTCGACGCCTTCCATACGAACGGGAAGCACCGGCCAGCGCACAGCGATCCGCCTGACGTGCGCGGCAATCTGCAGTGCAGAAAGCGTCGAGGCGAATGGGAATACGAGCGTGACATGCGCGGGAAGGGAAGCGGCGAGCGGGTCGTTGCGGCGGCGGAATGCTTCCACGCCGCCGAGCTGCGCCGCCTGCGGAAACGCGACGATCGCGTGGCGCGTGAGCGGCGGCCGCGGCGGAATCCTGACGCGGCGGCTCATCGCCCGACTGCGATCAGGACGGCGGCGAGGCCGCGGCCAGCTCGGCGCGCGTGTTGATATTGCGGAACGCGTCCGCACAGTCGTCGAAGGCGACCTCGACGACGCGCAACGTCGCGTACCACGCATCGATCTTGCGTCCGCCGCCGGTCAGGAAGGCGGCAAGGTGCGGGAGCACGTCGGCGCGCACGAGCGCGAACACCGGATGCGGTTGATCGAAGGTCCGGGCGACCGCGAGCTGCGCTTCGTTCCGCTGCAGTCCCTCCGCAAGACGCGCCACGAGATCATCGGGCAGGAACGGCGAATCGCAGGGAACGGTCACCGCGTAAGTCGTCTTCGCGTGCACGAGTCCGGCGTGCAGCCCGGCAAGCGGACCCGCGAAGCCGCCAACGGCGTCCGGCACGACCGGGTGGCCAAGCGATGCGTACCGCTCCGCATTCTGATTCGCATTTACCACGATCCGGCCGACCTGCGGCGCAAGCCGCGCGATGACGTGCGCGACCATCGGACGCCCGTCGAGCTCGACCAGGCCCTTGTCGACGCCGCCCATGCGGCGTCCCAGCCCGCCGGCGAGCACGATACCGGTCAATTCCTCACGCGGAATCACGCTCGCGGCACTTCGAACGGCAGCCACGGCACGTGCTCTTCGGCGATAGAAGTGGCCGTCCGGTGCGCGATCGACCGGATCGTCGAACGCGGCGAGCGTGACGTGCGTCTCGCCCGCCCAGCGATTCGATTCGAAGAACAGCTTGGTGCCGCAGGCGCTGCAGAACTTGCGAAACGTCCCGGGCGACGATTCGTGCGCGGCGATGAGGTCCGCGCCTTCGATCACGCTCACCTGCTGCGACGGAAAGCCGACCCAGGTGACGAACGCAGCGCCGTGCGCGCGCCGGCAGCTCTCGCAGTGGCAGTGCGCGTTGAATCGCGACGGGAACCGTGCGACGAAACGTACGCGACCGCAATGGCAGCGCCCGCGCGCTTCGCCGGCGACCATGTCACGCGTCGGCGCGGAAGCGCTCCGCGCCGGTGAACAGCAGATAGTGCTTGTTCGTTGCGCGGCCGATCATCGTCATGCCGACCTTCTGCGCGATCTCGTACCCCATCTGCGTGAGCCCGGAGCGCGAAACGAGGAACGGGATCGCCATCTGCGCGGCCTTGATGACCATCTCGGAGGTCAGCCGGCCGGTCGTGTAGAAGATCTTGTCCTCGCCTTGCAGGCCGTCGAGCCACATCTGTCCCGCGATCGCGTCCACCGCGTTGTGCCGGCCGACGTCCTCGACGAACATCAGGATGTCCGAGCGGCCCGGCGTGTTCGTTGCCAGCGCGCAACCGTGGATCGCGCCCGCCTGCTTGTAGATCGTGTCGTAGGTGCGCACGCGATCGAGCAGGTCGTAGAGCGTCGACTGCGACATCGTCGACTCGCCCTCGAGCCGGATGTTGTCGACGTCCTCCATCAGATCGCCGAACACGGTCCCCTGGCCGCAGCCGGTGGTCTTCGTGCGCTTCGCGGTCTTCTCGTCGAGGTCGACGAGGCCGTTGCGGGTCTTCACCGATACCGCGTTGACTTCCCAGTCCACGTGCACCGAGACGATGTCCTGCAGCGAATCGACCAGCCGCTGATTGCGCAGATAGCCGATCGTGAGCGCTTCGGGTGCGCCGCCGAGCGTCATCAACGTCAGCAGCTCCTGCTTGTCGACGTACACGGTCAGCGGATGCTCGCCGGCGATCGCGACGGCGCGCGTCGCGCCGTGCTCGTCGATCGCGGGGACGTCGATCGTGGCGGGCCGCGCGGCGTCGGTCAGGTCGGGTCGGTAGCGCTTGTCCATCGAAACGATTATCGGAGGATCGGGTCGCGAGAATCGGGCCTGCGTTGCCCACAAGGCTCGTTACCGGCAGGGACGCATGCCTACTTCTTTTTCGCCGGTTCGCTGGTCTTCATCGCGTCGCTCTTCTTGGCCGGATCGTCCGCCGGATTGACGTAATTCACCGACCAGGGTCCGACGCCGTGCAGCTGGACCACCGTTTCGTCCTTGGTCCAGACGAAATGGTTGGTCTTCGGCTGCATGATCGCGACGCTGCCGACCTTCAGCGGCGTGGTCTTGGACTTGTCGAGCTTGTCGCCCATACCCATGTTGAGCGTGCCCGAGAGCACCGTCACATGCTCGATGGCGGGATGCCAGTGCGCGGGGATTTGATAGTTCGCCGGGAGTTTGAGGCGGAACGTGAACGGCACCGCTTCGTTGAGCGGTCCCTCGATGATCGCGATCTTTGCACCCGGTAACGACGGCACGTCGGACCATTTCAACGCGTCGGGCGTCGTCATGAGGTGTGGCGCCGTCTGCGCAGCCGCCATCGGAACCAGTGGACTGGCCAGCACGAGCGTCGTGACCATTACGGCAAGCGTGCGTTTCATTGCTTGGCCCTCCATTGTTGTCGGAGCCTGTTTGCTGGACGGGTGTCGGCTCCTGCGCGCCCGTCAACGTCGCCGCGCCTCAACCCCCGATGTAGCTCATCTCGACCTTGGGCGCGCGCGGCGTGGCCGCGGTACGGATCTCCGAATAGCGGTCGCCGCGCTGCCGCCAGATCGCGACGACCGCATTGCGAAGCTGCTCGTCGCTAGCGCCGTCGCGCACCAGACCGCGCAGATCGTAGCCGTGGTTCGCGAACAGGCAGGTGTAGAGCTTGCCGTCGGTCGACAGCCGGGCGCGCGTGCAGTCGCGGCAGAACGCCTGCGTGACCGACGCGATCACGCCGATCTCGCCCGCGCCGTCCCGGTAGCGCCAGCGCTCCGCGACCTCGCCGGTGTAGTTCGCGTCGGCTGCAACCAGCGGGAACTCGCGATCGATCGCCGCGACGATTTCCGCGGCGGGGACGACGTCGTCCATCCGCCAACCGTTCGTCGCGCCGACGTCCATGTACTCGATGAAGCGGACGATGTGGCCGGTGCCGCGAAAATGCCGCGCCATCGGGACGATCGAGCCCTCGTTCATGCCGCGCTTCACGACCATGTTGATCTTCAGCGGTGCCAGGCCCGCGGCGGCGGCGGCGTCGATGCCTTCGAGCACGCGTGCTACGGGGAAGTCGACGTCGTTCATCGCGCGGAACGTCGTGTCGTCGAGCGAGTCCAGGCTGACGGTGACCCGCTTGAGCCCTGCGGCGCGCAGGTCCTTCGCCTTCTGCGCCAGAAGAGCGCCGTTGGTCGTGAGCGTGAGATCGACGTCGTCCGAGATCCCGGCCAGCTTCTCGATCAGCCGTTCGAGACGCTTGCGCAGCAAGCGGCTCGCCGCCGGTCAGCCGGATCTTCGTCACGCCAAGCCCGACGAAAACTTTCGCGACCCGCGCAATCTCCTCGAACGTCAGCAGCTCGGCATGCGGGAGGAACGGATAGTCGCGGCCGAAGACGTCCTTCGGCATGCAGTAGACGCAGCGGAAGTTGCAGCGGTCGGTGACCGAGATGCGCAGATCGTGGAGCCTGCGGCCGCGGACGTCGGTGAGATCGCTCGCATCGCGCCACGGCCCGAACGCGGCATCTTTCGCGAACGCTGCGAACGGATCCGCATGCGCGGAATGCGCGCCGCGTGCGTCGGCGAGAGGGATGACCTTGGCCATGGTTGGTGCCAGTTTCACGATCCGGGACCGCAAACCCGAGCTGGAAGCGGCAATCCGATGAAACGTAATTTTATCAGAGGGGTACGCTGGTGTAACATCGACCGATTCGCCTGAGCGAAAGTTGCAGGCGATTAAACCCATGCCGGTGACTCGGATTCCTGTCGACGTCGTAATGGAGCGGGTGCCGCTCGTCAATCGCTGGGTCAGCGAGAAATGGCAGCCTGCGGCCGTCGTGGCGGTCGGTGCGCCCGCCGTGGACCTCGAGGTGACGCCGGGCGAACCCCAGCTGCTGCACGACACGTCCGACGGTACGCAATGGCGGTTTCCGCGCTGCGCCGTCGAGCTGCATCCGAGCGAGGCGGAGGGTTATTACCTGAACCTGTCCGCGCCTCAACCGCGCGCGTTCGTCATGTGGCGCATGTTCGATGACGGCCAGCCGCCGCCTGCGCGACCCGTGATCGTCACGCTGAGTTACAACGAAGCTGCGCGGATGATGGATGGCGGCGAGCAGGTCGACTCGGTCGCGTTGCCGCTGCCGTTGCACGCGATGCTCGTGCCGTTCATCGAGGAACACTACAAGCCGGAGCCGAAGAAGAAGGCGCGCCGCAATGATCCGTTCGCCGCCGACGAAGGGCGCGACGCGCGCGCGCCGGTTGGCGACGGCGGCAAGCTGCCCCGCTCCTGAACCGATGGCGGACAACGAAACGCCCGAGAAACCGCCGTTCCTGAAGCGCTGGTCGCAGCGCAAGCTCGCGGCTGCGCGCGAGCCGGCGACGCCTTCGGGCCCCGTCGCGCCGAACGCCGCCATCCTCCCGTCCGTTGCCGAGCCTGCGGCACAGGCGACGCCTGCCGCGGTTGCCGAGACCGCCGCGCCGACGTTGCCGCCGATCGACTCGCTGTCGTTCGACTCGGATTTCACCGCGTTCCTGCAGCCGAAAGTCGACGAGTCGCTCAAGCGGCAGGCGTTGCGCAAGCTGTTCGCCGATCCGCGCTTCAACGTGATGGACGGCCTCGACGTCTACATCGACGACTACAACAAGTTCGAGCCGATTCCGCCCGAGCTCGTCGCCCAGCTGAATCAGGCGAAGTTCCTGTTCGATCCGCCGAAGACCCGCGTCAACGAGCACGGCCATGTCGAGGACGTGCCTGACGAGCTGCCGGCCGAGGCCGATACCGCGACCGTGGACGCCGCGCCGGCCGTCGAGACGGCGCCCATCGAGCCGATCGTTGACAACACAACGAATGACCCGTCCGCGGAGGCGGCCACCGCGAAGCTGCCGCTGCCGCCTGAAGAATCGCAATGACGCTCGAAACGAAGCAGCTCTTCCTGTGCTCCTGCAACGGAACGGCGCCGATCGACGCGGCCGGTGTCGCCGGCGCGCTTGGGATTGGCGCAGGCGCCCACCGTGCACACCATGCTCTGCCAGAAGCAGCTGGCTGCCTTCGCCGATGGCGCCGCGGGCGACGTCGTCGTCGGTTGCACGCAGGAGGCGCGACTGTTCGACGAAATCGCGGGCGAGACGGCGAAGACCCAGGCGATCCGCTTCGTGAACCTGCGCGAGGCGGGAGGCTGGTCGCCCGAAGCGCGGGGCGCAACGCCGAAGCTCGCTGCGCTGCTCGCGCAGGCGGCGTTGCCCGATCCCGAGCCGGTGCCGAGCGTGTCGTATCGCTCCGAAGGACAGGCGCTGATCGTCGGACCGCTCGACGTCGCGCTGCGCTGGGCGGACGTCCTGAAGGACCGGCTCGCCGTCACCGTGCTTTCGACGAGCGCAACGCCTGGAAGCGAGCTGCCGATCGAGCGCACGTATCCGATCTTCAGCGGCCGGCTGTCCGCGCTGAGCGGCTGGCTTGGCGCGTTCGAGGCGCAGTGGGCGCAGGAGAATCCGATCGACCTCGACCTGTGCACGCGTTGCAACGCCTGCATCAAGGTCTGCCCCGAGCAGGCGATCGACTTCAGCTATCAGATCGATCTCGACCGCTGCAAGTCGCATCGCGCCTGCGTTGTCGCCTGCGGCGCGGTCGGCGCGATCGACTTCGACCGGCGCGATGCCGTCCGCGAGCGACCGGTTCGACCTGGTTCTCGACCTCTCCGGCAAGCCGTGGTTCGGCATGCCGACGCCGCCGCAAGGCTATTTCGCGCCGGGGCCCGATCTCGCTCGCGCAGGTCAAGGCCGTCGCGACGCTCGCGACGATGACCGGGGAATTCGAGAAACCGAAGTACTTCAACTACAAGGCGTCGATCTGCGCGCACAGCCGCTCGAAGATCGAGGGCTGCAACCTGTGCATCGACGTCTGCGACACCGCGGCGATCCGTCCGGACGGCGACAAGATCTTCGTCGAGCCGCACCTGTGCATGGGTTGCGGCACGTGCACGACCGTCTGTCCGTCCGGCGCGCTGACTTTCGCCTATCCGGGGCCGGCCGACGTCGGGTTGCGCCTGCGCACGCTGCTCGGCACCTACGCCAAGGCGGGCGGACGCGACGCCTGCCTGTTGATCCACGGACGCAGCGGCGGCGAGCGGCTGGCGCGCTATGCGCGTCACGGGCGCGGCCTTCCCGCCCGCGTCATTCCGGTCGAAGTACACAACATCGACTCGGTCGGGCTGGACCTGTGGCTTGCCGCGCTCGCCTGGGGAGCGACCGACGTGATCTCGCTCGTGGCCGCCGAGGATGTCGAGCGCTACGGCCAGCGCGCCGGCTTCCAGATGCAGCTCGGGGACACGATCGCCCAGGCGCTCGGCTACCAGGGCCGGCATTTCCGTTTCGTGAACGGCGACGACCCGGCGGCGCTCGACGCCGCGCTCTGGAACGAACGTCCGCCGCTCGGCGTGCGGATGCCGGCGACGTTTGCCGCGACCAACGAGAAGCGCACGACGCTATCGCTTGCGATCGATCACCTGGCGCTGCACGCGCCCGTGCCGCAGCGACGCATTGCGCTGCCGGCCGGGTCGCCGTTCGGCGCGATCGCCGTCGACCAGGACGCGTGCACGATGTGCCTCGCCTGCGTCGGCAGCTGCCCCGAGGGCGCGATCCTCGACAACGCCGAGCGCCCGCAGCTCCGCTTCATCGAGAGCAAGTGCGTGCAGTGCGGCATCTGCGCGAAGACCTGTCCCGAGGCGGCCATCACGCTGGTGCCCGGGCTGGACCTGACGCCCGAGGCCCGGCAGCCGCGCGTGCTGAACGAGGCGGCGATCTTCGCGTGCACCCGATGCGGCAAGCCGCTCGGGACCGAAAAGATGATCGGCGCGATGCTCGCGCGGCTCGCCGGCCACTCGATGTTCGCCGCGCCCGGAGCGCTCGACCGGCTCAAGATGTGCGCCGATTGCCGCGTCGTCGACCTGATCCAGACCGAGAAATCGGTGGATATCCGGGATCTTTGACGCACCGCCGCATGGAATCTTCGACGCTGACATTTGTTCACAAGGCTCGAGCCCGAGGACCGCGCGCGGGCCAATTTCTACGGGGTGCTCGCGGCGCTTTACGCCGATGCGCCCGAGCGCCCCACTGCTGCGGGCGATCGGCGACGCCGAGCCGTTGCCGGACGCCGCGGCGGGAAGCCTGCCGCTGGCCTGGAACCGGTTGCTCGACGCCTGCCGGGTCATGGATCCCGACGCAGCGCAACAAGAGTACTGGGACCTGTTCGTCGGCACGGGGAAGAGCGAGATCGATCTGCATGCATCCCATTGGCTTACCAGGTCTATGATGGAGAAAGCCGCTGGTGAGCCTGCGAAACGAGCTCGCCCGGCTAGGACTGAGCCGCAAGCCGGACAGCGCGATGGTCGAGGACCACCTGTCGGCGCTTTGCGAGACGATGCGGCTGCTGATCGAGGGGACCGGCGAGCGCCGACCAGCGGCGTTGACGGATCAGAAGGCTTTCTTCGAGCGGTACATTGGCTCGTGGGTCGCGGATATGTGCACTGCTTTGACAGCAAACGCCCCTTGCCAACTTCTACCGTCCGGTAGGAGAATTTACGGAATTATTCGTGGCGATCGAACGTGACTCGCTCGCCATTGGCTAAACGAACAGTCACGAGGGTTTTTTCCGGAGGTTCGCATGCGCACCACGCAGCGTGATGATGGTCACGTGCCGACGTCGTCGTCGGTTTCCCCCGCCCCGAATGCGAACCTGAAGCGACGCCGCTTCCTGCTCGCGCTGGGCGCCGGTTCGGCGGCGACCGCGGCCGCGGCAACCCAGGCCATCGCAGCACCGGTTGCGCAGGCAACGGCTCCCGAGGCCGCCGCCAAGCAGGGCTACCGCGAAACCGATCACATCCGCGACTACTACGCCTCGACGCGTCTGTAAAGGAGACGACCCATGCTGACGCGCAAGTCCGAAGCTGCTTCGTCGCGCGCCCGTCTTTCGCGCCACGCGGCACCGGCGACGATGGATCGTCGCCTGTTCCTCAAGCGCTCCGGCCTCGTCGCCGGCGCCGGCGCGCTGGCCACGCAGTTGCCCTACGGATCGATCGGCAAGGCCGACGCCGCGAGCGACGCAGCCGGCCGCCAAGCAGGAAGTGAAGCGCACCGTGTGCACGCACTGCTCGGTCGGCTGCGCGATCGACGCGGTCGTCGAGAACGGCGTCTGGGTCCGCCAGGAGCCGGTGTTCGATTCGCCGCTGAACCTCGGCGCGCATTGCGCGAAGGGGGCGTCGGTGCGCGAGCACGGCATGCACGAGCATTCGCATCGGCTGAAGACCCCGATGAAGCTCGTCAACGGCAAGTGGCAGAAGCTGACCTGGGACCAGGCGATCAACGAGATCGGCGACAAGCTCCTGACGCTGCGCAAGGAAGCAGGTCCGGACTCGGTGTTCTGGGTCGGGAGCTCGCAAGCACAACAACGAGCAGGCGTACCTGTTCCGCAAGTTCGTGTCGTACTTCGGCACGCAACAACTGCGATCACCAGGCGCGCATCTGCCACTCGACGACGGTCGCCGGCGTAGCCAATACCTGGGGCTACGGCGCGATGACCAACTCGTACAACGACATGTCGAACACGAAGTGCGCGCTGTACATCGGCAGCAACGCGGCCGAAGCGCACCCGGTGTCGATGCTGCACATGCTGCATGCGAAGGAGACCGGCGCGAAGATGATCGTCGTCGATCCCCGCTTCACGCGCACGGCGGCGAAGGCGGACATGCACGTGCGCATCCGTTCCGGCACGGACATCCCGTTCCTGTTCGGCGTGCTGCACCACATCTTCAAGAACGGCTGGGAAGACAAGAAGTACATCAACGACCGCGTCTACGGCATGGACAAGGTCCGCGAGGAAGTGATGACGAAGTGGACGCCGGACAAGGTCGAGGAGGCCTGCGGCGTGCCCGAGGCGCAGGTGTTCAAGGTCGCCGAGATGATGGCGAAGAACCGGCCGTCGACGATCGTCTGGTGCATGGGCCAGACGCAGCACACGATCGGCAACGCGATGGTGCGCGCCTCCTGCATCGTGCAGCTCGCGCTCGGCAACATCGGCGTGTCCGGCGGCGGCGCGAACATCTTCCGCGGCCACGACAACGTGCAGGGCGCGACCGACGTCGGCCCGAACCCCGATTCGCTGCCCGGCTACTACGGCATCGCCGCCGGCTCGTGGCGGCACTTCGCCGCGGTCTGGGGCGTCGACTACGACTGGATCAAGGGCCGCTTCGCCTCGCAGGCGATGATGGAAAAGCCCGGCATGACGGTGTCGCGCTGGATCGACGGCGTGCTGGAAAAGAACGAGATGATCGACCAGGACTCCAACCTGCGCGGCATCGTGTTCTGGGGCCATGCGCCGAACAGCCAGACGCGCGGCAAGGAGATGGTCGAGGCGATGAAGAAGCTCGACCTGCTGGTCGTCGATCGATCCGTATCCGTCGGCCTCCGCCGCGATGGCGGCGATGGTTCGCAAGGACGGCGTCTACCTGCTGCCCGCGGCCACGCAATTCGAGACCTCGGGATCGGCGACGTGCTCGAACCGCTCGCTCCAGTGGCGCGAGCGCGTGATCTCGCCGCTGTTCGAGTCGCAGACCGACCACGCGATCATGTACGCGTTCGCGAAGAAGCTCGGCTTCGGGCCGGAGTTCGTCAAGAACTACAAGCTCGTGAAGCCGGACGGCGAGCGGAAGTTCGAAGAGCCGGAGATGGAATCCGTGCTGCGCGAGATCAACCGCGGCGTGTGGACGATCGGCTACACCGGGCAGTCGCCGGAGCGCCTGAAGCTTCACATGAAGCACATGAACACGTTCGACGTGAAGACGCTGCGCGCGAAGGGCGGGCCGTGCGACGGCGATTACTTCGGCCTGCCGTGGCCGTGCTACGGCACGCCCGGAGATCAAGCATCCGGGCTCGCCGAACCTCTACGACACGTCGCGCGCGATGATGGACGGTGGCGGCTGCTTCCGCGCCAACTTCGGCGTCGAGCGCGAGGGCGTCGAACCTGCTGGCCGAGGACGGCTCGCATCCGAAGGGCGGCGATCTCGACGATCGGCTATCCCGAGTTCGACCACGTGCTGATGAAGAAGCTCGGGCTGGTGGGACGAGCTCACCGAAGCCGAGAAGAAGGCGGCCGAGGGCAAGAACTGGAAGACCGACCTCTCCGGCGGCATGATCCGCGTGTTCGATGAAGAAGCACGGCGCGCATCCGTTCGGCAACGCGAAGGCGCGCGCGGTCGTGTGGAACTTCCCCGATCCGGTCCCGATCCACCGCGAGCCGCTGTACTCGACGCGGCCGGACATGGTCGCGAAGTACCCGACGCACGCGGACAAGATGGCGTTCTGGCGGCTGCCGACGCTCTACAAGTCGGTGCAGGAGAAGAACGCGAACGCCGGGAAGGAGTTTCCGCTGATCCTGACGAGCGGACGTCTCGTCGAATACGAAGGCGGCGGCGAGGAGACGCGCAGCAACCCCTGGCTCGCCGAGCTGCAGCAGGAGAACTTCGTCGAGATCAATCCGAAGGACGCGAACGATCGCGGCATCCGCGACGGCGAGTACGTGTGGGTGCAGACGCCCACCGGCGCGCAGCTCAAGGTCAAGGCGCAGGTGACCGAGCGCGTCGGTGCGGGCACGACGTTCATCCCGTTCCACTTCAGCGGCTGGTGGATGGGCAAGGACATGCTCGAGTTCTATCCGGAGGGTTCCGCGCCGATCGTGCGCGGTGAGGCGGTCAACACCGCGACGACCTACGGCTACGACTCGGTCACGATGATGCAGGAGACCAAGACGACCATCTGCCAGGTCGCCAAGGTCCGGGCCTGAACGCAACTGAGGCGAGGAGACAACCATGGCCCGAATGAAATTCCTCTGCGACGCCGAACGGTGCATCGAATGCAACGGCTGCGTCACCGCGTGCAAGCAGGAGCACGAGATTCCCTGGGGCGTGAACCGCCGCCGCGTCGTCACGATCAACGACGGCGTGCCCGGCGAGCGCTCGATCTCGGTCGCCTGCATGCACTGCTCCGATGCGCCGTGCATGGCCGTCTGCCCGGTCGACTGCTTCTACCGGACCGCGGAAGGCGTCGTGCTGCACGACAAGGACCTGTGCATCGGCTGCGGCTACTGCTTCTACGCGTGCCCGTTCGGCGCGCCGCAGTTCCCGCAGGCCGGCGCGTTCGGCGTCCGCGGCAAGATGGACAAGTGCACGTTCTGCGCGGGCGGACCCGAGAAGGACATGTCGGTCGCCGAGTTCAAGAAGTACGGCCGCAATCGCCTCGCCGAAGGCAAGCTTCCCGCCTGCGCCGAAATGTGCTCGACCAAGGCGCTGCTCGGCGGCGACGGCGACGTGCTGGCGGACATCTATCGCGAGCGCGTGACGATCCGCGGCCGAGGCGGCGACGTCTGGGGCTGGGCGACGGCCTACGGACCGGCCCCGGCCGGTGGGCAGCCAGGCGCGCAGCCGCCGGCACGGCGCTCCCGCGCCGCCGCCGGCGACAGAAGTCATGATTCGCCCGATCGCGGTCATCGTAGTCGCGAGCGCGCTCGCCCTGGCGCTCGCGGCCTGCGGCGAGCGGCCGCAGGTCGTCAACTACAAGCAAGGGACGTATCAGGGCAAGCCCGATACGCCGCCCTACGCGAACGCCCCGTTCAACGACAACAAGGACGAATGGGAGCGCTCGATCCGCGCGCGGCAGCAGGCACAAAGCGAGTACACGCTGGCGAAAGGCCGGGTCGGCCACTGAAAGGAATCGCATGCGCAGCATCATCGTTCGCGCCGGCGCGGTGGCGCTGGCCGCGTGCTGGGTCGCGGTCGCCTCGGCGCAGTCACCGGCGGTTAATCCCGCTGAAGCCGACTACGCAAAGCAGCAGCAGCAGCGGCAGCAGACCCAGCCGCTGAACAACGCGCCGGTCTGGAAGGAGATCCGCAGCGGCCTGCCGCAGACGACGAGCCTTCCGGGTCGCGAGACGAACGTCCTGATCCAGCCCGAAGGGCAGACCTGGCGTGCGGCGCGCGTGCCGCTGGCGACCGTCGGCGGCTTTCTCTTCGTCGCCGGGCTGCTCGTGTTCTTCGCCTTCTACCTGTGGCGCGGTCCGATCCGGCTTCACGGCGACGCCGACCGGACGGTTGATCGAGCGTTTCACCGTCGTCGAGCGCACCGTGCACTGGACGGTCGCGATCTCGTTCACGCTGCTCGGCATCACCGGGCTGATCCTGACGTTCGGCAAGACCGTGCTGCTGCCGCTGATCGGCTACACGCTGTTCTCGTGGCTCGCGATCGCGTCGAAGAACCTGCACAACTTCATCGGCCCTGTGCTCGTCGTCGCACTGCCGATCATGATCGTGCTGTTCATGCACTCGAATCTCCCGCGCAAGGGCGACGGGTTGTGGCTGCGCAAGCTCGGCGGCATGCTCTCGGGCGAGCACGTGCCTGCGGACAAGGCCAATGCCGGCCAGAAGATCCTGTTTTGGCTGATGGTTGTAATCCTCGGACTCACGCTGTGTGTCACGGGGCTGGTACTCAACTTTCCGAACTTCGACCAGACGCGGCAGACGATGCAGATCGCCAACGTGATCCACCTCGTGGCCGGGATCGGGGCCGTCATCCTGCTGACCGGACACATCTACCTCGGCACGATCGGGATGGTCGGCGCGTGGGAAGCGATGCGCTATGGGTACGTCGACGAGACCTGGGCGAAGGAACACCACGAATACTGGTACAACGATGTCATGGCCGGCAGGGAGCCGCGCGGAACGCCGCCTCCTCGGGCGGATCAGGTGCCGCCGGTCCGCCATCGCGCGGCCTGACACCGCATCGCGAGCAACAGGAGGAGGGAAGGAAGCATGAAGACGCTGCGTGCACTCGTCGCCGCCGGCCTTGTCGTCACGACGTTCGGCGTGGCCGTCGCCAAATTGCCGCCCCCGGCACCGCTCACCGAGGAACAGAAGAAGGCGGCCGAGGAGAAGAAGGCGAAGGACGCCGCGTCGGCCGAAGCTGCAAAGGCCCAGCAGGCGCGCGCAGAGGATCGCGTCGCTGCACGCTATTTCGCCGACATGAAAGCGAAGGGCAAGCAGGTGCCGGCTGCGCAGATGGCGCCGGCGCCCGCGACACCAGCCGCCGCAGGCGCGCCGGCCAAGACGTCTGCCGCACCGGTTGCTGGAAAGGCGACGACCGCAGCAGCGCCTTCGATGGCCGTCAAGACGTCGACGCCGCCGGCGAAGAAATAAGCGCGTGGGGAGTCGGGCAGAGAGGGCGGGGCGACCCGCTCTTTTTGTTTGATGCAGCAGTTATCGCTCGAGGGCGCCTGCGCGTGCATGTAGCGCGACGGGGGCCACCCGTTACCGGGACACGTGCGACTAGCGATTCCCGCGCGGCGAGCCTCGGCGACCGCAAGACGCAGGAGCGATCTTGCCAGGGCTCAGGCTACCCGGCAGGCATGTACAAGCCAAAGTGCGCGCGCCAGCCGGTCTGTCAGTTCCGGCAAGTTGCGCGCGCGAACTCGGCGGCGCCGTGAATCCTCATGGCGATGGCGCGCGACGACGTACTTCTTCGCCACTGTCCCTTCTGCGGACACGAAAGGCCGCGCGCTCTTGCGGCCGGTGAAGACGGCCTGACCGTTGTCGTCGTGGCATGCCCGGAGGCGTGAACCCCGGTTGGCCGGGATCACGATCCCTCGCCGTTGACCGCGCCCTAAAGCGCGCGCGGCGGCTCACTTCGTCGCGAGGACGTGCTTCACCATCGTCATGAGCTCGGCGTCGGTGGCGGTCACCTTGGGATGACCCTTCGCGGCTTTTATGTTCGCGACGATCGTGTCGGCGGCCTTGGGATCGGCTTTGTGCTTCGCCGCGATGTCCTTGAACGAGGGTCCGACCTTTTTCGCGTCCGCCGCGTGGCAGGTGAGGCAGCCCTTCGACTTCAGGAGTTCGTCGGCCGATTGCGCGCCTGCGGCGCCGGCGAACAACAGGCCGCTTGCCGCGGCGATGACGACCAGCTTCGAATGCATGATGCCTCCTTGGTTAGCTACGACGTTGGCGCAGCGCGAACCGCATTACGGCTTCGTCGCTGCCGGCTTCGGCGGCTCTTCGTACATATGACCGACCCCCATGTGGCAGTCGAGACAATTGACCGGGCCGGCCTTTGCGAGCCCGGCATGCATCTCGACGATCGCAGGCTGCGCCTTGCCACCGCCCATGCGCGCGAGGTCGTGACAGCCGCGGCAGGTGAGCGAGCCGTTCTGCGCCATCCAGGCCTTCACCTCTTCGCTGTACGCGCCGCGCGCCTTCTCCCATTTCTCCTTGGTGTCGATCACGCCGCGAAACTCGCCGATCGCATCGCGCGCACCGGCCTTCGCCTTGTAGAACAGCATGCCGACGTACTGCAGCGCCCCCGGCTCGCTCGAATGGTAGGGAATGTGGCAATCGGCGCAGCCGGCTGTGGCACCGGTACGCGTTGCGTGATGCGGGCCGCGCCGGTAAGCCTCGGCGACCCATTGCATCGAATGGCAGGCGTTGCTGCAGAAGTCGTTGGACCCCGACCAGTGGACCATCGCGTTGGTCGCAGCGATGCCGATAACGCCGAGCAGTATGCCGATGGCGACCGCCCAGATGACCACGCGCCGTCTGCCTCGCCCGCTTTCGTCCGCCATGCTGTCGCCTCCTCGACACTGCGGTTTAGCGCTCCGCGCACGTTGCGGATCTGCGCTGCACAGCCATTAGACGCCCGCCTTGCTTTCGGCGACGGTGAGCCAAATCAAGAATAGCATGGGCCGAACGGGGCTGGCGAGGCGGTAAGGCGTCTTGCGATACTGTCGCCATGGAAGTCCATCGCGTGCTCCTGGTCCAGCATCCCGCGGAGCGGATGTACGACCTGATCGAAGGTGCCGAACACTATCCGGAGTTCCTTCCATGGTGTGCGAAGGCAACGGTCCTGGAGCGGAACGAATTGGTGGTGGCCGCAACGATCGGCATCGACTGGCACGGGGTGCGCCTCGAATTCACGACGCGCAACCGCAAGCGCCGGCCGGAATGGCTGGAGCTGGCGCTCGAGCGCGGCCCGTTCCGGCGGTTCCGCGGCGAGTGGCTGCTGAAGCCGCTCGGCCCCGAAGGGTGCAAGATCGACTTCACGCTCCAGTATGAGTTCGCGAGCGAGATCCTCGGACGCGTCGCGAGCCCGGTGTTCGAGCGCATCACGAACACGCTGGTCGACGCCTTCGTCCATCGCGCCGACCAGCTCGGTGACGGCATCCCGGCGCTTTCGTGGGTGAATGCGAATCCGTCCGGAGAAAGCGATCCGCGTAACGACGGCTGACGAATTCACGCCTGTGGGCACCGGCTCGCCCTGGGTCAGGACGCGACCTCCCCCGGCAGGCGCTCGGCATCCCGCTGCCGAAAGCGTCGGGGGCGATGGCGCCAGGTCGATGAGTTGACGTAACATCCTTGGGGATCCTACAGCCAACTCGGGCCGGCATGGCTTGCGGCCGGCTGGCATTCTGGAGCGCTGACGCTATGCGGCTTGCGAAGCACGTCAAATTCCGCGAGGAGAAGTTCGGCGGCGTCCTTTTCGAGACCCGTTCCGAGAAGGTCTTCACGCTCAATCCCACCGCGACCGCCGTCGTACGCGAGATTCAGGCAGGCGCCGACGAGACGACCATTCCGCTGCGCCTGAAGGATCGCTTCGCGGATGCTGACGGCGCGCTCGAGCGCGACGTTGCCGCATTGCTTGACGATTTGCGACAGAAGGGTCTGGTGGAGGGATGACGCCGTGAGCGTGCCTGCGACGCCCGTCGCCGATCCGATCATTCCAGCTTCGACGCCGGCAACCACCGCGACGGGGGACCTCGGCGCACCGCTCTACGTCGCGTGGCAGATCACCAACGAGTGCAACCTCGCCTGCCTCCATTGCATCGAGGAGAGCGGGCCGGGCAAGGCGTTCAAGGACGAGCTTCCCGACGAGCAGGTCTTCGATGTGCTCGCCCAGCTGATGGACAGCGACGTGCCTTACCTGTCGTTCTCCGGCGGCGAGCCGATGGTCCACCCGCGCTTCTTCGAGATGGTCGAGTACGCCTGCTCGCGCGGCGCGGAGCTCAAGATCGAGACCAACGGCCACTACCTGACGCAGGGGAACTGCGAGCGCCTGAAGGCGCTCGGCGTGAAGGCGGTGCAGGTAAGCCTCGACGGCGCGTCGCGCGAGACCTTCAACCGGATGCGCGTGCTCGGCGAGTTCAACCGGGCGGTGGACGGCATTCGCAATCTTCGTGCCGCGGGCGTGCCGATCGAGATCAACTACTCGCCGACCCGCTTCAACGTCCACGAGATCGGCGACGCCGTGGATCTCGCCTGCGAGCTGGGCGCGTACAGCTTCTACACCGGCCGCACGATGTACACGGGCAACGCGGTCAAGACCTGGCACAAGATGGCGCCGTCCGAGGAGCAGTACGACGCGTACTTCGCGACGCTGCACGCGAAGACCGACGAGTACCGCGGCCGCATGCGCGTCCACTTCCACGAGATGGGGCTGCTCGAGGAGCTGCGCTACCGGCTGCACCATCCGGCCGCGCTGCTGATCGTCCTTCCGAACGGGCTGGTCAAGCTCATCAATGCGCTGCCGTTCGTATGCGGAGACCTGCGGCGCCAGTCGCTGCAGGAGATCTGGGCCAACTTCCAGCGCGCGTGGCGCGATCCGCGCGTCGCGAACTTCGTCGAGGAGCTTGCCCTCGATCCCGGCAAGACGCGGACGCTGCACCAATGGGTCCATCTCTGACCTCGCCGGCCGGCGCGCAGCTCGGCGCGACACGCTCGCTGCGGCATCGGCTGATGCGCGTCGTCGGCCTGGTGCGCTATCGGTTCTTTCTGTTTGCCGGACTCCTCCCTTATCTGCTCGGCGCAGCATGGGCGTACGCGATCGCGGGCACGCTGGACGCCGCGATGTTCTGGAGCGGGCTCGGCGGCGTGGTCCTGGCGGTCATCGGCGTCGAGGCGTTCAACGATTACTTCGATTCGCGCCTGGGCACGGATCGCGTGTTCGATCCGGACGGGAGTCCGCTGGTCTCCGACGCCGTGTTCTGGCTCGGGGTCGCCGCCTTCGCGGGCGCGCTGGCGGTCGGCATCTATCTGACGGTGCGCGGCGGCTGGCCGATCCTCGCGTTCGCGCTCGCCGGCGGCGCCGCCGCGATCTTCTACGAAGCGCCGCCGATCCGCTGGTCGTATCGCGGCCTGGGCGAGGCGGTGATCGCGTTGGCGTACGGCCCGTGGATGGTGCTGGGTAGCCTCTACCTGCACACGCGAGAGATGTCATGGGGCGCGTTCTGGGCCTCGCTGGTGCCGGGGCTGCTCATCATGGCGCTGGCCGTGGTCAACGCGATTCCGGACTTCCATCAGGATCGCCTCGTAGGCAAGCGCAACCTTGTCGTGCGGCTGGGTCGCAAGCGCGCGGTCTGGCTCTATCTCGCGCTTGCGTCGGCAGGTCTGCTGGTCGCGGCGATCGGCGTGGCGACGGGCGCGTTTCCCATGGCGTGCCTCGCCGCGCTGCTCGCACTGCCGCTGCTCGTCGCCAGCGGGCGCTGCGCAATCCGCACGTACGAAACTCCGCGACGCTTCGTGCCCGCCATGCGCAGCATGGTGGGCTGCTACGTCGCGGCGGTCGGCCTGTTCATCGCGGGCCTGCTGCTGCACGGCTGGCGCGGCTTTCCCTCATGAACCGCATCGATACGCTGAAGGCGCCGCTGCTCGTGTCCTGGCAGATCACGCGCGATTGCGACCTCTGCTGCCTGCATTGCTGCACCGACTCGGCGCCGGGAAAGCGGCTGCCCGACGAGCTCGATGCGCAAGCCGCGATGAAGGTCGCAGACGAGATCATTCGCAACGAGGTGCCCTACGTCATGCTCTGCGGCGGAGAGCCGCTGGTCGTCCCGCATTTCCTGGCGCTCGCCGAGAAGCTCGGCGCCGCGGGCGTGCAGCTCAAGATCGAGACGAACGGCCAGCGCTTCGACGCGGAGATCGCCGCGCGTCTCGCGCGCCTGCCGATCCGGTCGGTGCAGATCAGCCTCGACGCCGACAGCGAGGACGTCTATCAGCGCCAGCGGCCGGGCGGATCGCTCGCCAAGGTGCACGCCGCATGCCGCGCCGTGCGCGACGCCGGCTTGCCGCTCGAGGTGACCTTCGCGCCGACGCGGCTCAACATCGACGAGGCGCTGCGCCGTCATCGAGCGGGCTCGCGCGCTGGGGGCGTTTCGTCTCAATACCGGACGGCTGATGCGCATCGGCACCGCCGCGCGGCTCTGGGACAAGCTCGAGCCCGACGCCGGCCAATATCGACAGCTGCGCGGCGTGCTGGAGCGACAGGCCGCGATTCTTGAAGGTGAACTCGAACTTTGCTATGTTCCCTTCTCGATGGCAGACGGGCTGCGCGCGAGCCTGCAGGACCCGCCGGCGACGCTGCTGGTGCTGCCGAACGGATGGGTGAAAGTTGCAGCGGCGCTTCCGCAGGTCTGCGCCGACTTGCGTCGTGATTCGCTGCAACAGGCGTGGAAGGCCTACTGCGGTGCATGGCGGGACGATGCGCTGATCGCCGAAGCACGCCGCGCGGTGATCGATGAATCCCGCCACGCGGCAGCGAACACCTGGCGAGTTGATGTCGATGGCCGTCGTCTAACCGAGCGGAGGCAGCATGAGCGAGTCGAAGCTGACGATCGAAACGCCGAAGGCCCAGGCGGAAGCCCGCGTCGACAGGCCGAATCCGGCCCCGAAGCCTGCCTGGGAAACGCCGAAGCTCGAGGACGTTTCCGAAGAGGTGATGGCGCAGCCGTACATCCGCTTCACCTGATTCGCCCGGCAGTATGCGATGCAGGGGCGCACGGCCGATGATTACGGCGCGCCCCTGTTCCTCGCCTGGCAGCTGACCAACCGCTGCAGCGCGCGCTGCATCGCCTGTTGCGAGGAATCGGGTCCCGACAAGGCGTGGCGTGACGAGCTCTCGCGCGACGAGGCGATCGAGCTCGCCCGGCGCATCGACGCCTTCGGCATCGGCTATGTAGCGTTCGGCGGCGGCGAGCCGCTGGGCGTGCCGCATTGCTGGGAGATCTTCGAGCAGCTCGCGAAAGCCGGCGTTGCGCTGAAGCTCGAGACCGACGGCAGCCGGATCGACGATGCCGCCGCCGACCGGCTGGCGGCGCTCGACGTGCAGTGCGTGCAGATCTCGGTCGACGGTGCGACCGCCGCGACACACGAGCGCGTTCGCCCCGGATCGAGTTTCGCCGCGGCGCGAGCGGCGATCGAACGATTGACCGCGCGCGGGCGACCGCCGCAACTCGTGTTCGTCCCCAATCGACTCAACCTGCACGAGATCGTCGCGGCCTACGATCTCGCAGCGAGCCTGGGCTGCGACGCCTTCGTCACGGGTCCGATGATGCGGATCGGTCGCGCCGCGGCGGCTTGGGACGACATCGCGTGCAGCGACGACGAGTGGCAGCGTGCCGTCGCTGCGCTGCGGGAGCGCGCGGCTTCGAGTGCTGCGCGGATCGCGCTATCGATCTATCCGTGGGACATCGTCACCGAGATGGAGCGGCGGCTCCAGCATCCGCAGGCGATGCTGCTGGTCGTGCCCAACGGCAAGGTCAAGCTGCTGAACGCGCTTCCGTTCGCGCCGGCCGACCTGCGTCGCGATTCGCTGGCGCAGGCCTGGCAGGCCTATCGCGACGCCTGGCGCGCAGCCGAGGTTCGCGAGTTCATCGCCGGTTGTCGCGCCGACCCGAGGCTGCTGCTGCCATGCGAACGAGACCTGGCCGATGGGCGCGAATCGACGCAGGATCGTGCTCGCCGAGCGCCGCGCACCCTCCGGGCCCGGAACGGCCTGATGGCCGGGCGAGTTCCGAAAGCGCCCGCCGGAGCCGGCCGCGCTCGCCTCAGAACCGATACGTCGCGAGCGCGTAGAAGATGTTGGCCTTGTAGTTGGTGAACGCGTTGAAGCCGTTCAGGTAGGACTGCGACGTGTTGTTCGACACGCCCGGGAACGGGATCGTGTACTGGTAGCCGTTGTACTGGTCGTCGCTGTAGTCGTACTTCTCGTACGCGTAGCCCCCGGTGACCTGCCAGTTCTTGTTCACGTCCCAGATCGCCTTCACGTTGAACGACTGGGTCTTGGTGTCGTCGTAGGCGCTGATCGGCAGCGGGTTGCCGAAGTTGTTCTGCGCGCTGATGTCGGCCTTGCCGTCGGTCTTCACGTACAGGTACGAGGCCTTCACCAGCAGGTTCGGCAGCGCCGGCCAGTCGACGCCGATACCGGCGAGCCAGTTGCGATCCTTGTTTTTCGACGACCAGTTGTAGCCGTCCGTAGTTCGGCGGCGTGTTCGGGTTGTAGCAGTCGGTCACGGTGATTGCCGAAGTCGTCGGTGGTCGGGCAGGAGCCCGGACCGACGTTGCGGTGGAAGCCGTCGTACTTGATCCACTCGATGTCGTAGAACGCGGTGGCGCGCAGCTTCGAGGCGTCCCCGAACGAGGCGCTGAGGTAGATCTCCTGGCGCTCGTCCTTGGTGCGGCCGAGGAACTCGCCGGTCGGCGACGGCGACTCGTAGAAGATGCTGGCGCCGCTGCGCTTGTAGTCGTTGTCCTTCCAGGTCGCCTCGAGCGAGAAGTCGTACAGCGGCGAGGGCGTCCAGTCGAGGTTGAGCTTCAGCTGGTGCCGCTCGACCGGCTGCAGGTCGAAGCGGCCGATGAAGCGCTCGAGAAAGTGGACGTCGTTCGCGTCCGCCCCTTCGTTGCCGAGCAGGAAGTGCGAGTCGCGATCGAGGTAGGTGTACTTGAGGCGGGCCGCCAGCCCGTCCACCATCGTGTTCTTGTACTCGAGGAAGATCTTGGTGTCCTCGATCTCGTCGTAGTCCGGGCGATTCTGGTCCTGGTGCAGGTACTCGATCCCGCCGCCCACCCGCTGGCCTTTCGAGAACCGCCAGTAGGCGTCGAAGCCCACGTTCCAGCGCTCGTATTGGTAGAGCAGGTTGGTGCACGGCCCGTCGCAGTCGAGCGCCCGACGCGGCGTTGAACTGGACCTGCGTCGACTCGTTGTCCCGCTTCTGGTAGTTGTAGTAGAGGCGCGTATCGAGGCCGTTGGTCGGCATCGCCGACCAGGCCAGCGAGAACGTCGTGTTCTCGACCTTGCCGTTGAAGTCGCTGACGTTCGGATTGGTGGCCCCGAAGGCGCTCCCGCCGGTGCCGTTCAGGGCCGTCGTCGCCAGCGTCGTGTCGCTTTCCAGCCGGTCCCAGGTGAAGCGGGCGGCCAGCGTCGAGTTCCAGGGCAGCTGGCGGATCGTGCCGTTCAGCCCCAGCCGCTGGTAGTCGTTGTCCGGGGCGAGATGCGTCGTGTCGATGCCGTTCGCCCAGAACGGGTTGTTCCACGTCACCGTCTTGAACCCGCTGTCAAAGTTGCTGTACAGGTAATTGACGGCGAAGTGGTACTGCGGCGTGCTGTAGCCGAACTCGGCCGACGCGTTGGTCGTCTTATAGTTGACCGGGATGATGAGGTCGGTAAAGCCGTTGCCGGGGCTGGTCCCGTTCGACGAGGAGCCGATCTTGGTCCCGTCGCGCTCGACGTAGTTGCTGTCCACCCGGAAGTACCAGGGCGAGTTGCGCTGCCACTCGAAGTAGCCGCCGGTGTCCTTGCGGTCGAACCCGATGTTGAGGGAATTCCAGGTGGCAGGGTCGGGCTGCGGGAAGGTCGCCCGCAGGTCGCCGCTGCCCGCACCGGAAAACGGCGTGCGGCCGTTGAACAAGCGGTTCTGCGTCAGCCAGTCGGTGTACACCCGGTACTTGAAGGCGTCGTACTGGCCGCCACGCAGGTCGATGTACATGTCGTCGCGGCCGAAGTTCTCGCCGTAGAAGTCGATCCAGTAGCCGGTCGGCCCCCGGCCGCGCAGCAGGATCGCCGACAGCGCGCCGTCGGACAGGTCGCGGTACTGCTCGGCCTTGGAGCGGTCCTGCGAGTCGATGTCGGTGATGATCGGGCCCACCGTGACCGCGCCTTGCGTGGCCCACTGCTTGCCCAGGTCCTGGGCGCCCGCCGGCGCGGCGGCGAACAGCCCGGCGATCACGACCGAGAGGAGATTCCTTGTGCATGGCGTCCCCCTGGCGATCAGCGAATGAGGAACTTGCCGCGGCTGGCCGGCGCGTTGCTGCCGTGGACCGCGTTGTGGCAGTTGATGCACGACCGCGCGATGAACCGCGTGCTCACCCCCGTGTTCGGCGTTCCCGACGGGGTCACCCAGGCGTGCTGCCCGCCGTAGAACGAGCCGGGGTGCCGCGACCAGTCGTGGCAGTCCTGGCACACGTTCGGCACCTTCTCGTTCAGCAGGAACGTGTGCGAGGAGCCGTGCGGGTTGTGGCAGGACAGGCAGTTCTCGTCCACCGGCGGGTGCGAGAACACGTACGGGCCGCGCTTCTCGGCGTGGCACGAGTAGCACTGCTGGTTCACCGTCTCGTGCCTGAGCATCGCGCGGGTCAGCGCCCCGTGCGGGTTGTGGCAGTCGCTGCACTTGACCTTGCCCTCGACGATCGGGTGGTGCGAAGGCTTGAGCGTGGCCGCGCGGATCTGCTGGTGGCATCGCCCGCAACTGTCGGACTCGTTCTCGCGGAACGTCGTCGTGTACGGGGCGATCCGCGGTTCCTTCGATCGCGCCATGGATCGAGTGGCAGTTCGCGCAGGTGACTTCGTTGCGCGCGTGCTGGCCGGCCTCCCAGAACGCCAGGTGCCGGCTGCCGGCGTGGCAGGTCATGCAGACCGCGGTCTTCTCGGCCACCGTGCCGTGCTTGATGAGGTTCGGGGGCTTGTTCTTCGTCGGGTCCTTGATGTGCTCGCTGGCGTCGCCGTGGCAGGCCTGGCACATGCTGCCGCTGGCGTCGTTCTTCGCGCCGTGGGCCGTCATCGTGGTCGAGGTGTGCGCCTGCTCATGGCAGCCCGCACAGACCGGCGTATCGGCCGCGACCACCGGCAGAGCCATCCAGGCGGCGGCAAGCACGAAGGCTCGGATCGTGAACGACAGCTTGGGTCGCATCGAATCCCCTTCGCTTGTTGCGGTTTCAACGACAGCGGCCATGCATCCGATGCCCCGTCCAGCGCAGCATACAGTCGGGGGTGCGGCACTGTCATCAGTCCGGATTGGCGCCGACCGCGGCTCGTTGCGAATTCGCAACACCGCGCGGAGAGGCTTTTGTATCTGCGAATCCCGGCCCGTCCGCGAGAACGCTTAGGCGACGCGGGTTACGGGCATGAGCGGCGTGCTCGACCGGTCCGGGCGGACGCACGTGCCCGCCGGTAAATTCAATGCCGGCGAAAAGGCGCTGTTCTGGTTGATCGTCGTGGTGTTGTCGGTCGTCCTGATCGTCAGCGGCTACGTGCTGAACTTCCCGAACTTCGACCAGACGCGGCAGACGATGCAAATCGCGAACATCGTTCGCCCGCGTTCGCGACCGGGGAATGAAACGCCGGCTGCGCTATAATTATCGGTTCCGGAGAGATGGCCGAGTGGTCGAAGGCGCGTGACTCGAAATCACGTATACGGCAACGTATCCAGGGTTCGAATCCCTGTCTCTCCGCCAATTTAATCAACGCCAAGCTATTGAATTGCTTGGCGTTTTTGCTTTTTCTATACGGTGAGAATTAGATTTTTACCCGTCGTTTTACCCATGATGCATTTCGCTCGCGTCTCCGCCGTCCAGACAAGTGCGGCGCCTCGCGATCTGCACACTAGCGTTTTGCGAGATGCATCGCGGCGAACCGACTCCGCCCCTGTCCGTTTTGTGCGCATGATCGGCCGGTGCTCGCCGAAGTCGGCGACGATTCGCGTCGCCATTCGTCGTCGTGACGTGCTCCGAATGCGGCGCGATCTGGCCGCGCCAAACAACAACGAGATGCGCCTGGTACAGCCGAGCATCTTTGGAACTCGCGCTACGGCTCGCAGTAGCGCTGGCCGATAGTCGTTGCACGCCGCACGCGGGCGGCTGTACCAAGCACCATGCGTTGCGAATTTATCCGGTCCCCTGCACCGCGTCGGTCGCTTTGCTGGCGATGCGCGCGGCTCGACATCCGCGACATCACCGTAGCGAAGCGCCCGCAGGTCGCCTACACGTGCGGCTGGAATCCGATCCATGCACCGCGCGTCGACCGCTGCAGGTTCTTTCTGCGCGAGCCGGGGGCCGACGACGCCACGCAACGACGCGGGCGGTGGCGCAGGTGGGTACGGCGCGTTGACGGATAGAATCCTGGCGCGGGCTTGGTCCCGGCGGGCTCGCGGCTGCCTGGAGCTAAGGGGTCGACGCCATATCAGAGCACTTCGATCCGGATGAACAAGGCATGGCAACTCTGCACTTTGCGCACCTCGAGGCTTGAGCGTTGTAGAGCGTGCCAAGCAGGTGCGGCCGTGGAGGATGCTCGCGTTGAACTCAAACGTAACTGGCTCGACCCACATAAAGCAGCGGCAGGTCCGGCAAGACGTGATCGGTGAGATGCGCCGCCGTCTCCACCATGCGCCGCGCGTTGCACGCAGGGCACACGCCGCGCCCCCTGCACGAGAAGCCATCAAGAAGTCGGGTCCGTACTGCCGGCACCGCGCCCGGGCAAACCCGCGGGCAAGGATGCCGCATTCCAGGACTGATAACTCCACGGCGACACCGACCGGCCTGAGTTGGCCGATCTTCGGCCAGTCGGGCGCAACCACGATCTGACACCAGCTGCCGATCTGCTAGTTCCGCACGGTTGCGGGCGCCACGTCCTCGAACCGGCCGACCGGTTGCTCCCGCACGGCTTGGTACAGACGCAGCAGGATGGGCCGGGAGCCAGTCCAACGTCCGTTTGCGGCGACCCTTGTCGGCGGTTGATGAGGCTACGGTAGTGCACTTGTACCATGGCGGCTTGCATTCCGGGCAGCGAGCTATAATTTCAGCCGACGCTTGCGCCCTACACGGAGGAGGTCGCCATGCAGCCGGTCCGCGCGTTGTCGATCCTGATTGCCGGCCCGCCTGCTGTTGGCGAGTCAGGCACTGCATGCCGCGCAATGCACGCAAGGTCCTTCGTCGTTCACCGACGTTGCGACGACCGACATCTTCTGCACCGACGTCCAGTGGCTCAAGAATCGCGGCGTGACCCTTGGCTGCGGCACTGGTACGGAGTACTGCCCGAGCAACGTGGTGACACGGGCGTCGATGGCGCTTTTCATGAAGCGCCTGGCGGAGGCGATCCTGCCCGAGCCGATGCTGGTCACGCAAACGATCAGCAACCGGACGATCACGATCTTCCCGCTCGACAAACCAGTTTTGCCAGGTGAGCGTCCCGGATGACGACTATCCGCGCGCATTCAGCATCACGGGAAGTGTATTGTTCATCGCCGGCAATTCGGGTCCAGGTGCACTCTCGGCCGCTGTCCGACAAGAGGACAATGGCGGGCCAATGACGGCGATCGAGCAGGTCGATGCTACGATCAGTTCCGGTATCGAGTCGTACCTTCCGATCGTGACGGTGACCAAGCTCGGTCCAGGACCGAAGACGTTTCGGATGACGTTGCACACCACGGTTCCGAATTTCTACGGTACCGATTGCGAGGTGCGTCCTTAGGGTAGAGGCGAGGAGCGTAACCGGGGCATCGCCGCCCTACTAGGCGGCGCCTTTTTGCAGGTGGCGGCGCGCGCCGGGCTACCCGGCGGCCGATGGAGCTTGCGGTCGCAAGCGGCGGACGTGATCCCTGTCCCTCCGCCAGCCATCCTATGAGATTCGGAGCGGGTGCGTCGGATCGGAGCTTTCGAATCGTTCATCCGGAACTCATCATGGCTTGTTGGGTGCATTCTCGCCTCGATGAGAAATGCCACCTAACCCTTCGGATCAAGCGCAAGATCACGATCGGCGCCATCAACCAGTGGGAGGAATGTAATGCGAGCGCGAGCTAAGAGCATGCTATTTCGCCAGGCCGAATCATAGGGTTAACGTTTGCTTGTTCTTTTCGGAACCGCACTTGTTGCTGCTCAGAATCCGAAAGAGGACGCCCGAGCTACAAAAGGTGCGCGAAGCCTTGGACAAGTATCAGGATCCTGTCGTGGCGGTCCATGATGGATACTTTTCAACCTTGGGGTGTGTCGAATACCCAAAGCCGGGGGCGGCGGGGCAGGTCCCGTATCGGGCCGGCGGAATGGGGGTACATTTCTTCAATGTCACCCTAATGGGGAAGTTGGATCCCCTTAAGCCGCAAGTCTTGGTCTATCAACCGGTCGGCGGCAAGCTGCGTCTTGTCGCGGCCGAATATTTTGTGCCACTTTCCTCCGAGGTCAAGGAGCGGCCCCAGCTGTTCGGTTGTCCCTTTGACGGACCCATGGAAGGGCATCATCCGCTCATGCCGCATGAGCTTAAGCACTACGATCTTCATGTGTGGCTTTAAAGAGAATCCCGCTGGTTACTGCTCGACATCCCGACGTAAAGTGTCCGAAGTCGGCCTATACGTTCAGGGAAACTGCCCCTGCTCTTGTTCCGCAAAATTGATTCGTCGCCGCCTAACCTTAGGTCAACCGGGACGCGACGGTAAGCGGCTTCGAGCAGACCCGCCGCCTCGCAGTTTTTTGTCCGAGCAGCGGTGGCGGCGGGCCGCCTACGAACTCAGACGTTAGGCCGCACACATCAGCATTGCGGTCTGTCCTATCTTCCTACTATCAACGGAACCATGCTGACAATTGACGACGTCCGATCCATTCCGTTGTTCTCGACGCTCGCTGTTACGGAACTTGAGCGTCTCGCGGAGACCTCCGCCGATCTGCACCTCGGTGCCGGGGAATTCGCCGTTCATGAGGGTGGAGACCGCGCGCTCTACGCGGTCCTCACCGGCAAGATCGAGGTCGTCAAGCTGTTCGACGGCATCGAACGAACGCTGGGATGGCGCGTCCCGGGCACCATCTTCGGCGAAGTGCCGATCGCCTTCGGCACGGTGTTCGTGGGCGGATATCGGGCATCGGAACCCTCGCGAGTCTTACGCGTCGATCCTAAGCAGTACTACGCCATTGCGGCGACGTCCCCGGATGTCGCAGTGAAGGTCGGCACGCTCGCACGCGAGCGCATCGGAGGGCTACAGGGCATCGCGGCCGAGGCGCCCAAGGCACGTGTAGCGATGGTCGGTAACCGCTGGGACGCCGCATGCGCCACGTTGCGCCAGTTCCTCGCGCGCAACCAGATTACCTATGACTGGATGACGCCCGATGCGCCTGAACTATCGACGCGCTGGCCCGGAACTCGCCCGGCGGACGACGATTGCCCTGTGCTGCGCCTGACTGACGGGACGCTTCTCAGTCGACCCGCGACGCGCGACCTTGCCGAGCGCCTTGGCCTCCAGACGTGTGCACGTCTTCCCGAGTACGACACCATCATCATCGGTGGCGGGCCGGCCGGCCTCGCGGCTGCCGTTTACGGTGCGTCCGAGGGACTGCGCACCGTGGTGGTGGAGCGCGAGGCGCCCGGAGGTCAAGCCGGGACATCCTCACGCATCGAGAACTATCTCGGCTTCCCCAGCGGCGTCTCAGGCGACGAGCTTGCGAGCCGCGCACTCCAGCAGGCAAGGCGGCTCGGGGCGGAGATACTGGTCACGCGCTCGGTCGCCCGTATCGATCCGGCAACGCGTCAGGTTTGCCTCGATAGCGACGATATTGTCCGGGGCGCGGACCATCATTCTTGCCACCGGCGTAACGTGGCGTCGCCTGGCGATCGACGGCTTCGATCGGCTGATCGGCAAGGGCATCTACTATGGCGCGGCACGCAGCGAAGCAAGCGCCACCCACGGACTCGACGTCCACCTCATCGGTGCCGGAAACTCGGCCGGTCAGGCCGCTTTGTACTTTGCCAATCATGCGCGCACGGTGACGCTTGTCGTGCGCGGCGATTCCCTGGAAAGAAGCATGTCTCGCTACCTGATTGAGCAGCTCGGGACGAAGTCGAACGTGACGGTTCAACCGCGTTCGGAAGTCGTCGCCGCGCATGGCGACACCCATCTGACAGCGATCGACATACGCGATGGCGCGAATGCAAAGGTGCGTCAACACGACTGCGGCGGCCTTTTCGTCTTCATTGGCGCCGACGCAGAGACCGGGTGGCTGCCGGCGGACATCGCTCGTGATGATCGAGGATATGTCCTGACCGGTGACGACGTGGTGAAGGCCGGGCGCTGGTCGCACAACCGCGATCCTTACCTCCTCGAATCGAGTGCCCCCGGGATTTTCGCCTGCGGCGATGTGCGGTTGAGCCCGGTGAAACGCGTTGCCTCCGCGGTCGGTGAGGGCAGCATGGCGATCGCTTTCGTCCACAAGTATCTGCAACAGGACGCGCGGTAGCATCGGGGCAAATGGAAGAACATGTTTCAACGCCGGTGCCCGTTTGTGACGGTGGGCGTCCAACCCTGGGATCGCGGCACTGACCCGGCGCTCGAACCAGACAGGCCGGTACGTGACTTCAACCTGGCGAGCATCGGCGCGGCCCGCCGGTTAGCTTGATAGC
>CAWDPJ010000011.1:0-121896 GCA_963804205.1 uncultured beta proteobacterium | reverse complement strand
AGCGTTTTGCGGCGGCGGCCCGATCCCTGGCGGACTCTCGCCGACGACAGAGCGGAGTCTCGATGCGCATGACTTCTGATGTCTGTCGATAGGAATCTGGACCTCCGGAGGTTCTTCTATCGCCGGGGACGCACAACGCGCGCAGCATGCCTTCGTCTCACGCGTGACTACGCGTCGCCGGGATAGCATGGCATATTGTTGCACGCGCGCACTTTGGCTTCGCGCCGCTTGCGCGGGGCGTCTGGCTACGCCAACCGGACCGCTCGCAGTTCCAAATCCTGCCCTGCAACCGACTTTCATATGGTCACCGGCCGCCAGTAATGGCGGCAGGTTGCACTTCAGCGCCCTTGTCCCCCGCCATCTGTCCGCCGGGCTCGCGAAATCGGCTGATTGCCCGCACTATTGCAGTCGCCGCCAGCCCGCATGAGCCTCGATGCAGCCGCCGTTACTCTTCGCCGGAAACTACACCCGCCCTGACGATCTACTGCAGTTCGAGTATGAGGCGACCGTCACGGCTTTCGACGGCGCATTTACCTGGGTGGCCCGTGTAATGTCGGACGGCGCGTTCCGCGGCAGGCTGAGCGGCGTCGTTACGGGTTTCGAAGGGATGGACGGGCCCGCGATAGAGTTGGCCGTGCGCGATCTGGTCGAAACGTCCATCCGCGATCGCGTTGGAGTAGGGTGAATCGCATGAGCGAGTTTCGGAAAGAGGCCATCATGAGACGCGTGCAACCTGACTGCATGCCATTTGTACTTTGTGTCTTGCTCTTGTTCACGCTGCACTCGAGCCCCGCCCCTGCGCAAAAGGCAATGAGTCCGGAGGACGAGGCCCTCTACAGGAAAATGATCAAGGACGCCGGCATCGATCCAGACCAGGTGAAGGAGGCGAGGAAAAACACCGAGTCCTCGCGGCGCTGGAGCGAAGGCAAGGACGGCATCGTCTACTACCATATCGTCGGCGTTTATCAGGGCCGAACCAATGTCGTTGGCGACCCGAACTGGATCGGATATGCGGACGCAACCGACCGCATCGAGATAGATCTGGCTTGGAAGCTCGCCGACTCGAAGCTCGTGGGCAGCCCTAGCTTCAAGAACTCCAAATCCGAAATCACGAATCTGCGCAACTGGGAGCCGAAGTGCCTGCCGCCAATACTCAAAGGTGAGTACGAGCACTACGAACTTCTCGGGATCAAGCAAGGTCTGGGCGGGAATCTCGAACTGCAGGTTCAGACCATCTACCCCGTAGTCGAAGTCGTGCAGTCTTGTACCGGCAGCCGCAAGACGCTGCCAGCGAGCCGCAAGACGCGACCCGAGGAGTTTGGCGTGCCGTCGCCCGTGATGCTCAGCATGCAGCTGCCCGATTCCGATGACCTGCGCATCTCCGGCGACAAGAAATCCTTGATACAAAAAAAGGCCGGCTGGACCTGGACCTTCACGCCAAGCACCAGGAATTAGTCGGACTTGGCAGGGGAGGATTACGAGCGTCTGGCAACGGACGCCGCGCGGCCGACCCTATTTCCAGTTGGCCTGCGTCGCCGGCAAAGCGCGCTGGATCAACGCATAGAGTTGCATCGCCGAAGCGGCATCGAGCTCCATCTCGGAAAGCTTCACCCGCACATGGCCCGGCGATGCCGTGGAAGGCCGGATCGACAGCGGCGCATGGGCGGCTTCCTCTTTGACACGAGGGTGCCGAGGCGCCTGGCTTGGCCGATGCCTCTCGACGATCTCCACGATGGTCTCTGCGATGGCATCCCAGTCATAGGTCCCCTCGCAAGCGCGAAATTGCCGTGACCCATACGGTTTGTCGTGCACCGTCACAAAGAGCCCGCGGTAGAGACTTTCGTTGATGGTGACGCGCACGACGTTGCCCTGATACACGAATGCCATCGGACCGGGAGCGCGCGCTATCGATCTCTGCGCGAGCTGCTGTTCGAGGATCCGTTCAAGCTGCCTGACGTGTTGCATGTCGACTGCTCCTTGTGATTGACATGTCGTCGCAGTCGCATGAATCGTGCCCCGTACCGGGCCTCCGGTACCCCGATCAGGCGTGGATTCCCGGCGCTATTCTTCAATCACTGCGCTGTTTCGCGATTCAGCCGCACCCGATCAGGCGAGTCGCTTCTCGAACCAGTGATCGGCATAAGGATCGGTGTTGAACGCCGCAACCTCGCCAAAGCCGGCGCTTCGATACAGGTGAACCGCTTCCGGCAGCGCCCGATTCGTCTCGAGCCGAACCATTGTCATGCCAAGCTCCCGCGCCTGCGCTTCCAGTGCCGCCAGCACTCGCCGGCCAATGCCGAGCCCGCGAACGGCTTCGGCGACCCACATCCGCTTCAAGGACCCGACCCCGGGCGAGATCGATTTCACTGCACCACAAGCCACGGGCTCTCCGTCCACGGTAGCCACGAGGAACGCGCCGCGAGGGGGAAGGAGGTCGGGATCCTCGGCAGAAAGACTCGCGGAGGGATCGAATCCGGACTCGAAGCGCTGGTCCAGCTCGAGGAAGTATTGAGCAACGCACCAACGGGCGTCCGCGCCAGCCGGGTCGACTCGCTCGATCGTAAGGCCGGCCACCTGAAGGAGGCGATGCACCTCCGCCATTGCCGCGACCAGCCGCGTACGTTGAACCGGCGTCAGCGATTCGAGAACCGCCGCCGCGGCTTCGTCGGAGCGCGCATTCATCAATTTGACTTCGCGTCGCCCCGAGGCCGTCAGGCGGGCATTCCATACGCGCTGGTCCGCAGTCCGCTGCGTGAGGCGGACGAGACCCTTCTCCTCGAGCGCGTTCACGAGCCGGCTGACATAGCCCGAATCAAGCCCAAGACGGCGGCGCAGGTCGCGCAGATCGGCGCCGCGAGGACCGATCTCGTAGAGCAAGCGCGATTCCCCCAGCGGGCGATCGCGCCCGAGGAAGTGGTCGTTCAGTGCTCCGGCGCGCTGCGTGACGAGTCGATTGAAGCGCCGGACTTCGGCGATCTGGTCGGACATGATTCTCTGACTTTAGTCAACTATATACGGTCCGGTCAAGTCCATCGGGTTTTCTACAGACCCCGCGAGCAACGTCAGCGATCCGGCCGGCCGAAGCAACGAGGCGTTCGCCTTCAACCCGAGTAGGCGTTATGGAGATTGACCCGCTGCGCCCGCCACGGTATTTCAAGTCATAAGGCGGCCTCGAACGCTGGCACGACAGTCCCAGCCACGCACATGTACATCCTCGCGCTCGCAGCCGACTACGACGGAACCATCGCCCACCATGGGGTCGTGGATGCCCCGACCTGCGTAGCGCTGGAGCGGCTGCGAGAAAGTGGCCGCCGTCTGATCCTCGTCACCGGTCGCGACCTCCCGGACCTGAAGCGCGCGTTCCCGCAGATCGGGCTCTTCGATCGCGTCGTCGCGGAAAACGGCGCGCTGCTCTACGATCCCGCAACCGGTCAGGAGCGGACGATCGCGCCGCCGCCGCCGAGTCAATTCGTCGAAGCACTGCGGCAGCGCAACGTCCTGCCGCTGAGCGTCGGCCGCTCGATCGTCGCGACCTGGGAGCCGAATGGCGCGACCGTGCTCGAGGTGATCCGCGATCTCGGCCTCGAGCTGCAGATCATCTTCAACAAGGGCGCCGTCATGGTGCTGCCGCCGGGCGTCAACAAGGCGTCGGGTCTCGCGGCCGCACTGCGCGAGCTCGAGCTGTCGACACCGAACGTCGTCGGCGTTGGCGACGCCGAGAACGACCATGCCTTCCTGCGCTCCTGCGCGTGTGCTGCGGCGGTCGCGAATGCGCTGCCGGCGGTCAAGGACGACGCCGATATCCGCCTTGCCGGCGATCATGGCACGGGCGTGATCGAGCTGATCGACATGATCTCCCGCGACGACGCGCTGATCATTCCCTCGCAACGCTACGCCCTGCTCGTGGGAACCGATCGCGAAGGCCGGCCGATCTGTCTCGAGCCCTACCATGGCAGCGTGCTGATCGCCGGCAGCTCGGGGATCGGCAAGTCGACGCTGGCGACGGCATTGACCGAGCGGATCATCGAGAAGTCGCTGGAATTCTGCATCTTCGATCCGGAAGGCGACTACGGCGACCTCGAGCACGCGGTGTCGATCGGCGACGCCAAGACCTCACCCAACAGCGAAACCGCGATCAAGCTGCTGCTCGAGCTGACGGCGAACGTCGTCATCAACACGCAGGCGCTCGGCGTGCAGGAACGACCGGCGTTCTTCGCCAAGCTGCTTCCCCAGATCTCGTCGCTGCGAGCCAGGACCGGTCGTCCGCACTGGCTCATCATCGACGAGGCGCATCACCTGCTCGCGGCGCCCCGCGACGACGTTTCGCAGATGCTGCCCGAGACCATGCCTGCAGCGATTTTCGTCACCGTGCATCCCGACGCGGTGTCGCCGGAAGCCTTGCAGGCGGTCAACTTCGTTCTGGCGCTCGGTGACAGCGCCGCTGAGACGATCGCTGTTTTCTGCCGCGCGATCGGGATCGCGCCGCCGCCGGATGCCGCCGCGCCCGAGGAGGACGAAATCCTGTTCTGGGAGCGCAGCTCCCGCGCGGCGCCGATTCCCGTCAAGGCGATCCGCCCGCGGCAATCACGCAACCGGCACTTGCGTAAATATGCCGAGGGGGAGCTCGACGAAGACATCAGCTTCTACTTCCGCGGGCCGGACAACAGGCTCAACCTGCGTGCGCAAAACCTTGCGCTGTTCGGCCAGATCGCCAAAGGGGTCGACGAGGACACCTGGGAATATCACCGCCGCGCGGGCGACTATTCCCGATGGTTCCGCAACGTGATCAAGGACACCGAGCTGGCGGGGCTTACGGCAGCGATCGAGTCCGACACGAGCCTGGATGCAGCGGCTAGCCGCGAGCAGATCCTCGCGGAAGTGTCTCGCCGCTACACAAAACCTGCGCGCGGTCAGCGCAGCTGAACCAGGAGCGGATGTCTGCTGCTGGCCGACAGCACCGATCGCCGCCGCTAGCGGCCGCCATCGGATTCAGCGACGAACCGGTTGCGCAGCGTGCCGATGCCGGTGATCTCGACTTCGACCGAATCGCCGGCCTTCAGATTCGGCGACGTGCCATCGGTCCCCATCCAGATGACGTCGCCAGGGTAGAGCGTGAGATACCGGGTCATCGCTGCGATGTAGGTCGCCACGCCGAACAGCATGGCGTTCGTCGGGAAGCGCGTCGTTATCGTCCCGTTGACCCGCACGATGGTCTCGAGCTTGTCGAGATCGACGGAGGTCTCGATCCACGGCCCCATCGGCTTGAACGTGTCGGTGTTCTTGGCGCGCCACAACGTGCGATCGGTCGCCTGCCAGCGTCCGCTCGCTCACGTCGTTGCCGATCGTGTAGCCCAGCACGCAGGAAAGCGCATCGCTTTCGCTCAGGTGCTTGGCTTTCGTGCCGATCACCGCAACGAGCTCGCCCTCGTATTGCACTTTCTCCGTGGCGTCGCGAGGAATGACGACCGGCTCGTCGTGCGCGACCAGTGCATTGACCGCCCGGTAGCCTATGTCGGGCTTCTCCGGCAGGTTGGCGCTGTGCCCGAGCTTCGCGGCGTGTTCCCTGACGTGGGCCGTGTAATTGAGACCGGCGCAATAGAACGTTCGCGGAATCACCGGTACCTCGATCTTCACCTCCCCGAGCGCATGGTTCCGGATCGTTCGCTCATAGCCATTGAAAGGGTCGCCGGCGACCTCGACGATCCGTTCCCCTTCGAGCACGCCATAAGCCGTCCGGCCCGCCGTCGAGAACTTGATCCAGCGCATCGCAGCTACCTCCCTCGTCAAAGTCGTTCGGTCACCATGCTATTTCATGTGGCGATGGCCCTACAATATCGCGACTGAGTGGAGATTCGGATGGCGACTCGACTGCGTGTGGGTATCGTCGGCGCGAGCGCCGAAGGACAGGGCTGGGCGCCGATCTCGCATTTCCCGGCCTTGAGGAACCTGCCCGAGTTCGAGATCGCGGCAATCTGTACCGCCCACGCCGACACGGCGGCGGCGGCGGCGCAAAAGTATGGAATTGCGCGCGCGTTTCATGACTACAAGGCCATGGTCCGCGAACCCGACATCGACCTGGTCTCGGTCGTCGTCAAGGTGCCGAGTCACTACGACGTGGTGATGGCCGCGCTCGGTGCCGGCAAGCACGTTTACTGCGAATGGCCGCTCGGCGCCAATCTTGCCCAGGCGGAAGCCATGGCGACGCTCGCTAGCAGCAAAGGCGTCAAGGCGATGGTGGGCTTGCAAGCGCGTGGCGATCCTGCGATCCGCTATTTGCGCGAGCTGATCGCCGACGGCTATGTCGGGGATGTACTTGCCGTGAACATGACGATGTTCACCGGTGGCGTGCTCGAGCGGTCGGCCTCTCGCTTGTGGGACCGCGACAAGACGAAGGGCGTTTCGGCGCTCACCGTGCGCGGCATCCACACGATGGACAGTCTCTGCCATTGCCTCGGCGAATTCGTCGAAGTCTCGGCGAAGGTGACGACCCAGGTGAAGCAGTGGCGAGTCGTTGAGACCGGCGAAAGCGTCGACGTCGACACGCCAGACAACGTCGCCGTCAACGGCGTGCTCGAAGGCGGCGCCCTCGTCTCGGTTCATGTGGGCACGGTGCCGTACAACGGATCCGCCTGGCGGATGGAAATCTACGGGCGCGACGGCACGATCCGGGCTGTGTCCGCGGGTTCTCCGCAACGGGACCTGAGCCAGTTGACGGGCTCGAAGCGGGGCGCTCCGCTTGCGCTCCTGCCGATTCCGGCCCACTTCACCGAGATGCCGGCAGGCACGCCGGTGGGGCCGCCGCAAAACGTCGGGCACTTGTATCTCCGCATGGCGAAAGCAATCCGCAATGACACTGCGGTGGAGCCGGACTTCGACCTCGCCGTAAAGCGCCATCGCCTGATCGATGCAATACAGCAGGCGTCCGACGAGGGCAGGGCAATCAAGGTGGGCTAGCGGGTATTCGCGTCGTCTGTCGCAGCATCAGCCGCCAGCGGCCAGCCTCCTTTACCCAAACCAGCACGAACTGCAGATGCAGCAGTTCGACCGATGCGCCGCTGGTTGAGACCGACATGTCGACGATGCCGTGCATCACCGCGGCTTCGCCGTAACGCTTGATCGTCACGCCCCGGCTCTTGATGGCCTTGTAGTCGTAGAGTCCGCGGGCAACGCCGGCCAGCCATTTGGCCTTGGTTTCCGCGACCGATGTGGAATGGACATAGACGAGATCGTCCGACGTCAGCGCCGCCAGCGCTGCGCCGTCGTTGGCGATCATTGCCTCGTACAGCGCGCTCTCGGCTCTGCGGATCTCGGTCTCGACGGCCTCGTTGGCGTTATTGCTCATCGTCGTCTTGGGGGACAGGCACTAATTTCGGTGCGAGCTCGTCGCTGCCGGCCCGCGTTGCGCAACCGAATTTGGTGACTGTCCCCGATTCGGTCCTTACCCGACTTCCTTGATCACCATCGCCAGGAAGTCCTTGCCGATCGAGCCTTCGAACTGCTGGTAGACCGGACGGGTCGCGTCGACGAAGAGCTTCTTGTTCGCAGGCGTGATCTCGTTCACCTGCACCATCGTCCTGAGCTTCGCCAGCGCCGCAGTGATGTCCTCCGGCTGCGCCTTCCACTGCCAGTCCATCGCGATCTTCATCGCCTGGTTGATGACGGCCTGTTCCTCCGGCGCCAGTCCGTCCCAGATGCCCTTGTTCATCGACACGAGGAAGAAGTCGGTCGTGTGATTGTCGAGCGAGATGTACTTGATCACTTCGTTGAGCTTGAACGCCAGCAGGTCCGGCAACGGATATTCGAAGCCGTCGATCACGCCCTGCTGCATGGCGACGTAGAGCTCGGCGGGATCCATTGCAACCGTGCTCGCGCCGAGCGCCCGAAAAGCCTGGATGTAGACCTGGCTGTTGATGACGCGCAGCTTCAGGCCCTGACAATCGGCAGGGACGTTGACCGGGCGGACCTTGTTCACGATGTGCCGGCCGCCGAGCAGCCAGTAGCCGAACACGTGAAAGCCCGCGCCCTGGCCCAGCCGGTTGATTTCCTTGCCCATGTTGCCGTCGAGCGCTGCCTTCAGCCGTTCGGTCGAGCTCACGATGTACGGCAACGTGAACGCATCGATCGGCTTCATGTGGTTCGAGTACCAGGCCGGCACCGCCATCGACATCGTGAGCGACCCGACCTTCAGCTGCGAGAGCATCTCCGGAATGCTGCCCAGCTGCGAGCTCGGATAGACGTCGATCTTCATCCGGCCGCCGGAGATCTTGCCGACCTCGTCGGCGAACATCGCGATCGCCTTGTGATACACGGTCTCGGTCGGCAGCATGTGGCCGAAGCGCATCGCACGGACGCGCGGCTGCGCGATGGCCGGCGCAGCGATGCCGTACGAAGCCGCGGCCGCGGCGCCGATCTTCAGGAAGTTGCGGCGCCCGGTCTTCGGGCGATCGATAGGCTGTCTCGTTTTCATGGCGTTCCCCTCCTCAGGTAGAGTCCTCGATGACACGACAGCACTGCTTCAACGCATCCCGAATTGCCGCGGCAACCACAGCGTGATCTCCGGGAACAGGATGACGATGACCAGGCCCAGAAAGAGAAAGATGTTGTAGAAGAAGCTTGGCCGCATCGTGGCATTGATCGGCGCTTCGCCGACGGCGCAGGAAATGTAGAAGCCGATGCCGACCGGCGGCATCATCACGCCGATGCCGGTCGCCATGATCAGCAGGATTCCGAATTGCAGCGGATCGATGCCAAGGCGCATCACGACCGGAAGGAAGATCGGTGCCGCGATCAGGATGGCGGGAAATCCCTCGAGCACGAAGCCGAGGACGATCAAGGCCGCGACGCTGAGGAACAGGAAGGTCGTCGGATTGCCGATGCCCGTGAACAGGCCCGCCAGCGTGCGCCCCAGGCCGTCGATCACGATGGCCTGCACCAGGACGTTGGAGGTCGAGACCATCAGCAGCACCATGCCGGCGACAAGCGTCGCGTCCCGGAGCGCTTCGTAGAAGTTGCGCCAGCCGAGCGAGCGATAGATGAATGCGGCCGCGGCGAATCCGTAAACGACCGCGAAAGAGGCGGATTCGGTCGGCGACGCAATGCCGCCGACGAGGCCGCCGATCACCAGGATCGGCACGCCGGCCGCCGGCAATGCGGGCGGGATGCTGCGCAGGGCCCGCCTGAGATCGAAGGCGGGACCTCTCCGATACTTCTTGATGTGGCTTCGAATGACGACGCCGATGAGGAGCGTTCCCGCGAGGATCGCGGCCGGCAGGAAGCCGGCGATGAACAACGCGCCGACGGACAACGTCGAGACCGATCCGAGAATGAGCATCGCGACCGAAGGCGGCACGGTCTCGGCCATCGCGGCCGACGCGGCGAGCACGGCGACGAATTCGGTCGGCGGATAACCGTGCTTCTTCATCGGCCCCTTCATGACCGTGCCGATGGTCGCGACGTCGGCGGCTTTCGAGCCGCTCACGCCCGAGAACAGATAGGTCGCGAGCACCTCCGCCATGAGCAGGCCGCCGGTCAGATGCCCGACCCATTCCTGCACCATGTCGACCATGCGGCGCGCCATGCCGGTGATCTCCATCATGATGCCGGCGACCATGAAGAACGGAACGGCGAGGAGGACGAAGCTCGCAACGCCGTATTGCAGCGCCGACGGAATGACGGCGAGCGGCGCATCGCCGCTGATCAGAAAGAACAGGATCCCGCCGAGCGCGAGAATCCCCGAGACCGGCGTTCCGGTGATGAACGCGACGATCATCGCCGGAAGGATCGGTACGAACGGATCGATGCCGACATGACCCTGGTCATACGCCCATCGCAGCACGAGTGTGCACACGCCGATGGCAACCGCCACGACGAAACCATGGAGGATTGCGCGGGGGGTGAGCGCTGCAAGCTTCTCGATCGTATACAACGCCAGCAACACGAGACCGATGCCGAGCCATATTCCAACGAACCCCGTGCTGACTTCGAGCACGGCCAGTCGTCTGGCCGTCGCTGGCCGGCGAAAAACGACGGGTAAGCGAAGAGCGCCACCAGGCAGACGCCGAGAAAGATCGTCAATCCGCAGGCCTGCAGCGATTGCTTCCGCAGGCCGTGCGTTTGATCGATGAGCGCCGTGTACGCCATCCCGGGCGTCCGGCGAAAATAGGACGGCGCACCCAGAAACGTGATGATCGAGATGAGGATCGCCCAGGCGTCGGTCGCCCAGGGGAAATCCTGATTGGTGAGGTAGCGCAGCATCGTGTTGCTGAACGTCATCACGATGTTGAAGGCGATCGCGACGACGACGAAGGCTTCGACGAGAGAGGCGACGCGATCCAGGACACGCACGGCCATGGGCCGCACGATGAGTCGGGCTTCATTCATACATACCCGCGCGGCCGTGGCGCTGTCTTGTACAAGATTGCACGGAAGCGGAAAATCGACGATGTGGCGATGCGGTTTGTGCATCGCGCGTCCGCAAACTTGCGGCGCTTGCCGTCCAACAACCTGCCGGATTGGAGTTTGGCCCGATGCCCGTGCTGAAGCTCAGCGACAGCGAGATCCATTACGAGGTGCAGGGCGAAGGCTTCCCGATCCTGCTCTTCGCGCCCGGGTTCCTGAGCTCGCGGATCGAGCGCTGGCGGACCAATCCGGCCAAGCCCGGTGTGCCGCAGGATTTTCTCGATCCGATTCCGGTGCTCTCGCCGCGTTTCAAGCTGATCGCGCACGACGTGCGCAATGCCGGGCAATCGCGCGGCAGCGCCGGGCCGAAGGACGGATGGCACAGCTATCTCGGGGACGCCCTTGCGCTGCTCGATCATCTGAAGGTCACGCGCTGCCACGTGATGGGCGCCTGTATCGGCGTCACCTTCGCGCTCGCGTTGGCGCAGGCGCGCCCCGGCCTGGTCACCGCCCTGGTGCTGCAGAACCCGATCGGGCTCGGCGACCAGGGCCGCAACCGCGACGCGATCGATGGCGAAGTCGCGCAATGGATCGATCAGGTGAAGGACTTTCCCGGGCTGAAGCGCGACGAGCTGGAGGATTTCGGCCGGCGCATGTTCGCCGGCGACTTCCTGTTCGCGGTGCCGCGCGACTTTCTCGCGTCTTGCAGGATCCCGATGCTGCTGATGCCGGGCGATGACACCATGCATCCGGCGGAAGTCTCGGCCGAGATCGCTGCGGCTGGCCCCGCACACGCAGGTCGTCGCGCCGTGGAAGGGCGCGCAGCACAAGGAGAACGCCATGCAACGCACCGAGGATTTCTTCATCGCGCACGAGCCGCGCGCCTAGCACGCGCCCGCCGTCGTGATCCGCGCCCTCCCGGATTTCGTTTCTCACGGCGCGAAAAACACTTCCACGGACCCGAATCCCTCGAAGGTCGCAGTGACGGTTGCCCGGGCCTCGCGAAATTGAGGCCGGTGTACGTTCCCGTCGTCATCAGCTGACCTTTGCGGACGCCCGCTTCCCGCCGCAATGCGTTCACGAGCGCAACGGCCGGGAGCAGCGGATCCCGCGCGGCATGACCGCCGACCTGCCGGACAATCGGGCGACCGTCGATCGACAATTCGACTTCGGCATTGACGAGATCGAATTGCCGCCAACGCGGCTGCGACGTCCCTGAAACGAACGCGCCGTTGGATGCGCAGTCCGCGACTCGATCGAGCAGCGCAGTGCCCCGATAGTCGCTGAACCGCGAATCGACGATCTCGATGGCAGGCAGCGCGGTTACGGCTTCCGCGACTTCCGCGTATTCGTACGCGGCCGCGCGCGGCGGCAAGTCGCGGTCGAACCGGAACGCGATCTCCGCTTCCACACCCATCAGACGGCACTTGCGTCGCCGGCACCGTTGCCGGACTGGCGAATACGCGCGAGCGCAGCAGTACGCCGCGGGCGATCTGGCCATCGATCGGCGGAAGCACTTTCCAGCCGGCGACCGCGTCGCCCAGCTCGAGGACCGTCGCATCCTGGATGGCGTGCGCCTCGTCGACGCTTCCGGGCCGACTGGCTGGCGGAAGCGCTTCCAGCAGCCGGCCGCTTCGCCGTGCCCGGACGAGGACCCGTACCGCGTCGTCGATCGCGCTTCGTGCAGGAGGCCGGTTCATCGATCGGCAAACGCAAGACTGCTCACGTCGCACCTCATTTCACACCTCGTTTCACACACCTACTTGAGGTTGCGTTCCCACAGGTCGAACAGCTTCGTCCACGTGTCCTCTGCCGCAGCGGCGTGATAGTCGGGACGCGCGGAGAACAGGTAGCCATGATGCGTGCCTGCGATGGTCTCGAGACGATGCCGCGTTCCCGCCTTGACAAGCGCGCGCTTGAGATCGGGGACGACATGCGCCGGCACGCCCGGATCGGTTTCCGCGAATGCGATGTAGAGCTCGCCTGCGATCTGGTCGAGCAGCAGGTGCGGCGAATCCGGCTTCTCGGTCACCATGTCGACGCCGTACAGCGCGGCCGCGGCCTTCATCCGCGGGAAGTGCGCTGCGGCGGCCAGCGCGAAGGGCCCACTCATGCAGTGCCCGACGCAGCCCACCGGCCCGGGCTTCGCCTTCTCGTGCGCATCGAGGAACGCGAGCAATCCTCCGGTATCGTCGACGACGCCGGCCTGGGTCAGGCTTTGCATCGAAGCGCGAATGACCGCGGACATCGCGTCGTTGCGCCGCGGAATGTCGAAGCGCAGCGTTCCCAACCGGTAGTACAGATCCGGCAACAGGCAGAAGTAGCCGTGCTTCGCTATCCGCCGCGCATGGTCGCGCAGCTCCTCGCGGATGCCGGGCGCGTCCATGTAGAGAAGGATCCCGGGGAACTGCCCAGGCTCGTCCGGACAGACGGCGAACGTCGGACAGCGTCCGTATTTGGTCGTGACCAGCGCCTCTTGCTCGATCATCGGTGCGACCTCGTCATCCTGCTGCGTCGGCAACGCGATCACCGGGCACATCGCACGGCCCCAGCAATTGCCGCGTCCCGGCCATCAGCACATCGTTGATCCAGACGAACTTCATGAAGTCCTCGCGGACCGGCTTGCCCGCGGCGCGGATCCGGGCGGTCGCATCAGCCGTCGAGCGCCTGACGTCACCGTGATCCGGATTGCCGGCATGTCCCAGCGATTGCGCGAGGTCCAGCATGCCGAAGCTCAGGTAATCGACGCCCGGCAACGCAGCCAGGTCGCCCGCGCGCTCGATACCTTGCCGGCTCTCGATCATCAGACACAGCGCAATGGCCGCATTGCAGGCCGCGATGTACGCGGGCCGGTTTCCGATGCGCTGTCCGTACTCCGGACGCCCGGCCCCGAACGATCGGTCGCCCAGCGGCGCGAAGTACACGGCTTCGATCGCGCGCTGCGCATCGTCGACGGACTCGATGTGCGGCACGACGATACCTCGCACGCCCCGATCGATGAATCGCGTGATCGTCGCCTTCGAGACTTCGGGAACGCGCGCGATCGGTGTCAGTCCGTGCCGTTCGGCGGCGACGCAGGCCGCTTCGATGTCCCGCCAGTCGAAGCACCCGTGCTCGCCGTCGATATAGATGAAGTCGAGCTCGGCAGCTGCCAGCACCTCGATGATCGCCGGCGCGGGAAACGTCAGATGCACGCCGCGGATGCTTCGGCGCGCAGCGGCCGCATCCTTCACCACATTCCCGTTTCTCATGCTGTCTCTGCTCCTTGGGCGTCACTCGACTCAGGCGGGCGTGGCCTTCGCCATCTTCACGAGCTCGGGCAGGAAAAGGTCCGGGAACTTGTCCAGCAACGGCGCGCACGCGACCCGGAACGACTCGACGTCGACATCGAGGTTGACCTGCATCCCCTGGCTCTTGAGGAATCCGTAGGCTTCCAGCTCGTCCTTCTGCGTGTATTTCCGCAGGAAGTCGTCGGCCTCGGTGCAGGCGGCATTGAAGGCCTTCTTCTCCTCGGCCGAGAGCGAGTCGTAGAACTTCGGGTTCGCGACCGTGTAGGCCGTCGTGAGGACGTGGTCGGTCTTCGACACGAACTTCTGCACCTCGTAGAACTTGTTCGACTTGACCACCGACGGCGGCGTGTCCTGCCCGTCCGCGACGCCCTGGCGCAGCGCGAGATAGAGCTCGCTCAAGTCCACGGCGACCGTCGAAGCGCCCGTCGCCTGCATCATCGCGATGTAGGCCTTCGAGTTCGGCACCCGCATCTTCAGGTCCTTCATGTCTTTCGCCGCGTTGATCGGATGCTTGTTGTTGGTGATGCAGCGGAAGCCGAGGTCGGTCCAGCCGGTCAGGATGAAGCCCTTGTCGAGCGAGCGCTTGCGAAGGTCGTCGCCGAACGGGCCGGCGATCGCCCGGTAGCGCCTGCTCGCGACTCTTCCAGAGGAACGGCGCGTCGGTGATCGACATCTCGGGCACCCAGTTCATCAGCCCGACGCCGATGGCGCCCATTTCGATCGACCCGATCCGCACCGCCTGCGCGGTATCGCGCTCGTTGCCCATCTGCGCGTTCGGGAAGATCTGCACCGTGACCTTCCCGCCGGTCTTGTCCTCGATCGACTTCTTGAATTGCTCGGCCCAGAGGTGCCAGCCGTGCGCGGTCGGCGCCGGATGGGCGAAGCGGATGCGCTTGACGGCCTGCGCAGCGCGCCGGCGTCGAGGCGAACGGCGAAAGCGTCGCCACCGCGGCCGAGGCCCCCGCGAAGCGCAGAAGGCCTCGACGCGTGATCGGGTCACGCCGGTCGGAACGATCGGGATTGTCCATGGTTCACCTCCTGTGATTGACGTTCAGCCTTTGACGTTGAGCAGCGCCGGCAGCACCGTCGTGATCCACGGCACGGTCGCGACGAGCATCAGCCCCGCGAACATGACGAGCAGGTAGCGCAGCAACGGCCCGCTCGCGCGCTCGACCTTCGCGGCGCAGATCGCGCAGGCGACGTAGAGCGCGATGCCGATCGGCGGCAGGATCGAGCCGATGCCGAACGACTCGGTCATGATGATTCCGTACTGGAGCGGATTGATGCCGAGCTGGATCGCGACCGGCAGCAGCAGCGGCGCGAGGATCACGATGGTGACGAAGCTCTCGAGCAGCGCGCCCATGATCACCGTGATGACGATCACCATCGGCAGGAACGCGGTGGCGCCGAGGCTCGCGACCAGGTTCGCGATCGCGACCGTCACGCCTTCGAGCGTCAGCGCCCAGGAAAAGATCGTCGCCGCGCTCACGGTGAAGAAGATCATGCCGTTCAGCAGCGAGGCGCTGGTCAGGACCGACCAGATGTTGCGCAGGTCGATCCTGCGGTAGAAGACGCCGAGCGCCAGGCCGTAGAGAACGGCGAACGTCGACACCTCGGTCGGCGTCCCGACGCCGCCCACGATTCCGCCGATCAGGATGACCGGCATCATGAGCGGCATGATCGCGCGCGCCGTCCGGCGCGCACGCACCTCGGCCCGCGGTGCGCGCGCCGCGGGCTTCCAGCCGGACGAGGACGCACGAATGCGGATCAGCAGCATCAGGCACACCGCAACCGTGGCTGCGGGCAGCAGCCCGGCGACGAACAACGCTCCGGTCGAGATCGACGTCGCCGAGCCGAGCAGGATCAGCGCGATGCTCGGCGGCACCGATTCCGCCATCGCGGCCGAAGCAGCCAGCAGCGCGGCGCGCTCGTGCGGCTCGTAGCCGTGGTCGTCGAGCTTCCGGTTCATCGGAATGCCGATGGCCGCCATGTCGGCCGCCTTCGAGCCCGAGATGCACGACGACAGGTAGACGCCGACGACCATGACCTGCAGCAGTCCGCCGCGAACGTGGCCGATCAGCGATCCGACGAAGTCGACGATGCGACCGCCGACGTCGGCGCGATCCATGATGAATCCCGCGAGGATGAAGAACGGCAGCGCGAGGAAGATGAATCCGCCCGAGCCGCGCTGCGCGTTCATCACCACCGCCATCATGTCGGCCGATCCGACGGCCTGGACGCAGACGATGCCCACGGCGGCGAGCACGAAGCCGACCGGGACGCGCCATCGCGATCAGCACGAAGAACAGCAGCGCGAGCAGCGCATAGAGCAGCTGCGGATGGCGCCGCGGCTGCGCTTGCCGAACAGCACCAGCAGCGACAACGCCGACCGCGACGGCGGCGATCGCCGCGACGACCGCCCGCCGCGGCCGGTTGAACAGCGAGAGCGCGGCATGGATCACGAACAGCGCGCAGCCGAGCGTGATCGGCAACGTGACCCACACGTAGCCGATGCCGAGCAGGATCGACTTCTCCTCGAGGTTGGCGAGCAACAGCGGAACCGAGTAGCCGCCGAGCAGCGCCGCGATGACAATGACGATGCATTCGGCGCTCGCCTTGCAGAACGCGTTCCACGCAGGCGCGGGCGCGGTCCACCAGCATCGTGATCGCGATGAACTGGCCGTGGCTGTACGCGACCGCGCCGCCCAGGAACGCGATGGTCACGAGGAACAGCGTCGAGGTCTCGTCGACGCCCATCAGCGCCGACGAGTTGAACAGCGTCCGCACCATCGTGTTGGTGAAGATCAGCAGCACCTCCAGTGCCAGCATGACGTTCAGCAGGACGATGACGGCGCTGTCGATCGCTTGCAGCCAGCCGCGGCACGCCTTGTCGATGAAGGGCCGCGCTCGCCTCCGGAGACGCAAGCGCGAGTTTTGCCGCGTCCGCGTGCAACGCGGCTGCGTGCATCTCGCCGACCTGTTCCTGCTGCGGCGGTGAGCCGAGCGCTGCCACTACTCGAGCCTGATGTTCGCGCGTTTCGCTATCACGGTCATGCGACCCATCTCGTTCATCAGGAACGCCTGCGTCTCGTCGATCGATGCGCTTTCGTAGACGAGGCCGTACTTCTGGTTGAACGCGGCGTGCTCCGGCCGGCTCATCAGGCCGGTCAGCGCCTTGTGCAGCTTCGTCATCGCGTCGCGGGGCATCGTCGACGGTGCCACCAGTGCATACCATTCGATCAGGCTGAAATCCGCAATGCCCGAGACCTCGGCCATCGTCGGCAGCTCCGGCATCAGGGCGAAGCGCGTCGGCGTGCTCACTGCCAGCGGACGAACCTTGCCCGACTCCCAGTGCTGCTTGCCCGAGCCGTAGGTCATGAACATCACCGGAACACGACCGGTGAGGACGTCGGTGTACGCCGGCGCGACGCCCTTGTACGGCACGTGGATGATGTCGATGCCGGCACCGAGCTTGAGGCTTTCGGTCGCGAAGTGCTGGCCCGGTGGCGTTGCCGCTCGTCGCGAACGCGAGCTTGCCGGGATTCGCCTTCGCGTAGGCGATGAGCTCCGGCACAGTTGTTGATCGGCAACGACGTGTGCACCGTCAGCACGCTCGCCGTCTTGCCGAACAGGACCAGGCCCTGCAGGTCCTTCCGCGCATCGTAGGGCAGCGTCGCGCCGGTCGCCGGCACGATGAGGTTCTGCAGCGTCATCACGCCGACCGTGTGATTGTCGGTCGCCTGCGCGATGGCGCTCATCGCGATGATGCCCGCGCCTCCGGGCTTGTTCTCGACGATGATCGACTGTCCGAGCGCTTCGCCGAGCGCGTTCTGCAGGTAGCGCGGGATCGCATCGGCCACGCCGCCCGGCGGGAATCCGACGATGATGCGAACCGGCTGCGTCGGCCACTGCTGCGCGAAAACGGCAGTCGCGCAAAGCATCATGCACTGCCGCAAGCGAAGCTGCCAGGCGAATGTAGAGCATCGGTTCCTCCTTCGGCACGCGCGGGCGCGCACATGCGACCGCGCTGCTCCCGCAGCGAAGCGGGTGAGTCCACGTTCGGGCTGCGCCGGTGGGATCCGGCGAAGGCCCGTTACCCTCTTGCGCGCGAGCCCGAGTGCCGCAGCATGACCACCACGCGACTCATCGTTTTCGCGCTGCTCGCCTCGAGGGCGAGCGCGGGGTGAGGGAAAAGTAGCAGCGCTGTAGCATAAAGAAAAGTTGATTTTTATGGCGCCTGATGATAGTTAGCGCCTATCATTCGTTACCCGTCATGAATGTCACGCTGAGCCAGCTGCGAACGTTCGAGCGCATCGTCCGGCTCGGCACGCTTCCATGCGGCCGCCCGGCATCTCGGATTGAGCCAGCCGAGCGTGTCGCAGCGCATCCGCGAGCTGGAGGCGGCGCTGAACACGGAGTTGTTCCTGCGCCGCGGACCGCGCATCAGCCTCACCGCCGAGGGTCACGCGCTCGTCGACTATGCCGATCGGCTGCTTGCCGGCACGGGCGAGATGGTCGATCGCTTCCGTACGCACGATCCTTTGAAGGGCACGCTGCGCCTGGGCTTGAACGAGAGCTTCGCGCTGATCTGCCTGCCCGAGCTCCTCGGTCGGCTCGAGCAGCGCTATCCGGCGATCAGGACGTCGGTGTTCGTCGGCGACACCGGAACCGTGAGCCGATGCTGAACGAGCAGGAGCTCGACATCGCGATCGTGTCGGAGCCCAGCGTCGGTTCGCATGTCAAGAAGGTACCGATCGGCGTCAATCGGCTGGGCTGGTTCGCCGGCGCCGACTTCGAGATCGCGCGCGGCGTGATGACGCCGCAGGACCTGTGCCGATTCCACCTGATCGTGAGCCCGCCGACGGCGAGGCTGCATGCGACCGTCACCAAGTGGTTCGCCGATGCTGGCGTGACGCCGTCGCGGGTCAGCACCTGCAACAGCATCTCGGTGACGATCCTGACCGTCGTGCGCGGCAAGGCGATCGGCCTGGTCCCGACCCGGGTGATGCAGGATGAAGTCGACCGCGGTCTGGCGCGACTCGTGCCAGTTTCACCCGAGCTGCCCGGGCACCGCGTGTCGATCTGCTACCAGATCCGCGAATTCGGGCCGGGGTTGAGCGTGCTGGTCGATCTCACGCGGGAATTGATCGCACGTCACAACCTGTTTCTTAGCGTCGAAACTAACAGCGTGATGCAAAACGGGTGGACAGACGTCGCGCCGCGCATGACGCGCGTTGTTTTGTGCTGTTGCCGGCGGGCGTCGACGGGCCGCTCCCTAGGCGCCCGCCCAAATCTCATCCCGATGCAAAAGGTGCAACGCCGGAATCCCTTCAGGCACCGGACTCCCGGACGCCTTTTGCATCGGCCTGCTAATCCCTTACGCTCGAAAGTGCAGCCGCCGATCGACCGCGAGAAGAATCCCGTTCACGCCGGCCGCAAACACGACGAGCAGGAACGTCACCGACATGATCACGTCGACGTTGTACAGACCGATGGCGTTCATCAGCAGGTAGCCGAGTCCGTGCTGCGCGGCGAACATCTCGCCGAGCACCGTGCCGATCAGCGTCAACGAGAAGCCGACGCGGATCCCGGTGAAGATCTCCGGCACCGCGGCCGGAAACAGGATCGAACGCACCATCATCACCGAATCGAGCTTCAGCACGCGCCCGGTCTTGAGAAGGATCGGCTGGATGCCGCGCACGGCGTTGAGCGTGAACAGCGCGACGGGGATGATGCCGTGGATCGCACCGAACGCGACCTTGGCCGACATGCCAAGCCCGAAGACCAGAAGGAGGATCGGGTAGAGCGTGATCTTGGGAATCGAGTACAGCGAGACCAGCATCGGCTCCATCGCCTCGGCCGACAGGCGATGGAGGCCGAGCACGAACCCGATCAGCAGGCCGAACACCACGGCGATCGCGAGCGCGGCGGCGAACGCCTGCAGCGTGTTCGCAAGGTGAAGCCAGAACAGGTGGGTCTGCGTGAGGGTCACCACGTAACGCATCGTCTGCCAGGGCGATCGCAATGCGACGTCGCCGACGATGAAATACATGAGCTCCCAGAAGATCAGCAACCCGACGATCAGGACGAAGGTGTTGCGAAAGCCTTTCGTTCCCGCGTCCATCAACGCTGTCCCCGTCTGGCGAGAAGCACCTTCTCCCAGCGCGAAAGCAGGCCGTTCATGAGGATCGACAGCAGCAGGATCAGCAGGATGAGCGGATACATCGTCGCGTTGTCGAAATTGGTATAGGCGAAGCCGATCTCGTAGCCCATGCCGCTGCGGGCCAGGATGAATTCGGAGCCGATCACGCCGATGAACGCGTAGGCGAGCGCGAGCTTCGCCGCGGTCAGCAGATACGGCGCGCAGAACGGCAGCGTGACCTTCATCGCGGTTTCGAACGGGCTCAGGCCGCCGATCAACGCCGTCTTGCGGAGCACGCGCGGAACCCGGTCGAGGCCATTGAGCGTGGTGACGATGACGGCGACGATGCCCAGCATGAAACCGATCAGCACCTGCGGCCCGTCGCCGAGGCCGAAGATGACGATGAACAGCGGATAGAAGGCGAAGATCGGTATCGCGTAGTAGGTGGCGAAGAGCGGATCGAGCGTATCGCGGACCGTCTTGTAGCCGTGCAGCACGGTGCCGGTCACGATCCCGAGCGACGTAGGCCAGCACGAAAGCGAGCATCACGTTGGCCATGCTCTTGGCGATTTCGGGCAGGAGCGTCCCGGACGCCATCAGCTTGACGAAATCGATCGCGATCCGGTGCGGCGGCGGCATCGTGATCTTGTCGATGATCCCGGCAAGGCAGAGCGCTTCCAGCAGCAACAGGAAGCCCACGATCACGCTGACCTGGTAGAGCCGGACTCGACTCATGACGAGGTGGCCATGCGCCCCATGGTCTTCATCGATTCATCGCGCAGCGTCTTCCACAGGCGGCTCGTCACCGCGCCGAAGTGCTCCCGCTCGACGATCCGGCTGTCGCGATCGCGCGGCCAGTTCGTCTCGACGACATCGATCAACATACCCGGTCGCGCCGACATCACGGCGATCCGGTCCGCGAGCATCGCCGCTTCGTCCAGCGCGTGGGTGATGAGGAAGACCGTTGCGCCGGTCTCGCGCCACAGCCGCAACACCTCGTCGCCCATCAGGAGGCGCGTCTGCTGATCGAGCGCGCCGAAAGGCTCGTCCAGCAGGATGAGGCGTGGCTTCGCCACCAGCGTGCGCGCGATGCAGACCCGCTGGCGCATACCCCCGGAAAGCTGCGCCGGATAGCTCTTCGCGAAATCGCCGAGCCCCATCATGGCGATGGCGTCGTTGACGCGGCGCGCCTGCTCCTCCGCCCCGGACGCAGCCTTGTGGAGGCCGAACGCGACGTTCTCGCGCACGTTCAGCCACGGAAAGCAGGCATCCTCCTGGAAGACGACGCCGACGCCGTCCGGAATCTCCTTTTCGATCAGCCGCCCTTCGAACTCGATCCGGCCCTCGGTCGCCGGAAGCAATCCCGCGATGAGCTCGAGCAACGTCGATTTGCCACAGCCGGACGGCCCGACGATCGCGAAGAACTCGCCTTTCCGGATCTTGAGATCGATCGGCCCGAGCGCGTGCACGGCCTGCCCGCCCGCGCTCGCGGGGAAGATCTTGGTGACCCCGCGAAGCGTAATGTGCTCTGCAGACATCCGCGCCCCGGCTTGCGATCACTTCGGCTTCTTGATGTCGTCCGGCAGGAACTGCGTGTCGATCATCTTCGACAAATCGATCTCGCCGGTGATGGCGCCGACGCTGCGCTGCACCTCGATGATCCGCTTCATGCCTTCGAGATGGATCTGGCCGGTGCCCCAATAAGGAATGCCCTGCGTGTAGCTCGTCGTCAGGTTGCGGACGGCGGCTCGCGCGACTTCCGGCGTGATGTTGAACGGCTTCGCAACGATGTCCCCGGCCTCGTCGGGGTTGGCGATCATGAACTCGACGGCGCGGCGGCGCGCCTTGATGACGCCACGGATGAAATCGCCGCGCGTCTTGATCGCTTCACCCGTCGCCATCCCCACCACGTTGTCGAGCGGTGGCAGCGCTTCGCTCCCGGTGATGAGCACCCGATACTTGTCCTTGACCTGGGACCACAACGGCTCGGTGACGGCGGCAACGTCGATCTGGTCGAGGTCGAGCGCGGCCAGCATCGGGCCGAAGCCGCCGGTCTTCATCAGCTCGGCGTCCTTCTCGTCGTAGCCTGCCTTGCGCAGGAGCAGGATCGCCAGCGCCTGGCTCGTCGAGCGCGGATTGGTGTAGCCGATCCGCTTGCCCTTCAGGTCCGCGATCGTCTTGATCGGCGAGTTCTTCTTCACCATCCACGCGAACTCGGCAATGGTGAGCACGTTGTCGCTGACGATCTTGATGTCGGCGCCCTGCTGGATCGCCACCGCGATCGCGCCGGGATTGGCCTCGCCATAGGCGACGCCGGCCATTGCGTTGCGTACCGACGTCCCGCCGCCCTGCGACGAAATGATGCCGGTGACGTTCGCGCCCTCCTGCTGGAAATAGCCCTTCGCGAGGGCGACCGCGTAAGGCATGCCGTTCGCGGAGGAGCCGTAGTTGCCGACGGCAATGTTTTCCGCGGCCGCCGGATTGAAGGTCACGAACAGGCCCAGCAGGGTCGCCGAGGCTGCAAGTTTCGTGGAGCGATTGAGCATAGCTTCCTCCTGTTGATCGGTTATTCGTGGTCAGGGCTCGGTTCGAATGTGACGCAACAACGACGACGAGATCGAGCGAGCGTATTCCGGTGCGACGCGGACGTCGATGACGCTGACCGCGCCTCCTGCAACTTCCTCGATCGCCGCATCCAGCGCCTTCTCCAGCGCATCGAGACTGCGGATCGGCCCGTGACCCCGCGCGCCCTGTCCGCGCGCGAGCTGCGCGAGGTCCATCGCCGGATCGCTCATGCGCAACCCGACCCAGCGGTTCTCGACCGGACGTCCTCGCATCCGCGCCACCCGTTCCTGATGCAGCTCGTCGTTGAAGAACGATTCGTTGTTGCAGATCACCACGAGCAGCGGCACGCGGTAGTGCACGCCGGTCCACAGCGCAGTCAACCCCATCACGTAATCGCCGTCGCCCAGGACGGCGACCGGCAATCGATCCGAGCCCCGAAGCGCGAGCGCCGCACCCACCGCCATTCCGGGACCCGACCCGATGCCGCCGCCGCCGTCGAAGCCGATGAAGTCCAGCGGTTCGGTGAAGCGACAATACTCGCCGGGCCAGCCCAGCGGCAAGCGGATGAACGACGGGCGATGGCGTGCGAGCGCGCGCGCCGTCGTCCGGGCGAGATCCTCGATCGCGATCCGCTGATCGTCACCGACGTTGCCGGCGCTCGCGATGCGCAAGTCCGGCGCCTTCGCCGGCTCCGTCGCGGCTGGAACGGCCGACGCGGGCGTGCGAATCGCGATGCGTTCCAGCAGGTTGTGCACCAGAGCGTCCGGATCCGCGAGCACGGAAATGTCGGCCGGCGGCAGCGCCTGATAGTCCATGCTCCAGCCGTTATGGCAGTACGAATCGAGCGAGCACTGGATGACCTTGGCGCTGGGCAGCTGCCCGCCGCAGGCCTGCCGCAACGAGCCGCCGAGATCGATCCAGTCGAGGCTCAGGATCGCGTCGGCTTCGCGGATCATCGCGCCTGCTTCGGTGCTCACGTACAGCCCCGCGGAATGCGGATGCAGTCGATGACCGGTGGGGAAGGTCGCGGCCGTCTTCAGATCGGTCAACACCCGCGCGTTCAGCCGCTCCGCAAGATCCACGCGCCGCGCGAAATCCTCGCGGTCGCTCGATACGCGGCCGATGAGCAACAGGGGCCGCTGCGCATTCGCAAGGATCGCGGCGATCTGCGACACGACGTCGGCCGGCGCCTGCGGCGGTTTTGGCGGAGCAAAACGATCGAGCTTCGGCAACTCCGGAGCCGGCGAGACAGGTTCCTCCTGCAGTGCCGCATCCAGGGCCACGAACACGGGCGCCCGCGGCGCCGTCGTCGTGATCCGATACGCGCGCAGGATCGATTCCAGCGCGGCGCCGACCGAGTGCGGTTGATCGTCCCATTTGGTGTAGCCGCGCACCAGCGCACCCAGGTCGGTGGCGGTGTGGATCCAGTCGACCCAGGGCCTGCGCTTCATCGCATCCAGCGGTCCGACCCCGCCCAGCAGCAGCATGGGAATGCGGTCGCACCAGGCGTTGAAGATCGCCATCGAGGCATGCATCAAGCCCACATTGGCGTGCAACGCGACCGCCAGCGGACGACCGGTCACGCGCGCATACCCGTGCGCGAGCGCGACCGCGTGCTCCTCGTGCAGGCACAGCAGGAGCTCGGGCCGCTGATTGCCGAGGTAGTTGACCAGGCTATCGTGCAGGCCCCGAAAGCTCGCCCCGGGCGTCAGCGCGATGTACTCGATATCGAGCGCGCGCAGCAGCGCGGCGATCGCATCGCTGCCGAACCGCGCGGGTGCGCCTTCCACTGCGGGAATCCGTGCCGGTTCGAGTGTCATGTCGATCCGATCGTTGAAGTCGATACTCGGGCAGCGGACTCGATCGCCTGCCACCGGGCAAGCTCCAGCGCGTCGTCGAGAACCTGTCGCGATGCATCGGCGGTACGGTCGGGCGCCATCGGCTCGACACCGCTGGCGTGGCGCCGCAAGGTCGCCAGCGCATCGTGCATCGTTGCGGTGATGCGGAACAGCAGGGTTGCGGGATACGAGACATGCGCGAAGCCGAGCGCGCCAAGCTCCGCAGGCGTAGGCCACGGCATCCCTGCGCTTTCGAAGACCGCCGCCGACAGGCGAACGCCTCGCAGCTCGCGTCCCACGCGTTCGTAATCGGCCATCGACTTCAGTCCCGCGACGAACACGCCATCGACGCCGAGGCTCGCGAATCGTTCTGCGCGGCGCAGCGCTTCATCGAGTCCCGACACGCCGAAGGCGTCGGTGCGCCCCACGATGAAAGTATCGGGATCGCGTCGCTCGGCCAGCGCGACCTTCAGCTTGAGCTCGATCACCGCGCGCTCCACGACGCCGAGCGCCTTGTCGGCGCGCTGCTGCTTGTGCTCGCGCTGCTGGTCTTCGATGAGGATCCCGCGGACCCCGATGTCCTCGTAGAGCGAGATCATCCGGGCAACGCTCTTGACGTCGCCGTAGCCGTCGTCGCCGTCGGCGAAAAACGGCAGTGCGGTCGCGGCGGCGATGTCGCGAATACCGGCACTCATGTCCGCGACGCCGATCAGCCCGATATCCGGAAGGCCGTAGCGCGTGGCGAGCAGCGCCGATCCGCCGATCGCGAACGCACGGAATCCGGCCCTCGCGATCAGCCGCGCCGACAATGCGTCATGGGCGAGCGGGGTGACCAGCGGCCGTTCGACCGACATGGCGCTTGCTATCGACGGGCGCTGTCGCAATTCAGATCCTTTTCGCGTCTCGCTAGAGGGTATACAGCCAGGGGGCGCGCTGCCGATGCGCTTGCCGGAACGTGGCGATTCGTTCATGGGCTTGCAGCGTGTCGCCGATCTCATCCGACCCGGACAGCAGCCTCGCCTGTCTGCGTGCGTCCAGGTCGAACGAGATCGTTTCGCTCGACGGAAGCTCGATGTGCCTTTGCGCGACGTCTACGGTGACGCGCAGCTCGCCCTTGGTCGCTTCGAAAGCAAGCCGGCGATGCTCGGGCGCTCGCAACGCGATCGGCAGCAATCCGTTCTTGAAGGCATTCTCGCGGAAGATGTCGGAAAAGCCGAGGGCGACGACGCAGCGGATGCCGAACCGGTCGAGCGCCCACACCGCGTTCTCGCGCGAGCTGCCGCAGCCGAAGTTCGCGCCGGCGATGAGGATGCGCGCCGCCGAAAAGCGGGGATCGTTGAGGACGAAGCCCGGCTCCGGCGAGCCGTCGGGCCGATAGCGCCAGCGCGCGAACAGGCCGCTACCGGGGTCCGTCGAGAGCGATCGCATGTAAGCGGCAGGAATGATCGCGTCGGTATCGATGTTGTCCCGCAGCAGCGGCGCCACCACACTCGAGAGTCGGAGCAGCGGTTCCATGCCGTCGCCTAGCCGAGCTTGCGAGGATCTGCCACGCGCCCGGCGATCGCGGCCGCAGCGGCGGTCAACGGACTGGCCAGATGCGTGCGCGCGCCCGGTCCCTGGCGGCCTTCGAAATTCCGGTTGGACGTCGAGACGCAGCGCGCACCCGGCGCGCACGACGTCGTCGTTGATCGCCAGGCACATCGAGCATCCGGCCTCGCGCCACTCGAAGCCTGCATCGCGAAAGATCTCGTCTAGACCTTCGTCCTCCGCCGCCCTGCGCACCGCCGTCGAGCCCGGAACCACGAGGGCCCGAATGCCGCGCGCCACCTTGCGACCGCGGACCAGCGATGCCGCCGATCGCAGATCCGAGAGCCGGCTGTTCGTGCACGATCCGATGAACACGACGTCGACCGGCAGCCCTTCGAGCGGAACGCCGGGCGCCAACCCCATGTAGGCGAGTGCGGCGGTCGCTGCCGCCCTGCGCGAATCGGGCAGGCTGTCCAGCGCCGGGACCGGCTGGTCGATATCGATCACGTCGCCGGGCGTGGTGCCCCAGGTGATCTGGGGCTTCAACGCATCGACGTCGAGCTCGAGCAGCTTCGCGAACTGCGCATCGTCATCGCTGCGCAGCGTGCGCCAGTGCTCGACGGCGCGATCCCATTCGCCGCCCTGCGGCGCGTAGGGTCGGCCGCTCAGGTATTCGAACGTCGTGTCGTCGGGTGCGATGAATCCGAAGCGCGCACCGAGCTCGATCGACATGTTGCAGATCGTCATGCGGCCTTCCATCGGCAGCGCCGCGATCGTCGATCCCGCGTATTCGATCGCATGCCCGACGCCCGCGGTCACGCCGAACCGGCGCAGGATCGCGAGGATGATGTCCTTGGGCACGACGCGGTCCGGCAACCGGCCTTCGACGCGGATCTGGAGCGGACGGGGCTTGAGCTGACTCAGCGTCTGGGTCGCGAGCACGTGCGCGACCTCCGACGTGCCGACCCCCCACGCAAGCGCCCCGAAAGCACCCAGCGTCGCGGTGTGACTGTCGCCGCAAACGAGCGTGCATCCGGGCAGCGCCAGGCCGAGCTCCGCGGCGACCACATGCACGATTCCCTGTCGCGGGTCGCCGACGTCGAACAGCCGGATGCCGTGCTCGACGCAGTTCCTGCGCAGGAAGCGAACGAACTCGGTTCCTTCCGGGAAGCTCGTGTCGTCGCGACCGGGTCGCGTCGAGAGGATGTGGTCCTGCGTGGCGAACGTCTGCTGCGGACTTGCGACGCTGCGGCCCGACGCTTTCAGCTGCCGGAATGCTTCCGGGCTGCTGACTTCATGAACGACATGCCGGTCGACCTGGAGCAAGCCGGTGCCGGCGTCGAGATCGGCGATCAGGTGGTCGTCCCACAAGCGGTCGAAGAGGGTGCGCGACATGGAGTCAGCCGCGCGGCCGATCCGTCCTGCCGTCTTCGTGCGACGGGGGCGAGACGCTCCTGGTGCGCGCGGGATTCCGCACCCTAGGCACGCGCGCTCGCGCGGTCTAGAACGTTCTTGCAGGTCGGCAAGGTGCGCGCGGCCCCGATCCGCGCGCCCGGGATCAGTAGGTCAGTTGCTCGTCGGTCTTCACTGCCTCGCGCATGATCCAGGTCTCGAAGGCTGCGACGCATTCGCTCTTCGGGCGTTCGGCCGGATACCCGAGGTAGTAGGCGCCATCGGTAGGCACCTGGAGTGCGAACGGCGCGACCAGCCGGCCCGACCGCAGGTCTTCGTCGATGAAGCTGCGCTGCGCGATCACGACGCCAACGCCGTCGATGGCCGCCTGGTAGGCGAGCGCGGAATTCTCGACCTTGATTCCGTTGTTGCCGTCGACGTGAAAGATTCCGGCGGCGGCAAGCCACGTCGGCCAGTCGCGCGGGCGATGCAGCGAGCACACGAGCACGTGTCCTGCCAGATCGTCAGGCGAAGCGAGCCGCGGTCCGCGCTCGATCAGCTGGCGACTGCAAACCGGAAGCAGCATCTCGCCGAACAACCTCCGGCAGCGGGCGTTCGCGAGCGGCTGCGTGTCGGAGTGGATGCACGCGTCGACGTCCTCGCGGTTGAAGTTGACCGGCTGGTGCGACGTCGTGATCTGGACGTCGATATCCGGATGGAACGCATGGAACTGCCCGAGCCGCGGCACCAGCCAGCGGATGGCGAACGTGGGCGGAACCTTGAGCCGCAACATCCGCTCGTCGGGCTTCTGCTGCAGCTGCCTCGTGCCGTATTCGAGCTGATCGAGCGCGCCACGCACGATGCGAAAGAATACGGCACCTTTCGGCGTCAGCTCGATGCCGCGGGGATTGCGCGAAAAGAGCTGGACCTTCAGCCACGACTCGAGCGCCGCGACGTGACGGCTCACTGCGCCCTGCGTGACGAACAGCTCCTGCGCCGCGCTCGTGAAGCTTGCGTGTCGCGACGCGGCCTCGAAGGCGCGCAGCGAATTCAGCGGTGGAAGACGTCGCGCCATCGAGCCATGAGCGATACTCATGGCTAGTATGATGAAAATGCTATTGCAAATCAAGTCCATGCGCTTACGATCGGCTTTTTACGCCGAACGCTCGCAAATGGACACCGCTGCCGTTGCCGCTCCGCTCGTCGCTTCGAGGTCGATCGACGCTCCGTCGCTTCCGACTTCACCCGACACCGCGAACGGACAGCAAGCGCAAGCGTGCAGCGCGCTGCCGCTGAGCGAGATCGTCTTCCATATCCGCCGCAACGTAGCGCGCAGGATCACATTGCGCGAGATCGCCGGGCTTGCCAGGCTCAGCGTGTTTCAGCTGATCCGCGCGTTTCGCCGCGAGCTGGCGATCACGCCTTACCGGCTGGTGCTCGAAGTGCGGATCGAATACGCGAAGCATCTTATGGCGCAGGGCGCGTCGATCGCCGATGCCGCGCTGGGCGCCGGCTTTGCCGACCAGAGCCATTTCACGCGACATTTCAAGCGCAGCACCGGCGTGACGCCGAAGAAGTTCTTCGGCGAATAGCTCGCCCGGCAGACAAGCCCGCACGACGGCGCGACGCAACGTTGCGCCGTCGCGCTTCCGCGTTCTCACCCTGGGGAATTCGAATCGATGGCGCTCGACGACAAATCCGGATCCGGCTACCGTCTTCCTGGCCGTCGGCAGCACTACTACGGCGGCGCTTGGCATGCTTCGTTGCAGGGCGCGCAGATGCCGGTTGCAAGCCCGGCAACCGGCGAATCGCTCGGCGTTGCGAGTGTCGGCGATGCGCAGGACGTGGATCGCGCCGTCATGGCGGCTGCGGACGCATTCGCGGCGTGGCGCGACACACCCGCACAAGAGCGAGCGGCGTGCGTCCGCAAGGCCGCGGCAGCGCTGCGCAAGAACGCGGAGGAGCTCGCCTGGATCGATGCGCTTGACGGCGGCAATCCCTTCAACGCGATGCTCTACGACGTCGAGATCAGCGCCAGCTACATGGACTACTTCGCCGGCCTGGTCACGGAGCTCAAGGGCGCTACGATCCCGATCAGCCCGGGCATCCTGAACTACACCGTGCGCGAGCCGCTGGGCGTCATCGCCCGCATCGGCGCATTCAACCACCCGTTGTTGTTCGTCGGGGGCAAGGCAGGCGCGCCACTCGCCGCCGGCAATACACTGATCGTGAAACCGGCCGACCAGACGCCGCTGTCGGCCCTGCGCATCGCCGAACTGTGGGACGGCATCTTTCCGCCCGGCGTATTCAACGTCGTCACCGGCGGTCGCGAGGCGGGCATCGCGTTGACCGAGCATCCGAAGGTCGCCAAGATCGGCTTCATCGGCAGCGTGAATGCAGGGCGCGCAGTGATGCAGTCGGCGGGCAAGACGCTGAAAGCGCTGACGCTCGAGCTCGGTGGCAAGAACGCGCTGATCGCCTGTGCCGATGCGGGGATCGACGAAGTCGCGGACGGTGTCGTGCGCGGCATGAACTTCCGCTACGTCACCGGCCAGTCGTGCAATTCGACCAGCCGGGTCTTCCTGCACGAGGACATCCACGACGCCGCGCTGGCCGGGATCGTGAAGCGCGTAGCCGGCCTGAAACTCGGGCTCCCTTCCGACCGCGATGCGGAAGTCGGCTGCCTGTCCAGTCAGGCCCAGTTCGACAAGACGATGGCCTATATCCGCATGGGTCTCGAGGACGGCGCGCGGTTGGTGCAGGGCGGACGGCAGGCGCAGGATCCGCGCCTTGCGCGCGGATTCTTCATCGAGCCCACGGTGTTCGCCGACGTCACCGACGACATGCGCATCGCCCGCGAAGAGATCTTCGGACCGGTGGTGAGCATTCTGCGCTGGCGGGACGAGGACGAGATGGTCAAGCGCGTGAACGCGCTCGAGTACGGCCTCACGGCGTCGATCTGGACGCACAACCTCGAGCGTGCGCATCGGCTCGCCGCGCGCGTGCAGGCGGGCTACGTGTGGGTGAACGGCGCGAGCACGCACTACGTGGGCGTGCCGTTCGGCGGCTACAAGCAGTCCGGGATGGGACGCGAGGAATCGATCGAGGAGCTGCTGGCGTGCACGCAGATCAAGAACGTCAACGTCACGCTGGGGGGCGGCTGAGTGCGATCGGCAAGGCGGGTCGGCCGCATCACCGGGAGTCGTAGCTTCGACTGACGCCGCTTCGCCGTCACGAAGGGCGAGGCGGTTTCGTGGACCGGATCTTGCAGTAGCGCGCACCAGCATGCAGCGCGGCAGCCAGGCGAAAGGGGCCGGCGCGCGGTTAAGCATTTGATTCCCCTCCAGGGGCACCGGCGAGATCGCCGTGTCGTCCCCGGAGTCCGCCGCCGCAAGCGTGCAGAGTGGCGCGTAGCAATTTCAGAGGGGGTACGAATTTCCGAACGTAGAAACGTGCTGCCGGGTGACCTTCACCCGCGGATTACGCAGACCAGGTTGTCAACGATCGTTCCCAAGGAGAGCTTTGGCCATGCGCACGCCTGCCAATATCGCCGGACATCCGATCCATCCGATGCTGGTCACGTTGCCGATCGGTCTGTGGGTTTTCTCGTTCGTTTGCGATCTGTTCTATGTGTTCGGCAGCGGCGCGGCCGAATGGAAAACCGTGGCGTTGTACACGATGGCGGGAGGAATCGTGGGCGCGCTGCTTGCGGCGGTTCCCGGCTTGATCGACCTGCTGTCGCTGCCGCCTGAACCCAGGAAGACAGCGCTGATCCACATGGCGATCAACCTGACGGTCGTGGTCCTCTTTGCCTTCAATCTGTGGCTGCGTCTTTCGGCGCCCGACGCCAGACCCCCCGTGTGGTTGTCGGCGATCGCTGTCGGATTGCTCGCGATCTCGGGGTGGCTGGGCGGAAAGCTGGTGTACCTCGGCGGGGTCGCCGTGAGTGCCCCGGAGGACACGCAGCAAACCCGGCGCGGCTGATCGCTGCCCCTGGTGTGATCGTTATTCGAAATGAAGACCGCGGACGATGAACGTGCTGATCTGCTCGATGACCTCTTCAGCCGGAATCTCGTCTTTCAGCGACCAGCCGCGCAGCGCGATCATCACCGGCAGGAAGGTGAGCATGTTCGCGGACAGGTGCGGATAGGGCAACGCCACCTTCAGTTCGCGCGCAGCGTCCGCGATGATGCGCTCGAACATGCCGATGAATTCCTCGACCCGGGCGAGGATGACGCGACGGGACCGCTTGTCGAGCAGATGGCTGTCCTGGTAGATCAGGAGGATCTCGCGCCGATGGCGGTACATCACCTGCGAGATCGCGCGCACGGCCGAGCGCACGCGTTCCACCGGATCGCGTGAAGTCTCCAGCGCCTTGCGCGCCTGATCGTTGTATTCCGCGACGATCCGGTCGCACACCAGGTAGAGGATATCGTCCTTGGAGCTGACATAGTTGTAGATCGTCCCCTGCGTCATGTTCGCGACGCGTCCGATCTCGCGCACGGTCGCGTTGTGGAAGCCCTTTTCCACGAACACGGTGATCGCGGCGTTGATCAGCCGCTCGCGCCGCGCGCGCACTCGATCGGGATTCTTGGTCGCGGTCTTGATGCGGCGCGGTTGCGGCGCGCGCCGGTCGTCGAGCTTGCCCTGCGATTCCACGTCGGCGGCCCCTTTTTCTGAGCACCCAGTCAGTCTAGAGTACCGTGGGGCCCCGGTGCCGGGCAAGCCCTGAGGAGCGCCATGGTGTGCGCCACGCGCTCCTCGGGCAGCCAGACTCGGATCTCCCGCAGCGCAATATTGACAACGCGCTTTCGGCAGCCCTATTCTGAGCGCCGAGTCAGTATTGCCACTGACCGATATCGGAGCACAGGAGGGATCGATGAAGAGGTTGCTGCTCGCTGCCGGCGCGGCCCTGCTCGCGCTTGCGTTGCCCGTCGCCGCCCAACAACAGGGCGTGACTGCCGACACCATAACGATCGGCGCCCACGGTCCGATCACCGGCCCTGCCGCCTACATCGGCCTGGCCGGCCGGGACGGCATGTTGCTGGCCATCAAGGAGGTCAACGCCGCGGGCGGCGTCAACGGTCGCAAGATCGTCGCCGTCTTCGAAGACGATGGCCACTCGCCCACGCGAGCGCTCGCCGCGGTCAAGAAGCTGGTCGAGCAGGACAAGGTGTTCGCCGTGATGTCGGTGGGCGGCAGCAATGCGACCGTGGGCGCCGTCGATTACATGAAGGAAAAAGGCGTTCCGTATTACGTTTCGATCGCGTCGGCGCCTCCGGTGACGTGGCCGCACGCGCGCAACCTGTTCCGCGGCGGTACGACGGAGACGGCGCGTTACGGCGAGCTCTACGCGGAATTCCTGGCGACGCACTACAAGGCCAAGCGCATCGGGATCATGAGCGGGCGCGAGGAATATCCGCGCAACGAAGGCGACGCGACCGTCGACAAGCTCAAGAACTGGTTCCAGATGGCGCCGGTCGCCCGCGTCGAGTTCAACATCGGCGACAAGGACTTCACGCCGCAGCTGGTCGAGGTGCAGAAGGCCAATCCCGAAGTGATCGCTTTCTTCGGCAATCCGGCGGAGGCGGCGATCGCGATGCGCCAGGCGAAGGAGCTGGGACTCAAGCAGCCGTTCTTCGTCGGCAGCAACATGGTGGATCCCGCGCTCGTGACCGCCGCCCGGACTTCGGCGGAAGGCGTGATGGGTTTTTCGCTGATTCCGTACCTGCCAGGCTCCAAGGCGCCGGACATGGTCAAGTGGGAAGCGGCGTGGAAGAAGGAGTACCCGAACGCGCCTTCGGGACGCCCCAACAACTTCGACCTTCTTGCGTACGGCGACATGTACGTCCTCGCCGAAGGAATGAAGCGCGCGGGGAAGGACCTGACGGCAGATAGCTCTGATTCGTGCGCTCGAAGGCATCCAGAACTATCGCGTCGGTCCCGTGGCGACGCCCCGCACGTTCTCGACCAAGCATCACATCGGCAACCTGGCACTCGTGCCGATGGTAGTGAAGGGCGGCGAGTGGGAGCCGGTGAAATGGTCGAGCACGCGGCAAAGCGACATCCTCAACCGCTACAACTGACGTTCGATCGATCCGCGCCCCTCTGCGTGCTCAGGAGGGGCGCGCGGGGCATGCGCACGCTCATCGGCTGAGAAGCGCGACGACATGACCGCAACCCTCGCCCTTCAGCTCGCGATCGCCGGCATCAGCGTCGGCGCCATTTACGCGCTCGTCGCGCTGGCGATCGTCATTCCGTTCAAGGCGTCGGGCGTGCTGAACTTCGGGCAGGGCGAGATCGTGACGTTCGGCGCGTACGCGGCACTGATTCTCACGCAGCTCGCGCTACCTTATCCGGTCGTGCTCGCCGGCGTGCTGATTCTCGGCTCGGTCGGAGGCATCGTCATCGAGCGCGTCCTGATCCGTCCGATCGTCAAGGCGCCCGAGTTCACGCTGGTCATTGCCACGTTCGCGATCGGGCTGCTGATCAAGGGCGTCATCTCCATCCGCTTCGGCGACAGCCCCAACACGATCGACGGCCCGTTCGGCACCGATCCGATCGTCGCCGCCGGCTTGCGTTTCAATCCGACATCGTTGTGGATCCTCGCCTGCACGGCGCTGGTGACGATCGGCGTGATGCTGTTTTTCCGCTGGACGCGTTTAGGCAAGGCCATGCGGGCCGTCTCGGTGAATCCCGAAGCTGCGCGACTGATGGGGATCCGGGTCGACAGGGTGTATCGCTGGTCGTGGGCGATCAGCACCGGCATAGGCGCGCTCGCCGGTCTCCTCGTCGCGCCGCTGATCGGCATCAATCCGGAGATCGGCCAGCTCATCCTGCGCGGGCTGCTGGCCGCGGTCATCGGCGGCTTCACCAGCATCCCCGGGGCGATCGTTGGCGGGTTGGCAGTCGGCCTCATCGAGACCTACTCGGGCGTGCTGATCGGCAGCACGTTCAAGAATCTCGTGCCCTTCATCCTGCTGATGGTGCTGCTGGTGTTCCGGCCGCAGGGCCTGTTCGGCGCCGCCGACATCAAGCGCGTCTAGGATGAAACGACCCCCACGCTCGCTGCGCTCGCTGCCCCCGAGGGGGCGTGTCAGTACCTTCGGGCGGCCGGGCGGTACTGACATGCGCAGCCGCTGGACCCTCGTTTCGTTGCTCGCTTTCGTCCTGCTCGGCGCAGCGGCTTCGACGATGAGCAGCTACCCGGTCTATCTCCTCAGCCTCGCAATGATCAACATCATCGCGGCCGTGGGACTCAATCTCCTGACGGGCAACTCCGGGCAGATCTCGCTCTGCCATTCGTCGTTCATGGCGATCGGTGCGTACGGCTCGACGCTTCTCACCGTCAAGTTCGGCGTGCCGTTCTGGGCGGCGATCCCGCTCGGCGCTGTCGCTTGCGGCCCTGATGGGTGGCCTGCTCGGCGCGCCCGCGAGTCGACTGCGAGGGATCTACCTCGCCCTCGCCACGCTCGGCTTCCTGCAGATCGTGCAGATCGTCATCGAGGAGTTCGCGGATGTCACCGGCGGCGTGCGCGGCCTGATCGTGCCGAAGGCCGCCATCGGCGAGCGTGCGACTGAGCGAGTACGCGCGCTTTCTCATCGTCCTCGGGTGCTGCGCGCTCGCGATCTGGACCGCGCGCAATCTCCTGGCTTCGCGCGTGGGACGGGAGCTCAATGCAGTGCGCCTCAGCCCGCACGCTGCGCAAGCGCTCGGCATCTCGGTTCATCGCGTGAAGCTGGCAGCATTCGCTTTGTCGGCGGCCTATGCAGGCGTCGCCGGCGGGCTGCAGGCGATCATGGTCGGCTTCATCGATCCCGTGGAGTTCGGCGTCTCGGCATCGCTTGCGCCAGATCACGTTCATCGTCGTGGGCGGCATGGGATCGGTCGGCGGCTCGGTGATCGGCGCCGCGGTGCTGAGTGCGTTGCCCGAGCTGCTGCGTCCGGTGAAGGAATACAGCGACATCATCTACACGCTGATCCTGCTCGTTTTCCTGATCTTCCTGCCGCACGGCCTCGTGACCGTCTGGCACTCGATCTTCAGGAAGCTGCGTGCCGGACGCCAGCGGCGGCCGAGGCGCGTCCATGACCGATCGCCTCACGGTCGAGCGCCTGTCGGTGCGCTTCGGCGGACTGATTGCCGTGCGCGATCTGTCGCTGCGCGTCGCGCCCGGCGAGATACGCGGGCTCATCGGGCCCAACGGCGCAGGCAAGACCACGGTCGATCAATGCGATCACCGGGGCCGTGCCCATCGCTGCAGGTCGCGTGCTGCTGGACGGGACGCCTGTATCCGGATTGCCTGCGCATGCAATCAGCCGGCGGGGCATCGGCCGCACGTTCCAGCATGTCGAGCCGTTCGGTGAGCTCTCCGTGCTCGACAACGTGCTGCTGGGCGTCGGCCGGCACGCGCACGTCGCCTTCGCGCAGGCCGCGTTCGCCACGCCGTCTGCGCGCCGGCGTGAAGCGAGAGGCGGTGCGCGAGGCGCTCGCCGTCCTGGAGCGCTTCGATCTGCTCGCCTATCGCGACACGCCAGCCGCCGAGCTGCCGTTCGGCGTATTGAAGCGCATGGACCTTGCACGCGCGCTCGCAGCGCGGCCGACGCTGCTGCTGATGGACGAGCCTACGTCCGGCATGAGCGCGTCCGAGGCCGATCACGCGATCGCCGCCGCCCGCACGCTCGCCGAATCGCAGAAGGTCACGCTGCTGGTGATCGAGCACAACATGCGCGTCATGATGGCGCTGGCGCACACGGTGACCGTGATGCAGAACGGCGTGGTGATCGCGGAAGGTCCGCCGGCTGAGATCCAGCGCAATCGCGCGGTCATCGACGCGTATCTCGGCGAGGAGACGGCAGATGCTGTCGGTTGAGTCGCTTCGCTCGGGCTACACCGGCATCGACGTGCTGAAAGGCGTGTCGGTGACGGTTCCCGATAACGGGATCGTCGGTGTGCTCGGCCCGAACGGCGCCGGCAAGACGGCCCTGTTGCGCGCGATCTCGGGGTTGAATCCGGTGCATGGCGGGCGCATCACGCTTCGCCGGAAACGACCTCAGCCGGGCCTCGCCAGACTCCGTCGTGCGCAGCGGCGTGATCCAGGTGCCGCAAGGTCGCATGCTGTTCGGCTCGATGAGCGTGCGCGAGAACCTGGAGCTCGGCGCGTACCTGCAAACCGACCGGACGGCGATCCAGAAGCGGCTTGCGCTGGTCCACGAGCTCTTTCCGGTTCTCGCCGAGCGGAGCGGGCAAGCCGCGGCCTATCTGTCCGGCGGCGAGCAGCAGATGCTGGCGCTCGGGCGCGCGCTGATGGGCAATCCGAAGCTGCTGCTCCTCGACGAGCCGTCGCTCGGGCTCGCGCCCAAGGTCTTCGACACGATCCTCGAGCGCGTGCGCGCGATCCACGCCGGCGGCGCCTCGATCCTGATTGCCGAACAGAATGCGCGCAAGGTGCTGCGCATGGCGCATCACTGCTATGTGCTCGAGAACGGAACCGTCGCCTTCGATGGCCCGGCGGCCGAGCTGCTGCGCGACGCGCGCATCGAGCGAACCTATCTTGGAGTGGGACACTAAAGTCATGACGCTGAAGATCATCGACATCCATTCCCATTGGGGGACCCGGCGCGGATACACGTTGCGCACCGACGAAGAGCTGGCGCAGCAGAAGAAGACGTGGAACTCCGAGCCGAAGTACGCGACCGAGGCCGAAATGGCCGACTACTTCCGCCGCAGCAACGTGCGGACGATCCTCGATTTCGGCTTCACCAAGTTCATTCCGCTGGCAGAGGCGAGGGCGGTACACGACTACGGCTTCGAGACGCAGCGTGCTCACCCGGACGCGATCATCGGCCACTGGATCCACATCGATCCGCACGCCGGCGCGGAAGGCGTGCGCGAGCTGCGCCGTTGCATCGACAACGCGCCGGGATTCATCGGCTTCGCGGTGTCGGGATCGGGCAGCGGGCCCGCGAGCGATCCGGCGTGGAAGCCGTTCTACGAGCTGTGCATCGAGGCGAGCATTCCGGCGTTGATCTTCGTGGGCACGACCGGATTGGGCGCCGGATTGCCCGGCGGCGGCGGAATCCTGCTCGACGACTGCCATCCGCGTCATCTCGACCATGTGGCGGCCAAGTTTCCGCAGCTGCGCATCGTGGCCGCGCGGCCGGGCTGGCCTTGGCAGTCCGAAACGATCGCGGTGCTGATGCACAAGCGAAACATCTGGTACGAGCTGCACGGCTGGTCGCCGAAGTATTTCACGCCGGACCTCAAGCACGAGATCCCGCGGCGTCTTCGCGAGCGGGTGATGTTCGGCGCGGACTATCCGCTCTTCACGTACGAGCGGCTGGTGCGCGACTGGCGCAACGAAGGGTTTTCCGAGGATGTCCTCCAGGACGTGTTCCTCAACAACGCGGAGCGCTTTCTCGCGCAGGAGCAGGCCGCATGAACCTCGAGCTCGACGGCAAGGTCGCGATCGTCGGCGGGGCGAGTCAAGGGATCGGCTATGGCATCGCGCACGCGCTGGCAAGCGAAGGCGCGGTCGTCGCGATCACTGCGCGCCGCGAAGCGGACCTTCAAGCCGCCGCCGAACGGCTGCGCACGGAGACCGGCGGCGACGTGCTGCCGATCCAGGCCGATTGCCGGCGCGCGGAGGACTGCGTTCGCGTCGCGGAGACGGCGCGACGCGAGCTCGGTGGCATCGACATCCTGGTGAACAACGACGGCGCGCCGCCGCTGGGTCCGGTGCTGAGCTTCGACGACACCGCCTGGGCCAAGGCGATCGAGCAGAACCTGATGTACGTGGTCCGCATGGTGCGGGAAGTCGTCCCGTCGATGAAGGAACGCGGCGGCGGCAGCATCCTCAATATCACCGCGATTTCGGCGATCCAGCCGATACCCGGGTTCTCGTTGTCCGTCGCAACGTGGTCGGGTGTGATCGGCTATGCGAAGACGCTTTCGCTCGAGGTCGCGCCGTTGCGCATCAACGTCAACACGATTTGCCCGGGCTATATCGACACGACGCGGCTGCAGAAGGTGTTCGCCGCGGGCAGCGAACCGGCCGAGGTGGTGAGAGCGCGGTTGACCGAAGAGATTCCGATGAAGCGCATCGGGACGACCGACGACATCGCGAGTCTGGTCGCTTTGCTGGTTTCGCCGAAGGGCCGCTACATCACCGGGACGGCGATCCAGGTGGACGGCGGATTGCTGCGCGCGGTTCGGTGACCGGTCGACGGCCAACGGAAGGAGAAATTCATGATCGAAGTACCGCGGCCGCCAACCCGGCAGGACATCGAAACCTACCGCTCGAAGGGTTGGTGGAAGGACCAGACCTTTGCCGAGATCCTGGAGCGACGCGCGCGCGAAACGCCGCATCGCGAGGCGATCGTCGATGCGCGCCGGCGCATCACGCTACGGCCAGCTGTGGGCGGAGGTCAAGCGCTTTGCCGAGTTCCTGCGCCGTCAGGGCGTGCAGCGCGGCGACGTGGTCACGTTGCAGCTGCCCAACCGGATCGAATTCCCGGTCGTGTTCTATTCGCTCGAGCTGATCGGCGCGGTCGCGAACAAGATCAGCGCCGATTTCCGCGCGGTGGAAGTCGAGTACATCCTCGAGATTCTCGAAGTCGAAGGCGTACGTTTGCGCCAGCACGTTCAAGGGCTTCGACTACCTGGCAATGATCGGCGAGCTGCGTCCGCGACTGCCGGACCTGTCGCTCGTGATTTGCGTGGACGACGTCGACACGCCCGACGTAACGAGCTTCGCCAGAGTCGTGCACGACACGCCCGAAATCGCGGACGCGGATCGGGTGCCGATGTCGCCCCTGGAGGTCATGCGGATGTGCTTCACGTCCGGCACGACCGGCAATCCCAAAGGCGTTCTGCACTGCTTCAACACCACGCTTTGCACCTGCGAAATCTTCAACACCGAGCTCGGCGTCACGGACCGGGAAGTGATGCTCGACTACCTGCCCGTAGGGCTCAACTGGGGGTACATGACGCTCGTGCAGTCCGTGATGGCGGGCGCCAAGGTGATCTTGATGGAGCGCTTTTCCGCGGACGCCGCACTGGAGCTGATCGAGAAGGAGCGGGTGACCTACATCCCGACGGCGCCGGCCTCGATCGTGGCGATGCTCAACTCACCGGCACTCGCGCAGCGTGACCTCGGCTCGCTTCGCATCGTGATCACCGGCGGCGCGTCGGCGGCGGTGGAAACGATCAAGGCGTTCCAGGCTGCCGTGCCGCATGCCAAGCTGATCGAGCTGTATGGCATGCTCGAAACCGGGTATCACTCGTTCACGCGCCTGACCGATGATCCGCTCAAGGTCAACGGCACGGTAGGGCACTGCGTCGACTCGATGGGATTGCGCATCGTCGACGACGACGGCGGCGACGTTCCCTACGGCGAGGTCGGCGAGATCATCGCGACCGGACCGTCGGTGCACCTGGGCTATCTCGACAACCCGACCGCCAACCGCGACAGCTTCACTGCGGACGGCTGGTTTCGCACGGGCGATCTCGGCCAGTATGCGGACCAGGAAGGCAATGTGCGCATCGCAGGACGCAAGAAGGAGATCATCAACCGGGGCGGCAAGAAGTACTTTCCCCGCGAGATCGAGGAGCTCCTGTATCAGCACCCGAAGATCGTCCAGGCGGCGATCGTCGGCGCGCCCGATCCGCGATTGGGTGAAAAGAACTGCCTGTGCGCGATCGTCAAGCCGGGCACGAGCCTCGCGCTCGACGAGGTGGTGTCGTTTCTGAAGGGACGCGTCGCCGATTACAAGCTGCCCGAGGCGCTGGTGGTCATGGACGACTTTCCGATGACGCCGACCGGCAAGATCCGCCGGCCGGAGCTGGTGAAGCGGGTCGCGGGACGCGCCTAGCGAGGGACCGGCTGAAGCGTCTAACGATGGCGATCAAATCTGGATCCTGGTTCCCAGTTCAACCACGCGGTTTGCCGGAATGTTGAAGTAGTCGGTCACGTTGCCAGCGTTTCTTGCCATGGCAGCGAACAGCCGGTCGCGCCATCGCGCCATTCCCTCGCCACCTTCTCCCGGCACCACCTTCTCCCGGGACAGGAAATACGACACCTCCATCGGCTCGAGCTGGAGTCCTTGCGGCCCGCAAAGCTCGAGCGCGTGACCGACGTCCGGCTCCTCCAGGAATCCGTAGCGCGCGGCGACGCGCCAGCTCTTGCCTTCAAGACGTTCGCAGTTGACCCGTTCTTCCGGGTCGACCCATGGCACTTCCCGGAACTCGACTGTAAGAAACACGATCTGCTCGTGCAGAACCTTGTAATGCTTGAGGCTGTGGAGCAGGGCGTTCGGCGTCGCATCCGGCGTGGAAGTAAGGAACACTGCCGTGCCCGGCACGAGAGCGGGAGGCGAGCCAAGCAGTGCGTGCAGGAACTCTCGAAGTGGCGGCGAGCCGCTGCGCAGGTTTTGCGCCAGGAGCTCCCGGCCGCGGCGCCACGTCACCATGACCGTGAACATCACGGCACCGAGTGCCAACGGAAACCAGCCACCATCGAGCACCTTGTGCATTGCTGCGGCGAAGAAGCTGACATCGATGGCGAGGAAAAAACCGGTAGCGAGCACGCAAATCCAGAGCGGATACCGCCAATCGAAACAAACGACGAAGAACGTCAGGATCGTGGTGACCACCATCGTGCCCATCACCGCCACGCCATAGGCCGATGCGAGCCGCGACGACGATCCGAACCCGATAACGGCGGCGGCGACGATCGCAAGAAGCAGCCAGTTCACCGCCGGAATGTAAATCTGACCCATCGTTCGCGCGGACGTGTGGAAGATCGACATGCGTGGCAGGTAGCCGAGCTGTACGGCCTGCTGGGTCATCGAGTAGGCGCCGGAGATGGTCGCCTGCGAAGCGATAACGGTTGCCGCGGTTGCGAGCACAACCATTGGATAGAGGGCCCACGCAGGGTACGCGAGATAGAAAGGATTCGCTGATCGCGGCGGGGTCCACCAAGAGCAGCGCACCTTGGCCGAAGTAGTTGAGCACCAGCCCAGGAGCGGCCATGCCGAACCACGCTATGCGGATCGCCCGCTTGCCGAAATGCCCGAGGTCGGCATACAGTGCCTCGGCGCCCGTGACAGCAAGAAGCACCGAACCGAGCACGACGAACGAAGCCCAGCCGTGACCCGTCGCGAAATACAGTGCGTAACGCGGATCGAGCGCGGCGAGGATCTCGGGGGCGCGCGCGATGTTCCATACGCCTACGGTTGCGAGGGATAGAAACCACAGTACGCACACGGGACCGAAGAACAGCCCCACGACGCCCGTTCCATGCCGCTGAATGGCAAACAGCGCAACGAGAATGCCGGTTGCAATCGGCACGACGTAGGGTTTGAATGCCTGCGTTCCTACGTCCAGACCTTCGACCGCCGAGAGCACCGAAATGGCGGGTGTGAGCACGGCATCGCCATAAAATAGCGCGGCGCCAAACACGCCGACTACCAGCAGCGTGGCTCGAAGGCGCGGACGGTCACCTATCGACGTCGTCGCGAGCGCCAACAGGGCCATGATGCCCCCTTCCCCGCGATTGCTCGCGCGCAGGATCAGGCCAACGTACTTGACCGAGACCACGATCATCAGGCTCCAGAAGATCGCCGACACGCCCCCGAGAATGTTCTGCGCGGTCAACGGGATGCCGTGCACGGGGTTGAATGTTTCTTTGGCGGCGTACAGCGGGCTGGTGCCGATGTCGCCATACACGACACCGAGGGCGAGCAACGCGAGTGCGGCAGTCCCTTGTCCCCGCTGGCGGTTGTCCCGTGCGGGCACCCGGTCAGGCACTGTTTGCGTCATGTCCATGGCGTGCAGCGTAATACCGCTGGTTCCTGCAACACGCGCCTTCTACCGATTCTTTATGAGATCTTTACGCGGATGTTGCGCTAAAGTGGATGCATGAACCCAGGGCGACGCTGGGCCGGGTATGCATGGGCTGTCGGAGCGACCGCGGCGTGCACGCTTGCCGGGTTGCCGATGCGGGAGCACTTCGATCCCGTCAACATCGCGATGGTGTACCTGCTGGGCGTGGTGTTCATCGCGCTTCGCTATTCCCGCGGACCGGCTGTGCTGACCTCGATTCTGAGCGTAGGGGCGTTCGATCTCCTGTTCGTTCCGCCGCGCGGTAGGTTCGCCGTGGACGACGTCCAATACCTATTCACGTTCGCCATCATGCTGTCGATCGCATTGGTGATCTCGCGCCTGGTCGACAGCGTCAGGCGGCAGGCGCGCGACCAGGCGGCGCTCGAGGTCGAGGCGGAAACCGAGCGCATCCGAAGTACGCTTCTCGCGTCGATCTCCCACGACCTGCGTACGCCGCTCGCGGTATTGGAGGGCGTCTCATCGACGCTTGCGCAGGCTGGCGAGCGACTGAGCGCACAGGAACGTGACGCGCTCGTCAGGAATATGTTCGAGCAGTCGCGGGAGATGTCCGAGCGAGTCGCAAAGCTGTTGCAGATGACGCGATTGGAAACGGGGCCGATTCACATAGATCGCGACTGGGCGTCGATCGCCGAGATCGCAAGCTCGGTGATCAACCGACTGAGTGAACGCTTGGCAGCGCATCGTCTCATCGTCGAACTGCCGGAAACGCTTCCGCTGGTTCGGATCGACGCCGCCCTGGTCGAACAGGCGTTGGGCAATTTACTCGAGAACGCGGCCAAGCATACGCCGGCCGGAACAGTCGTCCGGCTGCACGCGCAGGCGACCGGCGGCGAGGTAATCGTGTCGGTCGAGGACTTTGGGGGCGGGCCCGTTGACGCTGACGTCGAGCGAATCTTCCGCAAGTTTCATCATGGCACGGTCGAGGGAACCGTGGGCGGCGTTGGATTGGGACTTGCCATCTGCCGTGCGATCGTTCGTCTCCACGGGGGGAAGGTGTGGGCCGAGCGCGTCCCAGCCGGAGGCATGGCGTTCCGCTTCACACTTCCCTTGGAGGATGTCCCGGGGGTTCCTGACGAGATGGCAGCTGACGCCTATGACCGACTTGCGCCCGACCATTCTCGTCGTTGAGGACGAGCCGGACATCCGTCGCTTCGTCGGGACTTCGCTGCGCGCAGAAGGCTACCGCGTCATAGAGTCCGCTGCGGGCAGACGTGGCGCTATCGACGCCGGCACGCACAAGCCCGACATGGCTATCGTCGACCTTGGCCTTCCTGATGTCGACGGTATCGAAGTGATACGCAGCGTTCGACAGTGGTCAACGATGCCGATCCTGATCCTGTCTGCGCGCACGCAGGAGCGATCGAAGATCCAGGCATTGGATGCGGGCGCCGACGACTACGTCACCAAACCTTTCGGTGTCGGTGAACTGCTCGCGCGCGTTCGGGTTGCATTGCGGCATTCCGTGAGATCCCGGTCGGGCAGTGCAGTCCTGCAGTTTGAGCATGCAACCGTCGATCTCGAGAAACGCACGGCGATCCGTGACGGCCTCGAGATAAGACTGACTCCGCTAGAGTTCCGGCTGCTCGCCGTGCTTGCCAAGCACTTGGGTATGGTGGTTACGCACCGGCAGTTGCTCGCCGAGGTCTGGGGACCGACGCACCAGCACGATACGCATTATTTGCGGATCTACATGAAGCAGCTGAGGGACAAGCTCGAGCGCGACCCTGTTCGCCCCCGGCATCTGATCACGGAGATTGGGGTGGGATACCGCTTGGCCGCGATCGAGTAGACGCGCTCGACCGACCGAAACGGCTATCGCGGGTCCGCGGCGCCATTTTGCGCGGAAACCTGACTAACCCGGGACGGCTACGGAGACAAGAGGCGGAAGATTTTACCCTTTGGTGCTTCGGAAAGACGGGCGGATCGGCTCACACCCGCCGCGCGGCCGCCTACTACGTATAGGAAGGATCGGACGTGCATGAAATACTCCGGCCGGTTCTCGCCTACGTCGTTCTCTCATGGCCCTGTCCGCAAAGTACGTCTCCCTGGCGTCGCTGGTCGTCGCGCTGTGCCTTGCCGCTCCCGGGGCACGCCGCCAAGAAGACGGTCTGCACGATCACCGTCAATTCGCCTGACGAAAAGGACTTCCTGCAGCGGACCCTTCCGCGGGAAGAGTTCGAGTTCGTCGAGCTGGTCGAGCGCGGCCGTCCCGACTGGCTCGCGTCGGCGTGCCGCAAGGGCGTGCGCTGCGACGTTCTGCTGATCTCGGGCCACTTCGACGGCGGCACGCAGTTCTACTCCGATCGCCTGCATGTCGACGAATACCTGCCGGTCGACGAGATGGAACGGGTGGCGTGCAGCGACTCCTGCCCGGGGTTGTTCTCGCAGCTCAAGGAAGTCTATCTGTTCGGTTGCAACACGCTGAATGCGGAGCCGGTGCGGAGCGCGGGCAGCGAGATCGAGCGAAGCCTCGTGCGCGCCGGCTATGCGAAAGCGGACGCCGCGCAGCTCTCGCGCGTTCTCGGCGCCCGGCACGCGGAAAGCAATCGCGACCGGATGCGGAACATCTTCAAGGACGTGCCGGTCATCTACGGCTTCTCTTCGAAGGCGCCGCTGGGGCCGTACGCCGCGTCGACGCTGCAGAAGTACTTCCAGTCCGGGGCGAACGGCGAGTTCGGCAGCGGTCGGCCGAGCGCGAAGCTCCTGAGCCTGTTCGCGCCGGTTTCGATGACCGTGGTGAACGGCGCGAGCGACGCGGACCCGCACGCCAGTTTCCGTCGCGACGTGTGCCATTTCGCCGACGATCGCTTGCCCGTCGCGCAGAAGGTCGCCTTCGTGCACGAGCTGCTGCGTCGCGAGACCGCCGAAGTGCGGATGTTCCTCGACCACATCGAGCGTTACGCCGCGTCGCTGACGCCGGCGGATCGCCAGTCGCCCGCCGTGGCGCGTGCGCTCGACGCGATCGCGCGCGACCAGGCGTCGCGTTCGAAATACCTCGACTTCGCCCGTGACGCGGACGAACCGGCCATTCGTGCCCGCATGCTCGATGTCGCGCGCAATCTCGGGTGGCTTTCCATCGCCGAGCACCGCGCCGAAATGCTGCGCATGATCAACGAGCATCTCGCCGGCAAGTCGATGGGGTCCGCGGAAGTCGATCTGTTCTGCTCGATGAACAAGGATCGCGAGCTCGGCAACGAGCTGCATCGACTGCGGGTTCCCGCGGCTCACGCGGACAAGGTCCCCCAGGCGGCCGTTCTCGCCTGCCTCGGCCACAACGAGGGCCATGCGCGGGTGCTTCGCGCGCTGACCAGCACGGACAACGATGATGTCGAGATCGCGCAGGTGTACCTGCGGCACCGGCCGATCACCGACGCCGGCGAGCTGCGCGTCGTCACCAGCGGCATCGCGCGCATGAGCGGCTCGGACGCCCAGGTCCGCGCGCTGGACGCGCTCGCACGGCAGCAGCTCACCGATGCCGCGAGCCTCGAGGAGCTCACGCGCCTGTTCGCGCTCGCCAAGTCGGTCAGTGTCCAGCGCGCGATCGCGGGCATCCTGATCCGCGCGGATTACAAGTCGATCGCAAGGCCGGAGCTCGTGCGCTCGCTGCGCGAGCACCGTCTCAAATCCCCCGATGGTGCCGACCTGATCGACGTGCTGATCCGTCGTCTTCAAGCCCATTAGTCGGCTCGAATACGACACGCGCTTACTACTGCGGCCGCCCGAGGCTCGCGCTCGTGTTTGTCTGACGCGGCCGCCTGTTCGCTGCCTCGCGCGTTCGAGCGAGCGAAGGTGTCAACCATCTCGCGCAGTCATGCGTTTTTGAGCGGTTGAAGCCCGCATTGCCGCGTCCTCATCGGCGCGCGCTCATCGGGCTCACTCGCACGTGGTCGCTGCTCGGGGGGATGGGTGCGAAGCGGTGCCGCGCTCGTAGGTTTGCGTAGGACACGTCGCAGGACACTGTGCACGGCGTCCTTCGTATCGCCGTCCCACGGCGCGTCGACGATTCTGGCGGCAGGAGCGCGCTGACGCGCGGTGGAGCGTCGAATCGTACCCGCCGCGGTATTTCCGCCGACGCCATCGCAACCGATCGTCGCGACGCGAGCACGGATCGCATGGCCGTCACTCGTCGAGACGATCGTCGCGGTCGCGGCGGTCGTGGCGATCGTCCCCTGGTTCGCGCGTTTCGGCCTCGACCTGTCCGCGCGGGACGGCCGATTCGCCGACGCTGCGGTCGCGGTGCCGACCTTGCCGACGCCGATTCTCGGCAGGCTGTGCCTCACGCACGCACGGCTCGCCGAGCCGATGGTGCGCGAGCGTCTATGCGGCCGCATCGACGTCGTCGTTGCGGGCCAGTGGCGGCGAGTCCTTGCCCGCCGTGCTTGGCGAAACCTGGCGACGGAGCGCGGGCGCCTTCCAGACTGCGATCGACGACGCCGAGGCGCGCGTAAACGAGCTCCGGCGGACCGAGGCGCGACGGCAGGCGCGAACTGCGTCCCGCCGCCGCTGCCAGCGAATCCCTCGAGGCGGAGCTTCAGGCGTTCGTGCAACGCTACGCGCTCGAACGAACCGGCGCGTCAGGTCCGCGGCCGCTCGCTTGCGCATTCGATCGTGTCGCAGCCGCGACCCGTGTGCCGATCCGGCCCGGCGACGAGCGTAGCGCGATCGCCATCGCGAACGCCGTCCTGCTCGTTGGCGGGGCAATGGATGGCCATGGCGCAACGGCCGCGGTTGCGTCGTCCGCCTTGCTGCCTACAGCGTCGCCCGCGCGGCAGGACGTCTGTGCGTCGCTGTCGCTGCCGGATGCGCTCGCGCGTGGCGCGGCATTGATGGCCGACGCGCGCGCATCGGGTCTGTTGCGCGCGAAGAATCAGGCGATGCGCGAACTGCTGGTCACCGCGGGTTGGCAATGGAGCGCGTGGATGCTCGGGGGTCTCGCGCTGCTGAAGCTCAGTCGCACGCGATTGCCTGCGGCAGTCGGTATGTCGATCGCCCTCGCCGCGTGGGCGGGCGCGGCCTGGGCGGGACGTGTGCCTTGGCCACTCGCACCGGATCGAACGTTCGAGGCGGGGCGCCTCGATGCGCGCTGGGACACGATGCCCGCAGCGTTCGTGATCGCGTTGCTCGTCGCAGCTGCCGTGCTACTGGCCCTTGCTCCGTTGTTGCACAAGCCCCTTGCCCGGGCACCCCAGACGCTCGCATCTCGGGTCGGCTATGGCGGGTTCATTGCCGCGACGGGCATCGGCTGGTTGCTACTGCTCGACCTGTCCGCAAACGGTCAACCCGGCAATCGCTATCTGGCGCTGTATCACCACGGGCATCTGTGGCTCGCGATGCTCGTGTTCACGGTGCTCGCGTTCCTGCGGCCGACGCTCGGTCGCGCGCTCGCCTGGCTCTTGTCGGTGATCGATGAGCTCGGCGGCCGTGTGGGTCGGTCGCTCGGCCCGCTGTTCGCGCCATTCGCGGTCCTGCTCCTCGTGCTCGTCATCGTGGGCGCCACCGGCGCATTGCTCACGGGCATCCGCCAGCTGACCTCGGAGCTTGGGCGCGTGTGGCTGATCGTCGGCGTCGCGTGGTTCTTCTTCCTTCGCGGCGCACCCGTCGCCGAGCGCCTGGCAAGGCGCGGCGGCTTCCTCGTTTCGCTCGTGCGCTACGCCTGGCCGCTGGGCTTCGTTGGGCTCGTGCTCGTCGGGATCATGCTCGTCACACGCGACATGGGCCCGCTTCTGATCGCCTCGTACGCCGCCGGCGCGTTCCTGGCTGCGGCGGTCGCGATGTGGTGGCACGTGCGCAGCGGTGCGACCCGTGCTCCCGCAGTGCTTGCAACATGCGTGTTCGCCGCGTGGATCGTCGCGATCACGCTCGCGGTATTCGAATTCGGCGCAGTGGACGCGGTGACCGCGGACCGGCTCGAGAACCTCGCGGCACCGCTCGCATCGGCGAACGACCAACTCGCGCTCGTCACCTGGTTTCGGCAGGCCGCACCTGCGACCGGATTCGGTCTGGGTTCCGTGCCCTGGTGTGGCTTTGCGAGCGCAGCCGCTTGTGCCGGCGTTCCGGCGCAGATCCAGAGTGACTACACGTTCACGGCGCTGGTGGGCGCCTTCGGAGAATCGGCGGCCTGGACGCTCACGCTTGCATGCGCGTTGTGGCTGCACCGGTTGATCCGCTACCACGGCCGCGTCACGCGCGGCGAACCGCGGTTCGTTCGCCACGCGGGCCGTGTCGTCGCCGACCCTCAGGCGTTCCTGAGCTGGATCGGCGTGACCTGGGTCGTCCTGACGCTGTGCCAGCTCGCGGTCACCGTCGCCGGGAACCTTGCGGTGCTCCCGCTTACGGGCGTGACCTTTCCGTTCGTGAGCTTCGGCATGACGTCGCTCGTCGTGAACAGCGCGTTGCTCGCGCTTTGCATCAACGTGAGCCTGCCGGAAGACGCGGATGCCTGATTCACGGCCGACGTCGCTGCTGGACTTCGCGATTGCGGCGAGCATCGCCGTCGTACCGGTGTTGCTCGCTGTATTGCTCGGCATCGGAACTGTCGCACCCGCGGACAGAAGGGAGAGCGGAGGTAGCCATGTAAGCGTGCGCCAGGTCGCGGCGCTGAAGACGTTCGAGCGCGCCATTGTCCGGCGCGATACGGTGAGATCGGACCCTCTGAGCGCCGACGCGTTGAGGGCGCACATCCCCGAATGCAGCAGGGAATGGAGCGGGCGCGAACGTACGTTGGACCGGCTCGGGCATTTCGTGGGTCGGGCGGCCGACGACGCGCACACGCCTGCGCACCGGATCGCAGCGCGGCTCGCCGAGCTCGACGTAGCGCTGCTCCGGATGAGCGCGGGAGGCAATCGGCGCGTGATCGATCCGGTCGGCTTCGACATCGTGCGTTGGGCGGAAGCGGCGAGGCTGGCCCTTGGGACGACGGTCGAGACGCCGCAGTATCCGGGTCGCCGGTTCAGCGTGCGCTGCTCGGATCTCGCGTCGGCCGCGGCGACGCTCGCGCGAGCAGGCGGGAGGATGCTCGCGACGCTCGCGTGGCGGGGAACGGAAGTGGAACGTGCCGTCGCGGAGTGGCGGCCCGACCAGTACGTCGAGATCTCTGCGCGACAACTTGCGCGCAGCAATCCCTGGGACGGCATCCCGGGTTGCGTCTATCTGCTGCACGCCGGCGTCGATGGCAAGGAACCCGTTCCGGCGTTCTTCGTCAAGGGCACGCGCTCGGTGCACGAGCGCGTGTGCAGGCAGGCAGCGGTGTTCGATTCCGCCGCCGGCGAGAAGGCGCTCGTCGCGCCCGCTGCAATCGCCGGCGACCCCGGACCGGACATTGCCGCCGACGATGTGCGCTGGCATGTTCCACCCTCGATTCACGCGTTGCTGCAGCCCCTCGAATCGCTGCAGCGGACCTCGGGCTCGCTCTATCGGGCGTACACCGAAACCGAATCCGCCTCCGATAGCTCGAGGGCGAGCGTGCGTCACCGACCGAACCGCGTGGCACTCGACGGTGCGCAAGTGGACGTCGGATTCTCCGCCGACCTCACCATCGATCCGTCGCTGCAGGCGCTCGCGCAGAAGACGGCCGCCTGCTACACCGGCCGGCAGGACGTGTGCCGGGCACTCGGGCTGACTCGTGCCGAGGATGGCGCGAACGCGATCGGCCATCGCCTGCTGGAGCACGCGATGGTGCGCATGGCGGCGGTCGCGATCATCGACGTACCGAGCGGACGTATCGAAGCGCTTGCTGGAGCGCTGTCGCCTTGCACGCGCCAGGAATACGACGGTCCGGGGCGTGCGGCGAACTGCGACACGCGCTTGCCCTATCCGATCCGCTATCGTCCGGATGCGCTGCTGAACCCGGCCGTGTTCCTCGATGCAATGCCGGCGTCCGTCGTGAAGCCTGTGATGGCGGCCGCGTTTCTGTCGAATGCGAGCGTCGGGCCGCGCTGGCTCGCCGCAGAGCGCGCTGCGATGCGTACGCTGTCACCTCCGACCGCCGATAGCCTGCGCGGGCAACTGATGCGATCGAACTCCGCGCGCTTTCTCGACCGCATGTTCTGCGGTGACGAAGCGTTCCGGCCCTGCGAGCGGCCGTGGGAGATCCAGGTCGCAGCGAACGCGTTCGGATGGAATGGCGACTGCACGATCGCCAGCGAGCGCTGCGGCAAGCGTGATCTGTTGTTCGGACGCTCGGTCGGCGCAGCAGGCGAGACGGCGCAGAGCACGCCGTTGGCCACCTGGATCCCGTATGGGCGCCTTCTCGCCGAACCGGTCGGCGGAAAACTCGGCGCACCGTTCCGGATGCGCGCTCCGCTCGGGCTGGATACCGCGAAAATCAAGCGTTGCGCAGCGGGCGCCGACGGCCGGCGCGCGAGCGACGACGACTGGGAAAAGTGCAGCGGCGGCATCGTCGTCGACATCGTGGCCGAAGGCTGGGGACAAGGACACGCGCGGTCGACGGCCCTCGGTGCAGCGGGCATGATGGCAGCGCTTGCAGCCGCTGCGAACGGGCAGACCGACGTACGCAAGCCGCATCTGGTGCAGGGCTTGCGAGGGGTTGCGAACGGTGTTCCCTCGGCGCTGCAATCCGACGTGATGCGCTGGGCCGCAGCGGCGACCGAACCCAATGCGTTGTCCCGTGACGCCGCCGAAGTGATCCTGAGCGGTCTCTCGTACAGCCATCGCAACGGAACGGCGCGGCGCGCCTGCGAGCAGGTGTTCGAGGCCCGCGTGTGTCGGGAGATCGACTGGATCGCCGGCAAGACCGGGACGCCGACGTTTCCGAACGACGACCGTTCGCTCGACGAACTGGCGAAGCTGTGCGCGCCCGGGCTCAAGCGCACGTCGCTCGAGCAGGCCGCCTGCGGGGGATTGCGTCCGTACAAGTGGTACGTCGCCGCCTACAGGACCGATCGCGCGCATCCCGCGTGGAACAAGGTGATCGGCGTGCTCGTCGAACGCAACTGGCTCGCCGACAGCGGTCGCGTTCATGGTGCAGGCGACCATGGACCGAACCCCGCGGCAGAGCTCGCATTTCAGATCGCCGGGCGGCACGCAGGCGCGCTGGCGGGAGACGCGCGGTGAGCCGGCCTGCCGAATCGGTCCGTCGCAGCGCGGCGCCACGCGTCGAGACCTGCGCGCCGCTGATCTGGACGTTCGACGGTCCGTTCGCCGTGTGCCTCACCGACGTCGAGGACACGCTGCGTCGCGCGATCGTGCAGCTGAGCGACGTATCGGGCGTCGCCGTCGCGCTCGATCTATCGCTTCCCGCGCTCGCCGCGCGGGTCGCCGCTGGCGATGGCATCCAACCCGCATGGAGTCGCTTCCAGGCCCGGGTCTCGCAGCGCTACGGCTTGCCGTCGCCGCTGCGCGTCCGGCACCGCAAAGACGCCGGCCCGCTCGCGACGCTGGTGATCGTCTACAGGAGCTAGAAGAGCATGCCGCTCAAGCGCTGGATATTGCAGAGGATGAATCGGATGAACGCCATCGCCGGGCGTCCCGACCTGGCGCAGCGCACGTCGCGTTCGAGTAACCCGTTGCGTGGCAAGGAACCGCGCGAGCCGACGCTACGTGGCGTGCCGGACGATCATGATCCCGGCTCGCCGGGGCCGGAGCATCTGGGAGCGTACGCACCGCTGATCGGCGCGATCCGTGACGAGCTCGAGCATTTCGTGTCGAGCCAGCTTCGGCTGCATCTTGCGATCGCCGAGCGCGACCGCTATCGCCTCACGTCGATCGGGGTCGAATGCGTCGATGGGGGTGACGGCGCGGACCTGCTGCGTCGCTTCATTCGCGAGTTCACTCCCGAGCAGATCAAGCGATTTCTCGCGCGCGACGTGATCGCGCACCTGCCGAATGCGAGCGCGATCGACCTTTCGCAGTTCGGCGGGCTGAACGCAGCGCCAACGCACGCGAATGTTTCCGACGATGACGACGCGTACGCAGAGCTGCTCGTTCAGCTCCGCGCGACAACGCCCAGCGAAGGACCGCGTTCGTTCGACGTGACGCTGTTCGGCCGGTGGACCGAAACCGATGCAAGCACTGCGACGTCGGTGCGAGGGTCCGGCGCCGCATCCGACGGCATCGCCGCAAACGCCGCTCGCCGGTAGCCGGCTCGAGATCGAGATCGAGGATGCGGACGGCAATCGCCATGTGACGCTCTCGTCGGTTGTCGCCAACCGCCGCTATGCGATCGGCAAAGGCGAAGGCTGCGACATCACGGTCAACGGGACGTTCGCCAGCCGGCGGCATTGCGAGATCTGGCTCGAGAACGGCGCGTGGTGGGCGGGCGATGCCGGTTCGACGAACGGCATACGGGTCGAATCGGGACATAGCGTGCTCGGCCGCGCGGGGCCGCAGGCGGGCAGCGCGGGTGCGAAGGCGACGATCGAAGTCGTGCCGGGTGCACGAATCGTTCTTTCGGCGCTCGCTCAGGGCAAGCCGGCCGACTATCCGCACGTGTTGTTGAGGCAGAGCGATGTGACGGTTTCGCCCGCCACGCCGTCGAGCCCCGGCGCGAAGGCGCCGACGACGCCGGTCACCCCGATCGCCGCGCCGCGACCGCGTCAACCACGAGCTCACGCTGACGGCCAGCATGGCGTCCGGCGTGCGCACGCTGCCGCTCGGCGACAAGGCGGTGCCGATGCGTATCGGTCGCTCACGCAATCAGGACATCGTCGTGGACTGGGCGCACGAGGGAGTCTCCGGGCACCACATCGACATCACGGCCCTCGACGAAAGCGGGGCGGAAATCGAAGTCCATGGCGACAACGGCGTCACCGTCAACGGTGTGATGCATCCGCAGGGGCACCGGTTCCGGTGGCGGGTGGGCGAGCGCATGACGCTCGGACGCGCCTCCGGCGAGGAGCCGGAATGCGCGCTGACGCTGCGCGGCCGGTCATGAGCGCCCACCGGCGTCGCTCCCGCGGAGGCGGGAGCCCAGTGTCGTTGCCGTTCGCTTCGCGCAAAGACGCTGGGTCCCCGCCTTCGCGGGGACGACGACAGCAGCGATTGGCGACCAGCCTGGGGGAGCTTGCCCAATGAGCGGCTTGTCGCGGCTGCATGCTCGTCAACCGAGCTCGTCATGAGTGTGCCTACGCCCCGCGAACCGGACCTCCTCGCAGCCGAGCGCAATCCCCACGCGCGCGCCGCCACCGTCGAGCGTGGCACGCTCAAGACGGCATCGGCGTGCCTCGACCTCGCGGTCGCGTCCTGTCGCGGGAAGCGGCACGTCGTCAACGAAGACTCGCACAGCGCGCTCGACGGTTGCGTGCCGGTGTACGTCGTTGCGGATGGTGTCGGCGGCGGAGCGCTGGCTTCGCGTGCGAGTCGCGAGCTCGTGATCCGCGTGCACCGTGCCCTCGACAGCGGACGCATCGACGACGACGCCGTGCGCGAGGCCTTGCTCGATGCCGATCGCGAGGTGGCCCGCAGCATCGCGAACCATACCGACCAGCTCGGTGCCGCGACCGTCGCGCTGTGTGCGAGCGCCGAACCGGGGCTCGCGAAATGGCTGGTCGCGTGGGTCGGCGATTGCCGCGTCTACCGCATTGCCGCGGGCGCCGACACGGAGGCGGAGCTGATCACCCAGGACGACACGTACCGGCATCTCTGCGAGACGCCGCCACCGGGCAGCTCGCCCGACGATCCTGCCCGCATGGTCGGCAACGGCGCCGTGACCGATCCCAACCTGATGCGCGTCGATCTGCATGACGACGAGATGCTCGTGCTCTGCAGCGATGGCGTGCACAAGCACGTGCAGGCGCGCGACATCGGTCGGCTGCTCCGTAGCGGCCGTGGGCCGCTCGCGCGCCGGTGCACGAGTCTGATCGCGCTGGCCCGCGTGCGAGGCAGCGTGGACGACGCCACGGTCCTGGTCGTTCATCGTGCCGCAATCGCGAACCCGGAGACGGCGCAGCGCACGCAGTCGTCGATTCCCTTCACCACGGCGCGCACCGCGCAAACGAGCTGACCCATGACCGCCGAGCAGATCGATCGCGTATTCGGACGTGGCCGGTTGAAGATGGTGACCGGCGCGCACGTGGAAGTGTTTCGCGAAGCGGCGGCGCCGGGCGAAAGCCGCCGCTACACCAAGCGCTTCCTGACGACGGAGGAGGGCGATTACGCGCAGTGGACCGAGCGCGAATGGCGCATCCTCGCGCGCCTGATCGGGCATGGGACACGCTGCGTACCGGACGTCGTGCAATACGACCGCGGCGCGCGCGGTACGAAACTCGTGCAGACCTACGATGCGGGCGCGACCGTCGACCAGTGGGCGACGCTGCTGCCGATCGAGCGCGACGGCCGTGTGTACGCACACGCGTTCGAGGACTGCGCGCATTGGTGGGCGCTGGCGCACCACTGCCTCGTCGCGCTCGACGAGATCCATACGCTCCAGCTCGTGCATCTCGACGTCAAGGGCGACAACATCTGCATCCCGATCGGGCCTGCGAACTTCGACCCCGCAGTGCCGGGAGAGCGGATGTTCCCGGTGTTCCGCAAGCTGGCGCTGATCGATTTCGCGTTCTCGCTGGTGTCCGGCGAGACGCTGACGACGCCACTGCCGATCGGCTGGCAACCGGATTACGACTATCAGTCGCCGCGCCTGCTGCAGGCGCTGGAGGCCGGGCGCGCCGGCGATCTGCAGCCGACCGAAGATCTCGACTGGCGCTGCGACATGTACAGCCTCGCCGCGATGCTGCAGCGCTATCTGCCAGGCGAGCATCGCGTGTACCGGCCCGAGCTCGCCGACGGATGGACCGCGGAGCGGTACGACGCGGCGAAGTCGCTGATCCTCCGCATACGCGAAGCGCATGACCGCGATCTTTCTTCACGCCGGCCGCACGCCGAACTGATCGCGGAAACGAGTGCACAGCTCGGGGCGCACGAGCTTGCGCAGTCGCTGGAACGCGGCTGGATGCTCGCGCGCGATGCGCAGCCGTACGCGGTCCCTGCACTGCCGTTGACACCCGTCACGCGGCTTGCCCCGCCGATACGACTCGTGATCCCGGCGCGCGACGACATCGTGGCGGTGCGCACTGGAATCGGCGTACACGAGCCATCGGCGCGCCGACCCATCCGGCGAAGCCGCGCAGCACGCTACCGCTTCTCGCGGCTGCGGTGAGCGTGGCTACCCTCGTCGGTATCGTGCCGTTCTTCTCCGATACCGGCGGCTCTGATGAGAGATGCGACACGGTTCGTCGTCGACGGCAGTCGCACAATGGGTGCCGCGCTGCGTGGATTGATCCAGCCCGACACAGCACACGACACCAGCGCGTCGAGGACACCCGCGGTACAGCCACAAGCGCCGTCACCCGCTATCACGACCGCGGCGACGGAACCGGTCGATGAGGTAGCCGGTGGCAGTGCGGCGGGCTCCGCCCGCGAGCCCCCGAACGACACGAGCAGCGCTGAATCCACGTCCGCGCGTTCCTCGGAGGCGAGAGTCGCCGCGGCCGAGAGGTCGCCGCTGCCTCCGCCGTCCGAGTCGTCGCGGACATCATCACCGGCCGAATCATCCAATCTCATCGCATCGACTCAGCCGGTCCGATCGTCTTCGGCTACCGCGTCGTCGCAGAGCTCGCTCACCGGCGATACCTTGGCGGCGCAGATCGAGGCTTACCGGTCCAAGCCGGCGCCACGCTCGACGCCGATCGCGCGTACGCCATCGCCTTCGACCCCGACCGCGGGGCGCGCGTCGAACGCACGACCCGCGGATTCGTCGCGACGAACGCAGCTCGCCCGCACGAACAAGGCCCCGCGTCCGTCCCCCTCCGCCGGTGGCACCGCAGCTCGCGCGCAACCGCCGCTCGCGTCCAAGCGAACGAGCGGTGCCTCCATCGTTGCATCGTCGCAAAGCCCGGCGCCCACGCCGTCGAACCCGGTCGCGTCGCCTGCCGCGTCCGCAAGTCCGACCGCATTCGCCAAGCCTGCGGCTCCGATGGCGGAAGCAAAAGCGGTCGTATCGATCTCGACGAAGGCTGCGACGACTGTTGCAAGCGCGGTTGCACAAGACGCCGCGACACCTTCTTCACCTGCACAGGCCGTCGCGACGGTTTCGCCGCCAGCGCAAGCAACGCCGGACGCGCGTGTTGCCGCAACGCAGCCCTCGACGAGTGCGGCAGTCACCTTTCCGATTGCGCCACCGGTGGAGACCCCACGCGCAATGCCCGCTCCGAGCACGATTGCGAGCCCTTCTGTCATGGCGCCGATCGTCGAGCCGCCGCGCACGTTCGTGGCGCCTGCGATCCCTGCGCCAGGTGAAGCCTCGTCGCCGCGCGTGGTCGACGCGCCTCGAAACCGGCCGGCGCCGGTCGAGATGCGCGACGATTCCGAATACCTCGAGCAAGGCGCGCCGGATGCTCGCCAGCGTGGTCCCGCGCACGTCCGCGCAGGCGCACGCACAGATCTCGCGCGTGATGTGGTTCGCCGCGAATGCGCACCATCCGGCCCAGGAGCGTGCGGTGATCGATGCAGTCACATCGGTCGCAACGGATGTTGCCTTCGCCACGCACGAAATCTCTCCGCGCGAGGCGCGACGATTGCACGAGGAAGCGCGACAGGCCTACTGGTCACGCCGACATGTGCCGGAGGCACTCGATCTCGCGCTCAAGGCATTCGGGGCGAATCCGAACGACCCCGAGATTGCCGGCAATCTGGCGTTCCTCCATCTGAAGGTCCTCCCGACGCAGCCGGAGCGCGCCCGGCAACTGGCGCTGCACGCGATCGTGATGCGGAGCGCGCAGTACTCGACCGGACTCGGCGACGACTGGACGACATTCGCGATCGCGAGCGCGCTCACCGGGCGGCAGATGGACGCCAGGCATGCGCTCTACACTTCGCTCGCCTTGACGCGCAACCTCGATCGCAGTTGCCGCACCGCGCTCGGCGCCGTTGCAAGCTTCGGTGATCGAATGCGCGAGCCGGTCGAAGCGTTGCTGTCCAGGCTGCACGCGCAGGGGCGCGCCGACGACTCGCCGTACTGCGTGTGGCCGCCGAGCCGAAGCGCCGGTTCGCGCTATCCGTGAACCGCTCGTGCAGCGTCAGTCCGCGGGCACCTCGATGTCGAGCAGCGGCGCGTATTGCTGCGATCCGAAGATGTCCGGGTCGCCCGGGCTCCCGCTCGGTTGCAGCCGGAAAATCGTCGAGCGCAAGATCGTGGCGGAGTAGCAACGGCGACCGGGCGCGAGCCGCTCAACCTACGCGGCGGCCCACACGCGTCGCAGGAATGCGGCGCTTTCGCGCATCGCGTCAAGTGGCTCGCCGATCATGCTGCACTCGGCGCTTAGCAGGCCGCTATAACCGCAGGCTTTCAGGTGGCCGAAGAACATCGCGTAGTCGTACGAACCAGTCCCGGGGTTCTTCCGACCCGTATCGGCCAAGTGGATGTGGGCGAGCCACGCGCAGTTCTCGCGCAGCGTTTCGAGCGGTTCGGCTTCTTCGTTCATATGATAGAAATCGGCCAGACCACGCACCTCCGCCCGGTGAAGCGCCTTCGCGAGCCGCACGCCGTCCCCGACGCTGTTGACGAGGTTGGACTCCTTGCGATTCAGAGGCTCGATCACCAGCGTCGTGCCGCTGCCCTGCAGCGCATCTGCGCACCAGGACAGCGTCTTCAGGAAGTCGGCTTCGGCCTGCGCCTGCGTCCAGGCTTCGGGAATGTTGCGCGTCCAGCCACTACCGAGCACGACGACGCGGGCGTGGGCCATTGTCAGCAGCTCGACGACACGGTCGAAATAGCGGCGGTTGCGTCGTTCGTCCGTGCCGGGCCCGACGATCCGCACGTCGTGCGGGAACAGGTAGCTGAACGCCAGCGCCGGCAGCGGCAGTTCGCGCACTTGCGCTTTCGCGGAGGCGAAGGCGGCATCGTCCTCGAGCGCCATCGGCACGAGCTGCGCCTCGATGTAGTCCAGCCCGGCTTCGTGCATCAGCGCTGCGTTCTGCAGCGGGCCGCACCAGCCAATCTTGAGGTCGTTCGCATTCATGTTCGTTCCTGGGAATCTCTACGTCGCAGTGTGCTCGAAACCGTGCTCGATGCCCTTGATGCCCAGCGAGCCGGCGGGGATGAAACAGATCCTCACGCCTTGGGCCTTTCGACCTTCGTCGCTGCCAGCGACTCGAGCAGCTCGACGATGCACCAGTTGTCGCCTTCGGGGATGGCCGTTTTGCCGGCCTGGAACATCTGCATCGCCACGCTGGATGCGGGCATCGGCACGCCGAGCTCGCGCGCCATGTCCAGACTGATGCCGAAGTCCTTGTGCATCGTACCGATGTGGCTGCCCGTGCCACGAAAGCGCCGCGCGACGATATGCGCCGTCGTGCTCGCGGTGAGCTTGCTGCCGACGAAACTGTTGTTGATCACCGTGCTCAGCACCGACGGATCGAGCCCGGCCTTCGCGCCCAGCACCATCGCCTCGAACAGCCCCTGGAACGAGACACCGATGAAGGCCTGCAGGCACGCCTTGACGACCTGCCCCTCGCCCGGCACATCGCCTACATGAACGATGTTGCTGCCGATCGCACCGAGCACGTCGTTCTGATTGTCGAGCACCGACTTCGGCGCGGCCGCCATCAGCGTGAGCGTGCCGGTGTCGGCACCTCCCTTGCCGCCGCTGACCGGTGCATCGATCAGCCGGACGTCGCGGCCCTGCAATCGCTGAGCGAGTCGCCGCACGGCGCTCTGGCCGATAGTCGCGGTGATGATCAGCGCAGCGCCGGGTTCGAGCGCCTCGAGCAGCCCGTCGTCGGCGATCTGGGTCACCTGTGTGTCGTCGAGCACCATCAGGAGGACCGCGTCGGTCCCACGGGCGACCTCCGTGACCGAGGCCACCGTCGTGCCGCCATGCTTCGCGAACGCTTCGCGCACCTCGCCTCGCCGCGCGTAGCCCCGCACCGCAAAGCCCTTGAGCAGAAGGTTGCGGGCCATGCCCATGCCCATGTTGCCCAGTCCGACGATGCCGACGGTCTTCATTTCAATAACTCAACCTTGCGACCGAACGCAGGACCTCGGGCGTCGTGCTCGGGAACCCGAAGAACTCGAGGTAGGCCGGAATCTGCTCGAACAGCATGTCCGACCCCACCTGGAAGCGGCAGCCGCGCGCCTGCACGGCCTTGAGGAATGCCGTCATCTCGTCCTTCATCACGACCTCACCGACGAATGTCTCAGGTGACAGGCGCGACACGTCCATCGGCAGCGGATCGCCGTCGTTCATCCCCATCGGCGTGGCATTGACGACGAGCGTGTAGCCCGCCGGATCGTTGCTCCCGGTCGACACTTCGAGCGTCGGGTAATGCGTCGACAGGCGTTGACCCAGCGCCAGTGCGGACTCGGCCCGGGCGTCGAACAGGCTCAGCGATCCGACCCCCGCCGCTGCCAACGATGCGGCGATCGCAGAGCCCACGCCCCCGCAACCGACGACGAGGGCGAGCGCGCCCTCGAGCTTGCAGCCCTTGCGGCGCAGGCCACGCACGAAGCCTTCTCCATCGAACATGTCCCCCTGCAGGCGGCCATCCTTGGTACGCCGGACCGCGTTGCACGAGCCGGCAATCTGTACCGTCGGCGTCGCCTCGTCGAGCAACGCGACCGTCGCGATCTTGTGCGGCATCGTGATCAACGCGCCGCGGATGTTCGTCAGCGTGAAAACCGCTTTCAGAAAGTCCGGATAGTCGTCGGCCTTGCAACCCATCGGCACGACGACCGCATCCACGCCGGCGTGCTCGAAGTACGGGTTGTAGATCATCGGCGCCTTGAAGGCGTGCGTCGGATAGCCGATGTGCGCGATCAGCGAAGTCGTGCCGCGAATCATGACGACCCTTTACGCGTTGCCGGCGCGTGCCGCCGACACCGCGGCGCGCAATGCGAGCAGATAGCTGTCGACGCCGAAGCCACAGATCTGGCCCTTGACGATCTCGGCGAACACCGACTGGTGGCGGAACGCTTCTCGCGCATGGATGTTCGACATATGGAGCTCGACTACCGGCACCGTCAGGATCGCCAGCGCGTCGCGGATCCCGTAGCTGTAGTGGGTCCAGGCGCCGGCGTTGATCAGCACGGCGTCCACGCTTTCCGTGAAGCCCTGGTGGATGCGCTCGCACATCTCCCGCTCGCAGTTCGTCTGGAAGCTTTCGATCTCGACGCCGAGCTCCCTGCCCAGCGCTTGCAGCTTCGCGTCGATCTCGGCCAGCGTGATCGTCCCGTACTGCACCGGATCGCGCTTGCCGAACATGTTGTGGTTGATGCCGTGCAGCATGAGGACCTTCATGACGCTCCTTTCGTCCTTCGATTCAGGCGGCGGCGATCTCGACGACCCGGCCGGTCTTCGCGGCCTCGACGATGGCCTCGGTGATGCGCAAGTTCGCCAGACCGTCGCGCGCACTGACCAATGGCTGAGCCTCCCCGCGCACGACCGCGCCGAAGTGCTCCATCTGGTGCTTCAGCGGGTCGTCGCGCACCATCCCGACCACGCCGACCTCGAACGGCTTCCACCAGGACCGGTCCTCCGCGCGCGGATAGGTCTTCAAGCGCATCGTCGGAATCGACAGGCTGCCGAACGTGCCGGCGATGACGTAGCAATCCTCGTCGTCGTAGGTCGGGTACGCCTTGTTCTCCTGCGAGGTCTGCTCCCAGCTCCGCGGGCACGCCGCGGTGTCCGACAGCATGAACGTGCCGAGCGCGCCGTTGGCGAAGCGCAGATTGATGGCGACCGTGTCCTCGACGGGAAAGCCGCGTGTCTCGTGCGATGAGAACGCCTGCACCGCAACGATGTCGCCGCACAGCATGCGCAGGTTGTGCACCTCGTGGATCATGTTGAGCAGGATCGGCCCCGAGCCGATCTCGCGGCGCCACGGCGCGTCGGCGAAGTAATGATCCGGCTTGAAGAACGTCGCGCTTCCCATCACCGCGACGAGGCGGCCCAGCACGCCTTCGTCGATGACCCGCTTCGCCTTGGCCATGATCGGGCTGTGCGCACGGTGGTGGCCGATCAGGATCCTGGCGCCGCTTCTCGTCGGCGATCTCGACCAGCCGCTCGGCCTCGGCCACCGTGGGCGCGATCGGCTTCTCGAGCAGCATCGGCACGCCGGCTGCGATGCACTGCATCGCATGCTCGACGTGCAGCTGGTTCGGCGTCGCGAGGACCACGCCGTCGGGTCGGTCCTTGCCGAACAGCTCTTCGAGTGATCGATACAGCGGCACGCCCGCCTTCGCAGCGATCTCTGCCGCGGTAGGCGACCGGATCGACGATGGCGGCCAGCGTGCAGGTCGGGCTCTGCTGCGCGACGCCCATATGCGCCTGACCGATGTAGCCGGCACCGGCGACAGCGATTCGGATCTTGCTCATGGATCAGGTCCTCGTTGGACGAAAGCGTCCCGCCACACCGCCACGCGAAGCGGCGGGCCGCTTGGCCTCCGTGAATCGTGCTACTTGCGCTGCTTGGCGAGCTCGGCTTGCAGAGCCGCAACGGTCTCCGGACCGACGATCGCCGCATGCTTGTCGATCACGGGCTTCATCTTGTCGCGGAACTTCGCCATCTCCGCCGCATTGAACTCGCTGACCTGCATGCCGTTCTTCTTGAGGTTCTCCAGCGCCACGTTCGCCTGCTCGCGCGAAACCTGACGCTGGTACTTTCGCGGCCTCGATCGCCGCATCGGTCAGGATCTTCTTCTCGTCGTTGGACAGCGTGTCCCACAGCTTCTTGCTGACGATGACCGCCTGCGGGTTGTACTGGTGATTCGTGACCGCCAGGTACTTCTGCACCTCGTAGAGCTTGTTGGCGTTGATCACGGTGAACGGATTCTCGTGGCCGTCGATCGCCTTCTGCTCCATCGCCGAATACACCTCCGGGAAAGCCATCGGCGTCGGATTCGCGCCGAGCGCGCTGACCCAGTCGACGTTGATCGCGTTCGGAATGACGCGCAGCTTGAGGCCTGCGATGTCCTCCACCTTGACGATCGGGCGCTTGCTGTTCGTGATGTTGCGGAACCCGAGCTCCCAGTAAGCCAGACCGTGGATGCCCTTGGCGTCGAGCTTGTCGAGCATCATCCTGCCGAACGGTCCGTCGACGACGGCGTCGGCTTCCTTGGCGTTCGCGAACATGAAGGGGAAGTCGAAGACGGCGAACTCCTTCTGCTGTGAAGCGAGGATGCCGGCATTCATCGACACCATCTCGAGCGTTCCGCCCTGCAGCGCGGAGATGTTCGGCGCGTCGCCGCCCAGCACGCCGCCCGGGAACAGGTTGACCTTGATCTTGCCGTTGCTCTTCGCGGTGACGATCTCGGCGAACTTCTCCATGCCGATCACGATCGGATGGCCCTTCGGATTCTGCGTCGCGAACTTGATCGTGCGGTCCTTGATGTCCTGCGCGAGTGCGGCGGTGCCGCTGCCGAGCGCGACCATCGTGACTGCCGCGGCGATCAGCGTGCGGCGGGTGATTGAAACCTTCATCGTTTGCCTCCTTAGAATGCAGTCTGCGAATGACTGCTGAACCAGAAATCGAAGCATCGTTGCTCATCCGGTGAACCACTTGGCCGGCACGGTGACGAGCTTCGGGAACAGGACCATCAGGAACAGGATGGCGAACTCCGCCATCATGAACGGCAGCACGCCTTTGGTGACCTCGTCCATCTTCATGCGACCAACGCCTGCCACGGTATTGAGCACCGTACCCACCGGCGGCGTGATCAATCCGATCGAGTTGTTGATGATGAACAGGACGCCGAAGTAGACCGGATCGATTCCCGCGGCCTTGATCAAGGGCATCAGCACTGGCGTGAGGATCAGGATCGTCGGCGTCATGTCCATCGCCGTACCGACCAGCATGCACAGCACCATGATCGCCAGCATCAAAGTGATCGGGCTGCCGATGAACGGCTGGAGCAAACCGACCACCTTGCTCGGCAGATCGGCCACGGTGATCAGCCATGCGGACACCATCGCCGCGGCGACCAGGAACATGATCACGGCGGTCGTCTTGGCAGCGGTAACGAAAATACCGTACAACTGATGCAGCTTCAGCTCGCGATAGACCACTGTCGACACGAAGAATGCGTAGACGGCCGCCACCACGGCGGCTTCGGTGGGCGTGAACACGCCGAAGCGCAGGCCGACGAGGATGATCACCGGCAGCATGAGCGCCCAGGTCGCATCGCGCAGCGACGTCAGCACCTCGCCGGTCGACTTCCGCGGCGGCGGGATGATCAGCTCGCGCCGCACGAGGAACATCCAGGTGAGCCACAGCGACGCGCCGATCAGGATGCCCGGGAAGATGCCTGCGAGGAACAGCTTGGAGATCGAGACGTTGGCGGCGACCCCGAAGATCACGAAGCCGATGCTCGGCGGAATCACCGGGCCGATCACGCCGCAGGAGGCGATCAAGCCTGCGGAGCGCGCCTTGTCATGGCCGGCCTTGGTCATCATCGGCAGCAGCAGCGCGGTGAGTGCGGCGGCATCGGCGACGGCCGAGCCCGACAAGGCCGACAGCAAGCAGGCCGCCACGATCGCGACGTACCCGAGGCCGCCCTTGATGTGACCGACGAGCGCGAGCGTGAAATTGACGATGCGCTGCGACAGCCCGCCGACGTTCATGATCTCGCCGGCGAGCATGAAGAACGGTACGGCCAGCAGCGGAAAGCTGTTCGCGCCCTCGACGACGTTCTGCGCGAGGATCTGCGCGTCGAACAGGTCGAGGTGCCACATCAGCGCCACGCCGCAGGCCAGCAACGCATAGGCGATCGGAATGCCAAGCGCCATCGCGCCGAGCAGCGCACCGAGGAAGACGGCGACGGTCATGGGGTAACCTCCCCCAGGCTAGTCGCTGCATTCGTCGTCCCCGCGAAGGCGGGGACCCAGCGTCTTTGCAACGAAGAGACACTGGATTCCCGCTTTCGCGGGAATGACAGCAGCGGGGCGCTCATGGCCGATTCCCTCCATGCGGCGGCGTGCCCGCCGGCGGCTCCGGTTGCCCGCGTGCGAGCTCGTGCTGCAGCGCCTCGAGCTCCGCAGCTTCTTCGGACTCCTTCACCATCACCAGCTCGGCTTCGCTCAGCTGGCCCGACAACGCACGCCAGATCTCGCGAATCAGCAGCACGCCGGCCGAGATCGCGAACACCACACCCGCGCCGTAGAAAATCGCCACCGACGCACCGGTGACCGGCGCCTGGACGTCCCAGTTGATCTTCGCCTGCGTGTAGCTGCCTTGCAGCAACAGCCACGTGATGTAGAGCATCAGCAGCTGGCCGACGACCAGGCAGATCTTCTTGCCGGTCGCGGGCAGCCGCGAGACGAGCATGTCGCTGCCCAGGTGACCATGCTCCTTCAGTGCGACGATGGCACCGAGAAACGTCAGCCACACGAACAGCCACCGCGACACCTCCTCCGACATCGTGATGCCGGAGTTGAATCCGTAGCGCAACACGACGTTGCCGAACACCAGCACGACCATCACCGCGAGCATGGCGGCGATCAGCAGCTCGAGCATGCGGCTGTAACCATCGATCAGGCGTTTCACGGCTCCTCCTCCGTTGTCCGCTGTCTGTTCTTCTTGCGGCTATCAGGTCGACGCGGGCAGTCACCGACGTGTTCCCGAGCCGCGCGCTTACGTGAGCGGAACAGTGAGCGTGTCGATCAGATCGCGCGTCTGCGGCCTTACGCCGCGCCACCAGACGAACGCCTCGGCGGCCTGCTCCACCAGCATGCCCACGCCGTCGGCCAGTCGCCTGACGCCGGCATTCTGCGCCAGCCGCAGGAACGGCGTCAGTCCCTTGCCGTACACCAGTTCGTAGGCCAGCGCATCGCTGCCGAACACATCCGGTGCAATCGGCGGCAGCTCGCCTTTGAGGCTCGCCGACGTCGCATTGACGACGACGTCGAAGCGCTCGCCGACAACATCGCGATACCCGCATCCGACGACACGCGCTGTCGCGGCCGCGCCTCGCGCGGCCAGCGCCTGCGCCTTTTCGATCGTGCGATTGGCGATCACCAGCTCGGCCGGGTTGCTGCGGCCAGGAACGGCAGCAGCGCGCCGCGCGCCGCGCCGCCGGCGCCCAGCATCAGCACACGCTTGCCGGTGAGCGGAACGCCGCAGGTTGCGCTGGATGTCGTTGACGAGGCCGACGCCGTCGAAGTTGTCGGCGAAGATGCGGTCGCCTTCGAACTTCAACGCGTTGGCGGCGCCGGCCAGTCGCGCGCGGTCGAGCTGGTCGGTGGCCAGCTCGAACGCCTGCAGCTTGAACGGCGCGGTGACGTTCAGCCCGCGTCCGCCGCGGTCGCGAAACGAACGCACGGCTGCGGCGAAGCCGTCCAGCGGTCCTTCGATCGCCGTGTACTCGAGATCCTGGCCGGTCGTCGTGGCGAACGTGCCGTGGATCAGCGGCGACTTGCTGTGGCCGATCGGGTTGCCGATGACGGCGTAGCGGTCGGTCATCGTGGTCCTTCGATCAGGCGGCGGGCAGACGGTCGACCGCGGCTTCGGCGTAGAGCACGCCGTCGGCGCACCAGCGCGTCGATTTGCGCTGCCGAGTAGCCGAGCTCGCGCGGCGATCTCGCGGTTGTGCTGGCCCAGCAGCGGCGCCACGCTGCGCGGCGACGTATCGCAGTCGGAAAAGCGGAACGGCAGGTTGGGCAGCCGGATCTTGCCGAGCAGCGGATGGTCCTGCTCGACGATCATGCCGCGCGCCGGCGTCTGCGGGTCGGCGAGCACCTCGTCGATGCGCTGCACCGGCGCGCCGGGCACCTGCGCCGCGTCGAGCGCTGCGCAGCAGGCCTTGACCGAAGGCTGGGCCATCGTCCATTCGCGCACCTTGGCGAGAATCTCGACGCGATGCGCATTGCGGCCCGCCGAGCTGTGGAAGCGCGTGTCGGCCGCGTAGGCCTCGCCGCCGACCAGACGGGCGAAGCGCTTCCACGCATCGTCGACCTGCGCGGCGATCACGAGGTAGCCGTCGCGCGCCGGAAACACGCCGTAGACGCGTGCTTTGCGGCAGATCGTGCCCGGTCTGCACCGGCACTTCCTTGCCGCCGCTCATCGTGTAGCACTGCACCGCGAAGTCGTGCATCGAGATCATGCAGTCGTACAGCGCGATGTCGATGTGCTGGCCGCGGCCGCTGCGCTCACGCGACCGAACAGCGCGGCGCAGATGGCCGACACGCCGTGCATGCCGGCGTACATGTCGGCGATCGGCATGCGGAACAGCGGCGGCGGCTCGCCCGGCACGCCGATCAGCGACATCGCGCCGCTCTTCGCCTCGGCGATGAGGCCGAAGCCCGGCGCGCTGCGGCGTCCGGGCCGGTGTGGCCGTAGGCCGAGACCGAGCAGTAGACGAGCCTCGGATTGCAGCTTGCTGCAGCTCCGCATAGCCCAGGCCCAGCTTCTCGAGCGCGCCGGGGCGATAGTTCTCGACGAACACGTCGGCGCTCGTCGACCAGCTCGTGCAGCAGCTCCAGGCCGCGCGGGTCCTTCAGGTTCACGCACAGGCCTTCGCTTGCCCATGTTCTGCTGCAGGAAGTAGCCGCTCTGGCCGTCGACGATGTAGGGGCTCGCGCGGCCCGCGTCGCCGGCGGTCGGGCGCTCGACCTTGATGACGTCGGCGCCCATCGCGCTGAGGCAGCGCGACATGTGCGGGCCGGCCAGGAAGTGGCTGTAGTCGATGACGCGGATGCCGGCAAGCGGCAGGGCTTGGCTTGGCATGGCGTTGTCTCAGACACTGGCTTGCGGGCGGCGCGGGATCATCAGGCGATGCTCGCCCTTCTGGACGACTTCGCCGCGCTGGTTGATCGAGCTCCGACGGCAGCACGACGATGCCCCAGCCCGGCTTGCTCTTCGACGGCCGCATGCTGCCGACGCGGAACCGCACGTGCACGCGTGTCGCCGATCTTGATCGGCGCCGACGAAGTCCCAGGTCCAGCCCAGCGACATGCCGGGCAGGAAGCGGTAGTCGCTCTGCGTCTTCAGGCCGTCGGCGATCGACAGGCCGAACAGGCCGTGCGCGACGCGCGTGCCGAATGGCGTGGTCTTCGCGTATTCCTCGTCGATGTGCACCGGCGTGTGGTCGCCGGTGAGGTCGGCATAGGTATTGATGTGCGCCTCGGTGACCGTGAAGGTCGGGGCTCACGCATTCGTCGCCCACCTTGGCATCGTCCCAATAGCGTTCAATGGTCATTTCGGTATTCCTCGTTCAGGCGCGCGGGTTGACCGCCAGCGCTTCGGCCACGGCGTTGCCGGCTGGCCTGGATCAATTCGACGGCCAGGCCATCGGGCAGCCGCAGCCAGTTGCGGCCCTGCGGCATTTCGCTCGACGCCGAAGTGCCTGCGCGGCGGCGAGCGCAGCTTCGAGGTCCTCGCACATCACGCCCAGGTGGCGCGAGCCGTCCTTCCGGGCCTGCGAACTCGGGCGAGGCAATGAACTGCATGCCGCCCAGCGTCCAGTACTGACGCGGGTTGTCGGCAGGTCCTTCGACCTCGCGCATCGTCATGCCGAGGACGTCGTGGAAGAAACGGATGTGCCAGTGGATGTCGCGCACCCAGATCGCGACGTGCTCGAGATAGGCCTTCGCGATCGAGCTCATGCCAGTTGTCTTGCGCGTTGACGCTCATGGCCATGCGGTGCTCGATGCCCTTGATGCCCGCGACCAGCGTCTGGTTGACCGGCGTCGGCACGTTGCAGCGCGCGCCCCAGCGCACGACCGAGCCGTTGATGAAATCGATCTCGGTGAGTCGAGCCCTTCTCCAGGCTCTGCAGCATCGACGTCTTGAAATCGGCCGGCAGGCCCTTCGGCGGCCATGATCCACGCCTCGCGCGGCTCGCTGATCGACAGCTCGCACGCCGCGCGGCGCGCGCCACGGCCATCGCCTCGGCGACCGCAGCAACGGCGCAGGCCTCGACCTCGGGCACCGCGTAGAGGCCGCCGTAGGGCAGGCGCGGTGATGCCGCTCAACGCGCCGGTGGCGACGTTGATCAGCAGCTTGTCCCACATCGTGCCGACGATGTTGTCGCTCACCGTGGTCGGCAAGCCCGGCGCGCTTGAATTCCGTCGGCGATGGCGGTCACGCGCTCGCTGATCGAGCCGTCGAGCTCGCCGATGATCGTCGCTTGCCGCGTGGTGCCGGCGATGATGCGGCCCGGTCCGAGCAGCACGCCGCCGACGTAGGTCTTGCCCGCGAGCACGCGCGCGGCGCCCACGGCTTCGGCGAGGATGTCCTCGTGGCCGAGGCCGTTCTGCAGCGACATCACCGACCGTGTGCTCGCCGACGATCGGCAGCGCCGACATGATGGCGTCGCGGGTATGGAACGACTTGACCAGCACGATCACCAGGTCGGCCGGTGCCAGGCCGCGGCAATCGGTCGCGGCCTTGACCCTGACCACACGCTCGGTCGTCACCCTCGCTGCATGCGCAGCCCGTCGCGTTGATCGCGTCGACGTGCGCCTGGTAGCGATCGATGAGCGCGACGTCGGAGCCCGCCGCGGCCAGCGTCGCCGCCGATCGCGCAGCCCAAGGCGCCGGCGCCGAGGAAACAGATCTTCAATTGGTCTCCGTGCATGCACCGCGTTGCTATCGCCTGGGACGGATGATAGGAGGCCGCGGCTATGCTGTCCATGCAATGGAGAAAATGTGTATATTGCGTATGTGCAATGACGAAGTCGGCCGATGGCACGCCCGCGCTGCTCGAGCTCAAGCTGCTGCAGCTGTTCGACGTCCTCTACACGACGCGCAGCGTGACGCGCGCGGCGGACGTGCTCGGGCAGAGTCAACCCACGGTCAGCATCTGGCTCGCGAAGCTGCGCCGGCAGCTGCGCGACCCGTTGTTCGTGCGCACGCCGGCCGGGCATGCAGCCCACGCCGCAGGCGGACCTGCTGATCGGCCAGGCGCGCGAGATTCTGGAGTCGCTGCGGCGCCTGTCCGTGTGGGAGCCGACGTTCGTTCCGGCGACCGCGCAGCGGCGCTTTCGGATCTGCATGACCGACGCGAGCCACATCACGCTGTTGCCGCGAGTTGCTCGCGCATCTGCGGGCCGTGGCGCCGCAGGTGCGCCTCGAAGCGGCGCGCATCGACGGCAACACCGCGCACGCCCTGGAATCAGGCGAGGCCGATCTCGCGCTGGGCTACATTCCCTGGCTCGAGTCCGGGATCTACCAGCAGACGCTGTTCCCGCAGGACTGGGTCTGTCTCGCCAATGCGCTGCATCCGCGCATCGGCAAGAAGCTGAGCCTGCAGGCCTACAAGGACGAGTCCCATATCGGCGTCGTTGCAGGCACCGGCTACCAGCTGCTGGAAGCGGCACTGGCCGGCCGGCGCATCAAGCGGCGGGTCGTCCTCGAGCTCCCGGGATTCCTGGGACTCGTGCGCATCGTGGCGACGACCGACCTGATCGTCACGCTACCGCGGCACATCGGCGAAACGCTCGCCAGGATCGGGCGGCCTTCGGGTCTTCGACTGCTCCGGTGCCGATACCGTCGTTCACGGTCAAGCAGCACTGGCATGCGCGCTACCACCAGGATCCGGGCAACCGCTGGCTCCGCGGCGTGATCGCGACGCTGTTTCTGCAGCATTCGGTGCGCGGCGCCAACGCCAACATCCGCACGGCCCTGATCGGCGCGATTCGCAACGTCGGTTGGATTGTGCGCGCCGAGCCGCCGGATCGCCGTGACCGTTATTGCGCCAGGCAATGGGCACTATTGTCTCCATTGCATGGACAACATCGCGCTGCGAATCTATCGTCGCGGCTACCAGGTCGGTGCGCCGCAGGCCTGCGCACGCCGGCCCACGTCCATTCCGTCGTCGCTTCCAGGAGGAGTCATGCATCAGCCATTTCGCAAGTTGGTCATCGGGGCTCGCGCTCGCCGCGGCGCCGTTCGTTGCCGCGGCCCAGACGGTGCCGATCGTCGGTCTCGTCGAGCAGTCCGGGCGCGGGTGCGACGGCCGGCACGAATTTCGACAACGGCGTGAAGCTCGCCGTCAAGGAGATCAATGCCGCGGGCGGCCTCGCCGGCGGCAAGATCGCGTACACGTCCTACGACACGCAGACCAATCCGAGCATCGCGAAGGCGCTTGCGCAAAGGGCGATCGACGAGAAGGCGTACGTGGTCATCGGCCCGGTGTTTTCCGGCTCGATCCTGGTCAGCATGAACGAAACGCGGCGGGCCGAGGTCCCCAACATCATCGGCGGCGAGGCCGCGGCCATCACGCAGCAGGGCAACATGTACGTGTTCCGCTGCTCGTTCACGCAGGCCTCCGCGATGCCCAAGGTCGCGCGCTACATCCAGGAGTCGGTCAAGGCGAAGAGCGTGGCGGTGGTCTACGTCAACAACGACTTCGGCAAGGGCGGCCGTGACGTGATCGTGAAGGCCCTCGAAGGTCGAGGCATCAAGGTCGTGGCCGATATCTCGACGGATCCGGGACAGGTCGACTTCTCGGGGCCGGTGCTCAAGGTGAAGCAGTCGAATGCGGACGCGCTCTTCGTCTACACCAACGAGGAAGAATCGGCGCGTGCGCTGCGCGAGCTCCGCAAGCAGGGCTACGACAAGCCGATCATCGGCGAGTCCACGCTCACGAACGAGAAGGTGATCGAGCTCGCCGGAGATGCGGCCAATGGTGTCGTCGCGCACGTAGGCCTCACTGCCGATGCGCCGAACCCGACGGTCCAGGCGTTCGCGAAGAAGTACGAAGCCGAGTACAAGACGCGCCCCGACCACAATGCGATGAAGGGCTACACCGGCATGCATGCGGTCAAGGCGATCCAGGACAAGGTGGGCAAGCTCGATCAGAAGGCGTTTGCGAAAGCCATGCACGGCGCCTCCATCTCGGCGACGCAATACCCCGGCGTGCTGTTCGACGTGCGCTACGACGACAAGGGCGACCTCGATCGCGAGAGCTTCATCGTCAAGATCGTGAACGGCCGCGCGCAGGTCGTGCAGACGCTCAAGCCCGCGCAGTGATTGGCGGCGCGGAGCTCGTGCGCTAGGCTTTCGCATGAGCGAACGATTCGAGGGCCAGGTCGCGATCGTGACCGGCGCGGCGCGGGGGATCGGCCTCGGCATCGCGTGCTCGCCTCGCGCAGGACGGTTGCAGGATCGTGATCTGGGACCGCGACCTGGAGCCCTTCAACGCAGCGACCGCCGGTTTCAAGCCGGCGGCGATGCAGGTGGTGGACGTGTCCGACGCTGTCTCGGTGGAACGGGGCTTCGCAGCCACGCTCGCCGACGTTCAGGGTGTCGACATCCTGATCAACAACGCCGGCATCAATGGTCCGGTCATGCCGGTCTGGGAATACCCGCTCGACGCATGGGATCGCGTGCTGGCGGTTAACCTGACTGGCGTTTTCAACTGTTGCCGCGCGGTCGTGCCTCACATGCGAGCTGCGAATTACGGGCGAATCGTCAACGTCGCCTCGATCGCAGGCAAGGAAGGAAATCCTGGCATCGCGGCGTACTCGGCCGCGAAGGCGGGCGTGATCAGTTTCACCAAGTCGCTCGCCAAGGAACTGGCCGACTCGGGTGTGCTGGTCAACTGCATCGCGCCGGTGATCACCGAAACCGAACTGTTCAAGGAGATGACGCCGGACCACATCGCCGCGATGAAGGCGAAGATCCCGATGGGCCGGTTTCTCAAGATCGACGAGATCGCGGCGATGGTGGCCTGGATCGCGAGCCCGGAGTGCAGTTTCACCACGGGTGCGACGTTCGATCTGTCGGGCGGGCGTGCCACCTACTGACGAGATCGATGACGACCGAAGCCTTCAAGCACTGCCGCTTCGAGCGCGACGGCGCGATCGTGACGATCACGATCGATCGTCCCGAGGTGCTGAACGCGCTGCACCCGGAAGCGCACTACGAGCTCGCGCGGGCCTTCGACCTGTATGCGGCGGATCCCGATCTTCACGTCGCGATCATCACCGGCGCCGGCGATCGCGCGTTCTGCGTGGGTACCGACCTCAAGGCGCTGGCGTCGACGCAAGACCATGACAAGCCGCCCACGGGCTTTGCCGGCATCACGATGCGGTACGACCTGTGGAAGCCGGTCATCGCGGCGGTGAATGGCCTGTGCCTTGGCGGCGGCGTCGAGATCCTCGCCGCCTGCGACTTCGCCATCGCGGCCGATCATGCGGAGTTCGGCCTCCCCGAGCCGCGAGTCGGGCTCGCCGCGCTGGGCGGTGGCGCGCTGCAACGGCTGGCGCGGGACCTTCCGATGAAGCACGCGATGGAGCTGATTCTCACCGCCAGACGCATCTCGGCCGAGCAGGCGCAGCGCATGGCGCTCGTGAACGACGTCGTGCCACGGGCCGAGCTGATGGCGCGTGCACGCGCGCTCGCGAACGAGCTGCTCGAGTGCGCTCCGCTTTCGCTGCAGGCGTCCAAGCAGGTCATGTTGCAAAGCCTCGACGAGCCCGATCTTGCGTCGGCGATGAGCAAACGCTATTCGGCAGCGGAGCGCATGCTGGCGAGCGAGGACGCCATCGAAGGTCCGAAGGCGTTCGCCGAGAAGCGCAAGCCCCGGTGGAAGGGACGCTGACGGCTCCCGGACGAGAAAGGGTCTGAGCCAGCCCGCACAACACCCGTTGTTTCGTGGCCTTTACTGCGGGCGCCGACGGGCCGCCCCGAGGCGCCCGCCTGATTCAATCCCGATGAAAAACGTGCGGCGCCGGCGCTCGCCGGACGCCGGCGCGCACGGACGCCTTTTTCATCGGCTCGCTCACTCCATCTGCGTAACGAATTTCGTCGTCAGGTAACCGTCGAACGTCTCGCTGCCGCCTTCGCTGCCGATGCCGCTGTCCTTGACGCCGCCGAACGGCGTTTCGGGCAGCGCCTGGCCGGAGTGGTTGATGTTGACGATGCCTGATTCCAACCCGTTCTGCAGCGCGAGCGCCTTGCGGCTCGACGTCGTGAACGCGTACGACGACAATCCGTAAGGCAGGCTGTTCGCACGCCGGATCGCTTCGTCGAGATCGGTGTAAGTCACGCAAGGCGCGATCGGGCCGAACGGCTCCTGGGTCATGACCTTGCTGTCGTCCGGCGGGTTCGTGATGACCGTCGGCTCGAAGAAATAGCCGCGCTCGCCTATGCGGTGTCCGCCGAGCTCGATTCGCGCGCCGCGCGCCGTCGCATCCTCGACGAACGCGGCCATCGCCGGCAGCCGGCGCTCGTGCGCGAGCGGTCCCATCTTCGTCTCCGGCTCCATCCCCGGTCCGACCTTGATCGCCTTCGCGCGCTCCAGGAATCGCGCCATGAAGCGATCGTAAGCCTCGCGATGCACATAGAAGCGATTCGGGGCGACGCAGACCTGGCCGGCATTGCTGAACTTCAGCGTCGACAGCAGGTCCGCCGCGCGCTCGATGTCGGCATCCTCGCAGACGATGGCGGGCGAATGGCCGCCGAGCTCCATCGTGACCCGTTTCATGTGCGCGCCGGCCAGTGCGGCCAGTTGCTTGCCGACCGGCACCGAGCCGGTGAACGAGACCTTGCGCACGATCGGCGACCGGATCAGATAGTCGGAGACTTCGCCCGGCACGCCCCACACGATGTTCAGCACGCCCGCCGGAAGGCCGGCCTCGTGAAACATGCGCGCGATCGCGACGACCGCACTCGGCGCGTCCTCGGGTCCCTTGAGGATGATCGTGCAGCCGGCACCGACAGCCGCGGCGATCTTGCGGATCGCCTGGTTGAACGGAAAATTCCACGGCGTGAACGCAGCGCACACGCCGACCGGCTCGCGCAGCACGAGCTGTCGGACGTTCGGCAGCCGCGGCGGAATCACCCGGCCGTAGATGCGCCGGCATTCCTCTGCATGCCAGTCGCAGTGATCGGCGCAGCGAGTCACTTCGCCCATGCTCTCGGCGAGCGGCTTGCCCTGGTCGAGCGTGATGTTGGTCCCGATCGCTTTCGCGCGCTCGCGCGTGAGCTCGCCGACCTTGCGCAACACGCGGCTCCTCTCGAGGGGAGAAACGCTCTTCCAGGTCGCGAACGCACGTTGTGCCGCTGCAAGCGCGCGATCGAGGTCGGCCCGCGTCGCATGCGGCAGCGTGCCGATCACAGCGCCGGTCGACGGGTCGAACACGTCCTGAACCGGGCGATCGCCGCCCTTGATGAATTCGCCGTCGATATACAGACACAAGTCTTCGTACACGGGGATTCCTTCGGATTGGCGCGTGGGTGTCACGGTTTGCGGAGGCGCACGTTGCGGAACGGCAACTTCGAAAGGTCGAGACATGCCGGGCCGGGCGCGTCGCAGTCGATGATTGCGGCGCAGCGCTGCGCGAACGCCGCGCGGAAATGGTTCTTCGCCTTGACGCACAGCAGGCGAAGCGATGCGGGGTCGATGCCGTGCAGCGCATAGAACGCGGGGTCGTCGGCGGGAACGACCTGCTCGGTCACGATCACGCGCAGCGTCGGTTGTTCGTCGACGACCAGCACTGCGCTTCCACCGAAACGACGCTCGACGCCGGTCTCCATCGGACCGACATTGCGGAATACGCCGTCGGTCAAGCGTTCCACGGTCGCGCGCAACGTGACTGCGTCGCCGAACTGACCGCCGTAACGGGCCCCGAGCTTGACCTGGAGCGAAGCCCGCGGTCCTGCGCGACGCGCGGCTGCGACCACCGACGGATCGGCGAAGCTTGCGAACAGTGCAGGGACATTGGTGCGCGCCTCGAGCAACGCACGGAACAGGCCGGGCGTATCGCCGCCGCCGCCGGAGAGCGGATTGTCGGCCGGATCCGTGACCGCGACCGGTCCCGCGGCATGGATCGCAAGCGCCGAGGCGATCGCTTCGGGAGGTGAGGGCAGACGCACCTGGAATTTCGGAGCAAGACGGCGGATGCGATCCATCATTGCATCCGCCACACGCGCGGCGGCGCTACCGTCCCGATCGAGCGATGCATCGCTGACGACGAAAACGGACGCGCCGGTGGCGACCGTGTCCGAGTAGGGAAAGCCGCCGAACACGCCGACCTCGCGGATCGAGCCGGTCGTTGCCGCGCGAGCCGCGTCCTCCAGCTCACGCATCGGGCCCGCGTCGGTGCGCATGTTGAAGCTTGGCAACAACAAACCTTCGTTGCGCAACACGCGACGCGTTCTCAACGTCCCCGCCGCGCAACGCATGAGATCGTCGAGGACGCGTTCGGCCGTTGCCGCCATGTCCACGTGCGGGTGCGTTCTATACACCGACACGACGTCGAGCAACGCTGCGAACTCGGGAGGGAGGTTGCCATGCAGATCGAAGCTCGCACCGATCGGCACCCTGGAAAGCTGTTCCCGCACGTCGCGCACGAAGTCCAGTTCGGGCGTTTGCCGCGTAGCGGTGATCGCAGCGCCGTGCAGTGACAGATACACGGCGTCCCACCCTCCGTCCGCTAGGCCCGCGTCAAGGCCATCGCGCACCTCGCCGGCGAATCGATCGAACACGGCATCGTCGATCGGTCCTGCGGGCAGCGCTGCGGCGCAGCGCAGTGTGACGACCTCCCAATCAGGATTCCGGCGCGCGAAATCCGCGACGGCGCCAAGCTCCGTGGCCGTATTCTCCGCGGCCGATAGCGCCTGCATGCCGCTGCGCCATTCGTAGCGCTCGAAGGCCGCCTGATCGGCCCGCAGCGGCGAAAACGCGTTGCCCTCGTACCAGAAGCGCGCGACCGCAAGGCGTCTTCGTCGCGAAGCGTCACCGCTGCGGACGGCGTCGCTCATTCCGGCTTGATGTTCGCGCGCGAGATCACTTCGCGGAATCTCGCCTGCTCGGCGCGCAGATGTTCCGCAAGTCGCTCCGGCGGACCGCCGACCGGATTCGCGCCGAGCTCCCGAAGACGTTCGGCGACTTGCGGCTGGCGCAGATGCGCATCGATCGCCGCACTGATGCGATCGATGATCGGCTTCGGCGTGCCCGCGGGCGCGACGACGACGAACCAGGAATCGAGTGTGTAGCCAGGCACCGTCGCCTGCACTGGTGCGACGCCCGGCAGCACGGGAAGCTCACGGCTTCCCATCACGCCCAATGCAACGAGCTTGCCGTCCCGCACATGGGGCAGCGCCGTCGGCACGTTGTCACCGGAGAGCTGGATCTGACCGCCGAGCAGATCGGTCGTTGCCTGGCTCGCGCCCTTGTACGGCACGTGCACGATGTCGACCTTCGCGAGCTGCTTGAGCATCTCGAGCGCGATATGACCGGTGCTGCCAATCCCCGGCGACCCCCAGCTCAACTGACCCGGCCGCGCTCTTGCCGCCGCGAGCAGGTCGGCCATCGACTTGAAGCCGGTCGCGGGATTCGCCAGCACCACGTTCGGCACGTCGGCCACGTACGAGACCGCCGCGAAGTCTTTCTCCGCCTGATACGCCGTGGCCGCGTTCACGTGACGATTGATCGCCAGCGGACCGGGTGTGCCCATCATCAGCGTATAGCCATCAGGCGCGGCACGCGCCACCTCGGTGGCCCCGACATTGCCGCCGGCGCCCGCCTTGTTCTCGACGACCACCGGCTGGCCGAGTGCGCGACTCAATCCTTCCGCGACCATGCGGCCGATGAGATCGGTGGTCCCGCCGGGCGCGAACGGGATCACCATGCGCAGCGGACGATTCGGCCACGGATCGGCGGCTTGCGCCGAAGGCACGGACAGCATGAGCAACCCCAGCAGCGCGGCCGCGCGGCCAATGCGTCGATCGCGACACGAGCTCAGCGCCTGTTTCATCATGTTCCTTTCCATCATTGCGGGCGTAACGACCGTTCGAGCAGAACGGCGCGTGCCCGACATCTCGAGCATCGAGCTTGCCCGAATCTCGCCAAGCTGCTCATAATGCCGCGGCGGGCCTTTCGTGGCCACAGGGGGAGAGCGTAATGCGTAATCACTGGATCATCCGGGGTGCCTCGGCGGTCGTCGGTATTGCGGCCTGTCGTTACGGCAGTCATCGCCTTCGCACAGGCGCCGCTCAAGATCGGCGCGATGATCCCGCTGACCGGCGGCGGCGCGACCGTCGGCGAATCCGGGCAGATCGCGGTCGAGCTCGCGGTGAAGAACATCAATGCGGCCGGTGGCATCGCGGGCCGGAAAGTGCAGCTGGTCATCGCCGACTACCAGACCGAGGCGACCGTCGGCGTCAGCGAGGCGAAGCGGCTGGTGTTCCAGGAAAAGATCGATCTGCTGATCGGTCCCACGTACAGCCAGGTCACGCTCGCCGTGCTGCCGATCCTGAACGAGGCGAAGATCGCATCGGTGAACGTGAGCGGCTCCGAGAAGCTCACGCCGGGGGTCGGTCCGTTTGCGTTCAGCATGCTGGCCAACGCGGAGGCGCAATCGAAGCTGATGGTCGATCATGCGGTCCGCTCGATGAAGATCCAGTCGGCGGCGATCCTCTCCGACACCGGCGCGCAGGCGAAGACCGCGGTGGAGGCGATCAAAGCGGAGCTCGCCGCACGCAACATCAAGCTTGCCGGCGTGCAGGAATACCAGTACCGCCAGGCGGACATGACGCCGCAGCTGCTCGCGCTGCGGCGAGGCAATCCGGACGTGATCCTGCTGTTCACGAGCAACGGCGAGGACACCGGCAACATGGTGAAGAGCCAGAACGAGCTCGGCTGGAACGTCAAGGTTGTCGGGAGCTTCGGCGCGACATTCTCCGGTCCCGCGCTCAAGATCGCGGGCAAGGATGCGTACAAGAACCTCGTGGCCGTCAACTACAAGGGCTTTTCGTATTGCCCGAAAGAGCCGCAGGCGAAGCAGTTCCAGGAGTTCGTCGGCCAGGTCAAGGCGTTCAAGCCGGAAGCATTCGATCGCCAGCCGCTGTCGTACCTGTCGCTCTGGTACGACGCGGTGTACGTGCTGAAAGCCGCCGTTGAAGGCACCGGTGGCAAGACCGACGGGCCGAGCATCGCGGCGTGGCTCGAAAGCAATTCGGGATCGTTCAAGAACATCAACAGCGGACTCACGGCGAGCAAGGCCACGCATTTCCTCGTGGGACCGGATGCACTGACGATGGTCTATCCGGACCGGCAACGCGAAGGGGGTCTGCTCGAGCGCGTCGGGTGCTAGGGCGCGTGGTTCCCCCTCAGCGCCTGGCGCTCTCCTCGCGCCGGGCGGGCGGAGAGCGAACCTTGCCCCTCTCCCGCGTGCGGGAGAGGGGTCCGGGGTGAGGGCTGCATGGACGAGCTGGTCATCATCCTCGTGCGGGGCATCGGCCTCGGCGCCGTGTATTCGCTCGTCGCGATCAGCTTCAACGTCGTCCACAACTCGAGCGGCATCCTGAACTTCGCGCAGGGCAACATGCTGGTCCTGGGCGGGCTGTTCGGGTTCTTCACGCTGACGCAGGAGCCTGATTTCTCCCGCTGGCTGCTGCTGCTTCCGATCTCGGCATTGGTCTACGCCGCCGTGCTCGCAGTTCAGGGCTATGTCACGCTGCTGCCGTTGCGCTCGTCGGTCGAGCAGCATTCGTGGCTGATCACGACGCTCGCCGTGTCGGTGATCATCGGCGCGGTCATCCTGATCGCACAGGGACCGCACGCGCTCAGCGTGAAGTCGCCGTTCCCGAATTTCAGTCTGCTCGGGACCAAGACCCCGACGCCGTATGCGCTTGCCGTGGTGCTTGCGCTCGCCTGGTGCGGCGGCTTGCACTGGTTCCATACGCGCACGACAACCGGTCTTGCGATGAGCGCGATTGCGCAGGATCTCGATGCGGCGCGAGCCGTCGGCGTTCGGGTCCGGAGGCTGCAGGTTTACGCGTTCGCCCTGAGCGGTGCGATCGTGGGCTCCGCGGGTTTCGTGGCGGCGCCGGTGATGTCGATCTCCGCGGACTCCGGAATCATCTATGTCGTGAACGGGTTCATCGCCGCGGTCATCGGCGGCCTCGGCAGCAACACCGGCGCGTTGATCGGCGGTCCGCTGGTCGGTGTCGCATCGATGTACGCCGCGTTCCAATACGGCGGCCAGTTCCAGAACGCCGTTTCCCTCGCGCTGCTGATCGCGGTGCTGATGCTGCGCCCGGAAGGCCTGTTCGGGCGGACCGGCGCGCGACGAGTCTAGTGTTGCGTCTTCTCGGCCCGGAGGGCCTGTCCGAGCGCGGACAGCTCGTGCTTGGTGTCATCACGGTCGTGGCCAGCGTGGCCGTGCCTGCGCTCACCGGCAATCACTACTGGAGCCACACGTTCCACCTCGTCAATCTGTTCATCGTCGTCGCCGTGCTGCAGAACATGCTGCTCGCCGACGCCGGGCAGGTGTCGTTCGGACAAGGCGCAGTGTTCGGCGCAGCCGCCTATACGGTGGGTATCGCCTCGACGCTGCATGGCGCAACGTTACCGGTCGCGGCGCTGTTCGGGCTCCTCGCGGCGCTCGCGCTCGGCAGCCTCTTCGCACTGCCGGCTTTGCGGGTCCAGGGTTATTACCTGGGGTTCGTGACGCTCTCGGTCGCGATGGTGTTCCCGGAGCTTCTGGTCGCGTTCAACGACTACACGAACGGCGTCAACGGCATCAGCCGCGCGGTGCCGGCCCTGCATGTGCCGATCTTTGCCGGATTCACGCCACTGTCGCTGCTCGTGATCGCTTTGACGAGCGCGACGCTTGTCGGGCACGCCGCGCTGCGCCATACGCGGCTCGGACGGCAGATGCGCGTGGCGGCGGTGAGCCCCGAGGCCGCGCTGACGCTCGGCTTCAGTCCTGGGCACGTGCGCTCGGCCGCGTTCGTCATCGCGGCCTTTGGTACCGGGCTTGCCGGCATTCTCTACGTTCCGGTCGTCGGTTTTTTTAGCCCCTCCGCATTCCACGTCGAGTTGTCGATCTTCTTTTTCTTCTCGGTGATCGTCGGCGGTCGCGGCCGGCTGCTCGGCCCGATCATCGGTGTGTGGATCCTGTATCTCGTGCCGAATGTCCTGCTGGTGGATCTCGTCAACTACCGGCTGATCGGTTACGGGCTGGTTGCGCTCGCCATCATGCTGCTGTTTCCCGACGGCCTCGTCGGCACGATCGAAAATCGGCTGCGGCGCTGGAGAATGGCGCCCGGCGGCGCCGATGTCGGCGCGCACTGGATCATGGACGTGACGGCGCCGGGTCGTGCCGCGCATCCGATGCATTCGGCAACCGACGGATCGGGTAGTGCGGTCAGTGTCGACGGCGTGCGCAAGACGTACGGTCACGTGTTCGCGCTGAACGATGTGACGCTCACGGTTGCGCGCGGCACGATCCACGGTCTTGTCGGCCCGAACGGCTCCGGGAAGACGACGCTGCTCAACGTCTTGTCCGGACTTGCCCGCGTCGATCACGGCCGCATTCGCATGCTCGGGACCGACACCACACGTCAACCCGCGTATCGCACGGCACGACTCGGTGTCGGCCGCACGTTCCAGACGCCTCGTGTGTTCGAGGACCTGTCGATCTGGGACAACCTGCAGATCGGCGCGGACTTTGGCGGCGGCCAGCGGCGTGCCGACTGGCTGTTCGAGGCCCTGCGAGGCGTGCAAGCGCGGTGGCGCGAGCAGCGGCCCGATTTCCTGCCGCACGCGCAACGGCGGCTGCTCGAGGTGCTGCGCGTGATTGCGATGGATTGCGACGTGCTTCTGCTCGACGAGCCGGCAGCGGGACTCTCGGCGGACGAGCGGCGCGACTTCGCAACGCTGCTGCGCTATTTGCGCGACTCGCTCGGCAAGACGGTAGTCCTGGTCGAGCACGATCTCGACCTGGTGTGGCGCGTGGCCGACCGGATCACGGTGCTCGACGCCGGGGTGATCGTTGCGGAAGGAGCACCCGACGAGATCGTGAGCGACCCGCAGGTCCGCATGCTGTTCACGGGGAAGCGCGATGCTTGAGGTCCGGGATCTGCACGCCGGCTACGGCCGTGTCCCCGTGCTGCACGCGGTTTCGCTCGATGTTCGCCCGGGCGAGGTCGTGCTCGTGCTGGGTCGCAACGGTGCGGGCAAATCGACGCTGTTGCGCAGCATCGCCGGATTCATCAAGCCGTCGCGCGGCACCGTGACCTTCAAGGGCCGGGAAATAACGGGACAAGCGCCCGAGATCAACGCACGCCAGGGCTTGCGGTTGATCCTCGATGGTCACCGCGTCTTCCCCGAGCTTTCCGTCGCCGACAATATTCGCCTGGGCGCCGCCATTCACGCCGAGCGACGCGAGTTCGAAACGCTCGCCGGTCCGGTGCTCGATTTCTTTCCGATCCTGCGGGCCAAGCTGCGATCGCCTGCGCGCGATCTGTCGGGCGGCCAGCAGCAGATGCTCGCGCTGGCGCAGGCGTTCGTCGCGCGGCCGTCAGTGCTGCTCTGCGACGAGCCGTCGCTCGGGCTCGCCCAGGCGCTGATCCCGCCGATCCTCGAGTTCCTGAAGAATTGGGCGCGCGATGGCGTCGCCGTGCTGATCGTCGAGCAGCAGATCGATCTCGCGCTCTCGGTCGCCGATCGTGCACTGGTGCTCGAGCGCGGCGTGATCACGCTCGAGGGCAGCGCCCAGGCGCTGAAGGAAGACGCGCGCGTGCAGGAAATCTATCTCGGTCAGGCTCGTAGCTGAACGCGAGCGACTGGATTCGCAGCTCGCCATGCTGCTCGATGGCCAGCAGCATGAGCCTGCCGCGGCGCCGGACTTCGCCGTCGGTCCAGACGAAGTCGGCACGAACCTGCGCCAGCGGGCCCATCTGCTCGGCGACGACGTTTTCCAGCACCTCGCTGATCGGCTTGCCGGTGGCGAACGACTTGCGCTGCCGTTCGAAAAAATCGTCGAGACGCCAGATCGTCACCGAGCCGTCCGCATTCGTTGATGACGCAACGAATTCGGGGAGGAACAGCTCGCGCCAGCGCTCGAGCGTGTCGCGCCTGTAGAGGTCGATGTAATCGTGCAGCAATGCGGCCAGGGCGGTGGTTCGGATGCGAGGTGTTCATTGCGGAGCTGCGGCAGGAATGGGCGGGTGTGCCAACGAATACTACTGGATCGAAGTGGGCCGCGCTCACCGCACTGCTGTCATCTGAGAGAGAGGCCTTGCCCGTATACTGGAGAGAAGCCCGCGACCGGACGGAGGAACGTTGTGAAGCTGAAGATGGCCGAGAATTCGCTGTTCGCGATCCTGATGCGTTCGCCATGGTGGATGAGTTTTGGCATCGCGGCGGGCCTCGCCGGACTCGCTGCGGCGGCGCTTCCGCCCGCGTGGACGTACACCGGCATGTTCGTTGCCGCGCCGTTCGTCGTGACCGGCACGATTGCCGCTTTGCGGCAGTTTCGCGTGCCGAGTGCCGCGCGCGTCGAGCAAACGCTGAACGCGATCCGGGCGATGAACTGGAACGAGTTCGCGGCTGCGATCGAGTCTGCGCTGCGCGCCGACGGCTTCGACGTGACCCGGATCGATCGCGGCGAAGCGGATTTCGAGGCACGCAAGGGGTCGCGCACCACACTCGTCGGATGCAAGCGCTTCAAGGTCGCGCGCACCGGCATCAAGCCGCTTCAGGATCTTCACGCCGCGGTCGGCGCGCGCGAAGCCGACGACGCGATCTACGTCGCCGCCGGCGAGGTCACCGATCAGGCGAAGCAGTTCGCTGCGCGGAACCGCATCCGCCTCGTGCAGGGTGCCGATCTCGTGGCCTGGTTCCCTGCATCGCGTCGCAGCCGTCTGCGACCGGCCTGACCCGCGCGGTCAGCTGATTGCCAATGCCGCGGTGGTCCCCGCTTGTCGTTCCCGTAGCCGCGGCCGCGCTGCTGGTCGTCGCCGCGCTCGTCCCGCTCGGAACGACACTGGCCGTGGTTTGCGCGGCCGGCCTGATCGGCGCTGTGATCGCCGCGGTCCATCACGCCGAGGTCGTCGCTCACCGCACCGGCGAGCCGTTCGGCACGCTGGTTCTCGCCGTCGCCATCACGGTGATCGAGGTCGCGCTGATCGTGTCGATCATGCTCGCCGGCGGTACGGACAAGGCGTCGGTGCCGCGGGATACGATCTTCGCTGCGGTGATGATCATCTGCAATGGCGTCGTCGGCCTGTGCCTCCTCGTCGGCGGGCTGCGCCATCACGAGCAATCGTTCCGCATCGAGGGGGCGAACACGGGCCTTGCCGCGTTGATCGCGCTGAGCACGCTCTCGCTCGTGCTGCCGGCGTTCACCACCAGCACACCTGGCCCGACGTACACGGTGTCGCAACTCGCGTTCGCGGCCATCGCATCGCTCATCCTCTGGGGTGTGTTCGTGTTCGTGCAGACGGTGCGACATCGCGACTACTTCCTTCCGGTCGAAAGCGCGAACGAGGACGTTCATGCGCAGCCGCCCTCGAACCGCCGCGCTTTGGCGAGCTTCGGGTTGTTGCTCGTCTCGCTGGTCGCCGTCGTCGGGCTCGCGAAGGTCTTGTCGCCGAGCATCGAGCGCGCGGTCGCCGCGGCTGGCGCGCCGAAGGCGACCATCGGTACCGCGATTGCGCTCCTCGTGCTGCTGCCGGAAACCTGGGCAGCGATCCGCGCCGCGCGCGCGAACCGCATCCAGACCAGCCTGAACCTCGCGTTCGGCTCGGCGCTCGCGAGCATCGGCCTGACGATTCCGGCAGTCGCGCTCGCGGCCGTATGGCTCTCGATTCCGCTGGAGCTCGGGCTCGAGGCCAAGGACATGGTGCTGCTCGCACTCACCTTCCTGGTGAGCTCGATCACGCTGGTCAGCGGACGCACGCACATCATGCAGGGTGCTGTTCATCTCGTGATCTTCGCTGCGTTTCTGTTCCTCGCGCTGGTGCCCTAGTCCCTCGGAGCGGCAGGCGCGGCACGACGGTGATCAATCGCGCGCGGGCCTGCGCGGCGGGCTGTACTATGATTCCGCGCGCGCCGATGTCCGGCTGCGTTCGTCGAAGAATCCGAGGATGTCCAGGTGGCCAAGGGCCGATACGAAGAATCGTCGATCCGTGTACTCAAGGGGTTGCAACCGGTGCGTGAGCGCCCGGGCATGTACACGCGCACGATCGATCCGACGCACATCATTGCCGAAGTGATCGACAACGCGGCCGACGAGGCGTTGGCGGGATACGCCACGCGCATCGATGTGCGTGTGCATGCCGACGGGTCGGTCACCGTCGAGGACGACGGCCGCGGCATCCCCGTCGGGCCGCATCCCGAGGAAAAGGTCCCGACGATCGAGCTCGTGTTCACGCGATTGCACGCGGGCGGCAAGTTCGACAAGCGCGACAGCCAGGGCGCATACGCGTTCTCCGGTGGCCTGCATGGCGTCGGCGTTTCGGTGACGAACGCACTGTCTCGCCGCCTCGAAGTCGAAGTAAAGCGCGACGGCAAAGTGCACCGCATCGTGTTCGCAGGCGGCGAGGTCGAGCAGAAGCTCAAGGTGATCGGAACGGCCGGCGCACGAGCCTCCGGCACGACCGTGCGTGCCTATCCCGATCCGAAGTATTTCGACTCGCCGAGCGTCTCGATGCCCGAGCTCGAGCGGCTGCTGCGCGCCAAGGCCGTGCTGCTGCCCGGCGTGAAGGTCACGCTTTACGTCGAGAAGGGCAAGGACGTCAAATCGAAGACCTGGTCCTACCCCGAAGGACTGAAGGGCTACCTCGAGGAGCTGGCCGAGGGTGACGCGCCGGTCGCACCGATCTTTCAGGGGGAGACCTATCTCGGCAAGCCGAAGGATGGCGACACGTTTGCCGAAGGCGAGGGCGCCGCATGGGCGATCGCGTGGTACGAGGACGCGGGCGGCGCAGGCGAGAGCTACGTCAACCTGATTCCCACCGCGGCTGGCGGAACGCACGAGGCGGGTCTGCGTGCCGCGCTGTTCGAGGCGGTGAAAGCGTTCGTCGACCACCATGGCCTGCTGCCGCGCGGCGCGCGACTGCAGACCGAAGACGTCTCGGCGAGAGTGCATTTCGTGCTGTCCGCCCGCATTCTCGATCCGCAGTTCCAGGGCCAGGTCAAGGAGAAGCTGACGAGCCGCGACGCGCTCAAGCTCGTCATGCAGGTCATCAAGGATCCGCTCGAGGTGTGGCTCAACTCGCACGTCGAGCACGGCAAGCGAATCGCCGAGCTTGCGATCGAGCAGGCGCTGACCAGGATGAAGTCGGCGCAGAAAGTCGAGAAGCGGAAGGGCTCCGGCGTCGCTGTGCTGCCCGGAAAGCTCACCGACTGCGAATCTGACGATGTCTCGCGCCGCGAAGTGTTCCTGGTCGAAGGCGATTCGGCGGGCGGATCGGCCAAGCTCGCCCGCGACAAGCAGTACCAGGCGATCCTTCCGCTCCGCGGCAAGGTGCTCAACACGTTCGAGGTCGATCGCGACCGGCTGTTCGCGAACAACGAGATCCACGACATCGCCGTGGCGATCGGTGTCGATCCGCATCGCACGGCGGACGAAGCGGAGCTCAAAGGCCTGCGCTATTCGAAGATCATCATCATGGCGGATGCGGACGTCGACGGCAGTCATATCAAGGTGCTGTTGTTGACACTGTTCTTCCGCCATTTCCCGGCGCTGATCGACCAGGGCCACATCCACGTTGCGAGCCCGCCGCTGTATCGCGTCGATGTTCCGCCCTCGGGCAAGCGTCCCCCGCGCAAGCTCTACGCGCTCGACGACCCCGAGCTCGCGGCGATCGAGGACCGGCTGACGAAGGAAGGGGTCAAGCCCCACTCCTGGTCGGTCGGCCGGTTCAAGGGTCTCGGCGAGATGAACCCGGAGCAACTCTGGGAAACGACGATGAATCCGGAGACGCGGCGTGTCGTCGCGGTGCGCGTGGCGCCCGAGCAGGCGGCGGAGGCGCAGCAGGTCTTCGCGAAGCTGATGGGCAAGACCGAAGCCGCGAGCCGCCGTGAGTGGATGGAGTTGCACGGCAACGCCGTCGAAGTGGACATCTGACGCGAAGCAATGGCGACAAGAGGAACGAAGAAGGCGACATCACGCGCGAAGCGCAGCGCCACGGCTACCGTCGACACGCTGTCCGGCGAGCTTTTCACAATCGACGATGACGGCTGCGCCGCCACCGTCCCCCCCGGGCAATGGAGCGGGCGGAGACGACGACGACTCGTTGCCACTCGCGCAGTTCGCCGAGCGCAGCTATCTCGAGTATGCGATGAGCGTCGTCATGGGGCGCGCGTTGCCGGACGTCGCCGACGGCCAAAAACCGGTACAGCGGCGCATTCTCTATGCGATGCACGAGCTCGGACTGTATGCGCCGACGCGGCACGTCAAGTCCGCGCGCGTCGTCGGCGACGTGCTCGGCAAGTACCATCCGCACAGCGACACGGCTGCGTACGACGCGCTCGTGCGCCAGGCGCAGGACTTCAGCTTGCGCTATCCGCTGATCGACGGCCAGGGAAACTTCGGTTCGCGCGACGGCGACAACGCGGCGGCGATGCGTTACACCGAGTGCCGGCTGACGCCGATCGCCGAGTTGCTGCTCTCCGAGATCGATCGCGACACGGTGGACTTCGTCGCGAACTACGACGGCGCGTTCAAGGAGCCGAAGCTGTTGCCCGCGCGGCTGCCATTGCTGCTGCTGAACGGCACGTCCGGCATCGGTGTCGGGATGGCCACCGACATTCCTTCGCACAACCTCGGCGAGGTCGCGCGCGCCGCGGTTGCGACGATCCGGAACCCGAAGATCACCGTCCAGCAGCTCATGACGTTCATCCCCGGGCCCGACTTGCCCGGTGGCGGCCACATCATTTCGGATCCGGAGACGCTACGGGCGATCTACGAGAGCGGCCGCGGGAGCCTGCGACTTCGCGCGCGCTGGACGGTCGAGGACCTTGCCCGGGGCCAGTGGCGCGTCGCGGTCACCGAGCTTCCGTTCGGTGTGTCCACGCGTTCCGTGCTCGAGGACATCGAGCGGGCGACGAATCCGAAGCCCAAGGAAGGCAAGAAATCGCTGTCGCAGGAACAAGTGAACCTCAAGAGTCTGATGCTCTCCGCACTCGACACCGTTCGCGACGATTCCGACAAGAGCTCGCCGGTGCGTATCGTGCTCGAGCCGAAGTCGAGCCGGCAGGACCCGCAGGAGTTCATGAACCTGCTGCTGGCGAATACGCGTCTGGAATCGAGCGTTCCGATCAACCTCGTGATGCTGGGGCGAGACGGACGGCCGCGTTCGAAGGACCTGAAAGAGATCGTCGGCGAATGGACATTGTTCCGATTCGATACGGTGACGCGCCGTACGAAGCACCGCCTGGGCCAGGTGGATCGCCGCATCCACATCCTCGAAGGCCGGCAGCTCGCGCTGCTTTCGATCGACAAGGTGATCAGGATCATCCGCAAGGCAGACGATCCGAAAGCCGACCTGATGGCCGGACTCGGGCTGACCGAGATCCAGGCCGAGGACATCCTCGAGATTCGCCTGCGGCAGCTCGCACGACTCGAAGGCATCAGGATCGAGGACGAGTTGAAATCCCTCAAGGCCGAGCGCAAGGACCTGGCGCGCATCCTGGCGGACCCACGCGCTTTGTCCAATCTCGTCATCTCGGAGATCGAGGCGGATGCGAAGCGATTCGGGGATGCAAGACGCACGCTGATCGAGGCAGTCGCGCCGGTCGTTGTAAGCCGCGTCGTGCCCGACGAGCCGATCACGATCACGCTGTCGCGCCACGGCTGGATTCGATCGCGTCAGGGCCACGGCTTGGACGCGGCGCAGTTCTCGTACAAGGCGGGCGACGGTCCGCTGGTGGTCCTCGAAACGCGCACCGTCAATGCGGTCGTCGTGCTGGACACCGGGGGTCGCGCGTACACGATCCGCGCATCCGAGATCCCGGGAGGCCGCGGTGATGGTGTGCCGGTGACGACCCTGATCGAGCTTCAGGGGGGCGCGAAGGTCGCTCAGGCGCTATCCGGCGTGCCGGAACAGAAGTACCTGGTCGCCGGCAGCGGCGGCTACGGGTTCATCGCGTCGTTGCAGGACATGGTATCGCGCGTGAAGGCCGGCAAGACCTTCATGACGCTCGCGCCGGACGAGGAGCCGCTGGTGCCGGTTGCGCTCTCCCCCGGTCTCGATCACGTTGCGGCGTTGTCGTCGAAAGGACGGCTGCTCGTGTTCGCGCTCGACGAAATGCGCGAAGTGCCGCGCGGCCGCGGCGTCATCATCATGGGGCTCGACGGCGAGGAGCGGTTGACTGCAGTAGGGCTGACGACCGCGAACCGCGTCGTGCTGCAAGGGACGAACCGCGTGGGCCGCACGGTCGTGCAGGTGATCGAGGGCGAAGATCTCGCGAAGCACCGGTTGCGCCGCGCGCGCAAGGGCTCGATGGTGACGAAGCGGATGAAGGTGCTCGGATTCGGCAGGGAGGCTTAGGTCCAGGTGGGTCGGGCGACAAGGCGATAGACGAGCGCAGCCGACACACCGAAGACCACGTGCGCAGCGACGCGTGATCGGATCGCGCGCCGCCTCGAACCACGGGAACAGACGCGTGAAGCCGTGCATGTTCAGCACATACACGACGAGGCCGAACAATCCACCGGCGACGATCGACGTGCCGAACCCAAGCCGGTGAATCGCCGCGGCCAGCACCATGGCGTATGCGAGCGACAGGGCGAAGTGCACGAGCGCTGCGACGATCCACACGTGCACGCCGGCGTCGCTAGCGGGTTCCAGGATGTCGGGACCCAGGATGATCGCAGCGGTCAAGACGAACATCCCGAAACAGGATTTCCGGAAACGCGTCGGTGAATGTCAGCCAGAGCGCGACCTGCGCGAGCATGGACACGACGCCAGCCGCAACGCCAGCATAGACGGTTGCGGGAGCGTTCATCGCGCACCCTCGAAAGCGGGTTCGACGAGCGCATGCGGCGCGAGCATATCGATATGCCCGCGCAGCAGCGTCGGCCGACCAAAGTCGCTTAGAATCGTGTGGCTGGTTTCCTTCGCTGCGGCTTGCAGGACGAACACATGGCCACGATCGGCACCGAGCGGGTGCTCTCCGTTCACCACTGGAACAGTACGCTGTTCAGCTTCACTACGACCCGCGATCCGGCGTTCCGCTTCGAGAACGGCCATTTCGTGATGGTCGGCCTGCCCGTTGACGGCAAGCCGCTGCTGCGCGCGTACAGCATCGCGAGCGCCAACCATGACGAGTTCCTCGAGTTCTTCAGCATCAAGGTCGCCCATGGCCCGCTCACGTCGCGCCTGCAGCACCTCGAGGTCGACGATGAAGTCCTCGTCAGCCGCAAACCCACCGGTACGCTGACGATCCATGACCTGCTGCCGGGCAAGCATCTGTATCTGCTCGGGACCGGGACCGGCTTGGCACCCTTCCTTTCGATCATCAAGGATCCGGAAACCTACCATCGCTTCGAGAAAATCGTGCTCGTGCACGGTGTGCGGCAGGTCGACGAGCTCGCCTATCGGGAAGTGATTACCGAAGAGCTGCCGACGAACGAGTACTTCGGCGAGAACGTGCGGGACAAACTCATCTACTATCCGACGGTGACGCGCGAGAAGTTTCGCAACCAGGGCAGGTTGACCGATCTGATCCGCAGCGGCAAGCTGTTCGACGATGTCGGGTTGCCTCGGCTCGATCCCGCAGTCGACCGGGTCATGGTCTGCGGTAGCCCTGCGATGCTGAAGGACACGTGCCGGCTGCTGGACGAGATGAACTTCAAGATTTCGCCGCACATCGGAACGCCCGGCGAGTACGTGATCGAGCGCGCCTTCGTCGAGCGGTAGAAGCGAACGTCCGCGGGGGACCGGTGTCTATCGAGGGACCCGGTCGCGTCCTGCGAGACCGGCTGACGACACACAAGACAGGAGATTGGACATGGGCATCTTCGATCGGATCCTGGGTGGCGGCCAGACGCCGAAGCAGCAGGCATGGGGTCGTGGCGCCGGCTCCGAGGACGAGCAGGCGGTCGAGCGCTACCGGTACATGTTGCGCACGGCGTCGCCTGAAACAATCGAGCAGACTCATGCCGAGGCGTTTGCAAAGCTGACGCCGGATCAACGGCGTCAGGTGCTGAACGAGCTCAGCGCCGAGCTGCCGGAAGCGGAACGGAATACCGTGCTTCGCGCGGGCGAATCGCCGACAGCGCTCGCGCGCGCGGCGACGCGCGCGGAGATTCGCCAGCCGGGCACGATGGAGCGGACGTTCGGCCGCATCGGCGGCGGCCCGGGACTGGGCGGCATGATGGCCGGTACGTTCCTGAGCACGATGGCTGGCGTCGTGCTCGGCACGGCGCTCGCGCAAAGCTTCCTCGGCGCGCACGATTCGGGTACGGGCGCTGGTGCGCACGATGCCGATACGGGCGGTGACGCCGGCGGTTTCACCGACGCGGGGGACGCCGGCGGCGGATTCGACGGCGGCGGGGGGTTCGACGTCTGACGTCGACGCGATCGAAGCGACGTCGTTACTTTTTTTGGCGCCTGCGCTTTCGCGCCAGGTCCGGCATGCGGGTCAACGCAGCCACGTGCTCGGGCGCAAGCTCGGTTCCGGAGGCGGCACGCGAGAGGCTCACCATGCTCTCGATCCGTTCGAGCAACACCTGCGCGAAGATCCGTCCTGCGGCGTGCGCGGCGAGCGGATCTCGGTCGAACAGATCATCGAGCTCGCGCAGGCACGACGCCGCTTCGGCAAGGGACTCGTTCACCGGTGCGCCCATCTCGCCCTTCGTCATCATGATCGTGGCGTTGCGCAGGTCGTCCAGCGCGTCCCGCAGCAATTCCTCGACGAGCTCGTAGTCCGGCTTGGGCAATCAGTTCGATCGGGTCTAGAGGGCGACCGGCACACGCTACCGGTTGCGTGTTTCGCTGTCGAGTACCACCCGGCTTGTCGAGAGTGCAATCTCGGGCGGTCGCCAGAGCGCGACGGTGGCGAGAAAGCCTCCGGGCGCGTCGACGGCCGCCAGGCGCCAATCGTCGGCAACGTACGGCGCTGGCCCTGACACGAGGCGCAACGATGGCGTCAGCTCGACATCGAGCTTGCGTAGCGGCGCGGACAGCGCCTGCCCGGTTGCTTTGCTCATCGCCTCCTTGCAGGTCCACAGCCGGAGGAAGGCGCGTCGATGCGCGTCCTCATCCGCGGAAGCAATGGCCGCCTGCTCGCGGGATGTGAGGTACTTGCGTGCCAATCCGGCGTGATTGAGCACCCGATCCTCGCGCTCCGCGTCGACACCGATGCGCAGCCCAGGCGAATCGGCGACGCCGACGAGGGCGATGTCGGACGTGTTCGAGACGTTGAAATCGATGTCCGTGCGGCCCTGCAGCCGCGGACGTCCGCGATCGCCACGCTCGATCGGCACCCGTTCGGGTGGCACGCGCAGACGTTGCGCGAGGATCCAGCGTAGGGTCGCACGTCCGCGCGTGTAACGCTGCGCGAGGCTCGTGCTGCCATAGCGTTCCGCGCGCGCGCGCTCGGGCGGTGACAACCACGCGGCCAGCAATGGCAACGCGTCCGTGTCGTTATCGAGGTCGCACCACCACAGCGTGACGCTGTCCAGTGGCGCCGCGAGACGGTACGGGCGGTTGCGCTCGTTGCCGGGGTACGGAAATTCGCTTACGCTCACGGCCTTTTCCGATTGGGCGCTCCGGCGGTTCGGGAGCGCTCCTGTCCATGGGTTTCCTGTTCCGCGCGCTCGCGATGCTACCGCTGCCGGTGCTCCACCGGCTGGGCGACGGCCTGCATTTTGCGGTGTTTTACGTGGTGCGGTGGCGGGTGGCGCTCGCTCGCCGCAACCTGGAAGGTGCGTTTCCCGAGAAGAGCGCCGCGGAACGCGAAGCGATCCTTCGCGATAGCTACCGCCATCTCTGTCGTACGCTCATGGAGGCGATCTGGGGCTTTCGGGCGAGTGGCGAGGCGCTGCTCGCGCGCGTGGCGTTCGAGAATCCCGAGGTCATCGAAACGTACAAGGCAGCGGGAACAACCCTGGTGCTGCTCACTGCGCACACCTGCAACTGGGAATGGTTGCTGCTTGCGTCCGGCGTGCGCTTCGACTTCCCGATCGACGCGGTGTACAAGCCGCTTAGCCTGCGCGGCGTCGATACGTACGTTCGCGAGGCGCGAAGCCGGTTCGGCGGCAACCCGATCCCTTTCGCGACCTTCCTTTTCGAGCTGATGCGACGTGCCCCCAAGGCGCGTGCGTATGCGATGGTCGCGGATCAGACGCCGAAGAAGAAGATGCCGAAGTACTGGACGCGCTTCCTCGACCGCGACACGGCGTTCTATCTGGGGCCCGAGAAGATCGCGCGCTATCTCGATGCGCCCGTGCTCTATGTCGAGATGACGCGGGTACGGGTTGGCCATTACTCGGTGCGTTTCCATCTTCTGGCGGAGCCGCCCTACGATGAGGATTCAGGCCCCATGATCGCGGAGCGTTATGCGCGCGGGCTCGAGGCGACTGTACGCGCGCATCCGGCGGACTGGCTCTGGATCCACAACAAGTGGAAGTATGGTCGTGGCAGCGACGAGTGAGGGCCGTCCCGAGCGTCGACGCCTCCGCGTCGACATCTTCATTCCCGGAAGTGAACTCCGGCACCGAACCCCGGTCCTAATCGGCCCAACGCTGCGCGCGACGAGACGAATTTGTTTGCGCGAAGGTCGCGAATTCGATATGCTTCGCCTCCTTCGCAGTACGACGGTGGGGCAGCATCGATGCTCCGCCAATCGCCAACCCCGGACGTCTCGTAAGGCCCCGGGCAGCGCTCGCAATGCGGTTTCGTGACGAGACCGCGGCGCGCCGCGAAACGCGCTCTTTAACAATTTGCAACCGATAGGTGTGGGTGCTGACGGTGTTCGGTGCCTGCGGCGGGTTTTCGTCTTTGGGGCTCTTGGGTAACCGGGGGTTTCTGGAGGGGGAGCGGGCTGCGGGGTCAACGAGTACTGTTGGTGCTCATACGAAACGCAAGTGCGGGCTGGTTGGGAGAAGTCCTGGCTGGCCTGAGATGTGGTTTTGGATCGTTGCAAGACGGTTCAAGGCGACGTCATTCGAATGAGCTTACTTTGCATAGAGATCGAACTGAAGAGTTTGATCCTGGCTCAGATTGAACGCTGGCGGCATGCTTTACACATGCAAGTCGAACGGGCTGTTGGGGCAACCTGGCAGTCAGTGGCGGACGGGTGAGTAATGCATCGGAACGTGTCCCGTAATGGGGGATAACCCGGCGAAAGCCGGACTAATACCGCATATGCTCTACGGAGGAAAGCGGGGGACCTGAAAGGGCCTCGCGTTAGGGGAGCGGCCGATGTCCGATTAGCTTGTTGGTGGGGTAATGGCCTACCAAGGCGACGATCGGTAGCTGGTCTGAGAGGATGATCAGCCACACTGGGACTGAGACACGGCCCAGACTCCTACGGGAGGCAGCAGTGGGGAATTTTGGACAATGGGGGCAACCCTGATCCAGCCATGCCGCGTGCGGGAAGAAGGCCTTCGGGTTGTAAACCGCTTTTAGTCGGGAAGAAAAGGCACGGGCGAATACCCTGTGTTCTTGACGGTACCGGCGGAATAAGCACCGGCTAACTACGTGCCAGCAGCCGCGGTAATACGTAGGGTGCGAGCGTTAATCGGAATTACTGGGCGTAAAGCGTGCGCAGGCGGTTCGCTGTGTCCTGTGTGAAAGCCCCGGGCTCAACCTGGGAATGGCATGGGAAACTGGCGAGCTGGAGTGTGGCAGAGGGGGGTGGAATTCCGCGTGTAGCAGTGAAATGCGTAGAGATGCGGAGGAACACCGATGGCGAAGGCAGCCCCCTGGGCCAACACTGACGCTCAGGCACGAAAGCGTGGGGAGCAAACAGGATTAGATACCCTGGTAGTCCACGCCCTAAACGATGTCGACTAGGTGTTGGGGAAGCGATTCCTTGGTACCGTAGCTAACGCGTGAAGTCGACCGCCTGGGGAGTACGGCCGCAAGGTTAAAACTCAAAGGAATTGACGGGGACCCGCACAAGCGGTGGATGATGTGGATTAATTCGATGCAACGCGAACAACCTTACCTACCCTTGACATGTCCGGAAGCCTGCTGAAAGGCGGGGGTGCCCGAAAGGGAACCGGAACACAGGTGCTGCATGGCTGTCGTCAGCTCGTGTCGTGAGATGTTGGGTTAAGTCCCGCAACGAGCGCAACCCTTGTCCCTAGTTGCTACGCAAGGGCACTCTAGGGAGACTGCCGGTGACAAACCGGAGGAAGGTGGGGATGACGTCAAGTCCTCATGGCCCTTATGGGTAGGGCTTCACACGTCATACAATGGACGGTACAGAGGGTTGCCAACCCGCGAGGGGGAGCCAATCCCAGAAAGCCGTTCGTAGTCCGGATCGCAGTCTGCAACTCGACTGCGTGAAGTCGGAATCGCTAGTAATCGCGGATCAGCATGCCGCGGTGAATACGTTCCCGGGTCTTGTACACACCGCCCGTCACACCATGGGAGTGGGTTCTACCAGAAGTAGGTAGGCTAACCGCAAGGAGGCCGCTTACCACGGTAGGATTCATGACTGGGGTGAAGTCGTAACAAGGTAGCCGTATCGGAAGGTGCGGCTGGATCACCTCCTTTCTCGGAATCAGGGATCAGAAGTCAGGGATCAGGGATCAGCAATGAGCCCGAACCTGCGCTGCTGAACACTCCCTCCCGATCCTTTCAGCACCCACAACCTATCGGTTGCGAGTAGAACAGCAACCAACACCGCACACGGGCCTGTAGCTCAGCTGGTTAGAGCACCGTCTTGATAAGGCGGGGGTCGATGGTTCGAGTCCATCCAGACCCACCACGTTCAACTGTCAGCAGTGATGATCCGCGCCATTTCCGCGTGCGTATGCAGGCAGGGGACGTGGGAATTCACGGAGCGCACGCGTCGCACCAGGCTGTTTTTCTGGGTGGAGTTCAAAGAGCCGACGCGCCTGAACTGGAGCGAGCTGATCGGAAACTCGTCGCGCAACTGCAGAAGTCGCCTGCGAGCTCGCAATACCGGCTTCGGCACGAAGGGAAAAATCAGATTCTTGGTGGATTCGTTCATTGGCGGCACCTTCAAAGGCCAAATGCACCAGGACTGCTCGCGCGTGCGCGCCGATGCCATTTCGTCGCGCGGCGACATGAATACCCCGAGCGTGGCTTGCGGCGCGAAGGTCCGGAGCGGCCATTGTCGCGCAGGGGCGAGCGAATTGACAATGGAAGCAATTGCAACGCGAGGATTCTGTGCGGCGCCACTGAAGTCGGCGCCTATGCAGATCGCAGCCGAAAGGCTGCCGTGAGGTACGAGCACATTACGTCCGCGGGCCTGCGATCGTGATCAAGCTGCCTGTCTAACCTGCACGCACCGAGATTCCCGGAACGGGATAGCGTGGCGGCGCTCGCTCAAATAGGTCATTGTCAGGCACCCATGAAACAGAAAGCCCGGCCTTGCGCCGGGCTTTTCTGTTTCATCCGTGCCTCGACAGTCACCTACTTTCGGTACCGCACGCGACCAGCGTGCGGCGAGCGCTAACCTGCGCGCAACAGCAGGTCAAGCACAGCGACAGCGTGGCGGCGCTCGCTCAAGTAGGTCATGTCGGGCGGCCAAGCTTCAACTCAGTTTCCCCACGCTTCGACTTCCGTGATCCTCGATGCGCCATCCGGCGTCGACGTCACGTTGATGCGGATGCGGTCGGTCGTGTACTGCGAGAACGTCACTGTGCGCTTGATGAGCGAGTTGCCGGTCACCGTAGCGAGCGTCACCCAGCTCGCGCCATTCCACCCCTGCACGGTGAAGTTCCTCACCACATACAGCGAGCCAGTCAGCGTGTCGGTCGGCTGGATGGGGCTGGTCCAGTTGTCCTGCACCGAGTAGACCACGACGCGGTCGATCCGCTTGCTACCGTTGAAGGTGACCTGCAGCCAGTCGGGCCATATGCCGGTCGTGGCGTCCTTCCAGCCGCCGGTGCCGGCGTCCCAGTTCGCGCCGGCGCGCTCGTTGTTGATGGCTGCGCTCGGCGGTCTCGTGAAGCTCGAAGCGCTTGCCGTCGCACCCGCCGTGGCCAGGGCGAGGTTGGCGCTCGCGGCGTTCACACCCCACGCCTCCACTTCCGTGATCCTCGATGCGCCATCCGGCGTCGACGTCACGTTGATGCGGATGCGGTCGGTCGTGTACTGCGAGAACGTCACCGTGCGCTTGATGAGCGAGTTGCCGGTCACCGTAGCGAGCGTCACCCAGCTCGCGCCATTCCACCCCTGCACGGTGAAGTTCCTCACCACATACAGCGAGCCAGTCAGCGTGTCGGTCGGCTGGATGGGGCTGGTCCAGTTGTCCTGCACCGAGTAGACCACGACGCGGTCGATCCGCTTGCTACCGTTGAAGGTGACCTGCAGCCAGTCGGGCCATATGCCGGTCGTGGCGTCCTTCCAGCCGCCGGTGCCAGCGTCCCAGTTCGTGCCGGCGCGCTCGTTGTTGATGGCTGCGCTCGGCGGTTTCGTGAAGCTCGAAGCGCTCGCCGTCGCACCCGCCGTCGCGAGCGCGACGTTGGTCCCGGTCGGCGCAGCGTTCACCGTTTGCGTAAGCGTCGTGCTCGTCGACGTCGGATTCGACCCGTCGCCGTTGTATCTCGCGACGATGCTGTGCGAGCCGGCGGCCAGCGCAGCAGTCGCGCACACTGCGGTTCGCGTATTGCCGGTGCCCACGAGCGCGACAGCGCTGCAGCCAGTTATCGTGGACCCGTTCGCGGTAAACGTGACCGTGCCGGTCGGCGATGTCCCGGTGACCGTCCCCGTGAAGGCAACGCTCACGCCCAGCGTCGACGGATTCAGCGCGCTGGCCACGGTGGTCGTGGAAACCGATCCGCCGGGACCAACCACTTGCACCGTCAGCGCTGTCGCGGTGGCGGTCAGGACGTTGAACGTGATGCCGTAGGTCGAGTCGGTGAAGCTGCGGCCCGCGAGCAGCGTTCCATCGGTGAACGTGCTCGTCGCAGGGGTCATGTCCAGGAACTGCGTGTCGTCGCTGTAGCTGTCGCAGCCGCCACACAGCGTCTCGAACGGCGTCGCCACGCGCACCTGCGCACCATTGTTCGGATAGCTCGCGAGCCCGGCATCGAAACCGGTCGGCCTGCGGTACTCGAGCCAATACGTCCGGTTCGCTGCGGCGCGGATCTTCACCGCATACGCGCTACCACCCGCCGTCTCGATCGGATTCAGCGTGTAGGTTGCGGTGCCCGTCGTGTGGGTTTTGACGGCCGCGCTCGATATCCAGCCGAGCTCGGATTTCTGGACAGCGTTGAAGTGCATCGTGGTCGCGTTGCCCATGATGCCGAACGGATCGCCGTACTCGCTCGACGAGCAGCTGCCACCGATCGGATTGGCGCCGCAGTCGAGACTTCCTGCATGCGACAAGCCGAAGTTGTGGCCGAGCTCGTGTCCGTACACGAGCACGGAATTCGAGCCGTTGACCCACACGCCGCTGGCGCCGATGTAACCGAGGCCGATCCAGCCGCACGACGGAACGCGCGGAAAGACGTACACCAGCTTTTGGTAGCTGCTCAGCGTGTAGCCCGCCGCGGTTGCCGCATTCCGTCCGAGCGTGCCCATCGTTTGCCAGGCGCAATTCGCCGGCGTGGCCGCGCCGGTGGCGAGCCAGGGTGTCACCGTCACGTTCAGCAGCTGCTGGCCGAACGAGACTTCCTTGTAGTACTCGGCGACGCTGCCGCTGCCCGGGCCGCCAGCCATGGTCGCTTGCACCTGCGCCTGCGTGAACGGCTGCGCCGGCGAATCGGTAAAGCGCATCAGGATGACGAGTACCTTGTCGGTCGTCGTCGCCTTCAGGCTGGCCTTGTCTGGCGGATCATCGGGAAGCGCAGTGATCGCGATCGCGTCCGGCTCGATTGCGCCGTCCGGCAACACGAAGCCCGAAACGACGACGCGCATGCCACGCTGCAATGCCTCCGGGCGAACATCCAGCCTGAGCTGCGTGATCTCGTCATTCGCGCCATACACCTCGAACTCGAAGGTGCTCTTGCTGGTTTCGAAGTAGTCGACGTGATACATGCGGAGCTCGCCTTCGACCTGCCGAACCTCGCTCGTGCTCGTCGCCTTCTGCGTCGCTCGACCGATCTCGCGCACTTCGCTGACGAACAACGTCTTGCCGTTGCGACGACCGGTCACTTCGACGTGGCTGTGGTTCGCAAGGCGCTCGACACTCTCGCCCTGCAGCTTCACGTGCGTGCCGTCCGCGAGAACCAGCGAGCGGTACCGGATCGTGACGCTCGCGACACGATCCTCGACGATCAGCTCCTTCACCTCGCCAGCGAGGACCTCGACTTGAGCCGCGACCGCGGGAGCCTTCGGCGCCGACTCGAGGGGATCGACGTTGTGCGCGACGACCGGCTGGCCGGCGAGCAGCGCGACGGAGAAAACGGCAGCAGCGAGAGAGCGAAACCAGCGTCTAGTCATCGGCGGCGATCGGAAAAGAGGTTGCATCCGCGCCACCAACGACGCCGGAAGTTGCGAACACAACTATCGGACGGCGCACCGCGGATTCCGCGGTCACAGGCACGACAGCTCGAAGCGGGGAGGCCTAACGACTGCACCGAGCTCCCGCCGCGAGGGTCACGAAGCTCGGGTTGGAAAGAGGGGGGATGGGCGACGTCGCCGGGGTGGGCAGGCGGGGAACGCTCTTAGTCCTTTCGCTTACCACCATGTCGGTCGCTGTCTTACCTGTCTCCCACAATCGGCGCGATTATACCGATTTCAGGCCCTAGGACAACAGCATACGACAACGGCATAGGACGCCCGTATTAATCTTGATCGAATCAGCGCGTTACATGGACTACGGTTCGCACACAACCGCTCGTACTTGTAGGCTACATAAAGCGGAACCGGCCAAGGACGCCGGCGGCCGAAGCGCCTGAGGCAGGGCCGTCGCTGACGGCCGAGTCAGGGCGGCGCCATCCGGGTGGATGGCGAAGGGAAAAGACGGGTGCGCGGCTAGTGCCCGGCGGTACGCGTCGCGGACGAGGGATTCGGTGCGGACAGGCCTGCGGAATCGACCGTCCTTCAGCAGGCGATTCAACTCCTCGGGCGACTTCGCGCGCCATCCCCCTGGGACCGGCGCAAGACCGGCCGGCGGGATATCGGCCTGCGGGGGTTGCTCCGGCGTAATCGGGATTGGCGGCGGCGCGGGTGCGGGCGGGGGTCGGGCGTTGTCGAGGGTGGCGGCGGAGTCCGGCCGGGAGGCGGTGGCACGAGCGGCCCATTCGGGGCGAGGCGCAACAGCGTCAGCGCTGCATCGGCAATGCCTGCGCCGCAGGTTGATGTCGAGCACGGATCCGTCGCGACCGCGGGGAACGCGCGCGCATTCGATTCGATCAGCCCGCGCACTTCGGCGGACGTCAGGTTGCGGTCGATCGCCAGGACCAGCGATGCGAGGCCCGAGACGTGCGGCGCCGCCAGGCTCGAACCCAGCTGCTGCCCGTAGCCGTATCCGTTGGGATCCGGCGACGTCGTACCGGCATTGCGCAGCACCGGAATGCTGCCGCCGATGCCGCCACCCGGCGCGGACACTGCGATTCGTGATCCGGAATTCGTATAGAACGCGCGCGAGCCGTTCTTCGAGGTCGCTGCCACGGCGATGACGCCGTTGCAGTTCGCGGGCCAGTGATTCACGACGTCGTCGTTGTCGTTCCCGGCCGCCGCGACGATGATCGCGCCGTTGGCGATCGCATCGGTGACGGCGCTTTGCAGGATCGGACCGCAATCGCCGAGCCCCGCCAGGCTCAGATTGATGACGCGCGCGGGCGTCGAATTCGCGGGCACGCCCGGCACGGCGAGGCCGGCGGCCCAGCGGATGCCGTCGGCGACGTCGGAAAGCGCGCCGCCACACTTGCCCATCACGCGAACGTTGAGCAGCGGGCTCGTCCAGTTGACGCCCGACATGCCGTTACCGTTGTTCACGGCCGCACCAAGCGTCCCGGCGACCATCGTTCCATGCCATGTGCTGTTGCCCGAACCGCACCCCTGCAACGGGCTGCCGGGCGTCGTCGACTCGGCGGTTGTGACGAAGTCGCCGGGATCGGACGCGTCGGCATCGCGACCGTCACCGTCGTTGGAGAAACGCGCGTCCGCGACGAAATCGTAACCGCCGATCACGCGACCGGCGAGGTCCGGATGCGGCAGCACGCCGGTGTCGAGAAGCGCGATCGGCGCATTCGGGTCGCCGGTCGTGATGTCCCATGCACGCGGTGCCGCGATGCCGCCAACCGGATCGGACAGATTCCACTGCGAGGCGTACATCGGATCCGACGGCTGTGCCTGCGTCTTCGCGCGTCGATCGATTTCGACATGCGCGACATCGGGGTCGGCCGCGAGCCGCTTCAACACCTGCTCGACCGCGCGCGGGGACAGCGGCGCATCGAGGACGACGACCTGCGACCCATCCGCAAGCGTACGCGCCTGCGCGATCGCGACGCCCGACTTCGCGGCGAGCCGCGACTTTGCGTCCGCCGCCGTGGCGCCCTTGACCGTGGTGGACGCCTTCATCCGCACGATCAACGAAGTGACCGGATCCTGGCGCACCGCCAAAGCCTGCTTTGCAAGCGAGCTGCGATCGTCGGACGCGATGTCTGCGTAGACCACTGCGCCGGTGGCACGCAGCTTGTTGAGCGCGTTACGAACATCGACCGGCGACGGCTCGACGGCGAATCCGAACCGGAACGCGCCGTCGGCATCGCGCCCTTGGGCGACGAGAGCGACACCCGCGGTCCGTTCGATCGCGGCTTGCGCACTCGACGAAAGCAATCGTCCTTGCGCCGCGGCGTTGTCGTCGTAGAAGCGCAGCGCGATCTCGGTGCCGGCGCTGGTCGAAGCCGACGCGAAGGCCGCAGTCAGCGCGATCGCCAGCGCGAACGCACGCTGTCGCGGCGATCGAACGTCGTAGTGCCCCTGCCTGGTTGCCATGCCGACTTCTCCCTGCTGATGCGTGAAAGCGCAGGGTTCCATCGTCGAGTTGGCGTCACGACGTAAAAATCAGCACCAGTTGTACGCACTAGTCGGGGAAAGCGGCGGGCGGGTACAGGGGGAAACGAGCGTCGCTCGTAGTGACAACCCGACGCCTTGTCGGCCGTCGTTGCGATGTAGGCGTGATTACCAACGTACGTTGCTCCGACGTGCGTTGTCCGCCGATCGACGACAAAAGCGGCCCCGTGGCACCGAAATGGGGTGCCGCCGCCGCGCCGTTGTCGGCGCGTTCCTACACCACGATTCGGGCGCGGACCGGCGCCCGTGTAGTCAGCGCCGTCGGCCGCCCAGCAGTGAACCGAGTACGCCGCGCGTCAGCTCGCGGGCAAGCGAGCTGCCCACCGAACGTGCCGCGCTCTTCGCCGCAGTTTCGACCATGCCTTCGCGCCGCCCGCCCCGCGGACCGGTCGAACCGAACAGCACGTCCGAGAGGCCGCCCCAAACGCCGCCGCTGCCTTGCGCCGGGGCGTTGCCCGGCATCCGGGCACGCCGGCGGTGGGCGATGCAGCGTTCTCCGCACCGGCGCGGGCCCGCAGCAACTCGAACGCGGACTCCCGGTCCACGGTCTTGTCGTAAGTTCCGGCGACGAGCGAGTCCGCTGCGAGCTTCTTGCGCTCCTCCGGCGTGATCGGGCCGATCTGCGAGCCTGGCGGAAAAATCCAGACCCGTTGGGTGATGCCGGGTGTGCCCTTCGCATCGAGCAGCGACACCAGCGCCTCGCCGACGCCGAGCTCGAGGATCGCCTTTTCCGCATTGATCTTCGGATTCGCGCGCATCGTCTCGGCAACCGATTTCACGGCCTTCTGGTCGCGTGGCGTGAACGCCCGCAGTGCGTGCTGCACGCGGTTGCCGAGTTGGCCGAGCACCTTCTCGGGGATGTCGAGCGGATTCTGCGTCACGAAATAAACGCCGACGCCCTTGCTTCGGATCAGCCGGACGACCTGCTCGACCTTTTCGATCAAGGCCGGCGGCGCCTCGCTGAACAGCAGATGCGCCTCGTCGAAGAAGAACACGAGCTTCGGCTTGTCGCGATCGCCGACCTCGGGGAGGTTCTCGAACAGTTCCGCGAGCAGCCACAGCAGGAACGTCGCGTAGAGCCGGGGGTTCTGCATCAGCTTGTCGGCCGCGAGGATGTTGACGATGCCGCGGCCCTGCGAGTCGGTCTGCATCAGGTCGGCGATGTCGAGCATGGGTTCGCCGAAGAACCGGTCGCCGCCCTGTTGCTCGATCTGCAGCAGGCCGCGCTGAATGGCGCCGATCGAAGCCGACGAGATGTTGCCGTACTGGGTCTTGAATTTCGCCGCGTTGTCGCCCACGAACTGCAGGAGGGCACGCAGGTCCTTCAGGTCCAGCAGCAGAAGCTGGTTGTCGTCGGCGATCTTGAACGTGAGCGCCAGGACGCCTTCCTGCGTCTCGTTGAGGTTGAGGAGTCGCGCCAGCAACAGCGGACCCATGTCGGAGATCGTCGCGCGGACCGGATGTCCCTGCTCCCCCCAGACGTCCCAGAGCGTGACCGGCGTACCGCCCCATTTCGGCTCGGGCATCTTGAGGCGGTCGAGGCGCTCCTTGAGTTTGGCGCTGAGCTCGCCCGCCTTTGCGATGCCCGTGAAATCTCCCTTGATGTCGGCCATGAATACCGGCACCCCGATCCGGGAAAACCCCTCGGCCAGGACCTGCATCGTGATCGTCTTGCCGGTCCCCGTGGCTCCGGTGATCGCGCCGTGGCGGTTCGCGAGCGCGGGCAGGAGCGCGATATCGGTTTCATCGAGGCGGGCAATGACGATGGGCTCGGTCATGGCGGATTCCAGCGGGACGAGAGGGACCGTCGAAGTTTAGCGCGGCCGGGGCTGACGGACCCGTCGCCGGGACGGGTGCCAAGGCGGGGCGGCAACGCCCGAAAGAGCAGGCCCGAGCCCGAAACCCCTTCAAATCCGGGGGTGGATCGGCTATAATTCGCCCCCATAAAGGGTTAGGGACACAAGCGGTATCAGAACAAAGTGGGCTGGGCGCAGCCCATTTTTTTTTGGTTTGCCGGCTGTTTCGACCGGAGAACGCAACCAAGCGCGGTTAAGCGCAACGAAGTGAACCTGACCGAGCTACTGGAGCGAACGTTGCCGACCCTCGGCTTCGAGCTCGTGGACATCGAGCTGTCGCCGAAGGGCCGTCAGGTCCGCGTGTTCATCGACAAGCCGCAAGGCGTGGATGTCGAGGACTGCGCGAGCGTGAGCAACCACCTGACTCGGCTGTTCGCGGTCGAGAACATCGACTACGAGCGGCTCGAGGTGAGCTCGCCGGGGCTCGACCGGCCGCTCAAGAAGGCGGCGGATTTCGCCCGGTTCGCCGGGCAGGACGTACAGCTGACGCTGCGCGAGCCGATCGATGGCGCGCGGCGGTTGAAGGGCACGTTGCGGGGACTCGAGGACGATGTCGTTCTCGTCGAGACCGCGAAGGGCAGGCTTTCGATCCCGTTCGCGGGCATCGAGCGTGCCCGGCTCGTGCCGCAGATCCAGTGGAGAAAATGAGATGGCGACCACAACGAAGGTGAAGTCGAAGGCGAAGGCGAAGTCGAAGAAGGCTGCCCCAGCGGCAGTTGCGCCGGCACCGGTCGCGAAAGGCAACCGCGATCTGCTGCTGCTGGTGGATGCGCTTGCGCGCGAGAAGAACGTGCCGAAGGACATCGTGTTCACGGCGCTCGAATCCGCGCTGGCGTCGGCGACGAAGAAGCGCTTTCCGAACGAGGAGATCGACGCGCGCGTGGCGATCGACCGCGAGACGGGGCATTACGATTCGTTCCGTCGCTGGACCGTCGTGCCCGACGAGGAGCACGAGGAGCCCGCGCACCAGCTTGCGATCACCGACGCCGCCGCTCGCGATCCGAATCTCAAGCTCGGTGACGTCATCGAGGAGCCGCTCGAGCCGGTCGAGTTCGGTCGGATCGGCGCACAGGCGGCCAAGCAGGTCATCCTGCAGAAGATCCGCGACGCCGAGCGCGAGCAGATCCTGAACGACTTCCTCGAGCGGCAGGACAACCTGCTCACCGGGACAGTCAAGCGCATCGAGCGCGGCAACGTGATCGTCGAGTCCGGCCGCATCGAGGGCGTGATCACCCGCGACCAGCTGATCCCGAAGGAGATGCAGCGCGTCGGCGACCGCGTGCGTGCCTACGTGCAGAAGATCGACCGCACGGCGAAGGGTCCGCAGCTCATCCTTTCGCGCATCTCGCCGGAATTCCTGATGCGCCTGTTCGAGCTCGAGGTGCCGGAGATCGAGGAAGGGCTGATCGAGATCCGCGCGGCGGCGCGCGACCCCGGCATCCGCGCGAAGATCGCCGTGAAGAGCAACGATCCGCGCCTCGATCCGCAGGGCACCTGCATCGGCATGCGCGGATCGCGGGTGACCGCGGTCACCAACGAGCTCGCCGGCGAGCGCGTGGACATCGTGCTGTGGTCGGACGACCCGGCGAAGCTGGTCGTCAATGCGTTGGCACCCGCCGAAGTGCAGAGCATCGTCGTCGACGAGGAAAAGCATGCGATGGACGTCGTCGTCGACGAGGAGAACCTGGCGATCGCGATCGGCCGCAGCGGCCAGAACGTGCGCCTCGCCTCCGAGATGACCGGTTGGGAAATCAACCTGATGAGCGTCGAGGAGTCGCAGCAGAAGCACGAAGCCGAATCGACCCGCCTGCGTGCGCTGTTCATCGACAAGCTCGACGTCGACGAGGAAGTCGCCGACATCCTGATCGCCGAGGGCTTCACGTCGCTGGAGGAAGTCGCGTACGTGCCGCTGACCGAGATGCTGGAGATCGAGTCGTTCGACGAGGACACGGTGAACGAGCTGCGCAGCCGCGCACGCAATGCGCTGCTGACCGAGGCCATCGTGCGCGAGGAGTCGGTCGAGAACGTGGAAGAGGCGCTGCTCAGCCTCGAGGGCATGGACACCGACATCGCGAGCGCGCTGGCGGCGAACGGCATCACGACCCGCGATGCGCTTGCCGATCTCGCGGTGGACGAGCTCACGGAGCTGACGGGCTTGCAGTCCGAGCGCGCGCAGGACCTGATCATGAAGGCGCGTGCGCACTGGTTCGAATCCGAGGGCGGCGAGGTTCCGGCGGGCGTGCAGGTGCACTGACGTTTCCGATGAATTATTCCGATGAAAAACGCGTCCGCGGCGTCGGTGGATGGCGAGGGTTCTGCGTTGCACGTTTTTCATCGGGTGGAATCAGGCGGTCGCCTTGGGACGGCCCGGCGGCGACCGCGGGAAATGCAACGAAACAACGAGTGTTGTGCGAGCGCGTGTAGTCACCCCTGACTAGGACGCGCAGCGCAAGAGAGGCGGTATGGCGCAAATGACAATCGAACAATTCGCAACCGAGCTCAAGATGCCCCCGGGCGCGCTCATCGAGCAGCTCGCGGCGGCCGGCATGGGCGGCAAGGCCATCGGCGACCGGCTGACCGAGCAGGACAAGACGCGCCTGCTCGATTACCTGCGCAAGCAGCATGGTGCGCTGTCGGAATCGAAAAAGCGGATCACGCTGACCCGCAAGCAGACCAGCGAGATCAGGGCAGCCGACTCGAGCGGCAAGGCGCGCACGATCCAGGTCGAGGTGCGCAAGAAGCGTGTGCTGATGCGGCGCGAGGACGAAGCGCCCGCGCCGGCGGTCGCAGCACCCGAGCCGGTGATCGCTCCGGAGCCGGAGATCATCCTGCCCGAGCCTGCGATCGTCGAGCCCGAGCCGGTGATCGAGCCGGTCGTCGCCGAAGCCCCCGAGATCCCGACCGCGCCGCACGCCGGTTGCGCCGTCAGCGCCGATTTCGGTTCTCACGGAGAAGGAGCGCACGGCCCGCGAGAAGGAAGCACGCCGCACGCAGGAGCTGATTTCCCGCCAGCAGGCCGACATCCAGGCGAAGCAGGACCTGGAGGTGCAGCGCCGATCGCGCAAGGAGGCCGAGGAAGCGGCAGCGAAAGCTGCGGCCGAGGCCGAAGCGCGCGCGAAGGCAACGGAGGCAAAGGCCAAGGAGCCTGCAAAGGCGCCGGCGAAGGAAGGCACGCTGCACCGTCCGGCCGCGAAGCCCGGCGAGAAGCGCGCGACCACGAAGAAGTCGCCGGGATCGGTGTTCTCCGAAGAAGCGGCGCGCAAGCGCGCGCTCAAGCTTCGCGGTGGCGACACCGCGGGCGCGGGCGCGAGTGCGTGGCGCCAGCCGAAGGTCGGTCATCGCCACCGTGACGAAGAGGGCAACGAGATCGCGCAAGCCCCGGGCTCGCAGGTTCGCGAGATCCACGTGCCGGAGACGATCACGCTCGCCGACCTCGCGCACAAGATGTCGGTGAAGGCCGCCGAGCTCATCAAGGCGATGATGAAGATGGGCACGATGGTGACCATCAACCAGGTGCTCGACCAGGAGACGGCGATGATCCTGGTCGAGGAGCTCGGTCACAAGGCGAAGGCCGCGAAGCTCGACGATCCGGACACGCTGCTGGCCGAGACGCAGGCGACGCACGACGTCGAGTCGCTGCCGCGTCCGCCGGTCGTCACCGTCATGGGTCACGTCGATCACGGCAAGACGTCGCTGCTCGACACCATCCGCCGTGCACGCGTGGCCAGCGGCGAAGCCGGCGGCATCACGCAGCACATCGGTGCCTATCACGTCGAAACCAGCAAGGGCGTGATCACGTTCCTCGACACGCCGGGTCACGAAGCCTTCACCGCGATGCGTGCGCGTGGCGCGAAGGTCACGGATATCGTCGTGCTGGTGGTCGCGGCCGACGACGGCGTGATGCCGCAGACGCGGGAAGCGGTCGCGCACGTGAAGGCCGGCAACGTGCCGGTCGTCGTCGCGATGAACAAGATCGACAAGCACGAGGCGAATCCCGAGCGCGTCAAGCAGGAGCTCGTGGCCGAAGGTGTCGTGCCGGAAGAGTATGGCGGCGACGTTCAGTTCGTGCCGGTTTCGGCGAAGACCGGACAGGGCATCGACACGCTGCTCGACGCGATCCTGCTGCAGGCCGAAGTGCTCGAGCTCAAGGCGCCGAAGGATGCCCCGGCGCGCGGCATCGTCATCGAGTCGCGCCTGGACAAGGGCAAGGGCCCGGTCGCGACGATCCTCGTGCAATCGGGCACGCTCAAGCGCGGCGACATCGCGCTGGTCGGATCGGTGTTCGGGCGCGTGCGCTCGATGACCGACGAGAACGGCAAGACCGTGCAGAAGGCCGGCCCGGCGATCCCCGTGGAGATCCAGGGGCTGTCCGACGTGCCGCTCGCGGGAGAAGACCTGCTGGTGCTTGGCGACGAGCGCAAGGCGCGCGAGATCGCGCTGTTCCGGCAGGGCAAGTTCCGCGACGTCAAGCTCGCGAAGCAACAGGCCGCGAAGCTCGAGAACATGTTCGACCAGATGGGCAGCGACGAGGTGAAGACGCTCGCGATGATCGTCAAGGCGGACGTGCAGGGCAGCTACGAGGCCTTGTCGCAGGCGCTGACCAAGCTCTCGACCGAAGAGGTCAAGGTGAACATCGTCCATGCAGCGGTGGGCGGCATCACCGAGTCGGACGTGAACCTGGCCCTCGCGTCGAAGGCCGTGATCATCGGCTTCAACACGCGGGCCGAGGCCCAGGCTCGCAAGCTCGCGGAAACGTCCGGCGTGCAGATCCGCTACTACGACATCATCTACGAGGCGGTCGACGACGTGAAGGCGGCGCTCTCCGGCATGCTGGCGCCGGAGCGCAAGGAGAGCCAGCTCGGGATGGTCGAGATTCGCGAGGTCTACAAGATCAGCAAGATCGGGACGGTGGCCGGTTGCTACGTTCTCGAAGGCGTCGTGCGTCGCGGCGCGCGGATCCGCCTGCTTCGCGACAACGTCGTGATCCACGACGGCGAGCTCGACTCGCTGAAGCGGTTCAAGGACGACGTGCGCGAAGTGAAGGCCGGTTTCGAATGCGGTCTGTCGATCAAGAACTTCAACGACGTTCAGAAGAGCGACCAGCTCGAGGTGTACGAGATCGTCGAAGTGGCGCGGAGTCTGTAGGGTCGGCCGATGCAAAAGGCGTCCGGGACTTTGATGCCTGACGGGATGTTGCCGTTGCGCCTTTTGCATCGGGTTGGCTCCAGGCGGGCGGCCTCCGGGCGGCGCGCATTAGCCACTTCGGGCGCCCGCCGGTAACGACGAAACAACGCGCATCTTGCGCGGCGCTGCGCATCTCCGATCGAAATGAAAAAAGGCAGCCAACGCGTTCAACGCGTCGCCGAGCAGATCCAGCACGATCTTGCCGACCTGCTTCGCACCGAGGTCAAGGACCCGCGCATCGGCATGGTGACGGTGACGCATGTCGACGTGTCCGCCGACATGGCGCACGCGAAGGTCTATTTCACGGCGCTGACTGGCCGCGAGCACGGCGATGCAGCCGTGGCCGCGTTGTCGCGGACCGCAGGCTTCCTGCGCAGCCAGCTGTCGCAGCGGCTCAAGCTGTTCACCGTGCCGCAGCTTCATTTCATCTACGACGATTCGATCGAATCCGGCATGCGGCTCTCGCAGCTGATCGACGAGGCCGTGGCCGACGATCGCAAGCACCCGCAGGAGTAGCGCCGTTGCACCCTCATCCCCGACCCTTCTCCCGCTTTGCATCGCTGCCCCGGGGCGGGAGAAGGGAGCACGACATTTCCCCTCTCCCGCCGGGGAGAGGGGGAAGGGGTGAGGGTAGCGATCCATGAAGTCGCCGCGTCGACGGCATGCTGCTGCTCGACAAGCCGATCGGCGTCTCCTCGAACGTCGCATTGCAGCGTGCGCGGCGATTGTTCGAAGCGCAGCAAGGCGGGGCACACCGGAACACTGGATCCGCTCGCCTCCGGCCTGCTGCCGATCTGCTTCGGCGAGGCGACGAAGTTCTCGCAGGCGCTGCTCGATGCGCCCAAGCGCTACCTCGCCACCGTGCGCTTCGGGATCGCGACGAGCACCGGAGACGCGGAAGGCGAGATCCTTCAGCGCGGCCGCGCGGAGTTCGAACGGGACACGATCGCCGCGGCGCTTGCGCGTTTCGTCGGCACGATCTCACAGGTGCCGCCGCGGCACTCGGCGCTGAAGCGAGACGGGCGCCCGTACTACGAGTACGCGCGGGCCGGTGTCGAGATTCCGCGCGAGCCGCGCGAGGTCGTCATCTACGCGTTGACGCTGGTCGACTGGTCGCCGCCGGACGCCATCGTGGACGTGGCTTGCTCGAAAGGCACTTACGTGCGCGTGCTTGCCGAGGATCTGGGGCTCGCCCTTGCAAGCTGCGCGCATCTCGCGGGGCTGCGTCGCACGGCAACCGGCGGTTTCGGCGTGGACGATGCATCGACGCTGGAAACGCTCGAAGCACTCGACATGCCGCAGCGCCTGGCCCGGCTGCTGCCGCTCGAATCGGCACTCGATGGCATGCCTGCACTGGCGATCGGTCCGGACGAGGCGCTGGCGCTGGCGCAGGGCCGGCGCCCCGCGAATGCCGCGGCGTCGGGCCGCTATCGCGCCTATGGCCCGAGCGGATTCGTCGGCTTGCTCGAGGCCACGGGCACGGAATTGCGCGTGATCCGGTTGCGCAGCGTCGCGTCGGGCGTCGAGGGCAACGTAACGCCTTGATCGGCAAGAAGATGCGCGCCGTGCGCCGGCTCGTGCTGCAGCTCACGCGCCGTGCGTAGCAGCCCCAATGAATCGCGCGGACCGCATTGAAAGCAAAGCCCTTTTCGGCCTATAATCTTGGTCTTTCCCACGAGCGGCATCAGTTCAAGGACGAAGCGTCATGGCAGTCACGGTTCAAGACAAGGCGAAGCTCATCGCCGATTACCAGCGCGGCACCGGCGACACCGGTTCGCCGGAAGTCCAGATCGCGCTTCTCACGCAGCGCATCAACGGTCTCACCGACCATTTCAAGCAGGCCGTCAAGGATCATCATTCGCGCCGCGGGCTGCTTCGCATGGTGTCGCGCCGGCGCAAGCTGCTCGACTACCTGAAGTCGCGCAACACCGACAGTTACCGCGCGCTGATCGATCGGCTGGGCCTGCGCAAGTAAGCGCGGCATGGCGAAGCGCATTTCGATCGCAGCCCCTGGTCGTTGGCAACGGCGGCTGTGGATCAGCCGGCGCGCCGCGTCCGAAGCGATCCCGATCTAACCTAAAAGAGAATGGCCGCGCAACTTTTGCGCGGCCATTGTCGTTTCACGGAACCCACGAAAATCATGTTCAACAAGGTAACGAAGTCGATGCCCTGGGGTCGTCACATGCTGACGATCGAGACCGGCGAGATCGCGCGCCAGGCGGCAGGCTCTGTCGTCGTCAAGCTGGACGACACGGTCGTGCTGGTCACTGCGCAGGCGGCGAAGAACGCGAAGGCGGGCCAGGATTTCTTCCCGCTGACCGTCGACTACCAGGAGAAGACCTACGCCGCGGGCAAGATCCCCGGCGGCTTCTTCAAGCGCGAGGGACGCCCGTCGGAAAAGGAGACGCTGACCTCGCGGCTCATCGATCGCCCGATCCGGCCGCTGTTCCCGGAAGGGTTCTTCAATGAGGTCCAGGTGATCGCGACCGTGCTGTCGGTCGATCCCGAAATCGATCCCGACGTTCCGGCGATGATCGGCGCTTCGGCGGCGCTGATGCTCTCCGGCGTCCCGTTCCAGGGTCCGATCGGCGCTGCGCGCGTCGGCTACCTCGACGGCCAGTTCGTGCTGAACCCGACGAAGACCGAGCTCGAGACGTCCCAGCTCAATCTCATCGTCGCGGGCACCGAGGCCGCCGTGCTGATGGTGGAATCGGAGGCGAAGGAGCTGCCCGAGGAGGTGATGCTCGGCGCCGTCGTCTATGGACACCAGCAGCAGCAGGCCGTCATCGAGATGATCCACGCGCTGGTCGAGGAGGGCGGGAAGCCGCTCTGGGACTGGCAGCCGCCGGCGCAGGATCAGCAGATGGTCGCGCAGGTCACCGCATGCGCGGATGCTGCGCTTCGCGAGGCGTATCAGTTGCGCTCCAAGCAGGCGCGCCAGCAGAAGCTCAAGGAGATCTACGCGAAGGTCGCCGCCGAATGCGTGCCGCCTGATGCTCCGGCGAATTTCCTCAACCACGTGAACGATTTCCTGTTCTCGCTGGAAGCGAAAGTCGTCCGCAACGCCATCCTGTCCGGCGAGGCACGCATCGACGGCCGCGACACGCGGACCGTGCGCCCCATCAGCATTCGCACCGGCGTGCTGCCGCGCACCCACGGCTCGGCGCTGTTCACGCGCGGCGAGACGCAGGCGCTGGTCGTCGCCACGCTCGGCACCACGCGCGACGAGCAGATCATCGACGCGCTGCAGGGCGAGTATCGCGAGCGGTTCATGTTCCACTACAACATGCCGCCGTACGCGACCGGCGAGACCGGCCGCGTCGGCTCGCCGAAGCGCCGCGAGATCGGCCACGGCCGGCTCGCCAAGCGCGCGATTCTCGCCGTGCTGCCGACGTCCGACGAGTTCGCGTACTCGATGCGCGTCGTCTCGGAGATCACCGAGAGCAACGGCAGCTCGTCGATGGCTTCGGTCTGCGGCGCGAGCCTCGCGCTGATGGACGCCGGCGTGCCGATGAAGGCGCATGTCGCCGGCATCGCGATGGGCCTGATCAAGGAAGGCAACCGCTTCGCGGTGCTGACCGACATCCTCGGCGACGAGGATCATCTCGGCGACATGGATTTCAAGGTTGCGGGCAGCGATCGCGGCATCACCGCGCTGCAGATGGACATCAAGATCCAGGGCATCACCAAGGAGATCATGGCGGTCGCGCTGTCGCAGGCGCGCGAAGGTCGCATGCACATCCTGAAGCTGATGCAGGAGGCGTTGCCGCATGCGCGCACCGAGGTCTCGCAGCACGCGCCGCGCATGATGACGTTCAAGATCAACCCGGAGAAGATCCGCGACGTGATCGGCAAGGGCGGCAGCGTGATCCGCGCGCTGACCGAGGAGACCGGCACGACGATCGACATCCAGGACGACGGGATGATCACGATCTCGTCGGTCAACGCGGACGCGTGCAATGCGGCGCGCAAGCGCATCGAGGAGATCACGGCCGAAGTCGAGGTCGGCAGGATCTACGACGGCAAGGTGCTGCGCCTGCTGGACTTCGGCGCGATCGTGCAGGTGCTGCCCGGCAAGGACGGCCTGCTGCACATCTCGCAGATCGCGAAGGAGCGCGTCAACCAGGTGTCGGATTACCTGAAGGAAGGCCAGGACGTCCGCGTCAAGGTGCTCGAGGCGGACGACAAGGGCCGGCTTCGCCTGTCGATGAAGGCGGCTGTCGAAGAGGACGCGCACAAGAACGCGGCTCCGGTCGATTCGCCGGCGCCTTGACTCGCTTCATGTGGTCCGGAAAGGGCGCCTTCGCGGCGCCCTTTTTGTTGGAACACTGATGTGCGACCCGCTCAAGTTCAGCGTCCCGACGGGACAACAGCGTAGATGGTGTCTGTGGCCAGTGGGCTCCAGCCGCATTTACACCGCGTTTCACATTCGTCGCATCGCGTTGCAGCTGTAATGCGCCGATTTCGTGGCGCCGCCGCTGTTGGATGACGAGCGGCTTAGTGCGCGAATCGGCTCTCGTCGCGAAGAACGCTGAATGTTTGGCGAGCACCGGTGCGACCTGTTTCGCCCGATCGCGCGCGCGGGCCGGGGCGCGCACTCGCACAACAACCTAGCGCGCGCAGATTGCAGAGATGTCGTGATCTGCAACGCGAATTCCGTAAGCAGTTGTTTCCGGGTTTCGATACTCGCACTGCCTGCGGTAAACAGGTAGTGCCATGACGGGCTGGCCATCGAGTGCGCAGACACTACATGTGCAATGGTAAGTCCCGAACCTGCGTCGTCCATTGTTGCCCAAGCTACTAAAGAAGCCACGATGAATAGGCAAGGTCATTTTTCAGGAGGTGAGAAAGGTTCTGCTATGAGAAAGTCTCGAATCCAAAAACTCGCAATAGCATGTATCGCGGCATGCGCGGTTCTCGGAGGTATCGGAGCCGCTAACGCGCAGATGCACGGTGGCTCGCAAGCAGGCGGTGGTGGCTTTCACGGTGGTGGCGGCTCACACGGCGGCGGCTTCCACGGTGGTGGCGGGATTCACCACGGTGGCGGGATTCACCACGGTGGCGGGATCAGTCCACCGGTGGCGGGTTCCACGGCCACGTCTTCACAGGCCCGCCAATAATCTTCGGGCCGGGATACTATCCATACGATTATTCTTATCCGTACTTTGATGGTTCGAGTTCATATCAGTGGTACTGCCCCGACCCGGCGGGCTATTATCCGTACGTGCAGACTTGCCCAGGCGGGTGGCTGCAGGGGGTACCGAACGACTGACCTCGGGATCGGCTGCCAGATCAGATCCAGGTTACGACATCCTCAAGCCGACCGCCCGCATCATGATCGTCGATCCGGGCGATCCGGCTCACGCGTCGAGCTCGGAATAGCGGCGAAAGACATCATCGTTATTGAAAGCGAGGCGGCGTCCTGACGCGACGTAGCGTGCAATTCGCGGCCGCGAGAATACGCGATCGTGCAGCTCGCGAAGGCCCTCGCAGTTGCGCAGCGCTCTCCGGCTCGCTTTCGGAAACGCGTAGCGCAGGCCCGCGACGACCTGCGCCATCGACAGGTCGACGTAGGTGAGCTGCCGTCCGACCATCCACGGTCCGCGTTCCGGATTCCTTTCGATCACGCGCTCGAAGTAGCCGAGGAACTTCGGCAGGCGATTCGCGATGAACTCGCGGGCGCGGCGTCGTGCGGCGGTCTTCTGCTCCTCGTAGTACAAGCCGCTTCCGAGCGGATGATGGGTGTCGTGGATCTCCACGATGAAGTCGGCAATCGTCAGCTGCACCTGGTGAGTCCAGAGCTTGCCGCGCGAATCGCGCGGGGCGAGGGCGTGACGGCCGCCGAGGAACAGCAGGATGTTCGCCGTCTGTCCGATCAGTTGCCGGCCGGCCTTCAGGAACGGCGGTGCAAAAGGGGGTCGCTCGACGTTTTCGCCTTCGAGGTAAACATTCATCGCGGGCTCGCCGCCGCCGTCTTGCTCGGGGACCAGCGCGACATCGACATAGGCCACGCCGGCTTCCTCGAGTGCCAGCCGCACGAATTCCCCGCGCCCCTGAATGCCGGGCCAGTAGTGGAGCTCATAGATCACGATTACCCTCCCAGCGAAGGCCTCTTTTCTGGAGATGGAGAAGCTTCCGACGCACGTCGATTGACGACACTCGCTCGTTCAGCATGAGCTCGATGTGACGCTCGGTGTAGTAGCTCGGGGGCTCGCAGCGGAATTCAATCATCGTGACGGGGCCTGCGTAGCCTTCGCGCCGCAGCATGTCCGCAGCAGCCAAACCCGCCGCGCCGCCGCCGACAATGGCCACCGGAAGCGGGCGATGGGAGCGACGGGACCATCGCCCGCATGTCATTTGAGTAGGGGCATAATTGGCGCTCGGATGCGCAACCCGCGCTCCAGGCACAACCGCGCTGCACACAGACGCAGTTCTCGAGAGGAGTAAACCCATGAACAAGCTATCAGCAATCGTCCTCATCGCCGCCGCGCTGGGCGTGGCTGGCGCAAATGCGCAGACTGCCGCGCCCCCGCGCGGACGGTCAAAGCTGTCCAGCCCGGACTCCTCGAAGTGACCGGTCCTCGTGTGAACGAAGCCGTTGCAGCAGGCATCCAAAAGATCACCGCGACGACGGGCAAGGTCGAAGTGCATTCGCCATGGGGCAACATCAACTTCCCCTGGCCGAAGGATGTGAAGCCCGTGGCCTTCAGCATCGAGCACGCCAAGGCCGCTAACACGGTCACGGTCTCGGCGCCCGGATTCAGCGAAGCGACCAAGGCCGACTACAAGGCTGCGTTCGAGGCAGTCATTCCGATGGCGATCTCCAAGGCACAGGCCCAGAAGGAAGGTAAGACGAGGGGCTAGGACGATGGTGGGCCGTTCCGCGCCTAGGTCGGGGCGGCCCACGCTCGCCGCGGCCTTCCCAAACTTGAGGAGACAAGCAATGAGAACAAAGGCGACAGGGTTGTCCGGGGTGATGCTGATGGTCGCGTTGGGGCTCGCCTTCGCGGGCGCCGCGTTGGCACAGACGACGACTACCGTCGACGAGCGTAACTTCGAGGTGATCTCGGTCGATGGGAACAAGCTCGTCGTCCGCGATCAGAAAGGCACGAACAAGTACACGGTGCCGGACGATTTCCGCTTTACGGTCGACGGCAAGAAGGTGTCCGTGTCGGAGCTGAAGGCGGGGATGAAAGGCACGGCGACGATCACGACCACGACCACGGTCAAGCCGGTCGTCGTCACGAAGTGCGCGAAGGGGAAGTGCTGCGCGCGGCGGCTATGTCGGTGACCGTGCGGGAGCCCGATGGCAACGTGCGCCGGTTCACCCAGGGGGAGCTGGACGCGAAGGGTATCGTGATCGTCAAGGACGGACGACCGATCCGGGTGGAAGATCTGCGGCGCGGTGACAAGCTGACGGCGACGATCGTCACGAACGCACCGCCCACGGTCCTGACCGAGAAGGAAGTGCAGGCGACGCTCGCCGAGTCCAAGGCCGAACCCCCTGCGCCGCCAGCGACGACGGTCGCAGCCGCGCAGCCCGCGGCCCCAGCCGCGCAGCCCGCAGCCCCAGCCGCCTCCCCTCAGCCAGCCGCGTCCCCCCCAGCCGAGTGCTCCCCAGCCCGCAACGCGGCCGCGCCGAATCGTCTGGCATGGGGATGACGTGGTACGTGGTGATCGCCGTGCTCGTCGCGGTGGCGCTGTTCTTCTTCTTGCGCCGCCGAAAGGAGTCGTGAACATCTTCCCGAACGACGCCGTGGTACATCGATGGCCACACAAATGAAGCGGGCTCGCGCGATCGCAGGCGGGGATGAAACGTGCAGCAGAAGTCCGCTTCTCGAACGTCGCAATCCACCAACGCAGGGAGGGCGAAAATGAAGATGAACGCATTAGGCGGGATTCTTGTCGGCGCCACTGCTCGCGGTCGTATGGCAAACCTCGATTGCGGCGGGCGCGGCCGAGCTCGGCCGCGATGCGAACGCAAGCTTGCAACAGCTCTATGCGAGCGTGCCTGCTGCCAAGGCGCTCGGATCGAACGCGCATGCCATTCTCGTCTTTCCGAAGGTCACCAAGGCCGGCCTGGGCGTTGGCGGCCAGTTCGGCGAAGGTGCGCTGCTCAAGAAAGGCAAGGCAGTCGCGTACTACAACACCACCGGCGCGTCGGTAGGGCTGCAGGCTGGTGCCCAGCAATTCGGCTACGCGATGTTCTTCATGAACCCCAACGCCCTGGCGCAGCTCGACAAGGCCGGCGGGTTCGAGGTCGGGGTCGGCCCGACCGTGGTCGTGGTGGACGAGGGCAAGGCGAAGACGATGACGACCACGACTGCGAAGGACGACATCTATGCCTTCATTTTCGGCCAGAAGGGGCTCATGGCCGGACTCGGCATACAGGGCAACAAGATCACCAAGATCAATCCGAAATAGGTCGGCGCAACGTGATCCCCCGTTCCGCTCCGCACTGAGCGCCGACGCCGGGTCAGGGCGTATTTCCCCAGGAGCTCTATGCGAAGCCATTTTCCCGTGTCGCTGACGCTCCTCGTCGCCGTGATACTGCGGATGAACGGATCCGGCGATCGCGAGCACGATGTTCGACATCGAACGGTCGATTGATCGCGCGACGAGGCTCCGCTCGATGTGCGCACCATGCGCAAAGGATAAGAGATCAAGATGGCCCCGAAACTTTTCGCTGAGTTTTTCGGAACGTTCTGGCTGGTGCTCGGTGGCTGCGGAAGCGCCGTGCTCGCGGCCGCGTTTCCCGACGCTCGGCATCGGCTTCATCGGCGTATCGCTCGCGTTCGGTCTCACCGTGCTTACCGGCGCCTACGCGTTCGGTCCGATTTCCGGCGGCCACTTCAATCCCGCGGTCTCGTCGGCCTGTGGGCAGGCGGACGCTTCCCCGCGGGACAGCTCCTGCCGTATATCGTCGCGCAGGTGATCGGCGCGGTCGTCGCCGCCGGCGTCCTCTACCTGATCGCGAGCGGCAAGGCCGGATTCGAGCTCGCCGGCGGACTTCGCGTCGAACGGTTACGGCGAGCATTCGCCCGGCGAGTACGGATTCACGTCCGCGCCGTCGTGACGAAGTCGTGATGACGTTCATGTTCCTGTTCGTGATACTGGGAACGACGCACACAGCGCGCACCGGTCGGCTTCGCCGGACTGGCGATCGGTCTCGCGCTCACGCTGATCCATCTGATCAGCATCCCGGTCACCAACACGTCGGTCAATCCGGCGCGCAGCACCGGTCCCGCGCTCTTCGTCGGCGGCTGGGCGCTGTCGCAACTCTGGCTGTTCTGGGTCGCGCCGATCGTGGGCGCGCTCGCGGCAGGCTGGTTGCACAGGAGCGTACTGGAGACTCGCGCCGAGCCGGACATCGTCGGTCGCTGACTTCGACAAGGCATTGCGCGCACGCCCTCGATTTCAGCATCGGTTTGGCGTCGTGCGCTGACGGTCGTTGTCATGTCAACCTTGATTGCGCCGCGCGTTCGACGCCCAGACGTCTAGTGAAACCGCAGTTCTCGAAGTTGCGGCTCGTGCCGTCCCGATCTCGCGGCGGGTGATCATCGCCGCCAGCGGAAACCCGTTGCCGATGCCCTTCGACATCAGGATGATGTCGGCACCAGTCGTCGAGCTCGAGGCCCCAGCCGGCGACCGCGAGTGTCCAGGAACTCCGGACCCGCAAGGCTGTCGATCGACCTGAACAGGGCTCGGACCGGCCCGGTTCGCTTTGGATTGGTTAAGATCCCCATGACGTTCAGGAGTGGCGCGCGCTTGCGCCCCAGATAGACGACATGTCGGCTCTTCGGGCCGCGAGGCTCGCATGCGCAGGGCTGTGCGTGCTAGGTTTGACACTGGTGCACGCGCAGTCGGTAGTGCCGCCGGTCCCGGCCAGCGGTCCTCATCCTGTCGCCTGCAGCAACATCGAGCAGGATTTCTCGCGCGTCGCCCCCGGCAGCTCCGCCGAGGATTACTGGCGCGGCCTTACGACCGAGGAAGGCGAGCGCTACGTCGTGAGCCTGCTTTCGAGCCGGCAGGATGCGCTGGTCGCGACGTTCGTCGCTCCCGACGACGCAGCGCTTTTCGCTCGCTGGCGCGGCAGGACCATCGAGTACGCGATCCTGGCCTGCTATCCGACGACGGCTGCGAATGCGCGCGCCGATTACCCGCTGCCGAACGGGAAGAACGTGCCGAGGATGCAGCGCGGCGCGGAGGCGCCCATCCTCCCCCCCACGCCCACTCGGCTGCCGGTGTTAGCGTTCTCTCACGGCTACGCCGGCAGTCCGCTGTCGGACTCCTACTTCGAAGCGCAGCTCGCGTTCGCGTCGTGGGGCTTCGTCGTAATCGCACCGTTCCACGGCGATCTGCGCTACACGCCGTTTGCACCCGATTCCGGTGACAACGGGCCGGGCTACATTCCGGTCTGGAGCGAATTCGTAGCCATGCAGTCCACGCGGCCGCTCTCGATCTCGGCCGGGCTCGACCTGCTCGCCGCGCATCCCCAATGGCGCGACCGGATCGATCTGAATCGCACGGGAGCGTTCGGCATCAGCCAGGGCGGCGAGACCTTGATGCTCCTCGGCGGCGCTGAAGTCACCTATGGACTCGCGACGCTCCAGAGCAAGCGGGTCACGCTCGATTCGCGAGTCAAGGCCGCGGTCGGCTACATTCCCTACTTCGGTCTTGAGGACCTGCCCGCGTTCGGCGCCGACCAGCGCGGTGTCGTCGGCGTCACGCTGCCCTACCTGGCGATCAGCGGAACGCGCGATGACACTGCGCCCGTAGACGTGACGCGCCGGGCGCTGGAGCAGATGAGCGGCGTCCGCGGGCTCGTTACGCTGGAAGGCCGTGGGCACGACCTGAACCCGCCCACTGCAGACGACATCCGGACCTGGGCGCTGACGTTCTACGCAGCATGGCTCCTGGGCGACGCGTCGTGGCAGGCGCGGCTTGACCAGATGCAGAGCGTGCAGGGCGGATTGGACGATCGCAAGGCGCTCTATGTCGGCTCCGGCGGTCCGGCGCCGGGGCCGGGACAGGTGGTCGACGTCGTCGAGTTCCACAATGCGAGCCTCGACCACTACTTCATCACCGCGTTTCCCGAGGAGGCTGCGGCGCTGGACGCGGGCATGCCGCCCGGGTGGAAACGTACTGGCTACACGTTCAAGGGCTGGCAGGCGGGGAGCGGCCCGGGCAACGACGCGTGCCGCTTCTTCGGCACGCCGGGGCGGGGCCCGAACTCGCACTTCTACACGATAAGCTTCACGGAATGCGAGTTGGTGAAAGCCAATCCCGACTGGACGTCCGAGGGACTGGCGTTTCGCGCCGTCGAGCCGCTTGCTTCCGGTTGCGACGCGAGCTACACGTTCGTGACGCGCCTCTACAACAACGGAATGGGCGGGCAAGCGAACCACCGTTACCTGATCGACAACGCGGAGATCGATCGCACGGTCGCGAAAGGATGGATCGTCGAGGGAACGGTGTTCTGCGTCCCGCGTATGGAATAGTAAATCCAACGCCTCGACGCGCCGAGGAGAGTAGCGCAGTGCGGCTTGACTTGCACGGGGCGACGGAAGCTGGGGTGATCGGGCGTCGCCGCGACGCCGTGATTGCCCTTACCGGCAGCCGCTTCCCGACGCCCTTCTTCAAGTAGACCGCGGATGCAAGAGCGGCGTTAGTGCGTCCTCGCCGCAGTCATGGCGTCGGACGTGTACCCCGGGAAGTTACTGCGAGCGCTCGAGGGATGCGCCGTGCGTGGTGGTAACGGACGGGCTCGCCATTACATCGCGCCGTGCGCTGAATTGCTACTCGACACTGCACATCGACCGGACAAAGGATTGAACGACCGTGGCGGAAAACTCCCACCAACGGAAGGAACATTGGGGTTCCATCAATCAGAAACAAAATTGACAGCCCACCGGGCGGGCGATATAAGTTACGTTCAAAAAAAGTTGTTCAATACAAGTAGTTACACGTAGTGCAGCGCGGATGGGAGGCGCAACGATCCCTGGCTTACGGGGATCAGAAAGGAAGGAGAACCATGAAGATAGGATACCGAAGGGCGGGCCTTAGCCTCGCGTCCGTCGTCTTGCTGGCCGCCCTTGGCACCGCCAGCGCTGCTGACCAGTGGTTCGTGCTCAAGGAGAAGGTACTCAAGTCCACGGATTCAAGAACGGAGATCAAGGCCGAAGAAGGGAAGATGTGGAAGGAGGACATCAAGAAGGCGAAGATCTCGGTCGAGGGCGCTGACGTGGAGATCACGAACGTCGTCTTCCACTGGAAGGGTGGTAAGGACGAAACCATCACGAATGTCGGAGTCGTGAAGGCGGGAGGACAAACGGCTGAGAAGGACGCTCCAGGAAAAGAGACGACCCTCTTGTCGGTGTCCGTCCAATACAAGATCCTCGCCAATAAACCGAAGCCACCCTCAAAGTTTGGGGATACGACTAGGCGGGTGTGAGCATCGGCCAGCGGACATGAGCCGCGATCAACGCGCCAAAGGCGAGGCGATCACGGTTCACGTCTGCTGGAGTCGAGCACGGCTGCGGCGTTCCCTTCCGACGGACACCGTTGCGAGGGGTCGGTAGAGCGAAGCTCGCCACGCCGCCATGACCGCTTTCGATATCAAGTCGATCGTGGTTCGACAATACCAGCCGAGCGGGCCGAAGCGGAGCATGGCGTGCCGGCCGCCATTTGCCGCAGGTTCAACGTCCTGCAGCTGCTCTGGAATTTTGGATTACCCGAGATGAACGTACCGGACGGCTGGAAGCAAGCGTTGCGCGACACGATGCAGCGCCAGAAGTCGTCATCTCAGTAAGCATGCCCTTCCTGCAAGCGCTGCCGTATCGCGTTGCTGCCGACCAAACGGCGTGACCAACTCGGCGCGAGTTGCCCGCTCGCGTCAACGTAGAATGCGGATTCCGCTCCCTCCTACGTGTCGATCTAGATGGACAGCCGGAAACGTTCCCGATCCGACGAGAATCAAGCGTTCGCGCCGCGGCCCGCGCCGACGAAATGCTCTGTGCGCCACGGAGACCGCAAACCGGTGGGGCGGCACGTTATGCTCGCGCTCGTTCTCGCGGTGCTTGCAGGCTGCGCAAGTCTCCCCACCGACTATCCGCGCACGTCGTCGACGGCGATGCAGGATCACGAGTCCACGCCGATCGGCAGACGGGTCGCCGAGCTCGCCGCGCAACATCCCGGCAACTCCGCATTCCGCATCATTCGCTACGGACGCCCTGCTTTTACTGCCCGCATCGCGCTCGCCGACCTCGCGCAGAAACGCTTGACGTCCAGTACTTCCTGTGGGAACCCGACGCTACCGGCCGGAACCTCGTCGATCGCCTCGTTCGCGCTGCCGACCGGGGCGTGCGCGTGCGGATCCTGGTCGACGACGTCAACCTGAAGGATCGAGACGCGAACATCGCCGCGCTCGACGCCCATCCGAACGTCGAGGTCCGCCTGTTCAATCCCTTCGCCCATCGCGGCTCGAAACTGGTCGGCTTCCTGACCGACTTCGGGCGGGTCAACCATCGGATGCACAACAAGCTGATGGTGATGGACAACGCGATTGCGATCGTTGGCGGGCGCAACATGAGCGATCCGTATTTCGAAGTGCATCCCGAATTCAATTTCCGCGATCTGGACATCGCTGCCGCCGGCCCGGTGGTACGCGACCTCTCTTCTGTATTCGACCGCTTCTGGAACGGCTCATGGTCGGTTCCGATCGCCGCGCTAGTGGACCGGCCCTACACCGAGGCGGACCTGCGGGAGGGTTTTGAAACGGATGCGCGAGGGCATAGCGCGGGAACCGTATCCGCATCCGCTGGACGAGGACGTCGCCAAGCTCAGGTCGCAATTGGACGACATCGTCGTCGGCGGGATATGGGCGCGTGGCCAAGTGGTCTGGGACGATCCGGCCTGATCGACGACCCCTCGCTGCGCACGATGCGCCGGCTGCTGGTGAACCGGCTCGAACGACTCGAAAAGGAGCTGCTGATCGAGTCG
>CAWDPJ010000010.1:0-538505 GCA_963804205.1 uncultured beta proteobacterium | reverse complement strand
CTGCTGAAGCTGTGCTTGCAGGGCACGAGCCAGCCGGAATTCGAGTCTGGGTCCGAATACACATAGATTTTCCCGCGCAAGTCGGCGATTGACGCTGTGACGGTATCGCTGCTCGGCACGATGACGTACGAGCGATACAGGGGCTTTCCCTCCCAAATCGGCACGGCCAGAAGCCGCATTCGGCTTTGATAGCGCATGTACGGGAAGCCGCATACCCACGCGGCATCCAGCTTCTCGTTGAGAAGCAGTTCGCTAACCTCGCGATAGGTGCCCCGCTGTACAAACGCGACAGGCCGATGGAGGTGACGCGCGAGATACGCCTGCCACTCGCGCAGGAACGCGACCTCGTCGTCCAGGAAAACAGGGGTTGTTCCAATCAGAAGCGGCCGCTCGCTTGGCGCCGCCTCCAGTGCCGCGCACGGCACGATGCTAACGACTACTGCAGCACCCAGGAAATCGCGGCGATGCATCGCGAATCCTCCTCCTCGTCCGGTGGCACCTCGACAAAGGGCGCCTTCGACGGCAAAGACTACCAATATTGTGGGACGCGGCACACTGGGCCGATCAAGGCCGTTACCAATCGGTAACGCGGTCGAGCGCGTTTCGATACTACCCGGTAGCCCTACAAGAAACTGCTGTGTTCCTCCGACGCATAACGTGATGATTCTTCGCGGCTCTCTCACGAGGCACCGTTCTTGCGATCGATCCCAGCACGCGCGCCCCCACGACGCGCCTTGGAGGGGTCCCATGGGTAACGTCGTTTCTCGCCGGTTGTTCCTGAAACTGACCAGCGGGTTGGCCGCTGGCGCCGGCGCTGCCACCATCCCCGGAGCGGCGCAAGGCCGCCCCCGCTCAGGATGCCGGGCGTGCCGGCCTCCCGTACACCGCGAAGGCCATCGGGCGCGCAGGCGGAATGAAGGTGAATGCGCCCGTTAACTTCACTATCCGGACGCCTCATCACCCTGCGTCGCTCTGAAGATCGGCCCCCCGTCCCCGGCGGCGTCGGGCCCGGACGGCGACATCGTCGCCTACGCACATGTGCACGCACATGGGCTGCCCGGTGACTTACGACGCCGCAGCAGCGCGACGTTCAAATGCGGCTGCCACTTCAGCATGTTCGACGCCGAGAAGGGCGGGCCAGATGATCTGCGGCCAGGCCACCGAGAACCTGCCGCGCATCGTGCTCGACTACGACGCGCAGGACGGCGCGGTCACTGCCATCGGCGTCGACGGCCTCATCTACGGCCGCCAGGCCAACGTGCTGTGAGGAGGCGGCCATGAGACGCAAGATCGGATCGCCCTGCCGCCCGAACGCGCAGAAGACGAACATGACCTGCCACTTCTGCATCGTGGGCTGCGGCTACCACGTCTACAAGTGGGACGAAGGCCGAGAAGGCGGGCGCGCGCCGCAAGAGAACGCCCTGGGCACTCGACTTCACGCAAGCAGTTGCCGCCGATGCACCATCACGATGACGCCGGCGATGACCAACGTCGATCGACGGACCAGCGACGGCACGCGCCGCAACATCATGATCGTCCCCGACAAGGCAGTGCGTCGTGAACAGCGGCCTGTCATTCGACGCGCGGCGGCAAGATGGCCAACTACATGTACACGCCCGACGGCGTCGGCAAGGACCGGCTGCAGGCGCCGCGCTTTACTGCGGCGACCAGTGGGTCGACACCGACTGGGACGACGCGATGGCGATCTACGCCGGGCTGATCAAGAAGCTCCTCGACAAGGATGGGCCGAACGGCGTCGTCTTCTCTGCTTTCGACCACGGCGGCGCCGGCGGCGGCTTCGAGAACACCTGGGGCACCGGCAAGCTGATGTTCACGCGCATTGCAGACGCCTATGGTGCGCATCCACAACCGCCCCGCCTACAACTCCGAGTGCCACGCCACCCGCGAGATGGGCGTCGGCGAACTCAACAACAGCTACGAGGACGCGCAGCTGGCCGACGTGATCATCGCGATCGGCGGCAACCCTACGAAACGCAGACCAACTACTTCCTGAATCACTGGGTGCCGAACCTGCAGGGCGGGACGGCTGCCAAGAAGAAGAAGCTGTTCCCCAGCGAACCGTTCGCCGAAGACGAGGATCATCTTCGTCGATCCGCGGCGCACGCCGACGGTAGCGATCGCAGAGCAGGTCGCCGGCAAGGACAACGTCCTGCACCTCGACATCGAGCCCGGCACCGACATCGCGCTGTTCAACACGCTCTTCACCCACGTCGTCGAGCAGGGCTGGCACGACCACGAGTTCATCGCGAAGTACACCAGGGATTCGACGAGGCCGTCGCGGCCAACAAGCTGTCGCTCGAGGAGGGCAGCGCGGATCACCGGCATTCCGGTCGCCAAGCTGCGCCAGGCAGCGGAGTGGGCCTACAAGCCCAAGGCTGCGGGGCATCGGCCGCGAACGATGCACGCCTACGAGAAAGGCATCATCTGGGGCAACGACAACTATCTGATCCAGTCGGCGCTGGTCGACCTCGTGCTCGCGACGCACAACGTCGGGCCGCCGCGGCACCGGCGTCGTGCGCATGGGCGGCCACCAGGAGGGCTACACCCGGCCGCCGCTATCCCGGGAACTCGAAGATCTACATCGACCAGGAGCTCATCGAGGGCAAAGGCCGGATGATGACCTGGTGGGCGTGCAACAACTTCCAGACCAGCAACAACGCGCAGAAGCATGCGCGAGGTCGTCCTGAGCCGCACGCAGATCGTCAAGGAGGCGATGGTCAAGGCGCGCGGCGCCACGCCGATCAGCTGGTCGACGTCGATCTACGACGCCAGCAAGAAGGGCGGCCTGTTCGTCACGAGCATCAACCTCTATCCGACGTTGCTCGCCGAGGCGGCGCACCTGATGCTGCCCGTCGGCGCATCCGGGCGAGATGAACCTCACGTCGATGAACGGCGAGCGCCGCATGCGCCTGTCGCGAGAAGTTCATGGACCCGCCGGGCACCGCGAAGTCCGATTGCCTGATCGCCGCGACGATCGCGAACACGCTGAAGGCGATGTACGAGCGCGATGGCAATGCGGCCATGGCGAAGCGCTTCGAGGGCTTCGACTGGAAGACCGAGGAAGACGCGTTCAACGACGGCTTCCGCCGCGCCGGCAGGCCGGCGCGGCGCCGATCGACAGCCAGGGCGGCGACACGGGCTACCTTGCGACCTACGAGCTGCTGCGCGCGGCCGGCAACAACGGCGTGCAGTTGCCGATCAAGGAAGTCAAGGACGGCAAGCTGATCGGCACCGAAATGCTCTACACCGACGGCAAGTTCGACACCAAGGACGGCAAGGCGCAGTTCAAGCCTCGCCGTGGCCTGGCCTGCCCAAGCCAGTTGCCGAGCAGAAGGCCAAGCACAAGTTCTGGATCAACAACGGCCGGGTCAACGAGGTCTGGCAGACCGCCTATCACGACCAGTACAACGAGTTCGTCCGCGACCGCTACCCGATGGCGTACATCGAGCTCAACCCCGAGGACGGCACGCAACCTCGGCGTGAGCGCGGGCGATATCGTCGAGGTCTTCAACGACTACGGCTCCACCTACGCGATGGCCTATCCGGAGCCGACCGTCAAGCGCGGCCAGACGTTCATGCTGTTCGGCTACTTCAACGGCATCGCCGGCGACGTGACGACCGAGTGGACCGACCGCAACGTCATTCCGTACTACAAGGGCACGTGGGCATCAATGCGCCGCGTCGGGACGGTATCCGAGTTCAAGGACTCGGTCTCGTTCAAGCAACGCCGTTGGTCGTAAACGAGGGCCTCCTCCGATAGCGCCCCGGCGCATGGGGCGCTCCTTTTTTTGGCAGGACGGACCAATGTCATCGTTCTTTGCGTTCGAATCCGAGCAGGAACGCTCGCTGACACTTATTCCGATGGTCGTTCGGATGAAGCTGGACACCTGCGGTGTCAAGCTGAGCTTGAAACAGTGGCAGCAACTTCCAAAGGACTTGCGCCAAGATTTCTTTGAGCGGCCCTGCGAGCGCGTCAGCGACGTGTCGGGCTACCGGGAGGCGCTTGTGAGCGCGATTCTTCGTTACGCTGCTGAGACCGCGGTGACGCTCGACGACCCAGGTCCGCCGGCTTGGGAAGACGTGAGCCGCGTTCCTCAGCAGCTCGCTGAGCCGTCCACCGAAGCCGGAGTTGCAATCCCCACTCTGGACCAGTGGCGCCGCCTGACACTGCTGCAGCGCTTTGCCCTGTTGAAGCTCACCCGGAAGGGGCATCCGAGCCCGAGCTTCCTGCCAGCGGTCCGCGAGTTCGACTTGACCTAGAGGGACCTATCGCACGCCAAACGAGAACCACCCCATCCTAGGAGGGGTCGTCGGCGGGGTCTTGCTGGCGTTCTCCGGGCTCGCGTTCTAAGTCGCTCGGCGTGCCGCCCGCACCGATGGGGCAGATGCTGGCCGGCCGGCAACCTAGCCGGAATCGATCGTGGGCGTCGCGGCGGGTCGAATGCCGTTTCCGCGCCCGACCCACATTCCGGAGGCGGATCGGCGCCCGAGCCGTCGAGACCCCTTGTCGCCCGCCGGAGACAAGGCCTTGTAGCGCTTCCGCGACGATGGCCCGCCGCCGGACGGGCCGTCCGGACGCCGCCTTGCCCCGTGCGCAACCGTGCCCGTACCATCTGGGCAATCATTGGATCAGGGGTTCCGCTTCATGCTTTCCCGTTGGTTGGGCGCGCTCGTCGTCGCCCTCGTATCCGGCGCTGCCGTCGGCGAGTCCGTCTCCGGACCGGTGAACCTCGCCGTGGCCGCGGACTGCCAGACCACGGCCAACGTCACCTGGTCGTTCACGTATACGGTCAATCCGACGCGCGAATTCGGCCGGATCACGAACGTCGCGGGCACGACGATCGGCAGCTACGACCAGGCGAGCACGCTGACCGGCGGCTCGTTCAGCGGCACGTGGACGCAGCCGATCACGCTTCCGCAGCCCCCGAATGCGCTGATCGGCAGCTACGGCGGCGCCGGCGATACGGCATTGACGGTGCCGAATACCGCCGAGTTCTTCGTGCTTTACAACTGCACGACCCGGCAGGTCCTCTTTCGCTGCTCCGGCAACCTCGGCAGCTGCCCGACGACGGCGGCGCAGGGACTCGCCCGGATCAGCGAGCCGATTCCGGTGACCTCGCCCGCTACGCTGGCCGCCCTGCTGGTCGCGCTGATCGGCTCGGGGGCGTTCCTGCTTCGGCGCCGCGCCCAGGCTCGGTTGCGTCCGCTAGCGCGCCGATAGTCCGCATCGCTGGCTGTCGACCGAGCGCCGGCTACGTGCCGGCGCTCGCGTTTTCACGCAGTCGTGGCAAGCTCTGGTCTGTTCCAGCCAACGGAGAATCGCGATGGACGAGGAAACGTTCAACCTGAGCCTGCGCAAGTTCCTGAAGACCGTCGGCGTCAATTCTCAGCGCGAGATCGAGCACGCGGTCGCGAAAGCGATCGCCGCTGGCCAGCTGCAGGGCAACGAGTCGTTCCCAGTCAAGATGCGCATGACCGACGAGAAGCTCGGTCTCGACGTCACGTTCGACGGAGAGATCCGGCTGGAGTGAGTTCGTCTGTCGTTCCCGCGACAGCGGTTTTGTCGTCGTTCCCGCGAAGGCGGGAACCCAGCGTCGCTCGTCGCAAGACACTGGGCCCCCGCCTGCGCGGGGGCGACACCGCTCACCGCCTCGCGAGCTAGGCGGTTACTGCGCCGTCGGCTGAAAATCCTTCACGCCCGCCTGCCACAGCATGAAGCTCCAGCGATCGGCGAGCTGGCGCTGGGCCTGCTCGCGCGTCGCACCCACACCGTGTCCGCCGTCGTAGTCGAGCCGCAACAGTACCGGCACGTCGCTCGTCGTCGCTGAGGCGATGCGCGAGGCGAGCTTCAGCGCCATCCACACGTCGACCCGGATATCGTTGACGCCGTGCTCGAACAGCACCGCGGGGTAGGGCGTGCCGGGCTTCACGTTCGCATACGGGCTCATCGCGAGCAGCGCGCGGAACTCGTCTTCCTTCTTCACCGTGCCGTACTCGGGGATGTTCGCTGCGCCGTTCGCGCGCGTCTCCGAGCGGATCGAGTCGACATTGCCGACCGCGATCACTGCGGAGCGGAACAGGTCCGGCCGCTCGGTGATGGCGCGTCCGACGAAGATTCCGCCGGCGCTGCCGCCGTAGACCGAGATCCGGTCCTTCGACGTGTAGCCGTTCGCGATCAGCCATTCGGCGACGGCGATGCCGTCCTTCCACGTGTTCGGCTTCGTCGTCTTCCAGCCGGCGCGCCGCCAGGCATCGCCGAACACGCCGCCGCCGCGCACGTGCGCGATCGCATAGACGCCGCCGCGCTCCAGCCACGCGAGGATGCGCGGCGACAGTGCCGGCTCTTCCACGTTCCCGTACGCGCCATAGCCGTACAGCATCAGCGGATTGCGGCCGTCGAGCTTCGTGTCGCGGCCGCTCAGGATCGAAACCGGCACTTCGACACCGTCGTGGCTCTTCACCCGCGCTTCGCGGGCAACGATACCCGTCGGCGCATCGAAGGGGCCGACCGGCGACAGCTCGAGATCGCGCGCGCGGCCGGTCTCGTCGAGCAGGTAATGGCGCGTGGCCCGCGTCCAGCCTCCGAGCATCAGCACCGCGCCGTTCGCGAGTGCGTGGGCGTTCGCGATGCGGACATTGCCGGTGACCGGGAGGGCGATCGGCGTAAGGGTCGCGGTCTCGTCGTGCGACACGCGGTACAACCGCTTCTCGACGCCTTCGCGGCGCGTGACATACAGCGCGTCGCGCGTGCCGCCGATGTCGTTGACCACACCCTCGCTCTCCGGCACCACGACGGTCGCGGCGTCGAGGTCGAGCCGGTCGAGCCGCATGCGCAGCACCTTGAATCGCGGCGCGCGTTGCGCACTGCGCAGGTAAAGCCACGGGCCGCCGGCCGCGACTTCGTGAACGCCGGCGGAAGCGTCGAACAGCTTTTGCCAGCGCGGCGAGCCCGCGAGCACGCCGTCGAGCGGCGCATGGTAGAGCGAGATCTCGCGCAGCACGCCGTGCGCGACGATCGCGAGCACGAGGTTGCGGTCCGGCACCGGATACGAGGTACGACGTTGTCGCCGCGGTCGAGCGTTACGGTGTCGTGAACACCGGGACCGAACACCACGCGCTCGTCCTCGGGTGCGCGAAGCGATCGGAAGTACGTGCGCTGGTCGAGGAAGCGCTCGTCGCGCGGTCGTGACGCGTAGTCGGATGCGAGGCGCAAGTAGAAGAAGCCGCTCCCATCGTCGAGCCAGAGGGCGCTCCCGCCGCGAATCCGGTCGATCGGCGGCATCACTTCCTTGCCGGTGGTCGCGTCGATCACATGCAGCGTGCCGATCTCGGTGCCGCTCGCGGAGATGCTGTAGGCGATGTGACGCCCGTCGGGCGAAGATGCGAAGCTCGCCGATCGCATGCGGCTTGCCGGTCGCTTTTGCGATCTGCTCGACGTCGACGAGCAGCCGCTCCTCGCCGCCCGGCCGGTCGCGACGGTAGAGCTTGAACTGGTTCTCCTGCGCGCCTCGCTTCAGGTACACGAGCGCGCCGCGCGCGTCACGGTGCAGCTGGCCGATCACCGCCGGGACCGCTGCATCGATTTCCTGGATGCGTGCGAGCAGGGCATCGCGCGCGGGAATTTTCGCGAGCACCGCCGCGGCGGCGTCGGCCTGGCCGCGCATCCACTGCTGCACGACCGGGTCGCCGGTGTCCTCGAGAAAGCGATACGGATCCTCGACCGATACGCCGAAAAACGTATCGGTTACGGGCTTCGCGGGCAGCGGCGGCGCGATCTCGACGCCGGCGAAGGTTCGGGCGTGCAGCGGTTGCAGAGACAACGACGCGAACAGCGCGGCACACGCGAACCCCCTCACCCCGACCCTCTCCCCCGAACGGCGGGGGAGAGGGAGCTTGATCCCTCGCGGACTTGTAACTCCCTCTCCCCGGCGAAGCTGGGGAGAGGGTTGGGGTGAGGGGGCTGCTCGCTGGCACGGCTCGGTTGCTACTCCCTCTCCCCCGTCGTTCGGGGGAGAGGGTCGGGGTGAGGGGGCCGACCAGCTCATTACGACGCAGATGCCGGCGCAGCCGCTTTACTCGCAGGCGCGGTCCCCTGCGGCTGGAACTCCGGAACGCCGAACTGCCACAGCATGAACGACCAGATGTCCGCGGCGCGCGCCTGCGACTGCGCGCGCGTGCTTCCCTGGCCATGGCCGCTGTCGTACTCGAGCCGCATCAGCACCGGCTTGCCGCTGCTCGTCGCCGTAGCGAAGCGCGCGCCGGCCTTCAGCGTCTGCCAGACGTCGACGCGAATATCGTTGACGCCGTGCACGAACAGGATGCCGGGATAAGGCGTGCCGTCGCGGATCGCGTGGTAGGTGCTCATCGCGAGCAGCGCGCGCGCTTCCGCCTCGTTCTTCATCGAGCCGAACTCGGGAAAGTTCGCCGCGCCGTTCGCGCTGGTCTCGAACCGCGGCGCATCGAACGTGCCGACGATCGGCACGGCGGCCGCGAACAGATCGGGCCGCTCGGTGATCGCACGGCCGACGAAGATGCCGCCCGCGCTGCCGCCGTAGATGCCGATCCGCGCCTTGCTCGTGTACTTGTTCGCGATCAGCCATTCGGCCGCCGCGATCCCGTCCTTCCACGTGTTCGGTTTCGTGGTCTTGCGGCCCGCCAGATGCCATTCCTCGCCGAACGCACCGCCGCCGCGCACGTGTGCGAACGCGAACACGCCGCCGCGCTGGAGCCATGCGTAGATCCGCGGGCTGAAGTACGGGTCATCGGTCACACCGTACGCGCCGTAGCCGTACAGGATCGTCGGATTGCTGCCGTCGAGCTTCACGTCCTTGCGCGCGAGGATCGACAGCGGGACCTCGACGCCGTCGTGACTGCGAAAACGCACTTCGCGCGCGACGATGTCGTCCGGCGCGTCGTACGCGCCGGGTGCGACGAATGGAAGCTGCACGACCTTCCCCGCCGAAGGCTCGTAAACGTACGGCTTGGATGCGCGCGTCCAACCGGAGAGCTCGAGCACCGCGCCATTGCGTAGCGGTGACGCGCCGGTGATCTCGACGGCGCCGTCGAACGGCAGCGCGACCTTCGCGGGCTTCGCATTGCGCACGTGCGGCAGGCGCCACAACGACTGCGTCGCACCGTCGCGGCGGACGATGTACAGCGCGTCGCGCGCCGCCTTGATGCTGGTGATCACGCTCTCGCCCGACGGGACCACGACTTCCGCTTTCGCGATATCCGGCGCCGCGAGCGGCATGCGCAGCACCTGGTAACGCGGGCTGCTCTTCGCGGAGCGCACGTAGATCGAGCCGCCGGCGATGCCGATGTCGGTCACCTTGTCGTCGAGGCCGATGACCGGCTGCCAGCGCGCCGTGCCGGCCTTCGCCGCGGCGAGGTCCGCGAGATAAAGCGTCTGGTAGCGCTCGACGCCGTGATACACGATGTTGGCGACCCGTTTCGTCCCCGGGATCGGAATCACGGAGCCGCTCGCGTAGTCGGGCAGCTTCAGGTCGGCGTTGAGACTGGGGCTGAACACCTTGCGATCGGTACCGGCGCTGTCGAGTGCGCGGAAATGCCGCGATCGATCGGCGAACTTCTCGCCCGGCGGCAGGGTCTCGTAGCCTTCCCGGAGCCGCGAGTAGAAAAAGCCGCTGCCGTCGTCGAGCCAGGCGACGTCGGCGTAGCGGATGCGATCGATCGGCGGCGTCAGCTGCGCGCCGGTCGCAAGATCGACGACATGCAGCGTGCCGATCTCGCCGCCGCCGCTCTGGATCGCGTAGGCGATGCGTTTGCCGTCATCCGACGGTGCAAAATCCATGATCGAGTGCGGCATCCCGGTCTTCGTCGTCGAGCGCCTCGGGATCGACGATGAGCCGCTCCGGACCGTCCGCGGTGTCGCGATACACGAGCCGGAACTGGTTGTCGGCCGGGTCGCGCTTCAGGAAGAAGTAACGGCCGCTTGCGGCGCGCACCGCGCGGTCGGTCAACCCGGCGGCTTTCGACTCGATCTCCTGGATGCGCGCGAGCAGCGGATCGCGCCCGGGCAGCTTCGCGAGGATTGCGGTCGCGGCGTCGGCTTGCGACTTCATCCATGCCACGACGGCCGGATCCTTCACCTCCTCGAGAAAGCGATACGGATCGTCGACGCTCGTGCCGAAATATGTCTCGGTCACGTTCTTCGGCGGCGGCGGTGCGGGGACGTCGACACCCGCGAACGTCGCGGCGAAGAGCGGTGCGGCGACGAGCAGCGAGGCAAGGCGCGATAGCAGGGCAGGACTTGAACGACATGGCGAATTTCGATCGGGTGGGAGCACCGGAATCGTCAGTTCTCCGGCGTCGTTCCCGCGAAAGCGGGAACCCAGTGTCGTTGGACTCGCAAAGACAGCTGGATCCCCGCGTTCGCGGGGACGACGCCGCTCAAGTGCCGCGGCGTCGATCATGCAGCCACCGCCACCACCGGCGGCAGCGTCGTCGGCTTCGCCTCGCGGAAGCGCTCGAGCAGCGTCGCTTCCTGCTGCTTCGCCGCGGCGAGGTGCCGCTCCTTGACGTGACCGTAGCCGCGGATCAGCTCGGGGATGCGCGCGAGGTCGACAGCGAGCGCGAGATTGTGGGGCGCGAGCTTGGCCAGCAACTCCGCGATCAGCGTTTCGTACTCGCCGATCAGCGCGCGCTCGCGACGACGCTCCGCCGTCTTGCCGAACACGTCGAGCGCGGTGCCGCGCAAACCCTTCAGTTTCGCCAGCACGCCGAACGCCTTCAGCATCCAGGGTCCGTACTCGCGCTTGCGCGGCTCGCCGGTGACCGGATCCGGTTTGGCCATGATCGGCGGGGCCAGATGGAATTTCAGCGTGTAATCGCCTTCGAACTGCCCCGCGACGCGCTCGATGAAGTCGGTCTGCGTGTACAGCCGCGCGACCTCGTACTCGTCCTTGATCGCCAGCAGCTTGAAGTAGTAGCGCGCGACCGCTTCGGTGAGCGCGGTGCTGCTCGGCTTCACGTTCGCTTCCGCCGGCTTTACCCGCTCGACCAGGTCGGTATAGCGCTTCGCATACGCCGCATCCTGGTAGTCGGTGAGGAACTTCGCGCGCCGCGCGACGGTGTCGTCGAGCGACGTCGACAGCCGCTGCGACTCGGGCAGCTCGCGCGCAATGGCCATCGACGCGACCTTCGCCGGATCCACGGCCGCCAGGCGTCCCCACTGGAACGAGCGCGTGTTCGACTCGATCGCAGTGCCGTTGAGCTCGATCGCCTTCAGGATCGACGCTTCGGAGAGCGGCAACCGGCCGCGCTGGTACGCGAAGCCGACCATGAACAGGTTCGTCGCGATCGAGTCGCCCATCAGGCCCGTCGCGAGCTTCGTCGCATCGAGGAACTCGGCATCGCCCGCGGACACCGCGTCGCGGATCTCCTGCTCCATCGAGCCGAGCGGGAACTTGAGGTCGGGTGTGCGCGTGAACGACGCCGGCATGACGAGCGCGGTGTTGACCAGCGCCTTGGTCTTGCCCTTCTGCATCTTCGCGATGCGCTTCGTCGCCGACGCCGGTCAGGATGTCGCACGCCAGCACGAAGTCGGCTTCGCCGGCGGCGATGCGCGTCGCGTACAGCCGCTCCGGCGTGTCGGCGATGCGCACGTGCGAGACGACCGCGCCGTTCTTCTGCGCGAGGCCGGTCATGTCGAGCACCGAGCAGCCCTTGCCTTCGAGGTGCGCCGCCATGCCGAGCAGCGCGCCGATCGTGATCACGCCGGTGCCGCCGATGCCCGTGATCAGGATGCCGTACGGCTCCGCGCTATCGACGCTGCACCGGCGCGGGCAGGTTCGAGAAGTCGACCGCTTCCGCCTTCTTCGGCTTGCGCAACTGGCCGCCCTCGACGGTGACGAAGCTCGGGCAGAAGCCGTTGACGCACGAATAATCCTTGTTGCACGACGACTGGTCGATCGTGCGCTTGCGGCCGAACTCGGTCTCGACCGGCTGCACCGACACGCAGTTCGACTTGACGCCGCAGTCGCCGCAACCTTCGCAGACCAGCTCGTTGATCACGACGCGCTTCGCCGGATCCGCCAGCTTGCCGCGCTTGCGGCGGCGGCGCTTTTCGGCGGCGCAGGTCTGGTCGTAGAGCAGGATCGTCGTGCCCGGCGTCTCGCGCAGCTGCAGCTGCACTTGCTCCATGTCGTCGCGATGGTGGATCGGGATCGACGCATCGAAATAGCCCGACGGATACTTGTCCGGCTCGTCGCTGACGACGACGATCTTCGTCACGCCTTCGGCGGCCACCTGGCGCGCGATGTCCTGCGGCGTGAGCGGGCCGTCGACCGGCTGGCCGCCGGTCATCGCGACCGCGTCGTTGTAGAGGATCTTGAACGTGATGTTGACCTTCGCGGCCACGCACGCGCGGATCGCGAGGATGCCGCTGTGGTAGTAGGTGCCGTCGCCGAGGTTCGCGAAGATGTGCTTCTCTTCGGTGAACGGCGCCTGGCCGATCCACGGCACGCCTTCGCCGCCCATGTGCGTGAACTCGCCGGTCGAGCGATCCATCCAGATCGCCATCACGTGGCAGCCGATGCCCGCGGTCGCGCGGCTGCCTTCCGGCACCTTCGTCGACGTGTTGTGCGGGCAGCCCGAGCAGAAGTACGGGATGCGCGCAATCTCGATCTTCGGCTTCGCGAGCGCCGCTTCCTTCGCGTTGATGAAGTCGACGCGCGTCGCGGATCTTGCGCTTGTCGTCGTCGTTCGGCGTGAGGCCGAGCCGCTCGATGCGCTTGGCGATCACGCGGGCGATCATCGCCGGCGTCAGCTCGCCGGCGGCCGGCAGCAGCCAGTCGCCGTGCGGGCGCACCCATTCGCCCTTCTCGTCGAACTTGCCGACGACGCGCGGACGCACGTCGTCGCGCCAGTTGTAGAGCTGCTCCTTCAGCTGGTACTCGACGATCTGCCGCTTCTCCTCGACGACGAGGATCTCCTCGAGGCCTTCGGCGAAATGCCGCACGCCTTCGGGCTCGAGCGGCCAGGGCATGCGCGACCTTGTAGACGCGGATGCCCATCGCCGCGCATTCGTGCTCGTCGAGGCCGAGGTCGTCGAGCGCCTGGCGAACGTCGAGATAGCTCTTGCCCGAGGTGATGATCCCGAGGCGCGGCCTGGGGGCGTCGATGACGATGCGGTTCAGGTTGTTGACGCGGCAGTAATGCAGCGCGGCGTAGATCTTGTAGTCCTGCATCCGCGCTTCGGTCGCGAGGAACGCGTCCGGCCAGCGGATCGACACGCCGTCCGCGGGCAGCGGGAAATCGTCGGGAACGATGATGTTCACGCGCGACGGATCGACGTAGACCGACGACGAGCTCTCGACGGTATCGGCGACGCACTTGAAGCCGACCCAGCAGCCCGAATAGCGGCTCATCGCCCAGCCGTGCAGGCCGAGATCGAGGATCTCCTGCACCGACGACGGGTAGAGCACCGGCATCATCGCCGCGGAGAACGCGTGATCGGACTGGTGCGGCACCGTCGACGATTTCGCGGCATGGTCGTCGCCCGCGAGCACGAGCACGCCGCCGTGCTTGCTCGTGCCGGCGTAGTTCGCGTGCTTGAACACGTCGCCGCTGCGGTCGACGCCCGGGCCCTTGCCGTACCACATCGCGAACACGCCATCGACTTTCGCGCCCGGATGCAGGTTGACCTGCTGCGAGCCCCAGATCGACGTCGCCGCGAGGTCCTCGTTCAGGCCCGGCTGGAACTTGACGTTCGCGCGGTCGAGGAACTTCGACGCCTTCCACAGCGCCTGGTCGAGGCCGCCCAGCGGCGAGCCGCGGTAGCCGGAGACGAACCCGCCGGTGTTGAGGCCCGCGGCCTTGTCGCGCTGGCGCTGCAGCATCAGCAGGCGAACGAGCGCCTGGACGCCGTTCAGGTAGACGCGGCCGGAATCGAGCGCGTACTTGTCGTCCAGCGCGACGTCGCGCAAGCAGCGGGGGCAGGGGAGGCCATCGGGACGTACTCCGCAAAAAATCGTGTCTTTTGGGATGCCGCGGAGCCTAGTAAGGTTCCCTGGTCGGTTCCGTACGGCGTCGCTTTGGCCCCTCGTGAGGGCTGAGCCTAAGGCCGCGCAGTTTACGCTTCCGTCACCCGGCTGAACAGGCCAGAATGGCGCCAACGATGACCGACTTCGCGCTTCTGCCGGCGGTCGAGATCGAGACCGCGCCCGCCCCGGACGCCGCCGTGATCTTCCTTCACGGCCTCGGCGACGACGGCCATGGTTGGTCAGATATGGTGCCGGCGCTGCGTTTGCCAACCACGCTCAAGGTGCGGTTTCTGTTCCCGCACGCGCCCGAAATGGCGGTGACGATCAACGGCGGTTACGTCATGCCGGCGTGGTACGACCTTTACGACGCCGACTTCGAAGCGCGCGCGGACCTGGCCGGCGTGCGGATGTCGCGCTCGCACGTCGAGCACCTGATCACGCGTGAACGACAGCGCGGCATCGCGGCTTCGCGAATCGTGCTCGGGCGGATTCTCCCAGGGCGGCGCAGTCGCGCTCTACACCGGGCTGCGGCACAGCGAGCGGCTGGCGGGGCTCGTCGCGCTGTCGACGTACCTGATCGATCCGCAGTCGCTCGCCGAGGAAGCGGCCGCGGCCAACAAGCACACGCCGATCTTCCTCGCGCACGGTACCGACGACGAGGTCGTGCGCTACGCGTGGGGCGAGTCCTCGAGCAAGCTGCTCGAGGACGCCGGCTGGCCGGTCGAATGGCATACCTACCGGATGCCGCACAGCGCGGTCCTCGAGGAGATCGAGGAGCTCGGGCGGTTCATCGTCCGCGTGCTCGGCTAATCAGGGACAGGCACTAATTCAGCAGGAATTAGTGCCTGTCCCTGATTTCATCTCGAACGGACCGGGAATCCCAACGCCTCGAACAGCTCGACCGCTTCGGGGTCGACGCGCGTCGGCCCGATGACATACGTGCCGAACGGCGCCCCGCCGACTGCGTACTGTCCCGCGGCCGCGCCACCCACGGCCAGCATTCCTGCGGCGCCGCCGCCGATCGCCAGGAGCGCCGACAACGCGAGGCCGCCGAACGCCGTCACGAGGCCGATCGACAGGCCGCCGAACGAGAACAAGCCGGTGGCCAGCCCGCCGAATGCAAACACGCCGCGTGCCCAGCCGCCGAACGCGAAGATCCCGGTCGCGATGTCGCCGATCGCAATCACCCCGCGCGCATGACCCCGGCGTTCGCCTTTCGCGAGGTCCGGGCCGACCGCGATCGCGTACCACGGCAGGCCGAGGAACTCGTTCGTGCTCGTTCGTCGCACGGCGCGACCGGCCAGCTGCGTCGGCAACAACGCGGCGAGCGTGTTGCGGGCGCGATCGCGGGAACGGTCGTTGCGATTGGGGGTCATCATCTCGTCTCCTCGAAGAGGCTCGAGCTGCGGCTTCATTCACGCTTGCCGTCGTACGATTCTTCGGCTGCCGCGGCCGGTATCCCGCGCGCACGGCCGCGTCGTGCGAGCGCATCGCGCAACAGGTACTCGACCTGCGCGTTGACGCTGCGAAGCTCCGCCTGCGCGAGCCGCTCGATCTCGGCCCACAGGCCGGGATCGATGCGCAGCAGGAACGACTTGCGCTCGGCCATGCGGTTTCCGACGCTTTGAGACCCGAGGCGCTCAGCGCCGGAACCGCAGCCCATGGACGATGGCGAGGCCGATCATGGCGGTCGCAAACAGCACGAGCGCGGTCACGAGCTTGCCGTTGTCGAGACGAATCGGTTGCGTCGCATGGGCGCTCACGATCGCAAGGTGGATCGACGTGATGAACAAGGCCATGGCGAGGCCCGTCGCGGCAGCGAAAGCACCCACCGCGCGAAGCGACGCGTCGCGTCGCGGCGGCGCGAGCCAGTAGTCCCGGTTACGCACGCCCCGTTGAAACAGCATGATCGCGAAGGTGATCCACGGCAGTCCGACGCTGAACCCGAGCATGAAGACCAGATAGGTCTCGCGGTCCATCCAGCCGTTGGGGGTGCCGCTCCAATCGAAGTGGGTAGCGACGCGAGCCGGCAGCTGCGGGGTCGTGCCCAGCAGCAGTGCGCCGGCGGCGAGCGTGACGCCGATGAGAGCAATCGTGAGCCAGCGGTTCATGACGACCTCCTTGGCGACGGCGGCGCGACGGTTACGAGTACAGCGTCCCGGTATTGATCACCGGTTGCACTTCGCTCTCGGCGCAAAGCACGGTCATCAGGTTCGACACCATCGAGGCCTTGCGCTCGTCGTCGAGATTGACCACCTGCTTCGCCGACAGCTCGGCCAGCGCCATCTCGACCATCGAGACCGCGCCGTGCACGATCTTCTTGCGCGCGGCGATGATCGCCTCGGCCTGCTGGCGGCGGAGCATCACCTGCGCGATCTCGGGGGCGTATGCGAGGTGCGTGAGGCGCGCCTCCTCGACGACGACGCCGGCCTGGTCGAGCCGCGCTTGCAACTCGCGCACCAGCGCATTGGCGACGACATCCGCGCTGCCGAGAAGGGTCGGTTCGCGCGCGCCGCCATGCGTGTCGTCCTCGTCGTACGCGAACGACGACGCGAGATGACGAACGGCGGCCTCGCTCTGCACCTTGACGAAGTTCTCGTAATCCTCGACGTCGAACGCGGCCTTCGCCGTGTCCTCGACGTGCCAGACGACGACCGCGGCGATCTCGATCGGGTTGCCGCTCTTGTCGTTGACCTTCAGCCGGTCGCCGTTGAGGTTGCGCGCACGCGCCGAGAGCTTGCGGCGCGTGTAGAACGGGATGGTCCCGCGCAGGCCCGGGACGCGGCTCGTACCGCGGTACGCGCCGAAGAGCTGCAGGATCGCGGCTTCGTTCGGCTGCAGCGTGTACAGCCCCGCGAGCACGAGCGTGCCGAGCAGGAACAGGACGACGATCAGGATGACCGCCCCGAGCGTGGGTCGACCCTGGATGACCGTCGCGAAGAGCCGCCATCCGGCGACGACGTACAACGTCAGGCCGAGCGCGAGGACCGCGAAGCCGTTCCACGTGCCGATCGGTCGCTCGACGTGAGTCGGTGGCAGTTTGCAGCGCGTTCCATAGCCTTGTCTCCCCTTCGATACCGCCCGCTCACCGGCGCGCAGTCGCGGTCGGTCAGGGCGTATCAGAATGATATCATCGTGAAAGCAGGGGAACGCAAGCGGTTCCGACGGACGGCGATTCCCCGGGCGTCCGGGCTCGAGAAGCCGGCCGGAGGCCGAATCGAGTCAAAATCGCAACTGGCGGAAGGATCACGCGATGAGCCAGAAAGAGCCGTTGCAGCAGTGGATCGGGCGCACCGAGCGCCTGACCGATGTCGTCACGCCGACCCCCTGCGCAGCGCTGGCGGCGACGCTGGATCGCGACCCGGCGCGCCCCGCGCCGGGCACGCCGCTACCCGCGCTCTGGCATTGGCTGTACTTCCTCCCGCTGCACCGGCGTTCGGCGATCGGTCCGGACGGTCATGCGCAGCGCGGCGGCTTTCTGCCGCCGGTGCCGTTGCCGCGCCGGATGTGGGCCGGCAGCCAGCTGACGTTCCATCGGCCGCTGCACGTCGGTGACGCGATCACGCGCGTATCGACGATCGAGAACGTGACCGAGAAATCCGGACGCACCGGTCCGCTGGTCTTCGTCCGGGTGCGTCACGAGATCACGACGGACGCGAGCGAAGCGGTCGCGCTGACCGAGTTCCACGACATCGTCTACCGCGAAGCACCCAAGCCGGACGATCCGCCGGTGGCGCCGCAGCCAGCGCCGGCGACGTCGGCGTGGGAGCGCGAATGGGTGCCGGACGACGTCCTGTTGTTCCGCTACTCGGCGCTCACGTTCAACGGTCATCGGATCCACTATGACCGGCGCTACGTCACGCAGGTCGAGGGCTATCCCGGGCTGATCGTGCACGGCCCGCTGATCGCGACGCTGCTGCTCGACCTGTTGCGCGACCACCGCAGCGACGCGCGCGGTGACGCGATTCGAATTCCGCGCCGTGCGGCCGCTGTTCGACATCCATCCTTTCCGCGTTTGCGGCGAGCCGCAGCCGACGGCACGACGTTGCACCTGTGGGCGAAGGACCACGAAGGCTGGCTCGCGATGGATGCGACGGCCGCGATCGAGTGAGGACCGCACAACGGAAAAAACGGCTCCATCGAAGGAGCCGTCTCTTAGCACTTGTCGTCCCCGCGCAGGCTTAGGACTCAGCGTCTTTTCGAGATCAAAGACACTCGATTCCCGCCTTCGCGGGAATGACGCCGTGGGCTGGATCGATGGCCTCAGCCGATCGTCACCGGCACGAAGATCTGCGCATCGTCACGCTTGATCAGCAGCGCAACTGTCTTGCCGGCCTTGTCGATCGCGGACTTCAGCTCCTCGGGCGTGTTGATCGGCTTGCGGTTCACCGAGACGATGATGTCGCCCGCCTGCACGCCGGCCTTGGCCGCCGCGCCACCGACCTGCTCGACGATCACGCCGCGCTCGACGTTGCCGGCCTTCTTCTCTTCCGGCGTCAGCGGCCGGACGGAAACGCCGAGCTTGCCCTTCGACACGCCTTCGTCCTCGGCTTGCGCAAGCGTCTTCGGCGCCTCGCGGGTTCCGATCTCGACGTTGAGCGTGCGGGTCTTGCCGTCGCGCCAGACCTCGACCTTCGCGGTCGAGCCGGGCTTCGTCGCGGCGACCTGGTAGGGCAGGTCGCTCGATCGCTCGATCGGCTTGCCGTTGAAGCCGACGATGACGTCGCCCGCTTCGATGCCCGCCTTTTCCGCCGGGCTGCCCTTCTGCACGCTGCCGACGAGCGCACCGCGCGGACCGTTCAAGCCGAAGTTGTCGGCGAGGGCCTGATCGACCGGTTGCACGCTGACGCCGAGTCGACCGTGCGAAACCTTGCCGGTGGTGCGGATCTGATCGGCCACGTTCATCGCGACGTCGATCGGAATCGCGAACGCGACGCCCTGGAAGCCGCCGGAGCGCGAGAAGATCTGCGAGTTGATGCCGACGACTTCGCCGTTCAGGTTGAACAGCGGGCCACCCGAGTTGCCGGGATTCACCGCGGCGTCGGTCTGGATGAACGGCACGACGCCGTCGCCAGGCAGCGCGCGCGATTTCGCGCTGACGATGCCCGACGTGACGGTGTTGTCGAGCCCGTAGGGCGTGCCGATCGCTACGACCCAGTCGCCGACGCGGGTCGTCGCCGGATCGCCGAGCTTCACGACCGGCAGGTTCTTCGCTTCGATCTTCAGCACGGCGACGTCGGTGGCCGCGTCGCTACCCAGCACCTTCGCGCGGTACTCGCGCTGATCGGTGAGCTTGACGAGCACTTCATCCGCGTCCGCGACGACGTGCGCGTTCGTCAGCACGATACCGTCGTTCCCGACGATGAAGCCGGAGCCGGTGCCCGTCGACGGGCCGGGTTGCGGCATGCGCGGCATCGGCTGTCCGCGGAAGAACGGCGCGAATCTCCGGCGGAAGCTGGAAGTCGGGCATGCCTTCACGGGCGAGCGAAACTTTCTTCGCGTCCTTGCTCGAGCGGATCTGCACGACGGCGGGGCCTTGGGAGGCGACGATGTCGGCGAAGCTGGGGAGGCCGCGCTGAGCGGCCGTGAGCTGCGGGGCGGGCGCTGCGGCGGCCGCAACAGGCGTCGCTGCAGTCGTCGGCGAGACGATGTGTTCGGCAGCGACGGCACCGAGGCCGAGCGCACCGATCACCGCCAGCGTGACGGCACTGCGCTTGAATGTCGAAACCATCGAGGGTCCTTTCGGGAGCAGGTTTGAGGGGCCGTGCAGCCCCGTACGCTGCTTAGGATAAGGACGCAAGACTTAGAGTTCCCTTAAGACCGTGCGGCCGGCAATCGGACAAGGACGCCGACGCCGGCGCCGTCCAGCCCCTCGGTGAGCGCCACCGTGCCGGCGTGTCGCTCGACGATGCTCTTCACGATGGCGAGACCGAGTCCGCTACCGGGCGCATCCGGTGCAATCCCGCGCGCGAAGCGCTCGAACACACGATCGCGCTCGTCGGCCGGGATGCCCGGTCCGGTGTCGCGCACTGCGATCAGCACGGTGTCGTCGTGCCGCTCGACGGTCACGTCGACGCGGCCGCCCGGCGGCGTGTAGCGGAGGGCGTTGTCGATCAGATTGGCGAGCAGCGTCTTCAGCGCATCGGGGTCGCCTTCGATCCGCACGCCGTCGTCCGCGTTCGCCATGCCGAGGTCGATGGACTTCGCCGCGGCGAGAGGCGCGAACGATGCGACGACCTCGCGGGCAAGCGGTGCAACGGCGACGTGCACGAACGGGCGCGATGCGACGCCGGGCTCTTCGCGCGCAAGCGCCAGCAGCTGCTCGACAACGCGGGTTGCGCGCGCGAGACCGCCGCGCAGATCGGCCAGCGCACGCTCCCGTGCCTCGGGCGTGGCTTCGCGTTCCGCCAGCTGGGCCTGCAAAGCCAGCGCTGCGAGCGGCGTGCGCAATTCGTGCGCGGCGTCGGCGACGAAGGCGCGCTGCGAATCGATCGCCCGCTCCAGCCGTCCCAGCAGACCGTTCAGTGCTTCGACCAGCGGCTCGACCTCGCGCGGCCAACCTTTCGCGTCGAGCGGCGCAAGCTGGCTCGGTGAGCGTTTCTGCACGGCGTCCGCGACCCGATCCAGCGGCGCGAGCCCGCGCCGCACAGCGATCCAGACGAGCAACGCGATGATCGGCGTGATGATCGCGAGCGGCAGGATCGTCGATAGCGCAAGACGCGCAGCAAGCTCGCTTCGCACGTGCAACGGCTGTCCGACCTGGACGATCTGCCCGTTCGCGAGAACGCTGAACACGCGATACGGGCCCGAGGGCGTGTCGATCGTCGCGAAGCCGGGCGTGCTTTGCTCGGGCATGCGCTCGCCTTCAGGGGTCGGCGGGCGCGACCGGTAGATGCGCACGCCCTGACGGTCCCAGATCTGCACGACGAGCCCGTCCTCGCCCGACGAGCCGGGGAACGGACCGCTGCCTGCGATCGGCATGCCGATGATCGACGCGGCGGTTTGCTGCAATTGCAGATCGAACAGCGCGTTCGCCTCGTTGCGTGCGCGCTGATAAGTGAGCACCGCCGCGGCAACCAGCGACAGGGCGAGGCCGACCGCGAGCCACGCGACCAGCGTGGCATGGATCGAACGCGCGCGACTCATCGCGTCGAGCGCGCAGGTGCCAGCGACCAGCCGACGCCGCGCACGTTGCGGATCGCGTCGGCGCCGAGCTTGCGGCGCAGTGCGTGCAGGTGCACCTCGACGGCGTTGCTCTCGACCGGCTCGTCCCAGCCGTAGAGCCGTTGCTCGAGCTGCGCGCGCGAGAGAACGGACGTCGGCCGTGTCATCAACGCTTCGAGCAACGCGAACTCGCGTGGCGACAGTGAGGACGGCTTCGCCGGCGCGGGTCACTTCGCGGGTCGCAGGATCCAGCGTCAGATCGCCGTGCGCCAGCAGCGGCGCTGCGCGTTCGGAGCGACGGCGCCCGAGTGCACGGATGCGGGCCGCGAGCTCGTCCAGGTCGAACGGCTTGACGAGGTAATCGTCCGCGCCGGCATCGAGGCCGGCGACGCGGTCGCTGACCGCGTCCCGCGCCGTGAGGATCAACACCGGCCGCGCATCGTTCCGCCGCCGCATCGCCGCGAGCACGTCGAGCCCCGAGCGCCGCGGCAGGCCGAGATCCAGCAGCAGCAGGTCGTGCACGCTTCTGCGCGAGCGCGGTTTCGGCGGCGGCACCGTCGCGGACCCAATCGACGACGAACCCGTCCTGGCGCAGGCCGCGCTCGACGGCCGCGCCGATCATCGGATCGTCTTCGGCAAGGAGGACACGCATCAGTCTTGATCGTCGTCCCCGCGAATGCGGGGCCGAGCTGGCGTCATTCGCCGCGGAAGCGGGAATCGCAGCGTCTCTCGCGCCAATGACGCTGGGGATCGCGACGAGGGTTCGTAACCTCACCTCGTCGGCTCGAACTTCAGCGCCGCCGAATTCATGCAGTAACGCAAGCCGGTCGGCTCCGGTCCGTCCGGGAACACGTGGCCCAGGTGCGCATCGCAGGCCGCGCAGACCACCTCGGTGCGACGCGTGAAGAACGAGCTGTCGTCCTCCTCGCGCACGTTCTCCTTGGCGACCGGCGCATAGAACGACGGCCAGCCGGTCCCGGAGTCGAACTTCGTTCCCGCATCGAACAGCGGCGTGCCGCAACAAACGCAGTTGTACTGGCCGGCTGCATGGTTGTCCCAGTACTCGCCGGTGAACGCGCGCTCCGTGCCCTTCTTGCGCGTGACGCGGTATTGCTCCGGCGTCAGTTTCGAACGCCATTGCTCGTCGGACTGCACGACCTTGTCGACCATCGAATCGCTCCTATCGAGATCGCCTCGCGCACGCGCGGGAGAGGGGCGGCGCTGAGGGCGCTTTGCTATAGTGCCGCGACAGTGACCTTGGTCACGTCCGCAACACCGACCTTACACGCTGGTAAGCCTTGGACGTACCACCCCCGGAGTCGTTCCGTCGCGATGCCCGCGTCATCGGGCTTGTCGGCATCGGGCACGGCCTGTCGCATTTTTTCCAGCTTGCGCTGCCACCGCTGTTTCCGCTGCTGCGCGCCGAGTTCGACGCGTCATGGACGCTGCTGGGTGCATTGGTCGGCGCGTTCTACGCGGCTTCCGGTCTCGTCCAGTTCATCGCCGGCTTCTGGGTCGATCGCTTTGGCGCGCGGCCGGTCCTCTTCACGGGCATGGCCTTCCTTGCCGGCGGGACCGTGCTCGCGGCTTTCGCCCCGTCGGTCGGATGGCTGTTCCCGATCGTCATCATCATGGGGGCGGGCAACGGCGTTTTCCATCCCGCCGATTTCGCGATCCTGAACGCCAGCGTCGCGCCCCGGCGGCTCGGCCATGCGTACTCGACGCACGGGATCCTCGGCAACCTCGGATACGCGATCGCGCCGATCGTGAGCTTCGGGCTGGCGGCCCTGATCGGGTGGCGCGGCGCGCTCGGCGCGATGGGACTCGTGGGTGCTGTCGTGCTCGGCGCGCTGGCGATGCAGCGGGCGTACCTGACTTCGCATCGCGCTGCCGATGCGCATGCGCACACGCTGCGCGGAAGCTTCGCGTTGTTCCGCCAGGCTGCGATCCTGGCCTGCTTCGGCTATTTCGTCGTGCAGACGACGGCGGGCATCGGTATGCAGACGTTCGCGGGCAGCGCGCTGAACGCGGGCTTCAGTGTTCCGTTGGCGCTGGCGAACTCCGCCGTCACGGCGTACCTGCTCGGGGGCAGCGCGGGCATCCTGCTCGGCGGCTTTCTCGCCGCGCGCTCCGATCGTCACGATCGAATTGCCGCCGGCGGCCTGCTCGTTGCGTCGCTTCTGACCGGGCTGGTTGCGCTCGGTCCGTCGCTGGCGCTGCTGCTGCCGCTGTTCGCCGCGATCGGCTTCGCCATCGGCGCGACCGGACCTTCGCGGGACTTGATCGTTCGCAGCGCCACGCCGAAAGGCGCGTCCGGCCGCGTCTACGGCTTCGTCTATTCCGGACTCGACGTGGGTGCAACGCTCGGCCCGTTATGGTTCGGCCTGATGCTCGACCATGGTCTGGCGCCGCAGATGTTCATGGTCGTCGCCGTGCTGCTGGTCATCGCGATCATGACGGTGCTGCAGGCGCGTCGAGTTATCGTCAGCAGCTGAACGGAACGCTACGATGGATCTTGGCATCGCCGGAAAACGCGCGCTCGTCTGCGCCGCGAGCAAGGGGCTGGGCCGCGGCTGCGCGCAGGCGCTGGCCGAAGCAGGGTGCGACGTGACGATCGTCGCCCGAACTGCGCAGGACGTCGAGCGCGCGGCGACCGAGATCGGTGAGCGAGCGCGCCGGCCGGTCGGCTGGGTCGCGTGCGACATCACGACGCCGGAAGGCCGCGAGTCGGCGCTGGCCGCTTGCCCGCAACCCGACATCCTCGTGAACAACGCCGGCGGCCCGCCGCCCGGCGATTTCCGCGACTGGACGCGCGACGACTGGATTCGCGCGCTCGATGCGAACATGCTGACGCCGATCGAGCTGATCAAGGCGACGGTCGACGGCATGATCGAGCGCCGCTTCGGACGCATCGTGAACATCACGTCGTCGGCCGTGAAGGCGCCGATCGACATCCTCGGCCTTTCGAACGGCGCGCGCACCGGCCTCACCGGATTCGTCGCCGGCCTTGCGCGCAACGTCGCGCGCCACAATGTCACGATCAACAACCTGCTGCCCGGCCCGTTCGATACCGACCGGCTTCGCAGCAATCTCGAACTCCGCGCCAGGAACGCTGGTCTACCGCGTGGAGGACCTGCGCGCCCAGCAACTCGCTACGCATCCTGCGGGCCGCTTCGGAACCGCCGACGAGTTCGGCGCTGCGTGTGCGTTCCTCTGCAGTGCGCAGGCCGGCTACATCGTCGGGCAGAACCTCTTGCTCGACGGCGGCCTCTACCCCGGCACGTTCTGATCCCCGATCCCTGATACGTTGAATCCCGACATGATCGACCTCTACTACTGGACCACGCCGAACGGGCACAAAGTCACGATCTTCCTCGAGGAGACCGCGCTGCCCTACACGATCAAGCCGATCAACATCGGCAAGGGCGAACAGTTCGATTCCGCTTTTCTCGCGATCGCGCCGAACAACCGCATCCCGGCAATCGTCGATCACGATCCGCCGGATGGCGGGGAGCCGATCTCGATCATGGAATCGGGTGCGATCCTGCTGTACCTCGCCGGCAAGACCGGACGTTTCTATCCCAAGGACCTGCGCGGTCGCGTCGACGTCGGGCAGTGGCTGTTCTGGCAGATGGCGGGTCTCGGGCCGATGGCCGGCCAGACGCATCACTTCCTGCATTACGCGCCCGAAAAGATTCCGTACGCGATCGATCGCTACGTTCGCGAGACCGGACGCCTCTACGGCGTGCTCAACAAGCGGCTCGCCGATCGCGAGTTCATCGCCGGCGAGTACTCGATCGCCGACATGGCCTGCTATCCGTGGGTGGTTCCCGAGCGACAGCAGCAGGACATGGCGAACTTCCCGCACCTTGCGCGCTGGAAGGACGCGATTGCCGCGCGACCCGCAGTCAAGCGCGCGTACGCGCTGGTGCAGAAGTTCAATCCGAACCCGAAGCCGCCGACGTCCGACGAGGAGCGCAAGATCCTGTTCGGGCAGGACCAGACGACGGTCAAATAGGGACAGGCGCTCTCGTATCGGTGCCTGCCGCTAATTCCTTGCCCTGACGCGCGACTTCTTCGCGGCGGGATCGAGCTTCCGGCGCGACAGTTCGAGCTCGTCGTGCAGCCATTGCCGCAACGCGGCCAACGGCGGCCAGTCGCGCAAGTTCGGCGGATAGACGAGGTGATAGGTGAAAGCCGGCTCGTCCGTGATCGTGATCGACGACAACCGGGCGAGCCGACCGTCGGCGAGCGCATCGGCGGCGAGCAACTCGCGGCTCAGTGCGAGCCCCAGACCTTGCTCGGCCGCCTGCAGCATCAGGCCGGCGTCGTTGAACACTGCGATGGGAATGACCTGCGTGCGCAGCCCCGCGGCCTCGAACCAACGCGCCCACAGGTCGCCATCGCCCAGCAGCGGTTCGCGCGCAAAAGCCTCGGGCTGCGCACCGGCGAGACGGCGGGCGGCCGCCGGCGACCCGACGACGATCTTGAGCGTCGGAACGCCGAAGAGTCGTTCCGACGCAAGGCCGGGCCACGGCCCGCTGCCATAGCGCAACGCCGCGTGGTAGCCCTCGCGCTGCAGATCGACCAGCTGCTGCGAGGCGTCGATCTCCAGCGCGACACCGGGATGTCGCTCACGCCAGCGACTCATTCGGGGTAACAGCCAGCGCTGGGCAAACGAGGGCAAAACGGTGACGCGCAATCGTTGCGCCGAGCCACCGGACGCGGCCGCCGCGGCCTGCACGCCGTCGTCGAGTTGCGCCAATGCGCCGCGGACGCTGTGCAGCAGGGCTTCTCCCCCGGGATTGAGCACCAGGCGCCGTCCCCGCCGCTCGAAAAGCATGAATCCGAGTTGCTGCTCCAAGCCCCGGATCTGTTGACTCACTGCGCTATGGGTCAGATGCAGGACCTCGGCCGCGGCTCGCAGGTTCTGCATCTCGGCGACGGCGCGAAAGGCGGGCAGGGCGTTCAGCGGCAGGCGGACGGGACGGGGCATGCTGGTAAGCATAACCGACCAACATGGACGGAACAAATCGATTCCTCGGGCGCCGTTGGCCTCTTATGCTTACCAGTATCGGATTCGCCAAGGATTGGATCATGACCAGCTTCGACGCTTGCCCCACGCTCCACCTTCCGCAGTCGCTGCCCGCGCGCCTGGCCGCCTCACTCGGTCACGCCTGGCGTGCACTCCTCGCCGCCACCCGCCGACCCAGGGATGAGGCTCGAGTTTCCGAGCAGAACGTGCTGGAGCGCGATGCGCTGGCCGGACTCGACGAGCACATGTTGAAGGATATCGGCGCGTCGTCGTGGCTCGTGGCGAACGCAGTTGCGGGGACGCGTGATGAAGTTCAGCGACGCATCGACGCGGGACTGTACTGACGGAAATGCGTGCCTGTCCCTAATTTCTCAGCGCATCCCACTCGGTCTTGCGCACGCGTGCGACGACGGTGAATCCGTTGGCGCCGCCGGGAGCGACGATCGCCGCTTCGCCCTCCGCGAGATAAGGCGGGCCGGCCACGGCGTGGAACGGGTTGCCGTGACTCGCAATCGCGACGTTCGTGCCCGGCGGGACGACACGTGCAAACAGCTTCTTCAGGTCCAGATAGCGATCGCCGTCGGCAGCCGCCGGTCCGCCTCGAACCGAAGTTGCCGGCGTCGCGCGGCCGAAGATCAGCTGCGCGGTTTCCATCGTGCGGCAATACGGGCTCGCCAATACCTCCCCCACCGGAATCGCAGCGCGCTTGATCGCGATGCCGATTTCACGGGCTTCCGCGCGCCCCTGCTCGGTCAGGTTGCGCTGCTTCGCGCAATCCTCGAACGACGTCATGCTCGCGTCGTTCTGCGAGAAATCCGTCGACGTATGCCGGAAATAGAGGACGTAGCCGCCCCGCCGTAGCGCGTCGCCGAGCGCGCGGCCTTCGAGCTGCGCGGACGCGGCCGACTGCGCGAGCGCGGCAACGGCGACCAGCAACGTCGCGAACGCCGCGAGCCACCGGATCAAGGCAGCCGCATCGTCGAATAGTGCGTCCTGTTCAGCCGCGCGCGATCGGGATCGCAGGAACCGGGATCGCAGCGAGCTCGATCGCGTCCTCGAGCACGCGATCGACATCGAATGCGGTATCGCCATCGTCCTGCGCGACGCCGCCAGCACGCACGCGGGCGAAATCGAACAGCTTGCGGTCCATCAGATGCGACGGCGCGATGTTCGCGAGCGCGTTGAAGATCGAGTCGAGCCGCCCGGGATGCTTGCGCTCCCACTCGCGCAGCATCGCGCTCACCTGCTTGCGCTGCAGGTGCTCCTGCGAGCCGCACAGGTTGCAGGGAATGATCGGAAAGTCCATCGCACTCGCGTAGCGTGCGAGATCGCGTTCGCGCACGTAGGCGAGCGGACGGATGACGACATTGCGGCCGTCGTCGGAGACGAGCTTCGGCGGCATCGTCTTCAGCCTGCCGCCGAAGAACAGATTCAGGAAGAACGTCGCGATCAGATCGTCGCGATGGTGGCCGAGCGCGATCTTGGTCGCGCCAAGCTCACCCGCCACGCGGTAGAGCACGCCGCGCCGCAGCCGCGAGCAGAGCGAGCACATCGTGCCGCCGTCGGGGATGACGCGCTTCACGACGCTGTACGTGTCCTGCTCCTCGATGCGGAACGGCACGCCGCGCGCGGTCAGATAGTCGGGTAGGACGTCGGCCGGAAAGTCCGGCTGCTTCTGGTCGAGATTGACCGCGATGACCTCGAAGCGCACCGGCGCGGCATCCTTGAGCGTCAGCAGAACGTCGAGGAGCCCGTAGCTGTCCTTGCCGCCGGAGAGGCAGACCATGACCCGGTCGCCGTCCTCGATCATCGCGTAGTCGGCGATCGCCTGGCCGACGAGCCGGCGCAGGCGCTTGCGCAGCTTGTTGGTCTCGAACGCGTCCTTGCGCGGGTCGCGGGGGCGGGCAGGCGCAGCCGGGGCAATCGTGCCGGCAGGCGTCAGCGGGGCGGCGAACGCCGGTGAATCGCGATCCATCCGCGGATTCTACCCGCGGGGGATCGGCCGGCCGGCGTCAGCCGCTGGCCGCCTGCGGCATGCTGGCAAGCTCGATCGCCTGGGCGGGCGAAAGCAGCTTGACCAGCCCCAGCTCGGCCAACCGGAGCAGATCGCGCTCGAAGCGCCGCGGCTCGAGATGGTGCAGGGCGGCGAAGGCCACGAGCGTCCGCGGCCGGTCCAGCAGCATCAGGATCCGCCGCTGGACCAGCGACAGGCCGTGCGTGGCCTTGCGCACTTCGTCTTCGCCTGCGAACGAGCGCAGGCACACGGTGATCGGGTCGAGTTCCATGGGGGTGTCCGGCAGCGGCGTCCGGTACGGAAAGGTCAGCAAGCCGTATGCCATCGGCAGGAGTCGCCGACGGGCGGAACCCGTAATCCTTGCGGGTCGGCTCGTTTACACTCGCGGGACGAGCGCCGCCGGGCCGTCCCAAGGCGCTCGCCTCCCCTCGGGGGGACAGCGCAGAGCGCAAGGGGGCCCACATCGTTAGCCGGGAGGAGGACCGTGCAGACGCTCCTGATCGCGAATCCGAAGGGCGGCAGCGGCAAGACGACGCTGGCGACGAACGTGGCGGGGTTCCTGGCCGGCAAGCGGCAGCGCGTCGTGCTCGCCGACGAAGATCCGCAGCAGTCGTCGACGCATTGGCTCGCGCGGCGGCCGGCGCTGTTCCCGAAGATCCACGCCAAGCCCGCTCACAAGCGCGAGCTGAAGGATCTGGCGCCGCAGTGGCTGGTGATCGACAGTCCGGCGGGCATCAACGGAGCCGAGCTTCGCGTCGAGCTGCGCCGTGCGGATGCGCTCATCGTGCCGATCTCGCCGTCGGTCTTCGACATGGCCGCGACCGCGCGCTTCCTCGACACGATCGCGGAGACCAAGGAAGTGAAGGAGGGCGCGCTGCCGGTCGCCGTCGTTGCGATGCGCGTCGACGCACGCACCCACAGCGCGGCGGAGCTCGACGCGTTCCTCGAAGCCTCGCCGTTCCCGGTGGTCGCGCACTTGCGCGACACGCAGACCTACGTCTACTGCGCGCGCGATGGCGCGAGTGTTTTCGACCTGCCGCGCTCGCGCGGCGAGCAGGATTGGGAGCAATGGCGGCCGCTGACGCGGTGGATCGCGAAGCGTGCGGCGGTGAAGTGACGCATGAGCCCGATTGCGCAGCGCATCGGCGCGACGATCCGCGAGGACAGTGACGCATTCGTCATCCCCGCGCAGGCGGGGATCCAGCGACGCGACTTCGTCATCCCCGCGCAGCGGACACTGGCGTTCACCGCCTTCGCGGGAACGACGATCGTCATCCCCGCACGAGGCGGCGTTCCGCGCACCCGCGACTCAACGACACTCGGTTCCCGCCTTCGCGGGAACGACGGCCGATGAGCAGAACTGCCGTCGATACGCGGCCGTTCCGTTCGCGGCGGCTTGAAGACCGCTACTTCTTCGCTGCATCCTTCGCGGCCTGGACCGCAGCATCCGCGCCCGCCTTCGCCTTGTCGGCAGCTGCTTGGCCCGCGGCCGCCTGCCGCGGCGGCGGCATCCTTCGTGGCATCGGCCGCCTTCTTCGCGGCATCCTTCGCAGCCTCTTCGGTGGCCTTTGCGGCGGCCTTGGCCGCTTCGGCTGCCGCGTCGGCGGCCTTCGCGGCTTCGGCCTTCGCCTTGTCGGCCTGCTGCTGCGCGGACGGGCCGCAGGCGGCCAGCGTGGTCGCGAGGGCCAGGGCGATCAACGTTAGGGTAGTGCGCATCTTCATTGTTCTCCAGGTTGGTTTTGCACCTGCGCTAAGCATGGTGCGATGCAGTGATTTGCTTGCGAATTATACCTTCGCCGTTCGTATGCCGATTGGACCACGGCACGCGCTGTCCTGTTCTCGATCCCTTCGCTATCCTCGTTTACGCAGCAAGAAGCTCGCGGAGCACGAACGGCAGAATGCCGCCGTGCCGGAAGTAGTCGACCTCGATCGGCGTGTCGATCCGGCAGAGCACCACGACGTCCTGCGTCGAGCCATCGCGCCGCGTGATCCTCATCGTCATGTCCTGCTGCGGGCGGAGGACGGCCGGCAGGATGATGTCGAACGTCTCGTCGCCCTTGATGCCGAGCGAATCCACGCTGTCGGTGCCCTTGAACTGCAGCGGCAGCACACCCATGCCGACCAGGTTGCTGCGATGGATTCGCTCGAAGCTGCGCGCGATCACCGCCTTGACGCCCAGGAGCTGCGTGCCCTTTCGCCGCCCAGTCGCGCGAGCTGCCGGTGCCGTATTCCTCGCCGCCGAACACCACCGTGGGCGTGCCCTGCGCGATGTAGCGCATCGCCGCGTCGTAGATGAACATCTTCTCGCCGCCGGGCTGGAACAGCGTTACGCCTCCCTCCTCGCGCGTTCCGTCTGGCCTGAGCGGAAGCATGAGGTTCTTGATGCGCACGTTCGCGAACGTGCCGCGCATCATCACGTCGTGATTGCCGCGCCGGCTGCCGTAACTGTTGAACTCGGACTTCGGCACCCCGTTCGCGAGCAGCCACTGCCCTGCGGGCGATGCTTCCTTGATCGAGCCCGCCGGCGAGATATGGTCGGTGGTGACCGAGTCGCCGAAGATGCCGAGCACGCGCGCGCCGCGGATGTTCGCCGCGGACCCGGCTTGCATCGAGAACCCGTCGAAGAACGGAGGCTTCGCGATGTACGTGGACTTCGGCCAGTTGTAGACCTGGCCGGAGCTGCCGGCGATCTCCTTCCACATCGGGTTCGCGTTCGGCAGGTCGCCGTAGAGCTTGCGGAACGTCGCGGCGTTGCGCGCAACCGGCAGCACGGCGGCGATCTCGTGCGACGTCGGCCAGATGTCGCGCAAGTACACGGGCTTGCCGTCGCGGCCCGTGCCGAGCGGCTCGGTCGCCAGGTCCTTCAGCACCGTGCCGGCGATCGCGAACGCAACGACCAGCGGCGGCGACGCGAGGAAGTTCGCCTTCAGGTTCGGATGGATGCGCGCCTCGAAGTTGCGGTTGCCCGACAGCACGGCCGCGCACACGAGGTCGTTCTGCGCGATCGCGTCGTTGATCTCGGGCGTCAGGTCGCCGGCATTGCCGATGCAGGTCGTGCAGCCGTACGCCGCGACGTTGAAGCCGAGCTGCTCGAGATAGGGCAGCAGCTCCGCCTTCTGCAGGTACTCGGTGACGACGCGCGAGCCCGGCGCGAGCGAAGTCTTGATGTGCGGTGCGACGGTCAGCCCTTTTTCGACGGCCTTCTTCGCGAGCAGCCCCGCGGCGATCAGAACGCTCGGGTTGGACGTGTTCGTGCACGAGGTGATCGCGGCGATCAGCACGTCGCCGGAGCCGATGGCGATGCCGGTCGTGTGGCCGTGGACGACGGGATCCGGCGTCGGGCGGTTGTTGGTCATTTCCGCGAGTTCGCGCGGCGCGCCGGGCGGGACGGGCGGCAGCGCTGTCGAGGGCATCTCCGGACGCGTCCAGGTCAGCGGATAGCGCGTGGCAAGCCGCGCCGCAGGCTGCGAGAAGCCGTTCTCGGCCACCGGCTTGCTGAACAGCGCCGTGAACGTCTGCTTCAGGTCACCGAGCTCGATGCGGTCCTGCGGGCGCTTCGGGCCCGCGAGCGACGTCTTGATCGACGCGAGGTCGAGGTTGAGGACCTTCGTGTAGTCGATCTCGCCGGCGAGCGGCATGCCGTAAAGGCCTTGCGCCTTGAAGTAGGCCGCGAAGGCCTCGACTTCGGCGTCGGTGCGACCGGTGAAGCGCAGGTAGTCGACAGTTGCGTCGTCGACCGGGAAGAAGCCCATCGTCGCGCCGTACTCGGGCGCCATGTTCGCGATCGTCGCGCGATCCGGCACGGACAGCGTCGCAGCACCCTCGCCGAAGAACTCGACGAACTTGCCGACGACCTTCTCCTTGCGCAGCATCTCGGTGACGGTGAGCACCAGATCGGTCGCGGTGATTCCCTCGTTCAGCTTGCCCTTGAGCTCGACGCCGACGACGTCGGGCGTGAGGAAGTACACGGGCTGGCCCAGCATTCCGGCTTCGGCCTCGATGCCGCCCACGCCCCAGCCGACGACGCCGATGCCGTTGATCATCGTCGTGTGGCTGTCGGTGCCGACGAGCGTGTCGGGATAGTAGATGCCGTTGCGCTGATGCACGCCGCGCGCCAGGTACTCGAGGTTGACCTGGTGCACGATGCCGATGCCCGGCGGCACGACCTTGAACGTGTCGAACGCCTGCATGCCCCATTTCATGAACTGGTAGCGCTCGTTGTTGCGCTGGAACTCGAGCTTCATGTTGAGATCGAGCGCCTGCGGCGTGCCGTAGTAGTCGACCATGACCGAGTGGTCGACGACCAGGTCGACGGGCACCAGCGGCTCGATCGTTTTCGCGTTCTTGCCGAGCGTGTCGGCGACATTGCGCATCGCCGCGAGGTCGGCGAGCAGCGGCACGCCGGTGAAGTCCTGCAGCACGACGCGCGCGACGACGAACGGGATCTCGTCGGTACGCGTGCCGGTCGGCTCCCAGTTCGCAAGCTGTTGCACGTGCTCCTGGGTCACCTTCTTGCCGTCGCAGTTGCGCAGCACCGATTCGAGCACCAGCCGGATCGACACCGGAAGCCGCGCGACCTTCGGATGGCTCGCCTGGCAGAGCGCCGGCAGCGAATAGAAGTGCCCGGTCGCACCGGACGGAAGCTTCAGTTCCTTGAGCGTGTCGAACAGGTTGTGCGCCATGGCGGTCTTCTCGTTGGAATGACTGATTCGGGACGCTACTTCTTCGGCGCGCCTGGAGGCGCGTCGTACAGGTTGATGACCGTGCCGTTCGGCATCGTGATGTCGCCGGGCCGCTGGCCGGCGCGGCACGGGCCGAGCCAGCGTGCGCTCATCGTCGAGCGGCCTTCGCTCATGCCCATCAGCGGCGGCGAGTACTTCGCGTCGATGTCCGCCTGGTAGGCGGAGTCGAACTTGCCCGAAATGACGGCACGCGTCGTCGCAGTGGATGTCGCCGATCCGGCAGATCGCTCTCCGCGACATAGCGGTCGCCTTCGCGGCGGATGTCCTGCTTGCTGCACTTGACCGCGCCCGCGGCGAGCTGGCGCGTGAGGTCGTCGATCTTCTCGTCGATGCACATCTGCGCGACCGGTCCGGCCGGGCCGCCGGGCTGCGAGGTCGAGATCTCCCACTGACCGGACTTGCGCTTCGGCAGGTCCGCGGCGATCGGCTGCGAGCGGCAGCGCGAAGCACAGCAAGGACGAAGAGCAATGCGTCGCATCGTTGCGTTCCTAGATGACCATCAGGTCGACGAACTCGTGCACCGGCATCGCGGCGAGGCGCTTCGTGTCGAGCGCGACATCGAGAATCGCGGCCTGCTGCTTCGCGGGGAAGCGGCGCGCGAGGTTGGTCCTGAATTTCTCGACCAGCACCGGCATGCCTTCGGCCCGGCGGCGGCGATGACCGATCGGATATTCGACGACGACTTCCTTCGTGCGCGAGCCGTCCTTGAACTCGATCGTGATGCCGTTCGCGATCGATCGCTTCGCCGGATCGAGGTAGTCGCGCGTGAACTGCGGATCCTCCACGCAGGTCATCTTGTCGCGAAGCGCGTCGATGCGCGGATCGGCGGCCACGTTGTCCTCGTAGTCGGCCGCGGTGAGGCGGCCGAAGATCAAGGGTACTGCGACCATGTACTGGATGCAGTGGTCGCGATCGGCCGGATTGTCGAGCGGGCCCTTCTTGTCGATGATGCGGATCGCGGACTCGTGCGTGCGGATCGTGATCCGCTCGATGTCGGCGATCCGGTCCGCGACCTGGCGGTGCAGCTGCATCGCGCACTCGACCGCGGTCTGCGCGTGGAACTCCGCCGGGAAGCTGATCTTGAACAGCACGTGCTCCATCACATAGCTGCCGTAAGACCGCTGGAACCTGAATTCGTTGCCCTTGAACAGCACGTCGTAGAAACCCCAGGTCTTCGCGGTGAGCACCGACGGATAACCCATCTCGCCGGTCTTCGCGATCAGCGCAAGACGTACGGCGCGCGACGTAGCATCGCCAGCCGCCCAGCTCTTGCGCGAGCCCGTGTTCGGCGCATGCCGGTAGGTGCGCAGCGACTGACCGTCGACCCACGCGAGCGATACCGCGTTGACGATCTCCTCGCGCGACAGCCCGAGCATCTGCGCGACGACGGCGGTGGAGGCGACCTTGACCAGCACGACATGGTCGAGCCCGACGCGGTTGAAGCTGTTCTCGAGCGCGAGCACACCCTGGATCTCGTGCGCCTTGATCATCGCCGTGAGCACGTCGTGCATCGCCAGCGGCTTCTTGCCGGCCGCGACCGCGGTGCGCGACAGCCAGTCGGCGGTCATCAGGATGCCGCCGAGGTTGTCCGAGGGATGACCCCATTCGGCCGCGAGCCAGGTGTCGTTGAAGTCGAGCCAGCGGATGATCGTGCCGAGATCGAACGCCGCCTTGACCGGATCGAGCTGGAACGACGTGCCGGGAACCTTCGCGCCGTTCGGCACGACGGTTCCGGGCACGACAGGTCCGAGGAGCTTCGTGCACGCGGGGTAGGTGAGCGCCTCGAAGCCGCAGCCGAGCGTGTCGATCAGGCAGTACTGCGCGGTCGTGTACGCCTCTTCGCTGTCGAGCGATAAGCCGGCGACATAGTCGGCGATGTCGGTCAGGACCTTGTCGGGCTGCGGGCGGACGTTGCTGATGGGCGAAGACATGAGAGGGCAGGGCTGGATAGCGCGAGGAATCAGGGACAGGCACTCATTTCGCGTATGCGCGCCGGTGTCCGATAGGTGGTGAAATGAGTGCCTGTCCCTAATTTCCATGAAGGTCAGGGGCGCTTCTCCAGCGGGACGAACTCGCCGATCCTCGGGCCCGATGTAGTTCGCGGACGGACGGATGATCTTGCCGTCCTCGCGCTGCTCGATGACGTGCGCCGACCAGCCGGCCGTGCGCGAGATGACGAACAGCGGCGTGAACATCGCCGTCGGCACGCCCATCATGTGATAGCTGATCGCCGAGAACCAGTCGAGGTTCGGGAACATCTTCTTGACGTCCGCCATCACCGTCTCCACGCGCTCCGCGATCTCGAACAGCTTCATGTTCTTCGACGCCTGCGACAAGCGCCTGGCGACGTCCTTGATGACCTTGTTGCGCGGGTCGGCGATCGTGTAGACCGGGTGGCCGAAGCCGATGATCACCTGCTTCGCCTCGACGCGGCGGCGCACGTCGGCCTCGGCTTCGTCGGGCGTCACGTAGCGATTCTGCACGTCGAACGCGGCTTCGTTCGCGCCGCCGTGCTTCGGGCCGCGCAGGGCGCCGATGGCGCCGGTGATCGCCGAGTACAAGTCCGAGCCGGTGCCGGCGATCACGCGCGCCGTGAACGTCGACGCGTTGAACTCGTGCTCGGCGTAGAGGTTGAGCGAGGTGTGCATCGCCTTCACCCACAGCTGCGTGCGGCTTGTGCCCGTGCAGCAGGTGCAGGAAATGCCCGCCGATCGAATCGTCGTCGGTCTCGACCTCGATGCGGCGGCCGTTGTGGCTCCAGTGATACCAGTAGAGCAGCATCGAGCCGAACGAGGCCATCAGCCGGTCGGCGATGTCGCGCGCGCCGGGCACGTTGTGGTCGTCCCTCTCCGGCAGCACGCAGCCGAGCGTCGACGCGCCCGTGCGCATGACGTCCATCGGGTGCGCACCGGCGGGCAACGCTTCGAGCGCGGAGCGAACCGGATTCGAAAGGCCGCGCAGCGATCGCAGCTTTTCCTTGTACCCGTGAAGCTCCGCGACATTCGGCAGCTTGCCGTGCACCAGCAGGTACGCGATCTCCTCGAACTCGCAGACGTCGGCGATGTCGAGGATGTCGTAGCCGCGGTAGTGCAGGTCGTTGCCGCTGCGCCCGACCGTGCAAAGCGCGGTGTTGCCGGCGACGACGCCGGAGAGCGCGACGGATTTCTTCGGCTTGGGAATCGGGGCTGCCATGTCGTTCATTCGCGATTCCTTGCGGGCGGTCACGATGTCGGTACCTGGCGACGCGTGGCGAACAGCTCGTCGAGCTTGTCTGAGCGAACGCCGCTTGCGGTCGCAAGCTTAACGCCGTCCTCGCGACGGCTCGGTCTCGCGCTAGCGTTCGCCGAGACAGCCAGGCCCGCGCTCATGACTTCGCTTCAGCTGTTCGCTTTGCGAACAGCTGGTCCAGTTTGTCTTCGTACGCGTGATAGCCGAGAAAATCGTAGAGGTCGGCGCGCGTCTGCATCGTATCGACAACCGCCTTCTGCGTCCCGTCGCGCCGCAACGTGCGATAGACGTTCAGCGCCGCCTGGTTCATCGCGCGGAATGCGGACAGCGGATAGAGTGCGATCGCGACGTTCGCACCGCGCAGCTCGTCGAGCGTGTACAGCGGCGTCGCACCGAATTCGGTGATGTTCGCGAGGATCGGCACCTTCACCGCGTCGGCGAAGCGCTTGTACATCGGCAGGTCGGTGATCGCCTCGGGGAAGATCATGTCCGCGCCCGCTTCGACACAGGCGACCGCACGCTCGATCGCGGCGTCCAGGCCCTCGACCGCAAGCGCATCGGTACGCGCCATCACGACGAAGTCGGCGTCGGTCTTCGCATCGACCGCGGCCTTGACCCGGTCGACCATCTCGTCCTTGCCGACGATCGCCTTGCCCGGCCGGTGACCGCAGCGCTTCGCGCCCACCTGGTCCTCGATGTGCATCGCCGCGGCGCCGAACTTGATCAGCGACTTCACCGTTCGCGCGATGTTGAACGCGCTCGCGCCGAATCCGGTATCGACATCGACGAGCAGCGGCAGCGAGCTCGCGTCGGTGATGCGGCGCACGTCGGTCAGCACGTCATCCAGGTTGCTGATCCCCAGATCCGGCAGGCCGAGCGAGCCGGCCGCAACCCCGCCGCCGGAAAGATAGAGCGCACGAAAACCGCTCTTTTCCGCGAGGATCGCGTGATACGCGTTGATCGCGCCCGGCACCTGCAGCGGCCGCTCGGCGGCGACGCTGTCCCGAAATCTTGCGCCCGGCGACACGGAGCGGCTCATCGGTCGGCACTCACTTCAGCAGCGCTGCCACGCCGGCGCGTTCTTCCTCGAGCTCGGCCAGTGTCGCGTTCATCTTCCCGCGCGAGAACTCGTCGATCGGCAGCCCCTGCACGATCGTGTACTTGCCCTTCTCGGTCGTGACCGGGAAGCCGTACATCACGTCGGTCGGGATGTCGTAGCTGCCGTCGGACGGCACGCCCATCGTCACCCACTTGCCGTTGCTGCCTGCGAGCCAGTCGCGAACGTGATCGATCGCCGCGTTTGCCGCCGACGCGGCGGACGACAGGCCGCGCGCCTCGATGATCGCCGCACCGCGCTTCGCGACCTTCGGCAGGAACTCGTTGCGATACCACTGCTCGTCGTTGATCAAGTCCTTCAGCAACTTGCCGCCGGCGGTCGCGAAGCGGTAATCGGCGTACATCGTCGGCGAATGGTTGCCCCAGACGATCACCTTCTCGACTTCGCCTACCGGCACTTTCGCTTTCGCGGCGAGCTGCGAGAGCGCCCGGTTGTGATCGAGGCGAAGCATCGCGGTGAAGTTCTGCTTCGCGAGGCCCGGGGCCGACTTCATCGCGATGTACGCGTTCGTGTTCGCCGGATTTCCGACCACCAGCACCTTGATGTTGCGCGAGGCAACGGCGTCGAGCGCGCGTCCCTGCTCGGTGAAGATCTTCGCGTTCTCGAGGAGCAGGTCCTTGCGCTCCATGCCGGGACCGCGCGGGCGCGCACCGACGAGCAGCGCGACATCGGCATCCTTGAACGCGGCGTTCGGGTCACCCGTCCCCGCCATGCCGGCCAGCAGCGGGAACGCGCAGTCCTCGAGCTCCATCATCACGCCCTTCAGCGCGTTCTGCGCCTTCTCGATCGGCAGCTCGAGCAGCTGGAGGATCACCGGCTGATCGCGGCCCAGCAGGTCGCCGTTCGCGATGCGGAAGAGGAGGCTGTAGCCGATCTGGCCGGCGGCGCCGGTGACGGCGACGCGGACGGGTGGTTTCATGGAGAGGCTCCTGACGGCGGATGGGGAAACAGGACCCTTTCGCGGTCGATGCGATCGCGACCGTTCGGGGCCCACGCGCCGCTGCCGCGGCGGATCGCATCCATCTTAGAGGCCAGGGTTGCGGCTGTCAATGCAGTCTTATATCATATATAAGACATAGAATAGCGGTCGCGCCGCGGCCGTGCGATAGTTGCCTCGCGCATGAGCCCCTCGCGCTTCGCACGCTCCCTCGAGGGAGTGGGGAAAGTCGTGCTCCCTGTACGCACGCGCAGGAAGGATGAGGGAAGGACAAGGAATGATCCGCGACTCCGCAACGTCGCCCGCGACACCCTCGTTCCAGCCGCTTTACCTGCAGATCAAGGGTCTGCTCGTGCAGAGTCTGGCCGCCGGCGAGTGGTCGCCGGGCGAGGCGATCCCCTCCGAGCTCGATCTCGCCGCGCGCTACGGCGTGTCGCAGGGCACGGTTCGCAAGGCGATCGATGCGCTCGCGGCCGACAACCTCGTCGTCCGCCGGCAGGGCAAGGGCACGTTCGTAGCCACGCATACCGAGGAGGCGCAGTCGACGTTCCGGTTCCTGCGCGTCCGCGCGGACGATGGTCACGACGAGTACCCGGCCAGTCGGCTCGTCGATGTCAGGCGCGGCAAGGCCGTTGCGGAGATCGCGCGGCTGCTGGAGCTCAAGCCAGGCGACCCGGTCGTGATGATCAGGCGCGTGCTCGAATGGGGCGGCAAGCCGGTCGTGCTCGACGAGATCACGTTGCCCGCGGCGCTGTTCCGGGGCCTCACGCGGGCGAAGCTCGAGGCGTATCCCGGATCGATGTACGGTTTCTTCGAGACGCGGTTCGGCGTTCGCATGCTGAACGCACAGGAGCGCTTGAAGGCGGTGCCTGCGGACGCGGCCGCCGCAGCGGTGCTCGGTGTCGCGCCCGGCTCGCCGCTGCTCGCCGTCGAGCGTGTCGCGTTCACGTTCGGCGGCCGGCCGGTCGAGTTCCGCCGCGGCCTGTGCACGACGATCGCGCATCACTATGCCAATGCGATCGGCTAGGTACGGCGCAGCCGCCGACACCGGCGGCCGCGACCGCGTTATAATTTCTTGCTGCGCACCAAATCCCGCGTTTATCGCCCGGGGACCGCGTGAGGAGAGGTCACGCGGCATTTCGACATCCTTTCCGCCTGCCGATGCCCGACGCCCGCTCCGACGACCGCACCGCGGCCGCCCTCACGAGGGTCGTCGCGGAGGCGTCATTGGCGACGGCGGTCGGAACCTTGGTGCTCGGTCGGCAACGCCCGAGTCCGTGGATGAGTCGCGAGTATTGCGGCTCCGACGTCGTTGAATCAGTGAGGCTTCGCCGATGACGCCCGCTCCGCGTCCGGTCGCGAAGACGCGCCCGGTCTACCTCGACCTCGCCCGGATCCGGCAGCCGATCCCGGCGATCGCGTCGATCCTGCATCGGATCAGCGGTGCGCTGCTGTTCTTCGTCGGCGTTCCGGCGCTGCTGTGGGGTGTCCAGGCGAGCCTGGTCTCGGCCGAGGCGTACGAAGCGTTCCGTGCGTTCATGGCGCAGCCGCTCGTCAAGCTCATCACGCTGCTGCTCGTGTGGGCCTATCTCCATCATCTGTTCGCCGGCTTGCGGCACTTGCTGATGGATGTGCATGTCGGGCTCGATCTGAAGCCCGCGCGTCAATCCGCGACGATCGCGACCGTGGCGGCGCTGCTGCTGACGCTCCTCGTGGCGATCCGCCTATGGTGATGGCGACGCAGCGGAAGCACCTGGTCGGCGCGCACTACGGCCTCGCCGACTGGCTCGCGCAGCGCCTGACCGCGGTGCTGATGATCCTCTACACGCTGCTGGTGCTCGGTATCGTGTTGTGGCACGGCGGGCTCGACCACGCCAGCTGGCATGCGCTTTTCGCAAGCCAGCTGTTCCGCATCGCGACGTTCCTGTTCATGGTGTCGCTCGCGTACCACGCGTGGGTCGGCATGCGGAACATCTCGATGGATTACGTGAAGCCGGTCGCGATCCGGCTGCCGCTGCAGACGGCGATCCTGGCCGCGCTGATCGGCTACCTGGGCTGGACGATCAGGAGTGCTTTGGGGATGAGCGCCGGCGAGGACAGCGAATGAAGCTCCCGGTCCGGCGGTTCGACGCGATCATCGTCGGTGCCGGCGGCGCCGGCATGCGCGCGTCGCTCCAGCTCGCCGAGGCCGGCCTTTCGGTGGCCGTGCTGTCGAAGGTTTTCCCGACCCGCTCGCATACGGTTGCGGCGCAGGGCGGCATCGGTGCCGCGCTCGGCAACATGAGCGAGGACAGCTGGCTCTGGCACATGTACGACACGATCAAGGGCTCCGACTGGCTCGGTGACCAGGACGCGATCGAGTACATGTGCAAGATGGCGCCGAAAGTCGTCTACGAGCTCGAGCACTACGGCATGCCGTTCGACCGCAACGCCGACGGCACGATCTACCAGCGGCCGTTCGGCGGCCACTCGGCGAATTTCGGCGAGAAGCCGGTGCAGCGCGCGTGCGCGGCGGCGGATCGCACCGGCCACGCGATGCTGCACACGCTGTACCAGCGCAACGTGCAGGCGCGCACGCAGTTCTTCGTCGAATGGATGGCGCTCGACCTCGTGCGCGATGCCGAGGGCGACGTGCTGGGCGTCGTCGCGTACGAGATGGAAACCGGCGAAGTGATGATGCTGCAGGCGAAGGCCACGATCTTCGCCACCGGCGGCGCGGGGCGCATCTTCGCGGCGTCGACGAACGCGTTCATCAACACCGGCGATGGCCTCGGGATGGCGGCGCGGGCGGGCATTCCGCTCGAGGACATGGAATTCTGGCAGTTCCATCCGTCCGCAGTCGCCGGTGTCGGCGTGCTGATCACCGAAGGTGTGCGCGGCGAAGGCGGGATCCTGCTGAACTGCAACGGCGAGCGCTTCATGGAGCGCTACGCGCCGAACCTGAAGGACCTCGCGTCGCGCGACATCGTCAGCCGCTCGATGGACCAGGAGATCAAGGAAGGCCGCGGTTGCGGACCGGACAAGGACTACGTGCTGCTGAAGCTCGACCACCTCGGGCCGGACGTGATCAACAAGCGGCTTCCGTCGATCCGCGAGATCGCGCTCAAGTTCGCGAACGTCGATCCGATCAAGGAGCCGATTCCGGTCGTGCCGACGATCCACTACATGATGGGCGGCATCCCGACGAACGTTCACGGCCAGGTGGTCGCGCCGAAGGATGGCGATCCGAACGCGGTCGTGAACGGCTTCTACGCGGTCGGCGAATGCGCTTGCGTCTCCGTGCACGGCGCGAACCGGCTCGGCACCAACTCGCTGCTCGACCTGCTGGTGTTCGGGCGCGCGGCGGGCAACTTCATTGCCGACCAGCGGCTCGAACGCCAGCCGCACAAGGATCTGCCGAACGACGCTTCCGACGCTGGCGCTGGCGCGGCTGGCGCGCATCGATGCGAACGTGGGCGGCGAGGGGATGGCTGCGATCGCGCAAGACCTGCGGGTGACGATGCAGGCGCACTGCGGCGTGTTCCGCAACGAGCAGCTGCTGAGCGAGGGCGTGCGCAAGGTGATGGAGATCGAGCAGCGCGCGCTGCGCGTGACGCTGAGCGACAAGAGCCGCACGTTCAACACGGCGCGCGTCGAGGCGCTGGAGCTCGACAACCTGATCGAGACCGCGAAGGCGACGATCGTCTCGGCCCACGCGCGCAGGGAGTCGCGCGGCGCGCAGGCGCGCAGCGACTATCCGGCGCGTGACGACGCGAACTGGCTCAAGCACACGCTTGTGGTTTCGCGACGGCAACCGCCTCGCCTACAAGCCGGTGAACCTGAAGCCGGTGTCCGTCGAGGCGTTCCCGCCGAAGGCGCGCACCTACTGATCCCCAGGCCCGCCCGATGAAATTCCGCATCTACCGCTACGACCCCGACCGGGACACGAAGCCCTACGTCAAGGACTACGACATCGAGCTCGGCCACCTGGACCGGATGCTGCTCGACGCGCTGGTGCGACTCAAGGCCGTCGACGAGACGCTTTCGTTCCGCCGCAGCTGCCGCGAAGGCGTGTGCGGGTCGGATGCGATGAACATCAACGGCAAGAACGGGCTCGCCTGCATCACCAACCTGAAGGAGCTGAAGGAGCCGATCGAGCTGCGTCCGCTGCCGGGGCTGCCGGTCATCCGCGACCTGATCGTGGACATGAGCCAGTTCTTCAAGCAGTACCACTCGGTGAAGCCGTATCTCGTCAACGACACGCCGCCCCCCGAGAAGGAGCGGTTGCAGTCGCCCGAGGAGCGCGAGGAGCTCGACGGTTTGTACGAATGCATCCTTTGCGCGTGCTGCTCGACGGCGTGTCCGTCGTTCTGGTGGAACCCGGACAAGTTCGTCGGCCCGGCCGGCTTGCTGCAGGCTTACCGGTTCATCGCCGACAGCCGCGATGTCGCGATCAACGAGCGGCTCGACAACCTCGAGGATCCGTATCGGCTGTTCCGCTGTTACTCGATCATGAACTGCGTCGACGTCTGCCCGAAGGGGCTGAACCCGACGCGCGCGATCGGCAAGATCAAGGATCTGCTGGTGAAGAGGGCCGTCTAGCATGGACGCCGTTCGACTGTCCCGGCTGCGCTGGCGCTGCCGGCGCGGCATGCTGGAGAACGACCTCGTGCTGGAGCGCTTCCTGGCGCTTCGCGGCGACGCGCTCAGCGAGGACGAAGTCGCGATGCTCGACCGCCTGCTCGACCTTCCCGACAACGAGCTCTGGGACCTGATCGCCGGCCGCGCCGAGCCGGCGGACCCGGATGTGGCACCGCTCGTCGCTGCCTTGGTGGCAACCAAGGCGGCGCCTGATCCAACGAGACCGACGAAGGAAAGACGATGACCGAACGAACCGCCACGCTGTCCTTCTCGGACGGCTCGCCCTCCGCCGAGTTCCCGATCCTCCCGGGGACGATGGGCCCGGAGGTCATCGACATCCGCGTCGCTGTACGCGAAGACCGGCCGCTTCACCTACGACCCCGGCTTCATGTCGACGGCGGCGTGCAAGTCGGCGATCACGTTCATCGACGGCGACAAGGGCGAGCTGCTCTATCGCGGCTATCCGATCGAGGAGCTCGCGCAGACCTGCGACTACATGGAGGTCTGCCATCTGCTGCTGTACGGCGAGCTGCCGAACGTCGCGCAGCGCAAGGACTTCGTCTCGCGCGTCACCATGCACACGATGGTGAACGAGCAGATGCAGTTCTTCATGCGCGGCTTCCGGCGCGACGCGCATCCGATGGCGGTGATGACCGGCCTCGTCGGCGCGCTGTCGGCGTTCTATCCGGACTCGATCAACCTGAACGACGCGCACCAGCGCGACATCTCCGCGATCCGCCTGATCGCGAAAATGCCGACGCTCGTGGCGATGGCGTACAAGTACTCGGTCGGCCAGCCGTACATGTATCCGCGCAACGACCTGCCGTACGCGATGAACTTCATGCGGATGATGTTCGCCACGCCGTGCGAGGACTTCAAGCCGAACGACGTGCTGGCGCGCGCGCTCGACCGGATCTTCATCCTGCACGCGGACCACGAGCAGAACGCGTCGACGTCCACCGTGCGGTTGTGCGCGTCGTCGGGCACGAACCCGTTCGCGGCGATCGCGGCCGGCGTCGCCTGCCTGTGGGGCCCGGCGCACGGCGGCGCGAACGAGGCCGCGCTGAACATGCTCTACGAGCTGCAGGCGCGAGGGCGGCGCCGAGAAGATCGGCAACTTCATCGCCAAGGTCAAGGACAAGAACAGCAACGTCAAGCTGATGGGCTTCGGCCACCGCGTCTACAAGAACTACGATCCGCGCGCGAAGCTGATGCGCGAGACCTGCCACGAAGTGCTGGACGCGCTCGGCCTGCAGAACGACCCGCTGTTCAAGCTCGCGATGGCGCTCGAGAAGATCGCGCTCGAGGACGACTACTTCGTGCAGCGGAAGCTCTATCCGAACGTCGACTTCTACTCGGGCATCGTGCAGAAGGCGATCGGCATCCCGGTACCGCTGTTCACGGCGATCTTCGCGCTCGCGCGTACCGTCGGCTGGATCGCGCAGCTGAACGAGATGATCAGCGACCCGGACTACAAGATCGGCCGGCCGCGGCAGCTGTTCGTCGGGTCGACGCCGCGGCACGTGAAGCCGATCGCGCAGCGCTAGCGACGTGTTTGTCGTCCCGCGCAGGCGGGAACCCAGTGACTTCATAGTCGCTGGGCCCCCGCCTTCGCGGGAGGCGACGTTAGAGTGGAGAACCAGCATGGGCATCATGCAGGAATTCGAGTCGTCCTCGACGCTGTTCGGCTCGAACGCGCCGTTCATCGAGGAGCTCTACGAGCATTACCTCGCGAGCCCCGACAGCGTGCCGGCGGAATGGCGCGAGTACTTCGACGAGCTCCGCGACGGAGCGCAGGATGTCGCGCATGCGCCGGTCGTCGAGTCGTTCCGCGAGCTCGCACGCAGCCGCAAGGTCGCGCATGCGATGGTGGACGCCGGCACGATGCACAAGCAGGTGCTCGTGCTGCAGCTGATCGGCAAGTTCCGCGTGCTCGGCCTCTACCAGGCCGACCTCGATCCGCTGAAGCGGACGCCGCCGCCGTACATCCCCGATCTCGACCTCAAGACCTACGGCTTCTCGGAAGCCGACCTCGACACCGAGTTCGATGCCGGATCGTTCAAGGCGGGCGGGCAGCGGATGAAGCTGCGCGACATCATCGACGCGCTGCGCGAGACCTACTGCCGCACGTTCGGCGCGGAGTACATGGACATCGCCGACACGACGACCAAGCGCTGGGTGCAGGGCAAGATCGAGCCGATCCGTGCGCGGCCGAGCTACGACGCGGCGCGCAAGCGCGACATCCTCGAGCGGCTGACGGCCGCCGAAACGCTCGAGCGCTATCTGCACACGAAGTACGTCGGGCAGAAGCGCTTCTCGCTGGAGGGCAGCGAGACGATGATCCCGATGCTCGACCACCTGATCCAGCTTGCCGGCGCCTACGGCGTGAACGAGACGGTGATCGGCATGGCGCATCGCGGCCGGCTGAACGTGCTGGTCAACACGCTCGGCAAGATGCCGAGCGACCTGTTCTCGGAGTTCGAGGGCAAGCACGCGTCTCGACCTGTCGGCGGGCGACGTCAAGTACCACCAGGGCTTCTCGTCGGACGTCATAACGCCCGGCGGGCCGATGCACCTGACGCTCGCGTTCAACCCGTCGCACCTCGAGGCGGTGAACCCGGTCGTCGAAGGCAGCGTGCGCGCGCGCCAGCATCGGCGCGGCGACACCCGCGGCGACCAGGTGCTGCCGGTGCTGCTGCATGGCGACGCAGCGATCGCGGGGCAGGGGGTCGTGCAGGAATGCCTGAACATGGCTGCCACGCGCGGCTACTACACCGGCGGCACGGTCCACATCGTCATCAACAACCAGATCGGCTTCACGACGTCCGACCCGCGCGACACGCGGGGTACGCTGTATTGCACCGACATCGCGAAGATGGTCGACGCGCCGATCTTCCACGTGAACGCCGACGATCCCGAGGTCTGCATGCTCGCGATCGAGCTCGCGATGGAATACCGCCAGCAGTTCCACAAGGACGTGTTCATCGACCTCGTGTGCTTCCGCCGGCTCGGCCACAACGAGGCCGACGAGCCGATGGTCACGCAGCCGCTGATGTACAAGAAGATCGCCGCGCATCCCGGCACGCGCAAGCTCTACGCCGATCGGCTCGAGAGCGAGGGCGTGATCCAGGCGGGCGAGGCGGAAGCGAAGATCGCCGAGTACCGGGCCGCGATGGACAAGGGCCATCACACGAACAAGACGATCCTGTCGAACTACAAGCGTCCGTACGCGATCGACTGGGCGCTGTTCATGGGCCGGCACTGGACGACGCCGTACGAAGCGAAGCGTGCCGATCGAACGCTTGAAGCAGCTCGCGGCGCTGTCGGCGAGCGTGCCCGAGGGCTTCACGCTGCACTCGCGCGTGCAGAAGGTGATCGCCGAGCGGCTCGCGATGGCCGAGGGGAAGCAGCCGCTCGACTGGGGTATGGGCGAGACGCTCGCGTACGCGACGCTGCTCGATCAAGGCTACGGCGTGCGGCTGTCCGGCGAGGACGTGAGCCGCGGCACGTTCTCGCATCGCCATGCGGTGCTGCACGACCAGAAGCGCGAAAAATGGGATGCCGGCACCTGGGTGCCGCTGCAGCACCTGAAGGACGGCCAGCCGACGTTCGAGGTGATCGACTCGGTGCTGTCCGAGTACGGCGTCCTCGGCTTCGAGTACGGTTACGCGACCTCGGATCCGACCCGCCTCGTGGTGTGGGAGGCGCAGTTCGGCGACTTCGCGAACGTCGCGCAGGTCGTCATCGACCAGTTCATCGCCGCGGGCGAAGTCAAGTGGGGCCGCGTGTGCGGCCTCGTGCTGCTGCTGCCGCACGGCTACGAGGGCCAGGGTCCCGAGCATTCGTCGGCGCGCCCGGAGCGCTTCCTGCAGCTTTGCGCCGAGCACAACATGCAGGTCTGCGTGCCGACGACGCCGGCGCAGATCTATCCACATGCTGCGCCGGCAGATGGTGCGGCCGTATCGCAAGCCGCTGATCGTCATGAGTCCGAAGAGCCTGCTGCGCCACAAGGAGGCGGTGTCGACGCTCGACGAGCTCGCGAACGGCCGCTTCAACACCGTGATCGGCGAGATCGACACGCTCGACGAGAAGAAGCGTGCGGCGCGTGATCGTCTGCTCGGGCAAGATCTACTACGAGCTGCTCGCGTACCGGCGCGAGCAAGAAGATCACCGACATGGCGATCGTGCGGCTCGAGCAGCAGTACCCGTTCCCGCACGACGACTTCAAGGCGGTGTTCAAGGCCTTTCCGGGCGTGAAGGAAGTCGTCTGGTGCCAGGAGGAGCCGCAGAACCAGGGCGCGTGGTACCGGCTGCGCGCGTACCTGCGCAACGACATGCCGGATACCGGCGGTGCTCGCCTACGCGGGACGCCCGGTCTCCGCGTCGCCCGCGGTCGGCTACATGAGCAAGCACAACGAGCAGCAGAAGAAGCTGATCGAGGATGCGTTCGCGACGACGCTCTCGGGCGGCGAAATGCTGATCCGCCGATGAAAAACAGCCGATGAAAAACGCGTCCGCTAGGCCGATGAAAAACGCGTCCGCAAGTCGGTGGATGACGAGCGCTCGGCGCTGCACGTTTTTCATCGGGATTGGAATCAGGCGGGCGCCTTGGGGCGGCCCGGCGGCGCCCGCAGGCAAAGGCACGAAACAACGAGCGTCGTGCGAGGGCTGTGCCAGTGCAGCGTCGCTCGTCGCGTAGCTCACGTTAGGACGAGACAGATGCGAGTCGAAGTCAAGGTCCCCCAGCTGCCCGAGTCGGTCGCGGAAGCGACGCTCGTCAGCTGGCACAAGAAGGCCGGCGAGGCGGTCAAGCGCGACGAGAACCTCATCGACATCGAGACCGACAAGGTCGTGCTCGAGCTGCCGGCGCCTGCCGACGGCGTGCTGGTCGAGGTGCTGAAGGGCGACGGCACCACGGTGACGTCGAACGACATCATCGCGGTGCTGGACACCGACGCAAAGGCCGCCGCAGCCGCGCCCGCGACGGCCGCCGCGCAGCCGGCGGCGAAGCAGGATGCAGGCGGAACGCCCGCCGCGAAGCAACAACCCGCGCCGGCGCCGCCGAAACCGGTGCCGTCGTCCGCTCGCGACACGCCGGGTACGAAGTCGACGCCGTCCCCGGACGCGTTGCCTGCGGCGCGCAAGCTGATGGCCGAGCAGGGCGTTGCAGCGAGCGACGTGACCGGCACCGGGCGCGGCGGACGCATCACCAAGGGCGACGTGCAAGCGGCGGTCGAGACGAAGTCCGCGCCGCGTGGCCAAGCCCGCGACGCCGCCCGCGACTCCGGCGCCGGCTGCGAAGCCGCCGGCGGTCAACCTGGACCTCGGCAACCGGCCCGAGCAGCGCGTGCCGATGTCGCGCTTGCGCCAGCGCGTCGCCGAGCGGCTCGTGCAGTCGCAATCCACCGCTGCGATCCTGACCACGTTCAACGAAGTCAACATGCAGCCGGTGATCGAGCTTCGCAACCGCTACAAGGAGCGCTTCGAGAAGGAGCATGGCGTGAAGCTCGGCTTCATGGGCTTCTTCGTGAAGGCGGCCGTGCACGCGCTGAAGAAGTTCCCGCTGGTGAACGCGTCGATCGACGGCAACGACATCGTCTATCACGGCTACTACGACATCGGCATCGCCGTCGGCAGCCCGCGCGGCCTCGTCGTGCCGATCATCCGCGACGCGGACCAGCTGTCGATCGCCGAGATCGAGAAGCAGATCGCCGATTTCGGCAAGCGCGCGCAGGAAGGCAAGCTGACCGTCGAGGAGCTGACCGGCGGCACGTACACGATCAGCAACGGCGGCGTGTTCGGCTCGATGCTGTCGACGCCGATCATCAATCCGCCGCAGTCGGCGATCCTCGGCGTGCACGCGACGAAGGATCGCGCGGTCGTCGAGAACGGCCAGGTCGTCGTCCGGCCGATGAACTATCTCGCGCAATCGTACGACCACCGGATCATCGACGGCCGCGAGGCGGTGCTCTCGCTCGTCGCGATCAAGGACGCGCTGGAAGACCCGGCGCGCTTGCTGCTTGATCTTTAGTCCGCTGCGCGTCATCGGGAGACAGCGCATCGTCCAGGTCGGGCGATCGCGGCCGCGCAACGCCGCTCCGGCACGGCGTTGCGCCATCGATCGTCAAATGCACGGGGCGCGATCCGCGCGAGCGCACGACGATCATCGCGGTCCGGCGCTCGGGGAAGCGAAAAGTCCATGGCTGATCCCTTCGACGTCGCCGTCATCGGTGCCGGCCCCGGCGGCTATGTCGCCGCGATCCGCGCAGCGCAGCTCGGCTTCAGGGTCGCATGCATCGACGACTGGCAACGCGCCGACGGCAAGCCGGCGCCCGGCGGCACGTGCACGAACGTCGGCTGCATCCCGAGCAAGGCGCTGCTGCAATCGTCCGAGAACTACGCGCACGCCGCGCATGCGTTCGCCGACCACGGCATCGGCATCCAGGGCCTGTCGATCGACGTCGCGAAAATGCTCGCGCGCAAGGACAAGGTCGTCGCGCAGAACAACGACGGCATCCTGTACCTGTTCAAGAAGCACAAGATCACGTTCCTGCACGGCCGCGGGTCGTTCGTCGGCGGCAGCCCGAACGAGGGCTGGATGCTGAAGGTCGCGGGGCCCGGCGCCACCGATCTCGTCGCAAGGCACGTCATCGTCGCGACCGGCTCGACGCCGCGACCGCTGCCCGGCGCTGCGATCGACAACGAGCTCGTGCTCGACAACGCGGGCGCGCTTGCGATCCCGCAGGTGCCGAAGCGGCTCGGCGTCGTCGGGGCCGGCGTCATCGGCCTCGAGATGGGCAGCGTGTGGCGGCGCCTCGGGTCCGAGGTGACGATGCTGGAAGCGCTGCCGGCGTTCCTCGGCGCCGTCGACGAGGCAGTGGCGAAGGAAGCGCACAAGAGCTTCACGAAGCAGGGTCTCGTGATCCACACGGGCGTGAACATCACCAACGTGACGACGGGCAAGAAGCGACGTCAAGGTCGACTGGACCGACGGCGCCGGTGCGGCGCAGTCGGCGACGTTCGACAAGCTCATCGTGTCGATCGGGCGCATCCCGGCGACCGAGGGCTTGAACGCGCAAGCCGTGGGGTTGCGGCTCGACGAGCGCGGCTTCATCGCCGTCGACGCGCGATTGCCGCACGAACCTGCCGCAGGTCTGGGCGATCGGCGACGTGGTGCGCGGGCCGATGCTCGCGCACAAGGCCGAGGAGGAGGGCGTCGCGGTCGCCGAGCGCATCGCCGGCCAGCATCCGCACGTCGACTTCAACACGGTTCCGTGGGTGATCTACACGTCGCCGGAGATCGCGTGGGTCGGCAAGACCGAGCAGCAGCTCAAGGCCGAGGGCGTTGCGTATCGCGCGGGCACGTTTCCGTTCATGGCGAACGGCCGCGCGCGCGCGCTCGGCGACACGACCGGGTTCGTCAAGATCCTCGCCGACGCGAAGACCGATCGCATCCTCGGCATGCACGTGATCGGGCCGTTCGCCTCCGAGCTCATTGCCGAAGGCGTCGTCGCGATGGAGTTCGGCGCGTCGTCCGAGGACATCGCGCGCATCTGCCACGCGCATCCTTCGCTTTCCGAAGCGACGAAGGAAGCGGCGCTGGCCGTCGACAAGCGCTCGCTCAATTTCTAGATTGCGCATGCGTTCCCTCACCCCTTCCCCCTCTCCCGAGGGCGAGGGGAAATGTCGTGCACTGCTGCGCGTTGCCCTCACCCCTGCCCCTCTCCCCGGGGAGAGGCGTCGTGCTCCTTCTCCGCGTGCGGGAGAGGTCGGGGATGATCGGGGAAACCGTCGGCGCGCACCTCGCGCGGCAGCTCGCCGCGCGGGAAGCGCGCCCGATGAAGCGCAGCTCCGCGCCGTCGCCCGTCTCGAGCGCCTGGCCGACGAGCTGCACGCGTTCCGCGTCGCGCGCGCATCGCGGCTGAAGCGCCTGTTCGTCGCCGCCGGAGGTTCCGCGCGGCGTCTATCTGTGGGGCGGCGTCGGCCGCGGCAAGAGCCTGCTGATGGACGCGTTCCACGCGACGGTTGCGATCCGGCGCAAGACGCGCGTGCACTTCCACGCCTTCATGCGCGACGTGCACGACGCGCTGGCGAAGCTCAAGCGCGAGACCGATCCGCTCGCGACCGTCGCCGCGCGGCATCGCCGAGCGCTACCGGCTGATCTGCTTCGACGAGTTCCACGTCGTCGGACATCGCGGACGCGATGATCCTCGGTCGCCTGTTCGACGCGCTGTTCACGCACGGCGTCGTGTTCGTGCTGACGTCGAACTATCCGCCGGAGGGCCTGTACCCGAACGGGCTGCAGCGGCAGAATTTCCTGCCGACGATCGAGCTCCTGCGCCGCTGGCTCGACGTCGTCGAGGTCGAAGGCGGCATCGACTACCGGTTGCGCACGCTCGAGCAGGCGAGCGTGTTCCACACGCCGGCCGACGCGGCGGCCGAAGCGGGCGATGGCGAGGATGTTCGATGCGATGGCCAGCGGCCCCGACGAGGATCCGACGCTCGTCATCGAGGGCCGGTCGATGCATGCGAAGCGACGCGCGGGCAGCGCGATCTGGTTCGACTTCGAAGCGCTGTGCGAGGGGCCGCGCTCGCAGCGCGACTATCTCGAGCTCGCCCGGCGCTTCGCGGTGATGCTCGTGTCCGGCGTCCCGAGGATGGACCGGTCGCGCTCGGATGCCGCGCGCCGGTTCACCTGGCTGGTCGACATCCTGTACGATCATCGCGTGAAGCTCGTGCTGTCGGCCGCCGCCCCGGCCGAGTCGCTGTACGTCGAGGGCCCGAACGCCCAGGAATTCCCGCGCACCGTGAGCCGTCTCGCCGAGATGCGCTCGCACGACTACATGGCGCTCGCGCACGCGAGCGCGGCCTGAATCCTGCAATTCCGCGCTGCCATCAAGGAGACTCCCGTGCAGACATTCAAGGCGTACCGGACGTTCGAGAACGACAAGGTCGTGTCGAGCCGCTTCGTCGACACGACGCTCGACGAGCTCGATCCGGGCGAGGTCGTCGTGCGCACGAAGTACTCGACGATCAACTACAAGGACGCGCTGTCGCACAACGGCGCCGGCCGCATCATGCGCAAGTACCCGACGGTCGCCGGCATCGACATGGCGGGTACCGTCGAGAGCTCCGACCGACGCGCGCTGGAAGCGCGGCGACAAGGTGATCGTGCACGGCTACGACCTCGGCGTCGCGCACGACGGCGGCTACAGCGAGCGCGTGCGCGTGCCGGCCGACTGGATCGTGCGCAGGCCGGAAAGCATGACGGCGTTCGACGCGATGACGCTCGGCACCGCCGGCTTCACCGCGGCGCTCGCGATCCACCTGATGCAGCACAACGGACTCTCGCCCGACAAGGGCCCGGTGGCGGTCACCGGCGCGACCGGCGGCGTCGGCTCGGTGGCCATCGAGATCCTCGCGAAGCTCGGCTACGAGGTGCATGCGATCACCGGCAAGCCCGAGGAAGCGAAGTACCTGAAGGGCATCGGCGCGAAGGAGATCGTCGATCGCCGCTCGATCGACCTCGACGAAGATCCGGCCGCTCGACAAGGCGACGTGGGCCGGCGCCGTCGACAACCTCGGCGGCGACTTGCTCGCGTGGCTGCTGTCGACGTCCCGCATCGGCGGCACGGTCGCCGCCGTCGGGCTCGCGGCCGACATGAAGCTCAACACGACGGTCGCGCCGTTCATCCTGCGCGGCGTGCACCTGCTCGGCGTCGGACAGCGCCAACACGCCGATGGCGTTGCGCCAGACGATCTGGAACAAGCTCGCCGTCGAGTGGCGGCCCGACCAGGTGCACGACCAGGTGCGGACGATCGACTTCGACGAGCTGCCGACGCACTTCGACGCGTACCTGAAGGGCATGGTGCGCGGGCGGACCGTGGTGCGGATCGGGCCGGATACGCATCCGTAGACAGGGATCAGGTCACGGCGATCAGGGATCAGGCGAATCATGGAACGCTATCGTGAAGCGCACCGGCGCTCGCTCGAAGATCGCGAAGGCTACTGGAGCGAGAAGGCGAAGCTCGTCGACTGGCGCAAGCCGTTCGCGACGCGCGCTCGACTACAGCCGTCCGCCGTTCGCGAAATGGTTCGTCGGCGGGACGACGAATCTCTGCCACAACGCGATCGACCGGCACCTGTCGACGCGTGGCGACCAGGCGGCGCTGATCTACCTTTCGACCGAGACCGGCGAGACGCGGCGCTACACGTTCCGCGAGCTGTCACGCCGAAGTGAATCGCGCCGCCGGCGATGCTCGAGAGCCTTGGCGTCGGCAAGGGCGATCGCGTGCTGATCTACATGCCGATGATTCCCGAAGCCGCGTTCGCGATGCTCGGCTGCGCGCGCATCGGCGCGATCCACTCGGTCGTGTTCGGCGGGTTCGCGGCCGCGAGCCTCGCGACGCGCATCGACGACGCGAAGCCGACCGTCATGATCACCGCGGACGCCGGCATGCGCGGCGGCAAGGCGGTGCCCTACAAGCATCTCGTCGACGAGGCGATCCGGCTTGCGAAGCATCCGCCGGCGCACGTCATCATCGTCGACCGCGGGCCTCGATCCCGGCATGGCGCGCACGAAGCGCCGCGACCTCGACTACGCGACGCTGCGCGAGCAGCACCTCGGCGCGCAGGTGCCGTGCGAGTGGCTCGAGTCGTCCGAGCCTTCGTACATCCTCTACACGTCGGGGACGACCGGCAAGCCGAAGGGCGTGCAGCGGGACACCGGCGGCTACGCCGTCGCGCTCGCGGCGTCGATGCGCGACATCTTCTGCGTCGCGCCCGGCGAGACGATGTTCACGACCAGCGACATCGGCTGGGTCGTCGGCCATTCGTACATCATCTACGGGCCGCTGATCAACGGCTCGACGACGATCATGTACGAGGGCCTGCCGATCCGGCCCGATCCCGGCATCTGGTGGAAGATCGTCGCCGAGCACGACGTGAAGACGATGTTCAGCTCGCCGACGGCGATCCGCGTGCTGAAGAAGCAGGATCCGGCGTACATGCGGATGCACGACGTCTCGAGCCTGCGCTACCTGTTCCTCGCCGGCGAGCCGCTCGACGAGCCGACGGCGCGCTGGGCGAGCGATGCGCTCGGCGTCGCGATCGTCGACAACTACTGGCAGACCGAGAGCGGCTGGCCGATCCTGTCGGCGCAGCCCGGCATCGAGGACACGCCGCGCAAGTTCGGGTCGCCGTCGTTCCCCGTGTGCGGCTACGACGTGCGCCTCGTGCGACGAAGCGACCGGCGACGGACGTCGGCGCGAACGAGAAGGGCGTGCTCGCGATCGCGCCGCCGCTGCCGCCCGGCTGCATGACCACCGTGTGGGGCGACGACGAGCGCTTCGTGAGCACCTATTTCTCGACGGTTCCGGGACGGCAGCTGTATTCGACGTTCGACTGGGCGACGCGCGACGACGACGGCTACTACTTCGTGCTCGGGCGCACCGACGACGTGATCAACGTCGCCGGCCATCGGCTCGGCACGCGCGAGATCGAGGAGGCCGTGCAGGCGCATCGCGGGCATCGCCGAGGTCGCGGTCGTCGGCGTCGCGGATCCGGTGAAGGGACAGGTGCCGGTCGCGTTCGCCGTCGTCAAGGATGCGAGCCGCGTCGCGACGCCGGAAGCGCGCGGCGACGATGCGCAAGGAAGTGATGGACACGGTGGACCGCGAGCTCGGCGCGATCGCGCGGCCCGGCGCAAGTGCATTTCGTCACGCTGCTGCCGAAGACGCGCTCGGGCAAGCTGCTGCGGCGCTCGATCCAGGCGCTCGCCGAAGGGCGCGATCCGGGCGATCTCACGACGATCGAGGATCCGTCGGCGCTGGAGCAGATCCGTGCCACACTGACGCCGGGCTGACACCGCCCACCGCTGTTCGTCCCAAGGAGGATTCCACCGTGCACGAGCCTCCCGCCCGCGAGGGCGCGCAAAACCTCGCCGCGCGGGGCGCGGTCTTCCGCGCTCGAGGTGTCCGATGCCACGCTGCAGCGCTTCGACGGCGAGCTCAGGACGGTGCTCGAGCTCGATCGCCACGGCCGACTGGCCGGTGCTCAGGGTGCGCACCGGCATCGAGCACGGCCGCGATGCGGCGCAGTCGCTCGCGCTGTTCGTCGAGCTCGTTCCGGGACAGGGTGCGCCCGGCCCGTTGCAGCGCGCGTTCGCGGAGCTCGGGCTCGAGGCCGGCGAGTTCTGGTACCGCGAGATCGAGCAGCGAACCTCCGCCGACGAAGCGCTTTCGATCATCCCCGTGCACCTACCGCTCGCGCGCGGCGATCCGACGCGGACCGAGGCGGGCGTCGCGCTGGTCGAGCAGCTGTCGCGCATCGCGCACAGCCCGTTCGTGCAGCGACTGCGCCTCGCGACTGCGCATCCGCGCTGCCTCAAGCAGTCGCTGCGCGCACTGGACTGGCCGACGCCGGACGGTTCGCCCGACACGACGCTGAGCGGGCCGGGACATCGTGATCGGCATCATCGACGAAGGCTGCGCGTTCGCGCATCACGAATTCCTCGTCGTGCGCGGCCGGAAGTACAGGACGCGCGTGTTGCGGCTCTGGGACCAGTCGCGTCGGCCGACCGCCGCCGAGCAGGCGCAAGGATGGAGCGCTGCGGGCTTATCCGTACGGCCGGGAGATCGCGAGCGACCGCGCTCGATCGCGGTGATCAACGGGCACGTCACGAGACGTCGCGTCGACGAGGCCGCCGTCTACGCCGAGTTGGGCTACGCCATTGCGCCCCCGGCGAGAACGCGACGCACGGCACGCGGGTGATGAGCATCGCCGCGGGCGATGGCACTGCGCTGATGGGTGACCGCGGTGTCGCACCGGCGGCCGACCTGATCTTCGTGCACCTGCCGCCGGTCGAGGTCGCTTCGAACTCAGCGAGCCTCGCGAACCGCATCGCCGACGGGGCAAGGTACGTCTTCGATCGCGCGGAGGCGCTGGGCAAGCTGGCGGCCGTCGTCAACGTCAGCTACGGCGGCTATCGCGGCGCGCACGACGGCACGACCACCGCAGAGGTGACGCTGGATGCGCTGCTCGCGATCAAGAACCGCGCGATCGTCGTCTCGGCCGGCAACGGCTTCGACGACGACTGCCACGCCGACGTGACGGTCCTGCCCGGACAGCCGCTCGAGCTCGCCTTCGAGATCCCGCCTGCGGACCCCACGCCGAACGACGTCGAGATCTGGTACGACGGCGGGGCGGTCGTCGAAGTGACGATCGTGGCGCCCGACGGCCTGTCGCACGGGCCGTTCGGATTCGGGATGCACCCGCTCGTGCGGCCGGACGGCAGGACCGTCGGCCGCATCGATCACACGCACAAGGACACGCGTAACGGCGACAACGTCGCGCTGATTGCACTCCGGCCGACGGAATCCGCGCTTGCGACGGCCACCGCTGCTCCGGCGCCTGCGGGAACGTGGAAGCTGCTGCTGACGAACCCCGGCAATGCCGCTGTCCGCGTGCATGCGTGGATCGCGCGCGACGACCTCGGCGGGCGCCGGCAGCCGCGGTTCGAACGCAAGCACGCGCATCCCGGCTGCACGATCGGTGACCTCGCTTCGGGTCGGCGCACGATTGCCGTGGGGGCCTTCAATGTCCACAGCGGCGAAGTCTGCCGTTACTCCGCCTGCGGGCCTACGCGCACGTCGGGCGCCGGGGCGGCGCGGAAGAAGCCGGAGGTGTGCGCGCCGGCCGAAGAGGACGCGGCGGGCCGCGGCGTGCTAGCGGCCGCGTCGGGCCGCGCGCAGCCGCGGCGCCTCAACGGCACCAGCGCCGCCGCGCCGCACGTCGCGGGCCTGATCGCGCTGGTGTTCGAGTTCGTTCGCAAGCAACGTAACGCCGACCTCGACATCACCACGCTGCGAAACGCGCTCGCCGGCCAAGTCGGCAGCGCGCTGCTGCCCAACCTCTACATCGAGGCCGATGCGACGCGTCCCGTCAAGCAGCGGGCTGTTCTCAACGACCTTGGCGGCCTCGGCAAGGTGAGCCTCGCGCGCACGCTGGCGAATCTCTAGAGCGACGCCTCAGCTCCACTCCTTCCTGGCTTCGCGCCACAGCCAGGCGAGTGCGTGCATGGGCGGTTGCGCCGCCTGCGCCACCTTCGCGCGTTCGAGGAGGTGAACGGCCAGCGCCTTGCCGAGCCGACGTCCTTCGACGATGTCGACCGGGTAGTGCACGCCGGCGACGACGCGGTTCTCGCCGATCCGGTCGGCAAGCCGCTCGAGCTGCTTCGCGGACTCGCTCGCCGCCGCGGCGCCGACCAGCGCGGTCAGCACGTCGCTGATCAGGTGGGACTGCGTCGCGTGGCCGGCCGGATAGGCGGAGTGCGCGGGCGTCTGCAGCAACGGCTGCACGAGCGTCGACCGGTCCGCAGGACGGATCACGCGGAAATGATGCTTGAACCGCTGGCCGATCGCCGACGCGAACGTGGCCGCGACCGACATGATCTCGAACGTGCGGCGGTGCCGGCCGGGTTGCAGGTTGAGGAGCGACGCGAAGAACGAGTAGGGCACGACGACCTGCGTCAGGATCTCGGCCAGGCGGTCCGCGCGCAGCGTCGCCATCTCGAAGACCAGTCCGAGCTCCGTCTTGAGGTCGCCGCCTGGCGCGCCGGCCTGCGTGCTGTCGTACTTCGGCCGCACGAGCTTCGCTATCGACTCGTAAGTGCCGGTCAGCACCCCGGCCGCCATCGCGGGGGCCTTTTTCAGCCTGAACAGCTCGCCCGCATTCGCATCGCCGGCTTCGAAATGAAGCTCGGAGAGGAGCTCGAACATGTAGAGCCGCGAGCGTACGTCGGACGACCAGCGCGCGAACGCCGCGTCGTTCGCCAGCGTCACCGCTGCGAGGTCGGGGGTGCCGATGCCGGCGATGCCGCGCGTCAGTTCGCCGTGCGTCGTCCAGATCGCCTGGGTCAGCAACGTGCTCGTGCGGCGGCCAGCGTAGGCGGCGAGACTCGACGTGCTCTCCGTGCTCTCGGTGCTTTCCGTCTTTCCGGTGCTCTCGGTGCTCTCGGTGCTCTCGGTGCTCTCGTTGCGGAACGGATTGGCCATCGCTTCCCTCGGACGGTTCGTTCAAGGTACCAGCTGCCTTGCGTGACGCGCACCCTCCTGCGTCAGGGCGGAACGCCTGACCGCTCGAGCGCTTCGGCGAAGCTTGCCGCTTGCGGCGAGCGACGGCCGGGATAGCGCTCGGCGAAGCCGCGCACGGTGAGCGCCGGCTCGAGCGCAAGCAGCTCGACGGCCGCTGCGCGCGCCTCGTCGGCACGCCCCGACAGCGCCAGCGAGATGACGAGCACGCGGTGAGTTGTCGCGAACATGCGATTCTGCCGCATCGATCGACGCGCAAGCGCGATCGCCTCCTCGTAGCTTCCCGCGACCATGTGAGCGGTCGCGGCCATCACCGTGAACGAATACATGTTGGGATCGAGCGGAGACAGCTCGATGGCCCGCGGAGCGCGACGTACGCCCTCATCGCCGTGCCCGAGCCACGCGTGGGCGACGGTGCTCCACGCCCAGGCGGAGGGTTCGCTCGGATTGATCGTGAGCGCGCGATCGTAGTGCGCGATCGCCGTGTCGAGATCCTTGTTGAGATAGCCCGCGACCAGCCCGTTGACTGCGAGGACCCACGAGCTGGTCGCGTCGCGCGTCATCGCCGCCTCGGCGTGCCGGTTCGCCTCGGCCGTGTCGTACGCGACGTCGGTCGACCAGCCCTGGCCTACCAGCCGCACGTGAAGGAAGGCGAGACAGGCATGCGGCGCGGCGTACAGGGAATCCGAGGCGATGGCGGCCCCGAGCAGTTCACGCGCCAGGCGCAGATCGTCCGGGGAGTTGCGGTGCAGATGGTCGATCGCCCGCAGCGTGCGCTCGTACGCCGTCAGATTTTCGGGCCGCTTGGCGCGGGCTCGCTCGAGCTCGACCTGCCGCACATAGGGCACGACACGGCGGGCGATGTCCTCGGACAGTCGGTCCTGCAGCTCGAAGATCCCGCATCTTCAGGCCGTCGAATCGCTCGGCCCAGATCACGGAGCCGGCCTCCGACTCGGTAAGCTCGGCCGCGATGCGCAAGTGATCGCCGGAAGCCTGCATCGTTCCGGAAAGGATGTAGCGAACGCCGAGCAGTTCGGCCACGTTGCGCGGCTCGTAATGGCGATTGCGGAACGGCGTCGTCGACAGCCGCGAGATCACGACGAGATCGGTCGAGCGCGAAAGCTGGCCGATCAGGTCCTCTGCGATCATGTCGCCGACGTACTTGTCTTCCGGACGGGCGGGCACGTTGCGGAACGGGAGCACCGCGATCGATGGGCGGTCGCCGGCCCGCTTGCGGCGCGCGAGACCGGGCGTTGCGTCAGCGCCCGGCGGCCAGGCACGGAACGCGCGCACCGGCCGCTCGACACCCTTGACGCGGCGCTCGCCCAGGTCCTCGATCTGGACGCCGAGGCCGTCGGTGATCTCGTCGCGTGCGCTCGTCGACAACACGATGTCGCCCGGCGCGCCCAGCGACATCAGCCGCGCTGCGAGGTTGACGCCGTCGCCATAGAGGTCGAGCTCGTCGGCGATGACGTCGGTGAGATTCACGCCGATACGGAGGCGCAGTCTGAGGTCGTCCCGAAGGTTCGCGTTCGTGCGCGCGATGCGCTCCTGCATGCCCAACGCGCACGCGACCGCGTTGCCGACCGCCGGATACTCGACCAGCATGCCGTCACCCGTCACCTTGACGATGCGGCCTTGCTGCTGCGGCAGCTCCTCGTGCGTCACGCCGGCGACGAACGTGCGCCAGCGCTCGATGGTTCCATCGGCGTCGCGCTGAATCAGGCCGACCGAGTCGACGAGGTCGGCGAACAGCACCGCGCAGACGCGTCGCGCTGCGATGGAGGCGTGCGCCGACGACCCCGGCGGGGGCGCGACGATGCCGTCCGGACGCGGCTGCGCATGCGAAGACAATGGGCTTCCCTCGTTCGACGAGGCGATCTTATCGGGTCGGCCGCGCTTAAGGAACCATTCTGCTCTTTCTTAGCGCCTCGCCATACGCCAGAGATCCGCCATCGCGGTTAGCCGCCAGCGGCCATCGTGCCCGAACGCGCGATAATGCATGGTTTTTGCACCCACAGCCATTGATGAGCGCGCCCGTCGACCGCGATCCCCGTCTGTCCGACCACGTTCCGCTCGCCGTCGCCATGCGCGGCGACGCCGTCGAGAGCGTGCATTATGGCTCGGTCGCCGTCGTCGACAGCGACGGCCGGCTGCTGTTCGCGGCCGGCGACCCGCATGCGATGACGTTCACGCGCAGCGCGCTGAAGCCGCTGCAGGCGCTGCCGTTCGTGCGCGATGGCGGGCCCGAGCGCTTCGGGTTCGACGAGGCGCAGGTCGCGCTGCTTTGCGCGAGCCATTCGGGCGAGCCGCGGCACGTCGACGCGGTTGCCGACATGCTGGCGCGCGCAGGCAACGCAGCGGACGATCTCGCGTGCGGCATCGCATGTGCCGGGCTTCTACGACGCGCGCGGCGAAGTCCCGCCGCCACCGCCGTACTCGCCGCTCGCGCACAACTGCTCGGGCAAGCATGCGGGCATGCTCGCCTGCTGCGTGATGCACGGCTGGCGCAAGCACGACTATGTTGCCTTCGACCATCCGCTGCAGCGGCGAGATCCGCGCGCGCGGTGGCCGATTTCGCGGGCATGGCGGAGAACGGCCTGCGCGCGGGTATCGATGGCTGCTCGGCACCGAACTATGCGATGCCGCTCGCCAATCTGGCCCTGGCGTTCGCCAGGCTCGCGACGGCCGAAGGCGACGATCCGCGGTTCGGCCGTGCGCCCGCGCGGCTGCGCGACGCGATGGTCGCGCATCCGGAAATGGTCTCGGGCGAGCGGCGCAGCGACCTCCTGCTCTCGCAGGCCGGCGCGGGCGACTGGATCGCGAAGATCGGGGCCGAAGGCGTGCAGGCGATCGGCGTGCGAAGCCGGGGCTGGGGCGTGGCGTCAAGGTCGCCGACGGAAGCAAGCGGGGCCTGTTCCCGGCGGTCGTCGCCGTCCTCGACCAGCTGGGCCTGCTCGACAGCGGGCGGCGCGCACGGCTGGCTGCGCATGCGGGAGCCGCACGGTGTCGAACTACCGGGGCACGCCGACCGGCGTGGTCCGGCCGGTCGTTGTGCTGGACAGGCCCGCGGCGTCGGCAGAAAGCTTGCGATAATTCGCGTTATCCCCATCTAGCGATGAACTTCGGCGATTTCCTACGGTCTTTGCCTGCAGTGCGCCGCGGGCCTTCCGAAGAACGAACGGCCGGCCGGCATGCGACGGGGCTTCTCCGACCGTCCGTCGGCTCCCACAACAAACGCACACCAGGGACGTTTAACCCGCGGATGGGTGATCGCGAAGTCGATCAGCAGCTCGTGGAGCGGGCGCAACGTGGCGACAAGCGCGCGTTCGAGCTGCTGGTCACGAAATACCAGCGCAAGCTGGGGCGGCTCCTGTCGCGGATGGTGCGCGACCCGGCCGAGGTCGAGGACGTGACGCAGGAGGCCTTCATCAAGGCCTACCGCGCGCTCCCCGCCTTCCGGGGCGACAGTGCGTTCTACACGTGGCTGTATCGCATCGCGATCAACACGGCGAAGAACTACCTGGTCGCCCTGGGCCGGCGTGCGCCGACGACGACCGAGTTCAATCACGAGGACGCCGAGAATTTCGAGGAAGCCGAAGCGCTGCGCGATTCGTCGACGCCCGAGGGCGAGCTGCACGGCAAGCAGATCGCCGAGACGGTGAACCGAGCGATGGACGCGCTGCCTGACGACTTGCGTACTGCGATAACGTTGCGCGAGATCGAAGGTCTCAGTTACGAGGAAATCGCGACCCTGATGAACTGCCCGATCGGCACCGTGCGCTCGCGGATCTTCCGCGCGCGGGAGGCGATCGCCGCCGAGCTTCGCCCGCTGCTCGGCACCGACGAGAATCGGAGATGGTGATGAACGAGGAACTTTCCCGCCTGATGGACGGTGATCTGACCGATGCCGAGATCGAGCGCGTCGTCGGCGAATGCCGCCGGCCGGATGCGCTTGACGGCGTGGGCCTGCTATCACCTGATCGGCGACGTGCTGCGCGGCGCGCACGGCGCGTCGTCGCGCGTTGCGAACCGTGTGTTCGAAGGCGCTCGCGACCGAGCCGACGGTGCTTGCGCCGAAGCTGCGAAGCGTGCGCCCGGTCGCGTCCTGGGCCTGGGCGGCAGCGGCGACGGTGGCGGCCATCACCGTCGTCGGCTGGACGGCGGTCTCGCTCACGCGAAACCCCGGGCACCGCGGTCGCGAAGGCACGCGAGGCGGCTGCGGTCACCGCCGCCCAGCTGCGCCCGCAGGCGCTTCCGCAGGACTACGTCCTCGTCCACCAGGAGTACTCGCCGGCGACGGCGATCCAGGGCGTACGGCCGTATCTTCGCGCGGTCTCCGCGCCCGCCGGCGACCGGCCCTGACGTTACGAGTGCACGTGAGCGAACCATTATCCCTCGGCGTCATTCCCGCGAATGCGCGGGAATCCAGTGTCGCTTCGTCGCAAAGACGCTGGGTCCCCGCCTTCGCGGGGACGACGACGATGAAGCTCGTCCCGCTCGCCGCCATCCTGTCGATGCTCGCGGCGCTGGCCTATGCGCCGCCGTTGCGCGCCGAGGACGCCGCGGCGTGGCTCGCACGCGCCGCGAACGCCGCCAAGTCGCTGAACTATGTCGGGACGATCGTCTTCCAGTACGGCGGGCGCGTCGAGACGTCGCGGCTCGTGCATCTGAACGACAACGGCACCGAGCTCGAGAAGCTCGTCAATCTCGACGGCCCGGCGCGCGAGGTGATCCGCAGCCACGGCGAGGTGCGCTGCTACTACCCGGACGCGAAGATCGTGCGCATCGAGCCGCGCACGTTCCGCAACGTCTTCCCGTCGCTGTCGCGCGAGCAGCAGCAGGCGCTGACGCAGTTCTACGAGTTCCGCAAGGCCGAGCTGGCGCGCGTCGCGGGGCTCGAGGTCCAGGCGTACGTGCTGGAGCCGCGCGACGGTCTGCGTTACGGCCACAAGTTCTGGGCCGACCGCGAGACGGGACTGCTGCTCAAGGCGCGCCTCGTCAACGAGAAGGGCGATGTCGTCGAGCAGTTCGCGTTCTCCGACATCACGATCGGCGCGAAGATCGATCGCGATACCGTCAAGCCGACGTGGGGACCGACGCCGTCCGACTGGCAGGTGCGGCAGGGTTCCGCGGGAGATGCCGTGCCGAACGAGACCGGCTGGATCGTGACCCGCCTGCCGCCCGGCTTCCACAAGACGATGGAAGGCTTCCGCACGCTGCGCGGCAAGCGCGAGTCGGTCGCGCATCTCGTGTTCTCCGACGGCCTGGTCGCGGTCAGCGTGTTCGTCGAGCCGCTGAACGCAGCGCCCGGCCATGTCGCCGGGATGATGCGCCAGGGCGCGCTCAACGTGTATTCGCTGAAGCTCGACGACCATCTGATCACCGTCCTGGGCGAGGTGCCGGTCGTCACCGTCCGCCAGATTGCGCAGTCCGTCGCGCGTCGCTAGAAGCGCGCACCTCGAACACCGAAGACAAGGGAAGCCAAGATGAAGCCGTGTCCGCTCGCCGATCGTTTCGATCGGCCTTCTCGTGCTTGCGCTCGTTTCGCCGTCGCCGGCGCTCGTCGCGCCGGCGTCCGCGCAGGCGCGATCGCAGGTGCTTCCCGACTTCTCCGAGCTCTACGAGAAGCAGGGACCGGCCGTGGTGTCGATCGACGTCACGCAGCGCGTGCGGCGCGGTCCGCGGATGCCCGAGCTCTCCGAGGACGATCCGTTCTACGAGTTCTTCCGCCGCTTCGGTCCGGCGCCGCGCGGCGGCCCGCAGCGCGAGTTCGAGGCGCAGAGCGCGGGCTCGGGCTTCATCGTCTCCGCCGACGGCTACATCGTCACCAACGCGCACGTCGTCGATTCCGCGGACGAGGTCCGCATCCGCCTGACCGACCGCCGCGAGTTCATCGCGAAGGTCGATCGGCTCGGACAAGCGCACCGACGTCGCGGTGGTCAAGATCGAGGCGACGAACCTGCCGCGGGTGGTGATCGGCGATCCCGAGAAGCTGAAGGTCGGCGAATGGGTCGTCGCGATCGGCAAGCCGTTCGGCCTCGAGAACACGATGACCGCCGGCATCGTCAGCGCCAAGGGGCGCGACCTGCCGCAGGAGAACCTGGTCCCGTTCATCCAGACCGACGTCGCGATCAACCCCGGCAACTCCGGCGGGCCGCTGTTCAACCTGCGCGGCGAGGTCGTCGGCATCAACTCGCTGATCTATTCGCGCTCCGGCGGCTACATGGGCCTCGCGTTCGCGATACCGATCGACGTCGCGATGAACACCGTCAACCAGATCCGCGAAAAGGGCCGCGTGACGCGCGGCCGCATCGGCGTGCAGATCCAGGAAGTGACGAAGGAGGCGGCGGACTCGTTCGGTCTCAAGACGGCGATGGGCGCGCTCGTGAACTCGGTGGAGAAGGGCGGCCCGGCGGAGAAGGCGGGCGTGGAGCCCGGCGACATCATCATCAAGGTCGACGGCCGCGACGTGACCAACAGCAACGTGCTGCCGCGCATCGTGACGCAGGTGCAGCCCGGCAAGAAGGTCGTGCTCACCGTCTGGCGCGGCGGGCAGTCGCGCGAGATCGCAGTGGTCGTCGCCGAGATGAAGGAAGACGCACCCGTGACGCCGCGCCGCGGCACGACGCCGACGCCCGAAGGAGAAGGCGAAGCCGAACCGGATGGGCCTCGTGCTGGCCGACCTCACGGCCGAGCAGCGGAAGGAGGCGGACGTCAAGGCGGGCGTGCTCGTCGAGGACATCCCAGGCGGCGTTCGCGGCAACATCCAGCCGGGCGACGTGATCCTTGCGATCATCAGCAAGGGCGTGACCACCGAGGCGAAGTCCGCCGCGCAGGTCAACGAGTTCCTCGCGAAGCTCGAGAAGAACGCGTCGGTCACGCTGCAGCTCAAGCGCGGCGAGCAGACGTTCTTCTCGACGATCCGCTTGCCGAACGGGGAGTGAGTTGTATCTTGAATGCCCCTCACGCCCACCCTCTCCCCGCTTGCGCGGGGCGAGGGGAGATCGAAGCTGCGCGCATCGCGCTGGAAGGACTCCTCGTCCCGCGCCAGGGCAGCGATGCAAAGCGGGAGGTTGGGGTGAGGGGAGCATTGAGTTGCACTTGACGCTTCTCTCCCGCGCCTACTGCCATCTTTGCGATGAGATGGAAGCCGCATTGCGTCCGCTGATCGGCGCGGCGCTGCTCGAAGTGATCGACATCGACGCACCCGGGCATGCCGCGCTCGAGGCGCGGTACGGCGACGCGGTGCCGGTGCTGTTCGCCGGCGATCCGGCGGACGGCCGCGAGCTTTGCCGCCATCGGCTCGACGCCGGCCGGGTTTTGGCGTCGCTCGCGGAAAGCCCGGAAATCCGCTAAAATTCAGCGGTTTGTAGTGATCGAGGGCACTACACGGTAGCGTGCCCTCTCGCCTTTCGCTCCCGGCCTTCCCAGTGCAACACATCCGCAACTTCTCGATCATCGCGCACATCGATCACGGCAAGTCGACGCTGGCCGATCGCTTCATCCAGCGCTGCGGCGGCCTTGCCGACCGCGAGATGAGCGAGCAGGTGCTCGACTCGATGGACCTCGAGCGCGAGCGCGGGATCACGATCAAGGCGCAGACCGCCGCGCTCAAGTACGAGGCGCGCGACGGCCGCGTCTACAACCTGAACCTGATCGACACGCCGGGCCACGTCGACTTCGCGTACGAGGTGTCGCGCTCGCTCGCAGCCTGCGAGGGCGCGCTGCTGGTCGTCGACGCGTCGCAGGGCGTCGAGGCGCAGACCGTCGCGAACTGCTACACGGCGACCGAGCAGGGCGTCGAAGTCGTGCCGGTGCTGAACAAGATCGACCTGCCGTCGGCCGAGCCGGAACGCGTGATCGAGGAGATCGAGGACATCGTCGGCATCCCCGCGCAGGACGCGATCCTCGCAAGTGCCAAGACCGGCGAGGGCATCGACGACATCCTCGAGGCGGTCATCGCGCGCGTCCCGCCGCCGAAGGGAGATCCCGACGCGCCGCTGCAGGCGCTGGTGATCGATGCGTGGTTCGACAACTACGTCGGCGTGGTCATGCTCGTGCGCGTGATGAACGGCACGCTGAAGCCGCGCGACAAGCTCCGGCTCATGGCGACCGGCGCCGTGCACGGCTGCGAGCAGGTCGGCGTGTTCACGCCGAAGGGCGTCGCGCGCGAGCAGCTCTCCGCCGGCGAGGTCGGATTCGTCGTCGCCGGCATCAAGGAGCTCGCCGACGCGAAGGTCGGCGACACCGTCACCCACGTGGCGAAGCCGGCGGCCGAGCCGCTTCCGGGCTTCAAGGAAGTGAAGCCGCAGGTGTTCGCCGGCCTCTATCCGGTCGAATCGAACCAGTACGAGGCGCTGCGCAACGCGCTCGAGAAGCTCAAGCTCAACGACGCTTCGCTGCACTACGAGCCCGAGGTCTCGCAGGCGCTCGGCTTCGGCTTCCGCTGCGGCTTCCTCGGCCTGCTGCACATGGACATCGTGCAGGAGCGGCTCGAGCGCGAGTACGACATGGACCTGATCACGACGGCGCCGACGGTGATCTACCAGCTGCTGCTGCGCGACGGCACGGTCGTCGACATCGAGAATCCGTCGAAGCTGCCCGACCTGTCGCGCGTCGAGGAGATTCGCGAGCCGATCATCAGCGTCACCATCCTCGTGCCGCAGGACTACGTCGGGCCGGTGCTGACGCTGTGCACCGAGAAGCGCGGCGTGCAGAAGAACATGCAGTACCGCGGGCGGCAGGTCGTGCTGACCTACGAGCTGCCGCTCGCCGAGGTCGTCATGGACTTCTTCGACCGGCTGAAGAGCGTGTCGCGCGGCTACGCGTCGATGGACTACGAGTTCGTGGAGTTCCGCGCGGCGGACGTCGTCAAGCTCGACATCCTGATCAACGGCGAGCGCGTCGACGCGCTGTCGGTGATGGTGCATCGGTCGGTCGCGCAGTACCGCGGCCGCGAGGTCGCGCACAAGATGCGCGGGCTGATCCCGCGGCAGATGTTCGACGTCGCGATCCAGTCCGCCGTCGGCGCGCAGATCATCGCGCGCGAGACGGTGAAGGCGATGCGCAAGGACGTGCTCGCGAAGTGCTACGGCGGCGACATCACGCGCAAGCGCAAGCTGCTCGAGAAGCAGAAGGCCGGCAAGAAGCGCATGAAGGCGGTCGGCAGCGTCGAGATTCCCCAGGAAGCGTTCCTCGCGATCCTGCAAGTGGGCGAGAAGTGACGCGCGCGGCGAGCGAGCTGCGCTCGCCTGCGACGGGCCACGGTTCGCTGCGTCGACGGGCGGCGACCTCGCGCGGTGATCGTCATGGGACAATGCCGCCCGCACGCCGAATCCTCGCCCTCGCCAAGACCAAGAACCACGATGAACTTCGCGCTGATCCTGTTCCTGCTGACGCTCGCCACCGGCGTCGTCTGGCTTGCCGACAAGCTGTACTTCGCGCGGCGGCGCGGCAAGGACGAGCCGGAGCCGTGGTGGATCGAGTACCCGAAGAGCTTCTTCCCGGTCCTGCTGATCGTCTTCCTGCTGCGCTCGTTCCTCGCCGAGCCGTTCCGCATTCCCGTCGTCGTCGATGCGGCCGACGCTGGTCGTCGGCGACTACATCCTCGTCAACAAGTTCACCTACGGCCTCCGGCTGCCGATCGTCGAGCAGAAGATCGTTCCGATCGTCGGACCCGCAGCACGGCGACGTCGTCGTGTTCCGGTATCCGGTGAATCCGTCGCAGGACTTCATCAAGCGGGTCGTCGGCGTCGGCGGCGACGTCGTCGAGTATCGCGACAAGCAGCTGTCGGTGAACGGCAAGCCCCTGCCGCAGCGCCCCGACGGCAGCTACAGCTATCTCGAGGGCCTGCGGTTCGAGACCACCGAGCGGAGGATCGAGCAGGCGCCGGCGTCGGACAAGCCGCGCGAGTACACGATCGCGGTCAATCCGCAGGCGCCGCCGGTCATGCAGGGCGGCGTGCGGCCGTTCCCGGGCCGCGAGAATTGCGACTACAATGAGCGCGGCTTCACGTGCAAGGTGCCGCCGGGTCACTACTTCATGATGGGCGATAACCGGGACGCGAGCGACGACAGCCGCTACTGGGGATTCGTCCCGGACGACCACATCCGCGGTCGTGCCTTCTTCATCTGGTTCAACTGGGACGACATCGCGAGCCTCGCGTTCCAACGCGTCGGCAGCGGGATTCGCTAAGGGGAGCGAAATGCGAAAGGGGTTCGGAAGAGCGCAGGCCGGCCTCACGATCCTGGGCTTCATGCTGGTCGCGGCCGTCGTGATCATCTTCGCGATGGTCGGCTTCCGCGTCGTGCCGTCGTACATCGAGTACTACTCGGTGAAGAAGTCGCTGGACGACACGATGCGCAGCGGCAACGTCGATCCGAACAACCTGCAGGCATTCCGTTCCGAGCTCGCGCGCCGGCTGCAGACGAGCTATGTCGAGAACGTGAAGGCCAACGACGCGATCGTGCAGCGCAGCGGCAACCAGCTCACCGCCGAGCTCGCGCTGGGAGCGGCGGCTGCACATGTTCGGCAACGCGTACATCCTCCTCGAGTTCGAGGTGACGTCTGAGCGCGATCGAAAAAACGCGTCCGCGGGTTCGGTGGATGTCGAAGCGGCGGCGTTGCACGTTTTTCATCGGAGGTTGAATCAGGCGGGCGCCTTGGGGCGGCCCGGCGGCGCCCGCGGGTCAAGGCACGAAACAACGCGTGTTTTGCGAGGGTTGAGCCCAGGTTCGCAGCGAGATCGAGCAATGACCGGCGATCTGCGCGAGCGACTTGGCTACGCGTTCCGCCGGCCCGACCTGCTCGCGCAGGCGCTCACCCATCGCAGCCACGGCGCGCGGCACAACGAGCGGCTCGAGTTCGTCGGCGACGCGGTGCTGAACTGCGTCGTCGCGCACGCGCTCTACGACCGGTTCCCGGAGATCGACGAAGGCGACCTGTCCCGCGTGCGGGCGAGCCTGGTGAACCGCGACACGCTCGCCGAGATCGCGCGCAGGCTGGGCTTGAGCGCGGCGATCCAGCTTGGCGAGGGCGAGCAGAGGAGCGGGGGACCCGATCGCCCGTCGATTCTCGCCGATGCGCTGGAGGCGCTGTACGGCGCCGTGTTCCTCGACGGCGGCTTCGATGCCGCGCGCGACGTCATCGACCGCACGTTCGGCGACGTGCTGCGCGATGCGGATCCGGCGATGCTCGGCAAGGATCCGAAGACGCGACTGCAGGAATGGCTGCAGGCGCGTCACCTGCCGGTCCCCGACTATCGCATTGTCGAGGTGAGCGGCGAAGCGCATGCGCAGCGGTTCACGGCGGAATGCAGCATCCCGGCACTCGGTGTGGCCACGCAGGGAACGGGCAACAGCCGTCGCATCGCCGAGCAGGCTGCCGCAGCTTCGGCCTATGCGATCGCTTCCGCCGGCGAGCGCGGCCGGTCGGGACGATGAGCGGACCGCAGGCCAATCGCTGCGGACGCGTCGCGATCGTCGGCCGCCCGAGCGTCGGCAAATCGACGCTGCTCAACCGGCTCGTCGGCGCCAAGCTCTCGATAACGTCGCGCAAGCCGCAGACGACGCGTCATCGCATCAACGGCATCCTGACCGAGCCGGGACGGCAGTTCGTCTTCGTCGACACGCCGGGCTTCCAGACGCGACACCAGTCGCGCCTCAACGTGCGGCTGAACCGCGCAGTGCGCGACAGCCTCGCCGATGTCGACGTCGTCGTGTGGGTCGTCGACGCGGCGAAGCTCGTCGCTGCCGATCGCGGAGGTCGCCGCACTGGTTCCGGAAGCGATTCCGATCGTGGTCGCCGTCAACAAGATCGACGCGATCGCCGACAAGGCGGCCTTGCTCCCCCGGCTCGCGGAGATCGCGTCGCTGCGAACGTTCGCGGCGATCGTGCCGATATCGGCAGAGGACGGCACGCAGCTCGATGCGCTGAAGGAAGAGATCGCGAAACTGCTGCCGGAGGGCGAGCCGGTGTATGGCGGCGACGAGCTCACGGATCGCGACGAGCGCTTCCTCGCTGCCGAGTTCGTGCGCGAGAAGGTCTTCAGGCTCGTCGGCGAGGAGATTCCGTATTCGACGACCGTGACGATCGATCGCTTCGAGCAGGAAGGACAGCTGCGCCGCATCTTCGCGAGCGTGCTGGTAGACCGGGCGAGCCAGCGCGCGATCCTGCTCGGCGAGAGCGGCCAGCGGATGAAGTCGATCTCGATGCAGGCACGCCGCGACCTCGAGCGGCTGTTCGGCGGACCGGTGTACCTCGAGGTCTGGGTGCGCGTGAAAAAAGGCTGGGCGGACGACGACGCCTCGCTCACGCGCCTCGGCTATTGATCGGGCCGCATGGCAACGCGTGCGCTGGCGGAGCGACACGACGATCAGCCGGCGTTCGTCCTGCACGCCTATCCCTACAAGGAAACCAGCCTGATCGTCGAGGCGTTCACGCGAGAATTCGGCCGCGTCGGCATGGTCGCGAAAGGCGCAAAGCGTCCGCGCTCGGAGCTGCGCGGCCTGCTGCAGTCGTTCCTGCCGCTCTCGCTCTCCTGGGGCGGCGCGACCGAGCTCAAGACGCTGACCAAGGCCGAGTGGCGCGGCGGCGTGCCGCTGCCGGCCGGTCGCGCGCTGCTGTCCGCGTTCTACCTGAACGAGCTCGTGCTGAAGCTGCTCGCGCGCGAAGACCCGCATCCGGTGCTCTGGGACGCCTACCAGGCGGCGATCGCCGCGCTCGCCGGCGAATCGTCGCCAGCCGCGCAGGCGATGGTGTTGCGGCGCTTCGAGGTGCGACTGCTCGCGGAGCTCGGCTACGCGTTGCCGCTCACGCACGAGGCGGGCGGCAGTGCTCCGATCGATCCGGCCGCACGCTACCATTACGCGTTCGATCACGGGCCGCGCAGGTATGCTTCCGAGCCCGGCATCCGCTGGCCGGTGGTGCGGGGCGCGACGCTGCTGGCGCTCGCGGAGCAGCACTATCCCGACAGCGAGACCGCGGCGGAGGCGAAGCGCCTGATGCGCGACGTGCTGGATCACTATCTGGAATCGCGACGCATCGAGAGCCGCCGCATCGCGGCCGACCTGCAGGCGCTGGACGACGAAAGCGAATAGGACATTCCATGATCGAGCTCGGCGTCAACATCGACCATGTCGCAACGCTGCGCCAGGCGCGCCGGACCTGGGAGCCGGATCCGGTGTGGGGGGCGGTCGAGGCGCACCTCGGCGGCGCCGATGGCATCACCGTCCACTTGCGCGAGGATCGGCGCCACATCCAGGACGAGGACGTGCGCCGGTTGCGCGAGCTGACGCACATCAAGCTCAATCTCGAGATGGCGGCGACCGACGAGATGGTCGGCATCGCCTGCAAGCTGAAGCCCGAGATGGCGATGCTGGTTCCGGAAGGCCGCGAGGAGATCACGACCGAGGGCGGGCTCGATGTCGCGGGTCAGCAGGCGAGGCTGGCCGCTGTCGTCAAGCGCCTCGCCGACGCCGGCATCGTGACCAGCGTGTTCATCGATCCGGAGCTCGAGCAGGTCGACGCGGCTGCGGCGATCGGCGCGCGCGTCTGCGAGGTGCACACCGGCCCGTACGCGCACGCATTTCACGCGCGGGGCCGCGATCCCGAAAGCCCCGCCGTCGTTACCGAGCTCGCGAAGATCCGCGAGGCGGGCGCTGCGATCCGCGCCCGCGGCATGCGGTTCAACGCGGGTCACGCGCTCAACTATTTCAACGTGCAGCCGGTGGCAAGGCTTCCCGGCGTGCGCGAGCTGCACATCGGGCACGCGATCGTCGCGCGAGCGTTGTTCGTCGGTCTGCGCGAGGCCGTGCGGGAGATGAAGCGGCTGCTGCGGGAGGCGGCCGGCGCAGCATGATCGTTCACGTCGTAGACGGCACCTACGAGTTGTTCCGGCACTTCTACGGCCTGCGTCGCTTCAGCAAAGGCCAGGACCCGCCTTTCGGCGCCGTGATCGGCGTGCTGCAGACGATGCTGCAAATGATCGAGCATGGAGCGACCCACGTCGGCGTTGCAACCGATCATGTCATCGAATCGTTTCGCAACCGCCTTTGGCCCGGCTACAAGACGGGCGCGGGTATCGAGCCTGCGCTTCTCGCCCAATTCCATCCGCTGGAAGAAGCACTCGCAGCGATGGGCGTTGTCGTATGGCCCATGGTCGAGCTCGAGGCTGACGACGCGCTTGCCTCCGCCGCACGGATAGCCTCGGAAGACCAGCGCGTGGAGAAGATCTGCATCTGGACCCCCGACAAGGATCTGGCGCAGTGCGTTCGCGGCGACCGCGTGGTGCAGGTCGACCGCAAAGGCAAGAACATCCGAGGCGCAGCAGGCGTTCGCGAGAAGTTCGGAGTCGAGCCCCGCTTGATTCCCGATTTCCTTGCGCTCGTGGGCGATGCGGCTGACGGCTATCCAGGCATTGCCGGGATCGGAGCCATCACGGCGGCACAGCTCCTGAACCGGCATGGCGCGATCGAGAACTTCCCGCCTACGATACTGGGCGATCGCCGGCCCCTGGCGCTCTTGTTCAAGGACCTCGCGACGCTGAGGACCGACGCAGCCTTGTTCCGCGACGTGGACGAATTGCGGTGGCGCGGCCCTGGCAGCGCATTCGCTTCGTGGACGGAGCGTATGGAAGCGCCTCGCCTGCTCGAGCGCTGCCTCAAGGCACAGATCGCTCATGCCCAGTAACCGACGATCGTTTGCTCGGGTCGAATCCGGTGGTTGAATATAATGCGACATGACCCGATCGATTTCCCGCGGTCCCGTGATGCTCGGCATCGAAGGACTCGAGCTCATCGCCGCGGATCGCGAGCGGCTGCTGCACCCGCTGACCGGTGGCGTGATCCTGTTCGCGCGCAATTTCGCAAGCGGTGAGCAGCTTGCGCGACTGACTGCGCAAATCCGTGACCTGCGCGACCCGACGCTCGTGATCGCCGTCGATCACGAAGGCGGGCGCGTGCAGCGTTTTCGCGAAGGCTTCACGGCGCTGCCGTCGATGCGCACGCTCGGTGAGCTGTGGGACCGCGATGTGGTCGCGGCCGCCCGCGAGGCGACGCGCATCGGCTCGACGATCGGCAGCGAGCTGCGTCGCCACGGCATCGATCTGTCGTTCGCGCCGGTGCTCGACCTCGACCACGGCGCCAGCACGGTGATCGGTGATCGCGCCTTTCATCGCAACCCGAATGCGGTTGCGCATCTTGCGGCTGCCTTCCGCGCCGGCCTCAACGCCGCGGGCATGGCCGCATGCGGCAAGCACTTTCCGGGTCACGGCTTTGTTGCCGCCGACTCGCACACCGAGGTTCCGGTCGACGCGCGCTCGTTCGAGGCGATCGCAGCCGAGGACCTCGTGCCGTTCGGCGCGCTGGCGCGGTTGGGTCTCGAGTCGATGATGGCGGCGCACGTCGTCTATCCGGCCGTCGACAGCGTTCCGGCGGGCTACTCGCATGCATGGTGCACGCGGATCCTGCGCGAGCGCATCGGCTTCGACGGCCTGCTGTTCTCCGATGACCTGGGTATGGCAGGGGCATGCACCGCCGGCGATATCGTCGAGCGCGCGGACGCTGCGCTCGCGGCGGGTTGCGATGTCGCGCTCACCTGCAACGAGATGGACGCGGCCGACGAGCTGCTCGAGCGCTGGAAACCCGCGCTGCAGCCGCAGCTTGCGCGGCGCTGGGCTACCGTCGAGGGCCGCGTTGGCGTCGCGAATCCGGTTGCGTGACCAGCGATCCCGGTGTCCGGCTGCTGGATTCGCGGCGAATATTCATCGGTTCAGGCGACGATTCTTCCCGTTCATCGCATCGCGATTGAGCCTCAAATGGGATGCACGTAGGGTTTGCATCACGCGGCGAACGCGCCGCGGCTTGCAGCCCCACGGACAACCCAACGACGCAAATTTAGGGAGAGCACGATGAACGCAAAGCCGAACCACCGGGCACTGCTGTCCGCTACCGCCGCGGCGCTACTCGCGATCGTCACGACGCTGCCTGCGCACGCCGCGGTTGATTGCGCCACGCCGAGAGGTGTCGACCAGCAGCGTGCATGCAAGGCGGCTTCCGAAGGCGCGGAGTCGCTGCGTCGCTTCAGCGAGCGCACGCGGAACATCTATCAGATCTATGTCCACGATTACCAGAGCGTGGTGACGCGGACAGCTGCGACGAACGACGCCGGCAACACGAAGCTCGCCGAGCGCAACTAGACGTCGTAGTCCCGTGCCGGAGACGAGCCGCGCTTGTCGTCTCCGGCATCAGTACGGATGCGGCCAGCGCCCGCCGAGCTTGCGCGAGATCTCCTCGGCGATGTGCGCGACCACCGGGCCGAGCTGCTTGATGCGCGCATCGGGCAAGCGCGATACCGGGCCGGCGAGCGAAATCGCGCCGAGGCTCTCCGCGTGCTCGTCGTAGATCGGGCTCGCGACACAACGCGTGCCCACGAGGTGCTCCTCGTCGTCGAACGAGAAGCCGCGCTGGCGGATCACCTTGAGGCTCGCCCACATCGTCTCGGGCGAAGTGATCGTGTTCTCGGTGATGCGGGGCAAACCCTTCACCTTGAAGATCGCGTCGATCTGCTCGTCGGGCAGCGTCGCGAAGATCGCCTTGCCGACGCCGGACGCGTGCAGCGGCACGCGGCTACCGATGCGCACGATCGTGCGCATCGTTTCCTTGCACTGCACCTGATCGATGAAGACGGCTTCGGTGCCATCGAGGATGGCGAGATTCGCGGTCTCGCCGGCCTGTTCCATCAGCCGCCGCATGTACGGATGGCTTTGCGCGACCCAGTCGCGCGAGGACAGGAAGCTCGATCCCACGGTGAACGATTGCAGGCCCACGTACCAGAGGCCGAGATCGCCGGCCTGGAACACATAGCCCATCTTTTCGAGCGTGGACAGAAGGCGATGCGCAGTCGACGGCGCCAGCACGACACGCTGCGCGACGTCGGTCAGCGAGAGACCGCCTTCCGCCTTCGCGAGTGCCTCGAGGATCGACAGCCCGCGGGTCAGGCTCTGCACCTGTCCGGTGACCGCACCGGGCTTGTTCGGCGTGCGGCCGCGCCGGGGCGGGGTCGTGAAGCGATGCGGCATGTCGCTCTTCAAGACGATCCGCGGGCCGGATCCGAGGACGCAGTGCAGTCGTGGACACGGACGGGAGACGCGATCGGCATAGGCCGCATTATCGCGGACCCGAAGGGCAGGCGACGCGCGAACCGTACGCTTTCGCGCCGGTGCGCCACGGTTGCGTGGTTCAGTGCCCGCCGACCCGCTCGATGAGCGCAGCGAGCGTGCGGACTTCCGAATCGCTCAATTCGGTGAGCGGAGGCCGGACCGGACCGGCGCTGCGGCCGACGAGGCGCGCTCCCGCTTTCACGATGCTGACCGCATACCCGGCGCCGCGATTGCGCAGCTCGAGATACGGGAGGAAGAAGCGATCGAGGAGCTCGTGGACCGTCGCGTCATCGCCGGCGGTGAGCGCGCGGTAGAACCGCATCGCCGTCCGCGGTATGAAGTTGAAGACGGCGGATGAATACACCGGTACGCCCATCGCGCGGTACGCAGGCGCGTAGACCTCGGCGGTCGGCAGTCCGCCGAGATACGCGAAACGGTCGCCGAGACGGCGGCGGATCGCGACCATGAGCTCGATGTCGCCGATGCCGTCCTTGAAGCCCACGAGGTTCGGGCAATCGTCGGCAAGTCGCTCGAGCGTGGCCGGTTGCAGCCGGCAAGCCCCGCGGTTGTAGACGATCACGCCAATGCTCACCGAGCGGCAAACCGCGCGGACATGGGCCGCGAGGCCCTCCTGGCTCGCTTCGGTCAAGTAGTGCGGCAGCAGCAGCAGGCCACTCGCACGGGCCGCCTCGGCCTGTCGTGCGAAGTCGGTCGCTAGCGCGAAGCCGGCCCCGGTCCCGGCAATGATCGGAATCGTGTGCGCGCAGGTATCGACCGCCGTGGCTACGACGTCGCGGTATTCGCCAGGCCCGAGCGAGAAGAATTCGCCGGTGCCGCCCGCGGCGAACAGCGCGGAGGCGCCTTCCGGCATCAGCCACTCGAGTCGACGGCGGTAGCCCGCGCGGTCGAATTCGAGCGTTTCGGTGAAGTCGGTGAGCGGGAACGACAGCAGGCCTTCGGAGATTCGGGCTTTGAGGGCGAGCGGATCCATGGCTGGGAGGGCAGCGAGGCTTGTATGACATCATACAGGCTCTGCGACCGATGCGCGCGTCAGCCGGTTATGGCTGCGTGGCGCAAAAGGCTGGAGAGGCGTCGCGACGCGCACGACGCGCGTTGTGTCGTGCCCGACGGATGCCGACGGGCCGCCCCTAGGCATCCGCCCGAATCTCATCCCGATGCCAAAGGCGCAACGCCGGAATCCCGTCCGGCAGTGAATTCCCGGACGCCTTTTGCATCGGCCTGCTAGGCGTCCTTCGGCTCGCCCTTCAGTGCGCGCAAGCGCTCGCGGCTGTTCGCCAAGGTGCGTTCGCATCGCCGCGCGCGCCGCGTCCGAATCGTTCCGCGCGATCGCGCGGAAGATGTCCTGATGCTCGCGGTTCACGGCGCGCAGGTAGTCGCCGCGTTCCTGGTGGGCTGCCGCCGAGCTGTCGATACGCGTGCGCGGAATGATCGCGCGGCCCAGATGCCGGAGCAGATCGGAGAAGAAGTGATTGCCCGTCGATTCGGCGACGGTAAGGTGGAACTCGAAATCCGGGTCGGCAGCGTCCCCGCCGGTCTGGGCGGCCGACTCGATCATCTCGAGCAGCGCGCGAAGGCGCTCCACCTGCGCCGGCGAGGCGCGTTTGGCGGCCAGCGCGGCGGCCTCGGTTTCGAGGCTGATGCGCAGCTCCAGCAGGGCGAGCACCTCGGCCAGCGTCGCCTGGTCGACACGGGGCACGGGAAACGCCGTCTCGACGGGTCGGGCGTCGCGCGCGAAAGTCCCGATGCCGCGGCGAGTCTCGACGAGCCCCCGCGCGCGAAGCTGCGAGATGGCTTCCCGGACGACCGTGCGGCTGACGTGGTAAGTGACGACGAGCTCGCCTTCGCTGGGCAGTTTTTGACCGTTCAGGAATTCGCCGGCCTGCACGCGCCGGTGGAGCGCAGCGACCACCTGCTCGGTCAGGTTCGGCGCGTCGAGCGCAAGCGGAGCGGTCGAGGTCATGCGGCGTTCGGGAAGGCGGACTCGGGGCGCTTGCGTCCGGCGCGCCTGTACGACATCATACAACGCACCCCAGCAAATCAACAGCCTCGTGCCGTCCGTCACCTTCCCCTTCCATCGTTTGCTGCTCACCGGCGCGTCAGGCGGCCTCGGCCGCGTGCTGCGGCCCTTTCTGCGTACGCTGTGCGACACGTTGCGGGTCTCCGACCTGCGCGTGCCCGAGCCGGGCGATGCCGGCGAAGAGCGCATCGCCTGCGACGTCGGCGACCGCGCGTGCGGTCCTGGAACTGTGCCGCGACGTCGACGCGATCGTGCATTTCGGCGGCGTCTCGGTCGAGGACACGTTCGACAACATCCTGCACGCGAACCTGCTCGGCACGTTCAACATCTACGAGGCGGCCCGCAAGCTTCGCATCCGGCGGATCGTGTACGCGAGCTCGAGCCAGGTGACCGGCTTCTACCCGACGAGCGAGATCGTCGATCCGTCGATGCCGGTGCGCCCGTCGAGCCTCTACGGTCTGTCCAAGAGCTTCGGCGAGAATCTTGCGCGGCTGTTCTACGACCGCTACGGAATCGAAACCGTGTGCCTGCGCATCGCGATGTGCTTTCCCGAGCCGACGACGCACCGCATGCTGCGCTCCTATCTTTCGTACGGTGACCTGAAGTCGCTCGTGGAACGCGCGCTGCTGGCGCCGGAAGTCGGGCATGCGATCGTGTACGGTGTGTCGAACAATCGCGAGCTCCTGTGGCGCAATCCGGACGCCGCGAAGATCGGCTGGACGCCGAAGGACAGCTCGGAGCGCTTTCGCGCGAGCGTCGAGGCGCGAACGCCGGCGCCGGATCCGAACGACGTGCAGAATCGCTTCCACGGAGGCCGCTTCACGCAGGACGGCCCGTTCGAGGACCGCGACCGCGCCGGAGATCCGGCGCGATGAGGCATGCGGCCCGGTCCGGGGATTCCGCGAACTGAACAACGCATACGAGGGGCTTTCAAGGAGCCCGCGAGGGCCGGCGCACCGCGCCGGATTGTCGGTGAAGTCGTGAAGGAGGAGCCATGCAAAGCAAGCGTCGTGAGTTCGTCCGGTCGACCGCAGCACTCGCGGCGGCCGCGTCGCTCGGACCGGTGGTCCCGGCATTCGCGCAACAGAAGATGGTGTGGAAGGCGTCGGACGTCCATCCGCTCGGTTATCCGACGGTCGAGGCGATCGTGCAGCATGGGCAACAAGCTCGACAAGGCGACCAACGGCCGGATCACGATCCAGATGTTCCCGCTGATGCAGCTCGGCGGCGAGAAGGAGATGATCGAGCAGGCGCAGGTCGGCGCGCTGCAGATCGCGCGGATCTCGGTCGGCGCGATGGGGCCGGTCGTCGACGACCTCAACGTGTTCAACCTGCCGTTCATCTTCCGCGACGAAGCGCACATGCGGAAGGTGATCGACGGTCCGATCGGCCAGGAGCTGCTCGACCGCGTGACGGCGTCACCGCAGTCGCGGCTTGTCGTCCTCGGCTGGATGGACGCCGGCACGCGCAACGTCTACTCGAACAAGCCGGTGACCAAGCCCGCCGACCTCAAGGGCATGAAGATCCGGATGATGGGCAACCCGATCTTCGTCGAGACGATGAACGCGATGGGCGGCAACGGCATCTCGATGGGCTTCAACGAGCTGTTCGGCGCGCTGCAGACCGGCGTCGTCGACGGCGCCGAGAACAACCCGCCCACGCTGCTCGCGCAGAACCACTACACGGTCAGCAAGGTGTACAGCCTCACCGGCCACCTGATCATTCCGGAGATCTTCGTGTTCTGCAAGCGCACCTGGGACACGCTGTCGAAGGAGGACCAGGAAATGGTCCGCAAGTTCTCGCGCGAGGCGCAGATCGAGCAGCGCGCGCTGTGGGACAAGATGGTCGCCGAGTCCGAGACCAAGCTGAAGGCCGCCGGCGTGCAGTTCGTCCCGGCCGACAAGCCGGCGTTCTACAAGGCGACGCAGCCGGTCCGCGACAAGTACGGCGCCAAGTACGCCGCGCTGCTGAAGCGGATCGAAGACACGAAGTAGACAGCCACTGCGCAAGGCACGCGGCCGGCGAGGTACGCGTGCCTTTGTTTTGTCCCGGAGCGCGATGACGAACGCGAAGCAACGTTACCAGCAGGCGATGGAGGTGCTCTACATCGCCTGCATCGTGATCTCCGGCACGGCGCTGGTGGCGATCACGCTGATCATCCCGCTCGGCGTGTTCATGCGCTACGTCGATGAACAGCCCGCTGTCCTGGCCCGAGCCGGCGTCGGTCATCATGATGGTGATCTTCTCGTTCCTCGGCGGCGCGGCCGTGTACCGCGCGAACGTGCACATCGCGGTCGAAGCGCTTGCTCAATGCCGTGCGTCCGGAAGTGCGCCGCGCAATGCTGCACGGCGTGAACCTGTGCATGGCCGCGATCGCGCTTGTTCATGCTCGGCTACGGCATCCAGCTCTGCATCACCACGCGGTTTTCGACGATCGCCGAGTTCCCGTGGCTGTCGGTGGCGTTCGCCTACATGCCGATCCCGGTCGCGGGGCTGTTGACGCTGCTGTTCCTGATCGAGAAGGTGTGGGTCGGCGACCCGCCGCCCGAGTCGATCATGTACACCGACCAGGCAGCCGAGCTGGAGTAATCGTGGACGTCCTGATCCTGCTCGGCTCGTTCGCGCTGCTCTGCGCGCTCGGCCTTCCCGTGGCCTACGCGCTCGGCCTGTCCGCGCTGATCGCGGCGTTCTGGGTCGACATCCCGCTCGAAGCGGTGATGCTGAAGATCTCGGACGGCACCGACGACTTCGCGCTGCTCGCGATCCCGTTCTTCGTGCTCGCCGGCGCGATCATGGCCGAGGGCGGCATGGCGATGCGCCTCATCAACCTCGCGCGGGTGTTCGTCGGCTTCATCCGCGGCGGCCTGGCGCTGGTGAACATCCTCGCCAGCACGCTGTTCGGCTGCATCTCGGGATCGTCGGTCGCGGACACCGCCTCGATCGGCAGCGTCATGATTCCGCAGATGGTGAAGGCCGGCTACCCGCGCGTCTTCGCCACCAACGTCACGATCTGCGGCTCCGTGCAGGCGCTGCTGATCCCGCCGTCGCACAACGCGGTGATCTACTCGCTCGCCGCCGGCGGCACGATCTCGGTCGCGAAGCTGTTCATCGCGGGCGTCTTCCCCGGCCTGCTGTTCGGCCTGTGCCTGATCGGGCTGGTGCTGTGGACCGCGCGCAAGCGCAACTTCCCGAAGGGCGAGCCGATCCCGCTCGCGCAAGGTGCCGAGGATCGTCATCGACGCGCTGTGGGGCCTCGTCACCGTCGTCATCATCATGGGCGGCATCCTCTCCGGCGTGTTCACGCCGACCGAGTCCGCGGCGGTCGCCTGCGTCTACGCGTTCCTCGTGACGCTCTTCGTCTACCGCGACTACAAGTGGCGCGATCTGCCTCACCTCGTCCACCGCGTCGTGAAGACGGTGGCGATGGTGATGATGCTGATCGGATTCTCGGTCGCGTTCGGCTACATGATGGCGATCATGCAGATCCCGGCGAAGGTGACGGCCTTCTTCCTTACGATTTCGGATAACAAGTACGTCTTCCTGTTCCTCGTCAACATCCTGCTGCTGCTCCTCGGGACGTTCATGGACCTGGCGCCGATGCTCCTGATCTGCACGCCGATCTTCCTGCCGGTGATCCTGAAGCTCGGGATCGACCCGGTGCATTTCGGCATGATCATGATCCTCAATCTCGGCATCGGCCTGATCACGCCGCCGGTGGGGCCGACGCTGTTCGTCGGCTGCGCGATAGGCAAGGTGACGATGGAACAGGTGTCGAGGGAGCTATGGCCGTTCTACGGCGCGATGTGCGTGGCGCTGCTGCTCGTCACTTACATCCCGGCGATCTCGCTTTGGCTCCCCCGGGTGCTGGGGCACGGCTGACGAGGCTTGCTTTGCCCGCGGTGCCCTTCACGCGCGATCGCGTGAAGGCCGCTCTGCGTGCCTGAACGTAGCGGCTAACGCGGCGGCGACCCGCCGGTCACGAAAGGGCTGGCGCAGGTTCCGAGGCCGCATAAACGCGGTCTCGACCGTCCTGCTTGGCGCGGTACAGCGCCTGGTCCGCGGCCTTGAGAAGATCGCCCGGTTTGGTTCCGTTCGCGGGATAAACCGCGACGCCGAACGACGCGGTCGGCGCCGGCAGGGTTTGCCCGAGATGGGTGAGGTTGGTATCCCGGATCGCCGAACGCATCTCCTCGGCACGCTCGAGGGCGCATTCCAGGTTCGCTTCGCAAAGCACGACTGCGAGCTCCTCGCCGCCGTAACGGCAGGCGATGTCGGAGAGGCGGATGCTCTTCGTGATGGCACGCGCCACGGCGCTGAGCACGAAGTCGCCGGCGTCGTGACCGTACTTGTCGTTGAAGTGCTTGAACTGGTCGATGTCGATCATGACCACCGACACCGGCGTGTCGCTGCGCTCGGCGCGGTGCAACTCGCGATTGAGCGCGTCTTCGAGATAGCGCCGGTTGTACAGGCCCGTCAGCCCGTCGCGCAGCGCCATCTCGCGCAGGGCGTCGCGCAGCTTGAGATTCGCCAACGCCGGGCCGACCCGGTCGGTCATCGCGCGCAGGCGCTGCTCGGCGTCGCGCGCCGGGCGCAAGCTGCGCGCACTGACTTCCAGCGCAACATGCAACAGGCCGAGAACCTGACCTTGTCCCTGGACCGGCATGCAGACGTAGCTCTCGACGTCTTCGTGCGCATGCCGGCATCGGATCTCGTCCCTGGCGAGGGACGAAATGCGGACTGCCCAGTCGAAGGGCCCAGCATTCGTCCGGCGCCAGCGTAGCGTCCGGCGCCTGATCGCTGCCCCAGGTCGTGACATGCTCGAGCACGTCACGCGACTCGCGGTAGATGAAGAGCGATCCGGACGAGTTCGGAAACAGCTGCGCGCCGGTCTCGCGCACGATCGCGTACGCCTCGCCGCGCCGCGTGCACGCCTGCAGCAGCTCGGCCATCCGGGACAGCGCCTGACCGTCGCGATGAAACGATTCGAGTTCCCGGACCGTGGCGGCGAGCGCCTGGTTGTTGCGACGCATGGCGGCGTCGGCCTTGCGGCGCGCGGCAATTTCACGCGACAGATTACGATTTGCTTCCCGGATTGCCGCCAGCCGGGCTTTGAGCGTCGCATGCGCGGCGCGCAAGGCCTCTTCCGTGCGATGCAGCGCGGTGACGTCACGCGCGACGGTGATCTCGCCGACCAGGTTGCCCTGAGCGTCCAGCAGAGGCGTGGTCTTGAGCGCGACGCGGACGATCTCGCCGCTCTTCTTGCGCCGCTCGGTGGTCGCCGACGTTGGAACTCCGGCGCGTATGCGTTCCTCGATGCGGGCGTAGTCGGCGTCGGAGAGGTCGGCCGCATGAAGCTTGCGGAGCGGCTGCCCGAGGGCTTCCTGCGCTGAAAAGCCGTACAGCGAGGTCGCTTCGCGGTTCCAGTACGTGACGACCGCGTTCAGGTCCTTGACGATGACCGCTTCGCCGGTCTGCTCGAGCACCTGCTCGAGCTCACGCGTACGAGCCTCGGCCTGCCAGTTTGCGGCACCGCGGACCAGCTGGGGATTGAGGACGCGCATCGGAAACGTCATGTGCAAGAACTGTGCCTGGCACTCGGCTGATCGCCGGCGCGCACGGCGCCTCCGACCGGCGGTATCGGCACGGGTCGTCCGCGACCGACTCGCCGCTCATCGGGATCGACTCGCAACCCGACGGGAGCACGGCGGGATCGTCGAAGGTGAGCAGCGTGAGGTTCTTGGCCGCGCCGGCGGAGCTGTGCACGCAACGCTTCGCGACCGGCGAAAATCGTTGACTTGTCAACTTCAAGCCGAAGCGCGTTCGGCGGTTGCGCGAGCGGCGGGATGACGCCGACGTGTTCGCTGCAAGTCGGCGCATGTACGTGCCTGCTGCACGCGAAGGCTTCGTTGGTAAACGGGAATTGTTGTCTTCGGCGAGCCCTCGCAAGCGACGTCGATGCTAAGCTTTCCATCAGTCGACCCTGTCGTGTGAGCGAGGTGAACCATGGCGCACGAAACGTACGATACGGAAGCGGTCGTCTCGACATCGCGTCGCAAGATGCTTCGGAGTGCCGGCGCGGCGCTCGGCGCCGCAATGCTCGCCCCGCACCTCGCGCGTGCGCAGACCTCACCCAGCGGACCCGTCGCGCCGCCGAGCACGATTACCCAGCCCCCGCGCGACTTCAGCTCGCGGGGGGCGCCCACGACTTATTTCACCGATCCCGACGTCCTTACGATCGAGCCGGCGTTCGACGGTCTGCGTCAGCCCAATGCCCCGATCCAGCGCCTGTGGACCGGTGCGCTGTGGTCGGAAGGGCCGGCATGGAACGCGCAGGGCCGGTATCTGGTGTGGAGCGACATTCCGAACAATCGCCAGCTCCGCTGGCTCGAGGACAACGGGCAGGTCAGCGTGTTTCGCACGCCCTCCAACAACAGCAATGGCAACACGTTCGATTTCCAGGGCCGTCAACTTTCCTGCGAGCACCTGGGGCGGCGCGTGGTGCGTTACGAGCTGGATGGCTCGGTAACGATCATCGCGTCTCAATTCGACGGTAAGCGCCTCAATTCGCCCAACGACGTGGTGCCGCATCCTGATGGAAGCTACTGGTTCACCGACCCGCCGTACGGTGCGCAGCTGTACGAGGGCACGGTGGATGCAGCGGGCGGACCGGCCAACCCCTCGGGCCGTCTCAATCCAAAGCTCGGGCAGCCGCCTGAATTCGGGAGCTACAAACGCGAGTTGCCCACCAGCGTGTACCGCGTGGACACGAGCGGCAAGGTCGACCTGGTCGTCCGCGAGGATCAGGTGCCGGATCCCAACGGCCTTTGCTTCTCCCCCGACTACAAGCGGCTCTACGTCGTCAGTACGGGGAAGGGTCCCGGCGATACGCACGCCGGCGGCAAGGGCGACATGTACGTGTTCGACGTGGGCTCGGACAACAAGCTCTCCAGCGGCAAGCTCTTCACCAATTTCATGATCGACGGCGTGAAGTGCGGTCCCGATGGCGTACGCGCGGACGTCGACGGCAATCTCTGGTGCTCGAGCAATGCCGGCCGCAGCGTGGGCTACAGCGGCGTAACGGTATGGACGCCGCAGGGCCGCATCATCGGGCGCATTCGACTGCCCGAGATTTGCGGCAACGTTTGCTTCGGCGGCCCGAAGCGCAACCGGCTGTTCATGGCCGCGAGCCAGTCGCTCTACGCCGTCTACACGGCGACCCAAGGCGCGGCACCGGGTTAGCGTAAACGCAAAAGGTGCAACGCCGGAAGCCCGTCTGGCAACGAACTGCCGGACGCCTTTTGCATCGGCTAGGTCAATTCGTTTATCGCGCTCTTGATGGCCTTGTCCACGAGTTGTCGGTCAGCATCGGTATCGCCCATCACGGTGTCCCAATGCAGGCGCACGTAGGCCGACCGGTGCTTGCTCTTCAGGACCAGCGTTTGTAGGCCCCGTTGCTGGCCGAAAGCGTAGTCGGTCGCGTAGCCAAGAAGGTCGTGCACGCCCGCCTGCCACGTTGCAGTCTGGACCGCATCGATGATCGCTGCCATGCGTCGGTGGAATTCCCGAGGCACGTCGACGGTAAGCGGGTCGTTGTCGGTCATGGGCAAGGCGGCGGGGCGAAAATTTCATTATGACGCCGAGATGGATCAGTGGGGCAGCGAGTAGTGAGTGAATCGCCGCCGGAGTGTGGGCCCGCGCTCTGGTACAGTCGAAATCGTTTCCCTTCCCACCAGATCCATTGATCGGTTCACGACATTCGGCTCTAGCGATCCTGCTGTACGGCCTGATGGTAGGCGGTACGGGCGCGGAGCCGATCGCGGCCAGCCGCGGTACTTGGACAGGTCCCATCGGTGAGCGCTCGTCCGCCTGGGCCAGCGGCGCAGGAAAGGTCGAGCTGCGCGTCGAGGGGAGCGAAGAGCGCTTTTCGCTCAATCTCGCCGGCCCGGGCGGGTCCCTGCTGGTGGGCGAGTTCCAGGCGAGCAACCGCAAGGATATCTTCGACCCGCCCGCCGCGAAGAGCCTGATGTCGTTCCTTGGCCGCCCGAGCACCGCGACCAACGCTCTCGAAGGCAAGCCGCTCCTGTGGGCGCGGCGCGCGGGCGAGGAGCTCATCGTTTACAGGCTCGAGCTTCAAGGGGGACCCTATCGGCTGGATCGGCTGGTGCTAAGACCTACTGGCAATCGTCTCGATCTGACCCTGGAGCGCCGGGAGCACGATCGACCGCTCGAGCGGTTCAGCGCCAGCCTCGAGCGACGCCCATGACCGGCCGCTCGACGATTGTCGCGTTTGCCAGGGCGGTTGCGGTAGCCCTGTTGCCGATGGCGATGCAATGCGCTCTGGCCGCTCCCGTGGAGGATGGCGCAGCGCGGCTGAAGGACCTGATGGGGACCTATCTTGGTCGGGCGACCGTGAAGGACCTCGACACGAGCAAAACCGAAGAACGGGAGATCGATGTCGAGATCAGCCCGTTCAAGGGCAATGGTTTCCGTATCCGTTGGGTCAACGTGACGCTGGTGGAAGGGCGGCGCGATTTGCCCGGCGTCAAGCGTCGGCTGAGCGAGGCATCGTTCATCCCCGCCAAGGGCCAGAACTTCTTCGTGGAAGTCGCGGACAGTGGTGTTTTTGCCGAACGCGAGGAAGTCACGCCGATGGGCGGCAATCCGGTGCGCTGGGCCGTCCTCGACGCCGCCGGACTCCATCTTTATGCCTTCGTCGTCCTCAACGACGGTCGCTACGAGCTGCAGACCTACTCCCGTCGCCGAACGCCCCGCGGGATCGACCTCTACTATGAGCGCGTGGTCGATGGCAAGCGCGTGCGGACCATCGAGGGCCGGGCCGTCAAGGCCGAGTGAATAGGGGCGGCTAGCGCGGCGGCTGCAGGTGCACGCTCACCGGGGCGAGCTCGCCGTTGATCTCCACTACGTAGCGCGCGCGCGAGGATCGCTTCGTCGGTCAGCCGATCGCCGCGCGCGTAGCCCATCGCGATCGCCCGGCCGAGCCTGCGGCTGTAACCCGCGCTGGTCAGCTCGCCGACGGCCAGGCCGTCCATGAGGATCGGCTCGCCGCCCCACGGAAATGCCACGGGATCGTCGAACGTGAACATCACGAGGCGCTTGGCGAGGCCCGCGGCCGATTGCGCGCGCAACGCATCGCGGCCGGCGAAAGTAGTTGACTTATCAACTTTCACGGCGAATCCGATGCCTGCTTCGAGCGGCGTCTCGTCGGGCGACAGCTCGGCACCCCACGCACGCCGTCCGGCTTCGATGCGAAGCGCGTCGATCGTGTAGTACCCTCCGTCGCGCAGGCCGAACGAGCGGCCGGCATCGTGCAGCGCGTCGTAGAGCGTCACGCACTGCTCGACCGGGACATAGAGCTCGAAGCCCGGGCCGCCGACGTAGCTCATGCGCGCAGCGCGCACGCGCGCATAGCCGACGTCGACCTCGCGGGCGGTGGAGAAGGGGATCGCGGTGCGCGAGAAGTCGTCGCGCGAGAGGCTCGTCAATAGCGCCTCGGCTTTCGGACCCATCACCGATAGCACGCACCACGCGCCGGTCACGTCGACGAGTGCCGCGTGCTCGTCCGCACCGATGTGGCGATCGATCCACGCGAAATCCCGCGTCGCCTGCGACGACCCGGTGACGATGAAGAACTCGTCCGGCGCCCGGCGCAACACCGTGAGGTCGCTCTCGATGCCGCCGCGCGCGTTCAGCATCGCCGTGTAGACGATGCGTCCGGACGCGACGTCCATCTCGTTCGCGCACAGCCGCTGCAGCACGGCGAGCGAATCGCGGCCCTTCAGCACGAATTTCGCGAACGACGTCTGGTCGAATACGACGACATCCTCGCGGCATGCGCGCTGTTCCTCCAGCACGTGCGGCAGCCATCCGGGCGTGTCGAGCGTTGCCGGCGGCTCGGAAACGCCGGGCGGCAGGAAATAGTTGGCGCGCTCCCAGTTGAGCTTCGTGCCGAACACCGCGCCTTTCGCCTTCAGCCGGTCGTAGAGCGGCGAGCGACGGAGCGGCCGGACGCTTGCGAGTTCCTCCCTCGGCCAGCGCATCGCGTAATGCAGGCCGAGCGTCTCGACGGTGCGGTTCCTAAGGTGCAGGCGGTTCGCATGGAACGGGGCGAACCGCCGCACGTCCACGTCCCACAGGTCGATCGGCGCCTCGCCGTCGGTGACCCATTGCGCAATCAGCTTGCCGGCGCCGCCCGCGTTGGCGATGCCCGCCGAATTGAACCCGGCGCACACGAAGAAGCCGGCAAGCTCGGGCGCCTCGCCGAGAATGAAGTTGCCGTCCAGCGTGAAGCTTTCGGGACCATTGAGCAGCATCTTGACCGGCGCGCGTCTCGAGGCAGGGTGTGCGATGAATCGCGTTTCGCATCAGCGGCTCGAACTGCTCCCAGTCCTCGTCGAGCAACTGGAACTCGAAGCGCGGCGGGATCGGATCGAGGTTCCATGGCTTGGCGACCGGTTCGAAGCCGCCCATGACGAGCCCGCCGACCTCTTCCTTGTAGTAGATGAAGCCGTCGGGATCGCGGATCACCGGAAGCTGCGAGGTGACGCCATCGATCTTTCCGGTGACGAGGTAGAAGTGCTCGGCCGAATACAGCGGTACGTTGACGCCGGCCTGCTGTCCAAAAGCGCGTGACCATTGCCCCGCGCAATTGACGATCGCTTCGCATTGAATCGTGCCGCTCTCGCCGCCGCGTGCCCACTGCACACCGGCAACGTGACCGTTCCGAATCGCCACGCCGGTGACTTCGGCACCTTCGATGATCGTCGCTCCGCCGGTGCGCGCGCCTTTGGCGAGCGACATCGTAAGATCGGTGGGGTTCGCCTTGCCGTCGCCGGGAATCCACACCGCTCCGGTCAGATCGTCGGTGCGAAGGATCGGCGCGATCCTGGCTGCCTCCGCGGGCGACACGAACTCGAACGCGATGCCGAAGCTCTTCGCGCGCGCCATCTGTCGCTTCATCAGCTTGAGCCGCTCCGGCGTGGCCGCGACGTTCAGCGACCCGCATTGCGTCCATCCGGTCGCGAGGCCGGTCTCCTGCTCGAGCGTCGCATAGAGCTCGATGCCGTAGCGGCTCATCCGGGTCGCGTTGCGCGTTGCGCGCGTCTGTCCGACGAGTCCGGCGGCGTGCCAGGTCGTCCCGCAGGTGAGCCGGCCCTGCTCGAGCAGCACGACGTCGCGCACCCCGAGCTTGGTCAGGTGATACGCCGTCGAGCAGCCGGCGATGCCGCCGCCGACGATGACGACGCGCGCATGCGAGGGGATCGAATGCATTGCTCGGTGATGACGTCTAGAGACGCAAAGCCGCGACACCCGCCGCGACACCGACCGCGCCTGCCAGCCGGCGCCAGCCGAAGCTCTCCTTGAGGAACAGCGTGCCCATCAGCGCCGCGAACACGACCGATACTTCGCGCAACGCGGCCACGATCGCGATCGGCGCAAGTGTCATCGCCCAGAGGACGATCGCGTACGCTGCCATGCTCGCCGCGCCCCCGATCACGCCGCGGCGCCAGCGGCGCAGGATGTAGTCGGCCGCAGGACGGCCCGCGTGTCCACAGGATCCACGCGAGGAACGGCACGCCCTCGAGGCACATCAACCAGATCACGTACGCCCACGGGTTGCCGGCCGCGCGCGCGCCGGCACCGTCGACCAGCGTGTAGATCGCGATGATCACCGCGTTTCCGAGGGCGAAAGACGCCGCGGCGAGCGTATGGTGGCCGCTCGCGAACCAGGCGATCGTGATGATGCCGGCGCAGATGAGCCCGATGCCGAGCATCGTCTGCGGATCGAGTCGCTCCGCCAGGAAGACCACGCCGAGAATCGTCACGATCAGCGGCGCGACGCCGCGCATCAACGGATACGCGAACGAGAGATCGCCGCGCTTGTAGGCGCCAGCCAGCATGCCGTAGTAAGCGAAATGGATGACCATCGACGCCAGCGCGAACGGCCAGGCTTCGCGCGCTGGTAGTGGAACGAACGGAAGCAGCGGAAAGCACACCGCGCACGAACCCGCGACGATCAGCGCGGTGTCGAGCATCGGCTCGCCGGCCGCGGATTTCAGCAACGCGTTCCACAGCGCGTGCAGAAAGCCCGCGCCGAGCACGGCGAGCGTGACGCCTAGCGAGATATCGGCGGCGGGCAAAGGACCCACGGCGTCATTCCCGTCCGCCTGCGCGGGGATGAACTCCGCGGGAATCCAGCGACTCTTCGTTGCAAAGACGCTGGGTCCCCGCCTACGCGGGGACGACGATTGAGGAGGGGCACGTGTCAATCACTTCCGTAAGTCTCAGAACGGCTACTGCTTTTCATCGGCCCTCAGACGATGCGCGGCGCGCGCTTGCCGAAATCCACGTCCTCGTCTGCGATTTCCGGACGGGATCCGGACCCGGCAACCGCGGGCGTCATCAACCGCGTCTGCGCCAGCACGCCCGCCTGCTCGAGGATCGGGTAGGCGACCGAGCAGAAGTGCGAGTTGATGCGGCGCAGGTCGGCGATCAGGTCCAGGTGCAGCGACGACGTCTCGATGCTCTCGATCGTGTTGCCGGCGAGGCGCACGAGATGCGAATTGGAGTAAGCACGCTCCAGATCGCGCACCATGACCTTCTGCGCGAGCAGCTCCTGCGCGCTCTTCTGGTCGCCGTTCAGGAACACGCTCGTGGCCAGGCGCAGGTTCGCGACGAGCCGGCCGTGCAGATCGGTGATCTCCATCATGCCGGCCTCGGAGAAGCTGCGCCCCTTGTCGATCTTCTTGTCCTCGATATCGGCGACGATGCGCTCGATGATGTCGCCGACCTGCTCGAGGTTGATCGTGAACGACACGATGTCCGCCCAGCGCCGGCTTTCGCGCTCGTCGAGTGCGCCGCGCGGGACTTGCGTCAGGTAGAGCTTCACCGCCGTATAGAGATCGTCGACGACGTCGTCCATCTTGCGCAGCCGCTGCGCGAGGTCGCGGTCGTTCGTCTGCAGCACCTTCAGCATCCCGCGCAGCATCTCCTCGATGACGTCGGCGATCCGCAGCGCCTCGCGTGCGGCGTTTCCGATGGCGAGCGCAGGCGTCTCGAGCGCCGAGGGATCGAGATGTCGCGGCCGCGCGCCGTTCTCCGTCGGGGGAGGCGTGGGAAGCAGCCGCTCGGAGAATTGTGCGATCCGCTCGGTGAAGCCCACGAACACGATCGCGAGCACCGCGTTGAACGCGAGGTGGAACAGCACGACTTCGTGCGCAGGCGACACGTTGGCCCGCTCGACCAGCAGTCCGGCGAAATGCACGAGCGGGATCGCGATGGCCACGCCGATCAGCTTGAACAGGAAATTGCCGAGCGTCACGCGGCGCGCTTCGGGCTGCGCATGCAGGGTCGACAGCATCGCCAGCAATCCGCTGCCGAGGTTCGCGCCGAGCACGAGCCCGATCGCAACCGGCAGTCCGATGAGTCCCAGCGACGCGAACGTCGCGACCAGCAGGACGACGGCGAGGCTCGAATAGACGCCGATCGTGACCAGCGCGCCGATGAGGATGTCCAGCATCACGTCGCCGGTCAGCGATGCGAACAGGATCTTCACGCCGTCGGTGCCGACGACCGGTTGCGCGGCCGTGCGGATCCATTGCAACGCGAACAGAATCAGGCCGAGGCCGATCAGGATGCGGCCGAAGCGCCCGGCCATGGACGCCTGTCGCCGCAGGAACAGCGTGACGCCGGTCACGATCAGGATCGGCGAAACGAAGCTCATGTCGAACGACAGCACGAGCGTGACGATCGCCGTGCCGACGTCGGCGCCGAGCATGACGGCCAGCGCGGGGGCCGTCGCGATGAGTCCCTGTCCTGCGAACGCGGCGACGATCAGCGCGGTCGCCGTGCTGCTCTGAAGCAGCGCGGTCACCGACAGACCGGCCGCGAACGCCTTGCCGCGACTGCTCACGCTGCGGCGAAGCAGGCGCCGCAGCGTGCTGCCGTACTGGCGCAGGATTCCGGTGCGGACGAGGTGCGTGCCCCAGACCAGCAGCGCGACGCCCGACAGCAGGTCCAGCAGCATTTTCATGCGGCGGCCGCCCGCACGGGTTGCTCGGCTACGGCCGACAGTGCCGCATCGAGGATGTCGAAGGCCGCTTCGAGGTCGGCCTCGGAGATCACCAGCGGTGGGGAAAGCGCGAGGACATTGCCCTGGCCGACCTTGAATGACAGGCCGCGCGACAGGCATTCGTACATCGTGCGCTCGGCCTCTTCGCGCGCGGGCCGTCCGTCGGGGCGGACCAGTTCGATGCCGAGCAGGAGCCCGATGCCGCGGACGTCACTGATGAGGCGATGGCGCTCCTTGAGGAGCCGGAGCCGGCTCAGCGCCCGCGATCCCAGCGTGCGCGAGCGCTCGAGCAGCCGCTCATCCTCGATGACGTCGAGCGTGGCGAGCGCCGCCGCGCAGCCGACGGAGCTCTTCTCGTGCGTGTAGTGGCCCAGGGCGATCATCGGGGCGACATCGAGATCGCGCCGGGCGATCAGCGCGGCCATCGGGAACACCGCGCCCCCGAGGCCCTTGCCCAGCACGACCATGTCCGGAACGATACCGTAGGGCTCGAACGCAAACATCGTGCCGGTGCGGCCGAGGGCGATCGGCACCTCGTCCAGGATCAGCATCGCGCCGTGGCGGTCGCAGGCGTCGCGCAGGATGCGGTAGTAGTCTCGCGGCGGGATCTGCACGTCGGTGCGAGCGGATCGTCTCGACGATCACGGCCGCGACGTCCTGCTCCTTGTCGAGCATGTACGCGATGTACTCGGCGCAGCGGGTGTTGCAGCTGCCGCCGCAGCCGAACCGGCAGTCGCGCGGATCGCACGGCGGCGCATGCTCGGCGCCCGGCAAGCAGCGGGCCGATTCCTTTGCGGAACACGGCCTCGCCGCCGATCGAGATCGCGTCGAGCGAGGCGCCGTGGAAGCTGTCCCACAGCGAGATCGTCTTGTGGCGGCCGGTTGCGACGCGCGCGAGCTTCAGCGCCATGCCGATCGCGAGCGTGCCGCCGGGCGCGAACAGCACCTTGCCGAGCGGATCCGGGGCCAGCGCGGCGAGCCGCTCGGCGAGCTCGACCGCATAGCCGTTCGTGAAGCGCCGCGGCGAGAACGGCAACGTGTCGAGCGCGTCCTTGACGGCACGGACCACGCGCGGATGCCGATAGCCGATCTGGTGGACGTTGTTGCCGTGGAAGTCCATGTAGCGGCGGCCTTCGACGTCGGTCAGCCAGATCCCTTCGGCCTCGACCAGCGCGTCCAAGCAGGGCGTCGAGAGCGACTGGTGCAGGAACGCCGCCGCATCGCGGTCCAGCAGCGCGCGGGTCCGCGCCGCCGATGTTCGCATCCTCCCAGGCTCGTCGCTGCGGCGACAGATTGACGTCGCCTTCGGAGGCGTCGGCTACCATGGCAGCGAGTAGGTCTTGACGTTCGTGAAGCTCTTCATCGCCTCCTGCACGCCTTCCTTGTAGCCGAGCCCCGAATCCTTGATGCCGCCGAACGGCGTGAGCTCCAGCCGGTAGCCGGGCACCTCGCGAACGTTCACCGTGCCGACGTGCAGCTCGCTGACGAAGCGCGTGATGTAGTCGAGGCGGTTCGTGCAGACCGACGATGACAGGCCATACGCGGTGCCGTTCGCGATGCGGATCGCCTCCTCGATGCTCGCCGAAGCGGATGACCGGCGACACCGGACCGAACGTCTCGGTCTTGACGACGTTCATCTCCGGATCGACATGGTCGAGCACCGTCGGCGAGTACAGCGCGCCGCGCCGAACGTTGCCGACGAGGAGCTTCGCGCCGCGCGCGACGGCGTCGTTGACGCGCGACTCGAAGTTCATCGCCGCGCGCTCGTCGATGACCGTTCCCATGTCGATCGTCGGGATCCATCGGGTCGCCGTAGCGCCAGACGCTCGGTCCGTTCGACGAGCCGCTCGACGAACGCGTCGGCGACCGTTTCGTGCACGAGCATCCGCTTGATCGCCGTGCAGCGCTGGCCCGAGTTCTTGTACGACCCGTTCGCTGCGAGCGTGGCGGCCTCGTCGAGGTCGGCATCCTCCATCACGATGAGCGGATCGTTGCCGCCGAGCTCCAGCACCTGCCGTTTGTAGACTGCCTTGGCGGCGATGTACTTGCCGACGGGAACGCCGCCGGTGAACGTGACGAGATCGATGTCCGGATTGACGAGCATCTCGTCGGCGATCTCGCGCGGGTCACCGGTGACGACGGAGAACATCTCCGGCGGCAGGCCGGCCTCGTAGAGGATGTCCGCGAGCATCAGCGCCGAGAGCGGCGTCTTCTCGGTGGGCTTCAGCACCATCCGGTTGTTCGTCGCGATCGACGGCGCCACCTTGTGCGCGACCTGGTTCAGCGGATGGTTGAACGGCGTGATCGCGCTGATGACGCCCAGCAGCGGCTCGCGCAGCGTGTAGACCTTGCGCGACTTGCCGTGCGGCGTCAGGTCGCAGGAGAACACCTGGCCGTCGTCGTTCAGCGCAGCGTTGCCCGCGAAGACGAACACGTCGCAGGCCCGGCCGACCTCGTAGAGCGAGTCCTTCTTGCTGATGCCGCACTCGGCGGTGATCAGGTCCGAGATCGCATCGGTGCGGCTGCGGATCAGCTCCGCCGTGCGCTGGCAGATGCGGAAGCGCTCGTAGCGCGTCAGCTTCGGCTTGTACGCGCGGGCCACGGCGAACGCATGACGAATGTCGTCCGGCCGAGGCCTTCGGCACCGTGCCGACCAGCGCCCCGCTGTAAGGGTTGCGCACCTCGATCACGCGGTCGCGGCCGACCTGCACGCCGCCGATGCGCATCTTCTCGTGCAGCACGTGGCCGCGCTTGACTTCGGCTAGATCGGCGAGCGAGTTCATTGCAGGGGGTTCATTGCAAGTGGTTCAGCGCCAGGTCGAACGCATCGAAGTTGCGCCAGCGCCGGTACGGCAGGTCTTCGGAGGGACGGTTCGCGATCAGCGGCACCTGCTGCTCGGACAAACCGCCGTGCGAGCGCAGCGGGACCTCGAGGCCGGAGAGATCGTGGCGGTCGCGGTTGGTTCCGATGACCGACAGGCGCTCGGCAACGATGACGAGATCGCCGACCCGGTCGGGTGGCAGCTCGAAGCGATGGCAGGCTTCGTCCCGGGTGAGCACGAGACCGATGCCGGGCAGCGACTTGATGCGGACCGCCGCATCCATCAGTCGCTCGGTCGCGAGATAGACGGTGGCGTACGAGCCGAGCGCGCCGTGGTGCACGACGTAGGGATCGGTGATCGGCAGGATCACGCGCGTCGTGCCCGCGCCGTACCAGCCGTCCAGCAGGTCCTGGAGGAAGACGATGTTCGGTCGCCCGAACGCGTCGGTCTTGGCGTTCATGCCGTGGTCGGCCGTGAGGAGCACGGTGGCGCCCAGCGCATCGAGCCGGCTCAGGTAGCGGTCGATCATGCCGGTGAACGCGTCGGCGGCCGGGGTGCCGGGCGCGTGCTTGTGCTGAACGTAGTCGGTCGTCGACAGGTACATGACATCCGGCCGCTCGCGCTCCAGCAACGCGACACCGGCGGCGAACACGAACTCGGAGAGCTCGGCGCTGTAGACCGGACGGCACCGGCATGCCGGTGAGCGAGAGCGCGTCGTCGATGCCGTTCTCCGCCTTCGACACCTGGTCCGACTTCTCCGACGAGAAGCAGATGCCGTTGAGCTTGTGGCCGAGCAGCGAGCGCAGCTTGTCCTTCGCCGTCACGACGGCGACTTTCGCGCCCGCGTCGGCGAACGCGGCGAGGATCGTGGGCGCGCGCAGATAGCGCGCGTCGTTCATCATGACCTCGGCATTCGCTTCGCGGTCCCAGAAGAAGTTGCCGCAGATGCCGTGCACCGCCGGCGGGGCGCCGGTGACGATCGACAGGTTGTTCGGATTCGTGAACGTCGGCACGACGCAGTTCGCGGTGAGGCAGGTACCGCGATCGCGCAACGACGCGAGCCACGGCGCACGACCGATGCCGATCGCTTCGGTGATGTAGTCCGGCTCGCAGCCGTCGACGCAGACGACGACCAGCGGGCGCTCCGGCCACCGGTAGGCGCGGCCGTTGACGGTGATGCTCTCGCGCTTCAACGCTTTCTCCCGGCCGGGCGGCGGGGCGCGGCCGCATGCGACGCGGCGTCGCGCGCGCGATGCGCGCGCTCGCGGCTCTCGAGGACGTGGTCGTGCAGCAGGCGACCGGCAGCGGCGGGCTTGCGCGCCGCGATCCGGTCGACGATCGCGCGATGCTCCGCGACCGACACCGGCAGGTTGCCGGCCTGGTCCAGCGACGCGCGCCGGTAGAGATTCAGCTCGTTGACCAGCCGCCGATAGAGGTGCGCGAGCTTGGCGTTGCCCGCGAGCTCGACGATGCGGTCGTGGAACTCGAGATTCAGCGCGAAGTACTCGTCGACCTCGCCGCGCGCGGCCGCCAGCCCCATGCGGTCGACCAGGTGCTGAAGCGCGACGATATCGCCAGGCTTGGCGTTCTTGGCCGCACGCCGGCCGGCGAATTCGTCCAGAAGCGCGCGCAGCTCGAAGATCTCGTCCGCTTCCTCGAGGCTCACCTTGCGGACGAACACGCCGCGGTTCTTCTCGAAGCGGACGAGCCCCGACTCCTCGAGCGCGCGGAACGCCTCGCGGACCGGTCCTCGCGAGACGCCGAGGCGCAGCGCCACGTCGACCTCGTTCAGCTTGGCGCCGGCGGGCAGGTCGCCCGCGATGATCTGCTGCGTCAGCTCCCGCTGCACCAGCGAGGGCAGCGAGCTCGATTGCATCAGCGCGATCGGGTGGTCGTCCGGCACGCCCCGCCGTGGGGCGGGGGACGCCTCGTCCTTGTGCATTTGCTATTAAACGCAGCCCGGGTGTAGATTGTCAACAATCTGCAATCCGTGCACCGGACAATGCGGCAGCTTGCGCGAAGCGGATGACACTTTCATGGCGGCTTTCACGGGCGGATCGCGGTTGCCCGCGCGGCGGCGATTGACGCGTAGCATCGATGCGGTCGGCGCTTTGCATTTCGCCGCTCCGCGCACGATCCACCGGCAACTCAACGAGGAGTAGTGTCGATGAATTCCCCACGTCGCTTCGGTTGGCTCGTTTCCGCAACCGCGCTGGCACTCGCCATGGCCGGTTCGGCCGCGGCGCAGAAGACCCAGCTCACCGTCTACACGGCGCTCGAGACCGATCAGCTCAAGGCCTATCAGGAAGGGTTCCAGAAGGCGGTTCCGGACATCGAGATCACCTGGGTGCGCGATTCGACCGGCGTCATCACGGCGAAGCTGCTGGCCGAGAAGTCGAACCCGAAGGCCGACGTCGTCATGGGTGTCGCCGCCACGAGCATGGGCGTGTTCGACCAGGAAGGCATGCTGCGTGCCGTACGCGCCACAGGGGTCTGTCGCGTATCGCGTCGCAGTACCGCGACCCGAAGAATCCGCCGGCGTGGGTCGGAATGGACGTGTGGGGCGCGACGATCTGCTTCAACACCGTCGAGGCGGCGCAAGCGCAACATCCCGAAGCCGGAGACCTGGAAGGACCTGACGAAGCCGGTCTACAAGGGCCAGATCGTCATGCCGCATCCGGCGTCGTCCGGCACCGGCTTCTTCGACGTGACCGCGTGGCTGCAGATGTTCGGCGAGGTCGAACGGCTGGAAGTACATGGACGGCCTGCACGAGAACATCGCGCAGTACATGCACTCCGGATCGCGTCCGTGCGCAGCGGCCGCGAACGGCGAGTACGTGGCCGGCATCTCGTTCGAGTACCGGGCGAACCGCGAGAAGGCGCAAGGGCAAGCCGATCGACCTGGTGTTCCCGAAGGAAGGTCTCGGTTGGGACCTGGAAGCGATCGGGATCCACAAGGGCACGAAGAACATGGCGGCCGCGCAGAAGCTCGCTCGACTGGGCCGTCTCGCGACGCGGCGATGGAGCTCTACGCGAAGAACTTCGCGATCGTCGCGCGTGCCGGCGCTGTCGCGCAGCCGCTGCCGAACGTTCCGGCCGACTACGGCAAGCGCCTCGCGAAGAACGACTTCGCCTGGGCCGCGAAGAACCGCGACAAGATCCTCGCCGAGTGGTCGAAGCGTTACGAGTCGAAAGCGGCACCGAAATAGCGTGAGCGCAGCTCACGCGATCGGTGCCGTCCCGCGCAGGCGGGGACCCAGTGTCTTTCGCAGCCTCACGACGATCGGTGCCGTCCCCGCGCAGGCGGGGACCCAGTGTCTTCACAGCCCACGCGATCGGTGCCGTCCCCGCGCAGGCGGGAGACCCAGTGTCCTCTCGTGACGACAGACGTTAACGATGACCAAACCAAGCAGCGTGCGTGTCGCCGTCGTGCAGGCCGGCTCGATCCCGTTCGACACGCCTGCCTGCGTCGACAAGGCGGTCACGTTGATTGGCGACGCGGCGGCGACGGGCGCGACGGTCATCGTGTTTCCGGAAGCGTTCATCACCGGTTACCCGAAAGGTCTCAACTACGGACTGGTGGTCGGCGCGCGGGATCCCGTCGGACGCGAGGAGTTCCGCCTGTATTTCGACTCTGCGATCGAGGTGCCGGGGCCGCAAACCGAGCGGCTCGGTAAAGCGGCGGCGACCCACCAGGCGTACGTCGTGATGGGCGTGATCGAGCGCGAAGGCGGCACCTGCTACTGCACGGTGCTGTTCTTCGGACCGGACGGCACGCTGCTCGGCAAGCACCGCAAGCTCATGCCCACTGCGCTGGAGCGGATGATCTGGGGCTTCGGCGACGGTTCGACGCTGACGGCGATCGACAGCCCCTACGGTCGCATCGGCTCGGTGATCTGCTGGGAGAACTACATGCCGATGCTGCGGATGGCGATGTACGCCAAGAACGTGGCGCTGTATTGCGCGCCCACCGCGGACGATCGGGAAACCTGGCTCGCGACGATGCGCCACGTCGCGCTCGAAGGTCGCTGCTTCGTGCTGACCGCTTGCCAGTTCCTGCGCAAGAACGCGTTTCCCGCCACCGTGCGGGTCTCGCTTGGCGACACCCCGGACGCTGTCCTCATGCGCGGCGGCAGCGCGATCATCAGCCCGCTCGGCCGCGTGTTGGCCGGGCCGCATTTCGAAGGCGAGACGATCCTCACCGCCGAGCTCGATCTGGACGACATCGGTCGCGGCAAGTTCGACTTCGATGTCGCGGGTCACTATGCCCGGCCCGACGTGTTCCAGTTGACCGTCAACGAAGCTCCGATGTCAGCGGTCGTTGCCCGCGGCAGGGAATGAATCATCCGTGAATCCGGCCGCTGAAGCCCTCCGCCTCGAAGGCATCCACAAGGCATTCGGCAGCTTCGTCGCGCTGAAGTCGATCGACCTCGCGATTCCCGAGGGGGAGCTGATCTGCTTCCTGGGCCCCTCCGGCTGCGGCAAGACGACGCTCCTGCGCATCATCGCCGGACTGGAGGCGCAGACGCGCGGCCGCGTGATCCAGAAGGGTCGCGACGTTTCGAACGCGCCGCCGTCGGCGCGCGACTACGGCATCGTGTTCCAGTCGTACGCGCTGTTCCCGAACCTCACGATCCGCGACAACATCGCGTACGGCCTCGTCAACCGGCGCAAGGGGCGCGCGGAGATCGCGGCGCGCGTCGCGGAGCTCCTGAAGCTGGTCGGCCTGCCGGACGCGGGCGTCAAGTACCCGAGCCAGCTTTCCGGCGGCCAGCAGCAACGCATCGCGCTCGCGCGGGCGCTGGCGACGTCGCCGTCGCTGCTATTGCTCGACGAGCCGCTGTCCGCGCTCGATGCGAAAGAGCGCGAGCGGCTGCGTGGCGAGATCCGCGCGCTGCAGCGGCGCCTCAAAGTGACGACGGTCATGGTCACGCACGACCAGGAGGAAGCGCTGTCGATGGCCGATCATGTCGTCGTGATGAATCACGGCGTGATCGAGCAGGTCGGCACGCCGCTCGAGGCCTACGAGAAGCCGGCCACGCCGTTCGTCGCGGACTTCCTCGGCAAGGTGAATGTGCTGCATGCGGTCTGCACCGGCGAGGGCCGCTACCGCGTAGGGCAGGTCGAGCTGGTCACGCGCGCGAATGGCGTTGCGAGCGGCACGAGCGTGCGGCTCTACCTGCGGCCGGAAGACCGCGTGCTCGCCGACTCCGGACCGGTCGAATCGATGCCGAACGCGCTTCGCGGCCACGTGCGGCATGTCGATTTCCTCGGCACTTACTGCCTCGCGAACGTGGAGGTCGATGGGTTCGACGGCCAGCGGATGCTCGTCTACTTCTCGCTGAACCAGGCGCTCGAGCTCAACGTCCGTGAAGGCGCCGACCTGCCGTTCGCACTGCGCGGCGACCGGGTGCGCATCTTCAAGGAATGAGCACAGTCGTCGACCGCGCGTTCACCGCGCGCGACGTCCGGCCGGTGGAGCGAGGCGATCGCCGCGCGTGGCGGGATCATCCTCGTCGCCGCGGCGCTGTTCGTCTTCCTGACGCTGCCGCTGGCGATGCTGCTGGTGCGTAGTGTGGAGGACAAGACGGGTGCCTTCGTCGGCCTCGTCAACTTCGCGCAGTACCTGTCGTCGTCGGCGTTCGAGCGGTCGGCGAAGAACACGCTGACCTTCGCGGCGCTCACCACGCTGCTGACCGTGCCGCTCGCGTTCGGGTTCGCGTACGCGATTCAGCGCACCTGCATTCCGTTGAAGAGCCTGTGGCGGAACATCGCGCTGATCCCGATCCTCGCGCCGTCGATGCTCGCCGCACTCTCGTTCATCTACCTGTTCGGCAATCAGGGCGCGCTCAAAGGCGCGCTCGGGTGGTTCGGCCTTTCGACCGTGTACGGGCTGCCGGGCATGGTGATGTCGATGGTGTTCGCGTCGTTCCCGCACGCGGTGATGATCGTTCTCGCCGGTCTCGCGCTGTCCGACGCGCGCCTGTACGAGGCGGCGGATGCGCTCGGCACGCCCGGCTGGCGGAAGTTCTGGACGATCACGCTGCCCGGCGCGCGCTATGGTCTGATCTCCGCGGCGATGGTCGTTTTCACGATGGCGGTGTCCGAGTTCGGCGTGCCGAAGGTCATCGGCGCGAACTACAACGTGCTCGCGATCGACATTTACAAGCAGGTCATTGGCCAGCAGAATTTCCAGATCGGCGCGGTCGTCGGCCTGATCCTGCTGCTGCCGGTGCTGGTGGCGTTCTTCATCGATTGGGCGGTCAGGCGTCGCCAGCAGGCGATGCTGACGGCGCGCAGCGTCGCGTACACGCCCCGGCCTGCGGCGGTCCGCGACGGCCTGATGCTCGCGTTCGTGCGTGCTGATGTCGGCGGCCATGCTGCTCGTCCTCGGCATGGCGGTATACGGTTCGGTCGTGAAGTGGCCGTACGACCTGTCGTTCACGCTGCACCACTACACCTACGGCTTCGAGGAGGCCGGCGTGGATCGCGCGTACCGGAACAGCCTTGTCATGGCCGCCTGGTGCGCGTTTGCCGGCGCGGCGCTCACGTTCCTGGGGGCTTACTGGCTCGAGAAGACCAAGGGCCTGGATGTGCTGCGGCCGGTCATTCGCCTGCAGGCGATGATGCCGATGGCCGTGCCCGGCCTGGTGCTCGGCATCGGCTACATCCTGTTCTTCAACCATCCGGACAACCCCCTGAACCTGCTCTACGGCACGATGACGATTCTCGTGCTGTCGACGATCATTCACTTCTATTCATCGAGCCACCTGACCGCCGTGACGGCGCTCAAAGGACTCGACGGCGAGATCGAGTCGGTGTCGGCGTCGCTCAAGGTCCCGTTCTACAAGACGTTGTGGCGAGTGACGATCCCCGTGTGCCTGCCGTCGATCATCGACATCAGCCGCTACTATTTCGTCAACGCGATGACGACGATCTCGGCGGTCGTGTTCCTGTACTCGCCGAAGACGATGCTCGCGTCGATCTCGATCGTCCAGCTCGACGAGGCGGGCAACGTCGGCTCGGCCGCGGCGATGGCGACGCTGATCGTCGTCACCTCCGGCGTCGTGACGTTGCTCTCGTTCGGCGCCGAGAGCCTGCTCGTCCGCCGCACGCAGGCGTGGCGCGCGCTGGCGCGGTGACGCGTCATTCGACCAAAGGAATTCCGATGAGCCTCGTCTCCCGCGATCCGATCCTGCTGACGCCCGGTCCCCTGACCACGTCGCTCGCCACGAAGACCGCGATGCTGCGCGACTGGGGGTCCTGGGATGCGGCATTCAACGCGGTCACCGCCCGCATCCGGCAGCGGCTGCTCGACGTCGTCCATGCCCACGATGCCCACGTCTGCGTCCCGATGCAGGGCAGCGGCACGTTCTCGGTCGAGGCCGCGGTGAACACGCTGGTGCCGCGTGACGGGCACGTGCTGGTATTGATCAACGGCGCGTACGGACAGCGGATGGCGAAGCTGACGTCGATGATGGGCCGCAGGACGTCGACATTCGTCACCGCGGACGACGTGCCGACGACCGCCGCCGACGTCGATCGGCTGCTCGGGGCGGATCCCTCGATCACGCATGTCGGGCTGATCCACTGCGAGACGTCGACCGGCATCCACAACCCGCTCGCGGCGATCGCGCAGGTCGTTCAGCGTCACGGGCGCCGGCTGATCGTCGACGCGATGAGCTCGTTCGGCGCGCTGCCGATCGACGCACGGTCGATCCCGTTCGAGGCGGTGATCGCGGCCTCCGGCAAGTGCATCGAAGGCCCGCCTGGCATGGGGTTCGTCATCGCGCGCCGCGAGTCGCTCGAAGCGTCGGCGGGCAATTGCTCGTCGCTGGCGCTCGATCTGCACGACCAGTGGGTCTACATGGAAAAGACGACGCAGTGGCGCTACACGCCGCCGACGCACGTCGTCGTCGCGTTCGACGCTGCGCTCGAGCAGTTCGTCGCCGAAGGCGGCCAGAGCGCGCGGCTTGCCCGCTACACGCAGAATTACGAAGCGCTGGTGTCCGGCATGCGAGCGCTGGGTTTCCGCGTGTTTCTCGACAGCACGATCCAGGCGCCGATCATCGTGACCTTTCATGCGCCTGCCGATGCGCGTTACGACTTCAAGACGTTCTACGGCAACGTGCGCGATCGCGGCTTCATCCTGTATCCGGGCAAGCTGACGCAGCTCGAGACGTTCCGCGTCGGCTGCATCGGCGCGATCGGCCCCGGGGAAATGCGCCAGGCCGTGCACGCGATTTCCGACGCGCTGGCGGACATGGGCATCCGCGATGTGACGCCGGCTGCGCCGCCGGCGATCCGGGCGGCGTAATCCAGGTCGCCTGCGAGGGCCGCTTCGATTACTTGCTCGTGGCGTCGACGGGGATCTTAAGAGCCGCTGCCCGTCGCGGAGCCTCGCTTGGGCCGGCGGACGGTCCTCACCTTCCCGCTCCTTCCTCCTCCGCAGAAGAACTGATCGCCGCCATCGGACTCGAGCCCCGAAACGCCTACTCCGGGCGGCATCTCGAGCCTCTCCAGGACCTCTCCCGTTCGAGGATCGACGCGCCTCAGATCGCTCTCGTCACCTTCCCAGGTGCCGTGCCAGAGCTCTCCGTCGACCCAGGTGACCCCGGTGACGAAGCGGTTGGACTCGATCGTGCGAAGGATCGCCCCGGTTTGGGGATCGACTTGATGGATCTTCCGGTCCCGATACTGCCCCACCCAGAGCGTCCCTTCGGCCCACGCGAGCCCCGAGTCACCGCCGCCGCCGGGCGCCGGGATCGTGGCGAGCACACGGCCGGTCTTCGGATCGATCTTCTGGATGCGATCCTCGGCGAGCTGAAACAGGTGCTGGCCGTCGAAGGCCGTTCCTGCATGCGCGGCGACATCGATCGAGCGCAGCGTCTTCCCGCTCGCAGGATCGAAGGCGTTCAGCTTGTCTCCGGACGCAAACCAGACGTGCTGACCGTCATACGTGACCCCATGCACGTGGTCGACACCCGGAAAGGGTCCATACTCACGGAGGATTTCGGCTGCTGATCGATTCATGCTTCGCATCCTAGTCGCTCGGCAGCGGAGCGGGGAGTAACAAGGTCGTCGTGAATCCCGGCACGGGCGGGGTCATCCAACGACGCGCTCGCCCGCGGCCAAACGACTGCACCTTGCCTGCTGCCGCAAGCGAGTCGAGTGCGCGCTGCACGGTGCGCTGGCTGGCGCCAAGCGCAAGCGCCAGGGCCGAGCTCGACCACGACTCACCGTCGGCAAGGAAGGCGAGCACCGCCGCATGCTGCTCTTCGACGGGCCGCGCCAGCACGACGACCTCGCGTGCGCGGCGCGGCATCAGCGCAAACCCTCGCTTCGTCGCGCTCACGCCGGCCAGCGTCCGAAGCACCGTGCGAAGCCGCCCGACTTCGACCCGCAAGCGCGCGCGATGCGATTCATCGGCGAGCTTCAATCGGAATGCGCGCGCGACGAGCGTGTCCCTCGGCACGTCTCCGGGCCACGCTTCGCCCAGCGCGCGTGCGAGCGCGAACAACACCGGACGCGTCGCGAGCGAGACCACCGTGCCTGCGTCACGCACGACATGACGGCACGCGTCCACGACGAATGCCTTCGACGCCAGCAACGCTTCGACCTCCTCGAGCAGGAGGAGTCGCTCCTCGCCACTCGCAATCAGGCGCGCCGCGGGCGTGTTCAGGACGAGGGATGCGCTTTCGACCTCCGCCGTCAGCGCAGGGATACGTGCGTCGCGCGCGGCGCGCTCGGCCCGAGCGAGCGCAGCGCGCGCCGCCTTGGTCCGGAGGCGCCGCATCGCGATCCCCGCGACCACCAGCTCGTGAGCGGTCCTCGACGCGGGAGGGAAAGGCGCGGGGTCGAGCTCGGCGAGCGTACGCTCGGCCTCGTCGAGGCGCCCGATCAGGAGGAGGCGCCGGACCTCGAGATACCGCGCATGCGCGGCGTTCACCCGGTCGCCGTGCTGCTTCGAGCGTCACCCGCGCCGCGTCGAGCGCCTTCGCAGGCCAGCCCAGGTCGCGCGAGACGAGCGCGATCTCGGCCTCGGCGACGACGCACCTCGCGCGGGCCACGGCCTCTTTCGGACCGAAGGCACGCGCGGCACTTCGCAGGAGCGCCTTTGCCCGAACGAGATCGCCGAGCTGCGCCATCGCGATGCCTCGCAGCGCGAGAGCCGGCGCGTCGTCGCGCAGCGCGACCCGCTTCAATGCGCCGAGGGGATCACCCGCTGCGAGTGCACGCGCCGCGGCCGTGATCAGCGAGTCCATCGGAATCCCGCCACACTTGTCACTCCCATCGTTCGATACCCGGCGCTAATCTATCTCATGACCACGACCACCGGGTCGTATCGAGAAACGACGAGAGAACGAGACGAATGGCCGACCGCCCCAAGCGACGAGCCAACGAGACGAGTCGTCCGCGCACGACGGACGCCAACCGCGGCATCGGAGCTGCAGACGCTCGCCGACCGAGACGAGCGCTCGGCCACCGGTTGGACGCATGACGCAACGGTCTATGCCACGACACAACTATTCCGAAGTGAAAACCGCGATCTCACGTCGCGTCGGACCGATGGACCGAGCAGCGCGCTGACGCGAGCCACACACGCGACCAGATCGCGCGCGAGCGCCGCGCGCTGCCATGGGTGCGCATCGACAAGAACTACGTGTTCGACACCCCGAGGGCCGCGCACGCTGGCCGACCTGTTCGAAGGCCGGCGCCAGCTGCTGGTGCAGCACTTCATGCTCGGGCCCGGGCTGGGAGCAGGGCTGCCGAGCTGCTCGTTCATGGCCGACCACACCGACGGCATGACCGTGCACCTGGCGCACCGCGACACCACGTTCGTGGCCATCTCGCGCGCGCCGCTGGCCGATATCCAGCGCTTCCGTCAACGCATGGGCTGGCAGTTCAAGTGGGTGTCGTCGAACGCGAACGACTTCAACTTCGACTTCGGCGTGAGTTTCACGCCGGAAGAAAAGCTCAAGAGCAAGGTCACCTACAACTACGCCACGCAGCCCTACGAGTCGGATGAATTGCCCGGCATCAGCGTGTTCTACAAGGACGACGCGGGCCAGATCTTCCACACCTACTCCACCTACCAGCGTGGTGTGGAGGTGATGATGGGCACCTACAACCTGCTCGACCTCACGCCCAAGGGTCGCGACGAAGACCCGGGCCAGGGCATGGGATGGGTGCGTCACCACGATCGCTACGAGTCGGCACCGCTCGCGAAGCCGGCGAAAGCGGGCGGTTCGTGCTGCGAATCGCACGCCTGAGCCTGCCCCGCTGCGCCGGATGCATGCGCTATGGCAAACCGGTGGCCGCGGGTGGCAATCGCCGGCCTCGGCGCCTTGCATGGATTGAGCCCAGCGGCCGACTGGATGGCGTGACCCGGTCACGCCCGACTGAGCGACAACACGGAGAGAGAGAGCGATGACGACAGCACAAGACCGGGACACGTAAAGAGTGGCTCGCAGCGCGGCTCGAGCTGCTCGAGGCGGAGAAGGAGCTCACGCGGCGCAGCGACGAGCTGGCGCGGCGGCGGCAGGAGCTGCCGTGGGTTCGGATCGACAAGGAGTATCGATTCGAGACCGACGAGGGGAGCGCCTCGCTGGCAGACCTCTTCCGAGGGCGCTCGCAGCTCCTCGTCTACCACTTCATGTTCGGGCCCGACTACACGGCGGGGTGTCGCGACCTGCTCGGCGATCGCGGACGGGTTCAACGGCTTCGCCGTCCACCTGGCCAACCACGACGTCACGCTTTCGGCGGTGTCGCGGGCGCCGCTCGCGAAGCTGCAGGCGTACAAGCGGCGGATGGGGTGGACGTTTCCCTGGGCGTCCTCGTTCGGCAGCGACTTCAACTCCGACTTCAACGTCTCGTTCACCGAGGAGCAACAGCGCGAGGGAGGCATCGAATACAACTACCGGCGCGAGGCGGCGTGCGATGGCACGCGAGGACACGGGCATGGCGACCGAGACGGCGGATCCGTCGCAGATCGCGGCCATGACCGGAACCGACGCGGCCACCTACACGCGCGAGCGGCCGGGCATGAGCGCGTTCGTGCTCGAGGACGGCGTCGTCTACCACACCTATTCCGCCTATGCGCGCGGACTGGACGGCCTGTGGGGCATGTACCAGTGGCTCGACCGCGCGCCCAAGGGGCGCAACGAGACGGGCATCTGGTGGCGCCGCCACGACGAGTACGACAAGCGCTGAGCCAAATCGTGGTGTCGTTGGCGCAAATGCAGGACGGGAGACCTCACGACGCATGGTTTCCGAGCGAACTTCCCAGCGAGCTTTCTTCGGCGTCTCGGCGCTGCTCTTCGCCGCCAGCGCGGCGGTGACGATCGTCTGGTGCGCGTCCATGTCGGCGATGGGCGAGATGCCGATGCCCGGCGGCTGGACGATGTCGATGGCGTGGATGCGGATGCCCGGACAGACGTGGCCCGGCGCCGCGGCGTCGTTCCTCGGCATGTGGGTCGTGATGATGGTGGCGATGATGCTGCCGTCCTTGGTCCCAATGCTGTGGCGCTACCGCCAGGCCGTCGGCAGGACAGGCGAGATGCGCCTGGGTCGGCTGACCGCGCTCGTGGGCGTGGGTTACTTCTTCGTCTGGACCGTGTTCGGAATGGCCGCGTTTCCGCTGGGCGTCGCGCTGGCGGCGGTCGAGATGCAGCAGCCGGCGCTGGCGCGCGCCGTTCCGATCGCGGTCGGTGTGGTCGTCCTGATCGCCGGCGCGCTCCAGTTCACCGCGTGGAAGGCGCATCACCTTGCCTGCTGCCGGGAGGCACCCGGGCGCGGCCGTACGTTGCCGGCCGACGCCGGCACGGCCTGGCGACACGGCCTGCGCCTCGGCCTCCACTGCAGCCACTGCTGTGCCGGTCTGATGGCGATCCTCCTGGTCATCGGGGTCATGGACCTTCGCGCGATGGCTGTCGTGACGGCAGCCATCACCGTCGAACGTCTCGCACCGGCCGGTGAGCGCGTCGCGCGAGCCATCGGGGCCGTCGTCGTCGGGGCAGGGTTGTTTCTGATCGCGCGAGCAACCGGGCTCGGATGACGCATTACCGGCCGCTCTAAGCGCTGGCGCTTCGCAGGCGATCGAGCAGCCGATACGCGGGCCGCGCGGTTTGCACGTGACCGTGACGCATCAGCCAATCGGCGATGACGAGCGCCGCGTCGGCCGTTACGACGTCGTCACCCGTGTCGTTGCCGACCACACTTCGCGACCTCGTCGATCGAAGCGAGCCGGAAGCCCGCGACTTCGCCATCCTGGTTGCGCGGCTCGAAATCCGGCGGCAGCGAGAGATCGTGAACGTGAATCGTCTCGCGATGCATTCCGTCCGGCTGCTCGCGGAAGATCCGCACGAAGCCGGCCGCGCGGGCCGATGATGCGACGTCAGCGGGAATGCCGGCTTCCTCCCACGCCTCCTTGACGACGGTGTCGGCGATCGATGCGCCAGCGGCGATGCCGCCGCCGACGAGATTGTCGAGCAGGCCCGGATCGATCGGCTTTGTCGCGCTGCGACGTGCAATCCACATGCGCGTCTCGCCATTGCGCGTGGTCGTGGCATTGATGTGCGCTGCGTGCGTCGCGATGCCGAAGAAGCGCGCGGCCGCGCGCTCGATCTCGAACAACGCGCGGCGCTTTCAAATCGACGGCGACCGAGTAGCGCTCGTCCCGCCATCGCGTCAGCGCACCTTCGGCCGCGAGCGTGCGCGCGACGGCATCGATCGCTCGCGTGCGTGCCGCCGGATCGTCGAGCGTTGCGTGGAAGCGGATGGCATCGGGCGCGACATCGAAAACGTCGCCGAAGCGAGCAATCCGCTTGGTCCGGCGGTCGTCGAGATAGCCGGCGGCGTACCCGTCGACGATCCAGGGACGCAGCACCGAGCGCGGCGGCGCCAGCGCGCGATCGAGCCGTGCGGCGAGTCGGTCTACAATGCTGTCCGCGATCACGCCTTCATTGTAGGTTGCCTTGCCCGCCGACATCCTGACGCTGCTCGACCTCGGTCACCCGCGGGCTCCGCACGGATTCTGATATGACGGCGCGATTGATCGACGGCAAAGCCCTGGCGGAGCGGACGACACGCGACGTCGCAGCACGCGTGGCGGCGCGCATCGCGTCCGGCAAGTCGGTGCCGGGGCTCGCAGTCGTGCTCGTTGGCGAGAACGCCGCGTCGCATGTCTATGTGCGCAACAAGCGGCGGACGACCGAAACGGTCGGCATGCGCTCGTTCGCGCACGACCTGCCGGCGACGACGTCGGAAGCGGACCTTCTCGCGCTGATCGATCGGCTCAACGCCGATCCGTCGGTGTCCGGGATCCTCGTGCAGCTTCCGCTGCCGAAACAGATCGACGCGGCGAATGTGGTCGAGCGCATCGATCCACGCAAGGACGTCGACGGCTTCCATCCCTACAACATCGGCCGGCTGCTGCAGAAGACGCCGACGCTGCGGCCGTGCACGCCGTACGGCTGCATGCGGCTCCTCGCGGAGACCGGCGAGGACGCTGGTCGGCCGGCATGCGGTCGTGATCGGGCAGTCGAATATCGTCGGACGGCCGATGGCGCTCGAGCTGCTCATGGCGCGTTGTACGGTCACGATCTGTCATTCGGCGACGCGCGACCTGCCGGGGCTCGTGCGCCAGGCGGACATCGTCGTCGCGGCCGTGGGCAAGGCGAAGTTCGTGCAGGGTGACTGGGTGAAGCCGGGCGCGATCGTGCTGGACGTCGGCGTGAACCGCACCGACGACGGCAAGCTCGTCGGCGACGTCGACTTCGAGGCGGCGCGCGAGCGCGCCTCGTGGATCACGCCGGTTCCGGGGGCGTCGGCCCGATGACGATTGCGATGCTGCTGTCGAATACGCTGCTGGCAGCGGAGCTGCAGGAGAAAACAAGAACCTACGACGCACGGATTAAGCGAGGTCTCGCAACGCTCGACCTCGTCTCGGCGAATTCGTCGCCGACCGAAGGAGGAATCGGATGCATGCAGTGCGAATCGCCCGTGGTATCGCAATCGCGATGCTGTGTGCCGTCGCGCCGATCGCCAACGCGCAGAGCTGGCCGGCAAAGCCTGTGCGCATGGTCGCGGTCTTTCCGCCCGGAGGCTCCGTCGATCAGGTCGCGCGCGTGCTGTCGCAACAGCTGGCAACACAGCTCAATCAGACGTTCGTCGTCGACAACAAGGGCGGTGCGTCGGGCTCGATCGGGACCGCCGACGTCGCGCGCGCCGCGCCGGACGGATACACGTTCGCGGTCGTGTTCGACACGCATGCCGTCAACCCTTCGCTGATCCCGAATCTGCCGTTCAACACGACCAAGGATCTGGCTCCGGTGATGCTGATCGGGACGTCGCCGATGGCGATCGTCGCGCACACGTCACAGCCGTTCAACGATTTTCGTGCCGTGATCGCGGCGGCGAAGAGCAAGCCCGGAAGCGTTGCGTACGGTTCGATCGGGGCCGGCTCGCTCGGCCATCTCGCGATGGCGCAGATCGGCAACCAGCTCGGCGTCGAGTTCACGCATGTGCCGTACCGCGGCGGCGGACCGCTGATGAACGATGCGATCGGAGGCCAGGTGCCGCTCGCCATCGGCACGGTGTTCCTGGTCACGCCGCACGTCAAGAGCGGCAAGGTGAAGGCGCTCGCCGTGACGTCGAGCAAGCCCGATCCCCAGCTTCCCGACGCGTTGCCGGTCGCGCAGCAAGGGGTTCCCGGATTCGAGGCGGTGGCCTGGTGGGGCGTGTTCGCGCCGGCGGGCACGCCACAACCGATCGTGCAGAGGATGCACGACGAGCTCGCGAAAGCGTTGAAAGTACCGGCCGTGGCCGAGCGGCTCACGAGTCAGGGAATGACGCTTCGCGGCGGAAAGCCCGAGGAACTGCAGACGTTCCTGATCGCGGAGATCGCGCGCTGGGGGAAGGTCGTCAAGGACAACAACATCAAATCAGGAGACTGAAAGTCGAGGTCGAGCTTTGCGAGACCTCGCTTAATCGGCTCGTACCTATCGTAGGTTCTTGTTTAACTACCGCGGAGGTGCCACGCCTTCGGACGCGTGAACGTCTGGATTCCGTACGTCGACAACGTCAGGCCGATGCCCGACTTCTTGACGCCGGACCACGGCAGCCGCGGGCTCACGCGATCGCAGCAGTTCCAGTAGACGCTGCCCGCCTCGACGCGGCTCAGGATCCGCTTCGCGCGCTTTTCGCTCGGCGTGTACACGCCCGCGGTCAGCCCGTACTCGTTGTCGTTCATCAGCGCGACGGCCTCGTCGTCGTCGCGCACGCGCTGGATGCCGATGACCGGGCCGAAGCTCTCGTCGCGCATCAGCCGCATCCGGTGGTCGGCGTTCACGACCACCGTCGGCTCGAACCAGTTGCCGCGGCGCTGGATCGGCTTGCCGCCGGTCAGCACCTTGCCGCCCATCTTTCTCGCGTCGGCGACCTGGCGCTTCAGCACGTCCAGCTGCGCGCGGCGGGTCACCGGTCCGAGGTAGGTCGCCTCGTCCATCGGGTCGCCGATGCGAAAGCCCTTCACTTCGGCGACGAACGCGTCGACGAACGCATCGTGGATCGCGTCGGCGACGTAGATCCGCTCGACCGCGCAGCACGACTGCCCGTTGTTGTAGAACGCGCCGTCGGCGAGCGCCGCCGCAGCGGCCTTGGCGTCCACGTCCTCGCAGACGTAGATCGGGTCCTTGCCGCCGAGCTCGAGCTGGACCTTCACCATCCGCCGGCCGGCGCTCGCGGCGATCTTCTGGCCGGTGGCGTACGAGCCGGTGAAGAACACGCCGTCCACCGGCTGGCGCAGCAGCGCGGCGCCGGTGGCGCCGTCGCCGATCACCGGCATGAACACGTCTTCGGGAACGCCCGACTCCTTCAGCATCTGCGCGATGTGCATCCCGGTCAGCGTCGCGTGCTCGGACGGCTTGTAGAGGACCGCATTGCCCGCCACGAGCGCCGGAACGAACACGTTCGCGCCGACGAAGTACGGGTAGTTCCACGCCGAGACGTTCGCGATGACGCCGAGCGGCTCGTGCGAGATGCGCTCCTCGAGTTTCTGCTCGACGTCGGCCAGCACGGTCTCGTTGCGCAACGTGCGCGGCGCTTCCGCGAGAAAGAAGTCGAGCCGGCCGAGCAGGCCGTTCAGCTCGTTCCGCGACTGCCGGATCGGCTTACCGACCTCGGAGGTCAGCGTTCGCGCCAGCGTCTCGTGCATCGCGACGACGCGCTCGCGGAACGCGGCGATCGTCGCGAGACGTTTCTTGACCGAGCGCGCGGCCCAGTCGGGCTGCGCCGCACGCGCGCGCTTGTACTTCTTGCGGACCGCGGCGTTCGCGTCGGCTGGTACGTCGGCGATGACTTCGCCGGTCGCGGGATTGTGGATCTTCATCTTGGAAGCATTAGCGTTGCAGAGGCGACACTGTCGGCTTTCCGCACAAGGCGGGCCGTCAAGCCTTCTGCAATCGTCCGGCGAAAAATGGCTTTACATTTTTCGCCGTTATAGGCGTACGCCGCCGCCTTGTGCCGCGCCGTCGTCGCAAGGAAATCGTCGAGGATCGGCGTATCGTCGATGTACGAAGCGTCGCCCTGCGGATGGAACTCGGGGTGCCATTGCACGGCGAACACGTACGACGATCCGGTCCAGCGAATCGCCTCGACGAGGCGGTCCGGCTCGGACCACGCCTCGACGACGAGGTTGCGTCCGAGCGCCTTCACCGCCTGGTGATGGATCGAGTTGGTCTTGACCGTCGCAATCCCCGGATAGAGCCGTGCCAACCCGCTGCCCGGCACGAGCGACGTCGCGTGCGCGTTCTTCTCGTAGATCGCCCAGTTGCGATGGTTCAGTCCGTGCGGTACCTGCGTGGTGATGTCCTGCCAGAGCGTGCCGCCCATCGCGACGTTGATCAGCTGCGCGCCGCGGCAGACGCCGAGGACGGGCTTGCTGCGCGCCATGAAAGCCTTCAGGAGGCCGATCTCGTACTGGTCGCGAACCCGGTCGCCGCTCCATTCCGGCTTGATCGCCTGCTCGCCGTACGTTTCCGGGGCGACGTCGGAACCGCCCATCAGCACGAGGCCGTCGAGCGCGTCGGCGTAGGCGTCCAGCGTCACCTTGCTGGTCGCGCGCCGCGTGGACCCATCGGGCGAGGGCACCATGAATGCGAGCACGTCGCGCTGCATCAGCCAGTGCGCGAGGTTCTGCTCGATGTACTGCAGCGTCATGCCCTTGAAGATCGGGCGCGCCGGATCGGCGTGGAAGAACGACGCCGAGATGCCGATGCGGACGCGGCGCTCTCACAGCGCGGCCTCGAACAGCGCCTGGAAATCGGCCGCCGTGCACGGGCGCGGATTGGTCTGGTGGCAGAGGTCCTTCTCGGCCACGCGCACCAGTGCCGGAATGTCCGCGCGCGTGACGCTGCGAGCGCCGCGATAGTCGGAGAGCTTCGCCGGGATGCCGAGCGCAGCCTTGAGCGTCGTGAGCCAGTCGACGAACGCTTCCGCGCGCGAATCGAGCGAGCCGGCGTCCCCGCCGGGAACGCCTGCGACTCGCGCGAGCTCTGCCATCTTCCCCGTCGCCGCGTCGCGGTTGAAGCGCATCACGTGGTCGATCATGATGCCGTTCGCCAGGCCGTGATGGAGGTCGGCGACCGTCGACAGCGCATGCGCGCAGGAATGCACGGCGCCCAGGTCCTTCTGGAACGCGACCGCGCCCATCATCGACGCCATCATCATGTCGGAGCGCGCATCGAGATCGCGGCCGTTTCGCACGGCGCTCGGCAACGCGCGAGCGGCGATGCGCACGCCTTCGAGCGCGATGCCGTCGCAAAGCGGATGGTACGCGGGCGACAGGTACGACTCGACGTTGTGCGTCAGCGCGTCCATCCCGGTCGCGGCGGTGATCGACGCGGGCAGATCGAGCGTCAGCTCGGGGTCCGCGAAGACGGCCTTGGCGAGAATCTTCGGCGAGAACACGATCCGCTTGACGTGCGAATCGTCCTCGGAGATGACGCTCGAGCGTCCGACTTCCGAGCCGGTGCCGGCGGTCGTCGGCAGCGCGACGAAGTAGGGCAGCTCGTCGGGGATCGCGCGCACCTGCGGATGATCGTAGGCGTACTCGAGCGCGTCACCGCCGGCCGTTCCGAGCACGCCGACGATCTTCGCGACGTCCACGCCGCGCCTCCGCCGAAACCGATCACCGCGTCCGCGCGATGCGCCCGATAGGCGGCACCGCCGGCGTTCGCCTGCGACGCCATCGGGTTGCCGAACACGCCGTCGAACACTGCGACGTCGAGGCCGGCCTGCTTGCAGCGAATCGACGAAAGCGCGGGTGACCGGAAGCTGCGCCAGCGCCCGATCGGTCACGAGCAGCGGCCGGCGCTTGCCGAGCTCGGCGAGATGCTGGCCGACGGTCTTGCGCGGCGCCGGGGCCGAAATGGATCGCGGTGGGAAAGGCGAAGCGGTGCAGCGGCATTATTGAGCGTTTCCGTCCAGTCGATCTGCACGAAGCGCAGCTCGAGGATATCGTTGGGCCACTGCGCGACCGAAACGTTCGGCCGCATCACCCAGGTCAGCGTGCGGCGGTAGAGCGGGACCAGCGGCAGGTCGGCGTTGAGGATACGCAGCACGTCGCTGACCATCCGGCGCCGCTTGGCGAGGTCGGGCTCGACGCGCAGGCCGTCGACCAGCGCATCGACCTTCGGGTTCGAATAGCGGCCGCCGTTGAACGCGCCCGGACCGCCGTCGCGCGAAGCTGCGCACGATCGCGTTGAGCGTTGCCCAGGCGTCCGGCGTCGGCGTCCAGCCGAACTCGAAGAAGCTGCTGCTCGCCTGCGTCAGCTTCGGGAAGAACGTCGACGTCGGGAACGGCTGGAACGTCACGCGGATGCCGACCTGCGCGAGCATGCCGGCGATCGCCTGGCAGACGGCGGCGCGGTACGCGACGTTGACGCAATCGAGCGTGACGCCGAATCCGTCGCCGTAGCCGGCTTCCTTCAGCAGCGCGCGCGCCGCGTTCGGGTCGTAGGGCAGGCGCTTCTCGAGCTCGGGCACGTAGCCGTCGACGAGCTTGCTCAAATGCGAGCCGGTCGGCGTCGCCTGTCCGCGCAGCACCTTCGCGACGATCGTGTCGACATCGATCGCCTGATAGATCGCGCGGCGCACGCGAAGGTCCTTGAACGGGTTGCGGCCCTTGACGTCGGCGAACTGAAGCTCGTCGCGCGCCTGGTCGAAGCCCAGGTACTGCGTGCCGATGTCGCGAGGTCTGCGCAAGCTTGAACTTGCCCTCGGCCTTGAGCCTGGGCACGTCCTGGAACGGCGGATCGACGACGAAGTCCACCTGGCCGGAGGCGAGCGCCGCCAGCCGCGTCGCGTCCGACTGGATCACCGTGTAGATCGCCTCGTCGACGTTGCCGCGCTTGCCCCACCAGTGCGGGTTCGCGACCATCACCACGCGGTTGTCCGGCTCGTAGCTCTTCAGCATGAACGGCCCGGTGCCGTTCGCGTTGCGCACCGCGTGCGTCTCCTGCTTCGCGTTGTAGTCCTGCGGCAGCGCGACGTTGTGCTTCGTCGCCCAGGCGCGGCTCATGATGCCGACCTGGATCAGCTTCTCGGGCAGCACCGCGTCGGGCGCCGCGAGCACGATGTCGATCGTTGACTCATCAACTTTCTTGCGCGCCGGTCACGCCGCGGAGCTGGAACGAGCGCTGCGAGGTCTTCGCGAGCGCCCGCTCGATCGAGAACACGACGTCGTCCGCGGTCATCGTCGAGCCGTCGTGGAAGCGCACGTTCGGCCGCAGCCTGAACCGCCAGGTCTTCGGATCCACCGCCTGCCACGACAGCGCGAGCGAGGCCTTCCAGCACGAAGTCCCGGTCGCGATTGACCAGCGCCTCGTAGATCTGCGTGCTGACCCGGGAATGGTAGAGCAGCGCCAGCGAGTGCGGATCCATCGTCTGCGGATCGAACGCGCTCGCGAAGCGCAGCGTCTTCGCACTAGCCGGCGAAAGGCATGCGAAACACGCGAACAGCGTTGCGATGAGACAGCAACGGCTGGCGATGCCCCGCGCTTGCGCACAACGCGCGTTTTTTCGTGCCGTTCTTCCGGCGGGCGACGACGGGCCGCCCCTAGGCGCCCGCCTGAATTCCACCCCGATGCAAAAGGTGCAACGCGGAACTCCCGTCAGGCACCGAATGTTCGGACGCCTTTTGCATCGGCTTACTCAGATGATCTCGAAATAGCGCTTGCGTTCCCAATCGGTCACCGCGTCCTGCCACTGCCGCCATTCCCATTCGCGCGTCGCCGCGAAATGGTCGACGAACTCGTCGCCGAACCAGTCGCGCGCGCGCTCCGAGGCCTTGAAGATCCGCGTCGTCTCGATCAGCGTGCGCGGCGCGCGCGGGATGTTCTCGGCGCCGAGGTTCGTGCCGTGGATCGGCGGCGCCGTGAGCTTGAGCTTGCTCTCGATGCCGTACAGGCCGGCGGCCACGCACGCCGCCATCGCGAGATACGGATTGACGTCGGCCCCCGGGCAGCGCGTTTCGAGCCGCGTCGACTTCGCCGAGCCGGGAATCACGCGGAAGCTCGCCGTGCGGTTGTCGATGCCCCAGGTCGGCTTCACCGGCGCCCAGAAGCCGTCGACGAGACGCTTGTAGCTGTTGATCGTCGGCCAGAACATCGGCGCGAACTCGAGCAGCGTGGCGAGCTGGCCGGCGAGGTAGCTCTCGAACAGCTTGCTCATGCCGCCGCGGCCCTTCGCATCGTAGAAGACGTTCTTCTTGCCGTCCGAAAGGCTCTGGTGGACGTGGCCCGAGCAGCCCGGATACTGCTCGCTCCATTTCGCCATGAAGCTCGGCATGATGCCGAAGCGCGAGCCGATCTCCTTCGCGCTCTGCTTGAACAGGATCGCGCGGTCGGCCGCCTCGAGCGCCTCGCTGTAGATGATCGCGGCCTCGTACACGCCCGGACCGGTCTCGGTGTGCAGCCCCTCGATCGGGATGCCGAACGCGCCGCACTCGGCGAACAGCGCCTTGAAGTAGTCCTTCGCGTGATTCGCGCGCAGCAGCGAATAGCCGAACATGCCCGGCGTGATCGGCTCCGGGACCGACGCCCTGCTTCTCCGCCCACGAATGCGGCGTCTCGGCGAAGTTGAAGAACTCGAACTCCAGCGAGCACATCGGCGCGACGCCGAGCTTCTCCGCACGCGCCAGCACGCGCTTCAGCACCTGCCGCGGATCGAGCGGGAAGGGCTCCTCGCGGCCCTTTGCGTCGGTGCGAATGAAATTGCCGAGGAAGAAGTCGACGCCGTCGTCCCACGGCACGTTGCGATGCGTCGCAAGATCGAGACGCGCGATCGCATCCGGGAAGCCCTTGTGCCAGCCGGTGAGCGTCGTGTTGTCGTAGCACTGGTCGTGGCTGTCCCAGCCGTACACGACGTCGCAGAAGCCGAAGCCGCCTTCGAGCGCCGAAACGAACTTTTCCTTGTGGATGTACTTGCCGCGCAGGATGCCGTCGATGTCGACGACCGCGACCTTCACCCGGTTGCCGGGCGACGCGCGGACCGCGGCAAGCACCTCCTTGGGGCTCGGGGACGTGGCCATCGAGAGCTCCTTGTCGTTCGTGTCGGGATTTCGCCAGGTTGCGGCGGAGGCGACGATTCTAGCCGGTGCGATGGCAGAATGGCGCGCGGCGACCTCGTCGCCGCGAAGGCGGGACCCAGCGTCTGCGACGGCACTGACCCGCGTTCGCGACGCTTCGCGCGCCGTCTCCCTCCCGCTCTGCGTTGCACGTCGCGGTGGCTCTGTTCGGGTTCGCGGGGTTGTTCGGCAAATGGCTGACGCTGCCGCCTTATGCGATCGTGCTCGGGCGCACGGCCATTGCCGCCGCGGTGCTCGCGCTGGTCGTCGCGATCCAGCGCGGGAAGCTTCCGCACCGAGCCTGGTCTCGCGCACAACGGCATCGTGCTCGCGGTCCACTGGGTCACGTTCTTCGAAGCGATCCGCGTGTCGAGCGTCGCGATCGGCCTGCTGGGCTACGCGACGTTCCCGCTGTTCGTGCTGGGGCTCGAGCGGCTGCTGCTCGGCCGGCGCTCGAACCGCGCGGAGATGCTGCACCGCGCTGCTGGTCGTTGCGGGTCTCGTGGTGCTCGTGCCGTCGTTCAGCCTCGAGGATCGGACCGTGCAGGGGCTTGCCTGGGGGCTGGTCTCCGGGTTCATGTTCGCGCTGCTCACCGTGCGCAGCCGCCGGTTCTCGGCCAACGTACACGCCCTCGGCGATCGCTTTCTGGCAGAACCTGTTCGCCGCGATGGTGCTGGTGCCGTTCGCATTGCGTCGGCCGGGATGCGCTGCCGGCGTTCTCGGTTCGCGACGCGACGTCTGCTCGTCGTGCTTGGCGTCTTCTGCACGGCGCTCGCCCATACGCTGTTCATCGCCAGCCTGCGACGCGTGAGTGCGCACACGGCGAGTGTCGTCGCGGCGCTGGAGCCGGTTTACGGCATCGCGCTGGCGGCGTGGCTGCTTCACGAGATTCCGACGCTGCGCACGCTCGTCGGCGCCGCGATGATCGTCGGGCGCCGCGATCCTTGCCACCGCCCGACGGAGCGCATGAACGCGGGTTTGGTAGCATCGCAGTTCTTGATGGACTCCTCCATGGACATCGGCATCGTCGGCCTCGGCCGCATGGGCGGCAACATGGCGCGCCGGCTCGCGCGCGGCGGCGTGCGCGTCGTCGGCTTCGATCCTGACCCGCGCGTCGCGAGACGCGCTTGCGGCCGAAGGCACGATCGAGGCCGCCGACTCCGCGATCGCGCTCGTGCATGCGCTGCCGTGCGCCGCGCGTCGTCTGGCTGATGGTGCCCGCCGGGCAAACGACCGAGCTCGTCGTCGAGGACGTCTGGCCGGAGATGTCGCGCGGCGACCTCATCGTCGACGGCGGCAACGCGAACTACAAGGACTCGCAACGGCGCGCGGCGGCGCTTCGCAGCGCCGGGCTGCATTTCGTCGATTGCGGCGTGTCCGGCGGCGTATGGGGACTCGAGCACGGCTATGCGCTGATGTTCGGCGGCAGCGCGCAAGCCGCGCGGATGCTCGCGCCGTACGCGCGCATCCTGGCGCCGGCGCCCGATCGCGGCTGGCTGCATTGCGGCCCGGCAGGCTCCGGCCACTTCGTGAAGATGATCCACAACGGCATCGAGTACGGAATGATGCAGGCGATGGCCGAGGGCTTCGCGCTGCTCGAAGGCAAGCAGGAATTCGGACTGGACCTCGCGGCCATCGCCGAGGCCTGGCGGCACGGCAGCGTCGTGCGGTCGTGGCTGCTCGACCTCACGGCCGAGTTCCTCGCCAACGATGCGAAGCTCGCGGACGTCGCGCCGTTCGTCGCGGATTCCGGCGAAGGCCGCTGGACGGTCAGCGAAGCGGTCGAGCAAGGGATGTCGGCGCCGGTGCTGGCGCTCGCCCTGATGAGCCGTTTCGATTCGCAGGGCAAGGCCGATTTCGCGCACAAGCATGCTCGCGATGATGCGCAAGGGCTTTGGCGGGCATCCGGTGAAGGGCGGCGGAGGAAGCGCGTGATCGTCGTCGTGATGGGCGTGTGCGGTTGCGGAAAGTCGACGGTCGGCGCGGCGCTCGCGCAGAGCCTGCAATGGCCGTTTCTCGATGCCGATGACTTCCATCCCGCAGGCGAATGTCGCGAAGATGGCCGCAGGCACGCCGCTCACCGACGAGGATCGCTGGCCCTGGCTCGATCGCGTCGCGGCGGAGCTCGAGCGAATCCTGGATCGCGGCGGGCACGCGGTGCTGGCCTGCTCGGCGCTGAAGCAGGCGTATCGCGATCGGCTCGCGCGCGCGGGCGACGTGCGCTTCGTCCATCTCGCGGGCGATTACGAAACGATCGCGTCGCGCCTCGCAGTCGCGCCAGCATCGCTACATGCCGTCGACGCTGCTCGCGAGCCAGTTCGCGACGCTCGAGCCGCCCGCCGACGCGCTGGAGATCGATATCCGCGAACCCGTGGAAGCGCAGGTCGCAGCGATCCGCGCAGGCTACGGGCTCGCCGGCGACAGCGGTTCGTTGAACCGCGGATCGGCGCCGTGACCTCCGAACCTCCGGAGAAGCCGCTCTCGCCCGAGACGCTGGCTGCGCATCTCGGCCGGGATCCGGAACGCCATCTCGGCGCGGTGAACACGCCGGTCTATCGCGCATCGACGATCCTGTTCCCGACGGTCGCCGCTCTCGAAGCGGCCATGCGCGGCGAGTATCCCGGGCCGGCGTACGGGCTGCACGGCATGCCGACGGTCACCGACCTGCAGAACGCCATTGCGAGCGCTCGAAGGCGGTCACAGCGCGTTCGCCGTGCCGTCCGGCCTCACGGCGACGACGCTGCCGTTGCTCGCGCTCGCGAAGCCCGGCGATCACGTGCTCGTGCACCGACGCGGTCTACGGACCGACGCGTCGCTTCTGCGAGCTGCATCTGAAGCGCTTCGGCATCGACGTGGAGCTACTACGATCCGCTGGTGGCGGATATCGCGACGCTGTTCCGGCCGAACACGCGCATCGTGTTCGCCGAATCGCCGGGCTCGCTCACGTTCGAGGTCCTCGATGTGCCGGCGATCGTGCACGCCGCGCACGCGCACGGCGCGCTCGTGATCCTCGACAACACCTGGGCGACGCCGCTCGGCTTCCGCGCGTTCGACCACGGCGTGGATATCTCGGTGCACGCCGCGACGAAGTACATCGGCGGCCACAGCGACGTGCTGCTCGGCGTCATCGTCTGCAGCGAGGCGATGCATCGGCCGCTGCATCGGATCTGGACCGACATGGGCGTCGCTGCGTCGCCGGACGACTGCTTCCTGGGCCTGCGCGGCTTGCGCACCTTGCCGACGCGGCTTGCTCGCCACCAGTCGAGCGCGCTCCGCGTGGCGGAGTGGCTGCGCGGCAGGCCCGAGGTTCGCGAAGTGCTGTATCCGGCGCTGCCCGGGTCGCGCGGGTCACGACGCTGTGGAAGCGCGACTTCCGTGCGGCGAGCGGGCTCTTCGGCGTCGTCCTGCAACCGGTCGCGAGTCGAGCGCATCGCGGCGATGCTCGACGGCATGCGGCTGTTCCGGATGGGCTGGAGCTGGGGCGGATTCGAGAGCCTGATCATCCCGACCTGGCCCGAGCGCACACGCAGCGCGACGCGATGGAACCCCGGCGGTCCGTGCCTGCGTCTGCACGTCGGCCTCGAATCGCCGGACGATCTGATCGACGACCTGGCCGCCGGCTTCGAGCGCTTGGCCGGCTGATCTTCGCGTCGAGGTCGAGCATGCGAGACCTCGCTTCGACGTGTTCGTAGGTTTTTGTTTACCCGCCGCCGACGCCGAGATAGACCGCCTGCACGCTCGGATCGGCACGGATCGCGTCCGGCGCGCCTTCGGCGATGATGCGGCCGCGGTCGAGGACGATGATGCGGTCCGCATGACCGAACACGACGTCCATGTCGTGCTCGGTGAACAGCACGGCGACGCGATCCCGTCGGGCCAGCTCGCCAGCGGCAGTCATCAGCGCGCCGCGATCGACGGGCGCCATGCCGGCCGTCGGCTCGTCCATGAGCAGCAGCTTCGGATTGCCGGCGAGCGCCAGCGCGAGCTCGACGCGCTTGACATCGCCGTACGCGAGCGTGGCGCAGTGACGATCGGCAAGGGCCGCGATACCCGAGCGATGAAGAAGCGCATCGGCCTGCGAGCGCCGCGCGATCGAAACACGGCCGAGCAACGCCTCGCCGCCTCCCGCATGCGAGCGCAGCGCGACCTCCACGTTCTCGCGCACGGTCATCGATGCGAACGTTGCCGCGACCTGGAACGTGCGGCCCACGCCGGCGAGCGCGATCTCGCGGGGCGAGCGGCCGGTGATGTCCGTGCCGGCCAGCGTCACGCGGCCGGCGTCCGGCTTCAGCTGGCCGTTGATGCAATTGAAGCAGGTGGTCTTGCCGGCACCGTTCGGACCGATCAATGCGACCAGCTCACCCGCCGAGACGAAGAACGCGGCGCCGCGCACTGCATGGACACCGTCGAACGACTTGACCAGGCCCTCGACGGACGAGAACGGGCTCGGTCATCCCTCATCCCCGACCTCTCCCGCAGCGCGAGCAGCTGCGCATTCCATTTCCCCTCTCCCGCGGGGAGAGGGGGAAGGGGTGAGGGGCTCATCGAACTCAACCTGGGACGCTCACCGCTCACGCGACCTCCAGACCCGCGCGAGCGCTCCGCCGATGCCGAGCGGGAACACCAGCACGATCGCGAGGATCAACGCGCCGGTCGCCGCGCGCCAATACTCGGTCGAGCGGGCAAGCGCGTCCTGCATCCACGTGAATACGCCCGCGCCGATCAACGGGCCGGCGATCGCGTTCAATCCGCCGAGCAGCACCATGACCAGCGCATCGACCGATCGCGGGATCGCGAGCGTCTCCGGCGAGATGCTGCCCTTCGAGAATCCGTACAAGCCGCCGGCGAGCCCGGCGAAGGCGCCGGCCAGCACGAACGCACGCCATTGCGTGCCTCGCACATCGATACCGACCGCGGCCGCGCGCAACGACGAGTCGCGCACGCCGCGCAACGCGAATCCGAACGGCGAATGCGCAATCCGCACCAGCGCCAGCGTCGCGACAGCCACCAGCACGAGCGTGAACAGGTAATAGTGCGCACGATCCGCGAGGAGGGCGGGCGGCCAGATGCCGACGAGGCCGTTGCTTCCGCCGGTCACCGCATCCCACTGGAAGGCGATCGACCACACGATCTGCGCGAACGCGAGCGTGAGCATCGCGAGGTAGACGCCCGCCAGCCGAACCGCAAAGCCACCGAGCATCCACGCCGCCACGGCCGCGGCAATCGGGGCTGCAACCAGCGCGCCCGGCATCGGCCAGCCATGCTTGAAGGCGAGCGCAGCGGCATAAGCGCCGACGCCGAAGTAAGCCGCGTGGCCGAAGCTCGCCATGCCGCCCGGCCCCATGATGAATTGCAGGCTTGCGGCGAACAGCGCAGCGATCAGCACGTCGGTCGCGAGGACCAGCGCGTAATCGTCGCGCAGCAGCGGGAGCACGAGCAAGGCGACGATCAGGACGAGCGCGAACTTGCCTGCGCGCCGGCCGGGAACGATGACGAGCGCGCGTTGCTCCGGCAACGGCGTCGTTGGCGGAACGGTCGCGGGTTGCCCGAGCAATCCGTGCGGCTTCACGGCGAGCACGATCGCCATGACGATGAACTCGGCCACCAGCGTGAGCTTCGGGAATGCGATGTCGAGGCCGGCGATCTGCGACGCGTGCCGAGCGCAATGCACAGCGCTTTCGTCAAGCCGATGATGAGCGCTGCGACGAACGCGCCGGGAATCGAGCCCAGCCCGCCGACGACGGTGATGACGAAGGCTTCCGCCACCACGGCGAGATCCATGTTGAGGTTCGCCGGTTCGCGAGGCAGTTGCAGCGCGCCGGCGAGTGCGGCGAGGAACGCCCCGAGCGCGAACACGGCGGTGTAGAGCAAAGCCTGCCGCACGCCGAGCGCGGCCGCCATCACGCGATTCTCCGAGGCGGCACGGATCAGCACGCCGAAACGCGTGCGGGTCACGAGCCAGGTCAGCCCGGCGAGCACCAGCGGCCCGACGACGACGAGGAACAGGTCGTATTCGGGGATCGGATGGCCCGCGATCACCAGCGCGCCGTCCAGTCCCTGCACGCGCGGACCGAGCTTGTCCTCGGCGCCCCAGATCGCGAGCACCGCATCGCGCACGATCAGCACGATGCCGAACGTCGCCGTCAGTTGCAGCAGCTCGGGCGCATCGTACAGGCGCTTCAGCAGCAGGCGCTCGATCAGCGCGCCGAGAACCGCGACGACGACGGCGGCGGCCAGGACGCTGGCCGTGAAGCCGGCCAGGCTGTCGCCGAAGCGCTCGGCGAACGTCCACGCGAGGTATGCGCCCAGCATGAACAGCGAGCCGTGCGCGAAGTTGACGATGCGCGTGACGCCGAAGATCAGCGTCAGCCCTGCGGCAACCAGGAACAGCGACGACGCGGACGCGAGGCCGTTGAGGAACTGGAGCGCGAAGGAGGCGAGAGACACGAAAGGCGGGAGTGAGGATCGAGGATCAGGATCGAGGGACGTCAGCGGCGGACGATCCGCCGCGCTATCCGACGCTCTTTTCGCTCGATTATCGCCGCCTCGAGGCGGCGGCGGCGATGCAACCCCTCAGTTGAGCCGGGAAAGGAAGTGCGCGAGCGCCGCGATATCGGCATCGGACACGCCGTAAAGCGCCGCGGCCATGATCGTATCGCCGCCTTGGCGCTTCCCGTCGCGGTAGGCCCGCATTTCCGCGCTCAGATACGTTTCGCGTTGCGCGGCCAGGCGCGGGACCTGGTTCTGACCCCTGAAATCCGAGACGTGGCACACGCCGCAGCGCAGCGCCTTGGCGCGCTCCTGGCCCCGCCGCACGAGCTTGGGATCGGGCTTGCCGGTCTCCATCGACGTCGCCGGCAGCTTCGAGAAGTGCTCGGCGAGCCCGCTGATCTCCGCGTCCTTCATTCCGCGCACGACCGGCAGCATCTGCGGCGAAGGGCGAAGTTGCTCGCGGATCAGCACGAGCTGGTTCTCGATGAAGAGCTTCGGCTGCCCGGCGATCGACGGGATGGTCCGGGTTCGGCGAATTGCCGCCCGGACCGTGGCAGCGCCACGCAGATCGTCCTGCGCGAAGCCGTCGAAAGCAAGAATGGCGGCGAGCGAGGCTGCCGCCCACCGCCACGCATTGCGACGAATCACAACTTCTTCGCTGCGCTGCCCCGCGTACCGTAGCTGATGCGGTAGATGGCGCCGACCTGCTCGTCGCTGACCAGCAGCGAACCGTCGGGCAGCTGCGCGACGTACGCCGGCCGGCCCCAGAACTTGTAGCTGTCCTTGCTCTCGTTGAACCCGGTGAGGAACGGCTTCACCTTCGCGTTCTTGCCGTCGGCGCCCGCACTCACGTTCACGACGTCGAAGCCGTTGGGCTTGCTGCGGTTCCACGAGCCCTTGCGCGCGATGAACATCGAGTTCTGGTACTCGGCCGGAAACATGCTGCCGGTATAGAACTTCACGCCCATCACCGCGGCATGCGCTCCCATCAGCGCCACGGGCCGGGTCACGCCCTTGCACGCGTCCTGCTTCTTGAAGTCCGCGTCGAGCTTGCCGTCGGCATGGCAGTACGGGAAACCGAAGTTCGCGCCAGGCTTGGCCAGCCGATTCAGCTCATCGGAAGGGCCGTCGTCGCCCATCCAGTCGCGACCGTGGTCGGTGAACCACAACTCCTTCGTCTTCGGGTGCCAGTCGAAGCCGATCGAGTTGCGCACGCCGGTGGCGATGACTTCCTTGCCCGAGCCGTCGGCGTTGTAGCGCCGGATCTGCGCGTACTCGCTCGGCGGTTCGCAGATGTTGCACGGCGCGCCGAACGGCACGTACAGCTTGCCGTCGGGACCGAATGCGACGTACTTCCAGTTGTGATGCTGCTGCGGCGGCAGCTCGAACTTGGCGGTGAGATCCTGCGGCTGCGCGCCCGGATTGCCGGCGATGCCGTCGTACTTCAATACCTTGTCGATCGCGAACACATACAGCGCGCCGTCCTTGAACGCGACCCCGGCGGGCTGGGTCAGCTTGTCGACGACCGTGCGCACCGTGCGCTTGTCGCCGGCATCGGTCACTTCGTAGACGCGACCGATGGCGCGCGTGCCCACATAGACCTTCTTGCCGTCGTCGGACAACGCCATCGCCCGTCCGCCCGGCAGGCCGGTCGCCCACAGCTCGACTTTGAAGCCCGGCGGCGCCTTGAGCTTGTCGACGGGGATCTCGCTCGCCGACGTCTCCGTCATCTTGCCCGCATGCGGCGCGAGCTTCGAATCCTTGTACTTGTCCGACATGCCCTGCTTCCATGCCGGTGGCGGAGCAGGCTTGTCCTGCGCTTGCGCGTTGACCGTGAAGGCCAGCGAAAGCGCGACGGTGAAAAGGATGCGCATCAGAAGTCCTCCTTTGGAATCCCCCCGGTACCCCTTGTATCCCCCAACGCCAGCTATTAGAACCGAACATGTTTCAGGACGCCACTGCCTGGCAGCGCCGCATCACATCGCCGGTCGCAGCTTCCTGATCTCGTCATCGGATGGCAGGTAATCCTTTCCATCCGCGTAGCGCCAATCGACCATGACGCCCTTGGTTTCCCGCCGCCACGGCGTTCGCCAGCAGCAACACTTCGGGACCTAGGCGAGCGCCGGCGATGGCTCGCGTGACGACGCGGGCGCGAAGATCGCAATCGGCGTGTTCAGGCCGCGCAAAGGGAACGTACCGAGAGAATTCATGGGTTGCGAGGTCAGCTGCGCCACCGCTTCGGTCAGCAACAACGGGCGATGCAGCATCTTGGTCAGCGGCTCCAGCCGGGCAGTGAGATTGACTGCCACGCCGATGACCGTGAAGTCGACCCGCGCCGGCGCGCCGATGTTGCCGAAGAACACTTCGCCGCGGTGCAAGGCAATGCCTGTAGCCAACGGGCTCCAGTCGCCGTCGATAGCGAGCGCCCCGCTACCGTCGTCGTTCAGTCGCCCCAATGCGGCCAGCGCGGCATGGGCGGCTGCGAGGGCAGCCTCTGCTGCGGCCCGGGGATCTGAAGGATCCACGGGAAAGATCGCCAGCAAGCCGTCGCCCACGAACTTCAGCACCTCGCCACCGTGATCGAGGATCGCGCTGACCAGCTGATCGAAATAAGCGTTGAGCAGACGGATCATGTCGGTGTCCGGCAAGCGATCGGACAGTGCCGTGTAATCGCGCAGGTCCGAGACCCAGATCACGGCATCGATGCGCTCGCCTTGACCGCGCAGGATTTCGCCGCGCAACACGCGCGCGCCCGCACGAGGCCCCACATAAGCGTCGAGAACGTTGCCGGCAATGCTCAGCATGATTCGCGCATCGAGGTTGAGCAACAGCGTCGGCAGCGCCCGTTCGATCAATGCCAGGTCCGCCTCGCGGAACCGATGCGGCGAATCGCTTGAATAGGTGACGTTGCTGCGCACGCCGCTGATCGCGCCGAGCGGGCGAGCGACGTAGTCGGTGATGCCTTCCGCGCTCAAGTCGGCCATCACCGTGAACTCGACTTGGGATTCCGGCAGACGCGGGTCGCGTCGTACGACCGCACCTTCCTCGTTGACCAGGCGCAGCGGACTCCGCTTATAGGAGTCGTCGTCGAGCACGGCGTGGCGGACGTTGTACTCTGTGCAATGTCCCGCCGCGTGACTCCAGATGCAGCCGTAGCCGAGCAGCTGCGGATGAACCGTACCGATGTGGATGCCAAGCCGCGCGAGCGCGACCCCTGCCCGGCGCAACCGCTGCGCCAAGCCGTCGAGGATCGCCGCGAGGCTCGGCGCGGCCCTGGCCTCGCGCTCCAGCCAGCCTAGCGGATCGTCGGCGTAGGGCGCGTCATCGCCCAACTCGATTGCCGGCACGCGGCGAACGAGATCCACACCGAATGGCAAAGCTACCGGCGATTGTCGCGTAACGGGCAATTTGGGATCAGCTTCGGCATCCGTTGACAGGCGCGTCGCGGGCGCGCCGACCCGCTCCTCGATCAATGGTTCGGCCGCAGCTTCCGGACCTCCTCGTCCGGCGGCAGGTAATCCTTGCCGTCCGCGTAGCGCCAATCGACCATGACGCCCTTGCCGTCGCGCACCTCGGTGCGGCCGACATACGCGCCCATCGTCGACTGGTTGTCGATCGCACGGTAGATGACCTTGCCGAACGGCGTTTCGACCTCGAGGTTCTTCATCGCCGCGACGAGCTTGTCCGTGTCGGTCGAGCCGGCCTTGCGCAACGCGGCCGCTGCGGACATGACGGCGCTGTAGCCGACGACGGACCCGAGTCGCGGATAATCGTTGAACTTCTTCTGGTAGGCGTCGCGGAAGCGCTTGTGCGCGGGCGTGTCGATCGAGTACCACGGATAGCCGGTGACCCACCAGCCGACCGGCGCCTCGTCCTTCAGCGGGTCGAGATACTCGGGCTCCCCGCCGAGGAGATTGAACACCGGGCGGTCCTTGAACAGGCCGCGCAACTGGCCTTCGCGCACGAAGCGCGCGAGGTCGGGGCCGAACAGCGACGAGAAGATCGCGTCCGGCTTCGCGTCGATCAGCGCCTGCACCACCGGGCCCGGCTCGATCTTGCCGAGCGGTACCGCCTGCTCGACGAACTCGAGACCGCCGCCCGAGCGCGCCATCATCTGACGCTTGAACGTCGCCGTTGCGGCCTGGCCGTATTCGTAGTTCGGATAGACGATCGCCCAGCGCTTCTTGTTCAGCTTCGCGGCTTCGGGCACCAGCATCGCGGTCTGCATGTACGTCGACGCGCGCAGCCGGTACGTGTACGCGTTGCCGTTCTCCCACACGATCTTGTCGGTCAGCGGTTCGGACGCGATGAACAGGATCTTCCGCTGCTTCGCGAGGTCGGCCACCGCGAGGCCGACGTTGCTCGCGAACGTGCCCATCAGGAGCGCCACCTTCTCGCGGGAGATCAGCTCCTCCGCGACGCGCACGGCATCGCCGGGATTGCCGTTGTCGTCGCGCGACACGATCTCGAGCTTGCGCCCTTGCACGCCGCCGGCGGCGTTGATTTCCTCCTGCGCGAGCTCCATGCCCTTGCGGTAGGGCTCGAGGAACGCCGGAAAGACCTTGTAGCTGTTGAGCTCGCCGACCTTGATCGTCTGCGCGCTCGCGGGAAGCGCCAGCACGAGCACGCACGAAGGCGAGCACAGCGCGGGGAACGTTCATCCGTTGCTTCTCCATCGGTAAAGTGAGGCGCGCGTTCAACGCGGCCGCGGGCGTTTGCGTTGACGCGGGCGAGCAGAACGCCCGTTTGGTTATGACGTTATATCCCGCAGGAGGCGAAGCCGGCGCTGCGCGGCAGGTAAGATACACCGGAATGCCACCTCGAGGCCGCGTGGGTTCGAACGCACCGATACCGATACTCGACCATGGCCTCGCCTTCGCGGACCTCTACACGCGCGACGGTCTGGCGATGCTGGACCGCCGCTTTGTCGAGGCACTGCACGAAGCCGATGCGCCGTTGGCGGCGCGCCTCGCCGCCGCCCGCAACGCGCCCGATGCGCTCGATCGCAAGGCCGAGTCCGAGCTCCTGATCGCGCTCGCGCCGCATCTCGAGGACTTCATCGCGGCGCTGTTCGGCATCGGCGAGACGGTCCGCGCGCTGGAGGCGCGGCATCACGACCTCGCGCCGCTTTACGTCGTCAAGCGTCAGTTCGTGCAGCGCAAGGCGATGAATGCGTACCGCGCGGAAGCCGCAGCGGCGTTCGACGCGCCGCGCTTTGCGGGAGCAGCTCGAACGCGAGATCGGCGCACCGCTCGAGGGCACCGCAGGCGAGCTCGCCTTTGCACGGGCCGTTCTCGTCTGGCAGGGCGACCCCGCGGCGCATGCGGACCGCCTCGATCTGGGCGCGCGCTATGCGGCCTGGGCCGCGCACACCGACGAGGGGCGCGCAAGGCATCGGCGCGGCGTGCTGTTCCGTGCGCCGCGAAAGCTCGACTTCTTCCGGCTCGTGCCGGTGGAATCCGTCGCGCAGGGGGACGTGTCCGCGCTCGAGCTCGATTCGCATCACGCGTTGCGCCGTCGCGACGGTTTCGCGTTGACCGATGCGGGAACGGACCTGGTCGGCGCGCTGGACGAGGCGCACTACTGCATCTGGTGCCACGAGCAGGGCAAGGACTCCTGTGCCGCGCGGCCTGTTCGAGAAGAAACCGGCCGATGGAAGCGTTCCGGCGAATCCGTTCAAGCGCACGGTGTTCGGCGTCACGCTGGCCGGCTGTCCGCTCGAGGAAAAGATCTCCGAGTTCCACAAGCTGCTGGCCGAAGGCTGGCCGGTGGGCGCGCTCGCGATGATCTGCGTCGACAACCCGATGTGCGCTGCGACCGGCCACCGGATCTGCAACGACTGCATGAAGTCCTGCATCTACCAGAAGCAGGACCCGGTCAACATCCCGCAAGCGGAAACCCGCGTGCTGAAGGACGTGCTCGCGCTGCCGTGGGGCTTCGAGATCTACTCGCTGCTCACGCGCTGGAATCCGCTGAACCTGCGCCGGCCGGTGCCGAAGGCGCCGACCGGCAAGCGCGTGCTGGTCGTCGGCATGGGGCCGGCCGGCTTCACGCTGGCGCATCATCTGATGAACGACGGCCACACGGTCGTCGGCATCGACGGACTCAAGATCGAGCCGCTCGACGCGACGCTTGCCGGGGTTACGCCGGCGGGATCGCGCGTCCCGTTCGAACCCGTTCACGACGTCGAGGCGTTGCTCGAGCCGCTGGACGACCGGGTGATGGCCGGCTTCGGCGGCGTGGCCGAGTACGGCATCACCGTGCGCTGGGACAAGAACTTCCTGAAGCTGATCCGCCTGCTGCTCGTGCGGCGCGCGCAGTTCGCGCTGTACGGCGGCGTCCGCTTCGGCGGCACGCTCGACACCGCAGGTGCGTTCGGGCTCGGCTTCGATCACGTTGCGTTGGCTGCGGGCGCGGGCCGGCCGACGGTGCTGGAGCTTCCGAACGGGCTCGCGGACGGCGTACGCACCGCATCCGACTTCCTGATGGCGCTGCAGCTCACCGGCGCCGCGAAGGAGGCGTCGCTTGCGAACATGCAGCTTCGCTTGCCGGTCGTCGTGATCGGCGGGGGCCTGACCGCGATCGATACCGCGACCGAGTCGCTCGCCTACTACCCGGTGCAGGTCGAAAAATTCCTTGCGCGTTACGAGGCCCTGGTCGGCCGCCACGTCGGAGGGCGAGGTGCGGGGCGTGTGGTCGGCGGACGAGGAAGCGATCGCCGACGAGTTCCTGGATCACGCCCGCGCGATCCGTGCAGAGCGCGCGGCCGCCGTGCGCGAGCAACGTGACCCGGACCTCGTCGGCTTGCTCAACCGCTGGGGCGGCGTGACGATCGCCTATCGCCGTCGCTTGATCGACAGTCCGTCGTATACGCTGAACCACGAGGAAGTGGAGAAGGCGCTCGAAGAAGGAATCCGGTTCGCCGAAGGGCTTACGCCGATCGAAGTCGAGCTCGACGCAACCGGCCGCGCCGAGGCATTGAGCGTATCGGTCCGGCGCGAGAGCGGTCCGACGACTGCGCGGCTTCCTGCGCGCACGATCCTCGTGGCCGCTGGAACGCAGCCGAACACGATTCTGGCGCGCGAGCAGCCGGACGACTTCGTGCTGGACGGCAAGCATTTCCAGTTGCTCGATGAGCAAGGCCGGCCCGTGACGCCGGTCAAGGGGCTCGCGAAACCGGCGAACCCGGCCGTGCTGACCGAGTTGCGCACCGGACGGGCGTGCGGTGAGCTTCTTCGGCGATCTGCATCCGTCGTGGGCGGGCAACGTCGTCAAGGCGATGGCAAGCGCGACGATCGGTTATCCGATCGTGTCGCGGGTGCTGGACCGCGTAACGAGCGCGTCCGGCATCTCCGATAGCGCGTTCTTCGCTTCGCTCGATCGCGAGCTTCGCGCGACCGTCGAGCGCGTGGTTCGCCTGACGCCGACGATCGTCGAAGTGATCGTGCGCGCGCCGGCGGCCGCGCAGAGCCTTCCGTCCGGGCCAGTTCTATCGCCTGCAGAATTTCGAGTCGTTCGCTCGCGAAGTGAACGGCACGCGTCTCGCGATGGAAGGTCTGGCGCTCACCGGTGCGTGGGTCGATCGCGAGCAGGGACTGGTTTCGACGATCGTGCTCGAGATGGGCGGCTCGTCGAACCTGTGCACGAACCTGCGACCCGGCGAGCCGGTCGTGCTGATGGGACCGACCGGCACGCCGACCGAGATCGAGCCGGGCGAGACGGTCGTGTTCGCGGGCGGTGGCCTCGGCAATGCGGTGCTGCTCTCGATCGGCCAGGCGTTTCGTCGGGCGGGCTCGCGCGTGCTGTATTTCGCCGGTTACAAGAAGCTCGTCGACCGCTACAAGGTCGCCGAGATCGAGGCGGCGGCGGATGTCGTCGTGTGGTGTTCCGACGAAGCCCCCGGTTTCGTGCCGGGGCGGCCGCAGGACCGCTCGCATGTCGGGAACATCGTCGAGGGCGATGCGCGCCTATGCAGCCGGGCGAGCTCGGGCCGCCGGCGATCGCGATGTCGACCACGGATCGCGTGATAGCGATCGGCTCGGACGCGCATGATGGCGGCGGTCGCGGCAGCCCGGTCGACGGTGCTGGCGCCGTACCTGAAGCCCGGACATCGCGCGCTCGGCTCGATCAACTCGCCGATGCAGTGCATGATGAAGGAGGTCTGCGGCCAGTGCCTGCAGCCTCACGTCGATCCCGTCACCGGCAAGCGCAGCTACGTCTTCAGCTGCTTCAACCAGGACCAGCCGCTCGACGATGTCGATTTTCCCGCGCTCGACGCTCGGTTGCGTCAGAACAGCGTGCAGGAAAAGCTCACGGCGCAATGGATCGAGCAGCTCCGATGAAAAAGGCGTCCGCGATTCAGTGGCTGACGAAGATTCGGCGCTGCGCCTTTTTCATCGGGGTTGATCAGGCGGGCGCCTAGAGGCGGCTCGTCGGCGCCCGCCGGCAACGGCACGAAAGACGCGCGTTGTGCGCAGGACTGCGCCTTAGTCGTCAGCGACCGCAGGCGCCGTCGGCGTGCGCTTCGCACGCGTGAACAGCAGCGCAATGACACCGACCGCCATCACGATCAGCGAGATGTGCACGGCGTTGCGGCTCGCCGCGTAGGTGATGCTCGAGTAGGCGAGCCACGGCATGCGGCGCAGAACACGATCGGCGTGATCGGGAACAGCGGCACGCGAAACGGCCGCTCGGCGCCCGGATCCTTGGCGCGCAACCGGAACAGCGCAATGCCGACGAGGAACAGGAACGTCCAGAACACCGGCGCGGTGAATTCGACCATCGCCTCGAAGCCGTCGTGCTGCAACGCTCCGAAACCGATGAGCGCCAGCGCGATCACGGCCTGCACGAGCAGCGCCATGCGAGGTGTGCCGCGCTCGGCGTGCCAGCCGCCCATGAAGCGCAGCGCGGACCAGTCGCGACCCATCGCGTAGTTGGTGCGCGCGCCGACGATCATCGTCGCGTTGATCGAGGTCAGCGCCGCGATCGCGACGAACAGCGAAACCAGCTGCGCGCCGCGCAGGCCGAACACACGCTCCATGACGTCGGCGCCCGCCGCCTTGCTGTCGGCAAGACCCTTGAGGCCGAGCCCATGCAGCAACGCGAGGTTCACGACGATGTAGATCGTCGCGAGGATCGCGAGGCTCGTGATCAGGACCGGCACGATCTCGCGGCGGCCGCCCTTCAGCTCCGCCGAGATGTAGGCCGCCTCGTTCCAGCCGCCGTAGGTGAGCAGCACGAACACCATCGAAAGCCCGAACAGCCCGAGCGCAGGGGTCGACGAGAACGCGGCCGGCGTCGCACCGGCGACGGGCGTCGCGAGGAAACCGGCGACCGCCACCGCGACGAGGCCGGCGACCTCGAAGATCGTCAGCAGGTTCTGCGTGCGCGCCGACGCCTTGAGCCCGGCGATGTTGACCGCCGTCAGCACGATCACGATCAGCGCGGCCCACAAGGCGCCGCTCGCGGGGCCGAGCGGCATCACCTTCGACATGTAGTCGCCGAACACGAACGCCAGCAGCGCGATCGAGCCGGTGTTGATCACCGTCGCACGCGCCCAGGCGTACAGGAAGCTGATGTGCCGGCCCCAGGCGCGCGTCAGGAAGTGATAGTCGCCGCCCGCGTGCGGATAGGTCGTTGCGAGCTCCGCGTAGCAGAGTGCGCCGGCCAGCGACACGAGCGCGCCGAGGCCCCAGGCGACGATCGCCCAACCGGCGTCGCCGGTGACGCCGGCGACCATCGACGGCGTCTTGAAGATGCCCGCGCCGACGACGATGCCGACGATGATCGCGATCGCATCGCGGCGCCGCAGCAGCGGCTGCGGCGTGTCGCCATTCGGAACGGGCGTCATCGCGGTTAACGCTTGCGGCCCGAGACCTGCGTGGAGCGACCTTGCCACGACAGGTCGCCGCTGAAGTTGTTGCCGGCCACCGTCACGCGCGCCGTGCGCAGGTTGTTCTCGCTGTCGATGAAGGTGAACGCGAGCCTGTCGCCCTGCAGCGCCGCGCCGAGGACCGGCTGCGTCTTGCCTCCGACGGTCACCGTCCCGCCGATGCGCTGGTAGCGCTGGACGAGCGAGAGCGTACCTTCGGCGCTGTTGCCCGCCTCTTCCTTGAACGTCCACGTCCCCTCGACCTGCGCGGGCACGTACCACAGATACGCGTCGCGGAACTCGATGCTGTACTTCTCGTCCGGATCCCAGTCGCCCATGTGGAACTGGTGCGACGTCACGCGCGTGCCTGGCTTCATCTTGAGGATCGTCGGACGCAGCTTCAGGTTGAGATCCGGCAGCAGGTACATCGTGACGACGGTCGCCTTGCTGAAGTCTTCCTTGAAGATGTCGCCGGTGATGATCTTCACCATGTTGTCGACGCCCTGGCGCTTCGCGTTGCGGCGCGCGAGCTCGGCCATGTCCGGGTTGTACTCGATGCCGACGGCCTTCGCACCGAACTGCTTCGCGGCGGCGATCGGGATCTTGCCGTCGCCGGAGCCGAGGTCGTACACGAGGTCGTCCTTGGTGACCTTCGCGGCCGTCAGCATGCGGGTAACCAGCGCGTCCGGCGTCGGCACCCAGATGACGTCCTTGCCCGGCTGGCCCACCGAGGGCTGGAAGACCTCATCGCCGTATTCCGGCTTCGGCTGGGCGGCAACGGTGGCGGTCAGCGACGCGGCAAGGACAGCCGCGAGGAGTCGTGCGCGGATCATCGGGTGTCTCCGGGGTTCGGGGGCGACGGACAAAGGGCGCAGTCTAGCGCAACGGCGGACGCGCAGCGCCTAGCGCGAAAACGACGAAAGCCCGCCGCGCATCGGGCCAAGCTGGCGACGCCGTCGCGTCGCGTGACGGTCAGGCGTTACGACGCGACGCGCGCACGGCGCCCGACCAACAGAGCGAGCGGGAACACCCATCGACGTCCGAGGTACTCGCGAGGATCGTCAACCCGGGCGTCGATGGCGAGGCAGGTAAGCTTCGCGAATGACCCCCGGCCCGGGCACGACGGACCTCAAAGCCTTCGCGCCCGGCTTCCGGCACTTCCTCTGGGCGCGGCTGCTCGGCAATGCTGCGCAGCAGATGCTGCTGGTGGCGCTGGGCTGGCAGATGTACGACCTGACCTCGAGCGCCTGGGATCTCGGGCTCGTGGGGCTCATGCAGTTCCTGCCGGCGCTGTTCCTGACGATCCCGGCCGGACAGCTCGTCGACCGCGTCGACCGGCGCCGTGTCCTCGCCGCCAGCCTCATGCTGCAGGCACTGGTCGCGCTGGTGCTCGCGTGGGGCAGCGGCGGCGACTGGGTCCAGCGCGAGCTGATCCTGGCCCTGAGCATCGTCATCGGTGTCGCGCGCGCGTTGCAGGCGCCGGCGCAGCAGGCACTGCTGCCGTCGCTCGTGCCGATCGTGCAGCTGCCGCAGGCGACGGCACTGAGCTCGTCGGTGCTGCAGGTGGCCATCATCGGCGGACCCGCGCTCGGCGGCTTCCTGTACGCGATCGGCGCGGCCGTCGTGTACGCGATCAGCTTCCTCATGGCCGCTTTCGCGCTGGGATTCGTGCTGGCGATCCAGGCGAGGCCGTTGCCCGCCGCGCTTCGCCGATCTCGTGGTCCTCCGTGTTCGCGGGCTTCCGCTATATCTGGCAGCACAAGGTCGTGCTCGGCGCCATCTCGCTCGACCTGTTCGCCGTGCTGCTCGGCGGCGCGACCGCGCTGCTGCCGATCTTCGCGAAGGACGTGCTGCAGACCGGTCCCTGGGGCCTCGGCCTGTTGCGCTCGGCACCGGCGGTCGGTGCACTGTTCATGGCGCTATGGCTGTCGCGAAGGCCGCTCAAGCGCGGCGTCGGCCGGCTGATGTTCGCGTCGGTTGCCGTCTATGGCCTGGCGATCCTTGGATTTTCCGTATCGACGTCGCTGCTGTTGTCGATGATCGCGCTTGCGATCAGTGGCGCTGCCGATACCGTGAGCGTCGTCATCCGGCAGACGCTCGTGCAGCTGGAGACGCCCGACGAGATGCGCGGGCGGGTCAGCGCAGTCAATGCGACGTTCATCGGTGCGAGCAACCAGCTCGGCGAGTTCCGTGCGGGTGCGATGGCCGCCTGGCTCGGGCCGATCGGATCGGTCATCGTGGGCGGCTTTGGCACGCTGCTGGTCGTAGCGCTTTGGATGCGGCTGTTCCCGTGCTCGCCAAACGCGACACGCTGCATCACTGACCGGTGTGAGTCGGCGCACATCGAACCAGCGTTGCCGCGCGATACCGTGGCGAAGGGCCACGAGGCCGTGCGGATGTCTATGGCAGCCGCGCATTGCGGATCTGGATGCGTCAAGTGCCGGAACTGACCTCGCCCAGCCGGGCCAGTTGCGCAGCAATCGCATCCAGATGCACGCTGTTCGAGCCCTTGACCAGGACGCAGTCGCCGGGCTTCACGATCTTGGCAAGATCGTTCACGCAGTCTTGACTCGACGCGTACCAGCGATCGGGTTCGTACTGCCGGGCGAGATCGCCGATCCCGATGACCAGCGACGCACGCTCGCGCGCGTATTCGGCGATCTCCCGGTGATAGCGGGGAGCATCGACACCGAGCTCGCCCATCATGCCCAGGATCGCGACCTTGCGTTGCGCGGCGCCGACGCTCGCCAGCGTGTCGAGGCCGAGTTTCATCGACAGCGGATTGGCGTTGTACCAGTCACTGACGACGGTCAGCGAAGCATGGCTTAGGACTTCCAACCGACCTGGATAGCCCGCGTATGCCGCGATGGCCCGCTCGGTCGATTCTTCTGCAAGGCCCAGGTGCCGGGCGATGGTTCGGGCAATGCTCTCGGAGAGTTCGCGTCCCGTTCCGGCAACCTTTACAACCGGAGCCCGTGTGAATTGCTCCATACGGGCCGCAAGATCATTGTCGCTGCCGAGCACGACCAGACCGGTCGGCGCAACGCTTCAGACCAGGGCGCTCTTCTCCTCGACGATCCTTTCGACGGTACCGTATCGCTCGAGATGCGCCGGACCCACGGCGGTCACCGCGGCGACATCGGGCGGCACCAGCTTCGCGTTGCGACCGACATCGCAGTCCCAGCCCGCCGCGTATTCCACGACCAGCACCTTCGGATACCGCGCAAACGTCGCCAGTGCCAGCGCGCGGAACGGTGCTTTGAGCATCCATCGCACGGCCTGCATGTCCGTCGTTGGCCAATGGCGGAAACCTAACAGCGTGAGGGAGATGCCGAAGTTGCTATTCATGTTCCCGCGGGTTTTCCACATGAGGCCGACTCGCGATCTGCCCTCCTCCGTTTCGAGGACTGCAGCGATCAGCTCTTTGGTCGTGGTCTTGCCGACTGACCCCGTTACCCCGATGACATACGGGCGCCGGCAACGGACGACGAGAAATGCCAAGGGGTACAAATACCCGGAACAGATTGCGCGCAAGCGACGGTTCCAGATTGCGTTCACGGATAGCCCTCCAAAGACCCGTCCATCGAATTATCAACTGAACAGTATCGCCCCCGGCTTCCGAACAGTCACGCTGGTCGGGAAGTGGTCGTAGATTCGTCGCGCGAGATTTGCGATCACCCGGTCCTGCCTCGCTCGGGTGAGGGGCGAATTGACGATGGCAATGGCTACCGCGACTCGCCCCTGTTGCGCGGGTAACGTGATTAGGCCGACGTCGCTGGTCACGAGCGGAGCGCCAATCGCGGGATCGGGCAGGTTGGCTATCAGCCCGGGTTTGTGCGATATACGCGTACCTGCTGGCACCAACTCCTTGATTCGATTCGGGCCGGTTTCGCAACGCTCCGTCGCTTCAAGGAGCAGGGATGACCTGAAGGCGCCCAGCAGGCCGCGGCGCGCGACAGCCCCGCCAGCATCCGCGCCATTCCAGCAGCGGCAGACCCAACTCGGGGTCGGAAGCGCGCGAAGTAAGGATTTCGCCATCGAAGCGCAGGTACGTGGCTCGATCGAAAGCAAGGAATCCAGCGCAAAGTCGCCGCGATCGCGCACGCCTATGCCTTCTCAAGTCATCATACTTGATGGCGAACCGGGGACCGACGGTCCGTCCGCATGCCGACTTTCGGCCGTCCGACTTTCCCATTTGGCAGGACCGCGCAAGGCGTTGATCGAACTTTTGCCCTTACGCTAGCATGCACCTGGCCCGAACGCGGGATCGCAGTCCGCCGAACGTCATGACTCACCCACCCGCGGAGGCTGTCGTCGCGCCCTGAAAGGGACCCCGAATGCGCCTGGTAGATACACGAATCGAACGCACTAATGACAAGGTCCGTATTGTTGGCCATGTCGAAACCGACAACCTCGGGCCACTGGAACCCTATTTCGAATTTGCGCGGCAATATGAATCGTTCGTTTCGGCGAAGGCGGATTCGTTCGTGATCGCTTTGCTGGTCCCGGCCATGGCAGCCGGTGAGCGGCTTGAAAGTGTTCCAGCGGTCTCCGAACAGCTGTTGTTCAATCTCGCCGGGATCCGCGATATTTTCCACGCCTGGCATCCGCAATTCAGTCGAATCGCAATCGAGGCGACGCCGCGAATCGACACCGGCGCTGCGATTGCATCGCGCGCCGCCACGTTCTTCTCGGGCGGCGTCGATTCGTTCTATACACTGTTGAAGCGGTGGCGCCATGAGAATCTTCCGGTACCGCTGACGCACATGATCTTCATGTACGGTATCGAGCGAAATCTCGAAGATACGCAGAACGCTGAAGCGTCCGAGCGCCAAGCTAGACGCGTTGCCGCGGCGATCGGCGTGGAGTGCATCGTCGGCAAGACGAATCTGCGCACGCTGTTTCCGTTGAACTGGGAGAGGTTCTACTTCGGAAGTGCGCTGGCGGCGACGGCGGTGTCACTGTCCGGAGGACTCGGTTATGTCTGCATTCCGTCGTCGTTCACGTACCGGCATCAAGTTGCCCACGGTAGCACGCCGCTGGTTGACGAGCGGTTCTCGACCGAGACGATCCGCCTGCTGCACGACGGCGGCGAAGCGAGCCGCGCGCGCAAGATGGCGCGAATCCTCGATTGGGAACGGTCGCTGGTTCTGGAGAATCTGCGCGTGTGCATCGAAAACCGCGGAGCGGAATTCAATTGCGGCAAGTGCTACAAATGTGTGCGGACCGCAGTTTCACTGAAGGCGATGGGCATGTGGGACCGGGCACTCACGTTTCCGGACAAGTCGACTTCGCACTGGGGGAAAGTGACTTTGGAGGATCATCCGATTCTGACGGAGGAGAATCTCGCGTTGGCGCGTGAATATGGAATCGACTCCGACCTTGTCAAACTCCTCGAGCGTATCGTCCGGAAGCAGGGCCGCGTCGATGGATTGGCGAGATTCGTGAAATGCTCCCCGCTGCATCGTCTGTTGCCGGCGTTCCGCTTTGCCAGACGATTGGTCGGCGGTGGGCCGAGGATGCATTGAGGCCCTCACCGGGCTGGTCGATTTCAGCCCACTCGGTCCGCAACGAGAGGCGCCATGTGGGGGTACGAAACCACAGCGGTTGAGCTCGCTACTCCCGTGGCCGGAGCGGCTCTCGTCTAAGTGCTGGAACTAACCTCGCCCAGCTGAGCCAGATGCGCGGCGACCGTATCCAGGTGCACGCTGTTCGAGCCCTTGACCAGGACGCAGTCGCCGGGCTTCACGATCTTGGCAAGATCGTTCACACAGTCTTGACTCGACGCGTACCAGCGATCGGGTTCGTACTGCCGGGCGAGATCGCCGATCCCGATGACCAGCGACGCACGCTCGCGCGCATAGTCGGCGATCTCCCGGTGATAGCGGGGAGCGTCGACGCCGAGCTCGGCCATCATGCCCAGGATCGCGACCTTGCGTTGCGCGGCGCCGACGCTCGCCAGCGTGTCGAGGCCGAGTTTCATCGACAGCGGATTGGCGTTGTACCAGTCACTGATGACAGTCAGCGAAGGATGGCTTAGGACTTCCAATCGACCTGGATAGCCCGCGTATGCCGCGATGGCCCGCTCGGTCGATTCTTCTGTAAGGCCCAGGTGCCGGGCGATGGCTCGGGCGATGTTCTCGGAGAGTTCGCGTCCCGTTCCGGCAACCTTTACAACCGGAGCCCGCGTGAATCGGTCCATCCGGGCCGCATGTTCGTTGTCGCTGCCGAGCACGACCAGACCTGTTGGTGCAACGCTTCGGACCAGGGCGCTCTTCTCCTCGACGATCCTTTCGACGGTACCGTATCGCTCGAGATGCGCCCGGACCCACGGCGGTCACCGCGGCGATATCGGGCGGCACCAGCTTCGCGTTGCGACCGACATCGCACTCCCAGCCCACCGCATATTCCAGAACCAGCACCTTGGGATACTGCGCGAACGTCGCCAGTGCCAGCGCGCGGAACGGTGCGATGAGCATCCAACGAATGGCCTGCATGTCCGTGTTCGGCCGATGCTCGAAACCCAGGACCGTGAGCGGGATGCCGAAGTTGCCGTTGAAGTTCTCGAATGTGTTCCACATCAGGCCAAGGCGTAATCTTGCCTCTTCGGTGCCGAGGACCGCAGCGATCAGTTCCTTGGTCGTGGTCTTGCCGACTGACCCCGTTACCCCGATGACATACGGGCGTCGGCAACGGACGACGAGCCAGGCCCAGGGGTACATGTACCAGGAATAGATCGCCCGCAAGCGACGGATCCAGGTTGCGTTCACGGAGTGCTCTCCAACGAGTTTCGGTCGAATTGTCGCCGATCAGCCAGTATCGCTGCCGGCCGCCGATCAGTCAGCCCCGGTCGCAAAGTAATCGTAGATTCGTCGCGCGAGCGCTGCGATCACCCGGTCTTGTCTCGCTCGATTGAGCGGTGAACCGGCGATGGTAATAGCGACGGCGATTTGCCCCCGGTTCTCCGGTAGGGCAACCAGGCCGACGTCGCTGGTCACGAGGGGAGCGCCGGCCCCAGGATCGAGCGGATTGGCGATCAATCCGGTTTTGTGGGCAACGCGGGTCTCTGCCGGCATCAGCCCCTTGATCCGGTCCGGCCCGGTTTCGCATCGGGCCATCGTTTCGAGGAGCAGTGATGAGCTCGAACAGCTGAGCAGTTCGCCGCCGCGCGAGGATCGCCAGCATCTGCGCCATCGCAGCCGGCGTGCACCGGTCTCGGGGATCACAGACAAATGCCTTGATGGCGTCGCGTCTCCGGTTGCGCGGCACACTATCGATGTACTCGGCCCACTGGGCCGGCGTCCAGACGCTATCCGCTGAAAATGCGTCCAGTCCGAACACGTCGGCGATGAGCTGACCGATCGATCGGTTCACCGTAATATCCTGGTGTCCAATGGCTGGACAGCCAGTCGACGACGGCCTCCGTGCCCCCGCCCAACGCCAGCAACGCGTCGGATGCGGTGTTGTTGCTACCGACGAGCATAAACTCGATCAATGCCTGGAGCGGCACCCCCATCCTGGGGACCGGACGCGCGCGAAGCAATGACATCGCCGTCGAAGCGCAAGTGTCGTGGATCGACTGTCACCAAAGAATCCAGCGCAAAATCACCGCGATCGACGCGCCAGAGTATGTGCGCCGCGATCAAGACCTTGACGGTGCTGGCCATTGGCAGCGGTACGTCGGCATTGAGCGAAAGCGACCGGTTTGTCTCGATGTGCAGCCCGGTCGCCCCAACGGTTCCTCGCGCGGCAGACGCGATTCGAGCGAGCTCGCGTTCCGTGCGCAGATGGGGCGACGCCTTTCTTTCGGCCCTCAGCGAGAGCCAATCGCTCAACAGATCGAAGCGCAGGGCACCCCTTCTCACCACGTACGTCCTTCCAAGGCCAAGTGCTCGATGTGCGGACCGTTGAGCCGCGGTCCAACTTCCTGAATTCGACGTCACCCGGTGCGTTGATAGGATCAATGAGTAAGCCGTTGTTTGGCCGTGCGCCCTTACGCTAGCATGCTCCCGGTCCGAAGGGCGCGATCGAAGGTTCGCCCAACCTCATCTCTCTCGCGGAGGCTGCCCGCGGGCAACAAGTGGAACGCCGAATGCGCCTGATAGATACGCGAATCGAACGCACAATTGACAAGGTACGCGTGGTCGGTGACGTCGAGACCGAAGATCGCCGACCGCTCCAACTCTATTTTGAATTTGAGCGGACCTACGAGCCGTTTCGTTTCGGCAAAGGCGGATTCGTTCATGATTGCTTTGCTGGTTCCGGCAATGGCGGCGGGTGAGCGGCTCGAGAGCGTTCCAGCGGTTTCGGAACTTCTGCTGTTCAACCGCGCTGGGCCTGTGGGAGCAGGCGTCCACGTTTCCGAACAAGTCGACATTGCACTGGGCCAAAGTCGCCTTGGAGGATCATCCGGTGCTCACCGAGGAGAATCTCGAGCTGGCTCGCGAATATGGTATCGACGAGGAATTGATCAAGCTCCTCGAGCGGACGGTGAGGAAGCAAGGTCGCATCGACGGACTGGCGACATTCGTGAAGAGCTCACCGCTCGACCGCCTGTTGCCGGCGCTACGGCTTGCCAGACGTCTGGCGGGCCGACGGCCGAGGATGCATTAGCTCGCGTCTATCGAGTACGTGCCGGCGTCACGTTGGCGTTTCGTGGCGTGCCAGTTGGGTCAGACCGGCCGCTACGCGTTCCATATGCGCAGCGTGAGAGCCCTTGACCAGCACGCAATCACCGGGACGGACGATTTCGCCGAGATCTTTCACGCAGTCCTCGCTTGATGCGTAATACCGATCTGCGTTGTATAACCGCGCAAGGTCGCCGACGCCGATCACAATCGACGCGCGCCTGCGGGCATAGGCGGCGATTTCGCGGTGATAGCGGGGGGCCTCGTCCCCCAGTTCTCCCATCATGCCGAGAATCGCCACGGCTCTCTCATGTTTTGCGCCGATCGAAGCCAACGTGTCCAGTCCCAGTTTCATCGAAAGGGGGTTCGCGTTAAAGGAGTCGTCGATGAGCGTGATCGCGCCGTGTTCGACGACGTCTAAACGGCCGGGGTAGGGGGTAAATGCGGCAATCGCCTGCTCGGTCGGACCCTCGTCGAGCGAAAAAAAGCGCGCGACTTGCCGCGCCATGTTCTCGGAAAGCACCCGGCCCCGGCCCGGGACCTGCATCACGGCTGCGCGCGTAAAGCGATACATTCCCGACGCGAGGTCGTTCTCGCTGCCAAGCAGCACCAGTCCTGTAACGGGCACGTTTCTAAGGAGCGCACCCTTTTCCTCCACGATGCGTTCAAGCGTTCCGAACTTCTCCAGATGGGCAGGTCCCACCGCAGTTACCGCCGCGACCTGAGGCGGCGCCAACCGGGCATTTCGAGCGATGTCGGATCCCCAGCCAGCGCCATATTCGAGCACCAGCATCTTCGGGTAAGGGAGGAATGTGGCAAGCCCAATGGCGCGGAAGGGCGCCGCGAGCATCCAGCCTATGGCTTGCACATTCGAGCCTGGCGAACCATGAAACCCAAGCACCGTGAGCGGGATACAAAGATCGTCGTTCATGTTGCCTTCGGATTTCCACACCAGACCCACGCGGGTAGCGGCGTGATCCGTTTCGAGCACTCGGGCGATGAGTTCCGTCGTCGTACTCTTTCCCACCGAGCCCGTGATGCCCACGACGATCGGGCGCCGGCAACGTATGACGAGATAGGCCCAGGGATACAGATACGCGGCGCAGATGGCCCGCAAGCGCTGGTTCCAGGTTGGATACACGGATTCGAAATCGTGTGAGGGAAGGTGTCTACGACGCATTCGCGCGGAGTAATCGGATCGATACGCGCGGTCGCGCCCCGCAATGATTCAACGATACATCATGGTGCATGATAAATGTCGAATCGATCCAACTCCTCGTGCAGTCCCCGCGTCGCATAATCACGTTGAAGTATTTGACTGTACTCAACGCGTTCACAGAAAAACGCGAGCTTCCGAGGGATCACTACGTACAACTGCGGTTGCGTCATTGCACGCCCGTCGAGGACCGCGATCCCGTCGACGCAATAGACTCACAACGCATCTCCCCTGCATGCGGTCGAATTTACCGACGGGAACAGTTGAACGAGCAGGAGCGCGACTAGTAGCGTCGATCGCGCCTGCAAAATGGTTTCGCGCTTCATCGGGCGTTTGGTATTCACTCCGAAGATGCTCCCGCGTCGGCACGCCACCGCCCTGACCGACTGTCGCGCCTACGAGGACATGTTCGCAAGATCGCGAAACCCCGCGGAACCCATTGACCGGCGGCATGGACCAGAGAACCATGAGCGTCGCACCGGTCGTTCGGTTCATGCGGCCCGGTGCCTTGTACGCGTTCCGAATCGAAACAACGGAGGTACGCATGGCAACGTACATCGTCCTTATGAACTTCACGGAGCAGGGCATCAAGACCGTGAAGGACTCGCCCGGCCGTTACGAGGCGTTCAAGGCGGCGGCGGGAGGCCTTGAAATAACGGTCAAGAGCGTCTACTGGACCGTCGGTCATTACGACTCGTCCTGACCGTGGAGGGTTCGGACCAGGCGGTCACGACGGCGCTGCTCAAGCTGGGATCGCAGGGCAACGTGCGCACGGAGACGTTGCGGGGCTATTCCGCGGACGAGATGAAGGGCCTGCTTGCGAAGATGGGTTGACGCGCAGCCCGTGAAAACCCGGTGCTGTTGACCGAACGAAAACGGGTAGATGGCAACCGGGGCTCGCGGCAGCCGCCGCGACGAGGCCCTTGCACCGGGGTGCGCTCGTACCTTCGAGCGCATTACGTGCAGCCCGTCATGCGCGAACCATCCACACTTCACAGCAGCGCGATGTGGCTGGTGGAAGTTCTCGCGCGGCTGCTATCGGGGACGTTCTGCGAAGATGCCCCCGCAAAACCATGGACATTGGCCGCTTCGAGTTCAGGAACTCTGCGCCGATGAGTCGATGGAACGAGCGGGTATCGTTCTGCACCTGGCTCCGGAGGACGACGGAGAGGCGATTGTGTTTGCGTTGGAATCGCTGCTCAACGCGAACGCACCGAGAGGCACGCTGCATTGATTTCGCCGGGCGGTCTTCTCAATCCGCTTTCGGGTATCCCGCAGCTTCAAAGCTGCATAGCGTTTGGGCGAAGCTGTCCAGGTCCGCTTTCGAAGTTCAGCATCACCTGATTAATGTGCTGGATCTCATCGTAGTAGGACGCGCTGCCATGAGTTTGTCGCCTTGCTCGGGCTGTCGACGTCAAGGCGGGATTCGCGATGCGGATTCGATCCGCCGACGCCTTGCGTTTCGAACGGCGGAAGGCTATTGTCAAGTCCGTTGACGCGGCGCCTGGTCAGCAACTTGCACCCGACAGGCGTCGATGCCGAGCGGGGCAGGAAGCCGAACATGATCACGTCGGATCGCACAACGGGGAGAACACATGAAGACGATTGAGCGGCTCATGGTGGCCGCAGGATTGCTGCTGTTGGCAGGTACGGCTGCGGCGCAGACCACAAGCAAGTCAGTGGTCGTGGGGGAACCGAAGTACACCGTCAGCCAAATGACCGGTACCGTAGTCGCCGTCGACGGCAGCAGCCTGCTCGCCAAGTTGGCGCCGAGCGGCACCTACCGCTGGTTCAGCGTCAGTCCGGATCGGCAGTTCGTCATCGACGGACAGCCGAAGACCATCGGCCAGCTGACGCCGGGAACGGTTCTCACGGCGACCGTCGTCACGAAGACTCTGCCTGTCGATGTCCGGACCACCACCATCACGAACGGCACGATACTGGACGTCAACGGCCGACATGTGACCGCCCGTCTCGAGAGCGGCGAACGCCGGAGCTTCACCGTTCCGGAATCGTTCAAGTTCAACGTCGACGGGAAACCTCTTTCGGTCTACGAGCTGAAGAAGGGTATGCGCGCGACCGCGACCAGGATCGTCAGCGATCCGGAAACGGAGATCTCCGCGCTGAGCGTGATCACCGGCAAGGCGCCGAAGTAGCGCAGAGCACCGGCTGGACCGGCCGCAGGCCTCAGTCGCGGCGCGTCGGCGACTTCCACACGCCGAACGCGCTGCGCGAGATGCTGAATCGGGAAATCACGACGCCGCGAGCGAGAACCTGCTTGCGGCGCCCAACGAACACCCGCTCCTTCGGTCATACCAGCGCGACGCGAACGCGGGCGTCGAGCGGGACATTGCCGACGGCAAGCGTCACATGCTCGTAGCGATGGCGACCGGCACGGGCAAGACGTGCTCGCGAACCAGACCTACCCCTTACGGTGGTCCTACTACTATCGTTTGGGGGCAGGCAGATGGCGTGATAACGACTCGGTTACGAAATCGAAGACAGGCGTTTCGCCGATATATGCATGAAGGCTGTCTCGAAGCTTTCCGTTAGTCGGGATTACATCGTCAACATTAAGTAAAACAGCGGACGCCTCGCCCGCCGTCGTGCCGGGGTTGCTGGCGTTTCTCGATCACGCGACCGATTGGGAGCAGCACCGGCAGACCGGCGCCGGGCGTGGACTTCCCGCTCCAACCGCCCGCAAACGCACTAGGCGATGACGAGCGCGACCCGGCGCTTATAGCGCTCGCCGTGCTCGCCGACGAGTTCCGCGAGAGCGGTCACGATGCTGTTGTGGCGTTGTTCGACGCGAATCGCGGGCGCGGTGACGCGCCACATGCGCGACGACGAGGACACGTTGCACTAGGGGACGCTGCGCGCCCGTAGGCCGCCGTCGCGCTGCCTCGTGCCTTCTGTGCGGATTGCACTTAGGGCGCACTTACCGGTTATGACCGGTACCGGTTAATGTGCGCTAAGCGGTTGATTTTATGGTGCCGGAGAGAGGAGTCGAACCCCCGACCTTCGCATTACGAATGCGCTGCTCTACCGACTGAGCTACTCCGGCGCGCGCAACAGCGTCAAGCAAGCCTTGTATTCTAGCAGAGCCCGGCTGCGCGCTCCAGCGCGGGTGCGTCATCAGCGCGGCCGGAACGACGGGATCGTCCCGATCAGCGCGAACACGCCGCTCCAGACGATCTGCACGCCGATGCACAGCAGGATGAAGGCGGACAGGCGCAATAGCACCTGCGTACCGGTCGACACCGAGTGCGCGCGTCAGTCGCTCGGCGTACCGATACAGCAGATAGATCGTCAGCGCGAGCAGGAACGCGCCGAGCGCGGATGCCGTGATGCTTATCGCCCACGCGGTGGCGCCGCGCGGGGCTTGCGCGCCAAGCGTGATCGCCACCGAGATCGAGCCGGGACCGACGGTGAGCGGCAACGTCATCGGGTAGAACGCGCGCGCGGCCATCTCCTCGCTGGAGCGCGGCCCGATGCGGATCTGGTCCGCGGTCTCGTCCGAATGCAGCAGCCGCCAGGCGAGCGCGCAGACCAGCAGCCCGCCGCCGACCTGGATGACCGGCACCGACAGACCGAAGAACTCGATCACGTAGTTGCCGACGAAGATCGAGCCCATCACCAGCAGGAACGCATTGAGGGCGATTCGCCTCGCCAGCAGCCTGCGCTGCGCGTCTTCGAGGCCGTGCGTCATCGCGAGGAACACCGGCGCGCCGCCTACCGGATTGACGATCGGAAACAGCGCTGCGAACACGAGCAGCGTCTGCTCGATCAGCTGACGGGTGCCGTAGTCGAACATTCGCAAGGGTCGATCGAGGGCCGGCTACACTAGCACGAGCGACACTCGTGTCTCTCCCTTTGCCCGACACCCGTCTCCTCGTCGGATTTCACGCAGTCACCGCCCGGTTGCGCCAACGACCGGCATCCGTGCGCGAGCTGTACGTCGCCGCGGGACGGCACGACGCTCGGGCGCGCGACCTGATCGAGCGCGCGAAGGTCGCCGGCGTTCGCGTGCATTCGGTCGACGAGCGCCGGCTCGACGAGCTTGCACGGGACGAGCGTCACCAAGGTGTCGTCGCGACCGTCGACGCCGCGATGCCCCATGTCACGCTCGGCGACGTGCTCGAGCATCCGGCCGAACCGCCGCTGCTGCTGGTCCTGGACGGCGTCACCGACCCGCACAACCTGGGGGCGTGCCTGCGGAGCGCGGACGCGTTCGGCGCGCATGCGGTCGTCGTGCCGAAGGACCGGGCCGTCGGCGTGAACGCGACCGTTGCGAAGGCGGCGAGCGGCGCCGCAGACACGGTTCCGGTGATCACGGTCACGAATCTCGCGCGTGCGCTGCGCGAGATGAAGGCGGCGGGCGTCTGGATCGTCGGCGCGGATACCGGTGGCGAGAGCCTGTTCGAAGCCGAGCTTTCCGGGGCCGATGGCCTGGGTGCTGGGCGCGGAAGGCGAGGGCCTGCGCCGTCTCACCCGCGAGCATTGCGACCGCATCGTCGGCATCCCGACCGCGGGCACGGTCGAGAGCCTCAACGTTTCGGTGGCGGCGGGCATCTGCCTGTTCGCCACGCGTCGCGCGCGGTCGATTTCCCGCGCTGCGCCGCCGCGTTGAGCTTTACCCGGGATTACGGCATCATCCGCGCGTCTGCAATCCCTGACTTTCCCGGCTCCCGGGAGGAGAAATTCCATGCGATTCAAGCAATTGATCGGCGCACTCGTTGCCGCCGCGGTACTGGCCAGCCCGGTGGCGGCGAAGACGCTGCGCTGGTCGAGCCAGGGCGACATCCTGACGTTCGACCCGATGGCGCAGAACGAGAGCCTCAACAACACGTTCTCGGACTACGTCTACGACGGGCTCGTCCGCTACAACAAGCAGTTCGTGCCCGAGCCGGCGCTCGCCACGTCCTGGACGCGCGTGTCGCCGACGCAGTGGCGCTTCAACCTGCGCAAGAACGTGAAGTTCCACGACGGCACGCCGATGACGGCGGATGACGTCGTGTTCTCGTTCGAGCGCGTGCTGAAGCCCGCGTCGAACATGAAGGTCTACGCGCAGGGCATCAAGGAGACGAAGAAGATCGACGACTTCACCGTCGAGATCATCACCGACGGTCCGAACCCGGTGCTGCTGCGCGGCCTGGTCGACGTCAAGGTCATGAGCAAGGCCTGGTCGACGAAGAACAACGTCGTCAACCCGCAGAACTACGCGCAGAAGGAAGAAAGCTTCGCGGCGCGCAACACGAACGGCACCGGACAGTTCATGCTCAAGTCGCGCGAAGCGGATGTGCGTACCGTGTTGGTGGTCAACCCGAACTGGTGGGACAAGGCGGAGGGCAACGTCACCGAGATCGTCTACCAGCCGATCAAGCAGGACAGCACGCGCGCAGCCGCGCTGCTGTCGGGCGAGGTCGACCTGGTGCTCGATCCGCCGACGCAGGACATCCCGCGGCTGCGGCAGAACACCGCGATCAAGATCGCCGACGGCACCGAGACGCGGATCATCTTCTTCGGCTTCGACCAGTGGCGTGACGAATCGCCCTACACGAACGTCAAGGGCAAGAACCCGTTCAAGGACAAGCGCGTCCGCCAGGCGATGTATCAGGCGATCGACATCGAGGCGATCCGCCGCGCGACGATGCGCGGGCTGGCGAATCCGACGGGATCGATGATCGCGCCGCAGGTTCAGGGCTACTTCGAGGAATTTGCGAAGCGCCTCCCCTACGACGCCGCGGCGTCGAAGAAGCTCCTCGCCGATGCCGGCTATCCGAACGGCTTCGAGTTCACGCTCGATTGCCCGAACAACCGCTACATCAACGACGAGGAGATCTGCCAGGCGGTCACGGCGATGTGGGCGAAGATCGGGCTCACCGCGAGGCTGAACGCGATGCCGCGCGCGACCTACTTCCAGAAGATCCAGAAGTTCGATACCAGCGTCTATCTGCTCGGCTGGGCGACGGCGACGTTCGACGGCCTGTACACGCTGCAGAGCCTGATCCGCAGCGTCGACCCGAAGGGGGGCGCCGACGGCAATTTCAATCTCGGCAAGTACAGCAACCCGAAGGCGGACGCGCTGATCGACCAGGTCAAGACCGAGATCGACGACGCGAAGCGCAATGCCGCGATGCGCGAGGCGCAGCGGATCCACTCCGACGACATCGGCCACATCCCGCTGCATCAGCAGGTGATCCCGTGGGCGATGCGCTCGAACGTGAGCGTGTTCCATCGCGCCGACAACCGGCTCGACATGCGCTGGGCGAAGATCGATTGAGGACGCCTGTCGCTCCCGCGAAGGCGGGAGCCCAGCGTCTTTCACGATGAACGACACTGGGTCCCGCGCCTGCGCGGGGACGACGCCGGAAGTGAAGCGCGACGGCTAGACCGACGGCGTACACCGCCGGCCCAAACCCAATGCTCGCCTTCATCCTGCGCCGGCTGTTGCAATCGCTACTCGTCATGACGGTCGTCGCGTACATCGCGTTCGGCCTGTTCAACTACGTCGGCGACCCGATCGCGTTCATGCTCGGCCAGGACGCAACGCTCCAGGACCGGCAGCGGCTGCGTGCCGAGCTCGGGCTCGACCAGCCGTTCTACGTGCAGTTCTCGAAGTTCCTCGGCAACGCCGCGCAGGGCGATTTCGGCGTGTCGTTGCGGCAGGGTCGCCAGGTCGCCGTTCTGCTCAAGGAGCGCTTGCCGGCGACGCTGGAGCTGTCGTTCGCCGCCGCGCTGATCGCGTTGTTCGTCGGCATCCCGCTCGGCGTCTACACGGCGCTGCGACGACACACCTGGCTTTCGCATTTCCTGCTGGCGGCCTCGCTCGTCGGGGTGAGCCTGCCCACGTTCCTCATCGGCATCCTGCTGATCCTGATCTTCGCCGTCTATCTCGGCTGGCTGCCGTCGTTCGGCCGCGGCGATGTCGTGGCGGTCGGGTGGTGGACGACCGGCCTGCTCACGCCGAGCGGACTGAAGGCGCTGATCCTTCCCTCGATCACGCTGTCGCTGTTCCAGCTCACGCTGATCATGCGGCTGGTGCGCTCGGAGATGCTCGAGGTGCTGCGCACCGACTACATCAAGTTCGCGCGTGCGCGGGGCTTGACCGACCGCTCGATCCATTTCGGCCATGCGCTGAAGAACACGCTGGTGCCGGTCATCACGATCACCGGCCTGCAGCTCGGCGCGATCATCGCGTTCGCGATCATCACCGAGACCGTGTTCCAGTGGCCCGGAATGGGCCTGCTGTTCATCCAGGCGGTGCAGTTCGCCGACATTCCGGTGATGGCAGCGTATCTCGTGTTCATCGCGCTGGTCTTCGTCGTCATCAACCTGATCGTCGACCTGCTGTATTACGGCGTCGATCCGCGCCTGCGGATCGAACGCGGCGCGGCGAGCGGGCACTGATCGGCCGATGAAAAACGCGTCCGCAGGTTCGGTGGCTCACGCGACGTCTGCGTTGCACGTTTTTCATCGGGACGGGTTCGGGCGGGCGCCTTGGGGCGGCCCGGCGGCGCCCGCGGGAAAGGCAACGTAACAACGAGCGTTGTGCGAAAGTGCTGCTGCTTGGATACACCGCATAGCTGACTGATGACGCCCGTCGACCACATCAAGCCCTGGCAGGAGGCGTTCACCGCGCTGCGTCGCGATCTGCACGCGCATCCGGAGCTCGGTTTCGAGGAGGAGCGGACGGCGCGCATCGTGCGCGAGACGCTGACCTCGCTCGGCATCGAGCACTATTCGGGCATCGGCCAGACCGGCATCGTCGCGGTCGTGCGGGGCCAGCGGAACTCCGCCGGACGCTCGGTGGGCCTTCGGGCCGACATGGACGGGCTGCCGATGCAGGAGGAGAACCTGTTCCCGCACCGGTCGCGCTACGAGGGTCGGATGCATGGCTGCGGTCACGACGGCCATACGACGATGCTTCTCGCGGCCGCGCGCTATCTTCACGAAACGCGCCGCTTCGACGGCACTGCGTATCTGATCTTCCAGCCGGGCGAGGAAGGCTACGCCGGCGCGAAGGCGATGATTGCCGACGGCCTGTTCGAGCGCTTTCCCGCCGAGCAGGTGTTCGCGTTGCACAACTGGCCGGCGTTGGCACCGGGCAAGATCGGCATCACGCCCGGCCCTGCGATGGCGGCCGCGGACCGCATCGAGATCATGATCGACGGACGTGGGGGCCACGGCGCCCACCCGCATATGGCGATCGATCCGGTGCTGGTCGCCGGCCACATCATCACGGCGGTGCAATCGGTCGTCGCGCGCAATGTCTCGCCGATCGACACGGCGGTCGTCAGCCTGTGCGCGATGCAGGCGGGCAATCCGGGCGCGATGAGCGTCATTCCCGCGCACGCGAAGCTGGTGGGGACGGTGCGGACCTTCCGGCCGGCCACGCAGGACATGATCGAGAAGCGGCTCATCGAGCTGGTGCGCTCGATCGGCCTGGCCTTCGGCGCGCATGCAACGCTCAAGTACGAGCGGATCTATCCCGCCACTGTCAACCACGAAGGGCCTGCGGCGTTTGCCATGGAGGTGGCCGAAGCGCTGGTCGGGACGAAGAACGTGGTGCGCAACCTGGACCCGTCGATGGGCTCGGAAGACTTCAGCTTCATGCTCCAGGCGCGGCCGGGCGCCTTCGCGCGCCTCGGCCAGGGCGGCGCGGAGGGGGGCGGATTCCTGCACAGCAGCAGGTACGATTTCAATGACGAAGTGATCCCCCTGGGCGCCGGGTATCTGGCCGCGCTCGCCGAAAAAGCCATGCCCCTCGCATGAACGCGACCCTCATCGACCCTCCGCTCTGCATCGCTGCCGTGCGGACGGGAGCACAACATTCCCCTCTCCCGGAGGGCAGCGAGCGGGAGGGAAGGGGTGAGGGACGCAACGCTCGGCTGGACCTGGTCGAACATCGACCCGGCCGCGCATTTCGCCGCCGACTATGCACAGGCGCGTGCGAAGTTCCTGTCCGCCGCCTCGGCACGAGGCCTCGCCGTCGAGACGCATAGCCATCCGGAAGCGCGAGGTCCTCGACGGAGAGACGCTCGCCATCGACGTCGTCGTGCTCGGCAATCGCGATGCACCAGCGCGCGCTGCTCGTCACCTCCGGTACGCATGGTGTCGAAGGGTTCTGCGGCAGCGGCTGTCAGGTGAGCCTGCTCGCCGACGACGCTTTCGTCGCGAGCGTCGAGCGACGTGGCGTTGCCGTCGTGCTGCTGCATGCGTTGAATCCGTACGGCTTCGCGCATCTGGCACGCACGACCGAGGAGAACGTCGATCTCAACCGGAATTTCCGCGATTTCGGCAAGCCGTTTCGCAACGAGGCGTATCTGGAAGTGCACGATTTCATGGTGCCCGCGACCTGGCCGCCTGCGCCCGAGAACGAGATGCGGATCGGCCAATACGTCGCGAAGCACGGCGCATTCGCGCTGCAGCAGGCGGTAAGCGGCGGGCAGGCCGACCGTCCCGACGGCCTGTTCTTCGGCGGCACGCGAGCTTCCTGGAGCCAACAGGTGCTACGCGACGTACTTCGTCGGCACGGTGCGACGCGGCGCAAGCTCGCATGGATCGACCTGCATACCGGGCTCGGCCCTGCAGGCCATGGCGAGAAGATCTTCGCGGGTCCGGACGACGCCTCGATGCTACGCGCGCGCGAAAGCGTTCTGGGGCGCGGACGTCACCTCGATCTGGGACGGATCGTCGACGTCGGCGAAGGTCCAGGGCATGCTGTTCTACGCTGCGCTCGACGAATGTCCGGATGCCGAATACACCGGGATTGCGCTCGAGTACGGCACGCAGTCGTACATGGACGTGCTGATGGCGCTGCGCGCTCGGCAGTGGCTTACCAATCATCCGGACGCCGATGCGGACCGGCGCACGGCGATCCTGCGCCAGATCCGCGATGCGTTCTACGTCGACACGCCGGCATGGAAGGCGATGGTGTACGGCCAGGCGCGCGCCGCGGCGCTGCAGGCGCTGACGGCGCTTGCTTCGGACGCATAGCGATGGCGACGACGTCCCATCGCGCTGTTCGCGTCGTTCCCCGGATCCGGCTTTCCAGGCGCATCGCCGGGCTGTGGGACAGCGATGTCGCCTGGAGCTTCCGCCATTCGCCGGTAGCGGTGGGGTCGGCCATCGTGCTCGGCCTCTGCCTCGCCGCCGCACTGTTCGCGCCATGGGTCGCGCCGCACAACCCGTTCGATCTGCGTACGCTGAACCTGCTCGACGCGCTGACGCCGCCGGCGTGGGAAGAAGGAGGCAAGTCCGAGTACGTGCTCGGCACCGACGACCAGGGGCGCGACGTGCTCTCCGCGATCATGTTCGGCGCGCGGATTTCGCTGCTCGTCGGCCTTGCTGCGGTCGCGCTCGCCGTGGTGCTCGGCGTGTCGCTCGGGCTGCTCGCCGGCTACGTCGGCGGCAAGATCGATGCGTTCATCATGCGCGTCGCGGACGTCCAGCTTTCGTTCCCGGCGATCCTGATCGCGCTGCTGTTCAGCGGCGTCGCGCTCACGCGCGCTGCCGCGGGACACGCATGAGCGCGCGGCGATCGCCGTGCTGATCCTCGCGATCGGCGCGTCGAACTGGGTGCAATACGCGCGCACCGTGCGCGGCTCGACGATGGTCGAGAAGAACAAGGAATACATCCAGGCGGCGCGTGTTATCGGCGTGACGCCGTGGAGCATCATGCGCCGCCACCTGCTCCCGAACGTCCTCGGACCGGTGCTGGTGCTTGCGACGATCAACATCGCCACGGCGATCATCACCGAAGCGACGCTGTCGTTCCTCGGCGTCGGCGTGCCGCCTACGCAGCCGTCGCTCGGCACGCTGATCCGCGTGGGCAACGACTTCCTGTTCTCGGGCGAATGGTGGATTACCATATTCCCGGGGGCTGCGCTGGTGATCATGGTGCTGTCGATCAACCTGCTCGGGGACTGGTTGCGCGACGCGTTGAACCCGAAGCTGCGCTAGCTGTACAAAGAGACAACAAGACGCGGCTTCATTGCCTTGCTGTCGAAGGGGACCTGAAGGAGAAGACGATGCGAAAGACGATGCTGTTGCTGCTTCCGCTGGCGCTTGCGGGATGCCAGACCTGGGGACCGACATGGAGCGAGGTGAGCGGGGCGCGCTACTACAACCGTACCGAGCTCAACCGCTGCGCCGATCATCATCGAGACCGTCGATGGGCGGAGCGAGCGGCCGACCGGATACGACCGGTCGATCAAGATCGAACCGGGCAAGCGCCTGCTGACGCTGCAGGGCGTTCCGCTGCGTCCGGGCTGGCAGGGCTATGTGAAGGAGTTCACGCTCGACGCGCAGCCGTGCCAGCGCTACTACATCAACGCGCAGTTCGACGGCCCGCTGGTGCCGTCCGAGTGGAAGCCGATCATCGACTACGTCGAGCCGATCGCGGGCTGCAGCACGACGGTCGCCGCGAAGTAGGCGCGATGGCCGGCGAGGGGCGCGCATTGGCTGATGCGGCGCAGCCGCTGCTGGCCGTCGAGAACCTCCGCGTCGAGTTCCCGACGCGGCGAGGCACGCTCGTCGCCGTGCACGACGTCAGCTTCACGATCGCGCCCGGCGAGGTGCTGGGCGTCGTCGGCGAATCCGGCGCCGGGAAATCGCTGACCGGCGCCGCGATCATCGGCCTGATCGATCCTCCGGGGCGCATCGCGGCCGGCCGCATCCTGCTCGCCGGCCGGCGCATCGATGCGCTGCCGTACGAGGAAATGCGCCGCATCCGCGGGCGCGAGATCGGCGCGATCTTCCAGGATCCGCTGACCTCGCTCAATCCGCTGTACACGATCGGGCGCCAGCTGATCGAAACGATCCGAACGCATCTCGACCGTCAGCGAGTCGCGAGGCGCGCGCCGCGCGCGGTCGCGTTGCTGGAGGAGGTCGGCATCCCGGCCGCGGCGCGGCGCATCGACCACTATCCGCACCAGTTCTCCGGCGGCATGCGGCAGCGCGTCGTCATCGCGCTCGCGCTGGCCGCGAATCCGAAGCTGATCGTCGCGGACGAGCCGACGACGGCGCTCGACGTATCGATCCAGGCGCAGATCATCCAGCTGCTGAAGCGCCTGTGCCGCGATCACGGCACGGCCGTGATGCTGGTCACGCACGACATGGGCGTCATCGCCGAGACCGCCGATCGCGTCGCCGTCATGTACGCCGGCCGCATCGTCGAGATCGGGCTGGTGGCCGAGGTGATCAACCGCCCGCAGCACCCGTACACGGTCGGGCTGATGGGATCGATCCCGAAGATCCTCGACGAGCGCGCGCGGCTGACGCAGATCGACGGCTCGATGCCGCGGCTGACGGCGGTGCCGCCCGGCTGCGCGTTCCATCCGCGGTGCCCGCACGCGTTCGGCCGCTGCATGCGCCAGCGACCCGAGCTGATGGACGCCGGCGCGAGCCGCGCCGCGTGCTGGCTGCACGATCCGGTCGCGCGCCTCGAAGCGATGACCGAGGAGACGCTGCCGGGCATCGTCGCAGCGAGCGGCCGCAGTGCGGCGCTCGGCGCTGACGCGCCGGAGCGTGCGGCGCCATGTCGATGCCGGGAGGACGCCATCGACAGCGACGTCCTGCTCGAAGTCGACGGCGTCGCGCGCTACTTCGACGTCTCGCCGCCGTGGCTCAACCGCGTCATCGAACGCAAGCCGCGCGTGCTGCTGAAGGCGGTCGACGGCGTGCGACCTCGCGATCCGCCGCGGCGAGACGCTCGGCCTCGTCGGCGAATCCGGCTGCGGCAAGTCGACGGTCGCGCGCGTCATCGTCGGCCTGTACGCGCCGACGCGCGGCACGATCCGCTACGACGGCGTGGTCCTCGCCGGCGAGGGCGCGCAGCACACCGACGCGGCACGCGAGCGACGCGCCAGGCGCAGCATGCAGATGATCTTCCAGGACCCGTACGCGAGCCTGAATCCGCGCTGGCGCGTCGCGGACATCGTGGCCGAGCCGATGCGCGTGCAGGACGCCGCGCTCGCGCAAAGCGACGTCGAAGCGCGCGTCGGCGGCACTGCTCACCCAGGTCGGCCTGGCACCCGTCGACGGCCGCAAGTATCCGCACCAGTTCTCCGGCGGACAGCGCCAGCGCATCTCGATCGCGCGCGCGCTGGCGACCAATCCCGGCGTTCCTCGTCTGCGACGAGCCCACGTCGGCGCTCGACGTCTCCGTCCAGGCGCAGGTGCTGAACCTGATGCGCGACCTGCAGCGCAGCCTGTCGCTGACCTATCTGTTCATTTCGCACAACCTCGCGGTCGTGCGCCACATCGCCGATCGCGTCGGCGTCATGTATCTCGGCCGCATCGTCGAGCTCGCGCCGACGCGCCGGCTGTTCGCGCTGCCGCAGCATCCGTACACGCGGATGCTGCTCGAGGCGGTTCCCGACATCTCGATGACCGGCAAGTCGCGCACCGCGGTCGCCGGCGAGGTGCCGAATCCGCTCGACCCGCCGCCGGGCTGCCCGTTCCATCCCCGCTGTCCGTACGCGAACGAGCGATGCCGAAGCGAGGTGCCGAAGCTGCTGCCGGTCGTCGCCGGCGGCGAGGCGGCCTGTCACGGCGTCGAGGAAGGGCGCATTCCGATCGCGGAGATCGCGGCCGCCTGACGGCGTGACGCGTACGGTCCCTCGCCAGCGTCCGACGCTGTCAGCGGATCGTCTTCGGCGTTCGTCGCCAGACGTTCAGCAGCGAATCGCAGCTTCGCGGCCGGCCGCAGCCGCTCGTCCGAGAGCGATTCGAGGAAGTCGGACAGCCGCTTCGACTTGAGGATCGTGTAGAACGTGAGCACCGTGACCGGGACCAGCACGAGCGATGAAGTAAACGATCTTCTCGATCGTCGTCAGCTCGGAGAGCGAGAACAGGTTCATGCCGAGGAAACCGGTCGCGACGGTGCCGATCAGCCCGAAGCTCGTGACCACGGTGAGGCGCACGACGGTGTTCGCCTGCCGCCGCAGCGTATCGGTCTCGAGGTAGTCGCTCATGTCCTCGATCTCGTTGCGGATCTCGGTGTACAGCGAATCCGTGCCGAGGTGCGTCGAGGTCATCCGGTACAGCTCGCGTGCCGGCCGGCTGGTCCGAGACCTCGTGGAACCAGTAGCGGTGCGTGAAGCGCAGGAAGACCTCGAGCAGCTGCCGGATCGTGCGCTTGAACGTCTTCACCGATTCCGCGTCGCGGATGTCGAGATGGTTCAGCGCGTCCACCATCCGGTCGGACAGCATCAGCAGCGTCGCCTTGTGGATGTGCGGGATCAGGAACAGCAGGAAATACTGGTGCCGGAACTGGCCGAGCAGGCCGCCGTCGCGGTCGACGAAGAACGGGTCGCCCGCGTCGCCGATCATCGTGAAGCCGTGGCCGCAGGACATGAACCGCGCGCCCGGACTTCCCTTGCGCTCCTCGTTCCAGAACTGGTCGAAGCAGTACCGGTTCTCGAAGTCGCTGACGTAGCGCGCCGAGTAGGGCAGGACGTCGGACGAACCCGGCCCGGTCACGAGGCCGAGCCGCACGAAATCGGCGCGCGTCAGCGCCCGCGCGTCGTCCATCGCGAGGTAGCTCAGGAGCGGCATCCGGCTGTATTCGATCTGCCGGTAGCGGATGCAGGCCCGGTTCCGGCGAATGGTCGTGCACCAGCGGCTTGAGCAGCCAGGTCCAGTGCGACGCGAAATACGGCGCGCGGTGGCGACCGACGAACGTCAGATAGTTCTCGCGCTGCTCGTAGTCGGACGCCGCGCGCACGCCGCCGTCGCGCGCCGATCCATTCGGCGGCCAGCAGGCAGTTGCCGCCGCGGCCCTCGTCGGTCCAGTAGGTCGGATACGCGCGACCGAACCGATACATCGCGTCCTGCGCCTGCTCGAGCGGCAGATCGTCCGCGAACAGCTCGACGACGAGGATCGCCACGTCGAGGTCGTAGAAAAAGCACAGGTCCACGTGCGCGACGTCGAACGTGACCGGCGCCGCGGGCGCCTGCGGAAACGTCATGCGCACCTGCGCGATGTCGTTCCGGCGAAACACGCGGATCGGCGAGTCGACGCCCGGCAGCGCGCCGCGCCCCTTGCCTTCGCCGTAGAGGAATCGCCGCACGTACGGCAGGAACGTCACGAACTCGCTGTAATGCCGCTCCTGGAAATCCTCCGGCGCGCAACTGAACTCGTCGCGCGACTCGCGCCACGGATGATCGCCTTCGGTGTGCTCGAGCACGTCCCAGGCCTCGTGCACCTGGTCGCCGATGCGGATCGGCATGACCTGCAGCGGCCAGATGACGATCTGCCGGAAATGGCGGACGCGCGTGGGCATGGCGGGTAGAAGGCGTGGCGCGGGCGCGGAGGTTCGGCTTAGGGGCTTCCCCGCATCCTAACGTCCGAGTGGCGAAGCGGCCACTACGGCCGCTGGACGGGCCAGCGGTCGCTTCGCGGCCCGGCGGCGACGCCTCGAACCGACGGGCCGAACCTGCCGGGCCCGCTTCGCTATAATCGCGCGCTTGCCGAACGTACGTGCGCGCGTTTCCCGCGCGTGCCGATCCTCCCACTCGACCTACGTCCTTCAGCCTTGCGCCTCACGCAGATCAAGCTCGCCGGATTCAAGTCCTTCGTCGATCCCACGACCATTGCCACGCCGGGGCAGCTCGTCGGCATCGTCGGCCCGAACGGTTGCGGCAAGTCCAACGTCATCGACGCGGTTCGCTGGGTGCTCGGCGAATCGAAGGCGTCCGCGCTGCGCGGCGAGTCGATGCAGGACGTCATCTTCAACGGCGCCGGCGATCGCAAGCCGGTCGGCCGCGCGTCGGTCGAGCTGCATTTCGACAACAGCGCCGGCCGCATCGGCGGCCAGTGGGGCCAGTACACCGACATCTCGATCAAGCGCGTGCTGACGCGCGATGGCGACTCGACCTACTACATCAACAACATCCCGGTCCGCCGCCGCGACATCCACGACCTGTTCCTCGGCACCGGGCTCGGGCCGCGCGCCTACGCGATCATCGAGCAGGGGATGATCTCGCGCGTCGTCGAGGCGAAGCCCGAGGAGCTTCGCATCTTCCTCGAGGAGGCGGCGGGCGTCTCGAAGTACAAGGAGCGGCGCAAGGAAACCGAGGGCCGCCTCTCCGACGCGCGCGAGAACCTGGCGCGGGTCGAGGACATCCGCACGGAGCTCGGTGCGCAGCTTGCGAAGCTCGAGCACCAGGCGAGTGTGGCGACCGAGTACCGCGAGCACGAGGCGCGCCTCGAAGCAGGCGCAGCACCTGCTGTGGTTCTCGAAGCAGCAGGACGCCGTGCGCTCGCGCGAGCGCTGCGCGGCCGAGATCGCTTCGCTGACCGTCGCGCTCGAAAGCCTGCAGGCCGACGCGCGAAGCACCGAGGCGAAGATCGAGGCGCTTCGCACCGAGCATTACGCGGCCGGCGACGCGCTGCACGACAGGCAGGGCGGCTTCTACGCCGCGAACGCCGAAGTCACGCGCCTCGAGCAGCAGCTGCAGTTCGCGCGCGAGAGCGAGAACCGGATCACCCGCGAGGTTGCGCAGATCACCGAGCAGCTCGGCTCGCTGGCCGCGCAGGCCGCGTCGATCGACAGCGATCGCGTCGTCGCTCGAAGCCGTCGCTCGAAGCAGGCGTTGACCGTGCGTGAAGCCGCAGCGGCCGAGGAGCGCGAGGCGCAGCGCGGCGCTTCCCGCGCTGGAGCAGGCGGTGACGCGAAGCGGCGCTCGCGTTCACGGACGTCGATCAGCGGATCAACCAGTCGGAGCAGGCGATCCGCGTCGCGGAAACGCGGCGCGAGAACGCGACGCGCACGCTCGCGCAGATCGACGACGCGCCGCGCGGCGCTGACCGCCGAGCTCGACGCGCTCGCGGCGCCGGTCACCGACGAGATCCGCGCGGTCGAGGAGCAGCTCGAGCAGGAATCCGCCGAGCTCGCCGGCCGGGCGGACGCGCTGGCGGCGCTGCAGGACAACGTGCAGTCGCTGCAGGAGCGCCAGCGTTCGTCGTCGCAGGCGTTTCGCGAGGACAGCAAGCGCCTCGCCGATCTCGAAGCGCACGAGCAGGCGCTGGCCGCGCTGCAGGCGAAGGTCGGGCACGGCGAGGACAAGGACGCGTGGCTCGCCCAGGCCGGGCTGACCGACGCGACGCAGCTCTGGCGCGCGCTCGACGTCGATCGCGGCTGGAACGACGCGCTCGAAGCCACGTTGCGCGAGCGGCTCGAGGCGCTCGAGATTGGCGACCTCGACGCGGCGATCGCCTGGGAATCGACGGACGCATCGCCGCCGGTGCGTCTCGCGCTGTACGCACCCGCTCCAGGCGCGCCATGCGTCCCGAAGGCGGCGGTGACGCGCTCGATCGCGCAAGGTTCGGCTGAAGCGGCCCGAGCTCGGCCGCCTGCTCGCCGATGCGCTGCATGGCGTGCGCTGCCGCGACTCGATCGCGGACGCGCTTGCGCGACCGCGCGAGCGCTGGGCCTCGGCGAATCGTTCGTCACGCCCGCGGGCCATATCGTCACCGCGCAGACGGTGACGCTGTTCAAGCCGGACAGCGAACTGCACGGTGTGCTCGAGCGGCAGCGCGAGCTCGAGGCGCTCGCGGACAGCACGCGCCAGCGCGCGCGAGATCGTCGCGAGCGCGCGCGCGGCGCTCGACGCGCTCGAGGCGCGAGCTCGAGTCCCAGCAGCAGGCGTATCACGCCGAGAGCCTCGCGCTGACGTCGCAACAGCGGCGCGCGCACGACCTCGAGCTCGAGCTCGTCCAGCTCAAGCAGGCAGCGGAGGCGGCGGAGACAGCGCCGCGCGCAGCTCACGCAGGACCGGGCCGACGCCGACCGCCAGGCGGACAACGAGCGCGCTGCAACGCGACGCGATCGGACGCGAGATCGCCGACCTGCAGTCGCGGCTGCACGACGAGCTTGCGAAGCGGGACGCCGCCCGGCACGCGCGCAACGAAGCGGAAGTGGCCAAGGAGCGCGGCCGCGAACGGCTGCGCACGGCCGAGCGCGCGGCCCAGGAAGCGGGGTTCGCCGAATCGCGGGCGCGCGATCGGCTCGCGGAGCTCGAGCGCCGGCGCGAGTCGCTGCTCGCGACCACGCAGCAGCAGCAGGCGCTGTTGACGCAGCTCACGAGCGAGCAGCAGGCGGTCGACTGGACGCCGGTCGAGCAGGCGCTGCAGCGCCAGCTCGCCGCTGCGCGGCGAAGCGGAAGCGGCGCTGGCCGCCGCCCGTGACGCGCTGGAGACGCTCGGCGCATCGCTGCGAGGAAGCCGAGGAGGCGCGGCTCGCAATCGAGCAGAAGCTCGAGCCTTCGCGGCAGAAGATCCAGGACATGCAGCTCAAGGAGCAGGCCGCGGCGCTCGCCGAGCAGCAGTTCGCGGAGCAGCTCGCCGAAGCGCATGCCGAGCTCGCCGGCTTGCCGGACGCGCTGAAGGCGTTCGGCAACAAGTCGCAGCTTCCAGGCGAGATCGAGCGGCTGCAGCAGGCGATCGTCGAGCTCGGCGCGGTCAACCTCGCCGCGCTGGACGAGCTCGCCGACCGCCGCAGGAGCGCAAGAGCTATCTCGACGCGCAGGCGGCCGATCTCACCGAAGCGATGGCGACGCTCGAATCCGCGATCCGCCAGATCGACCGGGAATCGCGCGAGCTGCTGCAGCAGACGTTCGATGCCGTGAACGTGAATTTCGGCAAGCTGTTTCCCGCGCTCTTCGGCGGCGGTCACGCGAGGCTCGTGCTGACCGGCGACGAGATCCTCGACTCCGGCGTGCAGGTCGTGGCGCAACCGCCCGGCAAGCGCAATACGTCGATCCACCTGCTGTCCGGCGGCGAGAAGGCGCTCACCGCGACCTCGCTCGTGTTCGCGCTGTTCCAGCTCAATCCTGCGCCGTTCTGCCTGCTCGACGAGGTCGACGCGCCGCTCGACGACAGCAACACCGAGCGCTTCTGCCAGATGGTCGGCGAGATGGCGGTCGAGACGCAGTTCCTCTTCATCTCGCACAACAAGATCACGATGGAGATGGCGCACCAGCTGATCGGCATCACGATGCCGGAGCCGGGCGTGTCGCGCGTGGTCGCCGTCGACATCGCCGAAGCGGTCGAGCTTGCCGGCAGCCAGGCGCCGGCGAAGGCCGCGGCGTAGCAGTCGGCGGCAGGCGCGGCAGCGACCGCTGGTTATCGAAGCGTCCGCGGCTATAATCCGCAGGATGGTGCTCACACGAAGTGCACGTCTTCGGTTCGCACGCCGTGCTGCGCGATCGCCGCGCACCGATGACCGCCGTCCAGTGTCCTGCCGCAAAGCGCTGTCATTGCGCGGCGACACGGGTGGGCCAGCGCACCTCCGCAGCGTGGGGTACACCCATGACCCCGCGATGAGCTACCTGCAGATCGGCCTCTTCATCGCCGGCGTTCTGCTGGTCATCGGCGTCATCCTCTACAACCGCTGGCAGGAACGGCGCGCTCGCGCGCGACTCGATGCGACGCGCGCTCGACCGATTCCCGGCAGCGCGTCGAGCCGACGCTCCGGCGCGACGATGACGACGATCCGCTGACCTCGCGCATCGACGCCGAGCCGGCGATGGCTGCCGACGCCGACATCGATGTCGAGCATGATCCGGACTGGCGCCCCCCGATGGATGGCGTCGTGACGCTTCCGGACGAGGGCGACGCGCGCCGGAGCGAGCGATGCGGCGCCGATGGAAGACGTCCCGCCCGATCCCGCGGCAGCGTCGGCAGGCGCGGGTCGCCATTCGCGCGCCGCGATGCCCGCGCAGCTGACGGCCGCCGCGCCGGATCCGGACATCGAGACGATCGTGATGCTGCAGCCGGCGAAGCCGGTGTCCGCCGGTGCGCTCGCCGCCGGCCTGCATGCGCGTCTCGGCAAGCCCGTGCGCTGGTACGGCCGGCGCGAACCTCGCGGACCGTGGCAGCGGCTCGCCGCCGACAGCCGAGGCGAATACGGCGAGCTCGCTGCGTGCCTGCTGCTCGCCGATCGCAACGGTCCGGCCTCGCTCGCGCAGATCGAGTCGTTCCGCAAGCTGGCCGGCGAGATCGCATCGAGCCTTCCCGGCGCGTTCAGCGGCGCGGCCGCCGGAGGACGAGGCGCAGCGCGCGGAAGCGCTGGATCGGTTGTGCGCCGAGCTCGACATGCAGATCGGCCTGACGGTGCGCAAGGTGCCGCCCGCGATCATCGCGGGCACGCGCCTGCGCGGCGTCGCGGAAGCGTCCGGCTTTCGCCTGGCACCCACGGGCCGCTTCGAGTGGGTGCAGGACGACACCGGCGCGGTGCTGTTCACGCTGCAGAGCATGACCGACGAGGCGTTCACGCCCGATCGGCTGCGCACCGGTTCGACGCCGGGCGTCATCTTCCTGCTCGACGTGCCGAGAGTCGCGGATCCGGCGAAGGCGTTCGACCAGATGAAGATGGCGGCCAAGCGCATGGCGCACACCGTCGGCGGCGAGCTGGTCGACGACAACGGGCGGCCGCTGAACGACGCGGGCCTTGCCGCGATCCGCGAGCAGGTCGTCGCGGCCGACGCGGCGCTCAGGCGCTACAACATCGAGCCGGGCAGCCCGCGGGCGCTGAAGCTCTTTGCGGCTTGAGATGACGCGCGCGCGCGACGACGTCCCGCGTCGCCCGGGCGTTGCGAAGCGGGTGCGCGGATCTTCGCCGCCAGCTCGCCGAGCACGACCACGCGTACTACGTGCTCGACGCGCCGACGATCCCCGACGCCGAGTACGACGCGCTGCTATCGCCAGCTCGTCGAGCTCGAGGCCGCGCATCCGGAGCTGGTCACGCCGGACTCGCCGACGCAACGGGTAAGCGGAGCGCCGGTCGACGGCGTTCGACACGGTCACGCACCGGGTGCCGATGCTGTCGCTCAGCAACGCGTTCGCCGATGCCGAGGCCGAAGCGTTCGACCGGCGCGTGCGCGAGTCGCTCGGGATCGACCGCGTCCGCTACGCCTGCGAGCCGAAATTCGACGGGCTTGCGATCAGCCTCGGCTACGAGAACGGACGCTTCGTCGTCGGCGCGACGCGCGGCGACGGTGACGACCGGCGAGAACGTGACCGCGAACCTGCGCACGATCAGTGCGATCCCGCTGCTCGCTGCCGCCGGATGCGCCGGCGCGCATCGAAGTGCGCGGCGAAGTGCTGATGCGCCGCCGCGATTTCGACAGGCTGAACGAAGCGCAGGCGGCGAAGGGCGCGAAGCTCTACATGAATCCGCGCAACGCAGCGGCCGGAAGCCTGCGGCAGCTCGATCATCGAATCACGGCGCGCAGGCGGCTCACGTTCTTCGCGTACGGCGTCGGCGAGGTCGACTGGGGACGACAGCAGCCCCCGTCCACGCACGCCGAGCTCCTCGACCGGCTCGCCGCGTGGCGTTTTCCGGTGACGCCGGAGCGCGCGGTCGTCGAGGGCCTCGACGGCCTGCTCGCGCTATTACCGGAGCATCGGCGCGCGGCGCGCGAAGCTGCCGTACGACATCGACGGCGTCGTCTACAAGGTCGACGACCTCGCCGCGCAGCGCGAGCTCGGCTACGTCTCGCGCGCACCGCGCTTCGCGCTCGCGCACAAGTTCCCCGCCGAGGAGATGACGACCGAAGTCGTCGGCATCGACGTGCAGGTCGGCCGCACCGGCGCGATCACGCCGGTGGCGCGGCTGAAGCCGGTGTTCGTCGGCGGCGTCACCGTCGTCAACGCCACGCTGCACAACGAGGACGAGGTGCGTCGCAAGGACGTGCACATCGGCGATACCGTCGTCGTGCGCCGCGCCGGCGACGTGATCCCCGAAGTCGTTCGTGTGCTGCCCGAGCGCCGGCCGAAGGATGCGAAGCCGTTCGTCATGCCGTCGAAGTGCCCCGAATGCGGGTCGGCGGTGCTGCGACTCGAAGGCGAGGCGATCGCGCGCTGCACCGGCGGATTGATCTGCCCCGCGCAGCGCAAGCAGGCGCTGCTGCATTTCGCGAGCCGCCGCGCGATGGACATCGAGGGCCTGGGCGACAAGCTCGTCGACCAGCTCGTCGACGCGGAGCTGGTGCGCACGCCGGCCGATCTGTATCGGCTGGGCGTCGCGAAGCTCGCGGCGCTGGAGCGGATGGCGGAGAAGAGCGCGGCGAACGTCGTCGCCGGCATCGAAAAGAGCAAGAACACGACGCTCTCGCGCTTCATCTTCGCGCTCGGCATCCGGCATGTCGGCGAGGCGACGGCGAAGGACCTTGCGCGACATTTCGGCGGGCTCGACGCGTTGATGAACGCGACCGAAACGCAGCTTCTCGAGGTCCGCGATGTCGGGGCCGGTGCTCGCCGAGAGCATCGCGCGCTTTTTCGCCGAGCCGCACAATCGCGAAGGGATCGAAGCGTTGCGCGCCGTCGGCGTACGCTGGCCCGAGCATGCGCCGGAGGCCCGCGCGAAGGCCGACGCGCCGCTTGCCGGCCTGACGTTCGTGCTGACCGGCACGCTGCCCACGCTTTCGCGCGATGAAGCGAAGGCGATGATCGAGGCGGGCGGCGGCAAGGCCGCAGGCAGCGTGTCGAAGAAGACCGATTATGTGATCGCCGGCGCGGACGCCGGCAGCAAGCTCGACCGTGCAACCGAGCTCAACGTGCCCGTGCTCGACGAGGAGGGATTCAAGAAGCTCCTCGCCAAAAAGGGCGTTCCTGAAAGTGACGCTCGATGAAAATCACCAAGGCCGTTTTTCCGGTTGCGGGTCTCGGCAGCCGCTTCCTGCCGGTTACGAAGGCGAGCCCGAAGGAGATGCTGCCGGTCGTCGACAAGCCGCTGATCCAGTACGCGGTGGAGGAGGCCGCCGCCGCCGGGATCACCGACATGATCTTCATCACCGGACGCAACAAGCGCGCGATCGAGGACCATTTCGACAAGGCGTACGAGCTCGAGACCGAGCTTACGCTGCGCAACAAGACCGAGTTGCTCGAGACCGTGCAGTCGGCCACGCCGCGCGGCATCAACTGCATCTACATCCGCCAGACCGAGGCGCTCGGGCTCGGCCATGCGGTGCTGTGCGCCGAGCCGGTGATCGGCAACGAGCCGTTCGCCGTGCTGCTCGCGGATGACCTGATCGATGCGCCGGTGCCGGTCATGAAGCAGATGGCCGACGTCGCTGCACGGGAGCGGGTCGCGACGATCGGGGTGATGAGCGTTGCGCCGGAGGAAATCGAAAGCTACGGCATCGTCGAGACCGCGACGTCGGAAGGCGGCGTCGCCCGCATCCAGCGGATCGTCGAGAAGCCGAAGTCCGGCACGACGCCTTCGACACTGGCTGTCGTCGGGCGCTACATCCTCACGCCGCGCATCTTCCATCATCTGCGCACGATGCCGCCGGGCGCGAACGGCGAGTTCCAGCTCACCGACGCGATCGCGCGGCTGCTGGAGGAGGAGCGCGTCATCGCTTACAGCTTCGACGGCCGGCGCTACGACTGCGGCAGCAAGGTCGGCTACCTCGAGGCGACCGTCGACTACGGCCTCAAGCATCCGGAAACGGCGGAGGCGTTCCTGCAGTTCCTGACCAACCGCTGGGGATCGGCGCTGGACAGCACGCCGTGACGCTGAACGAGCTGCGCTACATCGTCGCCGTCGCGCAGGAGCGGAGCTTCGGGCGCGCGGCAGGGAAGTGCTTCGTGTCGCAGCCTGCGCTCTCGGTCGCGATCCAGAAGCTCGAGGACGAGCTCGGTGCGGCGCTGTTCGAACGCGGCAAGAACGAGGTCACGGTCACGCCGGTCGGCGAGCGCATCGTCGAGCAGGCGCAGCGCGTGCTGGAAGAGGCCGCGCGAATCAAGGAGATCGCCCAGGCCGGGCGCAACCAGCTCGTCGGTCCGCTGCGGCTCGGCGTCATCTACACGGTCGCGCCGTACCTGCTGCCGGACCTGATTCCGGCGCTGCTGCTGCGCGCGCCGCAGATGCCGCTCGAGATCGAGGAGGACCTGACCGACAATCTCGAGGTTGCGCTGAAGACCGGCCGCATCGATGCGGCGATCGTCGCGCTGCCGTTCGCGCCGCCGGGCGTGGTCACGGTCTACCTGTACGAGGAGCCGTTCCAGGTGGTCGTGCCGCAGGGACACAAGTGGGCGAAGCGCAAGAGCGTCCATCCCGACGAGCTCACGCAGGAGCACACGATCCTGCTGAATGTCGGCCACTGCTTCCGTGATCAGGTGCTGGACAGCTGTCCGGAGCTGAATCGCGCCGACACGCGGGTGACGCGCACGAACTCGCTCGAGACCGTGCGCAACATGGTCGCGTCCGGGCTCGGCATCTCCGTGCTGCCACGCGACGCACTGACGCCGAAATACCACAGCCGGCTCGTCGTGTCGGTGCCGTTCGCCAAGCCGGCGCCTTCGCGCCGGGTCGCGCTCGCAGCACGCAAGAGCTTTCCCGCGACCCGAGGCGATCGCCGCGATCCGCGACGCGGTCGGCGATGTGCCGGAAGTGCCGATGAAAAACGCGTCCGCGCAGGCGGAGCTGACTGACAAGAGGCAGCGCTGCACGTTTTTCATCGGGATGGAATCAGGCGAGCGCCTACGGGCGGCCCGTCGGCGCCCGCGAGCAACTGCATCGAAAAACGCGAGTCGTGCGCGCGGCTCAGCCTCGCGCGTCGGTAGCGCGCTAGATTCCCGACTTCGGCTAGCTCGCCGATGACGGAATCCGGAGCGGGCCCGTGGCGGTCGATCGGCAGCCCGGCCCGATTGATCCACCACACGGTGAAGCCGCACGCCTTCGCCCCAACCGCATCCCATCCGTTCGCGGAGACGAAGCCGATCTGCGACGGCGCAAGCTGCAGGCGCTTGGTCGCGAGCGCATAAACGCGCGGACTCGGCTTGTAGACACCGGCCTCGTCGACCGAAAGCACGCCGTCGAGATGCGCACGAAGGCCGGAGCGCTCGATCAACGGGTCCAGCATCGAACGGGTGCCGTTGGAAAGGATCCACCGCGGCCGCGGTGCGAGCCGTGCCAGCGTTGCGATCGCGTCCGGATAGGGTTCGAGATCGAGCCACGCATCGATGAGCTGGGCACGCGCCTGCGCGTCCAGCGGCAGCACGAGCGCCGAGATCGCGTAATCCAGCGCCTGCTCGGTCACGGCGGCGAAATCGCGCCGTTGCTCCATCAGGCTGCCGAGCCACGTGTACTCGAGCTGCTTGGTTCGCCACAGGTTCGAGATGGCGAGCGCCGTGTCCGGGCGCGAGCCGCTCGGCGAGCCCGGCCACCGAATGCACGTCGAACAGCGTGCCGTACGCATCGAAAACGAACGCTTGCACGTCGGAGCGCATCGCCTCACCTCTCCTGGTCATGCGGCCGCGCACGCGCAGCCGGACTTCCACGTTATCATTGCTCGCCGCGACGCGAGCGACGCGGCGATTCTTGCTGAAACGAGGGAAGCATGATCCGATCAGGTGTTGCTGCGCTGGCCGCCGCTGTGCTGCTGGCCGATTCGACCCCGGCATGGGCTCAGCCCGTCGGTCCCGCGACCGGCGTGATCCCCGAACGGCGCCCGAAGGTATGCCTCGTGCTGTCGGGCGGCGGCGCCCGCGGCGCGGCGCACATCGGCGTGCTCAAGGTGCTCGAGGAATACCGCGTGCCGATCGACTGCATCACCGGCACGAGCATGGGCGCGCGTCGTCGGGGCCGCGTACGCGAGCGGCATGACGATCGCCGAAATGGAGAAGATGCTCGACGAGCTGTCGGTCGACGTGCTGTTCAAGGAGCAGCCGCCGCGCGAGGAACGCTCGATCCGCCGCAAGCAGGACGACGGGCCGCAATCTCTTCGGGCCGCAGGTGGGCATCTCGGACGAAGGCGATATCCGGTTCCAGAAGGGCATCGTCTCGGGCGTGCGGCTCGAGACCGTGCTGCGGCGCCTGTCGCGCGTCAAGGGCCACGTCGACTTCGACTCGCTTCCGATCCCGTTCCGCGCGGTGGCGACCGACCTCGTCACCGGCAGACCGAAGGTCTTCCGCGAGGGCAACCTGGCGCTGCGTCATGCGGGCAAGCATGTCGGTGCCGGGCGTGATCGCGCCCGGCGGAGGTCGAGGGCCTGCTGCTGGTCGACGGCGGGCTGGTGAACAACCTGCCCGTCGATCTCGCGCGCGAGCTCGGCGCCGACGTGGTCATCGCGGTCAATCTCGGCACGCCGCTGATGAAACGCGAAGAGTTGAAGGATGTGCGGGGCGTGGTCGGGCAGATGCTCGGCATCCTCACCGAGCAGAACGTCCAGTCGACGCTCGCCACGATCAAGGATACCGACATCCTCATCCTGCCGGAGCTCGGCGATTTCTCCGCGGCCGATTTCGACCAGATGAAGAAGACGCTGCCGATCGGCGAGGCGGCCGCGCGCAAGGCTGCGGACCGGCTGGCGAAGCTCGGCGTTGCCGACCAGCGGTTCGCCGCCTACCAGGCGGTGCGCACGGCCCCGCAGGTTCCCGATCAGCGTCCGGTCGACGAGATCCGGTTCGACGCTATGCGCCGGGTGAATCCGATCTATGCCGAAACGGTCCTCGACGTGCAGCCGGGACAGCCGATCGACCCGGCGAAGCTCGATGCCGACCTGCTGCGCCTCTATGGAACCGACGACTTCGAGCGCGTCAACTACCGCGTGATCGATACGCCGACGCGTCGCATTCTCAACATCGAGGCGATCGAGAAGAGCTGGGGACCGAACTACGCCCGCATCGGCCTCGGGCTCTCGTCGGACTTCTCGGGCAACGCCTTCTTCAACATCCTCGGCCAGTACCGCCGTACGTGGATAAACGATCTCGGCGGCGAATGGCAGACCGATCTCGTACTGGGACGAAACACGAGCATCAACACCGAGTTCTATCAGCCGCTCGAGCCGCGGCACCGGTTCTTCGTCGCGCCGCACCTGCATGTCGAACGCTACTACGTCGAGGTATTCGACCAGAAGCACTCGATCGCCGAATACTCGTTTCCGACCGCCCTCGCAGGTCTCGACATCGGCGCGCAATCCTACGCGGTTCGGCGAGGTGCGGCTCGGGCTTTTCAACGGCGTCACCAAGGCGAAGCTCGATTCGGGTGTAGAGGTGTTCCCGACCTCATCGGGATCGACGACGATCGGCGGCATCCGGTTGGCCGGCTATGTCGACCAGCTCGACAGTTACTTCTTCCCGAAGCGCGGCTACGCTGCAAGCGTGACACTGCTGAAGGGTTTGAAGGCACTGGGCTCGGATCTCGACTACGATCAATGGGACGTCTCTGCGATAGGCGCACACACGGTCGGGAGACACACGCTGCAGGCCAGCTTCCGCGGGACTGGACCGATCAGCGAGAATAGAGGCCCGAATTACACCACCGTCCCCTGGGGCGGGTTCCTGCAGCAGTCAGGGTTCAAGACCGGCCAACTGCTGAACGAGCGCTTCGGATTCGGTCGCCTGGTCTACGTTTACAAGTTGGCCGATATTCCGTTGCTCGAAGGCCTCTATGCGGGCGTGTCGGCGGAAATCGGCGATTACGGGTCGCCTCTTATCGCCTCGAGTCCTTCGGGAACGTTGTACTCGGGCGCGGCGTTCCTCGCGCTCGACAGCCCGATCGGTCCGGTGTATCTAGGTTACGGCGTCGGCTCGCAGGGCAATCGCAGCGCGTACTTTTTCCTCGGGCGGCCGTGACGCGATGGGGTGCGACGAGGGATTGCGCGGACGCGGCGCTGTTGCGCTTCGATTGCGCCGCCGATGCAAAAAAAAGGGGTCGCATTTGCATACGACCCCGCGGTTCATGTGGTGGGCGATACTGGGTTCGAACCAGTGACCCCTGCCGTGTGAAGGCAGTGCTCTACCGCTGAGCTAACCGCCCCGCGAACCCAGACAGGAGCCGCGATTTAATCATGGGGACCTACCCCGGTCAAACATCGAACGAACGTTCGTCCATGTCTCGTCCAGGACAATTATGCACGCTCTTAGTGCTTTTTTTGCACGAAAGCGGTGCAAAATCGGGAATTTTGACGCCCATACGGCGGTAAACGTATGCGCAGCAAGTGATTTCCGCGCTGGCGCGCGGTTTGCTGATGGGCCTAGGCCCATCGGTCCGGTGACCCCTTGCCGAACACTCCCTACGACGAAATGCAGACCCCGGACGGGGCCGTTCGCGCCCATTACCGGGATTTCGCGGACTGGCTCGGCCGGACGTCGCCGGACCAGATCGCGCAAAAGCGCGAGGAGGCGGAGCGCGCGTTCCACCGCGTCGGCATCACGTTCGCCGTCTACGGCGAGGACTCGGGCACCGAGCGGCTGATTCCGTTCGATCTCGTTCCGCGGATCATTCCGGCGGACGAATGGGCCGTGCTCGAGCGCGGGTTGAAGCAGCGGATCGCGGCGCTGAACGCATTCCTCGGCGACATCTATCACGAGCAGCGCATCCTGCACGAGGGCGTGATCCCGCCCGAGCGCGTGCTCGGCAACGCGCAATACCGCCGCGAGATGCAGGGCATGAACGTCCCCGGCGGCATCTACGCGCACATCGCCGGCGTCGATCTCGTGCGCGCCGACGGCGGCGAGTTCTTCGTCCTCGAGGACAACCTTCGCGTGCCGTCCGGCGTGTCGTACATGCTCGAGAACCGCAAGATGATGATGCGGTTGTTTCCCGAGCTGTTCGCGACGCAGTCGATCCGGCCGGTGCAGCACTATCCCGACCTGCTGCTCGAGAACCTGCGGGCGGTTGCCCCGGATGGCGGCGACCAGCCGACGGTCGCAGTCCTGACCCCCGGCCCGTACAACTCCGCGTACTTCGAGCACAGCTTCCTCGCGCAGCAGATGGGCGTCGAGCTGGTCGAGGGCCAGGATCTGTTCGTCCGCGACGACACCGTCTACATGAAGACGACGCGCGGACCGCAGCGCGTCCACGTGATCTACCGGCGCGTCGACGACGACTTCCTCGACCCGCGCGCGTTCCGGCCCGATTCGCAGCTCGGCGTGCCCGGGCTGTTCGCCGCCTATCGCGCCGGCCGCGTCACGCTTGCGAACGCGATCGGCACCGGCGTCGCCGACGACAAGTCGATCTATCCGTTCGTGCCGGAGATGATCCGCTTCTACCTGGGCGAGGAGCCGGTGCTGTCGAACGTGCCTACCTTCAAGACCTATGTCCCCGAGGAGCGGGACTACGTGCTCGCGCACCTGAACGAGCTGGTCGTGAAGGAGGTTCATGGCGCCGGGGGTTACGGCATGCTGATCGGCCCGGCCTCGACGGCGGCCGAGCGCGAGGAGTTCCGGCGCGCGGATCCTCAAGCAGCCGGACAAGTACATCGCGCAACCGACGCTGGCGCTGTCGACCTGCCCGACGTTCGTCGCGGCCGGCGTCGCCCCGCGCCACATCGACCTGCGCCCCTACGTGCTCTCGGGACGGGCCGTGAATCTCGTCCCGGGCGGCCTCACGCGCGTCGCGCTGCGCGAGGGATCGCTGGTCGTGAACTCGTCGCAGGGCGGGCGGGCACCAAGGACACGCTGGGTGCTCGAGAGACCGTGACGATGCTCTCGCGCGTTGCGAACGAGCTCTACTGGACCGGCCGTCACATCGAGCGGGCGGAGAACACGGCGCGGCTGCTCGACGTTACCTATCGAACATCGCTGTCTGCCTTACCACGTCGGGGAGCCGGGCATGGCGTGGGCGGCGCCCTGGGCGGTGCCGTTGATCACGATGGGGACGGCGAAAGCGTACTACGCGAAGTACCCGGAGCTTTCCGCCGAGAATGCGTTGCGCTTCATGGCCTTCGACGGCGCGAACCCGTCGTCGATCTTCTGCTGCCTGCGCGCAGCGCGCGAATCCGCCCGCTCGGTGCGCGGCTCGATCACCTCGGAGATGTACGAGGACATCAACGCGTCGTGGCTCGAGATGCGCACCTACGACTACGACCGCGTGCAGCGGATCGGCGTCCAGGAATTCTGCGACTGGGTGAAGATGCGCTCGCACCTGTTCCGCGGCATCACGTTCGGGACGATGCTGCGCGGCGAGGCCTACCATTTCCTCCGGCTCGGCACGCACCTCGAGCGCGCGGACAACACCGCGCGCATCCTCGACACCAAGTATCACCTGCTGCTGCCGTCGGCGCAGGATGTCGGTGGCGCCGTCGACTATTACCAGTGGCAGTCGCTGCTGACCTCGGTTTCCGGCTTCGAGGCCTATCGCAAGATCTACAGCGACGTCATCACGCCGCGCCGCGTCGCGGAGCTCCTGATCCTGCGTCGGGACATGCCGCGCTCGCTGCACGCCTGCCTGGGTCTCATCAACGAGACGCTGAGGCTCCTGTGCGACGAGCGGAACTGGGAGCTCGAGCGGATGTGCGGGGAGCTCCATGCGCGCCTGGAGTTCGGCAAGACCGAGGACATCATGCGCTTCGGCCTGCACGAGTACCTGATCGACTTCCTCGAGCGGATCAGCGCGCTCGACGACGAGATCACGCGTCGCTTCCTGGCCCCGACCTACTGACGCGAAATCGGGCACCGCTGAACGCGCACCTCTCCTCGGCTAGAATCATCAGTTTGGGTTCCAACGCCCCCTCATGACGTATTGCGTCGCCATGTCGCTGGACGCGGGCATGATCTTCGCGTCCGACTCCCGCACCAACGCGGGTGTGGACCACATCGCCCGGTTCTCCAAGATGCGCGTCTGGAAGAAGGACGGCGAGCGAATGATCGTGTCGATGTCGTCCGGCAACCTTTCGATCACGCAGAACGCGCTTTCGATGCTCGAGCAGCGGATCCGCGCCGGCGACGACGAGATGCACTTCTACAACGCGCCGTCGATGTTCGATGTCGCGCGCATGCTCGGCGACGCGCTGCGCGAAGTGAAGAGCCGCGACGGCGCCTACCTGATGCAGAACAACATCGACTCCTCGGCGAACTTCATCCTCGGCGGCCAGATCCGCGGCGAGCCGCAGCGGCTGTTCCACGTCTACACCGAAGGCAACTTCATCGAGGCGACGCCGGACACGCCTTACTTCCAGATCGGCGAGACCAAGTACGGCAAGCCGATCATCGACCGCGTGATCAACCGCGACACCAGCCTGACCGATGCGATCAAGTGCGTGATGGTGTCGTTCGACTCGACGATGCGGTCGAACATTTCCGTCGGGCTGCCGATCGACCTGCTGGTCTACGAGCGCGACGCGCTGCGGGTGAAGCTGCAGCGGCGCATCGACGATACCGATCCGTATTTCCAGATGATCCACACGCAGTGGGGCGAAGGGTTGCGCCGCATCTTCGGCCAGCTTCCCGATCCCGATTGGGCGTAGAAGAGCCGATGAAAAAGGCGTCCGCGGCGGCGGTGGATGACGAAGCAGCCGGCGCTGCACGTTTTTCATCGGGTGTGGAAGTGACGGACGCCTCGGGGCGGCCCGTCGGCTTCCGCGCGCAACGGCACGAAACAACGAGCGTCGTGCGACGCGGGCACGCTTCGCATGTGAAGGGCATCGCAGTGGCCATTCGCGTAGCGCTGCATCACCGCACCTCGTACCGCTTCGACCGGCGCGTCAATCTCGCGCCGCACGAGATCCGCCTGCGCCCGGCGCCGCACACGCGCACGCCGGTGCTCGGCTACTCGCTGTCGATATCGCCCGACAAGCACTTCATCAACTGGCAGCAGGACCCGTACGGCAACTGGCTTGCGCGGGTGGTGTTTCCGGAGCCCTCGGAACACCTGGAGATCGTCGTCGACCTGACGGCCGACCTGACGGTCATCAACCCGTTCGACTTCTTCGTCGAGCCCTACGCCGAGCACTATCCGTTCGCGTACTCGGGCGTGCTGGCCAAGGAGTTGATTCCGTTCCTCGAGACCGCGCCGACCGGGCCGCGGCTTGCTGCATGGCTCGATGCGTTCCGGCGCTCGATCCGGCCGGGTGAATCGACGGTTCAGCTGCTCGTCCGCCTGAATCAGCAGCTGCAGCAGCAGATCCGCTATCTCGTCCGCATGGAGCCAGGCGTGCAGGCGCCCGACGACACGCTCGCGCAAGCCTCGGGCTCGTGCCGCGACAGCGGCTGGCTGCTCGTGCAGATCGCGCGGCATTTGGGCCTCGCGTCCCGCTTCGCATCGGGGTACCTGATTCAGCTCGTCGCGGACCAGAAACCGCTCGACGGCCCCGCCGGCACCGATCGCGACTTCACCGACCTGCATGCGTGGGCGGAGATCTATCTGCCTGGCGCCGGCTGGATCGGGCTCGATCCGACGTCCGGTCTGATGGCGGGCGAAGGCCACATTCCACTGGCGTGCACGGCGGATCCGGGCAGCGCCGCGCCGGTGATCGGCTTCACCGATCCGTCCAACACGCAGTTCGAGTTCGCGATGCAGGTCACGCGCATTCACGAGGATCCGCGCGTCACCAAGCCGTACACCGACACGCAATGGCGCGAGATCGACGCGCTCGGCGATGCGATCGACCGCGAGCTCGAGCACCATGACGTGCGGCTGACGCAGGGCGGCGAGCCGACGTTCGTGTCGATCGACGACATGGAAGGCCCGGAGTGGAACTTCACCGCGCATTCGCCGCGCAAGCGCCTGCTGGCCGAAGCCTTGCTGCGACGCCTCGCGCAGCGATTCGCGCCCGGCGGCCTGCTGTACGACGGGCTCGGCAAATGGTATCCGGGCGAGCCGCTGCCGCGCTGGGCGCTGGGTGTGTACTGGCGCAAGGACGGCGAACCGCTCTGGCGCGAGCCGCGGCTCCTTGCGGATACGACAGCGCCGGGGCGCGCGACGATCGACGATGCACGTGCGTTCATCGAAGCGCTCGCGGCAAGTCTCGGGTTGCCGACCGAGCTGATCCAGACGGCGTACGAGGATGTGCCGAAGCTGCTTCGTGACGAGGGCGCGCTGCCGGTCAACGCCGATCCTCTGAACGCGGACCTCTCGAAGCCGACCGACCGCGCGCGCCTCGCGCGCCTGCTGATGGCCGGGCTGGACAAGCCCGCAGGCTTCGTCCTCCCGCTCAAGGCGGTCCCCGCCGAGCCGGCGGGGACCGGCAGTACCGTCTGGCAATCGAGCCCGTGGCCGTTGCGTCGCGAGCGGCTCTACGCGATCGCCGGCGATTCTCCGTTGGGGTTGCGTTTGCCGCTCGGCTCGCTGCCCGAGCGGTTGCCGGACGAGGAGGAGCACGAGCCGCCGGTGGATCCGTTCGCGCCGGTAGGCGACATGCCGGCCCGCGATGCGCTTGGGCGCGGACGCGGAGAGCGCCGCGGCGCAAAACCGCGCGAGGTCGTCAAGACTGCGCTGTGCGTGGAGGCTCGCGACGGTCATTTGCGCGTGTTCATGCCGCCCGTCGCGCGCGCCGAGGATTACGCTGCGCTGGTTGCGATCGTCGAGGACGCGGCCGCGCGACGCGATATGCCGGTCACGATCGAGGGCTACGCGCCGCCGCGCGACTCGCGCGTGTCCGTGCTGATGGTCACGCCGGACCCCGGCGTCATCGAGGTCAACGTGCATCCCGCCGGAAGTTGGCGCGAGCTCGTCGCGCTCACCGAAACGCTCTACGAGGAGGCGCGGCAGACGCGGCTCGGCACCGAGAAGTTCATGCTGGACGGCCGTCATACCGGCACCGGCGGCGGCAATCACGTCACGCTCGGCGGCGCGACGCCTGCGGACAGCCCGCTGTTGCGCCGTCCCGATCTGCTTCGCAGTCTGGTCACCTACTGGCAGAACCATCCGTCGCTGTCGTACCTGTTCTCCGGAATGTTCATCGGCCCCACGAGCCAGGCGCCGCGCGTGGACGAGGCACGCGACGACCGCCTGTACGAGCTCGCGATCGCCTTCCAGCAGATGGAGCGCGTGCACCAGCCCGGCACGGAGTCGCCGCAACCCTGGCTCGTGGACCGGCTGCTGCGCCACCTGCTGACCGATCTCACCGGCAACACGCATCGCGCCGAGTTCTCGATCGACAAGCTGTATTCGCCGGACACGCCCGACCGGCCGCCTCGGCCTGCTCGAATTCCGCGCCTTCGAGATGCCGCCGCACCCGCGGATGAGTCTCGTGCAGATGCTGCTGCTGCGCGCGCTGGTCGCGCGGTTCTGGCGCGAGCCGTATCGCGGCCGCCTGGTCCCGTGGGGCACGGCGTTGCACGACCGATGGCTGCTGCCTCATTTCGTGACCGCCGATCTGCACGACGTCGTCGCGGATCTGCATCGCGCCGGCTATCCGTTCTCGACCGCGTGGTTCGATCCGTTCGTCGAGTTCCGCTTCCCGCGCTACGGCACCGTGAGCTACGACGGCATCACCGTCGAGCTGCGCCAGGCCATCGAGCCCTGGCACGTGCTGGGCGAGGAGATCAGCGCCGGCGGGACGGCGCGCTACGTCGATTCGTCGGTCGAGCGTCTGCAGGTGAAGGTCACCGGAACGACTGGAGGCCGGCACGCCGTCACCTGCAACGGGCGCGCGCTGCCGCTGACACCTACCGGCGTGCCGGGCGAGTTCGTCGCCGGCGTTCGCTTCCGCGCCTGGAATCCGCCGTCCGCACTGCATCCGACGATCGGCGTGCAGGCGCCGCTGACGCTCGACCTCGTCGACACGTGGGCGAGCCGCGCGCTCGGCGGTTGCACCTATCACGTCTCGCATCCCGGCGGGCGCAATTACGGAACGTTTCCGGTGAACGCGAACGAAGCCGAAGCGCGTCGCTTCGCGCGCTTCTGGTCGCAGGGGCACACGCCCGGCACGATGCACGTTGCGCCGGAGCCGGCGAATCCTGCGGCGCCGACGACGCTGGATCTGCGCTGGCGCGCATGAACACGATCCGCACCCGCTTCGCGCCCAGCCCCACCGGGTTCATGCACCTCGGCAACATCCGCTCCGCGCTGTTTCCGTGGGCGTTCGCGCGCCGCCACGGCGGCACGTTCATCCTGCGCATCGAGGACACGGACACCGAACGGAGCACGCCGGAGGCAACGCAGGCGATCATCGAAGCGATGGCGTGGCTCGGGCTCGACTACGACGAGGGTCCGTACTTCCAGATGCAGCGGATGGACCACTATCGCGCCGCAATCGACGACATGCTGGCGCGCGGCCTCGCCTATCTCGACTACACGACCCCCGACGAGCTCGATGCGCTGCGCGAGGCGCAGCAAGCGCGCGGCGAGAAGCCGCGCTACGACGGGCGCTGGCGGCCGGAGCGCGCGAAGGGCATGACCCCGCCGCCGGGCGTGAAGCCCGCCGTGCGCTTTCGCAATCCGGACGAGGGGAGCGTCGGCGTGGGACGACGCGGTCAAGGGCCGCATCGAGATCGCCAACGCCGAGCTGGATGATCTGGTGATCGCGCGAAGCGATGGCACGCCGACGTATAACTTCTGCGTGGTCGTCGACGACCTCGAGATGAAGATCACGCACGTGATCCGCGGCGACGATCACGTGAACAACACGCCCCGGCAGATCAACATCCTGCGCGCGCTCGGTGCCACGCCACCCGTGTACGCCCACCTGCCGACGGTGCTGACCCCGGAAGGCGAAAAGCTTTCCAAGCGGCACGGTGCGCGCAGCGTGCTGCAATACCGCGACGACGGCTACCTCGCCGACGCGGTCGTCAACTATCTCGCACGCCTCGGCTGGTCGCATGGCGACGACGAGATCTTCTCCCGCGAGCAGCTCGTGCAGTGGTTCGATCTTGCAGGGCTGTCGTCCTCGCCGGGCCGGTTCGATCCGGAGAAGCTCCGCTGGGTGAACCACGAGCACCTCAAGCGCGCACCGGCAGAAGAGTTGGGGGCGACGTTCGCGCCGTTCCTCGAGAAAGCGGGGCTCGATCCCGCCAGGGGGCCTGCGCCTGCAGAGGTCGCGGCACTGCTGCGCGACCGCGTGCCGACGCTGGTCGAGATGGCGGAAGCCGCGCGCTATTTCTACGCGCCGGTGCAGCCGGACCCTTCGCTCATCGCCCAGCACGTCAACGACGCGAGCCGGCCCGCGCTGATCGAGATTCTCGATGCGATGGACGCTCACGCGTGGACGCGCGAGGCAATCGCATCGCTGCTCAAGTCGACGGCGGCGAAGCACGGGCTCAAGCCGCCGCAGGTCATGATGGCGCTGCGCGTCCTCGTTGCCGGCACGCCGCAGACGCCGGCGATCGATGCGGTGCTGGCGCTGCTGGGGCGCGAGACGGTGCGCGAACGGATCGCGGCGGGGCTGGGGCTTTAGTTCGTCATTCCCGCGTGGGCGGGAACCCAACCCCGGCGTCATTCCCGCGTAAGCGGGAATCCAGCGTCGTTCGGTCGCCGTCGCAAGAAAAAGACACTGGCTCCCCGCCTGCGCGGGGACGACTGCGCGTGCGCGCAGTCGTTTTCCGGTAGAATGGCAATTTCCAAGAGAACTTGTCCCATGACCAAGTTCGTCTTCGTGACCGGCGGGGTCGTCTCCTCGCTCGGCAAAGGCATCGCGGCCGCATCGCTCTCGGCGATCCTTACCTCCCGCGGCGTCCGCGTCACCAACCTCAAGCTCGATCCGTACATCAACGTCGATCCGGGCACGATGTCGCCGTTCCAGCACGGCGAGGTCTTCGTGACCGACGACGGCGCCGAGACCGACCTCGATCTCGGTCACTACGAGCGCTTCACCGACGTGAAGATGGGCAAGCGCAACAACTTCACGACCGGCCAGATCTACGAGAGCGTGATCCGCAAGGAGCGGCGCGGCGACTATCTCGGCGGCACCGTGCAGGTGATCCCGCACATCACCGACGAGATCAAGGCGTGGATCTCCGCGGGCGCCGGTGACGCGCAGGTCGCGGTCGTCGAAGTCGGCGGCACGGTCGGCGACATCGAATCGCTGCCGTTCCTCGAGGCGATCCGGCAGATGGGCATCACGCTCGGCCGCGAGAACGTCTGCTATATCCACCTGACGCTCGTCCCCTACATCCCGACCGCGGGCGAGATGAAGACCAAGCCGACGCAGCATTCGGTCAAGGAGCTGCGCGAGATCGGCATCCAGCCCGACATCGTGCTGTGCCGCGCCGACCGGCCGATCCCGGACGGCGATCGCCGCAAGATCGCGTTGTTCACGAACGTTCCGGCCGAGGCGGTGATCCCGGCGCTCGACACCGATTCGATCTACAAGATTCCGGGCGCGCTGCACGCGGAAGGCCTCGACACGATCGTCGACAAGAAGCTCTCGCTCAACGCAAAGCCGGCCGATCTGTCGGTATGGAACCGGCTCGTCGATTCGCTCGAGCATCCCGAGCACACGGTGCACATCGCGATGGTCGGCAAGTACGTCGACCTGACCGAGTCGTACAAGTCGCTCTCCGAGGCGCTGATCCACGCGGGCATCCATACGCGCAGCAAGGTGCAGATCCATTATGTCGACTCGGAAGCCGTCGAGCGCGACGGCATCGAGTCGCTGAAGGGCATGGACGCGATCCTCGTGCCCGGCGGCTTCGGCAAGCGCGGCGTCGAGGGCAAGATCGCTGCGATCCGCTACGCGCGCGAGAACCGCGTGCCGTACCTCGGCATCTGCCTCGGCATGCAACTCGCGGTGATCGAGTACGCGCGCCACAAGGCGGGGCTGGTCAATGCGAACAGCACGGAGTTCGATCCGGCTTCTCCGCATCCGGTCGTCGCGCTGATCACCGAATGGCAGAACCGCGACGGCTCGATCGAGAAGCGCACCGAGAAGTCGGACCTGGGGGGGACGATGCGGCTCGGCGCGCAACCCTGCGAGATCGTTCCCGGGTCGCTTGCGAACCGCATCTACGGCGCCACGTCCGTCGCCGAGCGACACCGTCATCGTTACGAGGTCAACAACCACTACCTGCCGCGCCTGGAATCGGCCGGGCTCGTCGTCGGCGCGTGGGCGAAGAGCGAAGCGGCGGGCGATCTGTGCGAGATGGTCGAGCTGGCCGATCATCCGTGGTTCTTCGGCTGCCAGTTCCACCCCGAGTTCACGTCCAATCCCAGACGCGGCCATCCGCTGTTCGTGAGCTTCGTGAAGGCGGCGCTCGACCAGCAGCGCGGCGCGGCGCATGGCGGCACCGCCGGCGCGGTCGCGGAGCTCGTCGCGTCGATCTGATCGATCCGGTGATCGGCGATCGTTCCCAACGTCGTCATTCCCGCGAAGGCGGGAATCCAGCGTCTTTCGAGCGGAAGCCACTGGGTCCCCGCCTCCGCGGGGACGACAAGCACTTACATCACCAGGCCGCGCGTTGAAGCTCTGCGGATTCGACGTCGGCCTCGACCACCCGCTGTTCCTCATCGCCGGTCCCTGCGTCGTCGAAAGCGAAGCGCTTCAGCTCGACGTCGCCGGCAAGCTCAAGGAGATCTGCGGATCGCTCGCGATCCCGTTCATCTTCAAATCGAGCTACGACAAGGCGAATCGCAGCTCGCACGCGAGCTTCCGCGGTCCCGGCATGGAGGAAGGGCTGCGCGTGCTCTCGGAAGTGCGAAGACAGATCGGCGTGCCGGTGCTCACCGACGTTCACGAGGCGGACGAGGTGCCCGTCGTCGCAGCAGTCGTCGACGTGCTGCAGACGCCGGCGTTCCTGTGCCGGCAGACGGACTTCATCCAGGCCGTCGCGAGCGCGGGCAAACCCGTGAACATCAAGAAAGGCCAGTTCCTCGCACCCGAGGACATGCTGCAGGTGGTCGTCAAGGCGAAGGCCGCGAGCGGCAGCGACAACATCCTGGTCTGCGAACGCGGCGCATCGTTCGGCTATCACAACCTCGTCTCCGACATGCGCTCGCTCGCGATCATGCGCTCGACGAACTGCCCGGTCGTGTTCGACGCGACGCACTCGGTGCAGTTGCCTGGAGGCCAGGGCACGTCGTCCGGCGGGCAGCGCGAGTTCGTCCCGGTGCTCGCGCGCGCCGCGGTCGCCGCGGGTGTCGCCGGCGTGTTCATGGAAACGCATCCGGACCCGGCCAAGGCGCTGTCCGATGGCCCGAACGCGTGGCCGCTGCAACGTATGCGTGCCCTGCTCGAGACGCTGAAGGAGCTCGACGCTTCCGTGAAGCGCGCGGGCTTTCCCGAGCAGGAACTGATGGATACCGCGCTAACGTGAAGTCTGCTCGCTGCTGCTCCCTCGATCCTCGATCCTCGATCCTCTTCCCGACTCTCATGAGCTCCATCGTCGACGTCGTCGCCCGCGAGATCCTCGATTCCCGCGGCAATCCCACCATCGAGGCGGACGTCGTGCTCGATTCCGGCGCATCCGGGCGCGCGGCCGTGCCCTCGGGCGCTTCGACGGGCTCGAAGGAAGCGATCGAGCTCCGCGACGGCGATCCAAAGCGCTACCTGGGCAAGGGCGTGCAGAAGGCGGTAGAAAACGTCAACACCGAGATCACCGAGGCGATCCTCGGCCTCGATGCCGCCGAGCAGTCGCTGATCGACAAGACGCTGATCGACCTCGACGGCACCGACAACAAGTCGCGCCTTGGCGCGAACGCGATCCTTGCCGTGTCCTGCGCGGTTGCCAAGGCGGCGGCGGAGGAATCCGGATTGCCGCTGTACCGCTACCTTGGCGGCGCGGGCGAAATGCAGCTTCCGGTGCCGCTGATGAACGTCATCAACGGCGGCGCCCACGCCAACAACAAGATCGACATGCAGGAGTTCATGCTCGTGCCGATCGGCGCACCGACGTTCCGCGAGGCGTTGCGCTACGGCGCCGAGGTGTTCCATACGCTGAAGAAGATCATCGACGCGAAAGGCATGCCGACGACGGTGGGCGACGAGGGCGGCTTCGCCCCGAACCTCGAGAGCAACGAGGCAGCGCTCGAGCTGCTGCTGCAGGCGATCGACAAGGCGGGGTACACGCCGGGTACCGACATCGCGCTCGCGCTCGACTGCGCGGCGTCCGAGTACTACAAGGACGGTCGCTACGTGCTCGAAGGCGAGGGCGCCACGTACACCTCGCAGCAGATGGTGGACGTGCTTGCCACGCTTTGCAGCCGGTACCCGATCGTATCGATCGAGGACGGCATGAGCGAGCACGACTGGGACGGCTGGAAGCTCTTGACCGACCGGCTCGGCAACGACGTTCAGCTGGTCGGCGATGACCTGTTCGTCACCAACACGAAGATCCTGAAGCAAGGCATCGACAAGCGCATCGCCAATTCGATCCTGATCAAGATCAATCAGATCGGCACGCTCTCCGAGACGTTTTCGGCCATCACGATGGCGACTCGCGCGCGGTACACGGCGGTCATCTCGCATCGGTCCGGCGAGACCGAGGACAGCCTCATCGCCGACATCGCGGTCGGGACGAACGCGGGGCAGATCAAGACCGGCTCGTTGTCGCGCTCGGATCGCACGGCCAAATACAACCAGCTGCTGCGCATCGAGGAAGACCTGGGCGACGCCGCCCGCTACCCCGGACGCGACGCGTTCTACAACATCACGTAGCTCGTGAAGATACTGGCGCTCGTCTTCGTCGCCCTCATCGTCGCGCTGCAATACCCGATGTGGCTCGGGAAAGGCGGCTGGCTCAAGGTGCGCGAGCTCGACCGCCAGCTTGCCGGGCAGCGCGAGGCGAACGCGAAGCTCAAGGCGCGCAACGAAGCGCTCGACGCCGATGTGCGCGACCTGAAGACCGGTTTCGAGGCGATCGAGGAGCGCGCGCGGTCGGAGCTCGGCATGGTCCGCGGCGACGAGGTGTTCTTCCAGCTGCAGCCGGCCGGCAGTCGGCCGAAGGCGACGAAGTGACGCAGGAACTCGTCGTCCCCGCGCAGGCGGGGACCCAGCGTCTTCGCGGCGCGGATGACCGAGTTCCCGCCTTCGCGGGTACGACATTCGTCGCACCCTCGATGCTTCGCGTCAGCTCGAAAAACAATCCCAGGCTCAAGGAAGCGTCCCGCCTCGTTGCCTCGTCGCGCGATCGGCGCAAAGCCGGCAAATGCGTGCTCGAGGGCGAGCATCTTGTCGAAGCCTATGCGCAGCGACACGGAGCACCCGAGACGCTCATCGTGACCGAAGCTTTCCTCGAGCGGCCGGAAGCACGCCGCCTCGCCGAGCGCTTCGACGCGCGCACGCTCGTCGTGCCCGAACCGCTGTTCGACGAGCTTGCCGTGCTGCCGGCCGGGGTCGGCATGCTCGCCGTCGTCGGCACGCCGAAGCCCGCGCTGGATGACGCGGGAGACTTTTGCCTGCTGCTCGACGACGTGCAGGACCCTGGCAACGTCGGCTCGATGCTGCGCTCCGCGGCAGCCGCGGGTGTGTCGCACGCGCTCTTGTCCCCGCATTGCGCCTTTGCCTGGTCGCCGAAGGTCCTGCGCGCCGGCATGGGCGCGCATTTCCAGCTCTCGATCCACGAGGACATCGACCTGCCACAGTGGTCGCGCGCGTATCGCGAGCGCGGCGGACGGGTCGTGGCGACGGTTCGCGAGGGCGGTGACGATCTGTATCGCGCAACGCTCGCGAGGCCGCTGGCGGTCGCGATCGGCAACGAAGGCGCCGGGCTTTCACCGGCGATGCTCGACGCTGCAAGCGACCGGATCACGATCCCGATGCCCGGTCGCGTCGAGTCGCTGAACGCAGCGGCCGCGGCCGCCGTCGTGCTGTTCGAGTGCGTCCGGCAGCAGAGGATCATGCGGACACCGGCGTGATTCGAACCTGTGCTTCCAGCGTGCCAGCCGCGCGCTCGATGTCGCTCGCGCGAGGCAACGAAGGTTGCGCGCCTTCACGCGTGCATGCCAGCGCGCCGGCGGCCGCGGCATGGGCGAGCGCCTGCGGCAGGGCGGCACCGCGATCGAGCGCTGCCGCGAGCACGCCAACGAACGCATCCCCGGCGCCAACGGTATCGATGCACTGGACCGGGAGTGCCGGCACGGAATAGCGAATCGCTCGGCGTCGCTGCGATCGCGCCTTTCGACCCCAGCGTGACGATTGTCGCGATCCCGTAGCGAGCCGCCGTTGCGGCCGCGAAGGCATCCGCATCTTCGGGAAGTTCCAACTCGCCGGCGAGCGCGGCTGCCTCGTGCTCGTTCGCAATCAGCACGTCGATCGACGCGAGCCACGACGGATCGAGCGTGCTGACCGGTGCCGTGTTGAGGACGACCCGCGCACCACGCGATTTCGCTCGCACCGCGAGTGCCAGGCTTTCGGCCGGCGGCGTCTCGAATTGCAGCAGGACCGTCGTCGAGCTGGACAGCAGATCATCGGGGACCTGATCCGCCGACGCCAATGCGTTCGCGCCCGCGACGACAGTGATCGCATTCTCGCCGGAATCCTCGACATGGATCAGCGCGACACCGGTTGTCGCGTCGACCTCGCGCACGCCATCGAGCGCAACACCGCCCTCGCGGAGCAGCGCGAGCGCAGGCGCTGGCGAATGCGTCGCGACCCACCGCACCGAACAGCGCTACGTTGGCGCCGGCGCGACGTGCGGCGAGCGCCTGGTTCGCACCCTTGCCGCCCGGGTTGCACGCAAACGATCGACCCGCGAGCGTCTGACCGGGGCGGGGCAGCTTCGCGACGCGCGCGACGAGGTCGAGATTGATCGATCCGAAGACGACGATCACGAACCCTCGAACTGATTCACGACGCCCTTGACCAGCAGGATGTTGCCGTAGGGCCGCAGCTCCCCGGTCTGCACGACGATGAACGCGGCGCGCGCCGCGTCGTAGAACGCATGGCGCTCGAGGCGGCCGATCTCGCAATCGCCGAGCGCATGATCGGTGAAGACCATCGCGAAGTCCGCGACCGGGTCGGGCACCGCATCGGGATCGTCGACGACTTCCATCGTGAACGCGGGCGGCGTCGCTCGCGGTGTCGATCGGCAGCACGCTCAGCACAGCGTCCAGCAGCGCTGGTGCACCGGCGCCGGGTACGACGAGGAGCGATTGGCCCACCCTCGACGCCGGAAAGTTGGCGTCGACGATTGCGATCGTGTCACCGTGTCCCATCGCGGCGAGCGCGCGCAGGAGGTCGGGCGTCAGCAGCGGATGGATTCCCTTCAGCATGGAGCCTCGCAAGCTTGCGCCCGATCTGCGAATGTACGACAGCGCGGGTCGCGCGAGAAGTGAACCGCGCCGCGTCCGCAACAGTCTGTACGTCAGGCGGCACCGGCGGGAGCAGACCCGCCATGCCCGCTCATCCCCGACCCTCTCCCAAGGCTTGCCATGTCGAATCCTTGCAGGCGCTCGATCATCGCCGTCACCGCGGCCGCGTTCCTCACGGCTGCGCACGCCCAGACGCCCCGATCCCCGACGCCGGCGGCAATCGACGCGCCGATCTCGACGAAGCCGGTGGCGACCGGCCTCGAGCATCCGTGGGGACTCGCGTTCCTGCCGGATGGCCGGATGCTCGTGACCGAGCGGCCGGGCCGCCTGCGAATCGTCGACCGGAACGGCCAGCTGTCCGAGTCGCTTGCCGGTGTGCCCAAGGTCTACGCGAGCGGGCAGGGGGGCCTGCTCGACGTCGCCCTGTCACCGCAATTCGCAACCGATCGCCTTGTTTACCTCTCGTTCTCGGAGCCGGGCGAAGGGGGCGCCGGCACGGCTGTCGCGCGGGGCCGCCTCGCTGCGAACGCGCTCGAGAATGTCGAGGTCATCTGGCGCCAGACGCCGAAGGTGTCCGGACCGAACCACTGGGGTTCGCGACTGGTGTTCGCGCGCGACGGCACACTGTTCGTGACCACGGGCGATCGCTTCAGCTATCGCGATCGCGCGCAGGATCTGTCCACCACGATCGGCAAGGTCGTGCGGATCAATGCCGACGGCTCGATCCCGGCGGACAACCCGTTCGCCAAGCGCGAAGGTGCGCGCCCCGAGATCTGGTCGTACGGCCACCGCAACCTGCAGGGGGCCGCGCTGCATCCGGCGACCGGCCAGCTGTGGACGGTCGAGCACGGTGCGCGCGGCGGCGACGAGCTGAACCACCCGCAGCCCGGGCGCAACTATGGCTGGCCGGTGATCACCTACGGCGTCGACTATTCCGGCGCGAAGATCGGCGAGGGCACGGCGAAAGCCGGGCATGGAGCAGCCCGTCTACTACTGGGATCCGGTGATCGCGCCGTCGGGCGCGACGTTCTACACCGGCGATGCCTACCCGGGTTGGAAAGGCAGCCTGTTCATCGGCTCGCTGACGCCGGGCGGGCTGGTCCGGCTCGAGCTCGACGGAGATCGCGTGCGCAAGGAAGAGCGCTACCTGGGCGACGTCGGTCGGGTGCGCGACGTGGTGCAGGGGCCGGACGGACTGCTGTACCTGCTGATCGACGCAAGCAACGGCAGCATCCTGCGCGTCACGCCGGGACGCGCCGGATAGTTGACAAGTCAACCGCTTGTCGTGTCCGAAAGTCGAAACCCTACTTTCGGCCGAGGGAGCTTCCCGAAAATCGGTGGCGAAGCCACACGACTTTCGACAGACGCGGCAGGAATCAACGCCGACGTGGCGAGCGACGCACTCGCACGAGGCCTAGAACACGGTCCGGCGCAGCCCGGTGCGGTGCAGGACCGTCGTCGCGATCTCCTCGATCGACTTCGTCGTCGTGTCCAGCGTGGGGATACGCTCGCGCTCCATCAGGTGCTCGGCCTCGCGCACTTCGAAGCGGCAATTTTCGAGCGACGCGTACTTGCTGCCGGGCCGCCGCTCCTCGCGGATCTCGCGAAGGCGTTCCGGCTGGATCGTCAGCCCGAACAGCCTGTCCTTGTGCGCCAGGATCGACTTCGGCAGCTTGCGATCGACGAAATCGTCCGGCGTCAGCGGGAAATTCGCCGTGCGGATGCCGAACTGCAGCGCGAGGTAGAGCGACGTGGGCGTCTTGCCGCAGCGCGAGACGCCGACCAGGATCACCTGCGCCTTGGACAGATCGCGGGTCGTTGCGCCGTCGTCGTGCGCCTGGGTGAAGTTGATCGCTTCCATGCGGGCGAAGTACTCGTGGCTGTTCGCGATGCCGTGCGAGCGGCCGGCCGCGTGCGAGCTGCGCATCTTGAGCTCGGCCTCGAGCGGGCTGATGAAGACCTGGAACACGTCGAGCGTGAGCGCGTTCGCCTCGCTGCGGACGTGCTCGGCGGCCTCCTCGTCGACGATCGACGTGAAGACGATCGGCCGCTGGCCCTCGCGCTCGGCGACGCTGGTTGATCTGGCGGATCACGTCCTCGACCTTCTCGTTGCTGTCGACGAACGGGATCGTCAACCGATTGAACTGGAACTGCTCGAATTGCACCAGCATGCTGTTGCCGAGCATCTCGGCGGTGATGCCCGTGCGGTCCGACACGAAGAAGACCGTGCGCGATTCGGCTTCGCCGTGGGTTCGGGCAACGCCTTTACCAGTTCGTCCATACGGGCGTCACGCCGGCGGGCAGCGGCGGCAGGTCGCCGAGGTCGATCGAGCTTTCGCCCGGCCCGTGATAGTCGGAGCCCATCGAGCCGCGCAGGCCGTACGTGCGGGAAAGCGAGGCGAACTGCGAGACCTGCGAAGCCGTGTGCGACGGCGACAGCACCTCGATCGCGTCGCCGCCTGCGTCGCGAAAGTCGCCAAGCAACCGTTGCAGGCCGCCGGACGACACCTTGTAGCGGCCGGGATGCGCGAGCACCGCATCGCCGCCTGCCGCATGGATCCAGCCGATCGCGTCCGGCAGCGTCGCCCAGGCATGGTCGACATAGCCGGGAAGGCCCGGCGCGAGAAAGCGCTTGAACACGTCCTTCATCTCGCGCGCGTGCCCGGCCTCGATGAGGAAGCGAGCGAAATGCGTGCGCGAGATCAGCCGCTCGCTCGTCACGTGGCGACGAGCGCCCTCCCACGCGCCCGGAATGCCCGCCGCCTCGAGCGCTGCCGCGATCCGCTGTCCGCGGGTCTCGCGCCCGTTGCGGATCGCCTCGAGCCCGGCGAGGAGACCCGCGTGCGCCGGATCGATGCGCAGCGCGACCACGTGGATCGTCAGGTCCTCCCAACTCACCGAGAGCTCGGAGCCGCAGACGAATTCGAGCGAGGTTTCGCGCGCCGCTTCCTGGGCCTCCGCAAGGCCGACGACCTCGTCATGGTCGGTGAGCGCGAGCACGTCCACGCCCCGCGAGGCGGCGCGCCTGACGATCTCCGCCGGGGCGAGCAGTCCGTCGGACCGGGTGGAATGACAATGAAGGTCGTAACGGCGCATGCGGATTCGATCGGCGCGGGAGGCGAACCGTGCGCGGTGGTTGAAAGTTCAGCCTCGAACGCCATGATACTGGTGCGGGCCGCATTGCCGCGCGGACACGATCGGTGCACGACAGCGTGCGCGGTCGCGAAAACCGGCGACCGGCGGCGGCGCCTCCGTAGACTGCCCATCGGGATCGCGACCCGAAACGCGCCGCCCGGGTGCAGAATGGCGCGTGTTGTGGATAACGCATAGTTGCAACGATTATTCGGGCCGCCCGTCGGTAACCCTTGCGCGTTACGCGGGTTCGGTCAAAAATATGCCATTGGGATAGGGTGATCGATCTGGCGCCCAAACAACACGGGAATCGATGTGAAACTGCTCGAACGCGTTCTTAATCCTCGCGAGATTCGCCGGCGTCTCGGCTTGAATCAGGAGCAGTTCTGGACGCAGATCGGCGTCACGCAAAGCGGCGGCTCGCGCTATGAAAGCGGGCGCGAGATGCCGAAGCCCGTGCGTGAGCTGCTGCGGCTCGTGCACGTCGAGCAGATCGATCTTTCGCAGGTGAAGCGCGTGGACTTCGAGATCATCAGCTATCTGAAGGAGTCGCATCCCGACCTGTATCGCAGCCTGCGGCGCGCCGTGCGCAGCCGGCATCGCGCGGGGGCGGTGCCGCCGCTGGACCTGGGCGAGGGCGAAGAGGCCGAGGTCGAGGGCGCGAGCAGCGGTCCGGCCGCGGCGAACGAGCCGCGCTGACCGGCGGCATCGCTCCTCCGAAAACGGCGCCGGCGCGGCGCCGTTTGGTTTTGCAATGCAGCATCGCGGCGGTCGATTTTGTCGCGCGCGCTAAACTAGCGGCTCCGATAACGCCTCCTGCGCTGCACCGCGCCGCGCGGGCGCCACGGGCTTCCCAGGAGGGCCGCTTGAGTCAAGTCGTCCGCGTCGTCCCCTTCGAGCGCCTGCGCATGACCGACATCGATGCGGTCGGCGGCAAGAACGCATCGCTCGGCGAGATGATCAGCCAGCTTGCGGGCGCCGGCATTCGCGTCCCCGGCGGCTTTGCGACGACAGCCGCGGCGTTACCGCGAATTCCTCGCGCAGGGCGGCCTGGACGAGCGTATAGCCGCGCGGCTGCGGTCACTGGATGTCGAGGACGTCGGCGAGCTGGCACGCGCCGGGAGCGAGATTCGCGGCTGGATCACCAAGGCGCCGCTGCCCGCACGCGCTGGAGGGGGCGATCCGGGATGCCTATGCCGGTCTTGCTGCCGGCGATCCCGATGCGTCATGGGCGGTGCGCTCGTCGGCCACCGCCGAAGACCTGCCCGACGCTTCGTTCGCCGGACAGCAGGAAACATTCCTGAATATCAAAGGCTTGGAGAATATTCTTCAAGCGATAAAGGAGGTTTTTGCCAGCCTCTACAACGACCGCGCGATCGCCTACCGGGTGCACAAGGGCTTCGCCAATGCGGACGTTGCGTTGTCGGCGGGCGTGCAACGGATGGTCCGCAGCGACACCGGCGCCGCGGGCGTGATGTTCACGCTGGACACCGAGTCCGGGTTCGACCAGGTCGTGTTCATCACCGCGTCGTACGGATTGGGCGAGACGGTCGTGCAAGGCGCGGTGAATCCCGACGAGTTCTACGTCTACAAGCGCAACGTCGAGGCCGGGCGGCCCGCGATCCTGCGCAAGACCGTCGGCGCCAAGGCGGTCAAGATGGTCTTCGCGGACGATCCGTCGGCGGGCCGCTCGGTGCGCACGGTCGATGTCCCCGAGGACGAGCGGATGCGCTTCTCGATCACCGACGACGAAGCGGAGGAGCTTGCCCGCTACGCGATCGCGATCGAGAAGCACTACGGCCGCCCGATGGACATCGAATGGGGGCGCGATGGCGGCAACGGCAAGCTCTACATCCTGCAGGCGCGGCCCGAGACGGTGAAGTCGCAGGAAGCGGCTGGCGAGTCGCTGAAGCGCTATCGGCTGAAATCGACGTCGAACGTCCTCGCGACCGGGCGGGCGATCGGCCAGAAGATCGGCCAGGGTCGCGTGCGCCTCGTGAAATCGGCGGAGCAGATGGAGCGCGTGCAGGCCGGCGACGTGCTCGTCACCGAAATGACCGATCCGGATTGGGAACCGGTGATGAAGCGTGCGGCGGCGATCGTCACCAACCGCGGCGGTCGCACCTGCCATGCGGCGATCATCGCGCGCGAGCTCGGCATCCCGGCGGTCGTCGGCTGCGGCGACGCGACGCAGGTGCTGAACGACGGCGCGGAGGTGACCGTGTCCTGCGCCGAGGGCGACACCGGGCACGTGTACGCGGGGCTGCTCGAGGTCGAGATCGTCGAAGCGACGTTCGATCACATGCCGCCTTCGCCGACGAAGATCATGATGAACGTCGGCAACCCCGAGCTCGCGTTCGAGTTCCAGCGGCTGCCGAACGAAGGCGTCGGGCTTGCGCGGCTCGAATTCATCATCAACCGCAACGTCGGCATCCATCCGCTGGCGCTGCTCGAGTTCGACCACCAGCCCGAGTCGCTGAAGCGCGATATCGAGCGCCGCATCGCCGCCTATCCGAGCCCGACCGAGTACTACGTCAGCAAGATCGCCGAAGGCGTGGCGACGATCGCCGCGGCGTTCTGGCCGAAGAAGGTGATCGTGCGGCTCTCGGACTTCAAGTCGAACGAGTACAGCAACCTCATCGGCGGCAACCGCTACGAGCCGCACGAGGAGAACCCGATGCTCGGGTTCCGCGGCGCGTCGCGCTACATCGCGAAGGAGTTCTACGCGTGCTTCGCGCTCGAGTGCCAGGCGATGAAGCGCGTTCGCGACGACATGGGACTCACCAACGTCGAGATCATGATCCCGTTCGTGCGCACGGTGGCCGAAGCGAAGCGCGTGATCGAGCTGCTCGCGGAGAACGGATCTGCGTCGCGGCGAGAACGGCTTGCGCGTCATCATGATGTGCGAGGTTCCGTCGAACGCGCTGCTCGCGGACCGCTTCCTCGAGCATTTCGACGGGTTCTCGATCGGATCGAACGACCTGACGCAGTTGACGCTCGGCGTCGATCGCGATTCGGGCGGACCGATCGCGGCCACGTTCGACGAGCGCGACGATGCGGTGAAGGCGATGCTGGCGCTTGCGATCGAGGCCTGCCGCAGGACCGACAGCTATTGCGGCATCTGCGGCCAGGGTCCGTCCGACCATCCGGATCTCGCCGAGTGGCTGGTCGAGCAGGGGATCGAGAGCATTTCGCTCAACCCGGACACGGTCGTCGAGACCTGGTTGCGGTTGGCGGGGCACGCCCGGCCGGCGTAGCACGCTCCCTCTCCGGGGAGAAGGGCCGGGGATGAGGGCAATCGTCCCTCGGTCTTAAGCCAATCGTTCAGTCGCGGACGATCGCGATCGCGCGCTTCAATGGCGCATGCGCCTGCCCGTCCAGCTTCGCGTGTCGCCGCGCCCTTCGCGTGTCGCGACGGTTGCGATCGCTGCTGCTGGCGGTTGCAGCGTTCGGCGTGGTTCTGACCCTTCCGACGCCAACCGCCTGCGATGTTGTTGCCGCCGTCGCGCTGGCCGGGTGGGCGCGCCATCACATTCGTCTGCACGGCACGCGGACGTCGCGCCGCGCCGTCGTCGAGATCCTGCTGTCGAGCGATGCGGTGATCGTGGCGCGACGCCGCGATGGCAAGCTGATTGCCGGCCACGTGCGCTCAGGCGACGTTCGTGCATCCGCTGTTCACATCGATCGTCTGGCGTCCGGATGGCGCGCGCTGGTCGCAGGCCATCCCGCTGGTGGCCGACATGCTGGACCTCGACGACTTCCGGCGCTTGCGCGTGTTGCTTCGCTACGGAAGAAGGGAGGTGACGGCCGGCGCGCCGGCGAGCCAGGCCTGAGCATCGATACGCGCGCCGCTCTCCGCCTTCGTCTGTCCGGAGATCAGATGCAGGTACAGCGGCACGAGCGCTTCGGGCGGCGGAAGCGCTTCGCGCTCCTCGCCCGGGTGAGTTTGCGTGCGCAGCGGCGAACGGATCGGGCCGGGAACGACGGCGTTGACGCGCAGGTTCTCGCGCGTTCTCCCACTCGTCCGCCATGATCGTGGTGAGCGCACTGAGGCCGGCCTTGGCAGCCGCATAGCTGCCCCAGTACGCGTGCGGCTCCTGGCCGCGCGTGTCGAGCGTGAACGTCACGCTCGCATCCGTGCTCTGCGCGAGCAGGCGCGCAAGCGCGCGCGTCAGGCCCATCGGTGCCGCGAGGTTGATGCGCAATCCCGAGAGCCACAGGTCGAACGACTGATGCTCGAGCGGGCCGAGCGTGCCGAGCTGCACGGCCGTGTGGACGATCGCGTCGAGCCGGCCGAACTGGCTCTCGAGCGCGCTCGCGACGTTGGCGAAGTCTTCGGCTTCGGCCTTGGCGAAGTCGAGCGGGAGGATCACCGGCTCGGGCGCACCTAGCGCCATCACCTCGTCGTAGAGCGCCTCCAACTTGCGAACGACGCGGCCGTGCAGGACGACGGTCGCGCCTGCGGTCGCGCAAGCGATCGTGATCGCGTGGCCCAGGCCGCCGGCGGCGCCGGTGACGAAGACGACGCGATCCTTGAGGTCGGGAAGGGCGGTGGAATCGGGCGCGGGAAGCGGCATGCTGAGGACTCGAAGGCCTGCCCGCGCGGCGAGGGTCGCTCGAGGCGGCGCCATGATAGCGAATGCGGTGTAGCGCCAAATGACAAAGGCCAGAAACATATTGCACTCCCTGCTCGCCGAGGAGTGCGATGCGCGTCCAACACGTCGGCTACCGGGTTAGAGGCTTCTACCGGCTCGCCGGCTACGCCTTACGCTGGGGCATGCTCGGACACGATGCCCATCAGCGACTGGCGATCCTGCGAGTTCTGGCAACGCCACGGCTTGGCCGCGACCATCGAAGCCTTCAAGATCAGCCGCCGTACCCTCTACCTGTGGCGCGCCAAGCTGCGCGCCGAGGGCGGCAACGCCGCTGCCCTAGCACCACGCTCCACGGCCCCGAAACATCGCCGCCAGCGCGCCTGGCCCCCGACCCTGGTGGCGGAGATCCGCCGCCTGCGCACGCTTCACCCCAACCTGGCCAAAGAGAAGCTGCATCCGCTGCTCGCAGCGTTCGCCGCCCGACCATCAACTGCCGTGCCCAAGCCCTCGTACCATCGGCCGCCTGATCGCCGATGCTCCCGACAAGATGCGCTCGCGTCCCCGTCAGTTCACCGGCCACGGCCACGCCAAGCCGCCTCGCAGCAAGCGCCTGCGCAAGCCCAAGCATTTCCACGCCCAGCACCCCGGCCACTGCGTGGCCCTGGACACCATCGAACTGCGCGCCCAAAACGACCGCCGCTACATCATCACCTTCATCGACCTGCACTCCCATTTCGCCTGGGCCTGGGCCACCCGCAGCCACGCCAGCCTCGCCGCCACCCAGTTCCTGCATCTCATCCAGGCCGTCTTCCCCTTCGCCATCGAGGCCGTGCTCACCGATAACGGCGGCGAGTTCCAGCGCCACTTCGCCACCGAACTCGCCAACCGCCTGTTCACCCACTGGCATACCTATCCCAAGACCCCGAAGATGAACGCCCACTGCGAACGCTTCAATCGCACCGTGCAAGAGGAGTGCATCGACTACCACCACGACTTGCTATTCCTCGACGATCTCACCGACTTCAACCTCGAGCTCCTTCGCTATCTCTCTTGGTACAACCTCGAGCGACCCCACTTCAGCCTGACCGTACCGGTCCCCAACCGCAAGACCCCTCGCCTGCTTTCACCTCTACAATTCCTTCACCAAACCGCCACCCCACCAGTGCAATATGTACTGGCCCGATACACCAAATTGCAGGCCCTAACCACGGCCTGTATAATTTCCGATTCGCCGTGGGGGTATAGCTCAGCTGGGAGAGCGCTTGCATGGCATGCAAGAGGTCAGCGGTTCGATCCCGCTTACCTCCACCACATCGACCTGACCGCGCACGAAAGCCTTCTCGTGCCGGCACCGCGAACAGGTCCCCATCGTCTAGAGGCCTAGGACATCGCCCTTTCACGGCGGTAACAGGGGTTCGAATCCCCTTGGGGACGCCAATAAAATCAACGAGTTGACGACGATTTCTCCAACCAGAGAAGTTGGTACGGAAATCGTACGGAAAACCGAATGGCCATTCCAGGAGAATTGTTCCGAACCAACTATGGTTTGCCGGCAGAACCACAGGCGGATTCGAAGCGGTTTCGTGTTCGCGTGTACGCGCTGTATCGAGCCACGATCGATTACGGCCGCGACTACGTCATCGATGAGCAGCTACGACTGTGGGCCGGGACACAGTTCGAACGAAACGGCACGCACTACGCTGTTGAGAGATTCGATTGAGCGTGCGGAGCTTTCTGACGTCATTTCATTGATGACGATTGCGTACCGTCTCACGACGAAGAATGCACAGTATCGGGCGTCTTTCTTAAAGACCTTGCGGCGCATTGTGGCGGAAGAGAATTTGCTGCTTGATGTCGACGACGATGCAGGTTCATCCGAAAGTCGACCAAGAATTCCATCGAGTAGTCGCAGCCGCTATTGTCGCGCTTGACCTGCCGCATTTGGGTGCGATACGGACAGCCTTTGAGGCGGCACAACAGAAGCTGACCGCTGGCGTTCCTGACTACAAGGGCGCGGTTCGAGATCTGTTTGTCGCTGTCGAGACAGCGTTCCGGCTCGCATGCGACGACAAACAGCTTATTGACGGAAACATTAAGGGCGACTTTGGAAAGATCGTTCAGCGTCGCTACGCGGCTACGGATAAGGCGACGCAGCAGACCTCTGCCCGGTTCGTTCATGTCCTAGCCGACTGGACGCACGCCGCCAATCCATACCGACATGGGCAATCTGAGGAGGCGGCATACACGCCACCAGATGAACTCGCTATTGCACAATTCTCTGTTGGCGCCGGCTTACTTCGTTGGTTGGTGGATTTCGTGCCAGCACGCGGCGCCGAGTCGGCGTCGGGCGCATAGCCATTGCGTACATACTCGTCGCTGTCGCGGTACAGCTCGCCATGCTCTGCGAATTCGTCCGCTCTCCGGTTCCCCGCCGCGCCCTGTGCTGGCTGTGCGCTCGCCTCGATATCCGGGACATCAGCGTCGCGAAGCGGCCGCAGGTTGCTTACACGTGCGGCTGGAATCCGATCCGCGCCCCTACGTCGACCGCTGCGCGTTCTTCATGCGCGAGCCGGGCACCGATGATGATCGGCAGCGCCGCGGCCGCTGGCGGGTTGCGGGAGTGGCGCATTGAGGACGAAGTGACGAACAACTCTCCTCCGTAGCCGCGGGCGAACCCCCGCTCTGCCTAACCGGGCTAGGGTCTCGCGGATCGGCGTCGACGCAACGCGACGAGCATTCCGATCGCCGTCAGCAGCAAAGCCGCGGAAGCCGGCTCCGGCACCTGGTTCGGGAAGATCGGCACGCCGTTCAAATACGGTAGGCCGTTTCTAAAGTCGAAAAAGTAGTCGTTGCAGGCAAGGCTTAGCGAGCCAGAGCCGGGGGGCGGACATTCTTGGAATGTTCCAAGCAGCGCGCCGTTCATGCCTGAGCCGGCCACCTCGTAGATTCTGCCAAACCCGTCCGAGAAGCCAACACGTGGCGGGATACCTCCAAGCCCATTGGCACCGCCATCAAAGTTGCCCGATTCCCAGCTTAGAGTGTTGTAGTTCAGCTCCAGCCGGAAGTCGGTGCTGGTCTCGCTTCCGAAAAACGCGACCTGCATTGCATTAAAGAGTGTCGGGGGATCGGGCGACCCCTGGTACGTCGAGCTCATGGTCACAAACATGTTGATGCCGAACGTAAAGTCAATGTTCACTCGCCCATTGAGCCCCATGTCGGCATCGGCGAAGTACGGGACGATGACAGGAATTCCGGCGTTGAAAACGTTTGCGATATTGCGCGGAGCCGCGCTCAACGGTGCGCCGAAGCTGATCACCCCGTTCTCGTTGATGAAGATGCTGTGGTAGACCGTCCCGAAGAAATTGATCGAGAAAGGACTGGCCACGCGTTCGCCATTTGGCGGTACCTCCGCCACGCTGACGATGCCCCTTTCGACGAAGCCGTCATTGGCAAGTGCGTTGCCAGCGATGGACTCCCATGTACGGTCTACTCGGATAGTGCGGGCATCGGACTCAAACGCCATGCCGAAGATCGACGACAGCACCATGAAGACAATGCCCGCTCGTAGACTCAACATAAGGAACCCCTCGCGACGCGCTGACTTGTCATCTACAGCAATAACCGTTCCCCACTTTCAAATCAAGCGGTTGCTGGTCTTGGCAATGCCGTCTTGTTAAATGTTTCGACACGCTTCGGGGAGTCGCGGCCTGCGAACATGGAGACGCTACGGGTCGCCCGGCTTTCGGTACGAGTTGAAATAGCCCTCGTACGGGTCGACCACGCGGACCTCCCTAAGCTTGCCTGCCCCGGCGACATCTCATAATTAGAGCTTTCTGGCCTCTTTGCCAGGAGGCAGTGATGAAGAAGTCGCGCTTCACCGAGACGCAGATCGTGGCGATTCTCAAACAGGCGGATGCGGGGATGTCGATTAAGGAGCGGTGCCGGAAAAACGGGATTAGCGAGCCGACCTACTACAACTGGAAGTCGAAATACGGCGGCATGGCACGAGCAATCGCACGACGGTCGTCGTGGAGCAACGAGCGGCCATGCTCGGGCCATTCGAGATCACGGACAGATGTGAGACTAGCTTTTCGCAATGCGCTCCGTTCGGATGCATCCCAGCCGGGCGGCGCTGTCACCGGGAGAGGAAACGTGAAAGTGCTACATAGACTGCTGATCGGTATGTTCGCGATGCTGCCTGCGTCTGTCTTCGCGCAAGTGGTCGATTTCGATTCCGTCTGCGCGACGCCGCCGTGCACACTCAGCACGCAGTACGCCCCGTTTGGCATCACGTTCGTGCCGAACCTGCCAACGTCCGCACAGATCGTCGAAAGCGGCACCGACGGGCCCATCAGCATCAACGGGGAACGCTATGCCCGCATCACCACCGCGCCGACCCAATTGGCGATCAATCTCTCGCGCAACGCAACCTTCTTTTCGTTCTTCGCGGCGCGAACGGAGAGCTCCACCGGCACAGTGATATTGGCCGTTTCCGCCTTCAAGGCGGGGGGCCAGGTCGGCTCTACGCTGAACGTACCGATCGACCTGGTCAACACCTGGGTTCCCATATCGTTCACCAACGCTGGCGGGTTCGATTCGATTCTGCTGTCCGGCTCGGGGGCGCCGAACAGCACGTTCGGCATCGACGCTGTGCAATTCGGCGGCACCTGCTACGGATTCGCGGACGTCGCGCCGGGGTCGCTGATCTGCAATTCGGTCGAGTGGCTCGCCAACCGCTCGATCACGCTCGGCTGCGCGGCTGGCGTGTACTGCCCGAGCGACCCGGTCACGCGCGCCTCGATGTCCCTTTTCATGAACCGGCTTGGAACGGCGCTTACACCGGTGTTCGTGAACAGGGAGCAATTCTCGGTGTCGGGTAACCTCGGAACGACCGAGTTCCCAAACGGGTCCGACGGCATCGTCTGCGCGAGCAACCCGGTGACCCTCGTCGGCTTTCCACGCACGGTGCTGCTGAACGGGTTCGCCTCGTTCCGGGTCAACGTCGCCGGTCCGATCATGGTCCAGCCGGTGGTTTCGACAAACGATCTAACGTGGGTCCGTATCGGTAACGACGTATGGAATGCCAGCGAGTTCGGCACTTCGGAGCGCACCTCGGTGAGCACGACAGTGCTAAGCGACCTAGCTCCCGGTGCGCGCTACCGCTTCGGTCTTTACCTCCGACGGTTGTCCGGGGCTTCGGCGACGCTGTTTAGCAACGGGGAATGCCGTCTCACGGCTGCGATATTCAATCGCGACAACGCGTCGGCGCCGTTCGATGCTGACTCGAATCAGGCCCCTAGGCGTGAATGAACCGCGGCGCACACCGAACGTTGGCGCACGTGAGAGCGGGCTTGCATGGACGCGAGCCGGCTCGCATTCCAGCACGACCTGCGGGCGCGCTTCATGAATGCGCTGCTGAACCGTGCTGGTATGCACGCCCGGCGAACTGATAGCGCGAATCGTTGGCTCGCGTGCGCAATGCACGGAACTTCGCCTCCATGCGAAGGCGTATGTTTGCGTGATCTAACAATCGTAATCGTCGAAACTGCGACGACGGCCAGCAAGATTAGGGTCCCGAAGACCGATGCCGGCTCTGGCATGGACGGAAGGCGCCTAACGCTCAAGTTGAGCGGCCCGCCGCCACCGACGCTCAGATGAAGAAGCCGCTTGCCGGTGGGTCCGCTCGAACGTGGGGTTAAGCCGAAGAACACTAGAAGCCCAGCTCTTTCGTTGCTCGGTCAATGGCTTCAGAAAATTTTGCCCAGCGAGCCTGCTGTATTTGTTCCACTACGAAGTCCAGTCTCGCTAGTCGATCGAATGACCGACAACAGACAGGAAGCCTCTCCAACATGACCGTTCTTGGCTAGGCCAGAGAAATACAGCGTGGCTATGTACAACGCAGCCTCGTCCTCCGACATTTTCGCGTCCCAAGCATTGTCGATCAGGTCAAGATACGCGAGGACTCCCGGAAACTTCGCGTTGTCCAGAGTGACGATCTCGTACTGATTGTGGAGCTTTAAATCGACGGCGGCGTTGTACTTTTTGCGATTCGCGAAAACCGAACATAGTCACGTTCCCCAAATGTGCGGCCTAACATCCGAGTTATCCGGTCCGGGCGCCACCGACGTTGGCTAAGAAGGAACTGCGCCAATCGGGTCCATTGAACGGCAAGCCGCTCGGCTCGAGGTCTTGACCGGAGATCACCTATAATTCCGATCGCCTCTCGCAGGGGTGACTCTAGCGATTTCAGGAGGTTGAGTTGTCTACCATCAACCGCGAAAGTGCATTTTGTTGCACTTCACGGCGGTACAGCTCATTTGTTACGCGTGTCCGCGACGTGTCCGCCCGACGTTCTGACGTTCCGACCGGGTCGGTCTTTGACGTGACCTAACACCAATCCGATACAACCATCCCCGCGGCCTTCTGCGTCTCGGCTTGTTTCAGTGGATGTGGATCGAGGTTGAGCTTCTCGCGCTCGTCAACAACCATGGCGTCGTTGATGCGCGCCGTCGACGCGCCGCCCGAGAGCTTCTCGCGACTCGGGTTGCCGCGCTAAGCATTTCCCGCGGTCATCGGAATCGCGCCCACGCGCGTCGCCGTCAGTGCGAAGACATGCGCCGAGCCGTTCGCTCGGCTTCAGGCGGCCGGCGCGCGGGGCCTGCGCGCCGTCGTGTCCTTCGTGACTACTGCTTCGCGCCCGTCATAAAGGTCCGGTTTCCTGCGTGCGGGAGATCGCGAACGGCACGACGGCCTCGATCGCTGCCCTGTAGTCCGCCCTGTCCGCTTCCTTGAAGCCGGGCGCGTTGATCGTCGCGGTGGTGCCGTCCTTGTTGGCCTCGATCGTGAAGGCGACGGGCTTGACCCCCTTCGGCCAGCCGAAGTAGCTCACGCCCCACTGCGATTCGACGGTGATCGCGCGCATGCCAGTGCCGGGCTTGGCGGTGATCTTGCGAACGCCTCCGCCCACGGCTTCCATCGTGCGCCCACCGGCCACTTCGAAGAGCCCAGGCTGGATCGCCTTCACGGTCGCCTTCGCGGGCGGGGCCCCGGCGGTCTGGGCCGCGGACAGCGGCGCGGCGAGCGTAGTCACGACGAACAGGGCGAGTCCGAGCTTGCGCATCACATACCCTCCTCTTGGTGTGTAAGGCGACAAAGGTAGCTCGCATTTGGGACGCCGTCAAAGAGTGGGACGCCCCGCCTGCATCGCTTTCACGCTGCAGGCGCGCGTTCCTCAGCGTCAGGGCAGGGTACTACCCGACTTTACGCCCGCCACTCACCACGTGATCTATCGACTGGCCGCGTTGCGCGTAGCCCACGCCGCTGCAATCTCGCGATGAAACGGGATGTTGCAAATGAACCCCTGGCGGAGTTCGGCGTCGGCAATGGTCGCCGCCCGGGCCTGAAGCGCCGCGTGCGCGCGGGCCAGCCACTTCGCGGCGCGTGGGTCGCCCGCGCGCGCCAGCACCCGGTGACAGGTCCACTCGACGAGGCGCGGGAATTCCACGCCTTCGAGTAGATTGTCATCGGCGCCGGAATTTGCGCCGGGCGTCAGCAACGACTCCAACGCCTGCATCGCAGCGTCGGGATCGCCCTGCGCCAACGCGACCCGGGCCAGCCCTGCGGAGGCGTCGTGCCGATACGGGCTGGCAATCTCGTTGGCGCGCGCGTGCGCCGATGCGAAGGCCTCAGCCGCCGGACCATGCCGCCCGAGCGCCAGCTCGGCGTCACCGACTCGGCACAAGGCCGCGGCCTCCTGGTCGCGCGCGTGCGCCGCGACCGCGGTTTCTACGGCCGCGCGCGCCTGCACGAGCGCCTGGGCGTCATCGCCCTGCCACAGCGCCAGCGTCGACAGTGCGCACAGCGGGCTGACCGCGAGCGCCCGCTCGCCGTTGATGCGCAGCAGGCGCAGGCCTTCTTCCAATTCGACACGAGCCCGCGTCAGCTCGCCGAGCCCCAGCCAGCCGGCACCGATGTTGCCTTGCGCGATGGCCTCGTTGCGCCGGTCACCGGCCACCCGGTGAGCGGCGAGCGATTGCTGGTCCAGCAGAAGCGCGCCGACGTCGTCGTTCTGCATCGCGAGCATCACGCCGAGCGCATTCAGGCACAGGCCTTCGACCCGGCGCAGCCCCAGCGCGCGCGCCTCGGCCAGTGCCTCTTCCGCGATGTCCCGGCCTTCAGCGGGCCGGCCCTGGAACGCGAGGGACATCGCCAGCATCCGCTGCGCGAGCAGTCGAATCTCGTCGTCACCCGCCCGACGCGCCCACTCGACGGCCTGCTGCGCGGCGGTTTCCACCGCGGCGTAGTCCGCGATCCGTTGCGCCAATGCGCTTCGCCGCCAAGCCGCATGGGCGCGTCGCCGGTCATCGTCCAGGGCCTCGGCAAGCTCGGCCAACGCCTCGATGTCTGCGCGCTGCCCGACCCGGTCGCCATGGATATCCAGTGTGGCCTCTCGCACCTCGAGCAGGCGCCAGCACAACAGCCGCGTGCCGGCCCCGGGCGTTTTGTCCAGCAGTGCCAGTGCCTGCTGCACGTGGTCCAGTACCGCTTCGTGGGCCATCCGCGTGCGCGCGTGCTCGGCCGCGCGAGCGTGATACTCGGCCGCATTGGGCACATCGCCGGCGAGTTCGAAGTGCCTGGCCGCCGCACTCAGGAAGTCATTGGCCCGCAGTCCGGTCTGGGCCGCCAGCCAACGCGCCAGCTTGCCATGCAGTTCGCGCCTCGTTCGCTTGAGCACGGTCGCGTAGGTCACCTGGTGCAGGATCTGGTGCTTGAAGGCGTATTCGCGCAGGTCGTCGTTGTTCGAATCCGCGCGGGGCAGTGCGAGTTCGCGGCGCACTAGAGCCGGCAGCGTATCGTTGGCCTTCGTGTCGAGTGCGATCAGCGCCCGGTCCCAGAACACCGGACCGATGATGCTGGCTTGCTGCAGGGTCAGCCGCTCGGGCGCCGGCAGGCCGTCGAGCCTGGCCTGCAGAACGCCGGTCAGCGTGGGCGGGACCCTGGTCAGCAACAGGCGCTCGGCGTTGACCTTCCAGACTTCGCCGGTCTGAATCGCGCCCTGGTCGATCAGCATCTTGATCAGCTCTTCCATGTAGAAGGGGTTGCCTTCTGCACCGCCGGTGACGAGTTCGCGCAGAGCGACGGGCACTTCGGGCAACTTCTTCAGCAGCTCGCTGACGAGCAGTCGGCTCATGTCCTTGCCGAGCGGTTGCAGGTCGATCCGCCGGTGGACCTTCTCCGCACACCAGCTCGCCCTGCGTTCGAAGAGCGTGGGTCGGCAGCAGGACAGCATCAACAGCGGCACATCCCGGTCGACCTCCGCCAGGTAAGCGAGGAAGTCCAGGCTCTCGTTGTCGGCCCAGTGCAGGTCTTCGATCTGCAGGACGACGGGTGAACCGTCGGACCTGCCGATGCGACGAAACAGCTGCGCCGCGGCGTGGAACGCGCGGTTGCGGATCTGCTTGGGGTCGTCGAGGATGCCCTTGACGTGGCGACTGTCGTGCCACTCGATGCCGATCAGATGGCCGAGCAGATGGGCATGTCCTTCCGACAAGTCGGGACCGTCGTCGTCCAGGAACAGCGGGACGATGCCCTGCTCCATCTTCCGTCGCGCCGTCTCGATGCTGTCGTCGTCGGCGATCTGGAATCGCCAAGCGATGATGTCGCGCAGGAGTCCGAAGGGCTGGCCTTGCATCTGCGGCGTGGCGTGGCCGCGGAAGAGGAAGAAGCTCTCTGGGCGTGCGTCGCTCCAGGCCGCGAACTCGTAGAGCAAGCGGCTCTTGCCGATGCCGGCATCGGCAACCACGGTGACGGCGGCGAGATTGCGATCGATGAACAGCCGCTTGAACGCGTCCTGAAGCGCTTCGAGTTCGGCGTCCCGGCCGATCATCCGTGTGGCTACGCCTTCGATGCCGCGGCTGCCGAGGCGAAAGCTCCGTGCCTTGGCTTGCAGCACCAGATAGCTCTGGATGGGCTCCTCCATGCCCTTGACGGTCAGTGGCTCCTGACGCTCGACCTCGAACATGCCGCGCACCTGGGCATAGGCATCGTGGCTGATGCGCAAAGCCCCGGCCGGCGCGGTCTGTTCCATGCGCGCGGCGATGTTCACGGCCTGGCCGCGGATGCTGCCTTCTTCGTCGACGCCGCCGCCCAGAAGCACTGCACCGGTGTGGATGCCAACGCGGATGTCGAAGCCGGTGTAGCCGTAGGCGGCCTCGACTTCGGCGCCCGAAGTCTTGCCGAGTTCGAGTAAAGCCAGGCCACAGCGCACAGCGCGCTCTGCGTCGTCCTCGGCGACTTCGTCCGCACCGAACACAGCCAGCAGGTTGTCGCCGGTGTACTTGAGGACCTTGCCGCGGTGGGCTTCCACGATCGCGGTTCCCCGCGACAACAGGCCGTCCATCACCGCGCTGATCTCCTCGGGGTCCAGATGGGCACCCAGTGCGGTGGAGCCGACGGCGTCGAGAAAGAGGATGCTGACGTGCCTTAGCGTCTGCGCAGGTTCCGAAGCCAAACGCGCCTGCAACGCGGCCAGCTTGGAACGCAGGCCGCCGATGGCGGCATCGACCACCGCATCACCCAGCGCTGCCCGCTGTGCCTCCAGCGCGTCGATGCCGGCTTCGAGTTGCTGCTTGTCGGTCATAGGGCTGAGGATAGCAACTGGTGGCGGCGCACGCAGAGACCCCGGCGAACGATGCAAGTCGCCGCATCAAACTGATGGGTCTCAACACGACGAACCCTGTCGCCTGGGTGCTGTCATTCGAAGGGCGCTTCAGGCTCGGCGGTTCGCCGGCCGTGCGATCAGGAATGTTGCAGCAGCGCTTTCAGCACGGTATGGCTGTGTCGAAGCGGCAGCGAGAAATGGCCTTCGCCTGGAAGGAATGTCGCACTGCACCCGGGTATCAGCGACGCCAGTCGACGGCCCATCTCGACCGGGACCGTGTTGTCCTGTTCGCCGTGCCAAAGGTAGCAGGGGATACGGACGGCCCTGACATCGAAGTTCCACGGCCGCGCCAGAACTCCCAGCTCATGGGACGCGCCTTCGCTTCCGGCGCGTAGCGCTTCGCGCAGCGACGCCGCGAGGGTCGCTGCCACCTCTGCATCCCCCAGTACTTCGCGATCCGGCGCCGACGTCCCAGCCGCGAGCAGCGTGTTCAGCAGCTCGGGGCGCCACCTCAGCACAGCCGCCAGCGCACGATTGACAGTCCGCGACAGCACAGGCGCCGAGCGGGCAAGCCGGAACGACGTGCGTGCAAACACCTCGAGACGCGCGAAGTCTTCCGTCACGGTCGTCATACCGAGACCCGCGACGATCGCAGTCGCGCTCACCCTCGCCGCTAGGTCAGCTGCGCATGCAAGCGCGAAAGGTGCACCGCCGGAGAGGCCGTAGATGGCGAAGCGATTCACTCCTAACGCATCGGCGACCTCAACGACGTCGCCGGGCCAATCGGCCAACGTGCCCGGCCGAAAGTCCGAGTAACCGAAACCCGGCCGGTCCAGCGCCACGAGGCGAACATGCTGACAAGCCGCTGCACGATGCACGAGCTGAGCCTCGAGCCGTGACGCGGGGAACCCGTGAAAATAGAACACTGGAGCCCCGCTCGGGGTTCCAAACTCGGCAACGCCGATGCGCCGGCCGTCGCGCAACGTCACCCGACGATCGCGCTGCCGTTGCTCCATGTGCACGTTCCGTCACCCTATTGACACCTGCCGCACCAGCGAGTTGGCATACCTGCCGGTCGAGCGCCGACGGTCAAGTGTAGGCGCTTCACGACAGGGGCTTTCGCCTGATGACGGCGATCTTCGCGATCCTCGTGCTCGTTCACTATGTCGCGTCGTACGATCGCATCCGCTGCCTGCTGGGCAAGTGAGGGACTACCCCGACCTCCAGCGGACTCGCCTCGGCAATCTTTTCGCGTCCCGTGGGCTGGCTCGGGCGTGCCTGAGTCAGTACGATATGGATAGCGTCAGCTGGTTGACGCGTCAACGATCGAGCAAGGGATGCCGGGGCCACGTACGTTCACGGGTCGCTACACGCGGCTTGATGATGGCGTGACTTTCGAGTACTCAGTGACGATCGCGCGGGCCGAGCGGGGCACCGTCTGGTTCAGCAGGGTGACCATTGCCGACGCGCTACGTGGTCGGCCCAGTGGCATGCTGCAGCACAAGCGGCTTCAGGATCCGGAGATCGAGGCCGCGGTGCGCGAGCTCGTCGAGACGGCGATTCGCGATCGGGACGGAGTACGCTGAGGCCCCCGACTTGGACCTTCATGACGGGTAGTCCGGTGCCGCGTCCACGTCGCCTTCGAAGCGACGCATCAGCCAAGGCTCGACAACTGCGTCACCGGCGTTCAGCCCCCTTGGCAATAACGCGATGTCGAACGCAACGCCCTCCGATGTCGCCTGCTTGATGAAGGGCGCGAGCGTCGTGTCCGCCTCGGAGATCTCTTTGCCAACCAGCGCCCGCGAGCGGACCACCGAACGAAGTAGCCAACCGTGTTCGCTCAGCGCGGTCCGTGCAATATGCTCAGCAACCGCCGGATCGTGGTGATTGACGAGCACCGTGGCTGCTGCGCCTGGCGCACCGTCGGCGGCGCTCGTAACGGCTACAGGTTCGGCTTCAACCAGGAGGAGGTACATAGCTCGCGCATCGTAGCGCGAGACCGTTCGCCTCGCGTTTACTCGTGGCGGCGGTTGATTGTGCAACGGTCCTGGTCGATCCCGCCTACTCTGCCTCGGCGGTTCGGCCGATTGCGCGGGCCATAGACGCGGGCGATCATCGACGCATGAGTCGCCCGGAGTCGTCGCCGGCTTATCTGACACGATGCATCGAGGAACTGCTCGATGCGCTATGCGAAGCGCATGAACTGGCCCGCAACGGGCATCTGGACGGCCGGTTAGCGGAAACTCTACGGTTCGCGAACGACCTCTTGGACATCGTCAGCGAAGGCGTTGCCGAAGTTCCGCAAGCGGCCGCCGCCTTGGAAGAGTTGCGCGGTCGCGTGAAAGTCGTCAGCGCGCTCTTCCCTTCGTCACAGACGGTGCACTAGTCGCGGCAGCTGCGCTCGATCGTCCGCACCCGGCTCTCGCCGGAAGAACTCGCAGCGATCGAGCTAGAACGACCACGACAGTTTCAGTACCGCGCCGTTCTTGTTTCTCAGCGCTGCGGTCGGATACGGGGTGTTCACCGAGCTGATTCCCACCCAGCTCAGCTGGGCGCTGAACTGATCGAAATCGATGACCACGCCAACGCTGGCATCGAATACATGGCGGTCGGCAGGCCGGCCATAGGCTTCCTCGCTATTGTTTCGCAAGACGCCGCCGTGCGCGAGGAGACGAACCCGATCGAGCAGCTCGTGCGACGCGTTGATTTCGCCGTAGATCACGCCCGACTTCTGTCCAAAGTAGCGCGGCGCATAGTACAGCCTCGCGCTTACATTCTCGGAGGCGATCCCCAAGTACACTTCGGCATAACTGTAGCTTGGGCCACCTGTGAAGACGGAATAGTCGGCGCCGGCTTCCCAGCTCAGGCCGGAGGGCATTCGGCTGGCATAGCCGGCGAAAGCGACCGCTTGCAGTTCTCGATTTGTTGGATGGCCAAGCTGGACGGTGGACGCGAATGCGCCGCCATACCATCCTGACGCATCGTCGTACGCAACGGCAAGTTGCGCGGCCGGCCTGTTATCGCTCAGAGAAACGCCGCGATACCGGTAATCCGAGAGCAGGCTCGCGCTGCCCGAGACCTGGGCAAAGGTTTCGGCGGAAACGAATAGCAAAAAAAGAGCAAAGGTGCCGCCCGACCTCGGGCGGTCAAGGAGATGACCACGATCCAGTATCACGCGCCACCGTGCACGCACAGGCACAGGTTCCTGCCGCCTTTCTAACGGCTTCGCAGGCATCGACGATAACGCGGCGATCGTCAGACGTGCGCCGCAGTACCCGAGGTGCCAGCGCCTCCCGCAATTGGTCGGGGCGCAAGTCGGGAGCGAGCTCACGCAGCAACGCCACGAGACCGGTCACATGCGCGGCAGCGAACGACGAACCCGTAACGAATCCCCACTTTTGACCCGCCATGGCCGTTGGAATGTCTCGCCCGGGCGCCAGTAAAACATCCCCAGCTACATCGTGCCCGTCATCTCCCGCGACCGCAAGGACTCCGCGGTGCGAGGCAGGAAACCCACCGTTGGCAAGCTTGGGATCGACGGCACCGACAATGGTGATACCGCGCGACAAGGCGATGTCGAGAAGTCGTTCAAGCAGCCGGTCGCGTGGACCACCGAGGCTCAAATTGATCACCTGGGCATTTTCGTCGAGCGCGAACTGCAGCGCCTTTGCCAGGGTGAAGCTGCTGCAAAAGGCCGCGGCGTCGCCGGACGCCGCGGGTTGCCAGCAAGCGCGCAGAGCCAGGAATTTCGCTTCGGGCGCGATCCCGGCGATACCTATGCCATCGTCTGCACGCGCGGCGATGATGCCGGCAATCGCGGTCCCATGCCATTCGGCGACATCAAGGCGACCATCCACGAAGTTTCGCGCCACAGCCACTCGTCCAGTCAGATCGGGATGGTTGACGTCAACGCCAGTGTCGATCTCGGCCACACGAACGCGCCTTCCTGTCGTGATCTTGTGCAGCTCGTCCAGATGCCAGAGCTTGGCGCTCGGTTGCAGCGGGTACAACGGATCGTTGCGCGCCAGCACACGGAACAACTGCATCGCCTGCGCCGATTCGACGCCCGGATCCAGCGACAATTTTTCCACGATCTGCGCTAGCGCAACATTGCCCGGGGACTCCATGACGAAACAGTCGACACCGAGGGCCGCGATCGGCCAGCCGTCGATGATTCTCAGGCCATATTGTGTCGCAAGCCGTTCGGCTATTTTCCGCCGCGCATCGCGTCCGGCACCGCGATCGTAGCTGCCGGTATAACTCGCGTCGGGACGAAAGTGCGGTGCAGGCAAGCGCAACAGGACCAGGACTTGCCGCTCGAGCGAATCGCTATCGACCGAAATCTCCGTTTGGCGATCCATCTGCGCGCAGGCAGCGACGCACAAGCACAGCAGCACCAGGACCGATAAGCGAGTGCTCCTCATCGGGCGCCCTGAGGACCAAGGGGCTCGATCAACAGCGCAGCGCGCTCGGCCTTTATTGCCTGCGCCGCCCGGTCCGTCTGCCCGACGGGGACCTCCAGCACGTACGCGTTCGCCTGGGTCGGGCCGTCCACGATTCGTGCTCCGACGCTGCGCAAAATGCGTTGCACCTCCGCTTGAGAGGTTGCCGGATCGAATACGACGACGAGACTTCCGGTAGCCGGCGTTGTGGCATTCCCGGCACCGAGGGTTCGATACAGAGCCGGGCCGTCGGTGCTCGTTAGAAGCAGGCCTCCCAGTACGATGATCACCGCGAATTCAGCCGCGATCGCCCATTGCCACCAGCGCCGTGTGCGGCCCCGGGACCGGCGTAGCCGTGCAATCGAGTCCCGGCCCTCCCTTGGCTCTTCCAGCTCGCGGCGCAGATTGCGAAAGGCAACGGATGCGCCCGGCATGGCCTCGCCGGCGATACAGGCCGCGTGGAGTTCGCGCAACCACTCGACCTCCTGCCGGCAGTCCAGGCATTCGTCAAGGTGTCGCTGTACGAATGCGAGTTCGTCTCCTTTCAGTGTTCCGTTTACCAACCACGGCAGCAGTACGTGCGCGACCTTGTGTGCGGCGGCATCGAATCGAATGACGCGGTCGCTCATGCCGCCTCCTTCCCGCGGTCTGCCAGCAGCGATTTGAGGCGCCGTCGCGCGTGAAACATCCTTGTCTTCACGGTATCAATGGGGCAGCCGACGATGGTCGCAATTTCGCGGTACGTGCAACCCTCGTAATAAGTGAGCTCGATGACCGCTCGATGCTCCTGCGACAAGGACATCAGCGCGCGACTCAACTGCGTGCGCAGCTCCTGGCGCAGCAACTGCGCTTCGGGTCCGGACTCCGCAGGACTTGCGGCGGCATCGAGATCGAAGTCGATCGCATCGTCCACGTGCTCGAGCGCCTTGAGACTTCGGCGCAAGGCAATGCCGATGATCCAGGTGGACAGCTTGGAGCGCAGGTTGAAGGTACCCGCCTTGCGCCATACGACCAGCATCGTGTCATTCAGGATTTCATCGACCAACTGCGGCCGTCGGGTCTTCTGCTCGATAAATCGTCTGAGCCTTGGGTAGTACCGGCGGAAGAGCATCTCGAAGGCGGTCATGTCGCCGCCGGCAACTTGGCCGATGAGTGCGATCTCGTCAGCTGCGTCCGCCAGGCGGTGTCCAGCTCGTGCATTGGCTTCGGTGTGTTCGCCACGCGACATTCGTGTCCACCGCTTCACACGTCCGGAAAGGCTGCAGTCGGCGTCCCGCTCGCCGACCGAGCTTGGATCGCTCCCAGTGTAAACCCAGTTCGCTGCGGAGATATTCCGTGCCCAGGCCTCCCGTCGGTCGCTCCAGCATCGCCGGGCCGGGTTACCGCCACGGCCATTGAACCAATTATCGCCTTTCGCGGATTCACCGGATGAGAGTCGCTGCTGCCGCCCTCGATGCGGGTAAGCCGCCCGCCGGAGCGCTGCTCGCGGTAAGCACTCTTTCGTCCCATGACCGCGCCAGACACGCCTACCCAAGACGACCTTCTCGTCCTGCTGCCGCGGTTGCGACGCTATGCTCGGGTGCTCACCGCCGACCTGAGCCGCGCCGATGAGCTCGTGCTGGAGACCCTCAGCCGTGCGTCGGGAAGACAATCTCCGCCAGCGCCGTGGCCGCAGCTTCGCCACCGGCTATTCGCCGTCATGCATCGCCTGCACCGAGAGCGGTTGGTACGAGAGTCGGGTAAGCCGCCGCCGCCACTCGGCGCCGATCGCCACGTGGCGGAGGCGCGCAAGTTCCAGCCGCCGGCCACGCTGCTCGATCGGGCTGATAACGACGAGACGCTGGCGCGGTTTTCGCGGCTTCCGGCCGAGCAACGGGAAGTGCTCGCCTTGGTCGTCCTCGAAGGATTGCTCTACACCGAGATCGCCGACGTGCTCGACGTGCCGGTCGGAACCGTAATGTCGAGGTTGCACAGCGCGCGTGAAGGGATGCGCGCGATGAGCGCAGAGTCGGAGGCGCCTCGACCGGGAGGCAAATAGTCGTTGCAGCAAGCGTCTGTAAGGCATTAGCCAGCCGCAGATCCCTCCCGGCGATCAGATCATCAGGTCAAGCAAAATGTCGTCGTCGACATGATGCCGATTTTCTGCACTCTCATCCCAACATGGCGTCGCAAGCCGCCCGGAAATCCGCGCAGGTCTGGTCCCAGCTGCGCACTGCGGCGTGGCGGAGGTTGTGCCGGAATTTGGCGCGCAACGCAGCGTCTTCCAGAAAAAGCTCCAAATATCGGCCAAGGCTGTCCCAATCTCCCACAGCAGCGAGAAAACCGGTAACGCCATGCTGAATCAACTGCTCTGCGGCGCCGACGCGGTTGCTCAACACCGGCAAGCCGCTGGCGGCGGCTTCGGCAACGGCCATTCCGTAGGCTTCGAACGCGCTTGGGCAGACCAATAGGTCGCTATCCGCCATCAGCGCCGCAACGGCCTCTTGGGACAACGCTCCGTGAAAAGTGATGCGTTCTGTCAAGCCGGCCAGTGCCGCACGGTTGCGCAAGAGAGATGTCGTCTCGGCGGACACGCTGCAATCGCCCGCTATATGCCAGCGCCATTGCAAATGCCGGAGCTTCGCCAATATTCTCAGCAACTGTGCATGACCTTTGGCCGGTAACAGGTGGGCGACAGTGAGGATCTTGACGGTTTGCTCCGTGTGGCGCGGCCGGTTCCGCAAGAACATCTCGCTTATACCCGGCTCGCAAACAAATACCGGCTTGCCCGGCCAACGCGTCGCTACGGCGTCGGCCACGCATTTTCCCGTGACGAGAGCAAAATCCGCTTGCGTCATGGCGCGGTGTTCAATGGCTTCCACGATTTGTTTTGCGCCGAAGTCCAGTTCCGGCTCCAGGGACGGCAGATAGTGCAGCAGCAAAGCGCTACGCTCGTCGGCAATGCGCGCGAACCGGTCCATGAACAGGCTATCCCAGACCAGCAGATCCCACTTCCCGTATGGCGCCCCACCTTGCCACGGCAGCGACACCAGCGGAGAGCCGCATCGGCCGGCGTACTCCAACAGTCTTTCGTTGTATACGTTGCCGCCGGAGGGAAAGGACTCGAGCGGCGGATGCACCAAACCGATTTGCCTTCCCGCCATGAAGGGCATGATCCAAGCGTCTAGTTCGTCAATTCGCCGAATAATAGCGCCGAGAATGACTCGATTTCTTGTCGCAAATTCCTGCCAGGTGTCCAACCTTCCACTGTGATGGGTAACCCACCGCTACAACCGCTCCTGTTGCGGTGGAGCGAAGGCCATGCCGCTGCCATGATTGCCTTCACGCTGGCAGTGATGGCTGGCTTGCCGGCTTGGCTGCTGTCCTTGTGCGGTTTCGTGTCCTTTTCTCTCCTGGTATACCGTTGCCGGCGTCGCTGGACTCCCGGCGGTCAGTTCGGTCGCGCCAACGCGGTCACCGTGCTGCGCCTCTGCGGCATATTGGTATTGCCGTGGGTTGCGCCGGGACAGATCGTTTACTGGGGCGCGGTCCTGTTTGCCATGGACGGCGTGGATGGCTGGATCGCTCGGCGCTCCGGACTGGCCGGAGAATTCGGAGAGTTCCTAGACAAGGAAAGCGACGCCTTTCTCATGCTCATGCTGTGCCTGGTGTTGTACCGGCTGCCGGAAAGTTTCGGGGCGTGGATACTGCTGCCGGGCCTGCTGCGCTATCTTTTCGTGCTGTTCGTCAAATTCGCCAAGCCGCCGCAAGCGAAGGAACAGCGCACCGCGAAGGCCCGCTGGATCTCGTTTTTCATGATGCTGACGCTGCTCTTCTCCTTCGCCGCCTACCCTGCGTATCTGGACTACTGCCTTCCGCTCGCGGCAATGATGACGCTGGTGCTGGCCTATTCTTTCGCCGAGAGCCTGTACCTGATGTACCGTGCGCCGCACTGGCGGGAGAAGACCTGATGCGGTTGCACACACGCTCCGTGCAAGACAGCGGCGATATCCGCGCTTTCTTCGACGGCATTGCGGGCAGCTACCGGGAAAGGCATGGCAGGGCCGCGCGACTGCTGGCTTACCGCTTGGCGCTCATCCGCGGTTTGCTCGGCCCCCGCGTCAGTGGGGTTTTGTTGGAAATAGGGTGCGGTCCGGGTGCGCATTTGTTTTCGCTGGCAGACGCGTTCAGAAGGATCATCGGCACGGATTTGTCGCCGAACATGATCACCTCCGCCGAAATGATCCGCCGGACGCATCCTTGTGCCGCGCGTATCGAGCTGTATGCGGAGCCTGCCGAACGGCTCGCGTCCATAGAGAACGAAGCGGCGGACGCCGTACTCTGCGTGGGAGCCTTCGAGCACATGCCGGACAAGGCTGCCGTGCTCGGCGAGGTGCGCCGGGTGCTGAAGCCGCGTGGCCGTTTCGTATGCCTCACTCTGAATGGCGATTACCTGTGGTACCGCCGCATTGCGCCGTTGTTGGGCTACAACGTCCAGCACCTGAGCAGTGACCGCTTCGTCAATGCGGCAGAACTACGGGCGCTCCTGCAAGAAGCCGGATTGCGGGCGAACGCGCTGGGCTATTGGCGTTTTGTCGCCAAGGGCGACATGCCGGGCTGGGCCGCGCTGGGTTTGGAATGGCTGGATCGCGTGGGCGTGGTTTGCAGGCCGTCGCTGTTGCGTGGCGGACTCTATTGTTTGCGCCGACAAGGATTTATCGTGGACGGTAGCGCGCCAGTAAATCGAGATGACTGATGCGCATTCCGAGCCGGCACTGCTGCAGCAACCGCAGCCGATCGTCGCGCCAGCGGTCGAGTTGATCGGCCTCGAACATCTTGGAACGCTGCCCTTCGCAGCCGATGAAATCCAACAGCGCCTTCAGGCAGATCGCGTCACTGTCGCGGTACTCGCCCTCGAAGGGACTGATATTCCAATCGGATCTGCCGCACGCCACTATGTCAAAAGCATGGTCAGGCAGCAGCGCTTGCAGGCGCCTTCCACAATAAGCCCCGCCCGTTGCCTGGCCGTCCACGCGGCGCAGCTCCATGGAATCGTTGTAATGGCGCAGGATCGTTGCCTCGAAGGTTGCGACCGGGTACGTCGGCGCTAGCGCAGTGTCGCCGTCGTAGTTGATGCTGGCGTAAAGATAGCCGCCGGGTTGCAGCCAGGCAGCGAACTGCCGCAGGGCTTGCGGCAGCGGGGCAAGGTCGAGGAAGGCGTGCGCGGTGATGACGTTGTAAAGCCGGTCCGGGCGGTGGTCTTTCAGTTCGCTGGCGGCGAAGCGCATTGCAGCGAGCCGTTCGCCTCGCGCCTGGATCGCGCCGTCTTCCTCGCGGGGCTCCAGGCCCAGCGCGCGCAGCCAGCCTTCGGCATCCTGGCGGGCGATATCAAGTAGGCCGCGATCCCTATCCAATGCGGTCAGGGACAGTGGGGTCGTCAATCCGCTCTGCAGCAAGCGGCGGAAAGTGGCGCCCGTTCCCGCCCCCACGTCGAGGCATTCGATTTGAGGCAGGCCGCGCAAGGCGTCCAGGAAAGCCGCCCGCACGTCGCGGTTAAGACTGCGCTCGTCCAAAGCGAACTTGGCCTCGAGATATTCGGAAATCGGCACGAGCATTGCGGCTCATTCGGGCCCATAGGCGGCCCAGTCGCGCTCGTTTTCCCACAACTTCACGGTGAGCGACAAGTCCTTCGCAGCCAGCCTGGCGAAGAGCTCTTCATAGAAGACCTGGGCGAATCGCTCCAGGCTCGGGTTGAGCCCGGAGAAAGGCGCCAGGTCGTTGAGGGTGCGGTCGCGGAACCGCGCGATGATTTCGTTCAGCGCGCTTTCCAGCTCGACGATGTCCAGGAGGTAGCCGTGTTGATTCAGCACCTTTCCGCGCAGCAGCACCTCCACTTTGTAAGAATGGCTGTGCTTGAAGTTTTCCGCCCCCCAATCGCCGCCGATGAGGTAATGCTGCGCGACGAAATCGCGGGTGACGGCTAGTCGGTACATGGATCGCTGCCGTTCGTTCAGTATTGAAAAATTACCTGCATCACCCCGTCCCGCCGCGCACAAACCGTCTCGAACGCCAGCTGGCACTGGGCCAAAGGAAAGGCCTGGCTGATCAAGCGCTGTGGCTGAAGCTTTTCCACCATGCGCCAGGCGAGGTCGATGCGACGGCGCTTATCCCAGCGCCCGGTCAACGCGGAGCTCAGCGTGCTTACCTGGCTGGAAATCAGGCGCAGGCGATTGCGGTGGAAGCGGCCGCCCAAATTCAGGGGTTGCGATATGGCACCGTACCACGAACCCACCACGATCCGGCCTTCGAAACCGGCGGCTTCGATGGCTAGATTGAGTGCCGCCATGTCGCCGGACAACTCGAAAATCAGGTCCGCGCCATTCAGGCTGGCCAGCAAATTTTGCCATTGGCCGGCATCGGTTGGATCGACCGTTTCCGTTATGCCCCGGTGTGTTGCGATTTCGCGTCGCCACGCGAATGGTTCGGCGGCAACCAGGCGCGCCAGCGGAAATTCTGCCAGCAAGCCGGCGGTCAAGAGCCCCACCACGCCCTGTCCGAGCACCAGCACACGCTCCCCGATCAAGGGCGCGCCGTCCATAACGAGATTCAGCGCGGTCTCGGCCTGCGGCAAAAACAGCGCGGCCTCCGGTGCCACGCCGTCTGGAACCCTGTGGCAAGCGGCGAGGGGCACAACCGCCCGGTCCTGATGGGGATGAAATGCGAACAGGGTTTTGCCGATCAAGTCCTGATCGACGCCGGTGCCTGTTGCCGACACGTCGCCCACCAGAGCGTAACCGTACGAAAAGGGATAGGCAAAGCCGCCTTTGAGACTTTCAATGTTGGCGTCCAATGCCGTGTTTTTCGGAAACGCGCCGCTGAAAATCATCGCCTCGGTGCCGGGGCTGATGGCGGAGCAGCGGCTGGTGATCAGCACTTCGCCCTCGCCGGGCGCTGCCAAGGTCACCTCCCTGCATTCAACGCGGCGTTCCGCCACGTGGAAGAGCGCGTGGGCGCGCATTGCCGCCTAGCTTTTACCCAGGCTGCCGTGGATGATGAGGTCGACCCCCAAGGGCTGGTAGCGGCAATCGACGATAGACAATGGCGGCAGATCGTCCGACGGGCGATGGTCCATCGCCTTGATGCCGCCGATGAGCTTGGGCACCAGCGTGATGACGCAGTAATCCACCAGGCGGCTCTCCAAAAAACTGTTGATGACGGTCGCGCCGCCCTCCACCATCAAGCGTTTCACGCCGCTATCAGCGAGACATTGCAAGGCGGCTGTCAAGTCGACCCGGCCCAATGTGTCCTTCGGCATGACGCGGACCAGCGCCCCCTTGGCCTCCAGGCGGGTGATTTCGCCAGCCGACGCGGCGGCGGTGGTGAACAGCAGCGGATGCCGGTCGGGATGGGCCAATAACCTGGCCTGGTCGGGAAAACGCAGAGCGCTGTCCAGGACTACCGGCTGGGGATTGTCGCCTTCCCACAGGCGCACGGTCAGGCGCGGGTCATCCGCCAGCACGGTGTTGATGCCCACCAGCAGGGCGTCATGGCGGGAACGCAATAGATGCGTCATTTCGAATGACTTTTCTGAGCTGAGCACGAAAGGCCGCGCCGGGTGCGCGGCGATGCTGCCGTCAATGCTCTGGGCATAGCTCAGGGTGACAAAAGGCAATCCGCCGATGGCGTGGTCCCGCGCCGCCAAACGATCCCACAGCGGTTGCAGGAAAGCCATTTCACCAATGGCCGGTCCTTCGCCGATTCTGGTGCGAAGCTGATTCGGAGCTGCCATCTTTGATCTCTTAGGAAGGCCGCGCTTTGTACGGACGGCTTCGCATGGCGCTCACGACGCATCGTGCAAATGTCGTGCTGATCCGGGCCGCAATCAGGATCGCAGTGCGGACCGGGGCATCGTGCCGTCTACCGCTTTGTCGATGATACTGGGAGAGAAGCTTGATCGCGATGAAATCACGTCCTCGTCGTCAGGCGAAGCTATCATAGTGTGCGGCGCATTGGCAGGGATGTAGATGAGCGCACCGAGCACCGATCCGGAATCACTGCAGCGTTGTATTGGCAGGACGCCGAAGTTCGGTCAAAGCGTTGATCGCTTTGGCGAGAGCCAGGCCGGGAGAGCGTAACCACGCACGGGTAACCGGGCGTCGCCTCGAATCACAGCACTTCGCAGCGGGATTATTCAAGGCCATGGCGGTGTTCTCTGCAAAGGCGCTGGCGCGGCGTTCAACAACAATCGCTCCATGAACCATTCGGAATCCCTGCCCGCGCTGTGGACGATGCCCGACGTGCAGTCGGCGCCCGACCATCGGGAGCTGGCCATCGACCAGGTCGGCATTCGCGGGCTGCGCTATCCGCTGCCGATCGCCGACCGCGACGGCATCCAGACCACGATCGCCGATTGCAGCGTGTTCGTCGCGCTGCCCGCCGACCGCAAGGGCACGCACATGTCCCGCCTGGTCGCGCTGCTCGAGGCGCGTGTGATCCCCGGCGCTGCGCCGATCGGCGTGACAACGTTGCGGGACATGCTCGACACGCTGGTCGAGCGGCTCGATGCGCCCGGCGGCCGGCTCGAGCTGGCGTTCCCGTTTTTCGTGCGCAAGAGAGCGCCTGTCTCGGGCATTGCCAGTCTCCTCGACTACCAGGCGAAGCTCATCGGCGAGCTCAATCGCGGCCGCTATGCGCAGACGATGTCGGTCGCCGTCCCCGTGACTTCGCTGTGCCCGTCCTCCAAGGAGATCTCCGAGTATGGCGCGCACAACCAGCGCTCGATCATCACGATAGCGGCCCGGACGCGCGAGCCGCTTTTTCTCGGAGACCTCCTGCGCGTGGCCGAGGAAGAGGCATCGTCGGAACTGTTCGGCATCCTGAAACGTGCCGACGAGAAGTTCGTGACCGAGCGCGCGTACGACAACCCGCGCTTTGTCGAAGATCTGGTGCGCGGTGTCGCCGCCAGGCTAGGCGCCGATCCAAGGCTCGAGGGCTTCGTCGTCGAAGCCGAGAACTTCGAGTCGATCCACAATCACTCGGCATACGCGAAGATCGCACGCGGTTTTTGAGCGAGGGCCGATCTCGCGCTGTCCTCGGCGCGGAAGCGCCACGCGCCCACTCATTTCTCATCCTCTGCTCGTTCTGCGCGCGCGACGCGGCCTGCCTGCGCACCAGCATCCCCATCCGCCCGCCGCGAACGCTCGGCGGACGCGACCGCCGCTTCGAACGCGGCAAGATCGAAAGGCTTCACCAGGAACGCGTCGAAACCAGCGGCAAGCGCCGTTGCGCGGTCCTCCGGCGTACCGTAACCGGTCAGCGCAATGAGAATCACGTCGCTGCCCCCGCTGCGCCCGCGCACCCGCCGGGCAACCTCGGTACCGTCGAAGCCCGGCAACCCGATGTCCACCAGCGCGATGTCCGCAGCGCCCGAATCGATCGCCTCGATCCCCGTCGGGCCGTCGACCGCGATCTTCACGTCGTGCCCTTTCATCCGCAGCAGCGTCGACACGACATCGCGACTGTCCGGGTTGTCCTCGACCAGCACGATGCGCCGCGTCGCGAGCGCAGGCTGCGCGGCGGACGGCCCTTCGAGCGCGGATGGCGTCTCCATCCTCGGCAAGCGCACGATGAACGTCGAACCGCGATTCGTGCCTGCGCTCTCGACTGCGACGCTGCCGCCATGCAGCTCGACGAGCCGCCGCACAACGGTAAGTCCGAGGCCGAGGCCTCCCTGCGCGCGGTCGAGCGTCCGCTGGCCCTGTGCGAACAGGTCGAAGACGTGCGGCAGCAGGTCGGCGACGATGCCGGAACCGTCGTCGCGCACGCGAAGCTCCGCCTCGTTGCCTGCTGCTTCCACGGTGACGAGGACATGGCCGCCGGCCGGCGTGTACTTGCATGCGTTGTCGAGCAGGTTGCCAACGACCTGCTCGATGCGGGTCTCGTCGCCGATGACGCTCACCGGTGTCAGCGCGGTCTCGATCGACAAGTGCTCGCAACGTCCCGAATCGCGAAAGCTCGCCACCACGTGCTGCACGACGACGCCGAGGTCGAGCGGACGCCGGTTCAACGCGACCTTGCCGATCGTGAGCCGCGACACGTCCAGCAGATCGTTGACGATCTGGGTCAGATGACGTAGCTGACGACGCACGATCTCGCGTGCCCGCGTCTGGGCGTCGTGATCGCGTGTCGTCATATCGAGCACGGTGATCGCTGCGCTGATCGCGCTCAACGGATTGCGCAACTCGTGTCCCAGCATTGCGAGGAACTGGTCTTTCGCCTGGTTCGCCTGCTCGGCCGCGGCCCGCGATCGCGCTTCGCGCTCGAGCGCCTCGTTCACCGAGCGCTCGCGCGCGTCGAGCTGCACCGCCGCCTCGTCCAGCGCCATTCGCACCGTCTCCGCTTCGACGATAGGCAGCGGTGCGCTCCGCGTTGGCCGGTTCGGCTTGGCCATCGACTTCGCATAGTTGGCGAGTGCCGTGACCGTATCCGCCACGCGCCGCCCGAGGAACAACGCGAGCAGCGACGCGACGACGATAGCGGTCGCGATTCCAAGCCCCAGCAGCGTCGTCGGAACCGAAAGACCGGCCTCCGCTTCGTCACGAGGCACACCGGTGCCGAGCACCCATCCTGCCTGCTCGGAACGGCTGAACGCGGAATAGAAGCGCTGGCCTTCGAGCCCGACGCTCTGGAACACGCCCTCGGCCTTGCCGATCGTGCGGTCCCAGTAACCCGAGGAGGACCGCTTGCCGGCCCACTGCTCGTCGTTGAGCGTACGGGTGATGATCGCGCCGTTGCGGTCGTTCAGCGTGAGCGTCCCGCGCTTGGCGATCGGATAGTGGTTGAGAAAATCGAGCCAGCCGCGATGCTCGACGCCGACGTAGACGATGCCGTTCAGCGCCTCCTTGCGGAGCACCGGGACCGCGATGAACGTAACGAGAACGCGGCCGTCGTCGAACGCGACGAGGTTGGAGATCGCGGGGGCTCGCTCGGACAGGACTGACTTCACCGTCGCCTCGTCGAGCCTCAATCCCTTCGGGGCACCCTCCCTGTCGACGCGCACCAACGTGTCGCCCTGCGCATCGACGAGCCCCATCGTGATCCAGTGTGGGCCATGCGAAGTCAGCCGCTCGAAGTGCGCGTGCGCCTGCAGCGGACCGGCACCCGGATCGAAATCCGCGCTGTCGGCGAGCGAACGCAGCGTGCGGATCGTGCCCTCGAGCTCGGTGTCCAGCGCGAGACGTAGCGCGGTCACGCGCTCGAGGAAGCGCTGCTCGTAGGTCTCGCGCTGCAGTTGCCACAACTGAAACGTCGTGATTGCCGCGAGGATCGCGACCGGCGCGATAGCCGCGAGCACCAGGACGACGAGTTGTGATCGGATTTTCATCGTGCGCAAGCCGGACGCTACTCCGTAAACGTCGCTACGCGGCGGCCGGTGCCTCGAGCGGCCGCCGCTCGCGCGACGAAGCGAGCATCGTATCGATCAGCGCATGAACGCGCAGCGCACTGCGCGCGCTCGCATGGGGCTGCCGACTGGCCGGCACGGCGTCGAGGAAGTCGGCCCATAGGCGCCCGTGCGACTCGTGCGAGAACGCCATCGGATCCGCGCCGCCGCCACCGGAGGTCCCGCCCTCGACGGTGAACGCGGGCAGGCCGTGCCGCTGAAGCGCCAAGCGTTCCCCTTCGAGCAGCGCACTCCCTTTCGTCCCCGCGATCTCGATCCGCTCCGGGTAGCCCGGATACGCGGTCGTCGTCGCGTCGACGATACCGACCGCGCCGTTCGCATACTCGACGGTGGCGCACGCGATGTCCTCGGTGTCGATCGAGCGGATCGGGCTGGTGCGGACAAGCGCCGTCACCCGCTTGACCGGGCCGACCAGGTCGAGCAGCAGATCGAGCGTATGGATCGCCTGCGTCAACAGCACCCCGCCCGCGTCACGGGCCATCGTGCCGCGGCCGGGCTCGGCGAAATACTCGAACGACCGCCACCAGCGAATCGATGCCGATACCGACACGAGATCGCCCAGCGCCGCTTCGCGCAGATGCTCGCGAAGTGCGATCGCGCCAAGCCGGAAACGGTGCTGGAAAACGACGCCGAACGTGCGTCCGAGCGCTTCCACCTCATCGACGAGCCGCCGGGCGCTCGCGTGATCGATGTCGAGCGGCTTCTCGACAAGCACGTGCTTGCCCGCGCGCGCAGCGCGAAGCGCGAGTTCGGCATGCGTGCGCGGCGGCGTCGAAATCAGCACCGCGGAAATCCGCTTGTCGTCGAGCAGCGCATCGAGCGAATCGACGGTCGACAGGTCCCACGCCTTCGCGAAATCGCTGCGGCGCGCCGCCGTGGGACTGAAGCCGCCGATCACGTCGACGCGATCGTGAAGATCGCGCAGCGCCAGCATGTGCGGCTTGAGCGCCATGCCAAGCCCGATGATCCCGACTCCGATCCGCGCCATGCCCCCCTCCTGCCAAGCGAAGCCGGGACTCTCGCTGCTTCCGGCGCGATCGTCAACCGCACGAACGAAACGGGCGCCCGCAAGGACGCCCGTCATCATGCATGGAACGTGGCGACGCTAGAAGCGTGATGCAGAACGGCTGCAGATGCACAACGCCGCGCACGACGCGCGTTGTGCTCGTGCCCGTTTCATCGCGAGCGCCGACGGGCCGCCCCTAGGCACCCGCCTGATTCCAATCCCGATGCAAAAGGCGCAACTCATGAATTCCGTCGGCCACCGAGCTTCCGGACGCCCTTTTGCATCGGCGTATTAGCGTTTCATCCCCGGCATCGTCGATTGCGCCATCTTCGCCATGTCGGCCATCATCTTCTGCATCGACGTGAACGCGCCGCTGCCCGAGCCGATCATGCCCTGCATCGCACTGACGACGTTCTTCATCGGCCCGAGGTCCGGCATCATCGCCATCGCGGCCTTCGCCTGCTTGACGCCGGGAAGACCCTCGGCCTGGTCCTGGATCAGCCCGAACAGGCGCTTCTGCATCTCGACGATCAGGTCGAACATCTCGCCCCAGTAGGCGAGACTCTTCTCCATCGCTTCCCGGCCCGCTTCCTGGCTTACGGCGACCAGCGACTGCGCATCCTTCGCCTCGGCCGCGCCGCGCGCCGTGCGCCTGCCGAATTCGCGCGCCGATTCCTCGCCCTCGAACTGGAGCTTGCGCATCCGCGCCGTGCTGTCGATCGCGGCGTTGATGACGTCGAGCGCCATCTTCGCATTCGCCTTGTAGAGCTCGATCGCCTGCTCGGGCGTCAGCATGTTCGCCATGCGCGCCATCTCGGCCAGGTTCTCGGGCGTGGCGGCGCCGTACGCTCCGGTCGGGAACGCGCTTGCGAACGAGGCCGTGCCCTGATTTCGTGAGGATCGGCCCGCCGACGGAGACGACGACTTGCGGGCGGCGCGCTTCTTGGTCTTGCGGGGGACTTCCGCTGCGGCTGCGGCCTTGCGTGCCATGGCGACACTCCTTTCAGGGGGCCTCGTGGGTACGTCGCGGAACATCAACGAATGATGGATTCGAACCCCGATCCGCCGCCGGCGTCAAGCCGCAAGCGGACTACATCATGCCGGCTGCGTAAAAACGCTCCGCAAGGACGGTGCCCTCCGCGAGCAGCGGCTCCCGGACGGTGATCCGCCAGAGCGTGCGCGGTTGCGCGGGATCGACCAGCGTCGCCGAGTGCAGCAGCGACGCGTTGTCCCAGATCACGACGTCGCCGACGCCGTAGGCATAGCTCAGCTGATATTTCGGTTGCGTGGCGTGCGCGGCCAGCTCGTCGAGCAGATCGCGGGCCTCGTCATCGGGCATGCCGACGATCCCGAACGAGCTCCCGCTGACTGCGTACAACGCCTTGCGTCCGGTCACCGGATGCGGCCGCGCGATCCGATGCGTGACCAGCGGCATCGATGCCTCCTGCTCGGCGGTCAGCACCGACGCCACGGTGCGGCGTCGCTACATCGAGATTGTTGCGGTTGCCGTAGTGATGGACGCCCACGAGCGGATCGATGCGCGCCTTCATCGCGGCGGTCAGATCGTCGTAGGCCGCGTACTGGTTCGCAAACAGCGTATTGCCGCCTTCGCGCGGCACTTCGATCGAATACAACGTCGTCGCCCGCGCCGGGACAGGCAGGTAGCTGTAATCGGTGTGGAAATACGTGCCGGCATCCGCGAGCCCGGCCGGGCGCCCGTCGCGCACGCGATTGCTGAGGATCAGGATGTTCGGATCGGCCGGATGGTGGAACTGGTCGATGACATGCGGCTCCGGCGGCCCGAAACGGCGCCCCCACGCGGCGAACTGCGCGGGCGTCAGCGTTTGTGCGCGCACGACCAGCACCTGGCCTCGGAAGAACGCCTGCTCGATCTCGGCGAACTGCTCGTCCGGAAGCGGTTTCGAAAGATCGACGTCGAGCGCTTCGAGCCCGAAGCCGGAATCGAGCGGGCGGGTCTTGAGCGCCATGCCGCCATCGTAGCGCACGCTGCGCGGACGGGCTGCGTCCGGCCCTCGCCTGCGAACGCATCGATACGGCCGCCGGGGCAGCGGCATTTACGGCGGGGGATGGGATCGCTATCATCGCGGGATCGACCTGCGCCGGATCCGCCTTGCCCCGCAAGCCGACGTCACCGTTGAAACGCCAGCGCGCATCGCCGCGCAGGACGGCGAGCGTCACGCTCGGCGACGTCGCGAAGCTCGCCGGCGTGTCGCCGATGACGGTATCGCGGGCGCTCAATCAACCGGAGCTCGTGACGCCCGAGACGCGCGGGCGCATTCATCAGGTGATCGAGCGCACCGGCTATGTGCCGAACCTGCTCGCCGGCGGTCTCGCGTCGCGGCGCAGCCGCCTCGTTGCTGCCATCGTGCCGTCGATCACGAACGGCATCTTCGTCGAGACCGTCCAGGCGCTGACCGACCGGCTGTGGCAGGCAGGCTATCAGGTGATGCTCGGCCTTTCCGGCTATCCGGCGACGCGTGAGGACGCGTTGCTCTCCGCCGTGCTGAGCCGCAAGCCCGATGCCGTCTGCCTGACCGGCATCAATCACTCGACGGAGACGCGCAAGCGCCTGCTGGCCGCGCACATTCCGATCGTCGAGACCTGGGACCTCACCCCGACGCCGATCGACATGCTCGTCGGCTTCTCCCACGAGAAGGTGGGCGAGGCGGTTGCGCGTCACCTGCTCGCCAAGGGACACCGTCGCTTCGGACTCATCTGGGCGAACGACGAGCGCGCGACGGCACGACGCCGCGGCTTCATGGCGGAGCTTGCGCGCGCCCGCGTCGATGACGCGGAGACGATCACCGTGCCGGCGCCCTCCACGCTCGCGCTCGGTCGGCAGGCCATGGGCACACTGCTCGGCCGCAGCGTCCGACCGCAAGTGGTGTTCTGCAGCTCCGACACGCTGGCGCACGGCGCACTCGAGGAAGCCCGGTCGCGCGACCTCGACGTGCCGGGCGACATCGCACTGATGGGTTTCGGCGGCCTCGAATTCACGCAGTACACGTGGCCGCCGCTGTCGACGGTGAGCGTCGACCGCTCGGCGATCGGCCGTATCGCCGCCGAGGTGATCCTCGCGCGCATTGCCGGCGAATCGCCGCCGGAGCGGGTCATCGACGTCGGCTTTCGCATCGTCGATCGCGGCACGACCTGAAGGCCCGCCGCTCCCGAAGTACGCACGAATACGGGTTGCGCCGCTTCGAATGTTTGCGCTACCATTGCGCCTCACGCTCGCGCTTGCGAGTCCCGGTGGCGCGATCGGCGTCCCGGAAACGGTTAGCTGTACGACCATCAGGAGCGTCTCACATGCGGGTGAAGGCAGTCATTGCGGCGGGCTTGGGTCTCGCCATCGGAAGTCTCGGCCCGGCGGTGCTAGCGCAGGGCGCAGCGCAGTTTCCCGAGCAAGAACATCACGATCATCGTGCCGGCTTCGCCGGGCGGCGCCATCGACCTGCTCGCGCGCCTGTCCGGCCAGAAGCTGACCGAGGCCTGGGGCAAGCCGGTCGTCGTCGAGAACAAGGCCGGCGCGACCGGGACGATCGGCACCGACGCGGTCGCGCGCGCCGCGCCCGACGGTCACCTGCTGGCGCTCGTCGCGAGCAGCCATGCGATCAATCCGAGCATGTTCAAGAAGCTGCCGTACGACACGGTGAAGAGCTTCGAGCCCGTGATCCTGACGCACGTCGTGCCGTTGATGCTCGTCGTCAACGCGTCGGTCCCGGTCAAGAACGTCAAGGAGCTGATCGCCTACGGCAAGGCGAATCCCGGGCAAGCTGACGTTCGCTTCCAGCGGTCCCGGCGGCGCGCCGCACATGTCGGGCGAGCTGTTCAAGAGCATGGCCGGCATCGACATGACGCACGTTCCCTACAAGGGCAGCACGGCCGCGCACCCGGACCTGTTGAGCGGCCAGGTGCAGCATCATGTTCGACACGGTCACGGCGATCCAGCCGCACGTGAAAAGCGGCGCCGTGCGCGCGCTCGCGGTGACCACCGCGAAGCGTTCGTCGATCGTCCCCGACGTGCCGACGATGGCCGAAGCCGGCCTGCCGGGTTACGAAACGAGCACCTGGGGCGGCATCCTCGCGCCGGCCGGAACGCCCAAGGACATCGTTGCCAAGCTCAACGCCGAGTTCAACAAGGCGATCGCCTCGCCGGACGTTCGCAAGAAGATCGGTGACGCGGGCATCGAGCCGGGCGGAGGCACGCCCGACGATTTCGCGAAGTTCATTCAGTCGGAAATGACGAAGTGGGCGAAGGTGGCGAAGGACGCCGGCGTCCAGCCCGAGTAACCTGATCGATCCAACCCACGCGGAGCAAGAGTCATGCGCGGCCAGAAACTTCATCAACGGCGAGTGGACCGGGGGCGGGTCCGCAACGCCGGACATCAATCCTTCCAATCTGGCCGATGTCGTCGGCGAGTACGCGCAGGCGAATGCCGAGCAGGCGAACGCGGCGATCGACAGCGCGCGACGCGCATTCCCGAAGTGGTCGCAAAGCAGCATCCAGCTGCGCGCCGACATCCTCGATGCGATCGGCAACGAGATCCTCGCGCGCAAGGAGGAGCTCGGCACGCTGCTCTCGCGCGAGGAAGGCAAGACACGACCGGAAGGGATCGGCGAGGCCGCGCGCGCGGGCTACATCTTCAAGTTCTTCGCCGGCGAAGCGCTGCGCGGCAACGGCGAGCTCGTGCCTTCGGTGCGGCCGGGCTTCCAGGTCGAGATCACGCGCGAGCCGGTCGGTGTCGTCGGCATGATCACGCCGTGGAATTTCCCGATCGCGATTCCCGCATGGAAGATCGCGCCGGCGCTCGCCTACGGCAACTGCGTCGTGTTCAAGCCCGCAGACCTGGTGCCCGGAAGCGCGTGGGCGCTCGCGGAAATCATCTCGCGCACCGCCCTGCCCCCCGGCGTGTTCAATCTCGTCATGGGCCGTGGCTCGGTGGTCGGCGAAGCGTTCGTCACCTCGCCGGACGTGGACGCGATCAGCTTCACCGGCTCGGTGCCCACCGGCAAGGCGATCGCCCGCAAGGCGATCGAGACGATGAAGAAGCTGCAGCTGGAAATGGGCGGCAAGAATCCGCAGGTCGTGCTGGACGACGCGAACCTCGACATCGCGGTCAATGCGTCGATCCAGAGCGCGTATTTCTCGACCGGCCAGCGCTGCACCGCCTCGTCGCCGGCTGATCGTCACCGAAGGCATCCACGACCGCTTCGTGAACGCGATGATCGAGCGGATGAAGACGCTGAAGATCGACGACGCGCTGAAGGCGGGGACCGACATCGGACCGGTCGTCGACCAGAGCCAGCTCGATCAGGACCTGTCCTACATCGGCATCGCCCAGGACGAAGGCGGCAAGCTCGCGGCGGGCGGCGAGCGGCTCGAGCGCGAAGCGAAGGGCTTCTATCTCGCGCCGGCGCTGATCACCGGGACGACGCCGTCGATGCGCATCAATCGCGAAGAGGTGTTCGGGCCGGTCGCGAGCGTGATCCGTGTGCGCGACTACGACGAGGCGCTCGCCGTGGCGAACGACACGCCGTTCGGGCTTACCGCAGGCATCTGCACCGACTCGCTGAAGGAAGCGATGCACTTCAAGCGCAACGCGCAGGCCGGCATGGTGATGATCAACATGCCGACCGCCGGCGTCGACTATCACGTGCCGTTCGGCGGCCGCAAAGGCTCCAGCTACGGCCCGCGCGAGCAGGGCTCGTACGCGAAGGAGTTCTACACGGTCGTCAAGACGACCTACGTCAATCCGGGCTGAACTTTGCAGCGTCATTCCCGCGAAGGCGGGAATCCAGTGTCTCCAGCGTTGGAAGACGCTGGGTCCCCGCCTTCGCGGGGACGACGACGTGGTAACGTTATCGACTGAACAGGATCACGCCATGAGCCAGAAGCCCCGCAAGAAACCCGAGGAACTGCGCAGTCACCGCTGGTACGGCGCGAAGGACCTGCGCTCGTTCGGCCACCGCTCGCGCACCGCGCAGATGGGCTATCACCGCTCCGACTACGCGGGCAAGCCGGTGATCGCGATCATCAACACCTGGAGCGACATCAACTCCTGCCACAGCCACTTCCGCCAGCGTGCCGAGGAGGTCAAGCGCGGCATCTGGCAGGCCGGCGGGTTCCCGGTCGAGATGCCGGCGATCTCGCTGGCGGAGCCGTTCCAGAAGCCGACGACGATGCTCTATCGCAACCTGCTCGCGATGGAGACCGAGGAGCTGCTGCGCAGCTATCCGGCCGACGGCGCCGTGCTCATGGGCGGCTGCGACAAGACGACGCCGGCGCTGATCATGGGCGCGCTATCGATGAACCTGCCGTCGATCTTCGTGCCCGCCGGCCCGATGCTGCGCGGCGATTTCCAGGGCAAGTTCCTCGGCAGCGGCAGCGACACGTGGAAGTACTGGGCCGAGCTGCGCGCGGGCAACATCACCGAGGAGGAGTGGCAAGGCGTCGAGGACGGCATCGCGCGCTCGCCCGGCCACTGCATGACGATGGGCACGGCATCGACGATGACCAGCGCCGCCGAGGCGATGGGCCTGACGCTCTCCGGCGCCGCATCGATCCCGGCGCCGGACTCGCGCCACGCGCAGATGGCCACGCTCTCCGGCAAGCGCATCGTCGACATGGTGTGGGAAGACCTGATGATCCGCGACGTCGTCGACGCGCGCGCGATCGACAACGCGGTGACGACGGTGCTGGCGCTCGGCGGCTCGACGAATGCGATCGTGCATCTGATCGCGATCGCGCGCCGCGCCGGGTGGCGCTCGACCTCGACCGCTTCGACGAGCTCGCCCGCCGCACGCCGGTGCTCGCGAACATCCGGCCCTCGGGCAAGTACCTGATGGAGGATTTCTACTACGCGGGCGGCCTGCGCGGATTGCTTTCGCAGCTCACCGACCTGATCGATCCGTCGGCGGCCACGGTCAACGGCCGCTCGCTCGGCGAGAACCTGGCCGGCGCCGGCGGTCTACAACGACGACGTGATCCGCTCGCGCGAGAACCCGCTGGTCGAGCGCGACGGGCTCGCCGTGCTGCGCGGCAATCTTGCGCCCGACGGCGCCGTGATCAAGCCCGCGGCGATGGAAGCGCATCTGCAGCGTCATACCGGACCGGCCGTCGTGTTCCGCGACTACAACGACATGGCGGAGCGCATCGACGATCCGGCGCTGCCCGTGACCAAGGACTCGGTGCTCGTCCTGCAAAGCGCCGGCCCGCAGGGCGCGCCGGGACTGCCCGAATGGGGCCAGCTGCCGATCCCGAAGAAGCTGCTGCAGCAGGGCGTGCGCGACATGGTGCGCATCAGCGACGCGCGCATGAGCGGTACGAGCTACGGCGCGTGCGTGCTGCATGTCGCGCCGGAATCGCACGTCGGCGGTCCGCTCGCCTTCGTGCGCGACGGCGACGCGATCGAGCTCGACATTCCCGCGCGCAAGCTGACGTTGAAGGTCAGCGACGCGGAGCTCGCGCGCCGGCAAGCGGAATGGGTTCCGCCGAAACCGCACTACACGCGCGGATTCGGGACGCTGTACCTGAAGCACGTGACGCAGGCCAACGAAGGCTGTGATTTCGACTTCCTCGAGTCGGGTGAAGCGACGCCCGATCCCGAGATCCACTAACACCCTCTCTGACTCGGAGAAACCGACATGCAGCACATGAGATCTCTTGCCGTCCTTGCGCGCCGCCGCCTTCGCTCGCCCTGCGCGCCCCCGCCGCGGCGTTCGCGCAGTCCTGGCCATCCGACCCATCAGCTATGTCGTGCCGTTCACGCCAGGCGGCACGACCGACACGATCGGGCGCACGTTGGCGCAAGGGCTCGCACCGGTCCTCGGCCAGCCGGTCGTCGTCGACAACAAGCCGGGCGCGGCCGGCGCGGTGGGTGCGGGATTCGTCGCGAAGGCGAAGCCCGACGGCTACACGCTGCTCGGCGGCACGATCAGCACGCACGCGATCAACGCGAGCCTCTACAAGGACCTGCCCTACGATCCGGTCAAGGACTTCGAGCCGATCACGCTGGTCGGCTTCATCCCGAACGCGCTCTACGTCAATCCGAGCCTCGGCGTGAATTCGGTCGCCGACCTGATCGCGCTGCTGAAGAAGGACGCGAACAAGCGCACGTTCGCCTCGTCCGGTGCCGGAACGTCGACGCATCTCGCCGGGCGAGCTGTTCGCGGACCTGATCGGCGTTCAGCTCACGCACGTCCCGTACAAAGGCACGCCGCAGGCATTCGCAGGACGTCGTCGGCGGCCAGGTGACGTTCATGTTCGACCAGTTGACGGCCGGCCTGCCGCTGGTCAAGGGGGCAAGCTGAAGCTGCTCGCGGTCACGACCGCGAAACGCGCGGCACTGTCGCCGGAAACGCCGACGATGGCGGAAGCCGGCGTAGCGAAGTTCGAGATGGTGTCGTGGCAGGCGGTGTATGCGCCGAAAGGCACGCCGAAGCCGATCGTCGACCGCCTCAACGCGAGATCGTCAAGATCCTGCAAGACGACGGAAGTCCGCGACAAGATGGCGAACCAGATGGGCATCGAGATCGTCGCCTCCTCGCCGGCGCAGCTGACCGCGCTGATGCAGACGCGAAATTCCGCGCTGGGCGGACCTCGTGAAGAAGTCCGGCGCGACGCCGAAACTGATGCCGAACGAGCACGATCGCAGCCAGACAACCGAGTGTCGACCGACCATGGAACTCAACCCGCACACACGCTCGACAGCCTGCGCCGCGTCAGCGTTGCGACGCTGTGCACGCAACTGTTCAAGCGCGGCTTTCGCAACGTCTACCTCCAGGGCATCGCGCGCCTGACCAAGCCCTCGATCGGCAACCTCGTCGGACCCGCGTTCACGATGCGCAACATTCCCGCGCGCGAGGACCTGGACAAGATCAGCGCGTTCGACAATCCCGAGCATCCGCAGCGCAAGGCGATCGAAAGCGTGCCGCCGGGTCATGTGCTCGTGCTCGACTGCCGCGGCGAGACGCGCGTGGCGTCGGGCGGCCAGATCCTCACGACGCGACTCAAGGTTCGCGGCGCCGCGGGTCTGGTCTCGGACGGGCCGGTGCGCGACAGCGGCGAGATCGCGAAGATGGATTTCCCGGTGTATTGCGCCGGCGGCAGCGCGCCGCTGAACCTCATCTACCACCACGCGATCGATCTCAACGTCCCGATCGGCTGCGGCGGTGTCGCCGTCTATCCCGGCGACGTCATCGTCGGCGACGAGGAAGGCGTCGTCGTGATTCCGCAGCACCTCGCCGACGAGGTCGCGAGCCGATGCCGTCGAGCAGGAGAAGATGGAAGCGTTCGTCCTCGAGCGCATCGAGGGCGGCGCGGCGCTGCCGGGCACGTATCCGCCGAACGAGGAGACCAAGGCGGCGTACGAGAGCTGGCGGAAGCAGAAGGGAATCTGACCGCTCGTTGCGAACGCGACTCACCGACCGGGTGAACCAGCGTCGACTCCAAATCAAAGCGGCCCCGCAGGGCCGCTGTGCCGATGCATCGTGCGACGCTGTAACGTGCCGATCGACTAGGTCGATGCGAACGGCGACGGCGCGCGAAGACCGATCGCGGCCAGATCCCGATGCCGAGCAATCCGAGCGTCGCGCGGCTCGCGGAACCTCGCCGTTGTCTCGTAGAACACGCTCGACGTTGTCGACGCCGGCGTTGAAGAAGCAACTGGTTGTCGACCTCGGCGAAGCGCAGGATGAATGACCCGCCGGCACCGACCAGCGCCGGTGATGTCGAACGACGTAGTGCAGTGAACGGGTGCGGATTGGCGCCGGCGTCCACGCCGAGATAGAAGTTGCCGAGTACCGTGGCCCCGTGTGTCGAACGCGGCCCGCAGCCCGGCGCTCAGGATGTCGACCGCGCGCATGCTTGTTCGGGGTCCGCGTTGATGATCCAGTCCGGCTGGATTGACGATCCGCCGCTGACCGCTCTGGTCGTTGACGAAAAGGTCGAACGACAGGATGACGGCGCCGCTGCCTGTGGCCCACGGCGAAGCTCTGGGCGAGCGCATGGGTGCCCGGTACCCCCCTGGTCCGTGACCGCGTAGAACGAGCCATGGGGCAGTCCGCCCGCTGCCGACAGTCGCGAAGCCCGACACCGGCGTAGTCGCCCCTGGCGTGCTGATGAACCACGAGCCCGAGCGCTCCCGCTCGAGTCCGCCACCGTCCACCCGGCGAAGCTATCCCGTCTCAAAGCCGCCATTGGTGATCAATTCCGCCGCCGTCGCGCTTCTGCTGGCATCGCGATCCCCGCAGCCAACGCAATCACGCGAACAGCAGCTTCGCCGCTGACCCATCGCCTGGTCGCATTCATCTCATCGGCTCCCCCCTGTATCGTCGGACTCGACTCCTAACCGACGCACGCATGAACCGGGCCATCGCGGACGAATTTATCTTTCGAATCATCCATATGCATGTAGCCGCGTGCAATCAGCGTTGCGTCTGCACCGTAAAAGCGGCCGTCGCTGCTTGAACGGCTCGGCGCGAATCGCGCACGTCAGTCAGTCGAGCGCCGCAAGTCGAGCTGATGGGCGCGGCCGATCCAGATCGCGCTGTCGCGATGGTCGCGCAACGCGTCGCCGGTGTTCGGATGCAGGAACACGTCGAGCGAACCGTGGTTCAACGCGAGCCAGCCGACGACCTCGGCGAATTGCGGCCGGCCCGAACGCGATCTGGTAGCTCCATTGCGGATGCGGGCCGACCGGTCGCTCGTGGAATCGCCCGATCGCAACGCGGCCGCCCAAGGCCGCTGCGAGGACGTCCCGAAACGCCCACGCGGCATCGCGAGTGGCGGCATCGAAGTAGACGTGCGCATGCCAGCTTTCGATGCGCGACACGTCGAGCGGCTGTCCCGTTTCCATCGAATCCTCAGGCGAACGTCATCACGACCGGCGCATGATCGCTCGTGCCGACTTCGGCGAGCACCGAGCAATCGGTTGCCCGCGCAGCGATCGAGCGAGACGCGAGGATGTAGTCGATGCGCCAGCCGATGTTCCGCTGCCGCAGGTTGCGCCACGGCGCCCACCAGGTGAACAGCCCTTCCTCTTCGGGATGGAGCTCGCGCGCGACGTCGATCGAGTGACCGTCGATCAGCGTCTCGAACAACTCGCGCTCCTCGGGCCGCTGGCCGATGATGCCGGGCTTGCGCTCCTTCGGATGCACGTCGATGTCCGCGCGCGCGACGTTGATGTCGCCGCAGAGGATCAGCTCGCGCCCCGCGTCGTGCAGGCCTTTCGTCCACTCCGCGAGCCGGCGCAGGAAGTCGAGCTTGGCCACATAGTCCTTGCCTCCGTTCGGCACGTAAACCGACGCGATGGTGAGGTTGCCGAACGCCGCTTGCACGATGCGGTTCTCCATGTCGAATTCGGGATGGCTGAACGCCGGCTCGATGTCGAACGCGCCCTTTCTCACGTGCAGCGACACGCCCGAATACCCGCCGGCGCCGTGCCAATAAGCGTCGTACTCGACGAGCTTGCACGACTCGGGCACCTGCGCGGGACTCGCCTTGATCTCCTGCAGGCACACGATGTCGGGCTGGTCGCGCGCCAGCCATTCGCAAAGCTGCGCCGCGCGCGCACGGATGCCATTGACGTTCCAGGTGGCGATCTTCATCTCATCCAGTGCTGACGATAGGCGAGACGTCCTGCACTCCCCTTTCGCGTCGATTGTAGCCAGTTCGCGCAAAGCCCGATCCGTGGCGCATTCGCAATGACCAGCCCGCTACCTCGCATGATCGCCCGGCGTGCTAGGCGCCGAAGAACAGATGCTCGATCAGGATCTTCGTTCCGATTCCGATGAGGACCAGCCCGCCCGCCACCTCGGCACGCTTGCCGATCAGAACGCCTGCAACCGCTCCGATGAGCACGCCCGCGGTCGACATGACGAACGTCACCGCGCCGATGATCGCGCACGAGACCAGCACGGAGGGGCCGAGCATGGGAAGCGTCACGCCCGCAGCGGCCGCGTCGATGCTGGTGGCAATGGCTGCCGTCAGCAGTCCCCACCTGCTCCCCGAGGTCGCGCGCGCATCCAGAACCTCCGCTGCGGGCCTCAATCCCGCGTAGACCATGCGTGAGCCGATGAAGCTCAAGCAGCACGAACGCAATCCAGTGATCGACGTCGCGAACGATCGAAGTGAACGCAATGCCCAGCCCCCATCCGACCAGCGGCATGAGGCCTTGCGCCAATCCGAACGCCAGCCCGACGCGGAGGGCCCCGTCCTGCACCGGGATGCGGCCGCGCGGCGGCCCCTTGACTGACAGCCGCAGCGAAGGCATCCATCGACAGGGCCAGCGCAAGCAGGAAGACCGTTGTCATCGGGCGATGCTAGACCGCGATTCCGCGTCGAAACGAAGTCCACGTTGCGGTAATAGCGCTCAGCCCGTCATCGACGCGATCCGCGCGCCGTGCGACGAGCCGCTTCACGCTCAGACCGTCCATTTCGATGACCTCGAGTCTCCAGCCGTGCCATTCGACGCCGTCGCCGCGTTTCGGCAGGCGGCCGAGAATCGCAAGCAGGAGTCCGGCAGCGGTGTCGTAGTTGCCTTCCGGCAGCACCGGCAGCCGCAACCGCTCCTGCAGGTCCGGCAGCGACAGCGCGCCATCGATGGAGAGACCGCCGTCGGGAAGCTGCGTGACCGCGGGCTCTTCGTCGGGCGCCCTGGGCAAGTCGCCCGCGATAGCCTCGAGAAGATCGGTGCGGGTGACGATCCCCTCGAAGCCGCCGTGCTCGTCGACAACGATCGCGAGCTCGAGCGGTGCGCGCTTGAAGAGCTCGAGCACGTCGAGGACCGTGGCGCTCGCGGGCGCTGCCGCAGGCTCGCTCGTTACCGCATCCAGATCGAAGCCCTCGCCTTCAGGCCCAGCAGCAGCACGTCTTCCTTGCGCGCGATCCCGATCAGCTTGTCGATCGATCCGCGCCCGACCGGAAATTCGCGGTAACGGCTCGCGCGCAGGGTTGCGACGACATCATCGCGTCCCGCGAGGGCATCGATCCATTCCACGTTCGAGCGATGGGTCATGATCGCGGTGACGGGGCGGCGCGAAAGCTCGAGCACGCCGCGCACCATGCGTCGCTCCAGTGGCGTGAAGACGTCCTCCTTCGGCGCTTGCGCAGTTGCGTCGGCAGTGTCCGGCTGCGAACGCACCTGGGGCCGACAGCGGCACGCCGCCGAGGAGTCGCAGTACGGCGCGCGCCACGCGCTGACGCGGCGGAATCGCCTCGGCGAGCTTGCGGCGGTTGCGGCGCGCAATCTGGTTGAACGTCTCGATCATCACCGAGAAGGCGATCGCCGCGTAGACATAGCCTTTCGGGACGTGCACGCCGAACCCGTCGACAACCAGCACCAGGCCGATCATGAGCAGGAAGCCCAGGCACAGGATGATGAGCGACGGACGCGCGGTGATGAAGGCGCTCAGCGGTCCCGCTGCAACCAGCATCACCGCGACCGCGATGACGACCGCCGCCATCATCACGTAGAGCTCGTCCACCATGCCGACCGCGGTGATGACCGAGTCCAGCGAGAACACGACGTCGAGCGCCACGATCTGGGCCACGATCGGCCAGAACGCAACAGCGCGCGTGCGCGACGTCCCCGATCGGTTGCGCTTCGAGGCGATCGTGGATCTCCATCGTCGCCTTCACCAGCAGGAAAAGCCCGCCGGCGATGAGAATGAGGTCGCGCCAGGACACGCCGTGGCCCCACACGGCGAACACCGGCTTCGTGAGCGACATGACCCAGCTGATGCCCGCGAGCAACGCCAGGCGCATGACCAGGGCGAGCATCAGACCGATCCGCCGGGCGCGCTCGCGCTCGCGCGGTGGCAGCCGGCCGGCGAGAATCGCGATGAAGATCAGGTTGTCGACGCCGAGCACGATCTCGAGCGCAACGAGCGTCGCGAGACCGACCCAGATCGTCGGATCCGTCATCCATTCCATTTGAGCTTCACTACGTGACGAGGTGTGGTTAATTCGGCCGAAAGTGCAAACCTACTTTCGGCCGTAAGAGCTTCCCGAAAATCGGTGCTCAGTTACGTCACTGAGGCCACACGATTTTCGGCGGAACGACTGGAAACACCGCGAGCGAGTAACGTTAACACGCCCCAGCATGCGTCCTGCGGCGTCGCTCATCCGTCGTCGAATCGATTGCCGTCGCGTCAACGAGGACGAATCCGGCCGGGGACGGTCACTCCTTCTTGACCGCGCCTTTCGCACGCACCTGGGCGAGCAGCTTCGCGCAATCGCTGTCCTTGCCCGGTCCGGTCTCGATGAACGGCAGCAGCGCGAGCAGCGGATGGACTGCGGCCAGCAGCGCAGCGCCGGCGACCCGCGCGGCGATCGGTCCCACTTCCGGTCGTACCGCCGGATCCTTGAACGCGCCCTGCAAATGAATGGGAGAGCGCAATACGAAGATGCTGTGATCCTTCGGCTCGGGATGGACCACGAGATCCAGCCGCTCGCGTCGCAGGTCGATCGGACCTGTAACGGTCGCGACCGTGTCGGTGGTGTCGACGACGAATGCCTTGGGCGTCGCCACACCGTCGTTCACCGCGAGATCGGCAACCGCGCAACGCAGTCGTACCTGCCGGCTCCGCGTGCCAAGCAGCGTCAGGGCCTCGGCCAGATCGAGGCCGAGCAATTCGACCAGGAGCAGGCTCACCTGGCCGCCATTCACGGCGAGGTCGATCTGACCGGTGCTGGTTCCGAGCAGGTCCGCGACGGACTCTCCGCGCCCGTTCAGCTTGGCCCGGCCGTAGAGCGTGCCGAGCGATTCCTTCATTGCCTGCGATTCGGGAAACAGCCGCGCGAGCTCGAGCCCCTGGACGTCGATCTCCGCGTTGGCGCGCACCGGCTTCGTCCGCGCGTCGAGCGTGATGTCGCCAGCGACGCGGCCGCCGGCAACGCCGAACGAAAGGGGCTGCAGACGCAGCCGCGAGTCCTCGAGGACGACATGCGTCGAAAGCGAATCGATCGGCAGTTGCTTGGGCCTCAGCACCCGCTTCGCCTCCAGCGTCACGTCCGCATCCATCTCGGCCCAGCGCGCTGTGGCGAATCGCTCGTCGGGCAATACCTGCGACGTCGCAGCTTGCTCCGCCGCCTTCCGCCGTTGTGCCGCCGAGGCCGTTTCTCCGGGGCCGGTCCCGGGCGGCGCGCCGATGACCGGCCCGAGGTCGTCGAGATCGAGGAGCTTCGACTTCACGTTCGCTTTGAGCAACGGCCGCTTGCCGCCGGTCCGGTAGACGAGGCTGCCCTGCACGTCACTGTCGCCGACCCGCCCGTCGAAATCATTGAAGTGCCATTCGTTTCCGGCATGCCGCAAATGCCCCGCGACCTTGTACGGCGGCGAATCCGGAAGGTTCATGCGGAATACCTTGCGCAGATCCTTGAGCGTCTGGCCGGCGAGACGAAAATCCAGGTCCAGCGTGTCCAGCGTCGATGCGACGCTGCCTTTCGCCGCGATGCTGGTCGTTCCTATCGTTGCGTTCGCAACGAGCTGGATCGGCTGCTGCGGCGAAGGCTCGAGCGACGGGATCGTCGCAGACGCCTTTCACGGCCTCATCGCGGAACTTCCCGCTCGCCGCCAGCTTGAGCTCTCCCTGTTGCCCCAGGCTGCCCGAGACGTCGATGTCGAGCGCCGTCTTCTCCGCCGGGTCGAGGAAGACGATATCGCCCTCCTCCAGCAGCACGCGCGCGAGCCGGATCGGGCTCGGCTGCTGCTCGTCGCCGCCGAAACGCCAGGTCGCGCGCGGGCCGTCGATCTCGAGCCCCGCCACCGCTTTTCGGGAACCGAGAAACGGTATGACGACGAGGCGCCGGAACAGCGGAGGGATCTCGACGCGGGCGTGCAACCCTTCGGCGTCGACCAGGTTCGGCGTGCGGGCCCAGGCCGGATTGCCGATCCGCAGTCGCGCGAGGTTGACGGCCGGCGGCCAGCCGAGGTCGATGTCGATCTCGTCCACCTCCACTTCGCGACCGAGGCTTGCGCCGACGCGAGCTTCCACCCATCGCTCGGCCCATTCCGACTGGATGATCGCGAGGGCGGCAGCGACGAGCGCAACCGGCACTGCAATCAGAATCGCCAGCGCGATGAGAGCGCGTCGCATGATGAGGAGCAGCGATGGAACACACCGGTCACGTGTTGGTCAGACACGCTGAGGGGTTGGGCCCGTCACAGGTGATTAGACCCGTGCGTGGCCCCATAGGCTGCCGGACTTTGGCGTGGCTTCCGGTACGAGGTGACTTACGTAATAGTCCGAGCAGTCGGCATTGGCTGTGTCGGAGTCGAACTGCTGCGGAGGCGAGCATGCGAACCTTCTCCAAACCGTTGCTGGCAGCTGTCGTGCTGGTCATCTCATGCGCGGGCGCGCAGGCCCAGGACAGGGCCGAATTCGACCTGCGGTCGGTGATTCGCTATGCCGATCTGTTCGCTTCGCTCGATCGCGACGGCGACGGCGCGGTCACCCAGGCGGAAGCGCAAGGCGATGTGAACTTCATACCGCGCTTCAACGACATGGACATCGATCGCGACGGCGTCGTTACGGAGGCCGAGCTCGATCGCTATCTCGAGCTGGAGCACGGGCTGCGTCGCAGCACTCGCTGATCCGATGCACGCAGGTCCGATCCGGTAGGCGCAGGTCGTGGAAGGCTGTCGCTAGTCGGGAACGTTCCGCTCGAGCTCGTCGAGCCAGAGCTTTGCATTGCCGTCCGAAGGTGCGCGCCAGTCCCCGCGCGGCGACAGGCTGCCACCGCTCAGCACCTTCGGTCCGTTCGGCAACGCGGAACGCTTGTACTGGCTGATCTCGAAGAACCGGTACAGGAAGATCCGCAGCCAATGCTTGATGTCCTGCAGCGCGTACGCGTGCTTCGCCTCGTCGGGGAAGTTCGGCGGCCATGCGCCCCGTGATGCTTCGCTCCAGGCGTGCCAGGCGAGGAACGCGACCTTCGATGGCCGCAAGCCGAAGCGCGTGATGTAGAAAACATTGAAGTCCTGCAGCTCGTAGGGCCCGACCTTTTGTTGCGTGCTTTGCAGGTCGCCCGAGGCGCCGGCGGGCACGAGCTCCGGCGAAATCTCCGTCTCGAGGATCGAGAGGAGCGTCGCCCCGGCCTCCGCGTCGAGCTGCTTCGTCTCCACGACCCAGCGCACCAGGTACTGGATCAGCGTCTTCGGTACCGAGCCGTTCACGTTGTAGTGGCTCATGTGGTCGCCTACGCCGTACGTGCACCAGCCGAGCGCAAGCTCCGAGAGATCGCCGGTGCCGAGCACGAACGCCTTGCGCTGGTTCGCGAGCCGGAACAGGTAATCGGTGCGCAGTCCGGCCTGCACGTTCTCGAACGTGACGTCGAAGACCGGCTCGCCACGCGCGTACGGATGGCCGAGGTCGTTCAGCATCTGCAGCGCCGCCGGCTTGATGTCGATCTCCTCGCCGGTGACGCCAAGCGAGCGCATCAGCGTCCACGCATTGGCCTTCGTGCGATCGGACGTCGCGAAGCCCGGCATCGTGAAGCCGAGGATATTCTTTCGCGGCAGGCGCAGCTTGTCGAACGTCTTGGCCGCGACCAGCAGCGCGTGCGTCGAGTCGAGCCCGCCGGACACGCCGATGACGATCCGCTCGCCGTTCGTCACCTGCAAGCGCTTCAGCAGCCCCTGCACCTGGATGTTGAACGCCTCGTAGCATTCCTGATCGAGCCGCTCGCACCAGATCCGGCACGTACGGGAAGCGATCGATCGCGCGCCGCAGGCCGACGTCGGCGAACGTCGGCTGGTGCTCGAACTTCACGCGCCTGAACGAGCGCTCGGGATGCCCGGCGGCGATCGCTGCACTGTTGAACGTCGGCGTTCGCATGCGCTCGAGCCGGATCCGCTCGACGTCCACGTCCGCGACCGCCATCTGGCTCTGCATGGGAAATCGCTCGGTCTGCGCGAGCAGCGTTCCGAGCTCGTGGATCGTCGCCTGCCCGTCCCACGCGAGATCGGTCGTGCTCTCTCCCGGTCCGGCGGCCGAATACAGATACGCGGCCTGGCAGCGCATCGACTGCGAAGCGCACAGCAGCGCCCGCTCCTCCGCCTTGTTGACGACGATGTTGGATGCGGACAGGTTGCAGAGCAGCAGCGCGCCGGCGAGCGCGCCCTGCGCAGACGGCGGCGTCGCCGACCAGAAGTCCTCGCAGATCTCGACGTGGAACACGAAGTCCGGAAGGTCCGAAGCGGCGAACACCAGGTCGGTGCCGAACGGGATCGATTGGCCGGCCAGTGTCGCTTCGAGGCCGACGACGCCCACGCCGGGCGCGAACCAGCGATGCTCGTAGAACTCGCGGTAGTTCGGCAGGAACGACTTCGGGACGGCGCCGAGGATCCGCCCGCGCGACACGACGACCGCGCAGTTGTAGAGTCGACCGTTGCGGCGAACCGGTGCGCCGAACACGAATACCGGACGCAGCTCGCGCGATACCTCGACGAGGTTCGCAAGAGCCGCCTCGACGCCGTCGAGCAACGCGTCCTGCAGCAGCAGGTCGTCGATCGCATACGCGGACAACCCGAGCTCCGGGAACAGCATGAGGTCCACGCTGCGCGCCTCGCCGTCGTGCATCATCGCCAGCGTCTCGGCCGCGTTGGCGGCGGGATCGCCGACCTCGATGCGCGGCGTGCAGGCCGCGACGCGGACGAAGCCCTGGCGGTGCAACGAGAAGAACTCGTGGGTCATCGGGAGAGTCCGGCAGCGGCGTGAGCGCTCGTCCGCGCAATTCTAGCGGACGTGCGCCGATGACCTGCCGCGAGCGCCCCGAGCTCGCGGGCGCGGCGCTCCGGCTATTTGAGGAATTCCGGCGAGATCAAGCTCGGCAGAAACAGCACGACGGCCGGCCACAGGATCACGAGCACCAGCACGCCGAACATCGGGATCAGCATGATCATCACATCCTTCAGCGTGTCGACCATCCGTATGCCGGCGATCGAGCAGGCGATCATCAGGCACAGCCCGTAAGGCGGCGTCACGAGGCCGAACGCCAGCGAGATGATCCCGATCATCGCGAAATGGACCGGGTCCATGCCGACGACCTTGGCCAAGGGCTCGAGGATCGTGCCGACGATGATGATCGCCGGGATCGCGTCCAGGAAGCAGCCGACGACGAGGAACACGCCGGCGATGAAGAAACCGGTCGTATACAGGCCCATTCCCCAACTCGCGACGCCGGCGAGCAGCACCTTCGGGATCTGGTAGTACGCCAGCAGCCACCCGAACGCGGAGGCCGTGCCGACGCAGAACAGCGTGAGGCCCGCGAGCTTGCCGGTGTCGAGCAGCGCTTCGTGCAGGCCCCTGAGCTTCATCTCGCGGTAGACGAAGATCGACAGCACGGCCGCGTAGAGCACGGCGATGCACGCCGATTCGGTCGCGGTGAACCAGCCGAAGATCTTCCCGCCGACGATGATCACCGGCGTCATCAACGCGGGGACCGAAACGAACAGCGACGCGAACACCTCCTTCAGCGTCGAACGCGGATACGTCGGGTAGCCGCGCCTGACGGCATAGGCGTGCACGGTCGCCATCTGCACGAGTCCGATGAGGAGTCCGGGGATGATGCCGGCGAGGAACAGCGCGCCGATCGACACGGTGAGCAACCCGCCCCAGACGATCATCAGGATCGACGGCGGAATGATGACCGCGAGCACCGCGGACACCGCCGTGATCGCGACCGAGAAGCTGTCGTCGTAGCCTTCCTTGCGCTGCGCCTCGATGAACAGCTTCGACTGCGATGCGGCGTCGGCCGTCGACGAGCCCGAGATGCCGGCGAAGAAGATCGACAGCACGACATTGATCTGCGCGAGCCCGCCCGGGAAGTGGCCGACCAGCGCGCGCGACAATCGCACCAGCCGGTCGGTGATGCCGCCGACGTTCATCAAGTTCGCCGTCAGCAGGAAGAACGGCACGGCGAGCAGGATGAACGAGTTGTACGCGTTGAACGTCTCCTGCATCAGCATCATCGGCGACAGCCGCTCCTCGATGACGAGGATCGGCAGGCACGCGAGCCCGAGCGCGAACGCGACCGGCACGCGCAGCGCGAGCAGCAGGAAGAACAGCCCGAACAGGATGAGGCTCGCCTCGGCGGGCGACAGCACCGCGCCGCCGGTCATGGCGTCACCGCGCTGCTGAAGAGGATGCGCAGGTCGCGCAGCATCCGCTCGCCGCCGAACGCGATCCAGGTCACGCCGGCGAGCGGCCACGCGACGTGGATCAGCCAGAGCGGCAATTCGGCCAGCTCCGAGATCCGGCCCCAGGCGAACTGCGTGAACTCGATGCCGTACCAGACGAACACCAACGCGAACACGAGCACGCACGCGTTGCCGAGGAGGTCGAGCAGCGCGGCCGCCCGGAGGGAGAGCCGCGGCCAGACATCGACGACGAAATGCGTGCCCTCCTTGATGCCGAGCATCGCGCCCAGCATGATCGCCCAGATGAACACGAACCGCGCGAGCTCCTCGGTCCAGATGTAGCTCGGGATCAGCTCGGTGTAGCGGGAGAAGATCTGCAGGCTGACCGGGAACACGAGGATGGCGATCGTGGCGACCAGCAGCCACGACAGCAGCGACGCGTACAGAGCGGTGAACCTCCGCCAGGCGGATCGGGGCAACGGGGGGATTTCATCCATGAGGCGCTTACGCGGCTCTGGTTGGCGGGACTCTGAGAAGCCCCGCTCGCGCGGGGCTCGACGACACGGATCCCCGCCTTCGCGGGGCCGTGCGAAGATCGACGCACTGGATCCCCGCCTTCGCGGGGCCTCGTAACGACACTGGATCCCCGCCTTCGCGGGGATGACGCAGTCGCACTCCGGCCGCGCGTGCGCGCGGCCGGGCTTATGCGTCACTTGATCGCGTTGATCTTCTGGTAGATCGCGTCCGCGTCGATTTCCTTCGCGTACGCGGCCATCACCGGATCGACGGCCTTCTTCATCGCCGCGCGGTCGGCGAACGGGACGCGCTTGAGCTTTCCGGCCTTCTCCATGGCGCACGAGCTTCGCCTCGTCCTCGCTGGACTCGATCTGGCGGCCATACGCGCCGGCTTCCTTGCCTGCCTTGATGATCGCGGCCTGCAGGTCCGCCGGCAGCTTCTTGAACGTCTTGCCGGAGAAGCAGATCGGCCGGATCGTGATCGCGTGCTGGGTCATCGCGAGATGCGGCGCGACTTCGTAGAACTTCATCGTCTCGACGCCCGCCGCCTCGTTCTCGCCGGCCGCGATGACGCCGTTCTGGATCGCGTTGTAGACCTCGTTGTAAGCGATCACCGTGGGCGCCATGCCTGCCGCCGAAAACGTCTTGCTCCAGATCGGCGCGCCCTGCACGCGAACCTTGAGACCCTTGATCTCGGCAAGGTTGCGCACCGGCTTGTTGACGAAGATGTTGCGCGTGCCGCCGCCGGCGTAGCCGATCAGCATGACGTCCGCCTTCTGCGCGATTTCGTCGGCGACCGGCTTCAGGAGATCGGCGTCGAGCACCTTGTTCCAGTGGGCGAGATCGCGGAACAGGAACGGTGCGTCGATGAACGGCGCAGCCTTGGAGAACGTCGACATGTGCGCCGGGGACACGATCGCGTAGTCGACCGCCTTGCCCTGAGCCATGTACTCGAAATACTGCTTCTCGAGGCCGAGCTCGCTGTTCCGGTGAAGCACGAAGTTGATCGGCTTGCCGTAGTACTTCTTGACCAGCTCCTCGAACCTGAGCAGCGCCTTGTTGAACGCGTGGTCGTCGTTGAACTGCACGGCGCCGTGCAGCGTTATCGGCTGCGCGGAAACCGGGAACGGTACAGCGAGCGACGTCGCGACCGCGAGCACCGCTGCGCCGCGAAACGCGGCGTGGATAAGGCCCTTCATGCTTCCTCCTCGTTGGGTGCACCCGCCGGTTTGGGTCGCCGGGGCGCCGGCGATGGCTGGTCAGGTGGTCAGGCCGATTTAAACCGCGGGATGGGGCCGTGTCAACGTGGCGTTGCCTGCGAGCACTTGTGCAGCGCAGCAGGAAGGTTCCTGGCGGGGGAACGCCAGGCATCGCGCCGGCGCAGCGGCGCGAAGGTGCCGATTGATGAGCCTAGCGGCGCGAAACCGCGATCGCCGAGCGCGCGAGCCGCAGCGCCTCGTCGTCCAGCTTGACCGCGCTTGCCGGAAGCGCCGGCGCAACGACGGCGCGCGTCGGGGCGGCCGGCGAACGGAAGACCGCGAGATAACCGATACCGGCCACGACGGCAGCGAGGACGACCAGCACGGCCATGCGTCGACCGACCGTTCGTCGAAGGCGCTGGAGCGGGGACACCTGGCGCGGCTCGGTGGCTCCGGCGGAATTCCGCGCGGCCGGGAAGCTGCCCCGGAAATGCAGTGGCGAATAGGGCGAAGGCCGGGTCTCGGGGGACACCCGTCCGAAGCCTTGCGAACGACCCGCTTCCCGCGCCATTGCCACTGCCTCTCGTTGCCCGCGTCGCTTGGGGGACGCACGCCGGGCTTCGCCTCCTTAACGCGTTATCTCACTTCGCGGTGGACGGATTCAATGGGACAGCGACGAAATGCGTGCCCCGGCGACCGACGGTCGGGATCGATGCAACACGTGAAGGTACCGATGGGGACGAGCGGGCAACGGTTACACGGGTGTCGTGAACAAAACGCGAATCCGGCGCACTTGCCCGTTTCGTGCGCCCGCGACGCGACCTGTCATCGAACGGTCACGGCGCAGCTCGTCGCCTTAGGGTCCCCAATCGAAGGTCCGACTGGCATATGGATTGCGTCGTACGATGCCTTTGCAGCCGCCGGCTGCAACGAGGAGTGCCCTTGGCGAGTCGCAGGAACGACGAATGGCTTACCCGCGAGCGCCTGCTGGTGCTCGTGCTCGCCGGCGCCAGCGTGGTCGTCGGATGGCTGTGCTGGTACCTGGTCAAGCCGTTCGTCCCCTCGCTCACCTGGGCGCTCGTGCTCGCCGTCCTCGCGCATCCGCTGCACGAGCGGATCGTCGAAAAGCTGAAGCGGCCCTCGGTGTCGGCTGCGATCGCGGTCGTCCTGGTGACGATCGCGATCGCGCTGCCGGCGACGCTGGTCGTCCGGCAGATCGGCGTCGAGGCGGTGGAGAGCGTCTCGACTGCGCGCAAGCTCCTCGACACGGATCGCTGGAAGCTCGCGATCGAGCGGTTCCCGCGGCTCGCGCCGCTTCGCGAGTGGGTCGAGCGCGAAGTGGATGTCGAGCAGCAGGTCGGCGAGGCGTCGAGCCAAGATGGCGAAGGGCGTGCGCAACGTGCTGGAGCGCGCCGTCGACGTCTCGATCGGCGTGCTGGTCACGCTGTTCCTGCTGTTCTACTTCCTGCGCGACAAGCGCCGGATCCTGCGCGTGATCGCGCAGTCCGTGCCGCTCGCGCCGAACGAAACCGCGCAGGTGCGGGACAACATCCGCAACACGATCTCGGCCGTCGTATTCGGCACGCTCGCCGTCGCCGTCGTGCAGGGCCTCTCGGCGGCCTCATGTTCTGGTGGCTCGGCCTGCCCGCGCCGATCCTGTGGGGCGCGATCATGGCGGTCCTCGCGATCCTGCCGCTCTTCGGCGCCGCGCTGATCTGGGTGCCGGCCGCGCTCTATCTCGCGATCAACGGTGAGTGGGACAAAGCGATCCTGCTCACGGCATGGGGCACGGTCGTCGTGGGGCTGATCGACAACCTGCTCTATCCGCTGCTGGTGAAGAACAAGCTGCGCATCCACACGGTGCCGGTCTTCATCGCCGTGCTCGGCGGGCTGTTCGCGTTCGGCGCGACCGGTCGTCGTGCTCGGCCCGCTGATCCTTGCGGTCGCGCTCGCCCTGGTCGACATCTGGCGGCGTCGGATGGCGCTCGGCGAGATCGAGGAAGGCGTCAACAAGCCGCCCGGCAAGTAGCGCCGATGCTAGAGGCTCAGCGTCACGCACCACGCGCGTTTTTGCGTCGCAAGTTCGCTGCGGGCGCCGCCGGGCCGCCCCAAGGCGCCCGCCTGCATCGTACTCCCGATGAAAAAGGTGCAGCGCCGGCTACTCGTCATCCACCGAATCGGCGGACACCTTTTTCATCGGCCTCGATGTCACACCCCCTCGACGACGAACAGGTCGCCGCGCGATGCGCTCTGGCGCAACGCGAGCAGCGGCCGGTACTCCGGCGAGCTCCACCATGCTTTCGCGCGCTCGACGCTCGGGAACTCGAGCACGACGATGCGCTTCGGCACGAACGTCGCCCTCGAGCGCTTCGACGGCGCCACCCCGCACGAGGAAGCGGCCGCCATACTTCTCGATCGTCGCCGGCACGTCCTTGCGGTAGCGTTCATAGGTCGCGGCATCGGTGACTTCGACGTTGGCGATGACGTAGGCGGCCATGGGATCGGTCCTTGAGAGCGCGCGGCCGGCTGTCGCAGGCGAAAGGAAGCGACTATAGGGCGTCGCCACGCGGCGACCGCCCGCCGCTTGACGACCGCGAGCGAATGCCGCCTATAATGACGGCACCGCATATCCATACGGTATCCGCCATGGCCCGCTCCCCGCCCCGCCGCCCGTTCGCCCATCTCCGGCAATCCGCGCCTCCGATCGGCCGGCCCCGCTCCCTTGACGGCCCGGCAGCGACAGATCCTCGACTGGATGCGCGGATACATCGAGGCCAACGGCATGCCGCCGACGCGCGCGGAGATCGCGAAGGGGCTCGGTTTCTCCACGGCCTCGTCGGCCGAGGACCACTTGCAGGCGCTCGCGCGGAAGGGCGCGCTCGAGCTCCTGCCCGGCGCGTCGCGGGGCTTGCAGCTGAAGGACATGCCGGGCATGCCGCAGCAAGGCACGCTGCCGCTGGTCGGACGCGTGGCTGCGGGCAGCCCGCTTCTCGCGGCCGAGCACATCGAGGGCCGCTACCGCATCGATCCGGGCCTGTTCGCGCCGCGCGCCGATTACCTGCTGCGCGTGCGCGGCGCAAGCATGCGCGATGCCGGCATCCTCGACGGCGATCTTATTGCAGTGCATCGCACTGCCGAAGCGCGAAGCGGCCAGATCGTCGTCGCGCGCATCGGCGGGCGTGGCGGCGACGAGGTCACGGTCAAGCGACTGAAGCGTCGCGGGCGCGAGATCGTGCTCGTCGCCGAGAACCCCGCGTTCGAGCCGATCGTCGTCGATCCGTCGACGACATCGTTCGCGATCGAGGGCGTCGCGGTCGGGCTGGTACGCACCGGCCGCTTGATTTAGACCTTGGGCAAGACGGTCGATGCACGCCGGTCGCAGTCCTACGCAGCACCGCGCACATGAACGCTTGCGGACACTTGCAACGCGCACGCCCGACGGTAAACGTACAAAGGGACGGAACCAGCGCACGCCGCGGAACCAACGCATGTCGCCCCGCTTCCAACCTCGGTGCCGGTTGCAGCATCTGCTGCACGATCCCGACGATTCGACACGACGATCCTGAGCGGATCGCGCAAGCCTTCAGGGAACGAATCCGTTCCGCGTTTTCCATCGCGTTTCCCATCTCCGTCTGCGATGCTTCGATGACCGAAAAAAGCTACCTCCTCTACGGCATGCAAGGCTCCGGCTCCGCCGCGATCGAGGCGGCCCTGGACCTGTGCGGCGCGTCGTGGAAGCTCGTCAAGGCCGCGTCCTGGGAACCGGACGCGAATTTCGAAGCGCTCAAGGCGGTGAACCCGCTCGGTCTCGTGCCGACGCTGGTCCTTCCCGACGGCAGTGTGCTGACCGAGAGTGCTGCGATCCTCATGCACCTCGACGACGCGTTCCCGGAGAGCGGGCTGCTCCCCGCCGAACGCTGCTGCGCGCGCGCAGGCCCAGCGCGGCCTCGTGTACATCGCGGCGCACTGCTATGCGGCGATCGGCATCATCGACTATCCCGAGCGCTGGTGCACGCCCTGCGACGACACGACGGCCGAGCGTATCCGTGCGGGCACGCGTGCGAAGCTGCACCGCAACTGGGAGATCTTCGCGGACACGTTTCCCGGCGCGTCCGTATCTTGGCGGCGAAAACCTCGGTGCGCTCGACCTGCTGGCCGCGGTCGTGTCGCGATGGTCGGGCACGCGCGCGCACCTCGAGACCGCGCGTCCCGCGTTCCACGAGACGTTGCAAAGAATCGAGAAGCACGCGATCGTCGCGCCGGTATTCGCGCGGCACTGGCCCTGAACCCATGCAGCAACGACGCTCACTCCAGGAGAACGAACGATGGCCGTGAATCCGATCCCGCCCGGCTACGCCGGCGCAACCCCGTACCTGATCATCCGCGATGCCGAACGCGCGCTCGGTTTCTACAAGGAGGTGTTCGGTGCGAAAGAGACGCTGCACCTCAAGTATCCGGACGGCAAGGTCGCGCATGCGGAGCTTGCGATCGGCGAAGGCCACGTGATGGTCTCGGAGGAACTGCCCGAGAGGGGCTTCCGGGGTCCGCTGTCGTTCGGCGGCACGCCGGTGAGCCTGCTGGTCTACGTGAAGGATGTCGATGCGGTGTTCGAGAAGGCGATCGCCGCCGGCGCGGAGACCAAGCACCCGGTCGCCGACCAGTTCTACGGCGACCGCAGCGGCACGATCGTCGATCCGTTCGGCCACGTCTGGTCGATCGCAACGCACAAGAAGGACATGTCCGCCGAGGAGATGCAGAAGGCGATGGAACAGGAGATGAAGCAAGAGCAGAAGGAGTGATCGGCCGCACGGTGCTGCCGCTATACCGGACCGCGATCGCTCGACGTGAGCGTCACTGGCGACTGCCGAACCTGCAGCGCTGCTGCCGAGCCGTCCCAGCACGTGCTCGCGCGCCAGCTCACTGGTCGCAGCTGACGAGCCGGAGTGCGAGTTCGACGACGTGCTCGACTAGTCTCCGGGGCGGAGGTTACTCAATGAGCGTGCAGCTCAACCACACGATCGTCTGGTGCCGCGACAAGCAGAAGTCGGCGACCTTTCTCGCGGAGGTCCTGGGCCTGCCCGCGACCCACGCGATTCGGACCGTTCCTCGTCGTCGAGCTCGACAACGGTGTCTCGCTCGACTTCCACGAGATCGACGGAGAGATTGCTTCCCAGCACTATGCGTTCCTGATCGGCGAACAGGACTTCGATCCGATCTTCGCCCGCATACGCGAGCGCAGGCTCGAGCACTGGGCCGACCCCGGCAAGCACCGCGCCGGCGAAATCAACCACAACGACGGCGGCCGCGGCATGTATTTCGAGGATCTCGACGGTCATCTCCTCGAGGTCATCACCCGTCCTTACGGCAGCGGCGGATAGACCCGGAAACGCTTCATGTTCCGACCACCTCGTCTTGCGATGGAACTGCCATGACCCTTGCTGCAACCCACGTCCGCCAGGGGCACGGCACGGTCCGCCCCTATCTCTACGGTCCGATCGGGCTCCCCGAGTTCGTGCGCCAGGTGTTCGGTGCGATCGAGCTCGAGCGCTTCGAGTTCGGTCCGCGGAGCTTCCACGTCGAGATGCAGATCGGCGATTCGACGATTGTCATCGAGGCCGGTGAGCTTCCCGCCGATGTGAAACCCTGGTCGGGTTCGGTTTATGTCTACGTGACGGATGTGGACGCCGTGCATGCTCGCGCGCTGGCGCTCGGCGCAAGGCTGCTCGCGGCCGTCGAGGACAAGCCCTATCAGGAGCGCCAGGGAGGCTTCGTCGACGCAGCGGGAAACACCTGGTGGGTGGCCACCTACAAGCGCCCGCACGAGGACGTTCGTCGATGAATCCTGCGCTCTCCGCACTGCTGTCCCATCCCGCCATCTGGCGCGGCGGCGATTGCGCGCCGCAGCCGGACGCGCTGCCGACCGGCTTCGCCGCGCTCGACGAAGTGCTGCCAGGCGGCGGCTGGCCGGGCAATGCGCTGACCGAGATCGTGCTTGCGCGCGAAGGCATCGGCGAGCTTCGCCTCACGCTGCCGACGCTCGCGCAGCTGACGCATGCAGGCCGCGAAGTCGTCTGGGTCGCGCCCCCCTACAAGCCGCATGCGCCCGCACTCGCCGCGGCGGGCATCGCGCTGCGCCGGCTGGCGCTGGTGCGTTGCCGCACGCCGCAGGAAGCGCTGTGGGTCTTCGACCAGGCGTTGCGCGCACCGGAATGCGGCGCGGCGTTCGCGTGGCTGCCCGAGCACGACGAGCGTGTGCTGCGGCGGCTCGCCGTGGCCGCGCGCGAGGGACGCACATGGGGCGTGCTGTGGCGACGTCCCGGCGTGCGCGCGCAGGCGATTGCCGCGCCGTTGCGGCTCGCGCTCGATTCGCAGGACGGGCAGCTCGCCGTCAAGGTGCTGAAGCGTCGCGGCGGAGAGCTCGCGAAGCCGGTGCGCATCGATCTTGCTGCACGCTGGTCCACGGCGCCGACCGAGGCGATCACGCGCAACGCCCACCCGACAACGACGCCGCCTCGCATGCCCACGCGGCCGCCGTCCGGTCCCGCGGCTGCGTTGCCCGATCGCCGCACGAGCGCCGGACAGGCGCACGCTCGCGAAGGCCTGCCCAAACGGCGGGCCGGCGCGGCGAACTGAACTGGAGGGAGAAGATGGCGAGCCTCGCGCATCATCTTTACACGATGGCCTGCAACAACGCGTGGGCGAATCACCGGCTGCTCAGCGCATGCACGCAGCTGTCGCAGGAGGATTTCGTCGCCAGGCGCACGAGCTTCTTCCCGTCGATCAAGGCGACGCTCAATCACATCCTCACCGTCGACTGGTTCTACGTCGATGCGCTCGAGCGCGGCTACAAGAACGAGTCGCCGAACCGCGACACCGATGCGTTCTTCGATCCGGAAGAGCCGTTCGACACGATCGGCGCGCTCAAGATCGAGCAGCATGCGGCCGACCGCCGGTTGCTCACGCTATGCGGCGGGCTGACCGAGGCCGATGTCGACCGCCCGATCCCGATCGTCCGCAAGGACGGCGTGCACCTCGAGAGCGCCACCCGTCTGCTCGCGCACCTGTTCCAGCATCAGATCCACCATCGCGGCCAGGTGCACGCGATGCTTGCCGGGACGAAGGTCAAGCCGCCGCAGCTCGACGAGTTCTTCTGCGCGAACGAGGCGCATCTGCGCGCCGACGATCTGGCCGAGATCGGGTTGTCGGAGTCCGGGATCTGGGAGCCGAGGTAGGCGGATCGCCTATATCGTTGACTAGTCAACTAATTCGTCCTCCGGCCGCTGTGCGCGCCTTCGGCGCCCTCGCCTTCGTCGATCTTAAGAATGCTCTGGGCCGCGTTCGATTTCCCTTCGCTTGCGCTGGATGTCTTCGCGCGCGCCTGGCCGCCCCAGATGCACGCGCGGCCGTTCGTCGTGGACAGCGGCGGGCACGTGCCGCGCATCGTCGCGTTGAATGACGCCGCGCGTGCCGCCGGGTTGCGCGAGCAGATGCTGCTGTCCGCCGCATACGCGCTTGCGCCCGAGCTCGTGCAGCAGGCACGCGACCTTCCCGCGGAGCAAGCAGCGCTTGCGCAGCTCGCGACGTTCGCGCTCGGCTTCACGCCAACGGTGAGCCTGGTGCCGCCCTCCGCCTGGGTGGCGGAGATCGGCGGAAGCCTGCGCCTGTTCGGCGGCCGCGCGAAGCTCGTCGCGCGACTCGTTGAAGGCATGCAGACGCGAGGCTTCGCGGCACGCGTCGGCGTGGCGCCGACGGCGATCGCAGCGCTCGCATTTGCACGCGCGGGACAGCCGGCCGCCGTGGCGTCGATCGATGCGTTGCCGCCGGCGCTCGACGGCATTGCGCTTGTCCATTTCGATTTGCCCGAGGCCGCGCGCACGACGCTCGCGGCAGCGGGCGTGCGCACGTTCGGCGAAGCGGATCGGTTGCCGCGCGAAGGTCTTGCGCGACGGTTCGGCCCGTCGCTGGTCGCCACACTCGATCGCGCCGCCGGCCGCGCTGCCCGATCCGCGCGAGCCGTACTCGCCGCCACCGCAGTTCGTAACGCGCCTCGAGCTGCCCGCACCCGTGCACGACGTCGAGGCGCTGAGCTTCGCCGTGAATCGCCTGGTGCAGGAGCTGTCGGCGTGGCTGCTGGCGCGAGGCTTGGGCGTGACCGTGCTCTCGCTTGCGCTTTCGCACGAACGCGCGCTGGTCCGTCATCGCGATTCGCCGTGCACGCAAGCGCGCTTCGCGCTCGGCTGCCCCGTCACGCACGCCGAAGCACCTGATGCAGGTGTTGCGCGAACGGCTCGCGCGATTGTCGCTCCCCGCGCCCGTGGCCGCGATCGGGCTCGCAAGCGAAAGCGTGGCGCCGTTGGCCGGCCGGAACCTGAGGCTGCTGCCGGGCGACGAGGGACTGGTGCCGGAAGTCCCGCTGATCGACCGGCTGCGCGCACGCCTGGGCGAGGACGCGGTCCAGCTCGTCACGCCGCATGCCGAGCACCGACCCGAGCTCGCGACGCGCGGCTCCGAGGTCGCGCTCGTGCCGCTCGATTCACCGGCATCGGGCAGGCGCAAGGCAACGAAGAGCAAGGCGATCGTGCCTCCGCTTCCGGTTGCACCGCGGCCGCTATGGCTGCTTGGCGAGCCGCAACCGCTCGCAACGCTTCTCGAAAGGCAGCCCTGGGTCCTGCGCGAAGGCCCGGAGCGCATCGAATCCGGCTGGTGGGACGGCCGCGACGTGCGCCGCGACTACTATGTCGCCGAGAATCCGAATGGCGAGATCGTGTGGATCTACCGCGATCACCGCTACGGGACCGACGATGGCGAGTGGTTCCTCCATGGCCTGTTCGGGTGATCGGCGCAAAGTAAAACCCTGCTTTGCGCCGGAACGAAGTCAGCACGAAAAGCTAGGGACGGCCCGGCGCTTTTCGTGCGATAAGAGCAACGGCAAAACGAATGTGACTCCGCCATGTCCGCTCACCCCTATTCCGCCCTGACCCCCGATGTCGTCCTCGACGCGCTCGACGCCGTCGGCATCCGTGGCGACGGCCGCCTGCTCGCGCTCAACAGTTACGAGAACCGCGTCTACCAGGTGTGGCGCGAGGACGAGCCGCCGGTCGTCGCGAAGTTCTATCGGCCGGGACGCTGGAGCGATGCGCAAATCGCGGAGGAGCATGAGTTCGTCGCCGAGCTTCACGCCAACGAGATTCCGGTCGTCCCGCCGCTGGTGCTGGAAGGTGCGACGCTGCATTCGCTTGGCGGCTTTCGTGTCGCTGTCTATCCGCGGCGAGGCGGCCGCGCACCGGAGCTCGATGCATCGAACACGCTGGTGTGGATCGGCCGTTTCCTCGGCCGCATCCACGCGACCGGTGCCGTGACGCGGTTCGTGCATCGGCCGAAGCTCGACATCGCAGGCTTCGGGGACGCGCCGCGCAGCTGGCTTCTCGCCAACGAACAATTGCCGGCCGACCTGCGGGACGTCTACGCGGGCGTGAGCGCGCACGCGCTCGAGGCGGTGCATCTCGCGTTCCAACGCGCCGGCGACGTGGCGATGCTGCGACTTCATGGCGACTGCCACGCCGGCAACGTGTTGTGGACCGACGATGGCCCGCATTTCGTGGACTTCGACGACGCACGCACCGGGCCGGCCATGCAGGACCTCTGGATGCTGCTGTCCGGCGACCGCGCATCGATGGAGCGGCAGCTTGGCGACGTGCTCGAAGGTTACGAGCAGTTCCGGCGGTTCGACCGCCGCGAGCTTCATCTCGTCGAAGCGTTGCGAACGCTGCGGCTGATCCATTACGCCGCCTGGATCGGCCAGCGCTGGGAGGATCCCGGCGTTTCCCGCCGCGTTTCCCTGGTTCGGCACGCAACGCTACTGGCAGGACCGCATCCTCGAGCTGCGCGAGCAGATCGCGCTGATGCAGGAGCCGGCGCTGCACGTTCGCGTGATTCGTGTATCGTGCGCGCGTTCGGTCCGCTTCGGATGCGCGATGAGACGCTCGCTCGCCTGGCTCCTGGCGTTGCATGCAAGCGGAGTGCTTGCCGGCGAGCCGCTTGCGACCGACGACGCGTCGATCCTTCCGAAGGGCGTCTGCCAGGTCGAATCGTGGCATCGCTGGAGCAGCGGCGGCGGGCATGAAGGGTGGCTCCTGCCTGCTTGCGGCGTGAACGACTTTGTGGAGCTCGCCGTCGGTGGTGCCCGCTATCGCGATCCCGACGTGGGCGGGCATTCGCTCCTGTTGCTGCAAGCCAAGACTGTCTTCTACCGCGATCCCGGCGATCGCTGGTCGGCAGGTGCCGTCGCCGGCGCCATGCGCGACGGCGGGCATGAATCGCGAAGCAACGCCTTCCACGAAGCGGCAGCGCTTGGCCTCCTCTCGTTCAACGCGCTGGACGAAACGTTGCGCCTGCACGTCAATGCCGGCGTCGTCTACAGGCGTGCCGCGTTCACGACCGGCGCATGGGGCGCTGCGGGCGAGTTCGATTTCCGCGAGGATTGGACGCTGCTGGGTGAGATCTATCGCGACGAGCCCCGGGCGGCCGAACTTCCAGCTCGGGCTGCGCTACACGCTGGTGACCGATCGCGTCGAGCTGTTCATCAGCGGCGGCGATCGACTGCACGGGAACGGCGACACCTGGTTCGCGAAATTCGGCGTCCGGTTCCAGACCTGGAAGCTGTTCTGACCAGCAGGCTCACGCTCAACCCGAAAGCGACGGCAGGTCGCGGCGACGCACGGCAAGCCCGATCCATGCGACGAGCGTGAACGCGGCGCCCGCGTAAAACGTCCACGCCGGTCCCACGACATCCCACAGCAGGCCCGCGAGCGCGCTCGCGATGAGCAGCGCGATGCCGCTGACCAGATTGAACACGCCGAACGCGGTGCCGCGCAGGTCCGAAGGCGCCACCGCAGCGACCAGCGCCGACAGCAAGCCCTGCGTGAGCGCGAGGTGAAGTCCCCACAGCGCGGCGCCGATCAACACACCGGCCGCGCCGCTCGCCTGGGCGAGGACCAGGTCGCTTGCGATCAAGGCGGCGAATCCGGCGCCGATCAGCCGCGGCGAATAACCGCGATCGGCCCACGCGCCGGCAGGAAAGGCCAGCGCCGCGTACACGACGGTCATCGCGACCATGACCCACGGCGCTTGCGCGAGCGGCATGCCGACGTTCTGCGCGCGAAGCACGAGAAACGCCTCGGAAAAGCGCGCGAGCGTCAGCACGGCCGCGACGATCGTGACGAACACGAAGCGCCGGTCGAGGCGTGCGACGTCCGCGAACGCGATGCGCGTCGCGGTCTTCGGCTCGTTCGGACGCAGCGGGCTCGCGCACACCGAACACGATCAGCGCCACGCAGAGCGCTGCCGGAATCACGGCGATCCAGAACGCCGCGCGAAAGTCGCCGGCGAACCATGCCATCGCGCCAACGGCGAGCAGCGGACCCGCGATCGCGCCAACGGTGTCGAGCGCTTGCCGCAGACCGAAGCTCGCGCCGCGGGCATTCGGCGGTGCCAAGTCCGCGATCAGCGCATCACGCGGCGCACCGCGGATCCCCTTGCCGATGCGATCGACGATGCGCGCGGCGACGATCCAACCAAGCGCGGTCGCGAGCGGAAACGCAAGCTTGGAGACGGCCGCGAGTCCATAGCCGATCAGGACCAGCGGCTTGCGCTTGCGCGTCAGGTCGGAGACGTAGCCCGGAGAAGACCTTGACGATCATCGCGGTTCCCTCGGCGACGCCCTCGATGATGCCGACGGTGAACGTCGAGACGCCCAGCGTCGTCACCAGGAACAGCGGCAAGAGCGCATGCACGAGCTCGGACGACGCGTCCATCAGCAGGCTGACGAAGCCGAGCACCAGGACGCCGCGGGGAACGCTGCGAAGCGACGCGGTCAGCATGTCGAGTGACGAGGTGACGAAGGAACCTCGTCATCCCCGCGCAGGCGGGGATGCCAGCGTCTTTCATCCTCGTCACTTCGCCGCTTGCACCGGCGCCTGCCAAAGCTCCACCTTGTGCCCATCCGGATCGATGAACCAGCCGAAACGGCCGTACTCGTATTCCTCGATGTTGCCGACGACCTTGGCACCGCCTGCCTTGACCTGGTCGAGCGCCCCGTCGAGGTCGTCGACGATCAGGTTGAACATGAATGCATCGGCCGAGGGCTCGAAGTATTCGGTCGTCTGCGCAAACGGCGACCACACGGTGCGCGCGCCGGCAGGCATCGTGCCCGGTGAGAAATTCGCGCCGTACTCGTCGGCTTCGAGCCCGAGCCATTGCGTGTACCACGCGCGAAGTGCCGCCGGATTCGGCGACTTGAAGAACAATCCCCCCAATCCCAGGACTTTCGCCATCGCTCGCTCCCAAGGAATGTCGAACAACGCCAATGCGCCGGCGGCGCTTGTCACTGCGCGATGCAACCTCCCGCCTTGACGATCCGCTTCGTCGATGCGGGATTGCGGCCCAGCTTGTCGGCGGGACGCACGGGCCGCCGCACCAGCTCCCCGCCGCAGTTCGGACACGTCCCGTGCAGCACGTCGGCTGCACAGCGCGCGCAGAACGTGCATTCGAACGTGCAGATCATCGCGTCGCGCGATTCCGGCGGCAGGTCGCGATCGCAGCATTCGCAATTCGGTCGCAGCTCGAGCATCGTCGCTCCTTCGCTACGCAAGACGAAACGTCCGCGCGCACGAGCCCCGCGCGCTCGTGACGCGCGGTCAGCGTGACGACGTCGCCCGGCTTGCCCTCGACGACCCATTCGAGCTTCAGGCGATCGTCGGTGATGTTGTAGTCCGGCCAGAACGAAACCCCGGTGTGCTTGTACGCCTTGCCTTCGAGCTGGCCGTGCTCGTCGCGCAGCTTGCCGGTCGCGAGCTTCGCCCCTTCCGGCAAGCCCGACCTCGACGACGAGCCCGCGCACGACCTTGCGCGCCAGCGCACGCTTGCTCACGTACGAGGGCAGCCAGCCTTCGTTCTGCACGACCAGCGTGACCTTCCACGCCGCGCGGCCGCCCTCGCCGCTCACCCGCTCGGCGCCGGCATGCACGAGTGCGAGCTTCGGCGAGATCAGCGCCTGCCAGACGAGCCACTTCGGGAACCGCTTCGACTCCGTTCTCGAGGAACGCGGGCGGCGGATTCGAGAACGCATGGAATCGGTTCCATCCGCCGATGTCGACCGGCCCGAGCTGCGGATGCTCGAAGCGCTTCCACGGGATATGGCCGATGCCGCCGAGCTTCTCGTCGCTCCAGCGGATCAGCTTCAGGTCGTCGTCGATCGTGTGATCGCGGAACCAGTCGATGTACTTGTAGTCGGCGATGCCCGCCTCGCGCATCGGCGACCAGATCTCGACGACCCACGAGAACACGCCGAGGTGCTCGTAGATCCAGTCGAACGTGCCGCCGATCACGTCCTTCGGGTGATAGCGGAACTCGTGATAGACGGAGATGTTCGGGTAGCCGGTGAGCTCGGTGCCCTTCTTTCCCACGGCCTGGTACACCCACAGGTCCTCGGCGTGCATCTCCTCGTCGGGCAGATGCTCGAACGGGCGCAGCAGCACGCCGCTCCAGGTGTGGAACGTCGTGCCGCCGGTCAGGTTCTTGTGCCTGGCGATGAAGTCGACGACGGCGCGCACCTCCGGCTCCGATGTCGGATACGGCCCCGCGCCGAGCTGCTCGAACTCCTGACGCCAGCTCGCCGGAAAGTTGCGGTTCAGGTCGAGCCCCTGCGGGGGCTTCTTCATCGTCAGCGTGAAGCCGTCGTAGTTGTCGACGCGCCCTTCGGGAATCACGCGATAGTAGGTCCCTCCGGTTTCGGCGGGATCGCGCCGGATCATCAGGCGCGGCTCGTCGGGATGCGTCTTCCACAAGCCGTTCGCATCGGGAATGCGCATCTGCAGGATTCGCCCGTCGCCGTCGATGTCCTCGACGACGAGCCCGTCGAGCGCTTCCTCGTCGAACGGATACGGACGCGTCGAGCTGCGGATCCAGCGCGGCTTGTCGGCGAGCGCCCATTCGGCGCCGTCGGGATTGATCCGCGGGCAGACGTAGAACGCGCGGGTGTCGAGCGCCCGCGTGATGTCTGCGTCCTTGCCGTACTGCGTCGTCAGCACGTGCAGGAAATACAGATTGGCCGCCGACGCCGCGACTTCGGTCGCATGGATGTTGCCGTCGACCCAGAACGCGGGCTTGTCGGCGGCCGGCCCGGTCTTCGCGTTCGTGACCGTCGCGACCCACATGTCCCGGCCTTCGTGGCTCTTGCCGATCGACTCCACGGAGACCAGGTCCGGGAACTCGCGCGCGAACGCGTGAACGAGCTCGGTCAAGCTCGGAATAGCGGTAAAAACGATCGAAGGCGATGGCGGGCATGACGCGCGAGAGGTCTGGAACGGGACGCGAAGTGTCGCGGGACGGACCAAGGCGCGTCAAGGCACGCCTAGGACGGCCGGTGCTTGACAGCGTGCACGCGCAGGTGTCCGATAAGGCGATCGGGCGCCGAGCCGTGCGTGCAGGCTGGCGATGCATGGGCCTTGCGCATGACGGCGGCCTCGCGTCGATGACGATCAGGAGGGCATCATGAGGCGAAGACTGTACTGGCTGTTGCCGGACGTCGAGAGCGCCCGGCGGACCGCGGACGACCTGTTGCTGGCGCGGGTCGAGGACCGCCACATGCATTTCCTCGCCCGCCGCGGCACCGACCTGGGCGAGCTCCACGAGGCATCGGTGCTGCAGAAATCCGACGTGCGGCACGCGGCCACCGTCGGCGTGCTGCTCGGTGCGTTGCTCGGCGCGCTCGCCGGATGGCTGCTCGCGCAGTATCCGATCGAGGGACTGCGGTTCGGCGTTGGCGGCATGCTGCTGATGACCGCGTTCGGCGCAGCGTTCGGTTTCTTCGCGTCGACGCTGGTCGGATCGTCGGTCCCGAACTCGAACCTGAAGCAGTTCGCCGACGATGTCGAGCGCGGACAGATCCTCCTCATGGTGGACGTGCCGCTGCATCGCGTCGACGAGATCCACGCGCTGCTCGAGAAGCGGCATCCGGAAGCGGCGTGGCGCGGCGTGGACCCGGCGGTGCCGGCGTTTCCGTGAGCTAAGCACGCAGACGGCCGGTGCGCAAGCGATCGCTGCCGACGAAGCGCCATACGCCATGCGCGCGTCCGTAGAACAAGTAGTCGTATGGACTTCAGCTGCGCACGGCGAACAACGTAGGTATTCGACTACCGCATCCGGGTCGGCGGACTTACGGTGCATGGTCGAACGAGGCGTGGCGACATGTACGCAGTTCTCGTCGTCCGTCGAAATGCAGCGGTTTGCGAAGGAACTTCGGCGTTCGTCGACTGGCAAAGATATTGCAAGACCTCGCGGCCCGGGAACGTTTCCCGGATTGAAACCTCACGAGAGGAATGACGATGAACAGGAATCTGAAACGCAAGCTGCTTGCCGGGCTCTTCGTGCCCGTCCTCGGGTTGGCAGTGGGAACCGCGCTGGCACAAACCACCCGACAAGCCGGCCGACAAGCCGACTACCGCACCCAGCATGGCCCTGCCGCCCCGGGCGCGGCATCCTTGAGCGCGCAGACGTTCGACCAGCTCGACAAGAACAAGGATGGCAAGCTTTCCCGCGAGGAAGCTCAGGCCAATCCCGCGGTGCGCGATGCATGGAGCAAGCTCGACCCAACCAATAGCGGCAGTGTCAGCAAGGAGGATTTCGACAAGTTCCGCACTGCGCAAGCGAAGTAATCGCCGCAATCGCGCTGAAGAAAGGGCCCGCGACCTCGCGGGCCCTTTTCTTCGTGCTCGGCGCGCTCTTCGCCGGTTAAGTCCTGGCTGGCGCCGTCGGTGGCGGTACCGTATATTTATGCGGTATCGGCCTTGCCCCCAAAGGCACCGCCGCCCGCCCCGTGCTTCCCGCCTACGCCGAGCTTCATTGCCTGTCCAACTTCAGCTTTCTCCGCGGCGCTTCGCATCCGGAGGAGCTGGTCGAGCGCGCACATGCGCTCGGCTACGGCGCGATAGCGATCACCGACGAATGCTCGGTTCGCGGGGGCAGTGCGCGCGCATCTTGCGGCGAAGGAGATCGGACAGCGGCTCCTGATCGGCAGCGAGTTCACGCTGCTCGACGGGCTGAAGCTGGTGCTGCTTGCCACCGACCGCGACAGCTATGGCGATCTCTCGCAGCTCATCACCCGCGGTCGACGCGCGGCCGTCAAGGGCCGCTATGCATTGACACGCGACGACGTGGCTTCGCTCGCGTCGCGCTGTCTCGCGCTGTGGGTGCCGGCAGATCCGCTCGGCAGGGGCGACGACGATGCGGCTCGCGATGCGGCGCGCTGGGTCGCTGAGGTGTTCGGCGGTCGACGCGTGGATCGCGGTCGAGCTCTTCGCGCAGGCAGGCGATGTCGCACGGCTCGCGCGACTCGAGACACTCGGCCGCGAGACCGGCTTGCCGCTCGTCGCCGCGGGCGACGTGCACATGCACGCGCGCGCACGACGTGCGCTGCAGGACACGCTGACGGCGATCCGGCTCGCCACGCCGCTGACGCAATGCGGCTACGCGCTGCATCCGAATGGCGAGCGGCACCTGCGCTCGCGCGGCCGGCTCGCGACGATCTATCCGCGAGCGCTGACCGACGCCACGCTCGACGTTGCGGAGCGCTGCGCGTTCTCGCTGGACGAGCTGCGCTACGAATACCCGCGCGAGATCGTCCCCGAAGGCGAGACGCCCGCATCGTGGCTGCGCAAGCTCACCGAGCAGGGGCTGGCGCGACGCTATGGCCCCTCACCCCAGCTTCTACAGTGCCGCTGGAAACGCCGGAGTGCTCCCTCTCCACCCGCAAGGGGGGAGAGGGTTGGGGTGAGGGGGCGTTTGCAGATGAGGAGGCATGCTCCGCGGCGACCACACGTTCCGCTGCACGACCGCGCCGCCGGAGGTCCGCGAGCTGATCGAGCACGAGCTTCGGCTTCTCGCCGAGCTCGCCTACGAGCCGTACTTCCTCACCGTGCAGGACATCGTGGCGTTCGCGCGCAGCAAGAACATCCTCTGCCAGGGGCGCGGATCGGCGGCGAACTCGGCCGTGTGCTACGCGCTGGGCATCACCGAAGTCGATCCGTCGCGCATGTCGATGCTGTTCGAGCGCTTCATCAGCAAGGAGCGCAACGAGCCGCCGGACATCGACGTGGATTTCGAGCACCAGCGGCGCGAGGAAGTGATGCAGTACGTCTACCAGAAGTACGGCCGCGATCGTGCGGCGCTTGCCGCGACGCTGATCACGTACCGACCGAAGAGCGCGGTTCGGGACGTCGGCAAGGCGCTCGGCCTCGACCTCGCGCAGGTGGACCGGCTCGCAGGCGTGTTCGCGTGGTGGGACGGGCGTGTGATCCAGCGCGACCGCATCCGCGAGGCCGGCTTCGACCCCGACAGCCCGACGATCAAGCGCCTGATCAAGCTGACGAGCGACCTGATGGGTTTCCCGCGGCATTTGTCGCAGCACGTCGGCGGCTTCGTCATCGCCCGCGATCTCCTCGAGCGCATGGTGCCGGTCGAGAACGCCGCGATGGAGAATCGCACCGTCATCCAGTGGGACAAGGACGACCTCGATGCGATGGGACTGCTGAAAGTCGACTGCCTGGCGCTCGGCATGCTGTCCGCAATCCGCCGCGCGCTGCAGATGATCGGCAGCCATTCCGGGACCTCGGTGTGCGTGCAGGACATCCCGCCCGACGATCCGGCGGTCTACGAGATGATCCAGCATGCGGACACGATCGGCGTGTTCCAGATCGAGTCGCGCGCGCAGCAGTCGATGCTGCCGCGGTTGCGGCCGCGCAACTTCTACGACCTGGTCATCGAGGTCGCGATCGTCCGTCCCGGCCCGATCCAGGGCGGCATGGTGCATCCGTACCTGCGGCGCCGGCAGGGCCTCGAGCCGGTCACCTATCCAAGCGATGCGGTCAAGGCCGTGCTCGAGCGCACGCTCGGCGTGCCGATCTTCCAGGAGCAGGTGATGCAGCTCGCGATCGTCGCTGCGGGATTCACGCCCGGCGAGGCGGACCGGTTGCGGCGCTCGATGGCGGCGTGGCGGCGCAAGGGCGGCCTCGAGAAATTCGAGCAGCGGCTGATCGACGGCATGGCCGCGCGGGGCTATCAGGAGTCGTTCGCGCGGCAGATCTACCAGCAGATCCTCGGCTTTGGCGAATACGGTTTCCCCGAATCGCATTCGGCGAGCTTCGCGCTGCTCGTCTACGTCTCGTGCTGGTTGAAACGCCATCACCCTGCGGCGTTCACGGCGCGCTGCTGAACTCGCAGCCGATGGGCTTCTACGCGCCGGCGCAACTCGTCGCCGACGCACGCCATCACGGCGTCGAGGTGCGCGCGGTCGACGTCATGGTGAGCGATTGGGATTGCACGCTGGAGACCCCTCACCCGAAGTCTCCCCCGGGAGACGGAATCGTCAGCGTGCGACTGTCTCGATTCCCTCTCCCCGTTCGGGGCAGCGAGAGCGGAGGTGCGGGTGAGGGGGATGCCTCACGCCCCCGAAACCTGGGGACTGCACGGCCCTGCCCTTCGCCTGGGTCTTCGCATGATCTCCGGACTCACCGAAGCGGCTGCGAAGCGGATCGTCAACGCGCGAGCGCAGGTGCCGTTCGCGAGCGTGGCCGATCTTGCGCACCGCACGAAGCTCGATCGCCGCGACCTGGAAGCGCTCGCCGACGCAGGCGCGTTGGCGCAACTCGCCGGCCACCGGCACGACGCAGTCTGGGACGTCGCCGGCGTCCAGCGGCTGCCGGCGTTGATCGCGGGCGCCGAGTTCGACGAGCGGGCGCCGGACCTCGTCGCCCCGACCGAAGGACAGGATATCGTCGCCGACTACCGGCGGCTCGGCCTCTCGCTTCGCCGTCACCCGCTGGCGCTGCTGCGCAAACAGTTGACAACGCAACGACTTGCGACCGCGGCCGGCGTACGTGCAACGCCGCACGGCCGCCTCGTGCGCGCCGCCGGCATCGTCATCGGCCGGCAACGCCCGGATACGGCGAGCGGCGTCGTCTTCGTCACGCTCGAGGACGAAACCGGCACGCTGAACGTCATCGTCTGGCGCGACGTCGGCGATCGCCAGCGCCGCGAGCTGCTGGGCTCACGCCTGATGGCGGTCTACGGCAAGGTCGAGCGCGAAGGCGAAGTCGTGCACGTGGTCGCCGGACGGCTGGTCGATCTCACGCCGATGCTGGGGGCGCTGGAGACGAAATCGCGGGACTTCCATTAGCACGACGGGAGAGCCGTAGTTCAACCGACCCGAAGGTCGGCGCACGCCACGAAGTGCTTATCCGGTCATCCGCGGATTCTCTCGAGCAACGCGCCCATCCGCTGCGCGATGGTCCGTCTGTTCCCGGGCGCGGCTTCCGGGCGCGGCGTCCCTTTGGGCAAGACGGGCCCGGCGTAAAGGAGCGTTCGCCCTGCGGCGCCCGATCCGGCGCTGACCTCGACAAACGTTTCACTGCTGATCTGGAGATTGAACTCCCAACCCGAGGTCGCCAGCTCTTCGCCCAGCGTTGTTCGAACATCTTCGCGCGGCACACCGGTCGGGCACATGAACGACGTGCCGTCGACCGTAACCCGGACGGCCTTGAGCGGCTCCCCTTCCAGCGTGTTGGCCCAGCCGGACATGTACACGCGGCCTGAGTCATAGATAATCAAGTTGTCCACGCAGCCCCACGTTCCCCTGCTGAATCCGGCCAGCGCATCAAGCGCGCGGTCGCCGTTCTTCGCGACCACATAGATGTCCTGCTCGTTCGCAAGTCCCCGCTTCAGTCGAAAGTAGCTGTGATCGCGGCCTCCGCCAGCGTCGAGAATCGCCTGCCTCACGAACGGCTCGCTGACGAAGCTCGTCCCGTAGGCGGTGCTGTCCAGCTCCTCGATCTCGCTCGTCGAAACGAAGTGATGACCGGCATCGGACGTTGCGACACCGTCAGGCGATAGCCATTCGTCGTGGACACTGAAACACAGCACGCCGCCCGGCTTTACGAGCGACATCAACCTCGCTATCCACGCGCGAAACAGGTGTTCGGGCAGATGAGAGAACAGCGAGGCGACCCAGATGAAATCGAACGATCTGCCCGGCTGGAACTCCTGCGGATCGAAACCGGAGTACCTCCCGTTGACGCCGAATTCCCGGGCGACGAAGTCGACGGCATCGCGCTGGATGTCGGATGCCCAGATCTGCGAGGGTGGAACTTCGAGCGTGAGGAAGCGGAGCAGGCGACCGTAGCCGCAGGCGAAGTCGAGTATACTGAAATCGTCATCGCGGTCGTCGAACAGCAGGTGCAACACCTGTTGAGCGGCGATGTTCTGTTGCAGGGCGACGCTGAAGTACTGGCTCAACGACCGATTGACCTCCCGGTAATACCGCAGCAAGTGCCGCAGCATCTGGTCGTCGGGGGAGATTCGCGTGCTCAGCTGGCTGATGTCGGCAGTGTCGGCGCGATACGCGCAGAGACGCCAGATTGCGTTCCGGAAGGCCTGATCCTGGCAGAGCTCATGGGCCGTCGACAGAAGCGTCTCGTCGGGATTATTCATCGCTCGGGTTCGATATCGGGCCGCGTCGGTCGTGGGACGACGCCTGAGCAATTGCTGGAGTGACGATTCTACCAATTCCCATGTCGACTCACGCTTCGCTTTGCTTCGTCGGGAGCCTTTCCATCCAGATGCGCGCGCAAGCTGGATCGGTCGCGTGGATGCGAGGTGGCCCCGCTGATTTCGCGATGGCCTCTCCATGTTGAATCGACTACGCGATCCGGGTGTGCGACCGCGCGTCATCGCTTTCATCGTTCTCCTGTGCGGGCTTGCGGTAGCCGGCGGCCTCGCACGTTATCGCTCGATGCAGGAAGGGGCATCGGCGCCGGCTACCAAAGCCGTCTCTGCAACGTCGCCGGCCGCAACCAACGCTGTTGCTTCAACACCCATCGGATGGGTGGACGCCCCGGCCGGCGACACGATCGTCGGGCCTGCGGTGAGAATTACCGGATGGGCGCTCGATCCGGCGGGCATACAGCGTGTCGAGCTTCGCATCGCCGGGCAAGCGTATGCAGCAACGTACGGGACGGCACGTCCGGATGTCTCGGCAGTCAAGCCGGGATTCCCGAACTCGAGCGCGCCGGGTTTCGAGTTCGACGGCAACGTTGCGGCCCCCTTCGCGGCCTCCCCCGATACGAGGCAGACAATCGAAGTGGTCGCCGTCAACGTCGTCGGTGCCGAGAAGCTCCTGGCGCGAAAGAACGTCGTCCTGCCAATCGCGGACTCCGAATGGCGCTCGCTCTACCTATCCCGTGCGCCACGCAACGCCGAACCGTTCTACTTTCTCCCTGGCGTTTCGGGCATTACGCTCGGCGGGCCGAACGAGCTCGACACGATCTATGCGAGCTACGAGTCGCCGACCGTTCGGGTCGGAATGCGGGTGCCGCTCCTGTACATGCGAACCACCCTGGGTGCAGCAGCGGATTGGAAGTTCGATCCGGACTGGGACATCGAGCGTCGCTGCGGCACGCGGCGGATCGCCGAAGACTCGCTGAACGCGGTCATTCGCCATGCGCGCAAGCACAGGATGCCGGTGCTGTTCACGCTCAACGGTGGCGTGTGGAGCGACGCGACCTGTGGCGTCCCGGAGTGGGATGCAACCGACCATCTCGAGCAGGACAACAACAACTGCCAGTGGAGCGACCGCAATGAGGTGATGCCGGACGACTTCCTCAAGCACCTTCCGGGATCGCAGGAAAGCCCCGAGTTGGGCCGTATCCTGTCGTTCAATGTCTATGCGCAGGCCAACCGCCGCTACAAGAAACGAAACCTGCAGGCCGCCGGACGCATGATCGAAGCGTTTGCCCGCGCGGACCCGGAGCTTTTCGTCGGAATCAATCTCGATCCGGACACCGTCCACAATCCTTTCTTCGAGGAAAAGCAGTGGTATGACTACAATCCGAACACGCTGAAGCAATTCCGGCATTGGCTTGCAGGGACCGGGCCCTACTCGGGCCGTGGCGGCACCGGCGTCCCCGACCTGCGTGCGTATCGGCGGGCGGCGCCTCTCACGCTCGCGCAAGTCAATCAGATCAGTGGTCGCAACTTCCGGCGCTGGGAAGACGTCGATCCGCCGCGCAGCTTTTCCCGCGAGGGAAAACCGTTCTGGAACGACGCCTGGACGCACGAGTGGGAAGTGTTCCGCCGTCATCTCGTCGACCTGCATTACGACGAGCTGTCGCAATGGCTTGCGGACGTCGGGATTGCACCGGGCAAGATCTTTTCCTCGCAGGGATTCATGGCGCCGAGCCCATCGGTAATGCCGTTCGCGATCCGGGTGGACAGCCCGTCGAAGAACTACGACACGGGCGGGATCTCGATCGAGGGAGCGCTTCCCAGAAAGGGACACATCGGCGCCGTCGTTTACGGTCCTGCGGCGCGGAACGACATCCCGATGGAGACCCCCGACAGCCTGTTCGCGACGTTCCATCGCATGGATCCGAACTGGTCGATCGTGGAGTTCAATACCGCGGACCTGCGGCATCCTCTGCAGTTGCCGGACTATGCGGTGGCGTACCAGACGCTGCGCGATGCGTTCAACTTCGGTGCGCGCTTTGTCTCGCCAATGGCCTGGAACGGATCCAACGGCATTTTCGCGGGACAACCCGGGTATACGTCTTACGTCGCGTGGAGGAATACGCCGCTCGAGGATGCGATGCGCGACTTCTCGATCAGCCGCGCGTACGTACCTAGAGGCACGCGCCTCTGGACGTTCGGCTCGGCCGGCTATGCCAGCGACGACGGCTGGAAAGTCGAGTCGGGAGGGGCGCTCGTTGCAGGAAAGGGACATGTGGAGCTGCAGGGTGGGACCGCGGAGATGGTGCTTGTCTCGCCGGGCCATCTGGCGATCGCGCAGGGAGAGATCGGTCTGCTGGTGCTCGGAGTGAACGCGCCTGACGTGCTGAAGCAAGTACAGGTCGATGCCCGCGGAGCCGATGGCCGCTGGACCTCGCTCGCGCCGGCGCGCGGGCTTGACGCGCTTAAGAAGGATCCGGCAGGGTTGCTCGTTCCGCTCGACTGGCCGTCGACGCTTCGAAGCGCCGAGCAGGTCCGCATCGTTCTCACACTGCGCGCCGAATCCAGCACTGCAACGTTGCGTCACCTCGCGCTCTATCCTGTCGCCAGCGGAGACCCCAGGATCGGCGGGAAAGACTCGTCCGCGCGATGAACAACGAACACTACGTGCACTAACCGATGTCGCTACTCAAGCGTCTCTTCGGTCGTCCGAACATCGGGGCGCCAGCAGCCGCTCGCTCGCGATTCGAACCGGACGAACCGCCGATCGACGCGAAATCGATCGACGACATCGTCCGCGTCGAGGAGATATCCGACGCAGAATTCTATGCGGGCGACCTCTTCCGCCGGCGACTCGGCGGAAATCCGCCGAACTTTCCAAAACACTACGTCGCGTTCTACCGACACGGCCGCACCCGCTATCTGCCGGTCGGCTACGTCCACTACACGGCGTTCGAGGACACGTATCTCTGCGGCGGCATGGTCATCGACGACCGGCTGTATCGGCGAATCCCGGCCTCGCATCGCAAGCTGATCAAGGCTGCGGGAGGGATTGCGGAGATCATGTTGCGGCAAACGTTTGCGCGGCTCAGCGCGGCACCTGCGATCTGGGGCTACGTCGGTGACAAGCAGGCGGAGGAAGTGGATGTCCGTGTCGGCTTCCGGCACACGCACCATCCGCACGTCATGGTCGTCTGGAATCGCGACCTGCCCGAAGCCGAGAAGGCTGCAAGACTGGAACGCGTTATCGCGCTGGGGCCGTTCTAGTGGTGGTGAACGTCCGCAGTTTCGCGGCCCCGGATTCAGCAGCCGTCCGAGCCACGACAGAACCGGCGCTCGGAAAGAGGACGAAGGCGGGCGGCTGGTGTCAGAATCATCAGCACGGGCACCAGGGTAGCCGGTCGCGGGATCGCGCAACTTTGACCGCGACCCGGCCCCGAACGCTGTAAGCAGCCGCGGCGGACCTCGACCAAACCGAAACCGCGGCGACGCAGGTGTGCGGCTGTCAGGAGAATCAGGATGCGACCGGATTTCGACATCGTAGTGATCGGCGGCGGCGCCGGCGGACTTGTCGTCGCCGCCGGAGGGGCCTCGCTCGGCGCCAAAGTCGCCGTCGTCGAGAAGCACAAGCTCGGCGGCGATTGCCTCTGGTATGGCTGTGTACCCTCGAAGTCGCTGCTCAAGTCCGCCCGCATCGCGTACCAGATGCGCCATGCCGACCGCTGGGGCCTGAGTCCCGCGGCGCCGAAGATCCAGATCGCCGACGTGATGGAGCGGGTTGCGGGCGTGATCCGCGGCATCGAGCCGAACGACAGCCCCGAGCGTTTCCGCGGTCTTGGCGTCGACGTCATCTTCGGGCAGGGCCAGTTCCTGGGGCCGGATACGTTCGAAGTTGACGGGCGCAAGATCACCGCCAAGAACTTCGTCATCGCCACCGGCTCGAGACCGGCGGTGCCGCCGATCCCGGGTATCGAGAAGACACCCTATCTCACGAACGAGTCGGTCTTCGCGCTGCGCGAGAACGTGCCGCACCTGATCGTCGTCGGCAGCGGCCCGATCGGCAGCGAGATGACGCAGGCGTTCCGCCGTCTCGGCAGCGAAGTGACCGTCGTCGACATCGCGCCCACGGTGCTGCCGCGCGAGGACCGCGATCTTGCGCAGGTCGTGCACCGGCAGCTCGCCGGCGAAGGTGTGCGCTATCACCTCGGCGTGCAGATCGTCAGCGTCGAGGGACGTCCGGGCGATGTGCGGATGATGATCACGAAGGACGGCATGCCGTCGAAGCTGACCGGCACCCACCTGCTGCTCGCGGCGGGACGCAAGGCGAATGTCGAAGGCCTTGGGCTCGAGGCCGCCGGCGTTCGCGTCGAGCAGGGACGCATCGTTCACGAGGACCTGGTCACGTCGAACCCGCGCATCCACGTCATCGGCGATGCCGCGGGCGGCCACCAGTTCACGCACGTCGCCGAGCATCACGCGGGCATCGTGCTTCGCCGGACGATCTTCCGCATGAAGTGGGCGAAGCCCAATACGGTCGTGCCGTGGGCGACGTACACGGACCCCGAGCTCGCGCGTGTCGGACTCTCGGAGAGCGAAGCGAAGCAGCACGGCATCGCGCACCGCGTCTATCGCTTTGCGCTCGACGACATCGATCGGGCGCGCGCCGAGGGCGAGACCGAGGGGCTTGCGAAGCTCGTCACCGCGCCGAACGGGAAGCTGCTCGGTGCTGCGATCGTCGCGCCGCACGCCGGCGAGCTGATCGCCGAATGCGCGCTCGCATTGAACAAGGGACTCAAGGCCGCCGATCTGTCGTCGACGATCCACGCGTACCCGACGTTCTCGATGGTGACGCGCCGCGCCGCGGATCAGCGGCTGAAGGAAGGGCTGACGCCGTCCTCGAAGCTCTGGATCAAGCGCCTGTTCGGACTGCAGGGGGCATGATGGCCGAGGCGAGCACGCCAGCATCGCCCGGCCGGCCGTGGGGCAAGCTGATCATCGTCGCGCTGTTCGTCGGCGCGATCGTGGCGTTCTTCGCGCTCGGCGGCCAGGACTATCTGTCGCTCGACACGATCAAGGCCAATCGCGACGCGTTGCTGTCGTTCGCCGACCGCCACTTCATCGCGGCGCTGGCTATCGCATTTGTCGTCTACGTCGGTGCGGTGGCGCTCTCGCTCCCTGGCGCGCTCGTGCTGTCGCTGGCGATGGGGTTCATCTTCGGCCGCTGGGTCGGAACGGTGCTCGTCGTGATCGCGGCAACGGTCGGCGCGACGCTGGTGTTCCTGGCCGCGCGTTACCTGTTCGCCGATGCTGCGCGCAAGCGCCTCGGCGCCGTGGGCGAGCGCCTCAATGCCGGCTTCACCGAGAATGCGTTCTCGTATCTGCTGTTCCTGCGCCTGGTGCCCGCGTTTCCGTTCTTCCTCGTGAATCTCGCGCCGGCGTTCACCGCGATCCCGGTTCGCACCTATGTGCTGGCAACGCTGATCGGCATCATTCCCGGGACGTTCGTCTACGTGAATCTCGGCCAGACGCTTGGTCGCATCGACTCGTTGCAGGGACTGGTGTCGCGCGAGACGCTGCTGGCGTTCGGGTTGCTTGGTCTGTTCGCCCTGCTGCCGGTCGCATGGAAGAAGCTGAAGGCGCGGCGCACTGGGGAAGCGCGCCCATGACGGGTGGCCTCGCCGCGTTTCTCGTGGTCGCGCTCGCCCTGCCCTGGGCGGTCGGCAGCGCGAGCGCGCAATCGCCCGAGACGGCTCCTTTCGACGCATTGCTCCGCGCGAACGTCAAGAGCGGTCAGGTCAATTATCCGGGATTCCAGGACGCCGCAGCACTCAAGACCTACCTCGCCGAGCTCGCGAAGCCGGCGAAGCTCGACACGAAGGCCGAGCAGCTCGCCTACAACATCAATGCGTACAACGCGTTCGCGATCCAGGGCATCCTCGACGGGTTGTCGCCATCCTCGTTCATCGGCCGCCAGCGCTATTTCCGCCTGCAGGAGTGGCCGCTCGCGGGCAAACGGATCTCGCTGTACGACCTCGAGCACGCGGTGCTGCGGCCGCTGGGGGATCCGCGCATGCACTTCGCGATCATCTGCGCGTCGAAGTCGTGCCCCTTCCTGCGCAGCGAGGTCTACACGGCGGCGAAGCTCGACGCGCAGCTCGACGAGCAGGCGCGCCAGTTCGTGAACGACCCCTCCCGCAACCGGTTCGACAAGGCGACGAAGACCGCCTACCTTTCCGAGATCTTCAAGTGGTTCGACGAGGACTTCCGCGGCGCCGGCTCGGTGCAGAAGTACATGGCGAAATATGTCGACGACAGCGAGGTCGCGCGCATGCTCGCAAGCGACGGCTTCCGCGTGGAGTGGATCCAGTACGACTGGAGCCTGAACGGCACGCCTCCACGGCGTTGAAGCGCCCGGTGCTATGCTAGTCCGGCACTCATGAACCGAACGATCATCACGCTCCCGGACCATTGCGACGCGATCGCGCTCTGCGGGGGTCCGTACAGCAATTTCGCGGCGGTCGAAGCGTTCCTTGCGACGACGTCGGGCCTGCCGAGGTTCTGCCTGGGCGACCTGGGCGGGCCCGGACCGCATCCGGATCGAACGATCGCACGGATCCGCGAGTCGTACGTCGTGTGCATGCAAGGCAACTACGACTACGCGGTCGGCAACGACGAACGGGACTGCGGTTGCGGCTACATCGACCCGCGCGATCGCGAGTACGCGCAGGTCTCGTACGACTATACGGCGGCGAACACGAGCGAGGCGAACAAGGCCTGGTTGCGATCGCTGCCTGCGCAGATGCTGCTCGAGTGGCGCCGCAAGCGCATCCTGCTGGTCCACGGGAGCCCGGACAGCGTCAGCGAGTTCGTGTGGGAAAGCGAGACCGACGACGCAAGGATCGACGCGTGGCTTGCCACCGAGAACGTGCAAGCGATCTGCGCGACGCACTCCGGCTTGCCGTGGGTCCGCACGACGCCGCGCGGATTCTGGTGCAACGTCGGCGTGCTCGGCCGACCGGCGCACGATGCAACGCCGCGCGTGGGCTACGCATTGCTGCATTTCGGCAGCGACGGGACGACGCTGATTCCGAGCCTCGTTCCGCTCGTCTACGACGTCGCGCCGGTCGCCGCCGCGATCCGCGCCGAGGGCCTGCCCGATGCGTTCGCGCAGGCGCTGGAACGCGGCGTGTGGACCACGTGCGCCAACATTCTGCCGCCGGCCGAGCAACGGCCGGCGGACCGCTACGCGGCGCGCGCCGCCCCCTCCTCGACCCGGATGTCTCATGCACGCGACGCTGCCCCTGCTCAAGCAGACTGATTTTCCGGCGATCCGGCGCCACGCGCTCGATACGCTCCAGGTGAACCTGGGCTACAAGTGCAACCAGGCGTGCTTCCATTGCCACGTCAACGCGAGCCCCGACCGCAAGGAGATGATGGGCGCCGACACGATCGAGCTGGTGTTGCGCGTGCTTCGCGAGCGTCGCTTGTCGACGCTCGACGTGACCGGCGGCGCGCCCGAGCTCAATCCGCACTTCCGCCACCTGGTGTCGACGGCGCGTGCGCTGGGGACTCGCGTCATCGATCGCTGCAATCTCACGATCCTGAACGAGCCGGGATTCGAGGATCTCGCGTCATACCTCGCGAGCGAGCGTGTCGAGGTAACGGCGTCGCTCCCGTGCTACACAAAGGAGAACGTCGACCGCCAGCGCGGCAGCGACGTTTTCGAATCGTCGATCCTGGGCCTGCGGAAGCTCAATGCGCTCGGCTACGGGCTCGAGGGGACCGGACTGACGCTGAATCTCGTGTACAACCCGCTCGGCGCTTTCCTGCCGCCCGCGCAGGAGAAGCTCGAGGCGGACTACAAGCGCGAGCTCGGCAGCCATTTCGGCATCACGTTCAATCACCTGTTCACGCTGGCGAACATGCCGATCGCGCGCTTCGGCTCGACGCTCGTGTCGCAGGGCAAGTTCGCCGCGTACATGGCGCTGCTGCGCAACGCGCACAATCCGGCGAACCTGGACGGGGTCATGTGCCGCACGATCGTCTCGGTCGACTGGCGGGGCTATCTGTACGACTGCGACTTCAACCAGATGCTCGGCATTCCGTTGTACATCGCGGGCAAGCCCAAGCGCCACCTGGCCGACTTGTTCGATCAGGACCTCGCCGGCTCGCCGATCTCGGTCGCCGAGCATTGCTACGGCTGCACCGCGGGCCAGGGATCTTCCTGCGGCGGTGCGCTCGGATGAATCACTGGTCATCCCCGCGAAAGCGGGGATCCAGCGTCGTTAGCGATCGATGGAACGTAGTTCAAAGACACTGGGTTCCGGCGGAGTTTATCCCCGCGCAGGCGGGGACGGGAACGACGAAGTCTCATGAAAGTCTCCATCGTCGTTCCGGCGCTCGACGAAGCATCGCGCCTGTCCGATGCGCTTCTCCCGCTTGCCAGGCTGCGCGAGGCGGGACACGAAGTGATCGTCGTCGACGGCGGGAGCCGCGACGGCACGGTCGAAGTCGCATCGCCTCTCGCGGACCAGGTCCTGGTGGCGCCGCGCGGCCGCGCGATCCAGATGAACACCGGCGCGGCGGTCGCGTCCGGATCGACGCTGCTGTTCCTGCACGCCGACTGCCGGCTTCCGGCAAGCGGCATCGCGGCGATCGAAGGCACGCACATGGCCGGGCATCGCTGGGGCCGGTTCGATGTCAGGCTCGAAGGCAACTCGCGGCTGCTCCCGCTCGTCGCGGCGATGATGAACCGGCGCTCGGCGCTCACCGGCATCTGTACCGGGGACCAGGGCATGTTCGTCGAGCGCGCACTGTTCGAGGAAGTCGGTTGCTTTCCTGCGATCCCGCTGATGGAGGACGTGGCGTTGTCGAAGGTCCTGCGCGCGCAAGGCGGGACCGCCGAAGTGCGTCACCGATCGCATCACGGCGTCCGGTCGGCGCTGGGATAGCGCAAGGCGCCGTGAAGACGATTGCGACGATGTGGGCGTTGCGCTTCGCGTACTGGCGGGGCGCGGAGCCGGATACGCTCGCACGCCGCTACTACGGCTCGGATGTCGCAGCGCGCGCAAAGCTGCAGATCTTCGCGAAGCCTCCGCTGCCCGGCCTCGTCAAGACCCGGCTGGCCGCGGCGATCGGTGTCGATGCTGCGACCGCCGTGTACCGCGACCTGGTGTTGCGCACGCTGGGAATCGCCGCGTCCGCGCGACGTGCCGGCATCGTTACCGACGTCGAGTTGTGGGTTGCTCCCGATGCGCCTCCGGGACCGCTCGGAAGCTGGGGTGCGCAACTGGGGATCGCGCTTCGAACCCAACGAGGCACGAGCCTCGGCGACCGCATGCGCAACGCGCTGCAATCATCGCTCGCCGAGGGGAGCCCGGCGCTTCTGATCGGCACCGATGTCCCCGGGTTCGATATCGCCTATCTTGCGCGAGCCGCTGCGGCCCTTCAGTCGAACGACGCCGTCGTCGGCCCCGCGGAAGATGGCGGCTATGTGCTCGTCGGGCTCGCGCGTGACGTCGACGCGTTCGGCGGCGTGCAATGGAGCACGCCGGAAGTCATGGCGCAGACCCGGGCGAAGCTGGCCGCGGCCGGCGTCCGCTGGACCGAGTTGCCGATGCTCTGGGATCTCGATACGCAGGATGACTTCGTGCGCTGGCAGGCACTCGGCGGAACGAACGCTCGCACCATCGCCGCGACGCTGTCCTGATCATGCTCGTTCAGCACGCAGTTCGCGCTGCAGTGGCGGTGCCGATCCTCGTTGCATGCATGGTCGCGCCGGCGGCGTCGCAATTCTCCGCGGGCGCCCGCATCACGAGCTTCTCGCAGTCGGTTGCAGGAACAGCGATTCCGCCAGGCTGGACGCCGCTTGCCATCAAAGGAATCGCGCCTTCGCGCTACGCGCTCGTTCGAGACGGCGAGCGCGTCGTCCTCCGCGCGGAAGCCCAGGCCTCGGCGTCCGGGCTCGCGTTCGCTTTCGCAGCGCCGATTTCCGACGCGCACAAGCTGCGCTGGCAATGGAAGGGTGAGCGACTCCCGACTGCCGCCGACACCCGGCAGCGTTCGACCGACGATGCGGTCGCGCGGATCTACATCATGTTCCGGCACCCGCCGGAAGCGGCTGACGATGGCGCAGCGCGGGATCGACGAGATGATGCGCGCGCTGTACGGCGAAGCGCCACCGCACGCGACGCTGCTCTACGTCTGGGACAACCGCGCGCCGGTCGGCACGTCGACGCGAAACGCGTATGCGGACAGCGTCCGCAATATCGTCGTCGAAAGCGGACGCGCGCGCCTGTCGCAATGGCTCGCGTACGAACGGGATGTCGCCGCGGACTACCGCGCCGCCTTCGGCGAAGCGCCGCCGCCGGTGAGCGGCGTGGCGTTGATGACCGATGCGGACAATACGGCCAGCAGCGCGGTCGCCTATTACGGCGACATCACCCTGTCGGTGCAATAGCCGGATCCTGCGTCACTTCGCAAGCCGGTGTCGCCGCGAGCTGCGCCTTGGCTCCCGCAACGCGAACCGCGTCGGGAAGCTGCACGGCGTTCTTGACGGCGGTGATCTCGGCGAGGATCGAGATCGCGATCTCGGGCGGCGTGCGGCTGCCGATGTACAGGCCGATCGGGCCATGCAGCCGCGCGATCTCCTCGTCGGTGACATCGAACTCCTTCAGCCGCTCGCGCCGTTTCTCGTTGTTCGCGCGCGAGCCGAGCGCGCCGACGTAGAACGCCGGCGATTTGAGCGCCTCCATCAGCGCGAGGTCGTCGAGCTTCGGGTCGTGCGTGAGCGCTACGACCGCACAGCGCTCGTCGAGCTTCAGCGCGTGCACGGTGTCGTCCGGCATCGTCCGTACCAAGGTCACGCCCGGGATGTCCCAGGTCTCCGTGTACTCCTCGCGCGGATCGCAGATCGTCACCTGGTAATCGAGCCCGACCGCGATCTGCGCGAGATACTTCGACAGCTGCGAAGCGCCGATCACGAGCATGCGGTAGCGCGGGCCGTGGATCGTGGTCAGCGCCTTTCCGTCGAACGCCAGCCCGTCGGTCGCACGCGCCGGATGCAGCGTCGCGAAGCCACTCGAAAGCTCGAGCCTTCGCGCAACCAGATGCCCGGCCTCGATCTCGCGCAGCAGCGCCAGGATGCCCGACTCCCGCGTGAGCGGCTCGAGCACCAGCCTGATCGTCCCGCCGCAGGGCAACCCGAAGCGTCGCGCCTCGTCGGCCGACACGCCGTACGTGACCGCTTCGCATTTCGTGGCCGTCATCCCCTCGCGACGCACGCGATCGATGATGTCGTCCTCGATGCAGCCGCCGGACACCGAGCCCACGACGTGACCGTCGTCGCGGACGGCGAGCATTGCGCCTTCGGGGCGGGGCGAGCTGCCCCAGGTCTTCACGACCGTCACCAGCAATACGCGACGGCCGCTCTCGAGCCATTCCGCACTTCGTTTCAGCACTTCCAGGTCGACACTGTCCATCGCGGTTCTCTCTACGAAGTCAGGGTGCGCCTCTAGAATACAGGTAGATCAGGATGGCGATGATTACGCCGATTGCAAGTACCCGCACCCAGCCGCGGCTGCCCGGCGGAACGGTCGGCGTCAGCGCCGGCGCATGCGTCGCGATCTCCGCGACCGGCGGCTGTTGCAGCTGATCGACGAAGCGGGTGAAGAAATCGTCGGCGAGCTTCGCCGCCGCACCGTCGATGAGCCGGTTGCCGATCTGTGCGAGCTTGCCGCCGACTTGCGCCTTGACGGCATACGACAGCGAGGTCTGGTTGTCGGCCGCATCCGCCAGCGTGACCTTCGCCTCGCCGTTCGCGAAGCCGGCGGCACCGCCCTGCCCTTCGAACTTGAGCCGGTAGCTGTTCGGCGCATCGATGTCGACCAGCTGCAGCTTGCCGACGAAGCGCGCGGAAACCGGCCCGACCTTGGCGGCGACCGTCGCACGATAACTGTCGCCATCGATTCGCTCGAGCGACTCGCAACCGGGCACGCTCGCCTTCAGCATGTCGGGATCGTTCAGCGCGCGCCACACGCGGTCCCGCGGCGCCGGCACGATCCGGGTGTTCGACATCTCCATGCGTTACTCGGGCTTCATTCCGGCGGCCTTGATCGCGGTCGCCATGCGCGCGTTCTCGCTCGCGATCGCTTTCGCATAGTCGTCCGAGCCGGCGCCGACCGGGTCGATGCCCTGCAGTGGCCATTTGCTGGATCGCGTCCGGCATCTTGGTTACGGCGACGACTTCGGTGGCGACCTTCTGGATGATGCCCGCGGGCGTTCCTGCGGGTGCAAGCACGCCGACGATCGGGGCGAAATCGAAACCGGGCACGAGCTCGGAGATCGCCGGCAGGTCGGGCGCAAGCGACGAGCGCTGCGCAGCATTGGTCGCGATGAGCTTCACGCGCCCATCCTTGACGAAGCCGACGAGCGACGGATAAGCGGAGAACAGCATCTCGACCTGACCGCCGACGAGTGCCGGCACCGATTGGCCCGTACCCTTGAACGGCACGTGCACCATGTCGAGCCCGAGGGACGTCTTCATCGCCTCGACCGTGAGGTGATGCGTGCTGCCGATACCGGACGAGCCGTAGTTGACCTTGCCCGGCTGCGACTTCACGTAGTCGAGGAACTCCTTGAAGTTGTTCGCCGGCACCTTCGGATGCAGCGCCAGGAACAACGGCGCGCGCGCCACCAGGGCGACCGGCACGAAGTCCTTCTTCGGGTCGTAGGTGAGCTTCGAATAGATCAGCGGGTTGATCGAGAACATCGACCCGTCGGTCACGAGGAATTGATAGCCGTCGGCCGGCGCCGACGTGAGCACGCCGGCTGCAACGCCGCCGTTCGCACCGGGCCGGTTGTCGATGACGACCGACTGGCCGAGCCGATCGCCCAGCCGCTGCGCGAGAATGCGCGCCACCGTGTCCGGGAAGCCGCCGGGCGCGTAGGGAACGATGAAGCGGATCGGCCCGGTTCGGATAGCCGGCGGGCGCCTGGCCCTGCGCGAGCGACGGCAGCAACGTTGCCGCGGCGAGAACGGCGGTGCGACGAAGCGCGTCGCGGCGGGTAACGGACATTTCGTAGCTCTCCTCGAGGGATTCGCGCCGCGGATTCACGTAGGCCGTTCGAACCGGCATCGAAGGCGTGCGCGGTGTTGAGCGCTATCGGACGCTGGGATTATTCTTGAGTCCTCAACAACGCATTCGAACATAGCGGCTTTTGCGATCGATGTCCAGAATCCGGGACTTGCGGTGAGCGCTCCGATCCGTATCGGCGTCGCGGGGCTCGGACGCGCATTCACGCTGATGTTGCCGACGTTCACGGCGGATCCTCGGGTACGGATCGTCGCCGGCGCCGATCCGCTCCCGGCCGCACGGGAGCAGTTCACGCGAGACTTCGGCGGACCCGCGTTCGACGATGTCGAGCGCCTGTGCGCGCACGACGAGATCGACGTCGTCTACGTCGCGACGCCGCATCAGTTCCACGCGCGTCACACCGCGCTTGCGTTCGCGCACGGCAAGCATGTGCTTCTCGAGAAACCGATGGCGATCACGCTCGACGATTGCACGGCCATGATCGAGGCCGGCGCGCGCGCAGGGCGCTATCTGATCGTCGGCCACAGCCACAGCTTCAACCGGCCGGTGGCCCGCGTGCGCGAGCTCTGCGAGCGCGGCGACTTCGGCGCCGTGCGCATGATCACCGCGACTCAATTTCACCGACTTCCTGTACCGGCCGCGACGACCCGAGGAGCTTGCGACCGAATCCGGCGGCGGGGTGATCTTCAGCCAGGGCGCGCACCAGATCGACATCGTCCGGCTCGTCGGCGGCGGACGGCTTGCCAGCGTGCGCGCATTCAACGGGCGCGTGGGATCCGTCGCGTCCGACCGAAGGTGCGTACAGCGCGCTGCTCGCGTTCGACAACGGCGCATTCGCACACGCCACGTACAGCGGCTACGCGCATTACGATTCCGACGAGCTGATGGAGGGCATCGGCGAGATGGGCCAGCCGAAATCGCCGGCCGATTACGGAGCCGCCCGAAAACGGCTGGACAACGCAGGCAATCCGGCAGAGGAAGCACGGTTGAAGGCCGCGCGAAACTACGGGGGTTCGATGTACACGCCACCGGCGGCGACTTCGCCGAACGCGTGGAACCACTTCGGCTTCCTCGTCGTCTGCTGCGATCGCGCGGACCTGCGCCCCACGGCGCAAGGCGTTGCGATCTACGCGGATCGCGAACGGAGGTTCGAGCCGCTGCCACCGCCGGCGATTCCCCGTGTCGAAGTGATCGACGAGCTTTATCGTGCGGTCGTCGAAGGCGAGCCTCCGGTGCACGACGGTGCATGGGCACGCGCGACGCTCGAGGCGTGTCTTGCGATCCTCGCATCCGCGCGCGAGCGTCGCGAGATCACGCTCGACTTGCAGGTCTCGACGAAGCGCCGCTAGCGCCGCGTTCCTGCACGGTCGAAAGCCGGCGCGCACGGCGCGCCGGGCCCTCGCCCGACAGCGCCGCCGCAAGCGACTCCAGCGACGCAAGGCTGTGCGCCGGCCGGAAATCGTCGACGTGCGGCAGCAGCGCACGGATGCCCGCGGGCTTCGCCTCGAAGCCTTCGTAGCGCAGCAGCGGATTCAGCCACACCAGCCGCCGGCAGGACTTCGCAAGCCGTTCGGCCTCCAACGCGAGACCTTCGCCGGCATCCGCATCGAGCCCGTCGGTGATCAGCAGCACGACGGCGTTCTGCCCGAGCAGGCGTCTCGACCAGCGACGATTGAATTCGCGCAGACAAGCGCCGATGCGTGTTCCGCCGGACCAGTCGGGCACGGCGGCGGCGACGCGATCGAGTGCGACGTCGACATCACGGTGCTTCAGGTGTCGCGTGATGGGCGTGAGCCGCGTCCCGAACAGCAGCGCATGGACGCGATGGCGGTCGTTCGTGATCGCATGCAGGAAGTGCAGCAGCATGCGCACGTAGCGATCCATCGAGCCGGAGATGTCGCAGAGCACGACGAGCGGTGGCGGCTTCGTGATGCGGCGCCGGAATGCGAGCGGCGACGCCGCTCCCGCCGCGCCCGTCATCCGCCGCAAGCTGGCGCGCAGATCGACGCGCGCTGCCGCGCCGTGCCGGCTGCGTACGCCGCACCGGCCATTCGGGCATCGGCAGTCGCAAGCGCGCGATCATTCGTCGCGACGCCGCAAGCTCCTCAGCGGTCATCGTCGCGAAGTCCTTCGTATGCAGCACCTCGCGTGCAGACCAGGTGAACGCCGCGTCCAGCTCGACATCATCCGGAGGCTCGCGCGCGACATCGGCTCTCGGCGGAAGCAGCGCCTGCGCGAGTCGTGCAGGGACGTCGGACCCGGCGCTGGCGGGCGCGACCTTGCCCTGCACGCGCGGCAGCAGGGCGGCGACGATCTTCTCGAGCAGGCGCGGATTGCGCCAGAACAGCTCGAACGCCTGGTCGAACAGCACGAGGTGCTCGCGCCGCGACACGAGGACGGCCGCGAGCGCAGCACGAAAGTCCGTCCTGTTCTCGAGCCCGACCGCCTCCACCGCGGCCAACGCGTCGATGACCTTCGCGGGCCCGACCGGGACGCCGCACGCGCGTAGTGCGCGCACGAAATGCAGCACGTTTTCGGGGAGCCGGCCTTTCGCCGCGCCGGCGAGACCCAACTCCGGCGTCATTCCCGCGAAAGCGCGAATCCAGCGTCTTTCCCGAGTAGAGACGCTGGGTCCCCGCGATTCTCCCGCAAGCGGTGACGGGGACGACGAGGTGGGATTGGCGCGCGTCAATCACTTGCGTAGATCAGATGGACAGCTTCCGAAGCGTGTCGGGATTGGTGATCACCGACTTCTGCCGCGACGGCGGCGCACCGTAGAGTCCCGCCGGCGGATGGGTCTCGAGGCGGGAAATCACGGCCGGGTCGTGGCATCGCTTGTCGAACGTGAGCTGCACTTCGTCGCCAGCAGAAGCACCTTGCGACAGGCAGGCCTGACCGAGCTTCGCGTTCAGCGGCGAACCACACCACTTGCGACGAGGTCCCCCGCTGCGCCGCTGCCGGCCAGCTGCAGGTCCCACGCGGGTGGGTTCGCTCCCGCCCTTCGGCTCGCTCCAATGACGGCGGGCAAGCTGACGAGCTCGCGTCCCACGAGCTCCGCGGCGTTCGCATCCGGAAGTCCATTGACGACCAGCGAGACCCGCTGGCCGGTCGCGTACATGTTCTGCAGGAAGAAATCGCGCGAGAACTCGTCGGCGATGCGCCCGCCTATCGCCGTCAGCGCCTCCTCCTCGGTCGCCCAGCTGCCGGTGCCTTTCGGCAACACCGTCTTGAAGTAGATCTCCTCGCCGGTCGCCTGGTCGATGCACTTCACCGTGAGCGCGGTGACTGCGTACTTCGTCACGGTGATCCCCGACGCTTCGAGCCGCGTCGACAATCGCCGGACCTTCGCGTCGGCGCTGACGATGAAGTCACCCGTAACGCCGCGCTCGCTGCTCTCCGCCCAGGTGCGGAATCCGAACGTCTTCACGCGGTCCTTGAGCAGGTTCTCCGCGATCGGCGATGCCCGCGGAGGTGCGTCCGGGCGATCGGCATCGTAGACGGCGATCCGCATCGCGATGCGCGGGATTGCCGTTCGCACGAATGAGCTCGATACGCTCGTCGCGGCTCATCTGGTTCAGCGATTTCTGCACGGCCTTGACGTTCACGACCGCCTCGGTCGTCATCGACATCAGCCCGTCCTTGCCGATTCGCGGTTCGCTCTCGCGCATCACGGTCCCGATGAACCCGGGACTCTTCGCCAGCAGGCGCTCGCTCAGCACATCGTAGTTCTTCGCGAGCGAGCTTCGCTCGACGAGCAAGCCCAGCGCTTTCTCGACGAGCTGGCTTTTCGCATCGGCGCGCAGGTCCGCCTGCAGCAGCGACGTGTTGCCCTGGTAGCGCGGATTGCTCGGATCGGCGAGGCCCTGCGCTGCGATGACGACGCTACCCGGATCCTGCTTCGACGGTGAATCGGCGGCGGCAGGCGCCGATGGGGTCGTTGTGGACACCGGTGCGGCGGCTTGCGCGGGCACGTTCGACGCCGACGTCGGCGTCGCAGTGGGTGCGGTCGACGTGGGTTGAGACGCCGCGACGGTCGTCGCCTTCGACGACTGACCCGGGCCGTACTGCAGGAATACCCAGAGCCCTGCCGCCACCGCGACGAACGCGATACCGAGCACGACGGCGATTGCGGCAGTCTGCGATTTTCCGGGCGGCGGTGTGGCGGACGCCGCGCCGGGTCGATACGAAGGTGCGGGCGGAATCGGCGGTGCGATGCCGCCCTCCGCCGGAGCGCTTCAACACGCGTGGCACGTCGAGTCGCCAGGCCGCCGCGCGGCGAAGGTCGGATGCCGGCACGTGGAGTTCCGTCGCCTGCGGATCGCTCACGGGGCGCGCGGGGGTCGGAATGGGTGCCGTACGCGGGCCCGACCGCGGCGCGCAGATCGGACGCGAACTCGGCGGCCGTCTGATAGCGGTCTTCGGGACGCTTGGCGAGTGCCTTGTGCACGACCGCATCGATCGCGTCCGGCAACTGCACGTTCAGCGTCGTTGGCGGTAGCGGATCTTCCTTCAGCACCTTCTGCATCGTGGTCGTCGACGAGCCGGAGAACGGGCGCTCGCCGGTCAGGAACTGGTAGAGGATCACGCCGGCGGAAAACAGATCCGAGCGCCCGTCGACCGGCAGGCCCAGGATCTGCTCGGGCGACATGTAGCTCGGCGTGCCCATCACCGAGCCGTCCTGCGTGAGGCTCGACGAATCGATGTGCGCGATGCCGAAGTCGGCGACCTTCACCGACCCGTCCGCCGGCAGGAACACGTTCGCCGGCTTGACGTCGCGGTGGATCACGCCCTGGCGATGCGAATAGTCGAGCGCGTCGAGGATCTGTCCCATCAGGCGCACGGCATCGGCGGTCTTGAACCGCTCGCCCCCTTCGAAGCACTCCCTCAGGTCGCGCCCGGTGACGTACTCCATCGCGATGAACGACGTGCCGGCGTCCTCGTCGAAGTCGTAGATCGAGACGATGTTCGGATGATTCAGACGTCCCGCGGCCTGCGCCTCGCGGCGGAATCGCGCGAGCACGACCGGCGCGTCCTCGCGCTGAAGCTGGTCGGCGCGGATCGTCTTCAGCGCGACGACCCGCTTGATCATCGGATCGTAGGCCTCGTAGACGACGCCCATGGCCCCGCGGCCGAGCTCGCGGCGGATCTCGTACTTGCCCAGCTTCTGAGTCATTCCGATGAAAAACGCGTCCGCAAGGTTAGCGCCGGATGAGATCGGCTCGAGCGTCGCACGTTTTTCATCGGGCGAGGATCCAGGCGATCGCCTTGGGACGGCCCGGCGGCGATCGCGAAAAAGGCAACGAAACAACGAGCGTCGTGCGAACGTCGGCTGTCACGCGACCGATGCGTTCTTTTCGCGTCGCACGCGCACTCGTCACTTGTACTTGCTGTCGATCTCCCAGACCGCCTTCTGCACGAGGCGCTGCACCATCGTGTCCAGGCCGACGCCGCCTTGCTGGGACTGCGAGACGCCGAGCGCGGACTGCGACGTCGCGCCGACTTCCATCTTCTCCTCGGTGTAGCCGTTCGCAAGCTGCTCGGTGGTCTCGGCGTTGATGATCTTGTAGCGCATGCCGATGATCCACACGCTCGTTGCTTCGCCGGATTGCACCGAACCGAGCGCCGTGCCACCCGACCGCACCCGCACGTGCGCCGCCGACCGAGCCGCTGAAAGCGCCGAGCAATCCGGCCATGTTGCCGAGCGTGCGTCCGTCGAAGCCCTGCTGCGCCGACGCGATCTGCTCGGTCTTCAGGATGTCGAACTTCACGACGTACTTGGTCGCCTTGAGCTTGCCCATGCGCAGCATCTTGCGCGCCGAATCCGGGTCACCGAGGTTGTAGGCGAGCTCGAACTCCCTGAGCAACGGGCCCAGGTTCGAGCGCTCCAGCACCTGGAAGTTGGCGCTGGACAGCTCGATCTCGCCGAAGTCGGCGATGTTGTTCGCGGTGAACTTCTGCAGGAACGTGGCGTTGTTGCTCTTGATCTCGCCCGGAATGACGACCAGCGCCGGCCCCTTCTTGTTCGCGTTGACGTACTCGACCGGCCGGTACGCCGCCTGGTCGGCGGACTGGTTCGCCTGTCTGCGACGTCTTGCTCCCGGCCGTAGGCGACGGATTGCCGAACTGCGGCTGGGCCAGCGCAAGCGACGTGCCGGCGAGTGCGGCCACGCCGAGCATCAGCTTGGCGGGCAGGGAAGAGATGCGATCGCTCATGGACAAACTCCCTCTCGTGCGTTCGGGTTCGACGACCCGCCGAAGCTCTATTTCGGCGCAGCCTTGGATGGCTTTTCCGGGCTTGGCGGTCGCAGCGAACCCTGCCTTCTCGCAATAATCGGCATAGAGCTTCGCGACCACCTCGTCCGCCTGCTCGTTCACCAGCGTCAATGCCATCTTGCCGACGTCCGCGCCCGCATACGACGCCGAGCTCGCCTCGGCCGTCGAGATCAGCCGTCCGTTACTGCCCGTGAGCGCGAAGTCCATGTTCACGGACACCTGGTTGACACGCATCATCGGATTGCGATTGGTCTGCGACGTGATGAGACCGCGCAGCACGAAGCTTGCGCCGAGCCGCTTCGACGCCGAGAGCGCGGCATCCGGATCGTTACGGAACTGCGCATCGATCTCGGCCTGCGCGATCTGGCGCCGAATCTCCTCCTGCGAGTAGGTGCGAAGGCCCAGCGCGCGCAGCCGGTTGTTGATCGCGCTCGCATGCGGCCCGTAGGCCTGCTGGCCTGCGAAGATCCGGCCTTCGGCGTTCTGCTCGCCGATCACCACCATGATCTTCTTCTCGCGCAGGTCCTGCCGGCAGGGCGTGGACAGATAGTCGGCGACGCGGGCTGCACGCGCCTCGCGCTCGAGCCGATCGCTTTCGTCAGGTTGCGAGAACTTGAAGTCCTGGGCCGCGGCGGTCGACACGGCGGCGAGCAAGCTCAACGCGAGCAGCGCAGGCGTGCAGGTCGAAAGCATGGACGTGGTCGGGAAGGTGCGTAGGACCGCTTCGGGCAGCACGAGAGCCTACCGTAACCCCCCGCGAAAATCCACCGCGGGGCGTCAGGCGCCCGCAACCATCCGACGAACGCAGCGCTGCGCAGCCGGGCTGATCCCGGCCGGGCGTGGTCACGCCGTCGAAAGCGCGCTGCGCCTCGGCCACGAGCTTGGCGGCGACCTCCGGCGTGATCGCGCCGATGTCGTCCTGGTACTTCAGCAGCACGCCGATCGTGTCGGTCACCGTCTGCGGATCCAGCGCGATCCGATCGAGCGCGATCAGCGCTTCGGCCCAGTCGAGCGTTTCGGCGATGCCCGGGGCCTTGTAAAGGTCGCGCGCGCGCAGCGCCTGCGCGAACGCGACGACCTGGCGCGCGAGCGATCTCGGCCACGCGCGGGCACTTCCGGCGCACGATTGCCAGCTCGCGCTGCGCGTCCGGGTAATCGACCCAGTGATACAGGCAGCGCCGCTTGATCGCGTCGTGGATCTCGCGCGTGCGGTTCGACGTGATGACGACGATCGGCGGCTCGCTGGCGCGGATCGCGCCCAGCTCCGGAATCGTGATCTGGTAGTCGGCGAGGATTTCGAGCAGGTACGCCTCGAACGGCTCGTCGGCGCGATCGAGCTCGTCGATCAGCAGGACCGGCGGCACGCCGTCGGCCGGTGCGAGCGCCTCGAGGAGCGGTCGCCGCAGCAGGAACCGGGTCGTGAAGATATCGTGCGCGAGCGTGTCGCGCTCCACGCCGCCGGAGGCCTCGGCGAGCCGGATCTCGATCATCTGCCGCGGATAGTTCCACTCGTACACCGCCGACCCGATGTCGAGCCCCTCGTAGCACTGCAAGCGCACGAGCCGCCGGTCGAGCCCCGAGGCCAGCACCTTCGCGATCTCGGTCTTGCCGACGCCGGCTTCGCCCTCGAGGAACAGCGGGCGTTTCAGCTTGAGGCCGAGGTACACCGCGGTCGCCAGCCGGCGGTCGGCGACATAGGACTGGCCGTCGAGCAGCGCCGCGGTCGCATCGACCGAGTCGGGCAACACGCGCGGCGGCGAGGTCACGCAAGCTCCATGGGCTACGCGGTCGAGATCCGCGACCCGCAGGGTATCACTCGTCGCGAAGCCTTCGCGACCGTTCTACGATGTCGCGCGGTCGAGGTAAGCATTGAGCCGCGGATAGACCTTGCGCGCATTGCCCTCGAAGATCTTGTGCTTGTCGGCCGCCGACAACGGCAACGAATCGACGTAGCGCTTCGTGTCGTCGAAGTAGTGACCGGTCTCCGGGTCGATACCGGGCACGGCACCCAGCATCTCGGATGCGAACAGCACGTTGTCGACCGGCATGACCTTCGCCATCAGGTCGATCCCCGGCTGATGGTATACGCAGGTGTCGAAGTAGATGTTATCGCGCATCAGCTCGGGCAACGGCGGACGCTTCAGCGCCATCGCAAGCCCGCGGTAGCGTCCCCAGTGGTAGGGAGCTGCGCCGCCCCCATGCGGAATGATGAGCCGCAGCTTCGGGAAGTCCTTGAACAGGTCCGAAACGAGGAGTTGCATGAACGCCGTCGTGTCCGCATTGATGTAGTGCGCGCCGGTCGTGTGGAAATTCGGATTGCACGACGCGCTCACGTGGACCATCGCTGGCACGTCGTACTCGACGAACTTTTCGTACAGCGGATACCACCAGCGATCGGTCAGCGGTGGCGAATTCCAGGAGCCGCCCGACGGGTCCGGGTTCAGGTTGAATCCGACGAAGCCGAGCTCGTTGACGCAGCGCTCGAGCTCCCCGATGCAGTTCGCAGGCGCAACCCCGGGCGATTGCGGAAGCTGGCCGACGGGAACGAAGTTCTTCGGAAACAGCTTGCAGACGCGTCCAATCAGGTCGTTGCAGATCTGCGACCACTCGAGGCTCGTTTCCGCGTCGCCGATGTGGTGGCCCATGCCGGAGGCGCGCGGCGAGAAGATCGTCACGTCGGTACCGCGCTCGCGCTGGATGCGGATCTGCGCGTTCTCGACACTTTCCCGGATCTCGTCGTCGCTGATTCGCAGCTTGTCCTTCGAAGGTCGCGGCCCCTTGCCGTTGGCGGCGTCGACCTGCTGCTTGCGGAACTCGTGCAGCACCTTCGGCTCGGTGGTGTAGTGCCCGTGACAGTCGATGATCATGATCGTCTCCGACTTTCGATGATGGAACCCGGTCGTGGTGCTCGCAGCCTCGCCATTGTGAAACGTCCCCGCCGTTCTGGACCACGGCACGCGCCTCCGCCGGATGGAGCAGCGCTTGAAGATGAACGGCACAGCAAATATCATGCGCCCGCCGGGATTGAAGACCGACGGGCAACTGGACGACAAGGACGCCTGACGCCGTGTGTGCAGCGCGGAGCGAACCCTCCATCAAGATCCCGATCCGTTGGATCGAGGCGGTCCCAAACGATCGGCTCGCGCATCTGGTTCGGGACGCCACGCGTGCATTCGCCCGCGCGCTCCAGGTTCGGCTGGCTGCGCACAAGGTCTCCTTCGGTCACTGGACTTTCCTCCGCGTCCTCTGGGAGCGCGACGGGCTTACCCAACGCGAGCTTTCCGAGGAGGTCGGCGTCATGGAGCCCACGACCTATGCGGCCGTCCGGGCGATGGAACAGCTGGGCTACGTCGTGCGCGAGCAGCGTCACGGGAATCGGAAGAACGTTCATGTACGTCTCACGCCGCGAGGGCGCGCCCTCAAGCGCAAGCTGGTACCGCTGGCGATCGAGGTGAATCGGATCGGCGTCGAGGGAATCGATCCCGCGCAGGTCGCAGGAGCACGAGACGTGCTGATCGCCATCATCGCGAATCTGGCCCGCCACGAGCTTGTCCCGCTCGAGCCACCAAGGCGCTCGAACCTGCGCCGCAAGGTCCGCTGACCGCTTCCGCGGACCGCGGCACTTCGGCCAGCATCGCGGACACGCACGCTGCTGCCGGGTGTGTTGGTTGCCGCAAATCTCGATCCAGATGAGCTTGAGAGCCTCCGTTGATCCTACTTGAAAGTCGGCAGTCGATCTGCAATATTATTAGGACCCTAAGTATTTTCGCGCGGCCCTCGCTCTGCTGGCACCCGTCGGTCGGCATTGCAGCCCCGTCGCCTACAATGCGAACGACCGAACCCCGAAGCGGGGCATCGGTCGAACCTCGAGGACGCTCCAGTGTCCGACGCGTCCGACGATTTGATGCCGCTGCGCGCCGAGCGCGCCGAGCGTGTCGCCGAAGACATCCAGCTTTACGAGCTGCGGCGGCCGGACGGCGGCGAGCTTCCCGAGTTCACCCCCGGCGCGCACATTCTCGTGAAGACGCCGAACGGTTCGATCCGCCGCTATTCACTCGCGAACGCACCCGAAGAGCGCGACCGTTACGTCATCGCGGTCAAGCGCGAGGAGAACGGACGCGGCGGCTCGATCAGTCTCGTGGACAGTGCAAGACCTGGTGACACGATCGAGGTCTCGGCACCGCGTAACGACTTCGAGCTCGCCGGCAACCCGGCGAGTTACCTGTTCATCGCCGGCGGCATCGGCATCACGCCGATCCGCTCGATGATTCATCATCTGCGCAACACCGGCGGCAAGCCGTACAAGCTCTACTACCTGAGCCGCACGCCCCAGATGACGGCGTTTCGCGACGAGTTCGTGTCGCCCGAGTATCGCGGCAAGGCAATCGTTCACCATGACATGGGCGATGTCGATCAGTCGCTGGACCTGTGGCCGGTGCTGGAGAAACCGAAGGGCGCGCATCTTTACTGTTGCGGACCGCGCGGCTTGATGGAAGCGGTCCGCGACATGACCGGCCACTGGTCGCCGGCGGCCGTGCATTTCGAGGACTTCGGCGCGGGAAAGGCTGGACGCGCGGTCGACGACAAGCCCTTCACCGTGCGGCTCGCGAAGCGCGGCGACACGATGGAGATTCCGGCCGACCAATCGATGCTGGAGACGTTGCGCGCGCACGGCTGCGTGATCCCGAGCTCGTGCGAGAGCGGAACGTGCGGGTCGTGTCGCGTGGGTTTGCTGGCCGGCGAGCCGGACCATCGCGATCTCGTCCTGACCGACTACGAGCGCCTGCGCGAGGTGATCGTCTGCGTGTCGCGCGCGCATTCGCCCGAGCTCACGCTGGATCTATGACGCTGCCAACGGCGACCCCCGATGATCGAAGATCCCCCGCTGCTGCAGATCCGCCGCAACTTCAAGCGGCCCGAGAGCACGCTGCTGCAGCGTTTCGCCGGCGTGCCGACCGAGCATCTCGCCGATGCGATGGACGGCCGCGGCGCGCTGGACTTCATGGTCAAGCCGATTGATCCTGCGCGCGCCGCATTCGTGGGCAGCGCGCTGACCTGCCAGTGCGCGCCGGGCGATAACCTCGCGATCGTCGCCGCCCTCGCGCAACTCAAGCCCGGCGACGTGATCGTCGCGGCCACGGATTTCCACAGCACGCTGGCGGTCGTCGGCCGGCGCGTGACCGGCATGGCGAAGAATCGCGGCGCAGTCGCCGTCGTGACCGACGGGCTCGCGCGTGACACGCCGGGCATCCGCCAGAACGGCGTGCCCGTGTTCTGTCGCGGCGTCACGCCGAACTCCGCAACGGCGTCAGGGCCGGGCGTCGTCGGCCAGCCGATCGTGGTCGGCGGCGTCGCCGTCGAATCCGGGCGACATCGTCGTCGGCGACGCGGATGGCGTCGTCATCATTCCTGCCGCACGCATCGATGACGTGCTCGTCAGGCTCGAAGCCGTGCGCGCGCGCGAAGCGGATCTTGCCCAGAAGCTCGCTGCCGGGCTGGGCGTGCCGCGCCGCGTGACCGAGCTGCTCGATTCGCCGCGCGTGCGTTATCTCGATTGACAGGGGGACTGCGATGGCGGTGATACGAGTCGAACCGGTGAAGGACGAGGCCTCGGGCCTCTATTACATCGAGATCTACAATCCGCAGGATGCGTCGGCGCCGTTCGTGACCACCGAGCCGCGCTATATGACCGCGGCAGCCGCCGAGAACGACGTGATCGCGACGCTCGCCGCGGGCACGAACCGAGGCGTGTCGAAGTAACCGGCTGGCGCCGGTCCGAATCGAGGAGAAACCGATGCTGACCCACGAAGAGAACGAGCTCCTGTGCCGAGTCGAAGGCAACGCCCCGATGGGGCAGTTGATGCGACGCCACTGGATGCCGGCGTGCATGATCGAGGAGGTCGCGCGAGCCGGACGGCGATCCGGTACGCGTGCGGATGCTCGGCGAGGACCTGGTCGCGTTCCGCGACACCGACGGTCGCGTCGGCGTCATCGGCGAGTATTGCCCCCACCGGCGGGCCTCGCTGCTGTTCGGACGCAACGAGGAATGCGGGCTGCGCTGCCTCTACCACGGCTGGAAGATGGACGTCGACGGCAACGTCGTCGAGATGGCGTCCGAGCCGCCGGAATCGCGCATGGTCGAGAAGGTCAAGCACACCGCCTACCCGACGCGCGAGGCCGCCGGCTTCGTCTGGGTGTACATGGGCCCGCCCGAGCAGATGCCGGAGTTCGAGCCGCCCGCGTTCGCGCCGAGCGACAAGACCAACGTCAGCATCGTGAAGATCCGCGTGCCCTGCAACTGGGCGCAGATCCTCGAAGGCGCGATCGACTCGGCGCACAGCTCCAGCCTGCACTCGACCGACATCCCGCCGGGACGGACCGAGCAGACGACGGCGACCGGCGGCGTTGGGCAGCGCCCGACGACGGACAAGTCGCCGCGCATCCAGGTGCAGCGCACGAGCTACGGCTTCCGCTATGCGGCGATCCGGCGGCCGATCAAGAACGCGCAGACGCACGACTACGTGCGCATCACCGCGTTCGTGGCGCCGATCACCGTGCTGATCCCGCCGAACAACGTCTACAGCCTTGCGAACGTCAACGTGCCGAGGACGACACGCACACGACGTTCTACTTCATCGCCTGGAGCGACTGGGGCGCCGGGCATCGACAAGGAGGCGTTGCGCAAGTTCTGCGCGGCAGCGCGTCGGCATCGACCTCGACCGCGAACTACAAGCGGATCCGCACGCGCGAGAACAACTACCTGCAGGACCGCAAGGCGATGAAGCTCGGCGACTACACCGGCATCCCCGGCATCCCGAACCAGGACATGGCGATGTGGGAGACGATGGGCCCGATCGCCGACCGCACGCACGAGCGGCTGGGCGCGAGCGACATCGCGATCGTGCAGTTCCGCCGCGTGATGGTCGACGCGGTCAAGCGGTTCGCGAACGGCGAACCGGCGATCGGCACGACGCAGCCGCACGTCCCCGTGGCGAAGGTGAAATCGTTCGAAGGCATCGTGCCGAAGGCGACGAACTGGCGAACGCTCGGCGCCTCGGAGGAAGAGCTCGCGATCTATCCGAAGGAGGTCGATCCGAAGGAAGACATCGGCGTGTCACAGGCAACGAACCGCGCTGCTGCAAGCCCCGCGAATTAGCAGAAAGCGCGTATCTCGTTCAGGCATCCGGCCAGAGGCTGCGGACGCCTGATACAGCCGCCTGGATCACCGGGTCGTCGGCGCGAGCATCCGGATACACGAACAGGAGGCGAGTTTCCGCATGGCCGAGCGGGGCGACGGCGAGAAGACGCTCCCTTTCCCCGCGCTCGGCATGATCGAGACGCACGAGACCGACGCCGACGCCGTCGACGATCAGCGAGCGCAACAGCAGATCGTTGTTGGCTTCAACCACAGAATTCGTCTCGAGACCGTGGGCGCGAAACAGTCACTCGCGCATCTCGTGATTCGATGTCCCCGCCGCCGTCGTGATCCATGGCAACGCCGCGAGCTCCTTCCAGTCCGCGCGACGCAGCCTGTCGGCCCAAGCTGCTGGCCCGGCGATCCGGTAATGCAGTCTTTCCAGCACCAAACCACGAAGTCCCTGCTCGATGGTCGAGCCGAGCAGGAAGCCCGCGTCCAGTTCGCCAGCCCGAACCCCCTGCCTCGTCGCAACGGAGCTGCGCATCTCCACGTTGAGCTCCAGCAGCGGATAGCGCTCACGCAGGTGGGTAGCAGGCGGCCGAGCTTGCTGAGCACGGGGTCGGCGTTCGTGCCAGGTATAGCTTCCCGCCCACGCTCCCGCGCAGCTCACGAGCGATACTCGTCAGTTCCAGCGTCGCGCCCAGGACGTGTTCGGCGCTCTCCGCCAGGCGCCGTCCTGCCGGCGTCAGCTCGAGGCCGCGATTCGTGCGTGCGAAGAGCTTCACCTGCAGAAGCTCCTCGAGCGCCCGGACGTGGTTGCTGGCGGCGGGCTGGCTGATATGCAGCCGCTCGGCCGCCCGCGTCAGGTGACCTTCATGGGCGACCGCCACGAACGTCCGCAGATGCGTCAGGTCCACGTGCGAGGGACTGCGACATTCCGGGGCATGATTGCCGCACATTCTAAATCGCTATTGGACGCGGGCTCGGTGGCGGCTTATGGTCGCGGCGTGCGCACCATCGACTTTCTCGATCACGGGCTTGCGCGGGTGCCGGACAATGGCTTTATCCGCGACGCCACGCGCCGCTACAGCCACCGCGAAGCGGCGGTCTTGTCGCACCGCATCGCCCATGGGCTTCGCGCAGCGGGGCTCGTCCGGGCTCACGCGTCAGCGTTCTACAGTCCCAACTCCGCGCTGGCGTTCGATTGCGCTGCTGGGCGTGCTCCGTGCGGGAGCCGTGTGGCAGCCGGTTCACTCGCGCAATCCGATCAAGGAGAACATCGAGTTCCTGGTCGAGAACGATTGCGAGTACCTGTTCTATCACAGCCGCATGGCTGCGGAAGCCGAGCAGATTCGCTCCGCGGTTCCAACGTTGAAAGGCATGCGCTGCTTCGATCAGCCGTCGGCGCACGGGGCCGCCTTGCAGGAGTGGGCCGCCGGCTTTTCGGATCACTTCCCGGATGACGAGCACGGTGGCGAGGATATCGCCTGGATCAAGTCCACCGGCGGAACGACCGGCCGCCCCAAGGGCGTCATGATCTGTCACCGAAACGTGCAGGCGTTGTTCGCCACGTTCCATTCTGTGCATGCCGCTCCGCGACGGTCACGTAAACCTGGTCGTACCGCCGATGACGCATGGCGCCGGCAACATCGCGCTCGCTTGCCTCGCCATGGGTGGCAGCCTGGTCACGATGGAGCGGGCCGAGATTCCGGCCATCGTCGCGGCGATCGCAGAGCATCGGATCACGACGATGTTCCTGCCGCCCACCGTCATCTATTCGATGCTGTCGACCACCCGGCATCCGTGACGCCGACTTCTCGTCGTTGCGCTATCTTTCTCTACACGTCAGCGCCGATGTCCACCGACCGGCTGCGCGAAGCGATCGACGTCTTCGGCCCGGTCATGACCCAGACGTGGGGCCAGACCGAAGCCCCGCTCGATCTGTACCTATCTCGGTCCCGACGAGCACGTCGGCGCCGATGCGACAGCTGCTACAAGAGCTGCGGTCGCGCCACGCCGCTGACGCGCGTCGAGATCATGGACGAATCAGGAAGCTGCTGCCGCCCAGGCGAAGTCGGCGAGCTGTCGTGCGGAGCGATCTGGTGATGAAGGGCTATTTCAATCGGCCCGAGGAGAACGAGAAGGTTTCCGCGCTTCGGCTGGCATCACACGGGCGATGTCGGCTATCGCGACGAGGATGGGCTCTTCTACATCATCGATCGCAACAAGGACATGATCATCAGCGGCGGCTTCAACATCTATCCCAGCGAGATCGAGCAGGTTCTGTGGGGTCATCCGGCGGTGCTCGACTGCGCGGTCGTGGGCGTGCCCGACGAGAAATGGGGCGAGGCGGTCAAGGCGGTAGTCGAGCTCAAGCAGGGCGCGATCGCCAGCGAGGAAGACCTGAAGCGATCATTGCCGTGCATCAGCTTGCGGGGCTCAATTACACCGAAGTCGATCGAGATCTGGGAGACGTTGCCGCGCAGCTCGCTCGGCAAGGTGCTCAAGAAGGAGATCCGCGAGAAATTCTGGCAGGACCAGTGGCGGCGGGTTTAGGAGGAGCTCAATGCAGTTCAAATCAACCGGCGCCGCACTTGGCGTCGAAGTGACGGACGTCGATCTGGCGAAGCCGCTCTCCGGGGCAGACCGCCAGACGATTCGCGAGGCCTTGTCCCGCAACGGGGTGCTGTTCGCCCGGGGCCAGAAGCTCGACGCGCAGACAGTTCGTGCAGGCCGCGCGGAATTTCGGGGACATAGAGATCTACGACTCCACGCTCAGCCAATACCTGCTGCCGGCGCATCCGGAGATCATCGTTCTCTCCAACATCGAGAAGGACGGCAAGCCGATAGGCGTCGTGGATGCCGGAACCTACTGGCATACCGACCGATCGTATGTTGACCAAGCCGGCCTGGTCGTCCTGCCTGTATGCACTCGAGGTTCCGCGTGCCGACGACGGACGCCCCTCGGCGACACCGAGTTCGCGAACATGACGGCGGCGTACCAGGCGCTGTCACCGGCGGAACAGGAGCGCCTGGGGAAGCTTTCGGCCTGGCACGAGTACGTGTTCCGCTTCAGCGAGAAGAATGCGTCCATGCCGGGGGTGAGCCACCCGATCGTCTTGAAGCATCCGTTAACGCGCGCGCCGTGCCTGTATGTGAACAAGGGCTTTACGCATCGGATTCTCGAGCTCCCCGACGAAGAAGGTAGCGCACTGCTGGAAAAGCTGTTCGAGCACGCGCGGCGCGAGGAATTCGTTTATCGCCACCGCTGGCAGGTCGGCGACCTGCTGATGTGGGACAACTACGGCACCCAACACCGCGCTACCGGCGGATATGCGTTGCCCCAGCGCCGGCACATGTGGCGCACGACGATCCAGGGCTTCCCCCTGCAATGAACGCCCCATCCCGACAAGGCCCTCGATGATCTTCAACAGGTATCTTCAACGCGTTCTGCTTGCCGCTCTCGCGACGTTCGTATTCGCGGCAACGACTGCCCGCCGCGGCCGCCGATTTTCCGAACAAGCCGCTGAAGCTCATCATTCCGTTCGCAACGGGCGGCGCCGTCACGTTCCTACCGAGCACATCATGAAGGAGATGGAGGCTGAGCTCGGCCAGCCGATCGTGCGTGACTATCGCGGCGGCGCTGGCGGCACGATCGCGATGGAGATGGCGGCCGCCGCTCCCGCCGACGGCTACACGATGTTCATCGTGTCGACGTCGCAGGCGATCAGCGCCGGCGTCTACGACACTCTGAAGACGAACGTCGTCAAGGATTTTGCTCCAGTTACCCTGCTAGCCAGCACACCCTACGTGCTCGTCATCAATCCGGAGATTCCTGCACAGAACGTGCAGCAGCTCATTGCCTACGGCAAGAGCAATCCGGGCAAGCTGATTCTCGGCACGTCCGGAGCCGGCAACTCCGATCACATCATCGGCCAGGAGTTCGCGCGGCTAGCCGGCATCGAGCTGGTCCATGTGCCTTATCGCGGCGCCGGCCCGGCGATCCCCGATCTGCTCACCGGGCGCGTCAATGTCACGTTCTTCAGTCCGTTGCCCACCAAGCAGCACGTCGAATCGGGCAAGCTGCGCCTCCTCGGCGTAACCACGAAGCAACGCTCGCCCGCGATGCCGAACGTTCCATCGATCGCGGAGCAGGGGCTGCCGGACTACGACTTTCCCGGCTGGTACGGATTGGCCGTGCCCGCCGGAACGCCGCCGGATGTCGTTGCGCGATATTGCAGCGTGCGCCGCCGCGGCGCTGCGCAAGCAATCGGTCGTCAAGGATTTCCTCGCCTCCAGCGGGCTTTCACCGGGCGGGGGCCCGTCTGCCGAGTTCGGGTCGTTCCTGAGCAGCGAGACCAGCGCGCTGGTCGTCGCTCGCCCGGACGATGGGTATCAAACCAAATTGATGCGGCGACCCCGAGCCGAACCGCGCCTGCATCGTCGGCGTTGGCGAAACCGACTATCGTCGTTGGGGCGCGATTCAGGATCGCAGCGAATTCCAGCTCGCCTGCCAGGCCATCACGGCTGCCGCGCAGGACGCCGGCCTTCCCGTCGCTGCACTGGACGGGTTTGCGACCTATGCCGAGCTGCGCATCGACGCGGCAACGCTGCAACTTGCTCTCGGCATGCCGCGGTTGCGATTCTCATCCTCCGTGTGGGGCGGACGCGGCGGTGGTAGCTGCGGAGCGCTCGCGCATGCCGCCATGGCGGTCGAGAGTCCGGTCGCGCCGATCACGTCGTCGTCTTTCGCAGCCTCGCACAGGGCCAGAGCCGCCGGTACGGCCGTTTCGATCCGAATCGCGCGCAGGGCAACATGGTAGCGCCTTATGGACTTTTCTCGGCGCCGCAAATGCTCGCGCTGGTGCTTCAGCGGTATGCGCACGACTATGGGCTGGAGCCGTCCGACATGGCCGAGGTCGCGCTGGCATGTCGCGACAATGCGTCGCGAAATCCGCGGGCCTTGACTCATGGCAGGCCGCTCACCCTCGAGCAATGCCTTCAGGCGCGCCCCATCGCCGATCCGTTGCGCCTCTACGATTGCTGCCTGGAAAGCGATGGCGCCTGCGCCGTGATCGTCACTAGCGCCGAACGTGCGCGCGATCTGAAGAAGAAGCCGGTCGAAATCCTCGCCGCAACCGAGTATGGCGAGGGCGCCTGGGGCGTTGGCCCGATGGGTTCTCACAACATGCCGCGAGCCGCGCTACACGACCGGTGGACAAAGGGACCTCGCGCCGCGAGCTCTTCGCGAAGGCCGAGCTCACACCGAAAGACGTCGACGTCGCCCAGCTCTACGATCATTTCACGGGCATGGTGCTCATCGAGCTCGAGGACTTCGGCTTTTGCGAACGCGGCGAGGGGCCGTCGTTCGTTCGAAACGGCACGATCCGTTGGCCCGATGGTGCATTGCCGATCAATACCGCCGGTGGCAGTCTCTCCGAAGCGTACGTGCACGGGCTCAATCATGTCGCCGAGGCCGTCCGGCAACTTCGCGGCGAATCGACTTCGCAGGTTGCCAACGCGCAGGTGTGCCTCGTTACCGGTGGATCGGGCATCAGTCCCTCCAGCGCCGCATTGCTGGTCGCTTGAATGACCTACTTCGGCGGTCGCATGTTGCAGCCGACGCCCACGGCAGATGACGCGCCGTTCTGGGCGAACTGCGCACGAACGCCGGCTCACGTTCCAGAAATGCCGTGCCTGCGGCACGCTGACGCATCCCCCCATCGGTGTTTGCCCACGGTGCCAGTCAACCGACCGGGACTGGACCGACGCGCCCGACCTGGCGCGTGTGTATTCATTCACCTGGATCCACACCGCCGCCGTGGAATCTGTCGCCGACCGGCTCCCTTACAACGTTGCCGTAGTCGAGTTTCCGGCGTTGCCGGGCGTTCGCTTCATCACCAACATCGTCGATGGCAAACCCGGACAGCTCGCCATTGGCGATCGCGTGATGCTGGTTTGGGAGTCGCTTGCCGGCGGGGATGCCTTGCCGCGATTCCGCAGGCTTGAGACAAAACCACGGTTTCACTTTCGGCCGCTTATCTCAAGACGATCGCCGCAACGCCCGCCATCGTGATCGCGGCGCCAATCAGCGTCGCCGGACCCAGGCGCTCCTGGTTCTTCATCAGCCAGTAGCTCGCGGGGAGCACGACCAGCGGCGTGCACAGCGTGATGACCGTCGCCACGGCGACCGGAATGTGGCGCATCGACGCGATCATGCACATCTGCGCGGAAATCGTCAGCACGCCACCGAACGCGTAGAGCCGCACGCCCGCTCGATCAGCGGCGAAGAGCTCGCGCACGAAACTCCGGTGACCCGAGCCGATGACGAAATGCAATGCGAGCGCCGCCACGGCGCCCAGCATCGCGCCTGCAACGGGCTCGTTCCATTGACGCACCGATGCGCCGCGCAACACGTTGCCGACCGAGTACGCGAGCGTGGCGCCGATTCCAACCGCGAAGCCGGACGCCAGCCACGCCTTCCAGCGCATGCCCACGGTTGCAACCGGCGCGCCGGCTTTCACGGGTTCCAACCATGCGCGCAGGGCGCCCGGCGGCGTGCTGACCAGGAACAACCCCACGATCGTTGCGACGATCGCCAGCAATGTCGACAACGGCAGCGCCTCGCTCGAGGAACAGCCAGGCGATGATCACCGTGAAGGCCGGGCTCGAAACGTGGAACAAGCTCGCCTTCGCAGGTCCGAGCCGTGCGATCGCCTCGAAGAAGAACCACCGGCCGAGATAGGTCGCGCAGGCGCCGGCCAGCATGAAGAGCAGGACGCCGGTGAGGTCCCAGCGGAACGGGTCGCTGCGCAGCGCAAGCGCCACGGCGAACACGAGCAGGGCGAAGAGGAGGTTGACCGTGACCGAGATCACGAAGCCGGTGGCGACGTTGAGGCGGTTCGACGCCGCCTTCGTGACGAGGATGTTCGTCGCGAACATCAGCATCGCTGCAAACGCGAGGAACTCGCCGATCATGGAATGGACGCGCGCATTCTTACAGTCGTCGTCCCCGCGAAGGCGGGGACCCAGTGTCTGTCCGACGAAGAGACACTGGATCCCCGCCTGCGCGGGAATGACGATCAGAGCACTGGACGCGTCCCGACGCTAGCCTGCTGCCGCCACCGCTCGCGAAGCCAGCACCGGGATCAGGTGCGCACGGTACTCGGGCGATCCATGCAAGTCGCGATTGAGCCCATCGGCCGCAACCTGCACCCGCTTCGCGGCATCAGCGGTGAAGCTCTTCGCGAGCGCATCTTCCAGCGGCTTGCAGCGAAAGACGCACGGGCCTGCGCCCGAGATGGCCACGCGAACGCTTCCGTCGCCGAGCTGAGCGACGAAGACACCGACGAGCGCGAAGCGTGACGCCGGATTCGGGAACTTCACGTATGCCGCGCGTCGGGGCACCGGGAAGCTCACCTCGGTGATGATCTCGTCGCTGCCGAGCGCCGTTTCATAGAGGCCGGTGAAGAAGTCGGCGGCGGCGATCTTCCGCTTGTTCGTGGATACCGTTGCATCCAGCGCCAGGACGCCTGCAGGCCAGTCGGCCGCCGGATCGTTGTTCGCGATCGATCCGCCGAGCGTTCCCATGTTCCTCACCTGCTGGTCGCCGATGCCCTCGGCCAATGCCGCGAGCGCCGGGATCGTGCTCTTCACGTCGTTCGACACAGCGACCTCGGCATGCCGCGCCGTCGCACCGATGACCAGCGCATTGCCGATCTTGCGGATGCCGCGCAACTCCGCGATGCCGGAAAGGTCGACAAGCGTGCCCGGTTGCGCGAGCCGCAGCCGCATCGCCGCGACGAGGCTTTGTCCGCCGGCGAGCGGACGCCCGCCGCTCTTGGCCAGCAGCGCCGCAGCGTCCGCGACGCTCGTTGCGCGATGCCATTCGAATGCGTACATGGCTCTCTCCTTCAGGCGCGGGCGCGTTCCCGCTCGCGCGGATCGCCTGCCACACGCGATGCGGCGACGCCGGCATGTCGATCCGCGTGACGCCGACCGAAGCGAGCGCGTCGTGCACGGCGTTCATCAGCGCCGCAGGCGCACCGATCGCACCCGCCTCGCCGCAGCCTTTCGCACCGATCGGGTTGTGCGTGCAGGGCGTGACCTTGGTCGCGACCGCGAACGACGGCAGATCGTCCGCGCGCGGCAGCGCATAGTCCATCAGGCTGCCGGACAGCAGCTGCCCGCTCTCCGGATCGTAGACGCAGTTCTCGAGCAGGGCCTGCCCGATGCCCTGCGCAAGACCGCCGTGCACCTGCCCCTCGACGATCATCGGATTGATGATGTTGCCGAAATCGTCGCAGGCGGAGAACTTCGCGATCACCACTACGCCCGTGTCCGGATCGATCTCCACCTCGCAGATATGCGTGCCCGCCGGGAACGTGAAGTTCGTCGGATCGTAGAACGCGGTCTCGTTCAGGCCGGGCTCGAGCTTGTCGAGCGGATAGTTGTGCGGAACGTACGCCGTCAGCGCGACCTCGCCGAACGTCTTGCTGCGATCGGTGCCAGCGACGGTGAACTTGCCGTCGGCGAACTCGATGTCGCCTTCCGAGGCCTCGAGCAGATGCGCCGCGATCTTCTTGCCCTTGGCGACGATCTTGTCCATCGCCTTGACGATCGCCGTGCCCCCGACGGCGAGCGAGCGCGAGCCGTAGGTTCCCATGCCGAACGGAATGCGGCCGGTGTCGCCATGGACGATGTCGACGTTCTCGACCGGAATGCCGAGACGCCCGGCGACGAGCTGCGCGAACGTCGTCTCGTGACCTTGACCGTGACTGTGCGAGCCGGTGAACACGCTGACGCTGCCGGTCGGATGCACGCGCACCTCGCCCGCCTCGTAAAGGCCTGCCCGCGCCCCTAACGCCCCCGCGATATTGGATGGCGCGATTCCACAGGCCTCGATGTACGACGCGTAGCCGAGGCCGCGCAGCTTGCCGCGCTTCGCCGATTCCGCCTTCCGCGCCGCGAAGCCTGCGACGTCCGCCAACTTCATCGCCTCGTCCAGGCACGCGTCGTAGTCGCCGATGTCGTAGGAAAGCGCGACCGGCGTCTGATAGGGAAAGCTGCGGATGAAGTTGCGGCGGCGGATGTCATCCTGCGCGATCCCCATTTCGACGGCCGCCTGGTGCACGAGTCGCTCGACGACGTACGTGGCCTCCGGCCGCCCCGCGCCGCGATACGCGTCGACCGGCACCGTGTTCGTGAACACCGCAGTGACTTCGCAGAAGATCGCCGGCGTCGTGTACTGCCCGGCGAGCAGCGTCGCGTAGAGGATCGTCGGGATGCACGTCGAGAACGTCGACAGGTACGCGCCCGAGGTTCGCCGTCGTGTTGACCCGCATCGCCAGGAACTTGCCCTGCGCATCCAGCGCAAGCTCGGCGTGCGTGACGTGGTCGCGGCCGTGCGCGTCCGAGATGAACGCTTCGCTGCGCTCGGCCGCCCACCGGATCGGCCGTTCGACGCGCTTGCTCGCCCACACCATCGCCGTCTCTTCGGCGTAGAGGTAGATCTTCGAGCCGAACCCGCCGCCGACGTCGGGTGCGATCACGCGCACCTTGTGCTCGGGCAACCCGAGCACGAACGCGGTCATCAGCAGGCGCTCGACATGCGGGTTCTGGCTGGCGACGTAGAGCGTGTAGGCGTCCTCGGCCCGGTTGTACGATGCGACCGCCGCGCGCGGCTCGATCGCGTTGGCCACCAGACGGTTGTTGACGAGATCGAGCTTCGTGACATGCGCGGCCTGGGCGAACGCGGCGTCGACCGCCGCCTTGTCGCCGAGCGCCCACGTATAGCAGCGGTTGCCGGGCGCCTCGTCGTGCACCTGCGGCGCCCCGCTCTTCAGCGCGTCGACGCAATTCACCGCCGCGGGCAGCACCGTCATAGTCGACGTCGATCAGTTCCGCGGCATCCTTCGCCTGGTTGCGCGATTCGGCGATCACGAGCGCCACCGGATCGCCGACATGGCGTACCTTGCCCTTCGCGAGCACCGGATGCGGCGGCTCGTTCATCGGCTTGCCGTCGGTGCCGGTGATCAGCCAGCCGCAGGGCAGCCCGTTGACGCCGGTCAGATCGTCGCCGGTGAAGATCGCGACGACACCGGGCGCCGCTTTCGCGCGCGACGTATCGATGCTGGTATCCGCGCGTGCGCGTGCGGCGAGCGCAGGAAATAGGCGTGCGTCGCGTTCGTCACGCTCACGTCATCCGTGAACTGGCCTGCGCCGGTGAGGAAGCGCTGGTCCTCCTTGCGCAGGATCGATTGACCGATCGGGTTCGTTTCGTTCGCGCCCATGGTGCGCTCCTACTTCATCGCGGCGGCGCCTTGCCGCACCGCCTTGACGATGTTTTGATAGCCGGTACAGCGGCACAGATTCCCTTCGAGCCCCTCGCGGACGGCTTTCTCGTCAGGCATCGGATGTCGCTTGCACGAGGTCGATCGCGCTCATGACCATGCCCGGCGTGCAAAACCCGCACTGGACGCCGTGGCATTCACGAAACGCCGCCTGCATCGGATGCAGCTGCCCGTTCGTGGCAATGCCTTCGATCGTCGTGATGCTCGCGCCCGAAGCCTGCGCGGCGAGAAGCACGCAGGATTTCACCGCGCGGCCGTCGAGGTGGATCGTGCACGCGCCGCACTGGCCGGTGTCGCAGCCGACGTGCGTGCCGGTCAGGTTGAGATGCTCGCGCAGGAACTCGACCAGCAGCGTGCGCGGATCGACCGACGCCGTGACGGCCTTGCCGTTGACGGTAACGGATAGCTTGACGGACACGTTCTCCTCCTCAAGGTTTGCCGCCTCGCGCAGCCTTCTGGCGTTTTTTCGAGGCAAGTCGGACAGGATACTTCCCGCGTTCGGTGACTGCAATGCGACAGGCGCTACGCCCGTCAAAGGCGCAGCTCGATCGCGGCACCGGCGAAACCGTGACGCCCGGCGCCGGCTCGAAATACCGGCCATTCGTGTCGCCGACGATGACGGCCCCGACGTAGTTCCGATCGGCAAGGTTGTTGATCCGCACGAAGCCGGAAATCCGCAGATCGCCGCGCCGGTGCTCGGCGGCGATTCTCAGGTTCGCGATCGTGTACGCGGGCGCAGCATCGCTGTTGCGGTCGTTTACCGCGATCTTGCCGACGTGTTGCGTCTCGATCGCCAGCGACAACCAGCGCGCAGTCGGCGGCGTCCACGCGAGCTCGGCGTACGCGGTGCGCGCCGGAACGCCCGGGAGCCGCGTTCCCGCCGGTATCGTGACCGGTGGCGATCCGGTAACGAACGCGTCGGCGAACTCGGCCCGCAGGTAGGTGAACGCCGCATGGGCGGTCAGGCCGTGCGCGAACTCGCCGTCCCAGGCCAGCTCGAAGCCGCGCCTACGCGTCGAGCCGGCGTTGCGAAACGTCGTGCGTCCGCCGGTTGCTGCGTCGATCACGATCTCGTCGTCGGTGTCGATCGTGAACGCTGCCACATTGACGCGGTGGCCGGGAAACGTGCCTTCGCGCCGATTTCAACCGCGCGGCTCGTCGACGCGCGAAGGTCGAGGTTCAGGCCGGTGCCGCCGGGCCGATAGGCGAGCTCTGCGAACGTCGGCGTCTCGAATCCTTCGCCATAGGTCGCGTACAGGTTCAGCGAATCGCTCGCGTTGAACACGAGGCCGAGCACCGGCGTCGTCTTGCGGTAGCTCGAGGTCCCGCTGTCGTCCGGATTCGCGGCGGTCACGTACGCGTCGCTCGAGCGGAAGTCCACGTCGCTGTTGCGCACGCCGGCCGTCGCCGAAAAGCTCGGCAGGAAGCGCCATTCGAGCTGCGCGTAAACGTCGGTGTTTTTCACGACGTCGTCCTCGTCGCGGCGCAGCTCCCCCAGCTTGCCTTCGTCGTTCACGTACCCGCGACGACGCTCCTTCTGCCTGTCGTAATCGACGCCCGCCGCGAGCGTCACCGGTCCGTCGAACCACCGCGCGCGGTGAAACACCTTCACGCTGGCTCCGGCGTAGTCACGGTCCAGATCGGTGACGCCGCCCGACGACGTCGGCCCGACGCCCGAGAACGCGAGGTACTGCCGCACGTCGCGATGTCCGCCATAGCCGGTTGCACGCAACGAAGTCGCGTCGGTGAACTCGTGGTCGAGACGCACGCCGAGCTGATACTGGCGCACGGTCTTGCGCGTATCGAACAGCGTCGCGACCGGATCCGCCTGGCGCGGATTCGCTTCCCACTGCGCGCGCGTGAGTCCCAGCGGATCCTGCGACTCGGGTTGGTCCTGCGTCGTGCCGAGGACGACCATCCGCGTCCGCTCGGACCACGCGACCGAGAGCTTCGCGACGGCTAGCGTCCGCTCCGCAGCGCTGTGATCCCGGAAACCGTCGGTCGTGAAGCGGTTGACCGCAGCGACGTAACCGAGCGAGCCGGCGGCGCCCTCGACTTTCACGCCGACGTTCCACGTGTCGAAGCTTCCGCCTGCAGCATTCGCCGCGAGCGTGGCAGGTTCGCGTCCCGACTCGGTGAACACGGTGATGACGCCGCCGGACGCGTTGCCGTAGAGCGTCGAGAACGGGCCGCGAAGCACCTCGATCCGCTCGGTGCTGAGCAGCTGGAAGCTGCCGGTCTGGCCCTGCCCGTCCGGCATCGTCGCCGGGATGTCGTCCTGATAGAGCCGCACGCCCCGCACGCCGAACGCCGCGCGCGCTCCGAAGCCACGCGAGCTGATCTGCAGGTCCTGCGCATAGTTCTGCCGGTTCTGGGCGACGATGCCCGGCACGCGGACGAGCGTCTCCGACAGATTGATCATCGGCTGGGCCTGCTCGATCGCCTGGCGGCCGATGGTGTCGATCGACGCGGGCAAGTCGAAGCTGCGCTGCGCCTGGCGCGTCGCGGTCACGACGACGGGGTCGAGGATCACTTCGTCGGCAGCCGCAGCGGCCGGCGCAATCATCGCAACCAGCGCTCCGCTTGCGAACGCAACCTTCCCGACGACGTGTCGCTGTCCACGTCGACGCCACGGGGCGATCATCGGAATGAGCTCGGGGGCATCGCGCAGACCGCCGCTCGCAGGACTCGCAACGCCGTCCATTGTAGGGCCCCCGGCCACCACCTTCGTCGTTTCGATGGCCGTGCCAGCCGCTGGATCGCGGAAGCGAACGATCGGACAGCGCAGCGACCGGGGATTAGAATCGGCGGCGCGATGGAGGTGATTTCCCGGACGTTCCGCGCCGTCGGGGCCGCGGGCGTCTTTCTCATGCTGTTCCCCGCTCCCGTGGCGTTCGCGGAGGCGGCTGGCGTGCGGCCGGAGATCGTGCTGAAGGCGCAGCAGCTCACCGCCCGGAGCTGGTTCTTCCAGGGCGATTCGGGCATGGCGAGCGCGCAGAACAAAGGCTACATGTCGAACGCCGGATTCGTCGTGACCGACGAAGGGGTGGTCGTGTTCGATGCGCTCGGCACGCCTGCCCTCGGCGAGGCAATGCTCGCAGCGATCCGCAACGTGACCCGAAGGCCGATCCGCCGCGTCATCGTCTCGCACTACCATGCCGACCATGTCTACGGACTGCAGGCACTGAAGGGTGCAGGCGCGGAAATCTGGGCGCACCGGCGGGCCGAGCAGTATTTCACGTCCGGCCTTGCCGCCGAGCGCCTCGAGCAACGCAAGCGTGACCTGTTCCCGTGGGTGGACGACAGCACGCGGGTCGTGGCCCCGGACGTCTGGCTCGAAGGCGACACCGATTTCCGCCTCGGCGGGGTCACGTTCCGGATACTCTACTCGGGCGGTGCACATTCGCCCGAGGACCTGCTGATGTTCGTCGTCGAGGAGCGCGTACTGTTCGCCGGGGACCTGCTGTTCGCTGGCCGTGTTCCGTTCGTCGGCAATGCGGATAGCCGGGGCTGGCTGCGCGCGATGGATGCGATCATCCCGATGAAACCTTCGGTGGTCATTCCCGGACATGGCCCTGCGTCGCGCGACGTCGAGCGCGATCTCGTGCTGACCCGCGACTATCTCGCGTATCTTCGGCGCACGATGGGCGGAGCGGTTGCCGACCTGCAGAGCTTCGACGATGCGTACGCGAAGACCGACTGGTCCCGGTTCAAGGCGCTGCCGGCGTTCGAGCCGGCGAACCGCATCAACGCCTACGGCACCTACCTCTTGATGGAGCAGGAAGCGCTGATGGAAGGAAAGCCATGAGCGCCGCCGGGCCGTCCCAAGGCGCTCGCTCCCCCTTTGGGGGACAGCGCACCGCGCAAGGGGGATCGATCCGCGCCGCCGGGCCGTCCCAAGGCGCCTCCCTTGGGGCAGCGCACCGCGCAAGGGGGATCGATCCGCGCCGCCGGGCCGTCCCGGACGCTCGCTCCCCCTTTGGGGGACAGCGCATAGCGCGAAGGGGGAACCTATGACTGCCCCGACGGATCCGGTGCTCGCAGTCGCCGTCCGCGCCGCGCGCCGCGCAGCAGCGGTGATCGGCGATGCATCGCGCGACCTGAAGCGCCTGCCCACGTACTCGAAGGAGCAAGGCGACATCGTGTCGACCGCGGACAAGGAGGCCGAACAGGCGATCGTTGCGACGATCTCGGCGGCATTTCCCGACCACGCGATCGCCGGCGAGGACAGCGCCGCCACGCAGGGCGCGAACGCGGACTCGCCGTACCGCTGGATCATCGATCCGCTCGACGGCACGATGAACTTCGTTCACGGCTACCCGTATTTCGCCGTGTCGATCGCGCTCGCGCACGGCGCCACGCTGACGCACGCGGTGGTGCTCGATCCCGTGCACGACGAGCTCTTCACCGCAATCAAGGGTCGCGGCGCGCAACTGAACAACGCGCCGATCCATACGTCAGCATGCACGCGCATGCAGGATGCGCTGATCGCGACTGTCGTGCCGACGCGGAAGAGCCCGCGATTGCAGCGCTTCCTGCCGATCTTCAATGCGCTTGCCGCGCGCTGCACGCTGCGGCGCGCCGGTGCGAGCGCGCTCGACATGGCCTATGTCGCCGCGGGTCGGCTGGACGGCTTCTTCGAGATGAGCCTCGGCACCTGGGATGTCGCCGCTGGCGCGTTGCTCGTCTCCGAAGCCGGCGGCCGCGTCGGCGATTTCGCCGGCAACCCGGAATTCATGCGCGGCAACGAGGTGATTGCCGCGGCCCCCGGCATCTTCAACCCGTTGCGGGAAGCGATCGCCGCCGTTCCACCTTTCTAAGTTGGTGTAGGCGCGACGCCGTCGCGATTCGTCCCGTTCACTGACGGACGCCGCCGACTTGGCAGCGCTAGCGGGTGGGGCTAGCATCGATGCGTCTGCCCAGGAGGATTCTTCAACGTGAACGCGCGCTTTGGTTCGATCGGATTGGCTTCGATCTTCGGCTGTACGCTTTTGATCGCCCCGGGCCTGTCCGGCGCGGAGGTCGTCCAGTGCCAGAGCCGTGACTACCAGTATCAATTCTGCGGAACGCCCGAAGGCGTGACGCACGCGCGGCTTGTCGAGCAGCGCTCGCGAGCGGCCTGCATCGAAGGTCGCAGCTGGGGCTACGATCGGCGCGGCATCTGGGTGTCGGGCGGCTGCGAAGGATTGTTCGAGTACCAGGGCGTTCGCCCGCAACCCTTGCCCGCCCCCGGCGGAAACATCATCACCTGCGAGAGCCGCAACTATCAGCAGGACTTCTGCTCCACCCCCGACACGGTCGTGAGCGCGACCCTCGTGCGCCAGCGTTCTCGCACGCCTTGTGTCCAGGGACGCAACTGGGGCTGGCGCGCCAACGGCATCTGGGTGTCGGGCGGCTGCGAGGCGGACTTCCAAATACAGACTTCGTATCGGCCGGGACCCCTGCCGGGCGGCGCAGGATTGCTCGTTTGCGAAAGCCGCGAATACGAGTACAACGTCTGCCCGACCGGCCGGATGCGCAGCGCGCAGCTCGTACGCCAGCTTTCGCAGGCGCCCTGCATCCAGGGACAGACCTGGGGCACGTCGCGCGACGGGATCTGGGTCGATCGTGGCTGCGAGGGAGAGTTCAGGATCGTAAGTCGATAACGCCTGGTTCCCGGATGGAAGCGCACCGGTGTCACGTTCCACGCGTTCGCGCACGAGAGCGAGAACCCAGCGGCCTTGCCCGTATGCCGCTTCTTCGGCACGCCGGCAGCGGGGTCCCGACTCGCATTTCTACACGGCGAGCGCCGCAGAGTGCGCGCTCGTGAAGACCAATCCCGACTGGCAGTACGAGTCGATCGCCTTCCACATCGAGATCCCGGATGGCACGGGTCGCTGCCCTGCGACGACGCAGCCGATTTACCGCAGCTTCTGGCCAGGCCAAAGCGTGCGCGCGTCGAATCATCGCTTCGTGCCGGACTTGACCGTCCACGCGAAAATGGCCCCGGCCTCCCTGCTCGAGGGCGTGGTGATGTGCGCACCGCTGAGCGGTGTCGATCAGGACGCAGACGCTGTTCGGCTGCTCGAGCAGTCGACGTTCGGACCCACTGATGCGCTGATCGCCGAAGTCCAGGCCAACGGCGCCGCCGCCTTCGTCGACGCGCAGCTCGCGCTATCGTCCTCGCGCTATTCGGTGCTGCCCCCGGTCGCCGCGAACAGCGAGCGGCAACCTGCATCAACGACCGCACACCGCCGTTGCGGCCGGACAGTTATTGCGCCCGCGACAACTATTCGCTATTCGTGCCGCAGCGGGAGTTCTTCGGCAACGCGCTCGCCGCACCCGACCAGCTGCGGCAGCGGGTCGCGTTCGCGCTCTCGCAACTCCTGGTGACGTCCGGCTTCGAGATCCGGACCGCGTACGCGATGCAACGCTACCAGCAGCTGTTGGCCGATCTCGCGTTCGATAACTTCGAGAAGCTGCTGACCGAGGTAACGTTGTCGCCCGCGATGGGCCGCTATCTCGACATGGCGAACAACGCGAAGGCCAACCCCGCGACCGGCACACAACCCAACGAGAACTACGCTCGCGAGCTGCTGCAATTGTTCTCGATAGGCACGGTGGAGCTGAAGCCGGACGGCACGCCGCTCGTCGACGCGCAGGGACGGACGATCCCGACGTACGAGCAAGAGGAGATCGTCGCATTCTCCCGAGTTCTCACTGGCTGGACGTATCCGACGGCACCGGGCGTGCCCGCGCGCGCGTTCAATCCGCGCTACTTCGACGGTCGCATGGAGGAGCGCGCCGGGGCGCACGATTTCGGCACGAAAACGCTGACCCAGGGAGCGGTCGCTGCGGCGAACCTCCCGATGTCGCAGGATCTCGCGTTTGCGATTCGCAACATCTTCATCCATCCCAATACCGGGCCATTCATTGCGAAGCAGCTGATCCAGAAACTCGTCACTGGCGATCCGTCGCCAGGGTATGTCGGCCGCGTCGCCGCCGTATTCGCGAACAACGGCAGCGGATTGCGCGGCGACCTCAAAGCGACCGTGCGGGCGATCCTGCTTGATCCGGAAGCGCGCGGACCTGCGAAGTTCGATCCGGCGTACGGCAAGCTCCGCGAGCCGGCCCAGCTCGTGACCAATGTCATGCGGTTGCTGGCCGCGAAGAGCGATGGCGTGTTGCCACTCGCCCTCACGCCAGCCATGGGCCAGCCGCTGTTCTACGCGGCATCGGTCTTCAACTACTACCCACCCGACTACGTCGTGCCGGGCACAACCGTGCTCGGTCCCGAGTTCGGCATCCAAAACACCGACTCCACGCTCGCGCGCATCAACGCGCTTGCCGCGCTGGCCTTCATGCCATCGTTTCCTCCCGATGCGACGGTTTATGGCGCAACCGGGACGCAACTCGACTGGAGCGCGCTGGTCGCCGTCGCCGGCGACACCGAAGCGTTGCTCGCGCGGCTCGACCGGCTGATGCTGCACGGAACGATGAGCGCAGCCTCGCAGGAGCGCGATAGCAACCGCGCTCGACGCGCTGCCGCCGACCGATGCCGCCAATCGTGCACGCACCGCGCTTCTACCTGGTGGCTGCATCATCGCAGTACCAGGTGCAGCGATGACGAGCCCCCGCGAGGTGATGGACATGAATCGTCGCGACTTTCTCCGCAGAACGAGTGCGCTGTCGGCGGCCGGTCTTGCCGCGAACCTCGATCTCTGGTCGCTCGCGGCGCACGCGCAGTCCGCCGCGGACTATCGCGCGCTGGTCTGCGTATTCCTCTATGGCGGCAACGACGCCAACAACATGATCATTCCGATCGACCCGCCCGGCTACGCGCAATATTCGACCGTGCGGACACAGGCATCCGGCGTGCAGCTCACGCAAGCCGAGCTGTTGCCGATCCAGCCGAAATCGCTCGCCACACCGTTCGGGTTGCATCCGGCACTTTCGCCGATCCACCCGTTGTTTTCGGCCGGCAAGCTCGCCGCGGCGATCAACGTAGGGACGCTGACGCAACCAACGACCAAGGCGCAATATCAGGCGTGGCACGCGGCCGACCAGCCTGTACTCGCACTCCGACCAGCAGGGCCAGTGGCAGACTGCGTCTTCGTTGGTCGCGTCGAACACCGGCTGGGGCGGGCGCATCGCCGACGTCTTGCAGCCGTCGAATGCGAACGGCTTTCCCATCGTCACGTCGACCGGTGGCGTCACGCTGTTCGTCACCGGCGTGACTTCGCGTCCGCTCGCCGTGCCGACGAACGGCACGTTCGGGCTCGCCGGTTACACCGGTACGGTTGCCGCGAACGCTCGCCTCGCTGCGCTCAAAGCGCTGCTAGGCGTCGATCGCGAGAACCTGTTCGTCGCAGCCGCGTCGGACATCACGCAACAGGCGATCGATCTCTCGGCTTCGGTGAATCCGATCCTGTCCGGCCAGGTGCCTGCATTCGAAAGCTACACGACGTCGATCGCGCAACAGCTCGCCGCAGTCGCGAAAATGATCGAAGCGCGCGATGCATTGGGCGCAAAGCGACAGGTCTTTTTCGTCCAGCTCGGCGGCTTCGACACGCATTCGGGCCAGGCCGCGACGCAGGCCGATCTCCTCGGGCAGCTCGCCGATGCGCTGCGGGCGTTCTACGACACAACGGTCGCGCTCGGCGTTGCGAGCCAGGTGACGACTTTCACGCTGACCGAATTCGCTCGCACGTTCCAGCCTTCGGCCAATGCCGGCACCGACCATGCATGGGGCGGTCATCAGCTGATGCTCGGTGGAGCGGTCAAAGGCGGTGATTTCTACGGCCGCTTTCCGACGCTGGTACTCGCCGGCCCCGACGACGCGGAGCGGGAAGGACGCTGGATCCCCACGACCTCGGTGGACCAGTACGGCGCGACGCTTGCGCAATGGTTCGGCGTCGACAGCGCCGCGCTCGCCAACGTATTTCCCAACCTCGCGAAGTTTCCGGTCGCCAACCTTGGGTTCGTCTAGCGGGCCGATGCAAAAGGCGTCCGGGAATTCAGTGCCTGACGGGATTCCGGCGTTGCACCTTTTGCATCGGGATGAGATTCAGGCGGATGCCTAGGGGCGGCCCGTCGGCACCCGCCGGTAACAGCACAGAACAACGCGCGTCATGCGCGGCGCTACGGTGCTAACGGGCTGTGTCGGTGTCGCCGGCCAGTCGTTCCAGCTGATTCAGCGAGCGCCTGAGGTATCTCGATGCCGTCGGCGCGCGCCCTCGCGAGCAACGTGTCGCGGCGTGCACCCGGCAGACGAACACCGGGATCGTCGAGCATCGCCGCGATCAGCGTCTCGATGCGCTCGTGGTAGACATCCCGACCCGCGAGCGCGTCCGGATCGACCACGAGGAACGCCTGGCCGAGACGCGGGCGATTGCCCTCCTCGACGAAGAACGACGTCGCCTCGAAACCTAACGCTGCGCCGGTCAGCGCGGTGACCAGCAGCTCGACGACGAGCGCAAGCATCGCACCCTTCGTACCTCCCGCGGGCAGCATCGAGCCTTCGAGTCCAGCCGCCGGATCCGTCGTCGGCACGCCGTCACGATCGAGCGCCCAACCCAGCGGAATACGCTTGCCTTCCTTCGCGGCGACCATCAGCTTCCCGCGCGCCACTTCCGACAGCGAGAGGTCGATCGTCAGCGGTTGAGCATTGCGCCTCGGAAAGACCGCTGCGATCGGATTGGTGCCGAACAGGGGCGTGCGACCGCCCGCCGCCGACATTGCAGCGGGCGAGTTCCCGAACGCGAGTCCGACCAGGCCCGCTTCGGCCACTGGGCTGCAGGTGCAGCGCCGCCGCGCCGAAATGATGGCTGTTCGTGACACCGACGAATGCGACGCCGCTGTCCCGTGCGCGCCGGATTGCGGTCTCGACCGCGAGCGCGCACGCCGGGAACGCCAGTCCGCAGCCGGCGTCGACGAGCGCGACACCCCCCCGCTCCTTCACGATGCGCGGTTGCGCAGCGCCGTCCGCGCGGCCGTTGCGAAGATGCGCCGCATATTGCGGAACGCGCGACACGCCATGCGAGGCGAGCCCGCACGCGTCCGCTGCGACCAGTGCACGCGCGGTCGTCGCCGCCGTCGACGATGTCGCGCCGGCGCGCTCGAGCGCGCGGGTCGCGAGTTGCGTCAAATGCTCGAGCGCGTAGCGCGCCATGCGGCCTTGTCAGTTTCGGTTGGCAAGCGCTGCGATCACGCGCTCCGCGATCATCGCCGACACCCGCTCGTTCGATTCCGCAGTCACGCCGGCGATATGCGGCGTGAGCAGGAGATTCGGGCAGCCGGCCAGCGGCGAACCGGCGGGCAACGGCTCCTTGTCGAACACGTCGAGCGCAGCGCCGCCAAGTCGCCCTGCGCGAAGCGCCGCCGCAACGGCCGCTTCGTCGACGACGCCGCCGCGCGCGGTATTGACGAGGATCGCATCGGACTTCATCGCGCCGATACGCGCGGCGTCGAGAAGATTGCGCGTCGCGGCCACGAGCGGCACGTGAAGCGTCAGCACGTCGGCCTGCGCAAGCAACGCGTCGAGCGTGCGCGGCTCGACGTGCTCGTCGGTCCACGCGCGGTCGCTGGTCGGCAAGTGCGCGTCGAAGCCGATCGCACGCATGCCCAACGCACGACCGAGCCGCGCGGTAAGGCGGCCGATACTGCCGAAGCCGACGATGCCGAGCGTCTTTCCGCCGAGCTCGCGGCCGTTGGACAGCGCAGATCGCGGCCATTTCCCTGCCGCGACGTCCGCGGTGGAAGCGTACGCGCCACGCAGTAGCAGCATCGCCGTTCCGATCACGTACTCGGCCACCGCCAGCGCATTCGCACCCGTCGCCGGAATCACCAGCAAGCCCCGCGACTCGCAGGTCGCGACGTCGATGTTGTCGAGACCGACACCCAGGCGGCCCACGACCTTCAAGCGCGTTGCCACCGCGAGCAGCTCGGCATTCACCTGCGTCCGGTTGCGGACGATCAGTGCGTCCGCGTTGGCGACCAGGCCCTTCAGCGCCTCGCGCCGATCGACGAGCTCCGGGTCGTAGAGCGTGTCGTGATGCTCGGCCATCAGCTCGACGGCGGACCGATCCATGAACTCGCTGATGACGATTCGCATCGGCTGCCTAGGTGTTAATCTCGGAGGGGCCGATCGTTGGCGCCATCGATTTCGGAACCGGCGTAGCATTTGTACTGCCGATCGTTAGATGCTGCTCGGCAGATCGATCTTGCGCCGATTCGCGGGCGGCGTGTCGCCTTCGGGGTCGAGGTACCAGTCGCGATGCGGCGAGACTTCGCCGCACTTCAGGCACTGCGTGCGATGCCAGCGAACGCCGCAGCCGGGGCACACGCCGCCGGTCGCGAACGTGTACCACATCGTGCCGCACCGCGGCAGGCAGCTCCAGCGCGCGCTCGGGTCGGGCTTCCATCGACAGGCCGGGCAGCGGATCTCGGGCGTTTTCATCGCTCGATTCGGCGGCTCACGCCTGCCAGGGCAGCCGGTCGAGATCGACGTTCCCGCCGGAAACGATGATGCCGACGCGTGCGCCGGCCACGATCAGCGTGCGCTCGATGAGGCAGGCCAGCGGGACCGCGGCCGACGGCTCGATGACGATCTTCATCTTTTCCCAGGTCAACCGCATCGCACGGGCGATCGATTCCTCGCTTGCGGTAGCGATCGCCTCGACATTCGCGCGAACCGCGCCGAGCGTGCGCGCCGAGACCGGGGAACGCAGCCCGTCGGCGATCGTCGTCGTCGTCGACACCGGCTCGACACGTCCCGACCGGAAGCCGCGCGACGCATCGTCAGCGTTCGCGGGCTCGGCTCCGAAGACGCGAATGCCCGGCCGCATGCCTCTTGCCGCGATGGCCGTCCCGGACAACAGACCCCCGCCGCCGATCGGCGCAATGACGACGTCGAGGTCGGGGGCGTCCTCGAGCAGCTCGATCGCCGCCGTCCCCTGACCCGCGATGACGTCGACGTTGTCGAACGGATGGATCAGCGTCGCGCCGGTTTCGCGCTGCACGTCGGCGCAAAGCGCCTCGCGGGCGGCCGCGTTCGGCGCCGAGAAATGGATCGTCGCGCCGAGCGCGCGCACGTTGCTCCTGCTTGATCCGCGCCGCGTTCTCCGGCATCACGACGAGCGCGCGGATGCCACGGCGCGCCGCGGCATAGGCGAGCGCCGCGCCGTGATTGCCGGACGAATGCGTGACCACACCTTTGGCCGCATCGCTTTCCGCGAGCGAGAACACGGCATTCACTGCGCCGCGGGCCTTGAACGCCCCGATGCGCTGGAAGTTCTCGCATTTGAAGTACAGCTTCGCACCGACTGCCGCATCCAGTGACCGGCAGCTGAGTACCGGTGTGCGATGCACGTGCCGCGCGATGCGTGCGTGCGCGGCACGGATCGCATCAAGATCGGGAAGCCGCAAGGCCTCGGCGGGTCCGGCGTCGGGCATCAGTCGATTATAGGGAATCGGATTGGGGATCTCGGATCTCGGGACCGTCCCCGATCGGCGGAGATTGCGGGCTGGCGTTGTAACAAACCTGGCAACGTCAGCCCCGAACACCGCGACGTACGCTGCTGCTCCCTCGATCCTAGATCCGAGATCCTAGACCCGCTTTTCGGCCTTCGTCACGCGCTCTCGTACAGCCGCGTAAGCACGAACTCGCGATGCCCGAGCGCTTCCGCAGCGGTCAGCCGTCCGTTCACCGTGCGGAACATCATGTCGATCAGCTTGTCGCCCGCCTGGTCCATCGTGATCTCGCGCTGCAGCAGGCCGGACGTGTCGACATCGATGTGCTCGCTCATCGTTCGCACGGTACGCGGGTTCGCGCAGATCTTGATCACCGGCAGGATCGGGTTGCCGATCACGTTGCCCTGCCCGGTCGGGAAGAAATGCACGACGAAGCCGGACGCTGCGCACAGCGTCACCATCTCCGCGGCCGCCGACGAGCTGTCCATGAACCACAGTCCGGGACCGGACGGCTCCTCCGCCTTGTCGAGCACGCCGTCGACCATGCACTTGCGGCCGATCTTCTGGATGTTCCCGAGCGCCTTCTCCTCGATCGTCGTCAGTCCGCCGGCGATGTTGCCCTTCGTGGGCTGCGAGTCCGACAGGTCGGAGGTCTTGTGACGGTTGACGACTTCCTGGTAGCGATCGAATACGCGCATGAAGTCCGCGCGCACCTGGTCGTTGCGGCAGCGCGCGGCGACGATCTGCTCGCCGCCGGTCAGCTCGGTCGTCTCGCCGAACACCAGCGTGCAGCCGAGCGCGTAGAGCTTGTCGTACGCGTCGCCCACGGTCGGGTTCGCGCCGCAGCCCGACGTCGTGTCCGACTCGCCGCACTTCGTCGACACCCAGAGCTCGGCAAGGGCGCAGTCCTCGCGCACCTTCTCGCTCGCCCATTGCACGTATTCCTTGGCGACCTTCGATGCCCGCATGATCGTGTCGTGATCGCCGTGCAACTCGATGCCGAAACCGGTGACCGGCTTCCCGGTCGCCGCGATGCCGTCGACGACCTTCTTCGTCCACTGGTCCTCGATACCGATGACGACGACGGCGGCGACGTTCGGATTCGAGCCGGTGCCGATCAGCGTGCGGAAATGGAGGTCGAGATCGGCGCCGAACTGCAGCCGACCGTACGGATGCGGAATGGCGAGCGCGCCCTTGATGTTGTTCGCGACCGCCTCGGCCGCCGCATTCGACAGATCGTCGACCGGCAGAACGATGACGTGATTGCGCACGCCGACGCGGCCGTTCTCGCGGATGTAGCCGTTGAAAGTTCGTTGCATGTCAGGCCCGTTTCAAGACGGCGGTTGGCGTCAGCGTTGATCGAGGATCGAGGAGCGCCGAGCGTTGCACTCCGCGCCGCGTCGATGGCAAGCGAATCGCGCCTGCAGGCCTACAGATCGGGGACGACCTAATCCCGAGATCCTCGATCCTGACCCACGTCACCATCTTTTCGTCTTGATGTTGTGCACATGCGCATGCTGGCCCTTGCGGACCGGCTGCACGACCTTGCCGATGTCCACGCCGTACTTGACCACCGTGTCGCCTACGGCCAGGTCCTTCAGCGCGACCTTGTGCCCGATCGGGATGTCCTGCGTGCATTCGAGCGTGATCGTGCGGTCCTCGTCCAGGATCAGCCCGGTCAGCGGCATGCCGGCCTTCACGCCCTCGACGACGACGACGGCGACCGAATCGTTCGGGTCATGCAAGACGCAATGGATCATGAACGGAAGCTCCAGCGACGGACGGACGCAACGGATCGGCGTGCGGGAGCGCCGCGCGGTGAGGGAATGCTAGCGGCGAGCCGTCGCCGAAGTCAACTAGATCATCTATATCATTTGAATCAGTTGGCGGCTAGACTTCGGTTCACGGCGTCGTCCCGCGCTGCCCGCTCCGCTCGAGCGGGAACCCGGTTCGACCCTGCATCGCTTCAGTCCCTGCGCCCGCGGGATGACAATTGCGTACCTCGCGTCCCGTCGATGACCGATACCCACTTGCCCGGCGTCCCGCTCACCGTCCCGCTCTACAGGGAGATCGCCGGCCAGATGCGCGACGCGCTCGCGGAGGGCGAATGGAAGCCGGGCGAAGCCATCCCCGCCGAGCGAAGGCTGTCGAGCCGGTTCGACGTGTCGATCGGCACCGTGCGCAAGGCCATCGACGAGCTCGTCGCGGCCAACCTGCTGATCCGCCAGCAGGGCCGCGGAACTTTCGTCGCAAGCCACAATCGCGACCGGCTGCTGTTCTACTTCTTCCATGTCGTCCCCGAACACGGCGCGAAGGAATACCCCGAGGTGAGGCTGGTCGCGTTCTCGCGCGGCAAGGCGGACCGCGCCGAGGCGGAGCAGTTGCATATCGCCGCCGGTGACACGGTGGTGCGGATCCGGAACCTGCTGCACCTGAATGGTCATCCGGCGATCGTCGATGACCTCGTCCTTCCGGCGGCGCGCTTCGCCGGCCTGACCGAGAAGCAATTCGCCCACCGTCCGTCGACGATCTACAACCTGTACCAGGACGCATTCGGGCTGTCGGTCGTCACGGACCCGCGAGCGCCTTCGCGCCACCCTCGCCGACGCGGAAACCGCGCAGCTTCTCGGCATTCCCGAGGGCAGGCCGCTGCTCTCGATTCGCCGGACGGCGCTCTCGTACAACGACGATCCGGTGGAGCTGCGACGCTCGCTCGTCAACACGGCCGAGCACGAGTATTGGGCGGACATCGGCACGCCGGCCTGAACGTCGACGGCTGCCGCATGTCCGAAGTTGCAAGGCCTCGCATTGCCGGTGCCCCGCCGGCTGGCGTAGGCTATGCTTTCAATCGGGACGAGCGGATCGTGCGGGCCTGTCGAAAGGCGGCGCATCGCCGGAGCGCTCCCCACGACGAGGTCGGCCATGAGAACCAGTCCGCTCTACAGCAGCTCCCGGCATCGCGCCGCCGCACCAAGCTCGACCGATGCCGCAGCCAGACCCGGCCGAGCCGGCGCCCCGCCCGCCCGGGCGCGTGCGCACGCTGGCCGCGCGGCACGAACGACCGCTGCTCGTCCTGTTCGGCACAGCGCTCGCGCTGGCGGCGATGCTGATCTACGGCGGCCCGCAGCGTGCGCAGCGCGCGCTCACGCAGGAGGACATCGACGCGGCGGTACTGCACACGATGGAGACGCAAACGCTGCCGTCGCCGGCGTCGAAGGCGTTCGAGAAGCTTCGCGGATCGGTCGTGCGCGTGCGCGATCTCGCGGTCACCGAGGACAACAACGAGGTCGAGACCGGTGTCGGTACCGGCGTCGTGATGCTCGACAAGGGCGTCATCCTCACCAACCTCCACGTCGTGCTCGGCGCGAAGAAGATCGGCGTCGTATTCGCCGACGGCCTCGAATCCGAGGCGACGGTCATCGGCATGCAGCCCGAGCACGACCTCGCCGTGCTGCAGGCGAAGACGATTCCCGACGACCTCCAGGCGGCGACGATGCGGTCGACGCACGATCTGATGCCGGGCGACCGGGTGATCGCCGTGGGGTTCCCGTTCGGCATCGGCCCGTCGGTCTCGCGACGGCGTCGTCTCCGGACTGCGGCGCGAGTACCGGTCGCCCGAAGGCAAGCGCCTGCTGACGAACCTCATCCAGTTCGACGCGGCGGCAAACCCCGGCAACTCCGGCGGTCCGCTCGCGACGATGGACGGCGAGGTCGTCGGCATCGTCACCGGGATCCTGAACCCGACGTCGCAGCGCGTCTTCATCGGCATCGGCTTCGCCGTTCCGATCGAGAACGCCGCGTCCGCCATCGGCATGTCGCCGTTCTAACCCGGCACTTTTTCCTTGGAACACGATCGGAGCTTCATGAACGATCTCGCCGAACGCGGTGACGCCGCGCTTCCCGAACGCCTGCTCTACGAAGTCAAGAAGATCGTCGTCGGCCAGGACCATTTCCTCGAGCGCGTTCTGGTGGCGATCCTCGCGCAGGGCCACCTGCTGGTCGAGGGGGTTCCGGGCCTCGCGAAGACGCTGACGGTCAAGACGCTCGCGCGCACGATCCGCGGGCAGTTCAAGCGCATCCAGTTCACGCCGGACCTCGTGCCCGCGGACCTGGTCGGCACGCGGATCTACAACCAGAAGAACCGGCGAGTTCGCGACGGCGCTCGGGCCGGTGTTCACCAACCTGCTGCTCGCGGACGAGATCAACCGCGCCCCCGCGAAAGTGCAGAGCGCGCTGCTCGAGGTCATGCAGGAGTACCAGGTGACGATCGCCGGCGAGACGCACCGCGTCCCCGAGCCGTTCCTGGTGATGGCGACGCAGAACCCGATCGAGAGCGAAGGCACCTATCCGCTGCCGGAAGCGCAGGTCGACCGCTTCATGATGAAGGTGCTCGTCGGCTACCCGAGCGAGGAAGAGGAATTCGTCATCGTCGACCGCGTCACCGGGAACCCGTCGACGGTGTCGCCCGTCGCCACCACCGGCGAGCTCGCGCAGCTGCAGCGCACCTGCAAGTCGGTCTACGTGGACCCCGCGCTGATCCAGTACGCGGTCAAGCTCGCGGCCGTCACGCGGTTCCCGGACCGGCATGGGCTGAAGGAGCTCGCGAAATACGTGATGTTCGGCGCCAGCCCGCGCGCGCCGATCCACCTGATCGAGGGCGCGCGCGCGCTCGCGTTCCTGCGCAACCGCGACTACGTGCTGCCCGAGGACGTGACCGATCTCGTCCCCGATGTCTTCCGCCACCGGCTGGTGCTCTCGTACGAGGCGCTCGCCGAGACGCTCTCGCCCGACGAGCTGATCCACCGGATCATGCAGAAGGTGCCGGCGCCCGAGAAGCCGCTCGAGAAACATGTCCGAATCGCGGCCGCGGGTTAGTTGTCGGCCGAAAGTGAAACCCTGCTTTCGGCCGGTTGTGCTTCCCGAAAATCGGTGCTCAGTTACGTCAATGAGGCCACTCGATTTTCGGCAGAACTTCACGAAACAACACGAGCGTTGACGCGCCGTAAGGCAAAGTGTCCGAATCGCGACCCACGGCTGAAGCGATCCTCCGGCGGCTGGAGTGGACCGTGCTCCGCCGCCTCGACGGGATGCTGCACGGCGACTACCGGACGCTGTTCCGGGGGTTCGGGCTCGATCTCGCCGACCTGCGCGAGTATCAGTACAACGACGACGTCCGGCACATCGACTGGAACGTGACCGCTCGCATGCAGCAGCCGTATGTGCGCACGTTCAACGAAGAGCGCGAGGTGACGGCGTGGTTCCTGCTGGACCTCTCCCCGTCGCTCGACTTCGGCTCGACCGCAACGCTCAAGCGCTCGGTGTCGGCGGAATTCGTCGCCGTGCTCACGCGGCTGCTCACCAAGCACGGCAATCGTGTCGGCGCGCTGTTCTACGGCGAGGAAGTCGACACGGTCATTCCGTCGCGCGCGGGCCGGCGGCATGTGCTGCATCTGCTGCACCGGATGACGTCGCGCGAGACACGGAGCCAGTCGCGGCGAGACCGACCTCGGCGCGTTCTTCCATACGGCGGGCGAAATGATGAAGCGCCGCTCGCTGGTGTTCGTCGTGTCCGACTTCGTCAGCAAGCCGGGCTGGGGTCCGGCGCTTGCCCGCCTGTCGCGCCGTCACGAAGTGGTCGCCGTGCGGCTGTACGATCCGCTCGAGATGGAGCTGCCCGACCTCGGCCTGATCGTCATCCAGGATGCGGAGACCGGCGAGCAGGTGCTCGTGGACACGCACGACGCGAAGTTTCGTGCCCGTTTCGCCGAGGCCGCCAAGCGACGCGAGCAGGAAGTGCGCGCTGCGCTGCGCCAGGCGCAGGTCGACACGCTCGAGCTTTGCACCGACGACGATCTCGCCGATGCGATCTTCCGCTTCGCCGACCTTCGCAAGCGCCGCAGCCAGCTGGCCGCCGGGCGCGGCATGCCCGGCCACTTGAGGGAGAACCGTGAAGTTCCTGTGGCCTGAATTCCTCGCGCTGCTGCTGCTCGTTCCGTTGCTCGCCGGGCTGTACGTCTGGCTGCTGCGCCGCCGGAAGCGGCTGGCCGTGCGCTACGCGAACCTGTCGCTCGTCAAGGAAGCGCTCGGTCGCGGACCCGGCTGGCGCAGGCATGTGCCGCCTGTGCTGTTCCTGCTGGCGCTGACCGCACTGTTCGTGGCCGTGGCGCGTCCGACGGCGGTGATCACGCTGCCGTCGCAGCACGAGACGATCATCCTGGCGATGGACGTGTCCGGCAGCATGCGCGCCGCCGACGTCGATCCGAACCGCCTCACGGCATCGCAGGTCGCCGCCAAGGCGTTCGTCAACGAGCAGCCGCGCAATGCGCGCATCGGCGTCGTCTCGTTCGCGGGGACCGCTGCGCTCGTGCAGCCGCCGACGCAGAACAAGGAGGACATCATCGCCGCGATCGACCGCTTCCAGCTGCAGCGCGGCACGGCGATCGGCAGCGGCATCATCGTGTCGCTCGCGGCGATCTTTCCCGATGCGGGCATCGACCTCGGGCAACCTCACCTACGGCCGCGAGCCACGCAGCCTCTCGATCGACCAGAAGAAGGACAAGGACAAGCCGGCATTCAAGCCGGTGCCGCCGGGCTCGTACGCGTCGGCGGTCATCATCCTGCTCACCGACGGCCAACGCACGACCGGACCCGACTCGATCGAGGCCGCGAAGATGGCGGCCGACCGCGGCGTGCGCGTGTTCACCGTCGGCGTCGGCACGCCGCAGGGCGAGATCATCGGCTTCGAAGGCTGGTCGATGCGCGTGCGGCTCGACGAGGAAACGCTGAAGCAGATCGCGAACATCACGCACGGCGAATACTTCTACGCCGGCAACGCGGTCGACCTGAAGAAGATCTACGAGAACCTGAACGCGCGGCTCGTGCTCGAGAAGAAGGAGACCGAGATTTCGGCGCTGCTGGCCGGGCTCGGCGCGCTGCTTGCCGTCATGGCGGCTGCGCTGTCGGTGCTCTGGTTCCATCGGATCCTGTGAGAAGCTGGTGGCGGGCCAGCAGCTGATGCAAATGGTCGCAGCGCCGCGCACGACACGCGTCGTGCTGTGCCTCTTGCCGGCGGTCGCCGAACTGGCGCCGCCCCTAGGCGACCGCCTGAATCCACTCCCGATGCAAAAGGCGCAGCGACGGATTTCCGTCAGGCACCGACTTCCGGACGCCCTTTTGCATCGGCCAACGATCAGGCGTTCTGGATGTAGCCGTAGGCGCGGTTCGCGCGATCGGGGCCGTCGCGCTCGTACCTCTCCTTGTAGTGGGCGACCTTGTCCGTGAGCACCGCTGCCTGCTGCTTCGGCGCGAAGCCATAGAGGCGGGCGTTGTTGCCGCCGAGGATCGCGGTCTTCACCGGCCCGTCCGCAGGCGCCCATCGGCGCGAAGCCGTATTTCCTCTGGATGTCCTCGGGGATCTCGAGCCGCCGCAGCGCCTCGATCTGCCACTGCGGCGCGCCCGTCCACAACGCGTCGGTGCCCCAGCAGACGTGATCGGCGCCCATGCCCTTGATCATCGCGCCGAGCATGAACGCGCAAACGCGAGGTTCGGCCATGTTGCTGTGGGCGAAGATCTGGCCGAGGTCTGCGTACACGTTCGTGACGCCGTATTGCCCGGGAATGTCGGCGAGGTCGGTCACCCAGTCGACGCGCCCGGTGCGCTGCAGCTGCGCCCAGGCGTTCTCGGCCGTGCCGCCGGGGCCGGCGACCCAGCGGTAGGCCGAGTGGTAGATGATGAAGTTGAGCTGCGGCCAGTCCTTCGCGGCCTTGCCCACGTCGTTGACGTTGCAGTAGCCCATCAGGTGCGGGAACTGGGCTTCGACCGACGGCGGGAACAGCCCCTTGTGGATGCAGACATTCTTCAGCCCCGGGCGGTCCGGGTACTTCTGCATCGTCTTCACCAGCCTCTCGTAGAACGGATACATCACCTTCTCGTCGTCGAGCCGGAACGGGAACTTCGAGAGGTGCTTGTTGGTGTTGTCGCCAATCGTGTAGCCCTTCCATGAATCGGGCTTGAGCGTCTCGTTCTCCCGGTCGAACGTGTCGAGCCAGCCCTGCCAGCCGGGCGTGAAGATCGCGTGCGAGAACATGCGCCGGGTGCCGGCTTCCTTGTTGATCTTCTCGCGCGCGTCGAACTTCATCTGGTTGGTGAGGAACGAATCGCTCTGCTCGACCGAGTAGGAGCCGCTGATGCAGGCGACCTTGGTGTCGCTGTCGAGGAAGATCTCCTTGAAGTAGTTCGGGAACTTGAGATCGTCGATGGTCTGCGGCTTGCCGACCAGCGCCGGATTCCAGCCGGCCTTGCCCACCGCCTCGCGCTGGCGGACGAAGTTCATGATCTTGGTGTCGTCACGCAGGAAATGCGTGTGCATGTCCATCACGAACTGGTTCTTCAGCGCGTCGGAACGCGCCTGGGCGAGCTGGGGATTGCCGGCCTCGCCGCGGGTCACGTCGTAGATCTGCCCGTAGGTGTCGTTCATCGCCACGAATGCCGCCGCCATGCCGGCGGAGGTCTTGAAGAATGCGCGGCGACTCATGCCCTGGTGCTTCGCGAGCTTCGCGCCGAGCTCCTTCACCCGCGCCTCGAACTCGCGCTGCTTCGGGGTTTGCACGCCGGGCATGAACTCGTCGCTCGATACGAACTGCACGGGGATCGGCGATGGAAACAGCGATTCGGCCGGGGCCAGCTTGGCAAGTTCCTCGTCGGATAGAAAGCCCATTGCAATCCTCCTTGGTGGGGTGAGGCCTGGCGTCGGGTAGCGGGTCCCTTCGTTGCGTTTGCTACTCGCTACTGCCAAGCACGGTTATCGACCGTGTTCTCGTAGGTTGCGCCAGGGACCGTCATGTTCCACTTCACTGTCCAGTTGTAGGTGTCGTCGAACCGCTCGCGGGTGTACGGTTGCGGCGGAGCATGGAGCAGGCGCCAGGTCTGCAACTCGCGGGGCTCCAGCAAGCCGCCGGTCTCCGCGACGAAGTAATGAGGTAAGGCGTCGGGTCCTTCTCCAGCACTTCGACGGCCCGCGCCTGCGCGCGGAACATCTTCGCGAGCGTCGCACCGTCGAGGTCGTCGCCGGCCGCCTCGCTCCGAGTCGAATGCGACTCGATGAGGATGCGCAGGCCCAGCTTCTGGGCCACGCTGATCCACGGCTCCATCAGGCTCACCGCGGCGACCTGGCCATTGCGCAACGCCTCGATGCGCTTGGGCATCGTTCCCGCGCTGGTCGTCTTGATGTGCTCCTGCGCGAGGAAGCCTTCCATCATCTTGAGCGTCGTGAAGTGCGAGCCGTTGTTCGGCGTCACCGCGATCGGCTGGTCCTTCAGCATCTCGGGCTCGAAGAACCTGGAGTCCGGGGCAACGACGATCGCGAACGACGACATGGAAGCGCCCAGCGCCACGATCTTGCGCCGGCGCAGTCCCTGGGTGTTCGCCTCGACCGCGCGCTTCATGATCCCCCACTCGCACATCCGGTATTGGTCGATGCCGCCGTCGTTGTAAACCGAATCGAGCGGACGGTCGAAGACCGAATCGAATTTCACGCTGTGGGAGGTCGTGACCTGCGCCATGCCCGGCGTGGTCACGAACTCGATGTCCAGTCCCTCGTCCTTGAAGAACCCCCGGTCGCGGGCGACCAGCACCGGCAGGTCGTGAACCGCATTCATGATTGCAACCTGAGGTTTGTTCGCGGTCTCCTGCATAGTCACCATGGCTCCTCCGATCGCCTGCGAGGCTCCACGATCCACTTGGCCGCCTCGGCTGTCAACGGTCGGGACGACGGCCCCGGATCCGTCTTCCTACGCGCGCGTCGTTCGTCCCCGCATGCACGCGAATCGCGTCCAGCGTCACCACCCCGAGCGTCGCACCGTCGTCAGCCACGACCCGCACCGCATCGTCCTCCTGCGCCAGCATCCGCGCGAGCGTATCCCGCAGGTTGAGCCCCGCTGCCACCGAACGGACCGGTGCGGCACCGTTCCACGGCACGATCGCCGACGTCGCCGGCAGCAGCGACAGGCGCTTCAGCGCGCGGTCGGCGCCGACGAACGCCTCGACGAATGCATTCGCCGGAGCCGGCCAGGATCTGCTCCGGGGACGCGTACTGAACCAGCGCGCCGTCGCGCAGAATGGCGATTCGCGAGCCCATCCGGATGGCTTCGTCGATATCGTGGGTCACGAACACGATGGTCTTCTTCAGCATTCGCAGGATGTTCAGGAACTCGTCCTGCAGGCGCGTGCGGGTGATCGGATCGATCGCGCCGAACGGCTCGTCCATCAGCATGACGGGAGGGTCGGCCGCGAGCGCGCGTGCAACGCCGACCCGTTGCTTCTGACCGCCGGAGAGCTCGCGCGGGAATCGGTCGCGATACTGCGCAGCGTCCATGCCGACCAGCGCGAGCAGCTCGTCGACGCGGCGGCCGATGCGTTGCTTCGTCCCAACCCAGCAGGCGCGGCACCGTTGCGATGTTCTCGCCGATCGACCAGTGCGGAAACAGTCCCGACCTGCTGGATCACGTAGCCGACCTGCCGCGAAGCTGTACCGGATCGCTGTCCAGCACGTTGCGGCCGGCGATCCTGATCAGACCGGAATCGGGCTCGATCATCCGGTTGATCATCCGCATCGTCGTCGTCTTGCCGCAACCCGATGGACCGATGAGCACGCAGACCTCGCCTTCGGGAATCGTCAGCGTGAGCGAATCGACCGCCGGCCGGGGGTTGCCCGCGAAGCGTTTGGACAGCGCGACGATCTCGATCATCGGGCGCGCAACCCATCGGGCGTCAGCGCGCGCTGCAGGCGGCCGAACAGGAAATCGGTCGCGATCGGCGAGCAGCGTCGCAGGAATCGCGCCGACCAGCAGTTGCGGCAAGGCCATCATCGCGATGCCCGCGGTGATGAAGTCGCCGAGCCCGCCGCCGCCGATGTACGCAGCCAGCACCGCGCCCGACACGACCTGCACGGCCGCCGTGCGGATTCCGGCGAAGATCACCGGGAGCGCGATCGGAATCTCGACCTTGCGCACGATCTCCCGGACCGTCATCCCCATGCCGCGCGCGGCGTCGATCACGTCCGGATCGACCTGACGCATCGCCGTATACGTATTGATCAGGATCGGCGGAAGCGCCAACAACGTCAGCGCGAACAGCGACGGCGCGAAGCCGGTACCGAGCAGGGGCATCACCAGCGCGAGGACCGCGAGCGACGGCAGCGTGCGGCCGATGTTCGCGGCGTTGATGGCGATCAACGCGCCGCGCCGGCCGCCTGAAAGACGCACGCCCACCGGAACGGCGATGGCGATCGCGATGGCGAGCGCGGCGGCGGAGAGCGTCGACGTGCGTTCCAAGCGCGCTCAGGAACCGCCCCGGATTTGCCAGCACGAACGCCCATGCCTCGGCGAGCAGGGTCATTGGGCAACCTCCCCTAGGCTAGTCGCTGCGCTGACCATCACCTCAGTCGTCGTCCCCGTCCTCGCGAAGGCGGGGACGAGCGACACTGGACCGCCGCGATGCCGAGCGCTCATGCCGCGCGTCGCCGAAGCCAGGTCTCGAGCCGCGCGAGCCCAAGATCGGCGACCACCGCGAGCAAGCACGCGGCAATCGCGCCCGTCCAGATCTTCGGCGCGTGATCGTTGCTGATGCCGCTGAAGATGATCGTGCCGAGTCCGCCGGCATTGATGTAGGCCGCGACCACCGCGACGCTGATGATGGTGACGGTGGCGATGCGGATGCCGGCGACGATGACCGGCAGCGCGAGCGGGATCTCGATTCGCCGCAGCACTTGTCCCGCGCCCATGCCCATGCCGCGCGCCGCGTCGATCGACGTCCGGCGAGACCTCGCGCAATCCGGTGGCGACGTTGCGAATGAGGATCATCAGCGAAAACGCGACCATGCACAGGATCGCGTTGGTCTTGCCGAGCCCGACGACCGGGATCAGCAGCGCGAGGAACGCGAGCGTTGGAATCGTGTAGAGGAACCCGCTGATCGCAAGCGATGACCCGGAATACCCGTTCGCTGCGCGCAGCCCAGATGCCGATCGGCAGCGAGATCGCGAAGGCGATCGCAAGCGCCGACGCAACGATGATCAGGTGCTCGCCCAGCGCCACCAGCACCTGATCCCAGTTGTCGGCCAACCACTTCATCGCTTAGAGCAGATCGCTGCTGCCGAAGCTCCCGCGCCGCGATCCTGCGCGGCGATCGCGTCTCGCATCGGGGCCGAGCGGCCGGTCGTCGTCGAGCATCGGAACGACGCGCGCGCACCGCCTGCGTGCGCCTCGCGCACGCCTGAGCCGAGCGCGCCGTGCTGCGAACGCCCGCAGATCGATCGCCTGGGCGGCCATCAGGAGCTCGCACGCCGCGATGTAGCGCAATGCAACGACGATGTCGGCGGTCTTGGACACCACGTTGAACGTCATCGGCGCATGATCCTCGATGCTCTCCGAGACCGGCAGGAAATCCAGCTTCCCGGATTTGCGCGATGGCGGATCGTGTTGTACAGCGCCGTCAGCGTCTTTTGCAGCGTGGCGAATCCGGAATGGCCCGGACCGCGCCGCGTCAGCTGCAACGGCAAGCCCGAAACCGCGCTCGAGGAGAGTCGCAGGCAACGCTGCACGGCGATGCCTGCAACCTGGGCCAGCGCGATGCCGAGCGAATCGAGCGCAAGGGCCAATCCCGGAACGTGGAAGTTTCCGTTGGACAGATCGACGAGTCTTCGACGAGCACCAGCGGGCTGTCGGCAGCGCTGTTGAGCTCGAGCTCGACGTGGTCGCGTGCCGTGCGAAGTGCCGCCAGCGCGGCGCCGTGCACCTGGGTGATGCAGCGGAACGACAGCGGATCCTGGACGCGTCGGGCAGCGCCCGCCTGCCACAGTGCGCTCCCGGACAAGCAGCTCGGTCATGCGCTGCGCGATGACCGCCTGCAGCGGCGCGGGTCGGGCCGCTTGCACCCGGGGATCGAGCGGGCTCAGGTTGGCCCGAAACCCTTCGAACGAAACCGCGGCAGCCACGTTCAGCGTGTCGAGCGTCGCCGCGGCATCATGGAGGACGAGTGCGGCACAGCCGACGGTCGCCGCGTTGGCGCTGATCAGCGCGAGTCCGTCCTTCGCGGCGAGGCGACCGGCCGGAGGCCGGCGCGAGCCAACGCTTCCGCGCCCGGCAGGACGTTGCCTTCGAACTCGGCCTCGCCTTCGCCGAACAGCGGCAGCGCCAGATGCGAAAGCGGCGCGAGATCGGCGACGCCGATGGAGCCGATCGCCGGCACCCGCGGATGCACGCGCGCGTTCAGGAAGGCGAGCAGCGCTTCGAGCACTTCGCGGCGAAACACCCGAGCCACCCACGCCATGGCAGCGGCACGCGCGAACAGCATGGCCCGCACGACGATCCGTTGCAAGCGCGCGGCCCAACGCCCACCGCGCGGGCGCGTACCGCACGAATCTGGTAAGCGGATTGCTCGTCCGGTGCGATCGGCTGACCGGTGTTCGCGCCGAGTGCCGAATTGACGCCGTAGATGAGCCGATCGCCTTGCGCCAGCCGATCGACGACCACCCGTGCTGCCGCAACCCGGGCGCGGGCCGCTTCGCTCAGCGCGACGGGCACGAATCGCCGCGCGACGGCGCACTACGTCGGCGATTGTCGCGCCGTGGCCAGCAAGCGAGATGGATGCGGGGAACACAACCGCGGCTAGCGCACGAGTTGGCGCGCCGCGCGCATCACGGCTGGACAGCCGCCGGCGCGCGTCGCCTCGCGTCGATCAACGCACGATGCCCTTGGTCTTGAGGAACGCGCGCGCGACGTCCTTCGGTTCCTGCTTTTCCCCGTCGACCTTGTAGTTCATCTCGGCCATCGTCGGTTCGTCGAGCATCGCGTTGACGCGGTTGAGCACGTCGGCCATTTTCGGGTTGGCCTCGAGCGCTTCCTTGCGCACGACGGGCACGAGGTAATACGGGGGCCACAGCGATCTTGTCGTCCTTGAGTCGCTTGAGCTTCAGCGCGCTGATCATGCCATCGGTCGCGTAGCCGTTGACGACGTCGATCTGCTTGTTCGCCAGCGCCTGGTAACGCAGGCCGATCGCCATCTGCAGATCCTCCTTGAACTCGATGCCGTATTTCGCCTTGAGGCCGGGCAAGCCGTCCTTGCGATCGCGGAACTCGGGACCGGCGCCGAGCTTCAATTCCTTCGCCACGCGCGCCAGATCCGACAGCGTCTCCAGCTTGTATTGCGCGGCCGTTTCGGGACGCACGACCATGTTGTAGGTGTTGTTCATCGGGGCTTCGTTGAGAATCGACGAACCCGCGCGCCGCGTAGTCGGCCTTCACCTTGTCGTAAACCGCCTTCTGGTCCGTCATCGGCTCGGCCTTCATCACGACCAGCAGCATCGTCCCCGTGTACTCGGGGTACAGATCGATCTGCTTTTCCTCGAGCGCCTTGTGGGCGATCAGCGTTCCGCCGAGATTGAGCTTGCGCTCGACCTTGATCCCCGCCGCCTCGAGCGCCTGGGCGTAGATCTCGGCGACCACGAACTGCTCGGTGAAGTTCTTCGATCCCACCCGGACCTGGGCGACCGCAGCGGTGATGCCGACGAGCAGGACCGCCAACATGGTGACCGATACAGCGAGAACGCGGGAGTGACGCATTGATGGCTCCTAGAAATCGAAATCCAGCTCGCTTTGCAGCACCGGCGAGAACGATCGCCGATGGATAGGGCAGGGTCCGTGCCTGTCGAGCGCTGCAAGGTGCTCCGGCGTGCCGTAGCCCTTGTGCTGCGCGAAACCGTAGACCGGATACACCTTGTCGAGCTCGCGCAGCATCGCATCGCGCGTCGTCTTCGCGATGATCGACGCCGCGGAGATCGACTTCACGTCGCGATCGCCCTTGATGATGGCCCGCACGCGGCACGCCAGGTCGGGGCAACGGTTGCCGTCGACGAGCGCTTCTTCCGGCGTGATCGACAGCGCGGCCACCGCCCGGCACATCGCGAGCATCGTCGCGTGCAGGATGTTGATCGTGTCGATCTCGTCGACGTCGGCCTGTCCGGTCGACCAGGCGATCGCGCGCTCGCGGATCCGTTTTGCCAGCACCTCGCGGCGCTCCGGTGTCAGCACCTTCGAGTCGGCGAGACCCCGTATCGGTCGCTCCGGATCGAGAATCACCGCCGCCGCGACAACCGGCCCCGCCAGCGGGCCCCTGCCCGCTTCATCGATGCCAGCGACCAGAATCATGCGCTTCAAACGCTCACTCCCGCTGCACGCAACTCGATCGTCAATGCCTCGGCGGCAAGCTCGCCCGTGTCGGCTGCGAGCTGGTCGGCGAGTGCGCCGAACAGCTCCTCCAGGCGTCTGCGCGTCGCGCCGTCATCGTACAGGTTGAGGATCGCCTGCGCGAGATTTCGCGGCGTCGCTTCGTCCTGCAGGAACTCCGGAACGACGAATCGGCCCGCAAGCACGTTCGGAAGGCCGACCCACGGAAGCGGGAGCTTGCGGCGAACGATCCAGTGCGGTGAGCGTCGCCACCCGGTAGAAGATCACGTGCGGACAGCGCGCGAGCGCCGCTTCCAGCGTCGCCGTGCCCGACGCCACGAGCCCGACGTCCGCGGCCCGCAACGCGTCGTCCGCATGCCCGTAGAGCAGCGTCAGCGGCAACGCGGCGAGATCGAGGCGGTGACGTACCTCGTCGAACAAGTCGCGTGTCGATCGCGTGACCAGCGGCACGAGGAACTGCGCGTCCGGCCGTGCTTCGTGGATCAGCGCGGCCGTGCGCAGCACCGTTTCCGCATGCATCTCGATCTCCGAGGTCCGCGAGCCGGGCAGCAGCGCGAACACCGGGGTGGCCGCACCAAGCCGAAAGCGCTCGCGCACCTCGCGGCGCGTGGATGGCGTCGCGGCGCCCGCCGCGAGCGGATGGCCGACGTAGCTGACCGGCAACGTCGCGCCGATGCGTAGAGCGCCGGCTCGAACGGGAACAGCGCGAGGATCCGGTCGACCGAGCGACCGATCGATCCGATTCGCTCCGGGCGCCACGCCCAAACCTGCGGGCTCACGAAATGCACGGTGCGAACACCGCGCCGCTTGAGCTTCGCCTCGAGTCCGAGATTGAACTCGGGCGCGTCGACGCCGACGAACAGCGGCACGCGCGCGCGCAGCAGCCGCGCGCGAAGGTCGCGGCGGATGCGAACCAGCTCGGGGATGTGCCGGAGCACCTCGACGAAGCCGCGCACGGCGAGCTTCTCGACCGGATACCACGTCTCGCAGCCCTCGGCCTGCATCTTCGGACCCGCGACGCCAGCGAAGCGAACGCCGGGATGCCGCGCGCGGACCGCACGGATCAGCGTCGCGGCGAGCGCATCGCCCGACGTCTCGCCCGCGACGATGCCGATGAGCGGACCAGTCACAGTCGCCCTAACGGCTCGGGCTCAATCCCACGCACGATGCCCGTTGTTTCGTGTCGTTACCCGCGGGCGCCGAAGGGCCGCCCCGAGGCGCCCGCCTGAATTCAACCCGATGAAAAACGTGCGACGCTGACATCCCGTGAGGCACTGAGCGTACGGACACGTTTTTCATCGGCTGCTCTGCGGACGCCTTTTTCATCGGCCCGTTATCGGAGAATTCCCCGACTGCCGGGCGCAGCAAGAAACTCGACCAGCGGCCGGACCACCGGCGCGGACTCCGCAGCCGCCTGCAACTTCGTCTTCGCGTCCTCGAGCGCAAGTCCTTCCCGATAGAGCGTCTTGTACGCACGCCGGACCGCGAGGATCTCCTCGGCCGAGAAGCCTCGCCGGCGCAGGCCTTCGCTGTTCGGCCCCTTCGGCTGCGCGGGATAGCCCTGGACGATCGTGTAGGTCGGAACGTCCTGCAGCACGACGGCGAATGCGCCGAGCATCGCGTGCGCACCCACGCGGCAGAACTGGTGCACGCCCGCGAACGCGCCCATCACCACCCAGTCGGCGATATGCACGTGTCCGGCGACCTGCGCGTTATTCGACCACGTCGTATGGTTGCCGATGACGCAGTCGTGCGCGACGTGCGTGTAGGCGAGGAACAGGTTGCTGTTGCCGATCGTCGTCTCGCCCCGGCCCTGCGCCGTACCCGCGTGCACGCTGACATACTCGCGGAAGACGTTGTCGTCGCCGATCATCGTCGTCGTCGGCTCGCCGCTGTACTTGCGGTCCTGCGCGATCTCGCCGATCGAAGCGAACTGGAACACCTGGTTGCGCCGGCCGAGCGTCGTGCGCGCGGCGATCACCGCATGCGGACCGACGATGCTGCCGCTGCCGATGCGCACATCGCGACCGACGATCGAGTAAGCCCCGATCGCGACGTCATCCGCGAGCTCGGCCGTTGCATCGACGATCGCAGTCGGGTGGACGATCGCCATCGCGACGCTCACGCGGACAGCGTGACCAGCAGCGCCGATTCCGCCGCCACCTGACCTTCGACGAGCGCACGCACGGCGAACCGGCCTTTGCCGCCTTCGCCCGGCTGCCACTGCGACTCGAGCGTCAGCTGGTCGCCCGGCACCACCTGGCGCTTGAAGCGGCAGGCGTCGATGCCGTCGAACTTGACGGCAGGCGCGCCGTCTGCAGTCGCAAGACCGCTCGCGACGGCGAGCACGCCGGAAAGCTGCGTCAGCGCCTCGAGGATCAGCACGCCCGGCATGACCGGGTATCCGGGGAAATGTCCCTGGAAGTAAGGCTCGTTCATCGTGACGTTCTTGAGCGCCCGGATGCTCTTCCCGGCCACGCACTCGAGGATCCGGTCGACGAGCACCGCAGGATAGCGGTGCGGCATCCTGGCGACGATCGCGTCGATGTCGAGCGCCGCGAGCTCATACGTCACCCTGCGGCGAGCATCGCCGCACATTCCATTTCGCTCTCCCGCGGGGAGAGGGGAAGGGGTGAGGGGCTCATGTCTTGTCCTTTCCGCGCCCAGCCCGTTCGAGCGCGCGCACGCGTTCCGCCAGCTCGTCGAGATGGCGCAACTGGGACGCGACCTTCCGCCAGTGGCGATGCGGCAACGTCGGAAACACGGCCGTATACTTGCCCGGCGCGTCCGGCGTCGCCGAGATGAAGGTGCCGCCCGATACCACCGTTCCCTCGGGCAGCGTGAGGTGACCGGAGATCATCGCAGCGCCACCGATCTGGCAGTTGCGGCCCGATCCGCACGCTCCCCGCGATGCCGACGCAACCGGCGATCGCCGTGTGCCTGCCGATCGTGCAGTTGTGGCCGATCTGGATCTGGTTGTCGAGCTTGACGTCGTCCTCGATGATCGTGTCTTCGATCGCTCCGCGGTCGATCGTCGTGTTCGCACCGATCTCGCAATCGTCGCCGATGACGACGCGGCCGATCTGCGGGATGCGGAGCCACCGGCCGCCCTCTTCCGCCATGCCGAACCCGTCGGCGCCGATCACCGCGCCCGCGTGCACGACCGTGCGCGCACCGATCACGCAGCGCGGATAGAGCGACGACGTTGGCGCGCAGGACCGTGTGCTCGCCGATCGACGCATCGTCACCGACGACGCAGCCCGGACCGACCGAAGCGCCGGCGGCGATGCTTGCCCGCGCACCGATGACGGCATGGGCGCCGATCGACGCATCGGCGGCTACGCGAGCGCTCGGGTCGACGACGGCGAGGCCGTGGACACCCGCGGGCGGAGCCGCATCGGGATGCAGCAACGCCGCGACCTTCGCGTATGTCGCGTACGGGTTCGCGGACACGAGCTTCGGCAGCGACGTCGACGCCGCGTCGTCCGGGCCGACGATGACCGCGGCCGCGCGGGTCGCGCCGAGCTGGTCGCGATACTTGGGGTTGGTGAGAAACGCGATCGCGTCCGCCGCGGCATGCTCGAGCGTGCCGACCCGACGGACGATCGTTGCACCGTCGCCCTCGAGCTTGGCGCCGGTGTGCGCGGCGAGGGTCGGAGAGCGAGAAACCGGAGGACGGGTCGGCGCGGTCCATCGTGCGGGCGGACGCGGCCGTCGTCTTGTGCGCAGGTGCCGGCCGGGCTACTGGTTCGCCAGCGCCTTGATCACCTTGTCGGTGATGTCGATGCGCTGGCTCGCGAACACGACCGGGTCCTGCAGGATCAGGTCGAACTTCTCGGCCTCGGCGATCTGCTGGATGACCTTGTTCGCACGCTCCTGGATGCTGGCGAGCTCCTCGTTCTTCCGCAGGTTCAGGTCCTCGCGGAACTCGCGCTGCATCCGCTGCAAGTCGCGCGACAGGTTCGCGAGATCGCGCTCCTTGTTGCGGCGCTCGGACTCGGGCATCGTCGCGCCGTCCTTGTCGAGCGATGCCTGCAGGTCGCGCACCTGCTTCGAAAGCTTGCCGAGCTGGGCGTCGCGCTGCGCGAACTCCTTTTCGAGCTTCTGCGCTGCGCGCTTCGCCGGCGCCGCATCCCGCCACAGCCGCTCGGTATTCACGAAGCCGATCTTGTAGTCGGCGGCCGCGGCCGCCCCGCATGCGAGCGCTACGAGCGCCACTGCGGCCAACCTGATGATGCGTTTCAAGCGTGTCTCCTGCGGTCGTGCGCGATGAGTGTCAGAACACCGAGCCGACCTGGAACTGGAACTTCTGGATGCGGTCGCCGGGCTTCTCGTTGAGCGGCACCGCATAGCTGAACTTCAGCGGGCCGATCGGCGAGTTCCAGGAGACGCCGACACCCGCCGAATAGCGGAACGCCTCGTTGTCGCCTCTGGTCGCCGTTCAGGTAGATCTGGCCCGCGTCCACGAATACGCTGCGCGCGCACCGACTTGTCGCCCTTCAGGATCGGGTAGAACACCTCGCTGTTGCCGACGATCTTGCGCTTGCCGCCGAGCACGTTGCCGAACGCGTCGCGCGGCCCGAGCGAGCTCGACTCGAAACCGCGCACCGACCCGGTGCCGCCCGCATAGAACGCCCGGAAGAACGGCAGCGGCTTGCCGCCGTAGCCGTCACCATAGCCGAAGTCGCCGCGCAGCATCCACACGAAGTTGCCGTAGACCGGCCAGAACCACTGGTGGACGTACTGCAGCCTTGTAGTACTTGAGGTCGCCGGGCGGCACGCCCGATCTCCACCAGCGCGCTCTGCAACGTGCCGCGCGTAGGATAGAGGATGTCGTCACGACTGTCACGGGCCCAGCCCGCCGCGGCGACCAGGCTCCAGTTCGGGTTGCCGAACTGGTTGATGAAGTCGAAGTAGACCGGCGGGCTGTCGGCGAACAGCGTGAGGTCCGTGTGGTCGACGCGGAACGCGACGTTGATCGTGTCGGTCTCGGTGATCGGGATGCCGAAGCCCAGCGCGCCGCCCAGCGTGTCGGACGCGTACTGCGAGATCGCGAGCCCGGTCGGGTCGGTCTTGCGCTGGTAGAACTCGATCGTGCGCGACACGCCGTCCACCGTCCAGTAAGGCTCGGTCAGCGTGAACGCATAGGTGCGGTTGATCTTGCTCGTGTTGACGGAGAGCGAGAGCGCGTTGCCCGAGCCGAAGACGTTCTGCTGCGAGACCGACGCGCTGAACACGACGCCGTCGGCCGACGAGTAGCCGACACCGGCGAGCAGGTTGCCGGTCGACTTCTCGGTGACCGAGATCTCGATGTCGATCTGGTCGGGCGAGCCCGGTACCGGCGGCGTCTCGATGTTGATGTCCGGCTCGAAGTAGCCGAGGCGGCGGATCCGCACCTTGGACCGCTCGATGCGCGGGCCGTCGTACCACGCGCCCTCGAGCTGGCGCACCTCGCGGCGGATCACCTCGTCCCGCGTCTTCGTGTTGCCGCTGATGTTGACCTTGCGCACGTACACGCGGCGGCCCGGGTCGATGAAGAACGTGAACGAGGCCGTGTTCTTCTCGCGATCGACCTCGGGCACCGCGTTCACGTTCGCGAACGCGTAACCCTCGGCGCCGAGCCGGTCGCTGATGTCCTTCGCCGAACCCTGCAGGCGCGAGCGCGAGAACGTGTCGCCGGGCTTCACGCGGATCAGCCGGCGGATCTCGGCCTCGTCGATCAACAGATCGCCCGCGATGCGCACGTCGCTCACCTTGTACAGCGGCCCCTCGTTGACGTTCACCGTGATGGTGATGTTCTCCCTGTCCGGCGAGATCGAGACCTGCGTCGACTCGACGTTGAACTCGAGATAGCCGCGGTCCTGGTAGAAGCTGCGCAGCACCTCGAGGTCCGCCTGCAGCTTCTGCTTGCTGTACTGGTCGTTCTTCGTGTACCAGGTGAGCCAGCCGGGCGTGGTCAGCGTGATCTCGGAGAGCAGCTGCTGCTCGGTGAACGCCTTCGTGCCGATGATGTTGATCCGCTGGATGCGCGTCGCGGGGCCTTCTTCGATCGCGAAATTGACCGCGACGCGGTTGCGCTCCTGCGGCGTCACCGTCGTCTGCACCTTCGCGCTGTACAGCCCGCGCGTGATGTACTGGCGCTTGAGCTCCTGTTCCGCGCGCTCGAGCGACGCAGCGGTCGAAGATCCGCGCCTCGGACAGGCCGATGTCCTTCAGCGCCTTCTTGACCGTGTCGGTGTCGAACTCCTTGTTGCCGACGAACGTGATCGAGCTGATCGTCGGCCGCTCCTGCACGGCGACGACGAGCACGTCGCCCTGCCGCTCGAGCCGCACGTCGCGGAAGAAGCCGGTCGCGTACAGCGCCTTGACGGCCTGCGACGCGCGCTGCATCGTCGATGCGCTCGCCGACCTTGATCGGCAGGTAGCTGAATACCGTGCCCGCCTCGGTGCGCTGCGCGCCCTCGACGCGGATGTCCTTGACGACGAACGGATCGAACGCGCTCGCGGCTATCGGCGCAAAGCGCCGATCACGAGCGAGGCGATGAGGGCGGGAAGTGCGCGTCGCGCGTGGCGTTTGCGCGATCGCTTTGCGTGGGAGCGGCGGTCAGAACAGTCGGGAGAAGTCATTGAAGAGCGCCAGGGCCATCAGCGCAGCGAGGACGGCCATGCCGATTCGCTGACCCACCTCGAAGGCGCGATCCGATAGCGGCCGGCCTCGCGCAAGTTCGGCGAAATAATACAGCAATTGCCCGCCGTCCAATAAAGGCACGGGCAGGAGATTCAGCACGCCGAGGCTGATGCTGATCAGCGCGAGATAGCCGACGAAGACCAGCGCGCCCGCCTGGACCGATTGCCCCGCGTAATCGGCGAGCGTGATCGGACCGCTGATGTTCTTCAGTGACGCGTCGCCGGTCAGGATGCGGCCGAGCATCTTCACCGTGAACACCGACAGCTCCCAGGTCTTGCGAACGCCTTCGCTCAGCGCCCGCAGCGGCCCGTAGCGCACTGTGGTCGACAGGCGTTCCGCCACCGCGGGATCGACCTTGAGCCGAAGCCCGGCGATGCCGATCTTGCGTCCCGCCGATTCGGTGATCTCGGTGATCACCGCCACGTCGAGTGTGCTGCGGTCGCGCTCGATCCGGAACACGACTTCGGCGCCGGGCTTGGCGTTCGTGGCGGCGGCGACGTCCATCGGCGAGCGCACCGGCATTCCGTCGATCGCGATGATCCGATCGCCCCGCTTCAAGCCCGCGCGCTCGCCCGGCTTCCCGGCGAGCGCTTCGTCGATCAACGGGGGCCCGAAGTCGGCCGCCAGACCGAGCTTCTGCATGAACGGACCTTCCCAATCGCTCGAAGCGAGCCCGGAAAGCGAAACGATGCGCGCCGCATCGCGGCCCTCGACCGTGCGAACATCGATGCGGATGTCGTCGCGGCCCGACAGTTTCAGCAACTGCCAGCGCAGGTCCTGGAAGCTCGCGATCGGCACGCCGTCGACGGCCGTCACCTCGTCGCCGCCTCGAACGCCGGCGACCGCTGCGGGCGTTCCCGCGATCGGCGGCGCGAGAATCGGCTTCTGCCCTGGAATGCCCGCCATGAACGTGAACGCGTACAGGACGACGGCGAGCAGCAGGTTGGCGATCGGTCCCGCCGCGACGATCGCGATGCGCGCGCCCACGCTGGCCCGATTGAACGCGCGCGGAACGTCCTCCGGCGCGAGATCGCCTTCACGCTCGTCCGCCATCTTCACGTAGCCGCCGAGCGGAATCGCGGACACGGCGAACTCGGTCTGGTCCCGGCCGTAGCGGCGCGACCAGAGCACGCGGCCGAACCCCACGGAGAAGCGCAGCACCTTCACGCCGCACCAGCGTGCGACGAGGTAATGGCCGAGCTCGTGGAATACGACCAGGATGCCGAGGACGACGAGGAACGAGGCGATCTTGAGTACGACGTCCATGAGGACTCTTCAGAGAGCGAGCGCGTCGCGGTCGTCGATGACCGCAGGGAGCCCCAGCATAGCGCAAGCGGTACGCCGCGCCTGCGCATCGATCGCGAGCGCCGCTTCGAGCGAGCCGACCCGCGTCGTGGCGCTGCGATCCAGCGTCCTCGCACAGACGTCGGCGATGTCGCAGAACCGCGCGCGGCCGCCGAGGAATGCTTCGACCGCGATCTCGTTCGCCGCGTTCAGCACGATCGGCGCCGAGCCGCCGCTGTCGAGCGCCGCGTACGCGAGCACGAGGCAAGGAAAGCGCTTGAGGTCGGGTGCTTCGAACGACAGCGAGGCGAGCGCTGCGAGATCGAGCCTGGCAATGCCGGTGTCCACGCGCTCGGGATACGCGAGCGCCTGCGCGATCGGCGTGCGCATGTCGGGGTGGCCGAGCTGCGCCAGCACCGAGCCATCGACGTACTCGACGAGCGAGTGGATCACGCTTTGCGGATGCACGACGACCTCGATCGCTTCGCGAGGCGCGCCGAACAGCCAGTGGGCCTCGATGACCTCGAGACCCTTGTTCATCATCGTGGCGGAGTCGACGGAAATCTTGCGGCCCATCGACCAGTTCGGATGCGCGCACGCTTCATCCGGCGTGACCTGTGCGAGCCTCTCGAGCGGCGTCTCGCGGAACGGCCCACCGGACGCCGTGAGCAGGATGCGGCGCACGCCTGCAGCGCTCGGCTCGCCCGCATAGCCGGCCGGAAGGCACTGGAAGATGGCGTTGTGCTCGCTGTCGATCGGCAACACGGTGGCGCCGCCTTCGCTCGCAGCGCTGCATGAAGAGCTGCGCCGCCGATGACCAGCGCTTCCTTGTTCGCGAGCAGGATCCGCTTGCCGGCGCGCGCAGCTGCGAGCGTCGGGGCGAGTCCCGCCGCGCCGACGATCGCGGCGAGCACGGTATCGGCGTCAGGCAGCGCCGCCACTTCCGCAAGGCCCGCCGGGCCCTGCGAGCACGCGCGTCGGCAACCCTTCCGCCGCGAGCGCACTTTCGAGCGCCTGTGCGGCCGGTACATCGAGCAATGCCGCGTACGGCGGCCGGAATCGCCGGCACAACTGCGCGAGCTTCCGCCAGTTGCGATGCGCCGCGAGCGCGGCGACCGTGAAGCGGTCGGGATGGCGCGCGATGACGTCGAGCGTCGAATCGCCGATCGAACCGGTAGCGCCCAGGAGCGTGACGTTGCGCATCACTTCGCGTTGGGCAGGAACAGCGTCGCCGCGATCGCCGCGAGCGGCATCGCCGAAAGCAGCGCATCGATGCGGTCGAGCACGCCGCCATGGCCGGGCAGCAGCGAGCCGCTGTCCTTGACACCCGCCTGCCGCTTCAGCATCGATTCGTAGAGGTCGCCCACGACCGAGACGGCGCCGAGCAGCACGACGAACAGCACGAACGCGAGCGCCATGCCGAGGCTTCGCGCTCCGGCATAGCCCGCCTCCGCCGAGAACGGGACGCAGCACCAGCGCGTAGAGCGCGACCGCTGCGAGGCCGCCCCAGACGCCTTCCCAGCTCTTGTTCGGACTGATCGACGGCGCGAGCTTGCGCCTGCCGAACTTGCGCCCGGTGAAATAGGCGGCGGTGTCGGCGATCCAGACGACCGCCATCGCGGCGAGCACGAGCCACGGCGAGCGCGCCTGCAATTCGACGATCGCGACCCACGCCCCGATGAGGACGATCCACGCCCACCAGCGCCATCGGCAGCCACGCGCGCGTCGGCCATTGCGACGCAAGCCATGCCGGCGCCGACGAGTATCCAGAACGCGGTCGCGACACCGCACACGCGAGCACGACGCCGGTCCGGCCATCCGCGATCGAAAGCCCATCGCATCCGCGAACAGCAGGAACAGCGCCATGCACGAGCACGCCGCCGATGAACGCAGCGCCGCGCTGTTGCGGTCGATAGCCCACGAGCTTCGCCCACTCGTGCGCAGCGAGCGCGATGATCGCGAGCGCCACGATCGCCCAGCCCCGCGACGGCAACAGGAACAGCGCGGCGAGCACGAGCGGCACGAGCACCGCGGCGGTCGTGACGCGCTGCGCGAGCGAGGAAAGCGCCATCGGCGGTCGACTGAAAGACGGCGGGGCTCAAGAACGCGTCAGCGCACCGTCGTGCCGGCCGCCTGCGTGTCCTTGATCTGCTCGCTGGTGCGGCCGAAGCGCCGCTCGCGCGATCGATAGGACGCGATCGCATCATCGAGTGCGCGCGCGTCGAAATCGGGCCACAGCAGGTCGGTGAAATACAGCTCGGTGTAGGCGAGCTGCCAGAGCAGGAAGTTGCTGATCCGCTGCTCGCCGCCGGTGCGAATGAACAGATCCGGCTCGGGCGCGTACGCCATCGCGAGATAGGGCGCCAGCGCGTCGGGGTCGAGCGGCGCATCCGGCTCCAGCGCTTCGCGGCGCATCGTGTAGAGCCTGCGCGCGGCCTGCGCGATGTCCCAGCGGCCGCCGTAGTTCGCGGCGATCGTCAGCGTCAGGCGAGTGTTCGACGACGTCAGCTGCTCGCCGGCGGCGATCAATTCCCGGATCCGCGGCGTGAACCGCGCCAGGTCGCCGACGACGCGAAAGCGGATGCCGTTCTGGTGCAGCTTCGCGACCTCCTGCTCGAGCGCGCGCAGGAACAGCTCCATCAGGATCGACACCTCTTCCGGCGGGCGCCGCCAGTTCTCGCTGGAGAATGCGAACAGCGTCAGGTACTCGATGCGCCGCTCGATCGCGCCGCGGATCACCGCGCGCACCGTCTCCACGCCCTTCCTGTGGCCGGCGACGCGCGGCAGCAGGCGCTGCTTCGCCCACCGGCCGTTGCCGTCCATGATGATCGCGACGTGGCGCGGCACGGTCGGAGCGTCCGGGATCTGGGTGGTCGAGCTCGTATGCAAAGGTCTGCCTTTTGGGGTCGGACGCCGGGCGTGTCCGGCGTGACAACTCCCTCTAATCGGTCCGCACCTGCTCAGATCGCAAGCAGGTCCGTTTCCTTCGCCTGCAGCACGCGATCGATCTCGGCGATGTAGCGGTCGGTCATCTTCTGCAGCTCCTCGAGCGCGCGGCGCTCGTCGTCCTCCGAGACCTCGTGCGCCTTCAGCATCTTCTTCAGCTGCTCGTTCGCGTCGCGGCGCACGTTGCGGATCGCGACCCGCGCGTTCTCCGCCTCGTGGCGCACGACTTTGATCAGGTCGCGGCGGCGCTCCTCGGTGAGCGCGGGCATCGGCACGCGGATCACGTCGCCGGAGGTTGCGGGATTGAGGCCGAGATCGGATTCCCGGATCGCCTTTTCGATCACCGGAATCATCTTCTTCTCGAACGGCTGCACGTTGATCGTGCGCGCGTCGCCGAGCGTCACGTTCGCGCACTGGTTCACCGGCAGCATCGACCCGTAGTAGTCGACCGTGACATGGTCGAGCAGGCCGGTATGCGCGCGGCCGGTGCGAACCTTCTGGTAGTCGTTCTTCAGCGTCTCGACCGACTTCGCCATCTTCTGGTCGGCGGTCTTCTTGGTCTCGGTGATCGGCATGGCGGACCTTGGTGTCCCGAGTCAGTGATTCGTTGCAGAAATTACGCCGTCCCGAAACGCACGCGACCGGCTCGGGACCCCTTGTTCAACAGTGGACGAGCGTGCCCTCGTCTCCGCCCATCACGGCGCGCTTGAGCGCGCCGGGCTTGAAGATCGAGAACACCTTGAGCAGCATGTTCTGGTCGCGGCAAAGCGCCAGCGCTGTCGCGTCCATCACCTTGAGGTTCTTCACGATCGCCTCGTCGAACGTGAGCTCGGGATAGCGGCGCGCCGACGCATCCTTGTTCGGGTCGGCCGTGTAGACGCCGTCGACCTTCGTCGCCTTCAGCACGATGTCGACGCCCATCTCGCGCCCGCGCAGCGCGGCGGCGGTATCGGTGGTGAAGAACGGATTGCCGGTCCCGGCCGCGAAGATGACGACCTTGTGCTCCTCGAGGTAGCGCAACGCCTTGCCGCGGATGTACGGCTCGGCGACCTGGTCGATGCGAAGCGCCGACTGCACGCGCGACACGACGCCACCGGCGCGAAGCGCGTCCTGCAACGCGAGCGCGTTCATCAGCGTGGCGAGCATGCCCATGTAATCGGCGGTCGCGCGGTCCATGCCGGCGGCACCGAGCGCGACGCCGCGGAAGATGTTGCCGCCGCCGATGACGATTCCGATCTGCACGCCGAGCGCATGCACGTCCGCGATCTCGCGAACGATGCGGTCGATGACCTCGCGGTTGATGCCGTAGGCATCGTCGCCCATCAATGCCTCGCCGGACAGCTTGAGCAGGATCCGGCGATAGGCGGGCTCGGTTGCGGCTGCGATCGCGGTTGCGTTCGCCGCCGCATCGGGCATGACGGCCGCAAGGGTCGCGGCGGTGGGCGGGTTCATCGGGCAGCCTCCGTTTCTCCGTCGTGTCATTCGCCACGCAAGCGCGGAATCCAGTGTCTTTACGCTCGAAGCCGATGCGTCCTCGTCTTCGCGGGGATGTTGCTCACGCGTCACCTTGTCGCCATCGCGGCCACTTCCGCGGCGAAGTCATCCTTCTTTTTCTCGATGCCTTCGCCGACGACGTAGAGCGTGAAGCCGTTCACCGTCGCGCCCTTGGCCTTCAGCAACGCGGCAACCGTCTCCTTGCCGTCGCCCTTGACGAACGGTTGTGCGGACAGCGTCACCTCGGAGAGGTACTTCGCGACCGCGCCCTCCACCATCTTCTCGACGATGTTCGCGGGCTTGCCGGACTCGGCCGCCTTCGCCGCCGCGATCCGGCGCTCCTGCTCGATCAGCTCGGGCGACACGCCTTCTTTCGACACGGCCAGCGGCTTCGACGCCGCGATGTGCATCGCGAGGTCCTTGCCGAGCGCGTCGTCACCGCCGCTAACGTCGACCAGAACGCCGATCTTGACGCCATGCACGTACGACGCGAGCTTGCCCGTGGCCGCGCGTCGCTGGAAACGTCGCACCGACAGGTTCTCGCCGATCTTCTGGACCAGCGCCACGCGCCGCGCCTCGACCGTCTCCCCGGTCGCGAGCTTCGCATTGCCGAGCGCAGCAACGTCGGCCGGGTTGTCGCGCGCGACGATCTGCGCGACCTCGGAGGCGAACGCGCGGAAATCCTCGTTCTTCGCGACGAAGTCGGTTTCGCAGTTCACTTCGACGATCGCGCCGGACTTGCCGTCCGCCGCAACATGCAGCGCGATCACGCCCTCCGCCGCGACGCGGTCCGCCGCCTTGGACGCCTTCGCGCCGCTCTTGATGCGCAGCAGCTCCTCGGCCTTTTTCGGATCGCCGCCGGTCTCGGTCAGCGCCTTCTTGCATTCCATCATGCCCAGCCCGGTTCGCTGGCGCAGTTCCATCACCATGCTTGCGGAAATGTCCGCCATGACTCGTGTCCTCAAAAAAACGGGGCGCTTGCGACGCCCCTTACGTGTTCTTCCCGGCGGCGCTCGCAACCCGCGAGCGCCGCAGCCGGGATGCGCAGTGGCTTTGACCCGCGCCGGGGCATGCGTTCCGCACGCGGTGCAGCATGCGTCGCAACGTCAGGCCGAAGCCTCGTCCGCCACTTCGACGAACTCGTCGCCGCCCTGGACGATCTCCGTGATCGACTGGCTGCGACCCTCGAGCACCGCGTCGGCGGCGCCGCGCGCGTACAGGCGGATCGCGCGGCTGCTATCGTCGTTGCCCGGGATCACGTGCGCGATGCCGTCGGGCGAATGATTGGTGTCGACGACCGCGACGATCGGGATGCCGAGCTTCTTCGCCTCGGTGACCGCGATCTTGTGGAAGCCGACGTCGATGACGAACATCGCATCCGGCAGCGCGTTCATGTCCTTGATGCCGCCCATCGCCTGCGACAGCTTCGCGAGCTCGCGCTTCAGCGACAGCGCCTCGCGCTTGGTCATGCGCTCGAACGTGCCGTCGGTCGACATCGTCTCGAGGTCCTTCAGCCGCTTGATCGACGCCTTGACCGTCTTGAAGTTGGTCAGCATGCCGCCGAGCCAGCGATGGTCGACGTACGGCACACCGGCGCGCTGCGCTTCCTCGGCGACGATCTCGCGGGCCTGCCGCTTCGTCCCCACCATCAGGATCGTGCCGCGGTTCGCGGCGAGCTGGCGGATGTATTTCATCGCCTCGTTGTACTTCTCGAGCGTGCGCTCGAGGTTGACGATGTGGATCTTGTTGCGCTGGCCGAAGATGAACTCGGCCATCTTCGGGTTCCAGTACCGCGTCTGGTGGCCGAAATGGACGCCGGCCTCCAGCATTTGACGCATCGTTACGGACAATTGAAGACTCCTGTCAGGGTTGGTTTCCACCACCCGCGGCGACATCCGTTGAAGGCGCGCCATGCAGGACGCATCTTCGTCGGACACCCTGACCCGCGAGGTGTGCGAATTTCCCGCTGGAACGTTCGCGTTCCTGGGGCGGGCTAACTTGCTATTCTAGCACGCTTATCCGTCGTTCCGCCATCCCGATGACCGCCTTGCCCGCTATACCTGCCTACCTCGTCGCCCGCGGTGCCCGCCCGGGGCCCGACGGCGATCACGGACTTCGGGAACCCGGACCGGGAATGGCGCGCTGCGCAGTCCGCTGCAGTCGTCGCCGACGCTTCGAGTCTGGGCTCGATCGCAGTTCGAGGGGACCGACGCGCGCGGACTTCCTTCAGGGGCAGCTCTCCAACGACGTGACGACGCTCGCGCCGGGCCAGGGCCAGTGGACGACGTACAACTCACCGAAGGGACGGATGCTCGCCACGCTGTTCCTGATCCGGGATCCCGACGGCGGGCGCTACACAGCCCTGCTCGCGCGCGATCTCGTCGAGTCGACAGCCAAGCGGCTTTCGATGTTCGTGCTGCGCGCGCAGGTCACGGTGCGCAGCGCGCTCGACGCGCAATGCCTGCTCGGCGTCGGCGGGCCGGGCGCTGCAGATGCAGTCGAGCGCGCCTTCGGCGACAGTCCCCGCGGCCGGTCGCCTGGCGATGCACGAGGACACGCGGATCGTGCATTGGCCGGACGGACGTTTCGTCGTCGATCGCGTCCGAAGCTTCCGCCGCCGGGATCTTCGACACGTTGTCGCAGCACGCCACGCCGGCGGGTGCGCCGGTCTGGGCGTGGCTCGGGGTGCGTGCCGGCGTGCCGATGATCACCGCGGCCACGCAGGACCAGTTCGTTGCGCAGGCGACGAACTGGGACGCCCTCGGGGGACTGAACTTCCGCAAGGGCTGCTTCACCGGCCAGGAGATCGTCGCGCGCACGCAGCATCTCGGCCGGCTCAAGGAGCGGCTGTTCGCGTTCCGCGCGGGCATCGAGCCTCCGGCGCCCGGAACGCGGCTGTACGGCGCTGCGTTCGGCGACCAGGCGAGCGGCACGGTCGTCAACAGCGCGCCGGATCCCGACGGCGGATCGCGCTTCCTTGCGGTCGCGCAGATCGAGGCGGCCAACGCAGGGGCGATGGCGGTGGGCGCACCCGACGGTCCCCAGGCGCAGCGCGAGCCGCTCCCCTACGACCTCCCCGCGCCGGTCGCGCCGCGCGGCCGCGTCGGCGTGTGACGATGGCGACGCACTATTTCGTCTGGTACCGCGTCCCGGGCGATCCCGCCAGCGCACGCGGTGCGGTGAACGCACTGATGCAGGACATCGCCAAGAAGACCGGCGTCATCGGCCGGCTCCTGATGCGACCGGACGTGCCGCCGACGTGGATGGAAGTCTACGAAAGCGTGGCCGACGCGGCGAGCTTCGAAGCGGTTTACGCTCGAAGCGGTTGCGCGAAACGGCGTCGCCACGCATGCGCCCGAGGGCCGGCACCTCGAGCGCTTCGTCGACGCGCTCTAGGCCGCGGCTCGTCGACCATGTGCCTCGCGCTGCTCGCGCTCGACGCGCATCCCTTGTATTCGGTCGTCATCGCCGCGAACCGCGACGAGTATCACGCGCGCCCGACGGCGCCGGCGGCATGGTGGGACGAAGGCTGGCTGGCCGGTCGCGACCTGCGTGCGGGCGGGACCTGGCTCGGCGTCACGCGCCGCGGTCGGTTCGCATTGCTGACGAACATCCGCGATCCCGCAAGCAACGATCCCGCGGCGCCTTCGCGCGGATTGCTGGTGCCCGCGGTGCTCTCCGACGCGTCCGGACATCGCACCCTCGCTCGAGCACGTGCGCGAAGCTGCTCGCGCGTCACAACGGATTCAACCTCCTGGCGGGAACGCCGGGCGGCGCAGCCTGGATGTCGAATCGGTCGCCCGCCGTGCAGGCGCTGGCACGAGGAACCTACGGCCTGTCGAACGCGCTGCTCGATTCCCCGTGGCCGAAGCTCGTGCGCACGAAAGCAGCGCTCGCGGACTGGCTCGGTCGCGGCGAAACCGATATCGAGTCGTTGTTCACCGCCCTCGGGCAACGCGTACTCGCGGAGGACGCCGACCTTCCTTCGACCGGCGTCACGCTCGAATGGGAAAGGCGCCTTTCCGCGCCCTTCATCGTGAGCGACACCTACGGCACGCGAAGCTCGACGGTGCTGACGATCGATCGCGACGGCGATGCATGCTTCGTCGAGCGCAGCTTCGATGCCGGCGGCATGCGCGCCGGACAGGTGGAGCACCGCTTCCGCATCGCCTGACCCGATTCGGGGCCTACGCAGAAGGCGTTTCGCTGGCGAGCGAGTCGCGGAGCTCGCGCTTCAGCACCTTGCCGTAGTTGTTCTTCGGCAGCGCCGTGACGAACCGATAGGCCTTCGGCCGCTTGAAGCGCGCGATGTTCTCGAGGCAAAGCGCGTCGAGCGCGGCCGCGTCGACCAGCGCACCGGGACGCCGGACGACGAATGCGACGACCTCCTCGCCCCACTCCGCATGCGGACGTCCGACGACGCAGGCCTCTTCCACGCCGGCGTCGCGCAACAGCACTTCCTCGACCTCCCGCGGGTAGATGTTCGAGCCGCCGCTGATGATCACGTCCTTGCTGCGATCCTTGAGCGTCAGGAAGCCGTCGTCATCGAGCACGCCGACGTCGCCGGTATGGAGCCATCCGTCGCGAAGGGCTTTCGCGGTCGCCTCGGGATTGCGCCAGTAGCCGCGCATGACCGAGTCGCCGCGGACGAGGACCTCGCCGGTCGTGCCCGCGGGCACGGGTCGCCCAGCCTCATCCGCCACCCTGACTTCCACTGCGCTTTGCGCGACGCCGACCGATGCGATGCGGGCGTGGTAGCGCGGATGCGAGCGATCCATCAGTTGCGCACGCGACAATGCGGTGATCGTCATCGGGCTCTCGCCCTGGCCGTAGATCTGGACGAAGCGATCGCCGAGGACGTCGATGGCCCGCACGATATCGGCCGCGTACATCGGCGCGCCGCCGTACACGATCGTGCGGATCGCGTTGCCAGGTGTTCCCGTGGCCGCAGCATGATCGACGAGCCGCTTCACCATCGTCGGGGCGGCGAAAGTCGTTGCATCGCCATGCGCAGCGGCGAGCGCGAAGAACTCCTCTGCGTCGAACCCGCGGGACTCGGGCAGGACATGCAGCGCGCCGGCGATCACCTGCGCGAAGTTGTAGAGGCCCGTGCCGTGCGACATCGGCGCGGCATAGACGAATGCGTCGGTGGCCTTCGCGGGGTCGACATCCGCGAAGTAGCAGAGCGTCGTCGCGAGCAGGTTTCGATGCGTCAGCATCACGCCCTTCGGTCGCCCGGTCGTGCCGGACGTGTAGAAGAGCCACGCGAGATCGTCCGGTGCGACGTCGACGGGCGCCATCGGATCGGCTTCGGCAAGGCGCAGGTAATCGTGGCTGCCGATTTCGATCGTGTAACGCAAGCTCTCGATCGCCGGCAACAGCGGCTGCAACGCCGCTCCGACGTCCTCGCTCGCGAACAGCGCGGCCGCGCCGCTGTCCTGGAGGATGAACGCCACCTCCTTCGGATGCAGCTTGCTGTTGATCGGCACGACCGCAAGCCCCGCGATCCACGCGCCGTACAGGATCTCGAGATAGCCGGGATCGTTGGTCGCGAAAAGCGCAACGCGCTCGCCCGGGCGCGAGCGCCAGCGAGCCTGCCAGCGACGCCGCCACTGCGCCGCAACGCTGCGCGAACCGGCGATAGTCGTAGACGATGCGAGCGCCAAGCGCGATCGCCGGCCGATCCGCATGCAGCGATGCGCTGCGCGTCAGCAGTCGCGCGAGATTCAGAAAGCTCCCCAGCTGTTGCACGCGCACACCCCCTCTCGGCGAGCGCTGGACGGCCCGCGGGCAGCGTCCAGCAGCGCCTCCATCGCCTGATGCGGAATGCCGGCTTCCTCGAACGGAGCGCCGACCGGCGCGAAGCCGTAGCGCGCGTAGAACGGCATCGCGTGCGTCTGCGCGTTCAGCATCACTTTCGCATCGCCGCGCTCGCTCGCAAGCGCGATGAGTCGCTCGAGCAGCGCCGATCCGACCCCCTGGCCGCGCCACTGCGCACGAACGGCGACGCGACCGATGTGCCCGTCGGGTAGCAGACGGCCGCAGCCGATGGCGTCGCCCGCGTCGTCTTCCGCGAGGGCGTGCCTGCATTGCGCGTCGATCTCGTCCCACTCCAGCGACTCGGGGACCGCTTGCTCGACGCAGAAGACCTCGTAGCGAATCGATCTGAGTTTCGCTTCATCGGTCCGCCAGTCGGTCAGGCGCACGCGGAACGGCCCTGCGGCGCTCATGGCGTGTCCCGCATCACGAGCTGCGCCGTTCCGTCTCCCGTCGATCAGCGTCGCGCGTCCGCCGACCGGCAGCGTCAGCTTGTCGCGGACATGGCCGAACGGCAAGCCGGTATAGACCGGAACGTCGATGCGATCGCGCAGATGCGCGACGACGCTGGGCAGGTCGTAGCCGTCGTCGTGCGGAAAAAGCGTGTAATCGGTGAACCAGCCGAGCAGGATGGCGCGCTGGCGCTCGAGCACGCCGGCGTAGAGCAGCTGGTAGAGCATCCGCTCGATCCGGTACGGATGCTCGGAAATGTCCTCGAGGAACAGGACGCCGCCATCGATCGAGGGGAAGAACGGCGTGCCGACCAGATGGGCAACGAGAGCCAGGTTGCCGCCCCACAGCGTGCCCTCGATCGTGCGGCCCGCCGGACCGTCGAGCGGAAACGTGACCGCATGCTCGTGCGACCCGAGCATGGCGAAGCAATGCTCGAGCGTGAAGTCGCTCGGCGTCTCGGCACCGAAGTCGTACGCCGCCATCGGTCCCGCATAGGTGACCATGCCGGCTCGCGCAAGCGCCGCAAGCTGGAAAACGGTGAAATCGGAATGACCCAGCCAGCGCGTACCGCCGTGCGCCAGCGCGGCGAAGTCGAGACGGTCGAGCAACCGCGAATAGCCGTAACCGCCGCGAATCGCCACGGCGACCTCGATGTCGTCGCGCGCCGCCATGCGCGCGATCGCAGAGAGCCGGATGTCGTCGTCGCCAGCAAACCGCTGATGGCGGACACGGCTTGCCTCGTCCTCGACGACGCGATGGCCTGCCGCCAGCAGGCGCCGCGTCGCGCGGTCGACGGCGGCGTCGTCGACGATGACGCCCGACGGCGCGTAGAACCCGAAGTCGAAAGTTCGCATCAGGAAGCCGCCTGCCGGCGCGCCGCGAAGAAGTCCGACAACAGCGCGCCGCATTCGTCGGCGCGCACGCCGGCCACGACAGTGGCGTGATGATTGAGGCGCTGCTCGGCGAACAGATCGACGACCGAGCCGCACGCGCCGGTCTTCGGATCGCGGGCACCGAACACCAGGCGGGCGATTCGCGCATGCATGATCGCGCCCGCGCACATCGCGCAAGGCTCGATCGTCACGTACAGCGCAGCGCCGGTGAGCCGGTAATTGCCGGCCGCGGACGAAGCTTCGCGAAGCGCAGCGATCTCGGCATGCGCGGTCGGGTCGCTGTGCAGGATCGGCGAATTGCCGCCGCGTCCGAGGACCTTGCCGTCCCGCACGACGACGGCGCCGACCGGAACTTCCCCGCGAGACGCCGCATCACGCGCGTGCTGCAGCGCTTCGGCCATCCAGCGCTCGTCGTCCTTCGTGGCGCGCATCGCCTTGCGCGTCCGCTGCGGTCGCCTGCTTCCAGCTCGACTTGCGCTCGGCACGCTGACGCGCGTCCGCTTCGCGTGCGTTCCGCGAGACGACGCTCAGATCCCAGCCGGCAAGCGCCTGCAGGGCGGGCTGGAATGCTGCCGGCACCGGTGCCCGCGCATAGCTGCGGCCGTAACCATCGCGCTCGAGCAGCCGCGTGTCCACGAGCCAGCGCCGAAGCTCAACGTGGTCCGTGCCGAGCATCGTGCCCGAGTCGGCCAGCCACGCCTTGAGTCGCTCGTTCACCTCGGCTTCGGTGTAGGTGGCCCCGTCGTCGAACGCGAGGGCCGCCGCCGCGAGCACGACGCCGAAGTCATGCTGGCGCCCCGATTGCAATCCGCCGAGCGACAACGCGTTGCGCACGCAAAGGCGTCGCCATGTCGCCAGCGGATCCTGCGCCGTCATGACGTAGTCCTTGCCGTCTGACGCGAGCAGCCGCTGCACGACCTCAGCAGCGGTCATGGACCAACCTCCCCCAGGCTAGCCGCTGCGCGGCTTCGCGCACCCCCTCCTCGAAGGAGGGGGCGAGCGCCTTGGGACGGCCCAGCGGCGCTCACTCCCACTCGATCGTCGCCGGCGGCTTCGACGACACGTCGTAGACGACGCGGTTGATGCCCCGCACCTCGTTCGTGATGCGGTTGGAGATCCGCGCGAGGAGCTCGTGCGGCAGCGGCGCCCAGTGTGCGGTCATGAAATCCGTCGTCTGCACGGCGCGCAGCGCGACGGCGTGCTCGTACGTCCGCCCGTCCCCCATCACGCCTACCGAGCGCACCGGCAGGAACACGGCGAACGCCTGCGCAGTCTTGTCGTACCAGGACTTGCCTTGCTCGTCGCGCGCACGACGCAGCTCGTCGATGAAGATCGCGTCCGCGCGGCGCAGCAGCTCGGCGTACTCGCGCCGGACTTCGCCGAGGATGCGAACGCCCAGCCCCGGCCCGGGAAACGGATGGCGGAACACCATTTCGCGCGGCAGCCCGAGCTCCAGACCCAGCTCGCGCACCTCGTCCTTGAACAGCTCGCGCAGGGGCTCGAGCAGCTTCAGATGCAGCGTCTCGGGCAGGCCGCCGACGTTGTGATGCGACTTGATCGTGTGCGCCTTCTTCGTCGCAGCACCTGCCGACTCGATCACGTCCGGATAGATCGTGCCCTGCGCGAGCCAGCGCGCGTCCGGAAGCTTCGCCGCCTCGCGCTGGAACACTTCGACGAACAGGCGGCCGATGATCTTGCGCTTTTGCTCGGGATCGTCCACGCCCTCGAGCGCACCCAGGAATTCGCTGGACGCATCGACGTGGATCACCTTCATGCGCATGTGCAGCGCGAACGTGTCCATGACCTGCGTCGCCTCGTCCAGGCGCAGCAAGCCATGGTCGACGAATACGCAGGTCAGCTGATCACCGATCGCCCGGTGGATCAACGCGGCCGCGACGGACGAATCGACGCCGCCGGACAGGCCGAGAATCACCTGCTCGCGTCCGACCTTGGCGCGAACGTTCGCTACCGCCTCGGCGACGTAGTCGTGCATGTTCCAGTCGTGGCCGCAGCCGCAGATCTCGTGCGCGAACCGCGCGAGGATCGCTGCGCCCTGCGACGTGTGCGTCACTTCCGGATGGAACTGCACGGCATAGAAGCGGCGCGCTTCGTCGGCCATGCCCGCGATCGCGCACACGTCCGACGAGCCGATCAGCTTGAACCCGGGCGGCATCGCGGTGACCTTGTCGCCGTGGCTCATCCAGACGTCCAGCAGCCCGTGACCTTCGGCGTTGCGCCGGTCCTCGATGTCGCGGAGCAACCTCGAGTTCCCGCGTGCGCGCATCTGTGCATACCCGAACTCGCGCACACTTGCCCGGCTCGACGCTGCCGCCGAGCTGGTGCGCCATCGTCTGCATGCCGTAGCAGATGCCGAGCACCGGCACGCCGAGCGTCCACACCGCGTCGGGCGCGTGCCCCGCGCCCTCGTCGTACACGCTCGCGTGACTTCCCGACAGGATGATTCCCTTCGGCGCGAACGCGCGAATGAAGTCGTCGCCGACGTCGTGCGGATGGATCTCGCAGTAGACGTGCGTCTCGCGCAGGCGGCGCGCGATCAGCTGCGTGACCTGCGAGCCGAAGTCGAGGATCAGGATCCGATCGTGCTTCGCCGCCGCCTGCTCGATGCGCTCCGCTTCGCGAACCGGAGTTGCCACCTCAGTCACGCATCACCCTCGTTTCTTCGTAGCTCTTTCCGCCGGAAATCGACGGGCTTTGCCCGCGATTTCCGGGTAGCTCACAACCCGGACGCAAAGTAGGTCTTTCACTTTCGTCCGCTACTATTCACCCGTCCCGTAATTCGGCGCTTCCTTCACGATCTGCACGTCGTGCACATGCGATTCGCGGATGCCGGCCGACGTGATCTCGACGAATTCCGCGCGCGTGCGCAGCTCCTCGATCGTGCTGGAGCCGGTGTACCCCATCGCCGCGCGCAATCCCCCCATCAGCTGGTGGATCACGTTCACCAGCGCGCCCTTGTACGGCACGCGTCCCTCGATCCCTTCGGGCACCAGCTTCTCCGCGGCCGCGATCGGGTCCTCGGCCTCGAGCTCCTGGAAATAGCGGTCGGAGCTGCCCTGCTGCATCGCGCCGAGCGAGCCCATGCCGCGGTAGCTCTTGTACGAGCGGCCCTGGTAGAGCTCGATCTCGCCCGGCGACTCGTCGGTGCCTGCGAACAGGCTGCCCAGCATGACGCTGGATGCGCCCGCGGCGATGGCTTTCGCGATGTCGCCGGAATAGCGGATGCCGCCGTCGGCGACGATCGGCACGTTCGCCTTCGCCACGCCTTCGAGCGCGTTTTGCACTGCGGTGATCTGCGGCACGCCGACACCGGCGACGATGCGTGTCGTGCAGATGGAGCCGGGCCCGATACCGACTTTGACGGCGTCCGCGCCATGGTCGACGAGCGCCTGCGCGCCGGCGGCCGTCGCAACGTTGCCGCCGATGACCTGCACGGCCGGAAACCGCTTCTTCACCCAGGCGACCCGGTCGAGCACACCCTGCGAATGACCGTGCGCCGTGTCGACGACGATGACGTCGACGCCAGCGGCCACCAGCAGCTCGGCGCGTTCCTCGTTGTCGGAAGCCACGCTGACGGCGGCACCCACGCGAAGCCGCCCGAGCTCGTCCTTGCACGCGTACGGGTGCTCGGTCGATTTCAGGATGTCCTTGACGGTGATGAGCCCGCGCAACTCGCGGTTGCTGTTCAGCACCAGCACGCGCTCGAGCCGGTGCCGGTGCATGAGCTGCTTCGCCGTCTCGAGGTCCGTGCCTTCCGGCACGGTCACCAGCCGCTCGCCGGGCGTCATGATCGCCGAGACCGGCTGGTCGAGGTTCGTCTCGAAGCGCAGGTCGCGGTTCGTCACGATGCCGACGACGCGCTTGCCTTCGACGACAGGCAGCCCGGATATCCGGTGCTTCTGGGTAAGCGCGAGCACATCGCGCACCGTCATCGTCGGCGCGATCGTGATCGGATCCTTGACGACGCCCGATTCGAACCGCTTGACCTTCGCGACCTCGGCCGCCTGCCGGGCCGGCGGCATGTTCTTGTGGATGATGCCGATCCCGCCTTCCTGCGCGAGCGCGATCGCCAGCCGTGCCTCGGTGACCGTATCCATCGCGGCCGAGACGATCGGGGTATTCAGCGTGATGCCGCGGGTGAGCCGGGTCCTGAGGGAGACTTCGCGCGGTACGACGAGCGAGTGGGCAGGGACCAGCAGGACGTCGTCGAACGTGAGGGCCTTGCGGGCGACACGCATCCTGAGAAACTCCTGGGCGCAAAGACGAATTATACCCGCCGGCGCGCCCGGCCTCCCGAGCGGTTATTGACGGCGACGGGTCTGCGGGTACACTTGCCAACGTCATAAACCGCACCGGGGTGCCGCATGGCCCGTCCTCGTCCACAGACTGCCCGTTACGCTGCCCCGATGCTGGCGGCGCTCGCGCTGGCAATCCTCTTCGCCGCTTGCTTCGGCTGCGCTGTACAAGTGGGTGGACGCGAACGGCCGCGTCGTCTATTCCGACCAGCCGCCGATCCACGCGAAGTCGGAGATCGTCGGGGCGGCGGCGCCGGCGAGCAATCCGGATGCGGTCAAGGAGCTCGCGAACAAGGACGCGGAGTTCAAGAAGCGCCAGACCGACAAAGTGGACGATGCGAAGAAGTCCGAGAAGGCGCGCGCCGAAGCGCAAAAGCTCGCCAGCCTGTGCACGCAGATTCGCACGCAAGCGACCGGTATGCGCCGCGCCGACGTCGCGATGTACCGGCTGAACGAAAAAGGCGAGCGCGTTGCGATGGACGAAGCGATGCGCAAGGCCGAGGCCGACCGGCTCGATCAGCTCGTCAAGGAGCGCAACTGCCCGCCCGCTTAGCGGCGCCCAGCGACCAGGACTGCTGAGCGGCGCGCACAACGCGCGTTTTTGGGTGCCTTTGTTTGCGGGCGCCGACGGGCCGCCCCGAGGCGCCCGCCTGATCTATCCCCGATGAAGAACGTGCAGCGCTGCGCTCGCGTCGGCCTCCGATCCGGCGGACGCGTTCTTCATCGGCCCACCCGTCACTTCTTCTCCAGCGCCTGCTGGTTGATCTTCACTTCGGCACGCGACTTGAGGCTCGCCACGTAGGCATTGACCAACTCGCGTCCCAGCTGCTCGCCGAGGCGCGCATTCGCCGCCTCCAGGCGCTTCGGGTCGCCGGCCGGTGGCGTCGTCACGGCGATCAGCTTGTAGATCGAAAAGCCGCCGCGCTCGTTCGTCGCGCCGATGAACTTCGGCAGCTTCGCCGGATCCGCCTGGAAGACGCGCGTGACCGCATCGGCAGTGAAGCCCGGCTGCGGCTGGCCGCGTTGCAGCGTCACCGGCTTGCCGAACGCGACTCCGGCTTCCTTCTCGCTCTTGCCCTGCTCCAGCAACGCGAGCTTCTCCCGCCCCGCTTTCTGCGCGAGCTCGGCAGCCCCGCGGGCGGTCAACTGCCGGCGGATCTCGACCTTGACGTCGTCGAACGGCCGGGGCGCCGCCGGCTTGTATTCCACAATCCGCCCGGCCATCAGCGCATTCGGACCGACTTCGATCGCCTCGGTGTTCCGCTTGGCCTGGATCGATTCGGGCGAGAACAGCGCCTGCACGAATTTCGCGTTGCCGAGCGCGAGTTGCTGGACCTGCGCGCGGGCGATGAACGGCGTCGTGTTGACCTTCACGTCCAGCGCCTTCTCGACCGGCGCCAACGACTCGGCCTGCTCGTAGACGAGGTTCTGCAGTTGATCGGCGGCCTGCGCGAACCGCGCCTGCGCCTTGCCCTGCCGCACCTGCTGCTCGAGCTCGCTTCGCACCTCGTCGAAGCTCTTCGTACGCCCGGCGTCGACCTTGGTGACGCGGATGATGTGGTAGCCGAACTCGGTCTCGACCGGCCCGACGATGTCGCCGACCTTCGCCGCGAACACCGCGTCCTCGAACCCCTTCACCATCGATCCGCGGGCGAACGAGCCGAGGTCGCCGCCCTGACCCGCCGAGCCCGGGTCCTCGGAATTCGCCTTGGCGAGCTCCGCGAACTTCGCCGGATTCGCGCGCGCCTGCTGCTGCCAGCGACTCGGCCTTCTTCTTCGCCGCGGCCTTGTCGTCGTCCTTCGCGTCCGGCTTCACGGCCACGAGGATGTGCGAAGCGGAGCGCTCCTCCGCCTTCGTGTAGCTCGCAACGTTCGCGTCGTACTGCTCCCGGACTTCCTTCGGGTCGACCGTCACCTGCGCTGCGAGCGCGGGCAGCGTCAGCAGCACGTACTCGATCCGCGCCTGTTCCGGCGTCTGGAAGGCGGCCTGATTCTGGTCGTAGAACGACTTCACGGCCGCATCGTCGACATTGACGCTCTTCGCGAACGGCTCGGCGTCGATGGTCGCCGACGTCACCTCGCGTTGCTGCTCGAGCAACGCCATGAAGCGCTCGCCGGACGAGCGCGCGACGATGTTCGCAGTTGCAAGCGGCTCCTGCAGCGGCGCGAGCAGCGCTTCTTCGCGCATCCTCTGCTCGAACATCGCAGGCGTCATGCTCTGCTGCGCGAGCAGCGCCCGGTAGCGCTCGGGCGAGAACTTGCCCTCGACGCGGAACGGCTCGATCTCGCCGATCACGCGCGCAAGCTCCGCGTCGGTCACGCGGAACCGCTCCTCGCGCGCCCGCTGCCTGAGCAGTCGCTGCGACACGAGCTGCTCGACCAGCGCGAATCGCACCTCGGGGTTGTCGAAGATCGCGGGGTCGAATCCGCGGCCCATCGCGGCGCGCATGCGGTCCTGCTGCTGGCGCAGCAGGTCGTCGAACTCGGCGCGCGTGATCTCCGTCCCGCCCACGGTCGCGATCGGGGCGCTGACCGCGTCGCGCCGGAAGTACGAGTCGACGCCGAAGAACGCGAACGGGATGATCAGCAGCGCGAGGACGATCTGCGCGAGGCGTCGGTGCTTGTGAACTGTTTCGAACATCGAGAAGGCCCGCGGGCGTGGCGGCCAGGCTTGAGCCGCGAACGTCGGAAAGGAAAATCGGAAAGTAAATGATTAGGGCGAACCTGCCTCAAGTTCGCCCTGGATGTTGTTGGCGGAGTGGACGGGACTCGAACCCGCGACCCCCGGCGTGACAGGCCGGTATTCTAACCAACTGAACTACCACTCCACGTTGCCGCCTCAGTTGACTCCTCAGTTGCGCGCCTCAGTTGCCACTACCGGGGCACCGCCTTCGCGGCGCTCCGCAATGCTGGTGGGTGCTGAGAGGATCGAACTCCCGACATTCGCCTTGTAAGGGCGACGCTCTACCGGCTGAGCTAAGCACCCTTGTTGGGGTCGCGTATATGCGTCCTCCGGCTATGCGTCCCCCGCGATCGGGACCTGGGGGCTGCACGTGCGCCGTATTGCGGCTCCGACCCCAGGGCACCAGGGCCCCGCAGCACTCGTCTCCGAAGTCCGCTAGTTTAGCGAATCTTTGAGCTCTTTGCCAGCCCGGAACTTCGGCACCTTCGCTGCGTCGATCTTGATCGTCGCACCGGTGCGCGGATTGCGTCCGGCGCGCGCGGTGCGCTTGCCGACGTAGAACGAGCCGAAGCCGACGAGCGTGACGATGTCCCCTTTCTTCAACGAATTCTTGATCGAATTGACCGTGGCGTCGAGTGCGCGGCCGGCGGCCGCCTTGCTGATGTCGGCATGCTTGGCGATCGCATCGATCAATTCGGACTTGTTCACGAATCGGTCCCCTTGAAGTTTGGCGAGGCATGAAGCCTCATGGGCGGCTTGCCGGCGCGCGCGATGCGCGCGCGGGACGGTCTTTATAGCGCCCGCGTTTTCGCAGTGTCAATAAGCAGCACGCGCAATGTCGTCGCGCCGAGCACGCCGCGCGTTGCGCGTCACACGTTACAGCGGTCAGGTAAAGCGTGAATTCACGGCTGCACGTGCTTGAAAAGCGCACGTGAAGCCGCCGGCGCACGCAAAAGCGAAAGCGCGCGAGCATCTTCCATGCCCGCGCGCTTCGGGACAGGCACTATTTCGGAGCGGTCGCTAGCCGTCGGGCACGACGAATTAGTGCCTGTCCCTATTGGCTAGTGCTTGATCAACGCCGGCGTTTCCTCGGTCGGTGCCGCCGGCGGGAGCGCTTCCTCGGTCTTGCCGCCTTCCTTCTCGTCGGTCAGCGGCACCGGCTGGCGCTCGAGCGCCGCATCGAGGACCTGCTCGATCCAGCGCACCGGACGGATGTCGAGGCGGTTCTTGATCTCGTCGGGAATCTCGGCGAGATCCTTGACGTTCTCCTCGGGGATCAGCACCGTCTTGATGCCGCCGCGGCCGGCTGCGAGCAGCTTCTCCTTCAATCCGCCGATCGGCAGCACTTCGCCGCGCAGCGTGATCTCGCCGGTCATGGCGACGTCGCAACGCACCGGAATGTTGCTCAGCACCGATACCATCGCCGTGACGATCGCAGCGCCCGCGGACGGACCGTCCTTCGGCGTCGCGCCTTCCGGCAGATGGATGTGCAGGTCGGTCTTCTGGTAGAAGTCCGGCGCGACGCCGAGCTCGCGGCTGCGATGACGCACGACCGAGAGCGCCGCGGCGATCGACTCGTTCATCACGTCGCCGAGCTTGCCGGTCGTCGTCGTCTTGCCCTTGCCGGGCAGCGTGACCGCTTCGATCGTCAACAGGTCGCCGCCGACTTCGGTCCAGGCGAGACCGGTGACCTGGCCCACCTGGTTCTTCTTCTCGGCGATGCCGAACGTGTAGCGGCGTACGCCCAGGTACTTGTCGAGGTTCTTCGAGTTGACGTCGACCGGGCCCTTCGCCTTGCGCGCCTTGCCCTCGCTCTCCTTCAGCAGCAGGCCCTTCACCACCTTGCGGCAGATCCGGCTGATCTCGCGCTCGAGGCCGCGCACGCCCGCCTCGCGCGTGTAGTAACGCACGATGTCGCGCAGCGCCGTCTCGGCGACATGGAGCTCCTCGGCGCGGATCCCGTTGTTCTTCATCTGCTTGGGCAGCAGGTACTGGCGCCCGATCGCGATCTTCTCGTCCTCGGTGTAGCCGGAGAGCCGGATCACTTCCATCCGGTCGAGCAGCGGCGCCGGGATGTTCATCGTGTTCGCCGTCGCGACGAACATCACGTCGGAAAGGTCGTACTCGACCTCGACGTAGTGGTCGACGAACGTCGAGTTCTGCTCGGGATCGAGCACCTCCAGCAGCGCCGAGCTCGGATCGCCGCGGAAGTCCATCCCCATCTTGTCGACCTCGTCCAGCAGGAACAGCGGGTTGCGGACGCCGACCTTGTTCATGTTCTGCAGGATCTTGCCGGGCATCGAGCCGATGTAGGTCCGCCGATGACCGCGGATCTCGGCCTCGTCGCGCACGCCGCCGAGCGACATGCGCACGAACTTGCGGTTCGTCGCCCTCGCGATCGACTGCCCGAGCGACGTCTTGCCCACGCCGGGCGCGCCGACGAGGCAGAGGATCGGCGCCTTCAGGCGGTCGACGCGCTGCTGCACCGCCAGGTACTCGATGATGCGTTCCTTGACCTTCTCGAGGCCGTAGTGGTCGGCGTCGAGCACCTTCACCGCGTTCGCGAGGTCCTTGTTGATCTTGCTCTTCTTCTTCCACGGCAGGCCGACGAGCGTGTCGATGTAATTGCGCACGACGGTCGCTTCGGCGGACATCGGCGACATCATGCGCAGCTTCTTGAGCTCCGCCATCGCCTTGCCCTCGGCTTCCTTCGACATGCGAGCGGACTTGATCTTCTTGTCCATCTCGTCGAGGTCGGCGTTCTCGTCGCCTTCGCCGAGCTCCTTCTGGATCGCCTTGACCTGCTCGTTCAGGTAGTACTCGCGCTGGCTCTTCTCCATCTGCCGCTTCACGCGGCCACGGATGCGCTTCTCGACCTGGAGGATGTCGACTTCGCCTTCGAGCACGCCGAGCAGGTGCTCGAGGCGCTTGGCGACATCGCCCATCTCGAGGATCTGCTGCTTCTGCTCGAGCTTCAGCGGCAGATGCGCCGCGATGGCATCCGCAAGTCGGCCGCCGTCGTCGATCCCGGACATCGAGGTCAGGATCTCCGGCGGAATCTTCTTGTTCAGCTTGACGTACTGGTCGAACTGCGTGAGCAGCGCCCGGCGCATCGCCTCGACTTCGTGCGGATGTCCCGGGTCGCCGGCGAGCGGCTGCGCTTCGGCCGAAAGGTAGTCGCTCAGGTCGGTCACGCGCGCGATGCGCGCGCGCTGCGTACCTTCGACGAGCACCTTCACGGTCCCGTCGGGCAGCTTCAGCATCTGCAGCACCGTGGCGATGCTGCCGATCTCGTAGAGGTCCTCGGCGGAGGGGTCGTCCTTCGCAGCCTGCTTCTGGGCGACGAGCAGGATGTGCTTGCCGGCGTCCATCGCCGCGTCGAGCGCCTTGATCGACTTCGGCCGCCCGACGAACAACGGGATGACCATATGCGGGAACACGACGACGTCGCGCAGAGGCAGCAGCGGCAGCGTGGTCACGTCGGGGGTCGGGGTACTGGGGTCAGCAGCCATCGGAAGCTTTCTCAAAGGGTCTGGTCGTGAAGATGGGGCCACGCCAGAGGGGTCTCAAGCAAGGGTCAGGCCCCCCCGGAGTCCAGAGTACCAAACAGGACGCTTCCCCCTCTTTCGGCCTTAAACCGGGGCCGGCACAGGGTACGTTCCATCATCCCGCCCTCCCTTCGCGCGGCGACGGGAAAGGGGTGAGTCATGTCACTAAACGTCGTGCGGCGGCCGCCGGTGGACCGGGGGCCGACAATCGGCGAGGAGGCGACCGGCCTGCGGGAGGCGGCCGCCGGCGGTGAGCCCGCCGGGGCGGGCCGGTAAAACTTACGAGTGGGCCGACGCGACCTTGGGCGGATCGGCGTACATCAGCAGCGGCTTGCCCTCGTTCGTGATCGTGGCCTCATCGACGATGCAGCGCGCGAGGTTGGTCAGCGAAGGCAGGTCGTACATCACGTCGAGCAGCGTCTGCTCGAGGATCGAGCGCAGGCCCCGCGCGCCGGTCTTCCGGGCCAGGGCCCGCTTGGCGATCGCGCGCAGCGCCGGCTCGCGAACCTCGAGCTCGACGCCCTCCATCCGGAACATCTTCTGGTACTGCTTGATCAGGGCGTTCTTCGGCTCGACCAGGATCTGGATCAGCGCGACCTCGTCCAGCTCGTCCAGCGTCGCGACCACCGGCAGGCGGCCGACGAACTCCGGAATCAGCCCGAACTTGATCAGGTCCTCCGGCTCGACCTCGCGAAGCAGCGCCATCGTCGTCTTGCGATCGTCCGGGCTCGCGACTTCGGCGCCGAAGCCGATCCCGGTCTTCGCCGTGCGCTGGCGGATGATCTTCTCCAGGCCGTCGAAGGCGCCGCCGCAGACGAACAGGATGTTCGTGGTGTCCACCTGCACGAACTCCTGGTTCGGGTGCTTGCGGCCGCCCTGCGGCGGAACGCTCGCGATCGTGCCTTCGATCAGCTTCAGCAGCGCCTGCTGGACGCCTTCACCGGATACGTCGCGCGTGATCGACGGGTTGTCGCTCTTGCGCGAGATCTTGTCGATCTCGTCGATGTAGACGATGCCGCGCTGCGCCTTGTCGATGTCGTAGTCGCACTTCTGCAGCAGCTTCTGGATGATGTTCTCGACATCCTCGCCGACGTAGCCCGCCTCGGTGAGCGTGGTCGCGTCGGCGATCACGAACGGAACGTCGAGCAGCCGCGCGAGCGTCTGCGCGAGCAGCGTCTTGCCGGAGCCGGTCGGCCCGATCAGCAGGATGTTCGACTTCGCGAGCTCGACCTCGTCCTCCTTGACGGCCGGACTCGAGGCGCTTGTAGTGGTTGTAGACGGCAACCGACAGGATCTTCTTCGCCGGCTCCTGACCGATGACGTACTGGTCGAGGATCTGGCGGATCTCGTGCGGCGTCGGCAGCTTGTTGCGATCGGTGCGCGCCGACTCCGCCGCGGCGCCTTCCTCGCGGATGATGTCGTTGCAAAGCTCGATGCACTCGTCGCAAATGAACACCGACGGGCCGGCGATGAGCTTCCGCACCTCGTGCTGGCTCTTGCCGCAGAACGAGCAGTAAAGAAGTTTATCCCCGGAAGATTTGTCGGCCATTCAGTAACCTGCGTTCGATACCTGTGAGGGCACCTTCACTAGCACTTTACCCGCCTGCAGACCCGCTCTTGCAACACTTTGTCCACGATGCCGTACTCGAGAGCCGCATCCGCCCACAGGAAATTGTCGCGGTCGTGGTCGCGCTCGACCTGCTCCTCCGAGCGCCCGGTGAACTTGGCCATCAGCTTCACGAAGCGCTTCTTGAGATCGATCACGAACTGCGCGTGCCGCTCGATATCCGAGACCTGCCCCTGAAAGCCGCCCGACGGCTGGTGGATCATCACCGTCGAGTTCGGTAGCGCGAAGCGCTTGCCCTTCGTCCCGGCTGCAAGCAAGAAAGCGCCCATCGACGCCGCCATGCCGACGCAAAGCGTCGAGACATCCGGCTTGATGAACTGCATCGTGTCGTAGATCGCCATGCCGGCCGACACCGAGCCGCCGGGCGAATTGATGTAGAAATGAATGTCCTTGTCCGGATTCTCGGACTCGAGGAACAGCATCTGCGCGACGATCAGGTTCGCGGCCGCGTCGTTGACGGGACCGACCAGGAACACGATGCGCTCCTTCAGCAGGCGCGAGTAGATGTCGTACGCGCGCTCGCCGCGTCCGCTCTGCTCGATCACCATCGGGATCAGGCCCAGGGCCCTTGGTTCTTCCATGACTTCTTTCCTGTGGATAACTTTGCCGGTCGACAGTCCAGGCACGCTTGCCTGGCGACGAGACGGCCACAACGTGAAGATGGGACGCGATCGGCCCGGCGTCAAGCGGATCGCGCAAACGAACCGCCGGACGGGCAGGCGCGCGCGCCTTGACGACCCGCGCCGACGCCGCTAGCCGCGTTCCGGCTCCATGACGGCCTCGAACGTCGTCGGCTTGTCCACCACCTTCACCCTTGCAAGGACCCAGTCGACGATGTTGCGTTCGACCGCGAGCGATTGCGAACTCGTTCAGGCGCTCCGGCTTCTCGTAGTGCCAGCGCACGACCGCGTCCGGCTGCTCGTAGGTCTGGGCGGCCTCGGCCACCAGCGCGCGCACCTGCTCCGGCTTCGCTGCGAGATTCTGGCTCCGCACCAGCTCGCCGACGACGAGGCCCAGCGCCACGCGGTGCTCGGCCTGTCCCGTGAAGAGGTCGGGCGTGAGCTTGATGTCCTCGGGCTTCATGCCCTGCTGCTGAAGGTCCCGCGCCATCCGCTCCATCATCTGCTGCGCCTCGGCGTCGAGCAGCGCCTTCGGGAGCGGGAACTTCGCCTGCGCGCGCAGCGCGCCGAAGACCTGCTCCTTGACCAGGTTCTCGAGCTTTCGCTTGAGCTCGAGCTTCAGGTTCGACTCGACCTCGGTGCGCAGGTCGTCGAGGCGGCCGCTCGCGATCCCGAAGGCCTTCGCGAACGCGTCGTCGAGCGCGGGCAGCACCGGCGCGTTCACCTCCTTCACGTCCAGCGTGAACTCGGCGTTCTTGCCGGCCACCTCCTTGCCGTGATAGTCGGCCGGGAACGTCAGCGGAAACGTCTTCTGCTGTCCCGGCACGGTTCCCAGCACCGCCGCCTCGAACTCCGGGAGCATGCGGCCTTCGCCAAGCTCGATCGCGAAATCCTTCGCCTGCCCGCCCGCGAACTCGACGCCATCGATGCGACCGGCGAAGTCGACGACGACCCGGTCGCCCTTGCGCTGCCGGCCGCCCGGCCGGCGACCAGGTTGCACGCTGCTTGCGGAGCACCTCGAGCGTGCGATCCACGTCGGCCGGCGTCACTTCCGCGACCGGACGCTCGATCTGGACCGCCGAAAGATCGCCGATCCCGACTTCCGGATACACCTCGAAGACGGCCGAGAACTCCAGCGCGTCCGGCGCCGGCGCGTCCTGTCCCTGCTGCTTCCTGTGCCACGCGCGGCTCGATGCGCGGATAGCCGGCGACGCGCAGATTGTTGCTGCGCACCGCGTCGTTGAAGCTCTTCTGCACGGCGTCGCCGATCACGTCGGAGCGGATCTGCGGCCCGTACTGCTGCGCGATCATCTTGAGCGGCACATGGCCCGGGCCGGAAACCGGCGATCTTCACGGTCTTCGCGAGTTTCGCGAGACGCTTGGCGACCTCGCCCTCGATCTGGGCGATCGGGACCGCGACGTTCAAGCGCCGCTCGAGCTGACCGAGGGTCTCAAGGGTCGTTTGCATGCTCAGGGAATCCTTGCTAAGTTCGGCCGCGGCTCATGGCGCGCGTCGTTGGAACCGCGTCCTGTAAGCCCGGACCGATCGGCCTTAAGCTCACCCTCCGACCAATCAGGGCGACCCTTTGGCCGAAGTCGATGAGGCGACGCGTTCGGCGATTTGCGAGGCTGGTGCGAAAGGGGGGACTCGAACCCCCACGGGGGTGACCCGCCGGAACCTAAATCCGGTGCGTCTACCAATTCCGCCACTTTCGCGGCCGCGGGAAAAACGGCGCAGTATATCTCAGGTATCAGAGGTCAGGTATCAGGGATCAGAAGCGCCTGCATTTCCAGCGGCCGCGCATCGAGCGCGGGTTCTGTAGAGTTGGGCGATGCTTGCAGCGCTCCGGCTCATGCCCGCATTCCCCTCGAATTCCACTGCGCCGCAACGGCGCTCGATGCGCCGCCACCGAACGCGCCGGCGCATCTGATCCCTGTCCTCTGATCACCTGATCCCTGAATGCGCCGACCACTACGAGAACTTCCCCGTCGCGTCGCGGCTGGTTCCCGCCCGCTTGCGGCCCGCGGTCGTCGCGGTCTACCGGTTCGCACGAAGCGCCGACGATCTCGCCGACGAGGGCGACGCAGCCCCAGGGTCGCGGCTTGCAGCGCTCGCAGGTGTTCACACGCGCGCTGGAAGCGATCGAGCGAGGCGAGACGCCGGCGTTGGCGCCGTTCCCCGCGCTTGCCGACGCGATCCGCACGCATCGCCTGCCGATGCAACCGTTCCACGACCTGCTGTCGGCGTTCAGCCAGGATGTCACGACCACCCGTTACCCGACGTTCGACGATGTCGCCGACTACTGCACGCGCTCGGCGAATCCGGTGGGACGCCTGATGCTCGCGCTCTACGGCGCTCGGAACGCCGGCGAACCACCGCGCAAGCGATTCGATCTGCACGGGGCTGCAGCTCGCGAACTTCTGGCAGGACGTCGCCGATCGATTGGGCGAAAGGCCGCGTCTACCTGCCGATCGAGGACTTGCAGCGCTTCGGCGTCAGCGAGGCGCAGATCGCCGCGGGCCGCGCGGACGCCGGCCTGGCGATCGTTGATGGCGTTTGAAACCGCGCGTGCGCGCGCTTGCCTTGACGCCGGCCGCCCGCTCCTCCGCGAGCTGCCCTGGCGGCTGCGCCTGGAAATCGGCGCCGTCATCGCGGGAGGCCGGCGGATTCTTTCGCGGATCGACGACGTGCAAGGCGACGTGTTCCGCCGCCGGCCGGTGCTGGGTCCGCTCGACTGGATCGCCGTCGCGCTGCGTACGCTGGTCCCGGCGCGCACCGGCCCAACGTTGCCGCGTATGACGCCCGACGAGTACTGCCAGCAGAAGACCGCGCAAAGCGGCTCGAGCTTCTATTACAGCTTCCTCTTCCTGCCGCCGCCGCGACGCCGCGCGATCACGGCGCTGTACGCGTTCTGCCGCGAAGTGGACGACGTCGTCGACGAAGTGCGCGAGCCGGACGTCGCGCGGGTGAAGCTCGCATGGTGGCGACGCGAGGTCCAGGCCGTGTTCGAGGGCACGCCGCAGCATCCGGTCGCGCAGGCGCTGGTGCCGATCGTGCGCGAGTATCGACTGCCTGCCGAGCAGCTGCAGACGGTGATCGACGGCATGGCGATGGACCTCGAGCAGTCGCGCTATCTCGATTTCGCGGCGCTCGAGGCGTACTGCCATCGCGTGGCCGGTGTCGTAGGTCTCATGTCGGCGGAGATCTTCGGGGCGACCGAAGCAGCGACGCGCGGTTTCGCCCGCGACCTCGGCATCGCATTCCAGCTGACGAACATCATTCGCGACGTTGGCGAGGATGCGGTTCGCGGACGCGTCTATCTGCCGCAGGACGAGCTGGCGCGCTTCGGCGTGACCGCGACGCAGATCCTCAAGCGCGAATTCACCGACAGTTTCGCGGCGATGATGGCGTTCCAGGTGAATCGCGCGCGCGAATGGTACGAGCGCGCGTTGCGGCAGCTCCCGCCGGTCGATCGAAAATCGCAGCGCGCGGGGCTGGTGATGGCCGCGATCTACCGCGCGCTGCTGAACGAGATCGAGCGCGACGGTTATCGCGTGCTGGATCGGCGCATCGCGCTCACGCCTTTGCGCAAGTTCGGCATCGCCTGGACGACCGCGTTTCGCGCCTGACTGCTGACTGCCGAATGCACGCCGCGGTGATCGGTGCGGGCTGGGCGGGCTGCGCGGCAGCGGTGACGCTGGCGCGACTCGGTCATCGCGTCACCGTGTTCGAGACCGCACCCGTGGCCGGCGGACGCGCGCGACGCGTCGTTCGCGCCGGACTCCCGATCGACAACGGCCAGCATCTCCTGCTCGGCGCGTACGTGCAGACCCGAAACGTCATGGCGGTCGTCAACGGCGGCGACGGCGAGGCTGGCCTGGTCCGCACGTCGCTTGCCATCGAGCCGCTTGGCGGCGCTGCGAATGCGCTGCGACTGCGTGCGCGACGCCTGCCCGCGCCGTTCGGATTGCTCGCCGGGCTGCTCGGCGCAAAGGGCCTGTCACTTCGACGAGCGGCTCGGCGTCATCGTCTGGTTCCGTCGGCTGCAGCAACGCGATTTCCACTGCCCGCCGGACATGACCGTCGCGGAGCTCATCGCCGAAGGTCCGACGGCCGCGCGCGGACTCTGGGAACCCTTGTGTCTCGCCGCGCTGAACACGCCCGTCGCCCGCGCGAGCGCGCAGGTATTCGCGAACGTGCTGCGCGCCGCGTTCGCGAGCGGCGCGCAGGCGAGCGATTTCGTGTTCGCGTCCACCGACCTCTCGGCGCTGTTTCCGGACGCGGCGTTGCGGTACGTCGAAGCGCAGGGTGGACGTGTTGCCCTGCGCACGCGTGCGCGAATCGTCGATGTCGAGCGACGACGGCGTAACGATCGACGAGGGGGCGGGCAGCGAGCGATTCGACACCGCGGTCATTGCGGTCGGTCCGCATCAACTCGACGCGACGCTGCCCGACGCGCCTGCGTTCGCGCAGGCATTGGATACCGCACGCCGGCTCACGTACGAGCCGATCGCTACGGTTTGGCTCGGTTACGCGACGCGAACCTCGCTCCCGGGCCCGATCGCACGGCTCGACGATGCGCCCGGGCAATGGGTCGTGGACCGGCCTGAAGTGTTGTCGCGCGCACGCGAAGATGCGTCGCGTCCCGCGCTCGCGCAACTGGTCGCGGTGGTGCATCAGCGCGAGCGGTCCGCACGATGCATTGGCACCCGCGGAGCTCGCCGTGGCGTGCGATGCGCAGTTACGCCGGCTCGTACCCCGGTGGCCGCCGCTCGCCTGGTCGCAGACGATCGTCGAGCAGCGCGCGACCTACGCATGCACGCCGAACCGGCCATTGCCCGCGACCGCGCTGCCGCATCCGCGCGTCGCGCTGGCCGGCGACTGGGTCGACGCCGAATTTCCGGCAACGATCGAGGCAGCGGTGCGCACCGGCGTGCGATGGCGCGACGCGCGATAGGGACGACTGGACCGGGCGTGGACGCGACGATATGGCGCATCGACTAGCGGCCGTGGTCGCACGGCGTCCCACTTCCAGAACGCGTCCCGCTCGTCCATCAGAAACGCGCAAGCACGCCGTGGTGAACCTCGGACGCGCCGTCGACGAGCCGTGCCTGGCGCGCATAGCGGTAGATCCACTCGAGCACCGTGTCCTTCGAGTAGCCGCGCGCACCGCAAAGCTGCAGCCCCGTGTCGGCCGCCTGCTGCAACGCGTCCGCCACGACGATCTTCGCCATCGACACTTCCTTGCGCGCGAAATCGCCGTCGTCGAGCTTGCGCGCCGCCCGCATCGTCAGCAGCCGTCCGATCTCGATCTGCGTCGCGGCCGCACCGAGCAGCTCGCGAACGCTTTCCACGATCGGCAAGCCGTCGCCCTCCGCTCTCGCGAACCGCAACGTAGTCCAGAGCAATCGACAGCGAACGCCTCGCGAGCCCGAGCCAGCGCATGCAATGCGTGAGGCGCGCCGGACCGAGCCGGATCTGCGTGACCTTCAGACCGTCGCCTACGCCGAGCAGGACGTTCTCGTCGCGTCACCTCGAGCCCGTCGAACTCGAGCTCGCAGTGCCCGCCGTGCTCCTCCGGTCCCATGATCGGAATCCGGCGCGTGATGCGCCAACCCGGCTGGTCGCGATCGAACAGGAACGCCGTGAGTCCCTTGCGCGGATCGTCGGACGTCCGCGCCATCAGGATGAAATGCTGCGCGACGCCCGCGCCGGTGATGAACCACTTGCGGCCGCGGATCACCCAGCGATCGCCGACGCGCTCCGCGCGCGTCAGCATCATCGACGGATCGGAGCCGCTGCCCGGATGCGGCTCGGTCATCGCAAAGCTCGAACGCACGCGGCCTTCGGCGATCGGCGCGAGCCAGCGTGTCTTCTGCGCCGGCGTGCCGATCGCAGCGAGCACGCGCATGTTGCCGTCGTCGGGCGCTGCGCAGTTGAAGCAGACCGGGCCGAAGATCGACTCGTTCATCGCCTCGTAGCAGGCTGCCGCACCGGCCAGCGGCATGCCCTGCCCGCCCCATTCGCGCGGCAGGTTCGGCGCCCACAGGCCCGCGGCCTTCACGTCGGCGCGCACGCTGCTCCAGCAAGTCGAGACGGATGTTCTCGTGCTCGTCGAAATTTGCTCGATCGCCTTCCAGCGGCACGATGCGTTCGCGAACGAATGCGGCGATGCGCGCAACGGAACGTCTCGATGTCGGCAGGCAGCGAGAAGTCCATTCGACGACACCTTACAGCCAAGCGAGCCCGTGTCCGCCATCGACGACGATCGTCGCACCGGTCATGTAGCGTCCGGCGTCGGAAACGAGCAGCATCAGCGCACCGTCGAGGTCGGCCGGCGTGCCGAACCTGCGCATCGGTACGCGCTTCACCATCGCCTCGCCTGCGGGCGACGTCAGGAAGTCCCGGTTGAGATCGGTCTCGATATAGCCGGGGGCGAGCGCATTGACGCGGATCCGTTTGGCTGCGAGCTCCAGCGCAAGCGCTTCCGTGAGCTTCACGAGCCCCGCCTTCGCCGTCACGTACGCGGCCACCTGCTTGGCCACGCGATAGGCGAGGATCGAAGCGATGTTGACGATGACGCCGTCGTTGCCGGCCGCAACCATCGCACGCGCCGCCGCGCGCGTGACCCGGAACGCACCCGACAGGTTGGTATCGAGCACTTGCTGCCAATCGGCCTCTTCGGTATCCAGCGCGGGTTTGGTCAGCGCCACGCCGGCATTGTTCACGACGATGTCGACCCTGCCGATCGCGGCGATCGCAGCGTCCACGGAACCGCTGTCGCGCACGTCGAGCGCGATCGCGCTGGCGTCGCCGTCCGGCCCCGCGGATTTCGGACACGACGTCGTCGAGCGCCGACGTGCGCCTCGCCGCAGCGATGACGTGCGCTCCGTGCGCGGCCAGCAACAACGCGAAGTGCCGGCCGAGACCGCTGGATGCGCCGGTCACGAGGACGCGGCGTCCCGCCAGTGCATCGCCGGCGAACAGCGTCATGTCGCGTTCCCGTCGGTCCTGGCACGCTCGCGAAGGACGTTCTTCTGGATCTTGCCGGTCGCCGTCTTCGGAAGCGGTCCGAACACGACCTGTTTGGGTACCTTGAAAGGCGCGATCCGGTCGCGGCACCACTGGACGATGTCGGCCGCGGTCACTTGCGAGTCCGGCTTGAGCATGACGAACGCGCACGGCGACTCGCCCCAGCGCGGGTCCGGACGCGCGACCACGGCCGCCTCGACCACCTGCGGATGGCGATAGAGGCACTCCTCCACTTCGAGCGAGCTGATGTTCTCGCCGCCCGAGATGATGATGTCCTTGCTGCGGTCCTTGATCTCGATGTAGCCGTCCGGATGCCAGACGGCGAGGTCGCCGGTGTGATACCAGCCGTGCGCGAACGCCGACTGGGTCGCCGCGGCGTTCTTCAGATAGCCCTTCATGATCGTGTTGCCGCGAAGCATCACCTCGCCGAGCATCGCACCGTCGCGGGCGACGGGCTCGGCGGTCTCCGGGTCCGCAACGATCAGGTCAGCCAGCGTCGGCATCGGTACGCCCTGGCGCGCCATGCGTCGAGCCCGCGATTCCAGATCGAGCGCCGCCCACTCGTCCTGCGATGCGCAGAGCGTCGCCGGACCGTATGACTCGGTGAGCCCGTAGAGGTGGGTTACGCGAAACCCCATCTTCTCCATCGCCTCGATCACGGCCGTCGGGGGTGCAGCGCCTCCGGTCGCAACGTCGACCGTATGGGCGAACGAGCGTCTTGCCGACGGCGGCGCGTGAACCAGCAGGTTGAGCACGATCGGCGCGCCGCACAGATGCGTGATTCGATGCTCCGCGATTGCCGTGAAGATCGGCGCAGCCTCAACGCGCCGCAGGCAGACGTGAGTACCCCCGACGACGGTCACGGCCCACGTGTAGGTCCAGCCGCTGCAGTGGAACATCGGCAGCGTCCACAGGTACACGCTTTCCGGCCCGAGCCGGAACGCGAGCGCATTGCCGAGGGCGTTGAGGTACGCGCCGCGATGGTGGTAGACGACGCCTTTCGGATCGCCGGTCGTCCCGGACGTGTAGAGCAACGCGAGCGCATCCCATTCGTCGCGAGGACCCGGCCACGCGAACGCGGGATCGCCTTCGCTCGAGCAATGTCTCGTAAGTCAGCGCGCCGAGGCGCGTTGCGATGTCGCCGTGTCCGGGCCCTTCGCTGTCGTCCAGGTCGACGACGACGGGCGCCCGCGCGCACAGCGCCAGCGCATCGCGCATCACCGGCGCGAACTCTGCATCGATGAGCAGCACTTTCGCCTCGCCGTGGTCGAGGCACACGGCGAGCGTACGTGCGTCGAGCCGCACGTTCAGCGGATTCAGCACCGCGCCAAGCGCCGGCACGGCGTAGTGCGCCTCGAGCAGCGCCGGGATGTTCGGCGCCATGATCGCCACCGTGTCGCCGCGACCGATCCCGCGACGCGCGAGTGCGGACGCAAGACGCCGGCAGCGGGCGTGGAACTCGCTGTACGTGTACGCATGGCGCCCGTGACGCACGGCAACCTTGCGCGGATAGACGCGCGCACTGCGCTCGAGGAAGCCGACCGGCGACAGCGGAACGAAGTTCGCCGCATTGCGGTCGAGGCCCCGTTCGAATGGAGGCGGGTCGCTTGCGAGCAGCGCGCCGGCCCCTTCCCCTTTGGTCATGCGTCGGCTCCGTCCGCTCGCGGCTCGCGCAGCGTCACCGGGATCGCCGGCGGGACCGTCACGATCACGCCCGGCCGGTGCCCGCGCGCGTGCGCAACAGTCGCTGCTGCTCCCGGTTCCATTCGCGTTCCTTGAGCGTCGCGCGCTTGTCGAATTGCTTCTTGCCCTTCGCGAGGCCGATCTGAAGCTTGATGCGGCCGTCGCGATAATGCAGGTCGATCGGCGCGAGCGTGTAGCCGGCGCGCTCGACCTTGCCGACCAGCCGGTTGATCTCCTCGCGGTGCATCAGCAGCTTGCGGGTCCGCGTCGGGTCCGCCCGCACGTGCGTCGACGCCGTGGTCAGCGGCGAGATGTGGGCGCCGAGCAGGACGATCTCCTGGTTCTTCACGACGACGTATGCTTCCTTGAGGTTCGCACGTCCGGCGCGGATCGCCTTGACCTCCCAGCCTTCGAGCGCCAGGCCGGCCTCGAAGCGTTCCTCGATAAAATAGTCGTGGAACGCCTTGCGGTTCTCGACGATGCTCATGGACCTCATTCTATACAACAGCACTGCGGCGAGCCTTCGCTCGCAACGGTGCTTCAGCGAGGCGGTCGAGGACTCGCGCGATGCAAAGCGGTGAGGAAATCGGTGCTCGTGCCGTACGCCGCGGAGCAGATGTTCGCGCTCGTCGACGATGTCGAGGCGTATCCGAAGTTCCTGCCCTGGTGCGGCGGTGCGAAGGTGCTCGACCGCCGCGACGACGGAAAGACGGCGCGGATCGACATCGACTATCACGGCGTGAAGGCGCACTTCACCACCCAGCAACACGAACGTCCGGGGCCGAGAAGATCGTCATCACGCTGAAGGACGGGCCGTTCAAGCACCTGCATGGCGAGTGGCGCTTCCGCGCGCTCGCCGAGGATGCGTCCAAGGTGGAGTTCGAGCTCGCGTACGAGTTCACCACCCACCTTGATCGAGGCGATCGTCGGGCCGGTGTTCAACCATATCGCGAACACGTTCATCGACGCGTTCGTGCGCCGCGCCGAGAAGCTGCACGCCAGGTGAACGTGCAGGTCGCCTACGTCGGGCCCGAAGGCACCGCTCTGGTCGATGTCGAGCTTGGCGAGGGCGCCAGCGTCGCCGATGCCATCGCCGCGTCCGGGATCGTCACCCGCCTGCGGCTTTTCGAGGCGGCGCTGAGCTATTCGATCCACGGCCAGCCGGCCCGACCGCAACACGCCGGTGCGCGCGGGCGACCGCGTGGAGCTCCTCCGCCCGCTTGATCGCCGATCCGAAGGAAGCGCGACGCAAACGCGCTGCGGCGAATCCGATCCCGCGAGCGCCCAGGCGACCGCGCGCCCGAGCGCTAGCCCTCCTCGTGGGGACGCAGCGGACTGCCGTCAATGCCAATGGCATGAATTAGCGGCGTAAGCGTGTTGTTTTTACATGTCTTGAGAATTATAGTCGTTGGCAGCGGCCGCCTTTTGCGTAAGAATGCGCGCCATGCCGAACCCCCGCTCCGCCCTACAACGCCTCGCGCTGTCCTTGGCCGCCGTGGCTCTCGCCTACGCGCCTCTGCGCCGCGGGAGAAACGAAATCGCTCGTCGGCCAGGCGAAGACAACCGTCGCCGCCGCAGCGGACAAGGTCTGGCACGGCACGCAGGATCTCGCGGTCTATGCGCTCGGCCTGATCGGCGTGTCGTACCGATTCGGCGGGGATACCCCCGAAGAGGGGCTCGACTGCAGCGGGCTCGTCCACCACGTGTTCCAGCAGGTCACGGGCGTGACGCTGCCCCGCACGGCGAAGGAGATGAGCCGCATCGGCGGCGCGGTGGCCAGGAAGGAGCTCGCGCCGGGCGATCTGGTGTTCTTCAACACGCGACGGTTCGCGTTCTCGCACGTCGGGATCTATCTCGGCGACAACCGGTTCATCCACGCGCCGCGCACCGGCCGCGAGCGTCGAGATCGCGAACCTCGACAACAGCTACTGGCAGCAGCATTTCGATGGCGCGCGGCGCCTGGTCGGCGTGCTCCCGTCGTTGGTCCCGACGATGATCGCCAGCGCCGAAGCTGCGCCGCTCGTGCCGTGGATCGAAGACGCGGTCAGCGACCCGGTCGAGACGCCCGGAAATTAGCGCGCGCCGGCGCGCTTCAGGCGCTCGACGAGCGCACTATCGGCCGAGCGCTCGGCCCAGGCGAGCGCCGTGGCGCCGTTCTCGTTGCGAATGTTCACGTTCGCGCCGCGCGCGATCAGCAGGTCGGCGGTCGAGAACTTCTCCTCGCGCACCGCCATCATCAGCGCGGTCGTTCCGTTTGGCGACACCGCGTCGATCTTCGCACCTTCGGCCAGCAGGTAGCGGACCATCTCGTCGTGTCCGCCGGTCGCCGCGTAGATCAGCGGCGTCCAGCCCGGGCGGATCGAGCGTCGCCTTGCGCGCACGCAGCTTTTTCGCGATGTCGAGCCGGCCGTGCAGCGCGGCCATCTTGAGCGCCGTGTCACCGTACGCATTCGCCTGGTCGACCTTGGCGCCGGCGGCGAGCAGCACATCGACGACTTTCGCGCTGCCTTCGCGCGCGGCCGTCACGAGCACCGGATTTCCGTCCGGGCCGACGGTTTCCGGATCCATGCCACGTGCAAGCATCGCGCGTACCTCGTCGTCGCGGTCGTTGCGCGCGGCCAGGGCGAAGTCCTCCACGGTAAGCGCCGGCACCGCGATCGTCTGTTGCGGCTTGGACGCCCGTTGCGACGCCGCGTCGGGACTTGCGACGAGCGCAACCGCGACGACGATCGGCGCGATTACCTCAGACAGCGAGAGCGTTGGTTTCATGCGGAATGCGAAACAGCCGGAAAAAGTTGTCCGAGGTCGCGCGCGCGACAGTTTCGAGCGGCAGGTCGCGCAACCGCGCGATCTCCTCGGCAACGTGCACGACGAGCGCGGGATGATTGCGCTTGCCGCGATGCGGGACCGGCGCGAGATACGGACTGTCGGTCTCGATCAGCATGCGGTCGAGCGGCACGCGCTTCGCGACTTCCTTGAGCTCGACGGCGTTCCTGAACGTGACGATCCCCGAGAACGAGATATGGAAGCCCAGGTCGATGGCTGCGGACGCGACGTCCCAGGTCTCGGTGAAGCAATGCATGACGCCGCCGACTTCGCTCGCGCGCTCTTCGCGCATGATCGAGAGCGTGTCGTCCGCCGCGCTTCGCGTGTGGATGACGAGCGGTTTGGCCACGGCACGCGCAGCGCGGATGTGAGTCCGGAACCGTTCCCGCTGCCACGACGAGGTCGCCTTCGAGGCGGTAGTAGTCGAGCCCCGTCTCGCCGATGCCGACGACTTTCGGACGCGACGCGAGCTCGCACAGCCGCTCGACCGTCGGCTCCTCGATGTCCGCGTAGTCCGGGTGCACGCCGGCGGTCGCGTAGAGGTTCTCGTGCGCCTGCGCGAGCGCGTGGACGCGCGGCCAGTCGGCGAGCTCGACCGAGATGCAAAGCGCATGCGTGACGCGCGCGTCGCGCATGGCCTGGAGCAGCGCGGGCAGATCCTGCGCGAGCTCGGGAAAGTCGAGATGGCAGTGGGAGTCGACGAACATGGCAGGGATCAGGAGATCAGGCGATCAGGGATCAGACGGCGCTGCGCGCCGGATGCCTTGCTGATCCCTGATCCCTGTCCTCTGATACCTGCTACAGCGTATGCGTCGGCCGCGCCGAAGCGAGCATCTCGCCCAGCAGCTTCTCGATCGTCGCCCTCGCCGACACCGCCGGTTTCGTCCTGCGTGAACTGGACCCCGATGCCCTGCGTCCGGTTCCCTTGCACGCCTTCGGGCGTGATCCACACGACCTTCCCCTGCACGGCGATCCGGTTCGGGTCATCCATCAGCGACAGCAGCATGAACACTTCCTCGCCGAGCCGGTATTCGCGCGACGTCGGGATGAAGATGCCGCCGCCCTTCAGGAACGGCATGTAGGCCGCGTACAGCGCGGCCTTTTCGCGGATGTTCAGCGACAGGACCCCAGGCCGCGCAAGCGCGGAACCGGGGGAAGCAGAGGTGCCAGGACGGTCCGCCATCAGTCGAAAAGTGCGCGATAGTCGATCAGAAGCGCCTCGGCCACGAGGCGGGGCTGCAACGGATGGCCGATCAACGTCCGCTGCTGCAACAGGAGCCGATGATAGCGAAACAGCGAAAGACGTGCCACCCGCGCTGCGAGTGCGGACAGCGCGCGCGACTGGTCGAGGTTACGCGCCGCCCCGCCGCCCGCCGCAATTCGCGCGAGATCCGCAGTCCACGCGATCAGCCAGTCGATCGCTGCGGCCAGTCGGTCGCGGCGCTGATCCCTGCCGCCGAGCTCCAGCCGCGCCGCGAGCGCGACCGGCGACAGCGTTTGCGGATTCGGCGAGCGCGGCGAGCCAGGCATTGCGCTCGCCCTGCAAGCCCCGCTCGCTCAAGTCACGCGCGAGCAGCGGAGCGCCGCCGGCCTGCGCAGAGAACGTGCTCGGCATCGCTCACGCCCTGCGCCGCGAGCCAAGCCAACGCCTCGTCCTTGTGCGGCAACGCCACGGCGTGCCGTTGGCACCGGCTCGCGATCGTGGGAAGCAGGCGGCCCGGCTGATGCGCGACCAGCAGCAGGTAAGTGCCCGGCGGCGGCTCCTCGAGCGTTTTCAGGAGCGCGTTCGCTGTCGGCGGATGCATCTTCTCCGCCGGCGCGATGATGCCGACCTTCGCGCCGCCGCGATGGCTCGTGCGCTGCGACCATTGCGTCAGGCCGCGGATCGCCTCGATCTTGATGACCTCGGTCGGCGTGACGATGCCTTCCTCATCGACATCGACCGGTTCGACGATCCGCAGGTCCGGATGCTGGCCGACTTCGACGTAGTGGCAACTCGGCACATGCGCCGCACGCGCTGCCGTCCGCCGCCGGCGCCTCGCACAGCAGCGCCCGCGCGAAATGCAGCGCGAGCGCACGCTTGCCGACGCCTTCCGGGCCGGAAACGAGCAACGCATGCGGCCAGCGCGCTGCGCAGCGCGAGCGCCTCACGCGCGGGCGCAGCGAGCCACGGCGGCAACGCTGGCAGCGGCGCGCGTTCAATCGCGACGTCCTGCTCGTCTTCGTTCACCGCAACCCCTCCAGCGCCGCGCCGAGCTGCGCACGTACCTCGTCGAGCGATCTCGTGGAATCGACGATTCGAAAGCGGTGCGGCTCGTTGCGCGCGCGCTCCAGATAGACCGCACGCACGCGCTCGAAGAACGACTGGAGCTCGCGCTCGAACTTGTCGAGCACGCGCCCGTCGCGCGCGTTGCTCGCAAGACGCTCGCGCGACACCTCGGGCGGCACGTCGAACAGCAGCGTGAGGTCGGGCGGGCAGTCGCCGTGCACCCAGTCCTCGAGCTGGCCGATGCGCGCCGCGCTCACGCCGTATCCGCCGCCCTGGTACGCGTAGGTCGCGTCGGTGAAGCGATCGCAGAGCACCCAGTCGCCGCGCGCGAGCGAGGGCCGGATCACCTGCTCCAGATGCTCGCGTCTTGCCGCGAACATCAGCAGCGCCTCGGTGTCGTGCGTCATCGCCTCGCCGAGGAGCAGCTCGCGCAGCCGCTCGCCGAGCGGCGTGCCGCCGGGCTCGCGCGTCGCAACGACGCGATGACCCCGTCCTGCGAGGGCGTCGCGAATCCACGCCACGTGCGTGCTCTTGCCCGCGCCGTCGATGCCTTCGAGCGTGATGAAACGGCCGCGCTTGCGCTGCTCGGTCACGAACCCTCCGATGTCGCGAATTCGACGACGCGGATCGTCACGATCCGCTCCGCTTGAGCTGGTAGCGCGCCACCGCGCGATTGTGCTCGGCGAGCGACGCGGAGAACTCGCTGCTGCCGTCGCCGCGCGAAACGAAGTAAAGGTAGGCTGTCGCCGGCGGATTGAGCACGGCGTCGATCGACGCCTGCGATGCAAGCGCGATCGGCGTCGGCGGCAGACCGTCGCGCGTATACGTGTTGTAGGGCGTGTCCGCCTCGAGGTCGCGCTTGCGCAGGTTGCCGTCGAACGCCGCGCCGAGTCCGTAGATGACCGTGGGATCGGTCTGCAGCCGCATGTTCTGTCGCAGCCGGTTGACGAACACCGAAGCGATCAGCGGCCGATCCGACGGCGCGGCCGGTTTCCTTCTCGACGATCGACGCGAGGATCAGCGCTTCGTAGGGCGTGGCGAACGGCAGTCCCGGCGCACGCTTCTCCCAGCTCGCGTCGAGGCGCTCCTTCAACAAGCGCTGCGCGCGCTTCAGCACGGCGAGGTCGCTGCTTCCGGTCGCGAAGAAATACGTGTCCGGGAAGAACTGGCCTTCCGGATGCGGCGCCTCGATGCCAAGCCGGGCCATCAGCTCGCTGTCCGGCAGTTCGATCACCTGCTTGGCGACGTCGCGATTCGCGCGGAGCGCCGCCTTCAGGTCGGCGAACGTCTGCCCCTCGATGATCGTGATCGAAGTCTGCGTGACGTCGCCCTGCGTCAGCCGCGACAGCAATTCCGGCAGCGTGATGCCCGGCTCGACCTCGTAGCTTCCGGCCTTGATGCCGCGGTCGACGCCCTGCCAGCGGGCCAGCGCGATCAGCGGAGCAGGATGCGGCAGGAGGCCGTCGGTGGTCAGGCGTCGCGCGACGCCCGACAGCGTCGAGCCGCTCGGGACCGTGAAATCGTAGGGAGCGCGCGGCAAGGGCAGCGGCTGCGAGAGGTACCACCACGCCGCCGCCGCCGCGCTCGCCCCGAGGACGAACACGACCAGCAACAGGCGGCGGAGTAGACGAAAGAACGCCATCGACGGTTGGGCGGCGACGGCGCAAGGGGCCGTCGATGCGATCGCCAATTATAATGACCCGATGCATTCCTGCCGGTTTCACGGCGCCGCGGCGCACGAAGGGCGATGTATCCAGCGCGGATTCACGCTGATCGAGATCATGGTCGTCATCGTGATCCTCGGCGTGCTTGCGGCGCTGGTGGTCCCGCGCGTGCTCGAGCGGCCCGACGAAGCGCGTGCGATAGCCGCAAAGAGCGACATCGCAACGCTGCTCCAGGCGCTGAAGCTGTATCGGCTCGACAACCAGCGCTATCCGACCGCCGAGCAAGGACTCGCGGCGCTGGTTACGCGCCCCGAGCAGCCGCCGCTGCCGCCGAACTGGAAGCCGAACGGCTACCTCGACAAGCTCCGCAGCGATCCCTGGGGCCGACCGTACCAGTATCTGAATCCTGGCCTCAAGGGCGAAATCGACGTCTGGAGCTTCGGCGCCGACGGACAGCCGGGCGGCGCCGGTCACGACGCTGACATCGGCTCGTGGGATCTATGAGCTTCGGCGAAAAGCGTGCCAACGAAACCCTGGGACGGCCCATCGGGTTTCGTGCGGAACGGCACCCGGCGTATCGGCTTCACGCTGCTCGAGATCCTCGTCGTCATCGCGATCCTCGCAATCGCTGCGGGCATCGCGGTTGCAACGCTGGACCGCGACGAGCGCGGAACGCTCGATCGTGAAGCGCGACGTTTCGCGGGTGCGCTCGAATACGCGGCACGGCGCGCGGAAGTGCGGCACGAGACGCTCGGCGTATCGGCCGCGGACGGGCAATGGCGTTTCTGGCTGCGAGCCGCGGATGGGCGCTGGCGCACGCTTTCGGAAGACGAACCGCTTGCGCCGCGTACGTTGCCTGCTTCGCTCAGCGCTGCGCCGCTCGTCTATGCGGGTCAGCCGCTGTCCCCGCAAGCCATCGTTCCGTTGCGCCCTTCGGGCCGCAACGAGCCCTATGCGTTCGTGCTGGCGAGCCCGACGCTTCAAGCCGTCGTGTCGGCCGATCCGATGAACCGTGTCGCGGTCACGGGACCGCAGCCGCTGACGCGATGAAGGATCGCGGGTTTCACGCTGATCGAGATCCTCGTCGCGCTTGCGCTCGCGGCCGTCGCGCTCGCCGCGGGCATGCGCGCGCTCGCGCAGGCCGCCGACGGTGCGGGCACGCTGAAGGCGCGCACGCTCGCGCTGTGGGTCGCCCAGAACCGGCTCGCCGCGATCCAGCTTGCGTCCGATTCGCTGACCCGCGCCGACACGCAAGGCCAGGCCGTGCAGGCCGGCGTTTCGTTCGTGTGGAAGGTCAGCGTGAGCGGCACGCCCAACCCCGCGTTCCGGCGTGTCGACATCGTCGTCGCCGAATCCGCCGTCCCGGACTACGCGCTGGCTCGACTGACCGGCTACGTTAGCGGGATTTCACCGTGAAACCCGCACGCGGCGGCCTCGCTGGAATGGCCGTGTGCATGCCGACTCGCGGCGCGGCTTTACGCTGATCGAAGTGCTCGTCGCGCTTGCGCTGCTCGCACTGACCGCCGTGCTTGCGTGGCAGGCGACCGCCGCCCTGGTCGACGGTGAATCGCGGCTTTCCGACGAGGCAAAGCGCTGGCGCACGCTCGATCTCGCGTTCGCACGCCTCGAGGCCGACCTGCGGCAAGCGCAGCCGCGGGCGGTAAGGACGCCGACAGGAGGCGAGCCGGCGTGGATCGCGGCGACCGAAGCCAACGGCGCAAGCGCGATCGTGTTCTCGCGCGCCGGACCCGAGTTCGACGCGGAACCGGGTGCAGCGGGCCAGCGGATCGGGTACCGGGTGCGCGAGGCCGCGCTCGAAGTCGTGTACTGGCCGACGCTCGATCGATCGCGCGACGAGTCGACCGCGTACCGGCTCGTGGACGGTGTGGCCGGCTTTCGCGTCGACCACCTTGCATCGGGCGGGCAATGGATGGCCGCGTGGCCGCGATTCGGCGAGCCAGCGTTGCCGCGTGCCGTGCGCGTGCTGCTTACGCTCGCCAGCGGTGAAACCATCGAGCGCTGGTTCGCGCTGCAATGAGCGCCGCAGGGCCGCCCCAAGGCGCTCGCCTCCCCCTGGGGGAGCAGCGCGAAGCGCAAGCGGGGGGAAACATACAAGCGGCAATGCCCGCGGCGCGGCGCTCATCACGGCGATGCTCGTGGCAGCGCTCGCTGCCGCCGTCATTGCGACGCTTGCCGCCAGCCAGTCGCAGTGGCTGCGCAGCGTCGAGCTGCGACGCGACCAGGTGCAGGCGCAGGCCCTCGTGCTCGCCGGCCTCGCCTGGGCGCGGCAAATCATCCGCGAGGATGCGCGCGCGGGTCCCTACGACCATCTGGGCGAGCCCTGGTCGCTTCCGCTGCCGCCGACACCGCTCGAGAACGGCTCGATCGAAGGCCGGATCATCGACGCGCAGGGCCTGCTGAACCTCAACAACCTGGCCATCGAAGGCGCCATCGCACGTGTCGAGCAGCAGCGCCTGGCGCGGCTGTTCGCGCAAGCAGGCCTTCCGGTACCGCGCTCGATGCGCTCGCCGACTGGATCGATGCGGACGACGTCGCCCGCGAGGGCGGCGGCGAGGCGGCCGCGTATGCCGAGATGCGACCCGCACGTGTACCCCCGAATGCGCCACTGCTGCGCACGGCCGAAGCGGCGCTCGCACGCGGCATCGACGGCCCACGGCTCGCCACGCTCGCCCCGTACGTGATTGCGTTGCCGTCGACGACGACGCTTGAACGTCAATACGGCGCCGCCGGAAGTCCTCGGCGCCGCCGTGAACGGCCTCGAAGGCGACGCGCTCGCTGCGTTTCGTCGTCGATCGCGCGCGCAAGTACTTCACGACCGCAGCCGAGTTTCGCGCACGGCTGCCGGCCGGCGCGAGCATCGAAGACCTGAGCACGCTCGGCGTTCGCAGCGACTATTTCCTCGTGACCGTGAGAGCGCGCCAGGGCGAAACGATCGCCCAGGGTCGCGCATTGCTGAAGCGGCAAGGCGACGAACTGCCCCGCGTCGTGTGGCAGACGATCGAATGACGCTACGCTCGCCGATCGCAACGAACCACTAACTCGGAGCGCTCGTGCGCACGCTCCGCGTTCTTCTCGCTGGCCGCCTGACGCCGCGCGCGCGGACGCGTGGGCGCTGTTCGATGCGAACGGCCGCGTGCTGCAGCACGGCCGAAGCATCCCCGGGCAGTGGCCATCGGCCGAGCGCCGCGAAGCCGTTCTCGCTGCGGACACGGTGCGCATGGTGGCGGTCGAATTGCCTCCGCTACCGCGCGATCGGCTGATCGCGGCAGCGACCTACGCGCTCGAGGATCGCCTCGCGACGTCGGCCGATGCTGCGGTCGTCGCCAGTCGGCGAGCGTGGGCCTCGCGGTCGTATCAACGCGGTCATTGCGGCTCGCGAATTCATCGACGCGCTGTTCGCTGCGATGCCGCCCTTTTCTCGGGCCGTCGCCGAACCCGAGCTTGCGCAACCCACTGACGGCTGGCGCTGGTGCGAGAGCGACCGCAGCGGATTCGTTCGCACCGAGGATGGCGCGGCGTTTTCGGTGAGTCGCGCGCCGGACGCCGCCTTGCCGCCCGAGCTCGCGATTGCGCTCACGCAGGCGGTGCGCAACGATCGCGCGCCCGCGAACGTCGTCGTCGATCGCTCGACCGACGCAGCGACACTGGCGCGCTGGCAAGCAGGAAACCGGCGTCCGCTTCGTCGCCGGCACGCCGTGGCGATGGGAGGCCGCACCCCCCGAATCCTTCGCGGCGGCGACCGATGTCCTCGCTGCGTTCCGGCAAGCATCGTCGACGCGTACCGTGCCGACGGCTCGACGCTACGCATTCGCATTGACGGTCGCCGCGCTTGCACTCGGGTTGCACGTATTGGCGGCAGTCGGAACCTGGGCATGGCAACGCGCAGCACTCGCGCGCGCCGAACAGGCCCTGGTTCCTGTCGCACGGGAGGCCGGGATGCCGAATGCCGTCGCGGCTGACGCAGCGAAGGCCATTGCAACGCTTGCACGCCGATGCGCGACACCGCGCGGGGCTTGACGCGCCGAACGACGCGATGCCGTTGCTCGCGCGCGCGGCGCCCGCATTGGCTGCGTTGCCGAGCGGGGCGCTTCGAACCGCGACCTGGACCGGCGGCGCATGGACACTCGAGCTCGCGCCGCTCGACGAGGCGACGCTTTCCGGCTTCATGCAGCGTATCGATGCCGCCGGACTGTCGTCATTGCATGCGAAGACGGCCAGCGGTCTCCGCGCGCGCGTCACGCCCCTGCCATGACTATCGCCGAGCGCCTGCGTGACACCTGGCTGCGCGCAGCTTCGCGCGAGCGCGCGCTGATCGTACTCGGCACGATCGTCGTCGTCGGTGCGCTTGGCCACGCATTCGTCTGGGAGCCGCTGATGCGCGACCTCGCAGTCGACCGATCGCGCACTGGCTTCCGCACGGGCCCGTATCGCGCAGTCGCAGCAGGCCGCTAACGAGGTGCCGGGGCTCAAGCGCGAGGCGAAGGCGTTGCGAACCCCGGACCCTCGTAGCGCCGCCGAGCGTGTCGTCGACTGCTGCGGGGTTGCGCGGCGAGCTCACGTCGATCGGCGTCGGCGACGGCCGGGTGCGCCTGACGTTCGCCGCGATCGATTTCCCGGTCCTGAACGCTTTGATCGAGCAACTCGGCCGCGACGAGCAACTGTTCGTGGTCGAAGCGCTCCTCGCCGCACGCGTCGCTCCGGGAAGCGTCCGCGCAGAGCTGGCGCTGTCCCGTCCCGCGGCACCATGAAGCGTTTCCTGGTGACGGTCGTGGGCCTCGTCGTGCTCGCGGCTGCGATCGCCGCGTTCGCGCCCGCAGCGCTGGTCGACGCCCGGGTGGCTTCGCTCAGCGGCGGGATGGTTCGCGTTTCCGACGCGCAGGGCACGGTGTGGCGAGGTCGCGGTGTGTTGACGTCGCAGGACGGGCGCTGGCGCGTTCCCCTCGAATGGACGCTGGATCCGCTACCGTTGCCAAGCGGTGTCGACGTCGATTGCGCTTGGCATGCCGGACAACGCTGCGCACGGTGTGCGCGGACGCGTCGAGTTTCGGGCGAATCGCGCGGTGGCCGATTCGGTGGTCGCGCGCCTGCCGGCGTCGATCGTTGCATCGATCTCCGATCCGGGTGCATTGCAAGCGGGCGGCGACATCGAGCTGCGGACCGACGCTTTGATGCTTGCGCCCTCGGGGAGCAGCGGCAGTGTCGTCGCCGAATGGCGGAACGCGCGGCTGGTCGGCGTGGGCTGGCCCGTCGTCGACTTCGGGACACTGAGCGCCAAGCTGACTGTGCGGGGCAACGCGTTGGCAGGACCGGTATCGAATCGGGCTGGCGCGGTGCAGGTCAGCGGTGACGTCTCGATCGGCGCCGATCGGATCGCGGCGGATCTGCGACTGGTGCCCGATGCGAGCGCACCGCCGGCGGTGCGCAACGCACTCGAATCGCTCGGCCCCGCCGATGCGAGCGGCGCCGTCGCGGTGCGCGTGGATCGAAGCACGCGCTGATGGCGCAGCGCAAGCGCAGAGCCGTCGCTGCGCGCCACGCGACGCCGGAGCCGGTCAAGCCAGGCGCCACCAGCGAACGCGTCGCGTCCGTCGATGCGCTTCGCGGGTTGGCGATCCTCGCGATGGTGGCGTACCACTTCGCGTTCGACCTCCGCTTCTTCGGTCTCATCGGTGCCGATTTCGAGAACGATCGGTTCTGGCTCGCAGCGCGAGCGACGATCGTCACTTCGTTCCTCCTGCTGGCCGGGGTCAGCCTGGTGCTCGCGGACCGCGCGGGCGTCGCCTGGACGCGCTTCCTGCGACGGATCGCATTGATCGCCTTGTGCGCGCTGGCAGCCAGCATCGCGAGCTACGTCATCTACCCGCAGACCTACATCTACTTCGGCATCCTGCATTGCATCGCGCTGTCGCTGCTCGTTGCGCGGCCGCTGGCAAGCAGGCCGGCTGCCGCCGTCGCGCTGGGCGTCCTGGTCGTGGCTGCCGGACTCTTGATCGTCGCATCCCGCGTTCGATCACCGATCGACGTCGTGGATCGGCTTCACGACGTACAAGCCTGCGACGCAGGACTACGTCCCGGTGTTTCCCTGGCTTGGCGTCGTGCTGCTCGGCGTCGGGCTCGGCCATGCGCTGCTGCGCGCGCAGTTCCGGCCGATCGCGGCGCTCGGTCGCGCGCCTCGCCCATTGCTCTGGATGGGACGGCACAGCCTCGCGATCTACATGGTCCACCAGCCGTTCCTGATGGGCGCGCTGTGGCTGGCCCTTCGCATCCGCGGCTGACGGACGAGGCGGCCTTGGCCGGTGCGCGAAATCCGCTATAATTCAACGCTTGCAGGCGCGTAGCTCAGCTGGTTAGAGCACCACCTTGACATGGTGGGGGTCGTTGGTTCGAGTCCAATCGCGCCTACCAGGATCCCCGGCAGCGAAGACTCCAGGCGCAACGCCAGGCAGCATCGAAAGGGTAACGGTTATGACACCGCGAACGCGTTTTTCGATGAGGTAACCGGTCGACGAGTTCGCGCGTTCCCGTTGCAGGCATCGCCTGAAGTGACAACGAAAAAGTGCGGCTCGTCCGCACTTTTTTTTGCTACCCGAGGTGATGCCATGCCCGCAATACGATTACCCGACGGCGCCGTCCGCCGCTTCGAGGCGCCGGTCTCCGTCGCCGACGTCGCGGCGTCGATCGGCCCCGGCCTCGCCAAGGCCGCGCTCGCCGGCAAGGTCGACGGCAAGCTCGTCGACACGTCGTATCGTCATCGATCGCGACGCCGACGTCGCGATCGTCACCGACAAGGACCCGGAAGGCCTCGACGTCATCCGCCATTCGACGGCGCACCTGCTCGCCTACGCGGTCAAGGAGCTGTTTCCCGACGCGCAGGTGACGATCGGCCCGGTGATCGAGGACGGCTTCTACTACGACTTCAGCTACAAGCGCCCGTTCACGCCGGAGGACCTCGCGGCGATCGAGAAGCGCATGGCCGAGCTCGCGCAGAAGGACGAGCAGGTCGAGCGCAAGGTGATGCCGCGCGACGAGGCGGTGAAGTTCTTCGAGGACATGGGCGAGCACTACAAGGCCGAGATCATCGCGTCGATCCCGGCGAACGAGGACATTTCGCTGTATCGCGAAGGCGGCTTCATCGACCTCTGCCGCGGCCCGCACGTGCCGTCGACGGGCAAGCTCAAGGTGTTCAAGCTGATGAAGGTCGCCGGCGCGTACTGGCGCGGCGATTCGCGCAACGAGATGCTGCAGCGGATCTACGGCACGGCGTGGACGAAGAAGGAAGACCTCGACGCGTACCTGCACCGCATCGAGGAAGCGGAGAAGCGCGACCATCGCAAGCTCGGCCGAGCAGCTCGACCTCTTCCACATGCAGGACGAGGCGCCGGGCATGGTGTTCTGGCATCCGAAGGGCTGGTCGATCTGGCAGCAGGTCGAGCAGTACATGCGCCGCGTCTACCAGGACAACGGCTACCAGGAAGTGCGCGCGCCGCAGATCCTCGACCGCTCGCTGTGGGAGCGCTCGGGCCACTGGCAGAACTTCAAGGAGAACATGTTCACGACGGAGTCGGAGAAGCGCGACTTCGCGATCAAGCCGATGAACTGTCCGGGCCACGTGCTGATCTTCAACTCGGACCTGCGCAGCTACCGCGACCTGCCGCTGCGCTACGGCGAGTTCGGCGCGTGCCATCGCAACGAGCCGTCGGGCGCGCTGCACGGCATCATGCGCGTGCGCGCGTTCACGCAGGACGACGGCCACATCTTCTGCACGGAAGCGCAGATCCAGGCCGAGTGCGTCGCGTTCCACAAGCTCGCGCTCGACGTCTACCGCGACTTCGGCTTCGACGACGTCGTGATCAAGCTCGCGCTGCGGCCCGACGCCGCGCCTCGGGCGACGACGCAGCAGTGGGACCGCGCGGAAGAGCGCGCTGCGCGACGCGCTGCGCGCGATGCGGTGCGCAATGGAGCGAGCTGCCCGGCGAAGGCGCGTTCTACGGGCCGAAGATCGAATACCACCTGAAGGACTCGATCGGGCGCTCGTGGCAGTGCGGCACGATGCAGGTCGACTTCCAGATGCCGGGCGCGGCTCGGCGCCGAGTACGTCGCCGCGGACGACACGCGCAAGGTGCCGGTGATGCTGCACCGCGCGATCGTCGGCTCGCTCGAGCGCTTCATCGGCATCCTGATCGAGCACTACGCGGGCGCGATGCCGCTGTGGCTCGCCCCGCTGCAGGCGGTCGTGCTCAACATCACGGATCGCTCCGCCGCCTACGCGCGAGCAGATCGTGGCGGCGGCTCAAGGCGGCCGGCTTCCGGGTTGCCGCCGATTTGCGGAACGAGAAAATAACCTATAAAATTCGGGAACATAGCCTGCAAAAGCTTCCTTACCAGCTGATCGTCGGCGACAAGGAGCAGCAGGCCCAAACGGTGGCCGTGCGTACCCGCGGCGGCGAGGACCTGGGGGCAATGCCCCTGGACGCCTTGCTGGCGCGCCTCCGATCGGAGGTCGCGGCGCGTCGCTAGCGCTTGATTCGCAAGGCGAATCGGGCCCGGCGCGTTGTCGGGGGCATGGCCGTTTTTTGTCGTCAATGGAGTCCATACACATAGCCCTCGACAAGCAGCATCAGCGTATCAACGGGAAATCAACGCGCCCGAGATTCGCTTGGTTGGTGTGGAAGGTGAGCAGCTCGGCATTGTTTCGCTCGCGGAAGCGCTGGCGAAGGCCGAAGCGGCCGAGCTCGACCTGGTCGAGATCGCGCCGACGGCCAAGCCCCCGGTTTGCCGGATCATGGATTACGGCAAGTTCAAGTACCGGGAGAGCAAGAAGCAGCACGAGGCGAAGCTCAAGCTGAAGCAGATCAAGGTCAAGGAAGTCAAGTTCCGGCCGGGCACTGACGAAGGCGACTACAAGATCAAGCTCCGGAACCTGATCCAGTTCCTGACCGAAGGCGACAAGGCGAAGATCACGCTGCGCTTCCGCGGGCGCGAGATGGCGCACCAGGAATTCGGGGTGCGGCTGCTCGAGCGGATCCAGGACCGATCTCGAGCCGCACAGCGTCGTCGAGTCGTTTCCGAGGCTCGAGGGCCGGCAAATGGTGATGCTGCTGGCCCCGAAGAAGACGCAGTGCGTAGCGCCGAAGCCGGCCGCCGCAGAAGCATCCCAGCGACAAGCCCGAGGCCGGTAGCGGCCAAGACGCCGCCAAAGCCTCTCCGCCCGCGGCAAGCCGCGGCGAAGGAGAGCACCACCGAGGGCAGCAAATAAGAGAGACGGCGACATGCCGAAGATGAAGACCAAGTCGGGCGCGAAAAAGCGCTTCCGCGTGCGCGGAAGCGGCACGATCAAGCGCGCGCAGGCGTTCAAGCGCCACATCCTCACCAAGAAGTCGACCAAGTCCAAGCGGCAGCTTCGCGGCTCCGACCGACATCCATGCGACGAACATGGACTCGGTCAAGGCGATGCTGCCGTACGCGTAAGGAGCGCGCCATGCCAAGAGTCAAACGTGGTGTGACCGCCCGCGCGCGGCACAAGAAGGTCCTCGACCAGGCCAAGGGCTACCGCGGCCGCCGCGGCAACGTCTTCCGCATCGCCAAGGAAGCGGTGATGAAGGCCGGCCAGTACCAGTACCGCGACCGCCGCAAGAAGAAGCGCGAGTTCCGCGCGCTGTGGATCGCGCGCATCAATGCGGCCGTGCGCGAGCTCGGCATGACCTACAGCGCGTTCATCAACGGCCTGAACAAGGCGTCGATCGACATCGACCGCAAGGTGCTGGCCGATCTCGCCGTGCACGACAAGGCGGCGTTTGCGAAGATCGCGGAGCAGGCCAAAGCCTCTCTGGCCTGATCGAAATCCGCAAAAAGAGGGAGGCGACATCGCCTCCCTTTTTTTCGTCCTCAGGACACGGTCAAAGCCCCGACACGATGGAAGACGTTACCCGAATCGTCGCAAGCGCGATCGAGGAGTTCGAGGCCTGCAGCGGACCCGGCAGCGCTCGAGAACGCGAAGGCGCGCTATCTCGGCAAGAGCGGCGCGCTGACCGAGCAGCTGAAGGCGCTCGGCAAGCTGCCCGCCGCCGAGCGCCCCGCCGCCGGCGCGCGCGATCAACGAAGCGAAGGCAGCAGCTCGAGGACGCGCTGACCGCGCGGCGCGACAGCGCTCGCGGACGCGAAGCTCGCGGCGCAGCTCGCGGCCGAAGCGCTCGACGTGTCGCTGCCGGGACGCGGTCCGGGTGCCGGCGGGCTGCATCCGCTCACGCGCACGCTGGAGCGCGTCGAGGCCTGTTCCGCTCGCTCGGCTTCGAGGTCGCCGACGGCCCCGAGATCGAGGACGACTTCCACAACTTCACCGCGCTCAACACGCCGGAGAACCATCCCGCGCGCTCGATGCACGACACGTTCTACGTCGAGGGCGGGCTGGTGCTGCGCACGCACACGTCGCCGATCCAGGTGCGCTACATGGAGAACGCACGCGCCGCCGATCAAGATCATCGCGCCCGGCCGCGTCTATCGCGTCGACAGCGACGCGACGCATTCGCCGATGTTCCACCAGGTCGAAGGACTGTGGATCGACCGACGACGTCTCGTTCGCCGACCTCAAGGGCGTGTTCACCGAGTTCCTGCGCCGGTTCTTCGAGCGCGACGATCTCAAGGTGCGCTTCCGCCCGTCGTTCTTTCCGTTCACCGAGCCGTCGGCGGAGATCGACATGAGCTTCGGCGACGGCGGCTGGCTCGAGATCGCGGGCTCGGGCCAGGTGCATCCGAACGTGCTGCACGCCGTGGGCATCGATCCCGCAGCGCTAGCAGGGCTTCGCGTTCGGCATGGGGCCGGACCGGCTCGCGATGCTGCGCTATGGCGTCAACGACCTGCGCCTGTTCTACGAGAACGACCTGCGCTTCCTGCGACAATTCGCGTAACGGCAGCGCAGCGATGAAATTCTCCGAACACTGGCTGCGCACGATGTGCGAACCCGCCGCTCGACTCGGCGCGCGCTGTGCGAACGCTTGACGATGGCCGGCCTCGAAGTCGAGGACAGCGAACCGGCCGGCGCCGCCGCTTTCGAACGTCGTCGTCGGCGCGCATCGAAAGCGTCGCGCCGCATCCGGACGCCGATCGGCTGCGCGTGTGCACGGTCGACGCTGGCGATGCCGAGACGCTGACAGATCGTGTGCGGCGCGCCGAACGCAGCAGCCGGCATGCTGGCGCCGCTGGCGCGCTCGAAGGCGCAGCGCTGCCGGACGGCGTCGCGATCAAGCGCGCGACCGATGCGCGGCGTGGATCGCACGGCATGCTGTGCTCGGCGAAGGAGCTCGGCACTCGACGACGATGCGCGCGGGTCTGCTTGCGCTGACCCGACGATCTGGTCCCGGGTACCGCGCTGCGCGAAGCGCTCGCGCTCGACGACACGCTGCTCACGCTGAAGCTCACGCCGAACCGCGCCGACTGCCTGTCGATCCTCGGGCATCGCGCGCGAAGTCTCGGCGATCACCGGTGCGCCGCTGACCGCTGCCCGAAGTCGCGCCTGCGCAGGTCACGTGCGACGGCGACGCATCGCGGTGCGGGTCGACGACCTCGCGGCCTGCCCGCGCTTCGCGAGCCGCGTGATCGACGGCATCGATCCGCAATGCGCCGACGCCCGCGTGGATGAAGCAGCGGCTCGAACGCAGCGGCATCCGCTCGATCTCGGCGATCGTCGACATCACGAACTACGTGATGCTCGAGCTCGGCCAGCCGCTGCATGCGTACGATCGACGCGCTGCTCGACGGCGACGTCGTCGTGCGATTCGCGAATGCGGGCGAGAAGCTACGCTGCTGAACGGCGACAGCGCTCGACCTCGAGCCCGACCTGCTGCTGGTCTGCGACGAGAAGAAGCCGCTCGGCCTCGCCGGCATCATGGGCGGCGAGTATTCGGGCATCGGCGACGACACGACGCGCGTGCTACTCGAAGGCGCGTTCTGGAATCCCGCGGTCGATCCAGGGCAAGATGCGGCGGCTCGGATTCACGAGCGACGCGGGCTATCGCTTCGAGCGCGGCGTCGACTTCGAGCTGCTGCGCCGCGCGCCGTCGAGCGCGCGACGCAGCTGATCCTCGAGATCTGCGGCGGGCGCGCGGGGCCGCTGACCGACGTCAAGGGTCCGCTGCCCGCGCGCGACCCGGTGCGCGTGCGCGCTGCGCGCGTCGCGCGACTCCTCGGCGTGGCGCTTGTCGATCGACGCAGATCGCCGACGTCTTCACGCGCCTGAGCTTCGGTTTCACGCGCGACGGCGACGACTTCATCGTGACGCCGCCCGTCGTACCGCTTCGATCTCGCGATCGAGGAGGACTTCGTCGAGGAAGTCGCGCGGATCCACGGCTACGAATCGATTCCCGGCCACGCTCGGCGCGCACCGTCGGCGCATGCTGCCCGATCCCCGAGGCCGTTCGGCCGCTCGCGATGCTGCGCGAGCGGCTGGTCGCGCGCGACTGGCAGGAGATCGTTACGTTCAGCTTCGTCGACTCGGCAGGTCGAAGCCGCGCTCGATCCGTCGCGGCACGCCGATCCGCGTGCTGAATCCGATCGCCGCGCAGCTCGACGTGATGCGACGTACGCTGCTGCCCGGCCTGCTCGAAACGCTGCAGACCAACGTCAACCGGCGCGAGAGCCGCGCGTTCGCTGTTCGAGGTCGGCCGCGTCTTCGCGACGCGCGCGCCGCCGAAGACGCGCAGCCGCTGCGGATCGGCGGGCTCGCGTTCGGGACTGCGCTGCCCGAGCAGTGGGGCAGCAAGCCGGCGCGCGACGTCGACTTCTTCGACGTCAAGGGCGACCTCGAGGCGCTGGCCGCGCCGCGTCGCGGGTGACGACCGAGCGCGCCGAGCATCCGTGCGCTGCATCCCGGGCGCGGCGCCGCGCGTGCGTCGTCGACGGCAGCGACGCCGGCTGGATCGGCGAGCTGCACCCCCGCCTGGTCCGCCGCTTCGAGCTGCCGAAGGCGCCGGTCGCGTTCGAGCTCGACCTGGCCGCCGTTGACGCGAGCGGCCGGTGCCTGCCGGCCGGCCGGTCTCCCGACAGCCGGTCGTCCGGCGCGACCTCGCCGTCGTCGTGGACGAGGCCGTGCCGGCGCAGGCGGTGCTCGACGCGCTCCAGAGCGAAAAGGCCGCCGCACGTCGAGTCGATCGCGATCTTCGACGTGTACCGCGGCACCGGTTTGACCGCCGGCCGAAAAAGCCTTGCGATTCTGGTGCTTATGCAGGATACTTCACGTACTTTGACGGACGCCGACATCGACGCGACGGTCGCGGATATCGTGTCGCTGCTGGCGCAACGCTTCGGCGCGACGTTGCGCACGTAGGACTGCAATGACGCTCACCAAAGCCGAACTCGCCGACCTGCTGTTCGAGCAACTCGGCCTCAACAAGCGCGAGGCCAAGGACATGGTCGAGCGCTTCTTCGAGGAGATGCGCATCGCGCTCGAGGCGGGCGAATGCGTGAAGCTCTCGGGCTTCGGCAATTTCCAGTTGCGCGAGAAGCCGCAACGCCCCGGCCGCAACCCGAAGACCGGCGAGGAAATTCCGATCACCGCGCGCCGCGTCGTCACCTTTCACGCAAGTCCAGAAACTGAAGGCCATGGTCGAAGCCGCGAACCATGCCGGAAACCAGCCGAGCTAAGGCCGACCTCCCGCCGATCCCCGCCAAGCGCTACTTCACCATCGGCGAGGTCAGCGACCTCTGTGCGGTCAAGCCGCACGTGCTTCGCTACTGGGAACAGGAGTTCGCGCAGCTCAAGCCGGTCAAGCGGCGCGGCAATCGGCGCTATTACCAGCACCACGAGGTGCTGCTGATCCGGCGCATCCGCGACCTGCTCTACGAGCAGGGCTTCACGATCAACGGCGCGCGCCACCGGCTCGATTCGGAGGCGGTCGAGCCGCGCGCGGCCGCACGCTCGGCGCACGAGCGCGACCAGCGTCGCAGTGCCGCTGCCGCCATCGCCGAGCCACGCTGCGCGACGAGCTGGAGCAGATCCGGCGACTGCTCGAGCCGCCGTGACGCCGCCGCCAAGGTATAATCGACAGCTCGGTCGGGGCGTAGCGCAGCCTGGTAGCGCACCTGCATGGGGTGCAGGGGGTCGGAAGTTCGAATCTTCTCGCCCCGACCAATCGATCCAGGTCGCCGCACCAGGCGTCACGCAAGCCGAAGTGACCCTTCGGCTTTTTCGTTTTGCTCCTCCGAAGGGTGCCTGCGCGTCCCGGGTTCGGACGGGTCGGAGCTACGGCGCAATGCGGCTGGGCCTGCCGCATCAGGGCACCGGATTATCAACAGGGTTATCCCCAAGGGCCGGTAAGTCCCGGTTGTCGGGCACGCGGGCAAAGTCGCAGAATGCTCGCAAAATGCTTAAAGTATGGTAGCGTAAGTTCCTGTAAGACAACGGCTGACCCGGGATGGAAATCCGAGGTGGCTCATAACGAATGCGTGCGGTTGCCTGGTTTATACACAGCGACCGCCGGTCGACCGCACAACGGTCGAATCGTGACGCTGGAGGCCCGGTTGTTGCTTACGGTGTCCCGCGCCACTTTCGCGCAAGGACCGAGATGACACGCGCACCAGCACGCACGACCGTCCAGGGGACCGGCGTGATTTCCGAGATCGCGTTCGCGCGAGCGCAGCGCAACACGGTCCTGATCGTCGACGACCTGTTCAGCAGCCGGCTGCTGCTGGCCGAGATCGTGCGCCAGATCGACGGCAAGCTGAATCTCGAGCTGTTCGACACGCCGATCGCGCGCGCTCGAATTCGCGCGCAACAATCGCGTCGACATCGTCCTCACCGACTACAAGCTTCCCGAGTTCGACGGCATCGAGCTCGTCAAGCAGCTGCGCGCCCTGCCCGCATTGCGTCGACGTGCCGATCGTCGTCATCACCGTCGTCGACGACCGCAAGATCCGCTACGACGCGCTCGAAGCCGGCGCGACCGACTTCCTGATCAAGCCGCTCGACGAGCACGAGACGCGCGCGCGCTGCGCGAACCTGCTCGAGCTGCGCCGTCACAAGATCGTGCTGTCCGACCAGGCGCGCGTGCTGCAGTACCAGGTCGACAAGTCGGTCGCCGAGATCCACGAGCGCGAGCTCGAGACGCTGTCGAAGCTCGCGAAGGCCGGCGAGTTCCGCGACAAGACGACCGGCAACCACCTGATGCGGATGGCGAAGTACTCGGCGCTGATCGGCGCAGCACCTCGGCCTGGGCGCCGAGACCGTGCACGTGCTCGAAGTGGCCGCGCCGATGCACGACATCGGCAAGATCGGCATTCCCGATGCGATCCTGCTGAAGGAAGGCCCGCTGACGCAAGCCCGAAGATGAGGTCATGAAGACGCACCCGCGCATCGGCTACGACATCCTGAAGGGCAGCCCGTCGAAGTACCTGTCGATGGGCGCGATCATCGCGCTCGGCCATCACGAGAAATACGACGGCTCCGGCTATCCGAACGGCCTGCACGGCGAGGACATTCCGCTCGTGGCGCGCGTCGTCGCGGTGGCCGACGTGTTCGACGCGCTGGTGTCCGAGCGGCCCTACAAGCACGCGTGGCCGCTGGCCGAAGGCATCGACTTCCTGAAGTGCGCAGCGCGGCGAGCATTTCGATCCGCGCTGCATCGACGCGTTCCTGGCCGATCCCGCGCGGATCGAGTCGGTCCTTGCCGAGTACGGCGACTAGCGCACCGACGAAAAACGCGTCCGCAAGTTCGGTGGCTGACGCGATCGTCGGCGTCGCACGTTTTTCGTCGGGAGCTGAAAGTGGCGGGCGCCTCGGGGCGGCCCTTCGCCGCCCGCGAGTAACGGCACGGAGCAACGAGCGTCATGCGCAGGGCTGAGCCTCTGTTCAAGGGCTCGCTCAGCGCACTCAGTTCGATCCGCCGGTCGATCGCAAGCGTCGCCGGCACCTGATGGCTGACGATGACGATCGTCAGCGCGCCCTTGAGCTTCGACACCGCGGCCGCGATGTTCGCGGCCGATTCATCGTCGAGCTGCGAAAACGGCTCATCCAGCAGCAGGACCTGCGGGCCGACGCAGCAGCGCACGAGCGAGCGCGATCCGCTGCTTCTGGCCGCCTGAGAGCCCGACGCCCCGCTCGCCGACCTCGCTCCGGTAGCCGTCGGGCAGCGCCTCGATCGTGGCGTGGATTTCCGCGACGCGACAGGCCTGCACGACCTGCTCGAAGCTCGCGAGCGGATTGCCGAGCTGCAGGTTGTCGAGCAGCGTGCCTGAGAACAAGCGTCGTCTCCTGCGGCACGACACCGAAACGCGCCCGCAGCTCGTTCGCGCCGAAGGCGCGCGTGTCGCGCCCGTCGATGCGCACCGCGCCTTCCTCGGGATGCGCGAAGCCGAGCAGCAGCTTCAGCAGCGTGCTCTTGCCGCAGCCGGAGCGACCGGTGAGCACGACGCATTCGCCGGGCTCGACGGTGAACTCGAGATTCCGGTGCAGCCAGGGACGCTCCGGCGCATACCGAAAGCCCACACCAGCGAACTCGATGCGCCCGGCGCCCTGCGCGACGCGCGTCGGCGCCACGCAGTGCGGCTCGGCGGGCACGTCCATCACGTCCGCGAGCCGCTTCACCGCGATCACAGCCTGCTGGAACTGCTGCCACAGGCTCGTCAGCCGCAGCAACGGTTGCGCGACGCGCGCCGCGAACATCTGGAACGCGACCAGCATGCCGATCGTGAAATCGGCCGTGGTCATGACGATCCATGCGCCGGCGCACAGGATCGACGCGGACAGCAACTGCTCGAGCGCTCCCGCGATCGTCTGATAGCTGTTCGACACCTGTCGCGTGCGAAAGCCCGCATCGAGATAGGTCGCGAGCAGGCTTTCGTAGCGCAGGCCAAGCGGCGGCTCGAGCTGCAACGCCTTCACCGTCTCGATGGCAGCGACATGCTCGGTAACGAACGCCTGGCTGCGCGCTGCGGCCAGGAACTGCGCGTCGTAGCGCTTCTGGAACAGCGGAGCTGCGAGCGCCGAGGCGATCGCCAGCAACGCAACGACGGCCAGCGTCAGCAGCGTCAGCGGCACGCTGTAGAGCAGCATCACCACGAGGAAGACGAGCAGGAACGGGACATCCAGCGCCAGCGCAACCGCCGCGCCGGTCAGGAACTCGCGAATCGTTTCGATGCCCGCGAGCCGCGCCGTAAGGACGCCTGTCGGACGGCGCTCGAAGTAGCGCAAGGGGAGTGCGAGCAGATGCCGGAACACGGCGGCACCCAGCACGCCGTCGACGCGATTGCCGGTGTGGATCACCAGGTACTGCCGGATCCAGGTGAGCACGGACGAGAAAACGACGATCGCGACGAGCGCGGCGGCGATGACGGCGAGCGTGCTGGTGGCGCGATGCACGATCACCTTGTCGATGATCACCTGCGAGAGCAGCGGAAGTGCGAGTGCGAGCAACTGGATGGCCAGCGACGCGGCCAGGACCTCGCGCCAGACTCCGCGATGTCGGAGGATCTCGGGAACGAACCAGCGAAAGCCGAATCTGTGCGGCGTGGGGGTTTCGCCGTCGTTCGGAATCGGACCCGGTCGCGAGACTTTCAGCGCGATGCCGGAAAAGTCGGCTGCGAATTCCGCGTGCGTGGCGACGGTGGGCGTGTTTGCACCCGACGCGAAATAGAGGATGCGCTCGCCATCGGCGCGAACGACCAGTGCGGGCCGCGTTTCCGTGCTGTCGTCCGCCGCAGCAGCGGGCAGACACGACGACGATGCAAGGCATCGGCATCGTCGCCAGCTGCTCGACCCTTCGCTGCGCGAGCTCGGCCTCGCACCCGAGGGCGCGCAGCGCTTCGATCAGCGTTCCGAGCGTGTGCGGCGGCGGATACGCGCGTGCGAGCAGGCTCGCGTCGAAGGGCAGCCGGTGAAGATTGCAGAGGCTGCCGAGCGCCCAGAACAAGTCGGCGGGCGCGATGCGCAACCCGATCGCCGACGTGGCTTCGCCTCGCATCGCACGCCGTCAGCGTTCGCGCGCGGCCTCGTGCCACGCCTTCTGCACCGGCGCAAGCAGATAGTGGAGCACCGCGCGGTGGCCAAGATGGATTTCCGCGCTCACGAGCATGCCGGGGCTGAGGGTCAATCGTGAACCGTCGAACGCCAGCGACTGCGCGGAAAGCGCCACGCGGGCACGATAGCCGCCCGCGGGTTGCGCCTCGTCGCCGGATGGCCGGTTGGCGCTCGCCTCGGTTGCGTCGGGCCCGATGCGCAGAACCTCTGCGTCGATCAATCCGTACTTCTGGAACGGATACGCCGCGACCTTGAGCTGCGCGCGCTGGCCGGCGCGCACGAAGCCTGCATCCTCGTTGCGGACGATCACTTCGGCTTCCAGCGCATCGCCGGCCGGGACCAGCGTCAGCAGCACGGTGCCGGCGCTGACGACCGTGCCCACCGTACGGATCGCGAGCTCCTTCACGACGCCGGCCTGCGGCGACATGAGCTCGATGTGCTCGCGCCGCACGAGCTGCTTGTCGAGCTCCTCGCGCAGACGCGCGACCTGCGCGTTCGCTTCCGCGCGTTCGGCGTGCAGCTGGCGTCGGTGGTTCGAGGCGACCTGCGCATGCTGGCGCGTTGCCTGATCGAGGCTCGCCTGCAGCGCGCGTACCGTGTGACGCTGCGCCCGCAGGTCCTGCTCGCGTTCGATGCGATCACGTTCGCGCTCCAGCGCGAAGAGCTCGCTGACGAAGCCCTCCTGGCGCAGGCGATCGTAGCGAACCGCCATCGTCTGCGCGATCGGCACGGTGCGGTTCAACTTCTCCTGCACTTCGAAGGCGGCGGACAACTCCTGCTCGATGCGCGCGACCTGCGCGCTTGCGTGCGCGACCGCGTCCCCATAGGCGGCGCGATTGGCGCTCAGCTGCGCGGCCGCGCGCGCGAACAGATCGGCCGGATCGTCCGGATGCCGTTCCAGCGAGTCGCCTTCGAGCTCCGCATCGAGCCGGCGAAGCTGCAACAGGCGTTGCGCAAGCTCGATGCGGTGCGCGCGCAAGTCGGCATCCGCGAGCCGTGCATCGAGTCGCAGGACCGGTTGGCCAGCTACGACCGCCATGCCCTCCTCGACCAGGATCTCGCGGACGACGCCGGCATCGGCGGGCTGCACGATCTTGAGCAACGTGCGCGGGACCAAGCGGCCCTCGGCGACCACGACGACGTCCAACCGGCCGGCGAACAACGCCACCGCGAGCACGGCAAGCAACGCGAGCAGCGCGTGGAGCAGACGGCGTGGCAAAGGCGACGGCGGCGTCTCCTCGAGCCGGAGAAGCGCAGGGTCGAAAGCCGCCGCCGTCGTGACACGATCGACGCCCCGATCGAAACCTCTGTGACTGGCGGTCATGCTGTCGCGACATCACCTGATGCACAGCACGCCGATGGCGCGGCGCCTCCTAGGGCACGGGTCGCAGCATCAGATCAGGGGGTGCCTTCGGGCCGTCGCCAAGCCGTGGCGGCGACGGTGCGAACAGCAGATCGAGAGCGATCGATCCCGCGCCGCCGTCGCTTTCCACATCTCCCGCGCGTTTCGGCCAGCGCATCGCCGAGATCGGCCGAAGTGACACCCATCGGACTCTCGGCGACGACGCCAATGTCGGGCGGCACCGGCGGCGACCATGCGTCGAGCGCGAGCGCGACGTTGGCGGTGTCGACGAGCGATAGTGCTTCGAACGCATCAGGCACGAGCCATGAAGCGGCCGACCGTGTGGGCGCGACGCCGTTGCTGCTGCGATGTCACCACTGGTATCTGCAGCATCATCCGCCTGCCCACCGCTGTCGCCCTGCTGCGGCGGCGCCGGCGAGAACGAATCCGCACGGCCGTCCGGCGCCCGTCCTCTGCCTCGCTTCGTCGTCGTGCCCGCCCTCGCCCTCGCCATCGCGGCCTTCATTCTCGCTTTCGCCCTCGTCTTCGTCCGCGTCGGCCAGCGAGATCCCGAACGCTCCGGGATTCCATGCGGCGATGCGCACCGTGGCTTGCGCAGAACCCTCCGCGGCCTCGGAATCGCGAATGACGAGCGTGCTGTCTTCACCATCGCCTTCGACTGCGAAATGGAAGCGACCGTCCGCTGAAGTCCAGTCATCACCGTCTCTGCGCATCGTGCCGGTCAGCGCGACATCGTCGATGATGACGATGCCGCCGTCGTCTTCGATGGTGTCGACGCCATCGCCGCCTTCGAAGCGATACGTGTCCACCCCCGCGCCGCCCCGCAGGAGATCGTCCCCTCGGTCACCGGACAGCTCGTCGTCGCCGCTACCGCCCTCGAGCCGATCGTCGCCGGCACCGCCCTCGAGCTCGTCGTCTCCTTGCTGACCGGCGAGGAGGTCGCGACCTGTTCCGCCCTGCAATACATCGTCGCCCGCGCCCCCTTCGAGCAGATCGTCGCCACCTCGACCGCGCAGGATGTCGTCTTCACGTCCGCCGTGCATGCGATCCGTGCCTGCGCCGCCGTTCACGCGATCGCCGTCGTCGCGAGCGAAGATGACCTGGTTCACGGGTCGATCGGCAGACCCCTCGAGCTCGACCGACGACTGCGTCACCCGCCGCGCGGTCGATGAAGCGCCAGCCATCGCCGTCGACTTCGAGCGGCCGGCCGGCGGCCTCGGCATTTCGCCAGGCTGCATGCTTTGCGCGATCACCGAGCCACGCTTCGCTCAGCAGCTCCTCGCCGGTATCCGGATCGAAGCGATCGTAGCGACCCGACGGGTCGCCGAGCCGTGCCAGCTCGCGGTCGCCGGTGAATGCCCACGGCGAGTGCTCGGCGAGCGCGCGACGGACAGCGCCGTCGGCCGCCGCGAGCTGCTCGAGCTCGGCGCCAGTCATGCCATCCAGCCGCACGAACCGCGCGCTGGCGTGCGATCGCCTCCCGCGGCCTGCTCCAGCGACTCGAGTTGCGATCGTCAGTTCGGAGGCAGCGTCCTGCGGCGCATTCAGCGCGCGACCGAGAAAATCGATGAAGCGTCCGGTGCGCATCGCGTCGTCGGCGCCGGCCTCGTTCCAGGCGTCGGCAAACGTCCGCGCTTCCAGCGCAGGATCGAGCCGGCGCAGCAGGGCCTCGATCCGCGTGCGCGTATCGGGCGACGGCGATTCGGACGACGGGGAATCGGTTGTTGTGTCCGGCAAGGGCGGCGACGCGATTGTGCCAACCGAAGCCCCATCCGAGGCAACACCTTCGCGTTCCTCGGTCCAGGCGCGCCAATCGACGCCGGGACGACGGATCCAGCCCTCGCGCAGCCCTTTCTCGATCTCCTCCTTCGGCGTGCCGAGCCAGACGGCGACCGCATAGTCGACAGGCGGATTGCGATCGGCAGTCGGGACGACGGCAGCCTCGGGCATCGCGTTTCCTTCGGAAGGCGCTTTGCAGTCGCCGCGCAACGCGCACAGCGAACGCGCCCATCGTCGATCCTTACGCGCTGCAGCGTCAATTCATCCGAACGGATTAGACGTACGGTCGATTGACGACCGTACGGACGCGGGACTCAGCCGATCGCGGACGGATCGAGCAGCAGAACGTGCACGCGATACGGACCGTGCGCGCCGAGCACGATCGTCTGCTCGATGTCGCCGGTGCGCGACGGCCCGGAAATGAAATTGATCGCGCGCGGCATGCGGCTTTTCGCGGCACGGACGCGCGTGAACGCGTCTTCCATCGTCGCAACGACATCGGATGCGCGCAGCACGACGACGTGCGTGTCCGGCAGCAGCGTCGTCGCGGTCGGCATCTGGGGTCCCGGAATGAAAACGAGCGTGCCGGTCTCCGCGATCGCACAAAGGCAACCGGTGATCCCCAGACGGTCGTGGCCCTGCGTCGGCCGCGGCTCGATCGAAAGACCGGCGCCACTCCAGTCGAGGTCGGCGAACTCCGGCCAGCAAACGCCGGTGTGCGACTTCTGCTCGGCGATCGCCGCGGGAAGCTCGAGCGCATCGAGATAAGCGCGCGACCGCTGCCGGAATCTGCATCGCGCGAGCCGATCCGCTCGACCGTCGATTCCATGTGGATCGCGCGCTCGACGAACTGCGCGATCAGGTCGGGCCCGACACCGGGCTGCGGGCCACGCGCATGCATCGCGACATAGCGCTCGGCGTGCGTCGCGCGCTTTGCCGTCGTCGCCCGATTTGCGCAGCGCCTTGCGCACGCGATCCATGATCGCGTCGCGCGCCACGCTATTGTTGTCGATCGTCGTGGCCATCGTCAGCGACTGATTCTTGCCGATGAACGCGGCGACCCGCTCGATGCCGCGCTCGATCATTTCGTTGCTCGCCGCGTAGGAGAACCGGATGTGCTGCCCGTCGCCCGGAACGCGGCGGCCGAAATGGATGTCGGCGAGTACCGCGACGCCGGCCTCGTGCAGCAGGCGCTTGCGAAACTCCTCGGAATCCGCGCACCCGGTCATGCGGCACGCTTCGGTGACATTCGGCCACGCGTAGAACGCGCCGCCGGGCGTCTTGCACGTCACGCCGGGGAGCCCGTTCAGCAGGCGAACGATCAGGTCGCGGCGCTCGAGGAATTTCGCGCGCATCGCTTCGGCGGCGTCCTGCGGACCCTGGATCGCCTCGACCGCCGCCCATTGCGAGATCTGCGACGCGCACGAGTCGGTATTCGTGATCCAGCGCGTGAACACCGGCGCGAGCGCGCGGTTCGCCGTGTAGCCGATGCGCCAGCCGGTCATCGCCCAGGTCTTGCTGCGCGCCGTCGCTGATGATCGTGCGCTCGAAAAGCCCCGCACGCGTCGCGATCGAATCGAACGGCCCATCGTACGCGAGGCGCGAATAGATCTCGTCGGCGTACACCCAGACCTGCGGATGGCGGATCAGGATCTCCGCGATCGCGTCGAGATCCGACTTCGAGAGGATCCCGCCGGTCGGGTTCTGCGGCGTGTTGAGGATCAGGAGCCGGGTCTTCGGGCTCGATCTTCGCTTCGAGCTCGGCGGGATCGAAGGCGAAGTTTCGCGATTCGCGCAGGAAGATCGGCACCGGGACGGCGCCGTTGGCAACGATCTGCGACTCGTAGATCGGGAAGCCCGGCACCGGATAGATGACCTCGTCGCCGGCACCGTAGTCGGTCACCGACGCGATCGTGTAGGCGATGAACGGCTTTGCGCCGCCGCCGACGACGACGTCCTCGGGGCGGATGTCGAGACCGCGACGCGACGCCATGTCCTGCGCGGCCGCGGCACGCAGCTCGTCGATACCCGCCGACGGCGTATAGCCGTGCTTGCCGCCGCGGATGGCGGCGATCGCGGCGTCCTGCACGTGCGCGGGTGTGGGAAAGTCGGGCTGTCCGATGCAGAACGACACGATGTCGCGGCCCTGGCGGGCGAGGCCGTTGACCTCGGCGAGCACGACGAACGCGTTTTCGGTGCCGAGCGACTCGGCGCGGCGGGACAGCGGCGGCAACGTGACCGCGGAAGCGTGCGGGGCATTCATCGTCGTGGCTCTCCGGAACCTTCGCTCGCGACATTCGACTTGCCGGATGAACCGTTGCGCTGGCGCGCGCGGTAGAGCTCGCGAAACGTGCGGCCCGCTGGCGCCGGCATGTCCCGGCCTTCGCTCCAGCCGGCACCGAGCGGAAGCCTTCGGATCACCCCGTCGCGACCGCCCATCGCTTTCAGCATCCGCACGCCGAGCTTCGAGGCTGCGGCGTACAGCGCCGGACGCTTCGCGAACCATGCCCAGGCCTTGACGCCGGCGCGCTCGGTCCATGGGGGCAGGCCGCGCTCGAACGACTGCTCGCGGAGCTTGCGCTGCAGGTCCGGCAGCGGGATCTTGACCGGGCACACGACGCCGCACTGGTTGCAGAACGTCGACGCCGAGGGCAGATCCTTGGCGTTCTCGAGCCCGACGTACATCGGCGTCAGGATCGAGCCGATCGGTCCCGGATAGACCCAGCCGTACGAATGGCCGCCGACGTTCTGGTACACCGGGCAGTGGTTCATGCACGCGCCGCAGCGGATGCAGCGCAGCGCCTCCTTCACGTCGCTCGCGAGCACGCCGGTACGGCCGCTGTCGACGAGGATGTAGTACATGTGCTCGGCGCCGTGGAACTCGCCCTCGCCCTTGATGCCGGTCAGGATGTCGACATAGTTGCTGATCGACTGGCCGGTCGCGGAACGCGGCAGCAGCCGCATCAGCGTCGCGACGTCCTCGAGCGTGGGAACGATCTTCTCGATGCCGGAGATCGCGACGTGCACGCGCGGCAGCGTCGTCGTCAGCGTCGCGTTGCCTTCGTTCGTGACCAGCACGACCGAGCCGGTTTCCGCGACGAAGAAGTTGCCGCCCGAGATCCCCATGTCCGCGGTCAGGTAGTGATCGCGCAGCACGCTCCGCGCCTCGAGGCACAGCTCCTCGATGACGTCCTTCCTCGGCGTGCCGTGCTTGCGGCTGAAGAGCTCGGCGACCTCCTCCTTCGACTTGTGCAGCGCCGGGCCGATGATGTGCGACGGCGGCTCGTAGTCGTTGATCTGCAGGATGTACTCGCCGAGGTCGGTCTCGATGACCGTCATGCCGGCCGCCTCGATCGCGTGGTCGAGCGACGACTCCTCGGAGACCATCGACTTCGACTTGATGATCTTCCTCACCGAATGGCGCTTCGCGATCTCGAGCACGAGCGCGTTGACGTCGGCGGGCGTTTCGGCCCAGAGCACGGTCGCGCCGCGCGCCTTCGCGTTCTGCTCGAACAGCGCGAGCCAGGTGTCGAGATCATCGAGCGCGCGCTGCCGGATCGTCTTGGCCGCGTCCCGCGTGCCCTCGAAGTCGTCGAGCTCGGCGATCGCCGATCGCCGCTTCATGACGAACTTGCCCTGCATCTTCTTGAGGTTCGTCTGCAGCAGCGCGTCGTTCAGCTTGTCGTGCGCGCGCGCCTTGAAGTGCATCGAGGCTACTTGCATCGCTTCGATTCTCCGTGTGCTCTACCCGGCTTCGAGCGTCGCCCGCGAGGACCTCGGCCACGTGCAGGACCTGCGTTCGCGTGTCGCCGCGGCGGCGAAGCCGGCCTTCGATGTTGAGCATGCAGCCGAGATCGCCGAGGACGACGGCGTCCGCGCCGGCCGCCTCGATGTGCCCGCACTTGTTGTCCGCAAGGCGCGCCGAGATCTCGCCGAACTTGACCGAGAACGTGCCGCCGAAGCCGCAGCAGGTCTCGGCCTCGGCCATCTCGTTGACCTTGAGCCCCGGAACCTTGGCGAGCAGCTCGCGCGGCTGCTTCTTGATGCCCAGCTCGCGAAGCCCGGCGCAGCAATCGTGGTAGGTCGCGGTACCGGCGAACGCGCCCGGGACGCGCTCGACCTTCAGCACTTCGGCGAGGAACGACGTGAGCTCCCAGGTCTTTCCAGCCAGCGCGGCCACGCGCTCGCGCATCGCGGGATCGTCGGCGAACAGTTCGCCATAATGGGTCCTGATCATGCCGCTGCAGGAGCCGGAGGGCGACACCAGGTAGTCGCAGTCCTCGAATTCGTCGACGACCTTGCGGGCGAGCGCGATCGCGTCCGCCCGGTCGCCCGAGTTGTACGCCGGCTGGCCGCAACAGGTCTGCGTCGGCGGGACGTAGACTTCTGCGCCGCCCGGCCTCGAGCAGCTTGATCGCCGCGAACCCGATCGACGGCCTCATCAGGTCGACGAGACAGGTGACGAAAAGCCCGACGCGCATGAATTCTCCTGGGGCTTAGCGTATCACGCAGTCCCCGCCCCTCCCCTTAGCAGCGCGAGTCAAAGCGGCTGCAGATGCGCAGCGCCGCGCACGACGCTCGTTGCTTTGGTGCCGTTTCCTGCGGTCGCCGCCGGGCCGCCCCAAGGCGCCCGCCTGAATCCAATCCCGATGAAAAACGCGCAACGCAGGCCTCACGGCAGCCGCCGAACGCGCGGACGCGTTTTTCATCGGTCGACGCTCACAGAAACTGCGACTGCGCCAGCGCGACGACGCACAGGCCCATCAGTTGCTGCGGCAGGATGCCCAGGATCAGCAGCGCGAGCCCGTTGACCGACAGCAGCGCCCGCGCATCGCCCGGCGCCTCGATTTCGGCGTGGTCCACCGGATCGTCGAAGTACATCAGCTTGACCACGCGAAGGTAGTAGAAGGCGCCGATCACCGACGTCAGCACCGCGACGACCGCGAGCCAGGTGAACTGCGCGTTGACGGCCGCCTCGATCACGGTGAACTTCGCGTAGAAGCCGACCGTCGGCGGGATCCCCGCAAGCGAGAACATCACGAGCAGCATGATGAAGGCCCACCAGGGCGAGCGCTGGTTCAGCCCCTTGAAGTCGTCGAGCAGGTCCGCCTCGAAGCCTTCGCGGGACAGGAGCAGGATCACGCCGAACGATGCGAGGCTCGTCAGCACGTAGGTAATCGCGTAGAACAGCGCGGCCGATAACCCGTTCAGGTCGGCGGCGAGAAAGCCCATCAGCATGAAGCCCATGTTCGCGATCGTCGAGTACGCGAGCATGCGCTTGATGTTCGTCTGGGCGATCGCGATGACGTTGCCGATGATCATCGACAGCAGCGACAGGACGATCAGCATGCCCTGCCAATCGAACTCGATGCCGCCCAGCGCGCCCGCGAGCACGCGCAGCGTCAGCCCGAACGCGGCGAGCTTGGTCGCGGTGCCGATCAGCAGCGTGATCGGCGTCGGCGCGCCGTGGTACACGTCGGGAACCCACATATGGTAGGGAACGACGCCGAGCTTGAACGCGATGCCGGAAAGCAGGAACACGAGACCGAACACGAGCAGCGTGCGGTTGCCCGGATTGGACAGCGTCGCCTGCATGATCAGGTCGACGTCCAGCGAGCCGGTCGCCCCGTAGATCATCGACGCGCCGTACAGGAACAGCCCGGACGCCATCGCGCCGAGCACGAAATACTTCATTGCCGCCTCGGCGGGCGCCGTCGACTCGCGATGCAGCGCCACGAGCGCGTAGGTCGACAGCGACATCAGCTCGAGCCCGAGATAGAGCGTCACGAAGTTGTTCGCGGACACCATCACCATCATGCCGAGCGCTGCGAACATCATCAGCACGAACGTCTCGCCCTTGAAGAGATTGCGGCTGACCAGGTAATAGCGCCCGTAGAACAGGCCGAGCGAAACCGCGACCAGCGAGAACAGCTTGAGGAGATCGGCGACCATGTCGTCGACGACCATGTTGCCGAACGCCTTCGTCGTGGCCGCCGTCCCGGTCGCCAGCACCAGCCACGCAGTACCGAGCAGGCTCGCCTGCGTGAGCCAGTAGCTGATGCGGCGATTGCGTTGCGACAGGAAGAGGTCGATCACGCAGCACCGCGCAGGCCGCCGACAGCAGCACGATCTCGGGAATGACGGGAGCTGAGATTCAGCGTCCATGGCTTCAGAGCTTGCTCTTCGCCACGTGGGCGAGCAGATCGATCACCGACTGGTTCATCACGTCGGTGAACGGCTTGGGCCAGACGCCCATCAGCAGGACGGCGGCCGCGACCGTTGCCAGCAGCCAGAATTCGCGCGGGCTCAGGTCGCTCAGCGTGCGCACGCTGTCATTCGCGATGTCGCCGAAGATCACGCGCTTGTACATCCACAGCGTGTACGCCGCGCCGAGGACCAGCGTCGTGCCGGCCAGGAACGCCAGCCAGAAATTCACCTGCACGGCCGCCAGGATGACCAGGAACTCGCCGACGAAGCCGGACGTGGCGGGCAGCCCTGCATTCGCCATCGCGAACAGCATCATGAATGCGGCGAACTTCGGCATCGTGTTCACGACGCCGCCGTAGTCGGCGATCTGCCGGCTGTGGACCCGGTCGTACATCACGCCGACGCACAGGAACATCGCCGCCGAGACGAAGCCATGCGACAGCATCTGCGCGAGCCCGCCCACCATGCCGATCGGATGGAACAGGAAGAAGCCGAGCGTCACGAACCCCATGTGCGAGATCGACGAGTACGCGATCAGCTTCTTCATGTCGGCCTGCATCAGCGCGACGAAGCCGATGTAGACGACCGCGATCAGCGACAGCACGATGATGAAGCTCGACAGATAGCGCGATGCGTCCGGCAGGATCGGCAGGATGAACCGCACGAATCCGTAAGCGCCGATCTTCAACGTGATCGCCGCCAGTATGACCGAGCCGCCGGTCGGCGCCTCGACGTGGGCATCCGGCAGCCAGGTGTGCACCGGCCACATCGGCACCTTGACGGAGAACGCGAGGAAGAACGCGACGAACAGCAGCAGCTGGACGTCCAGCGACAGCGGCAGCGTGTACCAGTCGAGGAACGCGAACGTCTCGGAGGCGCCGTACAGGTAGATCAGCGCCACCAGCATCAGCAGCGAGCCGAGCAGCGTGTAGAGGAAGAACTTGATGGCCGCGTACACGCGGTTCGGGCCGCCCCAGATCGCCGATGATCAGGTACATCGGGATCAGCATCGCCTCGAAGAACACGTAGAACAGGATCGCGTCCAGCGAGGAGAACGCGCCGTTGATCAGCCCCGACTGGATCAGGAACGCGGCCATGTACTGCGCGACGCGCGACTGGATCACTTCCCAGGCCGACCAGACGACCAGCAGCGTCATGAACGCGTTCAGCACGACGAACAGCACCGAGATGCCGTCCACGCCCAGGTGGTACCAGATGTCGAATCGCGGGATCCACTCGCGCCGCTCGACGAACTGCATGCCCGACGCCGCCGGATCGAAATGGAAGAACAGCGGCAGCGTGACGACGAAGCCGGCGAGCGCGCCGGCGAGCGCGATCCACCGCGCAGCGGCGGCGTCGCGGTCGCGGCTCACGGCCAGCACCGCGAGGCCCGCGGCGATCGGCACCCAGATGGCGAGCGAAAGGTACGGCGTCATGCTATGTCTAGCGCGCGATGCTCAGCGCCGCGCATGACGCGCGTTGTTTCGTGCATGTTGCTCGCGGGCGCCGCCGGGCCGCTCCCAAGGCGCCCGCCTGAAATCATCCCGATGAAAAAGGTGCAACGCCGACGTCACGTCAGCGCCACTCGAATCGTGCGGACACGTTTTTCATCGGTTCGCTATCGGTTAAACCACGCCAGCAGCGCGAAGACGCCGACGATCATCGTGAATGCGTAGTGATAGACGTAACCGGTCTGGATATGGCGCAGCAGCGCGGCGGACCAGCCGACGACCCGCGCGGTGCCGTTGACGAAGAATCCGTCGATGATCGTGCGGTCGCCGACGTCCGACAGGAACGTCCCGAGCCTGCGGGCACCGGCGCCGAAGACCACCTCGTTGAAGCGGTCGAAGTAGTACTTGTTGTCCAGCAGCGTGTAGATCGGGCCGAAACGCTGGCGGATGCGCTCGGGCAGCGCCGGGTTCACGAGGTAGCAATACCAGGCGGCGGCGATGCCCGCGACCGCAAGCCAGAACGCCGGCGCGGTCAGGCCGTGGAGGACGAACGCGAGCGCGCCGTGCCATTCGCCCTTCAGCTTGCCGAGCACGTCGTGCGCCGGCAGGACGACGATCGAGCTGCCGAAATAGCCGCCGAACAGCATCGGCTCGATGTACGCCCAGCCCGAGTAGATCGACGGGATCGCGAGCAGGACGAGCGGCACGGTCACGACCCAAGGGCTCTCCTTCGGTGGATGCTCGGCGTCGACGCCGTGCTGGCCGTGCGGATCCGGCTCCGCGCCCGCCTCGTGCGACGCGTCGTGATGCTTGTCGGCATGCGCGTCGTGCGCCTCGGTCGTCGCGTCGGTCCAGCGAGGCTTGCCGTGGAACGCGAGGAACAGCATGCGGAACGAGTAGAACGCGGTGATGAAGACGCCCGTGATCACGGCGAAGTACGCGTAGCCGTGGCCCGGGATCGTCGAGAGCGTGCGTCGCCTCGATGATCGCGTCCTTGCTGAAGAAGCCGGCGAACGGCGGGATCCCCGCCAGCGCGAGCGAGCCGATCACTGCCGTCGCCCAGGTGATCGGCATGTAGCGCCACAGGCCGCCCATCCTGCGCAGGTCCTGCTGCGTGATGCATCGCGATGATCACCGAGCCGGCGGCCAGGAACAGCAGCGCCTTGAAGAACGCGTGCGTCATCAGGTGGAAGATCGCGGCCGAGTACGCCGAGACGCCGAGCGCGACCGTCATGTAGCCGAGTTGCGAGAGCGTCGAGTAGGCGACGACCCGCTTGATGTCGTTCTGCACGATGCCCAGGAACGCCATGAACAGCGCGGTCGTGGCGCCGATCACGGTGACGAACGCGAGCGCCGTCTCCGAATGCTCGAACAGCGGGCTCATGCGGGCGACCATGAAGATGCCGGCGGTGACCATCGTCGCCGCGTGGATCAGCGCCGAGATCGGCGTCGGGCCTTCCATCGAGTCCGGCAGCCAGACGTGCAGCGGCACCTGGGCGCTCTTGCCCATCGCGCCGATGAACAGGCAGATGCAGATGACGCTCATCAGCGACCAGGCGGACGCCGCCCCAGAGGTTCACCGTGACGCCGGCGAGCTCCGGTGCGCGGCGGAACACCTCGGCGTAGTCCAGCGTGCCGAAATGCGCGAGCACGAGGCCGATGCCGAGCACGAAGCCGAAGTCGCCGACCCGATTGACGAGGAACGCCTTCAGGTTCGCGTAGATAGCCGTCGGGCGCGTGTACCAGAAGCCGATCAGCAGGTAGCTGACCAGACCGACCGCCTCCCAGCCGAAGAACAGCTGGAGGAAGTTGTTGCTCATGACCAGCATGAGCATCGAGAACGTGAACAGCGAGATGTAGCTGAAGAAGCGCGTATAGCCGGGGTCGTCGGCCATGTAGCCGATCGTGTAGATGTGCACCATCAGCGACACGAACGTGACGACGAGCATCATCGTCGTCGTCAACGGATCGAGCAGGAAGCCGAGCGCCAACTGGACGTCGGCGACCTGCGCCCACGTGTACACATTGCCGTTGAATGCGTTGCCGGCGCGCACGTCCTGCCAGATCACGTACGACGCCACCATCGAGGCCGCAACGCCCAGGATGCACAGCCAGTGCGACACGCTGCGTCCGAGCCTCGCGCCGAACAGGCCGACGACGATCGATGCCGCCAGCGGCGCCAGCGGGACGAGGAGGTAGAGCGTCTTCATGTCCATGACCGTCCGCCCTAGCCGCGCAGCTTGCCCAGGTCCTCGACGTCGATCGAGCCGACGTTCCGGAACAGCAGCACCAGGATCGCGAGGCCGATCGCCGACTCGGCGGCCGCCACGGTAAGGATGAAGAACACGAACACCTGCCCGGCCATGTCGCCGAGGAAATACGAGAACGCGACGAAGTTCAGGTTGACGGCGAGCAGCATCAGCTCGATCGCCATCAGCAGGATGATGACGTTCTTCCGGTTGAGGAAGATGCCGACGACCGAGATCGCGAACAGCAGCGCGCTCAGGATCAGGTAGTAGTGAAGCGGAATCGGCTCGGCAAGCATCGACACGTCGTTTCCCTGTTGTTGTTCGTCAGCCCGGCGTCGCAAGCCGCCGGAAGCGCTTGCAGCTGTCAGCTTTCCCGCTTCTCCGTCGGCAGGTCCAGCAGGCGCACGCGGTCCTGGCGGCGCACCTTCACCTGCGCTGCCGGGTCCTGGTACTTGGTCGATCGCCGGCGCCGGAACGTCAACGCGATCGCGGCGATGATCGCGACCAGCAGGATCACGGCCGCGATCTCGAACGGATACACGTAGTCCACGTAGAGCAGCCGGCCGAGCGCACGGGTGTTGTCGGCCGCGGCCGGCGGCGCTGCGCCCGCGCCGCGCGTCGTGTTGTAGAGCAGCAGGACCATCTGCGCGATGATCAGCACGCCCACGGTGACGCCGACCGGCAGGTAGCTCGCGAAGTGCTGGCGCAGTGCGTCGAAGTTGACGTCGAGCATCATCACGACGAACAGGAACAGCACCATCACCGCGCCGACATAGACCAGCACGAGCGCGATCGCAAGAAACTCGGCGCGAAGCAGCAGCCAGATGCGCGGCGGCCGTGAAGAAGCTGAGCACGAGCCACAGGATCGCGTGCACGGGATTGCGCGCAGTGATGACGCGAAGCGCTGCGAAGATCATGATCGCGGCGAACACGAAGAAGACGAACGATTCGAAGTTCATGGCGACCTAACGGAACTTCGCGTCCTGCGCACGATCCGCGGCGATCTCCGGCCTCGTAGCGGTCACCGACGGCGAGCAGCATCTCCTTCGTGTAGATCAGGTCGCCGCGCTTCTCGCCGTGATACTCGAGGATCCGCGTCTCGACGATCGAGTCGACCGGGCAGCTCTCCTCGCAGAAGCCGCAGAAGATGCACTTCGTCAGGTCGATGTCGTAGCGCGTCGTGCGCCGCGAGCCGTCGTCGCGCTGCTCGGACTCGATGGTGATCGCCAGCGCCGGGCAGACCGCCTCGCAGAGCTTGCACGCGATGCAGCGCTCCTCGCCGTTCGGATAGCGGCGCAGCGCGTGCAGGCCGCGGAAGCGCGGGCTGTACGGCGTCTTCTCCTCGGGGAACTGGACCGTGACCTTGCGCGAGAACATGTGGCGGCCGGTCAGCGCCATGCCCTTCAGCAGCTCCCAGAGCAGGAACGTCGAGAAGAATTCGCGTACGCGGGCGAGCATGGGGATCAGTGGAACAGGTGCGCGAAGCGCGTCTGCATCATCCCGCCGAGGAAGATGATCCACACCAGCGTGATCGGGATGAACACCTTCCAGCCGAGCCGCATGATCTGGTCGTAGCGGTAGCGCGGGAACGTCGCGCGGATCCACAGGAAGATCAGCAGGACCGACGACGACCTTGAGGCCGAGCCAGAGCAGGCCGTCGCCGAACGGCGCCATGCCGCCGACGAGCGGAAGCCCGTCGGGCAGCACCAGATCGTTCAGCGCCGGCCAGGGGGCGAGCCATCCGCCGAGGAACATGATCGCGGTCAGCGCCGCGATCAGGATCATGCTCATGTACTCGGCGAGGAAGAACAGCGCGAACGTGATGCCCGAGTACTCGACGTGGAAGCCGGCGACGATCTCGGACTCGCCTTCCGCGACGTCGAACGGATGCCGGTTCGTCTCGGCGATGCCGGAGACCAGGTAGACGATGAACAGCGGGAACAGCGGCCAGATGTACCAGTGCGAAGCGCCGCCGTCCTGGCCGAGCACGATCTCGCGCAGGTTGAGGCTGTTCGCCGCCATCAGCACGCCGACCAGCGCGAAGCCCATCGCGATCTCGTAGGAGACGATCTGCGCCGCGGACCGCAGGCAGCCGAGGAATGCGTACTTCGAGTTCGACGCCCAGCCGGCCAGGATGACGCCGTACACGCCGACCGAGGTCATCGCCAGGATGTAAAGCAGCCCCGCGTTGATGTTCGCGAGCACGAGCGTGTCGGTGAACGGCACGACCGCCCACGCGGCGAGCGCAGGGGCCAGCGACAGCATCGGCGCGATGTAGAACAGCCACCGGTTCGAGCCGGACGGGACCACGATCTCCTTGAAGAGCATCTTGATCACGTCGGCGAACGGCTGCAGCAGGCCCCACGGGCCCACGCGGTTCGGCCCGATGCGCACCTGCATCCAGCCGATGACCTTGCGCTCCCAGAACGTCAGGTAGGCGACGCACAGGATCAGCGGGACCGCGATCAGGACGATCTTGAACACGCGTCCAGAGCGGCAGCCAGGCCGGACCGAGCAGGTTCTGCACCGGGGCCAGCAACGCGTCCATCACGCGCGCTCCACGGTCACCGGGCCGCAGAGGCCCTCGAGCGCGCACGTCGACGCATGCGCCGCAGGAAGACGGACGACGCCGGCAGGCACGGTCGGATCGACGACCGCGCTAACCACGGCCTCGCCGCGTCCCTGCCGGATCTTGAGCTGCGCGCCTTCGGCGAGCCCGAGCTGGTCGAGCAAGCTTCGATGGACGCGGGCGCGCGGTGGCTTCGCGTCACGCGTCTGCTGCAGCGACCCTGCGCGGCGCACCAGCGGATCCGCGAAATAGATCGGCACGTCGGCGACGCGTTCGATCGCTGCGGCGGCGCGCGCAGGCAGGCGTGATCGCGACGTCCGTCCGGTTGTCGAGCAGGCGGGCGATCTCGTCCTCGTCCTCGGGCAGCACGCTGTCGCGAACCTGTTCGGAGGTGTCGAATGCGAAGTCCGGCAGGCCGAGCATCGAACCGAGCACGCGCAGCACCTTCCAGCCGGGCCGGGTTTCGCCGCGCGGCTGCACGACGCCCCGGAAGCTCTGCGCCCGACCCTCGCAATTGACGAACGTGCCCGACGTCTCCGTGAACGGCGAGATCGGCAGCAGTACGTCGGCGTACGCGCTGCCGTGGCGGAACGGGCTCATCGCGACGACCAGGTCCGCGCGCTCGAGCGCCGCGCGTGCCGCCACCGGATTGGCGAAGTCGAACTCCGCTTCGGCGTGCATGACCAGATAGGCGCGGCGCGGCTCGTCGAGCATGGCCTGCGCATGCGAGACCGCCGGCAAGCGGCCGCGCCTTCGCGATTTCCGCGCCGACGCTGTTCGCAGCCTCGCGCATGAAGCCGAGCGTGGCTCCGGTCAGCTCGGCGAGCGCCTGCGCGAGCGCGTGAAGCTGCGATGCCTCGGGATGCTGCTCCGCGAGCGTGCCGAGCAGGATCGCCTTGCGCTCGCCCGAAAGCAGATCGGCGGCGATGACCTGAGCGATCGCCATGGGCTCGCGCGCAGCGCCGTCGGCGATGCCCGCCGGCAGCGGCTTGCCCAGCCCCTGCGCGGCCGCCATGACGATGTCCGCGAGCATCAGCGGGATCAGCGACGGGGCGACGATGGCCTTGTGCGCGACCGGCATCAGCCAGTCGTCGTCGACCGCATGCAGCTTCATCACCCGCATCTTCTTCTTCGCCGCCTGGCGCAATCGTTGCGCAAGCAACGGATGATCGTTGCGCAGGAAGCTGCCGACGACCAGCACGCGGTCGAACGTCCCGATGTCCGCCACCGGGAATCCGAGCCAGCGTGCGCCGGCCGGCCGGCCGCGAAAATCGGTCTGCCGCAGCCGGTAGTCGACGTTGTCCGAGCCCAGGCCCCGGACGAGACGCGCCGCGAGGGCGAGCTCCTCGAGTGTCGCGTGCGGCGACAGCAGCGCGCCGATCGATTCGCCTCCGTGGCGTGCGGCGATCTCCTTCAGCCCCGTCGCGACGCGCTCGAGCGCCGTGGCCCAATCGACCTCGCGCCAGGTGCCGCCATCGTTGATCATCGGCGCCGTGAGGCGCTCGTCGCAGTTCAGCGCCTCGTAGCTGAAGCGGTCCTTGTCCGACAGCCAGCATTCGTTGACCGCCTCGTTCTCGAGCGGCAACACGCGCATCACCTGGTCGCCCTTGACCTGCACGATCACGTTGCTGCCGAGCGAGTCGTGCGGCGCAACCGACTTGCGTCGCGACAGCTCCCAGGTGCGCGCGGAATAGCGGAACGGCTTCGACGTGAGCGCACCGACCGGGCAGAGGTCGATCATGTTCCCGGAAAGCTCCGAGTCGACGGTCTGGCCGACGAACGAGACGATCTCCGCGTGCTCGCCGCGACCGACCAGCCCGAGCTCCATGACGCCCGCGATCTCCTGTGCCGAACCGGACGCAACGCGTGCAGTGGATGCAACGCGTCATCTCCGCGGCGCGAGACCAGCGGTCCGAGGTTCTTCTGGAACACGACGCGCTTCGGCTCGTCGTAGCGCGATTCGGACGCGCCGTAACCTACCGCGAGGTCCTGCAGCTGGCATTCGCCGCCCTGATCGCAGATCGGGCAGTCGAGCGGGTGGTTGATGAGCAGGAACTCCATCACCCCCTTTTGCGCGTTCACCGCCTGGTCGGAGTGCGTCCAGACCTTCATGCCCTCGGTCGCGGGCGTCGCGCACGCAGGCAGCGGCTTCGGCGCTTTCTCGACCTGGACGAGGCACATGCGGCAGTTCGCCGCGATCGACAGCTTCTTGTGATAGCAGAAATGCGGCACGTAGACGCCGAGCTTGTTCGTGGCGTCCATGACGGTGCTGCCGTGCGGGACCTGCACGGGCGTGCCGTCGACTTCGAGATTCAGCAGCGCCGGGGTGCTCATACGATACGGCGGCACGATGCAACGCCCGTGCTCGATGTGGTGCTCGAACTCGGCGCGGTAATGCTTGATGAACGCGCGCACCGGCATCGCGGCTGCGTCGCCGAGCGCGCAGATCGTGCGACCCTGGATGTTGTCGGCCACGGAATTCAGAAGGTCGAGGTCCTCGGGGCGGCCCTTGCCGTGCTCGATCCGGTGGAGCACGCGCCACAGCCAGCCGGTGCCTTCGCGACACGGCGTGCACTGACCGCACGATTCCTCGAAGTAGAAGTAGGCGAGCCGCAGCAGCGATTTCACCATGCAGCGCGTCTCGTCCATCACGATCACCGCACCGGATCCGAGCATCGAGCCGGCCTTCGCGATCGAGTCGTAGTCCATGTCGGTGGCGAGCATCACGTCGCCCGGCAGCACCGGCATCGACGAGCCGCCGGGAATCACCGCTTTCAGCTTGCGGCCACCGCGCATGCCGCCCGCCAGATCGAGCAGCGTGGCGAACGGCGTGCCGAGCTTGATCTCGTAGTTGCCCGGACGCTCGATGTCGCCCGAGACCGAGAAGATCTTCGTGCCGCCGTTGTTCGGCCGGCCCAGGTTCGCGAACCAGTCGCCGCCGTTGCGCATGATCCACGGCACCGCCGCGAAGGTCTCGGTGTTGTTGATCGTCGTCGGCTTGCCGTAGACGCCGTAGCTGGCGGGAAACGGCGGCTTGAAGCGCGGCATGCCCTTCTTGCCCTCGAGCGACTCGAGCAACGCGGTTTCCTCGCCACAGATGTACGCGCCGTAACCATGGTGGTTGTAGAGGTTGAAGCTGTAGCCGCTGCCGAGGATGTTCGAACCGAGCAGACCCGCGTCGTACGCCTCCCGCAACGCTTCCTCGTTGAGCTCGTAGACGTCCCAGATCTCGCCGTGGATGTAGTTGTAGCCGCGCGTGCAGCCCATCGCGTAACCGGCGATCGCCATACCCTCGATCACCGAATGCGGGTTGTAGCGCAGGAGATCGCGGTCCTTGAACGTGCCCGGTTCGCCTTCGTCCGAATTGCAGACGACGTATTTGTCGCCGACGTAATTCTTCGGCATGAAGCTCCACTTGAGCCCGGTCGGGAACCCCGCTCCGCCGCGGCCCCGCAACGCGCTCTTCTTCAATTCGGCGATGATCTGGTCGGGCGGAGTCTTTTCCGCGAGGATCTTCTTCCACGCCTCGTAGCCGCCACGCTTGACGTAATCGGCGAGCCGCCAGTTGCGGCCGTTCAGTCCCGCCATCAGGACGGCGTCCGGACCGTAGTCCAGGAACTCGCGCGGTGCGTTCATCGCGCGTTCCCCGCTACTGCCGCATCGACAGGCGCGCCCTCGCCGCGCGCGGCCGCCGCGGCGAGCTCATCGACGAGACCGTCGAGCGCGCCGTGGTCCATCTTCACGCACATGCGCTTGTTGTTGACGAGCACGACCGGCGCGTCACCGCATGCGCCGAAGCATTCGCCTTCCTTCAGCGTGAACACGCCGTCGGCCGTCGTCTCGTTGAAGCCGACGCCGACGCGGCGCTTCAGGTGCTCGGCGGCGTCGGCCGCGCCCTGCAGCGCGCACGGGAGGTTCGTGCAGATCGTCAGCTTGAAGCGTCCGACCGGCCTGATGTTGTACATCGCATAGAACGACGCAACCTCGTAGACGGCGACCGGCGGCATGCCGAGGTAACGCGCGACCTCGTCCATCGTCTCGGTCGACAGCCAGCCGCGCTCGTCCTGCACGATCGTGAGCGCCGCCATCACGGCCGACTGCTTCTGCTCGGGCGGATACTTGGTGACCGCGCGGTCGATCTCTTTGCGGGCGTTCTCGGAGAGCATCGCAGTTCCTAGACTTCACCGTCCCAGTAGTCGACGTCGGCCGCCCGGTGCACCATGATGCCGAACTTGCCGTCGTAGGACAGCACCTTGTCGGAGTCCGGGTACTCGACGATCTCCGGGTACCGCTTGGTGCTGAAGGCAAGGTAGCGCAATTCGGCGTCCGACGTGTTCACGAGCTGATGCGCCGTCTCCACTCCGCCGGTCGGGCATGCGATCAGGTCGCCCGCGCGTACAGGGCGCTCGGTCGCGCCGTAGCGCAGCGTGCCGCGTCCATCGAGGATCAGGAACATCTCTTCGTTCGCACGATGGCTGTGGAACGGGCAGCTGCGCTTGCCCGGCGGCACCACCGTCAGCGTGCACCCCAGGTCGCGAGCGCCGATCAACGGACCCAGCTGCGCGTCGTGCGATGCGAAGCGATCCCCCTTCTCGTCGAAGGTCAGCGCGACGTCACCAATGTTCACGACGTTGGTGGTCATTGCACGACCTCCCCCAGGCTACGTCGCTACGCGACGTCGCACACCCCCTCCTCGAAGGAGGGGGCAGATGAGGTTCTCCCGAATCGAACTTCGTTCGTTTCGGCGAGCGCGGCGACCTCGGGGCGGCCCTTCGGTCGCCGAAGCCTTGGGACGGCCCGGCGGCGCTCATCGATCGACGCTCCCGAACACGATGTCCTGCGTCCCGATGATCGCGACGACGTCCGCGATCATGTGGCCGCGCGCCATCTCGTCGAGCGCCGACAGGTGGACGAAATCCGGCGCGCGCAGCTTCAGCCGGTACGGCTTGTTCGCACCGTCGGAGATGATGTAGACGCCGAATTCTCCCTTCGGATGCTCGATGCCGACGTAGACCTCCCCCGGCGGAACATGCATGCCTTCGGTGAAGAGCTTGAAATGATGGATCAGCTCTTCCATGTTGGTCTTCATCGACTCGCGCGACGGCGGCGCCACCTTGTGGTTGTCGACGATGACCGGCCCGGGATTGTCGCGCAGCCACGCGACGCATTGCTTGACGATCCGGTTCGACTGGCGCATCTCCTCGATGCGGACCAGATAGCGGTCGTAGCAGTCGCCGTTCACGCCGACCGGGATCTCGAATTCCAGGCGGTCGTAGACCGCGTAGGGCTGCTTGCGGCGCAAGTCCCACGGCACACCCGAGCCGCGCAGCATCGGACCGGTGAAGCCGAGCGCCATCGCGCGTTCGGCGGTGACGACGCCGATGCCCACCGTGCGCTGCTTCCAGATGCGGTTGTCGGTGAGCAGCGTCTCGTAGTCGTCGACGTACCCGGGGAAACGCCGCGTGAAGTCGTCGATGAAGTCGAGCAGCGACCCTTGCCGGTTCTCGTTCAGCTTCGCGACCTCGCGATCGCTGCGCACGCTCGACGCCTGGTAGTTGCGGCATCCGATCCGGCAAGTCGCGGTAGACGCCCCCCGGTCGATAGTAGGCCGCGTGCATCCGCGCGCCGGAAACCGCCTCGTACATGTCGAACAGGTCCTCGCGCTCGCGAAACGCGTAGAGGAACGTCGGTCATCGCGCCGACGTCGAGCGAGTGCGAGCCGAGCCACATCAGGTGATTCAGGAGACGCGTCAGCTCGTCGAACATCACGCGGATGTACTGTCCGCGGATCGGCACCTCGAGCCCGAGCAGCTTCTCGATCGCGAGGCAGTAGGCGTGCTCGTTGCACATCATCGAGACGTAGTCGAGCCGGTCCATGTACGGCAGCGACTGGATGTACGTCTTGTATTCGGCGAGCTTCTCGGTCGCGCGATGCAGGAGGCCGATGTGCGGGTCGGCGCGCTCGATGACCTCGCCGTCGAGCTCGAGCACGAGCCGCAGCACGCCGTGGGCCGCAGGATGCTGCGGCCCAAAGTTCATCGTGTAGTTGCGGATTTCAGCCATGAAGCGTTCTGCGTCAGCGACTTGCCGATTGCGGGGATCGAAGCGTTGACACCATGAACTTCGGCGACCGCTAACTTGCAAAGCAAGTTAAGTGGAGCCGCTTCAGCGGCGCAACGGCGGTCGCTCAAATTCATCGTGTAATTGCGGATTTCAGCCATCGATCAGCGTGTGACGTCCTACTCCGTATCCGCATACTTCTCCTCGCGCACGATCCGCGGCACGATTTCGCGCGGCTCGATCGTCACCGGCTGGTAGATGACGCGGCCCTGCTCGGGGTCGTAGCGCATCTCGACGTAGCCGGACAACGGAAAGTCCTTGCGGAACGGATGGCCGACGAAGCCGTAGTCGGTGAGCAGCCGCCGAAGATCCGGATGACCTTCGAACACGATGCCGAAAAGATCGAACGCCTCGCGCTCGAACCAGTTTATGGCCGGCCAGACATCGACGAGCGACGGCAGGACCGGGAAGTCGTCGTCGGGAGCGAACGCGCGGACCCGCAGCCGCCAGTTGTTCGCCAGCGACAGCAAGTGATAGACGGCGGCGAACCGCGGTCCCTCCCACGGCTGGTTCGCATAGGTCGCGTAGTCGACGCCGCAGGCGTCGATCAGCATCTCGAATCGCAGCGCCGGCCTGTCGCGCAACGTCGTCATCACGTCGACGAGATCGCCGCTCCGGACGACGATCGTGAGCTCGTCCACGCGAGGTCGACGTTTCCTTGATGCGCTCGCCCAGGGTCTCGCGCAGCGCTGCGACGAGCGTTTCGCTCCGCGTAGCCATCAGCGCGCGATCGTGTTGGTGCGCCAGATCTTGTTCTGCAGCTGAAGGATCCCGTACAGCAGCGCCTCGGCGGCAGGCGGGCAGCCGGGAACGTAGATGTCCACCGGGACGATGCGATCGCAACCGCGCACCACCGCGTACGAGTAGTGGTAGTAGCCGCCGCCGTTCGCGCAGGTGCCCATCGAGATCACCCAGCGCGGCTCGGCCATCTGGTCGTAGACCTTGCGCAGCGCCGGCGCCATCTTGTTGCACAGCGTCCCGGCGACGATCATCACGTCCGACTGCCGCGGGCTCGGACGGAAAACGACGCCGAAGCGGTCGAGATCGTAGCGCGCCGCGCCGGCATGCATCATCTCGACGGCGCAGCACGCGAGCCCGAACGTCATCGGCCACATCGAGCCGTTGCGCGCCCAGTTGATCACGCTGTCGAGCGTCGTCGTGACGAAGCCCTTCTCCATGACGCCTTCGATGGCCATGACGGTCTCTTTAGAAACTCATTCCCATTCGAGCGCGCCCTTCTTCCACTCGTAGACGAAGCCGACGATCAGGATCGCCAGGAAGATCATCATCGCCACGAAGCCGAAGAACCCGATGTCGGGCAGCACGACCGCCCAGGGAAAGAGGAAGGCGATCTCCAGGTCGAAAAGGATGAACAGGATCGCGACGAGGTAATAGCGGACGTCGAACTTCATCCGCGCGTCCTCGAACGCCTCGAATCCGCACTCGTACGGCGACAGCTTCTCCGGATCCGGCCGGTTCGGCGCCACCAGCTTGCCCAAGCCCAGCAGGACGCCGCCGATCGCGAGGCCCACGAGGATGAACAGGAGGATCGGGAAGTAGTTTTCCAGCATTTCAGTTGACGGTTGTGCAGTTGACAGTTTTCAGTCAAGGCGCGGCGAGTCGATATCGATCGCGCCGGCTGCGGCGCGCAGTTACTGACAACTGCCAACCGAAACTGACCTCTGATTGGTGCCGACGGGGAGACTCGAACTCCCACGGCTTTCGCCACTGCCCCCTCAAGACAGCGTGTCTACCAATTTCACCACGTCGGCATTCAGTCGACAGATGTCAGTTGACAGTTTTCAGTAAGCGCTCGACATGCGGAGCTCGATGCGACCCGCTCCGATCATGCAGGCGCTACTGACAACTGTCAACTGACTTCTGACATCTGATCACTTCGGTACATCTCCCGCCTTCCCCGCCGGAGCGCCCGGCTGCGCAGGTGCGGCGGTCGCGGGCGGCGTCGGCAGCGACGGCACGTCGCCGGCCTTCGGCGTCGGCGTCTGCGTGTCCATGATGCTCTTTTCGACGCCGACCGGCGTCGAGCGCATCGAGCCCAGATAAGTCAGGCCGAGGCTCGAGACGAAGAAGATCGTCGCGAGGACCGCGGTCGAGCGCGAAAGGAAGTTTGCCGACCCGGCGGCGCCGAACAGGCTGCCGGACGAGCCGCTGCCGAACGCCGCACCCATGTCCGCGCCCTTGCCGTGCTGGAGCAGGACCAGCGCGCAGATGCCGATCGCCACGATCACGTGGAGGATGAGAAGAAACGATTCCAGTGCACCCATTGCCTATCCTGTCGTTGCGCCCGGGAACGCTTTACGCGTGCCCGATCGCCAGAAATTCGTCCGCATTCAGCGATGCGCCGCCGACCAGGCCTCCGTCGACGTCCGGCATCGCGAACAACGCCGCGGCATTCGCCGCCTTCACACTGCCGCCGTACAGCAGCGGCACTTCCCCGGCGCCCGCCCTTGCGAGTCGCTCGCGCAGGAAGGCATGGACGTCCTGCGCCTGCTCCGGCGTCGCCGTGCGACCCGTCCCGATGGCCCAGACCGGCTCGTAAGCGACGACGGTCCGGGTCGATCCCCTTCCCAAGCGACTCGATCACTTCGTCGATCTGCCGCCCCACGACCGTGCCCGTGAGTCCTGCCTCGCGCTCGGCGAGCGTCTCGCCGACACACGCGATCGGCGTCATGCCCGCCGACAAGCACCGCCTGCGCCTTCGCTGCCACCAGCGCGTCGGTCTCGCCGTGCACCTGGCGCCGCTCCGAATGCCCGACGATCACGTATCGACAACCGAACTCGGCGATCATTCCGCCCGAGACGTCGCCGGTGTAGGCACCCGCCGTGCGCTCGCTGACGTCCTGCGCGCCCCAGGCGATCGGCGTGCGCCGCCAGCCGGTCCCGCGCCTGCGCGAGATAAGGAAACGGCACGCAGACCGCCAGCGACCGCTGTCGCATCCTGCGGCTTCCAGCCGGTGACCAGTGCGTCGAGCAGCGCCGCATTCGCCGCGAGCCCGCCGTTCATCTTCCAGTTGCCGACGACGAGCCTCGCTCGCATGGACTTCACGCGCTATCGCCAAGGTTCACAATAACGGACGCGTCCGACAACGGCGGCGCGCGCCTGCAAAACTTGTCGATTATACCGCGGTGCGGCAAGGGGGAGCAAACCGGCGCTTCTTGCGCCGTTTCCCGGTGCGGGCAAGCGCCCGCGACGCGGGGTCAGGCGCCGGCCGTACGCCGCAACCGGCGGATGACCGGCGGAAGGAACCAGGCCGAAAGCGTCAGAACGCCGAGCGTGGCGGCGACCGGACGCTCGAAGAAACCGAGCAGGTTCCCCTCGGACTTGATCATCGACGTCACGAAGTTCTCCTCGAGCATCGTGCCGAGCACGACACCCAGAATCGCCGGCGCGACCGGGTAGCCGTTCTCCTCGAGGATGTAGGCGACGATGCCCGCGACCAGCATCACCCCGATGTCGAAAGGCGTGTTGTTGATCGCGAACGCTCCGACGATGCAAAACAGCAGGATGATCGGCATCAGCACGTTCCGCGGCACGCGCAGGATCTGCTTGCTTGCCTTGATGCACGCCCAGCCGAACGGGATCATGATCAGGTTCGCGAAGATGAACAGCAGGTACACGGCGTAGATGTTCTGCGGGTTCTGCGTGAACAGCGTCGGCCCCGGGTTCATGTTCTTCATGTAGAGCACGCCGATCACGATCGCCGTGATCGAGTCGCCGGGGATGCCGAACACCAGCGCGGGAATCCACGCGCCGGCGAGCGCGCTGTTGTTCGCGGAGCCGCTCTCGATGATGCCCTCGACGTGGCCGGTGCCGAACTTCTCCGGCTCCTTCGACGTCTTCTTGCTGATCGCGTACGCCATCCAGGCCGCGATGTCGGCCCCGGCTCCCGGCAGCGCGCCGATCAGCGTGCCGAGCGTGCTGCCGCGCAGGATCTGCAGCCAGTAGCGCCTCGATCAGCGACCACATGCCCTTGAAGACGTTGTGGATCGGCTGGTCGACGATCTTGGGGCTCGGCGTCATGTCGACCGCGTAGCGGATCACCTCGGAGATCGCGAACATGCCGATCATCATCGGAATCATCCCGATGCCGCCCATGAGCTCGGTGTTGCCGAACGTGAACCGCGGGAACCCGGCCGGGTTGCCGAGGCCGACGCAAGCGATCGCGAGCCCGATCAGCAGCGACACGAAGCCCTTCAGCGGGCGCTCCGCGGTGATCACGATCGCGCACGAGAGTCCGAGCAGCACGAGCCAGAAATACTCGAACGAGCTGAACTTCAGCGCGAACTCGGCAAGCGCTGGCGCCGACACGATGAGCACCGCCGTGCCGAACAGGCCGCCGATCGCCGAGAACACGAGGCCCGCGCCGAGCGCCAGCTCCGCCTGTCCCTTGCGCGTCATCGCGTACGCCTCGTCGGTGTAGGCGGCGGACGCGGGCGTGCCCGGCATGCGCAGCAGCGCACCGGGGATGTCGCCGGAGAAGATCGCCATGGCCGTCGCGGTGACGATCGCGGCGATCGCCGGGATCGGCGGCATGAAGAACGTGACCGGCACGAGCAGCGCCGTCGCCATCGTCGCGGTCAGGCCGGGCACCGCACCGACGAACAGGCCGAACAGCGACGCGCCGACGATGACGAGCATCGTCTGCAGGTTGAAGACGAGGTCGAACGCCTGCGCGAGCGGGTCCATGCCGATATGCCTTGCTAGAACGCGAACTTCGTCAGCACGCCCCAGGGCAGCGGAACGCGCAGCAGCTTGTAGAACGCGTACCAGATGACGAGCGTCGTGAGCACGGACGCGACGATCGCCGTCGTCCAGCGAACGCCGAGTGCCAGGAACCAGACGAACAGCAGGATCGGCGCGAGGATCAGGAACCCGACGAAATCGGCGAGAGCGATGTACGCGACCATGCCCGCGACGATCAGCGCCACGGCTCGCACGTGACGCACCGAGCGCATCCAGGCGCCGGCCGCGAACCACGGCTCGCCGGCACGGCCACGAATTCCGCTGACGATCAGCAGCACGCCGCAGACGAGGAATCCCGCTGCGATCGTGCCGGGGAACAGGCCCGGACCGTATTGCTGGCCGGGTATCTTCGGGAAGCGCCTGCACGTGCACGAGCACGACGGCGCCGAGCACGGCGAGAATCGCGCCGAAGATCGCGTCGTTGATCTTCATGCGGCCATTCCGGCGTCATTCGCCGCGGGAGTGACGGTGCGTGAGCACGCGTCGTCCCCGCGAAGGCGGGGACCGCAGCGTCTTTGCGTCGAACGCCACTGGATCCCCGCCTTCGCGGGGATGACGCACTTTCGCAATCCGGCCGCGCGCGGCGCGGCCGGGCTCGATGCGTCACTTCGCGAGGCCGGCCGCCTTCATGACGACGCCCATGTCGGCGTCGCCCTTGGCCATGAACTTCGCGAAGTCGGCCTGCTGCGCCCACGCGGTGCCGTAGCCCTTCGACGACGCGAAGTCCTTGAACTCCTTGCTGTCCCAGATCTTCTTGATCGTCGTGACGAGCTTCGTCTCGACGTCCTTCGGCATGCCCTTCGGACCCGCGATGCCGCGCCACGCCGACACCGTCCACCCGCTGCCCGCCGCGTCCTTCATCGTCGGCACGTTCGGGAACAGCGCCGCACGCTGGGTGTCCATGATCGCCAGCGGCTTCGCCTTGCCCGCTTCGATCAGCGCGCGCGCCTCGGGCAGCGAGCAGGTGACGACGTCGACGCCACCCGCTGCCAGGTCCTGCATCGCGGGTGCGGCGCCGTTGCTCGGCACCCACGGAATCGCGCTCTGCGGAATCTTCGCGTCGTTCAGCAGGCCGGCGAGCGCGAGATGCCAGATGCCGCCCTGCCCCGTCCCCGAGGCCTTGAGCTTGCCCGGATTCGCCTTCGCGTAGTCGAGCACTTCCTTGACCGACTTGAACGGCGAGTCCGCCTTCACGGTGAACCCGGCCGGATCCGCGTTCACCAGCGCGAGGGGCGTGTAAGAAGCCGGGTTCAGCTCCGTGAGCCCCTGCCAGTGCATCATCGAGATCTCGACGGTGATCATGCCGATCGTATAGCCGTCGGGCGCCGCGCTCGCGATGGCGCTGTGACCGACGACGCCGCCGCCGCCGGTGCGGTTCACGACGTTCACCGGCTGGCCGAGCTCCTTTTCGAGCATCGCGGCGAAATAGCGTGCCGTCGTGTCGGTGCCGCCGCCCGCGCCCCACGGTACGACGAACGTGATCGGACGCGACGGATAGGCCTGCGCCAGAACGGTGCCGCAGGCGAGTGCGGCAAGCGCGAACGCGACGAGGCGCGCGAAGGCGCGCAATCGGTGGGTCATGGTTCCTCCTCCTGGTGAAAAAGCGGCTGCCGTTGTGCTCGCGGCGGGACGTGAGGCGTCCCCGGCAGACTTCGCGGCGACGTTAGCAGCCGGGCCGCACGTTGGTCAAGTGGTCAGGCCACGCGCGAGGTCACGCGTACAGCGTCGGAACGTACTCGTGCGGATGAACGCCGCCATTCCGCGTCAGGCGATCCAGATCGCGCTGAGAGGCGGGCATAGCCCGCGTTCGGCTCGAGCGTCTGCTCGTCCATGTAGAGCGTGCGCTTGATCTCGATCTGCAGGCTGTGGCGGCGCTCGGGCGGGCGGCCGTGCTTGCGAACCAGCTCCACGCCCTTGTACGGATCGTTGATCGCAACGCTGTACCCCGCGTCACGCAGGTTTCGCGCAACGAGCCGCGTATATTGCGGATCGCAGGTGCGTGCCGTCGCGATCGCCGAGCACGAAGTCGGCGCGCTCGCGACCCGGATCGACGGAAAGCTCGTCACCGACCGCCAGCATCGAATGGCAGTTGACGTGCCACACCGCGCCGAACTCGCGGTGACGCTCGTCGAGCGCGGTTTCAACCGCAGCGTGATACGGGCGCCAGCAGCGTTCGATGCGCGAGCGGACCTCGTCGGAACGCAAGCGCCGCGCGTACATCGGCACGCCGCCGCGGGCGAGCCGCCACACGAGGCCGATACCGAGCGCGGTCTTCGCCGACACGGCGATCGGCTCGTCCCACGCATCGGCAAGGAGCTCCGGATCGACGTCGTCCAGGCTTCGGTTCGCGTCGATGTAAGCGCGCGGGAACAACGCCTCGATCAAAGTCGCGCCGTGCGCGGGAGCGTGCGACCACAATCGCGCGACGTGCGTGTCCTCCGCCTGCCGCACCAGTGAGCGCGGCGGCGCGTGATCGAAGTCCTCGGGATACGTCTCGCCCGAATGCGGCGAATCGAGCACCAGCGGGATCGGCTCGCGCGGATCGTGGCGGCGCACGGCCTCGTGCAGCGTCATGCCGGCGACCTCGTTCAGCCAGCACGCCGACATGCGTCCGGGCGCGATCTCGACCAGCGGCGGTACGGTCGTACGGCATTTCGGCATCACGTGCGGGCAGCGCGGATGGAAATGGCAGCCGGGCGGCGGGTCGAGCGGCGATGGAATCTCGCCTTTCACCGGGACGAACACGCGCTTGCGCGGCTCGACCTTGCCGATGCCCCGCCAGCAGCGCGTGCGTGTAGGGATGATTCGGCGCTTCGAACAGCTCGCTGCGTCGGACCGCTCTCGACGACGCGGCCGAGGTACATGATCACGACGCGGTCGCTGATGTGCTGCACGACGCCGAGGTCGTGACTGATGAACAGGTAGGTGAGGTTCAGCGCAGCGCGGAGCTCCATGAACAGGTTCAGCACCTGCGCCTGGATCGAGACGTCGAGTGCGGCGACCGATTCGTCGCAGACGAGGAACTCCGGCTTCACGGCGAGCGAACGCGCGATCCCGATGCGGGCCCGCTGCCCCCCGGAGAACTGGTGCGGAAAGCGGCGCATCAGCGTCGGGTCGAGCCCCACGCGGTTCAGCTGCAGCCCGACGTACTCGACTTTCTGGCGAGGCGCGATGAGGCCGTGCACGACCGGCGCCTCGCCGACGATGTCGACGACGCGCATGCGCGGATTCAGCGACGCATACGGGTCCTGGAAGATCATCTGCATGCGCAGCTGGATCTCGCGCAGCTTCGCGGGGGTGAGACCCGTCAGCGGCGCTCCTCGCCAGTAGCGCTCGCCGCCCGACAGCGGCAGCAATCCGACGGCCAGTCGACCGAGCGTCGACTTGCCACAGCCGGATTCGCCGACCAGCCCGACGACCTCGCCCGGCTCGATGCGCAGCGATACGCGGTCGACGGCGTGCACGACCTCGTCATGCAGGCCGGCGCCGAACGCGTTGCCGATCTTCGCCGCGAGATCGAGCGACTTGACGAACCGCTTCGACACGCCCTTCAGCTCGACCAGCGCCGTGCCCGGCGGCAGCGACGCCTCGACGGTACCATCAGGCAGGATCGTCGTTGCCGTCACGCCGTCAACGCCATCCATGCGTCAGGCGCGCCACGGCAACGTCTACCGCCGGAACCAGCGGATAGTGGCAGCGCGTCGCGCGGCCACTGCCAGGCGTCGCCGACGTCGCGCATCGCAGGCGCCTCGCTGCACGCGACCGACGCGCGCGGGCAACGCTCGCGGAACGCGCATCCGAGCGGCAATGCGAGCAGCGACGGCGTCATGCCCGGAATCTGCCTCAGCCGCGCGCCGCGGGGATTGCGCGACGGCACCGAATCGAGCAACCCCTGCGTGTAGGGATGCGCCGGCGTGGTCAGGACGTCGTAGCAGCTGCCGCGCTCGACGATGCGTCCGGCGTACATGACGCAGACCTGGTCGGCCAGACCCGCGACGACCGACAGATCGTGCGTGATCCAGATCAGCGCCGTGCCGGTCTCGCGCGTGAGCTTCTGCATCTCGTAGAGGATCTGTCCCTGGATCGTCACGTCGAGCGCGGTCGTCGGCTCGTCGGCGATGATCAGGTCGGGGCGATTGAGCAGCGCGATCGCGATCGCGACGCGCTGGCGCATGCCGCCCGAGAATTGATGCGGATACGCGCGCAACCGCTCGTCCGGCGACGGAATGCCGACCGCGACCAGCACTTCGCGCGCCCGCGCCAGTGCCGCCGATTCGCTGACGTTCTCGTGGGCGTGGATCGCCTCGGTCATCTGCCGGTCGATGCGCAGCACCGGATTCAGCGTCATCATCGGATCCTGGAAGATCATCGCGATGCGATCGCCGCGGAGCTTGCGCATGTCCTCCGCCGGCAGGCCGACGAGCTCGCGCCCGGAGAGCCGGATGCTGCCTGCCACGATGCGGCCCGGCGGATCGACGAGCCCCATGATCGAGTAGCCGGTGATCGACTTGCCGGAGCCGGATTCGCCGACGAGGCCGAGCACCTCGCCGCGACGCAACGTGAACGTGACGTCGTCCACGGCCTTCACGACGCCGGCTTTCGTGAAGAAGTGCGTGCGCAGCCCCTCGACCTCGAGCAGGTTCGCGTCGGTCATTCGACACTACGCGTCGCCGAGCGGCGCCGCGCATGCATTTCCCCTCTCCTCGGGGAGAGGGGGAAGGGGTGAGGGGCTCATGGGCCGCAGCTTTCATTTCTGCAGCCGCGGATTCAGGATGTCGCGCAGCTGGTCGGCAACGAGGTTGATGCTGACGATCGTGCAGAGCAGCGCGATGCCCGGAAAGAAGCTGATCCAGTACTTCCCCGAGAGCAGGTACTGGTAGCCGTTCGCGATGAGCAGGCCAAGCGACGGCTCGGTGATCGGCAGCCCGAGCCCGAGGAACGATAGCGTGGCCTCGAGCGCGATCGCGGCCGCCACCTGCACGGTCGCGACGACGATCAGCGGCGGCAGGCAGTTCGGCAGCAGGTGGCGGAACACGATGCGCGCCGGGCGGAAGCGCCAGGCAGCGCGCCGCCTCCATGTACTCCTTGCGCCGCTCGACCAGCGCCGCGCTGCGAACGGTGCGCGCGTAATACGCCCACTGGATCGTGACCAGCGCGGCGATCACCTTGCCCGTGCCCTGCCCCAGCACGGCGATCAGGATCAGCGCGATCAGGATCGCCGGGAACGACAGCTGGATGTCGACGATCCGCATGATGAGCGTTTCGATGCGCCCGCCGAGGTAAGCGGCGATGAGTCCCATCGTCAGGCCGATGCACAGCGCGAGAATCGTGCTCGCCGCACCGACCGCCAGCGAGATTCGCAGCCCGTAGAAGATCGCGGACAGCATGTCGCGTCCCTGGTCGTCCGTGCCGAGCCAGAACTGATGGCCGTCCGCGGACGTGGAGCCCGGCTCCAGGCGCGCGTCCATGATGTCGAGCTGCGCGAGATCGTACGGATTCTGCGGCGAGATCAGCGGCGCGAACAGCGCGAGGAACAGGATCACGCCGAACAGCCCGAGTCCGAACACGGCGATCGGATTCGCGAAGAAGTCGGAGACGATCCGCCGGAACGGGGTCTCGGCGGCGCGCGGCGTGACGAGCGTGGCGTCCAGGACCGCCGCCGCTTCGTTCGCTTCGCCGAGCGCGCCCATGGTCAATGCCCAGCCGAGACGTACGAGCGACGAGCGTCCGCATGACGCTCGTTGTTTCGTCGCCGTTTCCTGCGGTCGCCGCCGGGCCGTCCCAAGGCGACCGCCTGGATCCCTTCCGATGAAAAACGTGCGACGCCGACTTCGCCGTCGTCGCGCTGACACGTACGGACACGTTTTTCATCGGCTGCTACCCCTTGCTTTCGGTGAGCCGCACGCGGGGATCGAGCACCGAGTACAGCAGGTCGACCAGCAGATTGATGACGATGAAGATCGTCACGATGACCATCAGGTACGCGACGATGATCGGCCGGTCGAGCAGGTTGATCGAGTCGATCAGCAGCTTGCCCATGCCGGGCCACGCGAACACGCTCTCGGTCACGATCGCGAACGCGATGACGGAGCCGAACTCGAGACCGATGACGGTCACGATCGGGATCAGGATGTTGCGCAGCACGTGGACGCCGATGACCTGGCGGTTCGGAAGTCCCTTGGCACGGGCGAACTTGACGTAATCCTGCAGCAGCGCCTCGCGCGTGCCGGCGCGCGTGAGCCGGATCAGCAGCGCGAGCTTGAACAGCGCGAGGTTCGTCGCCGGCATGATCAGGTGCCGCCAGCCTTCCAGCGACAGGAACGAGACCGGCACGCCGAGCACGTCGACCGTCGGGCCGCGACCGTTGCTCGGCAGCCACCCGAGCATCACCGAGAACACCATGATCAGCATCAGGCCGACCCAGAACGTCGGCAGCGAGAAGCCGAGGATCGAGCCCGCCATGATCGTGCGACCGGAGACCGAGTTCGGCCGCAGCCCCGCCCACAATCCGAGCGGAATGCCGAGCACGATCGCGATCAGCATGGCGACGAACGCGAGCTCGAGTGTCGCCGGCATCTTCTCGAGAATCAGCTGCAGCGCGGGCGTCGCGTGCACGAACGACTTGCCGAGATCGCCCGACACCGCACCGCCGAGGAAAGTCGTGTACTGCTCGAGCAGCGGCTTGTCGAGTCCGAGCGCCGCGATCGCGCGCTCGCGGTCGATCTGGTCGGCCTGCGGGTTGATCAGGATGTCGATCGGGTTGCCGACGGCGTAGACGCCGACGAACACCAGAAGCGACATCGCGGCGAGCACGACGACGCTCTGGAGGCTTCTGCGGATGATGTAGACCAGCATCAGGAGTCAGGAGTCAGTTGGCAGGAGTCAGTAACGGCGCGCCGAAGCAGTGCGGCGCGCCATCACGCAGACACGCTCTTACTGCCAACTGCCAACTGTGAACTGTCACCTGTTACTTGCTCCCCGCCACCTGTTCCCTCACCGGCTTGAACTGGAACGCGAGCGTGTACTCGTCGGTGCGCGGAATGTAGGTCACGCCCTTCTTCGTCGCCCACATCGTGTACTGGAAGTGGATCGGCATGATGCCGAGGTCCTCCATCGCCATCTTCGTCGCCTGCTGCAGCATCTGCGAACGGTTCGAGTCGTCGACCTGCTGCAGCGCCTGCTCGATGATGTAGTCGACCTTGACGTTCGAGTAGCGGCCCCAGTTGACGGCGCCGAGCCCCTTGTCGCGGTTGAACGTCGCGAGGAGCGAGCGCAGCGGCGAGCTCGCCTCGCCGGTCGACGCGCCCCAGCCGACCATGTGGAAGCTGAACTCCTGCTTCGACGCACGACCCGAGTACGGCCCCATCGGCGCTGTCTCGACCTTCGACACGATGCCCACGCGCGTCAGCATCTGCGCGACGGCCTGCACGATCTTCTCGTCGTTCACGTAGCGGCCGGACGGGCCGTGGATCGTGATGTTGAAGCCGTTCGGGTAGCCGGCCTCGGCCAGCAGCTTCTTCGCGCCTTCGGGATCGTAGGCCTCGGCCTTGAGCGACGGATTGTGGCCGAAGAGCTTCTCGGACACGAGCTGGCCCGACGGCGTCGCGAGGCCTTCCATCACCCGCTCTGCGATCGCCGGGCGGTTGATCGCCTTGCTGATCGCGCGGCGCACGCGGATGTCCTGCAGCGGATTGCGGTCGAGCGGCTTGCCGTCCTTCGCGAAAACGAACGGGCTCTGGCGCGACAGGTGATCGAAGTTGAAGTAGATCACCCGATGCGAGATCTTCGACGACACCGCGAACTTCGGATCGGACTTGAGCCGCGGCAAAGTCGGCCGTCGGCGGCTGCTCGATCGCATCGACGTCTCCGGACAGCAGCGCCGCCACGCGAGCCGCCTCGTTCTTGATGATCCGGAACGTGACCTTCTCGTATGCGGGCTTGTCGCCCCAATAGTTATCGTTGCGCACGAGCTCGACGCGATCGCCGTTGACGTAGCGCACGAACTTGTAGCGGCCGCTGCCGATCGTCGCCTTGCCGCTGTTGAAGTCCTCCGTCGACGCGCCGGTCGCGACCTTCTTGCTGACGATGTAGATCGTCGACAGGTCGTTCGGCATCAACGGGTGCGGCGCGGCCGTCTTGAAGCGGATCGTGTACGGATCCGGGATCTCCTTGCCCACGATCGCCTTCGTATACGCGACGAACGGGCCGGGGCTGTTCGGGATCTGCGCGACCCGGTCGATCGAGAACGCGACGTCCTCGGCCGTGAGCTCCGAGCCGTCGTGGAACTTCACGCCCTTGCGCAGCTTGAACTCCCAGGTCTTGTCGTCGAGCGCCTTCCACGACGTGGCGATGCCCGGGATCATCCGCGAGTCCGCGTCCATCTGCACGAGCTTGTCGAAGATGTGCTCGCCGATGTTGTTGTTCGGGAACAGGTTGAAGAAGTGCGGATCGGCGGAAGTGACGTCGGCGGCCATCGCGATCTTGAGGTCCTGCGCGACGCCGGCCAGGGGCACGAGCGGGAGGGCGAAGGCGACGGCGACGAGCGCGGCGCGGCGCAGCGTTACGGTAATGGTCATGCGATGGATCCCCTCGGATGCTGGTCGGAAGTCGCCCCCGCAGCAGGGGGCGGGTTGTCATCTTCCGGGGTTTGCCGCAACGCGTCAAAGGCCGCCTTGTGTGCACCGCAATGGACGCGGTCGCACCAGGTTCGGCCGGGGCGCTCAGCCCGGCTTCGGCGGCGCAGCCGAGCCACAGGCCGGCGCGTGTCTCGCGACCAGCGATTCCAGCGTGACCTGATAGGTCTCGTGCGCCACGACGTCGCTTCTCGGCCTGCGCACGCGCCTGCGCCTCGGAAAGCTCGCGGCCGCGCGCATCCCAGGCCTTTGCCCCGGCAAGCTGCCCGCCGGCATACAGATACTCGCCGCGCACGCGTCCATCCGGATTCCAGATCCGCACGAACCCATTGAGCTGACCCGACGTGTAAACCGCCTCGAGACGCTGTTGCGCGTCCAGTCCCTTCGTCGGGGTCTGGTACCAGAGCGCCAGCGTTCCGTTCCTGGCATCCTCTTCGTAAGGCATGTGCGCGATCCGGACACCGGACGCGTTCCAGTAGATGAACGAGCCGGTCCGCTTGCCCCGATTGAACGCCCCGAGCACGCGCAGCCGGCCTTTCGCGTCGGTCAGCTGCCAGGCGCCGTGCGGAACGCCGTCGCGGCATGCGCCTTGCACCGTGAAGGTCTGCGCGTTCGCCTCGGTCGCGACGAGCAGCGCCGCGGCCGCGATCAGCAGCCCGTACCGCAGCCATTGCCCGACCGGTCGCCTAGCGCCCATAGAGGACGAACGGCGCCCATACCGCCGGCGATCGGTGGCGCGCCGACCCGGCGAGGAACCCGAGCAGCGCGAAACCGCCGGTCGGGGCGTCGAGGAGCAGCTCGACATTGAGATGCTGCGAGGCCGGCAGCAGGCAATCGTGGCCGGTTGCTCCGGCGATCGAAAGCGTTCCTTGCAGCAATGGGTCGCGCGCCGCGATCGCACTCGTCGCCACGAGCATCGCGGACAACGCGATAGCGCGCGAAACCATCACCGCGCCGTCAGCTGCGACGCCGCTCCATCAACGCCGCAAGCTCGCCGACGATGCCGCGGCGGAACGCGAGCACGCAGATCACGAAGATCAGGCCGGTCACGATCGTGACCCACTGCCCGAACGGCGCGAGATAGTTCTCGAGCGCGATGATGATGAACGCGCCGACGACCGGGCCGAAGATCGTGCCCATGCCGCCGAGCAAGGTCATCAGCACGACCTCGCCGGACATCGTCCAATGCACGTCGGTGAGCGACGCGAGCTGGAACACGATCGCCTTGGTCGCGCCGGCGAGCCCCGACAGCGTCGCGGACAGCACGAACGCGAGCAGCTTGTAGCGATCGGCATCGTAGCCGAGCGAGATCGCGCGCGCCTCGTTCTCGCGGATCGCTTTCAGCACCTGGCCGAACGGCGAGTGGATGACCCGATAGATCAGCAGGAACCCTGCGAGGAAGATCACCAGCACCGTGTAGTACATGACCATCGGCTGCGACAGATCGAGGAACCCGAACAGCCGGCCGCGCGGCACCGACTGGATGCCGTCCTCGCCGTGCGTGAACGGCGCCTGCAGATAGAAGAAATAGATCATCTGCGCGATCGCCAGCGTGATCATCGCGAAGTAGATACCCTGCCGGCGAATCGCGATGAGCCCGGTCACGATGCCCAGCAGCGCGGAAGCGGCGGTTCCCAGAAGGATCGCGAGCTCCGGCGGGAATCCCCACACCTTCGCTGCATGCGCGCACACGTAGCCGGCGGTGCCGAGGAACATCGCGTGGCCGAACGAGAGGAGGCCGCCGAAACCGATCAGCAGGTTGAACGCGCACGCGAACAGCGCGAAGCACAGCGCCTTCATCATGAACACCGGGTACAGCCCGACCCAAGGCACGAGCGCGAGCAGCACGGCCATCACGGCGATCCCGCGCCGCGCGTCGCGATAGCCTGGCGCGGGAGCCGGCCCGGAGGCTGGCAGGGCCGTCGTCGTCTCCGGCGTTGCCATGCTTAACGCTCCCTTCCGAACAGGCCGGCCGGGCGCAGGATCAGAACGATGACCATGATGAGGAAGATCACCGTGTTCGACGCCTCGGGATAGAACACCTTCGTGAGCCCTTCGACGATGCCGAGCAGGAAGCCGGTGACGATCGAGCCCATGATCGACCCCATGCCGCCGATGACGACGACCGCGAACACGACGATGATCAGATCCGCGCCCATCAGCGGGTTCACCTGATAGATCGGCGCCGCCATGACGCCCGCGAACGCGGCGAGCGCGACGCCGAAGCCGTAGGTGAGCGTGATCATCCGCGGCACGTTCACGCCGAACGATTGCACGAGCGTCGGATTCTCGGTGGCGGCCCGCAGGTACGCGCCGAGCTTCGTGCGCTCGATCACGTACCAGGTCGCGAGGCACACGACGAGCGAGGCGACGATCACCCAGCCGCGGTACTTCGGCAGGAACATGAACCCCAGGTTGTAGCTGCCCGTGAGCTCGGGCGGGATCTGGTAGGGCAACCCGGACGAGCCGAACTCGTTGCGGAACACGCCCTGGATGACGAGCGCGAGACCGAACGTGAGCAGGAGCCCGTAGAGATGGTCGAGCTTGTAGAGGCGCGAGAGCATCGTGCGCTCGATGACGACGCCGGTCGCGCCGACGACGACCGGCGCGAGCGCGAGCGACCACCAGTACCCGAGCCCGGCCTTGTTCAACAGGAACCACGCGCAGAACGCACCCATCATGTACTGCGCGCCGTGCGTGAAGTTGATGATGTTGAGCAGGCCGAAGATCACCGCGAGACCGAGCGACAGCATCGCGTAGAACGAGCCGTTGATCAGCCCGATCAGGAGCTGGCCGAACAGCGCCTGGGTGGGAACTCCGAAGATTTCAGTCATTGGAGCGCGACGTGCGTCGTTCCATCTCCGGCGTCGTTCCCGCGCAGGCGGGAACCCAGTGTCGTCGCGCTCGCGTTGCGCAGAGACGCTGGATCCCCGCCTCCGCGGGGATGACGCATTCGCACTCGGCCGCGCGCCGCGCGACCGGGCATTGCGTCATTTGACCAGCGGACACCCGCCTTCCGCCATCGGACGGAACGCCTGGTCCGCGGGAATCGTCGCGCGGATCTTGTGGTAATCCCACGGCCCCTTCGATTCCGCCGGCTTCTTCACTTCGACCAGATAGGCCGGGTGGATCTTCCGGCCATCCGCGCGGATCGAGCCCTTGCCGAACAGCGGGTCGTCGGTCGGCTGCGACTTCATGTGCGCGATGACCTTCGCGCCGTCGTCGCTCTTCAGCGCCTCGACCGACTTCAGGTAATGGCGCACCGCCGAGTAGACGCCGGCGTGGATCATCGTCGGATGAATGCCCTTGTTCGCCGTCGAGAACCGCTTCGCGAACGCGCGCGCGGCGTCGTCCCGGTCCCAGTAGAACGTCTCGGTGAAGATCAGGCCCTGCGCCGTCGGCAGGCCGAGCGAATGGACGTCGGTGATGAAGACCAGCAAGCCCGCGAGGTTCTGGCCGCCCTTGACGATGCCGAACTCGGCCGCCTGCTTGATCGAGTTCGTCGTGTCGCCGCCCGCATTCGCGAGGCCGATGATCTTCGCTTTCGACGCCTGCGCCTGCAGCAGGAACGAGCTGAAGTCCTGCGTGTTCAGCGGATGGCGGACCTTGCCGAGCACCTTGCCGTTGTTCTTGAGGACGACCGCCTCGGTGTCGCGCTCCAGCGCGTGCCCGAACGCGTAGTCGGCGGTCAGGAAGAACCACGAGTCGCCGCCGGTCTTCACGATCGCGCTGCCGGTGCCGTTTGCGAGCATCCACGTGTCGTAGGTCCAGTGGATCGTGTTCGGCGAGCAGGCCTTGCCGGTCAGGTCCGACGACGCCGCGCCGGAAACGAGGAACGCCTTGTTCTTGTCGCGCGTGATCTGGTTGACGGCGAGCGCGACGCCCGAGTTCGGCACGTCGACGATGACGTCGACCTTGTCGACGTCGTACCACTGGCGCGCGACGCTGGAGCCGACGTCCGGCTTGTTCTGGTGATCCGCGGATACGTACTCGATCTTGACGCCGCGCTTCTCGATGCCCGAGTCCTCGACGGCCATCCGCGCCGCGAGCACCGAGCCGGCGCCGGCCAGGTCGGTGTACAGGCTCGACATGTCGGACAGCACGCCGATCTTGACGACGTTGTCCGAGATCTGCGCCTGCGCCGCACCGGCGGCCATCGCGCCCGCGACCGCGAGGGCCACGACACTGCGCTTGAACGATTTCATGCTCTTGAATCTCCGTGGTTGAAGGGCGCCGCCTGGTGGCTTCGCCCGGTGTTCAGCGGCGCACGCGTTGCCGGATCGCCGGCCCTCGTGTGCCTTTCGCCTGCCTTCCGAGCGTCCGCGACTATACGCCGAGATAATCGTGAAGCTTCTCCATGTTCGCCGCGAGCTCCGCGTTCGGGAACATGTCGACGACGCGCCCGTGCTCCATCACGTAGTGACGGTCCGCGACGGTCGACGCGAAGCGGAAATTCTGCTCGACCAGCAGGATCGTGAAGCCTTCGCGCTTCAGCCGCTCGATCGTGCGCCCGATCTGCTGGACGATCACCGGTGCCAAGCCCTCGGTGGGCTCGTCGAGCAGCAGCAGGCGCGCGCCGGTGCGCAGGATCCGGCCGATCGCGAGCATCTGCTGCTCGCCGCCCGAGAGCTTCGTACCCTGGCTGTTCAGGCGCTCTTTCAGGTTCGGGAACAGCTCGAAGATCTGCTCGACCGAGAGCCCGCCCGGCTTGACCTGCGGCGGCAGCAGCAGGTTCTCCTCGACGTTCAGGCTGCTGAAGATCCCGCGCTCCTCCGGACAATACGCCAGCCCGAGCCGCGCAATCCGGTTCGATGGCAGGCGGATCGTCTCCTGGCCCTCGTAGACGATCGAGCCGTCGCGCCGCGGCACGATGCCCATGATCGACTTCAGCGTCGTCGTCTTGCCGGCGCCGTTGCGGCCGAGCAGCGTGACGACTTCGCCCGCAGCGATGTCGAAGTCGACGCCGTGCAGCACATGCGATTCGCCGTACCAGGCATTGAGGCCGCGCACCGCGAGCAGCGGCGCACGCCCGCCCGGCGGAGCCGCTGCAGACGCCGGTTGCGCGCCTTCAGGCATGAGCAGTTCCCAGATAGGCTTCGATGACGGCGGGATGCTTCGACACCGTCGCGTAATCGCCCTCGGCCAGCACTTCGCCGCGCGCGAGCACGGTGATGTGATCGGACAGCGTCGAGACCACCGACAGGTTGTGCTCGACCATCAGCACCGTGCGGCTCGCGGCCACGCGCTTGATCAGCGCCGCGATGCGGTCCACGTCCTCGTGACCCATGCCCGCGGTCGGCTCGTCCAGCAGCATCATCTCCGGCTCGAGCGCAAGCGTGGTCGCGATCTCGAGCGCCCGCTTGCGGCCATACGGCGAGCTCGCCGGCTGTCGTGGCCTCGTAGCCGGCGAGGCCGACGGCCTGATCAGCTCGTCCGCGCGCGCGTTGTGACGCTCGCAGCAGCGACTCCGAGCGCCAGAAGTCGAACGAGTGCCCGCGATGGCGCTGCAGCGCGATGCGCACGTTTTCGCGCACGGTCAGCTTCGGGAAGACTGCGGAGATCTGGAACGAGCGCACCAGGCCCATGCGCGCGATGTCGGCCGGACGCGAGCCGGTGATCTCGCGGCCGTTGTAGAAGATCTGGCCGCGCGTCGGCGTCAGGAAGTGCGTGAGCAGGTTGAAGCAGGTCGTCTTGCCGGCGCCGTTCGGCCCGATCAGCGCGTGGATCGTGCCGCGACGGATCGTCAGGTCGACGTTCTTGACGGCGACGAAGCCCTTGAACTCCTTCGTCAGCCCGCGCGTCTCGAGGATCACGTCGTCAGCCATGCCTGCCGCGTCGCAATCGGGTTTCGCTGCACCGCGTTGGTGCCGCGGCTCGGTTGAATTCAAGGACGGCGCTGTCGCCGGGTGCGCGATTATCGGGGCGAAGCGCGGACTTGGCAACGAGCTCCACGCCCGCACGCCATGAACGCGATCACCGCCACTTCGGCTTGCGCTTCTCGAGGAACGCGCCAACGCCCTCGGCCGCGTCGTCGTCCAGCATGTTGCGCGTGATCGCCTTGCTGGCGGCACCGTACGCCTGCGCAAGCGGCGCCTCGATCTGCTCGTAGAACAGCGCCTTGCCCGCCGCGACGACCGCCGCGCGGCTTCTCGATGATCGTCGCGATCATCCGCGCCGAGCTCGCGCGTCCAGCTCCTGCGGCGGCACGACGCTGTTGACCAGGCCCCAGTCTTCCGCGGTGGCAGCGTCGATGAACTCGCCGGTGAACAGCATCTCGAACGCGCGCTTGCGCGATACGTTGCGCGAGACCGGAACGCCCGGCGTCGCGCAGAACAGGCCGAAGTTGATGCCGGAGGTCGCGAAACGCGCCTCGGTGGACGCGACGGCAAGGTCGCACGCCCGCGACGATCTGGCAACCGGCTGCGGTCGCGACGCCGTGAACGCGCGCGATCACCGGCTGCGGCAACGCCTGGATCGCCAGCATCACCCGACTGCAACGCTCGAACAGCGCGCCGATGAAGCGACTCGTTGCGGTTCGCCATCATCTCCTTCAGGTCGTGGCCGCCGGAGAACGCCGGACCGTTTCCTGCGATGACGACCACGCGGACCTCGCGATTGGCGGCGATGTCGTCGAGCGCCGACTGCAGCGCCGCGAGCATCTCCATCGAGATCGCGTTGAACTGCCGCGGCCGGTTCATCGTCAGCCGCGCGACGCCGTTCTCGACGCTGGTCAGGAGCACCGGCGCGAGGTCCGCATCCGCTTCAGCAGGTGCACGATCGTTCATGCGCTATTCGATGGCGCTTGCCGAGCGCGCGCGCTCGCGGAGCAGGAACTTCTGGATCTTGCCGGTCGACGTCTTCGGCAGCTCGCCGAACTCGATCGACTTCGGGATCTTGAAACCGGCGAGATGCTGTCGGCAATGCGCGATCAGCGCCTCCGCGGTGATCGCGGTGCCGGGCTTGAGCTCGACGTACGCCCGCGGCGATTCGCCCCATTTCGGATCGGGCTGCGCGACCACCGCCGCCGCAAGCACCGCAGGATGCCGGTAGAGCGCATCCTCGACCTCGAGCGAGCTCACGTTCTCGCCGCCGGAGATGATGATGTCCTTGCTGCGATCCTTGATCTTCGCGTAGCCGTCGGCTCTGCAGCACGGCGAGGTCGCCGGTGTGGAACCAGCCGCCGGCGAACGCTTCGGCCGTCGCCTGCGGGTTCTTGAGATAGCCCTTCATCGTGATGTTGCCGCGGAACATGATCTCGCCCATCGTCTCGCCGTCGCTGGGCACGACGGTCATCGTCTCCGCGTCCATCACCGTCATGCCTTCCTGCATCGTGTAGCGAACGCCCTGCCGCCCGTTGCGCTCGGTGCGCGCGCCGATGTCGAGCGCGTCCCACGCCGCGTGCTTCGCACAGACGCTCGCGGGACCGTAGGTCTCGGTCAGGCCGTACACGTGCGTGATGTCGAAGCCGAGCGTCTCCATGCCCTCGATCATCGCCGCGGGCGGCGCCGCAGCCGCGACCAGGCCGGAAACCTGTGCGAGATGCCCTGCTTCATCGCTTCGGGCGCGTTGATCAGCGTCGAATGCACGATCGGCGCACCGCAGTAATGCGTGACCTTGTGCGCGCGGATCGCATCGAAGATCGCCTGCGCCTCGACGCGGCGCAGGCACACGTTCGTGCCGGCGATCGCCGCCATCGTCCACGGGAAGCACCAGCCGTTGCAGTGGAACATCGGCAACGTCCACAGATAGACCGCGTGGCGCGGCATGCCCCAGTCGACGATGTTCGAGACCGCGTTCAGGTAGGCGCCGCGGTGGTGGTAGACGACGCCCTTCGGATTGCCGGTCGTCCCCGACGTGTAGTTGAGCGAGATCGCCTGCCACTCGTCTTGCGGCGGCTGCCAGGCGAATCCAGCGTCGCCCTCGCCGATGAACGCTTCGTAATCGCATTCGCCGAGTCGCGCCGCGGCGTCCTTCGCGGCCGGACCGAGCGCGTCGACGACATCGATGACGCGCGGCTTCACGGAAAGCTTCGCAAGCGCCGCGCGAACCGTCGGCGCGAACTCGGTGTCGGTCACGAGCACCTTCGCTTCCGCGTGCCCGAGCATGAACGCGATCGCCTCGGCATCGAGCCGCGTGTTCAGCGTGTTCAGCACACCGCCGGTCATCGGCACGCCGAAGTGCAGCTCGACCATCTCCGGCGTATTGGCGAGCATGCACGACACCGTGTCGCCGGGACCGATGCCCCAGCTTTGCAGCATCGACGCCAGTCGGCGGCAGCGTGCGTAGGTTTCGCCCCAGCTGCTGCGACGCGGACCGTGGATCACCGCCAACTGCTCGGGCCAGATCGAAGCGGTCCTGTCGATGAACGACAACGGCGTCAGCGCCGCGTATTCGCGGCGTTGCGCGCGAGGTCCTGCTCGTAGGGATTTCGCATCGCCTGCATCCGTGGGGACAGCGCCTACGTATCCTAGCATCGGGCTTGCCGCATTTCCCTGGATTCGCTAGGCTGCGGCGGCAACCCCCGCGCGTGCCACGCCAAACGCTCCATGGGCCATCGGCTTTCCAAGATCGTCACCCGGACCGGGGACGCCGGCACGACCGGCCTCGCCGACGGCAGCCGCGTCGCCAAGGACTCCGCGCGCATCGATGCGATCGGCGCGGTCGACGAGCTCAACTCCACGCTCGGCGTGCTGCTGACCGAAGCCGCTTCCGCCGGATGTGGCTGCCGAGCTCATCGATGTGCAGCACGACCTGTTCGACCTGGGCGGCGAGCTTTCGATCCCGGGCCACATCGCGATGACCGATGCGCAGGTCATGCGGCTCGAAGCGCAGGTCGAGCGGCACAACGCGCGCCTGGCGCCGCTGAAGGAATTCGTGCTGCCCGGCGGCACGCGCGCAGCCGCGTTCGCGCACGTGTCGCGAACCGTGTGCCGCCGTGCCGAGCGCGCACTCGTGCACCTGGCCGCGACCGAACCGGTCTCGGATGCGGCGCGCAAGTACCTGAACCGCCTCTCCGACCTGTTGTTCGTGCTGGCGCGCGCGCTCAACAATGCCGCCGGACGCCCGGACGTGTTGTGGCAAAAGGGCCGCGTGCGCGGCGAGCGCGCGTGAACGCGCCGCGCGCCGCAAACGGCGACGCCCGATCGCAACGCGCGCCTCGCGGACCTGCTCGCCCGGACGGCGCTCGCCGACCAGGCCGCGTTCGGCGAGCTCTATCGCGCGACGTCGTCGCAGCTCTACGGCGTCGCGATCCGGATCCTGCGCGAAGCGGCCACGGCCGAGGAGGTCCTGCAGGAGTCCTACGTCGCCGGTCTGGCACCACGCGGCGAGCTACGCCCCCGCGAAGAGCCAGCCGCTGACCTGGCTGACGGCGATCGTGCGCAATCGCTGTCTCGACAGCCTGCGCCGTCGCGAGCTCGACACGGTGTCGATGACGGCCGACGACGACGACTACGCGCGACCTCGAGCTGCCCGGCGACGGTCGCACGCCGGCCGAGCTGCTGATCGAAGGCGCGGAAGCGCAATCGGTGCGCGAGTGCGTCGAGACGCTCGAGGGCGGCAGCAAGCAGGCGATCGCGCTGGCTTTCTTCCAGGGCCTCACGCACGCCGAGCTCGCCGCGCACCTGCACGAGCCGCTCGGGACCGTGAAATCGTGGGTGCGCCGCGGTCTCGAGCGACTGCGGCAATGCCTCGATCGCGCGGGCGTCATCCGCTGACCATGAACCTCGCCCGACCGGACCGCCGAAACCGCCTCGAGCTACTCGCCGCCGAGTACGCGCTCGGCACGCTGTCGCCCGCGCGCCCGGCGGCATCTGGCTGCTATCGCGCGTCGAAACGCGACCGTTGGCGAGGCGCTGCGCGACTGGGAGCTCCGCCTTGCGTCGCTTGGGCGCCGCCGTGCCGCCGGTAAACCCGCCGCCCACGCGTGTGGGACGGGATCGTCGGTCGGCTCGGGCTCGTCGCCAGCCCGGACCGCGAGGCGCCGTGGTGGTCGAAGCTACGCCTGTGGCGCGGGCTGGCGATGGCCAGCACGGTGGCAGCCGTCGCGCTCGGCGTTGCGCTGGTGGCCGGGCGAATCGAACCGACCGGACCGAGCCTCGTCGTCGTGCTCGCCGGTCCCGACGCTCGCCCGGCGCTGATTGCCACCGCGGCGCCCGGCGAGCGGGTGCTGACCTTCAAGGCCGTCGGCCCGGTACAGGTCGCGGCAGACCGCGCGCTGGAATTGTGGGCGCTGCCCGACCGGCGCGCGCGCCCCGCTCGCTTGGCCTGCTCCCGTCGACCGGCTCGGGACGACTCGCGCTGCCCGCCGCGGCGCTCGAGACGATCCCGGCGCTCGCCGTCAGCCTCGAGCCCGCCGGGCGGCTCGCCGACGGGCGCGCCGACCGGGCCGGTGCTCTACAGCGGCACCATTGAAAGAATCTAGCGCGCTACGCTGAGCCTTATGCGAGACGCGTCGTTGTTCTGTGCCTTGTTCATGCGGGCGCCCGACGGGCCGCCCCGAGGGCGTCCGCCTGATTCAATCCCGATGAAAAACGCGCAACGCGGTTCCTGCGTCAGACGCCGGCTGCGCGGACGCGTTTTTCATCGGCCATGACGCGCGCACTCCACCGCACGACGCGGATCCTCAAGGATCCGCTCGCCTTCACGCTGCAGGTGCTGAAGGCGTTCAAGGCGAACCAGGGACTGCTGCTCGCGGGCGCGGTGGCGTACTACGCGCTGCTCTCGCTGATCCCGCTGCTGATCCTGGTCGTGATCGTGCTGTCGCACGTCGTCGACGCGGAGCGGCTGTTCGCGGCGCTGAACGACTATCTCGTCTTTCTTCGTGCCCGGTCAGTCCGACGAGCTGGTCGCGGAGCTGCGCACGTTCCTCGATCATCGTGAAGTGATCGGCGGCGTGTTGCTCGTAACGCTGGTGTTCTTCAGCGCGCTGGCCTTCACGGTTCTCGAGAACGCGATGTCGGTGATCTTCTTCCATCGCGTGAAGATCCGCCGCCGGCGGTTCCTCGTCTCGGCGCTGCTGCCGTACCTGTTCATCCTGTTCCTCGGCACCGGCTTCCTTCTCGTGACGCTGGTGTCCGGCGCGCTGAAGAACCTCGGCACGCGCAGCTTCCTGTGGTTCGGCGACGTCGTCTCGCTCGAGGCAACGTCGACCGCTCTGCTCTATCTGGTCGGCGTCGGCGGCGAGATCCTGCTGCTGACGGCGATCTACCTCGTCATGCCGGTCGGCCGCCTGTCGTTCCGGCACGCGCTGATCGGCGGCATCACGGCGGGTCTGCTGTGGGAGGTCACGCGCCACATCCTGGTGCTGTACTACGAGACGATGTCGCAGATCTCGGTCGTCTACGGATCGCTGACGACGGCGATCGTGGCGCTGCTGTCCGTCGAGATCGGCGCGATCGTGCTGCTGCTCGGCGCGCAGGTGATCTCCGAGTACGAGCGGATCGGACACGAGCCGATCGAGGTGCCGCCGAAGCCGCTGAAAACCCGTGTGCCGAAAACGGATCCGCCCGAAGTGACTCGGCGCGCGCCCGAAAGACATCGGGCTGCAACGCCTTGTCGGCGTGCAGCCCGATGAGGAGCTTCCGCTGGGGGACGGAAGCCGAAGAACTACGCGCGGCTAGCTCTGCGGGCGCGGAGCCGACGCTTCGTTGACGTGAGCCGCAGTCCGCGTACGCGCGAGACGCGTGCCGACCACGTCGATGCGCGAGGGCTGGATCGCGAGCTGCACCGATTCCGCCGCGTACGGCTGCTGGGCCGCAGCGGCCGCGATCGCGAACTTCGCGTTGCTGTAGCTGCCGAGGCCGAGCGATCGCGCCGGCAACGATGGCGACGGCGCCTGCGGCCGCGAGCATTCGAATCTTCATGACGTTGCGTTGCATGGTGGTGCTCCTTGGTTTACCGGCTGCAGCCCCGCGAGGCCGCCGCCTGCGTATTCGCGCGACGGTGAAGGAAAGTTCCCGCGGCGTCGCTTGTGTTCGTTGGATGCGGCGGACCGGCTTTCCGGATTCATCGCTTGGCCGCATTGCGTTTTCGTCAGGATGGATTGTCGTCAGCGCGACGCGTGAACCTCAATCGCCATACGACGAATCGCACGTATCGCGGTGCGAACGCTTGCAGCGGACGATGGAATGCCCGACGGTTCGCGAATCGGTGTGGTCTCCGCCGCTCATCGCGGATGAACGGTCGACTCGCACGGCGTTACGCTGTACCACGCGCACGATCGGCAGCACACAAAGACATCGGGCCGCACGCTCATGCGTGCGGCCCGACGAATGCTTCCGCGGGGGAGTCGGAAGCCTGGGAGCCTTGCGGGGCCGCGATGTCGCGGCCCGCTGGCTGACAGCGACGGACTACGCGGCCGTGCGCGCGCTCCGCTTGCCGACGACGTCGATTCGCGATGGCGCGATGGCGGTTCGTGACGGCTGTGTGACGGCGTTGCCCTCGGCCGCAGCAAGCGCGGCGGCGTACTTCGCATTGCTGTAGCTGCCGAACGCATAGGTCGAGCCGGCGACCAGGAGGGCAGCGATGGCGAAAGCCGCGATCCGGATCGAAGTGTTCATGTTGTTCATTGCCTGTCTCCTTCGTGCTGGGTAACGCCCGGTGGGCAGCTCACCCTTTGTTGCGGCCCAACCGGGAAGCTCCCCGATTGCGCCTGTCGACCCTTGGATGCAGCGAGCCCGGCTTCCGGATTCAGCACGCCCAACGGCTTCGACAGGCTGGATTCTGGTGAGGGTCGCGCTCCCCCTCAACCACGAGTCGACGAACTGCGCCAGACGCGGGCAGAACGCAGGCGGTGGGCGACGAAGCGTTACCGGAGTAGGCCGGCGACGGCGGTTTCGCGGATGCGGCGAGGCTTCGACCCTCCGGCGTCGGGGTCGAAGGGCACAAGGGCGCAGGCGAACGGCATGGCGACGGCGGTGAACGGCGTGCCAAGGCGAACGAAGCGCCCCGTCCTTGAGGTATTCGTGGGTAGCTATCCTCGGCTGGCCCAGTAGCGCCACCCGCCTTCGAGATCGCTGATCTGGCGCCGTGCTGTCCGAGCTCGACAGCCCTCGCACGCGCTGAACGAGCGCGACTCTCAGGCCTTGACGATCCGCTGATCGATCGCGCCGAAGATCGACTTGCCGGCGGCGTCCAGCATCTCGATGCGAACGCGATCGCCGAAACTGAGGAAGGGCGTGACCGGCTTTCCGCCGACGATCGTCTCGACCGTGCGTTGCTCGGCAATGCACGAATAGCCGACGCCGCCCTGGGCCGCCGGACGCCCGGGTCCGCCGTTCTCCTTGTTCGACACCGTACCCGATCCGATGATGCTGCCTGCGACGAGGTCGCGCGTCTTCGCGACGTGCGCGATCAGCTGCGCGAAGCTGAACGTCATGTCGACGCCTGCGTTCGGGCTCCCGAACCGAGCGCCGTTCAACGTCGACACGCAGCGGCAGATGCACCTTGGCATCGTGCCAGGCGCCGCCGAGCTCATCGGGCGTCACGGCGACCGGCGAGAACGACGACGCAGGCTTCGACTGGAGGAATCCGAAACCCTTCGCAAGCTCCGCGGGAATCAGGTTGCGAAGGCTCACGTCGTTGACGAGCATGAGCAGTCGCACGAAGCGTGCGGCATCCGATGCGGTCGTGCCCATCGGCACGTCGGCGGTCACGACAGCGACCTCGGCCTCGAAGTCGATGCCCCAGGCTTCGTCGCCGAGCCTGACGTCCTCGCAGGGGCCGAGCATGTGGTCCGACGCGCCCTGGTACATCAGCGGATCGGTCCAGAACTCGGGAGGCATCGTTGCGCCGCGCGCGCGCCGCACCAGCTCGACGTGGTTGACGTACGCGGAGCCGTCGGCCCACTGATAGGCACGCGGCAAGGGCGCCATCGCGCGTTCCGGCGCGAAATTCGATCGCGTCCGGCAGACGAGAAGCGTTCAGCTCATCGCTCAGCGCCGCAAGTGCGGGCCACGCCAGCGTCCAGTCGTCGAGCGCCGCCTGCAGCGTGCCGGCGATCTCGGGAACGGCGACGCAACGCGTCAGCTCGCGATTGACGACGACGAGCCGACCGTCGCGCGTTCCGTCGTGCAGCGTCGCGAGCTTCATGCGGTCTCTTTCGCCTTTGCGCGCACGTCAACGGCGCTTGAGCTTGTAGCCGCCGGGCCGGTCTTCCATGTCCCAGCCGAGCTCGATGAGCGCCGCGCGCAGCCGATCCGCCTCCGCGAAGTCCCTCGCCTTGCGCGCAGCGGCGCGCGCCTCCGCGAGCTCGCGCACGTCCGCCGGCACGTCGACGGTCTTCGGCTGCCAGGTCGCAAGTCCAAGACCCAGCACTTCGTCGAACTTCGCGAGCGTCGCACGCTTGACCGGAGCGGGCAGCGGGCCGCGCAGCGTCTCCCATGCGACCGCGAGCGCACGCGGCAGATTCAGATCGTCGTTCAGCTCGTCGCCGAAACGATCGATCAGCGCAGCGTCGGGCGCGACGTCGGCGTCGTCGGGAAGCGCGTGGAACCCCTGGCGCATGCGGGTAAGACCGGTCTGCGCGGCATCGAGTGCTTCGAACGTGAAATTCAGTTGCGTGCGGTAGACGCTGGTCAGGCACAGGTAACGGAACGCGAGCGGGTCGTAGCCGCGCTCGACCAGCGAGGCGATGCGCAGGAATTCGCCGGCCGACTTGGCCATCTTCGCATCGTTGGCCAGGAGGAAGTAGCCGTGCATCCAGAAGTTCGCGAGCCGCGTGCCGGCGCGCGCCTCGGTCTGCGCGATCTCGTTCGTGTGGTGGACCGGAATGTGATCCTCGCCGCCGCAATGGATGTCGAACCAGTCGCCCAGGTATTTCTCGGCCATCGCCGAGCACTCGATGTGCCATCCCGGGAAGCCGACGCCCCACGGACTCTCCCATTCCATCTGCCGCTTTTCCCCCGGCGGCGAGAACTTCCACAGCGCGAAGTCGGTCGGCTGGCGCTTTTCGCCGATGTCGACTCGCGTTCCCGCCTTGAGCCCGGACTTGTCGAGCCTCGCGAGATAGCCGTAGTCCGGTTGCTTGCTCGTGTCGAAGTAGATGCCGTCGCTCGTGCGGTACGTGTAGCCCTTCTGCTCGAGATCCGCGATGAAATCCACCTGTTCCGCGATATGGTCGGTGGCGCGGCACAGGATCGTCGGGTCCTCGATGTTCAGCGCCTTCATGTCGGCGACGAACGCGTCGGTGTAGAGCTGCGCGATCTCCCAGGCGGACTTGCCGGTGCGTCGCGCGCCCTTCTCCATCTTGTCCTCGCCCTCGTCGGCGTCGGACGTCAGATGGCCGACGTCGGTGATGTTCATCACGTGGCGGACCGCGTAGCCGTTCCAGCGCAGCACGCGCTTGAGAATGTCCTCGAACAGGAACGTGCGGAAGTTGCCGATGTGCTGGTAGTCGTAGACCGTCGGCCCGCAGGTGTACAGGCCGACTTCGCCGGCCGGGTTCAGCGGGACGAAAGGGCGCAGCGCGCGGGCGTAGTTGTCGTAGAGCGTGAGCGGCTTCGGCATGGCGGGCGCCGGATCTCGCTTGGGACGAGCCGGTGATTATCGCAGGAGCGCTGGCGGTGGCATCGGCGCTCGCCCGGACGCGCCTTTGCATCGGCCTGCTACAGCGGCTTCGCCATGATGTAGTCGTCCATCACGAAGCCGTTGCCGATGTCGACGACGACTTCGCTCGCGCGTCGCGAAGCCGCAGTTGCGATAGGCGGCGATCGATGCGGCGTTGTGCTTGTTCACGTTGAGGATCAGCGTCGACGCCCCGTCGGCGCGCGCAGCCGCCTCCACATGCGCCGATCAGGCGCCGTCCGATGCCCTGGCGCGTGGTACTCCTGCAACACGTAGAGCTTGTCGAGCTTGGTCGTCGCGGGCTCCGAGGGACGGTACCAGGCGGCGAAACCCACCGGGACGTCATCGACGCGCGCGAGCACGAGGCCGCTGCCCGGCGCGCGTGAGGAAGTTCGCGAGCGCCGACGTCGCATAGCCGCGTTCGAGCATGTAGTCGATCTGCTCGACGCTGATGATGCCGGGATAGTGGCGATGCCAGATCCGGTGCGCGAGCTCCTGCACGACGCCAGGTCGGCCTCGGTTGCGGCGCGGATCGTGACCATTCGTTCGCCGGATTCGAGCGGAGGTTGCCGACTGTAGCATCGCGTGTGACCGGCCGGACGCTCGGCTCCGCCGTCCCGCGGCGGCGGACCCATGCTACGCTCGCGTCGCGGCGCGAACCTGCGCCGCGCGGCACGCGATCCAGGCCGTCCTTGCAAGAAGAATCGTGTGGCCAACGTACTCGTCCTGATCTTCGCCGTTTCGCTCTGCCTCGTGAACGCGGCCGTGTGGACGCTGGTTTCCGAAATGCCGATCATGGGGGCCGCCTGGGGGCTCGCAGCCGTCGCCTGCCTGTTCATGCAGAAATGGACGCGAGGTTAGCCCGGGCACAGCGCTGATGCCTGCGCGGGCCGAATCGATGGCCCCCGAAGCGGCGGGTGCTTCGCTGGTCGATCACGGTAGAATCGCGCCCTTCGCCAGCGAGGGGTTCGTCAAGGCGTGCAGCTTGCCCTGAAGATCGACGTGCAGACGCTGCGCGGGATGCGCGAAGGCGTCCCGCGGCTCATCGACGTGCTGCAGCGGCACAATGCGGGCGCAACGTTCTATCTCTCGCTCGGCCCCGATCGCCGACGCCTGCTGCCGACGACGGACATGGCTCGTCGCGCGGGCGATCTGATGCGTCATGTGCGCGACGTCGGCTTCGAAACCGGGCTTGCACGCGTACGACGTCATGCGCTGGCAGCACCGCATCGTGCATGCCGATCCCGGTTGGGTGGAAACCGAATTGCAGCGCGGCATCGATCGCTACGCGGACGTGTTCCGCGAACCGCCACGCTCGCACGGCGCGCCCGGTTGGCGGATGAGCGCGCACGCGTTGCGACTGACGCAGCGGCTGGGATTCGACTATGCCTCCGACGGCCGCGGGCACTCGCCGCATCTTCCGGTCTGGAACGCCGAGCTGATCCGCTGTCCGCAGTTCCCGACGACGCTGCCGACGTTGAGCGAGCTCGTGGCCGGCGACGGCGTCACGGTCGAGAACGTGGCGGCCCATTTGCTGCAGCACACGAGCGAGGACGCTGCCGATCACGTGTTCACGTTGTCGGCGGAGCGCGAAGGTGGCAAGCTCGCCGCCGTGTTCGAGCAGCTCGTCGTCGGCTGGAGCGCGCAGGGCTATCGGCTCGTCCGCCTTCGCGACCTGTACGAAGCGATCGAGCCGCTGGCGCTTCCCCGCTGCGAGGTCGGCTGGGGTAATGTGCCCGGATGCCGGCACAAGCTGCTCGTGCAGCAGGAGCCGTTCCTCGCCGACCTCAGCGCGGGCCGCCTGAAACTGCCGCACGTTCTGCGTTCCGGAGTTCCACGATGCCCGTCCAGAAAAGCAGCGATATCGCTCTCGAGTCGACCGGCGGCCCGTTCCGCTTGTCCGATCATGAAGGCCATCCGGTCGTGCTGTACTTCTATCCGAAGGACAACACGCCCGGTTGCACAGCCGAAGGCGCCGCGTTCCGCGACCTGCACGCCGCATTTCGCAAAGCCGGCGCAGTCGTTCTCGGCGTGTCGCGCGACTCGCTCGCCTCGCACGCTCGCTTCAAGGCGAAAATGGCGTTCCCGTTCGAGCTGGTGTCCGATCCGGACGAGGTGTTGTGCCGCCGCTTCGACGTAATCCGCATGAAGAAGATGTACGGCAAGGACGTACGCGGGATCGAGCGGTCGACGTTCGTCATCGGCACGGATGGCAAGGTCGCGAAGGAATGGCGCGGCGTGAAAGTGCCTGGCCATGCCGAGGAAGTGCTGGAGTTCGTGAAATCGCTTCGGGCTTGACCGCATCGACATGGCCGACATGCTCGTGCGCCTGTACGCGCTGCCCGATCCGGGACCCTCACTCGAGCGCGCGACGCAGCACGGCGTGACGATCCGGCGCCCCGAGCCCTGGGAACGCGCGCTCACCGTCGAGTGGGTCCGCTCGACGTTCTCCGACGGCTGGGCGGCAGAGTGTCAGATCGCATTCTCGACGCGGCCACCCTCGTGCCTGATCGCGATCCGCAACGACACGCTGATCGGCTTCGCCTGCCACGACTGCACGCGGCGCAACTTCTTCGGCCCGGCGGGAGTTGCGGACGCGGAGCGCGGGCACGGGGTCGGTGCAGCATTGACGCTGGCCGCGCTCGCAGCGATGCGCGCTTCGGGCTATGCGTACGCGATCGTCGGCGGCGTCGGGCCCTCTGCGTTCTATGCGAACGTCGCAGGTGCCACGCCGATCGAGGGCTCGACACCCGGAATCTACGATTTCTCGCTTGTCACCCGCGATGCCCGGGACGTGCCCGGCTGATCGCGCGGGCGTCACGAAGCGGTCATACGCGGCCGCTGAATCCCATCGCATCCGCGTTTCGCGCCGCTGTCCCGTTTGCACCACAAACTCTGCCGTCCGGCGGTAACCCCCACCGCAACGCCTTGTGCCCGGACGCGGTTAAGAGGCTAGCATGCATTGAGCTTTCCGCAGTCAGCCTCATCTCTGGAGGATCATGGTCGAACGCAAGCTGCGCCCCACCGCCTTTACCAAGAACCATCAGCTCATCTCCCTCGCCTCGCACAAGGCGGTCCGTCCCGACAAAGGTACCGGCCGCACCCCCGCAAGCAAGCCCGATGTCCAGAAGCTGTTCGTGCTCGACACGAACGTGCTGATGCACGATCCGACGAGCCTGTTCAGGTTCGAGGAGCACGACATCTACCTGCCGATGTACGTGCTCGAGGAGCTCGACGCGCACAAGAAAGGCGTCACCGAGGTTGCGCGCAACGCCCGGCAGGCGTCGCGTTTTCTCGACGAGCTCGTAACGACGCATGCGCAGGGCGACGAGCACGAGGGCATCGCCGAGGGCATTCCGCTGGGCGAGAAGTCGAACGGCGCGGCGACCGGACGCCTGTACCTGCAGACCGAGACGATCGCGGTCACGTTGCCGCCTTCGCTGGCCAACGGCAAGGCCGACAACCAGATCCTCGCGGTCGTCATGCACCTGTCGCGATTGCACCCGAAGCGGCACGTCGTGCTGGTCAGCAAAGACATCAACATGCGGATCAAGGCGCGCGCGCTCGGCCTTTCCGCCGAGGACTACTTCAACGACAAGGCGCTCGAGGACACCGACCTCCTGTACAGCGGCATGGAGGAGCTTCCGGCCGATTTCTGGGACCAGCATGGCAAGGGAATGGAGTCGTGGCAGCAGGGCGGCCACACGCTCTACCGGCTGAGCGGACCGCTGGTGCCAACGCTCCTCACCAACGAGTTCGTCTACCAGGAGCTGCCCGGCGAGTCGCCGTTCTACGCGATCGTCAAGGAGATCCAGGGCAAGTCCGCCGTGCTCCAGACGCTGAAGGAGTACACGCACCAGAAGAACAACGTCTGGGGCATCACGGCGCGCAACCGCGAGCAGAACTTCGCGCTGAACCTGCTGATGAACCCGGAGGTCGACTTCGTCACGCTGCTCGGCCAGGCGGGCACCGGGAAGACGCTGCTCACGCTCGCCGCCGGTCTGATGCTGACGCTCGAGTTCAAGGTCTACTCGGAGATCATCATGACCCGGGTCACCGTTCCGGTCGGCGAGGACATCGGCTTCCTGCCGGGCACCGAGGAGGAGAAGATGAACCCGTGGATGGGCGCGCTCGAAGACAACCTCGACGTGCTCAACAAGACCGACGACGACGCGGGCGAATGGGGACGCGCGGCGACGCGCGACCTGATCCGTTCGCGCATCAAGGTCAAGAGCCTCAACTTCATGCGCGGCCGCACGTTCATCAACAAGTTCCTGATCATCGACGAGGCGCAGAACCTGACGCCGAAGCAGATGAAGACGCTGATCACGCGCGCGGGTCCCGGAACGAAGGTCGTCTGCCTCGGCAACATCGCGCAGATCGACACGCCGTACCTGACCGAGGGCAGCTCCGGGCTCACCTATGTCGTCGATCGCTTCAAGGGCTGGTCGCACTCGGGTCACGTCACGCTGATGCGCGGCGAGCGGTCGCGTCTGGCCGACCACGCGGCGGAAGTGCTGTAACTTAGGGACAGTCCCTCATTTCCGGGATCGGGATGGACGACGTGATCATCGTCGGCGCGGGCATCTGCGGCTTGAGCCTCGCGTTGAACCTGCACCAGCGCGGCATCGCTTGCCGCGTCTTCGAGCGCGCGCCCAGCGATCACCGAGCTGGGTGTCGGCATCACGCTCCTTCCGCACGGCATGCGCGAATTCGCCGCGCTCGGCTTGGGCGACGAGCTGACTGCAGAGCGGCATCGAGAACACGCAGAGCTGCTTCTTCAACCGCTTCGGCCAGCTGATCTATCGCGAGCCGCGCGGCAAGTTCGCCGGCTATCCGTATCCCGAGGTCGGCATCGCTCGCGGCCGGCTGCAGATGGTCCTGTACCGTGCGGCGCTCGAGCGACTCGGCGCAGGAGCGCATCGTGACCGGCCATCAGTGCACCGGCGTCACGCAGGATGCATCCGACCGCCACGGCCCTGTTCGTCGATACCTCTTCAGGTCGGACCGCTCCCCTCGCAGTCCGGGCCGAGCGGTCATCGCCTGTGACGGCATCCATTCGGTCGTCCGCAAGCAGTTCTATCCGGACGACGCGATCGCGTTCTCCGGCATCAACACCTGGCGCGGCGTGACGCGCCGCAAGCCGATCCTGGACGGCCGCAGCTACTTGCGCATCGGATCGATCCTCACCGGCAAGATGGTGATCTATCCGATCGCCGACGACGTCGATGGCCCGGGCAACCAGCTGATCAACTGGTTGTGCGAGATCCAGCAGGACGTGCGCGAGAAGCAACGACTGGAACAAGCCCGGCCGGCTCGAGGACTTCTTTCCGCTTTATGCGCGACTGGACATTCGACTGGCTCGATGTCCCGGCGCTGATCCGGAGCGCCGACGCGTTCCTCGAGTATCCGATGGTCGACAAGGATCCGGTCGAGCGCTGGACGTTCGATCGGGTGACGCTCGCCGGCGATGCCGCGCATCCGATGTACCCGCGCGGCAGCAACGGTTCGGCGCAGGCGGCGATCGATGCGCGCGTGCTCGCGGATCGGCTTGCCACCGAGAGCGACGTCGGCAGCCGCGCTGCGTGCTTACGAACGCGAGCGCGCTGCCGGTGACCGCGAAGATCGTGCGCACGAACCGCGAGTTCCCGCCCGACTTCATCAACATCAAGGTCGAGCAGCTTGTCGGCGACCGGCCGTTCGACGATCTCGATAACTACATCACGCAGGACGAGCTTCGCGCGCTGTCGGACGAGTACAAGCGCATTGCCGGATTCGCGGTCGACAGCGTTGATCGACCGGCAAGGCCCGATTGATTGGCAGCGGCAGCGGCACGATCGCAATCGGAGCGTGGCGCCTTTCACGAGCCGGCGCTCGATTTCGCGACGATGCGGCCGCGCGAGCATACTGCGCCGAATACGCGAGCCAAGCGATCGCATCCTACATCGATGCTTCGATGGGAAACCTGGTGCCAAGCTCGTCGAGGCGCGCGCGCATCAGTGCGGCCGCGCGCTCGCTCCCGAAGCGGGCAAGGATCGCATCCGGACCGGCCGCTGCCAGGCGTTCGCGCAGCGCGGCATCGTCCACGAGACGGCGCATCTGCCGCGCGGCATCGTCGACATCGGGATCCGCCCAGAAGAAGCGCGGATCGTCGACCAGGTACTCGCCCGGCGCGACCGGTACGAGCCGATGCGCGACGAGCAGGCTGTTCGTCCTCGTCCATGAACTCGAGATTGCCGGAGTAGCCGCGTCGCGATCGCCGGCTTGCGCAGCGCCATCGCTTCGGCGAGCCCGAGCCCGAGGCCCTTCGGCGCGATGCAGCGACACGTAGGCATCGCTGACGCGAAATCGAGCCCGTAGCGTTTCGTCGCGGCCGAGGAACGTGATCGAGATGGTGCGATTCGCGGGTCGTCGCCGATCAGCGCGGTCGATCGCCGCCACGCGATCCGGACGATGGACGCCGTTGACCGACTTCACGATCAGGCCGACGTCGTCGCGCCCGCGCGGAAATGCGCTGCGGAACGCGGCGATCACCGCCCCGGGATTCTTTCGCACGACGAACGAGTTGTAGTCGAACGTGAACAGGAACAGGAAGCGATGCTCGGGCAGGCCGAATTCGGCGCGTCGGTAGCGCCGGCGCACCGCGATCTCGAGCGCCGGCGGAATCTTCACGACCGGCTTCGTCGTGGCGCGGCGCAGCGCGCGTGCAATGAAGTCGGTTGCGCACCAGATCTCGTCGACGGTATCGAATGCGCGCTCCCAGGCCGGCGGGATCGTCTCGAGCTCCCAGTACCAGTAGCCGACCGCGGCGACCGCCGGCGTCGCGCGTGCGCTCGAGCAGCGGCCGCGCACGCGCCGCAGCATGTCGGGGTTCACGCACATCAGCGAGACGCGTGTGCCGGACGTCCGCGCCCAGATGCGACGTCATGCGGCGGTCGGCCTGTCGCGTATTGAGGCGGGTATCGATGTCGTTCACGACGAACGGGATGCCGCGCGGCTTCGCAGGCCCGCGCGAGCGCGCGCAGGTTCTCGCCGAGCCCGAACTCGCCGAACGCGAAGCCGATCAGGTTGATGCCGGGCGTCAGCGTCGGGGGCGGCGAGGCGATCGCATGCGTCCGGATCCGGTCGAACAGCCGGTCGAGCGTGTCGACGTCGAACATCAGCACATGACCGCTCTGGAAGACGCGTCGCAGGAACGCGAATCCCCAGCGGGCGAGCGAGGGTGCGTACGGATTCGGTCCGGGCGGCGCGTCCGCGCAGGCGCGCGTGTAGAAGTCGCGGAACATCGCGAGCTGCGCAGCTTCACGCTCGGCCTGGGCTTGCGGTCAGCTCGCCCGCCACGACCGCATGCCGGTACGTCGCCTCGTGGACGTGGACCGGCTCGTCCTCGAGCGTCGCGCGAAGGGCAAAATCCCACAGCTCGTGACGCGGCAGCGGTCGAAAGCCGCCCAGCGCCGCGTGCAGTCGGCGCGAGAACGCGACCGCACCGTCGCCGACGGCCGGAAACGACTGATCGATGAATGCGTGTCCGACACTTTCCGCCTTCGCGAACGACGTCTGCGTCGCGTCGAGCGAGGTACGCGCCGCGGCCATCTGTCGGGGGTCGACGGCGCCCACCGGAACAAGCGTGCAATCGGTGAAGCCCCACTGCGCGCCGGCCGCTTCGACACCGCCCACCAACGCCTGCAGATGACCGGGAGCGAACGTGTGATGCGGCTCGACGGCAACGATCCACGGCGCCCGACTGGCGGCAACCGCCGGCGTTCGAGCGCGGCCGCCTTGGAGGGCGCCGGCGACTCGACCCAGCGCACGTCGAAAGGAAGCAGATCGGCGCGCACGCGCAGCGCATCGAGCGCGGGCGCGCGGCCAAGCGCCACGACGACGAGCTCGGTCGGTCGCCGGGTCTGGGTCGCGATCGATTGGAGCGTCGGCATGACTGCGTCCGCGCGTCGTGTCCGCCAGGCACGAGGAGCACCACGGCGATGCCTTGATGCGCGCTCGCCCGCAGGCCGATGCTTCAACCACTTCCGGTACGCGTGACGGCGCGCGTTCGCGGCATGCGCATCCTGTCCGCTCAGCGCATCGACGAACGCGGAATTGAGCGCGGTCCAGATGCCGGAACTGCGGTCGTCGGCGTCACGGTGGATCGCAGCCAGCGTGCGAACCGCGCGCAACAGCAAGCGCACCGCTTCCAGCGGTCGGCCCGCCGCCGTCTCGCACGCCGCGGCGAGCTCGAGCACGATCGGGTCGGCGGGCGATTCGCGCAACAGCGCCTCGCAAGCAGCTTCCGCCGCGGCGAGATCGCCGCGCTTCAAATGCGCTCGTGCTTCGGCCAACGGATCGTCGCCGACACGCCGGCGCGAGGGCTCCATGACAATCCTTGTAGCGGCGGCCGCTGCCACACGGACAGGGGGCGTTGCGCGAACGGCTCGGTGCGGCAGAACAGGCTCGTCGGGTTGCCTCCTCCACGGGTTCACCAGCGCTCGGACCGGCCCGCGGCGCTCACAGGTAGCCGCCGAGGCCGTTCGCGCGCGAAGCGGCGCAAGCGTTCGCGGTCGTTCGCGTCGAGCCACGGATGCGCACGCAGCCGGGCGAAGAATCCGTCCAGCACGCGATCGCTCTCCAGGCGACCGGCCAGCGTCAGTCCCGAAAACGTGTTGGCGCCGTGCAGGCGATACACATACAGCGGATCCGCGACGACCGCGATGCGGGTCGCGTACGTCGCCGCGAGCACGAAGTCCCAGTCGTGGCACACGCGCAGCGCCGCGAATCCGCCGACGTCGTCGAGGAGGCTGCGGCGGAACACGAGGTTGCCGGTCGACACGGCCGCGTTGTGCCGGATCAGCGCGTACAGCAGGTTCGGCAAGCGCGCTCACCTCGGCGACCCGGGCGGCAAGCTCCTGCGCATAGGCGGTGACCGCCGGCTGGTCCTCGTCGTCGACGAGTGCGACGCCGGAGAATGCGAGCGCATGGTCGGCATCGAGCGCCTCGACCAGGCGCGCCAGGCGGTCGGGCGCGTAGGCGTCGTCCGAGTTCATCAGCGCGATGATCTCGCCGCGCGCGATCGCCATGCCCGCGATTCAGAGCGACATGCGCGCCGGCGTTGCGCTTGCCGGACCAGCGTCACCGCGAACGGCGCGCTGCGCGCCCAGCTTGCGATCAGTCGCAGCGCTTTCGTCCGACGAACCGTCATCGACGGCGATGAGCTCGTCCGGCAAGCGCGTCTGCGCGACGAGCGAGGCCAGCGCCTGCGGCAGGAAGCGCGCATGGTTGTACACCGGCATCACGATCGATACGCGGACGCTCTTGCTCGCTGCCAGCGTGCGGAGATCGCTCGACGCGCAACTGCCCTGTTGCCACCGCCTCGCGCGTCTCGCGTTCGACGTCGGCGAAGCGCGGTCGCGCGGGACGGCGGTCGCGACGCCAGTCCGCGCGCGGTGCGCAATGCTTCGAGATAGCCGCGGCCGTGCACTGCGTCCGGCTCGAGGTGGTTGCCTTCCGCCCATTCGTTCCACGCGTTGACGAACAGCAGCCGCGATTCGCCTTCGTGCCAGGTGCGCGTCTGCTCGAGTGCGTGCGTCGTCCATGCGCCGAACAGCTCGGTGACGTGCCTGCGACGATCATTCCGTCGCTGCTGGCGGCGCGCGGTGTTGTCCCACATCGGCGTCACGCCGCGGAACGTGCGGAACGCGGGCCGCGGCCGCAGCAGGTAGTCGGCGGCGAGATTCGCATAGCCGAACGCGCTTCCACGAAATGCCGGCATCCACGTCCGGCAGCTCGCGACACGATGCTCTCGGCCGCGTGCCCGATCGGCGGAAACTCGACCGCGGCATCGAACCCGAACGGCGTGGGATCGTCCTGCGCGTTGCGCTGCACCGCCGCGAGATACGGATCGCCCACACCGGCGTCGACGCAGACCTTGCGCCACCAGCGCGACCGTGCCGCGGGATATCGGGCAGCTCGGCGAGCTTGTAGACCAGCAGCAGCGGACGCCCGTCGATCGGACGTAGCGGCGATCGCGAAACAGCGGCAGCAGGCTCGTCGATGAAAGCGCGCGCATCGTCGACGCGAATAGCGCTGCTGCATCAGGATCTCGTGATCGAGCCCGTCCCAGCGCCGCGTCCAGTTCTCGTTCGCCCAGCACACGCAGAACGGGAAATCCGGCTTGCCGGAAGCGAGCACCGCGTCCAGCGGCTGTTCGAGCAGCCGGCGACCGCCGAACCAGTAGTGGTAGTAGCAGAACGCGTCGACGCCGTGCGCGCGGGCGAGCCGGCCTGCGCTTCGCGCACCGCCGGATCGGTCAGGTCGTAGTAACCGAGCTCGCCCGGCCGGTGCGGTTGCTCGTGGCCGGCGAAGTTCGGCAGCGCCTTGCGCACGTTCGTCCATTCGGTGAAGCCTTCGCCCCACCAGGCGTCGTTTTCGGGAATCCGGTGGAACTGCGGCAGGTAGAACGCGATGACGCGCACCGCCTCGATCGTCGCGCGCGTGCGCATCGCCGCGCATGGCGGTCGGCGAAGACGCGCCGCCTCGCGTTCGAGCTCCGCTTCGGCCGGGCGACGCGCAAGCGCATTGACGACCAGCGCACGGTTGAACCGCGCCGACTGATCGCCCGGGCGTTGCACCAGCGCGCGCTCGATCAGCGCGAGCGCGCGCTCGAACTCCCCGCGCTGGAAGTGCGCGACGCCCTGCATGTGCAGCGCATCGAAATGGTTCGGCGCATCGACAAGCACCTGGTCGTAACGGGCGATCGCCTCGGCCAGCCGGCCCGCCTGCTGCGCGAGCAAGCGCCGAATGCAGCAAGTGCGGCAGCGCGTCGTTCGGCGCGGCCGATCGGCTGTTCGGCGAGCGCGCCGTGACAATCCTTGTAGCGGCGGCCGCTGCCGCAGGGGCACGGCGCGTTGCGGGACGCAGGGGGCGTGAACGAAGGAGCGGAGACCGGCAAAACGTGAGGCGAGCTCAGTACGAACCGGGCTTCGCCATGTTCTCGAAGCGCGTGTATTCACCCAGGAAGGTCAGTGGGATCATTCCGATCGGACCGTTGCGCTGCTTCGCGATGATGATCTCCGCGACACCCTTGTCCTGCGTGTCGGGGTTGTAGACCTCGTCGCGATAGATGAAGAGGATCACGTCTGCATCCTGTTCGATAGCACCCCGATTCACGCAGATCCGACATCACCGGCCGCTTGTTCGGCCGCTGTTCCAGTGAACGATTGAGCTGCGACAGCGCCATCACGGGAACCTTCAGCTCCTTGGCCAGCGCCTTCATCGAACGCGAGATTTCCGAGATTTCGGTCGCGCGGTTCTCGCCGGTCGACGTAGCCTGCATCAGCTGCAGATAGTCGACGATGATGAGCCCCAGGCCCTTGTACTGCTTGGCCATGCGGCGAGCCCGCGAGCGAACTTCGATCGCCGACAGCGCAGCCGTTTCGTCGATCAGGATCGGCGCCTCGTTCAGCCGGCCGAGCGCCGACGACAGCTTCTCCCAATCGTCGGGCTGCAGCCTCCCGGTACGCAAGTGCTGCGCGGGTAAGCGTCCAACCGAGCCGATCAGGCGCATCGCGAGCTGGGTCGCACCCATTTCCATCGAGAACACGGCGACGGGTTTCTTCAGCACGAGCGCGACATGCTCGCCGATGTTGAGCGCCAGGGATGTCTTCCCCATGCTCGGTCTGCCGGCAACGATGACCAGATCGCCGGGCTGAAGTCCCGCCGTCATCCTGTCGAGATCGGTATAGCCGGTGGCAAGGCCGGTAACGTCCGAAGGATCGTCGCGGTTGTACAGGTCCTCGATCCGCTCGACGACCGACGCCAGCAGCTTCGCGATCTCGACGAAGTTCTGCTGGCCGCGCGACCCCTGCTCGGCGATGTGCAGCACCTTCGCCTCGGCGACGTCGAGCACTTCGCGGGCGCTGCGCCCGAGCGGGTTGTACGCCGCGTCCGCGATCTCGCCGGCGGTGGACGCGAGCTGGCGCAGGATCGAGCGCTCGCGCACGATCGCCGCGTAGTGGCGGATGTTCGCGGCCGTGGGCACGTTCTGCACCAGCGCGCCGAGATAGCTCAATCCGCCGATGTAGTCGAGCTTCTGCGTCGAGTCGAGCGCCTCGGACACGGTGACGACGTCCGCGGGCCGGCCATCCGCGATCAGCCGGACCGCCGCCGCGTAGATCAGCCGGTGCGCGTCGGCGTAGAAATCCTCGGGACCGATGACGTCGCCGATCCGGTCGGCCGCTTCGTTGTCGAGCATCAGGCCGCCGAGCACCGACTGCTCGGCCTCGATCGAGTGCGGCGGAAGCTTCAGCGCATCGACTTGCGGATCGTCGGGCATGCAGGGAACGGAGGCTGAATCGAGGGAGGCGGCAACCCGGCGTGGCGCGTACCGCCCGCGCGCCGGATGAACCGCATTCTACTGCCGCCGACGGTGGATCCGCATCGTCGACGAAAGGCCGAGGCTTGAAATGACGAAGGCGCCGATGGGGCGCCCTCGTCATCGCGACAAAGTCGCGCAGTTCAGACTTGCACGATCGGTATCGGCCTGCACGGTAACCGTGATGTGCGCCACGACGTCGGTGTGGAGCGCGATCGTGACCGGGTGATCGCCGACCGTCTTCAGCGGACCGGAGGGCATGCGGACCTGGGCCTTCTCGATCGTGATGCCCTGTGCCGCCAGCGCCTCGACGACATCGACGTTGCCGACGGAACCGAACAGGCGGCCGTCGACACCCGCCTTCTGCAGGATCTTCACCGCCGTGCCCTCGAGCTTCTCGCCGAGCGCCTGCGCCGCCGCAAGCTTGTCGGCCGCGGTCTTCTCGAGCTCGGCGCGTTTCGCTTCCAGCAACTTCAGGTTCTCCGGCGTCGCGCGCTTCGCCATGCCCTTGGGGATGAGGAAGTTGCGCGCGAAACCGGCCTTGACCTTCACGACGTCGCCAAGGTTGCCGACGTTCGCGATCTTCTCCAGGAGAATGATCTGCATGCTTCTCTCCTAGTGACGATCGGTGAACGGCAGCAGCGCCAGGAATTGCGCGCGCTTGATCGCGGTGGACAGCTGGCGCTGGTAGCGCGCCTTCGTGCCGGTGATCCGGGCGGGCATGATCTTGCCGTTCTCCTGCACGAAGTCCTTCAGGACGTCGATGTCCTTGTAGTCGATCGCCTTCACCTTCTCCGCGGTGAAGCGGCAGAACTTGCGCCGCTTGAACAGCGCATTTCCGCGGTCGCGCTTCTTGCCGTCCTTCTTGAACTTGCCCTTGCCTCTTCCGATGGGACGCGGCATGTCAGTTTCCTTCCGTTCGTTCACTTCAATTCACTGGATTCGTAACGATCGATGTGCAGCGCGAGCGTCGTGCCGGTGCGGTAGCGCCTCGCGAGGAACCCCTCGCAACGCAACGCAGTTCCGACCGGCAGCCTTGCAAGCGACTCGGCGACTTTCCCGAACGCCACCGCCGCGAGCTCGCATTCGACCTTTCGCGTTCCGCCGGCTTCGGCCTGCTCGGACGCATGGAACAGCGTCATCGAGAGGGCCGGAAATCCCGGCGGGCGTGTAGCGAAGGTCTTCGCGTGCGGCGATCGTGGCGTCCAGCGTCAGCCGGTTCGTGTTCGGCCTCGCGTTTCGACTCGCGTATTCCTTGTCGGTCGCGTGGGACTTCAGGCCGACGCGGCCGGGCTCTCGGCTGCAGCAGGTGCCGTGCGTTCAGCGCTTCGCTCGCTGCTCCGCTCGGCGGATCCGTCGTCCGTTCCGGACGCTCGCCCCCCCGCTCGGAGGGCCTGTCGGTCAGCGACCGGCTCTTCTCCTCCTTCATCATCGGCGAGGGCGCGACAACCGCTTCGCTCATCGCGACGATCAGGTGGCGGAGCACGGCGTCGTTGAACTTGAACGCGTGCTCGAGCTCGGTCAGCGTGTCCTGGTCGCACTCGAGGTTCATCAGCACGTAATGAGCCTTGTGGACCTTCTGGATCGGGTAGGAGAGCTGCCGCCGGCCCCAATCCTCGAGGCGATGGACGCGGCCGCCGCGGCTGGTGACCATGGCCTTGTAGCGATCGACCATGCCCGGGACCTGCTCGCTCTGATCCGGATGGACGATGAAGACGACTTCGTAGTGACGCAAGAGAGCTCCTTTCGATCGATGGTGGGGCAGGTTACGACCTGCCCGCGGTCCGGGTGCCGAAACAGGGTCGGCACCGTCGGCCACCCCGTCTCTTTTCGGGTGTGGCAAGGGGTGAAAGCGGAAAGCCGATGATTATAACGCGATTTTCGCCGGACCATCAACCGTCGGGCAGCGATCGGCGCCGGCGTCCCGCGCGGCGCAGGCTCGTTGCTTCGGCCCTGCTAGCGTCGCGACGCGGTCGCCTGCGGCGCCGCCAGATTCGCGAGGATCCTGTTCCGCTCGGCGCGGGGCTTTGCGGCCAACGCCCGGGCTCGCGCGTAGAACAGACGCATGTCGCCGTTCGCTTCCTTCAGGAGCGCGCGGAACGCCGGGACCTTGTCGTCGTAGAGCCCGACGGCCACCAGGCTGGCGTTGTTGACGCCCTTGCCCTCGTAACCGGCGAACCAGCGGTCGAACGCGCTGAGGCTCGCCTCGCCGGCCTTCGCCTGCTCGTACGACTCGCGCATCTCGCGCAGCACCGCCTGCTTCTGGATCAGCTTTTCAGCGTCGCTCGTCTTGCTCGCGTAAACGGCTGCGAGCTTCGGCCGCGTCTCGCGGACCAGCCGGCGAAACTCGGAGCGGAGGTGATCCCCCCGCGCCTGTTCGACCAGCAGCGCCGCGTGCTGCGGTTTCGCCGACTGCTTTGCGATCCAGCGCGCTACGCCCACCTCCTCGACGGCCGTGGCGAAGCTCTCGTTGAACTCGGTGTCGTCCTTGGCGTAGACGACCTGGTGCGCGAGCTCGTGGAACACCAGCCGCGCGAGCGCGGTATCCGGATAGCGGATGAACGACGACAGCACCGGGTCGTCGAACCAGCCGAGCGTCGAATACGCGGGCACGCCGCCGATGTAGACATCGTCACCTTGCGCCGCAAGCCGGGCCGCCTCGGCCTTCGCTTCGGTCTCGTCGAAGTAGCCGCGGTAGCTGACACATCCGGCTACGGGAAAGCACCACTGGCGCGGTGTCAGCGAAATGGACGAGGTCGCGAACACGTTCCACACGACGAACGGCCGACCCACGTCCGTGTAGCGGGTGTAGCTCGCGTTGTCCGGCAGCGCCAGCTCCTGGCTCGCGAAGGCGCGGATCTCCCGGGCGCGCTTCAGCCGCTCGGCCAGCTTGGCGTCCTCGGTGTTCGCCAGCACCTCATCGATCGGCCGCGCGCGAACCAGCAGTTGCGCCTGCCCCGCGAATCCCTGCCAGTAGTAGTCGGCGAGGCCGCATCCGGCGAGGGTGGCCACGGCAACGAACGCTGCCGCGGCAGCACGGTACTTGCGGACTCGGACGGGTATCACGGCGCGTTCGACCTCGACGACTTGTAGGCGTTCACGCCATTGTGCCGCAGGAATCGTCCTACGCGCTATACGGGGCGACGAAGGTAGCGTTCCAGCCGCTCGACGCCCTGCTCGAGCTTTTCCATCCCGACTGTGTACGCGAAGCGCACGTGCTGGTTCCCCCGGTGGCTGCCGAAGTCGATGCCGGGCGTGAAAGCCACGCCTGTCGCTTCCAGGACGTCGCGGCAGAACTGCGAGGCTGTCGTCCGAGAACCGCGAGCAGTCCGCGTAGACGAAGAATCCGCCGCCGGGCGTCACCGGGATCGCGAAGCCCAGCGACCGCAGCGCGGGGACGAGGAAATCGCGCCGCGCACGGAACGCTTCGCGGCGCTCCTCCGCGATCTCCAGCGTGTCGGGCGTAAAACAGGCGAGCGCGGCATGCTGCGACACGGTAGACGGCGAGATGTAGAGGTTCTGCGCGAGCTTCTCCAGGTCGCGGACATGACGCTCCGGTGCGACGATCCAGCCAAGCCGCCAGCCGGTCATGTTGAAATATTTGGAGAAGCTCGAGATGACGAACAGCTCGTCGGAAAGCGCGAGCGCCGACTCGCGCGCGCCCTCGTACGACAGGCCGAGATAGATTTCGTCGACGACCAGCGCTCCGCGCAAGCGCTCGACCGTGGCGACGATTCGCTCCATTTCTTCGCGCTCGACCCTCGTGCCGGTCGGGTTCGACGGCGTGGCGATCAGCGCGCCGCGCGTTCGCGACGTCCAGTGCCGCTCGATCAGGTCCGCGGAGAGCTGGTAGCGCTGCGCCGGCCCGACCGGCACGCCGACCGGCTCGCCCTCGAGGACGCGGACGAAATGGCGATTGCACGGATAACCGGGATCGGCCAGCAGGATCCGATCGTCCCGGTTGACCAGGAGCGCCATCACCAGGAGGAGCGCCGCCGACGAGCCGGCCGTGACGATCACGCGTTCGGGCGGGATGGCGACACCGAACTGGTCGGCGTAGTGACCGGCGATTGCTTCGCGTAACGCCGGCAGCCCGAGCGCAGACGTGTAATAGATCGCGCCGTGCGCGAGCGCGGCCTGCGCAGCGTCGAGCACCGGGCGCGGCGTCGGGAAATCGGGCTCGCCGATCTCCATGTGAATCACCGTGCGTCCGGACGCCTCGAGCGCGCGTGCCGCGGTCTGCACTTCCATCACGTGGAACGGCGCGATCTCCGCGATGCGCGCGGCGAGGGGTGGGCGGGAATCCAACGAAGGGCCTAGGGCGGAGCGATGCGAAAGCCGCTATCGTACCGTCGGTGAACGTTCTCGCTCCCGTTCTCGCTTCACTCGTCGCCGCGGCGCCGTTGCTCGCGTCCGCCCAGGGTCCGTTCAAGTGCCGCGGCTCAGGCTCGAGTCGCGGTCTATCAGCAGCTGCCCTGTCCGCCCGGAACCGAGCTTCGGGATTTCGCGTACGACCCGCCGACCGTCTCGGTCGTTCCTTTCGAGCTGCCGGCGCCCAAGAGCACGCCCGAAACCTTCACGCGCCGACCGCGCCCTCAGGCCGCCGGCACCGGCAAAGCCGGACAAGCGCAGGGCGGAAGCCGAGCGGCGCACCAGCGATGCCGCGGTCGCCGAGCGTCGCCACGTCAAGGATGGCATGAGCGACGGCGAGGTCCTGGCGCGCCTCGGTCCGCCGGACCTGCAGTCGGGCAAGACCGGACGCAAGATGCGATGGACGTACCTGCCCGCCGCCGGCGATCCGCAAACGGTCACGCTGCTTCGCTTCGAGGACGGCAAGGTCGTCGGCGTCGATCGCACGACGATGCGCTGACGCTGCGCCGATGCGAGTGCTCCTGCAGCGCGTCAGCGAGGCGCGCGTCAGCGTCGAAGGTGCTGTGACCGGAGCGATCGGCCCGGGTCTTCTCGTGCTCGCGGGCGTGACCGATCAGGACACGGCGGAGGACCGCAGCTGGCTCGCGCGCAAGATCGTGCAGCTTCGCGTCTTCGACGACGACGCGGGGGTGATGAACCGTTCGGTCCAGGAGGTGGGTGGCGACGTGCTCGTCGTGTCGCAGTTCACGCTGCACGCGTCGACGCGCAAGGGCAATCGACCGTCGTATGCAGCCGCCGCGCGGCCGGAGATCGCGCGACCGGCCATTCGAAGCGTTCGTTGCCGAGTTATCGACGCTGCTCGGAAAGCCGGTTCCGACCGGCGTGTTCGGCGCGATGATGCAGGTCGCGCTGGTCAATGACGGACCGGTGACGATCTGGCTGGATTCGAAGGCGCGGGAGTGAGGGGGAGGCGAGCGGAGATAGGAGATCGGAAAGGCGTATCGGCGTCATCGACGCAGTAATTTGTCGTAACCGAGACTTGATCTGACGGCCAGCGTCAGATCGCAGTGGACATCGGCCGACCGAAATCGGGCCAATTCTGTGAACAGCTCCGTTTCGACACCGCTACTGAAATCACCGCCCTGCGCGGGCTTCGTGTCTTCCGGACGCCGAGGGGTACCGCCTACTGCACAGCGCACATCTCAACGCCGTCCGGACCGTAGCCTTCCGTCGAGATAACCCGCAGCGAGCATCTCCTCCTTGATGGCGACCCCGGCTCGTCGTCATAGCGATGATTCGAGTCGCCTGCGTTGGTTCCATAGTCTTTCAGACCGGAATCGGTCCCAGTGCAGGCATTCGCAAACGTTCGACGGCAACGCTGCTTCGGCATGGTCCCGGTGTGAATTTCTTACAGCCCCTGGAATGTAGTGCTACTCACTTCTGCCCTCTGGAGGACGGTTAGAATCGCCTAGTCATAGGGTAACCACAGGGGCTGGGTAAACCGATTGGATCGCATGACCACACGTCGTCGGGAATTGCTCATTGCGCTCGGAGCCGGCGCGCTCGCTTGGGCGGGCGCGGTACGCGCGCAGGCGCCGCCAACAGTCCGCCGGATAGGACTGCTCTCGGGATTCTCGCCTTCCGTTTACGCGCCCTCGTACCAGGCATTCCGGCTCGGTCTCCGCGACCTCGGATGGGTCGAGGGAAAGAACATCAGCATCGAGTACCGCTATGCGGAGGGCAGACACGATCGCCTCCCTGACCTCGCGGCCGATCTCGTCCGTCTCAAGGTTGACGTCATCGTCACTATCGCCACTTCCGATTCTCTGGCTGCCCAAAAAGCTACCAGGGCTATCCCTATCGTTATGGTGGCTGCGGGTGACCCTGTTGCGAGTGGGCTGGTTGAGAGCCTGGCGCGGCCCGGCAGCAACGTCACGGGGTTATCCCAAATGCTCCAGGAGTTGAGCGGGAAACGGCTGGCGTTGCTCAAGGAAATGGTTCCCAAGCTCTCCAGCGTGGCTGTGCTCTGGAATCCACAGAGCGCAAGCGCGACACTCAATTGGAAAGAAAACCAACAACCAGCACGGCAGCTGGGAATCCAGCTTCATTCGCTGGAGGTACGGAGCCCCAACGAGTTGGACAAAGCGTTCGAAGCTGCAACCAGGGCGCGCGCTGGCGCTCTTGCCATCCTGCCAGACCCGGTGATCACTACGAATCTAAAACGAATCGTGGACTTTGCGGCAAAGAGCCGCTTGCCGTCGATATATCAGTCGTCGGAATTCGCGGACGCTGGCGGTCTTGTGACCTATGGGCCAGACCGTGCCGACTTGTTCCGGCGCGCTGCCACCTACGTGGACAAGATCCTCAAGGGCACGAAGCCCGGCGATCTTCCAGTCGAACAGCCGACCAAGTTAGAGCTGGTGGTAAACCTGAAGACCGCGAAAGCGCTCGGGATCACGATCCCGCAGTCGGTCCTGTTTCGCGCCGATAGGGTAATCGAGTAGTGGGCGCGAATGACCGCTTTCCGGAATTGGTTATGACCGCTCAGGGTCGGTTTGCGACGGTCGCTGAACGGCAGGAGCAGCCGTTCGTATTGCCGGCTCAATTCACGGTACTGATGTAGGCGCGTCCATCACCGGATCACTTCGTCCGCGCGCTGGGGCAGCGGGAATCTTCATGTACCTCTCACCAGTGATGAACCAGCTGGCAGGCCTACCTCGAGCGGTCATGCCGTCCGGAGTCGGCCCACTCCCTGGCCGGCGCTCGTCGCTAGCCCGCTAGATGGGTGGTGCAGTCGATTGGGGTGTTAGAACTCTAGCCGGTATAGCCTCACCCACAGGTCTGGCTCACCCGTTCCGTCCTTCTTGACATTGAAGCGGTTGAGGCCGTCCGGGGTCGATACTTCGGACATGCGCCATAGCGACGGTCTTGCCGTGAGCATTTCCCGGAAATCTCCTGTCGCCCAAATTTGGCCAGGTAAGACATGCGGTTCGACTCTGGCAGCACACAGAATCGCGCTTCCGCCGACCACGACCGGAGGCGTGTCACCGGCAGTTGGCTGCATTTGCACGTCACCGTAATGCAGCGCGATGCGTAGGCGAGGCTGGCCGGTCGCTTGGAACACCTCGTCAATAATGTGCCGCGCGGTTTGAGCAAGAGCGATGGGATCGTCATGGATGATCAACAGGGAATCTCCAGCGCCGGTCTGTGCGACCACTGCTTTGCCGGCCCAGTGACTCACCGCATTTTCCAGCGCTTGTCTGACCGGAGCATCGGCTCCGGCGTGCATCATTCTTCCGAACCCGTACACATCGCCTTTGAGCACGCAAAACTTGTGGACACTTACGGCGCCTGTGAAGCTCTCAACATCGCGCCACGGCCGACCGTAGCCTACGATGTTGACGCGGTGAACCCGCTGCAGATACGTGGGATTCAGCCGTCCAATGAGGTCCGATAAGATTGGATGAACCAGGTAATGGTTGGCCTGCGGCAGTACGCCATCGCGATCGAGCGTGGCCTCTCCTGGCCGCAGGAACCGCTGACCCCACTCGCCGCGGATGCGGTCGTGATGGACGTACCCGAGCAACCCGACGCGGTAGAGCGCGCCGAACACGTGCTTCTCCTCGCCGCCCGTGGCCAGACTATGCTCCAGGAAGAGTCTTTCCACCTGTTCGCGGCTTAAGACATTCCCTGGGAGAACTCGCAGCAATCGTTCGATGTCGAGATCCCCGATGTGCGGTGCAATCTCGGCCAGGTACTCGTGAGCGATCTCGACGGCCGCTTGGTGAACGACCTCCTTCAAGCGCAGCTCGCTTCGTCGCTCGTCCGGACGCAGTGCAGCCAGGCGCTCTCCCACGCTCATTAGGTCGCGAGGGCGGAGCAATGTGTGCCGGCAGATGTACTCGAAGATCTCTTCGTCCTCGTGGGTATAAGGGTCAGTGACCGCTGGCCGCCCAAGGAACGCCTCGAGGGGATCCGTGCGCAACCGATCGGGCCTCGTCAGCATGTCACTCTTGAGCAGACGGATGTTGTTGACGAAGATCTCACGAAGGCTCTGCGGCGAATATGCGATATCGATCGCGCTGCCGCGGTATTGCTGACTCATGACCGTCGTCTTGGCCAGGCGCGCGTAAGCCTCCTTGCGCACAGCGGCAAATACCTTAAGGTGATGGTTGATCCTTCGCAGCTGGTACGCGACCTCCACCAAACCCAGTTGCGCGAAATGCCACACATCGGGTGAGAGTTCGCCAGTCACGCTTGAATGACTCGTCAGGCTTTCCACGTGTTTGTTGAAGTACTCGTCGACGCCATCGATGAAGATTGCGACTGGCGAACTGACCGCCCGCAACCGTGGCACGAGATGACCGTCAGTGTCGGAGCCGCAGCGCTGAAGCTCCTTTGGGGTGAAGTCGAGTAGGCGGACGAAGTGATCTATAACCCCGTGCAGCTGTTCGTCTGCTATAAGCCGAGCCAAGCCGGGACCGACCTTTACCTCAGCTAGTGCGTCGATCTGCTTGAGAGTCGCCAGAGCGATGGCGGTAAGCCAGATTTTGGACCACGGAAGGGGAGATACAACGAAGAAGGCCAATAGCTCTCGGCTGAAGATCTTGTCGCCGATTGGTTTGTCGAGCAGAGCTCCGGCAGGTAGACATGCCGCCCGCCCTTCCCGCTGGTAAAGAATGCGCTTGACCTTCAGCAGCAGGGTCTTTCCGAACCCCTTGGTGCCGATGACAATGAACTTGTCGTCGCGGTCCGAACGCAGGAAGGCGTCGATTTCCGGTGTGCGATGAAGCAGGGACTCGTCGAAATCCTCTGCCACGCGGATGTCGTCCGCGTCTACCGTCCACGCGCGCATACGATCTCCCAGCGTACGCAACGAGCATAGCTGAGGGCCTAGACGGCGACAACTAGATCCGCTCGCGGGTACAGCAGGCTGGGAATCTAAGAGTCAGCCAAAACCTGGCGCAGCACGCGCGCTAGCGTATGGCGGGCCGCTCGTCGTCGAGTTGCAGAGCTGCGTGGCTTAAGCGATGCGCCAGATTCGGCTGGCCTTGCGAACTCGTGTTGCCTCCGGCCAACACAGCCGCAACCGGTCTTACCAAAGGCGGTCCTCTAAGTGCACCGGCCGAGAGCGCAGCAGATACCCGCCGAGGGGAGCAACGCCAGGCTGCTCTTTGTAGCAGAATGGCTCATCCGCCCTTCGCACAGCGCATGCGCAGCCAGCGTGAGCCAAGCAGATTCGGCCCTCCCGGATACCGGCCACGCTTAGCGTTGCGTGTCGAAACGGTGTGCATTGCCTCAGAGTCATTGTTGAATGGTCCCGTTACACCTCACTTGCTTCTGCGCTGATACGACCCTTGCCGTATTTCGGGAAGTCGCCGAACTCCTGTTCAACGGGTTCAGGCGCGCAGGTGCCGACGTCGAATGGGCCCCCCGATCGACACGCCGGGGCGCGCTTAACGTTGTACTTGCCGCTCACCGCCTGCCATCGAGCCAGCTCCCGCAACTTGTCGATGATCGCGTTGTCCTCAATCTCGAACAGGTCTGTACTCCAGCGGCATGGCGCGTCACCGATGCGGCGATGTATCGGACTCTTTTGCAGAGCTCGCATGTAATCGACTACAGCGAGCAGAATCGGGCATGGCTAGCCCGCGAGTTGCAGGTCGAAGCGGAGATCCTGATGCTCGGCCACGAGCCCGAGCTCGAGCGCATCGATTGCGCTCACGAGCAGGACATCGATGTGCTGTTCTACGGAGTGATTACGCCGCGCCGGAAGGAGATCTTGATGGCTTTGCAGCGCAGCGGTCTGCGGATCGTCGTTCTCGAAGGCGTGCCGCCTGTTTATGGGAACGAGAGGGATGCCCTGATTGCGCGCAGCCGCGTTGTTCTCAACCTGCATGCATACGATATCCATATCTTCGAGCAGGTGCGCGTCAACTATCTGCTCATCAACGGCAAGGCCGTCGTCAGCGAAGTAGCGGACGACACGGAGATCCCGGGCCCGTACCGACGATTGGTCGAGCCTGTCTGGGGCATCGACGCGATAGTGGATCGCTGCCGGCAGCTGGCCGGCAGTGACCGATTGCGACGCGAGCGCGAGGAATTGGCACGCGAGGGCATGCGCGCGTATCCGCAATCAACGCTGCTGACCGAAATCGCCTGCTTGAAATCGGCGCTTCGCTAATGGTGGGAGCTCCAGCATGACGGAACGGGGGTGGACCACAATGTCTGCTTCTCGGAGTCGGACGACGGCTCAGGGTCGGGCTCGGTCGTCGAATGAAACGCGCTTCAACTTCATCCGACATTGTTTGTCGGGCCGAATCCCGATCAGGACAAGTAATTCGATCGCCTATCGCCCTTGTGCTCACCCTTCCAGCAGCGACCTCAACATCCAAGCGTTCTTTGAGCGGAGCCGTAACCTCCGCCTGCGGCTCGAGTTAGCCTCCGCCGAAAAAACGCTCGTGCTCAAGTCTCCAGTAGCGATCTAAGCATCCACGCGTTTTTTTCATGGACCTGCATGCGCTGGGTGAGCAGGTCCGCGGTTGGCTCGTCGCTGGCCTTGTCCACCGCCGGAAAGATCTTCCGCGCGGTCCGCACCACCGCCTCGTTGCCTTCGACCAGCAACCGCACCATCGCCTCGGCCTTCGGTTGGCCAGGCGTATCGGGAATCGAGGCAAGCTTCGCGAACTCGCCGTAGGTGCCCGGCGCGTAGTGGCCGAGCGAGCGGATCCGCTCGGCGATCAGGTCCGTCGCCGTCCACAGCTCGTTGTACTGCGTCTCGAACATCAGGTGCAGCGTGTTGAACATCGGACCGGTGACGTTCCAGTGGAAGTTGTGCGTCTTGAGATAGACGGTGTACGTGTCGGCCAAAAGATGCGCCAGACCCTCCGCGATCTTCGCCCGGTCCTTCGCGTTGATGCCGGTGTCGATCGCCGGCGCCGAGATTTTTCGTTCCTTCATGGTCGCTCCAAGAATCCGCCCGTCAAGGGCACGCTCGAAGGTTAGGCGGCCCGCTGTGATCTGACAAATTTATTGTGCAAATCCTCTTCATAGTGTCTCGCTATCGTTGACGGGACGCACGGCGCCAAGCCTGGAAGTGCCCTAGCTCCTGTCGACGCCGTAACGTCCCGGACCGAACGCGAGCACCATCAGCATGCCGCCGGTGATCGCGATGTTCTTCCAGAAGTTTATGTACTGTGCCATCCGCTCGGGTTCGGCGTACGTCCAGTAGTTGTGGAACAGGAACGCCGCGAGCACCGTGAACACGGCAATCGCCAGCGCAGCCCAGCGCGCCTTCCAGCCCAGCACGAGCAGGATGCCGCCGCCGAGCTCGACCAGGATCGTCGCTGCGGTGAGCACCTGCGGCAACGGCAGGCCCTTGCTGGCGATGTAGCCGGCGGTTCCTTCGAAGCCGCCGATCTTGCCGAAGCCGGACATGATGAAGATCGCTGCGAGCAGGATGCGGCCGGCGAGCGCCGCCCAGTCGTATTGGCTCGTCGTCATTGTCGTCGTTGTGATGGCCATGCGAGTTCTCCGTGCGGGTGGATGGGCGTGACGCCCGGTCAGGGAAGATCGAACAACAGCACCTCGGCCTCTTGCGCGTTCTTCCCGCCGTGGTCGAGTGTGATCGTGGCTTCGTTTTCCAGCATGACAGCGTCGCCGCCCTTGACGTCGACGCCGTTGACCGCGACTTCGCCGCGCACGACGTGCACGTACGCGCGCCGCCGCGGGGACAGCTCGTGCACGATGCGATCGTCACCGTCGAGAATCGTTGCATACAGTTTCGCATCCTGATGGAGCTTCACCGCGGCCCCGGATCCTTCGGGACCGGCGATCGGCGCGAGCTTCCCGCGCTTGGCCTCGTCCGGCACTTTCGCCTGCTCGTAGGAAGGCGCGATCCCGCGCACCGCCGGCTCGATCCAGATCTGCAGGAAGTGCACGCCGTCGGTGGGCGAGGGATTGAATTCGCTGTGCATGACTCCGCGGCCCGCGCTCATGCGTTGCACGTCGCCGGGGACGATTGTCGACCCGGTGCCGATGCTGTCCTTGTGCGAAAGCTGGCCTTCGAGCACATAGCTGACGATCTCCATGTCGCGGTGACCGTGCGTCCCGAAACCCATCCCGGGCTTCACCCTGTCCTCGTTGATGACCCGCAGCGGTCCGAAGCCCATGTGCTCGGGGTCGTGGTAGTCGGCGAAGCTGAAGCTGTGGAAGGAATCCAGCCAGCCGTGGTTCGCCCGGCCGCGCTCGGAGGACCGTCTCAGCGTGATCATTCGAATCTCCTGTCGGGTTGGCGGCGACCCCGGTCGGGCCGCCTGCCTGCTACCCCGAATGCTGGGGTTGAGCGCGTGGCTTCGAAACGGCAGAATGCTGTCGTCTTCATTCAAATAATTTGAATAATGGGACTCTCCCTCGAAGCGCTGGAAGTACTGGACGCGATCGACCGCCGGGGCAGCTTCGCCGCCGCCGCACTGGAGCTCGACCGCGTACCTTCGGCAATCACGTACACGGTCAGACGCCTGGAGGACGAGCTCGACGCCCTGCTGTTCGATCGGCGCGGCCGCCGGGCCCAGTTCACGCCTGCGGGACGCGAGCTGCTCGAGCAGGGCCGCAGGCTGCTCGCAGAGGCCGCGGCGCTGGAGCATCGGGTGCAGCGAATCTCCACCGGATGGGAAGCCGAACTTCGTATCGCCGTCGACAGCATCGTACCCATGCCGCGCATCTGGCCGCTGTGCGCGCGCTTCTATGTCGAGTGCGGTGAACGTCAGGCAGCGCATACGCGGCTGAAGTTCAGCGGTGAGGTGCTTGGCGGCGCGTGGGACGCGCTCGCCGAGGGCCGCGTCGACATCGTGATCGGCGCGTCCGGCGACGCGCCGCCGGGCGGCGGCGTACGAACCCGCTTGATGGCCGAAGTCCCGATGGTCTTCGCGGTTGCACCGACGCACCCGCTCGCGAACGTCGTAGCGCCGCTGTCCGAGGCGGCCGTCGCACCTCATCGCGGCGTTGTCGCTGCGGACAGCTCGCGCAGGCTGCCGCCGCGAAGCGTGGGTCTGTTGACGGGACAGGAAACGTTGACCGTTCCGGATCTGCCGGCGAAGCTCGCCGCGCAGGTTGCGGGACTGGGCTGCGGTTGGCTGCCGGCCTATCTTGCGGCCGCGCACGTCGCATCGGGAGAGCTCGTGATCAAGGCGATGGAGATGCCGCGGCCTCCGGGGCCGATATTCGCCGCGTGGCGCGAGCTGCGTCCGGGCAAGGCGCTCGCCTGGTGGATCGACGCGATCGCGCAAACCGACTGGCGTTCGCTCGCGATCGGCGCGATGTCGGGCGCAAGCGTCGCGACCTCCAGTCGATCCCGCGTCGGCAAGGCACGCAGGCGCGACGTTCGATAGGTTCGAGCCCTCGCATGACTCGCGTCAATTCGAATACCACGCGAGCACCGCGCCGGGAAAGTGCTCGAACAGCCGCGCGAGCGGCCACGCGTTGTCTTCGCTTCGGAACGTCGCGCCGCTCAAGACCTCGGTGACTACGGTTCCCGGCGGAACGACCTTTCCCTCCAGCACGGTATCGCCCCAGGCGCTCGAGCCGAGCGGAACCTCGCCGACGGCAAGCCCCATCGAGGCGAACAAACGGCCCGCTATCGCCACCAGGCCGTGCTGCCCGTGAAGCCGGGCGAACGCAAGCACATGCCGGCTGCGACTCCCGTTCGCCGTCAGCGGCACGTAGGTGCCGGCATCGAACAGCGCCCGGTTGCGCTGCCGGAATCGCAGCATGCGATAGACGATCCACAGTTTGGCGCGACCGTCGTACGCCGACGCGAGCAAGTCGCGCATTCGTTCGCCGGGCGGCCGCGCCGTGTCCGCTTCGAGCCGTTGCAGCGAATCGAGTAGCGCACGCCGCAACGCATAGTCGACGGGCCGCCGGTTGTCGGGATCGACCAGGCTGTAGTCGAGGAGCTCGTTGCCCTGGTAGAAGTCCGGCACGCCGGGCGAAGCGAGCTTGACCAGCGTCATCGTGAGGCTGTTCAGCATGCCGAACCATGCGAAGACCGCAACCTGGGTGCGCAGGTCGTCGAGGAACCGGTTGTCCGCGTGATCCGCGAGCAATGCACCGACGAACGCCGTGAGCGCCTGCTCGTAATCGGCGTCGACGTGCAGCCAGCTCGTTCGCAGCTTCGCTTCGCGCGCGGCCTTGATCATGTAGCTCGTGATCCGTTCGCGATAGGCCTCGAGCGATGGCGTTTGCGCATTGTCCGGCGGAAAGCTGCCGACCAGCGTCTGGTAGAGCAGATACTCGTCGTTCGGCGACGGCGCGATACGCTCGTCGATCGCTTGCTTGCGCGAGCGATTCATGCGGCTCCAGCGGCGTACCGTCAAGCGCCACGCAGCAGGCATTTCGGAGATCACGGCGATCCGCGCACGCACGTCCTCCGATCGCTTGTTGTCGTGCGTCGACGTGGCGAGCATCGTGTGCGGCCACGTCGCGGCCCGATTCGCATTGGTTCGATGGAACGCCCTGCGTGTCATCCCGAATGCGTCCGGGTCGCTGCCCACGTCGTTGCCGGAGAGGAGTCGGGTGTGCGTATAGAAGCTGGTGTCTTCGACCCCCTTCGCCGCGACCGGCGCGGTGTACTGCTGGAAGCGCATCGCAAAGCCGAGATAGCGCTGGACGATCGACCGCGGCGCGTCGGCAGGCGGCGACGCCAGCAACAGCGCGCGGACGAAGTCGAAGATCGTCGGATCGGCGAAGCGGGTTGCACGGCGCGCACGCGACACGGCCCAGTCGATGTAGCGACGATCCTGCGCCGACACGCCTTCGGCGGAAACGTAGGTTCGGTAGACCGGGAACCACGCCACGGTCTCGGCAAGGGCTTCGCGCAGCGCGTTGAACGTGAAATCGCGCGTACGCCGGTCGGCGCGGGCGATTTTCAGCGCGTGGCTCGCGAGCCCGCTGAGGCCAGCCGCGAGCGAGCCGCGCATGATGCCGCGCTTGCCCTCGTAGGCTGCGGTTTCGAAATCGCGTGCCGCTTCGCCGACGAAATTCCGCCAGACACGGTCGACGCGCCTGCGCGCCGTCGGGTCCACGAGCACGGCATGGATGTCATTGGCGAACCGATACCCCGTATCGCCGTGGACCGGCCACTGCGCGGGCAAGTGCTCGTGCGACGCGCTGATCTTCTCGAGGGCGATGTAGATGCCCGACCTTCGTCGGGCGTCCCGCGGCTGCGCTGCGTGGCGAGCTCGCGATAGCGCCGCTGCAGCCGCGTGAAGTAGGCCGCCGGGTCGTGCAGGCCGTCGGGGTGATCGATCCGAAGCCCGCCGATGCTGCCGTTCGCGGCGAGATCGAGCAGATAGCGATGCGTCGCCTCGAAGACGCTTTCGTCCTCCATGCGCAGTGACGCGAGATCGTTGATGTCGAAGAAGCGGCGATAGTTGATCTCGTCGGAGGCAACGCGCCAGTAGGCGAGGCGGAATGACTGGTCGTCGAGCAGTGTGTCGAGCGGATCGAAAGACTGCGACACGCCCGGCGAACCGTTGAAGCGGTGCACGATCGTGTCGATCGCCTCGGCAACAAGTGCGTGCGATGCGGCAAGCTGCGCGAGACGACGTTTGCAAAGCGGCGCATCGCGGCGACGTGCGGCGATGCGCTCCGGCGCGTCCTCGGACCGCGCCGGCAGCGTGCGCAATCCCTTGACCACGCTCTCCCCTTCCGCGATCACGTGGGCAGGCAACCGCTCCGTCACGGCCGCAAGCGCCAGCTCGACGATCGAAGCGCATTCCCGCGGGTCGAGCGGCAACCGATGCTCGTGGTAGCGCACGGCGAACGTGCCGGTCTCCCGCTCGAAGCCGAGCACGAGCTCGCCGCGCTCGAGCACCGCGCCGTAAGGATCGCCGAGGATCGGCACGAGCACCTTGCCTGCAAGATCGGGATCCTGCGGATGCCAGTCGATGTCGAAGAACGCGGCATAGGACGATGCGGGACCGTTCTCCAGCACATCCATCCACCAGGCGTTGTCGTGTCCCATGATCGCCATGTGGTTCGGCACGACGTCGCACAGGTGGCTCATGCCATGGCGCGCCAGCGTGTCGACCATCGTGTCGAAGTCCGCGGTCGTGCCGATCTCCGGATTCAGCATCGTGTGGTCGACGATGTCGTAACCGTGCCGACTGCCCGGCCGCGCCCGCAGATAGGGCGAGCAATAGAGATGACTGATTCCGAGGGTCGCGAGATAGGGGACGAGCGCCGTCGCATCCGTGAACCGGAAATCGCGGTGCAGCTGAACCCGATACGTAGCGCGCGGAATCGACTCGGGAAGGAGCGCAACGAGCTCCGTGCGCTCGCGGGAACGCGCATCGGAACCGCGGCGGTGATCGCGCTTCGCGGCCAGGATCTACCTCGCGGACGTCGGCCTTGCCGGCGGTGGACGAACCTGCGACAAGCGCCGCGCGAGCGAGCGGAACGGCTCGCCATCGAGCGCGTCTCGATCGTCACCGGCAGCTTCCGCCGCCAGTTGGGATGGGCGTCCACGGTCCCCGGCAAGTTCGCCTGCTCGCGTGCGAGGACGACATCCTCGAGCTGCAGGACGGCGATCAGCGAGGGCGTCGCGGCGAGGAACGCGGCGATCGATTCCGCGAGCGCGGCCGTCAGCTTCGGCGTGGAGAGCGTGGCGCTGATCGGGTCATCCGGCAACACCCCGGCACGCTCGAGCGCGCGCAGCAATCGCCGCCGATCCTCCGCACGTTCCTCCTGCAGCCGGGCGGCTTCCGCGCCGAGCATTCCGAGCTTCGCGCGGACCTCGATGTCGTGGCCTTCCCACCAACCCGCGAGCGTCGGCAGGTCGTGCGTGCTCGCCGTTGCAAGCGCTGCCTCCGGGTAGGCTTCGGGAGGCTTGAATTCGCCCGCGCCGTCCCGCTCGAACATGAGCACCCGGTAGGAGAGGACGTCCCGCTCGGCGAGCGTTCGCCGAACGTCGTCCGGAACGGTGCCGAGATCCTCGCCGATGACGAGACAGCGATGGCGCTGGCTCTCCAGCGCGAGCAAGCCGACCAGATCATCGAACGGATAGTGCACGTACGCGCCTTCGGCGGGCGTCCTGCCGCGCGGCACCCAGAACAGGCGCATCAACCCCATGACGTGGTCGATGCGAAGCGCCCCGGAGTGACGCATGTTCGCGCGCAACGTCGCGATGAACGGCGCATAGCCGGCAGCGCGCAATCGCGAGGGCACGATCGGCGGCAGCCCCCAATCCTGGCCCGTCGGGATTGAACGCGTCGGGCGGCGCACCGACGCTCGCCGCAGCGGCGTACAAGTTCTGGTTGCGCCCAGGCCTCGGCGCCGCCCGGATCGATCGAGACCGCGAGGTCGGTGTACAAGCCGATGGAAAGCCCCGCCTCGTCCGCGCGTTTCGCGATCGCGGCTCGCTGCAAGTCGACTTGCCATTGCAGATACGCGTAATAGTCGACACGCTCGCCGTGCTGCTGCGCGAAGCGCGCGACGTCGGGTGAGTGGGGATCGCGGAACGGCCCGGGCCACGCCGGCCAGCCCCACACCGAAGCGTCCTGTGCGAAAAAATGCTCCTGCAATGCCTCGAACAACGCATGCTGGCGCAACGCCTCGCCCGCCTCACGCTGGAACGCCGTGAAGCTCGCAGCGCGCGACGTGCGTCGACGGCGATGACGATCGCGAAACGATGCGTACAGCAGATCGAGCACTTCGCGTTTGGCGGCGGCAACGCCGGGATAGTCGACGAGCCACGTGTCACGCAACGCCGCGAGGCGCTTCGCGAACGCGGGATTGGCCAGAAGCGCGCGGGCCGGCTCGCATTCGGCGAAGTCTGCAATCGCCTCGACGTCGAGATACAGCGGGTTGGCGAACAGCCGGCTGGACGGGCTGTAGGGACTGATGTGCCGTGGATCGTGCGGAAACAGCGCGTGCAGCGGATTGACGCCCACGATGCCGGCGCCACCGGCCCCGCAGTGCGCAACGATCTCGCCCAGATCGGTGAAGTCGCCGATGCCCCAGTTGCGGGGACTCCGCACGCCGTAGAGCTGAACCGCCGTGCCCCAGGCCCGAGTGCCGTCGCGAAGCGCGACGGGACGATGACATCGGGCAGGCGTGACGGCGACGTGCGCATGCGCCACGATTTGGTCCCCGGCCGCGAACGTTAGCGCTGTGATAACCGGCGGCAAGCGCCAGCGGGAGCTCGACGTCGAGCGCGCACCACGGCTCGCCATCGACCACCGCGTGGGCAACCGCGATCGGGGGCGACATGCTCCGTTGGTGCTCGTCGCCGGTCTCCGTGACGATCCGTATCTGCATCGGGTCGGTGCCAACGCTGCAAGGCAAGTGCAGCCGAACGCGCGAGGGCGACACATCTTCGCGCAGCACCACCATCGGCGCGATCCGCTTGCGCCAGATCGCACGCTCGTGCGCTTCGAGTGCGGCCTGCACTTCTTCGTCGGTCGACGCTGACACGCCCATCGTGCGAAGAAGCCCGCGGATCGTGTCGGCTGGCACGTCGTGAAGCGCGCCCCAGATGTCGTGGTAGCGCAGCCCGATGCCGTGCGCTTGCGCGAGACGACGACAGCGCGTTCATTCGGGCGGCTCGAGCATCAGGACAACGCCGTGGGCCGGCACTTCACCTCGTGCAAGCAGTGCCGGAAGCAGAGCGTCGTTCGCGAACAGCGTCTCGCCCCGCGGCACGTCGATCCCGTGAACGTCTGCGTCGGCGAAGCTCGCCAGCAGAACGAGATCGCTGCCATCGCGAAGCGGCCATCGCACGCGCAGGACGCGGTCATCGTGGATCCCGAACGTTCCGCCGTGGTCGATTGCGCCGAGCAACGGCACAACGCGATCGCGGCGGATCGCGAGACAACGGCGATAGAACGCCAGCCGCTCCGAACCGGGCGCGCGTTCGCGCTCGGTCCAGTCGATCTTGCTGGCCTGGAACGTCGACTCGTCGTTCGGATCCGGGATCGCGGCGCGGTCGGCCGGAGCGCGAAACTGCGCGAAGCGCGCGAATTCCTCCCGCCGACCCCGCGTTACTGCGGCTGCGAGCTCCGGCCCGAAATCGCAGAAGAACAGGAACGGTGCCGACGCCGCGAATTCCTCGCCCATGAACAGCATCGGTATCGAAGGGGCGAGCAGCATGCAGGTCAGCGCCGTCCTCAACGCCTCGGGTCCGGCGATGCGGTCGATGCGTTCGCCCAGCGCGCGATTGCCGACCTGATCGTGGTTCTGCGCGAAGGTCACGAACGCGGTCGGCGGCAGCATCGCGCTCGGCTGGCCGCGCGCCGCGCCGTCACGGAACGCCGAAGGCTCGCCCTGGTAGACGAAGCCCTCCGCAAGTGCGCGTCCGAAGCGATGCAACGGACGATCCGTGTAGTCGGCGTAGTACCCGTCGCGCTCGCCGGTGACCAGCGCATGCAGCGCATGATGGAAATCGTCGTTCCACTGCGCGGTCGCGTATCGGGCCGGCCCGCTCGAAGTGCGTACGAGCCGCGTCGCCTCGTTGCGGTCGTTCTCGAGCACGAGGTGCACGTGCCGGTCATCGCCAAAACGGCGGCGAACCGTAGACGTCAGCTCGTCGATCAGGTCCGGTCGCGAGTCGTCCGCGATCGCATGCACGGCATCGATGCGCAGCCCGTCGAAATGGAATTCCTCGAGCCAGTAGAGCGCGTTGTGGATGAAGAAGGCGCGGACGCTGCGGCTGTCCTCGCCGTCGAAATTGATCGCCGAACCCCACGGGGTCTTGTGGCGGGCGTTGAAGAACTGCGGCGCGTAGGCGTGCAGGTAATTGCCCTCCGGCCCGAAGTGGTTGTAAACGACGTCGAGCAGCACCATCAGCCCGCGCGCGTGCGCATCGTCGACGAGCCGCTTCAGATCGTCCGGCGTGCCGTAGCTTGCGTCCGGCGCGAAAGGCAACACGCCGTCGTAGCCCCAGTTGCGCCGGCCGGGAAAATCGGCGACCGGCATCAGCTCGATCGGCAGTCACGCCGAGATCCAGCAGATGATCGAAGTGCCGGGCGACCGCTGCGAACGTGCCTTCGCGCGTGAACGTTCCGACGTGCAGTTCGTAGACGACCGCCTCCTCCCACGGCCGTCCCCGCCAGCCGGCGTCGCGCCAATCGTAGGCCTGCGGATCCACGACGAGGCTCGCGGCGTGGACGTCGTCGGGATTGAAACGCGACGCCGGATCGGGAACGACGAGGCCGCCGTCGATCCGGTACGCATAGCGCGTGCCGGCACCTGCCTGAAGCGTCGCCTCGAACCAGCCGTCGTCGCGACGCGCAAGCGGGCTGCTCGCGCCGATCATCGTCGACGGTCGCAAGCAGTTCGACGCGGTCGGCCGCCGGCGCCCACAGACGGAACCGCGTCAGGCGTCCGTCCAGCTCGCGCACCGAACGGCATGCGATGCATGCGTTTCACTGCGGAGCGACGCTCTTGAAAAGCGCGAGGCTGCGACCGGCGAGCTCGTACGCCGCGCGCGGCTGATGGACGCCGTCCTCGAGCAAGCCGTCGTCACGCGCCGTATCCATCAGCAGCAACCAGCTTCCGGCCCCCATCGGCGGAAGCGTGAACGGAATCGGATCGTGATGCGCGTTGAACAGCACGATGAAGCTGTCGTCGAAGATGGGCTGGCCGCGGGCGTCGATCTCGTCGAGCGCGTCGCCGCCGAGGTAGACGCCGAGGCACCGGGCGAAATCGTGTTCCCATTCCTGTTCCGCCATCTCGGTGCCGTCGGGCTTGAGCCAGGCGAGGTCCTTGCCGCCGCCGCCATGCAGCGGACGACCCTGAAAGAAATGGCGACGATGGAACACGGGGTGCGCGCGGCGCAGCGCGACGAGCCGCCTTACGAACTCGAGCAGGCGCGAGCGCGATTCGTCCAGGCTCCAATCGATCCATGACAGCGGCGAGTCCTGGCAGTAGGCGTTGTTGTTGCCTTGCTGCGTGCGCGCGATCTCGTCGCCTGCGAGCAGCATCGGCACACCCTGCGACAGCAGCAGCGTCGCAATGAAGTTGCGCGACTGTCGCTCGCGAAGCGCGAGGATCGCGGGATCATCCGTCGGGCCTTCGACACCGCAGTTCCACGAGAGGTTGTTGTCGTTGCCGTCGCGATTGTCCTCGAGGTTCGCCTCGTTGTGCTTCTGCTCGTACGACACCAGATCGCGCAACGTGAAGCCGTCGTGCGCGGTAACGAAGTTGATGCTCGCATGCGGCAGCCGCCCGCTGGCGCCGTAGAGGTCCGAGGAGCCGGTCAGGCGGCGCGCGAACTCGCCGATCAGCCCGCCGTCGCCGCGCCAGTACGCGCGGATCGTGTCGCGGTACTTGTCGTTCCACTCCGCCCAGCCCGGTGGAAAATTCCCGACCTGGTAACCGCCTTCGCCGAGGTCCCACGGCTCGGCGATGAGCTTGACACGGGTCAGCACCGGATCCTGCCGCAGGATGTCGAAGAACGCGCCGAGCTGATCCACCTCGTGCAGCTCGCGGGCGAGTGCGGACGCGAGATCGAACCGGAAGCCGTCGACATGCATTTCGGTGACCCAGTAGCGCAGCGAATCCATCAGCAGTTGCAGCACGCGGGGATGCTGCATGTCCAGCGTGTTGCCGGTACCGGTGTAGTCCATGTAGAGGCGCCGCTGATCCGCCTTCAGCCGATAGTAGGACGCGTTGTCCACGCCCCTGAAGCACAGCGTGGGCCCGAGCTCGTTGCCTTCGGCCGTATGGTTGTAGACGACGTCGAGGATCACCTCGATGCCCGCCGAGTGCAGCGTCTTCACCATCGTCTTGAACTCGTTCACCTTGCCCGACGCGGAATAGCGGCCCTCCGGCGCGAAGAAGCCGATCGTGTTGTAGCCCCAGTAGTTGCGCAGCCCCTTCTGCACGAGACGGCGATCGTCGACGAACGCGTGCACGGGCATCAGCTCGACGGTGGTCACGCCGAGCCGTTTCAGGTAGTCGATCACCGGCGCCGTCGCGAGCCCGGCATAGGTTCCCGAGAGCGGCGGTGACACTTCCGGATGCTGCATCGTGAAGCCGCGCACGTGCAGCTCGTAGATCACCATGTCGTGCCACGGGATGTCGGGCGAGCGATCCTCGCCCCAGGTGAACGCGGAGTCGATGATCTTGCACTTGGGCATCGCGCCGGCGCTGTCACGGCGATCGAACGAGAGGTCGGCGCGCTTGTGGCCGACCGTGTACCCGAATAACGCGTCGCTCCACTTCAGCGTCCCGACGATGTTGCGCGCGTAGGGATCGAGCAGCAGCTTGTGCGGGTTGAAGCGATGCCCTTCCTCGGGCCGGTACGGGCCGTGCACGCGGTAACCGTAGAGCATCCCGGGCCGCGCTTCGGGCAGGTAACAGTGCCAGATCTGGTCCGTACGCTCGACGAGCGGGACGCGCTGGAGCTCGCGGCGACCCGTCGCATCGAAGATGCACAGCTCGACGCGCTCGGCATGCTCGGAGAACACGGCGAAGTTGACGCCTTCGCCGTCCCAGTGCGCGCCTATCGGGGCCGGGCGGCCCGGCCATACGGCAGTTATCGGTTTCATGGCTAAGTAGGTCGCGTCGAGCGTCAGCGAGACGGCGCTTGATCGCTCGTAGGTTCTTGTTTTCCTTACCAATAGCGTCGCGTGTCGGCCCGGAACGGCGCCTTGGCGACGACGACGATTCCCGACGTGCTGACGTGATGGCGCGTGCGATCGAGGTCGAGGTCGTAGCCCAGCCGGTCGCCGGCGTCGATCGTGTTGTAGCGATCGACGATCGAGCGCCGAATCCGCGCGCCACGCTTGATCACGCTGCGTCCATGATGATGGAGTCTTCGATCACCACGTCTTCCTCGACGACGACCTCGCGCCGGATCAGCGAATTGCGGATCACCGCGTCGTGCACGAGGCTGCCGGCCGCGATGTCGCTGTTCTCGACTTGCGCCTTGACGAGATGCGCGATCGGCCCCTGGTAGTGGCTGGAAAAGATCGGCCAGCGCGGATTGAAAAGGTTCAGCCGCGGCTCCAGCCCGAGCGTGTCCATGTTCGCCGCGTAGTATTGCTCGATCGTCCCCACGTCGCGCCAATAGGCCGGTTCCTCGTAGGTACGGAGTCCGGGAACGGTGTTCGTCGAGAAGTCGTAGGCGTAGATGCGGTGCGTCCGCACGAGTCTTGGCAGCACGTGGCGGCCGAAGTCCTTGTCTCCCGCCTCGCACGCCTCGCGCACCGGCCCCAGCAGGACATCGGTCGAAAACAGGTAGTTGCCCATCGACGCGAACGCCTTCGCCGGCTGGCCTGGCATCGGCGTCGGATGCGCCGGCTTCTCGTCGAAAGCGGTGACGCGTCCGTCCGCGTCGACCGAGATCACGCCGTACGCGCTCGCCTCGGCCAGCGGCACCGGAAGCGCCGAGATCGTGATGTCCGCCGCGCGCTCCTGCATGGAAGCGGGCCATCGCCCGCACGTCCATGCGATAGATGTGGTCGGCGCCGAACACGGCGACGAGGTCCGGGTCGTTCGGCTCGATCAGGTTCGTGTTCTGATAGACGGCATCGGCCGTGCCCTGGAACCATTCCGGCCCTTCGAGCATCTGCGGCGGCACGACGGTGATGAAGTGGCTGGGCTGGATCGGCGCGAGGACCCAGCCGTTGCGGATGTGCTCGATCAGCGACTGCGACTTGTACTGGACCAGAATGTAGATCGAGTTGATGCCCGAGTTGACCAGGTTCGACAACACGAAGTCGACGATGCGATAGCGACCGCCGAAGGGCACCGCGGGCTTGCTGCGCTCGGCAGTAAGCGGCATGAGCCGCGTGCCCTCGCCCCCGGCGAGCACCATCGCGATGATTCTCTGCTCGGGCATCTTTCGGTCGCCCTCGACGAGTCGATCGGCCGCGGATTCGCCGCGGTCCGCCTAGAACGACCGACTTCGTCCGGGTGCCCGGTGTTCCGGTTCCGGCTCTGCGGCCGCGTCCACTGCTCGATCAGCTCGGCGGCACGGCGCTGGCCGCCCAGGCCGAACGCGAGCGCCAGCCCGAGCGCCACCGCGCGCGACCAGGATCAGGAACGTTTGCCGCAGGATCTCGCCGAGCCCGAGCTGGTCGAGCGCGATCAGGATGACGAACGCCATGATCGCGTACAGGGAGAGCCGGCCGAGCAGCGCCGCCTCGCCGGCACCGATGTTCTTGAGATAGACGGTCAGTGCGCCGGAAACGAAGCGCGCGAAGTACGCGCCGAACACGAGGATCACGACCGCAACCATCACGCGCGGGACGAACAGCACGATGCGCCCGACGAGGTCGGTGACGTAGGCGAGATCGAGACTGTTGAACGCGACCATGATCGCGGCGAGGATCACGAGCCAGTACGCGAGCGCCCCGAGCACGCGGATCGTGTCGATATCCCCGCCGCCCTGGCGCAGGAAGGCGTCGATGCCGGCCTTGTCGGTGATCACGTTGAAATTGAGCGCCCGAAGCGTCTTCACGAGCGCGAACCGAACCGCCTTCGCGATCAGCCATCCGACGATGAGGATAACGATCGCGAGGACCACGCGCGGCAGGAATGCGCCGACCTGATGAAGCGAGGCCCGGATCGGCTCGAGCAGTACGTTGACGTTGTCCATCGCGATCTCCTTCCTCGAACCTGCCGAACGTGATACCCTCTTTCCGCCGTGCATCCCCGCGAATCGGCGGCGGACGCCACTCGTCTTCGGCGAACGACGCTGGACCGATGCCGCGGGAATGCGTCTCGGCATCACTAGGGCAGAACCTCCAGCGCCTCCACCAGGCCGCGCAACGGGATTCGCACCCACTCGGGCCGGTTGTCGATCTCGTAGCGCGAGCTCGTAGACCGCCTTCTCGAGCAGGAACAGCTCGAGCAGTGCCGAATCGCTCGGCGTGCGGAGACGCGAGACCGTGCGTGCGCGCCGCTTCGTCGTACGCGTCCAGGAACGCCTGCACGGCCTGCGTCTGCCACTGGCGCGCGGCAACGAACGACCTGCTCGTGCGAATCGCTCGGCCGCTCGGTCAGCGCGTCGAACAGCGCGGCATGCATCGCGTAATCGAACGAGCGCACCATTCCGGCCACGTCCTTCAGCGGCGAATGCTTGCGCCGCCGTTCCTCGAGCGGTCGCGCAGGCTCGCCTTCGAAATCGGTGATGACGAAGTCGTTCTGCGCGATCAGCACCTGTCCCAGATGATAGTCGCCGTGCAGGCGGGTCTTCGCGCCGGCGGTCGTGTCCGAGGCATGGCGGCGGATCCGCGCAAGCAACGCGTCGCGCCGCGAGAGCAAGTGGTCGGCATCGGCGCGCGCCGCATCGGGCAGCGTGTCACGCCTGCGCGCGAGCCGCTCGAGTACGGCGGTGGCCTCGTCGTGCAGGTGTCGCGTCCACTGCGGCGACATCGCTCGCCGCGACCGGCTCCGGATCGAACGCCGCGTCGCCCGTCGAGCGCGCGAACGTGCGGTGCAGCTCGGCCGTCCGGATTCCAAGCGTGCGCGCCAGCGACAGGTAGCCGCCGTGAACATCGCTTGCGCCGCCCGACGGGCCCTCGGTTTCGCGCGGCAACGCGTCGAAGAAACGATCGAGATACTCCAGCGTGTAACCCCAGCCGTCGCCCTGGTTGCTCACGTACGCCTGCACGATCGCCAGCGTCGCATTGCGGCCGTCGTCGCCCACGTATTCCACGCTCCCGGCAACCGGAACGGCGTGCTTGAAGCCCGGCCTCGGTCAGGAAGCGGCCGATCTCGAGCTCCGGGTTCGACCCCACGCTCACCCGGCGATAGGCCTTCACGAACAGCCGATCGCCGAGCGAGACGATCGTGTTGCTGCCTTGGGCGCCGGGCATCGACACGGCGAGCTTCGCGATGTCGTCGCCCGCGTAGTCGGCGAACACCGGCGTGGCCTCGAAACGAATGCTCCCGCGCTCGGTCTTCAGCGTCGCTCCGGCCCCCACCGCACCGACGAGCGCGCGACAGAAGGCCTCGTCCGCCGAAAGCATCACCGATGACGCCTACCTGCGCCTGCTGTCGTGCCTTCGCGACCACCAGCGGGCCGAGCGTTCGCAGCGTGTCCTCGTCACGGTCCTCCCAGGCGAGCGTCAGCGGCAGGAAATAGGTTTGCGTGTCGCCTTCCGCCGACTCGACCCGCGCCAATGCGACGAGCCAGCTTCTCGTGCCGGATTTCCATTCCACGTAGTCCGCGAGCTCGACGCGGCGGACGCTCTGGCCCTTTCCCGCAAACCAGCGCCGGCCGGCGATGAACGGCGGAAGCGCCTCGCGCTCGAACTGCGCGCGGACCCGCTCCGACATCGCGATGCGCCACGGGACGACGCGGTCCCGGAACAGGCTGGCCCATCCGTCGAACAGCACGAGCACCGGAAGATCGTCACGCGGCAGACGCTCCTCGTGCCAGGTCGGCAGGTCCTCGCCGGCCGCGAGGCGGAACCACAGGAATCCGTACCCGGTCAGCGTCAGGAGGTAAGGCAGCTCGCCGATCGGCGGGAACGGCGTGCGGCCGAGGAGCTCCACGGGAACGCGGCCCTTGAAGCGCGACAAATCGAGCTCGACCGGCTGCGCGGTGCGAGCGAGGTTCGCGACGCACAGCAGGATCTCGTCGCCCCAGATGCGCAAAGTAGGCGAGGATCTTGCGGTTGCTCGGCCGCAGGAACGTCAGCGACCCGCGACCGAACGCGTGAAACGCCCTGCGCACGGCCAGCATCCTTCGCGTCCAGTGCAGCAGTGACGAGGGCTCGCGCAGCTGTGCCTCGACGTTGACGGCCTCGTAACCGTAGATCGGGTCCATGATCGGCTGCAGGTAGAGCCGCTGCGGATCGGCTCGCGAGAACCCCGCGTTGCGGTCCGGCCCCCATTGCATCGGCGTGCGCACGCCGTCGCGGTCGCCGAGGTAGATGTTGTCGCCCATGCCGATCTCGTCGCCGTAGTAGAGGATCGGCGAGCCCGGCATCGACAGCAGCAGGCTCTTCATCAGCTTGATGCGCGCGACGTCGTTCTCGAGCAGCGGCGCGAGCCGGCGGCGGATGCCGAGGTTGACCCGGGCACGCTTGTCGGCGGCGTACATCTGGTACATGTAGTCGCGCTCGCGGTTCGTCACCATCTCGAGCGTCAGCTCGTCGTGGTTGCGAAGGAAGATCGCCCACTGGCAGGTTTCCGGAATGTCGGGCGTCTGCGCCATGATCTCGGTGATCGGGTGGCGGTCCTCCTGCGCGATCGCCATGTACATCCGCGGCATCAGCGGGAAGTGGTACGCCATGTGGCATTCGTCGCCGTTGCCGAAGTACTCGCGCACGTCCTCGGGCCACTGGTTCGCCTCGGCGAGCAGCAGCACGTTCGGATAGTTCGCGTCCACGAGCGCGCGAAGCTGCTTCAGCACGGCGTGCGTCTCCGGCAGATTCTCGTTGTTCGTCCCCTCGCGCTCGACCAGGTAGGGGATCGCATCGAGCCGGAAGCCGTCCACGCCCATGTCCAGCCAGACGCGCATGACGCGGAAGATCGCCTTCAGCACCTGCGGGTTGTCGAAGTTCAGGTCCGGCTGGTGGCTGAAGAAGCGATGCCAGTAGAACGCCTTCGCGACGTCGTCCCAGGCCCAGTTCGACTTCTCGGTGTCGGTGAAGATGATGCGCGTGCCGCTGTAGCGCGTCGGATCGTCGCTCCAGACGTAGTAGTCGCGCTTCGGCGATTCCGGCGGGGCGCGCCGCGCCGCCTGGAACCAGGCATGCTGGTCGGAGGTGTGGTTGACGATCAGCTCGGTGATGACGCGCAGGTTGCGCCGATGCGCCTCGCGCACGAACTCCCTGAAGTCGGCGCGGGTGCCGTAACCCGGATGCACGTTGCGGTAGTCGGCGACGTCGTAGCCGTCGTCCTTGAGCGGCGACGGATAGAACGGCAGCAGCCAGATCGTGTCGACGCCGAGGTCCTTGACGTAGTCGAGCTTCTGCGTCAGGCCGCGGAAGTCGCCGACCCCGTCGTCGTTGCTGTCGAAGAACGCCTTGATGTGCAGCTGATAGATGACCGCGTCCTTGTACCAGTGCGGCAGATCGCCCGGTCCGGGATGCGGAAAGGGTCCCTGAGGCGCGGCAACAGCGGTGGTCGCAGGATCGGCCAAGAGCATCTATGGGAATCTACAGGAAGTAGTCGAAGTCACGCTCGGTGCGCACGCGATGGCGCACGACGAACACGTGGGCGGGGGCGTGCGCCGGATCGAGCATCACGAAGTTGCGCGGACCGTTCCACAGGTAGCGCGCGTCGGTGAGCAGGTCGTGGACCTGGTACGGTCGCTTCGCGTCGACGCCGAACGTCGCCGGATCGAGCGTCACCCAGCCGGACTGCACGTGATGCGGATCGAGGTTCACGACGACCAGCACGGCGTTGCTTTCCTCGTCGCAAATCCGGCCGTAGGCGAGCAGCGCGTCGTTGTCCGTCTCCACGAAATGCAGTCCGCCGTCGCGCTGCAACGCGGGGTTGTCGCGTCGCGCGGCGTTCACGCGCGCGATGAACGGCGCGAGACTGTCCTCGCGCGCAAGATCCCAGTGCTTGAGCTCGTACTTTTCCGAGTGCAGATACTCCTCGGACCCGGGCTCGCGCGGGGCATGCTCGAGGAGCTCGAACGCAGGACCGTAGATGCCGTAGTTGCCGGCGAGCGTGGCTGCCAGTACGAGGCGCGCCATGAACGCGGGTCGTCCGCCGAACTGCAGCGGCTCCGGAAGGATGTCGGGCGTGTTCGGCCAGCAGTTCGGGCGGAAGTAGTCGCGGCCCGGCCCCTGGGTCAGCTCGGTGAAGTACTCGGTCAGCTCCTGCTTCGTGTTGCGCCAGGTGAAGTACGTGTACGACTGCGTGAACCCGAGCTTGGCGAGCCGGTGCATCACCTTCGGCCGGGTGAACGCCTCCGCAAGGAAGATGACGTCCGGATGATCGCGCTTGATTTCGCCGATCGCCCACTCCCAGAACGCGAACGGCTTCGTATGCGGGTTGTCGACCCGGAAGATGCGCACGCCTCTCGGCGATCCAGAAGCGCATCACGTCCTGCAGCTCGCTCCACAGCGCCTTCCACTCGTCGGATTCGAAGTTGAACGGATAGATGTCCTGGTACTTCTTCGGAGGATTCTCCGCATACTGGACCGTGTTGTCCGGCCGCCATCGAAACCACTGCGGATGGGCCTCGACATAGGGGTGATCGGGCGCGCACTGGAACGCGATGTCGAGCGCGATCTCGAGACCGGCGTCGCGGGCGCGAGCGATCAGGCGCTGGAACGTCTCGGTCGATCCGAGCTCGGGATGGATCGCCTTGTGCCCGCCTTCGCTCGCCCCGATCGCCCAGGGGCTTCCCACGTCGTCGGGACCGGCGACCAGTGCATTGTTGGGCCCCTTGCGTCGCACGCGCCCGATCGGATGGATCGGGGGCAGGTAGAGGACATCGAAGCCCATCGCCGCCACGTAGGCGAGACGCGCCGCGCAATCGTCGAACGTCCCGTGCACGCCGGGGGACTCGCTGCACGAGCGCGGAAACATCTCGTACCAGCTCGAGAAGCGCGCGCGCACGCGATCCACGACGAGCGGGAACTCGATCGGGAACGTCGTGGCGAAGCGACGGTCGGGATAACGGCGCGCAACCGCTGCGAGCGACTCGTCCAGGGCTGTCTGCTGCAGCAGCTCGGCATCGTCCAGCGAAAGCAGCGTCTTCGCCCACTTTGCGAGCTGCCGCGCGTCCTCTCCTTTGGCCCGCTCGCGCTGCGCCAGCGATCAGCTCCGCACCCACGCGCGCGGCAATCCGGAGGTCCTCGAGTTCGACGCGTCGAGCGAAATCATGCCGCCAGGACAGGAAGGCATCGACCCACGCCGTCACCGTATAGCGGTATCGACCGAGCGAAGCCGCCTTGAAGGTGCCCCGCCAGCGGTCGTTGCCGATCGGCTCCATCGGCGCCTCGTGCCAGTCGGTCTCGTCGTCATGCCGGAAGCGCACGACGCATGCGATGACGTCGTGGCCGTCGGTGAAGCAATCCGCTTCGACCTGCACCACGTCGCCCAGCACCCGTTTCGCGGCGAAGCGGCCGCAGTCGACACTCGGCGTAATGGACTCGATCACCGCGCGTGCGCGACCGTCCGCGGGTAGCGGGCTGCAAGCGTGTCGGCAGAATCTTGCGTGACGCCATGGTACTATCGATCCGACGGCGCGAAAAAAACCGCCGCGAGCGGCGGCAACGTGAGCGACAGCGAATGGAAGCGGCCGTGAGCCGGCAGGGGTGCCGCAACCACGCCGCCGAAGTTGCCCAGCCGCTGCCGCCGTAATGCGATGCGTCGCTGTTCAGGAGCTCCTGCCAGTAACCATCCTGCGGCGCACCGACGACGTAATTCATTCGCGGCACCGGCGTGAAATTGCATGCGACGAGCACCGGCCGGCCTTTGCGCGGACGCCGGATGAAGGCGAGCACGCTGCGGTCCGCGTCGCGGGCGTCGATCCACTCGAAGCCGGCCGCGTCGAAGTCGATTTCATGCAGCGCCGGCTCGGCGCGCAGCAGCGCATTGAGGTCCGCCACCCACCGCTGCACGCCGGCATGCAGCGGCTCGTGCAGTGCTTGCCATTCGAGCTGGCCCTCGTGCGTCCACTCGCGGCGCTGGCCGAGCTCGCCGCCCATGAACAGGAGCTTCTTCCCCGGATGCCCCCACATCGTGCCGAACAGCAGCCGCAGATTCGCGAACTTCTGCCAGTCGTCGCCCGGCATCTTGCCGAGCAGCGATCCCTTGCCGTACACGACCTCGTCGTGCGACAGCGGAAGCACGAAGTTCTCGGTGAACGCATACCAGATCGAGAACGTCAGGCGATCGTGGTGATACTTGCGATGGACGGGCTCCTGGCGGAAGTAGTCCAGCGTGTCGTGCATCCACCCCATGTTCCACTTGAGGCCGAAGCCGAGCCCGCCCAGATGCACCGGTCGCGAGACCATCGGCCAGGAGGTCGATTCCTCCGCGATCACCTGGACGTCCGGATGATCGCGGTAGACGGATTCGTTCAGTTGCCGCAGGAACGCGATCGCCCCGAGATTCTCCTTCCCGCCGTAGCGGTTCGGAATCCACTCGCCGTCCTTGCGTGCGTAGTCGAGGTACAGCATCGATGCGACCGCATCCACGCGCAGCCCGTCGACGTGATAGCGATCCAGCCAGAACATCGCCGACGAGACGAGGAACGCCCTGACCTCGTTCCGATCGTAGTTGAAGATCAGGCTGTTCCACTCGGGGTGATAGCCCTGACGCGGATCGGCATGCTCGAAAAGATACGTGCCGTCGAAGCTGGCGAGCCCGTGCGCGTCGTTCGGGAAATGCGACGGCACCCAGTCGAGGATCACGCCGATCCCGCGCCGATGCAGAACATCGACGAAGTGCATGAAGTCCTGCGGCGTCCCGTAGCGTGCCGTGGGCGCGAAATAGCCGGTCGTCTGATACCCCCACGAGCCATAGAACGGATGCTCGGTGATCGGCATCAGCTCGACATGCGTGAACCCGTTCGCGACCACGTAGTCGGCAAGCGGCTCCGCGATCTCGCGGTACTGCGGAAGGCGATCGGGGCCGTCGCGACGCCACGAGCCCAGGTGCAACTCGTAGATCGACATCGGCGCGTCGAGCGCGTTGCGGGACCGCACGGGTTGCCATCCAGTCGGCGTCGCCCCACGCGTAGTCGAGGCTCCAGATCCGCGATGCGGTGGCCGGCGGCGTCTCGGCGTACCAGGCGAACGGATCCGCCTTGTCGAACGTCGCGTGTCCGTCGCGCGCGACGATCCGGTACTTGTACGCCTGTCCGGCGCGTACGTCGGCGACGCGGCCCTCCCACAATCCGGAACCGTCCTCGCGCTGCAGCGAGACGATGCGCCGTTGCGTCCCAGCCATTCCACTCGCCGATCACGGCGACTCGCGAGGCGTTCGGTGCCCACACCCGGAACGTCGCGCCGTCGGCACGCAACTGGGAACCCAGGTGGTCGTACAGGCGCGCGTGCGTTCCTTCGCGAAACAGGTACAGGTCCTGCTCGCCAAGCGAGGACGTGGAATCGCGCAAAGGCATCGACGACGGCCGCGGCGCAGCGGTGCGCACGGAGGTGCGGCGGGTTGGGCGCCCCACCGCCGTGTCGCCCGCCGCTGCGTTGCCTGCACTTGCGCGCGACCGCTTGTTCGCCACGTTCAACGCTCCGCCAAGCCGGGGAAATCAGCGCCGGGCGATACCTGGAAAGGGTCGCCGGCTCCGCGTCCGTCGAACCCTCCGATGGTCACGGCCTGTTCGATGATAGACCGGGCGTCTTCCCCGCGTACACCAGACATAGGACTACAAAGGAAGTTGCGGGTGGAACCTCGCAGGCGCTGGGTCAAACTTACAATGGCGGCGGGGTCGGCACGCGCTGCGCTCGCCAGTGCAGATTTTGCAATCCGGGAGTGCCGAACACGGCCCGCCGGTGACCCAGTACCGCATCGACTCCGACCCCATTGACCCAGCCCGGCGATGACCCCCGAACGCGAGCGGATGCTGAGTGGCCTGCCTTACGATGCTGCCGATCCGGGGCTCGTCGGCGATCGTCTTCGAGCGCGGAAACTCACGCATGCGTTCAACCACGCCGCACCTGACGACGAAGCGACGCGCATCGCGGCGTTGGCGGCACTGCTTGCGCGCTGCGGCGCGCGCGTGCGGATCGAGCCGCCGTTTCATTGCGACTACGGGACCAACCTCTGGCTGGGCGACGATGTCTACGTCAACTTCAATTGCGTCGTCCTCGACTGCGCCGCCGTGCGCATCGGCGATCGCGTGCTCATCGGACCGAATGTGCAGATCCTTGCCGCCACGCACCCGCTGCCGGTCGCCGATCGCCGCAGCGGACGCGAGCTTGCGCGCCCGGTGACGATCGAAGACGACGTCTGGCTCGGTGCAGGCGTGATCGTGTGTCCCGGCGTGACGATCGGCGCCGGTTCGGTCATTGGCGCGGGGAGTGTCGTCGTCGCCGACGTGCCTGCCGATGTCGTCGGCGTCGGCAACCCGTGCCGCGTCCTGCGCAGGCTGGCCCGCGCCGATTAGCGACCTCGCATGCGCGTGCTGTATGCAACGCCGGAATGCGCGCCCTGGGTCAAGACCGGTGGCCTGGGTGACGTTGCGGGCGCGCTCACCGCGCAGCTTCGTCGCGACGGCCTGGACGTGCGGCGTGCTGATGCCCGCCTACCGATCGGTGCTCGGCCACATCGATCGCTCGACGTCGATCGCGTTGCTGCCGCGGACCTTGGCACTTCCCGAGGCGAGAATCGTCGAGGCGACGTTGCCCGCCGGCGTTCCGGCGATGCTGATCGATTGTCCGGCGCTTTTCGATCGCGAAGGCGGGCCCTATCAGGACGGCACGGGGCCAGGACTTCGACGACAACGCGCAGCGCTTCGCGCTCTTGTCCCGAACGGCGGCGCAGCTTGCAACCGAGCGCAGTCCGCTCGCATGGCGACCGGACATCCTCCACTGCAACGACTGGCAAACCGGACCCGCGTCCGCGGTGCTGCGCCATGCGGACGGCCCGCATGCGAAGACGCTGATGACGATTCACAACCTCGCGTTCCAGGGCGTCTTCGAAGGCGACCTGACGCCGCTCCTTGGCCTTCCCCGCGAGGCGTTCGGTATCGAAGGCGTCGAATACTACGGACGCACGTCGTTCCTGAAGGCAGGCTTGATGTTCGCCGACCGGTTGTCGACGGTCAGTCCGACGTATGCGCGCGAGATCCAGCGTGCACCGCTCGGCATGGGACTCGAAGGCGTGCTGGCGAAGCGTCGCAACGCGCTTGACCGGCATCCTGAACGGCATCGACGACGAGCGTCTGGGACCCTTCCTGCGATCCGCTGCTCGACAGCAACTACGACACGAGCTCGCTCGATGCGAAAGCGCGCAACAAGGCTTCGCTGCAGCGTGAGCTCGGTCTCGATGTAGCGCCGGAGCGTCCGCTGTTCGGCGTGGTCAGCCGGCTCACGGCGCAGAAAGGTTCCGATCTGCTCGCCCTCGTTGCCGGACGCATTGCGGCGCTGCCGGCCCAACTGGCGATCCTCGGCACCGGCGATCGCGATCTCGAACGTGCACTGGTCGATGCCGCACGCGCGCACCCCGGTTCGATTGCGACGACGATCAGCTTCGACGAGCGGCTGGCGCACCGCATCGAAGCGGGCGCGGACGCCTTCCTGATGCCCTCGCGTTTCGAGCCTTCCGGCCTCAATCAGATGTACAGCCAGCGCTACGGGACGCCGCCGGTTGCGCGAGCCACCGGCGGGCTCGTCGACTCGATCGTCGATGCGACGCCGGCAACGCTCCGCGATGGCACCGCCACCGGCTTCCTGTTCGACGAAAGCTACGGCCGACGCCTTTTGGGGAGCGATTGCGCGCGCACTGGACGCGTTTGCGAAGCCGGCCGTCTGGCGTGCGATCCAGCGCGCCGGCATGATGCAGCGCTTCGGCTGGAAGCACCGGTCGCAGGAGTACGTGCGCCTTTATCGCAGCCTGCTCGAGGACGACTGAAGCCAGGCGGCACTCGAGCGTCATCCCATCGATTCGACCTACCCGTCGAACGGATGGCGAAGCTCGATCACCTGCTCCGCCCGGTCGTACCAACCCTGTGATGCGTAGTGGCTCGTATGCAGGTAGCACTGCAGGCGGACATGCCGGCGGCCCTTCTCGAACGTCAGCAACCGACTGCTCGGCCACCAGCGCCGATTGGCACGGCCATGGTAGCGCGTCATCGCGCCGACATTCGCGAACGTCACCCCCCATCGTCGCGCCACCATCGCCTTGTCGCCGAACCGATCGTCCGGATGCGCGTGCGTATGGCTTCCAAGCCAGAGATCGATCGCTCCCGGGTGAGCCTCGAAGTAGTCGTGGAACGCGTTGCTGTCGGTGTCGTCGCCCACCCAATACAGATACGAGGCCCCTTCCGCGTCCTCGTACGGAAAATGATAGTTGCCCTTGACGCCCTCCCATCGGCCCGACGCCGTTGTGGTATCCCGGAGCATGTGATGCGCGCACGAGACGATGATCTTGTCTTGGTTGTTCTCGACCAGGCTGCGCCACCATTCGAACGTTTCGGTGGTTATCGCGCCCGCCGGATAGCCGCCATGCTCGCCGCGACCCTTTGGCGGTCCGCCGTCGTTTCGATCGCCCAGCATCAGGAAAAGGACGTTGCCGGCGGTGAATGCGTACCGCTCCCACGTGCCATCGACGGGGAACGGACGACGCTCCGAGTGAATCCCGGAATACGCAGGATTGAGTCCGAGCGGATCGATCCATTTCCTGAACCACCACTGCGTTTCCTCGGCCGGCCCGCTCGCGTCGTGGTTTCCCAGCAAGCAGTAGATCCGTTCGATGCCATGCTCGCGTCCGGCTTTGAGCTGCTCGATGACGGGAGGACCGTCGGCGTCGGTCGGAGGCGCCTGGGTACCGCACAGGTCGCCGAGATTGAGCATCAAGTCCCATTCGAACGGCGGTCCGCCTTCGTCGCCGCCGCGCTCGCTCTGCTCGATGGCCTCGCCCAGGCTCCGCCGTCCATGCGCAAGGTCGCTGTGCACGTGGCAGCATCCACATGCCCATACGCGAAGCGTAGCCACGGGTTATCTCGTCAGCGGCGAAAAGCCGGCCGCGCCTTGTGCCACTCGGTCACCGTTTGAAACGCGTGGCCGATCCGGAGCAGCGCGGCATCCGAGAAAGGGCGACCGAGCAACTGGAAGCCGACCGGAAGGCCTTCGCCGTCGCGCCCGCAAGGGCACGACAGCGCCGGAAGCCCGAGGTAGTTCACCCAGCGAGTGAACCGCGTCATCTGCTCGACCAGCTTCGGTTGCGTCCCCGACCCGGCGAATCGCGTCTCCTCGATCATCGGCGTACGCGTGCCGACGACGGGAAGCAGCAACGCGTCCACTCTCGAAAAACAGGCCTCGACGAACTCCTTGAGCAACGGGAGCCGTGCGCGCTGCGCGTCGAGGTAATGCGTCGCTGGAATGTAGAGTCCCGTCTCCAGACGGCTTACCGCCGAGGGCGCGTAATCGGCACCGCGCTTCATGAGCAGGGCCCTGTGGACTGCGGCGCCTTCCACCTTGTTGATCAGGTTGGCGGGGGCGTAATAGCGAGCAACGTCCGGGAGCCGGAACCGGTCAATGACCGCGCCGACGCTCTCGAGAGCGAGAGCGCTGTCGTCGAGAAGCGCTTGTATCTCATTGCTCACCGACCAGAAATCGTCCTGGTCGGGAACGCCGATTCGAATCGCGCGAAGGTCCGCGCGCGCTGCCGGGACAGTCGGGCCGATCCGCGGACCGAGTGTCGAGGCGTCGGCGGCGTCAGGTCCCGCGATCGCGTCCAGCACGAGCGCGCAGTCGAGCGCCGAACGCGCCATCGGGCCGACCGAATCGAGCGACCAATTCCGCGGCATGCAACCGGCACGGCTCACGACGCCGTACGTCGGCTTCAGACCCGTCACGCCGCACAGCGCTGCGGGAAGACGTATCGAACCGCCGGTGTCCGATCCAAGCGCGGCGAAGACCGTGCGTGCCGCGGTCGCGGCGCCGGATCCGCTCGATGAGCCCCCGGTGATCCGCTCGGGGTTCCAGGGGTTGCGGCAATTGCCGAAGTGATCGTTGTGGCCTGTCGGGCTGATGGCGAACTCGCCCATGTTGAGCCCGCCCAGCAGCACGCTTCCGGCGCGCTCGAGCCGCTCGATGACCGTTGCCGTCCGGTCGGTGATCTGGTTCGCGTAGATCTTCGAGCCATAGGTCACGCGTTTTCCCGCTCTCGCGAACATGTCCTTGAACGCGATCGGCACGCCATGCAACGGACCGCGCCAGGCGCCGGCATCGATTTCCGCATCGGCCTTGCGCGCCGACGCAAGCGCGCCTTCCGCATCCAGGTTGATGAAACAGTTGATGACGGGCTGCCACAGCTCGATTTCCGCAAGGCAGGCGCGTGTCGCTTCGACCGACGATACCCGGCGAGCCTGGATCGCGGCGCCGAGCTCCGCGACGGAAAGGCTGGTGAGTTCACTCGGCAATGTGCCCCTCCGCTTCCGGATCCCGCAACGCCCACAATGCAGCACGAAAACCGTCCGGTTCCTCGAGGAAGTCGAGCGTGGGAAGGACGCTGTCCAGGCCGGCGAGCAACGCTTCGATCTCCGAAGCGATCTCGCGGGCTCGCGCAGGCGATGATAGGCATCTGCTGGAGTTGCGAGGCGATCGCCTCGATCAGCGACGGATCTATCTTGTTCATCGGCATGGCTTTAGTCCGGCTTGATTCCTGAAGCTTCGATAAGCTTTCGCCACTTCGCACTTTCCTCGCGAACCAGCGTTCTGAAATCGGCCGCGCTGCTCGACGTGGGATCGACGCCTTGCGCGAGGAACTGATCCTTCACTTCGTTCGACGACATCACCTTGACGACCGCTGCGTTGAGGCGATTCACGATCGGCTGGGGCACACCGGCCGGCGCGAACAGGCCGTACCAGAGCGTGACGTCGTATCCGGCAAGCCCGGCTTCGGCCAGCGTCGGAACGTTGGGTGCGACCGATGAACGGGTCGCGGTGGTGACCGCGACTGCCTTCACTTTGCCGGCGGCAACGAGCGGCAGGACCGGGGGAAGCCCCGAGATGTACAGCTCGACCCTGCCCGCCATCAGATCGGTCAGCGCAGGCGGCGCGCCCTTGTACGGCACGTGCACGAGATCGATCCCGGCCATCTGCTTGAACAGCGTTCCCGCCAGGTGACTCGGACTTCCGTTGCCGGCGGATGCGAGGTTGATCTGTCCCGGCCGGCTCTTCGCCAGTGCGATGAGCTCAGCCGTCGTCGAGACCGGGAGGACCGGATGCGCAACCAGGAGCATCGCCGAGGTACCGGCCAGACTGATGGGAACGAAATCGCGGTCGGCGTCGTAAGTGAGCTTGCGGAACAGACTCGGGTTGATCGTGTGGGCGTTGTTCGTGAAGAGAAGCGTGTAGCCGTCTCGTTCGGCCTTGGCGACGAATTCCGCCGCCACGTTTCCGCCGGCCCCGGCCCGATTCTCGACGATCACCGGCTGGCCCAGCTCGGTGGAAAGCCGATTGGCAAGAAGGCGGGCCGCCACGTCCACACCAGTGCCCGCCGGGAACGCTGCGATCAAATGGATCGGCCGATCCGGATAGGACTGTGCCGCCGGCGCGCCCATCGCAAACGCGACGATCAGCGACAGGGTCAGGCGACTGAGTGCGCGCATCGGGTCCTCCGCGGAAGGCCACGCCAAGGTTCCACTGCGAGGCCAGATTGACAGATCCTCGTCATTCCTACAAATTCATGGAAATAGAAGTGCCATAACTTCGAGGAATCTTCTATGGAGGTTCGCGACCTCGACTACTTCCTGACCGTCGCGTCCGTCGGCCACATCGGCAGGGCCGCGGAGCGTCTCGGATTGACCCAACCTGCCGTCACCAAGAGCATCGCCCGCCTCGAGCGACAACTGAATGCCCGCATCCTGGAACGAACCGCCAAAGGAGTACGCGTCACGGCGTTCGGAGATCATGTGCTGCGACAGGCGACTCGCCTGCGCGCCGCGCTGGAGGATGCCAGGCGCGAGTTCGCCGACCTTGCGACCGGCAAGGCCGGTCACCTGCGCATCGGGACCGGGCTTGCGATAGCGCAGCATCTGCTTCCGGCGGCCTGCTCGAGACTGCTCGTCGAGACGCCGGGCATCACGCTGGACATCACCGCCGGGACGGGGAAGAGTCTGGTGCCCTTTCTCAAGGGATGGCCATCTGGACCTGGTCCTGAGCGGCATTGCGCCCGGAAACGAACCCGGATTGCGCCACGAGACGATCATGCAAGACCGCGTCGTGGTGATCGCCCGGCGAAGTCACGTTCTTCACCGTCGCCGAAAGGTCACGCTGGAGCACCTTGCTCAACAGCGCTGGATCCTCTCGAAATCCGGATCGCTGCTTGCCGACTGGCTGGAGCAGCGCTGGCGCGAGGCAGGCTTCCCGGCGCCGGCGCCTTCGGTTCAGGTCGACTCGATGGCGACGCTGCTGAGCATCGTGGCCGCCACCGATCTCGTAACGTTTCATTCCTGGTCGACGATCCGCCATTCGCCGCTGCGCTCGGCGCTTCGACCCGGTCGCCGGTTCATCGCTGATCTGGCGCAGAACGCTGGGCGTCACCTACCGCGACGGCGGCTACATGCCCTTGGCAGCGCGCAGATTGATCGATCTCCTGGTCGAGATCGGCGAAAAGGAGCGTTCCGCCGATCGACTTTCCTAGGGTGGCAGCGGACCCGCGGTTCCCAGGCCGACGCGCAACGCCTCGGTGTCGAGGATCGTTCGAACATCGATATTCGCGAGATTCACGTCCGGCCCGAATTCCCTGAGCAGGCTCTTTTTCATGTCCTCGATGTCGCAGCTTCGCACGCCCGCGATCCAGGGTCCCGGCAATTCGATCATCACGCGATCCAGCGGCATGCCGCGCTTGATGACGTCGAGCGTGTCGTTTCGCATCCGCCCGTTGTCGACCAGCTCCGCCGCCTCCACGAGCACAAGCGATGCCCCGGCATCGAAGCAGATCGCGGCTTGCTCGACCAGCAGCGCGGGGTTCGACAGAGTCTCCTTCGACCCGACTTCCCCGAAGACCCGAAGTCCGCTCGCGACCGCGGTGGCAATCTGATCGCGCCGCTGCTTCGCCGTCAGCGGCACCGTATTGTCGGAGATCTCGATGGTCGTGAAACCGAGCGCGAGCGCTTCATCGTAGAAGCGTGGCAGCGCCGCTTCGCCCAGCGTGGCGAACACGTACTCATGAAACTGCCCGCCGAGGAACGGTTGCACCTGCGCCTCCTCGTACATGGCGAGCTTGCGCAGCAGTTGCTCGCGCGGATAAAGCCGCGCCGTGCCCGTCTTGATCTTCATCAGATCGATGTAGGTTCCCGCCAGTTCGAGCACACTCGCGACATACGCCAGCGGCAGGCCATCGTCGATCACCATCGAAAGGCCGGTCCGTCGAGGCTTGGTGAGGCTGCGCCGCGCGTCGATGTCGACGAAGCCGAACGGCGCAGGCGATCCTGTCGCAGTCTTCATTCGGGCGTAAGGCCGGTGAGCTTGTACATCCTGGCGAAGCGGCTTTGCTCGGCGGTCAGGAAATCGCGAAACTCCGCCTGACGTATTGCCCACCGGATCCACGCCGAGCGCGATCATCCGCTCGCGGAATTCCGGCGTCTTCAGCACCGCGGCAATCTCGGTTTGCAGCCGCTGCACGATCTCCGCTGGCGTTCGTGCGGGAACGAGCACGCCCATCCAATGCGAGACTTCGAATCCGCTCATGCCTGGCGTTTCGGCGACAGCCGCGACTTCCTTGGCCCAGAGCACGCGCTCGCGCGTGGTAACGGCGATGGGAACGAGCTTTCCCTGACGAATGTGCGGTAGCACCGGTGCCATGCCGACGATCGCGAACGGTATCTGGCCTCCGAGGACGTCGTTCGTGGCCGGACCGGCGCCCTTGTACGGGATGTGCTGCAAGTCGATGCCGGCGATGTTGTTCAGCCATTCGCCCGCCAGATGCTGGGAGCTTGCATTGCCCGCCGTCCCGAAGCTGAACTTGCGCGGCTCCCGCTTGACCAGCGAGATCAGCTCGGCCAGGCTCTTGACGCCCGTCGACGGGTGGGCCACGAGCACGAGCGGCGTGACGCCGGCAAGCGTTACCGGGGCGAGATCCTTCATCGGATCGTAACGCATCGACTTGTACGCCAGCGGCGCGATCACGATCTCCGCAGGCGAAGCGAACAGGATCGTATGACCGTCGGGTGCTGCGTTGGCGACGAACTCCGCGCCGATCATTCCATTGGCGCCGGCCCGGTTGTCGACAATGACCGTCTGGCTGAGTCTCGTTCCGAGCCGCTCGGCGAGCATTCGAGCCATCGCATCGTGACCGCCTCCCGGCGCGTAGGGCACGACAAGCGTCACCGTTCGAGCAGGGAACGTCTGCGCGTTCGCATCGTCGACGCTCGCGATGAGCGCCAAGGCGCAAAACACTGCAGCAAAGGAAACCAAGCGTCGCATCGAAACCTCGATTCGCGGAAAGGGCCGGCGCGGTCGCCGGCCGCTCGACGTGTAGTGCGCTGCGCCGAAGTCTATACGCGTTCTTCGCGAGCGTGGGGCGAGGAGCAGCGCCCATCGCGCTTCGGCGCGGCGCACTATCGCAGCCTGCTGGACGACGATCCGCCCGGATGACGATGCTGGCGTCGCCGGGGACGGGCGGCGAACAACGGATCCTGGCCCGCAAGCGCATGCCGCGCGATCAGGAATGCCGCTGCGTTCCACGACTGGCCTCGCATGCCGCAGAGCTCGTACGTGCGCCCGTGAAGCCATTCGGTAAAGGCCCAGCCGCCGAGCGAATTCACTTCGGCAAGCTTCACCAGCGCTTCCGCGGCGTGGTCACGAAGCCCGGTCTGCGCAAGGGCTGCAACGTAGAAGCCGCCGACGAACGGCCAGATGCCGCCGTTGTGGTATTGCCACGCGTAGTTCTGCCGGTAGCGCGACATGTAGGGCCGCCATAGCGTGTCCTCTTCGAGAATCGGATCGCATACGACTCGGACCGGATAGGGAGCATCGACTTCCGCGTGCATCAGCCCCTGGAGCGTGCGGTGCGCGCCGGCGTCGTCCGTGAGGCCGCACAACACTGCGAGCACGTTACCGAACGTGTCGCCTTCGTCGCCGAAGAACGAGAAATTCACGAAGCTCAAGTACAGCTCGCGATGACGGGCACGATTGCGCACGTAATGGGTGAGCAGTCGCGCGCGCCGGTACTCGGCGACCTTCGCCGAGAACGGATGGAACAGCTGGTTGAAGTTGCGCCGCGTCTCGGCGGCGCTGGGCAACCCGTACTGCTGCTTGACCAGGTACCAGAGCGCGTTCGTGTACAGCACGAAGCCGGACCGCGGCATGATGTCCGCCCAGTCGCTCGCCTCGTTCTGCTGCAACAGGAAGAAGCGCTGGTGCTCCTGGCACTCGAGCCAGACGATCGCCTTCTCGATGTTTGCCGCAAGCGTCTGGCGCAAGCGATAGCGCCGGATCGTGGCGGTCCAGCCACGCGATCGCGATCAGCCACCAAAGCGTCGCATCGATGCATCCGAGGTACCAGAAGTCCGCCTCTGCGCGGTTCGCGTCGACGAACTTCGCGATCTGCCCGTTGCGAGCCTGATGGCGCGCCAGCGTCACCAGACCGGTCGCCGCCTCGCGCTCGAGCATCGCATTGCCGGAAACCGCCATCCCGATCGCACAGACGGCCGCGTCGCGGCCGAAGACTGCAAGATAGCCGCGGCCTGAAGCCTCTGGGCCCGGCGTCGCAGCCAGGATGCCGCCCGGCGCGAGGTTGCGCAGCAGGAGCTCGACAGCTCGGCCAGCGCATTCGTCGACGAGGCCATCGATGGCCTTCGAAGCCTCGCCATGCATGCGCGCGCTAGAGCTTGTACGCGTTCTTCGCGAGGGTGATACGCGAGCTGCGGTGCAAGCTCGAACGCCTCGTCCTCGCCGAGCCGATGCTCGCGCACGAGCGTCGCGAGGAACCGGCAGTCGATGCGCCGCGCGACATCGTGCCTTGCGGGAATCGACAGGAAGGCGCGCGTGTCGTCGTTGAAGCCGACGGTGTTGTAGAAGCCCGCCGTCTCGGTCGCCTGCTCGCGGAAGCGCAGCATGCCTTCGGGGCTGTCGTGGAACCACCACGGGGGGCCGAGCTTCAGCACCGGATAGTGGCCGGCGAGCGGCGCGAGCTCGCGCGCGTAGCTCGTCTCGTCCAGCGTGAACAGGATGATCGTCAGGCCGTGCGCATTGCCGAGCTTGCCGAGCAGCGGCCGCAGCGCGCGGACGTAATCGGTGCGGCGTCGGGATGTCGGCACCCTTGTCGCGGCCGTAGTCGCGGAACAGGTCGGCGTTGTGATTCCGGAAGCTGCCGGGATGGATCTGCATGACCAGACCATCGTCGAGGCTCATCTTCGCCATCTCGGTCAGCAGCTGGCCGCGAAACGACCTCGGCCTCGTCGGTCGTGATCGTGCCGGCCAGCGCGCGATCGAGCAGCCGCTGGCACGCCGCCTCGGTGAGGTCGCTCGTTTGCGCCGTCGGATGGCCGTGGTCGGTCGAGGTCGCGCCCATCGACTTGAAGAACGCGCGGCGATTGCGATGCGCGGCCAGATACCCGCGCCACGTGCTCGTGGCTTCGCCGGTGAGCGCACCGAATTGCGCGACGTTTTCGGCAAAGCCCTCGAACTCGGGGTCGACGACCGGATCCGGCCGATACGCGGTGATGACGCGACCCGACCAGCCGCTTTCCCTGATCTTGCGGTGATGGACCAGCGGATCGAGCGGCGATTCGGTCGTGGCGATCGTCTCGATGTTGAAGCGCTCGAACAGCGCGCGCGGACGGAACGCGGGCGTTGCGAGCGCCGCGTTGATCCGGTCGAAATAGCGATCGGCGCTTTCCGCGCTGAGCCGCTCTTCCATGCCGAAGATCGTTCGGAACGCATGGTCGAGCCAGATTCGCGTCGGCGTGCCGCGGAACAGGTGATAGTGCGCGGCGAACGTGCGCCAGATCCTGCGCGCATCGGTCTCGACCGGCGCACCAGCCTTGCTGTCCGTCCTGCGCGGGATCCCGAGGTCCTCGAGCCGCACGCCCTGGCTGTAGAGCATGCGGAACACGTAATGATCCGGCGTGATGAACAGCGCGCTCGCGTTCGGGAACGGCGCGTCGTCGGCGAACCACTGCGGATCGGTGTGGCCGTGCGGCGAAACGATCGGAAGATGCTCGACCGTTGCGTAGAGCGCGCGCGCGAGAGCGCGGGTCGAGGGCTCGGCGGGAAACAGCCGGTCCGGATGGAGGTCGATGGGCTTCATGCGGCACTGGGTCAACGTGGTTTGCGGAGCATGGGAAAGATGGGCGGCGACGTCCCCACCTGAATCGTGCCCAGGATCTCGAACCCGTGTCGCTCATACAGGGGAATGTTTCGCGGCTCGTGATTCGAGCTCGGATTCGAGGATTCGAGGTACGCGATCTTGTTGTCGCGATCGCACGGGACAAGTGCATGTTGCATCAATGCCGAGCCGTATCCTTTGCCCTGCTGGGACGGATCGACGCCGATGAGCGGCAGATACCAATGCGGATCGGTCGGGTGATAGCGGCCCATCTGCTCGAGTAACCGCAACGACGTCGTTTCGGATGTGCTCCGGTGCGGTGTCCTGCAGGAGGCCCATCAGCGCGTCTTCGTCAGGCTCGACGTCAGGCGGAAGCCACAACGCTGCACCCGCGTAGCCGGCAATCCGATAGGCGCTCGCGTGCCGGAACGCTTCGCCCCCGAATGCCTTCGACGAAGCGGGGAAAGTGCTGGAGATACGCATGCGGGTCCGGCCAAGTCCATCGCGCAGCAGGGTCGGAGCTGAAGGCCAGGACGAGGGCATCGATCGCTAGCGCTTCATCGCTGGTCGTGGCGATCTGAATCGCTAGGGTCATGTGTTCGTTCCAAAGAAAACCGATCCGGATATCTGGAGAACTCAATGGTCGACGGCGTCAACCGTCGCATTGTTGCACCGTCCGCGCGGTCCCGTTCGCAAACAGCGACTGGAGCGCCGCGATCGCCGGCTGTGTGAACCGCGGCTCGCGCGGCAGATCGTCGCCGAAGATCGCGTCGATCGCGAGCAGCCCGCGCGCGAAAGCGCTCGCGGATCGTCGCGATGGGCGTCGGCCAGCGTCGCGAAGCGCGCCGACAGCGGATCGGCAACGTCGATCGTCGCACCCTTCTCGTCGCGGCCGTAAACGTAGCGCATCCAGCCGGCCACCGACAGCGCGAGCCGGTCGATCGGGCGTCCGGCCGCCAGGTTGTCGCGGATCGTGCCCAGCAGGCGCTGCGGAAGCTTCTGCGAGCCGTCCATCGCGATCTGCTTCGTACGATGCGGCAATGCCGGATTGCGGAAGCGGCGCATGAGCTCCGCGCCGTAGTCCTCGATCCGCACGCCGGGCGGTGCGACGAGCGTCGGTGCGATCTCGAAGCGCATCTGGCCTTCGACGAACGCGGCGAGCGCGGGATCGCGCGCGGCCTGCGCGATCGTCTCGTGGCCGATCAGGAAGCCGAGGTAGGCCATCGTCGAATGGCTGCCGTTCAGCATGCGCAGCTTCATCGTCTCGAACGGCTCGATTTCGCGCACCAGCGTCGCACCGGCGGACTCCCATGCCGGCCGCGCTGCCACGAACCGGTCCTCGATCACCCACTGGTTGTACGGCTCGGCGACGACGGGCGCCGCGTCGTGCAGTCCGAGTCGGCGCTCGACCTCGGCGATGTCCGCGTCGGTCGTTGCCGGCACGATCCGATCCACCATCGTGCCGGGAAACGCGACGTGCTGGCCGATCCAGTCGACTGAGCGCCGCGTTGCGACGTTGCGCGAGCTCGTTCACGAGGCCTTCGAGCACGCGTCCGTTGCGCGGCAGATTGTCGCAGCACACGACATTGAGCGCACCGGCGCGGCGCTCGCGTCGCGCATCGAGCGCCGCGACCAGCAGACCCACGGCGGACACCGGCGCGTCCGGATGCGCGACGTCGTGCACGATGTCCGGATGCGTGAAGTCGAGCCGGCCGCTCGCCGGATCGTGGCAATAGCCTTTCTCGGTGACGGTGAGCGTGACGACGGTTACGCGCGGATCGGCGATGCGCCGAATCAGCTGCGGCCACGTCCGCACCGGCGAACGCGGTCTCGCGAAGCGCACCGATCACGCGAGCCGACGTCCCGTCGTTGCCTTTGGTCAGGACCGTGTAGAGACCGTCCTGCTGCGCGAGCGGACCGGTCGCGCGCGGCGTCTTCATCGACACGCCGAGAATGCCCCAGCGCGGATCGCGCGCGAGCACGTCGTCGGTGAAGACCGCCTGGTGCGCGCGATGGAATGCGCCGAGCCCGAGATGCACGATCCCGACGGTGACGGCCGTCGGGTCGTAGCAGGGCGGACGACGGCGGCGGGAGCGACGCGAGCGTTGAAGCGACAGGCGGCTCATCGGCGTGAACGGAGCGTTCACGCGGCATCGCAATCGCGTTCGCAAGGGACCAGGCCGGCGAGCAGATCCTCGCTGCGCTGCGAATGACCCGAAGCGCAGCGCTATTTCACGTCCGCTTCGTAGACGTACAGCGTCGACTTTCCGTCCTCGGGCATGAAATACGCGCGCAGGCCGCCGGCCGTGGTCTCGATCCACACCGGGTTCTGCGTCATCGGCAGGCCGGACGGCGTCCACAGCTGGATCGGAACCTGATGCGTGACCCGATTCGTTGACAAGTCAACGATCTCGATGCCGCCGAGCGCGAACCTCGGCGCATCCGGCTTGATCTGATAGTTGGTGAGCCCGGAGCAAAGCATTTCGCGACGGCCCAGGTACTTGCAATCCTGGTAGTCGATGTAGTGGGCGGGATTCGACGACCCGCAGCTTCGCAGGCGGGACATCGGCATTGCCGACGCGGCCCTGGCCGTCGAGCGTCCAGCGATAGAAGCGGCGCGAGCCCCAGCTCACGCCATGCAGCGTCCGGTCGTCGGTGTTGTGCACGATGCCGCCGATGTGATCGCCGTAGCGGAACACTTCGGTCGCCTGCATCGTCGCGGGGTCGACGCGATAGATGATCGAGCGGCTGTTCGGCCGGTATTCGGCCACCGCCACCCAGATGTAGCGTCCGTCGTAGTCGATGCCGCCGGGATGATAGATCGAGCCCTCGCCGAGCTTCAGGTCGGTGACCAGGTTGCCCTTCATGTCGACCTTGAACAGGTGCCCGACGCCCGCGCCGGTGTCGCGGTCGTAGTCGCCCTGCGGCTGCGCGAAGCGCTTGGTCGGCGTCGTGATCTCGACCGACGATATGAACAGCGTATCGCCGATCTTCACCATGCCTTGCGGGTGCTGGGTGTCGAACTGCGCGGGAATCGACGTCACCTGGCGCCAGGTCGTGCCGCGCGACAACTGCTTGACGCGTTCGCTGAGCGTGCTGCCGGCGCCTGCCATCCTGTCGTCGGGACCGTCATCGTCGTGCAACCCGCAAGCAACGTGACGAAGCCCAGCACGAGACGATGTTCTGTGACCATGGTCAGCTACCTCGTGTGGGTCGGAGGAACCTACGACTGTACTGCCGTGCGGGATCGCCGATCAAGCGCGAGCCGGTTCAATTGCAGGTAACCGGCCAGCCGCGGCAGCCAGAGCGAGAACGCCGGGACGTAGGTCACGGCAAGCAGCGCGGCGGTCAGCGCGCCGTAGAACGGCAGGATCGTGCGCATCACCTGCCCGACCGAGATGCCGCCGATCGCGCAGCCGACGAACTGCGTCGTTCCGACCGGCGGCGTGTTGAGCCCGAGCGCGCAGTTCACCAGCATGACGATGCCGAACTGCACCGGGTCCATGCCGTATTGCGCCGCGATCGGCAGGAAGATCGGCGTGCAGATCAGGATCGTGCTCGCCATGTCCATGAACGTGCCGAGCACGAACAGGATGAGGTTGATCAGCAGGAACACGACCCAGGGCTCGGTGGAGACCGCCGCCATCCACTGGCCGGTCAGATGCGCGACCTGGTAGAGGCCGATCAGGTACTGGAACGTCGCCGAGACGCCGATCAGCAGCAGCACGACGCCGGTCGTCTTCACCGCCTTCGCGCTCGCCTTGAGGAAGTTCTCCCACGTCATCGTGCGATAGCCGACGAACGTGATGAGGATCGCGTACAGCACCGCGATCGCCGCCGACTCGGTCGCGGTGAAGACGCCGGACAGGATGCCCCAGATGATGATGACGGCGACGAACAGTCCCGGCAGCGCGCGAAGACCCGAGCGCGCAACCGCACCCCAGCCGTGCCAGGTGCCGCGCGGATAGTTGCGGCGCACGGCGACCCAGTACGCGGCGATCAGCATGCAGATCGCGAGCACGATCGTCGGGACGACGCCGGCGAGGATCAGCGCGCCGATCGACACGTGCCCGCCGGCAGCCAGCGAGTAGATGATCATGTTGTGCGACGTCGGCGTCAGCGCGCCGACCAGCGACGCGTGCGTGGTCACGTTCACCGCGTAGTCGACGTCGTAGCCTTCCTTCTTCATCATCGGGATCATCACCGAGCCCATCGCCGAGACGTCGGCGACCGGCGAGCCCGAGATGCCGCCGAACAGCGTGCACGCGATGACGTTCGACATGCCGAGCCCGCCGCGCACGCGGCCGACCAGCATCTTGGCGAAGTCGACGATCTTGTCGGCGATGCCGCCGTGCAGCATCAGCTCGCCCGCGAAGATGAAGAACGGGATCGCGAGGAAGCTGAACACGTTCATCCCGGACATCATCCGCTGGAAGATGACCAGGACCGGCAGGCCTTCGTAGAGGATCGTCGCGACCGCGGACAGCCCGATCGCGAACGCGACCGGAACGCCGATGACGAGGAAGAACAGGAACGACAGCGCGAGGATCGTCAGTGCCATGACGGGACGACTTCCACGCGCCGGATCAGCGCGATCACGTGCTCGATCGAGAACAGCGTTATCAGCAGTCCGGACACGAGCAGCGGCGCGTAGTGCCAGCCCTCCGAGATGCCGAGCGTCGGGATCTTGTAGCTGATGACGCCGGAGGTCAGGCCCCAGCCGTAATACAGCATCATCGCGCCGAACAGGCCGACGAAGACGAAGATCACGATCTCGAGCCGCCGGCGCGTCTCGTCCGGAACCAGGACGAGCAGCGATTCCATGCCGATGTGCCCCGCATCGCGGACGCCGACGGCGGCGCCGATCAGCGCGACGTAGAGGATCACGACCAGCGTCAGGCTCTCGGCCCAGGTCGGCGTGTCGTTCAGCACGTAGCGGCCGAACACCTGCCAGGACACGAGGCCGACGATCGTCCACAGGCCGGCGACGGCCAGGAACATCGCGAAGCGTGCGAGGACGGCGTTGAGGCGGGTGAGCATTGGGGCACATCGGGCGATGCTTGGGCGGCTTGCCGGCGGCGATGAAGCGTTGATGGAACTGCTTGTAGCACCGCGTTGTGTTTGACGGCCTACAGCGTCGCCATGTAGAGGACGCTGCGGACTTCGCTAACGGCCGCCGCCTAGGTTCTGCCGCTTGTCCCGTCATGCTCACCCGATACGCGAGCCAGCGGTGCGACGCTCACCAGGCGCCGATATCGCTCGGCCTCTCAGCTGTCCAGTTCCGGGAGCTTCGCCTACAGCGTACTCATCAGTCACCGGGTCCACGCCGTTGACCGTGTCTAGCCAGCAGCAGATTCTTTGCAAAGTGCTCGCGCATGCAGCCGCTCGATGTCCGCGTCTACGCGGGGAGTTGTGGTGCAACGCCTTCAGGATGTCCGGACGCTCTTGCGCGCCGTCTTGGCGCCTTCGCCAGGCGATTTTTTTCTTCTACCCGCATTTCCATGAGTTGTCGTCATCTAACCACTAACGCCGCCAGTTGAGGGCGTTGTACGTCGGCAGCGTCTGTACTAATTTCGGCTGCGAAGTGGAATCGAACGCATACGACATGAAGTTAGTGCCTGTCCCCGGTCCCCGCCTGCGCGGGGACGACCAAGCTCCTTACGTCACTTCGTCGCCTGCACCTTGACGAGCATGTCCTTGAGCTTCGGGTCGGTGATGAACTTGTCGTACACCGGCTTCATCGCGTCCTGGAACGACTTCTTGTCGACCTGGATCTCCTGCGCGCCGGCCTTGAGCACGAGGTCGCGCGACTTCTTCTCCTTCTCGTCCCACAGCTTGCGCATGTACGGCACCGACTCCTTCGCGGCTTCGCGGAAGATCTTCTGCTCTTCCGGCGTCAGCGTGTCCCAGACCTTCTTGGACATCAGCAGCATCTCCGGCGCCATCGAGTGCTCGGTCATCGAGTAGTACTTCGCGACCTCGTGGTGCTTCGCCGTGTCGTAGCTCGGCCAGTTGTTCTCGGCGCCGTCGACGAGGCCGGTCTTGAGCGCCGTGTACACCTCGCCATACGGCATCGGCGTCGCGTTCGCGCCCATCGCCTGCAGCATCGAGACCCACAGGTCCGACTGCTGGACGCGGATCTTCATGCCCTTCGCGTCGGCGAGCGACTTCACCGGCTTCTTGGTCGTGTAGATCGAGCGCGCGCCGGCGTCGTAGAACGCGAGGCCGACGAAGCCCTGCGACTCGCAGGCCTTCAGGATCTGGTCGCCGATCGGGCCGTCGAGCACCTTGCGCATATGGTCGACCGACCGGAACAGGAACGGCATCGTCGGCACCATCGTCTCGGGGCAGATGTTGTTCATCGGCGCGACGTTGATGCGGACCAGGTCGAGCGCGCCGATGCGCGTCTGCTCGATCGTGTCCTTCTCGCCGCCGAGCTGGTTGCCGGTGAAGACCTTGATCGTGTGCTTGCCGCCGGTCTTCTTGTTGATCGTGTCGCTCATCGTACTTGACGGCCATCACCGTCGGATAGTCCTCCGGATGCACGTCGGCCGAGCGGAATTCCTTCGCCGTCGCCGGCTGGCAGACGGCCGCCACGGCCAGCGCCGCGGCGACGCGGGTGAGTTCGAGCTTCATGAGGTGATTCCTCCTTCGTGGTTACGCCGTGGGGCGCGGGTGGCTGCTGTCTTCCGGGACGCCGTCCCGGCCGGTGCGCCCGGTCCTTCGACCTGGCGCTGGAATTCGCGAATGACGCGCGCGAGATGCCGGTGCATCGCGGCACGCGCAGCGTCGGGATCGTGCGCCTCGAGCGCGGCGACGATCGCGGCATGGTCCTCGAGCGTGCGGGCGCGCAGCGCCGGCGTGTGGAAATGCGCTTCGATGCGCGTCCACAGCGGATGCGAGCGCGCGTCCCAGAGGCGGTTCACGACGGCGCGCAATGCGCTGTTGCCGGTCGCCTGCGCGATCGCGACGTGGAATTCGCGATCGGCGGATTCGCGCGGGCACGTGGTCCGCATCGCTTGCGCGCATGCGCGCCATCGTCTCGTGAAGCACGGCGATCTCCCGCTTGCGGATCGTGCGCGCAGCGAGCGCGGCGATCTCGCCTTCGATGACCTGGCGCGCCGCGAGCAGGTCGAAAGGCCCCGGGGCGTCGTCCGAATTCGTCGTCGCCGCGGCGCTGGATTTCGGAGGGGTGGCGCAAACGAAGATCCCGGTGCCGACGCGCACTTCGACGCGGCCGGCGAGCTCGAGACAGATGATCGCTTCGCGCACCGACGTGCGGGATACGCCGAGCACCGACGCGAGCTCGCGCTCCGCCGGCAGGCGCGCGCCGGCGACGAATTCCCCGCGGTCGATCAGTGTCGCGATCTGGTCGGCGATCTGCCGGTAGAGTCGCGTCGGCTCGACGGTCGTGAGTGGCACGTCCGCTCCTCCTGAAGAATCAGGCCCGCAGTTCTTCTTCCGAGAACGCTTGGCCGCCCATCGCTTGCGGTGCCGCTCGCAGTCCGGACAACGTTCGCCACGGACTCAAGCGGGTGCGGCACTCTATGCCGCGGTGGTATTCAGGTCAAGTGGTCAGGCCACTGGTCCCGCCGGGCGGCAGTGAAATCGGGACAGGCCCTCGTTCCAGGGAGCTGCGCCGACGAGTTGGGAATCCGAAAACGAACGCCTATCCCTGATTCAGCCCTTCAGGCCCTCCCGGGCCTTGGCCAGGAAGAATCCGAAGCGCTCCAGGACCTTGTCGGCATGCTTCGCATCCTCGGACGGGCTCACGGCGACCTCCGAGATGCCGCTTTCCGAGCACCATACCCGCGCCCCCGTGCCCTTGCCCTTCCCCGATTCCTCGTCCTCGAGGTAGATGTAGCACTTCGCGAACTTCTCCTTCTTGTCCCAGTCGCTGATGCTGACCTTGTCGTTCCTCCTGAAGCCCTTCTGTTCGAGGCCGGCCAGCACGGCGTAGAAGCGCCGCAGCACGCGGATATCGGCGTCCTGATTGTTCAGCGAAAACTGGGTCTGCAACAGCAGCCGGTTCCCCGCCGCATCCGTGAGATAGAAATACAAGGGTGCGGGACGCTCGGCTTGAGCCGCCGCAGGCGCCGGCGCTGCAACCGGTTTCTTCTGGGCCGCAGCCGGCCCGATCGAAAAGGCGATCAGCAGAAGGCCCAGAGCGAGCTTGGCGCGGCGCATCGTTTTCTCCTTGTGATCGTGATCAACAGTTGTCGAGCACACGGCTCCGGAGCCACGGCGCTCGTTGCGGAGGTTGCAATCCGTCAGGCCGGCGGGCCGGCCTTGAAATGTCCCGACTTGCCGCCCTGCTTCTCGAGCAATCGCACTGCTTCGATGCGCATGCCGCGATCCATCGCCTTGCACATGTCGTACACAGTCAGCAGCCCGACGGTCGCTCCGGTGAGCGCTTCCATTTCCACGCCGGTCCGGCCAAGCGTTTCCGTCGTCACCTCGATCGACACGGCACTGGCCGCTTCGTCGAGCGAGAAGTCGACGGCGACCCGCGTGAGCGGCAGCGGGTGGCAGAGCGGAATCAGCTCGGCAGTGCGCTTCGCGGCCTGGATCGCGGCGATGCGCGCGACACCGAGCACGTCCCCCTTGCTCGCGTCACCGCCGCGAATCATCGCATGCGTCGAAGGCTGCATGACGATCCGGCCGCCCGCGCGCGCGACACGCCTCGTTACATCCTTGGCGCCGACGTCTACCATGTGTGCAGCGCCGCCGGCATCGAAGTGGGTAAAATGCCCGCTAGCGGACGTCGCAGCACCGCGCTTCGCGCGCTTGCCGATCGTCGGCGTCCTAGGCGGGGTCGGGGCGGACTTGCGCGGCATGACGGCAGGCCCGCAGGAATGAACTTGCGCGACCGTTCAACATCTTAGCAGACGACTCTTGCCCGATTAGGAAGTGCGGGGCTGCCTCGCCGACACGCTTGCCCTCCTCTCGACCTTTGCATCGCAACCGCCTCGTGGCCGCCGCGACGGCGATCGCGATGTCCGTCACGCCCGTGCGGCTCGGCGGGCGCGCAATCGTTGTACATGCCGGCCCCGGCGACCCAGGGCCAGCCGGCACCCTCCGCGCCGCCGCAATCGCCGTCGACGCAGTCGTTGCCGGATCTGGGCGATTCGTCGCAGGTGAATTTTTCCCCGGCGCAGGAACGCAAGCTGGGCGAAACGATCATGCGCCAGGCTCGAGCGCAGGGCGCATTCCTGGACGACCCCGAGGTCGTCGACTACCTGAACGAGCTTGGCAGCCGGCTCGTCACCGCCTCACGCGACGCGCGCCAGGACTTCGAATTTTTCGCGGTGCCGGATGCCTCGATCAATGCGTTCGCGCTGCCCGGCGGCTTCATCGGCGTGAACACCGGGCTCATCCTGCTCGCGCAGAACGAATCCGAGCTCGCGAGCGTGCTCGCGCACGAGATCACGCACGTTACGCAGCGCCATATCGCACGCATCCTGCAGGGTCAGCAGAACAGCCTGCTGATGTCGCTCGCAACGCTCGCCTTGGCCATGCTCGCGGCGCGGGCCGGCGGCAGTTCGTCCGGCGACGCGGCGCAGGCCGCCGATCGCGACCGGCCAGGCGCTGATGATCCAGAACCAGCTCAACTACACGCGCGAGTTCGAGTACGAGGCCGACCGGGTCGGCTTCCAGCGGCTCACGGCCGCGGGCTTCGACGTGCGGGCGACCGCGAGCTTCATGGAGCGCCTGCAGAAGAGCGGTCGCTTCCTCGAGGGCAACGCGCCGTCGTACCTTCGCACGCACCCGATCACCTTCGAGCGCATCGCCGAAGCGCAGTCCCGCGCCGAAACGTCGCCGTACCGGCAGGTCCCGGACTCGCTCGACTTCCATCTCGTGCGGGCGCTGCTGCGCAGCTACCAGGGCGAGGCGCACGAAGCCGTGCGCTTCTTCGAGATCGCGCTCGCCGAGCGCAAGTTCAACAACGAGATCGCCGTGCGCTACGGCCTCGTTGCGTCGCTGATGCGGGCGAAGGAGCTGAAGCGCGCGAGGACCGAGCTCGCAACGGTCGAGAAGATGGCGCCGCCGCATCCGATGATCGAGGCGATCGGCGCCCACGTGCTGCTCGACGCCGGCGAGATCGAACCGGCCGTCAAGCGGCTGGAATCCGCGCTGACCCGGTATCCGAACAAAATGCAGCTGGTGTACGACTATCCCGATGCCCTGCTCCGCGCCAACCGCCCGGCGAACGCCGCAACGTTCATCGAAGCGCAGCTGCTGCGCTTCCCCGGCAACGGCCGGCTGCATCGCATGGCCGCGCGTGCGTACGCGGATCTCGGCAAGCGGATGAAGCAGCACTTCCACCAGGGCGAGTTCTACGCCTGGCGAGGCGATCTGAAGGGCGCCATCGTGCAACTGGAGCTTGCGACCAAGGCCGGGGACGCCAACTTCTACGAGAGCTCGGTGGTCGAGACGCGGCTGCGCGAGTTCCGGCGCGAGATCGCCGAGCAGCAAAAAGAAGGGTTCGGCCGCAGCGGCTGACCCCCGCGCGTTTCCAGGCGACCCAGAACAACAAGATGCCGGCCGACTTCCCTCCCCGACCGAAAGCCGCGGGCGCTGATTGCGCTCACCGGGCTTGCGATCGCAACGCTCGTCGGCATGGGGCGTTTGGACGACGTTCGTCGCGCGGGGCAACGACACCCGAGTTCCGGCTGGCCAAGGTCGAGCGCGGCAACCTCACGGCAACGGTATCCGCATCCGGAACGCTTTCCGCCGTGACGACCGTCCAGGTCGGCTCGCAGATCTCCGGCCAGATCAAGGAGATCCTCGTCGACTTCAACTCGCCGGTGAAGCGGGGCCAGCTGCTCGCGCGCATCGATCCGGAATCGTTCGAGCTCAAGGTCCGGCAGGCGGAAGCCGATGTCGAGGCCGCGAAGACGTCGCTGCTGCAGCGCGAAAGCGACCTGTCCGCCCAGCGCTCGCAGGCAATCCGCGCCCGGATCACTTACGACGACGCGAAGCGTGACCTCGAGCGCAAGGAGTCGCTGGTGCAGAAAGGCTTCATCTCGACCTCCGAGCGCGACAAGGCGGTCTTCGTCGAGCAGGGTGCTGCCGAGGCGGTGCGCACCGCGCAGGCGCAGGTCGCCTCGGCCGAAGCGCAGGTCGCGAACGCGCGCGCGGTCGTCAAGCAGCGTGAAGCGGCGCTGGCCAGCGCGCGCAACGATTACTCGAAGACCGAGATCACCGCGCCGGTCGACGGCGTCGTGATCTCGCGCCAGGTCGAGCCGGGCCAGACGGTCGCCGCGAGCCTCAATACGCCCACGCTTTTCACGATCGCGCAGGATCTGTCGCAGATGCAGGTCGACGTCGCGATCGACGAGTCCGACATCGGCCGGATCCGCCCGGACCAGCGCGTGACGTTCACCGTCGACGCGTTCCCCGGGCGCACGTTCGAGGGCAGCGTACGGCAGATCCGCAAGGCGGCGCAGACGGTGCAGAACGTCGTGACCTATATCGTGGTCGTCGGGACGAAGAACCCGACGCTGACGCTCGTTCCCGGCATGACCGCGAACGTCCGCATCGTCGCCGACCAGCGAACCAACGTGCTCAAGGTGCCGAACGCCGCGTTGCGGTGGCGGCCGGCCGGGACGCTGCGCGGCCCGCGACGATGCGCCCGCTCCCGCCGCAGCCGAGAGCGGACGTGGCGGCGGCGCAGGGTCAGCGCCAGCGCCTGATCGACGAGCTGAAGCTCGACGCCGCGCAGGCTGCGCGCCTGGACGAGATCTTCGCCGAGATGCGAACCGGCATGGCCGAGCTTCGCGACGTGCCGGAGGCCAACCGTCGCCAGCGCGGCGATCGCCTGCGCGCCGAGGTGCGGCAAAGAATCAATGCGATGCTGAGCGCCGAGCAGCAGAAGCGCTACGCCGAGATCGTCGCCTCGGATACCGGTCGTGCCGGCGGCGCGCTCGGCACCGGCCGCGTCTATGTTCCGTCGGACACCGGACCCAAGGAAGTGCCGCTGCGAACCGGGCTCACCGACGGCACGGCGACCGAAGTGGTGAGCGGCGACCTCAAGGAGGGCGACTCCGTCATCCTCGGCACGGCGCAGGCCGCAAACGGTCAGGCGCCCCGATCGGGGGGCGGCTCGGCGCCTCGGTTACCGTTCTAGGGGCGCGCCGATGATCGCCGCACGCCGCTTGATTGGTCGTCCCCGCGAAGGCGGCGGACCCAGCGTCTTTCCTGAAAGCCACTGGATTCCCGCCGCTCGCGGGACTGACGAAACATGTCGCTGGTCCAGACGCACGACCTGGTGAAGGTCTATCGCATGGGCGACACCGACGTGCGGGCGCTGAACGGCATCTCCGTGACCATCGACGAAGGCGAGTTCGTCGCGGTCATGGGTCCGTCCGGCTCCGGCAAGTCGACCTTCATGAACGTGCTCGGCTGCCTCGACACGCCGACGTCGGGCCAGTACCGGTTCGACGAGCAGGATGTCAGCCGACTGTCGGCCGATGCGCTCGCCGCGCTTCGCAATCGCAAGATCGGCTTCGTGTTCCAGCAGTTCAACCTGCTGCCGCGGACGACGGCGGCGGAGAACGTCGAGCTGCCGCTGCTGTATTCAGGCGTGACCGCGCACGAGCGCCATGCGCGCGCGCTTGCAGCAACTCGAGCGCGTGGGGCTCGCGCCCCGCGCGCACCATCATCCCGCGCAGCTTTCCGGCGGCCAGCAGCAGCGCGTGGCGATCGCGCGGGCGCTCGTCAACGAGCCGAAGCTGATCCTCGCCGACGAGCCGACCGGCGCGCTCGACTCGACGACCAGCGTCGAAGTGATGGCGCTGCTCCAGGCGCTGAATCGCGGCGGCATCACGATCGTGCTCGTCACGCACGAGCACGAGATCGCGGCGTTCGCCTCGCGCCTGATCGCGTTCCGCGACGGCCACGTCGTCTCCGACACCCGCAATACGCCGCTCGATGCGGATGCGGCGCTCGCCAAGCTCGCCGCGCCACGCATGACGTTCCTCGCCACGCTGAAGGTCGCGCTCGCCGCGTTGCGCACGAACAAGCTGCGCTCCGCGCTGACGATGCTCGGGATCATCATCGGCGTGGGTGCGGTGATCGCGATGGTCGGCGTGGGCGCCGGCGCGCAGGCGCGAGTCGAGGACCAGATCAAGAGCCTCGGCTCGAACCTGATCATCGTCCTGTCCGGTAACGTCATGGCCGGCGGCGCACGCATGGGTGCGGGCTCGCAGCCGACGATCTCCGAGGACGACGCGTATGCGCTGCAGCGCGAGGTCCCGACGATCGAGGCGGCGGCCCCGCAGCTGCGCGGGTCCGGCCAGGTCGTGTTTGGCAACAGCAACTGGGCGACATCGATCATCGGCATCTCGCCCGAGTACTTCGTGGCCCGCAACTGGGTGACGACGGCAGGCCGCGCGATCGAACCTGCCGACATCGATGCCGGCGCGAAGGTGGTGGTGCTCGGGCAGACGGTGGCGCGAAACCTGTTCGGCGAAGCCGATCCGGTCGGCGAGACGATCCGCATCCGTCGCGTCCCGCACGCGATCGTCGGCCTGCTCGAGCGCAAGGGCCAGAGCATGGTCGGACAGGACCAGGACGACGTCGTGCTGATCCCGATCTCCACGGCGCGCAAGCGCGTGCTCGGCGGTCAGCAGGTGAAGTCGCGCAGCGTGCAGGCGATCACGATCAAGGTGCAGGACGGAGCGGACCTCTCGGTTGCCGAGCAGGAGATCCGCGATCTGTTGCGCCAGCGCCATCGGCTGCAGGCGAACCAGGAAGACGATTTCTTCCTGCGCAACCTCGCAGGAAGTGCTCGCCGCGCAGGAGGCGAGCTCGCGCGTGCTGGCGATGCTGCTCGCGGCGATCGCGTCGGTTTCGCTGATCGTCGGCGGCATCGGCATCATGAACATCATGCTGGTATCGGTCACCGAGCGCACGCGCGAGATCGGGTTGCGCATGGCGGTGGGCGCGCGCGGCCGCGATATCCTGCTGCAATTCCTGGTCGAAGCGGTGACGCTCGCGGTGATCGGCGGCCTCGCCGGGATCGTGCTTGGCGTCGGCGCATCCTTCGCCGTCGGCCATTTCGCCGGCTGGCGCACCGAGATGAATGCGGCCGCCATCATTCTGGCGGTCAGCTCCGCCGGCGCGATCGGCGTGTTCTTCGGGTTCTATCCGGCGCGGAAGGCGGCGCAGCTGGCGCCGATCGATGCGCTGCGGCACGAGTGACTCAAAAGCACAGCGACGAAGGCGCCTGCGTCACGAGCACCGCCTGCTGGTTGAAATGACGCTTGTAGTCGTTGGCGACGGTGCGCACCCGCGCGCGCTGCCGCGGTGTGCCGTCGTGGACGAATTCCACGATGCGCGTGCTCTCGCGGACGAGATCACCGCGCCCGTTGCGCCACTGGCGTTCAGTACTGCCAGTACAGGCCAAGTGCCCGGGCGAAAAACGCTGCCATCTGCCGCCGCGTCACGTTGCCGTCCGGACAGAACGTCGTCGCCGTGCAGCCCGCAGTGATGCCGGCGGCCTTCATCGCCTCGATCTCGGCGAAGAACTGGGCGTTGTTCGGCACGTCGGTGAAGCTCGCGCTCGCCGGCGCCGGGGAAATCTGGCGTCTCCACCAGAGGTCCACACCCTTCCATTGAACCGAGGAATCGTTGCTGTCCGTACGGATCAGTACCGCGTACAACCCACCGCCAGACTGAAGATTATTGTTCACTGTATGCGGCGTAAGTGCGGCCGAGACACTTGCGTAGCCCAGGGTTCCGGCCGTGCCAACACTCCCGAGGGTGTGCTCAGCAGGCGCCGACCCGGGCGCGCAGAGCGAGCCGGCGCACAGCATCCCCGTGCCGGGGAAGCGCTGCAGGGTTGCGCTGATGTCTGCGCCGCTGTGGTTGTCGTACGCGTACAGGGTGAGCACGCCGATGCGGGCTCCGCTGGGCAAGAAGACCGGCGCCCTGAACTCGTGATGTTGCGAGCTTCCGCCGGCCGCATACCTGTACCCGTACACCGTCTCGCCGAAAGCTGTGTCGCTCTGCCTTGGCGTGAAGGCCGCGGCCGGGATGGTCAGAACGTTCCATCCCGCGCCGACGTCCGCGCCGACGCCCAAATCCGGTCCGTCGCTTGCGAGCGCTGCCCCTGCGGCGAGCGCCATCGCTGCGCACGTCGCCCGGATCGACCTGGGAATCGCTGTCGTCATCGAAGCCTCCTCTTCCTCTGCGTCTCCCTCCATGAAACGCAAAGCGGTGGCGAAACCCGACACCCGCCGGTCGTTCAGATGACGTTCAGCTCGACGACCGGGCGCCGCTGGGCAATCCGGTCGAAGGCGAGTGCCGACAGGTCGAGCGTTCGGTAGCCGCCGTGGACGAGAAGCTCCGCCACCCCGCGTCCCACGGCGGGCGCCTGCTGCAGGCCGTGACCCGAGAAGCCGTTCGCGAAATAGAAGTTCGAATACTGCGGGTGCGCGCCGACGATGCCGTTGTGGTCGAACGTGTTGAACTCGTAGTAGCCGGCCCACGCCTGCAACGGCCGCACGGCCTCGAACGCCGGAACGCGAGCCGCGAGCGCCGGCCACAGCACGTCGTCGAACAGCGAATGGTCCACGTCGAGCGGTTGGTCATCCGGATCGTTCGCGGGGTCGGGGGAAACGCCGCAGATGAACTGGTTGCGCCCTTCGGGCCGGAACCACACGCCGCTCGTATCGATCACCAGCGGACAAGGCTCGATTGTCGTCGGGCAGCTGAACGCGAAGACGCAACGGCGGCGCGCGCGTACCGGCAACTCGATGTCGAGCCATCGCGCGACCGTCGCGGCCCAGGGTCCGGCTGCGTTCACGAACGCGTCGCCCCGTAGTCGCGTCCCGTCGGCGAGGCGCAACGCCTCGATGCGTGCCCCTTCGACGTCGAAGCCGCATCCTTCGGCATGGACGTACGTCGCGCCGCGCGAGCGCGCCTTGCGCCGGAACGCCTGCATCAGGCTGTAGCCGTCGAACCATCCCTCGCCCGACAGGCCGAGCGACCCCGCCGCCACGCCGTCGGTCGCAAGCCACGGGAAGCGCTCGCGCAACGCGCCGGGCGTGAGCAGCGCCACGTCAACACCATGCGCGCGCTGCAGCGCATGATTGCGCTCGAGGATCGCCGCGCCGTCCGCCGAGGCGAGGTACAGATAGCCGTGCTCGACGAGGCCGATCTCGGGCCGTTCGCCGTCGACGCTCAGATACTCGCCGATGCGCCGCAGGAACTCGATGCCGAACCGGCCGATCTCGATGTTCACCGCGGTCGAGAACTGTTGCCGGATCGAGCTCGCGGACAATGCGGACGATGCGCGAGCGTAGCTCGGATCGCGCTCGACGACGGTCACCGTACCGCGGAACGCCGGGTCGCCCAGCGTGAAGCAGGCGATGGCGCTGCCGATCACGCCGCCGCCGACGATGACGATGTCCTGGCTCATGTTTCCGCTAGCATAGCGAAACCGCATCGAGGATTCGCAACCGATAGATGACTGCAACGCTCCGCTATTTCACCGCCGGCGAGGTGCACGCCGCGCTCGACTATGGTTCGCTGGTCGAGGCGCTGCGCGAGGAATTCGCTGCACGGGCGACCGCGCCGGTACGCGCGAGCCATACGGTCACCGCGGAAGGCGATCGCCTGCTGCTGATGCCCGCGTGGGATGGCGTCGGTCTCGGCGTCAAGATCGTCACCGTGTTCCCGCGCAATCGCGAGCGTGGCCTCGCGAGCGTCGCGGCGCTCTACGTGCTGATGGACGGTACGACCGGTCACCCGATCGCGTTGATCGATGGCGAAGCGCTGACGCTGCGGCGGACGAGCGCGACCTCGGCCCTCGCCTCTTCGTACCTCTCGCGGACCGACGCCAGGCATCTCGTCGTCGTAGGCACCGGCGCGCTTGCACCGTACATGGCCGCCGCGCACTGCGCGACGCGGCCGATCGAGCGGATAAGTGTATGGGGACGATCGCGCCCCGCTGCGGAGCGAACCGCCGCAGCGCTCGCAACGCAGGGCCTGCCGGCTGAAGCCGGTCGACGATCTTGCAGAGGCATTGGCCGATGCGGATATCGTCTCCTGCGCGACGACCGCACGCGAGCCGATCGTCCGAAGCGCGTTCGTACGCGACGGCACGCACGTCGACCTGGTCGGCGCGTTCACGCCGCAGATGCGTGAAAGCGACGACGATCTGGTTGCGCGCGCCGAGCTCTTCGTCGACACGTTCGCCGGCGCGTTGAAGGAAGCGGGCGACCTCGTGCAGCCGATGGCGCACGGTGTGATCACGCGCGATCGCGTGCGCGCCGAGCTGGCCGACCTCGTAAGCGGCCGGCATCCGGGACGCCGCGCGCGCGACGAGGTGACGCTGTTCAAGTCGGTCGGCACGGCGCTCGAGGACCTGTGCGCCGCGAAGCTGGTGGCGAGCAAGCGAGGTGCCGTTACTTCCCCACCCGGATGATCACGATGGTCGAAGAAGGTCGCCGCCGACCGATGTCGATTCGACGCCCCGTCGATCGACCAGTGAGCAGGACCCCGGTTGCGCGCGGATCGAAGCCTGCCTATCCGTGACCCGACCGGAAGCCGTGTCGTATTCCTGACCGTTACAGGAGAACCCAAATGCAGAAGATCACCCCGTTTCTCTGGTATTCCAAAGAGGCCGAGGAGGCCGCGGCGTTCTACGCCTCCGTCTTCCCCGACTCACGAGTCACCCGCGTCACGACTCTGCAGAGCGAATCGCCCAGCGGCCCGCCCGGGTCGGTGAAGGTCGTCGACTTCGTTCTCTTCGGCCAGCCCTTCGTCGCCATGAGCGCCGGGCCGCTCGACCCGTTCAACCACGCCGTGTCCTTCGTCGTGAACTGCGACGATCAGGCCGAGCTCGACCGCTACTGGAACGCGCTCCTCGAGGGAGGCGCGGCCGAGCAATGCGGATGGCTGAAGGATCGCTTCGGTCTCTCCTGGCAGATCGTCCCCACGGTGCTCGCCGAGATGATGGCCGAACCCGATCGCGCCAAGGCCAAACGGGCCTCGGACGCGATGCTGAAGATGGTCAAGATCGACATCGCAGCGTTGCAGGCCGCATTCACAGGAAAGGCCGGGACGCAGAAGCCCGCACACTGACCGGAGTGCGATCGACAACCGTTGACAGCCGGCTGCGTGACCGAGCGAACATCGCCGCCCGGAACTCGCGAATGCCGGCGAAGCGCTATTCGTCACAACGGCGTGGGCTCGGAGCCGGTCAACCGATCGTGACCGATCCGCAGCCGCGCCGCCTCGCGCGTCGTGCCTTCGCCTGCCGCGATCGGCGGCGCCGGTATCGGCTCGTCCTCCGGCTCGTCACCGAGGAATCCGCCGCTCTGGTGCGCCCACAGCCTTGCGTAGAGCCCGCCGCGCGCGAGCAGGCTGCGGTGATCGCCCTCCTCGACGACGCGGCCGCGCTCGAGGACGATCAGCCGGTCCATCGCCGCGATCGTCGACAGCCGATGCGCGATCGCGACGACGGTCTTCCCTTCCATCAACCGGTACAGGCTCTGCTGGATCGCGGCTTCGACTTCCGAGTCCAGCGCGCTGGTCGCCTCGTCGAGCAGCAGGATCGGCGCGTCCTTCAGCATCACGCGCGCGATCGCGATCCGCTGGCGCTGGCCGCCGGAGAGCTTGACGCCGCGCTCGCCGACGTGCGCATCGTAGGCGAGACGGCCCTTCGGGTCGTGCAGCGTCTCGATGAACTCGTGCGCCTCGGCGCGCCGCGCCGCAGCGATCATCTCCGCATCGTCCGCGTCGGGCCGTCCGTAGACGATGTTCTCGCGCACCGAGCGATGCAGCAGCGACGTGTCCTGCGTCACCATGCCGATCTGCGCGCGCAGAGAATCCTGCGTAGCCAGCGCGATGTCCTGCCCGTCGATCAGGATCCGTCCGCGCTCGGTGTCGTAGAAGCGCAGCAGCAGGTTCACGACCGTGGATTTGCCCGCTCCCGACCGGCCGACCAGCCCGATCTTCTCACCGGGGCGGATGACCATCGAGAGATCGTCGATGACCGGATGCTTACCGCCGTACGCGAACGTCACCTGCTCGAACCGGATCTCGCCGCGCGTAACGTTCAGCGGCCGCGCATCCGGGCGGTCGGTCAACGCATGCGGACGCGCGAGGGTCGCGATGCCGTCCTGCACGGTACCGATGTACTCGAACAGCGCCGCCATCTCCCACATCACCCAGTGCGAGATGCCGTTCAGGCGCAAAGCCATCGCGGTCGCCGCGGCGACCGCACCGACGCCGACTTGTCCCTGCATCCACAGCCACAACGTCGCGCCGGCCGTGCTCGCGATCAGCGCCATGCTGAGCGTGTGGTTGACGATCTCGAACCCGGTGACGAGGCGCATCTGCGCGTGCACGGTCGTGAGGAATTCCTGCATGGCGCTCCGAGCGAACGAAGCCTCGCGTCGCGCGTGCGAGAACAGCTTCACCGTCGCGATGTTCGTGTAGGCGTCGGTGATGCGTCCGGTCATCAGCGATCGCGCGTCCGCCTGCTCCCGGGCGACCTTGGCCGAGCCGCGGGACGAAATACCACAACGCCGCGCTGTAGAGCGCGACCCAGCCCAGGAAAGGAACGATCGAGCCGCGTGTCGAACCCGCCGAGCACGCCGAGCAGCGTCACGAAGTAGATCACGACGAAGACCAGAAGCTCGGTGAAGATCAGCCAGGTGTCGCGGACGGCGAGCGCGGTCTGCATCAGCTTGGTCGCGATGCGGCCGGCGAACTCGTCCTGGTAGAAGCTCATGCTCTGGCCGAGCATCTGCCGATGGAACCTCCAGCGGAGCAGCATCGGAAAGTTGCCGAAGATCACCTGCTGCTTGACGGTCGATTGCAGCGCGACCAGCGCGATGCTGCCGACGAGGATGCCGCCGAGCAGCAGCAGCGTGCCCCGCTCGCGTTCCCACAGCTGCGCCGGCTCGACCGCGGCCAGCCAGTCGACGACACTGCCGAGCATGCTGAACAGCAAAGCCTCGAACGCGCCGAGCACCGCGGTGAACACGACGAGCGCGACGAGATAGCGCCGCAGCCCGCGCGTGCAGTCCCACAGAAAGCCCACGAAATCCCGCGGCGGCGAAGCCGACGCGCCCTCGGGATAGGGGTCGACGAGTCGTTCGAGACGGTCCAGCAACACAGGAGCTCCAACCTTGTCAGGGTAGCCGCGACGCCATCCTGCGTCGTCACGGCCATTCGGCGATCGCGCGCTTCCGGCGCGCGAAGACCCGTAGCGTAGCCGAACGCGGGTCTGCCGACCCTGCACTCAGGATTCTTGCGGCCCGTTTCGCCGCTCAGGGCTTGGCATATGCCAACAGCGCGCGCCCCAGCTCCGTCAGCGACGGGCCATCGTCACCGAGGCGTACCCACCCGTGCTCGACGTAACGCTGGACCGCATCCTCGGGAATAACGGTGCCGTGTTTGAACGATCCGTCGTTGATCGCGTGCAGGCGGGTCAGGTCGATGCGCTTGGCCTCGTTGACGAACGCAAACCGCGGCAGTCGTCGCAGCGCATCGATCGACCTCCCGTTCTCCACGGTCTCGATGTAGCGATAACCGTGGGTCCCGTAGGTCATGCGGACCGCCAGCGGGGTCATGCCCTCGCGCAGGACGACCACGTTCCCGAGCGCGTCCAGGAGTTCCAGGAGCTCGACCCAGTTGTAGACGACCCCTGGGTTGGCGTCCAATCGAGGCGCGCCGTCCTTGCCCGTACGCGACATTCGAATCAGGAAGTACTCGGGCGCGCTCGTCACCCGGTTTACGGCAATTGCAGTGATTGCGAACATGGCCTCGTCGCGAAGAATCGACGAGTCTATCCACCATGGGTTGGACGGTCGCCCAACTCGGGAGTCGCGGATCCTGGGTCAAGCCTCCGACAAGCGCGGCCGGTGGCGGAGCGTCAGAGACAGCGCTATCGCCAACGTCACGTCGACCGATCGCCGCCCAGGGCCGCGACGATCCATGCTCGCGCCATCGTCCGGAGCGCTGGAATCGGACGGTTGCCTTATCAACTGTGCGCAGGCGCTGTCAGAGCGCCCAGGAATGCCATTGGCGCATCGAACGCGGCAAGCAACCTTGAACGTCTCTAGAGAAGCCGCCAGTTGCCCAGCGACTCGGGAAAATCGGGCTTCTGATCGTTCCCCTGCGAGGTCGACAGTTCGTCGATGCCCCACAACCGGTACCCGCCGCGGAACGCCGTGAGGTTGTGTCCGATACGCACGTTCGGAGGCAGTGGCTCGAGCAGGTATTTCGAGTTGCCGCCGCCTACCACGATGTAGTCGGCGAGAAACGCGCGCTGTAACGAAGGAATTGCGTCGAGAACGCGCTCGCGCCAACGCTTTTCGCCATGCTTGTCGAGCGCGTCGCGTCCGAAGTGATTGCTGAACGTCTTGCGCTTCCACTTCAACTCGCCGAGCTCCAACGGCACAACGGAGTGGTGGAGGATCAGCACCGAGCCGATGCCCGTTCCAAACCCGAGGAAGAGCATGCGGCCTCCGTCATAGCTGCCCAGCGCCTGCAGGATCGCATCGTTCACGATGCGCACCGGGCAGCCGAATGCCGCTGCGAAGTCGAAGCCGACCCACCCGGCGCCGAGGTTCCCCGGCTCCGCAACGGGTCCCGAGACGCTGACGAGACCCGGATAGCCGAACGAAACGGCTGTGTACTTCCAGTCTCTCGCGCGCCTCTTGACGGCGTCGATCATCCGCGCCGGGGACATCTCCGGCCCGGACGAAATCTTGCGCGGTTCGGTTTCTCCGCTGGCAAGGAACTTGATGCTCGTCCCGCCGATGTCGACGGTAAGGACCTTCGTCGTCTCCTTCGCGGGCGCACGCTTCGTTGGCTTGGCTTTCAATGGGACCTGCCCTTTCGCAGAGACGCTGCAACGCTCATGCCGAACCCCTCGCTGCGCAGCTGGACGGTCGCGCCATGGTCCTCAACGATGCTCGTCGTCTAAACCGGCGGCGGATCCATTTGACGTCCGAAGTGGCGGTGCATTGCGACCGCTGCGACAAAGCCGGGAAGCGCTGACGCCTCTTTCCCACTCTCGACGAACAACAGGCCCGTGTCTCGATCGCCTGATTCCAGCCTGGCCGGCACGCCGGCGTTCTCAACCACAGCTGCGTCCGGCACCGATCGCCAGGATCGGCTTGCAGTGACGGTAGGCGTTGATGATGAACTCGGCGGCCAGTCCGTTCGTTCCGAGCGATTTCGCAGCCGCATCGCCGCCCGGCACGACGATCGCATCGACCAGCACCGAGGGCATTGTCTCGATCGTGATCTCGACTTCGATCGTCTCGCCGTTTTCGGCTACGACCGGCCCGAGCTTCGCGCCGACGTAGCGCGGCACGGCGCCCTCGGCCACGAGGCCCGCGTGAACGGCCGCCGCGCCGACGGCATCCAAGCCATCAGCTACGAGGATACCGATACGACGCGTACGAATGCTGCCGTCGCCCGGCCGCGCAAAGAGCGATAGCGCTGGCGAGACATCGACTTCGGGCGCTGCCGGATCGATAGCGAGGGGCAATGGATCCGGCAGGTCGAGGCCGAGATCTTCGGCAACGCTCGCGGCGAGATCCTCGTCGATGTTCCGCAGCATGGCGACGACGCGCTCGCGGATGGCCGGCACCTGCACTTTCGTCAGCTCGAAACGGAGCGCCCGCTTGATGTGCAACTGCTCGACGGGTGCCTGGCTCCGGTAGAACAGTGTCGCCTGCGTATAGTGATCGGCGAATTTCTCCGGCTTGCCGCGCACCTTGTCTTCCTCGATCGGCTGCGGAAACGACGTGAAGCCGGCCATTCCCGCCTGGAAGGGGCATCCCCCACCCAGCGAGTTCGGCTCGTAGGCCACGCGTCCACGGTGGATCGCCTGTCGATGCATCCCGTCGCGCTGATTGTTGTGGGCCTGGGCGATCGGCGCGTTGATGGGGATCTCGTGGAAGTTCGGTCCACCGAGCCTCGAGATTTGCGTGTCGACGTACGAATGGATGCGACCGGCGAGCAGCGGGTCGTTCGTGAAGTCGATGCCCGGCACGATGTGCGCGGCGCAGAACGCAACCTGCTCGGTTTCGGCGAAGAAGTTGTCCGGATTGCGGTTCAGCACCAGCCGTCCGATAGGCGTCACCGGAACGAGTTCCTCGGGAACGATCTTGGTCGGGTCGAGCACGTCGAAGCTGAAGCCCTCGGCCTGGTCCTCGGTGAAGACCTGCACGCCGAGCTCGTATTCGGGGAATGCGCCGGCCTCGATCGCCTCCCACAGATCGCGGCGATGGAAATCCGGATCGGCACCCGAGATCTTCACAGCTTCGTCCCAGTCGAGCGAATGGGTGCCGAGCACCGGGTTCCAGTGGAACTTGACGAATCGCGACTCGCCCTTCGCGTTGACGAAGCGAAACGTGTGCACACCGAATCCCTGCATCATCCGGTAGCTTCGGGGGATCGCGCGATCCGACATCGCCCACATGATCATGTGCGCCGACTCGGGCATCAGCGAGATGAAGTCCCAGAACGTGTCGTGCGCGGTCGCTGCCTGCGGCATCGCAAAATGCGGCTCCGGCTTCGCGGCATGGATCAGGTCGGGGAACTTCATCGCGTCCTGGATGAAGAACACCGGAATGTTGTTGCCCACGAGGTCCCAGTTGCCCTCATCGGTATAGAACTTCACGGCGAAGCCGCGGACATCGCGCGGCGTATCGGTCGAACCGCGCTCGCCTACGACGGTGGAGAAACGAACGAACACCGGCGTCTGTTTGCCTGCTTCGGCGAAGATCGATGCTCGCGTGAGCTCGGTCAGCGGCTTGTAACACTCGAAAAATCCGTGCGCTGCCGAGCCGCGCGCATGCACGATGCGCTCCGGGATGCGCTCGTGATCGAAGTGGGTGATCTTTTCGCGGAGGATGAAGTCCTCGAGCAGTGCAGGCCCGCGAAGTCCCGCCTTGAGCGAGTTCTGGTTGTCCGCGACCGGCACGCCCTGGTTCGTCGTCAGGGCCCGTCCGCTGGAGTCGACGCGAACGCGGTCCAGCGGCAGATTGCCGGGATTGAAGCCGGCGCGTGCGGCGGATCCGACCTTCTCCGACTCCGTTGTCTCGGTCAGCGTGCTTCCAGTGGCCGAGGAATCCGACGCTTCGACCGCGACGCCCTCCGGCGGCAAGAGCGCAAGCTCGCCATGCTCCGCCTCCTTGCCCGGGTTGAACGGGATTTGGGCGACGAGCGCTTGTGTCGCCGCCATTTTGGCGATGTGCGCATCCGCGGCCGCCGTCAGGGAAGCGTGGTCGGGGCGCGAGGGGCCGCTTACCGTCGAACGCGCGCTGGTCTTCGATGCAGCACCGGCGGGCTTGGCGCTGCGACTCGCAGCGCTCTTGGATGTGGTCGGGCGGGAAGGAGATCCGCGGCTCGTGCCGCCCGGCTTGCGTGTGGCCATAGTGTTAGCGCTCCGTCTATCGAGTTCGTCAGTGAGATGCAGCCTGCTGCACACGGATCTCTGCAAATGGCGGTCTTGCAGAAGATCGTGGCGATACCCGGGTGGTCGAGCCCTGTCGATTCGACCCCCCATGCGATCCGAGCATTCGGAGGCGCTGTGTGCATTGCGCAGTCAGTGCAATGCGTTCACCGAGTCCCCGCTAGATGGCATCTCTTCCCAACGTGGATAGCGCGACGTCGTATCCCGTCGGTGGAACGCCCATTCCTTGGCAAAGCAACTCCGGCGCGTCGCCCTTCCGCTCGATGCGATCTCCAACACGTAGTTCCATTTCCCCTCTGGCGTGGACCTGAGTGCGGGGCTATTAAGCCCAATGCGGTGGCTCCCGGCCAATCAGAGAACGACAACAACCGAGGTCGGAGGACGCTCACAACGGCCGGGCCGCCCGCGGTTGCTCGCCGAGCGGTAGGGTCCTTCCAATGCCCTGAGCGGCGATCGGGGGGCCGGGCATCGCGCAGACGCGGTTCGCGGTGGGGGAACCGTCGGAGAGTTCCGCGCTCGCGGCTCGCACGCCGCCAGACGGCGGCGTCAACGCTTCGGGTGCTGAAATGCGCACGGTCCACCCGGCAGGCGTGAACCCTCGCGACATCCCTCATCCATTCGTCTGATTTCGCACCGCGGGGCACATGACCGAACCTGCCAGTTCCCACAGGTTTCGCTTTCACGTCGGGTTGCATAGAGTCAATCGCAATTTCACGGAGAGACGCCATGAAGATCCTGATCGTCGACGATCACCCGCTGATCCTCTCCGCGCTCTCGCAACTACTGCCCCAGCTCGATCGGCCAGTGACCCTCTACGGCGCGGCCGATCGCGACGAGACCTATGCAATGCTCGCCGCGCATCCCGACATCGCGCTGGTGCTGCTGGATCTGGCGCTGCCGGGCACGCGCGGGCTCGAAACACTGGGACGATTGCGCCGGGACTTCCCGCGGCTTCCGATCGCCGTGCTGTCCGCCACGCACGACCGCGCCACCGTGGAGAGCGCGCTCGCCGCGGGCGCCAGGGGCTTCATCGCGAAGACGGCAAGCGCGCGTCAGCTGGTCGACACCGTTGCGCGAATGCTCGACGGGCGTTCCTGCCCGCGCCCGGAGCTGTCGAGACACGCGGCAGCGTTGCCGGGCGCCGAGCTGCTGTACGACGTGCTGGGACTGACGCAGCGCCAATCGGACGTGCTGCGCCTGCTGGTGCAGGGCAAACCCAACAAGCTCATCTGCCGCGACCTCAATCTCTCGGAGGGCACGGTCAAGGTGCACGTGTCCGCCATCCTTCGCGCGCTGAACGTGCACACGCGTGCGCAGGCGATCGTCGAGCTCGCACGCCGCGGTGTATCGGTCCAGGCGTTCGCGCGTCACTAGCCGATTCCGGAGCGCGAATGGCGCCGCTCGCGGGCGTCGCGCCAGCGTCTGATCGCCCGGGCGCGCGTCGACCAGGTCGCGACGATCTACGCGAGCTGGACGCGCACGACCGCCTCGATGCTGCTTGGCGCGGCCCTGCTCGGCATCGCGATGTGGAGCGTCGTGTCGCCCGCGCTGCTTTGCGGCTGGGTGGCGCTCGTCCTGCTGAACCAGCTTTGCCGATGGCGGTTGACGCTGGCCTGGCGGCGTGCGCGTCCCGGTCCCGGCGCGAGCGCGCGATGGGGCCACTACTGGGCGATCGGTTCCGGCGCCGCGGGTGCGTTGTGGGGGCTGGCAGCGGTCACGATGTTCCCCGCGTCCGCCGCGTACCAGGCGCTGCTCATCGTTTGCCTGTTCGGCGTCGTGCTGGGCGGGCTCAATCTGACGGCCGTCTGGCGTCCATCGTTCTATGGCTTCGTGCTGCCCGCATTGTTGCCGCTCATCCTGCGGGTTGCCTGGGAAGGCGACGCGGTCCATCTGTACATCGCGCTGGTGCTGTTCGTCGTGCTGGCGTTCGTGCTCGCTTTCGGACATCGCGTGAACGACGTGCTGACGCAGGCGCTCGCGATGCGCTACGAGAACGTCGACCTGATCGCCGAGCTCAAAGGGCAGACCCGCGCCGCCGTCGAAGCACGCGCGGCAGCGGAAGCGGCGAACCGCGCGAAGTCGCAGCTGCTCGCCGCCGCGAGCCACGATCTGCGCCAGCCGCTGCATGCCGTCGGGCTGTTCGTCGCAGCACTCGCGGCACGAAGGATCGAGCCCGATGCCCGCCTGCTCGTGACCCGCGTGCAACAGGCGCTCGAGGCGCTGGAAGCGCAGTTCGGCCAGCTGATCGACTTGTCGAAGCTCGAAGCCGGCATGCTCGTCGCCGACCGCGCACGCGTCCCGCTCGGGCCGCTGTTCAGTGAAATCGCAGAGGAGTTCGCGCCGCAAGCCGAGGCAAAGGGCCTGCGGCTCGCGACCGTGGGCACGCGCCTCGCCGTGGACAGCGATCCTGCGCTGCTTGTCGCGCATCCTGCGCAACCTGGTTGCGAACGCGGTTCGCTACACGCGCGCCGGCGGCATCGTCGTCGGCGCCCGCCGCCGCGGAGCAGTCGTAGTCATCGAAGTCGTCGACACGGGTATCGGCATCGCGCCCGAGCACCGTGCGCGCATCTTCGAGGAGTTCTTCCAGGTGCGCGCGTCCGGAGGCACTTCGCACGCCGGTCGTGGCATGGGGTTGGGCCTTGCGATCGTGCGCCGGTTCTGCAAGCTGCTGGATCATGAGATCGTGCTCGACACGCGGCCCGGTCGAGGCTCACGGTTCAGCGTCAGCGTCCCCCGTGTCACCGACGTTCGTGCGCCCCTTTCGCACGAGGCGCACTCGCACGAACGCCGCAATGATGCATCCGGAGGCGCTCTCGAGGGTGCGACCGTTGCCGTTATCGATGACGACCCGGCGGCCGTCGAAGGCATGCGTGCGCTCTTCTCGACCTGGGGGGCAGCCGTTGCTGGCGGATGCGACGCAGGCAACGCGCTCGCGGAGCTCGGTCGCCTCGAGCGCTATCCGGACCTGATCGTCGCGGACCTGCGCCTCGATCGGGACCAGAACGGACTCGATGCAGTCGCAACGATCCGCGAAGAGCTCGGCATGCGCATTCCCGCGCTGGTGATCACCGGCGATACGAGCATCGCGGCCACCCATGCGGTGCGTTCCGCGGGATTCGCTTTGCTGCCCAAGCCCGTCGTGCCGGGCGCACTCGCCGCGGCGGCCTCGGCACTCGTGGCGTCCGCAGCTCCCATGACATCAAGCGGGCGAGGGGGCACCGGCCGCCCTACCGGATCGGTCCCTGCAAGGCGCATCCGGATTCGTCACCTGGCTGCCGATCCTTGATCCTGCGACCGGCCTTACTTCTTCCTGCCTCGTGAACGAGCGCGGTTCGTTGGCGCCACAGCGCCGATCTCCGGAAACAGCTTGGCACGGACTTCACCGCGAATCCTCTCGTATTCTGCTGGGTTTACATCGCGTACGCAGTTGATTCCGTCGATGAGCTTTCGGATGTTCTCGTCCGTCGGAGCGAGATGGTTCGCCTTCACGATGGCAATCCGCTCGGCCAATTTGCGGAAATCGGACGCTACCGCCTCATCCGAAGCTGACCACTTGCCACGATCCGGCTCGCGCAGCATGACCTGGAGCAGATCGGTGATGCGGCCCGAGCTGCCGACCATAGCCCGCCACGTTCTTGACGATTTCGGCTTCGACTTCGGGCTTCGAGGTCGCGGTCTGGTAGACGTTGAACAGGCCGATCTGCCCGGTTCCGCTGGTAAGCCAACTCAACGGATTGATCACCTGCCGCAGTTGTTCGGGGGCGAACGAGAAGGAATTCGGAGAATAGAGCGATGCCATGGCCTGTCCCTCGATTGGTCGAGTGCGCGAGATACCTCCGGGTACCCTACTCACACTTTTCACCTCAGTGCGTAGCAGAATCAAGCAAGACGAGAAGCATTCTTCTCCTTGACCGCACGGGGCGAACAGTGGTTGGAGACACAGCGTTCGCTCGCGGTCGCGGCACTCGAAGCGCCGCGCAATGCAGGTGAGCCGCACCACGGTAGTGCCCGCAGTGGAAGACCGGCACCGGCGCGGTTCACGGATCTGGGTCCATTGGTTGCCTCGGATCCCGTTGGTGCCCTAGGCGGCTTGAGCGGCCCGCCGATCGCGTCTCATGCTTCCCTGCGCTGTGAGAAAGCTCTGACGGCGGGGTGCGTACTTTGCCGCTTGGCCTCGGTACCTGGCCACGCTTACCCTCGCGCTGCAACCTCATGGGCTAATCCGCGAGGTCTTGAGCATCGGTGACCGGTATCGAACGGTCCGGTGTATCCCCCAATTGAAACCGTACAGGAGAGGGCCGTGCCCCGTTCAACCAAAGAAGCCCAGGACGCTATCACGCTGCTCAAGGGTGACCATCGCACCGTCGAGGAACTGTTCGAGCGGTTCGAAAGCACGAATGGCAAAGCGACCAAGGCCAGGATTGCTCAACAGGTTTGCATGGAACTCACTGTCCACGCGACTATCGAGGAAGAAATCTTCTACCCCGCGATAAAGGACGATGTGGACGAGGAGATTCTTCACGAGGCGTACGTTGAACACGATGGCGCCAAGATTCTCATCGCGGAGATCCTGGCCGGTTCACCTGACGACGAGTTCTTCGATGCCAAGGTCAAGGTGCTTTCGGAGATGATCAAGCACCACGTGAAGGAAGAAGAGCAGCGCGATGGCATGTTCGCGCAGGCCAGGAAGGCGGATGTCGACATGCGCGAGCTAGGTACGCATCTCGCAACGAGAAAGGCCGCACTCGTCGAGCAGTTCAAGCGTGACGGCCTTCCACCACCGAAGACACGCGTGATGAAGGGCGGTGAAGTCGCCCGAGGTGAGCTGGTGGAGGGCGCCGTGCCATGATGACTTCACCCATCTACAGCTTGCTCTATTGACCGGGCGGTTCCTGCCGCGACCTGCGCAAAGGCGGTGGCCGCTGGTCAGACTGCGGCCGTGACTGCGTGCGCTGCATTTGTTCCATCACGCTCGAAACGTCTTCGCCAGCCCGCATTTCGGAGCGTTGCGAGAGCGACCGCACATACTTTGGCGGCTTCCTCGTTCGACGGACGTGTTCCTTGCGTCGCCGGGCGATACGGCGAACATAGACGAACACCAAGACCAGAAGGGCCAAGGTCGGGATGCCATAGGCGAGATCCACGGGGAGCTGTCGTCCGGCGGGCGGCGTGGCCGCGACCGACGAGAATATGCGATGGCGGGCGCTATCGCCAGATGCACAAATGGCGCCGACAGCCTGTGATCGACACGTCGCGAACGCTGGCTTCCCCGGTGCCTTACCATTGATCGCCTTGTATGATTGAAGACTTCACCTCGTAGGCCCGCATCGCTCCGTGACTCTTGCCACGACCAACGCGGCGTTCGCGCAGCGCTACGACGCTATCCCGTACGCGACGGTCCCGCATCCGCTGACGCATCCGGATCGACTGGCGACCGTGGCGAGCTTTCTCGGCGTGGCGCCTTCCTCGGTGGCGCAAGCTCGCGTGCTGGAGGTTGGATGCGGTGACGGCGCCAACCTGATTCCGATGGCGGCTGACCTTGCCGGCCGCGCACTTCGTCGGCTGCGATCTATCGCCGCGCGCTCTTGCGGCAGGCCGTGCGACCATCGCTGCCCTCGGGCTTACCAACATCGCGTTAGTGGAAGAGGACCTGACGTCACTTGCACCGGCGCACGGACAGTTCGACTACCTCATTGCGCACGGCGTGTACTCGTGGGTGCCGCCAGCGGTGCGCGACGGCCTGTTTGCGCTGGCCGCGACGCGTCTCGCGCCGAGCGGGCTAATGTTCGTGAGCTTCAACGCTTTGCCCGGCTGTCGTGTACGACAGACTGCATGGGACGTGCTGCACCGGCATGTCGATCATCTCGAGGATCCGCGCGCACGCCTTGCCGCTGCGCGTGAGTTGGCCGCGCTCATTGGAACGGGAAATCGGTCGTTTCATGAAGCGGACGATGCCGTGCGCGCCGAGTTCAGGGCGATCGCGCAGAGCAGCGACAGCGAACTGTGCCACGACACGCTGGCCGTGCCGAACGACCCTGTCTATTTCCACGATTTCACCCTGCATGCGGCGCGGTTCGGCTTGCGCTATCTGGCCGAAGCGGAGTTGCATTCCATGAGCGCGGTGGCGCTCTCGCCGGAAGCGCGCGCGTTTGTCTCGAAGCTCGATCCGGCGGCGCGCGAACAGTATCTCGACTTCGTTCGGTTGCGCCGGTTCCGGCAATCGCTGCTGTGCCGCGTCGACGCACCGTCCGATCCCGCGCCGCTCGCGGCACGGCTGGATGCGATGCACGTCGCTGCCGACCGACCGCTGTTGCAGGCGGTCGCCAACGGAAAGCTCCCGGAAGTGGCGCGCCAGCTCGATCCGGCGCACGGTGGCGGCGGTCCGGTTCGGATGCTGCTCGAGCACATCGCACAGCGCGCCCCGGCTGCGCTTCCGGTCAACACGTTGCGCGAATGGCTGACAGGGCAGGCGTTGCAGCGCCCCTTGGAATTTCTGCTGACCGACGCGTATGTCTCGAATCTCGTCAACCTGCACCTGCATCCGCCGGCGGTCGTCGCGGCTGCGGGCAAGCTGCCGGTGGCCGGCTTAGTCGCCCGCTTCGAAGCAGCCACGCGCGACGACCTGACGTCCTTGCTGCACACGCGGGTGCAACTGCCCGATCCGAATGCGCGACGGCTACTGGCGCTCCTCGACGGTACGCGCGATCGCGCAGCGCTGGCGACGGCGATGAACGGCGTGGCATTCGGCTACCAGCGCGAAACAGCAGTCCGGTTCGTGGACCACGCGCTCACCCAGTTCGGACGCATGGGGTTGCTCGCTGCCTGACGTCACGGAAGGCTCCGCCGTCATCGACGAGGGTGCTGGTGTGGCGTCCTGGCGAAAAAGCAATCGCTGACGGGGGTCGCAGCCATCACGGCGTTTCAGCGTCGAAGATCAGCAGGTCGTCGTTGGAGTCCCCTTGATACGAATAGGCCCCCCTGTTGATCGTCGTAGTAGCTACGCCAAACGCCCTTGTCGTCGGCGCGATGATCGCGGGTTGCGCACAGTTTATGACCGACCAGGTTCCGGCGAGCGTCGCGATCGGTGTCTTGATCATCTCGACTGGAAACAAGTGCGGGTGCTGGTGAACAATCCCTCCGGCGGTGAATCCCCCCTTCGCAACGTCCGAAGGCACACCGCCGAATGATTGATAGAAGCGCTTGCAACGCAGCAGCGACTCCTGGATCGTGGGCACGACATAGTCGCTCGCTCCCCCGGTCGCGCTGAGCTCCAGCTTTGCCCCGGTCAGATAGAGTGCATCCTCGGCGGCGGCCGCCCCGGACGGAGCGTCGAACTTCACCCGAACCCCCAGCACCGTTGCGAAGTTCGCCGTCCAGCTCCCGGACTTCGTGACCTGAAATCGCGTCCACGCGGTGGCGGAAAGTTGCGCGGCGCCCAACGTCGCTGACGCCTCGACCGTCCAGGCTCCCGAACAGATGTTCACGTCCGCCGATTGCGGTGACGATTTCCAGCGTGACTCCGGACCCGCTGAAGTTCGCCCCCTTGCGAGCGTAGATGCTGAACACCAGTGTCTGCGCGCCAAGCCCCGAAATCGTCGGATTCAGCAACCGCTCGACGACATTGACCGTCGAAAGGCCGCTCGCTGCGACGCCCGTGCTCTGGCCGACGACCAGTGCTGTCGTGCTCGCGTTCCCTGCGTCGCGCGTGAGGGCGATCTGGTTGGGAAAGCCGCTGCCGCCCAGATTGGCGATCGTGTAGCCGGTGGCGCCGCCGCGGTGCCCCCACCACCGATCGATGAAGCAGGTGGGATTGACTCCCGTCGCCGCTGCGATCGGCCGGCCCGGGCGGCCTGTGATTTCCGGGCCCGAGTTATCCAGCAAGTTGGGATTGCAAGTCATTTACGGATCCTTTCCGAACGAGGGTCTGGCGAACGACGCTAGCTTGCACCGATTTTCGACGTCCTGGAATGCGCTCTCGGGCGTGCTTGCCTGCCAACCCGGGTGGTGCCGGCACCGCTCGCGGCGATCTTCGCACTCGCGACGCACGCCGCCTGCAAAAGCAAGATCTCGATCGGACACCGGGCGTTTCCTCGCGCCCGATGACATCCGCTAGTATGCGTCGCATGACCCCAGCGCGCGCGATCGAAGACCTTGCGGCCGATCCCCTGACGCTTTACCGGCGCGGACTCGCCCAATCGCATCGCGGCGAGTTGCTCGCGCTGCAGACGCTGGCAGCGGCACAGGATGGCCTGCTCGAGTCGCAGGACGAGCCGGGCGCCGCGCTCGCCGCCGCCGCACTTCTGATCACCGGCCAGTGCATGGGCAACTACCGGCGATTCCGCGAGCATGCCGCAGCGCTCGCGGGGCTGCGAGACGGATCGCTGCACTTCGCCGATCGCGAGGACGATCTCGTCGCCCAGGCGGGGCTGCTGTGCGCGTTGTTGTTCCTGAGTCCGAGCGACGAAGCAATCGACGCCTGCGTCGCCCGGATCATGGCGCTGCTCGAGCTCGACATCGACGTCAATGTTCGGTTCGCCGCCGGGCGCCTTGTTATCTATTACACCGAGCCGCGCGAAATGCGGGAGCTGGGACAGCGTGTGTACGGCCTGCTGCAACCGCTTGCCGAGTACCCCGAACTGACGCCCTACCGCCTTGGCCGCTGGCTGATCCTGTGGATCCGCGTCACCGCCGACGCCAAGGACCCCACCCAACACCGCCGCGCGCGCGAGCAAGCGCGCGAGTTGTTCGAGCGTCACCACGAACCCGAAGTCGCTGCGTGGATGTTTGCGGCGGAGATCGAGCAAGGATTGCGCGCGCACGACTTTGCGTTGATCGAGCGCGCACTGGCATCGATCGAGGCGGTGTCCGATCCGTCCAATCTGACCGACATGGCGCGCCTGTCCTGGCTCAAGGGACGCTTCGCACTCGCGAAGGGCGAAGGGGATGCCGCGCTCTTTCATGCCGGACGCTCACGGGCGTGCGCGGAGGAACTGGAGTTTCCGCCGCCGATGCTTGGCGTGCGGTTCGCGCTCGAAGCGCAAGCCAAGGTCCTGATCGGGGATTACGCGGGTGCGCGCGAGCAGTTCAAGCGCACGTCGGAGATCGTCGCTGTGCTGCATGCCGAGGAAATGCGGGACATGATCCGCATGGTCGACGCGTACGAGGCTTGCCAGCTTCGCCGTCCCGATGCCCGAGCGCTTCTCGTGTCGGCTTTCGCCGCACCGCGCGCGCGCCAGTTCTACGACACGTTCGACACCAATCCGCCGTTTGGCGCGACGATGTGCGCGCTCGCGCTGGAGCATGACGTCGAAGTCGAGTTCGTGCGGCGAATCATCGAGGTCCACGGGATGGCCGCACCGGCGAATGCGGGCGGCTCGTGGCCCTGGCCGGTACGCATTCTCACACTTGGCGGCTTCGAGCTGTCGCGTGCGAGCGGCGCAATCGCAGTGCAACCGAGGACGCAGAAGAGACCGCTGGAGCTCGTCAAGGCATTGATCGCGCTCGGGGGACACCAGGTCGACAAATCGCGACTTGCCGATCTCCTGTGGCCGGAAGTGGAGCCGGATGCGGCGGCCGCGGCGCTCGACATGGCGGTTTCCCGGCTGCGCAAGCTGCTTGCCCTGCCGAACGCGATTCGGATCGAAGACGGCAAGATCGGCTTCGATCCCGATCAGGTTTGGGTCGACGTCTGGGCGTTCGATCGCGACGTCGAGGCGCTGCAGAGCGCCTTGCGCTCGGCTGGCGCGGGCAACGACGACGAGGTGGCAAAGCTCGGGCAGCGATTGCTGTCGGGCTATCGCGGCGCATTCCTCGAAAACGAGGAGCCGCAGCGCTGGATGCTGGCGGCGCGGGACCGCTGGCGCAGCCGCTTCCTGCGCTCGCTCACCGATGCGGGGCGCTATTGGGAGCGGCACGAGCGCTGGTCCGAAGCGATCGAGCTCTACGAGCGTGGCATCGAGGTCGAAACGCTCGCCGAGGAGCTCTATCGCCAGCTCATGCATTGCCACCTTGCGCAGCGTCAGCCTGCCCAAGCGGCGCGCGTCTATCGACAGTGCCGCGAAACGCTTTCGGTCCAGCTCGGGACTGCCCCATCGACCGAGACCGAAGCGCTGTTCAGGTCGATCTATAAAGAGCAGTAGCCGAGCGCAGGCGATCGGCCCGCCCCACACGGCTTGCAGCGGTTAAGCGTAACCGCGACGACGGCCACAGGGCCGGCGTTACCTCCGTACCGGCCTGCCGTACTGCGAAACCCGAATCCGTTAGGCGCCGGTTAGGTACCGGCCCGTAGAGTCCGGTGATGCAATCCGACCCGTTGTTCGGATGACGGCACCATTCCGCATCGCGAAAGACATGCGGATGCTGGTGGTCATGCCCGACGCATTGCGTGGTGAAGGCGTCGCCAGCGTGCTGCGGGATGTGGCTGCGGGCGGGCCCATCCGATTGTGTCAGAAGCGCGACTTGCTGCCGTTTGCGGACGTTACCGGCCCCGCGCTGGCCGCAGCTGTCGTCGCGCATCCGTGGATCTCGTGCACCACGCTGCGCGCCTTGCATCGCCGTCAGCCGGGAGCCACGCTGGTCGTGTGTTCCGATCATGCGGATGCTGCCACTCATCGTGCGTTATTTGCGGCGGGCGTTGCCGCAATCGTCTCCGACGACGCGCCGCCCGACGTCATTGCCGCAGCCGTGCAACTCGCGCTTTGCGGGAGCGTGTCCGTTCATGCCCGTTGCCTCTGGCAGGCTGCTTTGCCCTCCACAGGACCGACGCGTCGCACCGTGCATAGCGACCTGAACCTGACGCTACGGCAGTTCGACGTATTGCCGCTGATAGCGCAGGGACGGCCGAACAAGGCGATCGCCGACACGCTTGGTATCGGCCTTCGTACCGTCAAGGGACACGTCGCCGTCATCCTGCGCGCCTTCAATGCCGACAACCGCCGCGACGCTGGTCGTCATGCACGCCGCTGGTTGGCGCGAAACGCGACGCTCGCCGAATCCGCGGATGCGCGGCGTTCGCGTACCGGCCTTCGCAACACCGAAACGAGCATCGGTTAGCTCGCGGTTAGGTACCGTCCCCTAAAGTCGATCCATTGCAGGGAGATCGCCGATGCGCATCCATCGAATCGCGGTCGCACGTCTTCTCGATCCTCGTCGCGTTCTCGCCGCGGGCGGAAGCCCAACAGCCTGCGCCGGCTTCAACGACATCAAGCCTCGGCGGTTGTCTGCCGAACGTCCTCTGGATGAAGAACCGCGCGATCACGCTCGGCTGCACGGCGACGCTGTACTGTCCTGACGACGCCGTCGGTCGGCTGCAGATGGCAGCGTTCATGAACCGCGTGGGCAACGTCCTGACGCCGAAGGTGTTCAGCATCGAGGAGAGCGGCGGCACGCTCGATTTCTCCGCCGAGCACGTGGTCTGCCAAACGCCGCGACCTCCGGCGCCGGCGGGAACTATCCGCGATTCGTCGATGCCGAGGGCTCGCTGTCCTTCGAAGTCAGCGGCTTTCAAACGCTCATCGTCGTCCCCGTGGTCTCGAAAAACGGCGGACCTGGCAGGCGATGGGCCAGTCTATCGGCCCCTACGTCGGCCCGGGCGTGCGCCACAATGCGAGCGCGGTAGCGCCGGCGTTCCGAATCTTCGACGGCAGCACCTCCCTCTCGCCGTGAAGTTCGGCTTGCTCGTTTCGCGCCAGAATCAATTCAATCAGACGATAACGAGCTGGGCCTGCCATCTGGAAGTGATGGTCAGGAACGGCATCTACAACGGGATACTGACGATGAGACCGCTCCTTGCGCTGCGATTCGTCGCGATCCTGATCGGGATCGCCGCCACGCCGGCCGCGCTTGCGGCCCCCTGCGCGGGGTTCACCGACGTGGACACGACCAGCGCGTTCTGCCCGAACGTCGACTGGCTCAAGAACCGGGCGGTCACGCTGGGGTGCACGTCGGCCACGCTGTACTGCCCGGGCGACCTTGTGAGCCGCCTGTCGATGGCCGCGTTCATGAATCGACTCGGCGTCGCACTGACGCCGGCGATCGTCTACAACGAGGCAGGCGGCGGAGCTTTCGACCTCGACACGCCACCCGCAGCCGTTTGCCAGACCGCGTCGATCGCCTCCGCGACGTTTCCCCGCGCAGCGCACGCGGGCGCACTGTTGACGGCGCAGCTCGCTGCGACGCCGGCAACCGTCGCGTTGAAAATCGTGCAATCGATCGACAACGGTGTCAACCTGGATTCCGCTCAATCTCATTCCCGCCACCGTGGGCGGTTCCGCCAAATGGGCGAATGCCGCCGTTTGGAACGGCGATGTGCCGCTGATTCCTGGACCAGCTACCGATTCGGCTTGCGGGTCGAGCGCGCAAGCGGCGGCGGCACCGGAGACCTCACGAGCTGGAGCTGCCAGCTCAGGGTCATGGTGTCGAGCCGTACCGGCACCAGCTCTCCTTACTGAAAGGCCGCGATCATGCGATTGCCGATGCTGCGATCTCAGCCTGCGCGTTGCGACGCTTGCGCTTGGGACCCTTCTCGCGAACGTGGCGCAAGCGGCGCCATGCGTTGGCTTCACGGATGTCGACGACACCAGCGCAGTTCTGCAAGAACGTCGAATGGATGAAGAACCGCGCGATCACGCTGGGCTGCACCGCATCGCAGTATTGCCCGAATCGACGTCGTCACGCGAGATTCGATGGCCGCATTTCTGAGTCGTCTTGGTGACGCGCTTACGCCGGTTCATCGCGAGGCATTGACCAGCGATATCGGCTTCCTCGACATCGACACGGATCCGGTCCTCTGCCCAACCGAGGATTACACGGCGACCGGCGCACCGCGCATCGCGCACGGTTACGCGT
>CAWDPJ010000009.1:0-302580 GCA_963804205.1 uncultured beta proteobacterium | reverse complement strand
TGGATAGGTAGTCGGGCGAGCTTACGGTCACGTGCGGTCGAAAAAATAGCCGCTTGTCCAAGCCCTTGAACCTGCGTCACTTCCTCGAGCCCGGAACGCATCTTGCCGCTAACAGAAACAAAAATGTTCGTATGACACAACCACCACTCAGGAAATCGATCCTCGATCATTCCTTTGTTACACAAGAAGTATCGATACTGACCTTTCAACAGGGGCTGCAAACATGAAATTAAACACAATTCTCACAAACAAGCTCGCGGTGTTCTCCGCAGCCTTCTGTGCCGTGATGCTTGCATTCAGCACCAATGCCAGCGCACTTATTATCGGTGACGCCCACGAGTTGGGTTTCGTGAACTTCGGCATACCATCTGGCGATGCTGACATAACAACTTATGTCAACCATTTGATTGACATGGCCCTTGTATTCTGATGTTGCGGACGGACAGACTTACACTCGCTCAAATAATGATTTTGGTCCCCTCCCCACCGCCGTATTCAAGTCTAACGGCACCGGTACAAGCATCGATCTAGGCGCCGGCTTATATTCGTACCTGTTCGCGAAGTACGACGGGCCAAATTACGGTTCCGAAGTTTGGTACATCGGTGATTTGAGTGGGATCATCACCATTCCTGCCACCGGTGGCAGGTTTGGCCTTTCCGGCTGGACCCTCTTTACCGGCGACGACCCACCACGCCTTCAGGTTCCGGAGGGCGGTTCAACGCTGATATTCGTCGGGATAGCCCTCGGTGTACTTGTTATAAGTCGGCACTACAGACGCCGCAAGATCGAATACAACCATTGATCGTCCTCAGCGAACGCGACGCCGTACTTGCAAGGGTGCGACCAAGCAGGTTGAATGTCGGAACGCTAGACTCGCCGGTAATCTGCACGACATGAGCGTGATGCAGAAGTCGGTCGAGCAGCGCGGCGGTGAGTTCGCGTCGCCTTTTGCAGTTATACCGTCACCCGAAGCTGCGTGAACATCAGCGGGGCGTTCTGCTCCATCCGCAGCCTGATCATTGCCGGGGCTTGTTGCGGTATCGCGGCCATCTTGGACGTAGTGCGGGACTGCGCGCCCGTTCGTTCATGGTAGGCGCGATGAGGTCCGCGCTCCAAGTCAGTCAGCGAGGTGCGCGCGGTACGCTGCGCCGTGGGCAAGAATCCATTGGACGATAACGTTACTTTCGATCCGGGCCATCCCAAACGGACCGACCGTCCCACGTCGGATCGGATTCTGGCGCTAGGTACACTTCCGCATGTAAGCTGTAGTGCTTGCAGGTCCTGCAACACCGCGGGTGGGAAGCCCTTACGGCCACCTCGTCGATCGCTGAGCAATTCCGAAAATACTCTCTACACGCAGGTGGCTGCTCCCAAACGCCGCAGATTTGGTTCGCGATACGCGCATATTGAGTCGCCAGCGCGTGGGGCTTTACCTTCTCCGGGAGTGACTCAATCCAGCTTTTGGTGCGCGCCAGAAGCATCAACAGCGGTTTCGCTCGCCTCAGGTAAGGGCGGAGCCGGCGGCTTTTCCGGCGCACTGTCGGCCGGCCGCTTCTCAGACGCATCTTGGATTTGAACGTCCGATAGCAAACGCCGATGGCCACGGTATATCGACATGGGTCACGAATGCATGTCAATGAGCCACGAGGACCGGCACACTCATCGCGAGGTCGCGGCCCTTACATCAAGGGATGTATGACGAAGCATAGTGCTAGGACTTGCTCGTTCGTATGAGAGAAGACTCTGCTACCTTTGCGCGGTAACCGCGCCACAAAGCGTGCCTTCCCCTTTGCCACCTCGAATGCGGTCCTTGCAAGGACGTGCGCTATAAGCGAAAATTTTGTGGTCGTCCACGCTCGCACCTCACTTGCCCGCGGTTCGTTGAGGGATACTCTGAGCAGACGTGCACGCGAGCGCCTGTGAGTCGCTCGCCGAAATCGGCGCGCCGGCGAGATCAGCGCGCTGCGAAGCGGCTGGCTGCGGGACCGATGGCTCGCGCTGTCGCTTAGTCGCCTGCTTGAGTGCCCACATCTCGATCTGCTGGTCAAGTTGGGCACGCGAGGCGGCGATCACCTCATCGGGTGGTTTGGCGCCCGCCGATATGCGACTTTGAGAACCGGTCACACAGGGCCGGTCGGAGTACAACACCTCTGCTCCTGCTTGGCAACGATAAAGTGTCTGAGCATAAGCCGGCGCGCACACGGCAATCATGGTTGCAAGGACAGAAAGTCTTTTCATACGTCGAGAACTTCTCTTTTGAGCGAGCTATGCAACACACGAGACAGTCTTGGAGGTTGATTCTGAAATGCAACAAATGGACCACTTCGCTCGGCATCTCCACGTCGCGTCGACGAGCGGTCATGAAGGCAATGAAATGCGGTGACGCGACGTCGCGCGCCAGTGCAGCGAGCGCAGAACGGTGACGCAAGCGGGTCGCCAGCGACCACGTCAGTGCCCTCTGTTGGTGAACCAGAACGTGCGCCGCCGCGTGGGGTCGACGTTGATCGGCACGCGCGAGGCCTGCAGGCCGGAGAGCTGCGCATTGAAGCCGCCGATGATGAACGGAATCTGCTCCGTTTCTTCGGATCCGTTGGGCTCGGTCGAAGGCACCTGGACCTCGACCAGGCCGATGACCGGGTTCGGCGGCAGTCCGCCGCCCACGAACTCCCTCGATTCGGCGACGCCGCAGAACAACGCCTGCCGATAGGACTTCGCCGTGCCGAGGTTCGTGGTGCAAGCCGTTTCCGAGAACGTATCGGTCGGGGCGTTGGTGCTGAAGTAGGTGTAGCCGCCGGTCGATACGGCCGACGTGACGACCTTCTCGCCCCTCGTCGCATCCATGGCCAGATAACAGCCCGCGGCGCTCGCGGCGGGGACGCTGTCGGATCCGCCCGCTGTCAGCGCCGACTCCGTGATCGGCGCCAATCCGCTCGGGCCCTTCGCCGTCCCGTAATCGAGCAGCGTATAGAAGCGGTCATTCGTGATCGAGCCTGCCGGGTAGTAGGGTGCCAGCGGTTTTTCGCGATCGCCGGAGCCGAGCAGCACCGCCGTGAACAGCCGCGACTGCACGAGGTCGGGGGCATGGAAGAACTTGCGCGAGCCCCCGCCATCGGCGAGCGAGGCGAACTTCGCGATGCGCCAGTTGCTCGAGGATCCGTCGCCCAGCGCATTCTCGAAGTCGAGCCGATAAACGTTCGCGCCGAGGTCGGCGGCATAGGCGCGGTCGATATAACCGTCGAAGTCCGAGTCGAGCAGTGCGACGGACGCAGGCACCGGGCGATCGGTGGCAAACGACTTCAGCAGCGCACCGGTCATCGCGTCGAGCACGACCACCGCGTTGCCCATCGTCGTCGCCCCCGGTGATGTCGCATCCTCGGCCGCCGCGTCGTATCCGGCGCCCATGATGATCACCGGATCGGCGTTGCCCTTGATGAGCGCCACGCGCGCGTCCGACCAGGTCTGGCCGAGGACCGGAATGTCGGCGTTCGACTTTCGCCACAGCATCACCGGCTGCGTCGGGGTCGTGACATCGAAAGCGTAGAGGAATCGACCGCCGCGACGCATCGTGACGTAGATGATCGCCCGCTCGGTGGCTTGCGCGCTGTCCAGCTTCTGGTAGACGGTCGTCGCACCATCGACGAAATAGTCGCGCGGAAGCGTTACGGCGGCGGGCGGCGTGACCGGAAACTTGATTTCCGGCAGGTTGTCGCGCAGGCGCTTGAAACGCCCGAAAACCTCGGACGGAATGAACGCCCAGAGTTCCTGCCCGGGGGTTGCCCCGGAGCGATTGCCGTCGACGGCGCGCAGCATGCCGTCGTTCGCGCCGTAGAACACGATCGTCCCGATCGAGCCACCGTAGTCGACGACGGCGGCCCGCGAATGCAGGACGTCACCGTGCAGGCTGGGGCGCACCGAGGTCGCTCCGCCCGGTCCGAGCTCATCGCCCTTGTTGTCGTCGCCGCGCACCCAGTTGATCAGCTGCATCCGCTCGGCCGGATAGCCGGGATCGGTCGTCCCGAGCATCGCGGCTGTAATCGACGCGTTCGACGTATCGAAACGCGTAGATGGGTCTGCACCGAGCGTCGTTCCGCCAGCGCAGCTGATGCAGGTGAAGATGCGACGTTCGCTCCGGTCCGACGCGAAGGCGCGTGCGCAAGCCTTGCGCGATGCCGCCCTTCTCGACCACTTCGCCGTCCGGCGCGTCGCTCGGCGACTTCGGCGTGCCCTTCGGATCGTTGACCCAGAAGTTGCTGTCGACGGTCCAGTAGCTGGTTGCCGCGGGGTCGAAGAACCCGGTCGAGGCGTTGATCGCGGGACTTCCGAACCGGTCGCCGAGCGAAAGCGAATCCGTGACCCGATCGTAGACGATCTGGTACTGCTTGAGGTTCCCCATCCAGCGCGGCCGCGCCAGCCGGTCCGGGCGGAACATGCCGATAAAGACCTGGTTCTTGTACGTGCCCTGCGCGTTGACGCTGACCGGCAGGCTGGCTGAAGCGAACACGCTGTTGGCCGCCTCGATGCTGTTGAAGATGTTGAGGATGAACCGGCGCAGGTCCGCCACGTTGGACGCCGACCTGAACTGCCCACCACCCTGCGTGGCGATGCCGTTGATGAAGTTCGGGTACAGACCGTCGCTCGACGCACCCACGACCGCGATGCCGTGCGTGACGATCGACTGCACGCCGTCGCGATCGCTCACGTCGGCATTGCGCAGGAACCGCGCGAACTCGTCCGACCAGTTGTTCTGGTCGCTGTTCGTGACCTGTCCGGGCGGGTAGGTAACCATCGTCATGTCGCCGCCCGCATTGCGCAGCAGCGCCTCCGCGTCGGTGTTGTTCTCGTTCGGCGAGCCGTTGCTGATGAAGATGATGTTGTTGGTGCCGCAGCCCGAGCCCGGTGCGCCGACGTAGCGGGCGGCCGCGACCGCGGCCGGATCCCACTTCGTCCCCAGTGTGCCGTGGTGAGGGGCCTTCTTGCTGAACATCAGATAGGCCTCATACAGCGCCTGCGAATACGGTCCGTTGTTCGCCTTCTCGCCGTTGATCGTAATGCTCTTGATGAGGCTCTTGTATACCGCCGCATTCGCCCGGGTGAGGGGGATGAACTGCTTGCGGGGATAACCGCCCTGATCCGCGCCCGACTCGTTGAACAGCATGAACCCGATATTGAACCGCGGCGGATCGGCTGCGGTGAGCGGTTGCAGCGCGTCGATGACGTTGTAGATCGCGCATTTCTCGATCGCGAACTTCTTCCCCTGCTCCTTGTCGGGCGCCGTCGGCTTCGGACCGTCCGACGTCGGGATGCCGTCTTCTGTGAAATAGCAGTCCGGCACGGCGATGTCCGAACTCCAGTTGGCCGAGCTGTCCCAGATGATCAGCACGTTCGGCAGATCGTTAGCGCTCGGTGGACGGCCATAAATGTCGATGTCCTCTGCACGCAGCGCAGTCGATCCGAGGGTCAACGCGAACGCGGTCGCGAGCAGTGCAGCGCATCTACGGAGAAGGGTTTTCATGCAGTCCTCGGGTCGCTTCACTTGCAATAGTTCTTCGCGTCGGACGCAACGACACGGACCGCGACGCCCTGTTGCACGGTCACCGACGTATTCGTCGTCGGATCGGAGACCGCAGCCACGACATTCCATTCGCTGTTCGCGCAGAGCGAATCGCCAGCCGCCACCACGGCGCCAGGCCTGACGATCACGCTGCCGCTAGCCCCGCTCGACTGCAGACAGACGCGGTCGGCGGCTTTCGCAATGTCGAGCTCCATCGTCTTGATCGGACGCACGCGGATGCACTTCGGCTTCGGCTCGAGCTTCGCGGTGAAGTCGTCGTGGCCATCGCCGTCGATGTCGGTCGACACCGGAATCTGCGCGACCCCTGCGGGATCCTTGCTGAAGGCGTTCGAGCTGATCGTGAGATCGATCGCTCGCTGGGCCGCGGCCGTGGCCTGCTGCTCCGCCTGGCCATTGCCGACGATCTGCAATTGCTGCGTGCTGATCCGGAACGCCGACAGCGCAAACCAGCCCATGACGAACAGCAGCACCAGCACGGCGAACAGCGCGGCGCCCTCCTGACGTTGTGGGAGGCGCCGGCTCATTGCGTCTCCCGCTGGCCGGCGGAATTCATCGGGCGCACCAGCGAGGTGACCAGCGCGCGCTTGTGGCCGTCGGCCGCTGCGTCTTTATAGCCGGCGGGACCGAGGTTGAACCGCTTGGTCGTATCCTTGTAGCCCGGCTCGACATCGGTGGACCGGGCAAGCAAATAGAGGCGAACCGCCATGACGTTCGACCATTCGCCGAACCCGGCGCCGAGCGCCGGATCGGGCGACGCCAGATAGCGGTCGGGCGTTCCGTCCCCGTTCGCGTCGATGCCGTACTCGACCTGCAAATCCTCGATGCCTTCGGCCAGCGGCGTGATGACGATTTCGTTGCCGACGAGCTCCGCACGTTTGAGCGTCGGGATCGTGTCGATGCCGCACCGGCCACAATTCGCGACGTAATAGGCTCGTACGACGAAGCGCTTGACGTCGGCGACCACGCCACAGTCGATGTTGTGCATCGTGAACGCTGCCGGGTCGTTGGATACGACACCCAGGTTCAGCTTGTTCGGCGTCTCGAGCTCGCATTTCGAAAGCTGGAGGAAGGGCGCGCCGGTTGCATTCGCCGGCGCGGTAGCTTCGGGTCCGACGAAGCGCACGACGACGATCGCCGTGTCGGGCTTGCGATCCGGAATGCAGACGGGCGTCGGGTCAGCGGCGCGGATCCCGAAGATCGGAACCGGCGCGTTCTCGAGCTTGGCATTCACGGGCGGCGGCGTTCCGATCGGATTCGACCAGCCGAGATCGGCCAGCGCGGTGACGCACGGATCGCGCAGCTGCCAGGTGAAGCCGCCGGCAGTCGTGGTGAGCGTGTCGTAATAGCCCGCTTGCGCGACGTCGTTGCGTATCACCTCCATCGCGTAGTTGGCGTTCTCCGCAAGGCGCGCCGCCCGCTCGAGACTCGCGCGGTTCCGGCTCGTGCCGCCGAAGATCAAGCCGACCGTACCGAGCACCATGAGCGCAACCGCCATCGCGATGACGAGCTCGACCAGCGTCGTGCCGCGCTGACGCGCTGGCCGACCCGTCCAGCGTACGAACGTCGAGGTCGCGCCGCAGGCGGTCGGAGCAGCTGCGGATATCGGGATTCGGCGAAGGGCGAGCATCGATCAGACCCCGAGCGTTGCGATCTGGAACGTGGTCGAGTAGACGCGCCGCGTCTTCTCGGTGTCGGGTCCGAACTGATCCGCACCACAGGGACTGTCCGCCGGCTCGGTCGCAAGAACGCCCTGCCAGGCGATCGCGACGACATAGATGTTCGGCGCTGTATTGATCACGCAACCGCGTGCCGCGATCGGCGAGCCGATGCCCCGGTCGCCATCGAACGTGTCGGCGCCGCGCAGCCGGTTTCGCCATTCGCATTGGTCGAGCGCGACAACGGTGGCGGGATCCAGCGCCGCACAGTCCTCGACCGGACCCACGGGGACGTAGTCGCCGACGTACTGCACGGCCTGCTTCGGGTTATTGCCGATGCGGCTCGTCATCTCGGCCGCAAGCGTCATCGCCAGCGCGCGCTGCTGGGCCTCGAGCTCCTCCTGCGCCGACCGCCCGAGCGTCCGCGCGAGCGCCAGCATGCCGAACGCCAGCACCACGAGCGCAATCAAGACCTCGATCAGCGTGAAGCCACGCGTTTTGGAACCGGTGCGGGATGAAGCCATCACATGCACGCTCCGCGTTGGAGACGCGGCAGGCCGCTCGGATCGATCATCACGCAGCGCGCTTCCACGCCCGCCTGGTTCTCGCTGTCGCGGAACTCGACCTGCACCACGCCCGCGACAGCGAGTCGGCCGTTTCGCTGATAAAGGATGCTGGCCGGCGCAAGCGGTACATCGACGCGCACGCCAAGCGCTTCCTTGCGGTCGACCTGCTCGTCCGTAGCCACGGTCGCGACGCGCCATCCGGCCTTCCAGTCGCCGTCGATCCGCGGAGCGACCTCGACCTGCGCGTTACGCTTGATCGCCTCGCTGCGTGCCAGGAGGAGCGAGGACATCAGGTCGGTACCTGCGGCGCGCAGCCGCTGACTCGCAAGCACGTTCGCGAGGCTCGGGAGTGCAATCGCGGCGAGGATTGCGATTACGGCGAGCACCGTCAACGCCTCCACCGCGGTGAATCCGCGGATTCGGATCGCGGGTGCATCGCCAGGAAAAGTCCACGCTCGCATCGCCACTCCTGTCACCAGCATCCGGGCGGCTCGCGATTGCCCGCGCTGTCGAGCGTGAGCGCCGGGCACTTGTCGTTCGCCTGGTCGCCGATCGCCCGCGCGGATAGCCTGAACGTCGGCGGCACGACGTCCGGCGCCTCGACCGTGATCGGGTTCTCGAACTTGCCGGCGAGGTGAGCGGACGGCGCCATGTTCAGCGTGACGACTGAAGTCGCGTACCTGCGTCTTTCGACCAGAAACTGCTGTTGCCTCGACGCGACGTCCGTCAAGAACGCCTGCGCATCCGCGCGCGCCGCCTTGCGCACATGCTCCCGATAGCCGGGCAGCGCGATAGCCATGAGAATGCCGAGGATCGCCATGACAATGACGAGCTCGATCAGCGTGAAGCCACGGTTACGGTCAGCGTGAAGGCTGTCAACGACAGAAAGTGCGCGGCATTCGCCCGTCAGGCGGCAGCGTTTGCATCTGCCGCTACGGCTCGGGAAAGAGCCCGCTCGGCATCGCGGCGTGGAATCGCTGAGAATGGACCAATTCGACACTGCAAATCACTCCGCCTAAGTCGTGCGTCGGAGACGGTGACGTAGACGGATAGCAGCATTGCTCGCTGCATGACATTCCGACCCTACGGCGGTTTCTGCCGCTGGCAACCCCGCTGACCAGCGCGCTGCGCGCACCGGAAAGAGGTTTGCGTCACTGTCCATTTCATCTGATACCTGGTGCACCATCGTCAGCAGCGCATGAATCTTCGAATGCGCGGCGATGGATGCAATAGTCGAAGAGAAAAGGAAGTGGGTCAACGCAGAAACGATGAACGAGCGGTTCTGTTGAAGCAACGGTCGCACCGCATTCACGTCGTCGACAGCATTGCGCAACAGACACTTTGTAGTGAGCAAATGCAACGCCAGCAACAATCGCATAGGGTCAGATGCTGACGAATTGCGTCACTCCCGGCAGCTGCACTAACAGGCATGTGATACCACCCGCGGTCGCATCCCTTGTTCGTCGCATCTTCCAGGCGTTCCAACCTCCGGCTGTGGATGCTAGTCATTTCCACCCCACTGCAGCGCAGGCGCTGGCCTTGAACTCGTCCTCGGACTCGCCATCGTTCCGCGTGAACCACTGGCCGGCCAGAAAAACGCTCTCGGTGCCGTTGCGACCAACGAACGCGACGAAGATCCGCGGCGGGTCAGCGGCGGGCAACATCGCGGTTTCCAGCCGGCTGATTCGGGTAGCGAACGTCATGGCGTCTGCTCCTCGTCGGCAGGCCAACCCATCTCTGCGTACACGCGCGCCTCCAGGGCTTCGTCTGATTCCCCCGGCAAGTGGTCAAAATCACGGAGCGAATTGCACTCAATGTCCCGCGCAACGAAGCCAGCAAGCGACCGGTCTGGTGCGATGATGTGGTAAATGATGCGAGTGATCCAATCCTTCGGCAGAGCCGTTGCCTCTAATGCCTGAACCCTTTTTTCGTATTTCGTACTCACTTCGTCCCCTTTTTCGCTGCGGCGTCCTCAAGCGCACGCAGCCGCTTGTCGATTTCGCTTGTCTCGATAACGCGCGCCTGGCCCGACAGCGCACCCACAATTGCCCCGGCCTCCTCGGGAGTGACACGCCCCTCAGCTAGCGCCGTTAACACCGCCTGCGCACTGTCCGCCAGCGTGCCCCCGGCCATTTCTGGCTAAGCGCTTCGTACCTGGGCCGCGCGCCCCAGTCCTCAGCGCGGGTACAGGTCTTCCATCGCCCGCTCGAAGTTCCGCAGAACTTGGGGATTTGCGCTCAGAGCTTCCAAGTACCCGCCTGCGGCAATGACGGAATCGCGAACGTCGCGCCACAGGCGGTCCAGGTGGATGTGCACTCGGTGCGTGAAGTTGCACGGCCAAGGAGGGTCCTTGGTTAGCACTCCGGCATCCTCAAACACCTGTACTGCTGGTCGCCTATCGAATTCCGTAATCGTCCAAGTTATCCGGCGAGGATCGCCAGCCCGGACATCGGCAACCCATATCCCTGAAGCGATCCCGTGATGCGCGACACGATGGCGGAACACGTTGAATAGGACCCGCACAACGTCGTCTGCATAATCTGGCTGCGGCAGAAACCGGGAATAGCTGATACCTATTCCGCTATGCGAATATTATTCGATGGCAAGGAAGCTCATAGGAACAGCCGAGGCGGGCGAGCAGGCGAACCTCAGCCAGCGCCGGATCGCACTCCTGTGCGAACGGGGGCGCATCCCTGGCGCGCAGCGCGTGGGCCGCGCTTGGGCGGTTCCTGACGGCTTCGCGATTACACCCCGAGGACCGGGGCGGCCAAAAGGCAAACTAAGGCGCCATGACAGCTACGACACCGCAGTTCACGAAGCAGGCCACGCCGTTCTCGCGAACGAATTTGGAATCTATTTGGATCCTGTGTCGATACGTCCCGACGCCGATTCAGCGGGCTGGATTCTCGCTGAAAGTACCTACGGCGCGTCAAGGGAATTGCTTGCGAAGCATGCTTGCATGCTCTACGGAGGCCACGCCGCGATAGTCGTGCTGCTCCGCAAAGGTGACATGACCGATTCTTCGGCGAAGTTGTACGGAGCCGGCAGCGACTTCGCCAAAGCGGATAGTCATCTAAGCAACGACGCGAAACGGATATTTGCAGTAAGGAAGCGGGCAGTAACAATCGTCAAGCGGCGGCGGGAGGATATTGATCGCCTTGCTCGTGTCTTGATGGAGCACAAGGTGCTTGAAGGGCAACAGATCGAGTGCGCCATGCACTGGGGAACGCGCGACTGGCCATTTGGAGAGGACTGAGTCAGGCGGGCGGGTTCTCATTCGCCCAGGATAGCCGGCCAGTGTGGTATCAGCGCAACTGCGCCGTTTGCGTGTCAGTGCGGCGTGCCCACGACGCGCCACCGACCGCGGCGTTGTACTCGATCATCAGCGCAGGGCTCGCGCAGGAAGAATTGGCAGCGATCCACGCGCGGCGCTCGGATAGGATTCCACCCGCACGTGTACACCACGTGCGGCCGCTTCCCTACGCGAATGTCGCGAATGTCGAGGCGAGCGCAGAGCCAGCACAGCGAGCGACGCGGAACCGGCGAGCGGACGAATTCGCAGAGCATGCCGACGTGTACCGCGGCGAGTCGCGAGTGGGCAACGACTATCGGATTATCGGGCCGCCTTCGAGCGGCATTTCCGTTTTGACGTAGTATTCCTCTCGCACCCAATCACCCGCGAGCGGAAAGGAGAAGTTTTGAGGAACACGGACGAAAGCAAGTCCGAAGGAAGGACCAACATGGCATTGCGAACGATCCTAGTGCTGCTTGCTGTGCTTGGCGCATTCGCTGCGTGGTACTGGCCTGACTAACGCCCTTGCTTAACTAGCGCCGCTGGTTCGCGTTGAACGCACTACGGGCCGCCTTCGGGCGGCCTTTTCGTTCGTGTAGCAGACGGGCCAGATCGACGCTCGGCAACTACGCCTTCACCTATGACGGCCATGCGCGCACGATCGCTGCCAAGCCGAGCGCGAGCGCAAAAAGTGAGGCCGCCAGAGCGGTGCCGATGAGCTCCGTGCGACGTTCGTGGCGGATTTCGTCAATGGTCATGGGACACAGTAGAGCGCGTTCGCCTACACGCCGTCTGTGCGGTGGCGAACGCAGGGCCGCCTTCGGGCGGCCTTTTCGTTTCTACAGCTCGCGCTGCACGGTGCCGCGATCAGCGTACTTTTCGGTGTAGCGTTTAACGATCGCCTCGGGGTCGCCGTCCATTGCCACTGATATTGGCACGTCATTGAACTCAAGGCGCACGAGCACTTGCTCGCGTTTGGCGAAATCGAAGGCTGCCGCGACGGCATCCCCGATCGTCGTTCCCGGCGGCAGACGAATTCCCACCCACTCGAATTTTGAGATCACGTCACGCTCCCCCTCGGTAAGCGCCTAAAGACTAATCGTATCCTCCCCCCTCATGGCACAGGATCTCGTGCCACTCACGACGGAGTAGTGAATGGCACATGACTGGCACGGCACCTCTGCATACGCTTGTTATATAACAATAAAAGCCGCGATGCGCTACCGGATGGAGCGGCTGGGGATAAAGTAGTCTGAAACGCGGGCGCCCACCGCGCAGTGCCGCTGTGGTGTAGTGGCAGCTATGCGATCCAGCAGGCGATGCTGGCCGCCCTGGTCACTCGGCCGAAAGGGCCTGTGCTCCCTCCATCGTACGTATTGCGATGAAGTGCGGCCAGGAGCCGACCTTCGACCTCGCGCTAAGCCCTTCGCGCCGGGCCGAAGACCCGAAGTGGTAATTCCCGCTGATGGCTCATCGAGGATTCGCCAGCCGCGGCCTGATGAGCCCACTGCGTCGCAATGATGTTGGAATACAGCCGATGCGCCGTTGTTAGTCTCTGGTGGTTCCATGGATGGAGGACGCTATGAATTCGCGATGGCTTTGGGTTGCCGCCGTCTGTGTCGCGGCCTGCGCGGCGCCGGCGAGGGCTGACTTCCACGACTTCCGAATCGACCAGGTGTTTTCGAACGCCGACGGTACCGTCCAGTACATCGTGATGCGGGAGTCTCTGGGCAACAATGGCGAGCACCTGTGGATGGGACAGGTGCTGAGAACCACCAACGCAGCCGGTGCCTCGAAGCCGCTGTCCTTCCCTGCGAATCTGCCATCGGCGTCGACAGCGAGCCGCAGCGTCCTGATCGCCACCGCCGACTTCGCGGCGCTCGGTCTCGTGACGCCCGATTACACGATACCGGCGCGTTTCGTCCCCACCGATGGCGGGACGCTCAACTTCGCGGGTGTCGACCAGATCACGTTGCCCGCACTGCCGGGCGATGGCGCGACGGCGATCAATCGGAACGGGACCCCGGTCCCGGGTACGCCGCGAAATTTCGCCAACGCCACCGCCACGATGACACCGCTGGCCGTTACAAGCATCGAGTTCTACAACCAGGCGCTCGATCACTATTTCATCAGCGCGCTGGCGGCCGACATCGACGCCCTCGACACGGGGCGACTCGCGGGATGGCAACGCACGGGCTTGTCGTTCCGCGTGTTCCCGTCGCAGACCGCAGGCGGCGCAGGGGTAACCCCCGTATGCCGGATCATCATCCCGCCGCCGCACGGCGATTCGCACTTCTTCGGAAGATCGGCAGACGAATGCGGGCAGACGCTGGCCAAGTTCCCGTTCATGAGCCAGGAAACCGCGTCCGCGTTCTTCATCACGTTGCCGGTGGTGGGCGCATGTCCGGCGGGCACGATACCGGTCTATCGGGTCTTCAGTAACCGGGCGGATGCCAATCACCGCTATACAACCGATCGTGCTGTACGCACCCAGATGGCGGCCATGGGCTGGCTCGTGGAAGGCGATGGCGCCGACTTCGTCGTCATGTGCGCGCCACCCGGAGGGAGTCCGGCGGGGCCGCCCGGGCAAGCGCCGCCGCCACCTCCGCCACCTCCGCCTCCGCCGCCTCCGCCGCCATGCGTACCAGGCTACTACGAGCCTTGCCCGCCGGGATAACACGGTAATTGCGCCCGGCCGTCGGACCCCGGAGCGCGTCGGCCGTTGACGGCAAGCGGCTTGCGCGCTCCTTTGCGGCCTGGAGCACATCGTTCGCGATGTCGAGCGGTGGAGTACCACCATGCCGGCCTCTGCACGGCACGTCGTCGGTCGTCGCGGAATTGCTGGATCGCGGACAGGCCGAGGCATTCGCTGCGGAGTTGGGCAGCATCGACCCGATGTCCGGCGTCAGCTACAGCGTGCGCGCGGTCGAGGCGGCAGGGCGGCGAAAAGGAAGGCCGATTTGGAAGCGTGCCCCGGGGCGACCGCTCGATCCCCGGTTAGGCTCCAGATTTCATAACCATTGGCAACATGTCGTTGAAGCAGGCTGCCTTTCCCGTCGGAAGGAAGGTCTTCGCTGCACCTTCAAGCCTGGGGCGCTGGTCCTCGGGAAAGATGAGCAATCATCATCCAGCCGTTGAAGATTTGGAAAAGAGGAGGACTCTCGCCCGTCAGTTCGGTGTACTTGCAGCAAGCATCCATGGCTATGATTTCCGTTTGGTCGGGATTGAAATCGAGAGTCGCTTCGTGATCGCGGTCGGCGTGCTTGAAGAAATTCTGCGCCTCGAAGGGGCGGCGCTCATGAGGCTATCCGTCTGCTGCCGCGAGCAAGGCGACCCCTCGATCCGCGAGCGGGTGCTGAACAACGTGCCGGCGCACCGCGGGATCGTTGCCGCGTGGAAAGCGCAGTCCGAACGCTCGGCTGGTGCTTGATTGGCCACCGTCCGCCCCGCAGCGCCGTGGGTGACGAACGACGCTCCATTGGAGTCGCTGCGGTGACCGCTCGCGTCGACAATGCCGGCTGGCTCGGTGGCGCTCGCCGTATCGCTTCGCCGAACTGCGACGAGCGGCCCGACGGTACGCGCATCAGCTTGCTGGTCGTGCACAACATCTCGCTGCCGCCGGGCACGTTCGGGGGTGATGCCGTCGAGCGCTTGTTCACGAACCGGCTGGATCCGCAAGCGCATCCGTTCTACGAAACGATCCGCGATCACCGGGTGTCGGCGCATTTTTTCATTCGCCGCGATGGCTCGCTCGTGCAGTTCGTGCCGTGCGAACGGCGCGCGTGGCACGCCGGTGTGTCGACCTGGAAGGGACGCGAGCGCTGCAACGATTTTTCCATCGGCGTCGAGCTCGAAGGCACGGACACACGGCCCTACACGAAGCGCCAGTACGCCCGCCTCGCGCGGCTCGTGACGACGCTGCGATCGCGCTATCCGATCGCCGATCTCGCCGGACACAGCGACGTCGCCCCGGGACGCAAGACCGATCCCGGGCCCGCGTTCGACTGGCGGCGGTTACGCACGCTGCTTGGCGAAACGACGGTCCGGACCCGATTGCCGGCCTAGGTTACAATAGTCGGTTATGCAGCTTCTCGCCGACTATTTCCCGCTCCTGCTCTTTTTCATCGCCTTCAAGCTGTGGGGCATCTACGTGGCCACCGGAGTGGCCATCGTCGCCTCCATCGCGCAGATCGCGTACTTCAAGCTTCGCGGCAAGGTCTCGCCGATCCACTGGCTTTCGCTCGCGATCATCGTGATCTTCGGCGGCGCGACACTGGTGCTGCAGGACGAGACGTTCATCAAATGGAAGCCGACGGTGCTCTACGCGTTGTTCGGCGCCGTGCTCGCAGTCGGCAAGGTCGCGTTCGGTCGCGACCTGATCGCGTATGTGCTCAAGGACGTGACGCTTCCTGCGCCCGTGTGGTCGTCGGTGACCTGGTCGTGGATCGCTTTCTTCGCCGCGATGGCGGTGGCCAATTGGTACGTTGCCTTCAACTTCACGACCGACACCTGGGTGAACTTCAAGGTCTGGGGCGGCATCGGTCTGTTCCTCGCGTTCGCGCTGGCCCAGGGCGTATGGCTGTCGCGTTACCTGGTCGAAGAGCGATCGTGAGCGAAACGATCACGGACACGCTTCGCGAGCGCCTCGCACCGCTTGCGCCCACGCTGGTCGACATCCACGACGACAGCGCCGAGCATGCGGGCCATGCGGGGGCCGCCGCAGGGGGCGGGCACTTTTCGCTGGTCATCGTGTCGAAGGCGTTCTCCGGCCAATCCAGACTCGCGCGGCACCGGGCGGTGCTCGACCGGGTGGGTGACCTCATTCCCCATCCTGTGCATGCGCTTGCGATCCAGGCTTACGCTCCCGAGGAATTCCCCTCCCACTAGAGAAGGACGTTGGTAATGACCAAAACCCTAATCGCCGCTGCAGTGCTTGCCGCGCTGCTCCCGGCCGCCGCCGTGCAGGCCCAGACCCCCCCATCGAAGCCGGCGCCGGCCGCGACGACGAAACCGGCACCCGCCGCACCCGCGGCCCCGGCTCCAGGCGCTACCGCGGCCCCTGCTGCTCCGGCGGGCAAGGCCCTGTATCCGCAAGCGACGTTCGACCTGCTGCTTCGCGAGCGCATGGCGCAAGGCCAGCCGGATTCGCCCGAGCTTCGTGCCACCGTTCGCGACGAGCTCAACACGCGCGAGCTGCTGGTCCGCGAGGCGCGCAAGAAGAACCTGCAGAACAACGCCGAGATCAAGCAGCAGATGGACCTGGCGGCGCAGACGATCCTCGTGCGCGCGTACGTGAACGACTGGGTGAAGAACAACCCGATCCCGGACGCGGAGCTCAAGAAGGAATACGACGGGATCAAGTCGCAGATCGGCGACAAGGAATACAAGGTCGCGCACATCCTCGTCGAGAAGGAAGACGAAGCGAAGCTGGTCATCACCGATCTGCAGAAGGGCGGCAAGTTCGACGATCTCGCGAAGGCGCGCTCGAAGGACCCGGGCAGCAAGGACAAGGGCGGCGACCTCGACTGGAACGCGCCCGCGAACTTCGTGAAGCCCTTCGGGGATGCGATGGTCAAGACCGAGAAGGGCAAGTTCACACCGCAGCCGGTGCAGACGCAGTTCGGCTGGCACGTGATCCGCGTCGACGACGTCCGCGATGCGCGGGTGCCGCCGTTCGACGAGGTGAAGCCGCAGCTGTCGCAGCGCATGCAAGCGCAGTGGCTGGACCGCTATCTGCGCGACTTGCGCCAGAAGAACGGCGTATAGCGCGCCCGTTCGTTCGTGCTCGAAAAAGGGGCAGGCCACGCGGCCTGCCCTTTTCATTTGCGTTGGCTCAACGCCGTGAGGGACAGGCAGCCGCGGCAGCGCCGTCGGACCCGCGGCCGCAGCCACCGGGCGGCGGGCAACACGTCCGGGCGCGCTGGTTTGCGCAACGGGGAGTAGTGCTAGACTAGCGGCGCCCCGTGGGGGAGGCATCGCGAATTCAATCGCGCGATACGATCAAGCTACAAAAACAGGAGGGGGCATGGGGCTCATCCGCCATCCGAAGGACTTCTGGGCCGGAGTTCTTTTCATCGTATTGGGCGGCGGCGCCTGCCTGATCGCGCTCGATTACGCGATGGGCAGCGCAGGTCGCATGGGCCCCGGTTATTTCCCGCGCTCGCTCGGGCTGCTGCTCGCGTTCCTCGGTCTCATCCTCGTGTTTACGATCGTTCAAGCTGCAGGGCGAGAAGATCTCGTTCCCGACGTTCCAGCCGCTCGGGATCGTGCTGGTCAGCGTGTTCGTGTTCGGCATTGCCGTGAACTACCTCGGGCTCGTGATCTCCACGATCCTGCTGGTCCTCATTGCAAGCACGGCGAGCCATGAATACCGATGGAAGGAATCGGTGATCGCGTCGCTCGCACTCGCGATCTTCGTCGTGATCGCGTTCCGCTACGGCCTGAAGCTCCAGCTGCCGACCTGGCCGGTGTTCCTCGGGGGAGGCTAGGCGATGGAACTCCTCAACAACCTGGGACTCGGCCTGTCGGTCGCGCTGAGCTTCCAGAACATCCTCTACTGCTTCTTCGGCGTGCTGCTCGGCACGCTGATCGGCGTGCTTCCCGGCATCGGACCGGTGCCGACGATCGCGATGCTGCTGCCGATCACCTATGCGCTTCCGCCGATCTCGGCGCTGATCATGCTCGCCGGCATCTACTACGGCGCGCAGTACGGCGGTTCGACCACCGCGATCCTGGTAAACCTGCCGGGGGAATCCTCCTCCGTTGTCACCTGTATCGACGGCTATCAGATGGCGAGGCGAGGGAAGGCCGGCAAGGCGCTTTCCATCGCGGCGATCGGGTCGTTCATTGCCGGAACGTTCGCGACGCTGGTTGTCGCGGCGTTCGCGCCGCCGCTTGCGGAAGTAGCACTGAAGTTCGGGCCGGCCGAGTATTTCTCGCTGATGGTGCTCGGCCTGATCGCGGCCGTTGTGTTGGCAAGCGGCTCGCTGGTCAAGGCGATCGGCATGATCCTGCTGGGCCTGATGCTCGGCATCGTCGGCACCGACGTGAATTCCGGCCTGCAGCGCTACACGTTCGGACTGCCCGAGCTCTCCGACGGCATCGGGTTCGTCGTGGTCGCGATGGGCCTGTTCGCGTTCGCCGAGATCATCATCAATCTCGAGCATCGGGGTCACCGCGAGGTGTTCACCGACAAGGTCTCCGGCCTCCTGATCAAGTGGAGGGAGTTCAAGGAAGCGCTGCCGGCGATCCTTCGGGGCACGGGTATCGGCTGCGTCCTCGGAATCCTTCCCGGCGGTGGCGCCTTGCTGTCCGCGTTCGCCGCGTATACGGTCGAGAAGAAGATCGCGAAGGACGCGTCGCAGTTCGGCAAGGGCGACATCCGCGGCGTGGCAGCACCGGAAAGCGCGAACAACGCCGGCTCGCAGACGTCCTTCATTCCCGCTGCTCACGCTCGGCATCCCCCCGAACGCGGTGATGGCGTTGATGGTCGGTGCGATGACCATCCACAGCATCCAGCCCGGCCCGCAGGTGATGACGTCGAACCCGCAGCTGTTCTGGGGGCTGATCGCCAGCATGTGGCTCGGGAATCTCATGCTGGTCGTCCTGAACCTGCCGATGATCGGCATCTGGGTGAAGCTGCTTGCAGGTTCCGTACCGGCTGCTCTACCCGGGCATCCTCGTGTTCTGCTGCATCGGTGTTTACAGCCTGCAGAACAACGTCTTCGATATCTACCTCGCCGTGCTGTTCGGCGTGCTCGGCTGGATCTTCGTCAAGCTCGAATGCGAGCCGGCGCCGCTGCTGCTCGGCTTCATCCTCGGCCCGCTGATGGAGGAGAACCTGCGACGCGCTCTGCTGCTGTCGCGCGGCGATCCCACGGTGTTCTTCACGCGACCGCTCTCCGCTTCGCTGCTGGTCGTCGCCGGCATTCTCCTCGTCATCGTTGCGCTGCCGATGGTCCGCAAGAAGCGCGAGGAAGCCTTCCACGAGCAGGAAGAGCCGGTCGCCTGACGGCCTTCCTTGGATCGCATGACGCCCCTCGACGGGTGGCTGCCCTACCCGTCGAGGCGGCAGCCGCTCTACGCCCGTAACGTCGTCGCCACATCGCAGCCGCTCGCTGCGCAGGCGGGACTGGCGATGCTTGCGCGCGGCGGCAATGCCGTCGACGCTGCGCTCGCGACGGCGATCACGCTGACCGTTGTCGAGCCAACGACCAACGGCATCGGCAGCGACCTCTTCGCGATCGTCTGGGACGGCGAGAAGCTCGCGGGACTCAATGCCTCCGGTCGCTCGCCTGCAGCGCTTGCTCCCGAGCGTTTCGCTTCGCTGGAGCGCATGCCGACGTACGGCTGGGACACGGTCACTATCCCGGGAGCGGTCTCCGGGTGGGCCGCGCTGTCGCAGCGGTACGGTGAAATTCCTTTTGCCGACCTGTTCGAGCCGGCGATCCGCTACGCGCGCGATGGATTCGCCGTGGCGCCGACGATCGCGCAACTCTGGCAGCGCGCAGCGAAGCTGCTTCCGCACGACCTCGGATTCGGCGAGCATTTCCTGCTGCGAGGGCGCGCGCCAGACGCAGGCGAGATCTTTTCGAGCGCGGCAATGGCGCGAACGCTCGAGATGATCGCGGAGAGCCACGGCAACGCGTTCTACCGCGGCTCGCTCGCCGCGGCAATGGTCGATCATGCCTCCCGCAATGGCGGCGCGCATACGCTCGCGGATTTCGCGGAGCACACGATCGACTGGGTCACGCCGCTCGCCCAGCGCTACCGCGACGTCGACGTGCACGAGATCCCGCCGAATGGACAGGGGATTGCCGCGCTGATGGCGCTCGGCATGCTGGAGCACTTCAATCTGCGGGGACTGTCCCCCGACTCGCTCGAAAGCCAGCATCTTTGCATCGAAGCGATGAAGCTCGCGTTCGCCGACGCGCACGCCCACGTCAGCGACCCGGCAACGATGCAGGTGTCGCCGGCGTCGATGCTGAACCCAGGCTATCTCGCGCAGCGCGCGCGACTGATCGACCCGAAACGTGCGCAGCGGTTCGAGCCGGGCGCCCCGCCGCAAGGCGGAACAATCTATCTTGCGACCGGCGACGCACGCGGCATGATGGTGTCACTGATCCAGTCGAACTACATGGGCTTCGGTTCGGCCGTCGTCGTGCCTGGCACCGGCATCAGTCTGCAGAACCGTGGCAATGGGTTTTCGCTCGTGGCCGGCCATCCGAATCAAGTGGCCGGGCGCAAGCGTCCGTTCCACACGATCATTCCCGGCTTCGTGACGCGCGACGGCGCCCCGCTCGCTGCGTTCGGCGTGATGGGCGGTCCGATCCAGCCGCCCGGCCACGTGCAGACGATCACGCGACTCGTCGACCATCGAATGAACGCCCAGGCCGTGCTCGATGCGCCGCGCTGGAAAATCCTCGGCGGGTTGGCGATCGAACTTGAATCGACCGCATCGGCCTCGCTCCGCGAAGGCCTCGCCGCACTCGGACACGAGATCACCGTGCCCGACAACAGCCTCGGCTTCGGATCGGGGCAGTTCGTCGTGAAGGTCGCGGGCGGCTACATGGCGGGCTCCGATCCGCGACGCGACGGCTACCCGGTCGGGTTCTCGATGCAGGCGAACGTCGTCATCACGACCCCGCGACGCCGGGGTACCGGAACGGTCTCGCAGCGCTCGCAGCGCGGCTCCGGGCCTGCGAGCACCGAGCCGGTCACGGCATTCGGGCGAAACACCGTGCAACCCTTGAGCCCCGACTCCCACGCTCGGCGATAGATCCGCTCGAATTCGACGAACGGAATGTCGGCAGGAACGTTCGTGGTCTTGGAGATCGCGTTGTCGACATGCGGCTGAAGGGCGGCCTGCATTGCAACCTGCGCGTCGGCTGACACGGTGGACGCAGTGACGAACGTGTCCGGCAGCGGCGCTTCGCCTTTCAACCGGCGCCAGGCGGCAAGCGCATAGCTTTCGACGTCGACGCGTACGAGCGAGCCGTCGGGTTGTCGCACGTTGCGCGTGTATTCGAGCGCGAACACCGGCTCGAGGCCGCTGGACACGTTCCCGGCCACCAGGCTGATCGTGCCCGCAGGGGCGATCGCCGTCAGGTGGCTGTTGCGGATGCCGTCGCGCGCGATCGCCTCACGAAGCTCCTCGGGAAGCCGGGATACGAACGGCGACGCAACGTAGCGCTGCGCATCGAAACGCTCGAATGCCCCGCGCTCGCGCGCAAGCTCGATCGACGCTTCGTACGCCGCCTCGTTGATCGTGCGCATCGCGTTGACGGCCGCCGCGCGTCCGTCCGGTGAGTCGTAACGCAGCCCGAGCATGATCAGCGCATCCGCGAGCCCGGTAAGACCGAGCCCGAGGCGTCGCGATGCGCGCGCAGCCTCCGCCTGCTGCGGCAGCGGGAACGTCGACGCGCTGTAGACGTTGTCCAGCATCCGCGTTGCGACTTTCGCCGTGGAAGCCAGCGCTTCGAGGTCGAATCGCGCCTGAACCGTGAACGGCGCGAGCACGAATTGCGTCAGGTTCAGCGACCCGAGGTCGCAGGCACCGTACGGCGGCAACGGAATCTCGCCACACGGATTGGTCGCGCTGATCGTCTCCGCGTACGCGAGGTTGTCCTCCTCGCGGATACGGTCGATGAACAGCACGCCGGGTTCCGCGCTCTCGTAGGCGCTGGCAACGATGCGATCCCAGAGTGCTCGTGCGCTGGCCCGCCGCTGAACACCGACGCGCGGGAACGAAAGCGTCCACTCGCGATCGTGCTCGACCGCTCGCATGAATGCATCGGTCACGAGCACCGAGAGATTGAAGCGCGTGAGCTTGCCCGGCTGCTGCTTCGCAACGATGAACTGCTCGATGTCGGGATGCTCGCAGGACAGCGTGCCCATCATCGCGCCACGCCGCGGACCCACGTCGGTGACCGTTGCACACATCTGATCCCACAGGTGCATGAACGACACCGGCCCGGACGCATGGCCGCCGGTGGCATCGGCATGCGCGCCTTCGGGGCGTAACGTGGAGAAATCCGTGCCGATGCCACCGCCGAGCTGCATCGTCAGCGCCGCCTCGCGCAACGCATCGAAGATGCCGTCGAGCGAATCGTCGAGCGTGCCCATCACGAAGCAGTTGAACAGCGTCACGCGTCGCGCGGTCCCGGCACCCGCCAGGATGCGTCCCCCGGGAAGGAAGCGGAAGTCCGCGAGCGCTTCCCGGAAGCGCGCCGCCCAATGCGCCCGATCGTTCGGCTCGACCGCCGCCAGCGCATTCGCGACACGGTCCCAGGTCGCGTCGATCGACGCCTCCGCCGCGCCTTTCGGCGGCACGAATCGATAGCGTTGCGACCAGACCGCTTCGGCGAGCGGATTTGCGAAACGGGTCGTCATTCAGCCGCCTTCGCGTTGCTTCAACGTCGACAGCGGGAGCAGCTCGGGTAACTCCAGTCGCTTACGGCCAGGCTCTACGCGCGCGAGGGGCGACACTGCCTGCATCGTCGCAAGCGACCGGCGCGTGAGATCCTGATAGCTGCGCGTGCCTTCGATCTTCCACGCCAGCTCGGTTTCGGTTAGCGCACGCAGCACCTTGGCTGGTATGCCGGCAGCGATCGTGCGCGGCGGGATCACCATACCGGCCTTCACGAACGCCATCGCAGCAACGATCGCCGATTCGCCGACCACCGCATTGTCGTTTACCACCGCGTTCATGCCGACGAGAGCGTTGCGCTCGATCCTGCAACCGTGCAGGACGGCTCCGTGCCCCACGTGGCCGTCCTCCTCGACGATCGTTCCCGTTCCCGGAAAGCCGTGCATCACGCAGCAATCCTGCAGGTTGGAGCCGGCGTGCATCTCGATGTGGCCGAAGTCGCCGCGCAGGCTTGCGCAAGGACCGACGTAGCAGCCGGGGCCGACGACGACGTCGCCGATCAGCACTGCGCTCGGATGCACGAACGCCGTCGGATCGACGACCGGTGTCACGCCATCGATCGCGTATACGGTGAGCTTCGGTCGATTCATCGTTGCCTTCGAACGTTCGCGACTGTATCGCGTCCCGTCAGCCGAGCCATGCGCGCGCGTTGCGGAACATCCGCATCCACGGCGAATCCTCGCCCCAGCCTTCGGGATGCCAGGACATCTGCACGGTGCGGAACACGCGTTCCGGATGCGGCATCAGGATCGAGAAGCGGCCATCGGGCGTCGTCAGTCCCGCGATGCCCTGCGGCGATCCGTTCGGATTGAACGGATAGCGCTCGGTAGCGTGCCCCGAAGGGTCGACGAATCGCACCGTGACGAACGGCTGCGCGGCGTTCGAATGCACGACGTCGCGGAACTCGGCGTAGCCCTCGCCATGCGCCGAGGTCACCGGAATGCGGCTTCCAGCCATGCTTGCGAAGAACAGGCTCGGCGAACGCTGAACCTCCAGCAACGTCACGCGGGCCTCGAATTGCTCGGAGCGGTTGCGCACGAAATGCGGCCAGTGCTCGGCGCCCGGGATCAGGTCGTGCAGGTTGCTCATCATCTGGCAGCCATTGCATACGCCCAGGCCGAACGTACCGGAACGCGCGAAGAACGCCGCGAACTCGTCGCGCGCGCGGGCATTGAACAGGATCGACTTCGCCCAGCCTTCGCCCGCACCGAGCACGTCGCCGTACGAGAATCCGCCGCAGGCTGCGAGACCCTGGAAGTCCGCGAGCGAGCGGCGCCCACTGATGATGTCGCTCATGTGAACGTCGAACGCTGCGAAGCCCGCACGGTCGAAGGCGGCGGCCATCTCGACCTGGCCGTTGACTCCCTGCTCGCGGAGGATTGCAATCCGCGGGCGCACACCGGTCGCGATGAACGGTGCCGCGATATCCTCCGCGGCCTCGAAAGTCAGATGCACGGGCATCACGGGCTCGCTCGCGCTCAGCAATCGATCGTATTCCTCGTCGGCCGCGTCCGGCAGGTCGCGCAATCGCTGCATCGCGTTCGTGGTCGACGACCAAGCGCGGTGAAGATCGACGCGCGATTCGTCGAAAAGCACGCCCTCAACGGTACGGATCCGGATATGGTGTCCGGACACGGGCGTTCCGACGACACATGCGCGCAAACCGGCGCCGCGCGCCGTGTCGAGCAGCGCCTTCGCATCGCTGCTTCGAACTTGCACGACGGCCCCGATTTCCTCGGCAAACAATGCAGCGACGGGCGGCGCATCGATGCCGTCGAGCGCGATCTCGAGCCCGCAGCGCGATGCGAACGCCATTTCCGCGAGCGTTGCGAAAAGCCCGCCATCGCCGATGTCGTGATAAGCAAGAAGCTTCCCGTCCTGACGCGCCTGCTGGATCGTGGCGAACAGCGCGGCGAGGCGGTGCGGCTCGATGTCCGGTGCGGTGTCGCCCAGTTGACCGTGGACCTGTGCGATCGCGGACCCACCGAGACGACGCTTGCCGCCGCTCGCATCGAGGAGCAACAGCGCAGTCTCGCCGACGTCGAGCCGCAGCAGCGGCGTAATCGTTGCACGCACGTCATCGATCGGCGCAAACGCGGAAACGATGACCGACACGGGCGCCGTGACCGCGCGGTCGCCTTTCGCGTCGCGCCAGCTCGTGCGCATCGACATCGAGTCCTTGCCGACCGGGATCGCAACCGACAGCGCCAGGCAGAAATCCCGAACCGCCTGCACGGTGTCGTACAGTGTCGCATCCTCGCCAGGATGACCGGCGCTCGCCATCCAGTTCGCCGAGAGCTTCACGTCGGCGAGCGACGCCACGGGTGCGGCCGCGAGGTTCGTCAGCGCCTCGGCCACCGCGATACGCCCCGACGCGGGGCCGTCGATCAACGCGAGCGGCGTGCGCTCGCCGATCGCCATCGCTTCGCCGGCATACCCGGTGTAATCCATCAACGTGACGGCAACATCGGCGACCGGCACCTGCCAGGGGCCGACCATCGGGTCGCGCGCACACAGCCCTCCGACGGTGCGATCGCCGATCGTCACCAGGAAGGTCTTGTCTGCGACGGCGGGCAACTGCAGCACCCGATAAGCGGCGTCGCGAAGGTCGATGGTCGCCAGCGCGTTCGGCGGCAGGCTGCGCCGGACGTGCGCTACGTCGCGGGTCATCTTCGGCGGCTTGCCGAGGATCACGTCCAGCGGCACGTCGACCGGATCATTGTGAAACCGCGGATCGTGGACGACCAGGCGTCCTTCTGCATTTGCGCTGCCGACGACCGCGAACGGGCAGCGCTCGCGCTCGCAGATCGCGCGGAACTTCGCCAAGCTCTGCGGACCAAGCGCAAGCACATACCGCTCCTGCGCTTCGTTGCACCAGATCTCGCGGGGCGACATGCCCGGCTCTTCCGAAGGGATCGCGCGCAGGTCGAACGTGCCCCCCACACCGCCACCGTGGACGAGCTCCGGCAACGCGTTCGACAGGCCGCCCGCACCGACATCGTGGATGGACAGGATCGGATTCGCCGCACCGAGCTGCCAGCACCGGTCGATCACCTCCTGCGCGCGACGCTCGATCTCCGCGTTGCCGCGCTGGACCGAATCGAAGTCGAGGTCGGCCGTGTTCGCGCCGGTCGCCATCGACGAAGCGGCGCCGCCTCCCATTCCGATCAGCATGCCCGGGCCGCCGAGCTGCACGAGCAGCGTTCCGGCAGAGAGCGGATGCTTGTGCGTGTGATCCGCGCGAATGTTGCCCACGCCCCCCGCGATCATGATCGGCTTGTGATAGCCGCGCCATTCACCGGCGACTTCCTGCTCGAACGTCCGGAAATAGCCGGCGAGATTGGGGCGCCCGAACTCGTTGTTGAACGCGGCTGCGCCGATCGGGCCTTCGAGCATGATCGACAGCGCCGACGCGATCCGGTCGGGCGTGCCGGGCGAGGCTTCCCACGGCTGCATCAGCGCGGGGATGCGCAGATTGGAGACCGAATAACCGACGAGCCCGGCCTTGGGCTTCGCACCGACGCCGGTTGCGCCTTCGTCACGGATCTCGCCGCCCGATCCGGTCGCAGCACCAGCATACGGCGCAATTGCCGTCGGATGATTGTGCGTCTCGACCTTCATCACGGTATGCGTCACCTCGCGGTGCGCAGCGAACCGCCCGTCGGGGTCCGGATAGAAACGCGCGACGGTCGCGCCCTCCATCACGGCGGCGTTATCCGAGTACGCAACGACGGTATGTCGAGGCGCAGCGGCGTGCGTCTCGCGGATCATCGCGAACAGGCTCTTCTCCTGCGCGCGGCCATCGACGATCCATGTCGCGTTGAAGATCTTGTGGCGACAGTGCTCGGAGTTCGCCTGCGCGAACATCATCAGCTCGACGTCGGTCGGGTCGCGCGCAAGCGCACGGAAGCTCGCGTCCAGGTACTCGATCTCGTCGGGCGCGAGCGCCAGTCCGAGCTCCGCATTCGCGCGCTCGAGTGCAGTGCGTCCGTCGGCGAGCAACGGAATCGAGCCGAGCGGCCGCGGCGCGAAGTGGGAAAACAGCTTGGAGACTTCGCGCAGATCCTCGAACACGGTCTCGACCATGCGGTCGTGGATCAGCGGGACGAGCGCCGCGCGATCGCCTTCGACCAAGTCGCCTTGCGACGTGCCGACGTTGTACACGACGCCCCGCTCGATACGATTCACCGCGGCGAGCCCGCAGTTGTGCGCGATGTCGGTGGCTTTCGACGACCAGGGTGAGATCGTCCCCGGCCGTGGAACGACCACAAGCGAGGCGCCCGAGCGCTCCCCCGCCGTGTCGAGCGGGCCGTAAGTCAGCAGCTTCTCGAGCGTCGCGCGCTCTTCCGCGACCAGCGGTCTCGTGACCTCGACGAAATGCCACCAGGTGGCGGCGAGCGACGTGATGCGGTGCGAAGGCGCGGCACCGGTGAGGCGTTCACGGAGCTTGGCGACGCGAAACGGCGAAAGCGCCGCCCGGCCGCGCAAGGAAAGGAGTTCCATCGAAGGTCGCGGACGTAAAGATGGATTATACGTGGGGGTATTTGCGAAGGCCGGGAACAGGATCTCGGATCTCGGGATCGCCGATGCCGCTCCACCACCGATGCCTTGCGATTCGCGAAGGACAACGTCAGGCCGACGCGGCATGCCCGTCGGGGACGATCCCGAGATCCGAGATCCCGGCCCCTACCCTCTCCCGAACACCTCGTTCAGCTGCTGGGTCACGCGCACGAACGTCGTGCGCTTGGAAAGCTCGCGCAGGCGTCGCGCCCCGACGTACGTGCACGCGGAGCGGACCCCGCCGAGGATTTCCGACGCGGTGCCGGCCACCGGCCCACGGAACGGCACGAGCACTTCCTTTCCTTCGGCCGCGCGGTACTCGGCCACGCCGCCGGCGTACTTCTCCATCGCGGCTTTGCTGCTCATTCCGTAGAAGCGGCGGAGCGGCTGGCCATCGCGCACGATCGGCTCGCCGCCGGACTCCTCGTGACCGGCGAACATGCCCCCCAGCATCACGAAGTCCGCGCCGCCGCCAAACGCCTTCGCGATGTCGCCGGGTGTCGCGCAACCGCCATCCGCGCAGATATGGCCCTCGAGCCCGTGCGCGGCATCCGCGCATTCGATGATCGCCGACAACTGCGGATAACCGACGCCGGTCATCTTGCGCGTGGTGCAAACCGATCCCGGCCCGATGCCGACCTTCACGATGTCGGCGCCCGACAGGATGAGCTCCTCGGTCATCTCCCCCGTGCACACGTTGCCGGCCATGATGACGAGGTGCGGATAGCGCTCGCGCACCTTGGCGACGAAGCGCACGAACGTCTCCGTGTAGCCGTTCGCAACGTCGATGCACACGTAGCGGATCGCCGATTGCTCGCCGGTGCCCGAGCGCTCCATCACGCGGTGGAACTTTTCCTCGTCCGCCTTCGCGATGCCCATCGAATAGAGCGCCGCCGATTTGCGGGACAGCGTCCGGAAGAATTCGACGTACTGATCGACTTCGTAGTGCTTGTGGAGGGCGGTGGAAAGCTCGAAGGGGTCGAGCGCGCTCGCCATCTCGAACGTCCCGATCGTGTCCATGTTCGCGGCGACGATCGGAACACCGTGATACTCGACGCCGGCGTGGCGAAACCGGAACTCGCGCGAGATGTCGACGTTCGAGCGCGTGGACAACGTGCTGCGCTTGGGACGGATCAGCACGTCCTTGAAGTCCAGCTTGACCTCGGTCTCGATGCGCATGGCCGCCTCGCTGGGAACAAAAAACGCCGAGCCCGCGAGGGGTCCGGCGTTGATCGATTATACGCGCCGTCCGCTGCCCGTTCTGGTTATCATGAGCGCGAGTTCTCCGCGTCCCACATGCCTTCGCTACGCCATCTCCTCGACCGCAACCGCGCCTGGGCCGCGGGCGTCGAAGCGCGCCGGCCGGGCTTTTTCAGGGAGCTCGCCGCACAGCAGGCGCCACGCTACCTGTGGATCGGGTGCGCCGACAGTCGCGTGCCGGCAAACGAAATCGTCGATCTGGCGCCAGGGGAGCTGTTCGTCCACCGGAACGTCGCGAACGTCGTCGTGCATACCGACTTCAACTGTCTCGCGGTGCTTCAGTACGCGGTCGACGTCCTGAAGGTCCAGCACGTCATCGTCGTCGGTCATTACGGCTGCGGCGGCATCAGGGCGGCTCTCGAGGACTCGGCCCACGGACTCATCGACAACTGGCTCCGGCACGTGCAGGACGTGGCCGCCAAACATCGGGCCGGGCTGGAACGGATCGCGGACTTCGGCCGGCGCGTCGACCGCCTGTGCGAGCTCAACGTCGTCGAGCAGGTCGTCCACGTCGCCCGCACGACGATCGTGCAGGAAGCGTGGTTGCGCGGACAGCCGCTGACGCTGCACGGGTTCGTCTATGGGCTGAACGACGGACTGTTGAACGACCTCGCGATCGAGGCCGATTCGGCGGCTACGCTCGAAGTGACTTACGCGCGGGCTGTCGCGCGCCTCGATTCGGTATCTCGATAGCGGCGGACGAGCGCCCCCGGGGCAGTTACCTGCCCTTTCCCGACGGCCTCTCGACCTTGGCGTCTTCCTGCTTGGCCTTCTGCATCGCCTCGGGCTCGAGTTCCTCGGCCGCTCGGTTGAGCTTGACGAACACGCCCCAGGCCGCAAGCAACGCGGCGGCAGTGATGCCAATCGATGCGGCGTAAGGCAGCAACGTCGGATCGGAGCGCGAGAACTCGAAGACCGCGACGAGCGTCTCGATCGACAGCGCGACGACGAGAACGACCATGAACCGGGAGAGGAAGCGGCGAACCCGCGTGGGCGCCGCCATGTGCGCCTCACGCTGCACTTCTTCCTCGATGATCGTCTGGGCGAGTTCGAGGGTCGCAACGGCGATGGTCAGAAGCGCGATTGCATTGAGCACCTGGTTGACCGGCGGATGTCCGGAATCGTTCGCCGGACGCACGAGCATCCACAGGTCCTGCAGGGCGAACAGAATCAGTGTCGCGGCGCAGACGACGAACAGAACACTGATGACCAGGTGACCGGCCGGAAACAGCCGCATCAGGTACTTCATCGCGACAGGCGCTCGCCTGCTTTCAGTGATGCAGGATCTTCGCCAGTCCTTTTCTCCCCCGCATCTATCGAGCATATATCTCATGCATTCGCGTCCCCCTACCCTTATCATGGCGCACGAGGCGGGCCGGATTAGGAGCTGATCCCCGCTACCTCCCCGGCGGCTGCTCTTCTTCAGACTCAGCTAGCTTCCTTAGGCCGGTCCTCGATCTCCCGTGTATTGCATCGCGATTATCTCTTTCAACTGATGCGCGTCGCCTGCCAAGTCGCGCATGGTGCCGTCGATGAACTTCCAATCGCCCGTCTCTCGCTTGGGGCCATGCAACGAATCGAGGGCAATGAAATATCGTATATCACGAGAAGAATGAATAAAGAGCAGGTGAATTTGGAAGCTGGGGATGTTCGGGACTCAGTCGCGAGATCAACGTCAACGCGCGCAAAGTCGGGATCGTCCCACAACGGCAATATCCAGTTACCCATTTATGCTCCATACGATCAGTCAGGCGGCCTTTCCGCCTCCTTCATGTCCCGCGCGAATACGGCCGAACCCCGCGAATCTTGCCGTGTCACGCTAACAACTGGCTTTGCAAAGTAGGCGCCCGCGTTTGCTTCGACCCAACGACCAATCACGTCTAGATTTTGAGCTCACTCAGCGATGTATGGGTCGTTAGCCGCACGCCGTATAGCTCGTCCAAATCTCGCCCCCGCGGCACTTCTTCTACTATCGCGGGATCTTTCGGAGTGCGCCTGCAGCCTCCGCACCCGTTAAGTAATCCTTCGCGCGCTCCTTCAGGCGGGCAGAGAGTGGCAACTGCGCAGCGCGATTGCTGCGGGCGAGCCGCCAGCCGTCGTAGGGCCGACACTCACGAGTCCGTCCTGTATGCGTACCTTCGCGTCAGCGCCAAATATGCCAAACAGTCGGTGTGATCGGCTGCGTTATAAAGAACGGCCTTTGATCGAGCTCGTTCGAACCGATCCGTTATCTGATCAATAATGTCGCGGTAACGAACCTCCGCGTTACCGTGAGCGACGATCGCTTCCAGAAAGGCTTTGGTAAAGTCGCTCACGTGGCTGTTGCAAAAGGATGCCTGGTCGAACAGCGACGAGAACATGAAATAAACGTTGTTGAATTGCCCTTGGCTCGTTGTCTTTTGAAATAGGCGATTAACTTGCGGCGTCTTTAATGTATTGAACGCCCGCGTTGCACGCGTCAACAATCTTGACGGCAAGTTTTGGGTTGAGCGCCCGAAGAAAGACATCCAATTCGGTGTTTTTAAGTGACGTCGTGTTGCGTCGAGATTCTTCGAAATCCGAAAGCGCGAAGTAAAACTCCTCGTCCTTGGACTGGCCGTGTCCGCTGAAATAGAAGAGTGCTTCGTCAAGTACACGCCCTTTATTTCGAAGAACGAACTGGAATAACTCGCGCTTCACACGCTCGCTGTGAACGTCGCCGCAATGAACAATACGTCGTCGTAGTCGCCTGCTGCTTCTCGTGCCAATTGCATTAAACGCGCATCATTAGCACAGGCCGGGAGGGCGGGTTGCGTACTGTAGTTGGAAACCCCAATGATTACGGCTACGCGTGCCATGAACCGTTTCCAGTCTGAAAGTGGCTGAGGCTCGTTCCGTCAATGCGCCAACCTATCATCGCGAGCAAGCGCAAGCCGCAGTGGCTGACTATCTTGAGGAGCCGATCCGTGGGCGTAGTCACTCCCACAGGATAGCCTAGATCAGAAAAACGGGAGCCGCGTAGCCGCCTGCTAGGCCACCACCGAGGGTCTGGAACAGGCCCCGGAAGGCGACCTGCCAGACAACAAGCACGCGCGGCCCAAGACTTCCGCGCGTGAAGCTAATCAGCGGCACGCCCATTGCGCTAAGCTGCGCGCGTTGCTGCATGGCGAACTCGACCTGCGCGATCTGCTGCTCAAGCTCCAGCAACGAGCGCTGCATTTCGTCAATCTGAAACTGCACCCACTCCCGCATGCTGAGCCCCTCGGGCGTCTCGCGCGGGACGAAGCGAATGCAGTAGTTGCTCGGCGTTGGGATGCCATCGACAACCTCGATCTCCGCGCTGCGCCCGACAACCCGCGAGACTTCCGCCACGAAATGCTCGTTGACAGCGTCGAACCACTGTCGCAATTCTTCGTCGCTTCATAAGTAAGGAACGATGATCGGCATTGGCTTATAAATCCGCGATGGGTTTCGCATGAACTTCGGCAATCAGCCCGTCTTTACTTCGTATAAACGTGAATACCCACGGCTGCGAAACGGCATCCTCGCCATCCTTACCCGGCTCGCCCTTCTCGCCTTTCGGTCCTTGCGGTCCTGCAGGTCCCTTCGGTCCCGGCGGACCTGGCGGGCCGGGAGGGCCAGCCATGTCTTTCACTTGCGTAGCCATGTCTCGGTATAGAGCCGCATCGTTTGCGCGTAGGCGCGCATCGCGTCGTCATGCGCGTCGCTGTCTGGGTCGCGCGGCTCGTCGCTCGGGATCAGGTCGCTTGGGTTCAGGGGTTTCAGAAGCGGCATGCTTGTGAGCTTTGGCGCTTCGACCTCGGCCTTAAAAAATCGCCTTTGCATGGGGAGCGGTCCGGACACCACGGGCACAGCGGCCTTCTGCAAATCGAGCGCCTCTAGCCTTTGCTCGACTGCGCTGAGCCGCAGCGCAGGTCTGCGTGCGCAGATCATCGACAGACTCGGCATCGCTGGTCGTGGCTTCCAGATGCTCCTCGATCGCCTTCAGTCGCTCCGTATGAGCATTGATCCGTTGGATGATCGGGTTGCAGGTACGCTGAATCATCGCGATCACTGAATCGCGGATCGTATCGAGGTGCTGTTTGGTTAGCATCGCGCGCCTCAGTAGCTGACGTTGGTGAGAACGATGACGCCTTGGTCGCTGCCGCGCTGAAAGCCAAGCCAGCGTTCGACCAATATGCCGACCAAGTTGTTTTGCCAAAGGGAGCGCACAGTCGTTGCACCGGGGAGTGGGTCATCATCGATTTGAAGTGCGGCGTTCTCACTCAGTTGCAGTTCAATGCTGCGCGGGTCCGCCACGAGCACCTGACTCGGATCGATCAGGGATATGTTCGATTCGCCGGGACTTCCTGAAGCGGTACAGGCACCACTGGTGAAAACCGGAATGCCCAACAACAGCCCGCCTTTTGGCCCGATGTCCGGGTACGCGGATCCGCCGCCAGTCCCGCGGAGTTGCGCGAGATACGTAGCCGTCGTCGGACTCATCACAAATACAGCGCGTACCAAAGCCTCATCACGACCCGACGAAAACGACTCGATCATGTCGGCAAGATCGTTGCTGACCGCAGTCAGCGTTGAGCCTGTCGAGTTGATCGTCGTTGCACCATAGGTGATCGAACCTGGCTGCTCGTCAGCGACGGGGCCTGTATGCAGGTCGATGAAGGCGACATCGACAGCCTCACTCAACGCGCGCTGCATCTCTCGCGCGAGCGTGACATCGGCGGCGGGACTGCTGTTCAGCAATACTTCCCGAGTGATAATGACGAGCGCGGCAACTTTGTAGGGCAGCACTGTGACACGTACCAGCGAGAACTTGCTTACCTTCTTGGGCTGATTGATACCGATCCAGTGCGCTGTCGCGGAACCTGCGATTGACAGCAACGAGGTGTTCAGAGGAACTTGAGCGAAGCCAGGAATGCGGTCAATGAGTGTCGTTGGGCGTACCGCGGCTAACAAATCCTCCGCTATCGCCGACGGCGCGGTGCCGGCCACGAACTCATCCGGAGTCATTGGCCCCACCGCCGCTTTGTGTAGCGACGCGAACACGTTGGGTGTGCTGCGCCAGTTCTGCCCGGCGGCCCACGAGCACGCAGCGTTGAAATCGTTTTTGCCAATCGCGAGCGCCTTCGCATAGCGCGCAGCGCTGATACCTACCAATTGGTCGTAGGCGAGCGGTACGCGCGCTTCAAGCGATTGCTGTTTCAGACGATCGAGCATGCTTCCCTCGTGGTGCTAATGATACGAGGAAGCTAGCGGCCTTTATTGCTGCCCTGCCCTCATCGGTGATGAATGCCTCGTGTTGCCCGAAAGATCACATCGGGCGTGTGATGCGAACCCCTTGGTGCCTCGATGCGTAAGTAATCCCGTGTGAGATTGCCGCCCTGCTCAAGGTAGGCCAGCAACGCCGAGGCGAGAAAGGTGGCGGCTTGCCGCTCGGGCATACGCGCTTCTAGTAGGGCGCTTGCCGCTTCAGCCACGAGCCTGATGCGGCCTTCACGGGACGCTGTGGGAGGCGGTATCTGCGCCAGCAGGTTAGCGATTCGCCCATCATTCATTGGGATCGATGGCCCCTGATAGCACCTCCTCGATCCATGGCGTCGAATGGCCCGCGATCTCCTGCACCTGCGCTCTGATCCACGGCGTGCGATATAGCGCCTTGGCTTCATCCAGATTGAATTCACCGTCGACACTCAGACCGCAAGCGCAGGCGCCCTCATAGGCGCTCGCCAACAAGCAACCGCCATCGGCCAGATGATGAGGGGCGAGGAGTTTGTCGATGTAGTAGGGACTGCGACTCGCAACACGTCGCTTGACCATGTGGGCTCCTCTCCTACTTCAGGTCGCGGTGAACGACCCGAGGCGGAAGGCGTTGTGGATTCGGTTCGGTGTCGAGACCCAGTTCTCGAACCAAGTGGGCAAAGCTGAGGCGGGCAGCGCGTTCGATTGCGATAGCGGGATGTGCTTTTCTCGCACCTGTTGAATCGGTATAGAACGCGCCGTACGATTCGATTTCTTTACGCGCGCTTTCTGACCGGTCTAGCGCTTCGCATGCGAGAACTAACAGGTGTTCATGGTGAGTCCGAAGTTCGTAGTCCTCGATGACCTGGCGGAAGAACGCGGCTGCGGCCTTGGACAAATGCTTGGGCGGCTGCATGCGTTGCGGCTCATCTAGGGGTGGTTTCATTTTCAGCGATTCCATTTTTCCGGTTCCTTAAATTGAAGGTCGTCGTTTTAACGGGACGAGGCCCTCGTGCGGTTCTTCGTAGTCGGTGTTTTTTGATGCGGTCCATCCCCCCATTCCATCCATCCCATGCTGCTCGATTCGACGGCATAGATCGCGATCTGAGCGCCTGAGCGCGCTCGCGGGGTGCTGAGCTAGCTCGCGCGCTGCTCTGGGCGCTCTGAAAGCGGCTTTTGAGGGTTCTGAGCGCTCGATCTTGCGAGCATCGAGAGTTCCGCGCGAAGATGCTCGCTGCGCTCTCCCCGGCCGAGTCATCGGGCTCATGACAAACGCGAAAGAGCGCAGCCCCAAGCCCCGATGCGACCACCGACGCGCATTGGGGCTTACCTCCTCTTGCGGCAGGGCGATGTTTGGGATGTATGGGAGATATCCCTGTGTCCAGAACATGCGCGTCAGCATGCGTTCGAAAATCACTGACTTCACTGACTTCGTGCTAACTTTGCTAACTGTGCTAACCATGCTAACCATGCTAACCGCGCTAACAGTGCTAAGAGTGCTATCAGGTGCATATGTGGCTAACCGTGCTAACACCCCTATTCTCTATCTCTCTCAAGAGGTCTAACTAGAGAGAGATCAATGACTTTCATAGCCGCGCAGCGTTAGACACGGGTAGGGCTAACTCGCAGACACGGTGCTAACGCTTGCGCGCTCGATCCTCGCTTCAGTTAGCGCAGTTAGCACGTTAGACCGATAGACATACATGCGCTGTTAGCCTCGTTAGCAGAGTTAGCCCTTGTTAGCATTGTTAGCATCGTTAGCACTCTCTACGCCCAAGGCCTCTGCGATTGCAGCATCCTCGTCTACTTCCCGCTGCGCCTCATCGGACAGCCGATAGCGCTTCCCCTCAACACGCACGACCAAGCCCTTTTCGATGAGCTTTTCGAGCGGATGTTGGATGATGCTGTCACCGACACCAATCTCCTTCGCGATTTCGCGTTGCATCAGCGTCTTGCCCTTCAGTGCATCGAACACCTGCTTCTGCCGTTGCGACATCATCGATTCCACTTTCGGATCCTCCCGCACGAAGTAGCCTCCTCCTCCGCTTGCCAGCGGCGCGCCGACAAAGCGAAGGCTCCAATCCTCCATGTCGAAATTGCGACCTTGCTGAGATAGGATCGTGACGCTGTTCTTGACGTCGCGACGCATCCCCATATGGTCATCAGTAGCCGCTGTCACGCCCGAGGTTCCCTGCACTGCATCAATCGGATTCTCGTCATTCGCCTGCCCCTTTCGGGTAGGCGACAGCTGTTATTTCGTCGTAGTCATTCTCGAATAACGTGTTGCTCTTGTTGCCGCGCCCCTTGATCGCCGCCCATGCATCGATGACGACAAGGTTGCAATGGGGCCACTTCTCAAGAATCCGATCCAGCTGCATGACCGCCTCCGGTCCGTGCTCCCACTTATAGAACGCTTGCAACATGTTTTGCTGAAACCTCGCGACCACATCTGGCGCACTGGCCCCTGGCATCATTCGCGATACGCGCTGAAAGCGACGGCGAACACGCGATCGGTTGCCATCGTCCTTGGAAATCAGCACGGCATTGGCGATCTTCAGCACCGGCGCTTCAAGAAACGGCAGACCTGTCGTCGCGCAATAGATCATCTGGTAGGCGAGCGTGCTCTTGCCGCCCTTCGGTCTGCCAGCGAGCAGCGTCAGTCCCGATGACGCCAGAAACCCCTCGATCAGCCAGTCGACCTCGGGTGCTTCGCCAAGCAACAAGTCTCGGCCGGAATCGCTGTCTGTTGTGGGTAGCTGAGACCCGGCGCTCGCAATAGGTGGCGCTTCATACCGACTGACGCTACGCGCGATGGTCTCAACTTCCCGCTCGTCCAATGGTGGTTGGCATCTTTCCGCATTCAGTGCCTTGAGTGCTGCCTCGATGACCATCTGCGAATGTCCAAGACGACGAAACCTTCCCGCCTCGCTGGTGAGTCCCGAGTTCCGCCGCCCTGCTGGAAGACGAACGACTTCAGTCTCAGGCTTCCCTCTTTGCCTTCGCGTCGATGCCGCTCGCAGCCGTTCGACAATCGGCTGCACGTCCTCGAGTGCCCCTGCATTCCTGATAGCGCGGCCAGTGACAGTAAAGAAGCGCCGGCTGGAATATGCCTCGATCTTCCCATCGGTCAGCGATGGCACGATAGCGTCGAACGCCCGACCTCTGCCGATTACATGCACCCCCTCGCCCGACACCGATACTTCTGAATAGCTGCCCGTTTCATCGAGCACTCTCCGAGCCAAGTCTGTCAGTTCGCCAGTTGCGGGGTCGCGAGCATCATCCAGGTCGATGCCCTGCCAGCCGTCGCCAAGCGCGAATCCGATTCCGCTGAACTCCGAGGTGCATGCCGCACACGAGTCCTCGAGACTGACGAGCTTCGCGCAGTCTTCGGGAACATCGAGAGCACCTTTCCGCACCGTGCCATCGGCGTAGTACGGCACCTTCTTTTCATCGTCGTCGGTAACGATGAGCTTCCAGAGCAGCCAGCGCTTCGCTGCCAGCATTTCTGAAGGCAACGCGTCACGCAGCGCTATCGGATCGAACAGGCCCTGTGCCCCGCTTTCCGGTTGCGTTTCTTGAGCTTCGGCGCGATCATTGGGCGTCATGGTAGGTCTCTTTGCGCCGCGGGGTTGGTAGCTTCGCGGCGCTTCTCTGTCTGCGGTTGGTCGGGATCAGTTCTCCTTTCTGTGGTCCAGCGCGCAACGGCGCTCATGCGCTACTCGCCGTAGGCTTGCTTACACGCGGCAGGCGAGACGAACCAGACGAGTCCGATCTTCTCGCCCTTCAATCTTCCAAGGCGGATGTGGCGAAGCACCGTGTGGCTCGACACACCGTAGCGAACCGCGACCTCTTCAAGTCGCAGATAAGAGGTTTTCCCAGAAGGGGCTACGGCTCTGGCTCTGGTTCCAGCTGGCGGCATGGCAATCTCCCGATGCGGGATCGCCTGCCACAAATGCGAAAGCGGGCAATCCCCGGTTAAGGGAATCGCCCGCCTTATGTCGATTGGCTCGCCAGAGAGCGCTGCTCGTTCCCGGCCGGGTTGCCCGACCTTCGTACCCTGCTAAGGGCTCCTGCAGGGTGGCAACGCTGCCGATCATCATGCAGAAATACTAGCGGCTACGCAAGGCCTCCGCGATTACGGTTCATACCGAAGCTTCCAGTAACCATTGCCCATGATCTCGATGACGCCGCGACGCTCAAGCTCTCGCACGCGCGACGCGTTGCCCGCTGAGCACCAAGACCAACTCATCGAGTTCATCGAAGTACGCTTCAACTTCAACGGGATCGAACGATTCGCCTCGATTCTGTATAAAGTCGGGAACCCAGACATCCTCGTCACCTGGCACTGAAGGTTGCGTGAACCGAACGTTCTTCGCATCATTGCGCCGCTTCATCTTTCTCTCCTTTGTTGCTTTTGACGCCGTCGGATTCGCCTTCCCTGCGGCGTCGCCTTGTTGAAATCGTCACTCCATTCGACTGAGCCTCGGGTCATTGAATTCGCCCGCGAACGAAGCCGACATCAGCGCTCGGGTCACCGCGATATGCGCTCTCGCGAGCCGACGCGCTTGATCTTCGTTCAATCCCAACTCGAACTCGAGTACAGCCAGCAGGTCGTCTTCCGCTGCTTGAATCAGCGATTCGCCGCGGTGACTGAGCATCACGCCCTCCGCTCGACCGCCCTCCGACTCTCAACGAAAGCGTTGAAGTCCTTACGCCGAATGCGCAACGAGCGCCCGAACTTGTAGGCAGGGAGCAGCCCACCCTTGATGGACTTGTAGACGGTCTGGGCGCTGACGGCGAGGTTGAATGCTGCCTGGGGAATGCCGATGAACTCATCGACCTCGGTCAGCAGCACTTCGCCCTTTACCGGCGTTACTTTGTAGGCGCGTTTCCCGGGATTTCGCTACTTGCTTACGTGCTGGCATGTCTCGTTTCCTCCGCGTTGCTCGTTGCAAGCCTCGCGAAGCAAACGACGCTAGAAATGAAAACAGCGCCGAGTGCCCACGAAGGGTTCGGCGCTGTAGCTTTCTTTGATCCCAGCGCTGCGCGCTTGCCTTAGTCTTTGCCTCTAGCGCGCCAACTGCTGACGACAGAATATCGAAAGACTTTTCAGAATGCAAGCGGGCGTGTCCCTGTAACTCTTGAACAGCAAAAGCCCCGCCTGACTGCGGCGGCGCCGGGTGCTGCGTGCTGCTGAATGAACTGGTTTGGCAGCTAGAGCGGCGTCCTATCCGGTCAACGATTGTTGCAGAGACAGCACATCGATCCAACTTTCTTCGCTTCTCGGGAATGACACTGTTGACGTAGCAGTCGCTGACGTGGACGATCCGTGGGCCACGCCCGTGGCCTTGGGTACTGAGGGGGACCTAATGTTGCGCAAACTCGCGTTGGTTGTCGGGTTGTTGTCGACAACTTTTCTGACTAGTTCCGTTGTTGCCGCGCCGTGTGGCGGCTTCACAGACGTAGATGACGCGAGCGTGTCGAGCGAATTCTGCTCTTCGGCGACGTGGATGAAGAATCGCGGGGTGACCTTGGGTTGCACGTCGTTGACTCTATATTGCCCGGACAACAACGTGACCCGGTTGCAGATGGCGGCGTTCATGCGCCGACTAGGGGGCGTCCTAACGCCTACGATCGCGAATGCAAATTTCCTTGGCGGCGCGCAGTCGTTAGCAGGCGGCGTATATCTGTGTGCGACCGTTCCAATTCCAGCAGCAACGTATCCCCGGACGCTCCACATCAATGGGTCACTCGACCTGCAGGTGACCAATCCCACCAACGTGTGGCTCGCTCCTGTCTATTCTTTGAACAACGGTGCGTGGACATATACAAGCGTATTCGATCTTCTTGTGTCCACAAACGACGTTGCGATAGCTAACGCGCCAATAGCGTCGTTAGATGTGGTCATCCCCGCCGGCCAGGAAGCACGGGCCGCGGTCTACATCTCCCGTGCCGTTATCGGTAGTACCGCAAACATCCTGGAATCACAGTGCCTGCTGCGGGCAGTAACCTCCAACGCGTTGCCAGTTTTTACCATACCGGACGGCAGCCTCAATGCGCACACTGATGGGGACGTTCTGCCGATCCAGCCACCGCGGGGCGCCCCTAGAACGGGCCGCTACGGCGTGCAATAGATCCCCAACCGGATAAAGGTTGCGGTGGTTAGGGCGCGCGGCTGTTAGCGCAGTCGCGTTGCCCGCTTGGCCTTACCTGTCGGTCACCTCCTTCGTCGCGATTTCATCGAGCTTGGCGCCAAGGCGCTCGGCCCAGAGCATCCCTTGCGGCCGCCAATCCTGCAGATGATAGGTGCGGCGCAACTTCGACTGCGAATGTCCGAGCATGCGGTCGATGAGGTCTGGCGGCGCGCCAAGCTCACCGAGCCGCGTCGCGAACGTGCGCCGGCAATCGTGCGGTTCGAACGTGTAATGCTTCGTCGTCCATTGGTATACGCCGCTGTAGCTGAGCTTGGGCGGGAAGCGCGGCTCGCCCTCGATGATCGCGAGCGCTTGCGGGCTGAGCGGGATGTAGCGATCGTCACGTAGCTTCCCGCTCTTCGTCTTCTCGCGCGGCACGTGCCAGAACCAGCCCTGCTCTCGCTGCTCCATCTGCGTTCGCGAGAACTGCAGCGCCTCGTTGGCACGCGTTCCTGTCAGCAAGCAGAACCAGAGCAGATAGCCCGACTTCGATGCATCCGCGAACACCTCACGAATCTCGTCGTCGCTGAGCACCCGATCCTTGGGCATCGAACGATACGAGCCGAACAGCGCGCTACCATCGAGCAAGTCGAGCGGGTTGCTGGCGATGAGGCCCGTCGCCGCCGCGAAGCGCATCATGGCCTTCGCTTGCACCAGCATCTTTTTCGCGGTCTCTGGCGTCTCTTTGAACTTGGCAGCGACCAGCGTCGCGACCTCATGGCGCTTGATGCTGTCGAGCTTGCGCGCGGCAAGCGTGCCGAAATGATCGAGGAGGATGCGCTCGACGTTGCGCTGCACGTGGGCACCTGATTGCCAGCGCGAAGCGCGAGGAAGCGCTCGGCAGCAAGCTTCCAGGTGACGCCAATCCCACGATCCTCCAGCCGCATGCGCTTCGCTGTCGCTCGCGCCTCGGCGACAGACATCTGCGGCCAGCTTGCGAAGCTACGCGTGCTGAATTTCCCGCCGCGCTGATCGACCAGCACCCAGCTTGCCTTACCCTTCAAGCCGATGCGCAGATGCAATCCTGCCTGCTCTGCATCGCTGACAAGCTTGCTATTGCGATGCTCTTTGCTGCGCGTCATGCGCTCTAAGAGCGATTCGGTATAGCGGATTGCCCGCTTTACCTTGGCGCGCTTGCTACTGCTCGCGCCACCTCCCTGCTTCGCTGCTCTCATCTGCTCTCCTTTCTAGAGCGCACCCTAGATCGATCTCTATATCGATCTCTATATGACAGGTGCGAAATAGAAGAATATCAGACGCTATCAGAGCATATTTATCTTGTTGATTTTGCAGAGAGAAACAGCGGATTTGCTGCTAGTGATGAAGTATCTTCGCCAGGAACTGCTGCGCCCGCTCCGAGCGCGGCTGTCCGAAGAAGTCGTCCTTGGTCGCGTCCTCGACGATCTTCCCCTGGTCCATGAAGATGACGCGGTGCGCGACCTTGCGCGCGAAACCCATCTCGTGCGTGACGACCATCATCGTCATGCCCTCTTTCGCGAGCCCGACCATCACGTCCAGCACTTCGTTGATCATCTCGGGATCGAGCGCCGACGTCGGCTCGTCGAACAGCATGCAGATCGGGTCCATCGACAGCGCACGCGCGATCGCGACGCGCTGCTGCTGGCCGCCCGAAAGCTGGCCGGGAAACTTGTCCTTCTGCGCGATGAGGCCGACACGGTCCAGATACTTCAGCCCGCGCTTTTCCGCCTCGTCCTGGCCGCGTCCGAGGACCTTGATCTGCGCGAGCGAGAGATTCTCGTGGATCTTCAGATGCGGGAACAGCTCGAAATGCTGGAACACCATGCCAACGCGCGCGCGCAGCTTCGGAAGGTTGGTCTTGCGATCGCCGACCGAGATGCCGTCGACGCGGACCTCGCCCTTCTGAAACGGCTCGAGCGCGTTCACTGTCTTGATCAACGTCGACTTGCCGGAACCGGAGGGTCCGCACACGACGACGACCTCGCCCTTGTCGACGTTCGTCGTGCAGTCGGCCAGCACCTGGAAGCTGCCGTACCACTTCGACACGTCGCGCATCTCGATCATTGCCATGACTGCGAACTCCCGATAGAAACGTCAGCCCCGCGCAAGATGCGCGTTGTTTCCTTGCATTTACCCGCGGGCGCCGACGGGCCGCCCCAGGCGCCCGCCCGACATCCTCCCGATGAAAAAGGTGCAGCGCCGTCGTTTCGTCAGCTACCGACCTCACGGACGCCTTTTTCATCGGTCTCCTGCTGCGGACGCGTTTTTCATCGGTCGGCTCATCGAATCACCGCTATCCGCTTCTGCAAACGCTTGACGAAGAACGACAGCGTGTAGCAGATGACGAAATAGACGGCTGCGACGAACAGGTACATCTCGACCAGCCGCGAGTCGCGCTGCGCAATCTTCGACGCCGCGCCGACGAAATCGGTCGCCGAAATCACGTAGACCAGCGACGTGTCCTGGAACAGGATGATCGTCTGCGTGAGCAGCACCGGGATCATGTTCCGGAATGCCTGCGGCAGGATCACGAGCCGCATCGACTGCCCGTAGGTGAGGCCGAGCGCATAAGCGGAGTGCACCTGGCCGCGCGGGATCGACTGGATCCCGGCGCGCATGATCTCGCAGAAATACGCGGCCTCGAACAGGATGAAGGTGATGATCGCCGTGCGCTCGGCGCCGATCTGAATCGGTCGCTCGGAGCCGGTGATGGTCTGGGCAATGACCGGCACGAGGAAGAAGAACCAGAAGATCACCAGCACCAGGGGAATCGACCGCATCAGGTTCACGTAGGCAGCCGCGAACCAGGCCAGCGGCTTGATGCTCGAAAGGCGCGCCATGGCCAGCAGCGTTCCGAAGAACGAGCCCGCCGGACGCCGACGTCAACGTGAGTTGCAGCGTGTACTGCATGCCCTTCCACAGGTAGGGCAGCGAATCGCGGACGACGCCGAAGTCGAGGCTGATCATGGCATCCTCACTTGCCGCCGGCAATGAAGCCGGGCACGGAAGTGCGCCGTTCGACCCATGCCATCACGCGGTTGGCGGTCATCGCCAGCACGAGATAGATGACCGTCGCGGCCGTGAACGCCTCGAAGAACCTGAACGTGTACTCGCCGATCTCGCGCGAGCGGAACGTGAGCTCCGCCAGGCCGATCGTCAGCGCGATCGACGAGTTCTTGATCAGGTTCATCGTCTCGCTGGTCAGCGGCGGGATGACGATGCGGAACGCCATCGGCAGCAGCACGTAGCGATACACCTGCGGCTGCGTGAGCCCGACCGCCATGCCGGCAGCGCGTTGACCGCGGGGCAGCGACTGGATCCCGGCGCGCACCTGCTCGGCGATACGCGCCGACGTGAAGAGCCCCAGGCAGAGCACGGCGGCGAGGTACTGCGCATAGAGCGGCTCGGTCGAGATCATCCAGGCCTTCAGCGGCGGGATGAACTCCGGGATCACGAAATACCAGAGGAACATCTGCACGAGCAGCGGGATGTTCCGGAACAGCTCGACCCAGGCGTTGCCGAAGCGGACAAGCCAGGTGTTCTGCGTCGTGCGGATCGTGCCGATGACCGCGCCGACGATCATGGCAATGAGCCAGGCGACGGCCGAGATCGCCAGCGTCCAATACAGGCCTTCGACGATCCACTGCCAATAGGCACCGTCGCCGTCAGGCGTCTGCTGGAAGAGCACTCCGAAGTCCATGCGCTGCTTGCCTCCCTCGTCAAGCAGGCGAACGACCGTCCCTCGCCCGACCCGAAGCTTGCCCGAAAATCAAACGGGCCGGAAGCGGTGACTGCCGCCCCGGCCCGCGATGCTCACGGCCTAGTGGGTCAGGATACGCCCTTGTCGTTCGGGTTCGTGAACGCCTCCTTGATGCCCGGCGTCTGCTGGAAGTTCAGGTTGACGTTGCGCGGCGGGATCGGGCTCGTGAACCACTTCGCGTAGATCTTGTTGATCTCGCCCGACTTGAACACGGCGGACACGGCACGATCGACCAGCGCCTTGAACTGCGGGTCCTCGCGGCGAATCATCATGCTGTAGGGCTCCGTGCGCAGCGATTCGGTCAGGATCGTGTAGTCGCCCGGATTCGCCTGGTTCGCGATCTGCCCGGCGAGCAGGATGTCGTCCATGATGAACGCCTGCGCGCGGTCGGTCGCGAGCAGCTGCATCGACTCGGCGTGATCCTTGCCCTGCAGCTCCTTGAAGTCGATGTTCTTCGCCTTCTCGTAGCCGCGCAGCAGCGGGATCGACGTCGTGCCGGACGTCGACGCGACGGTCTTGCCGTTCAGATCGGCGAACGTCTTGATCCCGGAGCTCTTCTTCACCGCCGCGGACACGTTGATCACGAAATACGTCGGACCGAACGCGACCTGCTTCTGGCGCTCGACCGAGTTCGTCGTCGAGCCGCACTCCACGTCGATCGTGCCGTTCTGCAGCAGCGGGATGCGGTTCGCCGAGGTAACCGGCTGGTAGGCCACCTTGAGGTTCGGCAGCTTGAGGTCGGCCTTGACGGCGTCGACGACCTTCATGCAAAGGTCCATCGCATAGCCGACCGGTTGCTGCTTGTCGTCGAGGTAGGAAAACGGGATCGACGACTCGCGATGCCCGATCGTGATCGTGCCGGTGTCCTGGATCTTCTTCAGCGTTCCGGTCATCGGCTGCGCGAAAGCGGGCAGCGCGAACAGGGCGGTCAGTGCCGCAGTCATCATTACCACCAGGGGCCGGCGGTTCGAACACTTCATCGAGAGTCTCCTGAAAGGGGTGAGGCGAAGGGCCAGCCGCTGCAAGCGGCACCGGCGCAACCGGCGATTCTACGAGTGGCGCGAAGGTTTTGAAAGGCCGCGCCACCCGGTAGTCCGAGCCACGACCCCTAACGGGCCAGCCGCCCGATTCGATGACGCGGTCCTGGACCTGCGATTCCGCTCCCTATAATGCCGCATGTCCGCGCACGATCCAAAGCTTGCGCCGGTCTACCGTTCCGCCGAGCTCAAGAGCCTGGAGACCCGGTTCGCGGGCGAGGATCTGATGGAGCGGGCAGGCGCTGCGGCGGCGGACGTCGCGCTCGGCCTGGTCGAAGAGCGCACCGGACCCATCGTCGTGCTCGCAGGGCCGGGAAACAACGGCGGCGACGGCTTCGTGCTGGCCCGCTTGCTGCGTGCCGCATTCCACGACGTCATCGTCGTTTTTCGCGGCGATGCGGACCATCTGCCGCCCGACGCCGCCCGCGCTCACGCCGCATACCTGCGCGCGGGCGGATCGACGTCGACCGCGATTCCTGGCGTGTCGCCAGCGTTGATCGTCGACGCGCTGTTCGGACTTGGGTTCAGCCGTCCGCTGCCCGAAACCTATACATCGCAGGTCCGCTGGGCAAACGAGCAATCCGCGCCCACGCTCGCGCTCGATGTTCCGACGGGCCTGCGCGCGGACACGGGCATCGCCACTGCGCCGGCGATCCGGGCCGATGCGACCGCGACCTTCATCGCATTGAAGCCGGGACTGCTAACCGCCATGGGCCCGGACCTCTGCGGCCGGGTGAGCGTGCATCCGCTGGGACTCGATCCCGAAGCGTCGCAACCGGCGCATGGCCGGCTGCTCGAATGGGCGGCCTTGGCCGGCGCATTGCCCGAAGCGTTCGCAAGGCGCCTTCGGGCCGTGCACAAGGGAACGTTCGGCACGCTCGGCATCATTGGCGGCGCATCCGGGATGGTTGGCGCCGCGCTTCTTGCGGGCCGCGCCGCGCAACGCTGCGGCGCCGGCAAAGTACGCGTCGGCTTCATCGCGGCCGATCGCCCCGGCGTGGATACAACCCTGCCAGAGCTGATGCTTGGCGATGCGAGCCAGGTGCTCGATGCCGGTGCGGATGTCTGGCTCGTTGGCTGCGGGCTCGGCGTGGACGATGCGGCCCGCGACGCGATCGGTCGCGCGATCGCCGCCGATGCGCCGCTCGTGCTCGACGCGGATGCGCTCAATCTCATCGCAGCCGATTCGAAACTCCGCCGTTCGGTCCGCTCGCGCGACGCGGCGACGATCGCAACGCCCCATCCCGCCGAGGCGGCGCGCCTGCTCGGCACCAGCGTCGCAGCGATCCAGCACGATCGCATCGAGGCTGCGCATTCGATCGCACGCGAGTTGCGCGCGCACGTGGTGCTGAAGGGCGCGGGAAGCATCGTCGCGCACCCGGATCGCCGCTGGGATATCAACGCAACCGGCAATCCGGCGCTTGCGTTCGCCGGCTCCGGCGACGTGCTGGCCGGCATGGTCGGGGCATGCCTTGCACAGCATCGCGAGCCGGTGGCTGCGTCACGAATCGCCGTCTGCCTTCACGGCGCCGCCGCCGACTCGCTGGTGGCCCGCGGCATCGGGCCGATCGGCCTGTCCGGCGCCGAGCTGGTCGACGCCGCGCGCGATCTCTTGAATCGCGCGATCGCGCCCGGCGCGGCGCCTTTTGCATCGGCCTGCTAGGGAATCAGTAGCGTCGCGCCCATCGTCTTGCGCGACTCCAGCGCGCGATGCGCATCGCTCGCCTGTGCGAGCGGGAATTCCTGGCGCACGTCGGCTTTGATCTTCCCCGAACGAACGAGCGCAAAGAGCTCGTTCGCCATCGCGAGCAGATCGTTGCGCTTCGCGGTGTAGGTGGCGAGCGTGGGCCGGCACACGTAAAGCGACCCCTTCTGCGCCAGTATTCCAATGTTGAACGCGGCGACCGGCCCCGACGAGTTGCCGAACGACACGAACATGCCGCGCGGCGCGAGGCAATCGAGCGAAGCGGGAAACGTGTCCTTTCCGACGGCAGTCGTAGACGACCGGCACGCCCTTGCCGCCGGTGATCTCCTTCACGCGGTCGACGAAGTTCTCGCGCGTGTACACGATCACGTGCGCGGCGCCCGCTTGCTTCGCCGCGGCCGCCTTGTCGTCGGTTCCCGCAGTACCGATCATCGTCACCCCAAGTGCCTTTGCCCATTGGCAGGCGATCAGCCCCACGCCACCGGCGGCTGCGTGGAACAGGATCGTCTCGCCGCCTTTCAGCGGGAACGTCTGGCGGAACAGATACTGGACGGTCAGTCCCTTCAGCATCAGGGCGGCCGCCGCCTTATCGGGAATGTCGTCGGGCAACGGAATCAGCCGTTCCGCGGGCACGACGCGCGATTCGCTGTACGCCCCGATCGGTCCCATGCAGTAGCCGACGCGATCGCCCGCCTTGACGAAGTCGACGCCGGGCCCCACCGCCTCGACGACACCGGCGGCTTCGCTGCCGATGCCGGAGGGCATCGGCAATGGATACAACCCGCTGCGGTGATACGTATCGATGTAGTTGACGCCGATCGCCGTGTGCCGCACGCGTGCTTCGCCGGCGCCCGGCGCCGGCACGGTCACCTCCTCGATCTGCATCACTTCGGGTCCGCCAGTCTTGTGGATACGAATTGCGCGTGTCATTGCGGATCTCCGTTATCGGGTTAGCAGTTGGAAAGTCGCGAAACCGGCGAACGTCAGCACCAGCGAGCCGGCAAGGTGCGCAAACGCCAGCGTAGCGCCGTTCGCGTAGTCGCCGCGCATGAGAAGCTCGGTCACTTCGGCCGAGTAGGTCGAGAACGTCGTCAGTCCGCCGAGGATGCCGGTGATCACGAACAGGCGCCACTCGGGCGGCAGGTCCGCGCGCACCATGAAGAACGCCACCGCGAACCCGACCAGATACCCGCCGATCAGGTTCGAGGCGAGCGTCCCGAGCGGGAACGTGGGCAGCTTCGCATTGAGCCACGTGGAGAGGCCCCAGCGCAGCCACGCACCGAGCGCCGCGCCGATGCCTACCGCTGCGAATTGTCCGACCATCGAGGACGCCTAGTGTGGTGAGTCAGTAATTCATTGTGCAAATCCGGCCAGTTCGCTCCCAGACTTTGTTGCCCCTGCGCGGCAGGTGTCCAACCTGGCCGCGCAGGGGCGTCGCGTCTGGAAGCGAACGCGGCCGGTTTGCGCCGGCGTCCGAAACATAGCAACCATTCTTCAACGAATCACTGACTCACCACACTAGCGAACGAACTGGTCGACGTAGGCGTGACCGAGCCCGACGTCGACGTAATGCCGCCGGCACATGTCGATCTTGCTCCAGACGTCCTCGTACCCGACCTGCCGTCCATCGCCATCGAGATAGATCATCGCGCCGCTGATGTTGAAGAACGTGATCATCTCGGGACAATCGTCGGGAACGACGAGCGTATGGATCTCGCCCGGGGGTTCGTACACGAAACTGCCGGCCTCCGCGATCCAGTCGTGCTCGAGATATTTCCAGCGGCCCTTGAGGACGTAGCCGACGACGACCATCGGATGGCGATGCCGGTTCAGGACACCGCTCTTGCGAACGCGAAGCAGGTTGCACCAACCGCCATTCACGGTGTTCAACAACAGCGGACGGAACCACACGTCCTTCGCCTGCGGCACCCACACGCGCTCGTCGGCGGGAATGGCATCGACTGCGATCTCCGGACGGATGCCCAGACTCGGCGCGATGAAGGCTGCGTTCACGATTGCTCCTTCGGCGGCGTGCGGTCCTTCCACGCGTGCGCGAGCGCGGCAAGCTCGGCGGCAACATCGATGCCCGCCGGGTAGGCGCGATGGGCTCGCCGGTACCAATAGCGCGCGTTGCCGATGTCGCCTTCCATCATGTGCACGATGCCATGCGCCCAGCAGCCGAACATCGATTCGTCGGTCTGCACGATCTCGTGGGCGCGTTGCCAGTTGCCCTGCTTCAGGTAGCGGATCGCCGTTCCCAGCGTCATGGCATCACGCGATCATGTAACCGCCGTCGACCGACAGCACCGCGCCGGTCACGAAGCGTGCGGCCGGCGAAACCAGAAACGTCACGGCGCCGGCAACGTCCACCGGCTCGCCCCAGCGTGCAAGCGGCGTGCGCGCGACAATCGCCTGGCTTTTCGCGGCGTCGGCTCGCACCGGCGCCGTCAGCGGCGTGGCGATCCATCCGGGTGCTACCGCGTTGACCCGGATGCCTTCCGCGGCATAAGCCACGGCGAGCGAGCGCGTCAGTTGCACGACGCCCCCCTTGCTGGAAGCGTAGCCCGGCGCATGCGGCGCGCCGAAGAACGAGTAGACCGAGCCAATGTTGACGATCGCGCCCCGCGCGGCCGCGAGCTTCGCGCGCGAGTGTGCACAGCAACGCATCGTGCCCGTGAGATTCACCGCAATCGTCTTCTCGAATTCCGCCGGGTCGTGCTCGACGCCGCGGCGAATGATACCTGCGCAATTCACCACGATGTCGAGCCTCGGCAGATCGCCGATCAGCGCCTTGACCGCGGCATCGTTGCACACATCGAGGACCACGGCGTCGCGGGCGCTGAAGCCGGGCGCGGAACGTGCCGCGTCGATCTCTTCACGCGTGGCCCCGGTCACGGTGACCACCGCACCAACGCGCGCAATCGCGTCGGCGATCCCGGCGCCGATGCCCCCTGTGCCCCCGACGACGAGCGCCACGCGGCCAGCGAGCATATCCTCGCGAAACGTATCGGTGATCAAGCGACCGCCTCCAGTGAAAACGCGCGCACGGCCGCATCATCGGGCAGCGGCGCGACGGCACCGAAGCCCGTGGTCGCCAACGCGGCGGCGACGTTCGCATAGCGCGCCGCCCGAAACGGGTCGTCACCGGCCAGGATCCGAACGGCGAACGCTCCGTCGAAGCAATCGCCGGCACCGGTGGCGTCGACCGAATCGACGCGATGCCCCGAGACGCGTTCGCGACGCGCTCCGTCGGACACGAGACAACCCTCCGCCCCGAGCTTCAGCACGACGACGGGGACGCGCAACGCATGCAACGCATCGACGATCGCGTCCGGCGCTTCCTCGTCGAACAGCAGGCGTGCGTCCTCGTAGCTCGGCAACACCCAGTCGGCGAGCTCGACGCTCGCGCGCACGATCGCCCGGGCCCGCGCGAGCGGCCACAGCTTGAGCCTCAGGTTCGGGTCGTACGAAACCTGTCCGCCCGCGGTGCGCATGGCTTCCATCGCGGCGAAGCAGGCATCGCACGCCGACATCGAGATTGCCTGGCTGATGCCGGACACGTGGAGCACGCGCGCCTCGCGCAACACTGGCAGCGGAAGCGTGGCGGGGCTCATGCGGCTCGCGGCCGATCCGGTGCGCAGATAGGAGAACTCGTGGCCGTGCGCACCGTGGCTGACGAAATACACGCCGGTCGGCGCTTCGGCGTCCACCGTCACCCCTTCGACCGCAACGCCCTCGCGCGCCCACAGGCTCAGGAACATGCGACCGAAGGCGTCGTTGCCGACCCGGGTCACGTAGCCGGCGCGAATCGGCAGATCGCGCGACAAACGCGCTGCTGCGATGACCATGTTCGACGTGTCGCCGCCGAAGCCTTGCAGCCACGTATGCGGATCATCGGCGCGCGACTGGTTGAACTCGATCATCGGCTCGCCGAGCGCGACGACCATCGGCGCCTTCGTCGCGGCTGCGGCGCTCATCGTGGAGGCAATGCGCGGAATGCGGCCGCGAAGCTTGCCGCCACGGTGCGCTACTTCATCCGCCGGGGCGCCCGGGCGATACAAGTTCGAGCCCGTGCCGAATCCCGACGCGCCCGCCGCCCAGTAAGGCGCCATGTTGTCCGGTCGGATTCCGCCGACCGGGAAAACGAGCGCGGATCTTGGCAACACCGCGCGCCATGCCTTCAACACGGGCGGCGGAAGGCCCTCGGCGGGAAACATCTTCAATCCGTCGGCACCGGCGTCGAGCGCTGCGAACGCTTCGGTCGGCGTGGCGACCCCGGGCAGCGCAACCATCTCGGCCCGCTTTGCTTCGCGCACGACCGCGAGATCGGCATGCGGCATGACGATCAAGCGGCCGCCGGCATCGTGCACGCGTGCGACGTCGGCCGGATCGCGAACGGTGCCCGCGCCGGTCAGGCAGCTTGGTCCAAGCCGCCGGGTGAGCAGCGAAATGCTGTCGAACGGTCGCGGCGAATTCAACGGAACCTCGAGGATGCGAAAGCCGGCTTCGACCAGCACGTCGCCGATCGCGGGAATCTCCTCGGGCGTGATACCCCGAAGCACGGCGATCAGCGGAAGCCCGGCGAGATAAGGTTCGAGTGGATTGGCCATGGGCGAGGTTCGCGATTCAGAGATAGCCGGCGCGATCGGCGATCCGGATCAAGCCGCGCACGGCCGCGTCGGACGGTCCTGCCTCGGCCGCGATGCCCGCCTGCGCAAGTGCAGCCGTGTAGCGTGCGACGAGCGCATCGGCGCCGATCACCCGCACGCGCGTTGCGTCCATGCCCTGATCACGCGCCCATTGTCGCGCTGCGCCGATCTCGTGGCCAATCAGCACGCCCGACAACCACTCCGGCACGGCGTGCGAATCGAGCTCGCCGGTCAACGCAAGCGTGCGCGCGCCGAAGATCGCATGACCCAGCCCTCCGCCGGCGAGTCCTCGCGCGACGCCTTGCGCGAACGCTGCGTCCGGGGAGGAAGCGTCGTTCGCGTGCGTCGCGAGCCGCCCCAGGATGGTGTTCGCGAGCAGCACGGCGTAGAGCTCACCGGTCATGTGCGTCTGGAAGGCGATCACGCGGCCGCGCTCGACCCGCGCCCATTTGCTGTGCGTACCGGGCAGCACCGCGAGCAGCGCGTCGTCGCCATCGGTGAGGGCACCGGCGAGTTGCGTCTCTTCACCGCGCATCACATCCGGCACGCCACGCTCATCGCGTGAGATCAACCCGGGAACGATCGCAAGCTCCCGTGCGGGCGTCCACGCGAGTTTCGCGGCGAGCGCATCGAACGCAGCGGGACACGCAACGTACGGCGCCTCGACCCAACCCTGACGGCTGCCGATCATTCCGGCGGCGAATCGGGGCACGTTCAATGCCTGCCAGTCGCCAAGCAACTCGGACAGCGCGCGCGGAAAATCGGTGTTGGAGAGCTGCTGTACGCCAAGGGGCGCGCTGCGGGTCCCGCCGACGCGGCCGGCGGCGTCGACCGCATAGGCGCGCGCCGACGTGGTGCCCCAGTCGATAGCAATCAGTTTGACAGTTGACAGTTGGCAGTTGACAGTTGGCAGTGTGCGCCGGTGATTCCGGTGGCCGCGCATCGAGCGCGGAGGGATCGCCGAGATTCACTCTGTTCATCGTCGATCCATGGTTCCTCGGACAAAACCCGGCGCTAAATGCGCCGCCCGGAAGACACAACAGCTACTGTCAACTGCCAACTGTCAACTGACATCTGGGCCTGTCTTCTGCCAACTGACAGCTGCCTCGTCGTCGCTGGCGCGAGCCTCCACCCAGCGCGGCCCTTGCGGGGTCAGCTCCTTCTTCCAGAACGGCGCGCGCGTCTTCAGGTAATCCATGACGAACCGGCAGGCGTCGAACGCGTCGCCGCGATGCGCGCTCGTGACCGCCACGAATACGATCGGATCAGTGGGGGAGAGCTCGCCGATGCGGTGGATCACGCTGATCTCGTACACGTCGAAACGCCGCTTCGCCTCGACCACGATTTCCTCGAGCGCCTTCTCAGTCATGCCCGGATAGTGCTCGAGCGTCAGGGTGCGAACGGTTGCATCGTCATTCACGTCGCGTACGGTGCCGATGAACGATGCGACTGCGCCGACGCGCCGGTCCCCCGCGCGAAGCTTGTCGATCTCGGCGCCGGCGTCGAACGCCTCGCGCTGCACTCGCACCGGCATCGTCAACCCCCGGTCACGGGCGGGAACAACGCGACTTCGTCGCCGTCGTGCACGACGTCGTCGAGCTTTGCCACCGCATGATTGACCGCGACGCGGACCGGGCGCCCGCCGCCGAGCTCGAGCCGCGTACGCGCCGCCACGCGCACGCAACGCATCGAGCAACGTCGCGACCGTCGGCTCACCCACGCCGGTCAGCGCCAGCGATTCGCCAGTCGATGCGAATGCCTCCCGAAGGCGCGCGAGATAGACGAGGCGAACGGTGACGTGCGGGTGATCGCGCATGACGAGGCCGACGGGAGCGCCCGCGATCGCGAGCGCACCGCAGGACCGGTGTTGTCTAGAACCGGAACTGCAGGCCGAACTGTACCTGATCGCCGTCCGGCAACGCGAGGCTGCTCGCGTCGGGATGCGTGGCGATGCGCGCGTACTCGAGCTTGAGCCCCAGCGAGCGATTGATGTCGTACCGCAAACCGAGGCCGTACGAGAGCCCGTCGCGCAAGCGACGGTCGACCGAGGACAAAACCGAGGTGCTGTACGGCGTCGCGTCCGACTGCGCGTAGCCAAGTCGACCGTACAGCGAGAAGCGGCGCCAGAATGCCCAGCTGCCGTAGACGTCGAGGTTCCAGGCCCGTGCCGCTTCGTCGCTGCCCGCGGGAAGCATCAGGCCCACGCCGCCGCGCCCGGGCAGCCGGTAGCTGCTGACGCTGCCCAGGGCCGCCTCCAGCGCCAAGTCATTGCGCCAGCGGTATCCGCCGAAGACCAAGGCCTGCGGGGCTGCCGCATCGCCGAACGAGGAGCCGAAGCGGCCGACATTGCCAGCTTCCCCGATCGCCACGCCCTGTGCTGCCCCGTTCTCGCGAAGCGAAATGCCGCCGTAGAAGCCGGACGTCTGCGCATCTGCCGCGCAGGCGAGCCCGGCACTGCCCGCGGCCAGCAAGGCGATCAGGGTTCCGAGGCGTAGCTTGCGGTTCATGGGGGTGTGCCCGGCCGTCTGTCCCGGAGCGGACGTTGGACCGGGAGACCCGTTCCGGGTTTCAAGTTACGCCGCCGGGCAGCGACGGTCAATGCGATACGTCGGCATAAACGGCCCGCTCCTCCACGAACGTGGCAAGGACGTCATAGGCGTCCAGCGCGTAGACCGGGAGCACTCTCCCGGCGCCCGCCGCCGGGCTGTCCGTCGCAAGGGCAACGATGTGCCGATCGGTCGGGTGCAGCAGCGGCTTCCCCAGTGCGGAGCGGTGGACCTCGAGCTTCGGCATCGCCGCATGCTTGTAGCCTTCGATCAGGACCAGGTCACACGGCGAAAGGCGCGCGAGCCCTTCCATCAGCGTCAACTCCGCCGCGCCGCGAAGCTCGTGCATCAGCGCCCAGCGGTTCGCCGAGCTGACGAGCACCTCGATGCAGCCGGCGTGGCGGTGACGAAAGCTGTCCTTGCCCGGAACGTCGACGTCGAAGTCGTGGTGCGCATGCTTCAACAGCGAGACCCGCAACCCGCGGCCCCTCAATCTCGGGATCAGCTGCTCCACCAGCGTGGTCTTGCCGCTGCCGGACCACCCGGCGAATCCGAATATGCGCATTTGAAGGAAGTTGCCGGAAATTCGATGAAATTAGGGACGGAACGCCACGCCGCCGACCCGAGGACGCGCGGTGGGATGGCGCCTAGACCACGTCGTGGCCGAGGATCGCAACGGTCAGCGTCACCAGCCCCAGCACCAGGTTGACGCCGACCAGTCGGCGTACCTGAATCAGCGCCGCGCCAGCCGTTTCCCACCCGTTCGCCGCGACCGCAGCCCGGGCGCGCGGGAACGGGACCGCGACCACGAAGCCATAGATAGAGGCCATGACCAGACCCAATACGGTCATTACGTGGACGTGGGCCCCGACAAGCCCGAATCCGCCCCTTGCGAAGATCATCACGAAACCCGTGCCGATGATCGTGACCACCGCGATTGCGACCCAACGAAAGAACGTGGCAAGCGTCGCGGTCACCAGCGGCAAGCGCACCGGCGGGGGCAAGACCGCCACGGCGGGGCGCAGCGCGACGTGGGCAAAGAACATCCCGCCGACCCAGACGACGGTCGCGAGAATATGGAGCCACAGCGCGATTCGCATGAAGGACGGATTCTAGCGGTCCCGCGGATGCGATGCGGGAATGGCAAACGACAGGTTGGCAGGCGCCGTGTTCGCGTCTAATCTCGCCGCGTACGGCTTTTCGCGGCCGTGCGAAAGGACAGCCGTGATCGATCCAGGCAAAACGGAAGAGGGTTCGCGCGAAGTCACCGGAGTGATCGAGCGGGTCATCGCCGACGTCCCGGCCCCGCGCACGGCAGCCGTCGAGGATCCGGATCGCGCCGCGGCGCGCATCGCCAAGACCGCCGCGCAACGCGCCGCGCTGGTGTCCGGATCGCTCGCGCTTCCACCCGGGCCGCTCGGCTTGCTGACCGTGCTTCCCGACCTGTACGTGATCTGGCGGACGCAGCGGCAGATGGTCGCCGACATCTTCGCGGTCTACGGACGCACCGCGGAGCTTTCGCGAACGCACATGCTGTATTGCTTGTTCAGGCACGCGGCGAGCCATGTGCTGCGCGACGTCGCGGTCCGTTCCGGACAGCGTTTCATCGTGCAGCAGCTCTCGTCGCATGCGATCACGACGGCGGCGAGCAAGATCGGCGTTGCGGTCTCGACGCGGGTCGTCGGAACGGCGACCAGCCGCTGGATACCGCTGGTCGGTGCGGCAGCCGTGTCCGCCTACGCGTACTGGGACACGCTGCAGGTGGCGAAGACTGCGCAGCGGCTGCTTGCGGCGCCCGATAGCGAGAAGGATGTGACGCCAACCGAGCAGGAAGCCTGAGCTCACGATGTGCGGCCGTTACGAGCTGCACTCGCATCCGGCCGCGATCGCACTCGCGTTCGGGCTTGCCTATCCGCCGGAGATCCACCCGCGCTACAACATCGCGCCGATGCAACAGGTGCCGATCGTGCGGCTCAACGCAGCAGGCGAGCGCGAGTTGGTGCAGGTGCGCTGGGGCCTCGTGCCGCGCTGGGCGAAGGATCCTTCGATCGGCGCGAAGATGATCAACGCGCGCGGGGAAACGGTCGCGACGAAGCCGACGTTCAACACCGCGTTCCGACGCCATCGTTGCCTGTTGCCCGCGGACGGCTTCTACGAATGGCAGGCGCGGGCGACGGGTCCGAAGCAGCCGATGCGGGTCGGCCTGAAGGATGGCAGCGTGTTCGGGCTCGCAGGGCTGTACGAGCGCTGGCTGTCGCCGGAGGGCGAGCCGCTCGACACCTGCACGATCCTGACGTCCGAAGCGAATGCGCTGCTGAAGTCCGTGCACGAGCGGATGCCGGTGATCATCCCTCCCGACGCTTACGAGCAATGGCTCGATCCCGCCGCGCCGGACGCGGAGTTGCTCATCGCGCCTTACTCCGCCCAGCCGATGACCTACTGGCCGGTCTCGACGCGGGTGAACAGCGTGAAGAACGACGATGCGGAAGTGATCAAGCCGCTCGACGCCGACAACGACGAGCCGCTGGAGGAACCGGTGCAAGCGGAGCTTCCCGTCGAGACGCCTGACGACGAGCCGCCCGACATGCCCGAGCAAACCCAGCTGTTTTAGTATCGTGTGGCCTCGGTGACGTAACTGAGCACCGATTTTCGGGAACGCTTCCGGTCGAAACAGGTTCTCACTTTCGGCCGCGTCAATCAAATCGGCGAGCACATCGTCACGCCCTGCCCCACCCCCTCCGGCGCCCACCCTTGTGCGATCAATTGCTCGCGCAGCGTCGGGTCGGTGGTGAAGCGATGGTTCGGCGCTCCGCTCTGGCCGTTGTTGTAGAGACGGTAGACGCGTTGCGTGCCGACCGCGCAGCTCCCCTGCGCATCCGGCAGGCCGACGTGGAACACCTCGCCCTCGAACGACCAGTTCGCATCGCCCTTGACCGTCTGGCACTCCGATGCGAACGACGTGTAGAAGTGCGAGCTCTTCGGGGCGAACCGTTCGCTGAAGAAGCGGCAGACCGGCGAGGATCCCGTCGCCGCGGTCAGCCACGCATTGATCGAGCGACCGGTGCGGCGTCCAGCCCGGCGAACGTGCCGTTGTCGAGCTTCGTGATCTCGTCCTGCAGATGGGTGACGAAGTAATGTCCGAAGCCGGCGTGGAAGTATTCGAGCAGCTGCACGACCTGAGGCGCGGTCACCGGTGCGTTGCGTGCCGCTGTAGCTCACCGGCAATCGTGTACGCACCGTCGCTCGTGTTGAATGTCATGCGTGTCGGTGATAACTGAACACGAGCGTCGGCCGCGCAACGATCGTCACCGAGCAGCTTTGGCCGGGCTGCAAGCACGCGTGCCCGCGGGACAGCCGTCGTCACGTGTGACGCGCAGCGAATTCACCGCGACGTTCGTCAGCGACAAGCGGCGCGTTGCCGTTGTTGGTGAGCGTCACGGTTCGCGGCGCGGAGGCGCCATTGATCGGGACCGCGCCGAGGTCGATCCTCGTCGGCAGCGAGCACGAGAAGCCGGCCGGACTGGCCGGCGGCTGCGCCGTAAAGGCAGCGGCAGCCGCGAATGTCGTCGCGTCTGGACCGTGCTCAGCGAGTTGTATTCGCGTGTCCGGCGGACCGCTCATCAGCGCGCCGCTGACATTGGAATGCGCGAGACCGATCGCATGGCCCCACTCGTGCGTCGCCGTGCGCTGCATCGAGGCCTGCGACTGCACGAGATCGATCGACAGGACGATGTCGCCATCGGTCAGCTCGCGCGTTTCGGCGTCGTACCAGACCCACGCGAGTCCGGCAGCGCTGCCGTCGAGCGTGTCCCAGCCGACGACGTTGATGTCGTCCGGCTGCTCGCCGAACTGCGGATGGTTGATGCGCGTGTTCGGCGCGATCGACGTCTCGCCCTCGTAGACGTACGTGATGCCGCACACCTGCGTCCAGCTTTCGAGCGCGGCGCGGACCTGCGTGAGCGTGCCGGCGGGATCGGCATCGAACGGCGGCGGCGCCTTGCTGTGGTTGTAGCGCCAGCGCACGGGGCCGGGCCAGCGCGCCGGCTGGCCGAACATGAACTGGTACTTGGGCACCGGCTTCGCGGCGTTCGCGCGGTGCTTCGGGACCGGAATGAACTCGTAGTCCGATTTCGCCGGACGCGCCGGCCGATCCGGCGAGCACGGCGAACGCGAACGGCAGCGCCCAGTGCGCCCATCGTGCTGACAACGTCATGAATACCCCTCGCAAGTCCCTGATGCCACGCTGTCCCGGTCGCCGGCGGCGAGCGAGCCGCGCTTGGACAGCGGTGCGATCGCGGCGTTCACCGCGGCGTCCCGGCGGCGATCCACGCGCCGAGCTGCTGCCGCTCGGCGTCGCTCATCCCGGTCAGGTTGCGCGATCGGCATCACTTTGGTGACGACCGACTGCTCGTAGATCTGGCGCGCCCCGGCGACGATCCTTTCCGGCGTGTCGAGCATCAGGCCTTTCGGGGCGACGGCGAAACCTGGCTGCGTCGGCTTCTCCGAGTGGCAGCTTGCGCAGCGCTGCACGACGATGCGCTCGACTTGCGCGAACGGCGGGGCGCCCTTCGCATCCGGCCGTTCGGGGGCGATCACGATCGGCGAGCGCGAGCGCACCGATGGCCGCGGTCACCGGAATCGCCCAGACGGTGCGCCCCTTGTGCCGCAGGTTGAAGAAATGCCGCACGTACGCCGCGAGCAGCAGCATCGCGAGCAGCACCAGCCACGCATGCCGGTGCCCGAACGTCATCGGATAGTGGTTGCTGATCATCGTGAACAGCACCGGCAGCGTGAAGTAGTTGTTGTGCACCGAGCGCTGCTTGCCGCGCAGGCCGTGCACCGGGTCCGGCGCCTCGCCGCGCTCCTTGGCGAGCACGAGCTGGCGCTGCGACGGGAATGATGACGAACAGCACGTTCGCCGCCATGATCGTGCCCGAGCATCGCACCGATCTGCACGTACATCGCGCGGCCTGCGAAGAGCTTGCTCAGCAGCAACGCTGCTCGCGGCGATGAAGACGATCATCGACCACGCCGAGCCAGCGCTCGTGATCGAAGCCGAGCCGCTTGCAAAGCTGGTCGTAGAAAGCCCAGGCGAGCGCGAGCAATCCCGACGCTGATCGCCACCGCCTGCCACGGCGCGAGCTCGGCGACCGAGGGATCGATCATGTACGTGCGCGCGTTCGCGTAGTACATGACGACGAGCAGCGCGAACCCCGAGATCCACGTCCAGTACGCTTCCCACTTGAACCAGTGCAGCGGCGCGGGCAGCGCCTCGGGCGCGACGCGGAACTTGCTGCACGTGATAGAAGCCGCCGCCGTGGATCGCCCAGAGCTCGCCGCCCACGCCTTCGTCGGCGTCCTGCTTGCGCTTCGGCGGCGTGAGACTGTTGTCGAGCCAGACGAAGTAGAACGATGCCCCGATCCAGGCGATGCCGGTGATCAGGTGGATCCAGCGGATCAGCGAGGTTCAGCCAGTCGCCGACGTACGCTTCCATCGGCTCACGACCCGCGATAGGTCGCGTACGACCACGGCGAGACGAGCAGCGGGACGTGATAGTGAGCATCCGCGTCCGCGATGCCGAAGTCGATCACGACCTCGTCGACGAACGGCGGCTCGGGCAGCGCGATGTTTTTGGCGCGGAAGTAATCGCCGACCCGGAACACGAGGCGGTAGCGGCCGGGACGAAACGCGTCGAGCTCGAGCAGCGGCGCGTCGACGCGACCCTCGGCATTCGTAACGCCGTCGCGGATCAGCGCGTAGCGGCCGTCGAGATCGCGATGGAGCGTGAAGGCGACGCCCGCGGCGGGTACACCGTGCGCGGTGTCGAGGACGTGTGTCGTGAGTCGGCCCATCGGGTCGGTTCGATTCTGCGCCGCCCGCCGTTTGCCGGTGACGCGCGCGCCATTGTATGCTCGCCGCGCTCGCGCATGCGCGACCCATGACCGCCTTCGAGCCCGACTATCCCCGCGACCTCGTCGGCTACGGCGAAACGCCGCCGCATCCGCGCTGGCCCGGCGGCGCGCGCATCGCCCTGCAATTCGTCCTCAACTACGAGGAAGGCGGCGAGAACAGCGTGCTGCACGGCGACGAGGCCTCCGAAACGTTTCTCTCCGAGATCGTCGGTGCGCAGCCGTTCCGGGCGCGGCACCTGTCGATGGAATCGCTCTACGAATACGGCTCGCGCGCCGGTGTCTGGCGACTGCTGCGGCTGTTCCGGGAGCGCGAGGTGCCGCTGACGGTGTTCGGTGTCGCGATGGCGATGTTGCGCAATCCGGACGTCGGTCGACGCGTTCCTTCGCGACGGCCACGAGATCGCGAGCCACGGCTGGCGCTGGATCAGCTACCAGGCCGTCGACGAATCCTTCGAGCGCGACCATCTCGAGCGTGCAGTCGACGCGATCCGCCGCCTTACCGGCAAGCCGCCCGAGGGGTGGTACACGGGCCGCGACAGTCCGAACACGCGACGACTCGTCGTCGAGCACGGCGGATTCGTCTACGACGCGGATTCGTACGCCGACGACCTGCCCTACTGGGTCGAGGTCGAGACGGCGCGCGGCGCGACGCCGCACCTGGTCGTCCCGTACACGCTCGACACCAACGACATGCGCTTCGCCACGCCGCAGGGCTTCAACAGCGGCGATCAGTTCTACAGCTACCTGAAGGACGCGTTCGACACGCTCTACGCCGAAGGCGACCCCGCCGGACCCGATGCGCCGAAGATGCTCTCGATCGGGCTGCACTGCCGGATCGTCGGGCCGGCCGGCGCGGCTTGCGTCGCTCGCGCGGTTCCTCGATTACGCGCGCTCGCACGACCGCGTATGGTTCGCGCGACGCATCGACATCGCGCGGCACTGGATCGCAACGCATCCTTTCGCGCGCAGCCCATGACGCTTTCGGAGATCAATGCACTCGATCCGGCGGGTTTCGTCGCAGCCTTGGGGGCGTCTTCGAGCATTCGCCGTGGATCGCGCAGCGTGCTTACGACGCTCGCCCGTTCGCGAGCATCGATGCGCTGCACGAAGCGATGCTGCGTGTCGTGCAATCTGCGAGTCGCGGCGAGCAGCTGGCGCTGATCCGCGCGCATCCCGAGCTTGCCGGACGGGCGATGATCGCAAACGCGCTGACGTCGGACTCGACGAAGGAACAGTCGGGCGCAGGTCTGACCAGCTGCTCGCCGGAAGAGTACGAGCGACTCGTCGAGCTGAACGATCGGTACAACGCGAAATTCGGCTTCCCTTTCATCCTCGCGGTGAAGGGCTACGAGCGTGCCGGCGTGATAGCGGAGTTCGCGCGTCGCGTCGAACGCGACGTCGACAGCGAATTCGCCGAGGCGCTGCAGCAGATCGGAAGAATCACCCGGTTCAGGCTAAGCGCGCTTCTGACCGATTGACCCCCTCGCCCCAGCCCTCTCCCCGGAACGACGGGGAAGGGAGTGCGGCGCGGTCCGCTACTCCAGCGGCAAGCCGACGTAGTTCTCGGCGAGCGCCGTCTGCGCCGCTTTCGACCCCGCGACGTATTCGAGCTCCGCGAGCTGGCGGCGCCGGTCGAACGCGTTGTCGGTGTCGAACCGGTGCAGCATCGACGTCATCCACCACGAGAACCGCTGCGCCTTCCAGACGCGCCGCAAGCAGGTCTCCGAATAGCGATCGAGGCCGTCGCTTTCGCCCCGCGCATAGTGGTCCGCGAAGGCTTTTGCGAGCACGCGGACGTCCGCGACGGCGAGGTTCATGCCCTTGGCACCGGTCGGCGGCACGATGTGCGCGGAATCGCCGGCCAGGAACAGCCGTCCGTGCCGCATCGGCTCGACGACGTAGCTGCGCATCGGCGTCACGCCCTTCTGCAGGATCGGGCCTTCGTTCAGCTTCGGGCCGGAGACGTCCTCGAGCCGCTTGTGCAGCTCGGCCCAGATCCGATCGTCCGGCCACGTGCTCAAGTCCTCGTCGGGCGCGCATTGCAGGTACAAGCGCGTGATCTCCGGCGAGCGCATCGACAGCAGCGCGAACCCGTCGTCGTGCAATGCGTAGATCAGCTCCTCGGAGGCAGGCCGCGCTTTCGCGAGAATCCCGAGCCAGGCGAACGGATAGGTCCGCTCGTAGACGCGCAGCGCACCGGCGGGGATCGAGGGGCGCGAAATGCCGTGGAAGCCATCGCAGCCGGCGATGAACTCGCAATGGATCTCGCAACGCTCGCCGCCGTGGACGAAGCCGATCGACGGCGTGGCCCCCTCGAAACCGCGGATCGAAGTGTCCGATACGTCGAACAGGATCGTGCCGCCCGCGTCGAGCCTCGCGCGGATCAGATCCTTCACGACCTCGTGCTGCCCGTAAACGGTGACGGCGCGTCCGGGCGTCAGCGCCGCGAAGTCGATCCGGCAGGTGCGGCCGCCGAAGCGCAGCTTGATGCCGTGGTGCACGAGCCCTTCGAGCATCATGCGGGCGCCGACGCCGGTCTCGTTCAGGAGGTCGACGGTCTGCTGCTCGAGCACGCCGGCGCGGATGCGCTCCTCGACGTAGCTGCGGCTGCGGTCCTCGACGACGATCGAGTCGATGCCCGCACGCGCGAGCAGATGCGACAGCAGAAGGCCGGAAGGTCCGGCACCGATGATGCCGACCTGCGTCCGTAACGAGGTTGGCGGCATTCGGCGCTAACGCCCGAGCAGCTTGCCCAATGCCCGATTCAGCTCCTGCTCTCGCCGCGCGCGACGGCGTTTCCGCTGCGCGCGCCGTCGCACTTCCCGCCCGCGCCGTACCCAACGCGACTGCGCATTCGCTCGGTCCGCTCGGCGCCGTGGGCGCAAGCGCGGCACGCCCACCGCGAGCGAGCGCCACGATATCGCCGGCCGCGGCGATCGAGCCGACCGGATTCAACGCGACCCGCGGCGCATCCAGCGGCCCTTGCACGCGGACTGCGCCGCTGATCCGTGCGAGGTCGAGGCCGCTTCGATCCTTGATCCGCGGGTGCACGAGCAGATCGAGCGATTCGCTGCCGAGGTTGATCGTGCCACTCGCCGCCACGCCGAGCTGCTCGGTCTCGAAACCGATGCCCCGATCGAAGCGAGCGACGCCCCCGGCGAACGGCAGCCGGAGTCCGACGCACTTCAGATCGGTCGGCGCGCCGCTCGTGCGCAACGGATTGAACACGGTCGCCAGCTGATCGAGCGCTGCCGGCATTCCCGCGCCCGTCGAGATCCAGCGCGCGTTGCCCACGCTTGCGACCGCGCTGCCGTTCAGCGACGACGCGAAACCGCGCATCGAGTTGCCGCGGGCGTTCACGTCGAGATGGATCTGGGTCTTGCCACCCTTCACATCGCGCTTGACACCTGCAAGCGCCATCACCGCCGCCAGATCGAGGTCGCGTGCGTCGAGCTTCAGCATGAGCGATGCGTTCTTCTCGTTGCGCGCATCGAGCACGAGCCGCCCCTGTGCACTGCCTCCCAGCACGTTGCCCCCGAATTCGCTGATGTCGAGGCGAGCGTCCGCGAGGTTCATCTTCATGCGGACTTCTCCGGCAGAGCGACCCTCGCCGAGAAGGAGCTTGCCGATCGCTACCTCGCCCTGCGCATCGACAGCGGCCAAGCCGCCAAACGGGAGCGGCGTTGACGAAAAGAGGCGACGGTCCGGCTTGGCAACCGCCTTCGGAGCAACGGGGGCACGCCCGGTCGCGGCCGTCGCGGCCGTAGCGGCGGCACCGCCGGCGAGCGCGAAATCCGCCGGCGTGAGCGCATCCGCGTCGAGCTTGAAGCGGACGAACGGGCGCGGCGCTCGTGCCGTGTACACGAGCGAGCCGCGGATCCTCGAGTTGCCGACGAGAATCACGAGATCGGAGGCCTCGAGCCCGTCCGGCGTTTCACGGACCTTCGTCGTGACTTCAGTCTTGCGCCCGGCGACTTCGCCCTTCACGCTCACCGGCCAAGGCCACTGCTTGGTGCGCAGCGCAGCGAGCGGCCCGAAGTGCCCCTCGAGCACGAGCGGAACCTCGGCAATCGATCCGCGGAACTCGGCGACGACCGGCTTGTCGGGATCGCGCGCACGCAGGTACAGGCGCTCGATGCGGATCTGCGTGACTTCTCCGGTGCGCCCGTCCCGCCAGCGTACGTCGCCTTTCTCGACGGCGAACTCGCCAAGACCGAACGCACCGGTTGCATCGGCGAACGGATCGGCCGGCTTGCCCGGCGTCGCCGGCGAATCGCCGAACGTCCAGTTCCCGCGTCCCTGGCTGTCGGTCTCGAGCAGGATCGTCGGCTCGACGAGCGTGAAGCGGATCAGTTCGACCCGGCGTGACAACAGCGGCAACAATGCAACCTGCGCCTCGACGCGCTTCGCGCGGATCATCTCCTTGTCGCTGCCCCAAGGCGCGTTCCCGAGCGTGACATCGGTGAGCTGCAGCGTAGGCGTCAGCGACAGATCGAGGCGCGCCTGCGTGCCGAGCTTCACGTCGCGTCCGGTCGCCCGCTCGAGCTGCGCTTCGATCGGTGCGAGCAGCGTGCGCGTGTCCATCGTCGCAACGACGATCGCGACTGCACCGAGCAGCAGCACCAGCAGGACGACCACACCTGCGACGATCTTGATCAGGAGGCGCATACAGGGATTCTAGACCGGTGGCGTCATCGTTCAACCATCGTTGGCCGCAGGCGGCGCGATCGGCTTGGCGAGATTCCGGCTGTCGGCGCGCGTGGCCATCAGGGGCGCTTCTGCGATCGCCTCCGCCCATACGCGCCGGGGGAGGAACGTCTGCAGGTGGCCAAGCGCGCGGTCGATGAGCTCGGGATGCGGCGAATGCGTGATGCCGGGCACGATGTCGGCGGTCACATCGCCGCCGAGCGCTACGAGGCGCGTGGCCGCCTCGACGCTGTGCCGGGCCGGCACGACCGTGTCCTCCTTCCCGTGCACGAGATGGATGACCGCGTCGGGAGGCGTGTTCGGCAGGCTCGCGTAACGGCCGGCGATCGCGACGACGCGGCCGACCAGTCCGGAATGCGCTTGCGCCGCTTCGAGCGCCAGGATTGCGCCCTGGGAGAAGCCGACGAGCGCGGTCGCGAGCGGCGTCACACCGAAATGGGATTGCGCGTCCCGAATGAACGCGACCAACGCGGGAAGCGCCGCCGTCACGCGCTCGAAGCGGTTGTCCTCGCGGATGTCGCGCGTCGAGAACCACTCGCGGCTGTCCGGCGTCGTGTCGCTCGGCTCGAAGCCCTCCGGGATCAAGTGGGCTGCCTGCGGATAGAACTGCGCGAAACGGTCTGCGACCTGCGCCATCGCGAGCCCGGTAGCATTGCGACCGTGAAGGTAGATGTACAGCGGACAGGCGTTACCTTCGCGAGGCAGAAGATGCAGCGTCGCGTCGAGGTTCATGATCGTTGGACCGCGAGCGCGGCGGCACGATCCGTCGAAGTCCGCGTCATGGTCACCGCGATCGGTGGCCCTCGTGGTCGCCGGCCTCCGCAAGAATTCGCTGCGCGCGCAGCAGCACCGGACGGTCGACCATCTTGCCGTCGACGGCGACCGCCGCGCCGCCCGAGCGCTCGGACGCCTCGATCACGCGTCGGGCCCATTCGCGCGCTTCGTCGCTCGGCGTGAACGCACGGTTGACGATCGCAACCTGCCGCGGATGGATACAAAGTTTCGCCCCGAACCCGAGACGTCGCGCGTGCTCGGTGTCCGATTCCAACAGGCGCAAGTCGTCGATCGCCGTGCTCACGCCATCGACCGGCGGCAGGCAGCCGCCCAGGCGTGAGGCGAGCACCAGGTGCGATCGGAAATAGAGCAGCTCGTCGGCGTCGCCGTCGATCGAAAGGTCGAGCTGGAAATCGATCGAGCCGAACGCCAGCCGCTCGACGCCAGGTGCGGCCGCGAGCTCGCGCGCCCGGTCGAGGCCAGCGGCGGTCTCGATGAGCGGCAACAGCCGCTTGCCCGGCGCGCTGCTTGCGATGCGGGCGAGGTCGGCGGTGCGCTCCGCTTTCGGCAGCATCACGCCGAGCACCGACGCGTGGCCGCAAATCGCAAGATCGTCGCCGAACCACGCGCTGTCCACGCCGTTGATGCGCACGAACACCGGCGCCGGTGTCTCGGCCAGCCAGGCATGCAGCGCCTCGCGTGCCTGCAGCTTGCCGGCCGGCGCGACCGCATCCTCGAGGTCGACGATCACCACGTCCGCACCGCAGCCAAGCGCCTTCGCATAGCGCTCGGGCCGATCGGCCGGCACGAACAGGTACGAGCGTGCGGTCATCACGAGTCAATCGGCCGAAAGTGAAGCCCTACTTTCGGCCGGTGGAGTTACCCGAAAATCGGTGGCGGAGCCACACGATTTTCGGCGGAACTACTGGAAACACCCCGAGCGTGCCTACCTCAGGCTCGCGTTCACCTTCGCGAGCGCGGCGGTGCCGGGCACGAGCTCGGGATCGGTCAGCGCGTTCAGCGGGGCGGGAATCGTGTTCTGCGCGTCGTGCAGGTCGAAGTCGGAGGCATCGAGGTAGAGCAGGCCGGTCACGACCTCGCCTTGCGCGCGGCGCGCCTCGAGGTACGCCATCGCCGCCACCTTGTCGTCCGGATCGTAATCGGCTTCGAGCCGGCGCAGGCGGATCGAGCCGCCATCGTGCAGCGGTACCGTCTGCAGCGAGCCGGGCGCGCCTTCGGCGACGATCGGCTCGCGGTCCGGCATGTAGTCGAGGAAGTTCACCGTCTCGTTGTGCGCACGAACGTAGTCGTAACTCTTCGTCGAGCCCGGATGGTTGTTGAACGCGACGCAGGGCGAGACGACGTCGAGGAACGCCGCGCCCTTGTGCTGGACCGCGGCCTTGACGAGCGGCACGAGCTGCCCCTTGTCGCCCGAGAACCCGCGCGCGACGAACGTTGCGCCGAGCGTCAGCGCAAGCATCACGAGGTCGATCGGCTCATCCTCGTTGGCGGCACCGCGCTTGCTCTTGCTGCCCTTGTCGGCGGTCGCAGAGAACTGGCCCTTGGTGAGACCGTAGACGCCGTTGTTCTCGACGATGTAGGTCATGTTGACCCCGCGCCTCAGTACGTGAGCGAACTGGCCGAGACCGATCGATGCGGAATCGCCGTCCCCCGACACGCCAAGATAGATCAGGTCGCGATTGGCGAGGTTCGCGCCGGTCAGCACCGACGGCATCCTGCCGTGCACGCTGTTGAACCCGTGCGACTGGCCGAGGAAATACGAGGGCGTCTTGCTCGAGCAGCCGATGCCTGACAGCTTCGCCACCCGATGCGGCGGGGTCGCCAGCTCGAAGAACGCCTGGATGATCGCCGCGGAGATCGAGTCGTGGCCGCAGCCGGCGCAAAGCGTGGACACCGGGCCTTCATAGTCGCGACGCGTGTAGCCGAGCGCGTTCGTCGGCAGCGACGGATGGTGCAGTTTCGGTTTTGCCAGGTAGGTCATGAAGCGATCTTTTTCAGCGGAACGACGTTGAACAGCTGGGCTTTTTCCGCGATTTCCCGCTCGACGTACCGTGCGGTCATCGGGTTCCCGTCGTAGTGCAGCACGCTGACGAGCTTGGACGGCTCGATACCGCATTCGTTGATCAGGAGCGCACGAAGCTGCGCATCGCGGTTCTGCTCGACCACGAAGACGCGATCGTGCTCGGCGATGAAATCGGCGATCGCATCCGCGAACGGAAACGCGCGCACGCGGATGCGGTCGAGGAAGATGCCGCGGCTTTCGAGCGCGGCCAACGCCTCCGCCATCGGTGCGCCCGACGACCCGAACCAGAGGACGCCAGCGCGCGTCGGTTGCGCGGCCTTCTCGATGATCGGGCCCGGCACGAGATCGCGGGCGGTGTCGAACTTGCGCAGCAGCCGCTGCATGTTGTCGACGTACGCCGGTCCCTCTTCCGTGTAGCGTGCGTAGCGATCCTTCGACGTGCCTCGCGTGAAGTAGGCGCCGCGGCGCGCATGCGTCCCGGGCAGCGTGCGGTACGGGATGCCATCGTTGTCGACATCCAGATAGCGTCCGAAATCCTTGCCCGCCTCGAGCTCGTCGGCGGTCATGACCTTGCCGCGATCGAGCGCGCGATGGTCGTCCCATTCGAACGGCGCGGTCAGCCAGTCCTGCATGCCGATATCGAGATCGAGCATCACGAACACGGGCGTCTGCAGCCGGTCGGCGAGATCGAACGCCTGCGCCCCCATCGTGAAGCACTCGGTCGGATCCTCGGGAAACAGCAGCACATGCTTGGTGTCGCCATGCGAAGCGTAAGCGGCAGAGAGGATGTCGGCCTGCTGGGTCTTCGTCGGCATGCCAGTCGACGGACTGCCCCGCTGCACGTCGAACAGCACGGCCGGAATCTCGGCGAAATAGGCCAGCCCGATGAATTCCTGCATCAGCGAGATGCCGGGACCGGCCGTCGCCGTGAAGGCGCGCGCCCCGTTCCATCCCGCGCCGACGACCATGCCGATGGACGCAAGCTCGTCTTCGGCCTGGACGATCGCATAGCGATTCTTGCCGGTCGCCGGATCGGTGCGGAACTTGCGGCACCATTTCTGGAATGCTTCGGCGAGGGACGTCGACGGCGTGATCGGGTACCAGGCGCAGACGGTCGCACCACCGTACACGGCGCCAAGTGCGGCTGCGCTGTTGCCGTCGATGAAGACGCGATCGCCGACGTTGTTCCGGCGCTCCATGCGCAGGCCGATCGGCGGCAGATCGTCCTTCGCAAACCTGTAGCCGCGCTGGAACGCGGCGCGATTCGCATCCAGCAGCGGCGCCTTCTTCTCGCCGCCGTAGGCTTCGACGAGCAGCGTCTCGATGACTGCCGGCTCGATGTCGAGCAGCGCTGCGAGCGCGCCGACATACATGATGTTCTTGAACAGCTGGCGCTGCCGCATGTCGCTGAACATCTCGGCGCAGATCGCGGTCAGCGGCATGCCGAGCACGTTCACATCGTCGCGCAGCTTCGCGCGGGTCAACGGTCGCGTCGAATCGTAGAACAGGTAGCCGCCGGGCTCGATCTCGGCCACGTCGGCGTTCCAGGTCTCCGGGTTCATCGGCACGGCGAGATCGACGCCGCCGCGGCGGCCGCGCCAGCCCCGCTCGACGATGCGAACCTCGTACCAGGTCGGCATGCCCTGGATGTTCGACGGGAAGATGTTGCGTGCCGCCAGCGGGACGCCCATTCGCAGCACCGCCTTCGCGAACAGGCCGTTCGCGGATGCCGATCCCGAACCGTTGACGTTCGCGAACTTGACGACGAAGTCGTTGACCCGCTGAACGGCCCCCACGCTTGCGGCTGAAGCCGCTGCGCTGCCCCCCGAGGGGGGCGATTCGTGCCTTGGGACGGCCCGGCGGCGTCATTGGACAACCTCCCCCAGGCTAGTCGCTTCGCGACGTCGCACACCCCCTCCTCGAAGGAGGGGGCGAGCGCCTTCGGGCGCCCGGCGGCACTCATGAGCTCTTTCATCGTGTCAGTCCGCCGCCATTTCGGCGGCCGCGCCGGTCGCCGCAGCCGCGCGCGCGACAGTCATTGTCTGCGGCACCTCGCCCGCATGGGTCATGTCGATGAACGACTTCGTCATGTCCCACGCACCGGTCGGGCAGCGTTCCGCACACAAGCCGCAGTGCAGGCAGACGTCCTCGTCCTTGACCATGACCCGGCCGGTCTTCAGTGCGCCGGAGAGATACAGATCCTGCGCGAAGTTCGGCGCCGGCGCGTGCAGCCTCGTGCGCAGCTCCGCCTCCTCGCCGTCCTCGGTGAACGTGATGCAGTCCATCGGGCAGATGTCGACGCAGGCATCGCACTCGATGCAGAGCTTGTCCGTGAACACCGTCTGCACGTCGCAGTTGAGGCAACGCTGCGCCTCGGACCAGGCGAGCCTGGCATCGAATCCGAGCTCGACCTCGACCTTGATGCTCTTCAGCGCGATGACCGTATCCTTGAGCGGGACCTTGTGACGCTTCTCCGGCGTGATCGCGTTGTCGTAGCTCCACTCGTGGATACCCATCTTCTGCGAGATGAGCAGGAACGTCGGCGCCGGGCGATCCCGCAGATCGTCGCCGCGGGAAAGCTTGTCGATCGAGATCGCCGCGTCGTGACCATGCGCGACCGCCCAGATGATGTTCTTCGGACCGAATGCCGCGTCGCCGCCGAAGAACACGCCGGGCCGCGTCGACATCATCGTGACCCGATCGACGATCGGCATTCCCCCCTTGTCGAACTCGATGCCGACGTCGCGCTCGATCCAGGGGAACGCGTTCTCCTGGCCAACCGCCACCAGCACGTCGTCGCACGCGAACACGACTTCCGGCTCGCCGGTGGGCACCAGCTGACGGTGACCCTTGTCGTCGTAGCGCGCCTCGACCTTGTCGAACGCTGATGCCGGTGAGCTTGCCGTTGTCGTGCAGGAACGCCTTCGGCACGAGGAAGTTGTGGATCGGAATGCCCTCGTGCATCGCGTCCTCCTTCTCCCAGGGGGACGCCTTCATCTCGTCGAAGCCGGAGCGGACCACGACATGCACTTCCTCGCCGCCGAGACGGCGCGCGCTGCGGCAGCAATCCATCGCCGTGTTGCCGCCGCCGAGCACGACGACGCGCTTGCCGATCTTGTCGACGTGTCCGAACGAGACCGACGACAGCCAGTCGATGCCGATGTGGATGTTCTTCGCCGCTTCGCGACGACCGGGGACGTCGAGATCGCGGCCACGCGGGGCGCCGCTGCCGACGAACACGGCATCGAATCCTTCGCCCAGCAGCGCCTTCATGCTCGAGATCTCGACGCCTGGCCGGAACTCGACGCCGAGATCGAGCACATAGCCGACCTCTTCGTCGATCACCATGTCCGGCAGCCGGAACTTGGGGATCTGGGTTCGCATCATGCCGCCGGCGGAGGCATCGCGATCGAACACCACGCAGTGGTAACCGAGCGGCACGAGATCGCGCGCGACGGTCAGCGACGCAGGACCTGCGCCGATCAACGCGACGCGCTTTCCGTTCTTGACGGCGACCGGCTTGGGCAGGCGATCGCGGATGTCGTCCTTGAAATCCGCCGCGGCGCGCTTCAGCCGGCAGATCGCCACCGGCTCGGGACGGGTCTCCGTCTTGCGGTGCTCGATCGACCCTTCCTCCACGCGCGTGCGCCGGCATGCCGGCTCGCACGGCCGGTCACAGGTGCGGCCGAGGATCCCGGGAAAGACATTCGACTTCCAGTTGACCAGATACGCGTCGTCGTAGCGTCCCTGGGCAATCAGGCGGATGTATTCGGGGACCGGCGTGTGGGCGGGACAGGCCCACTGGCAATCGACGACCTTGTGAAAGTAGTTGGGGTCCGCAATATCGGTCGGCTTCAAGCTTCCGTGCTCCTGGTGGCGCGCCCGAGGTTCGGCAGTTGTCCCACTGCCGTTAAGACAGCGCGAGCACGCGTTTGTGCTGTCGATCGCGCAATCGCGCGGTCGCCGGGTCCCCAGGTCGCGAACAGGATGCTACGCCTCCCCAACCCGTGAAGAAAGCCGCGCTGGTCGGCGACCGTGGCGTTGACGTGGGTATTTTGCAACGTTTGCTGCAGTGCAGCGAAACTCACCCGGGCGCGCAGGTGCGAAACCCCGCGAACGCGTCGTGCCGGTGCGGCTGATAGAAATTCCGAAACCGCGCATGCACGAGGCGCGGCCGCGTCGCCCACGAGCCGCCACGGAGCACTTGGTGATCGTCGAACCAGGGCGCCGAATAGTCCTGGTAGGGGTCGGCCGCGAATCCGGGATAGGGGCGAAATGGCGTTGCGGTCCATTCCCATACGATGCCAGGTGTAGCCAACAGGCCGTCGACCGCGGCCTTCTCCCATTCCGCTTCGGTAGGCAAGCGACGATTGGCCCATGTGCACCACGCCTGGGCTTCGAATGCATTCACGTGCTGCATGGCGCGCATCGGCTCGAGCGGTAGCCAGCGATCGAATCGATGCACGTCCCAGCCGCCGTCGTGCGCGCGGCGCCAATGCGCCGGCCTCTGGCGCCGCTCGGCCGCGAGCCACGCGCGGCCCGTTTCGTCCCATAGCTGCGGGTTCGCATAGCCGCCATCGTCGACGAACGCTGCGAACTCGCCCTGCGTCACGCAACGCCTTGCAATCGCGAACGGCGCGACGTCGACGTCGTGCGCGTACTTTTCATTGTCGAACACGAATCGATGCGCGTCGTCACCGTGCTCCGCACCCATGCGCAACGTACCGCCCGGCACGACGGCGTCGCCCCCCTCGCCGGGCGGAATCCGTACCGAGGGAGCGCACGACGGCGCCGGCAGGCCGAGCGACTGCAATGTCATCAGCAGCGCTTCGGCGTGCATGTCTTCATGGTAGAGCGCGAGCTCGAAGAAATACGACGCGACCGCAATCCGCACGACCAAGGGCCGTCAGCGTGTCATCGAGTGTCGCAGCAAGATAGGCACGGATGCCTTCCCAATCCGGCAGCGGCAGGTCCCACCGTGTGTCGTGCGGAACCAGGCTCGAGTCGAACCATCGATCGGCAAGCGGAAGTCGCGAGGGCGTACGCGCGCCGCGCGGATCGTCGGTGCGATAGCGCCGGCACCAGAACTCCTGGAACCAGCCGATGTGCCCCAGTTCCCAGCGCGGCGGATTGACCGTCGCAATGCGCGGGAAATGCTGCTGCCCGTCGGTCAGATGCGCATACAAGCCGAGCGTATACTCGCGCGCTTCGCGCAGCGCGTCGGCGAGCGCGGCCGCCGTGCGCGGCGCGCCTGCCCCGATGTCCCACCCGATGTCCTCGCGAACAGCGCCCACGGTCATCCTCGTCACGCCTTACCTGGCCGATGCCAACAACGGCAACTGGCGAACGGCCGCGCGCTGGGCCCGCCTGCTGTCCCCAGCGTACCGAACGATTCTACAAGCGCCGGAGGCGCCGGTGACCGGCGGACGACGCGATCCGGCGGTGGCCATGATCGCGCTGCACGCGCGACGGAGCCGAACCGCGATCGCCGCGTGGAAGGCCACGAGGCCGGACCGCGCGCTCATCGTCGCGATGACCGGAACCGACCTGTATCGCGATCTCCCTGCAGGCAACGCGGAGGCGCGTCGTTCGCTCGACGATGCCGATCGACTGATCGTGCTCCAAGCCGACGCCGTGCGCCATCTGCCGACGCTTTCACGTGACAAGGCGGACGTCGTCTATCAATCCGCGCGCGCGCTTGCTGCATTTCCGCACAAGGCGGCGGACCGGCTGCATTGCCTGCTCGTCGCGCACCTTCGCGACGAGAAGGATCCGCGCACGGCGTTCGACGCGTGGCGCCGATTGCCGCGCGACGTCCCGGCCACGTTGTCGATCATCGGCGCGGCGCTCGATCCCGCGTTAGGTGACGCCGCTCGAGCGCTGGCGGCCGACGATCCGCGTGTCCAGGTGCTGGGCGCGCGACCCCATGCGTGGACGCGGCAGGCGATCAAGCGTGCGCATCTGCTGATCGTTCCTTCGCGCATGGAAGGCGGCGCGAACGTCGTCGTCGAGGCGATCACCTCCGGCACGCCCGTGGTTGCGAGCCGCATCTCGGGCAACCTCGGAATGCTCGGAGCGAGACTATCCGGGCTACTTCGCCGTCGGTGATGCCGCGGACCTGGCGACGGTCGTCGAGCGTGCATGCCGCGATCGCGCGTTCCTGGGTTCGCTGCACGCTGCGTGCGCTGCGCGAGCTCCGAACTTCACGCCTGCAAACGAGCAAGCGGCGCTCGCGGCAACGGTCGAACGCGCACGTGCTCACGCCGCCGGTAGAATGACCGTGTCCTCCACAGGATCCCTCTCGCCATGAACGCTCCCGACCGCGCTCCGCTCAAGCTCACCTCGTTCTCCCACGGCGGCGGCTGCGGCTGCAAGATCGCCCCCGCGGTGCTCCAGCAGATCATCTCGAAGGCAGGACCAACGCTATTGCCAAAAGCGCTCCTGGTCGGCATCGAGACGGCGGACGACGCGGCCGTCTATCAGCTGAACGAGCACCAGGCGATCGTCGCCACGACGGATTTCTTCATGCCGATCGTCGACGATCCGTACGACTTCGGCGCGATCGCCGCCACGAACGCGATCTCCGACGTCTACGCGATGGGCGGGACGCCGCTGTTCGCGCTGGCGCTGGTCGGCATGCCGATCAACCAGCTTCCGGTCGAGACCATCCGGCGCGTGCTCGAAGGTGGCGAAGCGGTTTGCGCGAAGGCCGGCATCCCGATCGCCGGCGGGCATACGATCGATTCGGTCGAGCCGATCTACGGCCTGGTCGCCATCGGCCTGGTCGACCCGAAGCAACTGAAGCGCAACGTCGGTGCGCGGCCGGGCGACCGGCTCGTGCTCGGCAAGCCGATCGGCGTCGGTGTTTACAGTGCCGCGCTCAAGAAGGACAAGCTGTCCGCCGACCAGTACGCGTCGATGCTCGCGAGCACGACGAAGCTCAACACGCCCGGAATCGCGCTCGGCAAGCTCGAGGGCGTGCATGCACTTACCGATGTCACGGGCTTCGGTTTGCTGGGTCACCTGCTCGAAATCTGTCGCGGGTCGAAGCTTGGCGCGCGCATCGACTGGGCGAGGATACCGCTGCATCCCGGTGTCGAAAGTTTCGCGCGCGAGGGGATCTTCACCGGCGCGTCCGGCCGCAACTGGGCGGGCTACGGTAGCGACGTGTCGCTCGACGAGGCGTTGGGCGACGCGGAACGCGCGTTGCTCACCGACCCGCAAACGTCCGGCGGCCTGCTCGTTGCGTGCGCGCCCGAAGCGGTCGATGACGTGCTCACGATCTTCCGCAACGAAGGCTTCGAGCACGCCGCCGTCATCGGCGAGATCGTCGCCGGCGCGCCCCGCGTCGAGGTCCGGGCGGCGTGAACCCGAAAGCGAGGGCTGCCGCGCTGATCGGGCTTGGCGTCCTGGTCGCCGGCGCGCTCTTCTGGTTCTGGCAGCAGATGTTTTCGCGCGATGCGCAGATCGATTCGCTGCATCGCGCCTGCATGGCGGAGTTCGCCGAAGTCGCGGCGAGGATGAAGGCCGGCGTGCAGCCGGGCGAGGGCACCTCCGGAATCGTCAAGGGGTTGTCGGAGAGTCTCGGCAAGGTGCTCGAGGGGATGTCCGGCGACGTGAGCGACGCCGTGTGCGCTGCGGTGCGCGATGCGTGTCGCGACGATTTCGACGGACGGATCTGCACGGCGGCGCGCGAGCGTTACGACTGATTGCCATGCCCGAAGGCCCCGAGATCCGGCGCGAGGCGGAAGCGCTCGCGCGTGTTCTCGTCGATCAGCCGCTGGTCCGCATCGAGTACCGCGTTCCGCGTCTTGCGCGCCGCGCGCGTACATTGCGCGGGGCCCACGTCACTGGCGTCACTTCGCATGGCAAGGCGCTGCTGATCGCCTACTCGAACGGACTCACGCACTACAGCCACAACCAGCTCTACGGCAAATGGCGAGTGGTAAGCGCCGGGCGCCTTGAATCCTTGCTCGACGAGCGCGCGCCGTCGGTGCGCGTATTGCTCGAGACGTCCACGCACGCGGCCCTGCTGCTTTCGGCGACGCAGATCGAGCTGCTGAATGCCGCGGAGCTGGCCGACCAGCCCTATCTCAAGCGGCTTGGACCCGACGTGCTCGATCGCGCCACGACCGTCGCGATGGTCAAGGCCCGGCTGCGCCAACCCGCTTTCGCGCGACGCTCGCTCGCAGCGCTGCTGCTCGACCAGGCGTTTCTCGCCGGCCTCGGCAACTATCTGCGCAGCGACATCCTCCATGCGACGAGCCTGCGACACACGACGCGGCCCTTCGAGCTCTCCGACGACGCGATCGCGCGGCTCGCCCGCGCGATCCTGCAACTGCCAAGGCAAAGCCTTCGCACGTCGGGCACGACGAACGAACCGGCGATCGTGCGAAAGCTCGAGGCCAGCGGACTCACGCGGGACGCATGGCGCTTTCGAGTTTATGACCGTGAAGGGTTGCCCTGCTGGACCTGCGGCACACGCATCCGTCGCGTCGACGTCGGCGGTCGCGGCATCTATTTCTGCGCGCGCTGTCAGCCGGACAAACCCGTACGCAGGACTGCGATGACGTAAACGCAGCGAAGCGTGTAGCCTTGACGGCCGGTCACTGAAGTTCCGATCTCATGGCGCATTCCCGGTCCTGCCCCGAAACCCGCCCGTCGACGCAAACTTCCCGCTATGCGACGGTCCGCGCGCGCACGCTCGCGCTGGCCGCCCCGTTGTCACCCGAGGATTGCGTCGTGCAATCGATGCCGGACGCGAGTCCCGTCAAGTGGCACCTCGCGCACACGACCTGGTTCTTCGAAACCTTCGTGCTCGCGCCGCACCTGCCGGATTACCGCAGTTTCGACGCGTCGTTCAAGGTCCTGTTCAATTCGTACTACAACGCCGTCGGCGACCGGCATCCGCGGCCGCAACGCGGCCTGCTCACGCGACCGTCGCTGCAAGCGGTTCGCGACTATCGCGCGCACGTCGACGCGGCGATGGAACGATTGCTGGCAATGCCGAGCGGTGCCGGCGCACTGATCGAGCTCGGGTTGCAGCACGAGCAGCAGCATCAGGAGCTGATCGTCACCGATCTCAAGCACTTGCTCGCCTGCAATCCCGGCAGGCCGGCTTATCTGCCGGCATGGCCGCTTACGCCGGTCGTGGTCCGCCGGCCGGGATGGGTTTCGCATCCCGGAGGCGTGGTGAAGATCGGCACGACCGGCAACGGTTTCGCGTTCGACAACGAAGCGCCGCGCCACGACGCGCTGCTGCGTCCGTTCGAGCTCGCCACGCACCCGGTGTCGCATGGCGAGTTCGCCGCGTTCATCGAGGATGGCGGTTACCGGCGTCCGGAGCTGTGGCTGTCGCTGGGCTGGGACACCGTCGTCGCGCAGGGCTGGCACGCGCCGCTCTATTGGGAGCGCCGAGACGGCACCTGGTGGACGTTCACACTGCGCGGCATGGTGGAGATCGATCCGGGCGCGCCCGTCGCGCACGTCAGCCTCTTCGAAGCCGACGCGTATGCGCGCTGGGCGGGCGCACGGCTACCCACCGAGTTCGAATGGGAAGCGCTCGCGACGGACGTTCCGGTCGAAGGTAACTTCGTCGAGAGCGGTGCGCTGCATCCGTTGGCGCCGCGCGAGCCGACGCCTTCGGGGCAGCTCGCGCAGCTCTGGGGCGACGTCTGGGAATGGACGCAGTCGAGCTATGCGCCGTATCCCGGCTTTCGTGCTGCCGGCGGCGCGATCGGTGAATACAACGGCAAGTTCATGTGCAACCAGTACGTGCTGCGCGGCGGGTCCTGTGCAACGCCGCAGTCCCACATCCGCGCGAGCTACCGGAATTTCTTCCCGCCCGACGCGCGCTGGCAGTTTTCGGGTTTGCGCCTGGCCCGCGACGTCGGGTAACCGACGACTCAGACACGAATCTCAAGCGGCCCAGAAAACCGCGAAGTCTCCGCGCGGATCCTGCCAGCGCCGCACGGTTGCAAAACCCGCGCACGCGATCAGCGTCTCGAACTCGTCCGGCGTGTACTTGTACGAGTTCTCGGTGTGGATGCGCTCGCCCGCCGCGAAGACGCGCGTCTCGCCGTCGAGGAGAACGGCTTGAGCTGATCGCGCTTCGAGGTGCATCTCGACGCGGCCCTGCGCCTCGGCGTAGAAGCCGCGGTGCGCGAACGCGCGTGGATCGAAATCACTGCCCAGCACGCGGTTGACGTGATTGAGCACGTTGCGGTTGAACAGCGCCGTCACGCCGAGCGCGTCGTCGTAGGCGGCGTCCAGGCGCGCCTTTTCCTTCTTCGTGTCGACGCCGATCAGCAGACCGCTGCCCGGGCGCGTCTCGCATGCCGCCTGGATACGGCGCATGAACTCGATCGCCTCTTCGGGCGTGAAGTTGCCGATCGACGAGCCCGGATAGAAGAACGTGGCCGCGCTCTCATCGAGATCGGCGGACAATTCGAGGCCGGCCGTGAAGTCCGTCACGACGCCCAGCATGCCCATGTCGGGAAAACGGCCTGCCAAGCGCTCCAGCGTCCGCTCGATGGCTCCTGCGGCGATGTCGACTGCCAGGTACCGCGCAGGGACAAGGAACGGTAGCCAGCTTTCCGCCTTCGAACCGTCGCCTGCACCGAGATCCACGAACTGCGCGCCGGTGCCGATGGCGTTCGCGATGTCGACGCGGTTCGCTTCGAAGATCGCGCGCTCGGTGCGTGTCGGGTAGTACTCGGGCAGCTCGCAGATCGCGCCATAGAGGGCGCCGCCGAGCGGATCGTAGAAATACTTCGGCGGGATCGCGGCGGGCTTAGCGCGCAGGCCAGTCACGAGTGCAGCACGCTCCGCAGCCGGATCGCGGGTCAGGCGGTTGACCATTCTGAATTCCATCGTGCGAAACGTCGTCCCGTGGGAAGTCGGGGATCATAGCTCGTGGCGCAGACTGCAAGATGACCAACGTTGCATTGTTCCGCGCAACGATCGGCACGCGAGCGATAATGCGCGCATGAAGTGCTCGGTACGCCTTGGTCCGTTTCGCCGTCTTGCACGGTTCGCAGGTTGGCGAACCGTCCGCAGGGCCGCGTTCATTGTAATTTTGACTACGATGTCGTTACCGGGGCCGGTTGCGGCCGCGGGCAAGCTCGCTGCCGGCACGGGCGAGCCGGCGCCGCCGCTCGTGCTGCGCGACCTCGAAGGCCGCGAGCTTCGGCTCGAAGCGTTTCGGGGCCGTACCGTCGTCGTGAACTTCTGGGCGACCTGGTGCGCGCCGTGTGTCGCGGAGATGCCGTCGCTGTCCCGCCTGCGGGAGAAGCTGGCCGGTTCTGGCGTCGAAGTGATCGGCGTGAATCTGCAGGAGAATGCCGCACGCATCCGCCCGTTCGCGGAACGGCTCGGGCTCGATTTTCCGATCGTTCGGGATCACGACGGTGCCGCGACCCGGACCTGGGGCGCGCGCGTGTTCCCGACGACGTTCGTCGTCGGCCCGGATCAACGCATCGCCCTGGTCGCCATCGGCGAGATCGACTGGGATGCCCCGGATGTCGAAGCGCGCGTGCGCGCCGTCGTCACTCGTCCGGGCGCGACACCGCCCAGTCGTCGCGCCGAAATCTTTCCAACGCCTTTTCCCCGGAGCTCGCTATGGATCGCCGCCGTTTCCTGACCGCCGCCACCACCTTGCCGTTTGCCACGCACCTGCCCGGCATCGCGCTTGCGCAGGAGCGCTCGTTCACGCCGGCCCCCGGCCGCTGGCGCACCTTCGAGGTCGTCACGCGCATCGAGATCGCCGACGCGCGCGGCGCCACCCAAGCGTGGGTGCCGGTGCCGGCGGTAACGAGCGACTGGCAAACCCCGCAGGACAGCACGTGGACGACGAATGCCAGCGAAGCGACGCTGGTCACCGAGAATGCGTTCGGCGCGCGCATGGTCCACGCGCGACTTCCCGGCCGGCGAGAAGGCGCCGTGGATCGAAGTGACGAGCCGCGTCCGCACGCAGGATCGCCGTCACGACTGGGCGAGCCGGGACGCGTCGTCCGTCGACCGCGCGACGCTCGAGAAGTACCTGAAGCCGACCGACCTGATGCCGACCGACGGCATCGTGCTCAAGACCGCGCAGGAGATCGTCGGGACCCGGCGCAACGATGCCGAGAAGGTACGCGCGCTCTACGACTGGGTCGTCGTGAACACGCATCGCGAGCCGAAGGTCCGCGGCTGCGGCGTCGGCGACATCAAGGCGATGCTCGAGACCGGCAACCTGGGCGGGAAATGCGGCGACATCAATGCGCTGTTCGTCGGACTGTCGCGTGCCGTCCGGCGTGCCGGCGCGAGACGTCTACGGCATCCGCGTTGCGCGTTCGGCCTTCGGCTACAAGGAGCTCGGGGCGGGGTCGCCCGACATCACGCGTGCTCAACACTGCCGCGCCGAGGTCTGGCTCGCCGGACACGGCTGGGTCGCGATGGATCCGGCGGATGTCGGCAAGGTGATGCGACTCGAGACGCCCGACTGGCTGAAAGACCCGAAGCATCCGGTCGTAGCACCCGTGAACGCGGCGCTGTTCGGCGGCTGGGAGGGCAACTGGATGGCGTACAACGTCGCGCACGACGTCGCCCTGCCCGGCTCACGCGGCGCGAAGCTCGGCTTCTTCATGTACCCGCAGGCGGAAACGCGCGACGAGCGCATCGACAGCCTCGATCCGGACACGTTCAAGTACAAGATCACGACGCGCGAGATCACGGCCTAGCAGGCCGATGCAAAAGGCGTCCGTAAGTTCGATGGCTGGACGGGATTCCGGCGCTGCGCCTTTTGCATCGGGATGAATTCAGGCGGACGCCTAGGGAGCGACCCGTCGGCGTCCGCCCGCAACGGCACCAAACAACGCGCGTCGTGCCAGCGCTACGCATCTCCACCCGTTTTGCATCATGCTGCTAAAGCCCGCTATGGCCGCAGCGCGCCAGGGCGACGCGCTCGGCCTTCATGCCGCATCGGACTTCGCGATCGTCCGCGGCCGTGATGCCGAACGCGTTGCGGGCCGTTCCGCAGCCTGGTATTTCGCGGACGAGACCGTCGCGATCCCGCGGCCCGGTCTCGACGTCAGCGGCTTCGCGCCCGGCGTCCGCCCGTTCCACGACGTGCGACGCTTCGGCGAGTCGCATCCGAGCGCTGCGCCGCTGGAGTGGCCGCCGCTCGTGTGGATCGCGGCGCCTGATCATGCTCCGCGATGCGCGCGTGTCGCCCGATGCAACGTCGGTCACGACGGCAGAGGGACCGATCCGACTGACGCTCGTACCGAAGCTGCCGTTGAACCGGGCGTGGTTCGATGCGCGCTCGGCAGCGTGGTTCGCTGATCAGCCCGTGACGATTCGCGGAACGCGTTCGGCTGATGGCATGCAAGCTCGGGTGTTGTGGCCGGAAGCTTTTCGTCTCGGGCCGGCACCGGCGCCGTTGCGAACGCTGCCGCCGCAACCGTTCGGCAATGCATTGCGTGCGCTCGCTCGCGAGACGTCCGACGCGGACGCGCCGTTTCAAGCCGCCACGCTCTGGCAGCGCCAGCCGGGTACCGACTGGTCCGGGAAGTCCGTGCTCGCGTTCGTGCTCAACGGCGCGCAAGGCGACGATGACGAAGCGCACGCGGGCCACTTCGCGATCGCAACCGGCCGCATCGCCGACGACGGCGCGATCGGCGAATGGCTCGTCAACAGCTTCTACGCGCTCGACACCGAGAGCGAGAAGGGCATCATCGCCGCGCCGGTGCCCCTGATGAACTACCAGGCGGACCTGAACGCGGGCCAGTCGTGGTACCGGCCGACGTGGATCCTGGTTGCGGTGCTCGACGACGATCGGGCCGCGAGACGCGTGCAGTCGGGGCTGAACCGCGTGTTCCTGCATTTCTGGCGACACCAGCTCCCCTACTACCATCCCACCGACAACTGCACGAGCATGTCGGTCGACACGCTGCGCGCGCTCGGGCTCGATTTTCCGCAGCTCGGGCCGACATCGCGCATCGGCGCATGGCTCGCGCTGCCGTGGCTGATCGCGCGCGACCGCTCGGTGGCGAAGGCGCGCGCTCTCCTTCGACTACCTGGTCACCGAGCGCACACGGTTGTTGCCCGCGCTTGCCATCGAGTCGCTGGGCACGGCGCTCATGCAGCTCGCCGAGGCGACGACAACGCCGTCGGGGACGCTCGGCCGCGAGATCGCGCAGACGCTCGCGGCGATCGCATGGCTTCGCCTGCCGCAGTTCCCTTCCAGCCGCCGATGGGGAAGCGCGCCGGTGGCGTCGCTTGCCGAATATCGTGACCGGCTCCCGGCTGATCGCTCGAAGCTCCAGATCATTGCGGTGCCGCCGCGTCCGTTCCCCGACGCGCTGAGGGATCCCGACCTGCTGCCGCCGTTGCCGCATCCCTCCGCCTTCGCGGTCCGCGTCTGGGCGGTGGGAATCCTTGCGGCGATCGCGGGGGCCGCCGCGTTGCGTTCGGGTTAGCCCCGGCCGGACGACCGGTCCGCCCTTCTTGACACGTTCCGTATATTTCGACATTATTGGAAATATGGAAGCTACTTTGACTCGACGTTCGACCCGGCCACCCAGGCCGTGCGAGCGTCTGGCGGCGCTCGCGCATCCAAGCCGCCTGGCGGTCTTCCGGCTGCTCGTCGAGGCGGGACCCGAAGGCTTGCCCGCGGGTGCGCTCGCCTCCCGCCTCGGCCTGCCCGCGCCGACGCTGTCGTTTCATCTCAAGGAGCTGGCCCAGGCGGGCCTTGCGAAGGCGCGCTCGCAAAGCCGGTTCGTCATCTACACAGCCGATTTCGCCGCGATCAACGGCCTGATCGGTTACCTCACCGAGAACTGTTGCGGCGGCCGCGGCCGAGTCGTCGATGCCGCCGAGTGTGCGTCCGCCTGCGCGCCGGACGCCTGCATCCCCTCCCCCACGCGCACCAGGAGAACTTGATGAAGCGCTTTCATGTCCACCTCGGCGTGCCCGACCTCGACGCCAGCATCCGTTTCTACTCGGGACTGTTCGGCTTTTCGCCGACGGTTCGCAAGGAGGACTACGCGAAATGGATGCTCGATGATCCCCGGGTGAATTTCGCCATTTCGCAGCGGGAGGGCGGCCGCAAGGGACTGAACCACCTGGGCCTGCAGGCCGAGTCCGCGGAGGAGCTGGCGGGAATTCGCGCGCAGTTCGAAGCGGCCGACCACGACGCCACGGTCGCGGAGCCGAACGTCGCGTGCTGCTACGCGCGAGGGAACAAGCACTGGGTGACCGACCCGCAGGGCATCGCCTGGGAAGCGTTCCATACGCTCGATACGATCCCGGTCTACGACGGTTCATTGCTCGACGGCGCGGGCGCGACCGCGTGCTGCGGGCCGGAAACCGAGGCAACCGCTACGGTCAGCTGCGACAGCGGGATGCTGTGGTCCGCGCGCTGCGGAAGCGACGGGTAAGGAGCGAGCTGCCTGCTGCGGGTGACAGGCGCGCCGTTCTGCACGGCGATCGGGAGACCGTCAGCGGCGCCAGCGGCGCCTGCACGACCAGACGGCTAGCCTGCATCGGTTGACCGCGGTGAGCCGACCCGTGATCCTGTCGGGATGAGGACGCCGCGGGCAAACGGGAGGGTCGCGTGAAGCGCCGCGACAGCTTGCGTGCAATCGCCTGCGTGCTCGCTGCAGGCCCGCACTTCGTCATGGCGCAACGCGCGCGGCTGCCGCGCGTCGTGATGATCGTTAGCGCTGACGAGCAGACCGGCGGTCCGTTCAGCGAGAGCTTTCGGAAGGGACTGCGGGAGTCGGGGCAGGTCGAAGGGCAAACGCTCGTGCTCGAACTCCGCTACGGCAGGCTCGAGCCTGCGCGCATCGCGACGCTGATACGGGAGGCCGTCGCCGAGCAGCCGGACGTGCTGGTCGTCACCGGGCTGGGCCTGGCACGCCAGGCACGCGATCTGACCTCCACGATACCGGTCGTCGTCGCGACATCGAGCGATCTCGTCGACGCGGGAATCGTGAAGTCGTTCGCCCGTCCGGGCGGGAACATCACCGGCATCTCCGATCTGGTCGACGAGGCGGCGGTCAAGCGCCTGGAGCTGCTCAGGGCCGCGCTCCCGCACGCGAAGCGCGTGGCATTGCTCACGAACCCGAATTTTCCTGCAACGCCGAAGATCGAGCGGCGTATCGACGCGGTGGCCCCACAACTTGGTTTCACGATCACCAAGCTCCACGCATCCGACCGCGCGTCACTCTTCGCCGTGATCGACGCGATGGCACAGTCACGTCCCGACGCGCTGCTGCTAGGAGGCGACCCGCTGTTCAATTCGCCCGAACTGATCGAGCGCGCGACCGCCGTTCGAGTGCCCGTCATTCACTATTGGCAGGGAACCGCGCGACAGGGAGCGCTGGTCAGCTACGAGGCCGACATCAACGACAACTTCAGGCGAGCCGCAGGGTACGTGGACCGGATCCTCAAGGGCGCGAAGCCCGGCGACCTGCCGATCCATCAGCCGACGCAATACAAGCTCGTCCTCAACGCGAACACCGCGAAAGCGCTCGGGCTCGAACTTCCGCAGTCGCTGCTTCAACGCGCCGACGAGGTGATCCGTTGATGTCGATGACGAGCGGCGGGCACACGTCCTCGCGGGCATGCCGCAGCGTATAAGCTTCCCTCGGTCCATGGACATGCCCGCCACCGCAGTCGAATCCGCCGCCGACCGGCCGACCAGTGATGCGGCCACCGCGACGACTGCAGCGTCGACGCCGCGGCGCAGCGGCCGCCTGTTCCGCAAGTACTTCATCCTGATCCTCGCGCTGGTGACCGGCGCGCTGCTCATTCCGAGCTCGATCTCGCTGTACTTCTCGTATCGGGAAACGCTGGACGCGTTGCACGGCGTCCAGCAGGAGAAGGCGCTTGCCGCTGCGAGCCGCATCGAGCAATACATCGTGCACGTGCAGAGCCAGCTGCGCGGCGCGGCGCTGCCGCAACTCGGGGCCGAGGGAGCGGAGCAACGGCGCCTCGAGTTCCTGAAGCTGCTGAAGCAGGTCCCGGACGTCACCGATATCGCCTACATCGGCGCCGACGGCTGCGAGAAGGCGCAGGTGTCGCGACTCGCGATGGACACGAGTCGGCGAGTGCCTGCGCGACCGCTCGGCGGATCCGGCCTTCAAGCTGCCCACCTCCGCGGTTCCCTACTACGGCCCGGTGTACTTTCGCAAGGAAACCGAGCCGTACATGCAGATCGCCGTGCGCTCGGGAAGCGACAAGGGGCCGGTCACCGTCGCCGACGTGAACCTCAAGTTCATGTGGGACGTGATCACGCGGATCCGCATCGGCGAGCGAGGGAAGGCGTACGTCGTCGACGCGTCGGGTTACCTGATCGCCGATCCCGACATCGGGCTCGTGCTGCGCAAGACCGATCTTTCGGGGCTCGCGCACGTCCAGGCGGCGCTGGCCGCCGGCGGCGCTGCGATGCCGGTGGTCGTGACCCCCGACGCCGACGGCAGCGAGGTCCTGACCGCGTACGCGAGCGTCGATCCGCTCGGCTGGAAGGTGTTCGTCGAGCAACCCGCAGCGGAAGTACTCGCGCGGCTGGACGCATCGATCTGGCGCACCGGCGTGCTGCTGCTCGGCGGGCTGGTCATCTCGGCGCTGGCGGCGTTGTTCCTCGCGCGCGGAATGGCGCGGCCGATTCGCACGCTGCAGGAAGGCGCGCAGCTGATCGGCGCCGGCAAGCTCGACCACGCGATCGAGGTCAAGACCGGCGACGAGCTGGAAGCGCTGGCCGGACAGTTCAACCGCATGACCGGCGCAGCTTCGCGAGTCCTATGCGGGGCTGGAGCGCAAGGTCGAGGAGCGCACCGCTGCGCTCAAGAATTCGCTGGAGCAGCAAACCGCGATCAGCGAGATCCTGCGCGTGATCTCGTCTTCGCCGACCGACGTGCAGCCGGTGATGAACGCCGTGGCGGAGCGCGCAGCGCTGCTATGCGGTGCGCCCTACGCACGCATCATGCTGATCGAGGGCTCGAAGCTCAAGCCGGTCGCCCAGTACGGGTCCGGCGCGCTCGGGCAGAACCTTTCGACGGTCGAGGTTCCTCTCGACAGGACGTCGCTTCTCGGTCGTGCTGCGATCGATCGGCAGACCGTCCATCTCGCCGACGTCGTGCCGCTTGCTCGACAGTGAGTTTCCCGGGGCGAAGGTGAACATGGAACGCTTCGGCCTTCGCGCCATTCTCGCGGTGCCGCTGATGCGCGAGGGAGGCGCGTATGGCGGCATCATCACGGCGCGCCCCGATCCGGGATTGTTCCCGCCAGACCAGGTCGCTTTGGTCGAGACGTTCGCGCGCCAGGCCGCGATCGCGATCGACAACGTGCGGCTGTTCAACGAGACCCGCGAAGCGCTCGACCAGCAGCGCGCCTCCGGCGAGGTGCTGTCGGCGATCAGCAACTCGGTGTCGGACACCGAGTCCGGTGTTCGATGCGATCCTCGCAGGGCTGCGAGCGCCTGTTCGCGGGCACGCATATCGGCGTGATGCTGGTTCGCGACGGCATGCTCGATGCCGCGGCGTTGCGCGGTCCGGGTTGGAGCGAGTGGAAGAAGCGGTGGCCGAGGCCGCTTGCCGCCGATACCGCGTCCGGTATCGCGATTCTCGAGCGCAGGGTCGTCGACTTTCCGGACGTCGACGACGCGGACGTTTCCCCCGGAAACGCGCGAAGGGTCGCGCTTCCTGGATTACCAGTCGATCGCCGCCGCGCCGCTGATCGTCGACGGCCGCGGGATCGGCGCCCTGTGGGTCGGCCGCCCGGTCAAGGGGGCGTTCGGCGACAAGCAGCTCGCGATGCTGAAGACCTTCGCCGACCAGGCGGTGATCGCGATCGAGAATTCGCGGCTGTTCAACGAGACGCGTGAGGCGCTCGACCAGCAGCGCGCGTCCGGCGAAGTGCTGTCGGCAATCAGCAGCTCGATCTCCGACACCAAGCCCGTGTTCGATGCGATCCTGCAAGGCTGCGAGCGGCTCTTCGAAGGCACGGTGATCGGCCTGATGCTGGTTCGCGACGGAATGCTCGACGCCGCAGCCCTGCGCGGTCCTGGCTGGGAAGAGTGGAAACTGCAGTACCCGAGGCCGATCGATCGAGAGTCGGTGTCCGGTACGGCGATTCTCGAGCGGCGGGTCCTCGACTATCCGGACATCGACGCTCTGGACGTTCCGCGGCTTGCCAAGCGAAGCGTCACGAGCGATGGGGTATCACTCGATCGCCGCCGTGCCGCTGATCGTCGAGGGCCGCGGCATCGGCGCATTGTGGGTCGGGCGCATGATAAAGGGCGCGTTCGGCGACAAGCAGCTCGCGATGCTGAAGACGTTCGCCGACCAGGCGGTGATCGCGATCGAGAATGCGCGGCATGTTCAACGAGACCAAGACGGCGCTGGAGCAGCAGACCGCGACCGCCGAGGTCCTCAAGGTCATCAGCCGGTCGACGTTCGACCTGCAGACGGTGCTCGACACGCTGGTCGAATCCGCGGCGCGGCTTTGTCATTCGGACCACGCCTGGCTGTTCCGGCGCGAGGGCGATGTGTATCGGTACGCGGCGAGCTATGGCTTTGCCAGCGACGAGCACGAGACGGTGAAGGCATTCATGCTCACGCAGCGGATCGCGCCGGGACGCGGAACGGTGCACGGGTCGCGTCGCGCTCGAGGGTCGCGCCCATTCACGTCCTGGATGTCCTGGCCGACCCGGAGTACACCTGGCGCGAGGCGCAGCAGGTCGGCCACTACCGGACGGCGCTTGGCGTTCCGCTGCTGCGCGAGGGTGTCCCGATCGGCGTGCTGATCCTGACGTCGCGCGGTCGGTCCGGCCGTTCACCGATCAGCAGATCGAGCTTGCCACGACGTTCGCCGACCAGGCCGTCATCGCGATCGAGAACGTGCGGCTGTTCGACAGCCTGCAGAACCGCACGGCGGAGCTCACGGAATCGCTCGATCAGCAGCGCGCGTCGGGCGAAGTCCTCGCGGCGATCAGCAGCTCGATTTCCGACACCAAGCCGGTCTTCGACGTGATCCTCGCAAGCTGCCAGCGCCTGTTCTCGGGAGACACGGTGGGCATCACGCTCATTCGCGACGATGGCCTGCTCGACGTCAGCGCGAACGCCGGTCCGGGATCGCGAGCAACTGAAGCAGATTTTTCCGCAGCCGATCGACTCGGAGCAGCGGCATCGGGGACCGCGATCCTCGAACGCCGCGTCATCGCTTTCGCGGACATCGACGCGAGCGACGTGCCGGCGAGGTCCCGCGAGGGCGCTCGCTCCGCTCGGCACTGCAGTCGATGGCTTTCGCGCCGATGCTGTTCGAAGGGCGCGGCATCGGCACGATTTGGGTCGGCCGGCGGTTCAAAGGAGCGTTCAGCGACAAGCAACTGGCGCTGCTCAAGACGCTTCGCCGACCAGGCGGTGATCGCGATCCAGAATGCGCGGCTGTTCAACGAGACTCGCGAGGCGCTCGATCAACAGCGCGCGTCCGGCGAGGTGCTCTCCGCGATCAGCAGCTCGATCGCGGACACGAAGCCGGTGTTCGACGTGATCCTGGCGAGCTGCGAGCGGCTGTTCGCGGGACACGATGTCGGCCTGATGCGGTTGCGAGACGACGGCATGCTCGAGCGTCGGCGCCTATAGCAGGTCCGGCGCGTCGAGGGGCTCGACAAGCTGTTTCCGCGGCCCCTCGGCCGCGACAGCGGCTCGGGAATGGCAATCCTCGACAAGCGCATCACGCAATTTCCGGATATCGACGCCCCTGACGTGCCCGCGGTGCTGCGGCGGGGCGGCGCCTCGGGCGGCAATCAATCGATGGTGTTCGCGCCGATGCTGTTCGAGGACCAGGCCATCGGCGCGCTCTGGGTCGGCCGGAATTTCAAGGGCGCATTCAGCGACAAGCAGCTCGCGTTGCTCAAGACGTTCGCCGAGCAGGCGGTGATCGCGATCCAGAACGCGCGGCTGTTCAACGAAACGCGCGAGGCGCTCGACCAGCAAACCGCCACTGCTGAGGTCCTGAAGGCGATCAGCCGCACGACCTTCGAGCTCGAACCGCTGCTCGCCACGCTGATCGAGAACGCGACGCGGCTCGCCAAGTCGGACAGCGGGTTCGTGTTCATTCGCGACGGCGAGCTGTTCCATCTGATGGCGAGCCACGGCTGTCCGCCTCAGGACGTCGAGTACATGCGGTCCAACCCGATACCGCCGGGTCCCGGTTCGCTCGTCGGCCGGACGGTCCTCGCGAATCAGGTCGTGCAGATCGAGGATGCCGCGAGCGACCCGAACTACATGCGGACCGAGGCGCAGCGCCGGATCGGCTTCCGCACGATGCTCGGCGTGCCGATGTTCCGCGAAGGCGAGCCGATTGGCGTGCTGGCGTTTTGGCGAAACGAAGTGCAGCCGTTCGTAGCAAGCGAAGTGCGTATGGCGGCGTCGTTCGCGGACGCGGCGGTGATTGCGATCGAGAACGTGCGGCTGTTCCGCGAGATCCAGGACAAGAGCCGTCAGCTCGAGGTCGCGAACCAGCACAAGAGCGAGTTCCTCGCCAACATGTCGCACGAGCTGCGCACGCCGCTGAACGCGATCATCGGCTTTTCCGAAGTGCTGATCGAGCGGATGTTCGGCGAGCTCAACGACAAGCAGGACGACTACCTGAAGGACATCCTGAGCTCCGGCCGGCACCTGTTGATGCTGATCAACGACATCCTCGACCTCGCCAAGGTCGAGGCCGGGCGCATGGAGCTGGATCCAGGCCGGTTCCACGTGCCAACCGCACTTTCGAACGCGATGACGCTGGTGCGCGAGCGCGCGCAGCGGCACGGCATCGCGCTCGGCATCGAAGTCGATCCCGCGCTCGACGAGATCGTCGCCGACGAGCGCAAGTTCAAGCAGATCCTGCTGAACCTCCTTACCAACGCGGTGAAGTTCACGCCCGATGGCGGCCGCGTCGACGTGATCGCGCGCCGCACGGGCAACGACCTGGAAGTCGCCGTGCGCGACACCGGCATCGGCATCGCCAAGGAAGACCAGGACGCGGTGTTCGAGGAATTCCGCCAGGTCGGCCGGCACTACACGAACAAGCAGGAGGGCACGGGCCTCGGCCTCACGCTGACACGTCGCTTCGTCGAGCTGCACGGCGGGCGCATCTGGCTCGAGAGCGAGCCAGGCCAGGGCTCGACGTTCTCGTTCACGATACCGTACCAGACATGAATCTGACGGTTGCCCTCACCCCTTCCCCCTCTCCCTCGAAGGAGAGGGGAAATGGAATGCGGCGCTGCGCGCCGCGGAGATAACGAATGAGCACGATCCTGATCGTCGAGGACAACGACAAGAACATGAAGCTCGCCCGGGACATCCTGCAGGCGAAGGGCTACACGACGCTCGAGGCGATCACCGGCGAGGACGGCGTTCGGCTTGCGAAGGAGCAACGGCCGGCGCTCGTGCTCATGGACATCCAGCTGCCCGGCATCAACGGCATCGAGGCCCTTCGGCAGCTCCGCGCCGACCCGACGACAGCGTCGATCCCGGTGATCGCCGTAACGGCATCGGTGATGGCCTCCGACCGGCGCCAGATCACCGACGCGGGTTTCGACGGCTACGTCGGAAAGCCGATCAGCCTGAAGGAGTTCCTCGACGCGGTGCGGCGGGGACTCGAGGGACGAGCGACGTGACGCCCTGCGAAGGTGCTGGTCGTCGACGACACGCCGCAGAACGTCAAGCTGCTGGCGGACATCCTGACGGCCAAGGGCTACACGGCGATCACCGCCGCGTCGGGCGAAGAGGCGCTCAGCAAGTTCGCCACGGAGGCGCCGGACATCGTGCTGCTCGACATCATGATGCCGGGGCTCTCCGGCTACGACGTGTGCCGCAGGATTCGCGCGGATCCCGCGACCGCGCTGCTGCCGGTCGTGCTGGTCACGTCGCTCGATCCGCATGCCGAACGCCTGAAGGGCATCGAGGCCGGCGCCGACGACTTCGTGCAAAAGCCGTTCAACCAGGCGGAGCTGCTGGCGCGCGTGCGTTCGTTGCTGCGCATCAAGGCGCTGCAGGACGAAGTCGACCCGGCAGGCCGCGGAGCTCAAGGAATGGAACGCGACGCTCGAAGCGCGCGTGCAGGACTCGCTCGCGCAGATCGAGAGTCTCGGTCGTCTCAAGCGGTTCTTTTCGGCTCCGGTCGCCGAGGCGATCGTCTCGTCCGGCGAAGCTTCGCTCCTCGCCCCGCATCGGCGCGAGATCTGCTGCGTGTTCACCGACCTGCGCGGCTTCACCGCGTTCACCGACACCGCCGAGCCGGAAGAAGTGATGGCGGTGCTGACCGAGTTCCACGAAGCGATGGGCGCGCTGATCGACAGGCACGAGGGAACGGTGCCGCATTTCGCGGGCGACGGCATCCTGATCTTCTTCAACGATCCGATTCCGATCCCGGACGCGTGCGCGAGGGCGGCGCGCATGGCGCTGGCGATGCAGGCTGCGTTCGTTCCGCTGCGGGAGCGCTGGCGCAAGCTCGGCCACGAGCTCGACCTCGGCATCGGAATCGCGCGCGGATTCGCAACGCTCGGCGCCGTCGGCTACGAGGGTCGCGTCGACTATTCGGCGATCGGAAGCGTGGTGAATCTCGCCGCGCGCCTGTGCGGCGAGGCGCAAGGCGGACAGACGCTGCTCGACCGGCGCGCATGCGCGGGACTGCCGGAGGGCTTCGGTGTCGAGGCGCTCGCGCCGCTTTCGCTGAAAGGCTTCGACAAGCCCATCGCTGCATTTCTTCTGACGGGGGCAGGCTGACAGTTCGAGTATCCGCATGCTTCAGGAATCTTCACCATGACGCTGCAACAACTCTTCGGCATCGACCTTCCGATCATCCAGGCGCCCATGGCCAGCGCTCAGGGTAGCGCGCTGGCGATTGCCGTGTCGAATGCAGGCGGCCTGGGCTCTCTGCCCTGCGCGATGCTCACGCCAGACGCGATCCACAACGAGCTCCTCGCGATCAAAGCGCACACCGACCGACCGTTCAGCGTCGAGTTTCTTCTGCCACACACCGCCGGCGCCCGATCCCCGGCGCGAAGCGGCATGGCGTGCAGCGCTTGCGCCGTATTACAAGGAATTCGGCATCGACGCCGCCAGCGTTCCGTCAGGCCCCGGACGCGCGCCCTTCACCCCCGAAGCGGCCGAGGTGCTCGAACAATTCAAGCCTGCGGTCGTGAGCTTTTCATTTCGGCCTGCCTTCGGACCGAGCTGATGCACCGCGTGCGCGCCTGGGGCGCGAAGATCCTTTCCTCGGCAACGACGATCGAAGAAGCGCGCTGGCTCGAAGCCCGTGGCGTCGATGCGATCATCGCGCAAGGCCTCGAAGCCGGAGGACATCGCGGCAGTTTCCTGTCCGACGACCTCACGACCCAGGTCGGTACGTTCGCGCTCCTGCCGCAGATCGTGCAGGCAGTGAGGGTGCCGGTCATTGCGGCGGGCGGCATCGCCGACGCGAAGGGCGTGGCGGCTGCGATCGCGCTTGGCGCGGCGGGCGTGCAGATCGGCACCGCCTATCTGCTGTGCCCGGAGGCGACGACCAGCCCCGTGCATCGCGCTGCGCTCAAGAGCGGCAATGCACAGCATACGGCGCTCACGAATTTGTTCACCGGCCGGCCGGCCCGCGGCATAGTGAACCGGCTCATGAGCGAGCTGGGGCTGATCAGCGATGCCGCACCCGCGTTTCCACTGGCCACCTCGGCGATCGCCCCATTGCGCGCCAAAGCCGAAGGCCAAGGCTCGGGCGACTTCTCGCCCCTGTGGTGCGGACAGAATGCGAGCGGGTGCCGCGAAGTGCCTGCGGCGCAACTCACGCGCGAGTTGGCCGGAAGTCCGCACTGACGGATCGTCGCGGCGCGACGCTCGCCGTCGGCAAACCCTGCGGCAAGGCGCGCTTCCGAGGTCAGCCGGCGATCGCTTGGGCCGCAAGCACTGCGCTCAACGAACAGCCAGCTCGGCGACCGCTGCTATGCTGCCGCCCTGTCGAATCAAATTCCGGAGACTCAGCGTGACCCTCTACGGTCTTGCCGTGTTCTGCTTCGTCTACGCCCTTTCGGTGGCTTCTCCCGGGCCCGGCGTTGCGGCGGTCGTTGCGCGCTCTCTCGTCCGAGGCGCCCGCGGCGCGCCCGCTTTCATCGCGGGCTTTCTCGCTGGCGATCTCGTTTGGTTCATGGTCGCGGCGTTGGGGTTGGCCGCGCTGGCGCAGACCGCTTACACGCTGTTCGCCGTCATGAAGTACGCGGGCGCCGCCTATCTTCTCTATCTCGCGTGGCGCATGTGGACGGCGCCAGCGCGGGAAATGGACGTCGAACAGGTGGAATCGTCGCAGAAGCCCTCGCGCCTGTTCCTCGGCAGCTTCGCGCTGACGATGGGCAACCCGAAGACCATGGTGTTCTTTCTCGCGCTGCTGCCAACCGTGGTGCAGCTCGATCAGCTGTCGCTGGCGGGATTTCTCGAGATCTCGGCCGTGATCGTGGTCGTGTTGCCGTTGGTGCTCGGTGCCTACGTGCTGGCGGCGGTACGTGCGCGGCGGCTGCTGCAAAGCCCGCGCGCGGTCCGCCTGATCAATCGTGGCAGCGCGACCGTGATGGCTGGCGCCGCAGTCGCCGTAGCGCGGTCATGAAGCAAGACAGCTGACGCAACTGCACATTATCGCTATAGCGTTTCATCGCATTGCGCCTCGAGGTGGCATCGTCTCGTCCGCCGCCGGCCGGGTTGCCGAAAACGCCGGCAATGCCTCGCATGCGGCAGACAGTGCTTCGAGCTTCGGATAGCGACCGGCGGGAAACGCATCGGCCACGCGCAGGTCGAGGTATCCAAGCATCACCCCCACGGTGATGTCGGGCTGCATGGGTCGTGCGCCGAGGTACCACGGTGACCGCGGCAATGCTTCGAGCGCCGCCAGCGCACTCGCAAGCTGCGTCAGGCAGCGGTCGATCCAGGGCATGTAGATGGTTTCCTGCGGCCGCAGCATGCGTTCGTAGGCGACGGCACCCGCCTTGTCGATCGCACCCGTGGCCAATGCGACGATTCGCAGTGCGTTCCGGCGTGAAGCTCCGCGCGGCGGCAGGAGCGCGCGTTCCGAGCCGAGCAGCTCGTCGATGTAGTCGAGGATGGCGCCGGAATCGATCAGCACCTCGCCGTCGTCGAGAATCAGCGACGGAATCCGGCCGAGCGGGTTGATGCGCCGCATCTCGTCGGCATCGGCAAAAACAGACCGGGTGTCACGCGTGAATTCCAGCCCCGCCAGCATCAACGAGATCGCCACGCGGCGCACGTAGGGACTGTCGTACTGACCGACCAGAATCATGGCGCGCTTCCCGGCAGCCCGTCCGCGATGATCGCGCGGGCCGGAGGCCTTCAAAGGACGGATAGTGCCATCCGTCCAACCGTGCAGCACGCCGGGTACGCCGATTCGAGTATCGGGGCCCGTGCGTTGACCGGGCAACACCCATCCTCGATACTCTCCCGTCGACTTGCGGTCGGATCGAGGACGCTCCTGGCGAAGCTACCCAAAGTGAGCCTGGCCCAGCAGCAGCGCACTGCTGTCGAGGACCAGCTGCGTGTTGCGCTCGACAACATGCCGGGCGCGCTCGCCTACACGGATGACGATCTGCGAATCGTCTTCTGCAACGACCGCTTCAAGGAGATGTACGCCGTGCCGGAGGATCTGTTGCAAGCCGGCCGGCCGTATGTCGATTTTTTGCGCTATCTGGCGGAGCACGGCTACTACGGCGACGGGGACCGGGACGCGCAGGTGGCCCAGCGACTGGAGAGCCTGCGCAACCCTTCGGGGAAGAGCTTCGAGGACCACACGCCCGACGGACGCTGGTACCGAATCGTGCGCCGCCGGGTTGCGACCGGTGGCACGGTCACGGTGATGACCGACATCACCGAGCAGAAGGAGGCCGAACGCGCGCTGGCGGACAAGGAAGCCCAGCTCCACGTTGCGCTCGACAACCTGCCGGGGGCGCTTGCCTACACCGACGAGAACCTGAACATCGTCGTCTGCAACGAGCGCTTCAGGGAGATGTACATCGTCCCGCCGGAGCTCCTGCAACCCGGCCGTCCGTATCCTGGATTCCTGCGTTATCTGGCCGAGAACGGCTACTACGGCGCTGGCGATGTCGAAACGCTCGTTGCCCAGCGCGTGGAGAGCTTGCGCAATCCCTCCGGCAAGAGCTTCGAGGACCACGCGCCGGACGGTCGGTGGTACCGCATCCTTCGCCGGCGGGTGGCTGCAGGCGGAACGGTCACGGTGATCACCGACGTCACCGAACAGAAGCACGCCGAGCGCGATCTCGTCGAAGCCACGCGGCGAACCGAGGAAGCGAACAAGCTCATCACCGAAAAGAACCGGGTCCTCGAGGCGCTGTACCGCGAGATCCGCGACAAGAACGGGCAGCTGCAGGAGCAAGCCGCGCAGATCGCGGAATGGAATGCGAGACTCGAGACGCGCGTCGCCGAGCAGGTCGCGCAGATCGGGCAGATGTCGAAGCTGACCCGGTTCCTCTCGCCGAAGGTCAGCGACCTGATCATGTCGGGCGACGCGGACGATCCGCTGAAGACGCGCCGACGGGAGATCACCGTCGTGTTCGTCGATCTGCGCGGCTTCACCGGCTTCACCGAGACCGCGGAGCCCGAGGAGGTGATGAGCGTGCTGCGCGAATATCACGCCGAGCTCGGCCGCGCGATCATCGCGTACGACGGCACGATCGAGCACTTCGCCGGCGACGGCGTGATGATCCTGTTCAACGATCCGGTTCCGGTCGAGGATCATGAGATGCAGGCCATCCGCATGACGCTGCGCATGCGCGATTCGATGGCGGTTCTTGCCCAGGGGTGGAGGAAGCGCGGTTATGCGCTCGGCTTCGGCGTGGGCATTGCCGGCGGCTATGCGACCATCGGCACGATCGGCTTCGAGGGCCGCCTCGACTATGGTGCGATCGGCACGGTCACCAATCTCGCTGCACGGCTTTGCGGAGAGGCCGAGAATGGTCAGATTCTCATCTCCCCGCGCATCTTTTCGAAGTTGGAGCTGCAGATCGACGCGGAGGTGGTGGGCGAGCTGTCGCTGAAAGGCTTTCAACGCCCGGTTCTGGCCCACAACGTTCTGGGCACCCGCACGGCATAACGGACCTGGGCGAAAAGAGTGCAGGGGTCAACCGTCGCGCGCATCGCGCGTTTGAACCGTATGAAGATCGCTCGCGGTGCGGCCGGCGTCCTGGGTGTCGTTCTTACCGTCTTGGCTTGCGGAGTTGCGGCGTTGAGCCCCTTCCCTCTGATCGGCACCGTCTGGGCCTGGCACGCGACGACGCGCGATGACGGCGTGCGCGCTGCCGTCGAGTCGCCGCAACGCTACACGATCGAGCTGCTGCCGGACGGTGCGGCGCGTGTGCAGGCTGACTGCAATCGCGGCCGCGGCCGCTACGAGGCGGCCGACGTGGATCTGCGGTTCGGCCCGATCGCGACCACGAAGAAAGGCTGTCCCGCCGACTCGCGCGACCGCGAGTTCCTCGACGCGCTGTCGCGGGTCGATGCCTACCGGTTCGAAGGCATCGAGCTCGTGCTGATCTCGGCCGGCAGCCGCAGCGCGATGCGATTCAAGCCCCTCGCCCCCTGACCGGCCGCACGTTCACACCCGGTTGTGCGGGCGAGTGGGAATACGCGCGGTCACGTGCCGGGATTCCGTCCGTCGCCACAATCCGCGGCGGGACTACGGTCGCGCGCCGCGTCGGGACGTAGGCTCGTCGCACTGAATCCGGGGAGGTGCCATGGATCGTCCCGAGCCGAAATCGATCATCCATCCGGCAACGTGGCGGCGCAAGCGCAGCGGCTACACGTTCGTCGACCGCCAGTACGGACGATGGGGCTACATCCTCGCGTGGGCGCTCGGCGTGCCGATTCCGATCCTGGTGATCATCTATCTGCTGCGCGGCTGCAATTAGCGAGCCGCAAAGTGCAAAAGCGCTGCCTCCGGGCCGGCGTGGCTGCCTGCCGGGAATTCGCGGGGTCAAAGCGCCGCGACTTTCGGCAGTAACGGCCGAAACAACGCGTAGTGATAGCTCGCATCCGCCCGCTCAGCGGGGACTGATCGCGCCCGTTGCTCCGCGAGGAACGCGGATCCCGCCGCGCTGACCGAAACGAACACGCCGACGCCCTGCTGATAGTGACGCTCGATGAAACCGCGTTCGTTGGCTTCCTCCCAGACCGGCAGCCGGGGACAGGACGTCCGCCAAACGTCGATCACTTCCGCGTAAGGTCGCGGGCGCGGACCGATCCATTCCAACAGGTCCAGGACCAACGCCTGCACTGAATCGGACACGAGTGTCTCCTCCGCAAAGGCCGTCGATTCCGATAATCATAAGCGGAATGGCCCGCGCGCGCGTAGCCGTAACGCCCGGCAGCCGCCCCGGTCAGCGGTTCGGCTGCGGCGTAACGCGCAGGTACGGCCGGATCGCCTTGAAGCCCTTCGGAAACTTGCGGCGGATCAGCTCGGGGTCCTGCAGCGACGGCACGATGATCACGTCGTCGCCGTCCTTCCAGTTGACTGGTGTTGCGACCGAATGGCTGTCGGTGAGCTGCAGCGAATCGATGAGCCGCAGGATCTCGTCGAAGTTGCGACCCGTGCTCGCCGGATAGGTGATCATCGCGCGCACCTTGCGTGCCGGATCGATGACGAACACCGAGCGTACCGTCGCGGTGGCGTCGGCGTTCGGATGGATCATGCCGTAGAGCGTCGAGACCTTTCGGTCCGCATCCGCGACGATCGGGTAGTCGACCCGGGCCTGCTGGGTTTCGTCGATGTCGGCGATCCAGCGCTGATGAGACTCGACCGGATCGACCGAGAGCGCGACGACCTTCACGTTTCGGCGCGCGAACTGCGGGCCCAGCTTCGCCGTGTAGCCGAGCTCGGTCGTGCACACCGGCGTGAAGTCGGCGGGGTGCGAGAACAGCACGCCCCAACCGGTGCCCAGGTAGTCGTGGAAGTGCAGGCGGCCCAGCGTGCTGTCCTGCTCGAAGTCCGGGGCGATGTCGCCCAGTCGCAGCGTTGTCATTGCGGTTCCAGTCGTTGTCGATGATTGCGGGCCTGCGCAGCGCGCAGGGTGGCTCGAGGGCGCTTCATGCCAGCATGTCCGCCCAGATCGATTGCGCCCAGCCGGTCGCGTAACTGCCTTCGATCGCCCATTGCGCGCGATCGGGAACCGACACGCCGCCGGCGCCGTTCACCGGGACGAGCGTCTGCTTGTCGGCATCGAAGCGATGCACGGACGATACGTGGATCGCGCTGCGGTCGTCGACGAAGCTGTAGCAGGTGTTGACCATCGTCGGCGGCTCCGGAGGGCGACCGTTCAGGAGCTCGATGATCGCCGCCGCCGCCGCCTTGCCGTGCTGGTTCGCCATGTGGCCGGACTTGGGCATCCCCGGCGCGGACAGCGTCGCGTCGCCGAGCACGTGGACGTTCTTCACTGCAACCGATTCCATCGTCGTCCAGTCGACTTCGCACCAGCGGTCATTGGCGGTCACGAGCCGGGTGTTGCGGGCGATGTCGGCAGCGCGCATCGGCGGAATCAGATTGAGCACGTCGCCTTTCACGCGCTCGCCGGTCTCGAGGACGAAGGTCCTGGCGGCGACGTCCACTTCGGTGACCGTCGCGTTGGCGCGGTAGTCGAGGATCGACGCGTAGTCCTCCTTCCAGACGCGCGAGAAGAGCGCGCCCTTCGAGATCACCTGCGGGTTCGCATCGAGCACGATGAGCTTGCTCTTCGGCTTGCTCGCCTTCAGGTACCACGCGATCTGGCACGCGCGCTCGTACGGTCCCGGCGGGCAGCGGTACGGCGCCAGCGGCACGCTCATCACGATCACGCCACCATCGGGCATCGCTTCGAGCTGGCGACGCAACAACACCGTTTGCGCGCCGGCCTTCCAGGCATGGGGGATTCGATTCGTCGCCTCGGCGCTCATCCCCTGCACGCGGTCATACATGAAATCGACACCGGGCGAGACGATCAGGCGGTCGTAGGCCCAGGTCGGGCCGGACGCGAGATGGACCAGCCGCTTCTCGGGATCGATCGACGCCACCGTGTCGTGCACGACGTTGACGCCCCACTTCCTGAGACCCTGGTAGCCGACGGTGATGTCCGCCAGCGTCTTGCTCCCGCCCAGAACCAGGTTGGAGATCGGACAGGAAACGAACTGCCAGCTCGGCTCGACCAGCGTCACCGCGACGTTTCCTCCGGACCACAAGCGAAGATGCTTCGCGGCGGTCGCGCCGCCGAATCCTCCGCCGATCACCACCACCTTGCCGATCGATTTCGTCGCCGAGCTCGTCCCGGCGCACGCGGACAGCGCCGACACGAGTGTCCCCGCGCTTGCGAACTTGAGGACATCGCGGCGGGTGACCGCACGACGTGGCACGGCATCGACTTTCATCGGCGTCTCCATCTTTCAAGACGGCTCGCCGGCGTCTGGCGTGCGAAGTACTCGGCCAGCACGTCGGTCTCTTGATCGGTGTAGCCCTTGGCGATCTGGTGCATGATCGTCGCCGGCCGCTTCCCTTCGCGGAACTGTTTCATCGTCTCGGCGAAGTACGGTGGCGACAGGCCGGCGAGGCTCGGCATCGCGCCCGGGCTGCGACCCTGCGTACCGTGGCAGTTCGTGCACGTGCCGGTGATGTAAGGCGTCGACGCCTGGACGGACGGGACCGGCTGTCCCGCCGCAGAGGGTGGAAGCGCGAGTGCGCTCGCGAGCAGCAACACGTGCAATCCGGACTTATCGATCATGATCCACCTCGGTGGAAGGGGTCGAAGCCGCAGCGAGTGACCGCCCGCTGGTTGCGACCTTGTACGGCGCTTCGCGTTGACGCTCGGGATCGAACTGCGAGCGATGCGTGTGGTTCACGTGACGGCCGTAGATGTGCAGCGACACCGACACGCCGTCACCGTCGTTGCATACGCTGTGGATCGACGCCGCTTCGCATCGCGACGACGTCACCGGCCCCGACCAGGCGCTCGCCGGCCGGCGCGATCTCGGCGTAACCCGCTCGCGCACCGTCATCGAGGCGCCGCCAGCGCGTGTTTCGCTCGCGTCCCTTCAGGCCGACGACGACGGCCCAGGTGCCGTGGTCGTGCGGCGGCGTGCCGCGCCCCGGCAGCCAGCTCGCGATGAAGACGGCAAGATCGTGCCCGGCTTCCTCGTGCAGCAGCCGAAATCCGAAGCCCTGCTCGGCATCCGGCTCGCACATGTCGTCGCGAAGCCACTCTCGCTGCCGGGCGGCGGCGCGCTGCGCGATCGCCTGGACACGGCCGATGATCTCGCCCTGGCTCGATGCCAGCGCGCGGGCTTCCCGCAACTCGGTCACCAGCCGGTCCAGCGTGTATTCGTTGCTGTCCATCGTTCCCTCGTCTCATGGCGCCGTGAGCTCAACAGCACAGACGACGCGCCGGGTCCTTGTCTTGCCCCAGCGACTCGTCAAGGCAGTTGCGCAGCAGATATCGGGCAAGGTCGGACGGTCGCGTGAACATCCGGCCGCGTTCCGCGTTCACGGCGCGGACGCTGGCGCGGAACGCCGCGGCGCCGCGGCGATCCCGTTGTCGCCAGACCCGCACGATGAACAAGCTCGAGCGCAACATGGGCACGAGCTTACGAAGGCGGCGTTCCGCGGCGTTCCGCGGGGACGTGAAGCGGGTGACAGTGCGCGCCATCGATGTCGCCCGGACGTGCGGGTCTGACCCTTGCGCGCCTGCTCGACGATTTGCGCGAGCAATGCGTCGAGATCGAGTGTTGGCGGCGCCGCGCCGGTGGCCTCGTCGCCGAGGCGATCGAGCTCCGCCTGTACCACCGTGCGGTCTCCCGGCTCGATTTCGGGACGACCGATGTAATAGCGCATGAGCCCCGCGGCATCGCGCTTGGCGCCCTCGCCTGCGAGGACCTCGGCGAAACAAAACACGGCGTCGAGCTCGAGCCCGATCGAGCCCGTGCGCCTCGCGCCGCCGATCGCATCGCACAGCAGTGAACGCGCCTCGTCGAATTCGCGGCGCCGCACGGCGAGTCGAACGAGAAGCAGCAGAGCCGTCGTCTCGACATTGCCGTTATTCTCGTCGCGCGCCTCGAGCAGCGTCCGCCGCGCGACCCGCTCGGCCTCGTCGAAGTCCGAAGTGAAAAACGCGACGTGCGCGAGATTGACGAGAAGATGCGGCCGGATGAACGCGATCGCGTGCTTCTCGGCGACCTCGCAGCCCTTGCTCGATGCATTCACGCGCGAGCTTCCATTCGCCTCGGGTCTGATGCAGGTGCGCGAGGCTGTTGAGCCGAATCCCCACGCCAACCCAGTCGCCGAGCTCGCGGGTCCGGCCCAGCACCTCGACCATCAGCTCGCGCGCCCGTTCGTAGTTGCCCATCGCCTGCTCGACGACACCGAGGTTGCCCAGCGCGATGACAGCGCCACGCGGATCGTTGCTTTCGCGCGCGAGACTGAGCGACTGCTCGAGAAAGCGCTTCGCCTCGCTCTGCCGGCCGGCCTGCCAATAGCAAAGGCCGAGCACGTTGAGGGAACGCAATCGCGCCACCCGGCTGCCCGCGGCGCGCGCGAGCTTGAGTGAGCGGCGCGCGGTCGCGATCGCCTCGTCGTTGCGGTAGACGCGGTATTGCAGATGGGCGATGGCCGAGACGACACTCGCCGCACAGGCAGTCGTGGTCTTCGAGTCCGTCACCGCAAGCGCTTCGCAGAGAAGCTCGAGGCCTTCCAATGCCCGGCCGCGGATCTCGAAATAGCGGAACAACGTCGTCGCACCCGCCGCCAGCGCGTCGCTCGCCGCCTCGGCGACGGCCCAGCGCCACGCGGCGCGGCAGTTCTCCAGATCCACGTCCATTGCGTCGAGCGCCTTCGGGCCGCGGGTCTGATAGTCGCGTTCGACATCGGCCAGGAATCGATGGAACCAGGCCGCGTGGCGGGCGATCGCCTCGCGTCGCGCCGACGCGTCGAGGCGTTCACCGGCGAACTGGCGGATCAGCGGATGCAGCGAGCAACGCCCGTTCTCCAGCATCTGCAGCAGCGACTTGTCAGCGAGGCCGGCGAAAAGCGGCCAGGGCGCGTCCGCGACCTCGCGCGCCGCCGCCAGCGAGAATGCGCCGACGAACACCGACAGCGATTCGAGCGCCCGCTGTTCGGCCGCTGTGAGCAGGTGCCACGATTGCTCGAACGTCGCGCGCACACTTCGGTGCTCGGGACGCTCCTCGCCTTCCTCCCCGGCCTCGAGCACATCGAGCGAACGCTCGAGCTCGGCGACGATCCGCGCGACGGGCAGCAGGCGCACCCAGTTCGCGGCCAGCAGGATCGCAAGCGGCAATCCGTCTACGGCGCGCACCAGACGAACAATGTCTTGCGCGTGGAGGGACGGATCGAAATCGGGTCGCACGGCCGCAGGCCGCCGCGATGAACAGGCGCGCAGCATCGGCACCGAGTTGCTCCGATTCGGGGCCGCGCGCGGCGGGCAATTCGAGTCCGGAGAGCGGCAACAACCACTCGCCGCGCACGCCGAGCCGCACGCGCGACGTGGCGCAGATCTTGAGTCCGGGCACGGCATCGAGCAGCCGTTCGGCAAGACGCGGCAGGCCTTCGACATTCTCCGCGTTGTCGAATACCAGGACCATGCGACGCAACTTGGCATTCGAGCACAGGAGCGCAACCATATCCTGTTGCGGGCTCGGCGCAAGATCGAGCGCCGAAGCGAGCCGCGCGACCGCCTGCGAAGTGCTTCGCAGATCGTCGAGAGGTAACCAGAGCGCCTCGGTGAACAGGGGCGCCTGGCGTCGGATCGCTTCCTTGACGAGGCGGCTCTTGCCGACGCCCCCGGGACCGGTCACGGTCAGTAACCGGCACTCCGGACGTCCGAGGAGCACGACCAGTTCCTCGATCTCTCGTGCCCGCCCGACGAATCCGTCGGGACCACGATCGTTGCCGGTCGCCCTGGCCGCGGATTCGAGGCAGGCCTTCACCCGAGGCGAAGGCTCGAGTCCCGATTCGCGCGACAATTCGGCGGCGTAGTGCTGGTAGGTGTCGCGTTGCTCGACGGTACGACCGACGAGGCGTTGCGCCTGCATCAGCGCGATCACGGCCTCCTCGTCCAGCGGGTCGAGCGCCAGGAGCTCGCCTGCCAGCGCGGCGCTCTCGTGCGGCGCGTGCTGGAGCTGCGACAGGCGCACGCGCGCCAGTTCCTGCCACCGATTCGTGAACCGCGCGCGCTCGCCCGCCAGCCAATCGGTCCATGCAGGGTTCGCGTCGTCGTCGAATCCGTCCAACAGCTCTCCGCGCCGCAAGCGCAGCGCGTCGACGAGCCGGCCTTCGCGCGCCGACGCCTCGAAGTCGTTGACATCACAACTAATTACGAAGCGGACGCCGTTGCCCTGCGTCTCGACCGACCCGCCCAAGGCAACGCGCGCGCAAGATGCAATGCCTTGCGCAGGTTGGCCTGCGCGAGCTCGCGCCGATGGGTGGGCCACAACAGCTCGGCAAGGTCGGACCGCTCGACCCATTGGCCGCTGAGCGCGAGGTAGGCCAGCAGGCGATGGTGCCGCTCGGCACGCAGCACGCTGACGCCGTCGCCATGCGCCACGTCCGGTCGTCCGAACAATCGCAACCGGATCGCGGATGACGCCTTCGTCATTCGCTCGCCTTCTCCAGCAGGCGTCGCGAGCGTTCCCGAAGGATGGAGGACGTGCGACAACTCAAGCCTCGCGGCTGCAATCAGGCGTGATCCGCACGCCCGGCCGGCGCGCCATGCAGCGGCTCGTCGTCCTCTTCGCCCTCGTCCTCGTCGTCCGGATCGTCGGTCTCGTCCTCGTCGGGCGGGTCGCCGATCGGCAACTCCTCGTCGCCCTCATCGTCGCCGGGCCCGCGAGGCGGTCGGGGCATCGCATGCACGCGTGCTCGATGCATGATCGAGAGCAAATCCGTCGCGGTCATGTTCATTTCCCGGCGGGCACCAGCCCGCGCTGTTGCAACGCCTTGATGATGACGTCCGCGAAGCCGGGCGCGTCCTTGGCGACCGAGGTCGGCTCGTAGGTTTCCGTCATCCCGCTCCAGACCACCCGCTTCCCCTCGGCTGCGAACAACGATGTCTCGACCGTGGCGATGTCGTATTGATGGACTTCGGTGACCGGATACCAGCGCGAGTAGACGCCGTACCATCCGAACGCCGGCATCGGCGCCATCGACGTAGAAACGCTGGTGCGCCGGTCGATCCCGCGGATGCGCGACATCAGCAGGCCGTCGGCCCCTGAGGCGCGCACGGCTGCGTCGAGGGCCGGTTCGGTCGGCTTTCCCGCCTTCCGGCAGATAGCGATACGCCGGAATCGCTTCGATACCGGTCGCGGCGAGGCGCGCCGCCATGATGTCCTCGAACGTGCGGCGCTCGCTGATGTTGTTCGAGACGCCGAGCACGAGCAGCTTGCGGAACGAGCCGCCGCGGTACGCGGGGTCGTACCAGGTATCGCGGAGGGTCGTCGATGCGCACGCCGCGAGCGCGAGCGAAGCGACGACGATGAAGGTTCGGCGGGAAATCATGCTTTCGTTCCTCGTCTTAGCGCCCGGTGAACTTCGGCGGACGCTTTTCCAGGAAGGCGGCGATGCCTTCGTTGCGATCCTGACTCGCTGCGAGCAGCGCGAACGCCTGTCGTTCCGCGACCAGCGCCTCGGTCAGCGGCAAATCGAACGCACGCAGCACCGCTTCCTTCGCGAGCCGAACCGCGAGCGGCGCCTTCGCGGCCATGATCGACGCCAGCTCGACGGCACGGGCGAGCGCGCTCTCCGGCTCGTCCACTTCGACTGCTATTCCCGCCGCGAGTGCCGCCTGCGCACCGATCGGCTGGCCGGTCAGAACCATTTGCATCGTCAGCGCCTTGCCGAGCGTGCGGGCAAGCCGCGCCGTCCCTCCCGCGCCCGGCATGATGCCGAGGTTCACTTCCGGTTGGCCGAACTGCGCGTTGTTGCCCGCGACGATGAGGTCGCAGGCCAGCGCAAGCTCGCAGCCCCCGCCCAGTGCGTAGCCGCACACCGCCGCGATCAGCGGCTTCGGAAACGTGGCGATCGTGCGCCAGTGGCGCTGCCGCTCGTGCACGAGAAGGTCGAGGGGTCCGAGCTGCGCCATCTCGCGCACGTCCGCGCCGGCCGCGAAGCACTGCAGACCGCCGGTCAGCACGACAGCACGGATCGCATCGTCGCTCGTCGCTGCGGTCAGCTCGGCCGCGATCTCGGCGAGCGTTTGCGTGCGCAGCGCGTTGCGCACCTCCGGCCGATGGAGCGTCAGCTGCACGACGCCCGGCGCCGGATGGCTGATGCGGAGGTCCTGGGGCGCGCGGTCGGTCATCGGGATAGTTTAGCGCCGATGGCCTTTCGCATCGGACGTACGGTCGATGGCGGAAGGATGCCGTCTTGAGTACAGTTTGACGGCCTCTGCGTCCGCACGTAGACTTTCGTATCTACTTTGTATCTACATACGGATGGCAAAGGTCAAGAAGTGGGGCAATAGTGCCGCGGTCCGCATTCCCGCCACGGTCCTTGCGAGTGCCGGCCTCGCGCTCGAACAGCCGGTCGACGTCCACGAAGAGGAGGGTCGAATCGTGATCGAAGCCGCGCGGCGCAAGAGGTTCAGGATCGGCGATCTCGTGAAAGGCATCCGTCCGGACAATCTCCACGATGCTGTCGACGCGGGACCGCCACTGGGTCGCGAGGTCTGGTAGTGCCAAGGGCTTCGGTCCCTGACGCCGGCGACGTCATCTGGCTCGCATTCTCGCCGCAGACTGGCCATGAACAAGCGGGCCATCGGCCCGCCCTGGTGCTCAGCCCCGCGTCCTACAACGGCAAGACCGGCCTCATGGTCTGCTGCCCGATGACCAGCCAGATCAAGGGCTACCCCTTCGAAGTCATCGTGTCCCGCAAGCCGCCCAGCGCGGTCCTCGCGGACCAGGTGAAGAGCCTGGACTGGCGGGCACGGCGGGGCATGTCGAAAGGTCGCGTACCACCCCGCGTCCTCGACGAGGTTCGCGCAAAGCTGTCGGCGCTCATCGGTGCACGATGAGCGCAGCAGGACGAAAGCGCGATGCAGCCCGGCATGAAGCCGTCATCACTTCTGCGTTCGTCGCCCCCGCGCAGGCGGGCCAGTGTCTTTCGATCCTGAACGCTCGACAAAGACGCTGGGTCCCCGCCTCGCGGGGACGACAACGTTTCCGAGCCGCGAGGCTTCACGACTCGCGATGCAGGCGGTGGGCCGGAGTCTACGCGGTTCGGCGGCCTGATGACGAGCCTGCGACGAGCGTGCAGCCCTACCGATGCTTGAACGAAGGCTTGCGCTTCTCGACGAACGCGCGCATGCCTTCCTTCTGATCCTCGAGCCCGAACGTGCCGTGGAACTCGCGGCGCTCGAACAGCAGCCCTTCCGCGAGCGACGATTCGTACGCGCGATTGACCGACTCCTTCACCTTCAGGATCACGGGGAGTGAGAACGACGCGATCTTCGTGGCCGTCGCAAGCGTTTCCTCCATCAATCTATCGGCCGGCACCACGCGCGCGACCAACCCTGAGCGCTCGGCCTCCGCCGCATCCATCATTCGGCCGGTCAGGCAAAGCTCCATCGCCTTCGCCTTGCCGACCGCGCGCGGCAGCCGCTGCGTGCCGCCGAGTCCCGGCATCGTGCCGATCGTGATCTCGGGCTGTCCGAACTTCGCGGTGTCGGCCGCGATGATCATGTCGCACATCATCGCGAGCTCGCAGCCGCCGCCAAGCGCATAGCCCGCGACTGCGGCGATCACCGGCTTGCGCGTATGCCGGACCTGCTCGAAGTTCTTCGTGATGTAGTCGTCGAGATAGACCTTCTGGTAGTCCCATTCCGCCATCGCGCCGATGTCCGCTCCGGCGGCGAACGCCTTTTCGCTGCCGGTGATGACGATGACGGAGATGCCGGCGTCGTCGTCGAAGCCTTTCAGCGCCGCCGCAAGCTCCTCGGCGAGCGGATCGGACAGCGCGTTCAGCGCTTTCGGCCGGTTCAGCGTGATGATCGCGACGCGATCGCGGGTTTCGGTAAGGATCTGGGTGTAGGTCATGGTGTTGATGCTAAGCGTGGATAGATCGGCTCCTGCCGCGGCCGCGATCGGCCGTAGCGGGCTGCCGCGAGACTGCGGGAACGAGCCTTGCCGTCGAAGTCGCGGCAGTCGATTGTAAGCTGCAATCGTGCTGCGACGATTCCGCGCGCCATTGATCCTGACCAAACGGCCGGTACTGGAACTCGCGCCGTCCGGACCCGGACCTACTCCACAAAACACCCAAAGCGTCGCAATTCCGCCAACCCCCGCCACGAATACCTAGATTGATGGCTGCGGATTGCGGCAAGGGGACCAGCCTTGTTAATCTACCTGTCGTACGTGTCCGGTCCGCTCGCCGGGCAGCAGTTGCTTCAACCCAACGCCGGGAGGCGTGGATGAGCAGCCGCCGACGGTTCGATTTGCTTGCCTGGACCGGGCATTCAGCCGTGCGCCCATGACCGCGACCAACTCGACCGCGCCCGATCGACCGGCGGCTGGAATCGCCCCACCGCCCGCAAGGCGCGAGCGGTGGTTCGCCGGATTGACGCTGAACGGCGTGGCCATCGTTCTCGCTATCTGCGCGATCAACGCCCTCCGCCGCACCCTGACCCTGAGCGAACTTTGGACCGAGCCGCTCCAGTGGCTCCTCCGCGTGGCCAGTACGTTCATCAGCAGCCTCCTTGTCGCAATCTGCATCGTGGCCGCGGTCCTGGCCACCTACAACCGACTGTCTTCGGGTGGCTGGCGCCTGTACGCGGGACTGGCCGCGGCCGTGACGCTGGCGAGCGCACTCGGAGCGGTGCTGCTGGTAGGGTGGGAAACCGGCGGAACGTTCGGTTACGAAAGCGACTGGATGGACATCATGAGGGAGTGGCGCTCGGTGTTCGTGCAGTGGCCCCGCTACCTGGTGTTCGGCCTCTTGCTCGCAGGAATCTATGTCTACGTCCGTCAGCGACAGGAGAGCGCGACGGCAATGCGACAGCTCGAGCTCGACCGGTCCGGACTCGATCAGCGCCTGACCGAGGCTCGACTCCAGATGCTGCAAGCGCAGATCGAGCCGCATTTCCTGTTCAACACGCTCGCGAACGTCAGGCGGCTCTATCAGATCGATCCGCTCGCCGGTGGCGACATGCTCGACAACCTGATGCGCTATCTGGCGGTGGCGCTGCCGCAGATGCGTGATGCGCCAGCACGACGCTGGGCCGCGAAGCCGCGCTAGTTGAGGCTTATCTCAACATCCACAGAATCCGGATGGGCCCACGCCTCGCCTTCTCCCTCGACGTGCCGGCGACGCTGCATGCCGTGTCCGTCCCGCCGATGCTCCTCGTTCCGTTGGCCGAGAACGCGATCAAGCACGGACTCAATCCTCTGACGCAGGGGGGCAGCATTCGCATCTCGGCTTCCGACGAGAACGGCCGGCTGGTCGTCAGCGTGGCGGACACGGGACAGGGATTCGTGAGGAACGCCGGCGGAGGGACCGGTCTCGCCAATCTGCGCGCGCGCCTTGCCGGGCTGTACGGGACCGAAGCCGCGCTGTCGATGGCCCATAACGCTCCGCAGGGCGTGATCGCGACGGTCGTGCGCTTCCACGTCGGTCGATGCCGATGCGCATCGCGTCGCCGCATGAGCGTGGCCATTGCCCCGGCGAGACCGATTGCTGCGCTCACGCGCACGGTGGGTGGCGTCGTGGACGCCTGGCGCGCAATCACCTTCGAGCAGATCGGCCTCGCCACGTTGCTTGGCTTGGCCGCGTTCGGGCAAGTCCTGGTGAGGGCGCTCAACCAGCCATACCCCGCAATCCTCGTCGAGGCCGTCAACGCGCAACTCGGCGCATTCGCGCTGCTGCTCGCCGTCGTTGTGGCCGATCGCGCGGTGGACCGGGGCGCTTCCCGGGCCTTCGCCTACGGAATGGCGGTTCTCGTCGGCACGGCGCTGGGGATGGCCGCGATGACGATGCACATGCATCTCTGTCTGGGATGCGATCAACAATCCCAGCCCCCAACAGGCGAGATTGATCGCCGAGAACCCGTTGTACGTTCCCATGCGCTCCATCGGTTTCGCGTTGGAATGGCTGATGGTCGCCGGGCTCGCCGTCTACGTCTATGCGGATCGGCGCGAGGCTCGCAGGATTACCGCGCTGCTGCACGCAGCCGAACTGCAGCGCAACGCGCAGGCCAAGCGCGTGCTCGAGGCCCAGCTGCAAGCGACGCAGGCCCGGATCGAGCCGCAATTCCTGTTCAACACGCTGGCACAGGTCAAGCGGCACTACGAGCTGGATCCGGCGGTTGGCCAACGCGTGCTCGATGAGCTTATCGCCTATTTGCGCGCCGCAATGCCCCGGATGCCGGGACACGTCGTCGACGCTCGCTCAGGAGATCGATCTTGCCGGCGCCTACCTCAGCATCGTCCGGATGCGAGCCGGTGGCCGGTTGACGTTCAAGATCGAAGCCCCCGACGATCGAGCCGTCCGGATGGCGCCGATGGTGCTGCTGCCGCTGATCGATCATGCGCTCGCGCACAGTCTCGATTCGGCGGTCCCCCGCGCGATCCGGATCCTCGCCGGAATCGCGGCCGACAGGCTTCGCGTCGCGATCATCGACAGCGGCGACGGGTTTGCTCCTGAAACGGCGAGCGAGGCCATCACCGGCATCCGCGCGCGGCTGGTCGCGCTCTACGGTGACGGGGCGAGCCTGCACATGCGGCGGGGCGAGGGAGCGTCCACGGAAGCGGTGTTGGAGATCCCTTATGAAGCCATTGAAGGCATTGATCGCTGAGGACGAGCCGCTGCTGCGTGGCGAGCTCAAGGAAGCCCTTGCCAGTCTGTGGCCAGAGCTCGTCATCTGCGCCGAAGCGCAGGACGGTATCGAAGCCCTGCGCGCGCTGTCCCGGCACGCCCCCGAGATCCTGTTCCTCGACATCCAGATGCCGGGAATGTCCGGGCTCGACGTGGCGAAGCAGGCCAGCGGCCGCTGCCATGTCGTCTTTGTCACCGCCTACGACAAGTATGCGGTCGCCGCGTTCGAGGAAGGCGCCATCGACTACGTGATGAAACCGTTCACGACAGCGCGGCTCGCGACGACGGTCGAGCGGCTGAAGGCGAAGGTCAGTTCGATGCCCGCGAACCTCGAGGGCCTGCTGCGCAAGCTCGCCGAAGTCGCATCGGGGAAGGAACATTTGCGCTGGATCACCGCATCACAGGGCAACGACCTGCGGCTGATCACGGTCGACGAGATCTGCTATCTCAGGTCGGACAATAAATACACGATTGTCGTGACGCGCGAGCAGGAATCGTTGATCCGCCGGCCAATCAAGGAACTCGTCGACGCGCTCGATCCGAACCTGTTCTGGCAGATCCATCGCGGGACAGTCGTCAACGTGAACGCGATCAGCGGCGTCACTCGCGACCTCTCCGGCAGGCTACAGGTCAAGTTGAAACAGCGCGCGGAAACGCTCGCCGTCAGCGATCCCTACGTCCATCTGTTCAAGTCGATGTAGCGACACAGCCGCCGGCCATCCCCCGGCATCTCGCCAAGCCCGGATTCGCGCCGTACGCAAGCCGACCGGCGCCGGCAACGGACCGATCCGTCGCATTCACGCCAGGAGCCGCGCGCCTCGGACTAGATTGCGACCTGCGCAACGGTTCGATCAGGCCGCCGTTCACGAACCAGCTCGATCAGGCGAGTGATGCGCGGGCGAGCTCAATTGGAAGGAGGATTCCATGACCGCGCGATTCGCATTCGTTTCGGCCGTCGTGATGATGTGCTTGCCGGCGGCCGCACTGGCCGGGCCGGTGCTTAACGCCAGCCGAACGATCGTCGATTTCGGATACACGAGGCCCGGCGACGCGAACGATGTTCAGCCCGTATTCATCACCAATACCGGTGATGCGCCGCTGACGCTTACGGCGATCACGCTGGGCGGGTTCAATCAGACCAACTATCGGGTCGGTGGCAAGTGCCAAGTCGCAGTACCGGTCGCGCCGAACGACCGGTGCCGCCTCGACGTCGAGGTGTTCATTTCCGTGCCTCGCGAGGGTGCGCGTCCGCATCCGGCCACGCTCACGATTGACAGCGACGGGACGCCGACCAGCCTGTCGATCGCGCTCCAGTCGTACGAACTCGGCCGCCCGAGCGAGGGAAACCCGGCCGCGCATCCGGACTTCACGCCCGACTGGATCGACTTCGCGCCACAAGCGCTCGGCACACCTGCGCCGCCGATCGCGTTCACCGTCACGAACGAGCGCGGATTTCCGATGCACTTTCGCTCGATGTATCTCCAGGGCCGCGATTCCGGCGATTTCTCGCTGACCACTGACTGCGTGGGACGAACGCTGGGCTTCAACGAGACGTGCACCGGCAGCGTCGCCTTCGCGCCCACGGCGGCCGGGCCGCGTTCTGCCGAGATCGCGATGGAGATCTACACGAGCGCGCACACTCAACCGATCGGTCACGGGCATCGGCGGCAGCGCCGGCACGCCAACGACGGTCGACGTGGTCGAATATTACAACGCCGTGCTCGACCATTACTTCGTCACCTGGATCGCCGCCGAGCACGCGCACCTCGACGCCGGCAAAACGCCGACCCGCTGGACGCGTACCGGCAGCTCGTTCAAGGCTCATCCGGTCGCGCAGGCCGGATCATCTCCGGTGTGCCGCTACTACATTCCACCCGGAGAAAGGCGCTTCGCATTTCTACGGCCGCGGCACGGTCGAATGCAATGCAGCCGGGGCGGCCAACCCGACGTTCATTCTCGAAGCGCAGGAATTCATGCACCTGTTCCTGCCGGTCGTAGGCGTGTGCCCCGCCGGGACGACGCCCATCTACCGCGTGTTCAGCGATCGGGCGGACGCCAATCACCGCTACATGACCGATCGCGCAATCCGCGATCAGATGGTGGCGCAGGGCTGGCTCGCCGAGGGGGACGGTCCGGATCTGGTCGTGATGTGCGAGGCGAGCTGATACACGTCTTGCTCACCTGATCAAGCAATCGGAGTGACGCCTTCGCGTGCCGCGGCCATCGCCTGCGCGAGCACGGCGGGATCGCCGATATGGTTCGCGAGCAGCAGCACGAGCTTCGCATTGACGAGCGCGCTTTGCGCATCGGTCAGGCCGCGGTGCGTCGCGATCAGCTGCTCGTAGAAATCGTCCGGCGCGGTCAGGTTCGGTTCGGTGTTGAGCTTCGCCATAGCGTCCTCTAGCCGTTCGCGGTCGCGCGTGCGATCGCGGCGCGCACGCTATCGAGGTCGAAACGCCTCCAGCGCGCGCAGACATGCTGGTCGGGGCGGAACAGGATCGACGGTGCCATCGCGCGCATCGTAACGCTTCGCGACCAGGCCCTCGCGTCGACGATCACGGCGCGACCGGACGCGACCGCTGCGCGCGACTTGCAGCACGCGACACGGGATCGGCGCCGACGCGAGCGCCTCGATCGCCCGCGGCCGGAACGGTCGTCTCGAAAGTCAGCAATGTGAATCCCGCTGCCAGGTGCGCGAGAAGCCAACGCGCCGGCGGGCCCGTCAACCGGCGCATCGGCCGCCGGCGCGCCAGGCATCATCGTGCCGGGACCCGGTCGCGAAATCCGCGTCGACGTCCGGCGTGTTGAGCTCCGAATCCGTCAGCACGGCCGGCATCGACAGGCGCCCGCTGTTCACGAGCCTGCGGGCGAACGCATGCTGCTTCGCCAGCTCCAGCACCGCGTCGCGGAACAATCGCGAGGCCGCGCTCTTCGGCGTGATGAAGTCGGTGGACCGCGTCGAGTTCAGGATGTTCTCGTCCGCCGCCTGCGCGCGCTCGCGATCGTAGCTGTCCAGCAGCCGATCCGGCGCCTTCCCCTCGATCACCAGCGCCAGCTTCCACGCGAGATTGTCCGCGTCCTGGAAGCCGCTGTTCGCGCCGCGCGCGCCGAACGGGCTCACCACGTGCGCCGCATCGCCGGCAAACAGCACGCGACCGTGGCGGAAACGCTCGATCCGGCGGCACTGGAACGTGTAGACGCTCGCCCATTCGATCTCGAAGCGCGCGTCGGGGCCGAGCATCGCGCGCAACCGCGGCAGGATGCGCTCCGGCTGCTTCTCGACCTCCGGATCGGCGTCCCAGCCGAGCTGGAAATCGACGCGCCACACGTCGTCGGCCTGCCGGTGCAGCAGCACCGACTGGCCGGGATGGAACGGCGGATCGAACCAGAACCAGCGCTCGGTCGGAAAATCGGACTTCATGTGGATGTCGGCGATCAGGAAGCGATCGCGGAACACCTGCCCCTCCGCTTCGAGCCCGAGCATGCGCCGCACCGGGCTGCGCGCGCCGTCGCACACGACGATCCATTCGCCGCGAGCCGTGTAGCGACCCTCCGGCGTGTCGACGTCGACCTCGACAGCCTCCGGGCCAGGCCGCACGCTCGTCACCTTGTTCTTCCAGCGCAAGTCGATACCGCGAAGCTCGCCCGCCCGCTCGACCAGGAACTGCTCGAGCCAGTACTGCTGCAGGTTGACGAACGCCGGCCTGCGATGTCCGCTCTCGGGCAGCAGGTCGAACTGGTAAGCGAGCGAATCGCGGAAGAACACCTTGCCGACATTCCAGCCGATGCCCTTGTCGACGATGCGCTGGCCCAGGCCGAGACGGTCGAGGATGTCGAGCGAGCGCTTCGCATAGCAGATCGCACGCGAGCCGACGGAGACCGTATCGTCGTCGTCGAGCACGACCACGTTCACGCCGCGTTGCGCGAGATCGATCGCAACGGCGAGACCCACCGGTCCCGCACCGACGACCAGGACCGGATGGCATGACGCCGGCAGCGTCCTGATCGGCACAGCGGCGATACGGATAGCGCGGATTCGTGTAGGTCTTCACGAGAAAGGCAAATAACCTAAGCCAGGCGAACAACGCTCGTTTTTGCGTTGCCGTTATCCTCGGGCGCCGCCAGGCCGCCCCAAGGCGCCCGCCACTTTCAATCCCGATGAAAAACGAGCAACGCGGCCGCCACAACGGACACTGACCGTCCGGACGCGTTTTTCATCGGATACTCGCTACCCCTCCAGCGTCTCCCACATCTCCTTGTCGCGCTGCGCGGTCCAGATGCGCGGATCGCGGTGCCTGGTCGCCTCGTCGTAGGCGCGCGAGACGTCGAACGGCAGGCAATGGTCGAAGATGACCCAGTGCCCGAACTTCGGCTTCAGCGCAGCATAGGTCTCGCGGTAGACGGTTCGCAGGTCCTTGCCCGCGGCCGCGCCCTGCTTCACCGAATCGAACATCGCCGTCACGAAGGCGCGCGTGCCTTCGAGCCCCGCCTGCACCTGCGCGGGATTCATCAACGCGGCGCCGCGTCCCGGAACGAGCTTCTCGGGCTTGAGCGCCGCGATGTTGTCGAGCGTCGTCGGCCAGTCGGTGAGATAAGCGTCGCCGGTGTACGGCGTCGCATCGAACTCGACGAGGTCGCCGGAGAACAGGATGCGCTCCTGCGGCAGCCAGACGACCGTGTCGCCCTTCGTGTGACCGCGTCCGACCTGCATGATCTCGACCTGCAATTCGCCGAGCCAGATCGTCATGTGCTTCTCGAACACGATCGTCGGCCAGGTGAGACCGGGCACCGATTCCACCGCGCGGAACAGGCGCGGAAAGCGCTCGATCTCGCTCTTCATGTCCGCTTCGCCGCGCTCGACGATCAGGTCGTAGGTGTCGCGGCTGGCGATGATGTGCTCGGGCTTGTAGCCCGACGCGCCGAGCACGCGGACCGCGTGGTAGTGCGACAGCACGACATACTTGATCGGCTTGTCGGTGACTTCGCGGATGCGCCGGATCACGTCCTGCGCCATGACCGGCGTCGCCTGCGTATCGATCACCATGACCGCGTCGTCGCCGACGACGATGCCGGTGTTCGGATCGCCCTCGGCCGTGTACGCGTAGGCGTGCTCGGAGAGCTTGTCGAACGAGATCGTGCTTTTCCTCGACGTCGGCGTGCGACGCGAAGGTCTTCGTGGTCATGAGCGTTTTCCTTCGAGAGGACCGCCGACGCCCAGCGGCTGCGCCGCGGCGGCGAGAAGCTCGAGTGTGCGTCGCGGCATCGGAATGCCTTCGCGCGACCTCACTGCCGCGATGCGTCGCTCGGGCTCCCCGGGCAGCGCGATCGGGTCGCAACCGGCCATCGGCGGCGACGCGCGCACCCAGTCGGCGAGGCGCCGGATCTCGTCGGGCAGCGCTTCGGACGTGCCCAGCTTCGCGGGATCGAAGACCAGCGTCAGCATGTTGTTCAGCATCGGATGGATCGTCGCGCCGTCCTGCACATGCCCGCCGCTCAGCGCACCGCCGAGCAGCTCGCACATCACCGACAGCGCCCAGCCCTTGTGCTCGGCGAACGGCAGGATCGCACCGATGTCCTTGCCCCACATGACGCCGCGGGTCGTTGGTCGGACGACCGGACCGGTCCAGCAGCATCCCGTCGGCCATCGCGCGCCCCTCGTCCACGGCGACGCGCGTCTTGCCGAGCGCCACGGCCGCCGTCGCGTAGTCGAGCACCAGCGGATGCGGCGCGTGCGGCACGGCGACGCAGAACGGATTCGTCGATACGCGCGCATCCGTGCCGCCCCACGGGGCGACGATCGGTCGCGACCGGACGTTCACGAAATGCACCGACACGAACCCCGCCGCGGCGCACTGCTCGCCCCATTGTCCGATGCGACCGAGGTGATGCGTGTTCGCGAGTCCGACGACCGCGCATCCGTGCTCGCGCGCGCGCTCGATCGCGACCGTCATCGCCGCGCTCGCCGATCGCTTGCCCGAGACCCTTGCCGCCATCCAGCGTCACGAGCGCGCCGGCGTCCACGACGATCCGCAGCGTCCGCCCGGGAACCGCGTGCCCCGCGCGCACGTTCTCGACGTACGTCGGCGTGAGCCCGATGCCGTGCGAGTCGTGCCCGAAGAGGTTCGCCTGCACGAGACCGCGGGCGACCTGCGACGCCTCGCGGGGCGGGCTGCCGAGCGCCTGGAATACGCGCTCGGCCCAGTCGATCAGCGCTTGCGCGGGGACGGGGATTGCGGCGGCATCGCGCGCGGAGGGCGGTGACGGTGCGATTTCGGGCATGATTGGAGGGCTGCGGGCCAGCGGGATCGGCGCCCTCAATGTATCAAACTCCCGACGGGGCCGTTCATTCCGCGAAGCCCAGCGCCAAGCCCGACGTTCGGCACCCCGACCGGTACCGGCCCCTTGCACAGCTACACTGGCATCCGTTAGACATCGGTTAGGTACTGACCCGCAGACTCCGTGCACGGACCGGCGCGGTGGATCGCAAGCCGGCGTTGCAACTTCGCCTTGCTTCGTTCGAGGGCACTGCCATGACGAAATGGACCTCCATCGTTCCGATCTCGCTTTGTGCCTGGCTCACGCTGCCCCTTGACGCACTTGCGGCCGGCAACGAGGCCAAGGGAACGCTCAGCTACAAGGCGCGAACCGCGACGCCCAAGTACGCCTACCTGGTCAAGGGGCCGGATGCCGTGAGCAAGCAGCCCATCCGCCGCCTCATCCTGTCCGCAACGGACCTTGGCTCCAAGATCGCCGCATGCAAGACGATGTCCTGCACCGACAGCGATCTCACCGAGGGCATGTCGATCAATCTGGAACCAGGACCGCGCTTCAACTACTGGGTGTCGATGAACGACCAGAAGGTGCAGTACTCGGGTACCGAGCCGGTTGCCTCGCTTGCGGCCAGGGTCGACGACGCCAAGCGCCTGGCCGGCACGCTGCGTTTCGACAAGACCGCGGCCGGCGGCCCCAAGGTCGAAATCGAGTTCGACGCCGCGCTGGTCAAGGAAGTCTCGGCGCCATGATCTCCGCGTATCGTCGCATCGCCGGGGTCGCTGTGACGCTCCTGATTCTTGTCGCCGCCACGGTGGCGCAAGCGCAGGACGTGCGAGCTATCCAGATTCAGAGAAGCGCAGAAGTCCGACGAACGCACGATCGCCTACCTCGGCAGGTTTCGTGCCGCACTGAACGAGAAGTTCGGCAACGATCCGCTGCTGTCGATGCTCGTGTTCAGCGAGAACGAAGGCACCGCGCTCGTCCACGCCAAGCCTGCGGGGCCTGCGCAGTTCGTGATCTTCCAGGAAGGAAAGTGGCTCGGGACGGACGGCCGCGAGCTCAAAGCCTGGGCGCCGAATGCCGATCCGGCCGTGGCGCAGTTCCGACTGTCCAGGGTGACCGATACCTTCGTGCGCGAGCGCTTTCGTGCCCATCGCGCACAGGCGGCGCGTGCCACCGACCATCTCGGCCCGGTCAAGGTCGGCTACTTCGGCAAGCCGTTCGATCGCCTGATCCTCGAATACCAGGTATTGAGCATGACCAGGTTCGGTTTCTCGGCCGCAGCGTTCGACCTTGCGACCGGTGCGCCACTGGACGTGAATGCCGCGATCGCGGACGCGCGTACCCAGCGCACGGAAGCCGCGCGCAAGGATGAAATCGAAGCAAAGGCTGCGGCGAAGCGCGACCTGCGCAAGGAGATACCGGCGACGCTTGCGTTGTTCCGCCGCGAGGTGGGTCCTGCGAAGCTGATGGCAGTCTGGATCGCGAAGGACAAGATCACGTTCGTGCAGGCCGACAAGGCGATCGTCGACCACGACCGGCGCGGCCGGTTCGTGAAGCGCAGCGAGCCCTACGACCGCATCTGGCTGTGCACCGAAGGCTTCGACGACCGCGAGATCGACTGGAGCGGCTTCGCCACGTTGATCGAGAAGGCGCTGCTCGCCGGCAATCTCGACGAGGAGGATCGCGATCACGCCGAGATCGCGGTCGAACGCCCGCGCGAATGCGCGCCGACCAGGATCGAGATCAATTCACGAACTACAAAGCGCCGCAACCTTATGTCACGTTCGACGCGGCCGGACGGCTGGCGAAGCGCTGAACCCATGACCCCCACGGTGCTCGGCATCGCATCCCTGGTGACGATCGTTCTGGCTGGCGGTTGTGCGACGATTCGCGAAGACCAATGCGCCAAGACCGACTGGCACGAGCTCGGCGTCAACGACGGGCGCGCCGGTTACGCTGCCGATCGGCTCGTCGAGCACCGCAAAGCGTGTGCACGCGTGCAGGTCGAGCCCGACGAGTTGCGCTATCTGCAGGGCCGCAAGGTCGGCATCGCCGAGTACTGTCAGCCGGACAACGCGTTCCGGACGGCCTGGCCGGCCACGAGTACCACGGCGCGTGCGACGCGACGTTTGCGCGCAATCACCGCGCTGCGTACAACGTCGCGACGATCAGGAAGGACATCGAGACGAATCGCAGCGCAGTCTCCTGGCGCGAGGCGGAGGTACGCGGCGACAAGGCGTCGGATGCGCGCAAGAGCAATCTGCGAAGCGAGATCCGGGAGCTCGACCGGCAAAGGGAAGCGCTGCGTGATCGTCTCTTCACGGCAGAGCGTGAGCTCGAACGGGTGCGCGCAGCGCCAGTCACGGTTGCCACCGTGGCGCCGCCACAAGCCGCCCCAAGACCACCCCCGCCTCCGCCGACGGCTGCAGTGCCCGTCAATAGCCCAGGCGCTGCGATGGGCAAGCTGCTTATCGGAACGATCGAGGCGCCTTTGCACTTTGCGTACACGTTCGTGGCGCCGGACCGGCTGGACAATTCGCGTCCGCGGCCGATGCTGTTGCTTACCGCCCACGCAATTCCCGCCAACGTGCTGAGCCAGGCCGCGGATCTCGACCGCGTCCTCGCCGAGTTGCCCTACTACGTCCTTGCGATCCGCAACGAGGCAAAGCCGCCGAAGGTCGCGCTGATCGTCCGGCATCCGCAACTTGGTTCCGCGGCGGCGGTCGAGCAAGACGCTGGCAAGTCCGGCCGTGCGCGCTTCGATTTCTACGGTAGCGAACGCATCGCGGGCAATCTGGCGTCGCCGCAGGCCGGCAAGAGCCCTTACGCGTGGAACAAGGCTGTCCGGATGGACGTTAAATTCGACGCGCCGCTCGTGAGACGCTGGCCCTGATCCTGCCAGTAGCCGCGCGGCCAGGCTTCGCGCGGACGTCGGTCACTGTCCGACACGCCGCGTGCAACACGACCGATGGTGGGCGTAGCCGGCCGAGTTAACAACGTTGTCAACTCGCCCGCGATGCCCTCCCCTACCTACGCGACCCAAACCGTCTTGATGTTCACGAACTCCCTGATGCCGTACGCCGACAGCTCGCGTCCGTAGCCGCTCTCCTTCACGCCGCCGAACGGCAGGCGCGGGTCCGACCGCACCGATTCGTTGACGAAGACGCAGCCGCTCTCGATCGCCTCGGCGGCGATGCGCTCGCCCCGCGCGAGATCGCGCGTGATCACGGCACCGCCAAGCCCGTACTTCGAATCGTTTGCGATCGCGATCGCCTCCGCTTCATCCTTCGCACGGATCACCGCCGCCACCGGACCGAACAGCTCCTCGTCATAGGCCGGCATGCCTTTGGCGACATCGGTAAGCACCGTCGGCGGGTAGAACGCGCCGGGGCCTTCGGGAATCGTGCCGCCGACCAGGCAGCGTGCGCCCTTGCGGATACTTTCCTCGACCTGCCGGTGCAGCTGGTCCCGCAGGTCGTGGCGGGCGAGCGGTCCGAGCTCGGTGCCTTCGATCAGCGGATCGCCCATGCGAGGCGCCCGCATTTTCTGGACGAAACGATCCTCGAATTCGCGACGGACCGCGTCCACGACGATGAACCGTTTCGCCGCGATGCAGCTCTGCCCGGCGTTGATCAGTCGTCCCTTGGCGCAAACGGTCGCCGCGAAGTCCGGGTCCGCGTCCTCGAGGACGAGATACGGATCGCTGCCGCCGAGCTCGAGCACCGACTTCTTCAGCATCTCGCCGGCCTTCCTGGCCACGGCACGTCCGGCGGCGCTGCTACCGGTGATCGTTACCGCGCTGACCTGCGGATTGGCGATCACCGCGTCGACCTGCGACGTTCCGATCAACAGCGTGCTAAACAGGTGCTGCGGAAACCCTGCGTCTTTGAAAAGCGCTTCGATCGCCAATGCGCATGCCGGCACGTTCGACGCATGCTTGAGCACGCCGGCGTTACCGGCCATCAAGGTCGGCGCCGCGAAGCGGAAGACCTGCCAGAACGGAAAGTTCCACGGCATGACTGCGAGCACGACACCCAGCGGGTTGAACGTTACGAAGCTGGAACGGGCTTCGGTCGCAATCGGCTCGCGCGCCAGGAACCGCTCGGCGTGCTCGGCATAGAAATCGCATGCCGTTGCGCACTTCTGCGCTTCGGCGATCCCGTCGCGCAGCGGCTTTCCCATCTCCAGCGCCATGGTCCGTGCGTAGTCGCCGGCGCGGTCGCGCAGCAGCTTGGCGGCTTGCCGCATCGGCCGCGCACGATCGTTGAACGAGATCCGTCGCCACGCGAGATGGGCTTCGTGCGCTGTCCCGATGATGTTGGCGACCGTGGCAGGCGCCATTTCTTCGTAGGAGCGAATCCTCTGCCCCGTCGCAGGATTGATTGATTCGATCGCCATGCGGGTAACCTCCGGTCGCGGGCCGTTGCGCCGCGCCAACCCGAGGCGACTCGGGCGCGCCTGCGCATGGAACTCAATCCCGATTGGACTGCGGCGGCGTCGAAGCAGTTCACGACGGAGGTGCCTCTGCGCGTGACCGATGAAACACGGGCTGTCGCAGCGGTGTCGAAGTGGTAGTAAAGTGAGCCTCGCCCGACCCCGAGCGCCGATCCATCGGCGCCGTCGATTCGCCTCGATCCGGGCAGGCCGTCCAGGAGGGACGTGATGCAGCTCGCCGATGTGAAACTGGACGACAAGTACACGCTGGAAAGCGGACGCGTTTACCTGAACGGCATCCAGGCGCTCACTCGCCTGCTGATCATGCAGCGGGTTCGCGACGCGGCGGCAGGGCTCAACACGGCCGGGTTCGTGTCGGGCTTCCAGGGCTCGCCGCTCAACAACATGGACAAGACGCTCTGGGAGGCGCACGACCTGCTGCAGAAGCACCACATCCATTTCCAGCCGGGTCAGAACGAGGAGCTTGCGGTGATGGGCGTCTGGGGATCGCAGCAGGTCACGCTCGATCGCCACGCACGCTACCAGGGCGTATTCGGCATGTGGTACGGAAAATGGGCGGGCCTTGCGCGCTCCGGCGACGCGCTGCTGCACGGCAACTCCGCCGGCGCGTCCCCCTATGGCGGCGTCCTGCTGGTCTGCGGCGACGATCACATGGCGCGCTCGTCCACAGTGGCAACGCAGAGCGAGACGATGCTGATGTCGCCGATGATCCCGGTGCTCGTACCGTGTGGCGTGCAGGACTATCTGGACCTCGGCGTGCACGCGTACGCGATGTCCCGCTACTCCGGATCGTGGCTCGCGTTCAAGGCGCTCGACGACACCGTCGAATGCTCGGCTTCGGTCAGTGTCGATCCGGCACGCATCGACGTGCGGATCCCCGAGGATTTCGCGCTGCCGCCGGCGGGGCTCGGCGTGCGTCTTCCCGACCAGCCGCTGACGATGGAACGCCGCATCCACGAGCAACGGCTGCCGGCCGTGCTTGCCTATGCCCGGGCGAACGGACTCAACTCCATCGCGTACGACAGTCCGCGCGCGCGGCTGGGCATCGTCGCCGCCGGGAAATCGTACCTCGACGTGCGGCAGGCGCTCGAGCACCTGGGCATCGACGAGCGGGCCGCGGCACGCATCGGCATCCGCGTGTACAAGCTCGCGCTCACCTGGCCGCTGGAGCCGCAGGGACTGCATGCCTTCGCGCTCGGGCTCGAGGAGATCCTCGTCGTCGAGGAGAAGCGACCGATCATCGAGGATCAGATCCGCGCGCTGCTCTACGCGTGGCCGGATTCGCGTCGTCCTCGCATCGTCGGCAAGCGGGACGAGTCGAGCGGCCCGAACGAATGGCTGTTGCCGCCGAACGGCGAGTTGAGGGCCGAGCAGGTTGCGCTGGTGATCGCGGCCCGGCTGCGCCGCTTCCACTCGGACGCCGGCATCGAGTCGCGCGTGGCCTGGCTCCAGGCGAAGGAGGACGCGCTTTCGAAGCCCTCCTTGTCACCGCAACTGCGCGGCTACCTGAGCGACGCGGGTCGCGTGCCCTATTTCTGCTCCGGCTGTCCGCACAACAGCTCGACGCGCGTCCCCGAGGGCAGCGAAGCGATCGCCGGCGTCGGCTGTCATTTCATGGCGACGTACATCTTCTCGGGAACGAAGATCTTTTCGCCGATGGGCACCGAAGGGGCCGCGTGGGTCGGGCATGCGCCGTTCACCGACACGCAGCACATCTTCGCCAACATGGGCGACGGGACGTACTACCACTCCGGGCTTCTCGCCATCCGCGCAGCGGTCGCCGCGAACGTCGGCATCACGTTCAAGATCCTCTACAACGACGCGACCGCTGCAACCGGTGGGCAACCGCTGCCAACGGCGCTCAATGTGCCTGCACTGACGCGCCAGCTCGAAGCGGAGGGCGTCGGACGCATCGTGGTCGTGACCGATCAGCCGGACAAGTACGGGAGCGATGCGGGATTCGCGAAGGGCGTGACCGTGCGGCATCGCGACCACCTCGACGTGGTCCAGCGCGAGCTGCGCGCGCTTGGCGGCGTCTCGGTGCTCGTGTACGACCAGACCTGCGCCGCGGAGAAGCGGCGGCGGCGCAAGCGCGGCAAGTTTCCGGACCCGGCGCGCCGCTCGTTCATCAACACGCGGGTCTGCGAAGGCTGCGGAGACTGCAGCACGAAGTCGAATTGCGTCTCGGTGACGCCGGTCGAGACCGAGTTCGGTCGCAAGCGCGCCATCGATCAATCCTCCTGCAACAAGGATTTCTCCTGCCAGAACGGCTTCTGCCCGAGCTTCGTCAGCGTCGAGGGAGGACGGCCCCGCCGCGGCAAGGCGCTCGCGGCCGCGGACGAGCGGTTTGCGAGCCTGCCCGAACCGTCGCTGCCGCCGCTTGCGCACCCCTACTCGATCGTCGTCGCCGGTGTCGGCGGCACCGGCATCATCACTGTCGGCGCCTTGCTCGGCATGGCGGCCCACCTCGAAGGCAAGGGCGTTTCGGTTCTCGACATGACCGGCGTCGCGCAGAAAGGCGGCGCCGTGACGACGTTCGTTCGCATCGCGGCGCGCCCGGAAGACCTGCACACGATCCGCATTGCCGCGGGCGAGGCCAATGCGGTGATCGGCAGCGACCTGCTCGTGACCGCGGAGAATTCGATCGTCACGCTGATGCAACGCGGCGTGACGCGGGCGGTGATCAACGCCAACCGGATGGCGACCGTCGCATTCATCAAGAATCCGGATCTGCAGACGCCGTGGGTCGCGATGGAGGACGGCTTGCGCGACGTCATCGGTGCAGACGCGACGCGCTTCCTCGACGCGACCCGATTGGCCACGGCGTTGCTCGGCGACTCGCTCGCAACGAACATCTTCCTGCTCGGCTATGCCTATCAGCTGGGCATGATCCCGGTTTCGAGGGCTGCCCTTCGCAAGGCGATCGAGCTGAACGGTGCTGCCGTGGAATCCAATCAACGTGCCTTCGACTGGGGACGCCTCGCCTGCCACGATCCCGACGAAGTCGAACGGCAGTCGCGCACGGACCGGAGCGAGCTCGCGAGCGACCGTCGTATCGCCGCCGATCTTGGCGATGCGATCGCGCGCCGCGTCGAGTTCCTCACCGCCTATCAGGACGCCGCGCTCGCGCAGCGCTACAAGGCGCTGGTCGACCGTGTCCGCGGGATCGAGACGCGCGTCGTCGCGGCGACAGTGAAACGCTCACCGATGCGGTGGCCCGCAACTACTTCAAGCTCCTTGCGATCAAGGACGAGTACGAGGTCGCGCGCCTGTACACCGACGGCGAGTTCGAGCGGCAGGTCGCCGCGGCGTTCGAGGGCGACTACGCGTTGCGCTATCACTTCGCGCCGCCGCTGTGGGTACGGCCCGACAAGGTCACGGGCGTGCCGGTCAAGCGGACTTACGGCGCGTGGATTCGCCCAGCCCTGCGGGTTCTTGCGGCGCTGAGGCGCATACGCGGCACGCTGCTCGATCCGTTCGGGCATACGGAGGAGCGGCGCATGGAACGCCGGCTCATCGTCGAGTACGAGCGGCTGATCGCCGAAATCGAGCGCAACCTGCGGGCAGACAACCTCGCCATTGCCGTCGAGCTTGCGAGCCTGCCGGCGACGATACGCGGTTACGGCCACGTCAAGCAGAAGAACCTGGCGGCCGCGAAAGCGCGCGAGTCGGTGCTGCTCGCGAAGCTGCGCGAGCCGCAGGTGCGCGCGGAGCCGCTCGCCGCGTGAGGCTCCGCATGTTCCCCTTCCTGTCGTCGTCCCCGCGAACGCGGGGACCCAGTGTCGTTCGCTCGAAAGACGCTGGATTCCCGCTTTCCGCGAAGGCGGGGACGGAACGACGCCGGTAGCCCCCATGCAGCTGCAAGGCATCCGCGTCGTCGATCTGTCCCGCATCCTCTCCGGACCGTTCTGCTCGATGTTCCTCGCGGACATGGGTGCGGAGGTCATCAAGATCGAGAGCGTCGACGAGGGCGACCCGGTCCGGCGGCAGGGCATGATGCGCAACGGCTTCAGCCTCTACTTCGCCTCGTTCAACCGCAACAAGAAGTCGCTGACGCTGGATCTGCGCAATCCCGAGGGCATGACTGTTCTTCGCAAGCTGATCGCGACCGCCGACGTCGTTCTCGACAACTTCCGCCCCGGCGTCATGGAGAAGATGGGCCTGCCCCGTGCCGAGCTCGAGCGAATCAAGCCCGGCATCATCAGCTGCCACATCACGGGCTACGGTCTCGACGGCCCCTACCGCGACCGTCCCTCGTTCGATTTCATCGCGCAGGCGATGAGCGGCTTCATGAGCGTGAACGGCGCCGAAGGCGAGCCCCCGATGCGTGCCGCGCCGCCGCTTACGGACCTCATCGCAGGCGCGTACGCGGCGATGGGCGTGTGCGCCGCGCTCGTGCGCCGCGAACGGACCGGACGCGGCGAGGAAGTGGCGACGAGCCTCACCGACAGCATGGTCGCCAATCTTGCATTTCTCGCCTCGCACTACTTCGAAACCGGCGAGCAGCCGCTTCGCACCGGCAACGACCATGCGCTGGTCGCCCCGTACGGTTTGTTCGAGGCCGCGGACGGCGACGTCGCGATCGCGCCCTCGAACGACCAGGTCTATTACAAGCTCCTCGCCGCGCTCGGCCTCGAGCACCTGCGCGAACACCCTGAATTCCTGACCAATCGCGATCGCTTCGAGCGACGCGCGGCGATCAATGCGATGATCAACAACGAGACGCGCAAGCAGCCGATCGCGCACTGGCTCGACGTCCTGAACGCGGCCGGGGTCCCGTGCGGCCGGGTGATGAGCCTCCGCGAAGTGTTCGACGACCCGCAGATCCGCCATCAGCAGATGAAGCTCACGATCGAGCATCCGCGGCACGGGCAGCTCGACGTGCTCGGCTTTCCGATCAAGTTCACCGACGATCCGTGCCGCATCCACCGGGTGCCGCCCGATCTGGGTGCCGATACGGATGAACTGCTTTCCGAGCTTGGCTACGACGCGGAAGCGATCGCGCAGCTGCGCGCCCGCCGTGCCGTCTAGAGAATCCCTGCCCATGGAAACGATGATGAATTTCACGCCACCCCTCGCAGAACGCCCCAAGGTTTCGATCACGGAGGTCGGCACGCGCGACGGTTTCCAGGCCGAGCCGCGGCCGATTCCCACCGACGTCAAAGCCGAGGTCATCGATGCGCTGATCGACGCCGGTGTCCGCCGCTTCGAAGCCACGTCGTTCGTGAGTCCGCGCGCGGTACCGCAGCTCGCCGATGCGCACGAAGTGCTGGCGCGGGTGCGGCGTCGCTCGGAGGCGCATCTCGCCGCGCTCGTCCCGAACGCGCGCGGTGCCGAGCGCGCGCTGGGTGCGGGCGTCGACGAGATGGTCTGCTTCGTGTCGGCAAGCGAAACGCACAACCTGGCCAACCTCAACGCGACGATCGAAGGCTCGCTTGCGAACGTCGCGGAGATCGCCGCCTTGTCGAAGGATACGAGCGTTGCCTTGCGCGGCGCAGTCGCGTGCGCCTTCGGGTGTCCATTCGAAGGCGAGGTTTCCGTCGATGCGGTGATGCGCATCGTCGAGCGCTACGCGAACCTCGGCATCGATCGGTTCACGCTCGGCGATACCACCGGCATGGCGACGCCGCCGACGGTCGAGCGTGCGGTCGAGGCGATCGCCCGGCGCTTCCCCGACTGCGGAATCGCGCTGCATTTCCACAATACGCGCGGGGTGGGGCTTGCGAACGTCATGGTGGGCCTCGAGCTCGGCATTCGCGAGTACGAATCGTCGATCGCCGGCCTCGGCGGGTGCCCCTTTGCGCCGGGCGCAACGGGCAACATCTGCACCGAGGATCTGGTGTACCTCCTCGAGGAGAGCGGCTTCGACACCGGAATCGACTTGGAAGCGTTGATCGCCGTCGCGCGTCGCGTCGAGGAAGTCATCGGCCGTCCGCTGCCGGGGCAAGTGATGAAAGCGGGACCGCGCCTTCGCAAGTATTCGCCCAACGACGTTCGCCGAGCCGTGGGTTAGGCGGACATCGCACCGACAATGCCCGATCAGCGTCTATGATTGCGGATTCGCACGGGTCCGAAGCGAAGATCCGCTAAGCTTTCCGGTTCGTTCAGGAGGAGTCGAAATGGTTCGTCTGCTGGTTGCCCTGCTCTCCGTCATCGCGTTCGCGTCGCCCGCACAGGCTCAGACCTGGCCCACGAAACAGATTCGCCTGATCGTCCCGTTCCCGCCCGGCGGCGGAACCGACTTCGTGTCGCGGCAAGTCGCGACCGAGCTTGCCAAGTCGACCGGCTGGACCGTGGTCGTCGATAACAAGGCGGGCGCCGGAGGCACGCTCGGCCTGATCGAAGCCGCGCGCGCGTCGCCGGACGGCCACGACATCGTCATGGGTCAGGCCGACAACATGATCATCGCGCCGGCGATCCAGAAGAACATCGCGATCGTTCCGACGCGGGACCTGACACCAGTGGTGCTGGTGGCGAGCTCGCCGTTCCTGCTGATGGGCGAGATGAACTCGAAATACAAGTCCCTTACCGATGTCGTCAACGCGGCAAAGGCATCGCCGGGCGTGATCACCTATGGAACGGCCGGCAACGGGACATTCACGCACCTGCTGATGGAGATGCTGCAGAAGGAAGGCAACTTCAAGATGGTGCAGGTTCCCTACAAGGGCGCGTCACCCGCGATCACCGATCTACTCGGCGGGCACATCGCGATGGCCGCGCTGTCGATCGCCTCCGGCATGCCGCACATCCAGGGCGGAAAGGTCCGCGGACTGGCGGTTACTTCCAGCGCGCGCAGCCCCGCGCTGCCCGACGTGCCCACGGCCGCGGAGCTTGGCTTCAAGGGGTTCGAGGCCAACGGCTGGCTCGGCATCCTGGTTCCGAACGGCGTGCCCCCCGCGACGATCGCCCGCCTCAACAGCGAGATCAGCAAGGTCATGCAGAGTGCGGAGGTGCGCAAGGCGCTGCTGGCGCAGGGTGTCGAAGCGCGAACGAGCACGGCTGCGGAATTCGGCACGATGATCAAGGACGAGACCGCCAAATGGCACAAGATCGTCGAGGCGGCGGGAATCAAGGAATGAGAAGGTGATCGAAGATCGGAGCGGAGCCGGTCGTCGCGCGGTTGCCCTAGCCGGCGACCCGTAGCGGCTCCGATCGCCCTCGCACGAGGTGCGGCATCGTGGCGACATGCGAACCCCGGCTTCGGCGGGATGCCCCAGCGCCCGCGGTTCGCGTGTCGGTCGTCGCCGCACTGATCGCGACTGCGTCGTGGTCACCGGCAGCACTGCCGGTTCACGCCGGACTCTTTCCCACGGCAAAGGCGTTCGATCGACAGGCCGCTCCCGCCTCGGCGCAGCAGCATGCATCCATGGTTCGCATCGCCGGCGGACGCTATGTGCTCGGCGCGCCGGCGGGTGATGCGCGGAGCGCTTCCGACGCTTCGCCGGCGCACACCGTTGCGCTCGAGCCGTTCCGCATCGATCGGACCGAAGTCACGAACGCGCAGTTCGCGGAGTTCCTGAACGCGTTGCCCGTGAAGCCGGCCGGCACTGCACGCGCAGGCACGGCCACAGTCGCGAACTTCCCATCCGCGGGGCGCTCGTTGTTCCTCGAGTCGCACGAGCCGCGTGGCCATCCGATCATCGGCCTCGACGACGATGAGGTGCGGATCGCGTTGCGCGACGGCCGCTTCGAGCCCGAGCCCGGTTTTGCCGATCATCCGGTCGCGGAAGTGACTTGGGCCGGTGCGGTGGCGTATTGCGCGTGGCGCGGCGCGCGGCTCCCCACCGAGGCGGAATGGGAAGCCGCTGCGCGCGGCACCAACGCACGCATGTTCCCGTGGGGCGACGCAAATCCGACCGACTCGCATGCGACGATCGCACGCCGCGCAGGCGACACGCTACCCGTTGCCAGCAAGCCGCGCGGTGCGACCCCCGAGGGCGTGCTCGACATGGCGGGCAGCCTCGCCGAGTGGACGAGCTCGCTCTACCGTCCCTATCCTTATCGCTTCGACGACGGACGCGAGGACCCGCACGCTGCCGGCGAGCGGGTCACGCGCGGCGGCGACTACGCGTACCAGAGCGCTTCCGAGCATCTGGTGACGTGGCATCGACGCGGCTTTTCGCGGCAGCCGGCGTCGGGACATCGTCACATCGGCTTCCGCTGCGCGGCGGGCGAGTGACGCGACCTCGCGGGCCAGTCCATAGGCGCTTCGACGCGGCTTACGGGACAGCGGCCCGCTACACCCGCTCGATCGCCAGCGCGATCCCCTGCCCCACGCCGATGCACATCGTCGCGAGTCCGTAACGGCCGCCGGTCTTCTCGAGCTCGTACAGCGCCGTCGTCGCCAGCCGCGCACCGGACGCACCGAGCGGATGGCCGAGCGCGATCGCCCCGCCATTCGGATTCACGTTAGCCGCATCATCGGGCACCTTCAGCATGCGCAGCACCGCGAGCGCCTGCGCCGCGAACGCCTCGTTCAGCTCGATCACGTCGAACTGGCCGATCTTCATCCCGAGCAGCGCAAGCAGCCGTTCGGTCGCGGGCGCGGGGCCGATGCCCATCACGCGCGGCGGCACGCCGGCCGTCGCCATGCCGAGCACGCGCGCGCGCGGCTTGAGGCCGTGCTTCTTCGCCGCCGCCTCGCTCGCGAGAATCAGCGCCGCTGCACCGTCGTTGACACCGGATGCGTTGCCCGCGGTGACCGATCCGTCCGGGCGCACGATCGGCTTTGAGCTTCGCAAGCTGCTCGAGCGTGGTTTCGCGCGGATGCTCGTCGCGCTCCACCGCGATCGTGTCGCCCTTCTTCTGCGGAACGTGCACCGGCGTGATCTCCTGCGCGAATCGACCTGACTTGATCGCGGCCGCCGCGCGCTGTTGCGAGCGCAGCGCGAACGCATCCTGGTCGGCGCGACTCACGCCGTAGTCGCCGGCGACGTTCTCCGCGGTCTCGGGCATCGAGTCGGTGCCGTACTTCTGCTTCATCAGGTGATTGACGAAGCGCCAGCCGATCGTCGTGTCCTCGACCTTCGCGGCGCGCGAGAACGCTTCGGTCGCCTTCGCCATCACGAACGGCGCACGGCTCATGCTTTCGACGCCGCCCGCAATCGCGAGTTGCACGTCGCCTGCACGGATCGCGCGCGCGGCGCTGCCGACCGCATCCAGACCCGAGCCGCAGAGGCGATTGATCGTCGTGCCGGGCACCTTGTCCGGCAGCCCCGCGAGCAGCGACGACATCCGCGCCACGTTGCGGTTGTCCTCGCCCGCCTGGTTCGCGCAGCCGAACCATACGTCCTCGACCGCTTCCCAATCGACGCCGCTGTTGCGCGCCATCAGCGCCTTGAGCGGCACCGCGCCGAGATCGTCGGCGCGCACCGAGGACAACGACCCGCCATAGCGACCGAACGGGGTGCGGATCGCATCGCAGATGAATGCTTCAGGCATTTTGCATTTCCTTTCGTTTCAAGCTTTCGGCCGGCGATCGACGACGCGCCGGGCCTTTCCGACCGAGCGCTCGATGCCGCCCGGGGCGGCGACTTTCACGTCGGCGCTGATGCCGATCAGCGACTTGATGAGCTGCGAGAGCCGCACTCCGGCCGCTTCGCCGTCCGCTGATCCCGACTGCGCGGCACGCTCGACATGGACGGTGATCTCGTCCAGCGCCCCCGGCCGCGTCACTTCGAGCTGGTAATGCGGCGCAAGCGCGTGCTCCTTGACGATCAGCTCCTCGATCTGCGTCGGGAACAGGTTCACGCCGCGGATGATCAGCATGTCGTCCGAACGGCCGGTGATCTTCTCGATCCGGCGCATCGAGCGCGCCGTCGGTGGCAGCAGGCGCGTCAGGTCGCGCGTCCGATAGCGGACGATCGGCAGCGCTTCCTTCGTGAGCGACGTGAACACCAGCTCGCCCTTCTCGCCTTCGGGCAGCACGTTGCCGGTTTGCGGATCGACGATCTCGGGATAGAAATGATCCTCCCAGATCGTGAGCCCGTCCTTCGTCTCGATGCATTCCTGGCCGACACCCGGGCCGATGACTTCGGACAGTCCGTAGATGTCGATCGCGTCCATGTCGCAGCGCTGCTCGATCGCCTCGCGCATCGCGGGCGTCCACGGCTCGGCGCCGAAGATGCCGATCTGGAGCGAACAGCTGCGCGGATCGAGACCCTGCTTCTCCATCTCCTCGGCGATCGCCAGCATGTACGACGGCGTCACCATGATGATGTCCGGCTTGAAGTCGAAGATCAGCTGCACCTGGCGCTCGGTCATGCCGCCGGACATCGGGATCACCGTGCAGCCGAGCTTCTCGGCGCCATAGTGCGCGCCGAGGCCGCCGGTGAAGAGCCCGTAACCGTACGCGACGTGGACGATGTCCCCGGCCCGGCCGCCCGCCGCGCGAATCGATCGCGCCATGACGGTGGCCCAGGTGTCGATGTCCTTCGCCGTATAGCCGACGACCGTCGGCTTGCCGGTCGTGCCCGACGAGGCGTGGATCCGGCTCACGCGCTCGCGGGGAACCGCGAACATGCCGAACGGGTAGTTGTCGCGAAGGTCGGTCTTGGTCGTGAACGGGAACTTCGCGAGGTCCGCGAGCGATTTCAGATCGCGTAGGTTTGACGCCGGCCGCGTCGAACTTGTTCCGGTAGTGCGGAACGTTGTCGTACGCGTGCGCGAGCGACCAGCGCAAGCGCTCGAGCTGCAACGCTTTGAGCGACGCCTGGCTCGCGCGCTCGATCGGCTCGAGGTCGCCGGGAAGAGGTTTTTTCACGGGCATGAGCGACTCCTAAAGACGCTGGGTCCCCGCCTTCGCGGGGATGACGCCGGAATTCCGGCGTCACCTCCGCGGGGACGACGTCGGATCCGACGTCACCTCGACGACATGGCCCTTGATGCGGTAGCTCTTCCCGCGGAACAGCGCGATCTTCTCCCCGCGCTGGTTCGTGACCTCGATGTCGTACACGCCGGTGCGCCCGCTTGCGCTGCGCTCGTGCGCATGCGCGGTGAGCACGTCGCCTTCGCGTGCGGGCGCGAGGAACTCGATGCTGCAGCCGGATGCGACGGTGACGAGGTTGTAGCTGTTGCAGGCGAACGCGAACGCGCTATCCGCAAGCGTGAAGATGAACCCGCCGTGGCAGATGTCGTGGCCGTTCAGCATGTCGCTGCGCACCGGCATCGAAAGCGTCGCTACACCGGGCCCGACCGCGTCGATGCGCATGCCCATGCCCTTCGATGCGCGATCGTTCGACCACATCGCCTCCGCCGCGCGCTCGGCGAGCGCCTGCGCTTGCGCGGGTGAAAGTGCGGGATGATGCTCGCCCATCGCGTCGCGCCTTCGCGTCACGCCGGTCAGGCGCGCGCCCGCCGCGCAACGCCTCGCAATCAGCGGAGAAACGCGGTAGCGTGCGTCGCCGTAATGGGCCATCAGGTTCACCAGCACGTCGCGCACGTATTCGCAGCCGATCTCGTCGGCCCACGCGAGCGGCCCGCGCGGATAGTTGACGCCCTTCTGCATCGCAACGTCGATGTCCGCCGCGGACGCGATGCCCTGCTGCACGGCATCGGCAGCTTCGTTCGCGAGCATCACGACGGTGCGCAGCACCGGCAAGCCCGCGACGTCGTCGATCGGCGAGACTGCGATGCCGGCGGCCTGCAGGAGTCCGACCGCCGCGCCATACGCCGCATCGCTGCACGAATCGGCGCGGCAAACGGCAAGCCGCGTCGTCGCGTGATAGTCGAACGCAAGGTCGAAGATGACGAGGTCGCGCACGCCGTCCGCACCGCGTTGCGTCGCGGTACGGCCGTCGGACAGCGCGAGCCACGCGCCGCCTGCGGCGATCAGCGCCGCTCGGGAACGGTGGACGCGGCTCCTGGCGCTCGATCGGGACGCCAAGCGCCGCGATGCGATCGACAAGCACGTTCGCGGCGCCGAGATCGCCATAGGTCACGATCCGCTGCGGGCAGCCGCGCGGGGCTTCGGTACGCGGCACAGGCTTCGCGGCCTCCTTCCCGTAGTCGTAGAAGCCGCGGCCGGTCTTGCGGCCGAGAAAGCCGGCGGCGACGAGCTCCTGCTGCTGCACCGACGGCGTGAACCGCACGTCGTGGAAGTACGCCTCCCAGACGCTTTTCGTCACTGCGAAGTTCACGTCGTGGCCGATCAGGTCCATCAGCTCGAACGGTCCCATGCGGAATGCGCCCGCCTCGCGCATGACCGCGTCGATCGTGGCCGGGTCCGCCGCGCGCTCGGCAAGCAGGCGCAGCGCCTCGGCGTAGAAAGGACGCGCGCAACGGTTCACGATGAAGCCCGGCGTCGAAGTGGCGTGGACCGGCGTCTTGCCCCAGGCCGCCGCGGTGTCGTAAACGATCTGGGCGACACCGGGGTCGGTCGCGAGTCCGCTCACGACCTCGACGAGCGGCAGCACCGGCGCCGGATTGAAGAAATGCATGCCGACGACCCGCCCCGGATGCTTCAGCCCTGTCGGCAAGCGCCGTCACCGAAAGTGACGACGTGTTCGTTGCGAGGATCGTGTCCGCCGCGACAACGACCTCGAGCTCGCGGAACAGCTCGCGCTTCGCCTCGAGATCCTCGACGATCGCCTCGATCACCAGCTTTGCCGACGCGACGTCGCCGAGCGCGTGCACGGCATCGATCCTTGCGCCCGCCGACTTCGCCTCCGCTTCGGACAAGCCTGCCCTTCGCCGCGAGCGTTACGAACGTGTCGGCGATCCGCCGCTTCGCCTCCTCTGCGGCGTTGAACCGTGCGTCGAAAAGCTGCACGCGATGTCCCGCCTGCGCTGCGACCTGCGCGATGCCGGCACCCATCGCGCCGGCGCCGAAGATCGCTACCGTGGCCCCGGTAGGCAACGCTGGCATTGTCTAACGCCCCTTGAACTGCGGCGGTCGCTTGCCGATGAATGCCGCGACGCCTTCGCGATAATCGTCGCTGTAGCCGAGCGAGCGCTGCAGCTCCCGCTCGAGCTCGAGTTGCTGCTCGAGCGTATTGTGATCCGTCGCATAGAGCGCTCGCTTGATTGCGGCGAGCCCTTGGGTCGGCGCCTGCGCGAGCTGCGTCGACCAGCGCGTCGACCGTGGCGGCGAACTGCGCGTCGTCGACGCACTTCCAGATCAGGCCCCAGGCCTCCGCCTGCTCTGCGGACAACTTGTCGCCGAGCATGGCGAGTCCCATCGCGCGTGCGGTGCCGACCAGCCTGGGCAGCCAATACGTTCCGCCGGAATCGGGAATGAGTCCGATCTTGCAGAACGCCTGAATGAAGCTTGCCGACTTCGTCGCGATCACGAGGTCGCAGGCGAGCGCGATATTGGCGCCCGCTCCGGCCGCCACGCCGTTCACGGCACACACGACCGGCATCGGCAGCGAACGCAGCGTCAGGATCAGCGGCTTGTAGTTGCGTTCGATCGACGCGCCCAGGTCGACGGCCGGACCCCCGGGCGCCACCGCGCGATCGCTCAAGTCCTGGCCCGCGCAGAACCCGCGTCCTGCGCCGGTCAGCAGCAGCACGCGCACCGATGCGTCGGCCTTCACCCGATCGAGCGCTTCGCGCAGCTGCGCGTGCATCGCGTCGTTGAAGCTGTTCAGCCGGTCCGGCCGGTTCAGCGTGATGCGCGCGATGCCGTCGCGGGATTCGTAGAGGATGGTCATGGGCGCGGGATTCCAGAGTTCGTCGTCCCCGCGGAGGCGGGGACCCAGTGTCGTTCAAGCCATTGACCGCAAAGACGCTGGGCCCCCGCCCCCCGACTCAAGCATTCGGGGGCAGGCTTCGCGGGGGCGACGCCGAACAACATGCGGCGTCGCCTACACATGCATCCGATGCTGCACGACCCGGAACCGGCTCGCGACGAACGCCGCGTCGGTGAGCGCCGAATTCGCTGCCGGATTGGCGCCGGTGCCATGGAAGTCCGAGAACGCGGCCGACTGGTTGACGAACACGCCGCCGGTGAGATTGATCGAAAGCGCGACGCCAGCGTCCTCGGCGACGTCGATCGCCTCCTCGATCACGGCATCGTCGGTCGAGTAAAGCGACAAGGTGAGCGCGCCCTGGCTCTTGATCGCCTCGCGCGCGATCGAGAGGCTCTGTGCGGTGTCCTTGGTCGCGATGATGAACGCGATCGGGCCGAACCATTCGAGCAGATACTTGTCGCGATCGGCCGCATCCAGACGCACGATCAGCGGCGTGCGGATCGTCGCGTCGGGGAACTGCGGGTGCTGCACGGGCTGCGAATCCAGCACGATCGGGCCGAGCGCGCGCGCCGCGTCGATGCGCTTTGCCGTCTGCTCGGTCTGCACCGCGCCCAGGAGCTCCACCGCGCGTGACGGGATCGCCGAGCAGCTTGACAACGCCTTCCGCGATCGCCGAAGCCACGTCGTCGAACGACTTGCGGCCCTCGGCCGTATCGATGCCATCGGCAGGAACATAGATGTTCTGCGGCGCCGTGCACATCTGGCCGGTGTACAGCGACAGCGAGAACGCGACATTGCGCGCGACGCTCTTGAGGTCCGCCGCGGAATCGATGACGATCTGGTTGACGCCGGCCTTCTCCGTGTAGACCTGCGCTTGCACCGCGTTGCGCTCGAGCCATGTGCCGTTCGCCGGGCTGCCGGTGAAGTCGATCAGCTTCACTTCCGGACGCAATGCCAGCTTCTGCGGCGTGTCATCGCCCGCCTCGTGCGCGAACAGCGTGACGACGTTCGGATCGAAACCGGCTTCCGTCAGCACGTCGCGAGCGATCTTCACCGTCAGTGCGAGCGGCAGGATCGCGCCCGGATGCGGCTTCACGACGACCGCGTTGCCGGTCGCGAGCGAAGCGAACAGTCCCGGATAGCCGTTCCACGTGGGGAACGTGGACACGCCGATGACCAGCGCGACGCCTCGCGGGACGACGCGGAAATGCTTCTCCATGCGCAGCGGCTCGTTCTTGCCCTGCGGCTTTTCCCAGTGCGCTTTCTGCGGGATGCGGCGCATTTCATCCCACGCGTAGGCGACCGCCTCGAGGCCGCGATCCTGCGCGTGCGGGCCGCCGGCCTGGAACGCCATCATGAACGCCTGCCCGGTGGTGTGCATCACCGCGTGCGCGATCAGGAACGACGCCTTGTTGATGCGATCCAGGACCTCGAGCGAGACGCCGACCCATGCCTCCGGCCCGGCCTTGCGCCACGTTGCCTGCGCTTGTGCGACCGCCGCGAACAGCGCGTCGACGTCCGGCTTCGGATAGGTGATGCCCAGATCGAAACCGAAAGGCGAGCGTTCGCCCCCGACCTCGCCGACCGTACCCGGCTGGTCGAGATCGAACGGCTGGTCGCGAAGCACGTCGAACTGCGCCTTCGCCTCGTCGGCAGCGCCCTCGCCGTAGTTCTTCGGGCTGGGCGATTCCGGATAGGCGGTCCAGTACCCGCGTTCGGCTATCGCCTGAAGCGCTCGGTCGAGCGTTGCACGGTGCTTGTCGAAAAAGTGATGCGCCACGGCGGTCTCGCTCGTCGAATTCGCAAAGGGAAACGGAAAATTTAGCACGTTGCCGGTGCCGAGGGAGGCGATTGCATCGTAGCGGGCGGCCTTAGGACCGACGTGCGGGGAATCGCGGCCTCCGTGTCGGGAAGGGCGACTGCTTTACGACTTATACCGCAGAGGCCCCGAATGCGCTGCCGGCGGGCGCGCACACAGCTCATCCTTTCCGACCCTCCCTGAGGAGTCCGCCATGAAAGTCCTTCACATCGCCGCCTCGGTTTTCCTGGCCGCGCTGTCGCTCGTTCCCGGCGTTGCAGCAGGCGCCGCTGGGTTGCATGTCAACCGCGCCGACATCCACTTCGGCGGCGTGTACCTCGCCCAGGAAGCCGGCCCGCACTCGGTCTTCGTCACCAACGTCGGCGATGCGCCGCTGACGCTGACCGGGCTCGTGCTCGGCGGCGCGCGTCCCAGCGTATTCCGGATTACGGGAGAATGCGCGTCTGGCCTGGTGCTGCAACCCGGTGTCCGCTGCCGCGTCGACCTGTACGTGTACGAGACGGTGGGCAATCCGACGCGCGCGCGCCTCGACATCACGAGCAACGGAACACCCGCAGCCGCGTCCGTCGAGCTCTACGCGCAATCGAAGTCCTACGATGCCTATCGTCCGCCGGTGGTCACCCCCCGATACGTCGATTTCGGTCCGCGGGTCGTCGGCGCGAGCGGCAGCACGCAGCAGATCCAGTTCCGGAATTCGGCCACCGACGTGTTTCCGATCACGACGGTGCAGCTCCGCGGCCCGCAGGCCGGCGAGTTCTCGCTGACCGGCGATTGCGCCAACACCACGCTCGCTGCCGGTGCCAGCTGCACGCTGACCGTCGGCTTCACACCGGCCGCCACCGGACCCCGGTCGGCGGAGATCCAGCTGATCTCGACGTTCTACAGCGAGCACTCGATCCTGGTCATGGGCGACGGAGCGGTGGCGGCCGCCGGCGTGCCGGTCACCGTCGTCGAGTTCTACAACGCGACGCTGGACCACTATTTCATCAGCTCGCTCGCCCCCGACATCGAAGCGCTCGACTCCGGGCGATTCGCCGGCTGGGTGCGTACCGGGCAGACGTTCAAGGCGTACGACGGGCCGGTCGCGAACGCGGATTCGATCTGCCGCTTCTACCTGCCGCCCGCATTCGGCGATTCGCATTTCTACGGACGGAGTGTCGCCGAGTGCGACCAGACGCGCGCCAAGTTCCCGCAATTCGTGTTCGAATCGCCGGCCGTGATGTATCTGTTCGTGCCGGTCAACGGCGTCTGCGCCGCTGGTACGGTGCCCGTGTATCGTGCATTCAGCAATCGCGCCGACGTGAATCATCGCTATACGATCGTGCGTACCTTGCGCGACGAGATGGTCGGCCGCGGCTGGTTGGCCGAAGGCGACGGGCCGGATCTGGTCGTGATGTGTGCGCCGGCGTGATGGCCAACTCGAATCGTCGCCCCCGCGAAGGCGGGGGCCCAGTGACTCTTTTTCGGCAGGCCACATGAAGACACTGGGTCCCCGCCTTCGCGGGGATGACGCTCCTGATGGATCGTTACCTGCACGGGAATGACGCCGGAGCTTGCGCGACTACCCCATGCCGCTCTGGTCGAAGTCGACGGTGACCTTGTCCGTCGCCGGATAACTCTGGCAGGCGAGGATGAAGCCGCGCTCGACCTCGTAGTCCTCGAGGGCGAAGTTGACGTCCATGTCGACTTCGCCCGTGACCAGCCGGCAGCGGCAGGTCGAGCACACGCCGCCTTTGCACGAGTACGGCAACTCGATGCCTTGCCGCAGACCGGCGTCGAGGATGTTCTCGGTCGTGCGGTCGAGCGTGAAGCAGCGCGTCGCGCCGTCGAGGATCACCGTCACCTCGGTCTCGGTCGCGCTGCCCTGCGGCAACGCGGCCGGGCGGTGCTCGTGCTTCGGAATGCTGCTCGCGAAGCGCTCGACCTTGATCTTCGACTCGGGATAGTTGCGCGCGCGGAGCATCTCGTGGATCGCATGCATCATGCCGTCCGGCCCGCACAGGAACACGGTATCGACATCGGAAAGCGGCGCCCAGTGGTCGAGCAGCGCGCCCGCGCGCGCGCCGTCGATGCGCCCGTGCAGGAGCTCGATGTCCTGCGCCTCGCGCGAGAGCACGTGGACCAGGTTGAAGCGCTGCATGTTCACGTCCTTCAGCGCCGCGAGCTCTTCGCGGAACATCACGGAGGCGGACGCACGATTGCCGTAGAACAGCGTGAACTGGGAATTCGGCTCGCACGCGAGCGTCGTCTTGACGATCGAGAGGATCGGCGTGATGCCACTGCCGGCGGCGAACGCAACGTAGTGGCGCTGCGCCGCCTCGTCGAGCGGCACGTTGAAGTGCCCCATCGGCGGCATCACCTCCAGCGTGTCGCCGGCTTTCAGCCGCTCGTTGGCCCAGGTGGAGAAGACGCCACCGGGCGAACGCTTGATCGCGATCCGCAACTGGTCGTCGTGCACGGCCGAGCAGATCGAATACGAGCGGCGCAGGTCCTGACCGCCGATCGCCGCGCGAAGCGTCAGATGCTGGCCCTGCGCATAGCGGAACTGCTCGCGCAGCGCTTCGGGCACCGTGAACGTGACGGCGACGGCGTCCCGCGTCTCGCGCTCGACGCGAGCGATCTTCAGCGGGTGGAACTTGCTCATCGGCCGCGTCAGAACGGCTTGAAGTAGTCGAACGGCTCCCGGCACGAATCGCAGCGGTACAGGGCCTTGCACGCCGTCGAGCCGAATTGCGCGACCAGCGATGTCGCTTTCGACCCGCAGCGCGGACACGGCACCTCCGCCTTTTTCCGGAGCGGGCTGATGCCGGCGACGTCGATGCGCGACGCAGCGACGCCCGGCGGCGCAATGCCGAACTCGCGCAGCTTGGTTTTTGCCTCGGGTGCGATCCAATCGGTGGTCCAGGCCGGCGCGAGCGTGATATCGATCGCGAAGTCCTGCACGCCAAGCGCCTGAAGCGCCGCCCGGATGTCGTCGCGGATCACCTCGGTGGCCGGACAGCCGGAGTACGTCGGCGTTATGCGCACATGAAGCGTGGCGTCGTCCCATTCGACGGCGCGCACGATGCCGAGCTCGACGATCGACACGATCGGAATTTCCGGGTCGGGCACACGGCACAGTGCATCCCAGACCGCGTCGAGCGACGGCCGCGCATCGAGCACACGTGCCGCGTCGCGCTCCCAGGTCCAAGCCAACGCCGATCGCCGTCACCATTTCGCGTCCGGATACGCGCGTTGCAGGAACTGCATCTCGGCGAGCAGCCGTCCGAAATGCTCGGTGTGTACGCCCTGCTTGCCGCCTTTGCGCACGAACGTCTCGCCGGGCCGCGACAGCGTGGCTTCGTCCAGCACGGCATTCACCGCGACGTCCCACGGCGCCTGCAGCGTGCGTACGTCCGCAGCGATACCCTCGCCCACCAGCGTTTGCTCCACGTCGTCCGGCACGAACATCTCGCCCGCGTACGTCCACAGTTCGTCGATCGCGGCCTGCATGCGCGCGTGCGATTCGTCGGTGCCGTCACCCAGACGGATCACCCAATCCGGTGACCGCTCGACGTGGTAGGCGACTTCCTTCACCGCCTTGGCCGCCACTTCCGCGATTCGCGGATCCGTCGACTGCGTGAGCGCGCGGAGCAGCAACAGATGCCAGTGATCGAACAGGAACTGGCGCGCGATCGTGTCGGCGTAGCTGCCGTTCGGCTGCTCGACCAGCAGCAGGTTGCGGAACTCGTGCGCATCGCGCAGGAAGGCGAGCTGATCCTCGCTGCGTCCGATGCCCTCGATGCGCGCCTCGACGTCCTGCGCGCAGGCGAACCAAAGGCGCGACTGGCCGAGCAGATCGAGGCCGACATTGGTCAGCGCGATGTCCTCCTCGAGGATCGGCCCCTTGCCGACCCATTCGCACAAGCGCTGCGCGAGCACGAGGCCGTTGTCGGCGAGCCGCAGCAGGTACTGGAACAGGGCCTGGTCGCGCGTCATGGCATCCGCTAGATATGCTTGACTTCGTCCGGCATCGGAAAGAACGTCGGATGCCGGTACACCTTGCTGTTCGCGGGCTCGAACAGCGCTTCCTTGTCGCCGGGGCTCGACGCGACGACGTCCGCCGACCGGACGACCCAGATCGAGACGCCCTCGTTGCGGCGCGTGTAGACGTCGCGCGCGTTCTTGATCGCGAGCTCCGCGTCCGGCGCATGCAGGCTTCCGACGTGCTTGTGCGCGAGCCCGTGCTGCGAGCGGATGAAGACTTCCCACAACGGCCATTCCTTGCTCATGTTGACTCCTTGCGCATTTCTCTCCCTCTCCCCCGCGGGGAGAGGACCGGGGTGAGGGGCCAGCGACCTCAGGCAACCTTCCGCTCGGCTTCGCGCTTTGCCATCTTCTCCGCATGCGCCACCGCCGCATCGCGCACCCACGCGCCGTCTTCCCACGCCTTCACGCGAGTCCGCATGCGATCGCGGTTGCACGGCCCGTTGCCTTTCAGCACGTTGAAGAACTCGTCCCAGTCGATCGGGCCGAAGTCGTAGTGCTCGCGCTGCGCATTCCACTTCAGGTCCGGGTCGGGCATCGTGATCCCGAGGAACTCGGCCTGCGGCACCGTCTGGTCGACGAAGCGCTGCCGCAGCTCGTCGTTGGAGAGCAGCTTGATCTTCCAGCGCATCGACTGCGCCGAGTGCACGCTCTCCGCATCGGGCGGGCCGAACATCATCAGGCTCGGCCACCACCAGCGATTCAGCGCGTCCTGCGCCATCGCCTTCTGCTCGGCCGAACCCTGGCACATCGCGATCATGATGTCGAAGCCCTGCCGCTGATGGAACGACTCCTCCTTGCAGATGCGGATCATCGCGCGCGCGTACGGGCCGTAGCTGCAGCGGCAAAGCGGGATCTGGTTCATGATCGCCGCGCCGTCGACGAGCCAGCCGATCGCGCCGATGTCCGCCCAGGTCAGCGTCGGATAGTTGAAGATCGACGAGTACTTGACCTTGCCGGCGTGCAGGTCGCGAACCAGGTCGTCGCGCGAGACGCCGAGCGTCTCCGCCGCCGAGTAAAGGTAGAGCCCGTGGCCGGCCTCGTCCTGGATCTTGGCCATCAGGATCGCCTTGCGCTTCAGCGTCGGCGCGCGCGCGACCCAGTTGCCTTCGGGCAGCATGCCGACGATCTCCGAATGCGCGTGCTGCTGGATCTGCCGGATCAGCGTCTTGCGGTAAGCCTCCGGCATCCAGTCCTTCGGCTCGATCTTGACGTCGGCGTCCACGCGCGCCTGGAACTCGCGCTCGTCGGGCGTCATCTCGACGGCGTCCTGCACTTTCTTCACGCCGGTTTCGACCATCTGTGCGTACATGGCGCCTCCTCAACGATCGCAAACGATACGATTCGATGCCAGTCGGTGTAAAGTCCGTATCATGTTTGTCGCCGGCCCCGGCACGTGACCGTCTCGAACGACACGGGTCTTGCGCGCTGGATCCGGCGGGAGCTCGCCGCCGAGGCGCCGCGCGTGCCCTCGCTGATCGTGACGATCTGGGGCGACGCCCTTGCGCCTTTGGGCAACGAGTTCTGGCTCTCGACGATTCTGCGCCTGCTCGCACCGTTCCGCGTGAACGAACGTGCGGTGCGCACCGGCATGTTCCGCCTGCATCGCGGCGGCTGGTGCGAGCCGCGGGCGATCGGGCGCCGCAGCCGCTACCGGCTGACCGCGGCGGGTGCCGAAGGATTCGAACGGGCGTTCCACCGCGTTTACGACCCGCCGTTCCCGCCATGGGACGGCTCATGGGAAGGGGTGATCGCGGGCGCAGAAGTCGGAGGACCGGCTGCGCGCAAGCGACTCCGCGACGAGCTGGCGTGGGCGGGCTACGGCCGGTTCGGGCTGGCGTGTTCCTGCGTCCGGCGCGCGGCGACGGTGCGGCCGAGCCGGATCGCGCAAGCGCTGCGCCTCTCCGAGGCGATGACGGCGTTCACTGCGCGCGACGCGCGCGAAATCGCCGTGCCGCGGCTTCGCGCGCGCGCGCCGAAGCCGTTTGGGACGCTGGCGACGCTCGGCGGCGAGTATCGCCGGTTCCTCGCGCGCTTCGGCGGTGTGGCTGCCGGCGTTCGAAGGCGCACGCCCGGACCCCGAGCAGGCGTTCGTCGTGCGCACGCTGCTCGTCCACGCCTATCGGCGCGTGCGGTTGCGCGATCCGCAGCTTCCGCGCGAAGTGCTGGCGGACGATTGGCCGGGCGCGGATGCCTACGCGCTTGCGCGCGCGCTGTATCGCATCGCTGCACCGCGCGCCGAGGTTTTCGTAGGGGCAATCCTCGGCAAGGAAGCCGAGGTGGCGTTGCGCAAACCCAAGAAGCCCGAGCCGCGCTTCGCCGATCCCGCGTAAGGGTCGGTCTGCGTGTTCGGGGATCGCATACGGAACTTTAGTCTCGGCCAGTCCTGGAACATCGACGCGTAACGCGAACAACGCACCGTCGGGCGAGGTCGTTGCGTTCGCGTCGTAGCGCCAGGATCAGGCGCTGTCGCGCACGACCAGTTCGAAGCCTGTGTCGACGATCCGTTGCTTCACGGCGCGCTTCGCCAGCCGGTCGCCGATCATCCTTCCGGCCCGCTGACCGATCTCGTAGCGCAGAACCCGCAGCGTCGTGAGGGCGGGCACGACCTGCGCCGCGATCGGGATGTCGTCGAAGCCCGCGACCGCGATGCGATCGGGAATCGCAAGCCCGCGACGCTGGCATTCGAAGAGCGCGCCGACCGCGATCGCGTCTGCGGAGCAGAAGACCGCGCGAACGTCGGGGCGGCGGTCCAGCAGCGTCGCCATCGCGCGAGCGCCAGCCTCGACGTCCAGCGTCGTCTCGACGCACAACGCAGGATCCCGCTTGCGACGCGCGGCGGCCAGCGCAGCTTCATACCCGCGGCGCCGGTCGCGCGCGCGATCGTTGTCCTCGGGAAACGCGCCGATGTAGCCGATCGGCCAATAGCGCTTCGTCAGCAGATAGCGCGTCACCGCACGGGCGGCATCGACGTTCGAGTAGCCCACCACCATATCGATCGGCGAATCGGTCACGTTTCCACCCTCGACCACCGGAATGCCCGAGCGCTTGAGCATGCGTACCGTCTCCGGTGTGTGAATCACGCCCGTGAGGTAAATGCCGTCGACCCGCCGCGACAGGAATGCGCGGACCATGACCTCTTCCTGTGCGGACGAGAATCCGCTCGCCCCGAGCAGCAGGTGGAAATCGTTCGGCGCAAGCGCGTCGGTAAGCCCCTGCATGATCTCGGCGATCAGCGAGTTGGTCAGCACCGGGATGATCGCGGCGATCAGCCCCGACCGGTTCGAGGCAAGTCCGCGGGCGGTGAGGTCCGGCGTGTAGCCGGTTTGCCGCAGCACGGCTTCCACGCGTTCACGCGTTCCCTGCGCTACCTTCAAGGGCTCCCGCATCACCCGCACGACCGTCATCGTCGAGACGTCGGACAGGCGGGCGACATCGAGCAGCCGGGGGCGTCGCAGCGACGATCCGGTTGTCGCCTTCGGCGGCGCGCGTCTTTGGCTCAAGGCGATTCGGGTCCTTCGTGGTCGCGCCGCATCGACGAGGGGTCGCGCGTCGCGGAGTTCGCGAAGTATGCATTTGACAGCGAAAAAAGGTAAGCGCTAACATGTAAGCGATAACATCAAGCGGATATTGATCCGCGGAGCAGCCTTGCGGCCAGGCATCGGAGGAGCAGGTTGAACGGTCATCGGGCAGGCGGGTCCGCGGGTTGTCGTCGCGTCGGCGGTTCGCCGTGAATGCCGTCGTTCGAGCGCGCGAACCCGTCGGCGACGCGATGGCCGAACGCGGGTTGCGCGGCCGTCCGCTCCTCGTCTACCTGCGCACGATGGCGGTGTTCGCCGCGGTCTGGGCGGCGCTCGCACTATGGACGGCAAATCCCGTGCTCCTGCCAACGCCACTCGCGGCTTTCGAGGCGGTGGTCGAGCTTGCCCGCAGCCTGGAGCTTTTCGAGCACGCCGCGATCAGCCTCGGCCGCATGGCGCTGAGCCTCTTCATCGCCGCGGGCATCGCGATTCCGCTCGGACTGCTCATGGGCCTGAATCGCGAGCTCGACGCACTCGTCGACCCTACCGTCGAGCTGCTGCGACCGATCTCGGGAATCGCGTGGATCCCGCTCGCGCTGTTCATCTTCGGCATCGGCAACGCGTTGCCGGTGTTCATCATGACTTACGCCGCGTTCTTCCCGATCCTGCTCGGGACGATCGCCGGCGTGCGCTCGGTCGACGCGCGGCTGATCGACGCTGCCCGCACGATGGGCGTGCCTCGCCGCAGGATCGTCACGCACGTCGTGGTTCCAGCCGCGTTGCCTGCGCTGCTCGTGGCCGTTGCGGCTCGGCGTCGCCACGTCGTGGACCGCTGTCGTGGCGGCAGAGCTGATCGGCGCCCCAAGCGGCGTCGGCTATGCGGTCGAGTGGTATCGCGAGCTGCTGATGACCCCCCAGGTCATGGCGTTCATCGCGATGATCGGCTTCCTCGGCTATCTGACCGACAGCCTGATCCGCGCGCTCACCCGGGCGTTCACCCCATGGGCGGCGGACACGGTGAGCGCAACATGAGCGCCTTACTGCTGTCATTCCCGCGAAGGCGGGAATCCAGTGTCGCTTCAGTGCAAAGATGACGCTTCGCGTCACCTTCGCGGGGACGACGAAGAAATGAGCTTCCGACAGCAGCGATTCGCGCTCGGCTTCGTGCTGCCGCTCACGCTGCTCGTCGTCTGGCAGGCGTGGGGCATGGCGCAATCGCATCCTCGCGTCCCGCTGCCGACCCGTGTGGTTGCCAACGCCGTGACCATGATCGCCAGCGGTGACTTGCCCGCGGCGCTGCTGCAAAGCCTCGGACGGGTGTTCGCCGGTTTCGCAATCGCGACGGCACTGGCACTCCCGCTCGGGCTTGCGATGGGTTGCTTCCGCGCGGTCGAACGCAATCTCGATCCGCTGATAGAGAGCTTCCGGCCGATCGCGGCGATCGCGATCCTGCCGCTCGCGATCCTGTGGTTCGGCACCGGCACACCGGCCGCGCTGATGATCGTCGCCTACGCGGCGTTCTTCCCTATCGTCGTCAACACGATCGCGGGCGCGAAGCGCGTGAATCCGACGCTTCTCTCTGCTGCGGCGACGATGGGCCTGACCCGGCTCGCCATGATTCGCACAGTCATCGTTCCAAGCGCGCTCCCTTCGATTCTCGTGGGCCTGCGCATCGGGCTCGGCGTGGCCTGGACGGCAATCGTCGCCGCAGAGCTCGCCGTTGGCGCCAAGGCTGGCGGCGGCGGTTCGGGCGGCATCGGTCAGATGATGTTCATCTTCTACGCCTATAGCATCGAGCTCAACCGCATCATCGTGTGCATGATTGCGGTGGGCCTGATCGCGCTGGTACTCGACCGCCTGCTGCGCGCGTTCATGCGCTTCCTGATGCCTTGGACCACGCAATGAGCGCCGCAGGGCCGCTCCCAAGGCGCTCGCTCCCCCTATGGGGGACAGCGCGCAGCGCGAAGGGGGTCGTGCAATGAGCGCCGCCGGGCCGCCCCAAGGCGCTCGCCCCCCGTTGGGGGGAGGTCGCGAAGCGACCTCGGGGGGAAACACCTCCACGGCCACGACGCGCCTTCGTCTCGACCACGTCGGCAAACGCTTCGTGCTGCCGGAGGGCAAGGAAACGGTCGCCGTCGAGGACTTTTCCCTGGAGGTCGCGCAAGGCGAGTTCCTCGTCATCGTCGGCCCTTCGGGATGCGGCAAGACGACCGTGCTGAACCTGCTCGCCGGCCTGCAGCTCCCCACCAGCGGCACGGTCGCGATCGACGGTCACGTCATCACCGGCCCGGGGCCCGAGCGCGGTGTCGTGTTCCAGGACTACGCGCTGTTTCCCTGGCATACGGTCGCTGGCAACGTCGAATTCGGTCTTCGCCACGGACCGTCGGGGAACGGACTCGACGCAGCCGCCCGGCAACGCCGCGTGAAGCAGGCGATCGAGCTGGTCGGGCTCACCGGCGCCGAGAGCAAGTATCCGCACCAGCTTTCGGGCGGCATGCGCCAACGTGTGGCGCTGGCGCGGCTGATGGCGAACGAGCCCGCGGTCTTGCTGATGGACGAGCCGCTCGCCGCGCTCGACGCGCAGACCCGCATCATCCTGCAGGACGAGTTGTTGAGAATCTGGGGGCAGAACCGGCCCGCGGCGCAGCGGCGCACGGTCGTGTTCATCACGCACGCGATCGACGAGGCCGTGTTCCTCGCCGACCGCATTGCCGTGATGACCACGAATCCGGGACGCCTGAAGGCGCTGATCGACGTACCCCTGCCCCGCCCACGCAACGACGCCACCCGGGCGCATCCGGAATTCCAGGCACTGGCCCAGCACATCTGGAGCCTGATTCGTGACGAAGCGTATCGCGCGACCGTCATCTGACCGCAACCAGGAGGAGAAGCATGTCCATCGATAACGCCCACAACGGCGCTTCGCGCCGCCGATTCATCGCTGCCGCAGGTGCCGCGTCGGTCGCCATGGCGGCGCCAGCGATCGTGCGCGGTCAGGGACGCAAACCGCTCAAGGTCTCGGTCGGTCGACAGCCCTGGGCTGCCGGCAACTCGCCGGTGACGCACTACATGATCACCAACAAGACGTTCGAGCGTTACGCAGCAGACGCAGGTTACGACCTTACCGTCGACTACCGCGACTACCCTTCGGCCGCGCCGATGGTGGAGGCGCTCGTCTCGAGCAACCTCGATTTCGGCATGTGGGGCAACACGCCGATCGTTCGCCTGATCGCGCAGAATCAGCCGTTGCAGATCGTCTCCGTCGGTGAAGGTCACTTCCGCTTCATCCTCGCGACGCGCAAGGATTCGCCGATCCGCAATATCGCCGACCTGAAGGGCAAGACGGTCGGCGCGCTGCTTGGCGGCGATCCCTACAACGTGCTCTCGCAGATGCTGCGCTTCGAACTCGGCAACCCCGACCCGAAAGCTCATGGCATCACCGTGGTCAACACACCAACGCAGGCACAGGCCGCGACGATTCCGACCGGCATGGACGCCGCGGTCCTGATTCATCCGGCTTATCTGAAAGCGAACGCGGAGCTCGGCACGGTGGGGATCATGAACTCGTTCGGGTACACCGAGAGCCACTATCGCGGTCCCGCCGGGACGGGCGCCGGCCACCTGCTCGAATCGGTGAAGAAGTCGCCGTTCTATCCGGACGGCTATTACCTGCATCGCTCGTTCTGGATCGGGCACACGAACTTCATCAAGAGCCATCCCACGCTCGTCACGGCATTCGTCCTCGCGCAGCAGGAAGCCGTCGCGAAGCTGTCGACGATGGACCCGGGCGACGTTTCCGAGATGGCGAAGAAGTACTGGGAGCTCGACCCGAAGCTCGGCAGCCAGGTGGTGCGCGACGAGGTGCTGTTCGCGCGGGGCTGGTGCTGGCCGACCGAGGGCGACGCGAGCGCGGTGCTCGAGACCTCGAAGTTCATGGTCGAAGGCAAGATGGTTCCGAAGCCCCTGGAGTGGTCGGCGCTCAAGAATGCGTTCTCGCTGACCGCGGCGCCGGTGCGCGAAGCCTACGAAAAGAGCGGCCGCAAGCCGGACATGGCGGCTTTCACCGCGACGGACGCGAAGGATCAGCGCGGCTTGCCGGTCTGGGAAATCGCGCGGTGGCGCGACCGTGCCTGATCCAATCCCCTCCCTTCAACCAAGCGAGAGACCATGATCGTAGGATTCATTGGACTGGGTACGATGGGCGGCCCGATGGCGCGCAACCTCGTCGCGAAAAGCCATCGGGTGATCGTCTACGATGTCCAGCCCGCCGCGGTCCGGGCCTTGACCGATGCCGGCGCGAGCACGGCTGCGACACCGAAGGAGGTCGCGGCCGCGAGCGAGATCGTCATCACCATGCTGCCCGATGCGCCCGACGTCGAGCGCGTCGCACTCGGCCGCGATGGCATCGTCGAGGGTATTCGGCCGGGCGCGGTGTACATAGACATGAGCACGATCGACCCGGGCACCACCCGCAAGGTGGGTGCCGCCATCGCCGCCAAAGGTGCGGCCATGATCGACAGCCCGGTCGGGAAGACCGCCGATCATGCGGTGGCGGGAACGCTGACGCTGATGGTCGGCGGGCCCGCAGAGGTTGTTGCGCGCTGCCGCGAGGTGCTCGACTGCATGGGCACCGATTTCTTCCACTGCGGCGAGCTCGGCGCGGGGCAGACGATGAAGCTTCTCAACAACCTGCTCGCGGCCGCGGTCGGCGAGGCATCGATCGAGGCGCTCGTGGCCGGCACGAAGGCCGGCCTGACGCTCGACACGATGCTGAGCGTCTTGCGAGACGACGATGGCGTGGAACAACCAGCTCGCGATCGCGATGCCGAAGCGATCGCTGGTCGGCGACTTCAAGCCCGGCTTCATGATGAAGCTCGCGCACAAGGATTGCCGGCTCGCGTTGCAGATGGTCGACGAGCTTGGTGTCGCGGCGCCGGTCGGCCACGCAGTCCTCGCGAGCCTTGCGGAAGGCATCGGCCGCGGGCTTCAGGACAACGACGTGGGTGCGCTGCTGAAACTGCGCGAGGAGCCGGCGGGAGTGCAGGTCCGGCTGCGCACCCCGGCGTGACCATGGCGGCTTTCGGCGCCGCGGGCGGCTTCGATCCCATTGCGACACGCCGCATCGGCCGGCGCGAGCCTGCCGTTTCGCTGCTGGGTGCAGGCACGGCGCCGTTCGGCAGCCTCGCCGCAGGACGATAGCGATGCTTCGATCGGCAAAGCATTCGCAACGATGCATCGTGCAGGCCTGCGCTACTTCGACACCGCGCCATTCTACGGACTGGGGCTTGCCGAGCATCGACTCGGGGCGTGCCTGCGCCGCGTCGACCGGCGCGAGATCGTGCTCTCGACCAAGGTCGGCCGGCTGCTGCAGCCGGTGGGAGGCGTCGCGGCCGGAGCCGTCGATGGTCACTATCCGTTCGAGGTCGCCTTCGACTACAGCTACGAGGGGACGCTGCGCTCGCTCGAGCACAGCCTGCAACGGCTCGGCACCAACGCCATCGACATCGTGCTGATCCACGATGTCAACCGTCGCTGGCAGGGCGATCTGGTCGAGCAGCGCTACGGCGAGGCGATGCACGGCGCTCATCGCGCGCTGGTCGATCTCCGCTCGGCAGGCGTGATCAAAGCCTTCGGCGTCGGTGTCAACGACTGGAGCATTCTGCTTCGCTTCGCGGCTGACGGCGATTTCGATTGCTTCATGCTCGCGGGACGCTACACGCTGCTCGACCACACCGCCCTCGAGACCTTCATGCCGGACTGCGTGCGCCGCGGCATCTCGGTGCTGATGGCCGCACCTTTCAACTCGGGGATTCTCGCAACCGGCGCCAGAGAGGGTGCCACATTCTTCTACCAGCAGGCGGATCCCGAGGTGCTGGAGCGTACGCGCCGCATCGAAGCTGTGTGTGCGCGGCACAGCGTCGCACTTGCGGCCGCCGCGCTGCAGTTTCCCCTTGCTCACCCGGCTGTCGCCAGTGTGGTCACCGGCATGCGCAGCGCGCGCGAGGTCGCCGACAATCTCGCCCATTGCCGTGCACCGATCCCCACCGCCTTCTGGGACGAGTTGAAGCACGAGCGGCTCATCGCAACGAACGCCCCCGTCGGAAGTACGCTCTAACAGGCCGATGCAAAAGGCGTCCGTTGGTTCGATGGCTGACGGGATTCCGGCGTTACGCCACGAACATCCGGGTCCGCAAGTGCTACGCTTGTCCCATCGCTCCGCTCGCATGAGGACCGGCATGATCAAGACACGCATCGTCCCGCGAATCCGCGAAATTTCCGACGGCTTCGGTGTCCGTCGCGCGCTGCCCTCGGGCACGGCCCGAAGCGTCGGCCCGTTCGTATTCTTCGACGCCTTCGGCCCGACCGCGCTCCGCCCGGGGACCGGCCTCGACGTTCGCCCGCATCCGCATATCGGGCTCGCTACCGTGACTTACCTGATCGAAGGGGAGATCCTTCATCGCGATAGTCTCGGCACGGAAGCGCCGATCCGGCCGGGCGAAGTGAACTGGATGACGGCCGGTCGCGGCATCGTGCATTCGGAACGCACGCCCGCCGCGCTGCGCGTGCAGGGGTCGACGGTGTACGGGTTTCAGACGTGGGTCGGGCTCCCGCAAGCGCACGAGGAGGACGCGCCTTCGTTCGTCCACCACGCGAAGCTGCCGATGCTCGAGGAGACAGGGCTGTCGATGCGCGTCATTCTCGGTCGTTACGGCGACGTGGCATCGCCGGTACCGACGCTTTCCGAAACGTTCTACGCCGATGCGATGCTGGACGCGGGTGCGCGTCTCGACTGGCCGGGCGATCTGGCTGAACGCGCGCTCTACGTCGTCGAGGGCTCTCTCGTCGTAGGGGATGCGCAGGTCGAGGCCGGCACGATGCTGGTATTCGATCCCGGCGTTGCGCTGGCGATCGACGCCGCGACGCCTGCGCGGGTCATGCTGCTTGGCGGCGAGCCGCTCGACGGCCCGCGCTTCGTCTGGTGGAACTTCGTGTCCAGCCGCAAGGAACGCATCCGCGAGGCGGCCGAAGACTGGAAGGCGCAACGCTTCGCGCCCGTGCCCGGCGAGACCGAGTTCATACCGCTGCCCGAGCGTGCGCCCGGGGTCGTTGATTACCCGTGATCCGTAAACGTCGAGCCGATGCGATGCAGGCGGTTGTGGAGCGTCTCACGCCACCGCGTTAGCGCCGCAGCGATCGTCCCGTGGCCGCGTCGAAGACATGCGCATGGGCCATGTTGAAGGCGAAGCGCAGGCTTTCTCCGACTTTCGGCAGCGCCCGGCCTGCGATCTTCGCCATGATCTCGTGCCCGCTCAAGGCGAAGGACAGCAGGAATTCCGCGCCCAACGGCTCGACCATGGTGACGTGCGCCTCGACCGCGGCCGGCGCCTGCACGCCAGGCGGTAGCACCGCGATGTCCTCGGGCCGGATGCCGAGCGTGGCTTTCATCCCTGGCAGGGACGCTATTTCGTTGCGCGGATCGAGCGGCAGGCGCTACCCCGGCGGCCATGATGCAGGGCCGCCCTTGCGCATCCGCTGCGATTTCCGCCGGGATCATGTTCATCGCCGGGCTGCCGATGAATCCAGCCACGAACAGATTGGCGGGCGCAGCATAAACGTCAGTCGGGGAGCCGACCTGCTCGACCTTGCCCTTGTTCAGGATGACGATGCGGTCGGCGAGCGTCATCGCCTCGACCTGATCGTGCGTGACATACACGACCGTGGCGCGCAGCTTCTGATGCAGCTTCTTGATCTCGCTGCGCAGGCGGCTGCGAAGTTCCGCGTCGAGATTGGAAAGCGGCTCGTCGAACAGGAACACCGCCGGGTCGCGGACGATGGCGCGCCCCATGGCGACGCGCTGGCGCTGTCCCCCCGACAGCTCGCCGGGCTTGCGCTCCATGAGGTCTTCGAGGCCGAGGACGGCGGCGGCCTGTTGCACGCGGCGGTCCACGTCGGCCTTCGGCAGGCGCTGGGCGCGCAGCGCGAAAGCCATGTTGCCGTAAACGGTCTTGTGCGGGTACAGCGCGTAGTTCTGGAACACCATGGCGATGTTCCGGTCCTTTGGCGCAGTGTTGTTGACCAGCCGGTCGCCGATGCGGATCTCGCCTCCGCTCGCCTCTTCCAGTCCGGCGATCATGCGCAGGATCGTCGACTTGCCGCACCCCGACGGCCCCACCAGCACGACGAATTCCTCGTGCGCGACGTCGAGGTCGATGCCGCGCACGGCTTCGACCGCGCCGAACCGCTTGATCAGCCCTCTCAATGCCAGTTGCGCCATGCGTTCGGCCGATGAGAACTGAGGCAACTAAGCGCCGGCGATGCGGCGGGCGACTTCGCGCGCCAGCAGGGTTTCCGCGGCGCGTTTGCGCGCGGCGAACGCGTCGATAGCCTTGCGCTTGGCCGCGATCTCGGTCGCGGTAGCGTCGGAAACTGGCGGCGAGCGGCGCCGGCGCCGGTCCGCCGGGCATGGTGCGCACGGCAATGAAATGCTCCGGTGTGGTGAAGCGCCGGAAGTCGGCCTCGCTCAAGCGCGCGGGCCGGCCGATCGCCGCGGCGAATATCTCCTGGAATGCGGTGAACGGAACCTTGGACAGCGTCATGCCGCCGTCGATCATGCGGCGTGCGAGTTTGCTCGCAACTTCGTGCGCCTGACGGAACGAGATCGCCTCCGTGCGCACCAGGGAATCGGCAAGCTCGGCCAGGGTAATCCCGGCTTCGTCGATATGGCGTGCGCACTTTGGCGCTGTCGATCGTGACCGCCGCGAGCAATCCACCCAGCAGCGCCATCAGCCGGTGGGCCGTGTCGAACGCTTCGTAGCCGGCGATCTGCACTTCGCCCTCGGAATCGTTCATGTCGGTGAAGGGCGTGTTGTGAACTGCAGTCAGCACCGCTTCGCAGCGCGCCGCGCCCAGCGAAGCCATCAGACGCAAATGCTCCACCGGTACGGGGTTGCGCTTCTGCGGCATGATCGAGCTGATCTGGACGAAAGCGTCGGGCACGCGCAGGTGTCCGATCTCGAATCCGGTCCAGGCATTGAGGTCCTGCACGAACCGCCCGGCGTGGATGAACAGCAGCTTCATCGCGGCGTAGACGCCGGTGGCGTAATCGGCGGCGGCGATGCAGCCATAGGAATTCTCCTGCACGTCGGCGAACCCCAGCAGCTCGGCCATGCGCGCGCGGTCGAGCCCGAAGCCCGAGGTCGTGATCGCCGCCGCACCCATGCTGCTAAGATCGACGGTACGCACGGCGTGAAGCAGCCGGTCCATATCGCGCAGCGACAGCTCGATGAACGCGGCAAGATAGTGGCCGTAGGTCGTGGGCTGCGCCGGTTGTCCGTGCGTATAGGCGACGACGATGGTTTCGCGCTCGCGCTCGGCGACCGCCAGCAATGCCTCGATCATCGCGGCATGCTCGGTGAGAAGCGCCGCCAGCCGGTCCTTCAGCGCCAGCTTGAACACGGTGTGGTCGATGTCGTTGCGGCTTCGCCCGGTGTGCAGCTTGCCGGCGACCTCGACGCCCAGGCGGCGGATCAGCTCGCCTTCGACATAAAAGAAGAAATCCTCGTGCTCGCCGGTATAGACGAGGCTTGTCGAGGTCGATCGTCTCGAGGATGTCGTCGAGCGCTTCGAGGATTCGCGCTTGCCTCTTCGTTCGTCAGCAACCCGCATTCGGCCAGCAGCACGGCGCTCGCCTGGTTGATCTCCATCTGATAGCGCCAGTGATGGCGCTTCACGCCTTCGAACAGCGGCGCGAGGACGGTGTCCTTGTAGACCCGCGCCGGAAATTTCTCGTCGTCGCTCATGCCTTGATGCCCGCCAATGAGATGCCGCGAATGATGTAGCGTTGCAGCAGCAGGAACACGAGGATCGTCGGGATCGTCGCCACGGCGGCGCCGGTCATCACCATCTCCCACTCCGTCTGGAACTCGCCCGAGAACGACGCGAGGCCCACCGGCAATGTATAGAGATTCCGGTCGGTGATGGCGATCAAGGGCCACAGGAACGCCGTCCAGTTGCCCAGGAACGTGAAGATCGCCAGCGCCGACAGTGCCGGCATCACCAGCGGCATCGCGACCTGCCACCAGACCTGGAACTCGTTGAGGCCGTCGAGCCGGGCGGCATCGAGGAGATCGTCGGGCACGTCCTCGAAGAACTGCTTCATCAGGAACGTGCCGAACCCGGTCATCAGCCCGGGAAAGGCGATGCCCCAATAGGTGTCCAGCCAACCGAAATTCCTGGCCATCGAGTACCAGGGCAGCACCAGCATTTCCGTCGGAATCATGAGCGTGCTCAGTATCGCAATGAACACGAGATAGCGCCCGCGGAACCGGAACTTGGCAAGCGTGTAGCCGACCAGGCTGTCGAAAAAGAGCACCGAGGCGGTCGTGACGGTGCCGATCAGCAGCGAATTCACGAACCAGCGCAGGAAGCCCGATCGCTCGAACAGGCGGCGGTAATTGTCCAGCGTCGGCTCGCGCGGCAGGAGCGACAGCTCGTAGATCTCGTTGTTGAACTTGAACGACGCGCCCAGCATGTAGACGAACGGCATCACCATGACGATGCCGCCCAGGAACAGGAGCGTCCAGGTGGCGATGCTTCCCGGCGCCATTCTGCGCAGACCGGTCATCGGCTGCGCAACAGCTTCAATTGCATGAGCGAGATCGCCAGCAGGATCGCGAACAGCACGATCGTCTGGGTCGCGGCGTAGCCCATTTCGAAATGCTTGAAGGCGGTCTCGAAGATCATCAGCACCAGCGGCTTCGTAGCGTCGAGCGGTCCGCCCTGGCCGTTGGTCATCGCATAGACGTAATCGAAGATGCGCAGATAGGCGATCGAGCTCGTGACCACGAGGAACACGATCGTCGGGCGCAGCAAGGGGAGCGTGACCTCGAACAGCACGCGCCACGCGCCGGCGCCGTCGATCGCCGCAGCTTCATAGTAGGTGCGGGGGATCGCCTTCAGGCCGGCCAGAAAGATCACGATCTGGAACCCGATGCCGGCCCAGATCGCCGGCGCCAGCACGGCCGGCAGGGCCTGCGTGGTGGAGCGCAGGAAGGGCATCTGATCGAAGCCCAGGGCGACCAGCCACACGTTGAACGCACCGACAGGCGACGGCTGGTAGAACCAGCGCCACACCCAGGCCATCGCCACGGCGGTGGTCAAATGCGGGATGAAATAGAGCGCGCGCAACAGTCCATGGCCGAACCGCACGCGGTCGAGGAAATAGGCGATGACGAACGACAGCAGCATGCTGATCGACACGCCGAGGCCGAGATAGACGAAGGTGTTGCCGATCACCTTCCAGAAGATGGGGTCCTGCACCAGCCGCGCATAGTTGGCGAGGCCGATGTATTCCATTCGGCCGACGATGTTCCAGTTGGTGAACGAAGCGCGGAACGCCTCCACTGTCGGATAGAAGCGGATGGTCACGTAGAAGACGACCGGCAGCGCCAGGAATCCCCACGCCCAGATCGCGCGCTTCTGCCCGATGGTCAGATCCTGCAACCGCCGGATCACGCGCCGCTCCGCGCCAGTAGATCGGACGGTTCGGCACGGCGGCGAATTGCCGCCGTGCCGGACCGATGACCGAGCCTACTTCTTGTAGAAGCCGTCAAGCAGCTTCTGTTCTTCGGCGGCGGCCTGGGCGACCGCTTCCTTGGTCGGCACGTTCTTCAGCGCCACCTTGTCGACCATGTCCATCAACACCTTGCGCTGGGCGCTCTCGTTGACGAAGTCGGTCGCGTAGGAATAGTTCAAGCCACGGATGAACGGGCCGTACTTGGCGTGGTTCTTGTTGGCGTCCTTTTCCGCCACGCTCTTGCGCGCCGGCAGCTCGCCCACAGTGTTCATCCACAGCTCCATCGCCTCGGGGGTGGTGATGAACTTCAGGAATTTCACCGCCGCGTCCTGCTTTGCACCGGTCGCCTTGGCGGTGATGCCGTTGACCCAGTACGACGCGAAGTTCGACTTGATGCCGCTGCGCGCCGGCAGTTCGGCGACGCCGTATTCGAGCCCCTTCTGGTCGTCGAGCGCCCCCAGGCGGAACGAACCGTCGATGGTCATGCCCGCCTTGCCCGAGCGGAACGCGGTGACACCGTCGGTCAGGAACCCGATCTGTCCCACCTTCTGTTTGGCGGCAAGATCGATGTACCACTGCGTGGCGGCAACACCCGCGTCGGTGTTGTAAGCGACGGTTTTCTTGTCGGGCGAATAAGGCGCGCCGCCGAACTGGCGGATCAGCACCTCGCGCAGCCAGTGATGATCCTGGCCACCCATGTCGATGGTGAGCCCGGCCTGCAACAGATCGCCATTGGGGCTGCGCTTGGTCAGCTTCCTGGCGTAATCGATCAGCTCGTCCAGCGTTGCCGGCGGCCTTTCGGGGTCGAGTCCGGCTTCCTTGAACAGGGTCTTGTTCCAGAACAGCGCGAGCGACCGCACCGCAGTCGGCAGCGCATAGTATTTCCCGTCGATCTTCATCTGCTGGACGATCGGGAAGAACTCCGTCTCGATCTCGACGGTACTGAAGGCGCCGGCCGGCAGAGGTTGCAGCAGCCCGGCTTTCAGATAGTCCTGCAGCCAGCCGTAGAAGAGCTGCACCACGTCGGGCCCTTGCCCGGCCGGGATGGCCGCCGCGATCTTGACGCGGAAGTCGTCATACGGAACGTGGGTATGCTTGACCTTGATGCCGGGATTGGCGGCTTCGAACCGCTTGATCAGTTCGTCGATCGCCTGAACGCGTTGCGCGAACGTGTATTGCCAGTACTCGATTTCCACCTGTGCGCGCGCCGTGCCCGGTCCACAACAGCGTCGCCAGGATCGCTCCCAGCCAGAATCCTGTCTTGCCTGCTTTCATCGCCATGATTTCCCCTTCTGCTTCGCTCGCGGGGATTTCACCCCTCCGGATAGAGCGATGGTAGCGGATATTGCGGGGCTGGCGCCAAGAACGCGTTCGGGTCCAGCTCAGTAGTGGCTTGCGCCCCACAGCCGCGGGGGTGACTCGGTAAGATGGCGCAGCCCGCTGCGATCGAGCATCCGCTCGCAGTTCTCCTGCACGTCGGCGAGGATCTCGTCTTCGTCCACCGTGAGCACGCGGCGGTCTTCCATGAGCACGCGACCGTCGACGATCGTCGTGCAGACGTCGCCGGCGTTCGCGAAACAGGTGACGCGGTAGACCGGCATGTTCAGCGGCATCAGGTGCGGCCGGTAAAGGTCGATCAGGATGATGTCGGCCTTCTTGCCGGCTTCGAGCGAGCCGATCTCGTGGTCGAGCGACAGCGCTCGCGCCGCGTCGATCGTCACCATCTCGAGCACCTTGCCGTGCGGCAGCACGCCGGCGTCGCGGAAGTGCCGCCGGTGGTAGTGCATGCACTGGAACATGTGGCGGAACATGTCGTAGCCGCGATCCGGCGCCGCGCCATCCGAGCCCAGCGCAACCGTGACCCCGGCGTCGATCAGTTCGGGTACCGGGCAGCGGCCGCGGATCGACATGATCGCGCTCGGGTTGTGCACGATGCGGGTATCGGTCTCGCGTACGGCCGCGATGTCCTCGTCGGTCAGGTCGATGCTGTGCGACATGAACGAGCTCGGTCCCAGCAGGCCGAGCTCGCGGTGCGCGAGCGCGAGCGTGCCCGTCGCGATGGCCGTCCTGGGTGAGCGTCAGCCCGTGACCCTTCGCGAGGTCGAGATAGTCGCCGGCCTGCTGCACGAACGTGTCGCGCAGGCTCTGGTGATCGCTCTCGTGCATCGGCGCGAACACGGGCAACACGACGGCGATGTGAACGCGGCCGCCGGCGCGTTGATGATTGTCGCCGACGATCTGCGTGCAGACCTGAAGCATGGTTGCACCGTCGATCTCGGCCGAAGTCGGCGGCACGGTCGACCAGTCGACATAGCGCCGGGGTACGGGAGGACGCGAAGGTCCGACCGCGACGACCGATCGCGTCCCGGCGCGTTCGACGGCGTCGCAATGCGCACGGGCATACTTGGGATCGTCCACGCGCATGATCGAATCGCCGCCGCCGAGCAGCGACACGCCCGTGGTCGTGCCTGCCTTCAGCCGCTCGAGCGAGGCCAGCGCCGACTCGGCGCGCCAGAACGCCTCATCGGAGGCCGTCGTATAGATGACGCCGCAAGCGTTCATCCACGCGTCGGGATCGCCGGCGCCCATCGTGCGCAGCATGCCGTGACCCGCGTGAGCATGGCTGTCGATCAGCCCGGGCAGCACGGCCTTGCGATGCGCATCGAGGGTCCGCTTCGCGGTGAAGCGCTGACGCAGCGCTTCGGAGCTGCCGACGGCAACGATGCGGTCCGCGAGCACGGCGACCGCGCCGTCCTCGATCACCCGGCGCATCGGGTCCATCGTGATCACGGTGCCGCGCTCGATCAGCAGGTCGACGGCGTGAGTCATGTCAGATCTCTCGAACCGTTGGCGAACCCCGTCGCCGGCGCGAGGCGAACGTGGCGAACCCAGGTCGTCGTCCCCGCGAAGGCGGGGACCCAGTGTCTTGGCGCGCGAAACGCGCGCTCGATTCCCGGATTCCCCCTTCGCGGGAATGACGGATGAATGCAGCAAACGTGGGTCACTTGCCGACCCGCACCAGCCACAGGCGCATCTGGTTGTCGGGCGCCTGCGGCAGCGCGATCCCCTTCTTCGCCGCCCAGGTGATCGGCTGCTGGTGCAGCGGGATGTGCGAGACGTCGTTGCGCTCGAGCGCGACCGCCTCCTCGATCAGCTTGTTGCGCTTGGTCGCATCGGTCTCGGACGCGATCTGCGGCAGGTAGGCATCGAACTTCGGATTCGAGTAGCGTCCGGCGTTGAGCGAGCCCTCCTTCGCCGTGCGCGTCCCGACCACGTCCTTCAGGAGGCCGTAGCTGTCCGCCATCGGCAGTCCCGCGTGACCCACCATGTACAGCGACACGTCGTTGGTGTTGAGGCGAACACTCCAGCGTGGCGTGGGCTCGATCATCAGGTTGGTCTTCACGCCCACCTTGGCCAGCATCGCCGAGATCGCGACGCAGATCGCCTCGTCGTAGACGTAACGGTCGTTCGGGCATTGCATGCCGACGGTGAAGCCGTTCGGATAGCCGGCCTCGGTCAACAGCTTCTTCGCGGCCTCCGGATCGTACGGCAGGAGTCGCTTGTTGAGGGAAGTCGGCGAGCCGTTCAGATACGGCGAGATCAGGTTGCCCGCGGGCCACGACGCGCCTCGCATCACGGCTTTCCGGATCGCCTCGACGTCGATCGCCTGGTACAGCGCCTTGCGAACGCGCAGGTCCTTGAACGGGTTCTTGCCCTTGACGTCGCTGTAGAGCAGCTCGTCGCGGTGCTGGTCCATGCCGAGGAAGATCGTGCGCAGCTCCGGACCCTGCTTGACTTCCATCGCGCCCGATGCCTGCAAGCGCGCCACGTCCTGCAGCGGCACGGCGATCGATGCATCGACGGCACCGCTGATCATCGCCGACGTGCGCGTCGCGTCCGCCTTGATCGGCAGGAACGTCACCTCGGTCAGGTTGTGCTTCGGCTTGTCCCACCAGTCGGGGTTGGCCGTGAACACGGTCTTCGTGTCGACGTCGCGCGATTTCAGACGGAACGGCCCCGTGCCGTTGGCGTTGCGGTTCGCGAAGTTCTCCTGCTGCTTCTGCAGATCGCTCGCTTCCGCGGCGCGATTCTTCTCGGACCAGCCCTTGTCCATGATCAGCAGCTGCACGAGCTCGTTGGGCAGGATCGGCAGCGGCGCGTGGGTCTCGACCTCGACCGTGTAGGCGTCGACCTTTCGCACGTCCTTGAGGTCGGAGAGATTGCCCTTCACCAGCGAGCCCGGCGTGTTGGTCCGCTGCCACGAGAAGACCACGTCGTCGGCGTCGAAGGTCTCGCCGTTGTGGAACTTCACCCCCTGGCGGAGCGTGAACCGCCAGACGGTCGGGCTCGAAAGCTTCCACGACGTGGCGAGCGCCGGCTCGATCCTGAGCTTGTCGTCGAAGCGCACCAGCGCCTCGTAGACGTTGCCGACGAACGCGTTGGTGAAGCTGTTGTTGGTCGCGTGCGGATCCATCGAGAGCGCATCGAGCGTCGACGACCAGGTCAGCGTGTTGGCATGGACGGCGCTGGTTGCCAGCCCAAGTGCAAGGACGAGCGTGCAACGGCGGAAGAAGGTGGAATTCATCGGTCGCTCCTCGATCGGTGGGACGATTGCTCAGGCGACGAACGCAAACTCGGCGATCGCGCCAACATAAACCTTGCGGGGCGGGAAGGCGAAATCGCCCCGCTTGCTGGTCGTAAGGCCCGCGCCGACCAGCGCTTCGGCGAACTTGACTGCGACGCCGACACCGTCGATCACCGGCACGCCGAGCTCGCGCGTGAGCTCGCCGCACAGGTCGGTCATGCCGGCGCAGCCGAGCACGATGGCTTCGGCGTGGTCTTCGACGAGCGCACGACGGCATTCATCGACGATGCGCTGTCGTACGGCGTCGCTGCTGCCCTCGAGCTCGTGCACGGCAAGGTCGGTGGCACGCACACGGCGGCACAATCGCTGCATGCCGTACTGATCCACCAGTTGCTCGGCGGTTCCGACGGTACGCGCGAGCGTGGTCACGATACTGAACCGGGCCGCGAGCATGCTCGCGGCATGCATCGCCGCCTCGGCGATACCGAGCACCGGCGTCCTGGCGATCTCTCGCGCTGCGCGAAGTCCCGGGTCGCCGAAGCAGGCGATCACGTGCGCGTCGACGCCCGCGCGTTCGCCGTCGCGAACGAGCGCGAGCAATCCCGGCACCGCGAGCGCTTCGTCGTGGGCGCTCTCGATCGAGGTGGGCGCCGAAGCCGACTGACTCGCAACGATCTCCGTACCGGGCGCGGCGATCGCGAGCGCCGCCCTGGCGATCTTCGCCGTCATCGCGGTCGAGGCGTTCGGGTTGATGACCTGGATGCGCATGGGCGACGCTCGAGAGAGAGCCCGGGGTGACAACCGGGCGAATCCTGGATCGATTTGTGACAAAACGTACAGCTTTTGTGACAATAACAGGAAGATCTGTGCCGGTCAACGCCGGAAACGTGGGAAACTCGCGCTACCGGATGGGTCCCGCCATGCCCCGCAAACCCGCCACGCGCGCCGCGAATCGTCAGGAAACCGTGCCGGACGTCGCCAGCCAGGAAACGGCCGAAGAGAACCGGGTCCGCAACGCCATCGTCGATGCCGTGATGTCGCATCGCTTGCCGCCGGGCACGCGGTTGGTGGAGACGCCGCTCACCGAGGCCTTCGGCGTCAGCCGCTCGCTGCTGCGGCGCGTCCTGGTCCGTCTTGCCAGCGACAAGGTGATCGAGCTCCAGCACAACCGCGGCGCGACGGTCGCGCAACCGAGCCCCTCCGAGATGCGCCAGGTCTTCGAGGTCCGCCGGTTGCTCGAAACCGGCATCCTGCGCGCGCTCGGCAAGAACATCGCGCGAAAGAGCCTCGCCCCGGTTCGCGATCTGGTGCGCGAGGAGCGCGCCGCCTACCACGCAGGGCAATGGTCGAACTGGATCCGCCTATCCGGCGAGTATCACCTGCAGGTGGCGCGACTGCTCGACAACGCCGAGCTCGAAGGAATCCTGCGCAGCCTGATCGCGCGCACCACGCTGATGATCGCGTTGTACGACTCCCCGGGCCACAACGCCTGCTCGTTCGACGAGCACGACGCGATCCTCGATGCGCTGCAGGCCGGCGAGAGCGAGCGCGCCTGCCGCCTGATGACCCAGCACCTCGAGGCCGCGGAGCAGAAGCTGCGCCGCGAGAGCGTCAGCGCCGACGTCGACCTGATCGCACTGTTCGGCAAACCGCGCTAGCCCTGCTGCGCCGTCGTCGACGCCTTCCCAGTAATCCATCGTCGCCGACTTGCGATAGCTCTCGCCGGTGAGCCTTACGCTGACGCGTCCCGACTCCGGGAAGACGACGACGTCGTGCGGCTGCGGATTGCCGAAGACCAGATACCGGCACGGCTGTGACGTGTGATTGAACAGCGCGTGTCCGACGGTCTGCCCCGCCGGAAAGCACACGTAATGCCCTGCAGTCAGCTCGTACGTTCGCGCCCCCAGCGTGAGCGTCAGGCTGCCCTCGAGGACGAAGACGTGCTCTTCCTCGAGCAGGTGATAGTGGACTTGATTGGATTGCTTGCCGGGCGGCAGGATTTCCATCGCGACGCCGATCTGGGAGCCGCCACCAAACGAGCTCAGGTGCTGGAAACGCATTTCATAGCGCTCGCCGTGGGAGGCCGCTTCCCACGGAACGCGGCTGATGTCGAACGGCTCGAAAATGCCTTCGGCGTTCGCGGACGTGGCCTTCTCGCTCAATTCAAGGCGCTCCTGGTGATCAGACAATCCCGACGGCCTGCGACAGAAGCCCCCACGCTTGCAGCCGTTCGCGCAACTTCTTCATCTGCGTCTCGGTGAGCGGCCATGCGGACGGAGGTCGCGTCGGTCCACAGTCCTCGCCGATGAGCGCAAGCGCGGCCTTCACCACGGTGACGTTCGTTCCGTTCTGCTCCTCGGCGCGGATCTCCTCGAAACCGGACATCAGGTCGATCAGCTGCCGGGCGCGCGCGTAGTCGTTCCGCTCGAGCGCCGCGTGGATTGCAACCGAATGCTCGGGCCACACGTTGATCAAGCCGGAGGTGAAGCCGCGCGCCCCGACGGCGAAGAACGGCGGCGCCCACGGCTCGGCGAGGCCGTCGACCCAGACGATCTCGGGGTCGCAACGGCGGATCGCTTCGGCAAGGCGAAGCGGCGTCGGGGACGCCCACTTGACGCCGGCCACGCCTTGCACGCGGCACAGCGCCTCGATGGCGTCGAGGCCGATGCCGTCGTTGCGAAGATAGAGCAGCAGCGGCAGGCCGTCCGCTGCCTCGGCGAGTCGCTGCATGTAGCCGACGACCCCGCGCGGCGAGACGAACGGGTCCGGCGGCTGATGCACCATCAAGGCGGCGGCGCCTGCCGCGCGCGACGCCCGCGCGAGCTTGCACGCATCGACGATGCTGCGACCCACGCCGCCGATCAGCGGTACGCGTCGGTTGATGTGCTCGGCCGCCGCATGCACCATCGCCTCCGCTTCCTGCGTCGACAGTGCGTAGAACTCGCCGGTGTTGCCGTTCGCGACGAGGATGTGCACGCCGGCCTTCACGGCCCGATCCACGATCGGCGCCAGGCGGGCGGGCGCGATCGCGTCCGCTTTGTCGAACGGTGTTACGAGAATGCCGGAGATGCCGGTCAGTGCCTTGCGCAGGGCTACATCGATTCTCGCCATCCACAGGTCTCCTCAGGGCTCAAGCGCTTCGCCGTCGCGGTCGCTTGTCGACAGCGCTCTTCGGTCGCTTGCTATTGCTACACATCATCTAGGCCGCGGTCTCGACTGGCACTTCCCATCCCGGGAACACCAGCACCGCCGGATGACAACGCAGTGCACGCGCAAGGACCTTCGCGCGCTCGACCCCAAGGCGTACTCGATAGTTCTCGATGGCGGAGAGCGTCGCTTGGGGAACACCGCTCAGCGCGGCGAGCTGATTTTGGCTCAAGCCTTGAAGCTCGCGCAGAATACGTACGGATTCGCCGACCGAAACCTCCGCACGCTTCTTGGCAGGGCGAAACTCGTTCATTCAGGGTCTCCGATAATCATGCGCAGTGATGGATACCTCGTGACCGTCTTCGAGCAGATACCAGGCGGTGGCGAGGCCAGTGATGCCGGCACCGAGGACGGCGACACGCATGGCTGGAAATAATACCGGTACGATGCAGGAGCGTATTCCTTGTATCGGGCGGATACCGCCCCCAAAACGGAACCAGGTCCCCTTCGATCCTGATCATGCAGGCCACCCTCGAGTCCCCGCCCTTCCTCGCGGGCTTGCGTTTCGACAATGCGTTCGTCCGCGAGCTGCCGGTCGATCCGAACCGGGGAACGCATCGGCGGCAGGTCCATGGCGCGTTGCACTCGCGCGTCGATCCCACGCCGGTCGCAGCACCTCAATTGATCGCGTATTCCCGCGAGATGGCGCAGCGGCTCGGCATCGGCGATGCCGATATCGCTTCACCCCGGTTCGCCGAGGTCTTCGGCGGCAACGCGCTCGTCGAGGGCATGCAGCCGTACGCCGCGAATTACGGCGGTCACCAGTTCGGCCAGTGGGCCGGGCAGCTCGGCGACGGTCGCGCGATCAACCTCGGCGAGATCGTCAACGCCGCCGGCGAGCGCTGGGAGTTGCAGCTCAAGGGCGCCGGCAAGACACCGTACTCGCGCAGTGCGGACGGGCGAGCCGTGCTGCGCTCGTCGGTCCGCGAGTTCCTCTGCAGCGAAGCGATGCACCATCTGGGCGTGCCGACGACGCGCGCGCTGAGCCTCGTGACCACCGGCGAGCAGGTCGAGCGCGACATGTTCTACGACGGGCATCCGAAACTCGAGCCGGGCGCGATCGTGTGCCGCGTCGCGCCGTCGTTCATCCGCTTCGGCAACTTCGAGCTTCCGGCCGCGCGTCGCGACCCTGCGCTGCTCGAGCAGCTGATCGATTTCACGATCCGGCGCGACTTTCCCGAGCTGCGCTCGTCCGACCGCGAGCAACTGCGCGGCGACTGGTTCGGCGAGGTCTGCGAGCGGACCGCGCGCATGATCGCCCACTGGATGCGCGTCGGCTTCGTCCACGGCGTCATGAACACCGACAACATGTCGATCCTCGGCCTCACGATCGACTACGGGCCGTATGGCTGGATCGACGACTTCGACCTCGACTGGACGCCGAACACGACGGATGCGCAGGGACGGCGCTACCGCTTCGGTCATCAGCCGCAGATCGCGCACTGGAACCTCGGGCAGCTCGCCAACGCGCTGGTGCCCGCGTTCGCGACGACCGAGCCGCTCTATGCGGGTCTGCAGCGCTACGTGGATACGTACGCGTCTGCCGATCGCGCGAATACGGCGGCGAAGCTCGGGCTCGGCGAATGCCGGGACGAGGACGTCACGCTGGCAAGCGACCTCTACGCGTTGCTTCAGGCCGCGGAAGTCGACATGACGCTCTTCTTCCGCGCGCTCGCGGACGTGGACGCGACAGCGCCAACGCTCGCCCCGCTCGAAGGCGCGTTCTACGACGACGCGAAGCGACGCGAGTCCGAACCGCGTTTCAACGACTGGCTCGTGCGCTATGCCGCTCGACTACGCCACGACACGCTGAGCGCGGACGAGCGCCGTGCGCGCATGAATGCTGCGAATCCTCGCTACGTGCTCCGCAACTATCTCGCGCAGCAGGCGATCGACCGCGCGGAGCAAGGCGACTACAGCGAGATCCACGAGGTACTCGAGGTCATGAGACGGCCCGTACGACGACCAGCCGGGCCGCGAACGCTACGCGCAGCGGCGTCCCGACTGGGCGCGCGAGCGCGCGGGCTGCTCGATGCTTTCCTGCAGCTCGTAAAGCGCGGCGCTCGTCGGCGGGCAGGCGATCGATCAGAAGCCGCGGCCCCACAACGCACAATAGCGGCGCGCATGTGCGGCAGACCAGCTCGCATACACCTGTTCTCTAGCTTCATCTGGCCTCCCGCTAGATTATTTGCTGGCCAACAGGTCCGAGGGCGCGAGCCATTCTGTCTGCGGCTCGCCCGCGAATACTACGGTCTTGCGAGGGCGAGCAGCGCGCGAACATCGCGCGCATCGCCGACGGTCCAGGCCGCACGCGCGAGATCCTTGCTGCGCGGCTTGCCGAGTACCGGCGCAACCAGCGACTCGAACTTTGCATCGAGGTCGACATCGCTCATCGGCCGCTGCAGCGAGCCGATGGCATGCTCGACGAACACGTGCTCGCGCCGCCCGTCGGTGAGGACCGCCACGACGTCCGCGGACGCCTCGTCGATCGACCGGTCCACGGTCGCGATCACTTTCCGGCGCAAGCGCAACCAGATCCTCGCGTCGAACGACGGCGTCGGAGAATTCGTCCTCGCCAGCCCGGCCGAACACGAGTCCGGCCGCCACGCCGTGATAGACGCTGAATTTCGCCTGCAGTCCGTCCGCCGGCTCCTTCTTCCCGGTGAGCTCGAGCACCAGCGGGTGGACGCGCAGCTCGATGCGCTCGACCTCGTCGGGCTTGACCCCCCGTGCGCGCAGCTGCGTCGCAGCATCGATGCTCGGGTGGATGACGATGCCGCAAGCGAAGGGCTTGTAGGTGTTGAACGAAATCTCGAAGCGGCTGCCGAGCTCGTGGCTGATCTCGTTCCAGTCGTGCTTCGTCGACACCACCTGGGCGTAGCCGCGAGGCGCCTCGAGCGCGCGCGGGCTCGCCGTGAAGCCCTTCGACGCGAGCAGCGCCGAGACCAGGCCAGCGCGTGCTGCAGCGCCTGGATGGAACGGCTTGGTCATCGTGCCGAACTGCTCGCGCAAGCCGACCGGCTGCGACGCCGAGATGCCGAGCGCCATCGCAGTCTTCGTTTCGTCGAGTTGCAGCAGGCGTGCACACGCCGCAGCAGCGCCCAGCATGCCGGTCGAGCCCGTGATGTGCCAGCCGCGGTCGTAGTGATCCGGATAAAGCGCGTTCCCCATGCGGCACGCGACGTCGATGCCGAGGACGAGCGAGTCGATCAGTGCGCGACCGCTTGCGCCGGTGTGCTCGGCGAGCGCCAGTGCTGCCGAAGCCACGGGACCGGCAGGGTGGATGATCGTTTTCAGGTGCGTGTCGTCGTAGTCGAACGTGTGCGACGTGATGCCGTTGACGAGCGCAGCGCTCGCCATGTCGACCTTGTCCGCGCGACCGAGGATGCTCGCCTGGGGCGCCGGCTCCAGCATCGCGATCGCGGCAAGCGCGGCTTCTGCCGCTTCATGATGCGATGCGCCGATCGCGCAGCCGAGCCAGTTGTAGAACGTGCGATGCGCCTCGTGGTCGACCGCGTCGCTCCAGCCGCGGCCCGGATGCGAGGCGACGTACTTCGCGACGATCGAGGTGACCGGCGGGGCGTTTGGATCGGCGGAGACGGTGGTGTTGCGGGCCATGGCCGGTGCGGGGTACGCTCGGCCTTCGATGATAGCCCTTCCGCCCCATCAACGCGCCGCCGCGGCCTCGCGTGCCAGGAAGCTCCGGCATGCTCGACGAGCAGCGAAGGCCGCTCCACAAAGAAGAACGTCCCGTAGCCCTCGATCACTTCAGCGCTGCGTCCGGAAGGCGCTCGACGAGCGCACGCGCCATGCCGACCGTAGGTCCCGCGTGCCAGCTGTCGAGCGAGGTCGCAAGGACGAGCGTCGGGACGTTCATTGCGGCCAGCTCGTCGTCGGATAAGCCAGTTGGTGCGCAGCGCCCGTACCCATCGCATCCAGCGCTCGGCGTCGAGCGTGACGAATCGGTCGGCCTCGATCCGCGCGTTGGGCAAGCCGCTCGACCACGTCGAATCGCGCTCGAGGAAACCGGCGAGAACCCGGCCATCACCCAGTAGTACGCGTACAGCGAGCGATCGTCGCTCTCGAACAGCCGGCGCTTGAACGCGATCGCCTTCTCGAGCTTGCGCGGGTCGGGAAGCTCGAAGAACGGATCGAGCAGGATGCGCGAGCGCACGCGTCGCGTGCGCGCAGCATGCAGGCGAGCGCGACGTGCGTGCCGCCGTACCAGCCGAAGACGTGGAACGTCGTCGAAGCCGAGCGCGGGTGCGACGTCGGCGGTCCTGTCGGCGAGCCGCCCGAAGCGCTCGCGCGGCGGCGAGGTCCTCGGACAAGCCGCGGCCGCGCCGACGAGGTCGAAGTTCGCGACCGTGTAGTGCCGCGCGAGGTCGTCCCAGATCGCGTCCCAGATGCCCATGCCCCCCGACGCCATGCGGGTCAGCAGCAGCAGCGGCTTGCCGTCGCCGCGCGTGATGCGGACGTCCACGCCGGCGACGTGCTCGACGGTCGGGGCGTACGGGGTCATGCGCCGTCGCGGAGCGGCGGGCGGCGCCACACCGCCTGCGCGGCCAGCGCACCAGCTCGCGCCAGGTCTCCGCACCGAGGGGGACGCCGTCGCGCCCGCGCCGCTGCGCGAGCAGCGCCTCGCGCTCGCCAGGCAGGTAGACGGGCTCGCTGTCCGTGCGCGCCGCACGCCCTCGACGTCGCCCGCGGCCTTGGCAATGCGCTCGAAATAGCGCTCGAGCGGCTCGAACGTCCCGATCGGCAGCACGCCGAACAGGTGACCGATGTTCTGCGGATGCTCGAGGTCTTCATACATGTGCGTGACCTCGGACCCGAAGAACGCGCCCGACAGCATCGTCGAAAGGAGGCCGATCGTGAGCGTCAGTGCGTAGCCCTTGGGTCCGCCGACCGGCGCGACGAACCCTTCGAGCGCGGCCTGGGCGTCGGTGGTCGGCCGCCCGTCGCGATCGACCGCCCAGTCGGCGGGAATCGGCTCGCCCTTCCTTCGCCGCGACGATGATCTTGCCGCGCGCCGCAACCGAGCACGCCATGTCGAGCACGATCGGCGGTTCGCGGCGCGGAAACGCGACGGCGAACGGGTTGTTGCCGAGCATCGGCTCGGCGCCGCCCCACGGCAGCATGTGGTTGATGCCGCCGATCGTGAACGCGAAGCCCGACCATGTTCGCGCGCGCCGCGATCTCGACGAACCACGCGGCGGCGCCGAAGTGGTTGCTGTTGCGCACCGAGACGAACACCGGATCGCCGTGGTCGCGCGCCTTCGCGACGGCGAGTTCCATCGCCCGCTGGCCGGCGACTCTGACCCATCGCGTTGCCGCCGTCGAATACGGCGGTGCCGCGCGTCTCGCGCACGACGTGCATCGCCGGCGCGGCGCGATCACGCCGCAGCGCAGGCGCTGGACGTAGATCGGCACGCGGACGACGCCATGGGAGGCGACACCGCGAAGTCGGCGGCGACGAGCTGCGTCGCGGCGAGCGCTGCGTCGTCGTCCGGCATCCCCGCCGCCGCGAACAGCGCGCTGCAGTACCGCTGCAGCGCATCCGCTTCGACGATCGACCGTATCTTCGCTCATCCCGCGCACGCCTCGTCGAAATCGCGGCTCGGCAAGCCGCGACGCCGACATCGAGCTCGAACAGGCTGCCGGCGAGCGGTTCGCCGCCAGCGCCGCGTCGTCGAGCCGCATGCGCGCCGAAGTCACGTACAGCGTCGCGAGATCGGTGCCGCCGAACTCGCAACTGGTCGGCTGCGTTACCGGCATCGCGATCTCGGTCCAACCGGCCGTCGGGCGAGAAACGCAGCACACGCCCGCCACCGATCGCTGCGATCCACAGGCACCTCGGCATCGACCGTCGCACCGTCGGGCATGCCCCACTCCGGCTCGAACCGCGCGAACAGCCGGCGCTCGCCGAGCGTTCTCCGCTCGCGTCGAAATCGACCGCGTACATCGCCTTCGCCTGCGAGTCCGCGAAGTACATCGTTCGCGCGTCCGGACTGAACGCGATGCCGTTGACGACGGTCACGTCGCCGACACGGCCGGCACGTCCCGACGGCTCGAGCCGGTACAGCGCCGCGGCGCCGAGTCGCGCAGCTCGTGCACGGTCCCCGACCAGAAGCGCCCTGCGCCGTCGCAGCGGCCGTCGTTGAAACGAAGGTTGCGCGCGCCCTCGAGCGGCTGCGCGAGCGGCTCGCGCGCTCCCGGACACCGGATCGAACCATGCATGAATCCGGTACGCGTGGCGCAGACCAGGCCCCTCGTCCTCGCACAGACCGATGCATGCGGTCTGCTCGGGCAGCGGCCACGCGCCGTGGCCCGAGCATATTCCTGTAGCGGTGCAGCGAGCGACCGTGGATGTCGACCCACCACAGCGCCTTGCGCGCGGCGTCCCATACCGGCGACTCCCCCAGCAGGTTTCCGGCTTCGACGACGACCCTGCAGGCGCTCGGCGCTGGCGGCATGGGCTGGATCGGAGGTTGCGGTATGATGGTACGATGGTATGATAGGTGATGGCCCGGTTCCCCGCAACCCCCGTCCAGGACGCGATCGCGAGCGGAATCGCAGCGGACATGCTCGACCGCCGGCGACTGTCCGACCAGATCACCGCAAAGCTCGAGCAGCTGATCGTCTCCGGCCAGCTGCAGAACCGGCGAAACGCTGCCTTCGGAGCGCGACCTGATGGCCCTGTTCGGCGTCGGGCGCACGTCGATACGCGAGGCGCTGTTCGCGTTGCAGCGCAAGGGCGTGGTTAGCGCGCAGCCGGGCATGCGCCCGGTCGTCTCCGAGCCGAAGGCCGAGGCCATCGTTGCCGAGCTCTCAGGCACCGTGCGCTTTTCTTGCCACCGAGCCCGGCATGCGCGAGTTCCAGCGCGCGCGGCGATTCTTCGAGCCGGCGATCGCGCGCTTTGCGGCCGTGCATGCCACCGCCGCGATCACGAGCGGATGGCGCGTGCGCTGGACGCGTGCGATGCGGCTCGCGCGACGCCGGACCGCTTCGTCGACGCCGACGTCGACTTCCATTTCGCCATCGTGCAGGCCACGCACAGCCCGCTGCTGATCGCGCTGCATCGCGCGGTCCTGGATTGGCTGCGCGAACAGCGGATCTCGTCGATCGAGCCGGCGGGTTCGTCCCGCGCCGCGCAGCGTGCGCCATCGCAAGGTCTTCGAGGCGATCGTCGCGCGCGACGCCGACGGTGCCGAGCGCGCGATGCTCGAGCATCTCGACCGACGTGGAAAGCTATTACTGGAAGGCGCGGCACGCCAAGGAGCAGCGCGACCGACCGCAGGCACGGGCGTCGACCAAGCCCGCACAACGAAGGAGGAACCGATGAAGCCGATTCGTCGTCGCGGTCGCCGCGCTGGCCGCCGCTTCGTCCATGCGCCGTCTATTCCCTCGCATGCCCAGCGCACGCTGCGCGTCGCGACACTGCAGGGCGCGGCGCAGCCCTCGCACAAGGGGCTGGTGCGCATGTCCGAGCTCGTCGCGCAGCGCAGCAACGGCGCGCTCAAGGATCAAGTGTTCGGCGACGGCCAGCTCGGCACCGAACAGGAGTCGATCGAGGGCGTGCAGCTCGGCACATCGACATGTTCATGGGCAGCGCCGGCTCGGTCGGCCGCTTCCTGCCGCGCCTCGAGGCGTTCGCGCATCCGTACGTGTGGCGCGACAACGCGCACCTGCTCGCGGTCGTGCGCGGACCGATCGGCGAGGAGCTGTCCGAGGAGCTGCGCAAGAAGACCGGCATCCGCATCCTCGACATGGGCTGGGTCTTCGGCCAGCGCCACCTGACGACCAAGCAGACCGAGGTGACGCAAGCCGGGCGACATGGCGCGGCTGAAGATCCGCGTGCAGCCGACCGGCATCTACCTCGACACGATCCGCGCGATGGGCGGCAACCCGACGCCGATGGACTTCAAGGAGGTCTACACGTCGCTGCAGACCGGCGTGATCGACGGCCAGGAGAACCCGATCAACGTGATCGCGACGCGCGCGTTCTATGAGGTGCAGGGCTATCTCGTGCTCACCGGCCACATCACGCAGAACCAGGCCGTGATGATCAGCGAGAAGACGTACCAGTCGCTCAAGCCCGACCAGCAGAAGGTCCTCGTCCAGGCCGCGCGCGACGCGGGCGACCACCAGAACGCGCTGCTCGCGACGACGAGAAGGACCAGCTCGACCTGGTGCGCGTCAAGGGCATGAAAGTCCTCGAGCCCGACGTGCGCGCGTTCCGCGCCGCCACGGCCGACGTCTACAAGAAGTTCGAGAAGCGCCTGGGGCAAGGGGTTCTTCGAGCGCGTCCGCGACGCGAAGTAGCTCGCAGACGCGTGCCCGGGTCGCTCGATCCGGGCGGGATCGAGCCTGGCGCTCGCCGCCGGGATGGCGGTCGCGCTCGCCTCGCCATGTTGGCGCAGGTGTTCATGCGCTACGTTTTCGGCGCGCCGTTCGCCTGGGCGGAGGAGTTCGCGGTCCTCGTCTTCGCGTGGCTGATCTTCCTCGGCGCCGCGCACGTCCAGCGCGACGACTCGCACCTCTCGATCGACACCCTGCGGCAGTTCGCCGGCCCGCGGCGCGGCCGCGCGCTCGACGCGTTCGCGGCTCGGCGTTATCGCGGCCTGCTCGCTGGTCCTCATCTGGCAGGGCGTCGCGCTCTCGGCGCAGATGCGGCCGCTCGAGTACCCGGCGATGGGCGTTTCGCGCGCGTTGCTCTACCCAGCGCGCCGGTGTGCTTCGCGATCGGTGCTCGTTCTACCTGCGCGTCGCCCGTCTGTCGCAACGCCGCAACTCAGCCGGCCCGCGCGATGACCATGGCTGACTGCTCGTCGTCGGGCTGGTGGTCCTGCTCGCGCTGAACGTTCCGGTCGCCTACGCGATGCTCGGCGTCTCGATCCTGTACCTCGCGCTGCGACAGGACATTCCGCTGATCGTCGTCGCGCAGCAGGTCGCCGCGGGCACCGACAAGTTCCTGCTGCTGGCGATCCCGTTCTTCTTTCTCGCCGCCGAGTTCATGAGCTCCGGCGGCGTGATGCAGCGGCTCGTGGACTTCGCGCGCGCGCTGGTCGGCCACCTGCGCGGCGGCCTCGGCCAGATGAACGTCGTCGCCAGCATGTTCTTTGCCGGGGTGAGCGGCTCGGCGGTCGCTGACGCCGCCGGCCTGGGCAAGATGGAGATCGAGATCATGCGCCGCGCCGGCTACCCGCACGGCTTCTCGGCGGCGATCACCGCCGCGTCGGCGACGATCGGGCCGATCATCCCGCCGAGCATCCCGCTGGTGGTCTACGGCAGCATCGCCAACGTTTCGGTCGGGCGGCTCTTCCTCGCCGGCTTCGTGCCCGGCCTGCTGATGGGACTGTTCCTGATGGCCGCGGTGTGGTGGCTCGCCGGCCGCCGAAGCTTCCCGCGCGACGCGTGGGTCGGCGGCCGCGCGCTCGTACGCAGCACCTGCAATCGGTGCCGGTGCTGATGCTGCCGGTGATCATCCTCGGCGGCATCTTCAGCGGCGTGTTCACCGCGACGGAGTCGGCGATCGTCGCCGCCGGCTACGCCCTCGTCATCGGGCTCGCGCTCGGCGAGCTCAAGCCCCGCGCCGTGCCCGGGATCCTCGTCAAGGTCGCCGCCGACACGTCGCGCATCATGCTGATCGTCGCCACGGCGCCGCTCTACAGCTGGATCCTGGCGCGCGAGGGCTTGCCGCAGCAGATCACCGCGTTCTTCCTCGGTCTCGGCGCCGAGCCCTGGGTGTTCCTGCGCTGGTGAACGTCCTGCTGCTCGCGCTCGGCTGCTTCATGGAGCCGCTGCCGATCATGGTGATCGTGGTCCCGACGCTGCTCGCCGGTCGTGAAGGCGCTCGGCATCGACCTCGTCCACTTCGGGCTCGTCGTGACGCTCAACCTCATGATCGGCCTCATCACGCCGCCGGTCGGCATCGTGATGTTCGTCGTCATGCACCTCACGAGGCTGAGTCTCGAGGCGTTCATGCGCGAGGTGTGGCCGTTCCTCGTCGCGCTGATCGTGTGCTGCTCGTGATCACCTATTGTGCCCGGGCTCGTGCTGTTCCTGCCCGACTACTTCTATCGCCGTGAGATCGCCCCGATCGCCACCCGCACGCTCGGGCGCACCGGCATCGCGCTGACCGAGCTCGGCTTCGGCGCCGGGCCGCTGGGCGGGTTCTACGGGCCGGTCGACGCCGGAGGACGCGATTGGCAGCGGTGCGGGCGGCCTGGGACCTCGGCGTCCGCTACTTCGACGTCGCGCCGCTCTACGGCCACGGCCGCGCCGAGGTGCTGCTCGGCCACGTGCTGCGCGACTGCCGCGCGACGAGTTCGTGCTCTCGACCAAGGTCGGACGCTGGCTGCGTGCCGCACGGGCGAGGACCAGGCCCCGGCAACCCTCGGCCGAGGCGCTGCCGTTCCATCCGGTGCTCGACTATTCGCGCGACGGCATGCTGCGCTCGCTCGAGCACTCGATGCTGCGCCTCGGCGTCGCGCGCATCGACATCGTGATATCCACGACGTCGACGCGCATTCGCAGGGCAGCGAGGAGGCGGCCGAGACGGCGTTCGCCGCGGCGCTCGGCGGCGCGTATCCCGCGCTCGTCGAGCTCAAGCGCGCGGGCGCGATCCGCGCGATCGGCATCGGGCTCAACCAGGTTCACTGGGCGCTGCGGTGGCTCGACGAGGCCGACCTCGACTGCTGATGATCGCCGGGCGCTGACGCTGCTCAATCGCGAGGCGGGGGATGAGCTGTTTCGCCGAGTGCCGAACGCCGCGGTGTCGGCGTGTTGCCGCCGGCGCGTTCAACGGCGGGCTCATCGCCCGCGGCGCGGCGACCGGTGCGCACTACAACTACCGGCCGGCGCCGCCCGCGGTGCTCGAACGGCTCGCCGCGCTCGAGCGCGCCGCCGGCGGACCGGGGCGGATCTGCAGCGCGGCGGCGATCCAGTTCGTGCTGCGGCACCGACGTCGCGTCGCTGGTGATCGGCGCCTCGACGGCAGCCGAAGTCGAGGAGAACCTTGCACTCGCGCGGGCCCCGATCCCCGAGTCGTTCTGGCAACGGGCTGGCTGACGCTCCGGATCATCGAACGCCATGCGCTGTCGCGTGGCAACCGCTAACATGTTGGCGATGATATCCATCGTCTCCGGGTTTCCCCGCCCGGCACGCGACCAAGCTGCGCAAGGAGGCGCCGCATCAGCCCGCGGCCAGCAGGCGGATACGCAAATGTTTGCGGCGCCGGCGGCTGCGTCAGCAGGCACGATCGGCAATCCGACGTGAGCGCTGTCGCAGAGGCGGCCGACCGCGCCGCGCGGAGCTCGCTGGCACGAAGACTTCGCGCACAGCCGGCCCTCGTCTACTTCCGGACGATGCCGGTGTTCGCGCTCTGTGGTGGGCGCTCGCGTTGTGGACGGCCAACCCGGTCCTGCTGCCGTCGCCGCTCGCTGCGCGGCAAGCGATCGTGGAGCTCGCGCGCGAGCTCGAGCTCTTCGAGAACGCGGCGATCAGCCTCGGGCGGATGCTGATCAGCCTCGCGATCGCCGCCGCCTCGCGATTCCGCTCGGCCTGGTGATGGGCATGAGCCGCGCGCTCGAGCGTCTGGTCGATCCGACGGTCGAGCTGCTGCGGCCGATCTCGGGCATCGCGTGGATTCCGCTCGCGCTGTTCATCTTCGGCATCGGCAACGCGCTGCCGGTCTTCATCATGACCTACGCCGCGTTCTTTCCGATCCTGCTCGGGACGATCGCCGGCGTGCGCGCGGTCGACCGCGTCTCGTCGACGCGGCGCGGACGATGGGCGTGCCGCGACGACGATCGTGACGCGCGTCTCGTGCCGGCGGCGCTGCCGTGCGCTGCTCGTCGCGGTTCGCCTGGGCGTCGCGGCGGCGTGGACGGCGGTGGTCGCGGCCGAGCTGATCGGCGCGCCGAGCGGGCTCGGCTACGCGATCGAGTGGTACCGCGGGCTTCTGATGACGCCGAAGGTGATGGCCTTCATCGCGACGATCGGCGTCCTCGGCTTCCTGACCGACGCGCTGCTCCGCGCGCTCAACCGACGGCTGACGCCCTGGGTGCCGGACTCGGCGAGCGTGCGAGACGGCACGATGCTGCGTCGCATCCGCTCGTGCGCGGCGCGATCCTGCCGGTCGTGCTGCTCGTGGTCTGGCAGATCGCGGGCATGGCGCAGTCGACCCGCGCATGCCGCTGCCCTCGAAGGTCGCGTGTCGAGTGCGGCAGCGATGATCGCCAGCGGCGACCTGCCGGCGCGCGATCCTGCAAAGCCTCGGCGCGCGTGTTCGGCGGTTTCGCGGTCGCCGCGCTGCATCGCGGTGCCGCTCGGCCTCGCGATGGGCAGCTCGCGCGCCGTCGAGCGCAACCTCGATCCGCTGATCGAGAGCTTCCGGCCGGTCGCCGCGATCGCGATCCTGCCGCTCGCGATCCTGTGGTTCGGCACCGGCACGGCGGCGGCCGTGCGATCGTGGCCTACGCGGCGTTCTTTCCGATCGTCATCAACACGGTCGCCGGCGCCAAGCGCGTCGAACCCGACGCTGCTGCAGGCCGCGGCGACGATGGGGCTCGCGCGGCTGACGACGCTGCGCACGGTCGTCGTGCCCGGCGCGCTGCCGTCGATCGGCGTCGGCCTGCGCATCGCGCTCGGCGTCGCGTGGACGGCGATCATCGCGGCGGAGCTCGCCGTCGGCGCGAAGGCCGGCGGCGGCGGCTCCGGCGGCATCGGCCAGATGATGTTCGTGTTCTACGCGTACAGCATCGAGCTCAACCGCATCGTCGTCTGCATGATCGCCGTCGGCCTCGTCGCGCTCGCTGCTCGACCGCGTGCTGCGCGCGCTGCTCTCGCTGCTGCATGCCGTGGAGCGGCACGATGAGCGGCGCGACCAGCCTGTCGCATCGACGCAGCGTCGGCAAGCGCGTTCGCGGCTGCCCAACGGCAAGGAGACCGTCGCGCGTCGACGGATTTCTCGCTCGACGTGCGCGCAGGGCGAGTTCCTCGTCATCGTCGGGCCCTCGGGCTGCGGCAAGACGACGGTGCTCAACTGCTCGCCGGGCTCGAGCTGCCGACGTCGGGCACGCGTCGCGCTCGACGGCCGCGCGATCGCCGGGCCCGGCCCCGAGCGCGGCGTCATGTTCCAGGACTACGCGCTGTTCCCGTGGCGCACGGTGTGGGGCAACGTCGAGTTCGGCTTGCGCTACGGCCCCGCGGGCAACGGCCTGCGACGCGAGGCACGCGCGCGAGCGCGTGCGGCAGTACGATCGACCTCGTCGGCCTGACGGGCTCCGAGAGCAAGTATCCGCACCAGCTTTCCGGCGGCATGCGGCAGCGCGTCGCGCTCGCGCGGCTCATGGCGAACGAGCCCGAGGTCCTGCTGATGGACGAGCCGCTCGCCGCGCTCGACGCGCAGACGCGCATCATCCTGCAGGACGAGCTGCTGCGCATCTGGGGACAGGACCGTCCCGCCGACCGAGCGGCGCACCGTCGTGTTCATCACGCATGCGATCGACGAGGCCGTGTTTCTCGCCGACCGCGTCGCCGTGATGACGTCGCATCCCGGGCGCCTGAAGGCCGTGATCGACGTACCGCTGCCGCGCCCGCGCAACGACGCCACGCGGGCGCAGCCCGAATTCCAGGCGTCTGACGCAGCACATCTGGAGCCTGATTCGCGACGAAGCGTATCGCGCGACCGTCACCTGATCGCACAACAGGAGGAGAAGCATGGCCATGACAACATCGCAACGGCGCATCGCGCCGCCGTTTCATCGCTGCCGCGGCGCGGCGTCGGTGCCATCGCGGCGCCCGCGATCGTGCGCGCGCAGCGCGCAAGACCGCTCAAGGTCGTCGGTCGGCCGCCAGCCGTGGGCCGCCGGCAACTCGCCGGTCACGCAGTACATGATCACCAACAAGACGTTCGAGAAGTTACGCGGCCGACGCCGGGCTACGACCTGACCGTCGACTATCGCGACTACCCGTCGGCGCTGCCGATGGTCGAGGCGCTCGTCTCGGGCAACCTCGACTTCGGCATGTGGGGCAACACGCCGATCGTGCGGCTGATCGCGCAGAACCAGCCGCATCCAGATCGTGACCGTCGGCGAAGGCCACTTCCGCTTCGTGCTCGCGACGCGCAAGGATTCGCCGATCCGCAACATCGCCGACCTGAAGGGCAAGACCGTCGGCGCGCTGCTCGGCGGCGATCCGTACAACGTGCTGTCGCAGATGCTGCGCTTCGAGCTCGGCAACGCGGATCCGAAGGCGCACGGCATCACCGTCGTCAACACGCCGACGCAGGCGCAGGCCGCGACGATCCCGACCGGCATGGACGCGGCGATCCTGATCCATCCGGCCTTCCTGAAGGCGAACGCCGAGATCGGCACCGTCGGCATCATGAATTCGTTCGGCTACACCGAGAGCCACTACAAGGGGCCCGGCGGGCGAGGCGCCGGCCACCTGCTCGAGTCGGTGAAGAAGTCGCCGTTCTATCCCGACGGCTACTACCTGCACCGCTCGTTCTGGATCGGCCACCCGAACTTCATCAAGAGCCACCCGGCGCTCGTCACCGCGTTCGTGCTCGCGCAGCAGGACGCGGTCGCGAAGCTGTCGACGATGGACCAGGGCCAGGTGTCGGAGCTCGCGAAGCAATACTGGGAGCTCGATCCGAAGCTCGGCGCGAAGGTGGTCGAAGGACGACGTGCTGTTCGCGCGCGGCTGGTGCTGGCCGACCGAAGGCGACGCGGCCGCGGTGCTCGAGACCTCCAAGTTCATGGTCGAGGGCAAGCTGATTCCGAAGCCGCTCGCGTGGTCGGCGCTCAAGAGCGCGTTCGCGCTGACCGCGGGGCCGGTGCGCGAAGCCTACGAGAAGAGCGGCAGCAAGCCGACGCGGCGGCGTTCACCGCGAAGGACGCGAAGGACCTGCGCGGCCTGCCGGTCGTGGGAGTTCGCGCACTGGAGCGACCGCACCTGATCCCGACGCATCCCGTTCGAACGAAGCGAGGCAACATGATCGTCGGATTCATTGGACTGGGCACGATGGGCGGCCCGATGGCGCGCAACTGCTGACGAAGGGCCATCGCGTGATCGTGTTCGACGTCAGCCCGCCGCCGATGCGGGCGCTCGTCCGACGCCGGCGCGACGCGCGGCGGCGACGCCGAGGGACGTCGCCGCCGCGAGCGACATCGTCATCACGATGCTGCCCGACGCGCCCGACGTCGAGCGCGTCGCGCTCGGCCGCGACGGCATCGTCGACGGCATCCGGCGCGGGCGCGATCTACATCGACATGAGCACGATCGATCCGGCGACGACCCGCAAGGTCGGCGCGGCGATCGCGGCGAAGGGCGCGGCGATGATCGACAGCCCGGTCGGCAAGACCGCCGATCACGCGGTGGCGGGCACGCTGACGCTGATGGTCGGCGGCGCCCGCGGACGTCGTCGCGCGCTGCCGGCCGGTGCTCGACTGCATGGGCACCGACTTCTTCCATTGCGGCGAGCTCGGCGCCGGGCAGACGATGAAGCTCATCAACAACCTGCTCGCGACCGGCCGTCGGCGAGGCGTCGGTCGAGGCGCTCGTCGCCGGCACGAAGGCCGGGCTGACGCTCGATACGATGCTGAGCGTGCTGAAGACGACGATGGCGTGGAACAACCAGCTCGCGATCGCGATGCCGAAGCGGTCGCTGGTCGGCGACTTCAAGCCGGGCTTCATGATGAAGCTCGCGCACAAGGATTGCCGGCTCGCGCTGCAGATGGTCGACGCGCTCGGCGTCGCCGCGCCGGTCGGGCGCGCGGCGCTCGCGAGCCTCGAGGAAGGGCTCGACCGCGGGCTTGCAGGATGCACGACGTCGGCGCGCTGCTCAAGCTGCGCGAGGAGGCAGCGCGGGTCGAGTCGTTGCGGCCGCCAGCGTGAACGCCGGTCGGTCGCGCACGCAAGCGCGATCGCGATGAGCTTCGATCCCGTCGCCACGCGGCGCATCGGCCGCCGCGACCTCGCCGTCTCGCAGCTCGGCGTCGGTACCGCGCCGTTCGGCAGCCTCGTCGCGCGAGGACAACGACGCGTCGTCGGCGCGACGCGTTCGCAGCGCTGCATGGCGGCGGGCCTGCGCTACTTCGACACCGCGCCGTTCTACGGCCTGGGGCTCGCCGAGCATCGACTCGGCAGCGTGTCTGCGCGCGCGTCGACGCGCGACGAGGTCGTGCTATCTCGACCAAGGTCGGGCGCCTGCTCGTGCCGATCGGCGGCGGCCGTTCGCGCACGGCGCGCGCGAGCGGCGCGTACCCGTTCGAGGTCGTCGTTCGACTACAGCTACGACGGCACGCTGCGCTCGCTCGAGCACAGCCTGCAGCGCCTCGGCACCAACGCCATCGACATCGTGCTGATCCACGACGTCAACCGGCGCTGGCAGGGCGACCTCGTCGAGCAGCGCTACGCGGAGGCGATGAGCGGCGCGCACCGCGCGCTCGTCGAATTGCGCGCGGCCGGCGTCATCAAGGCGTTCGGCGTCGGCGTCAACGACTGGAGCATCCTGCTGCGCTTCGCGGCGGACGGCGATTTCGACTGCTTCATGCTCGCGGGCCGCTACACGCTGCTCGATCACACGGCGCTCGACACGTTCATGCCCGATTGCGTGCGCCGCGGCATCTCGGTGCTGATGGCCGCGCCGTTCAACTCGGGCATCCTCGCCACCGGGCGCGACGCCGGGACGCGACGTTCTTCTACAGGACGCTGACGCCGAGGTCATCGAGCGCACGCGCGGCATCGAAGCGGTGTGCGCGCGCCACGGCGTCGCGCTCGCCGCGGCGGCGTTGCAGTTTCCGCTCGCGCATCCCGCGGTTGCGAGCGTCGTCACCGGCATGCGCAGCGCGCAGCGAGGTTCAGGCGAACCTTGCGCACTGCCGCGCGCCGATTCCGCCCGCGTTCTGGGACGAGCTCAAGCACGAGGACCTGATCGCCTCGACCGCGCCGGTCGGCGCCGGTTGCACGCGTCGAGGCGCTGGAGCGCTAGCGTCCCACCATCGCCAGCACGTCGGCCTTCAGGAACCGCTCGACGACGAGCATGAAGCCGACCGACGGAACCAGCAGCAGCAGCGCGGTGATCGACGCGATCTGGTAGTTGCCGCCCATGCTCGCGTTGAACATCAGCAGCGGCAGCGTCATCACGTCCGGCACGCCGACGAAATACGTGCCGGTGAACTCGTCGAGCGACTCGAGGAACACGAAGATCGCGCTCGCCATCAGGCCCGGGCGCGGCGAGCGGCAGCGTCACCGTGCGAAAGCAGGCCAGCGGCGACGCGCCCATGTTGCGGGCCGCCTCCTCGAGCGACGGATCGACGGCCGCGAACGCCGCCGAGGCGATCCACACGGCGAGCACCAGCCCGTGCGACGCATGGACGAGCACGACGCCGGGGATCGTGCCGGCGAGCCCGATCTCGTAGAACACGCGCGCGATGTTCACGTACACCGGCAGGTTCGGTATGGCCTGCGGCAGCAGGAACGCGAGCAGGATCAGGCCGCGCCAGCGCAGCTTCACGCGCGCGAGCGCGTAGCCCGCCGGAATCGCCACCGCCAGGCTCACGATCGACCGTGAGGATGGCGATCCAGACGCTCGTGCCGAGCGACGACGACCGCCCCGCCGCGCGCACTGAACACGCGCGCCCAGAACGAGAACCCGAAGTCCGAAGGAATCTTGTTCGGGAAGTACCAGCGCTCGGCGAACGCCCACAGCACGAGGTTCGCGAGCGGACCGAAGATCGCGAAAGCGAGCAGGCCGAGCATCAGGCCGACGCCGATCGTGCCCGCGAGCCCCTGCGGTCGCCAGCGCGCTGTCGCCGTCGTCATGACGCTCAGACTCCGCGCGCGCGACCGCGTGCCGCAGGTAGAACCACGCGCCGGCCGCCGCCAGCGCGAGCGACGCGAGGCAGAGCGCGTTGGCGACGCCGTAGTCGGCGTGCGTGTTGATCCGGTAGGCGATGTCGACGGTGATCATCGTCGGCGCGTTCGGATTGATCATCAGCGGCACCGACAGCACCGACAGCATCGTCACGAACGACAGCACGATGCCGACGAGCAGCGTTCCCTTCACCTGCGGCAGCACGATCTCGAACAGCACGCGCAGCCGCGACGCGCCGAGGTTGCGCGCGGCCTCGACGTGCTGGCGGTCCAGCGACGCCATCGCGCCGGCCAGCAGCAGCGTCACGAACGGCGCCTGCTTCCAGACGAACGCGATGACGATGCCGCGCCAGTCGAGCACGCTTTGCGCGGCGATCGGCTCGATCAGCCCGCCGGCGATGAGCACGTGGTTCAGCGTTCCGTTCTTCGCGAGGAAGCCGCGCATCAGCTGGCCGGCGACGATGAACGGAATGAACAGCGGCCAGCGATAGAGCCAGCGCAGCACCGCGACCGCCTTCGGGTTCTCGCCCAGCGTCAGGTAGCCGGCGATGGCGATCGCCACCGCGGCGATCAGCGACCGACGACAGCAGCGACGATCGCGACGGTGAACAGAAGTCGGTGCTGTAGAGCTCGTACGCCTTCGCGACGTTCGCGAGCGTCGCGTTGCCTTCCTTGTCCTGGAACGCGCCGACGACCGAGAGGCCGAGCGGCAGCGCGAAGAACAGCGCGACGATCGCGAGCGCCGGCGAGACCAGCAGCAGGCCGAACGCCGCGCTGGGCTCGTCGAGCGGCAGCGGGCGCCGCGGCGGCGCGGCGGCTCGACCGCTTCGGTCATGTTCGTGCCGTCACCTGCCCTGGCACCCTCCCCGCGGAGGCGGGGACCCAGCGTCGATTCGCGCGCAGAGGCAGCACTCGCGAGGCCGCTGCGCTCCCCGCCTGCGCGGGGAGCGCATTGCCTCGAGGGCTCACGCGCGCTCCGCTATTTCAGCACCACGCGCTCGTACCCTTCGACGATGTCGGTGAAGTACTCCGACAGCGGGAACGGCTTGCCGTAGCGCGACAGGTCCGGCGGCGAGATGTCGGTGAACAGCTTGTTCCAGTCGGCCGGCGCGAGCTTCGCCTGCACGTGCTGCGGGTCGATGCCCGGATACCAGTTGAACTTCTTCACGATGCCCTCGGCCTGCACTTCGGGGCTCGCCGCGAAGTCGACGAACTTCTTCGCGAGCGCGGCGTTCGCGGCCTTCGCCGGAATGACGTAGTACATCGGCTGGCCCGGCAGACCGGGCGACGGCAGCGCGAGCTTGACCTTCGGATTCATCTTGCCGTCGGCCATCCACGTGTAGAACATGTCGACCCACACCGGACCCATCGCGATCTCGCCGCGATTCAGCATGTCGAGCGTTCCGGCATTGCCCGGCGTCATCACGACGCTCTGGTTGAACTCCTTGAGGCTCGCGAGCGACTTCTCGATCTGCGCCTTCGCCGCCGGATCGTACGGGCCCCTTCTCGAGCTTGTCGCCGAGGCCGCTGTTCGCCGCGACCCAGCCCATGACGAAGCCGACGCCGGACATGCCGCCCTTGACGCCGTTGTAGCCGAACTGCTTCGGGTTCTTCTTCACCCAGTCGTTCAGCTCGCTTGAACGACTTCGGCGGCGCCTTCACCAGGTCGGGGTTGTAGGCGAATGCGATCTGGCTGTGGAACATCGGCAGCACGAAGCCGTCGACGTTCGCGCCGAGCGCGTTCTTCGCCGTGTCGCGCGTGACGAGCTTGCCCGCAGCGACGTCGTTGCGATAGGGCATCAGCAGGTTCTCCTTGACCATCGTCGCGGCGCCGCGCTGGTGCACGACGGCGACGTCGGTGTCCCACGCCGCCGTGCCCGCCTTCTGCTGCGCCGACAGCTTCTCGTAGATCTTCTGCGAGCCCGAGTCGCCCGGACCGGTGCCGACCGCACGAACCTTCACGCCCGGATTCATCTTCTCGAAGCGCGGGGCGAGGAAGTCGTTGACGTAGTCGACCATGTTCTGGTCGCCGGCCGTGACGACGTTGAGCGTCGTCTGCGCTGCGGCCGGCAGCGACAGCGCGAGCGTTGCGAACGCCGTTGCGGCGATCGCGATGGATGGACGAAAACGCATGGAATCCTCCTCGTGGTCGCTCTAGTGATGCTGCGGGGGTGGCAACTGGGTGGACGGGCCGTGCGCCGGAAAGACCAGCAGCGCGGCGCGCGGCACGACGACCGAGGCGGACGTGCCTTCGGCGAGCCGCTGCGGCGCATGCACCCAGACCTGCGCGTCGGCCGTGCGCACGCGATAGCGATAGCCCTGACCGACGTAATAGACCTGCTCGACGACGCCCGGCAGCGTCACCGCGTCCGGATCGTCTTCGTTCGCGGCCGAGGCGAGCGCGCGCCGCGTCCGCACGGAAATGCGCATGCACCGGCCGCCCCGCGACCGAGGGTTCCGGCGGCGCCAGCGTGCCGTCGGCGCGCTCGGTCAGCAGCAGCCGGTTGTCCGCCCCCATGAAGCCGGCGACGAACGCGGACGTCGGGCGGTGGAAGACCTCCTCCGGCGTGCCGTACTGCGCGACTCGGCCGGCATCGATGACGGCGATGCGGTCGGCGAGCGTCAATGCCTCCTCGCGATCGTGCGTGACGTAGATGGCCGTGATGCCGATCCGCTTCTGCAGCGCACGCAGCTCGTGACGCAGGTCGAGGCGCACGCGATAGTCGAGGTTGGACATCGGCTCGTCGAGCAGCAGCAGCGACGGGTTGACGGCGAGCGCCCGGCCGAGCGCAACGCGCTGCCGCTGGCCGCCGGACAAGGCCGTAACCGGCCGCGGGCCGAAGCCCTCGAGCTGGAGCAGCGTCGAGCAGCTCCTCCACGCGCGCGGCGATCGCGTCCCTCTTCCAGCCGCGCATGCGGAGCCCGTAGCCGATGTTCGCCGCCACGCTCATGTGCGGCCACAGCGCGTACGACTGGAACATCATTGCGGCACCGCGACGCTCCGGCGGCAACGCCAGCAGGTCGCGTCCTTCGATGCGGATCGCGCCGGACTGCGGCACGACGAAGCCGGCGATCGAGCGCAGCAACGTCGTCTTGCCGCAGCCGGAGCTGCCGAGCAGCGCGACCATCTCGCCGCGGCCGATCTCGAGGCTGACGCGATCCAGCACCCGCGTGGTGCCGTAACCGACGGTCAGCGCTTCGATCGAAAGGTAGGAAGTCATTGCGGAGGCCGCCGGGCGGGCAGGCTATCGCGGCATGATGACGCGAACGTGAATCGCCCGCAAACCGGCGGAGCGGCGCGTAGAGGTGCGGTGCAGCATCTGCGCGCGCGGCGAGGCGCGGCGATGAGTCGTCGGTGATGGTATGCAGCGTCGAATCGAACCTCCGTGAAATCGCCCGTCAGCCGACCGTCTGCGACAACGATCGCGCGAAGCCGAGCACGACGGTCGAAGCTGTGCCGCGTCGAAGCCGTCCGTCAGCGAAAGCTCGCGTTCCGAGTTCACGGAAGTTGGCGATCGTCGCAGCACAAGGCGTCGTTGCCGTGTCGTGATGCTGGACGAGCGACGACAGCGCTGTAAAAAGCGCGCACTCCACTCGCAAGTCTTGCCATGCCAGGCGAGCCGCCGACCCATTCGGGCGGAGCGGTGTCGCACGCGCATCGAACGATCGCGATGTCGCGACCCGGCATAGACCGCGAACCGCTTCCCGGAGCGGCTTCCGCACTGCGCGGCGCGTCGAAGTGCAGCGCTGCATGTAAGCGATCGACGTACGGATCCACACGATCGCGGTGGCTCGCGTACTTGGCCGTGCCAGCGCGGCCCGCATGGCACCGATCCTGCTAACCGATACGGGCTACACCGTCCCTTTTTCTCCAACGTGAAGGAGCTCGACCAATGACTCGCCTGACCTATACGGCCGTTGCCGCGAGCGTGCTGCTCGCGCTCGGCGCTTGCCAGCAGCAGACGCCTCCGTCGACAAACGTCCCGACGCCGCCGAGCTCGCCTCGACCACCGTCGTCGTGCCGACCGACGCCGCCGTCTTCGTCCTCGTCGACGACGACCACGACCCGAGCGCCGACAAGAGCACGACGAGCTCGACGACGACCGCACCGCCGATCGAGCCGCACCGTCGTCCTCTTCGAGCACGACTTCGTCGCCGTCGGGAACGACGTCATCGTCGTCCACCACGACAACGGTCTGCACCCCCGAAATCGAACTAGCCTTCGTCACCGAGGTCGCCGACGGGCGCGTGCCGCATCGCGCCCGTCTCGACGCTGTTACCGGCAATGCCTGCCGGCTGGACGACGCTTCCGCGTGCGCGGAGGCGTGCAGGGTGAAGCGGGAACGTCGGGCGTCTGCGCAAGCAGCGGCGATGTGCTTTCACTGGATTCGCGTGCGCAGTTGTGCGCGAGCCCAGCCGGGCCAGCATCGGCGGCTTCGATTGAACGCGCCGCAGCCTCCTTTCAGGCCGAAAGCGTCGTCTGCTTGACGCACGGATCGCCACAGCCCAACTGAGACGACGAGGATCTTCATGCAAACGCAGAACTTCGGCAACGACACCAGCTTTTCCGACGCGACCGGTGCGGGCGCCAGCCCACGGATCCGCGCGACAAGCTCGACCAGGCGGCCTCGAAAGCGCACGCGACGGTCGACCGCGTGCATCGCAAGGCGACCGAGATGACCGAACGCGTGACGACGCAAGGCGACCGGATGTACCAGCAGGCTTGCGGCTGGGTATCGGCGCATCCGGTGCAGGCCATCGCCGGCGCGCTGTTGGCCGGCTACCTGTTCGGACGGATCCGCAGCTAGTCCGGTCGGGCCTCGACGAGCTGTGATCACGAGCGCGGCCATCGTTATCATCTGCAGCCTGCGCGAGCGGCGTCGCGTGTATTCGCCACTGTTCGCGACGTTCTCTCGATGGCTTCGGCAGTGCTTCCGTCCTCAGCGCGGCGACCGCCGGCGTTGCGGCCCTGCGGAGCGCAGCATGCTCGCGAATAGCTGAACGCGAGCACTACGCCCGCGGCAAGTTCCGTACCCAGTACGGGATCGCGCGGAAATCCTTGTGGACCGAGCGCGCCCAGCGATCGTCGTCGATCATCTCGGGCCAGAACCGCGCTCGACCAGCAGCGCTTCGGTCAGCACGGATTTCGAGACCTCCACGCAGCCGGAACACGCCGCCTCCGCGTCGTGCGCGAGCGCGGGCCAAGGCACGCTAGCGATAGCAACCGAGGCCCAGCATCGCGCCCACCGAGACGACGACATGGCGATCCGGCCGGTGATGATGTCGACTATCAGATCGGTGACGTCGCCGATCAACGTGCCATCGACATCGACCGCCTTCGCCGCGGTAAGCGTGACCGCGCTTTGCACGCGACCCTTCGGTCCCCAATCACGGTCGGGCGCGGACGTGGTTTTCGCCCCCGTCATTGCGTTCCTGAAGGTGCGCGTCCGCGACCGGTGCTGCAATCGAACCGGCACCTGACACGCCTGCAGGCGGCGTCGATTCATCGCGCGGTGTTGCTTTGCATCGCGCATTCTCCGGGAAGCGTGCACCTCAACGCGAACGCGTCATTGTCTCGGCCCGATGATCGACGATCAAAGTCAACTCGCGTCGCAACGACACTGACCTCGGCGAGCCGCGCGAATCTCCAACCGGCTCCACCGACTGCCAGGCGGCTCCTCGTCATCGTCTTCGTCGTCCTCGTCGTCCTCGTCGTCCTCGCCGCCTTCGTCGTCGTCATCGGGATCGCCGATCGGCACCTGCGCCTGCAGCGCATGCGACGGCCCAGCGCGAGGAGCCGCACCGCGATCGCCGGTCGGCGCAAGCAAGCGAGCGCGAGCACGACGAGCGACGTCATTTCGGCGGAATGCGCAGCTTCTGCCCCGGGTAGATCTTGTCGGGATGCGTCAGCATCGGCTTGTTGGCCTCGAAGATCTTCTGGTACTGGTTCGCGTCGCCGTAGAACTGCTTGCTGATCTTCGACAGCGTGTCGCCGGACACGACCGTGTAGTACTGCGCTTCGGGCGCGCTCTTGTCGACCGTCAGCATGTCGTTGACCTTCTCGACGCCGGCCACGTTGCCGGCGGCCAGCACGATCTTCTCCTTGGTCGCCTGGTCCGGCGCAACGCCATACACGCTGACCGTGGCGGTCGCGCCGTCGAACGTGACGGTGAGTCCGGTCGCCGAGAGGTTCTGCGACTTGATGTATTCGTGGATAGCGTCGCCGGCGGCCGCGTTCGCCGCCTTGATCTTCGCGTCGTTGCCCGGGATCGGCCTTCGACTCCTTCATCGCCGCTTCCGCGCGGCCGCGCCCGAACAGCTTCTCGCCGGCGTCCCGGACGAAATCGATGATCCCCATGGTTCTCCTGTGCGTGGTTTGGCTTCGGCGCGTGCGCGGAACGACCGGCACGCGACCGAGCGACCCAGCTTACACCGCGGAAGCGCGCCCGTTGCCGGCGTCGCGCCGCGGTCTCGCGTAGGTCGAACCCGGTCGCGGTTTGCGAACCACGACGTCGCCGCGGTGAAGGCAGCTTCGTTCGCATGCGCCCAGGCCGTTCCGGTCATGATGCGCGAGGTACTGTTCCTCGTCAACGTCGATCAACAGCCGCTCGTCGCGGGCCGGATCAGCGCGATGCCGTGCGTCCGTCGAGCCGTGGTGCCGAACCGCAACGGAACGGCGATGCGGCGCTGTGCCAGCAGTGCGCAGAGCCTCGCCGCGCAACACGCGTGCAGCCAGCGGATCCGCGCCGCCGGTCGCGCGGCCCTTGTCTTGGTGGCTCGCACCGCCTAGCATCGGGGCTCGACCCGAAAGGACCGCCATGCGCCCGATCGCCTCGCTCGCCGTTGCCGCATTCGCTGCGGCAGGTCTGTTCGTCGTCGCCGGCGAAGCCCGCAGCGCTGACCTGCTACGTGGTGTTCGACCGGACGGAGAACGTGACCTATCGCGACGTGTATCCGCCGGTCGATCTGTCGGAGGCGGGTCGCGCCGAACGCGACGCGATGCGCAGCCGCGGGGAGTTCCTGATGTTCATGGAATCGGAGCAATGCCCGCGACTCGAATTCTTCACCGGCGCGGCGGGCACGGTCGCGTTGCGGCTCGACCAGACGCTGTCGCCGACGACGGAGGTCACGCGCGAACCCGCGAAGCCCGCCGCCGCGGCCTCCCCGGCGCCAGGCGCCGCGCCCGCGCCCGCGAACCAGCGGCGAAGCCGTACTGAATCCGGGCTCGCGGCACCGGCGATCACGCCGAAGCCGCAGGGACCGCAGCGCCCGCGCTGCCGCGCGGGCGAGAACGAGCTCGATCCTGGAGCCGTCATCGGCGGCTCCGCACTTTCGGCCGATTCGCTAGTTGCCCTTGGGCATCGTCCGGACGTCGCAGGCTCGGATCCAGCGCCACGCCTTCCGCGCACGGTCGGTCCGATGCGCCCGGAGAAGGGCCGGCCGCCTTGCGCTCTCTCGACGTGGTGGCGCCGGGGGGGCTTCCACCGGCACCGACCGCGGCGGGCCTGCACCGGCGGCGTGGCGACAGCCTGCTGCAGTGCGATCGGGCCCGGGTCCGGGTCCGGCAACGACCGCTCCTCGACTTGACGGTCGGACCGCCGCCGGGTTTGTCGGCGACCGGCTCGGCACGGGTCGGGCGAGCGACCCGCCGGGCAGGCTCCGGCTTTCGACTTGGCGGCGCTTGCCTGCTTCGCTTCGCTTGGCGGTCCCGCGCGGGCCGACGCTGGTCTGGCGCCTTCGCAGCGTCCGGCCGCGTTGGATCGTTTGACCTGCGCGCCGGCGCGGCTCCGCGGCCGGCGCCGGCAGCAGACGCCCGGCGGCTCGCCCGGTGGGCGGGCGAACTCGGCGACGGCGGGTGCCGAAGCGTGCACAGAGGCGCGCCTCCGGGCGCGAGTCCGGCGCAGCTGGAACCGCGGGTCTGCGAACGCTCGACGATTGGCCGCCGCATCGGTCCGATGCCGGGCTGCCGGTAGGCGAAGTACGCGGAAAGCAGTGCCGTGGCTGCCATGCCCAGGAACAACGCAGCGATGCGTGTCGTGAACGACGCCCTGCCGCACTGGTCGGGTCGAGTCGCCGCGACCGGTGCCGGAACCGCGGCGGCTTCGGGCGCATCCGGCATCTCGCGCCACCTCGTCCAGCGCCAGGAACTCGAGCGCGAACGTCTCGCCGCATTGGTGGCAGTGCGCCGCCGCGCGCACATTGATCGCCTCGCAATGCTTGCAGGGCTTGAGATGCAGCGGCGTTCCGCAGGCGTTGCAGAACCTCGCGCCGACGGGATTGCGATGGTCGCAGCAGAAGCAGAACAGCGTGACCATGCGCGTCACCTGGGGGTCGGGAACCGTGCGGCCGTGGCGCCAGGCAGCGCACCCGGCCAGCTTCGCAGCTGCCCGATAATTAGGCACCCGGCGCGCGCCGTTTGCAAGCACTCGACGCGCGCGGTGGCTGATCGTGAGAACCGGGGTGGGCGTCGAGGCAACAGGCGATTGTCGGAGCAAGCGGACCGGCTGCGCACGGCTTACCGGCGTTGCCCGGCACGCTTGCAGCCGTACGATCGCAGAACGTCGCCGTAGACCCGACAAACCTGACGTCCTGACGTGGGCAGGAAAGATTTTGACCGCCTGCGTCGCCCGCAAGTTCCGCCTCGCACGTCATGTGTGTGCGCGCGACGTTGCGTTTGTTGCTCGCGCGTTACGTTCGCGTCGACATGCAGTGCGAAAGACGTATCGAGCATTGACGAAAAGGCGCATGCTGCGGCGAAATGCAACTGTTGCCGTCATCCAAAGCGATGTGCGTCACGTTGATGCGTTCGAGAGCAGTCAACGCGAAGTCGCGGGGGGTTGTTGCAGTGCAAGTGCATGTCGCAGGGACGATGAAGCAAGCGGATCATTGTCGCGTTGGCCCCGTTATTGCTCGACCGCAGGTACGCGGCGTCCCGGCTGCTTATCGCAGCGGCCGAGGGCTCGTCGTGCCCTCGTCGGCACCCTGCCCCCGGCTCGCTATTCAGGCGAAGGCGAGCGCGTTTGGACTGTTTACGACGTTGGAGGGCACCATGGACCGCCCCGACGAATCAAAGCGCGACGCCGGCCGAACCGGCGACGATGAGCCTCACGGGCAGCGCGACCAAGCGCGGATGCCCCATTACGGACACCGGCCGCACCACGGCCGCGCACCGAGGGACCGCAGAGCATGGGCACCGAATCCGGCAGCAACGAACAGCAGGCGCAGTTCATCGACAACCTCGTCGGCTTCACGCGCGAGCACAAGGCGAGCCACTGGTCGGGAACGTTCGCGACGTTCCTCGAGGAGCATCGTGCAGGCCGATCCCGCGCATGGCCACGCGCCGCAGCCACCAGTACATGTGGGACATGGTGCGCTGGCAGGGCAAGCGCGACGACGACGACACGTTCCGCTGCACGCTGCTGGAGGACGAGCTGTTCGGCATCGACGATGCGATCGGACGCGTCGTCGACTACTTCCGCGCAGCCGCGGCCGGCTCCGAGGTCGGGCGCCGCCTGCTGCTGCTGCTGGGCCCGCCGTCCGGCGGCAAATCGACGCTCGTGATCCTGCTGAAGCGCGGGCTCGAGGAGTACAGCTACACCGACGAGGGCGCGCTCTACGCCGTCCAGGGTTGCCCGGTCAACGAGTCGCCGCTGCATCTGGTGCCGCATTCGCTGCGCAGCCAGTTCCGCGAGACCTACGGCGCCGACATCGTCGGCGAGCTGTGCCCGTCGTGCCGGCTGCGCGTCGAGCACGAGTTCGGCGGCGACTTCATGAAGATGCCCGTGCATCGGATCTTCATCTCCGAAGCCGGCCGCACCGGCATCGGCACCTATGCGCCGCACGATCCGACGACCGCGGACCTGGCCGACCTGGTCGGCTCGGTGGACCTGTCGAAGGTCGCGGAGTTCGGCGACGAAGGCGATCCGCGCGCATGGTCGTGGTCCGGCGCCGTGTACGCGGCGAGCCGCGGCATGCTCGAGATGATCGAGATCCTGAAGGTGAAGCGCGAGTTCCTCTACCTGCTGCTGACGCTGACGCAGGAGAAGAACGTCAAGGTGTCGCGGTTCCCGCTGATCCACGTCGACGAGACGATCGTCGCGCACACCAACCTCGCGGAGTTCCGCAAGTTCCTGCAGGAGCGCGAGAACGAGGCGCTGCTCGACCGGATGGTGATCATCCAGGTGCCGTACACGCTCGACTACCGCGCCGAGGCGAAGATCTACCGGAAGCTGATCAGCTCGGCCGAGCCGGCGTTCCGCGAAGTGCATCTCGATCCGCACGTGCTGCACACGGCCGCGGTGTTCGCGATCCTCACGCGCCTGCACGAAGGCGAGGACAAGGGCGCGGACTTCGTCAAGCGCGTCCGCCTGCAGGCGGGCGAGGCGGTCGACGGCGTGAACCGCGCCGACGCCGAGCGGCTGCGCGAGCGCTTCCCGGACGAGGGCCTCGCCGGCGTGTCGCCGCGCTTCGTCATCAACGCGATCTCGGCGGCGATCATCAAGTCGAACGCGAAGAGCCTGACGACGATGGGCGTGCTGCTCGCGGTCAAGGACGCGATCGAGTCCGACGCGCGCATCGACCCGAAGGAGAAGCGCCGCTGGATCGACTTCCTCGTCGTCGCCCGCAAGGACTTCTACAACCGCTGGGTGAAGGAGGACGTGCACAAGGCGCTGTTCGTCGTCGTTCGAGCAGGAAGCGCAGGAGCTTCTCGACAAGTACGTCGACGAGGTCGAGGCTTCGCTCGACAACCGCAAGCTGCGCGATCCGATCACCAGCGAGGAGCGCGATCCGGACGAGCGCATGCTGCGCGCCGTCGAGGAGAAGATCCGCATCTCCGATTCCGGCAAGCATTCGTTCCGGCAGGAAGTCGTCCGCAAGGCGATGGGCGCGTACAAGCGCGGCGACAAGTTCACGCTCGACAGCCACCAGCCGCTGCACGACGCGATCGAGCAGTACCTGTTCGAGCAGCGCCGCGACGTGCTGCGCCTCGTCAGCTCGACGACGCGGCCCGAGGAGGACACGAAGCACAAGATCTCGGCCGTCGCGCAGCGGCTGGTCGACGAGTACGGCTACGACGAGCACAGCGCGCGCGAAGCGCTGAACTACGTGACGACGCTGCTGGCGCAGGAGTGAGCAGCGTCGTCGTCAAAGCGAAGGCGGGGACCCAGCGTCTTCGGCCGAGACGCTGCATCCCGCTTGCGCGGGACTGACGCCGAGTGATCGAGCCTCCATGACCAGCCGCATCCGCTTCTCCGCACAAACGCCGTGGTACGAGCTGTTCTCGCGCGGCGCGCGCGACTGGCTGCGGCACAACCAGAAGGTGCGCGACGCGGTCAAGGACCAGCTCGCGGACCTGCTGGCCGGCGGCGACTTCATCACCCAGCCGGACCAGCGCACCGTTGCAGGTGCCGGTGCGATTGCTCGAGCACGCGCGCTTCCGTCTCGCGGACCCGCAGAAGCAGAGCGGCGCCGGCCAGGGCGGCGCGCAGGCCGGCGACACGCTGCGTCCTGCCGACGCAGGCGATGAAGGCGGCAGCGCCGAGGGCGAAGGCGGGCACGACGACGGCGGCTTCAAGCTGCTGCTCGAGCTCAAGGTCGACGACATCGTCGACTGGCTGACCGAGGAGCTCGAGCTGCCGGACCTGCGGCCGAAGTCCGGCGCGACGCTCGAGGACGAGGAGATCGTCCGCGAGGGCACCGGCAAGCGCGGCATCCGCGCCCGGCTCGACCGCCGGCGCACGGTCAAGGAGGCGGTGAAGCGGCGCGCGATCCAGACCGACCCGACGCCGTTCACCGACGACGACCTGCGCTTCCACCAGCTGCGCCAGCGGCCGCGCATGGCCAGCAACGCCGTCGTCGTCTTCGCGCTCGACGTCTCGGCCAGCATGACCGCCGTCGAGCGCAAGCTCGCGAAGACGTTCTTCTTCTTCGCGCTGTCCGGCCTGCGCCGCCAGTACCACCGCGTCGAGGTGCGGTTCGTCGCGCACACGACCGAGGCGTGGGAGTTCCCGGAGCGCGAGTTCTTCGAGGTCACCGGCAGCGGCGGCACGATGGCCTCCTGCGCGTTCGAGCTCGTGCAGAGCATCCTCGACGCGAACTACGAGCCGTCGCAGTACAACGCCTATGTCTTCTACGCGTCGGACGGCGAGAACGCGACCGACGACCGCCAGGCCGCCGGCGCGTCGCTGCGCAAGCTCGTCCGAGCGGCTGAACTACATCGGCTACGTCGAGACGCGCCCGGGCACCGCGCGCTTCGCGCAGACCGACATGCGCAGCATCGTGAGCGAGCTGACCGGCAACGGCGTGCGCGGCGGCTGCCAGGTCGTCTCCGAGGTGAAGGACATCTGGCAGGCGATCCGCCAGTTCTTCGCGCACCAGGCGCAGAACGACGAGCCGATGAAACGTGCGCATTCGAGGAGCCGGTGGCATTGCGCTCGTTGTTGCGTTGCAGTTTCCGGCGGTCGCCGCCGGGCCGCCCCAAGGCGACCGCGCGAATCGACCCGATGAAAAACGTGCAACGCAAGCCCTTCTTCATCCACTGAACGTGCGGACGCGTTTTTCATCGGAATGAACCTCGCCGATTACGCGGACAGGATCGAGGCGCTTGCGCACGAGCTGGGGCTGCGAGTACCACCCGGTCGAGTTCGAGCTGGTGCCGGACCGCTTCATGATGGAAACGGCGGTGTACGGCCTGCCCGTGCGGATGCCGCACTGGTCGTTCGGCGTGCGCTACATCCGCGAGCTCGTCCAGCGGAACATGGGGCACTCGCGGATCTTCGAGGTCATGTTCCCCGGCGATCCGTGCAAGGCCTATCTCGTCGATGCGAACTCGCTCGCCGAGAACGTGCTGGTCGTCGCGCACGTGCTCGGCCACGCGGACTTCTCGTGGCGCAATTCGCTGTTCCGCCGCTCGATGCAGATGGCCGGCGGACGCATCCTCGAGCAGGCCGCCGCGCGCGCGCGCCGCATCGAGGCCGCGCTCACCGACCATGGCCAGGAGCGCGTCGAGTCCGTGCTCGACGCCGCGCTCGCGCTCGAGGCGCACATCGACGTCAACCGCGTGCTGTATCGAACGCCGCAGCAGGCGACCGCGCTGGACGAGCAGCGTCCCGACGCCGAACAGGGACGCGTTCTACGGTCGCTGGCAGACGCTTCCCGGCGAGGCCAGCGGCGCGGCGGACGAGGACGACGACGCGCCGACGCCGCAGCAGCCGGAATACGACCTGCTGTGGTTCCTCGCCCAGCATGGCGACGAGCTCGAGCCCTGGGAGCGCGACGTGTTCCTCGCGGTGCGCGAGGAATCGTTCTACTTCTATCCGGTGTTCGCCTGCCAGATCATGAACGAGGGCTGGGCGTCGTACTGGCACGCGCGCCTGCTGCGCGAAGCCGACTTCCTGCCCCAGGACATGTACGTGCAGGCGATCAAGGCGCACTCCGACGTCGTGCGCCCGCACGCCGCGGGCAAGACGCTCGCGCTGTCCGTCAATCCGTACCACCTCGGTTTCTCGATGTGGGAGCGGATCGTCGACAAGCGCGGCCTCGACGAAGCGCGGCAGATCTGCGCCGAGGAGGACGACTTCGGGTTCGTGCGCAACTACCTCGACGCCGAGCTCGCGGCCGAGCTCGACCTCTTCGTCTACGAAGCGAGCGCCGACGGCGAGATCAAGGTCGCGTCGCGCGACCTCCATGCGATCCGCGAAGCGATCCTCGCGCCGAAGTTCAATTTCGGCTCGCCGCGGGTCGCGGCGACGACATCGGAGACGACGGCAGCCTGACGCTCGTGCACGATCACCAGAGCGACGGGCGCGGTCTCGACCTGCCGCGGGCCGAGCGCGTGCTCGACTACGTGATCCGGCTCTGGCGGCGTCCGGTCACGCTGCACACCGTCGACGATCGCGGGAACAAGCGCGAGCTGACGAAGCGGCCGCGCTGAGTCCACGCCGGGCGGACGATGCCGTCTGCGGGGGCGCTGTCGAGAAATTTGGCGGCGCAGCCGCTAAACCCTCGTGTAGTTACTCGCCCGAACCCATTGATGACAAGCCGCTTTTCTCCATGACGGGAACGAACGCTGCTTTGCTGCCGTATTCGCGACCTCGCGCCGCCCGCCCATCCCCCCGTCCGAGCTCATCGATGAAAACCTATTCGCCGCCTTGACGCTGTTCCTGGGCCTCGTCGTCGCGGCGATCGCCCAGGCGGTGCCGATCACGTTCATCCATACCGGACTTGGCCGCCGGGACGCTGGACGGCAATCCCGTTCGCCGCCGCGGCCTTCACCATCACCAGCACTCGGCGATACGGACGACCGGCAGGACATTCCCGGCGGAGACTATCGAACCTACGAGCACAATCAAACGCGGCGTCTCGCGATGTCTCGACCCCGCAAGCTGCAAGCGTCATCTCACTTCGATCCCGATGCGGTCGGCATCGCCGCTCGACGCGATCGGCGATGCACAGATTGATCTCCTTCGACGTCGCCGGGTGGTAGACCCAGCCGGGGCCGAGGTCGGGCAGCGAGGCGTTGATCTCGCGCCATTTCGGATGGCCATGCTGCTGCAGCGCGGGCAGGTTCCGGCACAGCGAGCGCGCGAACGCGCGCGAGCGCGTCGCGGATCGGCTTCGAATCATGGTCGTTCGCGATCAGCACGGCTCCTCAGCCCAGCGCGGGCAGATCCGTCCACGAGCAAGATTCGGATAGCTGCGCGCGCGCACGACCATCGGCCGGTACTTCGAGAGCACGCGATCGCTCGAAGGGTGACGCGGGCTGCAGCGCAGGAGCTTCACGAACTTGCGCGCTTCGGGCTTCATGCCGGCGAGGAGCGGTGCCGGCTGGCCCGCGACCACGGCCACGACGTCGATGCTCCGGTCGGTGATGAGCTTCACGAGCGCGTCTTCGGGCGCGAGGTACGTCGACGACGCGGGTGGCGGCGCGTCGAACAGCAGACGATAGAACGCCGGCGGTCGCTTGCGCGGTCCCGCTGCCCCGCTCGCCCAGGTTCAGCCGCGTATCCCGGATCTCGTCGACGAACGCGAGCTCGGATTCCGCGCGTACGACGAACACGAGCTCCTCGTGATGCAGCGGCATGATGATGCGCAGCGGCCGGACGATGTCGGTCGCCTCGGCGTCGCCGCGCTCCGCGGCATCGAGCATCGCCTGGTAAACGTCCGCGTGCACGATCGCGAGTTGCACGCTTCGCTCGTAGCGAAGCCGGCGCAGGCTGTCCGATGCGATCGAGGGCAGCACCTCGAGGTCCACGTCCGCGGAGCCCGCCGCCAGCGCAGCCATGTCCTGCGCGATCTGCATCGACGTATCGCGCGGCGAATCCGCAAGGATCCGAAGCGTCGTCGCGGCAAAGCCGCGCGCGGGGGCACCGGCGAGCAGGGTCGCAAGCACGAGCAAGGCGGCCAGGCGATGCATCACGGCGCCGGTGATCGGCGGTCAGCGACTGCACAGGCCGAGTGCGGCGACCGCTTCGGTGCACGGCTCGGTGCGCGGCGCCTGATCGGGTCGCTGCGGACTGCGCCGTCGCCGCGCTCGGACTGGACAGGCGGCGCCTGCGGGCGCGGCTTCGTCACGCGCTCGCGCGGTCGCGCCCGTGCGGCAGAACTCCGTGAGCGCGATGCCGGCGCAGCCTTCGCCTCCCGGTCCGGTGAAACCGACGACCGATGCCGGCGTATCCGGGGCGTCGAGGTCGGCTGGTGGCGACGGAGGCAACAGCGTCACGACGCCAGCTGCGTCTTGCCGTGCAGGCTGGACCTGGGTTGCGGCATCGTTCGGCAACGCGGCCGGAGCGCCGCCGGCCGCGGGTGAGGTCGCAGCGGGTTGCCTGCGGGACCGCAACGGGCGCGGCGGCGGACGTCGCGTCCGCGGGCGCCGGTTCGACGGTCGACGGTGCACGCCGGTTCGTCCGAGCCATTCGTCGAGTTGCGCCGGGTTGCGCATCACATGAACCGCAACCGGCAACACGACCAGCGCGATGGCAACGGCGACAACCAAACCGCGCGAGCGACGCTCGGGCCGCCATTGGCGCTCCTCGGGTCGAACGGCGTGTCGAGGTCGGGTCGAATGTCGGCTCGGAACGCGTGACCTCGCCCGCAGCGTCTCGACCGGCACGCGAGTCGTCCCGAGCGACCAGCCGCTGAATTGCGTCCTCGCGCGAAAGTTCGTCTTCGAGCACCGGCGATTCCGGCCCCGAGGCACGGTTGCTCGCAATGGCTTCGTCGACCTCGTCGCGAATCGATTCGGAACGGGCATCCGGCGTGCCGGGCTGTCGCCGCGACCAGCTCGCGCTTGAGCGCCGCGAGCATCTCGTCGGCCTCGGCAACGATCCGTTCCGGCGATGCCTCGGGCACGTCCGCCGCCGCCTGCAACGCCGCGCCGCAGCGATAGCACGCCTGCGCGTCGCGCGCGTTCACCGCATCGCACGCTCGGCAGGGCTTCAGGTGCAGCGGTGACGCGCATTCGTTGCAGAATTTCGCCCCCGCCGGATTGAGGTGGGCACAAAAGCAGCAGGTCGAAGAGGTCATCGATCCGTTCAGGCGAACGCTTGGGTCAGGCGGGTACTCACGGTCCTCTGAGCGCCACACGCCGCTGCCCGTTTGGGCAAGTGGCCGCGGGCGAAGTTCGGTAGCGCTCCTCGTGTCCTCGGTAAACATTGCTAGCGCGGCGCACTGGCGGAAGCTCCCGGCTTCGCTAGCGCAGCCGCCAGGACCCGGACGACGTGCAACGCCTCGCGGCGGTCCGTGGCACGCGTACCGTCGGCGATCTGGTGCCGGCAGCTCGTGCCGTCGGCGACGATCAACGTGTCCCGATCCGCATCGCGCACCGCGGGCAGCAGCGACAGCTCCGCCATCCGCATCGATACGGCGTAGTGCGATGCCTCGTAGCCGAAGCTTCCCGCCATCCCGCAACAGCTCGACTCGACGACGTCGACGGCCAGGTCCGGCACGAGCTTCAGCACGTCGACAGCGGACTGTACCGCATCGAACGCCTTCTGATGACAATGCCCGTGCAGCAACGCGCGCTTCTGCGGAAGCGCGCGAGAGCGGCAACTGCAGCCGTCCGCGGCGCTGCTCGCCGGCGAGAAACTCCTCGACAAGCATCGCGCGAGCCGCCAGGCGCGACGCGTCGTCGCCAAGGCGCATCACCAGGAATTCGTCGCGAAGCGACAGCAGGCACGACGGCTCGAGCCCGATGATCGCCGCGCCCGCCGCGACATGCGGAGCGAGCGCCGCCAGCATCCGGCTCGCCTCGCGCCTCGCGTCATCGACGCGCCCGGTGGCCAGGAACGTGCGTCCGCAGCACAGGGGTCTTGCCGCTTCCTCGTCGGTAGGCGACGCGCGCGCCACCGCGACACGATAGCCGGCGGCGCGAAGCACCGCCAGCGCTGCATGACCGTTCTCCGGCTCGAAGTAGTTGGTGAACGTGTCGACGAGCAGCACGACGTTCGGATTCGGGTCGTCGTCCCGGGTCCGCGACAGGAACGTATCGCGCCGCCATCTCGGCAGCGAGCGTTGCGCGGCGAGGCCGAGCGAGGCGTTCGGTCAGCGGTTTCATCCCGGGCACGTGCTCACGCAAGTTCGCCAGCCACGGCACGCGCGCGGCCCACGGCGCCCAGCGCGGCAGGCTTCCGATGAGCCGGTCCTTGACCGAAAGCGGGTGCTGCTTGTTCCAGTGATGCAGGAACTCGATCTTCATCTTCGCCATGTCGACGCCGGTCGGGCAATCGCGGCGACAGCCCTTGCAGCTCACGCACAGGTCGAGCGCATCGCGTACCGCGGGTACGGCGAAATCGTCGCCGAGCTGGCCCGACAGCGCGAGCCGCAGCGTGTTCGCGCGGCCCCGCGTCAGGTGCTCCTCGTCGCGGGTGACGCGGAAGCTCGGACACATCGTGCCCGCATCGAACTTCCGGCAATGGCCGTTGTTGTTGCACATCTCGACGGCCTTCGCGAACCCTCGGGCCGGATCTCCACCGGTGCCGGGCGCGCTTACCGTGTTCGCCGCCGGGTCGTTGTTCACGTCCCACGCCGACCAGTCGAGGGCCGTCTCCATCTCCAGCCTGCGATAGTCCGGCGGAAAGCGGAACAGCGACGCATCGTCCATTCGCGTCGCGTGCACGATCTTGCCGGGATTGAGCATCGCGTCCGGATCGAACAACGCCTTCACTTCCTCGAACGCGCGCGTGAGCCGTGGGCCGAATTGCCACGCGACCCATTCGCTGCGCACCAGCCCGTCGCCATGCTCGCCCGAGAACGCACCCTTGTACTCGCGCACCATCGCGGCCGCCTCTTCGGCGATCGCGCGCATCTTGACTGCGCCGCCCTGCCGCATGTCGAGGATCGGGCGGACGTGCAGCGTGCCGACCGATGCGTGCGCGTACCACGTGCCCCGCGTGCCGTGCTTCGCGAAGACCTGCGTCAGCCGGTCGACGTACTCGGCGAGATGCTGCAGCGGAACGGCGCAGTCCTCGATGAACGAGACCGGCTTGCCGTCGCCCTTCATGCTCATCATGATGTTGAGCCCGGCCTTGCGGACGTCCCACAGCGCCTTCTGCGCCCCCGCGTCCGTCATGCGGACGACCGAGCCGGGCAACCCGAGCTCGCCCATCAGCTCCACCAGCGCCTCGAGCTGGCGCAACGGTAGCGCGGGCTCGGCGCCCATGAACTCGACGAGCAGGATCGCCTCCGGCTCGCCGGTCAGCGCACCGTCGATGACCGGGCGAAACGCGGGATTGTCGCGCGCGAGGTCGATCATCGTCCGGTCGACGAGCTCGACGGCGGACGGCTCGAGTCGCACGATGTGCTGCGCACATTGCATCGCGCGATACAGCGTCGGGAAGTTGACGACGCCGAGCGTGCGGTGCTTCGGCAACGGCGCCAGCTTCAGCGTCAGCGAGCGCGTCCACGCCAGCGTACCTTCGCTGCCGACGAGCAGATGCGCGAGGTTGACGCTGCCGTCGACCGTATACGGCCGCTCGCTCTGCGGGTGGTACACGTCGAGGTTGTATCCGCCCACGCGACGCAACACGCTCGGGACCCGGCGTTCGATCTCGTCGTGCTCGCGCTCTCCGATCGCGCGAAGACCCCGCACGAGGTCGCGCACGCGTGCGGGCGCGTGCTGCATCGATGCTTCGGTCCCGAACCGCGCCTGCGTGCCGTCCGCGAGCAACGCGTCGATCGCGAGCACGTTGTGCACCATGTTGCCGTACGCGATCGAGCGCGAGCCGCAGGAATTGTTGCCCGCCATGCCGCCGAGCGTGCATTGCGCCGAGGTGCTGACGTCGACCGGGAACCACAGGCCGTGCGGACGCAGCCACGCGTTGAGCTGGTCGAGCACGACGCCGGGCTCGACGGTTACGGTCAGCGCTTCGCGGTCGAACGCGACGATGCCGTTCAGGTGCTTGCTGTGGTCGATGACGAGTGCCGCACCGACCGTCTGCCCGCATTGCGAGCTTCCCGCGCCGCGCGCGAGCACCGGCACGCGATGCTGCCGGCAAACGTCGAACGCCGCGACCACGTCCTCGTGCGACGCAGGCACGAGTACCCCGATCGGCTGGACCTGGTAGATCGATGCATCGGTCGAATAGCGCCCGCGGGAGGCGCGGTCGAACATCAGTTCGCCGCGAACCGCCTGCTTTAGCTGCTTCGCGAGCCCGCCCGCCTCGCCGGGCGGATGGAAGACCAGCGGGCGCGGCAGCGGCGCGTTCAACGTTCGCCGCCTCGCGGCTCGCCGCGACGGAGCCCGTCGAGCACGGCCTCGCCCTTGCGCTCGAGATGGTTGCGCAGGATCTCCGCGAGCCGGGGGCCGTCGCGCGCCTCGAGCGCCTCCACCATGTCGGCGTGCTGGCGCGCCGCGCGGTTCCACTTCTCGCCGTCGAAGTTCGAGCGGAACCGCAGGTTCTGGATGCGCTGATTCAGCGTCACGTACATCTGCCGCAGCAGCGCATTGCCGGCCGCCTCGTTGATGCGATCGTGGATCGCGCGATTCAGACGGTAATACGCGGGCAGATCGCGGCGCGCGTGACAGGCGAGCATCTCGAACGTGAGCGCCTTGATCTCCGCGACCTCGTCGTCACCGATCTGGCGACACGCGAGCTGGCCGGAGAGCGCTTCGAGCGCGCCCATGACCTCGAAGCTCTCGCGGATGTCGTCATCGGAGAACGCGACGACCTGCGCGCTCCGGTTCGGCTGCAGATCGACGAGCCCTTCGGCCGCCAGCACCCGGAAGGCCTCGCGCAGCGGCGTCCGCGAGACGCCGAGTCGCTCGCAGAGCCCGCGCTCGTTGAGCCTTGCCCCGGGCGCGAGATCGCCCTCGATGATCATCTCGCGCAGCCGCTCGGCGAGCGCGAAAGGCAACGTCGGCGATGCGTTGACGGGCGCGCGAACGGCCGGGCTTGCGGCGGGGGGAATGGGCCCGAGCGCCGCGGTAACGTCGTCGTCCCGTTCCCTGTCATGCATAGTGGTATACCATCGCACCTACCGGTAGATCGCTCCGCCCCGCGCAGATCGGGCCATCGCTCCAGCGAAACGAGACATCGCAACGGAGGTCGGCGGCTTGCGCTCCGCAGCGCGTCGCGGGTACGATCGCTTTTGTATACCAAACGGCGCCCGTTGTCACGCCTGTCAGGATGCCCATGATCCCGCTCGACCGTCACCCCTCCGGCCGCCACTTCCTGCAGATCCCCGGACCGACCAACGTCCCCGATCGCGTGCTGCGCGCGATCGACCGCCCCACGATCGATCACCGCGGCCCGGAATTCGCGCAGCTGGGAAAGTCGGTCATCGCCGGCATGAAGCGCGTCTTTCAGACGGCGCAGGATGTCGTGATCTACCCCGCGTCCGGGACCGGCGCCTGGGAAGCAGCGCTCGTCAACACGCTGTCGTCCGGCGATCGCGTGCTGATGGCCGAGACCGGCCACTTCGCCGCGCTGTGGCACAAGCTCGCGAAGCGGCTTTCGCTGGACGTGGATTTCATTCCGGGCGACTGGCGACACGGCGCGGATCCCGTCGAGATCGAGGCGCGCCTGCGCGCCGATCGCGCCCATGCGATCAAGGCCGTTTGCGTCGTGCACAACGAAACGTCGACCGGCGTGACCAGCCGCATCGCCGACGTGCGCGCCGCGATTGATCGTGTCGGCCATCCCGCGCTGTATATGGTCGATACGATCAGCTCGCTCGCCTCGATCGACTACAGGCACGACGAATGGGGCGTGGACGTCACGGTGGGCGGCTCGCAGAAGGGGCTGATGATGCCGCCGGGCCTGTCGTTCAACGCGATCAGCGCGAAGGCGCTCGCGGCTTGCGACCATGCGCGGCTGCCACGCTCGTACTGGGACTGGAAGGAGATGCTCGCGAGCAACGCGACCGGCTACTTCCCCTACACGCCGGCGACGAATCTGTTGTACGGGCTGAACGAAGCGCTCGAGATGCTGTTCGAGGAGGGCCTGGCCAACGTCTTCGCGCGGCACGATCGTCATGCCGAAGCGACGCGGCGCGCGACCCGCGCGTGGGGCCTCGAAATCCTCTGCGCGAATCCTGCCGAGTTCAGCTCGACACTGACCGGCATCCTGATGCCGGACGGGCACAATGCCGATGCGTTCCGCAAGATCGTGCTCGACCGCTTCGACCTCTCGCTTGGCCAGGGCCTGGGCAAGGTGGCAGGCAAGGTGTTCCGCATCGGCCATCTCGGCTGGTTCAACGATCTGATGCTGTGCGGCACGCTGGCCGGCGTCGAGATGGGCCTCGCGGCCGCGGGCGTTCCGCATCGCAAGGGCGGTGTCGACGCCGCGATGGACTATTTGCGCAGCGCGCAGCCGGCGTCGCTGGCCCGCGCGGCCTGATAACGCATCAGTGACCTACTGGAGCTCACGATAATGGTTGACGCTCGCATCCTGTCATTTGTCGTCCACCGCGAAGGCGGGGACCCAGTGCCTGCAACGACGCGACGCTAGATTCACCGCCTTCGCGGGAATGACACCGCGGGAACACGGACCCGCGGCTCTGCGCGGCCCCTCGCGCTGGGCGTCGCAGCGCTCGCATTGGTTGCGTTGTCAACTTTCTCGGCGGATGCGCGCGCGCAGGCCTGGCCGCAGAAGCCGATCCGGCTGCTCGTTGGTTTCGCACCGGGCGGCGGCACCGACATCGTGGCGCGAACGCTCGGCCAGCGCATGTCCGAGCTGCTCGGCCAGCCGGTCGTCGTCGAGAACCGGGCCGGCGCTTCGGGCACGATCGCGGCCGACGTCGTCGCGAAGTCGCCCCCCGACGGCTACACGCTGCTGGCCGGCCATTCGAACTCGAACGCGATCGCGCCGTTCGTGCTGAAGAGCGTTCCCTACGACGCGGCCAGCGACTTCACGGCCGATCACCTACATCGGTTACGTGCCGAACGTGCTCGTCGTCAATCCCGGCGTACCCGCCAAGTCCGTGACCGAGCTCGTCGCGCTCGCGAAATCCAAGCCCGGCGAGATGACGTATGCGTCGTCAGGCGTCGGCAGCACGCAGCATCTCGCCGGTGCGCTGTTCGCGAAGCTGACCGACGTGAAGATCAATCACGTGCCTTACAAGGGCAGCGGCCAGGCGGTCGTCGACCTCATCGGCGGCCAGGTCAACATGAACTTCGACACGATGCCGCCGGTGCTCGAGCACATCAAGGCCGGCAAACTGCGCGCGCTCGCGATCTCCACGCCGCAGCGGCTCCCGCAGTTGCCGGATGTGCCGACGTTCGCCGAGGTCGGCATCCGCGGCTTCGACGTGACGAACTGGTACTCGATCATGGGACCGAAAGGCCTGCCGCCCGACATCGTCGCGAAGGTCAACGACGCCGTGCAGAAGTCGATGAGCGATCCGGCGCTGCGCCCGAAGCTCGAGGCGCAGGGCGTGCAGTTCGGCTCGGGAACGCCGGACGAGTTCGCGGCCTTCATCAAGAGCGAGCTGACGAAGTACGAGCGGCTCGTCAAGGAGCTGAATGTCCGGGCGGACTGACATGGCTGCGACGGGCGCGCTGATCCTTGTCGAGCGCGACGGTCCGATCGCGACCGTCGTGCTGAATCGGCCGGAGAAGCTGAACGCGCTGACGCGAAGCATGTGGGGCCTGCTCGGCGAGACGATCATCGCGCTGTCCGCCGACGACGCGCTGCGTTGCATCGTGATCCGTGGCGCCGGCGAGAAAGCGTTCTCGCCCGGCAACGACATCGCCGAGTTCGCGAGCGAGCGCTCGAACAAGGCGCAGGCGATCGAGTACGGAGCCGTCATGCATCGTACGGCGGAGGCGCTCGCGGCATGTCGTCATCCACTGGTCGCGCAGATCCATGGCATCTGCGTGGGCGGTGGACTCGAGATCGCCGCGCTCTGCGATCTTCGGATCTGCGGCGAGGGAAGCCGCTTCGGCGCGCCGATCAAGAACCTCGGCCTCGTCATGGCGTATCCGGAGATGGCGCCGCTCGTCCGGTTGGTCGGGCCCGCCGTTGCACTCGAGATCCTGCTCGAAGGCCGGATCTTCGATGCGACCGAAGCGAAGGAGAAGGGCCTCGTGACGCGCGTCGTCCCCGATGCGGAGGTTGCTTCCGAGACCCGGGCGACCGCGCTACGCATTGCCGAAGGCGCGCCGCTGGTTGCACGGTGGCACAAGAAGTTCGCGCGCCGGCTGGCTGACGGCCGGGCGATCACCGCCGTCGGAACACGACGAGGCGTTCGACTGCTTCGACACCGAGGACTTCCGGATCGGTTACGCGGCCTTCCTGGCGAAGCGCAAGCCCGCTTTCACGGGCCGATGAACGTGCCGGCAACAGGACCGCTCGCCGGCATGCGCGTGCTCGAGCTCGCGCAGATCATGGCCGGGCCCACGGCGGGGATGATGCTCGCCGACATGGGCGCCGACGTCGTCAAGATCGAGAAGCTGCCGGGCGGCGACGATGCGCGCGACTACCACGAGCCGCGCGTCAACGGCGTCTCCGCGCCGTTCCTGATCCTGAACCGCAACAAGCGCGGCATCGCGCTGAACCTCAAGCACCCCGACGGCCGCGACATCCTGCTGCGCATGGTGCGTGACGCCGACGTGCTGACCGAGAACTACCGCAAAGGCACGCTCGAGAAGCTGCGCCTCGGCTACGACGTGCTCGTGCAGGCGAATCCGGCCCTCATCTATTGCGCGGTCTCCGGCTATGGCCGTGACGGTCCCTACGCGGACAAGGGCGGCTTCGATCTGATCGCGCAGGGTTTCTCGGGCCTGATGTCGGTCACGGGCGAACCCGGCGGGCCGCCGGTGAAAACCGGGAATTCGGTCGCGGACATCAATGCCGGCATCCTCGCGGTGACCGGCATCCTCGCGGCGTACGCGCACAAGTTGAAGACCGGCGAGGGCCAGGTCGTGGACACGTCGCTGATGGAAGCCGCGCTGCAGCAGACGTACTGGCACGCGGCGATCCTTTTCGCGACCGGCGAATCGCCCGGTCCGACCGGATCGGCGCATCTGTTGACGGCACCGTACCAGGCGTTCCATGCAAGCGACGGCTGGATCAACATCGGCGGCGCGAACCAGGCGAACTGGGAGCGGATCTGCGACGTGCTCGGGCATCCCGAGTGGCGCGAGGACCCGCGCTTTCGCACGAACACCGACCGCATGGCGAACCTGCCGGCGCTGACTGCGAAGATGAACGACGTCGTGGTCACGCGCACCAAAGCCGCCTGGATCGAAGCGTTCGATGCGGCTGGCGTACCGGCAGGCCCGGTGCATACGATTGAAGAGGCGCTGAACCACCCGCAGACGCTCGCACGCGGCATGGTCGTCGATCTCGTGCACCCGGAGGCGGGACCGACGAAAGCGCTCGGCTGCCCGATCCATTTCTCGGCGACGCCGACTTCGGTTACGCGCCCCGCTCCGCTGCTCGGCGAGCACACGCGCGAGGTGTTGACCGAGTACGGCTATAGCGGCGTCGAGATCGACCGCTTCATCGCGAACGGCGTCGTCGCGTAGCTCGTCGGCGAGAAGTAAAGAGCTACTTTTCGCCGGAACTGCTACGCAACAACGAACGCGTTGGCTGAGCACCCTGCCAAGCCGAACGTCTGCCCGCTCCGGTGTTCAGTTGGCCTTCTCGGCGCCGATGCAATAGCCGAGGCCGCGCGTGTTCGTGATGACCACCTGTGCGCCTTCGAGCTTCTTGCGCAGACGATGAACGTAGACCTCGATGGCGTTCTCGGTCACTTCGTCGCCCCATTCGCACAATCCGTCGACGAGCTGCTCCTTGTTGACGAACCGGCCAGGTCGACGGAGCAGCTCTTCGAGCACCGAGCGCTCGCGCGCCGACAGTTCGACAAGCCGCTCACCGATCCACGCGGTCCGGCTCACGCGATCGAACTTCAGATTGCCGAGCGAGAGCATCGGCGTCGCGGCCTCCTCGCCGCGCCGCATCAGCGCGCGCACGCGCGCTTCGAGCTCGGAGAGGCTGAACGGCTTCGCGAGGAAATCATCGGCACCCAGGTCGAGGCCGCGGACGCGCTCGTCCACCGAATCGCGCGCGGTCAGGATCAGGATCGGCAACCGGATCTTGTGCGCGCGGGCGCGCTTCAGCACCTCGAGGCCGTCGAGACGCGGCAGCCCGAGATCGAGAATCAACAGATCGAAGCGGTTGCCGACCAGCGCGGCGTCGGCTTGCGCTCCGTTCTCGACCAGGTCCACGGCGTATCCGGAACGCCGCAAAGCATGCACGAGGCCGGCTGCAAGCGCCGCATCGTCCTCTGCGATCAGGATGTGCATTCCTCCTCGCTTCCTGCACCTGGCTTCTGGCGAGCCCTCGTGTAAATCGAGTCTATCATTGCGGCAAACCCGCTTCGACGCGGCCTGCCTTGCGGTCGCTCCCGCGCGATCAGGCCAACAGGCGAGCGATCTCGGCGAGCAGCTCCTTCGTCGAGAACGGCTTGGTCAGGTAGGCGTCCGCGCCGAGCGCAAGCCCCTTCCGCACCTCGGTCTCGCGCCCCTTGGCGGTCAGCATGATCACGCGTACCCGCTGGCCCCCGGGCCTGGCGCGGATCGCCTCGCAGACTTCGAACCCGTCGACGAACGGCAGCATGATGTCGAGCAGCACGAGGTCGGGCTGGCATCGCTCGACCGACTCGAGGGCCTCGCGACCGTCGCGCGCCACGAGCGCACGATAGCCGTGATGCGAAAGAAGGTGCTCGAGCGCCAGAACGATGTTCGGCTCGTCGTCGGCGACGAGGATCGTCCCGCGGCTCCCTGGCGAGGTCGTCATGCCGCCTTGTCGATCGGCGTCTCGTTTGCCGTGGGCTCGGCCGGCTTCGAAGCGAGCGGGACGGTGAACGAGAAGATCGCCCCCGTGCCGGACTCGCTGTGCAGCCAAAGCCGGCCGCCGAAATGCCGCACGATCTCGCGGCTGATCGGCAAGCCGAGACCGGTGCCGCGCGGCTTGCCCAGGCGCGTGTCCCCGACCTGCCGGAACTTTTCGAAAATGAGCTCGCGGTCCTCGCGGCGCACGCCCGACCCATTGTCGGCGACGTCCACGCGCAGTGCATCTTTCTCTGTCGAGAGCGTGATCGAGATGCGTCCCGCATTACGATCGCAGAATTTCACTGCGTTGGACAGCAGGTTCAGCATCACCTGCACGAGCCGGTCGCGATCGGCGGTGACCGGCGGCACTGCGTCCGGCAGGGCGAGCGAGAAATCCACACCGCTCTCCGCCAGCACCGGCGCCACCGCCGCAGCGGCCTCCTCGACGAGCTCCTTCATGTCCACCGGCGTCGAATGCCATTCTGCGCTGCCGGATTCGAGCTTCGCCAGATCGAGCACCTGATTGATCAGGCGCGTCAGCCGCTCGCTTTCCTTGATGATGATGCCGAGAAAGCGCGTGCGCTGGGCGACGTCGAGATCCGGGTCGTCGAACAGGATCTCGGAGAGCGCGCGGATCGACGTCAGCGGCGTGCGCAGCTCGTGCGTCACCGTGGAGATGAAGTCGTCCTTGAGCCGGTCGAGCTCCTTCAGCCGCTCGTTGGCCGCGCGCAGCTTGACGCTCGCCGACTCGAGCTCGCGCGATTTCTCCTCGAGCTGGCGGCTGTACGCGATGACCTGCGAAGTCTCGTCGAGGATATGCAGCACTTCCTCGATGCCGAGCGTCTCTTCCTGCACGACCGTCGCCACCATCACGCGGGCCGACGCCGCGCCGATCGCGCCGGCCAGCAGGATTTCGGTGAACTGGACCGTTTCCGCATCCGGTTCCAGCGACCGGCCCGGCGGGACGCCGCGCACGCGCGCATAGTCTGCAAATGCCGCGTCGGCACGCGTCGGCCCGAGAAAACGGCCCACCAGCGCGCGAAGCTCGTCGGCCGACGCGCTGCCCCGCCACAAAGGCGCGGTGCGGCCGGCGATGCGGAAGGCATCGACGAACAGCGACGCCTGCGTATGCTCGCGCGCGCTTTGCCGGCCGGACAACGAGCAGGCGATGTAGCCGCCGAGATTCGCCAGCATGCTCCAGAACAGCGAATGCGCGATCGGATCGAGCCCGGCGAGCCCGAACAGCTGCTGGGGCTTGAACAACGCGATGCCGAACAGCCCCTGCTCGAGGAACGAGATCGGCAGCCATCCCGACTTCGCGAACGAAGGCAGCAGCAGCGTATACGCCCAGACGATGAAGCCGAGCGCGAGACCGACGATCGCGCCGGTGCGCGTGCCGCCCTTCCAGTACATCCCGCCGAGCATCGCCGGCGCGAACTGCGCGACCGCCGCGAACGAGACGAGGCCGATCGATACGAGCGCATACGCTTCGCCGGCCAATCGATAGTAGGCGTAGCCGAGGATCATCAGCACGACGATCGCGCCGCGCCGGATCCCCAGCAGCAGACCGGTCAGATCGTTGCGCGAGGTCAGGCGCAGCGCGTTCCAGCGCAGCAGCACCGGCATCACCAGGTCGTTGCAGATCATCGTCGACAGCGCGATCGTCTCGACGATGACCATCCCGGTGGCAGCGGACAGCCCGCCGAGGAAGACGAACAGCGCGAGCGTCTCCTGCTTCTGCAACATCGGCAGCGAAAGCACGAACGTGTCGGCATCGACATTGCCGTCCGGGAACTGCAGCAATCCTGCGAACGCGATCGGCAGGACGAAGACATTGATCGCGAGCAGATAGAGCGGAAACAGCCAGATCGCCTTCAGGACGTGCCGCTCGTTCACGTTCTCGACGACGTTGACCTGGAACTGGCGCGGCAGGAACAGGATCGCCATCATCGACAGGAACACGAGCGACGCCCAGCTGCCGTAGGCGCCCTCGCTGCCTCCGAGCGTCATCAGCTCCCGCATCGCGGGCACTGCCGCACCGCGTGCGAAGACATCGCCGAAGCCGTCGTACATCCAGAACGTGACGAACACGCCGACGGCGACGAACGCGAGCAGCTTGACCAGCGATTCGAAGGCGATCGCTGCCACCATGCCCTCGTGCCGCTCGGTCGCGTCGAGGTGCCGCGTCCCGAACAGGATCGTGAACGCTGCAAGCAACAGCGCCACGTACAGCGCGGTGTCGCGCGCGACGTTGACTGCCTGCGCGCTCGCCGGCACCGCGAGGTCAGGATACTGCAGCAGGATCGTGAAGCTGCCCGCGACCGCCTTCAGCTGCAGCGCGATGTACGGGATGATGCCGATGACGGCGATCACCGTGACCATGCCGCCGAGCAGGCTGCTCTTGCCGTAGCGGGAGGCCACGAAGTCGGCGATCGACGTGATCCGGTTCGCCTTGCTGATGCGGATCATCTTGCGCAGCACCAGCCACCACAGCGCCGCCATCAGCGTCGGCCCGAGGTAGATCGGCAGGAACCCGACGCCGCTGGCGGCCGCGCGACCCACGCTGCCGTAATAGGTCCACGATGTCGCGTAGACGGCCATCGAGAGCGCGTAGATGTACGGGTTCGCGATGATCGAGCGCCCGGCATCCGCGCGCTTGTCGCCGTAGAAAGCGATCGCGAACAGAATGCCCAGGTAGAGGAACGAGCACAGCAGGATCACCCAGCCCTGAAGCATCGCTGCGCTCCGATCGAAGGTTCAGCGCCTGCGCTCGGCCGCGATCGCCATGATCGCGATCAGGATGGCCCAGGCAACGAACAGGTACAGATAGAGCAACGGCACGCCGAACCAGGTCTGAATGCGATCGAAGAGCGACAGCAGCGGATAGGTGAGCAACAGGCAACCGAGCAGGAAGACGGCCACCAGCCACGCGTTCGTCATTTCACGTCCTTCACGATCTCCGTTGCCTTTCGGCAGGTCCCTCGATCGAGGCCAATGCTCCGACAGCGTCGCCTACCGTTCCGGGTGGCGTCAAGGGCGGGCCGTCCACTCACGACCCGCCGGACCGCGGCATCACAAGACTCCGGGCGTCTTTTCCCGGCTGTCTGGTGTAAGGTTGGCGCCGTCTGTCCGACTGCAGCAGAGTCACGTCGAGGAGTCCCCGATGGACGATGCACGCACGAACACCGCGAGCAGCGCGCCTTACCGCCGCCATGCGTTACCGGTGCGGATCATGCACTGGATCAACGTCGTCGCACTGACGATCCTGCTGATGAGCGGGCTCAACATCTTCGACGCCTATCCGGAACTGTACTGGGGGCACTCCTCGTACAGCGGCAGGGAGCCGGTGCTCGCCATCACCGCCGAACCGGGTCCGGCCGATAGCATGCGCGGCGTCACCCGGGTCTTCGGCCACCGTTTCGACACCTCCGGATGGCTTGGGTGGACGCGCGGGCCCACCGGCGAGCGCGAGGCGCGCGCGTTCCCGTCATGGCTGACGATTCCCGACAACCGTTGGCTCTCGATGGCGCGGTCCTGGCATCTGTTCTTCGCCTGGGTGCTGCTGATCAACGGCACGCTCTACTTCGCGTATTCGATCCTCTCGCGGCACCTCGAGCGCGACCTGTGGCCGGACCGCAACGACTGGCGATCGATCGGCGCATCGATTCGCGAGCACCTGCGCTTCCGCCACGCCGCCGGTGAAGCCGCGAAGCGCTACAACGTGCTGCAGAAGCTCGCGTATCTCGGCGTGATCCTCGTGCTGCTTCCGCTTGCGATCGCGACCGGCCTCGGCATGTCGCCGTGGGTGAACGCGATGGTGCCGGGCTGGGTCGATGTGTTCGGCGGACGGCAATCCGCGCGCACGATCCATTTCGTCTGCGCGTGGCTCGTCGTCGGGTTCGCCGCCATCCACATCTTCCAGGTGATCATCACCGGCTTCTGGAACAACCTGCGCTCGATGATCACCGGACGTTACCGCGTCCCGGAGCCCCGCCATGACCCGTGAAATCCGCTCTCGTCGTCGCGCGTTCCTGCAAAAGGCCTTCATCGCGGCCGGTGCGCCGCTGCTGTCGGCCTGCCAGCGATTGTCCGAAACGACCTGGTTCCCGCAGGTGCTCGCATCGGGCGAGACGCTCTCGCGAACCGTGTCGCACTGGGTGGGCCGCAAGGCGATGGCGCAGGAATTCTCGCCGGGCGATATCTCGCCGACATTTCGCAGCAACGGGACCGCGTTTCCCGATACGGACGCCTATCGCCGGCTCGTCGAAGCGCAGTTCATCCCTTATGCGCTGAAAGTCGACGGACTCGTCGAGCAGCCGCGCTCGTACTCGCTGGCCGAGTTGCGCGCTCTGCCGTCGCGCACGCAGATCACGCGCCACGACTGCGTCGAAGGCTGGAGTGCGATCGCCAAGTGGAAGGGCGCTCGACTGTCGGCGCTGCTGAACGAAGTCAGGCCCAAGCGCGAGGCGCGCTACCTGATGTTCTATTGCGCCGACCCGATGGAGGCCGACGGCACCGGCTTCTACTACGAAAGCATCGACCTCGAGGATGCGTTCCACGAGCAGACGATCCTCGCCTACGATCTGAACGATGCTGCGCTGCCGGTCAAGAACGGCGCGCCGCTGCGACTGCGCGTGGAGCGGCAGCTCGGTTACAAGCACGCCAAGTACGTAATGCGCATCGCGCTCGTCGACAGTTTCGCCACGATCGCCGGAGGCAAGGGCGGCTATTGGGAGGACGACGGCTATCAGTGGTTTGCCGGGATCTAGTGAGAATGGCAGTCGACCATAGGGAGCGGCCAGCCCGGCGCCCGCGTACGGGCCCATGAAACAATGCGCATCTTTGCGCGCCGCTCGAGCCCTTTTTGAAGACAGTCGCTCCCGGTTTCGTCGACATCCTCCTTGTGGCCGCCGCATTCGTCGGTTCGGCCGTCGCTCTGGAAGCGCTCGGCGTTCCGCAGGCTGGAGCGGTCGCCGTCCTGGTCGCTCTCGCGATTGCGACCTGGCGGTTGCGTGCGGCGGGTACGCGCTGGTCCGATCTGGGCCTGCGATCGCCAAAGAGCTGGATCCGCGTCGCGCTGTGGGTCGCCGCCGCCTACGCGCTCGTGATCGCAGCCAACGCTCTCGTCATCATTCCGCTGGCGCGCCGCCTGTCGTGGCCGCCGACCGACGTTGCGAAGCTCGGCGACCTTGCAGGCAACCTGCCGCTGCTGTGGAGCTGGCTGGTGGTGGCGTGGACCACGGCCGCGTTCGGCGAGGAGTTGCTGTTTCGCGGCTTTCTGCAAACGCGGCTCACCGCGCTATTCGGCGGCCGGACGTTGGCGACCGTTGCGGCGATCCTCCTGCAGGCAGTGCTGTTCGGCCTCGGCCACCTGGGTCTCGGCATTCGCGGCGCGGTCACTGCCGGAGTCATAGGCGTCGTCTACGGGACGATCTACGCGCTGAACGGCAGGAACCTGTGGCCGCTCATCATCGCCCACGGCATCACCGACTCGATCAGCCTCGTCGCGCTCTACTTCGGCGCGGCCGCTTATCATGACGCTAGCAGGCAATCCCGTTTCACGAAGCCGTCACTTTCCTGCCCTTCAGCAATGAATCCAGTCCGGCGAACGGACGGTGCGTCGCCGGTGCGGGTTCATCTTCGGCGGATGCGGCGCGGCCGTCGTTGTCGTGCTCGCGCGCATGCTCGTTCTCGTGGCAGTACACGCACAGCAGCTCCCAGTTGCTGCCGTCGGGAGGATTGTTGTCGTGATTGCCGTCGCGATGATGGACGGTCAGCAGGTTCAAGTGCGCGCGATCGAATTCACGGGCGCAGCGCCCGCAGATCCACGGATAGATGCGCAGTGCCTGCTCGCGGTAGCTTTGCGCGCGTTGCTCGCGATCGCGGCGCGCCTGCGCCACGACGCGGTCGAGTCGCTCCTGGTCGGGCGTCCGGCGGTTCGGCATGCCGTATTCCTCACTCGTCGGCCGATGCGCCGACAGCGTGGCCTATTGGTCTGGCTGTCGTCAAGGGCGCGGCGTCCTGCCTCCCCGTGGATGCTCTCAATACCGCGCGTTCCCCGGCGTGCGCGGAAAGGGGATGACGTCGCGCACGTTCGCGAGGCCGGTGACGTACGCGACCGTGCGCTCGAAACCGAGCCCGAAGCCGGCGTGCGGCACCGTACCGTAGCGTCGCAGGTCGCGATACCAGCTGTAGTGCTCCTTGTCGAGGCCGGACTGCGTCATCCGCGCGTCCAGCACGTCGAGCCGTTCCTCGCGCTGGCTGCCGCCGATGATCTCGCCGATGCCGGGCGCCAGCACGTCCATCGCCGCCACCGTCTTGTCGTCGTCGTTGAGGCGCATGTAGAACGCCTTGATCTCCTTCGGGTAGTTCATGACGACGACCGGCTTCGCCGCATGCTTCTCCGACAGATAGCGCTCGTGCTCCGATTGCAGGTCCATGCCCCACTTCACCGGAAACTCGAACTTCTGCTTCGCGCGCTCGAGGACCGCGATCGCCTCGGTATAGTCCATGCGCACGAACTGCGAGTCGACGATGCCCTGCAGCTTCGCGATCACGCCCTTCTCGATCCGCTCCTCGAAGAACGCCATGTCGTCGGCGCGCTCGTTCAGCACCGTGCCGAAGATGTGCTTCAGCAACGCTTCCGCGAGATCGGCGTTGGCGGCAAGGTCGGCGAACGCGATCTCCGGCTCGATCATCCAGAACTCGGCGAGATGGCGGCTGGTGTTCGAGTTCTCGGCGCGAAACGTCGGGCCGAACGTGTAGACCTTCGACAGCGCCATGCAGTAGGTCTCGACGTTCAGCTGCCCCGAGACCGTCAGGAACGCCTCGCGTCCGAAGAAATCCTGCGAGAAATCGACCTTGCCTTCGGGCGTGCGCGGCAGGTTCATCAGGTCCAGCGTCGACACGCGGAACAGCTCGCCCGCGCCTTCGGCGTCCGAGGTGGTGATGATCGGCGTGTTGACCCAGAAGAAGCCGCGGTCGTCGAAGAAGCGATGGATCGACTGCGCGATCGCATGACGCACGCGCGTGACCGCGCCGATGACGTTGGTGCGGGGCCGCAGATGCGCGACGTCGCGCAGGAATTCGAGCGAGTGCGGCTTCGGCTGGATCGGATAGCGATCCGGATCGTCGACCCAGCCGATCACGCGGATCGCCTGCGCCTGAAGCTCGTACGGCTGACCCTTGGCGGGCGACGGGACGACGACTCCGGTCGCCTCGACCGCGCAACCCGCGGTCAGGTGCAGCACCTCGTCCGCGTAGTTCGGCAGCGTGTTCGGCGCGACGACCTGCACCGGATGGAAACCCGAGCCATCCGACACGTGGACGAACGAGATGCCGGCCTTGGAATCGCGCCGGGTGCGCACCCAGCCCTTGACGGTGACCGGGCCGTCCTGCGGGGCGCGGCCCGCAAGGATCTCGCGCACAGGAAAGAGATAGTCATCGCTGAGGCCTACAGGAAGTGGGTAACGGGTGCCGTGCAATCGGCCGCCGTGCCGCCGACTCGCATCGAAGCACTGGCACGCCGCGCGGGAATGACGTACCGCGCGCCGGGACGCTATTCTAGCCGGGCTTGCCCCTCCTGCCCCGGAGCTCACCGCCCATGCTCGACACGACGAAAACGCCGAAGGCCATCGTGGAAGCCCTCGATCAGTACGTGATCGGGCAGGACGAGGCCAAGCGCATCGTTGCCGTCGCCGTGTATGCGCACTTCAGGAAGGTCGCTCCGGTCCGCGCAGGCCGGCGCGCCGGTGGTCAAGAGCAACGTGCTGCTGATCGGCCCCTCGGGAACCGGCAAGACGCTGCTGTGCGAGACGCTCTCGAAGATCCTCGGCGTTCCGTTCGCCACCGCCGAAGCGACCTCGCTCGCGCAGACCCAGTACGTCAACGACGAGATCGAGGCGATCCTGCAGCGGCTGGTCGACAAGGCCGGTGGCGACGTCGCGAAGGCCGGACACGGCATCGTCTTCATCGACGAGATCGACAAGCTGAAAAGCACGGGGAATCCGGCGCGCCTGTCCGGCGAGAGCGTCCAGCACGCGCTGCTCAAGATCATGGAGGGCGCGCAAGTCAAGCTCGGCGAGCGGCAGCTACGTCGACACGACCGGGATCCTGTTCGTCTGCGGCGGCGCGTTCGTCGGCCTCGACGAGATCATCAAGTCGCAGACGCACGGCTATGCGTTCATCGCAACGACGAAGAGCGACAGCCAGAAGATCCTCGACCGGCTGAACTCGCGCGTGAAGCCCACCGACCTCTTCACTTATGGCCTGATCCCCGAATTCACCGGACGCCTGCCGATCGTCGCGCGCTTCGACGAGCTCTCGCGGGAGACGCTGATCCGGATCATGACCGAGCCGCGCGACGCGATCTACACGCAGTTCCGCGACATCTTCGCGGGCATCGGCGTGGAGCTCGTCGTCGAGCCGAAAGTGTTCGACCAGATCGCCGAGCTCGCGATCGAATACAAGACCGGGGCGCGAAGCCTGCGCGGCCTGTTCGAGGAGCTGATCTCGGCGGTGCTCTATCGCATTCCCGACGAGCGAGACATCGAGCGCGTGCGGTTCGCATCGATCTTCTCGGAACCGGTGATCGAGCGGCGAACCAACGCTGCGTCATAAGCCGAACGCCGCGAGAAGTCCAGGCGGACCGAGGATATCAGCGACTGGCGAGCACTGACGCCTCTCGCGTCAGCTGGTGTGCCTCGCCGAGCCCGCCCGAGAGGCTTTGTACCGCGCGTCTCGCGCTCGCAGCAGCCTCGGGCTCCTGGCCAAGCAAGCGTTGCGCTTGCGCGAGCAACAAGAGACCCTCCCCAACGTGCGGCGCTTTTCGATGGGTCGCGTGCGACACGTTCCGAAACCGCAACCGCATTGGCTGCCCACTGTTGCGCGCGTGCGGCGTCGCCCGGAAGCCAGCTGCACGCGTGCCGCGACCCGCAGCGCTGTAGCAAGTGGCACCGAGTCCCTCGCCGTGGGAAAGCCGATCGCGGACAGCTCCTCCTCGATCACCTGCGCGGCTCGCGGCAGTGCACGTTGTGCCAACAGCAGCTCGGCCCTTACCGTCGTCGTCGTGACGAGTCCCGAACGGTGGGCGCGCAAGCCCGCGGCCTCGATCGGGGCGAGCAATCGTTCCGCCTCGTCGGTTCGCCCGAGCTCCAGCAGCACGCGCGCCAATGCGAGTTCGGAATTGAGTGCGCGGTCGACGTTGCCCTGAGCTCGCAAGCGCGCCGCAGCCACCGCGAGCTCGCGCTGTGCACCTTCGAGGTCGCCGAACCTGTGCATCAGCACCCCTCGCGAGTGCGAAAGCCAGGCGGGGATCGAATCGTCGCCGGTCACCTTGGACCATCGCGGCACGATTTCCTCGACGATGGCACGCGCGTCGACGTACTCGCCGAGTGCCGCGAGCACACCCGCCTCGTTGCGGCGTTCGACCAGGTAGTCGACCGTCTCGGTGCGCCCCATCCGCTCGTCGAGACGCTGCAGCTTCTTCGACGTGTCGTAGCTCGCGACGAGATCACCGCGTTGCGACTGCACCGTGCCAAGGAACGACAGCAGCTTCGGATAGCTGTTGCCCCGCGTGTAGCCAGCGCGTTCGGCAAGGGCGATCGCTTCGCCGACCCGGGTGACCGCCTGGTCGACATCGCCCAATCGACGCGCGAGGTCGGCTTCCGCCTGCATGCACGAGACCATCGTTCCCAGATCCTCTCGCTTCATCTGCGCGAGCGCCTTCTGACCCGTCTCGAGCTGTGCTCGCGCGAGATCGACGCGATCGCGAAGCAGCTCGGTCTCGACGATGCTGCACGCGACATCCGCGATCAGATTGGAATCGCCGCTCTGTGTCGCGATAGCGCCGGCGCGTTGCAGGACTGCGTACTCGCGGCCGGTGTCACCGAGCGTCATGTACTGACCGGCGATCGGCAGCAGGAGGTCGACCGCGATCCGCGGATCGTGCATGAACTGCTTCTCGACCAATGCCAGGCTGCGATCCAGGATCTCCCGCTGCGTGAGCGGCCGGTCCGCTTGGCCCATCGCGCCCAGCATCAGGCCGACGAGGCTCCCCTTGGCGAGCGCACGTTCCGCCTGGAAGAGGGCCGCGTCGCGCTCGCGACGCGCCTCGATTGCCTGCCAGGTCGTGCCGATGACGCCCGCGATAAGCGCCAGCAGCGTCGCCGACGCCGCGCCGACGCCAAGCCGATGCCGTTGCACGAACTTGCCGATGCGATAGCTTCGCGAATCGGGACGGGCCGTGACGGGCTCGTTATTGAGGTAGCGTTTGAGGTCGTCGCCGAACGCGCCCACGGTGGCGTAACGCTCGCGAGGCAGCTTCTTGAGCGCTTTCGCCGCGATGTTGTCGAGATCGCCGCGCAGCGCCTTGGCTGGCAGCGTCAGTGTCGTGCGGCGACGCCGTTCGCTGGGTCGTCGCGCGGCCGCGGCCTGCGACAGTCGCGCCGGCACCGTTTCGACGACCGCGCGCAGCTGCTCGACCGGGCTGCTCGTCGTCATCGCGGTCGGATGCTCGCCGCTCAGCAGGCGATAGAGCAGCACGCCGAGCGCGTAGACGTCCGTCGCGGTCGTCACGTCCTCGCCCTGGATCTGCTCGGGCGCCGCGTATTCGGGCGTGAACGCGCGTCCTGCGACCTTCGTGAGCTCGGTGACCTCGGCGCCTTGCTCATGGTCGTCCAAGAGCTTCGCGATGCCGAAATCGAGGAGTTTCACGTCGCCTTCCGGGCGTCACCAGGATGTTCGCCGGCTTGAGGTCGCGATGCAGGATGAGGTTGCTGTGCGCATAGTCGACCGCACCCAGCACGTCGAGGAACAGGCGGATGCGTGCCTCGAGATCGAGCGCATGCGCCTCGCACCAACGGTCGATCGGCTCGCCATCGACATACTCCAGAACGAGGTACGGCTGGCTCCCGCTGGCGATGCCCGCGTCGAGCAGGCGCGCGATGTTCGGATGCGAGAGCTTCGCCAGCACCTGACCTTCGCGGCTGAAGCGCTCGGCACCGCCGCGCGCAATCAACGCGAGGTTCAGGAACTTGATTGCCGCACGGCCTTCGAAACGACCATCGCTGCGATGCGCGAGCCAGACACTGCCCATGCCGCCTTGTCCGAGCGGGTGCTCGAGCGTGTAGGCGCCTACACGCTTGCCCGCGAGCGAGTCCGCGGTATCCGCAGAATAGTCGAGCGGCGAGCCCTCGAGGAACGCCTCGCGCTCGATCGCTGGGCTCGTCGGCCAGCAGCGCCGCGAGCTCGTCGGCGAGGGCAGGATCCTCGCTGTGGACGCGCGCGAGCCGCTCTGCGCGTTGCGCGCCGTCGAGATCGAGGAGCTCGTCGAGCAGCGGGCTCATCGCCTGCCAGCGGGTCCTGCTGATGCTCATCATCGTCGCTTCATCCTCTGGCGCCGTCTCCGCAGCGACCTTCCCTGAAATCGGAATCGGCGAACGGAACCCGACAGCGTCAGTCGGGACTCAGCACCTGATGAAGCAGCAGCCGCGCCTTCTGCCAATCGCGCTGCACGGTACGCTCGGAAACGCCTCGCATGGCCGCGATGTCCGCGAACGAGAACCCGCAGAAGAACTTGAGCTCGACGAGCTCGGCGAGCGCGGCATCGGTATCGGCGAGCTCATCGAGCGCATCGCCCAGCTTGACGGTATCGTCCGCCTCGGGCACGCCGTCGGCGATCTCGGTATTGAGCGCGGTCAGATGAAACTCGCCGCCGCGCTTCAGTGCGCGCCGTTCACGAATGTAGTCGACGATCAGGCCGCGCATTGCGCGCGCGGCGTAGGCAATGAACCGGCCGCGGTCCGGGAACGCCGTGTCGCGCTCCGCCATGTTGAGATAGCATTCATGCAGCAGCGTCGTCGCACCGAGCGTCGAGCCGGATCCGCCCAGGCGCAACTGCCTTGCAGCGACGCGATGCAGCTCGCGGTACAGGCTGGTGAACAGCGTCGACGCCGCGGCGCGGTCGCCTCCTTCGGCGGCGGCGATCAGGCCGGCGACGGTCACGGCATCGGCGGGTTCGTCGGCGGACACGGTCGGGTTCCCTTCCCGATGACCCACAATAACCAATGCCGGCGCCGTGGGCAAGCTCGCGCGCGAAGGCCCCCGGGGCCCGCACGGCTGCGTGCGCTTTGCCGGTCGCGCGCGCCGCGATCCAGCGTCTCGATGACAAACTGGAATCAGAGCCCGCGGCGAAGATGCCGAGGCTGCTCACCTTCGGCGCCGGCGAGCGCGAGCTAGCCGAGCTGCGTCAGGTCGTCGACGTGCAGCTCGCGCGCGAGGCCCGCGAATGGCGCCGCACGAGTACCTGGGCGAAGCGGTCCCAGCATTACGGGCGACCCTCGTTGATGAATTTCACGATCGCAGGCATGACCTGGTCGGGCGCCTCCTCCATCAGCCAATGGCCCGATCCCTTCACGATCGTGCCGGTGACGTTGTTCGCGACCAGCCGTGCCTGATCGATCAGGAAGGTTCCCGAAGCCTTCTCTCCGGTAAGCACGAGAAACGGCATGTCGAGCTTGGTGGCAGCGAAGCGCTCGAAGTCTTTCGCATCCTGCTCGAAGCTCTTGAACACCTCGAAACCGGCGCGCATGCCTTCATCGCGCGCATAGTCCGCGGCGTAGAGCCGGCGATCGGCTTCGGGCAGTGATTTGGTCCGGTCCGCGGCGAAGTCGTTCCAGAAGTGCTCGAAGTAGGTCCGCTCCCGGCCTTTCACCAAGGCCAGCGGGGTTTCACCGTAGAAGTGAAAGTGCCAGAGATCGCGCAACAGCCAGACCTCCCTCCACTTGCCCACACCCGGCAGGAAGGCATCCATCAGGACAACCTTGCCGACTTCGTTCGGATACTGGGCTGCGTAAGCATAGGCGACCATGAGCCCGATATCGTGTCCCACCACGTCGACCCGGTCGAAGCCAAGCTGGCGAACGAGCTCGTGAACGTCCGTTGCCATGGTCTTCTTGTCGTAGCCGCCCGGCGTGCGCTCGGAACGACCGATCCCGCGCAGATCCGGCGCGATGACGGTGTGAGACGTCGCGAGCAGTGGCGCGAGCGGCATCCACATGTGGCTTGTCTGGGTGTAACCATGCAGGAGCACGACCGCGGGCCCGCGACCCCCTACCTTGTAGTTGAGGCGCACGCCGTTCACGCTGGCGGACTTTTCCGTGAAACCCTTCGGCAGGCCATGCGCCGCCCGCGCGCTGCCCGCGACGGTGTTCTGTGCATGCGCCGGTACGCCGAGACTCCCGATGAGAAGGAGGGAAAGCAGCAATCGAGGCCACACGGTCGAAGTCGAAGTCATCAAGCGCTCCAGGGGCAAGCAGAAGTTGGCCAGCGAGGCTTGCGCTGGCGGTGTCGTCTAATGCTCGAGACGAACCGAAAGTGAAACCCTCCTTTCGGCCGGCGCGGCTTGGTCGAGCGTCGACGAATGCTCACCCTCGTGATCCGCGATCTGCCTCGCCGGCGCCGGCATGACGCTCGTGATTCCGCAGCGCGGTTTCCACACCCTCGACCAACGCCCTGAAAGCCATAGGAAACATCGCAGATCCGTCCGTCGAGAAAGAACGTCGGTGTCGCGCGGACACCGCTGGCGTCACCGCTTCGGAGATCCTCGCGGACGCGTTGCAGAGGACGCTCGGCTGCGATCTCCGCGTCGTAGCGATCGAGGTCCAGACCCAGCGCCAGTGCACGCGCACGAAGATCGGGCGGCTCGAGATGCTGCTGATCGGCGAACAAGCGATCGTGCATCGCCCAGAACTCGCCCTGTACGCCAGCCGCTTCCGCGGCAATGGCCGCTGCCAGCGCGTGCGGATGAACGGCCTCGAGCGGAAAGTGCCGATACACGAAGCGGATGCGGCCGCTGAAGCGCTCGAGCAGCAGCTTGACGACCGGCGCAGCTTGCTTGCAGTGCGGGCACTCGAAGTCGCCGTACTCCACCAGCGATACGGGTGCATCCGTCGGTCCGCGCGAATGGTCGAGTGAATCGATCGGCTGGGCGAGGTCAGGCATCGATGCCTCCATTGATTCTTGGCTGTAACAGGACACCACGATGGCGATCATCGTCCTCGCGCGGGACGGGCGGATCCCGTGCGCGTCCCGTGGCGACGTCGACGCTGATCATTTGCTGCAGCGGACGTGGCGCTGGCAGTGTCGCTCGCACTTGCCGCGGGCCGCAACACGCGCGCCAGGCTTTTCGCAAGGGTTCGGGGAAGGACGTTGCGTACGCCGAGCCGCTGCGCCGTGTCGGCCAATTCGCCCAAGCCGCGCCGGAAACGGGCCGACAGGGCGAGAACAGGCAGGATACGCCGCCTTCAGATCCGCGATCGCCGACAGGGCGCTGCCGGAGTCGGAGACGTCGGCGATGACAAGCCGTGGTGCACCCTCATCGACCGGTGCTCCGCAAACCGGCGAGACGATGCGATATCCCGCTTCGCCCAGCCAGGTCCCGAGCAAGTCTCGGATAAGATCGTCGGGTTCGACGACGACGATGGGGCCTTTCTGGTGCACCGGTTTCCTCGGGGGGCGTGGAACGCCTTGCGGTGGCCGCGCGCGCCGCCGCAACCGTCATTGCAGCCGCGGGTCGCGACCGCAATATGCCGGTAAACTGCTTCGGGGTGACAATTGACACAATCGGCGACCGGCGTGACAAACGGCTGCCATGGGGGTGAGTCAGCGTCGTCCCACGATGCTCGCCAAGGACCATGAACACTGCGATGCACGCTCCGTCGTGACGGCAACACCCGCTCCCGTTCATGTCGTCGCCGTCGACGACGATCCGTCGATCCGGCAGCTGATCGCCGACTACCTCGGCGACAACGACATTCGCGTCACCGCGCTTCCCAGCGGTCGCGAGATCGCAAGCGTCATGGCGCGTGAAACGATCGACCTCCTGATCCTCGACCTCAAGCTGCCCGGCGAGGACGGGATGCAGATCGCCCGCGCGCTGCGCAGCGAATCGGACATTCCGATCATCATGCTGACCGGCCGGAAAGACGAAGCCGATCGGGTGATGGGTCTCGAGCTCGGTGCGGACGACTATTTGACCAAGCCGTTCTCGCCGCGCGAGCTGCTTGCACGGATTCGGGCGTTGCTGCGGCGCTCCCGATCGCACGAGACGGTCGCCGATGGTCTGGCACGCATCCGAGCCTATCGGTTTGCGGGCTGGGAGCTGACGACCGGCCTGCGACGACTGACCTCACCGCAGGGACAAACCGTGCCCCTCACGAACAGCGAGTTCAATCTGCTGGTCGCGTTCCTCGCGTCCCCGCAGCGCGTGCTGTCGCGTCAGCAGCTGCTCGACCTCTCGCGGCTTCACAACGACGAGGTGTACGACCGGTCGATCGACGTGCAGATCGGTCGACTGAGGAAGAAAATCGCGGTCGCAAGTCGCACGGCGAGCTTATCCGCACCGAACGCGGCGCCGGCTACACTTTTACTGCCGAGGTCGAGACAGTGCGTTGAGCGTGATCGGCTGCGCGGCGCTGCCGGGCACAATGATTGCCGCGTGAGCGGAGGTCAATCGACCATCGTTTGATCCACGTAACACCACTTCCAGCCTTCACCCCGCTCGATCGAACGGATGATCGGGTGACCGCTTTCCCGGAAATGCGCGGTCGCGTGCTTGTTCTTCGAGCTGTCGCAGCAGCCGACGTTGCCGCAGCTCATGCACATGCGAAGCTGCACCCAGCTATCGCCCATCGCTACGCATTTGGCGCACACATCGGTCGTTGGCTCCACGACTTTCATCTCACCGCGGTGGGAGCAGGCTGCCATGGGGGTTTTCTTTCGTCGTGACGGGTTCGGCAGAAGTCGCGACGCCGCAACGGCAGCGGCGAAGATTCCCACGATGATGCCGAGCGAGATGCCGGGAGAAATGTGCACGAAGTCGGACAGGAGCAGCTTCAGTGCAACGAGAACGAGCAGGACAGCCAGCCCCAGGCGCAGGTAAGCAAAGCGCGTGACGAGGTCTCCGATCACCACATACAAGGAGCGCAGCCCAAGTAGCGCAAAGACGTTGGATGTGTAAACGAGAAACGGATCGCGCGTGACCGCAAACACGGCAGGAATCGAATCGACCGCGAAAAGAAGATCCGCTGATTCGATGGCCACCAGCGCCACGAGGAGCGGCGTGGCGTGGCGCTTGCCATCGACTCGAACGGTGAATCGCTCTCCATGCAACTCGGGAACGATCGGGATGAATCGCGAGACCCAGCTGGTGCACAAGGAGCAGGTCGTTTCGACCCAGAGGCGCCGCTGCTGCTCGCCCCTGAGCATTCGCCAGGCAGCGTAGAGAAGGAGTGCCCCGAACGGATAGACGAGCCAGTGAAAGCGCTGGAACAGAAGGATCCCGAAGCCGATCAGCAGCGCGCGCATGACCAGCGCACCGATCACACCCCAAAAGAGCGCGCGATGCTGCAGGGATGTCGGGATTCCGGTTTGCGAGAAGACCAAGGCGAACATCACGAGGTTGTCGATGGACAGGGATTCCTCGAGGAAGTACGCGGTTATGTACAGTAGGCCGGCCTCGGTCCCCAAACGAACGCTGATCCAGGCGCCGAATGCGAGGGCCACGCCGATCCAGAGCGCGCTCCACATCCAGGCGGCTCGAGCGGAGCGCCGTTGCTTGCCTCGGCTCGCGTATGCAAGATCGATGACGAGCAAGCTCGCAACAAGCGCGATGAACACCCCCCACTCGACAGGGCCCGCCTCAGGCATGGCTCGATCTAGATTTCATCCCGGGTAGCGCTGTTGTTCGAGGACTCGGGGGCGCGTTCGTCATTTTCGTCTTCCCAGGCGTAGCGAGTCCGCGGCTGTGGGTCCAGGCGACGCAGCGCGATCGCGAGCACCACGCCGATCACCGCGGCCGCAAGATGGGTTTCCCAGGAAACCCGCTGCTGGATCGGGAGCACGCCCCACACCAGGGCGCCGTACATGAAGCAGACCAGCAGGGAGGCGGCAATGGCTCGCCTGTCCCGTCGGATCAGCCCCGCCACGAGGATGTAACTCATCAAGCCGTACACCAAGCCGCTGGCCCCGATATGCGTGCCGCCTCTTGCGAAAAGCCACACAGCCACCCCGGGCCCGAGGTAGATCGCCGGCAACACTTTAGGGGCCGCCTGCGGATAGAGAGTCAACATCACCGTGCCCAACACCACCACCGGCACCGAATTGGCGATGAGGTGCTCGAAACTGCCGTGCAGCAGAGGTGCGAAGAGAATGCCGACCAGTCCCGCCAACTTGCGTGGACGGATGCCGAACTGCTCCGGCCCCACGTCGAGCCCCCAGTTCGCGAGCTGGATGAGCCAGATCAGCGCGACAAAGCTCAACGCGATTCTTACCGCCAGCCGGAAGTTGGCGCGGGCTCGCTCGGCGGCGATGTAGGCCGCGTCGGGTGGATCGATCTGCATGACCGCGCAGAGTACCAGTCGCGACGTTCTGCGATCGGCGCTCGAGTCCGTGTCCCGATCGTTTCCCCACCGCGGCTGATCCCCGGTCAGCGCTTTGAGCGATCGACCGTAACCGCGCTAATGCGTGCGTAGCCCCAGACCGTGAAAGCGTAGGCCCTGCGCCACGGTTGATCACCTATCGCGGGCACTGCGGCGGCCGATGCCGCGGACGACATTGCGCGCGCACTACATAAGCCGCCGCAAGCCGAGGCAGGCACCCGGATCACCAGGCAGCACACCAGCCCGATGGCGACACCTGATACCAACGGTGTCCATCGCCTCAAGCCAGAGTTTCCCCAATCCTTGTAGTAGATCTGCGTTCCGTCCTTGGTCGTAATCGTGCTCATGGGATCCTTTCGTTGATCGTTGCCGCGTGGCATGAAGGCACGCGAGCGCTGGTTCGGCGGCGAATACGCTATGGGGATGGGGTGATTGCAGCCGCCACGCCTGCGCCGCCAATGACAGCGCTACGGCGCTTTTCCTTCGGGTTGGGAGTGCAGCGTCGATCGGTTCCATGCTCGGCTTCCGTGGCCGCATTCACAGCTTTACCTTGGCCGGGAGCGTCGGGCGCTGCAACGAGGTTCGGTCGGCGGCGAGTGCGGAGCCTGGCGATACCTCCTTCGATGAAGGGGTTGGCGCAAAGTTCGTTCGCTTGCATGCTCATCGAGCGTTCACCTGGTGAAGAACCGGGTGGGGATGCCTTACGGGAGACTCCTCCCGATGCCGGTCCCCATCGCCGCAACATGCAGTCGCCGGGTAACGGCTTGGTGTCGGGCGCCGCCTGAAGCGTGTCAGCGGATGCGCGCGCGTTACAGAGGCCGCGCCAAACGTGACAGTTGACGCAGGACCGCGGTCCATCAGCTGGCGGCGGTGGCCGCCGCCTCGGCATTCATCGGGTGGTATCGTCCGGGAATGCGAGTTGCGCGCCGCGCTGGTTGCGATTCGATGTCCTTTGTCACAGGACGTCCGACAGCCGACACGCGATGGACATCTGCACGCTCGAAGCTGACACCGGGCTCGGTGAGCTCGTCGACTTTCAACAGAGGGAGATCCACTTGCTCGGCATTACTCCGTTCGGCGCGTTCCATACCGCGATCAGCCTGGTTGCCGTGGGCGCAGCGTTCGTCGCGCTCTTCCGCTACAAGGAAATTTCGCCACGAACCCTGAGCGGACAGGTCTACATCTGGATGACGATCGCCACCTGCATCACCGGCTTGTTCATCTTCCACCACGGCGGCTTCGGCAAGCCGCACGTCCTTGCCATCGTCACGCTCCTCGTCCTGGGTGTCGCGGCGATCGCCGGATCCACGAACGTGTTCGGCCGCGCATCGCGCTACGTCGAGACCGTCAGCTACTCACTCACGTTCTTCTTCCACTTCATTCCCGCAATCACTGAAACGACAACGCGCGTCCCCGTCGGAGCACCGCTGGTCGCAAGCCCCGACGCCCCGGAGTTGCAGGTCGTGTTCGGCGCGTTGTTCGTCGTCTTCCTCCTCGGGGCCACGCTTCAAGTCTGGCGATTGCGCGCGCAGCAACGACAGGCCAGCCAACCCGCGACGTCTTCGCTGCCCTCGACCGCATCGACGAGGATCGATCCGACCAGCGCACGTCCGGGCTGACGGCATCCGGGAACGGTTCGAGATGAACGCTTTGGAATCCGTTCCGGCGCGGGCACCGGAAAGCCTGATGCTCACCCGGTTGCAGCGGACTCGCGATGGCTGAAGTCGAATCCAGCCTGATAAAGACGCGTCGTCATCAGATCTTCCCGGTGCTCGGCGAAGGCGAGCTGGCTCGCATTGGCCCGTTCGGCACCATCCGTCATTTTGCGAAGGGCGAGCGGCTCTTCGCCGCGGGTGAACCCGGCCCGGGCATGTTCGTCGTTCTGAAGGGCGTCCTTGCGATCAACCAGCGTGATGGGCTGGGACATGTCATTCCCATCACCCGGCTCGGGCCCGGCGAGTTCTCCGCAGAGGTAGGACAGCTGTCCGGCAAGCGCTCGCTGGTCGACGGCTACGCCGTGGAGGATCTCGAGACCGTGCTGGTTCCGCCGGAACGATTGCGTGCGTTGATCATCGCCGAGGCCGAGCTGGGCGAGCGCATCGTTCGCGCGCTGATCCTGCGCCGCGTCGGACTCATCGAGGTCGGAGCCAGCGGACCGGCACTGATCGGAAAGGCTCAGTCGCCGGACGTGTTGCGTCTGCAAGGCTTCCTGAATCGCAACGGCTATCCGCATCATCTGGTCGATGCGGGCACCGACATCGGCGCAGCGACGCTGCTGGAACGGTATGGCGCATCAAGCTCCGATGTGGTCGTCGTCTGCCCCGACGGCTCGGTGCTGATCAATCCGTCCGAGGACGCGCTGGCCCGATGCCTGGGCATGATCGACACCGCGGAGCGTCACGAGCTCTTCGACGTCGTCGTGGTCGGTGCCGGTCCGGCGGGGCTGGCGACGGCGGTTTATGCAGCATCCGAAGGCTTGCAGGTCGTGGTCCTGGATTGCCGCGCCTACGGTGGCCAGGCGGGAGCGAGCGCGCGCATCGAGAACTACTTCGGCTTTCCGACGGGCATCTCGGGGCAGGCGCTCGCGGGGCGCGCTTTCGTGCAGGCCCAGAAGTTCGGCGCCGACGTGATGATTCCGGCCCAGGCCGCGTCGCTCGAATGCGGCAGCGGCGCTGCCGACGGAGGACACATCGTGACGCTCACCGATGGACGCAGGCTTCGCTCGCGGACCGTCGTGATCGCGAGCGGCGCGCGCTACCGCAGGCCCGCGCTGCCACGCCTGGCCGAATTCGAGGGCCAGGGCGTCTTCTACTGGGCTTCGGCGCTCGAGGCGAAGATGTGCACGCAGGCCGAGGTCGTGCTGGTCGGCGGCGGCAATTCGGCGGGCCAAGCCGCCGTGTTCCTGTCCCGGCACGCGGCAAGGGTGTACGTGCTCGTGCGCGGGCCCGGTCTTGCCGCCAGCATGTCGCGTTACCTGATCGACCGTATCGAAGCCACGCCGAACATCGAACTGCATCCGCATACCCAGCTGACGGCGCTGCACGGCGACCCGGCGAACGGGCTGTCCGCGGTTACGTGGCGCAACGACGAAACGGGGTTCGAGGAAGAGCGGCCGATCCGGTACGTTTTCCTGTTCGTCGGGGCCGATCCCGAAACCGAATGGGTGCAGGGCTGCGGCGTCGCGCGCGATTCGCATGGCTTCGTCCTGACCGGTCCGGACGTGGAAGCCGAGTCGGGCTACTCGCCCGCGTCGCTTGAATCGAACGTGCCGGGTGTGTTCGCCGTGGGCGACGTCCGATCCGGGTCGGTCAAGCGGGTCGGCGGCGCGATCGGCGAAGGTGCGGCCGTCGTCGCGCTGATTCATCAGCATCTCGCGCGCGAAGGGCGAGCCGTTTCCGCCGGCTTTGCCCATTAGCACGCACCGACTCCCGGACGCCCTATTGCCTTTGGCCTACAGGTTTTCCCGACGCCGATAACGACGTTCCCATGGACATCGACAGCGGCGTCGCAGCCCGGCGGCACCACGATCGTCGTGTCGTATTCCTGGATCAGCAGCGGCCCTGCGCGTGGCGCGCGACGCAGCGAGTCCCGCGACAGGACCGCCGCGTCGACCTGCCCGAGCTCGGGACCGAAGTAAACCGCGCGTTGCTCGTCCGCCGCAGCGCGTTCCGGCGCCCAGTCGGTCCCGTGCTCGACTGCGCGCGGCACCCGCATCACCAATCGCACCGTGACCAGCTCGAACGCCTTGGTGTCGCCACGATGGCCATAAGTGCGTTCGAATTCGTGCTCGAAACGCTCCTCGGTCGCGCGCAGCGCCGGAACATCCAGCCGCTCCCCGGGCATCGGCACCGTCAACTCCGAAGATTGGCCGCGATAACGCAGATCGGCGAACTGCTCGAATTCGGCCGTCGCCGGATCGAATCCCTCTTCGCGCACGCGGTTCCGCAGGTCGTTGCGCATCTCGTCCAACGCCCTTTGCACGGGTGAAAGATCGACGGCGCCGGCTGTCGCCATCAGGACCGTACGTGCCGCATGATGCTCGACTTCGGCGCGCAACAAACCCAGCGCGCTGAACACGCCTGGCGCAGGCGGAATGAGCACCTTTCGGATGCCGAGCGTCCGGGCCACGCCGGCAGCGTGAATCGGTCCTGCACCGCCGAACGCCATCATCACGAAATCGGCGGGATCGCGGCCGCGCTCGACCGAAACCGACTTGATCGCGCGCACCATGTTGGAATTCGCCACCGCGTGAATGCCATGCGCAGCATCGAGCAGCGACAAGGACGATGGCACGCTGACGTTCCGCCGCACCGCCTCTTCGGCCAGGGCGCGGTTCACCGTCAGCGTTCCGCCCGCGAGCGAGGTGTCGCTGATGTAGCCGAGCAGCAGATTGGCATCGGTGACGGTCGGTTGCCCGTTGCCGTGACCGTAACAGGCAGGTCCCGGCATCGCGCCGGCGCTGCGCGGGCCTACGCGCAGCGAACCGCCCGCGTCGAGCGCCGCGATGCTGCCACCGCCTGCGCCGACCTCCGAGATGTCGATCACCGGAATGCGCAGCAGGTAACCGTTGCCGCGCATCAGCCGGCTGCTCGCCGACACGGCGGAGCCGACCTCGTATTCGGTTCCGCGCAGGATCTCGCCACGCTCGATGATCGAGGCTTTGGTGGTCGTGCCGCCCATGTCGAGCGTGATCACGTTCGGATAGCCGCAGGCGCGCGCGGTGCGCTGCGCAGCGACGACACCGGCGGCCGGGCCCGACTCGATGATCGTCACCGGGCGCGCCGCGGCCGAGGACGCGCTGATCAATCCGCCGTTCGATTGCATCACCAGGATCGGCGCACGCACGTCGTGTTCGGCCAGCGTCTCGCGCAGTCGATCGAGGTAGCGGGCGATCAGCGGCGCGATGTACGCATTGACCACCGTGGTACTGGTGCGCTCGAACTCCAGCATTTCGGGCAACACATCCGATGACAGCGACACGTGAACGCCCGGCAAGCGCTTGCGCAATTGCGCGCCGACCTCGCGTTCATGGCCGGCGTTGCGATAGGCATGAAGAAAGCACACCGCCACCGTTTCGACGCCCGCCGCCTGCAGCTCGTCGATCGTCCGATCGACATCGTCGCGATCGAGCGGCGTGAGCACGCCGCCCTGCGCGTCCAGGCGCTCGCGCACGCCCAGGCGCATCGAGCGCTCGACCAGGGGCTCCGGCTTGTTCCAGCCCAGATCGTAGGCGAGCGGAATGCGAATCCGGCGCAGCTCCAGCACGTCGCGAAAGCCCTCGGTCGTGATCAGCCCGGTGCGCGCCCCCCGCCGTTCGAGAATCGCGTTGGTGGCAACGGTGGTCGCGTGCACGACTTCACCGACGTCGCGACGGGAGAGCTTCACCTCGGCGCAATATTCGGCGATCCCCTCGACGATCGCCTTCGCGTAGTCGGCCGGCGTGGAGGGCCGCTTGCGCCGGTCGAGCAGTCCGTCGGGCCGCACGAACACGAGATCGGTGAACGTGCCGCCGATATCCACCCCAACGCGCAACGGCGGCCGTGCAGTTCCACTCATGCCGGAACGTCCGTTGCTGCCGCTGCCGCGGCCAGTTCAGTGCGCAACTTTGCCGTTGCGCGCGCGTCCACATGCAACGGTGAGGGGAGCACGACCACGCCGTAGTCGCGTGCCGCGCCGTCGGGCGTCACCTTGCCATTGCGTACGTCCGCCAGCACCAGCGCCGGATCGCGGCGTAGCGGGTCACCATAACCGCCGGCACCCGCAGTGGTATGGCGCACGGCCTGACCAGTAGCAAGCGGGCGCGTGAATTTGGTCGGCAGCTGGCGCCACGTGCCTCCATCGTCCAGCACGTTGTTCGACGGTGTTCCGTCGCGCCCTCCCATCAAGCCATAGGGCAAATGCCGGCGGCGGTCCGAGCGCAGCTGCAACGCCGCCCGCGCGCCGAGGAAGCGCAGCTGACGCGAGACCGACATGCCGCCGCGCCATTCGCCGGGACCGCCGCTGTCGGGAACGAGCTCGTAGTGCTCGACGCGGATCGCGGCCTGGTTCTCGATCATCTCGACCGGCGCATTGCTGATGTTCGCGGCGCCGTTGGCGATGCCGTCGATACCGTCGCGTCGATAGCCGCCACCCCACGCGCCCATGACGGCCTCGCGGAACAACGAGAAGCGGCCTTCGGCGTCGTAGCAGGCGAAGCTGTAGCTGGTGGTACCGCCCTCACCGGCTGCGCGCACACGCTCCGGAATCGCCTGCGCGAGCGCGCCGAACATTGCATCGATCAGCCGAAAGCCGCTGATGCCGCGCGCGGCCACGGCCCCGGGCGGTTTCGGGTTCACCAGGCAGCCGAGCGGCGCCTTGACGTGGATCGCGCGAAAGAATCCGGAGTTGTTCGGCGCATCCGATTCCATGATCGAGCGCACGGCGAAATAGACCGCCGACTTCGCGAACGACAGCGTCGAATTGATGGCGCCGCGCACCTGCGGCGAGGTGCCCTCGAGGTCCACGGTCAGCTCGTCACCGTCGACGTGGATCGCCACCGCAATCCTGACCGGCTCGTCCATGTTGACGCCGTCGTCATCGAGGTAGTCGACGAAGCGATAGACACCAGGCGGAATCGAGCGCACGGCGCGCCGGGCCTCGCGTTCGCTGTAGTCGAGCAGGTCGTCGAAGTAGCGCTCGAGCTCGTCGACGCCGAAGCGCACCGCGAGCTCGCCGATGCCGCGTTCGGCGATCCGGCACGCCGCGGCCTGCGCCTGCAGGTCGCCGAGCACGACGTCGGGAATCCGGACGTTGAGCGCGATCATGTCCATCAGCGTCTGGTTGGGCTGGCCGCGCTCGTAGAGCTTGAGGATCGGGATCCGCAGGCCTTCCTGGAAGATCTCGGTGGAGTCCGCGGCGCTGGATCCCGGGACTCGACCGCCGATGTCGTTGTGATGCGCAACGACGACCGCGTAGCCAAGCAGCCGCTCACCGACGAACACCGGCTTGAACATGAAAATATCGGGCAGGTGCATGCCGCCGAGATACGGATCGTTCAGGATCACGACGTCGCCGGGCTCCAGCGTATCCCCGTACTTGGCGATCACGTTGTCCATCGCGTCGGGAATCGAGCCGAGGTGCAACGCCACGCTCAACCCCTGCGCGATCATCCGCCCCTGGCGGTCGCAGAACGCGCTCGACAGGTCCATCGTGTCCTTCATGATCGACGAGTAGGCGATGCGGATGACCGTCAGCACCATTTCATCGACCACCGACCCGATCGCGTTCTTGACGAGCTCGAGCCGGACCGGATCATGCGCCATACTTTTTCTCCAGCCGGCGATAGTCCTCGAGGCCGGCGATCGCCCAGAACTCGTCGAACTTGACCATGCGGTCCCAGACCGAAATCGAATTGCCGGTCTCCTTGATCTCGGTCAGCACCTCGCGCATCACCTTGCACGCGGCCATCAGCGCGTGGACGTAGAAGCACGCGGTCTTGAAGCCCAGCTTCTCGATTTCCGAGACATGCAGCCGCGGCACCATGCCGCTGGGTGAATGGTTGAAATGCAGCGGAACGCGGCCGCGAAAGCGATCGGCCATCGCGCGGATCTCGTCCATCGACTCGCGCATCTCGAAGAACAGCATGTCGGCGCCGGCCTCGAGGTATGCCTCGCCGCGCTCCAGCGTGTCGTCGAGGCCGTTCACCATGATCGCGTCGCAACGGGCGATGATGACGAAATCGGGGTCATGACGCGCGTCCAGCGCGGCCTTGATCTTGCCTGCCATCTCCTCCTTGGCGATGAGGCGCTTGCCGAACATGTGGCCGCACCGCTTCGGCCAGACCTGGTCTTCGATGTGAATGCCCGCCACGCCGGCGCGCTCGAACTCGCGTACCGTACGCTGAGCATTGAGCGCATTGCCGTAGCCGTTGTCCGCATCGACGATCACCGGAATGCGAACCGCCTCGGCGATGTAGCGCGCGTTCTCGACCATCTCGGGCATCGTCACCAGCCCGATGTCGGGATACCCGCGGCACATCGACGCGCCCGCGCCAGTCACCACGCACAGGGGGTAGCCCACCTGTTCGACGATCCGGGCGGACAGTCCGTCGTGGGCGCCGCCTCCCAGCACGATTCCGGGCGCTGCCAGCAGCTCCCGTAGCCGTTGTGTCATACGCATGATGCGGCTCTCCTCCGATGATGATCAGATCTTCTTGACGTCTTCCGCCATCTTCCGGCGGAAGCCCAGCACCCATGCAGCGCCCTGCAACACGACCAGCAGCACGATCGCGCCGAGGAAAATCTTCGACATGGCGCCCTGAACCAGGATCCACCAATCGCCGTTGGAAATCGTGAGCGCCCGCCGCAACGAGACTTCCATCCGGTCGCCGAGCACGATCGCCAGCAACAGCGGCGCCGGGTCGAATTTCGCCTTGCGCAGCAAATAGCCGATGGCGCCGAAGATCCCCATGATCACGATGTCGTTCTGATTCGCGTTGACGCTGTAGATCCCGATCATCGACACCAGCAGCACGCCCGGCGCCAGATAGAAATAGGGAATCCGCAGAAGATTGACGAACAGGCCCACCAGCGGGAGATTCAGCACGAGCAGCACGATGTTGCCGATATACATGCTGGCGATCAGCCCCCAGAACACGTCGGGGTGCTCGCTGACCAGCTGCGGACCGGGCTGAACGCCGTGGATCTGCAGCGCCGACAGCAGGATGGCCGTCGCGGGGATCGCCGGAATGCCCAGCACCAGCAGCGGGATCATCGCGCTGCCGGTGGTCGCGTTGTTGGCGGTCTCGGGTCCGGCGACGCCTGCGATCTTGCCCGTGCCGAACGCCTCGGGCTCGCGCGACAGCTTGCGCTCCACGGCATAGCTCACGAACGTGGAGATGACGTGCGAGATACCCGGGATGAACCCGAACACGAAACCGATCACGGTGCCGCGGCCGATCGCCGGCGCCGACTCCTTCAGATCCTGAAGGCGCGGGACCAGGCTGCGGAGCGTCGGCCTGATCACCTTGACCTTGGTGATCTCCTCGAGATTGATCAGGATCTCGCTGACCCCGAACAAGCCGAGCGCGATGGCGACGAAGTTGATGCCGCTTATGAACTGAATGGAGCCGAACGTGAACCGCGGATAAGCGGTGATCAAATCGACGCCGATAGTCGAGATCAACAGTCCCGTCAGCACCATCATCAGCGTCTTCAGCGGCGGTCCGCCGCTGACGAAGCTCAGTACCAGCAACGCGAGCAGCATCAATCCGAATTCGGCGGCTGGACCGATCTGCAGCATCAGCTTGGCCAGCGGTGGCGCGAACAGCATCAGGCCGACGATGCTCAGCGTTCCGCCGACGAAGCTTCCGACCGAGGCGATCATCAGCGCGGGTCCGGCGCGTCCTTGCTTCGCCATCTCGTGGCCATCGATGCAGGTGATGATCGAGGCCGCCTCGCCGGGGATTCGCACCAGGATCGACGTGGTCGAGCCGCCGTACATAGCCCCGTAGAAGATCCCGGCCAGCATGATGATGGCCGAGGCCGGCTCGAGCTGGTAGGTGAGCGGCAGCAGCAGCGTCAGCCCGGCGAGCGGACCAAGGCCCGGCAGGACGCCCACGACCGTGCCCCAGAGACAACCGATCACACAAAAGAACAGGTTGTCCAGACGAAACGCGACGGAGAATCCGTGCAGCAGGGGCTGAAGCGCGTCCACCCGGGTTCGATCTGATCAGAGAAAGGGAAACGGCGGCAGCGACACGTTGAGCAGGTTCTGGAAGAGATAGCGCGCGGCGACGCTGGCGACGACCGCCGCGATCAAGGCGCGCCACCAACCAAGCGGAGAGAGCGACCACAGCAGGACGAACAGGAGCAGCGTCGAGGTGATCAGAAATCCAGCGCGCTCGAACAGAAAGCCCGCCGCCAGGATCGCCGTGACCGCCAGCGTGATGTGACGATGGCCGAGCACGATAGCGGCGTCCTCGGGTGGACGGACCTTGATCCTCCATACGATCAGGCCCGCCGACGAAACCGCCAGTAGAACGCCGAGCGCCATCGGCACCATCCCCGGCCCGGGCAACGCAGGCGTTCCTTGCGGCATTCCCGACGCTTCCCAGGCGGCGAACACGCCCAGGACGAGCAGCGAGATCGCGACGCCGATCTCCAGACGCGTCAGCGTCGTCGTCACGACCTCGATCCCTCGCCGCTCGCTTCGCGGCTCATTTCTTGGTCAGGCCGATCGACGCCATCACCTTCCCCATCGCGTCGTATTCGGTGTCGATCAGCTTGCGAAACTCGGCCGCGCTCGTGCCTTTCGCTTCCTCGCCGCGCTTCTGCATGAAGTCCTTGAACTTCGGACTCATCGCGGCTTCCGAGAATGCCTTCTGCAGGATGGCGAGCCGGTCAGCAGGTATCCCGTTGGGCGCAATGATTCCGCGCCACAACACGGTGGCCTCGCCCGGCACGCCGAGATCATCCAGACCCGCAGCGTCGGGCACTACGGTGTTGCGCTCGGCCGAAGTCACCATCAGGCACTTCGCCGACTTGTCCTTGAGGTAGGGAAGGATCGGCGGAATCGATCCGGCGTAGATGTCGATGTGGTCACCCAGGAACGCCTTGAGCGTCTCGCCCGCGCCGGCAAACGGCACCGGCCGCGCTTTCACGCCGAGCTTCGAGAACACACGTTCCGACGCGAGGTGCAAAGTGCCGCCGACACCGTCGTTGCCGTAGGTGAATTTGCCTGGATTCTTCCGCAGCTCCTCGATGAAGCCCTTGCCGTCGTTGGCGGGAAACGCCGCCTTGACGCACAGGATCGTCGGCGCCCACGTGACCAGCGACAACGCCGCGTAGTCGCTGGGTTTGTACGGTGCAGGCAGCATGTGCGGTGTCATCGTCAACGGTGCGTTCCACAGGCCGCCGATGGTGTAGCCGTCGGCCTTCGCCTGGATGATCGCCGCCATGCCGACCGCTCCGCCGCCACCGGTCTTGTTCACCACCACCACTTTCTGGCCCAGGATGGGCTCCGCGACCTCCGCCAGCATGCGCAGCGAGATGTCGGTGCCGCCGCCTGCCGCGGTCGGAATCACCATTTCGATCGGCCGCGAGGGGAACTTGTCCTGCGCAGTCGCGCACAACGCCACGACCGAAAGCGCCAGTACGGCGCTCACGCCCTTCATCGTTCGGCAAATGCGGAGCATCACATCCTCCATGGTCAGATCCACTGCGGACTCATTCACGCGCTACGCGGGCGCGCCATTGAAAAAATGCGGGCGGGCGAACAAACTGTGCCGCGAACCCGCCGATCCGCCGCCACGCGACACACGCATCGATCAAACAGGTTTACCACCATACGCTGGCCAATGTCTCATTCCCAACGCTTTTCTAGCTGCCATTCACCACGATGAATCCCTCCATGCGCAACACCACGAAGCTTGCGACCATGCTCAAGTCGGGAAAGATCGTCGTCGCTCCCGGCGTCTACGACGGTTTGTCGGCCCGGCTCGTCGAGCGGGCTGGCTTCGCCGCCGCCTACGCCAGCGGCGGCGCCATTGCCCGTGGCAGCGGGATTCCCGACCTGGGCTTGCTGTCGTTGAGCGAAATCGCCGCCCGCCTGGAGCAGATCGTCGACGTCGTCGGCCTTCCGGTGATCGCCGACGCCGACAACGGCTACGGCAACGCCCTCAACGCGCAGCGTGCAGCCCACGCCTTCGAACGCGCGGGCGTCGCAGCCTTGCACATCGAGGATCAGACGTTCCCGAAACGTTGCGGGCATTACGAGGACAAGTCGGTGGTTGCCGTGCCCGAGATGGTCGGCAAGCTGAAAGCCGTCCGCGACGCGTTGCACGATCCCGACTTCGTCGTCATCGCCCGCACCGACGCCATTGCCGTCGAAGGCTTCGACGCGGCGATCGATCGCTGTCACGCCTATATCGAAGCGGGCGCCGACGTCGCGTTCCTCGACGCGCCGACAAGTGAGGCGCAGATCGCCGAGATCGCGCAGCGCCTTCCCGGATTGAAGCTGATCAACATGTTCCAGGGCGGCAAGACGCCACTGCTGCCCGTCTCCCGCCTCCAGGAGCTCGGCTTCCACATCGTCATCATTCCGAGCGATCTGCAACGTGCCGCCATCAAGGCCATGCAGCGCACGCTCGGAGCCATCGCGCGCGACGGCAGCAGCGCCAACGTGATCGACGACCTGGCGCCGTTCGACGAGCGCGAGGCGATCGTGGCCACCGATCGAGTTCCTGGCGCGTGGCAAGCGCTACGAACGATGAACGCGTTTTACCGCGACGTGTCATGCCGCCATCCCGCCGTCATTTCTTGACGAGGCCGAGGTTCTTCACGACCTGCGCCATCGCGCTGTATTCGGCGTCGAGGAAAATCTTGAACTGGCCAGCGCTCGAGCCGACCGCCTCGGTGCCCAGCCCGCGCATGTAGTCGCGGTATTCCTGCGAGCGCGCCGCATCGGAGAACGCTTTCTCGAGAACCGCGATGCGGTCGGCTGGCGTCCCCTTGGGCGCGATCAGCCCGCCCCACACTGGTGTCGCTTCGCCGGGAATCCCAAGGTCGACGAGCGCCGTCACATCGGGCGCCACGAAGCTGCGTTCCGCCGAGGTGACGAGCACGCAACGCATCGCCTTGTCCTTCAGATGCGGCATGATCGGCGGGAACGAGCCGCCATAGATGTCCACATGGCCGCCAAGGAAATTCTGCAACGTCTCGCCGGCGCTGTTGAACGGAATGATTCGCGCGTTACCGCTGACGCCGAGCTTGGTGAAAATGCGCTCGCCGGCCAGGTGCACGGTGCCGCCGATGCCGTCGCCGCCGTACGTGTATTTGCCCGGATTCTTGCGCAGCAGCTCGATGAACTCCTTACCGTCGCGCGCGGGGAAGTCGGGCTTGACGCAAAACACCAGCGGCGCCGAGTTGGCCAGCGTGATCGGCACGTAGTCATCGGGCTTGTACGGCACCGCGATCTGGTGCGGTGTCATCGTGAGTGGCGAGTTCCAAAGTCCCCCGATCGTGTACCCGTCGCTCTTCGCCGCCACTAGCGCGGCGACGCCAACCGTACCCACGGCGCCGGGTTTGTTGATGATCACCACCTTCTGCCCGAGCGACTGCTCGGCGATCGAGGCGAGCTTGCGCATGGTGATGTCGGTACCGCCGCCCGCCGGCGTGGGAATGATCATCTCGATGGGCCGCGAGGGGAACTTGTCCTGCGCCAATGCAGGAACCATCGCGAGCATCGTCGCGGCAAGAACGGTGACAAGGCGTTTGGAGACGTACCAGAGGTCACGCATCTCAACTCTCCTTCAACGGTTCACGACACATACGCCGGCGAACGCGATCGATGACACTCCTGCGCCGGCCACAGGCACGGTGCGACGTGAAAATGTTTGCGAGTGCGGTGGAAGCGACGAATGCATTGTCAGGGCCCGACGGTCGATCGCGGAAAGCGGAAGCTGTTTGCGGGTTCGTCCTCGCGCCGAAGGCCGCGGCGTACCCGCTCCGCCATCGCAAGCCCGTAGGGCACCGCCTCGCACAGCTGAGCGATGTGGGCGTCCGATACCTTCGTGAGGCCGTGGCGGGCGAGCAGGAAGTCGACGAGCTGGCGCGTCCTGGCGTCATAGCGCGAAGGATCGGTCGGATTGTCCGTCGACGGGCCCGCCGACACCCGGGCCACGCCCGGCATCAGGCGCGGCCGACGTTGGCGCCAGGCGGTGGCACGCTCGTAGGCGTAGCCCGCCCGCAGCGTCTTGATCTCGTCGAAGGGTCGGCCGACGATCTGCATCGACATCGGCAGCGCGTTGCCGGTGTAGCCGTTGCACAGCGACAGCGCCGGGCCTGCGGTGACGCTGAACGGCGTCGTCATGTTCGGCTTCTCCCAGAAATCGATGATGCGCACATCCTCGAACCGGGGTGCGGGCGACATTCCAGCCGTGACCAGCACGTCGTAGCGTGCGTAGATCGGCTCCATCTCCTCGAGCATCTGGCGGCGCGTGCGCTGGGCCTGCACGTAATCCGAAGCCGAGAACAGCGAGGCGAGCAGGATCTTGCCCATGAAGTCGGCGCCGAAATCGCCGGGGCGCCCCTGCAGATCGCGCTGATGAACGGAGTGAATCTCGGATTCGGCGACGATGATCTTGACGTCGAAATACTCCTGCAGCGAACGTAGCCGGACATCCTCGAGCGTGGCGCCAAGCCCGCGGAACACGTCGAGCGCGGCGTTCATCGCCGCTCGTTCCTCTTCGCTGCCCGGCAGGTCCTCCTCCCAGAAATGGCGCACGACACCGATGCGCCAGCCTTCGAGATCGGGCACGAAGGCGGCCGCGTAGTCGGGCACTTCGCGCTCGGCGCTGCCCGGATCGTTGACGTCGAAGCCCGCGACGGCCTGGAGCATGAGCGCGCAGTCCTCGACGGTCCAGGCAAGCGGGCCGCAGTGGTCGAAGCTGAAGGAATTGTTGATGACGCCGCGGCGGCTGATCAGCCCATACGTCGGCTTCAGGCCGGCAACGCCGCTACGCGCCGCCGGCACTCGCACGGAGCCACCGGTATCGGAGCCCATGGCGCCCAGTACGAAGCCCGCCGCGACAGCAGCCCCTGAGCCGCTCGATGAGCCCCCCGCGGAGCGCGACGGGTCCCACGGATTGCGCGCCGGCGGCCACGGCAGATCGAACGAAGGTCCGCCATGCGCAAACTCGTGCGTGGACAGCTTGCCCATCAGCACCGCGCCCGCGTCGTACAGCTTGGCGACGCTGGTCGCATCCGCGTTCGGCACGTTGTCCATGCCGACCTTGGAATGGCCCGACGTCAGGATGCCGGCCGTGCTGTAGATGTCCTTGAGGCCGACCGGAATGCCATGCAGCGGCCCGCGCCAGCGCCCGTGGGTGATCTCGGCGTCAGCGATGCTCGCCTGGCGCCGCGCGAGCTCGCCGGTCACGGTGATGAAGCTGTTGATTTGCGGATCGAGCGCTTCGATCCGCGCGAGCAGGTGATCCACCAGCTCGAGCGCCGAGATGTCACGCGCCCTGAGGTGCCGCGCGGCCTCGGCGATCGTCAGGAAATCCAGATTGTCGACCATTCCTCTTCTCGAGTCAGGCCGTGCCGTAGACCAATCCCAGCATCGACTGCTTGACCTCCAACGCATGCACGAGCCGCGTCAGGAAAGCGTTGGTCGGCGCCTTCAGGCCGACGCGCTCGGCCTCGCGCACGAGCGCGCCGTTCAGCGCATCGATTTCGGTCGGGCGACCCGCCAGCATGTCGAGCAGCATCGACGGCTTGGCATTCGGAATCACGCGGCCGAATTCGTGGATGTGCGCTACGGCGTCGGTGAAATCGAGCTTGATGCCCTTGGCCGAGGCCACGCGATAGGCCTCGTCTGCACAGCTTTCCGCCAGCGGTCGCGCCTGCGGGATTGTCCAGCACCTGCCCGATGCGCAGCGACAGCACCGTGCATACCGGGCTGAACGCCAGGTTGCAGATGTACTTGCCCCAGATCATCGGACCGGGATCATCGAAGGATTGCGCGTTGAAGCCCGCGTCGCGCCAAACATCGACGACCCGCTGAAGCCGCGCGGTGTGTCCGCTCGCGGATTCGGCGATGTGCACGTGATCCCAGCCGTTGTGGTGCACCGCGCCGGCCTTCGGATTCGACGCGCCGAAGCCGCCGGCGATGCCGACGAGGAAGGTACGCGCGCCGAGGACGCGCTGCAGGATCTCCTGGTTCCCGAGTCCATTCTGGATCGCGAGAATCACGGTGTCGCTGCCGAGCATCGGGCCGATCGAGCGCGCGGCGGCTTCCAGGTCGCGCATTTTAGTTGACAACACAACGAGTTCGCACGGTCCCGCCTCCTCGGGACTGGTGGCGGCCGACGGCCGCACCGTACGCTCGCCACTGGCGCCGCTGACGTGCAGGCCGTCCCTGCGGATCGCATCCATGTGCTCGCGCCAGATGTCGACCAGCCAGACGTCATGGCCCGCCGCGGCGAACAAGCCGCCGTAGACGGATCCCATTGCTCCAGCGCCGACGATGCCGATCTTCATGCGCTTCTCCAACTGTCGTCGTCCCCGCGCAGGCGGGGACCCAGTGTCTTTAGGCGAAGAGTCACTGGATTCCCGCCTCCGCGGGAATGACGCTTGGGGTTAGTCGCGTCACCATCTCATCGCTTCTCTAGATTCGCACACCCTGCTTCAGCGACTGCCAGATCTCGCGTCGCAACTCGACGAACGTCGGATCGGACTTCACGTCCTCGCTGCGCGGTCGGCCGAACGGCACGGCGAGCACCCGCTCGACGCGTGCCGGGCGCGGCGTCAGCAGCACTATGCGGTCGGCCAGATAGATCGCCTCCTCGATCGAGTGGGTCACGAACAGCACGGTCTTGCGCTCGCGCTGCCAGATCGCCAGCAGCTCGTCCTGCAGCAGGTCGCGCGTCTGCACATCGAGGGCGCCGAAGGGCTCGTCCATCAACAGCACCGCGGGCTCGATCGCAAGGGCCCGGGCGATGCCGACGCGCTGCTGCATGCCCCCGGACAGCTCGTGCGGATAGGCTTGCTCGAAGCCGGTCAACCCGACGAGCGCCATCCAGCGCTGGGCACGCTCGCGGCATTCGCGCCGCGGAACGTCCATCATCTCCATTCCGAATTCGATGTTGCCGATCGCGGTACGCCAGGGAAGCAGGTCGAAGCTTTGAAACACCATGCCGAGCCCGTGACCCGGCCCGGTCACTGCGCGGCCGTCGATGCAGATCGTTCCGCTGTCGGGTGGGATCAATCCGTTGACGATGCGCAGCAACGTCGACTTGCCGCAACCGCTCGGGCCCACGATCGCGACGAACTCGAGATCGGCGACCGACAAGGAGACATCGTCGAGAACCGGCATGCGTTCGCCCCGTCCGCGCGAGAACCCCTTCGTCAGGTTCCTGACCTCGAGTTTCGGTTGCGCCACGCGCTACCCAAGCTCGGATGCTGCCTGCTTGGCCAGCGAACCCTCGATGACCTGGGCGACCTTGACCTTGCCCTCGATGGCACCGGCCTGCACGTAGGCGGGCAGCAGCTCGTTCCAGTAGTCGAGCTTCAGCTCCATCACGTTCGGAAACGCCTTGATCTCGCGCGTCAGCCCTTCCCATACCGGCTTCACGCTCTCCGGCGTGGCGGTCTTGGCGTCCTTGAGCGTGACGTGCTTGCGATAACCTTCCGTGTACCAGTTGAGGTCGGCGTTGGCCTTGCGGAAGGCCATCATCTGCGCCTTCAGCAGGTCGATGACCACCCGCTCGTTCTCCTTCTTCTTGAGCCACGCGCCGCTGCACGCCCAGATCTCGTTGATCCACGCGCCATATTCCTTCCACGGCTCGAGCAGGATCTTGAAGTTGCCTTTCTTGGCCATCTCCGCGGCCTGGTCGAAATGCACGGGCACCGCCTGCACGCGCCCGGACTGCAGGGCCTGCATGCGCGCGCCGGAGCCGCCGATCTCGACCAGGTTGAGCTTCTTCACGTCCACGCCGCGCTTGATCAGCGGGCCGAGCAGCATCACGTGGGTGATGTCGCCCTTGCCGTTGATCGCGACGATGTTCTCCGGCTTTTCGAGATCCTTGAACTCGCGGACCTTGTCGGCATTGGCGAGAAACACGAGGCTGGTGTGCATGTACCACAGGCCCACGATCTTCAGATCGGCGCCCTGCTCGACCGCACTCATGACCGTGATCGAGTCGGTCTCGCCCAACTCGGCGGCGCCTGCAATCAGCGTCTGCGTCAACGTGCGGATCTGATCGAGGCGCGTCGTCGCCGGCTCATAGCCCATGCCCGGCATGATGTCGAGCAGCGCCGCGGTCGTCGGCACGTGGATGCCGAGCGCAAAGCCCAGCAGGTTGACCTTCAACGGGCGCTTGCCCTGCGCGAACGCCGGAACGAACGGGCTCAATCCGGCCGCCGCGGCCGCCTTCAGTGCATCTCGTCGTGTCAGCATCTTCCTCTCCTCCTCGAAGTTCACACCTGTGTTGCGCTTGCCGAGGCGACTCGCTGCTCGTACCACGGGGCGATCATGCGCGCTCCGCCACGTAACAGCGCGTTCGCGATGACGCCCACGAACATGAGCGTGACCAGCAGCGCCAGCAGCGGCGCCGTCGACGTCGACAATCCCGAACGATAGATCAGGCCGCCATAGCCGACGATGATGAACATCTCGGCCACCACCATGGCGCGTATCGCATGGACGAGGCCGATCCGCATCGCGGTAATGACGTACGGGTAGAGCGCCGGCAGCAGAATCTGCCGAAACGCCCGCCAGCGGCTCGCCCCGAACGACCTGCCGACATCGATGAACCGCGGCTCGATGCCGCGTGCGCCGTGATAGATCGTCAGCATCACATACCAGATGGAGGCCGCGAACACGATCGCGGCGCGGAACCAGAAGCCGGTTCCGAAGACCAGGATGAACAACGGCACCAGCGAGGCCACCGAAGTGACCACGAACATCGAGAGCCACGGGTGGAGCAGCGCATCGGTCAGCCGCGAGCGACCCATGGCCACGCCCAGCGGGATCCCGATCAGGCAGGCGAATCCGTACCCCACGATCATCTGGCGCAGCGAGGTCGCGAGCTCCCGCAACATCTGGCCTTCGCGCAGCAACGCCACGTATTCGGGAAGCACGATCGAGGGCGGAGCGAAGAGATCCGCGCCGATCGCGCGTCCGACGAGCTCCCATACCCCAAGCGCTACGCCGATGCCGAGCAACGGATACTTGATCGATGCGCTCATTTCCGTACATGCCACGGCAGCAGCCGGGCTTCCAGGGCCTTGAGTCCCGACTGGGCCGCCAGACCCACGAGACACAGCAGCACGATCACCGCGAGCAACCCCGCCGTGTCGAAGCGCTGGGCGCTTTGTTTCATCAACGCCCCGAGGTTGACGGCCGCCAGGAACAGCTCGGCCGTGATCATCGCGTTGATGGCGCGCACGAGACCGACGCGCAGGGCCGCGAACACGAAGGGCAGCGACGCGGGAAGCATCACCCGGGTCACGAGCCGTGCGCGCCCGGCGCCGAAGGAGCGTCCGACCGCCAGCAGCATCGGGTCGACATTGCGTGCGCCGGCGGCCACCGTCACCAGGATCTCGAAGAACGACATCAGGAACACGAGCGCCACGCGTGCCTCGAAGAACAGTCCGAACCAGATGATCAGGAACGGCACCATGGCCACGGGCGGCACGGCATAGATCGCGTTCAGCACCGGATCGGCCATCGCCGCGACCTTGGCATTGCGACCGATCGCAAACCCGAGCGGCAACGCCAGCGCGACCGCCAGCAGGAATCCGATGGCGAGGGTCGCGAGCGAGCCCAGCAGGGCCTGCGGCAACACGCCCGAGACGACGTCTGCGGCCAGCCGCGTCAGCACGGCTGAGGGTGGCGCGAACACGACGCGCGAGACATCCCGCGCGGCAAATTCCCACAGCAGCAGACCCGTGAGAAGCGACAGGCCGGTGAGAGCGAGCGTGTTCACGCCCCGCGTCATTGGGCAACCTTCCCCAGGGTCGCCGCTGCGTTGTCCGCTGCCACAGCCGTCGTCCCCGTCCCCGCCTTCGCGGGGATAGACTCCGCGGGGACTCGGCGTCTTTGCCGCGAAGAGACACTGGATTCCCGCGTTCGCGGGAATGACGCAGGATGTCTCATGCCGCCTCCGCCAATCCCTGCCGCAGCAATCGCAGCAGCGGCTGCACGTCGTGCAGGTGTTCGAGATCGTTGACGACGCCGATGACGGCGTCGGCATTGGCGGTTCCCAATATCGGCGCTGCGAGTGCGCGAAACTTCGCACGAATCTGCGTGCCGTCGGCCGCGGGAGGCTGGTCGGATTCCAGCATCACGCGCTCACCGCTGCGCATCGACACGATGATGCGATGCGGCCAGCGCGCCGGGTACGCGGCATCGAGCGCGAGGTCATGACGAACGTGCACGCGCTCGGCAAGCGCGCGCACGATGGCGTCCGGTGCTTCGAACGCTTGGGGCACGATCGGCCGGCCGAGCAGCGCCAATGCGGCGGCGAGCTGGTGACTGAGGATCGCCTCCTTGCGATCCCGCGGCTGCGGGCGATCCGACACTTCGACGGAAGCGCGGAAGGTAACGATCTCGATCGCCGCGACGCGATCCGGGTCCAGCCTGGCAGCATGCAGTGCCGCCACCGGACCGTGAGTGAACCGACACGATGCGAAAGGCTTCACTTTGGTGTCGGCGAATTCCCACCGCTTACCGAGATCCGCGGTCAATGCTGCCGCCGGACCGCCACTCATCACTTTCAACAGGCCCCAACGACCGTCCAATACGCCGCGCGGGCCCGCCACGCCGGCGGCGGCGAAGGCCGCAGCCGTGACGCCCAATTCTGCGCCGCGCGCGCCGTTGAGCGCGGTGTCGAGCATCGAGCCATCGTCCTGATATTGCCGCAGACCGATTGCCGCCTCGCCCGCGAGACCCAATGCCGCAGTAGTGCGCAACGCATCGAACCCGCAGGCTCGCGACGCGGCGGCGGCAGCGCCGAACGGCGTCGCGGTGCCGGTGCTATGAAAGCCAGCGGCGTAATGCGTGGTGCCCAGCGCCGCCGACACGCGCGTCGCCGTTTCATAGCCCGCGAGCAGCGCCGCAAGGAACTTGCGCCCCGAAGCTTGCGCAGTTTCGGCAGCGGCCAGCGCCGCCGCGACCACCGCACTTCCGGGATGCGAGGGGCCCGCTTCGTGCGTGTCATCGAAGGTGTGAATGCGCGCGTGCAGCGCATTGAGAAACGCTGCCTTCGGTGCTGGTAAGCGCAGGGTCAGGCCGATGACCCCGGCTTCCGGATGACCGCCCCAGCGCTGCACCACGCCGGCGACCTCGCGTGCCTGCGGATCCGCCAATCCGGCACAGGCCACACCGATCGTGTCGAGCAAATGGTCCTTCACCTTGGCCACCAGGGCCGGCTCGATGTCATCGGGCTGCAATGCCGCGACAAAGGCCCCAAGGACTTCGCTCGCCGTCATTGGCCCGCCCCCACGCTGGCGGCGATTGCCGCTGCGCTGCCCATCCCCAGGGTCGTCTCCCGCGAAGCCTGCCCCCGAGTGCTTGAGTCGGGGGGCGGGGACCCAGCGTCTTTGCAACGAAGAGACACTGGATTCCCGCCTCCGCGGGAATGACACCGAGGTACCGCTCATGCGGCCTCCCGCTCGCTGCGCCCGGCGCTCGCGAGCGTCACCATCAGATTGCCGTCGCGATCGATGGCGGCCGAGCTTCCCGGGCCGATCACGACCGTCGATTCCGGCTCCTCGATCACTGCGGGTCCGCGCAAGTGCTTGCCTGCGGCCAGGGCGAAGCGATCGTAGACCGCGCAATCGACATAGCGACCGGCCTCGGAAAAATACACCGGGCGAGTCCCTTTGCGGGCGGTGCGCACACCGGGTTCGATGGCTGCGATATGCAGCTCCGGCTTCGGGCCGGCCACGGACACCCGCCAATTGACGAGCTCCACCGGCACGTCCGGATTGAGACGGTAGTAGCGCTTGCGATAGAGGGCGACGAAATCCGCGCGAAGCTGCTGCAAGTGCGCCCGCGTCAAGCGGCCCGGCGGCAGCTCCACCGGCAAGGCATAGCTTTGACCGGCGAAGCGCAACGCGGCTTCCCGTTTGACCACGCAAGCGGCGGCAGGCACGCCTGCCGCACGCACGAGCTCGCGCGCGTCCGCCGTAAGCTCGGCGAGAATCGCGTTGGCGCGCGTGAGATCGACGGCATCGAGCGGACTCACATCAGCGCGAATGCGTTCGAACGCGACGGGGGCTGCGAGAAAGCCCAAGGCCGACATGACGCCGGCGCGCAGCGGATACATCACCCGCTTGATGCCGAGCGCCGCCGCGACTTGCGCGGCGTGCACGGGTCCTGCGCCCCCATACGCCAGCAGCACGTAATCGCGCGCATCCTTGCCGCGCTCCAGGCAATGCACTTTCGCCGCGCGCGCCATGTTGTCATTGACCACGGCGTGAATTCCCCAGGCCGCACGCGTCGGATGGAGATTCAGCGGCTCCGCTACATGGCGCCGGATGGCCGCGGCGGCGCGCTCGCGGTCCAGGCGCATCTCGCCGCCCAGGAAGAATTCCGCATCGAGATAGCCGAGGATCAGATCCGCGTCGGTCACGGTGGGCCGATCGCCCCCCAACCCGTAACAGGCAGGACCAGGATTGGCGGCAGCGCTGTCCGGACCCACGCGCAACAGGCCGAGCTCGTCCACCCGCGCGATCGATCCGCCGCCGGCGCCGATCTCGATCATCTCGATCACCGGCACCTTCAACGGCAAGCCGCTCCCTTTGGCGAAGCGATGCACGCGCGCCACCTCGAACTGATCGGCGCGTTCGGGCTCGCCACCGTCGATGACGCAGACCTTGGCGGTGGTTCCGCCCACGTCGAACGCGATCACGTCCGGCTCGCCGGCGCGCCGGCCCAGGAACGAAGCGGCGAGCGCTCCGCCCGCAGGACCCGATTCGACCAGGCGAACCGGATAGCGCAGCGCCGCAGCGCGCCCGATAGTGCCGGCATCCGATCCGATCAGCATCAGCTCGGCGGCGATCCCGGCTGCGCGCAACCCCTCCGCCAGCCGGTCGAGATAGGAACGGACCACCGGTTGCAAATAGGCGTTGGCAACTGCCGTGCTGGCTCGCTCGTACTCGCGCAAATCGGGCATCACGTCCGAGGAGAGCGAGATCGCGAAGTCGGGCCCCATCGCGCGCAACGCTGCAGCGACCTGGCGCTCGTGGTCGGGATTGCGAAAGCTGTGCAACAAGCATACGGCCACCGCCTGAATGCTCTCGGCCTGGAGCGCGCGCACGATCCCGCCGAGCTCGTCGATCGCCAGGGGTTCGACGATCGTTCCATCCGCGGCCACGCGTTCGGTCACTTCGAAGACGAGACGGCGCGGCACCAGACGGCTTTGGCACGGCCAGATCGATGTCGAAGATGTCGTAGCGGCTCTCGCGCGCCATTTCCAGGAGGTCGCGAAAGCCGCGGGTGACGACAAGCGCGGTGCGCGCTCCGCGCCGCTCGATCAGGGCATTCGTCGCGAGCGTGGTGCCGTGCACGACCTTGCGTATCGCAGAACCGGGGACATCATGACGCGCCAGGAGCTCATGCACGCCGTGCAGCACGCCGGCCGCGAGATCCTCGGTGCGGGTCAGCACCTTGCCGGTCATCACGCGACCGGTGGCTTGCTCGAGCAGCACGAAGTCGGTGAACGTGCCGCCTATGTCGACGCCCAGGACGCAGCCATCGGCCGCCCGCGAACGCCCCCGCGCGCTGCTACGCGGCATCGTCGAGCCTTGGGGCCTGGCCGTAGTCGCGCATCGCCGCCTCGGGCGTGACGAGGCCATCGGCGATGTCGAGTGCCAATGCCTGCAGGTCGCGCGTCGCAGGCGCGTACATCCCACCCGAACCCGGAACGTGCAGCTGCAGCACATCGCCCCGACGCAGCGTCAGCGGCAGCTTGTCCGGCACCGGTGTCCCGTTGAGGTACAGACCGCCGGCGCTGCCGGCCAGCCCGCCGCGCAGGCCACGCGGTGGGGTCGCGAGCTTGCCGTGCTCGGCGCGTACGGTGATCGGTGCGTCGGCGACCGATTGCAATTCGTAGATCTGCCCGCAACCGCCGCGGAAGCGACCGGCTCCGCCGGAATCGGGACTCAGCGCACGCCGCAGGACGCGCACAGGCAGTCCTTGCTCGAGCACTTCGACCGGGATGTTCGACGAATTCGCCGGAAAGCTCATGCAGTGCAATCCATCGCGTGCGGCGCGTGCGCCCATGCCGCCCATCACGAACATGAGATCGGAAAACGCTGCGCCGCGGTCGTCGCGACCCGCCATGTAGACCAGGAACTTGTTGCCCGATTCGGCAAGCATGGGATCGGGAACCGCGTCGGCGAGCGCATCGAGAATCGCGATCGGAATGTAATGGCCGCTGCTCGGCTTCATCTTCACCGGCGCGGGGAAGCGCGGGTTGAGGAACGAGCCCTCCGGCGCCTTCGCCGTGATCGGCGCGAACGTGCCTTCGTTGTTCGGCAGGCCCGGCGCGGCCAGGCACTTCATCGTGTACGTCGCCCACACGTTGGTGTAGACCATCGTGCTGTTGATGCCGAGCGCGGATTGCGGCGAGCTGCCGGCGAAATCGATCGTCACGTCACCGTTCATTCGCTTCGACGCGCGCCCGGATCAGCAACGGCTCGTCGAACCCATCCACCGTCGTCTCGCCCTGATAGATGCCGTCCGGAATCGTCGCGGCGAGCGCGCGGCGCATCGTGCCCTCGGAGCGCGTGCGGATCGTGGCGCCAAGGTCCGCGAGATCGGGCAGATCGTGGCGGTCCAGGAACTCGGAGAGCTTGCGCTCCATGACGGCGCAGCCGGCGGCGAGCGCCCGCACGTCGCCGGCGACCTGACTGGGCACCCGCACGTTCGCTTGCAGCATCGCGAAAAACGTCGCGTTCTCGCGGCCGCGCTCGAAGATCTTGAGCGGCGGAATGATCAGCCCCTCTTCATAGACTTCGCGCGGCGCGCCGGAGAGCGACCCGCCGATATCGGCCATGTGCGCCATGCATTCGGCGAAGGCGACCAGGCGCCCGCGATGGAAGAGCGGCGCGACCACGGCAATGTCGTTCAAGTGACCCATGATCCACCACGGATTGTTGGTGGCCACCATGTCGCCGGGCCGGAAGCTCTTGGCCGGCATGTGCTTCAGGATCTCCTTCACGGCAATCGAAATCGTGCCGGTCTTGGACGCAACGCTCACGTCGGCAGCGAGCAGCCGGCCCTGCGGGTCCAGGAGCAGCGAGCCGAAGTCGCGGCCCTCGACCACGACCTTCGACATCGACGTGCGGATGATCGCGTACGCCGCCTCGTCCACGACCAGAACCAGGCGGTTCCACAGGATCTCTAGGTCGATGGGATCGAACGCGCGAGCGCGTGCGCGCTTCATATCGGAATTTCGACGTCCAGCAGCGGCGCGTGCTGCTGCGCCCCGTACACATCGGTGTCGCCGACGTCACCGGAAGGAACGAGGCGCGGGATCGTGGCCTTGAATGCATTGCCGGCCGGATACTCGGTGAACAACACATCCTCTGCGCGCACGTTGTAGAGCCGCGCGAAGAGCTCAGGACCAAGCACGCCGGTAGCGCGCACGCGCTCGTACATGGCCCGCTCGTCGAACACCACGTCGAGCGTCAGCTCGAACGGTCCCGCGTTCTTGCTCTTGCACGCCTTGGCGATGTCACGGATGCGCGGCACGTCAATCCTCGTATGCGATGGAGAACGGGGTCAGATCGTCTCGTACTCGATGGGGAACGGTGCGCAAGCGTCCTCGATCGCCACCGTGTGGAATACCGAGAAGCGATACGCCGGCGCAGTCTCGATGTCGGACGGCGAATACGGAAAGGCCATGTTGCCTTCCTTGCAGAGGCGTCCGGGAAAATCGACGTGCAGCATCTGCACCCGGGCGATCGCCAGCACCGCGTTGGCGATCTCCTGGCTCGGAGCGACGACCTCCACCACGAAGCCGAGCTCGTGGGACTGCGTGTGCTTCACCGGTTCCCATCCCGCCATCACGCCGTTGGCGCCATAAGTCCGGATCACCAGTCGGTATTGATCCGCGGTCACGCCGAAGGCCTCGGCCTTCACCGCCACGTTCTCGCGCACCGACACCAGGAACTCGTCGATCATTCCCACCAGCATCGGATCGCGCGTGCCGCAGATCGTGATCGCGCGGTACCCGGCGAGCTCCGCGCCTTCGAGCTTGATCGTATAAGGCTGCTGGGTCCACGACATGCCGCTCACGCGCACCGCGCGCTCGTTGACGGCCTCGAATACGCAATCGGAAGTGTCGAGCAGTCCGCCCGGCTCGATGTGAAAACAGGGCGTCGCATTCTCGTGCAGGCTGTGATTGGCGACGGAGAACGGCGTGCACAAGCGGATCGGGTTCATCGCTTCGAGCACGACGCCGGCGCGACTCACGCTCGTCAGCAGACAGTCGTGGCCTTTGGGCAACGCCGCGGTGGCGCCGCATTCGAGCATCTTGCCCGCGTACCACGAGGGCGCCGGCGGCATGTCGGCACGCGTCGCGCAGCCGGCCCAGGGCGCCGGGTCGCTGGAGCGTCCGGCCAGCACGACGTCGGCGCCTTCGTCCAGCGCCCGCTGGAACGGCTCGGCGCCCATCATTCCGACGATCCGCGTGGCGCGGTCGATCGTCGCGTCATCGAGGGGCTTGACGTTGCGCAGCGCCTTCACGCGGCCGGCCTTGAGCTCGCGTTTCACCCAATCCTTGTCCTGCTCGGAATGGATGATGGCAAGGCGGAAATGCAGCGCATCTTCGCGCGCGATCTCGCGCACGATACCGACCACGGTCTGCAGATGCGGCTCGCCTCCTGCACCGCCGCAACTGCCGATGATGAGCGGAATGCGCTGCTTGCGCGCGGCTCGGAGCATGAGGCGCAAGTCCCGCTTCATCGCCATGCGCGAATTGACGCACTTGCCGGAGCCCAGGTAGTAGGGACCGGGATCGGTCGAGCCGCCATCGACGCCGATCATGTGCGGCTGGCGCGCCATTCCCGCTTCCAGCGAGGCCTCCGGGAACCCGTAACCGAGCAACCCGCTGGTGGAAAGCTGTCGGTATTCCTGCAGTGGCTCATGGCGAGCTCACTTGGCCCATGGTGACCTCGCGAATCCTGCTCATCTTGGCTTGGCGGCGCGGCGTTTTGAGGGTACCCTTATAGACAACTAGACGTCAAGCCAGAATGGCCGTCGCGACCGCCCCCTTGTACTTCCGCATCCAGGAGATGCTGCGCACGCAGATCGCCTCCGGGCGGCTCGCGGCGGGAGAGCGCCTGCCGTCCGAAACCGAGCTTTCGGAGAGCTTCAAGACCACTCGCACGACCGTGCGCCAGGCGCTTGCGCAGCTCACCTTCGAAGGATTGATCGAGCGCCGCATCGGCCTCGGCACGTTCGTCGCCAGTCGACCCGTGGAAAGCCGGATCGATGCCGAGCGTGTGCGCTCCTTCGAGGAGCAGATGGAAGAGGCGGGAGCGCACGTCACGTTTCGCCTCCTCGCCTTCGACGTGGAGCGTGCTTCAGCGTCCGTGGCCGCGGCGCTCGAGCTTCCCGTCGCGGCCGAGATTTATCGATTGCGCCGCCTGCGCCTCGTGGAGAACGAGATCATCGGCCTCGAGGACCGGGCGATGCCCGAGCGCATCGGAACTGCGATTTCCGCATCGGCGCTGGTTTCGCGTCCGGCCACGCGGATCGTCGAAGCCGCACTCGGCACGCCGCTTGGGGGGCATGACCGTTTCGGTGGGTGCGATGGCCGCGCCGGCCGACATCGCGCGCGAGCTCGCAATCCGCCGCGGCAGCCCGGTGCTCGTGCGCAGCCACACCTTCTTCGATCAGCACAGCCGGCCGGTGCTGACCGGCGATTCGGTCTATCGCGGCGACAAGTACCGCTTCACCTATCGCTACGGACAGGTCGCGACGCGCGCGCCTTCCCGATGACGGCGTCGGATCATTTGCTTCGAGCCATGGCGACAACATGCGCATTAACTGGTGCGGTGGCTGAGAGCGATCCGGTTGGCCGCTCGATCGCGCGGATTGCGCCGCTGTTCGTCGCGCACGCCGTCGGCACCGCGAACATCACGCTCGTCGTCGCTCTGTCGCCGTCGATCGAGGAATCGCTCGGTCTCGGCCATGCCGGGTTCGGGCTCATGATCTCGGCGTATTACGGTGCGATGCTCGTGCTCGCGTTGCCTGCCGGCTGGCTGGCCGATCGGTTCGGAGTGCGCGCCATGCTGGTCATTGCGCACGTGCTGCTGGCGATCGGACTGCTGGCGCTCGCGAGTGCGCGCGGGCTGCCGATGGCAGCGTTGGGACTCGCAATCTGCGGCGTCGGCTATGCCTTCATCAATCCTGCGACCGCGCGAGCCGTCCTGATGGGGTTCCCGCGCAGCGCTCGCGCCACGGCCATGGGCGTGAAGCAGACCGGCGTGCCGGCGGGCGGAGTCGTCGCCGCGCTCATTGCCGCCACCGGTCAGGCGGACTGGCGTGCGCTGGCCACGGGCATGGCAGGGGTTACGGTCCTTGCCGGCGCCGGGTATCTGGCACTGCGTGTCGCACCCCAACCCGCATTGTCGGTCGTGCGGTTCGGCGACATACGCGCGCTGTTGCGCCTGCCTCGTTTCGCACTGTTCAATGTTGCGGCATGTCTTTACGCAGCGGGCCAGGCGGCGTTCTTCGCCTATCTCGTGCTGTTCGCGCGGGATGCGATGGCCGCGCCCTTGGCGCTCGCAAGCCTGTGTCTCGCGATCGCGCATGTGGCCTCGGCGACAGGACGCATCTGCTGGGGTGTGATCAGCGACCGGCTGGTTCGCAATGGACGGGGCGTATGCCTCGTCGCCATCGGACTTTCTGCGACGGTCGGTGTCATGCTCCTGCTGGGCCTGCCGGCGTTCGGGTCAACCGCGCTCGTCGGCACCGCGGCCCTGATCGGCTTTACGCTGGGCGGCTACGCGGGCTTGATCCAGGCTGCGGCCGTCGAAGCCGTCGAGCCGCACCGCGCGGGCGCCGCGATCGGCTACAACATGCTGTTGATCAGCTTCGGCACGATGCTCGGTCCGGCCGCATTTGGCATCGGCGTCGAATGGTTCGGTTATGCCGCAGCGTGGAGCGCGGTCGCGGTGCTGTTGCTTGTGGGTGCTGCGCTGTTCCGGACGAGCACGGCAACGGCGGCACGCTGACCCGTGCGAAAAAGCGCATGGAACACGCCAAGTGCCCCGCGAATCGCGCAACCGGCCGCAGATGCGTGCGGTCAGTCTTTCTTCGCCAGCCCGAGCCGTTTCAGGATCACGGCATTCGCTTCGAACTCGGTCTTGATCATCTTCGCGAATTCGCCTGGCGGGCCGCCGACTGCGGTCTCACCGCGGCTCGCCTCGAAATCCAGAAATTTGCGCTGCTGCGTCGCCTGATGAAACGCTCGCTGCAAGACTGCGACACGCTCGGCCGGCATACCCTTGGGGCCGATGAGGCCGCGCCACAATTCCGACGCGGTGTCCGCGATGCCCAACTCGCCCAGGCTGGTCGTTTCGGGCAATACCGGCGTGCGTTCCGGCGCCGTCACGAGCAGACATTTGGCCTGGCCGGCGCGCACGAACTCGATGATCGTCGGAATCGTGCCGCCGTAGATATCGACATGGCCGCCGAGAAAATTCTTCACGGTTTCTCCGGCGCCTCCGAACGGAACCGGCCGGGCCGACACTCCCAGCTTTCCAAACGCACGCTCGGCGGCGAGCTGCACGGTCCCGGCAACGCCATCGTTGCCGTACGTGAACTTGTTCGGGTTCTTGCGAAGCACCTCGACGAATTCCTTGCCGTTCGCAGCGGGAAACTCGGGTTTGACGCAGAACACGAACGGTGTGCCGCCCGTCAATTGCGTGATCGGCGTGTAGTCGTCCAGTGTGTAGCTGACCGTCAGCGTATGGGGCGTCACCGTGAGCGGCGCGTTCCACACGACGGCGAGCGTATAGCCGTCGGGCTTGGCCTGCGTCAGCTGAGCTACGCCGATCGCGCCCGTGCCGCCCGGCTTGTTGACGACGACCAGCTTGGCGCCGAGGATCGGTTCCGCCAGCTCGGCCAGCATGCGGGCCACGATGTCGACGCCTCCCCCTGGCGGCGTCGGCACGATCAGCTCGATCGGGCGCGCGGGAAATTTGTCCTGCGCGTGCACGAAGCCACAGCTCAGTACAAGGGCGACCCCCGCTGCGGCCAGAAACTTACGGCGATAGGACATGAGCTTCTCCTTTCGTCACGTGCCTCAACAACAATGCCCGTCTGAACCGCGACTGTAAAGGAGATCACCATGAGCAACGAGATCGATGCCCCGAAGCAGCCGAACGTCGCCGGGCTCAGCCTCAACCTCGAAGGCATCGAAGCGGCCGGCGATCCCGGGCGCGAGGCGAGTGTGTTTCGCTACCGCCGCCCGGAACAGCTCAAGACCAACCGCGGCATCGCGCCGCTCGCACGCAGCGACATTCTGTTCAGCGCCGTACAGATCATTCGCGAGGGCGGTGAGAACAGCCTGCACTCGCACTCGGCCATGGACGGATTCTGGTTCGTGCTGCGCGGCCGGGCGCGCTTCTACGGCGCCGGCGACAAGCTGATCGCCGAGATCGGACAACACGAGGGCGTATTCGTGCCGCGCAACGTGCCCTACTGGTTCGAGAGTGTCGGCGACGAATTGCTCGAGTTGCTCCAGGTCGAAGCGATCGACAAGACCGTCAAGAACACGCTCACCCGCCACGCCCCGAAGAAGGTGCTGAGCATGCAGGTATTCAAGCCGGAAGGCGAGGTGATCGGGGTTGCAGGCAAGGCGGCGGAGTAGGCCCCGGTAACGTCCATGCACGCATCGGAGAAGCGGTTAGCCGAGTTCCTTCAGCGCCTGCTGCAGGTAGCGCGTCTCGACGACGTCTTCGACCTTGACGGTGCCTCGAATCGCATCGGCCGCTTTGCACGCCGGAAGCATCCCCTGGATCGCGGCCACCGAGAAGTTGCCATCGGCCGGCCAGGCCCGGACCTCGGTTCGCAGCTTCTCCCAGATCGGCCGCAAGGTGGCAGCGGTCATCTTGTCCGCGTCCTTGAGCGTGACGTACTTGCGAAAGCTTTCGAGATACCAGTCGAAGTCGGTGTTCGCGCGGCGAAACGCGATGATGTTGGCCTTCAGAAAATCGGTCAACGCACGCTCGTTCTCGGCCTTCCTGAGCCACTCGGTGCGCACCACCCAGACCTCGTTGGTCCAGCCGGCAAGCTCCTTCCACGGCTCGATCAGGATCCTGAAGTTGCCTTTGTCCATGATCGACTCGGCCTGGTCGAAATGCAGACTGCCGACATCGATCCTGCCGGACAGCAACGCGGAGAGGCGAGTGCCCGAGCCGGGCAACTCGAGGAGCGTCATCTTCTCGATGCCGATGCCGCGCTTCAACAGCGGCGCCGCCAGGATCACGTGCGTGATGTCGCCGCGGGCGCCGATCGCCACGCGCGTTTCAGGCTTGGCGAGATCGGCGAGTGTCTTCACCCGGTCGGCGTTCACCACGAACACGAGACTCGTGCTGTCGTAGGGCTTGCCGACGATCTTGAACTGCGCGCCCGCCTCCGCCGCGCTCAGCACCGTCGGCGGATCCGACTCGCCGATATCGGCGCTGCCTCCGATCATGGTCTGGGTCACTATCCGGATCTCGCTCAAGCGTGCCGTCTTCGGCTCGGCATAACCCGGCATCGTCGGCAGGATCGACATGAAGGCCGCGGTGGCGGGAACATGGATGCCGAGCGCGAATCCCAGCAACTGCAGGTCGAGCGTGCGTCGTTGCTGCGCCATTGCAGGGCCGATACCAGGCACGGCGACGGCCGCGCTCCGCAACATTGCGCCGCCCAAACCGAGTGCGAGGGCCTTCGATGCTTCGCGGCGCTTCATTGCAGTCTCCCGTTCGTTGCGGTGCTCTTCACAGGGCACGCGGATGAAGCTTCGAGTCAATCACCATGCCGTGACAAAGTCAAACGAGGCGCTCGAAGCCCGCAAGCCGCTTCGAGAGCAGCGTACCCACCGGAGACAGTGCATGCAAGCGCGCAGCGCCAAGACCGCTTCGGTTGAGCCGACTGCGGTCGATCCGATTACGGCCGAGCTGGTCCAGGCCCGGTTGAGCTCGATCGTGCGCGAGATGCGCACCATCATCATCCGCACCGCCTATTCGCGGATGATCATCGAAGGCCACGATTTCTCCTCCGCAGTCCTGACGCCGCAAGGCGATCTCGTCGCCGCGTCGGAGCTCGAGCAACCGACGCACATCTCGGCGCTCTCCTGGTCGGCGCGGGCACTGATCGCGAAGTACGGTGACGACATCGGCCCCGGCGACCTGTACCTGCACAATGATCCGTACACCGGCGGCTCGCACCTGAACGACGTCGGTCTCTTCTATCCGGTCTTTCGCGGCGAGCGTCCGCTCGCCATCATCGGTGTCATGGCCCACTGGCAGGACGTCGGCGGCATGGTCCCCGGCAGTCTTTCCGGAAACGCCAGGGACATCTATCAGGAAGGCATTCGCATTCCCTCGTTGCGGATCGCCCGGCGAGGCGTGTGGCTGGACGAGGTGCTCGAGTTGCTGTTCGCAAATGTGCGTCAACCCGACGACCGCCGCGGCGACCTGAGTGCGATGGAGGGTGCCTGCCGCATCGCCGAGCGCAGGCTGCACGCGATGGCCGATCGGTTTGGCGACGCCACCGTTCCGGTCGCGTTCGAAGCACTGCTCGCGCGCGGCGAACGGCGGATGCGCGATGCCATCGCAAGATTGCCGGATGGCGTCTACGCCTACCAAACCTATCTCGACAACAGCGGTGAGTCGGCCGAGCCGCTGCTGCTGCGCCTCAAGCTGACCGTATCGGGGGACGAGATCCACGCCGACTTCACGGGCAGCGCACCGCAAGTGGCGGGACCGGCGAATCTCGGTCCCGCGCCTGCGACCACGGCCACGTTCACCATGGCCAAGGCCCTCCTCGATCCCTCGGGCCCGATCAATGCCGGCGCGCAACGGCCGCTCAAGATCACGGCGCCGCTCGGCAGCGTCGTCAATGCACGCCCGCCCGCCGCTTGCGGCGCAATCGGCGAGGTCCGCCGCGCGCTGGAGTCGCTGGTCGTCGGCACGCTCGGCATGGCGATTCCCGAACGGCTCGTCGGCGATCTGAAGGGCGCCTCGAACCTGATCTCGATCGGCGGTCGTCACCCAACGCAGCAGGAGGATTTTCTGTTCGTCGAGTTTCCTGCGGGCGGCACCGGCGGTACGTCGCGTACCGACGGCAACAACAGCATGCGCAACTTCGCCGAAGGCGACATCTCGTCGATCCAGCCGATCGAGGCCGTGGAAGCGAGTTGTCCGTTGCGCGTCGAGCGCATGCTGCTGCGGCAGGATTCGGGCGGACCCGGTCGCCGACGCGGCGGACTGGGGCTGCAACGTGAGATAAGGCTGCTCGCTCCCGAAGCGCAGCTCTCGGTGCTTTCCGACAAGAACGTGATCCCGCCTTATGGCGTGCGCCACGGCTGGACCGGCGCACCCAACCGTTTTACGGTGCTGCGTGACGGCGAGGAAATCGAACCCTCGCCTCTGCCGGGCAAGGTGACGGGCTTTGCACTACGCGCCGGTGACGTCGTGATCGAGCGTACCGCGGGCGGGGGTGGCTACGGCGATCCGCTGGAGCGTGAGCCGCAACCGGTCGTGCGGGATGTTGTCTTCGGTTACGTTTCGGCCGCAACCGCCGAAGCGGTGTACGGCGTAGCGCTGCGCGATGGCACCCATGACGTGGAAGCGACCGCAGCATTGCGCACCGAGCTGCGCGCGCAGCGGGTGGTCCTGCGCACAACCCTGGTCGATGCCGAGGAGCGCGCGGGCTCCCGGCTGACCCTGCACTTCGCGCCGTCCACGGCGCAACAACTCGGCGTCAGCGATGACGATCTCGTCGAAGTGGCGCGCGACCATGGACCGTCGCTTCTCGGCTGGGCCTCCATCGCCGCCGATGTGCCGGAGGGCACCTGCGCCCTCGCCGCTTCGGCGGCTTCCCTGCTCGATCTCGCGCACGATGACCGGATCGCTCTGCGGCGCGTGCAAGATCGGCGACGCGACGTATGACCCATCAGCTGATCGCGGGCGTCGACGTCGGGGGTACGTTCACCGATGTCGTGCTGTTCGACGCTCGCGGACGCACCTTGGGCGTGACCAAGGTCCCCTCCACGCCAGCGAATCAGTCGGAGGGGGTGCGCAATGCGCTGCAAGTCGTGTTGCCCGATCTCGATCGCCTCGACAAGCTCGTCCACGGTACTACCGTCTCCACCAATACGATGCTGCAGGGAAGCGGCGCGCGCGTGGCGATGGTGACCACTCGCGGCTTTCGCGATGTTCTGGAGATCGGACGCACGCGCCGCATGCTGCCCAGTCTCTACGACACGACCTTCACGCGGCCGCCACCGCTGGTGCCGCGTCCGCTGCGCTTCGAGGTGAGCGAGCGCCTCGCCGCCGACGGATCGGTGATCGTCGCGCTTGACGAAGGCGAGCTGGGTCCCATCGCGGACGCAGTGCGCGAGGCGGAGGCCGAATCCGTCGCCATATGCTTCCTGCACGCGCATATCAATGCCGCGCACGAAGCCCGCGCGAAGGACGTGCTGCAACGCGCGCTGCCGGGCGTCTGGATCACCACGTCGGCGGAAGTCGTGCCGGAGTTTCGCGAGTACGAGCGCTTCTCCACGACCGTCGTCAATGCCTACCTGTTGCCCGTGATGGATCGTTACATGTCGTCGTTGAGCGCCAAGCTGGGCGAGGCCGGGTATCGCGGCAAGGTGTTCACGATGTCTTCAGGCGGCGGGATCATGGATCTCGATGCTGCGCGCAGCATGCCCGTGCGCACGATTCTGTCAGGGCCGGCCGGCGGTGTCGCCGGCGCGTTGTGGATTGCCAAGGCGGCCGACCTGCGCGATTTCATCACTTGCGACATGGGCGGCACGAGCACCGATGTTTGCCTGATCGAAAACCTCCAGGCGGCCTCGGTAAGCGAGACCGCCTTCGCGGGCTACCCGATCAAAGGCCGTGAGGTCGCCATCAATACGGTCGGCGCCGGCGGGGGCAGCGTTGCATACGTGGAAGCGGGTCGCACGCTGCAAGTCGGGCCGCGCAGCGCAGGTGCCGAACCCGGACCGGCGTGCTACGGACGCGGTGGAACCGAGCCGACCGTCACCGACGCCAATGTCGTGCTCGGGCGGCTTGGTCCCCGCCTGCTCGGTGGCGTGATCCGTCCGGACCTGCAACGCGCCACCGATGCCGTAGCAGCGTTGGCCGATCGGCTGGGCGTTGCAAGCGTCGAAGCGATGGCCGAAGGGATCGTGCGCATCGCCGTCGCCCAGATGGCCAATGCGATTCGCGAGATCTCGATCGAGCGCGGCTACGACCCTTCGGAATTCGTGTTGTTTCCGTTCGGCGGCGCCGGCCCCATGCACGCGGCGCAGATCGCCGAAGAGATCGGCATTGGCGAGATTCTGGTGCCGATATTGCCAGGCAATCTGTCGGCGCTGGGACTGCTCGCCTCCGATCAGCGTTACGAGCGGGTGCAGACCTTCATGACGCGACTGTCGACGCTGGACCGCGCGATGTTCAGCGCGGCGCTCGATGAGCACGTGCGCCTCGAAAGCGAGGCGCTGCAGCAGCGCGGGTTCGCGCGCGATGCGATGCGATTCCAACATGCGCTCGATATGCGCTATCTCCGGCAGGCGTTCGAGCTCACGGTCGAGCTTCCCGAAGGCGTGCGCGAGCCGCAGGCGCTGCGCCAGGTTTTTCTCGATGCGTACACACGTCACTTCGGGCGCGCCGACGCTGCGGCGGAGATCGAGATCGTGAACCTGCGCACGACCGCTATCGGTCTCACCGACCATCCGGTCTTTCCGCACGGTGCGAAAAACGGCGCGCCGGCTCGAGGATGCCGTGATCGCGAAGCGCCCGATGATCTCGGGCGGCCGGTCATCCACCGCCACCGTCTACGAGCGAGAGCAGCTTCCGATCGACGCGGTGTTCGAAGGTCCTGCCATCGTTGAGGAAGAGGGCTCGACCACCGTTGTGCCGCCGGGGTGGCATGGACACCGCGACGCCAGCGGAAACCTGCGGCTTTCGGCGAAACCGTAATGGAAGGAGTAGGCATGCGCCCGAACGCGATCCGACAAAAGCTTGCCAGCGGCCAGAACGTGATGGGGATGATGCACTTCACGGCGAGTCCGATGATCGTCGAAGTCATGGCGAGCGCAGGGCTCGACTTTTTCATCATCGATTTCGAGCACAGCCCCATCGACATCACGATGGCAGCCCACCTTGTGCGCGCCGGCGATGCGGCGGGAATCGCGCCCTTGCTGCGCATTCCTGAAGTCGACGAGGGGCTCGTGAAGAAAGTCCTGAATCTCGGCGTGCAGGGCATCGTCCTTCCGCACGGCACTCGGCAGAGCTCGGAAGCGCTGCTTCGCGCGGTGCGTTACGAGCCGGAAGGCATTCGCGGGTCCTGTCCCGCGATCCGCCAGGCCAACTACGGCCCCCCCGACTGGAAGGCATTCCAGGCCGAGGCGAATCGCGAGATCCTCGTGATTCCGCTGATCGAAGATCCCGCGACCGTCGAGGACATGGAAGCGCTCGCCGCCACGCCTGGACTCGACATCTTCTTTCTGGGGCCATTCGATTACTCGGTCGCCGCCGGCGTCCCCGGTGCCGGCTTCGATCACCCGATCCTCGCGAACGCGATCGAGCGGATGATCGCGATCGCGCGCCGGCATGGCAAGTACGTCATGACTTCCGTCGGAGACCGCATCGACACGACGCTCGGACGCAGCCTGCTCGACAAGGGCGTGCGGATGATCAGCTACAGCGCCGATGCGCTGGTCTTCCGCCGTGCCTGCCAGGACATCGCGCGTCTCAAAGGTGCCGGCTCAGTAGAGGTGCCTCATGATCCGTAGCGCGACACTGGAAGGTGAACAGGCAAACCGTCGTCATCTGACGCTGACCAACGGCACCGGCTATTGGCGGAGCGATCTGATTCTCTCCACCGAAAACGATTCGCCTGCGCCGCAAGCGTTTCTGATCCAGCAGGATCCGAACACGGTGATTCGTCCGCACTTCCATGTGCAGAACCAATTCCAGGTGGTGGCCGAAGGCGGCGGCACGCTCGGACGGCATACCGTTGCGCCGATCCAGGTGCATTACGCCAGCCGTCACACCGGCTATGGACCGATTACGGCCGGCAGCCAAGGACTGTCCTATTTCACCTTGCGCGCGGTCACGACGCCGTATGCCTATTTCCTGCCGGAGTCGCGCGATCAGATGCTGAGTCTTCCGAAGCGCAATCTGTTCGGGCATGCATTCGCGCTGTCCAGCGCGCAGACGCTACGCGCCCGTAAGGAAGTCGCCATCGAGACGATCATCGAGCAACAACCGGACGGCGTCGCAGCTTGGCTATTACGACTACCTCCGAGCGCCAAATTCGTCCTGTCCGAGCAGGCGGAGGGCGCCGATCGGTTCTATCTCGTTGGCGAGGGCGTGATGGTTGCGCGCAGCGAACGGCTACCGCGCTTTGCAACAGCTTTCGTCAGCGCCGACGAACGCGGCTTCGAACTGGTTGCGGGCGAGCAAGGTCTCGAGGCCCTCGTCCTGCAGTTCCCCGCCATGCAATCGGGTGCTTCAACGCAGCGGGGCATGAGCGCTGATCATCCATGAACGGCGAAGGCCTGCGCGCGCTGGCGCGTTTCGCGGCGCAGACCGACGCGCGGAACCTGCCCCCGGAGATTGTTGAAAAGGGCAAAGCCTGCCTGCTGTACGCCATGGCGGTTGGCGTCGCGTGCATGCGTGTCGGTCAACCCGCGCAAGCCGCGCATGCAGCCGCCGCTGCCGGCGCAGCAACCCGCTTCTTCGACGACGCGAAGTGCGACGCCGGCCTTGCGGCGTTCGGCAACGGCACGCTGTTCCATGCGCGCGTGCAGGACGACGCCCATCGCGCGGGCCACGTCGGAGTGGTGGTCATCCCCGCGGCGCTGGCAATGGCGGAAACGACTGCTGCGGACGGTGCCGATCTCATCGCTGCACTTGTCGCCGGCTACGAAATAGCGCTGCGGATCGGGCGCGATCACGCGGCGGACCTGAGCGCGCGCGGCTTCCGCACGACGCCGACCTACGGAGTATTCGGCGCCGCGGCCGCTGCCGGCCGGCTGATCGGGCTCGACGAGCACAAGATGACGCACGCGCTTGCGCTCGCGGCGAACATGGCCGGAGGATTGCGCGAATATGCTGAGTCCGGCAGCGAGGACTTTCCGTTCCAGGCCGGGACCGCGGCCAGCAACGGCATCATGGCCGCACGGCTTGCCGCAGCGGGCGCCACCTCCGGGCCAACCGCGCTTGACGGCAAAGCGGGCTTCTTCCGCGCGTACGGCGAGGCGGGCCGCGACTACGCGGCGCGGCTGGCGACCGACCTCGGCGACGCGTTCGAGATGCTGGCGGTCACCTACAAGCCCTACCCGATCTGCCAGTTCCATCGCGGAATCGTGCGCGGTTGCAGCATGTTGCGCGAACGCGCGGGTTCGACGGCGCTCGTTTCGCTCACTGTTCGCATGCACCCGTTCGAGGCCGATTTCTTCGGCGTGCGCTTCGCGGGACCCTTTACGACGTTTCCGCAAACGTTCATGAGCGCGCCTTTCTGCGCGGCGCTGGCATGGGCTCGCGGTGACGCAACGCTGGCAGGACTCACCGATTTTCTTGCCGCGGATGTCCTCGACCTGGTGCCGCGGATCGCGATCGTCGCCGACGCTGGCCGCCATCGCTACGCGCCGCGGATCGAGGCGCGATTGAGCGACGGTACCGCGCTCGAATGGGAAGAACGCGCTGCCGAGGACGCCTACGTGCTGACCTGGGACACGGCGTGTCGTATGACTGCAGTGCTAACGAGCGAGGTCGCGGTCCCGCCCGAGGATGCGCAACCGCTGGTGGTGGCGGTGCGTGACCTCGATGCGGCGTCGAGCGTGGGGGACGTCGTGGACGCGATGCGCGGTGCGTGCCGCGCGGCGCGCGAACCGCACGGCAGTCCGAGGTAATCGCGCACGCCGTTTAGCGCGAATCTTCGACCGCGCGCTTGGCGGTCGAACAGCCGGGGCACTGGGCTTTCGGCCCGGCCACTAACCCCCTTTCGCCCGTCCGCACGTTAATCGCACAACGACGCTCTTCGCGTCCGCACTCTCCAGGGAGAGCTCTTGTGCGAATCCGCCACCATTTCCTCGCTTGGGCTGTCGCCGCAGTCATGCTTTCGGCACCCGCCTTCGCGCAACTCGTCACCCCTCGCCTCCTCATCGCCTCACCGACCGAACAGCCGGTCGCGTTGCGCGCGGTTGCGATTCGCACCGAGATCAGCGGCAGCCTTGCGCTGACCTCCGTCGAGCTGACGTTCTTCAATCCGAACCACCGCGTGCTCGAAGGCGAGCTGCAATTTCCGCTGCTCGACGGGCAGAGCGTTGTCGGCATGGCCATGGACATCGACGGCCGACTGCGCGACGCGGTGCCTGTCGACAAGGCGCGCGGGCAGGCGATCTTCGAGGACGTCACCCGCGCACAGATCGATCCTGCACTCCTTTCCGTTACGCAAGGCAATAACTACAAGCTGCGGGTGTATCCGATCCTTCCGCAGCGCGACAAGGTCGTCGTCTTGCGTTACGCCGAGACGCTCGCGAGTCGCAGCAGCAAGCTGCTTTATCGCCTGCCGATTTACTACGGCGACAGGCTTCCCGAGCTCTCGATCGCGGTGCGCGTCGTAGGCGCAGCCAGCGCACCGCTCGCAACATCGGGTGGGCTCGGGTCGCCGGCCTTCGACCGCGCCGGTGACGGCTACGTAATGGATGTCACGCGCCGCGACTTCACCGCCCGGGGCGTGCTCGAGATCGATGTGCCGGCACCCGGTCGGCCGCAGGCGTACACGCAGGTCCACGACGGTCGCACTTACTTTCACGCGGAAGTCCCGGTGGCCGCGATCAAAGCACCGCGAGTGCTGCCACGCGCGGTAACGCTGGTGTGGGACAGTTCGGGCTCGGGCCTCGCGCGCGACCACGGCCGCGAATTCGCGTTGCTGGATGCCTATTTCGCGAAGGCACGCAACGTCGAAGTTCGCCTGGTACGCATCCGCGATGCGGCCGACGCTGCACAGGCGTTCAAGGTCACGAACGGCGACTGGCGTGCGCTGCGCCGCGCGCTCGCAACGACGATCTACGACGGTGCCACCGACCTCGGCGCGTTCGTGCCCGATCCCGCGGCGGAAGAGGTGCTGCTGTTCTCCGATGGCCTTGCCAACTTTGGCGCGCAACGTATGGCTGCAGTGACGACGCCGCTCTACGCCATCTCCGCCGCGGCGCGTAGCGACAGCGTGCTGCTGCGACATACGGCAGAACGAAGTGGCGGACGCTTCATCGACCTCTTCGCCGTCACTGCCGCCGAGGCTGCCGACGCGTTGCTGACCGAGTCGAGTCGCATCGTCGCCATGGAATCGGAAGGCGCGACCCAGATCCTGGCAGCGTCACCGTTCCCCGTGCAGCGCCGCTTTGCCATCGCCGGCGTGCTCACTGACGTCGCCGCCACGCTGCGCGTCACCGTCGTTCATCCGGGCGGCCGGCGGCAAGTAATCACGGTCCCGGTCGCCGCGCAGCAAAATCCCGGCGCAGCTGGCCGCGTCGATGTGGGCGCGCTATCGGATCGCCGGCCTCGAAGCTGAATACGACATCAATCGCGGCGAGATCCGCCGCCTCGGCAAGGCATTCGGTCTGGTCACGCGCGAGACGTCGCTGATCGTGCTCGATCGCGTCGAGGACTACGCGCGTTACGAGATCACGCCGCCAGCGGAGCTCATGGCGGCGTATCGAGGATTGCGCGCGGTCGCTGTTCAACGCGAGACCGCCGGCCGGCAAGCGCATCTGGAGCGCGTGGTGAAATTGTTCGAAGACAAGCAGGCGTGGTGGAATCGGGACTTTCCGAAAGGCGACAAGCCGGCGCCGATCAGCGCGAAGGATCTGTCGATACGCGAGGAACGCAGGGCAGCGCTCGGCGAAAACGGGCGGATGGATGCGCTGCGCTCGCGGGAAATGCAGCCTGCGACTCCCGCAGCCGCACCGGTGCCGAGCGTCAGCCGCACGAGCGGCGCGGCCCGCCGAAAACCGGGGAGCCGCACAGTCGCTCCAAGCGAAGTCGGCGGCCGACAAAGGGGTTGCGTCCGATGCTGCTGCCACGACCATCCAGCTCCGCCGGTGGACGCCCGACGCGCCGTACATTGCCCGACTACGCGACGCCCCGGTCGCCGATCTCTATCGGGTGTATCTGGAAGCAGCGAACGGGCTACGCCAACAGCACCGCTTTCTTCCTCGATGCCGCCGACGTGTTCTTCGAGCGCGGGCAACCCGCTCTCGGCGTCCGCGTCCTTTCCAATCTCGCCGAGATGGACCTCGAGAACCGCCACGTTCTGCGCATCCTCGGGCTTCGGCTGCTGCAGGCGGAGCGGCCGAAGCTCGCGGTGCCGGTGTTCCGCAAGGTGCTGGAGCTTTCGCCCGAGGAACCGCAGTCCTTCCGCGATCTCGGCCTCGCCTATGCGGCCGACGGTCAGCGCCAGTTGGCAATCGACACGTTGCGCGAGGTGGTGGTCCGTCCGTGGCACGGCCGGTTTCCCGAAATCGAGCTGATCACGCTCGCCGAGCTCAACGCAATCGTCGCGACCTCGGGCGAGACGCTCGACACCAGCCGCATCGACCCACGATTGCTGAAGAACCTGCCGCTCGCCTTGCGTGTCGTCCTCACCTGGGACGCCGACAACACCGACATCGACCTGTGGGTGACCGACCCGAACGGCGAGCGCGCGTACTACGGGAACCGCCTGACCTATCAGGGCGGCCGCATGTCGCAGGATTTCACCGGCGGCTACGGACCCGAGGAGTTCTCGCTGAAGCGGGCCAAGCCGGGCAAGTACAAGATCGAAGCGCAGTTCTACGGCAATCGCCAGCAGATCGTCGCGGGCGCAACCACGCTCCAGGTCAAGCTCGCGACCGGTTTCGGAACCGCGATGCAAAAGGAGCAGAGCGTGACGCTGCGACTGAAGGATCGGCGGGAAGTCGTGTTCGTTGGGGAGTTCGACGTCGCCTCCGCGGATTAGCACGTTTCACGAGCCGACTGAAGTGGCGTTCGTTCCGAGGCAATCGCCATGCCTGAACCGAGTGATCCGATGTTCCGGTCGATGCGTACGGAACTTCCGCGCGCCGCAGGTTTCGCAACGTGAATGGCTCGCCGCATTGGGGCAGGCGGTGGGGCATTCGCGGACGCCCCGATAAATGGAGGAACTGCACCATGACCAGACATGCAAAGTCCGCCAGCGCAGACATCGGGCGACAGGGCGACCGCCGATCGACGCAATTCCGCGCCAGTGGATCCGATGATCAACGTGTACGCCTGGTGGCTCGACCAGGCCGGCGAATGGAGCAACGAAGCGTTCCGGTTCGCGAACCGCCGTCTTCGCAAGGACCTCGAGGCGGCCGTGCAACTGCTGAAGTGCGACGATTCGAACCAGGCGCTGGCCCTGCAGACCCGCTTCGCAAACGACCTCGCCGCGGACTATCTGGATGAAGGGAAGAAGATGTTCGAGCTGATGGCGCATGCGGCGGCGCCGCAAAGCGGCTCGACCCCGCGACACGCCCGCCGGGCGCATTGAGGTCTTATCGACGGCCTGCCCGCGCGCGCGGGCAGGCTAGCGCCGACCGGTTGTGACAAGTTTAGTACCCCGCCGCGCGATCCACCCCCCGACCCAGATTGATCAGCGCAACACCCCGTGGGAGGATTGCAAGCGCCGCCGCCCTGTCGAGTAGGTTCTGCGTTACGGTGTCAAAGCGAGCAGATTGACCAGAATCTCGGTCCGAGCGAGGAATACTGGCAAACCTGCCATTCCCTGAAACACGGGAATATCGCAGTTCGGCCTTGGGCGTCGCGTCCACGCAGCAACATTCCGGCGATTTCCACGCCCAGCTCGAGAATGCGCTGGAGTCGCTTGACGGCGCGCTTGCGCGAGCTGGTTCAAATCTCTCGAACCTGGTTCGGCTCGAAGTGTATCTTCGTGATATCTACAACGCCGACAGGGCTGCGGACATGCTTCGCGCGCGACTGCGGGACGATCCACCGGCCCTTGCGATCATTGGTGCGGAGCTCGAAGCGCCACTCGAGGTCAAGCTCAATGCGATCGCCGTCTAACGCGGCCGCCGACGGTCCCGGAAGATTCGGATGATCCTCGAAGATTTCGCTGCACGTCTTCGGTCCACTCTCCCCACTCGCACGAAATCCTGATGCGCCTTGCCACGTTCGTCATCCCCGCCCACCCCCATCATTCGCGCATCGGCGTCGAAGTCGATGGACGGCTCCTCGACATCGCGAAGGCCGAAGGCATTGCCTCGAATGCCCGGTCGCCCGCCTTTCAATCACTGAAGGACCTGCTCGGGCACGGCAAGGCCGCGCGGGAGGCTGTTCGCGCGCTGGCAGAGGCAGCGAGGACCGACCAGGATCGCTTTGCCGACGCATTGTTCGAGACCTCGAGCATCCGCTTCCTGCCGCCGATCCCGGATGCGGACAAGTTCCTCTGCGTCGGCAAGAACTATCGTTCGCACCTCGAAGAGCTGAAGCGCACCGACTTGATCAAGGAGATGCCCAACGAGCCGACCGGTTTCATCAAGCTCAACGCCTGCCTTGCGGGACACGACACCGACATCGTGCGACCACGCACCGTCACGCACCTCGACTATGAGCCCGAGCTCGTCTTCGTCATCGGCGAAACGGCGTTTGAAGTCGGGCAGGACAATGCTTTCGACCATGTTGCCGGCATCACGCTCCTGAACGACCTCACCTGTCGTGATACTCAGAAGCGGGAGGTCGCTTCCGGGTCGCGATTCTGGACGGCAAAGAATGCGCCGGGCTTCGGCCCGCTCGGGTCCGTACCTGATCACGATGGACGAAGTGGGTGACCCCTATGACCTTTGGGTATCCTGCAGCGTGAACGGAGAGCAGCGCATGCGCGTAAACACGTCTGAGCAGATCTGGAAGCTGCCGCGCATCCTCGAGCACTTCTCGCGGCTGATGCCAATCCAACCCGGCGACATGTTCTCGACGGGCGCGCCGGGCGGCGTCGCAGTCGGCAAACCCAATTCGGAAGCCCTGTTCCTGAAGCCTGGCGACGTCGTCGAATGCGCGTTCGAGAAGCCTGCGATGGTGCTTCGTAACCGCATCGTTGCCCCCCAACCGAAAGTCGCGAATGTCTGAGATCACCCGGGGCGATCCGCCCAACCTGCGCAACGTCCGCAGCAACGTCTACCATCACTACATCCGCGTCGACAATCCGAAGGCGCTCATCTTCCTTTCCGGACAGCTGGCGAGAGATGCGGAAGGCAATCTCGTCGGCGCCGGCGACATGGCCGAGCAAACCCGCCAGTGCATCCGCAACATGCGCACGGTGCTCGAAGCCGCGGGCGGAACGCTGGACGACATCGTGTCGATCGTCGTGTACACGACCGATATTCGCCAGTTCAAGGCGATCGTGGCGGCCCGTACTGAATTCTTCGTCGCGAAACTGCCGACCAGCACGATCGTCGAGGTCAATCATCTCGCCGATCCGGGTTTGCTGATCGAGTTCCAGGCGATCGCCGCGATTATCTTTATTAACTAAAAAATCAACATACTCTCAACACCACCACAACACACACTCAAAATACAAAATAACACACATAACCAAATTATATAATATATCAACAAAATATACATATATCTCATTAAATATCAATCACCCCTATCATCCATACCACAACCACACTAAAATATTACTAAAATACAATCACAAATTAAAACATAAATACCTTAATAATATAAAAACACCCACAATTACAAACACTCACTACCAATACTCTCCTTACACTATAATTCTATCTCACCATAATTAATCCCAAACAAATACATCACTACACTAAAACCAAAACACAACTCACTAAAACCTATCCACTCCATACATACATACTCACCAAATTCACTCATCACTTACACCCTACATCCACACACTACCCCACCAAACACAACACACCACAACTCAACTTCTCTATCCACACCTACAACTCATACACATACACACCCAATAAAAAACTCACTTCATAACTCTCATAACAATCCTACCAAATATCCAAAAACACATCCATTAACTACATCAACATATCACACAACTCCACATCAAACTAACTACCCAACTACACAACTCACCAACATAACAAATCAAAACCAAATTACTCAAACAAATTCCCAACATACACAAAATAACACTATTCACCTAAATCAACACTCACCACAACTACATCTACTAAACCATAACACTATCACCACATTAATCACATTAACCCCATTTAACCATAATAACCACAAACATCACAACCATCATTATATCCAAAAAAACCACATACACATTCACAACATCTCATACATCACCACCTTAACCACCACATCACATAATCCCATAATCAACACCACATTCAAACATCTTATCACCACCACGAAACCATTCAAACTCACCATACCACATACATACACAACTATTCACCATACTCAATACAACCACCCCCCCCTAGCTCATGCGCTCTTCCTATCGGCAGGAGAAGTCCCCCATGAAGTCAACCGTTGCCCGCCTGTTCGGGGTGCTGTGTCTCGCCCTCGCTTGGACTGTGCACGCCCAGGCTTATCCTGACAAGCCGATCCGCATCGTCGTGCCCTATCCACCAGGCGGCGGCACCGACACGCTGACACGGCTCGTCGGAACGCTTCTTGGCAATTCGTTCAAGCAGCCGATCGTTATCGAGAACCGGCCCGGCGGGAACGCGCAGATCGGCATGGACATCGTGACGAAAGCGCCGGCGGACGGCTACACGCTCATGGCGGTGGCGGCGGGTCCGCTCAACGACGACAACCTGAAATCGTTCGCGCCGATCGCCCTGTTCGCAGCACCGTCGTACATGCTTGTCGTGCATCCCTCGGTGAAAGCGCAGAGCGTGAAGGAGCTCGTCGCGCTTGCCAAAGCCCAGCCAGGCAAGCTGGCCTACGGATCGACCGGCGGCGGTGCCGCTTCCCATCTGTCGATGGAGCTCTTCAAATCGATGTCGGGCACGGAGATGCTGCACACGCCCTACAAAGGCGTGGGCCAGGCGATGGGCGATCTCGTCGGCGGCCATGTGCAGCTGATGATTGCGCCGCCACAGGCAGTAATGCCCCAGGTAAAGGCGGGCACGTTACGCGCGCTCGGCGTCACGGGGACTCGCCGGACGCCGACGATGCCCGACGTTCCGACCATCGACGAAGCCGGCGTGCCCGGCTACGAGGCGCTCGGCTGGTTCGGCCTGGTGGCGCCGGCTGGCGTGCCGCGCGACGTGATCACAGCGCTCAATGTCGAGATCAACCGCATCCTGCAACTGCCGGACGTGAAAGAGCGCTTGCTGGAGCTCGGCGCGGAGCCGGCGAAGATGACACCTGACGAGTTCCTCGCTTTCATACGCCGCGATAACGCGAAGTGGGCGAAACTGATCAAGGAACGCGGCATCGTGATCGAAGGCGCGAAGTAAGCCCGCCGGGCCGGTAGGTTTCGGATCGTTCTATCGCTCCGGCGTTTCGCTCGAGCTGAACACGCGCGTGCCGTTGGTTCGCTGCCCGCTCGATCAACGGAGGATCGCAATCATAGCGAATAGAAAGACGGCGCAATCCAAGGTCAAAAAGGCCATGCACGAACGCAAGACCGGAACGCTTCGTAGCGGAAAATCCGCAAGAAGGTGAAGAGCGCAAACAAGCGATCGCCATCGGCTATCGGAAGTCGACGCGCTGGTGGCAAGGTGCTCGAAGAAGACATCGTCGAAGAAGACATCGTCGAAGAAGGCTCGTCGAAGAAGGCTCGTCGAAGAAGTCCGAGTAGAGCACGCTCGATAATCGGCCATGACCGTCGCGTCGCGACGGGACGCGGATGATGGCGGCCTTGATCGCAACGGCGGGTCGCCGGCTTCCCCGCAGCTCGGCACCGCGCACGCGGTCGTGATCGGCCTCGGCTCGATGATCGGCGCGGGCGTGTTCGCGGCGATCGGACCCGCGGCCGCTGCGGCAGGCGCGGGCTTTTCGTGAGCTCGCGATCGCCGGTTCGTCGCTTACTGCAATGCGACGTCGTCCGCCGCAGCTCGCATCGCTCTACCCCGAGTCCGGCGGCACGTACGTCTACGGCGCAAACGGCTCGGCCATTATGGGGCTTCCTCGCCGGTTGGGGCTTCGTCGTCGGCAAGACTAGCGAGCTGCGCCGCGATGGCGCTGACCTTCGCGTTCTATGCGGCGCCATCGCTATCGCGCCGCTGCCGTCGGCGCGTCGTGGCGCTCACCGCCGTCAACTATATTGGCGTAACGAAACCGCGATCGTCACCCGTGATCGTCGCCATCGTGCTCGCATCGCTCAGCGTCGTCGTAGCCGCCGTCGTCTTCGGCGGCAGTCGACATCACCCTGCGCCGCTCACCCTGCAAGTCCCTACGATACTGCAGGCTGCGCTGCTGTTCTTCGCATTCGCAGTATGCCATCGCGACACTCGTGAGGAAGACGGATCCGCCCAACATACCGCGTGCCATACCCTCCGCTGCAATCACCTTGCATCTATACCGCAGTCGCAGTAGCGCGCTTCTCGCCTCGACGCCTCACGCTCGCGCAAGCCTCCCCCCCTTCACTGCCTCAGTCCTCCCCCCCACACCCCCCCCCCCCCACCTTCGAACGGCGAGCGGCCCTTTATCGCGTGCCGGTCTCCGCACAGGCCTTATCGCGCGTTGCCGTCGGGCAATCCGTGCGGGACTTTCACTCGCCGTGGCCGCGTTCGCGATCCGTTCGGTTTCACTCCTTCGCCGTTGGCTCCCTCGAAGATGAGTCGCTACACCTAACCCCACCCCTGCCGGCAAGGGCACGGACCGCGCTTGCACGTCGCCGTGCACTTCCGCTCGCCGCTCACCTCCAAGCGTCGAGCGGTCAACTCAGTTCATCCTGGCTGCCAACTCCGGGCTTTCGACGATCGCTCTCAGGCCGGCGAGGCCGGCTTCGAAGTCGCCCCCGACCATGCCGTCCACGTTGAAGAACAGATGCACGATTTTCGCGATGTAAGGCACGCGACCGTGTATCGCCCAGGTGACGTTCGTGGCGTCGTCCTTCGGCTCGAGCACGAACTCGACGACGTTGCGGGCCTCGAACGGCTCGAGCATGACCAGGTTCATCGTGACCCTGCGACGCGGGCGACGACTCGACGATCTCGATGCGGCCCGTTCCCACGTCCTTGTTTCCCTGGAAAGCGTAAGCTGCGCCCTTTCCGCCTGAGGCACCGCTGTAGCTGCCCTTGATGTTCGGATCCTTCTTCTCGTAAGGATTCCAGGTGTTGAAGGCGCGAAGATCGTTGATGAGCGGGAAGATCCGCTCGGGTGGTGCCTTGATGGTCGCCGTTCGCCGAACTTCGAAGGTGTCGGGCCTCGTCGCAGCGACGACGAGAACGCCGCCGATCAAGGCAACGGCCACGATCGCAAGACTCTTGAGTGTGCGCATTTTCGTTAGCTCCCTGGAGCGCAGCCCGCACCGTCGAACAGCTGGCGGACCTCGCATTCACCGTTGTACGAGGGTCCGAGGACCCTCGCGTGAATCTCCATGAATTGCTTGCTGAGCTCGACCGCCTCGTCCCGCGACTTCGCCTGGACGATCGCGTAGCCGCCGACGAGCTCCTTCGTCTCGGCAAACGGTCCGTCGGTCACGGTCAGCTTCCCACCGGACACCCGCACTCGGGCACCTCTCGAGCTGGGAAGAAGCCCGCCCGTCTCGAGCAACACGCCGGCTTTGACCATGTCCTCGCTCAGCTTCTCCGATCGCGCCGAGCAGTTCCGGATTGGGCGGGCGCCCTGCTTCGTAGTCCTGGTCGGCCTTGACCATCACCATGAATCGCATTGCCATCTCTCCTTGAAAACTAAGGGGTATGGGCCCCCGGCCATCGGGGGTGTACGTCCGTAGTCGATTCGCCGCACGGCAAATCGACATCGGTCGCGGCAATTTTTCGGCTGGGCCAACCTCGTGCGTCCGCAATCCGGCCGTGCCGTTGCTTCCCGGTCGTCCGCAATGTCGGGCCCCCGAACGTTTTGTCGCCTTGCGCCGCGGTTCGTCGCGCAGGTGTTGTGACGGGCCCGACGCCTCGTACGATCTGGCGATTTGCATGGGGTCCTGGGCCTGTCCTCGCCATGGACACCTGTTCCAGTACTTGCGTCGCTCGACTGTCGGTTCTCCAGGGGAGGCTTATGCGACGAACGCTTTTCACTCTGCTCTTGGGTGTTCCTGTACTTGCGTGCAGCGCCGCACAATCGCCAGAGGGCCGCTGGGAAGGCGTGATCCGAGTTCCCGAGAGGGAGCTGCAATTCGTTGTGGATCTCGCGCCGGATCGCGCGGGCGCATGGGCAGGTTCGATCATCATTCCCGGGCTCGGCATCAAAGGTGCGGCCCTGTCGAACATCGCCGTGACCGACACCAACGTCGCCTTCAACATCGTCACCTCGCTTGGCAGTCCAACGTACGGGGCCGCGGCCTTTAGGGTAGATCGGATAGCGCTCGACAGCATGGCAGGGGAAATGAGCCAGGCTGGCAACGTGGCGGAATTCTCCCTTCGGAGAACTGGGCCGGCACAGGTCGAGCTGTCACCGCGAAGCACGCCAGTTCGCGCCGACATCGAAGACCAGTGGACCGGCGAGTTCGAACTCGGCGGCTATCCACGCCACGTCACGATCACACTGGAAAATCACACCGACGCCGGCGCGACGGCCCGATTCGTCATCGTCGGCAAGCAGACGACCCTTGTACCCGTCGATTTCGTGATCCAGGACGGCGACTTCGTGAGAATCGAATCGCAGACGACGCGAATTACTTTCGAAGGCCGCTTCTTCAAGGAGCTCGGCCAGCTAAGAGGCGCCATCGAGCTGGGGTCGATCGAGTTGCCGTTGGTACTGCGCCGCGCCGCCAAGAAGGCGTCATGAGGACTGCGATTGTCGGGTTGGCGATGGCGAGTGTCCTTGCTGCCGGCACGGCGCTCGGGCAATCGATGTTTCGCGGCGACGCCGCTCACACGGGCACTTATCGCGACGACGGGCCGCGACAGTTCCATCGGGTCAAATGGAAGTTCCAGACGGGCGACCGGATTGTCTCGTCGCCTGTGTTCAAGGATGGGGTCATCTACTTCGGCGGTGACGACGGCAACGTCTACGCCGTGAATGCAGCCGATGGCCGGCAACGCTGGAAACGCAAAACCGGTGGCCCGGTTGCTTCGACACCTGCGATCGCCGGCGCAATGCTGTACGTCGGCAGTTATGACGGCAAGCTCTATGCACTCGATACGAATACCGGCGCAATGCGGTGGAAGTTCACGACCGGAGGCGAGCGCCGATTCGAGGCGAAGGGGCTGCACGGACTACAACCGAAGCACCAGACGATCGCCGATCCCTTCGACGTCTACCTGTCCAGCCCTGTCGTAGCGGCAGGGACGGTGTACTTCGGGAGTGGCGACGGCAATGTCTATGCCCTCGACGCCGTGTCGGGAGATTTGAAGTGGAAGTTCCAGACGGGCAATGTCGTGCACGCCTCTCCCGCGTACGCGGAGGGCGTCGTCTTCTTTGGCAGCTGGGACAGTTACTTTTACGCGGTCGACGCCAGCACTGGAAAGGAGAAGTGGCGCTTTCACGGGGGCGAGGACCCGGTGATCCACAACCAGGTCGGATTCCAGTCGTCGCCGGCAGTCGTGAACGGCGTGGTCTACACGGGCTGCAGGGACTCCAACCTCTACGCGATCGATGCGGCGACCGGCAAGGAAAAGTGGCGTTTCAATAACAGCGGGAGCTGGGTGATCACGTCGCCTGCGGTGACGCAAGGGAAAGTGATCTTCGGCACTTCGGATACAAGCCGCTATCTCGTGGTCGATGCCGAGACCGGCAAGCTGATCGTCCAGCAGCAAGCCAAAGCTTATGTATTTTCGTCGCCGTCGGTGGCCGGGAGCGTGGTCTTCGTGGGCATCCTCAACGGAACGCTGGAGGCTCGCGATCTGAACAGCGGGGAGCTGCTTTGGGAGTTCCAGACCGAGGCGTCAAGACGCAACAAGGGTTGGGCGTTGACCGCGGATGGCAGATTCAATGTACCGATGCTCTACTGGTCCAACTGGGGCGAGGCACCCCTTGCCGCGACCGTCAGGCAGTTCGGCGTCGGGTCGATCTTCTCCTCGCCGCTGGTCATCGGCGGGGTCGTGTACTTCGGCAGCACGGACGGCAATCTGTACGCGCTGGAATAGCGGGCGAAGCGTCGGGCGCGGTAGCGTCAAGCCGGGCGCGGGTTTTCCCTTCCGTATGACCCACGCCTCCCCTGCTTCAATACCCTAAGCTTTCAGCTGATCGCGAATCGGCAACTGTCGGATGCGCTTGCCCGTCGCAGCAAAGATCGCATTGCACAGCGCTGGCGGAACCGGCGGCACGCCCGGCTCGCCAACCCCGCCCAGCGGCTTGCTGTAGTCGCCGGGCACGATGTGAACACGGATCTCGCGCGGCGACGCGGACATGCGCGTCACCTCGTACGGGTGGAAATTGTCCTGCTGCGCGCGGCCGTCTTTGAAGCTGATCTCGCCCAGCATCGCCGCGCTCACACCCATGACACAGGCTCCCTCCATCTGGGCGCGTACGCGATCCGGGTTGATGGTCGCTCCACAGTCGACCGCGATATCCACTCGTGGAATGGTCAACTCACCCTTCGCGTCGACGGCGACCTCCACGACCGCGGCAACGTAGGTCACAAAACTATAGTGCGCGGCGATGCCGAGACCGCTCCCCTTGGGCAGCGATCTGCCCCAGCCCGCCTCTTTCGCGGCAAGTTCTGCGACGCGCCGCAGACGTCCGGTATCGACGGGATAGCGCTCGGGCGATTCGCCGTGGTTCCAGGTATCGCCCAACATCTGTGGCGACACCACCCGAGCGGGGCCGATCACCTCGAGCAGAAAATCCTTCGGGTCGCGCCCCGCCGCCGCCGCCAGCTCGGCGACAAACGACTGCACTGCGAATGCGTGAGGAATATTCGATACCGAGCGGAACCAACCGATGCGCGTATGCGCGACCGCTTCCGGGTTCTCGATGCGGATGTTCGGAATGGCAAAAGGCACGTTGATGACGCCCATGCCGAGCTCCCAATTCGCCTCCTCCTTGGCACTTGCATCGAAGGTGGACACGATCGTCGGCGCAACGGTGCGGTGCAGCCACGCCACCGGTCGTCCTTGTGCATCGACGCCAGCTTCGAGACGCTCGACCGATACCGTGTGGAAATAGTCGTTGTGCAGGTCGTCGTCGCGCGTCCAGGCGACCTTGACCGGCTTGCCGTCCATCGCTTTGGACAACACGGCCGCCTCGATGCCGAAATCGGGCTTGGACTTGCGCCCAAATCCGCCGCCGAGCAAGGTGACGTGCACCGTGACATTTTCGACCGGCATGCCGAGCCGCTTGGCGACGAGGTCGCGCGTGGCCTGGGGTGACTGGAAGCAACCCCAGACTTCGCACTTGCCCCGCGTGATGCGAGCGCTCGCGGCAGGCGGTTCCATCGACGCATGCGCGAGATGCGGAAGGTAGTATTCCGCCGAGATCCGTTTCGCCGCAGCGGCCGCTGCCGCGGTAAAGTCGCCATCATTGCGCACGACCTTGCCCGGCTTGCGTGCGGCCTCCTCGAGCGTCGCCCTGTAAGCAATGGAGTCGTAGCTCGCATTCGGGCCATCGTCCCAAACGATTTTCAGCGCGTTGCGCCCCTGCATCGCGGCCCAGGTATTGCGCGCAATCACGGCAACGCCGCCGAGCGGATTGAACTCGGGTGCACCCGGCGTGGGGTCGATCTGCACGACGCGCACGACGCCCGGGACCTTGAGCGCCGCGGCAGCGTCGTAACTTGACACCTTGCCGCCATACACCTGGGGTCGCGCCACCACGGCATAGAGCATCCCGGGAAGACGCGTGTCCATGCCGTATTGCGCCTTGCCGGTGGCGATGTCCTGCGCGTCGAGGAGCTTCAGCTTGTCGGTGCCGATGTAGCGGAACTGCGAGGGATCCTTGAGTCGAATCGCATCCGGCGCCGGTAGCGGCATGCTCGACGCCGCCTTGGCGAGCGCTCCGTAGCCGAGACGCCGGCCGGTCGGTACGTGCACCACCTCGCTGTTCTTCGCCTGCACTTCACTAACCGGAACCTTCCAGCGCGCGGCGGCCGCGGCTTCCAGCATCTGCCGCGCGGCCGCGCCGCAACGACGCATCGGCATGAAGAAATGGCGTGTGCTGCGCGAGCCGTCGGTGTCCTGGTTGCCGTAGCGGACTTCGTCGCCCGTAGCCTGCACGACACGCACGCGTGACCAGTCGGCTTCGAGTTCGTCGGCGACGATCATCGGCATGCCGGTGCGCACGCCCTGGCCCATCTCCGAGCGATGGCAGACGATGCTGACGATACCGTCCTCGCCGATGGCGACAAACACCGTCGGATTGTCGACCCAACCGTGCGGCATGCCATCCGCGCCGTACTTGGGCGGATCCGCAGCGCGCACGAAGGCGGGCAATCCCACGGCGAGCACCAACCCGCTGAGCGCGGACGTGCCCTGGAGAAACTTCCGCCGACTCACATTGGCAATCACCAACGATGCTTCGGGTGATGCTGCGTCCATGGCCGTCGCCTTGGTCAAGTCGAATGGCGCGTTCATGCTGTCGCCCCTTTCTCACCGGCCGCCCGCTTGATGGCGGCGCGGATCCGCCCGTACGTGCCGCAGCGGCAGATGTTGCCGGTCATGGCCGCCTCGATGTCGGCGTCGGTGGGTTTGGGTTTCTGCTTGAGGAGCGCTGTCGCCGACATGATCTGGCCGGCTTGGCAATAGCCGCACTGCGGTACGCCCACCTCGATCCATGCCGTCTGCACGGCCCTGCCGACCTTGTCCGCGCCGATCGCCTCGATAGTGACGACCTTCTTGTTCGCGAGCGTGGAAATCGGGGTCATGCACGCGCGCCCCGGCTGGCCGTCGATGTGCACGGTGCAGGCGCCACACAGTGCCATGCCGCAGCCGAATTTGGTCCCGGTCAGACCCAGCTCGTCGCGCAAAACCCAGAGCAATGGAGTATCTGCGGGTACATCAACGTCGTATTGCTTTCCATTGATATTGAGCTTGGTCATTTCATCTCCTCGTGCGCCCAAGGTCTTCGCTCTGGATGGCGAACGCATGCGCGCTCGCACCAGGCGCCGGATCATGGAAAGAATACGCCGATTGCGGGGCCCCTGAAACCGCGTCTCTCTTTCCATCGAAGGCATTCGCAGTTTGCGGAAGTTGTTCTCATCGCAATACGGCGAATACTTGCATCGCGATGGCATGTTTAAGCGGTAAGACGTTTCCGGATGCAGATCGCTGCGCGTGTTCCGTTGCCATGCCGCTCTGAACGATAAACATCTCAGCCTGGCGAGACTTCGTCTTTCAAAACACTCAGGCTTCGCGTGATCGAAATCAGCCTATCCGTTTTCTCCCTGCCAATTTCATGTCCTACTGAGTATTCGCAGCGCAGATATGACTCCATCCTGCACCACTCGTCATCTGTTACGACATCAGAAAAGAAGGGCCTCTGCCAGAATCGGCACTGAGGAAACGCGAGCATAGTCAGTGTCGCCTGAACCTTCTTGGTCCGGAGACTATGTTCAACGTTCCGGTTCTGAAGCCTCGATTTCAGCTCTTTACAGGACGTGGTCTCCGCATCGACTTCGGAGCGGACTCCGCCGATGGATTCTGGGAACCGAAGCGGTTCGCGGCGTAGCCGAGGCCAGCAGCATAAGGCCGATGAATCCACCGGCTGCTGAGGTGGGCAGAGAAGGCTGTGCCAAGTCGGCATTGACGATGCATGCGAACATGATCAAACTTGAAACGCGAGCATCCTATTCGACATATGCGATACACAAAACACGGAGCGATGACACCAGAAGCGTGGAGGCGAATCCATTGGACGATGGTGTTGATCGATGCTCTGGCATCGGCGCAAAAACGACGCTAATCTTCCCCCCCCCCCTCTGGCTTGAACACGTCGCTCGGCTTTATCAGTCTATTTTGGCACCCGTCTCCTTGACGACTACCGCCCACTTGTCGATGTCCTCTTCAACAGGGCGCCGAACGCGCCCGGCGTCGTGGAAACGGCTCCGCACCCTGCGCCGCGAACGCATCGATCACTTCCTTCGTCGCCAGCAGCGCGCCACGTCATCGTTGATCCGGCTGACGATCTCGGCGGGTGTGCCGCGGGCGCGAGCAGCCCGAACCACGGCGTGACGTCGAATCCGGGAATCGCCGATTCCGCGATCGTCGGGACATTCGGCAGCGCGCCGGATCGATCCGCTCGTCACCGCGAACGCGCGGACGCGCCCGGATTGCATATGTCCGACGACCGACGGAATGCTGGTGAACACCGATTCGACGCTGCCGCCGATCAAGTCCGCGATCGCCGGCGCCGCGCCCTTGTACGGGACGTGGACCAGTTGCACACCAGCGCCCTTGCTGAACATGGCGCCGAGCAGGTGATTGACCGAGCCGTTGCCCGCCGAGCCGTACTTCAGCTTGCCGGGGTTCGCCTTCGCTCGCTCGATGAATTCCTTGATGTCCTTCGCCGGCGAGATTCGTTGACCGCGAGCACGAACGGCACGTTGGCCAGCGTCGCGACAGTCGCGAAGTCCTTCAGCGGGTCGAACGGCAGGCTCTTGTAGAGACTCGCGTTGACGGCATGCGTCCCGTCATACGCGAGCAGCAGCGTATAGCCATCGGGGGCGGACTTGGCAACGGATCGGTGCCGATCACGCCGCCGGCGCCGGCGCGGTTCTCGACGACGACCGGCTGCTGCCAGCGCTCCGACAGCCGCTGGCCGATGATTCGCGCCAGTGCGTCGGAAGCGCCGCCAGGCGCCTGCGGGACGACGATGCGCACGAGCTTTGTCGGATAGGTCTGGGCGGACGCGATGCGGGCAGAAGCCAGCAGCGGCGAGCGCCGCCGCAATAGTTCGGATCGATTTCATGGGAGAGCCTCCTCGTGGCGAAACGAATGCGAGGCTTCGTCGCGCGGCTCACGCATCAACGCCGTGGAATGGCTCCAAGCCGCTCGAGCAGCGCCGCAATCTGCTCGCCTGGGTCCAGTCGAAAAACGCAGCGGGCTCGCGGTCGACGATCTCCTGGACGGGTCTTTCGAACCACCGCCGCAGGCGATATTTGCGTCGCTCGAGGCTCGAGATCCGAACTCGCCGCTCATGCGCAAGCTCTCGAGATGACGATCGACATGCTGGGAGAGCTGAGCGATCGATTCCGGCTTCGATGCCGACGTCAGCACCACGGGCGGCATCCAGCCCGCTCTCCCCCGGTGGGTCAGCGCGACAATCCGCTTGATCTCCGTCGCCATCTTCGCCGCTGACGGCATGTCGGCCTTGTTGATCGCGAAGATGTCCGCGATCTCGATGATTCCGGCCTTCATCGCCTGAACGACGTCGCCCGCGTCCGGGGGAATCACGAGGATCAAGGTATCCACATGCGTGCGCGCCGCGAACTCGGCCTGGCCGACGCCGACGGTCTCGAGGATCACCTCATCGAAACCGAAACGATCCATCGTTTCCAATAGCTCCGGGAGGTTGTCGGTGAGCCCATCCGAGGCCGAGCGCGAGCCGAACGATCGGATGTAGAGGTTCTCGGAGCCTGCGAGGTCGTCCATGCGGATGCGATCGCCGAGGATCGCGCCGCCGGTCTTGGGGCTGGTCGGATCGATCGCCAGAACGCCAAGACGACCGCGATCCAGTCGCTCGAGCGCGAGCCTCCCGGCCAGCGTGCTCTTTCCTGCGCCGGGCGCGCCGGTCAGGCCGATTCGCCGGGCTTGCGAAGCCGGCGATCATCAAGGCTGGCAAACGCGCCGGACGTTCCGACATTCGCGATGCGCGTCAAAGCAAGACCGAGCGCTCGCCGATCGAGGGGCGGCCGCGCTAAGTCGGACATTTCCGCAGGATCTGGTCGCGATGCTCGTCCAGCAGCGGCGGAGCGCCGTACTCGGGTGACGAATCGCTGAACTTGATCGGGCTGCCGACGGCGCGCAATCCAAGGTCCCCGTCGCCGAGCTGAACGACCAGATGGCGATCGGCGGCCAGCTCGCTCGAAAGCGCCGCGTCAAGCGTGCCGATCTCGGCGACGACGACGCCGAGCGGCTCCAGGCGCTTCATCCAGTTCCGCGCGTGTCCGTCGCCAGCACTCGCGTGATCTCTTCGAGCACGCGTTCGCGGTTACGCCGACGCGCCTCCATCGTCGCGAAGACCGGATCCGTGATCCACTCGTCTTTTCCGAGCTCGCGGCAGAACTTCTGCCAGAACTGGTCGTGCGTAATGAACAGCGTGAGCCACCCTTCCGACGTCGGAAAGATCTGGGCGGGGACGATGTAGGGATGAGACGAGTTCGCGAACCGCTCGGGCGATTCTCCGGCGTTGAGCCACGCGCCGGCAAGGTAGTTCAATTGCGAAAGCATCACGTCGTACATGGCAACATCGACCTGCCCCCCCTTGCCCTGCACGATCTTCGCCAGCAGCCCCACCGCGGCGGCGAGCCCGGCCGAATTGTCGACGGCCGAGTAGCCGGCCTTCGTGGGCGGCGCCTTCGGATCACCGGTCAACGCCATGATCCCGGTCATCGCCTGGATCACATAGTCGTAGGCGGGACGGTTCGCGTGCGGCCCGTCGAGCCCGTAACCGGTCAACGCGACACAGACGAGCCGCGGATTCCAGGCCTTCAACGCGTCGTAGGTGAGGCCGAGCTTCTTGATCGCGCTCGGTCGCAGGTTGGTGACGAGCGCATGCGAATCGGCGACGATGTGCCCGAGCGCCTCCCGTCCCGTGTCGCTCGCAAGGTCGAGCACGATGCTCTTCTTGCTGCGATTGAGGCTCGCGAAGTAGGCGTTGTGCTCGCCGATGCGATGCGGGCTGATGTTTCGCGCGATGTCGCCCTCGGGCGGCTCGATCTTGATGACCTCGGCGCCCAAGTCGGCAAGCAGGAGTCCGCAGTAGGGGCCCGCCAGCATGTGGCCGACCTCGACGACGCGGATGCCGTCGAGCGGACCGCTCATCGGATTACCCCCCGAGCTGTCGCTTCGCGCCGCACCCCCGAGGGGGGGCGAGCGCCTTGGGACGGCCCTGCGGCGCTCATGACAGTGCCTTCGCGAGCGAAGCGACGACTTCGGACAGCGGCATGTCCGAGGTGTATACGCCGGCGACACCCAGATCGCGCAAGTCCTTCTGATCCTCGAGCGGGAATGGTTCCACCTACGAAGACCTTGATGTCGGCTGCGTCGAGCTCGCGAAGGCGAGCGAACACGTCGCTCACGAGCTCCTTGTGGCTCCCCGACAGGATGCTGAGACCCAGCGCGTCGACGCCCTCGTCGACGGCAACCCGCGCAATCTGCTCGGGACTGCGGCGCAAACCGGTATAGATCACTTCGGCGCCGGCGTTGCGCAGCGTTAGCGCGATGATCTTCGCGCCGATGTCGTGCCCATCGAGTCCCGGCTTGCCGATCAGGATGCGCTTGCCGTGCAACGGACGCTCAGCTCGAGAGGCGTTCATTGGGTAACCTCCCCCAGGCTAGTCGCTCCGCGACGTCGCACACCCCCTCCTGGCAGGAGGGGGCGAGCACCTTGGGACGGCCCGGCGGTGCTCATAGGTTCACCGGTTCCTGGAACTCGCCCCATTCCTTCTTGAGGCAGGCGACCATTTCGCCCACGGTCGCGTAGGCATGGCAGCAATCGACCAGGTACGGCATCACGTTCTCGCGGTCGTTTCCGGCGGCCTCCGACAACCGTGCAAGGGAGCGGTCGACGGCCGACTGATTCCGCGTGTCGAGCACGCGCTGGAACTTTTCGAGCGCCCGCTGCGCGACCGTCGAGTCGAGCCTGAACACCTCGCCGACCGCGATCTGCTCGCCTTCGCGGCGGAAATGGTTCTGGCCGACGATCACGGTCTCGCCGGAATCGCTCTTCAGCTTGCGCTCGAGTCCACGCTCGGCCAGCCGCATCTGGATCCACCCGTCCTCGATTGCACGGACCACGCCACCGTAGGCCTCGATCTCGTCCATCACGCCGGTGATCGCCTCCTCCATCCGGTCGGTGTGCTGCTCGAGGAAATAGCTGCCGCCGAGCGGATCGACCGTGCGCGCGATCCCGCTCTCGAATGCGATGATCTGCTGGGTCCGCACGGCGAGTTCCGCCGACGTCTCCGTCGGGATCTGGAACGCCTCGTCGAAGGCGCAGGTGAAAATCGACTGCGCGCCGCCCAGCACGGCCGCCATGGTCTCGACCGCAACCCGAACCACGTTGTTGTACGGTTGCGGAGCGATCAGAGACGAGCCGCCGCACACCACGCCGAAGCGGAAGTGCTGAGCCTTGGGATCCTGCGCGCCGTAGCGTTCCTTCATGAGCTTCGCCCACAGCCGGCGCCCGGCCCGGAACTTCGCGATCTCGTCGAAGAAATCCATGTGGACGTAGAAGAAGAACGACAGGCGTTTCGCGAACTTCTCCACGTCGCCGCCGCGCCGGCGGAGCTCGTCCACATACGCCAGCCCGTTCGCAAGCGTATAGGCCATCTCCTCGGCGGCGGTGCAGCCTGCATCGCGGACATGCGCACCCGCAATACTGATCGGGTTGAACCGCGGAGAGACGTCGTTCGAATACAGGATCGAGTCGGCCACCAGCCGCATCGACGGCTTGACCGGAAAGATCCACGTGCCCCGCGCGACGTATTCCTTGAGGATGTCGTTCTGAATCGTCCCCGTGAGCTTCGCGCGCGGCACCCCCACCTTGTCCGCAACAGCGAGATACATCGCGTAGACGATCGCAGCGGTGCCGTTGATCGTGAACGACGTCGAGATCTTGCGAAAGGTCGAGATCGCGAAACAGGATCTCCGCCTCGCTCAGGTTCGATAGCGAAACGCCGACCTTGCCGATTTCCGGGCGGGCCATCGGGTGGGTCGGGTCGTAACCGCACTGCGTCGGCAGATCGAGCGCAACGGACAATCCCGTCTGTCCTTGCGCGAGCAGGAACTTGTAGCGCTCGTTCGATTCCTCCGCCGTCCCGAAGCCGGAGTACTGGCGGATCGTCCACATCCGGCCCTGATAGCCATCGGCGAAGATGCCACGCGTGAACGGAAACGCCCCGGGCGATCCGATGTTTTCGTCGTGCACCGCTTCGGGCCCGACGTGCGTAGGAACGTCGATTCCCGTTGCGCTTTGCACGGAGAGTCTCGGCGGCGGCAGCCCGGAAGGGCTCTCAGCGAATTCGCCTTGCTTCATTGCTTTTCCTTGGTGAGGAACCGATCCACCGCGGCCCAGTGCTCGTCGCTGAGCCAGGTCGCCACCAGGTTGTCGCGCTCGATGACGCGACGCGACTCGTAGGGAAGCCCACTGCGCCACGCGCGCGTTTGCGCCTTGATGCCGCGCAGCACCAGCGCTGAGCGATCGAGCAGCGGCTTGAGGAACGCCTGCACGTCGGCACTTTCGGGACCGCCGGTCACGATGGCGTCCACCAATCCCCACGCGAGCGCGGTTTCCGCGCCGATCATTTCGCATCGGCTCATCATTCGCATCGCTCTGGCGCCGCCCACCAGCTGACAAAGATCCGGACCCCCGCCCCAGGCCGACGTGATTGCTATGCGACCCTGCACGAAGCCGATACGCGCATGGGACTCGAGCATTCGAAGATCGCAGGCCACGGCCAGCTCCGCGCCACCGCCAAGTGCATCGCCGTTCACATACGCAATCACAGGCACGGGGCAGTCCCGAACTGCATCCAGCGCAGTGGTCGCCTCGTCGGCCATTTGGCGCGTCGCCGCCTCGGTTCGTACCTGCGCCAGATCCACCAGGTCTCCGCCCGCGGCGAAGTACTTCTCACCTGCGCCACTGAGGACGACGCAACGAGTACGTGGGTCGTTACCCGATGTGCGGACCGCATTGGCGAGCTCAGCCAGGACGGACCGAGCCAGCGCGTTGTGCTTGTGCGGTCGGTTGATCGTGATCCAGACGAGACCGCTTTCGCGGACGTCGACGACGATGTCGGAATTCGTGTTCACGGATGGCGTGCCCTAAGGTTCCGAGCGACCGAACGGCGAGACCCTTGCGCGGACAGGCAAACGGACACGGCCTGAACCGGAAACGTGTTGCGCCCGGTCTAGTCTTTCAGTATCGTGAAAGCTATTTCAGCATTATAGAACATTCCGGCCACCTGGCAAGAGGTACCGGCTTCCTCTGGAACGGCGACCGTCGCGCGCCGGAGTGAGACAACCCGACGCTAGGCCCTTTCAACGCGCTGAGGTCTCTTACCGGATCCCATGGCCATGAATGGAGAAACAAGCCGGTCCGCACTCCGCGCGCTGGAAATCTTCGAAGCATTCCGCGGCGCGCGCCGCCCCCTTTCGCTCTCGGAGGCGGCACGCCTGGCGAACATGCCGGTCTCGACATGTCATGGCGTATTCAAGGCGCTGGAACAGCGCGGCTTCCTTTACTTCGACTCGGGCCGCGATGCTTATCCGACACGCCGGCTGTGGGACCTGGCGCAGGGGATCAACGCGCACGATCCGTCGCCCTTCGCCTCGAGCCCGCGCTTGCGCAACTGCGCGACGAGGTAGACGAGACGGTGATCCTCGGGGTTCGTCATGGAGACACGGTGCTTTATCTGCTCGTACTCGAGACTCGCAGGCCATTCGCTACTCGTCCCAGGCGGGGGAACACAAACCCCTGCATTCCAGCTCGATCGGCAAGGTCATGCTGGGAGCGATGCCGCCCGGCGAGCTCGATGCCTGGCTTCGAGCCACGGAACTCAGGAAGATCACGGACCGCACGATCGTAACCGCGTCGCGTCTGAAGGCCGATCTCGCTGCGTCGCGAGTGCGTGGCTACTATTCGACGCACGGAGAAAACGTCCCCGACGTGCTGGCCGTTGCGGCGCCTCTCAGAATGGGAACGTCGACGCTCGGGGTCGCGATTGCAGGTCCGCGTCAACGCATGGCGGACAAGGAAACCGCCGTCGGGAGAAAGCTCGTGCGCTCCCTGAAGATGTCTGGAAGCCGACAGTCAATCGAAACGGGAGCGTTGACAGCAGGCGCCGCTCGCGCCCCGGTCCCGGTCCGACCTGCGGAATGGATTGAGGTGTCAACGTCCCCATCCGGGAACGAAGCGCTCATTCGGGCTCGATGTTCGCAGCCTTGACCACCTTCGCCCAGCGCGCGACCTCCGACTTGATGAACGCGTCGAACTCCGCCGGCGTGGCGACGGACGCCTGGATCGAAAAGCTGCGCAATTTTGCTTCGTACTCGGGTTTCTTGCTGATCTGCGTGATCTCCCGGTTGCGTGATCATCGCGTCCTCCAATTCACTCAAGTCGCGAAGATAGAACGCGCTCGATCACACCGCAAGTGTGGAGGCGAATCCATTGGACGATGGTATCGGTACCAACACCAAGGTATCGGGCAATACCATCGTCCTATCGACTCGACGCCATGCGTCTGGTGTCATTTCGTCGGCGCATTGGTCTCGATCGAATCGAACGCACGCGCGACAGGACTTTCTTCCGGGTCACGCCCAGACCATGACAATTTCCGAAGGAAACACCATGACCCAACCAATCGCTACGGAACGCAACAACAAGACAGCCGACAAGAATGCGATTCGTCCGTTTCGCGTGAATTTTGCGGAAGCGGAACTTACCGACCTGCGCAGGCGAATAAACGCAACCAGGTGGCCCGAGCGGGAGCCGGTCGCAGATGACACGCAGGGCGTCCAGCTCGCCACGATTCAGAAACTGGCGCGCTATTGGGCGACGGAGCACGACTGGCGCAAGGTCGAGGCGAAGATGAACTCCTACCCGCATTTCATCACCGAGATCGATGGGCTGGACATTCACTTCATTCACGTTCGCTCGAAACACGAGAATGCGCTGCCGCTCATCATCACCCACGGGTGGCCGGGCTCGATCATCGAGCAGCTCAAGATCATCGAGCCGCTGACCAATCCGACGGCCCACGGCGGAAGCGCCGCGGATGCGTTTCACCTGGTAATTCCGTCGATGCCGGGCTACGGCTTCTCGGGCAAGCCGACCACGACGGGTTGGGGCCCCGAACGCATTGCCCGGGCATGGGCCACGCTAATGGAGCGCCTGGGATATCAGCGCTACGCCGCGCAAGGGGGCGATTGGGGTGCCCTCATCGTCGACATGATGGGTGTGCAGGCACCGCCAGGACTGGTTGGCATTCACACCAACATGGCCGGTGCGATTCCGCCCGAGATTGATGCGGCGGCCTTTGCCGGCGCAGCGCCGCCTCCCGGCCTCGACGAAGAGGAGAAATTTTCTTTCGACCACGTCGCATTCTTCTACAAGCATGGTCTCGGCTATGCCCAGGAGATGGGGCACCGGCCGCAGACGCTGTATGGGATCGAGGATTCTCCGGTCGGCCTTGCCGCGTGGATCATCGATCATGATATCTGGACCTACAGGCTCATCGCTCGCGTATTTGACGGCGCCGCCGAGGGCATGACGCGAGACGATATTCTCGACAACATCACCCTGTACTGGCTGACCAACACGGGGGTATCGTCGGCTCGCCTGTACTGGGAGAACAAGTTCGCCTTCTTCGCTCCGAAGGGGGTGAAGATCCCAGTCGTGGTGAGCGCTTTCCCGGAGGAGATCTGCCCGATTCCGCGCAAGTGGGCCGAAAAGGCCTATCCCAAGTTGGTCTACTACAAGCGCCATCCCAAAGGCGCGCACTTTGCCGCGTGGGAGCAGCCGCAGGCGATCGTGGAAGATCTTCGCGCAGGTTTCAAGTCGCTCGGTAGTTCAAGGTAGTTCAAAGTCGTCGGTGGATGGCGCGCCAGGGCGCGTCATCCACCGTGTACCGAATCTCTCAAAATGAAAGAAAGCAATGATCCAAACTGATCAATTACAACAAGTGGGAAAGGCGGCCACTTTTCGCACTGGCACGCCGCAGCTCTATCAGAAGAACCTGCGCCCAGTCGTTGACCCAGCGCTTCCAATACAAACCCTGAGGACGTTGCCTCGCCACGACCGAAAACCGGCTGGTGGGGCCGCGCTCTTTTCACGGGACTGATGTGTCGATCGAGTTGACGGACTTCACTGTGCTCGCGGCACCGCTATGGTTTCGCGGACCGGCCCACGCTGTTCTGATGGCCATACAAGTTGGGCAATATTCGTCCAAGCGCGACGCTGCTCTGTGCATCACTCTGCCTCAGAGCCTTGCCGAGATCGCTGCGAAGGCCGTTTATGCCACTCACCACCAACCCACGGAGGTCACGATGAATACACAGATGAGCAATGAACACGCAGCCCACATCCCGAACGCCGGGAAGGTCGACATGAAGCTCGAGGTCGTCGTCATTCCCGTGTCCGACGTCGATCGCGCCAAGCGCTTCTACCTGAGCATGGGGTGGCGGCTGGACGCCGATTTCGCCAGTGGCGACAGCTGGCGCGTGGTGCAGGTGACACCACCCGGCTCTGCGTGCTCCTTCTTCTTCGGCAAGGGACTCACGAAGGCAACGCCAGGCTCCGTTCCGGGATTGCTTCTCATGGTCGATGACATCGAGGCAGCACGGGCCGAGCTCATCGGATACGGAGTCGACGTGAGTGGCGCGTTCCATTTCGAGGGCGGCCTCCATTTCACCGGGACGCAGGGACGTCTGCCGGGGCCGGATCCGGAAGGTCGCTCCTACCGCACGTTCGCCTCGTTCAACGATCCGGACGGCAACAGCTGGGTGCTCCAGGAGATCAAGACGCGGCTTCCCGGACGAGGGCTCAGCAGCATGGACGTCGCGACACTGATACCGCTTCTGCGAGAGGCAGAGGAGCGCCATGGCGAGTACGAAGCCACCGCTCCGAAGCACCACTGGTCGGGGTGGTACGCCGCCTACCTCGTCGCGCGCGAGCGCGGCAGGACTCCCGACGAGGCCGCCAAAGATGCTGCGCTCTACATGGATGGTGCCCGCCGATGAGGGCCGACATCGTCCCCGGCGCAGTCTTTCCCGACTACGCGCTTTCAGACCACCGCGGCAAGCACCGCTCGCTCTCGGAGTTGCAGCAAGGCGATCCGCTCGTGCTGGTGCTCTCCCGCGGAGGCTTTTGTCCAAAAGACAGGCGGCAACACGAGGGGCTCGTGCAGCTTCATCGCGAGATGACGGTGGGCTACTGCCGTCTCGTGACCATATCCACCGACAACTTGCTGGAGACGAACGAGTTCCGTTCCGGCGTCGGTGCGCACTGGCCGTTTCTCTCCGACACCGGGCGCAAACTGCAGAAGGATCTCGACATCGCGGAATACACCGACCCGCATCACAATCCGATGATCCCGCACACGCTGGTGCTCGAGCCCGGCCTGCGTGTCTACAAGATTTACAACGGCTACTGGTTCTTCGGCCGGCCGACGGTGGAGGAGCTGCGCCTCGACCTGCGCGCCGTGCTGCAGCGTTGCCGTCCCGACTGGGACATCAGCAGCGCGGAGCAGCGAACCGCCTGGGCAAACGGTGAGAAGGGGAGTTTCTTTCCGTACGGAAAGACGCAAGCGCAACTGTTTGCCGAACAGGATTGATCCGGAGGGATCATGCGCACCGCAACCACCGCCTCTCCCACTCGGCGCGAACCGGAACTGCTCGGGCAAACTGTAGTCGTGATCGGCCGTCGCGAGGACAAGGCGTGCGACTTCGTCTTCAACCGTTACGCAACTTTATACCGAGTTAGCACGCCCCGCTGCTTGCGCATTGCAGCGACACGATATCAACGTGTCGACCGACACCATCGTGCAATCGACCGGGCACGATGGGTCTGATGGAATAGGTTCCGCGCCGCGTATCGAGTCGACATCAGCGCGACACCCGTCTCATCCGCAAGGAACCGTCATGACCCTCGAGAACCTGCAGTACATCGCGAGTGCCCGCAACCTCGCATCTTCACGAAGTTCTGAAGAGCGCGCCTCTGGCATTGCCAGCGCCCAACCCGGGCAGCGCCGTTGCCATCTCGGCGGTCGCGCTTGCTTTCGGCCTGTTCTGCTCTATCACTCCGATCCACGGACAAACCCTGACCCCCTCCGCCCCCCAGGACGTCCTCGTGGCCGCGGACACCGCGCAGCGACGCCCCGCATCCGAAGACCGCTCGATCCGACCCTTCAAGATCCGGGTTCCGCAAGCCGCGGTCGACGATCTGCGCCGCCGCATTGCGGTTACGCGATGGCCGGAGCGGGAGAACCGTCGACGACTTTTCCCAGGGCGTGCAGCTCGCGAAGCTGCAGCCGCTCGTGCGCTACTGGGGCACGGATTACGACTGGCGCAAGGCCGAAGCGAAATTGAATGCGCTTGCCGCAGTTCGTCACCGACGATCGACGGCCTCGACATCCAGTTCATCCATGTCCGCTCGCGTCATCCGAATGCCATGCCGCTGATCATGACGCACGGCTGGCCCGGCTCGCCGCTCGAGCTTCTCAAGGTCATCGCTCCGCTCACCGATCCTACGGCTCATGGGGGACGCGCGGAAGACGCCTTCCATCTCGTGCTGCCCACGTATCCCGGGCTACGGCTTCTCGGGCAAGCCGCAAGGCGACGGGCTGGGGTCCCGACCACGTCGCGCGCGCATGGCACGAGCTGATGCAGCGTCTGGGATACAAGCAATACGTGTCGCAGGGCGGCGACTGGGGCGCGATCATCTCCGAGGTGATGGCAGTTCAGGCGCCGGCAGGGGCTGCTCGGCATCCACATCAACATGCCGGGCACCGTGCCGCCGAGCGTCGCTGAGGCTCATCCGCAACCGGCGAGCCGGTGCCCTCCGAGCTTCTCCGACGCCGAGAAGGCGGCGTTCGCCGGCCTCGAGTACTTCTACCGGAAGGGGTTCGGCTATGCCGAGATGATGAATACCCGCCCGCAGACGCTTGGCTACGCGCTCGCGGATTCGCCGGTCGGCATGCTTGCCTTCTTCTATGACAAGTTCACCGAGTGGACGTACAGCGGCGGCGAGCCGGAGAAGGTCGCTCACGCGAGACGAGATGCTCGACGACGTCACGCTGTACTGGCTCACGAACACCGGCACGTCCTCCTCGCGGCTCCTACTGGGACGCCGCGCAGGGCGGAGGCGGGCCCTTCAACGCCTTCGACATCCCGAAAGTTCCGGTCGCCGTGACGATCTTTCCCGGCGAGATCTATCGCGCGCCGCGCAGCTGGGCCGAGCAGAGCTTTCACAAGCTCATCTACTGGAACGAGGTCGACAAAGGCGGTCACTTCGCGGCGTGGGAACAGCCGCAGCTCTTCGCCCAGGAGCTCCGGGCGGCGTTCCGGTCGCTGCGCCAATAGTGCGAACGGGCGCGCCGCGTTGGCGCACCCCGATCTCGTTCGTCAAGCTCGACATCGGGAATCCCGACAAAGTGCCCCTGAACCGGGAAGTCCTCCTCGACAACATTGCCTTCAACCGCGCGAAGTAAGGGATGTCCGATACCGCTATGCCATCTCGCGCTCTGTGTCACTAAAATGATGACCATGAAAGGAGAACACTCATGTCGATATCTTTAAAGAAGGCGGTAAGGGCGCTTGGCGCCGTGATGGCGCTCGGCGTCGTCCTACTGCTCGATTCGAGCGCGCTCGCTCAAACGAGTCGCCCAGGCAGCGCACCGTCGAGCGTGCTGCCTACCGGCGGGGGGCAAGCGCTGCTCGATCCGTCCGACACCGTGATCCTGTTGCTCGATCATCAATCCGGGCTGTTCCAGACCGTAAAAGACATCAACCTCGCCGAGCTGCGGTCGAATGTCACGCTGATCGTCAAGGTGGCGACCCTGCTCAAGATCCCCGTAATCACGTCGGCATCGGAGCCCAACGGACCGAATGGGCCACTGATGCCGGAGATCCACCAATTCGCACCCCATGCGGTCTACGTGCCGCGCAAGGGTGAAGTGAACGCCTGGGACAACGAGGACTTCGTCAAGACGGTGCGCGCCACCGGCCGGAAGACGCTGGTCATAGCGGGGGTCTGGACGAGCGTCTGCGTGATGTTCCCCGCGCTTGACGCCAAGGCCGCGGGGTTCAAGGTCTATGCGGTGATCGATGCATCCGGCGATCCGAGCGAATTGGCGTCGCGAACAACGCTGGCTCGCTTCACCCAGGCCGGCGTCATACCCACCTCGGCGAATGCGGTGCTGTCCGAGGTTCACCGCACGTGGAACCGTCCTGAAGCGGCCGAGCTTGCGAAGCTGTATGCCCTGGCGACGCCGCACTACGCCGCCGTGGCGGAGAGTTACCAGAGGGCGCAGGAAGCAGCCAAGCAGAAAAAGTGATGACAACGAAGGGGCGCCCGGCTCGCGCGCCCCTTATTCCTCGAAGAAGTCAGTGCGTGAAAGAGTTGAGTGCCCCGTGGGCCTGGCGCATCCGATCACGCGGCAATGCCGAGCCGGGCCGCCATCTTGACGAGATCCGGTAGCTTGCGAGCTATCATCTTGCGCATCAGCTTGCCTCGGTGTGCCTTCACGGTGATCTCGCTGATGCCCAGCTCGAACGCGACCTGCTTGTTCAAGCGCCCCGCCACGACCAAGGGCATGACCTCGCGCCTCACGGCGTGTGAGGGACGCATAGCGATTGCGAATCGCCGCCATCTCTTCCTCGCGACGAAGCTCGTGCGCTGCTGACCTCGAGTGCGCGCTCGATCGCGTTCAACAGCGCGTCATCGCGCACTGGCTTGGTGAGGAACTCCACCGCGCCAGCCTTCATCGCCCGCACGGTCATCGGGATGTCGGCGGACCCGGTAATGAAGATGATCGGCGTGATCGCCCCATCGGGCGCAAACCGATCCTGCAGATCGAGGCCATTCACATCGGGCAGCCCGACGTCGAGTACGAGGCAGCTCGGCACCGATACCCTCGGGTATGCGAGGAAATCGGCGGCGCAGGCGAAGGCCAGTGCCTGCCAGCCGGCCGCTTTCAGCAGGAGCTCAAGCGATTCACGCACCGAAATGTCATCGTCCACAATGAAGACGCAGGGCAGTGGCGTCGGCCCGCGCGGCGCTACCGGGTTTTTGAACGGAAATGGCTGCTTCGATCATGAACGACCTCCTTTGCGGTACAGCAATTACAGTGAGCCTCCGCGCTGCCCAAGCGCTGCCTCGATCGCCTCGAGCAGTGCTTCCTCGCTGAAGGGTTTGAAAAGGAATGTGACCGCCCCGCTCTCCATCAGTCGTCTCCGAAAAGCGTCGTCCGTCTGCGCAGTCATGAAGATAATAGGTATGTCGTGACCTCGGTCGTCTCAACTCGTGTTGCAGGTCGAAGCCGGTCATGCCCGGCATCGCGATGTCCGCGATGAGGCACCGCGTGTCTGCGATGCACTCTGGACGCGAGAAACGCTTCCGCGGAAGAAAACGTGCGCACCGCGAAGCCGAGCTCGTTGAGGAGATCGGGTAGAGATTCGCGCACGGACGCGTCATCGTCGACGACTGCGACGAGTAGGCGGGACCGGATCACGAGCCGCTCGCGAGCGCTAACCGCATTTGCGGCTTCCGCCAAATGCCGTGGGCCGCTCGCCGTCATGCGTCAACCGCCTGGATGCGCATGGAATCGACAGCGAGAACGTGGCGCCCGGGCCGTCGTCGTTCGGCGCCCCCCATAGCCGGCCGCAATGATTTTCGACGATCGATCGACTGACGGACAGGCCGATGCCCATGCCGTGAGTCTTCGAGCGTGTAGAACGGAGTGAACAGCTTGTCTGCGTCTTCGTGCCGGAATCCAATTCCGACGTCACGCACGCTGAGCTGCACTCGGTCGTCTTCATGCCTCCGCGTGGTGATCGTGAGCTCCCGCGGCCCATGCTGGACGCCGATCATTGCCTCGGCGGCATTTCTGATGAGATTTTGGATAACCTGCTCCAGCTGAACGCGATCGCCGGCCAAGAGCGGCAGATCGATCGGCGAGCACGTATCTGACCGTGACCCGGCTTGCGTCGAGCTCACTGCGGGACAACGCGAGCGCCTCGACAACAGCCTCATTCAGGTCCACTGGTTCGGTTGCGATCGCCGTTCCCGCAAACAGGGCGCGCAACCGGTTGATGACTTCCAAAGCCCGGTTCACGTCGCGAATGGTGCGTCGCGCCGTCTCCCGCGCGCCGTCAAGGTTGGGAGCGTCGGCGTTCAGCATTCGGAGGCAGGTGCTCGCGTTGGTCATGATCCCCGACAGGGGCTGGTTGATCTCGTGCGCGATCGACGCGGTCAGTACGCAAAGGCTGTTCACGGTATCGGGTTGGGCGCGTTGAAGAATTCGGTTGATTTGACTGCGGTAAGGGTTTGGCCTGTGCTTGCATCGATGCCGCCTCGACGGGATCGATGGAGTCGTCGAGATATGTCGTTGGCGCAAGCTTCGCCCCTCCCTGCCGAAAAGTCTTTGCGTTCGGCTGAAGATTTTCTGAAGTTCGCGGGCGTAATAGACTTGTGACTCCCGGACACTATGGAGTTACGGTGCCAGTGACTGCCCCAGGGGCCTCGGTGCGTTATCGGTTTGGACGCTTCGAGCTGCAGCCCGACGAACGCCGATTGCTCGCGGCGGGGACGCCCGTCCATCTCGGCCCCCACGCCCTCGATCTCCTGACTGCGCTGGCCCTGCGCAGCGGGTATCTCGTCACCAAGGACGAACTGCTCCAACGCGTCTGGGGCAAGGTGGTCGTGGCGGAGAACACCCTGCAGGCACACATCTCCGCGCTTCGCAAGGTCCTGGGTGCGGACTCGATCGCGACCGTCTCCGGACGCGGCTACCGGTTCACGCTGGAAGTGACCCAGTTTGGGGCGGTGCCGACCGACCCCGCGGCCGCACCGAAGCACAACCTGCCGCACGACCTCACGAGCTTCATCGGCCGCGAGAACGAGATCGCGGAGCTCTCGCAGTTGCTGGGTCGCGCGCGGCTGCTCACCTTGACCGGCTCGGGCGGGTGCGGCAAGACGCGCCTGGCGGTCCACCTCGCCCGCCAGCAAGCGCATGCCTACCCCGACGGCGCGTGGCTCTTGGAGCTTGCCGCACTGTCGGACGCCGCACTGCTGCCGCAGACCGCTCGCAGCGTACTCGGCATCAAGGAAAAGCCGGGCGCAAGACTGATCGATACGATTGCCGAGTATCTCGCGCCGCGCTGCCTGTTGCTCCTTCTCGACAATGCCGAGCACCTGATCGAGGCCTGCGCGCAGCTGGCCGAGTCCCTCCTCCAGCGGTGCGCACGCCTTGTCATCCTCATCGACCAGCCGCGAGCGTCTGCGCATTACCGGCGAGCAGACATACCGCGTACCTTCGCTGTCGGTGCCCGATGAGGAAAGCGATGCTTCGCCGGAGTCGATCGCGGCGTACGAGTCGGCACGGCTGTTCATTGAGCGGGCACGATTGCAGCAGCCGAACTTCGCGATCACCACGCAGAACTCGTCCGCGGTCGCGTCGATCTGCCGCCGGCTCGATGGCATTGCGCTTGCGCTCGAGCTCGCAGCGCCCCGGTGTACGGACCCTCTCCGTCGAAGCACTGAGTCGACGTCTGGATCAGCGCTTCGAGCTGCTCACGGAGGGATCGAGAACCGCCCTGCCTCGACACCAAACGCTGCGCGCACTCATCGACTGGAGCTACGACCTCCTCACCGAGGCTGAAAAGGCGATGCTGCGACGGGTCTCCGTGTTCTCCGGCGGCTGGACGCTCGAAGCGGCGGAGCACGTCTGCTGCGGCGGCGATCGTGCGACGCCGCAGATGCACCCGCTCTCCTTACTTCGCTCGTGGACAAGAATCTCTTGGTGGCCGAGACGCATGACGTGGTGACACGGTTACGGCATGCTCGAGACCGTGCGTCACTATGCGCAGGACCGACTTGCGGGAGAGCGGCGAAGAGACGAGCGCGCGTAGCGCGGCATCTCGACGTACTTCATGCAGATTGCCGATGAAGTCTCGATGAGCCTCAGAGCGACTGGAACTTCAAGCTGAAGCTCGATCGGTTGGACAAGGAGCACGACAATCTATGCGCTCGGCCCTGGCGTGGTGCGAGAGCCCGCCGGTCAACCGCTCTGCGAGTGGATCTACCGCCTCGCTGGGCACGCTTGTCTGGTTCTGGACGAATACGGGGTCATCTCGCCGAAGGACGCGCCTGGATCGCCCGCATCCTCGCCGTCGCACCGAGCGGCGAGCGGCGGCGTCGATGCGGGCCAGGGCGTTCAGCACGCGCCAGCATACTCGTGGCGCACCTTCAGCGACGACTACGCGGCGGCCGAAGGGAACTCGACGAGGATGGCACTGGCCATCTGGAAGGAGCTCGGCCATCGTGGGGGCATCACCTACCGCGCTCGCGAAACCTCGCGCAACATCGCGCTCAACCGGGCCGACTATCTCGGCCGCTCGCGCTCTGTTCGAGCAAAGCGCTCGCCATGGCGCGTGACGGCGGCGATCGACGCCACGTCTTGGTCTTGCTGCAAAACCTCGCAAGCTTGCTCGCGAATTGGGCGACTCGGCGAAGCGGCGCGGGCAAAGCTGGAAGAGTGCCTACCCATGCGGCCGCGCAGCCGGGCGGTCGTGCGAATCCGAGGTGCTCTGACGATTGGGGCTGGTGCGGCATGCCCAGGGCGACATCGAAGCGGCTCGAGCCTTGTGCTGGAAGCCCTTGACGGGGAGCGAGCGTTCGGTGAAGCCGACATAGGGATCGCGAAGGACGCTACTCCGGCTGCCCGCCGTGTCTCTGGATGCAAGGAAACACCACCGACGGCAAAGACGAACTGCACAGACCCGCTGGGCCATCCAGCAAGCGGTCGGTGACCGATCTACATGGCTGCGGCGTTGGCACCCGTTCGCAGGCTTCTCGTTGGATTCGCGAGTCCCTGCGACCGGCAGCCCGTCTCTGGGGCCGCGCAGAGCGCCTGAGGGAGGAGGTCAGCGCGGCAATGCCACCCGCCGATCGCCAGCGCTACGAAGTTCAGGTGGCCTCCGCGCGCGCAGCATTGGGCGACGATGCTGCTTTCGATATCGCCTGGAGCGAAGGCCGCGCGATGAGCATGGATCAGGCGGTGAAGTATGCGTTGGAGCTCGATGCGGGCCGCGACAAGATGAGGTGAGCATCGACGCGACGTCGATGTCCCGCGGAACATCCATCGAGCGACCAATACCATCGTCCAATGGATTCGGATCGACGCGTGAGGTTTCATTGCATCAGCCAGCGAACCGCTGAGTGCAGGAGAAATCGATGTCCGACGAGATGAACCGTGCGCGCCGCACCTTCATGGGCACCGCAGTCCTGGCGATCGCTGCCGCCGAACTTGGATCACGGGCCCTGCGAGCGCCCAACCCGCCAAGGCAAAACCCATCAAGCCGGGGACCAACAAGTCATTCGCGTCGTTGAAACAGATCGACGCCGGCGTGCTGAGTGTCGCTTACGCCGAAGCCGGCCCGACAACCGGCCCCGTGGTCATTCTCCTTCACGGCTGGCCTTACGACATTCACACCTATGTCGACGTGGCCCCGCTTCTTGCTTCGGCGGGCTACCGAGTCCTCGTGCCGTATCTGCGCGGGTACGGTCCTACGCGCTTCCTTGCGAGCGAGACGTTTCGCAATGGCCAGCCCTCGGCGGTCGCAGTCGACATCATCGCCTTCATGGATGCGCTCAAGATCGAGAAGGCGACGATCGCCGGATGCGATTGGGGCGCGCGCACGGCCAACATCATGGCGGCGCTTTGGCCGGAGCGCTGCAAGTCCATGGTGTCCGTGAGCGGCTACCTGATCGGCAGCCAGGAAGCCGGCAAGATGCCGTTGCCCCCGGCAGCGGAGCTCCAATGGTGGTACCAATTCTATTTCGCCACGGAGCGCGGCCGCATCGGCTACGACAAGAACCGGCGCGACTTTGCGAAGCTCATCTGGCAGCTCGCGTCTCCGAAGTGGAAGTTCGACGACGCCACGTTCGATCGCAGTGCCGCGTCCTTCGACAATCCGGATCACGTCAGCATCGTGATCCACAACTACCGGTGGCGGCTTGCGCTCGCCGAAGGCGAATCGAAGTACGACGCGCTCGACAAGAGGCTTGCCGAATTCCCGGTCATCACGGTTCCCACAATTACTCTCGAGGGCGATGCCAACGGTGCGCCGCATCCCGACCCCGCTTCGTATGCGAAGAAGTTCTCGGGCCGATATGCGCATCGGACGATCAAGGGCGGAATCGGACACAACCTGCCGCAGGAAGCGCCGACAGCGTTCGCCCAGGCGGTGATCGACGTGGACGCATACTGATCGGCAACCCGATCCGCAAGGCACCGTCATGAAAGCGAAGTCAAGTACTGTTGTTCGCGATAGCCGCCGGCGCAATCGCGGCTCCGTTCGACGCCCTGGCCCAGGAGACAAGCGTGACGCGTCAGGCCCGTTCCGCAGCCCTGCAGTTGCCCATCGAGGGCACGTTGCCTTCTCTCGCCGGCGCAACCACGTGGCTCAATTCACCACCTTTGACGCCGGCCGATTTGCGCGGGAAGGTCGTTCTCCTCGACGTCTGGACCTATACCTGCATCAATTGGCTGCGCACGCTCCCCTACGTGCGCGCATGGGCCGACAAATACAAGGATCACGGGCTCGTGGTGATCGGCGTGCATTCGCCCGAGTTCCCGTTCGAGCACGACGTCGCCAACGTGCGCCGGGCGGCCGCCGAGATGCGGGTCGCGTATCCCGTCGCGATCGACAATGATTTCGCGATCTGGAACGCACTCAACAACCAGTACTGGCCTGCGCTCTATGTCGTCGATGCGCAAGGGCGCATTCGCCATCACCAATTTGGCGAGGGTGGTTACGAACAATCCGAACGGATCATCCAGCAACTGCTGCTCGAGGCGGGAAACAGCGGCTTCGGTCAATGATCTCGCCACGCGTCGATGCGCGCGGCCTCGAGGCTCCCGCCGCCTGGAGCGACTTGAAGTCGCCTGAAAACTACGTGGGCTATGGCCGTACCGAGAACTTTTGCGTCATCGGGCGGCGCGCTACGGGACAGGCCGCGCGTCTACGCTGTGCCTGGGCGTTTGCGGCTCAACCAGTGGGCGCTCTCCGGCGACTGGACGATGACCAAGGGGGCGGTGGTATCGAACAAGCCGAATGGGCGCATCGCGTATCGCTTTCACGCCCGCGACCTTCATCTCGTGATGGGTCCCGCAACCGGCGGTGGCCCCGTCCGTTTCCGCGTGCTCATCGATGGAAAGGCGCCCGGCCCCGCGCATGGAACGGACGTCGACGACCAGGGTGTCGGAACGGTCGGCGCCCAGCGGCTGTATCAGTTGATCCGACAATCCACGCCCATTGCGGATCGGACGTTCGAGATCGAATTTCTCGATCCGGGCGTCGAAGCGTACGCCTTCACTTTCGGATGAGCATCCCAGCTAGTGTCGCAGGGAGCGATGCCGAGCTTCGCGGCCATGTTCACGAGGTGCGCAAGCGAGTTTGCCCTCATCTTTCGCATCATGCTGCCCCGGTGTGCTTTCACCGTGATCTCGCTGATGTCGAGCTCGGCACCGATCTGCTTGTTCAAGAGGCCGGAGACGACCAGCGCCATGACTTCCCGTTCACGGCGGGTGAGTGACGCATGACATTCGCGCAGCGACCGCATTGCCGCCTCCTCGGCAAGTACGGCGGAGCTGCGTTCGATCGCCTGCCGGATGGCGCTCAACAACGCCTCAGTGCCAAGTGGCTTCGTCAGGAACTCCATGGCGCCTGCCTTCATGGCCCGGACCGTCGTCGGCACGTCGCCGTAGCCCGAGATGAAGATGATCGGCATGTCAACCCGGTCGGCAGCCACGCGCTTCTGCAGTTCAAGACCATCGAGGTCCGGAAGAGTAACGTCAAGCACGAGACAGCTCGGAGCCAGGACTGGTGGACAGGACAGGAACTCCTGCGCGGACGCGAATGTCTCCGCATGCCAGCCCGCCGAGTCGATCAGCAGCTCCAATGATCTGCGCACCGATGCATCGTCATCTACCACGAACACGACTGGGGTGCCATGCACCATGGCTGGCGACCTCGAAATTCGTTATCGGCTGCGTCCGCTGAGGCCAGTCGCCGAATTTCACGCAACGACCGCAGGATCATCTTCGCTGCAGTTCGCGGCCGAGGCGCAATCATGTCTTTCCATTAGATACGGCCGCGGTTCGCTCCGGCAGAATTGGCGGGCCCAGAATCCGGGCCCACTTCCGAGCTGCGACGACTTGAATCACTCGCCCGTCAATTCGGCTCTGTGCGCCGTGATACCAAATAGGGACATCCGTGACTGATCATCCTCCCGGCGCCATCATCGCAGTGGTCGATGACGATCCGAGCATTCTCAAGTCGCTCGAGTATCTGCTGGAGTCCGCGGACCATGGCGTGCTCGCTTTCGGCTCTGCTGCTGCATTGCTCGAAAGCGGGTGTCTGGCAAAGATCGATTGCCTGATATCCGACATCGATATGCCCGTGATCGATGGTTTCGATCTGTTGCGTGCAGTACATGAGGCTCGACCCGAGTTGCCTATCGTCCTCATCACCGGCCACCCTGAAATGCTGGATCGATTGCCAGCCGTAGGCGCGAGCCACCACCTCGTATTCAAGAAAGCCTTTCGACGGGCAGGAACTGCTTGCGGCCATTGGCGACGCTATGCGGATTCCGCCTGAGACGGGAGTCGTAAATTGCCCGGAGTCGTGACCCTGTGCAGGCGGTAGCGCGGATCGACTCGCAGCCATGCGTCGTCAAGTCGCGCGTCGACTGGTGTAGCGGTCACCTCCGAGCGGGTCGACAACGCGTTTTGTGGGGTTTACACTCGAAGCGCTAATTTCATTCGAGTGTGCCGGTGAGTGGGTGGCCCAGTGAGAATCTGGCCGCCAGAAATCGCGCCGAACATCATTTGGAACGTAGCCTTCGGGTGCATATGGCTGCGCTGGGCCTCACTCTCGTCAAAGGCCAAGAAGGCCGTGCTCCACGCTTCGCGGTCCTGACCACGAGCTCCGTCGCCGAACGCTCGCCCATCGAGCACGGTTGCGCCAAGTGAGATCGACGGTGTCCTTGGCGACGGCCGAGGCGCTGCGTGCCGTCGCGGCTGCCGCCGCCGCGAAGAGTCGCTCCGATGCTGAAGACAGCCGCCGTTGTCCCAGAGGAACAGCATTTCATCCTCTCGACATTGTCGCCAGGTCCGGCGCAAAAGCGGCTAGCTCTTGCTGTCGTCCTCGGATTATTGGTCGTCTTTGTCTTGATCACTGCTGGTCCGCTCAAGGGCATCCAGCTTGGCCGAGTCGACGCCTTCGTCCCGGTTTATGCAACGGCGATGTTCGTGAACGATTCGATCACCGCGATCCTCTTGTTCGCCCAGTTTTCCATTCTGCGCTCGCGTGCCATCCTCGTGATCGCGAGTGGATATCTCTTCACGGCGTTTATCCTGATCCCGCTGGATCCTCGTGTTTCCAGGCGTGTTTGCGCCAGGCAGGCCTGATGGGCGGCCTGCAGAGTACGTCATGGCTCTACTTTTTCCAGCACGCCGGCTTTCCCCTGTTCGTCATCGGCTATGCCTTGTCAAAGGATGCGGATCCGAGCAAACGATTCTGGCAGGGCACCGTGCGCGCGGCGATCGCCCTGAGTGTCGCCTTGACGGCGGCCGTCGTCTCGGTAGCGGCGTTTCTTTGCATAGCGGGCGAAGCGCTATTGCCACGCGTGGTGCTCGATTCCCTCCATCTTAGCCCGCTGTGGCCCTACTGTTGGGGCGCCCGTCGCGTTGCTGAGCATCTCCGCCCTCGTCGTGCTCTGGATCCGGCGACGCTCAATGCTCGATCTTTGGTTGATGGTCGTGATGTGCATGTACTTGCGATAGAGATACCTCTAAGCTACTATCCTGATCCGGCTCGCTTCAGCGTCGGCTGGTATACCGTCCGGGTCTTCGGGTTCTTATCCAGCGTTCTCGTCCTGATCGTCCTGCTGCACGAGATAACGACGCTTTATGCGAGGCTGCTCGGCGCGGTCCTTGCCCAGCGTCGCGAGCGCGAGGCGCGGCTGATGACCGGGGACGCGGTCGCGGCCTCGATTGCTCACGAGGTCAAACAGCCGTTGACCGCAATGGTCACGAGTGCTGATGCGGGCTTTCGCTTTCTTGATCGCTCGACGCCCAATCTCGATAGAGCCAAGGAAGCGTTCAAGCTTATCGCCGCTGATGGCCATCGCGCGGGAGAGGTGGTAGAAAGCATTCGCGCGAACTTCAGGAGTGATGTCCGGACAAGAACTTCGCTCGACGTCAACGAGCTCATCCGGGAAGCGCTTGCCCTGGAACGCAGTGATCTCGAGAAGCATGGAATATTGGTGCAAGTCGAGCCGCATGGAGCAGCTGCCGGCAGTGCGGGGAAACCGGGTCCAGCTGCAGCAGGTGCTTCTCAACTTGATCACCAACGCCATCGACGCCATGGCCGCCAAGGATGAGCCGCGGGTCCTATGCGTGAAATCCGAGGCCTACGAAGGTGACCGCGTGAAGGTATCGGTTGTCGATACCGGAGCAGGAATCAGCTCGCATGCCACCGATCGGATATTCGACCCGCTGTTCACGACCAAATCCGACGGTATGGGCATGGGGCTTTCGATTTGCCGCGCCATCATCGAGGCGCACGATGGCCGGCTGTGGTTCGTGCCGAATACTCCCCATGGCGCCGTATTTCAATTCACTTTGCACGCCAGTAATCCCGCGACCGTCGCTGCTTGACCGTCTCGCCCATGTTCCAGTGCACCTTGAATTGGATTCCGGTCATCTCCCCGCATGGCGGGAATGGGCGATCGGTATCTCGAGCGTCCCGGCCATTCGCACCAGGTCCGCAAGCGAGGCGGCCCCCATCTTCTTCATGATGTTGCTACGATGAATCTGGAGCGTGATCTCGCTGATGCCTAGCTTGGCCGCAGCCTGCTTGTTGAGAAGGCCGCTCACGACCAGAGGCAGCACCTCGCGCTCGCGCGGCGTCAGGCTCGCAAGACGCTGATTCAACTCGGCGAGGTCGGCTCTCTTCCGTCTCGCCTCGCGATCCTGCGCGATCGCAGCGTGGATCGCACGCAGCAGATCTTCCTGCCTGAACGGTTTGGTCAGGAAGTCGATCGCACCCGCCTTGATCGCGCGCACCGAAGCTGGTATGTCACCGTGTCCCGTGATGAACACGATTTGCGGGTGACTGCCTTGCGCGATTTGCCTTTGCAGGTCCAATCCGTTGATGTCCGGAAGCTCGACATCGAGGATCAAGCAAGCCGGTACGTCTGGCTTCGCGTACGCGATGTACTCGGCAGCTGTACCAAACGCGACCGCGCGCAAGTCGAAGGTCGAAAGAAGCTCGCATAACGATTCGCGGATTCGACGATCGTCATCCACGATGAATACGATGTGGTC
>CAWDPJ010000008.1:0-1057109 GCA_963804205.1 uncultured beta proteobacterium | reverse complement strand
CACGCCGACAGCGTTACTCAGCGCTGAAGAGCCGGTGAATTGATCCACTCGTGGCTTCCGGCTTCCGCCTTCGCGCGCAGCGCTTCGGCGAGACTCGCCGTAGCCTTGGCGGAGGCGGTTAGCCGGAAGGACGTGGCTGTGGCTGAAAATGAGCGGCAGTCGCTTCCTTCCGCCTTAAGGCGGAAGCCACAAATGCGACTGATTCACAGGTCTGAACGGGGCGAAGGAACGGTTTACATCTTCAGCGTCGCCAGCCAGATTTCATCACTTCCCGACCGTCCTCGCCAGTTCCGGCAGCCAGTTGAGGATCACGTCGATGCGTGTCGGGCGCAAGTCGGGCTCGGCACGGATGAACAGGAACCGCTGACCGTCGGCCGAGACGTCGAAGTCGTGGAAGAACCCGGGCTCGAACGCCGACACGTCCATCAGCTTCTTCCGATCGCTGAAGGCGAGTGAGCCGGTCGATTGGACCTGCCCGCTCATCAGGTCGTCACCGGCGCGATAGAAGAGCTGACGCCCGTCGCGCGACCACATCGGTCCGGTGCCGCCGTCGATCGAAACCGTCAGGCGCTCGCGGCTTCCGGACAGTGGAATCACGTACACCTCGCTGCGGCCGGATTCATCCGAGGTGTAGGCGACGTACGTGCCGTCGGCGGACACCGCGGCGGCGCTTTCGTTGTAGGGCGTGACGACGAGCGGTGTCGTGCGGCCATCGGGTGAAATAACCCACAAATCGGATCCCGTTACCGGATGGCGTTCGAGAAACACCACCGCTCCATCCGGCGTTACGGCCATCGCGTGTTGTGCGAATGGCCGCTTCAGAATCGGCGTGGGCTCGGCGCGCCCGCCCGCCGCGACCGTGTAGAGCTCCCAGTCGCCGGTCGCGCTGGTGCTCACCACGATTCGCTCGTCGCCCGGCAGCCACGCTCCGTGCCACGCGGACACATCCGCAAGGATTCGCGTACGGACGCCGGTGGCCAGGTCCAGCGTCCATTGCGCACTCTTTCCGCTGTAGACGACCCGCCGGCCGTCGCGCGATACGGTTCCCTGATCGATTTGATCCGGCTCACCTGGCAACTGGCTGATCTGACCCTGACGATCGACCCACACAGATGTCGCCTGGCCGGACTCCCTGGCGCGTAGATGGCTGTGCCGGTCGCCGACGCGTGGAACCACCGGTGTTGGGCGCCGGGTGCATAGAAGACGTTGTCGAGCACCGCGGTTTCAGGACTGACCGGCATCGTGGTATCTGGCGTCCATCGCGCGGCTTTCATGCTGCCGGTGCTGTCACCCGCAAGCATGTAGCCGCCCTCGACATACGTGGCGAAGCTGAGGTTGAGAGTGTCGATGTTGGCGTTCGACCGGCGTGGCGAGACATCGCTCCACGTGTCTGTCTTCCTTCTTCCGGGGCGACAGCCTGCCGTGAAAAACTCCTGGCCCCAGAACTTGAAGAGCACGTCCGCCGTGCCGGCGAGGCGCTGCGGGAACGTGTGCGCGTATCCCTTTGCCGCTCCGTCGGGCTCGGTCAGCTGCTCGGCGACGCCGCCGTCGGCCGGTACCCGCCAGAGGCCAGAGTTCAAATGGAACGAAGACAATTTGCCCGTCCTCGAGCCATGTGCCACCCCACGGCGTCTGCGCGGGCGCGATGACACTCGCGGCGCCGCCTGCGACAGGGGCGCGCCAGAGTTTGCCGCCTGCGAAGAACGCGATGAACCGGCCATCGGGTGAGAAAAACGGATAGAGCGCCCCGCTGCTCGAATCCACGGCGCGAGTGGTCACGGCGTCAAGCCTTCGCAGGTAGAGACGCGACGTCGTCCGCGTCCGTCCGCTGTACGCGATAGTCTGGCCATCGGCAGAAATCGCGGGCACGGTCGTCACCTGCTCGCCGGGCGGCAGCGCGACCGAAAGGCGCACGACGGGCAGGTTATCCGTCGGCCCGGTGAACCGGCCGGCCGCGCCCGCGATCGCGGCAACGGCAACGAGTGCGATCGCGATGGGCCACGGCCGGCGTGGCGGTGACGCCGCCGCCGGAGAGGCGACGACATCGGCGCGTCCTGGCCCTCGAGGATCAGCCGCGCCTCGCCGATGTCGCGGAGGCGCCGCTTGGGATCCTTCACGAGGCAGCGTTCGATGAGGCGCCGCACGGCGGGGGGCGTCGCGGCGGGAAGCGCGCACAGATCCGGATCCCGCGTGAGCACGCGCCGCGAGGACGTCGGAGACTTCGCTCACCGTCGAACGCGCGGCGCCGGTGAGCATCTCGTACAGCACTACGCCGAATGCCCAGATGTCGGCGCGGCGATCGACGGCCTTGCCCCGCGCCTGCTCCGGCGCCATGTAGGCGGCCGTGCCGAGGATCATGCCGATCTGCGTCGCGCGGCGCGGTGAGCGTCGGGCGAGTTCCTCGCGTCCGGAGCTCGACGCGCCGCCGGGTCCGTCGCTTTTGCCAGGCCGAAGTCGAGGACCTTCACGGCGCCGTCGGGCGCGCACCTTGATGTTGGCGGGCTTCAGGTCGCGATGGACGATGCCCTGCTCGTGCGCCGCTTCGAGCGCCTCGGCGATCTGCCGCGCGATCGCCAGCGCCTCGGCGAGCGGCATCGGTCCGCGCGCGATCGCGACCGAAGAGATCCTCGCCCGTCGACGAGCTCCATGACGAGCGCCTCGCCGTCCGCGAGCTCCTCGATGCCGTAGATCGCCGCGATGTTGGGATGGTTCAGCGCGGCGAGTGTCTGTGCTTCGCGCGCGAACCGGGCCAGCCGCTCCGCGTCGCGGCGAACAGCTGCGGCAGGACCTTGATCGCGACGTCGCGATTGAGCCTGGTGTCGCGCGCGCGATACACCTCGCCCATTCCGCCTTCACCCAGCTTGTCGAGGACCCGATAAGTGCCCAGTTCTCTACCGATCATGGCCGGGTCCTCGACGGGCTTCGGCCCGCCTCCGCTCGGTCCTTTTCCGTACCGAGCTTCGGCGTGGTCTCGCCGGAGCCGCTTTGCGGCGAAAGCGGATGGACCTCGCCGTAGTTCGCGCTTGTCGACGACGGCGCGAACGGAGGCGGGCCGTCGGCGCCGATGGCGGCGGCAATTTCGTACTGGCCGAGGCGCAGTCCGGGCGTCAGTGACAAGGGGAGCGGCTGAGTATAGCCGCAAACCGTCGATTCTCCGGTAAGCGGCCGGCCGATCGTCGAGCATGGCGACAGCATTGGCCAGGGTCTCGGGAGCGGCCCGGGCGGACGCCGTAGCTGGCGCGCGGCCGTCCGTCGATGACAGGGATAACAGATGAGGTAGGATACTACTGCAGGGGTTCGGCGGTTTTGCGCGGTTGAACCAGCCAGGCTGGTGGCCCAAAACCTGCCCGCGCACGCGCGAAATCCGTGTTACGCTGCACGCCTCCGCACACTCAGGAGCTTGGCACGACACGCTAGCTCTGCTGCACGTGTGGTTGCTGCCCCGCGCGTGCCGGAGAAAATCTCGAACGCGGCCGTCTCCCATGGTGAGACATGGTCTGTAATCACTGCGGCACACGTAGCGCCACGACGGAAGTCGTCTGTCCATCGTGTGGCCAGCGAATGGCTCACCGGCCTCCCGAGGTCGCCACGGCGGTGCTCACGCCACCTCCAGTTACAAACGGGATCCCGGCAGATCAGACGCGGCTATTGCCGGCGAGCGAAGCGGAAACGTTTCAGCCCTGGACCTCCTCGTCCGATGCGACCGTCCTCGGACCCGTGCCCGAGTCTGAAGGCCTGACAAGAACGTTGATACCCGACTCGCACACCGAGCCGGTGAACGAACGCAATACTGCAATCCTGCCCAAGCCTGCCGGCCCTCGTCAGAAGGAGGGTCCCCTCGAGATCGGCCAGGCGTTCGGCACGCCGCTACCACATCATCAAAGTCCTGGGGGTTGGCGGCATGGGCGCCGTCTATCAGGCGTGGGATGCGGAACTGGCGTCTCGGTTGCGGTCAAGGTCATTCGGCCGGAGATTGCCGCCGACCCGACCGCGGCGGCTGAAATCGAACGCCGCTTCAAGCGCGAACTGGTGCTCGCGCGCCAGGTCACCGACAGGCAATGTGGTCCGCATTCACGATCTCGGCGAAATCGACGGCATCAAGTACATCACCATGGCGTACGTCGACGGGCCGGACCTCTCGACGATTCTGAAGAACAAGACAAGCTGCCGGTCGCGCGCGGCGCTGCGGCTCGCTCGCGGCATCGTCTCCGGCCTGGTCGCGGCGCATGAGGCCGGCGTCGTTCATCGTGATCTCAAGCCCGCGAACATCATGGTCGGGAGGATGGCGAACCGACCGATCATGGATTTCGGGATCGCTCGCTCGTCCGGCCGGGATAGTGCCAGGACGCTCCGGCCGCAGGCAATATCTCCACCGGTGCTCTCAACCGCCCCCCGCTGGCCGAGCGAGCACGGTGGCAGGCGCGTGATCGGCACCATCGAATACATGGCGCCGGAACAGGCCAAAGGGCAGCCGTCGATCAGCGCGCCGACATCTACGCCGTCGGCCTGATCCTCTACGACATGCTCATTGGCGGCCGCCGTTCGGAGAGGGCGGCCAGCGCCATTGCCGAACTGCAGCGGCGCATGGAAGAGGCGCCGGCGGCGCCGCGGACGGTCGATCCCCAGATCCCGATCCGCCATCGACGCCATCATCAACCGCTGCCTCGAGCCGGACGCCGACAAGCGATTCCAGACGTCGGCCGATCTGCAGGCCGCGTTGGACCGGCTGAACGAGCAACGGCAAGCCGCTGCCGATCATCCGGCGGCTCACGCGACGGTCGATGGCGGCATCGCCGTGCTGGTCATGCTGCTGCTCGGCGGCACCTTCTACGTGACGAAATGGCTTTCGGCGCCGGTAAAAGAGCCCGATCCGGTCTCGGTGGTCATCGCGGACGTTCAAAACAACACGGGCGACCCGACGTTCGACAACAGCGATTGCGCAGACGCTGAGACGCGCGCTGGAAGACGCCAGCTTCATCAGTGCGTATGACCGCAGCAAGATTCCGTCGCTGGGTGTGCGCGCGCCAGAGAAGCTGGACGAGGTCGCCGCACGCGAACTGGCCGTCAAGCAGGGTCTGGGAGTGGTCCTGGCCGGTTCGATCGCGCCATATCGCGAAGGTTATGAGATCACTGTCAGGGCCACGCAATCAGTAACCGGGAACGAACTCGTCAGTACCAGCGGACGCGCCTCGAGCAAGGACGGCGTCCTGGAAGCCGCCGCGAAACTGATGGCCAGAGTTCGCAAGGTCCTCGGCGATCGGACATCCGAGTCGGATCAGCTGTTCGCGATGCGCAGTGTGTCAGCCAGTTCCCTGGAAGTCCTGAGTCACTACGCGGCGGGAATGGAAGCGCAGGCGAGGGGCAAGTTCGAGGAGGCACGCAAGAGCCTCTCGCGCGCGGTGGAACTGGACCCCAACTTTGGCCTTGGCTACCAGGGGCTGTCGGCGATGTCGGCGACGCTTGGCCAGCCGGATGAAGCGAAGAAGCAAATCCAGGAAGCGCTCCGACATGTCGATGGCATGACCGCGCGCGAAAGTTTATTCACTCGCGGTGCGTATTACAGGTCGATGCGCGACTGGCGCAACTGCGCCAAAGAATACGGCGAGCTGCTGAGTCGATATCCGGCAGACAGCGTCGCGCGCGCTCAGCGCGCGTCATGCCTGCTGTTCCTGCGCAACATCCCCGAATCCCTGAAAGAAATGCAGCAGGCTGTGAAGATGTTGCCCAACCATGTGGCGTTCCGCATCAACCTGGTGCTCATCGCGTACCGCGCCGGCGAATTCCAGCTGATCGAGGACGAGGTCAACGCGATGCAGCAACCCGATCCTCGCGCGATTGTCGCCCTCGCCTACAGCCAGATTGCGCGCGGAATGCCGCGCGAGGCAACCGAAACGTACAAAAAGGTTGCGGCCATGGATCCGCGAAACGCGTGGGCTCAGTCCGGTGTCGCTGACGTGCTGGTCTACGAGGGCCGTTTTTCCGAGGCCGTTCCGATTTTCGAGCAGGCTGCCGCGGCCGATCAGAACACGACGCGGGCCGCACTCAAGTTCTTGTCCGCAGGGCACGCGCATCTCCAGCGGGGACAGAATGGTCCGGCAGCAGCAGCCGCGGACAAGGCGCTGCAACTGAGCACGGTCACCGCGGTCCGATTTCTCGCCGCGCAGATCTTTGCCGCGACCGGCGCCATCGACAAAGCGGAAGCGTTGGCAGCCGAGCTGTCCAAGTCCACGGAACCATCAGATGACGCGCGGGTTTACGGGAAGATCATCGAGGCGCAAATCGCCATGAAGAGAAAGGATCCGCGTCAGGCGATCAAGATTCTGACCGACGCGAACAACGTGCTCGATACCTGGCTGGGACACTTCAATCTCGGGCGGGCGTACCTGGAGGCCGGCGAGCCCGTTCAAGCGGACTCCGAATTTGACCTGTGTATCACGCGCCGTGGCGAGGCCCTTAACTTAATGGATGAAGGCCCTACATACGGTGTGTTCCCAATCGTGTACTACTATCGCGGTCGCGTCCGTGAGGAGATGAAGACAACGAACTTCGCGGATTCGTATCGCGAGTACCTCAAGATCCGCGGGGAATCGAAAGAAGACCCGCTCGTGCCGGAAGTCCGCAAGCGCGCAGGGAACTGACACACCTCCCGCGCGGCGTCCCGGATAAACCTTCCCCGCGCCGCTCGATCCGGATCCGAACTCCACTGCAACCTTGGGCGCAGCGGGCGCGGCCAGCGTCCTCGGTCGCGCGCTGACCGGCGACGACGATCGGCTTGGTACGTCGGCGGCGGTCATCAGCTACGGTTCTAGCCCTGGCTCACTTGGGACGCTAATCGTCAGGCCTACGGGCAATCCACTAAGCTCACCAAGCACACCAAGCCCACAAAGATTCCAATAATTTTGGCTTCGTGAGCATAGTGCTCTTTGTGGCCATCGTGCCTTGCCGTCGGCTCGTTCATGCTCTACTCAAGTGAGCTTCGCGAGCTTCGCGTTTAGTCCAACGTGCCAGGTCTAAACCCACCGCCTATGAAGAAACTACCGCTCGCAGGCGGCGCGGTTGCGACTTTCAGTCGCGCGCGGAGTCTACCGCCTTTTAGGCGGTAGTTTCTTCAAATGAGTGCCCCGGCCGCGACGCGGCGTTGGGAAAATCGGTCCGGGTCAACGGCGTCCCGTTCACGATTGTCGGCGTGAGCGGGCCGGGGTTCATTGGCATGACGCGACCTCATTGCCACGATGAAATCTGCGGGTGCCGCGGAGGGCGCACCGGGGCTGTGGGCGGCCACAATCCTGATGGTCGCGCAAGTGGCCGTATCCGTTCCGCTCGTCGCGGGCGCGGCGATCTTCCTGCAGACGGTCAAAGAAGATCCGTTCGTGCCCGAAGCGGCAAGCGCGCGACGAAGCCGAGCGCGGGTATAAAAGCAGACCCGCGCTCCGCACCGGCGACGTACGGGAAAAGACCCGCGCCACATACATCTCACTGAGTGTACGCAGCGCGGGTCTTGAGACCCGCGATTCACATCGCGCCGGCTGCTAGTTCTTACTTCACTTCAATCGTAACGGTCACCGGACCAGAGAACGCTTCGTTGCCTCCGACCTTGCCGTTCATCGGCACGGTTGGGTCTACGGACCAGAACCCATCGTTTGCCTTGTACTGGAAGGTCACAAATCCACTGAACGAGGACGGGAAGTTGAACGTAAACCCACCGTTCGGGTTGAGTGAGACTGTGCCAATCGGCGTAGTCGTGTTCTGAATGACCGGCCCGCTGACGAGGACTGCTTGCCGCGCAACGTATGTCGTTGGGTTGTCCGAGCTCCTGTCGGCGCCAGTGCCCGGAGTGCCCGGAGTGCACTGGGTGTTCGACGTGCAAGAGACGCCGAGCACGCCCGGCGCCGGAACGGTAAGCCTGCTCGGCCCGCCCTTGGGCTTTACGTAGCTGTCGGCCTGCGGGTCCGGCAGATCGTTCGCGCCGTCGATCGGGCCAGGCAGATAGGCCCAACCGCTCTGCCCCGACCGGGTCATCGAAGTGCGCCCTCACGCGGTACGTGAACTCCAGCTTCGGCAGCACGGCCGTATCGATGACTGAATTGGTCGTGCGCGTTTCCGGCGTCCACCCAGTTGCTGTTCGGCACGTCGGCTCGCTTCCGCTGCACCTGGTAGTGGTCGACGTGCCCCGACGATGGCGGTTGCATTCCAGCGCAACTCACTGCGATCCGGTGGTAGTTCGGCGTGAAGGGCGTCAGCCGATGGTAGCAGCTGGCCGGTGTTCCCCGACGATGCACGCCGCTGACGCCATAGGGAGCAGTTCTGCCCAATCCTTTAGCGCCCCCGTAAGTCGGTTCGGGCTGGACGTCGCCGGCCAGGACGATCAGGTCGTCGCCGCCGAAACTGATCAGGTCGTCGCCGCCGAAATTGATCAGGTCGTCGCCGCCGAAGACGATCAGGTCGTCGCCGCCGAAACTGATCAGGTCGTCGCCGCCGAAGACGATCAGGTCGTCGCCCCGAAACTGATCAGGTTGTCGTCACCGCCGAGAAAGACCAGGTCGTCGCCGCCGAAACTGACCAGGTCGTCGCCGGCCGAAGACGATCAGGTCGTCGCCGCCGAGAAAGACCAGGTCGTCGCCGCCGAAACTGATCAGGTCGTCGCCAGTGATCTTCAAGGGGTCGTCCAGGTGTCAAACGCAGCGGCGACAGCGAGGTTGCTGACGAGCATGAAGTCCTCGCCTCCACCACCGAGTCCGTTGGCGCTGATCTGATCGAGACGGATGCTGTCCCAGTCGTTGAACCCGGCAAACGGCTGACCGGGAGTGCCGTCGAAATTCGTATCCTGGTCTGCGGGTGCCTGGTCAACCTGTCTGTCGCCATCCCAATCGATGGACCACCCGGTCAGATTGCAGGGTGTCAGATACCACGCGCGCCATCTGCTGTGCGGGTTGGCCAGTGACCGAACTGCTGGCCGCTGCAGAACCTCGTCGCCGGCTCGACGCCCGCGTCCGTAGCGAGGGCACTGTCTGCAGGCGCATACCACGCGCGCTGATATGACGGCGTGGTGGAATATGCACCGTCAGACAACGCATTCTCGGCCTGATTGGAAAGTTGCTGGCCCGAGTAATCCAGCTGGATTTCCCCGCTCAGGTCGAACATGCCGTGGATCGGTACAGATAGCTCATCGAGCTCAGGATATTCGGGTTGCAGTTCGGGTGAATCACCGTCGGTTGGTTAGCGTTGCCGAAGACGACTGGAGTTCCGCTGTGCCACAGATATATGTTGTGTCCGAGCTCGTGAAAGGCCGCCCCCGCCCGGGCGAACGGCCTTCCCACGAATTCGTCCCACAGCCCGAGCGTCAGTAACATGTTGCGGCCAGGCAGATCTGCGAGACCGCGCGAACCGGACGGAACATGAAACTGGGGATTCTGCCTGCGCGCACGTCGTACTGTTTGGCGGATAGTCGGCAGGCTGCCCGTCGACCAAACAGGGAAACGGGAGAACTCGGCGTACCCCTCGTGTGGGCGTTGAGGCCGTAATGAAAATACGGCCGCCGCTCTCGATCGAATCGGACCCGGCGCTCGGCTGTCTGTCCAATTAAAGCTTGGATCGTTCGGGTCCGTGAGATCAGGGTTGAGTTCCTGACCGTCGTCGCCGACCGGCGCGTTCCGCAGCGCGAGGAGACCGGTCTCCCAGCCCACAGTTCCGGGATAGTCGGGGAAAATACACTGATCCGTGCCGTCGCGTCTGGATCACACGCAACTTCCTTGATGAGCTCGCCGCCGCGCGCGAGAGCTGCGATGTTCGCTCCGACCCCATTTCCGACCAGGTACATGATCCGCTGCGGGTGACGTGTAGTCGTCCACCCAGTCGGTGTGTGGCACGACGCCAAGACAGTGATAGCTGTCTGGCTCGTTGATGCAGTTGTTTGCGTTCCCGACCTTACCGACATCGAAATGCACCGTGATGCCGTTGGCCGCATAACGGTCGCCTAGCCGTTTCAGGACCTCCGGCGTCGGGATGTGATGGTGGCCAGCCACGTCCGTGCAGCTCTTGAGTGGCGGCGATCGAAGCAATCTGCCGATGTGTTGGGATACGGTGCATTCACTGACCCCCAGGTTGTGCCCGGGACAGCGTACGTCGCGTTGTATTCAACGAAGAGATCCCGATGGGTGGACGCCGCGCCCATCGCATTCAGATTCGGGAGTTCCGCGTCATTGGGGTCCTTGAGTCCGCCAGGAGCATCCTCCAGGCCATCGGGGAGACCGTCGTCATCCACGTCCGCAACTTCGGTACTGAAGATCACGGCGTGACCAGGCTCGACACGCAGCCGGATTCACATTGGTCGCGCTGACCGTTGTCGTCACGGTCTCGCCGTAAGTCGGATCCGGTGATCCGGGCATGAACGGCTGCTTCGGACGCCGAGGTCGTACGTGGGATTCCCCCATGAGCGGTCCGAACTCGGACTCGTCTGCGGAAACGGATCGTTCGAGTTCGGCGGTGGGCCAATAGTGATCGTCTGCTGCGGCGACGACGTGACCGTGATCCGCTCCGTCTGGTTGTTGCCGCCCGTTCCGACGACGTGAGTAATCCGTGCAGACGGTCCCGCCGACTTATAGAAACCTCTGATGCTGCTGCCACATCGTGTCCGCTTCAGCGGTGTTGCTGCTCACGCCGACGCCGTACGCTGTGTAGAGGCCGTCGTACACGACGATCTTCCTCAACGGTTCCGTTGGAGTCGCGACGCGATACACGAGAAACAGGGTCGCGCCGGCGCATCTGAATGGCGCTGTCACCCGTCTTTTCGCGCAACGTCACCGTGTGCTGGGCGTTAACGGGAAGCTCTGCGCTGTTGACGATGTACTTTCCAGTCCACTTGCCTTGCGAGTCGAACTGTTTGGGCAAGAGCGAGAGCACGTTCGCGCGGAACATCGATACCGCGAACGAGCCCTGGCCCGCTGATCCCCAGCATGTCGCGCCGCCCGTCGAAATCGGTTTCGTGATGGCCCTGCCGCCAGACTGATCGACTGACCTCGGAACTTGATGCCTGTCGTCGGATTTGTGGCGTCGGTGACAGGATACGGATGGATCGCCTCGAAGTAGAGATACGCCGCGACGATGTTCGCACCGCCGGCGGGCGCGCCGCTGATCGGGATCGTCCCGGTGGAGTAGCCATCCACATCGCAGGGTTCGCCTGCGGCGTCAGATCGACGCCGCCGACAACGTAGTTGCCGGTGACGAGGAAGCCCTTGCTGTATGGCAGGGCGTCGACGCCGACAGGATTCGCACGCCCACCTGCCTGTGCGAACAGCAGCACGAACGCGGCGGCCAGGAGCGCACGGCAGTGATTTTTCGCGTCTGACGTGGCGCGACACGACGCGCGACGTTCCTTTGCCGTCGCGAGAACGGCAGCAGCAGGCCTGCGCCTCTCGCACCGATCTGGTGACAGAACGACTTCAATTGCTGAACAGGGACGGTAGGGCGGGACATGATGATCATCCTCTTATTCGTCGTAGCCTTCGTTGTTGCAGCAACCAGCAGGACGGGCGCGAGGTCGATGTGCGCTCGTTCCGCCAGTATCAACTTAGAGCTGGGGCGAGTCGCGAGCATATCCGAAACCTACGCGCGATTCGTACAAAAAAGTTCCAAACCGGTTCTACAGATGCTGCAACGGTTTAAGACGGGAGCGAGTTGCCGCGACGAACTCGCATCCGGCGCCGACACGGCGACCTAGCCCATCAGTTCGGGCGACTTAAGTCAAATTCCTGGTGGACTTCGCCTTCGGACCCGGTCCAAAACCAGCTTCTGAAGTATTGACGGCCGCATCGGCAGAAATCCGGCGGCGAACGGAGGCGGTCCACCTTGATGAGGTCCATCGGACGCCCAGCTTGTCGAGGACTCGATACGTGGCCACCGATCATGGCCGAGTCCTCGACGGGCTTCGGCCCGCCTCCGCTCGGCCCCTTTTCCGACCGAGCTTCGGCGTGGTCTCGCCGGAGCCGCTTTGCGGCGAAGGCAGATGGCCATCGCCGTAGTTCGCGTTTGTCGACGACGGCGCGACGGAGGCGGCCACGGGCGCCGATGGCGGCGGCGATTTCGGACTGCCCGAAGCGCGGTCCAGGCGTCAGTGACGAGGGGAATCGCTTCTAAAGCAGCTTGGGCACGTCGAGCGGAAACCCTGGGAACTGCTGTCCCAGCTCCGGACTCCCGTCAACGAACGAGAGGCTCTGCCTGTACATCAGATCGAGCGACGGGGCCGGATAGATCGCGCTGACGTCGAGCGCAGACATGGTGTGCGACGCCACGCGGGCGCGCGGCCGGTAGTTCGCGTCGCGGGGCTGCGGCAGGACCTGTACGGCCTGCATCATCCCGTGATCCTCGTGCATCAGGATGTGGCAGTGATTCACCCACATGCCGGTGTAATCCGCGAACCGCGATCGGAACACCACCCGCCCGCCGCGCGGAATCGACACGGTATCCATCCACACCGGCTCGTCGAGCACGTTATGGAGACGCCCCTGATCGTCGGGCACCTCGATGCGCGTGACCCACAACGGGTTGACGTGCATATGGAACGGGTGATCGGCGCCTTTCGTCGTGATCTGGAACTCCGGATCGCGGGCGAAGCGGGCCTGGCCTTCGGCCTTGCTGATGGGATAGGCCTGATAGTGAAGCGCGTACTGCCCGGGCTGCTTGAACTTCTCCTTGTTGGTATGGCTCCAGAGCGGAATCGAGCAGTTGTAGAGCACCCACTCCTCGCAGGTATCGATGAGCACTCTCGGGTGGTGGGGATCGTGGTGCCCGAACTTCTGCGGCACCGGCGGATCCGGGTTCGCGGCGAGGTCGAACTGCCCGTTGATCGCCATCGTTCTCGAATACGGCGCCAGCAACACGCGCGTGCCGCCGATCTCGGCCCAGCGCAGCTTGTTCATCTCCGGGTGCTGGCGTGCGAACGCTTCGGGCACTTCGATCAGGGGAAAGTCCGTTGGACCGTATCCGGAGTAGCTCATGACGCGCGTGCGAAAGCTCCCTGCCGGCACCTTGCGGCGTGATGCCTCCGGCGCCGGGACGCGCAGCTCGTCGTCGGCCACCGGCTGCAGATACGGCGGCACTTCCGGCAGCCGATCCCGGAGGCTCATGACGTCGAAATCGCCCCCTGGCACCGGCGCGCCGGCGACGCGGACGTAGCCCACGACCACGTCGATCGGCGCGGGGTTGCCGGCAGTGAAGCCGCTCTTGCCCACGGCGATCCCCACCTGCAGGCGCTGATGGAAGTTGTCCGTGTGCAGGAGAAATTCCTGCGCGAGAATCGTGTAGACCTTGCCGGCGGCGTCGACCGGGGCCTTGAAGAAGACGTCTGCGCGGTTCGCGTTGGTCAGAAAAATCTGATTGGGACGGACGAACAGGTTCCGCACGCTCTCGCCGTCGCGGTAGCAGTCCTCGACGTTGCGCAGCATCGCCGTCGCGGGGTCTTCGCCAGCCGCCGGCTGCCGATCGAGCGGGCTCTTCGTTCCCGCGTTCTGCTTCGAGAGATCCTTGATGGTGTGCCGGGCCCGGCCGTTCTCGACGGTGACGAGCGTGATCCCGTCGAACGACAGCTGGTAGATGGTCCGAGTCGCGTTCTCGACGTCCTGCCGCGTTGCCGGCTCCACGATGCGCGGCGCAGCAGCGTTTTCGCCCGGCTTGACCTTCCACAGTTGTCGATCCGCGAACACGAACTGCCCCTCGAGCACCATGAAGTTCTTGGTGCCGCGGCCGTCGACGCTCGCGTTCAACACGCGCCACCGCTCCACGGCGCCGGGACGCATGAAGATCACCGTCGGCGAGAATCCGCCGTTGATCGCCACCGGCGGCGGCAGGCGGCTCTGATTGCGGCGGGGGCCGGCGTCCATATCGAGGGACGAGACCTCGACGCGCTGAATCATCATGACGCGTTCGCGGTAGTCGAACGGTCCGGTCTTCTCGGTTGGATCCGGCCGCGCCGTTCCGGTCATCGCGCGGTTGATCGCATCGTCGACATCCCCTTCGACGATGAAGAAGCCGGCGAGGCCGCTGGCGACCTGGTCGTGTGTCGCGCCATGGCAGTGCGGGTGATACCAGTGCGTGCCCGGAGGATGGGGCTGAGGCTTGCCGCGCCGGCCGGATTGTGACCCCATGACGTTCCCGAGCGCGAATTCGAAGTCGGCTTCTGCGACGCGCTCGTGCGGTTCGAGCGTGCGGCGGCATCCCTCGGCCGCGCGCTGGCGGATCTCCCAGTCCCCCCTCGGCAGCACGCGAAGGAACGTGTTGTCCCCCTGCGTGCCGTTCGGATTCGTTCCCGGCTGCACGTGGATGCCGTGCGTGTGCAGGTTGGTGGTGTGCGAACCGTGCGGCACGTTCGCGGGGCTCGCGAGGCAGCTGGTGTCCACGAGTGTGGCGGGAATGTGGTGCAGGAGCTCGTCGAGGTGCTCGAGCACCCGCGCCGGCGGCGCGGAGCAGTCGCCCCCCTGGGCCTTCGAAATGGCACAAAGGGCGGCCTTGAGATCGTCCGGCGGAATCTCGAACGGGTCCGGCGTTGGCCCCTTCGGCACCTGCCCGTGATTCGGGCCGAGCATGTTTCGCAGCTTCACGCGCAGAACGGCATCACCCCGCGTGCGAATCGTCGGACCCGGACTCGCGCCGTTGAAGCTGTAGAGCGGCGTGAACCGGTTGCCAGGCGAGACCGCTCGCGGCACATGCCGGTTTCCCACGATCTGCAGCGTCAGGGGCTGTCCCGGCCACTCTTCCGGCCGCCACACCCACGGCTCCGACCAGTCCTCGACGCGCATCGTCGCGGGATTGGCGATGGTATCCGGCGCCGGCGGCTGCGGCGGGCGCTGTCCCTGTCCTGATCCTGGCGTCTGCAAGCCTGCCCTCGCGGGCGTCGCGTGGGCTGCACCCATCGCCGCGAGCCCCGCTGCACCAATCTGCAGCAGTTTGCGACGCGCCAGCAGGCGAGGCTCACCCGCCTTGTCGTCCTGTTCCATCTACATATCTCCGGGGAGTGGGAGGAACTGTAACAGAAAACCGACGAGAATTGCCGCTGCTACACTTCGCAGTGTGTTGCGATGCGTAGTTACCTTCACTTTCCTCGGCTTGCTGATCGCTGCGCCCGTCCATGCGTTCGTCGGCCAAGTCATCGACGCTCGACTCCGCGCCCCGATCGCGAACGCCGAAGTTACTGTGGTCGGCCATCGCGGATCCGTCCGGACCGGCACGGACGGCAGGTTCGAATGGGCACTGAGAGCGGCGCCTCCTCTCGTATTCGTCGTGATCCTGCAGGACGGGCTCGTCTGCCGCCCGATTCACGTCACGATGCTCGATGAAGCGAACGCGGTGACGCTGGTGGTCGAAGCAGCGATCGCGGAATCGGTGGACGTCAGCGGCGCCGCTCCGGCCATCGATGTTTCAGCGGGGAGCTCGACGTCGATCGTGACCGCGGCGGATATCAACCTTCGGCATCCGATCACGGTCGGCGGGATTCTCGAGAACATACCGGGCGTCAGCGTCATCTCCGAAGGCCAGTCAGCGACGCCGGCGATTCGTGGCCTGGCCCGCGGCCGCACGTCCATCATGGTCGACGGCAGTCATGCGTCCAGCGAGCGGCGCGCGGGACCCAACGCTTCGTTTCTCGACCCCGCCATCGTTGAACGGGTGGAGGTCGCCCGTGGCCCGGCATCGGTCGCGTATGGCTCCGATGCGATGGGCGGCATCATTGCCGTGCGGACTCGTGGGCCTGACTACACTCGCCCCCTGCAGGTTCGATTTGCCGGCACGCTTGGCGGCGGGTTTCCCGAGGTCAGTGGCGATCTGGAAGTGTCGGCCGGTTACGGCAGCGGTGGCATTCTCGCAGGCGTGCGTGGCCGGGACGTCGACGACTACGACTCACCCGAAGGTCCGGTGCCGAACTCCGGCTGGCGCGATAGCGGCGCCAGGCTGCGGTGGGAGCACGCGACCAGGTCTGCGGTGTTGTCGGTCGGCTGGCAGACCGATCTCGCCCGTGACATTGGACGTCCGCGCAGCGACCTCGATGTCGTCCGGGTAACCACGCCGGCCGAGGATTCCCACCGGCTCACCGTCTCGTACGGCCGCGGATCGCTTGGTGGATTCCAACGCGTTCGACTCGACGGGCTGATCGGATCGGTGCACCAGGAGACGAACCAGGATCGGCTGCCGACGCCCACTCGGCCGCGCAGCCTCGAGCAGGCGGACGTCCAATCGCGTGAGTTCCAGCTGCGGGCGACCGCGGATCGGACGTTCGGACACGCGCGCTTCCAGTTTGGCGCCGACGTGGACGGGCGGCACGGGCTCGAATCGACCGATACGGTGATCTCGTACAACGCGAACGGCGCGATCGTGACGACGACGGCCACGCCGTCGATCGAGGACGCGAATCGCACGAACGCGGGAGTCTTCACCCAGGCGGACGTGCGGGCCGCCCGGCGACTCCGCCTGTCAGGTGGAATACGAGGCGATGTCGTGCGCAGCGCGAACGCGGGCGGCCATTTCGGCGACCGCGAGGTGACGAATGCCGACATCGCCGGGTCAGCCGCGGCCACGTTCATGCCGGTCGCATCGCTCACGCTCACGGGGCAGCTGTCGCGCGGCTTCAGGGAACCGATGCTCATGGATCGCTTCTATCGAGGCCCGGTTGGACGCGGGTTCATCGAGGGCAATCCGGATCTCGAGCCCGAAACCAGTCTTCAGATGGACGTCGTCGCCCGCTACGATACCGGCCGGCTTCTCTTTTCCAGCGCGTTCTACGACTACCGCATCTCGAACCTGATCGAACGCTACCAGGCGGGAGCGAACAGCTTCTTCTTCCGGAACCGCAGCGCCGCGCGCATTCGCGGCGTGGAGCTCGAAGCGCGTGCTGCGCTCCCGCACGCCTTCGTCGTCAGCGTCACGGCGCAGTCGTCCCGGGGCCGCGACGACGACGATGGCACGCCGATCGACGATATCGCCCCGGCCTCGATTGCAGTCGTGACGCGGCACAGCCTGCGTGCCGTCAGCTCGTACGTGCGCGTCGCGGCGTTCGCATCGCACGACGCCGCGGGGCCGAGCGAAGTGCCGACGCCGGGCTATTGGCTGGTCGATGCCGGCGCCGCCTGGCGCGTGATGCGGCAGCTGCAGGTCGTGGGCACGGTGCGCAACCTGCTCGACGATTCGTACTACTCGAGCGCTGGTCCGCGCTGGGTCTACGCCCCGGGGCGTCAAGGGTCGGTGACGGTGGTTGTGGGGTTCTGACGGAGGTTTGGGGGCAACGCTATAGCGTCCTCACGCGGACATTCCGGAACTTCACGGTGCCGGCACCGTACTGAAGCGCGATCGGTCCGCGAGCATGCTTGGAATCGTCGACGTCCACCATCTTCGTGCCGTTGAGGATGACGGTCAGCTTCGTGCCTCGCGCAGTGATGTCGAAGGTGTTCCACTTGCCGCCGGTCATGATGACGCTGGCCGGCTTCGCCACATCGACAATGCCGCCGGTGCGGTAGGTCTGGTCCGGCCGCTTGTCAAAGATGTTCACTTCATACGCATTGGTTTGTGTGATCGCTTTAGGATCCTGACACCGGAGGAACACACCGCTGTTGGCATCGTCGCTCACCCAGAACTCAGCGGTGAACTGAAAGTCTCCATAGGAGATCGGGGTAACCAGGAACCCCGAGCCCTTGTTTGCCTGCACGGCCTTGTCGACCACCTCCCAGTTGGCGTCGCCGACGACATTCCAGCCCTTCAGGCTGGAACCATCGAACAGCGTCGTCCAACCGCCCCGCGGCTGCGCGCCGACTATCGAGTCCAGGATTGAAAGCGATAAAGCACATGTCGCAAGAAACGATGCCGTCCTGTTCATAAGCTCTGCTCCGGCGCAGATTCTCGGCGAGCTCACGCCTTCCAACATGCGCCGCGGGAATTCTAGTTCTTAATCGAGTGCCCTTAACGGTGCTATTGTTGACGCGCCCCTTACCGAGAAATCTGGCGTCTTTTCTGAGGCCAGGGTGCCGATGCGTCTGTCCACAGGAGCCCGCTTCGGGACCGTACGAGATCCTCGCCCCTCTCGGCGAAGGGGGGATGGGCGAGGTCTACCGCGCACGCGATACACGCCTCAAACGCGAGGTGGCGCTCAAGGTGTTGCAGGGGACCTGGGTCGCGATCGGCGATCGCATCGCGCGCTTCGAACGGGAAGCTGAGCTCCTCGCCGCGGTGAACCATCCCAACATTGCCGCCATCTACGGCATCGAAGAGAGCTGCCGGGATCACGGCCCTGGTGCTCGAGCTCGTGGAAGGCCCGACGCTGGCCGATCGGCTGGCGCATGGGCCCGATGCCGATGCCCGAAGCCATCGCCATCTGCCGTCAGATCGTCGATGCGCTCGATGCGGCGCACGAAAGGGGGATCGTCCACCGCGATCTGAAGCCGGCCAACATCAAGCTCCGCGAGGACGGCGCGGTGAAGGTGCTCGACTTCGGCCTCGCGAAGGCGCTCGAGTCCGACTACGGCTCGCGGCCGGGGACGACGGAGTTCGCGACCATTACGAGCCCGGTCGTGACTTCCATGGGTGTGATTCTCGGCACGGCCGCCTACATGAGCCCGGAGCAGGCGCGCGGCCAGCCGATCGACAAGCGCACCGACATCTGGGCGTTCGGGTGCGTGCTCTACGAGATGCTCACCGGGCGGACGGCATTCGCGCGGGCCACTGTGCCGGATAGCATCGCCGCCATTCTCGAGCGCGAGCCCGATTGGTCGGTGCTGCCTCCACGCAACACCGAGGAGCATGCGGCGGCTGCTCCAGCGATGCCTTGACAAAAATCGCAGCCAGAGGCTTCGCGATATCGCGGACGTCCGACACGCGCTGGATGACGTCTCGGACGACGAGGCGCCTCGCGCCGAAGCGTCGCCGTCGAGCGCGCGGGCCGGCTGGTCGGCTGATTGCTGGAGCCGTCGCGCTTGCGGGCGTCGCCGCGCTCGCCACCGTGCTCGTGATGAGCGGTCGGACTGGACAGACAGCTCCAGGCGCGTCGTCTCTCGGACCACGATTCACTCGCGTCACGTCGGATGCCGCGTACTCCACGGAGCCTGCGCTGTCGCGCGATGGGACGATGGTGGTATTCGCGTCGGACCCAGCAGGCGAAGGACAGCTCGATCTCTGGCTGCAGCGAACGGCCGGAGGGCTGCCCATCCCCCTGACCAACGACGCGAACGACGATCGTGCAGCCGGACTTCTCGCCTGACGGTAGTTTCATCGCTTTCCGCTCCGACCGCGCCGGCGGCGGCGTCTATGTGATGCCCGCCCTCGGCGGCAATGCCCGTCTCGTGGCCGAAGGAGGGCGTCGCCCTCGGTTCTCGCCCGACGGCAACCGCATCGCGTACTGGACCGGCCCGTGGCTCTCGGGCTGCGGGAGCGCGCGGCCCGGGCGCCGTGTTCACGGTCCCAGCCAACGGCGGTCAGCCGACTCGCGTCGCCGACGGATTCTCCAGCGCCCGCGATCCGGTCTGGTCCCCTGACGGCAAGAGCCTGCTGTTCTTCGGTCGCAAGACGGCAGATGACTCGCCGTCGGGCAGTTCGACTGGTGGTGGGCGCCGCTCGACGGCCGCGAGCCGGTCCCGACCGGCGCCTATCGGGTGATGACCGACCGGGGCGATCATCCAACGGCCAGAAGGCGATCTCGTCGTGGCGCGACTGGAGCCCACACCAAAGAGCTGGACCAGCTTCAGGGGTGCTCTTCTCCGGCTGCTTTCGGCGAAAGCGTCGGCGTGTGGCGGCTGGGAGTGTCGCCGAATACGGGTCAGGCGGACGCCGATGCGTCGCTCGCAACGATTGACCTCCGGTGCCGGATTCGATCTCGCCGCGTCCGCCGACGACTCAGGGACGAATCGCCTTCCAGTGCTTCGTCGGAAGGCTACGTCTCGCTGACGCTCCCGCTGGACGCCAACGCCGGGCGCGCCAACGGGCCCGATCGTTCGACAGACATTCTGGGCCGGCGGCGGCGGCCGCAACAGCCTGGACGACGCCGGCCGCCTGCTCGCGTATCAGAAGAGCCGGGCGAACGAAACCGAGCTCTGGGTCAAGGATCGTGCGGACGGGCCAGGAGCGCCATCTGGTGACGACGCGGCTGGGCAGCTCAACCCGGTGATCGCTCACGATGGCTCACACGTCGCCTACAGTGTTGTCGAGGGTGTCACGCGCCTCGGACATGTCGTGCCGACCGCCGGAGGCACCGCTCGGCAGTCTGCGAGTGCATACTGCAGGGTGGTTCGCGGACAACCGGCGAATCCTCGCGCTCGATGGGACGGGATGGTCAGCAACGCATCCGTGTGATCGACGTTGTGGATCGCACCGAGGCGGTTCTCTTCACGCATGCGACGCCTCTGGTCGGCCGTGCGGACATCTCTCCCGATGGCCGCTGGCTCGCGGTCAGCTCCCAGCGATACGTGTGGGTTGCCCCGGCGCGCCCTGGCAACCCGCCTGGTGAACGGGAGTGGGCAACGGTCCTGAAGAAGGCAGAGGACAGCGCCGAGCGTCGCGTGTGGGTGGTCGCCCGACGGAAGGCTGCTCTATCTTCTGCTCGAACGCGACGGCTTTCGCGACCTCTACGCGCAACGAATCGATCCGGCGCGCGGCACGGCGGTTGGAGAGCCGTTCATCGTGCAGCACCTGCACGACCCGCGGCGCCGTGGGGATCCACGCCTTTCGGCAACGCGATCGTCAGCAATGCCTTCGTCTTCAGTCAGGTCGAGACAACCGGCAGCATCTGGCTGCTGGATCCCGAGCCGGCGTCGCGGCGTGCACGAACCGCGAATGATTGAAGACCGCGTGCCGACGGCACCGTTGGACGTCTGGACGTCACGCCGAACGCCGCGAACGTCATCCCCGGTCAGGCAGTGCTGACTATCGAGCTGCGCGATATGTCCGAAGCCAGACTGACGGCTATCGCCGAGGCGATCCAGGCACGAGCGCGAAGCATCGCGGAAGACACGCGGACGAGGATCGAGATCGTCTCGACCGGCCACAACAGATCGGCACTCGCCGCGACTGAGGTGCAAAGCGCCATCGAACGCGCCGCCGACGGCCTCGGCTACGACTGCCAGCGCCTCCCGAGCGGCGCCGGACACGACGCCCAAATGGCGGCGACGCTGTGCCCCATGGGCATGATCTTCGTGCCGAGCGTCGGAGGCGTCAGCCACTCGCCGAAGGAACTCACCGCCTGGGAGGACTGCGCGCGCGGCGCGGACGTCCTGCTGCACACGATCCTGGCGATGGACCGGACGTGACGGAACCGGGGGCGATCGCAGGAGGGCGGCATCGAGCAGTGAGAGATTGCGGTGTTTGCCCCGATCCCGAGTGCCAGGCAGAGAACGCTGACAGCTGTGAAGACTGGATTTGCAGCCAGCGAGCGAAGCGCATATCGGAGGTCGTTCGCCATGCGCGGTTCGACGACGATCGCGGGTCTTCGGTTGGCGGCCACGCTCCCGATTCGAGCATCGTGACGACCCGCTTCCCGTGAGACGATGGCGACCGAACGCGACGCGACGTGTTCGAGGGCCGCGCTGACGCGCACGCGAGGAGGCGGGAATGGCAACGATCGTCGGCCTGTGTGGAAGCCTCAGGCAGGCGTCCTTCAACGGGATGCTGCTCGAAGCGCTGGTGGCCGCGGCCGCGCCGGAAGCCACGATTGAGATCGCCTCGATCCGTGACATTCCCCTCTACAACGCGGACGTCGAAGCGGGCGAGGGGATTCCCGAGCCAGTGCAGGCCTTGAAGAACCGCATCGCCGGCGCACAGGGCCTCCTGATCGTCACGCCCGAGTACAACAATTCGATCCCGGGCGTCCTGAAGAACGCGATCGACTGGTTGTCCCGGCCCTCGACGGACGTTCGGCGCGTGTTCGGCGGCCGGCCGGTGGCGATCGCCGGCGCGACGCCAGGACTCGGGGCGACGAACCTGTCGCAGGCCGCCTGGCTGCCCGTGATCCGCACGCTGGGAATGCGGCCCTGGTTCGAGGGGCGGCTGGGGATCGCCGGTGCCGGCAAGGTGTTCGATCCGAGCGGCAGGATTGTCGACGATGCGATCCGCGACCGAGTGCGCACGTTCGCTCAGGGGTTTGCGCGCTTCGTCGCCGACTCGCGCGCGTGACGGCCCGCTGGCGCGAAGGACGATTCAGCGTCGGTACATCACGTCGCTGCGCAGGACGTATTTCGTGCCACCCAGTACGGCACAACCTTCGTGCAAGATCAGGTGTTGAAAGAGAAGCGCGATCCCCGTCCTTGGTGTCACGCGCAGATTCAGGTCGTTGAAGAGCGTATCGCCGCCGACGAAGCCGTCGCTCAGGTACAGCAACAGCGTAATCTCGCTGCGCTCGTGCTCGTTGCGCACGAAGGCGCCGTCGAAGTGCGGCCGGAAACGCTGCCCGGCCGTGTAGCGGTAGCCGCGGAACCGCTCGTTGAGTCCAACCGGCGTATCGTCACGGATGGGCAGCGCCGGCCGCAGCCGATCGAACAGCGACGCAGCCAGCGACACGTCCTCGAACATCACCCGATCGTTGTTCCTCACTTCTGGCAGGATGGCCTGGCGCCCGCCGCTCAGGCTGATTGGGGCCGCGCCGGGCCCGATGCCCTCGATACGTTGGACGAGCTCCGCGCATTCGGCGCGGCTGAGGAAGTCGTGTACGACGATGCGCGTTTTTTCGATAGAGACAGGTGGCGTTGCGGCACCAGACGGCCGCGGATATTGGCCACGTGGTTTGCGGCCGTTTCTCGTCCGCGCCGGCGCCGGCATGGCAGAAGGCGGCGTTCACACGCCCAACCACTCCCCGAAGGAACTGACCCCCTGGGAGGACTGCGCGCGCGGCGCGGACGTCCTGCTGCACACGGTCCTGGCGATGGACCGGACGTGATGCGTGCCGCGGGCGTCACCGCGCCACCCAGACGCACGAGGTACGATTGCGCATGCCGATTCTGATTCCAGCGCCCACGGTCATCACGGCCGCCGGCAACAAGCCGAAACGGATTGAAGAGTACGTCGGTCGCGTCAACTCCGGTCACGCGGCGGTGAGCGTCGCCCGGATGGTGTCGCCCGGGGGATGGGAGGAGCCGGGTCAGCGGCCGGCATTCGAAGAGGTCACCGTGGTGCTGCGCGGCCGGGTCCGCGTGGAGAGCGAGTCCGGCGTGCTCGACGTGCAGGCCGGGCAGGCGGTCGTGACGCGCCCCGGCGAATGGGTCCGCTACAGCACGCCCGATCCCGACGGCGCCGAGTACGTCGCCGTCTGCCTGCCCGCGTTCTCGCCCGAGACCGTCCATCGCGACGCGTGACGCCCGATCGCCGACAGGCGAACGACGGCGCGATGAGCCGGAACCCCTGATTGCCGATCACCGATCCCGACAAGAGAAAAAGAATGGATGGCGGCCATCGAAGTCCCCCGCCCACCCCCAGTCCCGAGCCCCGAGTCCCCAGTCCCGAGCATGAGAACGAGCCAGCGATCGCGCGCTCAGCCGAAGACGCGATCGCGCCAGAGGATCCGCATCGATCCCAACCAGGCAGGCAGGGAAGGTCCGGAACACGTTGCCGCCCTATTGATGCTTCTGAAAAAAGGCGTTCAACCGGGCAGAGGGCTGCAGGTCGCCCTTGAGCTCGAGCAGTTGCATCAGCTCGTCCGCCACCAGGGTGCGATCCAGGAGCCCCGCCTGTCGCACCAGGATGCCTTCGATGTCGATCCAATCCTGCGGGCGGTCGGCGAATGCCTTCAGCACGACGAGATCCTCGGCTGAGCAGGTGGTCACGTCGACACCTGGCGCATACCCGTACGGCGTGGCTCGCCCGATGACGCGCTCTTCGTACGGCAGCCCGCCCAGCGCGATGTCAAGCGGTACGCCGTCGGCTGTCTGCACGAGGACCACGCGTCGATGAAGCGCAAACTGACGTGCGTCCGGGATCCTCGCCTCGAAGTGGCCGAGGATCGGATCGACGAACCGTTCTTCGCCGCCAAGGCCGGTCAGGATCGTCAGGTCCACATCGCGCGTTTGACGAGGCTCGCCCCACCGCTGGAGGGCCAGGCCGCCGATGACGCAGCAACGCCATTCGCGGACGCGACAAAACGCCTCGATCTCGACGGCGGCCGCGAACAGCGGGTTCATCGATGTGTCCGACCGTGCATCAGATCTTGCATCGCCACGAGTCCCGACCACTCGCGACGATGCGGTGACAGAGGAACGAGGCAGGCGGCGTGCAGCAGACGATCCGTGGCGAGACGGGCCGCTCGATCGTCGAGGGCCCGAAGTTCCCGCCAGCGCAGTTCTTCGAGCAGACGTCCCGTCTCCACCCAATTCCGGACATACGCGCGCTCGGCATCGGTGGCCATGGCCTGATTGTAATGTGCTCGACACCCGTTCGACGTGAACCTCGCGCCGCCGCATTTCCTGCCACGCCCGCCAATCAAGACGTACGCACAATCTGCGACGCTTCGCGAACAATCGCTGCGAAGATGGTCATTTTCTGCAGGCTGCCGTCCGGCACGCCCTTCGCTCATGCCGGCGCTACAATGAGCCATGCCCGGCCATGGGAGCGACCGCATGAAGCCAGCCCCCGACCGCATCAAGCTCACCTACGACGATTTCCTGCTGTTTCCCGACGATGGGAAGCGCCATGAGTTGATCGACGGAGAGCATTACGTGACCCCGTCGCCGAACACGAAGCACCAGCGCGTGTCGGGCAACCTGTTCTTCCTCATGCGGGCCTGGCTCGAAGAGCACCCGATTGGCCAGGTGTTCTACGCCCCGTTCGACGTCGTCTTCTCCCGCTTCGATGTCGTCGAGCCGGACCTTCTGTATGTCTCGAACGAACGCATGAAAGAAATCGTGACGGCTCAGCACGTCACCGGCGCTCCGGACATCGTCGTGGAGATCGGCTCTCCGGGTACACGCAAGCGGGACGAGACCATCAAGCGCCGGCTCTACGAACGATCCGGCGTGTCCGAATACTGGGTACTCGATCCGGCTCTCGACGTCGTGCGGGTGTACCGGCGTGAAGGAGCGGCCTTCACCAGACCGGTCGAATTGTCGACCGAGGCGGGTGATGTGCTGACCACGCCGCATCTCGCCGGGCTTGAACTTCCGTTAGACGCGTCTCTTCGCCACACCGGGCTCGCTGTAAGGGCAAGGTCGCCGCTCGTCTCAGGGCGGGAGGAACAAACCGGGACGTGCCGGCCGCGGTATGATCCGCGCCTCTACCATCCGTGCCCCAGGAGTGTGGCCGATGATCGATCGCCGCCATGCGTCTCTCGTCCTGTGCCTGCTGCTCGTGCCCCTGCTGCTGCAGGCCCAGTCCCGGCCCCTCTCCCAAGCCGATCCCGACGACCTCGCGGCGGGCAAACGCATCTTCAACGCCCAATGCGCCTGGTGCCACGGCACTGACGGCGTCGGCGGATCCGGGCCGAGCCTGCAACGCGCCACGCTGCGGCACGCGGCGAGCGATACGGATCTGGTGTCGATCCTGCGAAATGGCATCGGTGGCACGGAGATGCCCGGCTTCCAATGGTCGCTGACCGACACCATGGCGTGGCGGACGGCGGCTTACGTGCGATCGCTGGGGCGGACCACACCGGAGCCAATTCGCGGCGATCCGAGCGTGGCGCCGCGCTCTACGAAGCGAAGGGCTGCCAGGCCTGCCATATCGTCGCCGGACGCGGGACAGCGCTCGGACCTGAATTGACCGCGATCGGCGCGCTGCGGGGTGCGGCCTACCTGCGCGAGGCGATCGTGAAGCCCGAAGCGGCGCGGCCGGCCGGGTATCTGGTCGTGCGAGCGACCGCACGGTCCGGTGGGGAAGTTCGCGGCATTCGCGTCGACGAAGACACGTTCTGGATTCACCTTCGTGACGCGGCAGGCACCCTGCACGTTCTCGAGAAGAAGGACTTGACGGACATCCAGCGCGACCAGACCGGCACGCTGATGCCGTCGTACGCCACGATGCTCGCCGCCGCGGAGCTCGACGATCTGGTCGCCTACCTGGCGAGCCGACGGGGTGCCCCATGAGACACGCTGTTCCAACCGCGGCGTTCGTGCTCCTCGCCTGCGCCGTGCTCGCGCAGCGTGAACCGGCTTCGCCGGGCGACGCGATTCAGAAAGGCGAGTGGCACACCTATTCCGGGACCCATCAATCACACCGCTATTCGCCGTTGACGCAGATCTCGACCGCGAACGTCGCCTCGCTACGACCGGTGTGGATGTATCAGCCGCCAGGCACCGGTCCACTCGAGGGCACCCCGATCGTCGCCAACGGCATCATGTACGTCACCTCCGGTCCCGCCGCGGTCGTCGCGCTCAGCGTGAAGAGCGGACGTCCGGTATGGCAGTGGTCGCGTCCCATTTCAGGCAGCGTGCTCAACCTGGGGTTTCCGCGGGTGAACCGCGGGGTCGCGATCCTCGACGAGACCGTGTTCGTGGGGACGCTCGACGGGTATCTCGTCGCGCTGGATGCGCGCAGCGGAACAGCGCGATGGACGGTCAACGTCGGGGACAATGCGACGGGGCATTCGATCACCGCGGCGCCACTCGTGGCGGACGGGAAAATCGTCGTCGGCATCAGCGGCGGTGAAGCCGGCATTCGCGGCTACCTCGATGCCTACGAGCCGAAGACCGGCAAGCGCCTCTGGCGCTTCTGGACCGTGCCGGCAGCCGGCGAACCCGGCAACGAGACGTGGGCCGGCGACGAGCTGGAAGACCGGCGGCGGTGCGACCTGGCTGACCGGTTCGTACGATCCCGCGCTGAGACTCGTCTACTGGGGCACCGGCAATCCGGCGCCCGACTGGAATGGTGAATCGCGCAAGGGCGACAACCTCTACACCTGTTCGCTCGTCGCCCTCGACATCGATACCGGCCGCCTGCGGTGGCACTTCCAGTTCACGCCGCACGACACGCACGACTGGGACGCCAACCAGATTCCCGTCCTCGTCGATCGCGAGGTGGGCGGCCGCACCCGCACGCTCGTCGCGACCGCCAATCGCAACGGGTTCTACTACCTGCTCGATCGCGCGTCCGGTGAGTTCCTGCTGGCGCAGCAATACGCGAAGCAGACGTGGGCCAAAGGCATCGACCAGCGCGGGCGGCCCATTCTGATTCCAGGCATGGAACCTTCGGAGCACGGCACGCTGGTCTACCCGAGCCTGCAGGGCTCGACCAACTGGGCGAGTCCATCGTACAGCCCGCAGACGGGCATGCTGTACGTGCCGGTCCGTGAAATGGGATCGGTGTATTTCAAGAGCGACGTCGAGTACCGGCCAGGCACGTACTTCACCGGCGGAAGCGAGAAGCGTCTCGAGGACGAGGCGTGGGGCAGCGTGCGTGCGCTCGACGTCGAGCACGGGCAAGACGATGTGGGATTTCAAGCTGCCGTCACCACCATGGGGCGGCGTGTTGTCCACGGCCGGAGGCCTGGTGTTCGGCGGCTCGAATGAAGGAAATGTCTTCGCGCTCGACGCCAGGACCGGTCAGGCGTTGTGGCAGTTTCAGGCCGGCGGCGCCGTCCGCGCCAATCCCATGTCGTTCGCGGTGGACGGCCGTCAGCACGTCGCAATCGCAGGGGGCCGGGCGTTTGTCGTGTTTGCCCTGGATCGATGAGGCGCGCCAGACAGCCCTGATCCTTCTCTCGCGGGTACTTGACGGCGAACTTGACTTTAGCGGTAAAGTAGAGCAGCTTTGTCGCAAAACAGGCAACACACCGTGGGAGGACGCATGTCCAGAGCGCTAATCGCGGCGGCAACGGCACTGGCCATCCTGGCCGCGGGCGCGCCCGCGCGCGCCCAGACGAATACCGGGCAAATCAGCGGCACCGTGCGTGACAGCCAGGGAGGCGTGCTGCCGGGTGTCGTGGTCACCGTGACCAACGTCGACACGGGCATCACGTGGACCGAGGCCACCGGCCCGACCGGTACATACACCGTGACGAACCTGCCAGTCGGGGCCTATAAGGTGGCCGTCGAACTGGAAGGGTTCCGCAAAGCGGAAAAGAGCGGGTTCGCGTTGACGGCTGACGGCCGCATCACCGCGGACTTCAGTCTCGGCGTCGGAGGCCTCACCGAGGCGGTCAGCGTGACGGCGATCCGCGGCGAAAGCGTCAATCGCACCTCCGGCGAAATCGCCCGCGTCATCGACGGCGCACAGATTCAGGATCTGGCGCTATCGGGTCGCAATTACCTCGAGCTGACGTCGCTGATCCCCGGCGCCGTCCAGCTCGATGACGATCAGATGGCGGTCACGACCGGCCTCGGCACCGGCGGCACCGTGATCAACGGCAACCGCGGCAACAGCAACAACCTGATGGTCGACGGCGGGTTCAATCTCGACTCCGGTTCGAACGGCAGCATGATCAACAACGTCAGCATCGACTTCATCGATCAGGTGGCGATCCAGACGTCGAACTTCGCCGCCGACAAGGGGCGCAACGCCGGCGCGTCGATCAACGTCGTCACCAAGAGCGGCACGAACCGGCTTCGGCGGCAGCGTCATTCGAGACCTTCCGCGACGAATCGCTCGACTCGGCGAATTTCTTCGCGCCGCGCGACGCCAACGGCGACCCGATCAAGGCGAAGGTCAACTTCAACAACTACGGCGGCGGCGCTCGGCGGTCCGATCATCAAGCAGCCACCTGTTCTTCTTCACCGGCGTGGAGTTCCGAGTCGCTCGATCGTCAGGAATCGCCGCAGCGCCGCACGCTGCCGACGCTGCGCCGAGCTGCACGGAGATTTCTCGCGGACCGGACCGACGGCGTCGTTCGGGATCCGCTGACGACAGCACATCGCCATTCTCCCGGCAACCGGCATCCCGCAGCAGCGCATCACGACCGACGGCCGCGCGATCGCCAAGGTCTACGAGCGGATGATCGGCCTGGCGGCCGCGTATACGAACGCGCCGATCGCGAACAACTCGACGTATCAGCTCGATTTCCCGTTCGACTTGCGGCAGGACCTGGTCCGCATCGACTACCGGCCGAGCAACGACCACAGCTTCTACCTGCGCTACCTCCACGACGACTACGACCTGATCGAGCCGCGCGGCACGTTCATCGGCGCGCCGATGCCGACGATCCCGACCAACCGCGTCCGGCCGGGCTTCGGCTTCCAGCTCGCGTATTCCTGGGTCGTCGCGCGCAGAACCTCGTTCAACGAATTCAAGGTGACCGCGTCGTGGAACGGCCAGCGGATTCCGCCGGCCGGGGAGAACGTGGCGGCGCGACACCTACGGCTTCCAGTTCCCGCAGGTCTTCGATCGCGGCCGCTATGACGAGGGCATCCCGCGATGTGACGTTCTCGCGGCACCGGCGCGCCGGCGCAGACTCGTCGGCCCGTCGCAGTCGCTGCTGTCGCCAACGACCGACATCACGTTCATGAACACCCTGACGTGGATCAAGAGCGCGCACACGCTGCGCTCGGGCTTGCTCGTCACGCGCAATCGCAAGGATCAGAACGGCCGCTTCGAGCACACCGGGGCGGTGAACTTCAATCCGTCCGGCAATCCGAGCTCGACCGGGCTCGCCTTTGCGGACGCGCTGCTCGGCAACTTCCGCACCTACTCCGAGGGGGCGACGATCCGCTCGGGTTCTTCCGCTTCACGCAGTACGGCGGCTTCGTCTCGGACACCTGGCGTGTGCAGAACGAACCTCAGCCTCGAGATGGGACTGCGCTACGAGTTCGCAGCAGTCCGATCTACACGCAGGGCAACAACATCACGCAATTTCGATCCCGCGCTCTACGACCCGAGCGGCGATTCGTGCTGAACCGGAACGGCTCGATCATCGCCGACTCGGGGCAATCCGCTACACCGGCCTGATCCGCGCCGGCGACGGCATTCCGGCCGATCAGCAGGACCGGGTGACGCTTGATCCGGCCGCCGGCGCCGCTGATTCCGACCGGCGCGCCGCGCGGCCTCTTCAAGACGGATCATCTGTTCATGCCGCGGTTCAGCGGCGCCTACACGATGCGCGAGATCTGGGTCATCCGCGGCGGCGTCGGGCTCTTCTACGACAAGCCCGAAGGCAACGTCATCTTCTCGCAGGTGAACCTGCCGCCGTTCGTCCCGAGCGTCAGCGTCGAGAACGCCAACCTCGCGAATCCGCTGCCGGGCCGGCGTCGGCCGCCGCCGTGCTCGGCACGATCAACGCGCTCGATCCCGTTCCTCGATGTTCCGCGACAGCTGAATTACAGCGTCAGCGTGCAGCGGGAGCTGCCGTACGGCCACTTCGCCGAAGTCGCCTACGTCGGCAATCAGGGGCGGGATCTGCTCTGGCAGCCGAACATCAATCATGCCGTCGTTCGAGGTGCTCGCCGCGAATGCGGCGCTGCCGGCCGCCGATCGTGCCAACACGAATTTCCTGCGCCCCTACCAGGGCTATTCGTAGATCCGCCAGCGCCGCAGCGACGCGTTCTCGGACTTCAACAGCCTCCAGCTGTACCTGAACAAGCGCCGCGGCGATCTCAAGCTACACGGTCAGCTATACGCTGGCCAAGGCGACCGGCCTCGGCAGCGGCAACGGCGACAATCCGCTCGAAGCCGAAGGCTGGCGCCCGACCGACGTCGTCGACCTCGACTTCTTCGTCGGGCCGACCTCCTTCGATCGGCGGCACGTGCTCGATCACCACCTGGACCTACACGCGTGCCGTTCTTTCGCGATCGACGCGACCTCGCCGGTCAGATGCTCGGCGGCTGGGAGATCAGCGGCAAGATCCGCTGGCAGTCGGGGCAGTACCTGACGCGCGACCGGCAACACGCTCTATCGGCATTCGCCGCGCGGACTACCTCGGCGGCGAGATCAGTCTGCCGTCAGACGATCGCGACGAGAACCGCTGGTTCAACACCGCGGTGTTCGCCGCGGCGCCCGTCGCACGCCGCGGCAATTCGGAAATCGGCATCATTCAGGGACCGCACTGGGTGCAGTGGGACCTCTCGCTGCGGAAGACGTTCCCGATCTCGCGCGCGAAGCTCGGGTTCCGCGCCGACGTGTTCAACGTATTCAACCGCGTCAACTTCAACAACCCGAACACGACGGTGACCGCCGCCGAATTCGGGCGCATCTCGACCGCCAAGATTCCGCGGCAGATGCAATTCAGTCTGCGGGTGGATTTCTAGCTGGGCTGAGCACCGCACCAGCGAAACTACTTCCAACTTCAGGCGGAAGCGATCCCGCGTTCGTCCCTTCCTCCGCCTGAAGGCGGAAGCTCACGAGTCTCCGAGTCGACCGACGAGTCGATCCGTGCGCAGCGGGGCGGTTGGAGATTGGAAGTTGACACGTTCATCGGCCCCCTTCGCGCGCTCATTCCTGCCACCTGAACTATAATCCTGCGTCTGCCCCTGACAACTGGTTCGCGCCTCGGTCCCTACGAAGTGCTCTCGGCCCTCGGCGCCGGCGGGATGGGCGAAGTCTATCGCGCCCGCGACACGCGGCTCGATCGCATCGTCGCGATCAAAGTCGTCGCGAGCGCGCTCGTCGATGCCCCAGAGCTCCGCGAACGGTTCGATCGTGAGGCACGGGCCGTCGCCGCCCTCAACCATCCGCACATCTGCACGCTCCATGACATCGGCCATGAGCAGGGCGTCGACTTCCTGGTCATGGAGCATCTCGAGGGGGAGACCCTCGCCGATCGATTGTCAAAGGGCGCGCTGCCCATCGCCGACGTGCTGCGCCACGGCATCGAAATCGCCGACGCGCTCGACAAGGCGCACCGCGCCGGCATCGTCCACCGCGATCTGAAGCCGGCGAACATCTTTCTGACGAAATCCGGCGCGAAGCTGCTCGATTTCGGGCTGGCCAAGCACGCGGCCTCCGCATCGGCCAACGCCGCCACGCTCCTGCCGACGACGCCGGCGAACCTGACCACCGCCGGAACGATCATGGGCACGTTCCAGTACATGGCGCCCGAGCAGCTCGAGGGCAGCGAGGCCGATGCGCGGACGGACATCTTCGCGTTCGGCGCCGTGCTCTACGAGATGGCGACGGGGCGCAAGGCGTTCGAGGGCAAGACGAACGCAAGCCTCTTCGCCTCGATCATCGGACACGAGTCCGACGCCCGTCTCGACACTGCAGCCGGCCGTCCCGCCCGCGCTCGAACGAGTCGTCCGCATCGCGCTGGCGAAGGATCCGGATGAACGATGGCAAAGCACCCGCGACATCGTTCGCGAGCTGAAAGAAGCGACCCAGCCGTCGAGCGTCACCGGGAGCGTGGTCTCCCAGCCGGCAGTCTCGGTATCCCGCACGCGTGCGCGGCGCCGCGAAATCGTGGCGTGGGGGCTGGCGGCTCTCGCGTCGATCGCGGCCGTAACGCTGGGGGTGCTGCTGGTTCGCGGTCGTGCGAACGATGCCGACGCCGTCACGCGCTTCACGATGGCGCCGCCGCCGAAAGCCGAATTCTCGTCGAACACCATCCTGGCCGTGTCGCCCGACGGCCGCTGGATCGCGTTCATGGCCGCGCCAGGCACCAACGCCCCGGCGAATCTCTGGCTGCGGTCGATGGATGCCGCCGACGCCATTCAGATCGCCGGAACGGAGGGAGCCGGCGTTCCGTTCTGGTCGCCGGACAGCCGCTTTATCGGGTTCTTCGCCGACGGCAAGTTGAAAAAGATACCGGTCGGCGGCGGGCCCCCGGTCGTCCTGTGCGATGCGCCGGTGGCCGGTACGAACCGCGGCGGGGCAGCGTGGAGCCGCGAAAACGTCATCGTGTTCCAGCCGAAGAACGATGGCCCGCTGTTCCGCGTGCCGGCTGCAGGCGGCGTGGCGACCCAGGTCACCACGCTCGATGAGTCACGCAAGGACGTCGCGCACCGCTATCCGACGTTCCTGCCCGATGCGAAGCACTTTCTCTATGTCGCCCAGCCCGGCCGCGCGATCGTCCTGGGCGCGTTGGATTCGAAGGAGACGAAGGTAATCCTCGAAGCGGACTCGAAGCCGGTGTTCGCCCAGCCCGGCTATCTCCTCTTCGTGCGGCAGACGACGCTGATGGCGCAGCGATTCAATACCAGCCGGCTGGAGCTCGAAGGCGAGCCCGTACCTGTCGGACAACAGGTGCGCACGAACCCCACCTTCGGATCGGCGGCCTTTTCCGCATCCGATAACGGCCTGCTCGCGTATGGCAGCGGCCAGTCGATTCAGACCTCGCGGCTCGAGTGGTTCGATCGCGACGGGCGGACCACCACGGCTCTCGACAACCAGTTCGACTACCGCGGGATCGCGCTCTCGCCCGATGGCACGCGCGGAATCGCCCACCGCCATGAGGATCCGAATGGCGGTGGCCTCTGGCTGACGGATCTCGGCCGTACGGCGACCTCGCGCTTCACGCTGACCACGTCACACGACGGCTTCCCGGTGTGGTCACCCGATGGCGTGAAGATCGCGTTTGCCACCGATCGCGACGAGCAGCGCGACGCGATTTACGTCAAAGCTGCCAACGGCGCGGGAGTCGAGGAACAAGTCCTCAAGGCGCCGAATCCGGTGCGTCCCTCGGACTGGTCGGCAGACGGCCAATGGATCGCCTACGATCTCATCGATCCGAAGGGCCCGGATATCTGGCTGCTGCCGCTCAGTGGTGACCGAAAGCCACAGCCACTGGCGACGACGTCGTTCATCGAAGCGGCGGCGCAATTCTCCCCGGACGGCCGCTATGTCGCTTATCTCTCGAACGAGTCGAGACGATTTGAGATCTACCTCCAATCCGTGACGCCGGGCGGTGGCAAGTGGCAGGTCTCGACCACGGGGGACTCTATCCTCGCTGGCGGCGCGACGGCACCGAGCTGTATTACCTGTCGCTCGATGCGGGGATGATGGCCGCGTCGATCGACCTGCGTGGCAGCGCGCCGGTGATCGGCTCCCCGCAGCGGCTGTTCCAGACCCGGGCCGCCGTCACGAATTCCGGCTCTCCCTACGCCGTGACCGCCGACGGCAAACGCTTCCTCGTCGCGCAGCAGCCGGAGCAGCAGGCCGCGACGGTCACCGTCGTCCTCAACTGGACCGCGGCGCTGCCGCGGCGATGAAAAGCCCGATCCTACCCAGACTGTCGCTCACCGAACCAGTAGCAAAGGCCGTCAGGCGCGACGACGTAGAACACGTTCCAGGGGACGCCGTCGCGATGCTCGATGTCGAAGTTGGCGTGCTCCTTGTGGAGCCCGTTGGCACTGAACTCCGCGAACAACGACTCCAGGCCCTTCACGTGGAAGGCACACCCGTTCTGCGAGGGATCGCCGCCGTTTTCCGCGAGCCCGATCTGAACCTGGTCGCGCGTCAGTACCGCTGACTTGTGCGGCGCGTCGCTGCGCGATGAGACCTGGAAGCCGAGCACGGTTTCGTAGAAGGGAATCGCTGCGGCGAGATCCGGCACCGGCAGGTTCATGTTGTCACCCTGATAGCCGAATGCCTTTTCGAGCGTTGCCTGCATGATGCCTCCCTCAGCCGGGTGCGCCGATCGAGTGAACACTCACGGGCCAACAGTGGCTCCCCTTTCAGGGATCATACAGTTGCGGCGTACTGGCGAGTAACCCCGTTGGCGGCACAGCCGTGATCCGACGTGATCCACATCCGCACTGGCGCCTCTGCGCCATGGCGAAGGTGGGATGGGACAGGTCTATCAGGCTCGCGACACGAAGCCCGCGATGTCGGCTCAAAGTTCTGCGATGGCTCGCCGGTGATCAACGCCTCGAGTTCAAGAGGGAAGCCAGACGCTCACGTCCTGAACCATCCGTATCGCGCTCGTTCACGGCCTCGAAGATCGGGCGGCGTCACGTGGAGCTGTCGCAGGCGATCACGTCGATTGATCATCCGACTCAGCGCGGACGGGCGACGGGAACGGTGTTCGTTCGCACCGATGACGACCTCCGACAGCGTGGGGAACGCCCGCCTCGCTGAAGCCCGGCCAGGCGTAGTGATTGAGAGATTCCGCCCGTGCAAGTCATCTTCGACGCTGCTCCGCGACTTCCGGACGTTGCAGGTGCAGGGCGTGGCTGGGCCGCCACCAGAATGTCGATGAGACCGTCGAGTTCCTTCGCCGATGCGAGCAGGTGTGGGCAGACGGATCAGCGTTTCCGTGGACGCTCTGGTTGAAGGACGGCGGGGCATTCGCCGGCATGATCGAAATCCGCGTGCATCCGAGCCACGGTCGATCTCGGATACGCCCTCGCGCGGCGGTGGTGGCGGCAGGGCCTGATGAGCGAAGCGTTGACGGCGGTCGTGCAGTGGGCATTCGCGCAGCCGGGCATCTACCGGGTCTGGGCGACCTGCGACGTCGACAACGTCGCATCGGCCGGCGTGCTCGAGCGCGTCGGCATGCAGCGCGAGGGCGTGCTTCGACGTTGGCTGGTGCATCCGAACGTCAGCGATCGGCCGCGCGACTGCTTCTGCTATTCGATCGTCAAGGAACCAGCGTGAGCGCCTACCGCGCGAAGCAGTAGAACCGCCCCGCCCCGCCGCGAGGCGCCGTGTCGGCGCAATTCTCGTTGACGTGCGCCGAGTTCCACGATGACAGCGGGGGCGCGGTGTTCTGGTTGGGCCCCATGCCGTCCGAGTGTCCCACCCGTGCCGACACAGTTGCCGAAGCAGACGTCCAATCCGAGCACGTGAATCCGGGCATCAGCGTTCCGTCGGCGTTCGATCCCGTCAGCACGTCGTGCTGGTTCGGGGTCGGCGAGCCGGTCCACTGGCCGTTGATGCGCTGCCCGCGCTCGTCGAGGAACAAGGCCGCGTCACCGGTCCGCGCATGCAGCTCGGTCAATTGTTGGCGACGAGCGCGAGGCTGGCGTTGTGCCAGGGCCCTGTGCCGATCCGGTCGCGCGCGTTCGTCGGCTGATTGCCGTTGGCCGGATCCCGCTCGACACTGAGATAGGCGCGCCAGGTGCGAGAGCCCTGTCCTGCGGCGGCGGCCAGCCGCTGACAGGTGGCATCGGCTCCGGCCAGGCCTCCCAGATTGCCGGTCACGCTCGTGGCACTGGTCACGAAGAAGCTCATCGATGGGCCTGACGGCTCGGTCGGCGAGTCGTCGCAGCCGGCCGCCAGGATCACCACGAGAATCAGGTAGTAGCGTCTCATGCCTTCCGCCTTTCGGCACGGACGCAGCGCAAGAGCGGGACCAACGGGACGAAGACGAAACGTTGTCGTTTTCCGCTCGTCGCCGAATGGCCGAGTTCAGTTTGCGGATACCGGGGGACGAAAACTCTTACAGCGACCGTAAATCGTGCTGATTGGGAGTGTAGGCGGGATATGGCGGCGTGGTCAGCAGCGGCGCCCATGTCACGTCGGCCACGGTCGCGGCGTTCATGTCCTCGTCGGCGCGCCGGATCGCGGTCAGCGGGCGCCACACCTGATAGGCGAATTTGCTTGTCATGCTCGTCTGCAGGCCGTCGTGCATCGAGGCGCTCACCAGTACGAAGAGCCGCGCGGCTTCGATCATCGACAGGCCACGCCCACGCACCGCGTCACGCGTGACGTATTGCCACAGCCTGAAGGGAGTGATCGGAGTGCCAACACCCGCGAAGCGATTCGAGAGCAGCGTCTGCTCCGCGCTCCTGTCAGCAGGCGACGCCGAAGCCGATCCCTTGGTTTTGACCTCATTGAAATCTTCCGCGTACTTCGCGCTGTTGTACTGCGGCGGCGGAGGCGGCATGAAGTGCGTTGCTGTCGGCAACGCGAATGGAAGGACGCCTGGGTAGTGCGTGAACGCCGCGGCTCCCGGCGCGGGCTGCCAGAGGCCCGGCAGTGGCGGCGGCAGGTACGCCGGCGGCGTCGCGTTCCAGCCATCATTCATCCGCCAGGCAATGACGTTGCTCGCGGCTTCTGCGCCGACCGCGAGCCCCTGCCGCGCGAGTCCCGGTGGGACCCCTTCTAGTTGTGCGGCCAATTCGGCGTCGTACAGGGCCTGGTTGCCAGGGATCAGCCACGTGAGCACGTCGCGCCCCGCCTTGGCGGCGGCAACCTCGGGCGATGCGCCGGCCGATGCGTCGGGGCTCGCGAGGTATGGCGTATACCGGGGCTCGACGCCGTTCACCGCATCGAACATCGCGATGTGGAGGGCTGCAAAGTACCTGTTTGCCTGCAGCCCTGCCGTCCCGGGAAGCGTCGTGTGCAGCAACTGGTTCCAATGAATGATGAGCTCCGCCCCCTGGGGGCTCGCCCCGCGGACCACGCCGCCGTCGGGGGAGATCACGATGGTGGTGCACAAGATGGCCGTCGACAGAATTCTGAGCCTCATGACAAACTGGAAATGGAAGACAGCAGAGTCGGTGCGGCTAGAGGGTGATCGATAACTGGACGTAGAATGCGCGCTCCCTCATGAAACCCTCTGAAGCGGGCCCGCGGCCCGGCGCTGGCGGCAGTCCCCTCGAATGGTGCGACGTCCTCGAGGCGGAATATGAAGCGCTCTCGGGCGTGAAGCCGTTCGAGCACGGGGCGCCCGCGGATCCCCGGCGGCGGCTCGAAGCGCTTCACCTGCTCCTGCACCAGCGCCGCCCGGCCGCGCTCTGTCTCTCCGGTGGCGGCATCCGCAGTGCGACGTTCGGACTCGGCATCCTTCAGGCGCTCGCCCGCGTGGGCTCGCTTGGCAAGCTCGATTACCTGTCGACGGTGTCAGGCGGCGGCTACACCGGCGGCTGGTTCACGTCGTGGCTGCACCGCGACGGACGCGACGAGGTGCTGGCCGGGATCGATCCCGCGCCGGTCGGCGCCATGCGGGGCGAAGCCGCGAAGCTCTCGCCCGTGAACCGCCTCCGCGCGACGTGCCGGTATCTCGCGCCGAAAGGGGGCGTGATCTCCGCGGATGTCTGGACGCTGCTCGCGACGATGGCGCGGAACCTGTTGCTGAACTGGCTCGTCCTGCTGCCGCTGCTGGCCGCGGTGCTGCTCGTCCCGCGCATCTATCTCGCGGCGGTCGCGATCGTGGAGCAGAACGTGATCGCCGCGCCCGGCCAGGCCTGCCTCCCGGCCGACGCCGCTCCCTTCTGGCTCGGGCTGCTGTCGCTCTCGATGTTCGTCGTCGCCATCGGCTACGTCGTGATGAATTTCGTCGGGCGAGGGGACAGCTGGCCGCAGGGGCGCTTCCTGTCGTTCGTCGTCGGTCCGACGGTGGTCGGCACGATCGGGCTGACGTTGTTCTGGTCAGCCTATCCTTGCGCGCCCGACGAGACGGCGGCGCTGTTCGTGTCGGCCGTGCTGCCGGCCGCGGGCTGGCTGGTGATCGGCGCGATGGCCCGGCCGAACGTCCGCACGGCGCCGCCGGCGCTGGCGGCCGCCGCGCTCACGGCTGCGGCGCTCGTGACGGCAGGCGGCTGGACGCCCGGCGGGCCGTGGCGCATCGAGCTCGTCGCCGGCATCCCGCTGATGCTGATCGCCGTCGCCGCGCTCAATCAACGGCTCGACCGCAGGAGCGCTCTCACGGATCGCGCGGTGCGGATGAACGCGGGGGCGCGAACCGTGATGGCCGCGCTCGTCGCCGGGCCGATCGTCGGCTTCGGCGCATACTGGTTCGCGCGCAAGGACTTCTACTTCGGCGATCCGCTCGGCGAGTCGTACGCCGTCGTTCGCGGTGCCGGGGATCCTGGCGCTGATGCTGCTCGCGAACACGATCTTCCTCGGCCTCGCCAGCCACGAGCTCACGGATGCGGCGCTCGAGTGGTGGAACCGGTTTGCGGCGTGGCTCGCGATTGCGGCGACGCTGTGGCTGGCGGCCGGCGTGCTGGTGTTCTACCTGGCCGATCTGATCGAGCTCGCCGTGCAGGCGGCCGGCGCCGCTTTCCAGCTCGAACATCACACGACGTCTTCGCTCTTCAGCGTCCTGGTTCCGCTGCTCAGTTCGCTTGCGGGCCTGGCCGCGCGTTCTGGCGGCACCAGCGGTCAGCCGTCGACCGTGCGCCTCGCGTTCCAGCGCATCGCGCTGCCGCTGACGATCGTCGTGCTGCTGGCGACCGTGGCGTGGTTCAACGCGTGGGCGCTGCGAGGCTTCCTGCCACCCGGCGGCAGCGACCCGCCCGCCGGACCTTCGGGACGTCGTGCTGTTGGCCGCCGTCGTGTTCGCTCTCGGATTGCTGGTGGGCGGCTTCGTGCCGGCCAACCGCTTCTCGCTGCACGGCATGTACCGGCAGCGTCTGGTGCGCACGTTCCTCGGCGCGTCGCATGCGGATCGCCGGCCGAACGCGTTCACCGGCTTCGATCCCGCGGACGACCTGCGCGTCCACGAGCTGAGCGACGTGCGTCCGCTGCAGGTCATCAACGCGACGCTGAACAACGTCTCGTCCACGAACTACGGGCGGAACGAGAGGAAGGCCTACGCGTTCACGTTCTCGCCGCTCCACGTCGGCAGCTCCGAGCTCGGCTACCGCCTGTCGTCGGAGTACGGGTCGGACGGCGGCGGCCCGGCGACGGGGTTGTCCCTCGGCATGGCGCTCGCGGTTTCGGGCGCGGCGGCGAGCCCGGCGATGGGGATGTACTCGTCGAAGGCGCGCGCGTTTCTGCTGACGCTGGCCAACGCCCGCCTGGGTCTGTGGTTCGGCAACCCGACCGATCCGGCGACCTGGCAGCGGAGTGATCCGGCGCTCGGTGTCGGGCCGATCGTGCGTGAGCTGCTCGGACTCACGACCGACACCAACCCCTACGTCTACCTGTCGGACGGCGGGCATTTCGAGAACCTCGGACTGTGGTCGATGGTGGTCCGGCGGTGCGGCGTCATCATCGTGTCGGACGCCGGCTGCGATCCCGACTACACGTTCGAGGACCTGTCGAACGCGATGCGCCGGATTCGCATCGACCTCGGCATCCCGATCGAGTTCGGCGAGATGAACATGTCGAAGGCGGGGCAGGGCGACGGCAATGCTCACGCGGTGCTCGGCACGATCCGCTACAGCGCGGTGGACGGACCCGACGCGCCGGATGGCCTGCTGCTCTACGTGAAGGCCACGCTCTCGGGCGACGAGTCCGTGGACGTCCGCAACTTTGCCGCGCTGCATCCGGCGTTTCCGCACGACCCGACCGGCAACCAGTTCTTCGACGAGGATCGGTTCGAGAGCTATCGCGCGCTGGGCTATCACAGCATCATGTCGGTCGCGGGGGAGCTGGAACTGGCGGACGCGTGGGATCTCTGCGCGGCCGCGCGCGAAGACCCGGGCGGACGGATCTTTGCGCCACCGGCGACAGCACGCGTATAATCCGCCCCTCCCCTGGCAACCAGGCAACTCCGCACTTCGCGCACGCCGGTGCAGGACCGCGTTCCGACCGGCTTTGAAGGAGTCTTCAGATGACGTTCGTCGCGGAAGATCTCGATCCGTCAGGGCTCGAGCGGAAGAGCCCGACGGAAGCGGCCGATATCGACGAGATCAGGCGCGGGATGCTGGCCATCCAGGCGCAGGCGGCGGCGGCCGGGCAGCGGCCGCTCGCGCGCGGGACGCACGCGAAGGGCATCTGCGTGAGGGCCGAGCTCGAAGTGCTCGACGTCCGCCAGGTCGTGCAGCGATCCCGCGCTCGCCGATCGGCTCGCGCGGGGCATCTTCTCGAGGCCCGGCATCTACCCGGCAATCGTGCGATTCGCGAATGCCGATGGCGGCCATCGGCGCGACCGCTTGCCCGACGTCCGCGCCATGTCGTTCTCGATCGACGTGCCGCCCGGCGTCGTCCCTGGCGCCACCCGCCTCGATTTCTCGATGAACAGCCGGAGCACGTTTCCCATCAACGACTCGCATGCGTTCGCGGTATCCGTCCGGGTGCTCTCGGCCGCGGGGATGCGTGCGAAGTGGAAGGCGCTGCGATCACTGACGTGGAGCGAATTCCGCAGTCTGCTCCGCGTGATTCGGCTCGGCCGTCAGCAGAAGAAGGGCACGCCGCGGAAGCCGTACCAGCAGCTTCGCTTCTGGAGCACCGTGCCGTTCCTCCACGGCGGCCGCGACGCCATCAAGTACTCGGCGATCCCCGCGGACAATCCGGCGCGGCCGCTGCAGGCCGGCCCGAACCGGCTGCAGGACGAGCTCGTGCGGCACGTCAACGAGGACGAGCAGATGAGCGAGTTCGCCTTCGCGCTCCAGCTCCTCGAACCGGGCAGGATGACGCACGACGGCCGGACACAGGAGGCGTCCTTCTGGGTGGAGAACGCCGCGGTCGAGTGGAACGAACGCGAGTCGCCGTTCCATGTCGTCGCGCGGCTGCGGTTGCTGCCGAAGTCGGTGCTGCCGCCGGCACAGGCGGAAACCTTCTCGATCGACGTCACCGAGCACTCCACGCCGGACTCGCGGCCGATCGGCAGCATCAACCGCGCCCGCTGGCACGCGGAATCGGCGAGCCGGGCTGCCCGGCTCGCGCAACCCGTCGTGGCCAGCCCGTGGACGCCGGACCGACCCGGGCGGAGACTGGCGTGGACCGCGATCGCCGTCGCCGCGCTCGTCTTCGCTGCCGCGCTGGGCTGGGCGATCTGGCCCGTCACGAAGGATCTGCCCTGGGCCGACCAGCTGACGTATCCACCGCCTCCCATGGGCCGCAACGGTCTGACCGACGCTGAGCGCCAGCAGTACTACCACCTGAGCGAAGGGGGCGAGGCCTTCCCGATTGCGTGGCTGCTCGCACTCGAGCAGGAGATCACGTGGCCCGACGGCAGCGTCACCTACCGGCCGTTCCTCGAAAACGTGGAGCGCTTCGGATTCCTGCCCGACCCGAAGAGCCAGGTACAACCCGTACGGCGCTCCCGGTGGGCGTGACGGCAGGCTACGGGAAGATCACCGGGCAGCAGATGATGGGCCTGAACTGCACGGCCTGCCACGTCGGCGAGCTGCACTACAACGGCCGCGCGTTCCGGATGGACGGCGGGCCGTCGATGGCCTACATCAACGCCTTCGTGAAGGGGATCGTGGACGAGACGTCCGCGACCGCGCGCAGCAGCCGCCGGCGCCTGCGCTTCCTGGATCGCTGGCGGCGCGTGCAGCTCGTCCCGCTGCCCGACTATCCCGTCGTCCAGCAGGCGAGCGCCGTCTCTGTGCCGGCAAGCACGAACGAGACGCTCGACGCCGGAGAGCCGGGCGCCTTCTGGCGCGTTCTCGCCGGTCTCCGGATGGCGATTGCCAATCGTTCGCTCCTGATGGACAAGCTGCACGGCTTCGGCGCGATGAAGCTCGTCGTCCAGGCGCAGCCGCTCGGCACCGAGGAGGGCTATGGCAGGAACGACGCTTTCGGCGTCGGCCGCAACGAGCTGTTCGGCGCCTACAAGAACGCGAACTTCACGGAAGGCATCAACGTCGTGCCGGCCGACGCGCCGGTCAGCTTCCCGCACCTGTGGGGGATGGAGCGGACGTCCTGGTTCCAGTGGGGCGTGAACACGAACTCGGTGATCGAGCGCAACATCGGCCAGGCGCTCGGCGTCGGCGCGACGATGCAGCCGGACAAGGGCTTCAGCAGTACGGTTCGCGTCGACAACCTGCACGCGATGGAGAAGCTCCAGTACAAGCTCTCGAGCCCGGTGTGGCCGGCCGAGCTGTTCGGGCCGATCGATCGCGCACGCGCCGAGCGGGGCAAGAAGATCTTCGATCGCACCTGCGCGCTCTGCCACGAGACCTACGGCAAGTCGGGGTCGCTCAACGAATACCAGTTGTTCCCGCTCGACGTCGTCGGAACCGATCCGAGCACGGCGATCAACTTCGAGCGCACGGTGATGACCGCCGAGGGGCCGAAGCCGTTCGGGCTCGCCGCGTTCGAGATCGTCAAGAAGGTGAAGGCGGCCTACTACGCCGAGCACAACATCCCGCCCGACGTGCAGGCGCAGTGGGAATCCAAGGCGACGCGCGGGGAAGCGGAGTTCCGCGCGCCGCTGCTCGAGTACCAGAAGTTCCCGGACACCCGGCAGCGCGGCGTCTATCGCGCGAAGACGCTGAAGGGAATCTGGGCGACGGCGCCGTTCCTCCACAACGGCTCGGTGCCGAGCGTGTTCGATCTGCTCCGGCCGGCGAACGAGCGCCCGACGACGTTCAAGCTCGGAACGAAGGAGTACGACCCGGTGAAGCTCGGCTACGTCGTGGACGGCCCGCGCTTCCTGACGCCGCCCCGCATGCAGCCGTTCACCTACGACACGCGGCAGCATCGGGAACTGGAACACCGGCCACGAATGGTGGTTCTACCCGGATCTCGACGACGAGATGCGCTACGACATCATCGAGTTCCTGAAGACGTTCGACGACGTGAACTATCCGGGGGACTATCGCTTCGAGCGGCCGGCGTACCTGCCGGAGACCGTGCAGATGCGGAGAGGCCTGCCGAGCGCGCTACCGGAGCGTGAGCGGAGCGACTTGCAGTTCAAGCTCCGCCTAGGCGAGATGCGAGCCGCCGAACTCACCTGAAGGTGGAAGCTGCGAGTTCAGTCGCACGCTGCTCACCCAATCTGCTCGAGCGTCGCGCGTGCCGCGGCGAGATCCGCGGTGCCGAGGCCTTCGGTGAACCAGGCATAGACCGGCTCGAGCACGGCGCGCGCGTCGGCGTGCCGGCCGGACGCGATCAGCAGTTGCGCCCAGCCGGTGGCGGCGCGCAGCTCGAACGAGCGGGCCTGCTGCCCGCGCGCGTACTCGACGGCTGCCGCGAATTCAGCCTCCGCGCCGGCGATGTCCCCCTGGAGCCGCAGCAGTTCCGCCTTCGCGCGGTGCAGTTCCGCCAGGTATCCGCCCTCACCGTGTTGCTCGGCGTGCGCGAAGCCCTCGGTCAGCGCGCGCAGCGCGTCGTCCACACGGCCGGCGAAGCGGAGCAGATCCGCGAGCACGCCGAGGAACGCGCTGCGCACCAGGCCGGCGCCGATCGCGCGTTGCACGGCGAGGCTGTCCGAGAGCAGATTCGATCCCCTCGTCGAGCCGGCCCATCGCGGCGAGCGCCGCGCCCTGGAACGAGCGGCTCCATTCGCGTTCCTGCGGCAGCCCGAATTCGCGGCAGAGCGCGTCGACCTCGTCGCCAATCGTCAACGCCTCGGCGGCCTCGCCGCGGACCAGGTGCACGCCCTGCGTGACGAGCAGGGCGAAGACGAGCGTCATCGGCTGGCGCTGGGAGCGTGCGAGCTGCGAGCGTCTCTCGCGCGCGAGCCTCGGCGCGATCGGGGTAGCCGAGGACCCAGAGCGGCCGGCTCGACATCGCGCGCGCGATCATGCCGGGGTCGAGGCCGAACATGTCTGTGTAGGCGCGATGCTGCGCCGGGTCGTGCAGCTCGCGGCCGCGGTCGAGGACGCGGCTCGACTCCGTCATGTCGCCGGCGAACTCGAGGCAGACGCCGAGCAGGTGATCGGCGGCCATCAGGAACGCAGGATTGCCGGCCCGCTCCGCCTCCGCCATCAGCACGTCGGCACGGCTGCGGAACTGCCGCAGATCGCCCTTGACCACGTGGAACAGCGCGATCGCCCAGAGCACGGGGAACAGTTGCGGCGGGTCGCCGAGCTGCTGGCACAGCTCGCGGGCACGGGCGAAGACGGGCTCGATCTCCGGGCTCGCCCACCCCTTCATCATCCGCAGCGCCAGCCCGCGGATCATCTGCAGCCCCAGCTCGTGCTGCAGGCGCTCGGGGCCGTCCGGCATCCCGCGCAGCACCGCGAGCCCGCGGTCGGCGAGCGACAGCGCTTCGCGAAACGCGAACAGCCCGACGGCGTGCCGCGCGCCGGCGAGGAAGTACTCCGCGCTCCGGCCGAACTGGCGAGCGGATTCGAAGAGCGCGGCGAGCCGGCCGGCGATCGCGGCGTGCTCACCGTGGTAGTGCGTCACGAGCGCGTGCGCGACGCGACCGCTCAGCGTCGCACGGCGCGTCGGCTGGAGCGTGCCATACAGCGCGTTCTGGTAGAGCACGTGGACGAACTGATACTGCAGCGACAGCGTCAGGTCGGGGAACTCGTGCTCCTTGGTCCGCTTGACGAACACGTGCACGTGCTCGAGCGCGTCGAGCCGTTCCTCGACTTCGGCCGGGTCCATCTCGATCGCTTCGGCGACGACCGCGGAGTCGAACTCGTGCCCCTGCACGCTCGCGGCCACGAGGAGCTTCCGGTCCACCTCGTCGAGCCGCTCGATCTTCCTCGCGATCATGCTGCGGATCGAGGCCGGCAGCTCGCCGAACGCATCGGCCTCGGGGCGCGCCAGCACCCACGCCCCGTCGCGTTCGACGATGCTGCCCGAATCGCGCAGGTAGCGGACGACGTCGGCCATGAAGAGCGGGTTGCCTTCGGTCTTCGCGTGAATCAGCTCCGCAAGCGAAGCGGGGAAGCGGTGCTGCGGAAACATGACGGCGAGATAGCGTTCGATGTCACCCCGCTCGAGGAAGCCGAGTTTGATCTCTTCGAGCGCGCCGCGCGCGCCGAGCTCGTCACGAATGCCGAGGAACGGATGCTGCGCGAGCGTCATGTCCGCCGGCCGATAGGTGGCCAGCACGAGCAGCCGCATCTGGTCGAACCGGCCGGCCAGATAGTTGAGCATGTCGATCGTGGAGACATCCGCCCAATGCAGGTCGTCGAGGAAGAGGACGAACGGGCGCAGCTGCGACGCTTCCAGCAGGAGCGCGCCGAGCTCGCGCTTCATTCGTTCCTGCGACACGGCGGGCGCGTCCTCGCGCACCCGCGCGACCGACTCCTGGCTGGCTTCCGCGTGCGCCACTTGCACGTACCACGTCGGCGCGACGGTCTTGATCAGCGAGGGCACCGAGCTCCACGACGACTGGTGCAGCAGGCTGTCGAGCGCCTCGAGCAGGGGCAGATACGCTTCGGCGCCGGCGAGCCGCTCCGAGCAGCGGCCGCGCACGACGAACGGACGCTCCGGCAGTTGTGCGAGCTCGGCGAGGAAGTCTTCCACGAGGATCGTCTTCCCGATTCCCGGCTCTCCCATCACCGTCAGGAACCGGCCGCGGCCCTCGCGCGCTTCCTCGTAGGCCCCGCGGAGCGTCGCCCGCTCGTCCTCGCGCCCGACGGTGCGGCGCTCGGCGATCGCGGGGCTGCTCTGGAACGGCGACTTCTGCGAGTCCCCCGCAGCGATCGCCGCCAGTTCCTGCTCGACCTCACTCGCCGAAGGACGCAGCGCAGGATCCTTCGCGATCATCCGGTGCACGAGTTTCTCGATCGCGGGAGGCACCGCCGGGTTCAGCCGCGACAGAGGGACGGCATCTTCCAACAGGATCGCCGCCAGCACGGCCGGCATCGTCGGCGCAACCCACGGCCGGCGTTTGGCGAGCATCTCGTAGAGCGTGACGCCCAGCGCGAAGACATCCGACGGCGCACCCGCGGGAGCGCCGCGGGCCTGCTCGGGGGACATGTAGGCCATCGTGCCGAGCAGCGCGAGCGGATTCGTCTCCGTGCCCGAATGGGTTGCGGTGCTGGTCCCGGACTCGTGAACGCGAGCCAGCCCGAAGTCCAGCACTTTCGCGTAGCCGTCGCCGCGCACCATCACGTTCTCGGGCTTGATGTCGCGATGGATGATGCCGGCGGCGTGCGCGGCCGCAAGCGCCCTGCGCGACCTGCCGGCCGACGTCGACCACCGTCGCCAGCGCGATCTCTCCGCTCCATCTTCGCGCGCAGCGTCGCGCCGTCGATGAACTCCTGGACGATGTAAGTGACGGCCGTCATCGGTCTCGCCGATGTCGTGGACGACCACGATGTTGGGGTGATTGAGGGCGGAGGCCGCGCGTGCCTCGCGAAGGAACCGGTTGATGGCTGAGGCCGCTTCCGCCTTGCTTGTCGCGCATCAGCTTGACGGCAACCGGGACGCTGGAGCCGGGTGTCCACGGCGCGGTAGACCTCGCCCATGCCCCCGCGGCCGATCAGCTTCATCGAGGCGGTAGTGATTGATGGTAATTGGCAACATCCAGGCGCACGCGGCTCCGCGACGTGCAGTATCTACCCAGTTGCGGGATCAGATGCATTATAATCGCTCAGCTTAGGCGAGGGTCCAAAGTCGTTGCCTGCCGCCGCCGGAACGTTCGTGCGCCTTGGGGCGACCATCGCCGCCGCGGCGTCGGTGCTGGCCGGGAAAGCGATGATTGCCGCGGGACTTCGGCGTCCGCCCGAAGGCTGGCGGCGCACGGTCGGCATCCTCCTGCGGTCGGAATCGACGCGATTCGCGCTCTCGGCTTTCGGGCTGCGTGTGCCCGAATCCGGCCTGGCAGTTCCTCCGGGTCGGGACGCCCTTCCAGTTCAGAACCGCCCGGGCGCTCCAGGCCTTCCTCGGCGAGTGAGCCGGATGCGCACTTCGCGCTCGAGTGGCTGCCGCCGGTCACGAATCGCCGGCGCATCGCGGCCGTGGACCTCGTCGTCCTGCGGTTCGGGAACGACGGCAGGCTCGAAGCCATCGAGCCACACCTGGCGGCCTCCGGTTCGTCGGCTCCGCCAGCGGACGTGTGTGCACGCGTGCACGGCGCCATCGTCCAGGGCTACAACGGGACGTCGGCGTCGGCTCGAAGATCGATCGGCCCGGCAGGCTGCTGGACGACGTTCGGGCGGCGCTTTCGTCCGCGGGTTTGCTGGCGCTACGAGGGCTACGCGCAGCGGCTGCTTGCCGCGTCCTGCCTGTCGTTCGAGCCGATCGATCCGGCCGATCCGGCGCAGCGCTTCCGACCGCCCGCTGTTCGCGGCGCGGCGGACGCTCGGCTTCGGTTACCTGTCATGGGTGGCCCGGCCTGGCGCGGCGCCCGGCACGGTTGATCTCTGGGTCAGCGCGCACCACGTCGGGATCGATGGGGTGCCGCTCCAGGATCTGCTGGAGCGGCTCGAACGTGCGTGGGGCGCCGGCGAAATCGTCGCGTTTCCGCCTCCGGCGCTGGCCGCGCGTTCATCGATCCGCATCCCTGCCACGCGCCCGGCGAGCGTGAAGTCGATCAGCTGGTCGCGTTCGTCGATCTGTCGCCGGTGTTCGCGCTTCGTGAGGATCTGAACGCGCGCCACGCGGGCGCGATCGGCGGAGCCGGTGACGTTCGGCACGCTCATCGCGTGGCTGCTCAGCCAGGAACCCGAGTTCGCCGGCGTCCGCATCGCCTCCACGGTCGATGTCGCCGCGTCATCGGGGTACGAACGTGACGTGGATGTCGTCTCGCTGCGCGCCGCCGATTTCGCGACCGGCGAGGGGCCGTGGGGCGGGTTCATCGAATACGCGCGCGAGTTCAACCGGCTGATCGCCGCCGCCCGCGCCCGCACGAGCCCGGTGCGCGTCGGGATGCAGACGGCGGGGCTGATCCCGGCGTGGGCGCATGCCGCGGTCGTGCGCGCGAACCCCGCGGCGCTCGACGACGCCTTCGGCACGCTCTGCGTGACGATCGTGCGCGAGGCGCGCGTGTTCATCGCGCCGATGACCGATCTCGGCCTGACCCACGGGTTCTTCGCGATCGGCAGCGCCAGGCTGCCATCGGCCGCGGGCACGCCGGTGACGTCGGTCTCCGTGAAGGGGGAGGCCGGACGGATCGCGCACTACCCGGCGATCCTTCAGCGGGTCATCGAGCGGGCCGCGGTACTAAGGGCCGGCGTGACTAACTCCCAACTCCCAATTCCCAATTCCCAAACGGAATCGTTCGAGACATCCAGTTAGAAGTCGCGGCGACCGGGCAGGTCGCTGCGTTTTCAGCCAGCTGTCTCGAGCGGCTCCCTTGGGAATTGGGAGTTGGGGATTAGCGACCGCGCGTGGCGTCGTTCAGTGCTTGTGCGTCGCGGTCTGCGGGTGATGCTTGCAGGTCACCTTGGGATTGAACTGGGCGAAGACGCCGTTCGGATTCTCGCGATACAGCCAGACGTGCCGATCGAAGTGCGGCTCGAACATGTGCGCTTCGTCGATCGTGGTCTTCGGATCGTCGGCCATCGTGTCCCACTTCACGCCGTGGAACGTCGGCGGCGCGGTGTTCCCGGCCGATTTCCACGCGGCGGCGAACACGAGGTTCTCGACCGCGACCAGCTCCAGCGAGCCGTTCGCCTGCGGTTCGTAGATGAGGATGCTCGGCTTCCTGAAATCCGTGTGCGTGCCGTTGCCGTTGACGCGCGGCGACGGCGGTGCGGTGATGCCCAGCATGTCGGGGCGGAAGTAGTGCACGCCCATCGCCCCGAGCCTGGCGGGGCGTCCCATCATCTCGGCCGAATCACACAAGTCCATCGGATCGCGAATGTAGCCTTCGGCGAGCGCGACCTTCACGTCGCGGAAGCGTTCGGTCGCCTGGCGAACTTCGTCGAGAGTCGGCTCACCGGGGCCAGGGACCGAGCGTCCCTTGGAGGACGCGGCCGCGCCGGCGGCAAGCGCTGCGGACATGGTCAATGCGGCGAGACTGGCGATTGCGAATGTGCTGCGGGTCTTCATAATCCTTCACTGCCTCTTTTGCCGGCCTTGGAACGGCTCAACCGGGATTACCAAGCGAGCCGGCCGGCGTATCTGGAGGAGTTAGACGGAGGCGGCGGCGTCAGGTTCGGCGGGCGGTGTCGCGCGGAACAGGTGTTTTCATGTGGAAGCGGTGCCACAAGAGGCCCCCTGCGGCGGCCGTCACGAGCCTTGGCTATGTGGTCGTCGACCTCAGAGCCACTGCCGCCGCTTGAACAGAACGTACAGGGCAACCGACAGCAGCAGCATCAATACCAAGGCGCCGTGGTAGCCCAACCTCCAGCGCAGCTCCGGGATGTAGTCGAAGTTCATGCCGTAGATCGTGCCGACGAGGGTCGGCGCGAAGAAGATCGCCGCCCAGGCGGAGATTTTCTTGATCTCTTCGTTCTGCGCGTAGCTCGCTTCGGTCAGCCGCTTGACCTCGACATTCTGCGCCTGACCCACCAGCGCGGCGTTGACCGTGAGGACGGTCTGGTAGAACTCGATGACGCCCTGGAGGTACTCCCGCTCACCGTCCGCCAGCGCGCGCACGCGATCGAACTGATCGGCCGTGTCGGCCACCAGCGACAGACCGCCGGGTGGGATCCGGGTGAGGCCCGCCATCCGTCCATAGATCGCAGTGCTCAACGCGGCCATGGTCCGCACGGCGAGGAGGCCATGGCGGGCGCGGAACAGATCGGTGATGAATTCCTCCGGATCGCCAACGTCACCGGCGGTTACCCGCTGCTCGAGTTTCCAGACGTCGCGCGTCATCACTTCGACGAAGGCCTCTTGATTCCGGGCCAGCGCCGACACGATGGCGTGTGAGAGGTCGAAGGCTGACTCGGGGTGGAATCGCCCGGCGGCGATCCGCGCGTACACCGCCTGTGTCTCCCGCAGCGCCATCTCGGGATCGACCGCCGGGTTGATGGGGCCGTGGACGGTGACCAGGTAGTTCCGCCCGATCAACTGGTCGAGCTCGAGATAGTGCACGTGCCCGCGCTGTCCCAGCTCGGGGGCGTGCAGCACGATCAAGACGTGGTCTCCGTAGCCGTGCACCTTCGGAACGCGATTGCGCTGCACGCAGTCCCGAATCGCAAACGGATGGAAGGCGAACACCTCGGACAGCACGCGCGCGCTCGCCTCGTCGCAGTTCGGGATATCGACCCAGACCAGCCCGGTCTCCCGCTGGAGCAGTGACGCCAGTTCCGCGGGATCGCGGTCTTCAACGCTGTGCTCGGTCACCAGGCGAACGTTCATCGGCTCACCCCTCTCGGGAGCGTTGACTCGTGCATGGGGCCCGCATTCCCGGAACAGGGACGGGATCCTGGGCCGAGTCTACAGGATCGACGCTCGACCCCATCAGCGCGCCGCTGCGGGGGAACGCCAGCCGGCATCTGCTGTAAGGTATGCCCTCGAGCGAGAGCTGCGGCGGCGCGGAGCTGGTCTGGCGAGTCGCGATGGTGCGGTGCGCAAGGAGGCGGTGCGATGGCGAATGGCAGATCGAGACGGCTGGTGTGGCTGTCGGTGCTGATGCTGGCGATGGCGTTGCCGGCGGCAGCGCAGGACGGCAAGCTCCGCATCATTGCGTTCGGGGCGCATCCCGACGACGGCGAGCTGCGCCTGGCCGGCACGGCGGCGAAGTGGGCGGCGCTCGGCCACCACGTCAAGTTCGTGTCCGTGACCAACGGCGACATCGGCCACTGGCAGGAAGCCGGCGGGCCGCTGGCGCGGCGGCGGCATGGCCGAAGTCGCAGCGAGACCGCGAAGCTCCTCGGCATCACCACGCAGGTGCTCGACATCCACGACGGCGAGCTGGAGCCGACGCTCGAGAACCGCCGCACCATCACCCGCCTCATCCGCGACTGGAAGGCCGACATCGTGCTCGGCCACCGGCCGAACGACTACCACCCGGACCACCGCTACGTCGGCGTGCTGGTGCAGGACGCGGCCTACATGGTGACGGTGCCGTTCTTCTGCCCCGACACGCCGCACCTCACGCGAAACCCGGTCTTCCTGTCTATCAGGACAGCTTCTCGAAGCCCAACCCCTTCCAGGCCGACATCGTCGTGTCGATCGACGATGTGATCGAGAAGAAGCTGGCGGCGATGGAAGCGATGGAGTCGCAGTTCTACGAAGGCGGCGCGAACGGCGGTCCCGAGCTCGTGCCGACCGACGACGCGGGCAAGGCGGCGCGAAAGGCCTGGATCTGGACGCCCCACTACCAGCCGTGTGTGAAGTTGGCCTGGGAATCGACCCGGCCCCGTTTCATCGCTCGGCGCGCGTCGTGGCGGTGGTATCGGCTCGAATCGTCGGCACCGCCATCTTCAACGTGCGCATCGTTCAGTCGACCGACGCCGGCGCCACGTGGACGCCGGTGAACGCGGTCCCGGCGTCGGCCGGCGGTACCAACCGCCTGGCAAACCTCCGAGTGATGAAGGGGGACATCCCACTGGCATCCAACGTCGGCTACCGCTTCGCCCTGCGCATCGAGCGGGCAGCCGGTGGCGGGACGGGGGACCTCACCGAGTTCAATTGCAACGTCCGGACCATTGCGGAACATCGCAGCGGCACGTCGATGCCCTTCTGAGGATGCCCATCATGTCCCTCGCTTCCTTCTCGCGCCGGACCGGCCTCGCGGTCGTCATGATGATCGCAGTCCAGGCCGACGACGTCCTGGCTGCGCCCTGCTCCGGCTTCACCGACGTGCTCTCGACGAGCTCGTTCTGCACCAATGTCAACTGGCTCAAGAACCGCGCGATCACGCTCGGTTGCACATCGACCACGCTGTTCTGTCCAGGCGACGAAGTGCCGCGCCTGCAGATGGCAGCGTTCCTCAACCGGCTCGGCAACGCGCTCGCGCCGGTCCAGTGGGCGGCCTCGGCCAGCGGGTCGAACGACCTCAATCTCGATGCGGGGGAAACGATCTGCGCGTTGCCGCCGATCGCGATCACGGGCGTGCCCCGGTCCCTGTTGCTCGACGCCGTCATTCACGTGGGCCCGACGTCCGGGTCCGCCGACGTCCGACCGGTGTTCGTGCAATCCACGAACGGTGGGGCGACCTGGACGCCGATCTCATCCTCGAACAGCCCCACGACGCGAACCCCTGGCGCCACGGCGTCGATGAGCGTGCAAAGCGGCGCGGCGATCTCTTCGCCGACCACGTATCGCTTCGGCGTGCAGGTGCTTCGGACAACCACCGCAACCAACCTCGGCGCGTCGGGACCCTGGCGGTGTGAGGTCCGGGCGGAGGCCGAGAACTACAAGCTGCTCAACAACGGGCCCGACCCCGCGGACTGACACTTCAGACCCTCTCCCCGTCACGGGGGGAGAGGGCAGGGTGAGGGGGGAACACCGCCGTAGCACTTTTCGAGATACGTTCGAGTGGCCCGTCGATAGCACCGGCGGACGAGGCATCCGCTACACTTCGTCGAATGGCCTCCGCGCGCCGCGACGAGCAGGTCGGCTCCGATGCGCGAGCGCTCTATGAACGCGGCCTTGCCGAATCGCATCGCGGCGTGGTGGCCTCGATGCAAACGCTGGCCGCCGCGCTGGAGGCTGCCCGCTCATCGCACGACGCGCACGCCACAGCCCTTGCCGCCGCCGCGCTGCTGTTCACCGGGCATTCCATGGGCAATTTTCGCCGCATGCGCGAGCACGCCGACGCGCTCGCCGGAGTGCGTGACGGCTCGCTGACCTTCGCCGATCGCGAAGACGAGCTGGTTGCTCACGCCGGTTCGCTGCTGGCGTTCCTGATGCTGGGGCCAAGCGATCCTGGGATCGACGACTGCGTCGAGCGCATCATGACGTTGCTCGAGCTCGACCTGGACGTCAACACCCGGTTCGCGGCCGGCCGACTCGTTCTCTTCTACGCGAACCCGCGCGAGAACCGCACGCTGGATCAACGCGTCTACGGCCTTTTGCAGCCGTCGGCCGACGACGCCGATTTGACACCTCATCGCCTTGGCCGCTGGCTCGCAACCTGGATCAGCACCACCGCCAATGCCAAGGAACCGGCGCAACAGCGCCGAGCGCGCGAACAAGCGCAGGCGCTGGTGGAGCGCTGCCGCGAACCTGGAATCGCGATATGTCTGGCGTTCGATGAGTTCGACGCCGGAATGTACGGACGCGACTTCACCCGGGCTTCGCGCGCCCTTGCGTCGATCGAAGCTGCAGTCGATTCCGCAAACCTGTACGACGTCGCGCGCCTGGCCTGGTTCAAGGGACGCCTCGCCCTCGCGCAGGGCGAAGGCGATGCGGCACTTTCTCACGCCGGACGCGCGCGGTGCCATGCCGAGGAGCTGGAGCTGCCGGGGCCGATGCTGGGGATGATGCTGGCGCTCGAGGCGCAGGCCCGGATCCTGGTACGCGACTACGCGGGCGCGCGCGAGCAGCTGCGCCGCACGTCCGAGGTGGTCGCCGTCCTGCACGCAGACGAAGTGCGCGACATGATCGGGATGGTCGACGCCTTCGAGGCGCTCGAACTTGTCGTCCCGATGCGCGCGAGCTTCTGGCGAAGGCGTTCGCAGCACCCCGCGCGCGCCAGTTCTACGAAACCTTCGACCGCGATCCGCGGTTCGGCGCGACGATGTGCGCGCTGGCGCTCGAGCACGGCGTCGAAGTCGAGTTCGTTCGGCGGATCATCGAGCTCCACCGCATGCCCCCACCCGCGAACGCGGGAAGCACGTGGCCCTGGCCGGTGCGCATTCACACGCTGGGCGGGTTCGAGCTTTCGCGCGCGGGCGTTGCGACCGCGGTGCACGGCAACACGCAGAAGAAGCCGCTGGAGCTCTTGAAAGCGTTGGTCGCATCGGGCCCTCGAAGCGTGGACAAGTCGCGTCTCGCCCGCCTGCTGTGGCCCGATGCGCAAACGCACGACGCAACGGTGGCGCTCGATACCGCGACCTCTCGCCTGCGCAAGATGCTCGTCGCGCCGGAGGCGATCCGCATCGAGGAAGGCAAGATCGCGGTCGATCGCGAGCAGGTCTGGATCGACGTTTGGGCGTTCGACGAGGACGTCGACGCGCTGCAGAGCGCATTGCGATCGAAGATCGAGATCGACGACGACGACGTGACGCGACTCGGACAGCGCTTGCTTGCGTGCTATCGAGGCGCTTTCCTCGAGGATGAGGAGCCGCGAAGCTGGCTACTGGCCGCGCGCGATCGCTGGCGCACTCGCTTCCTGCGTTCGCTCGCCGATGCAGGTCGCCATTGGGAGCGCCGCCAGCGCTTCTCGAATGCGATCGAGCTCTACGAGCGCGGCATCGAGCTCGACCCGCTGGCCGAGGATCTTTATCGCAGGCTGATGCACTGCCATCTCGCACAGGGACAGCGTGCCGAAGTCGCCCGTGTCTATCGCCGTTGCCGTGAAACGCTCTCGGTGCAGCTCGGCATCGCCCCGACCGCCGAAACCGAAGCGCTGTTCACGTCGATCTACGACGGCCGGTAGTACCGGCCCTTCCACGACCAGGATCGGCATCCGTTAGGTCGCTGTAAGGTCCCGGCCGCTAGAGTCGCGCCATCGCCCGAGCTCCACCCGTCCACGTAGGACGAGCTGCGGACGCGATCGTATCTCTAGGGTTGAACGCCATGCGTCTTCGTTCGATGCTTGTGATCATGAGCTTCGCAGCGCTCGCCGCGACGCCGCGAGCTGATGCACAGTCCCCGCCGTGCGCGGGATTCGACGACATCTTCGGTGGTATTTCGTCCCCCTTCTGCAACGACGTCGCGTGGTTGAAGAGCCGGCAAGTGACGCTAGGTTGCACGTCGGCGACGATGTATTGCCCGAACGTGACGGTGACGCGTCTGCAGATGGCTGCGTTCATGAACCGGGTGGGCAACGTGTTTACGCCGCAAGCATCCAGCATCGAGGACAGTGGCGGCGCGCTCGATCTGCTCAGCAACCACATCCTGTGCATCACGCCGGACATGCCGGCGCGCGGATACGCGTGGGCGGTGCTCGCCGACGCCGCGCTCTCCTATGACGTCACGGGTGCGGTCAACCTTGAAGTCGCCGTCGCCAGATCCGTCAATGGCGGCAGCTGGACGTCGGTATCTGTCGGACCCCGGCCAAGGGCGAGCTGCGAACGCGCGCAATCATCAGCACGTGCTGCTTCGTGAGGTCGGTTACCCAGGTTCGACGGACGTGATCAAGTACGCGGTCTCCGTGGGACGCGTGGCGCCGTTTCTCGCCCAGACGATCACCGGCTGGACCTGCCATCTCCAGGTCTCCGTGGCTCCCTATTCCCAGCTCAACGTGTATCCGGATTCCCAGGTCTTCGCGGCTCCTGAGTTCATGCAGTAGGGTAAGGATCTTATGAATACTCGCCTTCTTTTCGTCCTGGTGGCGTGGTTGACGGTAACCTCGCCCGCTCTGGCGGCGCCTTGCGCTGGCTTCACCGACGTCGACGACACGCACGCGTTCTGCCCGAACGTCGACTGGCTGAAGAACCGCGCGATCACGCTTGGGTGCACTTCGACAACGCTGTTCTGTCCGGATGCGCCGGTGACGCGCCTCTCGATGGCGGCCTTCATGAACCGCCTGGGCATCGCGCTGACGCCGGCCGTGCTGTATCGGGAGGCGACGGGCGGGCCGCTCGACCTCGACGCGCCGCCAACCGTCGTCTGCGACACCGTTGCGCTTCCCGCGGCGACGTACCCGCGCACGGCGAGTGCCGGCGCCGTGTTGAACGCTCAACTTGCGAGTCCGATTGCGAATCCGGCGGCGGTCGGGATCAAGGTCCTGCAGTCGACGGACAACGGCGGCACCTGGACGCCGGTGAACGCGCTGCCGGCCTCGGCGGGCGGTTTCAAGACCTGGGCCAACGCAACCGTCTGGAAAGCTGACCTGCCACTGGCGCCGGCGACGAGCTATCGCTACGGATTGCGCATCGAGCGCGCGATCGGCTTCGGCACCGGCGACCTCGCCGCCTGGAGCTGCCAGATCAAGGTCGTCGTGACCAGCCGGACCGGCGGCGCGGTGCCGTTCTGAAGGAAATGACGATGATCACGCTGCGACTGCCCCCCCGATCGATGCTGGCGTTCGCCTTCGCAGTGGGCATCGTGTTCCCACCCGCTGCCCTCTCGGCGCCTTGTGCCGGATTCATCGATGTCGACGACAGCAACGCGTTCTGCCCGAACGTCGAATGGCTGAAGAACCGCAAGGTCACCCTCGGCTGCACTTCGACGACGGCGTACTGCCCGAACGATCCGGTCATACGACTTTCGATGGCTGCCTTTCTGCACCGCCTCGGCAACGCGTTGACCTTCGTGCAGCTGCAAAGCTCTACCGGCGGTGTGGGGATGGTGGATCTCGACGCCACGTTCATCCCCCTAACGTGCAGAGTCGCGAGCAGTTCGGGTTATCTGGTCGAGTCGCCGCGCTTTGCGCACGGGCATGCTCATTTCGTTTCCGGGCCGGGCACCGGCTCGGCGGACATCGCAGTGCAGATCGTCGAATCGACCGATGCAGGCGCGCACCTGGAATGCCGCCTCACCGATCCATGTGGCGTCCAGGATCGATGACGGACAAACCAGCGCACCGGTAAGCGTGATGCTGACGCCCCGCAATCTTCAGGTGGGCACCGAGGTCAATTACACGCTGCGCCTGAGCCGGGCGGCCGGCAGCACGACCACCGGCGACCTGGAGCATTCAGGTGCGATCTCAGGATCACGCTGGAGAATCGCAATCCGACCAGCTCGCCGTTCGACGAGGACGACTGACCACCCACTAAGCGGATGACTTCATGCGAAACGGGCCGCACAGTGCGGCCCGTTTCCATGTCGAAGCGCGATTCGACCGCGATCAACCCTGCCGCTCGCCGAAGCGCTCCTTCATCTTCGCGCGGAAGCCTTCTCGAAGCGCTCCATCCGCTTCGCCAGCTCGTCGCGGACGACCTGCTTCTGCGTCGGCGTGAACGTCGCGTAGAGCTTCAGCCACTCGTCCCGCACCTGATGGCGCAACGACTGACCGGCCGCTTGCGCCTGGTCCGCCAGCGCCGCGACGGCGGCGAGGTCCGGCTCCGCCTTCGCGATCTCGGCCTTCATCGCGGCGTGCACGCGCTCGCGCTCGGCGCGTCCGGCTTGGCGGGCCGACTTTGTCGAGGCGATCGCGTTGTCCCACATCACCTGTTGCGAGCTGTTGAGCGCCAGCTTGTCCTTGACCTGCGCGATCACCTGCTCGACCTGCGCGCCGTGCCGCCCGTGATGACCGTGCGGACCTTGCGCGTACGCAACCGCGCCGGTTACGAGCGAACACCATTGCAGCCACGGCGACCTGGCCGCGGCGGAGAATGCCTGACATGACGATCCTTTCGTTGAAGGGAAGTTTGGCGGGCGTTCGCTGTTTGCTGACACGATCCCCGCCCACGCATTGCGTTCGAGGCGCATTCTGGGCATTGATTCACCGGTTCGAGGCCGCCGATTGCAACCGCGGGTTGCGCCGCGGCCACGCCGTTACAATTGGCAACAACTTCGTTCGTGAGGCTTGGGCCCGCGCGCGTTCCAATCCCTCACCATGTCCAACAAACTTCCCGCCCCGCGAATCCTCGTCGTCGACGACGACGTGCGGCTTCGCGACCTGCTGACCCGCTATCTGGCCGAACAGGGTTTCGAGGTGCGCGCGATAGCGGACGCGCGCGAGCTGGACAAGCGCCTGCAGCGCGATCCGCCGCATCTCGTCGTGCTCGACCTGATGCTGCCGGGCGAGGATGGCCTCGCCGTCTGCCGCCGGCTGCGCGGAGCGGGCGAGACGGTCCCGATCATCATGCTCACGGCGAAGGGCGAGGACGTCGATCGCATCGTCGGGCTCGAGATGGGTGCCGACGACTACCTGCCGAAGCCCTTCAATCCGCGCGAGCTCGTGGCGCGCATCCACGCGGTGTTGCGACGGCACGGCGAGCGCGCCGCGCCCGGCACGCCATCAGCCGAAGGTCGCGTGCCGTTCGGTCCGTTCGTCCTCGATCACGCCGCTCGCACGCTGAGCCGCGACGGCGAGACGACAACGCTCACGACTGGCGAATATGCGCTGGTGAAAGTCCTGCTGCAGCATCCGCGCCAGCCGCTCGCGCGCGAGAAGCTCATGATGCTCGCGCGCGGTCGTGACCATGAAGTGTTCGACCGCGCGATCGACGTGCAGGTCTCGAGGCTGCGAAAGCTCGTCGAGCCTGATCCGTCGAGCCCGCGCTACATCCAGACCGTGTGGGGCTTCGGCTACGTGTACGTTCCGGACGATGCTGCCTCCGAAGGCGGGAGCGGAGCGGACGGGACGCAACATGCGGGCGGCGATGCCGTCGGGGACGCCGGAAGCGGTGACGCGTGAGACTGTGGCCGTCGTCGCTGTTCGGCCGGCTCGCGCTCCTGCTCGTCGGCGTGCTCGCGCTGGCCCTCGCGACGACGATCTTCGTGTTTCGCCAGGATCGCGCCGCGCTGCTGCTCCGGCATTTCGGCGACACCAAGATCGTGCAATTGCAAGGCGTTCGAGCGGCGCTCGAGGGCATGTCGCTGGAGGATCGGCGCGAGCAGCTCGGGCGCCTTGCCCGCCGCTACGCCGTGCGCATCGTGCCTGCAGACGAGCGCGAGCCGTCGGGCTTCACGAGCCGTGGCTGGCGCCCCGGCCGAGGCCCGCGGGGACCGGGCGCTGGCGACGCGGCAGTCGGCTCGCGGCGGCGCGGACCGCGTTCCCCGCGAGCGGGACGCGGACTCCGGCGGACTTGCTGTACGCGACGGCGATGCGGCGAGCGAGTCCCGGGACAACCGGCTCGCTGCGTTCGTGGCTGTGCTCGCGCAACTCGAAGCGCGCTTCACCGAAGCGCTCGGCCCCGGCATCGAGATGCGCGTGCAGGCGCGCACGCAGACGCTATGGGTGCGGCTGCCCGCCGGCAGCGGCATCTACTGGATCGGCTTTCCGCTGCCGCCGCGTCCCGGCGAAGGTGGCGAACCGTCGCGCGCGTTGATCATCAGCGGCGCGCTTGCGCTCGCGCTGATCATCGCCGCGTTCATCTTCGCGCGCTATCTTGCGGCGCCGTTGCGTCAGCTCGAGTCCGCGGTCGCGCGCGTCGGTCGCGGCGAGACGCCGCAACCGCTGCCGGAGAGCGGGCCCTCGGAGATCGCGGCGGTCAACCGCGGCTTCAACACGATGCTCTGCGAACCTGCGCCAGATCGAGCACGACCGCGCGGTGCTGCTTGCGGGCGTGTCGCACGACTTGCGCACACCGCTTGCACGCCTGCGGCTCGGCCTCGAGCTGGCGAACGCCGATCCGGCGACGCGCCAGGGGATGATCGCCGACATCGAGGAGATGGACCGCGTGATCGGGCAGTTCCTCGATTTCGCGCGCGGCGAGCAGGGCGCCGCGCTCGAGATCGCGCGACCTCAACGCGCTCGCGAAGGGCGTCGCCGAGCGCTATGCCAACAACGGGCGCGACGTGCGCTTCGAGCCGGGCGCACTCGCACCGTTCGCGATGCGTCCGACGGCAATCACGCGCCTCATCGGCAACCTCGTCGACAACGCGCTCGCGTACGGCGCGCCGCCGGTCGAGATCCGCACGTCGGCGAGCCCGGGCGTTGCGATTCTCGAAGTCGCGGATCGCGGTCCCGGGATCGCTGCGAGCGATGTCGAGCGCCTGAAGCAGCCGTTCACGCGCGCGACCGATTCGCGCGCACGCGACGACGGAGCGCCGGGCGCGGGACTCGGACTTGCGATCGTCGACCGCATCGCGCGGCTGCACGGCGGACGTTTCGACCTCGTCCCGCGCGATGGCGGCGGAACGATCGCGCGCGTTACCTTGCCGACGGCGTGCTTAACTCGGCACTAGCGGGGTCGAGCGCTTGCGAGACGCCGCTTGATGTGCTCGTAGGTTCTTGTTTACCGCTTGCCAGGATCGCCATCACCGCCGCGGGATCGATCGGCTTCACGAGATGATGATCGACGCCGGCCAGCCGCGAGCGCGCCTGGTGCTCGTCCTGGCCGTAGCCGGAGACTGCGACGATCAGCGTGCGCTCGAAGTCGGGCCGCTCGCGCATTCGCGCGGCGACCTGATAGCCGTCCATGCCGGGCAGGCCGATGTCGAGCAGCACCGCGTCCGGCTGCAGCGAATCCAGCGCCGCGAGCGCGGTCTTCCCGTCGGGCGCGACATGAACGTTGCAACCGGCGACCCGCAGCAGGATCGCCGTGCTCTCGGCCACGTCGGCGTTGTCGTCGACGACGAGCACGGTGAGCGGAACGTCGGACGACGGGATCGGATCGGCCGCGTGGCGGACCTGCGACCGAGGGCGACGACGGCACGCGCCGTGACTCGACGACCGGCAGCCGGACGACGAATTCGCTGCCCTGCTCCGGGCCCGCGCTGTGCGCGGCAACGCTGCCGCCCTGCATCTCGACCAGCCGTCGCACGAGCGTGAGTCCGATGCCGAGGCCGCCCTGCGCGCGGTCGAGCGTGCGCTCGAGCTGCGTGAACGGCTCGAACACCATCGACAGCGCGCCTGCAGGGATGCCCATGCCGGTGTCCCGCACGCGGAACACGGCGTCGCGACCTTCGTGCGCGAGCTCGACCTCGATCTTTCCGCCCGGGTCCGTGTATTTCGCCGCATTGTTGATCAGGTTGCCGAGCACCTGTGCCAGGCGCGCGAAATCGCCGCGGACGCCGATCCGGCTGCGGCGGCAGCTTGACGGTGAGTGTGTGCTGCTGCGCGTCGACGATCGGGCGGCTCGTCTCCACGGCGGCGGAGACGACGTCCGCTGCATCGAGCAGCGTCGAGCTTGAGCTCGATCTTGCCGCGCGTGATTCGCGACAGGTCGAGCAGGTCGTCGACGAGGCGCGTGAGCTGCTTCAGTTGCCGCCCGATGACGTCGCGCGCCCATCCGACCTGCTCGGTTGCCGTGACCGGAGACCTTGAGCACGTGCACGGCGTTCGCGATCGGCGCAAGCGGATTGCGAAGCTCGTGCGCGAGCATCGCGAGGAACTCGTTCTTGCGCTGATCGGATTCCTGGATGCGGTGATACAGCAGCGCGTTGTCGAGCGCCGCGGCGGCGCGACCCGCGACGTCACCGGCAATCGACATCACATCCGATTCGAAACGTCGCGCACCGGTCATCCCGAGCGCCAGCACGGCGAGCGCGCGTGCCGCGCACGGCGAGCGGCATCGCGACGACCGAATGCGCGCGGTGGCCGTCGGGGAACGATCGTCGTGCCGCCGGGCTCGCCCTCGCGCGGCAATCGCTCGGACGCGCCGGTCGCGGCGACCCGGTCGATGATCGCCCGGATCGACGGATCGAGCGGCTCGCCGAGCGGCCGGCTCGCGACACCGCTCGGCCCCTGGTCGCACGCGAACTGCGGCGGACGATGCGGCTCGTCGTCGGCGCCGGTCATCACCAGAACGCTGACGTCGCAAAGCTGCGGCACGACGAGACGGCCGACTTCCTGCATCGTCGCGTCGACGTCGAGCGATCCGGCGAGCGCCGCGCTGGCGCGCGCGAGAAACGCGAGCCGCTGCGTCGCGCGCTCGGCCGCCATGCGGGCGGCCTTCTCCTCGGCGAGCGCGAGTTGCTGCTGAGCCTGCCGCTCGGCCTGGCGCGCGAGCAGGAACAGGTCGACGAAGACGCGGACCTTCGCGCGCAGGATCTCCGGCACGACCGGCGAGCCGATGTAGTCGACGGCCCCGAGCGAGTAGCCGCGCCGCGAGTGCGCGTCGTCCTGGAAGTCCGCGGTGATGAAGATGATCGGCGTATGCGCGGACTTGCGGCGCTTGCGGATCAGCTGCGCGGTCTCGAGCCCGTCCAGCCCCGGCATGTTGACGTCGAGCAGGATGACCGCGAAGTCGTGCAGCAGCACCTGCTTCAGCGCCTCCTCGCCGGATGCTGCGGTCACGATGTGCTGCTGCAGCTCCTCGAGGACGGCGCGTAGCGCGAGCAGCTTGTCGGGCCGGTCGTCGACGATGAGGATGCTCGCCCGTTCGGCGGTCGACGGCGCGGTCGGCGCGCGAAGCCGACGACGCGACGGAGGAACGCTCGCGGTCCGGCGGTTCCATCATCGCGACAACCAGGCCCGCAGCACGCCGACCATCAGCTCGGTGTCGACCGGCTTGCTGACAGGTAATCCCAGGCGCCCGCCTCCATGCATTTCTCGCGGTCGCCCTTCATCGCCTTGGCCGTCACCGCGATGATCGGAACGTCCTTGCATCGCGGGAATCTTGCGGATCTCCCGGATCGTGTCGATGCCATCCATCTCCGGCATCATGATGTCCATCAGGATCACGTCGACCGATTCTCCGGTCTTGAGCGATCCGACGGCGGCGCGTCCGTTGTCGTGCGCAACGATCTGCATGCCCTTGTCCTCGAGCAGCGACGACAGCGCGAAGATGTTGCGCATGTCGTCGTCGACGATCATCGCGCGGCGGCCGGCGAGCACCTCGTTCGCCTCGTGCAGGTCGCGCAGCACGGCGCGATGCGCTTCGGGCATGCGCAGCGGCTGGCGGTGCAGCAGGAACGCCGTCTGGTCGAGCAGCGCCTCCGGCGATGCCGCCTCGCGCACGATGAGCGCGCCGGCCGAGCGAGCGCCAGCCGTCGCGACGCGCCTCGCTGCCGCGCTCGCCGTAGAGGACGATCGGCAGCGGGTCATCGCCCGCCTCGTCCGACGGTACGGGCGTTGCGAGTCGCGCAGATCGCCTTTCGGCGACCGGCATCGCCGAGGTCCCAGACGACGCAGTCGACGGGCTGCTCGTTCAGTGTCGTGCGGGCCGACTTGACGTCGCGCGCGGTTACGACGCGGACGTCGTCGCCGACCAGGTAGTCGCGCGAACCATTCGAAGGCGCGACGGATCCGCGCTGACTGCGAGCAGCGTGCGCTCGCCGCGCCCGACGAACTGCTTGACCTTGTCGAGCAGGGCGTCGATCTGCGCCTCGCTCTGCACCGGCTTCGCGAGGAACGTGAACGCGCCCGAATCCAGCGCCCGGTCGCGCGCCTCGTCGGTCGAGATGACGGCGACCGGAACATGGCGCGTCTGCGGATCGTTCTTCAGCCGGTCGAGCACGCGCCAGCCTTCGATGTCCGGAAGATGGATGTCCAGCGTCACCGCTGCCGGCTTGTACTCGGCGGCCAGCGCGAGCGCGGTCACGCCCAGCGACGTCGTGATGCCCTTCATGCCCTTGTCGCGCACCGCATCGAGCAGGTAGCGCGCGAACATGCTCTCGTTCTCGACGATCAGCACCACGACATCGCCCGGAAGGATGTTGTCGCGATCGTCGCCGACCTCGTTGACCAGGCGCGGTGCGTCAGGATGCGCGACATCCTGATCGTCCGGACCGGTCTCGCGCTCCCGATGGCGTTGCGTCGTCACGTTGACCGTCGGCGCCGATCGCGCCACTGGCGCCGCTTCGACGGCCGACGTGACGCCCGCATCGACGACGTCGATCACGGGCCGCTCGGCGACCTTGCGCGAGGCGCGCGGAGGCACGTAGACCAGCGGCAGGTACAGCGTGAACGTGCTGCCCGCGCGCGGGACGCTGGCAAGGCGGATCTCGCCGCCGAGCACGCGCGACAGCTCGCGGCTGATCGCAAGTCCGAGCCCGGTGCCGCCGTACTTGCGGCTCGTGCTGCCGTCGGCCTGCTGGAACGCCTCGAAGATGATCTGCTGCTTGTCGGGCAGGATGCCGATGCCGGTATCGGTCACCGAGATCGCGATGACGTCGGTCGCGCGGTTCAGCGTTCTCGATCTCGCGGTTCCAGCCCGCTTCGGCCCGCTCGATCGTCAGCGTGACGCCGCCCTGGTGCGTGAACTTGAACGCGTTGGAGAGCAGGTTCTTCAGCACCTGCTGCAGGCGCTTCGCGTCCGTGTACATCGACGGCGTCAACTGCGGATCGACGCGGATGAAGAACGACAGGTTCTTCGCCTCGGCGACGTGACGGAACGTGCGCTCGACGTAGCGGCGCAGGTCCTCGAACAGCAGGTCGGTCGGATCCAGCGCGACGGTGCCCGACTCGATCTTCGACAGGTCGAGGATGTCGTTGATCAGCGTCAGCAGGTCGTTGCCGGAGGCATGGATCGTCTTCGCGAAGTCCACCTGCCGCGGCGACAGGTTGCCGGTCGCGTTCTTGCAGAGCTGGTCGGACAGGATCAGCAGGCTGTTGAGCGGCGTGCGCAGCTCGTGCGACATGTTCGCGAGGAACTCGGACTTGTACTTCGACGTCAGCGCGAGCTGCTCGGCCTTCTCTTCCAGCGCCTTGCGCGCCTGCTCCACTTCCTGGTTCTTGCGCTCGACCTCCTGGTTCTGGTGCGCGAGCAGGCCGGCCTTCTCCTCGAGCTCCTGGTTGGTCTGCTGCAGCTCGAGCTGCCGGCTCTGCAGCTCCTGCGCGAGCGACTGCGACTGCGTGAGCAGATCCTCGGTCCGCGTGTTCGCCTCGATCGTGTTGATCACGATGCCGATCGACTCGGTCAGCTGGTCGAGGAACGCCTCGTGCACCGGGCTGAAGCGGTCGAACGACGCGAGCTCCAGCACGCCCTTCACCTGGCCCTCGAACACGATCGGCATGACGAGGATGCTCTGCGGCGGTGCCGAGCCGAGCCCCGAGAAGATCTGCAGGTAGTCGACCGGAACGTTCGACAGCAGGATCTTCTCCTTCTCGACCGCGCACTGGCCGATGAGCCCTTCGCCGAGCTGGAGCCGCGAGCCGAGCGCGCTCTGTCCCTTGCCGCCGTAGCTCGCAAGCAGCGTCAATTGCGGCTGCGCAGTGCTCGCATCGAACACGTAGAACACGCCGTGCTGCGCGGTCACCACCGGCGCGAGCTCGGAGAGGATCAGCCGCGCGACGGTCTTCAGGTCCTTCTGGCCCTGCAGCATGCGGCTGAACTTCGCGAGGTTGCCCTTCAGCCAGTCCTGCTCGGTGTTCTTCTGCGTCGTGTCGCGCAGGTTGCGGATCATCTCGTTGATCGTGTCCTTCAGCGCCGCGACCTCGCCGCGCGCTTCCACGGTGATCGATCGCGTAAGGTCGCCCTGCGTCACCGCGGTCGCCACTTCCGCGATCGCGCGCACCTGCGTCGTGAGGTTCGCCGCGAGCTGGTTCACGTTCTCGGTGAGGCCCTTCCACGTCCCCGAAGCGCCCGGCACCTTCGCCTGGCCGCCGAGCTGGCCTTCGACACCGACCTCGCGCGCCACGGTCGTCACCTGGTCGGCGAACGTCGCCAGCGTGTCGATCATCCCGTTGATCGTCGTCGTCAGCGCCGCGATCTCGCCCTTCGCTTCCACGGTGAGCTTCTGCTGCAGGTCGCCGTTCGCGACCGCGGTCACGACCTTCGCGATGCCGCGCACCTGGCTCGTCAGGTTGCCGGCCATGAAGTTCACCGAGTCGGTCAGGTCCTTCCAGGTGCCGGCGACACCCTGCACGTCGGCCTGGCCGCCGAGAATCCCTTCGGTGCCCACCTCGCGCGCCACCCGCGTCACTTCGGACGCGAACGAACGCAGCTGGTCCACCATCGTGTTGATCGTGTTCTTGAGCTCGAGGATCTCGCCCTTCACGTCGACGGTGATCTTCCGGCTCAAGTCGCCGCGCGCCACGGCCTTGGTCACGTCCGCGATGTTGCGCACCTGGCCGGTCAGGTTCGACGCCATCGAGTTCACCGACTCGGTCAGGTCCTTCCACGTGCCGGCCACGCCCTGCACGTCCGCCTGGCCGCCGAGACGCCCTTCGGTGCCGACCTCGCGCGCCACCCGCGTCACTTCGGAGGCGAACGAGCGCAGCTGGTCCACCATCGTGTTGATCGTGTTCTTGAGCTCGAGGATCTCGCCCTTCACGTCGACGGTGATCTTCTTGCGACAGGTCGCCCGACGCCACGGCCTTGGTCACGTCCGCGATGTTGCGCACCTGGCCGGTCAGGTTCGACGCCATCGAGTTCACCGACTCGGTCAGATCCTTCCACGTGCCGGCCACACCCTGCACGTCCGCCTGGCCGCCGAGACGCCCCTCGGTCCCCACTTCGCGCGCCACCCGCGTCACTTCGGAGGCGAACGAGCGCAGCTGGTCCACCATCGTGTTGATCGTGTCCTTGAGCTCGAGGATCTCGCCCTTGGTATCGACGGTGATCTTCTTCGACAGGTCACCGGACGCCACGGCCTTGGTCACGTCCGCGATGTTGCGCACCTGACCGGTCAGGTTCGACGCCATCGAGTTCACGGAGTCGGTCAGGTCCTTCCACGTGCCGGCCACGCCCTTCACGTCCGCCTGGCCGCCGAGGCTGCCCTTCGGTGCCGACCTCGCGCGCCACGCGCGTCACTTCCGAGGCGAACGACGACAGCTGGTCCACCATCGTGTTGATCGTGTTCTTGAGCTCGAGGATCTCGCCCTTCACGTCGACGGTGATCTTCTTCGACAGGTCGCCGTTCGCCACGGCCGTGGTCACGTCCGCGATGTTGCGCACCTGACCGGTCAGGTTCGACGCCATCGAGTTCACCGACTCGGTCAGGTCCTTCCACGTGCCGGCCACGCCCTGCACGTCCGCCTGGCCGCCGAGCTGTCCTTCGGTACCGACCTCGCGCGCCACCCGCGTCACTTCCGAGGCGAACGACGACAGCTGGTCCACCATCGTGTTGATCGTGTTCTTGAGCTCGAGGATCTCGCCCTTCACGTCGACGGTGATCTTCTTCGACAGGTCGCCCGTGGCCACCGCCGTGGTCACGTCCGCGATGTTGCGCACCTGACCGGTCAGGTTCGACGCCATCGAGTTCACCGACTCGGTCAGGTCCTTCCACGTGCCGGCGACGCCCTGCACTTCCGCCTGGCCGCCGAGCTTGCCTTCGGTGCCGACCTCGCGCGCCACCCGCGTCACTTCCGAGGCGAACGACGACAGCTGGTCCACCATCGTGTTGATCGTGTTCTTGAGCTCGAGGATCTCGCCCTTCACGTCGACGGTGATCTTCTTCGACAGGTCACCGGTCGCCACCGCGGTCGTCACGTCCGCGATGTTGCGCACCTGCGCGGTGAGGTTCGACGCCATCGAGTTCACCGACTCGGTCAGGTCCTTCCACGTGCCGGCGACGCCCTGCACGTCCGCCTGGCCGCCGAGCTGTCCCTCGGTGCCGACCTCGCGCGCCACCCGCGTCACTTCCGACGCGAACGAGCGGAGCTGGTCCACCATCGTGTTGATCGTGTTCTTCAGCTCGAGGATCTCGCCCTTCACGTCGACGGTGATCTTCTTCGAAAGGTCGCCGGACGCCACGGCCTTGGTCACGTCCGCGATGTTGCGCACCTGCGCCGTGAGGTTCGACGCCATCGAGTTCACGGAGTCGGTCAGGTCCTTCCACGTGCCGGCCACGCCCTTCACGTCCGCCTGACCGCCGAGGCTTCCTTCGGTACCGACCTCGCGCGCCACCCGCGTCACTTCCGACGCGAACGACGAGAGCTGGTCCACCATCGTGTTGATCGTGTTCTTCAGCTCGAGGATCTCGCCCTTCACGTCGACGGTGATCTTCTTGCGAAAGGTCGCCCGACGCCACGGCCTTGGTCACGTCCGCGATGTTGCGCACCTGACCGGTCAGGTTCGACGCCATCGAGTTCACGGAGTCGGTCAGGTCCTTCCACGTACCGGACACGCCTTCCACGCGCGCCTGGCCGCCGAGCTTGCCTTCGGTGCCGACTTCGCGCGCCACGCGCGTCACTTCGGAGGCGAACGAGCGCAGCTGGTCCACCATCGTGTTGATCGTGTTCTTGAGCTCGAGGAACTCGCCCTTGACGTCGACGGCGATCTTCTTGCGAGAGGTCACCGGTCGCCACGGCGGTCGTCACGTCGGCGATGTTGCGGACCTGGGCGGTCAGGTTGCCCGCCATCGAGTTCACCGAGTCGGTCAGGTCCTTCCAGATGCCGGCCACGCCCTTGACCGTCGCCTGGCCGCCGAGCTTGCCTTCGGTGCCGACTTCGCGCGCGACGCGCGTCACTTCCGCGGCGAACGAGCCGAGCTGGTCCACCATCTTGTTGACGGTCTTCGCCGCGCGCAGGAACTCGCCCTGCAGCGGCTCGCCGTCGACCTCGAGCGCCATCGTCTGCGACAGGTCGCCCTGCGCGACCGCGCCGATCACGCGCGCGGTTTCGCTGGTCGGATGCACGAGATCGTCGATCAGCTGGTTGACGGCGTCGATCGAGTCGCGCCAGAAGCCGGTGACATCGCCGAGCGAGCCGCGCTTGCCGAGCTTTCCTTCCTTGCCGACGACGTGCGACAGCCGCTCGAGCTCGTGCGCCATCCGCTGGTTGCGCTCGACGACCTCGTTGAACACGTCGGCAACGCGTCCGGACACGCCAGCCCACTCGACCGGCAATCGCACCGACGCGTCACCGCGCTTCAGTGCGTTCAGCGCGCCGAGGATCAGCGTCATTTCGTCGCTGGGGACGACGGCTCGTTCGACGACTTGCATTCGATGCTCCCGATCGCGTCGGCACCGCGTCCGACGCGCTGTCGCGTCGACTCGCGGCTTCAAACGGCAATTGACATCCGCGGACGTCGCGGTGGGCCGCCTGCCTCGCCAGCGTTGCGTCCGCCGCGACGAGACTTGGGATCGGATTCGGAGACGATGCGTCCGCCCCACCGGACCGCACGCACACCTGCGCCCTCAACGGCGCCGCGCGTAATCCTTACGTGTTGCGCGAAATGCAGGAATCAGCGTCAATCCTACGATTTTGTAAAAGATTCCACAATTCGGCGCCGGCTCTCACGCCTGGCGAAAATCCGGCTCGACCAGCAGCACGCTCGCCATCGCCGCGATCCCTTCCTCGCGGCCGGCGAACCCCAGACGCTCGGTGGTAGTGGCTTTTACCGAGATCTGATCGGCGTCGCAGGCCAGTTCGGTCGCGATCAGACTGCGCATTTGGCCGACAAACGGCGCAAGTCGGGGAACCTGGGCGATAACGGTCGAATCGACGTTCGCGACGACATAGCCGCGCTGCTGCGCGAGCGACATCACGTGCCGGAGCAGCGCCCGGCTGTCCGCGCCCTTCCAGCGGGCATCGCTGTCCGGAAAATGCGTTCCCAGGTCGCCCAGCGCCAGCGCGCCCAGGACCGCGTCGGCGATCGCGTGGAGCAGGACGTCGGCGTCGGAATGACCTTCGAGGCCGCGGTCGAAGGGAATCGTCACGCCGCCGATGACGAGCGGTCGCCCGGGGACGAGCGCATGCACGTCGAAGCCGTTGCCGATCCGGAATTTCATGGCCCTCATCCCCGACCCTTCCCGCTTTCTCGCTGCCCTCGTGCGGGAGAAGGGAGCATCGACAGCTCCCCTCTCCCTGCGGGGAGGGGTCAGGGGTGAGGGACTGCGTCTGCGACGCGAGGATCGCCGTCGCGAGCGCCAGGTCGTCCGGGTAGGTGATCTTGACGTTGGCCGCGCTGCCCATCACCAGTCGCGGACGGTGGCCAAGGCGCTCGATGGCCTGCGCTTCGTCGGTCGCGTCGAGCGCCCCTTCGCGCTCCAGCGCTTGCCGCAGCAAGCCGAAGCGGAACATCTGCGGCGTCTGTGCGCACCAGAGTAGCGACCGGTCCTGCGTGCTTGCCACGCGCGCATCGGTATCCCCCGCAACGTCCGCGCGCTTCAAGGTATCGGCCAGCGGAATCGCAAGCAGGCCACCGACCGCATCGTCGCGAAGGGCGGCGAGCAGACGGATGAGCGAATCGCGGGGAACGCAGGGCCTTGCCGCATCATGGACGATGATCCAGTCGTCGCTGCCGCATCGGTCGGCGAGCGCTGCCAGCGCGTTTCGCACGGTTTCGCCGCGCGTGCTTCCACCGCAACGTATCGGTTCGACGCCAGCCCTGTCGCCGATTTCGCGATCGTAGTGGCTATCGTCGCGAGCGAGCGCGACGACGATCGACTCGAGCGGAAGTGCGGATTGCAACCGCTCGAGCACATGCACGAGCAGCGGCCGACCGCCGAGCGGCAGATACTGCTTCGGCAGGTGCGGCGCCGAAGCGCGCGCCCCCACCGGCTGCGGGAATCACGCCGAAGAGCCGCGACATGCCGCCTCTCGCCAATGCGCTCCGAGCTTCAGATCAGCCACGCGATGCGCTCCTCGTCGAGCGCGCGAAACCCGAGGCGCTCGTAGAAGCGCCAGGCGTCGACGTTGTCGCGATGGCAACTCGAGTCGATGCGCGTCACGCCCAAAGCGCGAAGCTCTGCTGCGAGTGCGAGCAACATCGCACCGCCCACGCCCGCGCCCTGCCACCGCTTGGCGATGTTGACGTCGTCGAGCTTCGCCACCAGCGACCCGCGCGACGTCGAGATCGCGTAGCACACGACACAGGCGCCGACGGCTTCGCGTCCACCTGCATCCTGCCGGTAAGCGAGCCACACGAAGCCGATCTCGGGCCGCGCGAGAAACAGGTCGAGCGCCCGCTCGAGCGCCTCGACGCCACCGTCGCCGTAGCGGCCGGCCGTCGCGCGATAGTGTTCGTCGCGAAGCAGGAACTCGCCGAGCAGCCCACGCGCATCGGTGCGCGAAGCCGACGGTCATGCGCGCGCAGTCGATCGCTGGCTCGGCTTCATTTTCCGTCGTTCGACGGTTTGCGCTGGTCCATGCCCGGGCCGAAAGTAAACCTGATGCCATCAGCGATCGAGCAATGGCGCGAGCGCGCGACGGATCTTGTCGGGCACGCGCGCCGGGCGCTGCGTCGCGCGATCCACCCACACGTGGACGAAGCGGCCCTGGGCGGCTGCGCTGTCCTCGCCTTCGCGGAACAGTCCGATCTCGTACACGACCGACGACGTGCCGAGCTTGGTCACCCGCAGCCCCGCTTGCAGCACTTCGGGAAACGTCAGCGGCCGATCGAACCGGCACGAGGTCTCGACCACGTAGCCGACGATCGGGTCGCGCTCGATGTCCAGGCCGCCCTCGCGGATCAGATGCTCGTTCACCACGGTGTCGAAGTACGAGTAGTAGACGACGTTGTTGACGTGCCCGTACGCATCGTTGTCCATCCAGCGGGTCGGGATCGTCAGGAACGAGCGATAGTCGTCGCGGCGATCCCCTCGAACCGAGGCGGACGTCGTCTCGGTCATCGATCGCCGCGCGGCAGTCCGCCGAGCATCTTCTCGTCGAGCAGCTCGATCCAGTGCCGCACCGGCCGCGGGGTCCCGCTGGCGAGATGCGTCTGGCAGCCGATGTTCGCCGTCGCGATCACCGCCGGACGCTCGGCTTGCAGCGCGATCAGTTTCTGCCGCCGCAGCTGCTTCGCGAGCTCCGGCTGAAGGATCGAATACGTGCCCGCGGATCCGCAGCACAGGTGCGCATCGGCGACCGGCAGCACCTCGTGGCCGATCGCGCGCAGCAGTTCCTCCACGCGCCCGCGCAGCTTCTGGCCGTGCTGCAACGTGCACGGCGGATGGAACGCGATCCGCAGGCTGCCGAGATCCATTGCGACCTTCGGCGCCACGCGCTTCCATTCGTCGCCGATCACTTCCACCGGATCCTTCGCAAGCTCGGCGACGCGCGCCGCCTTCTTCGCGTACGCGGGATCCTCCGCCAGCAGATGTCCGTAGTCCTTCACCATCACGCCGCAGCCGCTTGCGGTGACGATGATCGCTTCCGCACCCTGGGCGATGCGCGGCCACCACGCGTCGATGTTGCGCCGTGCGAGCTCGCGTGCCTCGTCGTGCTCGTTGAGATGGAACGGCAACGCGCCGCAACAACCGCCGCCGGCGACGCCCTCCGCGCTGATGTCGATGCGATCGAGCACGCGGGCCATCGCAGCATCGATCGACGGGGCGAGCGAAGGTTGGACGCAGCCTTCGAGGATCAGCATGCGCCGCGCGTGGCGCAGCGGCGGCCACACGCCCGCCGGCCTGCGATTCCGGAACGCGTCGCGCGAGCTCGCGCGGCAGCAGGCCCTTCGTCATCCGTCCGAGCAGCAGCGCCGCACCGAACAACGGCTTCGCGCGCAGCCCTTTCGACAATGCGTAGCGGGTCGCGCGTTCAGTCGCACTTCGCGGCACCTGGCTGTCGACGATCGCCCGCCCGATGTCCACGAGCCGGCCGTACTCCACGCCGGACGGGCAGGTCGTCTCGCACGAGCGGCACGTCAGGCACCGGTCGAGATGCAGCTGCGTCTTCTGCGTGGCCCGCTGGCCCTCGAGCACTTCCTTGATCAGGTAGATGCGCCCGCGCGGCCCGTCGAGCTCGTCGCCGAGCAGCTGGTAGGTCGGGCAGGTCGCCGTGCAGAAACCGCAGTGCACGCACTTGCGAAGGATGGCTTCCGCCTCCCGGCCCTCAGGCGTGTCCTTGATGAAAGCGGCGAGATTCGTTTGCATCAGATCGACGGGTACAGGCGTCCCGGATTCAGGATACCGTGCGGATCGAATTCCGCCTTCAGCCGCTTGTGGATCGCGAGGAGCGGGGCAGGCAGCGGATCGAACACGCCGACCGTCTTGTCGTCCGCACGAAACAGTGTTGCATGACCGCCATGCCCGCGAGCCCAGGCGCGCAACCGGGCGGGATCGGCGCGCGGCCCGCCGGCGAGCCAGCGCAACGCCCCGCCCCATTCGATCAGTTGCTCGCCCCCGAGGTCCGCGATACGGCGCGGTCGGCTTCACCGACAGCCGCCACAAGGGCGTTCCGGCCTCGCGCGCGTTGGCGAAAAACGGGTGCGCGTGATCGCGAACGGCGCGCCAGAACGAAGCGCCCTCCTCCACCGGCTCGCCGCCAAGCCGCGCCACCGCCGCATCGACTGCCGGGATCGCACCGGACAGCCGGATCGACAATCGCCCGTTCGCGAAGCACGTCGCGGTCAGCGGGACCGCCTGCCCGCCCCATTCGTTGACGCGGCGGATCGCCTCGTCGGTCGACATCTCGAACGAGCGCGTCGCTTCGGTCCGCGGCAACGGCAGGCACTTGAGCGACACCTCGGTCAGAATGCCGAGCGTCCCGAGCGCGCCGCTCATCAGGCGCGCGACGTCGAATCCGGCAACGTTCTTCATCACGCGACCGCCGAAGTTCAGGTCGTCGCCACGGCCGTCGAACATCCGGATGCCGAGCACGAGGTCCCGCACGGCGCCGGCATACGGCCTTCGCGGACCGGAAAGCCCCGCCGCGACAGCGCCGCCGAGCGTCGCGCCCGGCGCGAAGTGCGGTGGCTCGAACGCGAGCATCTGCCCGTGGCTTGCCATCGTCTGCTCGATCTCCGCGAGCGGCGTCCCGGCACGGGCGGTGATGACGAGCTCGGTAGGCTCGTAATCGACGATGCCTGCGTACGCGCGCGTCTCGAACACTTCCCCGCGCAGGGCTTCGCCGTAGAAATCCTTCGTGCCGCCGCCGCGGATGCGCAAAGCGCTCTTCGCCGCCATCGACGCACGGATGCGCTCCTGCCACTCCGCAAGCGTAGTGTCGATCACCGCGGCCCCCGTGACGCGAAAGCGATCGGCTACAGCCTCCCGAGCGCTTTCAGCTTTTCGCGATAGATGTGTCGCGGCTCGTCCGCCGCGACGACGGCCGTCTCCTCGAGCGCCGCCGCCTCCCATTCGCGAACCAGCGGATGGGCGAGCAGGCTGCGCCAGTATTCGCCGGCCGTCCCGTCCGGCGCAACGCCGTAGGTCTGGAAACGGAACGCGACCGGCGCGAAGAACGCATCGGCGACCGAGAACCGGCCGAACAGGTACGGGCCGCCTTGCCCGAAGCCGCGTCGCGCCTCCGACCACAAGGCCTGCACGCGATCGATGTCCTTCGCAAGCGCGTCCGACCATGGCCTCACGTCGACGCGCTCGCGAATGCACATCGTCATGTCGTTGCGCAAGTCGCGGAAATCGGCGTGCATCTCCGACACCATCGATCGCGCGAACGCGCGCGCCTTCGGATCGTCGGGCCACATTCCCGGGTGCCGCTCCGCAAGATATTCGGCGATCGCGAGCGACTCCCAGACGATGACGTCACCGTCGTGCAGGCACGGCACGAGGCCCGTGGGCGAAAACTCGCGAAACGCCGGATTCGATCCCGTGATGGCGAACGGCACGAGGACTTCCTCGAACGGCGCGCCGGCGAGCTTCATGCACAGCCAGCCGCGCAGCGACCAGGAGGAGTAGTTCTTGTTCGCGATGTAGAGTCTGTACATGGGGATTCGGATCTGGGATCGCGGATTGGAGAGCGTCTAGCAGATTATCGGCGATTGCGCGAACGGCGAATGTCTTCAGCACAAGCGGCAGGGAATCGCACTGGCGCCGATCCCGATCCCGATCGCCTATCGCCTTTCCCAACGGCACCGTCTTCCCTGGATTGAGGATATCGAGCGGATCCAGCGCCCGCTTGATCGTGCGCATCAGATCGACCGCGTCCTCGCCGTGCTCCGCGACGAGCGCGTCGAGCTTGTGCATGCCGATGCCGTGCTCGCCGGTGCAGGTTCCGCCCATGCGGATCGCACGCAGCGCCACGCGCTGTGCGAGCGCCTCGGCCTGCTCGCGCTCGGCGGCAACGTTCGGATCGTAGAGGACGAGCAGGTGGAAGTTGCCGTCGCCGACGTGACCGACGATCGGGCACACGAGTCCCGACGACTCGACGTCGGCGCGCGTCTCGAGCACGCAGTCGGCGAGCCGCGAGATCGGCACGCAGGCATCGGTCGAGAACCCCATGCAGCCGGGACGCAGGCTCAACGCCGCATACCAGGCGTTGTGCCGCGCCTTCCAGAGCTTCGAGCGATCCTCGGCGGCGGTTGCGAACGTGAACGCACTGCCTCCGTGCTCGGCTGCGATCGCTTCCATCAGCTCCGCCTGCTCGCGCACGCCGTCGCTCGTACCGTGGAACTCGAAGAACAGCGTCGGCTTCGCCTCGAAGCCTTCGAGCTTCGAGTACGCGATGCAGGCCCCCATCTGCACGTCGTCGAGCAGCTCGATGCGCGCGACCGGGATGCCGTGCTGCATCGCGAGGATCACCGTTTGCACGGCCGAGCGCAGATCGCCGAACTGGCAGACCGCCGCGGAGATCGCCTCGGGCACGCCGTACAGCCGCAGCTGGATCTCGGTGAGGATACCGAGCGTGCCTTCCTGGCCGACGAACAGGCGCGTGAGGTCGTAGCCGGCGCTGGACTTGCGCGCACGACCGCCGGTGCGCACGATGCGGCCGTCCGCGGTTACGACCGTCAGGCCGAGCACGTTCTCGCGCATCGTGCCGTAGCGAACCGCGTTCGTGCCGGACGCGCGCGTGGCCGCCATGCCGCCGAGCGTTGCATTCGCGCCCGGATCGATGGGGAAGAACAGTCCGGTCCCCTTGAGCTCGGCATTCAACTGCTCGCGCGTGACGCCGGCCTGCACGCGGCAATCGAGGTCGTCGGCATTGACCTCCAGCACGCGGTCCATCCGCGAGAGGTCGAGGCACACGCCGCCGTAGAGCGCGGCCACGTGACCTTCGAGCGACGTGCCGACGCCGAAAGCGATCACCGGCACGCGCGCCGCGTTGCACAGCCGAACGATCGCCGCCACTTCCTCGTTGCTCTGCGGATAGACGACGACGTCCGGCGAAGCGGCATCGGCGAGGCCTTCGCCGTGGCCGTGCTGCTCGCGAACGGTCGCATTGGTGATGGCGCGCTCGCCGTAGTCGTGGACCAGGCGACCGACGAGGTCGGCGACCGCCTCGGGAGCAGGTCGCGCGCGCGTGGTGATCGGTGCGTTCATCTGATGGTCCTTCAGAACCGCGGCAGCCCGGGATGCGGGAGCTGCCCGCGATGCACGTGCATCTTGCCGAACTCGGCGCAGCGCGCGAGCGTCGGTACCGCCTTGCCCGGGTTGAGCAGGCCCTGCGCATCGAATGCGGCCTTCACGCCGTGGAACCGCTCGAGCTCCTTGCGGCGAGAACTGGACGCAGACGCCGTTGAGCTTCTCGACGCCAACGCCGTGCTCGCCGGTCACCGTACCGCCGACCTCGATGCAAAGCTCGAGGATGCGGTCGCCGAACTGCGATCGTCTTCTCCACATGGCCCGGCTGGTTCGCGTCGTAGAGGATGAGCGGATGCAGGTTGCCGTCGCCGGCGTGAAAAACGTTCGCGACCGGGAGACCGAATTCGCGCGACCAGGTCTCGATCTGCCGCAGCACGTGCGCGAGCGCCTTTCGCGGGATCGTACCGTCGATGCAGTAATAGTCAGGCGAGATGCGCCCGGCCGCAGGGAACGCCGCCTTGCGGCCGGACCAGAACAGCTGGCGCTGCTTCTCGTCCTTCGCGACGCGGATCTCGGTTGCGCCGGACTCGGTCAGCAAGCGGCGGATCTCGGCCATTTCGGCCGCGACTTCCTCGCTGCTGCCGTCCGACTCCACCAGCAGGATCGCAGCGGCGTCGAGCGGATAGTCCGCGTGCACGAACTGCTCGACGGCGCGCGTCGCCGCCTGGTCCATCATCTCGAGCCCGGCGGGAATGATGCCGGCGGCGATCACCGCCGCCACCGCCTCGCCCGCCGCCTCCACGCTCGCGAACGCCGCGAGCGCGACCTGCGCGGTCTGCGGGTTCGGCAGCAGCTTCACCGTGATCTCGGTGATCACCGCGAGCAGACCTTCGCTGCCGTGAATCAGCGCGAGCAGGTCGTAGCCGGCGGCGTCGAGCGCATCGCCGCCGATTTCGATCGACCTCGCCTTCGATCGTGACGGCGCGCACGCGGCGAACGTTGTGGACCGTCAGGCCGTACTTGAGGCAGTGCACGCCGCCCGCGTTCTCCGCGACGTTGCCGCCGATCGAGCACGCGATCTGCGACGAGGGATCGGGCGCGTAGTACAGGCCGTACGCATCGGCGGCTTCGCTGATCGCGAGGTTGCGCACGCCGGGCTGCACGACCGCGGTACGGGTCAGCGGATCGATCGCGAGGATCTTCCGGAACTTCGCGAGCGACAGCACGACGCCCTGCTTGTGCGGCATCGCCCCGCCCGACAAACCGGTGCCGGCGCCGCGCGCCACGACCGGTATCTTCGCCGCGTGACAGATCTTCAGGACCTCGACGACCTGTGCCTCGGTCTCGGGCAACGCGACGGCCGCCGGAACCTCGCGGAACAGCGTCAGTCCGTCGCACTCGTACGGCTTCACCGCTTCGGCGCGTCGTGAGCAGCGCCTCCGCCGGCAGGATCGCCGCGAGATACGCTTGCACGGCCGGCTGGAGCATCGGGAACCGCGATTCGCAGAGTGAAGGAGAAGTCGAGCCCGATTATTTCATATCGGGAAAACAGTTGATCGGCCGAAAGTGAAAACCTACTTTCGGCCGGGGACGCTTCCCGAAAATCGGTGGCGGAGCCACACGATTTTCGGCAGAACGGCAGGAAAAGGCACGAGTGAGTAGCGTGAACACGCCCTAGTGCGCGGGAGCCTCGAGGTTCAGCAGCCGATACAAACTCGCTGCAGTCGCATCCACGATACGACGCCGGCCGCGAGGCGTGGCGGCGGCGCGCGCGAACGCCACCGCACCGGCGAGCGATGCGAACACGGCAAGTGCGACATCGCGGGCACTCATGCCGTCGACCGCGGGCAGGCGATGCTCGACGCGCGCCACGAGCTCGCGCGCTCCGCGCGGCGAAGGTGTCGCGAAACGCCGGCTCGCCTCTCGCGATCTCGGGAAGCAGCAGCGTCAGCGGACACGCGGCTTCCAGGTCCGCTGATTCGACCTGCGCCAGATAGCGATCGATCAGCGCCCGGGCGAAGTCGGCGGGCGCAGCGTCCTCGAGCCCTGCCGTCAGCCGGTCGAAGCTGCGCTCCACGCCGGCGAGCAGCGCTTCGCGGGCGAGCGCTTCCTTCGAGGCGAAGTGCGCGTAGAAGCCCCCGACGGTCAACCCTGCGCGGCGCATGACGGCTTCGACCGTGGCCGCCTCGGGCCGCGGTCTTTGATCACGGCCTCGGCGGCGCTCAGGATCCGGGCTCGGGTTGCAGCCTTGCGTTCGGCAGGATAGCGTGCCATGATTTTCATAATATTATAATGTAATTTCATTGCAACTTTCGGCGCGAGTTCGATCATCCCGGAGGCCGGCGTCGGCGCGCTCGATGGCCACGGTCTCTCGTCGAGACGACTTCCCGAAACCGATGACGCTGGCCGATGGCGGGTCGTCGCCTTCGGACCGATGACGCCCGCTGCCAGTCGCTGATCCAGGCCGCCGTCGGGAAATGTCGCCCCAGACCAGCCGCCGCCGGTTCTTCACGGTTCGCCATCAACTCTCCGACCTCGAGCTCCACGCCTGACCGACCTCGACGGCTGGGACCGGTTTGCGATCGGCGCAGCTGCGCGCAGCGACGTCGGATCGTCGAAGGCGTTGGCGTCGCGCGTTCGCCCGGCTCGCAGACAAGCCGAATGTGGCGGAGATCGCGGTAGTCGTGTGGACGCTTTCCAGCGCAACGGCATTGGCAAACGACTGCTGAATGCGCTGTCGCGCGCCGCGCTCGAGCGCGGCATCGACCGCCTGCGCGGCAGCGTGCTGTCCGATAACGACGCGATGCTGAGCTGCTCACGCGGCACGCGCCGGGCCTGGTCCGGATCGACGTCGCGACGATCTCGAGGTGGAAGTCCGTCTCGACGCCCGGCGCATCGCCGCCGGCTGACCGGGAACTTGCTCCGCTGTCGGGATCAGCGGCGCTCCGGGGACGTTGCGCGTCTTGAGAAACGCCTCGAGCGTCTCGCGCGCGGAACGCGGCAACGACTCTCGGGATTCGACACGCCCTTGGTACGAGCGAGCTTCTCGATGCAGAAGAAGCTCGCGCCGTACTCCATCAGCGCATACCAATCCAGCTCGCGAACCATTCGCTTTTCTTCTTCGGTGAGCCTTGCCTCCGCCATGGCCTCGTCCGCGTTTTCGGCAAAACGCTTCCGCTTGCGAAGGCACGGTGAGTCCGTGAAGGAAGCGGTTCAAGCGCAGACCCCGCGCGCTTCGCTCCAGATCGAAAACGTAGGGCTTCACTCGAACAGCGCCACGGCCATCGCCGTCGTCATCGGCAGGTAGAAGCTCTGGTGGATCTTCTTCGCGGTCGGAGCGAGCGCACCGCGCATGATGAGCCACATGATCACTTCGGCGCCCTCGTTGCCGCCGAGCCGCATGAAGTCGTCCACCGTCATGCTCGCCAGCCGCTCCGGATCGCGGTCGATGAGGTCGAGGAACTCGAGGTCCCAGGCCTCGTTGTTGAAGCCCGCGCGCTCGCCGATCAACTGGTGCGACAGTCCGCCGGTGCCGACGATCGCGACCTTGAGATCCTCGGGATAGGACTCGATCGCCTTCCTCAGCGCCTTGCCGAGCTTGAAGCATCGCGCGGCGTGGGCAACGGATGCTGCAGCACGTTCACGACCAGCGGAATCACCCGGCCGGGCCAGTCGGGCTTGCTCGGCCACATCATCGTCAGCGGCGAGTGCAGGCCGTGATCGAGGGCCAGGTCCTGGAAGATCGTGAGGTCGAACTCGTCGTTGACCAGCGAGCGCGCGATATGCCGCGACAGCGCGGCATGGCCCTTGAGACGCGGGATCGGGCGCGGTCCGAGTCCTTCGTCCGCGATCGGATATTCGTCGCTCACGCCGAGCGCGAACGTCGGGTACTGATCGAAGAAGAACGTCGTGGCGTGGTCGTTGAAGCAGAAGAACAGCACGTCGGGCTTGCGATCCGCGAGCCACCTCGCGACCGGCTCGTAACCCTTGAACAGCGGCGTCCAGTCGGGATCGTTCTGCTTGCCCTTGTCGAACGCCATCCCGATCGTGGGAACGTGCGACGTCCCGATGCCGCCGATGATCGTTGCCATGTGCCGATGCTACCGCAAACGGCGTCTTGGTTCGCAGCTGCCCGCGAATCGCAAGCGGAGTACGCGAACGGCTCGATCCGGTTGACGCCGCAGTCCATCCGCGCAGATCGACGCTCGATCCGCCTACCCGCGGCTCGTCCCTCACGCGGTGCACTTGCGGCAGCGGGTACCATGTGCACCCGTATCCGCTGTTCGAAAGGAGATTCGCCATGACCGCTGACCAGACCCGCGCCCTGCTCACGATCGCGCTGATGGCCGCCTTCGCCGACGGGCTCAAGGACGAGCGCGAGCGCGCACGCATCAAGGCGCTCGCCGCGCGCCTCTCCGGCGAGGGCCTCGACGTGGATGCGATCTACGAGGACGTGCTGCTGCACAAGCCCGCGCTTTCGTCGGTCGCGAGCCCGCTCGTTCGCCGACCGCAACGTCGCGCAGTTCACTTACGAGATCGCCGTTGGTGTAGCGGACGCCGACGGCGTGCATACGCCCGCGGAAGGCGCATTCCTCGAGCAGCTCCGCAGCGACATTGCAATTGCCGGTTGCGCAGGCGAAGCAGGCGATCGACGAAGCCGATGCGATCGCCGCGGCGCCTGCTCCAGCGACGTCTTCGGGCGGCAGCGCCCCGATAGCGAGCGGACAACGCCAACCGGATGCCGCCGCGCTCGACAAGCGCATCGTCGATGCCTCGATCACCAACGCCGCGCTCGAGCTGCTTCCTGAAACGCTCGCGTCGATGGCGATCCTGCCGCTGCAAGTGCGGCTCGTCTACAGGATCGGCCAGTCGTACGGCTACGAGCTCGACCAGGGGCACATCAAGGAGTTCATCGCGACGCTGGGCGTCGGCCTTACCGGCCAGTACCTCGAGCAATTCGCGCGAAAGCTGCTGGGCGGCGTACTCGGCGGCGTGCTCGGCGGCATGGGCCGCGCGATCGGCCGTCAGGCGGCGAGCTCGGGGATGACGTTCGCCACGACCTGGGCGATCGGCCAGCTTGCGAAGCAATACTACGGCGGCGGGCGATCGCTCGACGCCGCGCGGCTCAAGAGCGCGTTCACGCCGCTCGTCGAGCAGGGCCAGTCGATGATCGCGCGCTACGGTCCCGCGATCGAGGAACGCGCCCGGTCGATCGACGTGCGCAAGCTGCCGCAACTCATCGCGGGGACGTAGCGACCAGCGCCTCGATACGAAGCCAGCGACGCCAGCGCCGGCGACCGCGATCGCCGTCGCCATCGGTCGCGGCGTGCCGTCGTAGGCAGCGCCGACCACGTACGCGAATCCGGCCGCCACGACGAACTGCGTGAACGACATCAGCGAGGCGATGCTGCCCGCGATCTGCGGGAACGGCGTCAGCGCGCCGGCCGTCGCCTGCGGAACCGTCCACATGTAGGCGAGCATGAACACGAACATCGGCAGCGTGACCGCGAGCGGATGCCGTGATGCCGAACCACGCCAGTGCAGCCATCGACACGCCCGCGACGACGCAGCAGCAGCGGTGCCGCGGGCGATCAGGCGCTCCAGGCCGATGCGGATCACGATGCGGCGCGCGAGCCAGGCACCGATGAAATTGCCGAGCATCACGACGCCGAAGTAGAACGCGTAGCCGCGCTCGCCCGCTTCCAGAGCCTCGACGAACACGAACGCGCTTCCGGTGAGGAAAGCGAAAAGGCCGCAGGTCGCGAACGTGTTGATCAGCAGGAACCCCACGAGGCGGCGCGAGCGCAACGCCATCGTCCAGTTGCCGACCATGCGCGGCAGCTGGAGCGCCGCCGGATCCGACGTCACCAGCGTCTCGGGCAGCGCGAAGACGACCGCAGCGCACGCAACGACGCCATACACGGCGACGAGCACGAAGCTCGCCTGCCATCCGAACCGCAGATGCAGCTCGGCGCCGAGCACCGGCGCCAGCGACCGGCGCCACCGACAGCACCAGCATCATCGTCGACAGCGTGTGCGCCGCGCGGTCGCCTTCGTACAGGTCGCGGACGATCGCGCGCGGCACGACGACGACGGTCGCCATCGCAACCGCCTGCACGAACCGCGAAGCGACCAATGCGCCGATCTGCGTCGATAGCGCGCAAGCGATCGAAGCGAGCATGAACACAACGAGCCCGCCGATCAGCGCCGGCTTGCGCCCGAACCGGTCGGACAGCGGGCCGGCAAAGAGCTGCGCGGCGCCCCAACCCAGCATGTACACGGAGATCGTAAGCTGGACCTGCTCCGGCGTCGCCGCCAGCGACCGCGTCATCGCAGGCATCGACGGCAGGTAGATGTCCATCGCCAGCGGCGCGATCGCGACCAGCGCGCCGAGCAGCAGCGTCATTGCGGGATGGTCGGGTCGGAGCATATAAAGCGGGGCCAACGGTAGCACGCCGAGGACGGGAGCTTTGGCGAGCACCGGCGGTCCAACCCTGTCTGCTTCGGAGACTGGTCATGAATCGCCGGAACTTCCTTGCCGCCATCGGCGGCACGCTCGGCACCACGTTCAGCGGTTGCGCATCCTGGGACCCCGGTGGCGCGCCGGGCCCGTCCGCCGAAGCGCCGACGTATCGCGTGGGCGATCGCTGGGTCTATCGCTGGCAGGACGGCTTCCGCGTGCCGATCGTCTGGGACGAGACGCACGAGGTCACCGCGGTCGGACCGCAAGGCATCGCGGTCCGCGTGATCGCCAAAGGACCCACCGTCGACGTCGAACGGATCGAGCAATGGGCGATGCCCGGCGTCGTCCGTGCCGGGGCGGTGTTCGCACTCGAAACCAAGCGCTTCGAGCCGCCGCTGGTCCGCTACCGCTTCCCGCTGGCGCCGGGCGAGCGGTGGTCGCAACGCGTACGCGATCCGGACGAGCCGTCCGGGCCGTACGGTCCGATCGACCGCTATGCCGTGGTCGGCGGGTACGAGGCGATCGACACGCCGGGCGGGAAGTTCGACGCGATCCGCCTGCGCGTGTACATGCGCCTCGACGACGAGACGTTCTGGCGGCACTCGACCGAGTGCAACTACCTCGTCTGGTATGCGCCCGCGATCGGCGCCAGCGTGCGCGAGCTTCGCGACGCCGAGTACCAGGAGAAAGGGTCGGGCCGGTTCGAAGGTCTTTCGCGGATCCGCTCGCAGCACGCGCAGGTCGAGCTGGTGTCGTTCGCGCGCGGCCGCTGATATCGCGCCGCCGCTGGAATGAACCGGCCCCGCGGACTGTCTACATTGTTCCTCGACGCGAAGCGGATACCCACCATGGACCTTCGACACTTGCGCCTCATCGTCGCAACGCTTGGCCTCCTCCTGATCGGCAGTTGCGCTACGACCGGCGGCACTCCGGGTCCGGCGGCGCCCGCGCCCACCTACCAGGTCGGCGATCGATGGGTCTATCGCGTGCAGGACGGATTCCGCATCAAGCTCACCTGGGAGGAAACGCACCAGATCACGATGGCCTCGCCGCAGGGCATTACCCTGCGGGTGACCGCGAAGGGTCCTTCGATCGACGACCAACGCACCGAAACCTGGTCGGCCCCCGGGGTCGTGCTGACCGGCGCAGTGTTCGACAACGAGACGCGGCGCTTCGCGCCGCCGCTGGTGCGCTACAAGTTCCCGCTGACGGGGGGCGAGCGCTGGAGCCAGCGCATGCGAGATCAGGACCACGACAGCCGTCCCTATGGCGGCATCGATCGCAGTGTGAGCGTCGGAGGCTACGAGAAGATCACGACCCCGGCGGGCACCTTCGACGCCATCCGGCTGCAGGTGTTCATGACGCTCGACGACGAGACGTTCTGGCGGTACCCGACCGAGTGCAACTATATGCTCTGGTACGCGCCCGCCATCGGCATGACGGTGCGCGAGGAGAAGTACGCGTACTACAGCGAGAAGGGCGGACTCAACGGCGGTGGCCAGATCCAGTCGCAGCGCGCGATCGTCGAGCTCGTGTCGTCCACGCGCGTTCGCTGACCGGACGCCGCGCCCGCGTGAAGTAAAATGGCGCGTCGCAGCCGCGGCGCGCCGATCGGGGCGTGTGCGCGCTGCCTGGAGGATTCCGATGTCGACATCCGCGCGCGCCCGGCGCGCGCAACCGTCCGCCGTTTCGCGCCGACCACGTCGGGAGTTTCCTGCGACCGAAGTTCCTGCTCGACGCGCGCGAGAAATTCAAGTCCGAAGCGATCGACCCGGCCGCGCTTCGCCGCGTCGAGGACGAGGCGATCCGCGGCATCGTGAAATTCCAGGAGGATCTCGGCCTTCGCGGGATCACCGACGGCGAGTTCCGCCGCACCTACTTCCACATCGACTTCCTGACCCAGCTCGAGGGCGTCGAAACCAAGGGCGGGATCGCGGTCAGCTTTCACAGCAACGCAGGCAACATCGATTTCTCGCCGCCGGTCATGCACGTGACGAGCAAAGTGCGACACGTCAAGGACATCCAGCGCGCCGACTTCGAGTTCCTGAAGTCGGTGACGACGCGAACGCCGAAGGTCACGATCCCGTCGCCGACGATGCTGCACTTCCGCGGCGGCCGCAACGCCATCAGCCGCGATGCGTATCCGGACCTCGAGGCGTTCTACGACGACGTCGCGACCGCCTACCGCGACGAGCTGCAATCGCTCGGCAGCGCAGGTTGCACTTACGTCCAGCTCGACGACACGAACCTCGCGTACCTGTGCGACGAGAAGATGCGCGAAGGCGCACGCAGCCGGGGCGACGATCCGAACGACCTGCCGCGCCGTTATGCCGCGCTGATCAATGCCGCGATCCGCGACCGGCCGCAAGGCATGACGGTTTGCGTGCACCTGTGCCGCGGCAATTTCAAGAGCGCCTGGGCCGCCGAAGGCGGCTACGAGCCGGTCGCCGAAGTGCTGTTCAACGAGCTCGAGGTGGACGGCTACTTTCTCGAATACGACGACGCGCGTTCGGGCGACTTCGCGCCGTTGCGCTTCCTGCCAAAGGGCAAGACCGTCGTGCTCGGGCTGGTCAGCACGAAGCTCGACCGGATGGAAACGAAGGACGATCTCAAGCGAAGGATCGACGCGGCGGCGAAGTTCGCTCCGCTCGAACAGTTCTGCCTTTCACCGCAATGCGGATTCTCGAGCACCGTGCACGGCAACGACATCCACGTGGAGACGCAGGCGGCGAAGCTGCGGCTGTGCGTGGAGACGGCGCAGGAAGTCTGGGGAGCGCTCTAGCAGCGAGTCAACAAATTACCCACGGAGGAGCAACCATGCGTTACTGGATCACCGGCGCGGCCCTCATGCTATCGCTGGGCGCAGCGCAAGCCGCGATCAAAGAAGAGCCGGTCACCTACAAGGACGGCGACACGACGATGAAGGGCTTCATCGTGTACGACGACGCCAGCAAGGCGAAGCGTCCCGGCGTGATCGTCGTGCACGAGTGGTGGGGGATCACCAAGCATGTCCGCGACGAGGCGCGCAAGCTCGCCGGCCAGGGCTATACCGCGTTCGTGGTCGACATGTACGGGGACGGGAAAACCGCCGACAATCCAAAGGACGCCGGGGCGCTCTCGGGCTCGGTCCGCAAGAACCCGGCGGTGATGCAGTCGCGCTTCAACGCGGCGAAGGATGCACTCTCGAAGCACGCCACGGTGGACGCGAAGAAGATTGGCGCCATCGGCTTCTGCTTCGGCGGCTCGGTCGTGCTCGACATGGCGCGCGTCGGCACGGACCTGGCCGGCGTCGCGGCGTTCCACGCCGGCCTCGGCGCCGCCGGCACCCGGGCAGAGCCGGGCAAGGTCAAGGCCAAGGTGCTCGTGCTGAACGGCGCCGACGACCCGTTCATCAAGCCCGATACGGTGGACGACTTCAAGAAGGAGATGGAATCGGCAAAGGTCGACTACCGCTACGTCAGTTATCCGGGGGCGGTGCACGCGTTCACGAACCCCGAGGCGACCGAGAAAGGCAAGCAGTTCAACCTGCCGCTCGCTTATAACGCCGACGCTGACAAGCAATCCAAGGCGGAAATGGCGAAATTCTTCTCGGCGTTGCTCAAGAAGTGAATTGCTGAACATGGAAAGGCCGCCCGCAGGCGGCCTTTCTTGCGCCTAGTCGAACGGCCACGGCATCGCTTTGGGCAGTGTCAGGACCGGCGGCTCGGAGGGTTGCTGCGAAGACTTGCGCTCGTCGGCCGCCCTCCACCATGGCGTAACTTCGGGTGCATGGGCGGGCTCGACGGGCTCGCCCAGCCGAGGCATCAGAAGTTCCGCGCCCTGCTTCGGACCGAGCGTCAGCAATGCCTCGGCCGGCTGGTCCCAGTCATGGAGTGCCAACGCGAACGTGCCCCAATGCACCGGCAGGAATGCACCTCCGCCCAATAGCTCGAGCGCTTCGAGTGCGTGCTCGGGCCCGAGGTGGATATGGCCCCAGGACGGATGGAAGGCGCCTACTTCCAGCATGACGAGGTCGAACGGGCCCAACCGCTCACGGATCGTGGCGTACTCCGTCGTCAAACCAGTGTCGCCGCTGAAAAATACCGCATGGCGCGGGGATCGAATGATCATGGACGACCACAGCGTGGCGTTGCGATCGTGGAGCCCGCGACCGGAGAAATGCTGGGAAGGCCCCGCAGTCACCGACAGTTCGGTGTTCGGCAGCGTGTGAGACTCCCACCAATCAAGCTCCACGATGCGTTCCGGTCGCACGCCCCACGCCTCCAGATGAGCTCCGACGCCAAGGGACGTCACGAAGGGCACGTCGGATTTCACCAGCTCTCTGATCGTCGGGTAGTCGAGGTGGTCGTAGTGGTCATGTGACACGATCACAGCGTCTAGTGGCGGCAGCGACCGCAACGCGACGGGAACGGGCTGGAACCGCTTGGGTCCGGCCAGCCGCGACGGCGAGGCGCGCAATCCCCACACCGGGTCCGTCAATACGTCGACGTCCATCGATTTCGATCAGGACGGTGGAGTGCCCGAGCCAGGTTGCACGCAGGCCGGTGGTCGGCGCCCTGGACCAAGCGTCGCGTGGATTCACGGAAGGTAGTGGATTGCGGGGAACACGCCGCTCACCGCCACACAGAAACTCCGACACCGACGGCGGCCGAGCGTTGGTGTCTCGTAACTCCGGCAGCACAGGATGAATATTGCGAAAGCCTTCGCCGGCCCAGAGGCGCGAAGATCGCATGCGTTCGAGCCGCAAACCCTCCGGCCTCTTACCCACGGATTTCATGTCGGTCCCCGATCACGCGCTTACCCCACCGCGAGATAGCGCTCCAGCGTCTGAGGATCATCGAGCAGCGCGCGGCTTCCGGCAACATGCGCGACGCGCCCGCGCTCGAGAATCAGCGCATCGTCGGTCATGCCGAGGATCTTGTGCGCGTGCTGCTCGACGATGATGGCGGCGAGCCGCTCCTCGCGCACGATCCGGGTGAGCGCACGCAACAGCTCCTCGACGATCAGCGGCGCGAGCCCCTCGAGCGGTTCGTCGAGCAGCAGCAGGCGCGGATTCAGCACGAGCGCGCGACCGATCGCGAGCATCTGCTGCTCGCCGCCGGAAAGCTGCGTGCCCAGGTTGCCGCGACGCTCGGCAAGACGCGGGAACATCGCGTAGATGCGCTCGACGGTCCAGGGACCCGCGCGGGCGATCGCGGTCAGATTCTCCTCGACGGTGAGCGACTTGAAGATGTTGCGCTCCTGCGGAACCCAGCCGATGCCGGCGGCGGCTCGCTGGTCCGGGCGAAGCTTCGCGAGCTCGCGTCCCGAAAGCACGATCGAGCCGGCACGGTAGCGGGTCACGCCCACCAGCGTATTGATCAGCGTCGTCTTGCCGGTACCGTTGCGCCCGAGCAATGCCAGCGCGCGGCCCTCCTCGAGCGAGAATCCGACGTCCTCGAGCACGACCGCCTCGCCGTAGCCCGACGTGAGCCCGCGCACCTGCAGCAGCTCAGCCATGCACGGCCTCGCCGAGGTACACGGCCTTGACCTGCGGATCGCGCGCGATGTCTTCCGCGGGGCCTTCGACCAGCAGCGCGCCGTTCACGAGCACCGAGATCCGGGTCGCGAACCGGAACACGAGGTCCATGTCGTGCTCGATCAGCATCACCGTGACGTCCGCCGGAAGTCCCGAGAGCGTGTCGAGGATCTCGCGCGAGTCGGTCGACGGCACGCCTGCCATCGGTTCGTCGAGCAACAGCACGCGCGGCCGGCTCGCGAGCGCGATCGCGATCTCCAGCAGCCGCCGCTTGCCATACGCGAGCACGCTCACGCGCCGGTCCATCACGTCGCCCAGATGCAGGCGTTGCAACAGCGACGCCGCCTCATCGGCGAACGCGCTGTGCCTTGCAAGCGGCGCGAAAAGCCGCAGCCCCGCACCCTCGCGCTGCGCAACGACCAGCGACAGCGTTTCGAGCGGCGTCAGCGTGTCGAACAGCTGGCTGATCTGGAACGTGCGCACCAGCCCGCGCCGCGCGCGTTGGTGTGCGGGCAAGTGCGTGATCTCCACACCGTCGAGCAGGATCGTTCCCGACGTCGGTTCCAGCATGCCCGTGAGCAGGTTGACGAGGGTGGTCTTGCCCGCGCCGTTCGGGCCGATCAGCGCCTGCCGCGCGCCGCGTTCCAGCGTGATCGACACGTCCTGCGTCGCGGCGATGCCGCCGAAGCGCTTCTGCAGGTTTCGGGTTTGAAGGACCGGCTCGCTCACGACTCTTCCTCGCCGCGCCATCGAGCCGGCAGCAGTGCGCGGAACCCGCGACCGAGTCGCTCGCGTCCGACCAGCACCAAAGCGACCAGCACGACGCCGATCATGCCCTGCCAGTACTGCGGCGTGATCGCGGACAGGAAGTCGTGCAGCAGCTTGAACACGACGGCACCGATCACTCCGCCGTACAACCAGCCTACGCCGCCGATGACGAGCACGAGCAGCACGTCGGCCGAACGATGGAAATCGAGCACGTCGAGCGATGCGAAGCCGGTGGTTTGCGCAAGCAGGGCGCCGGCGGTCCCGGCATACGCCGCGGAGATCGTATAGGCGATCGCGAGTCGCGCGTTCTGCCCGATGCCGATCGCGGTTGCGCGCCGCGTATTGTCGCGGATCGCCTTCAGGCCGTAGCCGAACGGCGAGTGAACGATCCGCCTCGCAACGAAGAACAGCACGATGAGAACGACGAGGCTGTACAGGTAGCCGACGCGGCCGCCGAGGTCGAACGCGAACACACCGAACAGCGGTCCCATCACCACGCCCTGCAAGCCGTCGGCCCCGCCGGTGATCTTGTCGAACCGGTTCGCGAGCTCGTAGAGGATCAGCGCCACGCCGAGCGTCACCATCAGCCGCGTGAGGTCGGTGCCGCGAAGCACCATCACGCTGGTGGTCACGCCGAGCAGTGCAGCTGCAGCGGTGGCGACAACGAGGCCCACGAGCGGATCGGGCATCACGTGCTTGGCGAATAGCGCGGCGACATAGGCGCCGGTTCCGAAGAACGCAGCGTGTCCGAGCGAAACGATGCCGCCGTAGCCCAGGATCAGGTCGAGCGAGACGGCGAACAGTGCAAGGATCGCGATGTCGTTCAGCAGTCCGGCCTGTCGCGGCAGCAGGAACCAGGCGGCGAACGCTGCGACCCAGATCGCGATCTCCCACGCACGGATGCGCGGCGCCCGCGCAAACCTTGCGAGCGAAGCCGACTGCAGCGGGCTCTGCAGGTGTGGCCATCAGCGTCCCGACGGCCGCGCGAACAGACCTTGCGGCCGGATCATCAGGACGATGATCATCACGCAATAGATGATGAACGCGCCGAGCTTGGGGACGTAGTACTTGCCGGCGACGTCGGCGACGCCCAGCAGAAGCGACGCGAGCAGCGGGCCGGTGATCGTCGTCGTGCCGCCGACGGCTACGACGACGAGGAAGTAGATCATGAACTTCAGCGGGAATGTCGGATCGAGACCGAGGATTTCCGCACCGAGCGCGCCACCGAGCCCGGCAAGGCCCGACCCGACGGCGAACGTGCCGAGAAACACCTTGTTGACATCGATGCCCAGGCCCGACGCGACCCGGGGATCATCGACGGCAGCACGCAGGCGGCTGCCGAAGCGCGTGCGGGTGAGGATCCCCTGCAGCACGAGCGCCAGGACGCCGCAGACGACGATGATGAAAAGCCGATAGGCGCCGATACCCACGCCTGCGATCTCGAAGCGGCCGCGCAGGAACTCGGGAAGCTTCACGAACTGCTGCTGCGCGCCGAACAAGTAGTCGACGGCTGCAATCGCGATGAACACCAGCCCGATCGAGAACAGCACCTGGTCGAGGTGTGGCCTGCGATAGAGCTGGCGGTAGAGCGTCGGCTCGAGCACCGCCCCGAGCGCCGCGGCGAACACGAAGGCGAGCGGCAGCGACGCGAGGAACGGCACGCCGAGCTTGTTCGACAGCACCGCCGTGAGATAGCCGCCCGCCATCGCGAACGCGCCGTGCGCCAGGTTGACGAAGTTCATCAGGCCCAGCGTCACGGCCAGCCCGACGGCCAGCACGAACAGCAGCATGCCGTAGGCGATGCCGTCGAAGAGGATCGTCAGCATGGTCGCGGCTCGACGCCGAGCCGGCGCGACGATGCGCAGGCCCGGCGTTTCAACGTCACTTCTGCTTGCCCGGATCCTTCACCGCCGACACCGTCTGGAACTCGACGTTCCAGAGCTGCCCGTCCGCGCCCCGCTCGACGCGGCGCACGTAGACGTTCTGCGTGATGTCGCGCGTCTCGCGGTCGATCGACACCGGTCCGCGGGGGCTTTCCCATGCCATGCCCTTCATCGCGTTGACCAGCCCCTCGCCGGCGGTGTTTCCCTTCGTCGCTTCGAGCGCCTTGTAGATCAGATGCATGCCGTCGTAACCGCCGACCGAGTGGAAGTTCGCGCGAATGTTCGCCGCTCTTGCGCATCGCGGCGACGTACTCCTTGTTCAGCGGCGAATCGTGCGCGGCGGAATAGTGCATCGTGTTGACGACACCGAGCGCGACGTCGCCCATGTCGTTCAGGATGTCGTCGTCGGTGACGTCGCCGGTCCCGATCAGCTTGATACCGCTCTTGTCGAGACCGCGCTCCGCGAACTGCTTCATGAAGATCGAACCGACACCGGACGGCACGAAGACGAATACCGCATCCGGCGCAGCGTCGCGCACGCGTTGCAGGAACGGCGCGAAATCGGGATTCTTGAGCGGCACGCGAAGCTCAGCGGGCACCGTTCCGCCGGCCGCCGTGAACGACTTCTTGAACTGGCTCTCGGCATCGATGCCCGGGCCGTAGTCGGTGACGAGCGTCACGACCTTTTTCAGATTGTTCTTCGCCGCCCATTCGGCCATCGGCAGCGTGATCTGCGGCAGCGTGAAGCCCGAGCGCACGATGAACGGGCTCTGCTCGGTGACGGCCGACGTGGCCGCCGCCATGACGATCATCGGCACCTTGCCTTGCGTCGCGATCGGCGCGGTCGCAAACGCCGTCGGCGTCAGGCCGAAGCCCGCGAGGAACGCGACCTTGTCGTTGACGACGAGCTCCTGCGCCAGCCGCCGCGTCGTGTCCGCCGTGCCGCCGTCGTCCTTCAGGATGACCTCGATCTTCTTGCCGGCCACGGTGCTGCCGTGCTTCGCCATGTAGACCTTGATCGCCGTGTCGATCTGGCGGCCGGTCGACGCGAACGGCCCCGTCATCGGCAGGATCAGCCCGATCTTCACCGTGTCCTGCGCAAACGCAGGCAGTGCGCCGGCGGTAAGCGCAGTCGCGATCACGGCCGTCAGAAATCCACGCTTGTCCATGCTGCTCCTCCTTGTGTGCTTCGGGTGATCGCCGGCCGTTCGGGCCGGCAGCCGGTGGTTGATTGTCTAGTGCGTGTTCACACTACTCGCTCGCGCTGCTTCGTGCCGTTCTGCCGAAAATCGTGTGGCCTTAGTGACGTAACTGAGCACCGATTTTCGGGAAACCTTCCCGGCCGAAAGCAGGGTTTCACTTTCGGCCGATTCAACCTAGTCTGCGCGGAACGCGGAGTCGAGCACAAGGCCGCCGCGCACGGCTCGCGATACGCAACTGCAGATCCGATGCCCTTCGGCGCGCTCGCGCTCGCTCAGGAACACGTCGCGATGATCGATGATACCTTCGACTTCCATCACGTCGAGCGCGCAAAGGCCGCACTCGCCCCGGCGACAGTCGTACAGCACGTCCACGCCCGCGGCGAGCAGCGTATCGAGCAGCGTGGCATCGGTCGGGACGGTGACTTCGATGCCGTGGCGCGGCAGTTTCACCCGGAACGGCTCCGGCGCGAAATGCCCGGTGTTCCCGAACGTCTCGTAGCGCAACGCGGTCGCCTCTCGACCGGACGCGGTCCAGGCCGCGCGGAGCGCATCGAGAAGGCCGATCGGACCGCATACGTAGACCTCGGCGCCCGGCGGGAGCGACCCGATGCACGCGGCAGCATCGACGCGCTCGCCGCGTGCATCGATCCGCGTCGCGAGCCGTTCGCCAAGCGCCGCGACCAGCTCGTCGTGGAACGCGAGCTCTTCCTCCTCGCGCGCCGCATACACGAGCTGCAGCGGCGCATCGCGGCCCGCCAAGGCGAGCGCCATGCTGACGATCGGCGTGATCCCGATGCCGCCCGCCACGAGCAGGTACGCGGACGCGCCATAGGAAAGCTCGAACAGGTTCTTCGGCAGCGAAAGCGTGACCCGCGCGCCCGGATGCAACGACCACATGTAGCGCGACCCGCCGCGTCCTTCGGGTGCGAGCTTGACCGCGATGCGGTAGGTCTGATGATCCGCCCGGCCCACGAGCGAGTACGAGCGCGTCGCAGCGCGGCCCTCGGCCTGCACGACGACATCGACATGGCTGCCCGGCGACCAGGGCGCAGCGCCACCGGCCGGCGCCAGCAGGAATTCGCGCACGGTCGGCGTGACGTCGCGGATCTCGCGCACGATCGCCTCGACGAAATCGCCTTTCGCGCGCACGAAGCGCTCCGCCGGGTCAGCCGCGCTGCCCGCGCAAGCGGATCAGGCGGCCGCCGGGAACGAGCTTCATCATCTGCTGGTTGCGCAGCGCGGACTGCAGGTTGCGCCGAGCGATGCGCGCATGCTCGCGCATCAGCGCTTCCGCGCGCGCGCCTTCGCGATGCTCGATCGCGTCGACGACGGCGCGGTGCTGCTCCTGCGCGAGAATCAGCACTTCGCGCGCGTTCGGCAGCTCCGCCTGCACCATGACGAACCCGTTCGGCGACGCGAACGGCAACTGCAGCGCGCGCTCGATCTGGCGCTCGAGCACCGGGCTGTGCGGAAGCTCCATCAGGAGCGCATGGAAACGGTCGTTCAGCGCGACGTACTCGGTGAACGTGTCGACGGTCATGCGCTCGCAAGCGAGCACCGTGTCCATCCTGTCGACGCAATCGGCGAGCGGGCTCAAGTCCGCCGGTGCAACGCCGCGTTCGGCCGCCAGCCGGGCGGCGAGGCCTTCGAGCGTGCCGCGCACCTCGATCGCATCGTGGATCTCGGTCTCGGTGAACGCGCGTGCGGCATAGCCGCCGCCGGGGATCGACTCGAGCAGCCCCTCGTCCTGCAATCTTGCCAGCGCCGCACGGACCGGCGTGCGCGACACACCGAGCCGATCGACGACGGCGAGCTCGGAGATGCGCTCGCCCGGCGCCAGCTCGCCATCGAGAATCATCTCGCGCAGGCCGAGCAGCGCCTTGACGGTCTGCGAGACCGAAGGCTCCGGCGGATCGCCGATCGGTTCGTGACGGGACGCCATCAGCTCGCGGCACGCAGCGGCACGATCCGCTGCGCCGGCCCTTCGGCTTCGACCATCCGGTCGATCAACCGGCGCGCCCACATCGCGCCGGCGTCGATGTTGAGGTTGTAGAACACGTGATCGGGATGCTCGTCGATCGCCCGCTGCTGTGCCTCCAGCACGTGCTCGTCCTCGCGGAAGATGTTCGCAACGCCCTCGCGCAAGTCGGTCGTCAGGCGCTGCTCGTTCAGGCTGTAATTGCGCGCGAACGCCCAGAAGTAGTGGCAGGTGCGATCGGTCTCGGGCGTGATCGTGTTCAGCACGTAGCCGTTGACGCCTTGGCTGCGGTCGCCTTCGGGCGCTCCGCTGCCGGCGGGCGCAACGCCGACGTCGATCGCGATCGTGCAAGGCGCCTCGAAGCGGATGATCTGCCAGCGATCGACCTTGCCGGCATGGCCGCGGGCGTGACGAAGTTGCGACGCCCAGAACGGCGGCGGATCGATGTCTTTCATCCAGCGGGTCACCGTTGCCGTGCGATTGCCGTGCGTTACGACGAACGGCGCTTCGGCGACTTCGCGGTTGCCGATCGACGAGCCGTGGACGAACGTTTCGTGCGTCAGGTCCATCAGGTTGTCGAGGACGAGCCGGTAGTCGCAGCTCACGCGGATCGTCTTGCCGTCGCCGGCCCACGCGGGATCGTCGTTCCAGTGCAGGTCGGGGACGAGCGCGGGATCGGCGAGTGCCGGATCGCCCGGCCATACCCAGAGGTAGCGGTGACGTTCGACGACCGGGTAGCTGCGCACGCAGGCCGACGGATTGATCGTGTCCTGCGACGGCATGTAGACGCAGCGGCCCTGCGGGTTGTAGGCCAGGCCGTGGTAGCCGCACACCAGCTCGTCGCCCTCGAGCCGGCCCATCGAGAGCGGCAGCAGCCGGTGCCAGCACGCGTCCTCGAGCGCCACCGGCGTTCCGTCGAGCGTGCGATAGAGCACGAGCTTCTGGTTGGCCACCGTGCGCGCGAACAGCGTGCGCTTGACGTCCACGTCCCAGGCCGCCGCGTACCAGGCGTTCATCGGAAAGGGTCGCAGCGGCATCGGGGCCTCCCGTCGAGGTTGTACACCGATTGTATACAGCCCGCGACGAAATGCAATAGCGCGCTCCGACCCTACCCGCGGCCGCTCAGGCCGGCGGGCCCTTCAGCTCGATCGTATTGCCGTCCGGATCGCTCAGGTAGAACGAGGGGCCGGCGCCATCGGCACCGAAGCGCAGCTTCGACGGTTCCGGTGTGATGCCGCGCGCGGCGAGATGCGCGCGGATCGCGGCCTCGTCCCACGGGTCGACGCGCAGGCACACGTGATCGACGTTGCGGCCCTCCGCGCCGGGTGGGGCGCCGCCCATGCGGCCGAGCTCGCCGTCGATTGGCACGAGGTCGATGAGCGATCGGCCGGCGCGCAATTGCCAGAGCCCGATCGATGGCTGCTCGCGCTCCATCGTGCAGCCGAGCACGTCGCGATAGAACCCGATCGCGCGCTGCAGGTCGCGCACCCGAAGCACGACGTGATCGATGTCGCGAATCCGGATCACGGAGGATCCTTCAGATGCAGCGGCCGCCGTCGACCTCGAGGCACGCGCCGGTGACGAACGCCGCCTCGTCGGACGCGAAGAACACCGCCGCGGTCGCGACGTCGGACGGCCGCGAGAGCCGTCCGAGCGGGATCGTCGAGATGAACTTCGCGCGCATCGCCGGCGTGTCCTCGCCCATGAACTGCGCGAGCAGTCCGGTCTCGCCGGCCACCGGATTGATCACGTTCACGCGGATGTTGTCCGGCGCGAGCTCCGCGGCCATCGAGCGCGACGTCACGATCGCCGCGCCCTTGCTGCCGTTGTACCAGGTCAGCCCGGGCCGTGGACGAACGCCCGCGGTCGACGCGATCGTGATCATGACGCCGTCGCGCTTGCGGCGAAAATGCGGCACCGCGTGGCGCGCCGTCAGGAACAGGCTCTTGACGTTCACCGCGAAGATGCGGTCGAACTCCGCTTCGGACACGTCGAGCATCGGCTGGTTTCGATGCGTCGTGCCGGCGTTGTTCACGACGACATGCAGGTCGCCGAATGTCGCGAGCGCGTGGTCGACGAGCGCACGGACATCGTCGTCGTTCGACACATCGCCGGCGAAAGCGGAGGCGCGTCCGCCGGCGGTGGCGATCGCCGCGGCAACCCGTTCGGCCGCTTCGCCGTTCAGGTCGTTGACGACGACGGTTGCGCCCTCCTCGGCGTACCGCGTTGCGATCCCCTGCCCAAAGCCTGATCCCGCACCGGTGACGATGGCAACTTTGTTGGCAAGTCTCATAGCGTTCTCGAAGGCTCAGCTACCGGGTCGGGCTTCGGCGACCGCTCATGCCGGGCAAGGCCCGGCGTGAAGCAAGCGCACGCGTGCGGCGGTCGCTCAACCCCGATCCCGCACCGGTGACGATAGCAACCTTGTTCGCAAGTCTCATGAGGTTCTCGAAGTCTCGCCGTTCGTATTCTGGCGGCTCGAGTCGCACCGTGGCAAGCCTCGCACCCTCATCGGGGCGCGCGGCTGCGCAGAACGAGGGGGCCGACTACGAGGACGAACGCGAAACTGTGGAACCGCGTCGCACTGTGCTGCGCTGCGACCCGATTTCGCGCGTCGCTTCGCTGGAGACCGCGACGTTGACGGCCTCGTTCCACAACCGCTTCACCTCGGCATCGGCGACGCCGTGATCGCGAATCTCGCTCGCCTGACCGAACAGCGGTCCGACATCATCGCGATACGCCGCACCGATGTGCGAATCGAGGAAAGCGACGAGCGCGTCGTGCATGCGCGTTGAGGCGCTGAGTCTGCGTTGCATGTCGAGCACCGATTGTGCGCGACACGCGTTGACGAGCGCCGCGCCATGACGTCAGCATACGCCTAACGATGCGCTTTCGTAATGCGGTTTCGGCATGACGTTATTCGACCGCCGAGGGCCTACGGTGCGTTCCGCGATGCAATATCGCGAATTGTTGCAACGACGTTACGGGTATCGGCGCGCAGTTCGCCGCGATGCAGCGCGCAGGAATGCTGCGCCCGCGTCAGGCGTGCCGAATGACGACGGTCTTCAACGACGTGAAGCCGTACAACGCCTCGAAGCCTTTCTCGCGGCCGTGCCCCGAATGCTTGACGCCGCCGAACGGCAACTCGACGCCGCCGCCTGCACCGTAGTTGTTCACGAAGACCTGACCCGCCCTGATTGCGTGCGCCATCCGCAGTTGGCGTGCACCGTCCCGCGTCCACACGCCGGCGACGAGCCCGAAATCGGTGCTGTTCGCGAGGCGCACGGCGTCGCGCTCGTCGCGGAAACTCATCGCGGAAAGAACCGGACCGAACACTTCCTCGCACGCAAGACGATGGCCAGCGGGCACGTCCCGAAGCAGCGTGGGCGGTACGTAGAATCCGTCAGACGGCGCATCGTCCGCGATCGTCCCCTGCGCCGCGATCGCGATGCCATCGCGTCGCGCGCTGTCCAGGAAGCTGCGGACGCGATCGCGTTGCGAGGCGCGGATCAGCGGCCCGCAATCCAGGTCCGCAAGCGCGGGTCCGGTCCGCAATGCAGCAAAACGCTCGGCGAGCCTTCCGAGCAGCGGCTCGTAGAGCGACGCCTCGACGAGCAGCCGCGAGCCGGCGCTGCACGTCTGCCCGGCGTTCTGCACGATCGCGTTCACGATGACCGGCAATGCGGCGTCGATATCGGCGTCCGCGAAGACGATCTGCGGCCCCTTGCCGCCGAGCTCCAGCGTAACCGGGCAGTGTCGCTCCGCGCACGCCTTCGCCACGGCCGTTCCGGTCGCGGGCGAACCGGTGAACGACAGGTGGGCGATGCCGCGATGTGCGGCGAGCGCGGCGCCTGCCTCCGCACCGAGTCCGGTCACGAGGTTCAATGCGCCGGCGGGCAGGCCGGCGTCGGCGGCGAGCTGCGCCACGCGCAGCAGCGAGAGACACGCATCCTCGGCGGGCTTGACCACGCACGCGTTCCCCGCCGCCAACGCGGCGCCTACCGAGCGGCCGAAGATCTGCAGGGGATAGTTCCACGGAATGATGTGGCCAGTGACGCCGTGCGGCTCGCGCCACGTCAGCACCGTGTAGTCGTCCGGCGTAGGGGATCGTCTCGCCGTGCAGCTTGTCCGGAGCGCCGGCGTAGAACTCGAAATAGCGCGCGCAGGCCGCGACGTCCGCGCGCGCCTGCTTCAAAGGCTTGCCGCAATCGCGGGCTTCGATCAGCGCAAGCTCTTCCGCGTGCGCAGCAATCGCTGCGGACAAGCGAGCGAGCGCACGACCTTTCGCCGCCGGTGCGAGACGGCCCCACGCGCCCTCGAAGGCCGACTGCGCGGCCTGTACAGCCGCATCGACATCGGCCGCACTGCCACGGGCGATCGTCGCGAACGGCGCGCCCTCGGACGGATCGATCACCGGGATCGTCAACCCGGTCGCAGGCGGCACGAAGCGACCGTCGATGAAATGCTGGGGTGGCGTGACGATCGACGGCCAGCCGGTCTGTGGAGCGTTCATGCGATGAGTCAACTCCTCGCGGGTCTCGACGTGGAGTCCGTACGGCCAGGCAAACGTACTTCGGGACCGCGCGGGCTTCAGGCGCGGCTCACCGGCTTCCCAAGCCCCGGTCTTCTCGGAACGGAACAACGCGTCGATGACGCGCATGTTCGCGATCGCATCCTCGATCCCGTACGGAAACTCGATCTCCCCGCGCACGGCTCGTGAAAAAGCCTCCCCCTGAAGCATGTATTGATCGCTCTCGGGAAGCGTCTCGGTCCGGATGCCCGTGCCCTCCAGCGACGTGCAGTCGTCGATCGAGATGCGCGTCGTGCCGCCCTGCGGGGCGTTGACCGGAATGTGCAGCTCGATGCGTCCCTGCGTCCCGCACAGCTGCAGCCGCTGGTGGGGTGCGATCTGCGTGGACACGGTGAAATCGAGATGCCGGCCGCCGCCGAAGTCGACCAGCGCGCTCGTCAGCCGGTCGGTGCCGAAGCCCGGATCGCGATCGATCAGCGCGATCGCGCGCGTCGGGCTCCGCCTCGAGGAAGAACCGGCCCGGCGACGACGGCATAGCAGCCGATGTCGTACAGCGCCCCGCCGCCGATCGCGGCCGCGTTGCGGATGTTCGCCGGGTCCATGTTCTTGTAGCAGAAGAACATCTGCACGGCGCGAAGCTCGCCGATGCGGCCTTCGCGCACGAGCTCGCGCGCGCGGAGCCACTGCGGATGGAAGCGGACCATGAATGCCTCGGCGATCAGCACGCCGCCGGCGACGCTTCGAAGCTGCTCCGCCTCGAGCGCCGTCATCGCGATCGGCTTCTCGCACAGCACGTGCTTGCCCGCCGCCGCCGCCTTGAGCGTCAGCGGCACGTGAAGGTGATTCGGAAGCGGGTTGTAGATCGCCTCGATCTGCGGGTCGGCCAGCAACGCCTCGTAGGAGCCGTACGCAATCGGGATCCCGAGCGTATCGGCCGCCGTGCGTGCCGTTGCCTCGTTGCGTGACGCAAGCGCCCTGAGGTCGCACCACGGACTCTTTTTCATGCCCGGCAGCGCTCGCTGCAAGCCGATCCTGGCACTGCTGAGCACACCCCATGCGACGCTTTTCATCGGCCAGGACTCCATCCGCAGGTCAACGCCGGCGACATCGTTGTCAATGCCACGACGCTCGTGGCGGGCCGACGGAAACGCAAATACCGCGACGATCGCGACTGCCATCATGCCGCATCGCCTTGGCTGTGCAATACGCCGGTTTATCGACTATTCTCCAGCCTTGCTCGAGTGGCCGCCGCGAGCGCCCATCGGCTCTGGGCGACGAGGACGTTCCTTGGGGTGCTGCGACTCCCGAAATCGGCGCATGGTCCTGTGGAGGCGAGCATGACCGTTTCAGGCACCCGTTTCGTAGCGTGCAACCGTCGACGCGCGTTCATTCTCGCCGTTGCAATCGTTGCAGCCCACGAAACCACCGCGCTCCGGGCGCACGAATTGAAGCCGGCGCCCATCGACGGCTTCGAGCTCCCGGTGCCGATGGCGGTGAAACCGTTCGGCCTGGCCGACCATCGCGGGCGCACCTTCGGCGCAGCAGACTTTGCGGGGCGTTGGACGCTTCTGCTGTTCGGATTCACGCATTGTCCGGACGTTTGTCCGACGACGCTCGCACAGATCGCCGAAGTCCGCAGAATCGTGGCCGCGGCGCGCGGGGACATTCCGACAGCGAGCGTGTTCGTCACCATCGATCCGGCGCGCGACACGCGAGCGCGCCTAGCGGGCTATGTCGCGCAGTTCGGCGATGACGTGATCGGCGTCACGGGCCCTCCCCAAGACTTGCAGGCCCTCGCGAATCAGTTTCGCGTCCGCTACACCACGACCCGACCGACCGGCGGCGCGGCATACCTGTTCGACCACACGGCGAGCGTCTCGCTCGTCGGCCCGGATGGGCGCCTGTTCGCGATCTTCACGCTGCCACTGCGCCCCGGCAAGGTTGCCGCCGACCTTGCTCGGCTGCACTCGGGACAGCGCGCGATCCGGGGCGCAAACCTCTCCGAACGCACCCCAACGCTGGCTAGCACGAAAGGACAATCGTGATGAACCGCAATCTCGTCGCGGCCCTCGTCGTCGCGTCGGCACTCGCCGCGTGCAGCAGCAACGATTCCCAGGTCGAGGAAACGTTCCGGAATCCGCCTGAACTCAAGAGCAGCGGCGGCGAGCTCCGGACCAAGTTCACGGTCGCCTCGACGCGCTTCGACGTCGGCGGACGATCCGTGACCTCGGCGGTGTACAACGGCCTCTACGTGCCGCCGGTGCTTCGCCTGCGCCCGGGCGACACGCTGTTCCTCGAGCTCGAGAATGCGCATCGACGAGTCAACCAACGAGCACTTCCACGGCCTCAACGTCTCGCCGCGCATCAACGCGGACGCCACCGTGTCCGACAACATCTTCGTGCTCGTGGACCCGGGCAAGACGCTCAACTACAAGGTCGAGATTCCTGCTACGCACAACCCGGGACTGTACTGGTATCACACGCACAGGCACGAACGCGCGCAGCGGCAGGTCATGGGCGGCTTGTCGGGAGGGCTCGTCATCGAGGGCGTGCTCGACCCGTTTAGGGACCTCGACGGCGTGAAGGAGCGAATCCTGCTTCTGAAGGACATCCAGATCACACCGCAAGGCACCGTACCGGAAGACATCGACCCGAGCGCATCGAGCATCCGCACCGTCAACGGCCAGGTGAACCCGACGCTCACGATCGAACCGAACGAGACCCAGTTCCTGCGCATCGCGAACATCGGCTCGGATCTCTACTACAAGATCCGGCTCGAAGGTCATGTGTTCCACGAGATCGCACGCGATGGCAACCGGCACGCTCAAATCGTTGCCACCGACGAGCTCCTGCTGCCTCCGGCGTCGCGCTCCGAGGTGTTGATCCAGGGGGCGGAGCGCGGCACCTACTTGATGCGCGCGCTCGCGTTCGATACCGGGCCGGCCGGAGACAACTACCCTGAGACGACGCTCGCCACGCTGGTCTCGCAAGGCGGCGGGCACACCCGCATCGCGCTCCCGAGCACGCTGCCGACCGTCGAGGACTACCGAAACCTCCCGGTGGCGCGCAAGCGGACCATCACGTTCGCCGAGTCTGCCGACGGCAACACGTTCTTCATCGACTCCGGCGCCGGACCGAAGCAGTTCGACGCCAACCGCGTGGACTCGACGATCCAGGTCGGCACCGTCGAGGAGTGGACGGTGCTGAACGCGACGCAGGAGTTGCACGTCTTCCACATCCACCAGACCGATTTCCAGGTGACCGAGGTGAACGGGGTTGCGCAGCCGTTCATCGGACACCAGGACAACGTGAATGTGGCATTCCAGGCGACCGCAACCTCGCCGCCGGGCCAGGTCAAGGTCCTGATCGACTTCCGCAACCCGATCATTGCCGGCAAGTTCGTCTACCACTGCCATATCCTCGAGCACGAGGACGGCGGGATGATGGCGGTCGCCGAGGTCGTGCCTTCGATCACGGCGGTTGCGAACGCGCTCGCGGCCCGGTTCATGAAGGTGGTGGATCGCATCGGCGGTCGCAGCAAGCCGGATGCGGCCGAAGCGGCGCGCATCGAGCAGATGCTCGACGCGGTGCAGTCGGGGAGCTTCTGCAAGACCACGCCGCTATCGCCGGAACCCGTCAAGCCGGACCTCGAGGCCATTCTTCAGGCGAATCTGAAGGAGCGCGTTCGGAACTAGGACGTGTTCACGCTCCCGCTCGCCGTTATTTCCCGCTGTTTCACGAATACTTCCACCAGAGGAAGGCCGCGACAGCCGCGGGAATGATGAAAATCGCCAGGAAGATCGGAAGCTCCTCGGCAACCGAATAGCCGGCGCGCGACACGCCGATCCACATGTTGATCAGCGCTGCAACGAGCCAGACCGGGATGAACACCTTCGCCGCGGTCACCATGGACGGCACGCCGTCCCCGAGGCGCCACCCGACGAGCGCGAAAAGTCCGAGCAGTACCAGTCCTCCCGCAATGATCACGACGGCTGCGCATTCATCCTCCGCATCGTTTGAGTCGCTCGACCGCAAGGTCACGCCGCGAAAGCACGATGCTGGCCAAGATAGCAGACCGACGCGACGCAGATTCCTCGGAACGGAATGCTGAACCAGTAGACACGACCAAGAAACACGAGTCCCGCAAGCATGGCGAGACCGACGGCGAGCAGAAACGGCGAATTGAAAAGCAGATCGGCATGAACGATCGCCAGGTAAGCGTAGATCAGACCGAACAGGATCGCCCCATAGCTGTGACTGGCGTTGAAGCCGATCCACGCCTTCCACATCGTGGTTTCGCGCGAAATGACCGGCGACACCTCGCGCATCCGGGCCTGGAGCTCGGGATCGCGCGGCGTGAGCCTGTTGCCCCGGAAAGTGTAGGCGAGATGGATCACTCCCAGCACGAGGATGACGCTGGCGCTCAACACCATGAGCACGCTCGCGATCAACGCGCCCTACCGCGGCTCATCCGGCCCGCTCCAACCAGCCGGACCCGCGCGCACTTCACGACAGCGCCCTGAACGAGTTTCCCTAGGCGCCTCCGCTTCCCCGCGGCCGCATCTTGTGCGCGAGCGTCTGCTCGTCGAGCCGCGGCTGGTAGACGATGCCGTCGCGCGCCGCCCACAGGTTCACCTGGAAATGCAGCGGGATGATCCCGGTATCGTTGATCGCGATCTCGGTTGCGCGCTGCAGATACGCCTCGCGCTTGATGTCGTCGACGGTCTGCAGCGCGTCCTCGGTCAGCGCGTCGACCTTCGTGTTCGTGTAGCGCCCGCGGTTCGCCGTGCCGAAGCCCTTGTCCCGATTGAACGTCATCAGCAACGCCTTCAGCGACGACGACGCCTCCCCGGTTCCGGTGCTCCAGCCGAGCAGCATGAAACTGAACTTGAGATCGGTCGCCTGCGTGAAGTAGGTCGCGGACGGCATCGCGACGACCTTCGTCGGCACGCCGCCGCGGCTCAGCATCTGCGCGACCGCTTGCGCGATCTGCTCGTCGTTCACGTAGCGGTTGTTCGGCGTGTGGATCGTCAGGCCGAATCCGTCCGGATAGCCGGCTTCCGCGAGCAGCTTCTTCGCGCCTTCGACATCGAACTTCTCGACGGCGAGGTTCTTCGTCGCGCCGAACAGGAAGTCGGGAACGAGCTGCCCGGCCATCACCGCCTCGCCCTCCATCACGCGCTCGACGATCGCCGGCCGGTTGATCATCTTCGACAGCGCCTTGCGGACCTTCGGATCCCGAAGGGGGTTCTTCGCCATCGGCGCGCCGGCCTTGTCGGTGACGAACGGCGACGCATCGCGGGCGCTGTCGAGGTGCAGGTAGATCAACCGGTCCGAGATCGCCTTGTACATCGTCAGCTGCTTGTTGCCGCGCAGCTTGCCGACGTCGGCCGTCGGCACGTTCTCGATGATCTGGACGTCGCCCGACAGCAGCGCGGCGACACGCGGCGCATCCTGCGGCAGGATCCGCAGCGTCACCTTTTCCCAGGGTCCCTTGCCGCCCCACCACCCGTCGTTGCGCGCGAGCTCGACGCGGTCGCTCTTGGCGTAGCGGGCGAGCTTGAACGGCCCGGTGCCGATCGCCGCCTTGCCGCTGTTGAAGTCCTCGGTCGAGGCGGTTGCGTAGGTCTTGCTGATGATCGCGACCTGCGTCATGTCCGAGGGCATCAGCGGGTAGGGCGTCGCCGTGCGGAAGCGGATCGTGTACGGGTCGACGACCTCCATCTTCTGGATCTGCTTCGTGTAGGCCGTGAACGGTGACGGGCTGTTCGGCACCTTCGGCACGCGCTCGATCGACGCGACGACGTCGGCCGCGGTGAAGTCGCTTCCGTCGTGAAACTTGACGCCCTTGCGGAGCTTGAACTCCCAGGTGAGCGCGTCGATAGCCTTCCACTCGGTGGCGAGCCCCGGCTGCGGAATCGACTTCTCGCTGCGCTCGACGAGGTAGCCGAACAGGTGCGCGGCGACGTTGTTGTTCGGCGTCAGGTTGTGATAGTGCGGATCGATCGACGTGACGTCGGTGCCGAGACCGATCGTCAGGTTCGCGGCCAGCGCGGCCGCCGATGCGAGCATCGCGCCGAGCGATGCGAACGTCGCGAGCGCGCCACGGCGCGCGAAGCTTCTGAGTTGCAACATTGGGTAAATTCCCTCTTCGAACGGAACTTCGGACACGCCCGGCCCTACAGGCCTTCGGAACCTCGCGGGCGCGCTGGACGCGGCAAGCATAGCCAAGTGTTGCGGTTTGTAACAGGGCCGCCCGCAGGGCCACCGCACGGTCAACCGCGTGGCCCCCGAGGCGTTATTGGATGCGTAGCCCGGCCGCAAGCCTCACCGTCTGGATGCAGGCCGGGGATGCCAGAGGAGATTCGAATGAAACTTCGCACCACCATCGCTTCCACCGTCGGCGCGCTCGCCCTGGCCGCCGCCGCTGCTTACGCCCCGGCCGCTTCCGCGGACCGTGTCGGGTTCAACGTGACGTTCGGGGGTCCGGGCTATGCGGTCAACGTGGGTAACGCCGGCTATGGTTACTACGACCACTGGCGCCCCGCGCCGGTCGTCGTCGCCCCGTACGCGCCGTACTACCGGCCTTACCGGCCGTACTACGCGCCGGTGGTCGTTCCGGCGCCTGTCGTCGTGCGCCCGTACCCGGTCTACCGGCCCTATTACGGTCATCGCCACGACTGGCGTCACCACGATCGCCCGGTCGGTTACGTCCACTACGCACCGCTGAGCGAACGCAAGCCGCAGCGAACGCCGCGCGACGTGAAGTCCGCGGCGTTTTGCTTGCGCGGTGCGGCATGTCGATCGTCCGCACGACCGCTCCCGCGACTGCGCGCCGTGCCTGTTTCCAGCCGTTCGCAGCGACCCGGTGCTATGCTGTTCCCCTTCGCCGTGCACGTCTGCGATGAACGCCCCCGCCACCGCCCATGCCATACGTCCCGCCGACGCAAGCGCCGCGATCCGTTCGGTCGACGAGCTGGCTGCCTGGCCGCTGATCCGCAAGCTCGTCGGCTTCCCGACCGTCAGCCGCGATTCGAATCTTGCGCTGCTCGACTGGGTGCGCGACTACCTCGGCCAGCACGGCATCGCTTCGACCTACACGTGGAACGACGAGCGGACCAAGGCGAACCTGTGGGCGACGCTCCCGGCGCAGGACGGCAATACGTCGACCGGCGGCGTCGTGCTCTCGGGGCACACCGACGTCGTCCCCGTCGACGGCCAGCCGTGGGAAACCGACCCGTTCGAAGCCGTTGCGCGCGGCGACAAGGTGTTCGGCCGTGGCGTCACCGACATGAAAAGCTTCTCGGCCACCGGCCTGTCGTTCGTGCCCGAGCTCCTGCGCCGCGGACTTGCCCGACCCGTGCACTTCGCGCTCTCCTATGACGAGGAGGTCGGCTGCATCGGCGTGCGGCGCCTGATCGCGGACATCGAGGCGAAAGGCATCAAGCCGATGGGCTGCATCATCGGCGAGCCGACCGGCATGCGGCTGGTGCTCGCGCACAAGGGGAAGCGGAGCTGGCGCGGTCGCGTCCGCGGCTTCGAGGCGCATAGCTCGCTCACGCCTCGCGGCGTCAACGCCGTCCAGATCGCGTGCGAGATCGTTTCGTACATCGGCAAGCGTGCGCGGGAGTTCCGCGACAACGGACACCGCGACGAAGCGTACGACGTCCCGTTCACCACCGCGCATGTCGGTGTCATCCATGGCGGCACGGCGGTCAACATCGTGCCGCGCGACTGCTGGTTCGATTTCGAGCTTCGCCATCTTCCGCTCGACGATCCCGAGGCGTTCGCTGCGGACGTCGAGCGATTCGCGCGGACGTTCATCGCCGACATGCACGCGGTGAGCGCCGATACCTACATCGAGTTCGACCTTCTTTCCACGCTGCCGGGAATGGACACGCACGACGGCAGCGAGATCGCATCGCTCGCGCATGCCTGCAACGGCAACGCCGACGTCGGCAAGGTGTCGTTCGGCACCGAAGCGGCCCTGTTCCACGGGATCGACATCGCGACCGTGATCTGCGGACCGGGCCACATCGAGCAGGCGCATCAGCCGAACGAATGGGTTTCCGTCGATCAGCTTGCGCGCTGCGAGGCGTTCATGCGCAGGCTCGCGGATCGCATGTGCATCGGCTGACGCTTCAGCCAAGCAATCCATCGCCCGGCACGATCGCGTGCGCGCTTCGTCAACGGTGAACTCCGGACGGTGTCCCGCCCATCGAGGTCGCGTTCCCGCACCTCGATGCGTACGCGCGCGGGAACACGGGCATTCCGTACGTCTGGCGCTACGAGTCCGGGCGCCCCGGGCCGGAGGTGGTCGTGCAGGCGCTCACCCACGGCAACGAGGTCTGCGGCGCGATCGCGCTCGATTGGCTGCTCGCGCAAGGCTTTCGACCGGTTCGCGGAACGTTCACGGCCGTCTTCGCGAATGTCGCGGCGTATGGTGCGTTCGATCGAATCGAGCCGTTCGCGTCGCGCTGCGTCGACGAGGACTTCAACCGCCTGTGGACCGCCGACGTGCTGGACGGCCCGCGCCAGTCGGTCGAGCTCGACGCGTGCGCGCGAGCTGCGTCCGGTCTACGACGCGGCCGAGTTCCTGCTCGACCTGCATTCGATGACCGACGCCTGCCCGCCGCTCGCGCTGTGCGGCCGCCATCGCAAGGGACTGGATCTCGCGCGCGCGCTCGGCGTGCCGGCGCACGTCGTGATCGACGCCGGCCATGCGGCGGGCAAGCGACTTCGCGACTACGCGTTCTTCGACGTTCCGGCCGACCCGCGCAACGCGCTCCTTGTCGAATGCGGCCAGCACTGGGAGCGTGCGGCCCCGAAGGTCGCGAAGCAGGCGATGCTGCGCTTCCTGCGGCATTTCGACCTGGCGGAGCCCGGCTTTCTCGACAAGCACCTCGAGCCCGGGCCGCTGCCGGACCAAAGGGCGATCGAGGTCACGGATTCGATCACGATCGAAAGCGACGCGTTCAGATTCGTCACGTCGGTCTCCGGGCTGACGGTCGTTGCGCAAGCGCGGCACGCTGCTCGCGCGCGACGACGAGCGCGAAGTGCTGACGCCGTACGATGACTGCGTGCTGATCATGCCGACGCGTCGTCCCAAGCGCGGCGAGACGGCCGTCCGGCTCGGGCGTTACGTAGGCTTCGAGCCGTCTCCGCAACAAGGCGCCCGTATCGCCTGATCGGCACGTCCGTCAGGTTTCGTTACGCAGTCGGTCGACTGCTTCCGGAAGCGACATTCCCGCGCTGCACGGCGCAAGCGCCGAGCAGCTCGTTAACGCACGACACCTCGCCCCCGGTCCACATCGATCGCGCGTCGCCGATTCGCGCCGTCCGATAGTCGACAGTGCCGGCGGGGATGCCTCTGCGGGCCAGTACAGGCAACCGCGTTAGACCGGCGTCGTCCTTGCCGCGGCCGGCGTCGTGGAAGAACGCCGCGTACGCGTCGACGCTCAACGCCGATTCCGGATCGCCCCCATGCAGGCCGCCGTGCGAGCCGATGACCAGAATGCTCCGCGCGTCCGCAGGCGCGACGAGTCCGATCGAATCGAGCGCCAGCACTGCCGCAGACGTGGCGGACGCCGCGCGAATCCGATGGCGCCCCTCCGATGCGAACAAGGCGACCGGCGGCCTCACGTAGCGGGGTGCGTCGCGAAGCAGCTCCGCGGCCACGCGACACGGCATCCCGGTGGTTACACCGCAGCTCGAGGCCGGCCGGTTCGCGCGGCTGACGACGCCGCTTGCGAGCGTGTCGCTTCCGTCGCCGATCCGTGCAGATGCGTGCGACACCGCCACCGCGGCCATGCCGATCGACTGGAGTGCCGCCAGGCCCGCGATGCCCGCGTCGTCAAGACCGCCACCTGCATCGTTGAACACGGCCGCGCGCACGCCGGCCGCCACGGCATAGCGCGCCGCGATCAGGCCGCCATGGGACCCGCTGACGAGCACGGCATCGGCATGCCGCGCATCGAGCGTGGTCACCGAATCCGCGACGACGATCGATGGACGCATGGCATGGGCTGGAAGTGAACCGGCCCGTTGCACGACGCCCGACTGACTCGGAACACTAGGAGCCCTTCGAAGGCGGCGCCGGCATTTCCGCGAGCGCTTTTTCGGCGATCCCGACGACGTCGCTCGCCGATGGCGCCGCGCCAGCGCGCGCTGACGTCCGCGACCGCGGCGCGAAACGCGTCGTGGCCGGCGGCCGTGATGCGCACCACCGCCATGCCGTTCTGTCCGAGGCGACGCAGGGCCGCCTCCTCACGCGCCAGGGCGCCGGTCTCGGCGATCGCCAGCAGCGCGGCGCGCCGGACTGCCTCGCGTTGGGGCTCGCTCCAACCGTCCCACAACGACTTGCGTACTGCGAACACCATTGCATCGCCGATCGCGCCCCAGGCGGTCAGGTGCCGCAGTCCGCTCAGCGCGCCGCGTGCTGCCGCGAGTGCCGTGGGCATCCCTTCCTGACCGTCGAGCGCGCCGCTCGCGAACGCAACCTGCGCTTCCGCGAACGGCATCGCCTGCGGCAGCGCACCGAGCGCGAGCAGCATGTCGTGCAGCATCGGCGAAGGCGACGCGCGCAGGCGCAAGCCCTTGACATCGGCAGGCGCTCGAATCGCGCGCGTCGTCGTCGCTACTTCGCGGTAACCGAGCGGCGCGAGCGCGACCAGCACGACGCCCTGCTGCTCGAGACGCGCGGCGATCGCGTTGCGCAGCGGCTCGCTGGCGGTGAGCGCTTCGAGCGCGCGAACCTGCGGCGCGATCCAGGGCAGCGAGAAGACGCCGAGCGCGGGCACTTGCAGCGACCACTGCAGCGCCGAGCCGACCGCGAGGTCCGCCTTGCCCTCCTTCAGTGCCGCGAACTCGCGCGCCACATCGCGTCCGGCCAGCGAAGCGCCCGGATACAGCTTCGCTGCGAAGCGCGCGTCCGCCGCTTCGCGTCAGCAGCTGACCCCAGCGCTCCGCTGCCTTGCCGAGCGGCAACGTCGGCCCGGTCGCGACCGAAACCTTGATCTCGGGCGGCGTGGGCGCGTCCGCAGCTGCGACGGCCCGCGCGGCGCCGATGCACACTGCGATCGCGACGACGAGCAGCGCAGCGCACATGCGCCGCGCAGCGGTCGCTCGTTCCACCCGGCCAGCCGATCATGCGGCGATGCTAGCACTGCTTTGCGTGCGATCAGCCGTCCGCGGGCCGTGCGTGCCAGTAGCGCGGCGCGGATCGCGCTCCGCATGCGGCGGACCCGGTCCGGGGGGCGCGAGCTCGAACGTCAGCGCACCGGATTCGTCCGTGCGGTGCAATGCGGCGTTCGCGCGGGCATATCGTGCGACGACGTCCGCACGCGGATGTCCGTAGCGGTTGCGATAGCCGACGGTGAACACCGCATGCCTCGGTGCGACCGCAGTGATGAACGATGAAGTCGACGACGTGCGGCTGCCGTGATGCGGCACGATGAGAACGTCGGCCGCGAGCGACTCGCGCTGCGCCGTCACCAGCGCGATCTCGCTGACCGCCTCGATGTCGCCGGCCAGCAGCGCGCTCCCCGAACCCGCAACGACGCGCAGCACGCACGACAGATCGTTGGTCTTGCGCCAGGGATCCGCGTAGTGCTCGTCCTCCGGGAACAGTAGCTCGAAATGCACGCCGTCCCACTCCCACCGCTGCCCGTTCCGGCAACGCAGGACCGATCCGCGCTCGGATTGACGCGCAACGATCGGACTGTCCTCCGACAACGAGGAGACGAGCACGCCGACCGGCACGACCTGCAGCACCGACAGCGCGCCGCCGCTGTGATCGAGGTCCTTGTGGCTCACGATCATCATGTCGAGTGCGCGGATGCCTGACGCGCGAAGGTGCGGAACAATGATGCGGCTGCCGGCGTCGGCAGTCTCGTGCCAGCGCGGCCCGGTGTCGTAGAGGAGTGCACGCGAATGCGTCTGCACGACGATAGCCGTCCCCTGCCCGACGTCGAGCGCGGTCAGCCGGAACGTCCCGGGCGCGGGCGCCGCGGGCCATGCAAGGAAGAGCGGCGCAAGCGCGAGAATGCCGAGCAGGCGTCCCGGCATGCCCCGTGGCGCGAGGCAGAGCAGCACGCCCGCGACACCGATCACGACCGCCCAGGTTGGCGGCTGGTGCTGCGCCCAGGCCGCGCCGTCGAGCGACGAAAGCGCTTCGAGCGCTCGCATCAACGGGTCGAGCAACGCGTGCGCCGCGCGCCACGGTGCCGTCGAACGGAAGCAGCGCCGCGGCGAGCGTCAACGGGACGATTGCGAACGTCACCACCGGAATCGCGACCGCATTCGCCACCGGGCCGATCAGCGAAACCTGCTGGAACAGGGCAAGCGACAGCGGCACGAGCCCAACGGTGATCGCCCACTGGGCGTGCGCGGCCGTGCGCAATTCACGTAGCGCCCGGGAGGCCGGACGCGACGCACGTGCCGGTGTCAGTCGTCCGCTCCGCGATGTAGATCAGCAACCCCACGGCGAAGAACGACAACCAGAACCCCGGCGCAAGCACGGCCCACGGATCCCAGGCGAGCACGACGACGAGCGCCCAGATCCAGACGGCGAATCCGGTCCCCGGGCGCCCGACCCACAGGCCCAGCGCCGATACCGCAAGCATTGCGAGCGTGCGCTGCGCCGGCACCTCGGCGCCGGCGAGCAGCACGTAGCCGCAGGATGCGGCAAGCCCGGCGGCGGCCGCGATCTTGCGGGCGGGAACGCGCGAGGTGAGCACGGGAAAGCGTCGCGCGATACCGAAGGCGATGCCGCCCGCGAGCATCGCGAAGACCGTGACATGCAGGCCGCTGACGCTGATCAGGTGGCCGACGCCGGTGCGGTTGAACACCGTCCATGCGCGCTCGTCGATGCCCGGATTGATCGCCGATGGCGAGCGCAACCAGCACCGGCGCATGTCGCGCGCCTTCGAGCGCGCGATGGGCGTTCTCGCGGATCGTCTCGCGCGCGCGTTGGACGTAATCGAGCGGCGCACCGGCGAACGGATCGATACGCCGGTTCGCCTCGTCCGGCCTTACGTAGCCGGTGGCTCGCAGGTTGCGCTCGAGCAACCACGCCTCGAGATCGAACCCACCGCGGTTCGCATTGCCGTGCGGGCGACGCAGCCGCACGTGCAGCGTCCAGCGCTCCGCTGCACGGATCGCGGGCACCTCGACGCCACGTTCGGCGTCCGGCCAACCGACGTGCCAGGACAGCGAGATCCGTCTCGGCACCCGTGCGCCGGGCGTCTCAACCCGCTCGACGCGCAAGGCGAAGCGATGCCCGCGATCCGACGCGCGCGGCAGATCGTCGATGACACCGACGACGACGATATCCTCGCCTTCCCACGCGACCGGCAGCTCGTCGGCCAGGCGCACGTCGGCACGCCACGCGGCATAGCCGAAGCCAGCGAGTCCCGCGCGCCGCGATGCCGACGAGGAAACCGCCATGCGCAACGCACGCACCTGCGAACCCCGGGTTCGCCATGCGATCGCGACAAGCAATCCGGCCACGACGATCGGTCCCCATGCAGGATCCGGTAAAGCCGCTTGCGTCTGCAACGCGCCGATGCCGGCCGCGAACGCGACGAGAAGCGAAAGCAACGGCGGTTTGGCAGTCACGTCGAGAAGACGATACCCGCGACCCCCGCCAGTTTCGATACGACGTTCGGCCGACGCGGCACGAAGCTCGCGCAAGCTCGAGTGCTACACTGCCTCGCATTCCGCGCTTCACGATGCAGGACGCTCCCGCCCTCCCCGCGCGTTACCGCTTCACGCGCCCGCAGGATCCGCGACGCGATGCCATCACGGCTGCGACGCGAATCGCGGAGCCCGTCGCCGTCGCCGGCCTGCTGGCCGACGCGACGCTCGATCGAAACCAGCAGCGCCGCGCCCGTACGCTTGCGCTCGACCTCGCCCGCAAGGTGCGCTCCACGCGTCGCGATAGCGGTGGCGCGGATGCGCTGATCCAGACGTTCTCGCTGTCCTCGGAGGAAGGCATTGCGTTGATGTGCCTCGCCGAAGCGCTGCTGCGCATTCCCGACGCCGACACCGCCGATGCGCTGATCCGCGACAAGATCGGCCGCGGCGATTGGCGCTCGCAAGCCGGGCTGTCGGAATCGCTGTTCGTCAATGCCGCATGCTGGGGCCTGGTCATCACCGGCAAGCTTGTCGCCTCGCCCCCCGACGCGAATGTGCTCGCACGCGCGCTGACCGATTCGCTGGGGCGCATCGGCGAGCCGGTGATCCGCGCAGCGATGCGCGCAGCGATGCGCTTTCTCGGCGAGCAGTTCGTGCTCGGTGAGACGATCGACGCCGCGATCGAGCGCGCGAAGGTTTGCGAAGCGCGAGGGTTTCGCTACTCGTACGACATGCTCGGCGAAGCCGCGCTGACGGCGAGCGACGCGAAGCGCTACAACGAGGCCTACACGACTGCACTGCATGCGATCGGCCGCGCAGCGGAGGGTCGCGGCGTCGTCGCCGGCCCGGGCTTGTCCGTCAAGCTCTCCGCGCTGCATCCGCGCTATTCGCGCGCGCAACGCGAGCGCGTGATGCGCGAGCTGCTGCCGCGGATCGCAGCGCTGGCGCAAGCTCGCGAAGGACTACGACATCGGCCTCAACATCGACGCCGAGGAAGCGGATCGCCTCGAGCTGTCGCTCGATCTGATCGAGGCGCTGGCGCGCGATCCGGCGCTCGCGCAGTGGGACGGGCTCGGCATCGTCGTGCAGGCCTATCAGAAGCGCGCGCCGCTCGTCCTCGACTGGACGGTCGCGTTGGCACGCGAGACGCGGCGGCGGCTGATGGTGCGGCTGGTGAAGGGCGCGTATTGGGACAGCGAGATCAAGCGTGCGCAGGTCGATGGCCTTGCCGATTATCCGGTCTACACGCGCAAGGTTCACACGGATCTCGCCTACCTCGCCTGCGCGCGCAAGCTGCTCGCGAACCGCGACGTCCTCTATCCGCAGTTCGCGACGCACAACGCGGCGACGCTGACGTCGGTGCTCGAGCTCGCCGGCACTCGCGAAGGCTTCGAGTTCCAGTGCCTGCACGGCATGGGCGAGCCGCTGTACGACCACGTCGTCGGACCGGACAAGCTCGACCTGCCGTGCCGGATCTACGCGCCGGTGGGCACGCACGAGACGCTTCTTGCGTATCTGGTGCGCCGGCTGCTCGAGAACGGCGCGAACACGTCGTTCGTCAACCAGGTCGCGGACGAGCGCATCGACCTTGACCGCCTCGTCGAGGACCCGGTCACCGCGGCGCGGCCCCTCGCAGGCTCGCCGCACCCGAAGATTCCGCTGCCCGGCTTCGATCTACCCGGATCGACACAATTCGGCCGGCGTCGATCTCTCCGACGAGCATGTGCTGGCATCGCTGGAGCGACGCCTCGGGCACGAAGCAGGCCGCGCCTATTCAGCGCAGTCGTTGCTGGCGGATGGCGCGCCCGCGGGTGGCTCCGCACAGCCCGTGCGTTCGCCGGCAAACGTCGATGACATCGTCGGACAGGTCGTCGACGCGACGCCGGACGATGTCGAAGCGGCGCTGGCAGCGTCGGCGAACGCTGGCCGCGCATGGGGCCGCTATCCTGCGGTCGAGCGCGCAGCGATCCTCGAACGCGCCGCGGATCTGCTGGAAGCGCGCGCCGCGACGCTCATGCATCTGGCGATCCGCGAAGCGGGCAAGTCGCTGGTGAACGCCGTCGGCGAAGTCCGCGAAGCGGCCGACTTCTGCCGCTACTATGCGCGGCAGCTGCGCGAGCGTGAGCCGGCGGCGCCGCTCGGCACGATCGTCGCGATCAGTCCGTGGAACTTCCCGCTGGCGATCTTCGTCGGCCAGGTCGCCGGCGCGCTCGCCGCGGGCAATGCGGTCATCGCGAAGCCCGCGGAGCAGACGCCGTTGATCGCCCACGAAGCGACCCGAATCCTGCACGAGGCCGGCGTACCGCGCGCTGCGCTGCAGTTCCTGCCCGGCCCCGGCGAAACGATCGGCGCAAAGCTCGTCGCCGATGGGCGGGTCGCGGGTGTCGTATTCACCGGGTCGACCGACGTGGCGACGCTTATCCACCGTACGCTCGCGCAGCGCGGCAACGTGCCGCTGGTCGCGGAGACCGGCGGTCAGAACGCGATGATCGTCGACGCTTCGGCGCTGCCGGAGCAGGTCGTCACCGACGTCGTGGGCTCCGCGTTCGACAGTGCGGGACAGCGCTGCTCGGCACTGCGCGTGCTCTGCGTTCAGGACGAGATCGCGGACCGCGTGCTCGCGATGCTCGCGGGCGCGATGCACGAGCTCGTTGTCGGCGATCCGTCCAGGCTCTCGACGGACATCGGACCGATCATCGATGCGGAGGCGAAGCAAGCGCTCGAGAAGCACGTGGCGCGCATGGAACGCGAGGCGAAGCTCATCGCCCGTACGCCGGTGGACGCAAGTGTGGCGTCGCGGGGCCATTTCGTCGCGCCGGTCGCATTCGAGATCCGCTCGTTGTCGGCGCTGAAGCGCGAAGTGTTCGGTCCCGTGCTCCACGTGCTGCGCTATTCCTCCGACCAGCTCGATGCGCTGATCGACGCGCTGAACGACACCGGCTACGCGCTGACGCTCGGCATCCACAGCCGGATCGATGCCACCGTCGATCGCATCGTTTCGCGCACGCGCGCGGGGAACGTCTACGTGAACCGCAACATCGTCGGCGCGGTCGTCGGTGTGCAACCGTTCGGCGGCGAAGGGTTGTCCGGTACCGGACCGAAGGCCGGCGGACCGTTGTACGTTTATCGGTTGACGCGCGATCCCGGCGACGCCGATTTTGCGACCCGCGAGCTGCCCGGGCCCACCGGCGAGCACAACAGCTGGCGGCTCGTGCCTCGCGGACGGCTGATCGCGCTGGGCGGCGAGCGGCGACAGTGCCGACGTGTGGAGCGCGCAGGCGCAAGCCGCGCGCTCGACCGGCAATCGGATCACGTTCGCGCCCACCGCGAATGCGCTCCCGGTCGCTCGCGCGGTTGCGAAGAAGCAGGGCTCGCGCGAGTGGCGGATCGAGGTGCTCGATGCTGCGACGGATTGGGCGGCGTTGCGCGATATCGCGGGCGTCCTCGCTGCCGATTCGCGAACCGCCGCGGACGCGAATCGTCGCCTCGCGGCGCGCGAAGGTGCGAGATTGCCGGTGATCGAGCCGGTGGGCGATCCGCCGCACTATCCGGCCGCCCGCCTGGTGATCGAGCGCACGCTCAGCGTCAACACGACGGCCGCGGGCGGTAATGCGTCGCTCGTGGCAGCGATGGACTGATCGTCGCCGTGTCGACGACCTCGCTTGCGTTGGCGATGCCACGATCGGCGTAGTATTTCCGAGAGCGCCGGGGTGCGCGATCCGGCGCGCGTCGTGAACACGCTTCGGGGAGGCCGCCATGTCCGTGCATCGCTTCAGCGCGTGGATTTTCTGTGCTTTCGCCGCAACCCTCGCGCGCCGGCTGTCCACGCGGCGCCCTGCGCGAGTATTCATCGACGTGCAGGACACCGACCTGTTCTGCACGGAGATCACCTGGATGAAGAACCGGGCGATCACGCTCGGGTGCACGGCCAACCAATACTGTCCCGCGCAGTTCGTGCGCCGCGACCAGATGGCGGCGTTCATCTACCGGCTCGGGGTCCAGAACGCGTTCCTGCAGGGCGGCAACGCGTTCGGCACGACCGCAATACTCGGGACGACCGACAACCGCGCATTGCAGCTCAATGTGAACGGCACGCGCGCGCTGACGCTCGCGCCACGCAGTCAACGGGTTGGGCTCGAGCCCGAACCTCGTCGGCGGCCATCTCGACAACAAGGCCGCGATCACCTGTGCGGGAATCTGCATCCCCACCCCGATCCCCTCGTCGGCGCCGTGGTTGCGGGCGGCGGTCCGGCAGTCCGGACTCCGAACCGCGTCACCGATTCGTTCGGTGTCGTCGGTGGCGGTCTGCGGCAATCGCGCCGGCAATGACAATGCCGATCACGACGACGCAGTTTTCGCGACGGTTTCAGGTGGCGCGCACAACGTCGCCTCGGGGCTCTCAGCACCGTTGGGGGAGGTCCGGCAACGACGCGCGAGGATCGCTGCGACCGTGGCCGGAGGCAGCACTAATGAGGCGGCTGGAGACTACCGACCATCGCAGGCGGCAGCAGACAACGAAGCCAGCTGGCCACTACAGCTTCGCAGCGGGCCGCCGCGCAAAGGCGCAGACACGACGGCTGCTTTGTCTGGGGCGATGCTACCGACAGCGACATCGCCTGCGGATTCGCGAACCAGTTCGTCGCGCGCGCGACCGGCGGCGTCTACTTCTATTCGCTGCGTCGGTCCCGCGGCCGGCGTGCGGCTGCTGCCGGGTGCCTCCTCCTGGTCGATGCTCAGCGACCGCGCCCTGAAGGCGAACGTCGTGCCGGTCGATGCCGAGGCGATTCTCGACCGCGTCGCCACCCTACCGATCGCGACCTGGAACTACGTGACGCAGTCCCCAGACATCAGCCACGTCGGACCGATGGCCCAGGACTTCCACGCCGCGTTCGGCGTCGGCGAGGACGCGCGGCTGATCTCGACCGTCGACGCGCAAGGTGTCGCGCTGGCGGCGATCCAGGGACTGGCCGCGCGCGACCGCGCCCGGGAGCGCGCGATCGAGGCGTTGCAGGCGCGCAACGCTGCATTGGAGGCGCGCAACGACGCGCTGGAAGCGCGCTGCGGGAACTGGCCACGCAGGTAGGTTCGCTCAAGACCTCGCTGCGCCAATGAGATCGCCGACGGCGACGCCCGCGTTCGGCGGTCCGCGCGCGGAGGATGTTCTTCCGCAACGTTTCGCGCGATCATGGCAACCGTGCGGATGGCTGATAGGTCCGGAGACGGACGCGTGATGGTTGCTCCGCGATTGCGAAGCGGATGACCTCGAGCGACACTGGCAATCGTGCATTCGTAGGAACGGGGCCCCGGCAATCGGGAGCCCTCCCCTCCGATCGTGTGCTCGACCGGGCGCACATCGGTCCAGACGCGTCGAGCGTGCTCATCGTGGTCGACGTTCAGAACTCCTTCATGCCGGGTGGGAGCCTCGCGGTCGAAAGGGGCGACGAGGTCGTGCCGATCATCAACCAGCTTGCGCGATCGTTCCAGAACGTGGTCCTCACGCAGGACTGGCATCATCCCGGAGCACCACTCGTTCGCCTCGCAACACCCCGGCAGGAAGCCGTTCGAGCAAATCGACTTGCCTTACGGGAAGCAAGTGCTGTGGCCGGATCACTGCGTGCAGGGAACGGACGGCGCTTCGCTGCACAAGGATCTGTCGATACCTCACGCGCAACTCGTGCTTCGAAAGGGCTTCCGGCAGGCGGTCGACAGCTACTCGGCGTTCGTCGAGGCGGATCGCAAGACCTCCACCGGATTGGCGGCCTATCTCAAGGATCGCGGGCTCACGACCTGCTACATCGCGGGCCTGGCGACCGATTTCTGCGTCGCCTGGACCGCCCTCGACGCGCGCCGGGCAGGCTTCCGTGCGATCGTGGTCGAGGATGCTTCACGAGCGATCGACCTGGGCGGTTCACTCGCGGCGGCATGGGCCGAGATGGAAGCCGCTGGCGTCGAGCGCGTGATGACGTCGGACATCGCGGTCATGGACGCTGGATCCCCGCCCGCGCGGGGATGACGTAGTCGCAGAAAGACGCTGGATCCCCGCCTGCGCGGGGATGACGCAGTCGCATTCCGATCGCGCGGCGCGCGATCGGGCTTATGCGTCACTTCGGCCAGAGCACCATCTGCGTGCAGCGGAACAGCGCGATCGTCGCACCATCCGCCTTGCGCGTCACGACCGAGTCCCACACCTGCGTCGTGCGCCCGAGGTGAGCCGGCGTCGCGACGCACGCCAGCGTGCCCTCACGCGCGGTGCCGAGGAAGTTGCTCTTGAGCTCGATCGTCGTGAAGTTCTGCGCGCCCTCGGGCAGATGCGCGAGGCACGCATAGCCGGCCGCTGTGTCGGCGAGCGCGATCACCGTCGCCGCATGCAGATAACCGTTCGGCGCGAGCAGCTCGGGCCGGATGTCGAGCTCCGCGTCCAGGCGCTTCTCCTGCAGCGCGACGATGCGAAGACCGACGAGGCCCGGCAGCCGGCCCTCACCCCGCCGGTTCAGCGTTTCGAGATTCACACCGTCACGCAATGCGCCTCCCACCATCGACGCCGCGCGGCGTCAGGCGACCGCGGCGGCAGCTTCCGTTCGCTCCGGGAGCAGCAGGCCGTCGCGATAGACGGCGTAACGAATGCCATCGCGCCCGGCTCCTTTCGCATCGTACATCATGCGATCGGCCAGGTTCACGGCGTCGCGCGCACGTGGCGTGGGCGTTTCGTACGCGACGACGCCAATCGAGAAGCCGATGCCCCAGCCGTGACGCGCGACCATCGCGTCGAGATCGAGCTTGATCGGATCGAAGCGCCGGTGCATCGTCGCACCGGTGACGCCTGGCATCAGCACGGCGAATTCGTCGCCGCCGAGCCGGCCGACCGCATCGGACTGGCGCACGCAACCGGTGAGCGTCTCGCCGACGCGTCGCAGCGCCTCGTCGCCGACGTCGTGACCGAGCGAATCGTTCAGCCGCTTGAAATGGTCGATGTCGATGAACGCGAGCGCGAACGGCACGCCCTCTTCCTTCAGGAGCTCGTGCGCGTCGCGGCGCGATTCGTCGAAACCGGTACGGTTCGCGAGCCCGGTCAGCGCGTCGGTGCGTGCCTGCTGGTACGCGCTCGCATAGCGGAGCTCGAGCACGCGGCGACGGTGCACTTCGCGCCAGGCACGCGCGCCGACCCAGACGATCGGGAACGTGATCGCCGCAAGCGTCGTGACGGTGAACGCGAGCGTCGCGAGCGCGAACCGGCGGTGCTCGGCCAGAAGCTCGTCCTCGGACAGCGACGCGAACGCAATGAGCTCGGTGCCGTGCACTTCGGCCAGCGTGATCACGTGCTCGGCCTGCACGACTTCACCGATCGACTGCGGTGCAGTCGCATCGGCACCCGCGATGCCAGCGCGCGCCCAGGCGAGTACCGGGCCATCGCGATGCGCGATGCCGACCGACGACTGCTCGCCGACGCGCAATGCGCGAAACACGGTGACGAGGCGCTGCGGATCGAGCGCCATGACGACGACGCCATCGAACGCATCGCCCGGCGTGACGAGCCGTTTCGCCACCGGAATCACGTTCGCCTTCGACACGCGGCCGAACACCGGCTCGCCGATATAGAGCGCGCGATCGCTGCCGACCTTGGCGGCGGCGAAGTACTGGCGGTCGGCGATCGAGACCGTCGGGAGGTACAGGTCCGAGTCGGTGCTGCTGACGAAGCGCCCGTTGCGATCGAACAGGTTGATGCGCCGTTCGGCCTCGGTGCCCTGCATCGGCTTCATCGCGTCGGCGAGCCCGCTGAACGCCACGTTCACGACCTTGCGCTCGTGAAACAGCTTGGCGAGCGTGAGCGTTCGATCGGTTCGCGTCGAGCACCTGCGCCATGTGCTGGCTCATCACCAGCGACAGGTTCTGCGCTTCCGCACGTCCGTTCTCGAGCGCAGCATCGCGATGTCGATCGACCTCGTGGACCTGGAACGCGACCAGCCCGGCGGCGACGACGACCCAGAGGGCGACGTAGGGCGCGAGGATGCGGGCGACCCGGCTGAATTCGATGCGGTCCATGACCCCGCTGACTCTGCACGAGCCGTGCCATTTCCCGGGGCAGGCTCGCCCGGGGAACCCGTGGGCGTCGCGAGCGGCGGTGTCAGGGCGCGCCGACGTTTACGGGCACTTCCAGACGGCCCCCGTCCCGGCGCGTTTCGTGATGTGCGCTACAGGTACGCCAGGAAACGCCCGCAAGTGATGACGCCGAGCCAAAGCGACCAGCGACAAACGCCGCCGCCAACCGCACGCGCGCCGGCGGGTGCGCATCGTTGTCGAGCCCAGGCGTTCGCAGCGGGCCGGTGTGGAGCATCGCCGCATTGATGCCGCCGGCCAGGATCAGCCCCATCTTCAGCATGAAAACCGGCTGCGTCAGGAATTCCTCGGCATGCGCGGTGAACATCAACAAGCCGGCCGAGGCGGCGATCACGAAACCGACGAGCGACCAGGGCACGGCGAACGCGACCAGCGCGCCGAGCGGAATGCGCGTGCCGAGGCCGAGCAGCCGCAGGTCCACGATCGCGATCGACCCGAACAGCAACGCGATGCCGGCGATGTGCACGGTTTCCGCGACCGGATACGCGTACAGCGCCTCGCGCATGAAGCGGCCGAGGCCGCTCGCCTCGACGCTGTGGATCGCGCTCGCCATCGGCGCGAAACTAGCGCAGCTCGACGGTCTTGCCGCCGACGGTGATGCGCTCGGCGCGCATCTCGTCGGGGTTGCCGCGGTTCGCATAGCCGACCACCGTGACGTTCGTACCCGGCTTCAGCATCTCCTTCGACAGGCCGCGGTTGTCCATGCGCGAGGGCGGCGCGAGCACCGCGATCCAGGTCTTGCCTTTCGTGGCCAGCTTCACGTAGCCATGCGGATGCTCGTAACCCATCTCCTCGATGCGGCCGTCGAGGGTCAGCGTTTTCGTCTGGTCGTATTCGCTCCAGCCGTGGTGGGCGAGCGTGAGCGCGGGCGCGAGTGCCAGCGCGACGAAGGTCGAGGCGTTTCATCGAATCTCCCGAAGCGGAGTGCAGATGCGCAATGCTAGCGCAACGCGGTCGCGGCGAGCGCGTCACGCGCAACTGCAGGCACGAAGATGCGCGCGGCGGTCAGCCCCGGCGCTCGATCAGCGTGCGGATGTCCGCGACGAACGCATCGACGACCGCTTCGGTCGTGTCCCAGGCGCACATGAACCGGCATCCGGTCTCGCCGACGAACACGTAGAAAAGCCAGCCCCGGGATTGCAGTCCCTCGATCGCGTGCTGCGGTAAATGGACGAACACGCCGTTCGCCTGCACCGGCGCGATCAGCTCGACACCGGGCAGCCCGGCAATGCCGTCGGCCAGCCGTTTCGCCATCGCGTTCGCGTGGGCGGCGTGCCTCAACCACGCGCCGCCCTCGAGCATCGCGATCCACGGCGCCGCGAGATAGCGCATCTTCGAGGCGAGCTGGCCGCCCTGCATGCGCCGGCGCGAGAACTCGTCGGCGAGCGCGCGATCGAAGAACACGACCGCCTCGCCGAACGGCATGCCGTTCTTCGTACCGCCGAACGACATCACGTCCACACCGGCGCGCTGCGCGATATCGCCAGGATGGCAGCCGAGCGATGCCACAGCGTTCGCGAAGCGCGCGCCGTCGAGCTGCACCTTCATGCCGCGCGCGTGCGCAGTCTCGCAAAGCGCGCGAAGCTCCGCCGGCGTGTAGACCGTGCCGAGCTCGGTCGCCTGCGTCACCGAAAGCGCGCGCGGCCGCGAGCTGTGCTCGTCGTGCGGCGTGCTCGCGCGCGCGACCACCGCATCAGGCGTCAGCTTCGCATGCGGCGTGTCGACGCCGAGGACCTTCGCGCCGCCGCTGAAGAATTCGGGTGCGCCGCATTCGTCGACGTTGACGTGCGCGAACGCATGGCAGATCACCGCATCGGTGTTGCGGCAGATCGACGCGAGGCCGAGCGAGTTCGCGGCCGTGCCGTTGAACACGAGGAACACGTCGGCATCGGCGTCGAACACGCTGCGGATCGCATCCTTCGCGCGCTCGGTCCAGGCGTCGCGGCCGTACGCGAATACGTGCCCGCGATTCGCGTGCTCGAGGGCGGCAAACGCCTCGGGACAGATGCCGGCGTTGTTGTCGCTCGCGAACTGAATCGCAGAAGGCGTGCGGTCGCGTCACGCTTGCGCCCTACAGCCGCTGCTCGACCCAGCCCCGGACCGACTCGAGCGCCGTCGGCAAGGCCGCCGGGTTCGTGCCGCCGGCTTGCGCCATGTCCGCTCGACCGCCGCCCTTGCCGCCCACCTGCTGCGCGACATGATTGACGAGCTCGCCGGCCTTCACCTTTCCGGTGAGGTCGCTCGTGACGCCGGCGATGAGCGTCACTTTTCCGTCAGCGATCGAGGACAGCACGATCGCCGCGCTCTTGAGCTTGTCCTTCAGCTTGTCCATCGTCTCGCGCAGCGCCTTGACGTCGGCGCCATCGATCGTCGCCGCGACGACCTTCGCGCCCTTGACGTCGACCGCGTTGCCCGCGAGATCGTCGCCGGCGGACGCGGCGAGCTTCGCTTTCGCCCGCGCAAGCTCGCGCTCGGTGGCGCGCGCTTCGGCGACGATCTGCGCGATGCGCGTTTCGATCTCCGCGACCGGCGATTTGAGCGCTGCCGCCGCGCCGTTCAGCAGCGCGTCCCGCGCTTGCACATACTCGAGCGCACCCTTGCCGGTGACCGCCTCCACGCGACGAATGCCCGCGGCGACACCGCCTTCGTAGGTGATCTTGAACAGCCCGATGTCGCCGGTGCGCGCGACGTGGGTGCCGCCACACAGCTCGCGCGAGCTGCCGATGTCGAGGACGCGCACGCTGTCGCCGTATTTTTCGCCGAACAGCATGACGGCACCGAGCTTCTGCGCCTCGTCCATCGTCATTTCCCGCGCGTTCGTCGCCTCGTTGTCGAGGATCTCGGCGTTCACCAGCAGCTCGACGCGGCGGATCTCGTCGTCGGTCATCGGTGCGTGATGGGTGAAGTCGAAGCGGGTCTTCTCCGCGTCGACCAGCGAACCCTTCTGCTGCACGTGCGGGCCGAGGACCTCGCGCAGCGCCTTGTGCATCAGGTGCGTGGCCGAGTGGTTGCGCATCGTGCGGCCGCGCGCGTCCAGATCCACCTGCGCGGCGACGGTGTCACCGACCTTCAGCTCGCCGGTCGTGACCTCGCCGACATGGCCAAAGACATCCGGCTGCACCTTCTGCGTGTCCTCGACCTTGAACAGCGTCAGGCACACGCCGCCCTTCGTCAGCTCGCCGCGGTCGCCGACCTGGCCACCGGATTCGGCGTAGAACGGCGTCGAATCGAGCACGACGACGCCACGCTCACCGGTGGACAGCGAATCGACCTTGGCGCCGTCCTTGTACAGCGCGACGACGCGGCCTTCCTCCGACAGCGTCTCGTAACCGCGGAAGCGCGTCTTCGGACCTTCATAGGCGAGCGCATCGCCCATCCTGAACTGCGACGCGGCACGCGCACGCTCGCGCTGCGCATCCATCGCGCGATTGAAGCGCGGCCTCGTCGACCGTGACGCCGCGCTCGCGCGCAACGTCGGCGGTCAGGTCGTACGGGAAGCCGTAGGTGTCGTAGAGCGCGAACGCCGTCTCGCCGTCGAGAACTCGACCGCTGCGGCTCTGCCGTCCCGCACGCCAACGATGCGCGCGCGTCAACTTGCGCGAGCGCGGCTTCGAGGATCCGCATCCCGTTGTCGATCGTCTCGCCGAACCGCTCCTCCTCCGCCTTCAGCACCTGCGCGACGCGCGCCTTGTCGCGGCGAAGCTCCGGATAGGCATCGCCCATCTGGCGATCGAGATCCTCGACGAGCTGGTAGAAGAACGGCTGCTTCTGACCGAGCTGGTAGCCGTGCCGGATCGCGCGCCGGATGATCCGCCGCAGCACATAGCCCCGGCCTTCGTTACCCGGGATCACGCCGTCGACGATCAGGAACGCGCACGCGCGGATGTGATCGGCGATCACGCGCAGGCTCGGCGCGTGCGAGATCCTTCGCGCCGGTCTCGCGCGCCGCCGCGCGGATCAGATCCTCGAACAGATCGATCTCGTAGTTCGAATGCACGCCCTGCAGCACCGCGGCGAGGCGCTCGAGACCCATGCCGGTGTCGACGCTGGCCTTCGGCAACGGCGCCAGAGTTGCCCTGCGCGTCGCGGTTGAACTGCATGAACACGAGGTTCCAGATCTCGATGTAGCGGTCGCCTTCCGCGTCCGGCGATCCGGGCGGGCCGCCCGCCACTTCCGGGCCGTGGTCGTAGAAGATCTCCGAGCACGGTCCGCACGGACCGGTGTCGGCCATCTGCCAGAAGTTGTCGGATGCGTACTTCGCGCCCTTGTTGTCACCGATGCGGACGATCCGGTCCGGGGGAATGCCGATTTCGTCGCGCCAGACGGCGTAGGCCTCGTCGTCGTCGATGTAGACGGTGACCCAGAGCCTGTCCTTCGGCAGCTTGTAGACGTCGGTCAGAAGCTCCCACGCATACTTGATCGCGTCGCGCTTGAAGTAGTCGCCGAAGCTGAAATTGCCGAGCATCTCGAAGAACGTGTGGTGCCGCGCCGTGTAGCCCACGTTCTCGAGATCGTTGTGCTTGCCGCCTGCGCGGACGCAGCGCTGCGAGGACGTGGCGCGCGCGTACGGCCGCTTGTCCTGGCCGAGGAAGACGTCCTTGAACTGCACCATGCCGGAGTTCGTGAACAACAGCGTCGGGTCGTTGCCGGGGACGAGCGACGACGAGGGGACGTGCGTGTGCCCCTTCCCGACGAAGAAGTCGATGAACTGGCGGCGGATCTCGTTGACGGTCATCGTGCAGGCGCCGCTTCGCGCAACGCAAGCGAAGGATGGCAAAAGGGATTGATTTTATACGAGAATGTGCGATTCGTCACGGCTGAAGCAGGTCGTCGTCGACAAGACATGGACACGCCCTTTCAACTCGCCAACGTCGGCGCCGCGGAGCTTGCGCTCGTCGGCACCGTCGCCTTCGCCGCGTCGATCCTCGGCGGCTTGTCGGGTTATGGCACGGGACTCGTGCTGCCGATCTTCCTCGCGCCCGTCGTCGGCGTTGCGAACGTCATTCCGGTGATGGCGGTCGGCATGGCGCTGAACAATGCCAGCCGGGTCGTTGCATTTCGGCAATGCGATCGAATGGCCGCACGTGAGGCGCATCCTGCTTTTCGGACTGCCGGCATGCGCGGCCGGTGCCTACGGCTACACGCTGCTGGCAGGCGGCACGATCGCGCTCCTCATCGGCACGTTCCTGATCCTGAGCGTGCCGCTGCGCCGTTGGCTCGTGCACGCGAATTACAGCGTCGGACCGCGCGTCGAGCGCGGCGCAGGCGCCGTGTTCGGGTTCATCAACGGAGGCATGACGGGCACCGGAACGGTGCTCATCGCCATCCTGATGGCCGCGGGCGTGCAGGGTCCCGCGCTGATCGCGACCGATGCGGTCATTTCGTTCACGATGGGCGTGGCGAAGGTCGCGCTGTTCGGGACGTTCGAGCGCCTGAATGCCGAGCTGATGCTGGCCGGAATCGCTGATCGGCGCGTGCACGATGCCGGGCGCGTTCGTCGCGCGCTGGCTGCTTCGACGCATTCCGACGCGGATCCACACCGCGTTCATGGAGGTGATCGTGCTCGCCGGCGGCGCCGGTTTTCTGTGGCGGGCGCTGCGGTCCTGACTGGATCCGGTCGCCATCGCCGGCGCGGACGTAGCGAGCCGTCGCGACGGTGATCCGGCGCGTCGCGCGACGTTCGGACATCCGGTTCCCGTTGCACGATCGGCCGTACGGATGATGGCCGCTGACCCGTGGTCTCCTGCACGATGGACCCCTGCGGCAACCGCCGATTTTGTCCAGGAGGAACGAATGGATCGCGAAACCGTGCTTCATCATCTGCGCGCCTGGGCCGACGGCGTCGACCCGTCGACCGGCCTCACGCTGCCCCCCGATCATCCGGGGCAACGGCCCGATACGCTGCGTGTGGTGTTCGCCGCACTGGCCTTGCTGGCGACGCCCGCGCCCGCGGTCGCGTCGCGCGCGGATGCGAATCGCGCGTCGGGCAGCGGGCCGCGCAATGCCGGCCGACCCTGGTCGACCGACGACGATGTCGCGCTTGCGAGCGGATTCGACGCCGGCGAGACGATCGGCGCGCTGGCGGCGCGGCTCGAGCGAACGCGCGGTGCGATCAATGCGCGGCTCGTGAAGCTGGGCAAGATCGAGCCGCCGCCGGGCTTGCGACTGCGCGGAGAAGCGGCACCCTACGCCGATGCCCAGGCGCTCGGCTGACCGCAACGCAGCTCACAGGCAACGCGGGAGCATCGACGAGGCCTCGTGCCCGAAGGCGCGCCTGCCGCGCAAGGCTGCGGAGGGATGGCTACGAGGCGCCCGTCCTCGATCGCCGCGCCCGCGACCCGCAGGACCTTGAACGCGATCGAGTGCGAGTAACCGCGCGATAGCAGGAAGCGGAGCTGCCGCGCCTTCTCGCGCTCGTCGCGAGGCGGCTCGCCGAATCGCCGCGCCCAAAGAGCCTGCGCGGCGACAAGCTCGTCGTCGCCCTCGAGAGCGACGAGCGCCGCCTTCGCCTCATCGAGCCCCGACACCCTTCTCGCGCAGCGCATGCGCGATCGCGCGCTTGCTGTGACTGCCGGTCTTCTGGTGGACCAGCGCGGCGGCGAATCGAGCGTCCGACAGCAGGCCCGACGCCGCGAGCTCGTCCAGCACCGCATCGATCTCGCTGCGCGACGCACCGGCGGCCGCAAGTCGCTTCGCACAGCTCCGCCCGCGAATACTCGCGGCGCGCGAGCAGCGCGACCGCCCGCTGCTTCAGCGTCCTGGGCGGCCGTGCTCGCCGGGGTGGCGCAGCCGCGCGCATCGGATCAGCCGCGTCGAGGCTGCGGACCGGGAACGCGGATGCGCGCCCGCATCGCTATGCCGCCTCGTCGCCGATGCGCGGACCCGGCGCCGGCACACCGACGGTCGCGCGGATCCTCGCCTCGATCGTGTCGGCGAGCTCCGGATGCTCCTTCAGGTACTCGCGCGCATTGTCCTTGCCCTGGCCGATCTTGTCGCCGTTGTACGCGTACCACGCGCCGGACTTGTCGATGATCTTGTGAGTCACGCCGAGCTCGACGATCTCGCCCTCGCGCGAGATGCCCTCGCCGTAGAGGATGTCGAACAGCGCCTCGCGGAACGGCGGCGCGATCTTGTTCTTGACGACCTTGACCCGCGTCTCGTTGCCGACGACTTCCTCGCCCTTCTTGATCGAGCCGATGCGGCGGATGTCGAGTCGCACCGACGCATAGAACTTGAGCGCATTGCCCCCGGTCGTGGTTTCCGGATTGCCGAACATCACGCCGATCTTCATCCGGATCTGGTTGATGAAGATCACCAGCACGTTCGCGCGCTTGATGTTCGACGTGAGCTTGCGCAGCGCCTGGCTCATCAGGCGCGCCTGCAGACCCGGGAGCTGGTCGCCCATCTCGCCTTCGATCTCGGCCTTCGGCACGAGCGCTGCCACCGAATCGATGACGATCACGTCGATGCCGCCGGAGCGCACGAGCATGTCCGCGATCTCGAGTCCCTGCTCGCCGGTATCCGGCTGCGAGATGAGGAGCTCGCCCACGTTCACGCCGAGCTTGCCCGCGTACACCGGGTCGAGCGCATTCTCTGCGTCGATGTAGGCCGCGGTTCCGCCGGCCTTCTGGACCTGCGCGACGACCTGCAGGCAGAGCGTCGTCTTGCCCGGATGCCTCCGGACCGTAGATTTCGACGACCCGGCCGCGCGGCAGCCCGCCGGCGCCGAGCGCGATATCGAGTCCGAGCGATCCGGTCGACACGACCTGCAGGTCGTTCTGGATCTGCGCCTCGCCCATCTTCATGATCGAGCCCTTGCCGAACTGCTTCTCGATCTGCGCGAGCGCGGCGGCAAGCGCCTTGGTCTTCTGGTCGTCCATGGGGGTCTGGTCGAGGGGCATGGCGGTGAGCTCCAAAGTATGGCGGATGGGTGGGGCCGATTGAGCGCGACGGTGACGCAGGTTGACGTCGAGCTGGGCTACCCTGCCGATCATCACATAGAACGTTCGTTCGATGCAAGCCTGCTTTGGGCCTAGGCTGCACGGTCGATTGCGTCAAGCGACGATGGCGTGGCTCATGAAGGTTACGAGCCCAGTAGCTCAACAAATGAGCCACCCTCGGCCGCCGTCGGCGGCTGAACAATTCCGACGTTGCGGGTCGTGCGACAGCTACCTGCCAGCGGCTCATCCAATCAGCCACCCTTGGACCGGACCTCACAGAACTCCTCGCGTCGCGGCAACTTAACACCCTATCCTCGCGAACTGCGACGAGCAGGCGGCTGGCGCCGCGTCTTTCCCTCGTCTACGGCGAGCTCCGCCGCCTCGCCCTTCCGAAGCTGCGCGAGCACCGGACGATGACCTTGCTCGACACTGACATCCGCTGGTGCACGACGCGTATGTTCGCTTCGTCGACAGCGGCCGGATCCGCTTCGCCGACCGCACGCATTTCTTCGCCTACGCATCGACGGTGATGCGCTCGGTGATAGTCGAACTTTGTCCGCGCGCCCCTCGCAGAGCGGCGCGGCGGCGGGCCATGCTCGGTCACCTTGAACACCGCGATCGCCGAGTCAGACACGGCGACGGACGAGAATCTGCTCAAGCTCAACGAGGCGCTAGACGAGCTCTCGAGCGTGAACCCGCGGTTGGTGAGCGTAGTCGAAATGCGTTATTTCGCTGGCTTCACCGAGCGTGAGATCGCCGAGATACTCGGCGTGTCGGAGCGCACGATCAAACGGGATTGGGAGAAGGCGCGACTGTTGCTGCGTGCGGCACTGCGCTGATCCTGGCTTCTATCTTCGGCGATGCATTAGTTGGCCGGAAGTGTCCCTTTGCGGCTCCCGAATCCGTACTATCCTTACGGTGACTCGCGGCCCGCCGGGGTATCCCCAAGTCCGATGACGTTAAGCATTGACGAGCTGCGTGCGCTCGACCGCTTGCTCGACGAAGCATTGGAGCTTGCGCCGCACGAACGCGGTCCCTGGCTCGAAGGGCTCGGGCCCGAGTTCGCGCGGGTTGCAAATACGCTGCGCGATCTCCTCGCGCGCGACTCCACCTCAGCGACCCTCGACATCCTCGACCGTTGCCCCGAGTTAGCGAGCCTGATTCCCGAGCTGCTCGCGCGGGCGTCGCCAGACGAGCTAAGCGCCGGGTTCGCGATCGGTCCTTACCGGCTGGTGCGCGAGCTCGGCGTCGGCGGCATGGGGGTGGTGTGGCTGGCCGAGCGCGTCGACGGGCTGATCGACCGCCCCGTTGCTCTCAAGCTGCCGCTGTTTTCGATTCATCACCGCGCGCTCGCCGAACGCTTCGCACGCGAACGCGTGATCCTCGCGCGCCTTGCGCATCCCCACATCGCGCGGCTTTACGACGCCGGCATCACAACCACCGGCCAGCCGTATCTCGCGCTGGAATATGTCGAAGGCCAACCGCTTACCGCATGGTGTGACGCGCGGCAATCGAGTGTGCGCGAGCGCATCGCGCTGGTCGCCCAGGTGCTGCGCGCAGTGCAGTATGCGCATGCGAACCTTGTCATCCATCGCGACCTCAAGCCGTCCAACATCCTGGTGACGGCGGAGGGATACGTACATCTGCTCGACTTTGGAATCGCCAAGCTGGTCAGCGATGGCGACACCGGCGAGACCGAGCTCACCCGGATCGCAGGCCGTGCGCTGACACCGAGCTACGCGGCGCCGGAGCTCCTTCGAGGCACACCCATTGGCATTGCCTCCGACGTGTACTCGATGGGCGTCATCCTGTACGAGCTTTTGACCGGCGCCCGGCCGTATCGACCGCGAGACGGTTCCTCCGTCGCATTGCAAGATGCGATTCTCCACGACGATCCGGTGCGTCCGAGCCTCGCGGTGAACGACGAGGCGGCGCGGCGCCGCGGCGTGGCGAGTGCGAGGAAGCTCGCGGCGCAGCTCGTGGGGGATCTCGACACGATCATCCTCAAGGCGCTCAAGAAACGGGTGGAAGACCGCTATCCGACCGCAGCGGCGCTGGCCGAGGATCTCGAACGACACGTCCGCGGCGAGGCGATCGACGCCCGTGCCGACAGTGCGCTGTATCGCACGGCGAAGCTTGTCGCGCGGCATCGGGTTGTTTTCGGGGCGACGGGTGTGATCGCAATCGCCCTCGTCGCTGGCGCTTCCGTCGCCCTGTGGCAGGCGAGCGAGGCGCGGCGCGAAGCCGCCCTGGCCCATGCCGCGCAGGAGTTCGTGCTGGATCTCTTTCGCGTCAATTCGGCAGACCAGCCCGATCCGGTGCGCGCGCGGCAAACGACGGCACGCGAGCTGCTCGATCGCGGCAGCGCCCGCATCACGCAGGCGCTCCACGATCAGCCGAAGGCGCGTCTCGAGCTCCTTGCGACGCTCTCCGACCTGTACAGGGAGCTGGGCCTCTGGGCGAAGGCCAACGACCTGGCCGCGCAACGAGTCGAGCTGACGCGTTCCTTGTACGGTCCAGACGACCTGCGCGTGGCGGAGGCGCTCGCCGACAAGGTCATCAAGTCACTTCACCACCGCGAGAGCGCCTCTCCGGAAGACCTCGATTCCATGATCCGCGAAGCTCTGCGCATCCATGATGCGCACGGCGACAAAGCGAGCCTCGCGCGCACGCGCCTGCATGTAAAGGCGAGCGTGATCTATGTCGACCAATTGCTCCCCGCCGCGATCGAGCATGCTTCGCGTGCAGTAGAGCTCTATCGTTCCCGTTACCCCGCCGACCGGTAATTTCCGCACGCGTTGTCGATGCTTGGAACGGCCTTGCTGCGCAGCGGGAGCGACTCGGACGGTGCGCTGTCCGCCCAGGAAGAGGCCCTGCGGATCGCGCGCGCGCAAGCCCTTCCTGAGCACTTGTTGCTGTTCTTCATCCGCCGAGCCGGAGAAGTGAACTCGGTTCTGGGTCGGGCCGAGGAGGCCGATGAGCTGCTGCGCGAGGCACTCGCCATGTCGGAGCGCGTCAACGGAGAGAAGCACTCAGTGACGGTAGCGACCCGGCGCGGGATCGCCAGCAATCTCGCCGGGATGTCGCGATTCGACGAGGCGGCGGAAATAGCCACACGAACGATCGCCGACACGATGTCTGGCGCTGGAGGCGAAACCTACCTGGTGCGCGACAACCATCGCATGCTGTTCGACGTGCATTGGGGACGCGGCGATATGGCTGCGGCCAGCCGCGGATCCGCTGCCGCGCTCGCGACTTTTGGACCGTCCACACCGGTCAACCTCGAGCACGCCGATCTGCTGTTCCAGGGTGCCGCCATTGACTCAGTCTACGGACTCCACGAGCAGGCTTTGGCGAAGCTTTCCCGCGCGGCCGAGGTCGCAAGGCACGCGAGAATTGCGCAGACCTCCATGTTCTTCAGCAATCTGGCGCTTCGCGAAGCCAGAGCGCGCATCGGTGTGGGCGATGCATTGCGCGCGAGGGCGCTTCTTGAGGAGCAGCTCGCCGCGCTGCGAGCCGGTCCTGGAGTGGCTCGCCAGCGAGCGGTTCTCAACGCGGTCCTCGTGCATGCATTTATCGCACTAGGAGACATCCCGCAGGCGAATCGCGCCGCCGAGCAAGCCGAACGAGAGCTCGCCCGCGAGCCGCGCCGCGCCAATCTCGTCAACGCCGATGCTCAGGTCGAGCGGGCGATGGGCCAGGCCGCGATGGCCGAAGGTGCATTCGACCGCGCATTGCCGCATCTCGAGCGCGCCGCGGCGCTGTATCGCAGCATCCATGTGTCCGACAGTCCGTTTCGCGCCGAAGCGGAAGCACTGCGCGCCGCCTGCCTGGCGCAATTGGGGCGCCGCGACGAGGCGATGGCGGCGCTTGCACTTGCCCGCGTTGCGCAGGCGGAGCACGGCAAATTCGGCGAAGATTTCACGAGGGTCTTGCACCAGGCCGAGACGTTGGCGCAAGCGGCGGCGGCGCCCGTCGCGCGCGCGTTCTCGCGCTAGCCGCCGTCGCCAAAGCGGGGAGGGGCTTGCAGCGCCTGGCCGCTCCTTGGCCCGTACGGCATCGCTTGGGCTTCCGATGATCCGTAGCCTGCTCGCGACGTGTCACATCCAACAGTTTCGCGCGCCGCTGCACGCGGCCGAAGCTTTGGCCGTGCCCCGCAGCGCCGCAACAAGAGGGCCGATCTATCGCCAGTAGTCGCGTGAATTCAGCTTAACGTCACCCGCGGCAAATGCGGCGAGTGGCTCGCGGCTCGTCGGTTAGAGCCCACGCACGCGCCAGCGGCAACGCGCGCATGGCACTTTTCGACGCAGCATTCCGTACTGGAAAACGAGAGCCGCGATTCATCGCACGCTCGACCCTCGTTTCTTCCAGGGAGTCTGCCATGCCCAACCCGCAGCTTCGCGTTGTCCCCGAGGTGCTCGCTCCGTGCCGTGCCGCGAAAGGCGTCGTCGGCGCGCTGATCGTCATCGCGCTGGTGGGGATTGATCGCAGCCACGGCGAGGACACATCAGGACGCCCTCCCGGTGACTGCTTCGATGCTCGAGGCGACCTCGGCCAGCTCGCCGCATCCGCAACCACACGTCCGGCCGGTGCAGAGTATTTCCCTTCCGGCGACACGCTGAACGCCAATGAGACCACCCCGCATATCGAAGCGTTCTGAGCACGCAGTGCTCCTCACACCTTGCGACTGCGAGGCTTCAGCCCCGCGACGTTCCCGTAACGGTCGGAGGATCAGCCGAGCATCCTTCCGAGACGTACGATGCAGCGCAGTAAGCTGGCGATTTCCTCCACCGCGCCGCGTCCCGTCAACCACAGCGGTCGAGACGACGCGGCGCTTTTCGGGGCTTTCGGCCGTTCAGCCCCGTGCCCGCTCGATCAATCCTTCGAGTGCGACCACGACCGACGCACGACGGATCGCGGCGCGGTCGCCGTCGAACCGCTGCGTCGCCGACGCGACCAGCGTTTCCCGCAGCGCCCACGCGAAGCACACGGTGCCGACCGGCTTGTCGGGCGAGCCACCGCCGGGACCGGCGATGCCGGTGACCGCAACGCTCAAGTCGGCGCCGGCGCGCGCCAGGGAACCGCTCGCCATCGCCCGGGCCACCGGCTCCGACACGGCGCCGTGCGCTACGAGCAGCGTGTCGGGTACGTCGAGCGCCCGCGTCTTCGCAGCGTTCGAGTAGGTCACGAACGCCTGGTCGAACCAGGCGGAGCTTCCCGCGGTCGCGGTGATCGCGCCCGGCCACCAGGCCGCCCGTGCAGGATTCGGCCGCGGTAACCCGCCAACCGCGCGCAACCAGCAGCGCGCCAAGCTCGGCCGACAATGCGTTCAGCAGCGGATCGTTCATCGGCATTCGTCCGGACGCGCGCGGTAATGATACGAGTACAGCGTCGCGAAGCCGAACTTGCGGTAAAGCGCGACAGCGGGCGCATTGTCGGCGGTCACCTGCATGAATGCCTGCCGAATGCCCCGCTCCCACGCGCGAGTCAGCAGCGCGGATACGACGGCCGTGCCGATTCCCTGTCCATGCAACGGCGTGACGGTGACGACATCGAACACGCCGGCGAGTCCGCCGTCGATGCACAACAGTCCGGCGCCGACCGGGACGCCGTCACGACGCGCGACGACGGTGTGGACGTCGAGCGGGGACTGCACCAGCCGCTCCAGATGCGCGGCACGTTGCGTTGCGGGTGACCCTCGCATCTCGCCGACCGCTTCGACGAACGCCTCGATCAGCGGCGAGCCCAGCTCGACCTGCGGATTTCCGCGATGCACGGGCGGTGACTCGAGCGTTGCCACCTGCACGAGTGTCGGGTCGAACTGGACGTAGCCACGCGCCGCAAGCTCGGTTTCGAGATTCTCGGGCCGCGCGAACGGCGTGATGCGGAACAGCGTTGGCAAGCCGTGCCGCGCATACAGCCGCTCGCAATGCGCGATTTTCTCCGCGAGCGGCAGCGTCGAGCCGAAATGCGCGTTCACGCTGCGTCCGCGCTTCGCCTTGCCGGCGAGCAGGAACAGCAACCAGCCGTCGTAGAGCAGCTGGCGACGCGTATGCATGTTGTTGAGGCCCGATTCCTCGACGCGGCGCGCCAGCTCGTCACGGAATGGTCCCCCGACGCTTGCGGCCAAAGCCGCTACGCTGCCCCCGGTGGGGGCGCAATGAGCGCCTTGAGGCGGCCCTGTAGCGCTCACGCCGGCCACCCTGTGAGCCGCACGACGGTCGCATAAACGAGAAGGGCGAAGCCCGCGGCGACCAGATCATCGACCATCACGCCGATGCCGGTCTTCATGCGCGCGTCGATCGTCCGGATCGGCGGCGGCTTGGCGATGTCGAACAGGCGGAACAAGAGGAACGCGAACGCGATTCGTGACGGGAACGGCCCGGTGAAGAACAGCATGAGCAGAAAGGCGACGACCTCGTCGATCACGATGCCCCCATGGTCCGGCGTTCCGAGCGCACGTCCGGTGCGCTGCGCGGCCCAGGCGCCGCCGAACAGAAGCGACGAGGACCACCGCGAGGAACCCGACGTCGTTCGTCCATGACCAAAGCAGGTACGCGATCGGAATCGCGAGCAGCGTGCCGAACGTGCCCGGTGCCCACGGCGCCAGCCCGCTACCGAACCCGAACGCGAGCAGATGAGCGGGATGCGAAAGCAGGAAGCGCAGTGTCGCGCGCTGAGGCGTTGCCGTCGGCAGTGCAGAGCTCATGCGAAGTGATCGAACGCGCGCGGCAGCGCCGGCAACGGATCGCCGTGCTCGTCGCGCACGACGAAGCCGGCCTCGCGCGGCGTCACCGTGCCGACCTGCGCGAGCGGGACTTCGAGGCGTTGCCAGCGCACCGATGCGCTCGCGCATCGCTGGCGGCGCCGTGAAACACAGCTCGTAATCGTCGCCGCCGGCCAGCAGGCAGCGCAGCGCAAGGTCACGCTCGCCTCCGCCGAGCTTCGCAGCCAGCGCCGCCGAGCGCGGTATGCGCGCGACATCGACGATCGCGCCGACGTCGGAGGCCTCGAGGATGTGGGCGAGATCGCCGGTCAGCCCATCGGAGACATCGAGCATCGCGCTCGCGACGCCGCGCAGCCCCTGTCCAAGCGTCACGCGCGGCTCGGGGCGCTCGAGCCTGCGGCGTGCTGCGGCGAATTCGTTCGCCGGCAATGTCGTTCGATCTTGCAGGACGGCGAGCGCGAGCATCGCGTCGCCGAGCGTTCCCGAGACCCAGACGTCGTCGCCGGGCACCGCGCCCTTGCGACGGATCGCCTGGCCGATCGGGACCTCGCCCGCGATCGTCAGACAGAGGTTGCGCGGGCCCCGCGTCGTGTCGCCGCCGATCAACGTGACGTCGTGCTCGTCGGCCAGCGCGAACAGTCCGCGCGAGAACGCTTCGAGCCAGCGAAGCATCGCTGTCCGGCAAGCGCTCCCGCGAGCAACGCCCAGCGCGGCCGTGCGCCCATCGCCGCGACGTCCGAGAGGTTCACTGCGAGCACCTTGTGCCCGAGCGATTCGCGGATCGGTGCCGGAAAGGAAGTGTCGCGACTCGACCATCATGTCGACGGCGAGCACGAGCTCGTGCCCGTCGGCGACGCGCACGACCGCAGCGTCGTCGCCAACGCCGAGCGCGACACGCCGGATCGCGCGACGGGCGACGAAAGTACCGCTCGATCAGCTCGAATTCGGTCGAGTTGCGCCATCGTGGCGCCAAGCCGCTAGCGGTTCGCCCGGGCTTCGCGCGCGAGCGCGGCGATCTCCGCCTCGCGCACGCGCGCCGCGAGCTTGTCGAGCACGCCGTTCACGAAGCGATGGCCATCGGTTGCGCCGTAGCTCTTCGCGAGATCGATGGCTTCGTTGATCACGACCTTGTAGGGAATGTCGGGACGATGGGCGAGCTCCCAGGCGCCGATCGCGAGGATCGAGCGCTCGATCGGCGACAACTCCGCCGTTGCGCGCGATGAATACGGTGCCAGCGTCGCGACGAGCGCGTCGTAATTGGACGTGACGCCGCGCCAGAGCTCGATCGACGTAGGCGCGATCGGCTTCCGGAGGGTCGTCGTGCTCCAGCAGCTGCTGCCCGATCGTCTCGTCGGCATTCTTGGACAGCTGACGCTGGTAGAGGCCCTGCAGCACCAGCTCGCGCGCGCGCCTGCGCGGATTAGGTGTCGTCGAGGTCATCGAACAGGTTCGCGATCTCGAGCGCCGCCTGCGCGGCCTCGTAACCCTTCGTCTGCATGCGGCTGCGCGCCTGGCTCTCGGTGTCGCAGGTGAGGATGCCGTTGCCGATCGGGATGCCGAACTGCAGCGCGACCTCGACGATCCCGCGCGCCGACTCGTTGGCGACGATGTCGAAATGGTAGGTCTCGCCGCGGATCACCGCGCCGATCGCCACCAGCGCATCGAAGTCGCCGGATTGCGCCATCCGCTGCAGCACGAGCGGCGTCTCGAGCGCGCCCGGTACGGTGACCACGACGATGTCGTCGTCGGCGACGCCGGCATCGCTCAGGCCGCGAAGCGCGCTGGCGAGCAAGCCCTCGCCGATCTCGGGATTGAATCGGGAAAGCACGACGCCGACGCGTCGCGACGCGCCGGCCGTGCGCGGATTGAGGCGACGCAGCGCCATTGTCAGGACGCGCGGCCGGACAGGCTGCGAACGGGCTGCTCGTCGAAGCCGGTCACCTCGAGGCCGAAGCCCGCCATGCTCGGCATCTTCCGCGGGCGCGCGAGCAGGCGCATCTTGCCGACATTGAGATCGCGAAGGATCTGCGCGCCGATGCCGTAGTCGCGCAGGTCCATCGTCGATGTCGAGGGCTGGCCTTCAGCGATCGCGCGGCGGCGAAGCTCCGCCGCCGACTCGGGCCGATGCAGAAGCACGATGACGCCGCGACCCGCTTCGGCGATCGTCGCGAGCGCTGCGGGAATGCTCCACGAGTGCGCTTCGCTCTGCGAATCGAGCAGGTCCATCACCGACAGCGGCTCGTGAACGCGCACCAGCGTCTCGGTCTCGGGCGAGACCGGCCCGCGCACCAGCGCGAGATGCGTGGCATCGGTCAGCTTGTCGCGATAGACGACGAGCCTGAACGCGCCATGCTGGGTTGCGAGCGGGCGCTCGGCGATGCGCTCGACCAGCCGTTCGGTGCGGCTGCGATGGTGGATCAGATCGGCGATCGTGCCGATCAAGAGGCCGTGCTGTTTGGCGAACGAGGTCAAGGTCCGGGCGGCGCGCCATCGTACCGTCGTCGTTCATGATCTCGCACAGCACGGCCGAGGGCGTCAGCCCGGCGAGGCGCGCGAGATCGCAGCACGCCTCCGTATGGCCGGCGCGCGCGAGCACGCCGCCGGCTTGCGCGATCAGCGGGAACACGTGCCCCGGCTGGACGATGTCCTCGGGTGTGGCATCGGGCCGGGAGGCGACGCGGATCGTGTGCGCGCGATCGGCGGCCGAGATGCCGGTCGCGATGCCCGAAGCCGCCTCGATCGACACCGTGAAGTTCGTACCATGAACCGATCGGTTGCGCGGTGTCATCGGCGCGAGCTTGAGGCGTTCGGCATGCTCGGGCGTGATCGGCATGCAGATCAGGCCGCGGCCGTGCTTCGCGAGGAAATTGATCTTGTCCGGCGTGACGAAGTCCGTCGCGAACACGAGGTCGCCTTCGTTCTCGCGGTCCTCGTCGTCGACGAGCACGACGATGCGGCCGGCCTTGAGCTCGGCGACGATTTCGGGGGTGGTGGCGAGCGTCATGGGGTCGACGGTCGAGCGTCGGAAGATCGATTGTACCGGGCGAACCGACGGCGACGCGAAGACACTGGTCCCGCTTCGCGGGGATGACGACCTTCGGATCGTCAGGCCTGCGCGGACGACGCCTCACGCCGCCAGCGCCGGTTCGGGTCGGTTCCCTCCGCACGCGGAACCACAGCGCATACAGCGCCGGCAGGAAGCCGAGCGTCAGCAGCGTCGCTACGAAAATGCCGCCCATCATCGCGACCGCCATCGGCCCGAAGAAAGTCGCTGCGCGTGAGCGGGATCATCGCGAGGATCGCCGCCGCCGCCGTGAGCACGATCGGCCGGAACCGGCGCACGGTCGCGCCGACGATGGCATCCCACGCCGACTCGCCGGCCGCGATGTCGCGCTCGATCTGGTCGACGAGGATCACCGAGTTGCGCATGATGATTCCCGACAGCGCGATCGTGCCCAGCATCGCCACGAAGCCGAACGGCATGCGAAACGCCAGCAGGCCGAGCGTCACGCCGATCAGGCCCAGCGGCGCCGTCAGCACGACCATCGCCGTGCGCGAGAAGCTCTTGAGCTGGATCATCAGCAGCGTCAGCACGGTCAGCACGAGCAGCGGGACGCCGGCCACGATCGACTTCTGGCCGCGCGCCGAATCCTCGATCGCTCCGCCGAGCTCGATCCGGTAGCCGAGCGGAAGCGTCGCGCGCAGCGGATCGAGGCTCGGCGAAATCCGTTTCGTCACGTCCGGTCCCTGCGCGTCGCCGCGCACGTCGGAACGCACGGTCACCGTCGGCTGGCGGGCGCGCCGCCAGACGATGCCTTCCTCGAGCCCGTAGCGGATGTCGGCGATCTGCGTGATCGGCACTGCCTTGCCGTTGCTTCGACGGGATCGCGAGATCGCGCAGGAACGACAGCTGCACGCGCTCGGCCGGCGAGCCGCGAAGCACGACGTCGATCAGCTCGTCACGCTCGCGGAACTGCGTGACGGTGATGCCCGACACCGCGTTGTTCAGGAACTGCGCGAGCTCCTGCGAGCTGATGCCCAGCACCCGCGCCTTGTTCTGGTCGACCTCGAGGCGAATCACCTTCGACGGCTCGTCCCAGTCGAACTGCACGTTCACGACATCCGGGTCGCGTTCCACGACGGCGCGGACGTCGCGGGCGATCGCCCGCACCTTCGCGATGTCGTCGCCGGACACGCGGAACTGCACGGGGAAGCCGACCGGCGGACCGTTCTCCAGCCGCGACACGCGCCCGCGCGTCGCAGGAAAGTCGGTCTCGAACAGCCGGATGAGCCGCTCGCGCACGCGCTCCCGTTCCTTGTTGCTCGTCGTGACGAGCACGAACTGCGCGAAGTTCGACTGCTGCAGCTGCTGGTCGAGCGGCAGGTAGAAGCGCGGGCTGCCCGCGCCGACGTAGCCGACGTAGCTCTCGATGCCCGTCTCCTTCGCGAGGATCGCCTCCATGCGCTGCGCTTCCGCCATCGTCGCGTGGAACGAGCTGCCCTCGGGGAGGCGCAGATCGACGATCAGCTCGGGACGCGACGACGACGGGAAGAACTGCTGCGGCACGAGGCGGAACAGCCCGAGCGCGCCGACGAATACGGCCAGCGTGATGGCGATGACGATCCAGCGATGCGCCACGCACCAGTCGACGATCCGGCGGAAGCGCCGATAGAACGGCGTGTCGTAGACCTCCTCGGGATCCGATATGCGGGTGATGAGCCTCGGGCGCGGGCTTGCGACGCACGCGAGCCCACAGCCGCGCGGCCGAGCGACGCGCCGCGGTCCTTGGTGAAGTCCGGCAGCAACCGGTAGCCGAGATAAGGGATCACGATGACCGCGACGAACCAGGAGATCGTCAACGCGATCGCCGACACCTGGAACAGCGAGCGCGTGTACTCGCCGGTCGAGCTCTGCGCCGTGGCGATCGGCAGGAACCCGGCGACCGTGACCAGCGTGCCGGTCAGCATCGGGAACGCGGTGGACGTGTAGGCGAAGCTCGCCGCGCGGAACCGGTCGAAGCCCTGCTCCATCTTGATGACCATCATCTCGACGGCGATGATCGCGTCGTCGACGAGCAGGCCGAGCGACAGGATCAGCGCACCGAGCGAGATCTTGTGCAGCCCGATGCCGGCGACCTGCATGAACAGGAACGTCGTGGCGAGCACCAGCGGGATCGAGATCGCGACGACCAGTCCGGTTCGCAAGCCGAGGCTCACGAGCGACACCGCCAGCACGATGCCGACCGCCTCGAGGAGCGAGCGCACGAACTCGTTGACCGACCGCTGCACCGCCTTGGGCATGTCGGCGACCGGCTGCGATCTCGACACCGACGGGGAGCCCTTCGACGATCCCGCCGACGCTGCGCTCGAGGTGTTTTCCGAGCTCGATCACGTCGCCGCCGCTCGCCATCGTGATGCCCAGTCCCAGCGCCTCGCGGCCATGCCAGCGCATCTTCTGCTGCGGCGGATCGACGTAGCCGCGGCGCACGTCCGCGATGTCGCCGAGGCGAAAGATCCGGTTGTTCGCGCGGATCGAAAAATCGCGGATCGCGTCGACCGAGTCGAACGTCCCCGATGTGCGCACGTAGATCCGATCGGTCGACGTCTCGAACGCAGCCGGCCGCTGCGACGGCGTTCTGCGCAGCGAGCGATTGCAGGATCTGGGCGGGCTCGACGCCGAGCGTTGCGAGCTTGCTGTTCGAAAGCTCGATGAAGATCTTTTCGTCCTGCGCGGCGATCTTGTCGACCTTCGCCACACCCGGCACGCGAAGCAGCTCCGCACGGATGCGGTCGGCGAAATCGTCGAGCTCGCGATAGCCGAAGCCGTCGCCGGTTATCGCGTAGATGTTCGTGTACGTGTCGCCGAACTCGTCGTTGAAGAACGGACCCTGGATGCCCTGCGGCAGCGTGTTACGGATATCGCCGATCTTCTTGCGCGCTTGGTATTGCAGCTCGGCAATCGCCTTCGGCGGCAGCGAGTCGCGGAACGACACGAACACCAGCGACTCGCCGGGCTTGCTGTAGCTCCGCACCCACTCGAGCGGCAGCTCCTGCACTTTGCGCTCGATCTTGTCGGTGACCTGCTGCTCGACCTCGCGCGTGGACGCGCCCGGCCAGTTGGTCCTGACGACCATGACCTTGAACGTGAACGGCGGGTCCTCCGACTGGCCGAGCTGCGTGTACGCGAGCCCGCCCATCAGCGCGAACACGACGATCAGGTACAGCACGATCGAACGGTGATGCAGCGCCCATTCGGAGAGATTGAACGACGCTCGGGCGTTGCCGCCGGGAGGCGTGACGGAGCTCATCGGGTAACCTCAGCGGACCGCGACCGGTGTACCGGTCGTCGCTGATGCCGTCGCGGCAGGCACCGGCGGGGCGGGCTTGCCCGGCGCCTCGTACGGCTTCACCGTCTGCCCCGGCTGAAGCTTGTTCACGCCAGCCGCGACGATCCATTCGCCATGATTCAACCCGCGGGTGATGACGACACCGTCCTCGCGATACGGGCCGAGCTCGACGCCGCGCAGATTCACCTTCTGCGCGCCGGCGTCGTACACCCAGACGGCAGGCTTGCCGTCGGGCTCGTGGTAGATCGAAGTCAGCGGGACCAGTGCGTTCTGCCCTGCGCCTGTCGCGAAGGCTGCGACGTTCGCCGTCATGCCCCAGCTCAGCGATGCATCGGCGTCCGGCACCGCGACGCGAACGGCGAACGTGCGCGTCACCGGATCGACGGCCGGCGAGATCTCGCGCACGCGGCCGGTGAACAGCCGCTGCGAATTCGCGAGCAGCATGACGTTGATCCGCTGCGCGCCCTTGACCTCGCCGATCCGGTTCTCCGGCACGGCGATCGCGACCTCGCGTTCGTCGGTGCGGGCGAGCTTCATCACCGGTTGCGCGGACGCGACGACCTGCCCGGCTTCTGCGGTGACCGACGTGACGACGCCGTCGTCCGGCGCGACCAGCGTCGCGTAGCCGGTCTGGTTGCGGTTCACTGCGAGATTCGCCTGCGCCTGCTGCAGCCGCGCATCGGCGGCGCGCATCGCATTCTGCTTCTGGTCGAGCGCGCTCTCGCTCACGAACTTCTGCCGGAACAGGTTCTGGTAGCGCTCGAGCTCGGCGCGTGCGAAGTCGCTTTCGGTGCGCGCTGCGGCCACGGCCGCCTCGGCCGCCTGGGCCTGCAGCGCAACGTCCGCAGGATCGAGGCGCGCCAGCACCTGCCCCTTCTTCACCGTTGCGCCCACGTCGACGCGACGCTCGACGATCTTGCCGCCGATGCGGAACGCGAGATCGGCCTCGTGCCGCGGCTTCACTTCGCCGGCGAACACGGCCGTCTCGGCCATGGCCCCGATGACGACCGGCGCCAGCTGCACCGGGCGCACGACCTCGGGAGGCGCCTCCTTTTTCGCGCAACCGGCCAGGGCGAGCGCCGCGACGACGAGCAGGGATGCGACGACGTTGCGCATGATCACGCCTCCTGCCTCGGCGCCGCGGCGCCGGCCGGCTCGGTTGCGCCGACGGCCCCGCGCCACAACGCGCGAAGGCCGCGCGCAAGCTCCTCCGCATAGTCGAATCCGACCATCGGACACTCCTCGACGCCCTCCGGGAGCTCGATCGGTTGCGTCGACGACATCTGCCACAGCCCGAGGATCAGCGCGTAGCTGTGGCGCAGCAGCGGCACGCCCCCGCCCGGCGGGAGCTCCGCGAAATGTCGCTCCAGGCCCGCGGCGGCTTCGCGCATGCGCGCCGACATCCGCTCCTTGAACGCGATCGCGGTCTCGCGCGGCACCTCGGTCCCCATGATGCCGAAGCAGCGGGTGGCGAGCGGCAGGAACGTCGGCTCGTCGACCATGTGCGTGCCGGTGATCGCGAGGATCTCGTCGAACGCCACCGGCTCGGGCCGGGCGAGCAGCGCGATCAACGCGCCGAAGAACTCCGCGACGTGCCGCTCGTGCAGCGCGAGCAGCAGCTCCTCCTTGCTCGGGAAGTACAGATAGACCGTGCCCTTCGCGAGCCCGGCCTCGTCGGCGACCTCGGCGACGTTCGCCACGCGCTCGGGCGAGCGGCGCAGCAACCGCTCGGCCGCATCGAGGATCGCCTGCTGCCGCTCCTGCTTGTCTTCCGCGAGCACCGCCCGCGTCCGGATTATCATCGCTGCCACCCCAGTAAATGACCGGCGGTCACTAAGCTTCCAGCGTAAATGACCGAGAGTCAGTTGTCAAGGGGTGCGGCAGTCCCCGGCCGGTGACGCCGGCTCGCCCAATGAGACGTCGTTTCCTCGGGGTCCGCGACCGCGCGGCCGGGCGAGCTTCAGCGTGCGCGTTCGAGCAGCGCGAGGGTGGCGCGGGTGAGGCGCTCGAGGGATCGGCGAAGTCGACGACGACGCTGAAGTGGTGTCGATCGGCGATGACCAGCGGACCGGAATCGCCCGGCGGACGATTCGCCGGCCACGCCTCCCAGAGCAGGTCCGCCTGGCGAAGGAACTCCGACGTTTCGTCGCCGCCGACCGCTGCCAGGACCGGGACGTCGGTCGCCGGTCGATGCAGGATCGGCGACAACCGCGCCGCCTCCGCATCGTCGAGCTTCAGATCGGCGTTGTACGAGAACAGCGTGAGCGGCCGCAGGTCATGCACACCTGAAACGGACACCGCACCTGCGAGCGGATGCCGCGTCAGGCCGAACGCCTCGGCCGGCGTTGCGACCAGCATCGCCGCGAGGTGACCGCCCGCCGAATGGCCGCCGACGATCATCGGCGTCGGGTTCGCGCCGTGCCGCTCGCCTTCGCGTGCGAGCCAGGCGACCGAGTGCCGGCATTCGTCGACGATCGTCGCGATTCCGACCTCCGGGCACAGATCGTAGTTGATCACCGCGACGGCATAGCCCTGGTCGACGAACGGCCCCGCGACGAACAGATGATCGGCCTTGTCCAGCGCGCGCCAGTAGCCGCCATGAATGAAGACGAACGTGCCGCGCGATCGGCCGGTCGGCACGAACAGGTCGAGCGTTTCCTTCGGATTCGGCCCGTAACGCAGGTCGAGCTTGGGCCGGTAGCGGTCGCGCGTCCGCACGGACAGTTGCGCGAACTTCGACGAACCATTGCGGATGGTCGGGGACGGCCGCCCGGTTGTTGTAGCCGCGCTCGACGAAATCGGCCGTGTACTCGATCGCAGTCACTGCTTTGCAGGACGCCTGCGCGCTAGAACGCATCGGGCTGCTTTTCGGGCGCGGCCGCGGCGAACGCCGGAAGCGCCTGGCAGGCCGCGTCGATGCGCATGATCGTCGGATACGGCGACAGGTCCATCTTGTACCGGCGCGCGTTCGCAACCTGCGGGACGAGGCAGACGTCCGCCAGCGTCGGCGGTCGCCATGGCAGAAGCGGCCGGTCTCGGGCTCGCCGCGCGAGCCGCTGCTCGAGCGCCTCGAAGCCGATGTCGATCCAGTAGCGGTACCAGCCGTTCTTCTGCTCGTCGGCCACGCCCAGCGTGTTCGTCAGGTAGTTCAGAACGCGCAGATTGTTGATCGGATGGATGTCGCACGCGATCGCGAGCGCGATCGAGCGCACGCGCGCGCGGGCGAGCGCGTCGGCCGGGAAGCAGCGGCGGCTCGGGACGCGTCTCCTCGAGCCACTCGATGATCGCCAGCGACTGCGTCAGTACCGCGCCTTGATCCGTGACCAGCGCGGGCACGAGGCCCTGCGGATTGAGCGCGAGATAAGCATCGGCGCGCTGCTGCGCCTTCACGCAGATGCACGAACTCGCGGTCCGCTTCCAGACCCTTGAGGTTCAGCGCGATCCGGACCCGGTAGGCGGCGGACGAGCGGAAGTAGTCGTAGAGCTTCATGTGGCAAAGTCGTCGTCATTCCCGCGAAGCGTCGACGATCGCTGACAGCGATCGTCGATCCCCGCGCAGAGCGGGGACGACGAACATGGGCTGTGGGGCCATTGCCTAGAACGCGGCGATGCCGGTCTGCGCGCGGCCGAGGATCAGCGCGTGGATGTCGTGCGTGCCCTCGTAGGTGTTGACCGTCTCGAGGTTCAGCATGTGGCGGATCACGTGGAACTCGTCGACGATGCCGTTGCCGCCGTGCATGTCGCGCGCCGTGCGCGCGATCTCGAGCGCCTTGCCGCAGGAATTGCGCTTCATGATCGACGTGATCTCGGGCGCAGCCTTGCCTTCGTCCTTCATGCGCCCGAGCCGCAGGCAGCCCTGCAGCCCCAGCGTGATCTCGGTCTGCATGTCGGCGAGCTTCTTCTGCACCAGCTGGTTCGCCGCGAGCGGCCTGCCGAACTGCTTGCGATCGAGCGTGTACTGGCGCGCCGCGTGCCAGCAGAATTCCGCTGCGCCGAGCGCGCCCCAGGCGATGCCGTAGCGGGCGCTGTTGAGGCAGCCCATCGGGCCCTTGAGGCCCTTCACGTTCGGCAGCTCGTTCTCGGCGGGGACGAACACGTCGTCCATGACGATCTCGCCGGTGATCGACGCGCGCAGGCTGAACTTGCCTTCGATCTTCGGCGCGGACAGGCCCTTCATCCCCTTTTCGAGGATGTAGCCGCGGATCGTGCCGTCGTCGTTCTTCGCCCAGACGACGAACACGTCGGCGATCGGCGAATTGCTGATCCACATCTTGCTGCCGGTCAATCGGAAGCCGCCGTCGGCGCTGCGCGCGCGCGTGATCATCGAGCCCGGATCGGAGCCGTGGTTCGGCTCGGTCAACCCGAAGCAGCCGATCCATTCGCCGGTGGCGAGCTTCGGCAGGTATTTGCGGCGCTGCGCCTCGCTGCCGTAGGCGTGGATCGGGAACATGACGAGCGAGCTCTGCACGCTCATCATCGAACGGTAGCCGGAGTCGACGCGCTCGATCTCGCGCGCGATCAAGCCGTAGCACACGTAGTTCAGGCCCGCGCCGCCGTATTCGGCCGGGATCGTCGGCCCGAGCAGGCCGAGCGCGCCCATCTCCGGGAACACCGCGGGATCGGACGTTTCGTGCCGAAACGCCTCGAGGATCCGCGGCATCAGCGCGTCCTGCGCATAGCGGCGCGCCGTCTCGCGAACCATGCGCTCCTCTTCGCTCAGCTGGTCGTCCAGCAGTAGCGGGTCTGCCCAGTCGAACTGCGGCTTGGTCGACTTGGCGACGCGATCGGGAGCGTTCATGGCGCGTCGTCCTGCCGGAGCGTTGAATTATGCGCTACCCGTCAGTCGGGCACGACCGCCGTCGCCTCGATCTCCACCCGGGCCCGCTTCTCGATGAGCGCGCTGACCTCGACCGCCGTCATCGCCGGATAGTGGCGGCCGATGACCTCGCGATACGCTTCGCCGAGCGCGCGCAGGTTTCGCCAGGTACTCGCCGCGATCGGTGACGTACCACGTCATGCGCACGATGTGCTCCGGCCGCGCGCCCGCCTCGCGCAACACGGCGACGACATTGTCGAGCGCCTGGCGCGCCTGCGCGACGAAGTCGTCCGAAGCGAACTGCTGCTGACCGTTCCAGCCGACCTGCCCGCCGACGAACACCAGCGTTCCCCGCGCCGTGATGCCGTTCGCATAGCCTTTCGGCGGCGCCCAGTCCGGCGGTTGCAGCATTCTCATGCGGACGCTCCGGGATTGGACGCGCCGGCGCGCTGGAGCTCGAGTTGCCGCAGGCGGAACCGCTGCAGCTTGCCGGTCTCGGTACGCGGCAGCGTGTCGACGAACTCGACCGCGCGCGGATACTTGTACGGCGCGATTTCCTGCTTGACGAACGCCTGCAGCGCCTTGACCAGCGCGTCGTCGCCCTCATGTCCCGGCTTGAGCACGACGAACGCCTTCACGATCGTGCCGCGCTCCTCGTCCGGCGCACCGACGCACGCGCATTCGGCCACCGCGGGGTGCAGCAGCAACGCGCTCTCGACTTCGGGCCCCGCGATGTTGTAGCCGGCCGACACGATCATGTCGTCGGTGCGCGCCTGATAGTGAACCAGCCGTCGTCGTCGACCCGGTACGCGTCGCCGGTGTAGTTCCAGCCGTCCTTGACGTAGGTCGACTGGCGCGGATCGTCCAGATAGCGGCAGCCGGTCGGCCCCTTGACGGCCAGCCGGCCGACCTTGCCCGCCGGCAGCGGCTTGCCCGTCGTCGTCCATCACGCACGCGACGTAGCCGGGTACCGGCTTGCCGGTCGCGCCCGGGCGCGCGTCGTCGTCGCCGTGCGAGATGAAGATGTGCAGGAGCTCGGTCGCGCCGATGCCGTCGATGATCTCGATGCCGGTCGCGTCCTTCCAGAGCTTTCGCGTCGCCGCCGGCAACGCCTCGCCGGCCGACACGCACTTGCGCAGGCTCGACAGATCGAATCGCGCGACCTGCGACGCCATCGCGCGATACGACGTCGGCGCAGTGAACAGGACGCGTTGGCCGATGCTCGGCGATCGCCGGACAGCAGCGCGTCGGGCGACGACCTTCTCCAGCAGCAGCGTGGCTGCGCCGACGCGCAGCGGAAACAGCAGCAGGCCGCCGAGGCCGAACGTGAAGGCGAGCGGCGGGCTGCCGACGAACAGATCGTCGGCGCGGCGCTTCGAGCGTCGAGCTGCGGCCAGCAATCGCAAATCGCCAGCACGTCGCGATGGAAGTGCATCGTTCCTTTCGGCTTGCCGGTCGTGCCCGACGTGAACGCGATCAGCGCCGTGTCGTCTGCGGCCGTCGCGACATCGGCGAACGTCGCCGCCTTTCCTTGCGCACGCGCTTCGATGCCGTCCGCGTCGCCTCGGTTCCGAAATGCAGGATCGTGGTCAGCGTCGGGCACCCGGGCCGCGCCGCATCCAGCTCGTCGGCGAGCCGGACGTCGCAGAGCGCGTGCGAGATCTGCGCCTTGTCGATGATCTGCGTGAGCTCCTTCGCGCGCAGCAGCGGCATCGTCGCGACGGCGATGCCGCCGGCCTTGATCACCGCGAACCAGCATGCGGCCATCGCCGGACTGTTCGGCCCGCGCAGCAGCACGCGATTGCCGGGCACGAGCCCCAGATCCTCGACGAGCACGCGCGCGATAGCGGTTCGCGCGCTCGGTCAGATCCGCGTAGGTCCAGCGCACGCCGCCCGGCGCGACGATCGCCGTGCGCCCGCCCCAGCCGCGCGCGAGCGCCTCGTCGAGAAGCGCCGTCGCGCAGTTCATCCGGTCCGGATACTGGAGCTCCGGCCGGTCGAAGAGGAGCTCCGGCCACGCATCGCGCGGCGGCAGGTTGTCGCGCGCGAACGTGTCGACGTGCGCGGACGGAGCGCTTGTGACCGAGGTTTGCATGGCGGCTCTTCGCTTGGAGGATCGGTCAGGGCGAGACTTCAACAGCTCGCGACCGACGATCAGCTTCTGGACCTCGGTCGCGCCTTCGTAGATGCGCAGCGCGCGGATCTCGCGGTACAGCCGCTCGACGACCTCGCCCGCGCGCACGCCGAGCGCGCCGTGCAGCTGCACCGCAGCGTCGATCACCTGCTGCGCCGACTCGGTCGCGACCATCTTCGCCATCGCCGCCTCGCGCGTCGTTCGCGCCCCGCTGCACGTCGCGCTTCCACGCTGCGCGCGAGGTGAGCAGCGCCGCGGCGTCGATCTGCGCCGCCATTTCGCCGAGCATCGCCTGCGCGACCGGCTGCTCGCCGAGCGTGCCGCCGAACATCGGGCGGCCCTTCGCATGCGCGCGTCGCCTCGTCGAGCGCGCGTCGCGCGAAGCCGATCGCCGCCGCGGCGACCGACGCGCGGAAGATGTCGAGCGTGCGCATCGCGAGCTTGAAGCCCTCGCCCTCGTGCGCCGAGCAGCGCGTCGGCCGGCACGCGGCAACCGTCGAACACGAGCCGGGCGAGCGGATGCGGCGCGATCACCTCGATGCGCTCGGCGATCGACAAGTCCGGTCGTGTCCGCCGGCACGACGAAGGCCGAGATGCCGGCTGCGCCGCCGCGCGTCGCCGGTGCGCGCGAACACGCAATAGAAATCGGCGATGCCGCCGTTGCTGATCCAGGTCTTGCAGCCGTCGAGCACGCCAGCCGTCGCCGTCGCGCGTCGCGCGCGTCGCCAGCGCGGCGCATCCGATCCGGCGTCCGGCTCGGACAGCGCGAACGCCGCGATCGCCTCGCCGCGCGCGACCGCCGGCAGCCAATGCGCACGCTGCGCGTCGCTGCCGGCGAGCGTGATCGGGCCGCTGCCCAGCCCCTGCATCGCGAACGCGAAATCGGCGAGGCCGTCGTGGTACGCGAGCGTCTCGCGCGCCACGCACAGCGCGCGCGAATCGAGCGTCTCGCGCGCGCCGCCGTACGCGGCCGGAACGCAATAGCGCAGGATGCCCGCATCACCGAGCGCGCGCACCCACGCGCGGCAGGCCGCGTCGACGTCGTCGTGGGCGATCGATTGGCCGTGCGACCCACGCGGACGAGCTCGCGCCCGAGCGCGCGATGCGCGTCGTCGAAGAACGGCCAGTCGAGATGATCGAGGTTCATCGGCGAGCGACTGCATCAGTTGCCCTCGAACTTCGGCGTTCGCTTCGCGGCGAACGCCTCGTACGCGCGACGGAAATCCTCCGTCTGCATGCAGATCGCCTGCGCCTGCGCCTCCGCCTCGATCTCGCTGTCGAGATCCATCGCCCACGCCTGGTGCAGCAGCTTCTTGGTCATGCCGTGCGCGAACGTCGGACCGTCGGCGAGCGACCGCGCGAACGCCTGCGCTTCCGCGAGCAGGCGTCCGGCGCGACGACGCGGTTGAAGAAACCCCACGCGAGCGCTTCGTCCGCCGTCATCGCGCGGCCGGTGTAGAGCAGCTCCGCCGCGCGGCCCTGGCCGATCGTCCGCGGCAGCAGCGCGCACGCGCCCATGTCGGCGCCGGCGAGCCCGACGCGCACGAACAGGAACGCGGTCTTCGCCGCCGGCGTCCCGAGGCGAAGGTCGGACGCGAGCGCGATCATCGCGCCCGCGCCTGCGCACACGCCGTCGACTGCCGCGACGATCGGCTGCGGGCAGTGCCGCATCGCCTTCACGAGGTCGCCGGTCATGCGCGTGAACGCGAGCAGGCCGGTCGCGTCCATCCGCGTCAGCGGCCCGATGATCTCGTGCACGTCGCCGCCGGAGCTGAAGTTGCCGCCCGCGCCGGTGACGACGACGCACCTTCACGTCGCTCGCGTAGACCAGGCCGCGAAACAGGTCGCGCAGCTCCGCATACGAGTCGAACGTCAGCGGATTCTTCCGCTCGGGACGATCGAGCGTGATCGTCGCGACCTTGCCGTCGTCGCTCGTCTGCCAGCGGAAGTGGGTCGCGCTGTAGTCGCGGAAGCTTTTCAGCGCCCTGGAGTCATCGTCATCGCTTTCACTCCTCGGCGTGCATCGCGACGCCGCGCTTCAGGCGCCCGAGCAGCGTGTACAAGCCGGTCGCGGTCGCTGTCCGACAAGCCGCCCATCAGCTCGACGATCCAGCGCTCGTGCTCCTCGGCCATCGTCTGGAACGCCTTGCGTCCCGCGGGCGTGAGCGAAACCGCATGCGCGCGCCGGTCGCCGGGGACGTGACGCCGCTCGACGAGCCCCTCGGCGACGAGCTGGTCGGTGAGGCCGGTGACGTTGCCGCCGGTCACCATCAGCCGGCGCGACAGCTCGCTCATCTTGAGCCCGCCGGGTGCGCGCTCGAGCTGAGCCATCAGGTCGAAGCGCGGCAGCGTCATCGCGAAGCTGTCGCGCAGCTGGCCCTTGATCCGCCGCTCGATCAGCAGCGTGCAGGTGAGGAGGCGCAGCCACAGCCGCAGCGCGTCGTGATGATCGTCGTGCAGCCGGCTTTCCGGGTCCGGCGGCGCGACATCGAGCGGAACGGCGGGCTCGCGCATGCTGTCTCATCCCTACGGTGACCTCGCCGCCCGCGACGGCGATCGCCTGGCCGGTGATCGATTGCGACGCCGGCAGGCACAGCCAGGCGACGGCGGACGCCACTTCATCGGGCGCGATCAGGCGCTTCTGCGGATTGCGTGCGGCGAGTGCTGCACGAGCCTCTTCGCGCGTCTTGCCGGTCTTCGCGACGATGTTCTCGACCGCACCGCCGACCAGATCCGTGTCGGTGTAGCCGGGGCACACGGCATTCACGGTCACCGACGTCCCCGCGAGCTCGAGCGCAAGCGCGCGCGTCAGGCCGATGACGCCGTGCTTGGCGGCGCAGTACGCCGCGACGTACGGATAGCCGACGAGCCCCGCGGTGCTCGCGATGTTGACGATGCGGCCCGCCTTCGCCTCGGCGAGCATGCGCAGCGCCACGCGCGTGCAGTTGAACGTTCCGGTCAGGTTGACGCCGATCATTTCCTGCCAGAGCGCGTCGTCGGTCGACGTGAACTTCGCGCTCTTCGCCGCGCCCGCATTGTTGACGAGGATCGAGGGCCGCAGGCCCGCGCGCGCGATCGCGTCGAACGCGCGCCGCACGGCCGTGACGTCGGTGACGTCGCAGACCTGGACGTCGCAACGCGCCGCGGCAGGCAGCGCCTGCACGGCCGCGAACAGACGCGATCGATCGCGTCCGATCAGCGTAAGCGTGGCGCCGAGCGAAGACAGCCGTTCGCGCGATCGCGAGCCCGATGCCGCGCCCGCCGCCGGTAATGACTGCATGCGCGCCTTCGAGCGAGCGGTCGTCATGCACCTCAGGCTAGCGCTCGCGACTCGCACACCCTCCTCGGAGGCGGATAGTCCCGAGCGACTCGTTCGCCTCCCCTGGCGCGGCGACCTCGGGCGGCTTCGGTCGACCTTGGGACGCCGGCGCTACGTCGCTCGGCGTCGCGCAGCGACGGCGAGGTTGCGCTCGAGCTGCGCCTTGCCGGACAGGTACTGATCCGGCCAGTGCATGTCGCCGTAACCGAGCTCGCGCCGCCGCATGCAGCGTCCAGTACGGGTCCGCGAGATGCGGCCGCGCGAGCGCGCAAAGATCGGCGCGGCCCGCCATGATGATGCTGTTGACGTGGTCCGGCTCGTAGATCGCGCCGACGGCCATCGTCGCGATGCCGACCTCGTTGCGGATGCGGTCGGCGAACGGCGTCTGGTACATGCGGCCGTACACCGGCTGCGCCTCGCGCGTCGTCTGCCCCGACGACACGTCGATCAGGTCGGCGCCGGCCTCCTTGAAGAGCTTCGCGATCGTCACGGCATCGTCCGGCGTGTTGCCGCCGGGCGCCCAGTCGTGCGCGGAGATCCGCACCGACATCGGCAGCGCGTCCGGCCACGCGTCGCGCACCGCGCGGAACACTTCCAGCGGATACCGGCAGCGGTTCTCGAGCGACCCGCCGTACGCGTCGTCACGCCGATTCGTCAGCGGACACAGGAATGCCGACAGCAGATAGCCGTGGGCGCAGTGCAGCTCGAGCCAGTCGAAGCCGCATGCAGCGCCCGCACCGCGCCGCGCGCACGAAGTCGGCCTTCACGCGCTCCATGTCGGCGCGCGTCATCGCGCGCGGCACCTGGTTGCGGGGGCCGTAGGCGATCGGCGAAGGCGCGATCAGCGGCCAGTTGCGTTTTCCGCTTGCCGGCCGTCGGCTTCCTCGATTTCCTCGATCGGCTCGTCGGCCGCTTCCCAGCCGAGCTGCGTCGAGCCCTTCGGGCCGGCATGCCCGAGCTGCAACGCGATCTTCGCCGCCGTGCGCGCGTGCACGTAGTCGACGATGCGCTTCCACGCGCGAACGTGCTCGTCGCGATACATGCCGGCGCAACCGAGGCTGATGCGCGCGTCGGCGGAGACGCACACCATTTCGGTGAATACGAGCCCGGCGCCGCCATGCGCGCGGCTGCCCAGATGCACGAGGTAGTAGTCGTCCGGCGTTCCGTCGACGCACGAGTATTGCGCCATCGGCGACACGACGACGCGATTCGGCGAGCGTGACGCCGCGCAGCGTGAACGGCGTGAACATCGGCGGAGCGGACGCGCGCGTGACTGCGCGCCGTGCAGGCGCGTGGCGCCCTGCGGCGCTGCACGAGCCGCGAACCACGCCTCCATCCGCTCGACGAATTCGCGGTCGCGCAGCCGCAGGTTCTCGTGCGAGATCCGCTGGCTGCGCGTCAGCAGGCTGTAGGCGAACTGCTCGGCCTCGAGCGCCGTGTAGCGCTCGACGTTCTCGAACCACTCGGTCGAGTTGCGCGCGGCGTTCTGGATCTTCAGCACCTCGACGCTGCGCTCGGCTTCGTAGGCCGTGAGTGCGGCTGCGAGATCGTCGGCGTGCGTGTCCAGCGCTCGGGCCAGCGCGATCGCATCCTCGAACGCGAGCTTCGTGCCCGAGCCGATGGAAAAGTGCGCGGTATGCGCCGCGTCGCCGAGCAGCACGATCGGCACGCGGCTTGCCGTCGCGCTCGCTCCAGTGCGTCCAGGTCCCGCAGATCACGCGCGGGAAGCGGATCCAGATCGCCGAGCCGCGCAGGTGCGCCGCATTGCTCATCAGCCGGTGGCCGCCGAGATAGCGCGCGAACAGCCGCTCGCAGAACGCGATGCCCTCCTCCTGCGACATCCGCGTCGAGGCCGGCGCGCTGCCAGACGTCCTCGGGCGTCTCGACGATGAACGTCGACGTCTCGCCCTCGTACTGGTAGGCATGCGCCTGGAACCAGCCGGCTTCGGTCTTCTCGAACGCGAACGTGAACGCGGGGAAGCGCTGATGCGTGCCGAGCCACACGAACCGGCACTGGCGCAGGTCCACGTCCGGCCGGAACGTCGCAGCGTATTTCGCGCGCACGCGGCTGTTGATGCCGTCGCAGGCGACGACGATGTCGGCACGAAACTCGCGCGACGCGGCTTCGTCGTCGATGACGTCCTGCTGGTACAGGAGCTCGACGCCGAGCGCCTCGCAACGACGCTGCAGGATGCGCAGCAGCCGCTTGCGGCCGATGCCGCAGAAGCCGTGGCCGCCGGAGCGGATCGTCCGCCCGTGGAAATGGACGTCGATGTCGTCCCAGTGATTGAACGCGTCGGCGATCTCGCGCGCCGTTTCGCGGATCCGCCGCTTCGAGGTTGCCGAGCGTCTGGTCGGAGAACACGACGCCCCAGCCGAACGTGTCGTCGGGACGGTTGCGCTCGAGCACGCGAACGTCGTGCCGCGCGCCGCAGCGCTTCAGCAGCAGCGCCAGGTACAGGCCGGCGGGACCGCCGCCGATGATCAGCACGCGCATCTCGTGACCCGCCCGCTGCCGCCCGGTAACCAGATGCTTCTAGTATAAATAGTTCGTTACTAAAGTAAAGCGGCGTTACTCGCAGGGCGATCTCGTCAATCCGACCAACGGCTTAGACGAACGCCGCATGGCTCGACGCGTGCCGTTTGCAGGACCCTCCCGGCTGAGCGCCCGACCTGGGCTCACCGCGAGGAAAGCCGATGCGCAACCAGGTCAGCGCCTGCGACGACGCGGCTTCACGCTCGTCGAGCTCGTCGCAGGCCTTGCGATCGCCGGCGTGCTGTTCGCCCTCGCGGTGCCCTCGTTTGCCCGCTATGATCGCGGAGCACGAGCTGCTGAGCGAAGCGCGGCGCATCGCAGAAGGCATCACGCATCGCGCGAAGCGAAGCGATCAAGCGCAACGGGCACGTCGTGCTTTGCGCGACATCGGCCACGCTCGCTTGCGGCGACGCCGTCACTGGCACGAGGGCTGGGTCATGTTCGCCGACGTCGATGGCAACGCGGAGGTCGATGCGGGCGATTCGGTCCTGGGTCGCGACGGCCCGTCGCCGAACGGGGTGACGGCCATCGGCAATCGGCCGGTCGAGCAGTACCTCCGCTTCGACTACCTGGGCCAGGCGCGCATGGTCAGCGGCGCGCTGCAGATGGGCACGATCGAGGTCTGCAAGTCGCAGCTTCGCGGCTATCGCGTGGTCCTCGCGAACTCGGGCCGCACCCGCATCGATCGCACGCCCGGCCCCTGTCCGTAAAGCCGTTCGACAGCCGTTCATACCGGCTGGCACGACGCGTGCAGGGGACCGCCGCCGCTTGTTCCCGTCCGCCGTCCTTCGATCGGGTGTCCGTTGTTCGCCCCGGGGGGTTTCCGTAGCATCGCCGGCGTAAACGAGGAGAAGTCCATGGGTTCCGCCCGCGAAATCCCTGTCGAGCGACACGCACGCATGCCTTCGAACCGCGGCACCCGCGCGCGCGCTTCCGGCTTCACGCTGATCGAGCTGCATGATCGCGATGGCCGTCGTCGGGATCCTCGCCGCGATCGCCTACCCGACCTACACGGAATTCGTCCGCGGTCCCGGATCGTCGACGCGACGTCGCAGCTGAACGACTTCCGCACGCGCCAGGAACAGGCTTCCAGGACAACCGCCGCTACGACGACGGCGGCGGCAACTGCGCGATCGCGGCGCAGATGCCGGTTTCAACGCGGCCCGCGACAACTTCGCGTTCACCTGCACCTTCAACGCCGGAGCGCTCGGCGGCTACACGCTCCTGGCCACCGGCAACGGCCGCGATGGGCATGCGCAGCTTCGACTACAACTTGATCGTCGATCCGGCGACCGGCGCGTTGACGCGCACGACGGTCAGCGTGCCGGCCAGCTGGTCGGGCCCGCCGGCTCCGAACACCTGCTGGCAAACCCGCAAGGGCGGGCAAGTGCTCGTAGCGATGCGCCCTCGCGGCTTCACGCTGGTCGAGCTGCTGATCGGGATGGCGATCCTCGCCATTCTCATGCTGCTCGCGCTACCGACGTTCTCCGAGTTCATGACGCAACACGCGGATCCGCAACACGGCCGACTCGCTCGCGAACGGCATTCGACTGGCGCAGGTCGAGGCGATCAAGCGCAACCGGATCGTCGAGTTCGATCGTCGATCCTGCGGCGGGCTGGGTCGTCCGCGATCCCGCGCCGGCGCCGCTCGGCGGCATCGTGCATCAGGAAGTCTTCAGCGATGCCAATGCGAGCATCGTCGTCGACCCCTGGCCGGCGGGCGACCTCGATGCTGACGTTCTCCGGCATCGGGCAATTCCTGGATCCGAACCCGAGCGACCTGTCGAACCCCTTGCAGGTCGATTCGACGTCTCGTCGACTGCGCGTCGCGCGCGACCCAACAAGCTCGAGGTCTTCGCCGATCCGCCGAACGCCCGGAGGAATCCGCGTCTGCGACCGGGACTTCACGAACCTCGCCGATGCCAAGACCGGTTCGATCGCGTGTCCGCCCTTGCCATGACCGGCCCGACCAACACGTCCTGCGCCTCGCGCGTCGCAGCGCGGCGGCTTCCTGCTCGAAGCGCTGGTCGGCATCCTGATCTTCACGCTCGGCGTGCTCGGGCTGGTCGCGCTGCAGGCGCGCGCCATCGCCTACACCGGCGACGCGCAACACCGCGGCGAAGCGGCGTATCTCGCGAACTCCTACATCAGCAAGATGTGGGCGGATTCCCGCGCCAACATTCCGGTGCGCTACGCGGCCTCCGGCCAGCCCGAGTACGACGCGCTCGAGGCCGCGGTCTTCGCGCGACTGCCGGGCGCGGCCGGCATACCGGGCAATCCGTCGGTCACGATCGTCCAGCCGGGGCCTGGAGGCACTGCGGATGCGTTCGGCAACGGCACCGGAATCGCTCTCACCGGGACGGGCACGGTCGTCACGATCGTCATTTCGTGGCAGCCGCCGCGCCCCGAGGGCAGCGCCGCGGATGTCATCCACAACTACACGATGACGTCGATCATCGCCCAGAACTGACCATGCGAACGCGCAACCACTCTCGCTTCATCGGACAGGGACGCCACGCAGGCTTCGGCCTGGTGGAGATCCTGGTCGGCGTAACGATCGGGCTGATCGCGCTCCTGATCGTGTATCAGGCGCTTTCGCTGTCCGAAGGCTACCGCCGTACGACGACGGCCGGCGGCGATGCGCAGTCGTCGGGGATGATCTCGTCGTTCGTGCTCGCCGGCGACATCGCGAACGGCGGGCACACGATTTCCGAATCCGCGGGCGAACTCGCCAACTGTCCGAACACGGGCGTGTTCGGACGACCTGGCGCCCGATCCCGGTGCTGATCACCGACGGCGGCGCCGATGCACGTATCCGACTCGTTCGGGATCTTCAGCGGCATCAATCGCCGGCTGGTGTCGTCGCTGGACACGATGGCCGACTATGTACCCGGCGGCCAGGTGACCGTGCAGAGTCCGCTCGGCTTTCATCGGAGCCATCCGGCCGAGAGCGCGCATCTGTTCGTGATTTCGGACACCAACGCGGGCGTGCCCCGCTGCGAAGTCGCTCAGGTGTCGCCGTGGCCGGCACCGCTCGATCCGGCCACCGGCATCACGACGATCACGCCGGCGCCGGCATTCACCAACCCGTACCCGCAGGGCTCGTGCTGGCTGATCAACCTCGGGCCGAACGATCGCGTCCGCAAGGTCCTGTACGACGTCAGCGGCAATGTCGTGCGCCGCAGCGATCTCATGGTTCCGGGCGTACCCGTGCCAAATCCGATCGTCAGCAACGTCGTGCTGATGAAGGCGCAGTACGGCCTTGACAACGACGCTGACGGCTTCATCGATACCTGGACGTCCGCCCGAAATGCGCCGTGGAGCATGGCCAGCGTCCTCGCGCTTCCGCGGACCGCGCCACCCGGGGTTGCGTCCCTCAACAAGATCAAGGCGATCCGCCTCGCCATCGTCGTCCGCAGCTCGCAGTTCGAGCGTCCGCAGGGACGCGGAAGGGCGCGCGACCGTCACAGACCTGACGAGCGACTTCACAACGACGCTTTTCCCCTGCAACGGGCTGCCCGGGTGCACGGGCGAGATGCCGAACGTGACCATCCCCGGGACCGCGAACTACCGCTATCGCGTGTACGAGCAGGTCATCCCGCTCACGAACCAGATCTGGAACCCGACATGATCGCCCGCGCGCTTCCGCAGCGGCGCCTGCAACCGCCTTCGCGGCAACGCGGGATCGTCGTGTTCATCGCCCTGATCGCCGTCGTGCTGATGAGCCTGGCGGCGGTCGCGCTGATGCGTTCGGTGCATACGAACACGCTGGTCGTCGGCAACATCGCGTTCCGGCAGGCGGCCCAGTCGATGGCGGCTGCGGCGGTCGAGACGGGCGGTCTACGACATGTTCCCGCCGACGGCGCTGATCGCGGATCTCAAGGTTCACGACCCTGCCCGCAACTACTTCGCCACCTCCAGCCGGACAGGATGCGATGGGCGTGCCGGCCGCTCTTGCAGGGCGACGTGTCGGGCTTTGCCGGCCAGGTGATCCGCGACCGGACCGATGCGACGGCAATGACCGCCCGCTACGTCATCGAGCGCATGTGCGACGACGACGCGCTCGGCCTGGACGCGACGCAGAAGGACTGCGAAATGATCCCGCCGAAGCAGTCGCCGGCGAAGGAAGCGAATCTCAAGAAGGGGATCGTGCTGCCACGGATTCCCTATTACCGGATGACGGTCCGCGTGGACGGTCCCGGAAACTCGGTCGCCTTCTCACAGGCGATGCTGCGCTGACCTTCGAGGTCGAACATGAACAACACCCGCCCGCAACTCTGGAAACGCGCCATCGCGCACCTGCTCACACTGCAGATGGCGCTCGCGCCGCTCGAGCCTGCGCTGGCGCAGATCACGAAGCTTGCGGACGAGCCGATCGGCTTCTCGCCCTCCGCGCCGCCGAACATCGTGCTGACCGTCGACGACTCGACGAGCATGCTCGCCGACTTCCTGCCGGACTTCGTGATCGGCAGCGTGCCGGGAGCCGCGCCGGGCGTCGGAGGGTTCTGCCGTGACGCAACTGGCCTGATGACCGTACGCCTGCGGATTCGTGGGCAGCTCGTCTTCACCGGCGCACATCTACTCCGCCGGAAACACGACGGGCGGTCTCAGCGTGCCCTACCCGCGCTATGCGGTCGGCTCGCCAACGGCCTACTCGGCCAGCACGATCCCCGACTGGATGCGCGCCTGGCCGGCGCCCGCGCACAACAACGCGCTGAACCGCCTGTACTACGACCCGTCGATCACGTACACGCCGCCGCGCACCTACAACGACACGCCGTACCCTTCGCAAAATGCGGCCGACGACGACCAACTGGACGAAGGTCGTCACCGATCCTTGGGTACCGGTCGGACTGCTGAGGTACGAGAACCTGACCGCGACGGTGAAGGTCGGCATGTGGTGCAACTCGGACTGGCCCGCCAACACCGACCCGGATCCCACGATCGCCGGCGGCGCCGGCGGCGGCGACCATTGCCGGATCAACGGCACCAACTACACCGGCATCTCGCCGACCAATCCGGCGGTCAGCTACACCGATTACATCTATCCGTGGCAGAAGGCCGCCGCCAGTGCCAACGACACCAGGTTCTTCCATCGGGGCGCTCCGGTCTGAGCGACTGGCGCAAGACGCTGTACTGCGATACCGGCCACGCCAAGTATCCGAAGACCTGTCACGCACGACGCCGATGATCTGCCCGGTCGCACTCGTTCCGCCGCCGCCCAGCCGCAAACCTGCTTCTTCCAGAGCAACCACGGCCGCTTGCCCGTCCGACACGACTTACACCCCGGCGGGTGCAACGCCAATCCGCGGTCCAGTACGGGGCGCCAGGTGTACCGCTGCAGTGTGCACGGGCCGGAATGCCTGCCCTGCACCGCCAACGCGTGCAGCCCCACGGTCGTGACAGGCAAGAACGGCCGCTGCCGGCTCGCGAGCTCCGCAGCGCCCGGATCCGGCGGCAGCAATGCCGCGCTGCAACTGCACGGGCGCAGGCTGCACGCTGCCCGCCTGCCCGGATTTCGTCGGACCGGGCACGTGCTCCGGTCGCGCTCGTGCCGGGCCCGACGCCGACCTTGCACCAATCTCGGCGCCGCGTGCACGCCAGCAACTCGTACGATCCGGTCACGAAGACCGACACCGGCATCACGATGCTCGCCGATGCCAACGGTGCGGGCGAGGTGTGCCGTCACAACAACCAGTCCACGTACGGCCTCGCGGGCCGTTCAACTTACCCGAGCGGCTACGTTCACGACTGCCACGACGACCGGTTGCCCGACCGTGCCGCGGCTCGGCGAGCATCCCGCGCCACTACTGGAAGGTGAGTGTCGAGTGGTGCACGACGAAGATCACGACGGTCGACGACAAGTGGCGCGGCTTCGGGCTCGCCGGCACCTGCCAGGACGAGCACGACATCGGCCATCCCTACCCGCGCTTCTACAAGTGGGGCGTGCGCAAGACCGATCCCGAGTACCTGGACAACTATCTGTATTCCGCCTTCGAGCGCGTCGACCTCGGACCGTCGACCGCGACGTTCACGCATACGTACTACCGCAGCGGCAACCCGGTGACGATCAACCGGACGCTACGCCGAGGAAATGGAGAACTACGCGAACTGGTTCGCGTACTACCGCACGCGTATCCAGGCGGCGAAGACCGTGATCTCGCAGAACTTCACGTTCCTCGACGACACGTATCGCGTCGGCTTCCACACGCTGTCCAACAACCCGCCGGCGTCGTTCGTCAACGTCTCGGAGTTCGACGACCTCGCGGGCGGTCAGAAGGACAGGTGGTACACGCAGCTCTTCGGCATCCAGATCGCGATGGGGCAGCAGACGCCGAACATGGACGCGCTGGTGCGAGTCGGCGAGCTGTTCAAGAACGGCACCAGCGCAACGCTTGCCGGCGCATCCGACCCGATCACGCTGTCCTGCCAGAAGAACTACCACATGCTGTTCACCGACGGCATCACGAACCAGAGCGCGCTGCCGGCGGTGGTCGTGGGCAACAAGGACGACATCGTCCCGGCGCTGCCGGTTCCGCTCACCGTCGTGCCGGCGATCACCACGGGCCGCCCGTGGCCGGAGCTCTACCGCGAGAACACGGCCGCGTCCCTCGGAAACACGATGGGCGACTACGCGATGCATTACTGGGTGACGGACCTGCGCCCGGGGATGACGAACAACGTGGTGACCGGTCGCGACCCCGCGCCCTGGCAGCACCTGAACTTCGCCGCGCTCTCGCTCGGCACCGAGGGCACGCTGGCGGGCGCATCGACGTCCACCGTCGAGACGCAGATCGCTGCGGGCATCGGTCGAATGGCCGACGCCGACGCCGACCCAGTTCCAGCCGAATGCAACCGGTGTGGACGACCTCTGGCATGCAGCAGTCAACGGACGCGGCCGGTTCGTCAACGCCAAGACCTCGCAACAGCTCGGTCGCGGCATCGCCGCCATCCTGGCGGACATCACCAGCCCGTCCGGCTCGGCGGCGCCGCCGACGTTCGCGAATCCGAACCTCTCGGCGACGAACAACTTCACCTACATCGCGAAGTTCGAGCAGGGCTGGGGCGGCACGGTGCAGAAGGTCCAGATCGACCCGATAACGCGCTGCGACGGTTGCCGTGATCTGGGACGCGAAGACCCAGCTGATCACGCAGACGACGCCGACGGTGCCGGTTCCGGACCCCTGGTACCAGAATCGGCGCATCGTCACTGTCGACGAGAGCGGAGCCGCTGCAGTGCCGTTCCGTCATGCCAGCCTTGGTGCGTACACAGCTGGCAGCGCTCGGGCCCGATGCCACTTATCAGACGCGCGTCGTCGAGTACCTGCGCGGCAGGCGCGACCAGGAAGGCGATCTCGACGACCAGTTCCGGATCCGCGCCGAGCCCGCTCGGCGACATCGTGGATTCACAAGGCGTCCTGGTCGCGTCGACCGCGCCGCCGACCAACGACTACTGGGAGTACCTCGATGCCAACGATCCGGGCTACGCCGCGTTCAAGGCGAGCCAGGGCGCGCGCCCGGGCCGCATCTACGTCGGCGCGAACGACGGGATGATGCACGCGTTCGAGGAAACCACCGGCAACGAGGTCTGGGCGTTCATCCCGCGCGATTTCTACCGGACAGCGCCGCCGACCAGCAACGACAAGGCCGGTCTCATCGGCCTGACCTACCAGCCGGGCGGGCTGCCGATCTACGACCATCGCTTCTACGTCAACGCGACGCCGCGCGTCGTGGACGCCAACATCGGCGGAACGACTGGAAGACGCTGCTCGTCGGCGGGCTCGGCAAGGGCGGCAAGAGCTACTTCGCGCTCGACGCCACCGATCCGCAAACGGTCGTCGACGAAGCCTCGGCCGCCGGGAAGTTCCTCTGGGAGTTCCGCGATCCGGATCTCGGCTACACGTACGGCCGCGCGACGATCGTGAAGACGCGCGCGTTCGGATGGACCGTCATCGTTCCGTCCGGGCTACAACAACTCGACCGGCGAAGGCAAGCTGTTCTTCATCAACCCGGTCGACGGGTCGCAGCTCGGGCACCGATGTCGACGAGCGTCGGCACGCCGGGCAATCCGAGCGGGCTTGCGCATATCGCCGGCTACACGAAGGACTTCCGCAACCAGCTCGTCGAGCAGGTCTACGGCGGCGATCTGTTCGGCAACCTGTGGCGGTTCGACCTGTCGGACGCGAATTCGGCGAACTGGGTCGTGGAGAAGCTTGCGGTGCTGACGGATGCGCGCCTCGCCGCAGCCGGTCACGACGCCGCCGCGCATCGACATCGACGTCTCGAACGGCGTGGACCGCTGGGTCTTCGTCGGCACCGGCAAGCTCACCCACGCCTGCGACCTCGCGGACTACTACGCGGCCAACTCCGCCGCGGGGAAGTCTGCGTCGGCAATCCGTGCCCAGCAGAAGCAGACGATGTACGCGATCCGCGACGGCACGTACACCACGCCGAATCCGATCGTGCGCGCCGCTCACCGCGGGTCGGACCTCGATGCTGGTGACGCGGCATCGCAGGCCTCGGCGCGAACGTGATCGCAGCCAAGGGCTGGTACGACGACCTGAACGATCAGGTCGGCCTGCCTGCGGGTCGCATCATCAGGACGCCGGTGGCCGCGGTCGGGCTCATCGCCTACATCGCGACCAGCGAGCCGATCGATCCGTGCGAAGTCGGGCTGCCCGCGACGATCTACGTCCGCCAGTTCGGGAACGGCGAATCGCGGCTCGACACCGGCGGCATCCCGGTCGAGTCGATCTACGAGCCGACCGGCGCTGCGGGCATGGAGGTGATCGCGGTCAATCCCCCGGGCTGCACCGCGAACTGCATCCCGGACATCAAGCTGGCCGTGCTGTCGTCGTCCACGAGCCAGCTCCTCACGTTCAAGGCGAAGCTGCCGGGCATCGTAGCCGAGCGGCGGATGTCGTGGGGAACGCTCGGCCAATAGCGTCGGACGTCGATTCGCAATGGCCTCCCGGTCACCGGGAGGCCATTTTTTCTCGCTTGCCGCGCCCGGTTGCGCTTCGTAATGCCGCATGCGAAGTTGCAGCGCATGGAGGCTGGCGAGGCGATCGCGCAGGCGACGGTGACGCGGCTGCAGGGCAGCGGACAGCGCCGCACGCGAGCCGAGGACGCGCGCTCGCTCGCCTTTCCCGTCATCGTCTCGACGGCGCTGCACGGCCTTGCGGCACTCGTTATCGCGATGCTGGCCGCGGGCGGCGCGCGCGTGGATGCGCCGCCTCCGCGCTCGACGATCCAGGCAACGCTGGCATCACCCGCGCCGCGCTTCGTCGTTCCGAGCCCGAGCCTTCGACCCCACCCGTGCGCGAACCGCAGGTCCGTCCGCCGGCGGAACCGCCGTCGTGCCCGTGCCGCCGAGCCGTCGCGCGGCGCCACGCCCGAGCCCACGTCGCAGGGTCAAGTCATCATCGGCGTCCTCGGCACCGGCGAGGCAGTCGATGGCGCGGTCGAGAGCCGCCGTGCGCGCAGCTGCATCCGGGCGCCGTGCGCGCCGAGGCGGAGTTCGAGACGCCGCCCACCGGCATCTATCCGAAAGCCGCGCTGGCCGATCGACGCCAGTTCCAGATCAACGTCGCCGTCATCGTGCACGAGGACGGCCGCGTCGAGCTGGCGCAGGGCGACGTTCGACGACACGGTCTTCGCACCTGCGATCCGCGCCGCGCTGGCGACGGCGAAGGCACGTCCGCTCGAGGTGAACGGTCAGGTCAAGACGAGCTGGGCGCTCGTCTCGTTCACGTTCGAGTACGTCGGCGCACGCTAGGTCAATCGGCCGAAGGTAAACGCGCCTACTTTGCGGCCGGGACGCAGTGTTCCCTAAGCATCGGTGCTTAGTTACGTGCACTGAGGCCACACGATTTCTCGGCAGATAGTTCACGGAAGAGCGCGGGTGAATCGCGAGCTTCGCAGCGACGCACTACCCCATCAGCGGCATGTGGAAGCCCGGCGCGGCACTGCCGTCGTCGGGCCAGCGCGTGGTCACCGCCTTGCCGCGCGTGTAGAAGCGGACGCCGTCCATGCCGTGCACGTGCAGGTCGCCGAACAGCGAATTCCGCCAGCCGCCGAACGAGTAGAACGCCATCGGCACCGGGATCGGCACGTTGATGCCGATCATGCCGACCTCGATGTCCTCCTGGAAGCGACGCGCCGCGTAGCCGGAGCGCGTGAACAGCGCGACGCCGTTCGCGTACGGATTGCGATTGACGAGCGCGATCGCCTCCTCCAGCGACTCGACGCGGACGACGCCGAGCACCGGCCCGAAGATCTCTTCCTTGTAGATCGTATGCTCCGGGGTCACGCGGTCGAACAGCGTCGGGCCGACGAAGAACCCCTTCTCGTGGCCGGCGACCTTGATGTGGCGACCATCGACGACGATATCGGCCCCTTCGTCGCAGCCCTGGTCGATCAGGCCCCTGATGCGATCGCGCGCAGCACACGTGACCACCGGACCCATCTCCACGTCGGTCTCGCCGCTGCCGGTCGTCACCTTGCGCGCGCGCTGCGCGAGCCCGTCCACGAGCTTGTCCGCGACGTCACCGACGGCGACGATCGCGGAGATCGCCATGCAGCGCTCGCCCGCCGAGCCGTAGCCGGCGCCGATGATCGCCTCGACGGTGAACGGCAGGTCGGCATCGGGCATGACGATCGCGTGGTTCTTCGCGCCGCCGAGCGCCTGCACTCGCTTGCCGTTGCGGGTTCCGGTTTCGTAGATGTAGCGCGCGATCGGCGTCGAGCCGACGAACGAGATCGCGCGAACGTCCGGATGCGACAGCAGCGCATCGACCGATTCCTTGTCGCCGTGCACGACGTTGAACACGCCGTCGGGCAGGCCCGCGTCCTTCAGGAGCTCCGCAAGGCGCAGCGACGTCGTCGGATCGCGCTCCGAGGGTTTCAGCACGAACGTGTTGCCGCAGGCGATCGCGACCGGGAACATCCACATCGGCACCATCGCCGGGAAATTGAACGGCGTGATGCCTGCACAGACACCGACCGGCTGACGGATCGAGTACGCGTCCACGCCGGTGCCGACGTTCTCGCTGTGCTCGCCTTTCAGCAGATGCGGGATCCCGGTTGCGAACTCGACGACTTCGAGGCCGCGCGTGATTTCGCCTTCCGCGTCGACCAGCGTCTTGCCGTGTTCCTGCGTGATGATCTTGCGCAGCTCCTTCTTGTTCGCGTCCAGCAGCTCGCGAAAGCGCATCAGCACGCGAGCACGCCGCAGTGCGGGCGCCGCGCGCCATGCAGGCAGCGCGGCGGCCGCGGCCTTCACGGCCGCGTCGACGTCCGCCGCGTTCGCGAGCGGCACGTGGCGGATCACCTCGCCGGTGGCCGGGTTCGTCACTTCACCGTAGCGGCTGGTCGTTGCGGAGACGGCCTTGCCGCCGATCCACAGCGGGATCCGTTCCAGCGTCGTCAGGTCCATTGCATCTCCTCCGGTTGCGGCAGCGCCGCGGCGCTCGTCAGGCGCCGTCGTATTCGGCGAGCCGCGCGACGTAGCGCGCGACCAGGTCGATCTCGAGGTTGACGCGGGCGCCGGCTTCGAGCCGCCCGAGCGTCGTCGCATCGAGTGTATGCGGGATCAGGTTCACTTCAAAGCGGGCGCCCGCGACGGCGTTCACCGTAAGACTGACGCCCTCGACGGCGATCGACCCCTTTGCCGCGATGAAGCGGGCAAGCGTCGCTGGGCGCTTCCACGACGAGGCGCCGGCTTCCCGCTTCACCTTCCTCGACCCGCTCGTGATGCACGACGCTGCCGACGCCATCGACATGACCGGTCATCAGGTGACCGCCGAGCCGGTCGGCGAGACGCAGCGCCTTCTCGAGGTTCACCGGTCCGCGGACGTCGAGGCCCGCCGTGCACGCGAGCGTCTCCGCGGACACGTCGAAGGCCAGGCGTGGCGTGCCGGCAACCCGCTCGACGGCGACGACCGTGAGGCAGCACCCGTTGACGGCGATCGAGTCGCCGATCGCGACGTCGTCGAGCGGCAGCGCCTCCGGGGCCACGATCAGCCTCGCGGCCGCGGGACCGTCAACGACGTTCTCGATGCGGCCGACCGCTTGCACGATGCCCGTGAACATCGGTTACCTTCCTATCGGCGAATGGTCACTGATCATTCGCCGCCGTCATCTCCCCTCTCCCGCGAATCGGGAGAGGGGCGGGGGTGAGGGTGGCAGCACGCGCGCGCGGATGCGCAGGTCGTCGCCGATGCGATCGACCGACTCGAACGCGAGCGGGATGCGTTCCTCGAGGCTTCGCGCAACGTGGAACTGAGCGATGCCGCGCGCCGGATCGCCGAGCAGGCTTGGCGCGACATACGCGAGGATCTCGTCCACGAGACCGGCTTCGAGCAGTGCGCCGTTCAGCCGCGCGCCAGCCTCGACGTGGATTTCGTTCAGCTCCCGCTGCGCAAAATCGCGCATCATCGCGTGCAGGTCGACGCGACCGTTGGCGTCCGGAAGTCCGACGTGGATTACGTCCTCGGGCCACGCGTCGTTGCGCGGACCCGCCGTTACGAGCAGCGCACCCCCCTGCAGCACCTTCGCCTCGCGCGGCGTTTCCGCGTGTCGATCGACGACGATGCGCAGCGGCTGGCGGGATGTCGCGACGGCGCGCACCGTGAGCTGCGGATTGTCGGCCTGCACGGTGCCGATGCCGGTCAGGATCGCGCAGGCACGTGCGCGCCATGCGTGCCCGTCGTTGCGCGCCGCTTCGCCGGTGATCCACTGGCTGCGGCCGTCGGCGGTCGCCGTGCGGCCGTCGAGCCCCGCGGCGACCTTCATTCGCACGAACGGCAGGCCGCGGGTCACGCGCGAGATGAACCCGGGATTGAGCGCACGCGCCTCGCGTTCGAGCAAGCCGATATCGACGCGGATCCCGGCTGCGCGCAGGCGTCCGGCGCCACCCGCCGCCAGCGTATTCGGATCCGGCATCGCGGCGACGATTCGCCCGATGCCGGCCGCAACGAGCGCTTCGGCGCACGGCGGCGTACGACCGGTGTGATTGCAGGGCTCGAGCGTTACGTAGAGCGTCGCACCGCGCACGTCCCGGCCCTGCGATTCCGCATCGCGCAACGCTGCGATCTCGGCATGCGCTCCGCCGGCTTTCTCGTGCCAGCCTTCGCCGATGATGTGGCCGTCGTCGACGATCACGCAGCCGACGCGCGGATTCGGCGTGGCCGTGAACAGGCCGCGTTCCGCGAGGGCCAGCGCGCGCGCCATGAACACCGCATCGGCATCGCCGAACGCCTGCGCGCTCATTGGCGTACCCCCTTGGCGCTGCGCGCCTTCCCCCGAGGGGGAGCGAGCGCCTTGGGAGCGGCCCGGCGGCGCTCATTGGTGGACCCCCTTGGCGCTGCGCGCCTTCCCCCCGAGGGGGAGCGAGCGCCTTGGGAGCGGCCCGGCGGCGCTCATCGGAAGCAGGGGTCCCGCGTCACCGCCGCGCGCGCTTCGCCGGCGCCTCGACCTCGGCGAGCGCATCGTGGAAATCCGCCGCGTCCTGGAACGATCGGTAGACGGATGCGAACCGGATGTAGGCGACCTTGTCGAGCTTGTAGAGCTCCTGCATCACCATCTCGCCCAGGTCGCGCGAGGGCACCTCGCGCTCGCCGCGCGACAGCACCTGCTGCACGATGCGGTTGATCGCCGCATCGACGTACTCGGTCGGCACGGGCCGCTTGTGCAGCGCGCGCTGGAAGCCGACGCGGATCTTTGCCGGGTCGAAATCGGCGCGCGATCCGTCGCTCTTGACGACCTGAGGCATGCGCAGCTCGACCGTCTCGTAGGTGGTGAACCGCTTCTCGCAGGCCGAGCACTTGCGCCGGCGCCTGATCGAATCGCCCGCTTCGAGAACGCGCGAGTCGATCACCTGGGTATCGGCGCTGCTGCAGAAGGGGCACTTCATGGTCAGGCTGGGATCAGGATCTGGGTCTAGGGTATCGTCAGGTGGCAGCAGCGAGGTCGCGCCAATGCGATCGCGTCGAGTGCGTCGAGACTGCGACGCTCTCTAGTCCGACTGCCAGACTGCCAACTGTCCATACCGTAAACCGGAAACTTCGCCGTCATCTGCGCGACCGCGCCGCGCACGCGCGCGATCGTGGCGTCGTCACCGTGGGCGTCGAGGAGGTCGGCGACCAGGTGGCCGAGCTCTTCCGCCTCGAGCTCCGAGAAGCCGCGCGTCGTAATCGCGGGACTGCCGATGCGGATGCCGGAGGTCACGAACGGCTTCTCGGGATCGTTCGGGATCGCGTTCTTGTTGACGGTGATGTGCGCCTTCTGCAGCGCGGCCTCGGCATCCTTGCCGGTGATCCGCTTCGCGCGCAGGTCCACGAGGAACATGTGGCTGTCGGTTCCGCCGGAGACGATGCGCAGCCCGCGGTCCTGCAGCACCTTCGCGAGCACGCGGGCGTTCTCGAGCACGCGCTCCTGGTAGATCTTGAAGTCGTGGCGAAGCGCCTCGCCGAGCGCGACGGCCTTCGCAGCGATCACGTGCATCAGCGGGCCGCCCTGCAGGCCGGGGAACACGGCGGAGTTGATCGCCTTCTCGTACTCCGCCTTCGCGAGGACGATGCCGCCGCGCGGGCCGCGCAGCGTCTTGTGCGTGGTCGTCGTGACGAAGTCCGCGATCCCGACCGGCGTCGGGTACACGCCGCCCGCGACCAGACCGGCGTAGTGCGCCATGTCGACCATCAGCTTCGCGCCCACGCCGTCGGCGATCGACTTGAACCGCTTCCAGTCGATCACGCGCGAGTACGCCGACGCTCCGGCGATCACGAGCTTCGGCTTGTGCTCGTGCGCGAGGCGCTCCGCCGCTTCATAGTCGATCAGCTCGGTTTCGGCATTGAGTCCGTAGGCGACGACCTTGAACCACTTGCCGGATACGTTGACCGGCGAACCGTGCGTCAGATGGCCGCCATGCGGCAGGCTCATGCCGAGGATCGTGTCGCCGGGCGCGAGCGCGGCGAAGAACACCGCCTGGTTCGCCTGCGCGCCGGAATGCGGCTGCACGTTCGCGAAATCGGCGTTGAAGAGCTTCTTCGCGCGCTCGATCGCAAGCGTCTCGGCGATGTCGACATACTCGCAGCCGCCGTAATAGCGCTTGCCCGGATAGCCCTCGGCGTACTTGTTCGTGAGCTGCGATCCCTGCGCAGCCATCACGGCCGGACTCGCGTAGTTTTCCGACGCGATCAGCTCGATATGCGCTTCCTGGCGCCGGTTTTCCGCCTCGATGGCGGACCAGAGGTCGTGATCGGCTTTCTCGAGGGTCAGCGTACGGGAGAACATGGGAGCCTCATTGCCGCTCAGCTGCCACCTCGGTTGCCACCTCAGTTGCCATCTCGGTTGGGACTTCGGCTGGCATTCCGGGCGCAAGACGATGGTGGCCGGAGCAATCTGCAATCTTAGCATCCCGGCTTGGAGCGCCCGGCCGATGAACGCGCCGCTCGCGAGCGAAAGCCCTATAATCCGATGCCCGGAGCGTATCGGGCATTGCTGCGGCGAGTCGACGCGATCGGCCGCCAGGGAGGAGCTTCCTTGAAGAGCCTGCTTGCCTTGTCGCGTGCAATCGACGCGCTCAACGACCGCCTGGGCCAGTTCGCCGAGCTTTGCGTCGTCCTCGCCTGCGTGATCAGCGCCGGCAACGCGATGATGCGTTACGCGTTCGACATGTCCAGCAACGCGTGGCTCGAGATCCAGTGGTACCTGTTCGCGGCGATGGTGCTGCTCGGCGCTTCGCTCACGCTGCGGATGAACGAGCATGTCCGCGTCGACATTCTCTACACGCAGCTCTCCGAGCGCGGCAAGGAGTGGCTCGACCTCGTCGGGACGGCGCTCTTCCTGATCCCGTCGATGCTGCTGATTGCCTGGTTCGCGTGGCCGTTCTTCATGCAGTCCTGGTCGATCCAGGAAACCTCGATGAACGCCGGCGGCCTGATTCGCTGGCCGGTGAAGATCCTGCTGCCGATCGGCTTCGTGCTGGTCGCGCTGCAGGGCGTCTCGGAGATCATCAAGCGCGCCGCGGCGCTGCGGGGTTACGTCCGCTACGACACCCACTACGAGAGGCCCGTGCAATGATCCCGCTCGAGTGGATGCCGCCGCTGATGTTCGGCGGATTGGTCCTCACGATGCTGATCGGGTTCCCGGTCGCGTTCTCGCTTTCCGCGCTCGGTCTCGCATTCGGCTTCCTCTCGATCAAGCTCGGGTTTTTCGAGCCGACGTTCCTGCAGGCGATCCCGGGTCGGATCTTCGGCAGCATCATCGCGAACGAGCTGCTGCTCGCGATCCCGTTCTTCACGATGATGGGGTCGATCCTCGAGAAATGCGGGCTGGCCGAGGACATGCTGGACTCGATGGGCCAGCTGTTCGGGTCGCTGCGCGGCGGGCTCGGCTACTCGGTGATCATCGTCGGCTTCATCCTCGGCGCGATCACCGGCACGGTCGCCGCACAAGTCATCGCGATGGCGCTGATCTCGCTGCCGGTGATGATGCGATACAAGTACAACATGCGCTACGCGACCGGTGTCCTGGCCGCGTCGGGCACGATCACGCAGCTGGTTCCGCCTTCGCTGGTGTTGATCGTGCTGGCCGATCAGCTCGGCCGGTCGGTGGGCGACATGTACAAGGGCGCGTGGGGTCCGTCGCTGCTGCAGGTGCTGCTGTTCTGCTTTTTCACGTTCCTGGTCAGCGTGTTCAAGCCGGAATGGGTGCCGGCGATCCCGAAGGAGGACCTGAAGCTGCGCGGGTGGGCGCTGTGGAAGAAGGCGTTCGCCGGCATCCTGCCAGCGGGCGTGCTGATCTTCCTCGTGCTCGGCACGCTGCTCATGGGACTCGCGACGCCGACCGAGGCCGGCGCGATGGGAACGATCGGCGCGCTGGTCCTCGCGATCGAGCGCAATCCGGGTCTGGGTCGCTTCGGGCGCATCGTGTTCTGGACCGGCATCGCAGCCGCCGGCGTCGCGGCGGTGATCGGCTTCTTCGCGTTCAAGTCGGTGCCGTTCAAGATCGCGCTCGGCGTGCTCTACGCGTGCATCGCCTACGTCTGCATCGTGGGCGTGTTCATTCCCGACCTGCGCGTGCTGCTGGTCCGGGCGGTGAAAGGGACGATGCGGCTGACCGCGATGGTCATCTTCATCCTGATCGGCTCGACCTGCTTTTCGATCGTGTTCCAGGGCGTGGATGGCGGGCGCTGGCTCGAGCACCTGCTGACCGACCTGCCCGGCGGCGTGTGGGGCTTCCTGCTCGTCGTGAACCTGTTCGTGTTCTTCATCGCGTTCTTCCTCGACTTCTTCGAGATCGTGTTCATCATCGTGCCGCTGCTCGCACCGATCGCGAAGACGCTGCTGACGCCGGTCGTGGGCGAGGAAGCGGCGCTGATCTGGTTCGGCGTGATGCTGTGCGTGAACCTGCAGACCTCGTTCATGCATCCGCCGTTCGGCTTCGCGCTGTTCTACCTGCGCGGCGTCGCGCCGAAGGAGGTGAAGAGCTCGGACATCTATTGGGGCGCGATTCCGTTCGTGATCCTGCAACTGATCCTGGTCGCGCTGGTGGTCGCATTCCCGAAGCAGGTCACGATGTTCCTCGACAAGCCGATCGAATACGATCTCAAGAACATGGAGATCGAGGTGCCGGCGATCGGGAGCGAAAATGCGCCGTCGCCGTTCACCGTTCCCGGCAAATCGGGCGATCCGCTGCAGGATCTGCTGAACCAGCAGCAGAACGAGGCCGACAAGGCAGGCGAGGAGCTGCAGAAGCAGTTCCAGACGAAGTGACGCACAAAGCCCGGCCGCGCGGTCGCGCGGCCGGAGTGCGACTGCGTCATCCCCGCGCAGGCGGGGATCCAGTGTCTTTCCTGGATGACAGGCTCATAAAAAACCCCGCCGAAGCGGGGTTTTTTGTTGCAGAAGCGATCTGCTTCAGGCCTTCTTCGCCGGCGCGCCCTGGCCGGCGGTCGCCATGTAGTTGTCGTACGTGGCCTCGGTGACGCGGAACCAGAGGATCTGGTCCTTCTGGAACGCCATCGTGCTGTCGAGCAGCTTCTTGAAGTTCGCGTTCTTCGCCGACGTCTCGGCGTAGACCTCCATCGCCGACTTGTAGCACGCGTCCAGCACCGCCTTGGGGAACGGGCGAAGCTGCGCGCCGCCGGCAATGACCCGGCGCAGCGCCGCGGGATTCTGCGCGTCGTACTTGGCCATCATGTGCGTGTTCCCCGCGTGACAGCCGGCAAGCAGCGCCGCCTTGTATTCCGCCGGCAGCTCGTTGTACTTCGCCGTGTTGGAGAAGATGTGCAGCGCGGGTCCGCCTTCCCACCAGCCGGGGTAGTAGTAGAACTTCGCGACCTTGTTGAAGCCGAGCTTCTCGTCGTCGTACGGACCGACCCATTCGGCCGCATCGATCGTGCCTTTCTCGAGCGACGCGTAGATCTCGCCGCCGGCGATCTGCTGCGGCACGACGCCGAGCTTCGCAAGCACCTGGCCGGCGAATCCGCCGATGCGCATCTTCATGCCCTGCAGGTCGGCGACCGACTTGATTTCCTTGCGATACCAGCCGCCCATCTGCGCGCCGGTGTTGCCGCACAGCATCGACGTGATGCCGTAGCTCTTCAGGAAGTCGTTGAACAGCTGGTCGCCGCCGCCGTAGAACCACCAGGCGTCGTACTGCCGCTGGTTGAGCCCGAACGGAATCGCGGTTCCGAAGGCGAACGTCGGATCCTTGCCGACGTAGTAGTAAGGCGCCGTGTGCCCGCACTCGACGGTGCCGTTCTGCACGGCGTCCGCGACCTGCAGCCCGGGCACGATCTCGCCGGACGCGAACACCTGGATCTGGAACCGGCCGCCGGTGACGTCGCTGACGGTCTTCGCGGCGACTTCGGCGGCGGCATAGATCGTGTCGAGGCTCTTCGGAAAGCTGGAGGCGCAGCGCCACTTGACCTGGGGCGAGCCCTGCGCGAATACGGGTGCGGTGCCGGCGGCCAGAATCCCGGCCATGCCGCTGTGCTGTAGGAACGAACGGCGCTTCATGACAACCCCCTCCTGGAGATCTATTGACGTACGAGCGAAACTGTCGGACTCTAGCACCGGTTGGGCTCGTTTTGGGGACTCGGATCCGGGATCTAGGCTCTGGGGAGCGGCAGCGCCAGGCCGCCCGACGCTTGCGATCTACAGGATCGCTTCGCGACATCGCGTGCCCGCCGGGGACGATCCCGAGATCCGAGATCCAAGCCCCTCAACTACCCCGACAGCTTGCGCACCGCGTTGAACAGCGCCCACGACCAACCCGCCTGGCGCTCGAGCATCTGCGTGAAGCGAATCAGGTAGCGCGCGCTGCCGGTGTCGAGCTCGACCATGCCGCCGGTGAGAAAGCGCTCTTCCGGCCCGATCAGGCTGCGCTGGGCCGACTGGCGGTTCTCCGAATGCGCGGGGAGATAGATGCCGAAGAACGGGCGGTCCACACCCGCGCGTTCGGAGTCCGCAGGCGTGGTCCAGGCGCGCATGAGCACGCGCACCAGCCGTTTCGCGATGACCTCGACGCCGACGGTCACCTCGTCGACCTGCTGGCGCTGCATGCGTCGCACGACGCCGAGGACCCAGTGCTCGCCGTCGCGGATCGCGATGAGCTCGCCCAGGCGCGCGGGCGCTTCCTTCGACGGTGCGATCAGCCGGCACCCGGTTTCGCTTCGATCGATGAGCCGCCAGTTCGTGCCGCGGATGCGCCGCGCGACCGATTCCGGGTTCTGCGCCGGATTCATCATCTGCGTCACTTCGTCGAAGCTGCCCGACACGCCGACCGAGCGCGCGGAATCCGGCAACCGCTCGATTTCCGCGATCGCCCGCGTCAACGCCGGCAGCCCCACGACGACGCGCATGTCGCCGTCGCCGCGGACCCGCGTGGCGCGCGGCGCATGCGCGATCGCAGTCGGGCCGAGCAGCGAAGCGAGGCGCATCAACAGCAGGCGCTGCTCGCGCGCGGGAAGCTCGCCCGGCTTCGGGACCTCGTCGTCCTGGTCCGGCAGCCAGCGCAACTGCTCGACGATGCGCGCGTAGGCGGGGCCCGTGTCCAGCAGCAGCACGCGACCCGGGACGTTCGGCTTGTCGCGACGGCGCAGGCCCTGCGTGCCGGTCAGGTCGACGTAGAAGCCCGCACCTTCGCCCGGCGGCGAGACCAGCGTCAGCGAAGGCGTCCAGTCGTCGAGCTGGCGCGATACCCATTCGACCTGATCCGGCGTGAAGTTGCCGGAATCGAGCCGCATCAGCAGCAGCGCCTTCAGATACTCCTGCTCGAACGAGATGCCCGGACGCGCGAACGCGGCTGCGCCGTAGATCAGCTGCTCGCGCTGCCAGCCGCGCATCCGCGCGAACTCGTAGAGCTCGTGGAACTCCCGCCACTGCGCCGGAATCCAGTGACCGTAGCGGAACAGCCGGAACTTGCCGTCGAATCCCTTGTAGTGTGCAAGCCGCACCAGGACCCACGGCAGCACCGCCCGCCAGCGCTTGTTCTCGGCGCGCGCATAACCCGCCTTCAGCGACGCGTGATACGCGACGAGGAACGCCTTGACGATGTCGAATACCGAGTGCCAGAGCCGGGACTCGACCGACGTGCTCTTCTGGTAGCTCTGCGTGTACTGGCGGGTGAGTCCGGCGAGCACCGGCTCGAGCCGCGCATCGATCTTGAGCAGCGCTTCCGCCTGCCCGGGCGATAAGTCCTTGCGGTTGCCGGGGAAGTCCGCGATGAGCTCGAGCGCTTCCTTCTGGATCGCGAGCGGATCGGAAGGCGAAAGCGACGCGATCCAGCGCGATGCCTGCGAAGAGCTGCGCAGCGGGTCGTTGAACGACCGGACCCAGTGGATGATCGGCTCGATCATGGGTCGGTCGGTCGTGGCGCTTCAGGCTTGCTGTCCGGCGACCGTCATGCGGTCGACGAGAATCGAGCCGACGTGACGCGAGCCGCGCCGGTCGATGTCGCTGCCGACGGCGACGATGCCCCGGAAGACGTCCTTCAGATTGCCGGCGATCGTGATCTCCTCGACCGGATACGCGATCTCGCCGTTCTCGACCCAGAAGCCCGCTGCGCCGCGCGAATAGTCGCCGGTCACGAGGTTCACGCCGTGACCGAGCTGCTCGGTCACGAGCAGGCCGCGACCCATGCGCCTCAGCAATCGCCGCGAAGTCGTCGCTGCCCGGCGCGACGATGAGGTTGTGCGCGCCGCCGGCGTTCGCCGTCGTTGTCATGCCGAGCTTGCGCGCCGAGTAGCTGCCGAGGAAATAGCCTTCGAGCACGCCGTCGCGAACGACGTCGCGCGGCAGCGTGGCGACACCTTCGGCATCGAACGGCGCACTGCCGCGCGCGCGCGCGAAGATGCGGCTCCTCGCGGATCGACACGACCGGCGAGAACACCGGCTTGCCCAACGCGTCCAGCAGGAACGACGCCTTGCGGTACAGGCTGCCCCCCGAGACCGCGTGCACGAAGCTTCCGATGAGATCGGCGGCTTCAGGCGCCTCGAACAGCACCGGGCAGTCGAGCGTGCCGAGCTTGCGGCTGTTGAGGCGCCGCGCCGTGCGCTCGCCTGCGATCCGGCCCGACTTCGGAAGCGGGCAACAGCTCGGAAGCCACGCGAGCCGCCGTGTACCAGTAGTCGCGCTGCATGCCCGCGTCGTCCTCGCCGATCACCGAGGCGTCGATGTGATGGCGCGACGCACGGTAGCCGCCGAGGAAGCCGTTCGTGTTCGCGTAGACGAACTCGGAGTCGCCACGCGCAACGGTGGAGCCCTCGGTGTTCGTGATCCGCTTGTCGACGGCGAGCGCCGCCCGCTCCGCTTCGCGGCCGAGCTCGATCGCCTGCTCGACGCTGAGCGCCCACGGATGGTAGAGGTCGAGATCGGTCCAGTGCTTCGCCAGGCGGTCGGGATCGGCAAGTCCTGCGGCCGGATCCTCGGCGGTGTAGCGGGCGATCGCGAGCGCCTTGTCGACGGCGGCGCGGATCGCGTCGTCGCTGAAGTCCGCCGTGCTCGCCTGGCCGCGCCGCTGGCCGGCGTAGACGGTGACGCCGATACCCTTGTCGCGGTTGTAGGCGATCGTCTCGACTTCGCCCTGGCGCACGGTGACGCTCTGCCCGACGGCCTGCGACACCTCGGTTTCCGCCGCCGTGGCGCCCGCCTGCCGTGCGGCGGCCAGGATGCGCTCGGCGACGCGGGTCAATTCGTCGGTCGAGACCGGAAACGGCCCGTCTCCGGCGCTGCCGCGGCGCGAAGCCACGGTGCCGGCGGCGAGCGTGGCGGTCGGGAGCGAGGGGATCATTCGTGGGCAGCGCCAAGGAGCGTGCCGCGCCGTTCGCGGCTGCTGAAGGCACGTGGGCTATGATAGCAAAGCAGTTTTCTCGTCGATTTCGCCATGCCCGCCCCCCCTGATCGTTCGATGCGCTCGCGCGGACGCGCCCGAGGCGCTCGCGGCCGACACGGCGCCGTCGAAGACTCGCCGCAAGAAGGACATGCAGGCGCTGCAGGACCTCGGCGCGATGCTCGTCGGGCTCGAGCCGTCGAGGCTCGCAGGCCTGGGGCTTCCCGAGCGTCTCGCCGACGCGATCGCGCAGGCGCGTTCGATCACGAAGCACGAGGCCCGGCGCCGGCAGCTGCAGTACGTCGGCCGCTTGATGCGCGACGTCGACCCGGAGCCGATCCGCGCTGCGCTCGAGCGCAGCCAGGCGCTTCCGCGCGCAGAGCGGGCGCAGTTCGCGGCCGCCGAACGCTGGCGCGACCGCTTGCTCGAGGACGAGCTCGCCGTCGCCGAATTCGTCGCCGCGCATCCCGGCGTGGACCCCGCCGAGCTGGTCGAGCTGATCCGCGAGGCGCGCAGCGAACGCGCAAGCGGTCGACCGCCGCACAAGTTCCGCGCGCTGTTCCGGCTGGTCAGCGGCTCCATCGCGAAGTGACGCACAAGCCCGATCGAGCGAAGCACGATCGGAATGCGACTGCGTCATCCCCGCGAAGGCGGGGATCCAGTGTCTTCAGTCGAGGACAGCGGACATGGTTCGACCCGAAAGGCTAGCAACGCATGACCGACGATCGCGCATTGAAGATTGGCCTCGTTTCGATCTCCGACCGCGCGTCCGCGGGCGTCTACGAGGACCAGGGTATTCCAGCGCTGCGCGAGTGGTTCGAAGCGGCGCTGAAGACCGCATGGACGATCGAAACGCGCCTGGTTCCCGACGAGCAACCGGTGATCGAGCGAACGCTGATCGAGCTCGTCGATGTCGTCGAATGCGATCTCGTGCTCACGACCGGCGGCACCGGTCCGGCGCCGCGCGACGTCACGCCGGAAGCAACGCTCGCGATCGCGCACAAGGTCATGCCCGGGTTCGGCGAGCAGATGCGGCAGGTGTCGCTGCGCTACGTGCCGACGGCGATCCTGTCGCGACAGGTAGGCGTGATCCGGGGCCGCGCGCTGGTGCTGAACCTGCCGGGACAGCCGAAGGCGATCCGCGAGACGCTCGAGGGCGTGCGTGATGCGGAAGGACGCGTCGTGCGTCGCCGGCATTTTCGCCGCGGTGCCCTACTGCCTGGATCTGATCGGCGGGCCGTACGTCGAGACCAACGACGCGATCTGCAAGGCTTTTCGTCCGAAGAGCGCGCAGCGGCCGGCCTCCGCCTGAAGCATGATTGCCGCGCACGACGGCGCGCGCGCGCAACGCGCGGCACGCGCGACCGGCATCGCGTTCATCGTCGCGTCGGCGCTCGCGTTCGGCGCGATGGCCATCCTGGCGCGCGTGGCGTACGCGGATGGCGTCGACACGGCAACGCTGCTCGCATTGCGCTTCACGATTGCGGCCGTCTGTCTGGCGGTGATCGCGCGAGCGCGCGACGTCACGCTTCCGCGCGGTCGCGACCTTGCAGCGGTCGCCGCGCTCGGTGGCGCCGGATACGGCGGACAGGCCGCGTCGTTCTTCACGGCGCTGACGCTCGCACCTGCCGGTCTGGTCGCGCTGCTGCTCTATCTTCATCCGGCGCTGGTCGCAGTGCTGGCCACGCTGTTCCTTCACGAGCGGATGAACGCCGTGAAGCTCGATCGCCCTCGTCGTCGCACTCGCCGGGCATGACGCTCACGGTGGCACCTGCGCTGACCGGCAGCGGGACGAGCGCGTTCCCGCAACTGCCGCTCGGCATCGCGTTCGGTGTCGCGGCAGCGGCGATCTATTCGGTCTACATCGTCGTCGGCACGCGGCTTACCGAGCGCGTCGCGCCGCTGGCGTTGTCGACGGTCGTCGTCGCGAGCGCCGCCGCGGTCTTCGTCATCGCCGCAGCGATCAAGGGACCGCATGCTGCCACGGTCGGCTCGCCGGCTGGGCCGCGGTCGCGGCCATCGCGCTGGTCTCGACGGTCGCCGCGATCACGCTGTTCTTCGCGGGGCTCGCCCGAATCGGCCCGACGCAGGCATCGACGCTGTCGACGATCGAGCCGGTGTTCACGATCGTTCTCGCGGCGACCCTGCTCGGCGAGCGCATCGAGATGATCCAGGCGATCGGCGGGGTCCTGATCCTCGGCGCCGTGGTGATGCTTGCGCGCGCGCCGACCGATAAAGCGGGGATGGGATCGAGGATAGAGGGGTGAGGGATCGTCCCCGATAGGTGAACAGCGTCAGTTGCGGAACGCATCGCGGTCACAGCAACCTCTCGCACGCCGCCGTCGCGCCCTCTATCCTTTATCCTCGATCCGCACCCCGGCAGGCCCAGCGTGACCCAAACGCCGTTTCCGAACCAGCCGCCGCCGTACGAGGGTCGCAACCTCTACGCCGGCGACCGCGCGCTGCGCGAGTCGCTCGCGCGCGAAGGCGCGGCGTGGGCGGAAGGCGCGCTCGTCGCCGTGGGGCGAGCAGCTGGGACGCGCGGAGACGTTCGCGCTCGCGGACGCCGCGAATCGCCATCCGCCGCAGCTTCGCACGCTCGACCGGACCGGCGAGCGCGTGGACGAGCGTCGAGTTCCATCCGGCGTGGCACGAGCTGATGCGCATGGCGACTGCGGCCGGCGAGCATGCGTCGCCCTGGCGCGATGCGCGACCGGGCGCGCACGTCGCGCGCGCGGCGATGTACATGCTGCATGCGCAGGTCGAGAACGGCACGCAGTGCCCGCTGACGATGACGTTCGCGGCCGTGCCCGCGCTGCGCGGACACGCGAGCGACGCACTCGCGTCCGCCTGGCTGCCGAAGCTACTCGCGCTCGACTACGATCCGCGGCCGCTGCCGGTCGGCGAAAAGCGTGCGGCGCTGATCGGCATGGGAATGACCGAGCGCCAGGGCGGATCCGACGTGCGCAGCAACCGCACGCGCGCGGAAGCGCAGCGCCGACGGCACGTACCGGCTCACCGGGCACAAGTGGTTCTTCTCGGCGCCGCAATGCGATGCGCATCTCGTGCTCGCGCAGAACGACGGCGTCGAGCTGCTTCCTCGTGCCGCGGCAGCTGGACGACGGCACGCGCAACAGCGATGCGACTGGTTCGCCTGAAGGACAAGCTCGGCAACCGCTCGAACGCGTCGTCCGAGGTCGAGTTCGACGGCGCCGTCGGATTCGCGCTCGGCGAGCCGGGACGCGGCATCGCGACGATCCTCGAGATGGTGCGGCATACGCGGCTCGATTGCGTGCTCGGCACGGCCGGCATGATGCGCGGCGGTCTCGCGTGGGCGATCCATCATGCGTCGCACCGCATCGTGTTCGGACGCGCCGCTCGATCGAGCAGCCGCTGATGACGCAACGTGCTCGCCGATCTCGCGCTGGAAGTCGAGGCCGCCACCGCGCTGGCGCTGCGACTCGCGCGCGCTTTCGAGGCGCCCGAGGGCACCGCCGACCACGCGCTCGCGCGCGTTGCTCACGCCGGCCGCGAAGTACTGGGTGTGCAAGCGCGGTCCGCCGCTGGCCGCGGAGGCGATCGAAGTGCTCGGCGGCAACGGCTACGTCGAGGAGAACCCGCTGCCGCGGCTCTACCGCGAGATGCCGGTGAACTCGATCTGGGAAGGCTCGGGCAACGTCATCGCGCTCGACGTGCTGCGGGCGCTGTCACGCGACAGCGGCGCGCGCGACGCGCTTGCAGGCCGAGCTTGCGGCAGCGACCGGCCTGGATCGCCGCTTCGACGCGGCGGTCGACGCGCTCACGCGCGATCTTGCTGCGGACGCGATCGATGCGGGAGCGGCGCGCCGCATCGCGCAGTCGCTGTCGCTTGCGATGCAGGCGTCGCTGTTGATTCGCCATGCGCCGCCGGCGATCGCCGACGGGTTCTGCGCATCGCGGCTGGCCGAGGACCGATTCGCCGGTGCGGCGTTCGGAACGCTGCCGCGAGGCGTCGATACCGCGGCGATCGTTGCGCGGGCTCGGCGACGCGGGTTGACGACGGCGTCGTTCCCGCGAAGGCGGGAACCCAGCGCTGTCGTCCCCGCCTTCGCGGGATGACGACCTGCGGATCCTCACCTGCGCGGGGATGACGCAGTCCGATCGCGCGTTGCGCGATCGGGCTTGTGCGTCACTTGACGTCGAGGATCTTCTTCGCCTTCTCGAGCTCGGCGAGCGACTCGGTGTGCTTGCCGGCCTTGTGCAGCGTCTCGCCTTCGGCGCGAGACTTCTTGACGTCGGCCATCTGCGTCGCGGACAGCTTGCGGGTTCTTCGCCATCGCGTCGTCGATCTTCTTCATTTCCTGCGGGCAATGACTTGCGAAGGCCGTGCCGGCCGCAGAGCATCGCGGCGGCGAACAGGGCGATCTTGCGCATCGTGAATTCCTCTCTAAGGATTGTGCGCCGGACGCCCGGCGCGGCGCACCATTTGACGACGAAACCGCAGCGCTAGGCAAGTCCCCCGGGCGGCGCCTCCGGCGATCCGGGCCGCGAGATCCTGCCGGTAAAACGCTGCAAACAGGCGATAGACCGCCGGGTATTCCCGTTGCAGCAGCAACGGATCGGCGAAGAAGACCTCGGACAGCACGGCGAAGAACTCCCCGGGGCTCTCGGCGGCATAGCTGTCGATCGTCGTCGGCTCGTCCCGGTCCACGCGGGCGACGAAATCGTCGTACGCCGCGGACAGCGTCGCCTTCCACGGCGCGGCCGGGATCTCCGGCGGCAGCGGCGGACAACCGTTCGCATCGCCGTCGCGCATGTCGATCTTGTGCGCGAACTCGTGGATGACGAGGTTCATGCCGGTTGCGTGCCAGTCGGCGGCCGCCTCGACGTCCGGCCAGGACAGCACCACCGGTCCCTGCTGCATCGCCTCGCCGGCCAGCGGCGCGTCGTTGCGGTGCACGACGCCCGCCTCGTCCTCCCACTCCCAGCCGGGAACGAACTCGCCGGGGTAGACGACGATGTTCTCGAAGCCGTCGTACCACGACAGATCGAGGTTCAGCACCAGCACGCACGCCTGCACGGCGATCAGCACGCGCTGCAGCGGCGTGACCTCGTGGCCGCGCGCGCCGACGATCCCCTTCGCATCGAGGAACAGCACGGTGAGCTCGCGCAGCCGCGCGAGCTCGTCCTCGCGATACGCGTCGAGCAGCGGCAGCGCGTCGAGCGCCTCGCGCCACAGCGCGTCCGGGATGGACAGCGTCGCCAGCACGCGTCGACGGCGCCAGTTGCGAAGCGCCTCGAACATTCGCTATTTCTCGTCGAGCGTCGGGTCGTCCGGCTCGAGAACGAACGGCGGCGGCGTCGCCAGCAGCCGCACGGCCTCGGGCTCGGGAAGCGCTTCGACGTCCCGCAGCTTGCGCACGATCGTCGTCGTCTTGCCGCGCGCCTCGTCGAGCGTGTTGCTCGCCTCCTTCAGCTTCTTCTGCGCACGCGCGCAAGCATCTCGCCGAACTTGCCGAACTCGGTGCGCACCGCCCCGAGCAGCCGCCATGCCTCGGCCGAGCGCTGCTCGATGGCGACGCGCTGGAAGCCCATCTGCAGGACGTTCAGGAAGGCCGACGAAGTTGCTCGGGCCCGCAAGCGTCACGCGATACTCGCGCTGCAACTCGTCGGACAAGCCCGGGCGGGACATGAGCTCGGCGTAGAGGCTCTCCGTCGGCAGGAACAGGATCGCGTAATCGCTCGTGTGCGGCGGACAGACATAGCTGTCGCGAATCCGTTTCGCCTGCGTGCGCGCGAACTGCGCGAGCGCCTTGCGCGCCGACTCGGCCGCGTCGGCATCGGCGCGCTCGAGCGCGGCCTGCAGCCGCTCCCATTCCTCGACACGGGAAACTTGGAATCGACCGGAATCCAGCAAGGCGGCGTCGTCGGTGCGGCGAGGAATGCGGATCGCGAACTCGACGCGCCGGTTGGTGCCCGGGATCGTTTCGACGTTGATGCCGTACTGCTGCGGCGTGAACAGATCCGCGAGCAGCGCGCCGAGCTGCATCTCACCCCACGTGCCGCGGCTCTTGACGTTGGACAGCACCCGCTTCAGATCGCCGACGCCCTGGGCCAGCGACTGCATCTCGCCCAGGCCCCTGTGGACCTGATCCAGCTGATCGGACACGAGCTTGAACGACTCGCCGAGGCGCGTTTCCAGCGTCTGCTGCAGCTTCTCGTCCACCGTGGCGCGCATCTCGTCCAGCTTTTTCGCGTTCTCGTTGCGCAGCGTGTCGAGTCGCTGCTCGAGCGTCGCGCGGATCGCCTCGAGGCGCTGCTCGGACGACTGCGTCAGCTGCGCGAGGCGCTCTGCGAATGCGCGAAGCTGCTCGCTTTGCGCACCCGTTGCCGCAGCGAGCTGCTGCTGCGTCGTTCCGGTGAACTGGTTGAGCCGCTCGCCCGACCTCGCCGCGCAGCGATTTCGCCGCTTCGGTCTGATCGCTCCGCAACGACGCGAGGTCCAGCTTCACGTCCCGCTCGAGGTCCTGGCCTTGGGCCTTCAGCACGGCGAGGTCGGTTGCGAGCGCGCCCGCCTGCTGCGCCGCCGACACGAGCGCACGCAAGCGACCGAGCGCAACGGTCATCAGCACGACGAGGATCACGAGCACTGCGGCGCCGGCCGCTGCGGTCCACAAGAAGTAATCCGGCATAGGCAAAGTTTACACGCGCGGCCTATTGCACCGCAGGCGGGATCAAGGGCGCGGGCCTCCGCCGCGGGGCGCACCGCCCCTCTTCGCGGATGGCGCACGGCGGATCGATCGGGCGGCCTGGCACCGCGCATCGGTGACGCTTGCATCCGCCGCCGAACCCGCGCATCGTTGACATCGTCGTTCGTTGCATCGCGATGGATTCCTCGGACATCAGCCTCGATTCCGTCCGGCCTGCCGCCGTCGCCGGGCTCTTCTATCCCAGCGCTTCGGGGGCCTTGGCCCGCGACGTGGACGACTGCGCTCGCGCAGGCTCGCCACGTGAGCCCGCGGCGACCGAAAGCGCTGATCGTCCCGCATGCCGGCTACATCTATTCGGCTCCGGTCGCGGCCGGTGCCTACGCCTGCCTGCGCTCGTCGTCGGCCGCGATCAAGCGCGTCGTGATCCTGGGTCCCTGCCATCGCGTCCCGCTGACCGGCCTTGCGTTGCCGACCGTGCGACGCCTTCGCGACGCCGCTCGGGCTCGTACCGCTCGATCGATCCGCGATCGAGGCGATCGCACCGCTGCCCCAGGTCGTGTACTCGGATGCAGCGCACGCGCGCGAACACGCGCTCGAAGTGCAGCTTCCGTTTCTGCAGCGCGTGCTCGGTTCGTTTCGCGATCGTTCCGCTCGCCGTCGGCGACGCAACGCCCGAAGAAGTTGCCGAAGTGATCGATCGGCTCTGGGGCGGTCCCGAGACGCTGATCGTCATCTCCTCGGACCTTTCGCACTATCATCGTTACGACGAGGCGCGCCGCCGCGACGCGGCCACTGCGCAAGCGATTCTGCGATTCGACGCCGGGATCGATCACGAGCAGGCCTGCGGCGCGACGCCGATCGCGGGAATGCTCACCCTCGCGAAGCGTCGCGCGCTCGTGCCGAAGCTCCTCGGCCTGTGCAATTCCGGCGATACGGCAGGCGACAGGCAGCGCGTCGTCGGCTACGCGGCGTTCGCGTTCCATGAATCGGACGACGGCGACGACGCCAGCGACGAGACGCAAGGCCACACGCTGCTCAAGCTGGCTCGAGGGGCCATCCACGAAGCGCTTGGCGGTCCCGCGCTCCCTGCGACCCGCTGCACGCTGGCTCGACGCGCCGGGCGCCTGCTTCGTGACGCTCCGGCAGGACGAGCGCTTGCGAGGCTGCGTGGGCTCGCTCAAGGCCCGCAGGCCCCTGCGCGACGACGTGATCACGAATGCGCGCGCGGCGGCACTGTCCGACCCGCGCTTCCGGCCGCTGTCCGAAGACGAGCTCGCCGGCACGCGCGTCGAAGTCTCGGTGCTCGCGCCGCCGGTCCGGCTGTCGTTCGCGGATCGCGACGCATTGCTCGCGCAACTGTCGCCCGGCGTCGACGGTCTGATCATCACGTCGGGGCGCACGCGCGCGACGTTCCTGCCGCAGGTCTGGGACGTGCTGCCCGACGCCGGCGTGTTCGTCGACGAGCTGATCCGCAAGACCGGGCTGCCCGCCGACACGCCGCTGCACAACTGCCGGTTCGAGCGGTATCGCGTGCGCAAGTGGTCCGAGCGGGAGCGCCGACGTCAAGCGCCGAGGCGTCCGAAGTCGCTCAATGACGCGTTCCGGAATCGCATCTACGACGCGCGCTGGTGGCATCTGCTCCCCGACGGCCGGCATGCAGTGCGACCTCTGCCCGCGCGATTGCAAGCTGCACGAAGGTCAGCGCGGGCTGTGCTTCGTGCGCAAGCGCGAAGGCGACCGGATGGTGTTGACCACCTACGGCCGCTCCTCCGGCTTCTGCATCGACCCGATCGAGAAGAAGCCGCTCAATCACTTCCTGCCCGGCACGTCGATCCTCTCGTTCGGCACCGCGGGCTGCAACCTCGCCTGCAAGTTCTGCCAGAACTGGGACATCAGCAAGTCGCGCGAGACGGACACGCTGATGGATGCCGCGCAGCCGCAGACGATCGCCCGCGCGGCGCGCGATCTCGGCTGCTCGTCGGTTGCGTTCACCTACAACGATCCCGGTGATCTTCGCCGAGTACGCGATGGACGTCGCCGACGCGTGCCGCGATATCGGCATCAAGTCGGTTGCCGTGACGGCCGGGTACATCTCGCCCGAGCCCCGGCGCGAGCTCTACGCGAAGATGGACGCCGCGAACGTGGACCTCAAGGCGTTCACCGACGATTTCTACGTGAAGGTCTACCGGTGCGAAGCTCGCGCCGGTGCTCGATACGCTGAAGTACCTGCGACACGAGACCGACGTCTGGTTCGAGATCACGACGCTGCTGATCCCCGGCAGGAACGACAGCGACGACGAGATCGACGCGCTGACCCGGTGGGTGGCGAGCGAGCTCGGAACGGACGTCCCGTTGCACTTCACCGCGTTCCATCCGGACTGGAAGATGATGGACGTTCCGCACACGCCGGTTGCGACGCTCAGGCGTGCGCGCGCGATCGGCATTCGAAACGGGCTTCGTCACGTGTACACCGGCAACGTCTACGATCCCGAGGGCGGCAGGACGTTTTGCACCGCATGCGGAACCGCGCTGATCGAGCGCGACGGCTATCGGATCCTCCACTATCGCGTGACGCGCGACGGGCGTTGCGCGCAATGCGGGCACGCGCTCGCCGGACACTTCGCCGAGTATCGTGGCACGTTCGGCTCGCGGCGCATTCCGGTGCGCCTCGCGCGTTTCGCCGCATAGGAGGGCAATCGTTCGGTCACTGTCGAGAAATTTCACACTCGCATCGACGCTTGTAGGTGACAGCCGTCGGCGCGACGACAAGCGATGACCGTGCTGGACATTCCGGTGCCGCACTAGGCACAATCGCTCGCGACGATCCTCTGCCCGCCGACGGACCCAGGCCGGCGGCCGGCGTACGCCCAGCAACCAGGAGTGATCTGACATGCGAGTTCTGCGGAAATGGATGCTGTTGCTGTCGCTGGCGTTCGCGCCGCTGCCCGCGCTCGGGCAGAGCAACTGCGGAGGCTTCATCGACGTGTCGCCGGCGGACTTCTTCTGCAACAACGTCGAATGGATCGCGAACCGGTTGGTGACGCTCGGCTGCACGGCGACCGAGTACTGCCCGAACAACTTCGTCCTCCGCTCGCAGATGGCGGCGTTCCTGAACCGTCTGGGCGACGCGCTGACGCCGACCATCCTGCGCACGACCGATGTCCGGCGTTCAACGGCACCTACGACCCGCCCATGCATCGTCGGCTGCATCTCCGACGCCGGTTCGCCGATCACCGAATTTCCCGCGCCAGGCCAGCTTCGCGGCAACGCTGATGAACTACAACGCCGTCCGCCACGAAGACGGTCCAGGGCCAGCTGGTCTTCTCGACGGACGCTGGCGCAAACTGGAATCCCACGACCGGCGACTTCGTCATGTGGCAGACGGTCGACCCGCGGAGCGGACGACGCTCGCGCTCGTCGGCGGGCCGCTGGACCTGGACGTGGGCTTGACGCTATCAGTTCGCGATCCGCGCGACCACGAACGATCCGGTCGCGACCGTTTCGAGGCGAGTGCCAGCTGAACGTCCGGATCGAGAGCCGCACCGGGACCAGCACGCCGTTCTAGAACGACACGCGGCAGGCGGAAAGGCCGGCATCATGCCGGGCTTTTGTTTGAGCTACGGCCCGTAAGCGCGAGCGCCGCGAAGCTCGCGAGCCAATGCTCGCCCATGTAGTCGCCGCTCTCGATCCCTTGCAGCCCCGCTGCAAGATGCGCATCGTGCGCCTGCCGTGCCACCTGAACGCGGGGATCGGCGGTCGGTAACGCGGCAGCGATGCCGGCGAAGCACCATGCCCGCGACAGATTGAGTCCGTCGAGATGCACGATCTGCCCGTCGCTCCGGTCGGTCGGAATCGTGGGACTGAACAGCGACGCCGGAATGCCTTCCGCAAGCCGCGGAAGAAACGCCCCCAGCCAATGCGCGAACGCGTCCGCTGCGAGCACGCGCCGCATCAGGTCGGCCTCGATCAGCGCGGGCGAGAAGAAGTCGGCGCCGGAGGGCTCCCAGGCCGCCGGATAGTCGCGATCGTTGGCGTACCAGTCGAGCGCCTTCGCCTCGCACGCCGATGCCAGCGCAGCCTCACCGGCTGAACGCGCGTAATCGAGCGCGAACGCGAGGCCGAACGCGGTGTTGACGTGCATGCCGATGCGCAGCGGATGCGCCGCTCGCGGCAGCCAGTCGAGATAGCGCGCGACGAAGGCGTCGGCGAGCGGCGCGAGGTTGGCCTGCCAATCGCGAAAGCGCTCGGCCTTCGCCGCGACCGAGCTCCTGCGCGAGCTTCAACAGCCACGCCCAGCCGTACGTCCGCTCGAACGTCTGCGTGCTCGCGCGGCCGAGATAGCCCACCTCGCCGGCGATCGCTTCGCGGCTCAGGTGCGCATCGAACGTCTCGGCGATCGCGGCGGCCTGCGGCAGATCGCGGGCGATTCGAAGCAGGCGAGCGAGCAGCCAGTGCATGTGCACGCACGAATGCCAGTCGTAGCTGCCGTAGAACGCCGGATGCAGCGCCCGCGGCGTTGCCACGTCCGCGTCGCCGTTCATCACATGGTCCAGCTTGTTCGGGTACTGGCGGACGACGTTGTCGAGCGCGATGCTCGCGAAGCGGGATGCGAGCGCGGGAGAAAGCGAGGGCATCGAGGCGAGCCGGCGAAGAGACGAGGAACGCGCATTGTCGCGCACGGCGCAGCGACCGTCGTGTCCGATCAGCACGCATCCGCGACGCCGCGCCGCGCGTATGCTGGCCCATGACCGCGAGCCCCGCAGCCTCGCGATGTCCTCATCACCGGCGCCACCGGCTACATCGGTCGGCCGCTCGCCGAGCGGCTGGCCGGCAGAGGTCACCGCGTGCGCTCGCTGGCTCGCCGCGCCTCGCTTGACCGCGCGTTTGCGGGCACTGCGATCGAAGGCGACGCGCTCGATCCACGCTCGATCGGTGCCGCGCTCGTGCCTGGCGCGACGCTCGTCCACCTCGTCGGTACGCCGCATCCGAGTCCCGCGAAGGCCGCATCGTTCCTGTCGATCGATCTCGCGTCGATCCGCGCCAGCGTCGAAGCAGCCCGCGTGGCAGCGCTAGCGCATCTCGTGTACGTCAGCGTCGCGCAACCCGCCCCGGTGATGCGCGCCTATGTCGATGCGCGTGCGCAAGGCGAGGCTGCGATCGAGGCGGCCGGGCTCACGGCGACGATCCTCCGCCCCTGGTACGTGCTCGGACCCGGGCACCGCTGGCCGATGCTGTTGCTGCCGTTCACGAGGCTCGCCGAGCTGTTTCCGCCGACGCGCGACGCCGCGCGGCGGCTCGGCTTCGTGACGCTGGAGCAGATGATCGCAGCGCTGGTGAGCGCAGTCGAAAACCCGCCGGCCGCGGGAACGCGAAGCATCATCGACGTTCCTGCAATCCGGCGCGCCACGCCGGAGTGACAGGCCACGCGCGGATTGCATTCGCGCGTCGCAACCCGGTCGTCGTCGTTACCGGACGACCACTCCCCGGCGATCAGGCACCAGCGGCCTGCGTCTCCACCGCGCTGTCGCGCGACGCGCGCTTGCGCTCGTGCTCCTTCAGGAACCGCTTGCGGATGCGGATCGATTTCGGCGTCACCTCGACCAGCTCGTCGTCGGCGATGAACTCGACCGCGTACTCGAGCGTGAGCTGGATCGGCGGCGTCAGCAGGATCGCGTCGTCCTTGCCCGATGCGCGGACGTTGGTCAGCTGCTTGCCCTTGATCGGATTGACGACGAGGTCGTTGTCGCGCGAGTGGATGCCGATGACCATGCCTTCGTACAGCTTCTCGCCGGGCGAGACGAACATGCGGCCGCGCTCCTGCAGCTTCCACAGCGCGTAGGCGACGGCCTCGCCGTCGTCCTGCGACACCAGAACGCCGTTGCGCCGTTCGGGGATCTCGCCCTTGACCGGCGCGTAGCTGTCGAAGACGTGGCTCATCAGTCCCGTGCCGCGCGTGGCATTCATGAACTCGCCCTGGAAGCCGATCAGGCCCCGCGCGGGGATCCGGTAATCGAGACGCGTGCGGCCGCGGCTGTCCGACTCCATGTGGGTGAGCTCGCCGCGTCGCGCGCCCAGCTCCTGCATGACCGCGCCCTGGTGCGCGTCCTCGACGTCCACGGTCAGGAACTCGTACGGCTCGTTCACGACGCCGTCGATCGTGCGCGTCACCACGCGCGGCCGCGACACCGCGAGCTCGTAGCCCTCGCGGCGCATGTTCTCGATCAGGATCGTCAGGTGCAGCTCGCCGCGCCCGGACACGAGGAACACGTCGGTGTCCTCCGTCTCGTCGACCCGCAGCGCCATGTTGGTCAGCAGCTCGCGCTGCAGGCGTTCGCGCACGTTGCGCGAGGTCACGTACTTGCCCTCGCGACCGGCGAGCGGCGACGTGTTCACCTGGAAGTACATCGACAGCGTCGGCTCGTCGACGGCGATCGGCGGCAGCGCCTCGGGCGCCTCGACCGGCGTGAGCGTCGTTCCGATCGTCAGGTCCTCGACGCCGGTGACCAGCACGATGTCGCCGGCCTGCGCGAACTCCGACCGGAACGCGCGTCGAGACCCGCGAACTTGAGGACCTGCCCGATCTTCGCCGTCGGCGCGACCTCGCCTTCGGCGAGCGGGCCGTGCAGCACGGCCACGACCTGGCCCGGCTTCACCCGACCGCGGCGGATGCGGCCGATGCCCAGACGGCCGACATAGCTCGAATAATCGAGCGCGCTGACCTGGAACTGCAGCGGCGCCTCGGGATCGCCGCCGGGCGCCGGAACGTGCGCGAGGATCGTCTCGAACAGCGCGCGCATGTCGGCGGGCTCGGGCGCGACGCCGGCCTTCGCCACGTTGACGTCGAGCGTCGCCCAGCCGTTCAGCGCCGACGCGAAGACGACCGGGAAAGTCGAGCTGCGACTCGGTGGCGCCGAGCCGGTCGAACAGCTCGAACGTCTGGTTCACGACCCACTCGGGCCGCGCGCCCGGGCGATCGACCTTGTTCACGACGACGATCGGCTGCAAGCCCTGCTTCAAGGCCTTCATCGTCACGAAGCGGGTCTGCGGCATCGGGCCCTCGACCGCGTCGACGAGCAGCAGCACGCCGTCGACCATGCCGAGCACGCGCTCGACCTCGCCGCCGAAGTCCGCGTGACCCGGCGTGTCGACGATGTTGATCTGCGTCTCGCCCGCCGCCGTGCGATAGAGGACCGAGCAGTTCTTCGCGAGGATCGTGATCCCGCGCTCGCGCTCGAGGTCGTTGCTGTCCATCATCCGCTCGTCGGTGTGCTGATGGGCCGCGAACGTCCCCGCCTGCACGAGCAGCTTGTCGACCAGCGTGGTCTTGCCGTGGTCGACGTGGGCGATGATGGCGATGTTGCGAAGGTCGTTGCGCATGGCGTCCGAGCAGCCGGCGTCCGGCGGGACCGGAAAAGAAAAGCCTTCGATTATAGCAGTTCGACGCGGGTCCGTCCCGCTCCAAACCTCGCAGTCCGTCACTTTGCCGCTCAAGCCTGCTCCGGACGGCCGTTCCTCGGTCACCGCACCCTCAAGCCAGGAATCGCGGTATAATCGACAAGTCTTTGTTTCCGGTCGCATAGTATCCACTGTTGACCACGCTGCCTGGACCGGAACTCGCGACACGCGAGTGGGCCGCATTTCAGGAGACGTGATTGAGCAGTGTTCCGAGCTTTGCGGAGCTCGGCTTGCGGCCGGAGATCCTCCGGGCCGTGGCCGAGGCCGGTTACACCACCCCCACCCCGATCCAGAGCCAGGCGATCCCCGTCGTCCTCGCAGGGCCTGGACGTCATGGGCGGCGCCCAGACCGGCACCGGCAAGACCGCCGGCTTCGGCCTCCCGATCCTCCACAAGCTGATGCCGTTCGCGAACACGAGCCCGTCGCCGGCCCGGCATCCGGTGCGCGCGCTGATCCTCACGCCGACGCGCGAGCTCGCGATCCAGGTCGAGGAATCGATCCGCGAGTACGGCAAGTACACGGGCCTGCGCTCGACGGTCGTCTACGGCGGCGTCGACATCAAGCTGCAGCTGCCGATCGTGCGCGGCGGCGTCGAGATCCTCGTCGCCACGCCGGGCCGGCTGCTCGACCATATCGAGCACAAGAGCGTGTACCTCGGGCAGGTCGAGATCTTCGTGCTGGACGAAGCCGATCGCATGCTCGACATGGGCTTCATCCCGGACATCAAGCGGATCATGGCGCTGCTGCCGGCAACCGCGAAGCGCCAGAACCTGCTGTGGTCGGCGACGTTCTCGCCGGAGATCAAGAAGCTCGCCGACGAGCTGCTGAACCAGCCGCAGCTGATCGAGGTCGCGCGCCGCAACACGGCGGCCGAGACCGTCGACCAGAGCGCGTACAAGGTCAAGCAGGAAGACAAGCGCGCGCTGCTCGTGCATCTGGTGAAGACGCGCAACCTGTGGCAGGTGCTGTGCTTCGTGCGCACGAAGCATGGCGCGTCGCGCCTTGCGCGACAGCTCGAGAAGGACGGCCTGACCACGGCGTCGATCCACGGCGACAAGACGCAGGCCGCGCGGCTCGAGGCGCTGGCCGCGTTCAAGGAAGGCAAGCTGCAGGTGCTGGTCGCGACCGACGTCGCGGCGCGCGGCCTCGACATCGACAACCTGCCGATGGTCGTCAACTACGAGATGCCGCACGTTCCCGAGGACTACATCCACCGCATCGGCCGCACCGGCCGCGCGGGCGCTTCCGGCGTCGCGATCTCGCTGGTCGATCCGGCCGAGGAGCGGCACCTCGCCGAGATCGAGAGAGCTGGTCAAGAAGAAGGTGCTCGTGCACCAGCCGGACGACTTCTCCGCCGAGAAGGCGACCATGGCGCCCGCACCGCGCGAGCGTCGCGAGCGCGGGCTACGCGCCGAGCGCGCGCCGCGCAGCGAGCATGCTCCGCGTGTGGATCGCCCCGCCCCGGTCGATCGCCAGCGCGAGCGCGACGAGGCCTACGCGCGCAATCCCGATCAGCCGTTGCCGCGCGCACCGCATGCGCCGATCGTCAAGCGCCAGCACGTCGTCCCGATGCTGTTGCAGCGCCGGCCGGTCGCGCAGACCGCTGAAGCGACACCCTCGATCGCAGCGCCGGCGGACGGCGTCGAGACCACGACCGCCTGATCGGTAACGCTTGGAAAGTCCAGACAAGCCCGGTTTCGCGCCGGGCTTGTGTTTGTCGAGCCCGTCAAGCTCTGCGGGTCTACCGGTCGAGCCGTGCCTTTCGTACCCCCTCACGCAGCGCCGGAAGCCTCCGCATGAACACGAGTGACGCGGCCAGCGCGACGAGACCGTTCACGAGGAACGTCGCCGGCACGCCGATTCTCTCGGCGATCGCGCCCGCGGCGAGATTGCCGAGCGGCGCGACGCCCAGGAACGACAGCATGTAGAAGCCGGCGACGCGCCCGCGCAGGCGGTCGTTGACGATCGTCTGGAGGATCGTGTTCGCCGATGCGGCCGCCAGGATCACGCGCGCCGCCGAACACAACGATCAGCGGAACGGCGAGCGGCAGGTAGCGCAGATACGCGAACGCCGCGAGCGCGATGCCCGACGCTGCGGCCGCGATCACGATGACGTGCAGCAGCCCGGGCACGTTCCGTTGTCCTGCGAGGTAAAGCGTCGCGAGCAGCGCACCCGCGCCCCCGGAAGCGAGCAGCAGGCCGAGCGTCTGCGGGCCGCCGCCATAGACGTCCTTCGCATACACCGGCATCAGCGAGATGTACGGAATGATCGTCCAGGCGAGCACCGCGACCAGGGACAGCAGCGCACGCGCCGGTGCGAAGTCGATCACGTAGCGGAATCCCTCGATCCAGCTTTGCCGCCAGCCAGCGCCTGCGCGACGGTCGGCATCGACCGGAAACGCGATGCCCGACAGCGCCCAGAACATGGCGACGAACGACAACGCGTTCAGCGCGAAACAGACGGCCTCGGTCGTGATCGCGAGCAGCAGCCCGGCGAGCGCGGGTCCGATGACGCGCGCGCCGTTCACGAGGAACGAGTTCAGCGCGATCGCGTTCGCGAGATCCTCGCGCCCCTTCACCATGTGCACGAGCAGCGACTGGCGAAGCGGGATGTCGAAGGCATTCGCAATGCCCTGCCAGAGCGCCAGCAGCACGAGGTGCCACGGCTCGACGATGCCGGTGCCCGCGACGACGGCCAGCGTGACGGCCTGCAATGCGAGCAGGCTCTGCGTCACGTAGATCGCGCGCCGGCGGTCGACGCGATCGGCGACGACGCCCGAGAACGTCCCGAACAACAGGATTCCCGCGTTGCTGCAGAACGCCACCACGCCAAGCAGCCAGGCAGAACCCGTCAGCCGGTACACCAGCCAGCCCATGGCCACCTGCTGCATCCAGGTGCCGATCATCGACAGGCCCTGGCCCGCGAAGTAACGCCGGTAGCTCGCGTGGCGCAGCGCACGAAACCGGTGGGCGAGGTCGAACGTCAACGCTGCCCCATTGCCAGGACACGTTCGGGTAAGCGCCGGATCCGATCGGGCGAGCCGTTGTCGGGCGTCCGGCATTTTCTCGCGAATCAGCGACGGCACGCGATTTGCAAGCCGGGAACGAAACGCATTGGCCGGGATCATTACGAACACCGTCGAAGGAGACTGCGGGTGGTTCCCTCCGTTCCCATTGTCGCCGTCGCGGCCTGCGAGCCGCTCTGGCACCTCGTGTACCGCTACTGGTTCTGGGGGTGGCTGTTCGTCGACGTCAACACCGGCGACCTGCTGCGCCGGGCTGCCGCGTGGCGCCACAACGTGGCCCAGCGCGTCCACCTGCCGGTCTACATGCGCCGCTGGTGCGCCTGCCTCGTCGCCACGTTCGCCGTCGCGGCGGTCATCGAGGCCTGCGACGCCCGGGCAACCGCCGCCGTCTTCTATGTCGTCGCCGTCATCTCCGCCGTGATCGAGGTGACCGCCGGCGTGGCCTGGGTCTTCCTGCGCGACCGCTAGCGGACTGCGCGGACGCTGCATCATCCTGGTGCGCGCACCTGGCGCGTCAGGACAGCCGCCGGACCTGGTCGCGAAGCTTCTCCAGCGTCGACAGGAACGAAGCGAGGCGCGCGCGCTCCTGCTCGACGACCGCGGGCGGCGCGCGCGAGACGAAGCTCTCGTTGGCAAGCTTCGCGTTCGCCTTGGCGACTTCGCCTTCGAGCCGCGCGATCTCCTTCGCGATCCGCTCGCGCTCGGCGGCCGGATCGACCTTGACGTCGAGCATCAGCCGCAACTTGTCGACGACCTGCACCGGCGCGTCGGTCTTCGGCAGCTCTTCGACGATCCGGTAGTCGGAAAGGCGCGACAGCGCCATGACGTACGGCCGGAAGGCCGTCGCGACATCGCCGGCGTCTGCCGCGACCAGCACGTCGACCTTCTGCGCCGGGCGACAGCTCCATCTGCCGAGCGAAGCGAGCGGATCGCCTCGACGATGCGCTTCAGCGCGTCCACTTGCGCAACCGCGTCCGGCGCGCGGTTCGCGACATCGGCTTTCGGATACGGCTGCAGCGAGATCGTGTCGCCCCGCTTGCCCGCGAGCGGCGCGACGTGCTGCCACAGCTCCTCGGTGACGAACGGGATGATCGGATGCCCGAGGCGCAGCACCGCCTCGAGCACGCGCAAGCAGCGTGCGCCGCGTCCCGCGCGCGACGTCGGGGTCCGGATCGGCGAGCTGCACCTTCGACAGCTCGATGTACCAGTCGCAGTACTCGTCCCAGACGAACTCGTAGAACGCCTTGGCCGCGAGGTCGAAGCGATAACCGGCGAGCTGGCGGTTGATCTCTTCCTCGGCGTCCTGCAGCCGCGAGATGATCCAGCGGTCGACGAAGGTCAGCGGAGGCTTCGGGCCTTCGACGCCGTTGTCCTTGCCGACGGTGTTCATCAGCACGAACTTCGTCGCGTTCCACAGCTTGTTGTTGAAGTTGCGATAGCCCTCGCAGCGCGACAGGTCGAAGTTCAGCGTCCGGCCGAAGGTCGCGAGGCTTGCGAACGTGAAGCGCAGCGCGTCGGCGCCGAACGCGGGGATGCCGTTCGGGAACTGCTTGCGCGTGCGCTTGGCGATCGTTTCGGTCTGCCGCGGATCCATCATGTTCGCCGTGCGCTTCGCGACCAGCGTTTCGACGTCGACGCCATCGATCAGGTCGACCGGATCGAGGACGTTGCCCTTCGACTTCGACATCTTCTGGCCTTCCTCGTCGCGCACGATCGCATTGATGTACACGTCGCGGAACGGCACGCGGCCGGTGAAGTAGGTCGTCGTCATGATCATGCGCGCGACCCAGAAGAAGATGATGTCGAAGCCGGTGACCAGCACGCTCGTCGGCAGGAACGTCCGCAGCTCCGGCGTGTCGTCCGGCCAGCCGAGTGTGGAATGGCACCAGAGCGCCGAGCTGAACCAGGTGTCGAGCACGTCCTCGTCGCGGCGGAACGTGCGCGGCTCGCGGCCGAGCTTCGCGCGCGCCTGCTCGCGCGCCTGCGCTTCGTCGCGCGCGACGTAGACGTTGCCGGCCTCGTCGTACCACGCGGGGATCTGGTGCCCCCACCACAGCTGGCGCGAGATGCACCAGTCCTGGATGTTGTTGATCCAGTGCAGGTAGGTCGAGCGCCATTCGCCGGGCACGAACGCGACGTTCTCGCCGCCGCCCGGCGCACCGGCAGGCAACCCCGCGTCGCTGACCGCCGCAAGGCAAAGGTCCTGGATCGAGCGATTCGGGAAGAACGGATGCGTCGCCGGCGCCGGCTTGGTCATCGCCACGTACCACTGGTCGGTGAGCATCGGCTCGACGACTTCGCCGGTGCGGCCGCAGCGCGGCACGATCATCTTGTGCGGTTTCTCCGAAACGACGAGGCCCGCGTCGCGAAGGTCGGCGAGCACGGCCTTGCGCGCGACGTAGCGATCCATGCCGCGATACTTCGCCGGCGCGTTGTCGTTGACCTTCGCCTGCAGGTCCAGGATCGGCAACGACGGCAGCCCGTGTCGCTGGGCGATCGCCCAGTCGTTGAAGTCGTGCGCCGGCGTGATCTTCACCACCCCGGTGCCGAACTCGCGATCGACGTAGTCGTCGGCGATGATCGGGATCTCGCGGTTGGTCAGCGGCAGCGTGATCGTCTTGCCGACGAGATGCCGGTAGCGTTCGTCCTCCGGGATTCACCGCGACCGCGGTGTCGCCGAGCATCGTCTCCGGCCGGGTCGTTGCGACGACAACGGAATCGCTCCTGTCCGCAAGCGGATAACGGATCTCCCAGAGCTTCCCCTGCTCCTCCTCGGAATCGACTTCGAGGTCGGACACGGCCGTGCCGAGCTTCGGGTCCCAGTTGACGAGCCGCTTGCCGCGATAGATCAGGCCGTCCTCGTACAGCCGCACGAACGTTTCCAGCACGGCCGCCGACAGGCCCGCGTCCATCGTGAACCGCTCGCGCGACCAGTCGGCCGACAGGCCGAGCCGGCGCATCTGCTGCGTGATCGCGCCGCCGGATTCCTCCTTCCACGCCCATACGCGCTCGCTGAACGCAGCGCGGCCGAGCTCGAGCCGTGACGCGCCTTCCGCCTTGAGCTGCTGCTCGACGACGATCTGCGTGGCGATCCCCGCATGGTCGGTGCCCACCTGCCAGAGCGTGTTGTCGCCTTTCATCCGGTGCCAGCGGATCAGCACGTCCATCAGCGTTTGCTGGAACGCGTGGCCCATGTGCAGCGTGCCGGTGACGTTCGGCGGCGGCAGCGCGATGCAATACGGCGTCGCGCGTCGGGTCCATCGACGGCTTGAAATAGCCGCGCGATTCCCAGACCGGATACCACTTGCGCTCGATCGCGTGCGGCTCGTAGCTCTTTGCGAGTTCCATGGGGACGCACGGCGACGCGCGCCGAAAGCGTGCAAAAGCCTGAAATTATAGCGGAGCGACGCGCTTCGCTCCGCGGACGACCGCCGCTTGCGGCGTCAGCCGAGTCGACGCAACCAGCGGCGCAGTGCGTCGCTCACCCGCGCGGGGCGCTCGAGGGGCGACAGATGCCCGCAAGTCTCGATGATTTCCAGCGTCGCCTCGCCGATGCCGCTGCGCGAGCTCCTCGTGGATCTCCATCGGCATCAGCGCATCGTCGCGACCGCACACGACGACCGTCGGACAGCGGATCGCGCTCAGAGCTTGGCCGCGAGTCGGCGCGGCTCATGATCGCGCGCTGCTGGCGCGCGAAGATCTCGGGACCGGCGTCGAGCGCCATGTCGCGCGCAACCTGACCGACCTCCGCGTCATGCAGCCGCGACGGATGGATCCATTTGGGCAGCAGCTCGGCGACGAGTCCCGGGTAATCGGTGCGCGCGCGCTCGATCTGCTTCTCGCGGTTCGCCTTGCTCTCCGGCGTATCGGGTCGGGCGGAAGTGTCCACCAGCGCCAGTCCCATCACGCGCTCCGGCGCCTGTCGCATGATTTCGAGCGCGCAATAGCCGCCCATCGACAATCCCGCCATGGCGAATCGTTCGGGCGCGCGGGCCAGCGACGTCGGCGGCCAGCGCGCTCATCGTATCGCGCGTGCGCAGGTCGCCCACGCTGGCATCGGCGTCGCCGGCGAGAGCGCCGATCACCGATCGCCATACGCGCTCGTCGTTCGTCAGGCCGGGGAGGAGCAGCAGCGGAACGCGTGGCCGGGCGGTCGGTCATTGCAGGATCAGTCCGGGTCGACGTACACCGCGAGGTCATGGCGCGTCTGCGCATGCCGCGCCGACGCGAGAATGCCGAAGAGCGCTTCTACTTCGTCGGAAGCTTGCTTGGCGAAGGCGCTGCGCCGGGCACGAGCCCCGCCGGCGCGCCTGGCGCAAGCTGCGCGGTCTCGACCTGCGTTGCGTCGGACAGCCGGTACAGCAACCCGGCCGAATCGTCCTTCAGCACGGTGAACCGTCCCGTGACGACGATCGGCTCGAACGTATAGCGCACCGGCGTCTTCGCGACGACCTCGACGAGCGAGTCGGGTCCTGCCGGCAGGCAGAACGAGCAATGCGACGGCACGGCGGTCAGCAGGAATCGCTTCTGCTTGTCGCCGACGTCGAGCGGGATCATGAAGCCCTGGACCTTGGTGTCCTTCTTGTCGAGCGCCAGGATCTCCTTGCTGAACTCGGGCACCATCTTGTTGCCCTGCTTCACCGGCGACACCTGCGCAAGCGTGCGCCAGGACACGATGCCTGCGCGCTCGGGAAGGATCTGCGCCGAGAATTCGTTCGCGGACGGAAGCCCGTTGTCCGAGACAGTCGTGATCGCCTGCGCGTGCAGCGGGAGCGCGGCGGCAATGGCGAGCACTGCGAGCGCAGTGCGGGGTGGGCATCGAGTCATGGCGTCCTACGTGTCGGCCAGCGTGGCCGCGACGTCGAGGCGATAGGCCTGCCACGCCGGCCACAATGCCGACAGTATACCCGCGGCAAGCGCGATCCCGGCGACCAGCGCCTCCTCCGGGGCGAACGTCCACGCGGCGACCGATAGCGGCGCCGCGGCCGGCAGTACCGTGCCGAGCAACGCCACGGTGATGTGCGCGATCGCGAGGCCGATGAGGGTGCCGGCTGCGGCGAGCGCCACCGACTCCACCAGCAGGACCGAGGCGACCTGCGCGCGATGAGCACCGAGCGCGCGGAGGATCGCGAGGTCGTAGCGCCGCTCGTCGAGCGCCTGCGCCAGGGCGACGAACAGCATCAGTGCGGAGGCAGCGATCAGCAAATACGCGAAGACGCGCAGGAGATCGATGCCGACGCCGAAGACGGTCAACAGGCGCGCGGTCTCGTAGGCCGGCGACGCAGCCACGAGGTTCGTGGTCTCGTTCAGCTGGCGCGGCAGGCTCGCCGCCGCGAGCGGTCCGACGTAGCGCACGAGTACGAGCGTCACTTCGCGCGGCCGCTTCGATGGGGCGACGCCTGCACCCGCTGCTTTCTTGTCGTGCCCCGCCTCCTCCTCGGGCTCTTCCGGGTGATGCGCATCGTGCACGGCCCAGACGCTTTCGATCGACGTGAGCACCATGCGATCCAGCACGGTTCCGGTGGGCGCGAGCACACCGACGACGCTGTAGGGTGCATCGCCGTGCTCGCCGCCACCCTCGGCGAGCCCGTGCGAACCGGTGAACCGGCCGCCGAGGTCGAGCCCGGCTGCGCGCGCGACTTCGCTGCCCAGCACGGCCTCCATCGGCTTCTGCCACAAGGCTCCGCGCGCGAGCCGTCCGCCGTAGTGCTCGATGAGCGCGGGCTCGGTGCCGACGATCCGGTAGCTGCGAAAGCTGTCGCCGAGCGCCAGCGGGATCGCGCTTGCGATCATCGGATTGGCGCGAAGCTCGGCCACGGCGTCGAGCGGGATGTTTCCGGGCGGGACGTCGACGTGATAGACGCCCGCGAGCACGAGCTGCAACGGGCTTCCCTTCGCACCGACGACGAGGTCGATGCCCTGCGCATCGCGCGTAAGACGCGTCTCGAGCTCGCGGCTCACGATCAGCGTCAGCGCGACAACCGCCGTGCCTGCGGCGAGCAGTAACACCACCAGCAACGTCGAAAGCGGCCGGCGACGCGCGTACGCAAGCGCGAGGCGCGTTACACCCACGCTGTCTCCGCAGGCGTCGCCGCGAGCGTGAATGCATGCGGCAGCAGCGGTCGCACGCGCGCGTCGTGCGACGCGACGACCAGCGTGGCGCCCGCCTCCAGCGCCTGCGTGCGCAGCAACTCGAGCGCCGAAGCTGCGTGCGCATCGTCGAGATTCGCGGTTGGCTCGTCGGCGAGCACGAGCGCGGGCCGATTGACGACGGCGCGCGCGATGGCGACGCGTTGCGCCTGTCCCTGCGAGAGCTCGCGGGGATACCGGTGCGCGAGCTCCGCGATCTGCACGGCCTCGAGCAGCGCAACGACCCGCGCGTCGTCGACCGGCAATCCAGCCAGCGTCTGCGCGAGACGCAGGTTGTCCGCGACCCGCACGGCGCCGATCAGGTGAAGTCGCTGCGGAACCAGGCCCACGGTGCGCCCGCGCCAGCGATCGAGCGCAAAAGTCGACAATGTCGCGAGGTCGGTGCCCGCGACGACGACGCGACCGCGGCTCGGTCGCGTCAGGCCGGCGAGAATGTGCAGCAGCGTCGACTTCCCGCTTCCCGACGGGCCGGCGAGCAGCCACGCCTCGCCCGACTGCGCACGCCAGACCGGAACGTCGAGCACGCGTGTCGTGCCATAGCGATGCTCGAGGCCAGTCAGTTCGAACATGGGTCCGAATCTAACGCAATGCGCTCCAGGACGGAATCGTGGCGATCAGGCGACCGCTGGTGCCGTCCGTGCTGGTTCGCGCGGCGACAAGCGCCGTCCGACCGCCGCCGCCACGGCGTCGAGCCGATCCATCAATTGCGCGAACTCCGTAGGCGTCAGCGCCTGATCGGCATCGCACCACGCCTCGGGCGGATTCGGATGGATCTCGACGAGCAGCCCGTCTGCGCCCGCGGCGATCGCCGCGCACGAGAGCGCCGGCACCATCCACGCCTTGCCGCCGGCGTGCGACGGATCGACGATCACCGGCAGATGCGTCTCCCGCTTCAGCATCGGAATCGCGGTGACGTCGAGCACGTTGCGGTAAGCGGTCTCGAACGTGCGGATGCCGCGCTCGCAGAGAATGATCTTGTGGTTGCCGCCGGCCGCGATGTACTCGGCGGCCATCAGCCATTCGCTGATCGTCGCGCTCATGCCGCGCTTCAGGATCACCGGCACGTCGACGCGACCCACTTCCTTCAGCAGATCGAAGTTCTGCATGTTGCGCGTGCCGATCTGGATGACGTCGACGCCGATGAGCGAGGAACGTGTCGAGCATGCGTACGTCCATGAGCTCGGTGACGACCGGCAGATCGTGGCGCGCCGCCGCCTGCTGCAGCAGCGCGAGGCCGTCGACGCCCTTGCCCTGGAACGCGTAGGGACTCGTGCGCGGCTTGAACGCGCCGCCGCGCATCAGGCGCGCGCCTCCGGCGGCCGCGGCATCCGCGGCGGCGTTCATTTGCGCCGGCGTCTCCACCGAGCAGGGCCCGGCGATCATCTGCACGTCGCTGCCGCCGATCGCCGCACCGCGCACGTCGATGATCGTCGACGCCTTGTGCCATTCGCGCGCGACGACCTTGTACGGCTTCAGGATGTGCAGCGAGCGCTCCACACCCGGCATCGTCTCGAACATCTCCGGCGCGAGCTTGCGCTCGTCGCCGATCGCGCCGATCAGCGTGCGCTCGGTGCCGCGCGAGATGTGCACGTCGAGGCCGTGCGCACGGATCCGCGCCTCGACCGCCTCGATCTCGCGGTCGCCCGCGTCCGACTGCATCACGATGATCATCGCCGTTCCTTTCGTTTCGGTTGACAGGCCCTGGAAAACGAATCGGGCGGCCCTTTGCGGAGCCGCCCGATCGTCGTTGTAGTTCAAGTTGCTGCGATCTTTACATTCGTGCGCGGTCCGCCGGAGAGGTCGCCGGATAAAAGTAAAACGCGTACGCACGCGCGGGTGCAGGCAAGTCGAAGCTGCGGGACGTCGTCATGGAAATCAGCATAACCGGTTTGCGCTCGCCCTGCCAAGCGCTTTCGTCGGGCCCAGCCCGCCGCACAACGCCCGTTGTTTCGTGCCTTTCCCCGCGGGCGCCGCCGGGCCGCCCCGAGGCGCCCGCCTGATTCAACCCCGATGAAAAAGGTGCAACGCCGCGGCGTCACGTCACGGCACTCAGAACCCACGGACGCCTTTTTCATCGGCCACCTCGCCAGCTCTCGATCTCGCGCTCGATCGCTTCCGAGATCTGCGCGCGCAGCAGCTCGCCGACGTGCTCGTTGATCGCAGCCACCAGGTCGGCCGCAGCGCGATCGACGACCGGCCGCAAGCGCTCGCCGAGCTGCGCGCGCAGTGTCGTGTCGGTGAAGATATCGATCCTTTGCAGCACCTGCATGCCGATCTCTTCGGCGATCTCGCGGATCCGCTGCTGATCGAGCTCCGACACCGGCGGGAGCAGCGGAGCGTTTTGCTCGCCCGCCGTGGATTCGACCGGCGATTCGCCCGCCGAGGGTTGCGCGACGGCCAGCCATTCGGCCCCCGAGGGCTCCGCAGCGACCGGCGATTCGGCCGCCAATCCTTCGGCAGCGACCGCCTCCTCTTCCGCATCTTCCGGCGCGCTGTCGGCGATGAACGCAGAGAACGAAGGCTGCGGCTCGTCCGCATCGACCCGCTGGGAATCCTCGCTCGTCGACGTGGACGGGGGCGCATAGGGTTCGGTCCGCTCGAGCTGCGGCGGGGGTTCCTGCTCGGCGCGATCAGCCGGCTCCAGCGCCTCGGCATCGGTCGTAGTCCGGTCGCTGCGTACCCGTCCGGCGGCTGGTCGAGGCCAAGCGGGTCGCGGCCCTGGGGTGGCGACTGCGGGACGACGGGCGTCGCGGCGTCGGGCGGTGGCACCACGACGATCGAATCCGGCGCGGGTCCGAGCACGCTGGTCTCGCCCCGTGCCGTGAGCTCCCAGATCGACGGCTCGCCGCGCGCCGCCTCGTCGACGATTCCGACGTCGATCTCTTCGACGGCATCGGTGAGGACCGGCACGTCATCGGCCACGTCTTCGACCGCATCCGTCAGCAGCGGGAACTCGGCCTCGGATTCGGTCGCGGGCTGGGCACTCCGGCGCCACGACAGGCGCCCGTAGCACGGGCTCCTCGGCTGCAGCGGGGGCTTGCGGGGCGGGCTGGTCCACGGCAGGAACCGACGACGTGAACACGGGTGATTCGGTGGGATCGACCGGCAACGACGTGCGCGCAACCGAGGGCGCGATCGGCTCACGCTGGATCGGTCGAGGGGACCGCGTGGGTCCCGATGTCGGGCTCAGCGTCGGCGGATTCGCTCCGGGCGTCCCGGGGCGACCCGCCGCGTCGCCCGGGGCACCCATGCGGTTCCGCCGCATCAGCGCATCGGCCTGTTCGAGCAGTTCGCGCGCAGTGGGCATCAGGCGTCGGCGAGGCTGTGAGCGCGAAGCTCGTAGCCCCGCTCCCGGTAGAAACGATAGCGTTCGCGACCGGCCTGCGCCTGCGCGGCGGGGACGATCTCGGCGAGCCGCTCGAAACGGCTGAAGAACGGCGGGGCTTCGAGCGAGAGGTTGATCAGCACTGCAGCCGGGCCTTCGTGCTCGAGAACGTGGTCGACGATGATCGGCGTCTCGCTCGCCAGCGGGCTTGCGAGCCGGCAGTGGGGCAGGAACCCGGTCGCGGGCTGCAGCCACAGCAGCCGGTCGAGCGCATCGGTGGCCTGCGCATCCGGGGTCAGCACCCGCACGCTTCCATGCTGCGCCCACGCCTTCGCGACCAGCTTCGCCGCCACGGCCAGCGGTTCGCCGACGTGCGTGTAGAAATCGATGCTCGTCATCGGTCGTTTATCGGCAGTCGAAAGCGTCTAAACAGGCTGCGCCTCCTGCGCGAGCAGCCAGTTGGCGAGCAATGCCACCGGCCGGCCGGTCGCGCCCTTCTCCTTGCCCTCGCGGTAGGCGATCCCTGCGATGTCCAAATGCGCCCAATCGAACTTGCGCGCGAATTTCGACAGGAAACAGGCAGCCGTGATGCTGCCGCCCGCGCGGCCCGCGATGTTGGCGAAATCCGCAAAATTGCTGGCGAGGCCGTCGTGGTAATCGTCCCAGAGCGGCAGCGGCCAGCCCCGGTCGTAGGCCTCGTCGCCGGCAGCCACCAGCGCGCGTTGCAGCGCATCGCTGTTGCTGAAGATGCCGCACGCGACATGGCCGAGCGCGATCACCATCGCGCCGGTCAGGGTCGCGACGTCGACGACGGCTTCGGGCTCGTAGCGCTCGGCATAGGTGAGCGCGTCGGCGAGGATCAACCGTCCTTCCGCGTCGGTGTTCAGGATCTCGATCGTCTGTCCCGACATGCTCTTCACGATGTCGCCGGGCTTCGTCGCGCTGCCGGAGGGCATGTTCTCGCACGAGGGCACCAGCGCGATGATCGACAGCGCCGTCTTGAGCTCGAGCATCGCGCGCATCGTCCCGAATACGCTCGCCGCGCCGCACATGTCGAACTTCATGTGGTCCATTTCCGGCGCGGGCTTCAGCGATATGCCACCGGTATCGAACGTGATGCCCTTGCCGACGAGCACGTAGGGACGCGCCTTGCGGGGTGAATTCAGATATTCCATGACGATGAACCGCGGCGGCTGCTGGCTGCCGGCGGAGACCGAAAGGAACGAGCCCATGCCGAGCGCCTCGATCTCCGCGCGCTCCAGGACCTGCACCTTCAGGTCCGGAAATTCGCGCGCGAGCCCGAGCGCGCGCTCGCCGAGGTAGGTCGGCGTGCAGACATTGCCCGGCAGGTTGCCGAGATCGCGTGCGAGCTCCATGCCGTGCGCGATCGCCATTCCGCGCGCCGCCGACTTCTCGCCCGCCGTCAGGTCCGAGCGTTGCGGCACCGAGAGCGTCAGCTTGCGCAACGGCCTGCGCACCTCGGTCGGCTGGCTCTTCATCTGCTCGAAGCGGTACACGGCTTCCATCGCGACCACGACCGCGTGCTCGACGCGCCAGCCCACCTCGCGACGCTTGACCTTCTCCTCGGTCAGGTAGACGACCGCCTCGTACGAACCGGTCTCGTTGAGCAGCTTGACGGCGGCGCGAATGCCGGCGCGGAACTCCTTGTCGCGGAAATCCCTTTCCTTGCCCAGACCCACGAGCAATACGCGGTCGGCGAGCGTCCCCCGGACGTTGTGCAGCAGCAGCGTCGCGCCGAGCTTTCCCTCCATGTCGCCGCGGCGGATGATCTCGCTGACGTAGCCGTTCGAAGCGCGATCGATCAGCTCCGCGGACAGCGAAAGCTTGCGGTTATCGAACACGCCGACGACGACGCAGGCGCTGCGCTGCTTCTCGGGGCTTCCGCTTTTTATGGTAAATTCCATGACGCTCCCTCGCTGCGGACTTGCGTGTTTTCTTGGCCGTTCGGCGTCCTCGACGCGATTATCTGCAAATCGCGGGAAAAAAGTCAAAGATCCCCGTCGGAGCCGCCCTCGATGATCTTCCGCCGCAGCCTGGTCCGCGAGCTGACGCTCACTGCGATCGGCCTGTTCCTCGTCCTGCTGGCGATCCTGTTCACGAACCTCGTGCTGCGGCTGCTGGCGCGCGCGGCCGGCGGGGCGATCGCGGCCGACGGCATCCTGGCGCTGCTCGGCTTCAACGCGCTGTTCTACCTGAACATCCTGTTGACCGTCGCGTTGTTCCTGACAGTCCTGCTGACGCTGACGCGCTGGTACCGCGACAGCGAGATGATCGTCTGGTTTACCGCCGGACAGTCGCTCGCCGCTTGGCTGAAGCCGATCCTCCTGTTCGCGGCGCCGTTCCTGGTCGCGATCATCGCGCTGTCGCTGTTCCTGTCGCCGTGGGCCGAGCAGCGGAAGCTCGAGTTCGAACGACAGCTCGAGTCGCGCGACGAGCTGATGTTGCTCGCCCCGGGACTGTTCCGCGAGTTCAAGCGCGCGAAGCTCGTCGTGTTCGTCGAAAGCGTGAACACGTTCGACGGCACGATCCGCAACGTGTTCCTGCAGTCGACCGATCCGGACAAGGAAGAGACGACCGTCGCGCGCATCGCCCGCCTCGAGGAAGCGAGCAACGGCGACCGCTTCATCGTGCTCGAGGACGGCCGGCGCTACGAAGGCAAGCCCGGCAGTCTCGAGTACCGGATCGTCGAGTTCGAGAAGCTCGCGCGGCGCATCGAGCCCGCCGAGGCGCGCAGCCTGCCCGCCTCGCGCAAGGCGATTCCGACCGGCACGCTGCTCGTCTCGGACGGCAGGCTCGAGCGCAGCGAGCTGTTCTGGCGCGTGTCGGTCCCGATCCTCGCGCTGGTGCTCACGTTGCTTGCGATTCCGCTGGGCCAGGTGAACCCGCGGATGGGGCGCTCGTTCAACCTCCTGTCGGCGGCGTTCCTCTACATGGTCTACAGCAACGGGCTCAACATCGTGCAGAGCCTGATCGCGCAGGGCAAGGTCGACTTCTGGGTCGGTCTGCTGGTTCCGCATGCGCTGGCGATCACGCTCGTCATTTTGCTGTTCGGATGGCGCCTCGGCTTGATCCCCGACTGGCAGCGCCGGACGCAACCCGTACCAACCCCTTAGCCCTCGCATGCGTACGCTGACCCGCTATGTGGGGCGCGATGTCCTCGGGGCGACGATGCTCATTTTCGTCGCGCTGCTGAGCCTGTTCGCGTTCTTCGATCTGATCAACGAGCTGGGCGATGTCGGCAAGGGCGGCTACACGATCGGCGGTGCGCTGACCTATGTCGCCTTGCACCTGCCGGCCCGCGCATACGAGCTGTTTCCGGTGTCGGCGCTGATCGGTACGCTGTTCGCGATCTCGCAGCTCGTCGGCAACTCCGAGTACACGGTGATGCGCGTCTCCGGCGCGTCGCTGTTCCAGGTCGGCTGGGCCGTCATGCGCGTCGGCATTCCCCTCGCCTTCGCGACCCTGCTCGCGGGCGAGTTCGTGGCGCCGCCGGCCGAGCGCCTGGCGCAAACGCTTCGCGCAGCCGCGCGCGGCGATGCGTCGAGTGTGGTCGCGCAGCAGTTCGATTCCGGATTCTGGTTCAAGGAGGACCTGACGTTCGTCAACGTGCGCTCGGTCCTCGCCGATCTCACGCTCGTCGGTGTGCGCATCTACGAGTTCGACGAGACGCTGCGCCTCGCGCGCGTGCGCAATGCCGAGTCGGGACACTTCCTGCAGCCCGGCCGCTGGCAGCTCGAGAACGTGCGCACGACCGAGTTCGGTGCCGATACCGCAACCATGACCAGCGCGCCGCAGCTCCTCTGGGAGACGGTGCTGCGGCCGTCGATCCTGACCGTCTACCAGGTCTCGCCCGAGCGCCTCGAGCTCAAGACGCTCTACGACAACATCAACGTGCTGTCCGGCAATGCGCAGAAGACGTCGCGCTTCGAGATCGCGTTCTGGAACAAAGTGTTCTATCCGGGCGCCGTGCTGGTCATGATGATCGTCGCGCTGCCGTTCGCGCATTTCCAGCGTCGCTCGGGAGGGATCGGCGTCCGGATCTTCACCGGCACGATGATCGGCCTTCTGTTCTACCTGTCCGGCCGCTTGTTCAGCAATCTCGGCGTGCTGAACGACTGGCCGCCGCTGTTCTCCGCGGTCTTCCCGTTGGTGGTGTTCACGGCACTCGGCATTGCGCTGCTCGCGTGGATCGAGCGGCGGTAGGTTCAGGGAAGCTCTGGCGCGACGCCTCGCCGTCGGCGATCGTCGCGGGTTTCGTCGCCGTTGTCGTCGGCTACACGAGCTCGGCGGCGATCGTGTTCGAGGCGGCACGCGCGCTCGGTGCGGACGAGCGCGGGATCGCATCGTGGATGGGTGCGCTCGGCGTCGGCATGGGCGTGACCTGCATCGCACTGTCGCTCGTGTACCGAGCGCCGATCGTGACCGCCTGGTCTACGCCGGGCGCCGCGTTGCTCGCCACGAGCACGGCGCAAGTCCCGCTTGCCGAGGCGATCGGGGCGTTCGTGCTTTGCGGCGCGATGCTGACCATCGTCGGAGTTTCCGGCAGCTTCGACCGGCTGATGCGCCGACTGCCCGTCTCGCTGGCGGCTGCGATGCTGGCCGGCGTTCTGCTGCGGTTCGGCTTGTCGGCGGTCGGCACGCTCGCGACCGACTTCGTGCTCGCGATGGCGATGTTCGCCGCGTACCTCGCCGGTCGTCGTTGGTTCCCGCGCTACGCGGTCCCTGCCGTGCTGGCAGCAGGTCTCGTGGTCGCCGGCTCGAGCGGACGCATCGACACCGCGCAACTTGGCTGGGCCGTTGCGCACCCGGTGTTCACGATGCCGGCGTTCTCATGGGCAGCGACGATCGGGCTCGCGCTGCCGCTGTTCGTCGTGACGATGGCGTCGCAGAACGTGCCCGGCATCGCGACGCTGCGCGCCGCAGGCTATTCGACGCCCGCTTCGCCGCTGGTCGCATGGACCGGCGTGACGACGGTCCTGCTCGCGCCCTTCGGTGGCTACGCGTTCAATCTCGCAGCGATCACCGCCGCGATCTGTATGGGCCCGGAGGCGCATCCTGATCCGGCACGCCGCTACATCGCGTCCGTTGCCGCCGGCGTGGGCTATCTCGTGCTCGGCATTCTCGGCGGCGCTATCGGCGCGCTGCTCGGAGCCGTTCCTCGCGCGCTGGTTCTGGTGATCGCGGGGCTCGCGCTGCTCGGGACGATCGGCAATTCGCTCGCCGCCGCGGTGCGCGAAGAGCCGGATCGCGAAGCCGCTGTCGTCACGTTCCTCGTCACGGCGTCCGGCGTCACGCTCGCTGGCATCGGATCGGCGTTCTGGGGGCTCGCTGCGGGGCTCGCGGTCCGCGCGATTCTCAGGCCTTTGCGTTGACTGCGGCCCGAATGAAAAACCCCGCGCGGTCGCCCGTGCGGGGTTGGATTTCCGGGCGACGTGTACGCCTTCGAGGGCGTTACGCCGCCTGCGCCTCGTGCGCGACGACGTTGACCAGCTTGTTGCCCTTCGGGCCGCGGATCTTGAACTGCACGTGTCCGTCGACCAGCGCGAACAGCGTGTGGTCCTTGCCCATGCCGACGTTGACGCCGGGATGGAGCAGCGTCCCGCGCTGGCGCACGATGATGCCGCCGGCGCGGATCGCTTCGCCGCCGTAAACCTTCACGCCGAGTCGTTTCGACTCGGAGTCGCGCCCGTTGCGCGAGCTGCCGCCTGCTTTCTTGTGTGCCATCCTATTCTCCTGCAGTGTCGCTTGGCCCGTCAGCCATCAGTTGGCTGTCCGGTCTAGGCGACGATCGTCTCGATCTTGAGCTCGGTGTAGTTCTGCCGATGCCCCTGGTGCTTCTGGTAGTGCTTGCGCCGGCGCATCTTGAAGATCTTCACCTTCGCATGCCGCCCGTGCGCCACCACCGTTGCCTTGACCGTCGCGCCCGCGACAATCGGTTGACCCAGACGGACGCTCTCGCCTTCGCCGACCAGCAACACCTGATCGAGAATCACTTCCGCGCCCACGTCCGCCGGTAGCTGTTCGACTTTGAGTTTTTCGCCGGGGGCGACCTTGTATTGCTTGCCGCCGGTTTTTACGACCGCGTACATGAGGAACTCCTGTTCGAGACTTCGACGCCGGGCCTGAAGCGACGCAAGGCCCTGTCAACTGAGCCCGCGGGTGCCGACCTACGACGGGTCTCTTTGCAAGCCCGTCGCCCCACCGTGGCGGGCCGAAGAAAAGTTTTGAATTATAAGGCCTTTCGGCCGGCGCTGTCAAAATCGCGGGCGCCGCCCCGAGGGCTTGCACGTCCGCGGCGGGACGCCGCATGCCGATCCGGTACCATTCCCGTTTCGTCCCGCCTACGGGCCCGCCCGGCGCGCCCTGGCCGCCCTGCGAGGACCGGTGCCTGGAAAGGCGCCGGCCCAGCCCGTCCGTCAAGCATGACCATCGATTTCCTGACGCCCGTCATCGGGCCCGGCATGGCCGAGGTCGACGCATCGCTCAAGCGCGCGCTCGCCTCGCAGATCCCGCTCGTGCGCCAGATCGCCGATTACATCATCGGCGGGGGCGGCAAGCGGCTGCGGCCGGCGCTGCTGCTGCTGGCGGCCGGCGCATGCGGCTACGCAGGCCGCGACCAGTACACGCTTGCAGCCGTCGTCGAGATGATCCACACCGCGACGCTGCTGCACGACGATGTCGTCGACGAATCCGCGCAGCGGCGCGGACGCGCGACTGCGAACGCCGCGTTCGGGAATGCGGCTGCCGTGCTGGTCGGCGACTTCCTCTATTCGCGCGCATTCCAGCTGATGGTTGCGGTCGACCGGATGGCGGTGCTGCGCATCGTGGCCGATGCGACGAACGTGATCGCCGAGGGCGAGGTCATGCAGCTGATGAACACAGGGAACGCCGGCCTCGACGAAGCCGCCTACCTCACGGTAATCCACCGCAAGACCGCGAAACTGTTCGAGGCCGCCGCGCGCCTCGGCGCGGTGCTCGGCGACGGCGATGAGGCCCGCGTGGACGCGTTCGCGCGCTACGGACTTCATGTGGGTACCGCATTCCAGATCATGGACGACGTGCTCGACTATTCCGGCGAAGCCGCGGCGATCGGCAAGAATCTGGGCGACGATCTGGCCGAGGGCAAGATGACGCTGCCGCTGATCCGCGCACTTGCCGTGGGCAGTCGTGATGACGCCACAACGATCCGTCACGCGATCGAAGGCGGCGGCCGCCTGACCGATTTCGGGCCGGTGCTGCGCGTACTCGAGCGGACGGGCGCGCTGGCCTACGCCCGCGACCGAGCAGCGGAGGAGGGTCGGCGCGCTGCGGAGTGCGTCGCCGGGGTTCCGGGTTCGCCGTACTCGCGAAGTTTGCTAGAATTGGCGGCTTTCGCGGCCAATCGCGCGTTCTAGCGCGGGCCCGCGGAAGTCGAAGTGTCCCTCGGGGTGTAGCTTAGCCTGGTAGAGCGCTACGTTCGGGACGTAGAGGCCGGAGGTTCGAATCCTCTCACCCCGACCAGTTAGCCGACAACAACGCCGCGGTTACGCCGCGGCGTTGTCGTTTTTCCATTCACGCGGGCTTGCGCACCCGCGCCGCCCCGTAGGCGCGCGCTGGCGCGGGTGTTGCTCGCAGCTTCCGGACGAACGCGCGGGACGGGTCGGCCGTTGTATTTCCTACACGGCGCGTCAGCGTCCGGAGAGTGACGTAATTCGCGTTCGTAGCGCTATCATCGAATTCGAAACGATGACCGCCTACTCCACGCTCCCGGCCGACCCCGGCATCCTTGCCAAGCACGCGGCGCGCACCGAGCTCCGGCTCGCCCCGCCGGCGCTGTTCGCCGCGTGGTCGGCGGTGCTGATCCTGGGCTACGTCGTACTGGATATCGCGAGCTTCCTGTTCTGGATCGATCCGGTCCCGGTCAAGCCCTGGAATCCGCAGGCGGGCCTTGCGGTCGCGTTCGTGTACGCCGGCGGCTTGCGCTACGCGGCCCCGCTGTTCGCAGCCGCGTGGATCTGCGAGGCGCTGTTCCGTCATCCGTCGACGCCGATGCTGCAGGCCATTGCCGCGCTGGCGATGACGCTTGCGTTCACGCTGACCGGCCTCGCCGTGCGTCGCCGCACGTTCGCGAACGGTTTGACCAGCGTCGCGTCGGTGCGCGACTTCCTGCTGATCGCAGCGGCAGGAGCCGCGCTGTCGTCGTTTCTCTACGTGGGTGCGTATGTCCTCGCAACGCCACAGACCGCGTTTCCCGCGTTCTACTCGAGCGTGTTGCACAAGGGGCTCGGCGACTTCGCTGGCATCATCGTCGTCATGCCGCTCGTCGTGCTGCTGTTGTTGCCGCGATCGGACGTGATGCCGGCGCGCGAGCCGGTATGGCTCGACGCGAGCGTGTTCCTGCTGACGCTCGCTGCAGTGATCGTGCTGCTGTTCAGCGTCGAGTCGCCCACCAGCGAGCGGCTGCTGTATCTGCTGTTCGTGCCGCTGATCGTGCTGGCGATGCGCCGCGGCTTCGCGGGTGCCGCGCTCGGCATCGCGACCGTGCAGGTAGCGATCGTCACGTCGCTGTGGCTCGCCGGACGCAGCGTCGAGGACGCAGCCGCGTATCAGATGCTCATGGTCGTGCTCGGCATCACGACGCTGGTGCTTGGCGCAGTCGCGGGCGAGCGCCGCCGCGCGATCGCCGAGCTCGCGCGTCGCAGTGCCGAGCTTCGCGCGCAGCAACAGGCGCTTTCCGATGCGATGCGGGTGTCGGCCGCTTCGGAGACCGCATCCACGCTCGCGCACGAGATGTCGCAGCCGCTGTCTGCGATCGGAACCTACGCGCACGCCATGCTGGAGATGCTGCGCAGGGGCAAGTCGAGCCCGGTCGAGCTCACCGGCGTGATGGAGCGCATCGTCGCCGAGTCCGCGCGCACGCGCGAGACCGTGCAGCGCATTCGCGACTTCTTCCGATCGGGCGCCGCGCGTCGCGAGACCGTCGACCTGGCCGCGCTCGTCGCCGATGCCGTCGACGCGTTGCGCGACCGGATGCGGGCGAACGGCATCTCGCTTGCAACCGACGTCCAGGCCGGCCTACCCCTGCTTTCCGCGGATCGCGTGCAGCTTGGCATCGTGCTGCATAACCTCGTCGGCAACGCAGCGGATGCGGTAGCCGACGCGCCGCCGCCGCGGTGGGTCCGCATTTCCGCGCGCGAGCGCGGCACATTCGTCGAGGTCGAGATCGCCGACGGCGGTCCTGGCATCGATCCCTCGGTGCGGGACGCGCTGTTCGAGCCGCTCGCCACGACGAAGCCCGCGGGGATGGGATTGGGGTTGCCGATCTCCCGCACGTTGATCCTGGCGCACGGAGGACGGCTCGAGCTGGCTTCCCTGCATCCCACCACGTTCCGCTTCACACTGCCAACCCATGGACACGTTCCCCAGTGACGCACCTGCGACCGTAGCAATCGTGGACGACGATCCCGGCGTCCGCGATTCGCTCACCGTGCTGCTCAACGCCGCCGGGTATCGCACCCGCGAGTACGGCTCCGCCGAGGCCTTCCTTCGCGAGCCGCTCGAGGGCAATCCCACCTGCGCGATCATCGATCTCCGGCTGCCGGGGATCGACGGACTCGCGCTGCAGGCGGAGATGGGCCGTCGCGGGCTCGCGATGCCGGTAATCCTGGTCACCGCGCATGGCGACGTCGCGAGCGCCCGCCAGGCGTTGCGCACCGGCGCGGTCGACTTCCTCGAGAAGCCGATCGACAACGACGAGCTCCTGAACGCGGTTCGCAACGCGATCGAGGGACGCGACCGAGCGCAACTCGAGCGGGCGGCCGACGCGCGGGCGACGCTGCTGCTCGGCTCGCTGACGCAGCGCGAGCGCGAGGTCTACGACCGCATCGTGCGCGGCATGCACAACCGCGAGATCGCCGTCGACCTCGGCATCAGCCCCCGCACCGTCGAAGTGCATCGGGCGCGCGTGATGGCGAAGCTCAAGGCCCGTCGCCTCGCGGACCTGTTGCGGTTGCGAACGCCGTCGTCCACGCCGGAGCGCGAATTGCGGGACGGCTCCGCGCTAGCTCGTTTCATCCGGTCGCGAGCAGCGACCGGACGAGATTCGCCAGCAGCTCGTAGAGCGCCCAGTGCGACGCTTGCAGGGCGCCGACCGACGGCATGAAGTCGTCCAGCGTCCAGTCCCCGCCGAATGCCGGCAGGCCGGTTGCCGCGGGCACGGTCGCGATGCCGGCGTCGGCAAACTCCGCGGTGGCGCGTGGAATGTCCATCGCGTGCACGACGAGAACGACGCGCGTCACGCCGTCGCGCTTCAGCAGCTCCGAGGAATAACGTGCATTCTGGCGCGTGTTCCTCGAGCGGTCTTCGACCCAGCGTATCCGGCACGCCGAATTCCTCGCGCAGCGCCCGCTCCATCAGTGCCGCCTCGCTCGTGCTGCCGCCGTAGGGGACGCCGCCGGTCACGAGCACCGGCAACGCCGTCAGCTTCGCGACCTGCGCGCCGTAGCGGACCCGCTCGAGCGTCAGGCGGCCCAGCGTGTCGCCACCATATTCCGGGGCGTTGCGCCGCGTACCGCCGCCCAGGATGACGATCGCTTCCGCATCCGCGGCGTCGCTCAACTGGAACGGCGCGCGCTCGAAGCAGAGCATCAACCCCCAGGCGACGATCGGCAGGCAGAGGAGCAGCAGCGAGCCGACGCCGACCCAGGCGAGCGTGCGGCCAGTGCGCGGCGCCCGCCTGGCGAGCAGCAGTCCCACGACCGCCAGCAGGAGGGGGCCGGCCGGCGGCAGCACGATCACCTTGGCCAGCCAACGGGCGGCGAACAGCCAGTCCATACGTTAGTAGCGCATCAGGTCCGGCGAGTCGCCGACACGCGTCGTTTGTGCCGTGGCCTGCGACCGCCGAAGGGCTAAACCCGATGACGAAGTCCAGCGCTGACGATTCGTCATCCCGCGAGCTCACGGACGCGTCTTTCATCGTAACGCATCAGGTTCAGCGAGGCGCACGACACGCGTCGTTTCGTGCCGTGGCCTGCGGCCGCCGAAGGGCCGCCCCGAGGCGGTCGCCACTTCCAAACCCGATGAAAAACGTGCAGCGCTGACGATTCGTCATCCTGCGAACCCGCGGACGCGTTTTTCATCGGCTTATCGTCATCGGCCTAGCGTAGCAAGCAGCGCGCGCACGTGCTCGGCCGGGATCGCGTAAGCGATGCCGGAAGGTTGCGAAAGCAACGATTCCTTGGTCGCCCGCACGAGGACCATGTTGACGACGCCGATCACCGTCCCGCCCGCCTCGAAGACCGGGCTGCCGCTGTTGCCCGGATACGCGATCCCGTCGAGCTGGAACACCGGGAACGCGCCGCTCGCGAGCCGCTTCGCGGTGGCGGCGTCGAGCTCGGTCGCCCGCCGCTGCGGGATCGCGATCGGCGTGATCGCGGCGACGATCGCGCGATGCGTCGCCGCGTACGCACCGAGTACCGATCCGATCGGGAAGCCGGTGAAGTACACGCTGCGCCCTTCCCGCACCGATGTGGAGTCGCCGATCGGCAGCGCGGGCAACGGCGATCCCTCGATCTTCAGCACCGCCAGGTCGTGCGATGCGTCGCGCGCGACCGGACGCGCCTCGCGCACCTCGACTTTCGTGCCGTCAGCGCCGACGCTTCGCATAGCGGGCACGAGGATCGCAATCCGTTCACGGCGATCGGTGTCCACGGCCGCAGGCAGCACGTGCGCGTTGGTGACGACAAGCGTGCCGTCGCCGACGACGAATCCGGTTCCCATGAACTGGAACGCGGGCGAGCGCGTGCGCTCGAACGTTCCGACCGCGACGATCGACGGCTTGACGCGCGCGATCGTCTCCTCGGCGTCGGAACTCTGTGCGCGAAGCGAAGGCGCGACGAGGAGCGGCAGGCCCGCGACCAGCGCAATCACGCAGCGCGCGAGCATGCGAACGGAACGATTCAGTCGCCGACGGCGCGCACAGCGGAGCGCCCGGCACTCGCGACGCGCGTTTCGTACCAGGGCATCGCGGCGACGAGACCTTCGCGCACGCCGTGCGTGGGCATGTAGCCGAGCAACGTGCGCGCCTTCGCCGTGTCGGCCTGCGAATGGCGGACGTCGCCGGCGCGGAACGGCTCGTAGCGGGGGGCCGGGATCGCAAGCTGCGGATGGCGGGTCTTGACGATCTCACCGACGGTCCGGTGCAGCTCGTTCAACGACATGCGCCCGCCGACGGCGACGTTGTACACCTGGCCGATCGCGGCCGGATCGTCGGTCAGCGCGGCGAGCAGGTTCGCCTGCACGACATTGTCCACGAAGCAGAAATCGCGCGTCGTCTCGCCGTCGCCGTAGATCGTGACCGGCTGTTCCGACAGCATCGCGGCGACCCAGCGGGGAATGACGGCGGCGTAGGCACCGTCGGGATCCTGGCGGGCGCCGAACACGTTGAAATAGCGCAGGCCGACGGTCGCCGTGCCGTAGCAGCGACCGAAGACGTCGGCATAGAGCTCGTTCAGGTACTTGGTGACCGCGTAAGGCGACAGCGGCCGGCCGATGCGGTCCTCGACCTTCGGCAGGTCCGGATGATCGCCATAGGTCGAGCTCGACGCTGCGTAGACGAAGCGCGTCGCACCCGCGTCGCGCGCGGCGGTGATCAGATGTTGAGAAAGCCGGTGGCATTCGCCGCATGCGTCGCACGCGGATCGTCGATCGAGCGCGGCACGGATCCGAGCGCCGCCTCGTGCAGCACGATCTGCACGCGCTTGCACGCTTCCACGCAGGTCGGCCAGTCGGCGATGTCGCCTTCGATGAAGCGTGTGCCGTCGCCAGTTCGCGTCGCCCACTGCGCGCCGCACCTCGTCGAGATTGCTGCGATGACCGGTCGAGAAATTGTCGAGGCCGACGACCTCCTGTCCGGCCGCCAGCAGCGTCTGCACGAGATGCGAGCCGATGAAGCCGGCGCTGCCGGTCACGAGCCAGCGCCGCGGACGTGCAGCGAGTTCCGCGCGCGCCTGGTCGAGCGCGACCGCGCCGGTTGCTCCCTGCATCAGAGTCTCCAGACGTTGATGCCGCGCTCGCGCAGCGCGGCGGCGTCCGCCTGGCATTTCACGTCCGCGTAGATGCCGCCGGGCTCGAGCTTCGCCACGAAGTCGGACACCGGGCGCGCACGGAACTCGCGATGCGAGACCGCTGCGACGATTGCGTTCGCGACCGGCAGCGCGTCCCAGGTCTTGAGCTCGACGCCGTATTCGTGACGCGCCTCGGCCGGATCGGCGACCGGATCGTGCACGTGAACCGTCGCGCCGTACGACTCCAGCTCGCGCACGACGTCGATCACGCGCGAGTTGCGCAGGTCCGCGCAGTTCTCCTTGAACGTCAAGCCGAGCACGGTGACGTTCGCGCCCTTCACCGGGAAGCCGGCCTGGATCATCTGCTTGACCGTCTGCTCGGCGACGTACTTGCCCATGCCGTCGTTGATGCGGCGCCCGGCGAGGATGACCTGCGGGTGGTAGCCGAGCTTGTCGGCCTTGTGCGTCAGGTAGTAGGGATCGACGCCGATGCAGTGACCGCCGACGAGCCCGGGACGAAACGGCAGGAAGTTCCACTTCGTGCCGGCCGCCTCGAGCACCTCGGTGGTGTCGATGCCGATCTTGTGGAAGATCAGCGCCAGCTCGTTCATCAGCGCGATGTTGAGGTCGCGCTGCGTGTTCTCGATCACCTTCGCCGCTTCGGCGACCTTGATGCTGCTGGCCTTGTACACGCCGGCGGCGACGACGGCAGCGTAGAACGCCGCGACGCGCTCCAGCGTTTCGTGGCGTGTCGCCCGACACGACCTTCGTGATGCGCGTCAGCGTGTGCTCGCGGTCGCCCGGATTGATCCGCTCGGGCGAATAGCCGACGAAGAAATCGCGCTGCCATTTCATCCCGGACTGCCGCTCGAGGACCGGAACGCAGATCTCCTCGGTCGCGCCCGGGTAGACCGTCGATTCGAACACGACGGTCGCGCCGCGCTTCAGGTTGCGTCCGACGGCCGCGCTTGCGCCGAGCAGCGGACCGAAGTCCGGCTGGTGCGCGTCGTCGACCGGCGTCGGCACGGCGACGACGATGAAATCGGCCTCCGCGCAGCACGGCCGGGTCGGTGCTCACCGACAGGCCCGTCGACGCCTTCAGGTCCGCGGGGCTTACCTCGCCCGTCGGATCGACGCCGTTGCGATAGGCGTCGACCTTCGCCTGCGAGAGGTCGAAGCCGACGGTCTTGAAGCGCCGGCCGAACTCGACCGCGAGCGGGAGGCCGACGTAGCCGAGCCCGACGACTGCGACGACCTGATTGGCGAGCGCCGCGTCGAGTGCGGGGTCGAGACAGCTTGTTGCCGACGATGTCGTTCATGACGTTCGAGCGAATCGCGCTCACAGCTCGCGCAGCAGTTGCTCGGCTTCCGCCTTCACCGGCGCACGCGGATCGCGGTTCACCACCAGCTCGATCTCGCGCCGCGCACCCGCCTTGTCGCCGCTCTTGGCGAGCGCGCGCGCGAGATTCAGTCGCAGCCGCGGATCCTGCGGCGCGAGGTTCGTGGCCTGGCGAAGCAATGCCACGCCACGCGCCGTGTCACCCTGCTTCAGCAGCGACCGACCCCAGCGTGTCGACGATGCTGGCGGTCAGTGGCGCGAGCCGGTAGGCACGCTCGGCGAGGTCGCGCGCTTCCGGCTTGCCCTGCTCGTTCAGCAGCCACGCGAGGTTGTTCAGCACGATGACGTTGTCCGGTTCGATTTCGAGCGCGGCGCGATAGACGGCGATTGCACCGGCGCTGTCCTTCGACGCCTGGCGCTGCTGACCGACCAGCGAGAGGAAGCCCGCATCCTTCGGATGCTCCTTGATCCAGCGGTCCGCGAATGCGTTCGCATCGCCCAAGCGGCCTGCCGCGACAAGCAGCGCGTATTGCCGCGACGCGAGGCCGGGCGAAGGCTGTCGCGCGATCGCCTCGCGCATCGGCGGAAGCGCCTCGGTGAACTTCTTCTGCGCGGCGAGGAGCTCCGCCTCGAGCGCGAACCCGATGCCCGCCTTCGGCCGCTCGCGCTGCAGCCGGCGCGCCTCGGCGATCGCCTCGTCGGGATTGCCGGCGATCAGGTAGGTCGTCGCGAGCGCCACGAGCGCCGGCCCGTAATCCGGCTGGATCGCGAGCGCCTTGCGTTGAGCATCCAATGCCGATACGTAGTCGCGCACGGCGATATGCGCTTCGGACACGCGCAGCCACGGTGTCGCGCTTTGCGGCATGAGCTGCGCCAGCCGCGTGAACGTCTCCCGCGCCTGCGCCGTTTCGCCGCTGGCAAGTTGCATCGTGCCGTAGAGCTCGACGACGCGCGGCTCGTTCGGAAGCGCGGCGGCCGCGGCGCGGGCCGCCTCGAGCGCCGCCTTGTTGTCGCCGATGCGGCGGTAGTGCGCGACCAGCGCCAGCCGCGGACCCACCGCGCTGGTGTTCGCCGCGACAGCGCGTTCGAGCGCCGATTTCACTTCCGCATCGGGCGCGCCGGACAAGGCCAGGATCTCGGCCAGCGCGATCAGCGGCTGCTCGTTCCGCGGCTGCGCAGCGATGATCTTCTCGTAACGGGCGCGCGCGTCCGCCAGCTTGCCTTCCTGCATGTCGATGATCGCGAGGCTGCGCGCGCTGGACAGCCGGTTCGGATCGATCTCGAGCGCCTTCGCGAAGTGCTTGCGCGCCTCCTTGAGGTCGTAGCGCGCGAGGTACACGCTGCCGCGCAGCTCGCGAATTCAGCGCGTTGCCGGGCTGCTTCTTCTCGATCGAGGCCACGGCGGCCAGCGCCTTGTCGTACTCGCGCTTGCGCATGTGCGCCGTGTACAGCGCGAGGTCCGCCTGGATCTTCGTCGAATCCTGCGCGGACAGCTGCTCGAGATCGGCCAGCCCGCGCGTCACGTCTCCGCTCGCGAGCCGGATCTGCGCGAGGCGCAACCTTCCGCTCGCATTCGGGTCGCGATCGATTGCGGACGCGCGCTCGTACAGTCGCATCGCCTCGGCAACGTTGCCTGTGGCGATGCGCGCTTCGCCGGCCAGACGCAGCAGCATCGGATCGTCCGGCGTACGCCGCAACGCCGTTTCCACCGTCTCGAGCGCCTGGCTCGCGCGTCCGGTCTTCAGGTAGGTTGCCGCGAGCACGCGCGCGGCCGCCGGATCGTTCGGCGCCCGCGCGACGATCTTCTGCAGCGCTTCCTCGGCCGCGGCGTAGTTCTTGAGCTGATAGTTCGCGAGCGCCGAGCAGGAACAGCGAAGGCAGATGGTCCGGCCGCGTCGCCACCAGCGACTGCGTGCGATCGCGCGCCTTCGCCGCATCGCCCTTTGGCGAGCAGCACCAGCGCATCCGAATACACGGTCCGGAAATCCGTCGGCGCATCCTTGCTGCATCGTTTCGAGCGTGGCCGCGGCCTTGTCGATCTGCCCGCTCCTGACGAGCATCGTCACGAGCGAAAACCGCACCTGCAGCGCGTTCGGGTTCGCGGCGGCGGTCTGCTCGAGCAGGCGGATCGCATCGTCGGTCTTGCGCTGCGCGGCCATCAGCTCGGCCTTCATCACGCCGGCTTCGGGATCGTTCGGCGCGAAGCCGAGCGCGGCATCGAGCGCCGCGAGTGCCGCAGCCATGTCGCCGCCGCGCAATGCAAGCTGCGCACGCAGGACGTGCGCGCGCGCGAACGCCGGGTTCGCCTCGAGCGCCGACTTGAGCAACGCCTGCGCCGTCTTGATGTCGCCCTGCGCCATCGCGGCGATCGCAACCGTGGTCTGGATATCGGCGCGCGCCTTCGGGTCGCTGATCGGCGGGGTTGGCGAACTCGGTCGCGAGCTTCTGATGCTCGCCTTGGGCGATCAGCGACTGCGCGATCAGCGGCAACGCCGCATCGGCCGGATACTTGAGCTCGAGCGCCTTGCGCAGCTCGACCTCGGCGCCGACCGGGTCGCCGGTCTCGAGAAACGCGCGGCCGAGCAGGAACCGGACCTCGGCGTTGTTCGGCTCCTTCTGGCGCGCATTGCGCAGCTGGATGATCGCGGCCTTGAGGTCCTGCTTCGCGAGGTAGCTCTTGGCCGACGCGACGAGCTCGCCGGTGCTCGGGACCGCCGCAGCCGGCGACCGCGAGCAGTGCCGCGACGAGGACGATCGCGAGCGGGGACCGCCGGTTGGATGTGTTCATGGCGACGTCGTCCTGTTCAACGGTGTTGTGCGTATCGGCTTCACTTGAGGCCGAAGCGGTGCATCAGGTCGTAGAGCGTCGGACGCGAAACGCCGAGCAGCTCCGCGGCGCGCGTGAGGTTGCCGTTGACACGACCGAGCGCGCGCAGCACCGCGTTGCGCTCGGCTTCCTCGCGCACCTCGCGCAGGTTCAGCGCTTCCGTGTCGGCTTCGGCGAGGCCCAGGTCGGCCGCGCCGATCGTCGGCCCGTCGACGATGATCACCGCGCGCTTGATGACGTTCTCGAGCTCGCGGACGTTGCCGGGCCAGCCATGCGACTCGATCGCGGCGATCGCGTCGGGCAGCAGCGACAGCGAGCCGCGCCGCTGCTCGTCGGCGAAGCGCCGCACGAACGAGTGGGCGAGCAGCGCCGCGTCGCCGCGCCGCGCGCGGAGCGGCGGGATGTCGACGACGATCTCGGCGAGCCGGTAGTACAGGTCCTCGCGGAAACGACCCTGCTGGATGTAGTCCTTCAGCGTCTGGTGCGTCGCGCAGATGATCCGCACGTCGACCGGGATCTCGTGGCGGCCGCCGACGCGCTCGATGACGCGCTCCTGCAGGAAGCGCAGCAGCTTCGCCTGCAGCGACATCGGCAGGTCGCCGATCTCGTCGAGGAACAGCGTTCCGCCGTGCGCGACCTCGATCTTGCCCTGCGTCTGCCGCGTCGCTCCGGTGAACGCGCCCTTCTCGTAGCCGAACAGCTCGCTTTCGAGCAGGTTCTCGGGAATCGCCGCGCAGTTGATCGCGACGAACCGGTTGCCTGCGCGCGGCGACTGCTCGTGCAGCGCGCGCGCGAGCAGCTCCTTGCCGGTGCCGGACTCGCCGAGGATCATCACCGTCGCCGAGGTCGGCGCGACCTTCTCGATCGTGCGGCACACGCGCTGCATCTCCGGATCGAGCGTGAGCAATCCCGGCATCGTCTTGCCGGGGAGCTGGGCCTGCAGCCTGCGGTTCTCGGCCTGCAGCTCGTGCAGCCGGAACGCGCGGTCGATGGTCAGCGCCAGCATCTCCGGCTCGAACGGCTTCGTGCAGAAGTCGTAGGCGCCGAGCGCAACCGCGCGCAGCGCGTTCGCGCGGTCGTTCTGGCCCGGTCAGCACGATGATCTTCGTGCCCGGCGAGAGCGACTGCAGATCCTCGAGCAGCGCCAAGCCCTCGGTCGGATCGTCCGGATGCGGCGGCAGCCCGAGGTCCATCGTCACGACGGCCGGCTCGAAGCGACGCAGCTGGGCGATCGCGGAGCTGCGGTCGTCGGCGACGACGGTCTCGTAGCTGTCGAACGCCCAGCGCATCTGCTTTTGCAGCGCCGGATCGTCCTCGACGATCAGGAGCGGCTTGCGTGTATCCGCCATCAGGCGGCCTCCTCGAGCGGTTGACTGGGCGCGCTGGTGCCGTCGCCCGGCGGCAGCAGCACGCGCACGCGCGTGCCCGCGCCTTCGCTGCTTTCGACGGCAATGCGGCCGCCCAGCCCGGCCACGTACTGCTGGCTCTCGTAGACGCCGATGCCCATGCCGGCGGGCTTCGTCGTCTCGAACGGCTTGAACAGCCGCTCGCGCTGGAACTGCGCGCTCATGCCCACGCCGGTGTCGGCGACCTCGATCGCGGCGAATCCGTCGTCCCGGGCGACGCTCACGCGCACGCCACCGCGCTCGGTCGTCGCGTCGAGCGCATTCTGCACCAGATGGCCGATCACATGCTCGAGCCGCTCCTCGTGGCCGAGCGCGTGCACGCCCGGCGCGAGCGCAAGCTCGACGGTCCGCGCGCCGCCGGTCTTCGCGGCGCACACGCGCTGCACGATCGGCGCGAGCTCGACCGGTCGCGCGTTCTCGACGGGCGTCGTGCCGGTGCGAAGCTGCAGCATCAAGGCGTTCATCCGCGACACGACATGCGCCACCGTGTCCAGCATGTCGCGCTGGAACTCCGGGTTGTCCCGATGCCGCTCGGCATTGCGCTGCATCAGCGAGAGCTGCGCGACCAGGTTCTTCAGATCGTGCACGACGAAGGCGGACATGCGGTTGAAGGCGTCGAACTTGCGGGCCTCGAGCAGCGCCTCGGTCGCGGTGAGCTGCTGAAGATAAGCGGCTGCGGCGCGCGCCGCGGCCTTCAGCAGATCGCGCACTTCCCAGTCGACCTCCACCGGCGAGCGCGGATCGAGCAGCACGACGAAGCCGACGAGCTGCGCGCCGGTCGACAGCGGGATCGACGAGCCATGCGTTCGGAAGCGCCTGCAGCCACGCGGGCGGTACCAGAGCTCCGGATAGCGATCCGGATGCGCGGCGAGCTCGGGGAGCGTGACGATCCAGCCGGTTCGCGCGAGGAACGCGGCAAGCGGCGCGTCGCGTCCGCAGCGACAGCGTCGACCGGCGGCATGTTGAGCCTCGCGGCCGGCCGGAAGCCCTCGCGCTCGTCGGCGAGCCAAAGCGCACCGGCCGGACTCTCGACCAGATCGGCGAGCGCCTGGATCGCGCGCTCGCCGCTGCGCAACGCACCGCTGTCGGTCGAAAGCGTGCGCGTGAAGCGCAGCCACTCCTCGCGGTAGTCGTAGCGATACGAGAAGAAATGCTTGCTGACGAACACCTTGAGCCGCGAGCGGAAGCGTCCCGACGTGGCGACCAGCGCGCCGAACACCACGGCGGCGAACAGGAGCTCGATCTGCAGCGCGCGGCCCCAGTCGCCGCCGAAATAGCGGACGATGTAGCCCGCGCCCGCGACCGCGAGCAGGAAGACGCCCGAGACCAGCAGCGCCGTGGAGTGGAACACCGCGCCGCGCGACAGGTGCATCTCGATCGTCCAGCCGGTGTTGCGCGCCGTCGCGATCGCGATGAACGGAATCACCAGCGCGTTCGCGACGCCGCGCGCGATCCAGATGTCGGCGTCGATGACGCCCGAACAGCAGCGCGCCGGCGAACAGGAACAGGTCGAAGCCGAACATCGCCGAGAGCGACACGGCCAGCGGCTTGATGCCCCAGCGCGCCTGCGGATGGGCGCGGCGATACAGCTGCTCGACGTGCACGAGACCCAGGATCGCGAGGCCGACGCGAACCGCGTACTCGGGCCGCTGGTCCGCAGCCAGCGTGCGTGCGAGCGGCAGGCTCTCGGACAGGAAGATGCTCGCGATCAGCAGCAGCCCGCCGAACACGACCACCCACCGGGGCAGGGCTGCGGTCGCGCCGGCAAGCAGCGCCGCGATGAACGCGAACCAGAGCGCGTAGCGCAGCGTGTCCGCGATGTTCAGCGCAAACAGCGAGTCCCGGCTTGGCGTTTGACCGAACCATGCGCCGCAGAGCGCCCACGACGGTCGTGACCAGCACGACGGCCAGCAGCAGGGCGCCTCGCCGGCTGCCTTTGAGGCCGAGCGCCATCCGCAGCGCCAGCAGCAGGTAGGCCACGGCGGCCAGGCCGTAGCTCCACAGGGCGGCAAGGGCAAACGTCTGTCCGGTCACGGGACAAGCCGATGAAAAACGCGGCTGCGACGTTCGAGCGTGACGGGGCGTCCGAGCTGCGCGTTTTTCATCGGGGCGGAGAGTGGCGGCCGCCTCGGGGCGGCCCTTCGGCGGCCGCGGTCAAGAGCACGAAACAACGCGCGGCATGCGGGCAGCGAAGCTATGGCAAACATTCATTGCGGACCCTCGGGCGGCGGCCTGCTAGTGCGCCCCCTCCCCCAGCAGAACCACGCGGACCGTTTCCAGCAGCACCAGCACGTCGAGCGCGAGCGTGTGGTTCTTGACGTAGTAGAGGTCGTATTCGAGCTTGCGGACCGACTGCTCGACCGTCGCGCCGTAAGAGTACCGCACTTGCGCCCAACCGGTGAGGCCTGGTTTGACGCTGTGCCGCACCGCATAGAACGGCACCTGGCCGGTCAGCATCTCGACGAACTCGGGGCGCTCGGGCCGCGGGCCGACGAAGCTCATCTCGCCGCGCAGCACGTTGAAGAGCTGCGGCAGCTCGTCGATGCGCAGGCGCCGGATCACGCGCCCGACGCGCGTGACGCGCGGGTCGCGCGCCACCGCCCAGCGCGCCTGCCCACCGCGCTCGGCGTCGTGTCCCATGCTGCGGAACTTGAAGACGGTGAACGTGCGGCCGCGATAGCCGACCCGCTCCTGCCGGTAGATGACCGGCGCGCCGCTCTCGATCACGATCGCGATCGCGGCCACGGCCATGACCGGCAGCGTGAGGAACAGCAGCGACGACGCGGCGAGAAGGTCGAACGTGCGCTTGACGAGCGTCCGCGCCCAGCCCTGGCGATAGCCGTTGCCGTAGATCAGCCAGCTGACCTTCAGGAGCTCGATCGGCACCTTGCCGTGCACCCGCTCGAAAAAACGCGCGAGGTCGGTGATCTCGATGCCGGCGAGCCTGCAGTCGAGCAGCGCGCGCAGCGGCAGCACGCCGCCGCGCTGCTGGCGCACGGCGACGATGATCTCGTTGATGTGCAGGTCGCGCACGGCGTCGGCGAGCGGCGTGCCGGCGACGACGACTTGCGTCGGCGATACGACGGACTCGTGGACTTTCTCGAGGGCGAAGAAGCCGCACAGCTTCAGTCCCGGCGGGTGCGCGGACGCGAGCGAAGCCTCGACGAGCCGCGCTTCCGGACCGGTGCCGAGCACGAGCACCCGATGCGGCAGCATCGTCGTGACCAGCGGCAGCACGAGCACATGGCGCACCAGCAGCAGCCCGCCGATGCCGAACAGCACGACGAGGCCGAGGTGCTCCTGGAACTCGCGTCCGCCCGGCAACACGTTCGCGACGACGTACGCGAGCGGAACGCCGATCGCGGGCGCGAGCAGCAGGCGCAGGACGTAGCCGCTGGTCGTCACCCTTTCGCCACGACGGTAGACGCCGAACGCTCCGTTCAGCGAAAGGATCAGCAGCGCGAAGACGAGCGCCGGGACGACGATCGCGGGATTGCCAAGCTGGGTTGCGACGTGAAGCACCGCGACGCCGGCGGCAAAAAGCCAGACGAGCTCGACGGCGAGTTGCGCGAGCGTCGCCGGCGAGAAGTTCTGGCGAAGCGCGCCGAACATCAACGCATTCCTGCGGTTGCGAAGCCCGGAAGCGCAACTACCTGAGGGGAGAATGTCGTCATATCGATGCGAAGCAAGGCGACCTCTTGGAATCCTTGGGCCGCGCGCGAGCGCGGCCCGCCTTCACCAGCAGAGACCACGGTCCAGACCAGCATGGTGCTGAAGGTTTGGCATTGTGCCAATAGCTATGTGGCACTTTCGCGAATTGCGACGAGCGGTTGTTTCTTCTTCGTGAACGTATCACGCCAGTTGTCGCGTACAAGCGAAAGCTCGTCCTGCGGCAACCGTACTATTCCGCATCCAACAGCGTTCGTGGGCGCGTGAAACTGCAAGAAATACCTGTCCACGCACGTTCTGCTCCGGATAGCGCCCTTCGCGACATCCACTGCATCCGCTTCGCGGGCGCACGTGGGGTCGTCGCGTCGACCGGGGCGGCGGCGTCGTTTCGTTGCCTGAAAGCGTTGATCCGGGTCCGCCTGCGTGATAGTTTTTTGGGTTGCCCCGCTCGGGTGCCCGACTCGAGCCTCACCCGACTGCCCCTTTCGCCGAACCGCCGACAAGCGTTTGAGCACTTTCCACAAGATCACCGGCTTCCTTGGCGCGTTGCGGCGTGGCAGCGATCACTACCGAATCCCGTTTCCGGCGGCGCTTCGGCGCTCGCTCGACCTGTATCTGCGTTCCGCGTTCTCCCGTAAGGAGATCATCGGCTACGCGCTGTACGTGCCATCCATCGCGCAGGCGATGCCGGTCCTGGTCAGCAAGGATCGTTCGCTGGCAAAGCTGGCCGTCCTCAACCCGCCTGCACTGCAGTACCGGACCGAAAGCAAGGACGAGTTCTATCGACTCTGTGCACGACACGGCCTCGCCTTCCCGACCACGTACGGCTGGACGAAGCAGGGACAGCGGTTCGACTTCGAAGGGAAGCGGATCGACACCGAACGCGAATGGGCAGCGTATCTCTCCAGCCGGTTGCCCGAGCACTTCATCGTCAAGGACCGCGATGGCGCGTATGGATCGGGGTTTCGCGCCTATCGGCGCAGCGGCGACACGTTCACCCAGGTCGATACGAATGCCGTTCATCGGATCGACGATCTGATCGCCACTTTCGCGGTCGATCGCGACCCGTCCGGCATCGTCATTCAGCAGCGGCTGTTCGACGAGCCGAGCCTTTCCGACCTTTGCGGGCGCGTCGGCCTGCAAACGGCGCGGATCAACACGCTGCTCGAGCCCGACGGCCGCGTGTCGATTCTCTTCTACATGATCAAGATCCTCGCGGGCCACACCGTCTCCGACAACTTCTCGATGGGCACGACAGGCAACCTCATTGCGTTCGGGGACGAGGGCACGGGGGTTCTGCGGCAAGCGGTCACGATCCACGAATGCGGATCAGGAATGAAACGGATCGGCCGTCATCCGGTCACGGGGAAGTCCTTCGACGGGTTCCAGTTGCCCTGCTGGAAGGAAGCGATCGCACTCGTCACCGCCGGCCAGCGCCATTTCGCCGAGCTTCCGACGCTCGGGTGGGACGTTGCGCTGACGTCGGACGGGCCCCTGATCATCGAAGCCAACGCGCGATGGGATCCGCCGCTGTACGCGCCGTTTCTCATGTCGGGAAACGACTGGAAGCGGATATTCGGAGATTGAAGTCCCAGCCAGTGGAGGCCGTCGATCATGCACGCGGCGAAGCGATCCGCAAGGGACGGCGCAGCGCAGGAAGCTTCACTTCGACGACCGTGCCGACGCGCTTCCAGCCGGCCTTCTCGCTGACGCGTATCGATGCGATGTTCGTCCACCAGATGCGGCTGTAGATGCTGCTGAAGCCTTTCGCTCGCAACTGCTGCGCGCTGTATTTCTTGAGCAACGTCGCTAGCCCCTTGTCGCGTTCCGCAGGGTCCGTCACGAGATGCATGGACACGGCTGCCTGCGGCTCGACGGGCCAGAACGCAACGTTCGTGTAGCGTGCGCCGAACCACACGCATTGGACGGAGGCGAGCACGCCGTCGGCGCGGATGACGCCGAACAAGTGCGCGCCGGCGCCGGCATAGTTCGAGCAAGACCGTATGTCCTCGATCGGTGACCTCTCGAGGTCGGCCGGCGTCACCTCGCAGCACCGATAGCCGGCCAGCGTTGGTGCCGGATGATCGGCGACGCCGTCGTCCAGCAACAGCCGGTAGATCCTGAACCAGGTGTAGTCGAAGCCGAGTCGCCTCAGGATCGCCAGCAGCGTTCTCGACATAGGGGGTCCGGCTGGACAGCTTACAGCCTCCGAAGAAACCGCTTCAGGCGCGACTTGAGACCCGCCTTCTCGAGCAGCGCCGCGGCGGCGACCGAGCCCCGATCGAAGCCGCGATGCAGTGCGATCCAGAACCGCGAAGCTGCGCTGTCCGGGAAATAGCAAATATCCGCGCACGCGGTTTCATGCGTCCCGAAGAACCGCTTGTGCTCGCCCTGTCCTTCGGTGAAATCGAACGCGCGAAAACGCTTCTCGCCGAAGGCCGACTCGAACGCGAGATACTGGAGCACCGTCCCGGGCGAATGGTCCGCATACCGCGGATCGTAGCCGAGGTACCCGTACATCAGCACGTCATCGACGGCGGGACAGCACAGGTAGGCGATCGGCGCTCCGCCCAAAAGCAGAATGTAGCCGCGCACCGAGTCGTTCGCCGCCAGGGTTTCCAGCTCCGCAAGGTACGCCGCGTCGGTCGGTATTCCGGCGTCGAGGAGCTTCTCCTGGTAGGTAAGCGAAGATACCGCACCAGCACCCGCGAGGAATGCTGCCATCTCGCTCGGCTGCCTGTATTCGCGCATGACGACACCGTCCGCATGCTCGACGAGCCGCCGGACCTTTCGACGCAGCGTGTTGCGCGATTTCGAGCTGAACTTCGCAAGGTAATCCTCGAACGAGCCGGACAAATCGGTGTGAAAGCGCGAGTAACGTGCGAACACGTATTGCAGCACGCTGTCTTGCCTGGAGAACGTCGGCACGCCGTCACGGACCGGGTGCGAACGCGTGACGATCACGTCGACTCCCGATTGAAACCGCTCGAACGGCGGCCGCGGGACGGAAGGATCGTCCCCGAGAGTGAAGAAGTGCTCGTGGAGCGCGAGTCCGCGAAATTGCTTCCGGAACAACGCGATCTCGCCGATCCGATAGGACAGGACGAACGGGACCTCTTCCCAGCGAGGCTGGCGGTCCGCCACTACGGAAGCGACGACAGGGTGCCTAATAGAAGACCGAGGCAAGCTGCTGGATCTGGCGCATGACGGTGCGCGTGCGCGACGACGTCGCAACCAGCGGTTGCTCCGTCTCGGGCAGCGCGTCTTCGCGCAAGCCGGAGAACGTGGAGGTCTCGAACCGGTCGGCGTTTTCGGACAGATACGTGCACAGGCGCTCGAAGCGGTCGACGAGCAGCCGCTGCGATGCGGGCTCGCTGCCTGATGCTATGCGGTTGACGCGAACGAACTCGAAGCTGTGCAGAACGATGACCACGGCAAACCAGTCGTGCTCGAAAGCATGCTCGAGAACGGTGCGGAATTCGCTCAGGCTCGCTGCGCAGACGTGCAGCGGCCGTCGACCCGCCGGAGGCCGATCGATGAAGCTCGTAACCGGAAATTCCCAGATACCTCCGAGCCGCACCGGCTGCGTAAAGGCGTTTCGCACCGACTCGTCCATGTCCGGGAACGATGCGCTGAACGCGGCATTGAGGCTGCTGTCGTAAACAATCCCGTTCTGCTCCAGCGCACGAAGCGTCGCGAGGCTCGCGGCCCAGCCGCCGGCACGGAACGCGCAGATCCCGTCGGCACCGGCGTCGTGGAGCCGCTCGATCCCGGCGCGAACGAGGCGCGCCTGCGCGGATTCGGAATAGCCGTGCAGCATCGGTCCCGGCGAATTCGGGCAATCCCTGGCATCGTGGATCAGTCAACCATTCCGGATGCAGATGCAGCCCGATGTCCTGCCCGTGCTGCTTGATCAGCTTGACCAGGTCGCACAGCGGCCGGGTTCCCAGCGCGAACGAGAACAGCGGATCGACGAAGTAGGTCGCCTTCAGCCCCCCGCTGGCGAGCCGGTTCAGCTGATACGGAAGCCCGTGGCCATCCGTACCCTCGCCGCCGTAGAAATACCAAGCGAGCTCCTTGGCGTGATTCTCGTCGGGCGAAAGCGGCGTGTGAGGCCACCCCGGCGATTCGGGCCAGACCTCCGTGTCGATCGTTATGAAGACCTTGACCATGTCCTTGGATCAAACGCGGGGCAATCGGCCCGCTAGTACATTGTCATAATTTCCGCGAGGCTGTCTCGCGAAAGCGAAGCCGATTCTAGCGCGAAATGAACGCGCTGCGCTGCGTATCGGCCGAGGCTGCGCGAGATACCGACGAGAGGTCGGATCGCTCGTCATGCAGTCGTAACGTTTAGCATCGCAGCTGCGACGAGCGTCCGTGCGCGGATTGCTATGATCGGCGAACCCGTGCTCTCGCGCAGCCGGGTCACCGTCGTCGTTGCTCCCTACCCTCGTGAATACCACGCCCGTCCCGACGTTGCGCTGTCTTCGTGTAGCGGCGATCGTGATCGCGTCCTCGCTCGCATCTTCCGCGACCTGCGCGGCAGAGGATCCAAGGATCCGGTTGTTCGATGGTCCCGATGGCGCGACCTGTCGATACTTCAACGCCGGTGCGCACCTTGCCTGGCGACATCGCCTCGGGGACTGGGTCGACGCGGCCGGACGCCCGCAGGGCGCGAAACCTCTGGCAATCGCAACCGTCGGTGGAAAAGATCGGGGGCCGGTGGCCGAATGGGACGTCACCGAGCTCGTGCGCGCATGGACGACCGGCGCGCATCCGAACACCGGTGTGATGCTCGCCCCGGTTCGGGGAAGGCAAGCAGGCGCGATTGCATTCTTCAGCCGCGAGGCGCAACCGCGCTCCGCGCGTCCTCGCTTGATCGTCCAGCTTGGCGGCATGCCGGATGCAAAGACGTTCGCACCAGTCGCGGACGCCACGCTGAATTGCTCGACGGCCTACGCGCTCGGACGGCGTGACGAGCTGCGGATCGGTCCCGACGAGCGATCGATCCTCCAGTTCGACGTCGCCGGGCTGCACGATCGCGTCGTCGCGCGTGCAACGCTGGTGTTGACGGCGCGCGAAGAGCTTCGGCAGGCGTCGATAGTGGGTCTGTTTCGCCTCGATCCACCGGGCCTGGTGACCCATCCCGTCCTGCTCGACGGCCTTGCCCGGAGCTATCCGCTCGACGCGGGCATCGACGGGCATCCCGAAGTGATGATGGCGACCGGGTTCGAGACGCCGCAATGGCGGGAGGCGTGGAGCTACGTGGCCGCGCACAGCCATGCCGAGCGAATCGACCAGGACCCCGACCGACTTTTCGAGCCGCACGCGGGGAATGCTCTGCGTGTAACGATCGCGAAAGACGAGCATTTCGGGCTGGACATGGCGTTCAACTTCAGGGACAAGCTCGGCTACGAGCCCGAGGAAGCCTATTTCCGCTACTACATGCGCCTCGCGAACGACTGGGTGCCGTTCGTCGACGGCGGCAAGCTCCCTGGCTTCGCCGGTACCTACGGTCGGGCCGGTTGGGGCGGTCGCAAGGCGGACCCGAAGACCGGCTGGTCGCTGCGCGGTCAATTCAATCGCGCGCCATCTGCCGGCAATCCGCTGCACACGCGCACTGCGATCGGCACCTACGCCTACCACGCGGACATGGAGGACACGTTCGGCGATCATTGGTACTGGACGCAGCACGGTTCGGGCCTGCTGGAGCGCAATCGCTGGTTCTGTATCGAGCAATACGTTCGCGTCAACACGCCCGGATCGAAGGACGGCGTGCTGCGCGCGTGGATCGACGGGAGGCTCGCCTTCGAGAAGACCGATCTCCACGTCCGCGACGTAGCGTCGCTCAAGGTCGAGAAGGTCTGGATGAACGTCTATCACGGTGGGACGGCGAAGGCGGCTCGCGACATGAGCCTTTACCTCGACAACGTCGTCATCGCCAGACAGCCGATCGGATGCATGCCGCGGTAGGCGGCATTGCGAGGGGAAATGTGCAGTGGAGAACGCTGCGCCGCCCGTCGAATCCCCGCGGTGACGAGGCTGCGGACCGTGATCGCTGTGCTAGTATCCACGCGCCGCCGCGAGGCCTGTCTGGTTCGTTTCGATGAGTACCTTTCGATCTATTCTCATGTCGCCAGCAGAGGCGCCCTGCCACCGCATTGCGGGTTGGGGTTGCCGTTGCTCTGACCATGCTCGTGGCGAGTATCGCTGCCGGACAGGTCGAGATCGGCAAGGCCAACGACTACTACAGTTCGCTGCGATCGGACGCGCTCAAGGTCGTCGAGCAATACCATCTCGGCCCATGCCAGCAACGTCTGCACGAACGCGACTATGTCCGCGCGTATGGCGAATGCAACTTCATCCTGAAGATCTTTCCGAACCATCCGTCGGCGCTGCTGATGCTCGCCCAGGCATGCACGCAGGGGAAGGTGCCCAAGTGCCTGCTCGACGACTTTTTCCAGCGGGCCGTGTCGATCAATCCGAAGGCACCCGGGACTTTCGTCGTCATCGGAATCCAGCTGCACCGGAACCGCGATTACCCGCGCGCGATCGAGCACTTCAAGCGCGCGCTCGAGCTCGAGCCCGACAACCTGAACGCGAACTACAACATCGCGCTCACGTTATCTGGAGACCAAGCAGTTCGCGCTGGCGAACGAGCACGCGCAGCGCGCGTACGCCGCCGGTGCAACGCTTCCGGGGCTTCGCAACAGACTTCAGCAGGCCGGCTATTGGAAGCCCGCGCCGCCGGCGCCTGAGTCCGCCGTCCCCGAAGTCCGTCCCGCCGGGCCAAGCGCCTGATCCCGCCAAGGCGGCGGGTGCGAAATAGCCGCGCAACAGGAGTCGGCTGCGTCGAGATGATCGTTCCGGAGCGTGAGCCCTTCCTCCTGAAACTTGTAACATCGCCGACCGAGTTCTCTTCGCTGCACGCGGAGTGGAACACGGTTGCCGCGACCAGTCCAGGTCGCTCGGTGTTCCTCCGTCACGAATGGTTCGACGCCGCCTGGCAGTGGCGCGGACTGGCCGCAAGGCTGTTCCTGCTCTGCCTGTTCAAGGATCGGCAACTCGCCGCCGTCCTGCCGCTGGTCATGCAGCAGACGACGACACGTGGCCTGACCTTGCGCGAGCTCACTTTCCTGACGGTCCCCGACACGCAGCGTTGCGACGTGATCGTCGCTGACGCGGATCGGGCCTGGGCTTGCGATGCATTCGCCGCCGAACTCGAGCGACGTCGCGGCGAATGGGACGTGATCCGTCTCAAATACCTCGCCGCCGGAGTCGATCGCCGGCACGACGCTCCGTGCGAGTCTGCAACGATATGGGTTGACGACTCGTTTCAACGACCGTGCCGGGCAACTTTTACATTGCGCTCGAATCCGGCTGGACCGCGTATCACGCGAGCCGCAGCCGTCGCCAGAAAAAGGCGACCAATCTCGCCGCCAACCGGCTTGCGAAGGCCGGCGAAGTTCGGATCGAACGGTTTGCCCCGGAGGATGATCCGGCAGCGGTCGATGCGTTCCTGGAAAAGGCGATTGCGATTTCGGCGCGCAGCTGGAAGAAGCGAACCGGAAATTCGCTCGATCATCCGGGCCCGGGCGCGTTCATTCGCCGACTCTCGAAAGATGGCGCGTCCTGCGGGTGGATCTCGATCTGGCTGCTGACCCTGGACGGCCGGCCGCTGGCGATGGAGTACCAGCTCATCGCCGACGGGAGCGTCCATGCGCTTCGCTCCGATTTCGACGAGGCGTTCGACACCCTCTCGCCCGGTTCCCATCTCAACCAGTGCCTGCTGGAGCAGCTTTTCGCGCTCGGGTTGCAGCGCTATTTCATGGGACCGGGTGACAACGCATACAAGCGCCGCTGGACCGACGAGGCGGAGCCCGTGCACGAACTGCACGTCTACGGAAAGTCGCTACGCGGTCGCCTGCTGGCGGCGTGGGAAACCCGGTTGAAGCCGCTTGCGATCATGATCCGCGACCGGCGCCACCGCGCGGCGAACGAGCCGATCGAGAACGAGCGTGACTGATCTGCGCCGCCTTCGCGTCGCAGTGACGACGGGCTCCCTGCGGTCGGGCCCGCGTGCGCGCGTGCGTGGATGTCATTTCGTTCGACAGTTTTCGACGCAGGTCATGACCGGCATTTGCGGCTGGTTCGGTGCCTGCGAGGGCGATGCGAGCCGAATTCTCGCCGACATGAGCCAGCGGATAACCTGGGACGACCCGGCGGGCCGGCGCAGCGAGCTTGGCCCCGGCTTTGCGCTTGCGGCTGTTGGAGCGCCCGACACCATCGGTGTGTTCGCGTTCGGACCGCTTCGCATCGCGTTCCACGGCCATGGCCACTGGCGGGAAGGCGCGAACCGAGCACTGACCCCGGCGGCATTCTGTGAACGATTTGCCGACGCGTATCGGCAGCGCGGCCCGGACGCGCTCGGCGCCGCCGGCGGCGATTTCGCGCTGGCGGTCATCGACCTCGAGGCGCATCGTGCGCTGCTCGCAATCGATCGCGCCGGCGTGCGCAACCTGGTCTACCGCGACAGCGGTGGTCTGCTCGCGTTCGCGTCGAACCTGGATTCGCTGGGCGTGCATCCGAGCGTCGTCCACCGTGTCGATCCCCAAGCGCTCTACAACTACGTCTACTTCCACATGGTGCCCGGTCCGGACACCGTTTTCGCGGGCTCCCATCGCCTGCTGCCCGGCCATTGCGTCGTCGCGACGCCAGAGGGGGCGGCGACACGTCGTTACTGGGCGATGCGTTTCATCGAGGACCAGCGGAGCGATTCCGCGAGCCTCAAGCGGGAGTTCCGTGAAACCCTCGTGACCGGCGTCGAGACGTTCGCAAGGGATGCATGCGGAACGTTCCTGAGCGGAGGAACCGACAGCTCGACGGTGACCGGCGTGCTGTCGGGGCTGTCGACGGCGCCGATCGAGTCGTTCTCGATCGGCTTCGACGCAAGCGGCTATGACGAGATGGAATACGCGCGCATCGCCGCGAAGCGGTTCGTAACGCACCATCACGAGTACTACGTGACACCCGCAGACGTCGTCGCCGCGCTGCCGCTGGTGGCGGCGGAATACGACCAGCCGTTCGGCAACGCCTCCGCAGTGCCGACCTACCACTGCGCGCGATTCGCGAAATCGAAAGGCGTGACGCGCTTGCTTGCCGGCGACGGGGGCGACGAGCTCTTCGGCGGCAACGTGCGTTATGCACGGCAATACCAGTTCTCGCTCTACGAGCGAATCCCGCAAGCCTTCCGGAGCCGGCTGATCGAGCCGATCCTGGACAGCACGCTGCTCGAAGTCGATCCCGTTTCTCCGCAAAGGCCGGAGTTACGTGACGCAAGCCCGGCTGCCGATGCCTGCGCGCTACGAGACCTACAACCTGCTGGAGCGACTGGGCCCCGCCGAAGTGTTCCACGCCGATTTCCTCGCAGGCATGGACCGCGGCCGGCCGCTAGCGATGCTCACCGAACGCTATCGGGCGGCCGATGCAGGCAGTCTGATCAACCGGATGCTGGACCTCGACCTCAAGTTCACGCTGGCCGACAACGACCTGCCGAAGGTCACCCAGATGTGCGCGCGGGCGGGCGTGGACGTTGCGTTTCCGCTGCTCCACGACTCGCTGGTCGCCTTCTCATCGAAACTTGCGCCCGATCTCAAGCTCCGGCGCACGCGGTTGCGCTACTTCTTCAAGGAGGCGCTGCGTGACTTCCTGCCGCGCGAGATCGTGGAGAAAAGCAAGCACGGCTTCGGATTGCCCGTCGGTCCGTGGCTGGTCGAATACCGTCCACTTCGCGAGCTCTCCGGTGACGCGCTCGCCAGCCTGCGCAAGCGCGGCATCTTCAACCCGCGCTTCCTCGACGGCCTCCTCGGCTCGCAGCTTCACGAGCACCCGGGCTACTACGGGACGATGGTCTGGGTGCTGATGATGCTGGAACTGTGGTTCCAGCACCATCAGGGCGCGCCCGGATCGCGTCACCAGTAGTAGAGAACGTGCTCGAAACGCCCCGCCGCCAGCACCGCGTGCTTGTTTCGTCCGCCGAAGTCGCGTCGCTTGTACGTGATCCCCCGCTCGGCGAGCAAGCGCTCGACGTGGCCGACAGTCTGTTTCTCTCCCGGCCGGTCGGAGTCGTCGAACACGATGACGAAGTCCGCGGCTGCCTTGGCTCGGATGCTCTCGACGCAACCGAACCGCGAGTACTCGGAAACGCCGCGGGGCCCGTCGACGAGCATGAGGTCGAAGGCGACCGGCGCCACGCCCGAATAGGCCTGGCAGGTGACGCCGTCGATCGTACGTTCCTCGAGCGGGCACAAGCGGTACTCGCAGCGGGTGAGCTTAGGCGAGGTCACCGCGTGCCATGCGGCGTCATCTTCGTAGGCAACGTGGGCAGACGGGTCGGCACGCAAGCGGTCGACAAGGATCGTGCTTTGACCGGAGCCGAATTCGACGATCGAGTGGAAGCGGTTCTCGGTCAGCAGCCGGACCAGCAGGTACATCAGGCTGTAGCCCGCCGCGCCGCCGAGCGGATAGAAGTCGTTGCGAATGCCGTAGTTCGCGCATTGCTGTGCGAACAGCTGCTGAAAGATCTGCTCGTTCGCGAGCCCCTCGACCTGCTGCAGAATATGCCAGTCGACGAAGTTGATGAGTCGGCGCTTGATGGCGTTGACGATCACGACTTTCGCTTTCTCCAGGTCTTACAGGCGGCGCGCCCGTCGATTACAAACTCTGCAGAGGGAACGGCATGAACCGGGGACTCGGCGAACGAATAGGCAAGCGGCTTCGCAAAGCCAGGACGACGCTCTGGCGCCTGTCCACGAGCGGCCTTCCGAGCGGGCCCCATATTACCCGCTACGCGATGTACTCCCGTCTCCGTTCGGCAGCCGCGAGGCTGCCCCATCGTCGCGGCCGGGTTCTTTCCGTCAGTCACTCGGCGAACTTGTGCGAATGCCTTGGCATCGAGCCCGACGAGATCGTCGAGGCGAACTACCCGGATCACAACATGCTCTCGCTCCGGTTTCCGGACGAGTCCTTCGACTTCGTGCTGTCCGACCAGGTCCTCGAGCACGTCGAAGGCGACCCGCAACAGGCGATCGATGAGAGCTGGAGGGTGCTGAAGCCCGGCGGCATCGCCGTCCACACCACCTGCTTCATCAATCCCATCCACGCGCATCCGGGGGACTTCTGGCGCTTCACGCCGGAAGCGCTTCGACTGCTGAGCCGCCGCTTCAGCACGATCGTCGAATGCGGCGGATGGGGAAACTTCGATGCGTGGGTCGTGATCCGGCGCGGGCTTCGCTTCATCCCGATACCGGATGCGACCTGGCATCCGTTGCACAAGGTCGCAACCCGGAACGACCCCGAATGGCCGATCGTCGTTTGGATCGTAGCGGTGAAATAAACGCGCGCGGCTCAAGCTTGCGCGCGCTTCTTCGCATGAACGATGAAAGCGTGCGACACGAGGAGCCCGAAAAACGGCATCCACGCGAGCAGCCCGCGGGCCAGGCGTGATTCGAGCGCGCGCTGCAAGCGATGGACGCCGCGTGGACTGATCGGCATCCAGTGCACGCTCACGTCCACGAAGCCTTCGTCCTGCAGCATCCGCTTCATCCGCCGCGCCGACTCGTACCGAAGGCGGCGAGATTGACCGCGTAACGCGTCCATCGCGCCGGCAGCGACGTGAATGATGCAGCCGCGGTTCAGGGCATCGATCCACAGCTCGCCGCCCGGTCGGACCAGACGAGCGAGCTCACGCACCGCCTCCGTGCTGTTGGTCAGCGCTTGCGTCACGCCCAGGCACAGCACGCCGTCGAACGCGCCGGTGCGAAACGGAAGCCAACGCACGTCGGCCACGATGAACCGGGCGCCTGCTCACCTCGCGGGCAATGGCCTTGCGTAACGTCGGCAACGAGTAGTCCGCTGCGACCACATCGTGCCCCCGTTCAACCAGGAGCCTCGTGTAGGTTCCGGCGCCGCAGCCGGCGTCGAGCCACCGCGATCCGGGCTTGCCGGGTCCCACAACCCGACGAAGCGACGGACGCGTGCGTCGAGGCCCGTCCGGCTCCAACCGGCGATCCCGGCATCATCGTCGCTCAGCTCGGCGAACTCCTCGAACCGGCTGCGCCAGCCATCCTCGAACCGGCCACCCATGAAGGCATCTCCTACACGGGTGACGGGAGGCTTCAGCGACTGGCGGGGCGGAGGCCGGGCACGATGGCGACCGACTTTCCGGCGCCCCGGGCCGTACGCTCGAGAATGCGCTTGTCGACGACGCCCCTTCGTGAGCACCACGATGATCACCAGGATGTACGGATAGTCCCAGTACGCGAGCCCGAGAAAGCTGCCACCCACCCAGTAGCCGATCAGGCTCACCTGGACCATGGCAGCGAGATCCCGCGCCCAGACGAGATCCTCGTGACCTCGACACCTTCGGATCACCTGCGCCCCGGCCGCCCAGCTCGTGAGCCAGAACAAGATGAACAGCGCGAGCCCGACGTAGCCGTGCTCGGCGAGCATCTGGAACCAGATGCTATGCGGGGCGAGCACGCGCAGATTCTCCGGCGCATAGATGGCAAAGGCCGGAGCCTCGAACGTTTCGAATCCGCCGCCGCCGATCGGGCGGTCCGCCGCCAGGTTGATCGCGAACTGCCACGCGCCGAGGCGACCCTGGGCCGAATTGTCCTGCTCGTAGTTCTCGATCGTGCCCATCTTCGCATGCCACGAAGCCGGCATGAACGCGAAGAAAGCTATCGCAAGCATCACCAGCCCGACGCCCAGCGCGAGCTTCTTGCGGCTCTTGAACCACAGGAACATGGCCATCGCCGCCAGCGCCAGGAAGCCGCCGCGGGAGTACGAACCGAGTATCGAGATCGCCATGAGGATCATCGATACGGTTGCAGCGCGCTGCAGCCAGACCCGCTTCGTCTGGAGTTGGAGCCAGCGCATCAACGGAAGCGTGACTACGAGCGCGAGGGCAATCTCGGTATTGCCGGAAATGAATCCGCCATCCGGCCCGAGAACCATCCCGCCGCCGCCGCGGGATAGCGTGTACACGCCGCCCTTGATGCCGAAATAGGCAATCGAAAGCGTCGCGACGAGCACCAGTGCGCGAATCCGCTGCTCCGTGTGCATGACCATCAGCGTCAGCAGGATGAAGAGATGGATCTTCATGACCTTTTCCCACTTCGGCCACGCGAGGTCGGGGAACAGGCTGTACAGCGCGGTGGTGACGGTCATCCATACGATCAGCGCCAGCAGCAGGACGATCGGCGGCGCGAGCGGAATCCGCTTCGGCTCCTTGGAGATGAGGATGGCGATGATCGTCACGGCCGCGATGACGGTCGCGAACGGAAAGTTGTAGGCGAATCCCCAAGTCATCTTGTGCGGGTTCATCAGACCCACCCAGGTCCACAACAGGATTCCCCAGTCCGGGCGCGCCAGCACCGCCGGAAGCAGGGCGAGAATGAATGCGGTGAGCGCGAGGTCTCTTAATGAAGGCATAACGTTCGCTGTCGAGGCACTTGGCACTTCGCCCAATCATGGTCCTGCGCCGGAGCGTAGGACTGCAAGCGCCGACGATGATGATCCGTCGAGAAGGCGCCTGGCGGTGCGGGGGAATTGTACTATCGCAGCCTTCGAGTGGTGAGTGCGGCGGGTGTCTGCGCGTCTGTACGCTTCAGGTGGCGCGGTACAGCTGGTGGCAAGCTTCCAGCGCGAATAATCGCAACCCATTCGCCTCGCGCCCGTTGCGCCACTAGAATGCGTGTTTACGAAAGCTCCGAAGACCGCCGACGCAGGGCGCGTGTCCGGTGCCTGACGCGCATTTACGTGAATCAATGACTTTCAGAAGCCCTCTGCTCCCCGCCGACCCCCGACAGCCGATTCCCGTGTCGTTTCGCGATCCTGGCAAGGCGTTGACGCCCGGGCAATCCGACACCCTCTTCGCGACGGCCGACTGGTTCGCGATCTGGGGGGAAGCGTTCGGGCGCTCGGGTTACGGGATCTGGCATCCGGCTCGCACGGGCGTGGCGCCGGGCGTGCCCTACCTGAAGCGACGGATCAGGATCGCGGGCATTCCGCTGATGTTGGCGTTCGGCGCGACCAATTTCTTCAGCCCCCGTTACGACATAACCGAAGGCCCGCTCGAACCGGAGGATCTCGAGCGGTTGATGAGTGATCTTGGCGTGTCGGGACTGACGTTTCACGGCCTGTCCGGACAATCCCGGCTGATGAGGAGCATTGCTCCCGCTGCCCCTCCGTCCTCGGTGCAAATCGAACATTTCGAGGACGCGCCGTTCGTCGATTGCACGCTCGACTGGGGCGCGTACTGGTCGGGACGCGGGAAGAACCTGCGTGCCAATCTCTCCGGGATCGACAAGCAACTGCGCGGGGGCCGGTCGGAAGTGCTGGAGCTTCGGGAGTGGTCGGACATCAACCGGCTACGCGATACGATCTACGAGGTCGAGGCCTCGGGCTGGAAGGGCCGCCGGGGCACGGCGATCGGACAGGACGAAACCGTCAGGTCGTTCTTCGATCGGCTGCTGCTCGAGTTCTCGAAGCGCGACCTCATCCGCTTGTTCGTGCTCGTGGTCGATGGCGACGTGATCGCGTTCGAGCTCAACACGCTCTATCGCGGCGTCCTCACCGGGCTCAAGGGAGGATTTCGCGAGTCCCACGCGAAGCTTTCACCAGGCCAGTTGCTGCGCCACCGATTCCTGCAGCGAGCGTTCGCCGATCCTGACATCACGCTCTACGACATGCTGGGTCCTGCCACCGAAACCAAGCGTCGCTGGTCGACGGGCGCGGAGACGCTGCATACGCTTCGAGTCTTTCGCAGGACGCTCGGCGGCAGGCTCCTCCATGCTCGCTACGTTACTGCAAGCCGGCTCGTCTCGACGTTCCGCTCGCGCATGCAAGCGAGCTCCGGCGCATGCCGCCTCGAACGTATCCGGCCGATGAGCGGGACGGACAACGGCTTGCGGCGAATTCATGGCATTTTTCTTGCTGCTTCCCGCGGCTCGTCCGCAGCATCGCAAGATCGACCGCGATGTGTACGACTGACGGTGGCAGGCAGGAGATCGTCGATGTGCCGGCCGTCATCGCGCCGTCGCCTCATCGCCTTAGAGTAGACGGGAAGGACGCCAGGATTTGAACTATTTGCACGAACTCGCGCAAAACGCGCACTTGATTGCGAGCTTCGCGAGGCGCGACCTGCGGGCCAAGTACAAGCAGACCATTCTCGGCGTGCTGTGGGCGGTGGTCCAGCCGCTTGCGTTGATGGTCGTGTTCACGTTCGTCTTCTCGCTCTTCGCCCGCGTGCCGAGCGAAGGCATCCCGTACCCGATCTTCGCCTACAGCGTGCTCATCTTCTGGATGTTCTTCGCCTCCAGCGTGAGCCAGGGCACGATCGCGATGACGGCGAACGCGACGCTGGTGCGTAAGATCTGGTTTCCGCGGGAAACGCTGCTGCTCGCGGTGATGATCTCCGCATTCGTCGATCTGGCGATCGCCAGCGTGATCCTTGCGGCCATGTTCGTTTACTACCAGTTCGCCGTCTCGTGGGTGGCCCTTTGGGTCGTGCCGCTGCTCGTGTTGCAGATGCTGATCGTGCTTACGGTGATTCTTTTCACGTCGGCGCTGCAGGTGCGCTTTCGCGACGTCGGTCACGCGCTTCCACTGGTGATGCAGATCTGGATGTATGCGACGCCGATCGCGTACTCGCTGACGAGCGTCCCGGAATGGTTGCGTCCGATCTATGTCCTCAATCCGATGACCGGCATCATCGACGGCTACCGGCGCGTGCTGCTGCACGGGATCGCGCCGGACTATGGCGCGCTCGCAATTGCCTTCGCAGCCGCCCTGCTCCTCGTAAGCATCGCTTACCTGCTCTTCAAGCGCGCCGAGCGCACTTTTGCCGACGTCATCTGATCGATGCCCCCCACCGCCATCCAATTCGACCGCGTCTCGAAGGCCTACAAGCTGCGGCGCAGCGTGCTTGCGGCAACCATTCGCCAGGCCCGCCGGGCGATGCACCTGGCGCCGAAGGCCGACAACGTCTTCTGGGCGCTCAAGGGCGTGAGCTTCGAGATCAAGCGCGGTGAAACCGTCGGGATGATCGGGCCCAATGGCGCGGGCAAGAGCACGATCCTCAAGATCCTCTCGCGCGTGACCGTTCCCACCGAGGGCTCGTACAAATGCCACGGCCGGGTCGGCGCGTTGATCGAAGTCGGCGCGGGCTTCCATCCCGACCTCACCGGCCGCGAGAACGTGTATCTGAACGGCGCGATCATGGGCATGCGCAAGCGCGAGATCGATGCCAAGTTCGACCAGATCGTTGCGTTCTCCGAGGTCGAGCAGTTCCTCGATACCCCGCTCAAGTTCTACTCGTCCGGGATGATGGTAAGGCTCGGGCTTCGCGGTTGCCGCGCATATCGAGCCTGAAATCCTGCTGGTCGACGAAGTGCTCGCCGTCGGCGACACGGCCTTTCAGGCGAAGTGCCTGAACAAGATCGCGGAACTCAAGGAGCAGGACAAGACGATCGTGCTGGTGTCGCACACGATGCCCAGCATCCTCCAGCACTCCGGACGCGTGCTGTGGATCGACCACGGAACCGTGCAGGCCTTCGGCGACCCCGAGGAAACGGTCGAGCGCTATCTGCGCACTGTGCACACGCACGGCACAACGCGTCGAGCAGGATCAGCCCGCCATCTCCGACAGTCCGATTCACATCAACACCGTCACCGTGACGCAACGCCGACGGCAATTCCCACGCTTCGCTGACCTACGGCGAGCCGGCCTTCATCGACGTCACCTACACGGTCACGCGACCGGTCGAGGACCCGGTCGTCGCCCTGACGTTCCACGATGTCCGCGACTTTCCGCTCGGCGGGTTGACATCGCGGCTCGACGGGATCCGACTCGAGGGCTCGCCCGGTAGCGGGACGGTTCGGCTCGTGCTCGCGCCCGTCCTGTTCACGCGCGGCAGCTACGGCGTCACGGCGGCGATCCACGACAAGCGCATCCAGCGCTATCTCGACATGCGGCCGCGGGCGGCGACGTTCATGGTCGACGGGCCGAGCGTCGCCTCGCGCGAGGTGAGCGGACATTTCGTGTTTCCGCATCGCTGGGAGGTGCTGGACACCGTCCTCGCGCCCAGCACGGACTCGGTCAATCCGTGATGCGCTCGTCGCCGAGCCCTTGGCCAAGACGCGTCGCGCGATGGCTTCGAACCTGACCGATCGCATCGACGCTTTCGCGCGATCGGGCTCGCACGGCGCGTCCACGACGTCCGGCCGCCCGCTCCGGCTTTGCTTCGTTTCCGCGGACTATCCGACCGCAGCCAACCCGGCCGGCGGGGGCATGGGGGCACACGCCTACGCGCTCTCGCAAGCCATCGGGCGATTGGGTCACGACGTCGTCGTCGTCACGGAAGGTGGCGGCGACGCAGCGGCGTATCGCGATGGCGCGGTGCGCGTGCACCCACTGCCGCGACGAGCACCACGGTACTGGAAACTCGGCCGCGCGGTACCGGTCCCGTGGATCCGCCGCTCGCTGGACGTGTGGCGGTCATTGCAACGCCTGCATCACGCGAGTGCGTTCGATCTCGTGCGATTTCCGGACGGCTATGGGGAAGGGCTTCGCTACTCCTTCTCGCCTCTCGTCCCCTACTCGGTCCACCTTCACGGTCCCGCGAGCGTGCTGCAGCAATGGGACGGGCGGTCGGTGCCCCCGATGCGCGCGCGCGTCGAGTCGTGGGTCGAGCGACGACCCGCACTGCGTGCGTCGATGCTGGTTGCGGGCACGCGCTGGTTCGCCGAACTGCTGGCTTCGCAGTGGTCGCTCGATGCGAGGCGAATCCGGATCATCCGCAATCCGATCGACATCGAGAAGTTCCGACCGGCGACGCCGGGCCGGCGAAACGGGTCGGACACGCTTCTCTTCGCCGGCCATCTGCAATGGTTCAAGGGATTGAGCGTGCTCACCGCGGCAATCCCGCGCGTCCTCGCTTCGCACCCGCACGCGAAGTTCGAATTCATCGGAAGCGACACCCGCAGCGCGCCTGGCGGCGGCTCGATGCGGGAGATGATGAAGGCGTCACTGGGTGCGTCCGGAGCGCTTGGCAACGTGTCGTTCCTCGAGGCCATTCCGCACGATCAGCTCGTCTTGCGCTTCCAGGATTGCGCCGCACTGGTGCTTCCGTCGTTCCAGGAGGTCTACGGCAACGTCGTGGCCGAGGCAATGGCCTGCGGCCGACCCTGCGTGGTGACGAGTACGGTCGGCGCATCCGAGTTGATCACACCAGACCGCAACGGGCTCGTCGTGCCGCCCGACAATCCCGAGGCGCTGGCGGCAGCGATCTCGCACTTCTTGTCGATGCCGGAGCATGCTCGCGAGGACATGGGAAGCGCTGGCCCGTCTCACCGTGGAGCGCGTCAGCGCAGCGCCGGTCATCGCTGCACAGACGGTAGCGGCCTACCGCGATCTCCTCCGCACGCATGCGAGCGCGCAGCTGAAGCAGGAGCTGTGAAGTGAGCGGCGATGCCGGCGACGTCCGGATCGACGTCATCCTTCCCGCTTACAACGGACGCGACGTGATCCGCAAGGCGCTGGAGAGCGCGCTCGCGCAAGACGTCCCGCTTCGCATAATCGTCGTCGACGACGGATCCACGGACGATTCCGCCGAGATCGCGCGCTCGTATGGCTCCCGGGTGACGGTCGTAACGCAGCAGAACAAGGGCGTATCGGGCGCACGCAACACCGGTCTCCGCGCCGCGCGTGCGCCTTACATCGCGCTGCTCGACCAGGATGACATCTGGCAGCCGGGCAAGCTGGCCCGACAGCTCGAATTGATCGAGGCGGCGCCGGACGTGGGACTCGTTTTCACCGACATGCGACTCCTCGAGCCCGACGGAACCATCGTCGAGGACGGATTTCTGCCGACGACCGAAGCCTATGCTGGCCTGGCAAGGCAGCCGTTGGGGCACCAGGCCTTCCGACTACCCGAATCGCTCGGCCAGGCGGTAGCGCGCTTCAACTTCATTTCGCCGTCGACGACGCTGCTGCGCCGTGAGGCGCTCCTTGCCGTCGGCGGCTTCGACGAAGCTTTCCGCCTTTGCGACGATGCGGAATGCTGGATGCGCCTGCTGCGCGATTGGCGCGGCATCGTGATCGAGGAGCAGCTCGTGCTTTCGCTCGTGTGGGAAGGCAACGCGTCGCTGAAATGGGACAAGCTGCTGCAGGAACGGCTGCTGATCGGCGAAAAGGTGAATGCCCGGCCCGGAGCTGTACCCGCCGGGCACGGCGGACTATTTCCGCAAGGAACGACCGGTCGCGAACTACCGGCTGGGAATCTGGGCGCTGCATGTCGGGAGACGCAAGACGGGCGCGCAAGCATCTTGCGCTTAGCCTCGACGATCGGTGGCACCTTCCGACCGCGCTCGTGTTCGTCGCCGCGATGCTTCCCGCCACCCTGCGAAAGCTGCTGATCCGCGTCAAGCGCTCGACCGGCCTGCGCTGGTCGATCCGCGTGGAATGAGGCCGCCGCGCTCGACGGCGCGAGAGCGTCCCGGGAAACGGAGGCTTCGTGAGTTCGAAGACCCCCGCCCACTGCTTCCGCGAGAGCGAAGCGCTCGCCTGCCGAGCTCGCCGCCGACTACGAACTCGCGTCGTGAACCTGACGCCGTGGTCTTCAGCTCGCCGATATTTCCTGTTCCTGTTCCTGCCGGTGACGCTGGCGCGTCTATTTCGCGCTGCCGCTGGCGGTGGCGAAACATCTGGCTGCTCGCGGTGAGCCTGGTCTTCTACGCCTGGGGCGAGCCCAAGTTCGTCACGATCATGCTCGCGTCGATCGTGGTCAACTTCTCGATCGCGCTGTGGATCGAAAGGGCGCGGGGGACGCCTCGGGCGCGACTGCCGGTGGTCGTGGCGGTGATCGTCAACATCGGGCTCCTTGCCATTTTCAAGTACACCGGCTTCCTCGTCGACGGGCTCAATTCGCTGCTCAGCGGCGCTGGATCTCGCGCCGCTGCTCGTTCCGGCCATTGCGCTGCCGATCGGCATCTCGTTCTTCACGTTCCACGCGCTGTCGTACGTGATCGACGTCTATCGCGCCAAGGTGCCGGCGCAGCGAAACCCCTTCAACATCGGCCTGTACATCGCGCTGTTCCCACAGCTCGTCGCGGGCCCGATCATCCGCTATCACGACGTCGCGGACCAGCTCGTGCACCCGGATCGTCACCCGGGAAGGCTTCGCGCTACGGCGTCGAGCGATTCATCATCGGCCTGGGAAAGAAGGTGCTCATCGCGAACTCGCTCGCGATTCCTGCCGACCTGATCTTCTCGATCCCCGGCGACCAGCTGACGATCGGGCGTGGCCTGGCTCGGCCTTGCGTGCTACACGCTGCAGATCTACTTCGACTTCTCCGGCTACTCCGACATGGCGATCGGCCTCGGGCACATGCTCGGATTCCGGTTCAAGGAGAACTTCAACTACCCGTACATCTCGCAGAGCATCACCGAGTTCTGGCGCAGATGGCACATCTCGCTGTCGAGCTGGTTCCGCGACTACGTCTACATTCCGCTGGGCGGCAACCGCGTCTCGCCGTGGCGCACCTACCTCAACCTCTTCATCGTTTTCTTCCTGTGCGGCCTGTGGCACGGCGCGAGCTGGAACTTCGTGTTCTGGGGCCTGTTCCACGGGGCGTTCCTCGTCATCGAGCGCATGGGTCTCAGCCGGCTGATGGAGAGCTGGTCCGCCTCGCTGCGCCACTTCTATGCGCTGGTCGTCGTGATGGTCGGCTGGGTCTTCTTCCGCGCGGCGACGTTCCCGGATTCATGGAGCTTCCTGTCCGCAATGGCAGGACTTTCCCCGGCCACCGGGCTCGAGCATCCGCTGTCGCTGTATGCAGATACGCAGACGCTGCTCGCGCTCGTGCGTCGGGTATCGTCGGTCGCTACGCCGATCCTCGCCGTCGATCAGGCGCTGGCTCGAGGCGTTCAGCGATCGTCCAGGCGATCGAAGCCGGCATCAGCGTCGCCCAGGTCACGCGCGCTGGCCTCGATCCTGGGGGCCTCGGCGATGCTGCTCGCGGCGGGCACGTACAACCCGTTCATCTATTTCCGGTTCTAGCGATGACGACCCCGTCAGTGCGCCGGATCACCGACATCGCCGTCATCGCGCTATTTCTCGCCGCGATCAGTCTCCCGCTCGTGGGGCGGCTGCTGCCCACCGAAGGCGCCTTCGCGCTCACGGAGAACCGCCGACCCGCGCCGCTGCCGACGTTCAAGCTTTGGGGACCCGGCTGGGGATTTTCGATCGTGAGCTTCCCGCGCCGCTTCGAGCGCTACTGGAACGACTCGTTTGCATTTCGCTGGTACCTGATCCGCGCGCACAGCCTCGTCAAGCTCGCGCTCGGCGTATCGCCCTCCCCCAAGGCGCTCGTCGGGCAGGACGGCTACCTTTTCTACGCCGCGGAACAATCGGTCGACTATTTCCGTGCGGTAAAGCCATTCACCGCGCCGGAGCTCGAGCGCTGGCGGGGCGACCTCGAGCGGCGCCGTGCCTGGCTGGCCGAACGGGGCATTCGTTATCTCGCCGTGGTCGCGCCCAACAAGGAAACGATCTACCCGGAGTTCATGCCTCAGGCGCTGCGGCCCGTGCGCAACGAGTCCCGGCTGGACCAGCTACTCGCGGATCTGCGCGCGAACTCGACGGTGGACGTGCTCGATCTGCGTCCGGCACTTCGGGAGGCGAAGCTTGGCGAGCGCATCTACCACAAGACGGACACGCACTGGAACGACGCCGGCGCACTGATCGCGTCGCGGGAGATCCTCGCCAAGCTCCGCGTATGGTATCCGGAGATCGACGCCGCCCCTGCACCCGGCTCGCTGAAGGTCCGGGTCACGCCCGGCGGCGATCTGGCGCGCATGCTGGCGCTCGAGGACCGATTCCCGGAGGAGTGGATCGACTGGGTGCCCGCAGCAGGCAGTCGCGCGGCAACGTCCAGGCTCGACGACAATCTGCCCGACGTATCCGTCATGACTTGCGCGAGTTGCAGCGGACCCGGCATCGTGATGAACCACGACTCGTTCAACATCAACCTCGCGCCGATCCTCGGCCAGCATCTGAAGCGGTTGGTGCTGGTCGAGGGGTCGAAGCTGGCCACCGACGTGATCGAGCGCGAAAGGCCCGCAATCGTCATCCAGCAATTCGTGGAGCGAGCGTTGATGTGTCCGGACTTGCGGGGTTGCTCATGACCGTCCGAGTCGAGACGCCGACGACAACTTCGCTGAGGTCGCTCGGCTGGCGCGCGTTCAATCGGACGCCCCTGGGCGAACTTTGCTCGGCGCTCACGGCCGGGCGCCTGCAGATCCTCTGTTACCACGGCTTCTCGTTCGACGACGAGCATCGGTTCCGCGGCAAGCTCTTCATGTCGCCCGCGCTCCTCGAGCAGCGCCTTGCCTGGCTGAAGAAGCATCGTTACGTCGTGCTGGCGCTCGGTGAGGCCGTCGAACGGTTGCTCGCCGGCAAACTCGGCCGCCGTGAAATCGCGATCACGATCGACGACGGGTTCCACAGCGTGTTTGCACTCGCGGCCCCGCTCCTGCATGCGTACCGAATGCCAGCGACCGTTTACGTGACGAGCTACTACGTCACGCACTCCAGTCCGGTCTTTCGCCTTGCGATCCAGTACATGGCGTGGAAAAGCCCGCGCGAGTCCGTCGACGTTTCGGGACTGGTTTCCGATCCGAAAGGCCCGATTGCGTTGCACGCTGAAGCGACAGCGGCCTCCCTGGACGACTTTTACGAATCCGTCGAGGCGGCATCCACCGAAGACGAGCGTGTCGCCGTCGCGCGGGAATTCGGCGCGCGAGCGGGCGTCGACTACGACCAGCTGGCGCTTTCGAGACGTCTGAGCCTGATGTCGTCCGACGAGATCAGGGCACTACCCGGCTTCGGCCTGGACGTGCAGCTCCATACGCATCGTCATCGACTTCCGGACGATGCGAGCGGAATCGCGCGCGAGATCGGCGACAACCGTGCTGCGCTCGCGCCGCTCACCGATGGTCCGCTCGAGCACCTCTGTTATCCGAGCGGCGTCTGGGACGAAGCGCAATGGCCGGCGCTATCGTCGCTCGGCATCAAGACCGCGACTACCTGCATTCCAGGATTCAACCGTAAAGACACCCATCCGCTCGCGCTCCGGCGATTCCTGGACGGCCAGGGCATCACGATGGACGAGTTCGGCGCCGAGATGCTGGGCGTGAAGGATCTTTATCGACGGATGACGCAGCGTCGTTCCTGATCGAAGCGCTGCGTTACCGGGTCGGCTCAGACGATCATTCCGCCGTCGACGCCGATGACCTGCCCGGTGACGTAGCGCGAGAGGTCGCCCGCCAGGAAGAGCGCGACGTCGGCGACCTCCTCCGGGGTACCGATCCGCCCCATGCCAATGCCGGACAGCAGCCGTGCATGCGTCTCCGGCGGCACGCTCCTGATCATGTCGGTGTCGATGAAGCCGGGCGCGATGGCATTGACACGAATGCCTTTCGGCGCAAGCTCCTTGGCCGCTGAAAGGGTGGCCGTGATCACCGCACCCTTCGACGCACCGTAGACCAGCTGGCCGCGGTTGCCGCGAACACCGATGATGGACGTGAGATTGACGATGCTGCCCCCGCCTGCGCGCTGGAGCAGCCGCGTCCCTGCCTGCATGCAATGGATCGTGCCGGCAACATTGACGCCAAGCGTCTCGCGAATGTCGGTCTCGCGGATCATGCCGATCAGGCCGTCGCGAAGAATGCCCGCGTTGTTCACGAGAACGTCGAGTCTGCCGAACGCCTTGAACACCGTTTGCATCATCGCCGACACCTGCGCGGCATCGCCGACGTCGGCCGGGACGACCTCGCATCGAACTTTATGCTTCTCGGCGAGCTCGTCCGCGAGCGCCCGAAGCTCGGCACTGTCCGCGCGTCCATTTACAACGACCGCGGCACCGTGCTCCGCGAGCCGCGTTGCGATCGCTTTGCCGATGCCGCGCGACGAGCCGGTCACCAGCGCCACCTTTCCGGAAAGGTCCAGGGTCGAGACGGCGTTCATCGCCTATCGCCCATCGCCGCGCGAAGCCGCGCCGGCAAGCTGACCTTGCGCGTCAGGATGTCGATCAGGTCGGAGCCATCCCAGACCGTCGAAAAGTCGGTCGCCTGCCCTGGCGGAACAATTCGGTCGACGGCACGGTTCGGCAGCGATCGCAGCAAGGTGTCGATCTCGGCGTCGTCGAACCCGTGAACGACGATCGTCTGGTCCTTGTCGTCCATCAGCGGCGCCACGCGCGAAAGCGCGTCCACCGTGTACTCGACGAACATGCCGTGCCCGGAATGAAATATCGCGAATGTCCGCAAGTGACCCGTTGCCGGTCGCTCGCGCCGGAAACGCCGCGACGGAAGTGCCGATGCGGTCGATCGCGCCGGTGCCTGCAAGCATGAACAGATCGGTCACACGCGACATGACCGCTGCCGGCTCGTTAGCGAAGGACGCCGCGGCCTGCGCGAAAAGAGGCCAGAAACGCGAGCGAGCTTCGTCCGCTCGCTATCGGCGTGCCGATCCAGAAAACCGCACGCGGTGACGAGCAGGCCTGCTGGGAAAACCAAAGCGTGTCGTTCGCGAAACGGCGCACCGTTTCGCGCAACGCCTGCTCGTCATCGTCGCAGACCTGCTCGGCGGAGAACGCCGCGAACGAGAACCGATCGGCGAAGCCCGCGTCAACCGCAACCGGCTTCAGCGGAATGCTCCGGACTTTCGCCACCGTGGCGTCGCCACCCCACACCAGGCGCGCGTCGCATGCCAGCGAGATCCTTGCGGTGATGGCATCGTCGTGTCCATAAGTGACGACCCAGCTGTCCGCCAGCAACGCCGCGAAGTGCCGGCTCGTCCGCGAACCCGCGCAAGACCCGCAGGAACGCATCGCGAAGCGGGCTCGCCTTCTGCGACACGCGAACGATCGAGGCGTTGCCCGAGAGCAGCGACAGCAGCCATGCGTAGATGAACAGCACCTCGACGTTCGCCGGCGCGATCACGAACACCACCCCCCGCGCGCGTACCTGAACGGCGGCATCCCCGCTCTCGGGAACGCGCGGCCATATCGAGCACGCTCGCCTTGCGGAACCAGTGGGCGAGGGCCGCAAGCTCCGGATGTTCGCGCGCCAGCGACGAGCGCAGGATGTGCCGCGAAAGTGCGGAGACGAAGTCGATCGCCGCCGGAGCGAAGGGCTCGCGTCTCGGATGGCCGGCGAGGCGATCGAGCTCTCCGGGCCACGCCGGGACGCGCGACGCAGCGAAAACTGTCTCGATCATGACACCGGCACGGCGCGTGTGTCGCTGCAACCGCGGACCTCGACGTTCTTCAGGCGGCCCGACACGGTGAACCGCTTCCCGTTGCGTCCGCACGAGCAATCGTCCTCGCCGTGAACGGTTCCGAGATCCTCGGTGAGCAGACTGTGCCCGGGATAGCTTCGGGGCAGCAGGCTGAGCACCTGGATCAGGCCGGACTCGCCCACCGGCGACGGCTCGAGCGTGACGGGATCGCGGATCAGGACGTCCGCGAACGAGGGAGGATGAAGGAAACCCGCTTCGCACTCGAAAAAGATCGAGCCCACCTGCTCCACCATCCCGTAGTAGTTGTGGACGCGGGTGATGCCGAACCGCTCGGCCAGCGCGGCCTTGAACGCGTCGCTGCCGATCTGCCGATCGACCAGCCGCTTCCATCCGCCACCGTGAACGAGAACACTTCCCTGCGGGAACTGCACGCGCCGGTCCTGCGCACGCGCACGCTCGACGAGTTGCTGCCAGACGATGAACGTGAAACCGAATACCAGGACGGGAGACGATGCGTGCTTTGCGAGGTACGCCTCGAGCCCACCCCAATCCGGTTCGAGCGCCGCGTCGAGCAGATAATAGTGGTCGCGCCCGAATGTCGAGAACCCGACGATTCCCGCGGCGCGCGCGCTGAAGCTGCCGCGGTCGCTCAGGAACGAGCGGTCGTCGACGATGACCATCGGCAAGCGGTGCCGCCCCAGGAATTCAGCGGCGATGCGGGACAGCGCACGCGTCTGCAAGCCTGCCGTCTCCGCGTCGAGATAAATTCGCGAGACCGCCTGCCCGGTCGTGCCGCTCGAGACCAGGCGCTTGACGATCCGATCCTGCGGCACGCTCGCAAGATCCATCCGCTTGAACAGGCGAACCGGCAGCCACGGCAGGTCGGAGAGCCGCGTCGGGGATACGGCGACATCGAAGACCGCATTGATCATTCGTCCATACGCTTCGCTGCCGCGCCGATGATGCTCGGTCAGTTCCACGAGACCCGCCAGGAGCGCCGGAACCTTGACCGCGCGAGGTGCCGCAAACGGTGGTTGATCCAGCAGGGCGGTGGTGGACATGATCGATTTCGCGTCAACGATTTGCGGCCATCGCTTCGATGAGCACGGTAGTCTATCTTGCCGTTGTCGAGCTGCGGCAGCGCAGCGACCCGGCGGACGCTCACGAATCCCGGATAGATGTCGAACAGCTCGCGCAGGAAACCGCGTACCCGCGAATCGTCGGCCTGAACTTCCGTGGGCACGACCACGGTCATGTTGTCGTCTTCTCCAACGCAGGCGACGTCGCCGCAAGTGCCTTGCCAAGCGCCGCCTCGACCTCGTCCAGGTTGATGCGACTGCCCGAGACCTTCACGAAGCGTTTCATTCGCCCGGTCAGGTAGAAGTAGCCCTCGTCGTCCGCCCGCGCGAGATCGCCGGTGCGAAGGACGCCCTCGCATTCGTCGTGGCCGGCGAGATCCTCGCGCGTGCTTGCATAGCCCATCATCACGTTCGGACCGCGATAGATCAGCTCCGCGCTCGCAGGGTCGACTTCCAGCGATCCACCCGGGATCGGGATACCGATGCTGCCGATCTTTTCCGGAAGGCGCGACGGCGGGACGTAACTCATTCGTGGTGCGGCCTCGGTCTGCCCGTACATGACGAAGAACTGCCAGCCGGATTCACGCGCGAGCGTGGCGAAGTGCCGCGTAAGCGGTTCGGAAAGGCGCCCACCGGCTTGCGTCAGCATGCGCAGACAACGCAATCCCTGCTTCTCCGGACCGATCCGGCGAAGCATCTCGAAGGTGCTCGGCACGCCGGAGAGCGAAGTGATGTCGTGCGCTACCGCTGATGCCCAGAACTCGCGGGTCAGCAGGCTGTGCGGCGTCAGCGTCAGGCATCCGCCGGCGGCCAGATGGCTGTTGAGGATCGACATCCCGAACGAATAGGCGAGCGGCAGCGTCGTGATCGCGCGATCCTCGGCGGTGAGCCCAAGATAAGTGGCGATCGCGTCGGCATTGCTGGCGATCGCTGTGTACGCCAGACGCACCAGCTTGGGGGAACCCGTGGAACCGGAGGTCGAAAGCAGCAAGCCACAGTCGGCGTGAGGGGCTGCGAAGCGTTCTTCGCCGTTTCGCGCGAAAAGCGCGTATCCCCCGAAGTCGTGATCGAGCGAGTAGTTGCGGTGAACCGGCGAATCGGAAGCGCATGCGATCCATGCGGGCGCATAGATGTCGACCAGCGTCTCGATCAACGCGGGGTTCATTCCCGGCTGCAGGAGCAGAGGCACCTGACGTCTGCCCCGCAGCGCACCCAGGTACAGCGCGATCGCCTGGGGCGTCAACTCGAACAGCAGGAATCCGACCTCGCGCGACGGATAGCGGTCGAGCATCGTCGATGCGTCGTCCGCCGCCCGCGCCAGCTCCGCATAGCTATGGGCGTGCCCGTTGCGGTCGATCAGCGCAGCGCTGTCCGGCGGATGGCGGAGATCCCAGAAGGCCATCGGGTGGCGCCTGCACGGGCCTTCGTCAGCCGGCGAGCACGCCGTACTTCGCCAGGATTTCCTTGGCCTTTCCGACCGAGCTCATGTCGATGACGTCTTCGGTCTCGATCATGATGGCGTAGTGGTCCTCGAGCATCGCGACCAGCGCCATATGGGCGACCGAATCCCATTCCTTGATCGAGTTGTAGGCGAGTGCGTCGCTCACGCGCGACGGGTCGATGCCCAGCGCCTCCGCGAACAGCATCTCGATGGGTCGTTTCGTGCTTTCCAGTTTCGCGTTCATGCGCTTCCGGCGTCGGCGTGTGGTTGGGGATGGCCCCGGTGTCGGGCAGCGAACCGCAGGGCAGCGCTGCAGTTGTTCAGGGGTCGGATGTGCAGCGCGCAGCGACGAGTTCAAGCCTGCACGATCTCGCCGGCGGCACGAAGAATCCGCCGCTTCGCGGCCACCATCAGATAGCTTACAGGCTGATAGCTTCCCTTCGCATGCAGCGCGCGCCGTGCGGGTGACATTTCCAGCGCATCTTCGGTCGCGCCAGGATAGACGGCGTCACGCATCGTAATGCCGCCCCACTGCCGCGATACGCTGCGAACGAACGTCAGCGCGGGGCTGACGGTCTCGAGCTGCGGGTCGAAGAACCAGCTGCCGCCGAACACGCCCCTGAGCTTCGGGTAGCTTCGAAACACCGCCGGCAGCTTGCGAAAGCAATAATCCCAACCCTCACGGGTGAACCAGTGGCGCATGCGCTGGTGCGTGTGAAATTCCGCGAACGGTGCGAATCCGCCGCATTCGACCAGCATGTAGCGCAGCTTCGCAGGCCACGAGACGATCGGTGGCCTCAACAGGATGCGGCGTGGTACCCCGGCACCGGGATCGATGAGCTGGCCTCCGCCCGGAATGAGGCGGTGCAATCCGATCGCGAAGTCCTTGGCAAAGCTGTCGTGGCTCATCCGCATCGCGCTCGAGCCGCCTCGCTCCACGCTGTCGAGCATGCGATGGAACGAGTCGATGAACTCGGGCTTCAGCTCCGGCATCCAGTCGCGCGGTCGCCCAGCGCGGCTCGTGGGTGGCTACGAGATGCAGGAGAGCGCCCAGCGCGAACAAGAGCGCGCCCTGGTCCCCGGCATCGCGACATAGCTCGCTGTCCAGCGCCGCCAGCGCTGGCTTCAATTGGCTATACGGCCGCGTGGGATCGTAGTCCGGGAGGATCTTGAGACGTTCGTTGATGTGGGCAGCATCGACCATCGCGGCGCCGCTGCCTGCTCGTTCGGTGAGGGAGCGTCGTGCGCGTGCGATGCGATCGTCGATCGGATCGAATCCGCGCCATCGCGGTAAGACGGACACAACGCTCATGGGCGAACGAATATACAGGACGGGCGCTCGCTCCCTTTGCTCACGAAGCCACCCCGCGCGTACGCACATTTGCGAACGCCGGTGTGCATGCGACGCTTCGGATGTCGCGACCCGCAGTTCAATTCGCCGGCGCGGCCGCGCGCGTCCGGACGGCGGTTGACTTCACGCGCGCAAGCACTGTCGCTTTCATCGCGTTCACTACAGCGGCGTAAAATCGGCGCGGTCGGAAGTGCTGAGGCATCGCTCCTGCGGCCGATCTTGCCGTCCTGCGGCAGGCCTTGGGGGGTCCACCGCCATCGAAGATCGCTGCAGGCGATCCCCAAGCGGCTGAAATTACGAAATTTCCCCGCCATTGTTCATGACAACGGCATGTAATATGCTATTGTCATTGAATGCACCCCGTAGTCCAAACACCGAAATTGGCCTTCACCGTCGGGCTCCGCGGCCCGCCTAGCCTTGGCGAACGCGTCGCTGGCCCTCCGAGGCGTGCAAACGATCGACCCGGTTCGGCCGCTTTGCCTCTCCCAGCGTAAAGCCGGCCTCCCGCGCGAGGCAAGCGTCGCGCGGGGTGAATCAGATGGACGGTACTGGTTAGCGCTTTCGCACTTTAGAGACCTGAATGAAACGAATGAAGAGATTGATCGCATCCGTAGTCGCCGCCTGCATGCTGGGCACCTCGATGCCGCTGATGCCCGCCTCGCTCCAGCAAGGCGACGGGATGGTCCCGGTCATCGAGTACTACAACGCAACGCTCAATCACTATTTCATCACCGCGAACGCCCTCGAGGCGGCCGCGCTCGATAGCGGTGCGACCCTGGGCTGGTCGCGCACCGGGTATCAGTTCCTCGCCTATCCGCCGGGGTCGTCGCATGCGGGTGCGGACCCGGTGTGCCGCTTTTACGGAAGGCCGGAAGCGGGGCTTGATTCGCACTTCTATTCGGGCTCGCTCGACGAGTGCGAGGAGGTTCGCGAGAAGTTCGACTCGACCTGGCAGTTCGAGTCGGCCGAAGTGTTCAACATCCTGATGCCCGACCCGGTCACGGGAAATTGCAGTCCCGGATTGATCCCGATCTTCCGTTTCTTCAATGGCCGATCGGACGCCAACCATCGCTATACTGGCGACCCCGACCTGAAGGAAAGGCTCAAGTCCGCGGGCTTCGTCGCCGAAGGCTACGGAACTTCAGGGACTGCCTTCTGCTCGCAGCTCGCGATATCGCCTCCGGCGACCGCGCTCCCGAGTGTCAGCATGTTCGCGACACCGCTCGCTTCCGACACCTTCGCATTCTCGAGCAGCGCCAGCGGAGTGAACGGCGCGACGATCGCGTCGTACACCTGGTCGTTCGGAGACGGTATGACCGCTTCCGGACCCAACGTGTCGCACCGTTACTCCGTTACGGGGACGTTCCCGGTCGTGCTCACGGTGACCGACAGCAAAGGTGCGCTGGCGAGCACGAAGCGACAGGTGATCGTCACCGCGGTAACTCCTCCGCCCACCCCCCGCCGTCGGGCACGCCACCGACGTCCGCCCGCGCCCCCGACGCCACCGCCACCGACGCCACCCGCGCCACCGACGCCACCGACGCCAACGCCGCCGACACCGCCAACACCCCCGACGCCACCGACGCCGCCGCCGACGACCCCCGTCCCGACGGGCCCGCCGGGCGCCTGGACGCGGTATTCAACGAGCTACGCGGCCGGAACCGAGGCGCACAGTCAGTCCTGGTACAACCTCACGTGGGACACCAAGCGGAACGTTGCCTATGGCACGAACTGGGCGCGCACGCTGACGGCGTTCAATCCCGTTACCGGTCGTTGGAACAACATCCGCGTCGAAACCGTCCCCTCGCAGGGCGGCTTTCACAACCGCACGATCGCCTACGACCCGGTCAACGACCGGCTCTGGTCGTCGCACGGGACGGGGAACGCCTTCCCGGGCTGGCAGTGGTACGACTTCACGTCCGGCCAGTGGACGATGCACAGCGCCGGCGGCCCCAGCTACGAAGCAACCATCATCTTCGATCCGGCGGCGAAGCGTTTCATCGCGTTTGGCGGGTGGGAGGCGCTCAGCGTGCGAACGTTCAGCCTCGCGCCGATCGGCGTCGGGTTGGGTCAGCGCCGGCATCAGCGGCGGACCGAAGTATGTAACCGGCGCGCAGAAGATGACGCACTGGCGCAGCGCCCTCGATACGAAGCGGAGCCGCATCGTCTATGTCGACACCGACGGCGCGGTCTGGTCGTTGCCGCTCACGCTGTCGGGCTGGCAACGCATCGCAACGATCGGCGTACCGCCGCCGGTGATGACCCAGTTCGTCTACGACGAGGCGCATGACGCGCTGGTCGGCTGGGCCTCGGCGCCGCAGATTGCCGCGGGGGGCTCCGAGACCGGGCCGGAGCGCGAAACCTGGTTGCTGCCGCTGTCGTCGCTCACGTGGTCGAAGGCGGCCAACGCGGCGGCCGGCCAGACCGTGCCCGTGTCGACCACGTACACCGGGTACGCGATGGTGTACGACCCGGTGCGCAAGCAGACGATCCTGCATACGAACGCGGGTACGGGTGGCTTTGCCCCGCAGACTTGGTTCTACCGGTATCCCACCGGGGGACAAACGACGCCGCCGACACCGCCGCCGCCGCCGCCCCCACCACCCACACCACCCCCCGCGCCGCCGCCTCCGCCGCCCCCGACACCGGGACCCACGCCACCGGTGCCGCCGCCCAACGTCCCCCGAGTCACGGGCGTGATCACGAGCTTCGCCTTGCCGGCGCATTGCGGCCGCGCCTTACTCGTCGATCGGAAGCGGAAGCAAGCACACGAACATGGCATCCGACGGAAGGCGGATCTTATGTGTCCGGAGGCGACTGGCTGCATTCCGCGACCGACGGCACCTGGAGCATGAATCTCGCTGATGGAACCTGGCGGCAGGACGTGGGCGAGCCCGTGTATCCGACGCTGCCCGCGCCGCATGCGTTGCAGGACGGCGCAGGGTTCGTGTGGGACGCGAAACGCGCGCGGTTCGTGCTCTGGCCGGGGCTCTTACTATGCGTACGAACCGGCCGGCTCGCCGATTGCTCGAATACGCGCGCGGCTTGTGGTTCTTCGATCCGGCGACGAACACCTACACGCACGAGCCGCGCCTGTTCGGCGCGCGCCGGCAAGCCGGGCTCGAGCACCGGCAACCTGTTCGGCGGCGTGTTCGACGAGGTGAAGGACGAAATCGTCGCGATCACGCAACATCGGGCGAATCGGTGGAGCCTTGGAACGTTCGCGTTCACGAGCACCTCGATCGTCGACCGCCGCCCGCCGGCTGCAGTCGCGATGACGCGGCAGCAACAAGTCAAGATCGGCCGTGACGTTTACATCATCGGCTATCGGACACAACGGCAACGATCGCGCTCTCAGGTCGCGACGTTGCATCGCGGTCAGCCTCGACACGCTACAAAGCGACGGAGCTCGCACCGCCGCCGGTCGACGGCACGAAGATGCGCGACACCGAGATCCGGTTTGGCACTTCGCACGGCAAGGTCGTGTGGCCGTTCACGATGGGGCCGGAAGGCGAGATCATGAACATCCACATCTATGATCCGGCGACCAATGTCTGGTCGGTCGACACGCAGGTGCCGAGCTACGGGAATTTCATCGGGAACGCGGTGACGTCGCTGCCGGACGGACGCGTGGCCTGGTCGGGTGCCGGCTTCGGCCGCCACCAGACGCACATCTGGTTTTACGAGGCGAGGTGAAGGTCGCGCCGCGGCGGTGGAGCAGTACGCGCTCTCCCCGCCGCGGCGCATTTTCTCAGCATTGATCCCCGCGCGAGGATGCGTTTCGCGGCGTGGTCCCGCCTGCGAAATCAGCCCCCTGGTTTCGGCTCACTCGCCTTGGATGGTGCAGCGCCCCGAACGTCCCCTGCAGGTCCGCCTCGCGGGGCGATGCCGGACCCCCCACTCTCCGCCGCGCCCTGGGTTGTTCTCGACGCGCGGATCATCGGCGCGAGACGCTCCGCCACCGCCGTGCCGATCGCGTCGCTTCCGGCGGCCGAGAGATGCACGTGCCGGATGAACAGATCGGGTTGCTCGTTGAACTTCGCCGCCAGATCCACGACCGTGACGCGTTTCTCGTTCCCGACCCGATGCGTGGCCTGGTCCACGTCGGTAAACGCCCTCCCGAGCGCAGCGGGCGTAAGTCCTATGGAACCCCACGGAATTCGCTTCTCCTCGATCTGGCTCGTCGGCGGCGACAGCAGCCGGGGCTGCGTGAGCAGCACCGGCGTCGCGCCGATGTCCCGCGCCGCATCCACAAGCAGCCGGAGATCCAGTTCGAACTGACGCGGGCCCCATTCGCTGTACGTGTCATGGGTGTCGGCGTAGCGACTCTGTTGGCGAGCGGCACGCTCGCCAAGCCGGAAGAGCCCTTCCTCATCGAGAATGCCGGAGCGCCACTCCCAGAAGCGCCAGCGCAGATGCGCATACAGCTGGGAATGGCTCAGGAAACGATCGAGGGTGTCCCCGGTAATACATGAAGGGATTGTCGACGACCTGGCTGCGCGGCAGCGCCGATGCCGGGCGGTATCCCCGCGAGTAAAGACTTATCGGGATTCAGCCACCGGAAGTAGACGATGTCGTTCCAGCCATGACAGATGACAACGAAGTCCGGCTCGAACATCCAGATCTCTGCATAGAGTCGACCCAGCGAGTCCCAGCTCGCGTGGCCCGGCGTGCCGGCATTGATCACCTCGACCTGGGGAAGCCCCATCTCGCGCAACTTCGCTTCGGCCAGATGCGGCCAATCCCGCCCCGCCATGGCATAGGGATCGTAGGTTGAAGAACCGCCGAGCATCACCACCCGGACGACCCCCGGGGGCTTCGGCACCTTGAACGGCGCTCCGCGGTAACCACGCTCGTTGATCGTGTCTTCCTTGTGTTCGCCTCGCACCTGCACCTGCTTCGGAAAGGCGTGGCGAGAGAAGAGCGTCGGCTCGTACTCGAGCGAGTTCGCGCGGATGACGTCGAGGTCCACGTGGGGACGCGTCATGCGGACGTAGATTTCGCCGACCGCCCACCCCAGCAGCGTCGCGAAGAGCGCGCCGACGAGCATGGCCAGCACCCGCAGCTTCCCCGGGCTCACGGGTTTACTCGTCTGCACGGCCTCTTCAGTCATTGTCAGTCCGCCTCGGAATGTCGCAGATGAGCAGCGCGATCGCAGGCAGCGCCGCCATCGGCCGGACTCGGGATCTCCCTCTGCGCACGCGAACGAGGGCGGCCTCGGATCGACCTGGGCTGCGCGCCTTGCGGTTTTAGTCCAGCTCGAAACTGGTCTCGTAGTTCTGCTTCAGCGCGGTGTTCTGGTCTTCCTTCCTGAGCCAGCAGTTGCCCACCGCCAAGCGCTCGACTTCGGTGCCCATGAAGCAGTGGAACGCATCCTCCGGCGTGCACACGATCGGCTCGCCGCGAACGTTGAAGCTCGTGTTCACGATCACCGGACACCCGGTCAGGGATTCGAACGCCTTGAGCAGCGCGTAATAGCGCGGGTTCGTATCCGCGTCCACGGTCTGGATCCGCGCCGAGTAGTCGATGTGCGTGACGGCCGGAATGTCCGAGCGCGGAATGTTCAGCTTCTCGATGCCGAAGAGCGCCTTCTGTTCCGGGGTCATCGTCTTGCGGCGTCGACTCGACCACGTCGGCAACGAGCAGCATGTAGGGACTGTCGTAGTCCATCTCGAACCACTCCGCCATGCGCTCGCGGAGCACGGAGGGGGCAAAGGGCCTGAAGGACTCGCGGTACTTGACCTTGAGGTTGAGCACCGACTGCATCGTCGCCGAGCGCGCATCACCAAGGATCGAACGTCCGCCGAGCGCCCGGGGTCCGAACTCCATGCGGCCCTGGAACCAGCCCAGCGCCTTTTCCTGCGCGAGCGCCTCGGCGCCCGCCTGGACGATCGCCTCGTCGGAGAGCACCTGGAAATTGGCGCCGGCCGCCATCAGTCGCTTTTCGATCTCGTCCTGCCGGAACTCCGGCCCGAGATACGCGCCCTTCATGTGGTCGCGGTGGCCGTTCAAGGGTGCACGGGGCTTGCCCGCCTGGAGGTGGTAGGCGGTGAGCGCCGCCCCGACCGCGCCGCCGGCATCACCCGCGGCGGGTTGGATCCAGATGTCCTTGAACGCTCCATCCCGGAGGACCTTGCCGTTCGCCACACAGTTGAGGGCCACGCCGCCTGCCAGACAAAGATTCGCGCTGCCGGCGTCCTTCGCGATCGATCGCGTGAGGCGGAGGACAACCTCCTCGGTCACCGCCTGGATCGAAGCCGCGAGATCCATCTCCCGCTGCGTCAGTCGCTCGTCGGGCTTTCGCGGCGGGCCGCCGAAGAGCGCGTCGAAGCGCCCGTTGGTCATCGTCAGGCCCGTGCAATAGTTGAAGTACTCGAGGTTCAGACGAAAGCTGCCGTCGGGCTTGAGATCCAGCAGGTGGTCGTAGATCGCCTTCGCGTACTTCGGCTCGCCGTACGGGGCCAGTCCCATCACCTTGTATTCGCCCGAATTCACCTTGAACCCGGTGTAGTAGGTGAAAGCGGAGTAGAGGAGACCGAGCGAGTGCGGGAAGTGGATCTCCTTGTGCACTTCGAGCTGGTTACCCTTACCGTAGGCCAGGGATGTGGTCGCCCACTCGCCCACGCCATCCATCGTGAGCACGACCGCTTCGTCGAACGGAGAGGGAAAGAATGCGCTCGCGGCGTGCGAAAGGTGGTGCTCGGAGAACATCATCCGGCGCAGCAGTGACTTCTTGTCGTCGCCGAGCGTCGCAAGCTCGGTCGCCAGCAGATCCTTGAGGAAGAGCTTCTCGCGCAGCCACACGGGAATGGCCATCCGGAAGCTCGTGAACCCGTGCGGCGCGAACGCAACGTAGGTCTCGAGCAGGCGCTCGAACTTCAGGAAAGGCTTGTCGTAGAACGCGATGACATCGATTCCCGACAGGTCGACGCCCGCATGCTTCAGGCAGTAGTCGACCGCATGGACCGGGAAGCGCGCGTCGTGCTTCTTGCGCGTAAAGCGCTCCTCCTGCGCGGCGGCCACGATCTCGCCGTCGGCCACGAGGGCCGCGGCGCTGTCGTGATAGAAGGCAGAGATCCCAAGGATCTTCATTGTTCTCGAGCCAAAGTCCCGTCGGATGTTTACGCGCAACTATCGCTTCCTGCCGATCATGATGTACAGGCCCCCGTCCTTCCCCCCGTCAACAGCATCGCCGATTGCGTCATCGCGCGGCTCAGTTTGGTGCCTGCCGCATGCGGTTGGAAAAGCCGCTCGCGTTCGCTGAAGTCGGTGCCGTCGAGATGGGGGATGCCGTTGACGAAATCGAGACCGTACTTGTCGAACCAGCCGAGCACCTCGTCCATCGAGTGCTTGGTTTCGTGCGGATGGCGGTACTGGTCCATGAACCATGCCTTGATGCGCGCGGGCTCCTTGCTGCCCCCGCGCAGGCGGGGATCGAGGAAATGGAGCTTCGGGCCGAACGTCCGGAAGGCCCAGCGCTTCCATAGCGTCGGCAGGCGCCCATAGCTATTGTAGAGGCCCACCAGGATGACGCCGCCGGGCTTGAGCTTGGCGAGAAGCGAGCGGAACCCGCCTTCGCAGTCCCCGGTGTGATGGAGCACGCCGTTGGAGATCACGACGTCGAAGACATTGTCGCGAAACGGCGGCCGGAACAGGTTCATCTGCAGGAACGCGACATTGCGGATCCCGAAGCGATCGGCGAATCCCTTGGCCAGCCGAAGGGAGTTCAGGCAGAGATCGCCGGCGAATACCCTTCGCTTCCAGGACATCCCGAGGAAGTTGCTCAGCTGTCCGGTTCCGCACCCCGCTTCCAGCACCAACGCTCCCTCCGGCAGCTGCTCGTCGAGCAAAGCTGCGAAGACCCCTCGCCGTGCCTTCACGGCGAGGGTTTCCCGGGAATCGAGGCCGTCGTAATTCGGAAACGGCGTCTCCTCGTAGAAGGCCTTCACGATCTCGGTCACATCCACGACGTCCGATCCGGGCGCCGGGTTCGCAGGCACGAAGAAGTTGGGAATACCATCGACCACCGGGATCCTGCGTCCGCTGCGGCTCGCAACGACCTCGCCGGCATCGATCCGGATCGCGTCGTCGTTCATCGGGTCGACAAGGATCCCCGCATACTCATCGAACAGCGAAGAATGCGTCGACGAGATACCCGAATACGCTGCTTGCATGCGGACACCGCGCGAATCGCGCCGATCGTTTAGAAAAGCGTATAGATGAACGGAGCGATCGCCGAACCCTGGGCAAGGATCAGCAATCCGCCGAGCAAGACCATCACGACGATGATCGGCAGCAGCCAGTACTTCCTGCGCACCCTGATGAAACGCCACAGCTCGCCAGGCAGGCTCACGGGACTCTCCAGAGAAAACGAGGGGCTAGAACTGATCGTTGAGGCTCTCGGACTTGGGGCCTGGCGGCGTGCGCGCGATCCAGTAACTATCGACGTTCCTGTCGAACTTGAGCTTCAGCGAGTCCTTGCCGAACAGGCGCATCAGCAGCCCCGTCGGCGTTACCACGAGATAGAACATGATGCCGAGGACGATCGGATTCACGACCTTGTGCAGCACCAGCCCGAGCTTCGTCCAGGCGCGGTTGAGCGGTGCGAGAACCGCGGGCATCGCAAGGGCAGCAAGCAGGAACACCGCGCCCGCGACCAGTGCCCAGAGGCGAGGAGCACCTCCGAAGAACAGCGGGTAGAGACCAACGATCGCGAAGAACGCCGCGAACACCAGACCCAGGGCGCGGTTCGATCCTCCCGCGGCAGGAGCATCGCGCCGAAGTTCCTCGATCATCGTTCCCCGCTCACTCGCCTGTCCGAGAACCCGTGCCCATGAAAATCGTTTTTCCGACGTCGCCGAGCGTCCCGGCACGGACCGAGGACATGGCGATCCGCGACGCGCCAAGCTGGCAATGGATGCCGGGACGGCGCGTCCAGCATCGACAGCGGATGCGTGTTGCGGGAGTTTACACGACGACGTCCCTCGGATCGGCCTCGAACACCCCTGCAGGACGAGCGGTGACAGCGGATCGTGGTGCGTCGGCTGTCGTTTCGTGAGGTCACGTTACCGCTGGCGCGAGCGATGGTCCATCGGGATCACGATGAGGCGGAATCCGCGCTCGCCAATCGATCATTCCACGCAACCAGCTCGAGCGTGTCCAGCGTACGCCAGCGCAGCGCTTCGACGACCGCGCGCGCCAGCTGCCGGTCGGTGATCAGCGGCACGCCGGCGTCGATCGCGCGGCGCCGGATCACGTAGCCATCGGGCCGGCCGTACTGGTCGTACTCGCGCGGCACGTTGATCACCAGATCGACGCGACCTTGCCCGATCAATTCGCTGGCGCTCCCCTCGCCGCCCTCGCCCTTGCCGACGGCCGTGCAGCGGATGCCGATCTCCTCGAGCATTCTCGCCGTGCCCTCCGTGGCATAGATGGCCAGCGCAGCTCGTCCGCGATGCACGCGCGCCTCGTCGGCGAACCAGAACTTGTCCTCCCACGGGCCCAGCGAAAGCAGTACGCCGCGGCGTCGGGAACCGGAATCCGGTCGCGAGCAAACCGTGCAGCAGCGCCTCGTGGACATCGCGCGCCGATGCAACCGACCTCGCCGGTGCTCGCCATCTCCACGCCCAGCATCGGATCGGCGCCGTGCAGGCGCGAGAACGAGAACATCGGCACCTTGACCCCGACGTACTCGAGATCGAGGCTGTTGTTCGCGATCCTCCGCGACTGCCCCAGCATGCGCCGCGTGGCTTCCGCGGCGAAGTTCTGACCGGTGACCTTGGAGACGAACGGAAAGCTGCGCGACGCGCGCAGATTGCACTCGATGACCTTCACGAGCGTTGTGCTTCGCCAGAAATTGCATGTTGAACGGCCCCGTGATCTCGCAGCGCCCGCGCGACGGCGGCGGCGATCTGCTTCACGCGGCGGATCGTCGCGATATAGAGCGTCTGTGGCGGCAGCACCAGCGTCGCGTCGCCGCTGTGCACGCCGGCGTCCTCGATGTGCTCGCTGATCGCCCAGAGCACGATGTCCCCGTTGTCGGCGACGGCATCGATCTCGATTTCGCGCGCGTGCGTCTCGAATTTCGAGACCACGACCGGATGCTCGGGCGACACGTCCTTGGCCCGCTCGAGGATCCGGAGCAGCTCGTTCGTTCGTGGGCGACGCTCATCGCCGCGCCGCTCAGCACATAGCTGGGCGAACGAGAACCGGGATAGCCGCCCAGGCGCTCGCACCGTCCCATGGGCCTCGTCACGGTCGGTGACGTGGAACCATTGCGGCTGATCGATGCCGAGCTCGTCGAGCAGCGCACCGAACTTGCTGCGGTCCTCGGCGCGATCGATGTTCTCGCGGATGCGTACCCAGCACCTTGCACGCCCGCCTTGTGCAAGCTGCAGCGCGAGATTGTTCGGGATCTGCCCGCCCATGCTGACGATGACGCCTTCGCGGCCCTCCCGCTCGTAGAGATCGAGCACCGTCTCGAGACTGATCTCGTCGAATATGAGCTGTGTCGCAAACGTCGTAATCGGTGCTCACGGTCTCCGGGTTGCAATTGACCATGATGGTCTCGTAGCCGAGCGCCGCGGCCGCCTTCACCGCGTTCACGGCGCACCAGTCGAATTCCACGCTCGAACCGATTCGATAGACGCCGGACCCGAGCACGATGATCTTGCGTCGGCGCGACGGCTCGACGTCGTGCGCCGAAGCGTGATACGTGGAGTACAGGTAGTTGGTCTCCGACGGGAAACTCGGCGGCGAGCGTATCGATCTGGGCAAGTGCGGGCGAATATCCTGCGCATGACGCAGCTTCGCACCGAGCCGCGTCGGCGCCGACCAGTCGCTCGATCGCGTCGATCAGAGAACCCCAGACCTTGGCTTCGCCGCAGCAGCTCGCGTCATCGAGCGGCATGCGCGCCTGTCGCAGAACGCTCGCTGCATCGAGACGACGCGGCTCGATCGCATTGATGAACCACGCGGTCGATGCTGGTCGCTGCGTGGATGTCGTCCACGGACATGCCGCAGGCCATCGCCTTGGCGATGCCGAACACCCGCAGTGGCGTCGGCGTTGCGCAGCTCCTCGCAGGTCCCTCGAAGCCGAACGCGTCGGCGTCCAGCCCGTCGACCCCGATGTCCAGCATCCGCAGCGCTTTCTGGATGCACCTCGGGGAAGCTGCGGCCGATCGCCATCACCTCGCCGACGCTCTTCATCTCGCTGCCGATCTGCATCGAAGCGCCCTGAAACTTCGTCAGGTCCCAGCGCGGTACCTTGCAGACGATGTAGTCCAGCGCGGGCTCGAAGAACGCGGTCGTTCGGCGCGTGATGCCGTTCGGGATCTCCGGCCAGCGTGTAGCCCAGCGCCAGCTTCGCCGCGACGTAGGCCAGCGGATAGCCGGCGGCCTTGCTCGCGAGCGCGCTCGAGCGCGACAGGCGCGCGTTCACTTCGATGACGCGATAGTCGAGGCTATGCGGATCGAGCGCATATTGAATGTTGCATTCGCCGACGATGCCGAGGTGACGGATCGTCTTCAATGCGACCGACCGCAGCAACTGGTACTCCTCGTCGTTCAGCGTCTGCGACGGCGCCACGACGATCGAATCGCCGGTATGGATCCCCATCGGATCCATGTTCTCCATGTTGCAGACGGTGATGCAGTTGTCGCGCGCGTCGCGCACGACCTCGTACTCGATTTCCTTCCATCCGCGCAGGCATTCCTCGACCAGCACCTGCTGCGTGCCGCCGTCGAACGCGCGGTCGAGCGCCGCGTCCAGCTGCTCGCCGGTGTCGACGATGCCGCTGCCCTTGCCGCCCAGCGCGAAACCCGAGCCGCAGCATCACCGGCAGGCCGATCGTCGTGCGCCGCCTCGCGCGCCTGCGGCGATGGTGCCGCACGCGCTGCTTCTCGCGCGTCTTGACCCCGATCTCGTCCAGACGATCGACGAACAGTCGCCGATCCTCGGTATTGCGGATCGCTTCGATCGGCGTGCCCAGCACGCGCACGCCGTGCCTCGCGAGCACGCCGCGCTCCTGCAGCTCCAGCCCGCAGTTGAGCGCGGTCTGCCCGCCGAACGACAGCAGGATCGCGTCGACTGTCTTCCTTCACGATGATGCGCTCGACGAACTCGGGCAGCACGGCGACGAGATAGATGCGGTCCGCCATCTCGCCGCTCGTCTGGATCGTCGCGATGTTCGGGTTCACGAGCACCGTGTATATGCCCTCCTCCTTGAGCGCCTTGATCGCCTGCGAGCCGGAGTAGTCGAACTCGCCGGCCTGGCCGATCTGCAACGCCCCGGATCCCAGGATCAGCACGCGGCGCGGCTTCTTCGGAAGGTAGGCTCCGTACATCGCGTCATCTCCTGCGACATCGCGCGGGCGAGACGCACGAAATCGTCGAACAGAAAACCGGTGTCCTCCGGGCCCGGGCGTCGCCTCGGGATGGAACTGCACGCCGAAATAGGGCTCGTCTCGCGAGCGTATGCCCTCGTTCGTTCCGTCGTTGATGTTGACGAACCAGGGCTCCCAGCCGTCCGGGAGCGTCTCGTCGTCCACCGCATATCCATGGTTCTGGCTGGTGACGTAGCAGCGGCGCGTCAGCAGGTCCTGCACCGGCTGGTTCACGCCCCGGTGACCGTACGGCAGCTTGTAGGTCGAGCCGCCGGCGGCGAGCGCCAGGATCTGGTTGCCGAGGCAAATTCCGAAGATCGGCTTCTCGAAACGACCGAGCAGTGCGCGCACCTGTCCGACCAGCTCGCCAAGGTCCGCGGGTCGCCCGGGTCCGTTGCCGATGACGATGCCGTCGACGCTCTGCGCGTGGTCGACGAGTCCGCGTGCCACGGGACGCGCCGCACGCGTGGCGCCGCGGGCGAGCAGCGAGCGAACGATGTTGTCCTTGGCGCCCGCGTCGACCAGCATGACGACGGGCTCGCCGCCAGCGTAACGCACCGGCGCCTCCGGCGCGACCAGCCGGAAGACGTCGCGCTTCATATCCACCGCAGCGCGCGGTCGCGCGGGCCTCCTCGAATGGCATGCCGTGCCGGGAACAGCCAGCCCCGCATCGTTCCGCGCTCGCGCAGTCGGCGGGTCAGCGTTCGCGTATCGATACCGGTGATCGGCCGGAATCCGTTCCGCGTCCAGCCAGTCGCCCAGCGATCGCGCTGCGCTCGCGATGGCTGAAGTGTTCGACGTAGTTTTGAACGATCAGTCCCTGGACTTGAATGCGCGCCGACTCGTAGGGCGGGTCGATCCCATCGCGCGGCCGCGGCATCGGTACGCCGTAGTTACCGATCAACGGATAGGTGAGCACCAGGATCTGGCCCCGGTACGAGGGATCGGTCAGCGTCTCGATATAACCGGTCATGCCAGTGTTGAACACGACCTCGCCGCAAACCACCCGCGCTGCGCCGAACGAGACACCCTCCATCAGCGTACCGTCTTCCAGGCTCACCTTCATCGACGCTCCTGAATTCGATGATGATTGCTGCTTCGCGACGATCCTTGTTGGTCCACCAGGCAGCCGATAGTCACAGCGCGTCAACGCGTCCCGGGCCGCGTCGGCGCAATGGCGCTTGTCGCAAGATCGCGGTACCGCAACGCCAGATAGGAGTGCATCAGCTCCTTCCCGGTGTACGTCCGCTTGAACAGCTCCGGATCGACGAGCGCGAGCCAGGCGAGGGGCGAGCTCGAGTATTCGTGCTGCCATCTTGCCTTCCGCACCGCCTGCCGAAGTCGCTTCATCGCAGGTCGCAGACCCGCCAGGTCGATACCCTTGACAATCCCGCGCACGACCGGGCCCCGGTCGGCATTGGCTTCCGTCACGGGCAGCGACTGCCGCTGGCGGGCGAACTCGAAGTAGAGACGGCGCCCGATCCGCAAATGGACGGGAACCCGCGACCAGAAGTCCATCAGCTCGTGATCGAACAAGGGAAGCCGCCATTCGCATCCGAAACTCTCGTAGACCCGGACCGAGTTGCAGATGAACTTTGCCTGCCGCTCTCGAAGATCCCACCGCTCGAACGCATCGGCCGCCTCCTCCGCCGTGCCGTCGCGCAGCGGCCCCGTGATCGATTCGATGCGGCTGTCGAATCGAGCACGCAGCTCGGCTTCCTCGCCGGCCGGCCAGTCCCACAACGAGTAATGCGCCGCGAGCAGCGAGTCGAGCAATTCACGGCGCGCGATGGAATCCCGTCCGGCGTACGTTTTCGGAATGTGGCTGCCCGCAACGAAATCGCCGGAGTGGCCGGGAACGAATACGCTGTCAGGCGCGATGCGCCCGTCGGCGAGCAGTTCGCGCACCGCCGGCCAATCCTGGATATGCGGAACGCTTACGAGGTTGCCAGCGTCGTGAAAGTAGCGCGCAAACGCCTCCGTCGCGGCCCAGGCGCGCCAACGCGCCGCCGAGTACTCCACGAACTCCCAGCGAAAGCCGAGGTAGCGCGCAAGCTCCTGCGAGATCCGGGCTTCCCAGTTGCCTGATACGCCGTACGTGTAGCAAACGACGTTGCGCGCGCCGAGATCGCGCAGCGACAAGCCAATGAGCCGGGAGTCGAACCCGCCGCTCAGCGGAACGGCGATCGGCCGATCGCCGATGCTGTCGAGCAAGCGCGCGAAGACACTGGCGTGAACCTGCTCCAGCTTCGCAATGAGCTCGGACTGACTCGCGGCCAGGAAGTCCCGATGCCGGAAGTCGTAGTAGCGTCGCACCTCCACGTCGGGACCTGCGGCACGAATCAGCGCCCCGGCCTCGATCTGACGGACCTCGGATCGCAGCGTCTGGTCTCCCGTTACGTATCCGGTCAGGCAGAACTCGCTTTCAGCGAGCGGGTCGAGTCCGTGCCCGGCAGGGTCGAGCCGAATCCGATAGGCACTGTCGCTGAGCGTGAACGTGTCGCCTTCCCGACCATAAAACAGCGGGATGCTGCGCAGTCGATCCACCGCTGCACTCAAGCAATCGTTGCGGCGGGTGACGACCGCAAAGCAACCGTTGAGTTGCCGCACGCATGCTTCCCACGCGGCGTCCGTCGTCGCGGCGTCGACCGCGGCGGCCAGTGCCGGAGCGTCGAGGAATCGCCCTTCGAGGTGGGCGTATCCCCGCGCATGCGTTTGCCCTGCGACGGCCCAGCCGGATGCGGAGAGCTCGATGCGAGCCATCACATTCGCCGGTCAGGCTCCGGCAGGGGATCGCAAGACGCCTTCTTCGGCCGCTGCATACGCGCGGAAGAGCTCTCCCCGCACACGGGGCCACGAATAGCGGCTGGCCGACGCAACCCCCGCGGACGCCAGGCGCTCCGCGAGCGCAGGATCGTCGATCACGCGCAACGCCGCACACGCCATGGCCTCCGCGTCTCCGGGCGGAACCAGCAACGCGGTGGTTTCGTGTTCGACCAGATGGGGAATGCCGCCGACGTTCGTGCTGACGATCGGCGTTCCGCGAGGCCATCGCCTCGAGCAACGAAATGGGCATGTTGTCCACCCGGGCCGGGTTCAGCAGCACACTCGCCGAACGGCACAGATCGAGGCAGCTGCGCGTTGTCCAGGCGGCCTGAAAAACGAACGTTGTCCGCGATCCCGAGCTCGCGCACGAGCGAATTCAGCGCTTCCAGTTCAGGACCGGATCCCGCGATCGTGAGGCGTGCATGCGGATGAGCGCGCAACAGGATGGCGAAGGCACGAATCGCGGTGCCCATGTCGTAGATCGGCTCGAGATTGCGCGTCACGATCAGGTGAGGCACCGCCGGACGCGATCCACCGGGATGGAACGCCTCCAGATTCACGATGTTGGGAACGATCGTCGTCGCAACGCCGTGCTTCGCGAATATCCGCCTGGAGGAACCCGGACGGCACGATGACTGCGCTCGCTCGCGCGAGCGTCGGCCTCACCCACGCGAACTGGCGGGCGAAAAAGACCGCCGCATCACCGCCCCGATAGTTCACGACCACCGCAACCCCACGCGCCGACGCGATCCAGACCGCGGGCGCCGCGAACAGATGCCACGCCCAGCCCGAGTTCGCCATCACGTGCATGACTTCCGCCGTCCCCGCCGCACGCCACAAGCGCACGCCGTAGGGGACGAGCCGGAACATGGCTCGCAATCCCCGCACGCGCTCGATCCATGCAGGCCGGTAAGGGGCGTTGGTCTGCACCAGCGTCACCACGCATCCTTCGCGCTCCAGCAACACCTTGAGCTGCCGCGTCTGGTTGGCCATTCCGCCGGAAGGCGGCGGCAGCGGCCCCACCAGCACGATCGAGCGCGGCGGCGATGCAACGGAATCGGCGTCCGACGCGTTTTCGCTCGCGGCCACGGTCATGCGGATGCCCGTTCCACGCGCGCGCGATAGTTCCGCGCAAGACGCAGCGCCCATCCCGTCGCCGATCCGCCCCAGGGGGTGAAGCGCGGCAACTCGTGCAATGCGTCGCCGGCGGAAGCCGCCCCCCATGCCGTCGAGACGGCCGCGTCGAAACCGGCCTCCCGCGCCATCGTCACATGCGCCGCACGATAGTCGGCATTCGGCTTGCCGTTCGGATACGCGAACAGCCGGACGCGCTGCGCGAGCATCGCGGTCAACGCGTCGCGCCCCTCGTCGATCTCGCGCCTGGCGGATGCCGGATCGAGCAATGCCAGGATCGGATGCGAAACCGTGTGCGCGCCGACGCCCATGCCGGCCGCGGCGAGCGAACGCACCTGCGCCGAGGTCATCATCAGATCGCCGGGCAATGTCGCCCCTGCACGCTCGACAATCGCCTGCACCTTCTCCGCGCGTTCGGCGGGCGCCAGATGCTTGAGCGCCGGAAGCAGCGCAAGGATCGCCATCCGGCGCGTTTCGCGTCGAGTCGAGCGAATGCACGCCGAGGTCCAGATCCGTCAAGTCCAGCGTCGAGCTCGCAGCGCGTCGCAGCGCTTCGATCACCGAGTCGTTCCACATCCGGCCACCGTCCAGGAAACCGGTGGCGATGAAAAACGTGGCGTGCAGGCCGAGCTCGCGCAGGACCGGCAGCGCGACGGTCGCATTGTCCGCGTAGCCGTCGTCGAACGTGATCGCCATGGCCCGCGGCGGCAGCTTGCCTCGCGCGAGCGCGATCACCGCGTCCTGCAACGGCAGGACGTTGAACCACTCGCGGACCCATCCCATCCGCTCGCGGAACGCGGACGACGTCATCTCGCGCGGAAATAGTGCATCCGATTCCGGGTGGACGCGATGGAAGATGAGGATGGCGAGGCGTCCGCGCGCACCGGCCGGCGAGAGCAGACCGATCGGCCAACTTGGCCAACTCGGCACCGCGATGGCTTTGCTCGCGGTGCCGTCGCTGTGCGCAGACGCCAAGCTGTGCTGGTCAAGCATCGCGACGCGCAGCGGTCAGCGAATCCAACTGCACAACGAGGCCGAGGAGCAGCGCCAGCGCAACGAGTGCGACCGCGCGCACCTGCCGGCGCAGGCGTTCCATGCGCAGGAATGCTGCTTCGTTTTCAGGCGTGACGAGCGCGACCATCGGCGGCAGCCGGCCGAGCGCGCTTCGGATGCGATGCCCCCAGCGGCCGCCGCCGCGGTCGCGCGCGATCACGTCGTTGCCCCAGGAGAGATACCACTCGCGTGCACCGCGGCGGTAATAGTCGGCCAGCTTGTCGAAGTGCGGCCAGCCGAGTCGGCCGGGGCCCGCTTGGCGAAACTCGACGGGCGGCGCGTGCCCGAGCAACGCCCGACGCAAGCGTCAGCGCAGCGACGGGGACCTCCGATCCCGCCGCCACGGCATAGACGTTGTTGTGCACGTCGAGGAACGCCCAGGAACCCCGGTCGCGGTCGTACACCTCGACGAACGTGTGACCGTGACCGCCGAAACCGTCGAACGAGAACGACCACTGGCGGCAGAAAAGTCCGACGGCGGCAGCGGCGGCAAGGTACACGCGCACGTAGTCCGCACACGACCCGCGCCCGGTCACGATCTCGCGATACGTGCGTCGCGAGATCCGCGCGGGCGTGACCTTCTTCACGCGCATGCTGGACCAGCATCGTGACCAGCGCGAGCGCGCGCGGCCAGTCGCCGGTCGAGCGCACGCACGCCGGCGTCGTCGATGGCCGCCGGGATCGGGGGTGGCGGCAAGGACTGCTCGACGCGATACCCGAGCGGAACCTGCTCCGGCGTCCAGTCGAAGTCCGCGGGGCCACCCGCGCCGCAGCAGGAACGCATTGCGCACCCGCACCGCCTGTCGCACCGGAAGCACGAGAATTGCGAGCCAGACCAGCACGATGAGCAGTGCCGCCAGATTCGCAAGGGCCAGTCCACGCATCGCGGCAGCTACCAGCTCAGTCCTTCGTAGCGCCCGGGCGGCCGATCGCGCCGCCGGAGATCCCCACGAGGTCGATGACCACCTGGTCGGCGCGTACGTGGTGGCGCAGCCCGGCGATCGTCTTCGCGTCGTTCAGCCCGACCACCAGCACTTCGGACTCGGCGATCACGTCGTCGAGATCGCGCCGGATCAGCGATGCCCAGATGCGGCATATGCTTCTCGATGAAGCGGCGGTTCGCGCCCAGCAGGTTCGACAGGTGCACTTCGGGGTCGTAGACCAGCAGCGACAGCCCCTTGCCGATGAAGTGCTCGGCCAGCAGCACCAGCGGGCTCTCGCGCAAGTCGTCGGTGCCGGTCTTGAACGACAGGCCGACCATGCCGATCCGCCGCTTGCCGGTCGCCATCACCTTCTCGATCGCACGCTCGATATGGCCGCGGTTCGAGGGCAGGATCGCCGCGTGCATCGGCAGCTCGACGTCGCGCATCTTCGCCAGATGCATCGTCGCCCGCAGGTCCTTGGGCAGGCACGAGCCGCCGAACGCGAAGCCCGGCTTCAGGTACGCCGGCGAGATGTTGAGCTGCCGGTCCTTGCAGACCAGGTCCATTACCGTCGAACGGATCGACGCCCAGCGCCTCGCAGAGCCGCGCGGTCTCGTTCGCGAACGTGATCTTGAGCGCGTGGAAGTTGTTGCAGCAGTACTTGACCATCTCGGCCGCACGGACGCTCGTGACGTGAAACTCGCACGGCAGGTGCCCGAACAGCGCTTGCAGCGCTGCGTCGCGTGCTCGCTCGTCGGTGCCGACGATCGTGAACGGCGGCTTGTCGTAGTCGCGGATCGACGAGCCCTCGCGCAGGAACTCGGGCTGGAAGCCGACGTGGAAATCCGTGCCGGCGCGTCTTGCCCGGACGCCTGCTCGAGGATCGGGCGCAAGCACGTCCTCGACCGTGCCGGGCACGAGCGTCGAGCGGAAGACGACGACGTGCGGCGTCCGTCTTGCCGCGCGAGCGCGTGACCGATCTCCGACGCGAGACGCACGATCGCCGACTGGTCCTGGCTGCCGTTCGGCGCCGACGGCGTTCCCACGCAAACGAGCGAAAGATCGGTCGATCGCCACGGCGCGGCGCGGCGTCGTCGGTCACGCTGACGCGGCCGCTGGCGACGACCTTCGCCATCAGCTCGACCATGCCCTCCTCGACCACCGGCGTCTTGCCCGAGCGGATGAGGTCGAGCTTCGCAGGGTCGACGTCCACGCCGACGACCTCGTGGCCATCGCGCGCAAGACAGGCGAGCGACACCGCGCCGACGTAGCCCAGGCCGAAGATGCTGATCTTCAATTCGTGTTCTCTGCGTTCAGATCGTGGCGAGCGAACGCGACGGGCGCGCGCTCGCAAGGCAGCGTTCGATGATGCCGTCGAGCCGGCGCATCGATTGCGCCCAGGCATGGTGGGAAAGCACGCGCTCGCGGCCCGCGCGGGCGAGCCGCAAGCGCTCGGCAGGATCCTCGAGGACACGCAGGATCGCCGCCACGTACTCGTCGGGCGTCGACGCCGCGAGCAGATGGTCGCGGCGCGTCGGCATCGACGCCGCCGGCCGCGATGCGGCTCGCGACGACGGGAACGCCGGCCGCCATGCCCTCGAGGATCTTGTTCTGCGTGCCGCGCGCGATGTTGAGCGGCGCGACCATCAATGCGGCCGATTCGCAGATAAGGCCGCACGTCGGGCACCGAGCCGGTCACCGTCACGCCCGGCCGCTCGGCGAGCCGCCGCATCGCCGGCGACGGATCGGCGCCGACGATCGTCAGCTCGCACGCCCGGTCGCTTGCTGCGAAGCAGCGGCAGCACGTCGGCGCAGAAGTCGGGTCATGCATTCCTGGTTCGGGTAGTAGTCCATGCGGCCGACGAACACGATGTGATCTTCGTCGTAGTGCACGGCGGACGGCGCGAAGTATTCGGCATCGACGCCGTTCGGAAACCAGTCGGTCGCAGCGCCGGTGCCGTAGCCCTCGAGCGTCTCCCACTCGGCGCGCGTCGTCGCCGTGCACAAGTCGAAGCGCCGTGCGAGCCTGGCTTCCTCCCGCTCGAGCTTGGCCGCCTTCGAGCGCGTAGCCCCAGCGACAGCGGAAACGGCTTGTAGGCGCGCGTACTCGCGCCATTTCTGCGAATCCATGTCGCCGAAGTCGAGGATCTTCGGCACGCCGTCGCAGCTCCTCGACATAGCGCGCGACCGACGAGCAATGCACGAACACGAGGTCGAAGCGCTCGCGCGCTGCCAGCGTCGTGATCCGGCGCGCAAGCTCCGCCGAGTAGAAGAACCCGAACGACGACGGCGTGCGCGTCGGCAGCCGCGCGAGCATGCGCAGCGCCTGCACGGCGTCGTCGACCCGAACCATTTCGTAGCGCTTGCAGAATGCGGAAAGACCCTGCGCCTTCGCTCGCCTCCTCGTCCGAGCGCACGAGCGAGCACACCGTGACATCGTGCGAGCGGGCGAAGTGCCGGATCATGTTGAACGGCCGGATCTTGCCGCCCCGCTTGGGCGGAAACGGGAAACGGTGGCAGACGTAGAGGATCTTCATGCCGCGACTGCGCGCAACTCGTCGGCGACATCGGCGGCATCGCGTCCGTCGAGGTAGATGCGCGCCCAGATCTCGAAGTTCAGCAGCGCGAGCAGGCGGTCGGTGCCGTCGATCCGGTTCGACTTCATGCGCAGCGATCAGCTCGGCGACGGCCTCGTGGCGGAACAGCCCGCGGCGTCGAAGCGACTCTGCGGAGAGTGCGTCGCGCAGGACCGGCTTCAGCTCGCGCTTGAGCCAGGCGCCCATCGGGGCGCCGAAGCCGCGCTTCTTGCGGTCGAGGATGTCGCGGCGGCAGCACGCCGGCCAGCGCCTCCTTCATCACGTGCTTGAGGCGCCCGTCGCGAACCTTGATCCGCTCGGGAATGCGCGCTGCCAGCTCGCACAAGCTCGTGGTCGAGCAGCGGGACGCGGCATTCGAGCGACACCGCCATGCTCATGCGGTCGGTCAGCAGCAGCAGGTCGTCCGGAAGCTGCGTGGCAGCGTCGACGGCCAGCATGCGGTTCAGCTCGTCGCTCGACGTCGCCAGTTCGAACGCCTCGGTCAACGCATCGCGGTCATCGGTCGCAGGCGCGTGCAACAGCGACTCGATCGCCGGCATCGGGAAAGACCTCGAGGTACGACCGATAACGCTCGTCGAACGGAAGCGCGGCGCTCGCCAGGAAGCCGCGCGCGAGGCGCATCGCGTTCAGCACCGGCGAATGACGATCGGCGGGCAGGCGGCCGGCGAGCGCGATCGCCGCACGGCGCAACGGCCCGGGCACGCGATCGAGCTGCGCGCGGTAGTGGCTGCCGAGATAGCGCCGGTAACCGCCGAAGAGCTCGTCGCCGCCGACGCCGGAGAGGATCACCGTGACGTCGCGACGGGCGAACTCGGACACGAGGTACGTCGTCACGAACGCCGTGTCGGCCACCGGCTCGTCCATGTGCCACAGCAGCTTCGGCAGCAGCGCGACCACGTCCGGCCTGACGATGATCTCGTGGTGATCGGTGCCGAAGCGCTCGGCGATGCGCCGCGCATACGGCAGCTCGTCGTAGTACGCCTCCGCAGCGCCGCCATCGAAGCCGATCGCATAGGTCTTCACCGGCTGGCTGCTGTGACGCGCCATGAACGCCACGACGGCGGACGCAGTCGATGCCGCCGGACAGGAATGCGCCGATCGGCACGTCGCTCACCATCTGCATGGCCACCGACGACTCGAGCCGCGCGCGCACGCGGTCGATCCATTCGCGTTCGGTGCGTTCGCGGATCGACGTCGGCCGGCAATCTCCAGTAGACGCGCTCCGCGACCTGGCCGCGCTCGACGATCGTCAGGCTGGCCGGCGGCAGCTTGCGGATGCCGCGGAAGATCGACTGCGGCGCGGGTACGTAGCCGAGCGCAAGATAGGCGCGCAACGCGCCGGGATCGAGCGCCGGCGACGCGCCGTCAGCGGCGAGCAGTGCCTTCGCTTCGCTCGCGAACAGCAGGCGGCCGCCGATTTCGCGGACGTAGAGCGGCTTGATCCCGAGCCGGTCGCGGCCGAGCAGCAGGCGCTGCCGCTTCGCATCCCAGAGCGCGAACGCCGAACATCCCGTTGACGCGCGCGAGGAAATCGTCGCCGTCGCGCTCGTAGAGATGAAGCAGCGTCTCGCAATCGGACGCGGTCGCGAAACGGTGGCCCTGCGCGACGAGCTCCGCGCGAAGCTCGCGGTAGTTGTAGATCTCGCCGTTCGCGATCAGCCACAGCGTGCCGTCCTCGTTGCGTCAGCGGCTGATGGCCGCCGTCGACGTCGATGATCGAAAGCCGACGCATGCCGAACGCGAGCGGACCGTCGACGTGGGATCCCTCGTCGTCCGGGCCGCGATGGATCGTGTTTCGCGCCATCGGCGCGAGGCGCGCGCCGTCCGCCGCCCGCGCCGTGGAGCTCGATGAAGCCGTAGATGCCGCACATGGCGCTTGCTCTAAGCGTGCGCGGCCGCACGCCCTCGGCTGCGCGCGCACAGCTGCGCGTAAACGGGCGCATAGCGCGACACGCTGGACTTCCAGGTGCGCTCGCTCTCGACGAAGCGTCGCGCCTGGCGCGTGAGCCGCGGCCAGTCGTTCCGGTTGACGAGCGCGCGCTCGATCGCGCTTGCCAGCGCCTGCGCGTCGCCTGCCGCGAACAGGTAGCCGGTCTCGCCGTCGCGGACGAGCTCGCGATGGCCGCCGACGTCCGAGGCGACGAGCACGCGACCCTGCGCCATCGCCTCCAGCGGCTTCAGCGGCGTGACCAGCTCGGTGAGACGCATCCGGTGGCGCGGATACGCCAGCACGTCGATCAGCTCGTAGTAGCGCTGCACGTCGCCGTGCGGCACGCGTCCCGTGAAGATCACCCGGTCGTGCAGGCCCTGCGCGACGACCTGGGCCCGCAGCGCTGCTTCCTGCGGCCCTCCGCCGACCAGCAGCAGGCGCAGGTCGGGGCGCGACGGCGCGAGGCGCGCGAGCGCGTCGATCAGCAGATCGAGGCCCTCGTAGGCGTAGAACGAGCCGGCGAATCCGATGACCGTCGTGCCGTCCAGGCCGAGGCTGCGGCGCAGCGCTGCATCGGCACCTGCGCCGAACCTGAACGCCGCGGTGTCGACCGCATTCGGGATGACCGTGACGCGCTCGGGCGGGATGCCGCGCGCCACGATCTCGCCGCGCAGGCCTTCGCAGATCGTCGTCACGTGATCGGCGCGGCGCAACGCGTGCGTTTCCAGCGCCCGCGAGACGCGGTAGCGCAGGCTGCCTTCGCGCGTCGTGCCATGATCGACCGCGGCGTCCTCCCACAGCGCGCGAACCTCGTAGACGACGGGCACGCCATGCCGCCGGCCGGCTCGCAGCGCCGGCAGCGCGTTCAGCACCGGCGAATGCGCATGCAGCACGTCCGGCTGGAACGTCGCGATCAACGCATCGAGACGCCGGCCCGTCGCCGCGATCTCCCGAACGTAGCTCGCGCCCGGCACGCGGTCGATCGCGCGAAGGCGCCAGCGGCGTGCGGTGGAATCGCCAGCCGTCCGACTTCCTCCGACATCGGCGCCGCTCTGCTGGCGCGGCGTGGTGAGCTGCAGCGTCTCCCAGCCGAGCGCGCGCTGCTCGCGCAGGATCGCAGCCGTGCGGAACGCATACCCGCTGTGCAGCGGCAACGAGTGATCGAGGATGTGGAGGATCCGCACTGGTCAGGACCTCCGGCTCAGGCAGCGCGGTCGAGCGGCGGACGCGCGACCCCGGCGTCCACGACGTTGCGCAGGAACGCGTCGAACATCAGCAGCGTCCAGAGCGGCGCGCTGTAGTCGCGCAAGCCCGACTGGTGATCGTCGACGAGCCGCCGCAGATACGCGGGCTCGAAGATACCCGGTCGACGGCGAGTCGTTCGCCGGTCAGCGCTGCGCGCACGCGCTGCGCGCAGCGGGCCGCGGAACCAGCGCGCCAGCGGCACCGCGAAACCCATCTTCGGCCGATAGAGCACCTCCGCCGGCAGCCGCGGCTCCATCGCCTTCTTGAGCAGCCACTTGCCTTCGCCGCCGCGCACCTTGAGCGACGACGGCAGCGTTGCCGAGCCACTCGACCAGCGGATGATCCATCAGCGGCTCGCGGACCTCGAGCGAGTGCGCCATGCTGGCGCGATCGACCTTGGTGTTGATGTCGCCGACGAGGTAGGTCTTGAGATCGAGATACTGGATGAGCGCGAGCGGATCGTCGGTGTCGCGCCAGCGCGGCATGGCGCCGGAACACCTCGATCGCGTTGTAGCCGGCGAGGCTGCCGCGAAAGCGCGCGCTGAACAGCCGTCGCCGCATGTCGTCGCGCAGGATCGACACGCCGTTGAAATACGCGGCGACCGCGTCGCGGCCGAGCGCCTCGAACGTCGACTTCGCGCGCAGGAACGCGCGGCGCCCAGTCGGCCTTCGGATACGCGCGCCCGAGCGCGCCGAACAGCGGTCCGCGCAAGGCCTGCGGCAACGCGCGCCGCAGCCGCTCCTCGGCGAGATGCAGTCGATAGCGACGGTAGCCGCCGAAGTTCTCGTCGCCGCCGTCGCCCGACAGCGCGACGGTCACGTGCCTGCGCGCGAGCTGGCAGACGCGGTACGTCGGGATCGCGGAGCTGTCGGCGTAGGGCTCGTCGTAGACGCCGGCGAGCGTGTCGATCAGATCGAAGTCGTCGCTCTCGACGCGGTCGACGAAGTGCCGCGTGCCGTAGCGCTCGGCGACCATCTGCGCGTAGCGCGACTCGTCGAACGCCGGATCGGCGAACGCGATCGAGCAGGTGTTCACCGGGTCGGCCGAGACATGCGCGCCATCGACGCGACGACCGCGCTCGAATCGACGCCGCCGGACAGGAACGCGCCGAGCGGCACTTCCGAGATCAGGCGCAGCTGCACCGATTCGTCGAGACGCGCGACGCAGCTCCTCCTGCGCCTCTTCGAGCGGTCAGCACGCGGTCCAGCGTGAACCGCGGGTCCCAGTAGCACGACGGCTCGGCCGGCGGGCGCGCCGCGGCGCAAGCGTCAGCGTATGCGCCGGCGGCAGCTTGCGCGCACCGGCGAAGATCGTGCGCGGCTCGGCGACGTAGCCGAGCGCGAAATACTCCTCGATCGCGCAGCGGATCGATCGTCGCGCTCGAAGCCGCCGTGCGCCAGCAGCGACTTGAGCTCGGAGCCGAAGAGCACCGTGCCGTCCGGCAAGCAACGCGTAGTGCAGCGGCTTCACGCCCAGCCGGTCGCGCGCGAGGAACAGCGTCTGACGATTGCGGTCCCAGAGCGCGAACGCGAACATGCCGCGGAAGCGCTCGACGCAGCGCTCGCCCCACGCTTCCCACGCGTGGACGATCACCTCGGTGTCGCTCTTCGTGCGGAAGACGTGGCCGAGCGCGACTGAGCTCCGGCATCAGCGCCTGGTAGTTGTAGATCTCGCCGTTGAACACGACGACGACGCTGCCGTCCTCGTTGTACAGCGGCTGCTGGCCGGTCGCGACGTCGATGATCGACAGCCGCCGATGGCCGAGCCCGACGCCCGGCTCGAGGTGCAAGCCGCCCCCGTCGGGTCCGCGATGATGCTGCGACTCGTTCATCCGCGTCAGCAGATCGCGGTCGATGGGCCGCGCGCCCCGCAGGTCGACAATGCCGGTGATGCCGCACATGGCCGTGCGCTTCCTTCAGTGAGGTGCGTGACGGCTGGCGGCGCCGTCCGCATCGGGGTCGGTCGCGGCGACGCCGTTCGCGAGCGACGAGTACAGCCGGTGGTAGCGATCGATCATGCGGTCGAGGCTGAACCGCTGCTCGACGCGCAGCCGGCCGGCGCGCCCGTGCGCCATCGCACGCGCCGGATCGAGCGCGTAGTCGGCGATGGCGTCTGCGAGCGCCTCGCCATCGGAGGGAGGAACGATACGGCCGGTGACGCCGTCCGCAACCAGGTCGGCGTTCGCGCCCACGCGCGTCGCGACCACCGGCAGGCCGCGGCCATCGCCTCGAGGATCGTGTTGGAAACGCCTTCGCCGAACGACGGCAGCGCGAACACGTCGAGCCCGCGCAGGATCGCGGCGATGTCGTGACGCTCGCCGGGCAGCCAGGCGAGATCGCGCACGCCGCCCGCCTCGAGGATCGCCTCGACGCGATCCGCTCGGGACCGTCGCCGACGATCACGAGCCGCAGTGCGTCGCGCAAGCGCGGGCCGGCGCTCGAGCGCGACGACGAAGGCCCGGGCGAGGTTCGCGTGATCCTTGACGGGATCGAGGCGCCCGACGGCGCCGATCAGCCGATGCGACGCATCGCTGAACGGGCAGTCATCGATCGGCTCGCGGTCGTTGCGCAGCGACGAAGCGCGACGTGTCCACGCCGTTGTAGATCTGCTCGATGCGGTGCGCAGGCACGCCGATCGACGCCTTTCAGGTAGGCCTCGAGGTCCGGCGACAACGCGACGTAATGGGTGACGAACGGACGATACAGCCGGCGTATGCGCTGCCGGCGCAGATTGCGTCCGTCCGGATCGACCGCGTCGCGGCCATGCTCGCCGTGCACGCGCGCGGGCACGCCCGCAGCCCACGCGACCGGCGTCATCTCCAGCGCGGCGAGGTTGCGCGTGTGGACGATCGCCGGACGCAAGCGCCGAAGCAGGCGCCACATCGCCGGGTAGATGTCGAGCGCGTGTCCACGCCGCTTGCCGAGCGCAACGAGCTCGACTTCCTTGCTCGCGATCCGCTGGGCGAAGTCTTCGTCGATGTCGGTGAGCGACACGATCGTATGGCGCCACGCGCCCGCAGGCAGGCCGATTCACGAGGTTGACGAGCCCGTTCTCGAGGCCGCCGACGGCGAGGCGGTAGATCACGTGCACGATCCGCGGCGCATCGGCGTTCATCGCGCTCTCGGAAGCGGCAGCCAGCATCCGCGTGATCGAAGGCAACAGCGCCTCGCAGCGCCTCGCGGGCGACATCGCGCTCGTCGCGCTCCACGGCGAAGACGACCACCAGCGCCGCATCGCCGCTGCCGCCGGTCAACCGCGACCAGGCGAGCAGCGCCTTCGCTCCGTAGTCGCTCGCGGTCAGCCGGCCGTCGACCCAGTACAGCCGATAGACGACGAGGCGGTTGCGCTCGCCGAGGAGCACGCGCACGGTGCACGGGTTGCTGCGCGCCATCGATCGTCACGACGGCATCGCCGCGCGCTACTTCCTTCCAGCGCACTTCGTGCGGCAGCACCAGCTGGTTCGCCGAGGTGACGAGCTCGCGTCCCTTGCGCTGGTCACGATAATACGCAACGTGAACGCCGGCAGCCGCACCGTCGGCGGAGAACCCCTGCCGCATCGTCGCAGCGAATCCGGAATAGCTTGGAACCCAATCGGCCGGCGGAGTCGCAGCGGGCGCCCAGCGTCCGGCCGGCGCGAGCGGCGCCAAGCGTCACCGTGCGACGTGGACGGTGCACGCTCGAATCCGGCGTAGAGCATCGGCCACACCGCGGCGACGGCAATCGCCGCGATGGCAACCGCGTAGAAACGGCCGGCAGGCGCCGTGGGCTGGACGGCGCGACCGGTCGCGCGTCGGCGCGCGGCGCGGCGCCGTCTTCGGACCAGAACGAGCCCACCCAGAACAGCAGCGCCATCACCACGCCGAAGAACAGCCAGCCGTAGATCAGGTGGTCGACGCCGACGGCGAGCGTGTTGTCCGACAGGTGGCCGATCATCACGATCATGTACGCACGCAACCAGTTCGCGACGAGCGGCACGATCACCGACGCGGCGATGAAGGCCGCGCGGCGGCGCGGGCTGCGATAAGCTGACCGCCGCGTAGACGACGCCGATCATCACCGACGCGATCAGGTAGCGCAGGCCGCTGCACGCCTCGACGACCGACCACGCGCCCGACGGAATCATGAAGTGGTTGGCCTCGCGATACACCGGAACGCCGGACAGCGCGCAGCGCCGCCACGGTGAAGTCGGCGGTCCGATCGATCATCGTCGGGACGAGGAACTCGCCGGCCGGCACCGCGAACAGCAGGAACAGCAGCGGGAACGCGATCGCGCGCGCGACGCGCAGGCCGACGACGGCGACGATCGCGGCCTGCAGCATGAACGCGAGCGCGAACTGCCGCACGCCGAGCACGTCGGCGACCGCCATCACCAGCCACACCGCGCCCGCAGGCGGCGACGACGAGCAGCGCCGGGACACCACGGACGCGCGGGCGTTGCCGCAATCGCGTCGCGCTTGCGCCACGCGAGCCACAGGCAGATCGGCACGACGACGTAGCCGTGCGCGAAGGTCTCCGAGCGGTTCCAGATCGCGACGATCGATGCGACGGTTTCCGCGTACAGCGCCAGGATGCCGAGCGCAGCGAGCGCCGCGGCGATCGCAGCGGCGCGTAGCGAACGAGCGCTGCCGCCGGTGGCGCGCGGTCGTGGCGCGTTGTCCGAGGATGCGAGGCCATCGTTGCCACGCCCGTCAGCCCAGCCCGCGGACGATCAGCGGACCGAGCGCGTTGACCACCGGCCGCGGCAGCCGCCGCCACACCGCGATCATCGCGCGATACTTCGGGTTCAGCGGATTGTTCTCGCGGCACGCTCGTCGCGCGTGAACAGCCGGTACTCGTAGGCGAGCGGCGCCGGCTCGAAGCCCCAGTTCTTCTTGAAATCGAAGCTGCCGGTGCCGCGCTTGCTGCGGCCGTAGTCGAACGACCTTGAGCCCGCGCTCGCAGGCGCGGCGCATCAGCTCCCAGTACTTGAAGTCGTTCGCGGCGAGGTCGCGCGCGTCGATCGAGTCGCCGGCGTAGTACGGCAGCACCTCGTCGCGGAAATAGAACGACAGCACGCTCGAGACCGGCATGCCGCGCGCGTCGACGACGGTCAGCACTTCGCAATCGTCGCCGAACGTCGCGAGCAGCCGCTCGAAATAGCGCCGCGAGAACGGCGGCGTGCCGTGCCGGTGCACGTTGTCGGCGTACAGCGCGAAGAAGCGCGCGCGCATCGCCGTCGATCGCGCTCGTGAGGCCGTGCTTCGCGCCCTTGCGCACCATCGCGCGCTGCTTGCGCGGCATCGCGAGCAGGTTCGCCTCGACGTCCGGCAGGAGCGGCTTGCGGAACGTCACGTACAGGTCCTGGCGCGCCCAGTCGTCGCGCAGCGGCGACGCGGTTGCGCAGCTCGACGTGCTCGACGCGCAGCTCGCGGCCCAGCGCTTCCGCAGCGTCGACCAGCGCCTTCGCAGCTCCGGCGTCGTCCGCGGCGGGCCCGCCGTAGACGCAGAACGGCAGCGACACCAGCGCGTGTCCGAACAGCCGGCTTTTCACCTCGGCGAGCGGCAGCACGCCGACGATCGTCGCCGCCGCGCTCGGCGACAGGTAGTGCGTGCGGTGCCGGAACTCCTCCTCGAGGATCTCGCGCCAGCCGATGCGGTGGAAGAACGTCGCGTTCGGCGCAGCGCGCGACGAAGGCGTCCCAGCGCGCCGCGTCCGCGCGCCGGAATGCGCGGACGCGACAGCGCCGGCGACGCGCGCCGGCGTGCGGACCGACGACCGCCTCGGCGCTCATCAATGCACCCCGTCGAGATAGACGCGATCGACGCGATCCCAGCGAAAGTCGCGCAGCAGCCGGTCGAGCCGACGCTGCATGCGATCGAGATTCAGGTAGTGGCGGAAACGGGTCTTCGCGGAGACGCCCGCGACGCGCGGCTGGCCGGGATCGATCTCCCACGGATGGAAATAGAACATCGCGGGCCGGCCGTCGCTGGCGATGGATCCGGTCGAGCGACCACTGCGATACCCGGTAGGGCAGCAAGCGGAAATAGCCGCCGCCGCCCGCGGGCCAGTTGGTGTTCAGCATCCGCACCGTGGCGACCGGCAGCTCGAGCAGACCCGGGACGCACCTCGTGCGGGAACCGCGGCGAGGTCGGGCGCGCCGTAGTGATCGTGACGGATCGGATAGACGCTCGAGCTGTACCGATAGCCCGCCTCGCGCGATGCATTCGAAGGCCCAGGGGTTCGCCGGGCCGACCGAAAAGCTCGGCGCGCGATAGCCGCGCACCGGGCTGCCGGTCAACTCCTCGAGCAGCGTCCTTCGCGCGGCGAATGTCGGCGAGGAACTCGTCGCGCGTCTGGTCGCTCGCACGCCGGTGCTCGGTTCCGTGGCTTGCGAGCTCGTGGCCGGCCTCGGCGATCCGGCGCACCATCGCGGGATAGCGCTCGGCGATCCAGCCGAGCGTGAAGAACGTCGCGTGCGCGCGTGCGCGTCGAGCATTGCGAGGATGCGGTCGATGTTGGCCTCGACGCGGCACGGCAGCCGGTCCCAGTCGCTTCGCGCGATGTGCGACTCGAACGCCGAGACCTGGAAATAGTCCTCGACGTCGACGGTCAGCGCGTTGACGATCGTCGCTGACGGCATGCCGGCGCGAGCGCTCATGCGACCGCCTCTTCGCGCGCGATGGCGCGGGCCGGCGAGCCAGGCCGCGAGGTGACGCGCGATGCGCGGCGCGGCCCGGCCATCCCACAGCTCCGGACGCCGGCCCCGCTTGCCGCCGCCGCGAAGGATCTCGTCCACGGTCGCGGCGATCAGCGCGCGGTCGCGCCCGACGAGCGTGTTCGTTCCCTCGTCGACGGTGATCGGGCGCTCGGTGTTGTCGCGCATCGTCAGGCAAGGAACGGCGAGCGCCGTCGTCTCTTCCTGCACGCCCCCCGAGTCGGTCAGCACGAGCTTCGCGCCCGCCATCAGGCCGAGCATCTCGAGATAGCCTTGCGGGGGCAGCAGGGCGAGGCGCGGGCCGTTAGCGCGCGCCATCAAGTCGAAGCGCTCGATGTTCGCGCAGCGTGCGCGGATGCGCCGGCCAGATGACCGGCAGCCGGCGCGAGATGTCGTCCAGGATGCGGAGCGCCTCGCCCAGCGCACGCGGATCGTCGACGTTCGACGGCCGATGCAGCGTGACGACCGCGAAACCCGCGGGATCGTGCGCGATCGCCGGCGACAGCGCCGGCCCGCGAAAGCGTCTGCGCCGGCGGCGTCGCCCGCGCGACATGACGCATCAGCGAGTCGATCATTACGTTGCCGACGAAATGCACGCGCTCCGGCGCGATCCCTTCACGCGCCAGATTGTCCGCGGCACTGCGCTCGGTCGTGTACAGGAGGTCCGCGAGCTGGTCGGTCAGCACGCGGTTGATCTCTTCCGGCATCGTGCGGTCGTAGCTGCGCAGCCCGGCTTCGACGTGCACGACCGGGATGCCCATCTTCGACGCGACGAGGCTCACCGCCAGCGTCGAATTGACGTCGCCGACGACGATCACGCACGCCGGCGCCAGCGTCGTCGAGCACCGGCTCGATGCGTCGCATCACCTCCGCGGTCTGCACCGCGTGCGATGCCGACCCCACTTCCAGGTTGAGATCCGGCGCCGGAAGCTCGAGATCGCGGAACAGGCCGTCGTTCATCGCGACGTCGTAGTGCTGGCCCGTATGGATCAGCACCGAACCGGGCAGCCCCGGCGTCTCGGCGAACGCGCGGATCAGCGGGGCCATCTTCATGTAGTTCGGGCGCGCGCCGACGATGCAGGCGAGGCGACCGCGCTGGCCGGCTTCGCCCATCAGTTCCCCGTCGGTGCGCCCGGCTTCGCCTTCTCCGGATGGAGGAGGTTGTGAAGCAGGTCGACCGTCGCGCCGACGGTCCGCTCGACGCGCTCGACGCGTTCCTCGAGCCGGCGGATCGGCAGCTCGCTGGCATGCGCCACCGTCGCGCGCTCCGGTGCGGCGACGGCGTGTCGCTCGGCACTGCGACGACCGGCGTGTCGCCGCCGAGCTCGTCGCGCATCTCGCGCGCGATCGCATGCACGTCGGTCGGCTCGATCGCGTGCTTCTCGCCGAGGAACGCGGCGAGCATCAGCCGATTGCAAAGCGTGTTGATGCGCCGCGGGATGCCGCCGGTCAGCGTATGGATCAGCGGATAGCAGGCTGGGCCGAACCGCGGATCGTCGTTCCAGCCGACGTGGTGCAACCGATGCTCGATGTACGCCTGGGTCTCGGTCGCGTCGAGCGGGCCGAGGTGGTACGAAGCGATGACCCGCTGGCGCAGCTGCTGCATGCGCGGGCTTTGCATCACCGTGCGCAGCTCGGGCTGCCCGACGAGAAAGCTCTGCAGCAACGCCTGGTCGCCGAGCTGGAAATTCGAGAGCATGCGCAGCTCCTCGACCGCGCGCGGCGTCAGGTTCTGCGCCTCGTCGACGACCAGGAGCGCGCGCTTCTTCTCGGTCGCGAGCTGGCAGAGGAACGCCTCGATCGACCCGAGCAGCACCGCCTTGGAGACGGTGCGCACCGGCAGTCCGAACGCCACGCCCACGGCGCGCAGCATGTCGTCGGCGTCGAGCTGCGTCGACACGATCTGCGCGGCGACGACCTTCGAGCGATCGAGCTGCTCGAGCAGGCTGCGCACGATCGTCGTCTTGCCGGCGCCGACCTCGCCGGTGATCACGATGAATCCCTCGCCCTGGTACAGCCCGTACTGCAGGTACGCGAACGCGCGGTTGTGCCCCCGGCTGCCGAAGAAGAACGCCGGGTCCGGATTGAGCTGGAACGGCTTGCCCGACAGGCCGTAGAACGATTCGTACATGGTCTGCTCAGCGGAACGTGTGGAACAGGCCGACGAACACCGCGGCCTCGCGAACATCTTCTTGAAGCTCGGTCTCGAGCTTCTGCCAGCGCGCGCCCGCGAACATCGATCGTGTTGGGCGAGATCGGGCGATTGAGCGTCAACCGGAGCGTGGACTGCGTCGAAGTGAAGGCATTGGCCGTGTCCGCCTCGGTGCGGCTGACGTTTCCGCTCAGCGCCAGCGACCGCCGTCGGCGTCAGCTTGTACGACCAGATTCCGCTGACGCCCGTCTGCGTGTTGTTCTCGGCCCCGACCAGCTCCGGTGGGAGCAACTGCCCTTGCGCGCCGATCGCTTCCGTCTTGCTCCGATAGACGGTGAACAGCAGGGCATTGCGCACGCCGACAATGCCCGCCGACGCGGACGCCAGCTCCAGAATCGACAGATCCTGGTTGTAGATCGTGACGCGGTTCGCCGAGGACGAGCGGCAGACCCTGGGAGCGGATGAATTCCGCTACTGCGGCTGCACGCTGGACCGGATCGGGCATGCGCGTGCGCAGAAGCTCGTTCAGCATCAGCGGCACGATGCCGCCGGCGGGAAGCGTGGCGAGCTGCTCGGGGAAGCTGGTGACGTCGCGCGACGCCCGCAACGACCACACCGTCATCGGCGTTCGGTGATCCATCGCGACCAGATAGGAGTTGCCGAAAAAGCGATGCTCCCAGCTGCGCTTCGACCGACGTCCGCTCGCTCGGTCGCCAGCGAAACCCGATGCCGTAGATCGCGCCCTCGGTCTCCTGCAGCTGAAATTCGTTTCGATCGTAACCGGCCGAGACATGGACACGAAACTGGCTGTCCGGCTGCCAGACGAGCCGCGCGCGCGCCAGCTCCAGCACCTGGGGAGAGGGTTGATCCGAGAATTCCAACTCGCTGCGCTCAATGTCGATGCCCCAGCCGAGCGGCGTGGGTCACGCTCGACGATTCCCGGTGAGGCGGTTGGCATAAGAGCTGCGGAGGACGCCAGGCCCCCTGCTCGGGTTCGCCCAGATGTTTTCGTCACGCAACGAGTAACGGACGTTGCTGCCGAGCAAGCCCTGAATCCACGGCGCTACGCGGTAGGTTTCGGTCTGGTAGCGGTTGTCGGTGGCGTTGACCAGATTGTCCGGGCGCAAGCCGAACGGGTTGAGGTAGTCTTGCGCGACCGTGGCCGAAGCTTCGACGAAGAAGAAATTCTCGACGAGCTCGGCACGTCCCAGCACGTTCGCCTGCGGCAGCACGCGGTCGTTCAGTGCGCCGGTGTTTGCATACAGGAACGTCGCCAGCGAGACCGTGCCGGTCAGCTCGGTGCGCGGCGTACGATGATCGAACGTCAGACCCGGTGTCAGCGTCAATACCCAGTCGCTCTGCTCGTTGCCGCGCGACTGCAGGTCGACGTTGTCGGTATAGGTCAGCTCGCCGGACAGCGTCGGCGTGAGGCGCCACGGGCTCTGCGCAGCGACAGGGGCCGGCTTGCAGCAAGCTCGCGACGGCGAGCGTGGCGGCCGCACCAGCGCGTCCCCACGTCCTCGGACGCCCGCCATCAACGACTCGCATCACCGGCGTAGTAACCGTAGGTGCCGACTTCGTTGAGGCGCGCCTTGTTCAGCATCATCAGCACGACCTCGCAACTCTCGATCGTCGCCATCGCCTGGTTCAGCGTGCTCTGCGATGTGGACTCGGCGGCGACGACCATCACGATCTGCCCCATGTGCGTGGCGAGCACGCGCGCCTCGGTCGTCGCCAGCAGCGGCGGCGAATCGAAGATGATGATCCGGTCGTGGTAGCGCGTCGCGATCTCGTTCAGCAGGCTCGCCATCTGCTCGCTCGCGAGCAACTCGGTCGCACGCCGGTGCGCGGAACCTGCGGACAGCACCGACAGCTTGTCGATGTTCGTCTTGATGAGCGCGTCCGCGACGTCGAGCTTGTCGTTGGTCAGCAAGTCGAGCAGTCCAGGCGCCTCGGGCACGCCGAGCAACCGCGGCAGGCCCGGATGCGCGACGTCCCCGTCGACGAGCAGGACGGTGTTGTCGTATTCCATCGCGACGCTCATCGCGAGATTCAGCGCGGTGAAGGTCTTGCCTTCGGCCGGCAACGCGCTCGTCACCATCACGAGGTTGCCGTTCTTGAGCTTCGATCCGTCGCGGCCGAGCGCGTTGCGGATGATCGGACGCTTGATCACGCGGAACTCGTCCGCGATCTGCGACGTCGGCGCGTCGGGCGTCACGTAGCCGCGGGCCTTCAGGCGCTCCAGGTCGACGGCCACCATGCGTGGCGTGGACGCGTGCCGGGGGACCGCCGACTCCTGCGCGACCGGGGCAACGCGGCGTACCGGGAGCGCTGCGGCAACCGGCGGTGCAGCGACGACCGGAGCGGCCTCGAAGGCTTGCGCGTCCTTGCGCGCTTCCAGCGCGCGAACGATCGCTTCGGGGGTGGGCGTCACGTCGGGAGGGTCGCTCTTCGCGATCAGCTGCTGCTCCTCGCCGTCCGTGGCGCCCGAGCGTCGCAATTCCTCGAGCCGCTTGGCAGCCTGTTCGATCAGACTCATCCTCCGCTCCTCTAGGCCGTGCGCCACAACAGCAGCGCAAACGCCGTTACAGCGGCGAACAACGCCAGCAATCCGCGAAAGACCTCCGGCGAAAAGCAGCGAACGCCGGCGTTGCACACGCTTGAGCGCGGCACTCGGCAGCATCGACACGAGGCCCAGAACCGGCCGGCTCGTCGCATCGCGCAGCGCGCGGCCGTCGTGAAACGTTGGCGCCACCTGACTCGCGGCGAGGCTCGCGAGCAACCCGGCGCCGATCGACACCAGGAACGCAACGCCCAGCAACGCGAGGCGATTCGGCGCCACCGGCTTCGGCGACACGCGCGGCGGATCGATGACCCGGAACTGCGCGCCGCCCGTGTCCTGCATGCCGATCCCCATCGTCGCCGACTCGCGGCGGCCGAGCAGCGACTCGTAGGTCTTCTTCTGCACGTCGTAGTCGCGGTTGAGCTGCGCGAACTCGGCTTCGATCTGCGGTACGGCCTTCGCCTTCGCCTGCAGAGTGCGCCTGCTGCGCTTCGTAGCCCGCAAGCTTCGCGCGCTCGGACGCGACCTGGGCCTCGGACTCCGCGAGCTGCAGCCGGAGCTGCTGGAACACCGGATTGCGCTCTCCGGGTCTCGTCCCCTGGGGCGCGCCCGCCCTCCTTCTTTCGTGCCGCGAGCTCCTTCTTGCGCTCCTCCTCGAGCTCGCCGATGACGCGCTTCGTGCTCGTGACATCCGGATGGTTTTCCGTGTACCTGCGCGAGAGTGCGTCGAGCTCGCGTTTCAACGCGGCGAGGCGGATGTCGATCTCGGGTACGGTCTCCGCCACCACCGCCTCCTGCTGTTGCTCGGCGATGAACGTCGGCTGCTCGCCCGCGAGCTCGCGCTTGTAGGCGTCCCGCGACTGCTCGGCAGCCGTCAGCGAGAGTCGGGCACTCGCGATGCTCGAGGAAATCGCGGCCATCTGGCTGAAGTAGTCACCGCCTTCGCGGCCGGCCATGCCCAGGTATTTCAGGCGGAATTCCTTGAGACGGTTCTCCGCCGTGTTGAGCGCCTGCTCGTAGTTCCTGATCTGGTCGTCGAGGAAGCGCACCGCGGTCCGCGAGTCCTGTCGCTTGTCCGCCGAGGCTCGACTCGACGAAGATCGTGAGCAACGACTGCACGACCTTGCGCGCCTGCTCGGGATCAGGGTCGCGATAGTTGATCAGGTAGAGATTCTCGCGCGAGCTGCCGGTGAGCTTGATCGAGCGCGTCACGGACTCGATCAGCTCGTCGCGGCCGCTCTCGTCGCGTGAGCCGCAGGTCCAGATCGGCCATGCGCACGACCTTCTCGACATTGGGCCGGCTGATCAGCGTGCGGCTGATCATTCGCGACCTGCTGGTCGATGTTCGGCTGGATCGCGAGGCCCGCGAGCACCGGCTTGAGCAGCGTCTCGGTGTCGACGAAGACCCGCGCACTCGCTTCGTAGCGCTCGGGGATACGGTAGACGACGGCGATGCCGATCAGGGCCGCCACCCACGCGGCGGTGAGCCCGATCCAGCGCCTGTGCCACATCTCGCGCAAATAGCGGCGGATCTGCTGAAGCGTTTCTTGCATGGGTCAGGAATCCTTTAGTCGGGTCGGAGGCCGCGTCAACGCATGCGAATGCGTCCTAGAACCAGCTCTGCGGGATGATGAGGATGTCGCCGGGCCGCATCTCGACGTTTGCCGAGATGTCGCCGCGCTTGATCAGGTCGCGCAGCCGGACGCTGTAGAGCTTGCCGCCCTCGGCGACCCGGAATATCGTCGCCGCGTTACCGTCGGCGAAATCGGTGAGCCCGCCGACCGCGATCATCACGTCGAGCAAGGTCATGTTCTTCCGGAACGCGAGGATCTGCGGCTTCGCCGCCTCGCCCGTGACCCGGATCTGCTCGTTCGTCGGGCCGACGAAACTGGTGACGACGACGGTTACCACCGGGTCCCGGATGTACTTGGTCAGCGCCTTCTCGATGTCGCGCTCGAGCTCGGTCGGCGTCTTGCCGATCGCCTGCAGGTCGTCCACGAGCGGCGTCGTGATCTTGCCATCCGGGCGAACCGGCACGAGCAGCGAAAGCTCCGGGTTGCGCCATACGATCACGTTGACCGTATCGAGCGGGCCGATGCGGTAGTTGTAATCGCCGACGTTCGCATCCTGCGGGGCCGGCGGGTACTTCGTCGCGCAACCGGCGAGGAGCAGCGCTGCGGCGAAAACGACGAGCAGGCGGGAGGCGGTGCAGCCACGTCCCGGAACGTGGAACGGAAAGTCGGCGTGCCGCATCGATTTCATATGTGTTCCCCCGTTCGGCGACAAATGCAAAGGTTGGCCATACTAACATCCAACTTTCTCACAGCGCACGGGCCGATGCGCGACGCGAATATTCATCGCGAAGCGGATACGTAGCGGCACGGTCACGCTGTCGTGTACCGAAGTATAAATTTCATGACGCGGGCACATCGGGCGCATTGTGCGGCGAAGTCGTACGACAAGCGTTTATCTGCGGACGCGCGGCACTGCGCTCATTGTCGACGCGCGCTTGTAGTCGACGACTGGTGGCGGAACGGACGGATTCGTCGAGCCGACAGACGCGCAATCGGCGCTCAACGTCGAACGGATTTACGAAGGTTGACCGCCTCAAGGAAGCGCAAGGGATTGACTGGACCGCCGCCAGCCGGCCAAATTGCAGACGGGCGGCGCCGATCGCGCGATCGGCGGGAAAATGTCGGAGATTTCCGCTCGCGACGGGGCTCGCCCGCCTACACGGTTTGTCCAGTACGACTTTGAACTGTCGCAGCGCTTTACGAACAGGGGTCTCCGGTGCGGGCAAACGAACTTAAATGATTGATGCAATAGCCCTATTAGATCGGCGGCACAGACCGTGCTACCCTCAGCGCATGCGGGCGGATCCACGGACCGTCGCCAGCTCAAGGATCCCGATGAAAAAGCCTCAATTGCTTTGCGCGCTTCTGGCAGTCGCCGGGTTCGCCCTCGCGCTTGCGTCGCAGGCCGCGCCGATCATCCGGTTGAGCGACGGCTCGACGACGATGCAGATCGGTAACTCGCCGACTGCCGTGGCCCCGCTCGCATTGGCAGGCGACCCGCAGTCATCGTACGTAGGAGCCTTGGGTTCGCACTGGATGCTCAGCCTGACCAGCTCGCCCGGCGGGCTCAACTACACGGTCAATGCTGCGAACCTCGGCACCGGCGGCACCTTTCTGGACGTCGCGGTGTCGGACACCGATTTTTCGCTGGCCTCGGTTCCTGCGATCGTTCATTTCCTCGCCAATATCGCGGGCAGCACGCAGGGCATCGTGACGTGGTGGATGTTCATGGACGACGGCAACAACCTCTTCGCGCAGACCACCGAAATCGGCCACGGGACCAACGCCTCCGGAGACGTTCGCCTCGAACTTCGATGGCTTCGGCACGGTGAACGGTACGTTTTCGATGACGTTGCTCGTGCGGATCAATCACGGCAACAGCGAGCGGCTGACCAGTCTGGACTTCCAGTCGTTCGTCGCCGTCGTTCCGGAGCCGGGAACGCTCGTGCTCCTCGGCGTTGGCCTCCTCGGTCTTACGCTCGTGCGGCGCCGGACGGCGTAGCCCTCCCGCTTGTCATCCCGAACGGCGGTCGCTTCAGACCGCCGTTTTTGTTGCGACGGCCGATCGATTGGCGATACCTGGGCCGCGGGTCGGGCACCTTTACACCCCCCGTCGGTCATCTTTACGTGCGCTGCCGTTCGTCGCTTCGGCCGGGGCCGGAATTATATGCAGAATCAGCGCCTTCGCAGCGTGTGGCCTGCCGCTTGCTAAACAGGGTTATCGAAATGATTCGATGTTCACGGGGGGCGGCATGAGGGGAATCAGGAGCCTGATCGCAGGCGCGGTATTCGCGATCTCGACGGCGGCAGTGGCCGATACGATCGTGGTCACCTGGGCGGGCTCGATCTTCACGCCACCCGGCGCCCGGAATGTCGGGACGGTCACTTTTCCTGGCGGGTCGACCGGCACGGATGCCGGCCGCTTCCACGGCACGGTCAACACCGTCACTTCAACGTTCGACACGTCCCAGCTCATCGACAGCGCCGCCAACTTCCTGGCGTACTGCCACGACCTGTCCCAGACGATCGGTGGGACGACCGACGTACAACGTCGAGTTGGGCGCATCGGACAAGATGCGCGACTTCCTCGGGGCCGTGAATTCGGTTCTCGGCGGCGACGCGTTCGCCTGGTTGCACCCGCTCGATTCGCAAGACCGCCGCAGCGATCCAGCTCGGCATCTGGGAAGCGCTTCATGACGACACGTTCGGCCTGACCGACGGCGTCGTCCGGTTCAGCGCCGTGCAGGGTGACGTCGAGACGGTGTATGACAGCTTCGTCAGTGCAATGGCCGGAGCGGGCAGCCTCAGCAACAGCCTCGTCATGCGGCTCACCCATGCCGACCGGCAGGACGTCATCACCGGCCGCATTCCGCCGGGCTTCCTCGTCCCCGAACCGGGTACGCTGGCACTGATCGGCTTCGCTGTCGCCGCTGCCGGACTGGCGCGCCGCCGTCGCCGCTGACCGACAACGCCTTTCTCGCGAAAACGGAGCCTCGCGGCTCCGTTTTCGTTTGCAGCGCCGCGGGAGCGCGAAACCCCGTTCGTATAATTCGGACATGACCGCCGTTGCGCCCTTGCGCCCCGACGCAGCGAAAGGCGCGCCGCCAGCCACGCTCGCCGGCCACACGCCGATGATGCAGCAGTACCTGCGCGTGAAGGCCGAGCATCCGGACAAGCTCGTGTTCTACCGGATGGGCGATTTCTACGAGCTGTTCTTCGCCGACGCCGAGCGCGCCTCGCGCCTGCTCGACATCACGCTCACGGCGCGCGGCCAGTCGGCGGGCGCGCCGATCCCGATGGCGGGCGTGCCGTATCACGCGATCGACCAGCACCTGGCCAAGCTCGTGAACGGCGGCGAATCGGTGGTCATCGTCGAGCAGATCGGCGATCCGGCGACGTCGAAGGGACCGGTCGAGCGGCGCGTCACGCGCATCGTCACGCCCGGCACGCTGACCGACGCGAACCTGCTGGATGCGCGCCGCGATTGCCTGCTCGCGGCATTCGTCGTCCACGGCAAACGCGGCGGCGTCGCGTGGCTGAATCTCGCGTCGGGGCGGCTGGTCCTCGCCGAATCGCCGCTGCCCGAGGCGCATGCGACGCTCGAACGCATCGAGCCGGCCGAGCTGCTGCTGGCGGAGGATGCGACGCCACCGACGTTGCGCGGACGTACCGTGCCGCGTGCGGATGCTGCCCGCGTGGCATTTCGATCGCGCGGCGGCGAGCAAGGCGCTGGCGCGCGAGCTCGGAACGCTGGATCTCGCCGCGTTCGGCACCGACGACGTCCCGCTCGCGCTGGCGGCCGCGGGTGCGCTCGTCGCGTATGCGAGAACCACGCAGCAAACCGCGCTGGCCCATGTGCGCGAGATCGCCGTCGAGCGCCCCGGCGAGTATCTCGCGCTCGATCCGGCGACGCGACGCAACCTCGAGATCACCGGGACGCTGAGCGGCGAGCAAGGCCCGACGCTGCTTTCGCTGCTCGACGCGTGCGTCACGCCGGCCGGAAGCCGTCGACTTCGCGATTGGCTGTCGCATCCGGTTGCGGACCCGCTGCGTGCTGCAGCCCGGCACGATGCGATCGAGGCGCTGCTCGCGCAGCCGCGGGTCCGCGACACGCTCGCTGCACTGCTGCGGCCGCACTGCAGACGTCGAGCGGATCGCGTCCCGGATCGCGTTGCTCAATGCGCGCCCGCGCGATCTCGCGGGGCTGCGCGACACGCTTGCCGCGTTGCCTGCGCTGCGCGCTGCACTCGCCGATCTCGAAGCGCGCCCGATTCGCGATGCGTTCGATGCACTTGCAGTGGATGCCGCATGGCAGGCGTTGCTGGTGCGAGCGATCGCCGCCGAGCCGTCCGCCAACGTCCGCGACGGCGGCGTCATCGCCGCCGGCTTCGACAGCGAGCTCGACGAGCTCCGCTCGATCGACACCGACTGCGGCGCGTTCCTCGTCGACCTCGAGCGCCGCGAGCGCGAGCGTAGCGGCATCGCGAGCCTCAAGGTCGAGTACAACCGCGTGCACGGCTTCTACATCGAAGTGACGCATGCGCATGTCGAGCGAGTGCCCGCCGATTATCGGCGGCGGCAGACGCTGAAGAACGCGGAGCGCTACATCACGCCCGAGCTCAAGGCGTTCGAGGACAAGGCGCTGTCCGCGCAGGAGCGTGCGCTCGCACGCGAAAAGCGGCTGTTCGAGCAGCTGCTCGCCGACCTCGCGCCGGCGGTAGCCGAGCTGCAGCGCGCCGCGGAAGCGCTCGCGACGCTCGACGTCTTCGCAGCGCTCGCCGAACGCGCGACGACGCTCAAGCTTGCGCGCCCGCGCTTCGTTCGCGAGCCCGGGATCGCAATCCGCGCGCGGCCGGCATCCGGTCGTCGAGCGTCAGGTCGAGCATTTCATCCCGAACGACGTGCTGCTCGATCGCGGACGGCGGCTGCTCGTCGTCACCGGACCGAACATGGGCGGCAAGTCGACGTACATGCGGCAGACGGCGGTGATCGTGCTGCTGGCCTACTGCGGCGCGTACGTTCCGGCCGATGAAGCGACGCTCGGGCCGATCGACGCGATCTACACGCGCATCGGCGCCGCGGACGACCTCGCCGGCGGACGCTCGACGTTCATGGTCGAGATGACCGAGGCCGCGTACATCCTGAACCGCGCCACGCCGACGAGTCTCGTGCTGATCGATGAAATCGGCCGCGGCACGTCGACGTTCGACGGCCTCGCGCTCGCCTGGGCGATCGCGCACCGGCTCGCCGAAGGCAACCGCAGCCTGACGCTGTTCGCAACGCACTATTTCGAGCTCACGGCGCTCGCGTCCGAGCTTCCGGGCTGCGCGAACCTGCATTTCGACGCGATCGAGCACAAGGACGGCATCGTCTTCCTGCACGCGGCCGAGGACGGTCCGGCGAATCGAAGCTACGGGCTGCAGGTCGCGAAGCTCGCCGGCGTCCCGCCGGAAACGGTCAGGCAGGCGCGCGCGTATCTCGCGCGGCTCGACCAGTTCAACGTCGCGGCGCGAAGGCCAGGGCGACCTGTTCGCGGCGCCACTCGCCGGCGCGGCGTCGACGCAATCGGACGGACGCGCGACCGCGCTCGTCGAGACGGCTCGCGGCGCTCGATCCCGGACGCGCTGTCGCCACGCGATGCGCTCGCAGCGCTGTATGAGTTGAAGCGGTTGGCGGAAAGCCGGGATTAGGATCGAGGACGGCTGCAGAGGCGCAGCGCCCCGCACAACGCGCGTTGCTTCGTGCTCGTTCCGCGGGCGCCGTGAGCCGCTCCTCGCGCCGTCTCGATGCCGATCCGCCGAAAATCGTGCGGCTTCGCCACCGAGTTCGGGACGAACCCGGCCGAACGTCTGGTTTCACTCGGCCGCCTAGTGATGATGCCCGTGCGGCCCATGCACGTGCCCGTGCGTGATCTCTTCCTTCGTCGCCGGCCGTACGTCGACGACCGTCGCATCGAAGCGCAGCCGCTGGCCGGCGAGCTCGTGATTGCCGTCGAGCACCGCCTTGCCTTCGGCGATGCTCGTCACGCGCCACACGCGCTCCTCGTCGTTCTCCTCGGCGACCAGGTAGCCGCCGACGGCGATGTCGGCCGGAAGTCGCTCGACCGCCTCCAACCGGATCAGCTGCGGATCGTAGTCGCCGAACGCGTCGGCCGGCTCCAGCGTCACCGAGACCTGGTCGCCGACCTTCTTGGCGTTCAGCGCTTCCTCGACCTTCGGGAAGATGCCCGAGTGCCCGCCGTGCAGATACACGATCGGCTCCGGCGTCTCCTCGAGCAGCGCGTTCTGCGCATCGTAGAGCTTGAACGTGATCGAGACGACGGTGTTGGCGAAGATGTTCATCGAGCGGCCTCGCGTGGGCTTGGAGGTGAGCGAATGGCGCGGTTCGCGACGGCCGCCATTGTAGCCTCGGGGCCGATCGGTCCGTGTCGGCGCCCGCCTATAATCGCGCGCATGTCCGATTCCGACCGCGCGCTGCTGGGCGGGCAGACGGCGTCGCGATTTCTCCGGCAGCACTGGCAGAAGCGCGCGCGCCTCGTGCGCAGCGCCGTGCCCGGATTCAGCGGCATGTTCGACCGCGCGTCGCTCGTTGCGCTCGCCATGCGCGACGACGTCGAATCGCGGCTCGTCGTCAACGAGCGCGGACGCTACACGCTTGCGCACGGACCGTTTCGGCGCGCGGACTTCAAGCGCCTGCCGGCGCGCGGCTGGACGCTGCTCGTGCAGGGCCTGAACCTGCACTCGGACGAGGCGGACGCGCTGCTGCGGCGCTTCGCGTTCGTGCCGTTCGCGCGTCTCGACGACCTCATGGTGAGCTACGCGGTACCCGGGCGGCGGCGTCGGCCCGCACTTCGACAGCTACGACGTGTTCCTGCTGCAGGGCTTCGGCCGGCGCCGCTGGCGCTACGGCCGGCAGCGCGACCTGTCGCTGCGTCCCGGATCTGCCGCTGAAGATCCTGCGCACGTTCACGCCGGAGCGAAGACGAGGTGCTCGTCGCCCGGCGACATGCTCTATCTGCCGCCGCAGTACGCGCACGACGGCGTCGCGCTCGAGGAATGCACGACCTATTCGATCGGCTTCCGCGCCGCTTCCGCGCAGGAGCTCGCGGCGGACTTCCTCGATTTCCTGCGCGATGCGATCACCGTCGAGGGCCGCTACGCCGACCCCGATCTCGTGCCGACGAACGAGCCCGCGCGAATCGGCCGTCGCATGCAACGCCGCACGGCCGACCTGCTGAAGCGGATTCGCTGGGACGCCGACACCGTCGCGCGCTTCCTCGGGCAGCTCGCTCTCCGAACCGAAGGCCTACGGTCGTGTTCGATCCGCCGCAACCGCGACGCGTCGCGTGCCGTTTTCGCGAGACGGATCCGATCGAAGGGCCTCGCGCTCGATCGCCGCACGCAGCTGCTCTACGACGACGAGCGCCTGTACGTGAACGGGGCCGAGGCCGAGCTTGCCTGCGCAGGACGCGCAGGCGCTGCGCGAGCTCGCCAACGCGCGACGCTTGTCGGCCCGCGCCTGCGCGGCGCTCGCCGATGATACGCTGACGTTGTTGCACGACTGGTATCGCGATGGCTTCCTCACCCCCGGCCAATGACGCCCCCGATCGACCCGCGCAGGGCGAGACGCGGCTCGATACGCTTGCCGCGCAGGTCGACGCCATCGACACGCTGATCGAGCTCGCGGGCGAGCGCCTGCTGGTGTTCGATCGCGACCTGTCGGAGGGCGGCTGGAACGGCGTGCGCCGCGCGGAGCGAATCGCGGCCTTCCTGCGGCGCTCGCGCAACGCGCGGCTGTCGATCATCGTGCACGAGCCGCGCTACCTCGAAGCCTCGTGCCCGCGGCTCACCGACCTGCTGAAGGTCTACAGCCACGCGATGCAGGTGTGGCGCACCGGTGTCGATGCGCGCGGCGCAACGGACGCGCTGGTGATCGCCGACGATCGCCACTATCTGCATCGCTATCACGTCGATCAGCCGCGGGCGACGCTCGCCATCGACATGCCGGCGGCGGCGAAGCCGCTGGTCGCGCGCTTCGAGGAGATCTGGGCGACCGGCGAGCCGGCGCTCGGCGGCAGCGTGCTGGGGCTCTAGGCTGAAGCTGGGGTCAGACCCCGATTTCGTTTGCGGCCGGTTCGGACTGCGCGATGTTCGCGATGCTTGTCGAAGAGTGACGGATCGGCTCGCTCCGAAATCCGCAGTTCGCGATGCGGGCGAAATCGGGGTCTGACCCGGGATGCTGGAATCGAGTGCCTGTCCCTAAAGGGAACGCCGATCCGCCGCCCGACCTCGCGATAGTGCGCGATGACCTCGCCCAGGTCGCGGCGGAAGCGGTCCTTGTCCATCTTCTCGCCGGTCTTCGCGTCCCACAGCCGGCAGCCGTCGGGCGTGAACTCGTCGCCCAGCATCGACCGGCCCGCCCGGATCGTCGATCGGGTGACCGAACTCGAGCTTGTAGTCGACGAGGTCGATGCCGGCCTTGCGCGAACAGCGGCTTCAGCAGGTCGTTGACCTTGTGGGTCAGCGCCTTCATCTGCGCGATCTCGTCGGCGCTCGCCCAGCCGAGCACGCGGATGTGGTCGTCGTTGCACAGCGGGTCGTGCAGCGCATCGCTCTTCAGGAAGAACTCGAAGATCGGCTCGGGAAGCCGCGTGCCTTCCTCGATGCCGTAGCGCTTCGCCATCGACCCCGCGACGACGTTCCGCACGACGCATTCGACCGGGATCATCTTCATCGCCTTGACCAGCGATTCGCGCTCGTTGAGCAGGCGCACGAAGTGCGTCGCAACGCCCGCGTCCGCGAGCTTCCCCATCACGTAGCGCGTTGATGCGGTTGTTGGTCTCGCCCTTCTGCTCGAGCTTCGCGAGCTTGACGCCGTCGAACGCGGAGACGTCGTCGCGGTAGTGCATGACGAGGTAGCGCGGATCGTCGGTCGCGTAGACGGTCTTCGCCTTGCCGCGGTAGAGCTCCTGCCGCTTCTCCATCTCGGTCCGATCCTCTAGAGCTCGCGCCAGGCGAATCCGCACGCCTGGTCGGCGATGCCGATCCAGTCCGGCGTGCAGCTGAGCGCTGCGGCGAGCGTGCGCGCGCAAGCTCGGGCGTGTTGTTCTGCTGCGACAGGTGCGCTGCGACGATGTGCTTGAGGCGCGTCGAGTCGATCGCGCGCAGCAGGTCCGCCGCGGCGTCGTTGCACAGGTGACCGTAGCGGCCCGCGATCCGCTGCTTCAGCGGATACGGATAGCTGCCGTTCGCCAGCATCGCCTCGTCGTGATTGCACTCGAGCACGAGCGCGTCGCAGCCGGACAAGCTGCGACTCGCACGTACGGCGTCGTCATGCCGATGTCGGTGAGCACGCCGAGCCTGTGCACGCCGTCGCTGACGACGAACTGCACCGGCTCGCGCGCGTCGTGCGGCACCGGGAACGGCCGCACTTCGATCGCGCCGATCGCGAACACGTCGTGGGAGTCGAAGCCGTAGACGCGCGGCACGTCCATCAGCAGCTCGCCGACGGTGTCGAGCGTGCCGAACGTGAGCCACACCGGGATGTCGTAGCGCGCGGCGAACGCCGCCACGCCGCCGATGTGATCGGCATGCTCGTGCGTGACCAGGATCGCCGAGAGCTCCGACGGCGCGAGCCCCAGGCGCGCGAGGCGCGTGACCGTCTCGCGCACGCCGAACCCGCAATCGATCAGGACCCGCGTGATTGCGCCCGTGCCACCTCGACGACGAGGCCGTTGCCTTCGCTGCCGGACCCGAGCGACGCGAAGCGCATCACCGCGCAGCGGCTCGCGACGTCCATGCGGCATCGCGGTCAACGCAGCTGCTCGCGCAGCAGCGCGAGGATGCGCTCCCCGTTCGTCGTGCGATCCGGCTCGCCCTTCGGATCCTGCACGGTGACGACCGACGTCGGCGCGGTCTCGATCACCTTGATCCGGTACTGCTCGGGACGTTCCTTCTCGTCCTGCTTCCAGAACATGAGCTTCGCGAGCCAGCCCTGGTCGCGCGCCTTCGCGACATCGCTGTCCGGATCCGCATAGCGCACGAAATACACGCCGGTGCTGCGGTCGCGATCGACGACGGTGAAGCCGGTGCGGTCGAGCGCCAGGCCCACGCGGCGCCAGGCGCGATCGAATGCGTCGTCGACGACGAGCTTCGACGAGCCGTCGGAGCTCTTCTCGAGTCGCGCCTTGTCCGCAGGCGTCGGCGCTGCAGTGGGCGCGGTCGACGCGACGGCGGCCGTGGCCGACCGGCGCTGGCGCGCCGAAGCGCTGCATCAGGCGCGACAGCATCTCGGCCTCGAGGTCCGGGATTCGGCGGCATCACCGCCCACGCGAACGCGGCCGGCGACGAGCCGTCGATCTTCGCCGTCGGCACCTGCTCCATGCCGCGATGCGACAGATAGATCTCGACGGTGCCGGGCTCGACGCCGCGCTCGACGCGCGTGCGGAACTTGTCGCGCTTGTAGGTCGTGTAGAAGAAGTCGATGTACTTGCCGATCGTCCGGCGCACCGGATCCATCGGGATCTCGGCGCGGTTCTCGGCCCAGTCGGTTTCCATCACGCCGATCGTCGGCTGCTCGACCGCGACGACGAAGCCGAGGTCGTTCCAGAACTGGCGCACCGTCGACCAGGTCTGCTCGGGCGTGGCCTTGACGACGAGCCAGCGCTCGGTGCCGGCGCGCACGATGCGCGCGTCGGGATTCTGCGGCAGCAGGTCGGACTGCTTCGGTCGGCCCGCCTGCTGGGCCGCAAGACCGCTCGCCGTGGTCGTGCTGAAGCGGTCGTCGAAGCGCGGCGTGTTCAGGTCCGGCGGGATCTCGAGCGCAGGCGCCGTGCCCGTCGTCTTGTAGTCGATGCGCTTGCCAAGGCTCGTCGTGCACCGCCGAACGTTTCGCAGCCGGCAAGCGCCGTCGCGACCAGGGCCGTCGCGCACAGCTGCGGCAACGCGCCGAAAACCATCGAGAAAATTCGCAGCATCCATCGGGTATCCGTGCATCACGAAAGACAGCCGGCCTCGCGCAGCGCGGAGCGCAGCGTGTCGTTGAACTGCGAAGACAAGCGGAACGAGCGGCAGCCGCAGCTCGTTGCGGATCTTCCCCATCTGGGCCAGCGCCCACTTGACCGGGATCGGGTTCGCCTCGACGAACAGCCTGCGATGCAGCGGCAGCAGGCGGTCGTTGATCGCGCGCGCCGTCGCGAGCTCGCCGGCCAGCGCCGCACGGCACATCTCCGACATCAGGCGCGGCGCGACGTTCGCGGTGACCGAGATCACGCCGTGCGCCGCCCATCAGGATCAGCGGCAGCGCCGTGATGTCATCGCCGCTGTAGATCGCGAAATCGCGCTTGCCCTTCTCGTTCAGCGCGCGGATCAGCTCGCTGCCGCGGGCGAGATCGGCGGTTGCGTCCTTGATGCCCGCGATGCCCGGCACGTCGGCGAGGCGCAACACCGTCTCGTTCGCGAGGTCCGCCACCGTGCGGCCCGGCACGTTGTACAGGATCACCGGCAGGCCGACTTCCGCGATCGTCGCGAAATGCCGGTAGAGGCCTTCCTGCGTCGGCTTGTTGTAGTACGGAACGACCGAGAGGCAGCTGTCGGCGCCGACCTCCTTCGCGTAGCGCGTGAGCGCGAACGCCTCGGCGGTCGCGTTCGCGCCGGTGCCGGCGATCACGGCGATGCGGCCGGCCGTGTGCTCGACCGCGGTCCGGATCAGCAAGCGATGCTCTTCGACGTCGACGGTCGGCGATTCGCCGGTCGTGCCGACGATGACGATGCCCGCCGTCCCTTCGAGCGACGTGCCAGTCGATCAGCGCCCGCAACGCGTCGAGGTCGAGCGCGCCGCCGGGATGCATGGGCGTCGCGATCGCGACGAGACTTCCGGTCAACATGAGGGTGCGAGGCAAATGGCGAATTTTACCCTGATTCGCCGCGCGACGATGCTCTGCTGACCGCGCCGCCGGTTTCAGGTCAGCGCGGGCGGCCAGGGGCGTCCGCGCCCGACCGCGGCCAGCCGCTGGACGACGGCGGTGCGCGCGCCTTCGACGACGCGGCCCTGCTCGAACGCCACGACGACCAGCCGGCCGCGCACCCGCTCCGCCGAGCTCGTCGCGGTCGAAGGAGGAACGCGGGGTTCGAGGGCCGGCCGTACGCTTCGTTGCCGGCCGCGAACGTCTCGTAGAGCAGCACACCGTCGTCCGCGAGCGTATCGAGCAGCGCCGCAAACCACGGCCGATGCAGGTAATTCGTCACGACGACCGCATCGAAGCGCTCGCCCGCCAGCGGCCACGCCTCGCCCTCGAGATCGATCGCCCGCGTCGTGACGTTCGCGATGCCGGCAAGGGCCTCGAGCACCGCTGCGTCGCGGTCGACCGCGAGAACGCGCGCATCGCGTGCTGCGAAGAAGCGTGCATGCCGGCCCTGCCCGCTCGCAAGATCGAGCACGCGCGCGCCGGCAGGCACCAGCGGCGCGAAGCGCACGATCCACGGCGATGGCGAATTGCCGGCGTGCGCGTCGTGCGCGCCTGGCGTCGCGGAATCCCGATCGTGCATCATCCGCCGACCGACGCCTTGCGCGCGCTGCGCGGCTTCACCGTCGCATCCAGCGCCGATTCGACATCGAGCGGCCTGCTCGCGAAGGAACGCCACGAACGCGGTGACATCCGGACGCGTTCGCGCATGCGGCGCGACGAGCACGTAGTAACCGCGCTGCGAGTCGTAGCGCTTCGGAAACGGCGCGACCAGGCGCCCGGCTTCGAGCAGCTCGCTCACCATCGGCATGCGGCCCAGCGCAACGCCCTGGCCGCCGAGCGCCGCCTGGACGACCTGGTCGTAGATCGAGAAGCGCAGCGATCCGGCCGGCTTCAGCTGCGGCTCGCCGTTCGCCGCGAGCCAGGTCTGCCAGTTCAGCCACGGAATGCGACCGTCGGGATCGTCCAGATGCAGCAGCACGTGATGACGCAGGTCGGCAGGTTTGCGCAGCGGCGTCTTCGGATCGTTCGCGACCTTCGGGCTCACGACCGGGAACATCCGCTCGCCGAACAGGCGGATGGCGTCGAGCGGCACGTTCTCGCCCAGATAGCGGATCGCCACGTCCACGTCGCCGCGATTCAAGTCGACGGGGCGATCGTCGGCCGAGACGTACACCTCGACGTCCGGATGCCGTGCGCGAAACGCCGGCAGCTTCGGAATCATCCACAGCGACGCGAACGACACGGTCGTGGTGATCGTGAGTCCGGGCTCGCGCGTGCGCCCTGTGACCTGCTCGGCGGCGGCGGCGAGCGCGCGCAAGCGTCTCGGTGACTTCGCGATGGAACGCCGCGCCGGCCGGCGTCAGCGCGAGCGCGCGGTGCCTGCGCTCGAACAGCGGCGCGCCGAGCGCGTCCTCGAGCGCCTTCACCTGCCGCGACAGCGCCGATTGGGTCAGGAACAGCTCCTCGGCAGCGCGCGTGAACGATGCAAGCCGGCCCGCGGCCTCGAAGCCGCGAAGGAAGTCCAGCGAAGGCAGCTTGCGCAGCGTCTTATGCATGCATCCAGATCATGCGAGGAATGCGTATTCGTCGTTTGTGCACCCGCGCCACCGGTCCCACACTTTGCCTCATGCGAGTCGTTGGACAGGAGCCAGGAGCGGCGAAGCCGCCGCCGGTGGCCCGGCGACTCGGATGCATTCTACGCATGGAGACGACAATGAACAACCGGCTGCTGAAGCTTGGGAATGGCGACCTGCTCGAGCTCGCCGACGCGCGCGGGACGACGCTGCGCGTGACGCGCGGAACGCTCTGGGTGACGCAGCAACGCGACCGGCGCGACGTCGTGCTCGGCGCGGGCGACACGTGGACCGTCGAGCGGTACGGCCTGACCGTCGCCGAAGCGCGAGGCGACGCGGCCGTCGTCCTCATCGGCAACGGCCTCGCCGACGCGAGCGTCAGAAGCCGTCGCATCCGCTGGCAGGACCGCCTCGCGCAATGGCTCGCGCGAGCCGCCGACCGCCATCTGCGGCGCGATTGGGTACCGCATGTTTAGTTGCTAACACAACGATCTCGCAGGATCATCCGTATTGGAGAAAACCATGAGCACGCTTTCAGGACATTCACACCGCGCGAACGCGCATCGCCGGCCCCTTTCGACCTATCCGGGTGGCGGGCGATCCTCGGCCGACTCGTGACGGCGTGGAAGGCGTACCGGCAGGCCCGTGCCGAAGCGCTGATCGACCGCTACTTCCGGCGCGAACGCAACGAGCACGAGCGCTTCCTCTCGAAGGCAAGCGACCACTACGAGCTGGAACGCCTCGAGCGCGCCTGGGAACGCCGACACGCCGACGTTTGGCGCGTCTATTGAGCGCCAGCGCGAGGCACAAAAAAATCGCCCCCATGCGAGGTCGCGCGGGGGCGTCGTGCCACTACGTACCGGGGGAGTCGGTCCCGGTACGTAAGATTGACCGATGAAGCCGCACGGAAGTTCCCGGCGATCCGTCCGTGGGTGCGCCAATCATCGCGCAGGCCACCAGACGCAGCAGCGGCGAGACGGCAGCGTGCGTTGCTAGTTCTGAAAGCAGCCCATTGCAGGGCCCGACCCCGGCGTTACCGCGGGTTGATCCGCGGGTCAGCAGATGGAGCAACGGCCCCCACAGCGTCTCGGGATCACGCTGCACGCACGCAAGCTCACTGGCAGAGCAACGAGGGCTGTCGCGGATCGCCCGCGTCGGCCACGGCAAGCTCGTATGCGATGGCCTCCCAGCGGTCCCCGAGGCGGCGGCAGAGCATGCGCAATTCGGGCGTCACGCCTGCATCCTCCGCCAGCAGGGCAAGGTTGTGCGCGATGCGGTCGGCATGGTGCCGGCCGGGCGCTCGCGCGAAGCAACTCATCAAGCAGAGCGTGCCGGCAACGATCGCTTCGGCACGCTCGGCGGAACCCACGGGGATCGACATGGCAAGACAGGTCAATGGGATCTATCAAATGATAATGATTCCTATTCTCATGTCAAGCGGAAGGTCGCCAGAGGGCGACCAAGCTGGTCAAGGTCCGTGGAAACGGAATCGCGCGAGGACGGGCCTGCGCGCAGCGGGCGATGCCGCGGGGATCACCGGCCCGGGGTCTGAGGCGCGGTCACCCGCTCATCCGAGCGCGCTTGTCCGTTGAGGCCGGGCGAATAGAAAGTGAACCGGTTACGCCCCTGCGCCTTCGCGCTGTACATCGCGATATCCGCGTTGGAAATCAGCGTCTGCGTGTCCGATGCGTCTGCCGGATAGGTGCAGATCCCCATGCTCGCCGAGATGTTCACCTGGTGCGGACCCGGCCAGCATCGGCTGATCCATCGCCGCGAGAATCCGGCCGGCGACCTCGATCAGCATCGATGTGTCCTCGTACGCCATCAAGACCACGAATTCGTCGCCACCGAGGCGCGCCGCCATATCCCCTTCGCGGATGCACCGCGTAAGACGCCGTGCGGCCTCCACCAGCGCCTGATCGCCGACCTGATGCCCCAGCGCATCGTTGATGCTCTTGAACCGGTCGAGGTCGATGAAGAACAACGCGATCGGCCGCCCGCTGCGCTTCGCCTGACTTACCGCCCGTTGCAGGCTGTCGTTGAACAGCGCCCGATTCGGCAGGCCGGTGAGCGAATCGTGCGTGGCCATCTCCTGGATCGTCGCGAGCGCGGAGCTCAGGTCATCGTTGCTGCGCCTCAATTGCTGGCGCAACTCGCTCACCTTGCCGGCGATGACCGCGAAGCACGGCAGCAGGCAAGCGAGCACGAGCCAGCGAAACAGCTCGACGTCGAGGTCGACGGTGTCGCGCTTGGTCAGCAGCAGGAGGCCGAAGACCACGCCGTAACCTGCGAGCACCAGCGCCGCCGTCGAGACGAACTCACGCGTGTTGAAGCGGAAGGCGCCGAACATCAGCACGATCGGGCACAGGATCAGGGCCAGCGACCGCTCCTTGTCCATCGCGTAGATGAACGCCATCAGCACCACGATCGCGATGACGACCTGGACTCGGGTCATGCTCGGGTCTTTGAAGCGCTGGTTGATGCCGAAGTAGAACAGCGCGAGCAACGCGACGTTGACGATGACCACGAGCGCGATCGTTCCCATCGCCGCCTCGAAGCCGACCAGCCCCAGCCAATACGCGATGAACATGAGCGGCACGCAGACCGCGTAGATCAGCGATGCCAGCTGAACGCGTCGCAGCCGCACGGACTGCGGCGCATGGCCAGCGGACGGGAGGGCGCGCGGCGGATTCATCGAGGCGGCGCGCTGCCGACGGTGTCGGACGAGCGGCGGGAGCCGGTCTCGCTGGAAAAAGCAAACTGCGTTCCAGCAGCTGGCTTCACCGCACCGTTGGTCGACTGCGAGCGTCGTTCGCTCGCAGCCGGACAGCGTGCACGCTACGAATCATCCCGGCCCTTACAGCGTGCTGCAAATCGGCTGAGGATGCGTCGCGTCAATGCCGCCTAAGCCGCTCATCGCTCCGATGCAACACAGGCGCAACGAAACGATCACGACAGCATCGACCGCTCAGACGCCTTTGCATCGCAGGTCAGGCCGCGACCTTCTGCTTCTTCGATTCCGCGCGCTTGGCGAACGTGATCTCGCCGCCGGTCGCGCCGACGGTGATCAGATCGCCGGCGGCGTAACGCCCGGCGAGGATCTCCTTCGCCAGCGGATTCTCGATCTGCTGCTGGATCGCGCGCTTCAGCGGCCGCGCGCCGTACACCGGGTCGAAGCCCGCCGACGCCACCGCCGCGAGCGCCGCCTCGGTGCACGTCGAGCCGGATCTCGAGCTTGCGCGAGCCGCGCTTCGAGGCTCTTGAGCTGGATGCGCGCGATGTCGGCGATGTGCTTGTCCGACGAGCGGATGGAACACGACGATCTCGTCGATGCGGTTGACGAACTCCGGCCGGAAGTGCGTCTTCACCTCCGCCATCACCGCGATCTTGACCAGCGCCTGGATCGGCGCCTTCGTCGGTCATCTGCTGGATCTTCTGCGAGCCCAGGTTCGACGTCATCACGATCACCGTGTTCTTGAAGTCGACGGTGCGGCCCTGCCCGTCGGTCATGCGGCCGTCGTCGAGCACCTGCAGCAGCACGTTGAACACGTCCGGGTGCGCCTTCTCGATCTCGTCGAGCAGGATCACGGAGTACGGCTTGCGCCGCACCGCTTCGGTCAGGTAGCCGCCCTCCTCGTAGCCGACGTAGCCCGGCGGCGCGCCGATCAGCCGCGCGACCGAGTGCTTCTCCATGAACTCGGACATGTCGATGCGGATCATGTGATGCTCGGTGTCGAACAGGAACTCGGCGAGCGCCTTGCAGAGCTCGGTCTTGCCCACGCCGGTCGGCCCGAGGAACAGGAACGAGCCGTACGGACGGTTCGGATCGGCGAGGCCCGAGCGCGAGCGGCGGATCGCATCGGAGACGAGGCGCACCGCCTCGTCCTGGCCGACGACGCGCTTGTGCAGCGCGTCTTCCATGTGCAGCAGCTTCTCGCGCTCGCCCTGCATCATCTTCGAGACCGGAATGCCGGTCGCGCGCGACACGACCTCGGCGATCTCCTCGGCGCCGACCTGCGTGCGCAGCAGCCTGCGGCTTCGGCGCTGCTCGCTCGCCGCGGCCTGATCGGCGCTTCTTGAGCTGCGCCTCGAGCTGCGGCAGCTTGCCGTACTGCAGCTCCGACATCTTCTGCCAGTCGCCCTTGCGCGTGCCTCTTCCATCTGCAGCTTGATCTTGTCGATCTCTTCCTTGATGTGCTGCGTGCCGGCGACCTGCGCCTTCTCCGCCTTCCAGATTTCCTCGAGGTCGGCGTACTCGCGCTCGAGGCGCGCGATCTCGTCCTCGATCGAGCGCGAGCCGCTTCCTGCGACGCCTCGTCCTTTTCCTTCTTGACCGCCTCGCGCTCGATCTTGAGCTGGATCAGCCGCCGGTCGAGCCGGTCCATCGCCTCGGGCTTGGAGTCGATCTCCATCTTGATGCGCGCCGCGGCCTCGTCGATCAGGTCGATCGCCTTGTCGGGCAGGAAGCGGTCGGTGATGTAGCGATGCGAGAGCTCGGCCGCGGCGACGATCGCCGGGTCGGTGATGTCGACGCCGTGGTGGATCTCGTAGCGCTCCTGCAGGCCGCGCAGGATCGCGATGGTCGCCTCGACCGACGGCTCGTCGACGAGCACCTTCTGGAAGCGGCGCTCGAGCGCGGCGTCCTTCTCGATGTACTTGCGGTATTCGTCGAGCGTGGTCGCGCCGACGCAATGCAGCTCGCCGCGCGCGAGCGCGGGCTTCAGCATGTTGCCGGCGTCGATCGCGCCTTCGGCCTTGCCGGCGCCGACCATCGTGTGCAGCTCGTCGATGAAGACGATCGTGCGGCCTTCGTCGGCCGCGATGTCCTTCAGCACGGCCTTGAGGCGCTCCTCGAACTCGCCGCGGTACTTCGCGCCGGCGAGCAGCGCCGCCATGTCGAGCGACAGCACGCGCTTGTTCTTCAGCGTCTCGGGCACTTCGCCGTCGACGATGCGCTGCGCGAGGCCTTCGACGATCGCCGTCTTGCCGACGCCCGGCTCGCCGATCAGCACCGGGTTGTTCTTCGTGCGCCGCTGCAGGATCTGGATCGTGCGGCGGATCTCGTCGTCGCGGCCGATCACCGGATCGAGCTTGCCGTCGCGCGCGCGCTCGGTCAGGTCGATCGTGTACTTCGCGAGCGCCTCGCGCTGCGCCTTCGGCTTCCTGGTTGTCGACGTTCGCGCCGCCGCGCACGTCCTCGATCGCGTCCTCGAGCGCCTTGCGGTTCGAGCCCCGCCTCCTTGAGCAGGCGGCCGGTCTCGCCCTTGTCCTGCGTCGCCGCGAGCAGGAACATCTCGCTGGCGATGAACTGGTCGCCGCGCTTCTGCGCTTCCTTGTCGGTGAGGTTGAGCAGGTTGTTGAGCTCGCGCGAGATGCCGATCTCGCCGCCCGTGCCCTCGACCTTCGGCAGCCGGGCGATCGAGGCCTTGAGCGCGCTCTGCAGCCGCGGCACGGCGACGCCGGCGCGCGCGAGCAGCGACGCCGTGCCGCCGTCCTCCTGCGCGAGCAGCGCGGCCAGCAGGTGCTGCGGCTCGATGAAGCCGTTGTCGTTGCCGAGCGCCAGGCTCTGGGCGTCGGCCAGCGCCTGCTGGAACTTGGTGGTCAGTTTGTCGAAGCGCATGGATTCTCCTCCGGCCCGCTTCCGAACGAATACTTGGGTCAGAAATGGGGGAATCCACACGGGTTTTCAAGCGAAAAGACCCGCCGGCCCGGCCCACCGGGAGTGGGCTCAGGCGGCGGGTGCCGACCGGGCGACAGCGCGCCCGCGGAGGTCCTCGGCCAACGCTTGCGGGTGACCCCCTTGGCGCTGCGCGCCTTGTCCCCGAGGGGGCCGAGCAACTTGGGAGCAGCCGGCGTCGCTCATTGGCCAACAATCTCCGGCTTCATCGGGCCGAGGATCGCAAGCAGCTCGCCCTGCTCCTTTTTCGGCACTTTGAACTTGTCCAGCGTCTTCACGAGGTCCTCGACCAGCGCGTTGAACTGCGCGTCGGTGATGTTCATGCCGCGATGCGCGCTCTTCATGTCGCGACCCGTGTACTTGCACGGGCCGCCGGTCCCCGCGCAGATCTGCTCGACGAGCAGCTGCTTCAGCCGGGGAATGCTCGTGTTCGCGAACTGGGCGTTGATCCTGGCGTCCGCAGCGACATTGCCGACGAAATCATCGACGACGGCCACGATCGCAGGCTGGCCGCCGAGCCGATCGTAGAGCGACTTGCCGGGCGCGCCGGCCGGCATCGACTGGCACCCGCCCAGCACGAACGTTGCAAGAGCCGCAGCGCAAAGCGTGCGGACGAATCCACGACGAACCATGACCGATCTCCTCCGGTGAAGCCGCGACGGCGGCGATGACCCGCTATACGCACGGCCGGCGGGCCTGGATGCCATCGGCGCGCCGGGGCCTACCAGGTTCGCGTGCTAGCATCGATCGGCATTTCGACCGCTACGCTTCGCACCTCGTCATGACTTCTCCGCCCGGTTCCGATCCTCCGCGGCCGCGACAGGCGCGTCTCGGGGAAGTCGTGAGCGCCGTGCTCTGGAGCTTCTTCGGCGTCCGCAAGGGCAAGCACATGCAGGAAGACGCGGTCTCGATTCGCCCCCATCAGGTGATCATCGTCGGCGTCGCGATCGCTGCCGCGTTCGTCGGCATCGTGCTGCTCATCGTGAGAATCGTCATCCGCGCAGCGGGCGCGTGACACCGAAGCGCGATCGTCACGTCAGCGTCAGCGCATGCAGCGCAGCTGGCCGCCCGTTCCAGCTCGAGACGCGTCGTGAGGACATCGGGACACAGCCGCAGCCAGGCGCCGCGCGCGTCGACATCGATGCCCTGTTCGCCACAGTCGCTCCGCGAGCGCGACCGCATCGTCCCGACGCACCGCGACGAAGGCGCCGCGGTCCTGCTGCGCGCCCAGCGCTGCGATGCCGCGCGCCTGCAGCAGATCGACGAGAGTCCGCTGCTGCGAAAGCGAATACGCGCGCAGCCGCTGCGACGCCGATCGCCAGCGTGAAGATCTGGCCGGAGCGCGCCTGGTACCAGGTGAGGACCGGCGGCGTCGACTCCATCCAGCCATCGCCGCCGGCGGCGAATCGCGGCGGATCCGGCCGCGCGTAGCTGAACGGCGCCTCCTTCGCGAACCAGCCGATGTCGAGCGTCGCAAGCCGTGCGTCGAGGTGGCGCGGCGCGACGTAGAGGAAGCACGCACCGGGGCCGCCGCGCAGGTACTTGTAGCTGCCGCCGACGGCGAAGTCGACGTTCATCGCGGCCAGGTCCACCGGCACGACGCCGAGCGAGTGGTAGACATCGAGCAGCAGTGTCGCGCCGACCGCGTGCGCGCGCGCCACCGCGCGTTCCGGCATCGCAGCAGCTGTCCGGTCCTGAACATCGCGTGCGACAGCACGACGAGGTCGGTGCCCGCGACGATCGCACGCTCGACGGCGTCGTCGGCGAACCGATCGTCGCCGTCGGGCTCGACGAACGCGAGCTCGATGCGGCCGCGCCGCGCGTACTCGCGCAGGATGACGTCCAGCGAGTCGAATTCGCCCCGCGTCGCGACCACGCGCGCGCGACGATCGAACGTGTTCAGCACCGCTCGCAGACCGGCACCGGCGCTGGTCTTCGGAATGACGCAGTCGTCGCGGGGTGCGCCCATCAGCCGCGCCCATCGCGCGCGGTACGCAGCCAGCTCGGCTGCCCACGCGTCCCACGCGTCGGGAAGCTTCGTGTACCAGGCGGCGAGCGCTTCGCGCAACATCGTCGTCGAGCGCATCGAGCGGCCGGCCGAGCGAATGGTTCGCGAGGTAGATGCGCTCGCGATTGCGCGCCAGTACGCGCGTGAACAGCGGCGCGACGTGCTCGGCGATCGAGGCCTCGTCGAGCGCACCGCGCGCCCAGCGCGGCGATCGCGGCCTGGATGCGTTCGGTCGTTGCGGGCGCGTTCATCGGCGCGTTCGATTCTACGGCAGCACTTGCTGCGGCGACGCGGTCGCCGCCGGTACACTGCCGCCGTGCAGACGTTCACCCCCTGGTCGGTCTTGCATGTCGCGATGCTGGCCGCGATCGCGGCCGGTCTCGTCGTCGCGGTAGCCGTGCGACGCCGGAGCGCCGAAGCCGCCGCGCGACGCGTCGAGCGTGGAACGGCGGTCGCCTATCTCGTCCTCTGGGCCGCGACGTTCGTCTGGCTGCACGCGCCAGCCCGACTACGATCCGACGACCGACTGGCCGCTGCAGCTGTGCCACTGGGCAGCGGTCGCGGCCGCGCTCGCGTTGTTGACGCACGACCGGATCTGGCGAACGTTGGCGTACTTCTGGGGTCTTGCGCTGTGCACGCAGGCGCTGGTCACGCCGAACCTGACCGACGGGCCGGCGACGTGGCCGTTCTGGTTCTTCTGGACGACGCACGCGATGACCATCGCCGTGCCGCTCTACGACGTGCTCGCCCGCGGCTACCGGCCGGCGTGGCGCGACTACGCGATCGCCAGCGCGGCCGCGGCGCTCTACGTCGCGATCGTGCTTCCGATCGATCTGGCGACCGGATGGAACTACGGTTTCGTGGGCCCGTCGCGACCCGACGTCGCGACGATCGTCGACCTGCTGGGGCCGTGGCCCCGTCGCCTGCTGTTCATTGCCGCCATCGCGGCGGCGGCGATGGCGATCGTGATGCTGCCCTGGATCGGGCGGCGCGACCGGCCTACCAGAACTCCGGCGCCGTCGCAGCGAACGCGCCGAGCGTGACGTAGGTCATCGTGCGCGCGACCCGGGCATCGGTGGCCTCGTGCATCGAGCGGCGGAGCCCCACGGCGACGGCGCCGAGCAGCAGATAGGTCGCGATCACGGCGAGGACGTTGACCGGGTGGCCCATGGCCACGCGTGGCGAGCACTCGCACGATCACGAACGTGTAGGCGAATGCCAGGGCGGCGCGAAACTGGTTGTCTATGGCTTCCATCGGCTTGCGGCGTCAAAGGGGTGGATCGGGACGTGCTCCCAGAACGACGTCCCGTTAGGAGATCGCCGCGCCTGTCCCCATCACGGGATGTAGGACAAACAGGAGACACGTACTAGGAGAAATCCTACCTGATGCCCTGCGGCATCGGAATATGGCTGACGACGTTTTCGACGCGCTTGCACGAAAATCCGACCAATGGCCGGCGAACGAGTACGGGCGGTCGCGTAGGTGATCCGTAGCAATACGAGGCGAAAGCCCGGTCACAAGCCGTGCACCCGCTTGGCCCGCATCTTGCAAGACACGCGCCATGCCGAACCCGCTCAGCAGCGCTGCGCTTCAACCCGCGCGCGACGGTCACGCGCGCTCGCGCTGTTCGGGGCCGCAGTGGTGACCTGGCGATGGCTCGCAGTTCGCGCGCTGCCTTCGCGTCGGCGACGAGCTCGCGCGGGTCTCGACCGCGTTCGAATGCCGTGCAGCGACCGAGGGTCCGCGCGTCCTGTTCGTCGGCGACAGCATCGCCGTGGGTTGCGGCGCAGCGCGGCCCGAGGATTCGATCGCGGGATTGATCGCGCAGGAGTTCCCGCACGTCACGATCGTCAACCGTGCGCGCAACGGCGCGCGCACCGCGGAGGCGATCGCGCAGCTCCGCGCGGAGGGCGATGCCAGATACGACGTGATCCTGCTCACCGTCGGCGGCAACGACATTCTGAAGCGCACGCCGTTCGAATCGCTGCCCGCGCAGATCGACACGGTGCTGCGGGAGGCGCGGCAACGGTCGGACTGCGTGATCTGCACGACGACGCCGAACATCGGCCTGACCCCGATGTTCTTCGCGCCGCTCTCCTGGTGGCTGACGCTTCGCTCGCGCCAGCTGCGCGACCTCTTCGCGACGGCCGCGCAGCAGCACGGCGCCCACTACGTCAACTTCTTCCATCCGCGCTCGACGCGACCCGTTCTCGCGCGAAGCGCAGCGCTACTACGCGGAGGATCGACTCCATCCGTCCACCGACTGCTATCGCTACGTGTATTCGACGCTGCGCGCGGCTACGCCGCTTGTGCGCGTGCTCGCACCGGGGGATCGCTAGCGCGCGCCGATTTCGGTACGCACGTCGATGAGCTCGGGGAAGAACGAGATCTCGAGCGCCTGGCGCAGGAACGCAACGCCCGACGATCCGCCGGTGCCGCGCTTGTGGCCGATGATCCGCTCGACGGTCTTCAGGTGGCGGAAGCGCCAGAGCTGGAACGCTTCCTCGACGTCGACCAGCTTCTCGCACATGTCGTAGGCGTCCCACCAGCGCTTCGGGTCGTCGTAGATCGTCTTGAAGACGGCGACCACGCCGGGATGGCGCACGTAGGGCTGCGTGAAATCGCGGTCGACGCGCTCGGCCGGCACCGGAAGCCCGCGCCGCGCCAGATGGCGCAGGAATTCGTCGTAGAGCGACGGCGCGTGCAGCAGCGCGTCGAGCGCGGCGTGGACCTCCGGATCGTGCCGGAAGACGTCGAGCATGCCGGGGTGCTTGTTGCCGAGCAGGAACTCGATCGCGCGGTACTGCGCGGACTGGAAGCCGGACGAGCTGCCGAGCGCCGGACGGAACGCCTCGTACTCCGACGGCGTGAGCGTCTCCAGCACCGCCCACATCTCGAACAGCTGCTTCTGGATGAGCTTGACGCGCGCGAGGATCTTGAAGTTCTCGCCGAGCGCATCGCGCTGCACGTGCACGATCGCGGCCTTGAGCTCGTGGATCAGGAGCTTCATCCACAGCTCGGAGACCTGATGCTGGACGATGAACAGCATCTCGTCGTGGCGCGGCGTTCCGCCGTTCGCGCCGGACAGCGGCTCCTGCGCGGCGAGGATGCGGTCCAGCCGCAGGTAGCCGCCGTAGGTCAGGCGGTCCTTGAGGTCGGTGACGATGCCGGGCTCGAGCTCGCGTGCGGGCATGGCGGCAGGTGGGTGGCGACTTCGCCATTATCGACGTAGCGGAGTGCGCGGTCGATGCTACACCGCTCCGGCGCATCCGCGACAGCGGGATCCAGCGCCGTTCGTCGCAAAGCGCTGGGTCCCGCCTTCGCGGGGACGACGACTGCGACGCGTGCGCACTGCGACGCCATCGCGTCGTTTGCTACCATCGGCCCCGCCATGCCGATCGCTTCGCACCGCCGCTTCACGACGCGTTCGCTGCTGCTCGTTGCCGCGGCGCTGGGCTTGAGCGCCTGCGGCGGCGACGGACGCGGCGAGCGCACGATCGAGCTCGCCGAATGCCGGCTGCCCAAGCTCTCGACGGCGGCGCGCTGCGGCACGATCGAGGTGCCCGAGGACCGCAGCAAGCCGGACGGGCGCCGCATCGCGCTCTTCGTCGCCGTGCTGCCCGCGAACACGCTGTCGCCGAAGCCGGATCCGCTCGTGATCCTCGCCGGCGGCCCGGGGCAGTCGGCAACCTCGCTCGCGCTCGTTCGCGTCGCGGCTCGTCGAGGTCCGGCGCACGCGCGACGTCGTGCTGATCGACCAGCGCGGCACCGGACGCAGCGCGCCGCTCGCCTGCGCCGCGTTCGTGCCCGACGAGGACGCTGCCGACGTCGCTCGACGCCGATCCGCTGCCGCGCGCGAAGCAGTGCGTCGCGCGAGCTGGCGGCGAAAGGCGTCGATGTCACGCAGTACACGACGCAGGCGTGGATCGCCGATCTCGAAGCGATGCGCGACGCGCTCGGCTATCCGCGCTGGAACCTGTGGGGCGGAAGCTACGGCACGCGCGTGGCGCTCGAGTACCTGCGGCGCCACGGCGACCGCGTGCGCAGCGATGGTGCTCGACGGCGTTGCGCCGCCGGCGCTCAAGATCTCGCTCGGCGTCTGGCCGACGCGCGAGCAGGCGCTCGACGCGCTGTTCACCGCCTGCGAAGCGACGCCGTCGTGCCGCAGCGCGCATCCGGACCTGCGCGGCGACGCTCGAGCGCATCCGCGCACAGCTCGGTCCCGACGGGCAGGACGTGCGCATCGTCGATCCGCGGACCGGCGAGCCGCAGACGCGTGCGACTCACGCTACGAGGCCGTGCTCGCCGGCCTGCATCCGCTGACCTACGCGCCCGAGCTCGCGGTCACGCTTGCCCGAGATGCTCGAGCGCGGCGCGCAGGGCGACTGGTCGCCGCTGTTCGCCGTCGCGCAGATGGTGCATGGGCGATCTCGCCGAGCAGATGAACGTCGCGCTGCACTACGCGGTGACGTGCGCCGAGGACACGCCGCGCGTGCAGCACGAGGACCGCGCGAGGCTCGAGGGGCTGCGCTCGCAGGCGATCGCCGAGCGGGTGCTCGTCGGTCTGCGACGTCTGGCCGAAGGGACGCAGCCCGCCGGATGCAACGCAGCCGGTGACGAGCGACGTGCCCACGCTGCTGCTCTCCGGCGCGCTCGATCCGGTCACGCCGCCGGCGTACGCCGAGGAAGTCGCGAAGACGCTGCGCAACAGCAGGCACATCGTCGCCGGCGGCTACGGCCACATCGTGTCGCCGCACGCGTGCGGACCGCGGCTCATCGCGGCGTTCGTCGATCGCGCCGGCTTCGACAAGCTTCCGGCGAGCTGCGTCGAGTACTTCACGAAGTCGACGCGGCCGCCGCTGTGGCCCGACCACCTGGCGCCGGCGCGATGATCGTCGTCGACGATCTCGCGAAGTCGTTCGGCAAGCGCGGCGAGGTCAAGGCCGTCGCCGGCGTCTCGTTCCAGGCCGCCGACGGCGCGATCACCGGCCTCCTCGGCCCGAACGGCGCCGGCAAGACGACGCTGCTGCGCATGCTCGCGACGCTCGTGCTGCCGGACCGCGGTACGCGCGCGGATCGGCGGGCCTCGACGTCGTCGCGCGACCGCTATCCGGTGCGCCGGCGCATCGGCGTGCTGTCCGATGCGCGCGGCCTGTATCCGCGCCTGACCGCGCGCGAGAACATCCGCTACTACGGCGCGCTGCACGGGCTCGGCGGCGCGGCGCTGGAGCGACGCATCGACGAGCTCGTCGGCGATGCTCGGCCTCGAGCCGATCGCCGACCGTCGCGCGCAGGGCTTCTCGCAGGGCGAGCGGATGAAGACCGCGATCGCGCGCGCGCTCGTGCACGATCCGGACACGATCCTGCTCGACGAGCCCACGAACGGCCTCGACATCATGAGCGTGCGCGGCTTGCGCGAGCAGCTGAAGGGCCTGCGTCGCGCGGGCAAGTGCCTGCTGTTCAGCTCGCACGTGATGCAGGAAGTCGCCGCGCTGTGCGACCGCATCGTGATCCTCGGCAAGGGTCGGGTGGTCGCCGAAGGCACGGCCGCGGAGCTCGTCGCGAAGTCGGGCGCGTCGTCGCTCGAGGACGCGTTCGTCGGGCTGCTCGGCTCGGGCGAGGGGCTGGTTTGAGGATCGCCGCTTCACCGGGGCGCGAGCCGCATCCTCACCGTCGCGCGCAAGGAGATCGTCGACACGCTGCGCGACCGGCGCACGATCATCGTGACGCTCGTGAGCGCCGCGCTCGCCGGGCCGATCTTCCTGCTGCTGATCTTCAACATGTTCGCGCAGCAGGCCGATCGCGCGCGCGAGCTGACGCTTGCCGTGCGCGGCGCCGAGCACGCGGCCGCGCTGATCGCGTTCCTCGAGCGCCAGCAGGTCACGATCGCGCCGGTCCCGGACGACTTCGAAGCGAAGATCCGCGGCGGCGATCTCGACGTGGTGATGATCGTCGAGCCGAAGTTCGACGAGGACGTGAAGAAGGGCCGCGCCGCGACGGTGCGCCTCGTGTACGACCGCTCGCGCGACCGCGCGCGCGCGTCGATCGAGCAGGCCGAGACGCTGCTGCGCGCCTACAACCGCCAGTGGGGCCAGACGCGGCTGTTGCTGCGCGGCATCGCGCCCGAGGTCGGCAATCCGCTGAACGTCGAGACGGTGAACCTCGCGACGCCGCAGCAGTCGGGCGCGATCGTCCTGTTCCTGGTCGCGTACTACGGCCTGTTCGCGGCGGTGATGGGCGGCATGGCGGTCGCGCTCGACACGACCGCCGGCGAGCGGGAGCGCGCATCGCTCGAGCCGCTGCTGATGACGCCGGCGACGCCGATCGAGCTCGTCGGCGGCAAGTGGCTCGCGACGACGCTGTTCAACGCGTTCGTCGTGCTGGTGACGCTCGGCGCGTTCTGGGCGACGCTGACGTTCGCGCCGCTGCCGCCGGTGGGCGTGCCGTTCCTGTTCGGCATGACCGAGCTCGCGCGCTTCGTCGTCGTGCTGCTGCCGATCATCGCGCTCGTGCCCGCCGATCCTGCTGTGGGTCGGGACGCGCGGGCGAACCTACAAGGAAGCGCAGGCCAACGTGTCGGTGCTGATGCTGGTCGTCGCCATCGTCCCGTTCTTCCAGCTGTTCCTGCAGCAGCGCGAGCCGGACTGGATCGCGCTGGTGCCGATCTCGGGCCAGTACGCGCTGCTCAACCGCGCGCTGCGCGGCGAGGCGCATTCCGATGCAGGAGCTGGCGCTTTCGTGGATCGTCCCGGTCGCGCTGATCGGGCTTGCGCTGTATGCCGTCGCGCGGCTGTGGTCGCGCGAGTCGATCCTGACGGGCAAGTGACGAACTGACGAGGGAAGTTCGTCATCCCCGCGAAGGCGGGGATCGCAGCGTCTTTCCACGTCATCCCAGCTGCCGGATCACCGCGAGCGGCGGCTGCCGCACGATGTTCCGCGTGCCGAGCCAGCCGGCGAGCGTCACCGCGATCGCGCCGCCGCACGATGCCGTAGAGCCACACGAGCGGGTTGGCCTCGAACGGAACCTTGAACACGCGATCGGCGAGCGCCCAGCCGATCGCCGTCGCGCCGGCCGCCGCGACGAGGCCGGCCAGCGCGCCGAGCAGCAGGAACTCGGCGATCTGCGCGGACTGCGAGCTGCCGCCGCGAAGCGCCGAGCGTGCGCAGCACCGCGGCGTCGAAGCTGCGCTCGTCCTGCGTGGCCGCGACGGCCGCCTGCAGCACCAGCAAGCCGCCGGCGAGCGTGAACAGGAACACGAACTCGATCGCGCGCGACACGCGATCGACGATGCTCTGCACCTGCCGCATCGAGCTCGCCGACGTCGATCGCGAGGATGTTCGGGTGCTTCTGCACGAGCGGCGCAAGCCACGCGTTGTCGGTCTCCGGCGCACGGAACGCCGCGATGTACGTCGCCGGCTTGTCGTCGAGCGGCCCGGCGGGAACAGCGCGAAGAAGTTCACGCGGAAGCTGTCCCAGTCGACCTTGCGCAGGCTCGTCACCTTGGCGGTCACGCGCGATGCCCGCGATGTCGAACGTCAGCGTATCGCCGAGCTTCACGCCGAGCGACTGCGCGATGCCGTCCTCGAGCGACATGCCGGTCGGACTCGCCGCGCGCCTGCGCGGACCAGAACTTGCCCGCCGACGACGCGATTGCCGCCGGGCAGCGTGTCGGTCTACGAGAGATTGAACTCGCGCTCGGCGAGCCGGCGCGCACGCGTGTCCTCGTACTTGCGCGTGTCGAGCGGCTGCGCCGTTCACCTCGACGAGCCGCCCGCGCACCATCGGCCGGAACGCGATCTCGCGGCCGAAGCGCTTCGACAGCGTCGCGTTCGCATCGGCGACCTGGTCGGGCAGCACGTTGACCAGGAACTGGTTCGGCGCATCGGGCGGCAGGTTCGCGCGCCAGTTGCGCATCAGGTCGCCGCGGACCAGCGGTGAGCAGCAGCAGCGCCATCAGGCCGAGCGCGAGCGCGCCGATCTGCAGGCTCGAAGCGAAACGCCGCCGGCGACAGGTTGGCGAGGCCGAAGCGCCACGACATGCCGCGCTGCGGCAGGCGCTTCAGCAGCGCGAGCAGGCCCCACGCGCGACAGCGCCGCGACGAGCAGCAACGCGCCGACGCCGCCGACCATGATCGCGCCCGCCTGCGCCTCGCGCGCCTGCCACGCGATCAGCATCGCGACGGTCGCCGACGCCCAGCGCCGTACGCGAGCCACCCCGCTGCGCGCGGCCGCGGCAGATCGCGACGAAGCACGCGCAACGGCGGCACGCTGGCGAGCGCGACCAGCGGCGGCAACGCGAAGCCGAACAGCAGCAGCACGCCGGTTGCGAACGCCGCGAGCGCCGGGCGCCCACGTCGGCGGCGGCAGACCGGCTGTCCAGCATCGACGACGAGCGTGCGCACCAGCAAGCTCCTGGCCCGCCGAGCGCGACGACGACGCCGAGCGCGCTGGCGACGACGCCGAGGACCAGGAACTGCATCGAAGAACAGCGCGAGCGTCTGACCCACCGGCGCGCCGAGGCAGCGGAGCATCGCCGCCGCATCGAGATGCCGGCGCAGATAGCGCGACGCCGCGAGCGCGACGGCGACCGCGGCGAGCAGCACCGCCACGAGCGCGGCGAGGCCGAGGAATTTCTCGGCGCGCTCGAGCGTCTGCCGCACTTCGGGACGCAGGTCGCGCACCGTCTCCATGCGCTGTCCGGGCTTGAGCTCGGCTGCCGAGCCAGCTGCGATAGCGCTCGAGCGTTCTCGGCGCCGTGCTCCGCGACCAGCAGGCGATACACGTCGCGCGATTGCCCGGCTGCAGCAGGTTCGTCGCGGGAACGTCGCCGAGGTTCAGCAGCAGCTTCGGGCCCGAGCGAGAAGACCATGCCCGCGACTTCGGGCTCCTGCTGCACGATCGCGCCGACGGCGAGCGTCGCTTCGCCGACCGAGATGCGTCGCCGATGCTTCACGCCGAGGCGCTCGCGCGAGCCGCGTAGTCGAGCCAGACTTCGCCGCGCTTCGGAATGTCCTTCGGCCACGCGTCCTTCGCGGCTGCTGCGGATCGACGAGCATCGATCGCTGCCGCGCAACGGATAGCCCTCGCCGACCGCCTTGACGTCGGTGAGAACGGCGGACGGCGTTCGCCGGCGCACGCGGCGTCGGCGTGCACCATGCTGTTGAAGCGGATGACCGGCGTCGCGGCGAGGCCGCGCTGCGTCGCGCGCTCCGCGTACGCGGACGGCAACGGGCGATCGCCCGAGATCATCAGGTCGGCGCCGAGCAGCAGGTTCGCCTGCGCGTCAGCGACGCCCTTGACGCGATCGGCGAAGAACCCGACGGTGCCCACGCTGGCGACGGCGAGCACCAGCGCGGCGATGAGCACGCGCAAGCTCGCCGGCGCGCCAATCGCGGCGCAGCATGCGCAACGCGAGGCGAAGCGTGTTCACGCCGGACTGCGTGCCCAGACCGAAGCGACGCCGGAGGGCTCCGGCGACTGCTCGCTTCGTCGGCGACGAGCCGCCCGGCGGACAGCGAAAGCCGCCGCCCGCAGCGCGATGCGAGCGATGTGTCGTGCGTGACCAGCACAGCGTCGTGCCGTGCTCGCGATTGAGCCGGAACATGAGGTCGGCGACTTCCACGCCGGTGGCGCCGTCGAGATTGCCGGTCGGCTCGTCGGCCATCAGGAGCTTCGGATCGCCCGCGAATGCGCGCGCGATCGCGACGCGCTGCTGCTCGCCGCCCGACAGCTGGCGCGGATAGTGGTGCATGCGCTTGCCAAGCCCGACGCGGTCGAGCCAGGTGCGCGCGCGCGGCTTCGGCATCGCCGGCGCCGGCGAGCTCGAGCGGCAGCATCACGTTCTCGAGCGCGGTCAGCGCCGGCAGCAGCTGGAACGACTGGAACACGAAGCCGAGCAGGCGCTGGCGCATCGCGGCGCGCTCGTCCTCGGACAGCGTCGACAACGCCTGGCCGTCGAGCCACACGTCGCCGGAGGTCGGCTGGTCGAGCCCGGCGAGCAGGCCGAGCAGCGTCGTCTTGCCCGAGCCGGACGCGCCGACGATCGCGATCGATGCGCCCGGGCTCGACGGCGAACGAAACGTCGTCGAGGATCGTCAGCGGCTCGTCGCCGCTCTGGACGATCTTGGTCAGGGCTTCGGCGCGCAGGATCGGTGCAGGCATGGGCGGCGTGAGCGGCGCCCGGGTCCGGCGCTGGAGATTAGATGCGCGCGACGGCCGCCGGTTTCAACGTCCGTCCGGAGGCCGCGTCGACAGGTCGGCGATTCTAGCGTCTCGGACGTTGAGGCGTCACCGTCTACAATCATAGCGTTGCCGCAGCGCTCGATCACCGCATCGGCCCTCGCGATCCATCGTCATGAAATGTTTCGTCCGCCTTCTGCTGCTGTTCGTCTGCGCGCTCGCGACGGCGGCACCGGCACAGCGAGGGCCCGCGCCGAGCCCCGCCATCGTCATCGTCGGCGATTCGATCTCCGCGGGCTACGGGCTCGCGCCCGGGCAGGTGTGGGTCGTCGCAGCTGCGAGGCAAAGCTCGAAGGCAGAGAAGCTACGCGTACCGGGTCGTGAATGCGTCGATCAGCGGCGACACGACGGCCGGCGGACGCGCGCGCCTGCCCGCGCTGCTGAAGGAGCACAAGCCCGCGATCGTGTCATCGAGCTCGGCGGCAACGACGCGTTGCGCGGCCAGCCGCTCGACGTCGACGCGCGCGAATCTCGATGCGATGGTCGCCGCAGCGCAGGCGCGCCGGCGCGAAGGTGCTGATCGTCGGCATGAAGTTGCCGCCGAACTACGGGCCGCGCGTACGTGCGCGAGTTCGACGCGCTGTTCGCCGACGTGGCGAAGGCGCGCAAGGCGCGCGTTCGTGCCCTACCTGTTCGAGGGCTTCGGCGAGGACCTCGCGCTCTTCCAGCCCGACCGCATCCATCCGACGGCGGAAGCGCAGCCGCGGATGCTCGACAACGGTCTGGCCGGCGCTGAAGCCGTTGCTCGGCGCCGGCTGCCAAATGACGCACGCCGACGTTAGCGTGCCGCGACATCGCGTCGGCATCGCCGCGCTGTCGCGCTTCGCCGACGTCATCGACGTGCGCACGCCCGACGGAGTTCGCCGACGATCACGTCCCGGGCGCGATCAACTGTCCGGTGCTCGACGAACGACGAGCGCGCCGCAGGTCGGCACGCTGCATGCGCAAGCGTCCGGCTTCGAAGCGAAGAAGCGTCGGCGCGGCGCTGATCGCCCGCAACATCGCGGGCATCGTCGAGCGCTTGCCGCGACAAGCCGCGCGACTGGGCGCCGCTCGTCTATTGCTGGCGCGGCGGCAAGCGCAGCCGGTCGCTCGCGCACGTGCTGAACGAGATCGGCTGGCGCGCCGTGCAGCTCGAAGGCGGCTACCGCGCCTATCGCCGCCACGTCGTCGAGCGCGCTCGCGACGCTGCCGCCGCGCTTCGCGTACCGCGTCGTCTGCGGACTGACCGGCTCGGGCAAGAGCCGCCTGCTGCGCGCACTGCGACGCCGAAGGCGCGCAGGTGCTCGACCTCGAGGACCTCGCGAAGCATCGCGGGTCGCTGCTCGGCGACCTGCCCGACGAGCCGCAGCCGTCGCAGAAGCGCTTCGAGAGCCTGCTCCTGGACGACGCTCGAGCGCTTCGATCCCGCGCGTCCGGTGTTCGTCGAATCGGAGAGCAAGCGGATCGGCCGGCTGCAGGTGCCGGACGCGCTGCTCGACGCGATGCGCGCCGCGCCCTGCGTGCGCGTCGACCTTCCGACGGCGTCGCGGGTCGCGCTGCTGAAGGAGGAGTACGCGCACTTCCTCGCCGATCCCGACGCTGCTCGCGCAACGGCTCGCGCCGCTCTCCCGCTGCACGGCAAGGCCACGATCGAGCGCTGGAATGCGCAGGCGCAAAGCGGCGCGTTCGACGCGCTCGTCGACTCGCTGCTCGTCGAGCACTACGATCCGACGTACGCGCGCGCGATCGAGCGCAATTTTCCGAACTTTCCGCGCGCGCTGGTCGCCGCGCCCGAAGGCATCGACGCCGAGGCGTTCCGGCGCGCGGCACGCGCGCTGCGTCAGCGAGCTCGACAGGAGAACGGCATGAGCGACTACGCGTTCCGCATCGTCAACGTCTTCGCGGAGTCCCGGCTCGCCGGCAATCCGCTGTGCGTGTTCGAGGACGCGAGCGGGCTCGACGAGGCGACGATGCAGGCGCTCGCGCTGCAGTTCAACCTGTCCGAGACGACGTTCGTGCTGCCGTCGGAGCGGGCAACGGCGCGCGTGCGCATCTTCACGCCGACGTTCGAGATGCCGTTCGCCGGCCATCCGACGCTCGGCACCGCGCACGTCGTGCGGTCGCTCCGCGGAGGCGGCGATCGCGTCACGCTCGAGATGAAGGCCGGCGTCATTCCGGTCGAGGCCGACGGCGACGTGTGGACGCTCGAGGCCAATGCGCCGAAGCACCGCGAGCCGGCGGCTGCACGCGACGAGCTCGCGGCGATGCTCGGCATCGCAGCCGACGAGATCCTCGAGCGGCCGCTGTGGATCGACACCGGCAGCGATCAGCTCGTCATCCCGCTCGCGACGCGCGACGCGGTCCGGCGGGTCGCACCGAAGCCCGACCTGATGCTGCGCATCGCGGCGCAACGAAGCGCGCGCGATGGCCTATGTTTTCGCGCGCGACAGGGACAGCGTGCTCTGCCGCTTCTTCTTCCCGCAAGCACGGCGCGGTGATCGAGGATCCGGGCACGGGCTCCGCGTGCGCGAATCTCGGCGGGTGGCTGCTGGCGACCGGGGCGTCGCTTCCGCAACGGTTGACGCGTCGACCAGGGCGAGGCGGTCGGACGGCCCTGCCGCCTCGGCCTCGAGGTGACGATCGATCGTCGCATCCGCGTTTCCGGACGGGTCATCGAGCTCGCCCGCGGCACCCTTACGCTCTAGGCGAGATCCTCCTACGGCGCCGTGGCAGGCGGTAACGGACCGTTACAAATAAGCGCGTCCAGCGGGTCAACAGCGAGGCAGAATGAGCGTTCAAAGGAGGGTACCGGCAGTCACGCCGGGGAACGCAAAGGAGTAACGCCATGAGGAAGTCGCTAATCGCTCTCGCCACCGTCGGCGTGCTGGCCTCCGGGGCCGCCGCTGCCGACAGCTACACGGTACGCGTTGGCGAACATGACGGTCCGTTCGTTCATCACGGTGCAGAACTACGACAACGATTTCCGGGGCTGGTATGACGAAGGCCGCCGGCTGAACGTCGACGAGCGCCAGGCGCGAATCAACGCCCGCATCGAGCACGGCTTTCAGACCGGCGCGTTGACGCGTCGCGAAGCGCGGCAATTGGAACGCCAGCTTGTGCTTACCGAGGAAAAGGAGCGGGCCTATGAATCGGATGGCCGATTGACGGGACGCGAGCGCGCCGACTTGCATCGCGATCTGGACAGCGTCGCCCAGCGCCTGCGCTTCGAGCAGCGTGACGCGGAGCGTCGTTACTGACATGCGTGATTCCGCGGATCGTGGTCGCTGACATGCGTGGGCCTTCCGCCTACGTCATCCGGACCGCGCAGGCGTTGGCCTGCGCGGTTTTGTTTTGTGCTTCGGCCGCGATAGCGTCGTCGCCGGACCGTCTTGGCGAGAGCGACGCGCGGCACCTGCTCGCGCGCACCGGATTCGGGCCGACCGCGGACGAGATCCAGGCCTATGCGCGGCTGACGCGCGCGCAGGCCGTGGATCGCTTGTTGCGCGAGGCGCGCGATGTGCCGATGACGGCTCCGCCCGAGAGCCTGCTCGCCACGACGCCGCTGCGCTACCCCGGTCCCGGCGCGACCGAGGAGGTACTTCGCCCCTTCCTCCAGCAGCAGGCGCGCGAGGGACTGGAGCTGCGCGCATGGTGGATTGCGGAGATGCTCGCGACCCCGTCGCCGCTCACCGAGCGGATGACGCTGTTCTGGCACAACCATTTCGTGTCGAGCCAGCAGAAGGTGCGCTTCGCGCGACTCATGTACCGGCAGAACGCCACGTTTCGGACGCATGCGCTCGGCGACTTCCGTGCCCTGCTGCATGCCGCTGCGCGCGAGCCGGCGATGCTCGTGTATCTCGACGTCGCGCAGAATCGACGGGGACAGCCGAACGAGAACTTCGCGCGCGAATTGATGGAGCTGTTCACGCTCGGCGAAGGCCATTACACCGAGCAGGACGTGCGCGAAGCGGCGCGCGCGTTCACCGGCTGGTCGCTCGACCGCGAGACCGGCGCATTCCTGTTCCGGCCGGCTTTGCACGACCGCGGCTCGAAGACGGTGCTCGGTTCCAGCGGACGCTTCGACGGCGACGCGATCCTCGATCTCCTGCTTGCGCGCCCGGAGACCGCGAAGTTCATCGTCACGAAGCTGTGGCGGGAGTTCGTCGCGCCGGAGCCCGATGCCGCGGAGATCACACGCATCGCCGACGCGTTCCGGCGCTCGAACTACTCGATCAAGGTCGCGCTGCGCGAGCTTCTGACCTCGGACGCATTCTTCGCGCCGGAGCACCGGGGCGTGCTCGTGAAGAGTCCGGTCGAGCTGGTCGTCGGCACGCTGCGCCAGCTCGGCATCGCGACGACCGACGGCTTGCCGTTCGCCATCGCCGCGGCCGGCATGGGCCAGAACCTGTTCTCGCCGCCGAACGTCAAGGGCTGGCCGGGCGGCGAAGCCTGGATCAATGCAGCACGCTTCTCGCGCGCAAGCAGTTCCTCGAGCGGCTCTCGCGCCTCGACGCACCGTCCGCGACGGCGATGCGTGCGCAGGCCAGCGCCGGACGACGGCATGACGGTGAACGCGATCGCCGCCACCGACGACGCACGCGAGCGCGGCATGCGCTTCGGCCGCGCGCTCGAGCGCGGCATGCGCGAGCTTGCCGTTCGACAGCCGAGTGTGGAGCGCTTCGTTGCCGGGTGACACGCGCGGAAAGCAGGAATCGTTTCGCTCGTCGCTGTTGCTGCCGATCGACGCGGCCGCCCCGGAGCTGCAGGACACGATCGAAGCCGGCGCGCTGCGCCGGCTGCTGCTCGACAACGCATTCCAGCTGAAGTGAAGGAGCCGATGATGGAATCGACGCCCCGCCGCCGGTTTCTCGCGCAGTCCGGATCGCTGTTGCTTGCGTCGGCCTGCGGCGGCGTCGAGGTCGCGTTCGCCGCGGCACCTCAAGCGGCGCGCGACCGGCGCTTGCTCGTGCTGGTCGAGCTCAAGGGCGGCAACGACGGGCTCAACACGCTCGTGCCCTACGCCGATCCGGCGTACTACGCGCTGCGCCCGCGGATCGCGATCGCGAAGGACCGCGTCGTGCAACTGTCCGATCGCGCGGGCCTGCATCCGTCGCTCGCGCCGCTCGTCCCGATGTGGAAGGCGCAGCGACTCGCCGTGCTGCAAGGCGTCGGCTACCCGGCGCCGAACCTCTCGCACTTCCGCTCGATCGAGATCTGGGACACGGCCGCCGCCAGCGACGAGTATCTGGACGACGGCTGGCTGTCGCGCGCCTTCGCCGCCGCGCCGCGATCCGCGGGATTCGCGGCCGACGGCGTGGTCGTCGGCAGCAACGAGCTCGGCCCGCTCGCCGGCCGCGGCGTGCGTGCGATCGCGCTCGCGGACACCGAGTCGTTCCAGCGCCGCGCGCGGCTCGCGCAGCCTGCGAGCGAACGCGGCAACCGCGCGCTCGCGCACATCGGCAAGGTCGAGGCGGATGTCAAGGACGCCGCCGCGAAGCTCGTTGGCGAGCCACGCATTCCAGACGGTGTTCCCGCAAGGCGCGTTCGGCGCCGCGATACGGACCGCGTGCCAGGTGATTGCGAATCCCGCGGGCGTCGGCCGTCGTGCGCGTCACGCTCGATGGCTTCGACACGCACGCCAACCAGCCGAACACGCAGGCGCGGCTGCTCGGCGATCTCGCGCACGGGCTGGTCGCGCTCCAGGCGGCGCTGGAGGAGCTCGGCCGCTACGACGACGCGCTCGTGCTCACCTATGCGGAGTTCGGACGCCGCCCGAAGGAGAACCAGACCTCGGGCACCGACCACGGCACGGCGAACGTGCATTTCGCGTTCGGCGGCCGCGTGCAGGGCGGCTTCTACGGCGCGATGCCGGATCTGGCGAGGCTCGACGGCGGCGGCAATGCCGCGCACGCGCTCGACTTTCGCGCGGTCTACGCGACGGTGCTCGAGCGCTGGTGGGGCATCGATGCCAAGGCTGCGCTCCGCGGGCGGTACGAGCCAGTGCCTTTCGTGTCGACTTGAGGGCTCGCGCCTGCGCGTTGGTTGACGCGCGATGGCCGCGTCGGCAAGCTTGCGGCGGTTCCGTCAACGACCGAGGCTTTTCGATGCGCCTTTCGATCGCGACCTGCGTCGCACGTGTTCTCTTCGCCGTCGCCGTCGGCCGTCTTCGCCGTCTCTGCCGCGGCCCAGAGCTGGCCGAGCAAGCCGATCCGCCTGATCGTCCCGAGCCCGCCGGGCGACGGCTCGGACCTCATGGCGCGCAGCGTCGGCCAGAAGCTCTCGGAAGCGCTCGGACAGCAGGTCGTCGTCGACAATCGGCCGGGCGCAGGCGGCCGGCTCGGTACCGAGCTCGCCGCGAAGTCCGCGCCGGACGGCTACACGCTGATCATGGGCAACGCGGGCTCGCATGCCATCAACAGCGCGCTGTACAAGGACCTGCCCTACGACGTCGAGCGCGATTTCGTGCCGGTCACGCAGGTGATGCGCGCGCCGAACGTGCTGGTCGTGAACGCCTCGCTGCCGGTGAATTCGGTGAAGGACCTGATCGCGCTCTACAAGGCGAATCCCGGCAAGTACAGCTACGGCTCCGGCGGCAACGGCAGCTCGGCGCATCTGTCCGCGGAGCTGTTCAAGTCGATGGCGGGCGTCGACGTGGTTCACGTCCCGTACAAGGGTGCGACGCCGGCGTTGACCGACCTGATCGCCGGACAGGTGGCGATGTTCATGGGCAACCTGCCGCCGGCGATCGGGCACATCAAGTCCGGGCGCGTGAAAGCGCTGGCGGTGACGACATCGCAACGCTCATCGCTCGTTCCCGAGATTCCGACCGTCGCCGAATCCGGGCTGCCCGGCTTCGAGACGGTGGCGTGGTTCGGCCTGTTCGCGCCCGCCGGGACGCCCAAGGAAATCGTGCAGCGACTCGCGGACGAGACGGCGAAGGTCGTCCAGCGGCCCGAGATCCGCGAAGCGATCGCGGGATTGGGCGGTGAGCCGGTTGGCAATTCGCCGGCCGCGTTCGCGGCGATCGTCAAAGGCGACCTTGCGAAATGGCGCAAGGTCGTGACCGAAGCGAACGTCAAGGTGGACTGACGGCATCTGCAGCCGTCACTCCCGCGAAAGCGGGAAACCAGCGTCTTTCTATTGCATCGATACAGGCGCCCCGCCTGCGCAGCGCAACAGGTCTCACAAGCCTTGGCCGCCCGCCGCGTTCGCGTCCCAGGCGGCGATGTACGCCTTCCAGTGCGGCGCGTCGGAGGCCGCGATGCGCTCGCGCGCCACCGACAGCTCGGCCGCGTAGCCGCCTGCGTCGAGCTCGCCGCGCATCAGCCGGAAGCGCTGGTAGAGCAGATAGGTATTGAGGACGTCGGTCTCGCAATAGTTGCGCACCTCGGCGAGGCGTCCGCCCGCGACCGCCGCGGCGACCTCGCTGCCGTCCATGCCGAGCTTGCCCGGGAACCCGCACAGCCGCGCCATCGTGTCGAGCCCGCGTATAGGCGCGCGGCTGGTACTGCGCCAGCACGTCCATCAGGTCGAGATGGCGCGTGTGGTAGCGGCCCAGGTAGTTGTTGAACTTGAAGTCCCGGTCGTCGTCGCCCCAGTCCCAGTACCGCGCCGCGGTCACGCCGTGGATCATCGCCCGGTATGCAGCACCGGCAGGTCGAAGCCGCTGCCGTTCCACGACACGAGCTGCGGCGTGTAGCGTGTCGAGGATCTCGAAGAAGCGCCGGATCAGCTCGGGCTCCGGATCGTCGAGCTCGCCGACCGACGCGATCTTGAAGCGCGTGCCTTCGCGAAGCGCGCAGCTGATCGCCACGACCTTCTGCAAGGCATGCGGCGCGAATTCGCTGCCGATCGCCGCGCGCCGCTGCTGGCCGTACCAGGCCATCAGCTCGTCGTCCGACATGGCGACCGGCGGTTCGTGAACGCGACGGATGCCCGCCACGTCGGGCACGGTCTCGATGTCGAAGACGAGGACGGGCGTCATCGTCACGGCCGATGAAAAACGTGTCCGCACAGTCGCTGGCTTTCGATGGGCCGGCGCCGCACGTTTTTCATCGGGTTTGAAAGTGGCGGGCGCCTCGGGGCGGCCCGTCGGCGCCCGCAGGACAAGGCTACGAGACAACGCGCGTTGTGCGTGCTGCTTAGCGTAGCGCCCTCGCTAGGGACTCGGCGGCCACGTGCTCGGCCTCAGACCGGGAACACGCCGGTCGACAGATAGCGGTCGCCGCGGTCGCAGACGACGAACACGATCGTTGCGTTCTCAACTTCCTGCGCGACGCGCAGCGCGACCGCGCACGCGCCGCCCGAGGAGATGCCGCCGAAGATGCCCTCCTCGGCCGCGAGTCGCCGCGTCATCTCCTCCGCCTCCTGCTGCGTGACCGACTCGGTGCGGTCGACGCGCGCGGCGTCGAAGATCCTCGGCAGGTACGCCTCCGGCCACTTGCGGATGCCCGGGATCGACGCGCCTTCGGCGGGCTGCGCGCCGACGATCGCGGATCGCGGGATTGCGCTCCTTCAGGTAGCGCGACACGCCCATGATCGTGCCGGTCGTCCCCATCGCCGACACGAAATGCGTGATCCGCCCTTCGGTCTGCCGCCACAGCTCCGGGCCGGTGCCGCGGTAGTGCGACAGCGGATTGTCCGGATTCGCGAACTGGTCGAGCATGCGCCCCTTGCCCTCGCGCACCATCTGCTCGGCGAGATCGCGCGCGCCTTCCATGCCGCCGGCCTTCGACGTGAGGACGAGCTGCGCGCCGTACGCGGTCATCGAGATGCCGCCGCTCGACCGACAGGTTCTCCGGCATGATGAGGATCATCCGGTAGCCGCGCATCGCCGCGACCATCGCCAGCGCGATGCCGGTGTTGCCGGAGGTCGGCTCGATCAGCGTGTCGCCGGGCCGGATCTCGCCGCGCTTCTCGGCCTCGACGATCATCGACAGCGCAGGCCGGTCCTTGACCGACCCCGCCGGATTGTTGCCCTCCATCTTGCCGAGGATGACGTTCGACGTCGCGCCCGGCAGGCGTTGCAGGCGGACCAGCGGCGTCTCGCCGACGGTGTCGGCGAGCGTGGGATACGTCGGAGCGGTCATCGTCGGGGGCGCATTGCAGCCGCGACTGCCGCAGCGGCCGCGCGCAACGCATTGTAAGCGACGCCCCTGCCCCATCCGCCGACCCTTCGCCCCGCACGCGGGCGAAGCGCGACGCATCTCCTCTCCTCGAGGGAGACGGGGAATGGACGACGGCAACGCGATCACTTCTTCGCCTTGTCGTCCTTCGCGATCGCGCCGCCGTTGGCGCGCGGCGCGGCTTTCGCATCCGGCTTCGCCGTCGGCCTTGGCCGGCGCCTGCGCGAGGGCATTGCGCGCCGGCGCGCCGATCGCCAGCTCCGGCTTGATCTGCAGGAACAGCTTCTCGCCGATGCCCTTGACCTTGCGGATCTCGTCGACGCTCTTGAACGGACCGTGCTGGTTGCGATAGTCGACGATCGCCTGCGCCTTGGCCGGCCCGATGCCGGGCAGCGCGACGAGCTCGTCCTTCGTCGCCGTGTTGAGGTTGAGCGCCGCAGCTGCGGCGCCGGAAACGAGCAGCGCGACCAGCATCACCAGGATTCGCTTCATTGCATCCTCCGTCGAAGGTTCCGGCGCAAGCCGCCGGCAGGAGGACGTTACGGCGAAGCGTCAGGCGCGCTGCCATCAGCCGTTCGACGTAGCGCGCGGCGCCGTCCTGCGACGGTCGCGAACGGCGCCGCTGTAGCCGGCCTTGCGCAGCGCGGTGAGGTCCGCCTGCGTGAAGCTCTGGTACTTGCCCACGAGCGCGGCCGGCATCGGCACGTAGTGGATCGCGCCGGTCTTGACGAGCTCCTCGACGTCCCGCTGCGGCCCGCCGTCGCGCGCATCGATCGCGTTGATCACGGCCGCGGCCATCGCGTTGAAGCTCTGCGCCTGCCCGGTGCCGAGGTTGAAGATGCCGGACGGCTCCGGTCGATCGAGGAACCAGAGGTTCGCCGCGACGACGTCGTCGACGTAGACGAAGTCGCGCCGCTGCTCGCCGTTGCGCGAATCCGCCCGAGCCCTCGAACAGCTTCACGCGGCCTTCGTTGCGGTACTGGTCGAAGAAGTGCCGCGCCACCGACGCCATCCGCCCCTTGTGCTTCTCGCGCGGTCCGTACACGTTGAAGTAGCGGAACCCGACGACCGGCGCCGTGCGGTCCGGCAGCATGCGGCGCACGTACTGGTCGAACAGGAACTTCGAGTAGCCGTAGACGTTGAGCGGCGCCTCGTGCTCGCGCGCCTCGCGGAACACGTTGCCGCCGCCGTAGACCGACGCCGACGACGCGTACAGGAACGGGATGTCGTTGTCCTGGCAATGCTCGAGCAGCGCTGACCGAGTAGCGGTAGTTGTTGCGCATCATGTAGCGGCCGTCGGTCTCCATCGTGTCGGAGCACGCGCCCTGGTGCAGGATCGCGCCGACCTCGTCGTCGAAGTCGCCGTCGGTGAGCCGCGCGAGGAACTCGTCCTTGTCGAGGTAGTCGGCGATCTCGCAGTCGACGAGGTTGCGCGATCTTGTCGCCGTCGGTCAGGTTGTCCACGGCGAGGATGCGCGTGTGCCCGCGCGCGTTCAGCGCCTTGCACCAGGTTCGCGCCGATGAAGCCGGCGGCGCCGGTCACGACGATGTCAGGTCGTCCTGCATGTGCGGTCCTGACAGGCTCATAGCACGAGGTCGATGCGCGCCGACCTTCGTCGTCACGACGCGCACGCGCGGCGTCAAGCCGCACAGCAGCTCGTAGCCGACAGTCGACGCGGCGGTCGCGACGTCGTCGACCGGCAGGCCCTCGCCCCACAGCACGACCGGGCTGCCGACGCGCGCCTCGGGAATGTCGGTCAGGTCGACGGTGATCATGTCCATCGAGACGCGGCCGGCGAGCCGGGCCTTGCGTCCGCAGACCAGCACCGGCGTGCCGTTGGGCGCGTGGCGCGGATAGCCGTCCGCATAGCCGCAGGCGACGACGCCGATGCGATGCGCGCGCGACGCCGTGTACATGCCCCCGTAGCCGACGCTGTCGTTCGGCGCGAGCGTCTGGATCGCGATGAGCTGCGAGCGCAGCGTCATCACCGGCTGCAGGCCGAGCATCGCGGCGGTGTCGTAGGGAAACGGCGTCGCGCCGTAGAGCATGATGCCCGGGCGCACGATGTCGCCGCCGATGTCCGCATAGCGGAAGATGCCGGCCGAGTTGCACAGCGAGCGCGGATACGGCAGCTTGCCGCACGCCTGCTCGAACACCGCGAGCGGCTGCTGCGATGCCGTCGTCCTCGTCGGCGCGGGCGAAATGCATCATCAGCCGCAGCGCGGCCACCGCGGGCGAATTCGACAGGCGCTCGCAGCTCGCGGCGACCTTCGGCAGGCGCGAGGCCCAGCCGGTTCATGCCGGTGTTGACCTTGACGAAGACTTCGAGCGGGCGCGACAGGACCGCGCGCTCCAGCATCGCGACCTGCGCCTCGTCGTGCACTACAACGGCGAGCCGCCGCTGCGCGATCTCCGGCAGCTCGCGCTCCTCGAAGAAGCCCTCGAGCAGCAGGATGCGCCGCGTGTAGTGCGCTTCCCGAAGCTGCGACGGCCGCGTCGAGCTCGACCAGCGCGAGGCCGTCGGCCTCCTCGAGCGCCGGCAGCACGCGCATGAGGCCGTGGCCATAGGCGTTCGCCTTGACCACCGCCAGCACCTGCGTGCGCGGCGCCTTCTCCCGCGCGCGGGCGAGATTGCCGGCGAGCGCGGCGAGGTTGATCTGCGCGACGAGCGGGCGGGCCATCGGCGATGTCGTGTTCGGTCGTCGGGAGCCTGACGGATCGCGGCCGCGGTGCGGTCGCTCGATGACTTGCGGCGGCCCGCACGGAACGCGCCGGAACGTCCTCGTCCAAGACGACGGCGTTCATGGTATAAAGCGCCGGCCTTGCGCGACGCGAACAATCATACCTTACCGGCGCGCGCGCGCTCGACAGCCACGCATCGCGGAGGACCGCGGTCCGCACGTCCATCGGGAATCGATGAAGCCCGGCTTCTACACGATCATGGCGGCGCAGTTCTTCAGCTCGCTCGCCGACAACGCGCTGCTCGTCGCAGCCATCGCGCTGCTGCTGCAACTCGCCGGGCCCGCGTGGATGGTCCCGATGCTGAAGTTCGTGTTCGTCGTGTCGTACGTCCTGCTGGCGCCGTGGGTCGGCGCGTTCGCGGACTCGATGGCCAAGGGCCGCGTGATGTTCATCACCAACACGATCAAGATCGTCGGCTGCGTGGTCATGCTGCTGTACGTGTTCCTGACGCCGCCCGGCTTCCCGCGTACTTCACCGTGCTCGTCGCGTACGCGGTCGTCGGCTTCGGCGCGGCCGCCTACTCGCCCGCGAAGTACGGGATCCTCACCGAGCTGCTCCCGCCGGAGCAGCTCGTCGCAGCGAACGGATGGATCGAGGGCACGACCGTCGGATCGATCATCCTCGGCACCGTGCTCGGCGGCGCGCTGGTATCCGGCGCCGTGTCGACGAAGCTGCTCGGCTTCGACATGCCGATGATCGACACGTTCGTCGACAGCGCGCCGGAAGCGGCGATCATCGTGATCGCGGTGTTCTACGGCATCGCCGCGCTGTTCAACCGGTACATTCCCGACACCGGCGTCGACCACCGGATGCCGAGCCGCAACATCGGCTTCCTGATCCGCGAGTTCTCGCATTGCGTCAAGCTGCTCTGGCGCGACAAGCTCGGCCAGATCTCGCTCGCGACGACGACGCTGTTCTGGGGCGCCGGCGCGACGCTGCAGTTCATCGTGCTCAAATGGGCCGAGACCGCGCTCGGCATCAACCTGTCGCAGGCGGCGATCCTGCAGGCGCGTCGTCGCGGTCGGGATCGCCGTCGGCGCCGTCGTCGCGGCGACGAAGGTGACGCTGCGGCAGGCGGCCTCGATCCTGCCGGTCGGCGTCGCGATGGGCTTGATCGTGATGGTGCTCGCGATGTACGACCGCACGCTCGGCCGCAAGGCGCGTTCGAGCTCGCGCTTTCCGGCCGCGCGATCGTCGTCCCGTACTACGTGCTGATCGCCTGCGCGATCCTGATGCTGGTCGGCGGGCTCGCCGGCTTCTTCGTCGTGCCGATGAATGCGCTGCTGCAGCACCGCGGCCACGTGCTGATGGGCGCCGGACATTCGATCGCCGTGCAGAACTTCAACGAGAACCTGTCGATCCTCGCGATGCTCGCCGGCTACGCGGCGATGATCCGCGCGGACCTGCCGATCAAGGTCGTGATCCTGATCTTCGGCCTGTTCGTCAGCGGCTCGATGCTGCTGGTGCTGTTGCGGCACCGCCGGAACCAGGCGCGCGGCGATCTGCTGCACCTGATCGGCGTGGAGAAGACGCACTGGCGGCGATCGGCGATCGAGGCGATGACGCCGCATGCATCGGTGGCCTTCGCGACGCCGATCGCCGATCGCCTATCGGCCTACAAGCACCACCGGCCGGTTCGGGATCTCGTCGACGTCGCCGCCGCCGCCCGGGAAGTGCTCGGCGAGCAGCGCCGAGATCTCGCGCATCCCGTCCTCGACGCCATCGACGTAGCGGCCGGCGCGGAACGCCTGCTTCCATGCGCTTGCAGATCGCCTCCCACGCGGCGTCGCCGACCTTGCGATGGATGCCGCGGTCGGCGACGATCTCGACGTCGCGGTCCGCCAGCAGCAGATAGAGCAGCACGCCGTTGTTCTCCTCGGTGTCCCAGACGCGCAGCAACCCGAACACCTCGAGCGCACGCTCGCGCGGCGAGACGCTTGCGCAGCACGCGGCCGAGCGGCAGCGCGGCCTCGATCGCGACGCAGACCTGGCCGCGATGCATCGCCTCGCCCGCGGCGATCGCCTGCTCGATGCGCTTCATGCCGTCGTCGGGAAACGCGCGCCGCACGTCCTTCTCGTCGGTGAACGCGTGACGCCAGAATCGATTCGGTCGTTGCCAGGGCATGCGTCGCTCCTCGTTGCCCTCTACCAGCCGCCCGACGCGCCGCCGCCGCCGAAGCCGCCGCCGCCGCCCGAGAAGCCGCCGCCGCCGCCGACCGACCGACCGCCGCCGCCGCCGGTCCACGGCCCGCCGCCCCAGGAACCGCCGCGCCGCCGCCGCGCCGCGATGCCGCCGCCGCCGAGGCCGAACATCAGCAGCACGATCCAGGCGATGACCGCGGCCGCGACGCCGATCAGCAGCGAGCCGGCGACGAACCAGGCGCCCGGTCCCGACGATGCCGGCGCCGACCGTTGCCCCGCCCACCTTGCCGAAGATGCGGCGCAGGATGCCGCCAAGCACCGGCACGACGACGAACAGCAGGATCAGCAGCATCTCGAGATTGAACCCGCCGCCGCGGCGTTGCGCCGGCTTCGCCTTCGGCGCCGCCAGCGGCTCGCCTTTCGTGATCACCTCGATGATCCGATCGACGCCGGCGTTGAGCCCGCCCGCGAACTGTCCCTGGCGAAACAGCGGCGAGATCGTCTCCGCGATGATGCGTCGCGACGTCGCGTCGGTCAGCACGCCCTCGAACCCGTAGCCGACCTCGATGCGAAGCTTGCGGTCGTCCTTGGCGACGACGAGCAGCGCGCCGTTGTCCTGGCCCTTGCGGCCGATCTTCCACGCGTCGGCGACGCGGATCGAGATACGCCTCGATCGGCTCGGGCTGCGTCGTCGGCACGATCAGCACCGCCAGCTGGTTGCCCGTGGCGGTTTCCCAGGCGGCGAGCTTCGACTCGAGCGCCTGCTTCTCGCTGGCGCTCAGCGTGTCCGTCAGGTCGGTGACGCGCGCGGACAGCGGCGGCACCGGCGCCAGGCCGTCGGTCGCGCTTCCCACGCGCCCGCTTGCGCGAGCGCGACGAGCGGCAGCAACGCGAGCAGCGCACAGGCCAAGGCACGCGCGATGCGCGAGCGCAGGTTCGATCGGTCGAGCATGTCGGGCAGGCGCGATGCCGGACGCGCTCGCGCCCGGCACTGCACCCGCGCCGTGACGCGAGACGATCGCTAGCCGTTCTAGCAGGTCGTTCGACCGCGTCGCGCGCGTCCGCCTTCTTCTCCGGCTGCGGCGGCGGCACGACCGGCGTCGTCGGCACTGGCGCCGGCGTCGCGCCCGGCGCGCCCGGCGCGCCCTTGCCGAAGTCGACCGTCGGCGGCTTCGATACCGCAGCTTCGTCGGCCACGGTGAAGTTCGGCTTCACGTTGTGACCGAACACCATCGCCGTCAGGTTGGTCGGGAACTGGCGCACCGTCGTGTTGTACTCCTGCACGGTCTTGATGTAGCGGTTGCGCGCGACGGTGATGCGGTTCTCCGTGCCTTCGAGCTGCGATTGCAGGTCGCGGAACAGCGCGTCGGACTTGAGGTTCGGATAGTTCTCGACGACGACCAGCAGGCGCGACAGCGCGCTCGACAGCTGGCCCTGCGCCTGCTGGAATTTCTGGAACGCGGCCGGGTCGTTGATGAGCTCCGGCGTCGCCTTGATGCCGCCGACGTTGGCGCGCGCGCGCGTGACCTCCGTCAGCACCTTCTCTTCCTGCGCGGCGTAGCCCTTGACCGTGTTGACGAGGTTCGGCACCAGGTCGGCGCGGCGCTGGTACTGGTTCAGCACTTCGGACCACGCGGCCTTGATCCCTTCGTCCTGCGACTGCAGCGTGGTTGTAGCCGCAGCCGGCAAGCGACAGCGTCGCGAGCGCGGCGACGACGACGGCGAGCTTGCGGAACATGCGTCCTCCGGACGGATCAGCGGACCAAATGGCCCGCGGGCGGACTATGCGGGGCATTGCCGCGCGTTTCAAGGGGCAGGTCGGACAGGCAACGCCGGCGAAGGACCAATGGGGCGCGTGCGCGACGAGGCGCAGCCAGCTAAGCGCTGCCGCCCTCCTTCAGCGCCGCGAGCGTGCGCTTGGCCAGCACCAGATCCTCCCAGGCCTTCGCCTTGTCGGGAAGGCTGCGCAGCAGGTAGGCGGGATGATAGGTGACGATCAGCGGCCGGCCCTGGTAGCGATGCACGCGGCCGCGCAGGCTCGCGATCGACGCGTCGGTGCCGAGCAGCAGCGACGCGGCGCTCTTGCCGAGCGCGACGATGAGCTTCGGCCCGACGCAGCGCGATCTGCCGCTCGAGATACGGCCGGCACGCCTCCGCTTCCTGCGGCTCGGGCGTGCGGTTGCCGGGCGGCCGGCACTTCAGCACGTTCGCGATGTAGACGTTCGTTCTGCCGGCTCATGCCCGAGCGCCGCCAGCATGTTGTCGAGCAGGCGCCCGGCCTGCCCCACGAACGGCTCGCCGCGCGCGTCCTCCTCGGCGCCCGGCGCTTCGCCGATGAACATCCATTCGGCGCGAGCGTCGCCGACGCCGGGCACCGACCGGTTTCGCGTGCGGCACAGCCCGCACGCCGTGCACGCGTCGACGTCGGCGGCGAACGCGTTCCATTCGAGTGCCTGGATGCGTGAGCGGCGCGCATCGGCATCCAGCGGGCGGTCGCGTGCGTGTCCGATGACAGCGGCACGACGCGCGAGCTCATCGCGGGTTGTTCCGTGATCGTGACCTCCGAAGCTTCGGCGATCGCGACCCGGCTCCGCACGGCGGCGCCAGGTCGGAGCGAGGTTCAGCTCGCGCAGGATCTCCTCGCGCGTGGCCATCAGCGCGCCGGATCGGTTACGGCCAGCGGCCGGCGCAGACGGCGGCGCATGACGAGCGCGTCCTCGCCGTGCGCACCCGGCGTCGGCGGGATAGTAGTTCGCGCGGCGCGCGACCGGCTCGAAGCCCGCGGATTCGTAGAGCGCGATCGCCGGCAGGTTCGAGACGCGCACCTCGAGGAACATCTGCTCCGCGCCGGCGCGCAGCGCGTCGTCGATGAAGCGCTCGAGCAACGCGCGGCCGAGCCCCTGGCGCCGGGCGTCGGGACGACCGAGAGGTTCAGGATCTGCGCTTCGCCCGGCGCGCGCATCATCACGCCGAACACGACGATGCGTCCTTCGCGCTCGCCGACCTGCGCGCTGTAGCCGGCGGCGAGCGCGTCGCGGAAGTTGCCGTAGCTCCACGGCGCCGCGTGGATCTGCGCCTCGAGCGCCGCGACGTAGGCGAGGTCGGCGTCGACGAGCGGCCGCCAGACGACGCTGCGCAACCGCGCGAGCCGGTCGGGCACCGCCGCCATCAAAGCCTCGCGCCCGCCGCGCGCTCGGCGCTGGTCAGCGCCACGCGATGACGCACGTACAGCGGAAGTGCGTGCGCGGCGTCGACGCCTTCGCCGGCAGCAAGCCGCGGCACGGCGAGCTCGATGATCGCGCGCGCCGACGGCGTCGAGCGTCGCATCGACGGCGTGCAACGCCAGACGCTGCGCGAGGTCGGGATACGCCGGCGAAGCCCTCGCCCGCGCCGAACCACGTCGCCCTCCGGCACGACGACGTCGTCGGGCTTCAGGACCGCCGGCGGCAGCGTCTCGCGCCAGCGATCGCCTTCGCGCTCGTAGGCGGCCACGTAGACCTCGCGCATCCGCGCGTCGAGACAGGCATAGACACGCGTTGCGCCGTGCGCGCGATACGCCTGCTGCGCGAGCGCTTCGAGCGTGGCCACGGGCACGACCGGTCGCGAAGCGCCGAGCGCCAGGCCCTGCGCGACGCCGCACGCGATGCGCACGCCGGTGAACGAGCCGGGACCCGCGCCGAACGCGATGCCGTCGAGATCGGCGAGCGCCACCCGCGCTCGGCGAGCACGGCATCGATCCGCGGAAGCGCCAGCTCCGAATGCGACTGGCCCGCGTGCTCGCGACGCTCGACGCAATCGCGTCGCATCGCCCGCCGCGACCGCCAGCCATTCGGTGGAGCAATCGATCGCGAGAACGCGCATCGGAGCGATCGGCTTCATGAGGTGCCGGCGATTCTACCGGAGCCCGCGAGGGTTCGCGAATCGCCGGGTAAAATGCGCGCGCGAACAGCGCGCGTCGAGCGCCTTCGAACCGCTTTCGCATCGTCGCGACGCAACGCCGCGCCGGAATGACCTGACCCCATTGTCCGCTGCTCCGGTCACGATCGATCGCTCGACCACGAGGGCCGCGGCGTCGCGCACGTCGACGGCAAGGCCGTGTTCGTCGAAGGCGCGCTGCCCGGCGAGCGGGTCGCGATCGAGACGCTCAAGCGCAAGCCGACCTACGAGATCGCGCGCGCCGTCGCGATCCAGCGCGCCAGCCCGTCGCGCGTCGACGCCGCGCTGCCCGCACTTCGGCGTGTGCGGCGGCTGCACGCTGCAGCACGCGGATCCCGCGCTGCAGGTCGCGGCGAAGCAGCGCGCGCTCGAGGACGCGCTCGCGCGCATCGGCCGCGTGCCGCCTGGCCGGCTGCTGCCGCCGATCGCACGGGCCCGCGTGGCAGCTACCGGTATCGCGCGCGGCTGTCGGTGCGCCACGTTCCGCGAAAAGGGCGGCGTGCTCGTCGGCTTCCACGAGCGCCAGTCGAGCTTCGTCGCGGACATGCGCGAATGCCACGTGCTGCCGCGGAAGATCTCGGACCTGCTGCCGGCGCTGCGCGGGCTGGTCGAGAGCGCTGTCGATCCGCGACCGCCTGCCGCAGATCGAGCTTGCCATCGGCGATCGACCGCGCTCGGCGACGACGCCACCGGCGAGCCGAACCGATCTACGCGCTGGTGTTGCGGATCCTCGAGCCGCTGACCGGCGACGACGAAGCGACGCTGCGCGGCGTTCGCGGACGCGCATGGCGTGGACTTCTGGCTGCAGACCGGCGGGCCGGCGACGGCCGCGCCGTTCCATCCGCCGGACTCGCAGCTCGGCTACGCGCTGCCGGAATTCGACGTCTTCGATGCCGTTCGGGCCGACCGAATTCACGCAGGTCAACTCCGCAGTCAATCGCGTGCTCGTGCGGCGCGCGCTCGTCGCTGCTCGATCCGCAGCCGGGCGAGCGGATCGCGGACTTCTTCTGCGGCCTCGGCAACTTCACGCTGCCGATCGCGCGCCGCGGCGCGCAGGTCGTCGGCGTCGAGGGCTGGCTGCGCTGGTCCGTCGCGCCGAGGAGAACGCGGCGCGCAACGGCTTGAGCGATCGCACGCGTTTCGTCGTCGCCAATCTGTTCGCCGCGACGCGCGAAGGCCTCGGCGGCGTTCTGCCGCTCGACAAGGCGCTGATCGACCCGCCGCGCGAAGGCGCGGTCGAGCTCGTCAAGTCGCTGCCCGCATCGCGACGACGAGCACGGGCTCGCGCGCATCGTCTACGTCTCCTGCAACCCGGCCACGCTGGCGCGCGACGCCGCCGTGCTCGTGCACGAGCGCGGCTATCGCCTCGAAGCGGCGGGCGTGGTCAACATGTTCCCGCACACCGCGCACGTCGAGTCGATCGCGCTGTTCTCGCGTTGAGGCGTCCGGCAAAGAAAAAGGGCGGCCCGGAGGCCGCCCTTGCGACGCCGCGCCGTTGCCGGCGCAGTTACGTCACTCCCGATTCCCGTGAACGCCAGCAGGAGGTTCAGCAGGCTGATGAAGATGTTGTAGATGTTGAGGAACAGGCCCATCGTCGCCATCACGTAGTTCGTCTCGCCGCCGTTCACGATGCGCGACACGTCGTACAGGATGTACGCCGAGAACAGCAGCACCGCGATCGCCGAGAGCGTCAGCGACAGCGCCGGGATCTGGAAGAACAGGTTCGCGAGCGATCGCGACGATGAGCAGGATCACGCCCGACGAACAGGAACTTGCCCATGAAGCTGAAGTCCTTCTTCGTCACGGTGGCGATCGCCGCCATCGCGAAGAAGATCGCCGCCGTCATGCCGCCGGCCAGCGCCACGAGCTGCCCGCCGTTGCGAGAAGCCCGCGGCGACCGTCAGGATCGGCGTCAGCACCAGGCCGGCGATGAACGTGAACCCGAACAGCGCGACCACGCCCCAGACGCTGTTGCGCAGCGCGGTGACGACGAACAGCGACCCGATCATCAGCGCCGAACATCAGCAGCGGCGCCATGATCGGGTACGCGACGAACACGCGCGCGAAGTTGAACTGCATGCCCGACGAACGCGCCGGCGATCGTCGGCAGCATCGTCAGCGCAAGCAGCCAGTAGGTGTTGCGCAGGACGCGATTCTGTTCTACGACCAGCGTGCCGCCCGTCTGCGAGCGCGGCAGCCGCTCATTGTTGATCGACACAGGCTGGAGCTTCTCCATGCTTCCCTCCGATAGGGGCCGCGGAACCGGCCCGAGCGACCGTTAGACTAGCAGAAACCTACGGGGTTTCAGCAGGACCTTCCGGCCGGCCCGCCGGGTGTCGAGTGCTAACATGCTCTCGCCGCAGGGATTTTCAAGGGGCGACGCCGAAATTTGCCGCGCGCCGACCGGATTCGATAGCAGGATGGGTGGCAGAGCGGTTGAATGCACCGGACTTGAAATCCGGCGGCCGCGGCAACGTGGCTCGTGGGTTCGAATCCCACCCCATCCGCCAGCTACGTCACGTTAAGCTATTGATTATTAATATAAACTGGTTGACGTGACCGTGAGTTACTCCTTTTATTACCCGCCATTTTACCCACGTCGACTTGCGTTCGCCGCAAAGCGCAGCGACGGCATGTTAGTCAGAGAGGCGAGCCTGCTCGACACCGATGGCGGCGGGGCGCTCTACTCGGACGTTAGGTAGCGCGACCAACCATGTCGGATCCTGACGATCGATTCAATCAAGCACTCACTGCGTCCGCGAACGCTCTGCTGTGACACGTAGTCCCGCTATTCAGCATCCGACGGGGCAAGAGACCCGGTTTGGTCGGAACAAGCCTGCTTGTCGAACGAAGCGGGACCTATTACCTTGTGTCTGCGCGACATGTCATCGACCGTGTTCACGATCCAGGCGGCCTTTACTACTACGACGAGCCGGGACGGTTGCATCGTCTATTCGGCAGCATATTGAGAACTCAGGCCTTATCCTGGCGTGCTAGAGATCGACAACTTTGACATATCTGTCTCCAATCTAGCGGCGGACGCCCGACGTCCCGCAAACGCATTTTGACTTGGGACCGCGCTATGACCGCTTTGCGTCGAGAGCGCTCGGCGGGATTGAGCCGGAAGCGATCGTCATAGCCGTGGGCCAAGCAGCCAATGTGAGATGCATGAATAGTCCCGAGACAGTGGCTCAGCACGGGCGCTCAGGCGCCAACTTTTGCGCAAGGACCAAGGCGGGCCTTGCGTTAACGAGTCTCGTCCTCTGCGTCCTCGCACCTTCGCCCAGCCTAGCGGAGGGCTGGCATCCGCTCAGCATTGGAGTTCGAGCACGCGTGGGCGGTTAACGCGTACTTGGCGAGGAGCAGCCGGAAGCGTTTCGCGAGTACGACGTGGTGGCGAGTATTCGATTGCCTTGGGAACACTATTACCCGTCAGGCTGGGGCGTCGGAACGAGACTGCTGGCAAGCGCTGGAATGCTTCAGGGAGGAAAGAGCACGGCGTTCGTTTTGTCTGTCATCCCTGTGGTTGCGGTCGGTAGTCAAGATGGGCGTTTTGTGCTCGATGTAGGGGTCGGCGGGGCTCTGCTAAGCCGGCATACCTTTGAGAAGCAAGACTATGGCGGCCATTTCCAGTTTGCGTTGACTGTCGGGGTCGGCGTTCCGCTTTACGGGCCACTCGGGGTGGGTTACCGATTTCTGCATTACTCCGACGCCGGAATCCATGGACGAACACCATTGGCGCCGATTTCCACATGATTGAGTTCACTTATCGGTTCTGATGCCTCGTCTTGTTTCCTCGGCGTTCCTGCAGCCAAGCGACGAGAACGTGCGCTTCGTGGTTGTGACCTGTCCGGAGTGCGGCCGCAATCGGGCCGCGGGCAACCTCAAACGACGCGCCGCATACCGCCGAGCATCTTTTGAATTCGCGTTACGGCATCCAGTAGCTAGGATCGATCTTTTGCCCCCTCGTCGCGGGCAGCGCAAACGGCCTAGATCGAGCCAGGAGCGCGGCAGCGCAGGCAGTCGCCTATCCAGGTCGATCGGCTCGTCCGTAACTGCTCATGGTGGAACACCTGGCCAAGTTCGCGCATTTCGACCGCCTGGCCGCATCGCATGCAAACGAAGAAGTGGTCGGCTTCGTTCTCGGGTTGTGGTCCCTCGCGAACGCCGATGATGCCCTTGCCGGGATTGTCGATGCGGCTCATGTTATCGCGCGGATTGCGCCGCCCTGATGCTGCAACTTCCTCTTGAGAGAGCGTAATGGCTAGCTCCGCGCGCAATCTGCTTCTCGCTGCTCCTCTTCGAGCTTTGCGTTGAGCCCCTGAATTGCGGCGAGGGCGACGCCGTCGGCGTCAGCGTATCGATCCGTCGGTGTCGCCTAATCCGAAGCGGCACGAAAGTCCTGCGCCATCGGCCCCATATGCCGGACGGCTCCAGGCTCGGCTTTCCATTGCCATGTTGCGATGGGCATCGATGATACCCTTCAAGCACGAGGCTCGAATCCACCGGATCGATTGCGTGCTTACCATTGCGATCGCTGTAGGCGGTCCAGGCTCCAGTTCCCGGCGCCAGCCGAGCGCCGCTGAAAGAGTTGTCGTCTGATCCGGCGGTCCAAAAATAAAACCCGCCCAGTCCGCTCATGACCACTCGTGCGGCGCGAAGCAAGAAGTGTTCGCCTGCGAGGCTCCCCAAACGAAGCAGTGGTTGAAATTGGCTTTGCATGCCAGCCAGCGGCGAACGATAACTGTCCGTTCGCGGCGTTGCTAAACCCGCCTGGGACGACCGCCGCATAGCCGGCACCGTTGTCATTGCCACCACTGATCGTAGCCCACCCGGCAGTCGCGTATTGACGTGTCCACCGCCGTTACGCCATCGGATCCGCCAGGGGCACTGGGGGTGCGCGGTTCCAAGGATCACGTTAGGAGCCAATCGCCGATCGATAGGGCGACGGTTTGCGTCCCCGACGATCTCACCGAGTTGATCCGTTGTACCTAAGCGAGCCGTCGCGCCGAATCATTTCCGCCTTGCAGGAACGCGTTTCCGAGCCGATACATGAATGCGGCCATCTGCAACGTGTACCGGACAGGTCGTGTTGGCGTGAGCCGAGTGTGATCCCGCGGTTCTTCATCCATTCGACGTCCGCGCAGAATGGGCTCGTGTCATCGACGTCGGTGAAGCCGGCGCAGGGCGCTCCGGGAACGGACGAAGATGTAGCGAGGACCACAACCGCAAGCGCGGCACGCGCGAATCGCATGGCGAGGCTCCAAGAAGCGACGCCCTGGACCGGCGAATCGGTGCAAGCGAGCCCGCCAGGGCGGTGGGCCCGCGCGGGGATTCTACGTCAGGCGCTGTGCCTGCGACGTGCCATCGGCCCGAGTTCCTGTCTCAACTATCCAGGTCGATCGGCTCGTGCTTAGCTGCTCGTGGGAACACCTGCCCAAGTCGCGCATGTCGACGGCCTGTCCGCATCGCTTGCAAACGAAGAAGTGATCCGCCTCGCTCTCGGGTTGCGGCCCCACTAGAATGCCCATCATCCCTTGCCGGGGTTGTCGATGCGGCTCATTCGCCACTCCAGCGACCGCCACGTCGCGTGGTGTCGTCGCGCCTGGCTCTCGCATGCCGGTCCAGATCGATACCGCGATGGGAGCTTGGTTCAGTGGCGAAAAAATCGCCCCGGAAGAAGCGGCCATCGGCATTCTGGATGCAGTGGAGGCGGGCGAAGTCGAGGCGTTTCCCGGCAGACTGTCGCAGGACATGGCTTCCGCGTTCAAGGCCGATCCGGAAGCGTTGCAGGCACAACTGGCGCAGTCTCTCCCGCGCCTAGTCGCAGCGAGGCAATGTCAGCCGAAGCGTTGCAAGAAAACTCCCCGGGGGCGTAACCGTCCGTCGAGGAGCGAACCGCGATCACGTCAACGCCAGGATGTCTGGCTTATCTGGACCTTCAACACGCAGTTCTGATTTCGATTCATCGCGCTCAATGAGTGCAACATCGTTCATCCAAACCCAAACGAAGGAAAATATCATGCGACTCATTCGACACCCACTTCTGCTGGCCGGCACGCTGGCGTTCACTCTCTTAGGTTTTGCGCAGGCCCAGGCTGCTCAGATCAAGAACGTAGTCATCGTTCACGGCGCGCTCGCCGATGGATCCGGATGGCGGAAGGTCTACGATCTACTCACTGGTCGAGGGTACAAGGTCACGATCGTGCAGCAGCCGATGACCTCTCTGCAGGACGACGTGCAAGCCACCCGGCGCATCCTCGACCTGCAGGATGGTCCTTCGATCCTCGTCGGACACAGCTATGGCGGAATGGTGATCACGGAGGCGGGTAACGCGAGCAACGTCGCCGGGCTCGTCTACATCGCCGCCTTTCAGCCTGATGCGGGTGAGACGCTGTCCGAGCTTGCGGCGAAGATTCCCGCGGCGACCCAGGGAATCAGCGCGACGGCGGACGAGTTCCTGTATCTCGATCCCAAGGTCTATGCGAACGACTTTGCCGCGGACCTGCCGCGGGCCGACGCTGAGTTCATGGCGCGATCGCAGGTATTTCCCGCCAAGGCGAGCTTCGACACCAGGATCAAGGAAGCGGGCTGGAGGGCCAAGAAGAGCTGGGCTCTCGTCCCAACGGACGATCGCGCGATTCATCCCGATCTCATGCGAATGATGGCTCGGCGCGCGAGCAGCAAGTCCGTCGAGGTCAAGGCAAGCCACGCGGTGTTCATGTCTCAGCCGAAGGCGGTAGCAGACCTCATCCACGGGGCGGCCGAAGCTTTGTCCAAGTGACCTGGCTTCGAGCCACCACAACGGCAAATCACGGACCTGTTCCATGACTTACTCTACTGTCGCGAACGGCAAGACCGTTGCATTGAGGATTGGCTGATGATCGAGTTTCTCACGTTGAAGGTAAGCGCGCCCTGATCACCTCCGGAACCCGAGGCGCTGGGGCTGCGACCGTTCAACTCTTCCGGCATCTCGGTGCGCAGGTGCTCACAACGGCTCGCGCGCAGCCGGAGATGCTGACGGAGGAGATCTTCGTCGCCGCGGATCTCACTACTGAGGAAGGTTGCGCTACCGTGGCCGAGGCTACACGCCAGCGGCTCGGCGGGGTCGACATCATCGTGCATATGCTCGGTGGCTCATCGGCTCCGGGAGGCGGTTTTGCGGCGCTGACTGACATCGAGTGGCACAAGGAGCTGTACCTCAATCTGTTTCCTGCCGTTCGGCTCGATCGGCAGCTCGTTCCAGGGATGGTCGCGCAGGGCAGCGGGGTGGTAATTCACGTTTCTTCCATTCAAAGATTGCTTCCGTTGCCGGAGGCGACAACAGCCTATGCTGCCGCCAAGGCGGCACTGTCCACCTATAGCAAGAGCCTATCGAAGGAAGTGTCTCCCAAAGGCGTCCGTGTCGTGCGGGTTTCGCCGGGTTGGATCGAGACTGAATCGTCGATCCATCTGGCAGAGCGGCTCGCACGCGAAGCAGGTACCGACATCGAGGGGGGCAAGCAGATCATCATGAAGTCTCTCGGTGGCATCCCGATCGGGCGTCCATCAAAGCCAGCTGAAGTTGCAAATCTGATCGCATTCCTGGCGTCGGATCGCGCGGCGACGATCACTGGTACAGAGTATGTGATCGATGGTGGCACCGTCCCGACGGTATGACCGTTGTGCTCCGCAATTACTCGCTTGCGCTGCTATGGCCGTCTTAATGCCTCCGGAATCACCATGGCATGATCGGCGCATGATTGCGCTGCTTCGCGCGCGCGGGCTTCCGTGAGGCGACCATTAGTTTGGTGTATCGGTTTGTTCCCGAGCCTCCTGCCTTGCCCCTTGCTTTGATTGCCAGCGCGATTGGCTACGCCATGCGCCCCACGCGAAAGCGTTAGTCATCGTCGGCTGTCAGCCGCCATCGGCACGTGCCATCAAGTCTTTGGCGCTAACACCGTGCGGTGGCACACATAAGTTCAGCTGATGTGCTACGTCAGGACGGCCCGCGTCCTAGTGCTGGATGACTGCGCGCGGCGGATGTGCTTGGCGAGGGTATGAGCCGCAGATCATCGCCATGAGCCCGCAGGTGTTCACGCTAGCGGGCTATGAGCGTGTCGGCGATCAGTGCTACGCGCAGAGCTGGCTAGTGCGTGACATTGGCGATGCTTCGAGCGCCATTGCGCAGGGCGAGATATGCGTCCCGTCCACCGCACCAACGTGCCCGATTGAGCGCGGCTACGTCCGAGAACGCTCGACTAGGAATTAGGGGTGTTGCGCTCTGCGCCGATCACCAAGGCAATGCGCGATCTGCTCACGGTTGCTCGTGGTTCACCGGCCAGGGGGAAGTAGAACGAGGATACGCTTCGCGGAGGCAATGCCGACAGTTCCAGCCCGAATACCGCGCGACCGTAGTCACTTGGGGAATGACTCCTGCGTTAGCCCCGCGCATGGAGGGGCAAGTATGACCGTGGGCGAGCTTATACAGTTGCTGCGAAGGCACCCGTCTCAAATGCGGGTTGTGGTCCAAGACAGCCACACTGGCTACAAAACGATCCGAATCATTATTGATTGTGCCGGTGTTTCTTGACGTGGGTGCCGACGATGCACCCGCGCGTCATCTGGCAGCGGACGAAGGCACAGACTCTGCGGCAAACTGCCGTGCTTTGCATCCGGCGAGCGTAGGACGGCAACTTATCGTCGTCGTGTGCCGCGCTCATGGTCCCGATTGGCGGTGACGAACTGCCGTTTGTCTGCGGCCGGTGTACGTTGACGGTGCGCCTTCGTTACGCTAAGGCACCATCATCGGGCGTATGCACGTAACAATGTCAAATCCATCTCATCGCGGTTGGAGACCCGTTCCCCAGAGGACGTTCACTCACACAATGTTGCGCACAAGAAAGACCCTGCGTGCGAACCAAGCGCCTCCGCTCCGCCTCCCGTCCCACCTGAGGCGCGCGCAACCGGTCAACAGTATTGCTCCCACGGACCGCGTGCTGGCTGGCCGAAATACCAGAAAAGTTTCGACCCACAGCGCTCGCTAGGCAATTCCCTCGGATTGCGAATCTGATTTGTGCGACATGGGCCGATCCGTCGGCCCGGGGCAAATATCTTGAGGATTTGATCGCAGGGAGCCGACCAAATCGGGAGGGATTCCCGCCTCAGGCTGCTGCGCGAGCTACAACGACTCCATGCAGTCCACGTGACCCTGTGCGACTTGAACCGCTCCTTGTGGGATGAACCATACTGCAGAGAACTCGCGCATACATCGGGCGCTGGGCAGCGAACGGCGAGGGAGTCTCAGGACGCAACGAAGGAAGCGGTAGCCAGCGGCGACGCGCCTTGGGGAACCTTCCCGCTTCGGCGGTGCTCGGTCATTGAGAACAACAGGTAGAACAATGGCGCAGGCTCACTTGCGCGCGGGCCTCCGCGCGCTGCGAGGGCAGCAGCCAGTTTCCAAGGGTAGGTTTGGGGGTAACTATCTCGTTATGCCCGCGGTAGCCCCGCATTGTGAATGACACCCCACCGCCAGACTGACGGACGGCAAAGTCCGAAGTCTTCCGCCAAGCTATGCGGGTCCGCGCGTCAGAGCGGAATGCATGGAACCGGTTCTGCAATCCTTGGGGACTACCGCGGACCTTCCGCCCGTGCTCGGCGGAGTCACCGCGTCGCTAATGAGTCTGCCCGAGGACATGGCTCATGAGATTGGGGGTTGCGAATCGGACGCGACATCGGCTAACCGCGAGGTCGAGGCACTCGAAGAGTATTGGGCCAATCTCGTGGCGAAGCATAGCTAACCACTTCCGCTACCAGACAGGCTTTGCCTCAACCGGCCGCAACCAAGACCAGACATCCGCGTCCACAGCACGGCGCCAGTCTTGCTGCTAAGTGCGGCCCCCAGCCCGGCTTTAGGGACAGCGAGCTCGAGTCGGCAACCGCGCCGAAACTGCTGTGAGCATTGCTAACGATGTCGTCTTTGGCTGTAACGTGGACGCGGTCCGCGACGAAGAAGTAGATACTAGCTGGGGGTTGCATGCTGGAATGCTGGCCGTACAAGCCTCAACACTTGTCAGCCTCTCTTCTAGTATTTGTACCTCCTCTTGTAGTTGCAGGACCTGAGTTCGCAGCGCGACGAGGAGTGGTAAGTCGTCGAAGGTCAGCGGAGTTTCCTCCACGTTGCAGCCTTCATTGGGGGGCGGGATTCGCAACAGCCCCGTGCCTGGCTTCACACAACCTATGATTGGTTGTTGAGCAGCGGCTTCCGGAGCGCTGATGCACATCACCCCGAAGAGCGCTCCAGCGATCACTAAGAACCTGGCTACCTTCACAATTACCTCCTTATGCAGTATGTGGGGTGACATGTCTGCTTCACTTCCGAACGAGGCGGCAGGGTCCCGTCGATGATTGTGGTCGGCAGCCTCCATCCAGACGTTCCAAGCGGGCATAGCGTTCGCGATGAGGTTTGGTTAATTCAGCGCACACCAACCCGATCGCGAGTTAATGGATTCTGCGGACGCGGATCTTGCGGCGACTATAGGCAAGGGCGGCTACGCCAACCGCGAGCAAGACCAACGTCGCAGGCTCTGGAACAACGGCCACTGAGAACACGGCCCACACATAGCCCTCCGGCAGTGCCTCGTTTGCGGCCCAACCGAAGGGAGCCACCATGCACCATCCATCCGCGGCGAATGCGTTGATCGGGCATGGGAAGGGCCTCTGCACCAGGCCACCGAACACATCTCCCATGAAGGCGGGGCCACCGGGAACGAATATTCCTGGGACGAATGGACCTCCGAGGGGTCCCACCCCCGCGGCGGAAGGGGGACCGCTGAGCGCAGCCGCAAGTGCATCGGATGCGTTAATGGCCACGCCGCCGAAATTCGGCACAGGCAGGCCGAAGAAGACGGTGTTGAACGTGCCGAAGTCGAAACGTACGTCGTAAAGCACGCCGTCGACCAGTAGATCCTCCACGAGCGTCGCGTTGCCCTCGGGAGTCAAATGAACGATGGGCGCTGCGGCTCCGTGTCCGGCCGTCAGCCCGAGGATGATCAAAGCCGCTGCAACTATGCGTCTCATCTCGGTCTCCTGCGTTGGTGCTTCGCGTTGGCCGGCAAGCACAAAGCGCACCATGTAGACAACATATTGTTCTATCTCGCAGGCCCGAACCAGCAGTTCGTTGCAGCGCGGCGTGGCGTAAAGGGCTTCGACGGCGGCGTCGGCCCCGACCTCACCTCCAAGCGCGCCAGGCGGCCCTTGGGTGCTAGCGGACCTGGTCTTTATTGCGCCTGTCGCCGCGCAAAGGTGTAAGGCCAGTCAACATTCAACTAAACCTATGGACGAGGCTTTGTAGCTAACAACTACGTAGGTGAACGCGCGCCACGTGGTGCGTCCTGCAATCGCGTTTAAGTTGGGAGAACACGACCCGGCGCTTGTGCACGCCCCGCCGGAGACTTGTCCCTTCGCGTTCATGATCGTTCGAGGTTGTGCCTGCGCGCACGGGCTGTGCCACCCACACCGCGTGCCGAGTGGCGAACGTGATCGCGCTCGTTAACCCGTCGACGATGCGAGAGACGCAACGACCTCGCAAGCGAATCGCCTTGTTCGCATGGCGGGTCAAGTCTGGGGGCGCGACAAGTTGCTCCCGCCTGAAGTTATGAAACTCAGATCGGGAAAAGAAGCGATCCTCGAACGCGACCGCTCTACGCAGAAGTTTGGGCCGAGGACAGCGGCTCCACTGGTCGCTTGGAGATTGGCCGATGGCGGATGACGACAGGGAGCCAGTGGCCACGCCAGAACAGATCCTGAGGCCCGGGGCTGCGCATGACGAGGCGCAGGTCGATTTCCTCATTGTGCGTCGATGGTTCCAGAGGAGCCACGCCGAGGGGATTCCTCCTATCAACCCGCCAGGTCGGACGCCATCAGCTCGGGGCGCACGCCCTTCACCTCGGCGTTCGAGAAATTCAGCTCGACCTTCACGTCGTTCGGATCCATCACGAACAGCTGATAAAGCCCCTGGTCGTTCACCATCCGCTGCCTGAACGGAATCCCGAGCTTCGTCAGGTGCTCCATCATCTCCGCGAGCCCGGTGCAGCGGAACGCGAGGTGGTCGATCACGCCGCTACCGCGCGTGGCTTCGGATTGCTGGCCGACGTACGTCTTGCGGTTCTCGGACGTGTTCGCGCCGCCCTCGGTGACGTGGATGACGTCCTTGTCGCCGATGTAGAGCCAGAACACCGGGAACTTGAAGTTCGGCGACGGCCCGACGTGCATCCCGAGCACGCGGGTGTAGAAGTCGCGCGTCGCGTCCATGTCCGCGGTCTGGACGAGAACATGCTCGAGGTGGCTGAGGGACATGGTGCGCTCCTTGGTTCAGGGCTGCTTCTTCAGGCCGATCTGCTGCATGAGCGTCGAAAGCTCGGCGTCCTCCTTCGCAATGAGCGGGCCGAACTCGGCGGCGGGCAGATAGGCCGGGCGGATGCCGAGCTTCTCGCAGGCTTGCGCGAATTCCGGCGCTTCGGCGGTCTTGCGGATCGCCGTCTCGAGCGCGGCGACGACGGCCGCCGGCGTGCCCCGTGGCACCGCGATCCCGCGCCATGCCTCGACCGACACGTTCACGCCTTGCTCAAGCGCGGTGGGCACATCGGGTAAGGCAGGATCGCGCTGCGGGATCAGCGCAGCGAGGAGCCGCACCGTTCCTGCCTTCACGTGGGTCGAGAGCGCGCCTGGCAACTGCACCAGTGCATCGACGTGACCGCCGAGCAGGTTCGGCACGACTTGCGCCGCGCCGTACGGCACTTCGATGACCTCGACACGCGCGGCCTTGAACAGCGCCGCCGACGAGATGTGCGTATGGCTGCCGATGCCGGAGTTGCCGACGGTCACTTTGCCGGGACGCGCTCTCGCGTCGGCGAGAAACTCCCCGAGTGTCTTCCACGGGGCGTCGGCGCGCACGGCGAGCACGGGCGACTCGACCAGCACGCGCGCCACCGGGTCGAACGCACGGTAGTCGAATGCCAGTTGGCCGGAGTGATAGGTGGTCGAAATCGAATTGGAGTTCCACACGAGCGCATAGCCGTCGGGCTTCTGGCTCGCGACATGCTTGTAGCCGATCGCGCCGCCGGCGCCGGGGCGATTCACGACGATTACGTTTCCCGGAAGGTGCTTCGAGATGCCCTCAGCGAGCATCCGCGCCGTGATGTCCGCCGAGGAGCCGGCCGCGAACAGCACCGTCACCTCGATAGTCCCTTTCTGCGGAAACGGCGGCTCCTGAGCGGCCGCGGGCAGCGCCAGCAGGATGGCGCTAAAAACGGTGATCAGCAGTTTCATTCGCCCTCCTCGGCAAGGATTTCCGCGACCGCGACGCGCCGCCCCTCTCGCGCCGCCTTGATGCCGGCCCGGATCACCGCCAGCGACGTCGTCGCCCGTTCACCATCCATTTCGGGTTGACCCGTCCCGCGCACCGCTGCGTGCGAACTCGTCGAGCTCGTCCACCAACGCATCGATCTTCGGCACGGCGACCGGCTCGGAACGTTCGGCGCCGCGCTTGAGGAACCGCAGTCCCTGGTGCAGATCGTAGTAGGCGCTGGCCTCCTTGCCGTAGACGTTCATCACGTAGTACTCGGACGCCGAGGCGTAGCTCGCGTTGACCGTCGAGAGCGCGCCGTTCTCGTGCTCCATCACGAGGCTCGCGACATCGGGATTGTCACCGGGCAGCACGAGCTGCGCGAGCATGCCGCTCACCGCCTTCACCGGTCCGATCAGGTATTCCAGCACATCGACGTAGTGAATGCCGATCTGAAGCATCACGCCGCCGGGCATGCCGTCGGCGGTGTAGCGCCAGGACTTCAGATCGATCTGGCCGACGCGATCCCGGCTGATGTTCGCCTCGGCGTTGACGAGCTTCCCGAACGCGCCCGCCTCGATCCGCTCCCGGATCCACCGGAACTGGCTCTCGCGGCGGCGCTGGTAGCCAATCGCGAGCACGACGCCCGCGTTGCGGCACGCAGCGGCGATTGCCCGACCGTCGGCGACGGTGTTGGCGATCGGCTTGTCGAGGAACACGTGCTTGCCCGCGCGCGCCGCAGCGCGTGTGGTCTGCAGATGTACGTTGTTCGGCGTGGTGTTGATGATCGCCTCGATCGAGTCGTCGCCAAGAATCGCCTCATAGCTCGTTGCGGCGCGGCAGCCGTACTTCGCCGCGAACGCGTTGCGCTTTTCGTCCGAGCGCGAATAGCAGGCGGCGATCGAAAGCTTGCCCGACCGCTTGATCGCGTCGGCGAGCACGTCGGACCACCAGCCCATCCCGATGCAGGCGACCGCGAGAGGTTCAAAAGCCATCGTCACTTTGCACCGATCGATGCGACGGCTTCTTGCGCGACGCGCGCGTCGAACTCGAAGTTGCCGCCGCTGACGCCGATCCCTCCGATGCATTCGCCGTCGACGAGGATCGGGTAGCCGCCCTCCATCGCGGTCCACCGCTCCACGCCGGCGGCGAGCGCGAGCCCGATCGCATGCACCGTATCGAGCGGCTGGCCCTGCGCGCCCTGTGACGTGGTTGGCCGTCTGTTCGAGGCGGCGCACACGGCCTTGGTGGTGGCCGAATGCACGGTGTGGAAACGCCCGCCGTCCATGCGCTCGACGAGGATCACGTGGCCGCCCGCATCGACGATCGCGACCGAAATTGCGATGCCCGCTTCCTCGGCCCTCGCAGTCGCGGTGGCCATCATTTTCCTCGCGCCGGCGAGCGTGAGGCGCTTGGATTCGGCGACATACATGGCTTCGTCCCCCGGTGATGTTCAGCGCGACGTTGCGTCCCTCGTGCGGATCAGTGCCATGATATCGAGGTTCTGCGTCATGTCCCGCTCCTGGCGCGCTCACCTCGCTGGAACCGTCAAGACCGGTGCCTGCTGTGCTGGCACGTCGGTGAGCGAGAACATCAACAGCAGAAAGGTGAGCATGAATTTCGACCGATGGTCGCGGTCGTCGATCCAGAACCACCGGTTGCGGTATCGAACGGCCGCGTGGGCATCGTCGGGTCGCGACGGACCATGACGCAGATCGAGCAACGGCGGAAACATGTGCTGCTGCTGGACAGTACGCTGCGGGCTGTAGACCCGCCCCTCGGCAACATCGTCGCTCGGCACATCGACCTGGGAAGCGACATCGATCAGAACCTGGAGTATCGACCGCGTCTGGATGGCGATCTCCGTATCGTGTTCGGCGTAGGGCCCGGGGACGACGGTGAACTCGCGCTCCGCGTGATTGAGGCCGAGCAGGTCGCGGATCCTGCGGGCGAGCACGGCCCCTTCCTCCGTCGATGGACGGATGAACATCACGACGACCTGCGCGTCCCTGATGGCCTTGATCCGGAAATCCGAGTCTCCCCCGGCCCGAAATTCCCGCAGCGCGGTCAGGAGCTCCCCGAATCGCGGACTGCCTTCGCGAGGATTGCCGATGCCGCCATAGGCGTTTTCAAGACCGTTGATCCTGCTGACACAGATCCGCAGCACGAGATCAGTCGCGTAACCGCTTTGGATGAGGAACAGGATCCCCGCGACCGGGATCGGGGCCATCACGCTCCTCGCGAACTTGTCCCCGGCGAGAGGATGGTACGTAATGGTCGGCTTGTCCGTGTACCGGCCCGTGGCGCCCAGGCCGCCGAACGTGTCGCCGCGTCCGGGCGGGGCGTACTGGCCAAAGAGGCTGATTTCACCCTCCAGAGAGTACGAGCTGATCACGGACGTGACGTCCATGAACACCGGCGCATCGGCGTAACGGAGCTTCAGCAAGTTGAGCACCATCTGCCGCTTCCAGGAATCCGAGATGGTGGTCACATAGTCGAACCGGTCCCGTTCGATCGTTGGCGGCCCTACGCTTGTGCAGCCCGCCAGCGCGATGGCGACCAGGCACGCCGATCCGATTGCTAGTCTCATCGCTGGGCTCCAATCAGCGCGGCGTCGCGTCGCCGCCCTCGACGATGACATTCTCGACGATCCCGGCGCCTGCACGGCGGAACGCCGACGCCTCGCGGTAGGCGTCGGACTCGAAGCACGCGATCGCGGCCTCCATGGTCGGAAACTCGATCACGATGAAACGGTGAAAGGTGTCCGGCCCCTCCATGATCCGGTACCGGCCGCCGCGCGCAAGCACTTTGCCGCCGTGCTGCGCGATGATGGCCGGGACCCGGTCGGTGTATTTCTTGTACTCGACGGGGTCGTCGATCTTTGCACGGGCGATCCAGTAGGCGGGCATGACGGGCTCTCCCTTGCGACCATCGGGGCCGATGGAATGATAGGACAACTCGGGACGAGCTTCACGAGATGAGCATGACAGTGGGCGTGAACGTCTCGGCATCAAACGATGGGCGACTCACGACACGACCCAGCGAATTGGGGGTTGGCGCTCGGCGCAACGCCTTCGGCGCGCCCAACGCAGCGCGAACTTCGCGTTGCCACCTTGTGACGTCCGACCGCACACTGTCCCCGGGCCGTCCGCGAGGAGATCGAAACGCTGCGACACATCGTAGTGATCGCCGCCTTCTGTTTCGCGGTTGGCCAACTGCTCGCGTTGTTCCTGGCCGTGGATACTGCGCTGGCGGTCATGGCGGCATCCCTAGTCTGAGACCGGCTCGTTGCCCTTGCGGACGCATGGATATAATCGTCCGCTTCCCTGATCGAACGGATCGCCCTCGCCCGCGGGATAAAGATGTCCCGATTCCTTCCACCGCTTCCCCGCGCCATCGACACGCCTCTCCCGCTTCGCAAGCTCATTCGCTGTTTGACCGCGATCTGCGTCGCGCTGCTCGCATCCGCCCCGCCGATGCTGACGGCCCAAACGCAGATCGTTGCGTCAGCAACCAGTTCGGCCCGGGTCATCGTCAAGTTCAAAGCTGACTCGTTACTGACCAAGCAGTCGTCGCCGACCGTTCCGCCGCTCAGCCGCGCGGACATTCTCGGCAAACGGCTCGGTGTCGCGATGGCCGACGGGCCCGCGCTTTCCGATGACACGCAGGTCGTGATCGGCAAAGGCATCAGCTCGACCGAGCTCGCGCAACGGCTCGCGCGCGATCCGGACGTCGAGTACGCAGTCCCGGACCAGCGCCGGAAGCGCTTGGTGGCGCCGAACGATCCGCTGTACGGCGACGGCGTGGCAGGAAATGGTCCCGCCGTGGGCCAGTGGTACCTGCGCGCACCGGACAGTGTCGTGAAGTCGTCGCTGGATGTCGAGACCGCGTGGAACGTCACGACCGGCGATGCGAGCGTCGTCGTCGCGGTGCTCGATACCGGCGTTCGCTTCGATCATCCGGACCTGTTGCCGGTCAGCGCCGGCGGCAATCTGCTTCCCGGTTACGACATGATCAGCGACATCGACGTCGCCAACGACAGCGATGGCCGCGATCCCGACGCCTCGGACCCGGGCGACTGGGTGACGGATGCCGAAATCTCGATGGTGGGCGGTCCGTTCCACGAGTGCTCGCCCGAAGCCGACAACAGTTCGTGGCACGGCACGCAGGTAGCGGGGCTGATCGGTGCGCTCACCGACAACGGCATCGGCATGGCGAGTGTCGCGCGTCGTGTGCGCATCCTGCCCGTGCGGGTCCTGGGCAAGTGTGGTGGCTTCGACTCCGACATCATTGCCGGCCTGCGCTGGGCCGCCGGGCTTGCGGTGCCGGGGGTTCCGGCGAACGCGGATCCGGCCAAGGTGATCAACCTCAGCCTCGGAAGCGAAGGACCCTGCACTGCCGCGTACCAGCAGGCGATCGCCCAGGTGAATGCCGTGGGCGCGATCGTCGTTGCGTCGGCTGGAAACTCCGCAGGCCACGCGGCAGGCACGCCGGCAAACTGCAGCGGTGCCATCGCCGTGGCCGCGCTTCGCCACGTCGGAACGAAGGTCGGTTTCTCCGATCTTGGTACCGAGATCGCGATCAGTGCGCCCGGCGGGAATTGCATCAACGTCACGGAGGGATCGCCCTGCCTTTATCCGATCCTGACGACGTCGAATGCGGGAACGACCACGCCCGGCAATCACATCCATACGGACAGTTTCACGCCGTCGTTGGGGACGAGCTTTGCGGCGCCGCTCGTGTCCGGCACGGTGGCGCTGATGCTTTCGGTCCAGCCGACTTTGACGCCGCTGCAGGCAAGGATCGTCCTGCAGGCAAGCGCCCGCCCCTTCCCGACGACCGGCGGCGACAACGGCGATGGAACGACCGTCCTCCAATGCGCCGCACCTCAATTCGACGCCGCTTGGGCAACCCATCGACCAGCTGCAGTGCTATTGCACGATCGATACCTGCGGCGCCGGCATGCTCGACGCAGGCGCCGCCGTCGTCGGTGCCCAAGCCGGATTGGCCGCCGCCGGCGTTCCTGCGCAGGGCCTGTGGTGGAAAGCGCCCGCGAACTCCGAATCCGGTTGGGGCATCAACTTCGCCCATCAGGGCGAAGTGCTGTTCGCGACCTGGTTCACTTACGATCCGACCGGCAAGGCGTGGTGGCTGTCGATGGCCGCGAACCGCACCGCTACGGCTCCCGACGTGTATACCGGCCAATTGATCGAGACGCGGGGGCCCGCGTTCAATGCCTCACCGTTCAATCCCGCTCTGGTGACGCGCACGGTCGTCGGATCGGCAACGTTGGTGCTGAACGACGTCAACCGAGGGACGTTCACCTATATCGTGAACGGGCTGCAGCAGACGAAGGCGATCACGCGATTCGCGTTCGGGCCGGTGCCGCAGTGCACGTATGCGCTGCAACCGGATTTCTTCAACGCCACGAACTATCAGGACCTCTGGTGGGCCGCAGGCGGTGGCGAGTCAGGCTGGGGCATCAACCTCGCGCACCAGGGCGATCTGATCTTCGCGACCTGGTTCACGTATGACCTCGACGGGACGCCGATGTGGCTCTCCGCGGCCGCACCGAAGACCTCGCCGGGCGTGTACAGCGGCCAGTTGATACGGACGACCGGCCCCTCGTTCGCCGCAGTGCCGTTCAATCCCGCGTTCGTGCAACGCACGCCGGTGGGTTCGGTCACGTTCACGTTTTCCAACGGCAACGCCGCCACGTTCGCCTACACCGTCAACGGCGTGACGCAGGTGAAGTCGATCGCGCGCCTGCTCTTCGCGCCACCCGCGGGCACGTTATGCGAGTCGGCGCAATGACCGAAACCGCCGCGTCGAACCGGTTCGCGAACTCCACGCATGGCTGACGACTTGCGCGTCCAGTTCCGGCTGCGCATCACCAAGGGCGACGAGATCGCGGTCGGCCCCGGCAAGATCGCATTGCTGGAGGCGATAGACGCGACCGGCTCGATCACCGCGGCAGCCAGGCAGCTCGGAATGTCCTATCGGCGTGCGTGGCTGCTCCTCGACACGATGAACCGTTGCTTCGCGCAGCCGCTCACGGACGCCGAAGCCGGCGGCAAGCGCGGTGGCGGAACTTCGCTGACGCCGCTCGGCGCACAGGTCGTGAAACGCTACCGGCGTATCGAGGCAGCCGCGGCCAAGGCAAGCGCGGCCGACCTGCGGGCGTTCCTGGCCCTGCTCTCGCGCTAGGGACGCCAGTGGACGGTCGTCGTATCCCACGATATATTGCGCGCTCCGTCATATACGGCGGTATACGGCGAAGACGAATGCGCGGATGGGCGACAGTCGCGGCGGCATGCTTGATGCTGGCAGCATCCGCGGCAAGCGCCGAGGCGCTCGTCGTTTCGGCGGCCGCCAGCCTGACGCAAGCCTTCCGCGACATCGGCCGGGACTTCGAAGTCGGCGCATCCCGGCGTCGAGGTTGTCTTCAACTTCGCCGCCTCGGATGTGCTGATCGCACAGATCGCCAAGGGCGCGCCCGCCGACGTGTTCGCGTCCGCCGACGAGGTGGCAATGGACCGTGGCGAAAAGACCGAGCTGATCGTGCCCGGCTCGCGACGGACGTTTGCGGGCAACCGGCTCGTCGTCGATCGTGCCGCGCGCTGCCGCTCCGGTCGCCACGCTTGCATCGCTGGCCGAGCCGCGTTTCAAGCGGATCGCTGCGGGCAGCCCGCAAACAGTGCCGGCCGGGCGCTACGCCAAGGAGGCGCTCGAGCGTGCGAATCTGTGGACGACGCTCGAGCCGAAGACTGGTGTTCACGCAGAACGTGCGGCAGTCGCTGGACTATGTCGCGCGCGAGGAAGCCGATGCGGGGTTCGTCTACGCCACCGACGCGGCGATCATGCCCGACCGGGTCAGGTCGCGCTTCGAGGTGGCGACCCCGACGCCGATACACTATCCGATCGCCGTCGTGCGGGACAGTCGTCAGCCGGCGCTCGCAGCCGCGTTCGTGACCTTCGTCGGTAGCGCGTCCGGACAACAGGTGCTCGCCCGGTACGGATTCCGCGCTCCCTGAAGCGATGGTCGACGCCGCGCTCATCCCGCTCTGGCTCACGCTCAAGGTCGCCGCGTGCGCGACGCTGCTCGCTGCATTCGTCGGCGTAGCGGCGGGTTTGCTGCTGGCGAAAGTCCGCTTTCCCGGACGCGACATCGTCGATGCGCTGCTGCTGCTCCCGATGGTCTTGCCGCCGACGGTCCTCGGCTACTACCTGCTCGTCGTGTTCGGCCGCAAGAGCGCATTCGGACACTGGCTCGAGCAGACGCTGGGCATCCAGCTCATCTTCACCTGGCAGGGCGCCATGCTCGCGGCCGCGGTCGTCGCGTTCCCGCTCGTGTTCAAGGCCGCGCGTACCGCCTTCGAGGGCGTTCATCCGGATCTCGAGAACGCGGGCCGCACCCTCGGCTATGGCGAGTGGACATTGTTCACGCGGATCACGTTTCCGTTGGCCTGGCGCGGCATTGCGGCAGGCTCGATGCTCGCGTTCGCGCGGGCGATGGGCGAGTTCGGCGCAACGCTGATGGTCGCAGGCAACATTCCCGGTCGCACGCAGACGCTGTCGATCGCCATCTACGAGGCAGTGCACGCTGGCGATGACGCGCTGGCCAATGGCCTCGTGCTCATCGCTTCGCTGGTCTGCGTCGTGCTGCTCGTCGCGGCGAGCTTCGTGGTCCGTCGCGGCCACCTGAAAGTGGAACCGCTAGGCTAGCGAACACTATGCGCTTCGACGTCGATATCGCCAAGCGCGTCGTCGCGCAGGGCCGCCGGTTCGACCTCGCCGTGCAGTTTCGCGCCGACGCGGAACGGCTCGCACTGTTCGGTCCTTCCGGCGCGGGCAAGTCGCTGACGCTGCAGATGCTCGCGGGCCTCGTGCGCCCCGACCGTGGACGGATCGTCATCGATGGCGAAACCTGGCTCGATCGGTCGCGCGATGTCGACGTACCAGCGCGCGGGCGCAATGTCGGCTACGTCTTCCAGGACTATGCGTTGTTTCCGCACCGCACCGTGCAGGACAACGTGGCTGCAGCGCTGGCGCGCTGGTACCCGCGGGCCCTGGTCCCGGCGGAGCGACGCACGATCGACGACCTTCTCGAGGTCTTTGCGTTGACCGATGTTCGCCTGAGCTATCCCGCGCAACTCTCCGGCGGACAAAGGCAGCGCACGGCACTCGCCCGAGCGCTTGCGGCGCGACCGCGTGTCCTGCTCCTCGATGAACCGTTTTCTTCGCTCGATTCGGTTCTGCGCCTGCGCCTGCGCGCTGACCTGCTCGACGTGCAGCGGCGCTTCGGCATTCCGATGGTGCTCATCACCCACGATCCGGATGACCTCGCGCAGTGCGTGGAATCCGTGGTCGTGCTGCGCGACGGCGGTCGCGCAGCAGGCGGCGGACGTCGCGTCCTTTCCGAATTCGGCAGCATCTGCGTTGGACTCCGCATGAGTCGAGCCGCCAACGCTACGGGACGCGGAGACCTTGCGCGCCGCATGCGTGCACGAGTACGCGCACCTTGTCGTCGCGCGCCAGTTCGGCGCCTGCGGCTTCGTTACTGTTGCTCGAATCGGCGGTCGGGAACACGATGCGCAGCGCTGGCACGGCCGCTTTCAGTTGTTCGGCGAGCTCGGCGACGACGAATGGCGGATCGTGGCGCTCGCGGGCACGATCGCGGAGTGGATCGATGCGCGCGCAGCATTCGATACCGCGTCGCTGTTCGCGGCATTGAGGCGGCCCGGCACCCTTTCCGCACAGCGACGCGAGCCTCGCCTACGGATACGGCGCAGAGCATGTCGAGCGATGCCTGCGTATCGTGACGATGGCCTGGCACGAGATCGAGATGCAGGCGAGCCGAGCGCGCGGCAAGCATCGAGGCGAACCACGCAACGCTTCTCGGCGCATCGCTCTGAGGTGCGCTCCCTCGCTCGTCGTCGAGTGTTCGACTCGGGGATGCCGTTCATCGCGTCCGAACGCACGATGGTCAGGCCACCTTACCGCTGTGTAGGCAGAACTCCGACATGCCCCGGCATGAATTTCGCAGTATCATTCGTCTTGTACGAATCAGCCTACGGCTATCTCCGCAAGTAGGCTGATGCCTCGACGGCAGCGCGAAAGACCAGGACGGAAATGGATACGCAAAACGGCAACGATTCAGCGGTCCTCGTCGTCGACGACAATCGCGACAGCGTCGAGGGCGTCGCCATGCTGCTCGAGCTGTCGGGTCATGCGGTCGTCCGTGCCTATTCAGCGCCCGAAGCGCTGAATCTGCTCGACGAGGACCCCTCGATCGGGCTGGTCCTCTCGGACGTCAAGATGCCGCAGCTCGATGGCTACGACTTCTTCCGGGTCGTCGCGCACCGCTATCCGAAGCTCCCGGTGGTGCTCATGACCGGCTATCCGATCGAGGACGACGACGATCCGCCGCCGCATGCCGACGTCCTGACCAAGCCGTTCGACGCGCAGCTGCTCGAGCGGATCACGTCGCGCTACCTTCCGGCCGCACGGCCGTAACCGCCCGCGCGGGTCGTTGACTCCGCGCCCCGTCGATCGGCAGGAGGCCGGTGGTGCGGTGGCACGCGCCGGTTAGCCATGCCACGCGCCGACGACCCTGCCCTGACTGCGGTACGCGGCCTGGCCGCATTCTGGGTTTTCGTTTACCACGCGTGGTTATCGGTCGGGCCGCAGCTGCTCCTGATCCCGCTCGGCACGATGCCGATCGATGTAACGCCGCTCGCCAGCGCCGGCTGGGCGGGCGTCGGCGTGTTCTACGTACTCTCCGGCTTCCTGCTCTGGGGCGTCTTCGACGACTGGGCGAGCGGACGCAGCGATTCCCTGCAGCTTGGACGCTTCGCCGAGCGTCGCGCATTGCGCATCCTCCCCCCGTACTACGCCCAGGTCGCGTTGCTCGCCGTGCTCGGGCTCGTCACCACGTGGGTCGAGCGTCCGACGCTCACTACGCTCGCGTACAACCTGACGCTCACGCACGGTCTGTCCTACGAGCACTTCCAGGCGGTCAACAACGTCTGGTGGACGCTGTCGATCGAGGCGCAGTTCTACCTCGCGCTGCCGCTGCTCGCGTGGGCAGTGAAACGCTTCGGATGGATGGCGGTCCTCGCTGGCGGACTCGCGACGATGCTTGCGTGGCGCCTGGCCGCGTTCGCCGCGTTTCGCGACGCGCTGGTGATCGAGCGGGTCTGGATCCTCGAACAGCTGCCCGGCCGCATCGATCAGTTCCTGCTCGGCATGCTCGCGAGCCATCTCGCGCGCGCGCCGGGCGGGCCGGCAGCCGACCTGCGCAACGCGCTGCAGCTACGTAGGTCCTTGCGACTCGCGCTCGTACTGATGGCGCCGGTCGCGCTGATCGCCCTTGCCTACCTGTTGCACGTCAACGATTTCTTCCTGCGCTATTGGGAAGGACATCCGTGGATTTACGTCTGGCACCTGGTCGCGGGGCTCGCCGTCGCAACCTCGCTGTATGCGCTAGCGATCCGGCCCGACGCGCGGACCGGTCGCGCAAAGCACTGGGTGACGCGCGCCGCCGTCGCATTCGGCGTAACCAGCTACAGCTTCTACCTCTGGCACGAGTTGCTGCTGCGCTGGCTCTCGGTAGGGGTGAAGGCGGTGTTCGGCGAAGCCACGCCCGCAGCCTTCGCTGTCAACTTCGCCCTGGGGCTGCCGATCTGCCTTTGCGTTGCCGTCTTCTGGTACTGGGCGTTCGAGCGGCCCTTCCTCGGCGTGCGTCGCCGACTACGTGCCACGCCGGTCGCCAGCGCGACTTAGAGTCGATCCGCCCTTCACGCCGAGCCGGCGGCGCGCGTGGTGCATCCCGCCACGACCGTCAGCGCTCGTCGGACAAAATTTCGCACGCGCCGCCGATGGGTTGCGCCGGCGATCCATTCGACGATGACTCGTGACGATGGCCGTCGGGGATGCGGCCATCCGTCCGGCAATCAGGAGGTGCTGCAATGTCCACGATCTCCCCGACGCCCGTGCGCCGGGCCAAGCGCCGAAGCGACGAGTCCACGCTGACGCTGGACGCGATCGTCATGCTTCGCGACGACCACAAGCGCGTGTCAGCGATGTTCCGGGCCTACGGTCGGGATCGCGACGAGCTGTCCATGGCGGAGAAGTCTTCGCTCGTGGCCCGCATTTGCCACGAGCTTCTCGTGCACGCCACGATCGAGCAGGAGATCTTTTATCCGGCCGCCCGCGAGGCGCTCGGCTTCACCGGCGGCGATCTGCTGGACAAGGCCGATGTCGAGCACGCGGTGACGCGCGATCTCATCGGCCAGCTGCTCGACGCTTCGCCGGAGACGTCGCATTACGACGCGAAGGTGAAGGTGCTCGCCGAGCACGTCAGGTATCACGTCGGCGAGGAGCACGACGACATGTTCCCGCGCTGCCGAAAGGCGGGCATGGACCTGCTCGCGCTGGGCGCCGCGATGGCGGAGCGCCGCGCCGAACTCGACAGGAGGAACTGAACCCATGAACTTCATCATCTGGATCGTCGTTGGCGGCCTGATCGGCTGGATCGCCAGCATCATCATGAAGACGGATGGCCAGCAGGGCCTTTTCCTGAACGTCGTCGTGGGCCTGATCGGCGCACTGATCGGCGGCTGGCTCATCTCCCCGCTCGTCGGCGCAGGAACGATCAACGCTGGCGCGTTCAATTTCGGGTCGCTGCTCGTGTCGCTGCTCGGCGCGATCATTCTGCTCGCTGTCGTGAATCTGCTTCGGCGCGGTCGCGCACGCTGATCGAGCCTTCCGTTTCGTCCACCCCGTCGGTCCCACCCGCAAGTCAGGAGAAGTCATGGCAATTGCAAGGAACCAAGTCAACGAGCTCCTCTACCAAGCCCTCGAAACGGAGATCGGCGGCGTCCAGATTTACGAGGCCGCGGTGGCCTGTGCGGTCAACGAGGACCTGAAGAAGGAATGGACCGAGTACCTCGAGCAGACGCAGGAGCACGAACGCATCCTGCGCGACGTGTTCGATGCACTGGGCCTCGATCAGAACGCGGACTCACCGGGCCGGCAGGTCGTCCGGCACATCGGCGAGTCGCTGGTGATGGCGATGAACATGGCGCGGAAGAGCGGTGCGCCCAAGGAGGCAGCCCAGATCGTAGCGGCGGAGTGCGTCGTGCTCGCCGAAACCAAGGATCACCTGAACTGGGAGCTGATCGGCAAGGTCGCTGGCCAGCTCAAAGGCGACGAAGGCAAGGCGCTCAAAGCCGCCTACGACGAAGTCGAAGACCAGGAAGACGAGCACCTCTATCACACCAAGGGCTGGACGCGCGAGCTGTGGATCGCCTCGCTCGGCATGCCAGCGGTTCTACCCCCGCCGGAAGAAGTGAAGCACGTCGAAACCGCGATCGGCGCGGCGAGAGCCGAGCAAAGCCGAGACAAGATGGCGAAAAAGCGGCCTGCGAAGCACTGAAGCTGGGCGCCCAGCCCCCGAAACCGCGAAACGGCTTGGGACGGGTGGGCGGAGGGAACTAGGGCGTGTTAATGCTGCTCACTCGCGTTGTTTCCAGTCGTTCCGCCGAAAATCGTGTGGCCTTAGTGACCTAACTGAGCACCGATTTTCGGGAAAACGCTTCCGGCCGAAAGTAGGGTTTCACTTTCGGCCGATGGACTACATCATCGGCGCGACCTTCAGCACTTCTTCGGCGGTGGTGAAGCCCTGCGCGACCTTCATCGCGCCGGACACGCGCAGCGGCTTCATGCCGTCCTTGTAGGCCTGCTCGCGGAGCTGCCCGTCCTCCGCTTCTCCGTGGACGAGCTTCCGCAGCGCCGGCGACATCGTCATGATCTCGTAGAGGCCCATGCGGCCGAAGTAACCGGTCATCCGGCACTCGAGGCAACCGACCGCGCCCATGATCTGCGCGGGCTTGTCGGCGCGATACGGCGAGGTGATCGTGCGCCACGCATCTTCGTCCGGCGACTCCACCGGCTTCTTGCAATGCGGGCACAGCGTGCGCACGAGGCGCTGCGCCATCACGCCGAGCAGCGTCGAGTTGATCAGGTAGCCGGGGACGCCGAGATCGAGCAGGCGCGTCACGGCCGTCGGCGCATCGTTCGTGTGCAACGTCGACAGCACGAGGTGGCCGGTCAGCGCGGCCTGCACGGCCATGTCCGCCGTGTCGCGATCGCGGATCTCGCCGACCATGATGATGTCGGGGTCCTGCCGCAGCAGCGTGCGCACGCCGGTTGCGAAGTCCACGCCGATGATCGGCTGCACCTGCATCTGGTTGAACGCCGGCTCGATCATCTCGATCGGATCCTCGACCGTGCAGACGTTGACCTCCGGCGTCGCGATCATCTTCAGCGACGAGTAGAGCGTCGTCGTCTTGCCCGAGCCGGTCGGACCGGTGACGAGGATGATGCCGTGCGGCTCGTGGATCAGTCGCTCCCAGCGCTCGCCGTCCTCCGGCGTGAAGCCGAGCTCCGCGAAGTCGCGAACCAGCACCTCGGGCGTGAAGATCCGCATCACGAGCTTTTCGCCGAACGCCGTCGGCATCGTCGAGATGCGAAGCTCGATCTCGGTGCCGTCCGGGCTCTGCGTCTTGATGCGCCCGTCCTGCGGGCGCCGCTTCTCGACGATCTCCATGCGCGCGAGCAGCTTGATGCGCGACGCCATCGCGTTCAGAACGGGGATCGGGATCGTGTACACCTGGTGCAGCACGCCGTCGATGCGGAAGCGAACGAGGCCGACGTCGCGGCGCGGCTCGACATGGATATCGGACGCGCGCTGGTCGAACGCGTACTGCCACAGCCAGTCGACGATGTGAACGACGTGCTGGTCGTTCGCGTCGAGGTTGCCGCGCTTGCCGAGCTCGACCAGCTGCTCGAAGTTTCGCGCCAGCGAGAGCTCGCCCTTGCTCGACTCCTGCGCCTTCTTCATCGACCGGGCGAGGTTGAAGAACTCGCCCAGGTAGCGGCGGATCTCGACCGGGTTCGCGAACACCAGCTCGACGCGAAGCTTCAGGATCTTCTCGAGCTCGTCGGCCCACGCGCGCACGAACGGCTGGCCGGTGGCGACCGTCAGCACGTCGCGGTTCACCGCGACCGGCAGGATCCGATAGCGCTCCGCGTAGGCATTCGACATCGTCCCCGTGACGGCGGCGAGATCGATCTTCAACGGATCGATATGCTGGTAGCGGATGCCGAGCTTCCCCGCGAGCCACTCGACGAGCGTTTCCAGCGTCAGCGCGCCGTGCGGCGGCTTCGCGGACTTCCAGCGCTGGTCGGCGATGAGCTCGAGCGGATGCTCGAAGCGCTGCGTCCGCGAGCGGGCGACGCGGTCCGCGTCGGCGGCGGGCACCATGCCCTCCATCACCATCAGCTTGAGGATGTCCTCGAGCCGAAGCCGCCGGTCCGCAGTCTCACGCGGAGGCGAAGGTGGGGACGCCTTGATGCCGGATACCGGAGTGGCCATGGAACGACTCTACACGCAATCGAGGGAGGAGCGCCCGGCATAGGGCCGGCGAGCGGCCGTTATACTGACCCCGAATGCGTCGAAAACGCGACAATGCCCGCGCGTCCGGACGCCGGCGTCCGACGAGTGGCAATCCCTACGACCTGATCCCGCTCCCATGCATGACTTTCGCAACCTCGCGATCGGGCTCGCCCTGATCGTGCTCGGCAGCGGCGCTGCTCCTGCCGCGACGCCTGATCCGGAAATGCTCGACCGCGGCAGCGACGTCGCTTATCGCCGCGCGCTGGCGCCGGCGGCGGTCGACAGGCGCCTCAATGCCGACGCGGCGAGCGACCGCGCGCACGCGAAGGATCGCGAATCGGCTGGTCGCCAGTGCCGGAACGATCGAACCGGAAGCGAACCGCTATGCATGGGCGGTCAACCTGATTCCCGGCGGCGACGCCGGACGTCCGCGTCTACCCGGGCGGGCGTGTCATCGTGATCGACGGCCTCGTCGACAAGACCGGCTTCGCCGACGAGGAGATCGGCGCAATCCTCGCGCATGCGTTCGCCCATACGCTGCTCGGCCACGATGCGCGCCAGCTGGCAACGATATCCGTGCGCGAGTCGGCAGACCCCAATCGTGTGGTGCTGGACGTCGGCAATGCAATCACCGACGCGATGCGCGGACTGCGCTACACCACGGCCGAAATCGCGGCAGCCGACCAGAAGAGCATCGAGATCCTGGCGCGCGCGGCGTACGATCCGCGCGCCGCCGGCAGCGCATGGCGTCGTCTCGCCTTGAGCAACAAGGGCATCGTCGAGCGCTCGCCGGTCAACGACGAGCGCCTCCTCGCACTCGACGCCGCGATCCGCGCCGCCGTGCCGCTGTTCGAGGAAACGCGCGCGAAAGCCGAGGAGCATGCGAGCCAGCGGCGCCGGTCGTGGCTCCCCCCATCGAAGGGCGGTCCGCGACCGCGTTAGCGATGGCCGCGCACCTGAAGGCGATCGTCGCCGACATCACGACGCTCGATGTCGATGCGATCGTGAATGCGGCGAACGAGACGCTGCTCGGAGGCGGTGGCGTCGACGGCGCGATCCATCGTGCAGCCGGCCCGGGGTTGCTCGAGGAGTGCCGCTCGCTCGGCGGCTGCGCGACCGGCGACGCGAAGCTTACCGGCGGACACCGGCTGCGCGCGCGGCACGTGATCCACACGGTCGGTCCGGTCTGGCACGGCGGAACGCACGGCGAGCCGGCGCTGCTTGCCTCCTGCTACCGGCGATCGCTCGAGATCGCTAACGCGCATCGACCTGCGGTCGATCGCGTTTCCAGCGATCAGTTGCGGCGTCTACCGCTACCCGCTCGACGAAGCCGTCGACATCGCGGTGAGCGAAGTGGTCGACGCGACTTCGCCTCCCACGACCGTACAGCAGGTGATCTTCGCGTGCTTCGACGAACGCGCGCTGGACGCCTACCGGCGGCGGCTTGCGTCGATCGCGTAGATCTCGACGCGGCGTCGGGCGTGTCGGCCCAATCCGACACACGAACAGCCGATGGCGGCATGGCGCGGGAATTGCAGCGAAGCTAGCGTATCCGCGTGCAAATCCGAGGCCGGGGTGCTCGTATGAACGGGGTCAAGGACTCGTTTCGAAGGTTCGCGACGCGCACTTCCCTCGCGTTCGGTTCTCCGCAGGCGTTCGCTTGCGCGTTGCTGCTGGTCATCGCGTGGGCGGCGACCGGGCCTTACTTCCACTACTCGGATGCCTGGCAGCTCGTGATCAACACGGGGACGACGATCGGGACGTTTCTGCTGGTGTTCGTGCTGCAGAACACGCAGATCCGCGATACCAAGGCGTTGAACCTCAAGCTCGACGAGCTGCTGCGCGCGATCGATGGCGCGCGCACCGGGCTGGTGAACGTGGAGGAGCTTCCGGACGAGGAGCTCGACCGGCTCTGCCGCGAGCTGGAGCGGCTGGGCCGCATCGCCGGCGTGCCCAAGGTTGCCGATGACGACGAGCCCGACGCGACGCCCGTCGCGCCGACGTCGGTCAGCGAATCGACTCGCTGAAGCGCTCGCCCGGGCGGCTCAGGGAACGCTGCCGGCTGCGGCCTTTGCCGGATCCGGCACCTTTGTCGGATCCGGCACCTGGAACACCTCGCGCAAGTACGCGACGTACGAAGGATCGTAGTCCATCGTCTTGCTGGGCTCGTCGCTGATCTTCGCGACCGGCTGACCGTTGCAGCGCGTCATCTTGATCACGATCTGCAGCGGCTCGTAGCCCAGGTCGTTGGTCAGGTTCGTGCCGATGCCGAACGCCAGGCTGCTGCGGTCCTTGAAATGGTTGTACAGGCGAATAGCCAGCGGGATGTTGAGCTGGTCCGAGAACACCATCGTTTTCGTCTTCGGGTCGATCCGCATCCTGCGGTAGTGCGCGATCAGCTTCTCGCCCCATTCGAACGGGTCGCCCGAATCGTGGCGCACACCGTCGAACAGCTTGCAGAAATACAGGTCGAAATCGCGCAGGAACGCATCCATCCCCGCCACGTCCGACAGCGCGATCCCGAGATCGCCCCGGTATTCCTTCGCCCAGACTTCGAACGCGAAGTGCTGCGAATCGATCAGCCGCGGACCGACGGCCTGGCAGGCCTGCAGATACTCGTGCGCCATCGTGCCGAGCGGCGTCAGGCCCTCGCGCATCGCGAGGTCGACGTTGCTCGTGCCGACGAACTTCGCTCGAAGACCCGCCTTCAGCGTGCGGATGACTTCCTCGTGCCACACGCGCGAGAAGCGCCGGCGCGTGCCGTAGTCGGCGATGCGGAAATCGGCTTCGCTCACGTCGTTCGCAAGCTCGATCTTCGCCTGCAGGCGCCTGCGACCTTCGGCGAAGTCCGGCGTCTTCACGTTGTTGCGGTTGTAGACCTCGGACACGATCGCGAGCACCGGCACCTCGAACAGGATCGTGTGCAGCCACGGACCCTTGATCGAGATGTCGATCTCCGTCGGCGAATCCGCGCGCCGCGAAACCTCGACGAAGCGGTCGTCGAGCTGGAACAGGCCGAGCAGATCGACAAAGTCGCTCTTCATGAAGCGGAAGCCGCGCAGGAAGTCGAGCTCGGACGGGGCGAACCGAAGCGAGCAGAGCCCGCGGATCTCCTCGCGGATCTCCTCGACGTAGGGCGTCAGGTCGACGTTGCCGTTCCTGCACTTGAACCGGTACTCGACGTGCGCACCGGGAAAGTGGTGCAGCACGACCTGCATCATCGTGAACTTGTACAGGTCGGTATCGAGAAGCGAGCGAATGATCATCTGGTGGGGCTGGGCGGCGGCATCCTCACCGGCCGCCATCGAGCGGGTCGCCCATGGTAACCCGCTCGCACGAATTCAGTCGTCGTCCGCGAAGGCGGGACCCAGCGTCTCGCAATGAGGAACGCTGATTCGCCTTCGCGGGAATGACGTCGAGTGCGTGCCGCTTCGGTCAGTCGAGGCGCGGTCCCGACCGGCCAGCTCGACCATCAGCGCGTTCAGCGTACGCACGAAGGCGGAGGGATCGGGCAGCGGCGCACCCTCGGCCAGCAGCGCCTGGTCATACAGCACGCGCGCCCACTCGGCGAGCCGCGGGTCGTCGGCCACGAGGCGGGCGACGAGCGGATGCGCGGGATTGAGCTCGAGCACCGGCTTGGCGGCCGGAGCATCGTGGCCCGCCGCGCGAAGGATCCGCTCGAGGTGCGCGGAGGTCTCGCCTTCGCCGACGACGAGGCACGCCGGCGAATCGGTCAGACGAGCGCTCGGGCGAACGTCGGTCACGCGGTCGCCGAGCGCTTCCTTCACCCGTGCGAGCACCGGTTCGAGCTTCGTCGCCGCCTGCTCGCGCGCGGCCTTCTCGTCGGCATCCGCCGGCGCATCGAGGTCGAGCGCACCCCGCGCCACCGACTTCAGCGGCTTGCCGTCGAACGCATCCAGCGACGCGACCATCCATTCGTCCACGCGATCGGACAGCAGCAGCACCTCGATCCCCTTGCGTCGGAAGATCTCGAGATGCGGGCTGCCCGCGGCCGCCGCATGCCCCTCCGCCGTGACGTACCAGATCGCGTCCTGGCCCGGCGTCATGCGGCCGACGTAGGTCGGCGAGGCTCACGTCCTGCGTCGGCGCGCCGGTCTTCGTCGACGCGAAACGCAGCAGCTTCGCGATCCGGTCGCGGTTGGCCGGATCCTCGACGACACCTTCCTTCAGCACCTTGCCGAACGTCGTCCAGAACGTCGCGTACTTCTCCGGCGTCTCCTGCGCGAGCTCCTCGAGCAGCGCCAGGATGCGTTTCGCGCAGCCCGCGCGAATCGTGTCGACGTCGCGCGACTGCTGCAGGATCTCGCGCGACACGTTGAGCGGCAGGTCGTTCGCATCGACGACGCCGCGCACGAATCGCAGGTAGGCGGGAAGCAGGTCCTGCGCGTCGTCCATGATGAACACGCGGCGCACGTAGAGCTTCAACCCGCGCCGATGCTCGCGGTCCCACAAGTCGAACGGCGCGCGCGCCGGAACGTACAGGAGTTGCGTGTACTCGGACCGGCCCTCGACCCTGGCGTGGACGTGCGCGAGCGGCGCCTCGAAGTCGTGGGCGACGTGCTTGTAGAACTCGGCATACTGCTCGTCGGTGATCTCGGTCTTCGGCCGCGTCCACAGCGCGGACGCCGCGTTGACCGTCTCCTCCGCTTCGCCCTTGACGAGCGACTTCGTCGCCTCGTCCCAGGTCTCCTTGCGCATCCGCACCGGGATGGCGATGTGATCCGAGTACTTGCGGACGATCGCCGCAAGCCGCTGGCGCGAGAGGAACTCGTCCATGTCCTCGCGCAGATGCAGCGTCACCGTCGTGCCCCGTGCCGCCACGTCGATCGGACTCGATCGTGTACTCGCCTTCGCCGACCGATTCCCAGCGGACGCCCTGATCGGGTGGAGCGCCGGCGGCGCGCGTCACCAGCGTCACGCGATCGGCAACGAGGAACGCGGAATAGAAGCCGACGCCGAATTGACCGATGAGGCCCGCATCCTTGGCCGCGTCTCCGGACATCGATGCGACGAATTCGCGCGTGCCCGATTTCGCGATCGTGCCGATGTTCGCGACGACCTCGTCGCGCGACATGCCGATGCCGTTGTCGGCAACGCTGATCGTGCGTGCCTTCGGATCCCAGTCGATGCGGATCGCAAGCTCGGCGTCGGCCTCGAAGAGCGCCGGCGCGTCGATCGCCGCGAACCGCAGGCGATCGCACGCGTCCGAGGCGTTGCTCACCAGCTCGCGCAGGAAGATCTCGCGGTGGCTGTAGAGCGAATGGATCATCAGATGCAGAAGCTGGCGCACCTCGGTCTGGAAGCCGAGCGTCTGCTTGTGGTCGGGGGTGTCGGTCGTGGTCGTCATGGCGTAGATCGGAGTTGCGAGGCCGTCGCGTGACCTTGGGGCTGGCGAGCCGGCTTTCAAGCCGGCTTCGCTGGACACGCTATTATCGCCGCCAGCTCGGCCCGCCGGCGCACCCTCGATCCTAGACTGATCCTCGACCGCCGACATGCTGATCAGCTGCGTCGCCTACCAGAAAGGCCGGAAGCTCGGCGACATCCCGATCGAGGACATCTCCGAGTATGTCAGCCGCCCCGACTGCTTCGTGTGGGTTGCGCTGGTCGAGCCGGACGAGCACGAGCTCGAGCTGATGGCCGAGGAGTTCGGGCTGCACGAGCTCGCGGTCGAGGACGCCCGCAAGGGCCACCAGCGCCCGAAGATCGAGGAGTACGGCGACAGCCTGTTCGCGGTGATCCAGACGATCGACCCGGACCCGCAGGACCCGAACGCGGACTTCATCGTCGGCGAGATCGACGTCTTCGTCGGCCGCAACTACATCCTGTCGGTGCGGCGCAAATCGCCCCACGGGCTTTCAGAAGCGCGCAAGCGGGCGGAATCCGAGCCGGAGAACCTTGCGCACGGCGCCGGCTTCGTGTTCTACGCGATCATGGACACGGTCGTCGACCGCTATTTCCCGGTGCTCGACAAGCTCGAGACCGACCTCGAGAAGCTCGAGGTGCAGATCTTCCGCGGCTCGCCGACGCGCTCGAACATCGAGAGCTTCTACGACCTCAAGTACCGGCTGATGGTGCTGAAGCATGCGGTCGCGCCGCTGATGGAGGCGGTCGGCAAGCTGTTCGGCGGTCGCGTGCCGCCGGTGTGCCTCGGATCGCAGGAGTACTTCCGCGACGTCTACGACCATCTGGCGCGAATCAATGCCTCGATCGAGAGCCTGCGCGAAATGCTGCAGACGGCGATCTCGGTTTCGATAACGTTGATCAGCCTCGCGGACAACGAGGTGACGAAGCGGCTTGCCGCGTACGGTGCGCTGATCACCGTGCCGACGCTGATCGCCGGCATCTACGGCATGAACTTCGAGTCACATGCCGGAGCTGAAGTGGACGTTCGGCTATCCGCTGGTCGTCGCCGGGATGGTTGCGATCGACGTCGTGCTGTTCTTCAAGTTCCGGAAGGCGCGGTGGCTGTGACGATTCCGACGAAAAAGGCGGCCGCGGGTTCAGGGGCTGACGAAACGCCGGCGTCGCACCTTTTTCATCGGGTGTGAACCAGGCGGGCGCCTCGGGGCGGCCCGTCGGCGCCCGCGGACAAGAGCGACGAAACAACGAGCGTCGTGCGGAAGGCGGCGCCCGAGGGCAAAAGCGACGAAACAACGAGCGTCGTGCGGAAGGCGGCGCCCGCGGGCAAGGGCGACGAAACAACGGGCGTCGTGCGATGGATTAGCGTAACCCGCCAGCGTCGCGCGCATCGCGCGAAGGAGCCGAAACCACCGGAATGACGCGGCCTTCCGGCGCCCGCGCCGGCCACGACGGCTGCAGCGTCACGTGATGGATGCCGAAGTCCTGCGCAAGCATGCGCTGCGCCGCTGCGAGCGTGACGAGCCACTGCGCGCCGTCGGTGAGCGTCATGTGCGCCGAGACGGCTGCGCGCCCCGCCGTCATGTTCCAGACGTGGAGGTCGTGAACGTCGGTCACGTTGGGCAGCGTCGCCAGCGCGCGACCAACGCTTTCGTACGAAAGATGCGCGGGCACGCGCTCCATCAGCACGCCGACCGACTCGCGCAGCAGCGCGATCGTCGAGCGCAGGATCATGAGCGTCACGACGATCGAAAGGATCGGATCGATCGGCGTCCAGCCGGTGAAAGCGATCACGGCTCCGGCGACGAGCGCGGCGACCGAGCCCAGCAGATCGCCGACCACGTGCAACAGCGCACCGCGCGCATTGAGGTTCCCGTGCGCACGCGAAAGCCTCCAGGCGACGAACAGGTTCACGAGGAGACCGAGACCCGCCACGATCATCACCAGACCGCCTGCGACCGGGACCGGAGCGAGCAGTCTCGTCACCGCTTCGACCGCGATCCACACGACCAGCGCCAGCATCGCGAGCGCGTTCACGAACGCCGCGAGCACCTCTGCGCGAGCGTACCCGTACGACGCGCGTGCGTTCGGTGGGCGTTGAGCGACGTGCTGGGCGATCAACGCGACGACGAACGCGGCCGCGTCGGTCGCCATATGCCCGGCATCGGAGATGAGCGCAAGCGAGCCGGCCATCCACCCGCCGATCGGCCTCGACCACCGCGAAAGCGGCCGTGAGCACGAGGCCGGTTTGCAGCGCGCGCAGCGTCGTCCCCGACCGCTCGTGAGCGTGCGGCCGCTCGTGCGGGCCGTCGTGGCTGTGCAGGTGATCGTGGGCGGGGTCTTGGGGCATCGCCGGCAACCTTCGCCGTCGCGGCGATTGTGCCACGCTGGTGTGGCGAGTCCGCGCTTCGCACAGCCTAAGCACTAGGGTTAGCGATGCGCACCGGGCAGAACACTGCGCACAATGCTCGTTGTGCTCGTGCCCGTTTCACCGCGGGCGCCGACGGGCCGCCCTCAAGGCGCCCGCCTGAATCAATCCCGATGAAAAACGTGCGGCGCTGCCGTTTCAGGGGACTCGCCGCGCGCGGACACGTTTTTCATCGGCCTGCTCACATCTGCTTGAAGCGGTGCGCGTAGGCGCGCGAAACGGCGATTCGCTCGGGGCGCGCCTTGAAACCGAGCGTGACCCGCCCGGCTGAGATCGCGGCGTGTCGAAACCACATGCGCGAGGTTGACGACGGTGCCGCGGTGAACCTGCCAGAAACGGTCCGGATCGAGTTGCGCCACCAGCTCCTTCAGCGGCGTGCGGATCAAGGCTTCCGCATCGGCGGTGAAAACGCTCGTGTATTTGTCGTTGGCTTCGAAATAGCAGACATCGTCGACACTGATCAATCGCACTTCCTGGCCGACGGCCGCGCGCAGCCAGCCGAGGCGTCCGCCCGGCGGTCGAAGCGAGGGAACGGCCTGCGCCAGCGCGGCCAGCGCCGTGGCGAGACCCGGTGCCGGCTGGCGATCGGCCAGCCGGCGCCGCAAGCGCTCGCAGGTCTGCGCGAGGCGCTCGTCGCTCACCGGCTTCAGCAGGTAGTCGCAGGCCTCGCGCTCGAAGGCATCGACCGCGTACTGGTCGAACGCGGTGACGAAGACGATGTGAACGTCCGGATCGGCGCCGCGCGCAACGTCGAGTCCGGTAAGCCCCGGCATGCGGATGTCGAGGAACGCGATGTCGGGGCCCTCGCTGGCAAGCAGCGCCTGCGCCTGTGCGCCGTTCGCCGCGATGCCTGCGATCACCAGCTCGGGCCAGACTGCGGCCAGCCGCTCCTTCAGGAACTCGGCGAGCCGGGTCTCGTCATCGGCGATGATCGCTGTCGGGCGCCGCGCGTCGTTCATCGCGTCGCGGAGAACGGGATCGTGAGCGTCACCCGCACGCCCGTCGGCCGGTTCTCGGCGATCGTCAGCGTCGCAGCATCCCCGTAGAGCGCTGCGAGCCGCTGCTTCAGCACCGAGAGTCCGAGCTGCGTCGACCCGCCGATCGGCGCTATCGTCGAACCGAATCCCTTGCCGGTGTCGGTCACCGTCAGCTCGAGCCGGTCGCCGACGGCGCTGCGCCGCGATCGCGATCGACCCGCCGTCGATGTTCGGCTCGAGGCCGTGCTTGATCGCGTTCTCGACCAGCGGCTGCAGCAGCGCGGGCGGCAGTGCAACGTCGGCAAGCGAGCGCGGCACGTCGATCGTCCACTTGAGCCGCGAGCCCATGCGCATCGCGAGAATGTCGAGATAAGCGCGCAGCAGCTCCGCCTGGCCGCCCAGTGTGGTCACACCGTTGCTCGCTTTCGCAGTCGAGCGCAGCAGCGCGATCAGCCGGTCGAGCATCGCGCGCGCCTGTGCCGGATCGCGGTCCACCAGGCTCGCGACGTGGGCGAGCGTGTTGTAGAGGAAATGCGGCTCGACCTGCGCCTGCAGCGCCTTCATCTGCGCGAGCGCGGTCTCGCGCTCGGCCGCGGCGACCCGCGCCTTCTCGTTTGCGATCTCCGTGGCGGCCCGCGCGGCGCGTGTCATCGGCACCAGGATCGCCAGGATGATCGCCGAGATGATCAGCGCCATGACCGCCATCGTCGCCAGGCCGCGCGGCGTGAACATCTCCCGCAGGAAGTCGGTCCAGCCGAGCAGCGTCGCGGCGATCGCGTAGCCGATCGTGACGCCCGCGATCGGGACGATCCCCCAGAAGACGACCGTCGCCGATCGCGTCCGCCATTTCGTGCGCGGGATCACGGCCTGGGTCGCGAGATACAGGGCGTGGATCGTGAAGCCGACGCATTGGGCGAACACGAAGTTCAGCCACACGACGCTCGGCGACGCCGTAGCGGCGGGTCCACACCAGCGACAGCACGGTGAACGCACCGGCCAGCAGCGTGTTGAAAATGAACGTGTAGACGAGGTCGCGCCAGAATCCGCACGGCCAGCGGCGGAAATACGGGATCAGCTCGAGCGGGTGGGCGTCGTGGAAGTCCAGCGAGGCGGCGGGGACGGTCGAAGCCATGATGGGCGAAGGCGTTGGAATCCGAGCAGTTTCGCCGCGGCTGCGGCCGCCGCAAAGCAGCTGCGACCAATCGACACTGCTCGTCGCGAAGGGTCGTGCGGATGTCGCCAGTGGTGCGCCGCCGAAGGGGTTCACTCCCCGCCGATCCGATCCGACTAGACCGGCGAGCACATCACAACCAGATCCGGCCCGTCCCCCTCGGCGAGCCAGCCATTGGTCACCATCTGGTCGCGGATCGCGCTCACGACCATGTAGCGATGATTCACGTCGGCGCGGTTGCTGAACACTCGGTAGACGTTGCGTGTGCCCGCGGGGCACACGCCGAACACCGGCAGCATGATCTGAAAGAACTGCGGATCCTCGTTGACGAACGTCGGATTCGCCGCGCCCGTCGCCGTGCACTCGGTGGTGCCGCGGCCGTAGAAGTGCGAGTTGCCCAGCTCGGGCGGGATGTAATACCGGCATACCGGCGACGACCCTGCCTGCGCGGACGTGTAGACATTGAACGACTGCTCGGTTCGCGCCCAGCCCTTGATCGTCGTGCCGGCATCGAGCAGCGCGATCTCGTTGGCGATGTGGGTGAGGAAGTAGTGGTCGAGGCTCGCGTTGTAGAACTCGATGGCGAGCTCCACGGCAGGAGCAGGGTTCGAGAAGTAACCGTTGTGCTTGTCGATGAAGCCGGTCACGGCACCGACGAAGGCCGCGTCGATGCCGTTGAACAGATGGAATCCGGCGCCGCTGCAAAAGTTGTTGCTGCCGCCGGAGAGCGCGGCTTTCTCCTTGATCGGGGCCGAAGTCAAGGCGGCGAACAGCGATGGTCCGAACTGCCCGGGATCTGCCAGGTGATAGACGACGAACGTCGGGCGCGCGATCATGGCTGCCAACGATGCCGGAAGATTTGCTGGCGAGAAGAAGATCGCTCCGACCGGATCGGAGGCCGGCAGGCTCGTGACATTGATCGCGACAGCCTCGGTCGAGCTGCTGCCGCCGTAGATCCAGGTCGGGACGGCATCGCGTGCGCGCAGGTAGCGAATGACTTCGACCACGGTGGAGCTCGCGTCGAGAAGCGCGACCGCGAATCCGGCATCGGCGAAAGCCTGTCGGTTGCGTTCGATCGGGCCGCACCGCGATTCACGCGATGTCATCGAACCGTCGTCCTGGATCCCAAGAATCCCCGACCCGCCGGTGATGGAGACGATGGTCGCTTTCGGCGCATCCGGACGGACATGGAGGAAGCGCTGCGTCACGCCAGGACGTGTCACGACGTCCACTACCGTGGTGGTAGTCGCGGCGCAGGCGGCCGCGGACGCGAGCATGAGCAGGACGGTGGCCGCTGCACGGAGGGTCGCCGCGATCCGAATCAATATGCGGACTGAGCGACGACCGTCATCCGATCGTGTCATGTGTCCCTCCCTCTGTTTGCACGACTTGTTGTCTGATCGTTTCCCTGACGACTGTGGACCTGCAGCAGCAAGACACAAGGGTGAGGGTGCATAGTCGGCCTCATGCTCCCTCTCACGTTCATCAGGGAAGAGTGATCGTCCCGGTAACCGTGATGAGCGCGATTCCACCGGCTACCTTTACGGTGCCGGCGCCGCTTCCTCCAATTACATTGGCGAATCGACCGGTCCCGCCGACTATCGTCAGACTGACGTCCAGGAATTGCGGGTTGCCCGGTAGCCCGAACCCGATGTAGCCGTGATGCCCCGAGTTCCCGGGGGAAACGAAGTCGGCCAAGTCCCCAAACTCGTTCACCACGAGCTGGCTCCCGTCGTCGAGCGTGATGATTCGCAGCTGGCAGCCAGCCCCGCAGCCAAAAAAGTAGACGACCGTCGTCCCGTGGCCCAGCTTGCCGAGATGGGCGGTGCCGCACGACGTCCCGGGAGGACAGTCGAAGGGAGAACTGTGCGGCCCGCCATGGGGCTCGACGAACGTCGCGTTAAAGGCGATGCTCGTCTCGGCTAACACCGGCGCGGCGAGGACGAGGAACGCTGCGGAGGCGCCGATCACGAGCGTTCGCCCGAGAACTCCCATTGTCTTCCATTGCCGGAGGATGCTCATCATGTGGTCCTTCTGGTGGTGAGGTCGATGCTATTGACGAAGGCCCTACACTCTCCGGGCCGAACGCCGTTCAAACCCGCCCTGCTTTACCGCCTGGTTGGTGCCTTTGAGGGTCGAGCCTCCTCTCCGTGGAGTGCTGTCCGGGAGCCGGCGATCGACTCACACTTGGCTTGTTCCTCGGTGCGGTGTTTGTCTCGAGCGCATGGCACGGCGAATTCTGCGCGGCGCTTTCAGGAAGGCAATGGAGAGCGGCTGTAGGTTTCCTGTTGGCGCTCTTGCCACGGAAGGTTTAGGATCTGCACTGCTTCACGCGGAGGGAGGGATGTGGAGTACCCGAATCTCCTGCGATTTGGCGGATTCGAGCTCGATCCCGCCAACTTCCAGCTCCGGAGGGGCGAACGGCCGCTCCGTCTCGAACGAATCCCGATGGAGGTGCTCCTTCTGCTCGTCGAGCGGCAAGGGCAGCTCATGCTCCGGCAGGAGATCGTGGAACGCATATGGGGAAGCGATGTCGAGCTGGACGTCGACAACGCGCTGAACACCGCGATCCGCAAGTTGCGCCACGCCCTGCGAGACGATCCGGCGCAGGCGCGATACATCGAGACGGTATCGTCCAAGGGCTACCGCTTTATCGCTGCCGTCACCTCGTTGACCCGGCTCGCGGTTGCCGCGCAGCGTCGGATGTTTCCGCCCGTCGAGACGCTCGACCACACGAACCTGCCGATGCAGACGTCCTCGCTGATCGGGCGGGAACGAGAGCTTGCAGAGGCCGAAGGGCTGCTTGCCTCCCATCGCCTGCTAACGCTGACCGGGCCTGGCGGCTGCGGCAAGACGCGACTGGCGCTTCAACTCGCCGCCGAGACGGTCGAGCGCTTCCCCGACGGTGTCTTCTCGGTGCCATTACAGGCGATCCGCGACCCCGCCCTCGTCGAGGGCGCGATCAGAGCTTCGGTCCGCGCCGAGGACGCCCTGATTGCCCACGTGGCGAGCAAGCGACTGCTCATCCTCCTGGACAACTTCGAGCAGGTCGTGGAGGCGGCGCCGGTCGTCTCGTCGCTCATCGCGGGCACGCCTAACGCGAAGGTGCTGATCACGAGTCGCGCGCCCCTGCACCTCGACTTCGAACGCCTGTACCCGGTCGAGCCACTACCCGAGCACGATGCAGCAACGCTCTTCATCGAGCGAGCGCAAGCGATCGCCCCGTGGTTCTGCCCGACGGCAGCGGTAGGCGAGATCTGTCGACGGCTGGACGGCCTGCCGCTCGCGATTGAGCTCGCGGCTGCCCGGGTCACTCTCCTCCAGGCGGATGAACTGCTGGCCCGGCTCGACCGGCGGCTGCCACTGCTCACCACCCGCTCCCGCGACGCGCCGGACAGGCAACGAACGCTGCGCGCCACGATCGAGTGGAGCTACGACCTCCTCGATCCAAACGAACAGCAGGTCTTCGGAAGGGTAGCGGTTTTCGCAGGAAGTTTTTCGCTGGAGGCGGCCGAGACCGTCTGCGACACCGACCTCGACACGCTCGAGTCGCTCGTGGAGAAGAACCTAGTCCGCCGCTGGGACAGCGGGCGCCTTGGTCTGCTCGACACGATCCGCGAGTATGCGCTCGAGCGACTCGACGAATCACCCGAAGTCGACGACGTGCGTCGGCAACATGCCGAGTTCTTCCTCGGCATTGCCGAGAGTACGAATCTCAACGCGGGCACGCTCGAGGCGGGAAAGCCGATGCGCCACGACCTCGCGAGCCGCGAACAGGGCAACATTCGCGGCGCGCTCGCCTGGGCTGTCGCCACCAGCGCGCCCGCGCTCGGGCTCGCCATCGCGACCGCGGTCGAATGGTTCTGGATCATGCATGACCCGCGCGAAGGCATGCGGTGGTTCGCGCGCTTGCTGGAACTGCCCAACGTCGAACTCGTCGCGCCGGAGATTCGTGCTCACGCGTTGCGCGCGTACGGAGGTGCGACGGACATCGCCGGCGACGATGCGCCAGCCGCGCGCCTGTACGAGCAGAGCCTCACTCTTTTCTCACACCTCGGAGACGAGCACGGTCGTGCCGTCCTCCTCCACCGGCTGGGCATTCAGGCGATGCGCCGGAGGGAGCCGGAGCGCGCGCGCGAACTCGTCGAGGCCGGCCATGCCATCCACGAAAGGAACGATGACCGGTGGGGCCTTACCCAGACGATCGGAACGCTCGGCGCACTCGCGCGCGACGCCGGCGACGATGCCCGCGCTTTCGAGCTCATTGCGAAGAGCGCTTCGCTCGCTCGCGAGGTCGCCGTTCCCTGGTGGGAAAGCGGAATGCTGGCGGAGCTTGCCCAGCTCGCGCTGAATGCCGGCCGCATCGACGAGGGAGAAACGCGTGCCCGCGAAGCCCTCGCGCTGGCCGATCGGATACGGGACCGGGGCGGCCGCGTGTTCGGCGTGGGCCTCTTCGCTCGCGTCGCCGCCGAGCGCGCGCAACCTGAGCGCGCCGGCCGTTTCTGGGGCGTGATCGAGCACGAGGATGTCGGTGCGCCTCTCGGTGGGTGGCGGCGCCACCGCCAGCAGTGCGAAGAACGCATGCGACAAGCCGCGAGCCCCGAATTCGAGCGTGGTTACGCCGAGGGCCGCGCCCTGACGCTCGACGACGCTGTCTCGCTCGCTCTCGCGCCAGCTGAATCCATGGGTGCCCTGTGACTGCGCGAGCTCGCTAGAGCCGCCTTGCACTTCGTGAACGCGGCTTCACGGAATCTGAACCGAACGTGATCTTGCGGAACCGAATTGTCATGACAGCGGCGAGCACATCACGACCAGATCCGGCCCGTCCCCCTCGGCGAGCCAGCCGTTGGTCACCATCTGGTCGCGGATCGCGCTCACGACCATGTAGCGATGATTCACGTCGGCGCGGTTGCTGAACACCCGGTAGACGTTGCGTGTGCCCGCGGGGCACACGCCGAACACCGGCAGCATGATCTGAAAGAACTGCGGATCCTCGTTGACGAACGTCGGATTCGCCGCGCCCGTCGCCGTGCACTCGGTGGTGCCGCGGCCGTAGAAGTGCGAGTTGCCCAGCTCGGGCGGGATGTAATACCGGCATACCGGCGACGACCCTGCCTGCGCGGACGTGTAGACATTGAACGACTGCTCGGTTCGCGCCCAGCCCTTGATCGTCGTGCCGGCATCGAGCAGCGCGATCTCGTTGGCGATGTGGGTGACGAAGTAGTGGTCCAGGCTCGCGTTGTAGAACTCGATGGCGAGCTCCACGGCAGGAGCAGGGTCGAGCAGTAACCGTTGTGCTTGTCGATGAAGCCGCTGATCGTGGTAACGAAGGTGTCGTCGATCCCGTCGAACGTATGGGGTCCGGGGCATCCGGGGGTGGGGCTCCCGCCGGTCAGGACGGCAAGCTCCTTGGCCGGCGCCGACGTCAGATCCGTAAAGAGTCTGTTCGCGACCTGCACCACGCCGATTGCGTCCGCCCCGTGGTAAACAACCATGACCGGGCGCCGGATCGATGCCGCCTGGGATCCAAGGACACCGCTGGGCGACAGAAGGATCACGCCCGCCGGTTCGCTCAACGGCAGATTCGCGGCGACGGTGCCGATGGTCTCGGTCGACGAGCTGATGCCGATGAGCCACGTCGGAACGGCGTCACGCGCTCGCAGGTAGTGAATGACTTCCTGCATATCCAGGAAATTCCCGACCGAGCCGGTTGAGCTCCGGTCGACGAACGCTTGCGCGAAACCGCGATCGGCAAAGGCCTGCCGGTTGCGGATGATCGGGCCGCACCGCGACTCCTGCGTGCGCATCGTCCCGTCGTCTTGGATCTGCAGGATGCCCGTGCCGCCACTGACGACGAGGATGTTCGCCCTGGGCGCATCCGGACGCACGTGGAGGAAACGCTGCGTAACACCCGGGCGAGTTGGAATGTCGACCACAGTCGACGTCGTCGCTGCGGAAGCGGCCGCCGAGACCAGGAGCACGAGGCCGGCTGTTACCGATTGCAGGTTCGACATTCTTCGCACCAGTCGGAGAAGGCGGGCGGCCGACCGGGGATCGCGCCATCCCATAGACCTGCAGCGTCCCGCGCGCCCGCGTTCCCGACAAGGGAAGATTCGCCTAGACAACGTCGAGATCGAGGTCTGGTCGCCAACGTTTCGGCGACCCTGCCGCCCGGACCGGGAACTTTTCGGCGCTGCGCGAATATACGGCAACCGTCCGCCCGCTGGCGGCGAGACGCCCTCCCGTGGACGATCCGTTGGCCCACCCCAAGCCCCGCCTGACCGACGGCAGCGCCGTTGCCGACGCTGCGCTGATGGCCCGGCTGGCCTGCGGCGATGCGCAGGCGCTCGATCCGCTCTATCGCCGGCACAAGGGCGTGGTGTACCGGTTCGCGCTGCTCTGGTCGGGATCCACGGCGACCGCGGCCGACGTGACGCAGGACGTTTTCGTGCACCTGCTGCAGCGCGCGGAGACTACGACGCGGTCCGCGGCGCACTGTCCCCCTGGCTGCTCGGGCATCGCGCGCAACTTCGTGCGCCGCCGGACCGGCACGGGCCATGAGGTAGCGCTGGACGCCGACGATGACGCCCTTCCCCCTGCCGCCATCGAACATGTGACGCCGGACATCGCACTCGTGCAGCAGCAGGATCTGGAGCGCCTGCGCCGCGCCATCGCGGCACTCCCGCCGCACTACCGCGATGTGCTGGTGCTCGTGGAGCTGGCCGAGCGGTCGTACGCCGAGGTCGCAGCGATCTGCGGCTGCGAGCTCAACACCGTGCGCTCCCGCCTGTTCCGTGCCCGCGGCTTGCTCGCCCGTTGGCTCGCACTCGACGCCGGCGCCTCCGATGCGATGTCGGCGGCCCACGGTTAGCCCGGAGAAGATGATGACTGCACCGCTGCTCGACGACCGCCTGCGTGCGCTGTCCGCCGCCCTCGAGAACGCCGGCCCGCCGGCCAGCGTCGACCGCGCAATCGCCGCCGCCGCCTCGAAGGCTCGTCGCCCGCAGCCAACGCCTTCGGGGCCCGGCATTCTCGAGCGCTGGCTTGCCTGGCCGGTCGCGCTGGTCGCATCGATCTTCGCGATCTCGGTCATCGTGCGCCAGGCGCCGCCCGACGACCTGGTGCCGGACCCGGCGGCCGAGACGCTACGCGAGGCCGCGCGAACGTTCACGCCGGTCGTTTCCGCCGATGTGATCGCAAGCGCCGGCGACACGTACCTGATGCCGGCGCGATTGCCACGGATGACGCTCGCCCAGCTCGGCTTTCCGGTCAACCCGGAGCGGATCGGCGACGCGGTCGAAACCGAATTGCTCGTCCGTGCCGATGGCGCCGTGCTCGCGTTGCGCTTCGTCCATTGATTGCCCCCAGTCGCTTCCAGGAGACCTCGATGCGCACGCCTCCGCTCACGCTGCGACTGCTGATCGCAGCCTTGTTCGTGATCCCGGCCGCCGGTGCGGCCGCGCAGGCCGGCGGCTCGCGGGCTCCGACGTCGCCGATCGTCATCGACACCGAAGCCATCGTCGCGCAGGCCCGCGAGGCGGCGCGCGATGCTGCGCGCGAAGCCCGCGAGCACGCACGCGACGCGCAGCGACACGTGCTGGAAATGCAGGAGCACATGAAGGACATGGAGCTCGACCTCGGGACGATGGCGTTCGTGCAAAGCGAGCTTGGCGGACGCACCGAGATCGTGAAGAACGCGCCCGTATACCGCGGAGGCCGTCAGCGAGAGCGTGCAGACGTTGAGCGACGGCAACCGGATCGTGAAGCAGACGCGCACGCTGATCGCAAGGGACAGCCTCGGCCGCACGCGTCAGGAGAAGAAGAGCGCTGGCGGCAAGACCACCGTCTATGTGTTCGATCCGATCGAGGGCAAGAATTTCGCGATGAATCCCGAGCGAAAGACGGCGGTGCGCATCCCGCGCGTGCCGGTACCGCCGATCCCGCCGATCCCGCCGATACCTCCGGTACCGCCGCTGCCGGGCGTCGCACCGGTGCCGCCTGTTCCCCCGGTGCCCGGCGTTGCGCCGAACGCCGACGCGCGCATCGCGATCGAGCCCGGCCGCATCATCGTGCGCCGGGGCCGTGATGGCGACGGGGATGAGGACGTGCGCGTTCAAGTGCTGCGCTTCGACGGCGGCGAAGGTCCTACGCTGGGTTCGCCGACCGCGTTGACGCTGCCGCTGCTGCCGCGCGGCAAGGGCGAAACGAAGTCGATGGGGACGCGCGACTTCGGCGGCGTGAAAGCCGAAGGCACGCAGACGACGCACACGATCCCCGCGGGCGAGATCGGCAACGAGAAGCCGATCGTCATCACGTCCGAGCGCTGGTTCTCGCCGGAGTTGCATGTGGTCGTGTTCGCCAGGACGCTCGATCCGCGCGTCGGCGAGACGAGTTACCGGCTTGCGAACCTGAAGCGCGAGGAGCCGCCGGCCGACCTTTTCAAGCTTCCTCCCGACTACAAGACCCGCAGGTAAACAAACCCTCAGCGAGCACACTGGACGCCCTCGGCGCCGCAGCGCCGGGGGCGTTGTTTTTCCCCGTCGGTCGGTGCGTCGGAAGTCAGCAACGTGTCGCGCGGCTTGGAGGCTACAATGCGAGTGTGGACGCTGTACTCGTCGAACGTCTCGATGCCGCGTTGCCCCAGACGCAGTGCACGCGCTGCGGCTACGACGCCTGCCGGCCGTACGCGGAGGCGATTGCGCGCGGCGAAGCCGACATCAACCGCTGCCCGCCCGGCGGCCCGGCGACGATCGTGGCGCTCGCGACGATCGCGGGCCGTGCGCCAAAGCCGCTCGACGCCGGTTGCGGCATCCATGCGCCGCTGGCCGTAGCGGTCATCGACGAGTCGCGTTGCATCGGTTGCACGCTCTGCATCGACGCCTGCCCGGTCGACGCGATCCTCGGCGCAGCGAAGCGGATGCACGCCGTCGTGGCCTCGTCTGTGCTCCGGTTGCGAGCTGTGCCTGGCGCCGTGTCCGGTCGACTGCATCCGCATGATCGATGCAGGACGCGCGTGGACGACCGACGATGCGAGCGCTGCCCGCGGCCGCTACCGCGCGCGCGAGCAAAGGCTCGCACGTGGCGAGCGCATCGAGCACCGCGGCGTCGTCCCGCCGCCGATCGACGCCGCGAGGCAACGGCAGCGCGCAGTCGCAGAAGCGCTCGATCGTGCCCGCACGCGTCGCGCCGCGACGAATCCACGTCCGAAATGAGCCATGACACGGGGCTGCGCTCCCTCGCCAACGTGCTCGTCGCCGGGATGGTCGTCATGAGCGCCGCTGCCGGCGCTCGCGGCGCGGATTTTTCCGCGAAGCTCGACAGCCGCTGGGACTACGCGAAGCCGGAAGTCTCCGAAGCGCGGTTTCGCGAGGCGCTCGGCCAGTACCCGGCGAACTCCCGCGAGGCGCTCGAGATCGCCACGCAGCTTGCGCGAGCGCAAAGCCTGCAGCGCAAGTTCGACGGCGCGCACGCCACGCTGGATCGGATCGAGCCCGAGCTCGATCGCGTGGACGCGCGCGTGCGCATTCGCTATCTGCTGGAGCGCGGCCGCACGTTCAACTCGGCCGGCGCACCGGCGAAGGCGGTCCCCCTGTTCCGCCAGGCCGCCGAAGTGGCCGCGCGTGCAGCGCGGGACGCCGACGTGTTCTACGAGGTCGACGCGCTGCACATGCTGGGTATCGCGTCGCCCGCGTCCGAGCGCCTCGACTGGAACCTGAAGGCGCTGACCGCCGCCGAGCGCGCGAAGGACGTGCGCGCCCGGGCGTGGCGCGGCTCGCTGTATCACAACGTCGGCTGGACGTACTTCGAGCGCGGCGACCATGGCACGGCGCTCGACTACTGGCAAAAGGCGCTCGCGGTGCGCGAGGCGAGCAACGATGCCCCGCGGCTCAAGGTCGCGCGCTGGACCGTCGCACGCGGCTACCGCGCCCTCGGCCGCCTCGACGATGCGGAGCGCATGCAGCGCGAGCTCGCCGCCGAGAACGCGAAGGCCGGCGAGGAAGATGGCTACGTGTACGAGGAGCTGGCCGAGATCGCGCTCGCGCGCGGCGATCGCGCAGTGGCCGGCGCCCTGGGCGGCGAAGGCGTACGCGTTGCTGCGCGAGGATGCCTGGCTTGCCGCGACCGAGCCCGCCCGGCTGAAGCGCCTCGCCGAGCTCGGAGGCACCGCCGCGCCTGCGAACAAACCGTGACGCCCGCGAAGCGACGCGCGATCTTCGAGCGGTTGCGCGCGGCCAATCCGAACCCGTCGACCGAGCTTCAGCATACGAGCCCGTTCGAGCTGCTGGTCGCGGTCGTGCTCTCCGCGCAGTCCACCGACAAGGGTGTGAACAAGGCCACGGCCGAGCTGTTTCGCGTTGCCAACACGCCGCAGGCGATCGCGAAGCTCGGCGTCGATCGGCTGATGCCGTTCATCAGCTCGCTCGGCCTGTATCGCAACAAGGCGAAGAACGTCGTCGCACTTTCGGAGATCCTGGTGCGCGAGCACGGTGGCCACGTGCCGGCGACGCGCGAGGCGCTCGAGCGCCTGCCCGGTGTCGGTCGCAAGACGGCGAACGTCGTTCTCAACGTCGCGTTCGGACAGCCGACGATCGCGGTCGACACGCACATCTTCCGCGTCGCGAATCGCACCGGGCTGGCGCACGGACGCGACGTCGTCGAGGTCGAGGCAGAGCTCGAGGCGAGCGTGCCCGAAGCGTTCCGGCACAACGCGCACCATTGGCTGATCCTGCACGGGCGCTACGTGTGCGTTGCGCGCACGCCGAAATGCCCGGAATGCGTCATCCGCGATCTTTGCGAGTATCCGGCGAAGACCGGCGCTCCGCCGCCGCCGATGGTGAAACGCGTGTCGAAGCCCACGCCGGCGAGCAGGACCGCCCCGCCGCCGCGTCCTGCGCGTGGCGTTCAGCCGATGGCGAAGACCGCGCGCGCGGGCGTTCGGCGGGGCCGGGGTCGCTGATGTTCGCGCCGACGCGCGACGAGGCACGACGGTTCCTGAGCGAGTCGTGGAGCAAGTTCCGCGCAGGCCAGCCCTTGTCCGCGCTCGAACAGCGCGTCGTCGAGATCGTCTCGCTCCATCCGGAGTACCACGACCTGATCGAGCATGCGGAACGACACCTCGACCGCGAATGGAGCCCGGAAGGCGGGACGATGAATCCGTTCCTGCACCTGTCGCTGCATCTGGCCATTGCCGAGCAGCTGGCGATCGACCAGCCGCAAGGCCTGCGCGCCGAGTACGAGCGCCTGCGCACGGCTCGCGGTGACGAGCATGCAGCGCTGCACGCCGTGCTCGAATGTCTCGGCGAAGTGATGTGGCAGGCGCAGCGCACGCGCTCGCCGCCCGATGGCGCGCTCTATCTCGACTGCCTGCGTCGCCAGTCGTGACGGACGAGCAGGCTGGGTCAGGAATGGCGATAGGGAAGGCATGCGCGCTGTCGGGTGTTCCATCGGATCGCCGATCGCCAATCGCCTATCGTCTCGTCACCAGCGCCGCCGGCTGCGACGCGTAATACGCCGCGAGGTTGTCGATGTCCTGGCGCGACAGCGCCGGCGACGAACCCCTGCATGATCGGATTCTTGCGCGCGCCGGACTTGTAGTCGCGCAGCGCCTTCGCGAGGAAGTCCGCGTACTGCCCGCCGAGCTTCGGGTAGTCCGGCTGCGGACTGTTGCCGTCGAGGCCGTGGCAGGCCGCGCAGACTTCCTTGGCCTTCGCAGCACCGGCGTTCAGGTCCGCGGCAGCGGGCGAGCGCCGGCAACGAAGCAGCGACGAGGAATGCAACGAGGATCCGCAGCTTTTTCATCTTCATTTCCCCGGCGTTGCCTTGGCCAGCTGCGCGTAGTACGCCGCGAGATCCGCGATGTCCTGATCCGACAGCGACGCCGCGATGGCCTTCATCGACGGATGGCTGCGCGCCCCGCTCCGGTAGGCCTGCAGCGCACCGGCCAGGTACTGCGCATGCTGGCCGGCGAGCTTCGGCACGTGATAGACCTCGGGAAACGCCGTGCGCCAGCCGTCGATGCCGTGACAGCCCTGGCACATCTGCACCCGCTCGCGGCCGCGGTTCGCATCGCCGGTCGGCGCCTGCGCGTTCGCGACGCTCGCGCAGAACAGCGCCATCAGCGCGAGTGTTGTCTTCGTTGTTTTCATGGGATCGGTGAACGGGAGGAACCAAGGATGCCGGACGGCGTTCGCGCCCCCGGCAGTTTCAACGCTCGAGATGCTCGAGCTTGTTCGGTACGTCCTTCCACTCGTCGGCGTCCGGCGGCGCCGGCTTGCGCTCGATGATCGGCTTCCAGAGCTTCGCGAGCTCGGCGTTCAGCGCCGTGAAATGCACCTGTTCGGGCGGCACGTCATCCTCGGCGAAGATCGCCTCCACCGGGCACTCGGCCACGCAGAGCGTGCAGTCGATGCACTCGTCCGGATCGATCACGAGGAAATTCGGCCCCTCGCGGAAACAATCGACCGGGCAGACGTCGACGCAGTCGGTGTACTTGCATCGAATGCACGACTCGGTTACGACGTAGGTCATGAGGAAGGCTTGGAGTTGCCGGCGCAGCTTTCGGAGTCGCCGGCGCGCCCTTTCGAGCTGCTGGCAACCGTTTCGGAACGTGCCGGCGCACCCATCGAACGGGCAAGCCTTGAATTTTAGCAGAACGTCCCTAGCTTCCTTGCACGTGCAGCGCGCGGCGACAGGGGGCTTGGCGCCGGCGGGCGGCGCCGCGGTCCGGAGCGTTCGCTTGCCGACCGGACCGCGGATCGGCTACCGTTATCGTTTTCAACGTGGCCTTTCGACCCCGAAGCGCGGCGTCGCCGCGGTCGAGCCTCCCGATCGTCCCGATCATCCGATCCAAGCCTACAAGCACGAGGACCCTACTTTGGCCAGCGAACTGATCAAGCATGTCTCCGACACGAGTTTCGAGAACGATGTCCTGAAGGCCGGCAAGCCGGTGCTCGTCGATTTCTGGGCGGAGTGGTGCGGCCCGTGCAAGAGCTTCGCGCCGGTCTTGGACGAGGTGGCGAAGGAATACCAGGACCGGCTGACCATCGCCAAGCTCGACATCGACAGCAACCCGTCGACCCCGGCCGCTACGGCATTCGCGGCATCCCTACGGTGATCCTCTACAAGAACGGCCAGGCGGCCGCACAGTCGGTGGGCGCGATGAGCAAATCCAAGCTGACCGCGTTCCTTGACAGCAACCTGTAAGCTCGTTACGCTGCCTTTCAAGTGTGAGCGTGGTGCGCGCCTTTAGGTCCTAAGTTGGGCCCTCTGGCGGCGCGTACCCCGCCCGTAAGGGTTGCCGCCGCTTCCATCCTCCGGCGCCCTCGACTCCCAGGAAAATAAGCTTCTGCGGCGTTCTCCCAGCGTCCTCGATAGACGAGGCGCCGCCGTCGTAAGTGTCCCGCATCCCGCGCGCGAGCTCCGCCGCAACCCCCCGCCATGCACCTTTCCGACCTCAAGTCCAAACACGTATCCGAGCTCCTCGACCAGGCGAACGCCATGGAGATCGAGGGCGCGAACCGGATGCGCAAGCACGACCTGATCTTCGCGATGCTGAAGTCGCACGCGAAGAAGGGCGAGAGCATTTTCGGCGAGGGCGTGCTGGAGGTGCTGCCCGACGGCTTCGGCTTCCTGCGCTCGCCCGACACCAGCTACCTCGCAGGCACCGACGACATCTACATCTCGCCGTCGCAGATCCGCCGCTTCAACCTGCACACCGGCGACACGATCGAAGGCGAGATCCGCACCCCGAAGGACGGCGAGCGCTACTTCGCGCTGGTCAAGGTCGACAAGGTCAACGGCGAGCCGCCGGAGAACGCGAAGAACAAGATCCTGTTCGAGAACCTGACGCCGCTGTTCCCCGACGAGGTCATGGTGCTCGAGCGGGACATCAAGGCCGAGGAGAACGTCACCGGGCGGATCATCGACATCATCGCGCCGATCGGCAAGGGACAGCGCGGGCTCCTCGTGTCCTCGCCGAAATCCGGCAAGACGGTGATGCTGCAGCACATCGCGCACTCGATCGCCGCGAATCATCCGGACGTCATCCTGATCGTGCTGCTGATCGACGAGCGCCCCGAGGAAGTGACCGACATGCAGCGCACGGTGCGCGGCGAAGTCGTCGCTTCGACGTTCGACGAGCCGGCGACGCGCCACGTGCAGGTCGCGGAAATGGTGATCGAAAAGGCCAAGCGGCTGATCGAGCACAAGAAGGACGTGGTGATCCTGCTCGACTCGATCACCCGCCTCGCCCGCGCGTACAACACCGTCGTGCCCGCATCGGGCAAGGTGCTGACCGGCGGCGTCGACGCCAATGCGCTGCAGCGCCCGAAGCGCTTTTTCGGCGCGGCGCGCAACGTCGAGGAAGGCGGATCGCTGACGATCATCGCCACCGCGCTGATCGACACCGGCTCGCGGATGGACGACGTGATCTACGAGGAATTCAAGGGCACGGGCAACATGGAGATCCACCTCGACCGCCGCATGGCGGAGAAGCGGATCTATCCGTCGATCAACGTCAACCGCTCGGGTACGCGCCGCGAGGAGCTGCTGCTCAAGCCCGACATCCTGCAGAAGGTGTGGGTGCTGCGGAAACTGCTGTATCCGATGGACGAGCTCGAGGCGATGGAATTCCTGCTGGACAAGGTCCGGCAGACCAAGAACAACGCGGACTTCTTCGACTCGATGCGCAGAGGCTAGGCGCGGCGTTTCCCGCGCTTCGACCCCGCATCAGTTTCGGGGCTAGCGTGGCGCACCTCGCCAGCCGGTCGACGCGTCAGCGGGGTGCGCGCCAGTTCCGGAACAGGTACGCGCCCAGGAGAAAGAAGAGCGCTGTCGCGATGATGCAGGGCGCCGGAACCGCCGCCGAGACGGCCTGCCCGACGGTTGCCTGGGCGGTGCCGCCCCAATTCGCTAGCGTGCCGACATTGCATCCGCCGAGGCGTCCTTCGCCCTGAAGAGCGATCGCGTGCGTTCCGGGCGTGACAGGCCCGACGTCGAACACGCCGCTGCTTTGGCCCGGCGTCAGGAACGCGCTCACCGCACGCTCGACGCCATCGACGAGGAAATGCACGCGGACATCCGAGCAATGCCCTGGGGAAGCGGTGTAGGCAAGCTGAAGCGGGCCGGTTGTCGTCGCGCTTGCCGAAAATGGAGGGCTGCACAACTGGCCCGCGCCGGTGCAGTTGATGGAAAACGGTCCGTAGTTGATGATCGCCTGCGCGTTGGCGCCCGCGCTCCAGAGCAGAGCGCTCGCAAACATCATCACGCCGAACACGCGCCCCAGGAACCCCTTTTCCATGCGGCCTCCCTGTCGAACCGACCGGCGCGCTGGTGCGCGGCGCGCACCAGCAAGTCCAACTGCAGTATAGGAGCCACGCTGCAGGGCACCAATAAGAAGCTCGCGGCCAAAGGAAATCGGCGTTGCACGCGAACAACAAACAATCAACTCATTGAAATAACGTACTATTTTTCAGCCGCTTGCATTGCGGCGAGGAGCCCTCACCTTGCCCGAACGGGCAGATTCCGGCATACTTCATGTTTGCCGCAGCCTGCACATCCCTGCAGGGGCGCCCGGGCATGGGGCCGCACTCGACCGTGCGCCTCGCGACAGAGGAAATCATGAAAGAAGCCATCCATCCGAAGTACACCGAGATCGAAGTTGCCTGCAGCTGCGGCAACAAGTTCAAGACCCGCTCGACCGTCGGCAAGTCGATCCACGTCGAGGTCTGCTCGGTCTGCCATCCGTTCTATACCGGCAAGCAGAAGGTCGTGGACACCGCCGGCCGGATCGACAAGTTCCGCCAGCGCTACGGCACCAAGGGCGCGCGCGCTGTTTGACGCGTCCGCGGGCCTGGCACCGGCCCGACGCGCGAAAAAGGCAGCCTCGGCTGCCTTTTTCATTGCTGCAACCGGATAATCGCGCTCCATGCTGCGCGCTTCCCACCCCACCGGCCCACCAGCCGTCGATCCCGGCACGGTGTCGCCGTCGACGCACGACCGGATCTACAAGCAACTCGGCCTGTTCCTGCTTTGCGCGGCATGGGTCGCGCTGGGCCTGGTCGGGCGCGATCCGTGGAAAACCGAGGACGCGATCACGTTCGCCGCGGCCTGGGAAATGCTGCAGCGGAACGACTGGCTGATTCCGTATCTCGCGCAGGAGCGCACGCTTCAGCAAGCGCCGCTGGTGCCATGGCTTTCCGCGACCAGTCTCGCGCTCTTCACGCCGTTGCTCGATGCGCCCGACGCGGGCCGGCTCGCCGTCGGGCTGCTCCTCGCGATGCTGCTCGCATTCACCGGCGCTGCGGGGCACGAGCTGAACGGCCGTGCGATGCGCTGGATGCCGGTGCTCATCGTCGTTGGCAGCGTCGGGCTTTTCGATCGGTCGCACCAGCTCTCGCCGGAGCTTGGCCTCGCCGTCGCGGTCGTGATGGCGGTCTACGGGGTGGCGCTTGCGCTTCGCAAACCGGCCGCCGGCGGCGGCGTGCTCGGCCTCGGCATCGGCCTCTCGTTCCTCGCATCGGGCTGGATCGGGCCGGTCTGGACGCTCGCGCCGGCGTTGCTGCTGCCCGCATTCGGAGCGACATGGCGCAGTCGAGCTCACGCGCATCACGCTCGCCATCGCGATCCTGGTCGCCGTGCCCCTGGTCGCGGCCTGGCCCTGGGCGCTCCACGCGCGATCGCCCGACCTCTTTTCGGAGTGGTGGCGGGTCTCGGGTCCGGCGACGCTCGCACCCTGGCTCTCGATGAACGGATCGCCGGATCCCTGGTGGCTGGTGAAGAACCTGGTCTGGGTCGCGTGGCCAGCCGTGCCCCTGATCGTCTGGATGCTGTGGATTCGCGGCCGCGGCTTCAACGGCGGTCTCAACGAGCCGGGCGTGATCGTTCCGGGGCTGTACGCGATCGTCATGCTGGTGATGCTCGCGGTCGCGCCGGACCCGCGGCTGATGCAGATGCTGCCGGTGCTCGCGCCCTTGGCGCTCGTCGCGTCGCTCGAGATCGATTCGTGGAAGCGCGAGCATTCCGCGGCGCTCGACTGGTTCGGGATCCTCACGTTCGGCCTCACCGCGATCGTGCTGTGGGCGTTCTGGATCGATGCGTACTTCAACGGCATGTCGCCGCGCGTCGCGATCCTGCTGCGCGACACCGAAACGGGGTACGGCACGTCGTTCCATTTGCGTGAAGTTCTGGCGGCGGTCTTCCTCACTGCGCTGTGGATCGTGCTCGTGCGCCCCGCGCGGCGCAGCAACCGCCGCGCGATCCTCAACTGGGCCGCAGGCATGACGCTGATCTGGGGACTGATCGCGACGATCTGGTTGCCGTATCTGGATGCACGGCGTACCTACCGCTCGGTCGCTGAATCGATCGGCGTGTATCGGCCCGACAATGCCTGTATCGCGCGTCGCAACGTCGGCGACGCGCAGCGCGCAGCCTTCTACTATTTCGCGGGCGTCGTGACCGTTCCGGAGACGGCACTGCAGGCGGACGACTGCCCGGCGCTGCTGGTCCAGTACGGCCGGCTGCGCGAAGGGACGCCGCCGCTTCCCGGATATCGCGTGCAGTGGGAAGGCAGCCGGCGCGGCGACGAGACCGAGTGGTTCGTTCTGTATCGCAAGACGACATGAAGTTCTTCGACGAAGCGGTGATCGAAGTCCATGCCGGCGACGGAGGCAACGGCTCGGCCGCATTCCGCCGCGAGAAATACGTCCCGCGCGGAGGTCCGAGCGGGGGCGACGGCGGCCGCGGCGGCAGCGTCCTCGTGGTCGCGGATCGAAACCTCAATACGCTGATCGACTACCGTTACGCGCGCATCTTCCGCGCGCCGGGTGGCGAGAACGGCCGCCGCGCCGACCAGTACGGCAAGGGCGGCGAAGACATCGTGCTGCGCGTTCCGGTCGGAACGGTCATCTCCGATGCGGACACGGGCGAGCGAATCGCGGACCTCGCCGCCGACGGCGCGCAGGCGCTGGTTGCGAAGGGTGGCAAGGGCGGGCTCGGCAACATCCATTTCAAGTCGAGCGTGAACCGCGCGCCGCGGCAGACGACGCCCGGCGAGAAGGGCGAGAACAAACGCCTGCGCTTCGAGCTGCGCGTGCTCGCCGACGTCGGGTTGTTCGGCATGCCGAACGCAGGCAAGTCGACGTTGATCCGCGCAATCTCCGCAGCACGCCCGAAGGTCGCCGACTATCCGTTCACGACGCTCCAGCCGAACCTGGGCGTGGTCAGGACGGACGAGAATCGCAGCTTCGTGGTCGCCGACATTCCCGGGCTGATCGAAGGCGCCGCGGAAGGCGCCGGCCTCGGTCTCCAATTCCTGCGCCACCTGCAGCGCACGCGGCTGCTGCTGCATGTCGTCGACGTCGCGCCCCTTTCGGGAGATGCCGACCCGGTGCACGATGCGCGCGCGATCGTCAGGGAGCTCGCAAAGTACGACGAGTCGCTGCACGCGAAGCCGCGCTGGCTGGTCCTGAACAAGCTCGATCTGCTGCCCGCGGATGAGCGCGAGAAACACGCGAAGGCGTTCGTGAAGGCGTATCGCTGGAAGGGACCGGTGTTCGCGATCTCGGCGATCAGCGGCGCCGGAACGCGCGAGCTCGTGTATGCGATCCAGGATTGGCTCGACGCGAATCGCGCGGTACCTACGGAACCGCTTGCGGGCGTTGATGACAGCGCGATGCCGCCGGTCGTCGTGACGCCAGCGCCAGTCGCACCGCGCCGGCGTCGCGAAATCAAGCGGGCGAACGATGATGCATGAGCCCTCACCCGATCGTGCTCCGCTCCCAGAAGATGGGCAGCGATGAAAAGCGGAAGGGTCGGGGATGAGGGAAGACGAATGACAACGCTCGTCGAATCGGCGAAGCGGATCGTCGTGAAGGTCGGCTCGAGCCTGGTCACCGACGACGGGCGCGGCCTCGATCACGCTGCGGTCGCCCGCTGGGCGGGCGAGATCTCGACGCTGATGCGTGCCGGCAAGGAGATCGTGCTGGTCAGCTCGGGCGCGATCGCCGAAGGCATCAAGCGGCTCGGCTGGACGCACGCGGCCGCGTGCGATCCACGAGTTGCAGGCCGCGGCCGCGGTCGGGCAGATGGGGCTGGTGCAGGCTTACGAAGCGGCGTTCGCGAAGTTCGGCCTGCACACCGCGCAGATCCTCCTCACGCACGAAGACCTCTCCGACCGCCGGCGCTATCTCAATGCGCGGAGCACGCTTCGCACGCTGCTCGCGCTGCGGGTGATCCCGATCATCAACGAGAACGACACGGTCACCACCGACGAGATCCGCGTCGGCGACAACGATACGCTCGGCGCGCTGGTCACGAACCTGATCGAGGCCGACCTCCTCGTGCTGCTCACCGACCAGCAGGGACTGTTCACCGGCGACCCGCGGCGCCGCCCGGACGCCACGCTGGTCGCGACCGCGCGCGCAGGCGATCCTGCGCTCGAGGCAATGGCGGGCGGTGCCGGCACCACGATCGGCCGCGGCGGCATGCTGACGAAGGTGCTCGCTGCGAAGCGCGCGGCGCGCAGCGGCGCATCGACAGTCATCGCCTGCGGACGCGAGGTCGACGTGCTGACGCGGCTCGCGGCCGGCGAAGCGCTCGGCACGCAGCTCTTGGCCGAGCAGCCCACGCTCGTAGCGCGCAAGCAATGGCTCGCGGATCACGTCCAGCTGGCCGGTCGCATCCGCCTCGACGAAGGCGCAGCGCGGGCTGTCGCGCGGCAGGGCAAGAGCCTGCTGCCGATTGGGGTGATCGGCGTGGAAGGGTCGTTCCAGCGGGGCGAAGTCGTCGGCTGCTTCGCGCCGGACGGCCGCGAAGTGGCTCGCGGACTCGTCAACTACGATGCGAGCGAGGCGGCGCGGATCATGCGCCGGCCCTCGTCCGAGATCGAGCAGGTGCTGGGCTATGTCGACGAGCCGGAGTTGATCCATCGGGACAATTTAGTTTTGCTCGGCTAGGAGCCGAGCAAAACTCAATTGCGGCGTCCGCTAACGCGAGGCTGCGCAGCGAGCCGGCGTTAAGCTTGCGCTCGCAAGCGGCGGACGCTCCAATTTGGTCTTGCGAGCCAACGCAGGCAGAACAACTTACGAGCGCCCGCTAGCGCAAGGTTGAAGCAACCGGCGGGCGCTCTAATCTGGTTCTGCACTCGATTGCTGCAATGCGCGCACTCACAACACGGGGAGAACAATGAACATCGTCGAGCGTCTCAAAGGCATCCTGCTGTCGCCGAAGACCGAGTGGCCGAAGATCGCCGCCGAGCCGATGACCGCCCAGCAGATCTACACGAACTGGGTGCTGATCCTCGCCGCGATCGGTCCGCTCGCCATCGCGATCGGCTGGGGCACGCTCGGGTTCGGCAACAGCGTCCGGTTCGCGATCGCGAACTACCTGATCCTGCTCGTGGTGACCGCGGTCCTCGCGTTGATCGTCGACGCACTCGCACCCCAGTTCGGGGGCACGAAGGACTTCGTCGCAGCGCTGAAGCTCACGGCGTTCAGCTATACGGCCGCGTACGTCGCCGGCATCTTCCACTTGCTTGGAGGCTTCGGCGGGATCCTCGTGTTCATCGCGATGATCTATGCCTGGTACACGTTCTACCTGGGCGCGCCGGTGCTGCGCAAATGCTCGCAGGACAAGGCCGTCGTGTTCACGATCATCATCGTCGTGATCGGCTTCGTGCTGGGCGCGCTGTTCAGCGTGCTGGCATCCAGCGGAGGCTACGCGCCGCGCATGTAGCGCATTCCGTCCGGCGGAATCGTCGCCAGCGGCGGCTGAATCGACGCGGGCACATGCGCGCGCAACGCGAATATTCGCGTCGTGCCGCCGTTGAAACGTCCCTGCGCGGCGCGTATCGTCGGGAGGCCGCTTTCGGCGCAGGGAGGCTTCGATGGCCAGTGTGGATCGCAACACGCTGAATCCGGTCGAGGTGTCGACCGACGTACATGCCAATACCGCCGGCAAGACGCTGTTCAACGGCGAATATGTGTTCGTGCTGGACGCCCATCCGGCGTTCGCGTCGACCTTCCCGATCGGCACGCAGAACCTCGATGCCGCGTACGGCCGGGCATTGAACACGGGGCGGGGCGTCGTCGGCGAAGGCGGCGACAAGGGTCCCGGGGTCGTCGGCATCGCCGGGGGCGTGATCGCGAACCCCGCGCAACCGATGCCGCGGCCGCTCAAGGACGGGCCGAAGCTCGGACGCAACATCCGCGCGGGCGTGATCGGCTTCGGCGCCGATCCTGCCATGCAGGGCGAGCGGGGCGGGCAAGGCGACGCAGCCGGCGTGATGGGCCTCGCCGAGAAGTCGGTCGGCGTCTTCGGGTTTTCGCGAGCGCAGCCGGGTGTGTTCGGCTTCGCGAACGCACACGCCGGCGTCTTCGGCGCGTCGGGCACCACCGGCGTGATCGGCGACGGCAGGAGCGGCCAGATCGGCGTCGAGGGAGTTTGCGGCGGGCTCTTCGGCGTCTTCGGTCATGTCAACTTCGCCACGCCTGCCGCGAACATGATTGGCGTGGTCGGCGCCGCAGCGGTCGATCTCAGCAATCCGAAGAACTTCACGGGCCGCGCCGGCTTCTTCTTCGGGCCGGTGGACGTTTCCGGCAACCTGACAGTCAACGGCGACTTCGTCGTTTTCGGGACGAAGAGTGCCGCGGCCAAGCATCGTGACGGCTCGCACCGCCTGATGTACTGCATGGAAAGTCCGGAGTCGCTGTTCGAGGATTTCGGCGAGGCGCGGCTCGCAGGCGGTGCCGCGGAGGTAACCCTCGACGCCGACTTCGCGGCGATCGCGGACACGCGTAGCTATCACGTCTTCCTGACGCCCTACGGCGATTGCAACGGGCTCTTCGTCGTGCGGCGCAGCCGCAGCGGTTTCCGGGTGCGGGAACTCGGTCGCGGAAAGAGCAGCATCGACTTCGGGTATCGGGTGGTCGCGCGTCGCAAGGACGTCGCGACCAAGCGCTTCGCTCGCGTCGAACGACCTGCCGCAGTGAAATTGCCGGCGGGTCTTGAAGCGCCTGCGCTCGACTTCGGTTCGTTGACCCGCGCGCCGTCCAGGAAGCGCGAGGGAGCTCGCGCCAAGCGATGAGGGATGCGCGCTGCGCCCGACGTAAGCGGGCCCGGCGCTAGGCAGGATGCCGCTGCGGGGCCGGCTGCGCTTGACAGCGCGGCCGCTCGCGCGGATCATTGCCGTCTACCAAACAACCGTTTGCTTTCTTCCCGCTCCCGTTGGCAGCCGTCGCCCGTTCCGCCCTTCGTATCGCCGCGATGCCCCGCGCCGACAACCGGCTTCGGCTCGTGCTGGACGCCGCCGCCCGCCTGTTCCGCGAAAAGGGCTACGCGTCGACGTCGATGCGCGACATCGCCACGGCCAGCGGGATGCTGGCGGGATCGCTCTACTACCACTTCCCGTCCAAGGAAGCCCTGCTGGTCGCCGTCTACGGCGAAGGCGTCGGGCACATCACCACGGCGGTCGAATCCGCGCTCGCGCGGGACGGCGATCCGTGGGAGCGGCTGGAGCGGGCGTGCACAGCGCATCTGGAGGCGCTGCTTTCCGGGAGCGATTACGCGCAGGTCGTGGTGCGCGTTCGCCCCGACGACGTGCCCGGAGGTTGCGACCGAACTGACTGCGCTGCGCGACGGCTACGAGCGGACGTTCGCCCAGGCGATCCAGTCGCTCCCGCTTCCGCGACCGACCGATCGGCGCGCGCTGAAGCTGATGCTGCTCGGCGCGCTCAACTGGTCGCAGACCTGGTATCGCCCCGGCCGCGATTCGCCCGCCGTGGTCGCGCGCCGGTTCCTGCGCCTGTTGCGCGATGCGCGCGACGCATGATCGCCTGGCGTCCCGACGATTCCACGAACGTTTTTCAAGAGCCCCGATGGACATCCGCCCCAAGGTCCTCATCACGAAGATCGGCCTCGACGGCCACGATCGCGGCAGCCGCATCGTCGCGGCGCACCTGCGCGACGCCGGCATGGAGGTCGTGTACACGCCGCCGTGGCAGGAGATCGCAAGCGTCGTCAAGCTCGCGCAGGAAGAGGACGTCGACGTGATCGGCGTTTCCTCGCTCGCCACCGACCACCTGATCGTTCCGAAGCTCATGACCGCGTTGCGCGAAGCCGGGCTCGACGACGTGGCGGTGATCGTCGGCGGCATCGTGCCCGACGAGGACGAGGCGATGCTGCTCGAAGCCGGCGTCGCGCGCGTGTTCCATCCGGGTGCGCGCGCTCGACGACATCGCAACGTTCGTGCGCGAGGCGGCCGGACGCCTTCGCGCGGCCCGCTACGCAGCCTGAGAGGAACAGCATGAATCTTCCGCTCCGCGATACCGATCCCGCCACGTTCGACGACGCGAAGATCCGCTGGGAAGCCGAGTACCGCGCGCAGATCGGCGAGGACCGCGACGTCACGAACCGCTCGGGCATCGCGATCCGCCCGCTCTACACGCCGCGCGACAGTCCCGGCGCCGTCGACGCCGCTCCGTCGTTCCCCGGCCAGTACCCGTATACGCGAGGCATCTACGCGACGATGCATCGCGGCCGCACGTGGACGCAGCGCCAGCTGATCGGGCTCGGCACGCCGCAAAGCTACAACGACCGGCTGCGCGACATCCTCGGCCAGGGCGCGACCGCGGTGTCGCTGATCCCGTGCAACTCGGTGTTCCGCGGCTACGACATGGACGAGGTGCACGCGGAGCTGCTCGGCACCTGCGGCGTCGTCGTCAATACAGCGGACCACATGCACGTGTGCCTCGACGGCGTCGATCTCGCGCGCACGTCCTGCGCGATGAACGATCCGTCGCCGTTCACGCTGCTTGCGTTCATGCTGGATACGGCGAAGCGCAACGGCGTCGACTGGCGCGAGATCACCGGCACGTCGAACCAGAGCGACTACCTCTCGCACTTCGTCGCGAACCACATGTTCTTCCGGATCGCGCTCCCGGGCGCGCGACGGATCCTCACCGACCACATCGCCTGGTGCAACCGGCACGTGCCGCGCTGGAATCCGCTGTCGATCGTCGGGCAGCACATGCAGCAGGCCGGCGCGACGCCGGCCGAGGCGATGGCCTTCGCGCTCGCGTCGGCGATCCAGTACGCGGAGGATTGCATCGCCGCGGGCATGTCGCCGGACGACTTCCTGCCGCGATTCACGTTCTTCTTCGACATCTCGATCTCGTTCTTCGAGGAGATCGCGAAGTTCCGCGCCGGACGGCGCATCTGGGCGCGAATCGCGCGCGAGCGCTTCGGCGCGCGCGACCCGCGCTCGTGGCGGTTCAAGTTCCATGCGCAGACCTCCGGCGTCGACCTCACGCGCGCGCAGCCGCTGAACAACGTCGCGCGCGTCGCCGTGCAGGCGATGGCCGGCATCTTCGGCGGGCTGCAGTCGCTGCACACCGACGCGTACGACGAAGCGCTGTCGTGCCCGACGCAGGACGGCGCGCGGATCGCGGTCGCGACGCAGAACATCCTGCGCGAGGAGGCGCATCTCACCGACGTCATCGATCCGCTCGGCGGCTCGCACTACGTCGAGACGCTGACCGACGAGATGGAGGCCGCGATCGTCGCGATTCTCGCGGAGATCGAAGGCGCGGGCGGCATGTACCGGGCCGTCGAAGCGGGACTGGTGCAGCGGAAGATCGGCGAGTCGGCGCAGCGCTTCCAGGAGCGCGTCGAGAGCGGCGAGCAGACAGTCGTCGGCGTCAATTCGTATACGGTCGACGAAGAGCCGGGGACGCGCGTTGCGTTGTCCGAAGCCGGACCCGGCGCTGATGCAGGCGCATCTGAGCGCGTTCGCAACCTGGAAAGCCCAGCGATCGGCCGCAGGCGTGCAGCGATCGTTGAGCGACCTCGCGCGCGCCGCGCAAGGCGATGGCGGCAACATCTTCGGCGCCGTGGTCGCGGGTGCTGCAGCCGGCGCCACGCATGGCGAAATCTGCGCGACGCTGCGCCGCGAGCTCGGCTTCGGCCATCCGCTCGTCGTCATCTAGGCCAATCGGCCGAAAGTGAAACGCTACTTTCGGCCGGAAGCGTTTCGCCGAGAATCGGTGCTCAGTTCGACTCAGGCCACACGATTTTCGGCGGGAAGACTCGGAAACAGTGCGAGTGAGCAGTGTTGACACGCCGAAATCAGCGATCAGCTGGCAAGCCGACCACGGACAACCGAATCGCCGCGATCCGTGCCGGCGAGCGTGGCGCGATCGCGCGGGCGATCAGCGCGATCGAGAACCAGGTGCGCCGACGCGCGCGCGCTTGCTCGATGCGCTCGCCGATGACCGCGGCCGCGCGCATGTCGTCGGCATCACCGGCGCGCCCGGCGCAGGCAAGTCGACGCTGATCAACGCGCTGGTGCTCGAATGCCTGTCGCGCGGATCGCGCGTGGCCGTGTCGCGATCGATCCGACCAGCCCGCTGACCGGCGGTGCGGTGCTGGGCGATCGGGTCCGCATGGGCGAAAGCGGCAGCGATCCGCGCGTGTTCATCCGCTCGCTCGCCTCGCGCGGCCACGTGGGCGGTCTCACGCGAACGACCGCTGACGTCGTCGACCTGCTCGATGTCGCCGGCTTTCCGCTCGTCATCGTCGAGACCGTCGGGGCCGGCCAGTCCGACGTGGAGATCGCCGGGCTCGTGGACACGACCGTCGTCGTCTGTCCGCCCGGCCTTGGCGACGACGTGCAGGCGATCAAGGCGGGCATTCTCGAGATCGCCGACGTGCTGGTCGTGAGCAAGGGCGACCTGCCCGCCGCGGAGCGCGACCGCGCGCGACCTGCGCGACATGCTTCGGCTGCGCCGCGCCGGCGCCGCGCGTTCGGTGCCCGGTGCTGACGACGACCGCGACGCGATCAGAAGGCGTTGCGCGAGCGTCGTCGACGCGATCGGCGCGCATGCAGCCGCGCACGGTCGCGGGCGCGGCGCATCGCCCGTTCGCGCCTCCGTCACGCCGACCGGATCGGACGCCCGACGACATTGGTCGCGCGCGCTGTCCGATTGCAGCGAGGCGGATGCGTTCATGCGCCTTTGCAACGTGCGAGCTCGTGACGTCGGCGAAGGCCATGCGACGTTGCGCATGACGGTCGATCGCTCGCACCTGAACTTCCATGGCGCCTGCCATGGCGGCGCATTGTTCGCGCTCGCCGACGGCGCGTTCGGGCTCGCCTCGAACTCGCACGGCGTGTTCGCCGCGGGGATCGACGCGCACATCGCGTACCACGTCGCGGCTCGCGAAGGCGATGTGCTGCTGGCGCGCGCGACCGAGATCGCGCGTGGGCGCCGGGTGGCGACCTATCGGGTGGATGTCGAGCGCGAAGACGGCGCTCGCATCGCATCGTTCACCGGCACCGTGTACCGATCCGACCGAAGTCATTGAGCCGGACCGATAACCCGGCGTCATTCCCGCGAAAGCGAATCCAGTGTCTGGCGCCGCAAAGACACTGGGTCCCCGCCTTCGCGGGGACGACAATGACGTCAGTCCCCGGTGCGCGCCAGCGGCTCGGCGTACGACGCCGGCATCGCCGGGTGCGCGACGCCGTAGAGCCGCTCGAGCCGGGTCTGCGGTCGCCCGTGCAGGAAGCGCTCGAGCTCGAGCAGCGCGCGCCGGTAGACCTCGCGCTTGAAGTCGATGACGGCCTCGAGCGGCACCCAGTAGTCGTGCCAGCGCCACGCGTCGAACTCGGGCTTCTCGCTCGCGCGCAGGTTCATGTCGCTGTCGCGGCCGGTGAGCCTCAACAGGTACCAGATCTGCTTCTGGCCCCGATAGCTCCCCCGCCACTCGCGCTTGATCCAATGCTGCGGAACGTCGTAGCGCATCCAGTCACGCGTGCGCCCCAGGACCCTCACGTGACTCCGCGTTAAGGCCGACCTCCTCGAGCAGCTCCCGGTACATCGCCCTTTCGGGCGTCTCACCGGGATTGATGCCGCCTTGCGGAAACTGCCATGAATGCTCGCGGATCCGTTTGCCCCAAAAGACCTGGTTCTTCGCGTTGACGATGACGATGGCGACGTTCGGGCGATACCCGTCGCGATCCAGCATCGTGTGCCCCTGAATCGAACATGTTGCAGGTGATTGTTCCATAGAAACGCCCGGCACGGAAACTCGCCCTACTGCCGGTGCTTTGTATCGCACAGCTCCCGTACGCCCGCCGTTTCGTACGAGACAGGGCCTTGGCGACTACGGCGCTATCCGCGCCGGGCGCAGCCGTCCCTTCGATCGGCGTCACCGCCAGCTCGACGATCCGGTCGCGCCGCAGCACGCCCAGCGTCAGCGAGCGTCCGATCGCCTCGCCCGCCAGCAGGCGTTGCAGGTCGTCGATGTCCGCGATCGGCGCACCGTCGAGCCTCACGATCACGTCGCCGGCCGTGATGCCCGCGCGCGCGGCCGGGGAATCCGCTTCCACGGTCTCGACCCGAACGCCGGACTCGCTCGCGAGCCCGAAATGGCGGACGATCCTGCGCGGCAACGGGAGCGTCTGGCCGCCGATACCGAGCCACGCGCGGCGAACGCGGCCCTCGCGGATCAAGGCGATCGCGACCCGCTCGGCAGTCGACGCCGCGATCGCGAAGCAGATCCCCTGCGCCGGCAGGATCACGGCGGTATTCACGCCGATGACCGATCCGTCGCTCGCGACCAGCGGCCCGCCCGAGTTCCCGGGATTCAACGCCGCGTCGGTCTGCAGCACGTTGTCGAGCAGCCGCCCGGTCTGCGCACGCATCGAGCGACCGAGCGCGCTCACGATGCCCGCGGTCACCGTGTGCTGGAAGCCGTAGGGGCTGCCGATCGCGACGGCGATCTGGCCGACGCGCACGCGTGTCGAATCGCCGAAGCGGCACCATGCGAGATCGCCGGCGCCCAGCTTGAGCACGGCGAGGTCGGAATGCGGATCGTCGCCGACGATCTGCGCGGCCACGTTCCGGCCATCCGGCAACGTGACCTCGAGTGCCTCGGCGCCTGATGCGACATGGCTGTTCGTGACCAGATAGCCGTCCGGCGTGATCAGGAAGCCCGAGCCCGATCCGCGGCCCGCACCACCGCGCGCGCCACGACGTCGCGTGACACTGACGTGCGCAACCGCCGGCGCCACGATTTCCACCGCGCGCACGACGGCGTGCGAATACGCGTCGAGCAGCGGCGCGTATCCGGCGCGAGCTCGGGCGAAACCTCGGCAGCGGTCGTACGGCTGGTCCTCGAGGGCGACGAACGCCGGCGCGCCGGCACTGTGGAGCGGACGCATGACTGCGAGGTTGCGCTGCTCGGGGCCGCTTTCAAGCGACGCGCGGTCGCGCCGTCGCAGCCGGCACCGAAAAAAAGAGCCCGCCGTGTCACCGGCGGGCCGCAACTTCCAGGGAGGACATCACGGCGCGGCAACGCGCGCCAATGGGCTTATGACTATCCGCGCTTCATCGAGAGCCGGTCGACGACGCCGGTGACGCCTTCGATGCTGCTCGCGAGCTCCTTGGCGCGCGCCTTGTTCTGCGGCGTGTCGACTTCGCCGGTGAGGGTCACGCGGCCGTTGTTCGTGTCGACGTCGATCTGCAGCGAGTCGATGCCCGGCTCCGCCATCAGGCGGGCCTTGACCTTCGCGGTCGTGGCCGCGTCATCGGCCTTGGCGGCAACCTTCTCGCCCGCGCTTTCGACCTTGTTCGCCGCCCGGTTGGCGGCCGCGCTGGCATCCGCCGTCATCGGTCGGTTTTCGATGCGGCTGGACGAAGTCGCCGGCGTATCGGTGCGGCTGGTCTTCGGCGCGTTGTCGTTACGGCCTTCACCGCACGCGGCGAGTGACAGAGCCGCGGCGATCGCGCCCGCCAGCAGCGTGTTTCGGGTGAATCTCGAATCCATAGGATACTCCTCTTCGATCGTTGGTCAACGACTAGCTTGTTTGCAAGCCCCGTGCCTGCGCGTTCACCGGCAGAAAATCACTTATATATTCAATGGGAAATGCGACTCCCGCCAGGATCCGGCTCGTCGGCCCGGCAAGCTTGACGAGATCGCGGCATCGCGTTGCGCGGCGGTCCGCGATGCGGGGCAAGACGCGACGGAAGTCCTACACGCGCGTCAAACGATGACCGGCAGCAGCGCTGGCATTGCGTCGAACGGGTGAACGCCTTTCCTGTGCAGGGACTTGCGGGCAGAACGCCGTTCCGCGGTCGACCTCAGGCTCTGCTCGCCTTGAACGCGCGGTTCGTCGGCGTCGTGGAGGGCAACGTGGACGCCTTGAGCACGCGCGCCATGTGCTGCAGCGAATTGCGCGTGAACTGCGGCCGCGCGGCCGCGACGCAGTCCGAAGGAACCCAGATCCGGTAGCCGCGCACGTAGGCATCGTGCGCCGTGAACATGATGCACGAGTCGGTCGTGAGTCCGGTGATCACGAGCCGCTTCGCGCCGAGGTCGTCCAGCAGGAACTCGAGCGGCGTCCCGAAGAACGCCGAGTGCCGCGGCTTGAGCACCGAGCGATCGCTCCGGCTCCGGCGCCATGAGCTCCGCGAGCTTGCGCGACGCGCCGCCGCGCGCAATGCAGGTTTCGATGATCGCACGAAAGTCGGATTCCCAGTGGCCGAAGTTGTCGTTCGCATAGATGGCCGGCACGCGCGAGCGCGCGAGCCGTCGTTTGAGCTCGCGAGCGTGGCGCGCCGCCCGCAACGCATGCGGCGCAAGCAGCCTCGCCGAATCGAAATCCATGAAGTTCAGGAAATCGACGAGCAGCAGCACCGTCGTCGCGCGCGCCATGGCGGTGCTCTAGCTCGCGGCAACGCCGACTTCGCGGCGACGCGCTGGCCTGCCCTAGGCCGATCGTGCGCGTCCGGCGGAGCCGGACGACCGGCGCGTCGCGCGCAACGAGTGCTCGAGCTGAACTCGCAGCGGTTGCGAAGCCGCGACCAGCACGGCGAGCGCGCGCGCCTCGTCGGCGGACAGTCGATCGATGCGCGGCCGGCGGCGCCGCGCCACCTGCGCAGCCAGCGCAGGGTTCAGCACGCCCGGATGCACGTAGCTCCTGCGGCACACGGCAAGGTGTTGCCGAGCGTATCGGCAGCACGCCGGATCGCGGCGGTCATCACGCGCGTCGTCTCGCGCGGGGTCGCCGGCTGCTGCGCTTCGATGATCGCGTTCGCCGCGATGACGGTCGCGCCCCACGTGCGGAAATCCTTCGCCGTGTAGTCCTCCCCGGCCGCGTCCTTCAGATACGCGTTGACGTCGCTCGCGCCGATGCTGCGCACGACGCCGTCCTCGACATACTGGAACAGCTCGTACCCGGGCAGGTCGCGGCAGCGCCGCACGATCCCTGCGATCCGGCGATCGCACAACGCGATGTCGTGCTCCTTGCCGGACTTGCCGCGGAAGCGGATGCGGATGCGCTCGCCCTGCACCTCGACATGGCGATTGCGAAGCGTCGTCAGCCCGTAGCTGCCGTTCTCCCTGCGATAGCGCTCGCCGCCGATCCGCACGCTGGTGCGATCGAGCAGCGACACCATCGTGGCGATCACCTTCTCGCGCGGCAATCCGGATTTCGCGAGGTCGCGCTCGACCGCGACGCGGATCGCGGGCAGCGCACGCGCGAACTTCGCCAGGCGATCGAACTTGTTGCTGTCGCGCTCCTTGCGCCACTTCGCGTGATAGTGGTACTGCTTGCGGCCGCGGGCGTCGCGACCGGTTGCCTGCAGATGCCCGCGCGGGCTCGCGCAGATCCATACGTCGGTCCACGCAGGCGGCAGCACGAGCTTGTCGATGCGCTCCAGCGTGCGCTCGTCCTTGACCGGACGTCCGTTCGCGTCGACGTAGCGAAACCTCGGCGGCGAGCCCTCGCGCCGAATGCCGGGCTCGCTGTCGCTGCTGTAAGCAAGGCCCGTCGACTCGAGCACTTCCGCCACGGCGGGCGTCACCGCGATCTCGTCGTCTGCGACCTTGCGCGCGGGCGTTTCGCTCATGGGAGTTCGTCGACCGGACATCGGAGCGCAGTCGAGAACGCAAGGCTAGCTTCGCGGTCCGAGCGAGCGAAGTCGCCGTTCGCCGCGACCCGCTGTAGGACGCCGCGGAACGGAATCTGCTAGTGCGATCCGCTCCAACCGTGGAGGCGCGCCATGCAGAACCGCACGCGTATCGAATCCCCCGACGACCAGGCGCCGAAGCCGCCGTTCCCGAAGCAGCATCAGGAAGGCGTCGGCCTCGAGGCGAAGCTCGATCCAAGGCCGCGCTACAAGGCCGAGCAGTACAAACCGGCGGGCAAGCTCGAAGGCAAGGTCGCGCTGATCACCGGCGGCGACTCCGGCATCGGACGCGCGGTCGCCTATCTGTACGCGCGCGAAGGCGCCGATGTCGCGATCAACTATCTCGAGGAAGAGCAGCGCGACGCGGACGAGACGCGCAAGGCGGTCGAATCGACCGGCCGCTCGTGCCTGCTGCTGCCGGGCGAGCTGGACGATCCGGCGTTCTGCCGCTCGCTGGTGAGACAGACCGTCGAGCGGTTCGGCCACCTCGATATCCTCGTGTCGAACGCGGCGCACCAGAATCGCAAGCCGTCGCTCGCGGAGGTCACCGACGAGGAGTTCGACCGCACGTTCAAGATCAACATGTACGCGTACTTCTGGCTCGCGCGCGCGGCGCTCGAAGTGATGCCGGACGGCGGCGCGATCATCGCCACCAGCTCGGAGACCGGCATCAAGGGCTCGCCGCAGCTTCCGGACTACTCGGCGACGAAGGGCGCGATCAATGCGTTCTCGAAGACGCTGGCGATCAACCTGCTGCCGCGCCGGATCCGCGTGAATGTCGTTGCGCCGGGTCCGGTGTGGACACCGCTCAACCCCTCCGACGACGGCATGACGCCGGAGCGGGTCGCGGAGTTCGGCAAGGACAGCCCGATGAAACGCCCGGCGCAACCCGAGGAGCTGGCCCCGGCGTACGTGTTTCTCGCCTCGAACGCGGACTCCTCGTACATCACCGGCTTCGTGCTGCAGGTGATGGGCGGCGAGACGGTCGGGGGCTGAGCGAGCACGGACGCGCGAATACTGCCGGTACGACGAGCGCAGACGCTCGTCCCGGGTAGCGGATTGTCCGACTCTGCAGCCGGCCCCGCATCACGCGGCGGCGACGCACGGCATTCGACGAGCGACTAGCGAACCCGTCCGCGACGGAACAGGTTCACGATTGCCAGCAGGATCACCGCGCCCAGCAGCGACACGAGCATCGAGCCGATGCTGAATGCGCCCTCGTTGATCGTGGGCAATCCCACGAGCGGCGAGATCAGGAACCCGGCTATCAACGCGCCGACGATGCCGACGACGATGTTGAGCCCCACGCCCTGCTGCGCGTCGGTTCGCATGATCATGCTCGCGACCCAGCCCAGGATACCGCCTACCACAAGCCATGCGATCAGGTTGATCACGTCGTTACCCCTTTCGTTGGTTGAACTCGTTGCCGAGGTGGCTCACGCTCGCAGGCGCGCCCTCCGCCGTGAGTCATTAGCAGCGAGCATGCCAACCAGTCGTAATGCTGCGTATCCTCGCGCGGCGCAGCGAGATTCGCGGCGCCGACGCAGCGCCGAGAGAGCGCTGCGCAGGCGAGTTAATTGCAAATATTGCCGGCGGCTGGTCGTCGAATTTCAACGAGGTCGGCGGAGTCATTGCGGCCGATTCGCACGAACAGGCGACCGCAACCCGCGCCGCCTACACGAGCATCGGGGTGTAGCCGCACGTACGGCAACCCGCGACGCGCGCGATCACGGGGTCCGATCGTTGCTCGCGCTGATCGACAATCGCCACGCTGGGCGAGCCGTAAGCCCTGGTCTTACAGCAGACCCAGTAATTCCTTCCACCGATGGAAAGAACTACCACCGGCGTGACCGATAGTTCCACGGCGTCGCCGGAAATCAGGACCTTGCAGCTGCGCTGACTCACGGAACGGAACTTGCGACGACCTACCGCCGTTCCTACACCCGCCCGAGGGAACCTCCATGCCGCATGCCCTGATCGTCGACGACGACCCGACCTCCCGTTCCGCGCTCGCGGACCTCATCGCCCGCGACGGATTCACGACCTCGCTCGCGGCGAGCCTCGCCGAAGCGCGCGAGCATTTCGACCCGGTGCCCGATCTCGTCCTCGTGGACCTCGTGCTGCCGGACGGAAGCGGGATGGAGCTGCTGTCCGAGCAGCCGATCGCCGCAGCAGAGCGACATCGTGCTGATCACCGGCCACGGCTCGGTCGAAAGCTCGGTGAATGCGATGCGTCTCGGTGCCGTCGACTACCTGACGAAGCCCCTCGACTCGCAGCGGCTCCAGGGCATCCTGACGCGGGTCTCGCAGCCCGGCAGCGGTCCGTCGAAGCCGGGCTTCGGCCGCCTCATCGGCAGCTCGCCGCCGATGCAGAAGCTGTTTGCCTCGATGGCGCGAATCGCGCCCACCGATGCGACGGTGCTGATCATCGGCGAGAGCGGAACCGGCAAGGAGCTGGTCGCGCAAACGCTCCACGAGCTGTCGAGTCGCGCGCAGGGGCCCTACCTCGCGGTGAACTGCGGCGCCGTGTCCCCGAACCTGATCGAGAGCGAGCTCTTCGGTCACGAGAAGGGCAGCTTCACCGGCGCGATGCGCCAGCACACCGGGTTTTTCGAGCGCGCGAACGGCGGCACGCTGTTCCTCGACGAAGTCACCGAGATGCCACTCGACCTGCAGGTGCGGCTGCTGCGCGTGCTCGAGACGCCATACGGTGAGCCGCGTCGGATCGACCGACACGATCCAGACCGATGTCCGCGTGATCGCCGCGACGAACCGCGATCCGTACCAGGCGGTGAAGAGCGGCAAGCTGCGCGAGGACCTGCTCTACCGGCTGCAGGTCGTGCCGCTGCACGTCCCGCCGCTGCGCGAGCGCAAGGGCGACATCGCCGTGCTGACCTCCTACTTCCTCGCGCAACTCAACGAGAAAGGCCTCGACGACGAAGATGTTCAGCCCCTCGGCGCTGGAGCGCATGGAACGCTACGACTGGCCGGGCAACGTTCGCGAGCTCGCCAACGTCGTGCAGCGCGCGTGGATCCTGGCCGAAGGCCGCGCGATCACGCAGCCGGTGCTGCAGCGCGAGACCGTGCTCGGAACAGTGTCGCCCGCGGCGACGGGATTCCAGGTGACCGTCGGCGAATCGCTCGCGGAAGTCGAGCGGCGGCTGATCCTGCACACGGTGCAGCGTTGCCGTACGCGCGAGGAGGCCGCGCGCATCCTGAAGATCAGCACCAAGACGCTGTACAACAAGTTGCGCGTCTACGAAGCGGGCGCGCGCTGGCGTGACGGGCAAGGCGCTTCGTCCAATTGGACCGCGCACGATACGGACAAGTCGGTGCAGTGAGCGCACACGGCCTCCCGCTGGAGGCATCGGATTGGCCGGAAACCGAGTGCTCGCGAGCCGCGGGCCTCGCGATGACGGGGCTCGCGACGAAGCTCTCGTCGCCCGCGCTGATGCACTCGCTCAAAGGCCACTTGCACAACCTCGCGCTGCTCACCGAGCTCCTGCAAAAGGAAACGGCGAGCGCGCGCGACGCCGAGGCGCTGCGCGCATCGGCGAACAAGCGCGCGAAGACGATCCGCGCCGAGATCGATGCGATGCACCGTCATCTGCGGCTGCTGGAGAGCCTCGCCGGGTGGGACGATCTCCCAAGCGAAGCGTTCTGCGATGTGCACTCGGGTATGGCCGAAGTGCTGCAGGCCGTGCAGGTGGAAGCGGCACGGCGACTCGTCAAGGTCAGGCTCGAGGTAATGCCGGAGCCGACGCTCATCGTCTGCAAACCGTCGGCGTTCCAGCAGGTGATCCTCACCTGCACGATCTATACGATCCAGCGCTGCCGGCACGGTGAATCGGTCGTCATCGCCGCCGAAGAAAACAACGGCGTGACGATCTTCGATTTTCTGAGTGGCGAGCTCGCCGAGGCTTCCGACGAGATCGATCACGCGCTCGACCTCGACCTGCTCGGAACGCTCGCGGGAATGGCCGGCGGGCGCTTTGTCGCGCAGCCGACGATGCGGGTCGCGTTTCGCACTGCATCGCACTGATTCGGCTCCCGATTTCCGCTTGCTCTCCTTTTGCGAGGCCCCGAACGAAGCGCCGCTAACGGCGCATGCGCGCGTGGCGAGCGCGCGCAATTCCGAGCGCGTGCGAGAACGCCACCGCGTTCATCGGCTTGACCCAGTGCTCGTCGATGCCTGACTTGAGCGAGCGCTCGATGTCTTCCGAGCGCGAGAAGCCGGTGAACGCGATCAGCAATGCATGCGGCAGGAGGTCGCGGATCTGCCGAGCGAGCACGTGGCCGCCGCGCTCCGGCATGCCGATGTCGACGATCACGATATCGGGCGGATCGTCACGTGCGGCGTCGAGCGCCTGTTGCTCGCCGTAGCACGCCTGCGTGTGGTAGCCGTCGAGTTGCAACAGGTCCGCAAGGGTATCCGCTGCGTCGACGTTGTCGTCGACGATGAGCACGCGAACCGGTTGCCCTGGTTCCGGGATTGGCAGTGGAGAAGCGCTCTCCATGAGGAACGACGGGTTCCTGTCGACGACGTCCATGGAAATCTCGATGCCGAACGTCCGCACCCGGTCTTGCCGGGCGCGAACGTTTGGCTGCTGCGTAAGTGCCGCGCGTCGCCGCGCGCGCCCTTACTCCTTCGTGCGGCTGCTGCTCCGATCCGAAACTGGTGCCGGTCGTCGACGCGGCGCTGCCGCCCGCGGAACCTGACGACGTTCCCGATTCACCGCCACGCGCAAGCCGGACATTGTTCTGCACGTCCTTCACGCCGGCAACGCTGTCGGCCAGATCCTCCAGCGCATACCGCATCCAGCGTTCGACGACCGTGCCCTCCAGCGTCACGAACCCTTGGCGCACTTCGACGATGACCTCGCTTGCATCGAGCTCGTCGCTGTCCGCGATCCGCTCGCAAAGATCCTCCTTGATGCGCTCGTCGGAGCGTTCCCAGCCCTTCGGACCGCGCCGCTGCGAGCGACCCGTCCACGCGCCTTGCGATCCGCCGGATGCGCGGCCCATTCCGCCCTGCTGCCCCATCGTCGTCCCGCCATAGTTGCCGCCGTGCTGCGAGCCATAGCCAGGCTGTGCGCCCATCGAGCTTTGTCCGCCACCCCAACCCTGACCGGTTTGCTGGCCGCCGTAACCGCCCTGCGATCCGCCGGGACCACCGCTTCCATAGTCGGCGCCGCGGAAGCCGCCTTGACCGTATTGCGGCCCTCCGTAGCCACCACGTCCAGACCAGCCGCCCTGGGGTCCGCCGTATCCACTGTGCGGCCCGTAGCCGCCCTGCGATACGCCATAGCCACCCCGCGACCCGTAACCACCTTGCTGGGGTCCGTACCGTTGTGATCCGTAGCCGCTCTCGGCGGCGACCGTAGCCCCCTTGCGAGCCGCCGTATTCACCTTGAGCCGCGGTAGCTGCCTTGCGATGCCACCGTAGCCGCCCTGCGCGCCGCCTATCCGCCCTGCCCGCTCGGCTCCCAGCGCTCGTCACCGGCTTGTGGGTTGTGCGGGCCGTAGCCGCTTCCCTGCATGCCGTATGGGCCGGTGTCTTGCGGCGAGCCGCGTTGCGCTTGCCGACCGTAACCTTGGCCTTGATGACTCCAGTCGGGTCCTTGCGGGTACTCCGATCCGCCGTACGATTCACTCTGATAGTCGCTTCCTTCGTTCGGCGGGATCTCGCCGTATTGATCGTAGCGCGAGCCGCGCGAAACCTGTCCCTGTCCGCGCATCGGGTTGCGTTGGTTGTTGCGTCCTGCCATTGCCGTCTCCTTCAGTGTGCAGCGACCGCCTCGAAGCGCGATCGTCATGAGTGAATGGTGGCAAATTGCATGCCGACAACTCATGAGGACGACGCCATCATGTACAGTCGGTCAAAGCGGAATATGTTGCAGGTAATGGTTTCGTCAGCGATGCGATGACGCCCGAGGCACTGCTCCTGTTCGTCGTCAGCGCCGGTGCGCTCGTGGCGATCGCGCTTGCATTCCGCCGCGCTCGCACCAAGGCCCGCGCGCTGCTCGACTCCGCACGAGACGCCGCGCACTCGGCGCAGGTCGCGCAGCGGGAACTCGAGGCAACGCACGAGAAGTTCGCCGCATTCATGGCGAACTTCCCCTACCCCGCCTTTCTCCAGGACGAGCGCGGCGTATTCGTGTTCGTCAACCAGGCCGGCCTGGCCAGCGGCGAATGGCGCGAGGCGACCGCGAGCATCGAAGGATCGACGCGTAAACCGGAAACGCTTTCGGTTGCTCACAGCGACTCTCACTACTTCAGCATCCGCTTTCCGCTGACGATCGAAGGCAAAGTGTGGCTGGGCGGGATCGCGATCGATATCTCGGAACGGATTCGCGCGGAACGCACGCTCTCCGAGCGCACTGCGGACTTCGAGACATTGTTCGACAACGTGCCGGCACCGCTGTGGATCGCCCGCGATCGATCCGGGCGACAACTCGTGTGCAACCCCGCGGCGGTTCGCCTCCTCGGACTTCCTTCCGGCACTCGCTTCGTACGACCCTTCGACGAGGACGTGTCGCGACGTTTCGTGCGCGACGGCCGCGTGCTTTCGAGCGAGCAGCTGCCGATGCAGGTTTGCATCGCCGAGCGGCGGGTCGTACAGGGAACGGACCTCGAGATCGTTCGCCCCGACGGAACGCGGAGTCACGTGCGGGCGACAGCGGCACCCTTGCTGGACGCCAGGGGCGACGTTCGCGGCGCCGTTGCCGCGGCCCTGGACATTTCGCAGCTCAAGGAATATGAAACGCAACTCGAGCGCGCCGTGCGGCGCCGTGACGAGTTCCTCGCGGTACTCGCGCACGAGCTCCGCAATCCGCTTGCGCCGATTCGCAACTCGGTCGAGATCCTGCAGAAGGCGCCGACGGATGTCGAACGCGTGCGTCGTGCGACGGCCACGATCGATCGCCAGACGTCGCTGCTGGTGCGCCTGATCGATGACCTGCTCGATGTCGCGCGCGTCTCGCAAGGGTTGGTGGAGCTGGACCTCGCGCCCCGCACCGTCGGTGCAGTCGTAACGGGCGCAGTCGAGGTCGCGCGAGCGGAAGCGCCGCAGACCGGCCATTCGATCGTCATCGAGCACCAGGACCCCGACGCGACCGTGCTGGTGGACAATCTGCGTGCCGAGCAAATCGTCGTCAACCTGCTGTCGAACGCGATGAAGTACAGCGCGCCAGGTACGGCGGTCATCGTGCGTAGCCGGATAGAGGACGGCCATGCGAAGATTGCGGTTATCGACCAGGGTCAAGGCATATCGAAGCAGTTCCTCTCCGAGATCTTTACGATGTTCGCGCGTCCGTCGCCGGACGAGAGGCACCGGATCGGCGGTCTCGGCGTCGGACTGGCGCTCGCGAAGCAGCTTGCCGAACAGCTGGGCGGCGGCATCGACGCGAGCAGCGAAGGCGCAGGTAAGGGCGCAACGTTCACGGTTTCTTTCCCGTTGGCGCGCGCTACGGCGAAAGTCGTTCGCTGACCGGCGGGATCGTGCGAGTAACGACGTGAAGCAGATCGCGGTTGCCGCACCGATCGGCAGGTCCTAGACTGCGTGCACGAATCCGTGGCGCCGACGTGCGCCAATCGATTTCGCGATGGCCACTTTCACCGCACTCGACCGCCTCACCAGGCGCCTGAACCTGATCGGCGCAGCCCTGCTGGCCGCGGCCTCCGCTGCGTTCGTGTGGGCCGTGGGCTTCACGCGCGGCGTCGACGGCCTGATCGAAGGACTCGTGATCGCCGGCGTCGGCCTGTTCATTCCCGGCGTTGCGACGCTGTGGGTCTCGTCGATCATCGGAAGCGCGGCTGGCGACGACGCGTTCACGGAAACGCAACCGGACGTCTCCACTCGCGAGCGTTGGACGCTACGCTTGCGCAACTACGCGGTGGCTGTGCTGTGCGTCGCGATCGCGGCGGGCGCCCGCGAGTCGCTGACGCCCTATCTCGGTACGTTTCAGGCGTACCCGACGTTCCTCCTCGCCGTCACGGTCGCGGCGTGGGTCGGCGGAATGGGACCGGCAGTAATCGCGACCGCGTTCAGCGTGCCCGTGGCGTGGAAACTGTTCCTCGAAGGCGAAGCGTCGCCTGCCAGACCCGACCCGCGACCTCGTCGGTGCGGGATTGTTCGTTGCCGTCGCGCTCGCCATCGGGGGCATCACTGCAGCGCTACGTTTGACGCAGCGGCGTGCAGATGCGCTGCGCGCTGAGATGGCGAATCGCCAGGCAGCGCTGGAGGAAAGCGAGACGCGTTTCCGCGATCTTGCGGATCGGTCAGCGGCGATGATCTGGGTCGCGGACACGGCGGGCCAGCGAACGTACTTCAACAAAGCGTGGCACACGTTCACCGACCAGACGCCGGAGAAGCTGGAGGGTGAGGGTTGGGTCGAGGGGCTGCACTCGCGCGATCGCGAGCGTTCGCTTGCGCAATATCGCAAGGCGTTCGAAGCAAACGAGCCCTTCACGCTTCACTATCGGCTGCGCCGTCACGACGGCGTGTACCGATTGATCGTCGACACCGGTCGCCCTCGCTTCCATCCGGATGGCCGCCTCGCTGGATTCATTGGCGAATGCAAGGACATCACGGACGTGCCGCAGGCGCTGCATGGTTTGGCGGCTAACGCGAACGCGACGCCTAGCGAGCGGATGGAGTGAGGGTCGGTAAGGTAGGGTCCCGAACTCGAAGCGCCGAATGAGCGGTTCAACGGCTTCGCACCGGCACACGTGAAGGTGCGTGCGCCCTTCAGTGCAGCCTGAGGACAACGGCCGATGCTCATCCCGCCTTTGGATTCGATGCAGTAAAATTCGCCGCTACCGGAGAGGTGGATGAGTGGTTTAAGTCGCACGCCTGGAAAGCGTGTTTAGGTTAATTCCTAACGCGGGTTCGGACGATGGGGACGGCCCACGGCCGGCGCCATCGGGCATCCGCTAACGTGCGCAGTGGCGCACGTTAAGTAAAGCGTCAGCGTAACGGCGGATGCTCATCCCGCCCTCGTCTATGCAACTGTTCGATGCAGTAAAATGATCGCCACCGGAGAGGTGGATGAGTGGTTTAAGTCGCACGCCTGGAAAGCGTGTTTAGGTTAATTCCTAACGCGGGTTCGGACGATGGCGACGGCCCGCGGCCGGCGACATCGGGCATCCGCTAACGTGCGCAGTGGCGCACGTTAAGTAAGCGTCAGCGTACGGCGGATGCTGATCCCGCCCTCGTCTGCGCACCTGTTCGATGCAGTAAAATGATCGCCACCGGAGAGGTGGATGAGTGGTTTAAGTCGCACGCCTGGAAAGCGTGTTTAGGTTAATTCCTAACGCGGGTTCGAATCCGCCCTCTCCGCCAAGACGCTGTTGCAGGCCGTTTAGTCACCCGCCGAATCCGGCATCAGACGATCCCTCAGAAACAGTAGGTTAGGACGCCACAGCGGTTGCAAGGCGTTGCAGCGCGTATCATCCGACCACAATTCCAGCCGGCGGATGCCTGGCGGATGAAACCCCGAGTGAGTTGAAAATTGGCGGATAGGATGCGGCTCGCAGCGGCCGACGTGAATGCAGCAACACCGCCTACGACAGGAGCCGCAGCGAGGGCGAGCGATTCGATCGTGACTTGCGCGCGCTGCGCTTGCAGTGGAGTGCCTTCGTCAGCGCGGCGGCCGGAATCCTAGACGACTGTTAATACTTCGGCGAGAAGAGGGGGCGCAGCCCGCTCGACTACGGTCGAACGGGTCGCTCCGCGATCCCAGCGGCTCGCGCAATCGGGAACGTCGAAAGACTCGATGCGGTTGAGCCGATACAAGTTCTCTAAAGCCAAGTCAATCGCATCGAACGCTGCTTGCTTTGCGTTATGTGGATACATCCGGTCTGACCAGTCTCCGGGTGCTGTCACGTTCATGTGCTTCGCGGAATTTCTCGGCGTTCGATCTAACCGGCGCACAGCGGCGTCCGTGGGTTCATCGCCAAACATCTTTCGCTGTATCGTTGGTACCGGCAACGAGCTCGTCAAGGCCAGTCTCCGCGCCGTGGCCCTTGAGAATGCTGTCGAGATGTCGCCAGCAGTGTGCCCCAGCACCGAAGCTGCGAAGTGATCTCCGTCGTCCATGTACGCTCTTACAGCAACGCGCAGATGCTCAATTGCGATATCACGCTTATCCATGTCGGCGGTTTCCAGGTTGGTAGGGCGTTGCGGGTCGACTGGATTTCTTAGGCGACGCAGCGCCAGCATTAGCGGCCGGCGCGGAGCGGGCGAGCGGACGAATTGCAGCGCATCGGCGCGTGATACAACGCCACGGCGCAAGCGTGCAACCGAACTAACGCCTCGATGCCTGGTGCTTGAACAGAGTCTCGGCGACCGCGAGCAAGGTGCTTGGTGTTCCGGCGTGAGCCGCAGGACAAGCTTCGAGGCGGCGTGCCGGAATCGGCGAAGCCGCTGTAGGCACGTCCGCTTGAGCAACTTGTTAGCCAGCATTGTGGCGAGGCCGGCAAGGTAACCGCTTCACGGTAAGAAGGTGGCAAGGGTCAAACGCGCCATCGTTTCCTTCGGGTCACTTCCAACAGGATCGCGATGTGTGCCCGAGACGACTCGACTGATCCACTGAAGGAGAGTTCCACCGTGCATAGGGGCCATGGAAGTTGCTGGCCCGAATGCCCTTTTATTCGGATCGAGTCGTAACACCAGGTTTGAGTGATGCCACGGTTTCTCGGGTAATGGGCTGAACGCTGGAAGACGGCTGAGTCGGCGCTGCTGCTGCACTTGGCGCTGCGAGCGGCGCCACGGCAGGTGCGCCTGCATTGGCAATCCACTGGAGTTCATCCTGACTGACGTATCCGAGAAGACATCGTCGGTGTCGACTTTCTCTTGGCGGTGCTACATAGATCGTTGACATGTTTAGGCAACGCGTCTCCGGTCAAGTTGAGGGCGTACTTCCGACCGAGAATGCGGTCCATGCGTGGAAGCTCATTGGCGCAGCGGTTCGCGACGGCGAGCGTCTGCAGGTTTGCGTAGTAGGCGGGGTTCAACATGTCCGTAACATACTGACATCGCAAGGCCAGCAGCTCCTCCTTAGACATCGAATCAAGTTCAGCAAAATCCAACTTCGCGCAAACCTGTGCAGAGGCGTTGACCCCAAGAGCGAGAAGTAAAACGAACAGACACCGCCTCATTTGTCGGACCTTTCCGGTAGAAAAATGCAAGAGCCCATCTGACATGCGGCGGGACTAGGCTCTCTTTCAGCCAGCAAGCCCATCATCGCGATCCCCACCACCTCGAACCACTGCGTGTCCCAGGCTCAAGGCGAGCGGGCCTACGGTGTCACACCGCCGCTCCACCACTCAGCAATAACGGAACCATTGCCACCCGCCTCGGGGAGAGCTGGGCTAAACGAGCTGTAGCTGACGCGAGCGTCATTGGTCGCCGCTGTGCGTCAGGCGATGTCACGTGTCCCGACGCACACGCGGCGCGCGCCGCTGCTACAGCTGCCTTTGGCGGCTTTTCGCCTGGGCTAGCTGGCGATGCCGGCGACTCTCCAGCGACCACGCCGCTGCCGGTCATCATCGGCGCCCGGCTCGCGCCTCCTACGGGGCGACTTCGGCGGTTTGCGTCGATCGTGCCGCGATCGTTGCGAGCAGTGATCGGATCACGGCGAGTTCGGCGCGTAGTGCCGCGATCTCGACACCATTGGCAGCTCGTTGAGCTTCGAGCTTTGCGTTCAGGCCCTTGATCGCCGCGAAGGCCACGCCGTCGGAATCGACGGTCCCGATATGGCGTTCGCTTGGTCCGACCCGAACGCGGCGTGGAAGTCCTGTGCCATCGGGCCCATATGGCGGACCTCGCCCGGTTCATTCTTCCAGCGCCACGTGGTGATCGGCAATGCCGCTACTCGCTCGGCGATTTCGACTGGATCGACGGATGCGAAGTCGTGTTTTCCGTCTCGGTCGCTATACGTTTGCCAGCTACCGCTGCCGCTGTTGACGTAGACGCCGGTGTACGTGGCGTCGGTGAATCCACCGGTGAAGAAGTAAACGCCCCCGAGGGCGCGGGCGATCAACTGGTTTGATGCCCCGCAGGTTACGTCGTTTACCGTGCTGCTATCACCCATTACGATGCAGCCGTCGTGCACCGCCTTCGCGCAAGGCCCGCCGCGAAGGTGAAGAAGGCGCTCGCCGTGTTGAAGTAAACCCCCGGCGACCGTGCTGAACTGGCCGCTCGCCGTATTCGCTTGACCCCCGCGTCCTGCCGTAGCGGCCGCTCGCGATGTTCCTGTCGCCCCCGGCGACCGTGCTGGCGTAGCCCTTCGCGGCGTTGTTGAAGCCTCCACCTACAGTCGCGTGTGTCGCGGTACTAAGGTTGGCGTCAGTTATCGCCCGCCTTGTTGCTTTCACCGCCGCCGACCGTGCCGAAGTGATCGGTAACGCCGTTGACACAGCCAAAACCGGTCGTGCAGAAAGTGTTCGTCTGGTTCGAACCGCCTCCTGCGATCGTCGCACTATGCACGCCGGTGTACACGCCGGCGCTCCAATGGCCCATCAGCACGTTTGCACTGATGGGATCGGGCTCTACGCGGATCGCGCGCAGGTTGTTGGCCAGAACTTCCACCGGTTGATTGTCGGTGGTCCCGAGTCTCGCCAGTGCCGCAAACGCGTTACCGCCCTGCAGGAACGCGTTCTGGAAGCCGAGCCGGTACATGAACGCCGCCATCTGGTCGCGGCGCACGAAGTCCGCGGGGCAATACCACGTCTGTCCCGGTGGAGCTGTGCAACCCAGCGTGATGCCACGGTTGTACATCCATTGAATGTTGCTGCAGAAACCATTCGACGCCGACACGTCGTTGAACGGCGCACAGATCTGCGCGTGTGCGGGCAGCGACACCCAGGCACACAGCAATCCCGACAACGCAACGACGCAACGGTACAACGCGAGCTTGATACGCAGCACGGCGATTCCCCTCAGAAGTCCGCGGACGCTCCGGCAATTCTGCGCAATCGAGCCCGCCAGAGCAGGTGGCCTGCGGACGGAATCTTACGTCAGTGCGCTGTGCCAACGATGCGCCACCGGCCCCGCGGTTGCCGATCATCGTCCGCACCCGGCTCGCGCATAAAGAACTGGCAGCGATCGACGCGCGGCGCGCGGATCGGATTCCAGCCGCACGTGTAGGCGACCCGCGCAACCTTCGCCACGCGGATATCGCGGATGTCGAGTCGAGCGCTGGCGCTGGATGGCGCTGCCCATCGAGCGTCCGGCCGAATCTGCAGCGCTGGTTCTACGCGCTGTTCGCAGCGGCCGGCGTTCAGGAAGGTCGTGATGCTGCCCCGGAGCTGACGCGGTGTGCGTCTTCGTTGGCGCTATTGCCGCTTCGCGATCGCATAAAAAAGGTCGAAACCCCAATGAACGGATTGGAAAACGCCGGCGACAGCACCAACAGCGTGCGGCTCGGTTCGTCGTAGATCATCACTCCGGGACCCTGATAGCACGTGTCGCTGGTCACCGCAATGTCGAATACGTTGACGGCCCCACGCGGAGTCGCCGCGACCGGAAACACGCACTGGGTGCCGAAGATCAGGATGTTGTTGCCCTGAGCATCGATCTGTACCGTCGCCGGACGTTGCTCGGTGACGTGGCCGGACGTACCGGCATAGGAACCTGCGAGGCTTGCGAAATTCGCGGGCCGATCGTAGGCCGGATCGTACGTCGCCGACACCGTGCTCGATCCTCCTATGGTCAGCTGCATCGAACCGCCGGGTACATACGTGCCGGTGATCGCTCCTGCACCGCCGTCGAACGGCTGGGTGGACGGGGAAAGCGGGTATTCCTTGACGTCGGCGGACGAGAACTGCCCACCTGTCGAAGTGCTGGACCCGTACAGCACGCCTGCCTCGGTTTCATTGCCCTTCTGGGAGAAGACAATGTGGAAGGTCCCGTCGTCCAGAACGAGAATGCGCAGCGATTGACCCTTGTCCGTCGTCCCTTTCCAGAGCCCCTCGGCGGTGGTCCTGTTGCCGACAGGAGATGGCACGCACATTCCAACGCCGATGCCGGCGCCCTCAGCCACGTAGCCCTTGTCGAGCATCTTCTGCCGCTCGGCGAGGCTGGTGACGAAGCGGTGATTGGGCGCGCCGCTGAGGCCGTTGTTGTAGAGCCGGTACACGGGAACGGTCGCCCCGGGGCAGGTGCCGCTGGAGTCCGGCAGCATCGCGGCGAGCAATCGGTCGTCCTCGAGGCCCCAATCGGGATAGTTGGCGAGCGTGGTCTCGCAGCCCAGTCCCTTCGGCGCGTAGAAGTGCGAGCTCTTCGGCGCGAAGCTCGAATTGAAGAAGCGGCAGATCGCAACCGATCCGGCCGGCGCCGCGTTCCTGTCGTAGGCGCGGAAGGTGACCCCGGTGCGCGACCAGAGCTGGAACGGCGGCGCCTTGGCATCGAGCAGCGCGATCTCGGCCGCAACCGGCGTAATGAAATGGTGATCGAAGCCGGAATGGTAGTACTCGACGACAGTCACGTCCGCCCGGCCCACTGCCGAAACCATGAACCAGGCGAACGCCATTGCAACTCGAAGGATCGGCGACATTTTTCTTGTTGTCGAGAATCCAACAACCAACGCGAGCTTGCGCAACATTAGGTCCCCCTCAGTACCCAAGGCCACGGGCAGTGGCACCCGCGGATCGTCCACGTCAGCGATCGCTACGTCAACGGTGTCATTCTCGGGAAGTGAAGAAAGTTGGACAGATGTGCTCTCTCTGCAACAATCGTTGACCGGATAGGGCCCCGCTCTGGCTGCCAACCAGTTCCCGTATCGCCTGCCTATCTGCGCGACAAATGCGGTATGGTTGAAACCGAAGCTATCGCGGCCGCTCTCGCGCAGTTCACCGACTGCGATCTGCAACGCTGCGCGCAGCGGCTGACTCGTCACCGGACGTGGTGCCCGGCCTGCTCGCCTACCTCGACCATGCGGCTGATTGGGAGCAACACCGACGGCGCGGCGTGGACTTCCCGCTCCAGCCGCCCGCGAACGCGCTAGGCGACGACGAGCGCGACCCGGCGCTCCTGGCTCTTGCCGTGCTCGCGGACGAGTTCCGAGAGAGCGGTCACGATGCTGTCGTGGCGCTGTTCGACGCGATCGCGGGCGCGGTGACGCGCGACATGCCCGACCAAGACACCTTGCACTAGCCGCCGTGGCGGCCTCAGCACCAGCGATGCCGGCCTACGGGGCCCGGCTTTTTCTTGCCCGCGCTGCGGGCTCGACTCCCGAGCGCTCCTTCACACCGGCAGCGCGTCGCACCCTGGCGGATGGCTGGCGGATGGCTCGCCGAGTGTCACGCAACGCATTGATCCGAGAGCAGTGAGAGCGGACGCCCTCTCCGCCAGTACATCGTTACAAATAAAGCACTTAAATCGCGCTGACACATTGCGCCGCTCGCCGAACGCGCCGCGGCCTTCATCCCAATCGTCGCGCTCCTATTGCGCTCTGACCGATTCCTTACTATACTGCCAACAGTAAGGATCGGGAGGGCCATGACGACCGACGCGACGCTGACCAGCAAGGGTCAGACCACCATCCCCAAGGAAATCCGCGACAGCCTGGGCTTGCAACCCGGGGATCGGATGACCTTCACGCTGATGCCCGACAAGACCGTGGTCATGCGGGTGAAGACCAAGAGCGTCATGGACCTGGCGGGCCTCCTGCGCAAGAAGGAGCGCAAGCCGGTCGCGATCGCGCGCCTGTCACGCTGATGCTGGGCCTCGATACCAACGTACTGGTGCGCTTCCTTGTCCGCGACCACGAGGCCCAGTTCGAGCGAGCACGCCGGTTGATCAAGCGCGAGGTCGGTGCCCAGGAAAAGGTGTTGATCAGCCTACTGGTCCTGCTGGAGACCGAATGGGTGCTGCGCAGCCGATATGGTCTGCAAAAAAATCAAATCATGAACGCCATTTCCGGCCTGCTCGACGCCATGGAGCTTGAGCTCGAAGACGAGCCCACGATCGAGGAAGCGCTCTACCTCTGGAAGGACAGCGCTGCCGATTTTGCAGACTGCCTGATCGGAGCTCACCACCGCAGACTGGGATGCCGGGCCACGGCGACCTTCGATGCGAGGGCGGTCAAATTGCCCGGATTCGTGGCTGGGTGATCTGAAGCGGCATGCGGCAGCGCGGTCGATCCTTGCGGCGTTTGCTTGAGGAGGTAACGAAGATCGTCTGCCTCGATCGCGCCTGACTATACCGGCGCCTCCTTCTTGATCTCGGACGGCGGCACCGAATGCGACGACCGAGCCGGAGACCCGAGGTAGGCGTTCGTGATTTGCGAGCGATTGTGCCCGAGCTGGCGGGCGATCTCGAGGAGCGCAGCTTTGAGTGTTTCCGGATCGGCGCATACGTCGCCGCCTCGCACCGGTGCGCTGCAGTCGCTAAAATCGTGCACGTCTCGTGGCCTCGACGTTGGACGTCGACACAATCGCTCCTTGACTCGAGCCGTGTCACCGCAGGGCGCACTGTCCGCATGCCGCTTGCGCACAAGGCGTCGCCGGCTGTGCTCGGCTCGATTAGCCGCCCATGGTTACGCCGGCGCGCACATCACCACAAGATCGGGGCCGTCGCCCTCCGCGAGCCAGCCGCTCGCCACCATGAAATCGCGCACCGCGCGGTCGGTCATATAGCGATGGTTGGCGTCCGCCCGGTCGCTGAACACGCGGTAGATCGGCGTCGTCCCGGCCGGGCATACGCCGGTCTGGGGCAGGAACAGGTGCATGAATTCCCCTCGCCTCGAGGACGAACGTCGGGTTGGCGGCGCCAGTGGCATCGCATTCGGCCGTGCCCCGGCCGAAGAAATGCGAATCACCCTTGTCGGGTGGAATGTAGTAGCGGCATACCGGCGACGACCCGCTTTGCGCAGTCGTGTGCGTCCTGAACGAGTTGCCGGTGCGTGTCCAGCGTGTCGGCGTATTGCCCGCGTCGAGGTTCGCCTGTTCGTCGGGCATCCACGTGATGAAGTAGTGATCGAGCACGGCGTTGTAGTACTCGACCACGGCGACTGTCGGCGGCGGACCCGCGCGCCGGTGTTGAACGCGCGAAGATCCACCCGCGCCGTCCCGCCGTTGGAATCGATTTCGAATCTTGCGGCGATCTGCCCTGCGCCCCGGTTGGTCACCGTAAGGGTGATGTCCATGCGGCAGCTTGCGCCCGGAGGCAGGGTAAAGACGTCGTCGCAGGGGCCTCCCTGGTCAAACCCAGAGTAGCCAAGCATGAGGTAGGCGGTGAGCTGCAGGGGTGCGTCGCCGACGTTGGTGACATCGAACGACTGCGTGGCGGTAGGCACGCCGAACGACACGTTTCCCCAATCGATCAGCGTGCGGCTCACGCTGATCATCGGCGCGGCAACGGTGGTTCCCGAGGCGAGCAGCACGGCTGCGAGCCAGGCGAGTCTCCACCGGTTCATGGTCCCTGCGGGGGAAACTCCCGCGGCGTCGCGACCATCCCGACGTCCGCCAAGAGACCGCTTTGACGCGAGGACAACAAGGAATGCCAAACATCCCGGCATCGTGATCATGATGGATTCCTTCCTGCGGCGCCTGGTCCGCGCTTGGGCGCGGCGATTCGTCTCGCGCGGCACAGGAGCACCGCATAACCGTGCCGCAGCGGCGCAACACGCATGCTCTGCATGCGCCTAGACTATACGGCGGGCCCGGGCCTTGTTCGCCCCCCGCCGAGGGGGTAGTGGAAGGGTCTGCATCGGTCGATGCTGAGTGGGAAGGGGCCTGCACACTGGCCCGATCCGCGCGGGCCATTCGAAGCGAGGGCGCAGCCATGAAGCACGCACGAGCGATCGCGACCGTCCGCGAGCTGTGCTCGCTCGGACTTCCCAGCGAGCTGTTCGTTCCAGCGCTGCTCGAAGCAATGCACGCCGTCATCCCGTCGGCGCGCAACCTGTTCGACTGGATCGATAGCGGCGGACACATCGAGCGCTATTACTTCGAGGGCGCGATCGACAGCAAGATCGCGAGGCTCTACTTCGACGAGTTCTACAACCGGCGCGAGAGCGAAGCAATGCCGCGGTTCTCGGACCTGGCGCTGGGGAGCGCCGTCATCCGCAGCGCGCAGGAGCTCGATCGCACCAGTTTCTACGATTCAGCGCTGTACAACGAGATCTGGCGCCCGCAGGACCTGCACTACCACCTCGAGGGGATCATTCGCCGCGGCGACGGCAAGGCGCTCGGCTCGATCGTGCTCTACCGTGAGAAGACGGATCCCATTTTCATCAAGGAAGAGGAAGACCTTCTCGCGACGCTCATCCCGTACATCGCCCGCGCGATGCAGTTGCAGGCGAAAAGCCAGGAGCAGTTCGTCGGCAGTAGGCGCAGAGCTCTCGTCAATCTGGATCATCGGGGCCAGATTCTCTATTTGAGCCGGGACGCGCACAAGCTCCTGTTGCTCGCGCATGGCAACGTCACGCCCTCCCTCGCGGGAGCCGAACCCTGTGCGGACGATTTCCCCACGCTGACGGTGCTGTGCCGAGCGCTGGCTCGCTCGACCAACACCCTGAATCCCGTGCTCGTGACCCTCGACAACGATTGGGGCAGGTTCGAGTTTCATGCCCTGCCGCTGGAGCCTGCGGACGCGCAGGCCCCGCCGATGATCGCAGTGACCATCCAGCACATGGAAGCGGCGGAGGTATTCAAGGCGCGCGCACTGCAGGCTGCGCCGCTGTCGATCGTGCAGAAGAAAGTCTGCTCGCTGCTGCTGAGCGGTCTGTCGCAACGGGAGATCGCCAGCCGTCTCGGCGTCGCGCCGAACACGGTGATCGACCATGTCCGCAAGATCCATCTCAAGCTCGATGTGCACTCGCTCGAAGACTTGCGCGACCGGCTGCTGCAATCGTGACCGGGACCGTGCGCCGAGGATTGATCGTTCAAGGGGCGATTCTGAGCGCGGGACGACGGCGAAGCGCATACCGTATGGGTATGCGGTATGCCGTGGAGTGAGCAAAGACTCGCGGATCAGAACGCTTGGCGCAACCCTTGCGTCCCCTACGGATTGGCCGTTCAAACGGCAAATTCCTGCCGCGGGCGGGCAGTTACCTACCGAGGGGAGCAGCAATGGCTAAGTGGCTGCGGTTGGCGACGCTGGCGGCGGGAGTCGTGGCTGGCCGAGCCGCCGCGAACTCATGGCAACGATCGCTCGGACCTAGGGTGGAACCCGAGCGAGAGCGGCTGGGGCGTCATGAGGGTTCCGCAGCAGGACGCCATCTTCATTGCGACACAATCCGGCGCGGCCGTGTGATTGAAACACCTCGTCGTTGCTGCCCAGCCAATCACGCATGCCCAACCTAACGCATAGAAGACTCGCCCGTCTGGATGATCTTGGGTTGACACCAGGCGAATACGCCGTCTTGGCGCGCCTCGGCACGGCGCCGCAAATACAGAGATTTCTTGACCGGGTCGCCCCCAACCTTGAGATTGGTGGTGAAACGATCCTATCCGTGCGCCAAGTGCTGAATCAACGGCGAGCACACTGCATCGAGGCGGCTTTCGTTGCCGCGTGCGCGCTTTGGATCCACGGCAAACCGCCGTTGGTCATGCACCTGGATTGCGCGCCGACCGACTATCCGCACGTGGTGACAGTATTCAAAGACAATCGCTGTTGGGGTGCGATCTCGAAAAGCCGAGGCGAAGGGCTGCGATACCGTGATCCTGTTTATCGCAGCCTTCGTGAACTAGCGATGTCCTATTTCCACGAGTATTCGGATGAGCGCGGCCAAAGAACATTGCGTAGGTATTCCGTGGCCTTTGACATGCGCCAGATCGATCCGAGTCTATGGGTGACATCGAGCGAACCATGCGTCACCGCCCATGACCGGCTAGAACGGCTCCGGCACTACCGCCTGATCTCCAGCGAACAACAAGCTCTGCTTGTGCGACGCGCCTCCAACGGGTTCAACGCGATCAGTCCTTCGCCTTCTTGAGTTCTGCCGAATAGCCATCCGCTGGCTTCCCGTGTCCTGAACCATCAGCTACGGCGACGACGCAGAAACCATATCCAGGAGCGGCGCGCCGTACCGCTCCAGTTTCCTGGCACCGATGCCCGCGATCCCGGCGAGCTCATCGAGCGTCTGCGGACGTCGGCGCGCGATTTCCGCCAGCGTGCTGTCGTGCAGAACCACGTACGCTGGCACGGCCTGCGCTTGCGCCTCGGCAAGACGCCAGCGCTTCAACCGCTCCATGAGCCCGCCCGCCGCGGGCGGAAGGTCGGTCCCCGTACCGGTCCGCGAACGCTTCGTTCGGCCACGGCCGCGCGGCGGCGCGGCGCATCTCGACCGATTGCTCGCCTTTCAGCACGGCGCGACTCGCCTCGGCGAGCTTCAGCGCGCCGTGCGATTCATGGTCGACGCGCGCCAGCCCCATCGCCACCAGCTGACGGAACACGCTGCGCCACGCCGCGCTCGTCGAGGTCGGCGCCGACGCCGAACACCGGCGAGCTTGTCGTGATCCCACTTGGCGACGCGCTCGCTCGTCCTTGCCGCGCAGCACGTCGATCACGTGCACGGCGCCGAAGCGCTGGCCGGTGCGATAGATGGCCGACAGCGCCTTGCGCGCGGCGTCGGTCGCGTCCCAGGTCTGCGGCGGCTCGAGGCAGGTGTCGCAGTTGCCGCAGGGTCGCGCTCGCTTCGCCGAAATAGTCGCAGCAGCCGCACGCGCCGGCACGCCGGCGGTCTCGCACAAGCCGAGCAGCGCGTCGAGCTTGGCCGACGGCCACGCGCTTGTGCGCTTCGCCCGCCTCGGACATGCTCGATCATGCGCCGCTGCTGCACGACGTCGCGCGAGCCCGTACGCCATCCACGCGTCGGCGGGCTGCGCCGTCGCGGCCGGCGCGGCCGGTCTCCTGGTAGTAGCCCTCGATGCTCTTCGGCAGGTCGAGGTGCGCGACGAAGCGCACGTCGGGCTTGTCGATGCCCATGCCGAAGGCGATCGTCGCCACCACGACGATGCCGTCCTCGCGCTGGAAGCGCGCCTGGTGCGCGCTGCGGTCTGCCGTGTCCATGCCGGCGTGATACGGCAGCGCGCGAACGCCCTGCGTCGCGAGCCACGCGGCCGTCTCGTCGACCTTGCGCCGCGACAGGCAGTAGACGATGCCCGCTTCGCCCGCATGCTCGTCGCGAATGAACGCGCAGGAGCTGCGCGCGCGGGTCGTCCTTGTCGACGATCGTGTAGCGGATGTTCGGGCGGTCGAAGCTCGACACGAAGATCCGCGCGTCGTCGAGCGCGAGGCGCTCGACGATCTCGGCGCGCGTCTGCGGATCGGCGGTGGCGGTGAGCGCGATGCGCGGCACGTCCGGGAAGCGCTCGTGCAGCAGCGAAAGCTGCAGGTACTCGGGCCGGAAGTCGTGGCCCCATTGCGAGACGCAGTGCGCCTCGTCGATCGCGAACAGCGCGATCGGCGTCGCTGCCGAGCAGCTCGAGGCAACGCGGCGTGGTCAGGCGCTCGGGCGCGACGTAGAGCAGGTCGAGCTCGCCGGCCAGCAGCGCGCGTTCGACGCTGCGCGACGCACTCGCGTCCTGCGAGCGAATTGAGGAACGCCGCGCGCACGCCAGCCTGCGTCAGCGCCGCGACCTGGTCCTGCATCAGCGCGATGAGCGGCGACACGACGACGCCGGTGCCGTCGCGAAGCAGCGCCGGGATCTGGTAGCACAGCGACTTGCCGCCGCCGGTCGGCATCAGCACCAGCGCGTCGCCCCCGTCACGACGTGATCGACGATGTCGCCCTGCGCGCCGCGAAACGCCGGGTAGCCGAACGTTTCGCGCAGGACGGAAAGGGCGCGCTCGCGATGCGCGTGGGGGAAGAGCATTGTGCGACTCACCCTCGAGGAAATGGGCTGGAAACTGGATACCGATGGCAGGCCACCAGTGCTCGGGCTCGACCTCGGTCAGGACCGGATCCAACTGCCGACAGACGTCCATGGCCATGGGGACTTGCCGACCAGCGCTGGGGGCCGCGCCCGAGCGTCCGGATCGCCCACCGGGGCAGACGGCAGTTGCCAGCGCGCCGTCGACCGCCGGTCTCCGGCGCGAAGATCTCCGCACCAGCCGACGCCGCTAAGGGCTTCGGGCAGACCACGATCCGATTCACCGCGATCTCCCCGAACGGCGAACACTACAAGCGCGGCGTAATTGTAGGGCAAATCCACGTCGAGCTTCTCCGTGCTTGCCAGTCCCGCCGCTCTATTGTTGTTCTCGGGCATGCGAAGCCCATGCCTTCACCAGCCGCACTCTGCGTCTACGGCGTAAGCGCGGAAAGCCTAAGCGAGTCGATCGCGTTTGCCGCTCAGAACGGCATCGCGATGGGTCAACGGGAACAGGCGATTTGGCCGGACTGCTTCGCGATCGCGTATTGCCTCGCGTCGTCTCGCACGTACGTCCCGGTAAGACTCTTCGGCCTTCCCATGCGTCGCTAGTGTCGCGTGCGGGAGTATCGCAAGCTGGGACAAGGGAACGCGACAAAGGTCTTTCGGATAACGATGCGCTCCGTCGAATCCCCCTGAAGCATTGCGCTCGCTTGGGTCAACGCGGATGCTGCACGGCCTTCCATGACCATTGCCCTCAAGACGGTCCTTGCGACCGAATTGGGATTCTCCACGTCACCTACATCCACTATCTTGGAAACGGAACCTGACGTCACCGTGATTACACCACGTTCGATCCGGAACGAGGCGCTGTATCGCTTGCCTTCGACGTTCAGGACGATTCGTCCAGCGCATATCGGCGCGTTCATTGCAGTCCCTCTCGTTGGATCACCTCACGTTGCTTGCCGCGGAGACACCTCAGTGCTATGCAAACGGGATTAGCGCACGACCTTCACACGAAGCGGAGGATCCCGCCGTATGGGTTGCACGTTGTTGACAGCGGACACCTGCTGCTGCTTCCGCAGCTCTCGTCGAATCCGTGCGAATGTCTTTCGCAGATCAGTTTCCACGCTTTTCGTGTAGCGGAAGGAAGGGTCGAGGATGGACTTCATGTTGGCTCCGAGTTGGATGCTGTGGCGTACGAAGCTCTTTGAACGCTTCTGCTTCGTTAAAAAGCAAGACGTGTTCCATGATCGCGAATATCAGTGTCGTCAAACACTTTCTGCGGTTCGCAAGTTTCGAGCGCGCGTCAACGTCAAATTGCTTGACGTTTCGAAGAGTTGTCACCCGCCATCTGTATCAGACACGTCGTTCTCCGGGGCCGCATAATCCAGCGACGCGCCGCGGTGCCGGTATGCGGTGGCACGTGGCCATCTCTCAGCGGTTGCTGATGAGGCCGGTTCGTTCGCCCATTCTCGGCGTTCTCGTGCAATCGCTCTGCGAGATCGCAGTTACCTGATTGGTATTATGGGCGTAAACGTTTCGAGCACAGTTTGCTTCGCCGCGGATTCGGAAGCCAGCAGCGCACCAGCCCCGGCTGCGCGGCACGTCAACTCTCACGCGTCCTCACGAGCAGGCCGCCGGCCGTGCCATGCGTCGTCGAGCAGCGCCCGAATGGCGTCGCGTTCGACGGGGCGCGGATTCCAGTACGGATTCGCGGCGGCGAGGTCTGCGGCACGGTCGAGGTCATGCAGTCCCAGCCCGAGCGCTTGCAGCGAAACCGGCGCACCGTTCTCCTGCGCGAGATCGTAGACGCCCGAAGGTGCATGCGGCCGTGCGATCGCACGCGCAATACGCGCCATCGCCTCCGGCGCCGCCTTGGCGTTGTAAGCCAGTGCATGCGGGAGCATCACAGTGTGCGTTTCGGCATGCGGCAGGTTGAACGTGCCGCCGAGCGTGTGGCAAAGCTTGTGGTGTAACGCCATGCCGACGTTGCCGAGCACCGTGCCGCACAGCCATGCGCCGTAGAGGCAGTCGGAGCGAGCATCGAGATCGTCCGGCCGCTGCCGCACGCGCGGCAACGCAGACGCAATCGCACGGATGCCTTCCTCGGCGAGCAGCGCCATGATCGGATTGGAGTCCTGCGCGTACAGGCCCTCCGCCGCGTGCGCGATCGCATTCATGCCACTGGTGACCGACAGACCCACGGGAAGCGTTACGGTGAGCGCGGGATCGTAGATGACCGTCTGCGGCAGCACGCGCGGATCGCGCCCGGTCTTCTTGAGCCCCGCTTCGGTGATCCCGTAGATCGACGTCATCTCCGAGCCCGCATAAGTCGTCGGGATCGCGACGATCGGCAGGCCGCTGTCCAGCGCTATCGCTTTGCCGAGACCTGTCGTCGAGCCGCCGCCGATCGCCACGGCGCAATCGGCCCCCAGTCGACGCGCCTCGTCGCGCGCCTCGCGCGCAGTCTCGATCGGCACGTGCATCTGCGCGCGATCGAAGATGCCCGCAGCCCGGTACCCAAGTCTGCGCGCAACATCTTCGGCGCCTGCCCGCTGCTCCGGCGTTGACAGCACGAGCGCACGGGTCGCGCCGAGCCTGACGATTTCGTCGGCGACACGTTCGATCGTCCCCGTCCCGAATACCACGCGGGCCGCTGCACTGGTGTAGACAAAAGGCTGCATGGATCGGCTTTCCGGTGGTCAGACTTCAAGAGGCTCAGGCGAGGCTACGCGTCTGGAAACGCCCGTATTTTCACCAAGTTGGTGCTGCGGAACCTCCAGGCCGATCAAAATCCGCCAACCCGATGTCGAATTCGGGAGCCGCCAAACGACTACCCGGGATCCGAGGCGCGTCGGGCCGTGAACCCGGGCAGCCTCCGGAACGAGCGCTAGCGTACCGCCGCCGAGGATCGGCACCCTCATAGCATCCCTTCGATCGACACAGGAGAAGATCCATGCAAAAGATTACGCCGTTCCTCTGGTTCAACGACAAAGCCGAGGAGGCGATGCGCTTTTATGTGTCGATCTTCAAGAATTCCAAAGTCGGAAGCATTTCCCGCTACGGCGACGCAGGACCCGGACCCAAGGGAACGGTGATGGTCGCCACGTTCGAGCTCGAGGGGCAGGCATTCATCGCCCTTAACGGCGGACCGCAATTCACGTTCTCGCCCGCCATATCGTTCGTGGTGAACTGTCAGACGCAGAAGGAAGTGGACGACTTCTGGGAGAAGCTCTCCGCGGGCGGACAAACGCAACAATGCGGCTGGCTTACCGACAGGTATGGATTGTCATGGCAGATCGTTCCCACGATCCTGGGCGAGCTGATGCAAGACAAGGATCCCGAGAAGTCGGGCCGGGTCATGAAAGCGATGCTGCAAATGACCAAGATCGACATCGAGGGTCTGAAGCGGGCCTACGAAGGACGTTGAGCGTGCGAGCACGTCGCCAGCCCGAGGTGGTTCGCTTCACCTCGGAATGCGCGCCGAACTCCACGCGCTTCCTGGAGACTTCGCGTCAGCGGGCGTCTAGAATCGTAGTCGATGCTTCACGCGTTGCGGTGCGTGGAGCGCCGCATGCCATGCCTCTTGCACTGCAAGCGACCGCCCCCGTTGTACGACGCTGGATTCGCCGGCTCGCCTACGTGGTCGGCGCAATCGTTCTCCTGGGGGTCGTCGCCTGGCTCGCGGTTCCGCCGATCGTGCGCGCGCAGCTCGAATCGCGCCTCACCGAGGCGCTCGGCCGCCAGACCACGGTCGAGGCCGTTGCTTTCGATCCGCTGCGCCTGCGATTGACGATCCGCAAGCTCGCGATCGCGGATCGCGCGAGCAGCGCGCCGCTGTTCACGTTCGACGAGCTCGTCGCCGACGTCGCGGCGGCTTCGATCTGGCACCGCGCGCCGGTTCTCGACGCGGTGAAGCTCGTGCGGCCCAGCACTGCTGCTCGCGCGCGACCGGGACAACGTCTACAACATCCAGGATCTCGTCGACCAGGCGCTGGCGGAACCGCCGGGACCGCCGCCGCGCTTTTCGCTGAACAACATCGAGATCGACGACGGCTCGATCACGTTCGATGACGGGCTCGCCGGCCGGAAGCATGCGCTCGACGCGCTGAACGTCGCGGTGCCGTTCGTATCATCGCTGCCCTACGAAACCGATGTACGCGTCACGCCGCACCTGGGAGGAACGATCAACGGATCCCGGTTCGCGGTCGCCGGAGCGACCACGCCGTTCGCCGAACGCCGCGAAGCGACGCTGGACATCGATCTCGACGCGCTTCCGTTGCCGTCGTACGTCACGTACCTGCCGGCGAAGCCGCGCGTCGATCTCACCGGTGGCGCGCTGACCACGCGCCTCAAGATCGTGTTCGTCGACGGCCCCCCTTCCGAGCGGCGGCTCGAGCTGCGCGGCGATGCCCAGTTGGACGGACTGGAAGTCAAGCGTCGCGACGGCTCATCGCTGATCGCCGCTGAACGTGTCGCGATCGCCCTCGACCGGGTCCTCGTGTTCGGACGCGATGCGCGAATCGTTTCGCTGTCCATCGATGCGCCGAGCGTCGAATTGAAGCGGCTCGCCGACGGGACACTCGAGCTTGCCCAGCCGCTCTTCGATCCCGCGCGGGCCGTCGCATCCTCATCCACACCCGCGAGCCCGGCCGAGAAGCCCTGGATGGCATCCCTCGACAAGCTGGCAATCACGCGCGGCAGGATCGCGCTCGCCGACGAAACGTCTGCGTTCCGCTCGACGCTGGTCGACGTTGCGCTCGACGCGTCGAACCTCACGACGAAGTCCGGCGAGAAGGCGCACGTCAAGCTGGGCTTCGTCTCCGACGACCGCATCGCGTCGTTCTCAGGCGAAGCGGACATCGAGCCGATGGTTCCTGCAGCGACCGGGCGGTTCGATCTGGCGAAGTTCTCGCTCGGACTTCTGTTCCCTTACTACAAGTCCGTGCTCGCCGTCGACGTACAGAAAGGCTCGCTCGATCTCGCGTCCAACTTTGCGCTGGATGCCGATGGGAACGTCAAGCTCAGCGGCGGCGTGGCGTCGATCGCAGAACTGCAACTGGCACTGCCCGGCAATCGCCAGCCGTTGTGGCGCGTGCCGAGTCTCGCGGCGGGTGGCGTGGACGTGGACGTTCGTGCGCGCAAGGTGACGATCGGCGATTTGCAGAGCCGTGGCGCAATGCTGCGACTCCTGCGCGAGCGCGATGGCTCGCTCGAGATGGCGCGGTTGCTGAAGACACCGGCGAAAGGCGCGAACCCCACCGACGAGGCATGGACGCTCGTGACCAGGAAGGCCGCATTGGAGCGCGTGGCGATCGACTTCGAGGACCGCGTACCGGATCCGCCGGTGAAGCTCGCGATACGCGACCTTTCGGCGACCGCCACCGACGTCTCGAACCTGCGGGGTGCGAAATCGCCGCTGACGCTGCGCGCGCGGATCGGCGAGCGCGGACGGGTCTCGTTCAACGGTCCGCTCGCGACGCAACCCCTGTCGCTGGCGGGCACGCTCGATACGTCGGAACTGGCGCTGGTCGCCGTCAAGCCTTACGTCGAGCCGCACGTCAATGTCGTCCTCACCGACGGGACGCTGGCGACCAAAGGGCGGCTTACCGTCGACGTGCCCGACAACGCTCCGGTGCGTGCATCGTGGAAGGGCACGGTGACGGTGTCGAACTTCGCTGCGCTCGACAAGCCGACCTCCTCCGATCTCGCGCGCTGGAAGTCGCTCGTGGTCGAAGACCTGGACGTGTCGACGGAACCATTCCGCGCCGCCACCGGGCGCATCGGGCTCGAGGATTTCTATGCGCGCGTCATCGTCTACCCGGACGCCACGCTGAATCTCGCTCGCCTGGTTACGCCCGGCGCGAGCCCGGAGCCGGCGGCAGGTGCCAAGCCGCACCGAAACCGTTGCGGTCGCTGCGACCGAAGGGTTGCCTCTGTCGATCGGTCGCATCGACGTTGCGCGCGGGAACGTGAATTTCTCGGATCTGTTCGTCAGGCCGAACTACTCGGTCAATCTGACCGACGTCGCAGGCTCCGTGTCGGCGCTATCCGCCGGGCAGCCCGGCGACGTTGCGATCACTGCGCGCGTCGACCACGGTGCGCCGGTCGAGGTGCAGGGACGCATCGATCCGTTCGCGCCGGAGCTCTCGCTCGACCTCGCCGGCAAGGCGCGCGACATCGATCTGCCTCCGCTGACGCCTTACGCGGTGAAGTACGCCGGCTATGGCATCGAGAAGGGCAAGCTCACGTTCGACGTTCGTTATCAGGTGGCAGGTCGCAAGCTTTCCGCCGAGAATCGCCTGGTCCTCGATCAGCTCACGTTCGGCGACCGGGTCGAGAGTCCCACGGCAACCAAGCTGCCGGTGCTGCTCGCCGTTTCGCTGCTCAAGGATGCGCGCGGGGTGATCGACATCCAGCTGCCGATCGCGGGCTCGCTCGACGATCCGCAGTTCTCGGTCGGCGGGCTGATCATCCGGGTGATCGTCAATCTGATCACGAAGGCGGTGACCGCGCCGTTCGCGTTGCTGTCCGCCGCGTTCGGCGGCGGCGAGGAACTGTCGACCCTGGCATTCGCGCCGGGGAACGCAACCCTCGCGGCGGATGCGCAGAAGCGCGTCGACACGCTCGGCAAGGCACTGTCCGATCGGCCCGGCTTGAAGGTCGACATCGGCGGGCGCGCGGATCCGGCCGCCGATCGCGAAGCGCTGCGGCGCGCGGCAGTCGAAACCGCGCTGCGGCGCGAGAAACTGAAATCGCTCGCGGCGAAGGGCTCGGCGCCCGCCTCGACGGATCAGGTCACGATCAGTGCGGACGAGCGCAACCGGTGGCTCACGGCCGTCTATCGCGATGCGCAGCTCCCCGAGCGCCCGCGTAACGCGTTCGGCATGCTGAAGGACGTTCCTCCCGAGCAGATGGAGGCGATGCTTCTCGCTGGTGCCGCGGTCGATGATGATGCTTTGCGCCAGCTTGCGAATGCTCGCGCCCAGGCGGTCAAGGATGCGATCGCAGCCAAGGGCGTTGCCGGCGAGCGCCTCTTTCTCGTCGCGCCAAGGCTCGGAAGCGAATCGGGCGGCGTGAAGCCGGCCGGTTCCGGCGAGACCGCCGCCCCGCCTGCACGCGTCGATCTCGCGTTGCGCTAAATCCTACGCCCGTAGCTTTACCGTCGATCCCGACGTCGACGACGCGCGCACCGCGTCCAGAATCTCCTGGCACCGCAAGCCGTCGGTGAAGTTCGGCGAGGGCGAGATCTTCTGCTCGATTCCCCTCGTGAACTCGCGCACCAGCAGGCGAAACGCCATCAGCCGATGATCGCGGTCGTCGGTGAACGGCGTGTATTTCGAAGGTGTGGCCAGCGGCTGCAATGGCGCGCCGTCGCGGCTTGCAACGACGATCCCGTTCTCCATCGGGTTCGGACCCGGTTGCTCGGCGATGAGCGTGCCGCGCTCCCCCATCACGACGATCTTCGCGCCACGCGCCGGCGTCGCGGCGAACGATGCGCTCATCGTGGCGATGCCTCCGCTTGCGAACTCGAGCGTGAACAGGAACGTGTCGTCGGTTTCGGACTTGACGATCGCGTTGGTCTTCGGATCGGCCAGGTCGGGGCGCAGGATCGCGAGCCGGCCGCTTGCCGAGGCGACTTCGCCGAACCAATGCCGCAACCCGTCGATGTAGTGCGAGCCGAGCGCACCGAGCAGGCCGCCGCCCTCGGACTCGTACGCCGTCCACGTGAGCGGCCGCGGCTCGCGGGTGACGTAGCGGTCGAGGAAGAGCTCGATCGTGCAGAGCTGGAACCGGCCGATGTAGCCCTCGTCGAGCAGTTCCTTGATGTACGCGCGCTGAGGCGTATGACGGAACTCGTGCCCGACCATCGCCGTCGCACCGCTGCGCTGCGCAGCGTCGCGCATTTCGGCCGCCTGTTTCGCGTCGATCGCGAACGGCTTTTCGCAAAGCACGTGCTTGCCGGCCCGCAGCGCCGCGATGCTCAGGCCATGATGCCCGCGCGGCGGCGTGGCGATCGCAACCGCGTCCAGATCGTCCCTCGCGATCAGCTCCAGCGGGTCGGTATGTACATCGCGGATACCTGCGGCGTCCGCCGCCTTGGTCGCCTTGTCGCGGCTGCGGCTGCAGATCGCGGCGACCTCCCAACCTTCCGAGCGGAAAGCGGGAAGATAGACCTGGGCGCCGAAGCCAAGCCCGATGATGCCGATCCGGCGGTTCGTTGAGGGCATCTGTTTCTCCATCGGTTGGGGATCGCCGTCGGCGATCCGGCCGGATGGGATTATGAGTCGCTGCGCGGTGAACGTGAATAAGGACGTCCACCCGACGTCGAACCGCAGTGCTGCCGCCTCAGTATCCAATGCCCTCCGTGCCAATCCTCTCCGTAGTGTGACTGACGTCGTGATGAACGAACCGGCCAACGCCCGTGCACAACTCCGCGCGGCTGATCCCGATGTCGCGCAACTCGCGATCGGTCATCTCATCCAGCAGCCGGCGGTCGTTCGCGCCTTCTTTCCGGGCAATGATGCGAGCGTCCAAGCGCCGCGCCAGCTTGCGCAGCCCCAGCGCCGCCTGGTGCAGCCAACGCCCGAGTTGAAACAATGCCGCGGCGGAAGCGTGCCGCGGTGCACCTGTATCCATCGATAGCTCCATTAGCACGCCAATTCGGAGTTGGTGACTGGTTGGGTTGCGGCCCTCGACTGCGTCAGCGCGGCCGTCGCCGGTTGGCATCGCCATTCCGGTTGTCGCAGGGCCACTGGGGCGCGCAGTGCGCTCGCGCGCAATTGCGCTTCGCGCTCGATCGCGGCCAACTGCGCTTTGCGACTGGCGACAACGGTGACCGGCGGGAACTGGTAGACCGGCATTCCATTGACGAACTGGCCGGCGAACACGCCCACGATTGGACCCTGGATGGAGCCATCGCCCGTACGCTCCGCGGCCGAAGCTTGGGAGGCAACGGTCGCGAACAGGACAGCAGCTCGCAGTACTTGGATAGCGTTCGGGCACTTGCGTAGGTTCATGATGTTTCCAGTGCGATCGGTAGCGGCGGCCATTTGGATTTGCAACGAGTTTCGAGTGGGCGACCTTTGTCCTTGGAAGGCCGATCGCGGCCTCAGCGTCCGAGCAGGCTTCCCTCACGGGTGTCCCACCGCGTGCATGCCCGCTCGCGCCGTTCCAACTCGAAGCGGTCAGCCGAACCGTCGAAGTAGCGCTCGTGCTCGCCGCGTCGCCGACGCTCTTGCCACGCTGCCCACCTCTGGCCTAGCCGGCGGATATCGGCGCCAGCCAAAGTCTTCATCTGCTTGCAAACTGCGACTGTGACCTCGGTCATGACCATCGTCTTCCTCGTCCATTCGGTACTGTTCATGGCCGTAGCCTAAGGCGTACACTGGTATGTGAAAAGGTCCACATATAGGCAATCTTATGGATCCAGATCCAGTTCCAGTTCTCCCATTCCCGATCAGCCTGCCGCCCGAGAACTCACGGGTGCTGCTTCGCGCGCTGCACGAACAGCTGAGAGCGGCGATCCTGGATGGCCGATTGCAGACCGGCTTGCAGCTCCCGGCGACGCGTGCGCTCGCAGCCGCGTACGGCGTATCCCGGAACACGGCAGTGGCCGCCTATGACTTGCTGCTCAGCGAGGGTTATCTCGTCACCCGCCCAAGGTCAGGGGCCTTTGTTGCCGACGTGCTTCCGCAGGTGCGCAATCGGAAGGCGCCGAGCGGCGATCCGGCGATCGATCGCCGTCTCAATGCATTCTGGCGCGCACTGCCGTTGACGACGCTTGCACCGCCGCAATCGACGGTGCGCTTCGATTTCAGGCTTGGGGTCACCGACAAGCGGCGCTTCCCGTTCGAGACCTGGCGCCGGCTGTCGGCCCGGGCGCTGCGCGATTTCGCAACCCAAGCGGCCAGCTACCCGGAGCCTCACGGACGCGAACCCTTGCGCGACGCGATAGCGAAGCATGCTTCGTTCGCCCGTGCGGTCGCCTGTCGGACGACGGACATCGTCGTCACCGCGGGATCCCAGCAAGCCTTCGATCTGCTTGCTCGAATCCTGGTCACGCCCGGGCACACGGTGGTCGCCGTCGAGAACCCCGGTTATCCGCCTCTTCGTGCGGCGTTCGGGGCTGCCGGCGCGAAGCTCGCGCCGGTCGCAGTCGATGACGAGGGAATGATCGTCGAAAAACTGCCAGCCGACGCGCGCGTGATCTGCGTTACGCCTTCGCATCAGTTTCCGCTCGGTCCCGCCATGTCGATGCGGCGCCGGGTGGCTCTGCTCGAATTCGCGCGGGCCCGAAACGCCGTTGTTATCGAAGACGATTACGATGGCGAATTCCGCTTTGGCGGCCGCCCTCTCGACGCACTACAAACGCTCGATCGCAACGAGCTGGTTTTTTACGTCGGCACGTTTTCGAAAAGTCTGTTCCCGGGTATCCGTCTTGGGTTCGTGGTGGCGCCGCCCTGGGCGCAACGTGCCCTCGCCGCGATCAAGCGGTGCTCCGACTGGCATTGCGCGGTGATCGAGCAAGACACGCTCGCGGCGTTCATTTCGGAAGGGCACATGGCGCGTCATGTGCGCAGGATGCGCCAGATCTACGGCGCCCGCCTGCAACTGTTGTTGGCTTGCCTGCGCAGGGATTTCAACCGCTGGCTCGAGCCGATTCCCTCGGTTGCCGGACTGCATCTGGCGGCGTACGCAAAATCCTCGGTGGATACCGACGCGATCGCGGAACGAGCGCGCAAGCTCGAGGTTGGGGTTTATCCTCTGCGCCAATACTACCTCGGAGGATCCGCCAGACCCGGATTGGTATTCGGCTATGGTGCGATCGAAGAGCGTGCAATCGTGGAAGGTCTGTCGCGTCTGCGCCGAGCTTGGCCGAATTGATCGCCGACGGAGCGTCGTGTCGATAGCCGCGCGGCGCGCGCGCGGAAAGTCGCAGCTGCACGCCCGATGCGAGATTGCGTAGAATTCTCAGGCTCGCCGTAACCCAACCCCGATGACCAACCCCGCAGCCAGCCTGGCGCGCGATAGCGTCGAAGCCGTCTACCGCACGGACTCGCGCCGCGTCCTCGCCACGCTGATCCGGCTGCTGCGCGACTTCGATCTCGCCGAGGAGGCGATGCACGAAGCGTTCGCCGCCGCGGTCGAGCAATGGCCCCGCGAAGGCGTTCCGGACAATCCGCGCGCGTGGCTCGTCTCGACGGGTCGCTTCAAGGCGATCGACCGGATCCGGCGGCGCGCGCGTTTCGATGTGTCGTTCGAGGAAATCGCCGAGCAGCTCGAGGAGCTCCCGGCCGAGGAACGGGAGGCGGAGCACGAGGGCGTCGAGGACGACCGCCTTCGCCTGGTTTTCACCTGCTGCCATCCGGCGCTGATGCCGGACGCGCAGGTCGCGCTCACGCTGCGCGAAGTGTGCGGCCTCACCACCGAGGAGATCGCACGCGCTTATCTGGTGACGCCCTCCACGATCGCGCAGCGCATCGTGCGCGCCAAGTCGAAGATCCGGGAAGCGCGCATCCCCTACGAAGTGCCGGGTCGCACGGAGCTTCCCGACCGGCTCGATAGCGTGCTTCGGGTGATCTATCTCGTCTTCAACGAAGGCTACCTCGCGTCCTCCGGCGGATCGCTGACGCGGCACGACCTGTCCGCCGAGGCGATCCGGCTCGGCCGGTTGCTCGTCGAGTTGCTGCCGGAGCCGGAAGCCGTCGGGCTGCTCGCGCTGATGCTGCTGCACGACGCGCGGCGCGCGGCACGCACGTCCGAATCCGGCGAGCTGGTGCTGCTCGACGAACAGGACCGGTCGCTGTGGAACCACGATCAGATCGCCGGCGCCGCGAAGCTCGTGGAAGGTGCGCTGTCGTCGAGAGGCTTCGGCGCGTACGCGCTGCAGGCGGCGATCGCCGCGATCCATGCCGAGGCGCCGAGCACCGAAGCCACCGACTGGGCGCAGATCGTCGCGCTCTACGACGTGATGCTGCGCACCGATCCGTCGCCGGTGGTCGAGCTCAATCGCGCGGTGGCACTGGCGATGCGCGATGGTCCCGCCGCCGGTCTTGCCATCGTCGACCAGCTGCTCGACCGTGGCGGACTCGAGGACTACCGCTTTGCCCACGCGGCGCGTGCCGACCTTTGCCGCCGGCTCGGGCGAGCGGCCGAGGCGCTGACCTCGTACCGGCGCGCGCTCGCGCTCACCCAGCTCGCGCCGGAACGAAGGTTCATCGAGCGGCGATTGGCCGAGCTCGAAAAATAGCTCGGGACGATGTCGATCCGGCGCGCAGCCGATCGACTAGGGAACAAGCGGGCCTCGACCCGGCGCATGGCGACCGGGCGCCCAACCCAAGGAGAGCCGATGAAGTACTTGTGCCTGATCTGCGCCGACACCTGGATGGAGAAGATGCCGGAGGCGCAAGCGCGGGAGCACTTCGAGGAATACCGCGAGTTCACCGAGGATCTCCGCAGGACCGGCCACTTCGTCGCCGGCAACCGGCTACAGCCGCCCGATACCGCGACCACGGTCCGCGTCCGGAACGGCAGCGTCTCGACCACGGATGGGCCGTACGCGGAGACCAAGGAGCAGTTCGGCGGTTACTACGTCATCGAGGCACGGGACCTGAACGAGGCGATCCGCTTGGCGTCGCGGATTCCGGGTGCACGCTACGGCTGCGTCGAAGTGCGCCCGATCGCGGAGGACTCGCTGACCGTCGATGCGCTCGGGTTGGCCTGAATCGGCCGAAAGTGCAAACCTGCTTTCGGCCGGGAGGTCCCGAAAATCGGTGCGCAAAGCCACACGATTTCGGCGGAACGACTGGAAAAGCGCGAGTAGGTCGCGTTACGCCGCGTTCGCGGAGCTCGCCCTCGTCGACTCTGCGCCTCCGATCAGGACCCGAAATTTTTCCCGGCACGTCGAAATGCGGATTGCGAAATCGACTAGCCAGGAACAGGTCTGAAGATGTCGCGCGGCAACTACGCTGCGCTATTGATGTGCAAAAACTACCGCGTGAACGCTGAACGACCCAGGGTGCAGGCGGTCCAGATCGAATCGGACACGTCGGTGCACGAGAGTACGGGACACCCTCGACGGACGACATCCCGTCCTGAACCGAGTGTCTGACCTACAAGGAGATACCTATCGATGAAAGCGGAACCGCAGAAGGAGCACCACTGGCTGCACAAGCTCGTGGGCGAATGGACATCCGAGGGCGAAGCGAGCATGGGCCCGGGCAAGCCGACGGAAAAGTTCAAGTCGACCGAACGCGTGCGCTCGCTCGGCGGCTTGTGGGTCCTCGGCGAGAGCACGGGTGACATGCCGGGCGGAGGCACGGCCACGATGCTGATGACGCTCGGCTACGACCCGCAGAAGAAGCGCTTCGTGGGAACGTGGATCGGCTCGATGATGACCTACCTGTGGGTGTACGACGGCTCGCTCGACGCCTCCGAAAAGATCCTGACGCTCAACGCCGAAGGTCCGAGCATGGCGAGCGACGGCAAGATAGCGAAGTATCGCGACGTCATCGAGTTCAAGAGCGACGACCACCGCGTGCTGACGTCCCACGCGCTGGGTGACGACGGCGAGTGGCGGCAATTCATGGTCGCGAACTATCGCCGCAAGTAGGACCGCAGCTTGGCAACGGCCGATCGCAGGCCAACTTGCTTCGTCGGCCAACGAACCTCAAGAGGTGATTCCATGCTTGAAGACAAGAACGCAATCGCGAACATCGCGGTAAAGGATCTCGACGCCGCCCGGTCGTTCTACGAAGGAACGCTGGGCCTGGAAGAAGTCGAAGCCGAACGACGAGGTGATCGTGCTCAAGAGCGGCAAGTCCACGATCAATGTCTATCGATCGCAGTACGCCGGCACCAACAAGGCCACCGCCGTGACCTGGACGGTTGGCGACGAGCTGGACGACGTCGTGCAGACGCTGAAAGGCAAGGGCGTCAAGTTCGAGCACTACGACATGCCGGGCATGGTGCGCAAGGGCGACGTGCATGTCGCCGGCGACATGAAGGTGGCCTGGTTCAAGGATCCGGACGGCAACATCCTCAACGTCACGAACCGATAGCAGCACGTTCCCACAGCAAAGGAGACACACATGCGATTCATGGTTCTGGTCAAGGCCGACAAGGACAGCGAGGCCGGCGTCCTGCCGGACGAGAAGATGCTGACGGACATGGGCAACTTCAACGACGAGCTGGTGAAGGCCGGCATGATGCTCGCGGGCGAAGGGCTCCATCCGACGTCGAAGGGCAAGCGCGTCAGGTTTTCCGGCACCAAGCGCACCGTGATCGACGGACCGTTCCCCGAGACGAAGGAGCTGGTCGCAGGCTTCTGGATCCTCCAGGCGAAGTCGGTGGACGAAGTGGTCGACTGGATCAAGCGTGCGCCGATGGGCGGGGACACCGAGATCGAGATCCGCCCGATCTTCGAAGCGGAGGACTTCGGTGCCGAGTTCACGCCCGAGCTTCGCGCGCAGGAGGAGCGCCAACGCGAGCAGTCGAAGAAGCTGCAGCAGGCTTCGAAGCACTAGCAGGCCAGGCCGATGCAAAGGGGCGTTCGCGAGCCGGCGCGCGCCTTTTGCATCGGTTGTTGATGCACCGAGCAATCCCTTGATCGGAAAGGAGACAACATGCCTATCGAGCCGTACCTGTTCTTCGAAGGCCGCGCCGAGGAAGCGGTCGAGTTCTATCGCAAGGCGCTCGGCGCCGAGGTCCAGATGCTGATGCGCTACAAGGAAAGTCCCGAACCGCCTCCGCCCGGCATGGTGCCGCCCGGCTCCGAGAACAAGGTGATGCATGCGTCGCTTCGCATCGGCGATGCGACCGTAATGATGTCGGACGGCGAGTGCGGCGGAAAGCCCAACTTCGAGGGTTTCTCGCTTTCGCTCACCGTGAAGACCGCCGGTGAGGCCGATCGTTTCTTCAATGCACTGGCCGACGGCGGTAAGGTGCAGATGCCGCTGAGCAAGACGTTCTGGTCGCCGCGCTTCGGCATGGTGGCCGACCGCTTCGGCGTGGGCTGGATGGTCAACGTCGCGTCCTGAGCGGACATCGTCGACGCGCGGCGTGCTCGACGAGTTGCAGCGTCCCGGCAGGCGACAATGAGATACCTGTGCCTGATCCATCTGGACGAGAAGCAGCTGGAAGCCATGCCCGCGCGCGATCTGGACGCGCTCATCGCCGAGCACCTCGACTACGATGACGCGCTCCGTCGCAGCGGACAGTTCATCGAAGCCGAGGCGCTCGAGCCCAGCCCGTGCGACGACCTGCGTCCGCGTCCGGAATGGAAGGATGTCGGTGACCGACGGCCCGTTCGCCGAGACGAAGGAGCAGATCGCCGGGTTCTTTCTCATCGAGGCGCGCGACCTGAACGATGCGATCCAGGTCGCCGCCAACATTCCGGCAGCGCGCTACGGAACGGTCGAGGTGAGGCCGGCTCGCCAGCTCGTTGTCACGGGGCAGGCTTCCTAACGATCGCGTCTTCGCGGCGACCCGTGCCGCGCGTCCGCGTCTTCCATCGAGAACGGTTTCCATGCGCTCGTTCCATCCGATCGTCTTCGGCTACCTCGCCTCGAGTCGCTCACCCCGGCAGCAGGACCGGGGCGCGACCGAATCCCGTTCCCATCCCGCCGAGCGTCAACCCGGGAATGCCGGCTTGCCGCTGGCCAGCCGAGCAGCGTCGTGCCGATCTACGCAGGCAACGCTCTGCGGACGACGCCTGCCCGATCGAGAATCCGATGCGGTAGGCGCTTCGTGCGGTTTGTTCCAAAGCGATCGTAGGTAGCGTTTTCCACGACTTTCGCCGACGATTACGACCCTCGCATCGGCTGCTTGCAGCGGCCAGCGTACACTCGGGCGCATCTGCCTGCCTGCGCGGCGCCGCAGCCGCAATCAACGGTTCGATGGAATCGCAGCGTACAGCGTGGCCGCTCGTGGCCCTGGTCGCCGCACTGACGTCGTGCGCCACTCCGGACGATCTGTCACGCGTCGAGGGTCCGGCGCTCAGTGCGGAAGAGGCGCGCGCACTGGTGAGCCGCTTGCTCCCCGACGCTGTCCCCGACCGCGCCGGATGGTCGACCGACATCTATGCGGCGATCGCGGTGCTCGAGATCGCGCCGACGGTCGAGAATTTCTGCGCGGTCATCGCCGTCACCGAGCAGGAATCCGGATTCCGCGTCGATCCGCCGGTGCCCGGCCTCTCGGCGATCGCGTGGAAGGAGATCGACCGGCAACGTGCGAGCGCGGGCATTCCGAAGCTGGTGCTCGATGCGGCGCTGGCCCTGCCGTCCTCGAACGGCAGGAGCTACGCCGAACGACTCGATGCGGTGAAGACCGAGCTTCAGCTTTCCGACCTGTTCGATGACTTCATCGGCCGGGTGCCGCTCGGCAAGACGTTTCTCGCCGAGCGCAATCCGGTCCGCACCGGCGGTCCGATGCAGGTCGGCATCGCGTTTGCGCAGGCGCAAACCGAGGGACGTGGCTATCCGTATCCGGTCGCCGGGACGATCCGCCGCGAGGTGTTCACGCGCCGCGGCGGAATGTACTTCGGCATCGCGCACCTGCTCGACTATCCCGCGTCGTACGATCGCCCGCTCTATCGCTTCGCGGATTTCAATGCGGGGCGCTATGCGAGCCGCAACGCTGCGTTCCAGCACGCGGTGACGCAAGCGACGCGGGGTGCCGCTCGCGCTCGACGGCGACCTGCTGCGCTATGAAGACGGCCAGCCCGCCAGGGAGCCTGGCAACACGGAGCTCGCAGTGCGCGCGATCGCGCGCCGCCTGGACCTGAGCGCCGCCGACATTCGACGCGACCTCGAGCTCGGCAAGGGCGCAACGTTCGAACGCACGCCGCTGTACACGCGCGTGCTCGCGCTCGCGGAGAAAGCGACCGGCAAGACGATGCCGCGCGCCGTCGTTCCGCAGATCCTGCTCAAGAGTCCGAAGATCACGCGCAAGCTGACGACCGACTGGTTCGCGAATCGGGTGAACGATCGCTACGAGCGCTGCGTGCGGCGAGCGCGCGTGGCATCGTAGGCCACTCAGCGCGCTGCGACTGTCAGACGGCCTTCGACGGTGAACTTGCCGTCCGGTTGCGGCGTGACGATGACCATTTCGCCGGTATCGGGCGAGATCCCGGTCAGCGCGACGATCGTCGATCCGTGCGAAACGAGCACGAGGTTCGCTTTGCCGCGATGTGCGGCCACGATCGCCCGCATCGCCTGCACCTGGTCCTGCGACTGCTCCGGCCGGCCGAACAGGTTCGAGAGCGGTCGCGAGATCTCCGCGCGTTCGAACGCGAGACGGGCGGTCTCGAGACAGCGGCACCAGGGGCTCGACAGCACGCGGTCGACACCGATGCGCCGCGACCGGAACGCCTCGCCGATCGCGCGCGCATGCCGGCGCCCTTCGTCGGTCAGGTTTCGCTGCGTGCTGCAATCGTCGAGGCGCATGCCCGGCGGATCGCCCGACGCCCGGCGTCGTGATCGTGTGACGGATCAGGACGACGCGGCCGCCGCTGCTCGAGCAGCTTCCAGAGGTCGTCGGCGGCCGATGCGCAAGGTGCTGCGACCAGCAGCACGCAGGCAAGCACTCGGCTGACGATGCCGGATAACGTCGGTGGCATATGCAGACGCGGACGTGCCCTTTCGGCACACCAGCGAACGCGTGCATCTTACTTCGAAGCCGAGTCGAAGTAAGATCGACGCCGTGACTACCGGAAAACCCGCGTCGCGCCAGGGTCGCCGTCGCGTGCTGCAGCGCGTTCGCTGCGGCAGGGGCGTGCGCGGCGCTTCGATTCCCCGCGGCGCGAGCCCAGCCGCGCGCGCTGCTGACCCGCCCGATCCCGTCCACCGGCGAGCCGCTGCCGGTCGTCGGTCTCGGAAGCTGGATCACGTTCAACGTCGGCAACGACCCGGTGGCGCGCGACGCCTGCGCGGACGTCATCCGCAGCTTCGTCGACGCGGGCGGGCGAATGATCGATTCGTCGCCGATGTACGGATCGTCGCAGGAAGTGATCGGTCACGGGTTGCGCAAGGCGGCGCTGGCCGGGCGCATCTTCTCCGCGGACAAGGTGTGGATCTCGTCGGGCGCCCGCGGCCGCGAGCAGATCGAGCAATCGCGCCGGCACTGGCAGGTGCCCCGATTCGATCTCGTGCAGGTTCACAACCTGCTCAACTGGCAGGAACATCTGCCGACGCTGTTCGCGATGAAGGCGGCGGGACAGATCCGCTACGTGGGCATCACGACATCGGAAGGTCGCCGCCATCGCGACATCGAGCAGGTGATGCGGAGCCACCCGATCGACTTCGTGCAGGTGACCTACAACCCGCTCGATCGCGAGGTCGAGGAGCGCATCCTGCCGCTCGCACGCGATCGCGGCATCGCGGTGATCGTGAATCGGCCGTTCCGCGAAGGCGCCCTGCTCCGCGCGCTTGCGCGGCAGCCGCTGCCCGCGTGGGCCGCGGAGCTCGACTGCACGAGCTGGGCCCAGCTCGTGCTGAAGTTCATCGTCTCGCATCCCGCCGTCACCTGCGCAATCCCGGCGACGACCAGCGTCGCGCACGTCCGGGAGAACATGAGCGCCGCCCAGGGTCGCTTGCCCGACGCGTCGCTGCGCCAGCGGACGATCGCGGCGGTGGAACGCTCCTGATGTCCGAGTGGTGGACCTACACGCTGTCGGATTTCCTGCTGTTCTCGCCGCGGACCTACTACCGCATGCTCGAGCTGTACAACCTTGCAATCTGGCCCGCGCAGGTCGCGGGGATCGCGATCGGCTGCGCGATCATCGCGTTGCTGTTCGGGAAGCATCGTTGGCGGGGCCGCATCATTGCGGGCCTGCTCGCTGCCTGCTGGCTGTGGATCGCATGGGCCTTCCATTACCAGCGCTACGCCCAGATCAACTGGGCCGCGCCCTGGTTCGCCGCCGCGTTCGCAATCCAGGCACTGCTGCTCGTCGTCCTCGGCGTTCTCGCCGGACGGCTCGTCTTTCGGCCGCCGATCGGCCGCGAAGGCTGGCTCGCGATGACACTGGCTGTGTTCGCGATCCTCTTGTACCCGTTGCTGGCGCCGCTGACCGGACGCGCGTGGATGACTGCCGAGACGTTCGGCGTCGCGGCCGACCCGACGGCGATCGCGACCGTCGCGGTGCTCGCGCGGGTCCACGGGGCGCGTCCGGTGGCTGCTCGTCCTCATTCCGCTCTGCTGGTGCGCGATCGCAGCCGCGACGCTGTGGACGATGGACGCACAGGATGCGCTTGTCGTTGCCGGCGCCGCGTTGCTTGCGTTGCTATCGGCAGTTCGGGGTCCCGTTGATGGCGGTCAAGCGGTCCTCCGCTGATCGGCGTCGCGGCGCCGATGCGCTACGATGTCAGCGATGAACATCGGCATCATCGGCGGCGGCCCGGCCGGCCTGTTCCTCGCCTACCTCGTGAAGCGGCACGACCCGTCGCATCGCGTCCGTCTCGTGGAGCGCGACCGGGCCGATGCCACGTACGGTTGGGGCGTGGTGTTCTCCGACGTCGCCCTGGCGTTCGTGCGCGATATCGCTCCCGAGCTCTATGCATCGATGACGCGTAACCAGGAAGTGCACGATTCGATGTGCATCGTGCACCAGGGCGTGCCGGTGCGGCTCGCGAACAATACGTTCCATCGGATGGCGCGCATCGATCTCCTCAAGGCGCTGCAGGCGCATTGTCGCGAGGTCGGCGTCGACATCGAGTTCGGCCGCCGCGTGAACGCTGTCGACGAGTTCGGCGACTGCGATCTCGTCGTCGCCGCGGACGGCGCGAACAGCGGGACCCGCAAGCGCTTCGAGAACGTATTCGAGCCGACGATCGACGTGCGACCGAACAAGCTGGCCTGGTACGGCACGACGCGACTGTTCAACCCGTTGTCGCTGATCTTCCGGCAGAACGCCGATGGCCTGATGATCGCGCACACCTACCGTTACAGCCGGACGCACAGCACGTTCCTCGTCGAGTGCGATCCGCAGACGTACGTGAACGCCGGCCTCGACCGGATGAGCGAGGCGGAGAGTCTTGCGTATTGCGAGCGTGCGTTCGCCGAAGACCTGCAAGGCGAGCCGTTGCTCTCGAACCGGTCCGACTGGTTCAACTATCCGATCGTGAAGAACCGGCGCTGGCACGCGGGCAACGTGGTGCTGCTCGGCGACGCGCTCAGGACCGGCCACCCGTCGGTCGGATCGGGCACGCGGCTCGCGATGCAGGACTCGATCGCGCTGTTCGAAGCGATCAGGGCGCACGCCGACGACGTGCCGGCGCTGCTCGAGGCCTTCGAGCGCATGCGCCGGCCGGGTTCCGACGCGCTTCAGGAGGCGGCGATCCGCAGCACCGAGTGGTACGAGAACCTTCGCCCGAAACTGGCCCTGGATCCGGTCAGTTTCGCGTACGACTACCTCACGCGCACCGGCCGGGTGACGCACGACGACGTGCGCGCACGCGATCCGGAGCTCGCGGCAGCCTATGAAGCGCTGCATTCGTAACCTGCCGGGATTGCGCGACCGGAAGCTCGCATGTTGAGCGGTTGCGTGCCTTGGCCGCCCGAGCTGGCCGCGCGCTACCGGGCCCAGGGCTACTGGGAAGACGTCACGCTCTGGGAGATGCTGGAACGAGCGATCGCACGATCGCCCGATCAGACCGCACTCGTGCACGGCGAGGAACGGATCAGCTACCGCATGCTCGGCCAGACTTCATTGCGCCTGGCGGTGCGACTGCATCAAATCGGCGTGCGGCCGCTGGATCGCGTCGTCATGCAGCTGCACAACGTTCCGGCCTTCGCGTATACGTATTTCGCATTGCAGCGGATAGGTGCGATACCGGTCATGGCGCTCCGGGCCCACCGGCATACCGAGATCCTGCACTTCGTGAAATCGTCGGGCGCCGTGGCCTACGTGATCCCGGATCAGCTCGGCAGCTTCGATTACCGGACGCTGGCGCAGGAAGTGGCCCACGAGTGCCCGCATCTGCGAATGGTGCTCGTCAACGGCGTGCCGCTGGCCGGGCAATACTCGCTGCCCGAGCTGCTGGAGGGCCCGGCCGATGACGCGAGCCTCGGCATCGCTGCGTGCGGATCCGGACGAGGTCGCGACGATGCTGCTCTCCGGGGGAACGACGTCCCTCTCGAAGCTGATTCCGAGGACGCACAACGATTACGTGCTCAACGCGAGGCTTTGCAGCGCCGCTGCAGGCTTCGACGCGGGCACGGTGCTCATGGCGATCCTGCCGCTCGGGCACAACTACAATCTCGCGTCTCCGGGCATGCTCGGAGCGTTGTACCGCGGCGGCACGGTCGTCCTCGCGCCGTCCACCGACGCGGCCGAGGTGTTCTCGCTGGTCGAAAGAGAGCGCGTGACGGTGATCGCAGCGGTCGTCCCGCTGATCATCAATTGGCTGAATTCCGACGTGACCGGCCGCTACGACGTTTCGTCGCTGCGCGTCGTGCAGAACGGCGGCGCCCGCCTGCAACCGGAGCTGCGTACCCGGCTGCGCGATCGCTTCGGCTGCATCCCGCAGGAGATCTACGGCACGGCCGAAGGGCTGATCAACATGACCCGCCTCGACGATCCGGACGAACTGCTGCTGGAGAGCTCCGGCGCGCCGGTCTGCGAGGACGACGAGATCCGCGTCGTGGACGACGATGGCGCCGACGTCGGGGAGAACACGGCCGGCGAGCTCATCACGCGCGGGCCTTACACGATACGCGGCTACTACAACGCTCCCGAGAAGAACGCGGAAGCGTTCACCGCCGACGGGTTCTATCGGATGGGCGACATCGTGCGCCGCCAGGGCCGCTACGTCTTCGCCGAAGGCCGCAAGAAGGACTTCATCAACCGCGGCGGCGAGAAGATCAGCTGCGAGGAAGTCGAAGGCTTCATCGTCGCGCATCCTGACGTGAAGGCGGTCACGCTGGTCGCGATGCCGGACCCGGTATTCGGCGAAAAGGCCTGCGCCTTCGTGATCCTGCACGACGGCGCGACGCTGTCGTTCGACGAGCTGATCCGGTTCCTCAAGACCCGCAACATCGCGAGCTTCAAGCTGCCCGAACGGCTGGAATGCGTCGATGCGTTTCCGGTGAGCCCGGTCGGCAAGATCCTGAAACGGCAATTGCGGGAGGGGCTGGCCGAGAAGCTCGAGCGCGAGCGCGACGCCATGCGCCAGACACCGGGATCGGCGTCTCGAACGGAGAATCCATGAGCGCACCCGAGACGATCGTCTCCGAGCTTGCCCCGCAAGGCGTGTTGCGTGCCGGCATCAACTTCGGCAATCCGGTGATCGCGCAGCGCGATGCCGCTGGCGGCGAGCCACGCGGCGTCGGACCAGCGCTCGCGCGCGAGCTGGCAAACCGTTTGCGTGTTCCGCTTCGTTATGTCGGCTTCGAAACGGCCGGGAAGATGGCCGACGCGGTTCGCGACGGCGCCTGGGACGTCGCGTTCCTCGCGATCGATCCGGAACGCGCGACCGACATCGCGTTCACCGATGCCTACGTTCACATCGAGGGCACGTATCTCGTGCGCGAGGCTTCGCCGCTTCGCGCACCCGGCGATTTCGATCGCGATGGCGTGCGCATCGCCGTAGGCCTGAAGACTGCGTACGACCTCTACCTGACGCGCCATCTGCAGCACGCGCAACTCGTGCGGGCCGAGAGCTCGCCCGCCGCGATCGATCGTTTCCTCGAGCATTCGCTCGAAGCGGCGGCCGGCGTACGGCAACCGCTCATCGCAGCGGCGAAACGCCACCAGGGCCTGCGGGTGATCGACGCGAGCTTCATGGTGATCCGGCAGGCCGCCGGCGTGCCGCGCGAGAGGACCGCCGCTTCTGCTTACCTCACCGCGTTCATCGAAGAGATGAAGCGATCCGGCTTCGTCGCGCGCGCACTGCAAGAAAGCGGCGTGGGCGATGTCAGCGTCGCACCGCCTTCATCACCTCTACCGAAGACAGCGTAGCCTTACCGCAGTCGAGGACGCGCCGGGCGCGTCAGGCGCGCAGCAGTCCCTCGCGCTCGATGAACGCGACCACGTCGTCCACGCCCTGGCCGGTCTTCAGGTTCGTGAAGACGAACGGACGCGGGCCGCGCATCCGCCGGGTATCCGCCGCCATGACGTCGAGCGAGGCGCCCACGTAAGGCGCGAGATCGACCTTGTTGATGATCAGCAGGTCGGCACGCGTGATGCCGGGGCCGCCCTTGCGCGGAATCTTCTCGCCGCCGGCCACGTCGATGACGTAGAGCGTGAGATCTGCGAGCTCCGGAGAGAACGTCGCGGCGAGATTGTCGCCGCCGCTCTCGACGAACACGAGATCGAGGTCCGGAAAGCGCGCCGACATCCGCGCGAGCGCGTCGAGGTTGATCGACGCATCCTCGCGGATCGCCGTATGCGGACAACCGCCGGTTTCAACGCCCATGATCCGCTCGGGCGCCAGCGCTTCCGCGACGACGAGCAGGCGCTCGTCCTCCTTCGTGTAGATGTCGTTCGTCACCACGGCCAGATCGAACCGGTCGCGCATCCCCTTGCAGAGCATCTCGACGAGCGTCGTCTTGCCGGAGCCGACCGGCCCGCCGACGCCGACGCGCAGAGGTTGTTGCGGAGTCTTCGTCATCGTTCGATCTCTTGGAATTGGGCGGCCTAAGTCACGACCGGAACAGTCTCGAGTACTGCACTTCGTGGAGCGCGCAGGAGAGCGTGAGCCCCGGAGCGGCCGAGACGAGCTCGTCATCGTGAAGGCGCAGCGCCGTGTGCACTGCATCGTCGAGCGCATCGTGGGCGGCCAGCAACAACCGCTGGCCCGCGGCCTGCCCGAGCGGCACGGCCTTCATCGCCGCAGCCACCTGATTCTCGAGCCAGCTCCAGACATAGCGCTGCAAGCCCGTCCTGCTCGCCGATGTCGAGCGCCGCAGCACACGCCGCGAACGCGGCGGGAAAGGACAACTCGCGGACCGGACGCAGCGACTCGCCGATCGGCAGCTGCAGATCGCGGGCCCACGAGGCAAGCGAGGCGCCCATCTGCAGCGTTTCCGCACGAAGCTCGCTCGTCTCGCGACTCGCGACGAAGCGTGCGTTCCATTCGCCAAACGCGGCGATGTCGCCGACTGCGGTCGCACGATGCAGTCGCAACCAGAGCGGCGCTTCCCAGCGCGCGATCGGCCCGTGCAGCGAATCGATGATCCAGCGTTGCGCATCGACAGCATCGGTGATCCAGCCGTCGTGCACACCCCGCTCGATGCCCTGCGAGTAGGCGAACGCGCCGACCGGCAACATCGGGCTCGCCATCTGCAGCAGCATCGTGAGCTGCCGGAGCGGTGACCGATCCGCGACGGTCATTGAGCAACCTTCCACAGGCTCGCCGCTGCGCGGACGACCGCCGCAATTGTCGTCCCCGCGCGACGGGAATGACGCCGGCGAGCGTTCACGACACCTGCTTGGTGCCGCCCGGCCGACGCGGAAACCGCGATGCCGCCGGTCCGTGCACGTGGCCGCCGTAGGCACCTGCTTCGGGCTCGAACGGCTGCGTCGCGAGCTCGACCTGGGCACCGAGTCCCTCGCACATCGCGCGCAGTACGTGATCGGGCGCGATCTTCAACATGCTTTCCAGCACTTCGACGGCGACATGGCGGTTGCCGAGGTGATAGGCGACGCGCGCGAGCTCGCGCGGATGGCTGGTGCGAACCAGCATCACCGGCTCGTGCGCGGCGACGATACGGACGACGAGCCCGCTGCTCGACGCGATCAGATCGCCGTGGCGAAGACTCTCGCCCCACGGCAGGATCACGCCCGCTTCCTCGCCCCCGTCGAGCGTGACTTTCTGCCGGCTCTTGCGCCGCGCCTCGTAGGTCAGCGTGACCGTGGCCGATGCCTGCGTCCCGGGCGGCATGCGTCGATCGAGCGTGATCATCCGAAAGGTCCGAGTCAGAACAGGAAGTACCGCTGCGCCAACGGTAACACGCGGGCCGGCTCGCAGAGCAGCGGCTGGCCGTCGGCGACGACGATGTAAGTCTCGGGATCGACGGAAACGCGTGGCGTAAGCGTGTTGTGCACCATGTCCGCCTTGGTCACGCTCCGACAGTTCCGTACCGCGACGGCGGTCTTCTGCAATCCGTAGCGTGCCGGCACGCCGGCGGCGAGCGCCGCTTGCGAAACGAACGCGAGCGAGTTCCTGGCAACGGCGCCGCCGAACGAGCCGAACATCGGGCGGGCATGCACCGGTTGCGGCGTCGGGATCGAGGCGTTCGGATCGCCCATCTGCGCGAGCGCGATCGTGCCGCCTTTCAGCACCAGCGACGGCTTCACGCCGAAGAACGCGGGCTTCCACAGGACCAGGTCCGCCCACTTGCCGACCTCGACCGAGCCCACCTCGTGCGCAATGCCGTGCGCGATCGCCGGATTGATCGTGTACTTCGCGACGTAACGCTTGGCGCGGTAGTTGTCGTTGCGTGCCGGATCCCCTGGCAGGGAGCCGCGCTGCAGCCTTCATCTTGTGCGCCGTTTGCCAGCAGCGCGTGATCGTCTCGCCGATCCTGCCCATCGCTTGCGAGTCGGAGGAGATCATCGAGAACGCGCCGAGATCGTGGAGGATGTCCTCGGCAGCGATCGTCTCGCGGCGGATCCTCGATTCCGCGAACGCGACGTCCTCGGCGATCGACGCATCCAGGTGGTGGCACACCATCAGCATGTCGAGGTGCTCGTCGAGCGTGTTCACCGTGTACGGCCGCGTCGGATTCGTCGACGAAGGCAGGACGTTCGCCTCGCCGCACACCTTGATGATGTCCGGCGCATGGCCGCCGCCGGCGCCTTCGGTGTGATAGGTGTGGATGGTCCGGCCCTTGAACGCAGCGATCGACGCCTCGACGAAGCCGCTCTCGTTCAGCGTGTCGGTGTGGATCGCGACCTGCGTGTCGGTTGCCTCGGCAACGGAAAGGCAGCAGTCGATCGCAGCCGGCGTCGTGCCCCAGTCCTCGTGGAGCTTCAGTCCGATCGCGCCGGCGTCGATCTGCTCGTGCAGCGCCGCCGGCAGGCTCGCGTTGCCCTTGCCGAGCAGGCCGAAATTCATCGGAAACGCATCCAGCGCCTGCAGCATGCGCTCGAGGTGCCACGGACCGGGCGTGCAGGTCGTCGCCGCCGTGCCGGTCGCGGGCCCGGTACCGCCGCCGATCATCGTGGTGATGCCTGACGCGAGCGCCTCGTCGATCTGCTGCGGGCAGATGAAATGAATGTGGCTGTCGATACCGCCCGCGGTGACGATCATCCCTTCACCGGCGATCACTTCGGTGCCCGGACCGATGACGATCGTCACCCCGGGTTGGATGTCCGGATTGCCGGCCTTGCCGATTCCCGCGACGCGCCCGTCCTTGAGGCCGATGTCCGCTTTGACGATGCCCCAGTGATCGAGGATCAGCGCGTTCGTGATCACCGTATCGACCGTCTCGCCGGATGATCGCTGCGACTGGCCCATGCCGTCGCGGATGACCTTCCCGCCGCCGAACTTCACTTCGTCGCCGTAGATCGTGAAGTCGCGCTCGACTTCGACGAGAAGCTCGGTGTCCGCCAGTCGCACACGGTCGCCGGTCGTGGGACCGAACATCTCGGCGTAGGCGTGGCGCGAGATCTTTACGCTCATCGTCCTCACCCCCGGCCCGTCTCTCCCGCGTGCGAGTGCGTCGCGAATCGCGATAGCCCCTGGCTCCTCCGCCTCCGCGGGAGAGTGACGGTGTCGCTCACCTTCGCGGGGACGACGAAAACGGGAACGCGCGCGGTGAAGCAGGTGCGCAGGCGCATCAGTCATAGCTTCCCCATCACCCGGCCGTTGAAGCCGTACACGACCCGATCGCCCGCCAGCGCGACCAGCTGGACGGTGCGCGATTGCCCGGGCTCGAAGCGCACGGCCGTCCCGGCGGCGATGTCGAGCCGGAAGCCGCGCGCCTGTTCGCGATCGAAGCGCAGTGCATCGTTCGTTTCGTAGAAATGGAAATGCGAGCCGACCTGGATCGGGCGATCGCCGGTGTTGGCGACGGTCAGCGTCACCGTTGCGCGGCCCGCGTTCAGCTCGATCTCGCCGGCGTCGATCAGCAGCTCGCCTGGAATCATCGTCATGGGATCGGGTTGTGCACGGTGACGAGCTTCGTTCCGTCCGGGAACGTCGCCTCGACCTGGATGTCCGCAATCATTTCCGGTACGCCCTCCATCACATCGGTTCGCGCGAGCAGCGTGCGGCCGAAGGTCATCAGCTCCGCGACCGTGCGGCCGTCGCGCGCACCCTCCATGACCGCAGCGGTAAGGTAAGCGATCGCCTCGGGATAGTTGAGCTTCAGCCCGCGGGCGCGACGCCGCTCGGCGAGCAATGCCGCGGTGAAGATGAGGAGCTTGTCCTTCTCGCGTGGGGTGAGGTCCATGGACTTCTCGGGTCAGGTCGACCAGATTCGCGGCAGCACGACAGGACGTCCCGTCATTGCAGGACGCACTTGCGCCCACAGCGCGATGAACGCTGCGCGAGCGTCCGCAGCGGATGCACCGAGAAAGCGCGCGGCCAGCAACGTGGGAGTCACGCGGGACACTGCAGCAGTGCGGGGCCACGGCTCGAGCGCTGCGCGGCTCGCGTGCAAGAGCGCGTCGTCGATCCTCGTCCCGGCGACGATGAACGTGCCGCAGGCGCGCGCCCCGCGCCATCCGACCGGCGACTCGAGCCACGACGACGAACCGGCGACCTCGCCCGTCTCGAACAGCGCGATTCGGTCGTCGCAGCGTACGGTCACCCGCGTCCGCAATCGTCCGGAATCGAAACGCTCGCCCATCGCCTCGCGGCCGAGCGTTGCGATTTCCCATGCGAAGACGCAGGCGTCGTCCGCGACCTCGACGTCGAGCGAAAGCGAGGCGTCCGCTGCGTCGAACACGATCGTTTCCTGAGGCAGCCACTCGATGCAGGCCCGCTCGCGCGCGCGCAAGCGCACGCGCTGCGCCGCTTCGCGCCCGCCGCTCTTGTAGAGTTTCGACGCACCGGGTGTGGTCAGCAGACGCATGTGCGTCCGCGCGAGCGGCCACCTGCAGATCGAGCGTGTCGCCGCCCGCAATCCCGCCCGGCGGATGCAGGACGATCGCATGACAGACACCGGGTCCTTCCGGGTACAGCGGCCGCTGGACGACCAGTGGCCCGAAATGCCGGCGCGAGGCGAGCCGGGTTCCCAACAGCGTGGAATCGAAGTCCAGCGCAAGCTCCGCGTGCCAGCTCGGCATTGGCGTCGCGTTGCCGTTTGCATCGCGGACCCGCTCATGCGTGCTGTCCCCGATGCGCCCATCCGGTCATGCGTCGCTCGATGCCGGCGAACACGCCGTACATCGCCATCGCCATCGCACAGACGACGATGGGCCCCGCGACCGGCATCTGATTCCTCCTCGTACCTGCACCTGTTTGGGGACGGCGCCCGCGATTGTGCACCGAAACGGCACGACGTTGGAGCGCGACTGCCGCCACGCGGCTTTCACCGGCAAGCTTCAGCGAAACACGTGCCAGCGACGCGCCGCTACAGCAGCGCGGTCTGCCGCTGTTGCTGCGACGTGATCACGTCGACGACCGTCAGCGCCGTCATGTTCACGATCCGCCGCACGGTGGCGGACGGCGTGAGGATGTGGACGGGCGCCGCGACGCCGAGCAGGATCGGTCCCAGCGTTACGCCGCTGCCCGCTGACGCCTTGAGCAGATTGAAGGCGATGTTCGCCGCGTCCAGCGTCGGCATGATCAGCAGGTTCGCGGAGCCTTTCAGCGCCGAGTTCGGCAGCGCGGCGCTGCGGACCGCCTCGTCCAGCGCAGCATCGCCGTGCATCTCGCCGTCCACCTCGAGCTCGGGATCGAGGCCGTTGATCAGCGCGAGCGCGTAGCGCATCTTCCTCGCCGTCGGGTGATTGCTGGTCCCGAAGCTCGAATGCGAGAGCAGCGCGACCTTCGGCTCGATGCCGAAGCGGCGGATCTCCTCGCAGGCCAGAAGCGTGATGTCGGCCAGCTCCTCCGCGCTCGGGTCGTAGTTGACGTAGGTATCCGCGATGAACACCGTGCGGTTCGGCAGCATCACTGCGTTCATCGCCGCGTACTGCTTGACGCCCATGCGGCGTCCGATCACCTGGTCGACGTAATGCAGGTGGAGGTCGTGCGTGCCGTAGGTGCCGCACAGCATCCCGTCGGCCTCGCCACGATGGACCATCATCGCGCCGATCAGCGTGTGGCGACGGCGCATCTCGATCTTCGCGTACGACTGCGACACGCCCTTGCGTGCGGTGAGGCGGTGGTACTCGGTCCAGTACTCGCGGTAGCGCGGGTCGTAGTCCGGGTTGATCGACTCGAAATCGACGCCGGCCCGAAGGCGCAGCCCGAATCTCGCGATGCGGTCCTCGAGCACGGCCGGCCGACCGACGAGCAGCGGGTACGCGAGGCCCTCGTCGACGACGACCTGCGCCGCGCGCAGCACGCGCTCGTCCTCGCCCTCCGCGTAGACGATCCGCTTCGGCGACTTCTTCGCCGCCTGGAAGATCGGCTTCATCAGCAGGCCGGAGTGGTACACGAACGTCATCAGCCGGTCGCGGTAGGCGTCGAAATCGCCAAGCGGCCGCGTCGCCACGCCCGAATCCATCGCCGCCTTCGCGACGGCCGGCGCGATCATCACGATCAGGCGCGGGTCGAATGGCTTCGGGATCAGGTACTCGGGCCCGAACTTGAGGTCCTGCACGTTGTACGCGTTCGCGACGATCTCCGACTGCTCGGCCATCGCCAGGTCGGCGATCGCGCGCACGGCGGCGAGCTTCATCGGCTCGTTGATCTGCGTCGCGCCGACATCGAGCGCGCCGCGGAAGATGAACGGAAAGCAAAGGACGTTGTTGACCTGGTTCGGATAGTCCGAGCGGCCGGTCGCGATGATCGCGTCGGGGCGCGCCGCCTTCGCGAGGTCCGGCATGATCTCCGGCTCCGGATTCGCGAGCGCCAGGATCAACGGGCGCGGCGCCATTTTCGCGAGCCATTCGGGCTTGAGCACGCGCGCGGCGGACAGTCCGAGGAACACGTCCGCGCCGTCGAGGATCTCGGGCAGCGCGCGCGCCTTGGTTCGCTGCGCATACCGCGCCTTGTTCTCGTCCATCTCCTCGACGCGACCCTGCCACACCACGCCCTTGATGTCCGAGACCCATACGTTCTCGCGCCGCACGCCGAGCGCGACGAGCAAGTCGAGGCACGCGAGCGCCGCAGCACCGGCGCCCGACGCGACGAGCTTGATCTTGTCGATGTCCTTTCCGACGACGCGCAAGCCGTTCAGCACCGCCGCCGCAACGATGATCGCCGTGCCATGCTGATCGTCGTGGAACACCGGGATCTTCATCCGCTCGCGACACTGCCGCTCGATCGCGAAGCACTCCGGCGCCTTGATGTCCTCGAGATTGATGCCGCCGAACGTCGGCTCGAGCGCGACGATGATGTCGACGAGCTTGTCCGGATCGCGCTCGTTGAGCTCGATGTCGAAGCAATCGATGCCGGCGAACTTCTTGAACAGCACCGCCTTGCCTTCCATCACCGGCTTCGCGGCCAGCGGGCCGATCGCGCCGAGCCCGAGAACGGCGGTGCCGTTGGTGATGACGCCGATCAGGTTGCCGCGCGCCGTGAGCGTCGCGACTTCGCCGGGATCGCGGACGATCTCGTCGCACGCGGCAGCCACTCCGGGCGAATACGCGAGGGCCAGGTCGCGCTGGTTGGTGAGGCTCTTCGTCGGCGTGACCGAGATCTTGCCCGGCGGCGCGCGCCGGTGGTACTGAAGGGACGCTTCGCGAATCGACTCGTCGGACATGGCGCTCTTCTCAAGGCCGCGAAAGCAACGCGCAATCATAGCGGATCGCACCGCCCGGTCCCTTGCGGTGTCGGCGCCTCGACCGGCCGGTACAGCTCGTTCCGTGTCCCTGCCAGAGCCCCGGATAATCGTTGATTCATCGGCGGTTTCCGACGCGCGAGCCCGTATAATCGGGCTCCGCGGCCGCAGCCTTGAACCGCGCGCGGTTGTTCCCACGCGATGCCACGACCGATGCTCGAAGCGCACGACCTCGCCGGGCATCGCGGGACCACGGCGCTTTTCTCGGGACTTTCCTTGCAGTCGGCGCGGGCAGCGCCCTCCTTGTCAGCGGGCGCAACGGCACCGGGAAGACGACGCTGCTGCGCATGCTGGCCGGCCTGACAGCGCCGGCTGCCGGCGAGATCCGCTGGAACGGCGAGCCGGTGCAACCTTTCGCCGCGACGCTGCGCGCAGCCGTACTGTTCGCCGGACACGCGATCGCCTTGAAGGACGAACTGACCGCAGAGGAGAACGTCGCATCGCTGGTGGCACTGGCCGGCAGCGAAGCATCGCCGGATGCGATCCGAACCGCGCTCGACGAAGTGTCGCTGGGACGGCAACGCGCCTTGCCTGCGCGCGTGCTGTCGGCGGGCCAGCGCCGGCGCATCGGGCTCGCGCGGCTGCGGCTCGTGCACCGCCCGCTGTGGGTCCTCGACGAGCCGCTTACCGCGCTCGATGCCACCGGCGGCGATCTCCTCGCATCGTTCGTGCAAGCGCATCTCGATGAAGGCGGCATTGCGGTCGCCGCAACGCACCAGCCGCTCGGTCTGACGGCCCGACCTACGCAAACGCTGACGTTGGGCGAGCCGGACTAGCGCGACGATGCAGGTACCGATGCAGGACCGCTCAGGCGACGCGGCAATGCCCGGTGACGACGGGGCGCTCGCGGCTGTCCGCTGGGCGGTCCTGCGCGACCTCAAGCTCGCCTTCCGCTCGCGCACGGAACTGGGCGTTCAGTTGCTGTTCTATGTCATCGTCGTGACCCTGTTCCCGTTGTCGATGGCGCCCGAGCGCACGCTGCTCGCGGCGATGGGACCGGGCGTCATCTGGGTCGCGGCGCTGCTGGCCTCGCTGCTGTCGCTGCCGCGCCTGTTCGCGGCGGATCATGCGGACGGAACGCTCGAGCAGATCGCGCTGTCGCCTTATCCGTTGCCCGCGCTGGTGTCCGGTAAGATTCTGGCGCACTGGCTGACGACGGGCCTGCCGGTCGTCGTGCTGGCGCCGCTGACGGGCGTGCAGTACGGGCTCGCAGGCGAAAGCCTGACCGTACTCGTCGCAGGGTTACTGATCGGCACGCCGATCCTTTCGCTGCTCGGCGCGATCGGCGCGGCGCTGACGCTCGGCGTGCGCGGCGGCGGCGGCCTGCTCGCGCTGCTGATCCTGCCGCTTTACGTGCCGGTGCTGATCTTCGGCGCGGGCGCCGTCGATGCGGTGCGGGCGGGGCTTTCGGCGGGCGCGAATCTTTCGCTGCTCGGCGCGGGACTCGCGATCGCGATCGTCGGCGCACCGTTCGCGGCGGCGGCCGCAGTTCGCATCGCGCTCGACTGATAACGACGTAACGGTTGCGCAATCGACATGGCGTTGTCCTGGTTCAGGTTCTCCTCTCCCGCGAGCTTCTATCCGCTCGCGGGCGCGATGATTCCGTGGTTCGCGACCGCGGCCGCGATCCTCGCGGCGATCGGCCTGTACATCGGCTTCGGGGTCGCGCCGACCGACTTCCAGCAGGGCGACGTCTATCGGATCATCTTCATCCACGTGCCCGCGGCATGGATGTCGATGTTCCTCTACGTCGTGATGGCGTTCTGGGGCGCAGCTGCGCTCGGCTTCAACACGCGGCTGTCGGCGATGATGGCGCAGGCGATCGCGCCCACCGGCGCGCTGATGACGTTCGTCGCGCTCTGGTCGGGCGCGCTCTGGGGACGTCCGACGTGGGGCACCTACTGGGCGTGGGATGCGCGGATGACGTCCGAGCTGATCCTGCTGTTCCTGTATCTCGGCGTCATCGCGTTGCGCCAGGCGATCGACGATCCGCGCCGCGCCGATCGCGCCTGCGCGCTGCTGACGCTCGTCGGCGTCGTCAACGTGCCGATCATCTACTTCTCGGTGCACTGGTGGAACACGCTGCACCAGGGCGCGTCGATCAGGCCGACCGGCTCGTCGATGGAAGCGACGATGCTGACCGGCATGCTCGTGATGACGTTCGCGTTCTGGTTCTACGCGATCGCCGTCGTGCTCGTGCGGGTCCGCGCGATCATCCTCGAGCGCGAGCGCGGCATCAGGTGGCTCAAGTCCCTCGTCACGATGGGCGCGGCACGATGAACCCCTGGTATTTCATCCTCGGCGCCTATGTCGTGACGGCGATCGCGATCGTCGTCGAGGTGCTCGCCGTGCGCGCAAGGCACCGTGCCGCGCTCGAGCGCGGCCCAGGACTCCGGTTCGACCCGAAAGGCCGATCCCGCATGAAACCCCGTCATCGCCGTCTCGCCTGGATCGCCGCCGGCGTCGCGCTGCTCGGCGTCGCGGTCGCGCTCGTGCTGAACGCGTTCCAGTCGAACCTCGTGTTCTTCTTCTCGCCGACGGACGTCGTCGAGAACCGCGCGCCGCAGGGACGCACGTTCCGCATCGGCGGCCTGGTCGAGGAGCGCAGCGTCAAGCGCGACGGGTTGACCGTGCGGTTCATCGTCACCGATACCGCGAAGACGATTCCCGTCGTCTACACCGGCATCCTTCCCGACCTGTTCAGGGAGGGCAAGGGCGTGGTCGCGCAGGGCAAGCTCGGCAGCGACGGCGTGTTCACCGCGAGCGAAGTGCTCGCGAAGCACGACGAGAACTACATGCCGCCCGAGGCCGCCGCCGCGATCGGCAAGGCGCACATCGATGCGGCCGAGAAGCGCGCCGCGCAGACGCTGGTCAAGTAACGACATGATCCCCGAGCTCGGCTCCTTCGCCCTGATCCTCGCGCTGCTCCTCGCCGCGGTGCAGGGCACGCTGCCGCTGGTCGGCGCGCACCGGCGCAACGCCGCGTGGATGGCCTTGCGCGCCCGCTCGCGCAGGCGCAGTTCGTGTTCGTCGCGTTCGCGTTCGCCTGCCTCGCCTGGTCGTTCCTGCACAACGATTTCTCGGTGCAGAACGTCGCGACGAACTCGAACTCGCAGGCTGCCGGCCGCGTATCGGTTCGCGGCGACCTGGGGCTCGCACGAAGGCTCGATGCTGCTCTGGGTGCTGATGCTCTCCGGCTGGGGTCTCGCGGTGTCGTTCGTTCAGCCGCCACCTGCCGGATGCGATGGTCGCGCGCGTGCTCGGCGTCATGGGCATCGTCGGCTTCGGCTTCCTGCTGTTCATGCTCGCCACGTCGAATCCGTTCGAGCGCGTGTTTCCCGCGCCGGCCGACGGCCGCGATCTCAATCCGCTGCTGCAGGACCCGGGCATGGTGATCCATCCGCCGATGCTCTACATGGGCTACGTCGGGTTCTCGGTCGCGTTCGCGTTCGCGATCGCGGCGCTGCTCGGCGGCCGGCTCGATGCGACGTGGGCGCGCTGGTCGCGGCCGTGGACCACGCTCGCGTGGTTGTTCCTGACGCTCGGCATCATGCTCGGCAGCTGGTGGGCGTACTACGAGCTCGGCTGGGGCGGCTGGTGGTTCTGGGATCCGGTCGAGAACGCGTCGTTCATGCCGTGGCTCGTCGGCACCGCGCTCATCCATTCGCTCGCGGTGACCGAGAAGCGCGGCACGTTCAAGACCTGGACGGTGCTGCTCGCGATCGCCGCGTTCTCGCTGTCGCTGCTCGGCACGTTCCTCGTGCGCTCGGGCGTGCTCACCTCGGTGCACGCGTTCGCGACCGATCCGCGGCGCGGCGTCTTCATCCTGGTGTTCCTCGCGTTCGTGATCGGCGGCTCGCTGTTGCTGTTCGCGTTGCGCGCGCCGCGCGTGGGCACCGGCGGCCGCTTCGAAGCCGTCTCGCGCGAATCGTTGCTGCTCGCCAACAACCTGCTGCTGGTCGTCGCCTGCGGCACCGTCCTGCTCGGCACGCTCTACCCGCTGTTCCTCGACGCGCTGTCGCTCGGCAAGATCTCGGTCGGCCCGCCGTACTTCGACACGGTGTTCGTTCCGGTGATGGCGCCGCTCGTGTTCCTGATGGGCATCGGCCCGCTCGCGCGCTGGAAGAAGGCGGAGCTGCCCGCGCTGGCGACCCAGCTCAAGTGGGCGTTCGCGACGCGCCGTGCTGCTCGCCTGGTGCTGCCGTTCGTCGGCGGACGCTGGTCGCCCGGCGATCGCGTTCGGCCTGCTCCTCGCGCTGTGGATCGTCGCGACGACCGTGGTCAACCTGCGGGATCGCGTGCGGACCGCGCAAGGGGGCGCATGGCAGCGACTGTCGCGCCAGCCGCGCGGCTACTGGGGCATGCTGCTCGCGCATCTCGGCGTCGCCGTGTTCATCGTCGGCGTCACGCTGGTCAAGGGCTACGAGACCGAGCGCGACGTGAAGATGGCGCCCGGCGACAGCGTGTCGCTGGGCGGCTACACGTTCCGCTTCGACGGCACGATCGAGCGCGACGGTCCGAACTACCGCGCCGCGCGCGGCACGGTCGACGTTGCGAGGAACGGCAAGTCGCTTCGAGACGCTCCATCCGGAGAAGCGCGTCTACGGCGTGCAGGGCACGCCGATGACCGAAGCCGCGATCGACACCGGGCTGTTCGGCGACCTCTACGTGTCGCTCGGCGAGCCGATCGAAGGCGACACCTGGGCGGTGCGCATCTACCACAAGCCGTTCGTGACCTGGATCTGGGGCGGCTGCTTGCTGATGGCGCTCGGCGGCCTCCTCGCGCTTTCCGACCGCCGCTATCGCCTCGCCGCGCGACGCGAATCGATCGTGCCGGTGGGCGCGACCGCCGTCGCGACTAGTCGACCGCATGAACCGGAAGCTCCTCGTCCCGCTCGCGGTCTTCGTCGTCCTCGTCGGGTTCCTGCTCGTCGGCCTGGGCCCGAACCCGCGCGAGGTGCCCTCGCCGCTCGTCGGCAAGCCGGCGCCCGCCTTCAAGCTCGCGCAGCTGCACCAGCCCGAGCGCATGCTCGGACCGGCCGATCTCAAGGGCCAGGTGTGGCTGCTGAACGTCTGGGCGTCGTGGTGCGTGTCCTGCCGCGTCGAGCATCCGCTGCTGGTCGAGCTGGCGAAGGCGAAGCTCGTGCCGCTCGTCGGCCTGAACTACAAGGACAAGCCGGACGAAGGCATCGCGTGGCTCAAGCAGCACGGCGATCCGTACGACGTGTCGGTCGTCGATCGCGACGGCCGCGTCGGCATCGACTGGGGCGTCTACGGCGTTCCGGAGACGTTCGTCGTCGACAAGGCAGGCGTGATCCGCTACAAGCACATCGGCCCCGTCGACGCCGCGGCGATCGAGAAGAAGATCCTGCCGCTCGTTCGCGAGCTGCAGCAATCATGATCTCACTGGCGTCATTCCCGCGAAGGCGGGAATCCAGTGTCTCTTCGTGCAAAGACGCTGGGTCCTCGCCTTCGCGGGGACGACGGTTGTGCGCTGCGCAGCGCTGCTCGCCTTGTGCGCTGCGCTGACCGTGCCTGCGCACGCTACGACGCCGTACCCACGGAGCAGGACCGCGGCACGCAAGCGCGTGCAATCGAGATCGCGGAGCAGCTGCGCTGCCTCGTCTGCCAGAACCAGACGATCGCCGATTCGAACGCCGACCTCGCCGTCGACCTGCGCCGGCAGGTGCGCGAGCAGATCGCCGCCGGCCGCACCGATCGCGAGATCATCGACTTCATGACGGCGCGCTACGGCGACTTCGTGCTGTACCGGCCGCCGTTCAAGGCGACGACGGCACTGCTGTGGGGCGGACCCGCGCTGCTGCTCGCGATCGGCGCATTCATGCTCGCGCGCCTGATTCGCGAACGACGTGCGGCGGAGCCCCCGCCGCTGACGCCCGAAGAGCGCGCGCGCGCGAATCGCCTGCTGACCGGCGACGAGGGCGACGACGCGTGATTCCGTTCCTCGTCATCGCGGTCGTCATGCTCGCGATCGCTTGCGCGTGGGTGCTCGTTCCGCTGCTGTCGCGACGCCCCGTCGCGACGCTCGACGGCGACGCCTCGAACCTCTCGGTGCTGCGGGACCAGCGCGCCGAGCTCGAGGCCGACCTCGCGAATGGCGTGCTCTCGGCCGAGCAGTACGAAGCCGCGCGCATGGAGCTCGATCGTCGCGTCCTCGAAGATGCGGCCGGTGACACCGACGAGCGCTCTCCCTGCTTCGCGTGCAAGCGCGTGGACGGCCGCGCTGGTCGGCGCCGGCCTTTCCCATCGCTGCCGTGCTGCTGTACCTGGTGCTCGGCACGCCTGCCGCGTTGCTCCCCGGCGTCTCGCAGGTCGCCGGGAGTGACCCGCAGAAGCGCGCATCGCCGCAGGAGATCGAGACGATGATCGAGCGCGTCAAGGAGCGGCTGGCGACGAAGCCCGACGACCTGGAAGGTTGGAAGGTGCTTGCGCGAACCTACTACGTGCTCGGACGCGCGCAGGAGGCCGCCGGCGCCTACGAGCGCGCGACGGCGCTCGCGCCGAACGATGCCGACCTGCTCGCCGACTACGCGGATGCGATCGCCGTCACCCAGAACCGTTCGCTGGAAGGCAAGCCCGAAGCGATCGTCGCGCGTGCGTTACAAGCGAATCCCAACCAGTGGAAGGCGAATGCGCTGGCAGGCACGATCGCATTCCAGCGCGGCGATTACGGCAAGGCGGTGGGGCACTGGGAGCGCGTGAAGGCGGCCGTGCCCGCGGATTCGCCGGTGGCGCAATCGATCGAATCCAGCCTTTCCGAAGCGCGCGCGCGTGCCCAAGGAACGAAGGACCAGGCGAGCGCCGCCGTCTGCGAAAGTCGCCGGTACCGTGACGCTTTCGCCCGCATTCACCGCCGGTGTATGCGCCGGACGACACGGTGTTCGTGTTCGCGCGACCCGCCGACGGCTCGCGCATGCCGCTCGCGCTGCTGCGCGTCAAGGTTCGCGACCTGCCGCTCGCATTCACGCTGGACGACTCGACGGCGATGCTGCCGAATCGCAAGCTGTCCGATCACGCCGAAGTCATCGTCGGTGCGCGGGTCTCGAAGTCGGGCAACGCGACCCCGCAATCCGGTGATCTCGAGGCGACGTTGTCGCCCGTGAAGCTCGGCGCAAGCGGCGTGAAGCTCGTCATCGACCGCAGGCTGCCCTGAACGCACGACCGGGCGTGCAGCGTCGATGAGCGCCGCCGGGCCGCCCCAAGGCTTCGGCGACCGAAGGGCCGCCCCGAGGTCGGCGAGCCCCTTAGGGGGATTCACTTCCGCCCCCTCCTTCGAGGAGGGGGTGCGCGACGTCGCGAAAGCGACTAGCCTGGGGGAGGTTACCCAATGAGTCTCGACGAGCGCAGCGGGCATTTCGACGTCGTCGTCGTCGGTGCGGGCCTTTCCGGCCTCGTGGCCGCGCATGCACTGCAACGCAACGGACATCGTGTCGCTGTCGCTCGAGGCGGCCGATCGCGCCGGTGGCGTGATCGCCACACGCACGCGCGACGGATTCCGCTATGAGACCGGGGCCGAACAGCGCGCTCGACAATTCGCCGTTGCTCGGACCGCTTCTCGACGCGCTCGGGATCACGGATCAACGCGTCGACACGTGTCCTGCGGCCACGCGCCGCTACATCGTGCGGGCCGGCAAGCTCGTCGCGCTTCCGATGTCGCCACTCCGACTGCTTTCGACGCAGGCGTTCTCGCTACCGGCGAAGCTTCGCCTGCTGCGCGAGCCTTTCGTTGCGCGGTGCACCGGCCGGCGCCGACGAATCGGTGGCCGCATTCGTCGCGACGTCGTCTTGGCCAGCGAGATTCTCGACTACGCGGTCGACCCGTTCGTATCCGGCATCTACGCCGGCGATCCCGAGCAGCTCTCGATGCAGCGCCGCCTTTCCACGCCTGCACGCGCTCGAGCAGGCGCACGGCAGTCTGTTGCGCGGACAGCTCGCAGCGGTTCGTGAGCGCAGGCGGAGCGGCCAACCGAAGCCCGTACGGCCGCGAAGCTTCAGCTTTCGCAATGGCATGCAGACCTTGCCCGATGCGCTTGCTCGCAGCCTCGTTCACTACACGGACCAGACGCGGGTCACGTCGATCGAGATCCCGTCACCGAAGGCGTTCGCCGTGTCAGGTCTTCGCAACGACGGTCCATTGACGCTCTACACGCGGGCCGTGATCGTCGCGACGCCAGCACTCGCGGCCGCCGCGCTCGTCGCGCCGCATGACGCGGATGCAGCTCGCGCCCTCGCGTCGATCGTGTATGCGCCGGTCTCGATCGTCGCGTCGGCCTATCGCCGGGACGACGTTACGCATGCACTTGACGGTTTCGGAATGCTCGTGCCGTCGCGCGAGGGCCGGCGCATCCTGGGGACGCTGTTCTCGAGCAGTCTGTTCGAGGGTCGAGCGCCGGCTGGTCATGTGCTGCTGACGACCTTCCTGGGCGGCCGCCGCAATCCGGAAGCTGCGGCGCAAGACGACATCACGCTCTCTCGAATCGTCGACGAGGAGTTGACGGCGCTGCTCGGCGCACGCCGTCCGCTATGGACCGAGATCGTGCGCTGGACGCGCGCGATCCCGCAATACGAGCTCGGCCATTACGACCGCGTGCGACGCATCCGGGAAGCGTGCGCGAAGCGGCCGGGACTGTTCTTCTGCGGCAGCTGGATGGATGGCGTGTCGATCGGCGACCGGATTGCCAGCGCGCATGCCGTGGCCGACGCCGTCACTGCGTTCCTACGCGTCGGCAACTCCCCCCGTTAACGCGGTCCCGCACTTCCAACATAGATCGAAGTTCGCCGGCGATACCTCCGCGCACGCCGCGCAGCGCACGTCACCGCCGCGTCGCGCCTCTTCCTCGATGCGATCGAGCAGGAGCTGCGCGCGCTCGCGGTCGTCGTCGCGATCGAGCCAGACTTGCGGCTGGGCAACGTCCGGCGGCACGTCGCCGACGATGCTCTGCGCATGCTGGTTGAAGACGTACGCGCGGATGCCCGCCTGGTTCAGCCGATCCGCGATGAGGAAGGCGTCGTAGCGGGCGCGCGCTATGTAGAAGCGGACCACGGTCCCTCGTAGCGGCCGCCGGCCTTCTGCCAGCGCCAGGCGTCCTCGCAGATCGCATCGAGACCGCGCGTCGCGCGCCAGCCGAGCGCATTCTGCGCGCGCGTCGGATCGGCGTAGACCAAAGCAATGTCCCCCGCGCGTCGCGGAACGAACGTCGCGGGCCAGCCGCCGTCCGCAGGCACGCTCGAACGCCTCGATCACCTCGAGCACCGAGAAACCCCTGCCCATGCCGAGGTTGAACGTGGTCGCGCCCGCATGGCGCGCGAGGTAGTCGATCGCCATGACGTGGCCCTCGGCGAGGTCCACGACATGCAGGTAGTCGCGGACGCCGGTGCCGTCGGGGGTCGGCCAGTCACGCCCGAACACCTCGACTTCACTGAACTCGCCGGCGGCCGTTCTCGACAGGAACGGCACCAGATTGTTGGGACGCCCCAGTGGAGCCTCGCCGATCAGCGCCGAAGGATGGGCGCCGGCGGGATTGAAATAACGGAGAATCGCGATGCGCCAGTTCTTGTTCGCGCTCGCGAGATCCCGCAGGAAGTCCTCGACGACCCGCTTCGTTCGTCCGTACACGTTCTGCGGACGCAGCGGCGCGTCCTCGGTGACCGGCAACGTGTCCGGCTGGCCATAGACGGTCGCCGACGAGCTGAACACGAGCGTCGCCACGCCGGCCTCGCCCATGACTTCGGCAAGCGAGAGCATGCCGCCGACGTTGACGTCCCAGTAGGCGAGCGGGCGCTCCTCCGACTCGCCGACCGCCTTGAGCCCGGCGCAATGCACGACGGCGGATATCGGATACTCGGCAAACGCTGCACGCAACGCGACCACATCGCGCACATCGGCCTCGATGCAAAGAACGCGCGAATCCGTCAGCTGCTCGAGCCGCGCGATGACGCCGCGCGAGCTGTTCGAGAAGTTGTCGAGCACGAGCGGCGTCGCGCCGACATGCGCGAGCGCCGCGACGATGTGCGAGCCGATGTAACCGGCGCCGCCGGTGACGAGAATCGTGGACATGTCGGCCGGATGCTACACGAACGCGTGCAGCGACGGCGAATCGCGTAAAGCTGATTGGGCGTGTTCGTACCCGCTCGCGCGGTTCTCGTCGTTCTGCTAATAGCTGCCCGACTGCTTCGATGCAGGCGCACGCCGGACACGGACCTCGGGTTTGAGCTTCAGCGACCACGCGACCTCGCTGCGCGGCGCTTTCGACAGATCGACGGACTTGCGCGTCTGCTCCTCGTCGCCCTCGAGTTGCGGATGCCAGGCGCGCACGATATAGGCGCGCGGCGCAAGGTCGGAAATCGTGGCCTTGCCGTCGGCGCCGGTCTTCGCGAAGTACGGCGACTCGGACACGTAGACATAAGCAACCATCCAGTCATGGATGTTGCAGCCCAGCACCACGACCCCCGGCTTGTCGAATATCACGGGATTCGCCGGCACGCCCTGGTACAGGGGCAGCTCGAATTTCTTCGCCAGCGAGAACGAATACACGTGGTGACGGACGGTGTCGTTGTTCGGGAACGCCACGGCAGTCCCGACGAATACCGGCGTGACCTTCGGAACGAACTCCTTGTCGATCTGGAAGATCGCGGCGTCGCGCGGTTTCGCCGGCAGGCCGCAGGTTGCCATCGGCGGGAAACGCGACGACGACAGCCTCCGCCAGAGGCACGCCCTGCGCATCCGTGACCGTGGCGATGATCTCGGCGTTCTGCGCATGGACGCCGCCAGCGAGGACGGTGCCAAGCGCGACGAGCATTCGAATGGTCATTCGCATGCGGAAAGTTCCTTGGCGTTCAGAAACGATAGGCGAACGTCGCGTTGACGATGCGGCTGCGGTATTCGAGATCCTGCGCCGCGCGCGTGAGCTCCGCGATGTAGGCGATGTTGATCGCCGAACGAGCATTTGGCGCGTAGCTCAGCGTGCAGTCTACCGACGATGTGGTACCCCGCAGCCGGTAGCCGAACAGGAGCGGATCGCTCGAACGCGGGATCGTCGGCAATCGCATCGGAGGCCAGGAAGACGGCCCGGCTGCGCTGCGACGTCGATTCCACGTCGCCGCGGCGCACGCCAAGGCGCGCGCCGATCAGCCATTGCTCATCCAGCGCGTGGTCGGCACGAACAAACGCGCCGTACCCGCGAAGGTCGAAGATCGCCCCCGAGATGCCGGGCACGATCGGGATGTTCGTCTGCGCATGACGGCGGTCGAAAGTGAGCCCGATACCGACGTCGGTCGATTCGCGTGAAGCGCCGGCCGAGCTCCGCACGCAGGTCCAGCCGATTGCTGTCTCGCACGTCGACCCGATAGTCGTCGTGCGACACGGAAGCGGCGAACACGCCGTACGGCGCGGTGACCCCGAGCGCGAACTTTCGCCGGTAGGTCGCGCTTGCGCCGATGCCGACGAAATCCAGCCCGCTGTAGCGATCGTAGACTTCCCCGCGCAAGTCGATGCCGAACGAGAGTCCGTCATATCCGCTCAACGCTTCGTAACGAGCTATCGACGCCGCGAACGTCAGCGCGCGGTCGGGTCGTCGATCCTGCGGATTCTGTGCGCGTGTGAGATTGCTGTTGTAGGCGCCGCCCGCGGCGACATCGACGATCCATTCCGCGCGCGCCGCCGCCGCGCACGCGCAAGCCACGCTCCCGATGACGATCGCGGCAATGAGGTGCCAGTGCCGCGAGGGAAAGGTCATGAGCGTGGGCTCGGAGGAGACCGCATCATGGGAGCAGGATTGATACCAGCGGGCAGAGAACTTGCTTTTCTCCCAGGGTCCGGTGTCGCGGCCGTGGCCATGGAGTCGCGGCGACCGAGCAACCCGTGCAGTTGGCGTTTGGGGAATCCCCATAACGCATTGATTCCGAAGAGCCCGATTCGACCGTCCGCCCATGGATCGCGATTTCGTTACGACGCTCGAGCGCGCACGCTCGAAACGCGGACCCGCGTGGGGCGCTCGCTCGCCCGGCCGGCTGGATGGGACGTTCCACGGCATCCTGCATGCTGTCCGATGGCTGCACTGTCGATCACAACTTGCAGCACGCGGCGCCGCATCGCGAAGTGATCCCGATGCGCCTACGCGGACTTCAATCCCGGATCCTCGCGCTGTTCCTGCTCGTGGTCGTCGCCGTGCAGGTCGGCGGGTTCGTGCTCGTGAATACCGTCGGCGGCGCGGCCGCGAGGAACACGATTGGCGAGGAGCTCGTAGCAGGCGCGCGCGTGTTCGATCGCTTGCTCGAAGAAGACACGCAGCGTCTGGTGCAGGGTGCGCGCGTGCTCGCGGCCGACTACGCGTTCCGGGAGGCGATCGCGACGCGGGACCGCGAGACGATTCGCTCCGCGTTGACCAACCACGGCAAGCGCATCGACGCCGACGTGATGATGCTGATCGGCCTCGACGATCGCGTGATCGCGAACACGCTCGACGTGGACCCGGGCGAAAGGTTCTCCTATCCGCGGCTGATCGGCCAGGCCCGGACGGCGCAGCAGGCGGCGGCGATGGTAGTCATCCGCGGCCAGCTCTATCAGCTGGTGATCGTGCCGGTGATGGCGCCGGTAACCGATCGCCTGGGTCGCCGTCGGCTTCAAGGTCGACGATGCGTTCGCGCAGGATCTGCGCGGACTGACCCGCCTCGACGTGTCGTTCCTCTCGCGGCAAGCACGCGAGCCGTGGGCGCTGCAGGCGAGCACGCTGCCCGAGGCGGGCCGCCTGCCGCTGCTCGTGGATGTCGCGGGCGGCAACTTCGCGCCGATCGACAAGGACGGCAACACGATGCTCGGCAACGCCGCGGTCACGCGCATCCTTCCGCTGCGCACGCCCACCGACGAGGTCGTCATCGCCGTGCTGCAACAGCCGCTCGCGACGGCGCTCGAACCGTTCCGCAGGTTGCAGCGTCAGCTCGCATGGACGTCGCTGCTGGCGGTCGTGATCTCGATCCTCGCCGGCGTGCTGATCTCGAGAGGAATCGCGCGGCCGGTGCGCGAGCTCGCCGACAGCGCGCGCCGCATCGCCGCGGGCGATTATTCGAAGGCGCCGCCGACCTCGAACACGCAGGAGATCGCCGACCTTGCGACCGCCTTCCGCACGATGCAGGAGGGCATCGCGACGCGTGAAACGCAGATCATGGATCTCGCGTACCGCGACACGCTGACCGGTCTGCCGAACCGGACGCTCTATGGCGACCGGCTCGCGCGCCAGGTGCTGGCGGCGCAGGACACCGGCACGTCGGTCTCGGTGCTGCTGATGGACCTCGATCACTTCAAGTACGTCAACGACACGCTCGGTCATCCGATCGGCGATCTGCTGCTCGTGGAGGTGGCTTCCCGCCTCGAGGGCATCATCAACCGGCCGGGAGACACGGTCGCGCGTCTCGGCGGCGACGAATTCGCGATCCTGCTGCCCCACACCTCGGTGGGCGATGCGGAGGCCGCCGCGGCTGCGGTGCTCGGCGCGCTCGAGGCGCCGATGACGCTCGAGGGCCACATCGTCGACGTCCGCGCGAACGTCGGCATCGCGGTCTTTCCCGAGCACGGCCGCGAGGCGGCCACGCTGCTGCGCCACGCGGACGTCGCGATGTACGAAGCAAAGCGCGCGAACGCCGGCGTCGTCGTGTTCGACCAGCGCTACGACCAGGGAAGCCGCGACCGGCTATCGCTGATGAGCGACCTCCGAAAGGCGGTCGACCGCGACGAGCTGACGCTGGTCTATCAGCCGAAGGTCTCGCTGCGCGACGTGTCCGGCCGCTATGTCGAGGCGCTGGTCCGCTGGCGCCACCCGACCCGCGGCCTGATCGCGCCGAACGAGTTCATCCCGTTCGCCGAGCAGACCGGCTATATCCGCTCGATCACGATGTGGGTTCTCTCGCGCGCCATCGCGCAGTGTGCGGCATGGCGCACCGAGGGCCTGCCGATGCACGTCTCGATCAACATCTCCGCGCGCGATGTCATGGACGCGCAGCTGCCGGATCGGGTCGTCGCGCTGCTCGAGAATCACGGCTGCGCGGCGCGCTGGATCAGCTTCGAGATCACCGAGAGCGCGATCCTCGACGATCCGGGGCATGCGGTCGCGAACCTCAACCGGCTGCATGCGCTCGGCTGCCAGATCGCGATCGACGACTACGGCACCGGCTATTCGTCGCTCGCCTACCTTCGCCGGCTGCCGCTGCACGAGCTCAAGATCGACAAGTCGTTCGTCATGGGCATGAGCGGCGATGCGAACGACGATGTCATCGTGCGCTCGACGATCGAGCTCGCGCACAACATGCACCTGATGGTCGTCGCCGAAGGCGTCGAGGACGAGGCGACGCTCGAGCGGCTGCGCGCACTCGGCTGCGACATGGCGCAGGGATTCCATCTGGGCCGACCGGTGACGCCGGAGCAGGTGGCCGTCTGGGCGCGCGATTCGATCGCCTCGCGCGGTGCGACGAGAAGCGTCCAGCTTGCGGCGCGTCGTGTAGCCGCGCGCACCGGGGTGTCCGATTCCCGGCATTCCGCGATGAGCGAAAATGCGCGGCATGAGCCACGAGCCATCGGCTGTCGATTCGACCGGTCTTGTTGCCGGCACGCTAACCGGTTTCGTAGCGGCCCTGCTCACTGCAGCCGTGGCGGCCATGGCTCAGGCACCCGACGCTTCGGCCTCGTCTCCCGCGGATTTCATGCGTCACTGCAGCTTCGCACTCTGGTATCCCTGGTATGTGAAGAACCAGTCGAAGCGGCCGACCGACCCCGAGCCACCGCGACCGGAACCCGACGGCCCGCGCGAACCGGTTGGCGAGAAGTGCCTTGGACAACTCCGCCAGGAACTGCTCAAAGCGGGTCGACCCCAACCGGTCGACGCAGAGGTTCTCGAGCTGCGCGCGGCGGCCAAGGCCGGCAAATCGGCGGCGCTCTTCCAGGCGTTCGAGGACCTGAAGGCGAGCAGGCGTGAGCGGTGACGATCCGAATTCGCCAGCGAAAACGCCGGGCGCGAACCCGGCGTTTTCGCGGCAGCGACGCACGCGCTAGGCCTGCTTCGAGTCCTCGACGGGCTCGGCCGGCACAGGACGATCGACCAGCTCGACCAGCGCCATCGGCGCTGCGTCGCCCTGGCGGAAGCCGAACTTCAGGATGCGCAGGTACCCGCCCGGACGCGCCTGATAGCGCGGACCGAGCTCGTTGAAGAGCTTGGTGACGACGTCGCGATCGCGCAGGCGGTCGAACGCGAGGCGGCGATTGGCCAGCGTCGGGGTCTTGCCGAGCGTGATCAGCGGCTCGGCGACGCGGCGCAGCTCCTTCGCCTTCGGCAGCGTCGTGCGGATCGCCTCGTGCGTGAACAGCGAGTTGGTCATGTTGCGCAGCATCGCGAGGCGATGGCAGCTGGTGCGGTTCAGTTTCCGCAGTCCGTGACGGTGACGCATGGCATCAATCCTTCAATCAGGTGGCGCCGCTTCGCACAGCGCTCGTTTCTTGGTCTTTACGTCTATCCGCCAAAAACCGTCGGGCTCTGCCCGCGGTTTTTGGGTAACTTCAGCCGGCCCTAAAAGGCGCGACGCCGGCGTTGCGATTCGCGCTACCGTTGCGGACGCCTTTTAGGGACGATCCAATCCCGCCGGCGGCCAGTTCTCGAGCTTCATGCCGAGCGACAGGCCGCGCGAAGCCAGCACTTCCTTGATCTCGTTCAGCGACTTGCGGCCGAGGTTCGGCGTCTTCAGCAGCTCGGTCTCGGTGCGCTGGATCAGGTCGCCGATGTAATAGATGTTCTCGGCCTTGAGGCAGTTCGCCGAGCGCACGGTGAGCTCGAGGTCGTCGACCGGACGCAGCAGGATCGGATCGACCTGCGGCGCAGCGCGCTCCGCGGCCGGCGATTCCGTGCCCTTGAGATCGGCGAACACCGACAGCTGCTCGACCAGCACCGACGCCGCGTAGCGCACGGCCTGCTCGGGCTCGACGACGCCGTTGGTCTCGATGTCGAGCACGAGCTTGTCGAGGTCGGTGCGCTGCTCCACGCGCGCGCTCTCGACCGCGTAGCTCACGCGGCGCACCGGCGAGAACGACGCGTCGAGCAGGATCCAGCCGATCGTGCGTCCGCCTTCCGGCTTCACGCGCGCGGTCGCCGGCTGGTAGCCGCGGCCCTTCTCGACGCGGATCTCCATCTCGATCTTGCCGCCGGCGGTCAGATGCGCGATCACGTGCTCGGGATTGATGATCTCGACGTCGTGGTTCGGCTCGATGTCGGCGGCGGTGACCGGCGCCTTCGCCGCTCTTCGCGAGGCGCAGCATCACGTGGTCGCGGTTGTGCAGCTTCAGCACGACGCCCTTCAGGTTCAGCAGCACGTCGACGACGTCCTCCTGCACGCCGTCGAGCGCCGAGTACTCGTGCAGCACGCCCGTGATCTTCACCTCGGTCGGCGCGTAGCCGGGCATCGACGAGAGCAGCACGCGGCGAAGCGCGTTGCCCAGCGTGTGCCCGTAGCCGCGCTCGAACGGCTCCATCACCACCTTCGCGTGGAACGGCGACATGCTCTGCACGTCGATGATGCGCGGCTTCAACAGGACATTGCTCTGCATGCGGGATGCCCTTAAGCGAAGCGATCAGAAAGACGACTGTTGCCGCCGCGTAGCGGAATGGCAACAGGCGTTCTCACCTTTTACTTACTGTAAAGCTCGACGACCAGGCTCTCGTTGATGTCCTGGCCGAACTCCGAGCGCTCCGGCGCGCCCTTGAACGTGCCGGTCATCTTCTTCGCGTCGACTTCGACCCACGACGGGAAGCCGACCTTCTCGGCGAGCTGCAGCGCGTCCACGATCCGCAGCTGGCCCTTCGCCCGCTCGGCGATCGAGACGACGTCGCCGGCCGCGCACGATCGCCGACGGCACGTTCAGCCGCTTGCCGTTGACGATGATCGAGCCGTGCGTCACGAGCTGGCGCGCTTCGGCGCGCGTGCTGCCGATGCCCATCCGGTAGACGACGTTGTCGAGGCGCGACTCGAGCAGCTGCAGCAGGTTCTCGCCGGTCGAGCCCTTGCGCCTTCGTCGCCTCGGCGAAGTAGCGGCGGAACTGCCGCTCGAGCACGCCGTAGATGCGGCGGAGCTTCTGCTTCTCGCGCAGCTGGTTGCCGATAGTCGGATTGGCGCATGCCGGACTTCTGGCCGTGCTGACCGGGCTTGGTTTCCAGCTTGCACTTGGAGTCGAGCGATCGACGCGCGCTTTTCAGGAAAAGGTCGGTGCCTTCCCGTCGCGCCAGCTTGCATTTGGGTCCGATGTATCGAGCCACTGTTTGCTGTCCTAACTTTCAAAGTGTCGGTCGAACGCGAATGGCGCGAGACCGACCTTAATCGGTATGTTCATATCCGACGACGCTTCGGCGGCCGGCAGCCGTTGTGCGGCACCGGCGTGACGTCCGAGATCGCCGCGATCTTGAAGCCGAGCGCGTTCAGCGCGCGCACGGCGGATTCGCGGCCGGGGCCGGGGCCCTTGATGCGCACCTCGAGGTTCTTCACGCCGCACTCCTGCGCCGCGCGGCCGGCCGACTCCGCAGCGACCTGCGCCGCGAACGGCGTCGACTTGCGCGAGCCCTTGAAGCCGGCGCCGCCCGACGTCGCCCACGACAGCGCGTTGCCCTGGCGGTCGGTGATCGTGATGATCGTGTTGTTGAAGGACGCGTGGATGTGCGCGATCCCTTCGGACACGCTCTTCTTGACCTTCTTGCGCGCGCGGGCCGCGGCGGGCTTGTGCGACGGTTGCTGTGCCATCTTGGGATCCTTGGGTTACTTCGCAACGCCCTTGGTGAGCGCGACGGTGCGGCCCTTCTTCGGGCCCTTGCGGGTGCGGGCGTTCGTGCGCGTGCGCTGGCCGCGGACCGGCAGGCCCTTGCGGTGGCGCGTGCCGCGGTAGCAGCCGAGGTCCATCAGCCGCTTGATGCTCATCGTCACCTCGCGGCGGAGGTCGCCCTCGACCGTGAACTTGCCGACCTGCTTCGCGCATCTTGTCCATCTCGGCGTCGGACAGGTCCTTGATCTTCGTCGACGGCGCGATGTTCGCCGCGACGCAGATCGCCTTCGCGCGCGTCGTGCCGATGCCGTAGATCGCCTGCAGCGCGATCACGGCATGCTGGTGGTTCGGGATGTTGACGCCTGCAATACGAGCCATGTTCTTACCCTAGTGTTCGGTATCGTGTCCGGTGTCAGCCCTGCCGCTGCTTGTGGCGCGGGTCCGTGCAGATCACGCGCACGACGCCATTGCGACGGATGATCTTGCACTTGCGGCAGATTTTCTTGACCGATGCCAGTACTTTCATTTCTCTTCTCCCGCTTCACGCGCCTACTTCGCGCGGAAAGATGATCCGCGCCCGCGACAGGTCGTACGGCGTCAGCTCGACCGTCACCTTGTCGCCCGGCAGGATCTTGATGTAGTGCATCCGCATCTTTCCCGAGATGTGCCCGAGCACGACGTGGTCGTTTTCGAGCTTCACCCGGAACGTCGCGTTGGGCAGCATCTCGACGACCTCGCCCTGCATCTGGATCGTGTCTTCTTTCGCCATCAGCGCGTCGGCAGCCCGCCCTTGAAGTTCGCCTTGCGTAACAGGCTCTCGTACTGCTGCGACATCATGTACGCCTGCACCTGCGTCATGAAGTCCATCGTGACGACCACGATGATCAGCAGCGACGTCCCGCCGAAGTAGAACGGCACGTTCTTCCACGCGATCAGGAAGTTCGGGATGAAGCACACGACGACCAGGTACAGCGAGCCGAGCAGCGTCAGCCGCAGCGTGATCTTCTCGAGGTACTTCGCCGTCTGGTCGCCCGGCCGGTAGCCCGGGATGAACGCACCGCTCTTCTTCAGGTTCTCCGCCGTCTCCTTCGGGTTGTACTGCAGCGCCGTGTAGAAGAAGCAGAAGAAGATGATCGCGCTCGCGTACAGGAGCTCGTGCACCGGCTGGCCGGGCGACAGCGCCGCCGCCAGGTCGCGCAGCCAGATCGTGCCTTCGCCCGAGCCGAACCATTGCGCGAGCGTCGCCGGGAACAGGATGATCGACGACGCGAAGATCGGCGGGATCACGCCGGCCATGTTGAGCTTCAGCGGCAGGAGCGAGCTCTGCCCCTGGTAGACCTTGTTGCCGACCTGGCGCTTCGCGTAGTTCACCAGGATCTTGCGCTGCGCGCGCTCGACGAACACGACGAACGCCGTCACGACGACGACCAGCGCCGCGATGCCGAGCGACCAGCAGGATCGAGTACGCGCCGGTGCGCTGCCTGCTCGAGCGTCTGCCCGATCGCCGACGGCAGACCCGCTGCGATGCCCGCGAAGATGATGAGCGAGATGCCGTTGCCCGAGACCGCGCTCGGTGATCTGCTCGCCGAGCCACATCAGGAACATCGTGCCGGTGACGAGCGTCGTCGCCGTGATCATGCGGAACGCGAGCCCCGGATCGACGACGAGGCCGGGCTGCGCCTCCAGCGCGACCGAGATCGCCGAGCGCCTGGAAGAACGCGAGCCCGAGCGTCGCGTAGCGCGTGTACTGCGTGATCTTGCGCCGGCCGGCCTCGCCTTCCTTCTTCAGCGCCTCGAGCGTCGGGCACGACCACCGTGCACAGCTGCATGATGATCGACGCCGAGATGTACGGCATGATGCCGAGCGCGAAGATCGAGAAGCGCGACAGCGCGCCGCCCGAGAACACGTTGAAGAGTCCCAGGATGCCGCCCTGCTGCGAGCGGAACAGCTCGTCGAGCACGGACGCGTTGATGCCCGGCACCGGGATGTGCGTCCCGATCCGGTAGACGATGAGCGCGCCCAGCAGGAACCACAGCCGCCGCTTCAGATCGCCGTACTTGGTTCCCGTCTTCAGGGCCGGATTGACCGTCGTCGCCACGTTAGTTACCTGACTTTCTTCCCCGTCGACTAGCGTCGACGTTCAAGCGACGCTGCCGCCGGCAGCTTCGATGGCCGCCTTGGCGCCCTTGGTCGCCAGCACGCCCGAAAGCTTCACCGCCTTCTCGAGCTTGCCGGTCTTGATCACCTTCGCCGTCTTCGCCGTCGGCGGCACGAGGCCCGCCGCCTTGAGCGCGAGCATGTCGACTTCGTCCACCGGCAGCTTCGCAAGATCGCGACAGGCGGACTTCCGCCGTGTCGTCCTTCGACAGCGAGACGAAGCCGCGCTTCGGCAGCCGGCGCTGCAGCGGCATCTGGCCGCCTTCGAAGCCGACCTTGTGGAAGCCGCCCGAGCGCGACTTCTGGCCCTTGTGGCCGCGACCGGCGGTCTTGCCGAGCCCGGAGCCGATGCCGCGGCCGACGCGGCGCCTCGCCTTCTTGCTGCCCGCCGCGGGCTTGATCGTGTTGAGTCGCATGTCGTCTGTTCCTTACTCTCGACGACGCGCAGCAGGTAGCCGACCTTTTGATCATTCCGCGCGTCGACGGCGTGTCGATGACCTCGACCGTGTGGTTCGTCCACTTGAGGCCCAGGCCGCGCACCGTCTCGCGATGGCCCTTGACCGTGCGCGAGACGCCCTTGACCAGCGTCACCTTGATCTTCTTCTGCTCCGCCATCGTCATGCTCCCAGGATCTCTTCGACCGTCTTGCCGCGCTTCGCCGCGATGTCGGCCGGCGAGCTGCTGGTTCATGCAGCCCGTTGAGCGTCGCGCGTACGACGTTGTACGGGTTGGTCGGGCCGTGGCACTTGGCGAGCACGTTGGTCACGCCGACGACGTCGAACACCGCGCGCATCGGCGCCGCCGGCGATGATGCCGGTACCTTCCGAGGCCGGCTGCATGAACACCTTCGTCGAGCCGTGCTTGCCCAGCGTCGCGTGATGCAGCGTGCCCTTCTTCAGGCGCACCTTGACCATCCTGCGGCGCGCCTCTTCCATCGCCTTCTGCACGGCCACGGGCACTTCCTTCGCCTTGCCCTTGCCCATGCCGACGCGGCCGTCGCCGTCGCCGACGACGGTGAGCGCCGCGAAGCCCAGGATCCGTCCGCCCTTCACCACCTTGGTGACGCGGTTGATCCTGATCATCTTCTCGCGCAGGCCGTCGCCGCGATCGTCCTGCTGCTGCTGCCGGCGGATTTCGACGTTGCTGTGCCATGTGCTTTGCCTTAGAACTTGAGGCCGCCCTCGCGGGCGGCGTCGGCCAGCGCCTTCACGCGGCCATGGAAGCGAAAACCCGAGCGGTCGAACGCGACCGCCTCGATGCCCAGCGCCTTCGCCTTCTCGGCGATGCGCTTGCCGACGATCGCCGCAGCGGCCCGGTTGCCGCCGTTCGCGAGCTCGCCGCGCACGTCCGCCTCGACCGTCGACGCGCTCGCGAGCACCTTGTCGCCGGTCGGGCGCCATGATCTGCGCGTAGATGTGGCAGTTCGACCGGCTCACCACCAGCCGGGTTGCACGCTGCTCGGCGATGCGCACCCGGGTCTTGCGGGCGCGGCGGGCTCGAGCTTCTTTCTTGCCTTTGCTCATGTTCGCCTCGGTTACTTCTTCTTCGTTTCTTTGATGCATGACGCGCTCGTCGGCGTAGCGCACGCCCTTGCCCTTGTACGGCTCGGGCGGACGGTACGCGCGGATCTCCGCCGCGACCTGGCCGACGGCCTGCTTGTCGATGCCCTTGACCACGATCTCGGTCTGCACCGGCGTCTCGACCTTGACGCCCTTCGGCATCGCGTGCACGACCGGATGCGAGAAGCCGAGCGACAGGTTGAGCTTGTCGCCCGCCGCCTGCGCGCGGTAGCCGACGCCGACGAGCGTGCAGCTTCTTCTCGAAGCCGTCCGTCACGCCCTTGCACCATGTTGGCGACGAGCGCGCGCAGCGTGCCGTGCATCGCCCGCGCTTCGTCGTTCGCCGCCTTGAACACGAGCTGGTCGCCGTCCTTCTCGATCGTCACGTTCCGGCCGAACTTGCGCGCTCAGCTGCCGAGCGGACCCTTGACCGTGATCTCGCCGGCCGCGAGCGTCACCTCGACCTTCGCGGGCACCTTGACCGGGTTGTTGCCAATGCGGGACATCGTGAATGCTCCTCTATCAGGCGACGATGCAGAGCACTTCGCCGCCGACGCCGGTCGCGCGCGCCTTGCGGTCGGTCATGACGCCGTGCGACGTCGACACGATGGCGATCCCGAGCCCGTTCATCACCGGCGGAATGTCGTCCTTGCTCTTGTAGATGCGCAGGCCGGGCTTGCTCACGCGCTCGATCTTCTCGATCACCGGGCGGCCGGCGTAGTACTTCAGCGCGATCTCGAGGACCGGCTTCTGCTCGCCGGCGACCTTGAAGCCGTCGATGTAGCCCTCGTCCTTCAGCACCTGCGCGATGGCGACCTTGACCTTCGAGCTCGGCATCTCGCACGTCGCCTTCTCCGTCATCTGCGCATTGCGGATGCGGGTCAGCATGTCGGCGATGGGATCAGTCATGCTCATGGGAACCTCGTATGTCCATGCTCAGTTTCACTGCTTACCAGCTGGCCTTGACGATGCCGGGGATCTCGCCGTGCATCGCGTACTCGCGCAGCTTGTTGCGGCCGAGGCCGAACTTGCGGAAGACGCCGCGGGGGCGGCCGGTGAGCGCGCAGCGGTTGCGCAAGCGCGTCGGGTTCGCGTTGCGGGGCAGCGCCTGCAGCTTGAGCCGCGCGGCGTACTTGTCCTCGTCCGACGCCTTCGGGTTTTCGATGATCGCCTGCAGCGCGGCGCGCTTCTTCGCGAACTTCGCGACGAGCTTCTCGCGCTTCTAGTTGGCGGTTGATCAGGGCCAGTTTCGCCATGGCGGGGCCTCGATTGACTCTTCAGTTCTTGAACGGGAAACGGAACGCGGCGAGCAGCGCCTTGCACTCGGCGTCGGTCTTCGCGGTCGTCGTGATCGAGATGTTCATCCCGCGGACCGTGTCGATCTTGTCGTACTCGATCTCGGGGAAGATGATCTGTTCCTTGACGCCCATGTTGTAGTTGCCGCGGCCGTCGAAGCCCTTGCCGGATACGCCGCGGAAGTCGCGGACGCGCGGCAGCGCGATCGTGACGAGGCGGTCGAGGAACTCGTACATGCGCTCGTGGCGCAGCGTCACCATGCAGCCGATCGGATAGCCCTCGCGGATCTTGAATCCGGCGATGGCCTTCCGCGCCTTGGTGATCACCGGCTTCTGCCCGGCGATCTTCTGCATGTCGCCGACGGCGTTGTCGAGGAGCTTCTTGTCGGCGGTCGCCTCGCCCACGCCCATGTTGAGGACGATCTTGGCGATGCGCGGCACCTGCATCGCCGACTTGTACCCGAACTGCTTCATCAGCGCGGGCACGATTTCCTTGCGGTATTGTTCCTTCAGGCGGGCCATGGTCTCGTTCCTCGGTTTCCCTTCAGCCCCGATCTGCTCGCCGTTGCCCTTGAAGAAGCGGACCTTGCGGCCGTCCTCGAGCATGCGGAAGCCGATGCGGTCGGCCTTGCTGGTCACCGGATTCCAGATCGCGACGTTGGACACGTCGATCGGCATTTCCTTCGCCACGATGCCGCCCGGCTGGTTCTTCATCGGGTTCGGCCGCGTGTGGCGCTTGACCGTGTTGATGCCGTTGACGATGACGTGGCTGTCGTCGACGATGCGCGACACGTCGCCGCGCTTGCCCTTGTCGCGGCCGGCGATGACGACGACGTTGTCGCCCTTCTTGATCTTGCGCATCGCTTGGTTTCCTTTCCCGCGCCTTACAGCACTTCCGGCGCCAGCGAGACGATCTTCATGAACCGCTCGGTGCGCAGCTCGCGCGTGACCGGTCCGAAGATGCGGGTGCCGATCGGCTCGAGCTTGGCGTTGAGCAGGACGGCGGCATTGGTGTCGAAGCGGATCAGCGCGCCGTCCGGGCGGCGCACGCCCTGTGCGGGTGCGCACGACGACCGCGTTGTAGATCTCGCCCTTCTTGACGCGACCGCGCGGCGCGGCGTCCTTCACCGACACCTTGATCACGTCGCCGATGTGCGCGTAGCGGCGCTTGCTGCCGCCGAGCACCTTGATGCACATCACCGAACGCGCGCCCGTGTTGTCGGCGACGTCCAGCACCGACTGCATCTGGATCATGACTTCCTCTTCTCCAACTTGACTCCGCCTCAGCGCCCGACTGCTCGAAGGCGCCGCTCATGCCAGGGCGGCCAGTTTTGGATCCCGCGTTTGGGTCCCTTGCGCGCAGCGTCGGAGACGTCCGGACCGCAACGCGCGGGGCTTGTCGCCGCTTCAGGCTCCGGGGAACCCGGCCCTCGAGCGGCAGGCGAATCTGCAATTATGGCAGGCTTTTTGCCGTCCTGCAAGCTAGCGCCTGGGCAACGCCTGCCCGGGCACACGCCGGCAAGACGCTCGTTTTTCGTGCTGTTTCCGCGGGCGGCGACGGGCCGCCCAGGCGCCCGCCGATTCAAACCCGATGAAAACGTGCAGCGCCGGCGACTCGTCAGACTCCGACTTCGCGGACACGTTTTCATCGGATCAACGATCTGCGCCTTCTCCAGCACCTTCGACACCCGCCACGCCTTGGTCTTGCTGACCTTGCGCGTGGCCACGATCTCGACCAGGTCGCCGATCTTGACCTCGTTCGCCTCGTCGTGCGCGTGGTACTTCGCGACCGCATGACGACCTTGCCGTAGATCGGGTGCTTGACCCGGCGCTCGACCAGCACCGTGACCGTCTTGTTCATCTTGTCGCTGACGACGCGGCCGGTGAGCGTCGCGATCAGCGGCTTGTGCGCGGGCGCGCCCTGCGCCTCGTGGCTTGCTGCTTGTTCGATCATGCCCCACCCGCCTTCTGGTTCATCAGCGTGCGCACGCGGGCGATGCCGCGACGCACGTCCTTCAGCTTGGCCGTGTTGGTCAGCTGCTGCGTGGCCTTCTGCATGCGCAGGCCGAACTGCTCCTTCAGCAGCGCCTCGAGCTCGTCCTTGAGCTCGGCCGGCGACTTGCCCGCCAGCGCCTTCTTCGCTTCCGATCGCTTCATCACGATCTCCTCATTGGCCGACGAGCCGGTGCACGAACGTCGTGCGGATCGGCAGCTTGGCCGCCGCGAGCGCGAACGCCTCGCGCGCCAGCGCCTCGTCGACGCCGTCCATCTCGTAGAGCACCTTGCCGGGCAGGATCTCGGCCACGTAGTACTCCGGATTGCCCTTGCCGTTGCCCATGCGGACTTCGGCCGGCTTCTTGCGACACCGGCTTGTCCGGGAAGATGCGGATCCAGATGCGGCCGCCGCGCTTGATGTGACGCGTCATCGCGCGCCGCGCCGCCTCGATCTGGCGCGCGGTCAGCCGGCCGCGCATCGTCGCCTTCAGGCCGTAGTCGCCGAACCACACCTTGTTGCCGACGGTCGCGACGCCCTTGTTGCGGCCCTTCTGCTCCTTGCGGTACTTCCTTCTAGCTGGCTGCAGCATTCTTCGCTCCTGCTCGACGGGGCCGCGACGGGCGTCCGGCGCCGGGGCCGGCGCCTGCGCCGGCTCGGCGTTGTGCGCCATCACCTCGCCCTTGAACACCCAGACCTTGATGCCGATGACGCCGTAGGTCGTGCGCGCTTCGGAAAAGCCGTAGTCGATGTCGGCGCGCAGCGTGTGCAGCGGCACGCGACCTTCGCGGTACCACTCGCGAGCGCGCGATTTCCGCGCCGTTCAGGCGTCCCGACGCTCATCACCTTGATGCCCTGCGCGCCGAGGCGCATCGCGTTCTGCATCGCGCGCTTCATCGCGCGGCGGAACATGATCCGCTTCTCGAGCTGCTGGGCGATCGAGTCGGCGATGAGCTGCGCGTCGATCTCGGGCTTGCGGATCTCCTCGATGTTGAGGCCGACGTCGCCGCCCATCATCTTGCGCAGGTCGGCGCGCAGCGTCTCGATGTCCTCGCCCTTCTTGCCGATGACGACGCCCGGGCGCGCGCTGTGGATGGTGATGCGCGCGTTCTTCGCCGGACGCTCGATCGTGACCTTCGCGACCGAGGCGTGCGACAGCTTCTTCTTCAGGTACTCGCGGACCCGGATGTCCTCGTTCAGCGTGTTCGCGTAGTGCTTGCTGTTCGCGAACCACTTCGACGTCCAGTTGCGGCTGACGGCGAGGCGGAACCCGGTCGGATGAATCTTCTGTCCCATGGTCGTTCCTATTTGGCCTTGCCGTCGCCGACGGCGACGCGGATGTGGCAGCTCTGCTTGCCGATCACGTTGCCGCGGCCCTTGGCGCGCGGGCTCATGCGCTTCAGCGTGTCGGCCTTGTCGACGTAGATCGTCGTGACCTTGAGCTCGTCGATGTCGGCGCCGTCGTTGTGCTCGGCGTTCGCGATCGCGCTCTCGAGCACCTTCTTGATGATCCGCGCGCCCTTCTTCGGGCTGAACGCCAGCACGTCGAGCGCCCTGCCGACCGGCATCCCGCGAACCAGGTCGGCGACCAGCCGGCCCTTCTGGGCCGACAGGCGAACGCCGCGCAGCGTTGCAGTGGTTTCCATCGCTCGTCTCTCCTACTTCCGCTTCTTCACGACGCGGCGCCGCGACCTTCTTGTCGGCCGAGTGGCCCTTGAAGGTGCGCGTCAGCGCGAACTCGCCGAGCTTGTGGCCGACCATGTTCTCGGTCACGTAGACCGGGATGTGCTGCTTGCCGTTGTGCACGGCGATCGTCAGGCCCGACGAAGTCGGGCGTGATCGTCGAGCGGCGCGACCAGGTCTTGATCGGCTTCTTGTCGTTGATCGCGCGCGCCTCCTCCACCTTCGCCATCAGGTGGCCGTCGACGAACGGGCCCTTCTTGATTGAACGTGCCATGCTCGTTATCCCTTCGTCGCGTGACGGCGGCGGACGATCATGCACGTCGGTGCGCTTGTTCTTGCGCGTCTTGTAGCCCTTGGCCGGCGTGCCCCACGGCGACATCGGATGGTGGCGACCGCCGCCGCCGTTGGTGCGCCCGCCCATCGGGTGGTCGACCGGGTTCATCGCGATGCCGCGCACCGTCGGACGGATGCCGCGCCAGCGGTTGCGCGCCGGCCTTGCCGATCGAGCGCAGGTTGTGCTCCTCGTTGCCGACTTCGCCGATCGTCGCGCGGCAGTCGACGTGCACCTTGCGGATCTCGCCCGAGCGCAACCGCAGCTGCGCGTAGATGCCTTCGCGCGCGAGCAGCTGCACGGCCGCGCCGGCCGAGCGCGCGATCTGCGCGCCCTTGCCCGGCTGCATCTCGATGCAGTGGATCGTCGTGCCGACCGGGATGTTGCGAAGCGGCAGGGTGTTGCCCGGCTTGATCGCGGCTTCGGATGCCCGACATCAGCTGCGCGCCCACCGCAACGCCGCGCGGCGCGATGATGTAGCGGCGCTCGCCGTCCGCGTACAGCAGCAGCGCGATGTTCGCGCTGCGGTTCGGGTCGTACTCGAGGCGCTCGACCTTCGCCGGCGATGCCGTCCTTGTTGCGGCGGAAGTCGACGATCCGGTAGTGCTGCTTGTGGCCGCCGCCCTTGTGGCGGATGGTGATGTGGCCGTTGTTGTTGCGGCCCGAGCCGCGCTTCTGCGACTCGGCGAGCGCGTCGAACGGCCGACCCTTGTGCAGGTTCGGGTTGACGACCTTGACCAGCGCGCGGCGGCCCGCGGACGTCGGCTTGACTTTGACGAGTGCCATGGCTCAGGCCTCCTGCCGCGAAGTTGATTTCCTGGCCCGGCTTCAGGCACACGTAGGCCTTCTTCCAGTTGCGCCGGCGGCCCATGTGCGGCCGAAGCGCTTCTCCTTGCCCTTGACGTTGCAGATCTGCACGCTCTCGACCTGCACCTTGAACATGAGCTCGACCGCCGCCTTGACCTCGGGCTTGGTCGCGTTCTGGCGCGACGCGGAAGATCACCTGCTCGTGCTTGTCGGCGATGAACGTGCCCTTTTCGGAGATCACCGGCGCGAGCAGCAGCGTCATCAGGCGCTCCGTGTTGTAGGGCGATGCCTTCGACGTTGCGGCGTCGCCGGCTTGGCAGGCTTCGCCGCTGCGGCTTGGCCTTGGCGTCTTGGCGGCTTGGCGTTCATCCGAGCAGCTCCTCGAACTGGGCGACGGCCGCCTTGCGTCAGCAGCACGTTCTGGAAGCGCACGAGGCTGACCGGGTCGACCTCGCGCGTCTCGAGCACCAGCACGTTCGGCAGGTTGCGCGAGGCGAGGTAGAGGTTCTCGTCGAGCTTGTCGATGACGACGAGCAGCGTGCCGGGCAGGCCGAAGCCCTTGATCTTCTGCGCGAACTGCTTCGTCTTCGGCGCGTCGAGCGCGAGTCGCTTCGATCACCGCCAGCCGGTCCTCGCGGACCAGCTGCGACAGGATCGACGCGATGCCCGCGCGATACATCTTGCGGTTGACCTTGTGCGAGAAGTTCTCGTCGGGCGAGGACGGGAAGATCTTGCCGCCGCCGCGCCACAGCGGGCTGTTCGCCTGGCCCGCGCGAGCGCGGCCGGTGCCCTTCTGGCGCCACGGCTTCTTGTGCGACTTGTTGATGTCGCCGCGCGCCTTCTGCGCGCGCGTGCCCTGGCGCGCGTTCGCCTGGTACGCGGTGACGACCTGGTGGATCAGCGCTTCGTTGTACTCGCGGCCGAACAGCGCGTCCGACGCGCTGTGCGTCGTCGCCGGCTGGCCGTTGCCGGTGATGAGCTTGAGATCCATCGGCTTAAGCCCCCTTCTTCGCCGGCGTCTTCGCGGCGACGCGCACGATGACGTGCGTGCCGTCCGCGCCGGGCACCGAGCCCTTGACGAGCAGGAGTCCGCGCTCCTTGTCCACGCGCACGACCGTCAGCGTCTGCACGGTGCGCGTCACGTTGCCGTATTGACCCGGCATCCGCTTGCCCGGGAACACGCGGCCCGGATCCTGCGCCATGCCGATCGAGCCCGGCTTGTTGTGCGAGACGCGAGTTGCCGTGCGAGGCGCGGTTGCAGCTGAAGTGGTGGCGGCGGATCACGCCCGAGAAGCCGCGACCCTTGGTCGTGCCGGTCACGTCGACGAGCTGGCCGACGGCGAACGTGTCCGCGCCGACGACGTCGCCCGCCTTGAGCTTCGCGAGCTCGTCGGCGGCGACCGGGAATTCCTTCAGCATCGTGCCGCGCTTCCACGCCCGCCTTCGCGAGGTGGCCGGCTTGCGGCTTCGCGACGCGCGACGGCGCGACGCTTGCCGTACGTGACCTGGACGGCGGCGTAGCCGTCGGTGTCCGGCGTCTTGATCTGCGTGACGCGGTTGTTCGCCACGTCGAGCACCGTCACCGGGATGGCGGAGCCATCGTCGGCGAAGACGCGGGTCATGCCGATCTTGCGACCGACGAGTCCGAGTGTCATGTCTAACCTCTCCGTTCTTGGTTGCTCCGCGATTGCTTGCTGCGGAGTGCCGACTTCAATCGGCCGGCCTTGCTGTTCCGGACGAAAGCGCGAATCTGCTTCCACCCGCCTGCTTTCGTCGACTACTACGCTTCGCTACTGCAGCTTGATCTCCACATCGACGCCCGCCGGCAGATCGAGCTTCATCAACTGATCGACCGTCTTGTCGGTCGGGTCGATGATGTCCATCAGCCGCAGGTGCGTGCGGATCTCGAACTGGTCGCGCGACGTCTTGTTGACGTGCGGCGAGCGCAGGACGTCGTACCGCTCGATCTTCGTCGGCAGCGGGACCGGGCCCTTGACGACCGCGCCCGAGCGCTTCGCCGTCTCCACGATCTCGAGCGCCGACTGGTCGATCAGCTTGTAGTCGAACGCCTTGAGGCGGATGCGGATTCGTTGGTTTTGCATTGTGTTCCTTTGGCACGACCGTCGGATCGCGCTCGGTGATGCGTTGCCTGCTGCTCACCTGACCGCGTATCCGTGGTCCGTTCCCTGCTCCTTCGTGTCGTTGTACTTCCAGTCGTCGGTCGTCAGCCGCGAGCGTTCGCGCTGCCGCTCCTCGACCGAATCCGAGTCCGCCCTACTCCTTGATCTTCGCCACCACGCCCGCGCCGACCGTGCGGCCGCCTTCGCGAATCGCGAACCGCAACCCCTCTTCCATCGCGATCGGCGCAATCAGCGTCACCTCCATCGCAATGTTGTCCCCAGGCATCACCATCTCCGTCCCCGCCGGCAGCTCGATGCTCCCCGTCACGTCCGTCGTCCGGAAATAAAACTGCGGCCGGTACCCATTGAAGAACGGCGTGTGCCGCCCGCCCTCTTCCTTGCTCAGGATGTACACCTCCGCCGTGAACTTGGTGTGCGGCGTGATCGACCCCGGCTTCGCCAGCACCTGACCCCGCTCCACTTCCTCCCGCTTCGTGCCCTCGCAGCAGCACCCCGACGTTGTCCCCCGCCTGCCCCTGGTCCAGCAGCTTGCGGAACATCTCCACCCCCGTGCACACCGTCTTCAGCGTCGGCCGCAACCCCACGATCTCCAGCTCCTCCCCCACCTTCACCACCCCACGCTCCACCCGACCCGGTCACCACCGTCCCCCGACCCGAGATCGAGAACACGTCCTCCACCGGCATCAGAAACGGCCCGTCGATCGCCCGCTTCGGCTTCGGAATGTAGCTGTCCAGCGCCTCCGCCAGCTTCAGGATCGACCCCTCCCCCAGCTCCCCCTTGTCCCCTTCCAGCGCCAGCTTCGCCGACCCAATCACGATCGGCGTCTTGTCCCCAGGAAACTCGTACTTGCTCAGCAGCTCCCGCACCTCCAGCTCCACCAGCTCCAGCAACTCCTTGTCGTCCACCATGTCCGCCTTGTTCAGGTAGACCACGATGTACGGCACCCCCACCTGCCGCGCCAGCAGAATGTGCTCCCGCGTCTGCGGCATCGGCCCGTCCGCCGCGACTCACCACCAGGATCGCCCCGTCCATCTGCGCCGCACCCGTGATCATGTTCTTGATGTAGTCCGCGTGACCCAGGACAGTCCACGTGCGCGTAGTGCCGGTTCTTGGTCTCGTACTCCACGTGCGCCGTGTTGATCGTGATCCCCCGCGCCTTCTCCTCCGGCGCGTTGTCGATCTGGTCGTACGCCTTCGCCTCCCCACCAAACAGCTTCGACAGCACCAGCGTCATCGCCGCCGTCAACGTCGTCTTGCCGTGATCCACGTGACCGATCGTCCCCACGTTCACGTGCGGCTTCGTACGCTCGAATTTGCCCTTGGCCATGATTCGCGTCCTTCAGATCCGATAGTTACGTCTTTCTTGGTGATGACGGCCTCGGCGACGGTCTTCGGCGCCTCGGTGTAGTGCTTGAATTCCATCGTGTACGTCGCGCGGCCCTGCGACAGCGAGCGCAGCGTCGTCGAGTAGCCGAACATCTCGGCGAGCGGCACTTCGGCCTTGATCACCTTGCCGGTCGGCAGGTCTTCCATGCCCTGGACGATGCCGCGCCGCGACGACAGGTCGCCCATCACGTTGCCCATGAAGTCCTCGGGCGTCTCGACCTCGACCGCCATCATCGGCTCGAGCAGCACCGGGCTGGCCTTGCGCATGCCGTCCTTGAACGCGATCGATGCCGCCATCTTGAACGCGTTCTCGTTGCTGTCGACGTCGTGCGAGCTGACCCGTCGAACAGCGTGACCTTGACGTCGACGACCGGGAAACCGGCGAGCACGCCGTTCGGCAGCGTCTCGCGCAGCCCCTTCTCGACCGCGGGAATGTATTCGCGCGGAACGCTGCCGCCCTTGATCGCGTCGACGAACTCGAAGCCCTTGCCCTGCTCGTTCGGCTCCATCTTGAGCCAGACGTGGCCGTACTGGCCGCGGCCGCCCGACTGCTTGATGAACTTGCCCTCGACCTCGACCGGCTTCCTGATCGCCTCGCGATACGCCACCTGCGGCGCGCCGACGTTCGCTTCCACGCCGAACTCGCGCTTCATGCGGTCGACGAGGATCTCGAGATGCAGCTCGCCCATGCCGGAGATGATCGTCTGCCCGGATTCCTCGTCGGTGCGCACGCGGAACGACGGGTCTTCCTGCGCGAGACGGTTGAGCGCGATGCCCATCTTCTCCTGGTCGGCCTTCGTCTTCGGCTCGACGGCGACGTGGATCACCGGCTCCGGGAAGATCATCTTCTCGAGCGTGATCACCTGATCCGGATCGGACAGCGTGTCGCCGGTCGTCGCTTCCTTCAGGCCGACCGCCGCCGCGATGTCGCCCGCGCGCACTTCCTTGATCTCCTCGCGCTGGTTCGCGTGCATCTGCAGGATGCGGCCGAGCCGCTCCTTGCGTGACCTGGTCGGGTTGTAGACCGTATCGCCCGACTTCACGACGCCCGAATAGACGCGGAAGAAAATGAGCTGGCCGACGTACGGGTCGGTCATGATCTTGAACGCGAGGCCCGCGAACGGCTCGTCGTCGGACGCCGCTGCGCTCGCCTTCCTTGCCGTTCTCGAGCTCGCCCTTCACCGGCGGAATGTCGCTCGGCGCCGGCATGTAGTCGATGACCGCGTCGAGCATCGCCTGCACGCCCTTGTTCTTGAACGCGGAGCCGCACAGCATCGGGACGATCTCGCCCGCGATCGTGCGCTGCCGCAGGCCCGACTTGATTTCCTCGACGGAGAGCTCGCCCTCCTCGAGGTACTTGTTCATCAGCTCCTCGTTGGCCTCGGCGGCGCTCTCGACCATCTTCTCGCGCCACTGCGTCGCGACCTCGACCAGCTCCGCGGGGATCTCGCGCAGCTCGAACTTCATTCCCTGCGTGGCCTCGTCCCAGTAGATCGCCTTCATGCGGACCAGGTCGACGACGCCCTCGAACTTCTCCTCGGCGCCGATCGGCACCTGGATCGGCACGGGGTTCGCCTTGAGGCGCTGCTTCATCTGGTCGTGGACCTTGAAGAAGTTCGCGCCCTGGCGGTCCATCTTGTTGACGAACGCGAGCCGCGGCACGCGATACTTGTTCGCCTGCCGCCACACCGTTTCCGACTGCGGCTGCACGCCGCCGACCGCGCAATACACCATGCACGCGCCGTCGAGCACGCGCATCGAGCGCTCGACCTCGATCGTGAAGTCGACGTGGCCCGGCGTGTCGATGATGTTGATCCGGTGCTCGGGATGGTTGTTGTCCATCCCCTTCCAGAAGCAGGTCGTCGCGGCCGAGGTGATCGTGATGCCGCGCTCGCGCTCCTGCTCCATCCAGTCCATGACGGTCGCGCCGTCGTGCACCTCGCCCATCTTGTGCGAGACGCCGGTGTAGAACAGGATGCGCTCGGTGGTCGTGGTCTTGCCGGCATCAATGTGCGCACTGATGCCGATGTTGCGATAGCGATCGATCGGAGTGGTACGGGGCATGGTATGTCGGGTTCAACGTTGAGCGTTCGGCGTATTCAGACCTGCAGCGATCGACCAGCGTGAACTCCATAGAAGGCAATACGTGGGCGTCTTATATGGGGTTGGCACCGGCTACGCTCAACGCCGAATGCTCCCTACCGACCGTTCAGAACCGGAAATGCGAGAACGCCTTGTTCGCTTCCGCCATGCGGTGCACTTCCTCGCGCTTCTTCACCGCGCCGCCGCGGCCTTCCGCCGCGTCCATCAGCTCGGCGGCGAGGCGCTGGCCCATCGACTTCTCGCCGCGCTTGCGCGCCGCTTCGCGCAGCCAGCGCATCGCGAGCGCCATGCGCCGCACCGGACGCACTTCGACCGGCACCTGGAAGTTCGCGCCGCCAACGCGGCGGCTCTTCACCTCGACCATCGGCCGCGAGTTCTGCAACGCCTGGGTGAAGACTTCCAGCGGATCCTTGCCGCCCTTCTTGTTGATGACCTCGAACGCGCCGTAGACGATGCGCTCGGCGACCGACTTCTTGCCGGCCTCCATCAGCACGTTCATGAACTTCGCGAGCTCGACCGACTTGTACTTCGGATCGGGCAGGATCTCGCGCTTCGGAATCTCTCTACGACGTGGCATCGTGTCTTTCCGTTCAGTTACGCGAAAAATCGACTGGTTGCGCCGGCGATTTTCCGGAAGATCAGCCGGCGCAGAGTCGGTTCGACTTTGCGCCGAAGTCGTGTAAGTGCCTTCTTCGGGCGCTTCGCGCCGTACTTGCGAGCGGGCCTGCTTGCGGTCCTTGACACCGGCTGTGTCGAGGCTGCCGCGCACCATGTGGTAGCGCACGCCGGGCAGGTCCTTCACGCGGCCGCCACGGATCAGCACGACCGAGTGCTCCTGCAGGTTGTGACCTTCGCCGCCGATGTAGCTGATGACCTCGAAGCCGTTCGTGAGCCGCACCTTGGCGACCTTCCGCAGCGCGGAGTTCGGCTTCTTCGGGGTGGTCGTGTACACGCGCGTGCACACGCCACGTTTCTGCGGGCTCTGCTGGAGCGCCGGGACCTTGCTTTTCGAGACGGCGGGCTCACGGCCCTTCCGCACGAGCTGATTGATTGTTGGCATGCTGATCGTTGGCTCTTGGTTGCGCCCGCTGAATTGTCCGGAGTGTGCGCACCGCATCCTCTTCGGGGACGCAGCCGCAGGGCTCGCATGGTGCTGCCTGAGGGCTCGCACTGCATCGACTTCGCTCGAGCACCCGGTGCCACAAAATCAAAGTGGCCCCAGCGTCCCTCACTTCGGCTCGCCGGAGCCACCGCGCCTCGCCCCCTCGTTCGATTTCTTTGCGTCCGGTTTCGTAGGCCGGTCGCGGGGGTGCAAAGCCTGTAAATCTTAGAGGTAAGTGGGCATTCTGTCAACGCAGCTGAAGCAACTGCGCCAAGGCGCGCTCGCCCCGAATCCGCTCTGCTCGGCTGCATGAAACCTGTGGTTCCGTGCGCAGCAACGAAAACGGGCCGGCAACCGCACGCGAGGTGCGCGCCACCGGCCCGTGGAGGACTGGCTTCGTCCCCGCGTTTACCGAGGATTTCCGAAGCCAGGTCAGTAGTAGCGCTGCAACAGCTTGCGTTCGCGATCGCGCAGGCGGGCCTCGACATCGGCAACATCGACGGCCGAAGTGAGCGCCCGCTCCAGATCGCGCTGGCGCTCTTTCCAAAGCCAGCGATCCAGGCGTTCCAGCAGCGAACCGCCCCGGGCGGCGGGTTGGGTGGTCGCGGGACGGACATCCGTGGGAGACGTAACCGGTCCGGTCAGGGCGGCCGCGGTCAGCGAGACCAGCGTCGCGAACGGGTCGCGGTCGGGACGAAGGGGCGGGTTGTTCATGGCGAAGTCCTTTCAGCCAGGGTAGTAAGTGACTGCGGGTGGCTCCCGCGGTGCACAATACACAACCTACGGCCGAGCCCCAGGAATATCCAATCGTCTTTTCAGATCAATGGGATCGGTGCCTTCTATTCGCTTGTGGTATGCTTGTTGCACCACAACATTGGTCTTGATACCCAGGAGCGGCCCGACCGCCCCCGCCCATGGAGCTCTACCAGCTACGCAGCTTCGCGACCGTTGCCGAACTGGGTCACCTGACCCGGGCAGCGGAACGGCTGCACGTCAGCCAGCCGGCGCTTTCCGCCCAGATCCGGTCGCTCGAGGAGACGCTTGGCGTCACGCTGTTCGAGCGGGGAAGCTCCGGGATGTCGCTGACCGCCGCAGGGCGCCAGCTCCTTCCGGCCGCCCGCGAGGTCGTTGCCAAGGCCGCCGCGCTTCGCGGTCTCGCGCAGTCGATCCAGGGCGACGTGTCGGGGCGCGTCAGCGTGGGAACGCTGGCCGACCCGGAGATCCTTCGCCTCGGCCAGGTGCTGGCGGCGGCTCGCGAGCACCATCCGCTCCTGGAGATCGAGCTGCACCACGAGGTGTCCGGCGCGGCCTTCGCCAAGGTCCGGGACGGGGATCTGGACGCGGCCTTCTATTACGGACCGCTCAGTCACCCCGGCATCGCCTCCGTGCCGCTGCGAACGCTGGTCTACCGCGTGGCAGCACCGGCGGCGTGGCGCGATCGGGTCGAAAATGCGGACGACGCGACGATCGCGGGGCTGCCGTGGATCATGACGCCGCCGATCAGCACGCACCACGCGCTTGCGACGCATTTCTTCGCCGCGCGCGGACTGGCGCCGGCGACCGTGCTCGAAGCCGACAACGAGCTGGTCATCCGCTCGCTGGTCGTGTCCGGTGTCGGCGTTGCGCTGCTTCGCGAGGATCTCGCGCTCGCGGCTTCAGCCGCCGGCGAGGTCGTGCTGTGGGAACCTGCGCGCATCGAGACGACGCTGCAGTTCGTGTGGCTGCAGGCGCGCACTGCGGAGCCACCGCTCGCCGCGCTCATCGCGCTCGTCGAGGACAGCTGGCAGCCGGAGCGGCGATCGGTCGAGGCGGCCACCGCGTAGCAGACTCCGGCGCACGCGTCGTGCGCCCACCTACTGGCTCGAGCCCGCAATCGACAGCGTTACCGTCGATCACGTGTTCATCGGGGTCAGCCTAACCCTCGCATTTGCCGACCGGCGAGCCTGCAAGGCGTGCGGATCGCCGGCAAGTAGCGGCGCCTCGTTCGAACCAGCCGGTTCCTTCGAGGACCGATCGCGCTCGCATTGACCGCGAAGGCTTCCCCCTCGATCATGGCGTCTGCTACGAGGGAAAGCTTGCAATGACTGCGTTGGTCCAGGTCATCGTCATCAGTTTGTTTGCCTTTGGCGCGGCAACCGCAACGTTCGCCGCCTCCACCGACAAGCCGGCCGAGACCGTTGCTGCGAAGCTGCCGCAGCCACTCACTCCCGAAGCGGTGCGCGACATGGTGTCGCGCTTGTCCGACGCGGAAGTGCGCAAGCTCCTGATCGACCAGCTCGACCGCAATGCCGCCACGCCCGGCCGGCAAGGACGAAGCCGGCATGGGCATGATGGGCACGGTGGCGGACAACGCCGTCATGTGGCGCACTCGCGTTGCCGAAATCGGCGCTGCGGCGCTCGCGTTGCCGGCAACCACGGCGTCGGTTCTCGCCAAGCTTGGTGCAGGCACGACGTCTATCGCTGGTGCTGCTCGTCCTGGCCGCAATGCTCGCCGCCGGCGCGCTCGCCGAATTCGTCTGGCGCCGGGCGACCCGCGAGTGGCGCGCGCGGCACTCGGACGTGCGTGGCGCGGGATTCTTCGAAGATGCCGTCCGCCGCGGCACGGGGCTCCTGGTCGATTTCATGGGTCTCGTCGTGTTCGCCGCCGGCGCACTCGCGGCGTTCTTCGCGATGTGGCACGGTCACGAAGGCCGGCGGAATCTCGTGCTCGGTTTGCTCAGTGCACTGTTGCTGACGCGCGCCGTCGTGCTCGTCGCGCGATTCCTGCTTGCGCCGTCGCGGCCCGAAGCGCGCCTGCTGCCGCTTCCCGACGCGACCGCCCGCGTGCTCACGTGGTTCGCCGGAACCGTTGCCGCGCTCTACGCGTTCGGGATCGTACTGGCGCACGCCTATGTCGGCGAGGCGGCGCCGACGCTGCCACCGTGGACGCGTTCGGCATTCGTGATCGCAACCGACCGTGCTCGTCGTGACGCTGTTCACGATCTGGAACGTGCGCGGTGCGATCGCCGCGCTGATTCGCGGGGCCAGTGGCGGCGGAAACCTGCGCCGCCTGTTCGCCGACCTGTGGCCGGTCGCGGCCACCGCCTACGTCCTTGCGGTGTACGCCGGCCGCGTGCACGAGGTCGTCACCGGCGAGCGCGGCGTGACCGGCGGCGGCATCCTGAGCCTGCTGATCCTGGTCGCGCTGCCGGTCGTCGACTATGCATTGTGCCGGGCGCTCGCTGCGGCTGCAGTCGGATCGAAGCGCGCGGGCGCCGAATCGAAGCCGGGGTTCATCGCGTCTTACGAGCCGGTGCTGCGGCAAGCGATCCACATCGTGGTCGTCGTGGCGGGACTGCTGTGGCTCGCGGACCTGTGGAACCTGAATGTCTTTGCGATGGCGAACCAAAGCCTGGGCGGTCGCGTCGCCAGCTCGCTGCTCGGCATCAGCCTCGTGCTGCTGCTCGCGTACATGCTGTGGGAGATCGCCCGGACGGCGATCGATCGCCGCCTCGCGGTGGAGAGCGAGCAGCCGGCTGACTCCCCTTCGTCGCGGCTGCGTACGTTGCTGCCGCTGTTGCGGGTGACGCTGCTGATCACGATCGCGGTGATGGCGACGCTTTCGGTGCTCGCAGCACTCGGCGTCGACATCCTGCCGCTCCTGGCGGGTGCCGGCGTGGTTGGCGTTGCCGTCGGCTTCGGTTCGCAGACGCTGGTGCGCGACATCGTCTCGGGGGCGTTCTTCCTGATGGACGACGCGTTCCGGCTGGGCGAGTACATCGAGGTGGGACAGGCCAAGGGTCGGATCGAGAAGATCGCCGTGCGCGCGCTGTTCCTGCGCCACCACCGCGGCGCCATCAACGTGTTGCCGTATGGCGAGATCAAGCAACTGCGCAACACCAGCCGCGACTGGATGATCATGGTGATGGAATTCCGGCTGGCGTTCGACACCGACTTGAAGAAGGTCAAGAGGATCCTGAAGCAGATCAGCGGGGAGATCGCGGCCGATCCGGAGCTCGGTCCGGAACTGCTGCAGCCGTTGAAGTCCCAGGGTGTGAATTCCACCGACGACAGCGCGCTGATCGTGCGCGCCAAGTACATGGCGCGCCCGGGCAACGGCCCGTTCATGATCCGCCGCGTCGCGTACGAGAAGATCCTCAAGGCGTTCGCCGAGAACGGGATCGAGTTCGCGAGCCGGCGCGTCGCCATCTACGTGCCACCCGGCGCGAGCGACGACGATCGCATGAAGGCCGGGGCGGCGGCTGCGACTCGCTCAGGACAGCGCAACCATGCCGCCCAAGGCTGCGGACTGACCGGCTAGCGCCGGGACGATTGCGTGCCGCGAGTCGTTCGGTAACGTCACGACAAGTCCTCGACCAAAAAATACGGGCCGGCGGTCGCCCGCCGGCCCGTGAGGTTGCGCTGCTACGAAGGCTCTCGCTATGCCGCGTCAGCCGCCGATTCGCTCGGCGCTGCAGCGACCGGAACCGCTTCGCTCTCCGGTCGTAGCCTCGATCGGCGCGATCGTGATGTCCGGACCCAGCAGCTTCTGCTTCTTGCGCGCATTGTGATGCGCGAGGCCGGTGCCGGCGGGGATCAGTCGGCCGACGATCACGTTCTCCTTCAGGCCGCGCAGATCGTCCTTCTTGCCCATGATCGCCGCTTCGGTCAGCACGCGCGTCGTCTCCTGGAACGAGGCCGCCGAGATGAACGAGTCGGTCGACAGCGACGCCTTCGTGATGCCCAGCAGCATGTGCTGGTACACGGCGGGCTGCTTTCCTTCACGCGATCACCTTGTCGTTCTCGTCGAGGATGTCCGAGCGCTCGGCCTGCTCGCCGACGATGAACCGCGTATCGCCCGCGTCAGTGACCTGCACGCGGCGGAGCATCTGCCGCACGATCACCTCGATGTGCTTGTCGTTGATCTTCACGCCCTGCAGCCGGTAGACGTCCTGCACCTCGTCGGTGACGTAGCGCGCGAGCGCCTCCACACCGAGCAGCCGCAGGATGTCGTGCGGGTCCGCCGGACCGTCGACGATCATCTCGCCCTTGTTCACCACCTGGCCGTCGTGGACGGTCACGTGCTTGTCCTTCGTGATCAGGAACTCGTGGGCGACGCTGTCGACGTCGGTGATGACGAGACGCTGCTTGCCCTTCGTGTCCTTGCCGAACGACGCCGTCCCCGTGACTTCCGCCAGCATGCCCGCGTCCTTCGGCGAGCGCGCTTCGAACAGCTCGGCCACGCGCGGCAGACCGCCGGTGATGTCGCGCGTCTTGCTCGTCTCCTGCGGGATCCGCGCGAGCACCTCACCCACGGCGACCTGCTGGCCGTCCTTCACGGTGATGATCGAGCCGAGCTGGAACGTGATGTTCACCGGCAGGTCGGAACCGGCCAGCTTGATCTCGTCGCCCTTCGCGTCCAGGAGCTTCACCTGCGGCCGAACGCCCTTCGACCGACGTGCCTGCACGGCGCTTCGGATCGATGACGACCAGCGTGGACAGGCCGGTGACTTCGTCGACCTGCTTCGCGACCGTCACGCCTTCCTCGACGTTCTCGAACTTCACCGTGCCGGCGTACTCGGTGATGATCGGACGCGCCGTGGCATCCCACGTCGCGAGCACCTTGCCTGCCTTGATCGCGTCGCCATCCTTGACCTGCAGCGTCGCGCCGTACGGCACCTTGTGGCGCTCGCGCTCGCGGCCGTTGTCGTCGTGGATCGTGATCTCGCCCGAGCGGCCGATCGCGATCAGCTCGCCCTTGGCGTTGGTCACGTAGCGCATCAGCGCCGAGAACCGCACCGTGCCCGCCGACTTCGACTCGACCTGCGAGGCCGCCGCGGTCCGCGACGCCGCACCGCCGATGTGGAACGTCCGCATCGTCAGCTGCGTACCCGGTTCGCCGATCGACTGCGCGGCAATGACGCCCACCGCCTCGCCGACGTTGACCAGGTGCCCGCGACCCAGGTCGCGGCCGTAGCAGCTCGCGCACAGCCCGTAGCGCGTGTCGCAGGTGAGCGGCGTGCGCACCTTGACCTCGTCGATGCCGAGGACCTCGATCTGCTCGACTTCGTCCTCGCCCAGCAGCGTGCCCGGTTCGTAGAGCGTCGCCTGCGACTCCGGATGCACGACGTCGGCCACGACCGTGCGGCCGAGGATGCGCTCGCGCAGCGGCTCGACAACCTCGCCGCCCTCGACCAGCGCCTTCATCGCAACACCGTTGCGCGTGCCGCAGTCGTCCTCGGTGACGACGAGATCCTGCGTGACGTCGACGAGGCGGCGGGTCAGGTAGCCCGAGTTCGCCGTCTTCAACGCCGTGTCGGCCAGGCCCTTCCGCGCGCCGTGCGTGCTGATGAAGTACTGCAGCACGTTCAGACCCTCGCGGAAGTTCGCGGTGATCGGCGTCTCGATGATCGAGCCGTCGGGTTTTGCCATCAGTCCGCGCATGCCGGCGAGCTGCCGGATCTGCGCCGCCGAGCCCCGCGCACCCGAGTCCGCCATCATGAAGATCGAGTTGAACGAGTCCTGCTTGACCTTCTTGCCGTCGCGGTCGGTGACTTCCATCGAGCCGAGCTGCGCCATCATCGCCTTCGCGATCTCGTCGCCGGCGCGGCCCCAGATGTCCACGACCTTGTTGTAGCGCTCGCCCTGCGTGACGAGGCCCGACGTGTACTGCGCCTCGATCTCCTTCACCTCGCGCTCGGACTTCTCGATGATCGTGCGCTTCTCCGGCGGGACCAGCATGTCGTCCGCGGCGAAGCTGATGCCGCCGCGCGTCGCCAGACCATAGCCGGCCTGCATCAGCTTGTCGGCGAAGATCACCGTCTCGCGCAGGCTGCAGCGGCGGAAGCTCGCGTTGATGATGCGCGAGATCTCCTTCTTCTTGAGCGGCTTGTTGATGAAGCTGAACGGCAGCCCGACCGGCAGGATCTCGGAAAGCAGCGCGCGGCCGACGGTGGTCTCGTAGCGCGTGATCTTCTCGACGCGTTCGCCGTTACGCTTCTCCGCTTCCTTGATGCGCACGGTGATCTTCGCGTGCAGCTCGACCTGGCGCGACTCGTACGCGCGCGACACTTCCGAGACGTCCGAGAAATGCATGCCCTCGCCCGCAGCGCCGATCTTCTCGCGCGTCGCGTAGTACAGCCCCAGCACGATGTCCTGTGACGGGACGATCGACGGCTCGCCGTTGCTCGGCATCAGCACGTTGTTCGACGCCAGCATCAGCGTGCGCGCTTCCATCTGCGCTTCGAGCGACAGCGGCACGTGCACGGCCATCTGGTCGCCGTCGAAGTCGGCGTTGAACGCCGTGCAGACCAGCGGATGCAGCTGGATCGCCTTGCCTTCGATCAGCACCGGCTCGAACGCCTGGATGCCGAGGCGGTGCAGCGTCGGTGCGCGATTCAGGAGCACCGGGTGCTCGCGGATCACCTCTTCCAGGATGTCCCAGACGACCGGCTCCTGGTTCTCGACCATCTTCTTCGCCGCCTTGATCGTGGTGGCGAGGCCCATCGTCTCCAGCTTGTTGAAGATGAACGGCTTGAAGAGCTCGAGCGCCATCAGCTTCGGCAGGCCGCACTGGTGCAGCTTGAGCTGCGGGCCGACGACGATGACCGAGCGTCCCGAGTAGTCGACGCGCTTGCCGAGCAGGTTCTGGCGGAACCGGCCGCCCTTGCCCTTGATCATGTCGGCGAGCGACTTCAGCGGCCGCTTGTTCGCGCCGGTCATCGCCTTGCCGCGACGGCCGTTGTCGAGCAGGCTGTCCACGGCCTCCTGCAGCATCCGCTTCTCGTTGCGGACGATGATGTCCGGCGCCTTGAGCTCGAGCAGCCGCTTCAACCGGTTGTTGCGGTTGATCACGCGGCGATACAGGTCGTTCAGGTCCGAGGTCGCGAACCGGCCGCCGTCGAGCGGCACCAGCGGACGCAACTCGGGCGGCAGCACCGGCAGCACCTCGAGGATCATCCACTCGGGCTTGATGCCCGACTTGTGGAACGCCTCGAGCACCTTCAGGCGCTTCGCGATCTTCTTGATCTTCGTGTCCGAGCCGGTCGTTTCGAGCTCCTTGCGGAGCTTGTCGATCTCGTGGTTCACGTCCAGCGACTTCAGGAGCTCGCGGACGCCCTCGGCGCCCATCGTCGCCTGGAAATCGTCACCGTGCTGCTCGAGCTTCGCGAGGTAGTCGTCCTCGGTCAGGAGCTGGCCGCGATTCAGTGGCGTGAGGCCCGGATCGGTCACGACGAACGCTTCGAAATACAGCACGCGCTCGATGTCGCGCAGCGTCATGTCGAGCACCATCCCCATGCGGGATGGCAGGCTCTTCAGGAACCAGATATGCGCGACCGGCGAGGCGAGCTCGATATGGCCCATGCGCTCGCGGCGCACCTTGGCCAGCGTCACTTCGACGCCGCACTTCTCGCAGATGACGCCGCGGTGCTTCAGGCGCTTGTACTTGCCGCACAGGCACTCGTAGTCCTTGACCGGCCCGAAGATCTTCGCGCAGAACAGGCCATCGCGTTCCGGCTTGAACGTGCGGTAGTTGATCGTCTCGGGCTTCTTGACCTCGCCGTACGACCACGAGCGGATCTTCTCCGGCGACGCGAGCCCGATGCGGATCGAGTCGAATTCCTCTTCCTGCGTTACCTGCTTGAACAGATCGAGCAGTGCTTTCATTGCGTGAACTCTCCGAGTTCCATCGGCGGCGACAGCCGCCAATGTCGTTTCCAGGTAGTTGCTGCCGTGAATCGTCGCGGCTCTGCCCGCGATTCAGCGGAAACTCATCCGAAAAGAGTAGGTTTTCACTTTTCTCGGCCTAATACCGTTCCATGTCGACGTCGATCGCCAACGAGCGGATTTCCTTCACCAGCACGTTGAACGACTCCGGCATGCCGGCCTCGATCCGGTGCTCGCCCTTGACGATGTTCTCGTAGACCTTGGTGCGGCCGTTGACGTCGTCGGACTTGACCGTGAGCATCTCCTGCAGCGTGTACGCCGCGCCGTAGGCCTCGAGCGCCCAGACTTCCATTTCGCCGAAGCGCTGGCCGCCGAACTGCGCCTTGCCGCCGAGCGGCTGCTGCGTGACGAGGCTGTACGGGCCGGTCGAGCGCGCGTGCATCTTGTCGTCGACCAGGTGGTGCAGCTTCAGCACGTGCATGTAGCCCACGGTGACCGGACGATCGAAGGCGTCGCCGTTGCGGCCGTCGAACAGCTGGACCTGTCCGGAGCGCGGCAGCCCGGCGAGCTCGAGCATCTGCTTGATCTCGTCCTCGGTAGCGCCGTCGAACACCGGTGTGGCGAACGGAACGCCTCCGCGAAGGTTCTCGGCGAGAAGCACGATCTCCTCGTCGTCGAACGCCTTCAGGTTCTCCGGACGGCCGGCCGAGTTGTAGACCTGCTCGAGGAACTTGCGCACCTCGCTGCGCTTCGCATCGGCCTTCAGCATCGCGTCGATCTTGTGTCCGAGCCCCTTCGCCGCCCACCCGAGGTGGACCTCGAGGATCTGGCCGACGTTCATCCGGCTCGGCACGCCGAGCGGGTTCAGCACGATGTCGACCGGCGTGCCGTCGGCCATGTAGGGCATGTCCTCGACCGGCACGATCTTGCTGACGACGCCCTTGTTGCCATGGCGGCCGGCCATCTTGTCGCCCGGCTGCAGGCGGCGCTTCACCGCGACGTACACCTTCACCATCTTCTGCACGCCCGGCGGCAGCTCGTCACCCTGCGTGAGCTTCTTCTTCTTCTGCTCGAACATCTGGTCGAACTGCTCGCGCAGCTTCGCGAGCGAATCCTTCATCGCCTCGAGGTCGGCGGCCGCGTCCTCGTCGGCCAGCCGGATCTCGAACCAGTCGTGCCGCGGCAGGTCGTCGAGATAGGGCTTGGTCACCTTCGCGCCCTTGGCGAGCTTCTTCGGACCGCCGTTGACCGTGCGACCGACGATCAGCTTCTCGATCCGCGCGAACGCATCGTTCTCCACGATCCGGAGCTGGTCGCCCAGGTCCTTGCGGTAGTCCTTGAGCTGGTCCTCGATGATCTGCTGCGCCCGCTTGTCGCGCTCGATGCCTTCGCGCGTGAACACCTGGACGTCGATGACCGTGCCGCTGATGCCCGACGGGACGCGAAGCGACGTGTCCTTCACGTCGGACGCCTTCTCGCCGAAGATCGCGCGCAACAGCTTCTCTTCCGGCGTCAGCTGCGTCTCGCCCTTCGGCGTGACCTTGCCGACCAGCACGTCGCCCGCCTCGACTTCGGCACCGATGTAGACGATGCCGGAGTCGTCGAGGCGGCCGAGCTGCGATTCGCCGAGGCTCGAAATATCCCGCGTGATTTCCTCGGGCCCGAGCTTCGTGTCACGCGCGACGACCGACAGCTCCTCGATGTGGATCGACGTGTAACGGTCATCGGCGACGACGCGCTCGCTGATCAGGATCGAGTCTTCGTAGTTGTACCCGTTCCACGGCATGAACGCGACGAGCATGTTCTGCCCGAGGGCCAGCTCGCCCATGTCGGTGGAGGCGCCGTCGGCAATCACGTCACCGCGGGCGATCGTATCGCCGACCTTCACCAGCGGACGCTGGTTGATGTTCGTGTTCTGGTTGCTCCGCTTGTACTTGACCAGGTTGTAGATGTCGACGCCGACCTCGCCCGCCGCCGTTTCGGTGTCGTTGACCCGGACGACGATGCGCGATGCGTCGATGTAGTCGACCTTGCCGCCCCGGCGCGCCATCACTGCAGTGCCCGAATCGACGGCAGCGGTACGCTCGACGCCGGTGCCGACGAGCGGCTTTTCCGGACGCAGGCAGGGAACGGCCTGGCGCTGCATGTTCGAGCCCATCAGCGCGCGATTCGCATCGTCGTGCTCGAGGAACGGAATCAGCGAAGCCGCCACCGACACGATCTGCGACGGCGCCACGTCCATGTACTGGACCTTGTCCGGCGACGACAGCATGAACTCGTTGTGGCTGCGGCAGCTGACCAGCTCATCGCCCAGCTTGCCGGTCGCATCGATCGCCGCATTCGCCTGCGCGACGACGTACTGGCCCTCCTCGATCGCCGACAGGAAGTGGATCTCGTCGGTGACCTTGCTGTCCACGACCTTGCGGTACGGCGTCTCGAGGAAGCCGTACTCGTTCGTGCGCGCATACAGCGCGAGCGAGTTGATGAGGCCGATGTTCGGGCCTTCCGGCGTCTCGATCGGGCAGACACGGCCGTAGTGCGTCGGATGCACGTCGCGGACCTCGAAGCCCGCACGCTCGCGCGTGAGGCCGCCGGGACCGAGCGCCGAGACACGACGCTTGTGCGTGATCTCGGACAGCGGATTGGTCTGGTCCATGAACTGCGACAGCTGCGAGCTCCCGAAGAATTCCTTGATCGCCGCCGAGATCGGCTTCGCGTTGATCAGGTCATGCGGCAGCAGGTTCTCGCTTTCGGCCTGGCCGAGACGCTCCTTGACTGCGCGCTCGACGCGCACCAGGCCCGAGCGGAACTGGTTCTCCGCCAGCTCGCCGACCGAGCGCACGCGACGGTTGCCGAGGTGATCGATGTCGTCGATCTCGCCGCGGCCGTTGCGAAGCTCGACGAGGATGCGGATGACCGCGATGATGTCCTCGTTCGTGAGCGTGCCGGGGCCGGTCAGCTCGCTGCGGCCGACGCGGCGGTTGAACTTCATGCGACCGACGGCGGACAGGTCGTAACGCTCCTCGGCGAAGAACAGGCCGTGGAACAGCGCCTCGACCGCGTCCTCGGTCGGCGGCTCGCCCGGACGCATCATCCGGTAGATCGCGACCTTCGCCGCGTACTGGTCGGGCGTGTCGTCGCTCTTCAGCGTCTGCGCGATGTACGGGCCCTGGTCGAGGTCGTTCGTGTAGATCGTCTTGAACTCCGTGACGCCCAGGTCCTCGAACTTCTTCAGCAAGTCCTCGGTGATCTCGTCGTTCGCCTTCGCGACGACCTCGCCGGTCGTCTTGTCGACGACGTTCGTCGACAGCGTGCGGCCGAGCACATGCTCCGCCGGCACGGCGATCTGCTTGACGCCGCCTTCGGTGAGCTCGCGCACATGCCGCGCGGTGATCCGCTTGTCCTTCGCGACGATGACCTTGCCGTCCTTGCCGGCAATGTCGAACTTCGCCATCTCGCCACGCAGGCGCTCGGCCACGAGCTCGAGCGTGATGCCGTTCTTGCCGAGGTGGAACGTGTCGAAGACGAAGAACTCGCGGAGGATGTCCTCGTTGGACGAGCCCGATCGCCTTCAAGCAGCGTCGTGACGGGCATCTTGCGGCGACGGTCGACGCGGAAGAACAGGAAGTCCTTCGGGTCGAACTCGAAGTCGAGCCAGCTGCCCCGATACGGGATCACCCGTGCCGAGAACAGCAGCTTGCCGGAGCTGTGCGTCTTGCCGCGGTCGTGCTCGAAGAACACGCCGGGCGAGCGGTGCAGCTGCGAGACGATGACGCGCTCGGTGCCGTTGATGATGAACGAGCCGTTCTCGGTCATGAGCGGGATCTCGCCCATGTAGACCTCCTGCTCCTTCACCTCCTTGACCGTCTCCTTCGGCGCCTCCTTGTCCATGATGACCAGGCGGACGCGCGCGCGCAGCGCCGAGCAGTAGGTCAGGCCGCGCTGCTGGCACTCGACGACGTCGAACGCCGGAGCGAGCAGCGAATAGCCGACGAACTCGAGACGTGCGTTGCCCGAGTGCGACGCGATCGGGAAGATCGACGTGAACGCGGCCTGCAGGCCCTCGTTCTTGCGCTCGGCCATCGGCGTCATCTCCTGCAGGAACGCGCGGTAGCTCGCGAGCTGGGTCTCCAGCAGGAACGGCACCGGAAGGACGCTCGCGCGCTTCGCGAAGCTCTTGCGGATGCGCTTCTTCTCGGTAAAGGTGTAGGGAGTGGCTTGCGTGGTCGCCATGAGGTGTGTCCCGTCTCCGATTCGTTCGGGAAGCGCGTGCCGTCGCACGGCGCTCCCGTTCGAGTTGCCTGCACGTCCGCCCGCCCGGGATCGGGCGTGCGTTTTACGGTTCGACTATCCCGCGGCATTGCACCGCTGGCCTGGTGGCTGGCCACTACCAGCCGCTGGCGGACGACGACCCCGTTGCGGGGACGTCCGACCAAACCTAGCTTCCTGCAGTCGACTCAGAAAGCGAAGCGAAGCAATCCCATATTGGGATGGAAATGCTTCGCTTCAATCTCTGGAACCCTGGAAACGCGGCGGAACCGCCGCGCCTACAAGATAGGGATCGAAGCAGCCGGCCGCGGTTCCCCGCGGCCTGCCTTTTTTAAGCCTTGCTGCGAACGCGGGCTTCTGCTTACCGCTCACCGAAGCCCGTCAGTCCGCATACGTCTTTCCAGCCTTTGCCGCAGGAAATCGTCGGGCTCGTTCGCAAACCGCGATCTTCGCTGTCGCTCAGGATGACCGATTCACACTCCGGGTCCGCTGTGCGGGCTCGGCTGAATCGGTCACTTGATTTCCGCCTTCCCGCCCGCGTCTTCCAGCTTCTTCTTCGCGGCTTCGGCGTCGGCCTTCGGGATGGCTTCCTTGACCGGCTTCGGCGCACCGTCGACCAGGTCCTTCGCTTCCTTGAGGCCAAGCCCCGTGAGCTCGCGAACGGCCTTGATGACGTTGACCTTGTTGTCGCCGATCGCGGTCAGCACGACGGTGAATTCGGTCTGCTCCTCGGCTGCGGCGGCCGGACCCGCGCCGGCGGCCGGGGCCGCGACGGCAACGGCGGCGGCGGCCGAGACGCCGAACTTGTCTTCCATCGCCTTGATGAGCTCGGAGAGCTCGAGGACGGTCATCGACGAGATCTTGTCGAGGATTTCGGATTGAACTGCGGACATGAATTGCTCCTGGACTAAATCGTTGGTTGAATTTGGCTTACGCGGATGCCTGCGACGCTTCCCGGCTGTCGCGGACGGCGGCCACCGTGCGCACGAACTTCGACGGCACCTCGTTCAAGGTCCGGACGAACTTCGCGATCGGCGCCTGCATCGTGGCGACCAGCTTGCCGAGCAGCTCCTCGCGCGACGGGAGCGAAGCGAGCGCAGCGACGTCCTTCGCGGACATCAAGTGCCCGGGCATCGCGCCCGCACGGATCACGAACTTCTCGTGGGTCTTGGCGAAGTCGTTCAGGACTTTCGCCACGGCCACGGGGTCGGTGCCGATGCCGTACGCGAGCGGGCCGGACATCTTGTCGGCCAGCGAAGCGAACGGCGTATCGACGACGGCCCGGCGCACCAGGGTGTTCTTGACCACCCGGAAGTAGATGCCCGAAGCGCGTGCGTTCGCGCGGAGGCGCGTCACATCGGCGACGGACATCCCGCGGTTCTCGGCCAGGATGATGGCCTGCGCACCGGAGATTTCCTTCGCGACTTCCGCGACTACCGCTTCCTTCTGCTGAAGATTGAGACTCAAGCTCACCTCCGATTCCATCGAAGCCGGTGACGGACGCTTGCGCGCTGCCTCCGGCCTCGCCTTCGGCACCTCTCACTCCCGGATGGAGCTCGCGTGCCACCTTGCGGTGACCTTTCGTCCAGGAAAACCTGTCCGAGGGGCACCATCTGCGCTGGGTTTCAGGAGTCAGGAGTCAGTTGACAGGTGTCAGCAAGACTTCCGACAGCTCCGCTTCGTTTAAGCAATACGCCCCAGCGGTCTTTGACGGCTCGCGGATCAATCTACCGCACCGCGCTCCCTCAATTCTTCTGTTACCTGTCACCTGTCACCTACTGCTGCGCCTGCACCTGACTCGAGAACGCGGCGGTATCGATCCGCACGCCCGCGCCCATCGTGCTCGAGACGCTGACCTTGCGCAGGTAGATGCCCTTCACGCCCGCAGGCTTCGCCTTGTTCAGCGCGTCCATCAGCGCCTTCAGGTTCGACTTCAGCTGGTCGGGCGTGAACGACGCACGTCCGATCGTCGCGTGGATGATGCCGGCCTTGTCGGTGCGGTACTGCACCTGGCCGGCCTTCGCGTTCTTCACGGCCGTGACGACGTCCGCGGACACCGTGCCGACCTTCGGGTTCGGCATCAAGCCGCGAGGACCGAGGATCTGGCCCAGCTGGCCGACGACCTTCATCGCATCCGGCGACGCGATGACGACGTCGAACTCCATGAAGCCTTCCTTGATCCGCGCGGCGAGGTCTTCGAATCCGACGATGTCGGCACCCGCTTCGGTCGCAGCCTTCGCCTTGTCGCCCTGGGCGAACACGGCCACGCGCACTTTCTTCCCGGTGCCGGCCGGCATCACGACCGAGCCGCGCACCGTCTGGTCGGACTTCTTCGCGTCGACGCCGAGGTTCACGGCGACGTCCACCGACTCGTCGAACTTGGCGACGGCGGTTTCCTTGACCAGCGACAACGCTTCGTCGACGGTGTAAGCCTTGTCGCGGTTCACCTTGCCGCGCACCGTCTGCATCCGCTTCGACAGCTTGGGGGTCTTCTGTTGAGTGGCCATGATCACTTCACCCCTTCGACGGTGATGCCCATGCTGCGTGCGCTTCCGGCGATCGTGCGGACGGCGGCATCCAGATCCGCGGCGGTCAGGTCGGGCTGCTTCAGCTTCGCGATCTCTTCCGCCTGCGCACGGGTCAGCTTGCCGACCTTGTCGGTATGCGGCTTCTGGCTGCCCTTTTCGACTTTCGCTGCCTTCTTGATCAGCACCGTGGCCGGCGGCGTCTTCATCACGAACGTGAAGCTCTTGTCCGCGAACGCCGTGATCACGACCGGGATCGGCAGTCCCGGCTCCATCTTCTGCGTCTGGGCGTTGAACGCCTTGCAGAATTCCATGATGTTCAAACCACGCTGGCCGAGCGCGGGACCGATCGGCGGCGACGGATTCGCCTTTCCGGCCGGCACTTGCAGCTTGATGTAGCCGATGACTTTCTTTGCCATTACCTTCTCCTGTGGGTGCTAGCGGACGCTCGCGGCGCCCTCCCCGTATGTTTCGTACGGCGTCATCCCCGCGAAAGCGGGGATCCAGCGTCTTCCGACAAGACGCTGGCGTTCCCGCGTTCGCGGTGATCGACAAGCTCACGCCTTCTCCACCTGCGAAAAGTCCAGCTCCACGGGCGTCGAGCGACCGAAGATCGTCACCGACACGCGCAGCTTGCTTTTCTCGTAGTTCACGTCCTCCACGTTGCCGTGGAAGTCGGTGAACGGACCTTCCTTGACCCGCACGGCCTCGCCGAGCTCGAACAGGACCTTCGGACGCGGCTTCTCCACACCTTCCTGCACCTGCTGGAGGATCGAGTCGACCTCCTTCTGCGAGATCGGCGTCGGCTTGTTCGCCGTGCCGCCGACGAATCCCGTGACCTTCGGCGTGCTCTTCACCAGGTGCCAGGTGTCGTCGGTCATCTCCATCTCGACGAGCACGTAGCCCGGGAAGAACTTGCGCTCCGAGATCGCCTTCTGACCGGCCTTCATCTCGACGACTTCCTCGACCGGCACGAGGATCTGGCCGAACTGGTCCTGCATGCCCGAGCGCTTGATCCGCTCGGTGAGCGCGCGCATCACGCTCTTCTCGAAGCCCGAGTAGGCATGCACGACGAACCATTTCTTGCTCATTGACGCGCCTCTGCCGGTCATCAGCTTCACGATCCACGCGAGCGAGCTGTCGACCGCGAACAGGAACAGCGCCATGATCACGACGAACGCGAACACGACACCGGTCGTCTGCATCGTTTCCTTGCGCGAGGGCCAGGACACGCGTCCCGCTTCCGCCCACGCTTCCTGCGCGAAGGCGAAGAACTCCTTGCCCGGCACCGACGTGTACGCGACGGCGGCGCCGACCGCGAGACCGGCGAGCACCATCAGCACGCGCAGCACCACGGCGAGCTCGGAGAACCAGTAGTACGCGAAGACGCCGGCGACGACGCAGCCGACCGCCAGCGCGATCTTGATCTTGTCCATTCAGCTTTCAGTTGACAGTAGTCAGTTGACAGTAAACACCCGCTACTGCCGCTTTCATGCTTCCAGTTGCATCCGCTGCCACTGTCAACTGTCAACTGACTTCTGACACCTGAAGTGGCAGGCCAGGAGGGAATCGAACCCCCAACCTGCGGTTTTGGAGACCGCCGCTCTGCCAATTGAGCTACTGGCCTACTAATGTGTCGGCCAAAAGTGAAAACCTACTTTTGGCCGGTGATTAGCTTCCGAAGAAGTGCGGGCCAAGCCCGTCAATTTGCCGCCGAAACTCGCTACCAAGAAACGAGCGTGCAACCTGCTTCGCGCCGCAGTTTCACTCTCGATTCACTCCTTGATCTTCGCCACCACGCCCGCGCCGACCGTGCGCCCGCCTTCGCGAATCGCAAACCGCAACCCCTCTTCCATCGCGATCGGCGCAATCAGCGTCACCTCCATCGCAATGTTGTCCCCAGGCATCACCATCTCCGTCCCCGACGGCAGCTCGATGCTCCCGGTCACGTCCGTGGTCCGGAAATAAAACTGCGGCCGGTAACCATTGAAGAACGGCGTGTGCCGCCCGCCCTCCTCCTTGCTCAGGATGTACACCTCCGCCGTGAACTTGGTGTGCGGCGTGATCGACCCCGGCTTCGCCAGCACCTGACCCCGCTCCACCTCTTCCCGCTTCGTCCCTCTCAACAGCACCCCGACGTTGTCCCCCGCCTGCCCCTGATCCAGCAGCTTGCGGAACATCTCCACCCCCGTGCACACCGTCTTCAGCGTCGGCCGCAACCCCACAATCTCCAGCTCTTCCCCAACCTTCACCACCCCACGCTCCACCCGCCCGGTCACCACCGTCCCCCGACCCGAGATCGAGAACACGTCTTCCACCGGCATCAGAAACGGCCCGTCGATCGCCCGCTTCGGCGTCGGAATATAGCTATCCAGCGCCTCCGCCAGCTTCAGGATCGACCCCTCCCCCAGCTCCCCCTTGTCCCCTTCCAGCGCCTGCTTCGCCGACCCAATCACGATCGGCGTCTTGTCCCCAGGAAACTCGTACTTGCTGAGCAGCTCCCGCACCTCCAGCTCCACCAGCTCCAGCAACTCCTTGTCGTCCACCATGTCCGCCTTGTTCAGGTAGACCACGATGTACGGCACCCCCACCTGCCGCGCCAGCAGAATGTGCTCCCGCGTCTGCGGCATCGGCCCGTCCGCCGCCGACACCACCAGGATCGCCCCGTCCATCTGCGCCGCCCCGGTGATCATGTTCTTGATGTAGTCCGCGTGACCAGGACAGTCCACGTGCGCGTAGTGCCGGTTCTTGGTCTCGTACTCCACGTGCGCCGTGTTGATCGTGATCCCCCGCGCCTTCTCCTCCGGCGCGTTGTCGATCTGGTCGTACGCCTTCGCCTCCCCTCCAAACAGCTTCGACAGCACCAGCGTCAACGCCGCCGTCAACGTCGTCTTGCCGTGATCCACGTGACCGATCGTCCCCACGTTCACGTGCGGCTTCGTACGCTCGAATTTGCCCTTTGCCATCGGAGTCTCCGGCTTCCTGTCTTTCGTTGATCTTTTCCACCCGAATCGACTGGCTTTGCCAGCGATTCCGGTCTGACTCATACCGGGCAAAAGTAGGGTTTCACTTTTGGCCGCACTTCCCTGGTGCCCATGGAGCGGATTGAACGCTCGACCTCTCCCTTACCAAGGGAGTGCTCTACCACTGAGCTACATGGGCGGTTCTCATGTCCTGCGGGTCTTGAACTGGAGCGGGTGAAGGGAATCGAACCCTCGTCATAAGCTTGGAAGGCTTCTGCTCTACCATTGAGCTACACCCGCATCAGGGATCAGAGTTCAGGTATCGGGGATCAGGCCCGGTCACCCGGCGCATGCCGCGCGTCTGATACCTGATGCCTGATTCCGGATTCCTGAGTGGTGGAGGGGGAAGGATTCGAACCTTCGAAGGCAGAGCCGGCAGATTTACAGTCTGCTCCCTTTGACCGCTCGGGAACCCCTCCGACGAAACAGAGGATTGTAGCAGCGCATTGATCCAGGCGTCAAACCGGCCCAAGGTCCGGCAGCGGCGCCGCTCCCGGCCAAATATCCAGACATTTCAGTGGGTTGACGGCGGGACGCGCCGCCCGCGCGGACGCCGACAACGACCGGAAAGCCTGCGCTTCGCCGCGGGAACGGGATAATCCCGCTTCCAAACCATCGATCGCGAAAGACAGGAATCCGCCATGCGCTGCTGCCACGCCGATTTTGCGACCGTCGAGGGAAGCGACCGCGGCTTCACGCTCGGCATGCCGACGTTCACGTTCGGATCGGGCGTCCTGCACGAGGCCGGCGAGCAAGCCCGCGAGCTCGGGATGCGCCGTGTCGGCCTGTTCACCGACCGCTCGCTTGCGGCGAGCGAACACGTCGCGAAGGTCAAGGTCGCGCTCGCCGCCGCGGGTGTCGATGCAGCGGTCTACGACGAGGTGCAGATCGAGCCGTCCGATCGCTCGTTCGCGGACGCGACGCGGTTCGCAGCCGAGGGGCGCTTCGACGGCTTCGTCTCGGTCGGCGGCGGCTCGGTGATGGATACCTGCAAGGCCGCGAACCTGTACGCCACGCACCCGGCCGAGTTCATGACCTATGTCAACGCGCCCATCGGCGCCGGCCAGCGCGTCCCGGGCCCGCTCAAGCCGCACATCGCGTGTCCGACGACGATCGGCACCGGCTCGGAGACCACCGGGATCGCGATCTTCACGCTGTCGTCGCTGAACGCGAAGACCGGGCATCATCTCGCGACGCCTGATCCCGACGGTTGCGCTCGTCGATCCGGACGTCACGCGCACGCTGCCGTCGAATGTCGTGGCGTCCACAGGCTTCGATTGCATGAGCCATGCGCTCGAGGCGACTACTGCGCGCGCCTGGACCGCGCCGGCTGAATCCGGCGCGGGGCGTCGCCCGTCCGGTGTCGCAGGGCGCGAATCCGTTCTCCGATTTGCTCGCCTCGCAGGCGCTTCGCCTTGTCGGGCGAATTCCAGGTGCGCGCGGTGCGCGATGCGAATGACTTCGAGGCGCGCAGCGAGATGATGTACGCGGCGATGCTTGCAGGCATCGCGTTCAATGCGTCCGGCTGCCACCTGCCGCACGGGCTGTCGTATCCGGTGTCGGGGCTCACGCGCGAATGGCACGTGAAGGGCTATCCCGAAGGCAAGACGCTGGTGCCGCACGGGATGGCGGTCGTGCTCAACAACCCATCGGTGTGGCGCTACACGGCACCGACGAGTCCGGCGCGACATCTGAATTGCGCGTCCTATCTGGGCGCCGATGCGAGAGGGGCAAGCGACGACGACGCCGGCGAAGTGCTTGCCGGAAGAGTCATCGAGCTGATGCGGGCGACCGATATGCCGAACGGGTTGTCGGCGCTTGGGTTCACGGAAGCCGACTTGGATGCGCTGGCAACCGGCGCCGAGCCTCAGTACAGAGTGATCAAGAATGGGCCGGTGGACGTGGGGCGGGAGGAGATCAGGGGGTTGTATCGGGGGGCGTTGCGGTATTGGTGAGAGCCCTCGTCATTGCTGAATGGGAACGCGTTCGGTCAGCGCTTCACGATGCGACCGACGATTTCCAGCTGTACCGGCACGCCTTCAATGCTTTCCGGAAGCTCAACGCCGCCGGTCGGCTTGGCGCGTAGATTGACCTTGACCGCGTAGCCGCCGTCGACTTGCGTTATTCCCACGCCCACGACCTTCGCGAGTGGGCCATAGATGTCGAGCGCACGCTTCTTCGCGGCGCGGGCTTCTTCTAGTGTGGATCGATTCATCTTTAAAGCCTCCTAAGCGACCAGCACCAAGGACCGATGCGATTGTTTTACCAGACCGAATCAGAAGGCGAGATCGACTTTCAACGCATCCAGGACCCGCTGGATAGGGTTCGCCCAGGTCAGTCCCATGCCGTTCAACCCGCCGACATCGCCACCTCCGTAGAGCAATCCAACGCCCATATTGTCGGAATCGACGATCAGCGAGCCACTGTCGCCGCCTAGACAGAAGGGCTTCGCCTCGGTGCTTTCGATCTCGATCGAATCGTCGAACACGATATCTCCCATCCCATACTCGATCACAAGATTGTCGATCTCGAACGCCGTCACTTTGCCACGTGTTACCCCCGTTGTCCTACCGACCTGTCGACACCTTCACGCCCTTGTCCAGGATCTGGTTCCTGCCCTTTCAACTTGCTAATGCCCTTCTAACGTATTGACCTTGTGACCCTGTCTTGCTCCCCGTCGTCGGTCCGCCGATCGCCGCGTTGATCTTTGCGACCGCGCAGTCGTCAAAGTCGCGTCCCGTGGTCTTGAGCCTGTTGAAGTCGGATAGCTTACCGACGATGTCTGTTCGCAAGGCCTTGCCGCCATCCAGTTGGCCGCGCTGCAGGATCGCGTACCCCTGCTCGCATCGTTCTCGTTGGCGAGCACATGATGTTCGACAGCATCAGGATCTCGACTTCGAACACGTCGGACGAAGCAACCGAGTGTCCCCGCGATAGCGGTCAATCGCGAAATGGCCGATCGACTTGACCGATTTGTAGCGGACGATGATTCTTGAACGTCCACGGTGTCGCTCGCTTGTCGACCCGTCCTTACGTAGCGAACATCCACTTCGCGCTTGGCTTGTCGCACGAGGGATTCAAGCTTCGGGCTTCTCGTCAACTCGAGTCGCTGCGCGCGAATCGCCTCTCGATAATTGTTCCTGCCTCCGGCACGATCCCAATCGCTCTCGTGCGCCGGCTCTGCGATGCCTTTTCCTTTGGTCCGTTAGAACGCAATGGCTCCGCGGGCGTCGCCCGCTGTCATGAGCGGCGCCCTGCTTGGTCTGCATATCAAGCTCAGATCGCGAGCCGCGTCGAGATTCCTGATCAGTGACTCCCGAAATGTGTGACAGCGCCTCTGAGCGTGCCGCCAGCGCTTCCTTCCAGCCAACCTGGTTATGGACGGATCGCCGGTATCGGCGGAAGGCGCTGCCCCGTAGCCGTTCGTCGAAGCTGTTGAACCGTGAATTCCTTGCCCGCCGGCTCTCCCATCACCAGCCAGCGTGCCACGTGCGGTGCCGCCACGCTCGTGCCGGACATGCGGGACGTCCATCCTCTTAAGAATCCGCCCACCCGCATACCCCGTAGCGTCGCGCTTTCGTCGCTTGGCCCAAGCATGTCGGGTCCGCGTCCGCGCCGCGCCGAGCGTCGGGCCCTGCGCGGAGTAAGCCGCCACCGCTTTCGTCATGCATTCGTAGCCCCCCTACGACTGTCACGTTTGCGCCGTTCGCGATGCTGCTGAGCGTGAACTCGTCGTTGACGTAACGGTCGCTTTACATCGTCCTCTGACGAAGAACGCCTGCTGCGGGCCGTCGCCTCCCGACAATCAAGTCGTTGCGTTCGACCCAGGCGTGCACATTGACGGCTTTCGTAGCTTTGCCGGAGAGTGTAATCGACCAGACGCCATAACGGGCGAACGCGAGGCCTGCGTGCTAACGCGCGTCGACCGAAGCGCGACCAGTACCATCGTTCCATGCTTGCCCTGCGCGACATGCCGACCGAAAACGACACCCGCTTGTGCCAGCCCGCTATCGACAAGCCGCATCGCCTGGTTTACCCCTATCCTAGGTGACGCGAAGCCGTCCGGCGCGATGACTTCGACTTCGAAATCCGCCGGATCGACCATCGAATCGTCGTCCCGACGCTCGGGCAAACCAAAGTTCGACGAACGATTCGCGGGGATTGTCCGGCGGGACCATTACATGGAACCGGCCCGGCTCGCGACGGCGGATCGAACGCATCCCGTGAACCTTCTTTCCTGCCGTATTGCCCGCCGCCAACACGATGCGTACCTTGCGGTCAGCCGCCAGCTCGGCCAACGCGGACTCGGCAATCGTCGTGCCGTCGTGCGGACCAGCGATGCTGCCGAGACTCACGTTGACCGTCGTGGTCCAATCCTCACACTGCTCACTTCGCGCCAGATCTTCGGTTTGCTTGACGATGTAGCGCAAGCCGTCGATTAAGTAAACGCCGAGCGATCCGCCCGACGAGTCGGCAACGGACTCCCCGGGGAGCTGGACGAAGATCATTCGCGCATCGGCCTCCGACAGGACATGAAGCACGCCCGCCCCGTGCCTTCGCGATTCCATTCCCCATTCACGTCGCTGAATTGCTTCGTAGATGGCACCTTCGGCGATCTCGCCGATTCCCGGCTTCTTCGCGAACAGCGCATTGACCGCTCCCATTCGCAGTTCGACACCATAGGGCACCGCAGCGGACTTGTGCCAGTATTCGCGATCGACCGGCGCATGCGCGTCCTGGTCCCAGACACCAACGAAGCGCGAGACGCCACCTCGTCGAAACGCTTCGTGCGCGAGGCAACAGCCATCGTCGATCACACCGATCGTCTGCAGCTTCCTGGTGATCGCTCTTCCGGCTGCGGAGCGCGCCGCGATTCGCGCTCTCCGTCTTGATAATTTCCCCCTCGCCCCGTGCAAGCCCGAGCTGGAACCTTTCAAGTACCCCGGACCGCACAGCCAGTGCGAGCGTCGGCAGCTCCCAACGCCAAACATTGGCGGTGCCGAATAAACTAGGTTGAAGGCGGTTCAACGGGTTCGCGCCTATGCAGCGGCTGATTAGCGATTTGACCGCCGCAGAGGCGGAAGCGGAATCGGGGATCAGTTCGAAGAGCACAGGTACAGGTCGGCCTGGAGCCGTCTGAAATCCAGCAAAGGCGGACATCGCGGCCCACACGAGATACGGGTCGACCGCATGATCGGGCTCGGGGAAAATCCCCGCGACCCTCGCGGCTTTCCAGGAGGCGGTCATGTCGTTAACCCTTCCACTCGTCGGCAGCGCGATTCCAGAGCCACGCATACGTGCTTTCGGGCGACATCGCTTCGCTGGCGCGACTCGACAGATAGGTGAGGAGCAGGTCCGCCAGTTCCTTGCCGCCATTGGTGTCGACCGGGAAGTGAATGCCCGCAACCACGCGGTTATCGGCAATCCGCTTCGCCAGATCCGTGAGCATAGTGCCCAGGTTCGCGTTGTTGATCCAAGCCTCCACCTTCGTCCGTTTCGCGGCATTCGCCGGCATGCCGTCCACGACGAGCTTTTCAAGCAGCGCGGCCACGAGATACGACCCGGTGGCATGTCCGCTCGGGTAAGTCGACCAGCCAGGTGTCGCGATGATCGGCTGGATCCGCGGCGACATCTCGTGCGGTCGCGGCAGGTTGAAGATCAATTTAACGCGCTGGCAAACGTGCGACGCAAAAGCCTCAGCGACCAACATGAGCTCCAACGTGTTCGGTGTGGTCCTGGGATTCAAGGGCAGCACGTTGGCCCAGAAGGCAGGGTTGAACTTCAGCTGCGCCATGATTTCGGCGGCACGCGCATTGCGCAACAAGGCCTCGCTTTCGACATCCACGAGCTGACGCACGAATGTGGCCGTCGGTGGCGGTTTCAGCGCGGCTCCTATCGTCGCTGGTTTCGATCGGGTGCCGCTTACTTTCAACAGCCGAATCGAGCTGGTCGTTCCTGTTACAAGCAAGCGACTCAGAAGGTCGGCACAAATGACCTGGCGACGCACGCTTGGAAGCACGTTCGTGAGTGCGTCCGCACCTTCGGGACGAAACCAGTTCGGTGGACGTCCCAACGTCGTTGGCGGGAGGCCCGAAACCAGCAACTCGCGAATCGTCGACAGTGCCAGTCCGCTGGCCCCAGCGCGTCCACCTCGCCTCGCTCCCGACGTATCATCCCAGCCATCCCAGCCGTCCCAGCCGTCCCACCCGTCCCAGCCATCCCATCCGTCCCAGCCATCCCATCCGTCCAGCGTGCTCATGTCGTCCCCCCTTTTGGTCGTTGCACTTCCGATTCGTCGCCCATCGGCAAGCCCGCACGATGCAGCGCACGTCCGAATTTCTCTGCCAATCCGGAGCGCCCTCCGGGCGACCACGCGATGTACGACGCTACGGTCAGGCGCGGCTCGACGAAGAGCAGGTGACGGACGGTGGCCGCAGCTTCATCGTGAAGCCCGAGGAGCGACTGGGCGATCGCCAGCACCCGGTGGCTGGAGACGTGGTTGCTGTTCATTCGCAGCGACGACTTCGCCGCGGAAATCGCGCGTTCGTAGTCGCCTGCGGTCAGCGCCGCGCTGGCGAGCAAGCTTTCGTAGAAGTGACGCGACGGATCGAGTGGCGACAGACGTACGGCATGCCCGATGTCCGTGAGCGCACCGCTTCCGTCGCCGCGGAAGCTCCGAGCGTTGCCTTTCTGCAGCCACGCCAGCGACTCGTTCGGATTGATCGCCAGCGCGCTGTCGTAGAGCCGTTCGGCTTCATCGAGGTCGTGCAGGTAGGTTACATGCACGTTACCCGCCATCGTCAGCGCAAGCGACGACTCCGGATCGAGGTCGAGTGCGCGCTGCGCGTACGACAATGCAAGCCTCCCGTCGCGGTCGCGGTCGTCGGACCACCCTTGCACGACCCGGAACAGGTGCCAGCGCGCGAGCCAGGCCAACGGCGTCGGGTGCCGCGGCACGCGTTCGTGCAGTGCGCTCAAGGCCGAATGCGCCCGCTCGAAATCCGCGGCGGAAAGCCGGTAGAGGAAGCTTATCGCGGCGAGCAACAGCGTATGGGTGGCCAGATTCGGCAGCGCCAGCATGCGCGCGATGCGAACCTCTTCCGTGAAGAGCGCCTCGGTAATACCCTGCAATAGTATGCCGATCAGTTCGCTGTCGATGTGCAGCGCCGCGATCTCGTCGTCAGAAACCGTCTGAGCCCAGATCACGACACCGGTAGAAGCGCTTGCGAGCTCGACCTGCACGAACAGCTTGTCGGCGGATCGCCAGTACTTGCCGGAGACGACAAAGTCTGCTGCGAGCCTCGTGGCGATGCCGCTGAGCGAGAGTTCGCGACCGCGCAACGCCGTCGTCGACAGCCTCGAGATGACGTTGACAGCGTTGCTTCTGGATAGCGCGCCGATCAGCTGGTCGGAAACGATGTCGCCAATTCCCATCCCGCTCGATTCCGTTCCATAGCCGGCGAACGGCATGATCGCGATCATCGGCTGAAGCTTGACGATAGCCGCCATCTCCAGCCGCGCATGCGAGTCGTGCTGTCGTTCGAGCCGATAGACTCGAACAGGCTCTGCGACGTGTTTGACATGGCATTCGCCCATGTCCTGAAGCTCACCATCGAGGCCGTTGACTAGCTCGCCGGCGACGACGGCGGATAACACCGTCTCTCCCGGTCCGGCGAGCGCAGCGATCCGGGCGGCCAGGTTGACACCCTGGCCGAAGAGCGTGGTGTCATCGGTCAGCACGTCGGCGCGGTGAATGCCGACGCGCAGGCTAATAGTGTCCTCGACCGCGACGTCGACGTTGTATGGAGCTGTACCCTCGTGCATCTCGGAGGCACAGACGGCCGCGGACCGCGAATCGCGGAACTCGAGGATCAGCCCGTCACCACGTCGCTCGATCACCAGGCCGCCGTGCTTGGAGACCAGGTCATTGGCCACGTGCGCAAGCAGCCGCCGCATGCGCTTGACCGCACCCGACTCGTCGTGCTCGGTCAACCGGACGGACTCCACGACATCGACGAAGACGATCGTCTTCTCGGTGTAGTGAAGCTCCGGGAGCGATTCGGTTCCAGTCATTGCGGCTCCGACCGGACACTTTCCAGTGATTGCATGGACCCGTCCCGCGCTTGCCGCCGGACACGCGCCAGGGACTTGGCGCCGGATTGATGACCGGCCCTACGATGCCTGGGGTTCGCCATGCGCGAGCACCTGCGGGATTGAAGAAGATCGTTCCGAGATCCTCGGCCGCGGCAGTGTTGCCCGCGTCGACCCGCCCCAGGCCGCGGACACTCTGCTGGTTGATGAAGAAGGCGGTCGCCCACGTCGATTCCCAAGGAATCAGTGACAGCAAGACGGCGATGCTCCCATACCGCAGCAAGTGGCGACTTCCGTGCAAGTGCGTGTTCATGAAGCCTCCGAAAGCAGAACGGGCACGAGAGGCACGCAATCTGGGATCGCCTGGGTCAATGAAGTCACCTTGGCGCGTGCGACGACTCGAATTCGTCGCCCGCCAGCCGAAGAAGCTGCTGCTGAACCGCGCCGCGATCGCTGACATCCAGCCTCGAGTACACCTGCTTGACGTGGTAGCTCGCGGTGTTGAGGCTAAGGCTGAGCGCTTGCGCGATTTCGGGGTTGGTCTTGCCCTGGGCCAGAAGGAGCGCAACCTCTCGCTGCTGCGGCGAGAGCAGCGAGTGGCCGGCGCCGCGTATCAGCGAAAGCGTCCGCGGTTCCTCGCGGCGGATCAGCAGCCCGATCTGCTCGTCATCGACGGTGGCGCCTCGAAGCGCGAACTTCCTGATCACGAACCGCCCCCACGCTGTCTGGCGGACGTCTTCCTCGGGGCCTGAGAGTCCGCGCTGCGGACCGGGACGACTCAGCTCACGCACGAACGATGCGATTGTCCGCGATTCCTGGCTGGCCTGGCTCGGACTCACGTGGGCGAGCGCCGCAAGGCGAACGAGTCGACGCCATTGATCCGTGGCGCTGACGATCTCGCCCGATGCGTTGACGACGCCCAGGCTCTCCTCGACGACGACCGACTCGTCAGCTTCCAGCGGATTGCGGCCGGGATCGAAGAGGCCCTCGGAGACGTACCGCAGCACGCCGCGCAGGGCATGTTGATCGTCGCTGTCGAACGGTTCGTCCGATGCACCGCGGTACAGACTCAGTTGCGCGTACGCCACACCTTCATGCGTGAGGATTGCGTAAAGGATGTGATAGGCATCCAGCGAACGCAGGATCTCCCGGAAATAGTCGGTGGTCTGCTCGGTCGGCGAAAAGGAATGCGTCGACACGGGCTCGTCGTCACGCGCCCGCCTGCAGAAGGCTGCCGCGAATCCCTCGACCGCATCCTTGTAATGGCGCTCGTAGTACGCCGCCATCGCTTCCGGCTCGAGCAGACGCTCGGCATACAGCGCCGTCATCTGCGCATCAGCGTCGACCCAGAACACGCCGCCTGAGTGTGCAGGAATGATCTCCCGCAGTGCGGGCAGCAACGACTGGACCAGGAATTGAGGCGGCAATCCCAGCTGCATAGCTTGCGGATCAGGGCCGCGTCGCGCGTACGCATTCTCTTGCCGGCGCCTTAGTCAGTGACTCGACGAAGCACTCTAGTGATCCCCTCGACGCGTCGGCAAGCGGAAAAGTCGCATCCCCAGCCGCTCGAATCTCCCCCGTTCGGGTAGCGATTCCGCGACGCGTGTCGCCGCATTGTGCGAGCCACAGGGGGTCGACGCAAGCGCCACAAACGACTTTGCAGCGTCGGCTCCCCTGGGCGATCGCCCAAAAAGCGAACGCGAGCCACACCGAAGTCCATGCCACGCACGGGAGCGACCATGACCTATCCACTTCGCCGAACTGTCCTGCTTCTCGCGGTGGCGGGGCAAACCGTTGTCGTCCCCGCTCGCGCGCCTTTCCTGTGACTACGTTCGCCCTGTTACCGCGATTCTGCAGCGGGCCAACAGCGCGCTGCTGACGGCTCCCCGCTGGGGCTACGGCCTCGATCGTCTCGGAGCACCGGCAGAGCTGCGCGCGATTCCCTACCCAAGGAGCCTCACATGAACGCCAAGTTGCTCGTTCTTAGCACCGCACTTGCTGCAGCGGCTTCGGTCACCGCCTCGGACCCCGCCATCGGGGAAGTCGGCAACGAAAGCCCGGCTTTCGTTGCCGCCGACCCGATGCGCGGCAAAGCGATCATCGCCAACCCAGCCAGCGGCACGCTGCAAATCGCGGACCTGCGGAACCTGCAGGTGACCCCTGCGGCCCTCGCGGGCAAGAATGCGCGCGCGGTCGTAGTAAACGCGGTTAGCGGCATCGCGTACGTCGTCGATGACACTGCACCAGGTTGGGTAGTCGCGGTCGACATCGAGAACGGACGGGTGATCCGACGAACGGCGGTCGGCCATCGCCCCAGCCACATCAGCGCCGATTTTCCGCGTGGCGAGCTGTACGTCTCGAATCGCGGCGACGGAAGCGTCTCGATCGTGCACGCCGCTACCTTGAAAGTCATCACGGCGATTCCCGTCGGCAGCGAACCGGGGGCGTCATCGGTGGATGCTCGGCGCGGGCTGCTCTATGTCGTTTCCGGGGCGCGAAGGACCGTCGATGTCATCGACCTCGAATCGCGACAGGTAGCCGCAAGCGTCACTGTCGGCACCAATCCTGGTGCCGCCACCGTCGACGAGCACTCGGGCAAGGTCTACGTCAACAACGTCGATGACCGGACGATCTCGGTGATCGACCCGGCGAGCTTCGAAGTGGTCCGCACGATCCCTGCCGGTGCAGGGTCGACGGCTGGAACGCTATCGTCAGTGCATCGACGCTATTACCTGCCGAATGCGGACGACAACCGCGTATCGGTCATCGACACCCAGCACGATCGCATCGTGGGGCTCGTAACGGTTGGACGCGGGCCGCGGGCGGCCCTTCTGTCGGCGACCGAAGACGAGCTCTACGTGCTGAATCGCGACGATGCCTCGGCCTCGGTCGTGGACACGAATTCCGGGAGCGTCACGACGACGCTCGCTGCCGGATGGAGCCCGCGGGGCGCGATCGCGATGAGCGCGCAACTGCTAACGGTGAACGACGACAACGGAGGCCAGGACGGAGGCTTGCTTGCGATCACGCCGATTGCCGCAGCTGAAACCGCCCTCGCGACGGAATACGTCAATCCCACCCGACAACGCTACGTCCACACCGCGGACGGCCTGGAAGCGCGGCTGATCGCGGACGGACTGTATGGCGACCAGTGGCGGCGGACGATGCGTTTCTTCCGCGTTTGGACCAAGCAGGACACGGGTCGCGTACCGGTATGCCAGTTCTCGAACGCGACCAACGCGGAAGCGAATCGTGTGTTCGCGACGCCGGAAGAGTGCGAGTCGTTGAAGGCGAATCCGGCTTGGATCGACGAGGGCGTGGCTTACTACGTCGCCCTCCCCGATGCCGCTGGCGATTGCGGCGCTGGGACCGAGCCCCTTTACCGTCTCTACAACGGCAGCCGCGACGGATTCGTCGCCCATCGTTACGTGAGGGAGAAAGGCGTGCGCGATACGATGGTCAATGCTGGCTGGATTGCCGAAGGCGAGGTGCTGCCGCGATCTTTGCATGCGTGCCTGCATTGCGGCCAAACGTGTCGCCGGCCGAGGAAATCGCGCTATCGGACGTTCCTGAGCCCTTTCCCAGGGGGTTGTTGCCGCGTCCTCGTTGAGCCGGCGTAGTTGCGCGGGGCGGCGACGTCGCCCCGTGCCGCCGCAACTCGCGGCTCGAGCGAGCAGCAGTGCCTCATGCCGAGGCGGCGGCGTCGGGAGTCTTGCCGGCAATCGCGCGCGTTTGGGCTTCCAGCGAAAGGTCGGTCCAACTTGTCGACGGGAAGACTGGTGAACAGGGAAATACGCCATTCCATCAGATGGAAGATTTCGCGAATGACTTGCCTCGCCTTGTCCGGATTGGCCATGTAGGGTGCGGGATCCGGCGCGGACCATTGCGCAAGCACTGGCGTCCCCGGCCATACCGGGCACACCTCGCCTGCGGCCCGGTCGCAGACGGTTATGACGAAATCCATGTGCGGCGCGTCCTTGAACGCAAATTCGTCCCACGATTTGCTCCGCGCACCTTGCGTGCTGACACCGCTCTCGCGCAGAAACTCGAGGACGAGGGGATTCACGCCGCCGCCTGGATGACTGCCGGCGCTGAACGCTTTGAAGCGACCCTTGCCTTTCGCGTTCAGCACGCTTTCGGCGATGATGCTGCGGGCAGAATTCCCCGTGCACAGGAACAGGACGTTATAAACACGCTCGCGTCGGCTTGTCTCGTGTTCACCGGCTCCCCTCCTTGAGCCATGGCATTGGCGGGGAGTCCCTCTGTCGGGGCGTCCAACGGGGCATCGGCAATCGGCCGCACGCGCTTCGCCGGCAATCGCACGGAAAACGTGCTGCCCTCGCCAAGTCGGCTTTCGACGTCGAGCTCCGCCTGATGCCGCAGCAGGACGTGCTTTACGATTGCGAGCCCGAGGCCCGTACCGCCGGTCGCGCGCGAGCGGCTTCGATCGACGCGATAGAACCGCTCGGTAAGACGGGGAATGTGCTCCGGTGAAATGCCGATGCCGGTGTCCCGGACGGCAAATACACCGCTCCCATCCTCTTCGACGTGCCAGGTGAGCGTGATCGCGCCGCCCTGCGGCGTGTACCGGATCGCATTGCTGACCAGGTTGCCGATCGCGCTCTTGAGCTCGTCCCGGCTGCCGACGATCGCCGCTGCCTCGCCGATGTCCAGCGTGATCGCGTGCTCGCCCTGCGAGAGTCCCTTCGCATCGGCGGACAGCTCGAGCAGCAGGGGGACGACGGCGAACTCAACCTCCTGCAGCGGGTTGTGCTCGCTCTCGAGCGAGGACAGCGCCAGCAGATCGTCGACGAGGCGTTGCATGTTGCGGGCCTGGTCCTCCATCAATCGCAGATAGCGGGTGCGTTGCCGCGGCTCGAAGTCCATGTCCTGCAGCGTCTCGAGGAATCCCGTCACCACGGTCAGCGGCGTCTTGAGCTCGTGCGACACGTTGGCGATGAAGTCGCGCCGCATGCGCGCAACCGCCTCGAGCTGCGTCACGTCGCGCGACAGCAGCAGCTTCTCTTCCATGCCGAACGGCACGAGCTGCAGCGCGAGCGTGCGCCGCGTCCTGCGGTTGCTCGACGACGGCCGACTCGCGAAAATCGCCGGACTCGATGTAGCGCAGGAACTCGGGGTGCCGCACCAGGTTCACGAGCGGTTGCCGCCGATCGGTGGCGAGGTTCAAGCCGAGCTGTTCCTGCGCACGTGCGTTCGCCCACTCGATTCGGTTCGAAGCGTCCAGCAGAACGACGCCGTCCGGGAGTGCCTCGGCCGCCTTGCGGAAGCGCTGGATGACGTGCTTCAGATCGCGCTGCATCGCCTCGCGCATCCGGGTTCGACGATGCAGCACGGAGAACGTCTCGGCCCAGATGCCGCGGCCTTCCGGTACCCGCGCCTCCAGCGGACCCGCCGCCCAGTCGGTCGCGAGCTGAAGCTGGTAGAGATGGAATCCGATGATTGCGGCCGCACCGATCCCGAGCGCGGCCAGAGCCCACCGCGGGCCGAAGACCGCCCACACCAGTAGCGTGACGAACGCGACGATGCCCGGGGCGACAAGGCCCCTGCGGATCACCGGTTTCATCGCGGAACGGCGAGGCGGTAGCCGCTCCCCCGAACGGTTTCGATCAGCGCGTCCATGCCGAAGGGCTCGAGCGCAAGCCGCAGTCGACGGATGTGCACGTCAACCGTGCGCTCCTCGATATAGACCTGGTCGCCCCACACCTGATCCTGAAGCTGAGCGCGCGAGTGTACGCGCTCGGGTCGCGCAAGGAAAAACCGCAGCAACCGGAACTCCGTCGGACCCAGATGCACGGGCTGGCCATTCACACTTACGCGATGAGTCGTGGGATCGAGCGTCAGCCCACCGGCCGAAAGCGGCTCCAGCGCCGCCTCCGGCGCGCGGCGACGCATCACCGCCTTGATCCGCGCGCGCAACTCCCGCGGCGAGAACGGCTTGGTCACATAGTCGTCGACCCAGGCCTCGAGGCCCGCGATCTTGTCGGCCTCGTCGCTGCGCGCGGTGACCATGATGATCGGCAGGTCGCGCGTTCGCGAATCGGCACGTAGCTGCTTCGCAAGTGCCAGGCCGGACTGGCCAGGCAACATCCAGTCGAGCAGCAGCAGGTCGGGCAGGTCCTCCTTCAGCATCGCGTGCGCGGTCTCGGCGTCGGAGGCAGCCCGCACCGTGTAGCCCGCGTCGACCAGGTTCACTCGCAGCAGCTCGAGGATCGCGGGCTCGTCCTCGACAGCGAGGATCGTTGGGGTCATGCGTTGCCTCGCGAAGCGCAGCGAAGCGCAGTCCATTTCCCCTCTCCTGTGGGGAGAGGGGGAAGGGGTGAGGGTTCGTCGCCTCGCGGAGCGCAGCGTAGCGCAGTCCGTTTCCCCTCACCCGGAAGGGGCGGCGCAGCGGGAAGGCGAAGGAGCAAGGACATCATTCCCCGGACACTTCGGCTCGAATCTGCTCCGCACTCGCGTGACGCACGTCCTTGCCCTTCACCGCCTGCACGACCGACTCGGAGATGTTCTTCGCGTGGTCGCCGATCCGCTCGATCGACTTCGCGATGAAAACGACCTCGAGCGCCGCGGAGATCGTCCGCGGGTCCTCCATCATGAAGCTGATCAGTTGACGCATGATCGCGTTGAACGCGAGGTCGATGTCGTCGTCTTCCGCCACGACTTCGGCGGCGGCGAGGACGTCGAGGCGCGCGAACGCATCCAGCGCCTGGCGCAACATCTGTTGTGCGCCTCCCGCCACGCGAACCACGTCGAAGAAGCGGATCCGCGTCAGCCGGTCGCTGCCCTGGATGGACGCTGCCTTGTACGCGATCTTCTTGATCTCGTCGCCGATCCGCTCGAGGTCGTTGACGATCTTCGTGACGGTCATGATGAGTCGCAGGTCGACGGCAGTCGGCTGGCGACGCGCGATGATCTGAGCGCACTGCTGGTCGATCTGGATCTGCAGCTGGTTGATCTCGCGCTCGTCGGCGCCGACGGCGTCGAGAAGACGCGAATCCTCGTCCTCCTCGAGGGCCTCGATCGCGCGCGTCATCTGGCGCTCGACCAGGCCGCCCATGGAGAGCACGCCGGAGCGGATCGCCTCCATCTCGGCGTCGAATTGTTTCGATGTGTGGTCGCTCATAGGTCCCTCATTCCTGCGGGGCGATCAACCGAAGCGCCCGGTGATGTAGTCCTCGGTCTCCTTGCGGCGCGGCTTGAAGAAGATCGTGTCGGTCTTGTCGAACTCCATGAGCTCGCCGATGTACATGTACGCCGTGTAGTCGGAGACCCGCGCCGCCTGCTGCATGTTGTGCGTGACGATCAGGATCGTGACCTTCTTCTTGAGCTCGGTCACGAGCTCCTCGATGCTCGCGGTCGCGATCGGATCGAGCGCCGACGTCGGTTCGTCGAACAGCAGGATTTCGGGGTCGGTCGCCAGCGCCCGCGCGATGCAAAGGCGCTGCTGCTGGCCGCCGGACAGGTTGCTGCCGACCTCGTTCAGCCGGTTCTTGACCTCGTCCCAGAGCGCGGCGCCGCGAAGCGACTCCTCTACCTTGTCGTCGAGCTGATTCTTGCGCTTGACCCCTCGGACGCGTAGCCCGTACGCCACATTCTCGTAGATCGACTTCGGGAACGGATTCGGCTTCTGGAACACCATCGAGACCCGCATACGGACCTCGATCGGGTCGACATCCTGGTCCAGCAGGTTCGTGTTGTCCGGGTGCAGGATGATATCGCCCTCGTAGCGGTTGCCCGCGTACAGATCATGCATTCGGTTGAAGCAGCGCAGAAACGTGGACTTGCCGCAACCGGACGGCCCGATCAAGGCGGTCACCTGATGCTCGTGGACCGGCATCGTGACGCCCTTCAACGCCTGGAACTTGCCGTAGTGGAACGACAGATTGCGGCTCTCGGCCTTGAGCGGCGGCGCCGGCGCGGTCGAAGCGATCGGCGGCAGCGCGTTGGGATTCGCGCTGCCGAGCAGCGTGGCGTGGGAAGTGGATCTGGGTACGGGCTTCCATGAGAGGGGTCACCATTTGATATTTTTGCGGAGGCGGTAACGCAGCCAGATGGCCAAACCGTTCATCACCAGCGTCATGAAGACCAGGATCGTGCCCGCCGCCGCGGCGTTCGCATGGAACGCTTCGTCGGGACGGCTGGTCCAGTTGAACATCTGGATCGGCATCACCGTGAACGGCGCCTTCAGCCATTCGAACGAGAAGAACGGGAACTCGGGCGTGACCGGCATCGGCGGCAGGAAAGCGATGAACGTCAGCGCGCCGATCGTGATGATCGGCGCCGTCTCGCCGATCGCGCGCGACATGCCGATGATCACGCCGGTGAGGATCCCGGGCATCGAGTACGGAACGATGTGATCCTTGACGGTCTGCCATTTCGTGGCGCCGACCGCATACGCGCCCTCGCGGATCATCGCCGGGATCGCACGGATCGCCTCCCGCGTGACAACGATGACGATCGGCAGGATCAGCAGCGCCAGCGTGAGCCCGGCGGTCTGAATGCTCTGGCCGAGCCCGAACGCGTAGACGAACAGTCCAAGTGCGAGCAGACCGTAGACGATCGAGGGCACGCCGGCGAGGTTCGTGATGTTGATCTCGATGATGTCGGTGATCCAGTTCTTCGGCGCGTACTCCTCGAGGTAAACGCCGGCCGCGACGCCGAGCGGCGCGGCGACCGCGCCGGTGACGATCATCACCAGCGTCGTGCCGACCCACGCCGAAAGGATCCCCGCCTGCCCGGCTCGCCGCGACGGGAACTCCGTGAAGAACTCGGGACGCAGGCGCGACCAACCGTCGATCAGCATGTCGACGAACAGCGCCACGAACGTCAGCAGTCCGATGCCGAGTGCCAAGATCCCCAGCGCGACGAAGATGACGTCCCAGCGCTTCGCGCGCGCGATCAGCGATCGGATTTCGGCCCGCGATTCGACGACGGCTTCCATCAATAGGCCTCCCGGAAGCGGCGGCGCATCCAGAAGCCGACCAGGTTGAAGAACAGGGTGAGCAGCATCAGCGTGAGGCCCGCCGCGAAGATCGTCTGATAGCCGATCGAGCCGTGCGGCAGATCGCCAAGAGCTACCTGAACAATATACGACGTGATCGTTGCTGCGGGCTCGAGTGGGTTGAACGTCAGGTTGGGCTGCATGCCCGCTGCGACCGCGAGGATCATCGTCTCACCGACGGCCCGCGAGATCCCGAGGATGTAGGCCGCCGCGATGCCCGAAATCGCGGCCGGGACGACGACCTTGATCGCCGTCTGCAAGCGCGTCGCCCCCATCGCGAAGCTGCCTTCACGCAGCGACATGGGCACCGCCCGCATGGCGTCCTCCGAGATCGAGGCCACATACGGCACGATCATGATGCCCATGACGAGCCCGGCGGAAAGCATGTTGAACCCGGGAAGCGAGGGGATCAGGATCTGCAGGATCGGAGCGACGAAGAGGAGCGCGAAGTAGCCGTAGACGATCGTAGGGACGCCGGAGAGCAGTTCCAGCACCGGCTTCGCGATCTCCCGCGCCCGCGGCGTCGCAAACTCGGACAGATAGATCGCGATCGTCGTCCCCATGCGGGATCGCGACGGCGAGCGCGACCGCAGAACTCGTTATCGTGCCCGACAGCAGCACCATGATGCCGAAGTGGGCGTCGTCGAACAGCGGCGTCCACTGCGTATCGGTGAGGAAGTCCCACATCGAGACGTGCGTGAAGAACAGCACGCTCTCTTTCACCAGGATGTAGACGATCCCGACCGTCGTGAACACCGAGACGAAGGCCGCACCGAAGAGCAGCGCCTCGATCGCGCGCTCCTTCAGGTTGCGGGAGAACTTCTTCGCCAGACGCTCGCTGACCACGGTCGGAAGCGGCGCCCCGGCGGGCGCTGCGATTGCTGTCGCCGTGTCCATTATAGGCTGTCCCCCCAAGACTTCCGGCGCGTCGAGGCCGATAGTGGCCCCGCTCGCGCCGGCACTTCAGGCAGCGTGTCGTGCAGCGGCGGTCGGTGAACCGCCGCCGCCTCGAGAGGACTTACAGCTTGGCTTCGCGCGCCATCAGGTCGTCGATCTTGACGCCGACCTCGGCCACGCCGCCGAACACCGTGCCCTTCTTGCCCTTGGCGAGGTGATCCTTGTTCATCGTGTAGGCCTTGTCGGGCAGCGGAACGTACTTCACTTCCTTGGCGAGCTTCGAGCCATGGGTGAGGTAGTAGTCGACGAACTTCTTCACTTCCGGACGCTCGTAGGCTTTGGCGTTGACGTAGATGAAGATCGGACGCGCCAGCGGCTGATAGCTCCCGTCGAGCACGGAGTTCATCGACGGCAATACCGCGGCCTTGCCGGCTTTCTCGATGATCGGCACGGCCTTCAGCTTGGCTTGATTCTCGGCGTAGTAGGCAAAGCCGAAATAGCCGAGCGCGTTCACGTCACGCTGGACCCCCTGTACGAGCACGTTGTCGTCTTCGGACGCCGTGAAGTCACCACGAGACGCCTTCGCCTTGCCGACGATCGCCTCGGTGAAGTAGTCGAACGTGCCGGAATCCGAGCCGGCGCCGAAAAGCTTGATGTCGGCGTTCGGCCACGATGGATCGATCTGGTTCCATTTGGTGATCTTGCCCTGGGCCGCCGGCTCCCACATCTTCTTCAGCTGCTCGACGGTGATCCCCTTGTCGAGGAACGTGTTCTTCGAGTTGACCACGACCGTAAGCGCGTCGAATGCGATCGGCAGCTCGAAGTAGGTGATGCCCGCCTTCGCGCATTCGTCCATCTCGGCCTTGAGGATCGGGCGCGAGGCGTCGCTGATGTCGATCTCGTTGCGGCAGAATTTCTTGAAGCCGCCGCCCGTCCCGGAAATGCCGACCGTGACCTTGATGGCGTTCTTCTCGGCCTTCTGGAACTCCTCGGCCACCGCCTCGGTGACCGGGTAGACGGTCGACGAGCCGTCGACCTTGACCAGCGCACCTTGGGCAAACGCCGTCGTTGACAAGGCCGCCGCGATGGCGCCGGCCATGATTTGTCGATTGAATCGCATGTCGACCCCCTGTGGGGTTGGTTGAACGTCTCGGAAGGATATGACCCGATTGTTACACCGGCGTGACCGCGCGATGAATCAATGTGACAGTGCGGGCAACACCGAAAATGGCGCGCCGACAATGCCCGACACGCAAGAGTACGGGCTTGCCCGTATCAGTGCGGTTACGTTGGTGGTTCGATCGTGTACCGGCGTCGGACAGGAACAATCAACGGAAGATCCCGGCACACTCCAAATAGCATGGCGGGCGGATTCGACACTTTCGTGACACGTGGAATGCGAGGCGGATCACATTCCGAGCAGCGCGCCGTGGAAGACCGACATTCTCTGGGTATGACAATTATGTGACGTCCCTCGAATTAGGTCGTTGAAACGAAACCGGGCTACCGCCTTGCTGTCCTATTGGTCAGGTCGTGTGATCCCCGTGATAGAGGCGCACCGTATGCCGCGCCTCGGCGAAGAACAGCCAGCGCTCTGCGCCGAACCCGAACAGGCAGGCACCGAACGCGAGGGCAGCGGCTGGCGGCTCTTCGAGCCCGGTCGCAAGCCAGAGTCCCGGCACCGCGAAGCCCGCGATCCAAACCAATAGCCGCAACGACGTGCGTTGTGCAGGCGTGAGCGTATAGCCGAACTCCCGCGTCAGAAACGTGCCGCGCGAATGGCCGATGTCGAACAGGCGCGCCCGCATGCGTGATCCGCCCGCCCCCGCCGGGTGCACGCCTTGCGGCACGCCGATCGCCTCTTCGAGTGTCAGGCGACGGATATCGCTCGCGATGTACGCGTAATAGTCGAGCTTCACGCCCGCGGCGACCAGCAATAGCGCGCCCGCAACGATGGCAAATCCGCCGGCTGGCTCGCCCTGCGTGCGTAGCACCGCCACGACGAGGACCGCCCCGGACGCGTGACCAAGCGTCAGATACGCGAGCGGCACGCGCGGCGTATTCCATTGGCGGATCGGCTTCAAGCTGGCATAGATCATCGCCGTGCAATGCAGCGTGAGCCACGACAAGGCGATTACCGCAAGCGCCAGCGATGCGCGTAGGAACGCCGGACCGTCCCGCATGACGACAACGATCCACGACGACGCGCAGCCGAGCAGGGCGAGCGACGCCAACGCTTCGCGGGACAACCACGATGTCCGCAGCCGCGACAGTGATTTCCACGCATTGCGCGGATTGCCGAGGTGCAGCGCGGAGAGGGAAAGACCGACCACCACCAGACCCAGCGCGATCATCGATGCGCGCTGCAGCGTGCTCGGCGTTACGACCGGCTCATGAACGAGCCGCGCAACGTCGGCGAGGGCAAGCAATGCCAGAGCACCGAGGCCCGCACCCGAAAGCACGGTGAATGCGACGACCGACAGCGCCGGCTTCAAGTCGCGTTAGCGGCCAACGGCCGCGCGCGCCAGCGACGCGAGCCTGGCCAGCGCCCCGCCGGCCGGTGCCTGCTCGCGCACGGGCACTTCGACTTGCGGCACGGCCCGCGGCGGCAGATAGCGGTTCACCGGCTTGTAGCCGAGCGACTCCAGCAGGCTGAATCCGCCTCGTTCTGCCGAGAGCTTCGAGACGTTCGACTCGGGGTCCTCGAAGTCGCCGTAATGACGCGCATGCGTCGGACACGCGAGCACGCATGCCGGCTGGCGCTCGTGCTCGGGCAGGCGCTCATCGTGAACGCGGTCCACGCACAGCGTGCACTTCTTCACGGTGCCGCTGTGCGCATCCTGCTCACGCGCACCGTACGGGCATGCCCAGGTGCACAGATTGCAGCCCATGCAGCGATCCTGGTCGACGAGCACGATGCCGTCCTCGCGCTTGTACGACGCGCCGGTCGGACAAACCGTCACGCAGGCCGCCTCCTCGCAATGCAGGCACGACATCGGGAAGTTCACGGTCTTCGACAGCCGGATACTCGCCGACCTCGTAATGGCGGATGCGGTTGAACCACAGTCCCGAGGGATCGCTGCCGTAGGGATCGCAGTCGGTCAGCGGCCCGCTGATCGCGGACGCGCCGTTCCATTCCTTGCATGCGGTCGCGCAGGCGTGACAGCCGACGCAGGTATCGAGATCGATGAGCAGGCCGAGCTTCATGGCGTCGTGCGCGCGCCCCAGCGAAGCAACGACGGCTTCGCGGACACTGACGGCAGCGGCTCGAACGTCGGCCAGGTCCCGGCCTGCTGCGTCGCGCATTTCACGAGCCGGACGCGGACGTCGTACCACGCGGCCTGGCCGGTGACCGGATCGGAATTCGTGAGCAGACGCGTCCCTTCGCCCGCGCGTTTCGGCAGATGCTCCGCGATCAGGTGATTGAGCAGGAAGCCGGTCGTAGCCTCCGGCGCATCGTGAGCGAGACCCCACGCGCCGGGTTGCTTGCCGACCGCGTTCCACGTCCATACGGTCGAAGGCTCCACACCTTCCATCGTGCGAATCCGGCATCGGATACGCCCGTGCGGCGACTCGAGCCACGCCCAGTCGCCGTCGCTCAAGCCCTGCTCGGACGCGGTCCTGGTATTCACGTACAGCGCATTCTCGGCCAGGATCTGCCGCAGCCAGACGTTCTGCGAATCCCACGAGTGGTACATGACCATCGGTCGCTGCGTGATCGCGTGCAGCGGAAACGCGTTCGTGTCGGTGCGCTCCATCTCCAGCGGCGCGTGCCAGTACGGCAGCGGATCGAAATACGTCGCGAGCCGGTACGCGTCGATCGGATCGCGCGGCCGAGGTCCGTCGTACACGCCTTCGCCGGCAAGGCGAAACTTCTGCAGCGGTTCCGACCAGAGCTGGAGCACGATCGGCTCGATGTCGGTGATGAATCCGGAACGCTTCGCGAACTCGAGATAGCCGCGGTTCGCATAGCGGTACCACTGGTGTCCCTCGGGGAGAGGGTGCACGAAGAACGCCTGGTTCGCGATGTACGCGTCCCACTGTTTCGGGTTCGGCTCGCCGACGAGCGATTTCGTGCCGTCCGTGCCGCGGAATCCCGCGAGGAAGCCGATGCCGGGTGCACGCTCGTAGCGGACGATGAACTCCTTGTAGTCGCGATACTTCGGTTTTCCGTCGAGCTTGGTGAACGCCGGGAAATCCAGTCGCCCCGCGAGATCCACGAGAACGTCCTGCCAAGGCCGCACGTCGCGGTCCGGCGCGATCACCGGATGGCGGATCGCGTCGGCCGCCGCGTCCGGTTCCGAGATCGGCCTGTCGAGCAGGCTGATCGCATCGTAGCGCTCGAGGTACGTCGTATCGGGAAGGACGAGATCGGCGAAAGCGACGGTCTCCGACCAGAAGGCATCGCTGACGACGACGAACGGGATCCGGTACTCGCCGCTCGCATCCTTCGCACGCAGGTTCTCGCGCGTGCGCCCGGTATTCATCGCCGAGTTCCACGCCATGTTCGCCATGAACAGCATCAGCGTGTCGATCGGATACGGATCGCCCGCGACGGCGTTCGCGATCACCATGTGCATCAAGCCGTGCGCGGCAAGCGGCGATTCCCACGAGTAGGCCTTGTCGATGCGCAGCGGCTTGCCGTCCGCGTCGATCGCGAGATCCTCGGGGCGCGTGGGGAAGCCGAGCGGCGTGCCGCCGAGCGGCAGGTTCGGGTGCGAGCGCTGGTTCGCCGGAAGCTGCTTCGGCGGAATCGGCTTCGGGTAAGGCGCGCGCGCGCGGAAATTGCCCGGCCCATCCAGCGCGCCCAGCAGCATCTGGATGAAGTGCAGCGCACGGCACGTATGAAAGCCGTTGCTGTGCGCCGAAATGCCGCGCATCGCATACATCGCGACCGGGCGACCGGTCACCGTGTCGTGCTCGCGTCCCCACACGTCGGTCCAGCGCACCGGCAGCGTGATCGCTTCGTGGAAGGCGACCTGCGCCATTTCGCGCGCAAGGCTCCGGATCGTCTCGGCCGGCACGCCGCATTGCTCCGTCACGCGTTCCGGCGCGTGCTGGGGATCCAGGTAACGCTCGGCGGCCAGCGCCAGTGACGTCTTCACCTCGCGTCCCGCATGGGGGCCTTCAGGCAGCACGTAGCTGCCGAACAACGCCGGACGCGTATCGAACGTCACCGCACCGGTGAACGCGCCGGTTGCCTCGTCGAAGACCAGCGGCCGGCCCTCGCGGTCCCGCGCGAACAGTCCGTCGTCGGCGCGACCGGGTGCACGAATCACGAGCCAGGGCGCGTTCGTGTAGCGCGCGAGGAACTCGAAGTCGATCGTGCCGTCGGAGAGCAGCACGTGGATGATCGACAACGCGAGCAACCCGTCGGTACCCGGCCGCACCGGGATCCACTGGTCCGCGATCGCCGAATAGCCGGTCCGGATCGGATTGATCGAAACGAACTTCGCGCCGTGCCGCTTCAGCTTGTCGAGGCCGATCTTGATCGGATTGCTCGAATGGTCCTCGGCCACGCCCCAGAGGACGAAGTACTTTGCGCGATCCCAATCGGGCGCGCCGAATTCCCAGAACGAATAGCCGATCGTGTACAAGCCCGCGGCCGCCATGTTCACCGAGCAGAAGCCGCCGTGCGCCGCCCAGTTCGGCGTTCCGAATTGCTGTGCCCACAGCCCGGTGAGCGCTTGCATCTGGTCGCGGCCGGTGAAGAACGCGAGCTTTCGCGGCTCGGTGGCCCGGATGCGCTTCAGGCGCTCGGTGAGGATCGCGAGCGCCTCGTCCCATTCGATCTCGTCGAACGCCGCCTCGCCGCGCTCGGCACCCGGCTTGCGAAGCAGCGGCTTCGTCAGCTTCGCCGGCGAGAGTTGCTTCATGATGCCGGCCGAACCCTTGGCGCACAACACGCCCTGGTTCACCGGATGATCGCGATTGCCCTGGATGAACCGGATCTGGTCACCCGCCTCAGTGGGCTCGATCGTCAGCTTGATGCCGCAGCGGCACGCGCACATGTAGCACGTGCTGTACGCGGTGCGCTGCTGCTCGCGGGGCTCTTCAGGGAGGGGTCGGTTCTCGGCGGGGACGGGCATCGGCTCGACGCGCTCGTGCCGCGCCATGAAGGACATTCGGATGATAGAGAGGACTGCGGGCCGCTGCAAACGCAACGACGAGCTCAAGCACGATGTTTGCGCTTCCGCCTCGATTGCGGCTCGTCATGCCGATGCTCCGCGGCGTGGATCACGACCAGCGCTGTGGCGTCGCGGCCCACGCTCCAGCCGCGGTGCGGGATGGCGGCGTCGAAATAGATGCTGTCGCCCTTCTCGAGCGCCCAGCGTTCGTCGCCGACCTGGAAGATCACTTTGCCGCTCAGGATGAACACGAACTCCTCGCCGCCATGGTCGAAGAAGACGTGCCTGTCGATCTTCGACGGGAACGTGAAGACGAACGGCTCCATGCGTTTGCGACAGCCGGTCGTGCGCGAGACTGACGTAGTCGTAACCGAAGGCGGTGCCACCGCGCACCACCGGGAGCCGCTCGTTCTTGCGGACCACACTTGCGCCTTCGCCCGGCTCGAGGATGTCGCCGAAGAAGCTGCCGATGCCGGTGCCCAGCGCCTGGGCAATGCGCGAGAGCGTCGCGATCGGCGGAAGCTTGCGGGAGTTCTGGATCTTCGACAGATAGCTCTTGGTCAGTCCGGTGGCGGCGGCGAGTCGGTCGAGCGTCATGCCGCGCGCGGCGCGCAGCGCCTTCAGGTGGTCGCCGATCTGCCCGTCCGACGTTCGCTCGCGGACGGGACGCGTCACTGCACGATGACTGGCAGTGCCTCTCGGTTTGCTCGCCATGCGCGAGTGTATTCCATGATCCGCGCGGTCTCGTTTGCGACGTCTTCGCCGAGCAGGCGCGCGAGCAGGTGGAGCGTCGCGTCGATGCCAAGCGTGACGCCGCCACCTGTAACCACGCGGCCGCAGTCGACGAGACTCGCAGCCTCGGTCACGTCGATCCGCGGATGGCGTTCGCGCATGAGGCGCACCGGAGGAACCTCCGCACCGGCGATCTCGCGCTTCGTGGTCGCTTTGCAACCGTCGAGGATTCCAGCGGCGGCGAGGATCATCCCGCCCGTGCACACGCCCGCAACCAAGCGTTCGCGAGCGCAGCGGCGGATGAAGTCCAGCGTCTCGTTGCTTCCGCACTGCGCGACCCAGCCCGGACCGCCCGTGACGATCAGTGCATCGGACGGCGGGCAGTCGGAAAAGCCGTGGTCGGCGATCACGCGCAAGCCGTTGGCCAGCACGACCTCGCCGGCCTTTGGCGCGACGGTGAACATCGAGACCTGTGGCGCGATGCGGCGCGCCATCGAGAGCACGCCGTAGGTCGCGAGGTCCACCGGCTCCACACCCTCGTAGATGAAGACGGCGAAGCGCATGTTGACTGCATGTTTCCCAATGGGCATACTCGCCCGAAGCCGCATTCTCGCTTGGCGGCATTGAGGAGGTCAACATGGCGACACAGCTCACGCCCGAGCAGATCGAGCAATGGCGGGCGAAGACGCTCAAGCTCGACCCCACGCCGAACGGCTCCATCTACGTGAAGCCGCAGGACATGGACTGGAGTCCGTCGCAGTTTCCCGGCATCCAGATCAAGGTGCTCTACAAGAACGACGAGGCGGGCGAGATGACTTGCCTGCTCAAGTGGGAACCGGGGGCGCGCCTTCCGTTCCACATGCACCCCGAGATCGAGCAGTCCTGGGTGCTCGAGGGCTCGTTCTCCGACCACGACGGAATCTGCCGCAAGGGCGAATACGTCTGGCGTCACTCCGGCTCGATGCACGAAACCTACAGCGAGGAGGGCTGCACGATCCTCGCGATCTATCGCAAGCCGAACATCTTCGCGAAGAGCGCGGGATTCTCGACCGGCAACAAGGTCGGCGAACCCCAGACATAGCACGGCGCCGCGCACGTCCGGAATTTCGAACGCAACGGGCAGCACATTCACGGGAGAGCGCAATGACGCAACGTGATCGGCCGTACCGCCGCCGGCAACCCGAAGACCCGGACGCGGCGCCGCTTTCTCGCCGCGGGCGCGGCGACTGGCGCTACGGCGCTCGCGTTCCCGATGATCGCGCGCTCGCAGGCGCCGATCACGCTGCGCTTCCAGAGCACCTGGCCGCACAAGTTCATCTACCACGAGTGCGCCGTCGACTGGTGCAAGAAGGCCGCCGACCTCACCGGCGGGTCGGCTGAAGATCGAGATGCTGCCGGCCGGCGCGGTCGTGCCGGGCCTGCAGCTTGTCGACGCGGTAAGCAAAGGCGTGCTCGACGGCGGCCATGGCATCCCGGCATTCTGGTTCGGCAAGAACGTCGCCTTCGGCCTCTATGGCGCAGGGCCCGACTTCGGCATGGACGCCAATCAGCTGATGGGCTGGGTCGAGTACGGCGGCGGAAAGCAGCTGTTCGCCGAGATCCAGCAGGCCGCGCGGCTCGACATCGTGAGCTACCTCGGCGGACCGGTGCCGTGCGAGCCGATGGGCTGGTTCAAGAAGGAGATCAAGGGCCAGGCGGACCTGAAGGGCCTCAAGTTCCGCACGTCCGGACTCGCCGTGGATATGTTCACCGCGCTCGGCATGTCGGCGGTCCAGATGGCGCCCGCCGACATCGTGCCGGCGCTCGACCGCGGTGTGCTCGACGGCGCGGAGTTCGCGAGCGCCACCGACGACCGCGTCATGGGATTTCCCGGACGTGGCCAAGTTCTATCTGCAGCAGAGCTACCACATGGCCAACAATATCTGCGAGGTCATGTTCAACAAGACGAAGCACGACGCCCTGCCCGAGGACATCAAGGCCATCCTCAAATATGTTCCCCACGCCGCCCACTCGGACATGCTGTGGAAATCCATGCACCGCATGTCGCAGGACTTCATCGACCTGCAGACGAAGGACAAGGTGAAGGTCTACCGCACGCCCAAGCCCATTCTGGACGCGCAGCTCAAGGCCTGGGACACGGTGATCGCCCGGCATCTCCGCGGACAACCCGCTGTTCGCCAAGGTGATCGCGTCGCAGAAGGCATGGGCGAAGCGGGTGATGTACTGGCACAACAGCGTGCAGGTGAACCAGGCGAACGCTTACGCGCACTACTTCCCGAAGGGGCCGCTGGCGTGAGGGCGGACCAGCGCGTCAAGGCGCCGCGCTAGCCCTCCCAGGCTTCCGCGAGCTTCATCCGCTGGACCTTGCCCGACGGTCCCTTCGGCAGCTCGTCGACGAAGCGAAAATAGCGCGGCGTCTTGTAGCGACCGAGCTCGCGCAGGCAATGCGCTTCGAGCTCGGTGTCGTCGACGGTCGTCCCGGGCTTGCGCACGATGCACGCGAGGATCTGCTGTCCGTACTCGCGGTCCGGCACGCCGACCGCTGCCGCTTCGAGCACGCCGGGGTGGCGGAGCAGCGCCTCGTCGATCTCGCGCGGCGCGATGTTCTCGCCGCCCTTGATGATCAGCTCCTTCCGGCGACCGGTGATGAAATAGAAGCCGTCGGCATCGCGATAGCCGAGATCGCCGGTCGCAAGCCAGCCGTCGCCGGTCAGGGCGTCCTGCGAGCCTTGCGAGGCGCGATAGTAGCCGGCCATCACGTTCGGCCCCGCAAGCTGGATCTCGCCGCGCTCGCCGTCTTCGAGCTCCCGGCCCTGGCTATCGACGACGCGCGCGCGCACGCCCAAGGGTTGCCCCGCGCTGCCGATGCGACGCTTGCGCGGATCCATCGGATTGCAGAAAGCCACCGACGCGCTTTCGGTCAACCCCATCGCTTCGACGACCGGAATGCCGAACCGCTGCTCGAACGCGCGCTGCTGGTCCGGCGGCAGCGGTGCGGACGCGGAGCGCGCATAGCGAACGCCGCGCGCGGCTTCGCGCTGCGCCGGCGTGAGCTCCGGACCATTCAGCAGGTACGCGACGATCGTCGGCACGAGATTGAGCCACGTCGGCCGGTAACGCTCGACGAGCGACCACCATTGCGACGTGCTGAAGCGCTGCGGCAAGCACGACGCTGCCGCCGGACACGAGGGTAGACACCGTCGCGATGCATTGGCCGTTGATGTGATACAGCGGCAGCGACGAGAGCACGCGATCGTCCGGCGACAACTGCTGGTGGTCGGCGACGGCGCGTCCCGCGTAGAGCATGTTCGCGTGCGTCAGCAGCACGCCTTTGGGTACCCCGGTCGTTCCCGACGTGTACATGAGCAGCGCCGGATCGGCCGGCCGAGCATGACCTCGCGCGCGCGAGGCTCGCCCGCGCGGCAACGCGAGTGCATCGACCGTGCAGGTTTCGATTTGCGTGCCCACGCCCGCACGCCGGGCCGCGGATGCAAGACGCGGTGCATGCTCGGCGGTTGCGAACACGATCCGCGGCGTCGCATGACCGAGGACGTAGTCGAGCTGCGTGTCCTGCGCGAGCAGGTTGAACGGAAGGACGATGCGCCCTGCTGCCATCGTTCCGACGAACAGCTCGAGGGCTGCGAGCCCGTTCGGCAACATGAAGCCGACGATCTCGCCGGGCGCGATCCCCCACGAGGCGAACGCGGTCTCGAGCTCGGCGGTGCGCTGTGCAAGCGCCGCGTAGGTCAGCGTCTCGTCACGACCGGGCGCAATCGCGAACGTCGCGTCACTGGCGGCTCGCGCCTGGATCAGCTCGGCGAACGTCGACGCGGCGACGTTCACGCGCCGTAGCGCCGGCGATACGCGCCGAACAGCTCGTCCTCGGTCGGCTCGCGCACGTGCTCGGGCGGGAGCGGATGCACGACCCGCGTGACATTGATGAAGTGCCGCCAGTTGAGGTTGTCCGAGAAGCTGTTGCCGCCCCAGCTCCCGCACCCCATCGACAGCGAGAACGGCAGCGCGTTATCGAAGTTCCCGCCGGTGGCAAAGCAATGCACCTGGTTCACGATGACCCTGCAGACCGGCAACGTCAGTCCCAGCCGGGTGGCACGGTCCGGCGAATGGCTGTGCAGGCCGACCGAATGGCCCGCACCCTGATGACGCAACAGTTGGTCCGCGCGCGCAACGGCCGCGTCGAAGTCGCGAGCGCGGTAGAACGCGAGCACCGGCGAGAGCTTCTCGCCGGAGAACGGGAACGCGGGTCCCACACCCTCCTCGTCGACGATCAGGAACCGCGCGTTCCGCGCGCGGTCGATGCCGGCTCGGCTGGCGATCGCGCCGGCGGATTGGGCGACGACTTCGGGCCGCAGCTTGCCGTCCGCGAACATCGCCTGCTCCAGCGCTTCGCTTCTCCGAGGCGTCGAGGTGCACGCCGCCGTGCTGGGCGAACGCGTCGAGCAAGCGCGACGCCACGACGTCGACGGCGATCACGCTGTTCTCCGACGAGCAGCTGGTCGCGTTGTCGAACGTCTTCGACATCGCGATCTTGCGGGCTGCGTCCGCGAGGTCCGCCGTCTCGTCGACGATCGCCGCAACGTTCCCCACACCCACGCCTAGCGCAGGCGTCCCGCTCGAGTAGGCCGCGCGCACGTTGTTCTGCGAGCCGGTCGCGACGACCCAGTCCGCCTGCCGCATCAGCTCGCGCGTGTGCTCGCGCGATACGGGCGACGGGAGCGCAAGCACGAGATCGCGCGGCGCACCTACGCGGGCAAGCTCCGCGCGCATGAAGTCGATCAGCAGCTCCAGCGTCGACGCGCCCTTCGGCGACGGCGCGAGCACGATCGCATTGCGGCCCTTGAGCGCGTTGATGATGTTGTTCGCCGGCGTCGCGCCCGGGTTCGTCGACGGCGTGATCGCGGCGACGACGCCGAGCGGACGCGCGATCTCGACCAGACCGCGCTCGCGATCCTCGTTGATGATGCCCGCGGAGCGCGCGCCCTCGAGATCGCGCAGGAGTCCCATCGTCTTGCGCCGGTTCTTCGCGATCTTGTCGTCGACGTTGCCAAGGCCGGTGTCGCGAACGGCACGCTCGGCGAGTGCCCGGTTGCGCGAAGGCTCGACGATCGCCCAGCCGGCGGCCGTCACCAGCTCGTCGACGCGCGCCTGGTCGTAGTCGTCGATCGCAGCCTGCGCCTTGCGGGCTCGCGCGATCAGCGCGGCGACCTCGTCGCTGACAGCTTGTTCCCGACCCCGATCCGGCGCAGCCATGACGTCGCTATTCGGGCCGGATCTTCGCGTCGCGAATCACCATTTCCCATTTGCGAAGCTCGTCCTTCACGACCGAATCGAGCTCCGCGGCAGTCGACGGCGAGGCCTCGGCGCCTTGCAGCAGCAGCTTGTCGCGCACGTCGGGCATCTGAAGCACCTTGACGAGCGCCGCATTGAGCTTCTGCACGATCGCGGGCGGCATTTTCGCCGGCGCGAACGCGCCGTACCACGAGTTCACGACACAGTCGGCAACGCCTGCTTCGGCGAGCGTCGGGAGGTCGGGCGCGACGACGCTGCGCTTGTCGCTCGTGACCGCGAGCGCGCGCAAACGCCCGGCCTTCACGTGCTGCCATGCTGCGGGCATCGAGACGAACAGCACGGGAACCTGCCCGCCAATCGCGTCAGTGACCGCGGGACCGCCCCCCTTGTAGGGGATGTGCACCATGTCGATGCCGGTCCTGAGCTTGAACAGTTCGCCGGCGATATGACTGGGCGATCCGGTGCCGACCGAGGCATAGGAAAGCTTGCCGGGTTGGGTCTTCGCGAGCGCGATGAGCTCCTGGATGTTGTTCGCCTTGACGCTCGGATGCACGGCGATGAGCTGCGGAATCGACGCCGCCCTGCCGATCGGAACGAAATCGCGCTCGACGTCGAACGGCAGCTTGTCGTAGAGCTTCGGATTGATCGTATGCGACGAAAGCGTGAACAGGAACGTGTACCCGTCCGGCGCCGCCTTGGCTGCGATATCGGTTCCGAGATTGCCGGCCGCCCCGCCCTTGTTCTCGATGATGATCGGTTGTCCGAGCTCGGCGGCCAACGGTTCGGTGAGAACGCGCGCGACGACGTCGGTTCCGCCCGCGGGCGGATACGGGACGATCATGCGGATCGGCTTGCTCGGCCAGTCCTGCGCAGGAACCGCAGTCACGAACACACCGCCTGCTATCGCCACGAGCGCGGCGAGGGCCCGCCGACGAAACTGAACTCGAAGAACCATCGTTACTCCTCCTGGTTCAAGCGTCCCGCGCCGTCAGCGGCGCGGCGCCTCGGTCGATTTGTACTTGGCGAGATGCCGCGTCGGCATCGCCAGCGCGTCGCGACGGAACGGATCGCCGAGCTCGCGCGTGACCATCATCTCCAGCACCGTCGTCTTGCCTTCGCGCTGCGCCGCGGCCGCCGCACGGAGCGCGGGTCCGACATCGGAGAGCTTTTCGATACGCTGACCTTCGGCACCCATTGCCTTCGCGACCGCCGCCCACGAAGGCTGCTTGTCGAGGTTCACGCCGAGGAAGCGGTTCGAATAGAAGTCGACGTGGTTCTTCTTCTCCGCGCCCCACTGCCCGTTGTTGAACACGACCGCGGTCACCGGGATGTTCTCGCGGACGCAGGTCTGCAACTCGCCGAAGCTCATTCCCCACGCGCCATCGCCGACATAGGCGATCGCCGGCCGGTCGGGCGCGGCGACCTTCGCGCCGATGATCGTCGGGAATGCGTAGCCGCAGTTGCCGAAGCTCATCGCGGCGAACATCGAGCGCGGCCGCTCGAAGCGCAGATACGAGTTGCTCACCGAGCAGATGTTGCCGATGTCGGTGGACACCATCGCGCCGTCCGGCATTGCACGCTCGAGCTCGCGCAGCATCTGGCGCGGATGCATATGCGCCGAACCCTTCGCCTGTTCGAGCGACCAGTCGTCGCGCTCGTGCGTCCACCCGTCGAGCTCGGCTTCCCACGCGGCTTTCTCGGCCTGGATCTTCGCACGGCGTCGCCTCGCGGTTCTCGTGCGACGCCCGCGGCCGGTCCTTGAGGCGCGCGGCAAGCGCGACCGCGGCTGACTTCGCGTCGCCGCAGATGCCCACCGAAATCGGTTTCACCAGGCCCAGCATCCTCGGATCCGCGTCGACCTGGATCACCTTCGCCTGCTTCGGCCAGTAGTCGAGTCCGTGCTGCGGCAACGTGCCGAACGGGCCGAGACGCGTGCCGAGCGCGAGCACGACGTCGGCTTGAGCCAGCAGTTTCATTGCCGCCTTGCTGCCCTGATAGCCTAACGCGCCGCACCACAGCGGATGGCGCGAGGGAAACGCGTCGTTGTGAAGGTACGACGTGGCAACCGGTGCCTGCAGCAGTTCCGCAAGCGCGACGGCTTCGGCCTGGCCGTCCCCCATGACGATGCCACCGCCGGCGATGATGACCGGGAACTGCGCGGACGCAAGCAACGCGGCCGCTTCGTCGAGACTGCGCTCGCCGCCTGCGCCGCGATCGATCGCAACCGCAGCGGGAATCTCGCACTCGATGTCGCCATAGAAGAAGTCGCGCGGGATGTTGAGCTGCGTCGGCCCCATCTCCAGCATCGCGCGGTCGAACGCACGCCCGGTCAGCTCGGCCATGCGCGCCTTGTTGTTGACGTGCGCCTGGTACTTCGTGATCCTGGAAAAGATCGGCAGCTGCTCGGTCTCCTGGAACCCGCCAAGACCGAGCGTCGCGCTGCCGGTCTCGGGCGTGATCACCACGACCGGCGAATGCGCCCAGAACGCGGCGGCGGTCGAGGTGACGAAGTTCGTGATCCCCGGACCGTTCTGCGCGATGCACACGCCATGGCGACCGGAGACGCGCGCATAACCGTCGGCCATGTGCCCGCCGCCTTGTTCATGCGCAACCGAGATGAAACGGATGCCGGCGAGCGGAAACAGGTCCAGCGCATCCATGTACGCGGAACCGACGATGCCGAAGACATCGGTGACGCCGCGCGACACCAGCGTCTCCACGAACGCCTCCGAGGGCGTCATCTTCTGCCGGCCCGTAACGGGTTGCGGCAACTCGACCGGCTTGTTCATGCGCGACTCCCTGCGGTATCCCCGAGCACGCTAGTTTTCCACGCCGGGCGGCGATGCGCAAGGAACGCCTCGGAATGTGAGTTGAAACATTCCATTTTTCGATAGATCATCGCGCATGGCCGCCAAGCTCGACAAGATTCCACCGCTGCTGCGCGCGTTCGCGCTGCTCGAGCGCATCGCGCGGGCGGAGGGCCCGGTCACGCTGCGCGAGGCCGCGGAGGGCAGCGGCCTTCCCAAACCCACCGTCTACCGGATCCTCGCGATGCTCGAGCAGGCGGGGCTGCTCGTTCGCGAGACGGATGGTCGGCGGATGTCGCCCGGACCCCGGCTGACCCGGATCGCGCTCGATGCCTTGCTCAATGACGCAGCCCGTGCGCCGCGTCATGCGATCCTGAAGTCGCTGGCGCAGACCGTCGGCGAAACCGTGAACCTGACGATGCTCGACGGCAGCGAGGTCGTCTATCTGGACCGGGTCGAGACCGCGTGGCCGCTGCGCATGACGTTGCAGCCCGGGTCGCGCGTGCCGCTGCATTGCACGGCGAGCGGCAAGCTGCTGCTCGCTTCGCTGCCCGCCGCGCGTCGCCGCCGGCTCGTGGCGACGCTGGTGCTCGAACGCTACACGGAGCGCACGCTGATCAACGCGAATGCGCTCGAGACGGAGCTCGCGCGCATCCGCCGCGTGGGTTATGCAACCGACAACGAGGAGTATCTTGCCGGTCTCGTCTGCGTGGCCGTGCCGGTAATTCTCGACCGCCGGCGCACGGCGGCGTGCATCGCCGTGCATGCCCCGCTCGCCCGTATGCCGCTCGACACTGCGATCGGCCACCTGCCCGCGCTGCGGCGGGCGGCCGGCGCAATCGCAGGCACGTTCGAAGACTAGGCAGGTTCGGCCTGATTCACTCGCGTTGTTTCGTATCGTTTCCGCCGAATGTGGCCTCGGTGACGTAACTGAGCACCGATTTTCGCGGAAGCTGCCCCGGAAGTCGAGTTTCACTTTCGGCCGACGTCCTCCAGGATCATGTCGCTCGCCTTCTCGGCGATCATCACCACCGGTGCATTGGTGTTGCCTGACACGAGTGTCGGCATGATCGAGCAGTCGACGACCCGAAGGCCCGCGCACGCCGTGCACGCGCAACCGGTCGTCGACGACCGCCATCGCGTCCCGGCCCATGCTGCACGTGCCGGAAGGATGGAAGATCGTGGCACCGTAGGCGCGACAGAACGCGAGCAGCTCGTCGTCGGCTTTCGCATCCGGCCCCGGGCGCAATTCCTCGGCAACATAAGGAGCGACCGCAGTCGTGGCCGCCAGCGCGCGGGCAAAGCGCACGCCGGCGATCGCGCAACGCCGGTCGAGCGCTGTCGAGAGGTAATACGGCTGCATCGACGGTGCCGCGAACGGGTCGGGCGAGGCGAGGCGGACATGTCCGCGCGACGTCGGCCGCAGCTGGCACACGCTGAACGTGAAGCCCGGAAATGGATGCGGTTTCGCCCCGGCGAGGTCGGCGGAAAGCGTCGCGAAATGGAACTGGACGTCCGGCGTGGTCGATTCGGGCAGCACGCGCGTGAACAGGCCGCCCTGATTGATGCCGACGGCGAGCGGACCAGAGCGCGTGAGCAGCCACTGCAGGCCGATTCGCGCCGTGCGCCACCAGGAATTGAGGTCGTCGTTGGTCGTGATCGCTTTCGTGCATCGATAGAGCAGGCGCATCTGCAGGTGGTCCTGCAGGTTCTCGCCGACCCCGGGCAGTTCGCGGACGACGGGAATGCCGAAGCCTTGAAGCAGCGCGCCCGGACCGATGCCCGAGAGCTGCAGCAGCTGAGGACTCTGCAAAGCGCCGGCCGCGAGGATCACCTCGCGCGCGCGCTGCGGCCGTCCGGCGCACGCCGTCGCGGACGTATTCGACGCCTGTCGCACGCGAGTCCTCGATGACGACGCGCGTCACGCGGGCGTCCGTTTGCACTTCGAGGTTCGATCGGTTGCGCACGGGCCGGAGGTAGCCGGTCGCCGTGCTGCAGCGCAGGCCTTTGCGCGTGAACAGCTGGTAGTAGCCGACACCTTCCGAATCGCCTGCATTGAAATCCTCGGTGCGCGGAACGCCGAGTTGTTGCGCACCGCGGATGATCGCCTCGATCAGCTCGTGGCGGCTGCCGATGTCGGAGCAGGCCAGCGGTCCATCCGCACCATGGGCTGCATCTCGCACCGCGCGAGTTCGACTCGCTGCGCACGAAATACGGCAGCACGTCGTTCCAGCCCCAGCCGCGGTTGCCTGCCGCCGCCCACGCGTCGTAGTCCTCGCGCTGGCCGCGCACGTAGATGAGGCCATTGATCGACGAGCTGCCGCCGAGGCAGCGTCCGCGCGGCCAGTAGATCCGCCGGCCGTCCATGCCCGGATCCGGGTCGGTGTAGAAGCCCCAGTTGTAGACCGGGTGGAACATCGTCTTGCCGTAGCCGATCGGCAGGTGGATCCACGGCGAGCGATCCGCGGGCCCGGCCTCGAGCAGCAGCACGCGGTTGCGCGAATCGTGGCTGAGGCGGTTCGCGAGCACGCAGCCCGCCGTACCGCCGCCGACGATGACGTAATCGTAGGAGGCGTTCGGCGGTGGCACTGTGCGCGCACTGGTCCCCGCCTGCGCGTGGCGACGACCGTGCTAGCTCAGGACCGTCGTCGGATCGGCGTACGCGTAGCCGAGCGCATCGGCCACGGGCGCACAGGTCACCTTGCCGAACGCGATGTTGAGACCGTTGCGCAGGTGCGGATCCTCCAGGAGCGCGCGTTTCCACCCCTTCGCTGCCAGCGCCAGCACGAACGGCAGCGTCGCGTTGTTGAGCGCGAACGTCGACGTGCGCGGCACGCCGCCCGGCATGTTCGCGACGCAATAGTGCGTGACGCCGTCGACGACGTACACCGGATCCGCGTGCGTCGTCGGATGCGACGTCTCGAAGCAGCCGCCCTGGTCGATCGCGACGTCGACGACGACCGAACCCGTCTTCATTCGCGACACGAGCTCGCGCGACACGAGCTTCGGCGCCTCGGCGCCCGGGATCAGCACGCCGCCGATGACCAGGTCCGCGGCGATCACGTGCCGCTCGACGGCGTCGCGCGTCGAGAAAACGGTATTGAGCGGCCGCCCGAACTGCGTCCACAACCGGCGCAGCACGTCGACGTTGCGGTCGAGCACCCAGACGTCCGCGCCCATGCCGAGCGCGATGTCGATCGCGTGCGTGCCGACGACGCCGCCGCCGAGCACGACGACCTTGGCCGGGTCGACGCCCGGCACGCCACCGAGCAGCACGCCGAGGCCGCCGTGCGGCTTCTCCAGGTAATACGCGCCCGCCTGCACGGCCATGCGGCCGGCGACTTCGGACATCGGCGCGAGCAGCGGCAGGCCGCCGGTCGGCGACGTCACCGTCTCGTAGGCGATGCAGATCGCACCGCTTTCGACGAGCTCCGCCGCCTGCTCCGGATCCGGCGCGAGATGCAGATAGGTGAACAGCACCTGGCCGCGCCTCAGCATCTTCCGTTCGCTCGGCCTGCGGCTCCTTCACCTTCACGATCATGTCGGCTGCCGCGAACACCTCCGCGGGCGTCGCAGCGACCGTCGCACCGGCACGCTGGTACGCTGCGTCGTCCATGCCGATGCCTTGCCCTGCGTTGTGCTCGACCACGACCTGGTGGCCATGCGCAACGACCTCGCGTACCGATTCGGGCGTCAGTCCGACGCGGTTCTCGAGGACCTTGATCTCCTTCGGGACGCCGATGCGCATGGCGGTCGTGCCTCCTGCGATTTCGAGGTGGCGCGACGTTACTGCTTTCCGGCGCGGATGGCTACCGGCGCGACTGAGGATCGATTGGCAGGTCAGCTGACGCACATCGCGACGCCTGCGATCGCAGAGTGGGACGAACAGACGCAGGCGAACCGCGAACGGTCGCATCGCGAGCACGATTCTCATGGCATTCCGGCGGATGCTCACCCCTGACGGACGTGAACAGCCCTCGCCGCGGCCCTTCCCGGCGGCACGACCCTCAATCGCGCACCAGCTCCCGCGTTCCGAGCGCCTGGCGAAGCTCCGCAAGCTCCGGGTCGAGCGCGTCGCGGACCGACACCATGCCGAGCGGGCGACCATCCTCGACGACCGGGACGTTGCGAAACCGGCCCTCGTGCATCATGCGCAGCGCCTCGTCGAACGGCTTGTCCGGATGGATCGTCTGCGGATCGCGCGTCATGACGGCCGCGACCGGCGTTTCGTGCGGGTCCTTCGCCACCGCAAGCACGCGGAACAGCGCATCGCGCTCGGTGAAGATGCCGGCGAGCCGCGTTCCCTCCAGCACCATGGCCGCGCCGGTATTGCCTTCGCGCATCCGGCGCGCCGCCTCGGTCACTGTCGTGTTGGCGGAAATCATCACCGGCGGTTTCTTGCCGGCGACGACCGAGCGCAGCGACCGGATCGACATGTCGGCTCTCCAAAGAATGACGAGCGAGGCTTCCCGTATTTGGCGCTAAGGCCCGGTCCGGCGTCAAGCGGGCGGCGGCGCGAATTGCGCGCACTTGCGGTGCGCGAAGCGCCGGGCGGCCGCGCGGGTGTAGGATTGATCGTCCGGCACTGCGGCAGCCGACCGCGGCGCCGCACGACAGGAGACGATGATGGGCCACGCCGAGATGAAGATCCAGGATGCGCTCGCCACGAAGACGATCTCGATGGACGAGTACTGGATGCCGTTCACGCCGAACCGCGATTTCAAGCACGATCCGAAGATGATCGTGCGCGCGGAAGGCATGTACCTGTGGAACGAGCGCGGCGACCGCCTGATCGACGCGTCGTCCGGGCTGTTCTGCGTGAACGCCGGCCATTGCCGCAAGGAAATCGCGCAGGCCGTCGGCGCCCAGCTGGCCGAGCTCGACTTCATCGCGCCGTTTACCCGCGGCCACCCGAAGCAGTTCGAGCTCGCGAGCCGCGTCGCCGCGCTCACGCCGGGCGACCTCAACCGCATTTTCTTCACGAACTCGGGCTCCGAGTCGGTCGACACCGCGATGAAGGTCGCGCTCGCCTACTGGCAGGCGAAGGGCCAGGGCGGCCGCACGATGTTCATTTCCCGCGAGCGCGCCTATCACGGCGTGAATTTCGGCGGCGTGTCGCTCGCCGGCATGGCGAACAACCGCCGGCGGTTCGGCCCGACGCTCCCCGGCATCGCGCACATGCGGCATACGCACGTCAAGGAGAACTTCTTCCAGCCGGGCGAGGGCAGTCATGGCGTCGAGCTCGCCGAGGACCTGGTTCGCCTCATCAACCTGTACGGCGCCGAGAACATCGCCGCCTGCTTCGTCGAGCCGATCGCGGGCTCGACCGGCTGCCTCGTGCCGCCGAAGGGTTATCTGAAACGGCTGCGCGAGATCTGCGACGCGCAACGGCATCCTGCTCGTGTTCGACGAGGTGATCACGGGCTTCGGGCGAACCGGCCAGGCGTTCGCGGCGCAGAGCTTCGGCGTCACGCCGGACCTGATGACGATGGCCAAGGGCATCACGAACGGCGCGCAGCCGATGGGGGCCGTCGCGATCAGCGAACGCATCCACGACACGATCATGGGCGCAGCGCCCGAGGGCGGCATCGAGTTCTTCCACGGCTACACGTACTCGGGGCACCCGGCCGCGTGCGCAGCCGGCCTCGCGACGCTCGACATCTACGCGCGCGACGGCCTGTTCGAGCAGGGCCGTGCGCTGTCGCCGTATTTCCTCGAGGGCCTGTTCTCGCTGCGCGACATCCCGGTCGTCGCCGACATCCGCGGCTACGGCATGATCGGCGCGATCGATGTGCACGACCGAAGGCGCGCCGGGCAAGCGGGGTCACGCGCTGCAGAAGAAGCTGTTCGACAATGGGCTGCATCTCAAGGCCACCGGCGACGCGGCGATCGTCGCGCCGCCGCTCGTCGCCGAGCGCGCGCATATCGACAGCATCGTCGAGATCTTGCGCCGGACGCTGAAGTCGCTCTGAGGTCGGCCGAAAGTAAAACTACTTCGGCCGGGAAGTTTCCGAGAATCGGTGGCAGAGCCACACGATTCTCGGCAGGCACGGAACGGCGCGAGTGGTAGCGTGACCGGACCCAGGTGTTAGGTTTTCCTGACGGAGGGGGTTTCATGAAGCGGTTTGTCGCAGGGTTGCTGTGGGAGCGTCCGCGCTCGCGATGTCCGTGGTCGCGGTCGCGCAGACGAAGGAAGTGACGATCGGCTACCAGGACATGGTCGTGCCGTACCGCGTCGCGCAGGAAGCGAAGGAGATCGAGAAGGCGACCGGCTACAAGATCAGCTGGAAGCAGTTCGGCGGCGGCGGCGAGGTCATCAAGGCGATGGCGTCGGGCGCCGTGCAGATCGGCGAGGTCGGCTCGGCCGGCATCGCGGCGGCGCTCTCCCGCGGCGAGCCGTACGAGCTGTTCTGGATCCTCGACGACATCGGCGACGCCGAGGCGCTCGTCGTCAAGAACAATTCCGGCATCAAGACGCTCGCCGATCTCAAGGGCAAGAAGATCGCGATGCCGTTCAACTCGACGACGCATTTCCACATGATGGTCGCGCTCGAGCAGGCGAAGATCAACCCGGCGGATGTGCAGATCCTCAACATGCGGCCGCCGGAAGTGCGCGCCGCATGGCAGCGCGGCGACATCCATGCGACGTTCATCTGGGACCCGGTGCTCGCCGAGGCGAAGAAGGACGGCAAGGTGATCCTCACGTCCGGGAAGATCTCGGCCGACACCGGCAAGGCGACGTTCGACGGCTACATCGTCAACCGCGACTGGGCGAAGGCGAACAAGGACTTCATGGTGAAGTTCGTCAAGGTGCTGGCCGCCTCGGACGACAACTATCGCAAGAACAAGGCGAAGTTCACGAAGGACTCCGCCGAGGTGAAGGCGATCGCCAAGTGGTCCGGCGCCAAGCCCGAGGACGTGCCGGGAAGCATCGCGCTGTACGCATTCCCGAGTGCCAAGGACCAGGCGACGAAGTGGCTCGGCGGCAAGGACGCGATCGCCGCGAAGGCGCTGGCCGCCACGGCCGACTTCCAGCTGTCGCAGAAGCAGATCGAGAAGAAGCTTCCGGACTACTCGGTCGCGGTCAACCCGGCGTACGTGCAGGAAGCGATGAAGTGACGCAGAAGCCGGATCGCGCGAGCGCGGTCCGGAGTGCGACTGCGTCATCCCCGCGAAGGCGGGGATCCAGCGTCTCTCCGCGACGAAGCCCAGCGTCACTGGGTGCCCGCGCGTCGCGGGAACGACGCCGGAAACGACGTCGGCGCCGCAATGAGCAAGCTCGAAGTCCGCCATCTCTCCGTCCATTACACCGCCCGCGGCGGCGGGCCCGGCACTCACGCGCTCTCGGACATCAATCTCGCCCTCGATCCCGGCGATTTCGTGGTCGCGCTGGGTGCATCCGGCTGCGGCAAGACCACGCTGCTCTCGTGCATCGCCGGGTTCATGCCGTTCTCGTCCGGCGAGATCCTGCTCGATGGGCAGCCGGTGACCGGACCCGGCGCCGAGCGCGGCGTCGTGTTCCAGAAGCATGCGCTGATGCCGTGGCTCTCCGTCATCGAGAACGTCGAGTTCGGGCTGCGGATGCGCGGCGTGGCGAAGGACGAGCGCAAGCGCGTCGCGATGGCGAAGCTCGCGTCGGTCGGATTGGAAACGTTCGCGGACGCTCCGGTGTACCAGATCTCCGGCGGCATGCAGCAGCGCGTCGGGCTTGCGCGCGCGCTCGCGAGCGATCCGGAAGTGATGCTGATGGACGAGCCGCTCGGCGCGCTGGACGCGCTCACGCGCGAGCAGCAGCAGGAGCTGATCCTCAAGCTGTGGTGGGAAACGCGGAAGATGTTCTTCTTCATCACGCACAGCGTCGAGGAAGCGCTGTTCCTCGCCACCGAGCTGATCGTCATGACGCCGTCGCCGGGCCGCATCGCGCATCGCTACCGGCTCGACTTCGGCCGGCGCTTCATCGAATGCCGCGATGCCCGCGCGGTGAAGGCGGATCCGGCGTTCATCCGGCTCCGCGAGGAAGTGCTGCAGGTCATTCATTCGGCGCCGCAGGCGCGCGCGGCCGCGTGACGAAGCGGTCATGAACGCTCCGGAGAACGTTCAAGCAGCGGCGACGCCAGCGAGGACCGGTCGAGCCCTCCGCGACGGCGCCCGCAGCACCACTCCGACGCGTGAGCGGCTACAGCGTGCCCGGCGAAGGCTCGAGCACCACGATCGCCATCGTCACGGTCGTCGCCCTCCTGGTGCTTTGGTGGGTCGCGACGCACAACGGCTGGATCCGCGACCTGTTCCTGCCCACGCCGGAGCGCATCATCACGAGCTTCGCGGAAGCGTGGAAGGGCGAGATCCAGGGCGGTCGCCCGCTCCCCGAGCACTTCGGGTGGAGCCTGATGCGCGTGTTCACGGCGTTCGCGCTGGCGTGCGTGACCGCGATCCCGGTCGGCATCGCGATGGGCGTCTCCCGCATCGCGCGCGGCATCTTCGACCCGCCGGTCGAGTTCTACCGTCCGCTGCCGCCGCTCGCGTACCTGCCGCTGATCGTCATCTGGTTCGGCATCGAGGAGACGGCGAAGATCGTGCTGATCTACCTCGCCTGCTTCGCACCGCTGGCGATGGCGGCGCGCGCCGGCGTGAAAAGCGTGATGATCGAGCAGATCAACGCCGCCTATTCGCTCGGCGCGTCGAAATGGCAGGTGATCCGCCATGTCGTCATCCCGGCGGCAATGCCCGAGATCTTCACCGGCATGCGGATCGCGATCGGCTTCGGCTGGACGACGCTCGTCGCCGCCGAGATGGTCGCGGCCAACGCCGGCCTCGGCCAGATGGTGCTCAATGCCTCGAACTTCCTGCGCACGGACGTCGTCATCATGGGCATCGTGGTCATCGGCGTCGTCGCCTATGCCTTCGACCTGCTGATGCGCTACATCGAGCGCGCCGTCGTCCCGTGGAAGGGGAAGGCGTAGCCGGGATGCCCCTTCGTTCCCCCGCGCGCCGCCTTCCATCGGGCGGCATTGACAACCCCCCGTGCGGCTTGACACGCTTGCGCGATGATGGCCAGACCGCATCTGCAGAAGCTCGTCGAGCGGGCCCGGCTGTTGCCGGCGCTGCCGGCTGCCGTCGTGTTCCCGGTCGACCGGGATTCGCTGCAGCTCGCGCTTTCCGGCGCGTTCGCCGGCTACCTCGCCCCGACGCTCGTCGGACCGGACGAGCGCATTCGCGACGCGGCGAACCGGGCCGGACTCGACATCTCGCGGCTGACGATCGTCGACACGCCCGACGAGCCGCGTGCCGCGAGCGAATGCGCGGTGATGCTCGCGCGCGAAGGCAAGGTCAGCGCGCTGATCCGCGGCAGCCTCGCCCACGAGGATCTGCTCGCTCCGGTGGCCGCACCCGAGTCGGGATTGCGGGGCGAGCGACGGTTGTCGCACGCAACGTTCCTCGACTTGCCGGGCCAATCCCGTTTCCTGCTGATTGCGGACGCGAGCCTCAACGTCGCGCCGAACCTCGCCGCGAAGAAGGACATCCTGGAGAACACGCTCGACCTCGCGTACGCGCTCGGCGTCGTGGCGCCGAACGTCGCGCTGCTCGCGGCGAAGTGCACGGTCGCGCCGGCATTCCCGTCGACGAGCGAAGCCGCTGCGCTGCGTTCGATGGCCGCGCAAGGCGCCTTCGCGGGTGCGGTCGTCGAGGGTCCGCTGACGCCTGACGTCGCCTTCTCGAGCGAAGCCGCGCGGCTGCACGGCGTGAAATCCGAGATCGCCGGCCGCGCCGACGTATTGATCGCGCCGACGATGGAAGCGGCAACGATGGTGCTGCGCACGCTGACCGGCGTCACCGGCGGACTCGCCGCCGGCCTCGTGCTCGGCGCCAAGGTGCCCGTCGTCATGCCGTCGCCGCGCGATCCGATGGAGGTCCGGATCGCCTCCTGCGTGCTTGCGTCGCTCGCTTTCGCGGCGGGAACCGCCGCGCGCGCCCCATCCGCACCGGCCGCGTCGAGCGCGCCGGCCGGCGAGACCGGCGCGCGGGTCGCGGCTTAGGGCGATTCAGCGGCAACGTCGCTCACTGCAGAGGCGACCAGGTCCCCGCCTCCGCGGCGACGACGGCTTGCGCCGGCGTTTGCGCTGCGAAGCGGCCTCCGGGCGATGATGGCGGCTCGCCCCGTCGACCCGCAAGCCCCGTTGTCTCCCCTCGCCTACAAGCTCTTCCCGTTCCTCGCCTGGCGGGGACGCATCACCCCCGCCACCCTCAAGGCCGATGCGATCGCGGGCCTGATCGGCGGGCTCGTCGTCCTTCCGCAAGGCGTGGCGTTCGCGACGCTTGCCGGGCTTCCGCCGGAGTACGGCCTCTACACCGCGATGGTGCCGGCGATCGTCGCGGCGCTGTGGGGCTCGTCGTGGCACATGGTGAGCGGCCCGACCAATGCGCTGTCGCTCGTGGTCTTCGCGGCGCTTGCCCCGCTTGCGGCGCCCGGCAGCGCGCCCTACGTGACGCTTGCGCTGACGCTCTCGCTGATGATGGGCGCCGCGCAGCTGGCGATGGGCCTCGCCCGTCTCGGCGCGCTGGTCAACTTCATCTCGCACACGGTCATCGTGGGCTTCACGGCCGGCGCTGGCCTGCTCATCATCGCCTCGCAGCTCCGTCATTTCTTCGGCATTCCGATCGAGGCCGGAGCGAGCTTCTTCGCGACGCTGACGCAGCTCGGTCGCGCCTTCGTCGACTTCGATCCCGCGATCACCGCGACCGGCGCCGTCACGCTCGCGGTCGCAATCGTCGCCAGGCGGCTCATGCCGCGCGTGCCTTACATGATCATCGCGATGATCGCGGGCAGCCTGTTCGGCTACCTGCTCATCCGCGTGAGCGGTGCGGCGATTCCGGTCGTGGGACCACTGCCGTCGGCGCTCCCGCTGCCCTCGTTGCCGTCGTTCGATCCCGAAAGCTGGCGCAAGCTGGCGCCCGCCGCACTCGCGCTGACCGTGCTCGGCCTGACCGAGGCCGTTTCGATCGCCCGCGCCCTGGCGCTGAAGTCGGGACAGCGCATCGACGGCAACCAGGAGTTCATCGGCCAGGGGCTGTCGAACATGGCAGGCTCGTTCTTCTCCGCGTATCCCTCGTCGGGCTCGTTCAATCGCAGCGGCGTCAATCTCGAGGCCGGCGCGCGCACCCCGCTCGCCGCGATCGCCGCGGCCTTCGTGCTCGCGATCGTGCTGTTCGTCGTCGGGCCGCTCGTCGCATGGCTGCCGCTCGCCGTCATGGCAGCGCTGCTGTTCGTCGTCGCGTGGGGATTGATCGACATCGCGGAAATGCGCCGGGTCTTCCGCGCCAACCGGGGCGATGCCGTGGTCCTCGCCGTCACGTTCGTCTCGACGCTGACGCTTGCAGCTCGAGTTCGCGATCTTCGTCGGCGTGCTCGCGTCGTTGCTCGTCTACCTGCATCGCACGACGCATCCGCGCATCGTCCGCCTGGCGCCGGATCCGGTGACGCGCCGCTTCGTCCCGGCCAGCGCGGCGACGCCGCCGACTCCGCAGCTGGACATCCTGCGAATCGACGGCTCGCTGTTCTTCGGCGCCGTCGAGCACGTGCGCGACGAGCTGGAAGCGGCCCGGCGCGAGCGGCCGGACGTGCGCAACACGCTGCTCGTGGCGACTGCGGTGAACTTCGTCGACGTCGCCGGTGCCGAGCTGCTGGCGCAAGTCGCACGCGAGTGCGCGATGCGGGCGGCGCGCTGTACGTTTCCGGGCTGAAACCGGAAGTTCGCGACGTCCTCGAACGGGCCGGCGTGCTCGACGCGATCGGTCGCGATCGACTGTTCGAGTCGGAGGACGAGGCGCTCGGCGCGATTTGCCCGAGGCTAGGCGTGAAGCACCGCGCAAGCGAAATGCGTACGATGGACGACTTTGCCAGTCGGGGCACGGATCCTCATTGAATACTCGCCGCAGTCTCGTCCTGGAGGTTGGCGCCGCCCTGCTTGCGGCGCCGCTCGGCGTCGTTCGCCCAACGGCCGGACAAGGTCTGGCGCATCGGCTTCCTGTCACCGCGTAGTCGCCCGCGGTCGCTTCACTCCGACTACTACGGTGCCTTCCCGCGGACCATGCACGAGCTCGGCTATGTCGAGGGGAAGAACCTGCTGATCGAATGGCGGTTCGCCGACGGTGACTACCTGCGTCTGCCCGCGATGGCAGCGGAGCTGGTGAAGCTGAAGGTGGACGTGATCCTTGCCCTCAGTCCGCCCGGCGTGATCGCGGCACAGAAAGCCACGACCACGATTCCCATCGTTTTCGTGGTCCCTGTCGATCCGGTCGGCGCCGGCTTCGTCAAGAGCCTGGCGCAGCCCGGGAGGCAACAGCACCGGGATTTCAAACCTCGCCGGCGACCTGAGCTCGAAGCACCTGGAAATGCTGCTGACGGTCGTGCCCAGGCTCTCGCGAGTAGCGGTGCTCGTGAATCCCGCCAATTCCGCTCATGTCACGATCCTGAGCAACGTCGAGGCGGCGGCGCAAAGAGCGTCCGTAAAGGTCCTGCCGGTGAAGGCACAGACGCCTGCAGAGGTCGTGGCCGCGTTTTCCGTCATTGCCCGTGACAATGCGGGCGCGCGTCATCGTGGCCCTCGATCCGGTGTTCATCCAGCAGGTGCCCGAGATCGCTGCGCTGGCAACGAAGCATCGGCTGCCCTCGATCTTCGCGAATCGGGATTATGCCGAAGCCGGTGGTCTTCTGAGCTACGGACAGAGTCAGGTCGACATCTACCGGCGTGTCAGCGGTTTACGTGGACAGGATCCTCAAAGGCGCGAGACCGGCCGACCTGCCTGTCGAGCAGCCCACGAAGCTCGAGCTCGTCATCAACGCCAGGACCGCGAAGGCACTCGATCTCACGATCCCGCAGTCGCTCCTGACCAGCGCCGACCACGTGATCGAGTGACGTCGCTTGCCGCGCGGATCAGGATTTCCGCGCAACGCGCTCCCGCCGGCTATCGGAACTAGCGGCGGCACCGCCGCGATCACCTTCGCGCCCGCGACGCAGTCGACGAAATAGCGGCGCCGGCCGTTGATCTCCTCCTCGACGAGCCCGTGGATGTCGGTGTCGAAGCCCGGGAAGCGCTCGTTGAAGTCCCGCGCGAACTGCAGGTACTTGACGATCTGCCGGTTGAAACGCTCGCCGGGGATCAGCAGCGGGATGCCGGGCGGATAAGGCGTCAGCAGCGCGCTGGTGACGCGACCTTCGAGGTCGTCGATCTCGACGCGCTCGATCTCGCGGTGCGCCATGCGCGCGAACGCGTCGGCAGGACGCATCGCCGGCTCGAGGTTGCTCACGTACATCTCGGTCGTGAGCCGGCCGATGTCGTTCGCCCTGTAGATGCCGTGGATCGCGTCGCAAAGGTCCCTCAGGCCGGTCTTCTCGTAGCGCGGATGCGCCTGCACGAACTCGGGCAGCGCGCGCCACAGCGGGTTGTTCGCGTCGTAGTCGATCTTGAACTGCTGCAGCGCGGTCACCAGCGTGTTCCAGCGTCCCTTCGTGATGCCGATCGTGAACATGATGAAGAACGAGTAGAGCCCGGTCTTCTCGACGATCACGCCATGCTCGGCCAGGTACTTCGTGACGATCGACGCCGGAATGCCCGGCTCGGCGAAATCGCCCGCGACGTCCAGCCCCGGCGTCAGCACCGTCGCCTTGATCGGATCGAGCATGTTGAAGCCGTCCGCGAGCTCGCCGAAGCCGTGCCAGCGGTCGTTCGCCTTGAGCATCCAGTCCTCGCGGCTGCCGATGCCCTCCTCGGCGAGATACTCCGGTCCCCAGACCCTGAACCACCACGAATCGCCGAACTCCTCGTCGACCTTGCGCATCGCGCGCCGGAAGTCGAGCGCCTCGGCGATCGACTCCTCGACCAGCGCCGGACCGCCGGGCGACTCCATCATCGCCGCCGCCACGTCGCAGGAGGCGATGATCGCGTACTGCGGCGACGTCGAGCTGTGCATCAGGTACGCCTCGTTGAAGCGATGCCGGTCGAGCTGCCGCGTCTCGCTGTACTGGACGAGGATCTGCGAGGCCTGCGACAGGCCCGCGAGAAGCTTGTGCGTCGACTGCGTCGAGAAGATCAGCGCGTCCTTGCTGCGCGGCCGGTCCTTGCCGATGGCGTGCATGCCGCGATAGAAGTCGTGGAACGTCGCGTGCGGCAGCCACGCCTCGTCGAAATGCAGCGTGTCGATGCGGCTGCCGAGCAGGTCCTTGATCGCGTCGACGTTGTACAGGATGCCGTCGTACGTGCTCTGCGTGATCGTGAGGATCCGCGGCTTGCTCTTCACGTTCTTCGCGAACGGATGCGCGCGGATCTTGCGCTCGATGTTCTCCCAGCGGAATTCGTCCTGCGAGATCGGACCGATGATGCCATGGTGGTTGCGCGTCGGCGTCAGGAACACCGGAACCGCGCCGGTCATCGTGATCGCATGCAGGATCGACTTGTGGCAGTTGCGGTCGACGACGACGATGTCGCCCGGCGCCACGGTCGCGTGCCACACCATCTTGTTCGACGACGACGTGCCGTTGGTCACGAAGAACAGTTCGTCGGCGTTGAAGATGCGTGCGGCATTGCGCTCCGAGGCCGCGACCGGTCCCGAGTGGTCGAGCAGCTGGCCGAGCTCGTCGACCGAATTGCAGACGTCGGCCCGCAGCAGGTTCTCGCCGAAGAACTGGTGGAACATCTGCCCGACCGGGCTCTTCAGGAACGCGACGCCGCCCGAGTGGCCGGGGCAGTGCCACGAATAGCTGCCGTCGCTCGCGTAGTGGACGAGCGCGCGGAAGAACGGCGGCGCGAGGCTGTCGAGGTAGGTCCGCGCCTCGCGCACGATGTAGCGCGCGACGAACTCCGGCGTGTCCTCGTTCATGTGGATGAACCCGTTCAGCTGCCGGAGGATGTCGTTCGGGATGTGCCGCGAAGTCCGCGTCTCGCCGTGCAGGAACACGGGGATCTCGGTGTTGCGGAAGCGGATCTCCTCGACGAACGCGCGCAGGTTCGCCAGCACCGCACGGGTCTCCTCCGGCGAGCCGGACCCGAACTCCTCGTCGTCGATCGACAGGATGAACGCCGACGCCCGGCTCTGCTGCTGGGCGAAGCTCGAGAGGTCGCCGTAGCTCGTGGCGCCCAGCACCTCGAAGCCCTCGGCCTCGAGCGCCCTGGCGAGCGCGCGGATCCCGAGGCCGCTCGCGTTCTCGGAGCGGAAATCCTCGTCGATGATGACGACCGGGAAGCGGAACTTCATGCCGTACGACTCCTCGTCGCAGCCGCGCACCAGGCGGGCGCGGTAAGAAATGGAAAGGGGGGCGGACCAGCCGATCCGACCCCCGCCAGAAAGTTAAACGCGAGGCGGATTGTGCGCCCGCCGCGCGGAGGGCGCGAGGGCTTTGACGCGGCTGCGCGCCGGAAGTGCCGCGCGCGCTGGCACGCGCGCAACAGCGGGGGACGGGGACGCTACGCGTTCGTCGCGACGAGCGCGGCCGCCCAGGCGAGGAGCCCGAGCCCGAGCGGCGTGCGCAGCCGTCGTCCCCAGGGCAGGTTCTTCTCCGCAGCCATCACGGCGGCGAGCGCCAGCATCCAGCCGACGCTGCCGATGCCCACGACGAACATCACGAGCATCAGCGCCCAGCAGCAGCCGACGCAGAACACGCCGTGGTCGACGCCGATCCGCAGCGCCTCGCGCGCCGGCGAATTGCCATGCCAGCGCGAGGCGACGAATCCGAACGGCGCCTGGCACTGCTCGAGGCAGCGGTACTTGAGCGCGCTGAACTGGAACGCGCCCGCCCCTGCCAGCACGCCGGCGGCGACGATCCAGCCGTGCAGCGACAGCCAGCCCGAGCGCGACCCGAGCGTGCGCAACGCCAAGTCGGCGACATGCGCGAGCACACCGAAGACGAGCCAGACGACCAGGAAGCCGGCGACCACGAGGGCGACGAGCCGGCCCGCGTCAGCCCGCGCGGCCGTGATGCGGCGAAACATCGCGAGCAGCGGCCAGGTCGTCGGCAGCATCATCGCGGCGATCATCAGCACCCAGGCGAGCGCGTGAACGCCCGCCGGCGCGACGACGCTGCGGCAGAACGACGCGAACGTGGCCGTGTCGCCCCAACCCGGGTGCTCGAGATAGCGCGCATACGGGCTCGCGCTCCACAGCCACAGCGCGGCCCAGCAGGCGGCGCGCGAGCAACAGCGAACAGCGCAGCGAAGGCGTCTCGCTGCGCGGCGAACGCGCTGCTTCGTGCGCTTTCCGCCGAAAATCGGGTGGCTCTGCCACCGATCTTCGGGAAACTTCCTCGGTCGAAAGTAGCCGTTCACCTTCGACCGTCCTCATCGATCAGGCGTTGAACACGAACGTGCTCTGCAGCGCGTTGTGGCCCTTGAGATCGACGTCGATGCCGAGCGCCGGCACCTTCGAGCGATACGCGGGCGACTTGCCGACGAACACCGGCGCGCCGGGCACCGTCGAGAACACCGTATCCTGCAGCGTCGTCGTCGCCCCCGACGCATTCTTGTAGGGCTCGAGCTCCGCGTAGCCGACGTTGCCGATCTTGATCGTGCCGCTGCCGCCCTGCACCTCGAACGTGATCGGCACCTTCTCGACCGAGACGACTTCGCCGACGAGCTTCACCAGCTCGCCGACCGGCCCGCCGAGCTTGCCGGTGTACACGGCGAGGATCGCCTGCTCCTGCGCAGGCGACACCTTGTCGTCGAGGTAGACGGCGGCGCGCCAGTTGCCCTTCGAGGATGTTGCCCGGCACGTGCGCGATCAGCGCGACCGTATGGCCGGATACGTCGACGTCGCCGATCTTTCCCTTGTCGAAATGCCAGGCGATGATCGTGTCACAGGTCCCGTAGTCGGGATCCTCCCCGATCCAGCACGGGCACAGCACGCGGCAGTTGCAGACTTCGAGCAGGCGACCTGCGAGTTGATAGGCCATGGATCCCCTCCGTGGAAGTCGATCGTGCGTCATGCTACGCCCGCGGTCGAGAGCGGCGCCATAGGAGCTGCGTCCCGGGCTAGCGCGCGACCCGCCGGCAAGCAGCGCCGCGCGCGGATGCGCGCGCAGTCGCACCATCGCGTATACGCCGATTGCCGGTCCGATCGCCAGCGGCACGAAAGCGTAACGCCACCCCATCGTCTCGACCCAGTGCGGCAGCAGATGGATCGTGACCAGCGTCAGCGTGAACCCCATCGCCGTCTGGAACGTCAGCATCGTCCCGACGCGCGAGCGGTCGGCGAGCTCGGCGATCGACGCCGAGAACTGCGCGGAATCGGCCACGATGCTGATGCCCCACACGATGCACACGCAACCAGGAGCGCGGGCGAGCCGCCGAACAGCACGCCGATGACGGCCGCGCAGCTTCCCGACACCGCCATCGCGATGATCGTGATCGTCGTGCGGCCGATGCGATCGGCGAGGAATCCCGCGGCCACGCAGCCGATCGCGCCGGCGGCCACGGTCGCGAACGCCGCGAGCTTCGCCGCGGTCGGGGCCACGTCGCCTGGCAATGTCAGCGCGAAGCTCGCGTGCAGGAAGACGCCGATCCACGCCCACATCGCATACAGCTCCCACATGTGCCCGAGGTAGCCGATGTTCGCGAGCCGCAGCGGCACGTCGCGCCAGGCGGCAAGCACGGCACGCGGATCGAATCGCGGCGTCGGCGCGCGGTTCGGGCCGATGCCCGCCAGGCCGATCAGCGCGGCAGCGAGAAGCGCACTGCACGACGCAGACGGCGACAGGGATGCGCCACTGCACGCCGCCGAACGCGTTGAACAGATGCGGCGAGGCCGAGCCGAGCGTCAGCGCACCGACCAGGATGCCGACCATCAGTCCCATGTCGCCCCGCGCCCAGGTGGATGCGAGCTTCATCCCGACCGGATACACGCCCGCCATCGCGATGCCGGTGACGATGCGAAGGAGCGGCGCAACGAAGCTCGCCGGATCGACGACGAGGAGCAGCGCGTTCGCGATCGCGCCCGTCAGCGCGGACAGCGGCGATGAGCCGCCGCGGATCGAAGCGGTCGGCGAGCCCGAGCACGGCGCTGGCGATGCAACCGACGACGAAGCCCGCCTGCACGCCGCTCGTCAGCGCCGCCTGCATGAAGTTCGACAGGTGGAATTCCGCGACCAGCGACGGGATCGACGGCCGACGCCGAGAACCACAGCGCCATCGCGCCGACCTGGCAGATCGCGATGATCGCGATCGAGGCGCGCTTCGATTCCGCCCAGCGCTTGTGCATCGGGCGATCGGCGCTCAGATCTTCGGGAGCGTGACGCCCTGCTGGCCCTGGTACTTGCCGCCGCGGTCCTTGTACGACGTCTCGCAGACCTCGTCCGACTCGAAGAAGATCACCTGCGCGACGCCCTCGTTCGCGTAGATCTTCGCGGGCAGCGGCGTCGTGTTGCTGAACTCGAGCGTGACGTAGCCTTCCCATTCGGGCTCGAGCGGCGTTACGTTCACGATGATGCCGCAGCGCGCGTAGGTCGATTTTCCGAGGCACAGGATCAGCACGTTCCGCGGAACCCGGAAGCGCTCGACCGTGCGCGCGAGCGCGAACGAGTTCGGCGGGATGATGCAGACGTCGCCGGTGAAGTCGACGAACGAGCCGGCGTCGAACTGCTTCGGATCGACGATCGTCGAGTTGATGTTCGTGAAGATCTTGAACTCGTTGCTGCAGCGGATATCGTAGCCGTAGCTCGACGTTCCGTAGGACACGATGCGGCGCCCGTCGAGCTCGCGCACCTGGCCGGGCTCGAACGGCTCGATCATCCCGTGCTGCGCCGCCATGCGGCGGATCCACTTGTCCGACTTGATCACGTGCAGTACACCCCTTTTGCCGTCGTCCCCGCGCAGGCGGGGACCCAGCGTCGTTGAACTTGCGAGAAGAGAACGCTGGGCTCCCGCCTTCGCGGGAGCGACGGTTCATAACGGTGCCAAGCTAGGGGAGGCTCGCGGGTGGCCGTACTAGCCCGGAATTCGCCGACGCGTCGCAGGCCATCGCGCGCGAGGACGCTCGAATGCTTACCCGACGGCCAGGCTCACCAGCGTCAGCACCGCAGCAAAGGCAAGAAACGACGCCAGCGGATCATCGATCCGCCGGCCGAGCGTAAACGACCCTGACGCGATCGGAGTCGTGCGCCGGCGGGCGCGGCGACCGCAGTGCGTCCGGCGTGGCGATCACCCACGTCTGCCAGGTTGCCTGCCTGCGGAGCGATCTTTTTCGTGCCTTTCCATTTGCCAGGGCTTTCCGGCATCGAACCTGCCCACGTCCGGTCGTTACCGTCGCGCTTGCCATGTTCGATTTCCAGCTCCGCCACCTCGCGGCCGAGCTCGCGTCCCGCTGCAACGTCGCTCCGATACTCGACACCGTCCAGTAGTCGCTTGCGCATCGCCTTCTCGGTCTTCGCGCTGAACGCATCTGCGCGGTTCTCGAACAGATAGGCCAGCACTTCGGCCGCAGCAGCTGCTGCAGCGGCGAAGTCGTACGGATAGAAGCGCATACCGACGCGCAAGCTCGGTCCATGCGTCGTCGAGCACTCTCGCCGGCTCGCGTCGCTTGTAAAGGCGTTTCGCCTGCCAAGCCGCCGCGACCGCATCGTCGATCGCCACGTGCAGCGCCATGATTAGCGCTGCATACAACGGCGCGAGCACTCTGTCGGTCGGCAGCTGCAGTTCCGACGCTTTCGACAGCCACATCTCCAGGAGGAACACGCCGGTGTTCGCTACCAACACGCAGACCCACAATGCGCATGCGCCAACCGCGGCGAAGCTTCTTACCTTGAAACTCCTCGTCTCTTTCTTGTAGCCTCTCGTTATGGCCATGATGTGGTTTCTGCGTTCCGTCTGCCTTCATCCTCTCGATGACCTTGTCTCTCTCTCCTCTCCCTAGTCGTAGGCCGTTGTCGTTGTCCCACGTCCAGTGTATCCTGTCCCACCAGCGACTCATCGCCAGCTCCTCGGCACAGCTGCAGATGGCCGCCGCGTCGCTTGGGAACAAGTACTCGAGCACGCTCGAGGTCGCCCTTTCGATGCACGAATGCCCCGAGGGGTAAGCGGGTTGATTGCGCGTCGTGAAGGTCTGTGTGATCGACGAATCGACCTGTAACGTACGCGCATACCATTACAGGTAGCGTGTTCCCCAGCAAGCCACTACGGTGTCGAAGGAGTCGATACTCGTCAGCGCGTACGCTCGCGCAGCCCGTCGCTCGTTCTGGTCCCACCGATACTCTAAGATCTTCTGTGCGAGCTGCGGCGCCCATAGCAAGTCGTTCAGCTTGGCGTAGTGAAAAGCGATCTTCTCCGTCGCCTTCGTACCCTAGTCGGCGGCTGCGTTGCTACCCTCAGTTCGTCGGGCCAGAAGATCCCGTTCGGTTTGCCGGTGGGCTTGAAGGCCTTCATGTCCGCCACCGCCTTGGTCATCTCGGTCCCATCCCAGGCGTGCTGGTCGGGGTTACTCTACTTGCCGTTCCACTGCGACTACCCAGGTCTTCCATGTCCCTTCCAGTCGGGAAGTTTTTGTTCTTGCCCGTCCACTTGCCCGTACCCGTTCGCATGTTTCCGTCCCACGTCGCACCTATAGCCGTCGTTCTTGCGCGCGAGCCACTACTCGTTCGCCTACCTTGCGTCCCAGCTCGAGGCCAGCCTTGACGTCGCTCTGTAACTCCACCCCAGCCAACACACGAGAGCGCGCAGCTTCCTCGGCCTTGTCCGCGAACAGCTGCGGCATCATCCGGCATCACGTACGACTAGCACCACTGCCGCCGCCCCCGCCGTCGCCGCATGCTCGGAGGGATAGGAGGGAGAGCGCGGGTTGGGAAGAGCGCTCTTGAAATTCGGATCGACTTCGCTTGGGCGGCGCCGGTTGTGCGCGAACTTCGAATCCCAGGCAGCGACCGTCGCCTCATAGATAGCGACGTTGAGGAGCGCCATCATGCGGTAGTTGCCGTCGGGTCCGATCTTGCCGATGCGCTTCAGACCCTGCGACATCGCGATTTCGTTCCAGCGATATCCTGGTGAGCCCGCATCCCAGTAAATGATCTGGTCGAGTGCAACAGCAGAGCGTTGGTTGGCCAATGCTCGCAGTTCAGCCAGTTCCACCGATGCCGCGGCCGCGCCCGGCGGTGCAGGAGCCGTAGCTCGCTTCCCGATGCAAGGACGTGGGTTCGCCACGCGCCCGCGCCTTGCTCGATGGCAGTCTGTTTCTGCGCCCAGACCGGGCCTGCAGCAGCACCGAGCGTTGCAAGAATCGCCGGCACGATCGCCGCAGCGAACAGCCTGAGCGTTCGGTGGCTCATGGAATGCTCCTTCTCGTAAAGATCGGCGGGCGAGTACGTGGCGCACCGCGCGCGTATTGAAGATGGCTCTTCCGGTTGCGGTTCTTCGCGGCCGTGTGTATCGCAACCGGTCCCATCGTCTCGGGAGCCTGTCGTCTCCGTCGGCAGTGTCGTGGTGTCTTCGAGGTAACGCGCCATATCGTCGGCTGACTTGAACAGGTGCGTATCCGCGTCCTCGACGCGCCGAACGCTGGCTCGAAATGCCGTGAACTGACGCCACACGCGCACCAGGAACAGCGTCGTATCGGTCATGACGGCCTCGCCGCGACGTTGGACGCCGCTACCGTGCGACAGACCGCGTTACGCGAGCGTTACGTAGTTACTGCGACGTCGCCTCGCACCCGGGCGCATAATTTCCGCCACAGGATCCAACTCGATCCATGTCCAAGGCGCATACCGGCAGCAGGGACCGTGAAGTACGCGTCGGATTGCTTGGCCCGATCGCTTGCACGATGTCCCGGGGCGGGCGCAAGCGCGATTTTCCGTTCGTTGCCGATCGCCCGTGTCAACTGCTGGCGTATCTTGCTGTGCGCTGCGACTGTGTGGCGCGCGATCAGCTCGCTGCGCTGTTCTGGCCCGACAAGGGTAACGACGCTGCGCGGCGCAATCTGCGGCGAGTGTTGCACGGCGCGCGCCATCTCGCGTTCGCCAACGGCATCGAAACGCGCGGCGATCTGGTGCGCTGGTCTATCGCGACGGACGTGCATGAATTCGAGCAAGCGCTGCGGGACGACCGCCTCGCCGAAGCCGTCGCGCTGGTGCGCGGCCCACTCTGTGACGCGATCGAAAGTCCTGACTGCGGCGATTTCGCCGAATGGCTCGCGTTCGAGCGCAATCGCGTGGCTGAACGCTGTCGCGCCGCCGCGCTGACTCTAGCGCCCCGGCTCGCCCGCAATCGGCGCACGATCTCGTGTAGCTCATTCTGTCTCTCGATTCGTTCGACGAAGTGCCGTTTCTTACCAAGCTTTGCGCGCTAGCCGCTCTGTGTCGCAACGCGTATTCAAAACTCTTCTATTTCCGCTTCGCCTAGCACCTCTCCTAATAGCTTTTCTTTTAGCCTATTTCTTCTCTCCGTTCTTTGGTGTCTACGCTAGAGAGTTCGTTGCCTGTAGCGGCGCTGCCGGCCGCTTCGATCGAGCTCGCATCCGAACCGCGCCTCGTCGGCCGCGAGCACGAGATCGAGGACACGCTCGCATTGCTCGCGCAACCGGAGACGCGGCTTGTCACGATCACCGGTCCCGGCGGCATCGCGAAGAGTTCGCTCGCGCGAGATGTCACCGCCTCTAGTGGTTCACGCTTTAGCGACTTTCCTCTGTTGGTGTAGCTCGACGAACTCGCCTCGCCCTATCAGATCGTCACTCGCTTCGCGACGTTGCTTTGCCTTTCGCTCGAGCCTGAAGTCTACCCGCTCTCTCTAGTGGTGCAGTCGCTTATCTTCTCGCCTAAACTCGTGTTGCTGTTCTACAGCGTATACTTGATCAGCGCCACGGATCGCCATGATACGAGCCGCAGCGCGATCGCGATCGTCACCGCACTCCTCGACGCTTGCCCGCAGATCGTGGTGCTCGTGACCTCGCGCGTACGGCTGCTGGCGCGCGGCGATCGGCTTCTTCCTCTCGCGGCTTGGCAGTTCTCTTCAACGATGACCCCTATGCCGTTCTCTGCTCCGCCGCGCGTAACTGTTCTGCGCACGCTCTCGCATGGCACTTTCATCTTTCGATCCTGCTCGCCAATCCGCCGGCATCGCGGCGATCTGCCGGCTCACCGAAGGCCTGCCACTGGCGCTGGAGCTCGCCGCCGCATGTGTGCGGTTGCTGCCGTGCGACGAGATTGCCGCGCAGCTGCGCGCCGGGCTCGACCTTCTCTAACCCCGGACGGCAGCAAGGGCGTGTGCGCCGCGTTCGACCGTTCTTGGCAGCTTTCCTCTCCGCACTAACGCGAGTTTCTCTCGCGGCTGTCTTTGTTCTCTGTCAGCTTCACCTACTATGCAGCGCGAGCGTGCCGACGCGCGCTGTCCTTCGCTTGCCAATCTCGTCGATGCATCGCTCATCCGCGTCGAACTGGGAGCGATGGCAGGCGGTTCGGCCTGCATCGCTGCTGCGCGAATACGCGCGCGCGAAGCTGGCTCGCGATTCCGTCGATCGCGATATCGCGCGCGCCCGTCACGCCTAGTTTTTCACTCGCTTCCTTGCCCGCTTTGTCGACTTCAAGGGGCTCGATCTTCGGACCGTGCTCGTCGTCATCCAGCGCTAGCTGTTCTACTTCACGCTTTCTTTTACGTAGTCTTTAGAACGCGGCAGCACCTAGCATATTTCGCTCGCGTCTTTCGCGTTTACACTCTTTTCGAGAGCCGCGGCCGGGCCGACTAGTCCATCTCGTTCTTCTAGCTCGCGCTTCATCACTGTACACGGACGATCCGCGCATCTTCCGCGCTCTCCAAGTGCGCCATCGCGATCTCGTCCTTTCAGTTCTTTCGTTTCCTTCTTCTTTCTTCCTTATCCTCTTCTCTTCTCTCTCTTTCTTTTTCTCTTTCTATCTTTCATCTCTTTTTTCTTTCTTAGCCATTTACCTTTTCAAAGTCGTTTTGTTATCGGGTCTCAGCAGCTACGCGCGACGGTTCTTCGATGCCTTCCTCGCGTTCGCGCGTGCCGATGGCTACTATGTCTACACTATCGCGGCGCTTACCCAGCTTGTCTCATCCGATCACGTGCTCGTCCTACAAGCGCCTGAGGCTTCATGTCGTCACGCGCTGTCGTTCCGCCGCGCCGCAGTCGATCCGTTTGCATTTACCGGAGCTTGCACCTTCTGGGCGACCTCTTGCGATCGTTGTATGACTACGAGCGCGCTCCCGCTCTTCGAGGTAGGGCATCGCCTCGCTGAGGCGAACTGCTACGAACTCCACCGGCCGATCTTCCTTATGGAGCTCGGCCTTTCTCTCTTCGAGCTGAAGCACTCCTCCGACGCGTTCTTCTTCACTCAGCTTTCTCTGACCGCAGCGCGTCAGCTGGAATTACCAGATCTAGCTCGTCGTGCTGGATATCCTCGCCCGTCTTTCAACCGGCTATTGTGATATCTCGTCCTCGCGGCGCTGGCTCGCCACCGCGATGCGCTTCGAGCAGGCGCGGCCAATGTGCCGATTCAGCTCTAAACCGCATCTGTCTACGCCTCGGCACTCGCCGCGGTTTTTACTCTCTTACTACCTGCAACCATTTGGACTTATGTGGCTGCGCACTACAAGTCCTACTACCATAATCGCACGCGACGGCTACATGCTTGCGCGCGGGACTTTCGGAAGCCGTGCTCTATGCGCGAGCACTAACCGCAAATCTCTATCTCGGGCGTTGACGAACTATATCCAACGCGGAACAAGCGTGTCACGTTCGTCCAACCCCGTCCATCCGCTTCCTACCCGAGCGTCAACGGTGCGGCCCTGCCGTTTCGATCGTCATGTGTTCTGGATGACGATCGACGGGAACTTCGAGCTGAAGTCCTCGGCCTTTCGGGCGACCGCGACCGCCGTCTTGCGCGCGATCTCGCGGTACATGTCCGCAACCTTGCCGTCCGGATCGGCGACGACGGTCGGCCGTCCCGAATCCGCCTGCTCGCGGATGCGGATGTCGAGCGGCAGGCTGCCGAGGAACGGAACGTTGTAGTCGCGGCACATCTTCTCGGCGCCGCCGGAGCCGAAGATGTGCTCGGCGTGACCGCAGTTGCTGCACACGTGGATGCTCATGTTCTCGACGACGCCCACGATCGGCACGCCGACCTTCTCGAACATCTTGAGGCCCTTGCGGGCGTCCATCAACGCGATGTCCTGCGGCGTCGTGACGATGACCGCTCCGGTCACCGGCACCTTCTGCGAGAGCGTGAGCTGGATGTCGCCGGTCCCGGGCGGCATGTCGACGATCAGGTAGTCGAGGTCGCGCCACCGCGTGTCCTTCAGCAGCTGCTCGAGCGCCTGCGTGACCATCGGCCCGCGCCACACCATCGGCGTATCGACGTCGATCAGGAAGCCGATCGACATCGCCTGCACGCCGTACGCCTCCATCGGCTCGATCGTCTTGCCGTCGGTGGATTCGGGCCGCCCCGCGATGCCGAGCATCGTGGGTTGCGACGGCCCGTAGATGTCGGCGTCGAGCACGCCCACCTGCGCGCCTTCGGCCGCCAGCGCGAGTGCCAGGTTGACCGCCGTCGTCGACTTGCCGACACCGCCCTTCCCGCTGGCGATCGCGACGATGTTCTTCACGCCGGGGATCAGCTTGACGCCGCGCTGAACGGCGTGCGGCGCGACCTTCTGGCGTGAGATTGACGTTGACGCGCCCGACCCCCGGCAACCCGGCGAGCGCATCGCCAACGAGCTTCTTCAGCATCGAATGCTGGCTCTTCGCCGGATAGCCGATGACGATATCGACGCTCACGTCCGCGCCGGTCACCTGGACCTTCTTGACGCTCTTCGCCGAAACGAAGTCCTTTTCGGTGAAAGGATCGATGACGGTGGACAGCCGCGCTCTGGACGTCGGCTTCGGTCAGGGGCATGCAGGCTCCGCTCGGTTGCGTGACTCGAGCTGCGTGGCGCAGGTTCGCTCGTGCAGGCGGTCAACAGGTGATTTTACCCGTTTCGACCCGGTGAGCTCCCGGTCGGCAGCAGGGGCTTTGCTAGAATCGCACGCTTCCCGCCTGCGATGATCAAAATGAGCTCCCCGCGCCGCAAGTTGTTCGTCACCACGGCCCTGCCGTACGCGAACGGCCCGTTCCACATCGGCCACATCATGGAGTACATCCAGGCCGACGTGTGGGTGCGCTTCCAGCGGATGCAGGGACACGAGGTGCATTTCGTCTGCGCGGACGACGCGCACGGCGCGCCGATCATGCTGAAGGCGGAGAGCGAGGGCGTCACGCCGCAGGAGCTCGTCGCCCGCATCGCCGCGACGCGGCCGAAGCACCTTAACGGCTTTCTCATCAGCTTCGACCACTGGCATTCGACCGACTCGCCCGAGAACGTCGAGCTGTCGCAGGACATCTACCGCAAGCTCAAGGCCGCGGGCCTCATCTACACGCGCACGATCGAGCAGTTCTTCGATCCGGTGAAGCAGATGTTCCTGCCGGACCGCTACATCAAGGGCGAGTGCCCGGTGTGCGGCACGAAGGACCAGTACGGCGACGCCTGCGAGAACTGCAGCTCGGTCTATGCGCCGACCGACCTCAAGAACCCGTACTCGACGCTGTCCGGCGCCACGCCGGTGCTGAAGTCCTCCGAGCACTTCTTCTTCCGGCTGTCGGATCCGGCGGCGGTCGCGTTCCTGCGCGAGTGGGCGCTCGGCGATCGCCTGCAGCCCGAGGTCGCGAACAAGGCCCGCGAGTGGCTCGAAGGCGAAGGCGACAAGGCGCTCGGCGACTGGGACATCTCGCGCGACGAGCCCTACTTCGGCATCCCGATCCCCGATGCGCCGGGGAAGTACTTCTACGTGTGGCTCGACGCGCCGATCGGCTATCTCGCGAGCCTCAAGGCGCACCTCGCCAGGCGCGGCATCGACTTCGCCGCGTTCCTCGCCGACCCCGCGGTCGAGCAGGTGCATTTCGTCGGCAAGGACATCATCTACTTCCACACGCTGTTCTGGCCGGCGATGCTCAAGTTCGCGGGCGCGCCCTACAAGGTGCCGGACAACGTCTACGTGCACGGCTTCATCAACGTTCTCCGGCGAGAAGATGTCGAAGTCGCGCGGGACGGGGATCAGCCCGGACGTCTACCTCGATCTGGGGCTCGATCCGGAGTGGCTGCGCTATTACATCGCGGCGAAGCTCAACGGGCGCGTCGAGGACATCGACTTCAATCCGGACGACTTCGTCGCGCGGGTGAACAGCGACCTCATCGGCAAGTACGTGAACATCGCGAGCCGCGCGGCGCCGTTCGTCACGCGCCATTTCGATGGCGTGCTCGCCACCCCGGCGGAGACCGCGGACGAACGCGCGAACCGGCTGACGATCGCGCAGATCGATGCGGAAACCGCGCGTGCGAACTACGAGGCGCGCGAATACGGCCGCGTGCTTCGCGATGCGATGCGGATCGCCGATCGCATCAACGAAGCGTTCGATGCAGCGCAGCCGTGGCAGCTCGCGAAGGACCCGGCCAGGCGTGATGCGCTGCAGACGATCGCGTCGCAGTCGCTGCAGGGCTTCCAGCAGCTGACCGTGATGCTTGCGCCGGTGCTGCCGAAGCTCGCGAGCCGCGTCGCGCGCGAGCTGTTCGGCATGGACCGCGATTTCGTCTGGAGCGACGCGTGGAAATCGCCCGAGCGCGTGCGGCCGTTCAGGCACCTGATGCAGCGGATCGACCCGAAGCAGGTCGATACGCTTCTCGAGGGTCCGAAGGCTGCCCTCACCCCCGGCCCCTCTCCCGCCGGGAGAGGGGGGAAGACCACAGTCCCCTCTCCCCCGTCGGGGGGAGAGGGTCAGGGTGAGGGGGCGCCGCGCGACTCGACAATTTCCATCGACGATTTCGCGAAAGTCGACCTTCGCATCGCCCGCATCGTGAACGCCGAAAGCGTCGAAGGCGCGGACAAGCTCGTCAAGCTCACGCTCGATCTTGGCGAGGCGACGCCGCGCACCGTCTTCGCCGGCATCAAGGCCGATTACCAACCGGAACAGCTGATCGGCCGACTGACGCCGATGGTCGCGAACCTCGCGCCCCGCAAGATGAAGTTCGGTGTGTCCGAGGGCATGGTGCTCGCGGCATCCGGCGACGGACCGGGCGTTTACCTGCTCGCGCCCGACAGCGGCGCGCAGCCCGGCATGCGCGTGAAATGAGCGTTTCCCGCAGCCGCCGCGTCGCCCGCGCGCGTTCGGGTCACGGAGCTGCACAGCTGCGGTCGATGCCGGCAGCGCTCACGCTGGTTCTGGTGGCGATCGTTGCCTGGCTCGCGCTCGGAGCCGCCGGGCTGGCCGTGCCCCGAAGGCTTCGTTTCATCAGCCATGTGCTGTTCCCGGCGAGCGCGCTGGTGGCGCTGCTGCTCGCGATCGTCGCGCTCGGCGCGCATCGGCAACGCTCCGCAAACGGCCGTGCTGCCGCTCGGCCTGCCGGACCTTCCGTTCCACGTTCCGCCTCGACGCGCTCTCGGCGTTCTTCCTGCTCGTGCTCGGCGCCGCGGGCGCAGCCGTCTCGCTGTTCTCGGCCGGCTATTTCCGCTCGAGCGACGGGACGCCGCCGGGACTCGTCTGCTTCCAGTATCACGCGTTCCTCGCCGCGATGGCGATGGTCCTCATCGCCGATGATGCGTACGCGTTCATGGTGGCATGGGAAACGATGGCGCTCGCTTCGTTCTTCCTCGTCATCACCGAGCACCGGTTGCCGGAGATCCGCCGCGCGGGCTTCCTGTACCTGCTGATCGCCCATGTCGGGGCGATCGGCATCCTGCTTTGCTTCGGCGTCCTGCAGGGCGGCAGCGGCGACTACACGTTCGCCGGCATGCGCAGCGTGAAGCTCGAAGGCGCCTGGCCCGCGATCGCCTTCTTCCTCGCGCTGTTCGGCTTCGGCGCGAAGGCGGGCCTGCTGCCGCTGCACGTCTGGCTGCCCGAGGCGCACCCTGCGGCGCCTTCGCCGGTGTCGGCGCTGATGAGCGGCGTGATGCTGAAGACCGCGATCTACGGGCTGCTGCGGGTCGCGTTCGATCTCCTCGACACGCAGCAGTGGTGGTGGGGTGTGGTCGCGTTGTCGCTCGGCCTCTTCACCGCGTTGTTCGGCGTGATCTTCGCGGCCGCGCAGAGCGACATGAAGCGGCTGCTCGCGTACTCGTCGATCGAGAACATCGGCATCATCGTCGCCGGCATCGGGCTCGCGATCCTGTTCCGGGCCTACGGCAACGGCCCGCTGGCCGCGATCGCGCTCACGGCGGTGCTCTATCACGTGCTCAACCACGCGCTACTTCAAGACGCTGCTGTTCCTCGCCACGGGCTCGGTGCTGCATTCGACGCGCGAGCGCAGCCTTGGCAAGCTTGGCGGACTGATCCATCGCATGCCCTGGGTCGCATGGCTGGCGCTGATCGGCACGCTCGCGATCGCCGGCCTGCCGCCGCTGAACGGGTTCGTGTCGGAGTGGCTGCTGCTGCAGGCGTTCCTGTTCACGCCGACGCTGCCGCAGTCGTTCGTGAACATGCTGGTGCCGGTCGCGGCCGCTGCGCTCGTGCTCGCCGCCGCGCTTGCCGCGTACGTGATGGTCAAGTTCTACGGCGTCGTGTTCCTCGGCCGGCCGCGCGAGGCGCAACTGGCGCACGCGCGCGATGCAGGCCGGTTCGAGCGCATCGCCCTGGTCTGGCTTGCCGGCGGCTGTGTGCTGCTCGGACTGTTTCCGGTCGACGTGATCGAAGCGCTGGATCCGGTCAATCGCATGCTGATCGGCTCGAGCGCGCTGCAGCCCGGACAGGGCAGCTGGCTGTTGCTCGCCCCGATCAGCGAGGATCGCTCGAGCTACAGCCCGCTGATCGTGCTCGCCGTGATCGTCGGGATCGTGCTGCTCACGATCCGCATCGTGCGTCGCGTCTATCACGGCCGCGTGCGCACGGCGCCGCCGTGGGACTGCGGCTTTCCGCTGCAGACGCCGCGGATGCAGGACACGGCCGAGGGCCTCGGGCAGCCGATCCGGCAGGTGTTCGCGCCGTTCTTCCGCACGACGCGGCAGCTGCCCTCGCCGTTCGACGCGCAGCCGCGCTACTCGGTGCAGATCGAGGACCCGATCTGGCACTGGATCTACGTTCCGATCGCCAAGGCGGCCGAGATCGCGGCGCGGCTCGTCGGGCGGATCCAGCAGGGCCGGATCTCGGTCTACCTCACCTACAGCTTCCTGACTCTGCTGGCCCTGCTGTTCTTCGTGCGATGACGCTCGCACGGATTCGCTTCGCAATTGCTGCAGCTCGTCATCGCGCTGGCGCTGGCGCCGCTCCTCGTCGGCTGGGTCAACCAGTGCCGGGCATGGCTGCAGAACAAGCGCGCGCCGTCGATGCTGCTCCCCTATTACACGATCCGCAAGCTGTTCATGAAGGATGCAGTGGTTGCGCAGAACGCCTCGCCGCTGTTCCGGTTGATGCCCTATGTCGTGTTCGGCGCGATGTGCTGCGCGGCGGCGATCGTGCCCTCGCTCGCGACCGATCTGCCGTTCGCGAAAGCCGCCGACGCGATCGCGCTGGTCGGCCTGTTCGCGCTCGCCCGCGTGTTCATCGCGCTCGCGGCCATGGACACCGGCACCGCCTTCGGCACGCTCGGCGCGCGACGCGAGATGTTCGTCGGCTTCCTCGCCGAGCCGGCGCTGCTGATGGTGCTGTTCACCGCCTCGCTGATCTCGGGCTCGACGTCGCTGCCGACGATCGTCGAGACGCTCGCGCACCGCGAATTCGCGATCTACCCGAGCCTCGCGTTCGCCGGCGTCGCGTTCACGATGGTCTCGCTCGCCGAGAACGCGCGCATCCCGGTCGACAATCCGGCGACGCACCTCGAGCTCACGATGATCCACGAGGCGATGGTGCTCGAGTACTCGGCGCGCCATCTCGCGCTGATCGAGTGGGCGTCGGCACTGAAGCTCCTGAACTATTCGTGCATCGGGCTTGCGTTGTTCCTGCCGTACGGCATCGCCGAAGGCAGCGATTGGCTCGGGATCGCAGCCGCCGCGCCCCTCCTCGTGGTCAAGCTCGCGGCCGGCGGCTTCGCGCTGGCGATGATCGAAACGCTCTCGGCGAAGATGCGGATCTTCCGCGCGCCCGAGTTCCTCGGCACGGCGTTCCTGCTGGCCGTGCTCGCGATGCTCGTCAACCTGCTGCTGGGAAGCTGAGATCGCGCGATGTGCCGACGCAGCCACACACTCCGAGCGTCATTCCCGCGAAGGCGGGAATCCAGCGTCGTTCGCGATGACCGCAGCGAGACACTGGGTCCCCGCCTTCGCGGGGATGACGAGGTTCGCTCAACTCGTCAGCCGGGTGAGACTGCACATGACCGTCCTCCCCTTCTACGCGCAGCTGATCAACCTGTTCGCGGCGATCCTGCTGCTGCTCTCGTTCGCGATGCTGTCGCAGCGGCGCGTGCTTTCGCTGATCGACCTGTTCGCCGCGCAGGGCTTGGCACTCGCGATGTCGACCGCGATTGTCGCGTGGGGGACGGGCCAGACGCATCTGTATGCGTCCGCGGCGCTCACGCTGGTGCTCAAGGTCCTGCTGCTGCCCTGGCTCCTCTACCGGCTGATCCGCCGGCTCGACGTGCGCTGGGACGTCGAGGGCCTGATCAACATCCCGACGACGATGCTGATCGGCATCGTGCTGGTCGTGTTCGCGTTCAACCTGGCGTTTCCGATCTCGCAGCTCGCGAGCACCGTCACGCGATCGACGCTTGGCATCGCGATGGCGTGCGTGATGCTGTCGTTCCTGATGATGATCACCCGCCGCAAGGCGATCCCGCAGGTGATCGGGTTCCTGTCGATGGAGAACGGGCTGTTCTTCGCGGCGACCAGCGCCACCTATGGCATGCCGATGGTCGTCGAGCTGGGCATCGCGCTCGACGTGCTGGTGGCCATGCTGATCCTCGGCGTGTTCTTCTTCCAGATCCGCGAGCAGTTCGACAGCCTCGATCTCAAGCATCTCGAGAAGCTCAAGGAGGAGGAGTGAGGAGGGAGCGCGCGTGATCGAGATCCTCGCGGTGCTCGGCTTTCCGCTCGTCGGCGGCCTGGTGCTCGCAGCGATCGGCGAGCGCCGCGAAGCGCCCGCAGTCAACGTAGCCACGAGCCTGCTGACGTTCGTCGCCGCCGCGGCCCTTACGGTTCGCGTGATCGCCGACGGCCCGCTGCTGGTCCTCGACCGGCAGTTCTTCGTCGATTCGTTCAACGTGTTCCTGGTCGCGCTGACCGCGTTCGTCGGCTTCACGACGGCGATCTTCTCGCGACCCTACATGCGGATCGAGCAGGAGCACGGCAGGCTCTCCGCCGGCCGGCTGCGGCTCTACCACAGCATGTACCAGCTGTTCAACTTCACGATGCTGCTGGCGCTCCTCACCAACAACATGGGGATCCTGTGGGTCGCGCTGGAGGCCGCCACGCTGACGACCGTGCTGCTGGTGTCGCTGTATCGCACTGCGGCGAGCCTCGAGGCGGCATGGAAGTACTTCATCCTCTGCGGCGTCGGTATCGCGCAGGCGCTGTTCGGCACGATCCTGCTGTTCTTCGCCGCCGAGAAGCTTCTCGGCGCGGAAGGCGGTGCGCTGCTTTGGACCGAGCTCGATCGCGTGAAGGGCAATCTCGAGCCGACGGTGCTGTCGCTCGCGTTCGTGTTCCTGCTGGTCGGCTACGGCACCAAGGTGGGCCTCGTGCCGCTGCACAACTGGCTGCCGGACGCGCACGCCGAAGGCCCGACGCCGGTCTCGGCGGTACTGTCCGGGCTGCTGCTCAACGTCGCGCTGTACGCGGTCGTGCGCTGCAAGGTGCTGGTCGAGGGCGCGGTGCCGACTTCGTTCGCGAGAGACCTCATGATGGGCTTCGGCCTCCTGTCGGTCGTCGTCGCCGCGTTCCTGCTGTCGCGGCAGAAGGACGTCAAGCGGCTGTTCGCGTACTCGTCGATCGAGCACATGGGCATCATCACGTTCGCGTTCGGCATGGGCGGGCCGGTCGCGAACTTCGCAGCGCTGCTGCACATGACCGTGCACTCGCTCACGAAGTCGGCGATCTTCTTCGCGGTCGGCCATGCATCGCAGAAGGCCGGAACGCAGCTGATCGACGGCATCCGCGGCTTGATCACGCAGAGCCCGATGATCGGCTGGGGGCTGGCGCTCGGGACGCTGGCGATCCTCGGCATGCCGCCGTTCGGCGTGTTCGCGAGCGAGTTCCTGATCCTGACGACGGCGATGCGCGAGCAGCCGTGGGCCACGCCGTTCCTGCTTCTGGCCCTTGCCGTCGCATTCGCGGCGGTGTTCTCGCGCGTGCAACCGATGGTGTTCGGCGAGACGTCGGTCAAGCGCCTCCCGCACCGGCCGGCGATGATTCCGGTGTTCGTGCACCTCGCGCTGGTGCTGATGCTCGGGCTGTGGATTCCGCCGGCGCTCGCCGCCTGGTACCGCGAGGCGGCGAGGCTGATCGGATGAGCCGACGATGAATCTTTCGCCGCTCGGTCTTTCCGGCGCGCTGGTGCCTTCCGGCGTGCCTGCCGTTCGTGCCGAGGTCACCGCCGCGGAGCTGATCCTCGCGTGCCGCGCTGCGGCGGACCAGGGCGCGCGTCTGGTCGCGCTCTGGGGCTCCGACGACCGCGATCGGGGACGCGGCCTGCGGGTGAGCGTCGCGCTGATCGATGCCGAAGGGCTCACGCTGCTCGAGCATCGGCTGCCCGGGACGAACGCCCACTATCCGGACCTCGCGCGCATCTTCCCGGCCGCGAACCGCATGCAGCGCGCGGCGTTCGACCTCGTCGGAGCCGCCTCGGACGCAGACGATCAGCGCCGCTGGCTGCGCCATGCGAGCTGGCCGGCCGATACGTTTCCGCTGCAGCGTGATTTCGTCGCGCCCGCGAATGGCGCAGTCGCCGACGACCCTTATCCGTTCGTGCGCGTCGAAGGCGACGGCGTCCACGAGATTCCGGTCGGTCCGGTGCATGCGGGAATCATCGAGCCCGGTCATTTCCGTTTCCAGGTGGTCGGCGAAAAAGTGCTTCGGCTCGAAGAGCGCCTGGGCTACGTGCACAAAGGCATCGAGAAGCGGTTCGAGTCGATGTCGATCGTCGACGGCGCGCGCCTCGCGGGTCGGGTCTCCGGAGACAGCACCGTCGCGTATGCGTGGGCGTATGCGCAAGCCGCCGAGGCCGTCGCGGGGCTTGCCGTACCGCCTCGTGCTGCATGGTTGCGCGCGCTCGCGCTCGAGCGCGAGCGCATCGCGAATCATCTGGGCGATCTTGGCTATCTCGGTAACGACGGCGGCTTCGCGTTCGGCCTCGCGCAGTTCTCGCGCCTGAAGGAGGACGTGTTACGCACCAACCTCGCCGCATTCGGGCACCGGATGGCGATGGACTACATCGTTCCCGGCGGTGTCGCGTGCGACGTCGATGCGACTCATGCGGCGTCGATTGCTCGGACAATGCGAGGTGCTGAAGCGCGAGGTCGCAACGCTTCGCGGCATCTTCGACGAGCATTCCGGCCTGCAGGATCGATTCCGCAACTGCGGCTTCGTCACGCCCGAGCTCGCGTCGCAACTTGGCCTCACCGGGTTGGCCGGGCGCGCGAGCAGCCAGGCGTTCGACCTGCGCTGCGACTTCCCCACCGCGCCCTACGACGAGTTCGAGCGTCCGCAAGGTCACCCACGACGATGGCGACGTCGCAGCGCGCGTCGCCGTGCGCTTCGACGAAGTCTTCGAATCGCTGCGGCTGATCCGCGCGATCGTTGCGGGCCTGCCGGCAGCCGACCTGACCGGCGACGTGCGGCTGCCGCTTCCTGCAGTGCCGCCGCATCGTACCGGCCTGGGCTTCATCGAAGGCTGGCGCGGTCCGATCTTCGTTGCGCTCGAAAGCGGCCCGGACGGCATGATCCGCCGCTGCCATCCGCACGATCCGTCGTGGACGAACTGGCCGGTGCTCGAGCACGCAGTGATCGACAACATCGTTCCCGGACTTCCCGCTGATCAACAAGTCGTTCAACCTGTCCTACAGCGGACACGACCTGTGAGGACACCGATGCTGACCATCTTGCGCCAGATCGCGAAGACCGGCATTTGCAGCGAGGCGGTCCCCGAGCCCGCCGCAACGCCGGACGCCGTCGACCGATTGCAGGCCGAAGTCCTGCGCACGCTCGGGCGCGCCCTCACGATCCGCCAGGTCGACGCGGGCTCGTGCAACGCGTGCGAGCTCGAGATCCACGCGTTGCTCAACCCGTACTACAACATCGAAGGCCTCGGCATCCGGTTCGTGGCGAGCCCGCGGCATGCGGACATGCTGCTCGTCACCGGCCCGGTGTCGAAGCACATGGCGGTCGCACTGAAGCGCACCTACGACGCAACGCCCGAGCCGAAGCTCGTCGTCGCGGTCGGCAATTGCGGGTGCACGGGCGGCATCTTCGGCGAAAGCTATGCGTCGCTGGGGCGCGTCGCCAACGTGATCCCGGTCGACGTCGAGGTCCCGGGCTGCCCGCCGACGCCCACGGCGTTGCTTCAAGGCATCCTCGCCGCGATCACGGCCCACGCCCCGCCAGGCACAACGTCAGCGGCACCGGCGTCGGACTCTGCTGCGCAGGCGGGCTAACGCTCGGCCTATCGGGCGGAAGACTCGCCGGACGCTTGCCGGCGCCGCTTGCCAGCGCCGCTGTTGCCTCAAGCGAGCAGGAAAGGCGCCAGCAGGAACGCGATCAGGACGACATCGAGGATCTCGAGCAAGCCGGCGCTCGGTCGGCCAGGGGGTTACGGCAGAACGATCGGCCGGACGCCGTCCTTGGCGTGTGCTCGGGCCAGATGCGAGCGAGGGGTGAGAAACGTGCATTGCGGCCTCCCTGGGCAGGTTGCGGACAAACGTCCGCTCTTGCCTACTAGGACGGAATTCCGGCGCAAAACCCGACATGCCCCTCACCCCACCCTCTCCCGCGAACCGGAACAGGGAGATCTCTACCCCAGCAGGTCGCTCGACGCCTTCTTTGCCCGCGATCCGCGCGCCGGGTCGTTCGCCGCCTGCGGCGCACGCGGAGCTTCGGCATCGAGCACCGGCTTTAAGTACTTCCCCGTATGGCTTGCCGGCGTCTTCGCGATCAGCTCGGGCGGGCCTTCCGCAACGACGCGACCTCCGCCCGCGCCGCCCTCCGGCCCGAGGTCGATGATCCAGTCCGCGGTCTTGATGACGTCGAGGTTGTGCTCGATCACGACGACGGTGTTGCCGTGGTCGCGCAACCGGTGCAGCACGGTCAGCAGCAGCTCGATGTCGTGGAAGTGCAGGCCGGTCGTCGGCTCGTCGAGGATGTAGAGCGTGCGGCCGGTATCCCGCTTCGACAGCTCGAGCGCGAGCTTCACCCGTTGCGCCTCGCCGCCGGACAGCGTCGTCGCCGACTGGCCGAGCGTGATGTAGCCGAGCCCGACGTCGAGCAGCGTCTGCGAGCTTTCGCGCGACCGCCGGCACCGGCTCGAAGAACCCGTACGCCTGCTCGACGGTCATCGCGAGCACTTCGTGGATGTTCTTGCCCTTGTAGCGGATCTCGAGCGTCTCGCGGTTGTAGCGCTGGCCGTGGCAGACGTCGCAGGACACGTAGACGTCGGGCAGGAAGTGCATCTCGACCTTGATCAGGCCGTCGCCCTGGCAGGCCTCGCAGCGACCGCCCTTCACGTTGAACGAGAACCGCCCGGGACCGTAGCCGCGCTCGCGCGCTTCCTTCACCTGCGCGAACATCTCGCGGATCGGCGTGAACAGCCCGGTGTAGGTCGCCGGGTTGCTGCGCGGCGTCCGCCCGATCGGGCTCTGGTCGACGCTGATCACCTTGTCGAAATGCTCGAGCCCTTCGATCTCGTCGTAGCGGCGCCGGCTCCTCCGCGCTGTCGTACAGATGCCGCGCGACCGCGTGATAGAGCGTGTCGTTGATCAGCGTCGACTTGCCCGAGCCCGATACGCCGGTCACGCACACGAACAGGCCGATCGGCAGCTTCAGCGTCACGCCCGCGAGGTTGTTGCCGCGCGCGCCGGTGATCATCGAGCTCGCGATCTGCATCGACGCGATGCCGTCGCGCCGGCATCGGAATCTGCCGGCGCCCGGCGAGATACTGGCCGGTCAGCGATTGCGGCGCGCGGCGGATGTCTTCCGGCGCGCCCTGTGCAACGACCTGGCCGCCGTGCTCGCCGGCACCGGGCCCCATGTCGACGACGTAGTCGGCAGCCTCGATCGCGTCCCGGTCGTGCTCGACGACGATCACGCTGTTGCCGAGGTCGCGCAGGTGCTTCAGCGTGGCGAGCAGCCGATCGTTGTCGCGCTGGTGCAGGCCGATCGACGGCTCGTCGAGCACGTACATGACGCCGGTGAGCCCGGAGCCGATCTGGCTCGCGAGGCGGATGCGTTGCGCTTCGCCGCCCGACAGCGTTTCCGCCGAGCGATCGAGCGACAGATAGTCGAGCCCGACGTTGTTCAGGAACGCGAGCCGCGACACGATCTCCTTGACGATCTTGTCGGCGATCGCGGCCTTGTGGCCCTCCAGCGACAGGCGCGAGAAGAACGTCGCGGTTTCCTTCAGCGGCCATCCCGAGACCTCGAAGATCGCGCGCGCCTCCGCGCCGTTGCCGACCTTGACGTGCCGTGCCTCGCGCCTGAGCCGCGTGCCGCCGCATTCGGGACACGGCTTGTCGTTCAGGTACTTCGCGAGCTCCTCGCGCACCATGACCGAGTCGGTCTCGCGATAGCGTCGCTCGAGGTTCGGGATGATGCCCTCGAACGCGTGCTCGCGGATCATCGGTCGCCCGCGCTCGGACAGGTAGGTGAACGCGATCTTCTCGCCCTGCGAGCCGTAGAGCACGATGTTCTGCACGCGCTCCGGAAGCTTCGCGAACGGCTTCTCGAGATCGAACCCGACGTGCTTCGCAGAGGCTCTGCAGCATCTGGAAGTAGAACTGGTTGCGCCGGTCCCAGCCCTTGATCGCACCCGACGCGAGCGAGAGCTGCGGGAAGCCGACGACGCGCTTGGGATCGAAGAAGCTGATCGAGCCCAGGCCGTCGCAGCGCGGGCAGGCGCCGAGCGGATTGTTGAACGAGAACAGCCGCGGCTCGAGCTCGGCCAGCGAGTAGTTGCAGATCGGGCACGCGAACTTCGCCGAGTACAGGTGCTCGCGGTCGGTGTCCATCTCGACGGCGATCGCACGACCGTCGCCGTGGCGGAGCGCGACCTCGAACGACTCGGCGAGCCGCTGCTTGAACTCCGCGCGGACCTTGAGCCGGTCGACGACGACCTCGATCGTGTGCTTGCTGGTCTTCGCGAGCTTCGGCACCGCGTCGATCTCGTACACCTTGCCGTCGACGCGCAGCCGCACGAAGCCCTGCGCGCGCAGCTCGGCGATGAGGTCCAGGTGCTCGCCCTTCCGGTTGACGACGACCGGCGCGAGGATCATCAGCTTCGTGTCCTCGGGCATCGCCAGCGTCGAATCGACCATCTGCGAGATCGTCATCGCGGCGAGCTTCTGCTCCGGATGGTCCGGGCAGTACGGGTCGCCCACGCGCGCGAACAGCAGGCGCAGGTAGTCGTGGATCTCGGTCACCGTCCCCACGGTCGAGCGCGGGTTGTGCGACGTCGCCTTCTGCTCGATCGAGATCGCCGGCGACAGGCCCTCGATCAGGTCGACGTCCGGCTTTTCCATCAGCTGCAGGAACTGGCGCGCATACGCCGACAGCGACTCGACATAGCGGCGCTGGCCTTCCGCATAGAGCGTGTCGAACGCGAGCGAGCTCTTGCCCGATCCCGACAGCCCCGTGATCACGATCAGCCGCAGTCGCGGCAGGTCGAGGTTCAGGTTCTTCAGGTTGTGCGTGCGCGCACCGCGGATGCGGATCAGATCCATTCGGGAACGAAGCGAGGGATGCATGAGGCCAGGTGGCGAATGCTTCAGGACCGACGGCGAAAGGCAGCGTGATGCTTGCGTGGAGGCAGCTCGATTGCGTCGCGGACGAGCATTCGCGCCATCGGCCATCAGGCTTAAGGCAAGCGAGGCAACCTGTTATTATATTGCGTTTCGATCACCCACGTTAAGCGCAGGTTCACGCTCGATGCATGCCAAGTCCGCACGCGGCGCCGCCCCGATGCGGAAAACGGGCCGGAGAACGAACCAGGGCCTGCGCCGACAATGCCTTCGACGTCGCAGCCGGCAACGCCGAGCCGATCCGAAAGTTCCGCGCCGCAAGCCTTCGCCGCGATGAACGCGCACGCGCCGGCCACGATGACGTCGCAGAACCCGGTCAAGATGAACGCGCAGGAGCGCGCTGCAACGCTCGGGCTGGCGAGCCTCTTCGCGCTGCGCATGTTCGGCATGTTCATCATCCTGCCGGTGTTCGCGCTGCACGCCGAAAGCCTGCCCGGCGGCCGCGACTACACGCTGGTGGGCATCGCGCTTGGCGCGTACGGTCTCACGCAGGCGCTGCTGCAGGTGCCGTTCGGATATGCGTCCGATCGCTGGGGACGCAAGCCCGCGATCGTGGTCGGACTGCTCATTTTCGCGCTTCGGGAGCTTCGTCGCCGCCTGGGCGCCCGACATCGGGTGGACGATCGTCGGGCGGACGCTGCAAGGTGCGGGCGCAATCTCCGCGGCCGTGATGGCGCTCACCGCCGACCTCACGCGCGACGAGGTGCGCACGAAGGCGATGGCCGCGATCGGCATGACGATCGGCGCGACGTTCGCCGTGTCGCTGGTGGCCGGACCGCTGCTGCAGCAGGCGATCGGCGTGCCGGGCATCTTCGCGCTCACCGGCGTGCTGGCGCTCGCCGGCATCGTGCTGATCACCCGTCTTGCCCCGGCCGGCGCCGCGCCACGGCGCAGCGCCTCCGCTGCCGGATTCGCGGGCTTCAGGCGCATCCTCGCGAACCGCCAGCTCGCCCGGCTGAACTACGGCATCTTCGCGTTGCACGCCGTGCTGATGGCGCTGTTCGTGCAGGTTCCGTTCGCGCTGCGCGACGCCGGTCTCGTCCCGTCACGGCACTGGCAGGTCTATCTGCCGGTCATCGCCGCATCGGTGCTGCTGCTGTTGCCCGCGCTTCGCTTCGCCGATCAACCGGTGCGCGGCAAGTGGATATTCAACGCCGGTGTGCTGATCCTCGCAATCGGACAGCTGGTGCTGGCGCTGGCAGGCGCTTCGCTGCCCCTGCTGGTGAGCGGCCTGGTCGTGTTCTTCGCGGCGTTCTGCCTGCTCGAAGCTACGCTGCCCTCGCTGGTGTCGAAATTCGCGCCGCCCGGTCTCCGGGGAACCGCCATCGGCGTCTACTCGAGCGTGCAGTTCTTGGGCGCGTTCGTCGGCGGTGCGATCGGGGGCGTGCTCGCGCAGCATGCAGGAGCCGCCGCCGTGTTCGGCTTCGGGCTCGTGCTGACAGCTGATCTGGCTGTTTGCGAGCGCCACGATGGCGGCGCCGCCGTCGTACCATTCCACCTATTCGATGGGAGAACCCTGATGGCCTCGGTGAACAAAGTCATTCTGCTCGGCAACCTGGGCCGCGACCCCGAGACGCGCTACACGACCGGCGGCGACGCGGTGACGAACCTCAACATCGCCACGTCCGAGCAGTGGAAGGACAAGAACGGCGAGAAGCAGGAGCGCACCGAATGGCATCGCGTCGTGCTGTTCGGACGCCAGGCCGAGATCGCCGGCGAGTACCTGAAGAAGGGCCGCTCCGTCTACATCGAGGGCCGGCTGCAGACCCGCAAGTACACCGACAAGGACGGCGTGGAGAAGTATTCGACGGAAATCGTCGGCGACCGCATGCAGCTGATCGGCAGCGCGCGCGAGGGCGGCGGCGCCAGCGCGGATGCCGAGTTCAGCACTGCCGGCGGGGGCAACAGCGGCGGCAGCCAGCGACGCGGCAGCGGAGGCACCGGCGGAGGCGGTACTGGCGGCACCGGCGGCGGGAGCCCAAGCGGCGGGGCGCGCAAGACCACCGACGACTTCGACGACGATATCCCGTTCTGAGTTTCGGCGAAGCTTCGGCGAAAAGCGAGAGCCGGCAGATTCGGTGTCGCGCGCCCAGTATCGTCGCCCCCGTCCCCGCCTGCGCGGCGGGGACAGGAACGACGGATTCGCTACTTCTTGAGCTCGACCTGCAGGCCGGACAGGTCCGCTTCGAGGGCCAGACCCACCTGCTTGCCGCGCACCTTGATCTGCACGCCCTTCGTGTTTTTCAGGTCCGCCACCTTGTTGCCGCCGACGACCGCGAAGCCCGCCTGCGCCGCGCCATAGGTCCCGGTGATGTCCGCTGGATCCTTGAGGTTGTAGACCTCGCCGTGAAGCTCGGCCTTGGTCACGCCGATCGTTGCGCCGAGGCTCACGCCGCCGATGTTGAGCGGGTAGGTCTTGCCCTTGTACATCAGCTTGCCGGAGCCACCGCTGCCGCCGACGACGAAGCCGGCTTTGTAGATCTCGAATTCGATCGTGGCGTCGGGCTTCGGCTGCGCGAGCGCAGCGGTGCTGCCGCCGAGCAGGATCAGCGCAGCGGTCGCGGCCACGAAGGCGCGTCGGGGGTGACGAACGTTCATGATTGTTTCTCCTTGGGCACGGGATAGGGTCTGCGCGGCTTCAACGACATTGCCGCGCGCGACCGGATACTTATGGTCGCACGAATCGGACGCCTGTGTATGTGGGACGCCCGCCTTGTCACGTCAGCGCCGCAACAGACGCGTCGCTCCTGAGGTCCGGTGACGCCGGCGTGTCATCAGTAATCACGCCGCCGCCCAGGCACAGCTCGCCATCGTAGAGCACCAGGTATTGTCCCGGCGTGGGCGCCCATTGCGGTGCGTCGAACCGCGCGACGACACGCTCGCCACGGGACTCGACGACGCAACCGGCATCCGCCATCCGGTAACGCGTCTTGGCGGCGAGACGACGCGGCAGATGCCCAGGCGCACCGGCTATCCAGTGCATTTCGATCGCCTGCACGTCCTGGCGATACAGCCGCGGGTGATCGTGGCCCTGCACGGCGATCAGGGTGTTGCTCGCGAAATCCTTGTCCGCGACGAACCAGGGCGCCTCGCTTCCGCCGCGCGTGCCGCCGATCCGCAAGCCCTGCCGCTGTCCGAGCGTGTAGTACGCGAGCCCTTGGTGACGGCCGAGCTCGCGACCGTCGTCGGCAACGATCGCCCCCGGCTCGCGCGGCAGGTAGCGCGCGAGGAACTCGCGAAACGGCCGCTCGCCGATGAAGCAGATGCCGGTCGAATCCTTTTTCGCCCAGGTCGGAATGCCTTCGCGCTTGGCGATTGCGCGCACTTCGCGCTTCGTCATCTCGCCGAGCGGGAACTGCACCGGCGCAAGCTGCGCCTGCGTGAGCCTGTGCAGGAAGTAGCTCTGGTCCTTCGTCGTGTCGACCGCCTTCAGCAACTCGACCGCGCCGCCCCGTCCGCCGGAACGGCGCACGCGCGCGTAATGACCGGTCGCGATCCAGTCGGCGCCGAGTGCTAGCGCATGATCGAGGAAGGCTGCAAACTTGATCTCGCTGTTGCACAGCACGTCCGGATTCGGCGTGCGACCCGCCTGGTACTCGCGCAGGAAATGCGCGAACACCCGCTCGCGGTATTCCTCGGCGAAGTTCACCGCGTCGAGCTCGATGCCGATCACGTCGGCCACGCTTGCCGCGTCGACGAGGTCCTCGCGCGACGTGCAATAGGTGTCGGTGTCGTCGTCTTCCCAGTTCTTCATGAACACGCCGACGACGTCGTAGCCCTGCTGCTTCAGTCGCCAGGCGGCGACCGACGAATCCACGCCGCCGGACATGCCGACGATGACCTTCTCGCGCCGGCTCATCGTCAGCGCTCCAGCGACGCCGAGCCTTCGCCCGCGACTTCCTGGACAGCATCGAGCGGCCACCGCCGGCCGGCGCGATAGTCCTCGATGCAACGGAGCACGAGCGGGCTGCGATGCTCGTCGCGACGGGCGACGATCTCGTCGTAGGTGAGCCAGTGCGCGTCGACGATCTCCGCGTCGAGCTTTCGTCCGGGCTCGTGCTTCACCGGCCTCGCTGCGTAGGCGAAGCGAACGAAAGTCGCGCCGTTGTCCGGCGCCTGCCAGCGATAGATGCCGACGAGCGCGAACGGCTCGACGTGCCAGGCCGCTTCCTCGAGCGTTTCGCGCGCGGCGCCGTCCGGCAGCGTCTCGCCGGACTCGAGGTGACCGGCCGGCTGGTTCAACCGCAAGCCGCGACGCGTCCGCTCGCGCACGAGCAGGAACGCGCCGTCGCGCTCGACGACAGCCGCGACGGTCACGGCGGGACGGGGGGCAGCTTGCTCGATCATCGAAGGTAGATGCGGGCGCACGCACCCGCTTAAAGCTCGTGATGTTACCCGGCTGCGCGAGAGCGCCTGGCCGGTCAGCCTTCGGGAGGCGGCGCATCGACCTCCGCCTCCCGGTTTACGGCGTTACTTCTTCGCCGGCGTACCGGTCGTGGCCGGCGTACCGGTCGTGGCCGGAGTGGCGGATGTCGAAGGCGTGGCGGGCGCAGTCGAGCCCCCCGACGCAGCCGGCGCTGCCGGCGCAGCAGGCGTGGCGGCCTTGTCGGTCGCCTTGTCTGCGGCCTTCTTCGCGCTCTCCTTGTCCTTCTTCGGGTCGATCTTGTCCGCAGCTTTGGCGGCGTCCTTCTTATCCGCGGCCTTCATCGCGTCCTTCTTCGGCGCTTCCTTCTCCGCGGGCTTGATCGGGTCAGCCTTGGGCGCATCCGCCTTCGGCGCAGCCGGGATGGCGGCCGGGGCGGTCGTCTGGGCGACGGCGATCATCGACGTCGCGGCAAATGCACCGGCGACGAGTGTGGCGACAAGCTTGTTCATCAAGTTTCATCCTCATTGTGGTTGAGTCCCGGCCGTCGCTCGTCGATGACGATCAACTTCGGCTGCGGGTGTAGCGTGCCGTTGGTTACGAGCGATAACGATTCGCTGTAGATCCAACAGGTTGACGCTCTTGGCGATGCGTTGCCCCAGCGAACCTGCGCGCCTTAAACGCGGCGCAAATGCCGCCGGTTGACACGCCTTGAAACCGTTGCAGCGGCAGGATGCCGCGACACGACGAGTAATCAGCCGAGCGGACGCGGCGGCAATGCCATCTCGCGCTGCAGCCATTCGCGGATCAGCGGCACCGTGATCGGACGCTGCAACGCGAGCGAATGCTGGTCGAGCGCAGTGAGCGTGCGCACGAGGGACGCCATGTCGCGACGACCGTGAGCCAGCAGATAGGCGATTGCATCGGGGGCCAACCGGAATCCCCGCGCCTGCGCGAACGCGGCGAGCGCCTCGGGCTTGTCGGCGTCCGCGAGCGGGACGATCTCGATCACCAGCCCCCAGCCGAGACGTGTGCGCAAGTCGTCACGCAACGACATGCTCGCCGGCGGTACGCTTGCTGCCGCGACCAGCTGCCCGCCCTGCGCCGCGAGCACGTTGTACAGCGTGAACAATCGGCGCTGCGCGGCTTCGTCGGCTCGATCGATGACATCGACTGCGACGAATGCATCGCGCCCGCGTGGCGCATCATCGACTCGGGACGGATCGTCGAGAAATTGCGCTTCCCGCCCGTGCTCGAGCGCGAGCGCGACGGCGGCCTTCAAGCAGGTGCGTCTTCCCCGCTCCGCTTGCGCCCCACACGACCAGGCCGGTCTCACGCGCGTCGTGCTGCGCGAGCCGGGCAAGCGTGTCGACCGCTTCCGCGTTGCGCCCCGCCACGAAATTTGCGAACGTCGCGGGCGGCGCGCCCGCGAGCTCGAACGTCAGCTGCTCCACCACCGGAATCTTACTCGTCGCGATAGAGCGGCGAGTCGGCGTAAGCCACGCGCAGATGACGCAGCGCGACCAGCAACGCGGCGGACACCGGCAGCGCGAGCAGCACGCCGGCGAACCCGAACACCTGCCCGAACGCCAGCAGCGCGAAGATCACCGCCACCGGATGCAGGCCGATGCGATCGCCGACGAGATACGGGATCAGCACGTAGTTCTCGAGCAGCTGGCCCGCCCCATAGACAGCGAGCACCGTCAGGAAGAACGGCAGCCCGCTCCATTGCAGCAGCGCGGCAACCATGCCGAGCACGAGCCCGAGACCGAAGCCGACGTACGGGATGAATACGAGAAGTCCGGTCAGCACGCCGATCGCGAACGCGTGATCGAGTCCGACCGCCCACAGCGCGAGCGCGTAGTAGACGGCGAGCACGACCATCACCAGCAGCTGGCCGCGCAGGAACTCGGCGAGCACGTCGTCGATCTCGCGCGCGATCTGGCGGACCTTCGTCTCCCAGCGCCGCGGCAGCAGGTCGTCGATCCGCGCGACGATCCGGGTCCAGTCGCGGAGCAGGTAGAACATCACGACCGGGATCATCGCGAGATTGACGAGGATCGACACGAGCAGCAGGCCGCCGGTCTTCACGCCGGCGAGCAGCCGAAAGCCGACGTCGCGCACGCTTTCGATGTTGTCCGCGAGAACGTCGCGAATCGTCGCGAAATCGAGCGCGATCGTGATCCCGAACACGCGATCCAGCCACGGCAGCAGCTGCTCGCTCGCGCGCGTGAAGAGCTCGGGCAAGCGCTTCATGACCAGCGACACCTCGGCCTGCACCAGCGGCACGAGCACGAGAAAGAGTCCGAGCAGCGCGACGCCGAAAAGCAGCACGGTGATCGTCGTGCCGACACCGCGATGCACGCGACGCCGCTCGAGCGCGTCGACCAGCGGTGTTCCCAGGTACGCGAGGATCGCGCCGACGAGGAATGGCGTCAGCACGGCGCCGAGCCGGGTCAACGCGAAGTAGATCACGACGACTGCGCCGACGATCCACAGATAGTGCTTCAGCGAGATCGGCCGCCGGCCCTGCAGCGCAACGGCGGGCATGACGAGCTCGGTCCCGCCGGCAACGGCCTCTTCCGGTGGAATCGACGAGGCAGCGGATGCGGACGGCGGAGAGGCGGGCAATGAGGTCATGACGCGGCGGAAGGCGCGCCACTTTACCGCGCCGGCGCGCCGCGGCTCAACCGATGTCGCGGTCCGGTAGAATTCCGCGCTTCCGATGGCCGCAGGGCGTCGTTCCCGTCCCCGCCTGCGCGGGGATAAACTCCGCCGGGAACCCAGCGTCTCAAAGTCACTGGGCCCCCGCCTTCGCGGGGGCGACAACGAGTTGAGAGTCGCTTGCCCCGATCCGGCCAATGGCTTCACCGAATTCCGATGCCCTGACCTATCGCGCAGCCGGCGTGGATATCGACGCGGGCGACGCGCTCGTCGAGCGGATCAAGCCCTATGCCCGGCGCACGATGCGTCCCGAGGTGCTTGCCGGCATCGGCGGCTTCGGCGCGCTGTTCGAGATCGGCAAGCGCTACCGGGAGCCGGTGCTCGTCGCAGGCACCGACGGTGTGGGCACGAAGCTCAAGCTCGCGTTCGCGCTCGATGGCCACGATACGATCGGCATCGATCTCGTCGCGATGAGCGTCAACGACGTCCTCGTGCAAGGCGCGGAGCCGCTGTTCTTCCTCGACTACTTCGCCTGCGGACGCCTCGACGTCGATGTCGCCGCGCGGGTCGTGCGCGGCATCGCCACCGGATGCGAGCAGGCGGGCTGTGCGCTCATCGGCGGCGAGACGGCCGAGATGCCGGGCATGTATGCGGACGGCGAGTACGACCTCGCCGGGTTCGCGGTCGGTGCGGTGGAAAAGGCCGGCATCATCGACGGCCGCGCGATCGTCCCGGGCGATGTCGTCCTCGGCCTTGCTTCCAGCGGACCGCACAGCAACGGTTTCTCGCTGATCCGCCGGATCGTCGAGCACGGCCGCGCCGATCTGCGCGCGGAGCTCCCCGGAAGCGCAACGACGCTGGGCGACGCGCTGATGGCGCCGACCCGCATCTACGTGAAGCCGCTGCTGGCGCTGACTCGCGCGATGCACGTGAAGGGCATGGCGCACATCACCGGCGGCGGACTCACCGAGAATATCCCGCGCATTCTCCCCGACGGCGTCCAGGCACGCATCGATGCGTCGCGCTGGTCGCGCCCGCCGGTGTTCGACTGGTTGCAGCAACAGGGCCAGGTCGCCGACGCGGAGATGCACCGCGTCTTCAACTGCGGCATCGGCATGGTGGTGATCGTGGCGCCTCGCGATGCGGAGCAGGCGATCGCGCTTCTCACCGAAGCGGGCGAGAACGTCGCATCGCATCGGCGAGATCGCGGCGCGAAACGAAGAGGCGCCCCGCTGCGTGGTCCGTTGACGGCGACGTCTGCGACGCTGCTCGTCGTGCCCCGCGAAGGCGGGGACCGACCGTCCGGCTGCACGTCCGACCGATCGCGTTCCCGTTCGTCCCACGCCACGTTTCGCCGTGCGCAAGGTTGGCTATGTCGTTGATGCGGATTACAGTGTTGATCTCCGGCCGCGGCAGCAACCTCGCAGCGCTGATCGCGGCTTCGCAGGCGAGCGACTTCAAAGGAGCGGTCACGCACGTCGTCAGCAACAAGCCCGATGCCGCCGGCCTCGAGGTTGCGCGCGCGCATGCGATCGCGACATCGGTCGTCGACACGCGCGCTTTGCCAGTCGCGAGGCTTTCGACGCATCGCTGTCCGAGACGATCGACGCAACCGAGCCGGATCTCATCATTCTCGCGGGCTTCATGCGCGTGCTCGACGATGGATTCGTGCGACGCCATGCGGGCCGCATGCTGAACGTGCACCCCTCGCTGCTGCCGGCCTACCCCGGGCTCCACACGCACCGGCGCGCGCTTGCCGACGGCGTGCGCATCCACGGCTGCACCGTGCATTTCGTCACGCCGGCCGTCGACGGGGGCCCGATCGTGGCGCAGGCGGCCGTGCCGGTGCGAGCCGACGACGACGAGGCCACGCTGGCGGCACGTGTGCTGGCGCAGGAGCACCGTCTGCTGCCCGCGGCCGCCCGCTGGTTCTGCGCCGGTCGGCTCGCGCTCCATGAAGGGCGCGTCCGGCTCGACGTCGGCGGGGAGACGGACGGGGCATTGCTCGCCCCGGTCCCCGACGCCACATGACGAGCGATGGACGCCGTTCCCGGCACCCCAGCCCAGCCGGCAACCTCGGCGCCCTGGTGGCGCCCGCGCCGCGTCGCTCGTCGTTGCGCTGGCGCTCTCGCTCGGCCTGCATCTCGCGCTCGGGTTGGTGCCGGATGAGGTCCCGACGACGCCGGACGAGGTCCCGCTGACCGCGACGATCCGGGAGCTGCCGCCGCCGCCCGTCGCCTCGGCCGCGCCGGCGCCCAAGCCCAAGCCGCGTCCCAAGCCACGCCCAGCGCCGGTTGCCGCGCCCGTCCCGGAAGTCGCCGCGCCCGAGCCCGCGCCGGAAGCGCTCCCGCAGACCGAGCCCGAGCAGGCCGCCGAGGTCGCGCCAGTGCCGGAGCCCGCGGCCGAGCCGGCACCCCCGGTGCTCGCCGAAGACGTCGCAGCGCCGCCCGCCGAGGCCATCGAGCGCAAGACGCTGCCGCCGCGCGTCGACCTGGCCTACAAGGTGTTCTACGGCACGCAGGGCTTCCTGATCGGCGAGGCGACCTATCGCTTCGAGCACGCGGACAATCGCTACCGGATCGGCATCGTCGGCGATGCGCGCGGCCTGGCCGCGCTGCTGTTCCGCGGCCAGGGACGCGTGGAAAGCCGCGGACTCATCACGCCCGAAGGCCTGCAACCGCACGAGCTCATCGTCGACAAGTTCAACAAGCGGGGCAGCGAGCGCGCCGAGTTCGACTGGGAGAACGGCATCGCGAACCTGCACGACAACAAGACGGCGCCGCTCGAGCTGCCCACGTTCGACCTGCTCGCGCTGATGTGGCAGTTCTACTTCCAGCCGCCGGAATCCGACGTGCAAACGTTCGCGCTGGCGACCACGAAACGTGTCTACAAGGTCACCGGAACGCGCAAGCGCCGCGAGACGCTCGAATGGGCGAACGGGTCGATCGAAACCGAGATGTGGCACCGCACCAGCGAAGACGGAAGGACCGAAGGCTACGCCTGGTTCGCGCCATCGCTGCGCTGGCTGCCGGTGAAGGTCCGCGCGGAAACGCCGCGCGGCACGGTCGAGGTGTTGCTCGACGCCATTCGCGTCGATCAAGCGCACGCGGGCGAGCCGAAGGCGCTGCACGCGGAATCGCTGGCGCCGCTGACGGAGACACCGCCGCCGGGGACGCAAGAAAAGTCGACGCCGGAATCCCCGCCGCGCTACGAACATACGCCGTGAGCGTGAGGAAACACCAGATCGCGGCGCTCGCCGCCGCGATCGAGCGCGTGCGCATGCTCGACGCCCCTGCAGACGCGAAGCTTCGCGCCTTCTTCCGCGCGAATCCGGCGATGGGCCAGCACGACCGCGCGTTCGTCGCCGAAGGCGCGTTCGCATTCCTTCGACGCATGCGGTCGCTGACCGCGCTCGCGCAGACCGAGCATCCGCGCAAGCTCGCGCTCGCCGTCGCGGTGCGCGACCTCGGGCATTCGGTGCGGGAGCTCGAGCCGGCCACGCGTGCTGCGGAGGCAACCTGGCTCGCGGAGTTCAAGGGCCGCCTCGCCACGCCGCTCGCGCCGGCGATCGCTGCCGACCTTCCCGACTGGCTGTGGGAGCGCCTCGGTGCCGTTTACGGCGACGAGCGACGCCAGACGCTGTCGCGCGCGCTGCTCGTTCCCGCTCCGTTCGATCTGCGCGTGAACGCGTTGAAGGCGGCGCGCGAAGAAGCGCTGGCCGCGCTGACCGCGGAAGGGCTGGCGGTCACGCCTACGCCGCTACGCGCCCCTCGGGTTGCGCGTCAACGGCCGACCGCTGCTGGCGAAGCATCCGTGGCTCGACGACGGCCGCCTCGAAGTGCAGGACGAGGGCAGCCAGCTGATCGCGCATATCGTCGCGCCGAAGCGCAACGACCTGGTCGTCGACTTCTGCGCAGGCGCGGGCGGCAAGACGCTCGCGCTCGGCGCGCTGATGCGCTCGCAGGGACGGCTGTATGCGTTCGACGTCGTCGACAGGCGTCTTGCGAACATGAAGCCGCGGCTTGCGCGATCGGGATTGTCGAACGTGCATCCGGAGCTGATCGCGCACGAGCGCGACACGCGGATCAAGCGGCTTTCGGGCAAGGCCGATCGCGTGCTCGTCGACGCGCCTTGCACCGGGTTCGGCACGCTGCGTCGCAATCCGGATCTCAAATGGCGGCACACCGAAGCTGCGCTCGGCGAGCTCACGGCGAAGCAAACGTCGATCCTCGACGCGGCCGCAACGCTCGTGAAGCCCGGCGGACGGCTCGTCTACGCCACCTGCAGCCTGCTTCCCGAGGAGAACGAGGCGATCGTCGAGCACTTCCTCGCGCGCCACGCCGACTTCCGCGAAGGCGATGCGGCCGCCGAGCTCGCACGCGCCGGGATCGCGCTCGACACCGGCCCGCGGCTCAAGGTCGCGCCGGACACGCACGGTTGCGACGGCTTCTTCGCCGCGGTGCTGGAGCGACGGTAGCGCAGCGCTGGCGTCATTCTGCGGAGCTCGCGAACGGTCGACGTTCGCGAACGTCGATCCCCGCGTCGGCGGGGACGCAGTGCCTCGTAAGCTCGGCGATGACCGGTGGTCGACGCTTCTACGCACTTTCGCGCAACATGCGCCCGCCATGTTCGAACCCATCGCCTTCGATCGCCTCGAGACCACGCTGACGACGCCGCTCGGCTGGCTCGAGCTCGTGGTCGCGCTCGCCTGCTTTTTCGCCGGCTGGCTCGTCGACCGGCGCTTCGAGAAGCGCAGCGAGGACGACGCGAAGCGCCTGCGTCTGCCCGGCGGCGTCGTGCGCTTCGCCATGCCGATCGTCGCATTGCTGCTGCTGCTCGTCGCCCGGGCGATCTGGAAGCGCTATCTGCCGACGCTGTTCCTCGACGTCGGCGTGCTGCTCGCCGTCGCACTCGCCGGCATCCGCATGATCGTCTACACGCTGCGGCGCCTGGTTCCGAACGCGGCCTGGCTCAAAGGCTCGGAGCGCACCGTCACCTTCGGCGTGTGGACGCTCGTCGCGCTCCACGCACTCGGCATCACGCCGCAAATCGCCGCCGAAATGGACGCGTTGCGACTGCCGCATGGGCAAGCGCGAGGTCACGCTGCTGACGATCGCGCAGGGAATGACGGCGGTCGTCGCTGACGATCGCGTTGACGCTGTGGCTGTCCGGGCTGATCGAGCAGCGGCTCATGAAGACGCAGCTCGACCTTTCGCAGCGCGCGCTCGCGTCGAAGTTCGTCCGCGCGATGCTGCTGATCGTCGGCGTGCTGATCGCGTTCCAGGCGATCGGGTTCGATCTCACGCTGCTCTCCGTGTTCGGCGGCGCGCTCGGCGTGGGGATCGGGCTCGGCCTGCAGAAGCTCGCGTCGAACTACATCGCCGGGCTTCGTGATCCTGCTCGACCGCTCGATCCGTCTCGGCGACCTGGTCACCGTGGACAATCGCCACGGCGTCGTCACCGAGGTCACCTCCCGCTATGTCGTGGTGAGGAGCCTCGACGGCGTCGAGGCCATCGTCCCGAACGAGACGCTGGTCACGACCACCGTCCTCAACCATTCGTTCAGCAATCGCGACGTCCGGGTCGGCGTCAACATCATGGTCAGCTACGGGACCGACGTCGACCGGGCGCTGGCGCTGATGTGCGAGGTCGCGCGCCGCCATCCGCGCGTGCAGACCGAGGGCGACCGCGCGCCGGTCGCGTTCGTCGCTGCGCTTTGCCGACCTGGGCATCGAGCTCGAGCTCGGCGTCTGGATCCGGGATCCGGAAAACGGCCAGGCGAACGTGCGAAGCGACCTCATCCGCGACGATCTGGAAGGCGTTCCAGCAGGCCGGCATCGGCGTTCCGGTGAAGCTGCAGGAAGTTCGGGTGTTCGCAGGCAATGCGCCTCAGCCAGCCGGCGCATCCGACGCTTCGCCATCGACGCCTGCGTAACGCGCCTCCTTCACGAAGGTCGCCGACCGCTCGTCAGGCGGCCTGGCATCGGAGCCGATCGACCCCAACTATCCACGGCCGGCAAATCGTCCTTGCCGGCCCTGGTCTTATGTGCGATAGCGCACAGACGGGGTGGCATCCGTGGATAGCGTTGGAAAACCGTTCGCCCGAGAGGGCTACGGCCGGCAACCAAGTCGCGTACAATGCCCGGTTCTACTGCGGCCGTCGGCTGCAACCCACAGGTAACTATAAATTCAATGACTTACGATTGGCTGGCCCTGGCCTCCCACGGGCTGATCGACCTCCCCTGGTGGGGGTACGTCGTCGCGACGCTGGTGCTCACGCACGTGACGATCGCCTCGGTCACGATCTTCCTGCACCGCGGTCAGGCGCACCGCGCGCTCGACCTGCATCCGGCGATCTCGCATTTCTTCCGCTTCTGGCTGTGGCTCACGACCGGCATGGTCACGAAGGAATGGGTCGCGATCCACCGCAAGCACCATGCGAAGGTCGAGACCGAAGAAGACCCGCACAGCCCGATGACCCGCGGCATCGACATGGTGTTGTGGCAGGGCGCCGAGCTCTACCGCGACCGAATCGCGGAACGCGGAAACGCTGGACAAGTACGGCCTCGGCACGCCGGATGACTGGCTCGAGCGGAACGTCTACGCGCGCTTCAGCTGGCAGGGCGTGGGGCTGATGCTCGCCGTCAACCTCGTGCTGTTCGGGCCGATCGGCGCGACGATCTGGGCGGTGCAGATGGCGTGGATCCCGTTCTTCGCCGCGGGCGTCATCAACGGCATCGGCCACTACTGGGGCTACCGCAACTACGCGGCCTCCGATACGTCGCGGAACATCGTCCCCTGGGGCATCCTGATCGGCGGCGAGGAGCTGCACAACAACCACCACGCCTACGGCTCGTCCGCGAAGTTCAGCTCGCGGTGGTGGGAGCTCGACATCGGCTGGCTGTACGTGCGCACGCTCGCCATGCTGAAGCTCGCGACGATCCGCAAGGTCGCGCCGAAGCTTCAGTTCGCGGAGCCCGAAGCCGGTGCCCGATCACGTGACGCTGCAGGCGGTCATCACGCATCGCTATGCGGTCGCGACCAGCTACGCGCGGTCGCTCAAGGCCACCGTGCGCGGCCGAGCTTGCGCATCTGCGCGAGCGTGCCAAGCGCGGCGAGTTCAAGCGCGCCGACGTGCCGAGCCTGAAGCGCGTCAAGCAGTGGCTTTCGACCGAGCCCTCGGCGCTGCCGCCGGCCGAGCGCGCGCGCCTCGCCGTGACGCTCGCCGCGAGCCGCCAGCTGCAGAACATCTATGCGATGCGCGAGGAGCTGTCGGCGCTGTGGTCGCGCTCGACCGAGTCGTCCGAGCAGCTGCTCGTGCGGCTGCAGGACTGGTGCCACCGCGCCGAGATGTCGGGCATCGATTCGCTCGCGCGCTTCTCGCTTCACGCTGAAGCGCTACGCGTAGCGCGATGCTCGACGTTCGCGCATGCAAAAAGGCCCGCCGATCGGCGGGCCTTTTATTGACGCTGGGTCCCCGCCTGCGCGGGGATTGAATGACCGCTAGCGCCTCACTTCAGCTTGGTTTCCTTGTAGTCGACGTGCTTGCGGGCGACCGGATCGAACTTCTTGATCGTGATCTTCTCGGGCGTGGTCTTCTTGTTCTTCGTCGTCGTGTAGAAATGGCCGGTGCCGGCCGACGACTCGAGCTTGATCTTTTCGCGCATGATCGTTCCTTCGACGAGGCGGTTAGACGTGTTCGCCCTTGGCGCGCAGCCCGGCAAGCACGGCGTCGATGCCGTTCTTGTCGATCGTGCGCAGCGCGGCGTTGGTGAGGCGCAGGCTCACCCAGCGGTTCTCGCTCTCCACCCAGAAGCGGCGGTTCTGCAGGTTGGGCATGAAGCGGCGCTTCGTCTTGTTGTTCGCGTGCGAGACGCGGTTGCCCACCATGGGGCGCTTGCCGGTGATCGTGCAGACTCGAGCCATCGCTCGCTCCTAGGTCTTGAGTGCTGTTCGGGTTGCGGCGCCCCGGGAGTTACTCGCTCGGGCGCGCGGGAAAGCTTTGAATTATAGCGGCTTTCATCCTTACGGGCAACTCCTGGGCTAGGCCATACGGAGCGTCGCTGCCCGCCCCCACATCGCTGCGGCTCAACTGCGCAGCAACTGTTCCGCCCGCGCGCGATCGCGATCCGCGCCCATGGCCGCAAACTCGTCGCGTGCCCGCGCGGCCTCGCGGCGGGCTACCGCGTTTTCGGAGGCAGGGCCGCGCGAGATTCCCAGCGCCGCGCGGTGACAGATCGCCCGCGCAAGCTCGAGCCGGCTGCCGAGGCGGCTGAAGATTGCGATCGCCTCGTCGAACGCGATGCAGCGCGTCATCGTAGCGTTCCTGCATCACCAAGATCTGTCCCTGCACGCGCCGGGCGAGCGCCACACGGTGCGGCGATTTCGCGAACTCGGCAAGCTGCCTGGCCTGGTCGACCAAGCGCGTCGCCTCGTCCAACCGCCCCGCGCACGCGTACGCCTCTGCGGCGAACGCGCCGACCAGCAACCGCGCGACGCGGTTCTCGGTGTCTTGCACCAGCTTCACGTACTTGTTCATACCATCCGAGCGCGGCGTCGAAGTCGCCACGCTGCATCGCTGCGTAGCCCGCCGCATTGAGCGCCCAGGCCGACAGCACCAGCTGTCCGAGCTGCTGGGCACGCGCCCACCCGCGCTCCGCGGTCTCCCGTGCCGCGTCGTCGTTGCCCAGATCGGCCTCGAGCATGGCCATCATCGGAACGATCCACGTCGCCAACCGGTTCTCGCCGATCTGCTCGCAGAGCTCGAGCGCCGCGACGGCGGTCGCGCGACCTGCCACGAGCTCCCCCTTGCCCTGCTGGGCCTGCAGCTCGCAGAACTGGCTCCAAGCGACGCGCGCCAGCGAGCCCGATTTCTCGCCGTGCTCCCGATCCTTGCGGCCGAAGGCCCGTGCGTCGTCCCAGTGACCGCGGGCCGCCGCATTCTCCCCGAGAAATTCGTAGCCGACGGCGATCGCGCCCGGAAAGTTCCTGCGCTCTCCGAGCGCGACGCTGGCCCGCGCCCAGCGATTGCTGTCGTCGTAGAGAGCCAGATGCTGATGCGCGCCCGCGAGGTATGAATAGATGTGTCCGAGGATCAGCGGATCATCGATCGGTTCGGCGAGCTGCCGCGCGCGCTCCAGGAATTCGATGGCCTTCCCGTGCTCGGCGCGATAGTGGTAGTAGCGGCCCATGTCGGCCAGCGCGAGGGCCAGCGCATTCGCCTGGGTCGTCGCGTCCAGTTCCGCGAGCGCCTGCTCGACATAAGGCAATCCGCGCGGATCGCCGATGCCGCAATAGGTGCTGCCGATCTTGGCCTTGATCGCCGCGCGCGCTGCCGGCTGTGGTTGCGGCTCCGAGCGCACGTTCGAAGCTCTCGACGGCGGGATGCGTCATTCCCCGCATATGGTGGATGTCGCCGATCTGCTCGTCGATTTCAGCCAGCTCGTCCGCCCGTTGCCAGCGCCTCCGCCGACTCGCGCGCCTGCTCCAGGAATTTCAGCGCTTCGTCATGCGCGAACACCCGCTCCGCGTTGCGCGCTGCGCGGCGCGAGTAGGCCAGCGACTTCGCAAGGTCCCCGGCGAGCGTGAAATGATGGGCGAGATCCTGCGCGCGCTCGTCGGTTGCCGTTGCAGCGGCCGACCCCGCTCCCGTGAAGCGCCTCCACCGCCTCGCCGATGCGCTGATGCAGCCGGCGACGCCGAATCGGATTCAGCTCCTCGTAGAGCACCTCGCGGATCTTGTCGTGCGTGAATGCGAAGACGTCGTCGGTGCCGGAAGCGCCGCGCGCGCCTTCGCTGGTCGCGCGAACGAGCTGGGCTGCGCTCGCTTCGTCGAGCGCGTCGAGCAGCGCGTCGTCGCTCGCCGCTGACACGGCGGCCAGCTCGCCGAACCGGAAATGCTTGCCCAGCGCGGCGGCCGTCCGCAGCGCATCCACGGTCGACTCGCCCAGGCGCGTGAGCCGGCGCCCGATCGCCTCCTTCACGCTTTGCGGTATCGACAGCTCCTGCGTCTCCTTGCGGCCCCAGCTATCGCCTTCGCGATAGATCTCGCCCTGCTCGATGAGCGACTTGATCACCTCCTCGACGAAGAACGGATTGCCTTCCGTTTCCCGGTACAGCGCGACCACGAGCTCGTCGGAGACGCGATCGACGCCGAACAGCGCAGCGATCAGCGCAGCCGTGTCGGCGCGAGACAAGCGTCCGAGCTGCACGCGGACCGCCAGGCGCTCGCGGTTCCAGTCGACGAGCGCCGATGCCAGCGGATGCGTGCGATCCAGCTCGACCTCGCGGTAGGCGGCGAGGAAGAGCACGCGGTCGTTGCGAAGATGGCGCAGCAGGTAGTGCAAAAGCGACAGCGTGCCCTGATCGGCCCAGTGAATGTCGTCGATGAACACCAGCAGGCCGGTCCCGGCCGCCAGCGACTGGAGAAACCGTGCGGCATGGTCGAAGAGGCGCATGCGCTCTTCGCTGGGGGACAGCGTCACGTGCGGTGCGGCCGCGGCGACCTTCGTCTCGATCTCCGGTGCGAACTTGCCGATCTCAGGGCGTATGGGCAAGCGCGTCCCGCAAGCGCCCGGCGCTTTGCCAGCGCGCCCATTCGCGGAAGGCCTCGACGAAGGGAAGGTACGGCGTCGTCGCCTCGAACTCGTAGCACCCGCCACGCAGGACGGTCGCGCCGCTTTGCCGTGCGTGCTCGACCAGATCGATCGCAAGTCGGCTCTTCCCCACGCCGGGCTCGCCGGAGAGCAGGACCAGCTGGCCCCGCGCCTGCTGCGCTTCGGACCAGCGCTGCCGCAGTTGCTGCTGCTCGGCTGCGCGGCCGACGAGCCGCCCGCGCACCAATTGCTGCAACGGCGCGGCGGGCGATGCTGCGATGTCCTCGACCCGCAGCGGCGGAAACTCGGACGGCAGGTCGGCCGCGACGAACTGGTAGAGCGTCTCGGGTTGCGCGATCCCGCGCAGCTTGTGCGCGCCCAGGTTGCGCAGCGTCGTTCCGGACGGCAGCTTGCTGTCCAGACGTATCGGCGGTCGCCGAGGAGAGCAGAACCTGTCCGCCGTGTCCGGCCGCAACGACTCGCTGCGTGCGGGCCAGCGTCAGCGAGGCAACGTAGTCCCCGTTGTGCGCCTCCGCGCTTCCGGTATGCAGGCCCATGCGCACGCGAACGGCCCCCAGCGCGCCCCAGTCCTCGGAATGAAGCGCACGCTGCGCGGCGAGCGCCGCCCGGAGGGCTTCACCTGCGTCCTCGAACGCCGAGCAGAAGCCGTCGCCGAGCACGTGGAACACCTGGCCCCCATGCGCGTCGATGGCGCCCTGCAGCGAGTGCGTGATGCCGCGCCAGCGCATCTTTCATGGCCTCCGGGTCCTGCTGGAACAGCCGGGTCGACCCCTCGATGTCGGTGAAGAGAAAGGTGACGGTGCCGGTCGGCAGAGGAGTCATGGCGTGCCGCGTCGCGCGGACGTAGTGTCGGGTGCAGCGTTGAAGTGCAGGGGGCCAGTCTGCCACTGGTCTCGCCCGATCGCCACCGGCGGTTTCCGCGAGGCCTGAACTAGGGCGTGATGACGCTACTTACTCGCGGTCGTTTCCAGCTGTTCCGCCGAAAATCGTGTGGCCTCAGTGACGCAACTGAGCATCGATTCTCGCGAAACCTGCCGGCCGAAAGTCAGGGTTTCACTTTCGGCCGATTCACCTAGAGCAGCCCCCGCTCGGCGAACGACACCACCTCGCCGCCCGCGACGACGAAGTGGTCGAGCGTGCGGACGTCGATCAACGCGAGCGCGCTCTTGAGCGACTGCGTCAGCAGCTCATCGGCGCGCGACGGCTCGGCGACGCCGGACGGATGGTTGTGCGCGAAGATGACGGCCGCGGCGTTGAGCGCGAGCGCGCTCTTCACGATCTCGCGCGGGTAGACGCTGGTCTGCGCGAGCGTGCCGCGGAACAGCTCCTCGGCGGCGATCAGGCGATGCTGGCTGTCGAGGAACAGCCCGACGAACACTTCGTGCTCGAGCGCAGCGAGCGTCAGCCGAAGGTAGTCGCGCACCGCGTCCGGCGAGGTCAGCGTTTCGCCACGCGCGAGGGTTTCGCGCGCCGCGCGTCGCGCCAGCTCGACGCCGGCGGCGAGCTGCGCGTAGCGCGCGATGCCGAAGCCGCGGGTTCGGGTCCGCGCGCCGGCGGCGATGAGACCGGAAACGCCGCCGTGCCGCGCGAGCGCGGCGCGGGCGAGCTCCAGCGCGGTAGCGCCACGCACGCCGGTTCCCAGCACGACCGCAACCAGCTCCGCGTCGGTCAGCGCCGCGGGGCCCTGCGCGGCAAGACGCTCGCGTGGACGTTCGGCGATCCGCATCTTGAATCTCTCCGTCGGCTGCTCGATATCGAGGATGTGCGGACAGAGTAAACTCCGCGCGGGCCTTCGGCCTCTAAGCCGCATGGACGACCCGCGATGAACGAAGCCGCTCACCCGAACCCGCCCCGCGCATCGTGCTCGGCGTGACCGGCGGCATTGCGGCCTACAAGACCGCGGAGCTCGTTCGCCTGCTGGTCAAGGACGGCGTCGTCGTCGACGTCGTGATGACCGAGGCGGCGACGCGCTTCGTCACGCCGACGACGTTCCAGGCGCTGTCCGGGCGACCGGTGCTGACCGACCTGTGGAGCTCGGGCGCCGACAACGCGATGGGGCATATCGGCGTTTCGCGCGGCGCGCAAGCCATCGTCGTCGCGCCCGCATCGGCGAACTTTCTCGCCAAGCTCGCGCACGGCGTGGCCGACGACCTGCTGTCCACGCTCTGCCTTGCGCGCGAATGCCCGCTGCTGGTCGCGCCGGCGATGAACGTGCAGATGTGGCAGAACCCGGCGACGCAGCGCAACGTCGCGCAGCTCGCGGAGGACGGCGTGTCGATCCTCGGGCCGGGCAGCGGCGAGCTCGCGTGCAACGAGTTCGGTGACGGGCGAATGCTCGAAGCCGACGACCTTTTCGCCGCGATCACGGCTGCTGCGCCAGCCGAAGCATCTCGCCGGCAAGCGTGTGCTGGTCACCGCGGGCCCGACGTTCGAAGCGATCGATCCGGTGCGCGGCATCACGAACTCGAGCTCCGGCAAGATGGGCTTCGCGATCGCGCAAGCGGCCGCCGAAGCGGGCGCCGAGGTGACGATGGTCGCGGGTCCGACCCATTTGCCGACGCCGACGGGCGTGGCGCGCATCGACGTGCAAGAGCGCGGCGGACATGGCCGAAGCGGTGCTCGACCGCGTGCGACGATGCCGACGTCTTCGTCGCAGTCGCGGCCGTCGCCGATTACACGCCGATCGAGGCCTCCGAGCGGAAACTCAAAAAGACCGGCGATGCCGCTGACGCTGAAGCTCGAGCCGACCGTCGACATCCTTGCGACCGTCGCCGGCTCGCGCGTCGCCGCCGTTCTGTGTCGGCTTCGCCGCGGAAAGCCACGACGTGGTCGCGCACGGCGAGGAGAAGCGCAAGCGCAAGAAGCTTCCGCTGCTCGTCGCCAACCGCGCCCAGGACGCACTTCGGCAGCGATGACAACGAGGTCACGCTGCTCGACGACGCCGGCGCGCATCCGCTGCCGCGCATGGACAAGCTGGCGCTGGCGCGCCGGCTGGTGGCGGAGATCGCGCAGCGGCTGGCGGCGCGCAGCTAAGGGGCGGTTAGCCGTCTCGTCGGGGTAGTGCTAGCATCTTTCCTATGATCGATTGGTCCACGTGTTCCGCGGTTGAGCGCGATCCCGATCGCGTCAGCGGCGCCTGGGTATTTCGAGGCACTCGCGTGCCTGTGTCCGCACTGTTTGAAAATCTCGAGGACGGCATCCCGGTGACTCAGTTTGTTGAGTGGTTCCCAGGCGTCACGCTCGACCAGGTTCGTGCCGTGCTCGAACACGCCGCGCGCAGCACGCTGGCCCCGGCCTGAGTGCGCATACTGTTTGACCAGGGCACGCCGGTTCCTCTGCGCGAATCATTGCCGCAGCACGAAGTCTCTACGGCTTACGAACGTGGCTGGTCGATACTCAAGAATGGTGAGTTGCTTGATGTAGCCGAGCGCGAAGGCTTCGAGGTTCTTGTCACCACCGACTCACGCCTGTTCTACCAACAGAACCTCGGCGCTCGACGCATCGCCGTCGTCTGCCTGCTCTCGACCAGCTGGCCTCGCATTCGACGTGTGACCGGTTCAGTCGTTGACGCAATTGCAGCTTCTTCGCCGGGAAGTTACAAAGAAGTGGAAATCCCATGAAAGCGGTTAACCGCCGTTCAAGCACGGGGAGGCCATCCCATTCGTTGCAACCAGACCGCGACCGATGCTTCCTGCTATGAGAATCCGCTATTTTCGCGACACGACACGTTGTGGATCGAGCTTCGTGACGCCGAGATCTCGGAAACCCGCGACCTCGACGCAAATACGCTCGCTGACATCGACGCCGATGGCAACATCTGCTCCATCACCGTCGAGCATGCCTCGGAGCGAGCGGACGTAACCGGCGTTTCGTTCGAGCAAGTCCCCGCCTGAACTCGTCGTTGGCGCGACGGCACCTTAAACTCCGGGATTGCCCGAGGCGTAGCCACAGCATCGATCCATGCGTTCGACGCCCGGAAAGCCTCTCCGGTTGCCGTATGCATACTAGGTATATATAATGCCCATTATGAGGGCTGAATACGACGTTTTCGAAAGGTAAGCGCGGCGCGGTGATCCCGCAGAAGGGAAAGACTCGCATTTCCATCTTTATCGACAATGCCGTGCTCGACGCATTTCGGGCGCGTGCCGAGCAGGCAGGTATCGGTTACCAGACGATGATGAACGACGTTCTGAAGCGGGCGATCGCCGAATCCGATCAGCCTCTAACCGAAGGTACGCTTCGTCAGATTCTGCGCGAGGAGATGCCGGACTATGTGCGACCTGACCAGGGCAAAACCCTCACGTGCTGCTCGCAAGCGGGTAGCAGGTTAGATCAAAAGCTTCGTTTCCACGAAGCGTCCCCGCCATGATAATTCGCTGTACTTTCCGGACACGGATACGTCGGGGCGCATCCTCAGCCGGGCGTATCATTGGTATCAATAAGAGCCGATGTCATGACCCGATTGCTCGAGAAAGCGCTGAACGAAGTCGCGAAGCTGCCACCGTCCGAGCAAGATGCGTTGGCGGCAATTCTCTTGGAGGAACTCGCCTCCGAGAAGAAATGGAGTAGCTTGTTCGCGCAGTCGCAGGACCTACTCGCCAAGCTGGCGGAAGAGGCGTTGGCTGAGCACCGCGCGGAAAGACCGCGCCGCTCTAAGTCGGGTCGCATTCCAACTACGAAGCCCTTCTGCGAGGCCTATAGCCTGCGCCTGTCGTCATCCCGGCGCAGGCGGGATTCATGGTGTAGTCGTCCCCGCGAAGGCGGGGACCCAGTGTCTTTCAAGCAGTCAAAATGCAACCCACGATCGACCTTCGCGTCCTCGACGAGCGCGTACGCGACCTTCTGCCCGCCTACGCGACCGCCCGGCGCGGCCGGCATGGACTTGCGCGCCTGCGTGACGAGCCGCTGACGATCGCGCCCGGCGACACGCATCTGTTTCCACCGGCATCGCAATCCACATCGGCGATCCCGGATTCGCGGCGCTGATCCTTCCGCGCTCCGGCCTCGGCCACAAGCACGGCATCGTCCTCGGGAACTTGACCGGTCTCATCGATTCGGATTATCAGGGGCCGCTGATGGTGAGCTGCTGGAATCGCGGCCACGAGCCGTTCACGCTGCAGCCGCTCGATCGCCTTGCGCAGCTCGTGATCGTGCCGGTGGCGCAGGCGCGCTTTCGCGTGGTCGACCGGTTCGAGGACAGTGACCGGGCGGCAGGCGGGTTCGGGAGCACGGGGCGAGGCTGATTCGCCCGTGCGACGATGATGGCCGAACGGGACGTCTCCGGCATGCCTTTGTGATCCCCGCCTATGGCGATTCGCCGTTCCTCGCCCGCGTGCCTGGATTCGATAGCTGGACAAACCCGCGGTGGAGCGAGGTTGTGATCACGACCTCCACGCCGTCCGACTATCCGAACGTGGCCCGGCGATACCGCGTGCCGCTGATCGTGAACCCGCGGCGCGCGAACATCGGCAGCGACTGGAACTTCGCGTTGACCGCAAGCGGGGCGAGCTACCTGACGATCGCGCACCAGGACGACAGCTACCGGTCCGATTACCTCGAGCGCATGACCGAGGCGATCGCCCGACGAGCGATACGTCGATCGCGTTCAGCGATTACCTGGAAACGAGCGCGAAAGGGCCACGCCCGTTGCACGTCAACATCCGCGTGAAGCGGTTTCTCACGCGGCGGGCATTCGGTCGCGAAAGCGTCATCCGCGATCAGGCATCGAAGCGGCGGCTGCTCGAATGGGGGAATCCCGTCTGCTGTCCAAGTGTCGTGCTGAATCGCGCGGCACTCGTCGATTTCCGGTTCACCGAGGACTTGCTGAGCAACCTCGACTGGGAGGCCTGGCGGCAATTGGCGAGCCGCCCGGGCGCATTCGCCTATGTGCGCGAGCCTCTCGTCAATCGGCACATCCACACCCAGAGCGAGACCTCGGCGCTGATCGCCGACAAACGCCGGCTCGAAGAGGACCGCGCGATGTTCGAGCGCTTCTGGCCGGCGCCGGTTGCTGCCCTGATTATGACCGTGTACCGCGCGAGCTACCTGGCGAACCGATCGTAGCAGCTAGGTCGGCCGCGCAAACATCAGGATCACGCCGACCGTAATGAACCCGATGCCGGCCCACTGGATGCCGGTCAGGAGTTCCCCATACAGCCACCAAGCCAGCATTGCGGTCAGGACGTAGAACGCCGAGCCGGATACCGCGACGGCCACGCCGAGCTTCTCTTGCGCGATAACGATCATCCAGATCGCGTAGCCAATCACCTGCAGGACCAGCGACGCATAGACCCACGGCGAGATCGCTGCGGCCGCGAAGAAGCGTCCGAGCTCGACGACCGACCCGGGCGCGCGATCTCGCCGACCGCGCGCTTTAGCAGCAATTGGCTGGCGACCGTGTTGACCGTCACAACCACGATGAGGAGCTTCGTGATCATCCGGGCGCGCTTCGCATGGCGGGTCGCGCAGATTCGGGCGACGTTTCGGGTGGCCTGCGAAACGCGAGCGCGTAGTTCGGCGCGTCGGTGGCGTGCAACGGCGTCTCGCTGACGCTCATCGCCGGGTCACAGGCCCGCACGAGACCGACCAGGAACTGGCGCGACACCAGGCTGACATTACGGTCTCCGGTGATATAGCGGTCGGACCAGTAGCCGAGCCGCGCACGCAGATGACCCGGCTCGACATCCTTGACGACCAGCACCGCACCCGGTCGCATTGGAATGAGGTCGACCAACTCGCTGACGAAGGATGCCTGCCGATCGCGCGGGATGTGATGCAGGACGTCGCTCGCCGGCGCCCGGCATCCGGCGGTGTCTGCATCGTACCGACATAATCTGCGAGCGTGGTCGCCGGCCGCCGAACGACGCGGCCCGCATGACGTGCATCGATCCACTCGCCCACGCGCCACGGAAGATCGATAGTCGTCACCTGAATGTCGGGACGCAGGTCAAGCAGCGGGTTGAGCGGTTCGCCGTCTCCGCCGCCGATGTCAAGCACGCGGGCATTCGCAGGCAGCTCGGGCTCGATGGCGTGCGCGACGGCGCGCAGGTCGACGAACGCGGATGCAGACGGCCCACCGCACGGGATCCGCGCGCACCGAGAATGCACCGCACTGTGCTTCCGATCGACATCGCCGGAGATCAGAGTTTCGCCCGCACAACGTAGCCGAAACTCAGCAGGGGAAACAGCCACTCGGCCACGTAGGCCTTCTCGCCGGCCGCCACGGCGAGGCCACGCAAGCCCCGATTGCGGGCTCGCATCTCTGTGAACGCGGACCGATACGGCACGATCTCCCATTGTTCGAACCCCGCCCGGCGACACAGCCCTTGTTCAGCGTTTTGAACGACAGGATGCACAGGTGATCGTGGTGCGTCGATTCCCGCGAGAGGAGGCCGATCGCCACGTTGTGCGCAGCGGTTGCGTTCGGGGTGGTAAGGATCAGCGTAGCTCCGCGCAGACGTTCCATCCGCACGATCGATTCGAGGAAGGCGAGCGGGCTGGGCAGATGTTCGATGAGTTCGCCGGCGACTATGACCTCGGGTATGAACGAAATCGCGTCGAGCCATTGATCGAGCACCATTACGTTGCCACGCCGAATTTCTGCATTCTCGGCCGTGGTAAGACCGACGTCGGGCACTTCCGCGGAATTGTCGATCCCGATCACGCGCGAGGCCCGTTGCCGCGATTGCCTCGTGCAGCCATGTCCCTTGACCACGCTTCGCACCGAATGCGGTCTCGTCCAACGCGCCCAGATCGAGCACAGTACGATTGCGGCAGGCGGAGACGACGAAGCGAATCCGGTCCACGGGTCGCGGCACCCGCAGTCGCTCCATTGGTTCGTAGCGAAGCTCCGTAGCGGGAGCAGTCATTCCGCGGAGGCGCCGAATGCCGGCTGGGTTCTCCGCGAGCAATCGAAAGGCTGCGGCGCGGCTTGCCACGCCGCGACCGATCCGATGTCGATTGGGTCGCGGCCGCGCAGCGGAAGGAAGTACTTCACCCGGCCCTCGTCGATGAAGAGCTGCATCTCCGAGCCTGCATGATACGTGCGCGCCCAGTACGGAACTCCTGCGTGATCGGGCGCCGCGGGTGGAAGAGATTGGGGCAAGCATCCTCGGCCCGGTCGAAGATCGGGTTTATCGCGGCCACGTCGCGCTCGTAAGCGGCGCGCTCCGCGGGTGCCGGCACCAGGCGGCAAGCGAGGAAGTACTTCCACGTGCTCCGCGAGTCGGGTCGCCGTTCGCCTCGCAGGTTTCCCTCGAGCCGGAGGAACTCGCAGTCCGACGGATCTACCCGCAGGCCGAAGCGGCGCACGTACACCTTTAGCGCCTCCGGCGAGCTTGGAAGCGTCGCACGATCGACGACGCCTGATGGGAGCGGGAGAAGAATGCGCAAGCGTTCGCGATTGCGGTCAATCAGCGCCTGCGCGCGCTCGCCGCCCGGATACCCCGGACCAATGACGTTGAAGCCGCCGATGTTGATCAGGCCCGACTGGGGATGCAGCCAGGGTACGAAGGCGCTGCCCGAGAGGAAGCCGGCGGACAGGTAGAGGTTCGGCTCGTTGCGCAGGCGCTCGGGCACGTCCACGCGCAGCCACGGCCCCTCCCACGGCAGTCCGTCGCGCCGCCAGTCATTCTGGAGCGCGAACTGCATCGCCTGCACCGCGAACAGGAACAGGATCGCTGCGATCGTCCCGGCTGTGCCACAGTGCGTGCAGCCGTTGCAGCACCAGCGCCAACGCGACACTCGCTACGCACGCCATCGGCACGAAATAGCGGCTGTTGCCGGACGTCATCATCCACAGCGACCAGGCGACGGCGGTGCCCGTCAAAAGCGCGAACAGCGTTCGTCGCGCTGCGCTGTCGTCGGGATCAGCGTCCAGGTCCCGGAGACCGATCGTGCGCGTCGCGACCAGGGACTTGCGGCAAGCACCGCGATCACCGCGATCAGCGCCGCGTAGCGGACATCCGGCGAGCGCGGCTCGGTGTGCACCGACGTGGCCGCCGAGAGCATCTCGAACGGCCGCGTCACATACGCGAGCCAGTTCGAAGGTATGAAGCGCTCGTATCGCAGCGGCTCGGCGGTGAAGTCCGGCGATGCGAACCAGTGGTTTCAGGAACGGAAAAAACGGGTTGCCGAACTCGCGCCAGAGCTGGAGCGACCATGGGAGCGCCGTTGCTGCGAAGGCCAGTCCACACGCGACGCCGAAGCCCACGATTCCGCGCAGTCGCTGCACAAGGCCGCCCGGCATGAACGCGAGCGCGGCGACGGCGGCGATGGCGAATGGCGCATTGGATAGCTTGAGCGCCGCGGCGGCACCGCACAATGCGCCGCCAACCAGCGCGAACCCAAGCTGGCCGTCACGCACGGCGCGCACGACGCCGAGCCACCCCGCCGAGCACCAGCACACCGGTGGGAATGTCCACCATGGTCGAGCCCAGCCCCTGCAGCAGGACCGGATTGATCGCGGCCAGCAGCACCGCCAGCAACGCGAACTGCGGCACCGCGTGACGCTCGCCGCGCAGGCCGGCGGCGATCGCGATCTCGAACGTGAGCCATAGCGCGAGCGCATGGAACGCGGCCAGCGTCACGGCGACTGCCAGGGCCGGCCAGTTCGCCTGCGTCATCAGCCAGAGCGGGACGTACGCGTACGGATTGATGTACGACGGCGTGCCCCCGCCGAAGAAGTCGAGCGCAAAGCGGTCGTTCAGCGCACTGAAGCCCAGGTACAGGTGATAGTTCACCGCGTCCCAGTGCACGTCCTTACCCAGCGCCATCGTCCACGCCACGGCAAACAGCAGCGAGAACGGCGTACGCGAACGCGCGCCAGCCGGGGACCGATGCCGGGAGCACGCGTGCCGTCACCTGGCCCGCCAGCGGGCGCGCGCATCGCGGTCGTGGACGAATTCATACGAGCCGCGCGGGGTTCGCTTGAACCGCCGAACGGCTCGATGAACGACAGCACGAACGACGCGAACAGGATCTCGGCGCCCGCGATCATCAGCGTCACCGAAGGAATCGCGTAGCGCATCATTTCGGTTGGATCGAGAGCGGCAAGGTGCGCGTCGAACCACAGACCCGGATCGAGTACACCGCGAGCGCCAGTCCCGACAGCCCGATGAGACGCCCGCGACGATCCCACGCTCGAGCGTGAAGATCTGCCAGAGCACGCGCCGGAACGTCCGGGTAGTGGGAGCACGCCCTTCACGCAACCGATTGCGCGCGCCAATAGTGCGAACACGACGAGCTGCAAGCCGAGCACCGAGGCACCGGCGGCGTAGAGCATCGTGTGGATGTCGAAGCCCACGACCCTGGATCACGACCGGTCCGCGCAGGATCGACCGCCTGCGCGGCGAAGCCCGAGCAGCAGCATGGCGAGCCCCGGATACAGGAACAGCCAGCGCGGACTGAACATCAGGAGGAACCGCAGGTGACGCCAACCATCGCGCCAGCTCCGCAGGTGCGGTGGTCGCGAGCGGCCGTCCGGCGACAGCGTCGTCGGCACTTCGGCGATGCTTAACCCCTCGAGCGTCGCCTTGACGACCATCTCGCTCGCGAACTCCATGCCGGGGTGACAAGCCGAGCGCGCGAATCGCTTCGCGGTCGAAGCCGCGCAAGCCGCAGTGGAAGTCGCCGACCGGCGAGCGGAAAACAGCGCGGCCGATGAACGACAGCACCGGGTTGCCGAGATAGCGATGCAACGGCGGCATCGCGCCGGGCTTGATGCCGCCCTTGAAACGATTGCCCATCACGAGCTCGTTGCCGCCGCGCAGGCTCTCGACGAAGCGCGTCGAGCTCGACGAAATCGTAGCTGTCGTCGGCGTCGCCCATGATGACGTAGCGCCCGCGCGCCGCGTCGATTCCTGCCGAGCAGCGCCGCGCCGTAGCCGCGCTCGGGCACGTCGACGACGCGGGCGCCGGCGTCGCTGCGCGATTTCCTGAGAGCCATCGGTGATCCGTTGTCCGCAATGAGCACTTCGCCCACGATGCCCGCGGCGCAGGTAGCCGGTCGCTTTCTGATGCACGTCCCGATCGTCTCGGCCTCGTTGAGGCACGGCATCAGGATCGTGAGCTCGAGGGGCACCCCCGTGCGCAGCCATTCCCGCACGATGGCCAGCCGGCAGTCGCCGCGTCGTTGGCGTCGAGCATCGTCGTGGTCATCGCAGTCCGGGCGGGAGCGCAGTTCCGTCGAGTTTCGGCTATTTCGACAAGGCCGCCTGCTTCGCGAGTCCGACCGCGCGAGCACCGCCAGGAGGCGCAGTGGCGGATCGTTCGCCGCTCGGGCAGGAAAGCCGGCCCGAAATCGCGGCAGGAACCGCCGGCGTCCGCGGGCCGATCGGAGGCCAGAAGCCCGGCAGCGCCGGCCATCACCGCGTAGGCTCGGAAGGCATCGTCCGGTCGCCTTCGGTGCAAGTCGGACTCCGAGTGCGGCCATGCGCGATGCATCGCGGGCTGCGACGGCCGCGAACAGGTCGAGCCATTCGCGAGCTCGCTGCTCCGATCTTCGCCGCGCACGGCGCCGAGCGCAGTTCGTTCCACAGGGCGATGGCCTGCGAGCGCTCTGCCATGGGGTTGACGACGTTTGCCACGGGCGAGCATGAGCTCTTGCAGATCGACCCCGGGAGGCACGCTTGCGCAGTCCCACAGGATTGCGCGCAGCAGGCCGATGTCGCGTAGCATCAGCGGCGATGAAGTCCGGCCGTCACGCCGGTGCGCAGGAACGCGATCGTTTCCTTCGCGGATCCGGCAAGCGATCGCCGCAGCGGGGGCCAGATGGCGTTGTCGGCAATCACAATGTCGCTGCGTCCCGGGTCGCCAAGCAATTCCATGACGGGAATGGGGGCCGTGGCGGTGCGCATGAGTCCGTTGGCCGTGTCTCCGGCGAACCGGGCCATCGGCGCGGCCTGGTCGACGAGCGGATAGTAGTCCGAATTGACGCCGTCGCCGAACACCTGCAACAAGCCCTTGATCGTCCGCTTGCCTGCAACGCGGCGAAGGTGCAGCTCGTCGACGGTCCGAGACGGACGCGCTCGAGCATCGGCGCAAGTTTTGGCCACGCGAGGAAGTCCGCGCTCGGTGCCGGGGGAAGCGCTTCGGCCGAGGCGACGATGATGAGGTCGCCGTTGTTCGCGGCATAGACCTCGTAGTCGTGGAACTCGGCGTCGAGCGCTCGCAGGATCGTCGCGAGCAGCCGGTCGTTGAACTCGTAGACGTGGATCCACTGCACGAACAGGCCGTCGGGCTTGAGCTGCCGCTTGACCCGGACGTAGAACTCCTGCGGTGAACAGGATGGCCACGCCGCTCACCCAGGGGTTGGACGGCTCGGAGACGATGATGTCGTAGCGCTCGCGCCCGCGCGCGAAGTAGGACTTCGCGTCGTCGATGACGATGCGGCTGCGCGGATCGGTGTACGCGGGCTCGACGCGGGCCGGAAAGCGCGCGCGCCCTCCACCATCGCGGGCTCGATCTCGATCGTGTCCACGCGCTCCAGGTGCGGCGAGGCGAGCAGCGTGGCGGTGGTCATGCCCGAGCCGAAGCCGATGACGGCGGCGGTCTTCGCGCCTCGGCTTGTAGCCCAGCGGCAGCAGCGCCAGCAACACCATCGTGTACTCGTCGCGACGGTCGGCCGCCGCATCGCGTGCTGATCGCCGCGTCGGGCTTGCCGTTGGTGCGGATCGTCGCGCGGCCTGGTGACGTCGACCGACGTCACCGTCGCGGTCTTGCCGTCGCGGTGGAAGACCACCTTGCGATCGCGCCGTCGAGCTTGCGCGCGCCGCTGCGGAACACGCCCGAGGCCATGCGCGCGGGTCAGACGCGGAACGGCGAGCGCCACGACCAGCGAGCGCGACGGCCCGGCGGCGACCCCACGGCAGCGCCGGCCGCGACACCGCGCGCCGCGCGAACGCAAGACAGAGCAGCCGACGCCCAGCGCGACGTCGATGCGCCGCGCCCACCAGCAGGCCCGCCCTTGACGCCGAGCACCGGCATCAGCAGTGCACGGCGATCACGACGCCGACGATCGCGCCCGAGCGTGTTCGCCGCGTACACCATAGCCGAGCGCCCGCTCGCCGTCGTGGCCGAGCGCAGCAGCGCGGTAGGTGATCAGCGGAAACGTCATGCCGGCGCAGAAGGTGGCCGGCAGCATCACGCCAGCGCGATCGCGTGGACCGCGATGTTGTAGACGACGTAGGCCGACGTCGCCGCGGCGCAGACGCCGCAGCAGCCAGCGCCATGAGGTCGAACATCCCGCCGTAGAGCGGCAGCGTCGCGACCGCGGCGACGCCCATCAGCGACCTGCACGATGGCGAGGAAGCGCACCGAGGTCGCGATAGCGGTCGACGCGCTTGCGCACCCACAGTCCGCCGAGCGCGAGCCCGAGGATGAAGGCCGCCAGCATCAGCTCGAAGGCATGCGTCGAGGCGCCGACACCAGCGACAGCATGCGGATCCAGATGATCTCGTAGATGAACGACGAGAGCCCGGTGAGCACCGCGACGACAATCAGCCAGCGGCGAAGCGACGCGGCGCTCGGCCGTCCGGCGCGCGCCTCGGCGCGGCGCGGGCGAAGGCGGCGCCGGTCGCCGCCGCGAGCACGACGCCCATGCCGCGATGCGACCGCGACGTTCATGCAGGCCCGCGGTGAGCAGCGTCCCGGGCAGGCCCAGCGCCGGGATCAGCACGAAGCCCGAGAGCGAGCACGCCGACAGCGGCGCCGATGCTGTTGAGGAAATACAGCAGCGCGATGCGCGCGCCCGGGCTCGCGGCCGGACAGCCGGAGGATGCCGCCGGCTCATCAGCGGAAACGTGGTGCCGAGCAGGATCGACTGCGGGCAGGATCAGCAGCGCGGCGAACACCCACTGCGGAGCGCAACGGCGACTCGGGCTCGCACGCGGCGGGCAGCAGCGACGCGTAGCGCCCAGTCGGTCGACGCGACGAACAGCGGTGGAAGACGAGCGAGACGACGCCGATCGCGCCCTCGACGATCGCGTAGCCGCAGCAGCGGCTGGCGGATGCGCTGCGTGCAGCGGCCGATCAGCCACGCGCCGAGCGCCATGCCGCCGATGAAGACCACCAGGACGAGCGTCTGCGCGTACGCCGCGTGGCCCGACGAAGAGCTTGAGGTAGTGCGACCAGATCGACTCGTAGATCAGGCCGCAGACGCCCGAGATCGCAAAGATGACTTGCAGTGCAATGACTCGGGCGCCTATGCCGTTCGCGTGGGCTTTACCGCGGTGCTAGGCTGGCCTGAAGGCTTGTGTCCATTTATTTTGACTCGGCATCGGTGTCACGAAACGAAAGCGGGGCGCCTTCGCGCCCCGCTTTACGTTCATTTGCCCGGTGTAGGTCCGGACTTCGCAGGATTACTGGCGGAAGTTGGACGGCAGGCAACGCTCTTCGACCGTCCCAGGCGGTACGCGCCCACGTAACCGCGCCCTTCGTGTCGGTCGGGGTGATCGTGAGACGTCGGCGTAGCGGCACTTGCACGTGTTAGCGCTTAGCGCCTTGTAGGCGATTGTGATATCGCCAGCGAGGACGGTGACCGACGTGACGTTGTTACCCTTGATGTCGGCGGCATCGGCGACGCCCGCGAAGGCGTTGTCGGCCGGCCACGCGCCTTGCGAGCTGTAATACTCCGCAATCGCCGTCTTCGCGCCGGACGGCCAGCTGCAGGCCTTCCGACACCTTGGCGCGGTTCGTGTATTCGGCATACTGCGGGATCGCAATCGCCGCCAGAATGCCGATGATCGCAACCACGATCATCAGTTCGATCAACGTAAAGCCTTGTTGTACGCGCTTCATTGAATGCTCCTTGTTCACGAGAGAAGGTACGATGGTTCCACGCACCCAGCGATGCTGGACCGAAGGGTGCAAGCGATATGCCAATGTAGTGAGCTCGTCCCGCACCGTTCGTCGCATTCAGTCAAGCTGCTGAAATAAAACGAAAAACTGACGCCTCGACGGGCGGCCTAAGTAGTCGCCGCACGACCGCCGATCATGCTGTTGACATGGCGCCGTCGTCGCGGCCCGACGTGGCGCGCGCGCCGGAAGTGACGTTGCGCGTCACTTGCCGACTAAACGGAAGGACTCCGAGGTCGGCTGTCGGTTACAACGGGGGTCGATAGAGCAGTCGGGTGCCGGCGACTTCGATCTCGTCGCCGACGGCCAACAGCGACCCGTCGGCGGAGGCCGCGACGCCGTTGACGCGTGGCGGCGTCTCGCCTTCGAGGTGCAGCAGCCGGAAGCCTTCCGGCGTTCTGCGCACGGCCGCAAGCTGCACGCCGAGGCGGCCGAGCACGAACTCCTCGCGCCCGATGTGCACGACATGACCGGCGCTGGGACCATCGAGCACTTCGAGCGTCGGCGCATCGGCGGGCGAATCGTTGCGCGCCACGACATCGGACGCCATCTGCGATGCCGGCTGCGGGCGAAGCTCCGTTTCGGAAGCCGGGGCGACGTCGGTCGCAGCTGTTGCCGTCCCGTCGTCGACCAGCCTCGTCGAAACGAGAGCGCTCGTGCGCTCGCGCGCGGACGTCACGACCGTCGCTTCGTCGTCGCCGATCGTCGCACCGCCGTTCTCGGTCACTGCGACGGTGTGCGCCCGCTCGATGATCGGCGTCTGCGCCGGCATCGTGAAGTCGCCGGACAGGTAGACGAGCGTGTGCCGGCCGATGTCGATCTCGTCGTGATCGCGCAGGAAGTGCTTGGTGATCGCCTTGCCGTTGACCAGCGTGCCGTTGGTGCTGCCGAGATCCTCGAGGAACGAGTCGTCGAGGATCGTGACGACCGCGGCATGCTCGCCGCTCACGGCCGGAAACGGCAGGCAGATGTCGTTGTCCGCGCGGCGGCCGATCGTCAGGCGCTCGCGCTCGAGCGGAATCTCGCGGATCGAGCCGTCCGGCAGGCGCATCACGCAGCTTGCCCATGCGCCGGTCGTCGTCAGCGCGCGCCTTCCGCTTGGCGAGGAAGCGCTGGGCCCAGCCGGACGTCGGCAGGAACTCGGAAGGGACCCGCACCAGGATCACCGAGATGTTGTCCCGCCCGCCGTTCGTGTTCGCGAGGTCGACGAGCTCCGCAGCGGCCTGCGGCAGCTCCTCGCGCTTGCCGTCGACGATCGAGTGCACGATCTCCGGATCGACCATGTCGGTCAGGCCGTCCGAGCACAGCAGGTAGATGTCGTTCGCCTCGAGCCGGTACTCGGCGATGTCGGCAGGAACGATCGCCTCGATGCCGAGCGCGCGCGTGACCAGGTTCTTGTTCAGCGAGTAGCGCGCCTGCTCCGCCGTCAGCTGGCCGCTGTCGATCTGCTCCTGCAGCAGCGAGTGATCGTGCGTGAGCTGCTCGAACTTCTCGCCGCGCAGCCGGTAGCAGCGCGAGTCGCCGATATGTCCGATCGACACCCGGTTCGCGTGGAACACGGCGGCGACGATCGTCGTGCCCATGCCCGCGCACTCGGCGCGGGCCTGCGCGGCTTCGTAGATGCCCTTGTTCGCCGAGGCGATCTGTTGCGACAGCAACAGCGCGGCATGCGTAAGTCCGCTCTGCACGTCGATCTTCGAAAGCTCGCGGCCGGAGCGAAGCTCCGGCATCAGGCCGGTGGACACGACGTTGACGGCGATCCCGCTCGCAACCTCGCCGGCGCTGTAGCCGCCCATGCCGTCCGCCAGAACGGCGAGCCCCGCCTCGCCGTCGACGAAGACCGAGTCCTCGTTGTGCGCGCGCACCATCCCCGGATGCGAGAGGCTGGCGACGTTGAGCGGTGCGCGTTCGTTCATGTCAGCGGCGGTGCAACGATGGAGCGGGAGTCAGCGGGGCCAGGGGTCGAACGCGCGAGTGTAGCGGGCGGCGGCAGCGCACGCATGCCGACGGCGACATGCGGTCGGCTCAAGGCCCGGCGTGGGTCTTGTCCTCGAGCACCGCGGTGTCGCGGTTTCGCATCTTCAGCCATTGGGCGAGCCCGATGACGAGCAGGATGCCAGCGATCGGCGCGGCCCATTGCACCCACGCGCCCTGGGCGTTGACTCGATCCACGATGACCGGATCGGTGATCATCATTTCCGCGGCGACGTAGCCGAGCAGGCCCCCGCCGGCGATGACGAGCAGCGGGAAGCGCTCGATCAGCTTCATGATGATCTGGCTGCCGCCGATGACGATCGGGACGCTCAAGACCAGGCCGAAGATCAGCAGGAGGAGACTGCCCTTGGCCGCGGCGGCCACGCCGAGCACGTTGTCGATGCTCATGACGAGGTCGGCGACCGTGATCGTCCATACGGCCGCGAGCAGCTTGTCGCTCGCCTTGACCTCGTGCTCGCCGCCCGAGTCGTCGGCGATCAGCTTGACGCCGATCCAGATCAGCAGCACACCGCCTACGAGCTTGAGCCACGGCAGCGTGAGCAGCTGGATGGCGAAGAACGTCAGGATGATCCGCAGCACGACGGCGGCCGCAGCGCCCAGGATGATCCCCCAGCGTTGCTGGTTGGGCGGCAGGTTGCGGCAGGCCAGCGCAATGACGATGGCATTGTCGCCGGACAGCAGCAGGTTGATGACGATGATCTGAAACCCAGCCACCCAGAACTGGGGCGATGATATTTCCACGGGCACTCTCCTCGACCGCCGCTTGTTGCTGCCGCGGCTTCAACGTTCTTCTCGAATCCGGTTCCGAATCCAGCGCGCTAGAGCACCGATCGCAACAGCTTTCCCATCTCCGCAGGGTTGCGCGTCACCTTGATGCCGCTGGCTTCCATGACCGCGAGCTTCTCCTGCGCGGTGCCCTTGCCGCCGGAGATGATCGCCCCGGCGTGCCCCATCCGCTTGCCCGGCGGCGCGGTCACGCCGGCGATGAACCCGACGACCGGCTTTTTCATGTTCGCCTTCACCCATTCGGCGGCAACCTCCTCGTCGGTGCCGCCGATCTCGCCGATCATGACGACGGCGATCGTGTCCGGATCGTCGTTGAACAGCCTGAGCACGTCGACGTGCTTCAGTCCGTTCACCGGGTCGCCGCCGATGCCCACCGCGCTGGATTGCCCGAGGCCGAGCTCGGTGAGCTGGCCGACCGCCTCGTAGGTCAGCGTTCCCGACCGCGAGACGACGCCGATGCGACCCTTCCTGTGGATGTGGCCCGGCATGATCCCGATCTTGAGCTCGTCCGGCGTGATCACGCCCGGGCAGTTCGGCCCGAGCAGCAGCGTCTTCCTGCCCTGCATCCGGTACCGCGTGCGAATCATGTCGCGCACCGGGATGCCTTCGGTGATCGCGATCACGAGGTCGAGGTCCGCATCGACGGCTTCGTCGATCGCGGCCGCCGCGAACGGCGGTGGAACGTAGATCACGCTGACCGTCGCGCCGGTAGCTTCCTTCGCCTCCTTCACCGTCGCGAAGATCGGAATGCCCTCGAAGTCCTCGCCGGCCTTCTTCGGATTGACGCCGGCGACGAAAGCGTTCCTGCCGTTCGCGTACTCGCGGCACATGCGCGTGTGGAACTGCCCGGTCTTGCCGGTGATGCCCTGCGTGATGACCTTGGTGTCCTTGTTGATCAGGATCGACATGGCACGCTATCCCTTCCTCTGAACAGCCGCGACGATCTTCTGCGCGGCGTCGGCCATGTTGTCGGCGCTGATGATCGGCAGACCCGAATCCTTGAGGATCTGCCGGCCGAGGTCCTCGTTCGTGCCTTTCATGCGCACGACCAGCGGTACCGACAGCTTCGTCTCCTGCGCAGCGGCGACGATGCCGTTGGCGATCGTGTCGCAGCGCATGATGCCGCCGAAGATGTTGACGAGGATGCCCTCGACCTTCGGGTTGCGCAGCATGATCTTGAACGCCGCGGTGACCTTCTCCGTCGTCGCGCCGCCGCCGACGTCGAGGAAGTTCGCCGGCTCGCCGCCGAACAGCTTGATCGTGTCCATCGTCGCCATCGCGAGCCCGGCGCCGTTGACGAGGCAACCGATGTTGCCGTCGAGCGAGATGTACGAGAGATCGAACTTCGAGGCCTCGATCTCCAGCGGGTCCTCCTCGTCGAGGTCGCGCATCTCGACGAGGTCCGGATGGCGGAACAGCGCGTTGCTGTCGAAGTTGAGCTTCGCGTCCAGCGCGATCACCTTGCCGTCGCCGGCGAGGATCAGCGGATTGATCTCGGCGAGCGACGCGTCGGTCTCGTCGTACACCTTGTACAGGCGCTGGAACAGCTCGCGCGCCTGCGCGACGCTGGCCTCCGGGATGCCGATCCTGCGTGCAACCTCGTCCGCCTGCTTGTCGGTGAGGCCGGCGACCGGATCGATCGCCGCCTTGATGATCTTCTCGGGCGTCTGCTCGGCGACCTCCTCGATGTTCACGCCGCCTTCGGAGCTCGCCATCAGCGTGACGCGCTGCGCGGCGCGATCGAGGACCATGCCGACGTAGTACTCCTTCGCGATGTCCGCGCCTTCCTCGATCAGCAGTCGTCGCACCTTCTGACCCTCGGGTCCGGTCTGATGCGTCTTGAGGTTCATGCCGAGGATCGCGTGAGCGAGCTTCTCGACGTCCTCGATCGAGCGCGCGAGCTTGACGCCGCCGCCCTTGCCCCGGCCGCCTGCGTGAATCTGCGCCTTCACCACCCAGACCGGACCGCCGAGCTGCTTCGCGGCCTTCACCGCCTCGGGAACCGAGAACGCAGGAATGCCGCGCGGCACCGGAATGCCGTACCTGCGGAACACTTCCTTGCCCTGGTACTCGTGGATCTTCATCGGTTCTCCCGGAGGCTGCAGGCCGTCAGGCCGCGCCGCGATACCATTTCGGATAGTAGCGGCGCACGACGTCGCTCGTCGTCTCGAGCGCGTGGCAGCGGTCGAGCTGGAACGGCTTGTGCTCGCCTTCGTCCTCGCGCTTTTTCAATCCCGCGAACATCTGGACGGCGGCGGTCGGCAGGTAGCCGAGCAGCTCGGTCAGGTGCGTGCAGCCATGGATGCCGCCGAACGCGTCGTGCAGCGTCTTGCGGAATCCCTCGAGCAGGTTCGCGCCGACGAGCCCTCGATACGCCGCCTCGATCCGGTTGCAGCCGCCGGGATAGGGCATCGCGTCCGTCTTCGCCTCGATCGCGTGGATCGTGAACGCCGTGTCGATCGTCAGCCGCACCCACATGTCGTGCACGGGCTCGCCGGCACGGCGCAAGCCGCGTAGCAGCGTGAGGTCCTGGTCCTTGACGTCGGTCAGATGCGCTTCGACATCGAACAGCCCGTCGTCGCGCGCGAAGCCTTCGTAGCGCGCATTGCGTTCATGAAGTCGCTTGCGCGGAGCGGCGGGGGACAGCGGCATGCGAACCTTGGAGGGCGGCGGCGGAGGATGATCGAAACGTCGGAAGGGCACCGGAGGCTTCGATCGCTCGTGAGCCCAAGCTTCGCTTGCCCGCCGCGCGGCTACAATGGCCGCAAAACCAAGATTTTAGGGCGCGGCGCAAGCCCGCCGCAACCCGGGCTTAACGGAGGAGCTTCTTGGCCGATCGGTTCGTCCTCGCGCTCGATCAGGGCACGACCAGCTCGCGCGCCCTCGTTTTCGATCACGAAGCCGCCGTGCGCGGCGTTGCCCAGGCGGAATTCCGTCAGATCTTCCCGCAGCCGGGCTGGGTCGAGCACGACCCCGCAGAGATCTGGTCGTCGCAATCGGCCGTGCTGCACGGGGCGCTCGCCAAGGCCGGCGTCGGCGCGCGCGACCTCGCCGCGATCGGCATCACGAACCAGCGCGAGACCACGCTGCTGTGGGAACGATCGACCGGCAAGCCGCTCGCGAACGCGATCGTCTGGCAGGACCGGCGCACGGCCGCGACCTGCGATGCGCTGCGCAGCGCGGGACACGCCGCCACGTTCGCCGCGAAGACCGGCCTCGTCATCGACGCGTACTTCTCGGGGACGAAGCTCAAGTGGCTGCTCGATCACGTGCCCGGCGCGCGCGGCCGTGCGCAGGCGGGCGAGCTCGCGTTCGGCACCGTCGACAGCTGGCTGATCTGGCAGCTGAGCGGGGGGACGTCGCACGTGACCGACGTGTCGAATGCGAGCCGCACGCTGCTGTTCAACATCCACACCGGCGATTGGGACGAGGAGCTTTGCGCGCTGCTCGACGTTCCGCGCGCCGTGTTGCCGCGCGTCGTACCTTCGTCGGGGGTTTGCGCGCACGCGCGCCTCGAAGGCGTCGACGTGCCGATCGCGGGCATCGCCGGCGACCAGCAGGCCGCGCTGTTCGGACAGGCGTGTCACGCGCCGGGCCTCGCGAAGAACACCTATGGCACCGGCTGCTTCCTGCTGATGAATACCGGTCGCAAGGCGGTCGCGTCGACGAACAACCTCGTGACGACGATTGCGTGGAAGCGCGATGGCGTGACCGAGTACGCGCTCGAAGGCAGCGTGTTCATCGGCGGTGCCGTCGTGCAGTGGTTGCGCGACGGCCTCAAGATCATTCGCACGGCACGCCGAAGTGGAGACGCTCGCGCGAACGGTGCCCGACAACGGCGGCGTGTACTTCGTGCCCGCGTTCGCCGGGCTTGGTGCGCCGCATTGGGATGCGTATGCGCGCGGCGCGATGTTCGGTCTCACGCGCGGCGCGACCGGCGGGCACATCGCGCGTGCAGCGCTCGAATCGATCGCGTATCAAAGTGCCGAGGTGCTGGCCGCGATGGAGCGCGATGCCGGCATCACGCTTTCCGAGTTGCGCGTGGATGGCGGTGCGACGGCGAGCGATCTGCTGATGCAGTTCCAGGCGGACCTGCTCGGCGTTCCGGTCGTGCGGCCGCAGGTGCTCGAGACGACGGCGCTCGGCGCCGCCTATCTCGCCGGGCTTGCCGTCGGCTTCTGGAAGAGCGCTGACGAGGTGAAGAACAACTGGCGCGTCGACAAGCGCTTCGAGCCTGCGATGTCGCGCGAGCAGGCGGGACGGTTGCGTGCCGGCTGGGAAAAGGCGGTGGAGCGGGCGAAGTCATGGGCCGACTGATCGCAGCGGCTGCGCTGGTCGCGATCGGGATCGCGACGGCGCTCGCGCAACCCGCGGAACGCTTCTCGATCGAGGACGTCGATCGCTGGGTCGAGCGGCTGCACGCGTCGCGCGGATTCTCGGGCGCAGTCGTGATCGAGCGCGACGGCCACGTCGTCTATTCGCGAGGCGTGGGCGTTGCGAACGACGAGACCCGGCGCATGTTCACCCCGGACACGCGCACCGACGGCGGATCGCTTGCGAAGCCGTTCACCGCCACGCTGCTGTTGATGCTTGCCGAGGAAGGTGCCGTCGATCTGCAGGCCCCCGTCCGTCGCTACGTGAACGAGTATCCCGACGCGACGACGACGGTCTACGAGCTGCTTTCACATCGGGCGCGCATTGCCGGACTACGACGCTTTCGGCGCGCTGTTCCGCGCAGGGAACCCGGTCACGACGGCCGCGATGCTGGTGGAGGCAGGTCGGATGGCAACGTCGGCGCCGCAATCGGGCGCGACGCGCTTCGTCTACTGCAATCTGTGTCTCGACACGGCGGCGCTGGTCGTCGAGCGCGTCACCGGCAAGCGCTTCGAGCAGGTGCTGCGCCAGCAGCTCCTTTCCGTCGCTCGGCATCGACCGCGCTTTCATCCGCCCCGCGCGGCTGGCTGCGATGCCCGCCGATCGCGCCATCGGCTACCGCATCCGCGACGGACGTCGCGAGCGTTTCGATGCGGAGGACTTCGAAGGGTTCTACGGCGGCGGCAACCTCTATGCGTCGGCGCGCGACTTCGCCCGGTTCGCCCGCGCGTTCGCGATCCCCGGCGCAGGTCCCGGTCTTGCCGTTGCCCGCACGGCGCTATGGGCGCTGGTGCCTCCGGCGACCTCGCGTCCGGCCTGACGCTCGGCAGCTGGTATTGCGCGACGGGCGGCGAGCGCTGCTACTACACCGGCGCGCATCGCGGCTTCTACAACGTGATGTACTTCGATCGTGCGAAGCGCCTCGTCGTCGTCTACGTGAGCAACTCGGGGATCGCGCCCTGGCTGCAGCCGAGGATCACACGGGAGCTCGTGGTCGCCGCCGAAGGGCGCAATCCGGGGCCGCTGGTCGAGCCGAAGCTGGCGACGCTGACGCCGGAATCGTTGCGCGCGGCGGCGGGAACGTACGACGTTCCGGGCGCGGGCCGCGTCGTGCTATCCCTGGATCAGGACAAGCCTTACGTGCGCGCTGGCGGCGGGACCGGCGTCGAGTACCGCTTGCATCGCGTCTCGCCGACGCTGCTCTACGGACCGGGGCTCGACGCGTACGTCGGCATCGGAGACGACGGTCGCCTGTCGTGGACCACGGGATTCATCGAATCGTACGGGACGCGCATCGCTCCCTGAACGGCTAGACCGCGATCAGTGCGCGTACGTCCTTCGCATCCATCTCGTCCGCCGGGCCGCTCGCGATGATCTCGCCGCGGCTCATCACCGCGTAGTGATCGGCGATCCGCTTCGCAAAATCGTAGTACTGCTCGACGAGCAGGATCGCGAGTCCCTGCTCCTTCGCAAGGCGGACGATGACGCGTCCGATCTGCTCGATGATCGACGGCTGGATGCCTTCGGTCGGCTCGTCGAGGATCAGGCACTTCGGCTCGCTCATCAACGCGCGCCCGATCGCGAGCTGCTGCTGCTGGCCGCCCGACAGATCGCCGCCGCGGCGCCCGCGCATCTCCTTCAGGATCGGGAAGAGATCGTAGAGATAGGCGGGAATCGCATCGCTGCGCCGGCGCGCGGCGCCGACCCGCAGGTTCTCCTCGACCGAGAGCCGCGGAAAGATGTCGCGTCCTTGCGGGACGTAGGCAAGTCCGCGCGCGACACGGTCATACGACGCGAGCCCGTCGAGGCGTGCGCCGTTCCATTCGACATGACCTGCGCGCGGCGTGACCAGTCCCATCAGGCAGCGCAGCAGCGTGGTCTTGCCTACGCCGTTGCGGCCGAGCAAGGTCGTGATCTCGCCAGGCTTCGCGGCGATCGAGACGCCGCGCAGGATATGGCTGCCGCCGTAGTACTGGTGCAGGTCGCGGATGGCGAGCATGTCGTCCCGAGATGGCGTATCGGAGCGCGTTGCGACGACGAATCATCGCCCAAGGTACACCTCGACGACCGCGTCGTTCGCCTTGACCTCGTCGAGCGTGCCGTCGGCCAGCACGCGACCCTCGTGCAGCACGGTCACGCGGCGCGCGATCCGCGCGACGAACTCCATGTCGTGCTCGACGACGACGATCGAATGCTGGCCGCGCAGCGTCTCCAGCAGCTCGGCGAGGCGCTCGGTCTCCTCGTCCGTCATCCCCGCGACCGGCTCGTCGAGCAGCAGCAGGCGCGGCTGCTGCGCGAGCAGCATGCCGATCTCGAGCCGCTGCTTCTGTCCGTGCGCGAGCAGGCCCGCCGGCCGCGTGACCGCTTCCTCGAGCCGGATCGTCGCGAGCAACTCGTCGATCCTGCGCCGCGTCTCCGTCGGCGTGCGCGACACGAGTCCCTTCCACCAGCGCCGATCCGCCTTGACCGCGAGCTCGAGGTTCTCCCACACGCGTGTGCTGCTCGAACACCGTCGGCTTCTGGAACTTGCGGCCGATGCCGGCCTGCGCGATCTGCGGCTCGGAAAGGCGCGTCAGGTCGATCGACTGCCCGAAGAACACGGTGCCCGCGTCCGGCCGCGTCTTTCCGGTGATGACGTCCATCATCGTCGTCTTGCCCGCACCGTTCGGGCCGATCACGCAGCGCAGCTCGCCGTCGTCGATCGCGAGCGACAGGGCGTCGAGCGCCTTGAAGCCGTCGAAGCTGACGCTGACGTCCTCGAGATAGAGGATGACGCCGTGCGTGACGTCGACGCGGCCCTCGATCGCGACGCGACCGAACGACGTTGCGCCGCTACGCGCGTCCGAGCCAGACTTCGCGATCATCGACCGGTTCATCCTTGTGCATGCGGCTGCGGCGCCGCTCGAGCAGCGTTCCGACGACACCCTTGGGCAGGAACAGCGTGACGGCGACGAACAGCGCGCCGAGGAAGAACAGCCAGTACTCGGCGAACGACGCCGTGAAAATGCTCTTCGCGCCGTTGACCAGCGCGGCGCCGACGATCGGCCCGACCAGCGTGCCTCGCCCGCCGATCGCGACCCAGATCACCATCTCGATCGAGTTCGACGGCGCCATCTCGCTCGGGTTGATGATGCCCACCTGCGGCACGAACAGCGCGCCCGCGATACCGCACAGCACGGCCGAGAACGTCCACACCGCGAGCTTGTAGGGCAGCGGATCGTAGCCGGTGAACATCACGCGCGACTCGGCGTCGCGGATGGCGGTCACGACCCGTCCCGTCTTCGAGCGCACGATGTAGCGGCACGCGAGGAAAGCGCCGATCAGCGCGAGACCGCTGATCACGAACAGGACCACGCGCGTCTCGATCGCCGCGATCGGAAAGCCCAGGATCCGCTTGAAATCCGTGAAGCCGTTGTTGCCGCCGAAGCCGGTGTCGTTGCGGAAGAACAGCAGCATCGCGGCGTAGGTCAGCGCCTGCGTGATGATCGAGAGGTAAACCCCCTTCACGCGCGAGCGGAACGCGAACCAGCCGAACACGAACGCGACCGTCCCGGGCACCAGCACGATCATCGCGATCGCCCAGAGGAACGAATCGCTGCCATGCCAGAACCAGGGCAGCTGCTTCCAGTCGAGGAACACCATGAAATCGGGCAGATCCAGCTGGTAGACGCCGTCGCGGCCGATCTGGCGCATCAGGTACATGCCCATCGCGTAACCGCCGAGCGCGAAGAACAGCCCGTGGCCGAGCGACAGGATGCCGCAGTAGCCCCACACCAGATCGAGCGCGACCGCCACCAGCGCGTAGCACATGATCTTGCCGAACAGCGTGAGACCGTAGGCGGACATCGCGAACGGCGAACCGGCGGGCAGCACCAGCGCTGCGACCGGCACGAGCACGCAATTCACGATCAGTGCCGCGATGACCAGCGCCCAGCCGGTGCGCGAGAGCAGCGAGCCTCGTGCGCTCCGGGATCGGCGCGTCAGCTGCGTCGCGCGACGGACGCGACGCGGGGTCGGGATCGCGCGCGTTCATCGCGGCTCGCGTCAGTCGCGCTCCGCCGCGCGGCCCTTCAACGCGAACAGACCCTGCGGACGCCGCTGGATGAACAGGACGATCAGCACGAGCACGCGCGATCTTCGCGAGCACCGCTCCGGTGAACGGCTCGAGGAACTTGTTCAGGATGCCGAGCCCGAACGAGCCGACGATCGTGCCGGCAAGCTGCCCGACGCCGCCGAGCACGACCGCCATGAACGAGTCGACGATGTACGCCTGCCCGAGGTCCGGACCGACGTTCCCGATCTGCGACAGCGCGACACCGCCGAGCCCCGCGACGCCGGCGCCGAGGCCGAACGCAAGCGTGTCGACCTTCGCGGTGCGCACGCCCACGCAGCCGGCCATCGCGCGGTTCTGCGTGACGGCGCGGACGAACAGGCCGAGGCGCGTCATGTTCAGCACCGCCCAAACGAGCGCGACGACGGCCAGCGCGAACGCGATGATGTAGATGCGGTTCCACGGCAGGATCAAGTTCGGCAGCAGCTGGATGCCGCCGCTCATCCACGAGGGGTTCGCCACTTCGACGTTCTGCGCGCCGAACAGCGTTCGCGTCGCCTGGATCAGCAGCAGGCTCAAGCCGTAGGTCGCGAGCAGCGTCTCGAGCGGCCGGCCGTAGAGGAAACGCACGACGGTGCGCTCGATGACGACGCCGACGATGAACGCGCTCGCAAACGCCGCGGGAAGCGCGGCGGCGAGATACCAGTCGAGCGCGCCCGGCGCATATTGCCGGAATGCGTTCTGCACGACGAACGTCGTGTACGCGCCGATCATCAGGAACTCGCCGTGCGCCATGTTGATGACGCCCATCAGCCCGTAGGTGATCGCGAGGCCCAGTGCCGCGAGCAGCAGCACGCTGCCGAGGCTGATCCCGGTGAACACGGCGCCGGCGAGCTCGCCTTTGCGCTGGCTGCCGTCGATCGAGCGGATCGCACGCTCCGCGGCGGCGCGCAGCTCAGCGTCGGGCTCGCGGAACGTGCCGTCCGCGTTCTTCTCGACGAACGGCAGCAGCAGCAGTCGCGTCGCCGCGTTGTCGCTTGCCGAAAGCTGCGCGATCGCCTCGAGCTTGCTCGCCCGGTCGCTCGCTCGCAAGCTGGTGCGCAGCGCGCACGAGCGCAAGCCGCGCCTTCAGGTCCGGCGCGGTTTCCTTCGCGAAGGCCGCCTCGACGAGCGGCGCGAGCGCGGGATCGTAGGCCTTGCTCGAGCGCGGCGACCGATCGCGTTCGCACGCCGACGTCGGCGGAGAGCAGATCGAACGCAGCGAGCGCGCCATCCAGACGCCCGCGTATCCGGTTGTTGATCGTGACCGCCTCGAGCGACGCGACGTCGGGCGACGCCTTCGCGCCAGTCAGCGCGTCGACGTACCCGTCGCCTTGCGCGATCACGAGGCTGCCGTCGGGCAGCGCCGACAGCGCATCCTCGCGCATCGCCTTCAGGATGATCGCGGCGCGAGGGTCGCCGCTTGCGACGAGCCGGTCGATTCCGGCGAGCTTCTCGCTCGCCGATTCGTCGGCCAGCGGCTTCAGGTCATCGGCCGACAGGGCGCCGTACGCGAGAGCGCTCGCGAACGCGAGCCAGAGCGCGGCGACCCAATGCGCAATTCGGAGCGTGAGCATCGTGAGCGGTCGAGCGCATCGGAATCGTCGTGACAGGCGCACCCCGTCGTCGCCCCCGCGAAGGCGGGGGCCCAGTGTCTTTCGATGCAGGAGAGTTCGCATGTGAGAACGCCACTGGGTTCCCGCCTTCGCGGGAACGACGCCGGGATGACGAGGTCGCCGGTGCTAGACCGTCACCTTGTCCGGCTTGCCCTGGTTGCCTTCGATGAACGGGCTCCACGGCTTCGCCCGGATCGGGCCCTTCGTCTTCCACACGACGTTGAACTGGCCGTCGGCCTTGACTTCGCCGATGAGCACGGGCTTGGTCAGGTGATGGTTGTCCGCCATCTCGAGCGTGAAGCCGCAGGGCGCTGCGAATTTCTGGCCCCACATCGCCTTGCGAACCGCGTTGACCTCGGTGGACTTCGCCTTCTCGACCGCCTGCTTCCACATGTTGATGCCGACGTAGGTCGCTTCCATCGGGTCGTTGGTGATCGCCTTGTCCGCGCCGGGCAGCTTCTTCGCCTTCGCGTAGTCGGCCCACTTCTTCTTGAACGCGTCGTTCGCCGGGTTCTTCAGCGACATGAAGTAGTTCCACGCCGCGAGGTGGCCGACCAGCGGCTTCGTGTCGATGCCCTTGAGCTCCTCCTCGCCGACCGAGAACGCGACGACCGGCACGTCGGTCGCCTTCAGGCCCTGGTTGCCGAGCTCCTTGTAGAACGGCACGTTCGAGTCGCCGTTGATCGTCGACACGACGGCGGTCTTGCCGCCGGTGGAGAACTTCTTGATGTTGCCGACGATCGTCTGGTAGTCGCTGTGACCGAACGGCGTGTAGATCTCCTCGATGTCGGTTTCCTTCACGCCCTTCGACTTCAGGAACGCGCGCAGGATCTTGTTCGTCGTGCGCGGGTACACGTAGTCGGTGCCGAGCAGGAACCAGCGCTTGGCTGCGCCGCCGTCGCCGCTCATCAGGTACTCGACGGCCGGGATGGCCTGCTGGTTCGGCGCCGCGCCGGTGTAGAAGACGTTCTTGCTCATCTCCTCGCCCTCGTACTGCACCGGGTAGAACAGCAGGCCGTTCAGCTCCTCGAACACCGGCAGCACGGACTTGCGCGACACGCTGGTCCAGCAACCGAACGTCGCCGCGACCTTGTCCTGCGTCAGCAGGCCCCGCGCCTTCTCGGCGAACAGCGGCCAGTTCGACGCGGGATCGACGACGACCGGCTCGATCTTGCGGCCCATGACACCGCCCTTCGCATTGATCTCCTCGAACGCCATCAGCGCGACGTCCTTCAGCGACGTCTCGGAGATGGCCATCGTGCCGGACAGCGAATGCAGCACGCCGACCTTGATCGGCGCGGTGCCTTGGGCGAGCAGCGAACCACCGGGAATCGCGGACAGCAGCGCGGAGCCGGCGGCCGCCTTGATCATCGAGCGGCGAGACGAATTCATGTGTTTGGTTCCCCCGAGTAAGACGCGGGCGCGCGAACGTGCGACGCCACCGTGACGGTGTTCTGCAAGGCCCATGCCATGGGTCGCAACCGACGTGTTTTCGCAGGCAGTTTCAGAGCCTTGGCGACGAACCCGCAGGTCGGTTGCGAAGCCGGCCGCGAATCCGCGGCACCGCATTGGAGCAATGCACCAACATCGACGCGCCAACGCGGTGCAGGGCTTGCAGCCTTGCGGGCCGCGCGATTAGGTGCATATACTCCTATCAGCGATGTCGTCCCCGCGAAGGCGGGGACCCAGCGTCTTTCGACGAGAGACACTGGATTCCCGCTTTCGCGGGAATGACGCCGGGATGATTCACGCGTCCATGCCGACTTCGACTCTCCGCCTGTGCCTGCTCGCGCTTGCGACGCGCGACCCGCGCGATCACGCAACTCTACGATGACGCACTTGCGCCCTCCGGCTTGCGGGCGACGCAGTTCGGGTTGCTCCATATGCTCGCGCGGCACGAAACGATGACGATCAGCTCGCTCGCCGCGAAGTTGCTGCTCGATCGCACCGCGCTGTCGCGAAACCTCGATCCGCTGGCCGAGCGCGGCCTCGTCGAGATCGTGCCGGGAAGCGATTTGCGCACGCGGCGCTAACGATGACCGCGGCGGGCAAGCGTGCGCTCGAGGCCGCCGAGCCGCTCTGGGCGGACGCGCAGCGCGAAGTATCGCGCCGCGTCGGCAAGCAACGGCTCGCGGAGCTCTACGCGTTGCTCGACGACATCGAGCGCCTGCACCCCGGGCTGCCCGACACGAAGGAATCCGCATGAGCGCCTCTCGGCCAACGCCGCCGACTGGCGCACGCCCACGGTCGTACTCGTGTGCGCCGCCCTCGTGCTCACGCTCTCGATGGGCATTCGCCACGGCTTCGGCCTGTTCCTGCAGCCGATGTCGACGGATCTCGGTTGGGGACGGGAGACGTTCGCGCTCGCGATGGCCGTGCAGAACCTGCTGTGGGGCGTAACCCAACCGTTCGCCGGGATGCTTGCGGACAAGTATGGAACCGCAAAGATCGTGCTCGCCGGCGCGTTCCTTTACGTGCTCGGCCTGTTCACGATGGCCCACGCGTCGACGCCGCTGATGCTGGTGCTCACCGCGGGGGTGCTCATAGGCACCGGCCTCTCGGGACTGACGTTCTCCATCGTCGCCGGGGTGTTGGGGCGCCGCTACCCGCCGGAGAAGCGCAGCATGGTGCTCGGCATCTCGGCTGCAGCCGGCTCGTTCGGGCAGTTCGCGATGCTGCCGGCGACGCATTATCTGCTGACGACGCTGGGCTGGTACGGCGCGTTGATCGCGCTCGGCGTCATCGGCCTCGCGATCGTGCCCCTCGCCGCCGGGCTGGCCGAGAAGGGGCTCTCCCACGAGCACGCGTTCAAGCAATCGGCCGGCGAGGCGGTGCGCGAAGCGTTCTCGCATCGCGGCTACGTGCTGCTCACGATCGGCTTCTTCGTCTGCGGGTTCCAGGTCGTCTTCGTCGGCGTGCACCTGCCCGCCTACCTCGCGGACAAGGGCCTGCCGGGCACCGTCGCAGTGACCGCGCTGATGCTGATCGGCCTGTTCAACATCGTCGGCACGTACACGACCGGGTGGCTCGGCGGCCGGATGCCGAAGCGCTACATCCTGTCCGCGATCTATTTCGGCCGCGCGGTCGTCATCGCGTTGTTCCTGTGGCTGCCCCTCACGATCTGGACCGTCTATGCGTTCGCGGTTGCGCTCGGCCTCCTGTGGCTATCGACGGTTCCGCCCACGAACGGGATCGTCGCGCAGCTCTTCGGCGTGCGTTACCTGTCGATGCTCGCCGGCTTCACGTTCTTCAGCCACCAGATCGGCAGCTTCCTCGGCGCCTGGCTGGGCGGCAGGCTCTACGACACGCTCGGCAGCTACGATCTGGTCTGGTATCTGTCGATCGCCCTCGGCATCCTCGCAGGCCTGATCAACCTGCCGATCGACGAGAAGGAGATCGCGCGTCCCGCGCCACAGCCGACAGTTTGACGAGTGCGAGGATCACGCTTACTCGTCACCTGCGCGGGGATGCCGCTCGCGCGTCACCTGCGCGGGAACGAGCCTGACCTGATTCTGGCGGGCCCGGTTCACGATCGATTCGATCGAATCGAGCAGCACGTCGATGTCCACCGGCTTGGTCAGGTGCAGCGCGAAGCCGGCCGCCTTCGAGCGCGACGTCTCGTCCGCACCGCCGTAGCCGCTGTAAGCGATCGCCGGCGTGTCCGCATTCAGTGACGTGCTCCGCAACTTCCTCAGCAGCGTGTAGCCGTCCATCTTGGGCATGGCGAGATCCGAAATGATCCCGTCGAAAACCCCCGCCTGCGCACGCCTGATCGCGCCCTGCGCCGTCGTTTCGATGGCGACGTCGGCGCCTTCGTAACGCAACAGTTCGCCCATCGCGTCGGCGTTGTCGCGCAGGTCGTCGATGATCAGCAGGCGCAGTCCCGCCAGGCGACCGGTGGCGCCTTCGCCCGGCGCGGCCGCGGGCATCGCCGCCGGGATGCGCGACTCCGCCACCTGGAGCGGCAGCCATACCGAAAAGCACGATCCCTTCCCGAGGCCGGCCGAATACCCCTGCACTCGTCCTCCGTGCAGCTCGACGAGTTGCTTCACCAGCGCAAGCCCGATGCCCATTCCGCCCTTGCGCCGCGTCGACCCGGACTCGGCCTGCCGGAACCATTCGAAGATGTGCTGCTGCATTTCCGGCGCGATGCCCTGACCGTTGTCCTCGACGTCGAGCCGCGCTTCGTTCCCCTCGCGCTTGAGGCGCACGATGATCTGTCCGCCGTGCGGCGTGAACTTGAGCGCGTTCGACAGCAGGTTCCACGCGATCTGCTTGACGCGCACGACGTCGGCTTCCACGATCATCGGCTCGGCGTCCAGCTCCACGTTCAGCGTGATCGCGTTCGCCTCCGCCTCGTGACGCAGCGCGCCGATCGAGTCGGCGATGACGAGCGGCAAAGGCAGCAGCTGGCGATCGATCGCCAGCTTTCCGGTACGGGCCCGCGATACGTCGAGCATATCGTCGACGAACTGCGCCTGCGCCTTCACCGTCTGATGGATGATCTCCGCCGCGCTGGCGAGCCGCGGCGTACGGCGGGTCTCCGCTGCACGCAGCAGGAGCTCGGCCTGCATCTGGATCAGCGCGAGCGGATTGCGCAGCTCGTGCGACAGCGTCGCGAGGAATTCGTCCTTCATGCGACTTGCCTGTTCCGCAGTGGCGCGGTTCATGCGCTCCATCACCAGCAGCTCGTCGCGCTGCTGCGTCGCGACCTGCTGTCCGGTCAGGTCGCGCAGCAGCTTGACGTAGCCGTAGGTCGACGGATCGAGCAACGGCGCGGTCACGCCGCTCGCGAAGAAGCGCGACCCGTCCTTGCGAACGTGCCAACGCTCGTCTTCGGACCGCCCCGTCTCGCGCGCCGTGCGAAGCACGGTCTGCGGCATGCCTGCGCTGCGCTCCTCGGGAAGGAAGATGAGATCGAGCGGCTGCCCGACCGCCTCCGCGGCGCTGTAGCCGAAAATCAGCTCGGCGCCCCGGTTCCAGCTCGCGATGACGCCCTGCGGGTCGAGCGTCAGGATCGCGTAGTCGTGCACGCTGTCCAGCAGCAGCCGGAGCCACGCCTCGTTCCGGCGCACGGTCTCCTCGGCGAGCTTGCGTTGGGTCACGTCGATGAACGTGAGCACCGCCCCGTCGATCCGGTCCTCGGTCGTCCGGTACGGAAGAATGCGCAGCATGAACCAGTGGCCGTCGTTCGCGCGGACCTCGCGCTCGGTGACGGTCAGCGACTCGAACAGCTTGTCGATGTCGGGCCGGATGTCTTCGTCGACCAGGCGGTTCGTGATGTCGAGCAGCGGCCGGCCGACGTCGGTCGCACGCACGTTGAAGACCTTGCGCGCGAACGGCGTGAACCGCATGAGCCGCAGGTCGCGGTCGACGAACAGCACGGCGATCTCGGTCGCGTTGATGAAATTCTGCAGGTCGTCGCGGATGCGCGTCGCCTCGTCGACCTTGGTCTTCAGCTCCTGGTTGACGGTCTGCAGCTCCTCGTTGATCGACTGCAGCTCCTCCTTGCCGGTCTCGAGCTCCTCGCCGGCGGCGCGCAGCTCCTCGTTCGTGGCCTGCAGCTCTTCGTTGCTCGCCTTGAGCTCCTCGTTGCGGATCTCCTGCTGGGCCACCGCACCCCGGAGCAACGCCTCGGTATCCTCGAGGCGCTCCCGCAGCCCGCTGACCGCGTCCCCATCGGCCGACACATCGGGTTCGACCCCCTCGTCGGCGGCGCCTTCTTCCTCGAACAGCACCAGCGCGTAAGTGCGCGTCGATCGCTTCTCCTGGACCGGATGCACCCGCAGCGTCAGCAACGCGCGTTCGGGGCCGCGACTCACCGCCACGTTGCGCCGCTCGACGGTCATCATCGATTGCATCGCATGCTCGAGCGCGTACCGCAGCTCCACACGCAGCTCCGGCGGCACGGCCTGGATGAGATTGAGCGAAGGCTCGCCCGGTCCGATCTGCAGGAACCGCCCTGCCGTCTCGGACAGATGCACGATGTCGAAGCGCTCGTCGACGACGATCGAGGGAGGCGCGTAGTGCTCGAGCAGCTTCTGGTGCAGCTCGCCGTACGAGACCAGTCGCCGCCCCGTCGTTCCGGCACCTTCGCCGTTCGCCCTTGATGCGTGGATCATGGGGGCCAGCGGAAGGACCATTCCCGACTGCGCGCGCGGCTGCTGCTGGAAGATGTGGTGCTTCTTGTCGACGGCGATGAATCCCTCGTTCGCCTCGTCGACCGACTCGGCACTTCCAAGCAGGAGGTAGCCGTTGGGCCGCAAGGCGAAATGCAAAAGGTCCAGGATCTTGCCCTGCGTCAGCCGGTTGACGTAGATCAGCAGGTTGCGGCAGGACACGACATCCATCCGCGAGAAGGGCGGATCCTGAATGACGTTGTGCACGGCATACAGGACCAGGTCGCGAAGATGCTTCTGCACGCGATAGCCGCCCTGCTCCTTGATGAAGAAATGCTGCAGGCGCTCCGGCGAGACGCTTTCGCGGATAGCCTCGGGATACAGCCCTGCGCGCGCCACAGCCAGCGCGTCCTCGTCGATGTCGGTCGCGAAGATGTTGAGCTCGGGGGGATCGACGAGCGCGCGGAGGTGCTCGGCGAACACCATCGCGAGCGAATAGACCTCCTCGCCGGTTGCGCAGCCGACGACCCAGAGGCGCAAGACGCCGCCGCGCTTTTCCCGCCGCGACAGCAGCATCGGGATCACGTTCTTCTCGAGCGCCTCGAAAACCTCGGGATCGCGGAAGAACGACGTCACGCTGACCAGCAAGTCGCGCAGCAGGCTGCGCGTCTCCTCCGGGTTGCCGTTGAGGAAGTCGCGATAGGTCGGGAGATCGCGGAGCTGGGTCACCTGCAGTCGCCGCTCGATGCGTCGCAGCAGCGTCGAGCGCTTGTAGTGCAGGAAGTCATGCCCGCTGCGCACCCTCAGGATCGCAAGGACGTCGCGCAACGCATCCTCGGCGCGTTCGGCGAGATCTTCCGGCGCCTCCTTGTCATCGATCGCCGGCAGCTCGATGGCCTGCGCGTTGCGCCAGAGCGTCACGAGCTTGCCGGGAAGCTCCGCCATCGGCAACACGAAATCCACGGCGCCGCTCGCGATCGCATTGCGCGGCATCGCGTCGTACTCGGCTTCCTGCGGCGACTGCACGATCGACACGCCGCCGTTGGTCTTGATGTCCTTCACGCCCTGCGAGCCGTCCGACCCGGTCCCCGACAACACGATCGCGATCGCACGATGCGCGTGCGACTCCGCGAGCATGCGGAAGAACACGTCGATGCTCATCGGGTGGCTGCGCTCGACACGGGCGATCGGCTCGAGCCGTCCGTCCCGGATATGGAGCTGGCTCTTGGGCGAGATCACGTAGACATGGTTCGGCTCGATGTCGACGCCCTGCCTCACTTCGGTCACCGGCATCTGCGTCGACTTCTGCAGCAGCCCGGCGATGTTCGACTCGTAGTCCGGCGACAGATGCAGGATCACCACGAACGCCATGCCGGTGCGCTCGGGCATCTGCTCGAACAGCGTCATCAGGGGCTTCAGGCCGCCGGCGGACGCGCCGATGCCCACGACCATCAAATCGTGCGAAGGGGAAATGCCTTCGGTTGCGTTTGAGGTTCTGCTCATGGGCTGGCGGCTGGCCTCGAGCCTTGCGAACGCAAGACCTTTGCCGGGCGCGGGCGCACGTTGGGGGCAGCGCGCGTGTCGCGGAAAGATCGTCTCATTGTCGTCCTTTTTGCCGAATGTGTGTATTCGCGGTTAGCGGTTGCGGCGACAAGCGTTGCGCCGCCCGGGCGAACGAATTCCACACGCTCCGGTTGAATCGCCATACCGTTCGGAGGGTGAAAGGCGGCTCGCAGCAGCTGGCTCTCGTTCGCGAAAATTGGACGAATGTGCAATTCCGCGCTCCGCAGCGACCTCCGCGAGCCGTGCTGCACCGCTCGCTTTCAGCGGCACCGGCTCCGCGCCCCAGGAGGTCCGCGCAGGTCAGCTGATGGGGTAAATCCGGGCCCGGCGTAGGTGAGAGCGCACGCCGCCGCGGCGGCGCCTGTCAGCGAGGCGGCAGTCGATCCACCGCGTCGGTGATGATCGTGTCCACGCCCCATTGCGCGAGCTGTTTCGCGCGATCGGGATCGTTGACCGTCCAGGTCACGACCGCGAGTCCAAGCGCGTGCGCTTCCTCGACGATTTTCGGCCGCAGCGCCGTGTGCTTGACGTCGATCGCAACGCATCCGAGGGCCGCGCATCGCTCGCGCCAGTCGGCCGGCAGACGGTTGAAAAGACACGCGCGCGGCAGCTCGGGGACGGTTTCCTGCGCGGCCGCAAGGGACAGCTCGGAGAATGACGACAGCAGCGGAGGCGTGGCCGAATCGCTCCAGAACTGCGCCGCATCGAGCGCCAGCGCCGCGCCGGTCTCCCGCTCGCGCCCCGGCGCGGGCTTGATCTCCACGTTCACCGCGACTCCGTTCGCGCGACAGAAGCTCGCGACAGCGCCAAGCGTCGGCAGCGGCTCGCCCGCGAAGGGTCGCGAATGCCAGGCACCGGCATCGAGCTGGGCAAGCTCTCGCCAGGTCAGCGCATCAGCGCGGCCCCAGCCGTTGGTCGTCCGCTGCAACGTCGCGTCGTGCAGCAGGAACGCGACACCGTCGGCCGACAGCTTGACGTCGAATTCGGCCATCCGGTAGCCGAGCGAGTGACCATGCTTCAGCGCCGCGAGCGTGTTCTCCGGCGCCAGCTTGCCGGCACCACGATGCGCGGCGAACCGCGGGTAAGGCCACTGATACGACGACCGCCGATCGATCATCGGAGCCGGTCGCCCGAGGTGGGATCGAACAGGAAGATGCGGGAAGGCGACGCGGCGAATTGAACGACGGTCCCGATGTCCGGTTGCGGACCATGCGGCAGCCGCGCGAGCACCGTGAACGGTCCGTGCGCAACGTGGATCAGCATGTCGGCACCGAGCTGCTCGACCATTTCGACCGGCCCCTCGATCACCGACATCTCCGGCGTCGACCGCTCGAGGTGCTCGGGACGAATCCCGACCATGACGCTGCGTCCCGCCTCCGCGCCCGCCGCTGCGTTCGTTCGCGTCGTACCGCCGTGCTCGAGCGCGATGTTCCCGCCGCCTTCGACGCGACCCGGCATGAAATTCATCGACGGCGAGCCGATGAACCCGGCGACGAATTGGGTCTGCGGATCCTCGTAGACCTGCATCGGCGTTCCGATCTGCTCGGCCCGCCCGGCGTTCATCACGATCATCCGGTGCGCCAGCGTCATCGCCTCGACCTGGTCATGGGTCACGTACAGCGACGTCGTCTTCAGCCGCCGGTGCAGCTTCTGGATCTCGAAGCGCATCTGCACGCGCAGCTTCGCATCGAGGTTGGACAGCGGCTCGTCGAACAGGAATACGGCGGGCTCGCGCACGATCGCGCGACCCATGGCGACGCGTTGCCGTTGGCCGCCGGAGAGCTGGCGCGGCTTGCGATCGAGCAGCGCCTCGAGCTCCAGGATGTCGGCCGCGCGTTTCACGCGATCGCCGATGTCGGATTTGGTGAACTTGCGGATCTTGAGGCCGTACGCCATGTTGTCGAACACGCTCATGTGCGGATAGAGCGCGTAGTTCTGGAACACCATTGCGATGTCGCGGTCCTTCGGCTCCAGCGTGTTCACGACCCGCTCGCCGATCGCGATCTCGCCTCCGCTGATCGCCTCCAGGCCGGCAACCATGCGCAGCAGCGTCGACTTGCCGCAACCCGATGGGCCGACGATGACGACGAACTCGCCGTCTCGCACGGTGACGTTGACGCCATGGATCACCTCGAGCGCGCCGTAGCTCTTGCGGACGTTGCGGAGGTCGACTTGGGCCATGGTTTTCAATTGTCGTCCCCGCGAAGTGACGATCCGTGAGGATCGTCATCCCCGCGAAGGCGGGGACCTAGCGTCTTTCGTCACGTACAACTCAACGACACTGGATCCCCGCCTGCGCGGGGATGACGCCGCGCCTTCGTCGCGACGTCATTTCTCGGTGTCGACGAGCCCCTTGACGAACCACTTCTGCATCAGCACGACAACCAGCAGCGGCGGCAGCATCGCCAGCATCGCCGTCGCCATGACCAGGTGCCACTCGGTGGCGGCTTCGCCCCCTCCGGCGATCATCCGCTTGATGCCGATGACGATCGTGTAGTACTCCTCGCGCGTCGTGACCAGCAAAGGCCACAGGTACTGGTTCCATCCGTAGATGAACTGGATGACGAACAGCGCCGCCATGCTGGTCTTCGACATGGGGACGACCACGTCCCAGAAGAAGCGCATCGGACCGGCTCCGTCGATTCGCGCGGCCTCGGCGAGCTCGTCGGGGATCGTGAGGAAGAACTGGCGGAACAGGAACGTCGCGGTCGCCGACGCGATCAGCGGAAGCGTCAGGCCGGTATAGCTGTCGAGCATGCCGAGGTCCGAGACGACCTTGTAGGTCGGGAGGATGCGCACCTCGACCGGCAGCATCAGCGTGACGAAGATCATCCAGAAGAAGAAGTTGCGCAGCGGGAACTTGAAGTAGACGATCGCGAACGCCGACAGGAGCGAGATCGCGATCTTGCCGAACGCGATCACCAGCGCGGTGATGAGGCTGTTCAGCATCATCCGGCCGGCGCCCGCCGCCGAGTTGCCGGCGCCGCTCTCCAGCGCCTCGCGATAGTTGTCGATGAGGTGCGGGCCGGGAATCAGCGACATCGGCGCCGCGAGCACCCCCTCCGCCGTGATCGTCGACGCGACGAACGTGACGTAGACCGGGAACACGACGATCGCGAGCCCGACCCAGAGGACGAGGTGGGTGACGACGGTGAGCCAGGGGCGGTTTTCGATCATTGTCAGAAGTCAGTTGACAGTTCGGCAGTTGCGGCGGTGTTTTCGAGGCGGCGCGTCAAGCGCCGATGCTTCGTTACTGACTCCTGTCAACTGACTCCTGACATCTGATCAGTACTGCACCTTCCGCTCGATATAGCGGAACTGGATGACGGTGAGCCCGATCACGATCGCCATCAGCACCACCGACTGCGCAGCCGAGCCACCAAGATCGAGCCCCTTGAAGCCGTCGTTGTAAACCTTGTAGACGAGGATCTGGGTCGACTGACCGGGGCCGCCGGAGGTCGCCGCGTCGACGATCGCGAACGTCTCGAAGAACGCATAGACCATGTTGACGACGAGCAGGAAGAACGTCGTCGGCGACAGCATCGGGAACACGATCGTCCAGAAGCGCCGGCCCGGCCCCGCGCCGTCGATCGCCGCGGCCTCGATCAGGGATTTGGGGATCGACTGCAGACCGGCGAGGAAGAACAGGAAGTTGTAGGAGATCTGCTTCCAGGTGGCCGCGATCACGATGAGCGCGAGCGCATCGCCGCCGTCGAGAACCGGATTCCAGGACATGCCGAGCGCCCGCATCCAGTGCGAAAGGACGCCGAGCGATGGGTTCAGCAGGAACAGCCACAGCACGGCAGCCACCGCCGGCGCCACCGCGTAGGGCCAGATCATCAGCGTCTTGTAGATGCCGGCGCCGCGGATCGCACGGTCGGCGAACACCGCCAGCGCAAGCGACACCGTCAGTCCGGTCGCCGCTACGAGTACCGAGAACAGCGCGGTGACCCGGAACGAGGCCAGGTAGTTGGGATCGGCGAACAGCTCGCGAAAATTGTCGAACCCGACGAACTCCACCGCGAGCCCGAACGGATCCTGCTGCTGAAGCGACTGGAATACCGCCTGCCCCGCCGGCAGGAAGAAGAAGATGATCGTGATGGCGAGTTGCGGCGCGACCAGCGCGTAGGGCAGCCAGCGCGATCGGAAGACGACGCGCTTTTCCATTACACCCGTCGTCCGCGCGTAGGCGGGGACCCAGTGTCTTCGCTACGGAGAGTCACCGGATCCACGCTCTGACGGCACATGTTCGGGACGGAAAGACGCTGGGTCCCCGCCTGCGCGGGGACGACAGCAACAGGCTATTCCCGCACCGTCTTCTCGAAGCGTCGAAGCAGCTCGTTGCCGCGCTTCACGGCCGTATCGAGCGCAGTCTTCGCGTCCTGCTTGCCGGCGAGCATGTTCTCCATCTCCTCCTCGATCACGTCGCGGATCTGGACGAAGCTGCCGAAGCGCAGACCCTTCGAGTTCGGCGTCGGCGAGTTGAGCGTCATCTGGCGCACGGAGACGTCGGTGCCGGGGTTCTTCTCGTAGAAACCCGCCTGCTTGGTAATGTCATAGGCAACCGGCGTGATCGGCAGATAGCCTGTGGCCTGGTGCCACTGGGCCTGCCGCTTCGGCTCGGCGAGATAGGTCAGGAACTTCGCGACGCCCTTGTACTCGTTCGGCTTCTTGCCCGCCATCACCCAGAGCGACGCGCCGCCGATGATCGTGTTCTGCGGTGCGCCCTTCACGTCGGCGTAGTACGGCAGCATCGCGACCGCGTACTTGAACTTCGCGTTGCGGTTGATATTCGCTTGCGCGGCCGACGACGAAGTCATCATGGCGCACTCGCCACTGTAGAACTTCGACTCCGCGGTCTCGCCGCGGCGACCGGCGTAGGTGAAGTAACCCTTGCCCGCCCACTCCTTCAAGTTCGTCCAGTGCCGCACGTGCAGCGGGCTGTTGAACTGGAACGACGTGTCGAAACCCGCCAGGCCATTCTCCTTGGTGCCGATCGGAACGTTGTGCCACGCGCTGAAATTCTCCACGTGCACCCAGGACGGCCAGCCGCTCGTGTACGGACATTGCGAGGCGCCCGCCGCCTTGATCTTCGCCGCCGCGGCCATGACTTCGGGCCAGGTGGCGGGTGCACGGTTCGGGTCGAGGCCGGCCTTCTCGAACACGTCCTTGTTGTAGTAGAAGACCGTCGTCGAGCTGTTGAACGGGAACGACAGCATGTCGCCCTTGCTGGTCGTGTAGTAACCGGCCACGGCGCCGATGTAGGACTTGGGATCGAATTTCTCACCGGCCTCGCGCATCACGTCCTGGACCGGCTTGATCGCGCCCTTCGCCCCCATCATCGTCGCCGTACCGACCTCGAACACCTGAAGGATGTGCGGCGCGTTGCCCGCGCGGAACGCCGCGATCGCGGCAGCCATCGAATCGGGATACTGGCCTTTGTAGACCGGGACGACCCTGTACTCCTTCTGGCTTTCGTTGAAGCCCTTGGCGAACTCGTTGACCCGATCGTTCAGCGCGCCGGTCATCGAATGCCACCACTGGATCTCGGTCTGGGCCTGCGCCGCGGCGGTGGCGCCGAACAGCGCGGCAACGAGGGCGAGGCGCACGAAGCGCTTGGTGTACTGCGACATGGAGTTCCTCCTCAGGAACGGAAAGCGGGCAGGATGCCTTGTTTTGGTGGCGATTCTATTGCATGGCGCGGCGAAAAGTACAAATCTGCGTTTCGCCGGGGTCGGCTCCCTGGAACCGCGGGCCAAGCCCGACGTTTCCAGCGGAAAAGACGACGAGAGACGGGCGCGCGAAGGCGACGGCTTCCTTGGCGGGCCGCGATCGCCTCGATCATGCTGCCGCAGGAGTCCGGCTGTCCACCAGCGTCTCCCCCGGCCGCACCCGCGTGAACCGCACGGGCTCGTGCTCGATCGCCAGCGTGTCGCCTTCGCACCGGACGACGGTGTAGGTCGAGGCGTCGAGCTCGCCGGCTCGGGGATGATCCTCCCGATAGTGCGCGCCGCGCGAATCCTCCCGCGCCATCGCCGCCGCGGCGATCACGCGGCTCACCGAGGTCAGGTTCGTCAGATTGATCCAGTCGTGCCAGCTCAGGTTGAACGCGCGATCGGCGCCGGCCACGCCCGCCTCGCTCAACGCGTTCTCCAGCTCGCGAAGTTTCGATGCTGCGCGTTGCAGGCTCTGCGCGCTACGCACGATGCCGACGTCGTCCCACATGCACTGGTAGAGCGCTTCGCGGATCGCTTCGATCGATCCTGGCGCGCGATGCAGCGGCGCTTCGTGGAACGCGATGCTGCTTGCGATTGCCGTCTCGTCGGGGGGACGCAGCGTCGGTTGCGTCCGCGACCCACGCAGCCATGCTCTCGCCCGCAATGCCACCGAACACGGTGGAATTCGCGACACCATTGCCGCCCAGCCGGTTCGCCCCGTGCACGCCGCCGGTATCCTCGCCGGCCGCGAACAGGCCGGCAAGCGGCGTTGTGCAATCGGCGCTGAATACGACTCCGCCCATCATGTAATGCGCCGTGGGCACGACTTCGACCAGACCGCCCGCCAGGTCGAACCCGCAATCGCGGCAGCGCTCGACCATGCCCTTGAACTGGCGGCGCACCTGTTCGGGCCCGAGGTGGTGCATCTGCAGGTATACGCCGCCGTTCGCCGTCGTGCGGCCCGCGCGCATTTCCGCGTAGATCGCGCGCGACACGATGTCGCGAGTCGCGCGCTCACCGCCGGGATCGTAACGCTGCATGAAGCGCTCTTTCGCGCCATTGAGCAGGAACCCACCCGCGCCACGGAGCCCTTCCTCGAGCACCGTCCCCGTCATCCGCGTTCCGGTGCCCGCGAGCAGGCCGGTCGGATGGAACTGCACCATCTCCATGTCGCGCAGCGGCAGGCCGGCCCGCAGCGCCATCGCGAGGCCATCGCAGCTCTTTTCCCCGGACGGCGTGTGGTAGCGATACATCGTCGGGCCGCCACCGGTGGCCAGGAGCACGGCCTTCGCCTGCACGAACACGAACTCGCCGGTGCGCATGTCGATCATCAGCACGCCGGAAATCGCCGACCCGTCCGGGGTTGCGATCAACTCGATCGCGCGATGCTCCTCGAGCCGGCCGATGCCTCGCGCCCACACCTGCTCGGCGAGCCGATTCATGATCTCGATGCCGGTCAGATCCCCCTTGTGCACAGTCCGATCGAACGTCTGTCCCGCAAATGCCTTCTGGTGAATCGTGCCGTCGGGGTTGCGATCGAAGAAGCAGCCGAGCTCGTTCTCGAGCTCGCGGATCCGCTCGATCGCCTTCGTCACCAGCGTCCAGGCGAGGTCCTGGTCGGCGAGCCACTTGCTGCCTTCGATCGTGTCCATGAAGTGGCGCTCGACCGAATCGCCGGGTGCCAGCGCGACGTTGTAGCCGCCCTGGACCATTCGCGTGCAGCCGCTTTTCCCCAGCAGCCCCTTGACCGCGACGATGATCGAAAGCGAGGGATCGCGCTGGTGGGCGTGAAGCGCGGCGAACAGCCCGGCGCCGCCGGAGCCCAGGATCAGGAGGTCGGTCGTCGCGCGTTTGAGTTGCATCGGCCGCGGCTTCACCGGGCCCGGACCCCGAGGCTCGCGAGCACCTTCGCGCGACGGGCGTCGACATCCTCCCGAACGACGTCGTAGAGGCTGCCCCCGTGGCTGTCCATCGCGACGAGCAGCGGCCCGAAGTCCCGGATGCGAAACTTCCATAGCGATTCGGGATTGAGGTCGTCGAGGTCCACGTCCTCGATCGCTTCGATCCACGTGGTCTCGAGCGCAGCCGTGCCGCCGATGACCGCGAGATACACGCCGCCGAACTCGCGGAACGCGGCGAGCGAATCCTCGCGCAGCCCGCCCTTCCCGATGACGATTCGAACGCCGCAGCGCGAAAGCAAGGGGCGCGTGAACCGTTCCATCCGATCGGAAGTCGTCGTACCGATGCACACGGGTGCGTAGCCGGTCGGGTGCTCGGCATCCGGGGTGACCTTGCGCACGTTCGGCGCCGTGTGGATCACCGCGTGGCCGCGAAGATCGAAGCGCGTAGCACGCCCGCGATCGAACATCGCGATCTGCGTCGCGTCGCGAATGCCGAATAGCGTCGATTGCAGCGTGACCGTGTCGTTGACCCGCAGCGCACGAACCTGCGCTTCGCTGACCGGCGTTGAAAGCTCGTAGTGGGCCATGGGGTCAGAAGCCGTACGCGACGCCCGCGGCGTCAATGTCGCTCGCGCACGACGTGCGGAATGGCATTGCATGTTCACGGCGACCGGATTCATCGTGATGTGCGTCGCCGCGAGCTCGACATGCACGGCGAACGCCGTCGAGTCGCCGCCGAGACCTTGCGGGCCGACGCCAAGTTGGTTGACCGCGGATGTGAGCTCGGCTTCGAGCTTGGCACCGTCCGGATCGTCGCAACGGGTTCCGAGCGGCCGGGTCGCCGCGCGTTTCGCGAGCGCGACACAAAGATCGGACGTGCCGCCGACGCCGACGCCGACGATCGTCGGCGGACAGGTCTTGCCGCCGGCCGCGATCACGGAATCGATGACGAACGTCTTGATCGCGTCGATCCCTTCGGCGGGCACGGCCATCTTGAGAAACGAGTTGTTCTCCGATCCGCTGCCCTTCGGGATCATCTGGATTTCGAGCGTGTCCGGCGCCGCGTCGAAGTCGACGTGGATCACCGGCATCTCGATGCCGCAGGACGTATGCTCGTTTTTCCGCGTCAGCGGATGCACGACCGACGAGCGCAACGGATGCTCGCGCGTCGCTCGCTCGCAGCCACGCCGGATCGCGGCCTTGAGCCGCGGCCCGTCGACCTCGACGCCACGGCCGATCGCCACGTTGTAGATCGGCAGGCCGGTGTCCTGGCAGAGCAGGTTGTCGGTGTCCTCGGCGACTTTGATGTTGGTGACCATCGTCGCAAGCACGCGTTGCGCAACCGGCGCCGTCTCGCTGGCCACGAGCGCGTCGAATCCCGCCTTGATGTCGGGCGGAAGGATCTTCAGCGCCCGGATGTAGAGCTCGCGGGCGACCTCCTCGACCAGCGTGTCATCGACTTTCACGTGAATTACCCGGCGTCATCCCGCGCAGGCGGGGACCTGCTCTTTGCAGAGAGACCTGGTCCCTCGCGGAGACACGAGGATGACGCGTCACGTCTCAGTTCACTTTCAATCCGCGGCTTTTCACGACCTCTGCCCAGCGCTTCGACTCGTCCTGCATCGCGTTCGCGAACGCCGCGGGCGTGTTGCCGACCGGCACCATTCCCTGCACCGACAGGCGCTCCTTCATCTCGCGCCGTTCCAGCACCTTCACCGTGTCGGCGTGGATCTTGTTGACAACCGACTGCGGCGTGCCGGCCGGCACGAGCAGTCCGAACCAGCCGGAATTCTCGAATCCGGCGAGACCACTCTCGGCGACCGTCGGAACGTCGGGAAGCAGCGGTGAACGGGTGAGGCTGGTCACGGCGAGCGCCCGAATCGTTCCGTTGTTCACATGCGGGACGGCGGCCGCGATGTTCGCGACCACGAACTGGATCTGACCGGCAATGAGGTCCGCCAGCGCCGGACCCTCGCCCTTGTAGGGCACGTGCGTCGCATTGATCCCGGCGGCATCGACGAAATTCTCCGCCGCCAGGTGCGTCTGGCTGCCGATGCCCGCGGAACCGAAATTCACCGTGCCCGGCTTCGCCTTGGCGAGTGCGATCAGGTCCTTGACGCTCTTCGCCTGCACACCGGGATGCACGACGAGGAGCTGCGGACCACTCGCCACGTTGGTCACCGGGATGAAGTCCTTCTGCGTATCGAAGGGCAGCTTCGCATAGAGATGGGGATTGATCGTCAAGGCCCCGGAGGCGAGCAACAGCGTGTAGCCGTCCGCCGGCGACTTGGCGACGACCTCGGCACCGATGCTGCCGCCGGCGCCTACGCGATTGTCGACGACGACCGGCTGTCCCCACAGCTCGCTCAAGTCCTTGCCGAGTGCGCGCGCGACCACATCGGTCGCACCTCCGGCTGCGAACGGAACGACCATCCGCACCGACCGGTTCGGCCAGGCGTCCTGCGCCTGGGCTGGCGCGCCCACGGCCAGCGCGAACGCGGCCGTCAGCAGGAGGCCATAAGGCTTGTCGTCTTGAACGTTGCAGGCAATCCATCCGCAAGTCTCCTCGTGAGGTTCGACTATCCGACCAGCGCCAGCGCGAACGCGAGGCCTCCGGCAATGCTAATGCCGACCGTCGCGGCAATCCAATTCTTGCGAAGCCCGGTCCACGGCAGGAATTCGATCACCAGGATGCGCAGCCCCCCGGCGAGATGCGCCGCCAGCAGCACGACCAGACCCCATTCGGCGACCTTGACCGCAGGCGCATCCGCGAAGCGCAGGAAGCTGTCGAGCGCCGTTTCGCCTTGCAACGCCTGGCCGAGCGCCCAGAAATGCAGTGGCAGGAACGCGGCGAGCGCAATGCCCGATACGCGATGCAGCACGAACGCCCAGTACGACGGATGCCCGCGAGCGCGAATGCCGTCACATCGGCCAGTGCGAATTTCTCATGGCGCGACGACCGCATAGACCGCGCGCAATCCGCTCACCGCGAGGACCACGCCGAACAGGGCTGCCGCGACGTAGCTCGCGCGCCGGTTCAAGCCGAGCCACTCCTCGGCGACGCGGGCGAGGCCGATCGGCGCATGCACGGCGGCGGTCAGCACGAAGCCGCCGTAGAACAGCGCGGCGATCCAGCTGCCGCGCGTGCGGTCGAGGATTTCCGCGCCGGTCAGCCCGCCCCGCACTGCGTACATCAACGTGATCAGGTGAACGACGACGAACAGCGCGAGTGCCATCGCGCTGATGCGTTGCCAGTACCAGAGCTTCGCCTGAGTGGCCGCGTTCATGGGAACCTTGCCCAGGCTCTTCGCTGCGCGGCCATCGCCGAACTCGTCGTCCCCGCGAGTGACGCGTCAGCGTCATCCCCGCGAAGGCGGGGACCCAGTGTCTTCGGTAGGCGCACAGCGCCGAAGAGACACTGGATTCCCGCTTCCGCGGGAATGACGCCGGGGTGGCGAAGCTCACAGCTCCCCCCGGATCGCAAGGCGCGCGGCCATGCGCTTCAGGCCGGAGATGCCCGCCGTCGGCTCGATGCCGCGCGGACAACGCTCGGTGCACGAGCCTTGCGTATGGCAGGCGTGGCAGCCCGCATCGCCGGCGACCGCGCGCATGCGATCGCGCTGCGCCGTATCGCGAACGTCGTTGACGAGCGTCCACGCGCGATTGAGCGCCGCGGGTCCGAGAAAGTCGGGACGCCAGCGGACGACATCGCAGGACGCGTGGCAGACGCCGCAGCCGATGCACTCGATGCCCGCGTTGGCGGCGACGCGCGCAGGCGAGCCCGGCTGAACGCGCGCGAAATCGTCGTGTCGCGTCGTCGCGCCCGCGAAGCGGCCCTTCGCCCGCGCCCACTTGTCGAAGAATTCGCGCATGTCCACGGCGAGGTCCCGGACCACCGGGAAGTTTGCGAGCGGCGCGATCGTGAGCGTCCCGTCGGATACGACGTTGGCGACGTGCGTGCGGCAGGTCCAGCGCGCGACGCCGTTGACCATCATCGCGCACGAGCCGCACATGCCGACGCGGCACGAGAAGCGATAGGCGAGCGTCGGCTCGAGATGCCGCTGCACGTAGGTCACCGCGTCCAGCACCGTCTGGCTGGCCTGGCGCGGCACCTCGTAAGCGGCGAACGCGCCAGCGTCCTTGCCGCGCCAGATCCGGACCTCGAGCTTTTCGCTCATCGGATCATTGTCGGCAATCCGCTATCGAAAGAAAATCTAGTTATACTTGCGATGAGACTAAAGATTTACTTTGATGATGCCCTCGATTCGGACGTTCCGGACGTTCCTCGCCGTCGCCCGCCACGGCACGTTCGCCGCGGCCGGCGCCGACGTCGGCCTGACCGCGGCGGCCATAGGCCTGCAGATGCGCTCGCTCGAGCAGGCGCTCGGTCAGAGCCTGTTCGATCGCGGGGGCCGGTCGGTCGTGCTCAACACTGCGGGCCGCGCGGCGGCGCAACGGATCGAGGAGCTCGTGCTGCGCTACGACGAGCTCAAGAGCGAGCGCGGCGGCGATCCGCTGTCCGGGAGCGTCGTAATGGGTGCGCTCGTGTCGGCGCTGATGGGACGGTTCGCCGACGCGCTGTGGTCGGTCAAGCGCAACCATCCGCGGCTCGAGGTGAAGCTGTTCGCCGGCCAATCGAGCGACTTCGCCTACAAGGTCGAGCATGGCGTGCTCGACGCCGCGATCGTCATGCGTCCGCCGCGTCCGCTGCCGTCGTCGATGGTCTGGACGCCGCTCTACGACGAGCCGATGGTGATGATCGTGCCGCGACGCCCGCCGTTCAGGGTGTCGGCGGATCCGCTGCAGACGTTGCGCGAGGCGCCCTTCATCCGCTTCGATCGGGAGACCTGGACGGGCCTGCTGGTCAGGGACGTGCTCAACCGCTGCGACGTCCGTGTGCACGACGCGATGGAGCTGAACTCGGTCGAGGCGATCCTGGCGATCGTGCGGCAGGGTTTCGGCGTCTCGATCGTCCCGAAGCTCGCGAACGTGCAGTGGACGCGCGATCTCGGCCTGCGCGTCATCGCGCTGCCCGGCATCGACATCCAGCGACACGTGGGCCTGCTCGAGCGATCGCGCCATCCCCGCATGCGATTCACCGATGCGATCAAGCGCTATTTCGACGAGCTCGGAAGCGAAACGATCTCCGAGCCGGCGACGCGGCAGTCGCCAGGCTACCAGCACGGTTCACGGCAAGGCCGCTTGACGCTCACGCGCGCAGCAATTCGACACCTGTCGAACTTGCTTTACAGCCGGCAGCGTCTCGCGTTGAGCCTTCATCAGAGCTCGTCGTTCCGAGAACCTTCAAGTCAAATCCATGCGGTTGTGCAGCGGCCGGCAGCCGCGGCGCAGTTCTTGCTGTAGTGCATGATCGGTTGCTCATTCGCTCGCATCGACGATCTTCCGGGAGCGTCGCAAATGGATTCCTCGAGTCTTCGTCGATCATGGTGGCGTGCGCGGCGGCCGCCGCGGCGTTGGGTTTGCCCGGCGGTGCCGCGGGCGCGGTCGTCTACAGCAGTGCGTTCGACCCGCCGAATTTCAGGGGTACGGCCACCTTCGACGTAGCCAGGCTTGTTTGAGCGCGGGGAATGGCTTCCAGACCAACGGCGTCGGCGGGTGCACCGTCACTTGGCTCAGCGCGACCGTGACGTTCCAGGACGCTCCCACGCTGACGTTCGATTACACGGCCTTTCTCCCCGATCCGGGCGTCGTCAGTTCGATCTGGGTGCAGGGCGGGGAACTGGCCGGGGTCATTTCCGGTGCCATCGGCGCGGTGATCATCAGCTGGCAATTCCAATCCTGCGTTCAATGCTCCGTGGTGGATCCAGTACATCTTTCGCCGCCGCCGAGCGACGACCTCATTCACGGCGCTCGACGGACCGCCCTCGAGTGGGGCAATTCGGATTGGGTGTCGTCTACTTGTACACGCGGAACCTGCGACAGGACGACTGGTTTGCACGCGCAACCCCAACCCCGTCGAAACGGCCAACGTCCTGAATCCTTCACCCGCGTCACGCAAGTCCCGAGCCGGGAACCCTTGCTTTGACGCTTGGTGCCGCTTGGGGCCGCCTGGTTCGCACGGCGTCGCGAGAAGAGTCGCAGCCTGAGGCTTGCGCTTTCGCGGCTCGGTCGAGGCGCCCGGCGAGCGCTGCTCGGCAGTGCGGGGTCAGGCGGTCACGACGCGAGGTCGTGACCGCCAGCGCCCGGCGTATGGCCTCCTCGAGCTCCCACTCGCTGTCCCTGCGCCCACGCCGCTTCGAACGCCGCTTCCCCGAGCTCCGCTCGCATCGCCGACAAGTGCATCGCGCCATCGTCGCTCGTTCCGCGGTGGCCGGGTGAGGTTGAGTCGCTCCCGCTGCGAGGCCGCCGCCGCCGTACAGGCGTGCGGCGTCGTCCGCGCGGCCACGAGCGTGCGCGAGTGCGGCGTGGTCCTCGAGGCACCCGAGGACCTCCGCGTTCATTTCAAACGCCTCGAGCGCGCGCAGCGCGGCGTCGAGCCGGGTGCGCGCCATGTCGAAGTCGCCGGCCGCGACATCCGCTTTCCCCATCCACCACAGCGAAGTCGCTTCGTCGCGCTTGTCTGCCGGCAGCCTGGCAGACCTCCAGCGCAGCGTGCGAACCGTGCGCGAGCCCCGGCTACGTCGCCGGCCTCCAGCGCAATCTCCCCCAGCATGCGCTCGCATTCGCTCTGGAGCTCGCAGTGCTCGAGGTCGCGCGCAATGACGAGGCACTGCTCGATCTGCTTGCGCGCCTTGTGCGTCGTCCTCGACGTGCACGCAGATCTGGCCGAGATGGAGCAGCCCGATCGCTTCGCCGATGCGGTCGCCGAGCTCGCGAAAGATGCTCCAGCGCCTCTTCCTCGCCCTCGCGTGCGCTCGATCGCATCGCCCGCCTGAAGCCGGACCAGCGAGAGGGTCGACAGCGTTGCAGCGATGATCGACCGGGATTGCCGATCCCCCGCCGCAGCGCGAGGCACGCTTCTCGAGCATCCGTCCCGCCTCCGCATGGTCGCTCTGGCTGTTCGCAAGTGCCGCACCGACGTAGAGGGCATGCGCATGCGCAACGTCTGATTCCTGTACGGCCGGCAGCCCGAGCGAAACGCGAACGTACTTGCGTCCCTCGGTCGAATAGCCCCGCAGCATCCAGAAGCTCATCAACGCGACTTCGAACTTGACCGACAGCACCGGATCCACCCCGCCCTCGAGCGCCAGCGCGATCCCGGCGCGCAGATTGTCGAGCTCGGCTTCGAGGCGCCGCGTCCATTCGGCCTGCTCCGGACCTTTGATCCCTCGATTCGCCGCCTTCGCCATCGTCAGGAAGTGATCGCAATGCCGGGTCGATGTCGGCGCGAGCTCGCCGCGCTGGACCAGCCGCTCGCGCGCGTAGTCGCGGATCGTTTCGAGCGTGCGATAGCGCGACGAGTCGCCACTCTCCTCGACCATCACCAGCGACTTGTCGACGAGGGAGGTAAGCAAATCGAGGACATCCTCCGGCATCAGGGGATCCGTGCCGCAAATTTCCTCGGACGCCGGAAGTTCGAATCCGCCCGCAAAGACGCTCAAGCGGTCGAACAGCAACCGCTCGTGATCGTGCAGCAGGTCGTACGACCAATCGACCAGCGCGCGCAACGTCTGCTGGCGCTCGAGCAGCACGCGACCGCCGCCGGTGAGCAGCTTGAAGCGGTCGCGCAACCGGACGTTGATATCGGCGACCGTCAGCGTTCGCATCCGGGCCGCGGCGAGCTCCAGCGCGAGCGGAATCCCTTCGAGGCGTGCGCAGAGCTCCGCCACCGCGGGTGCTTCACGCTCCGTCAATGCGAAGCTCGGCTTGTGCAGACGCGCACGATCGACGAAGAGCTGCACCGCGTCCGACTTCGCCAGCGCTTCGACACCGGCCGACCGATCGGGGACCGCCAGCGGCATCACGGGGTACGTCTGTTCACCGGGTACGCGCAACGCTTCGCGACTGGTGGCGATGATCCGTACGTCGGGCCCCGCACGGAGCAGCGCGTTGGCGAGCTCCGCGCACGCGCTCACCAGATGCTCGCAGTTGTCGAAAATGATCAGCAGCTTGCGCTGCTTGACGTGCGCACAGAGCGTCTGCGTCAGCGGCCTTCCGGGTTCCTCCTGGACGCCCAGCGTCCGGGCGGCTTCGCTCTGCCACGAGCGATGGATCCCTGATCGGAGCCAGGTCCAGGAACCAGGCGCCGTCCGGACAAGCATCGAGCGCATCGGCCGCGACTTGCAGCGACAGCCGCGTCTTGCCGAGTCCGCCCATCCCGAGCAACGTCAGCAGACGCGCGCTCTTGAGGAGCCCTTCGGCCTCGGCGATCTCGCGCTCGCGCCCGACGAACGACGTGAGCTGCTGCGGGAGGTTGTTGGGTGTCGCTTCCAGCGAACGCAGCGCCGGGAAATTCCTGGCGGAGCTGCGGGTGCACGATCTGGTAGACGTGCTCGGGCGCTGTCAGATCCTTGAGCCGGACGCCGCCGAGGTCGCGGAGCGTGACCTCGGCCGGCAAGCGCGAGCCAAGGCTGTCGACGACCGCCTGCGACAACAGGATTTGCCCGCCGTGCGCCGCCCCCATGATGCGGGCCGTCCGGTTCACGGGCGGGCCGAAATAATCGTTGTCGCGCCGTTCGACCGCGCCCAGGTGAAGGCCGCAACGCACGCGCAGCGGAATCCCGTTCGTGACCGCCGGATCGCTCAGCGATTGTTGCAGCGTCAACGATGCATTGAGGCCATCGGCGGGATCGGCGAAGGCCGCGTACAACCCGTCGCCGGTCATCTTTACGACGACGCCGCGGTTGTCCTCGACCGCCGCTCGCGCGATCGCGTCGTGCCGGGCGAGCGCCCCCGACATGCGCTCGGGTTCGCTGCTCCCAGAGTCGCGTGCTGCCCTCGATATCGGTGAACAGGATCGTGGTCGTGTCGCCAGCTGCGCTTTCCACCTTCGCTCAAGCTCCAAGCCGTCGTGGCTTCGGAGGTTAAGTCTAACGCCCCGGATTCGCAAGGCTATTCTTCGGCGCTTTGTGGCGACATTGCCGCTACGGACACGACGTGCGGGACGTCGTGGTGAGCGCGCAGTCCCTACCAGGCGGTGAAACGATAGACGTCGCGGCCTGTTCGCTGTCCACCTCGAGCTCGAAATGCGTGACTATCTGCCTCGCTGCGAGGGCGGACGTCCTGGAGTCGTCACGGTCGTCGATCTTGGAACGCTCGAGGCGTCGTTCGCGCGTCTTCCAGGTGCGGAATGCGCGCGCCGAGCCTCTCGCGTCGGTCGAAGGATGCGGAGGGTGATCCGAGGTGCGATCCGCAAACCGCTCCGCTGGTCGTGCGCGGACGCGCTGTCAATGCGTTCATGAGCTTTCCTGCCAACGCTTCCATGCGCTATCGGAAGCAGCATAAGCCCTGACGCGAATCCAATGCTGTCGACCAGGCGGGAAAGCCGCCTGTAGGGCAATGCCTCCCATGCACGTCCCTACGTCAGTCCGCGTGGCCCGGCTGCGGCAGCGGCGCCGCGGCAGCTTCCTCGACGACCGGCTCGACCTTCGTGCGGCCGGCGAGCAGCGTGTAAGCGGTCGGCACGACGAACAGCGTCAGCAGCGTGCCGAACGACATGCCGCCGACGATCACCCAGCCGATCTGCGTGCGCGACTCGGCGCCCGCGCCATGCGCGAGCGCGAGGGGCACCGAGCCCAGCACCATCGCGCCGGTGGTCATCAGGATCGGGCGCAGCCGCAACGTGGCGCGTCCACCACCGCGTCGACCAGCGACTCGCCTTTCGCGCGCAGCTGGTTGGAGAACTCGACGATCAGGATGCCGTGCTTGGTGATCAGCCCGACCAGCGTGACCAGCCCCACCTGGCTGTAGATGTTGAGCGTCCCGCCGGACAGCCACAGCGCGAGCAGCGCACCGGTCATCGACAGCGGCACCGAGAGCATGATGACGAACGGATGCATGAAGCTCTCGAACTGCGCCGACAGCACGAGATAGATGAACAGCAGCGCCAGCACGAACGTGAAGTAGATCTCGGTGCCCGAGGCGCGGAACTCGCGCGACTGGCCGTCGAGGTCGGTTTGCGCGGTCGCCGGCAGCACGCGCTTCGCGACGTCGTCCATCGCCTTCGAGGCGCATCGGCGACCGTGTAGCCGGGCGCCAGCGTGCCGGTGACCTTGACTGCGCGGAGCCGGTTGAAGTGGTTGAGCGACTGCGGCGCGACGCCCTCCTTCACTTCGACGAGATTCGCGAGCTGCGCCATCTCGTTGCCGCGGCCGCGAACGTAGATGTCGCGGATATCGGCCGGCGATGTGCGATCGAGCGGCGCGACCTGCACGATCACGTCGTACTGCTCGCCCTCGCGCTTGAAGCGCGTCACCTGGCGGCCGCCGAGCATCGTTTCCAGCGTGCGGCCGACGTGTCGACGTTGACGCCGATGTCGGAGATCTTGTCGCGGTTGATCTGGACGCGGACCTCGGGCGTGTTGAGTCGCAGGTCGGTCTGCAGGTTCTGCAAGCCCGGGATGCTTGCGCGCCTCGTCGACGAAACGGTCGACGATCCGCGACAGCTCCGCATAGGGAACCTGCGACATGATCACGTACTCGATCGGCTGCGACGCGGAACGATTGGCCGAGCGACGGCGGATTCAGCGGAAACGCCGAGCGCACCGGCGATCTGCGTCATCTGCGGGCGCAGCTCGTCGGTGATCTGCTGCTGCTTCTTGCTTCGCTCCTCCCAGGGCTTGAGGCGCAGGATCGCGTTGCCGTCGACCACCGTCGGGAATCCCGAGAATCGCCGTGTACGCGGCCGCTTCGGGAATCTTCGCGTACATCGCCTCGATCGGCTTGATCTGGTCGGCCGTGTAGTTCGGCGTCGAGCCCTGCGGCGCGCTGACGATCCCGAACACCACGCCGCGGTCCTCGGTCGGCGCGAGCTCGCTCTTCAGCTGCGTGAACAGGAACGCGCCCGCGCGCAAGCGTCGCCAGCCAGCCGACGACGACGATCCAGCGATTCGCGAGCGTGAACCGGTCAGCGTCGCGGCGATACCCGTCGGTGAGCGCCGTCGATCGCCGCTCTCGATCCAGTAGTAAGCACGGTTGTGCTTGGCCTGGTGCCGGAGCAGCAGCGAGCACATCATCGGCGTCAACGTCAGCGCGACGAAGCCCGACACCAGCACGGCGCCGGCAAGCGCCAGCGCGAACTCGATGAACAGGCGCCCGGTGCGCCCGGTCGCGAACGCGAGCGGCGCATACACGGCGGTCAGCGTGAGCGTCATCGCGACGATCGCGAAGCCGATCTCCCGCGCGCCCTTGATCGCCGCCTCCTTGCGCGGCAATCCCTTCTCGATGTGGCGGAAGATGTTCTCGAGCATCACGATCGCGTCGTCGACGACGAGGCCGATCGCGAGCACCATCGCCAGCAAGGTCAGCGTGTTGATCGTGAAGCCGAACGCGTACATCAGCCCGAACGCGCCGATCAGCGACACCGGGATCGTGACGATCGGGATGATCGTCGCGCGCAGGCTTCGCAGGAAGAAGAAGATCACCAGCACGACCAGCGCGACCGCCTCGCCGATCGTCGTGAACACCGACTTGATCGAGCGGTCGATGAACACCGACGTGTCGTAGGCGATCGACCATCTGCATGCCCGAAGGCAGCCTCGGGTTGATCTTCTCGACCTCGGCGCGCACCGCCTTCGACAGATCGAGCGGATTCGCGACCGCCTGCTTGATCACGCCGATGTTCAGCGACGGCTGGCCGTTGTAGCGCGAGATCGAGTCCGCTCGTCGATCGGCGCCCACGGCGGCGGTGCCCAGGTCGCGGATGCGCACCGGGTAGCCGCCGACGTTCGCGACGACGATGCTGGCCGAACTGCTCGGCGGTGGTGAGGTCGGTCTCGGCGACGACGGTGAACTCGCGCGCCTGCGACTCGATGCGGCCGGCGGGAATCTCGGCGTTCTGGCGGCGGATCGCGTCCTCGACGTCCTGCACGGTCAGCCGGTAGCCGGCGAGCCGCGTGCGGTCGAGATTGATCCGCATCGAAACCTGGCGCTCGCCGAAGATGCGCACGTCGGCGGCGCCCGGCAGCACCGACATGCGCGGCTTGATGTAGCGCGTGATGTAGTCGGACGCCTCGAGCGGCGACAGCGATCCCGCGCGCACCGCGATGTAGATGATCGGCTGCGAGTCGGATTCGACCTTCGCGATCACCGGCTCGTCGATCTCGTCGGGCAGCCGGCCGCGCACGCGCGCGACCTTGTCGCGCACGTCGGCCGCGGCAGAATCCGGATCCGCGCGAGAGCTTGAAGCGCACGTTGATCTGGCTGCGCTCCGAGCGGCTCTGCGAGGTCATCAGCTCGACGCCCTCGATGCCGGCGAGCGAGTCCTCGAGCGGCTTCGTCACCTGCGACTCGACGACCTCGGCGGAGGCGCCGCGGTAGGTCGTGTTCACGCTCACCACCGGCTCGTCGATGCGCGGGTACTCGCGTACCGACAGCCGCGTGTACGAGATCAGCCCGATCAGGACGATGACGAGCGACAGCACCGTCGCGAAGACCGGGCCGGCGAACGCAGATCTCGGGCAGTTGCATGGACGACTCCTGACCGCGTGACCGCGAGCGCGGCGCGTCGTACGCGCCTGGTCGCTCGCGGACCGCGAATGCGCCGTCACGCTCACGACTTCGACGCCTTCGCCGGCGTGACGCCGTCGGCCTTCGCGGGCCTGGTGACCCCGGGCTTCGCCGCATCGATGCTCGCCGGTCCGCTGGCGCGCGCCTTGCGCAGACACGACCGCACGCCGTCGCGCAGCCGCTGCTGGCCGGCGGTCACGACGATCGTCGCCGACCGCCACGCCAGCAGGATCTCCGCCTTGCCGTCGCGGCGCTGGCCGACATCGACCTTCGACGCGCACGGCGCGGTTGTCCACGACCTTGAACACGAACTGCTCGTTGCCCTGCGGGACGAGCGCCTGCTCGGGCACGACCAGCGCCTCGGCGACGTCCTTCGTGATCAACCGGACGCGCGCGAACATGCCGGGCCGAAGGCTTGCATCCTGGTTCTTCACCTGCGCGCGGATGACCACCGAGCGCCCGGCGGCGTCGAGCAGCGGGTTCACCGCCAGCACGCTGGCCCTCGAACGTCTTGTTCGGATACGCGTCGAGCGTGATCTCGAGCGGCTGGCCGGACTGCACCTGGCGCAGGTACACCTCGGGAACGCGGAAGTCGACCTTCAGCGCATCGATCGACTCGAGGTTCACGAGGTCGGCGCCTTCCTTGACGTAGTCGCCGACCGACACCGAGCGCAGGCCGATGATCCCCGAGAACGGCGCCTTGATTTCCATCTTCGCGAGCCGCGCCTCGACGAGCGCCTGCGCGGCTTCGGCGACCTTGAAGTTGCTCTCCGCCTCGTCCCGCGCCTGGCCCGAGATGAAGTTGCTCTTCGCCAGGTCCACGGCACGATCGAACTTCGACTTCGCGAGCGTGTGATTCGCGCGCGCCTGCTGGAGCTCCGCTTCGTTGACCGCCGCGTCGAGGCGGACGAGCGTCGCGCCCTTGGCGACTCGCTGGCCTTCCTGGAACTGGATGGTGGCGATCCGGCCCGCGACCTCGGGACGCAGCGTCACCGATTCGTCCGAGCGCAGGCTGCCGACGGCCGTGATCGACTGCTGCAGGCGGATCGATTCGACGCGCGCGACGTCTCGACCGGCGTCGCCGCAGCCTGGCCGCCGCGCCGGGCCGCCCTTGGTCGCCGGCCGCGCGGCGTGGCGTCCGCCGCCGCGCTGGCGGACGGCGACGTTCTGGTGGCCGAGCCAGTAGCCGCCGCCGGCAGCGACGGCGAGGGCGAGCGCGACGATCGCGCCCCATGCGGCTTTGCTCATGCGTTCGAAGGGTCCGTTGGAAGATCGGGCAAAGACTGCAATTATGCGGTGCCCGGCGGGCCGCCCGCAAACATGCCGCCCGGCGGTTCGCTAGAATGAGCGGAGCCTGCAAGCTCGGCAAAGTTCCCCGGTGTCACGTCCGGTTACGAGTTTCTCCGGTTTTGTCCACGTTTTCTCCGAGCGTCCGCCCCCGATGACGCCCCGTTGCCGTACTTTCGCCCGCCTGGCCGCTGCTCGGCGCCGTCCTCGCGCTCGCCTCGCCCGCCGCGCTTCGCGCAGGCGTTTCCGGCCAAGCCGGTCAAGCTGGTGATCCCGTTCCCGCCGGGCGGGTCGCTCGACAACGTCGGCCGGCTGCTGGCCCAGAAGATCTCGGAATCGTGGGGCCAGCCGATCGTCGTCGAGAATCGGCCGGGCGCCGGCGGCAACGTCGGTGCGGATGCGGTCGCGAAATCGCCGGCCGACGGTTACACGGTCGTGATGGGCGCGCTGTCGACGCACGCCGTCAATCCGAGCCTCTATCCGAAGATGCCTTACGACGCGGTGAAGGACTTCGCGCCGATCAGCCTCGTGGCGATCACCCCGAACGTGCTCGTCGTGAATTCCGGATTGCCGGTGAATTCGCTGAAGGACCTGATCGCGTATGCGAAGGCCAACCCCGGCAAGGTGAACTTCGGCTCGGGCAGCAACGGCAGCGCCGGTCATCTCGCCGGCGAGCTCTTCAAGGTCGACACCGGCACCGATGTCGCGCACATCCCGTTCAAGGGCGGCGCGCCGGCGACGCAGGCGCTGCTCGCCGGCGACACGCAGTTCATGTTCGACAACCTGGCGAACGCGATGGCGCAACTGAAGGGCGGCAAGATCAAGGCGATCGCGGTGACGACCGCGCAGCGCAGCAAGCTCGCGCCGGAGCTGCCGACGATGGCCGAGGCCGGCATGCCGGGCTTCGACATCTCGACCTGGTTCGGCATCCTGGCGCCGGCCGGCACGCCGAGCGAGGTCGTCGCGAAGTGGAACGCGGAGCTGGTGAAGGCCCTGAACGCGCCGGACGTGCGCGAGAAGATGATGGCGCAGGGCGCGGAGCCTGCGCCGACGACGCCGGCCGAGTTCGCGTCGTTCATCGCGCGCGAGCGCGAGAAGTACGCGCGCATCATCAAGGCGAGCGGCGCGAAAGTCGATTGAGGCCACGAACGTTCAAAGTCAGGAGGAACCTGCATGAACAATCCCGTCCCGCCGCAACGCTGCTGCCGCGCTCGCCGCGCTCGCTGCGCTTCTCGTCGCGCCGATCGCGATCGCGCAAAGCGCTTATCCGAACAAGCCGATCCGCATCATCGTTCCGTTCCCCGCGGGCGGCAGCACCGATGCGATGGCGCGCAATCTCGGTGCCGAGCTCACGAAGCAGATGGGGCAACCGGTCGTCGTCGAGAACCGGCCCGGCGTGAATGGCAACCTCGGCTCCGATCATGTCGCGAAATCGGCGCCGGACGGCTACACGCTGCTGCTCACGGGCGTGGGCAGCAACGCGATCAACCACGGGCTGTACGCGAACATGCCGTACGACTCGAACAAGGACTTCGCGCACATCACGCTGCTTGCCGAAGGTCCGAACGTGCTGATCGTGCATCCGTCGTTCGCGGCGAAGAACCTCACCGAGCTCATCGCGATGGCGAAGGCGCAGCCGGGCAAGCTGGTCTATGCGTCCAACGGCAACGGGTCGTCCGGAAGAATGGCGATGGAGATGCTGCGCCAGGCGACCGGCATCGACATGCTGCACGTTCCCTACAAGGGCGGCGGTCCGTCGATGACCGACTTGATCGGCGGACAAGTGCCGATGCTCTTCACGAACCAGGACCACGCCTTGCCGCAGGTGCAGGCGGGCAAGGTGCGTGCGATCGCCGTGGCGAGCCTGAAGCGCAACCCGGCCTATCCCGACGTGCCGACGGTCGCGGAGCAAGGTCTTCCGGGGTTCGCCGCGGTGTCGTGGTTCGGCCTGTCCGCGCCGGCAAAGACGCCGCCGGAAATCGTTCGCAAGCTGCACCAGGAAACGGTGAAGGCGCTCGCCCAACCGGAGTTCAAGAGCAAGCTCGAGCAAGTCGGTTTCGTCGTCGTCGGCAATACGCCGGCGGAGTTCTCCGCCTTCGTCGCGAATGAAGTGGAGAAGTGGGGCAAGGTCGTGAAGACCGCAGGCGCGACTGTCGACTGATGGAGAATCGAATGAACCGACGCACGCTCCTCTGCTCGCTTTCCGTCGCCGCCATCGCGGCGACGTGCGGCGTGCTCGCGCCGAGCGCGCTCGCGCAGTATCCGAACAAGCCGATCCGCATCGTCGTTCCGTTCCCGGCCGGCGGTACCACCGACATCCTCGCCCGCGCCGCGGGCCAGAAGATGAGCGAGGCCTGGGGCCAGCCGGTCGTCATCGACAACCGGCCGGGTGCCGGAGGCAACATCGGCGCGGAGCTCGTCGCGAAGTCGCCCAACGACGGCTACACGCTTCTCATGGGGACCGTGGGAACGCACGCGATCAACGCGAGCCTGTACGCGAAGATGCCCTACGACCACGTGAAGGACTTCGTGCCGATCGTGCTCGTCGCCGGCGTGCCGAATGTCCTCGTCGTGCATCCGTCGGTGCCGGCGAATTCGGTCCGGGAGCTGATCGCGTATGGCAAGGCCAATCCGGGCAAGCTCAACTTCGCGTCGTCCGGCAGCGGAACGTCGATCCATCTCGCCGGCGAGCTGTTCAAGGTGTCGACCGGCGTGCAGATGCAGCACGTCCCGTACAAGGGCAGCGCGCCGGCCGTGTCCGATCTGCTCGGCGGGCAGGTGCAACTGATGTTCGACAACCTGCCCTCCGCGTTGCCGCACATCAAGGGCGGGAAGCTGAAGGCGCTCGCGGTGACGAGCGCCTCGCGTGCGCCGACGCTGCCCGACGTTCCGACGATCGCCGAAGCGGGCGTGCCGGGCTTCGAGGCGTCGAGCTGGTTCGGCCTCCTCGCACCCGCCGGCACGTCGCGCGACATCGTCGTGAAGGTCAACGCCGAGGTCGCGAAATGGCTCGCGAGTCCGGACGCGAAGGAGAAGCTGACGCGCCGCGGGCGCGAACCTCGCGGGCGGCTCGCCCGAGGATTTCGCGAAGCATATCGCCGTCGAGACGGCGAAATGGGCCAAGGTCGTGAAGGAAAGCGGCGCGAAAGTCGACTGAGACGATCGGCTCTGACACCGCTGCTGCGACGACACGATCGCGGGTTTTGCCTTCCGCAATTGCCCGTCAGGGCGTCGGCGCGCACCTACTCCATGTTCGGCCGAACGCCGGGCGCTCCAGCAGGGGCGGCCGGCTATCGTGAGGGTGTCGAATCATGGAGATCACGACATGAAGCAACGAGTCTTGCGCAGTACGCTGCTAGGGGCGTTCGCGCTCGCCGCGATGCCGGTCGCCGCGCAATCGTGGGGTCCGGACGCAACCTCGTATTCGGCGCACGCGCGCGTCGTGAGCGCCGTGCCGATCCGCGAAACCGCGAGCTCCGCGCCCGCGCCAGGAATGCTGGACCGAATACAGCGAAAGCTCGGGCGGCAATCGCACCGCCGGCGCGGTGATCGGCGGCATCGCGGGCGGCCTGATCGGCCACCAGTTCGGCAGCGGAAGCGGCAACACCGCCGCGACGATTGCCGGCGCGCTCGGTGGGGCAGCGGTGGGCAATGAGGTCGCCCGCCGCAACGACGATCCGCGCGCGATCGAACGCTGCCGCACCGTTTCCGACACCTCGGAGCGCGTCGTCGGATACGACGTCGTCTACCGATTCCAGGGGCGCGAGTTCACGGCACGCCTGCCGTACGATCCGGGTCCGGAGTTGCCGGTGAACGTAACGGTGGCGCCGAGCCGATAAACGCAGTCGGTAGAGAACGCGGCGACGTCGGAATTCCGACGTCGCCGTTTTGTTGTCGAAGCTCCATTCCGCAAACCGCGCGCAGCCGCCGCGCAATCGGCGACAATCGAGGCGCAACGTCATTCGGCGATTGGATGCGACGCCCCTTCGGGCTCGCGAAAGGAATGCCATGCTCGACGCGCCCGACGACCACCAGGAAATCCGCGAGGCCATCCGTGCACTGTGTGCCGAGTTTCCGCCCGAGTATTTCCGCGAGGTGGACGAGCAGCGCGGCTATCCGGAGAAATTCGTCGATGCGCTCACGAAGGCCGGTTGGCTCGCCGCGCTGATCCCGCAGGAGTACGGTGGCTCCGGTCTCGGGCTCACCGAGGCGTCGGTGATCATGGAGGAGATCAACCGCGCCGGCGGCAACTCCGGGGCGTGCCATGGCCAGATGTACAACATGGGCACGCTGCTTCGCAACGGCTCGGCAGCGCAGAAGGAAACGTATCTGCCGAAGATCGCATCCGGCGAGCTTCGACTTCAGGCCATGGCGGTGACCGAGCCCACGACGGGAACCGACACGACCAAGCTCAAGACGACTGCGATCCGCAAAGGAGATCGTTACGTCGTCAACGGGCAGAAGGTGTGGATCTCGCGCGTGCAGCACTCCGACCTGATGATCCTGCTTGCACGCACGACGCCGTTGTCCGAGACGAAGAAGAAATCCGAAGGGCTCTCGACGTTCCTCGTGGACCTGCGCGAGGCCGTCGGGCGCGGCCTCACCGTGCGCCCGATCGCGAACATGGTGAATCACGAGACCAACGAATTGTTCTTCGACAACCTCGAGGTTCCGGTGGAGAACCTCATCGGCGAGGAAGGCAAGGGCTTTCGCTACATCCTGGACGGCCTCAACGCCGAACGGACGCTGATTGCCGCCGAATGCATCGGCGACGGCTACTGGTTCATCGACAAGGTGACGAAGTACGCGAACGAAAGGGTCGTGTTCGGCCGGCCGATCGGACAGAACCAGGGCGTTCAGTTCCCTATCGCCAGAGCTTATGTTGCCGTCGAGGCGGCGAATCTGATGCGCTTCAAGGCCTGCGCGCTGTACGACGCGCACAAGCCCTGCGGTGCGGAGGCGAACATGGCGAAGATGCTCGCCGCCGACGCGTCATGGGAAGCCGCGAACGTCTGCCTGCAGTTCCACGGCGGTTATCGGTTCGCCGCCGAATATGACGTTGAGCGCAAGTTCCGCGAGACGCGCCTTTATCAGGTCGCACCGATCTCGACGAATCTGATCCTCGCCCACGTCGCCGAGCACGTGCTGGGCCTGCCGCGCTCGTTCTGAGCCGGCCGATGCAAAAGGCAAGCGATTAACGGGCCGGCGACCGCAGCGGCAGCGGCTTTCCTTCCGAAGCCGACGGTGCAGGAATCGCGAGCATCTGCGCCAGCGTCGGCGCGATATCCGCGACCTCCACGCGCACATCGCTGCGACCGGCGGCAATCCAGCGCGGACCGTAGAGCATGATCGGCACGTTCGTGTCGTACGGATGCGCCGAGCCGTGCGTCGTCGCGGATGTGCTTGACGTCATCATCCAGTAGGGCTTGAGCGCGAACTGCAGATCCGCGGACCGCTCGCGGTCCCAGGACTTGCGCATTGCGTCGAAGAGCGGCGCGCCTGCGCGACTTCCGGTCTCTAGCTCCTGGCGCGTGTACACCACCTGGATGCCGGCCTCCGTCAACAGGATTCTCCGCGCCTCGTCGTCGAACGCGTTGCGGTCGACTTTCCTCTGTTCGATCAGCGACCGGTCAACGCACCGACACCGAGCGCCGAGATCCCGACGCGCCCACTTGCCTTCGCCGAACTTCTGCGCCAGTCCGGCGTTGAGCCGCGCGAGCAGCTCCGATCCGCTTTGCTTGCCCGCATCGCGGCCGAGCGATCGGCTGTGGTCCGGGGCCGGCATGAATCCGTGGTCGGCCGTGAGCACGACCACGTAATTGTCGCGGCCGATCGTCGCGTCGAGGTCGCGAAAGAACGTCTGCAGTAACCGGTCGACATGCAGCAGGTGATCGTGCGAGATGCGCGACTCGGCGCTGTAGGCGTGATTGACGTAGTCGTGGCTCGACAGGCTGATCGGCGAGGATGTCGGGCACGTCGTCGCGGCCGAGTGCCTCGCCGGCGATCGCCGCGCGCGCGAAGTCGAGCGTCAGCTCGTCGCCGAACGGGCTCGGCAGCAGCGTCCCGTAGTACATCGGGCCCGGCGCCTCCATCGCCTCGCCGAGCTTCTTCGGCAGCTTGCCGCCCTTCGCGTACCACTTCTGCTCGTCGGGAAGCGACTTCGCGTACGCCGCGTCGTCGAGAAGCGGTCGCCACTCGCGACCGAAATAGCACGTCCGCGGGCTTGCGTGCGTGGAAATCCACGACCCACTTCGGATGCTCGGCCATGTAGAACGTGCTCGAAGCGAACTGGCCGGTTTGCGTCTGATACATGTACGCGATGCCGGTCTTTCCGGCTGGAAGGATCGCGCCACGGTCCTTGCCCGACATCGCGATAACCTTCGAGCGCGGATCGGCGCGGCGAAGCACGTCGCCTACGGTCTCGACGCGAAGGTTCTTCGGACTGGTGCCGTCGAGCTTCTGCGTCTTGTGGCCGATATACGTATGCGCCGGGTCGCCGGTGTTGTATTCGAGCTCGCCGGTCGCGAGGTTGCGCCACTCGTTCGCGATGATCCCGGTGCGGTGCGGATACGCGCCGGTGAGCATCGTCGCGTGACCCGGTGCCGTCTGCGTGTTCGAATGCCCGTAATGCGCGTCGCTGAACCACGCACCGCGATCGAGGAAGCGCCGCAGCCCATCCGGCGCGAGCTGGTCGCGATAGTCGACCACCTGGCGTTGCGGAAGACCGTCGATGGCGAGGAACACCACGAGCCGGGGCTTCGGCGCCGGGGCCGTCGCTGGTGTCGCGCAGCCGGCGAGTGCCAGCGTTGCCAGCAGGAGGGTGAGATAAGCGCGTGCGCGCTGCGGAACAAAGGTGGCTTTCATGTGCTTCCTCCATGGCTGCGAACTTCCGCAGCCGTTGTCAATAGCGCACGATGAGCGGCAGCGTCGGCCGCAGATCGCGCTGCCGCTGCTGAGCGCCGTCGTCCAGCGTCAACCGCATCAGCCATTCGCGACCCACACCGAGCTGCAGCGCGCCGCTGTCGTTCACGAATTGCGTCGATGGCGGCAGGCCGCGTTCGTTTGGCGCGACGAGCGCCAGGCTCGTGATCCGGTGCGCGCCGTTGGGGTGCCGAAACATCGCGGCTGCTTCGCCACCGGCGGCGATGATGCGCAAATTCGCTGCCTCGTCGGTCGGGAACGGGTGCACGGAGAAATTCACGGCGGGACTGCCGCGCGGCGTCAGCATTTCCATGAACGTCCCCGGCTGCATCCAGTCGGCGGTGACGCGCCAGGTTTCGAACGGAAATTGCGCGGGCGTGTCGGCCGTGCGGTTGAGCGCAACGCCGAACGGCGAAGAGCCCGTCTTGCGCCAGTCGGCGCGTTCGGTGAAGCGTTGTTTCGCGATGGCGCCGCCGCCGGTGACCGGTACGCTGTCGTCGGCCCATATCAGCTCGAGGAACCCGTTCTCGAATTCCACTGTCGCCGAAGCAGTGCCTTGACCGTCATGCCGATTGATCGTCGGGGCAATGCGAAAGCCCGCGTGTTCGAGCGCCTTGCGTTCCGCACGGGCGCCCGCGACGGTTGCGATCCAGGCGTGATCAAGCGTCAACGTAGCCCGCCGCACCGGCGCGGTTTGCTCATTGGACGAAGCGCAAGCGGCCAAACATCCAGCGATGGCGAGGACGCTGGTCAATCTCATTGCACTCATCGAGCGCCTTGCGCCCTACTCCAGCTTGCCGATCCTCTTCACCACCTCGGCCATCTTCTGCGCGTCGGCATCGACGTACTTCTGGAAATCGGGCGCATCCTGGTAGAGCACCGGACTGCCCGCCTTCAGCAGGACTTCGCGGACCTTCGGATCATTGCCTGCAGCGCGCGCAGCCTCGCGCAACCGTGCGACGACCGGCTCGGGCGTGTCGGCAGGCACGAACAGTCCCGCCCACTGCGCGAAACTCGATGGGCACGCCGAGCTCCTTCAGGCTGGGCACGTCGGGGAGCGTCGTGAGCCGCCCATCACCCCATGCGCGAGCGCGCGGATCTTGCCGGCCTGCACGTGCTGGACGATCGTCGCGGGTCCGGTGGCGATCGCATCGACCTGACCGCCGAGCAGGCCAACGATCGCAGGACCGGCCCCGGTGTAAGGCACGTGCGTCATCTTGACGTCGGCGCCCAGCATCAGCATCGCCATCGGGATATGCATCGTGCCGTAGTTGCCCGACGAGCCGAAATTGAGCTTGCCCGGCGCTGCCTTTGCAGCAGCGATGAACTCGCCATAGGTTTTCCAGGGAGACTCGGCTCGCACGGCGAGCACCGTCGGATCCGCGGTGAACCGAGCGATCGGCTTCAGATCCTTCACCTGGAACGCGGGCGCGCGACCGAGCACCTTGTCCGCCTCGGGCAGCACGACCAGCGACGACAGCGCGAGCAGCACCGTGTAGCCATCCGCCTTGGACTTCGCGACCTGCGCCATGCCGATGCCGCCGCCGGCACCGGCCTTGTTCTCGATCACCACCGGCTGTTTCAGCGCCGTGCCCAACGCTTCGGCCACCGGTCGCGCGACCGTGTCGGCCACGCCGCCGGGTGGAAACGGCACGATCATCGTCACCGGCCGGTCCGGATACTGCGCAAGCGCAATCCCGGCGCCCATCGCCCATGCGCCGATCCACGGCGCGAGCCTTTTCGCAAAACGCATTGCTCTCCTCCTCCGAAGCGGTGGTCCGGATGCGCCCGTCGCTCGCGGGCGTGCACGGTGACCCCTTGCCGAGTCTAGCGCAGGTCGCCCCGGCGGGGTCAGCGCCGCGTGCCCGCCGCCGCTTCGTAAGCCTCGACCTCGCGCCGCATGCGCTCGACGCGCTTGTACGGATCCGGGTGCGTCGACAGGAAGTCGGGAATCTCGCCCGTGCGCCGCTTTGCGTCGAGGCCCTGGGCGCGAAGGAAGAACTCGTAGAGCGGACGCGGAGAGAGGTTGCTCGCGCGAAGGAACGCGAGGGCGAAATCGTCCGCCTCGTGCTCGAACGCCCGGCCATAGCGCATCACGCCGAGGATCAGCGGGACGTTCGACGCGAGCGACGAGAAGTCGCCCCACACGACCCCTGCGATCGCCGCGACGCCGAGCGCTTGAAAAAGCTGCCGCGTCGAATGCCGATGCACGACGTGACCGAGCTCGTGGCCGAGCACCCCCAGCACGCGATCGTCGTCGCCGGCCAGCTCGACCAGCTCGTCGAACACGACGATGATGCCGCCGGGCAGCGCGAACGCGTTGACCTCGCCGGCACGGAACTCGACGCGGACATCGACGCCGGGCGCGACCACCGCCGCCGATTGCATGAATCGCTCGACGATGCGGGCCTGGCGTTCGGGTGCAAGCCTGCGACGGCTCGAAGCTGTTCTCGTCGAGCAATTCGAGCAGGTTCTCCCCGATCCGCCGATCGAATCCGGCGGGCAGCGCCTCGGCGAGGTGACGGGCGGCGATCGGCAAGCCTTCGACATAGATCCAGATTCCGGCGGCCAGAAGCAACGCGAGCGCAATGACCACGGCCGCCCACGCGCGCTGCATTCGCACGATCCACGAGGGACGCTTACCTGCGACCGCGAGCGCGGCCGGCAACGAACGCTGCACATCGGGGACCTCGAGCGTTTGTCCGCCCGGCAAGCCCAGCATCCGCGGCGCCTGCTCGAACGATTCGGCGACGGCGACCTGCGCAAGCGGCACGCGCTCGAGCGCGCTGCGCGACATGATCACCAACGCGTCCCCGTCGATACGCAGGACCACGACGTCGCCGGAGGCCGACCGGCCGTCGAAGCGGGTAGCGGGCCAGCTTTCGTTCATAAGCCGATGTCCAGTCCGAACGCGTCCACCGCAGCATCGCCGGCCGCGGGGCCCGGTGCCGCGATCGTCGATTCGGCGAGCGTGGTCAGCGGCTCGTCGGACTCGACGCGCATGCACTCGACCCGATAGCGGGCAAGCGCGATCGCGGCGAAGGGCCAGTAAAGCCCCGCAGTCGCCAGCGTCAGCAGCACGTTCTTCAGCGTCAGGCGGAACAGCGGGCCAGCGGCGATCGCGGTGCTGAACCGCACGTCCCCCAACCGCGTATGCGACCACACGACCGCCTGCAGCCGTGCGGCGAAATACGGCCATGCGACCAGGTAGCCCACGAGGCCGACCGCGGCGCCGGTGACGAACATCAGCGTCTGCGACGGCTCCGCGCACCGCGCGTGTCACGCGACGCGAATACGCCGACCATCATCAGCAATCCACCGATCAGCGAGCCTGCAAGCGTCAGCAGACCCGCCTTGAAATACACGGCGTAGAACGAGCGTGTGGCCGGCAGGAACTCGAACACCCGCGCACCGTAGTGCGCACGCCGATGCTGATACGCCTTCAGCCGGTGATGCATCCACGGGATCATCACGAACGACAGGATCGCCGCTGCGCCGAACAATCCGATGCGGGCGCTCGCGACCGCAGTGATGATCGCGCTCGAGAACCAGATCAGCAGCGGCGGCAGCACGACCCGATAGGCCTCGCGGACCTGGGCGTCGAAGCCGAATCGCAGGCCTCGCCAGCTGGTGTTCAGCAGACGGAACCGCTGTGCGCGCATGAACAGCCACGGACCGACGGCGCACAGCACGGCGACCATCACCAGGCCGGTCGACGCGCGAGATGTCGAACGCGAACGTGTAGCCGAGCACGAGCGCCAGCGCGACGACGCGCCCGAGCAGGATCGCGCGCGGGTCGCCGTGATAGTCGAACACGTGGCCGTCGAGCCGCGTGTTCTGCCAGAAGTAGCGGGTCTTGCGGACCTTCGCCCACGCCGAGTAGATGCCGAGCGTGACCAGCGTCAGCAGCAGATTCACGACCCAGATCCGGAAGTACTCCGCGCCGTCGCCGGTGAACTGGAACGGCGCAAGCCTGCGCGGCACGCGGCGGGCTGGCGCATCGGTGGCGGCGCCGAGCTCGTCGCGAAGCGCTCGCGGACGCGCCGGTTCGGCGGGGGGCAGCCAGGGATCGTCGCTGGTTGCCGCTTCGCGCCCCGCACGGCCGTAAGCCGGCCGCGGAGGCGGCGTATTCGCGTCGTGCTCGGACTCGCCGGTCATGCGCGCAGCGTCAAGCGCCCTTCCACACGGCCCATGCGAGCGCGAGCCAGCCGGCGATGAACGCCGCTCCGCCGATCGGCGTCACCGCGCCGAGCGCGCGCGTGCCGGTCAGCGCCAGCGCGTACAGCGAGCCGGAGAACAGCACGATGCCGGCGACGAACAGCCACGCGCTCCATCCGGCGATCGACGCATCCGGCCTGTTCAGCAGATACAGGCCGACACCGAACAGCCCGAGGGCATGCCACGCGTGGTACTGAACGGCCGTGTGCCAGACCGCCTGCAGGTCGGGCGTGAGCCGGGCCTTGAGTGCGTGCGCGCCGAACGCGCCGAGCGCGACGGCGATGGCGAGCAGGAGAGAGGCGAGCGTCAGCGCCAGGCGCGCGGTCATGCGCGCGAATGTACCTTAGTTCGCTCGACTGCCGATGCGCTCTTCGAGCTGGCGCAGCCGTGCAGTCAACGCGTCGATCGCCGCGCGCTGCGCCGCAAGCTCGCGCTCCCCGGTTTCGAATAGAATACTTCCCTTGTTCACCACGCACCGAAGCGACCATGACCGTCGAACGCCGCCACGTCGGTAAGCGCCTTTCCGAGCTCGTCATCCACCGCGCCTCGGGCCTGTGTTGGCTTGCGGGCATCGTCGCCGAAGATTCGAAGGCCGATCTCGCAGGCCAGACCCGGTCGGTCCTCGCGCAGATCGACCGGCTGCTTGGCGAAGCGGGCAGTGACAAGACAAAAATCATCTCAGCGACGATCTATCTGCCGAGCATGAGCGATTTCGCGGGAATGAACGCCGTTTGGGAAGCATGGGTTCCGGCCGGCCAGACGCCCGCACGCGCGACCGTCGAAGCGAAGCTCGCGAACGCCGACTACAAGGTCGAGATCCAGGTCGTCGCGGCGCTGTAGTTTGCTGCGAACCGAGGCCCAGGCTGACCGCTCGCCGAAGGAACGCGCACGATGACGACCCGCTCGCCGATGCCGCCGCGAGAGCCGTGATGACGCCAGCGCCATGCGCCGCGAAGAGCGCGGCGTCATCCGCGTGGCGACCAGCGTCTTCAGCCACGTCGATGCCGGTGACGCGCGAGCTGTTCGACCAGATCATGGTGCCGTGCTATTCGCCGGCGCCGTTCATCCCGGTGCGCGGCGAAGGGTCGCGGCGTCTGGGACCAGAACGGCAAGCTCTACATCGATTTCGCGGGCGGCGTCGCCGTGACCGCACTCGGACACTGCCATCCGGCGATGGTCCGCGCGCTCGACGAGCAGGCCCGCAAGCTCTGGCACGTCAGCAACTGGTTCACGAACGAGCCCGCGCTGCGACTCGCGCAGCGTCTCGTCGACAGCACGTTCGCCGAGCGCGTGTTCTTCAGCAATTCCGGCGCCGAAGCGAACGAGGCGGCGCTGAAGCTCGCGCGGCGCTGGGCGCACGACCGGTTCGGGCCGGACAAGCTGCGCGTCATCTCGACGCTGAACTCGTTCCACGGCCGCACGCTGTTCACGGTCACGGCCGGAGGCCAGGCGAAGTACGCACAAGGCTTCGGCCCGAGCCCGGCGGGCATCACGCACGTCCCCTACAACGACGTCGCGGCGCTCGAGGCCGCGTTCCGCGACGAAGGCGGCGACGACATCTGCGCGGTGATTCTCGAGCCGATGCAGGGCGAAGGCGGGATGACGCCGGGCACGCCGGCGTTCCTGCAGGCTGCACGCCGGCTGACGCGCGAGCACAACGCGCTCCTGATCCTCGACGAGATCCAGAGCGGCATGGGGCGCACCGGCACGCTGTTCTCGTACATGCAGAAGGGCATCGTTCCGGACATCCTCACGTCGGCCAAGGGGATCGGCGGCGGATTTCCGATCGGCGCGATGCTGACGACGACCGAGATCGCGAGCGTGTTCGGTCCGGGCGTGCATGGCACCACTTACGGCGGCAATCCGCTTGCCTGCGCAGTCGCGGGTGCCGTGTTCGATGTCATCAATACCACCGAGGTGCTCGACGGCGTCAAGGCCCGCCATGCGCTGTTCATGGAAGGGCTGAAGGCGATCAACATGCGCCGCCGCGTCTTCCGCGACCTGCGCGGCGAAGGCGTGTGGCTCGGTTGCGAGCTCGACGATCCCTGGCGCGGCAAAGCCGCCGACGTGATGCGCGCCGCAGGCGACGCGGGGTTGCTGGTCCTGATGGCCGGGCCGGACGTCGTGCGACTCGCCCCCTCGCTGGTGATTTCGCTCGACGAGATTCTCGAGGGCCTCGGCCGCCTCGAGACCGCGCTGAACCGCGCGCTGAGTCTAGGCCTAAATCTTCGCCAATGTACGTCGTCAGGCCGATCGCGCGCGACGACCTGCCGTCGGTGCTCGCGCTGTCCGAGCGCACCGGAACCGGTCTCACGACGCTGCCGGCTGATCGCAATCGTCTCGCGCAGCGCATCGAGCGCTCGGTCGCATCGTTCGCGGGCACGGCGTCGCGCCAGGACGAGTGCTACATGTTCGTGCTGGTGGATCTCGCCGGCGAGCGGATTGTCGGCATCAGTGCGATCGAGGCGGCGATCGGGCTTGCCGAGCCCTGGTACAACTTCCGTGTCCACACGCTGGTGCACGCGTCTGGCGCACTGCGCGTCTACACCGCGGTGCCGACGCTGTTCCTCGCGAATGACCATACCGGCCACACCGAGCTCGCATCGCTGTTCGTCGACGAGCAGTTCCGTCACGGCAAGAGCGGACCGCTGATCGCGAAGAGCCGGCTGCTGTTCATCGCGGAATTCGCTCCGCGGTTCTCGCCCAAGGTGATCGCGGAGCTGCGCGGGCCGTTGACGCCGGAGGGACGCAGCCCGTTCTGGGAAGGTCTCGGCCGGCATTTCTTCGCGATGGAGTACTCGACGGCCGACTATCTCACCGGCCTCGGCCAGAAATCGTTCATCGCGGAGCTGATGCCCCGTCATCCGGTCTACGTGAACTTGCTGCCGGCCGACGCCCGCGATGCGATCGGTGCGGTGCACGTCGACACGCAACCCGCACGCGCGATGCTCGAGCAGGAGGGCTTCCGCTACGAGGGTTACGTGGACATCTTCGATGCGGGGCCCACGCTCGAGTGCTTTCGCGACAACATCCATGCGTCGCGGCAGTCGCAGCTGCTGCCGGTGCAACTCGGCGAGGAGGATCCGGTGCCGGACAGCCTCACCGACCAGGTGCTGTGGCTCGTCGGCAATCGGAAATTCGCCGACTGGCGCGCGATCCTTGCCACTGCGCCGCCGCGCGTCGATCGCCTGCCGCTGATGCCCTACGCGGCGGAGGCCCTTGGCGTTCGCGAGGGGGATATCGTCCGCGCAGTGCCGCTATCGCCGCGGGATCGATGAGGACGCGACCCCTCACCCCAACCCTCTCCCCGCCAGCGGGGAGAGGGAGTGATTCGCGTACCGCAGCACGTACCGCGTCGAAGCGGGAGCGTGAGGGCATGGCACGCGAAGTGAATTTCGACGGCATCCCCGGCCCGACGCACAACTACGCGGGCCTCGCGCAGGGCAACCTCGCCGCCGAGCGCAACGCGCAGCTTGTAGCCAATCCCCGCGAAGCCGCGCTGCAGGGCCTGAAAAAAATGCGGACGCTGGCGCTCGCTTGGCTACGGCCAGGCCGTATTGCCGCCGCACGAGCGACCCTACGTGCCTGCGCTGCGTGCGCTGGGTTTCGGCGGAACGGACGCGCAGGCCATCGAGACGGCGGCGCGCTCGGCTCCGCGGTTGCTCGCCGCATGCTCGTCGGCGGCGGCGATGTGGGCGGCGAACGCGGCGACGATCAGCGCTTCCGCCGACACTGCGGACGGTCGCGTGCATTTCACGCCGGCGAATCTGGTGTCGCATTTCCATCGATCGATCGAAGCCGGCACGACGACGCGCGTGCTGCGCGCGATCTTCGCCGACGCCGCCCGGTTCGTCGTCCATGACCCGTTGCCGGCCGCACCGCAACTCGGAGACGAAGGTGCGGCGAACCACACGCGGTTCGTGCGAGAGGATGGGCGCGGCATCGATTTTTTCGTCCATGGGCGCGCGGGGTTCGACATCGGGGCGCAGGCGCCGCGCCGGTACCCAGCGCGCCAGACGCGCGAAGCGTCCGAGGCGATCGCGCGCAGGCATGGACTCGCGGCCGCACGAACGGTGTTCGCGCAGCAATCTCCCGATGCGATCGATGCCGGCGTCTTCCACAACGATGTCATCGCCGTCGGGGCGGGCACGCTGCTCTTCTGTCATGCGCGCGCCTATGTCGACCAGCCCCGCGTCATCAACTCGCTCGAAAGCGCCGTCGGTGACGGATTCGCGGCGATCGTCGTCGACGAAACCGACGTGACGCTGGAAGAAGCGGTCGACAGCTACCTGTTCAACAGCCAGCTCTTGTCGCGCACCGACGGGCGCTGGCTGCTGCTCGCGCCGGCCGACGTGCGCGAGCATCCGCGTGTGGGCGACTACGTCGATCGGCTCGCCGGCTCCGCAGGGCCGATCGCCGAAGTGCTGACGCTGGATCTGCGCCAGAGCATGCGCAACGGCGGCGGTCCGGCGTGCCTGCGCCTGCGCGTGCCGCTGAACGACGCGGAACGCGCGAGCGTACGCGCGCGGGTGTTCCTCGACGACGCGCTGGCGGACGAGCTGGAACGCTGGATCCGCGAGCATTACCGCGACCGGCTTGCGCCCGCCGATCTTGCCGATCCGCAGCTGCTCGACGAATCGCGCCGCGCGCTGGACGAGCTGACGACGCTCCTTCGGCTGCCGGCGATCTATCCGTTTCAGCGCGAGAGTTGATCTGTCGTTCCCGCGAAGGCGACGGACCAAGCCGTCGCCGCACGCGACGACGCTGCGATCCCCGCCTAGCGGGGATGAAGCCGAGACGCTGGGTCCCGCCTCCGCGGGGACGACTAGCGTCGGAACGCGATCGTCACCCGTCGGTTCTGCTTGCCCTTGTTCTCGACCTTCGGCACGACGATCGGCCCGATCTCGCGCGTGTTCGCGACATGGGTCCCGCCGCACGCCTGCAGATCGACGCCCCCGACGCGCACGAGCCGGACGCGCCCGGTGCCGCGTGGCGGCGCGACCGCCAGCGTGCGCACGAGATCCTCGCGGGCTGCGAAGGCGGTGTCGTCGATCCACTCCGAGGCGACCTCGTGGCCGGCTTCGATGAGCGCGTTCACCTTCGCCGCAATCGCGTCCTTGTCGGCCGCGGACGCCGGCATGTCGAAGTCGAGCCGCGCGGAATCGCGGCGGATCGAGCCCCCGGTGACCGGAAAAGGCAGAACCGCCGAGAGCAGGTGACACGCGGTGTGCATCCGCATGTGCGCGTAGCGGCGTTCCCAGTCGAGTGCGAGGGTCAGCGACTCGCCGGCACGCGGCGCGAGCGACCCGGCAGGAAGGACGTGCACGATCTCGCCGCGCGTCTCGCCCTTGAGCGTATCGACGATCGGCAGCACCGTGCCGTCCTCGCGCACGAGCGTGCCGGTGTCCCCCGGCTGCCCGCCGCCATGCGGGTAGAAAATCGTGCAGTCGAGGACGATTCCGCGCGCATCGGCGTTGACGACGCGCGCATCGCAGTGGCGCTGGTAGGGAAAGTCGCGGAACAGCCAGGCGGTCATCGCGGGCGATGGTTGAGTGGGACCTGCGATTCTAATCGCTGCGCACCTATCCGCGCCGCGCCACGCGACGAACGTGCGGCCGGCTATTCGCCCTGTGCAACCACCGGCAGCGTGCGATGGCGCCGCACCGGCGACCACGCGATCGCGCCCGCGGCAAGCAGCACGCCGAGCACGCCGATCGTCCACAGCGTGCCGCGCAGGCCGATCACGGTGGCGAGCGCGCCGCCGACCAGCGAACCGAGCGGTGCCGACGCGACGGTCAGGAAGCGCATCGTCGCCGTCATGCGGCCGAGCAGTCGATCGGGCGTGATCGCCTGACGCAACGCCAGATAGTTGATGCCCCACAGCACGCCGCCGAAGTCGAACGCGAGCATGCTGACGCCGAGGGCGATGGTCGCGAACCAGACCGGGCCGCCGATGAGCCCGTACAGCACCCATCCGACGACGGTGAGCATCAGGCCGAGCAGGATCACCGGGCCGACGCCGTAGCGCTTCGATAGCCGTTCGGCGAACGCCGCGGCCAGCACGCAGCCGGCGCCGCCGAACATGTAGGCGAGGCCGATCGCGCCGGCGGACAGGTTCAGATCGCGCGTCGCGAACAGCACGAGCACGGCCACCTGCATGTGATGCAGAAGCTGCCACAAGCCGGCCACCCACGCGAGCGACAGCAGCGTGCGGTTGTTGCGCACGAGCTTCAGGCCTTCGACGATCTCGTTCGTCACCGAGTCGCGCGGACCGCCGTGCGGGACGTCGTGATGCGCGCGCACCCGCCGCAGCATCAGCGCGGAGATGAAGAACGCGACCGCGTCGAGAAGGATCGCGAACGGCGCCGTCAGGAGCTGGATGAGCCCGCCCGCAAGACCGGGACCGATCAGCGCCGCCGACGTTTCGCCGAGCGACACCTTCGCGTTCGCCTCGACGAGCCGCTTGCGACCGGCCATCTGCGCGAGCAGCACCTGGTACGCGGCGCCGCCTACGACGTTCTGAATGCCGCAGAAGAAGCCGACGAAGTACAGCACCTCGATCGACAGCAGATCGGTGAACGCGGCGATCGGCACGACCAGCAGCGCAGCGCCGCGGGTGAGATCCGAGAAGATCACGACCGGCAGCTTGCGCATGCGATCGAGCAGCACGCCCGCGTGCAGCGAAACGAGCGCGAACGGCAGCGTCTCGAGCGCCACGAGAATGCCCATCTGCATCGGCGTGGCGTGCAGCAGCAGCGCCGCCGTCAGCGGCAGCGCGAGGTTCGAAATCTGCGCGCCGAACGAGGTGATCGTCAGCGACGCCCAGATCCGGCGGAAGTCGGCGGACAGCCAGAGTCCGCGGAATCTCCGTCGCAAGGCACGTTGGCGTCGGTCCATCGTCGTTCTTCTTCTCTCGTTGCTGCGTCGCGCTCGTGGCGCACGCGGGCTCGCGCGCGCGGTAACGCGCACGAGGATTCAAGCAGCGGGAGCGAAACGGAAGTCCGGATCGTCCCGCCAATCCCGGCGGGAAGCCCGGGCGGACGGCTAGCGTGCTACGGCGAGCCCCGACCCGTCGCCCGAACGCGAGCGCACCGCGGGCATCGCGGAGCGGCGGCGTGAATTCGGGATCGTCATGGGTTGGGTTGCAAAGGGATTGCGGTTTTCGACAGTTTAAGGCAGGACGCACGCGCTGTGCAACGACAGCTCGTCGTCATTCCACGATTGTGCACGTGCCTGTGGTATTTGCGCGACGCATCGGCGTCATTCCCGCGAGGGCGCAGGAACCGGTCATTCCGCGTACGGAATTGTCGGCGAAAGACACTGGGTCCCCGCCTACGCGGGGATGACGCTAGCGCGTCACCTTCTGCTTCGCGACGTCCAGATCGTAGTACTTCCACGCGTGCTCATGGAACGCGTGCTTCTTGTAGCCGTCGACCCACGGGCCGCACCAGCGTGTTCTCGATCTGCCAGACGCCCAGGTCCCAGGGGTTCTGCGCGTTCACGATGTCGGTCATCTTGCGATACAGCGCCGTGCGCTCGGGGCCGGCCTGGATCTTCTTGGTCTGCCGGTACAGCTCGTCGTACTCGGGCAGCGCGAAGCGCGAGTAGTTCGACTGCCCGATGTTCTTCGAGTAGAGGAGCTGCATGAACGCGTCGCCTTCGTTGTACTGCGTGATCCAGCCGACCGGCCACGTCTGCAGCTTGCCGGCGCGGCCCATCTTGAGGAGGTCCGGCCACTTCTGCACGATGAAGTCGATTCGAATGCCGATCTTCGCAAGGCACTTCTTCCAGAGCTCGTCGCGCGAGCGATCGCGGCCCGAAGTCGCGCTGCCCATCTGCAACGTCAGCGGCTTGCCGTCCGGCAGCTCGCGGAAGCCGTCGCCGTCGCGGTCCTTGTAGCCGAATCGATCGAGCAGCTGCGCGGCGAGCGCAGGGTCGTACGGCACCGCCAGCTTCATCCCCTCGACATGTCCCGACACGCCCGGTGGAATCGGCTGCGTCGCCTCGATCGCCTGGCCCTGGTACCAGACGTCGATCAGCTCGCGCACGTTGAAGGCCATGATGATCGCGCGGCGCAGCGCGACCTTGTCCGGCGTGTAGCCGCCGACGACCGGATCCTCCATGTTGAAGTACATGTAGGCCAGTGAAGGCCGCGTCATGCGCGCGTGCCGCACGCCCTGGTCGGTGTAATACGCCTTCAGCTTGCCGCCGGCGTCGAGGACGTTGGGGATGAGGTCGCCCGGCACGTTCGCGTAGTCGAGCTCCTTGCTGTTGAACGCCAGCAGCTGCGGGTTGCTTTCCTCGATGATCGAAATGTCGATGCGGCCGATCTGCGGCAGTCGCTTTCCCTTCATCCGCGCGATCAGCGCGGCGTCGCCGGCCTCGCCGACCGACGGAAACTGTTGCTCGCGAAACAGCGGATTCGCCTCCAGGATGATCTTCTGGCCGCGACGCCACTCCTTCAGCCGGAACGGCCCCGTTCCGACCGGGTTCGCCATCACCCAGCCGCTCGCATCGCCGTACGCCTCCACGACTTCGCGCGCGACAGCCGACATCGCGGCGTGCGTCATGTAGCCGAGCAGCACGTAGTCGGGCTCGACGAGCTTCAGCTGGATCGTGTGCCGGTCGAGCGCCCGCAGGCCTTCGATCTCGGCATCGTAGTCGAGTCGACCGTCGTGCTTCGCCTCGCGCGAGCACCTTCTCGGCGCCCACGAGCTTCCCGTCGAGGTACCAGAGGTACGGCGAACGCACGCGCGGATCGAGCAGCCGCTTCCACGCGAACACATAGTCCTGCGCGGTGAGCTCGCGCTTGCGTCCCTTGAACGCCGGATCGTCGGCGAAGAGGATTCCCGGCGCGATGCGGATCGTCCAGGTTCGTCCGTCGGGCGAGATCTCGGGCATCGCGGCCGCGGTTTGCGGCACGAGCTTGTACGGACGCGCAAGGTAGTCGTAAGCGAACAGCGGCTCGAAGATCCCGCGCTGGATGTGCCCGGAATAGAGGTCGGACGTCGCCTGCGGATCGAAGCCGGTTTCCGCGACCGGAAATACGACGCGCAGTGTCTTCGACGGATCGGCCCACGCGGCCTGCGCGCTCGCGAGCGCCGGGAACGAACAGCAGCGATCGCCGCGAACATGCGAGCCGAACGCGAGTGCATGACGAAGATCGCGTCGTCGCGAAGGCGGATCCTGCGCTCGTGACGACACGGGTCGCTCGCGACGACGCTATCACTTGCCCGCCGCAGCGCGGCGCTCGGGATCGATGTCGAAGTACGCCCACGGATGCTGGTTGAAGCCGTTGTACTTGTAGCCGATCACCCACGGATGCACGAGCACGTTCTCGTAACGGAACACCGTCACGTTCCACGGTGCATACGCGTTGACGAGATCGCCCATCTTCTGCATGACCGCTTCCCGCTCCGCGCCATAGGGCATGCCGCGTGCCTGCACGTACAGCCTGTCGTATTCGGGTTGCTTGAAGCGCGCGAGATTCGAGAATCCGGCGTGCCCGCCGTACAGCAGCCCGAGAAACCCGAAGCCTTCCGACGTCGTGTTGATGTTGCCGAGCTGGAACATCTGCAGCTGACCGAGGCGCCCGGCCTTCAGCAGGTCCGGCCACTTCTGCTTGTTGAACTCGATGCGGATGCCGATCGCGTTCATGCTGCGCACCCACAGCTCGTCGAACTGGCGCTCGATGGCCGACGGCGCGGACGAGAGCTTCAACGTGAGCGGCTTGCCATCCGGCAGCTCGCGAAAGCCGTCGTCGTTGCGATCCTTGTAGCCGAACCGGTCGAGCAGCGCGCGCGCGCCGGCCGGGTCGTAGATCGCACGCGTGGGAAGCTTCGGGTTGTGGCCGCTCACCGTCGGCGGCACGACCTGGTTCGCCGGCGTGGCCTGGCCCTGGCGGATGACGTTGATCTCCTCCGGCGCGTTGTAGCCCATGCTGACGGCCCGGCGCAGCGCCACCTTGTCCGGCGTATAGCCGCCGACGACTTCGTCCTCCATGTTGAAATAGACGTACGTGATCGCCGGCTGGATGCCGCGTCCGAGGACGATGCCCTGCTTCGCGAGCCGCGGCTTCAGCGTGGCCGGCGGATCGAGCACGTTCCAGACGAGGTCGGCCGGCACGCTCGACGTAGTCGATCTCGCGCTGCTCGAACGTCAGCAGGCGCGGATTGCCCTCCTCGATGATGCTGATCTCGACGCGGCCCGATCGAGCGGAATGCGCTTGCCCTTGAGCTTCGCCATGATCGCCTTGTCGGCCGGATCGCTCGACTCGGGATAGCGCACTTCGCGGAAAGCCCGGGTTGGCCTCGAGCACGATCTTCTGGCCGCGACGCCATTCCTTCAGACGATACGGGCCCGGTGCCGACCGGATTCGCCATCACCCAGGTCGAGGCATCGCCGTAGGCCTCGACGACCTCGCGTGCGATCGCCGACGTTCGCGGTCGTCGTGAGGTTCGACAGCAGCTCGGTGTCCGCGAAGTTGAGCTTCAGCCGGATCGTGAAGCGGTCGATCGCCTGCAGCCCTTCGATCGGAACGTCGTAGTCGAGCTTGCCGACTTCGCGCGCCTTCGCCATGACCGCTTCGGAGCCCACGAAACGGCCGTCGAAGACCTGCAACGAGTTGCTGCGCATGCGCGGATCGAGCACGCGCTTCCACGCGTAGACGTAGTCGTGCGCGGTGAGCTCGCGGCGCTTGCCCTTGAACGCGGGATCGTCGGCGAAATAGATGCCCGGCTTGATGCGGATCGTCCACGTCTTGCCGTCCGGCGTGATCTCCGGCAGCGCGACCGCGGTGTTCGGCACCAGCTTCAGCGGCCGCGCCAGATGGTCGTACTTGTAGAGCGCGTCGAAGATCACGCGGTTGACCGCATTCTAGTAGATGTCGCCGGCCGCCTGCGGGTCGAACCCGGTCTCGGCCGTCGGGAACGAGACGCGCAGCACCTTCTTCATGTCGGGCTGCGCATGGGCGGCACCGAGCGAGAGCGCGGCGAGCGCAGCGAACGTCACTACGCGCGAAGGCGCGGTTCATAGCAGCTTCTCGATGTCGGATTGCATCGACTCGGGCGTGTCGTTCGGCGCGTAGCGCGCGACGACCTCGCCCTTCCGATCGACGAGGAACTTCGTGAAGTTCCACTTGATCGCGCTCGGTCCCGAGGAGGCCCGGCTTCTCCTTCTTCAGCCACTTGTACAAAGGCGCGGCGTTGTCGCCGTTGACGTCGATCTTGTGGAACAGCGGGAACGTGACGCCGTAGTTGATCTCGCAGAACGACGCGATCTCCTTCTCGCTGCCGGGCTCCTGCTCGCCGAACTGGTTGCACGGAAAGCCGAGCACCTCGAGCCCCTTGCCGTGGAGCTGCTTGTACAGCTTCTCCAGCCCCTGGTACTGCGGCGTGAACCCGCATTCGCTCGCGGTGTTCACGACCAGCATGACCTTGCCCTTGTAGCGGTCGAGCTTGACCGGCTTGCCCGTGATGTCCTCGACCGTGAAATCGTAGATGCCCGCCATCGGCTTATCTCCGGGGAACGATCGGGAGATTATGCCCTCTCCGGCGCGTCCGGCGGGGCTGGTCGGGCGATCCGCTCGGTGCGCCGGGAACGTCAGGCGCAAACCCGGTCGCGGCCCTCGTCTTTCGCGCGGTACAGCGCCGCATCGGCGGCGCGCAGCAACTCCTCGCCGCAGCCGTGGCCGGCATCGACGGCGACGCCGGCAGAGAGCGTCACGCGCACGCCGGGCGGGAGCGCCGCGAACGCACGCCACGCCAACTCGGCGCGCACCCGTTCCGCGATCGCGCACGCCGCGTCGCGATCCGCCCCGGGGAGCAGCAGCACGAATTCCTCGCCCCCGATCCGCGCGGCGAGATCCGACGCCCGGCAATGGGCGCGCAGCACGTTGGCGGTGTCGCGCAGCACCGCGTCGCCGGCCGCGTGCGTGTAGCGGTCGTTGATCGACTTGAAATGGTCGAGGTCGAAAGCCACGACGGCGAGCGCCGTCCCGGCCTCGCGTGCCTCGGTCACGCGGATCGCGAGCGCGTCGTCGAAAGCGCGCCGGTTCGCGAGCCCGGTCAACGCGTCCTGGCGCGCCTGGCGTTCCAGCACGCGATTCTCGCGCCGCAGCCGTGCCGCCTCGCGCTGCGCCTTCTCGACGGCGCCGCGCAACGCCTGCGCCTGGGCCACGCGTCGCGCCTCCGCGGCGTTCGTCTCGCGTTCGAGCGCATGGTGAACCTTGTAGTGCGCGAGCGCCGCAGCGCAGTCGCCGGCCGCCTCGCAGGTGAGCGAAAGCTGCAACCGCGCCTCGCGTTCGCGGACCTTCGACGACGTCGCCTGCGCGACGGCCAGCGCTTCTTCGCCGAGCTCGCGTGCGCGCTCGAGCTGGCCCGCCTGTCGCGCCGCCTCGCCCGCGTTCGCGAGGATCAGGGACTCGTTGTGCCGGTCGCCCAGCGCGCGAGCGGTCGCGAGCTGCGCGAGGAAGCGCTCGAGCGCCTCGCCGTACGCACCGAGGCCGCCCAGCGCGCCGGCGATGTTGATCTCCGTGAGGAGCGCGAGACGATCGTCGGCGTGCTGCAACGCGAGCTCACGCGCCTGGTGAAAGTAATCGAGCGCGCACTCGAACTCGACACGAGCGCCGCGCGCGTCCACGCCGGGCACCTGCGCGAGGCGAAGATGCACGACGCCGAGGCTGTTCAGCGTCGTTGCAGCGCCGGCGTGATCCCGAGCATCGCGTCGCAGTGCGAGCGCCCGCTGGAACGACGCGCGAGCGAGGTCGAACTCCGCGAGGCGCGATTGCACGAGGCCCTCGGCATGCGCGCATCGCGATTCGATGCGTCCATCGGGCGCGTGGGCCAGTTCCCGTCGCGCTTCGCCGAGGTGGGAAAGCGCCCTCGGGTAGTCGCCGAGATCGAAGAACACCAGCGCCAGGTCGATCTTCGCGGTCGCAAGACCGGCCCCGACAGCCTCCAGGAGGCCGACGCATTCGAGCGCCGCCGCGGCTGCAAGCTCGTAATCGGCGAGGCCCCGACTCGCGTTCGCCAGGATGGCGAGCGCGCGTGCCATCCGTTCGCTGTCGTTGCGCGTTCGCGCTTCCGCAAGCGCCTGCTCGGCGAGCGCCCGTCCGGCCCGTGCATCGCCTCGGTCCGCGAGCCGGCTGGCGTGTTCGAGCAGCCCATCGAGGTCGAAGGCGGCGGACGGATCGGGCAGCAGCGGAACGGCGAGGTCCATGGCGAGCAGTGGTCTGCCCACCGTTCAGCAAGCCTCGTGCCATCGTGTCCGTACTGCCGCCGCGGCCCGCGAGACGGGCCGATCCGCCGGATGAACCCTCGCATGACGCCGGGCGCTAGGGCGTCCCGAATCCGCCGCCGCCGGGCGTCTGGATCACGAATACGTCACCCGCCGCCATCTCCACGCGGCAGGTCGCGCCGAACTCCTCGCGCGTGCCGTCGGCGCGCTCGACCCAGTTGCGCCCGGCCTGCGCCGGCTGCCCGCCCGCCAGGCCGAACGGGCGGACCCGGCGGCGGTTCGCGAGCATCACGGCGGTCATCGGCTCGAGGAAGCGAACGCGCCGATCGCCGCCGTCGCCGCCGCGATGGCGCCCCTCGCCGCCGCTGCCGTGCCGGATCGCGTACGACTCGAGCCGCACCGGGAAGCGCCATTCCAGCACCTCCGGATCGGTCAGCCGCGAGTTCGTCATGTGGGTCTGCACGACGCTCGTGCCGTCGAAATCCGGGCCGGCGCCGGAGCCGCCCGAGATCGTCTCGTAGTACTGGTGAGCGTCGTTGCCGAACGTGAAGTTGTTCATCGTGCCCTGCGACGCCGCGAGCACGCCGAGCGCGCCGTACAGGCAGTCGGTGATCGCCTGCGACGTCTCGACGTTCCCCGCGACGACCGCCGCCGGATAGCGCGGGCTCAGCATCGAGCCTTCGGGGATGACGATCGTCAGCGGCTTCAGGCAGCCGGCGTTCATCGGGATCTCGTCGTCGACGAGCGTGCGGAACACGTACAGCACCGCCGCCTTGCAGACTGCGGACGGCGCGTTGAAGTTCGTCGGCTGCTGCGCGCTCGTGCCGGTGAAGTCGATCGTCGCCTCGCGGCGCTCGCGATCGACGGTGATCGCGACGCGGATGTGCGCGCCGCTGTCCATCTCGAGCTCGAAGCGTGCCGTCCGACAGCGCGCCGAGCACGCGCCGCACCGATGCCTCGGCGTTGTCCTGCACGTGCCCCATGTACGCCCGCACGACCGGCAGCGTGAAGTGCGCGACCATCTTGTCGAGCTCTTCCGCGCCTTTCGCGCACGCCGCGACCTGCGCGCGAAGGTCCGCGAGATTCTGCTCGACGTTGCGCGCCGGATAGCGGCCGCCGGAGAGGATCGCGCGCATCTCGTCCTCGAGGAAGCGTCCCTGGGCGACCAGCTGCACGTTGTCGAGCAGCACGCCTTCCTCGTCGACGTGCGTGCTGTCCGGCGGCATCGAGCCCGGCGTGATGCCGCCGATGTCCGCGTGGTGGCCGCGGGAGGCGACGAAGAACGTCGGGACGCGGACCGCGTCGCCCGGCTCTTCGTCGTCCCCGTGCAAACGGGGACCCAGCGTCTTTGCCTCAACGACACTGGGTTCCCGCCTGCGCGGGAACGACGAAGGCCCCAGGAACACCGGCGCGATCACCGTCACGTCCGGCAGGTGCGTGCCGCCGTTGTACGGCGCATTCAGCACGAACACGTCGCCCGGCTTCATCGTGCCCGCACGACGGTCGATGATCGTCCGCACGCTCTCGCCCATCGAGCCCAGATGCACGGGCATGTGCGGCGCGTTCGCGATCAGGTTGCCTTCCGCGTCGAACAGCGCGCAGGAAAAGTCGAGCCGCTCCTTGATGTTGACCGAGTACGACGTGTTCGCGAGCGTCACGCCCATCTGCTCGGCGATCGCCATGAACAGGTTGTTGAATACCTCGAGCAGCACCGGATCCGCCGTCGTGCCGAGCGCGTGCGATGCGCTGCGCCGCTTCGACGCGCTCGAGCACCAGATGGTCGCGCGCCGTCAGGCGTCGCGCGCCAGCCGGGCTCGATGACCGTCGTGGCATTGCGCTCGCGCAGGATCGACGGTCCGTTGATGGCGTCGCCCGGCCGCAGGTCCTCGCGCGCGTAGACCGGCGCGTCGTGGAACGCGGCGTTCGTGTAGACGCGGTTCGTCTGCAGCGGCCGCAAAGCACCCGTCTCGCGGCTCGAATGCGGGGCGCTCGTCGGTCGCCGACTGCGTGCGGCCCATCGCCTCGACCGCGACCGCCTCGACGACCAGCGGCTTGCCCGGCATGAGGAATCCGTATTGCTGCCGGTAACGGCGCTCGAACGCGGCGAGGATGTGCGGAAGATCCTCGCCCGCGGAGATTTCGAGCGTCGTGTCGGTGCCTTCGTACTTGAGATGCAGCGTCCGCGTGGCGCGGATCCGCGAATCGTCGATGCCCTGCTGCCGCACCTCGGTCCGGGCCTCCGACTCGAGCGACGCGAACGCCGGCTCGAGCTGCGCGAGCGTGTCGTCGACGAGCCGGCGTCTCGACCGCCTGCTGGCGCAGGCTGCGGACGTCCGCGAGCCCCATGCCGTACGCGGACAGCACGCCCGCGAGCGGATGGATGAACACGCGCGTCATGCCGAGCGCATCCGCGACGGCGCACGCGTGCTGGCCGCCGGCGCCGCCGAAGCAGCACAGCGTGTACTCGGTGACGTCGTAGCCGCGCGCCACCGAGATGTGCTTGATCGCGTTCGCCATGTTCTCGACGGCGATCTTGAGGAAGCCGTCGGCGATCTGCCTCGGGCGTGCGCCGGATGCCGGTCGCCGACGCGATCTCGTCGGCAAGCGCCGCGAACTTCACGCGGACGACATCCGCATCGAGCGGCGCATTGCCGTCCGGGCCGAACACCTTCGGAAACAGCGCGGGGTCGAGCTTGCCGACCATGACGTTGCAATCGGTGACGGCGAGCGGTCCGCCGCGGCGATACGAGGCCGGCCCGGGGTTCGCGCCCGCGGACTCGGGCCCGACGCGGAACCGCGCGCCGTCGAACGTGCAGATCGAACCGCCGCCCGCGGCGACCGTGTGGATCCTCATCATCGGCGCGCGCAGCCGGACGCCGGCGACTTCGGTGGCGAACGCACGCTCGTACTCGCCGGCCCAGTGCGTCACGTCGGTCGACGTACCGCCCATGTCGAAGCCGATGATCTTGTCGAAGCCCGCGAGCCGCGAGACCTCGACCGCGCCCACGATGCCGCCGGCCGGACCGGACAGGATCGCGTCCTTGCCCTGGAACAGGTGCGCGTCGGTGAGCCCGCCCGAGCTTTGCATGAACTGCAGGCGCGGGCCGGATCGGCCCCCTCACCCCGCCCCCTCCCTGCGCGAGAGCTCGCGCTCGACCTGCCCGACGTAGCGGCGCAGGATCGGCGACAGATACGCGTCGACGACCGTCGTGTCGCCGCGCGACACGAGCTTCATCAGCGGCGACACGACATGCGACACCGAGACCTGCGGGAAGCCGATGCTGCGCGCGAGCTCGGCGAGCGCGCGCTCGTGCTCGGGAAACCGATAGCCGTGCATCAGCACGATCGCCACCGCACGGATGCCTTCGTCGTACGCCGCGCGCAATGCGCGCTCCGCCGCGCCGACGTCGAGCGGCTTCAACGACTTCGCCGTGCGCGCCGATCCGCTCGTCCGCCTCGATGACCCGCTCGTACAGCAGGCTCGGCAGCTCGATCCGCCGCACGAACAGCTTCGGACGATTCTGATAGCCGATGCGCAACGCGTCCGCGAAGCCGCGCGTGATCACCAGCGCCGTCCGCTCGCCCTTGCGCTCGAGCAACGCGTTCGTCGCGACCGTCGTCCCCATCTTGACCGCTTCGATGGCGCCGGCCGGCATCGGCGCCCCGGCCGGCACGCCGAGCAGCTCGCGAATGCCCTGCACTGCCGCGTCCCGATACCGCTCGGGATTCTCGGACAGGAGCTTGTGCGTCACCAACGCGCCGTCGGGTCGGCGCGCGACGATATCGGTGAACGTGCCGCCGCGGTCGATCCAGAATTGCCAGGAAGTCATGACAGGGATCAGGATCAGGATCACGGATCAGGGAGCGCGGCGCGATGCGCACGAACGCGTGACCAGCGAGCATTATAGGAACGTCGCACGCCACCGATGCTCCCGAGCCCCTAGATCCTGAGATCCCAGCCCGATGCTTGGCATCCTGACCCTCGACACCGCCTTCCCGCGCATCCCGGGCGATCTGGGATCGCCGGAGACGTTCGCGTTTCCGGTGCGGCACGCGATCGTGCGGGGTGCGGGCGTCGACGAGATCGTGCATCGGCGGAGCGAGGACTGGCTGATGCCGTTCGTCGACGCGGCGCGCGAGCTCGCCTTCGCAGGATGCACGGGGATCACGACGACCTGCGGGTTCCTCGTGCGCTGGCAGGCAACGCTGGCGCAGATGTCTCCGGTGCCGGTGCTGACGTCATCGCTCCTGCAGCTGCCGCTGGTACAAGCGACGTTGCCCGCCGGAACAGCGCGCGGGCGTCGTCACCTACTCGGCAGCCGATCTGGATGCCGACGCGCTTCATGCGGCAAACGCCCCGCCGGACACGCCGGTCGCCGGCGTCGACGAGCGCAGCTACTTCGCCCGGACGATCCGGCACGGGGCCGCGACGCTCGATCGCAAGCGCATGGAGGACGATACCGTCGCCGCGGCTCGCCGCCTTGTCGCGACGCACCCCGACCTCGGGGCGATCGTGCTCGAATGCGCGAACATGCCGCCGTATCGTGCAGCGGTGGCCGAGGCGATCGGGTTGCCGGTGTTCGATGCGGCGAGTCTCGTCGCCTGGTTCCACGCCGCCATCGGTGGCCCCGCCAGTGATGCGGGGGGCGGCCGCTGGGAATAGAATCGGCGGTTGAAGCGCTGCGAAACCTCGCTGCCCCCAGGAGAACTCGATGAAGCGTCTTGTCGCCTTCGCTGCCGCGGTCGGTTTCGCGGCCACGTTGCCTGTCGCCGCGCAGACCAAGTGGGACCTTCCCACCGCCTACCCGGCCACGAACTTCCATACCGAGAACATCCAGCAGTTCGCCAACGACGTCGACAAGGCGAGCGGCGGCAAGCTCAAGATCCAGGTCCACGCGAACGCATCGCTGTTCAAGGCGCCCGAGATCAAGCGCGCCGTGCAGGGCGGCCAGGCGCAGGCGGGCGAGATCCTGCTCGTCAACTTCGAGAACGAGGACCCGTTGTACGGCCTCGACGGCATCCCGTTCCTCGCCACGTCGTACGCGGACTCGATGAAGCTCTACAAGGCTTCGCGCAAGTCGATGGAAGACCGGCTCGCCAAGCAGGGCATGATGCTGCTCTTCACGGTGCCGTGGCCGCCGCAGGGCATCTATTCGAAGAAGCCGCTGTCGAGCGTTGCCGACATGAAGGGGCTGAAGTGGCGCGCCTACAGTCCCGCGACCGCGAAGATCGCCGAGCTCGTCGGCGCGCAGCCGGTGACGATCCAGGCAGCCGAGGTCCCGCAGGCGCTCGCGACCGGCGTGATGGACTCGTACATGTCCTCGGGTGCGACCGGTTTCGACAGCAAGACCTACGAGCACATCAAGAACTGGTACGACACGCAGGCCTGGCTGCCGAAGAACGCGGTGATCGTCAACAAGAAGGCGTTCGACTCGCTCGACAAGCCGACGCAGCAGGCGGTGCTGAAGGCCGCCGCGGCCGCCGAGACGCGCGGCTGGAAATCGTCCGAGGAGAAGAACGGCTGGTATCTCGACCAGCTGAAGCAGAAGGGCATGACGATCGCGAAGCCCTCCGAGCAGCTGATGGCCGACATGCGCAAGGTCGGCAACGTCATGCTCGCCGAATGGCTGCGCAAGGCCGGCGGCGACGGCCGCAAGGTCATCGACGCCTATCGACTGCATGTGAGGCGCTGTCGATTCCCGCGGACGCGGGAACCCAGAGTCTCGCGGTCGCAAGACGCTGGATCCCCGCCTTCGCGGGGATGACCGTCGATGCAACGTTCGCTAGCAACCGTGCGCCGCTTCCTCGATCGACTCTACGACGCAGCCGGCGTTCTCGCCGGTCTCGCCGTGCTCGCGATCTTCGTCGTGATGATCGGCGCGGCCGTGATGCGGCAGCTCGGTCTGCCGACCGGCGGAACCGACGACATCGTGTCGTGGCTGACCGCGGCCGCGGCATTCCTGGCCATGGCCCATACGTTCAGGCACGGCGACTTCGTGCGCGTCGTGCTGCTGCTCGATCGCATGCCGGCAGGCGTCCGCGCGCGGATTCGAGATCGTGTGCCTTGCGATCGCGGTGGCCTTCGTCGGCTTCCTGGCGCTCGCCGGGGTCCGCTTCGTGCATGAAAGCTACGCGTTCAACGACATCGCGAACGGAATGATCGCGATGCCGCTGTGGATCCCGCAGCTGTCGTTCGCAGTCGGCGCGATCCTGCTCGAGATCGCGATGATCGACGAGTTGATTTCGGTGCTGCGCGGCGGCACGGCGAGCTACGTTCGCGCTGTCGAGGAGCGGCACGCCCGCGGCGACTTCAGCGAGGACCTGTGAGACCGGAGCGCGCCGCTTGAGCCTGATCGCCATCGGTGCGCTGTTGCTCGCACTGATGCTCGTGCTGCTGGCGATCGGTGTGTGGATCGGGATGACGCTCGCCATCGTCGGCGGCGTCGGCATGGTCGCGTTCACGAGCCTGCCGACCGACGTCGTCGCGAAAAACCTGTTCACCGCGTTCTGGGGCGCGAACGCGTCGTGGGAGCTGGCAGCGCTGCCGCTGTTCATCTGGATGGGCGAGATCCTGTTCCGCACCCGGCTCTCCGAGCAGATGTTCAACGGGCTCGCCCCGTGGCTGAACCGCGTGCCCGGCCGACTGATGCACACGACGATTCTCGGCTGCGGGATCTTCGGCTCGGTGTCCGGATCGTCCGCTGCGACCTGCGCGACGATCTCGAAGGTGGCATTGCCCGAGCTTCGCCGCCGCGGCTACGACGAGAACCTCGCGCTCGGTGCGCTGGCGACCGCGGGCACGCTGGGCATCCTGATTCCGCCGTCGATCACGATGGTCGTGTACGCGGTCGCGGCGGAAGCGTCGATCGTGCGCATCTTCCTCGCCGGATTCATCCCCGGGCTCCTGCTGATGCTGCTGTTCTCGGGCTACATCGGCTGGTGGTCCTGGCGTCATCCGGAGCGCGTCCCGCCACCCGAGCCGCCGACGACGCTGATGGAGAAGATCCGCGCGTCCGGCCAGCTGATCCCCTGCGCGCTCCTCATCATTTTCGTCATCGTCGTGCTGGTGTTGGGATGGGCGACAGCCACCGAGTGCGCGGCCTACGGGGTGTTCGGCGCGCTGGTGCTCGCCTGGACGGGGGGATCGCTGACCCGGAAGAGCTTCGTGGAGAGCCTGATGTCCGCGACGCGCGTGTCGTGCATGATCATGTTCATCCTCGCCGGCGCGAAATTCCTCTCGATGACGATGGGCTACACCGGGATCCCGCGGGCGCTGGCCGAATGGGTCGGCTCGCTCGGGCTTTCGCCGTACACGCTGATCGCGGTGCTCGCGCTGATCTACATCGTGCTGGGGACGGCGCTGGACGGCATCTCGATGATCGTGCTCACGGCCGCCGTCGTGCTGCCGATGATCCAGCAGGCCGGCTTCGACCTGATCTGGTTCGGGATCTTCGTCGTGCTGCTGGTGGAGATCGCGGAAGTCACGCCGCCGGTCGGCTTCAACCTGTTCGTGCTGCAGAACATGACCGGCAAGGACAGCAACACGATCGCGCGGGCGTCGTTGCCGTTCTTCGCGATGCTGGTGCTGTGCATCGCCATCGTCACCGCGTTCCCGAAGCTCGTGACCTGGCTGCCCGATCTCGTCATGGGCGTCGACAAATGACGAGGCCAGCATTGAAATTGGGGGACAGGCACTCAATCGATGCAATCAGTGCCTGTCCCCAATTTCGTGGCGAAGCTTCGAACACCGTTCGCGGTGCTCGGCATCGAGACCGACGATCGCGCCGTCACCGCGATTCGCTACCTGCCATTGCACGAGCGAGCCATCGCACCGCGCACGCCGATCGCCCGGCGCGCAGTGGAGCAGCTTCAGCGCTACTTCGACGATCCGTCGTTTCGATTCACGCTGCCGCTGGCGCGTGACGGGACGGCGTTCCAGCGCCGCGTTTGGGACGCGATCGCTGCGATCCCGGTCGGCGAATCACGCACCTATGCCGAGATCGCGCGAACCGTCCGCTCTTCGGCTCGCGCGGTCGGCGGCGCCTGCGGGGCGAACCGAATCGCCCTCGTGATTCCCTGCCACCGCGTCGTCGGCAGCCGCGGCAAGCTCGGCGGCTTCATGAATGCCGTGGAAGGCGAAGGCATCGCGATCAAGCGCTGGCTCCTCGTCCACGAGGGCTACCGATTCGGGGCGTGACGGACGGATGGACAGCGAAGGCACGCTCATCGACACGTTCTGCGACCAGTTGTGGCTGCAGGACGGGCTTGCGCAAGCCTCACTCGCGGCGTACCGGCGCGACCTCGTGGCGTGGTCGGCCTGGCTGCGAAAACACAACTCCTCGCTGCTCGCCGCGGGTCGCGCCGAGGTCGAGGGCTGGCTTGCCGTCCAGTTCGCCGCGCACGCGAAGGCGACGTCGATCGGCCGCCGGCTGTCCACGTTGCGCCGCTTCTACCGCCTCCAGCTCGAGCGCGCGCAGGTGCGCGAGGACCCGACGTTGCGGGTCAGCGCGCCGAAACGCCCCCGCCGCCTGCCGAAGAACCTGTCCGAGAAGCAGGTGGAAGCGCTGCTCGCCGCGCCGGACGTCGATCGCGACCTCGGCCTCCGCGACCGTGCGATGATCGAAACGCTGTACGCCTCGGGGCTTCGCGTATCGGAGCTCGTCGGCCTGAAGCGCAGCCAGGTTGCGATCGACGCGGGCGTCGTGCGCGTCCTCGGCAAAGGCAGCAAGGAGCGGCTCGTCCCGCTCGGCGAGGAGGCGATCGACTGGATTCGACGTTATCTGAGCGATGCGCGACCGCGGCTGGCCGGCGACAGCAAGAGCGATCACGTGTTCGTGACGGCGCGCGGCGGCCCGATGACCCGGCAGGCATTCTGGGCGCTCATCAAGCGCTACGCGGTCGTGGCGGGCATCCCGGCGGCGACGCTGTCGCCGCATGTGCTCCGGCACGCGTTCGCGACGCATCTGCTGAACCACGGCGCCGACCTTCGTGTCGTGCAGTTGCTGCTCGGTCATGCGGACATCACGACCACGACGATCTATACGCACGTTGCGCGCGAGCGGCTGAAGCGGCTGCATGCGCAGCATCATCCGCGAGGGTAGAGCGAATAGCCATTCCTGCGCGCATCCGCTATCCCGCTCCTGGCCAATCCGGGATAATCGGCGACGCCGGGCTTGGTCAACGACAATCGTCCCAATGATCCACCCCGATAGCCTCCGAAGCGCCGCCGGGTTACGCGACAAGCTGCCGCAGGCGACCCCATTTCGTTGCAATCAATAACTTTCTCGATGCCTCCGTCGCAGAATTCGACTGGCAATGCAGACCCGCTACAGCCTGATCCGGCTGTAGCGCAAACTGCTCGTCGAGAAGAAACAGCGCGTCCGCAACCGGGTGCCGGTGAAGCAACCCCGCAAGGCCTCGCACCCCAGCTCGATCTCCCTGAGATCCCGCGCATGTCGTTCGATCCAGGCCACTTCTATTCGCCGATCGTCGACAACGTCGCGCTTTCCGGGCAGCGGGACAGGATCTGGCCCGCGCGCCCGGTGGCGGCAGCGATCGACTTCAACGACGCCGGACACCGGCGCGTGCTCACCGAGTGGTTCCCGCGATTCCTGCCCGAATACGATTACCCGGAGCATCTCGATGAACGGGATGCGCCCGTCTCTTTCTACACGCAAAACTCGCAGTTCAGTTGGCTCGACCCGCGGGCACTGTTCGTGCTGCTCCGCGCCTGGCAGCCTGAACGAATCATCGAGGTCGGGTCGGGATACTCCTCATTGCTGATCGCAGATGTAAACCGCCGCTTCTTTGCTGGCCGCATCGACTTCACATGCGTCGAGCCCCATCCGCGAGAGTTTCTCGAACGCGGCGTAGACGGCATCGGCCAACTGATCGAGCGGCGGGTTCAGCAGATGTCGCCAGCCGAGTTCCAGTGCCTCGGTGCGGGCGATATCCTGTTCATCGATTCCTCTCACGTTGCCAAGACCGGGAGTGACGTCAACTACCTGCTGTTCGACGTCCTGCCCTCGCTTGCGCCCGGCGTGCGTGTGCATCTGCACGACATTTTCCTGCCCCATGACTATCCGCAGAATTGGGTGCTGACGGAGAACCGGAGCTGGAACGAGCAGTATGTGCTGCGTGCGCTCCTCATGTATGCCGCCGCGACGTTCCGCGTCGAATTCGGATGCTCGTATGCGTTCCACACGTTCCCGGAGCTCGTGATCGCGGCACTCGCGCATCCGAAGCGCCACGGGTTCGGCGGCGGCAGCTTCTGGTTCACGAAGCTTGTGTAACGCGTGGTTTCGGCGCCGATGCCTGAGACCAACCTGCTAGTCTGAGCAAGGATGCCAATTCCGATGTCCCGGTCGTTGCGCGAGCTCCGCCAGCGCTTCTGGAAGAAGACGGCGAGGCCCACGCACGCGACCCAAGACGACGGCCTTGCGGCATTCGTCTGCAACCTGTGCAACGCATCGAACCGTGTGCTGCCAAGCCAGCTGACGCGCGAGACACCGTCGTGTGCAAGCTGCGGCTCCACGGTTCGCTTCCGGTCCATCGCTCACCTGCTCGTACGCGAATTGATCGGGGAAGATCGGGCGTTACCCGATTTGCCCGAAAGCCCGCATATCGTCGGAATCGGACTCTCCGATGCGCACTCGTATGCGGTGCCGCTGGCCCGGCGTTTCAGCTACACGAATACATTCTTCGATACCGAGCCGAAGCTCGACATCACGGCAGTTCCGAGCTCGCTGGCGGGTCGGCACGACTTCGTGATTGCGAGCGACGTATTCGAGCATGTCGTGCCGCCGGTGTCCCGTGCATTCGCGGGCGCGCGGCAGCTCCTCAAGCCGGACGGCGTGTTGATCCTGACCGTGCCGTTCTCGCTCGACCCGGACACCGTCGAGCATTTTCCCGATCTGCACGACTTCCGGATCGTCGACGTCGAGGGCACACGACGGCTCCAGAACCGCACCCGCGAAGGGAGCGAGCAGGCGTTCGACGGGTTGGTGTTTCATGGTGGCGACGGCGCGACTCTCGAGATGCGCTTGTTCTCGCGAGCCGCGCTGCTGCGCGAACTGCGCGACGCCGGCTTCAGTCGCGTGCGCCTCGCCGATGAAGCGTGCCCGCGTTTCGGCATCGTGTGGCGGGAGCCGTGGTCCGTGCCGTTGGTTGCTCGACCGTGACGGCACTCGATGCCCCATGACCCCACGACGAACATTCTTCGCTGCATCTTCTGTCTGCTGACCGTCGTGGCGTCCCCGTCGCTCGCCGCCGTACCGAAGCCACCGCCAAACGTCGTCGTCATTTCCGACCGACTCGTCACGTCGGGCCAACCGTCGGCCGAATGGCTGCGCACGCTGAAGGCGCAGGGCTTCGAAGCCGTCGTGTACCTTGCGCCCCCACGGTCCACGACGCCGTGCGCGACGAGCCGCGATCGTCGCCGGCCAGGGCCTCGCTTTCATCAACATCCCGATCGACTTCGAACGGCCCGATCAACGCGATTACGAGCTGTTCGTCGCGGTCATGCGGGGCCTGGCGTCGCGCAAGGTGCTCGTCCATTGCCAGATCAACCTGCGTGCGTCCTCGATGGTGTTCCTGTATCGAGCCATCGCGTTGCGGGACGATCCGGACCGCGCCTACGAGTCGGTTGCGCGCGTCTGGAAGCCCGATGGCATCTGGAAGCGCTACATCGAGGCGCAGCTGGGTCGCAACGGCGTACGCTTCCAGCCGTACTAGCCGTTTCCGCCATGGCCGCGAAGTCGCTGCCGGTCACGAACGCGATCCGCGTGTTGCGCGAGCACGGCGTCGCCTGGACCGATCACCCTTATCCGTACGAAGAGCGGGGTGGTACGGCGGCCTCCGCGCGCGAGCTTGGTGTTGCCGAGCACGCGTGCGTGAAGACGCTGATCATGGAGGACGATGCGAAGCGGCCGATGATCGTGCTGATGCATGGCGATCGCGAGGTCTCGACGAAGAACCTCGCGCGCGCCCTCGGCGTGAAATCGATCCAGCCGTGTGCGCCTGCCGTTGCCGACCGGCACTCGGGTTACCAGGTCGGCGGCACGAGCCCGTTCGGCACGCGTCGTGAGATGCCGGTCTACCTGCAACGGACGATCGCGGAGCTTCCGTATCTGTACGTCAACGGCGGGCGCCGCGGTTATCTGGTCGGCATGACCCCGGCCGACCTGATCCGTGTGCTACGACCGATGCTCGTCGACATCGCAACGGCGGATTGACGTCTACGATTTGCGCTGCGGAGCGATCGTCTTGCCGGCGGTCGCTTCCCGCAGGAAGATCGTCCACGGGCTTTGCTGTGACGGCGCATACAGCTCGAGCAGACGTCCCCCGACCTCCGGTCGCTTGAGCGCGATGTCCCCGACGACGGCAGCGCTCAACGCGTAGCTGCGCGCGAAGTCGGTCGGCGCCGACGCGACGGCGCGCGTGCCGAGCTCGGACATGGTCGCTGCATCGCGGGCGGCGATGGCCGCGAACAGGTCGACCCAAAGCCGCAGGTTCGGATCGAGCGAGCGATAGCACGCGCCCTGCTGCACCGCGGTCCACACGGCGGCGGCGCGAGCGGAGGGCAGCTCGTTGATGACCATCGCCGTGCCGACAGCGCCTTCGAGCAGCACCGGGATCGGTCCGCCGGGCTTGCAGGTACGCAGGAGCTCGCGCGAAGCCCGCACCGCGTCGCCATAGTTCGCGTGCTCGGGCGGAAGCGTGACGGGCGTCTCCGGCGCGTGCAGCCAGCGCCGCCGCCAACGCCAAGCCCAGCGCGCTCTCGGAACCCGCGGTTCGCGGCACCACGGCGCCCAGCACCTCGAGCATCGGATGGGGCCCGACACTCGCCTCGAACATGGGCCGGAAATCCGCCTGCACGAAGCGCATGCGCGCCGCATTCAGGTCGACGTACGGCTGGTAATCCGAGTTCACCGGCGCATCGAAGGCGGCCAGCAGCGCGTTGAAGACGTGGGAGTCGCCGCGCCACCGCGCATCGATGTCGGCCGGCCCCGCCACGCCGACTTTCCTGAGCATCGAACCCAGCTCGCGATGCTTGAACAACGCGGTCGCGTCGACGACCGGTACGCGATCGCGCGACGCCACGATGATCAGGTCGCCCGGGCCGCTCTTGTAGACCGCATAGTGCGGAAAATGTGCAACCAGCGCACGAAAGATCGACGAGAGCAGCGCGCCGTCCACCTCGTAGATCTGGATCCACTGCACCAGCACGCCCCCGGGTGCCAGATGCTTCGCGATGCGCTCGTAGGTTTCCGTGGTGAAGAGGCTCGCGACACCGCTCACCCAGGGATTGGACGGCTCCGAGACGATGATGTCCCACGGCGCCGACGAGCGCGCGAGCCAGGCCTTCGCGTCGTCGAACACGAAATGGCTGCGCTCGTCGGTCCACAAGCCCGCATTGCGCTCGCCGAACTGCTTGGCGCCGTCGGCCATGCGCCGCTCGATCTCGATCGTGTCGACTCGCTGGAGCGTCGGCGTCGACAACAACGTGGCGCTGGTGATGCCGGAACCCATGCCGATCACGGCAACGCGCTTCGCTTGCGGATTCGCACCTATCGCCAGGGCACCGAGCAGAACCTGCGTTGGCTCGTCGTCGGTAGGCGGGCCTTGGAGCGACACCGAAGCGTCGGTCTTGCCGTTCGTGCGCAACAGCATGCGGCCGTTCCACTCGATCACGCTGACCGTCGCCGTCTTGCCGTCCCCGTAATAGCGGATCTTCGTATCCGGTGAAAGGCGCGCCGTGCCGTCGCGATAGACGCCGGCTGCCATCCGGAGCGGATCCATGCGCACGCCCGCAGCCACGATGCCGAACGCCGCGAGCCCTGCGATCACCGTCGCGAAGCCCGGCCAGCTGAAAGCGAGCTCGCCGCGCGGCCGCCGCAGCAGATAGATGCCGAGGAGGATGTCGACCAACGCGCCGCTCAGCAGCGCACCCTTCAAGCCGAGCACACGGAATCAGCCCATGGACTGCGACGATCACGCCGAGGATCGCGCCGAACGTGTTCACCGCGTACACGCGTCCGATCGCACGCTCGCCGACACCCGCGACGATCAGCCGATGCGTGATCAACGGCAGCGTCATGCCGGCGAGGAACGTTGCCGGCAACATCACGGCCAGCGCGACCACGGCGCTCGCGACATGGAACAGCGTGTAGCCGGGATCGGTGCGCGCAAGACCCGCCATCAGGAACGCAAAAGCATCGAACAGCGCGCCGTAGAGCGGCAGCGTCAGGATCGCAGCGAGGCCCATCAGGACTTGCACGTGCCCGAGGAACGAGCGCGCATCGCCGATGCGATCGATGCGGTTGCGGATCCACGCGCCGCCTGCCGCGAGACCGAGGATGAAAGCAGCGAGCATGAGCTCGAACGCGTGCGTCGACCCGCCGAGCACGAGGACCAGCATGCGGATCCAGACGATCTCGTAGACGAACGACGACAGGCCGGTCAGCGCAGCGACCGCGAGGAACGTGACGACGAGCGACTTCGCCGCCGAGGGCGATACGCGCGGCAAAGTTGGCGCCGCCTCGGCGTTCGCTGGTGCTGCGGCGGTTGCGCCCCTGGCTGACTTTCCGCGCACCGGCGCGGCGACTTCGGGAAGGGCTTCGGGAGTCGCCACCGCTGTGGCAGCTGCACGCGACGGCCGCGCAATGGCGAAGACGGCGATGCCGATGGCGACGTTGAGCGCGCCGGCCAGCATCACCGTGCCCGGCAACCCGAGCGCGGGAATGAACAGGAACGCGCTCGCGAGCACGCCGAACACCGCGCCAAAGCTGTTCAGGAAATAGAGCACGCTGATCTCGTGCCCGGGCCGCTGCGGATAGCGTCGCAGCACGCCGGCGGCCATCCAGGGGAACGTGGCGCCCAGCGCGATCGCCGGCGCTGCGATCAGCAGTGCAGCCGTGATCCATTGCGTCGCGCACCAGCCCGACGCTCCGCACACCGCCGGCAGCAGCGTGTCGTAAGCCCATCCCGTGAAGCCGACGAAGACCGGGTGGAACACGAAAGCGAACAAGCCGATGAAGATCTCGGCCGCCGCGTAGGCGAGCAACGGCTCGCGCATGCGCTCGGTGTAGCGTCCGGCCAGCCAGGCGCCGATCGCCAGGCCGCCGACGAAGATCACCAGCACGACCGTCTGGCCGTGCGCAGCGTGGCCGAGATAGTTGCGAAGGTAATGCGACCAGATCGATTCGTAGATCAGGCCGCAGAAGCCTGAAACGGCGAACAGTCCGTAGAGTGCGTAGCGGAGGGCGGCGTGCATGGTGTGCCGCATTCTGACCCATCGCGGCGGTGATCCGCACGCGCCGGTCGGCCCGCAGCGCCCGCCGGTGCGGCGTTCGCGCAACAAAGCGGCCTTGACGGGCGAGTGACGGCTACTCTGAACCCGCAAGACGCTGGATCCCCGCCTGCGCGGGGACGACCTGACTGGCGTCGTTCAGCGTGACCCTAACTCGCGCCGTCAAGGTCGCTTTTCGCGACGCCGCTCGATCGCGACGCCGAGCTCCTTCACACCCGGGATCGCCGAAGGCTTCGCTACGCGCACCTTCACCCAGTCCGCCGCGAACTCGCCGAGGATGATCTGCGCGACCGCTTCGGCGAACCGCTCGAGCAACGGATAGGGATGGTCGGACGCGAAGACGCGCAAGCGCTCGACGAGCGCCGCGTAATCGAGCGCGTCGGCAAGCTCGCCGGTCCGGAATGCGGTATCGCTCGAAAGCCCGATCTCGAGATCGAGGCGGATCGTCTGCGCGATCTTGCGCTCCCATTCGTAGACGCCGATCTTCGTCGCGACGCGGAAATCGTGGATGAAGATCGTGTTCATCGGGGCCGCTTGAGGTCGGCGAAACAGCGTGATTTGCTAGAATCGGCCGCGATTCTAACGCCTTGCCCATCGCTTGCCTCTCGATCCATGCTTGCGGCCGCGCTCATCGTCATCGGCGCCTATCTCGTAGGCTCGATCTCGTTCGCGGTCGTCGTATCGCGCGCGTACGGCCTGCCGAGTCCGCACGAGTATGGCTCGCGCAATCCGGGTGCGACGAATGTGCTGCGCACCGGCAACAAGCAGGCGGCCCTTCTGACGCTGCTGGGCGACGGCTTGAAAGGGTTCGTTGCCGTGTTCGTGGCCCAGCGGCTGGCGGTTGCCTTCGCAGCGCCCGAATGGACGGTCGCTGCCGCGGCGCTCGCCGTTTTCGTCGGCCATCTGTATCCGCTGTTCACGGTTTCCGCGGGGGCAAAGGGCGTCGCGACCAGCGCCGGCATCGTGTTCGCGCTGCACTGGCCGCTCGGCCTCCTGCTCGCCGTCATCTGGCTGACGATGGCCTACGGCTTCAAGATCAGCTCGCTGGCGGCGCTCACCGTGGCGACGCTGATGCCGCTCGGCATGTTCTACGTCAAGGGCCCCGAACCGATCGCGTGGGCGATGGTGCCGATCGCGCTGCTGCTGTTCTGGCGGCACCGCGAGAACATCCGGCAGGCTCGTCACGGGGCAGGAGAGCACGATCGGGCAGTAGGTCAGATACGGTGAGGTCGTGCCGTCGCGGCTGAAGATCAGGACGCGCGACTGGCACGTTGCCGTCACGCTGACGGCGCGAGCTCCCCCAGCCCCCACCGCGGCCGCACCCCGAACCCGCCGTCCCGATTTCGTTGCGATGTCAACCGCATCGCCCCCGCCAGCGCGATCATCGCGCCGTTGTCGGTGCAGAACGCGACATCGGGGAAATAAACCCTCGCGCCACGCCTCTCGACCTCGCCGCACGAGCCTTTCGCGCAACTCGCGATTCGCGCCGACGCCGCCGGCCACGACCAGCGTTCGCAAACCGGTCACTTCGAGCGCCGCGAGCGCCTTCGCAACGAGCACATCGACGACCGCTGATTGGAACTCGCGCGCGATGTCGGCCCGCGTTTGATCGTCGAGCGATGCTTCGCCGCCGAGCCTGCGCGCGAGTGTCAACACCGCGGTCTTCAATCCCGAAAAGCTCATGTCGAGATCGCCGGACTCGAGCATCGGTCGCGGCAGCGAAACGACGCCGGTCCGACCCTGCTCGGCGAGCTTCGCGAGCGCCGGCCCGCCCGGATACGGCAGACCGAGAAGCTTCGCGGTCTTGTCGAACGCCTCGCCGGCGGCGTCGTCCAGCGTGTCGCCCAGCAACCGGTAGCGACCGACGCCGGTCACTTCGAACAGCTGGCTGTGGCCGCCGGACACGAGCAGCGCGACGAACGGAAAGTCCGGGCGCGGATCGGCGAGCAGCGGCGAGAGCAGATGGCCCTCGAGATGATGGATGCCGATCGCGGGCTTGTTCAATGCGTACGCGAGCGCATTCGCGACACTCGCGCCGACCAGCAGCGCACCGGCCAATCCCGGGCCCTTCGGTGTAGGCGATGGCGTCGAGGTCGGCGAGCGTGATGCCCGGCTTCGGCGACGACCCGCTCGATCAGCGGGACCAGATGGCGGACGTGGTCGCGCGAGGCGAGCTCGGGAACCACGCCGCCGTAGGCCTGGTGCAGGGCGATCTGCGAATGCAACGCGTTCGACAGGAGCCCCGCTTCGCTGTCGTAGACAGCGACGCCGGTCTCGTCGCAGGAGGTTTCGATGCCGAGGACTCGCACCGGCCGATTATAGGAGGCGCGAGCGGCGCCAGTGCGCGGGGGTTGCCGGGCCTGGCGACGGCCGGCTATAATGGGGAGCTAACCCAACCCTGCGTTCTCTGCACGTAACCAAGTACGTAGCCAAGCACCAACTAAGGTCCTGATCCCTATGCCATCTGTCCGCGTCCGCGAAAACGAGCCGTTCGAGGCCGCCCTGCGCCGTTTCAAGCGCACGATCGAAAAGACCGGCCTTCTCACCGAGCTTCGCGCACGCGAGTTCTACGAAAAGCCGACGGCCGAGCGCAAGCGCAAGAAGGCCGCCGCAGTGAAACGGCACTACAAGCGCCTGCGCAGCCAGCAGCTGCCGCCGAAGCTGTACTGACCTTTCGCACGCAGACGTCTTCCAGCAAAGGGGCGAAGCGATTCGCCCCTTTCGCATTGGGGGCCCATCGCGGAAATCGTGGTCTGTCCCCACTTAAGAGGTTTGTCCCTTCAAGGAACCGGCCGATGACCCTCAAGGCGAAGATCACCGACGACATGAAGGACGCGATGCGCGCGAAGGATGCCGCGCGCCTGTCCACGATCCGCATGCTGCTCGCCGCGGTGAAGCAGCGCGAGGTCGACGAGCGCAAGGAGCTGGCCGATGCGGAGGTCGTCGCCGTCATCGACAAGATGATCAAGCAGCGCCGCGATTCGATCTCGCAGTTCGAGGCCGGCAAACGGCCCGACCTCGCCGCCAGGGAGCAGGCCGAGGTCGACCTGCTCGCCGCCTACATGCCGCAGCCGTTCACGGACGCGCAGATCGACGCGCTGATCGCCGAGACGATCGCGCAGACCGGCGCTTCGGGGGCCGCCGGGATGGGCAAGGTGATGGCGGAGCTGAAGCCGAAGCTCGCCGGGCGGGCGGATCTGGGCGCGGTGTCGGCGAAGGTAAAGGCGAAACTGGCCGGTTGAGCTGCCTGGAAATCGGGGACAGGCACTAAATTCAACCGGGTCCGTGATCAAACGACAGGCAGCATGAATTAGTGCCTGTCCCTGATTTCCCGACGCCGTTGATGCTGCCTATAATCGCTATGCACCCTGCCGTGTGGCGCATCCGTGCGGCCGGCCCGCGCTCGAAAGTGCCGGCCCGCACGCGATGCTGCAACGCGTTGACGCCTTGATCCCCAACGACTTCATCCAGACGCTGCTGTCCCGCGTCGACATCGTCGAAGTCGTCGATCGGCTGGTCCCGCTCAAGAAGGCCGGCGCGAACTACGTCGCCTGCTGCCCGTTCCACGGCGAAAAGACGCCGTCGTTCACCGTCAGCCCGACCAAGCAGTTCTATCACTGCTTCGGCTGCGGCGCGCACGGGACCGCGATCGGCTTCCTGATCGAGTACTCGCAGAAGTCGTTTCCGGAAGCGGTCGAGGAGCTGGCGCGTGACGCGGGCCTCACCGTGCCGCGCGTCGAGCGCTCCGGCGAGAAGGAGCGGCGCGAGGAAGCGGCCGACCTGACCGAGCAGCTGCTGATCGCCGCGAAGTTCTATCGCGCGCAGCTCAAGGAAAGCCAGCGCGCGATCGACTACCTCAAAGGCCGTGGACTGACCGGCACGATCGCAGCGCACTACGGTATCGGCTACGCGCCCGACGCCTGGCAATCGCTCGACCAGGCTTTCCCCGATTACAGCGATCCGTCGCTCGACGCGGCCGGCCTCGTGGTTCGCGGCGAAAACAACAAGCGCTACGACCGCTTCCGCGATCGCGTCATGTTCCCGATCCACGACGTGCGCGGCCGCGTCGTCGGTTTCGGCGGGCGCGTCCTCGATCGCGGCGAACCCAAGTACCTGAACTCGCCCGAAACGCCGGTGTTCTCGAAGGGTCGCGAGCTCTACGGGCTGTTCCAGGCGCGGCAGGCGATCCGCGATGCCGAGCGCGTCGTCGTCGTCGAAGGCTACATGGACGTCGTCGCGCTCGCACAGCACGGCGTCGGCTACGCAGTGGCGACGCTCGGCACGTCGACGACGGCCGTGCATGTGCAGAAGCTGTTTCGACTGACCGACAGCGTCGTGTTCTGCTTCGACGGCGACAACGCCGGTCGCAAGGCTGCGTGGCGCGCGCTCGAGAACGCGCTGCCCGCGCTCGCCGACGGCAAGAACGCACAGTTCCTGTTCCTGCCCGATGGCGAGGATCCGGACGACTTCGTGCGCAAGCGCGGGAAGGCTGCGTTCGAGCAGGCATTGAAGGCGGCGGTCCCGCTTTCCGAATTCCTCCTGCGCGAGCTGGCCGCGCAGCATCCGCCGTCGTCGGCCGAAGGTCGCGCCGCGCTGGTCGCCGCCGCACGACCCTACCTGGCCCAGATCGAAGCGCCGGTGCTGGCAGCCCTGCTTCGGCGCCGGCTCGCGGAACTGTCGGGCCTGCCGGAATCGGAGCTCAAATCGCTGCTCGTGCAACGCGGCCGCGGTGCGGGGTCAGCGCCAGCCGGGCGCTTCGCCGACGTGGCGCACAAGACCCCGCGGCCCCGCTCGTCGCGGCCCTTCGCTGGCCCGTGAACTGATCCAGATGGTGCTGCTCCAACCGGAATTGGCCCGCAGCATTCCGCTGCCCCGGCCGGAGGACGGTACCGCGGAAGGCGCGGCGCTTTGCGCGCTCGTCGAGTACTGCGCGACCAGCGAGGGCCCGCTGACGACGGCGGCGGTTCTGCAGTGGTTTGCCGAAACGCCGCACGACGCGGTCCTGGCCGCGGCGTTGGCGACGGCGCAGGACCAGGCGCTGGCGCCCGAGCTGGCCGAAGCGCAGCTGCGCGAGGGCGTGCAGGCGGTGGTGGATCGCCGCCCAGCGCGAGGGACGCGCCGAACCGTCGCCGGAGGAGGCGCCGGAGCTGACCGCCGAGGAGGCAGAGCGTCTTCGCCAGCTCGACCTGGTCCGGCGCGGAACCTCCGGCCACAGCCCATCGTAGCGCCGGCTGTGATCGCGGTTGCCGGGTCGTCCGACGCATGGTTTTGCACCGAACACGCTGAAATCGTAGTATAATTTGCGGTTTGCCCGCGCCGCCCCCATATCGGGTGGACGCACGTGTCGAGTCGGTCCGGATCGACCCGCGGCCCCCATAAACGTCTTCCATCGTCACGCGCCACCGAACGCACGAAGCACCGACGCTAAAGCCTCCAAGGATGCCCATGGCCAAGAAGCCTGCCAAACCGACGCGCAAATCGCCCGCAAAGGCGAAAACCCCGGCGCGCAAGACCGTGAAGCGCACCGCTCGCGCGTCCACGAAGAAGCCGGCGCGCCCGGCCGCGCGAAAGGTCACGGCCAAGCGTGCGCCGAAGCCGAAGGGCAAGGCCGCACCGAAGGCGAAACCGGGCAGCAAGAAGAAGGCTGCCCCGAAGGCGAAGGGCAAGCCCGCGTCCGCCAAGCCGAAGCAGGTTGCGGCGAAGACGCCCGCAAAGCCGGTTCCGACCCCGAAGCCGGGGTCGAAGGGGGCGACGTCTGCGCCGGTGAAGTCGGCGGTGGCAAAACCGCTGGCCAAGACGCCGCCGGCCAAGGTCGTCGTGGCGCCGCAGCCGGCCGGTACGGCGGCGGCCAAGCAGCCGCCTGCACCCAAGCCGACGACCAGCGAGATCGCCGCGAAGATCGCCGGCAAGCGCGCCGAGGACGCGGCGCAGCGCAAGAAGGGACGCAACGGCAAGCACGCCGAGCCGCCGCGCGAGCTCACGCCGGCCGACGTCGAGGCGCGCAAGCGGCGCCTGAAGACGCTGATCGTGCTCGGCAAGGAGCGCGGCTTCCTGACCTACGCCGAGATCAACGATCACCTGCCGGACGACGTGCTCGACGCCGAGCAGATCGAGGGCGTGATCTCGATGATCGGCGACATGGGCATCCAGGTCTACGACGAGGCCCCGGACGCCGACACGCTGCTGATGGCCGAGTCGACGCCGGCGGCACCGACCGAGGACGTCGAGGAAGAGGCGGAAGCCGCCGCGTCGACGCTCGATTCCGAATTCGGTCGCACGACCGATCCCGTCCGCATGTACATGCGCGAGATGGGAAGTGTGGAGCTCCTCACGCGCGAGGGCGAGATCGAGATCGCCAAGCGCATCGAGGACGGCCTGAAGCACATGATCATGGCGATCTCGGCCTGCCCGATGACCGTCCAGCAGATCCTCGACCTCGCCGAGAAGATCGAGAAGGACGAGCTCAAGATCGACGACCTCGTCGACGGGCTGATGGACTTCAACGAGCAGCTGACCGGCCTCGAGGCCGCCGACGACGACGAGAGCGACGAGGAGGACGAGGACGAGTCCGAAGCGGATGCCGGTGCGATCGCCGCCGAGAACCTCGAGCGGCTCAAGGTCGCCTCGCTCGAGCGCTTCGCGACGATCCGCAGGCTCTACGCGCGCATGCTCGCCGTGCTGCAGAAGGAAGGCCACAAGGCGCCGAAGTACCTCGAGCTGCAGAAGAAGATCAGCGCCGAGCTGATGCAGATCCGGTTCGCTGCGCGCCAGGTCGAGCGGCTGTGCGACAGCGTGCGCAGCGAGGTCGACAACATCCGGCAGATCGAGCGCAAGATCCAGGACCTGGTCGTGAACAAGGGCGGCATGCCGCGCCCGGACTTCATCCGCAAGTTCCCCGAGCACGAGGTGAGCCTGCGCTGGATCGACCGCGAGGTCTCGACGCACCAGGGGTTCTCCGAGCAGCTCGGCAAGTACCGCCAGGCGATCGTCGAGCAGCAGCAGAAGCTGATCGACCTGCAGAACCGCGTGATGATCCCCTTGAAGGACCTGAAGGAGATCAACAAGCAGATGTCGACCGGCGAGGCGAAGGCGCGCAAGGCCAAGCGCGAGATGACCGAGGCGAACCTGCGCCTCGTGATCTCGATCGCGAAGAAGTACACGAACCGCGGCCTGCAGTTCCTCGACCTGATCCAGGAAGGCAACATCGGCCTGATGAAGGCCGTCGACAAGTTCGAATACCGCCGCGGCTACAAGTTCTCGACCTACGCGACGTGGTGGATCCGCCAGGCGATCACGCGCTCGATCGCCGACCAGGCGCGCACGATCCGCATCCCGGTGCACATGATCGAGACGATCAACAAGATGAACCGGATCAGCCGCCAGATCCTCCAGGAGACCGGACAGGAGCCGGACCCGGCGACGCTCGCCGAGAAGATGGAGATGCCCGAGGAGAAGATCCGCAAGATCCTGAAGATCTCCAAGGAGCCGATCTCGATGGAGACGCCGATCGGCGACGACGACGACTCGCATCTGGGCGACTTCATCGAGGACCTGTCGACGATCGCGCCGTCCGATGCCGCGGTCAACGCGAGCCTGCGCGACGTGTGCAAGGAGATCCTCGACACGCTGACGCCGCGCGAGGCGAAGGTGCTGCGCATGCGCTTCGGCATCGAGATGAACACCGACCACACGCTCGAGGAAGTCGGCAAGCAGTTCGACGTCACGCGCGAACGGATCCGGCAGATCGAGGCGAAGGCGCTGCGCAAGCTGCGTCACCCGTCGCGGTCGGAGAAGCTGCGGAGCTTCCTGGAAGGCGAGTAAATCCGCTCGACGCGCCGCGAAACGCCCCGCCCCGGCGGGGCGTTTTCGTTTCCGGCGACGTCACGCAGCCGCCAGGGTCTTTTCAGCGCGCCAACGTCGCGCGATCATTGCGGCAAATCCGACGAGGCGACGCGATGGGCGACTACTCGCTGATCACCGAGGCGCAGCTCGACGAAGTGGCGACGGCGCTGCGCCGCCATCACTGGAAGGCGACGGACTTCGAGCTCGAGGAGAACGTGTTCGATCCGCGCACGGCCGAGGTCGAAGCCGCGCTGGGCGAGGTCGGCATCCGGTGCCTGAAGACCGAGGCGGTGACCGTCTACCGGATCGGGCCGGGTCTCGACTGGGTCAGCGACTTCCGCGGCGATCTCGATCGCGGGCGATTCGGACGGTCCGGGTAGGCTGCTGGCCGTTCCAACGGCGGCAACGACCGGCACAGCAGCGCCGGCAAGCTCGCCGCCGAGCAGTGCCAGTGCGCCACCCCCTTCGGGCAGCGCGAGCGACTCGAAGACGTCGCCGACGAAGTAACTTGCCGCGCCGGGTAAGTTGACGTGACTCGAAGTGTAGCGCGCGGCGAGCGTCAGCTAAGCAGCGCCTGCGACCTGCGTTTGCGCCAGGTCGAGCACGGTAAGTGTTTGCTCGGTGTCGCCCGGATCCTCGCGCGTCGTGAACCCGAACGACTCGACGAACTCGAGCATCCTCGCGTTCTCGCGAAGCACCGCCCCTTCGAGCCGTGCGAGGCCCTTGCGTTTTGCCGCCGCGATCAGCCGTTCCATCAGCGCGCGGCCGATTCCCTGGCGCTGCCAGGCGTCGTGGACGACGATCGCGTACTCGGCGCTGCTGCGATCGGGATTCTCGATGTAGCGCGCAACGCCCGCGAACGACATGCGCTCGACGGCCCGCGGGTCCTCGACCACGGCGACCAGCGCGAGCTCGCGGTCGTAGTCCACCTGCGTGAACCGGGCGAGCATCGCCGGCGTGAGCTCGTGCATGCGGTAGAAGAAGCGCAGGTAACGCGTCTCGTCCGACAGGCTGTTCACGAACGCACGCTCCAGCTCGGCGTCCTCCGGGCGGATCGGTCGGATGACGACGATGGCGCCGTTGCGGGCGCGCACCTCGGCGACCAGCTCCGCCGGATACGGATGGATCGCCATGTGCGCGTAGTTCGCCAGGCGCGAACGCTTCAGGTCGACGGCGATCCGCACGCTCACCGATGGCCGGTTGTCCCGGCGCGGGCGTCAACGGATCGAGCTCGAGCTCCACCACCCACGGCAACGCACAGATCAGCGCGGAAACGTGAAGCATCAGGCGCAACAAGGCCTCGCTCGCTTCGTCACCGAGTGAGAACCCCGCGCGCCGGCGCCCCCGCACGGCGTTCAGCAGATCGAGCGCGAGACGCCGGTTCAACGGCGGCAGCATGAGCGCGCGGTCGGCGGTAGCCAGCGGCGAACGGACGCTTGCGCCGAACGCGACGACCGGACCGAACGTCGCATCGGTGTACACGCCGAGGGACAGCTCGGGACCGGTCGCGTCCCCCGCCTCCTTGCGCACGATGATGGCGGGCGGTTTTCTGCGGCGCTGTGTCGATCGCGTCGCCTCGATCAGATCCGCGTACGCGCGCCCGACGGCGCGTGCATCGCGCAACTTCTCGCGTCGCAACGCGGCAGACGCGGATCCGTTCGCCGGTACCTCGAGCGAAACCGGGTAACCGAACTGCCGCGCCATCCGCTTGGCTTCCTCGAGCGTTGTCGCGGCGGCGGCGGGCATCGCATGCAGTCCGAACGCTGCCAGCAGCCGCGACGATTGCTCGTCGCTCAGCGTCGTGCGGCCCTCGCTTTCGGCCTCGCGTCGCACGCTGTCCGCTGCTGCGAGGTCCGGCATCTCGGGTTCCTCCTGCGGCGGTGGAACCTCGAGCAGCCATTCCTGATGGCGTCGATAGGCGGCGAGGAACGAAAAAGCCTCGACCGCGTTCTCGGGCGTGTAGAAGTTCGCGATACCACCTGCTTCCAGCGCCTCGCGCACTTCCGGGCGCTCGATCGCACCCAGCCATGCCGCCAGCACGGGCTTGCTCGCGTCACGCGCGACCGCAGCGACCGCGCGTGCCGCATCGGTCGTCCCGATCGACGGCCGAGGCACGTGCAGCACGACCGCCGCATCGACGTTCGCATCGGCGAGTACCGCGGCCAGGGCGCCCGCGATGCGCTCCGGAGGCGCATCGGCGCGCACATCCACGGGATTGCTGCGGTCGCATTCGGTCGGAAGCAGCGAATCGAGCGTGCGAAGCGTCACCGGGTCGAACTCGGCCAGGCGGACATCGCGCTCGGTAGCCGTGTCAGCGGCGAGAAGCGCCGGACCGCGACCGTTCGCAATGATCGCGATCCGGTCGCCGCGCGGAATGCGACCGAGCGCGAGAATGCGCGCCGCCGCGAAAAGTTGCGTGTACGTCCGTACGCGCACGGTACCGGCACGGCGCACTGCAGCCTCGAATACGGCATCCGCGGAGGGCGCGTTTCCGCGCGCGGTCGCCTCGTGCGAGCGCCCGGCCTTGAGGACGATCACCGGCTTCGTTCGCGCCGCCGCACGCAACGCGGAAAGGAACCGCCGTGCGTCGCGTACCGATTCGACGTACAGCAGGATGCCGTCGGTCTCGCTGTCGAGCAGCATGCAATCGAGCATTTCGCCGAAGTTGATGTCCACCCCCGCGCCGAGCGACATCACCGTCGAGAAGCCGATGTGCAGCGGCGCGGCGAAGTCGAGCATCGCCGTGCAGACGGCACCGGACTGCGCAATCAGCGCAAGACGGCCGCGCAGTACGGGGACATCGGTGATCGACGCATTGAGGCCGATGTCGGTGCGCACCAGGCCGAACGCACCCGGCCCCACGAGCCGGATGCCGCGCCGCGCCGCGAATTGCGCAATGTCTCGCGTCCATTTGCGCTGCTGGGTAGCGTCTCCGGCCGGCGGATCGGAGAGCAGAATCGCCGCACGCACACCGGCGTCCGCGCCATCGTCGAGTACGTCGCGGATCGCACGCGAGGGTGCAGCGATGATTGCGAGATCGACAGTTTCGCCGATCGCACTGATCCTGGGCCAGGACTTGCGGCCGAACACTTCGCGATGTCCGGGGTTGACCGCGTACAGGTCGCCCGCAAACGCGCCGGAAAGTGCGTTCTCGAACACGATGCGCCCCAGCGACCCCGGTCGTTCGGACGCACCGACCAGCGCAACGCCGCGTGGCAACAGCAGCGGTCGGAGATAGTGCTGCTGCAGCCCATTGGCCGACATGGCGTGCCCGCGGCGGGTATCAGTCCCGCGCTAGTTTAGCGATGTTTCGTCGCGGCTCCGTCGGGCGCGTCCACGCGACGCGGTAATGCGTCATGCAGCACGTGCTACATTGACGACCCTCGCGGCTTCGTGAGCGTGAGCTGCGCGCCGCGGTGGCGCTCGTCGAGCATCGCCACCCGTGACCTCGAGCCGGGCCTGTAGCTCAGTCGGTTAGAGCAGAGGACTCATAATCCTTTGGTCGCTGGTTCGAATCCAGCCGGGCCCACCCAAACGGCAAGCTTCACGTGATAGCGGACGCTAACCTTCGCCACCACTTTTCCGTCGTTTGCCAGTTGTTTGCCAGTTCCGAAAGCCTGGCCGCATCGATTCATTCGGCCGCATCTAGGTGCCCTAAAAAATCCCGCGACTTCGGGCCGTTAACGGACCAGACCGCTGAGAAGGGCGAGGGTGTCGCGCTCATGAATCTGATGACGGGCGCGATTGGAAGCTACAAGAATCCGCATTCGTATCGTCGGCCGGCTCTGGAAAAACCGGAAGTGCGTGAGATGACTATTCTCGCGTCGCACTTGCTGAACGTCGTTGACACTCGCCGCGCCAGTCGGTAGGTCGTTGCACGCTCGCGTCCACCGCTGCGCGTTCTTCATGCGTGAGCAAGGTGCTTCCCTCATGAAGGGAATCAGCCGCATCATTTCTGATTCCCGTCGACGCTCGTGAGGTGGATCGCCACGAGCTGCCAACGCCCGTCCTTCCGAATCCACGTGTCCGTGAACAAGACTTGCCGGTCGGGGTACCGCATGCCCTCGATCGCCCCCGAAAACGTCACGCGCCCGGTGGCGACGGCCGCATCGCCGTACACCCGCGCACGCAAGTCGTCCAGGACGGACGCCGTGATCCGCACTGCCCTCGATGATCGCCAGCCCTCGCGCCTTATCGAATTGCGTTCCGCGGCTGGTCACTCCGGTCAAGTCCTCGGCGAAGAGGCGTCGGGCGGGCGCCGGGTCGTTCCGCTGAGCGGCGGCCGCCAGCTCGCGCTCGAGCCGAAGGATCTCCTGCTCCGCGCTCTCCTGCTGAGCCACGGCGTTGGTACCAACAATTAGCGCCGCGATCGCGGCGGGAAGTTAGGTTCTCATGGCACGCTCCTGTGTAATGTTCCTATCCATAAAGACACCACCACATCGAGAAAATGGGCGCGCGCCCTGCGCCCAGTTCGCGGCTCGGCCGGTGTCATACTCGATGTGGACAAAGTGAGCGAGAGACGACGCGAGGGTCGAGTGGCGACGACCGAGCTCATCGCCAGGGCGCAGGCCGGGGACGGCGAAGCGTTCCGGGAGCTGACCGAGCCGCACCGGCGAGAGCTGAAAGTGCACTGCTATCGGATGCTCGGATCCTTCCAGGACGCCGAGGACGCTCTACAGGAAACGCTGCTCGCCGCTTGGCAAGGCATTGGAGGGTTCGAGGGACGCGCCTCGCTCCGCAACTGGCTCTATCGCATCGCCACCAACCGGTGCCTCAACGCGCGTCGCTCGGCCAGCCGACGACCCGCCAAGGAGTGGGACGTGCCCGACGTTGAACCGCCCGAGCCGACCCGGCTCGGCGAGGTCGTATGGCTCGAGCCATATCCCGACGCCCTCCTCGAGGGTGCGATCGACGTGTCGCTCGGCCCGGAGGCCCGCTACGAGCAGGCCGAATCCATCTCGCTCGCCTTCGTGACCGCTCTTCAGGTCCTGCCGCCTCGCCAGCTCGCTGTCCTCATCTTGCGCGACGTGCTCGGATTCCAGGCGAACGAGGCGGCCGAAATGCTCGACTCGACCGTCGAATCGGTAAACAGCGCTCTCAAACGGGCGCGCGCCAGCCTGCAGCGCCGCCTGCCGCCGACCGCCGACCGCGAACCGCCTCCCGCCTCCGGCTCGCCGTCCGAGAAGCGATCGTGGCGAAGTTCGTCAGCGCGTGGGAGTCCGCCGATCTCGACGCGCTGGTGGCCCTTCTGACAGACGACGTCTTCGTCTCGATGCCACCGATGCCGTTCGAATACGAGGGCAGAGACGTCGTGAGCCCGCTTCTGCGCCAGCCTCTTCCGCGCGGGCCGCAGGTTCGACCTCGTGCCGACGCGAGCCAACGGTCAGCCGGCGTTCGGAGCCTACCTGCGCGCCCCTACCGGCATCCGCCACGGCATCGGCCTCTACGTCCTCACCCTTACCGGCGACCGGATCTGCGCCATGACCCGCTTCGAGAACAGCGTGCTCCCTTGGTTCGGGCTACCGCGATCGCTCCCGAGCCGGTAGCCAGCCTCTCGGTCCGAGTCTCGGGAAGGTTTCAATCCAATAGCTCGGAAGCCGTGCGGGCGGCAACGCTGGCGGGGATCGGGATCGCGCTCTCGCCAGTTTGGCTGTTCGGCGACGACATCAAAGCGAAGCGCGTGGGAGTTGTTCTCACACCGTATCGGCCGAAGCCTCTGCCGATCCATGCACTCTCACCGGTCAATCGGCGTTACTCCGCGAAGGTGAAAGCGTTCGTGGAGTACTTTCAGGCTGAATTCGACGGCGATCCGTTCGCATCGGCTTATCGGTCGCAGTAGCGATCCGTTCGTCGCGTTTGCTTCTCGTACAATTCGTTAGCGCCGCTTTTGCCGTGCTTCTTTATCGATGCCGCGGTACAGCGCGGCTCTAAGCCGTGGCGCCGCAAAATCGAGGAACGCGCGCAGCTTCTGCGGCAACAGTCGTTGGCCGACAAACACTAGGCTCACCGGCCAGGGCGGTGGCTCGAAATCGCGTAGCACGACATCGAGCTTGCCGGAGCGGACTGCGTTCTCGACTTGATAGGAAAGCACGCGGGTTATGCCCGCCCCGGCGACGGCCGCATCGATTGCCGCCTCGGCGGTGGTGATCGTGAGCCGCGAGTGGATTGGAACGGACGTCCCGGCTTTCCGCGTGGCAAACGTCCAAGCTGTCGGCGACGTGAGACCTTCGAAGCTGATGCAGTCGTGGTTACGTAGATCGGACGGACGGGCGGGAGTGCCTCGCACAGCGAAGTAGGTGGGACTTGCGCAGACGACACGGCGAATGAACCCGAGGGGGGTTGCGACCAGCGAGCTGTCCGGCAACTCCCCGATCCTGATCGCGACGTCGATTTGCTCCTCGATGAGACTCGCAATGCGGTCAGCCAAGATCATGCGGATGTTGATCTGCGAATAGGCTTTCAGGAACTCGAGCGCGATCGGCAACACATGCAGTCGGCCGAACACGATCGGCGCCGTGACGATCAGCTCTCCCTTCGGCGCGCTGTACTCACCCGCCGCGGCGCGCTCCACTTCTGCGACATCTTCGAGAATGCGCCGGCATGCCGTGACGTACAGCCGGCCGGCGTCGGTCAGCGTGAGCTTTCGAGTCGACCGAATGAGGATTCGCGTCTTAAGATGTGCCTCGAGATCCGAGATCTTGCGACTAACGGTTGCGAGCGGCATGCCCAGCCGGCGGCCCGCCGCGGAGAGACTGCCCGTCTCCACTGCGGTCACGAAAACCAGCATCGCTTCAAGGCGGTCCATCAACCTTTCCGTTAAATGAAAGGGTGATTCCATCTTATACCGTCTTATCAGCATCCGTGGAAGGTCGTACCTTTGGCTCATCGGCCGATTCGGGCCGTTGAACCAAAGGAGCAACCGATGTCTCGCATTCCAACCCCTGCCACGATCGACACTGCACCCGCCAAGGCCCAGCCGCTTCTCGAAGCCGTGAAGAAACAACTCGGCGTCGTGCCCAACATGTTTCGTCTCATCTCCAACAGCCCCGCTGCGCTCGAAGGCTACGTCGCCCTCAACGGTGCGTTGAACAAGGGCTCATTGCCGGCGGCGACGCGCGAACGCATCGCACTGGCGGTCGCGGAGGAGAACGGTTGCAGCTATTGCTTATCCGCGCATAGCTACCTCGGCAAGACGCTTGCGAAGCTCGACGACGCGGAGATCACAGCTAACCGCCGTGGCGCATCCAACGACCCGAAGGCCGATGCCGCGGTCCGCTTCGCCATCAAGCTCGTGCGCGAGCGCGGCCACGTCAGCGAAGATGAGGTACGTGCAGTCAAGGCTGCGGGCTACGACGATGCGCAGGTGATCGAGATCGTGCTCCACGTCGCGCTCAACACGTGGACGAACTTCATCAACGTGGCCGGCGGCACTGAGATCGACTTTCCGGTCGTGACCGCCGGCAAGTTCAACTGACCGCCATGTTTGCGGGAGGTGTCGCCGGCACGGCGCGATGCGCTGCCGGCGATCGCACCCTCAAACCATTAGACAAGGAACAGCTTCATGAGCCGCCCGCCGGTTCGGTCTCTGAGAACGCCATCGTGGACAACACTCACTGCTACTCGAGCGACGTCGCGTTTACTCCCACCGTCAAGAGACTGCAGGCGCGCAAAGGCTCACGCCATGCGTACAGCCGGCTGGAGGAGCGGGGCGCCTGGAACACACGCATAACGCCGGATCTCGCCGAGTTCATCGCCGCGCAGACGAGCATCTTTCTCGCCACGGCAAACACCGAAGGACAGCCCTACATTCAGCATCGCGGCGGCCCGCCAGGATTTCTGCGCGTGCTCGACGACCAGACGATCGGCTTGGCTGATTTCGCCGGCAACCGGCAATTCATCACGCAGGGCAATCTGGCCGACAATCCCAAGGCGCATCTGTTTCTCATCGACTACGCGCACCGCCGGCGCGTCAAGATCTGGGGCGAAGCGCGGGTCGTCGAGGATGACGCCGAGCTGACTGCGAAGTTGATGCCGGATGGTTACAAGGCGCGCGCCGAACAGGCGATTCTTTTTACCGTGACCGCCTGGGACGCGAATTGCCCGCAGCACATACCCCAGCGATTCGAGGTCGCTAACGTTGCTGCTGCGCTTGCGGAGCGCGACCAGCGCATCCAGGCGCTGGAAACGGAGATACGCCAGTTGCGGCAGGCCATATGCTGATGCCCCGCAATGACCGCTTCGATGTGAATATTGCAACGACGGAACCTGCGCACTCTGGAGCCAAATCTTATTCACCCGATCAGCGAGACGATAGCCTCGCGGATCCAGCGATGGCCGCTGTGTCCGTGATTGCGCTCGTGCCACACCATCGCCACTGCGAACCCTTCCACGGGGAACGGACAGTCGATCACCTTGAGCTTGTCGGCACGGTCGTGTACTAGCCGTTCCGGGACCAGGGCCACGAAGTCCGACTGGGACACGATCTCGGGAACAATCAAGAATGAAGCCGCGGATAGCACCACGTTCCGCCTAAGTCCGTGGGCAGCCAGAACGTTGTCCACGGGAGTGACGAAATCACAGCCGCGCAGCGACACGATCACATGCTCCAGACGGGCAAATTCCTCAATCGTCATCCCGCGCCGTAGTCGCGGATGCTTCCGGCGGCCGATGAGCACATACCGCTCATCGAACACATGCCTAATGCGAAGACTGGCCGGCGCGGTCTGCGGCATCATTAACCGAAGCCGGGGAGGCGGGGTGTCTCGAATGAAGAGGGGTCGGCGTCCGGCCGGGCCCACCCCCGTCCGCAAGGGCGAATCCAACACGCATCGCAGTTCGGCGAAGCCGCAAGACATTCGACACTAGGCAGGCTGACGCGGCGTACAATCGATTCGTACTGCGGTTGGACGACAACCATGCTTAGGCGCACGTTGTGGGGTCTGTTAGTGGGGATCGTAGCGGGCATGTTGTACCCGCCGTTGGCGCACGCGGACGTCTTCACTTGGGTCGACGGGGCGGGTGTGACGAACGTCAGCAACCTGCCACCGCCCGAAGGTGTCCGGACTTCGATTGTCACGCGCGCAGCCCCGAAGGACCCCGCGCGAGAAGCTGCGTTCCGCGAAGCTGCGCGAGAATCCGAGCTGCGTGCGCTCAACGAGCGGGTGCAGCAGCTCCAGGCGGAGGTCGAGCAATCGCGGCGCGAAACGCCACCGCCCCCCGCCTTCGTGTCACCACCACCCATGCACTATGCGCCGGCCCCGGCGGCACCGCAGGTCATCGTCGTATCGCCTCCTCCGCCCGCCTATCCACAGCCTTTGAGCGGCTGCGATTATTCATGGGGCAACTGCGGGTTCGGCTTCTGGCCGGGCTTCTATCCCACGAGTGTCGTCGTGCTGCGCGACAGGCATTTCCGCCATCACCACCACCCGGTGCACTTTGGCCGGCACTATCCGTCGCCCGTACGGACCGGGAAGCCCTGGCGCAAGTAGGAGCCCCTTCTCCACAGCATCGGGGGACGGCGTCAACGCGAATAAAATACCCACCCCATCAAACGAACGCCAAGACGTCGATCCCTCCGCCGGTTGCAATAGCGGTGTGCTCGTTTCAACAGGCGCTAGTTGATCGTTCCTCGGGCACATGCGGAAAAGAAGCGAATCATGTGGTCCGACGCATCGGGGCCGGAAGGGTCGGTGTACGAACCCGCCCGGTCGCCACCGAACCATGCGTGGCCGGCACCGTGAACCATCCATTGCTCGGCCACGACGCTGCCTTCGGCATTCCTGAACGTCGTTCGCGTATAAGCGCGCCCGCCGGGAACGAACCCGCGCTCCACCGTCGCGCTCGAGGCGTCGAGTCCGGTGTCGCTCGCGGAAGCAGCCGTGCCCATGGATTGGGCAATGACCGCCGCGCCGTTGCACGGGTCCACAGTCGTGTCCATGTCCCCGTGGAAGACGATGGCAGGTACCGGATCCATGCGCGCTGGTGGCACCCCGCCGATGCGTTTTCCGGTCCGCTGTTTCATTGCGGCGAATGCCGACGGAAGATCGTGCGCCACGCCGAACGGTAACCCCGAGTGAACGCCGATTGCGGCGTAGACGTCGGGATAGGTACTGGCGAGTACAGCGGCCATCGCCCCACCGGCAGAGAGTCCGGCCGCGTACACACGCCGCTCGTCGAGTCCGTGTCTTTTCACGAGGTGGCGGGTCAGTTCAGCAAGGGTTGCTGCCTCGCCCTGCCCGCGCTGCTGATCTTCTGTGCGGAACCAGTTCCAGCACTTGTTCGCATTCTTGCTCTGTGCCTGCGCGGGATAGGCGACGACGTAACCGTGTTCCTGCGCGACTGCGTTCATCCGCGTGCCGCGCGCGAAATCTTCGGGCGATTGCGTACAACCGTGCAACATCACCAGAAGCGGCGGCGCCAGGTCGCGGAGCCCTGCAGGGATGAAGAGCTTGTAATGCAGCGTGCCCGCGTCGCACTGGAAACGATGGTCCCCAAAGTGGCCGTCCGGCCCTACGCTGGGCTCCGAACCGCGTGACCGGGGAAGTTCCACCGCGTCGGAAGGATTGTCGGGGACAACGCGACATGTGCCGTCGATGTCAGCTGCGGCACGCGACGCATTGGTTTCCGTGGCTCGATAAGCGGTCCCGTCGCGTCCGTTCAGGCCGCGCTGGATGGCCTCCGTAGCTGCGTGCAGGTCCCCTGCTTGCATGAGCCGCATCGCTTCCTGCATGGTCTGATTCATGTTGCCTATCATGTGATTCCTGCCTTCAGTGGATTCGATCCGCCAACGCGGTCCTTACCGCCGGGCTCGCGTGTAGAGCGCCGAGCACGACTATGGATTCGATCGTTTCGCTCGCAAGCGCGGGGGTGACGTCATCGGCAATGCGGACAAGCCCCAGCACCTGGATGCGCAGCCTCTTTCCGGACTTGCGCACCGCTTCGAGATCACGCCTGGAAAATTCCTGCAGGCCGAGCACCAACGTGCGGCGTGCGACCGTCTGCTTGAGCACGTCGACGTGCGTTGCGAGCTGGTTCCTGATGGCGCTGCGTATGAGATCGGTTCGATTGGAATAGAACCCTTCCTGCACGAGCAGGTCGATCTGACCCAGATCGATGAGGCCGAGGTTGATCGTGATCTTTTCTGTCTCGGAGATTCTCGATCTTGCTTCGGTCATGGGGCGTTCCGGTCACCATCTGCATACCATCCTACCACCATCCAGATGGATGTCAACAACAATCCAGACCACGGCGACGAGCGCGGCATGCGTATCATCGGTTCCACCACGATTGCGGACACCACCGTCCCGCAGGCAAATCGCCAATGACATGACCCAAACTGCGCACGCACCGCGCGCACCTGCGCCGCTTCAGCTCACCGGACTCGCCGAGTGGTTGGTCCAGCGCGGGCTGCAAGGCTTGCCGATCGACGAGCAGATCGACGGATTCTGCCGCCGAGTAATCGATGCGGGTTTCCCCGCGCGCCGGTTCAGCATGTCCATCGGTACGCTGCACCCGCAGCATGGCGCGCGCAGCTACATCTGGCGAACCGAGGGCCTCACGATCGAGGATTTTCCGCGTCAGCGCAGCGGCGAGGAAAGCGAGGCCTACCTGCAAAGCCCGATCTATCGACTGCGAAGCTCGGGCGAGCGTCAGCTACGCCGCCGGCTCGATACAGGCGTCCCCGACGAATTCCCTCTGCTCGCCGACCTGCGCCGCGCCGGCATGACCGATTACGCCGCGCGCCTGGTGCACTTCGACAGTGAACTGCGCCCGGGAGGCGTCGTCGACGGGGCCGACGCCGCCGACCCCCTGCGACAAAGTATCTTCTTCTCCTGCGCGACCGACGTGCCGGGGGGATTCGACGAAGGTCACCTCCGGCAGGTCGTCGATGTTCTTCACTATCTCGCGCTCGCGGTGAAATCGCGGTCGACGGTCGATGTCGCGCGTACGCTTCTCGAGACTTATCTCGGCCCGGACGCGGGCCATCGCGTCCTTACCGGCGAGATCGACCGGCACTCGGTGCAGAGCATTCAGGCCGTGATCTGGCTCTGCGACCTGCGGGGCTTCTCGGGGGTCGCGAGCCGGGTGCCGCCCACGGAGTTGGTCGAAATCCTGAACGCCTACCTCGAAGTGATGGCACGTCCGGTCCTGGACAACGAGGGCCAGATCCTGAAATTCCTTGGCGATGGCTTCCTTGCGACCTTCGACTTATCGAAACGCGACCGACAAGCCGTATGCATCGCTGCGGTGAAGGCTGCCGCGCAACTGCTGGACACGTTCCCGCGATTCAATGCGGAGCGGCGTTCCGCCGGAAAGCGCACGCTGGATTTCGGCGTCGCCCTCCACCTGGGCGAAGTGATCTACGGCAACGTCGGCACGAGCGAGCGCCTCGATTTCACCGTCGTGGGTTCGGCGGTCAACGAGGCGAGCCGAATCGAAGGGCTCTGCCGGACGCTGCGACGCAACGTGCTCGTGTCCAGCACGTTCCACGAGGCGGCGTCGACGTGCCGCGGGCGAATGATATCGGTCGGCGTCCATGCGCTGCGCAGCATCCGCGAGCCGCAGGAGCTGTTCACGATCGCGGATGCCTAGTTGGACCGCCCGAAAGTGGAAACCTACGTTCTCGCCACGCCGACTATTCGCGTTGACGCGCCTCCCCCTCGCGCCCTAGCATTTGTGCTCTTCATTTTTTCCAAGGCGTCCTGCGCTGCGCGACTTCCGTGGCAGCGCTCGCCCGATGACACCGATTCGACCGTGGTTGCTGGTGGGACTCGCACTCCTCGCCGGATCGTCCGCGAGGGCAGCCGAGATCGCCGTCGCGACACTCGTCGACGGAGACGTCCGGCTTCTGCGCGCGACGACCTGGTACAAGCTCGTGCCCGGGTGCACGCTTGGAGGACGGCGATATTGTCGCGGCAGGCGATCGAGGGCAGGTTCATCTCGAGTTTATCGCGGGCAGCCTCGTTAACTTCGTCGGCGCCGGGACGCTCTACATGGTGCCGCTGCCCGCGAAGCCCAAAGCGCCGGCGGGCGGGCCAACGCTCGTCGTTCCAAGCGGCTGGCTCAAGGTGGCCACAAAGGCGCCGGGTCTTCAGGTGCGTGCAGCATCCGCCGAGGTCGCGATCGCCGCCGGCGCGGTGGTCATGCGCACCGATGGAACGATACTGGACATCTTCATCGAATCGGGCACTGCGCGAATCACCGAGCTCGCGCCGTCGGGCGCAAGCGAAACCGCACGCGACGCGAAGCCCGATGAATACTGGTCGAGATCCGCAACCGGCAGCGTTCGTGCCGTCGACGCGCCCCCCGAGGGCGTTCGTCGAGGCGATGCCGCGACATTATCTGGATGCGCTGCCGACGCTTCGCGAGCAAGTTCAAGACCCGGCCGGCACTGGTGGCCGACCGTGAGATCACGTACGCCGAGGCGGAGCCCTGGCTCGCCGGACGCGACAGGGCGGTGTTCGAGCGGCGCTTTGCGAGCCGCTTGCGCGACCCCGTTTTCCGCAGGGCAGTCGAGCCTGACGTGGCCCGTTATCCGACCTGGGACCGCAGGCTGCATCCGGAGAAATACGCGCCGCCGCCGGTCCCCAAACCATTGACGTCGCAATGATCCGTCGCCTGCCGCAAGGAGTTGCCATGAAGCTGATCTGGAAATTCAACCTGGTGCTGCTCGGGATCTTCGTGCTCGGGTTCCTGATTGCCGGCTATGTCTCGTACACCGCGCTGCAGAAGAACGCACGCGAGGAAATCCTGCAGCACGCGCGGCTGATGATGGAAGCGGCGCTGTCGGCGCGCAACTACACGACCACGCAGGTCAAGCCGCTGCTCGAGACGCAGATGAAGTACGCGTTCCTGCCGCAATCGGTGCCGGCCTACGCCGCGACCGAGCAGTTCAACGAGCTGCGCAAGAAGCATCCGGACTACGCGTACAAGGAGGCGACGCTCAATCCCTCCAATCCCGCGCAACCGCGCCGCGGACTGGGAGGCCGATGTCGTCAACGTCTTCCGGCAGACGCGGCGACGACGGAAATGGTCGGCGAGCGCGACACGCCGATGGGCCGCTCGCTGTATCTCGCCCGGCCGATCCAGATCAAGAGCGCGACCTGCCTCACGTGCCACAGCACCGTCGACGCGGCGCCGAAGACGATGCTCGACCTCTACGGCAACGCGAACGGCTTCGGCTGGAAGATGGACGAGGTCATCGGCGCGCAGATCGTGTCGGTGCCGATGGCGGTGCCGATCGAGCGCGCGAACCAGACGTTCAAGGCCTTCATGGGCTCGCTCGCGGCGGTCTTCCTTGCGATCTTCGTGCTGCTCAACGTGATGCTCTACACGATGGTGATCCGCCGTGTGACACGGCTCGCGGGGATCGCGGACCAGGTGAGCCTCGGCAATCTCGAGGCCGGCGAGTTCAGGACGAAGAGCAAGGACGAGATCGGCGTGCTGACCGAGGCGATGGGCCGGATGAAGGCGAGCCTCGTGCAGGCGATGAAGATGCTGGACGGCTAGCGCGCGCGATTCCTCGTGGAGAAACTGGAGCGTCTCGGCAAGTACGAGATCCGGCGTGTCCTCGGCAAGGGCGCGATGGGAACCGTCTATCACGGGTTCGATCCGGACATCGAGCGCCAGGTCGCGATCAAGACGATCCGGAAGGAGCTGGTCGACCCCGATCTCGCGCTGCAGTTCATGGCGCGCTTCAAGAACGAGGCGAGGGCCGCGGGCCGGCTGCATCATCCGAACATCGTCGGCGTGTACGAGTACGGCGACGAGGCGCAGGTCACGTATATCGCGATGGAGTACGTCGACGGCGCCGGCCTGCGCGACTACGTCCGGTGGCAGACCGCTTTCACGTTCGGGCAGCTCGTCGAGCTCATGACGCTGCTGCTGAACGCGCTCGAATTCGCGCACGAGCGCGGCATCGTGCATCGCGACATCAAGCCGTCGAACCTGCTCGTCACCACTGCCGGCGTGCTCAAGGTCGCCGACTTCGGCATCGCGCGCATCGACCGCACGAACCTGACCAGCCTGGGCATGGTGATGGGCACGCCCTCGTACATGTCGCCCGAGCAGTGCCGCGGCGACGACGACCGATGCGCGGTCCGACCTGTTCAGCGTGGGCGTGGTGCTCTACGAGCTGATGACCGGGGAGAGACCGTTTCCGGGCCCGGTCGAGACCATCGCATACAAGATCTGCCACGAGGAGCCCGCGCCGCCGTCGCGACACGCTGCGTTCAAGCTGCCGTCCGCGGTCGACCAATTGGTGGCCAAGGCGCTCGCGAAGGATCCCGAGGCACGGTTCCAGACCGCCAGCGCGTTCCGCGACGCATTGAGGGACGTTGCGAAGCTGGGTGTGGAAGTCGACGAGGGCCAGGGCACGACGCTCGTGAACATCGGCACGGTGATGCTGCAAAAGCCCGCGCCGCACTGGGACGACGCCACGCTCGACTCCGCGGAGCACGAGCTCGCCCGTTTCCTGGGGCCGGTGGCGAAGGTGCTCGTGCACAAGGCCGCGGCGCTGTCGCACGATCGCGCGGAGTTGTGCTCGATGCTCTCCGAGAAAATCGATGATCCCGATACCCGCAGGAAGTTCATCGAGGCGTTTCGCAAGAGCGCAAGCGGCGCACGGCCTGCCGCGTCCAGTGCGCCCGCGGTACACGGCACGACCCGCGCAACCCGTTCGCTCCACCCCCGGACCGGTGACATCACGGACAAATCGGCGACCGGCGCACCGCTCGAGCCCGCATTCGTGGATCAGGTAACCGCAAGCCTTGCGGTTCGCATTGGACCGATCGCGCGGATCCTTACCAAGAAAGCGGCGCAGCAGGCGAGCAGCCGCGGCGAATTCGTACGCCTGGTTGCCGGCAATCTCGACGTGCAGGAGCGTGCAGCGTTCCTGCGCGACATCGGCTACACGGAAATCTAGCGCGCAGCGTGAGCGGCATCCGCCGTGCTCCGAAGCGGCTTTCCTGCTCGACCCGTATCGGCCTATCGACCGCACGTCGGCAGCCCGCCCAATTTCGTGACTCCGTGACGCCTCACGGCAGCCAGGGACGCCGCGGGAGACAACCGCCCGTCGCCCGAAACCCCGCGGCCAGCCCACCCTACGCTTGGGGACCCCCCGGAAAGGCCGCCCGGAGCCCCACTGGCACAAGGTTCGCGTATAGGCGTGACCAGACTGACGAATCCGTAGGACCGGCCGGGAGATCCGCGAACATGCGATGGGCGCCGCGCGGCCGAAGCGCCCGACCGGCTTGACCCATGCGACGCCACGCCCTGCTGATCATCGCCTGCCCCCGGAGCGGCGCCACTGCGCTCGCCGGCGCGCTCGCGCACGCGGGCGCCACGCCGGGCCGGACGTTCGTTGCCGCGCCGCCCGGCGAGGCGGCGGCCACCTGGCAGTCCGCACCTTTGGGTGCGCTCAACGATCGGCTGCTCGCGGCAATGGGCTTGCGCTGGGATTCGCTGGTCGCGCCGCCGGAGCGCTGGCGCGAACGCGCCGGCGTTCGCGCTCTGGTCGCCGAGGCCGACGCGCTGATCGCAACCGAGTACGGCACCGCGACGCACGCGCTGCTGCACGATCCGCGTCTATCGCTGACCGCGCCGTTCTGGCGCGAGCGACTCGAGGCGTCCGACTTCGACGTCTGCGCCGCGATCGTCGTGCGCCGGCCGGTCGAGGTCGCGGCTTCGTTGTCCAAACGCGAGCCGTTCGCCCCCGAGAAGACGCTGGCGCTGTGGCTTCACTATCTCGGCGAGGGTGAGCGCGGCAGCCGCGGCATGCCGCGCACGCTCGTCACCTACGACCGTCTGCTCGACGCTCCGGCAGGCGTGCTGGCGCATGTCGTTTCGGAAACCCGCTTCGGATTGAAGATCGAGCGCGCAGAGCGCGAAGCCGCGCTCACGTCGATCCGCCCCGATCTCAAGCATTTCGGCGACGAGCGCCAGCAGGTGGCCGGTGCCTTGTCCTCCGGCATCGATACGGCCGTCGAGGACGGTTATCGACGGCTCGCGATGCTGAGCCCGGGAACGGATCCGAAACGCACGATCGAAGCGCTCGCGCAGGAGGCGTACGCTCCGCTGACGCAAGCGATCCCGCCGTGGCTCGCGCAGGAGCTGGCGAACGACCGCGTGTACGCGGAACGCCAAGCCGACGTGCTCGCCGATACCCGCGCGAAGCTCGCAGCACTCGAGGCCTCGCTCGAGCAGACCCGCCGTGCTCACCAGACGCGCGACCGCGACGAAGCCGCGATGCGCGATCGGATCGACACGCTGTCGCGCACCGGCAACAGCGAAGGCCGCGATGCGCGCGTCGACGAAGCGCTCGCGCAACTGCGCAGCGACGTCGGCCGGATCGCGTACACGCTTTCCGACCAGCCCGCGCGCGAGCAGGCGTTGCGGCTGGAGCTGGTCCAGACGCAACGCGATCTCGAGGACGAACGGACGACGATCTCCCGTCTGTCGGAATCGCTTGAGCACGAGCGTGCGACCGCGGATGCGCAGGCAGGGCAGCTCGCGCTCGCACAGTCGCATTTGCAGGCGCTCGTCGCGGAGGTGGAGCAGTCCCGCGCCACCGAGCACGCATGGAACGAGAATAACGCGGCACTGGCGCACGACCTCGAGGAAGCGCGTCACGCGCTGCACTCGATGCAGTCCGAGCGCGACGCATTGCGCAAGGAGCGCGACGAGGCGACGCGCCAGCTCGAACGACTCAAGAGCGAGCTCGACTCGACGCGCACCGACCTCAAGATCCTCGATCACGATCGTACTGCGCTCGCCGCGCGCGCGCAGGCCGTCGATCACGCGGCGTCGGCGCTGCGCGAAGAGCTCGGTCGGCGCGCTGCGAGCGAGACCACGCTCACCGCCGAGCGCGACCGTCTTGCCGCCGAAATCCGCAACCAGGCCGACCGCTTGTCGATACTCGAGCGCGATCTCGCAAAGCGGATGGCTGAGCTCACGGCGCTCTCCGGGCGTCACGAGATGATGAAGAGCACGCTGTCGGCACTGGAACGCAGCTGGCTCGGTCGCAAGGTCCTCGCCGGCAAGCGCCGCTCTCCAGCGTAGGGGAGCGGCCGAAAGTAAAACCCTACTTTCGGCCGATGGAGCTTCCCGAAATCGGCGGCAAAGCCGCACGATTTTCGGCAGAACTGCAAGAAACAGCGTCGTCGCTATAATGCGGTGACGGATGCAACCGATGTCAGACCCGCTCGGCGATTCCCCCGCGCCGTCGTTCGACGATCCGCTCGGCATGCTGCGCGCGTGCCACGGTCGTATCGAGCGGCAGCTCGCCACGCTGCAGCGTCTGCAGCGCCACCTGCCCGAGAACGGCGCCGACGCGCAGGCACGGTCGGCTGCGCGCGCGCTGCTGCGCTACTTCGATCATGCCGAGCCGAATCATCACGCCGACGAGGAAGCGAGCGTGTTTCCGCGGCTGCTCGCGCGCGCACCCTCCGCGCGCGATCTCGTCGCCCGTCTCAAGGACGAGCACGAGCGCCTGAACCTCAGCTGGCGCAAGCTGCGGCCGCTGCTCGCGGGCATCGCCAGCGGACAGCGCGCGAACCTGTCGCCTGCATTGGTGGATCAGGTGCAACGCAGCTACGACGAACATCTTGCGATCGAGGACGGCGCGCTGCTGCCGATGTGCGCGGAACGACTGACCCATGAGGAGCTCGCGGCGATCGGCGCCGAGATGGCGGCGCGCCGCAAGCCGGGGTCGGATACCTAACAGGCCGAGTACAGGCACCGACAGGTCTCGTGCGCTCCCGGGGGTTTTCTACGTATCCGACGCCGACTGTGCCTTGAGCGCGGTGGCGCGCTCGTAGACGAGGTCGCGCGAGACGCCGCTCGCCGAAGCAACGACGCGCGCAGCGGCCGACGGCGGCAGCTCGACGAGCAAGGCGGCAAGCCAGCGTTCGAGCTCCGGGGTGAGCTGCGGCGCTTCCAAGGTCTTTTCGGGTGCATCGACGACGAGCACGAACTCGCCGCGGATGCGATTCGCGTCGTGCGCGAACCATGCATCACCTTGCGCAAGCGGCAGGCGCGCGATCTCCTCGAATTTTTTCGTGAGCTCCCGCGCGATGACCAGCATCCGTGCGCCGCCGAGCGATTGCGCGAGCGCCGCGACGGTCTCGCGGACGCGATGCGGCGCCTCGTAGAACACGAGCGCCACGGGCAGCGCAGACAGCATCGAAAGCAACTCGCGGCGCAGCTTCGCTTGCGCGGGAAGGAAGCCGACGAACACGAACCGTTCGGCTTGCAGGCCGGCCGCGGACACTGCCGTCGCCACTGCCGACGGCCCGGGAATCGGCACGACCCGATAGCCCGCCTCGTGCGCCGCCCGCACGAGTCGTGCACCCGGGTCGCTGATCGCGGGCGTTCCCGCATCGGTCACGAGTGCTACGCGCTCGCCGCTCTGAAGCGCAGCGAGGACATCCTGCACGCGCCTCGCCTCGTTGTGCGCGTGAAGCGCCGTCGGACGCGCAGCTATGCCGCAATGCGACAGCAACGCGGCGGTAACGCGCGTATCCTCGGCGAGGATCCGATCGGCACGCGCAAGCGTGTCGCGCGCACGAATCGTCAGATCGTCCAGATTACCGAGCGGCGTGGCCACCACATATAATGATCCGGCCGGCATGTCCTGCGTCCGGCCCCGGGTCCCTTGCACTGTCGCCTCTCTCTTGTCTTTCACCGACCCGTCCCCTGCTTTCTCCGCGTTCATGAGCCGTGCCGCACGCACGGCCGCGGCCCTCGCGTTCGCCGGCGCGAGCGCATTCTGCGCGGCGCAACAGCCCGCGACAAGCGCACGCATCACCGTCGCGCCCGAAGTGCCGAACCCATCGCTCGCGATCCCCGGGAAGTCGCAGGCGCCCGGACCTGCAAAGCCGATACCTGCGCCGCCGCCGAAACCAGCGCCACGCGATGGCGCCGACATCGCGCTCGTTCTGCCCCTGCAATCGCCCGACTATGCGCGTGCAGCAGAGGCGGTGCGTGACGGGTTTCTCGCCGCCGCCGAAGCGGCCGGCGAGTTGCGCCGCGTGCGCGTGATCGGACACGCCGACGGCAACGTCCTCGGAGGTTTCGAAGGCGCCAAGTCCCTGGGCGCACGCGTCGTCGTCGGCCCGCTGGTGCGCGACGACCTTCGCGCGCTCGCTGCAAGCGACCGTTCGCTGCCCCTGACGCTTGCATTGAACCAGCTCGACGAGGGCGCTGCGCTGCCGCCGCAGATCTACACGCTCGCGCTCGCCGTCGAAAGCGACGCGCGCGTGCTTGCGCGGCGAATGCGCGCCGACAACGTGCAGAACACCATTGTGATCGGCGGCGATGCGCCGCTGATGAAGCGTTTCGCGAATGCGTTCGCCGCCGAGTGGCTGCTGGCCGGCGGCGGCCCGCCGCAAGGCTTCCCCTTCGATGCCTCGGCTGATGGCCTTTCCGTGTTGCGACGCGAGCTCGCGAAGACCGCGGCCGATGGCGCGCTCATCGCGCTCGACGGTCCGCCCGCGGCGCTCGCGCGAAGCTTCGTGCCGCGGCTGCCCGCCTATGCGAGCTCGCTCGTCAATCAGGGGCTCGAGCCCGCCACCGCGCGCGATCTGGAAGGGGTGATGTTCGTCGACCTGCCGTGGATCGTGACGCCGAATCATCCATCGCTTGCGAAGCTGCCGCGCCGGCCGAGGGAGAACCTCGTGCTCGAGCGGCTGTACGCGCTGGGCCTCGACGCATTCGAGATCGCGCGCGGGTTCACCGACGGTGTCCCGGAACGGCTGCAGATCGCCGGAGCGACCGGACGGCTCACGCTCGCGGAAGGGCGCCATTTCGCTCGCGAAGGAACGCTCGCCGTGTTCCGCCAAGGGCTCATCGTGCCCGCGGATGCGCGCTGATCCGACAGCTCGTGCGAGTGCGGGCACGCAGGCGGAATCGCTTGCCGCCGCATTCCTCGAATCGCGCGGGCTTGCCATCGTCGCCCGCAATGTGCGCAGTCGCTTCGGCGAGATCGACCTGATCGCGCAGGAGCGCGACACCGTCGTATTCGTCGAGGTTCGATTACGTCGCTCGCCGCGGTTCGGCGGCGCGTCTGCGAGCATCACGGCCGCGAAGCGCAACCGCCTCGTCGCCGCGGCCGAAACCTATCTCGCGACGCTTTCGCGCACGCCTCCGTGCCGCATCGATGCGGTGCTCCTCGATAGCCTCGATCCGACCCGCATCGAGTGGCTGCGCGACATCGCGAGCGCATGACTCTCTTGGTAGAATCGCAGGCCATGGAACACGTCGCCCGCATCAAGGGGCATTTCGCGGCCAGCGCGCAGCTCAAGATCGACGCGGCCGAAGCGCTCGCCCCCGTCATCGCGATCGCCGCGGAGACGATGACCACCTGCCTGTTCGCCGATGGCCGGATCCTCGCTTGCGGCAACGGCGGCTCGGCCAGCGACGCGCAGCACTTCTCCGCGGAGATGATCGGCCGTTTCGAGCGCGAGCGGCCCGAGCTTCCGGCGATCGCGCTGTCGACGGACACGTCGATCCTGACCGCGATCGCGAACGACTACTCGTTCGAGCAGGTCTTCGCGAAACAGGTCCGCGCGCTCGGCCGCAAGGGCGACGTGCTGCTCGCGATCTCGACGTCGGGCAACTCGGCGAACGTCGTCGCTGCGATCGAGGCCGCCCGCGAGCGCGAGATGCACGTCGTCGCGCTGACCGGCAAGGGCGGCGGGCGCATCGGCGAACTCCTGGTCGAAGGCGATGTCCACATCTGCGTTCCTCATGATCGCACGGCACGCATCCAGGAAGTTCACCTGCTCACGATCCACTGCCTCTGCGACGCGATCGATCGCACGCTGCTCGGCGACGACGCCTGATCGGAATGGCGGTCGCTTGCAGCGAGCGCGCGCGCGAAACGGCGCGAGCGCTCTTCAAGCCCACGTCTTTGCTCAAGGATCCTTTGACCATGACCCGACTCTCCGCCGCGCTCGCCCTCGACCGCAATCGCCCTGTCCACGTTGCTTGCCGGGTGCGTGCCGGTGATCGTCGCCGGCGCCGCGGGGACCGCGCTGGTCGCGACCGATCGCCGGTCGGCGGGGGCGCAACTCGACGACGCGACGATCGAAACGAAGGTCGGCCAGTTCGCGAGCAGCCGCTGGGGGGATCGTGCGCACGTGAGCGTCACCAGTTACAACGGCGTCGTGCTCATTACGGGAGAAGTTCCCGATGAAGCCGGCAAGTCGGCGATGACCGAGTTCGCGAAAGGCACCGACCGCGTGCGTTCGGTGCAGAACGAGCTCGTCGTCGCCCCGCCATCGGAGCTCGGGTCGCGCTCGAACGACACCTACCTCACGTCGGTCGTGAAGACCCGATTCCTCGAGGCCACCGACAAATTCTCGGCGACGCATATCAAGGTCGTCACCGATCGCCGTGTCGTCTACCTGATGGGCCTGGTTCGTCGCGCGGAGATCGACGCAGCTGCGCAGATCGCCGCCACGACCACGGGGGTCGTGCGCGTGGTCAAGGTCGTCGAGCCCATCGATTGACGTGAACGTGCGCGCATGAGCTCCGCTGGGCCGTCCCAAGGCGCTCGCCCCCTCCTTCGAGGAGGGGGTGTGCGACGTCGCGAAGCGACTAGCCTGGGGAGGTTGCCAATGACTTTCGACGCCAGGCCATGCGCTGAAGGTTGCGGCGGCGGGCGAAGCGCTCGCCCGAATCGCAGCGCTTCCGCGCCCGCTCGTCTTCACGAACGGCGTATTCGACATCCTGCATCGCGGCCACGTGAACTACCTCGAGCAGGCGCGCGCCCTTGGCGCATCGCTGGTCGTAGCCGTCAACAGCGATGCGTCCGTGCGCCGCCTTGGCAAGGGCGACGATCGTCCGCTCAATCCGCTCGACGACCGGATGGCCGTGCTTGCAGCGCTGCAAGCGGTCGATCTCGTCGTACCGTTCGACGACGACACGCCACGCTCGCTGATCGTGGCGTGCGCACCGGACGTGCTCGTCAAGGGCGGCGACTATACGGCCGAAACGACGGCCGGTGCCGCGGAAACGATCGCACGCGGCGGTCGCTTCGTCGCCATTCCGTTCGCGCACGACCGCTCGACGACGACGCTTGATCCGCCGCATCCGCAATCAGTTCCGATGAACGACGCGTCCGTGCCTGGAGAGGCTGACGAATCGTCGGGCTGCACCCTCAAGCGTTAGAATCGGGACTTGCCCACAACGCGAGCCCCCATGCAACCCGACCGCGAAGTCGACGCCCGCGGCTTGAACTGCCCGCTGCCGATCCTGCGCACGAAAAAAGCGCTGAACGACATGCAAAGTGGCCAGCTGATCCGCATCACCGCCACCGACCCGGCAAGCGTCCGCGACTTCGAGGCGTTCTCACGCCAGACCGGCAACGAGCTCGTCGAGCAGGGCGAAGCCGACGGCGCGTTCTGGTTCGTGCTGCGCGGCGATAGTCGAGGCTCGGATCAGCGCGAGAGCGGTGCGTGATTCACGGTCGCCGACAGCCGTAGGCGATCCCATTCAACCCATGAACGTGCGCAGCCAGGTGATCAATCTGCGAGCGTCATCCCCTACGCGGTAGCGGTTCAAAAAGTCCGCAACGATCCCCTTCTGCGAGCGATCGATTGCGGCATCGAGCGTGCGATCGGACGGATCGTACTGCTTCGCCTTCCGGAAAGCGTGGATCGCTTCCTGATGGCTGCCCTGGGCCTGCAGCGACTGACCAAGGCAACGCCAAGCGTCAGCGCTACCCAGTTCGAGATCGGTCCACGTACGACACAGCTCGGTCGCACGGCGGTAATTGCCTGCTTGCAGCATCCTCGGACCTTCGCTGCTCAGTGCCGCGACGCGCGCGCGGCGCTCGGCGAACTGGGCGTCGAGCTCGGGATCGATCGGCGTACCGGGCGGCGGGCCCTTCGGTTCGTCGCCGCCGATGCCCGGCAGGTTCAGCGATGCCATTGACGGCAGCTGCAGCCCGCCGATCAACCCACCGTCCGCGATGAGGCCTCCCTTGAGCTGCGCTGCTGTCGGCAGCGCATCGGTAATCGTCGCCTGCGCCCAGCCGATCGAGTCCGCCATCGGCTGGTGCCACGCGACCCCGTAAAGCCAGAGCATCGCGGCCAGACCGCACACGCCGGTCACGGCGTTCAGCACGCCCGGCGGTCCGTGCGTGACCAGCACGTCCTGCGCGAAGTCCCAGTCGGTTTCCTGGTTCTGCGTGAGCTTTTCATACCCGACGGCAACGAGAATCGGCGCGAGCAACGGGAACCCGAACGCCATGCCTTCCCACCAGACGCGGAACGCGCGTCGCAGAGCGCGCCTGAGTTGCGCCTGGGTGTCGCGGCGCGCATAGGCATCCGAGATCGAGAACTGCAGGTAGACGCCGAACAACCATTTGCCCGGTGTCGAGCCGAGTGCCGCGATCAGCAGCGCTTCGATCGGAATCCAGGTCGCGGTAATGACGATCGGTGCGATCAGCGGATGGCCGAGCACGTAGCTGAGGTCTTCGGGCACGATGCCCATTCCCCTCAGCTCCGACAGCAGCAGCGCGAGCACGAGTCCCCAGATCGCGTAATCGAACAGGCGCGCGGCGAGCCGGTGCCACGGCCGCGGCTCGCTGGTGCGGCCGGATTTCGCGCGCTCGAGCTCGGCCATGCGAAGCTGGAAGATCCAGCTCGCATCCTCCTGCGGCTGGTTGGTGCCGAGGAAGACGCTCTTCTCGCGCCGCCAGTTGAGAATCGCCAGATCGGTCTGCGGCTGGAGTCCCGGTGACGACGGGACGGCACGGCGACGCAGATACGACACTGCATGGACGACGCCGTAGATGATCGCGAGCGAGACCAGCGTCAGCGTGAGCCAGACGAGCACCTGCTTCGCAACCAGCACCGCATCCGCCGGGGTGACGAACATGATGCCCGCCGCGATGAACGCGCCGAACAGCACGCACAGCGCGAGCGTGGCCGTCGGCGAGCGGCCGAACGAGGCGACGCGCTCGGTGAGCCCCGGATGATGATGGTTGCGCTCCATCTCCTCGTCGACGAGCGCCGTATCCATCGACGCATCGAGCGAGGCTTCGAGATCGGCGGCAGCGCGCTCGGGCTCGATCGAGGGCGCGCCGACGTCGGTCTGCTCGCCGGCCTCCGCGACCGCGTGATTGACCACGTGCGCGATTTTCTGCTCGGTCGTGCCCGCCGAGACCGAGAGCTCCTGATCGTAGCGTTTGCGCCGTTCGGAGTCGCTCAGTATGCGACTGGCATGATTGATGAAGCGCAACGCCTCCTCGACGTTGCCCTGGCCGTCGCGCGTCTTTGCGTAGTACTTGCGGATCAGCCGGCGCAACGAGGCGCGCACTTCCTCATCGGAGGCAGCGGGCGGGATGCCGAGCGCTTCGTACAGCGTGGCTTTCATGGGCAAGTCGCGACTTCGGGAGCGGCACCGGTATGCCATTGGAATCTTGGTGGAAAAGCATGCCGGTGGCAAGACGAGTCAGCAAGAAGCGCACCACGGCCATCGACTGCGCGGAAACGCCGCGAAGCCGGCTGGAAAGTGCGGTTCGCGGGCATTTCCCGCCGGGATGCGTCGCGACGGCAGGAAAGCCGTCCGGGAGCGCGCCGTCGTTCCAGCCGACGAACGGCGTGGCGCATTTGGTCGCGCGACAAGAAAAGCGGCTACCTCATCCCCGCCCTTCTCCGCATGCGGAGAAGGGCGCCGATTGTTCCCCGTCTCCTGCGGGAGAGGGGAAAGGCGGAGCGTAGGCGCGGAAGGCGACGCCCTGCTCTCAGCTTTCCTTTTGCACCTGCGATTCGCGGCTCGCGAGCTTCTCGCGGATCCGCGCCGACTTGCCCGAACGGCCGCGCAGGTAGTACAGCTTGGCGCGCCGAACGGCGCCCTTGCGCTTGATCTCGACGGACGCGATCAACGGCGAGTAGGTCTGGAACGTCCGCTCCACGCCCTCGCCGCTGCTGATCTTGCGGACGGTGAACGACGAGTTCAGCCCGCGGTTGCGCTTCGCGATCACGACGCCCTCGTAGGCCTGCACGCGCTTGCGCTCGCCTTCGACGACGTTCACGTTGACGACGACGGTATCGCCCGGCGCGAAATCCGGCACGGTCTTGTTGAGCCGCGCGATTTCCTCGCGCTCCAGCGTTTCGATGATGTTCATCGCGTAGTTCCTTTCCGTTTCGGTTTCATTTCAGCGAAGGGTCCAGCCCTTCTTGCTTGCGCGCAGCGCAGGGCGCCCCCTGATACGCGCGGTTTGGTTGGTTCTGGTTCACTGCCAACTGTCAACTGTCTCCTGACTCCTGACTCCTGATCTCCGCAACGAGCTTCGATTCTTCCTTCGACAGCGCCCGACGTTCAAGCAGGTCGGGCCGCCGCTCCATCGTACGCTTCAGCGACGCCTTGAGCCGCCAGCGCCGGATCAGCGCGTGGTTCCCGGACAGCAGCACTTCCGGCACCGCCTCGCCCGCGTAAACCTCGGGACGCGTGTAATGCGGGCAGTCGAGCAGGCCCGCCACGAACGACTCCTCCTGCGCAGACGCCGCGTCGTTCAGCACGCCGGGCCGCTGGCGCACGATCGCGTCGATCAGCATCAGCGCCGGCAACTCGCCGCCGGAAACGACGAAGTCGCCGATCGAGATCTCCTCGTCGATCTCGCGCGCAAGCAATCGCTCGTCCACGCCCTCGTAACGCCCCGCGAGCAGCACATAGCCCGTGTCCTTCGCATCCGCCAACTCGACGACGCGGGCGTGCGTGAGCGGCCTGCCTGCGGGCGACAGATAGATCGTCCGCGATGCCACCACGTCAGCCTCCGTCTGCGCCGCCCGTGCCGCTCGCAACGCCTGCACCAGCGGCTCGGCAAGCATCACCATCCCCGGCCCGCCGCCATACGGGCGGTCATCGATCGTGCGGTAGCTGTCAGTCGCGAAATCTCGCGGATTCCACGTCTCCAGCTGCCACAGCCCCCGCTCGCGCGCGCGCCCGGTGACACCGAATGTCGCCGCATGCTCGACCATCGCCGGGAACAGCGTGACGACATCGATTCGCATGAACGTCCCGGCGCCGCAGGTCCGGCTAGTAGTCCGTTTCCCAGTCGACGTCGATGCGATTCGCCTCGAGGTCGACGCCCAGCACGTACGCGGGAACGAACGGAATCAGATACTCGGTTCCCTTTCCTCTGGTTCCCGCTCCCTCTGCCGCATCACCACGCGCCACGCGCAGGATCGGATGCGCCGCAGTGCCCTGCACATCAGTCACTTTCCCCAGCCGCTCGCCGTTGCGGTTGACGACTTCGCAATTGGCGAGATCGCTCCAGTAGACCTCGTCGTCTTCCGTTTCGGGAAGCTGGTCGCGCGGTACCGAAACTTCGGCGCCGCTGAACGCGGCCGCCTGCTCGCGCGTGTCCAGTCCTTCAAGCCTCGCGATCACGAGATCGCTGTGCATGCGTGCTTCGAGCACGCGATGCGCCATCTCCTTGCCGCCCCCCCGCGCCGTCAGCCACCACGTCGGGTAGTCGAGCAACGCTGCGGGCGTCTGAGTGAAGGGCTTCACCTTGATCCAACCGCGGACGCCGTACGCTGCGGCTACGCGCCCGAGAACGACCCGGGGCGCGGATTGCGATTGCGACGCTTTGCTCAGGCGGCCTGCGCGGGTGCTGCTGCTTCCGCTTCGACGCTCGGCTGGGCGCTCGCCGCAACGCCCGGCGCCGGCGAGCGCTTCACGAGCATCGCCACGGTGTCGGAGAGCCTCGCGCCGCGCTGCGTCCAGTAGTTGACGCGGTCGTGCGCGATGCGCAGAGCTTCCTCGCTGGGACCGGCGATCGGGTTGTAGAAGCCCACCCGCTCGATGAACCGGCCGTCGCGGCGATTGCGCGAGTCGGTGACGACCAGGTTGTAGAACGGACGCTTCTTCGCCCCACCCCGGGCAAGTCGGATGACGACCATGCTTTCGAATCCTTCGTAGACCCGGGCGAGCCGGGAAAAAGACATTGATTATACTACGGAAAGGCAGCGCCCGCAAGGGGAAGGTGGCGCCCCGACTTTCGTCGCCGGCATGGACCTTCCGCGCAAATCGCGGGCAAAGCCCGACGATTTGCGGCGAAAACGGCAACGAAGAGGCGGTGCCCAGGCACCGCGGATGCCGGTGGCTCGCTCGCCGACCCGATCATCCCTTTCGGCCACCGAACATGCGGGCGATCTTCTGCATGCCGCCCTTCGCGACCATCTTCATCATCTTCTGCGCCTGCTCGAACTGGTTGAGCAGCTGATTCACCTCCTGAACCGACACACCGGCACCGGTGGCGATCCTGCGCTTGCGCGACGCCTTGATCAGCTCCGGCTTCGTGCGTTCCTGCGGCGTCATCGAGTTGATGATGCCTTCGACGCGCGCGATCTTGCGCTCGTCGACCTGCGCGCTCTGCGCTGCCTTCGCAAGCTCCGCCGGAAGCTTGTCGAGCATCGCCGAGAAGCCGCCCATCTTGCGCATCTGGACGACCTGCTGCTTGTAGTCTTCGAGGTCGAACCCCTTGCCGGTCTTGACCTTCTTCGCGAGCTTCTTCGCTTCCTCGACGTCGACGGTCCGGTGCACTTCCTCGACCAGCGAGAGCACGTCGCCCATGCCGAGGATCCGCGACGCCATGCGTTCCGGATGGAAGACCTCGAGCCCGTTCACCTTTTCCGCGATCCCCGCGAACTTGATCGGGGCCCCGGTGACGTGACGCACCGACAGTGCCGCACCGCCGCGCGAGTCGCCGTCGAGCTTCGTGAGGATCACGCCGGTGAGCGGCAGCGCGTCGCGGAACGCGCGCGCGGTGTTGACCGCGTCCTGCCCCTGCATCGCGTCGACCACGAACAGCGTCTCGATCGGATCGACCGCGCCGTGCAGCGCAGTGATCTCGGCCATCATCGCTTCGTCGATCGAGAGTCGACCGGCGGTATCGACGATGACGACGTCGTGATAGTGGCGCCGCGCCCAATCGACCGCCGCTTTCGCGATGTCGACCGGCTTCTGTTCAGGCGTCGACGGGAAAAAGTCGACGCTCACCTGGCTTGCGAGCGCGCGAAGCTGCTCGATGGCCGCCGGACGATAGACGTCGGCCGAGACGAGCAGGACCTTCTTCTTCTGGTCCTCGCGCAAGAGCCGCCCGAGCTTCGCGGCCGTGGTCGTCTTGCCAGCACCCTGCAACCCGGCGAGCAGGAAAACCGCAGGCGGTTGCGTCGCGAGGTTCAGGGGCTCGGCCGACCCACCCATCAACGCGGTCAACTCTCGGTGCACGACGGCGATGAACGCCTGGCCGGGCGTGAGCGAGCCGACGACTTCCTCGCCGATCGCCTTGTCGCGCACGCGCGCGACGAAGTCCTTGACGACGGGTAGCGCGACGTCGGCCTCGAGCAAGGCGAGCCGTACTTCGCGCAACGCTTCGCCGATGTTGTCGTCGGTCAGGCGCGCCTGCCCGCGCATCGTCTTGACGACGCGAGACAGGCGCTCGGTCAGGTTATCGAACATGGATTCCTTGCACTGTCGGGCGTCGGCGCGACGCCATGCGGTAAACTCGCCAGGACGCGAAGCGGTGCGGCGCCGCAGCAACGCCGCGCACAGTGCGGCCGCCGCGAATCGACCGTCGCCACCTTTGCGTCGTCTCCGGTAGAGATGCTAATTCTAATTCACGTGGTCGCCGCCGCCCTCTACGCGGCTGCCGCATGGACCCGCTGGCCCGCTGCGGACCGGCCGCACAGCGCTGCCGCGGCATGGCTGCCGCCGGTCGCGCTCGCCGTGCACGCGATCGCGCTGGTCGGGGCGATCGCAACGCCGCACGGCTTCGACATTTCGCTCGCCAACGCGGTTTCGCTGGTTGCGGCGCTTTGCGTGCTGGTCGCTTGGACCACGGGTTTTCTGCGCACGCTCCCCGGCAGCGCAGCGATCGTATTGCCGGTCGCTGCCGTCGCCGCGCTGCTCCCCGCGGTGATCACCAGTCCGCACAGGTTTCCCTACGCCGGGGAGCCCTGGGCCGCTGCGCACATCGCGGTCGCCCTGCTCGCCTACGCATTCCTGCTCGTCGCAGCGATCACCGCGTTGCTGATGACCGGTCTCGAAAAACGTCTGCACCGGGGACTTCCTCCGGGCGACGCCGGACAGACGCCGCCGCTCCTTACGCTGGAGCGCTATCTGTTCCGCCTCGTCGGCACCGGGTTCCTGCTGCTGACGCTGACGCTTCTGAGCGGCGCACTGTTCTCCGAACAGGTGTTCGGCAAACCGTTCACGCTCACCCACAAGGTCCTGTTCTCGATCCTCGCCTGGCTGACGTTCGGCGGATTGCTCGCCGGCCGGTGGCGGTTCGGATGGCGCGGCCGCCAGGCGGCGAACTGGATCATCGCCGGCACGGCACTGCTGGTGCTTGCATACCTTGGCAGCAAATTCGTGCTCGAGGTTCTGTTGGGCCGGTAGGCCCAACAGAACCAACATGGACGACTTCTCGCTCACCTCGCTGTCCGTCACGCTCGCGATCCTGCTGGTCGTTTCGGGTGTGTTCTCGCTCGCCGAGACGGCGATGATGGCGGCGAACCGCTACCGGCTGAAGCACCGCGCCGCGCGGGGCGAGCGCGGTGCGAAGCTCGCGCTTTCGCTGCTCGCGCAGACCGACCGCCTGCTCGGCGTGATCCTGCTCGGCAACAACCTCATCAATGCCGCCGCGGCCACGCTCACGGCGGTCATCGTCGAGCGGCTGTTCGGGGAAGGCCAGTTCGTGCTTGCGGCGGGCACCGTGGCCGTGACGTTCGCGATTCTCGTGTTCTCCGAAATCACGCCGAAGGTCATCGGCGCCACGCACGCCGACCGGCTCGCCCCCTTCGTCTCGTACGTTCTCACGCCGCTGCTGAAGCCGCCGATCACGTGGATCGTATCGTTCGTCAACCTGTTCGTGCAGGGCCTGCTCAAGCTGCTGCGAATGCGGGAATCGGAACCAGGCTCGGAGAAGCTCACGCCCGAGGAGCTGCGCTCGCTGGTCCTCGAGGGCCAGTACTTCCGCGGCAAGCACCGCGCGATGCTCGCGAACCTGTTCGAGCTCGAGAACATCACGGTCGATGACGTCATGACGCCGCGCCACCTGATCCACGGCATCGATCTGTCGGCCAAGCCCGGCCTGCTGCGCCAGCAGCTCGCGACCAGCTACCACACGCGCCTTCCCGTATACGAGGAAACGCTCGACAAGATCGTCGGCATCCTGCACGTCAAGCAGGTCGTCGCGTTGCAGCAATCCGGCGACGTGGACGCCGATCGATTGCGCGAGCTGTTGCGACCGGCCTATTTCGCGCCGATGGGGACGCCGCTGCTCACCCAGCTGACGCAGTTCCAGAGCCGCGGCGAGCGCATGGCGCTCGTCGTCGACGAGTACGGCGAGATCAAGGGCCTGACGACCATCGAGGACATCATCGAGGAGATCATCGGAGAGTTCACGACCACCGCACCCGGCGGCACCGACAGCTTTCGCCGCGAGAGCGACGGCAGCGTCGTGGTCGACGGCGTCACGCAGCTTAGGACCCTGAACCGGCGCCTCGGCACCCGATTTCCGCTGGATGGGCCGAAAACGCTGAACGGGCTGATCGTCGAGCAGCACGGCGACATCCCCGATGCCGGCACGACGTTCCGGATCGCCGGTCAGGGCATCGAGGTCCTGCAGACCCAGGACCGCGCCGTGCGTGTTGTACGGCTGCTACCCCCGGTCGGTCGTACCCAGTCGTCGCCTTTACAAAGCCAGGACGAGCGGGCATGATCGAAAGGTAAATTTTATGCGAATGGAATAGGGAGCGGTCGACCGGCGGGACCCACCAAGCGCCTTCCCGGCATATTTGTTGCTTCGTCACCGGGTCTCACGCGCCCGCGCGCGACTCAAGCCTACCCGGTCTCGACCCGATTCATGGCCACCCACGCCGCCACGCGCAATCTCTCCGGACTTGCGCGCGCGCTCGCCCAGCAAGGTCTCGTCACCGAGGGCGATGCGGACGCAATGCAGTCGCAGGCCGCCCAGGCGGGCATCACGTTCGTCGAGCAACTGCTGCAGAACAAGCGGATGACCCCGCCGCAGCTTGCGGTCTTCGCCTCGCGCGCGTTCGGCGTCCCGCTGTTCGACCTGTCCGCCTTCGACCTCGACCAGGTCCAGAAGGACCTGTTCGACCTCGAAGATGGCAGCGACGCGCCGCGTCCTTCCCCTGTCGAAACGCGGCAACCGGCTGTTCGTCGCGGTCTCGGATCCGGCCAACCTCCAGGCGATCGAGGAAGTCCGGTTCAAGACCAATCTCGTGCCCGAGCCGCTGGTCGTCGAGGACGACAAGCTCGGCGCGGCGATCGCGAAGCTCGTCGAGGCGAGTGGCGCCACTCTGAAGGAGATGGCGAAGCTCGACGAGCTCGAGATCAGCCTCCAGGAAGGCGTGACGGCGGCGACCGAGGAGGACTCGGACGTCGAGGATGCGCCGGTCGTCAAGTACATCCAGAAGATCCTGATCGATGCGATCTCCACGGGCGCATCGGACATCCATTTCGAGCCGTACGAGAAGTTCTTCCGCATCCGTTATCGCGTTGACGGCATCCTCGCCGAGGTCGCCCAGCCACCGCTGGCGATCAAGGACAAGGTGGCCTCGCGCATCAAGGTGATCTCCCGTCTCGACATCTCGGAGAAGCGCGTGCCGCAGGACGGCCGCATGAAGCTCGTGCTGTCGAAGAACAAGGCGATCGACTTCCGCGTCTCGACGCTGCCGACGCTGTTCGGCGAGAAGATCGTGATGCGGATTCTCGACTCGTCCGGCGTGAAGCTCGGAATCGAGGCGCTCGGCTACGAGCCGGACCAGCAGCAGGCGATGCTGCAAGCGATCAAGCGTCCCTACGGAATGATCCTGGTCACCGGCCCGACCGGCTCCGGCAAGACCGTGTCGCTCTACACGTGCCTCAACATCCTGAACCAGCCGGGCATCAACATCGCGACGGCCGAGGACCCCGCCGAAATCCAGCTGCCGGGCGTCAACCAGGTGAACGTGAACGAGAAGGCGGGCCTCACGTTCGCGAACGCGCTGCGCTCGTTCCTGCGCCAGGATCCGGACATCGTGATGGTCGGCGAAATCCGCGACCTCGAGACCGCGGACATCGCGATCAAAGCGTCGCAGACCGGCCACCTGGTTCTCTCCACGCTGCACACGAACGACGCTCCGACGACGCTGACGCGACTGCAGAACATGGGCGTGGCGGGGTTCAACATCGCCTCGTCGGTCATCCTGATCACCGCGCAACGGCTCGGCCGCAAGCTGTGCCCGGTGTGCAAGAAGCCCGAGGACATTCCGCCCGAGGCGCTGCTCGGCGCCGGCTTCACGGAAGAGGATCTCGACGGCACCTGGCAGCCGTTCGGCCCGGTCGGCTGCGATCAATGCAAGGACAGCGGCTACAAGGGGCGCGTCGGCATCTACCAGGTGATGCCGATCACCGACGACATGCGCCAGGTCATCATGCGCAACGGCAATGCGATCGAGATCGCCGACCAGGCCTACAAGGAGGGCGTGCGCGACCTCCGCCAGTCCGGCCTGCTCAAAGTCAAGAGCGGCATCACGTCGCTCGAGGAAATCGAGGCCGTCACCAACGAGTAGAGTAGCGCCAGCTCAGGCGAACACACGAAGGACCACCATGGCCACAGCCACCACCGTTCCGCGACGCAAGGACCGATCGACGGTCCGCGAATACACGTTCGTCTGGGAGGGTCTCGACCGCTGCGAACCGCCAGGTGCGCGGCGAGACCAAGGCCGCCATCCGAGACCGTCGTCACGACGAGCCTGCGGCGCCAGGGCATCCGCGTCACGAAGCTCAAGCGGCAGACGTTCCGCGGCGGCAAGAAGATCACCGAGAAGGACATCACGTTCTTCACGCGGCAGCTCGCGACGATGCTGAAGGCCGGCGTGCCGCTGCTGCAATGTTTCGACATCGTCGCCCGCGGTCACGGCAACGCGCGCTTCTCGAGAATGATGATGGACATCAAGAGCCGGATCGAGACCGGCTCGTCGATGTCGCAGGCGTTTCGAGCGCACCCCGCGCAGTTCGACGACCTGTACTGCAACCTGGTGGCCGCCGGCGAAGCCTCGGGCACGATCGACGCGATCCTCGAGCGCCTGGCGACCTACAAGGAGAAGATCCTCGCGCTGAAGGCGAAGATCAAGTCCGCGATGTTCTACCCGATCTCGGTGATCGTGGTGGCCATCATTGTCGTCTGGGTGATCATGGTGTTCGTCGTTCCGGCGTTCAAGGAAGTGTTCACGAGCTTCGGCGCCGACCTGCCCGCGCCGACGCTGATCGTGATGGCCATCTCCGATTTCTTCGTGAGCTACTGGTACGTCATGTTCGCGATCGTCGGTGGCGCGATCTTCGCGTTCATCACGCTGTTCAAGCGATCGCAGGCGTTCCGGTTCGGCTTCGACCGGCTCGTGCTCCGGATACCGATCCTGGGCGAAATCCTGCGCAAAGCGACGATCGCACGCTGGACGCGGACGCTTTCGACGATGTTCGCAGCCGGCGTGCCGCTCGTCGAATCGCTCGACGCCGTCGCGGGCGCGTCCGGTAACGCGCTCTATGCCGCCGGCACCCGCAAGATCCAGACCGACGTCGCGACGGGCACCAGCTTGACGAACGCGATGACCAATACGAACCTGTTCCCGACGATGGTGCTGCAGATGACGCAGATCGGCGAGGAATCCGGGTCGCTCGACGGCATGCTCGGCAAGGTCGCCGATTTCTTCGAGCGCGAGGTCGATGACGCCGTATCGGCGCTCACCAGCCTGCTCGAGCCGATCATCATCGTGTTTCTCGGTGTGGTCATCGGCGGCCTGGTGATCGCCATGTACCTGCCGATCTTCAAGCTCGGTTCGGTAGTGTGACGGACCGATGCAAAAGGCGTCCGTGACTTCGATGGCTGACGCGAGGACAGCAGTTGCACCTTTTGCATCGGGATGGATCCAGGCGGGCGCCTTGGGGCGGCCCGGCGGCGCCCGCCGGCAAGAGCACGAAACAACGAGTGTCGTGCGCAGCCGCCGGCATGTCCGGCGGCTTTGCGTCTGCTGCCTGCGGGTTAGACGCGCGCGTGTCGATGATCGACGCGCTTCTCGAGCCGGCGGCCGCGACGGCCGCCGCTGCCGTACTCGGCCTCCTCGTCGGCAGCTTCCTCAACGTCGTCATCCACCGCCTCCCGCGGATGCTCGAGCGCGGCTGGCAGGCGCAGTGCGCGGAATTGCGCGGGGAGGCGTCGCCGCCAGGCGCCGCGTACAACCTCGTCGTTCCGCGGTCGGCGTGCCCCGCATGCGGCCATCGCATCGGGGCGCTCGAGAACATCCCGGTCGTGTCCTGGCTTGCGCTTCGCGGCAAATGCTCGGCTTGCGGCACGCGCATCTCCGCGCGCTACCCGATCGTCGAGTTGATCGCGGGCGCGCTGGCCGCCCTCGCGATCGCGCGCTTCGGGCCGACCTGGCAGGGCCTCGCGGCCTGCGGATTGCTGTGGACGCTGCTCGCGCTGACGTTCATCGATCTGGATACGCAGCTGTTGCCCGACGACCTCACGCTGCCACTGCTCTGGGCCGGGTTGTTCGTGAACCTGTTCGGGTTGTTCGTGCCCCTGCACGAGGCGGTCGTCGGCGCGATCGCCGGCTATGTTTCGCTGTGGGGCGTGTACTGGACGTTCAAGCTGGTTCGCGGCAAGGAAGGCATGGGCTACGGCGATTTCAAGCTCCTCGCCGCGCTCGGCGCGTGGATGGGCTGGAAGGCGCTTCCCGCGATCGTGCTGCTGTCCTCTGCCGTCGGCGCGGTAATCGGCATCTTCCTGGTCCTGGTCAAGGGTCGCGACCATCAGCAGCCGCTGCCGTTCGGGCCGTATCTCGCCGTCGCGGGCGCCGTCGCGCTGTTCGCGGGCCGACCGCTGATCGCGCTCTACCTGCCGTAATCGATGACGTTCGTCGTCGGTCTCACCGGGGGCATCGGCAGCGGCAAGTCCGCGGTGGCCGATGCGTTCGCGCGTCTTGGCGTGCCCGTGGTCGACACCGACGCGATCGCGCACGAGCTGTCCGCAGCCGGTGCGCCCGGCCAACGCGCCGTGTCCGCGGCCTTCGGACCCGCCGCCGTCGCGGACGACGGCAGCCTCGATCGCGGCTGGCTCCGCGAACAGGCGTTCTCGGATCCGCAGTTCCGCGAGAAGCTCGAAGCGCTGTTGCACCCGCTGATCCGCGACGAAGTCGACCGGCGCATGGCGACATGGCGCGCGGCTTACGGGCTGCTGGTCGTGCCGCTTCTGCTCGAACGGGGTGGCGCGCGGTCGCTTGTCGATCGGGTGCTGGTCGTCGACTGTCCCGAGGAAACGCAAGTCGCACGCGTGATGGCGCGAAGCGGGCTTGGCGCAGACCAGGTACGCGCGATCATGCGCGTGCAGATCTCGCGTGCCGCACGCCTCGCGCAGGCTGATGACATCCTGGATAACAGCGGCGCACGCGAGGCGATCGCGCCGCAGGTGGCCGAGCTCGATCGACGTTATCGCGCGCTCGGCAGCGCGGCGACCTCGCCTGCGAAAGATCGTGCAGAATGACGGACGTGATCCGTTACGAGCATCCGTTGAACGAGCGCATCCGCACGCTGATGCGCCTCGAGGACCTGTTTGCGCGGGTCCGCCACTTCGCCGCGCAGGAAGCCGCCCCCGACCACCACGCGGCGCTCGTCTCGCTGTTCGAGATCACCGACGTTGCCGCGCGCGCCGACCTCAAGGCCGATCTCGTGCAGGAGCTCGAGCGGCAGAAGCAGGTGCTGGCACCGCTACGCAGCAATCCGAACATCGAGCAGGAAGCGCTCGAGGGACTGCTCGCCGATACCGATGTCCTCACCACGCAACTGCTCGGTCAGCAAGGCAAGGTCGGAACGCACCTGCGCGACAACGAATGGCTGATGGCCATCAAGCAGCGCACCGCGATTCCCGGCGGCGTTTCCGAGTTCGACCTCCCCGCCTATCACTACTGGCTGAACCGCACGCCCGAGCAGCGCAGGCACGATCTCGCGAACTGGATCGATCCGTTCGTGCCGATCGCCGGAGGCGTCGCGATCGTCCTGCGCCTGCTGCGCGAGAACGGCCGCACGAGCCGGCATGTCGCGCATCACGGCCTGTTCCAGTTGATGCTGACGACGGCGAAAGTCGCGCAGCTCTTGCGCATCACGCTTCCGCGCAGCCTGCCCTGCGTACCGGAGATCAGCGCGAACAAGTACGCGCTGAACATCCGCTTCATCGGCGTGACCGGGATGGACCGCGGCGCCGTCTACGAAGGTGACGTGGAGTTCGAGCTGACGTTCTGTAATCTCTGAGATTTCCCGGATCGTCCACGACGGTCCGTGCGCCTCGCCTCGATTTCCCTCTGTAGACAAGCTGCGCGAAGTCCAGCGCAGGCTAGTCGCGTCCGTTGACAGCCGGCCCCATGCGGCCCCATATTCGGCCCCATGCGGCTCCCCGATGGGGCCAGAGCAGCGGAGGTAGCGATGGCACTGTCGGACACGCGTATCAAAGCACTCAAGGCGAAATCGTCGCCCTACGAGATCGCGGATGAGGCCGGGCTGTTCATCGAAGTGTTGCCGAGTGGCGCGAAGGTCTGGCGCTATCGCTATCGGCTGAATGGCCGGCGCGAGAAGGTAACAATCGGCCCATATCCCGCCGTTCCCATTGCAGACCAGCTGAAGGCCGGCGGTGTGAAGATCACCGGCGCCCGGACGTGGCACGCTCACTACCAATCGCTTGTGGCCGCAGGGAAGTCCCCGGCGCGCGAGAAGCAGGCGGACAAGGTGCGCGGCGGTGAGGACGAAGCGACCGTGCGAGGCTTCGCCCAACGGTTTCTGACCGACGTTGTTTCGCAGCAGCGGCGACCGGAAGTCATCCGGCGCCGACTAGATCGCCACTTGCTCCCGACGTTGGGCAATCGTCAGTTGCGGGAGGTTGAGGCCGGCGACCTATTGCCGATCCTAGACGCATTGAAGGCCAAGGGCCGCGTACAAGAGGCCCGCCACGTCCTCATGATGGCGCGCTCATTCTTCGCCCACGCGATCGCGCGGCAACGGATCGAGCGCAATCCTGCCTCTGCCATTCCGATGAAGATGATCGGCGCGGCTGGCTCACGTGATCGAGCGCTCGACTCGGATGAGATCGGAAAGCTATTGGGGGCAATCGACCGGGCCACGTTTCTGTATCCGGCGCACCGGGCCGCTCTGCGTCTGTTGTTGCTTACGCTCTGTCGAAAGGGTGAACTAGTCGCGGCGAAGTGGGAGCACATTGACCTTGAGAAAGGCGAGTGGTACGTGCCCCCGAGCAATCAGAAGAGCGGAATCCCACATCTAGTTCCACTGTCGGCGCAGGCAGTCGGCGCTGTTCAAGGAGCTAAAGACATTGGCGGGCGGCTCCCCGTACGTGCTACCGAGCTTGGAAGGACGGCGCGACAAGCCGATGGCTGAATCGTCGCTGAATTGGGCGCTATGGCAGATCACGCGCAATCGCGGCAAGGAGCCGGCGCTCCTTACGATCCCGCACTTCACGCTGCATGACTTCCGTCGCACCGGCTCCACACTGCTGCATGCGAACGGCTACGTCTCCGACGTGATCGAAAAGGCGCTGGGCCACACGATCAAAGGCGTGCGAGGCGTCTACAACAAGGCTACGTATGCGCCGGAGCGGCGGACGATGTTGCAGTTCTGGGCTAACTACATGGACGGCCTAACGCAAGGCAAAGTCATTCCATTCGCTGCAAGAACACGAGGTCGGCCCCAGCGGTGATAGGTTAGGAACGAGTCGCCGCGCGAGGTGACATCTGAGTTCGACGAGCGAGGCTGGCCCCGCTCTTGCTTGTGACCCAGTGCAGTGACGTCCGATTAAGTTCGGATGGCGCCAGATAGGCTGTGTTCCATCTGGCAGCGCACCTAGTCACAGTCACACCTGCACTACGAGCCAACCCGGAAGCGGGAGCCGCGTCGCAGTTAGACCAAGTGAACGGGCGCAACAGTCGCAGACGATGGCAGTCTGCATCCGTTGTGTTCGGCTCGCTTGCGTCCTTTGCATTTCCTGAGCGAGCCATTGCAATGAGGTCTGTCAATGGCTACTACGCTTCTTCGGCTTCCCGCCGTCATAGCCCGAACTGGGCTTTCCCGCTCGACGATTTACCAGCGCATCTCGCAGCGCAGTTTCCCCCACCAGTCAACTTAGGCGCACGTGCAGTCGCGTGGCCTGAGGACGAACTGGAGCGTTGGATCTGTGAGCGCGTCGAGCACGCGCGCAGGGAGATGGCGAAATGAGCGCCCCACGGTCCGCCATGCCGACATGGCTTCGCGTCCTAATCCGTCTCTGGCGTTGGCTATTTCCTTCTCGTCCGCTGCCCGCAACAGCACAACGCTGGATCGCGCGCGAGTGGGTTCGTCAGCCATGAACACCGCCATACAGCGCCGTCTCCCCGCTCACGGCCGCATGGTCCGGGACAGTCTCAACGCCTGCCTACGACCTGGCGTCGGCAACACCGTCGCGGTCTGCATCGACTGGCCGCGACGCTGCGCACTGGCGCACGTTGTCTGCTTGCCCGAAGACCGTGCCCCCGATGAGTACGAGTTCGGATTCATCGCCGGCGTGGACACGATCGTCTGGTTTCGAGAACAGGACAGAGGCTATGCAGAAGCAGTGCGGACGGAGCTAGCGAAAGCCGGGCAGCCCGATCGTTGCCATGCTGTGCGTCCCTTCAGGACTTCGAATGACTGCATGGCGGACGGCAACACCGGACGAGATAGAGGCCCGCAATCGCGCTGTGGCGAGCGTCACGGCGCTGAAGGTACCTGAAAGGCAGCAGCGACCGGACAACGCGCTAGCGGCCGATTTAGGGCTTGCAGACGTAGCTCTCATTCGTGGGGACAGCGTGACGCCGGAGGCTCTGCGCTGGCTCTGGGATGGCTGGCTAGCCGCTGGGAAATTTCACGTGCTGGCCGGGCAGCCGGGCACCGGCAAGACGACGCTCGCGCTCGCATTCGCCGCCACCGTTTCATCGGGTGGCCGATGGCCAGATGGGACGAGAGCGGAGCCGGGCAACGTTCTCATCTGGTCCGGCGAGGACGATGCCAAGGATGTACTGGTGCCACGCCTGCGTGCAATGAACGCAGACATGGAGCGCATCTTCTTCGTGGGAACTGTTCAGGTCGGAGGCGAGAGCCGGGCATTTGATCCGGCGACGGATCTGCCTGCGCTGGCGCACAAGCTACTCAGCATTGGCGGCGCGCGACTGCTGATCGTGGACCCGATCGTCTCGGCAGTATCCGGCGACAGTCACAAGAACGCGGAAACTCGCGATCGCTACAACCGCTCGTGAACCTGGCATTGGAGCTTGACTGCGCAGCACTGGGTATCTCGCACTTCACCAAAGGCACAAACGGTAGGGAGCCGGTAGAGCGTGTCACCGGTTCTTGGCGTTCGCTGCGCTCGCCCGCGTCGTGCTCGTTGCCGCGAAGCTCCCCGACGATCGGCCGAGCACGAGCCGGCGCGCATGATCGCCCGAGCCAAGTCGAACATCTCGCCCGATAGCGGAGGCTTCGGATACGACCTACAACACGACGAGCTAGAAGGCTTCCCCGGTGTCTATGCTTCCCGCGTCCTATGGGGGCCGGCAATCGACGGATCGGCGCGCGAGCTGCTGGCGCAGGCGGAACAGGTCGACGAGGAAGGGGGCGCTGACAACGCCAAGGAGTTTCTGCGCTACACGCTCTCAGCTGGGACCGATGCGGGCGTCGGAGGTATTCAAGGACGCCGAGGCCCACGGCTACAGCAAGCGCCAGATGCAGCGAGCGCGCGCCGCCATTGGTGCCCGGATCGACAAGCTGGGCATGAGCGGCGGCTGGGAATGGAGCCTACCGAAGATGCCAAACGGCCCCGAAGATGCCGAAGATACCGAACAAGATCGTCTGGCACCTTCGGCACCTTCGGCGGATTACAGGAGGATTCGTGGTTGACGATCAGTCAAGTAACCCGGCGACGTAGAGCACGTTCAGTTGCGGTTACGCCCTGGTGAGACTGCGGAGCAGCCGAGGCGCGCGTGCTCCTAGAGTCGGACTTCAACACGGCGATGACGCTGCAGTGGCGCGGCCGAAGCACATGCCGGCGCAAGTCACGCCACTCATACGAGCTAGCGCGGCAGTCAGCGGCAGTTAAGCGGGAACACAGAAGGGTGAGGGGATGCTGGCGAATCAAGCGGCGGTACTGGATGCGCTGTTCAATACCCTCACGCGGCGAGCTATAGCGAACGCCAATGAAGAGCATCTAGAGGCCGCCAACACGTTCATGCGGCTGGCGCTGAAGGCTCAGAGCCAGTACCGCACCTCTGGAGGCGGTTGCCGAAATCAGAAACCCGCGATCGGTGGCATTCGTGAAGCAGGCCAACATTGCCGGCGAGCATCAACAGGTGAACAACGTTCGCGCGAGAAAACTCAAATTCCCGCCAACCGAACTAACAGGGCCAGGTATGAGCTACCGCAGGAATATGAGCATCGACGCCAGCAATCGGAGGCAATCCGCCGTTGCGACCCTGGAGCAATCGACGACCACGTCGCCAGAGGCAAAGGAAGAGCATCGCAGAACGCGTACAAGGAAGCGTGCGCGGACTGCTGCGACAGTCGCAAAGCTGCTAAGGGAGGTTAGCCCATAACAAAGCGTGGATTGCCTACGGTCGTCATGGACTTCGACGAGGCTGTGGCGTATCGCATTCAGGCTGAATGGCAAGTCTCAGATCTGCCATTGTTAATGGCGGTGCGGCGCCAACAAGGTGCACATCGCCCGAGCCAGCATCCTGGTTTGACGGTGAACGCCGCCCGCCGAACGCGCGCGCTTCGTCGACTTCCTTTACGAACGAGTTTTCCAACTACACGGCCCCAGCATGTAAGCCACAAGCAAACAATGCGTTAGTCAAATAGCGTGCCGAGTGCTTGCCGGTTTCGGCTCGCGTCAGTGTCCTGTTAGCGCGGTAATTTTCGCGGCGCAACTAGAGCGTGTCGTTCGCGGTGCGGAACGTGTTTGATATGAGAAAAAGGAGAACTTATGCAGCGGCTGGTATTGGCGATAGCCATGTTTACCGGGTTGCGGCAGGCAATTTGCCGCTGCTCCGATTGTTCACCTCACACCCGAGGGAATGCGACTCTCGTTGAGCGTCTCCTCGTAGGTGATCTGCTCTACAACGTTACCTTTGAATTCGAACGTTTGACGAGTCTTTGCCGCCGTCGTTTCGCGCTTCGATGCCCTTGCAATAGGCCCGTCCGAGGCATTGGCGATCGCTCTCAGCGGCCCGCCGTCGGCGGCTGGCGTTGAACCCGGACCAGGCGGGCCCTTCACCCGCTTTTTTTCGTGCCCGGAGGTCCCCCGATTTTTGACGGTCCCTTTTCTTCATAAGTGGCGGGCAGGTGGCCTCACCCTTCGCGTGCCTCATTAATGGCGAAGCGCCAGACGGATGGTGCAACATCGCCCCATTCACGTGGGGAGCTAACGAGCCGATACCGGGTGTCGCGTCGGCCGTCTTTTCGGTCGTTCCGGAGCCCGCTACGCTTCCCCTTCTTGTTTTCAGCATTGTGGTCCTCGCAATTCGTGCAGTTCGCAACCCAGCCGTGAACTCGCGGGGTCGACTAGCCGGACCCTAATTCAGCGTATTGGCAGTCCAACAGGCCGCCCAACTCATTCACTGGAAGTGGCTCAGATTGCGAACGGCATAGCAGCCAAATTGAACAAGGTGGTCAGCGGTCCAATTGGAGCCTTAAAAGTACGGGGGTAGTAGTTCCGTCAGGCCCCTTGGTTGGCCCCATTGCTAAGATCATGTTAAATTGTAATAATAATCATTAATTTGTCGTTCAATCAAAACTAACGTTCTGTAATCTGTGACGATTTCCCCGGTCGTCCACGACGGTCCGCCAGCCTCGCCTCTTTCCCTCTCGCTTGCAAGCGCGGTCACCATCGCGCCTGTCGTGCCGAGGAGGAGCGTGAGCGGTACAGGCGCAGAATGCCGTAGTGGCGCAGATCCTCGCCCACGAGGCCTCATACTCACGCTGCATCGTCCAAGCTCGTGAACACACCGCGCACCGTTGCCTGCCCGACCTGCCGCAAGCGAGTCGAATGGACGCCCGACGCGAAGTGGCGTCCGTTCTGCTCGGAACGTTGCAAGCTCATTGACTTCGGCGCGTGGGCGAACGAGTCGTATCGCATTCCCGCCGTCGAGCGGGACGACGACGAACCGCCGCTTCCCGAGGAGCCAAAGCCGTAGGGCACGAAGATCGCGGCGGTGTCGAGCGCGATTACGCAGGCGCTGCGGAATGTTGTAGTAAACGGCGCAACCCGATGAATACAAAGTTGTCTCGCGCGCCGTCGGCCCCGCCGGTAGCCGCGACAGACTTCGAGAAAACGCCCCGCATCGCGGGGCGTTTTCCATTGGAGCCGCCGCGACAAAGGACGCGCTACCACGCCCCGCGCCGCATCGCGAGGCCGTGGGCGCCGTGATCGACGGCCGTCGCGAGATCCTCGGGCCAAAGACCTCCCAGCGCGTATACCGGAATCCGCGTGCCTGTGATCTGGTCGGCAAAGCCTTCCCAGCCGAGCGGCTGCGCCGCTGCATGCGAAGGCGTCGGTTGCACGGGGCCCATGACGGCGAAATCGCAACGAAGCGCCGCGGCGCGCGCAAGCTCGTGCGCGTCATGGCAGGAGGCGCCGACGAGCAGTCCCGTCGGGCCGCGCCCTCGCTTCGATCAGCCGGCGGGACGTCCAGTGGACGCCATCGAGGCCGAGCTCACGGGCGACGTCGGCCTCACCATTCAGCAACACCTTCGCGCCGTGTTGGCGCGCGGCCTCCTTCACGCGCAGCGCAAGATCGGCCACGCGCGATGCGGTCCAATCCTTTTCGCGCACCTGCACCAATCGCAACCCACCCGCGAGCGCTGACTCGAGGCGCGCGAGGAACGTGTCTTCGCCGAGGTCGCTCGCACAGCTGATCCCGTAGATCGACGGAAGTTGCAGCGCAGCCAGCACGCGAGTGTTCGCGGGAAGGAGCGGCGCCACGTCGAACGCGCCGGGCATCTGCCACGCGAGCGCCTGCCCGTCGTGCCCGTGCGGCTCGCCTTCCCAGTCGAAGACGCGGAAGAAATTGAGCTCGACGTGCGCATGCGGATACACGAACTCCTGCACGATCCACGGCGCCGCCCGGCGGACATCGACGCCGAGCTCCTCGTGCAACTCGCGCGCGAGCGCGTGCGCCGGCGACTCGCCCGGCTCGAGCTTGCCGCCGGGAAACTCCCAGTAACCTTCGTAGGGCTTGCCGGCTGGCCGCTGCGCGAGCAGCACGCGCCCATCCGGCCGCAGGATCACGGCCGCAGCGACGCGCACGAGCGTGCTCACTGGCAAACCTCCCCCAGGCTAGTCGCTTCGCGACGTCGCACACCCCCTCCTCGAAGGAGGGGGCGAGCGCCTTGAGGCGGCTCGGCGGCGCTCACGCCTTCGATCGGGCGGACGACTTCGCGAGTGACCTCGCGCCGGCGTAGCCGCGGGCGAACTGCCAGGCCACGCGACCCGAGCGCGAGCCGCGTTGCAGCGCGTACTGGATCGCCTCGCGCTGCCGGCTCTCGCGGTCCTTGTGGCTCGTCGCCGGCTTCACGCCGAAATGCTCGAGCCAGCCATGGACGGCAGCCAGATAGTCGTCCTGCGCGAACGGGTAGAACGAGATCCACAAGCCGAACCGCTCGGACAGCGAGATCTTCTCCTCGACCGATTCGCCGGGGTGGACCTCGTCGCCGACGTGCTTCGTCGCGAGGTTCTCGCTCATGTATTCCGGCAGCAGGTGCCGCCGGTTCGACGTGGCGTAGATCAGCACGTTGGACGCAGCGCCCGCGATCGATCCGTCGAGCGCGACCTTCAGCGCCTTGTAACCGGCTTCGCCTGCATCGAAGGTCAGGTCGTCGCAGAACGCGATGAAGCGCTCGCGCCGCATGTCGATCCGCTCGACGATGTCCGGCAGGTCGACGAGGTCGGCCTTGTCGACCTCGATCATGCGCAGGCCCTTCGATCCGTATTTCGCGAGCATCGCCTTCACCAGCGACGACTTGCCGGTCCCGCGCGATCCGGTCAGCAGCACGTTGTTCGCGGGCAAGCCGGCGACGAACTGCCGCGTGTTCCGGTCGATCGCGTCCTTCTGTGCGTCGATCGCCACCAGCGCGTCCAGTGCGACGGCGTGCGGATGCGGCACCGGCTGCAGGAAGCCGCGTCCGGCGCGCTTGCGCCACCGCGCTGCGACGATCTTCGTCCAATCCGGGTCCGCCGTCGACGGGGGCAGCATCGCTTCGACGCGACCGAGCAACGCCTCGGTGCGCGAGAACAACGCGTCGACGCGGTTCGCGAGTTTGTCGAAATCCGGAAACGCCATTGTCAACTTCTATACTCGGCGTTGATCGTCACGTATTCGTGCGAGAGATCGCAGGTCCATACGGTGGCTTGCGCGGCCCCGCGTCCGGCCGCGCGGCCGAGATCGACGCGCACGGTGATCTCGTCCTGCTTCATCACGCGCTGTCCATCCTCCTCGCGATACGTCGGAGCGCGTGCGCCGCGCTCGACGACGAGCACGTCGTCGAGCCAGAACGAGACCTGCGACGGGTCGAGATCGGGCGCTGCGGCGTTCCCGATCGCGCAGACGATGCGGCCGAGGTTCGGATCGGACGCGAACAGCGCCGTCTTGACGAGCGGAGAATGCGCAATGCCGAAGCCGACGCGGCGACATTCGTCGACCGAGCGTCCGCCGCCGACGCGGATCTCCAGGAACTTCGTCGCTCCCTCGCCGTCGCGCACGATCGCCTGCGCGAGATCCACGGCGACCTGCTCGATCGCCTCGCGAATCGCCTTGAGCCGCGGATCGGCCATCGAGCGCAGCGGCGTTAGCGGCACCTGACCGGTAGACGCGATCACGAAGCTGTCGTTCGTCGACGTGTCGCCGTCGACGGTCGCGCAATTGAACGAGGCGTCCGCGACCTCGCGTGCGATCGCGGCCAGCATGTCGGGCGCGATCGGGGCATCGGTCGCCATGAACGCGAGCAGCGTCGCCATGTTCGGGTGGATCATGCCCGAGCCCTTCGCGATGCCCGTCACCGTGATCGGCACGCCATCGACGATCGCCCGGCGGGATGCTCCCTTGGGCACGGTGTCGGTCGTCATGATCGCGCGCGCGGCCGCGAACCAGCCGTCCGCGCGTGCCGCGGCCTGCGCAACCGGCAGCGCGGACACGATCCTCTCGTAAGGCAGCGGCTCCATGATCACGCCGGTGGAGAACGGAAGCACTTCTTCGGGTGCGCAGCCGATGATCTCGGCGACGGCCGCGCAGGTCGAGCGGGCGGCCTTGAGACCGGGCTGGCCTGTGCCGGCGTTCGCGTTGCCCGCATTGACGATCAGTGCGCGCAGTGACGAGCCCGTACGGTGCTGATAGGCGAGATGCTCGCGACACACGATCACCGGCGCGGCACTGAAGCGATTCTGAGTGAACACGCCGGCGGCGACCGTGCCCGGAGCGCAGGTGACGAGCAGCACGTCGTCGCGCTGCCAGTTCTTGATGCGCGCCGCCGCGGGTCCGAGAGCGATGCCCTGGACCGGCAAGTAACGATTCAGGCGTCGGCGGGGTGTATCGGACCGGCATGAGCGCCTCGATCGAGCATCACCACTCGCACAACGCTCGTTGTTGCGTCGACCAGGGCGACGGTCTCGACGCGTTGACCGGCGCGTAAGCGACCGGTCGAACGCGATGGGAACGTCGCCGTGACTGATTCACGGACGGCGAGGTTCAATCGAAACGAACATTCGCCGACGCTAGCCGAGCCGGCCGTGACATTGTTTGTACTTCTTCCCGCTGCCGCACGGGCACGGATCGTTCCGACCGACCTTCTCGCCCGCGCGCGCGAACGGGACAGCCTTCGGCCGCGCGGCCACCGCCGTGTCGCCGTCACCGTTGGCGCCCCCATTGCCGTTCCCGAGCGCTTCCTCGTAGTCGGCGTGCTGATAGCGAACGTTCGTGACCGGCGCCGGTTCCTCGACCGCCTGGACGTCCTCCTGCGTGCGCACCTGCACGGTGAGCATGATCTTCACGACGTCGTGCTTGATGCGGTCGAGCATGTCCGAGAACAGCTCGAACGCCTCGCGCTTGTATTCCTGCTTCGGGTTCTTCTGCGCATAGCCGCGCAGATGGATGCCCTGGCGCAGATGATCGAGGTTCGCGAGGTGCTCGCGCCAGTGCTGGTCGAGCGTCTGCAGCATCAGGCTGCGCTCGAATTGCCGCAGCACGTCGGCGCCGGCCAGCGCCTCCTTCTCCTTCCACTGCGCGACGGCGATTTCCACGATGCGCTCGCGCATCGACTCGTCGGTCAGTTCGGATTCGGCCTTGACCCACGTTCCGATGTCGGCGGATACGCCATAGTCGGAATTGAGCGCGGTTTCGAGTCCCTTGATGTCCCACTGGTCCTCGATGGATTCCGGCGGCACGTAGCGGCGCACGACGTCGTCGATCTCGCCGCGCACCATGTTCTCGATCGTTTCGCCGACGTCGCTGGACTCGAGCAATTCGTTCCGCTGCTGGTAGATGACCTTGCGCTGATCGTTCGCGACGTCGTCGTACTCGAGCAGTTGCTTGCGGATGTCGAAGTTGCGCGACTCGACGCGGTTCTGCGCCTTCGCGATCGAGCGGTTGACGATCGGATGCTCGATCGGCTCGCCTTCCGGCATCTTGAGCCGCTGCATGATGCCGCCGAGGCGCTCGCCGCCGAAGATCCGCAGCAGCGGGTCCTCGAGCGACAGGTAGAAACGCGAGCTGCCGGGATCGCCCTGGCGTCCGGCGCGACCGCGGAGCTGATTGTCGATGCGCCGCGACTCGTGACGCTCGGTGCCGACGATGTGCAGCCCGCCGGCCTTGATGACCGCATCGTGCCGCTGTTGCCATTCGTCGCGCAGCGTCCTGATCTGCTTCTCGCGCTCGTCCGGCTCCAGCGTCTCGTCCTCGCGCAGCTTCAGGATCTGCGGCTCGATGCTCCCTCCGAGCACGATGTCCGTACCGCGACCCGCCATGTTCGTCGCGATCGTCACCACACCGGCGCGGCCGGCCTGCGCGACGATCTCCGCCTCGCGTGCATGCTGCTTCGCGTTCAGCACCTGGTGCGGCAGCTTCTCCTTCGTAAGCACGTTGGAGAGCAATTCGGAATTCTCGATCGACGTCGTCCCGACGAGCACCGGCTGGCCGCGCTTGTGGCAGTCGCGAATATCCGTGACGACGGCATTCACCTTCTCCTGGAACGTCCGGTAGACCTGGTCGTTCTCGTCCTTGCGGATCATCGCCAGGTTCGTGGGCACGACCACCGTCTCGAGGTGATAGATCTGCTGGAACTCGAACGCCTCGGTATCGGCCGTACCGGTCATGCCGGCGAGCTTGCCGTACATCCGGAAATAGTTCTGGAACGTGATCGACGCGAGCGTCTGGTTCTCGCGCTGGATCGGCACCCCTTCCTTCGCCTCGACGGCCTGGTGCAGGCCGTCGGACCAGCGCCGGCCGGACATCAGGCGGCCGGTGAACTCGTCGACGATGATCACCTCGCCGTTCTGCACGACGTAGTGCTGGTCGCGATGGAACAGCGCATGCGCGCGCATGGCGGCGTACAGATGATGAATGATCGAGATGTTCGAGGCGTCGTAGAGGCTCGTCCCCGCCGGGATCAGGCCGGCGCTGCCGAGCAGCGCCTCCGCTCGCTCGTGCCCTTCCTCGGAAAGCAGCACCTGGTGCGCCTTCTCGTCGACCCAGTAGTCGCCCGGCGCCCTTCTCGTCCTCCTGGCGCGTCAGCTTCGGCGGGATCTCGTTCAGCCGGTAATACGTCTCGACGTTGTCCTCGGCCTGGCCGGAGATGATGAGCGGCGTGCGCGCCTCGTCGATCAGGATCGAGTCGACCTCGTCGACGATCGCGTACGACAGCCCGCGCTGCACGCGCTCCGACGGCGCGAACACCATGTTGTCGCGCAGGTAGTCGAAGCCGAACTCGTTGTTCGTCCCGTAGGTGATGTCGGCGCCGTACGCGACCTGCTTCTCGGCGTGCGCCATCTGCGTGAGGTTCACACCGACGGTCATGCCGAGGAACTTGTAGATCCGCCCCATCCAGTCGGCGTCGCGCGAAGCGAGATAGTCGTTCACCGTGACGATGTGAACACCCTTGCCGGCGAGCGCGTTCAGATACCCGGGAAGCGTCGAGACCAGCGTCTTGCCTTCGCCGGTGCGCATTTCCGCGATCTTGCCGTTGTGCAATGCGATACCGCCCATCAGCTGGACGTCGAAATGCCGCATGCCGAGCGTTCGCTTGCCGGCCTCGCGGACGACCGCGAACGCCTCGGGAAGGACATCCTCGAGCGACGCGCCGTCGCTGACTCGCTTCTTGAATTCGTCCGTCTTGGCCCGCAGCGCCTCGTCGGACAGGGCAGCGATCGTCGGCTCGAGCGCGTTGATTTCCCGGACCGACTGACCATAGCTCTTGAGCAGCCGCTCGTTCCGGCTGCCGAACATGCGGGTGAGGATGTTCGTGATCATGTCTACCTTGCAGCCTTGGGGAAGCCCTGAGCTTCTCTACATGGCAAACGCGTTGCCAAAAAACAAGGGGTGAGGATCCGCCTCACCCCTACATTCGCCACCGTTCGTGGTCATCACCTCAGTTGCTACGTCGGTTCCACCTCGGTCGTCACCACCGGATGCCGGCTGGATAGCGTCTTGGCGTCCGCACTGCCTGCCTCCGAACGGCCGCAGCGCTGCCCGATGCACGAGCCGCAGTTAGTTCGTTGCGAGGAAACGGGCCGGATTCTGAGGAACGCCGTTCAGCCGGACTTCGAAATGCAGGTGCGGGCCCGTCGAGCGTCCGGTCGAACCCACGCTCGCCACGCGCTGGCCGCGCACCACGAGATCGCCGTCGGACGCCGCGAATTGCGACACGTGGGCGTAGCGCGTTACGAGACCGTTGCCGTGGTCGATCTCGAGAATTTTACCATACTGGGGGTGCCAGCCCGCGTAGACGACCTTGCCGCTGGCGGCGGCAACGATCGGCGTGCCGGACGCCGCCGGGAAGTCGAGCCCGTCGTGGAAACCGCCCTGGCCGCTGATCGGATCGATCCGGTAGCCGAAGTTCGACGAATGCCAGCCGTCGACGATCGGCTTGAGCGTCGGGAGGAACTTGCGGTTCGTCGACGTCTGCACGAGCAGCGCCTCGAGCATGCCCAGCTGATCGCTCCGCGTCTCGACGTCGCGCGCCAGCTTGTCGACCAGCGCCGCGAATTCCTGCACCGACAGGTCGCGCCCGGGCAGCGACGAGACCGCCCCGCCCGTGCCGGGCACCTGCCCGGGCTGGAACGAAGGAAGCTCCTGCGGCTTCAGGCCCGCCACTCTCGCGAGCCGCTCGCCCAGACCGTCGAGCCGCATCATCTGCGCCTGCAGCTCGCCCAGCCGGACCGCCATCGCGTTCAGATGGCCCTGCACTTTCTCCTGCGTACGTCGCGCCTCTTCGCGCTGATCCGCGAGCACGATGGTCTGCAGCCACGGATGCTGGACCGCTGCCGCCCAGCGCAGCGTCACGAAATTGAAAAGCAGCGTGAACGCGATGAACAGCATCGGCCAGCATCAAGCGCGCCCGCCGCCCAGTGTCGCCAGTCCAGCGTGAGCGTCCGCGCGCGCGCCGTGGCGCTCCTTACCAGGATGATGTTCAATGCACGTTCCCCCCGCATTGGCTCGACGAAGTCGACCGTCATGCCCCGGCCGAATCCGCTCACCCCGCTCAACCGCATCGTCGATGCCGACGCGCAACTCAAGTCCTGGAACGAGCGCCGACTGCGTGAAGAAGCGCTGCTCAGGTCCGTTCGCCGCGCCCTGCCCCGACCGGTCGCGGAGCGGGTCCACCTGGCCGAGGAGCAGTCAGGCAGGCTCGAAGTCGCGACTTCGGCCGGCGCCATTGCCAGCGTCGTGCGCCAGCACGGCCCCACGATCCTGGCGGCCCTGCGACGCGAAGGTTGGCAATTTAGCGGAATAGCGGTGCGGGTGCAACCACGGTCTATGCCATTGTCATTGGGCAAAAGCGTTCCCCGTCAATGGGATAGCGCAAATCGCCAGGCGATGGACGGCCTTTGCGCCCGGCTTCCGCCCGGGCCCGCTCAAGACGGCACTGCTGCGCTTCCTCCGGACCCGCTAGCTCAAAGAAGGGGGCCCAGTACCGGGACCAGCACGCGTTCCGCTGCGAAGAAGAGCAGCACGGCGGCGAGGATGATCAACGAGAACTTGAGGATTTTGACGACGAACGCCAGGTAGCGGCGGTCACGCTTGAACAGATAGAGGAGAAGTGCCACTCCGATCGTCGCCAGCGAAAGGAACAGCAGCAGGCGGACGATCACCATCCGGGACGGAAAATGACGGCTAGGCCGGCTTCAGCTGCCAATCGGCGAACGCGAGCGGCGGATCGACCCGGCCCTCGAAAGTCACGATCTCGAAGGCGTCCGGTCGTGCGAGCAGCGCGCGGGTGAGCAGGTTGTTGACCGCATGCCCCGACTTGAACGCCGCGTACTCGCCGATCAGCGGGTGTCCGAGCAGGTACAGATCGCCGATCGCGTCCAGCACCTTGTGCTTGACGAACTCGTTCTCGTAGCGCAGCCCTTCGGTGTTCAGGACCCGCGTCTCGTCGAGCACGATTGCGTTCTGCAGGCTGCCGCCCAGCGCCAGGCTCGCGGCGCGCATGGCCTCGACGTCCTGCATGAATGCGAACGTCCTGGCACGCGCAACTTCCTTCACGTACGAATGCTCGGCGAAGTCGATGACGACGTGCTTGTTCTCCGATCCGAACAACGGATGCGGGAAGTCGATCGTGAAATCGAGCCGGAAGCCGTCGTGCGGCGTGAAGCGCGCCCATTTGTCACCGTCGCGCACTTCGACGCTGGAGCCGACGCGAATGAACTTCTTCGCGGCCGCTTGCTCGACGATCCCCGCGGTCTGCAGCAGGTAGACGAACGGGCCGGCGCTGCCGTCCATGATCGGCAGCTCGGGACCGGCGATGTCGACGCGGAGGTTGTCGACGCCGAGCCCGCAGAGCGCCGACATCAGGTGCTCGACAGTGGAAATGCTCGCTGCACCGGACGTGAGCGTCGACGACAGGCGGGTGTCGCCCACCTGGTCGGCCCGCGCCGGAATTTCAACCGGTATCGCAAGGTCGGTGCGCCGGAACACGATGCCGGTGTCGACCGGCGCCGGAACCAGCGCGAGCTCGACGCGGGCGCCGGTATGCAGGCCGACGCCCTTCGTGGTTATCGTCTTCCGGAGCGTGCGCTGCTTGAGCATGGGAAGCCTGCGAGGGTAGCACATCAGCCAAACGGGAACATCGCGAGCGCGAGATGACGCTGCGGTCGCGTCCGCCTATCGCGGGGATGACGATCGCATCGCGGACCGTCGACCTGCGCCGGGGATGACGCGATTCCTGCGTTATTTCAAGCGAGAACGACGCTGGATCCCCGCCTACGCGGGGATGACGCGATTCCTGCGTCATCGCGTCAATCCGCCTGCTTGCGCAGGAATGCCGGGATGTCGGCAGCATCGAACGGGCTCGACGGCGAAGCGGGCGTGCTGACGCGACGGCGCACGACGGCCGGCTGGTCGAGCTTGTCGTAGTCGATCGTCTCGATATGCACGCCGTAGCCGTCGGTCCCGGTCCGCTGCACGACCTCCGGCGCTTCGAGGATCTGGAGTTGCGGCGGGCGCTTCACGTGCTCCTTCGCAGCGCCGCCGAGGCCGGTCGCGATCATCGTCACGCGCAGGTTGTCCTCCATGGTGTCGTCGATCACGGTGCCGACGATGACCATCGCGTCATCCGCGGTGAACTCGCGGATCGTCTCCATCACCTGGTGATACTCCCTCATCTTGAGACCGGACGAGGCGGTGATGTTCACCAGCACGCCGCGTGCGCCGGCCAGGTTCACATCCTCGAGCAGCGGGCTCTTGACGGCCGCCTGCGCCGCCAGTCGCGCGCGATCGGCGCCGGCGTGCGTGGCCGAGCCCATCATCGCCATGCCGACCTCGCCCATCACCGTCCGCACGTCGGCGAAATCGACGTTGACCAGCCCCGGGTTGTTGATGACTTCGGCGATGCCCGCGACCGCGCCGTGCAGAACGTCGTTCGCGGCTGCGTAGGCTTCGAGCACACCGATGTCCTCGCCGAGCACCTGCATCAGCTTGTCGTTCGGGATGATGATCAGCGAGTCGACCTTCTTGCCGAGCTCTTCCACGCCGGCCTGCGCGACGCGCGTGCGCTTCGCCTCGAACGAGAACGGCCGCGTGACCACCGCGACGGTCAGGATGTTCAGCTGCTTCGCGATGTCGGCGATCACCGGCGCCGCACCCGTCCCGGTTCCGCCGCCCATTCCGGCAGTGATGAACAGCATGTCGGCCCCGTCGATGAGCTCCGCGATGCGGTCGCGGTCTTCCATCGCGGCGTCCCGGCCGATCTCCGGCTTCGCGCCGGCGCCGAGCCCGCGCGTCAGCGCCGAGCCGAGCTGCAATTGCGTGCTCGCCGTCGATCGCTTGAGCGCCTGCGCATCGGTGTTCGCGCAGATGAAGTCCACGCCCGCGAGACCCCGGCGAATCATGTGCTCCACCGCGTTGCCGCCGCAACCGCCCACGCCGATGACCTTGATGATCGCCCCGTCCTGCGGGTCCTGGTCGATGATTTCGAACATGATGTGTCTCCGTTTCCTGTCTGAGAGAGTTACGTTGTGCGACAGCTTGTCGTTCCGTTCCCTGGATTCGGATCTGAGATCCCATGCCTGCTTCAAAAATTCGCCTTGAACCACTGCTTCATCCTTTCCGCGACGCCGCCGATGCCGGCGGTCTGGTTGCGCGCGGCCTCGTCGCGCAGCCACTGGTCCCGTCCCTCGAACAGCAGGCCGACGGCGGTGGCATAGCGCGGATTGCGTACGACGTCGGCGAGGCCGCCCACGTAGGTCGGCACGCCGATGCGTACCGGCAGATGGAAGACTTCCTCGCCGAGCTCGACCATGCCGTCGAGCTGCGCGGTGCCCCCGGTGATCACGATGCCGGACGACAGCAGTTCCTCGAACCCGGACCGGCGAAGCTCCGCCTGCACGAGCGAATAGAGCTCCTCGATGCGAGGCTCGATGACCTCGGCAAGCGTTTGCCGCGATAGCTTGCGCGGTGCGCGCTCGCCGACACCCGGCACCTCGACGATCTCGGTGGGATCGGCAAGCTGGCGAAGCGCGCAGCCGTGACGGACTTTGAGCTCCTCCGCTTCCTTCGTCGGCGTGCGAAGCGTCATCGCGATGTCGTTCGTCACCTGGTCGCCCGCGATCGGGATCACGGCCGTGTGCCGGATCGCGCCGTTCGCGAACACCGCGAGATCGGTCGTGCCCCCGCCGATGTCCATCAGGCAGACGCCAAGCTCCTGCTCGTCCTCGTTCAGCACGGCGGTTGCCGATGCGAGCGGCTGCAGCATCACGTCGTTGACCGTGAGCCCGCAGCGACGCACGCACTTGACGATGTTCTCGACCGCGGACACGGCGCCGGTGACGATATGCACTTTCACCTCGAGGCGCACGCCGCTCATGCCGAGCGGTTCCTTCACGCCGTCCTGCCCGTCGATGATGAATTCCTGCGGCAGGATGTGCAGGATCTGCTGGTCGTTCGGGATCGCGACCGCCTTCGCCGTGTCCATCACGCGATCGACGTCCGCCTGCATGACTTCCTTTTCCTTGATCGCGACCATTCCGCTGCTGTTGAGGCTGCGGATGTGGCTGCCCGCGATGCCGGTGTAGACCTCGCTGATCCGGCAGTTCGCCATCGCCTCGGCTTCCTCGATCGCGCGCTGGATCGACGCCATCGTCGCGTCGATGTTGACGACCACGCCCTTGCGCAAGCCGCGTGAAGGCTGCGTACCCAGCCCGATCACGTTGAGCGTGCCATCGGCTGCGACTTCGGCGACCAGCGCCGCGATCTTCGACGTGCCGATGTCGAGCCCGACGATCAGGTTCTTCTTGAGCTCTTTGGTCATCGTCAGATTGCGCCTCATGGGTCCTCGCTCTCGTTGGGATCAGGAGCTGGCTTTTTTCGCGACGCCTTCGCGGAATCCGGGGACGCGTGCGGCGAATCCGTTCCGATAGCGAAGGTCCACGTGCTCGATCCGCGTGCCCTGCCTGGCAAGCGCGCCCACGGTGCGCGCGTGCGCAGCGGTGAACCGCTTGAGTCGCGCGGACGCATCGTCGCGGCCAAGGTCGAGGGTCAGCGGGCCATCGTTTCCGCTCGCGCGAATGCGCCAGCCGCCGCGAGCCGAAAGCGCAAGATCGGTAACCTCGAGCGAGAGCGGCGCCAGCAACGCCGACCATTCGCGATAGCGGGCCGACATCTCGCCGGCGAGACCCTCGGGGCCGGAGAACCGCGGCAGCGGGCCGTCGTAGGCCGCTGCGAACGTCTCGCCGAACGTGTTCACCAGAACACCTTCGCCGTAACGGGCGAATGGCGCGTGTTCCTCGATCGCGATCTCCAGACGTGGCGGCCAATGACGGCGCAACGCAACGGCCCGAACCCACGGCACCTTGCCGATCGCGGCACGTGCACGCTCGAGGTTCATCGTGAAGAACGTGCCGGCGAGCTCGTCGCGGACGATCGTCTCGAGGTGCGGCGCGCTTGCGCGCAGCAACGGTGTCGTCACGACCACTTCGCGGATCGCGAACGCAGGCTGGCGCGCGAGCCAGTGCACGCCCGCGGCGAGCAGCGCCATCGCGGCCATCGCGGAGAGCGTGGCGGCCAGCGCCGTCAGCGCCTTCGCGTCATCCCACATGCGCGCCCCGCAGGATCTGTACGCACAGCTCGTCGAACGGCAAGCCCGCTTCGCGCGCGGCCATCGGCACGAGACTGTGACCGGTCATGCCCGGCGAGGTGTTGACCTCGAGGAACGACCACGAGCCGTCGGCGCGCAGGATCAGGTCCAGCCGGCCCCATCCGCTGCAGCCGATGATGTCGAAGGCGGCGAGCGATTGGCGGCGGATCGCCTGCTCGATCTCGTCCGGAAGGCCGGCCGGGCAGTAGTACTTGGTGTGGTCGGAGAAGTACTTGTTGTGATAGTCGTAGTTGCCTTCGGGCGCGACGATGCGGATCAGCGGCAACGCGCGTCCGTCCACGATCGACGCCGTGAGCTCCATGCCTTCGACGAACTCCTCGACCAGGACTGCGGAATCGTGCTTGGCCGCGGCGGCGTGCGCGAGCTTGAGCTCGTCGTGGTCGACGCCGCTCACCTTCGTGATCCCGATCGTCGACCCCTCGCGCGACGGCTTGACGATCAGCGGCAACCCGAGCTCCGCGACAACCCGCATCCAGTCGGTTCGCGCATCGACCATCCGGTAGCGCGGCGTCGGGATTCCTGCGGCGAGCCACACGAGCTTCGTGCGCCACTTGTCCATCGCGAGCGCCGACGCCATGACGCCGCTGCCGGTATAGGGAATGCGCAACGTCTCGAGCGCGCCCTGCACGGTGCCGTCTTCGCCAAAACGCCCGTGAAGCGCGATGAACACGCGCGAGAAGCCGCGCCGCTTCAGCTGGAAGACATCCTGCTCCGCGGGATCGAAGGCATGCGCGTCGACGCCGCGACCGCGAAGCGCAGCGAGCACCGCGTTGCCGGAAAGGATCGAGATCTCGCGCTCGGCCGAAGGCCCGCCCATGAGTACAGCGACTTTTCCGAACTCGCTCAAGAGTTAACCTCCCCCAGGCTAGCCGCTGCGCGGCGTCGCGCACCCCCTCCACGAAGGAGGGGGCGGAAGTGGAACCCCCTAAGGGGGCTCGGCGACCTCGGGGCGGCCCTTCGGTCGCCGAAGCCTTGGGACGGCCCGGCGGCGCTCATTCGCACTCACCCACGATCCGCACTTCCGGTTCCAGCTCGATGCCTGTCTTCTCCCGCACGACGCTGCGCACATGGACGATCAGTGCTTCGATGTCCGCGGCGCGTGCCTTGCGCTCCGGGTTGACGATGAAATTCGCGTGCTTCTCGGAAACGCGCGCGTCACCGATCGTGAAGCCCTTGAGACCGCACGCCTCGATCAGGCGCGCCGCATGGTCGCCGGGAGGATTGCGAAACACGCTGCCCGCGTTCGGCATGGACAGCGGTTGCGTTGCGATCCGCCGCGCCAGCAGCTCGCGGATCCTCGCCCGTCGCGGCCCGCGCGTCGCCGGGGGGAAACCGGAACCATGCCGCCTGGAAGATCGTCTCCAACGGGGATCCGTCGCGCTCGACGACCGTCCGGTAGCCGATGCGGAACGCGTCGGGCGTGCGCATCGCGAAACCGCCGTCGCGATCGAGCGTTTCGACACGCGCGACATGCCGCCAGGTCTCGCCTCCGTAGCAGCCGGCGTTCATCGCGAGCGCACCGCCGACGGTTCCGGGAATGCCCGCGAGGAACTCGGCATCGGCGCAGCCGTGGAGCGCCGCGAAACGCGCGAGCTTGGGGCACGCGGCGCCGGCATCGCTGTAGGTCAACCCGTCCTGGATCGCAAGCATGGCGCCCGGGTCGTGCATGACGACGACGGCACCGCGCACGCCGCCATCGCGGATGAGTAAGTTGCTGCCCAATCCGATGATCGTCAGCGGCGCCGGACGCGGCCATTGGCGCACGAAGGTCGCGAGATCGTCGCGGTCGGCGGGCAGGTACAGCACGTCCGCGCGACCGCCGGCGCGCCACGTCGTGTGGCGCGCGAGCGGCGCATCGTGCGTGAGCGTTCCGCGGAGCGCTTCGAAGCGGAGAGGCTCGTGCATCATCATTCGGCCCCCGCCGCGAGGTGCGCGGGCACGCTGCCGACCGACCCGGCACCCATCGTGAGCACGACGTCGCCGTCGCGCACGACCGTGCGGATCGCGGCCGCCATCTCGCCGATCGTCTCGACGAACAGCGGTTCCACCCGGCCGGCGACGCGCACGGCGCGAGCGAGCGCACGACCATCGGCGGCGACGATTGGCGTCTCGCCCGCGGGATAGACGTCGGCGAGGACCAACGCATCGACGGTGGAGAGCACGCGCGCGAAGTCCTCGAACAGATCGCGCGTCCGCGTGTAGCGATGCGGCTGGAACGCGAGCACCAGCCGCCGTCCCGGAAAGCTCTCGCGCGCCGCTGCGATCGTCGCCGCCATTTCCACCGGGTGATGGCCATAGTCGTCGATCAGCGTGAATGCGCCACCGCCTTCGAGCTTCACGTCGGCGAAACGCTGGAAGCGGCGACCGACCCCCTTGAAGTCGGCCAGCGCCTTCGCGATCGCAGCATCCGGGACACCGACTTCGCGTCCGATCGCGACGGCAGCCAGCGCATTGCGAACATTGTGGATACCGGCGAGCGCCAGATCGACATCGAGATCCGCAGCGTCCGCGCTCTTCGCAGCGAACCGCATGCGGCCGTTCACGTTTTGCACGCCGACGGCCCGAAGCTGCGCGTCGTCTGCGAGTCCATAGCTCACCACGGCCTTGCTGATCGACTTCGCGAGCGTGCGTACGGTCGGATCGTCCACGCAGAGCACGGCGACGCCGTAGAACGGAAGCCGCTGCACGAAATCGACGAACGCGCGCGTGAGCCGCCCGAAATCGTGACCGTAGGTCTCCATGTGGTCGGCGTCGATGTTCGTGACGACCGCCATCACCGGCGTGAGATAGAGAAACGATGCATCGGATTCGTCCGCCTCGGCCACGAGGAAATCGCCCTGGCCCAGGCGCGCGTTCGCGTCCGCGGACAACAGGCGGCCACCGATGACGAACGTCGGATCGAGGCCACCTTCCGCGAGGACCGAGGCGATCAGCGACGTGGTCGTCGTCTTGCCGTGCGTGCCCGCGACCGCGATGCCCTGCTTCAACCGCATCAGCTCCGCGAGCATCAGAGCGCGCGGCACGATCGGGATGCCGCGATCGCGCGCAGCGACCACCTCGGGATTGTCGTCGGCTACGGCGGTCGACACGACGACGGCGTCCGCACCCTGCGCGTTCGCGGCGGCGTGCCCGATTGCGACGTGCGACACCCATGCCCGCCAGGCGTCGTGTCACCGCGCTTTCATTGAGATCCGAACCCGAGACGCGATAGCCTTGGGTCGCGAGCACCTCGGCGATGCCGCTCATGCCGGCGCCGCCGATGCCAACGAAGTGCACGCGCTTGACCTTGTGCTTCATCGCTTCGCCAGCTCGAGGCAGATGTCGGCGACGCGCTTCGTGGCGCCGGCTTTGCGAAGCCCCCGCGCGTTGGCCGCCATCGTGGCCAGCTTCGGGCGCTCGAGCGCTCCGAGCCAATCGGCGAGACGTTGCGGCTTTCAAGTCACGCTGCATCCAGAGCTCGGCCGCGCCGCGCCGGACCAGTTGCTCGGCGTTGTCCACCTGATGATCGTCCGCCGCGTACGGGAACGGAACGAGCAGGCTGGCGACGCCCACGGCAGCGAGCTCGGCAACCGTCGTCGCACCCGACCGGCAAACGACGATGTCCGCCTCCGCGTAACGTCGCGCCATGTCGTCGATGAACGGCAGGCATTCGGCCTCGACCCCGGCGTCAGCGTAGGCCGTTCGCAACGTCTCGATGTGCTTCTCGCCGGACTGGTGCGTGACGATCGGCCGGGCCTGCGGTGCCATCAGGGCGAGCGCGCGAGGAACGACGTCGTTGAGGGCGAGCGCGCCGAGGCTTCCGCCGAGCACGAGCAGACGCAGCGGCCCGCTGCGGCCGGCTGAACCGCTGCTCGGGCGGCGCGACGGCCTCGATATCGGCGCGCAACGGATTGCCGACCCATTCGACGCGCGCGATTGCGTCCCTCGCCGAGCACGCCGGGGAACCCGGTGAGCACGCGATCCGCACCGTGCTTGAGCACGCGATTGGCGAGGCCGGCACGCGCGTCGAGGTTGTGGATGACGAGCGGCAGATTGCGTGCCACGCCCATCAGTGCACCCGGAAACGATGCGAACCCGCCGAATCCGACGACCAGCCCGGGTTGCTTGCGGGCGATGATTTTCGACGCCTGCCAGCACGCGTTCGCGATCGCGTACGGACCGAACAGCAGGCGCTTCCATCCCTTGCCGCGCACGCTGGAAAACCCGATGCCCTCGAAATCGACTTCGTGCTTCGGGACGAGCCGCGATTCCATGCCATCGTTGGTGCCGAGCCAGAACACGCTCGCGCCGCGCGACTTGAGCTCGGAGGCGACGGCGAGTCCCGGGAAGATGTGGCCGCCGGTGCCGCCGGTCGTGATCATGACGGTGGCCATACCAATCCCTGCGTCGCGGAGCGATGCACATTCCATTTCCCCTCTCCTTTCGGGGAGAGGGGAAGGGGTGAGGGGCTCGACTGCGCGATGCATCCTCATCCCGCCGCTGCGCCCGCATGCGGGAGAGGGAGCCCAGCGAGCGGTTGGCGTCTTCTCATTCCGCGTAGCCCCTCAGCAAACGCCTACTCTCGTAATCCACCCGCAGCAGGATCGCGAGCGCCACGCAATTCGCAACGATGCCGCTGCCGCCGAACGACAGCAAAGGCAGCGTGAGTCCTTTCGTCGGCAACACCCCCATGTTGACGCCGATGTTGATGAACGCCTGCACGCCGATCCACACGCCGATGCCATGCGCGCAGAGCGCGGCGAACGGACGCGACAGCCGCGCGGCTTGCCGACCGATCGCATACGCGCGATAGAGCAGCCAGACGAACAACGCGAGCACGAGCAGGACGCCGGCGAAGCCGAGCTCCTCGGCGATGACCGCGAGCAGGAAATCGGTGTGCGCCTCGGGCAGGTACATCAGCTTCTCGATGGAGGCCCCCAATCCCACGCCGAAGAACTCGCCGCGACCGAACGCGATCAGCGAATGCGACAGCTGGTAACCCTTGCCCAGCGGATCGGACCACGGATCGAGGAACGCCGTGAGGCGCTGCAGCCGATACGGCGCGGCGACGAGGATCGCGCCCAGCGCGATCGGAAGCAGTGCCGAGAGTCCCAGGAACAGTCGCCAGTCGAGGCCGCCGAGGAACAGGATGCCGAACGCGATCGCGACGATGACGACGAACGCGCCGAAGTCCGGTTCCATCAGCAGCAGCGCGCCGATGCCGACCATCACCGCGAACAGCGGCGCGAACCCGCGCATGATCGTCTGGCGCAGCGGCTGCTCGGCATGCAGCAGTGCCGCCTTGCGCACGGCGTAGCTCGCCGCGTAGAGCACGACGGCAAGCTTCATGAGCTCGGAAGGCTGCACGTTGAACACACCCATCGCGAGCCAGCGGCGCGAGCCGTTCACGTTCTTGCCGATGCCGGGAATCAGTACGACGATCAGCAGCACCGCGCCGGCGATGAAAAGATACGGCGCGAGCTTCTGCCACGCCTTCATCGGAACCTGGAACGCCACCGACGCGGCAACGAGTCCGATTGCGACGAACGCGGCGTGACGCGCGAGGAAGTACCAGGCGCGGTAGCCGGTGTGCCGCGACGCCTCGGCCATCGCAATCGACGACGAATAGACCATCACCAGACCCAGCGCGAGCAGCAGGAGCGCCGCCCATGCGAGCGACGCATCCCACGCGAGCATCGTCCGCGGATGCCGCGTGTCCGCGCCGCCGAGGAACGAGAGCCCGGGCAGCGTGGCGGTTTCGCTCAGGCGCTTGCGCACGAGCGCGACTCCTTCAAGTGGTCACGGACCAGCGCTGCAAAGCGCTCGCCCCGCTCCCCGTAGCTTGCGAACTGATCGAGGCTCGCGCACGCGGGCGAGAGCAAGATTGCATCGCCGGGCAGCGCGAGATCGAACGCGCGCGCCACGGCGGCGTCCAGCGTGCCGACCATTTCCACGCTTGCCGTCGTGCCCGACAGTCCGCGCGCGACGAGTGGCGCGTCGCGACCGATCAGCAGCACGGCCTTGCACGCACGGTCGACGGCGGGCTTCAGCGGCGCGAAGCTCTGGCCCTTGCCGTCGCCGCCCGCGATCAGTACGACCGGTCGCCCGATCCCCGCAAGCGCTGCATCGGTCGCCGCAACCGTCGTGCCCTTCGAATCGTTGACGTAGAGCACACCATCCGCTTCGGCGATCCTTTGCATGCGATGCGGCAGTCCGCGGAACTGCGCGAGCGCCTCGCGAACCGGCGGACCGATTTTCGCAACCGAGGACACGAGCGCGAGTGCCGCCAACGCGTTCAAGGCGTTGTGCCGACCGACGAGCGAAAGCGCCGACATGGGGAGCAGCAGCTCGCCACCGCGCGCGAGCCATTCACCGTCCGGCCGCCGCACGAAGCCCCACTCTTCCTCGGAGAGCGGAACGCTGACGCCGAACGTCTGCACCGTGCGTCCCGGAAGCCGCATCAGGCGCACGATCGCGTCGTCGCGATTGAGCACCTGGACGGCTGCATTGGCGAAGATGGCGGCCTTCGCGGCCGCGTAGTCCGCCACCCCTGCATAGCGGTCGAGGTGGTTCGGCGACACGTTCAGCACGGTTGCGGCCACAGCCTCGAGCGACGTCGTCGTCTCGAGCTGGTAGCTCGATAGCTCGAGTACGAACAGCTCGGGCCATGCAGCGCCGTCCTCGTGTTGCGTGAGCACGTCGAGCACGGCGTTGCCGATGTTTCCGGCGACGACAGCCGACATGCCGGCTGCGTGCGCGAGCTCGCCGGCGAGCGCAGTCACCGTCGTCTTGCCATTGGTGCCGGTGATCGCGAGAAGCTTCTGCCCGCCGGGCAGCGCACGCGCGAACAGCTCCACGTCGCCGACCAGCTCGACGCCGGCCGCGACCGCGTCGCGGATCGCGGGCTGATCCTTGGCGACGCCCGGGCTGATGGCGATCAGGTCGGCGCCCGCGAACGTGGACGCCGAGAACGGTCCGCACTCGAGATGGACTGTCGGAAGCTGCGCCGCCAGCGCCTGCGCGTTCGGCGGCGTCGCGCGCGTGTCGGCCACGCGAACGTGCGCGCCGTGCCGCGTGAGCCAGCGCGCAAGCGACAGTCCGGTAAGTCCGAGACCGAGCACGACGACGTTGCGTCCCTTGTAGTGCATGTCAGCGCAGATCTTCAGACTGTGGACAAGCCGAGCAAGCACCAGCAGCATGGTGATTATCCAGAACCGCACGACGACCTGGTTCTCCTTCCAGCCTTTGAGCTCGTAGTGGTGGTGGATCGGCGCCATTCGGAATACCCGCTTGCCGGTGAGCTTGAACGACGCGACCTGCACCATGACCGACAACGTCTCGACGACGAATACGCCGCCCATGATCAGCAGCAGGATCTCCTGGCGCACGACCACGGCGATCGTGCCGAGCGCGGCACCGAGACCGAGCGCACCCACGTCGCCCATGAACACTTCCGCCGGATACGCGTTGAACCACAGGAAGCCCAGTCCCGCGCCGGCGATGGCACCGCAGATCACGGCCAGCTCGCCGGCGCCCGGGATGTAGGGGAATTGCAGGTACTTCGCGAAGACGGCGTTTCCGGTGACGTAGGCGAAGATTCCGAGCGCCGACCCGACCATCACCGTCGGCATGATCGCGAGTCCGTCGAGGCCGTCGGTCAGGTTCACCGCGTTGCTCGTGCCGACGATCACGCACCAGCTGAGCGCGATGAAGCCGAACACGCCGAGCGGATAGCTGATCGTCTTGAAGAACGGCACGATGAGGTCGGTCTTCGGCGACAGCGACGTCGCGAAGCCGCTGCCGATCCAGCTCGAGAAGAGCTTGAACAACTGCACGTTGTCCGGCGCCGAGATCGAGAACGCGAGGTACACCGCGGCGACCAGGCCGATCACCGACTGCCAGAAGAACTTGGCTTTCGCCGAAAGCCCTTTCGGATTGCGATAGACGACTTTCCGGTAGTCGTCGACCCAGCCGATCGCGCCATAGCCCGCGGTCACGAGGAGCGCGACCCAGACGAACCGGTTCTCGAGATCTGCCCACAGCAGCGTCGTGACCAGGATCGCGACCAGGATCAGCGCACCGCCCATCGTCGGCGTCCCGGCCTTGGTCAGATGCGTCTGCGGGCCGTCGTCACGCACCGACTGGCTGATCTTCATCCGTGAGAGCCACGCGATCATCCGCGGCCCGATGACGAACGAGATGACGAGCGCCGTCATGCAGGCGAGTACTGCCCGCAACGTCAGGTACTGGAAGACGTTGAACGCGCGGATGTCCTTCGCGAGCAGCTCGGTGAGCCAGAGAAGCATCAGTGGCTCTCCGTCGATTCGCCAGCCAGCGCGGCGACGACGCGTTCCATGCGCATGAAACGAGATCCCTTCACGAGCACGGTGACCCCGGCGTGCGTCTCGCGCACGAGCGCAGCGGCCAGTTCCGGCACGTCTTCGAAGTGCTGCGCGCCGCGCCCGAAGGCGGTGGCCGACCCTTTCGCGAGCACGCCGGCGGTGTACAAGCGGTCGAGCCCGGCGATGCGTGCGTACTCCCCGACCTCGCGATGGAACGCGGGACCCTGGTCCCCGACTTCCCCCATGTCGCCGAGCGCGAGCCAGCGTTCGCCGTGCGCGCGCGCGAGCACCTCGATGGCCGCACGGACCGAATCCGGATTCGCGTTGTAGCTGTCGTCGATGACGAGGGCACCGCTGGCGGCAATCGTCGGCGCCAATCTTCCCTGGACCGGACGGAACGTCTCGCAGGCCCCGCACGACCGACGCCAGATCTGCGCCAGCAGCCAGCGCGGCTGCGCAAGCCGCGAGTGCGTTCTGCGCCATCGCGCGGCCCGGTACGCCAAGCGTCAGCCCGGCCGCGCCGGCGGGTGTGGAAAGCTCGAGCGTGGACCGGTCGACATGCAACGTCACGTCCGCCCGCACGTCGGCGTCGCGACGCGTGCCGAATGCAACGACTTTCGCGCCCGCACGCAGCGCGGCATCACGCCAGACATCGACATACGCATCATCGGCATTGATCACGGCAACGCCGTAACGCGGCAGCGCGAGGATGGCGTCCGCATGCTCGGCCGCAACGTCGGCGACGCTGCGCATGAACTCCTGGTGCTCGCGCTGCGCGTTGTTGACGACCGCGATCGTCGGCGCGGCCAGCGGCGCAAGCTCGCCGGTCTCGCCGCGGTGGTTCATTCCGATCTCGACGACCGCGACGCGATGGGAGTCGCGCAAACCAAGGAGCGTGAGAGGCAGCCCGATCGCATTGTTGAGGTTGCCGCGCGTCGCGTGCACCGCATCGCTGCCGAAATGGGCGGAGAGCGCGGCCGCCGCCATTTCCTTCACCGTCGTCTTGCCGTTGCTGCCGACAACGACCGCAAGCGGGAACGTGAAGCGTGCGCGCCACGCCGCGGCCAGCCGGCCGAGCGCCGCAAGCGTGTCGTCGACGACGATCAGGTTGCCCTGCAGCGACGACGCGCGCGCATCGGATACGAGCGCACCGGCCGCACCGCGTTCGATCGCCTGGGCGACGTAGTCGTGTCCGTCGAAGCGCTCGCCGGCCAGCGCGACGAACAGATCGCCAGGCTCGAGCGTGCGGCTGTCACTGGTCACCCGCGAGAACACGACGTTCTGCCCGCTGACCTGGCCCTGCACGTCGCGCGCGGCCGTCGCGAGATCCATCATTCCGTACCCCATTGGGCGAGCGCGGATTCGGCTTCGGCCGCGTCGGAAAACGGGTGCTTTTCGCCCGCGACCTCCTGATAGGTCTCGTGGCCCTTACCGGCCAGAACGATGACGTCGCCGGCGCGTCCCGCTGCGATCGCGCCGCGGATCGCCTTCGCACGATCCACTTCGAGAATCCAGTGGCGGTTGCCGGCAGCGCGAATTCCCTGCGCGATCGACATCGCGATCGCTGTCGGATCCTCGCTGCGGGGGTTGTCGCTGGTGACGACGATGCGATCGGCGAGCGAGGCCGCGATGCGCCCCATCTCGGGTCGCTTGCCCGGATCGCGGTCGCCGCCTGCGCCGAACACGCATACGAGCGACCCTCCGTTGCTCACCGACGGGCGCAACGCGGTCAGGACTTTTTCCAGGGCATCCGGTGTATGCGCGTAGTCGATCACCACGAGCGGTTGCTCGCCGCCGCCGTGCCGTTCCATGCGCCCGGGTGGCGGCGTGAGCGCATCCATCGCGGCCACCGCATCGTCGAGCGGAACGCCGCTCGCGAGCAGCACGCCGAGCGTTCCGAGCAGGTTCGACGCATTGAACGTGCCGACGAGCGACGTCCGCAGCTCGCAGCGGCCCCACGGCGTTGAGACACCGATCGTCATGCCCGACCGCGACGTCGCGATCGAGGTCGCCGTGATCTCGGCGCCCGACAACCCGTAGGTCAATCTCGACGCCGCGTGATTGCGCATCTGGTCGACGAGTCCCTTGCCGAAATCATCGTCGATGTTGATCACGGCGGCCAGCAACGTTGGCCAGGCAAACAGCCGCGCCTTCGCTGCGCCATACGCAGCCATCGTGCCGTGGTAGTCGAGATGATCGCGCGAAAGGTTCGTGAACATCGCGACATCGAACTTCATGCCGTTGACGCGATCCTGCGCGAGCCCGATCGATGACACTTCGATCGCGACGACCTGGGCGCCGCCCGGTTTCAGGCGTGCGAGCGTCTCGTGCAGGAGTGCGGCGTCCGGCGTCGTGTTCGGCGCCGGCTCGAGCGCGCCGACGAATCCGTTGCCCAGCGTGCCGATAACGGCAGCGCTTCGGCCGAACTGCTCGAACGCCTGCGCGATCCACTGCGTGCACGAGGTCTTGCCGTTCGTGCCGGTGACGCCGATGGTCCACAGCGTCTGCGATGGGCTCCCGTAGATGAAGTCCGCGATCGCGCCGAGGTTCTGCCTGAGATGCTCGACCGGCTGGTTAGGTACCGCGATCGAAGCATCCCACGTCGAATCCCTTCGCTTCCCAGAACACCGCCGCCGCGCCGCGCTGCGCGGCGTCCGGGATGAAGGTTCGGCCATCGCGCGCACTGCCCGGATAGGCTGCGAATGCGCAGCCGGGGTCGACCGCGCGGCTGTCCGACGTGATGCGGCGCGGACGCACACCGAGCCGGGTCAGCAGCGCCGCGATCTCGATTTCGGAGAGCCCGGCGGCGCTCATGTTTCCTCGCGGATCTCCGCGCCTTCCGGCGGGAGGATCACGTTGTTCGCCGGCGCGTCGGCAGGCACGCCGAGCAAACGAAGCGCCGCGCCGGTGACCGAGGAGAACACGGGCGCGGCGACCAATCCGCCGTAATGCTGCCCCGCCGACGGCTCGTCGATCATCACGGCGACGATCAGGCGCGGCTCCGAAACGGGGGCGAAGCCGACGAACGACGACAGGTACTTGTCGGCGTACGTCCTGCCTTCGAGCTTGTGCGCCGTTCCAGTCTTGCCGGCCACGCGATAGCCAACCACTTGCGCCTTCGGCGCGGTGCCGCCGGGAAGCGTCGCCAGCTCGAGCATGCGGCGCACCGTGCGTGCCGTTTCCGGCTTGATTACCGGGCGACCCGCCACCGGACCGTTCGTCTTCAGCAGCGTCACGGCCTTGAGCTCGCCGTCGGTTGCGAAGATCGTGTAGGCGCGTGCGAGTTGCACGAGGTTCGTCGAGATGCCGTGCCCGTAGCTGATCGTTGCCTGCTCGATCGGCCGCCAGCTCTTCGCCGGTCGCAGGCGTCCCGAGACCTCGCCCGGAAATCCGCTTTTCGGCACGGCACCGAAGCCTGCATCGGAGAGCGTCTGCCACATGCGCTGCGCGGGCAGCGCCAGCGCGAGCTTTGCCGCGCCGACGTTCGACGACTTCACGATGACTTGCTCGAACGTCAACGGCACCTGCGAGGCATGCGCATCGCGGATCGTCGCGCCCTGAATCGTGAGCGACCCGCGATTGGTGTCGATCAGCGTATCGGGCCGTGCGGTTCCGACCTCCAGCACCGTCGCAGCGGTAAACGGCTTCAGTGTCGATCCGGGCTCGAACACGTCGGTCAATGCGCGGTTGCGCATCCGATCGCGCGCGAGCCTGTCGACCCGGTTCGGATTGAACGCCGGCCAATTTGCGAGCGCCAGGATCTCCCCGGTCTGAATGTCCAGGATCACGAGCCCGCCGGCCTTCGCCTTGTGCTGCTCGACGGCGGCCTTCAGCTCGCGGAAAGCGAGGGACTGCAGCCGCGAGTCGATCGCGAGTGCCAGGTCACGCCCGGCCTGCGGCTCGCGGATCGCAGCCACGTCCTCGACGACATCGCCGCGGCGATTGATGATCACGCGGCGGCTGCCCGCACGCCCGCCCAGCCAGGCTTGCTGCGCGAGCTCGATGCCTTCCTGACCGGCATCGTGGTCGCCGGTGAACCCGACGACATGACCCATCACCTCACCACCCGGGTAATAGCGGCGATACTCGTTCTCGTCGTACAGACCCTTGATCCGCAGCGCGAGCGCGCGTTCCGCGATCTCGGGCGGGAGCCGCCTCGCGAGATACACGAAGTCGTCGGCTGCGCTCACCTGCTTGTGCAAGGCCTGCGGCGTCGTCTCGAGCAGCTTCGCGAGGGCCGCCCATTGCGCAGGTGTCGCCTGCAGCTTGTCGGGGAACGCCCACAGCGATTTGACCGGCGTGGAGATCGCGAGCGCCTCGCCGTGCCGGTCGACGATGCGGCCGCGATGCGCGGGCACTTCGAGCGCGCGGGCGTACCGTGCCTGGCCCTGTCCCTGCAGGAACTCGTCCTCGATCCCTTGCAGGTACAACGAGCGGCCTGCAAGCATGGCGAACAACACCGCCAGCCCGCCGAACACGGCGCATGCGCGCAGGCCGGGCAACTGGAGGTCGACCTTCGCATTCCGCGCGGCCGCTGCGGACCTCATTTCGATGCTCCGGGAACATCGACGATCTCGACGCGGCCAGGTCCGGGGTGCTGCAGGCGGAGCACCTCGCGCGCGACTTTCTCCACGCGTGCCGGCATCGACCAGGTCGACTGCTCGATCGACAACTGGCCATGCTCGACCTCGTACGCGCGCTCGACCGCCTGCTCGCGCGTGAGCTCCGTCGTGAGCTTGCGCGACTGGTGGCGCGACGTGACCAGCGAGAGCGAGCACAACAGCAGCACCGCAAGCAGGACGAGGTTCAGCCGGATCATGCGTGCCCCTCAGGCAACCAAATCCGGAGGCCACGGCGCATCGCTGCGCTGGACGACGCGCAGGATGGCGCTGCGTGAGCGCGGATTCGCTGCGATCTCCGCAGCACCGGGCTTGATTGCACGCCCAACGAGCGCAAGCGGCGGCGTGGGCAACGCATCGGCGCGCAGCGGCAGCCGCGCAAGTCGGACATCGCCTTCGAACGGCTGCGACGCGCGGGCGAAGAAGCGTTTGACGATGCGGTCCTCGAGCGAATGGAAGCTGATCACGGCGAGCCGTCCGCCGGACGCCAGACGCCGCGCCAGCGTGGGCAGCGCGCGACGGACTTCGAGAAGCTCCTCGTTCACCTGAATCCGAAGGGCCTGGAAGGTCCGCGTGGCCGGATCCTGACGCCAATCACCCCGCGTGCGCGTGCCGACGGCTTCGGCGACGAGCCGCGCCAGCTGCCGGGTCCGCGTGACGGGCTCGATCGCGCGCGCCGCTGCAATTGCTGCTGCAATCGGTTGAGCAAGCCGTTCCTCACCATAGTCGCGCAGGACCTCGGTCAGTTCGCGCACCGTGGCGCGCGCGAGAAATTCGGCGGCGGACTCGCCGCGCGAAGGATCCATCCGCATGTCGAGCGGACCGTCGCCACGAAACGAAAAGCCGCGCGACGCATCGTCGATCTGCGGCGAGCTGATGCCGAGATCGAGCAGGATGCCGTCGACCTGCGCGAGGCCGAGCGCATCGAGCACCGGATCGATCTCGGAGAACCAGGCGCGATGGAACGCGAAGCGCGAATCGACGATCGATCGCGCGCTGTCTGCGGCCGCTGGATCGCGGTCGACGGCGACGACACGTGCGTGCGGGCCCAGCCGCGCAAGCAGCGCGCGCGAGTGGCCGCCACGGCCGAACGTCCCATCGATAAAGACGCCGTCCGCCCGCCCGGCCAGCGCGGCGACGGCTTCTTCGACGAGGACGGGAACGTGTCCGCCATCGGCCATCAAAGCGAGAAGCCGTCAAGCTCGGGCGGCAGGCCGTTCGCCGGGAACGCGATCGCCTTCGCGGTCTGCGCCTGCCAGGCGGCCTCGTCCCACAACTCGAACTTGCGGCCCTGACCGACGAGCACGACGTGCTTGTCGAGCTGGGCGTAACGCCGCAGCGCCGGCGGAACGAGGATGCGCCCCGCAGCATCGATCTCGACGTCGTCGGCATGGCCGACGATCAGGCGCTGCAAGCCGCGGATCTGCTCGTCGAACGACGAGAGGCTCATCAGGCGCGCCTGAATCGGTTCCCAAGCGGCCAGCGGATAGAGCAACAGGCAGCGGCTCGGGTCGGCGGTGATGACCAGACGCGAGGAGCCGTCGGCGAGCCCGTCGCGGTGCTTGGACGGAATCGCAAGGCGCCCCTTGGCATCGAGCACGAGCTGCGCAATACCGCGAAACGTCGCCGGCGCGCTGCCGTTGCTGCCCCCCGTCCCGACCGCGTCCGACACCGCCGCCACTCCTCGCTACCCGATGTGAGCGCTCATTCACCGGGAACGCTGCGCGGTCGCCGGTAATGCTCCCTAGGACAAAAACTGACCCACTTCGACCCACTTTTTACCACTCCTAGCCACTATACGTGCGGCTCCGCTCGTCGGTCAATTCATTTGTGTATATCGAACAATCACTTAGCGCGCAAAAAGCAACAAAATCTAAAACCGAAATAAAATAGATACTTACCGGATATTACGAAGGTAGGTTGGCAAGAGTTGCGAGGCGCAGGGCCCGTGATCGCGAACGCCTCCTCCATGCGCGCGCCCCACTCGCAGCGTTTCGGCCAGTCGAGACGTTGTGCAACCGGCCCGAACCCCCATTCCGGGCGCTCGACGCCGGTTTACCGATCCCCGCGACAGCTTCATGCCATCGGCATGGACGCAGGGAGCCTCCCCGAACTGCATCGCGCGAGCGTCCGGATCGAGGTCATTCTGGGTCCGCGCGCGCTTAGGCTTGGACCCTTGGAACACCGGTCCGGTGCGACGCCGAAGGGACAAAAAACCACAGTTCTGGTTTCCGTTCGGCTGCCGCACGGCGGCTTGCGTTCCGATGCCGCGAAGCGCGGTGTTAAGCTGGCTCGATCGCCCGGGCAACGGGTGGAACGACACCAAAGATCGAAGGTCCCCATGTCCTTGCGCCGATCCCTCACGCTGGCCGCAGCCCTTGCAACGCTTTGTTCCGGCTGCACGACCTTCAACGACCGCTTCTATGTGCCCGGCCGCGATCCGTTGATGGAGTTCCTCGGCTACGAGTACGAGACGACGCACAAGCTCTGGACCGCCGCTACGCTGCCGGAGCTGCGACCGATGCGCACCGTGCTGATTCCGGACCGTCCGTCGCCGCGGGCTGCCGAGCCGTTCATCGGCTGGCTCCCGTCCGATCCGTCCGGCTGGCCCCCGCTCTAGTCAGGAATCAGGGTCGGCAAACCGGATCAGTCGCGCCGCCGAATCCGGTGGCGGCGCGTGAATCGCCATTGCGTGTTCGAGTTCTTTCAGGCGCGCGCTCCCGGCGCGCGCCTTCACTGCGTTCGACGCGCCGCCACGGTAGACTCTGCCGCTGCCGTCATCTGATTCCTGTCTCCTGACTCCTGATCCTGGCAGCGCCCGAGGGGGTGCGCCGGCCCGGCGTGTGCGCGTTGCGCTTCACATTCCCCCTGCTCTTGCCGCTCCTCGCTTGCGCCGCTGCCGCGACCGCGCAGGACGCGACCGAGCCCGCGCCCCGCCCGCCGGCGAGCGACGCGATCCGCTATCGTCTTGTCGTCGAGGGGCCAAACCCGCCGGCGGACGCGATCCGCGCGGGCCTCGACCTCGCACGTTGGCAGTCCGACGAGGAGATGACGCCGGAGCTCCTCGAGCTGCTCGCGCGCGAAGGCTCGGCGCAAGCGCGGGAAATCGCGGCCGTCGAAGGGTTCTACGACGCGAAAGTCGAGGTTGCGATCGATCGCAAGGCGACGCCGTACATCGTGACCGTGCGCGTCGATCCCGGATTGCCGGTACGCGTCTCCGAGGTCCGCGTCGACGTCAGCGGACCGGCGGCAAGCGATGTCCCGCTCGGCACCGCCGCGATCAAAGATGCGCGGGACGGCTGGAGCCTGAAGCTCGGTGAAGTGTTCCGGCAGGCCGAATGGATCGATGCGAAGGAACAGGCCGTGCGCACGCTGCGCCGCAGCCCGTATGCGGCGGCGCGCCTCGCACGCAGCGAAGCCCGGGTCCACCCGGATCAACGGGCCGCGGAGCTCGACGTCGAGATCGACAGCGGGCCGCGGTTCTCGATCGGTCCGCTGCAGGTGCAGGGCCTGAAGCGCTATTCGTCGTCGCTCGTCGAGAACTTCAATATCCTCAAGCGCGGCGAGCCGTACGCCGAGGCGGCCATGGATGCCTATGTGCGCCGCCTCGCCGCCAGCGGGTATTTTGCCAGCGTGCAGGCATCGATCGACGCGGAGTCCGCCGATCCAGGCGATGCGAACGTACGCGTCTCGGTGATCGAGGCGCCGACGCATCGCTTCGAGGGTGCGCTGTCGTATTCGACCGACACGCAGTTCGGCGCACGCGCGAGCTATACCAACGTCAACATCGACGGGCGCGCGTTGCAGATGCGGATCGACGGCCGCTTCGAGGTCAAGCAGCAGCTTGCGAAGGTGACGTTCACGTGGCCGCCGACGGCATCGAAGTGGCTCGACAGTGTCAGCGTCGGCGCGCAGCGAACCGACTTCCAGAACAACCAGGAGACGACGGGGGCCATCGACTTCACGCGCCGCGGCCTGGACGAGCGCGGGCATCCCCTCTATCGCGCCGCGTTGCTCTACGACCGGCAGGTACCGGAAGGCGCTTCGTCATCGTCCGCCTACGCGACCTATCTGGAAGCCGGCTATGTGCTGCGTCGCGTCGACGATCTGCTGTCGCCGACGCGTGGCTTCATGGCCGATGTGCGCGTTGGCGGCGGCATTCCGGGCTTGTCGACCGAAGGGTTCGGGCGCATGGTTGCGCAGACGGCGGCGTGGTACCCGATCAATCGCGAAACCCAGCTCGCGTTCCGTGCGGAAGCGGGTGCAGTGTTCGCGTCTTCGCGCGAAGGCGTGCCGTCGGTGCTGCGGTTCCGCACCGGCGGCGATACGACGGTGCGCGGGTACGAGTATCAAAGCCTCGGGGTCCACCTCGGCGATGCCATCGTCGGCGGGCGTTACTACGCGATCGCGAGCGCCGAGATGATCCGCTGGATCAACGAGACCTGGGGGGTTGCCGCATTCGTCGACGCTGGCAACGCCGTGGATTCGATCCACGACCTGAACATCGCGTTCGGCTACGGCATCGGCGCGCGGTTGCGAACGCCGATCGGCCCGTTCCGGCTCGACGTTGCGTACGGTGAGGAGACCCGCGAGTGGCGGCTGCATTTCTCCGTCGGGCTGACGTTTTAGAAAGCTTTCGCCCATTACATGACCGAACCCGCCGTTTCGCCGGATCAGCAAGCCCCGTTGCCGGCAAGGCGACGTTCGCGCTGGTGGATTGCGCTCGGCATCCTCGGCGGCGTGATCGTGCTCGCACTCGCCGTCGTGGCGACCTGGTTGTCCAGCGAGTCGGCGCTCGTGACGCTGCTCGATTGGGCTGTCGCGCGAAGCGAAGGGAAGCTCGCCATCGACAGACCGCGCGGCACGCTGCTCGGTCGCATCGAGCTTGGTCGGATCGTCTATCGCGACGAGAGCACGACCGTGACGATAGAGGACGTCTTACTCGATCATGCGCCGCGCACGCTGCTCGAACGAAGGCTCACGATCCAGGCCTTGTCGGCGAAGCGCGTGAGGATCGACGCTCGGCGCAAGGACGACGAGCCGCTTTCGATGCCGGATTCGCTCGAGATCCCGGTCGATGTGCGAATCGAGAGCGCAACCATCGAACGTCTCGAATGGCATCTCGGTGCCGACCAGGAGGGTGGGCTCGACGGCATCCGCTTTTCCTATGCGGGCGACCGCCGCATGCACCGCGTGCAGGATCTGGATGTCCGCGGCAAAGGGGGTCGTCTCGCCGGTTCGGCAAGCGTGGCAACGACGCGCCCGTTCCCGACGCGCGCATCGTTGATCCTGGACCTCGTGAAGCCCCATCCCGAAGGACGGGTCGAAGCGCAGCTCGACGGCGATCTCTCGGTGCTGTCGCTCGTCGCGAAATCCACGCTCGCCGGTGTGGCGGCTAACGCGCAGGCGAAGGTCGCACCGTTCGCGAACCAGCCGTTCCTCGAGGGCCGGCTCGACGCGACGGATGTCGATCTCGCACGCCTCGATGCGGACTGGCCCGCGACGCGCCTGAACCTGGTCGTCGATGCGGAGCCTTCGCCAGGCGGGTTCAGCGGGCGCGCGCAAGTCGCGAACGCAATGGCCGGTTCGATCGATGCGAATCGCATCCCGATCACGCAGCTGCGCGGGTCGTTCACGCTGTCCGGCGTGATGCTCGAGTTGCGCGATCTCGCCGCGCAGGCCGGTGGCGGCACCGTGTCCGGCAGCGGAACGGTGAACATCGACACTTTCGAGAATCGCTGGAAGCTCGTCGTCCAGGCGCTCGATCTCAAGCGCCTGCATGGCGCGCTGATCCAGACGAGCCTTGCGGGGCGCATCGAGGCGGACGTGAACGACAGAATGCAACGGGTCGTCGCCGACGTGTCGCAGAAGGACCTCCAGCTCTCGCTCGCTGCGCGTTACGACGGCAAGACGCTCTTCGCCGACCGTTTGCTTGCGCAGGCATACGGCGGATCCGTCGAGGGCAGCGGACGGATCGCGCTCGCGGGCAATCGGCCGTTTGTCGCGGATTTGCGCGCGAGGCGATTCGATCCCGCGCGTTTCGGCGATTTCCCCGCCGGCTCGATCGACGGGACGATCGTCGCGACCGGCACCGCGTCGCCGGCAATCGTCGCCGAGGCCGACGTCGCCATCGCACCGGGCAGCCGCCTCGCCGGACTCGCGACGCAGGGTCGCGTACGCGGACGATTCGCGCCTGCAAGCGTACAAGCCTTGATTGCCGACGTCACGATGGGTGCGAATCGGGTGCAGGCCCGCGGCGCACTCGGCCGCGCAGGCGACCGGCTGGAACTGGTGATTGCGGCGAAGCGACTCTCGGAGCTCGATCCGCTGCTTCCCGCAGAAGTGCCGAAGCCCGTGTCGGGTGCATTCGATGCGACAGCGACCGTCGAAACGTTGGCGCGAGGAGCACGGGTCGACGTCGACGTACGCGCAACGCAACTCGGTGCCAGCGCCGACTGGCAATTCGCAACGCTTGCGATCGCCGGCCGCGCGACCCACGCCGCGCCGGTTTCGCAACTTCGCATCGACGCGCTGCAGGACGTGTCGCTGGTTGTGGAGGCGATGCGTGCGTCCACGCCGGCGGGCCGTGCGGACCGGGCACGCGTTTCGCTGACGGGCAGCGTCAACGCGCACACGCTGTCGTTCGCGGCGAGCGATGGCGAATCCGGCATCGACGGCGGCGTGAGCGCATCGCTGGCGGGCAGCGGCCCGACGCTCGTGTGGCGCGGCCGCGTGGAAAACCTGAGCGTGCGGGGCGTGCCTGGCCTTACACGAGTCGCGCTCGCGTCGCCGGCCCCGTTCGTGATCGCACGCGAACGCGTCGTGTTCGATGCATTCCGGATCGAAGGGGATGGCGCGACCCTCGACGTGGACACGTTCGCCTGGGTGCGCGAGGCGATCGATACGCGCGGCCGCTTCCGCAGCCTGCCGTTTGCACCGTTGCTCAAGCGAGCCGGGCTGGCCGATCGCTTCCCCACCGACATCACCGTCGGCGGCACGTGGGACGTGAGCTCGAGCCCGAGCTGGCGCGGTACGTTGAAAGTCGCCCGCGAGCGCGGCGATCTGTACATCGACGACCCCACGCTGGAAAGCGCATCGAAGATCTCGTTCGGAATCGAAACGCTCGCGGTGAATGCAACGCTCGACGGGACCCGGCTCACGGGTAACGCGGAGTTGCATGCGCGCCTTGGCGGCAATGCGCTTGCCGACTTCGATGTGCGCGCAATCCCCGGATCGTCGCATCCCTTCTCTGCGACCGCACCGATTCGTGCCACGATCCGCGCGCACCTGCCGTCGCTCGCGTCGCTGCAGCCGTGGATCGGGACCAGCGCGCGAGTCCAGGGACAGGCCATCGCCGACGTCGCGGTTGCCGGCACGCTCGGCAAGCCCGAGCTCTCCGGGCAGCTCGTCGGCTACGGGTTGCGTGTCGACATGCCGCGGTACGGCGTCAACTACAAGGACGGCCAGCTTCGCATTGCGAGCGGTCCGGAGGGCCTGAAGCTCGAGGAGCTGTCGTTCGCAGCGGGCGACGGCCGCTTCGTCGCTTCCGGATTGATCGGCCTTCCAGGCGCAAGCGGCGCGCAGCTCGCGCCGTCGCGCATCCAATGGCACGCCGAGAACTTCCGCGCGCTGAACCGCCCCGACCTGCGGATCGTCGCCGATGGCGAAGGCACGCTTGCGCTCGAGCAGAAGCGACTCGTGCTGCGCGGCAAGCTCTCCGCGGACGAGGGCAACATCGAGTACCGGTCGACCGCGGATACGACGCTTGCAAACGACATCGTCGTCGTGGGACGGCCGCGGCCGGCAAGCGCGCGTCCGGACGCCATGGTGAGCGAAGCGCCGCTCGACCTCGACCTGGAGCTGACCCTCGGGCGCAACTTGCGTTTCGCGGGCGAGGGTCTGGAGGCGCGACTCGCCGGCCGCGTGCAGGTCACGTCCAAAGCCGGGTCGCCGATCATCGGCAAGGGCGTGATCCGCACGGTCCGCGGCACCTACTACGCCTTCGGGCAGAAGCTCGACATCGATCGCGGCCGCATCCTCTTCGACGGTCCGCTCGGCAATCCGTCGCTCGACATCGTCGCGCTGCGCAAGAACCTTCCCGTCGAGGCAGGCGTGGAAATCGTCGGCACGGTGCGCGCGCCGTTCGTGCGCCTGACGTCGAACCCGCCGGTGCCGGACAACGAGAAACTCTCGTGGCTTCTCACCGGAGGCCCGTCCGACAGCGGCTCGGCCCGCGAATCGGCGGCGCTGGCTGCTGCTGCCGCCGCGCTGATGGGTGGCGAGGGCAAGCCGCTGACGCAGAAGCTCGCGCAGAAGATCGGTCTCGACGACATCTCGGTCGCGCAACGCGACACCGGCGCGACCGACCCGGTGAGCGGACAGGTCGTAACACTCGGCAAGCGGATCACCGACCGGTTGCACGTCGCCTACGAGCAGGGCCTCACGCTCGCGACGAACGCGTTGCGCATCGAATACGTGCTCTCGCGCTTCCTGACGATCTCGGCTTTCGCCGGCACGAACAGCGGGATCGCGCTGAACTTCCGCCGCAACTGGCCGTGATGGGTATTCTGTCTTGAGATGGCGGCCGAGGAACTTCGCGATCGGTCGTCCGCGCCGGCTCACTGCACCGGAAGATGCTTGGCGAGGAACTTCGCGACACGATCGTAGAAGTCGAAGCGATTCGACTCGAGCAGGAAGCCGTGCCCTTCCTCCGGGTACACGACCCATTCGACCGGCGTCTTGTTCTCGACGAGCGCGTCGCGCATGCTTTTCGCCGTGGATGATCGGTACGCGGTAGTCCTGGCCGCCGTAGACCATCAGCACCGGCGCGCGGATCTTCGCCGCGTTCGCGAGCGGCGACGTCGCCTTGAACTGAGCCGCATCGCCGTCGGGATCGCCGATCAGCTCCTTCACCGAATACTTCATGAAATCCGAATAGGCGATAGTCCGACCAGGCGACGGTGAACTTCAGGCTCGATGTCCGTGACGCCGACATAGTTGATGCCGCAACGGAATCGGTCGGGGTCGCGCGCGAGCCCCATCATGACCGCGTAGCCCCCGTAGCTCGCGCCCATGATGCAGACGCGCTTGGGATCGATCGTGCCGCGCGACGCGAGCCATTCGACGCCGTCGACGAGGTCGTCCTGCATCGCGAGGCCCCACTGCTTCCAGCCGGCCTGGAAGAACTTGCGGCCCCAGCCGGCGCTGCCGCGGAAGTCGGGCTCGAGCACCGCATAGCCGAGCGCGGCGAGATACGCGGCCTCGTCCGCCCAGGTCCACTGCGTGCCGCGCACGTACGGCCCCCCGTGGACGTAGAGCACGAGCGGCAGGTTCTTCGCTTCGCGCCCCTTCGGCAGCGTCAGGATCGCCGGAATCTCGAGGCCATCGCGCGCCTTGTAGCGGACCGGCTCGCGCTTCGGCATGTCGCGCGGCCGGATCGCCTTGCGCTCCGTGCACGATGAACTCGATCTTCCGCGTATCCAGGTCGAGCAGATACCACGAGCCCGGATCGGTGTCGGACATCGATGTCACCAGCATCCGGTTCGCGGCGCCGCGCGAGATGAGTTGAAATGGTCGGGCAGCGCGCGATCGACGGTCGCCGCGAGCCGCGCCCAGTCGTCGTCGAACCATGCCGATGCCCGGCCTGCCCCCGTCGTGATGGACGCCGACGATCTTCGACCGGTGCCGGTCGTAGATCACGCTCGTCAGGTCGGCATGCGGATGCGCGGCGAGCAACTCGCCCACTGCCATCTTCGCCGTATCGAACCGGTAAAGCGCGACCGTCTCGCGACCGACATCCGATCCGACGATGAGCGATCCGTCGCCGTCGAACGCCATCGGGGACGACCGAGGCGTCGCGCAGCCCGTACTCGCCGATCAACCGCCATTCCGCATCGGCCGAGGGGCGCCACCAGCTCCGGTTGACGAGGCCCGCCCTTCTCCGTCGTGACCGCTGCGCGCACGACGCCCTCACGATCCGCGACCCAGTAGATCGGGTCCCCGGGCCAGGTGCGTCAGCAGCGTTTTCCGACCGTCGCGCGTGTTGAGCCGGTACATGTCCTCCCAACGCTCGCTCCGCTCGTTCGACAGCACGAGCACGTCGTCGCTGCCGTCGTAGAGCACGCGCGAGAATCGCGTACAGCGATAGATGAACTGGCCACGCTGGATCAGCGACTTGACCGTCGGCGCCAGCACGCGGTAGTTCGACGCCGTCCACGTCGATGCCGAACAGTCCGCCGCCGCGCTGCTCGCCCAGACGCCGAGCTGCAGGTCCATGACGCTGAACACCAGCCGCTTGTCGTTGACCCATTCGAAGCTGGCGATATCGAGGTCGGCGATCCGCGTGACGACCGCGCGGTTTGCGGGTCTTCGACGTCCATCGCGACCAGCGAGCGCCGGCGCCCGTCGACAGGCGCCAGTGCCACGAGTAGCGTCGCCCGACGGCGACAGTTTCGCGGACGCGAAGTCGGCGTGCGAGAAATAGCCGTTCGGGCGAAACCGGCGCAGCCGGCGTGCACGACGCTGCGAACGCGAAGCAACGACGCACGCGGCGAGGACCACCCGCGAGTTACGAACGGTAACCATGCCGAAGGCCCCCAGCTTGCGAACCGACACATCGTGTACCCTAACTGCCGCTTCGACGCATGGGGACTCGACGGCGTGACGCACGAGCGACCGCGGGCAGCCCGCGGGGGTCGCATCTCGCGGCGATCGCTCGAGCTAGTGCATCGCGCGCGAGGCAGCGCCGCGTAAGCCCAGACGATCGTCGCACACCAGATGAACCGGCACTCGCGCCATCAGCGCGGCATGCGGACCTTTCGCCCGGAACGCGGCGATGAAGCCGCCGTCGGCGAATGCGCCGGCGAATCGCGGCGCGATGCCGCCGGCGATGAACACGCCGCCCATCGCAAGCACCGCGAGGGCGTGATCGCCGGCGACGGCACCGAAGATCGAAGTGAACAATCGCAACGCGTGCGTGGCCTCGGGCTCGCCGGCCGCAAAGCGTCGCGCCACCGCCGCCGCGCCTTCGTCACGCACCTCGTCGGGCACGCCACCGCGGTGGCGACAAGCGAAGTCATAAAGGCGTCCAAGCCCGGCACCGGAGAGCACATGCTCGGCCGTCACGCGCCCCAGGGACGGGCGCAGATGACCGAGCAGCTCCACCTGCTCCTCGTCGGCGGGCGCGAATGCAACATGCCCGCCCTCGCCGGCGATGACGTGCGTTCGACCCGACTCGCGAAGCAGATACGCGACGCCAAGACCCGTGCCCGCGCCGATCAGCAAACGCCGATCGCTCACCGCTCCCGGCGCGTCGCTGGCGCCGATCGGCGGCTGCAGCGTCAGGCGGGCCGAGGGCGCCAGCGTATCGAGGCCGAACGCCGCGGCCTCGAAATCGTTGCACAACGCGACTTCGCCGATGTGCATCCGCTTCGCGAACGCGTCCGCATCGATCTGCCAGCGTGCGTTGGTCAGCTGGGCGCTGCGGCCATCGACCGGTCCCGCGACAGCAAGCGACGCGCGGTCGATCTTCGGCGCGGCGGTTCGCCCGATGAATGCGGCCGCTGCTTCCTCGACCGTATCATGTGCGGCAACTTGCAACGTGGCCTCGTCCAGCACGGCGAGGCGACCGGCATCGATTCGCGCAAGCAGGAAGCGCGCGTGCGTGCCGCCGATATCGGCCGCGAGAATGACGAGAGGCGGAGACACGTCGGGAAAAGGCGGGGTCGCGGTCGACCCGCGACCCCGTCATTGCTTGTGCTGGCGCGCCCGACAGGAGTCGAACCTGTGACCTTTGGCTTCGGAAACCAACACTCTATCCAACTGAGCTACGGGCGCTCTTGCAAGACCCGCTATTGTAGCCGCGGGCGCCGGACCCGGTCCAGCGCAGGGCCAGCGCGTTCGCCGTCATCGGTATAATGCGCGGTTTGGCGCGATGCCGCTGCCTGGCTTGCCCGCGCTCCCGCCGAGCCCGAAAGCGCCGGACGTCGACAACGAAGTCCCGCAGTACCCAACTCCATGAGCGACCAGCATTCCTCTCCGATCAAGACCTGGCAGCAACTCGTCGTCGTCGTCGTCGCAGCGTTCGTGGTGCCGGTCATCGTCATCGCGATGCTCGCGGCGCTGATCACCAGCGGCAAGAAAGGGGAGAACGCGGATCCGAAGGCGGTCGTCGAGCGCATTCGCCCCGTCGGAACCGTGCAGATCGCGGGGCCTCGCGTCGCGATGTCAGGCGAGCAGGTCTACGAGCAGGTGTGCAAGACGTGTCACGGCCCGGGGCTCGCCGGTGCACCGAAGTTCGGTGACAAGGCTGTCTGGGCGAAGGTGATCAAGCAAGGCGAAAAGCTGGTCTTCGAGCATGCGATCCAGGGTATTCGCGGAATGCCGCCGAAGGGCGGCAACCCGGAATTGCCCGACAGCGAGGTTAATGCGGCCGTCGTGCACATGGTCAACGCAGCAGGCGCGAACTGGAAGGTGCCACCGCCCTCGCCAGCCGCGACTACCGCAACGGCAACAGCACCTTCGACCGCATCCGCCGCTCCGATCGTACCGGTCGTCATTCCGCCGCCCGCCGCGGCGACGCCGGTGGAAAACCGGACGGCAAGAACATCTACGAGACCGCATGCGCCGCGTGCCATGCCACCGGCGTGGCCGGCGCCCCGAAATTCGGCGACAAGGTGGCGTGGGCGCCGCGATTGACGTCCGGCAAGGACGCGCTCTATGCCGCGTCGCTGAAGGGCAAGGGCGCGATGCCGCCGAAGGGCGGGCAGCTGCAGCTGCCGGACGACAATGTGAAAGCAGCCGTCGATTACATGGCGGCGGCGGCGCGATAGGCACGACGAGCAAAGTCGCTGGGTTCCCGCCTTCGCGGGAATGACGACCGCGGATCGTCACTGCGCGGGGATGACGACGTTCCTCAAGTCGCTGGATCCCCGCCTGCGCGGGGATGACGACGTTCCTCAAGTCGCTGGATCCCCGCCTGCGCGGGGATGACGACGTTCCTTCGTCACGTCGTCACTTCGTCACTCGCGCCTTCAACGCCTTCAAACGCTCGGCGCCAGCCGAACGCTCCCGTGCCGCCTCGTCCGGCGGCAGGGGCACATCCGCAAAGCGTAGATCCTGCTGCGCGAGCTCGGCGATGAAGCGCGAAGGACTCGTCTCTATCTTGCCGCCCGCGCGCCGCCGCGTTCGGCAATAGGAAAGGTCGAGCGAGCGCTGCGCGCGCGTGATGCCGACATACATGAGCCGCCGCTCCTCGTCGATCGTGCCCCGCTCGATGGATTCGCGATGCGGCAGGATGCCCTCCTCGACGCCGACCAGGAACACGTGCGGGAACTCGAGACCTTTCGCCGCGTGCAGCGTGGACAACCGCACTGCATCGATTTCATCGCCCTCCCGTCCCTCGAGCATCGTGATCAGCGCGATCAGCTGCGTCAGCTCGAGCAGTGTCTTGCGGTCCGCTTCGCCTTTGCGCGCCAGCCAGTCGACGAAATCCGCGACGCTTCGGCTTCGCGCCTGCGCATCGCGCTTGTCGAACGTCGATAGCAGCCAGTCGTCGTAGCCGATGCTCTGCACGAGCTCGGTGAGCAGGCGTCCGGCAGGCTCGCGCGCTGCGCGGCGCTCGAGGTCGTTCACGAACGCGCAGAACCTCGCGAGCTCCTCGCGCGCCTTCGATTGCGCGACGGCCTGGAATTCGGCCGAGGACACGGCGGCGAACAGGCTCTCGCGCCGCACTGCGGCGATCTCGGAAAGCTTCTTCAATGTCGTCTGACCGACGCCGCGTTTCGGCGTCGTGATTGCGCGGATGAACGCCGGATCGTCGTCCTCGTTCACGAGCAGCCGGAGGTAAGCGACGATGTCCTTGATCTCCGACCTGTCGAAGTACGACTGCCCGCCGGAGATCGCGTAGGGAACGTTCTGGGCGCGGAGCGCGGTCTCGAAGACGCGTGCCTGATGATTCCCGCGATAGAGGATCGCATAGTCGGCGAACCGCCCGCGGTGCTCGAACTTGTGTGCAAGCAGCCGGTGCGTGACGAGTTCCGCTTCGGCCTCATCATCGGACGCGACCGTCACGCGAATCGTGTCGCCGTGGCCGAGCTCGCTCCACAGCCGCTTGTCGAACAACTTCGGGTTGTTCGCGATGAGCGCATTCGCGCAGCGCAGGATCCGGACCGACGAGCGATAGTTCTGCTCGAGCTTGATGACTCTGAGGGCTGGATAGTCGTTCGGAAGCTGCGCCAGGTTGTCCAGCGTCGCGCCGCGCCATCCATAGATGGCCTGATCGTCGTCGCCGACGGCGGTGAAGTGCGCGCGCTCCCCGACCAGATGCCTGAACATCCGGTATTGCGCCGGATTGGTGTCCTGGTACTCGTCCACCAGCACGTGTTCGAATTGCCTTTGCCAGCGCCCGCGCGCGTCCGCGTCATGCTCGAACAGCTCGACCGGCTTCACGATCAGGTCGTCGAAGTCGACGGCCTGCCACGCCGAGAGCGCCTCGCCGTACCTCGTGTACGCGCGCGCCGCGGCGAGCTCGTCGTCATTGCCGGCCGTCGCCAGTGCACGGTCCGGCGTCACCAGCGCGTTCTTCCATCCGCTGATCCTCCACTGCGCTGCGCGCGCACGGGCGCGGTCGCCGGTACCGACCAGGTCGGCAACGAGCGTCTCCAGGTCGGCGGGATCGAGGATCGAGAAGCCGGGCTTCATGTCGAGTCGCCTCGCCTCGGCGCGCAGGATCGACAACCCGAGCGAATGAAACGTGGAGATCGCAACCTCGTGCGCCGCGTCGGTGCGACGTTGGGCCGCGAGGAGCTTCGCTGCGCGCTCGCGCATCTCGCGCGCGGCCTTGTTCGTGAACGTGATCGCCGCGATCCGAGCCGGCAGCATGCCTTGCTCGACCAGATGCGCGATCTTCGCCGTGATCACGCGGGTCTTGCCGCTGCCGGCGCCGGCGAGGACGAGCAACGGTCCGTCGACATGACGGACGGCTTCGCGCTGCGGCGCGTTCAGGGGGTGGTGCATGAAGGCGCTCGGACGCGATTGCTAGAATCGCGTCGATTCTACGGTTAGGTGCGCGCCGCGGACAGTCTTGACGCGCGGCGCGTTTACCCCATCACCGGCTTCCACGAATGCTCTACGCCATCGGCGACATCCAGGGTTGTCACGCGGAGTTCTGCCAGCTGCTCGACCTCGTCGGCTTCTCGACGTCCGAGGACCGGCTGTGGCTCGTCGGCGACCTCGTGAACCGCGGTCCGGCGTCGCTGGAGGTGCTGCGCGAGGTGATTGCGCTCGGGGACGCAGCGGTCACGGTGCTCGGCAACCACGACCTCCACCTCCTCACCATCGCCGCGGGGCATCGTGATCCGCATCGCGGCGACACGATCGCCGACATCCTCGCCGCACCCGACCGCGATGCGTTGATCGACTGGCTGATGCAGCGCCCGCTCGTCGTGCGGGAGGACGAGCAGCTGATGGTGCACGCCGGGCTGCTGCCGTCGTGGACGCCGGCCAATTCGTTGATGCTCTCGCGCGAGGTCCAGGCGAAGCTCGCAAGCGACGACGCGGGCCGGTTTCTCTCCGTGCTCTACGGCGACGCGCCGGACGTGTGGCGCGATGACCTCGAAGGCGACGACCGCCTGCGCGCCATCGTCAACGTCTGCACGCGGCTGCGCTTCTGCACGGTGGACGGGCGCATGGAATTCCGCGAAAAGCGCGGCCGGGCGTACGCGCCCGAAGGTTTCCGTCCGTGGTTCATGCATCCGGAGCGCCGCAGCGCGCAAGTCCTCGTCGTGTGCGGACATTGGTCGACGCTCGAGCTGATGCTCGCCCCGAACGTGCTGATGCTCGATTCCGGATGCCTGTGGGGCGGGCCGCTCACGGGGGTGAGCTTGCCGGAACGCCGCGTGTTTCAGGTGCCGTCGCGGCAGCCGGTAAAGCCAAAGCCGTTCGGATAGCGCCCTCGGCCTGGCGCGCGAGCTCGCGGCGGTGCAGTTGCCGCGCGGGAATCGGTGCCGAAGCAATCACTTCGACGACCAGACGACGCTCGCCGCAGACGCGCCAGAACGAGCTCGCGATCGTCTCGTCGCCGTACACCGGCGCCGCGGAAGGCTCGCCGTGAGCATCGCGATAGCGCAATGCCACGGGCTGCACGTGGCCGTGCGACTCCACGACCGGCTGCAGCAGCGAGGCATGGAAGCGCAGCAAGGTCGTGCCGTCGGTTGTCGTCCCCTCCGGAAAGACGGCAACGACGTCTCCGCTCGACAGCGCCTGGGCCGCATGGTGGTTCACGCGTCGCGTGTCATGCCGCCGCTCGCGGTGGACGAAGATGGTGCCCGCGCCGCGGATCAGGCGTCCGGCGAACGGCCAGCGCGCGAGCTCGGATTTGGCGACGAACCGCGCCGGTTGCTGTGCGTTCAGCACGAAGATATCGAGCCACGAGACGTGGTTCGCGACGATCAGCACGTTGCCGCCCGCGTCGTCGAGCGCTCCGTGCACGCGAGCCTCGATGTTCAGCAACGCGAGCAGGCGGGCGGACCAGCGCTTGATCAGCGTGCGCTTGCGCGGCGGCCCGACGAACGGGAAGACAGCGATCGTTGTCGCCAACCCGCGCGCGACATGCAGCGTGACACGGGTCGCGCGCCACGTGCGGGGAACGAGGGCTAGCCTGGGCATGTGTCGGGGAAAGCCGCCCCTCCGGCAAGATGCCGGACGAAAATCGCCACCCTTACCAGAGATCGGCCCGGAACTGCTTCGAGTATAGCGACGCGACGCTGTCCTGATTGATCACGTGGTTCTGGCCGCCGCGCGAGCCGATCTTCATCGAGCCGAGCAGCGATGCAAGACGCCCGCACTTCTGCCAGTCCCAGCGCTGCGCCATGCCGTAGAGGAGTCCTGCGCGGTACGCATCGCCGCAACCCGTCGGATCGACGACCTCGGCGGCCGGCACGGCAGCGACATGGATCGTCGAGCCGTCGGTATGAATGCGCGAGCCCTCGGCACCGAGCGTGATGACGAGCGCGTCGACGCGTCGCGCGATCGCCGCTTCGGTGAGCCCGGTGCGCTCCGCGAGCAGCTGCGCCTCGTAGTCGTTGACCGTCACCACCGCCGCGCCGTCGATCATCTCGATCAGCTCGTCGCCGGTGAACAGCGGCATGCCCTGGCCCGGGTCGAAGACATAGGGGATGCCGGCCGCGCGAAATTGCGCAGCGTGCTGGCGCATGCCATCGCGGCCATCCGGTGCGACGATGCCGAGCCGCACATCGCGCACGTCGCCGACGTTGAGCTCGTGCGAGCGGACCATCGCGCCCGGATGGAACGCGGTGATCTGGTTGTCATCGAGGTCGGTGATGATGAACGCCTGCGCGGTGAACGTCCCGGGGAGCGTCGCGAGCCCGTCGGTCGCGATGCCGAGCACCTCGAGACGTTCGCGGTACGGCGCCCCATCGTCGCCGATCGTCGCCATGACGACCGGCTCGCCGCCGAGCGCCTTCAGGTTGTACGCGATGTTGCCGGCGCAGCCGCCCCATTCGCGGCGCATGTCGCCCACGGTGAACGACACCGAGAGCATGTGCGTCTTGTCCGGCAGGATATGGCGGTCGAAGCGATCGGGGAACACCATGATCGTGTCGAACGCGAGCGAGCCGCAGATCAGCGTGCGCATCAGGAAGGGAAACAGGGATCAGGGATCAGGGATCAGGAAAGCACGAAGGCCGCGGATGCGATCCGCGGCCTTCCGATGTTTCGGGCCGCCTCTTGCAGCGGCGATTCTACTGCGCGCGCCCGCGCAAGACGCGCGTTGTTTCGTGCTCTTTCCCGCGGGCGCCGCCGGGCCGCCCCAAGGCGACCGCCACTTTCAACCCCGATGAAAAAGGTGCGACGCCGACGCTCCGTCCATCCTCCGACGCCGCGGACGCCTTTTTCATCGGTCAGGTCTCAGGCCGCTACCTCCCGCCCTATCTCCCGGACCACGAACTGCTGGCGTCGCGAAACCGGCAGCGTCTCGACCACGCCGTGCAGCAGCACTTCCCAGTGGGCGTCGCCGTCGTCGTTCACGCGGCGCTCGAAGCCGCGGATGAAATCGCGGGCGACCAGGCAATTGCGGTGGACACGCACGAACCGGTGCCCGAACTCGGACTCGAGCCGGGTCAGCGATTCCTCGAGCAGGTGCTCGCGCTGCGCCGTGCGGATCGTGATGTACTTGAGCTCGGCCTTCAGGTACACGACCTCGTCGACCGGCACGAGCACGACCCGCGAGCGCTCGGTGACCGACAGGAAGCGGCGCGATGACGACGGCAGCTCGGCGAGCTTCTCGGTCGTCAGCGGGCGCAGCTTCGGCACCTTCTGCAGCGCCGCCAGCAGCCGCTGCACGCGCACCGGCTTGACCAGGTAGTCGATCGCATTGACCTCGAAGGCCTGCAGCGCGTGCTCGTGGAACGCCGTGGTGAACACGACGACCGGCGTATGCGGCACCTTGAGGACGTGACGGGCGAGCTCGAGCCCGTCCATGTCGGGCATGTGGATGTCGGTAAGCACGAGATCCACGGGCACCGATTGCAGCAACTCGACAGCCTCGCGCCCGTTCTGCGCTTCGCCGACGACGGCGAGCGGCAACGCGGCCGCACAGTCGTCGAGGAGCTCGCGCAGACGGCGGCGCGCGGGCGCCTCGTCGTCGACAATCAGCACACGCAGGGGGGCGTCAGCCACGGGCGGCCTCCAGGCGTTTGAGGGCGGTTCGCGAGCGCGGCTTCGTGCGCTCGCTGTTGAGATCGACGACGTTGGCCGCGGCGGCGCGCGAAGCCCCGGCCACCTGCTGCGGCGGGGACTCCGTGCGATACGGCATGCGGATGTGCACCTCGTAGCTGTCGCGCAGCACGCGCGACTCCAGCGAGGCCTCGGCGTCGAAATGCAGGGCCAGACGCTCGCGGATGTTCGCGAGCGCCATCTTGTTGCCGGCGTGGTGACGTCCCCCGTCGGCGCGGTACGGGTTGCGCAGGATCGCGTGGACCTCGCCACGCGTGAGGAAGATGTTGATCGTGATCGTGCCCGGCTCGGTCGAAGGCTCGATGCCGTGATAAACGGCGTTCTCGAGCAGCGGCTGCAGGAACAGCGGCGGCACCAGCGCGTCCTCGGGCATGCTCTTCACGTTCCATTCGACGACGAGCCGCTCGCCCAGGCGCAACTTCTCGAGATCCAGATACTGGCGGCAGAGCGTGACCTCGTCGATGAGCGGCGTCAGGTCGCGGTTGTCGCGCATCAGCACGCGGAACAGGTCGGCGAGGTCGAGCAGCGCATCCTCGGCACGCCGCGGATCGCTGCGGACCAGCGACAGCACGCCGTTGATGCTGTTGAACAGGAAATGCGGGCGGATGCGGGCCTGCAGCGCCTGCAGGCGTGCTTCGACGATTGCAGGCGACAGCGCCTTGGCGCGCAGCCGGAAATAGGCCAGCAGGACGGCGACCGCGGTGAGCGCGAACACGCAGATGGCGAAGCTGTGACCCGTCGGGCTGCGGGACGATGCGGTCCATGAGCACGAAGGCGACCATGGTCGCGACGACGGCGATCGCGGCGATGGCGAACGAGGCCGTGCGGTACGGCTGGCGCGCGAGCCAGGGTGCCAGGCCCCACAGCAGCGCGAGCGCGAGCAGCAGCGAGGGCTGGACCGCCCCGACCGTGTCCACGATCGCGGCCGGCAGCGCCTCCCAGCGCGGCTCCCTCACCAGCGCAGTCAGCACTGCCGCCCCGTTGATGGCGAGCAGAATGCGAAGCGTGGTGCCGAGATTGCGCAGGTCGGGCAAGGCCGGTGGATCGCCGTTATGCCTTATAATCGACCGCATGGCCGACGGGCATGCAAGCATCATGCCCGATGCAAAACCGCCTGCTTAGCGGATGCGGTGACCGCAGGACGCCAGGCAATCCGAGTGCTTGAAACGCGAAGCCTCGAACGCTGCACGGCGAATCCCGCCCATTTTCGACAAACGCCCGAGGCGAAGCAAGACGCACGCCGCTATGCCCGAACGTTCGCCCCCTGCGCCTCCGCCGCCGGTCGCCGGCCCGCCGCCCGAGCGCCCCTGGTCCGGTCGCTTCGCTGAAGCGGTGACCGAGCGTGTCAAGCGCTATACGGCGTCCGTGGGCTTCGACAAGCGCCTGGCACAAGTCGACATCGCGGGCTCGCGAGCGCATGCCCGCATGCTCGCCGCGCAGGGCATCATCGACAAGAAGGACGTCGCCGACATCGAGCGCGGCCTCGACGGGATCGCCGCGGACATCGACGCCGGGCGCTTCGAGTGGTCGCTCGATCTCGAGGATGTACACCTCAACATCGAGCGCCAGCTCACCGAACGCATCGGCGACGCTGGCAAGCGCCTGCATACCGCCCGCTCGCGCAACGACCAGGTGGCGACCGACGTGCGACTGTGGCTGCGCGGCGCGATCGACCGGTTGACCTCGCAACTGGTTGCGCTGCGGCGCGCGTTGCTCGATCTCGCAGACAAGCACAGCGACACGATCATGCCCGGCTTCACGCACCTGCAGGTCGCGCAACCGGTCACGTTCGGCCATCACCTGATGGCGTACGACGCGATGTTCGCCCGGGACCTCGAGCGGCTGGCGGACGTCCGCGGCCGTGTCAATCGCCTGCCGCTCGGCAGTGCCGCGCTCGCCGGGACGTCGTTCCCGATCGACCGCGAGCAGGTGGCCCGCGACCTCGGCTTCGAGGCGCTGTGCCCGAACTCGCTCGACGCGGTGTCCGATCGGGACTTCGCGATCGAGTTCACGGCTGCCGCCTCGCTGATCATGCTGCATCTATCGCGCTTTGCCGAGGAGCTCGTGCTCTGGTCGTCGCCGCGGTTCGGGTTCGTCGACGCTGGCGGATCGCTTCTGCACCGGCAGCTCGATCATGCCGCAGAAGAAGAACCCCGACGTGCCCGAGCTCGTGCGCGGCAAATCCGGCCGCGTCGTCGGCCATCTGATGGCACTGATCACGCTGATGAAAGGGCAGCCGCTCGCGTACAACAAGGACAACCAGGAAGACAAGGAGCCGCTGTTCGACACGGTCGACACGCTCGACGACTCGCTCGCGATCATGGCCGAGCTGGTCGCGACCGGGCTCTTCGTGAACGCGGAGCGCATGCGCGCAGCCGCCCGCGAAGGCTTCGCCACCGCGACCGACCTCGCCGACTACCTGGTGCGGCGCGGCGTCCCGTTCCGAGACGCGCACGAAGCGGTCGCCCGCGCCGTGCGTCTCGCCGAGTCGCGCGCCTGCGGACTCGAGGACCTGACGATGGCCGAGTTGCGCGCGTTCGCGCCGGAAGTCGGCGACGATGTCGCGCGCGTGCTGACGCTCGAAGGGTCGGTGGAGAGCCGCAACCATCCCGGCGGCACGGCGCCGGTGCAGGTCCGCGCTGCGATCGCCGCAGCACGCGCCACGCTCCGATGAAAAAGGCGTCCGAAGAGGCCGATGAAAAACGCGTCCGCGATCGGAGCTGACGTAACAGCGGCGCTGCACCTTTTTCATCGGGATGAATCCGGGCGGGCGCCTTGGGGCGGCCCGGCGGCGCCCGCGAACAACGGCACGAAACAACGAGTGTCTTGCGCAAAGGCGAGCCTTACGCGTTAGCGCCACGAGATCGATAGCCAAGCGGAGTAAGAGCGGATGGCGTCAGAAAAACTCGCGTTCCTCGGCCTGGGCGTCATGGGCGCTCCGATGGCCGGGCACCTCAAGCGCGCGGGGCACGACGTCGTCGTCTACAACCGCACCGGCGAGAAAGCCGAAAAGTGGGTGACGCAGTACGGCGGCCGTTCGGCGCGCACGCCGGAGGACGCGGCGGCCGACGCCCAGGTCGTGCTGATGTGCGTCGGCAACGACGACGACGTGCGGAGCGTGGCGAGCCGTGCGCTCACGACGATGAAGGCCGGGACGATCCTCGTGGATCACACGACAGCGTCGGCGGAAGTCGCGCGCGAAGTGCACGCGGCCGCGAAAGCGCGCTCGATCGGCTTTCTCGATGCGCCGGTCTCCGGCGGCCAGGCCGGCGCCGAGAACGGCAAGCTCACGATCATGGTCGGCGGCGACGCGGCCGTGTACGCGCGCGCCGAGCCGCTGCTCGCGCACTATGCGCGAGCCGTGACCTTGATGGGCGGCCCCGGCAGCGGCCAGCTCACGAAGATGGTCAACCAGATCTGCATCGCCGGCATGGTGCAGGCGCTGTCCGAAGGGCTCGACTTCGCGATGCGATCGGGTCTCGACCCCGAGCTCGTCGTCGACGTGATCAGCAAGGGCGCCGCGCAGTCGTGGCAGATGGACAACCGCGCGAAGACGATGATCGCCGACAAGTACGACTTCGGCTTCGCCGTCGACTGGATGCGCAAGGACCTCGGCATCTGTCTCGCCGAAGCGCGCCGCAACGGCGCGACGATGCCCGTCACGTCGCTCGTCGACCAGTTCTACGCTCGCGTGCAGCAGATGGGCGGCGGGCGCTGGGACACGTCGAGTCTGCTGCGCGCTTTGCGGTCGGCAAAGTGAGCGGGAAAATCAGCGCGCGAACGGCCAGGATCCTCCTCGGCGCGGCGGCCGTCCTCGCCGCGTCGATCGCGGTTGCGGACGTGAAGCTCGAAAACGGCTGGTTGCGTCCGGCGTATGCGGGACAACCGGCTGCGATGGTCTACGTCGACATCCAATCGACCGAGGCACTCAAGCTCGTCGACGCGAAATCGCCCGTCGCGAAAGGCGCGCAGCTCGTGCTGGTCGATCCGCCCGGGGCTCAAGCCGACAAGCACAAGGTCGTGAAGGAGCTGCCGGTCGCGCCGAACCAGTCGACGCGGCTTGCCTATCTCGGCAGCCATGTGCGCCTGCTGGGCATCCAGCAGGACCTGCTTCCCGGCGAGCGGATTCCGCTGGAGCTGACGTTCGTCGACGCGAAGGGCGTGCGCCGGTCGGTGTCGACCGAGGCCGTGATTCGCGGCATCGCGCCGCGGCGCCCCGAAAGCGCCGAGCCCGATGTCGCGCCGAAGAAACCGTAGCGGACGAGCCTCTTAGCTGAAATTGGTGCCTGTCCCCAATTTCTCGCCCGGGACAGGCCGGGCCGCCTCGATGTCCACGCGGTCGCCTTCGATGATCTCGATGCGGGAGGTGATCTCGGCGGTCTTGCCGAGCATGATCGTCGCCGAGCAGTACTTTTCCTTGGAGAGCTTGACCGCCTTCTCGACCTGGCGGGGGTCGAGGCCCCGGCCCGCGACCCGGAACGTCAGCTGGATTCCGGTGAACACCTTGGGCTCGACGGCGGCGCGATCGGCCTCCGCCTCGACCACGCAGTCGGTTACCGGCTGGCGCGCTTTCTTGAGGATCCACACGACGTCGAAGGCGCTGCACGCCGCGGCGCCCGCGAGCACGAGCTCCATCGGCCGCGCGCCAAGATTGCGTCCGCCCGCCTCGGGCGCCCCGTCGACCAGCACGGCGTGCCCGCTGCCGGTCTCGGCGACGAAGCTCACCCCTTCGACCCACTTGATCCTTGCCTTCATGTCGAACCCGTTGTTGCGAATAGTTGGATGCTAGCGCGTTGCCACCCGGAAGACGCCAGTTCCGCGAAGCGCCGGATTTCGTCAAGGAATGACCCGGCGGGACGATCGGCGGCAGAGCGCCGGGTTTGCATGCTGCATTGCAATATGCGATCATGGAGTTGTCCGCGGTCCCGGGGACCCTCCTTCCCCAGCCGCGGGCACATTCCTCCATTCTCCTCCTATGGTGGAATCCTCAGGCGCGGCCCCAAACCGCGCCTTTTTTTTGGCGCCCAAGACGTTGCGGCGTTGCAACACCGTCGACCGCGGAACGCCGGCAACAGCGCTCCTACGCCCGCGCGCCTGCAATTGACCGACATGCCGAAATCGGTATATGATTTAAGACTTTGCTGACGGCCGTCGGGCATACGACGCAACAGGGCAACCGGCCAGCGCAGCGCAACCGCGGCACGCAGTTCGCCATCCGCCCACCCCGCATTCTCCGAACAGCCCGTACATGAAGACCTTTTCGGCCAAGCCCTCCGACATCAACCAGGACTGGTTCGTCGTCGACGCGACGGACAAGGTTCTCGGTCGCCTGGCGAGCCAGATCGCGCTGCGCCTGCGCGGCAAGCACAAGACGATCTACACGCCGCATATGGACACCGGCGACTTCATCGTCGTCACCAACGTCGAGAAGATCCGCGTCACCGGAAACAAGGCGGAAGACAAGCTCTACCACCGCCACTCCGGCTACCCCGGCGGCATCACGGACGACGAACTTCGCGAAAATGCAGGCCCGCTTTCCCGGTCGCGCACTCGAGAAGGCGGTCAAGGGCATGCTGCCCAAGGGCCCGCTCGGCTACCGGATGATCAAGAAGCTGAAGTGCTACGCCGGCCCGGCGCACCCGCACTCGGCGCAGCAACCGAAAACCCTCGACATCTGATCATGATCGGCAACTACTACTACGGCACCGGCCGCCGCAAGACATCGGTCGCGCGCGTGTTCCTGAAGACCGGCACGGGCAAGTTCGTCGTCAACGACAAGTCGGTCGACGAGTTCTTCTCGCGCGACACCGGCCGCATGGTCGTGCGCCAGCCGCTCGTGCTGACCAACCACGAGCAGACTTTCGACATCATGGTCAACGTCATCGGCGGCGGCGAATCCGGCCAGGCCGGCGCGGTCCGTCACGGGATCACCCGCGCGCTGATCGACTACGATGCGCAGCTCAAGCCCACGCTTTCCAAGGCGGGCCTGGTGACGCGCGACGCGCGGGAAGTCGAGCGGAAGAAGGTTGGCCTGCACAAGGCCCGACGTCGCAAGCAGTTCAGCAAGCGCTGACCGGCATTTCGCGTACGCGAGGCTACAAGGGCCGCCGGGAGGCGGCCCTTGTCATTCCCCCTTCCGATTCCGGAGGCCCGACGCGGGGCGAATCTGCCCAGGTGACGGCGAATACTGGTATCCCGCCGAAATGGGCTGCTAGAATGGTTTTTATGACGGAGGCATAGCATGCTGAAGGTCGGCATCGTCGGCGGCACCGGCTACACGGGCGTCGAGCTCCTGAGGCTCCTCGCCCAGCATCCGCAAGCCCAGGTTCGCGCGATCACTTCGCGCAAGGACGCCGGCACGCGGGTCGCGGACATGTTCGCGAGCCTGCGGGGCCGCGGCAGTCGGGTCGCGGACCTGACGTTCGTCGAGCCGGACCGTGCCGAGCTGACCGGCTGCGACGTCGTATTTTTCGCGACCCCGCACGGCGTCGCGATGGCGGCGGCCCGCGAGCTCGTCGGCGCCGGCGTGCGGATCATCGATCTGGCGGCGGATTTCCGGCTCGCCGACACCGCCGAATTCGAGCGCTGGTACAAGATGCCGCACGCCTGCCCGGACCTGCTGGCCGAGTCGGTGTACGGCCTGTCCGAGGTCAACCGCGAAGCCATCCGCAGGGCCCGCATCGTCGGCAATCCGGGCTGCTATCCGACCGCCGTGCAGCTGGGCTTCCTGCCGCTCGTCGAGGCGGGCCTGGTCGATACCGACCACCTGATCGCCGACTGCAAGTCCGGCGTGTCGGGCGCCGGGCGGAAGGCGGAGCTCAACCTGAACTTCGCCGAGGCGGCCGACAATTTCGCGGCGTACAGCGTCAAGGGCCACCGGCACCTCCCGGAGATCGTGCAGGGGCTGAATCGCGCGAGCCGCAAGCCGGTGAAGCTGGCGTTCACGCCGCACTTGACGCCGATGATCCGCGGTATCTTCGCCACGCTTTATGCGCCGCTGAAGGATCCGGCCATCGACCTCCAGGCCCTTTACGAGAAGCGTTATGCCGGCGAGCCGTTCGTCGACGTGATGCCGGCCGGGTCCACGCCGGACACGCGCTCCACGCGCGCGTCGAACGTCTGCCGGATCGCCGTGCATCGCCCGCCGGGCACCGATCTCGCGCTGATCCTCGCCGTCGAGGACAACCTCGTGAAGGGCGCGGCCGGGCAGGCGATCCAGAACATGAACCTCATGTTCGGCCTGCCGGAAACGACCGGCCTGACGGCGCTCCCGGTCCTTCCCTAGGCTTGCTCGTGGCACCCGCCTATCTTCGCGCGTTGAGCCGGCAGTTCTCGATCAGCGCGCCGCGGATGGCGGTGCGTACGCGTCTTGCGTGGCCGTGGAGGGTCGGCCTGGCCGTCGCGTTCATCACGACGATCGCGGGCATGTGGTGGTTGGGCTTCGATTTCGGCCAGCTCCTCGGGGGCATCAACCGGAGCGAGCACGAGCAACGGATCGCGACGCTGGCGGCGGACATGGCCACCGCGCAACGGGAGTCGGTCGAGCTCCGCACGAGGAATACCCAGCTCGAGAGCGACCTCGCGATGATGCGCGGCATTCAGACCACGCTCCAGAAGCAGCAGGCCGAGGCCCTGCACGAGAACGCCCAGCTGAAGGACGAGCTGGCGTTCTTCCAGCAGTTCTTCGCCGACTCGACGAAAACGCCGGGGGTGGGCATCCAGCGCATCACGCTCGACGGCAACGGCGGCGACGTCGTCCGCTACAGCGTGCTGATCGTTCGTGGCGGCAGCACGAAGGCCGATTTCGAAGGCGGGCTGGCCCTTCAGGCCGAGCTCGTTCCGACGAAGGAGAACGCGTCGCAAGGGAAGGCACTTACCGTTTCACTGCCTGGCGACGCCCCGGAAACTGCGTTACCGCTGAGGTTGAAATTCAAGTATTATCAACGCGTTGAAGGTACCCTTCGCCCCCCGCCCGGCTACCTGGTGCGCACGTTGACCGCGCGCGCCTACGAATCCGGGTCGCAAAGCCCTCGGGCGACCCGCACCTTGACGCTGCCGTAGGAGATCCCCATGTTCGGCAAGCAGAAACCCGCTCCGCAAAAACGCATCGACGCGCTGATCGGCGCCGGCACGACGGTTCGTGGCGACATCGTGTTCGAAGGCGGCTTGCGCGTCGACGGCACGGTGATCGGTAACATCACGGTAGCCGACGGCAAGCCCGGCACGCTGGTCGTGAGCGAAGCGGCCCGCGTCGATGGCCGGATCGAGGTGACGCACGTCGTGATCAACGGCACGGTGAACGGCCCGGTCGTCGCGAAGGACTATCTCGAGCTGCAGGCGAAGGCACGCATCGTCGGCGATGTGGGCTACCGGACGGTGGAGATGCACATCGGCGCCGTGATCGACGGCCGGCTCGAGCACGTGCAGGGCGAACCCGGTACGGCCGCGGTGGTCGAACTCAAGCGGGTGGGAGAGAAACCCGCTCAACGGCCGGGGTAACCCTTTATCCGGCGTAATTTGACGGGCTCGCAGCGGAAACTCGATAATCGGCGCCAGGAGCCAGCGCCCCAGGGAGCAGTCAGCAATGAATGCAATGACCGATTTGAAAGACGCGGTGCAACACCCGGCCGAAACCGAAATGCCCGCGGCGCTCGTCTTCTCCGACGCGGCGGCCTCGAAGGTCCGCGCGCTGATCGACGAGGAAGGCAATCCGGACCTCAAGCTGCGCGTATTCGTCAGCGGCGGCGGCTGTTCGGGGTTCCAGTACGGGTTCACGTTCGACGAAGTGACGAACGAGGACGATACGGCGATGGTGAAGAACGGCGTGACGCTGCTGATCGACCCGATGAGCTACCAGTACCTGGTCGGCGCCGAGATCGACTATCAGGAAGGCCTCGAAGGCGCGCAGTTCGTGATCAAGAATCCGAACGCGCAAACGACCTGCGGCTGCGGGTCGAGCTTCTCGGTCTGACGTCGTCGCGTTCCCCGAGCAACGGCGGCCTGCGGGCCGCCGTTTTGCTTTTTGCGCGATCGCGCCCTGCGACAGCGCGACGCCCCTACTTCGGGTAAACGGCGCCTAGCACCCGCGGCCCCCGCGCACCGGTAACCGCCGGGATATTGCCGGGACGGCCCGCGAGCGTCTCGCGCGCGAGCCACGCGAACGCCAGCGCCTCGACGTGGTCGACGGCCATGCCCTCCGCCGACGTCGGAAAAACAGCGCAAGGGGCGAGCTCGACCGCAAGCGCGGTCATCAGCGAGGCGTTGTGCGCGCCCCCGCCGCACACGAGGAGTTCCTTCGCCTGCGGCAATTCCCGTCGCAACGCTTCCGCGATCGTCCGCATGGTGAGGCGCACAAGCGTCGCCTGGACATCGACCGGGGCGAGCGCAGCGCCGTGGCGGGCAATCGCCTGATCGAGCCAGCCGGGATGGAACAAGTCGCGGCCGGTGCTCTTGGGCGGCGGGAGCCGGAAGTACGGCTCGGCCATCATCAGCGCGAGGAGTCCGTCGACAACGCGACCGTTCGCTGCCCACGCGCCCGCCGGATCGAACGCGCCGCCGCGGTGCTTCGCGTGCCAGGCGTCGAGCAACACGTTGCCCGGGCCGGTGTCGAAACCGCGCACCGGCGCATCGGGTGCGAGCAGCGTCAGATTCGCGATGCCGCCGAGGTTCAGCACGGCGCGTGCGCGATCGGCACGCGCGAACAGCGCCTGATGAAACGCGGGCACCAGCGGCGCCCCCTGCCCGCCGGCGGCGACGTCGCGACGCCGGAAGTCGGCGACGATCGTCATGCCGAGGCGCTCGGCGATTCGCGCCGGATCGTTCAGCTGGATCGTCCACCCGGCGTCGGGACGATGGCGCACGGTCTGCCCGTGGACACCGGCAGCCACGACGTCCTGCGGAGAAACCCCGGCGGACTGCGCCGCTTCCACGACCGCGTCCGCATAAAGGTCGGCGAGCTCGACGCTTGCCTGCGCGGAGCGCGCGAGCTCGTCATCGCCACGCGTCTGCAGGTCCAGCAGCGTGTTGCGCAACGCATCGGGCATCGCGATGTGTGCCGCACCGAGCGTTCGGCACCGCCCCTGCTCGGGCGCGAAATCGGCGACAACGGCATCGATACCGTCGAGACTCGTCCCCGACATCACGCCGGCGTAAACGTCGCGACGCATCCGGAAGCGCCGCGGTCAGTCGGTAGTGGCGAAGCGCGCGGCCGGAAGCTCGCGCGCGAGTGCCAGCTGCTGCGCGAGCGGCTCGATGTGCAGCAGGAACGCGCCGAAGGACTCGGGCGGCATCGGGCCGGCGTTCGGCAGCGCGACCGTCAGCGGATTGCGCGCCTGGTCGTTGATGCGGAACTCGTAATGCAGGTGAGGACCGGTTGCCCAGCCGGTTGCACCGACATAGCCGATCGTCTCGCCCTGTTGCACGCGTGCGCCTGGTCGCAGCTGCGGCGCGAAGCGCGAGAGGTGCGCATACAGCGTCGAATAGGCACCGTGATGACGAAGCTCGATGACGTTCCCGTAGCCATTCTGGTTGCCGACGCTCGCGACGACGCCGTCGGCCGTCGCACGCACCGGCGTGCCGGTCGGCGCCGCGTAGTCGATGCCGCGGTGCGCGCGCCAGGTGTTGCAGGATCGGATGGAAGCGCGCGAGCGAGAAGCCGGACGTCATCCGCGAGAATTCCATCGGCGAGCGCAGGAACGCCTTGCGCGTGCTGCGCCCGTCGAGCGTGTACCAGGCATCGTTGCCTTCGGCGTCCTTCCACAGGTACGCCGACATCGCGAGGCCGCGATTCTCGAACTCGGCGGCAACGATGCGGCCGGTGCCGATCGGCTCGCCTTCGACGTAGCGGGTCTCGTAGAGCACCGAGAAGCGATCGCCGCGCCGCAGGTCCTGCAGGAAATCGATGTCTCCGGCGAACAGGTCGGCGAGTGCGACGGTGACCGCATCCGGCAGGCCGATCGCGTCCGCGGTGGCGAAGAGCGAGCTGGTGATCTCGCCAGTCGTGAGGGCGAGCCGAACCGCTTCGCGCACCGGCTCGTAGCTCGCGAAGAAGGCGTCGTTCGCGCGCCGGATCGCGAGGACATCGCCGTTCGTGGTCACGAACCGCAATGCCTCGAGGTGCCCGCGCTCGTCGACGGCCACGCGCACCGATCGTCCCGGCTTCAACTGATAGAGTGCCCGTGCACGAAGGTCGATGCGCAGGAACGCCATCGCAGGCGGGTCGTCGACGCCGGCGCGCGCGAGCAGGCTGCCTATCGTGTCACCGCGCTGGATCCGTTCCTCGCGCCAGAACGGCAACTCGTCGTCGATCAACGCTGCGAGCGGCGGAACGGGAAGCGCAGTGACGATGGTCCGGATCGGCGTGGCGTCGAGCGACGTGTCCGGGCGCAATACCGAATGCCGCCACGCCGGTCAGGCCGAGAACCAGCACGGCCATCCAGTGACTGGGCCCGAGGCGCCCGCGCTGGCTGCGCCCGGACGCGAGCGGCCGCTGCGCTAGAATTCGAGGTTTGCTTGTTTCGGCCGGCACTGCTTGTCCCGCGGGCTTCCAATCAGGCGGACGGGAATTCTAGCAAAGCTCTGCCGGCGCCTGTCCTACTACATTCGCCTACCCCCACCGCGGCCATGAGCCCGACGATCCCTCCCGAGACGGCCCCCGAGGTCGAGCGCCAGCTCGCAGTGTTCCGGCGCGGCGCCGACGACCTGCTGGTCGAAACCGAGCTCGCCGCCAAGATCGCGCGCAGCATCGAGCAGGGCGCGCCGCTCCGGATCAAGCTCGGGCTCGACCCGACGGCCCCCGACATCCATCTCGGCCACACGGTTGTGCTGAACAAGCTGCGCCAGGCGCAGGACCTCGGGCACCAGGTCATTTTCCTGATCGGCGACTTCACCTCGATGATCGGCGACCCGTCCGGGCGGAATGCGACGCGTCCGCCGCTCACCCGCGGCGAGATCGAGGCGAATGCGAAGACCTACCATGCGCAGGCATCGAAGGTCCTCGATCCCGACCGCACCGAGATCCGCTACAACTCCGAATGGTGCGAGCCGCTCGGCGCGGCGGGCATGATCCGGCTCGCATCGCACTACACGGTGGCGCGCATGCTGGAGCGCGACGACTTCTCCAAGCGATTCGGCGAGCACCAGCCGATCGCCGTGCACGAGCTCCTGTACCCGCTGATGCAGGGCTACGACTCGGTCGCGCTCAAGGCCGACCTCGAGCTCGGCGGCACCGACCAGAAGTTCAACCTGCTGGTCGGCCGCGAGCTGCAGAAGGACTTCGGGCAGGAGCCGCAGTGCATCCTGACGATGCCGCTCCTCGAGGGCCTCGACGGCGTCGAGAAGATGTCGAAGTCCAAAGGCAACTACGTCGGCATCGACGAGGCGCCCGGCGAGATGTTCGGCAAGGTCATGTCGATCTCCGACGAGCTCATGTGGCGCTGGTACCCGCTGGTCTCGTTTCGCGCGCCGGACGAGATCGCGAAGCTCAAGGCCGAGACCGAGAACGGACGCAACCCGCGCGACGCGAAGGTGTACCTCGCGCAGGAGATCGTTGCGCGTTTCCATTCGGTGCAGGTTGCGCGGCAGCGCGCTGGCCGAGTTCGAGGCGCGCTTTCGCGGCGGGGCGATGCCGCGAGGACATGCCCGAAGTGACGATCGCGACGTCCGGCGCCGGAATTGCGATCGCGCAACTCGCGAAGCGGGCGAACGTCGTGGAGTCGACGTCCGAGGCGCTACGGCTGATCGCGCAACGCGGCCTCAAGGTCGATGGCGAAGTCGTTGCCGACAAGGGGCTCGCGATCGCAGCCGGCTCGACCGTCGTCGTGCAGGCGGGCAAGCGACGCTTCGCGCGGGTGAAGGTAACGTAGACCGATTAACGTGCCGACTGCGCCGGCCCGTCAGTGTCACTCCAGCTCCAGGTCGTCGCTGATCGCCGCGATCCCCGCTTTCGCGCAAACGTCATCGGCATCACCGCCCGGTGCGCCGGACACGCCGATCGCACCGACGAGCGCCCCTTTCGCGCGGATCATCAGGCCGCCGCCAACCGCGACGACATTCGGGAGCTCCCGGATGCCGCTCTGCGGACGGCCGGCCTGCGAGGACGCCGCCAGCTCCGTCGTATCGGTCCGGAATGAAAGTGCGGTCCAGGCCTTGTCGATCGCCGTGCGAACCGTGTGCGCGCCGGCGAGACCGTTGCGAAGGAGCACGAGCGTGTGCCCGCCGCGATCGACGACCGCAACCGCCGCGGTGAAGCCATCCTTGTCGCAGCGGGCGAGCGCGCTCTGCGCCGCCTTGAGCGCTGCGGCGGTGGTCAGCGACGCATAGGGCGTTACGAGCTTCTGCGCGTCGACAGCGATCGTGTACGTCGTCGCGAGCAGGGCCACGAATGCGAGTCGCTTCATACCGACTTCTCCAGACTGACACGAAGACGCTGGGTCGCCGCGCCTCCGCGGGGACGACGAGGGTGGTCATGCGATCCCCGGATTGCCCTTGACGCCGTGCAACTCGGGCAGATTGACCTTGCGGGGCTTGATGATCGACCGCGCGCGCATATACCGCGCGACCGTATCCCACACCGGCTCGCCGCCCGCCGCTCGTGCTTCCTCGGCGACCGGCGCCCAACCCGCAACCTTGTACGTCTTCGCCGGCTCGATCTTCCGGCCGTCGAACAGCGCCATGCGCGTGATGCGCTTGCCCTGCGGCGCCGTCGGATCGATCGCGTACCGCAGCCCACCGACGCGCACCATGTCGCCCCCCTGCTGGTAATACGGATCGGGATTGAAGAGATTGTCGGCGACGTCCTCGAGGATCGTCTTGATCGTCTCGCCGGAGAGCGTGTTTACGGTCGTGTAGGGATAAGTGATCGCGGTCTGGTCGAGCAGATGCTCCATCGTGATCACTTCGCCCGGCAGGATCGTCGTGCCCCAGCGGAAGCCCGGCGAGAACGCGATTTCTGCGCTCTTCTCGGCCATCAGCGCGTCGCAGATCAGCTGGTCCCAGGTGCCGTTGAAGTTGCCGCGCCGATACAGCAGGTCGTCGGCGGTCGCGAGGCGCTGTGCAAGCTTCGCCTGGAACGGCGCACGCACCTTCTCGATCAATGCACTCATCGCGGGATCGGCGGGCAGCAGGTTCGAGAACACCGGGAGCAACCGATAGCGATAGTCGCTGACCTTTCCCGCCTTGACCTCGAAGTCGAGCACGCCGAGGAACTTGCCGTTGCTTCCGGCATTCGTGACCAGCGTGCGTCCGCCGCGATTGCTCACGAGCGAGGGCTGCGGGACGCCGTCGTGCGTGTGGCCGCCGAGGATCGCATCGAGGCCGCTGACCCGGGACGCGAGCTTGAGGTCGACGTCCATGCCGTTGTGCGAAAGCAGCACGACGACCTGCGCGCCCTTGCCGCGCGCTTCGTCGATCACCTTCTGCAGGTTGTCGTCCTGGATGCCGAACGTCCATTCCGGCACGAAGTAACGCGGGTTCGCGATCGGCGTGTAGGGAAACGCCTGGCCGACGATCGCCACCGGCACGCCACCCAGCGACTTGATGACGTAGGGCGGAAACACCGGGTCGCCGAAGTCCGCGGTCTTCACGTTCTGCGCGACGAAATCGATCTTCCCCGCGAAGTCCTTCGTCACGACTTCCTTCACGCGTTCCGCGCCGTAGGTGAACTCCCAGTGCCCGGTCATGACGTCGACACCGAGAAGCTTGCTGGCGTCGATCATGTCCTGCCCCTTCGTCCAGAGCGACGTCGCCGAACCCTGCCAGCTATCGCCGCCATCGAGGAGCAGCGCATTCGGTCGCGTCGCGCGGATCTTCTTTACCAGCGTGGCCAGGTGCGCGAAGCCGCCGGTCGTGCCAAAGCTGCGGGCCGCCGCGGTGAAGTCGAGAGAGGTGAACGCGTGCGCTTCGCGCGTTCCCGGCTTGATCCCGAAGTGCTTGAGCAGCGCTTCGCCGACCAGATGGGGAGGCTTGCCCGCCGCGTCGCCGACGCCGATGTTCACGCCGGGCTCGCGGAAATGCACCGGCAGCAGCTGCGCATGGACGTCGGTGAAATGCAGCAGGCTCGCTTGCCCGAACGGCGCGTCGTCGTAGAAGGTCGCGCCAGCCGACACATCGAGCGCTGCGCGTGACGACACGGGCAGGCCGGCGGCCGCGGCCGCGGCCACGAGCTGCAGAAAATCGCGTCGCCGCATCCTTCCTACTGGTTGACGGGCGACTGCGGATCCATCAGCAGCGCGACGATGTCCTTGATCTGCTGTTCGTTGAGGATGCCGTTGTGACCGAAGCGCGGCATGTTCGAGCACGCCGAATAGGCCTGCGCGTTGTAGACCTTGCCCCAGGCGTATTCCTGGATCTGAGGCGTGAAGCCGCGAAGCTTCGCGAAGTTGTACAGCGACGGCCCGATCGTGCCGTAGCTGATCTCGGCCTTGCTGAGCTGGTGGCACGCGTAGCAATTGGCGCCCACCGGCGTGTCCTTCGTGTCCGACCACTGGAAGCCCGTGCCGCGCTGTGCGATCTGCTCGCCGCGCTTCCAGTCGCCGAGGTATTTGCCATCGGAGGGCGCCTTGATGGTCGCAAGGTTCGTCTTCTCGATCTTCTCGGCGACGTCCTTCGGCGGGGCCTTCGTTCCGTATTGGCTGCACAGCGCCTGCGTCTGGTCCTGGTCGAGGCGATCGAGCTTCGCGATGCCGCGCTCCTTGAACGAAGCCTTCATCACTTCGAGCGCCTTCGCGCGCACCTGCGCGTCGTTCTGCTGCGTGCTTCCCGCGCAGCCAGCCAGCTGCGGCGACCGCGATGGCGGCAGCGACGATTCGTTTCGTCTGCATGTCGGATCCGCCTTCAGCGCTTGATCGCCGGCGCGTTGAACGCTGCGCCGTTCGCGTTCTTCGCGAGGAACATCGTGAGCGCAACCGATGCTTCCGACGCGAATTCCAGCTCCGGGAAGCGCTGCTGGCGGAAGCAGTCGTACAGCCGCCACTGGAACGTGCGGAGCTCGCCCTGCGAGACCCGATACGCCGGCCAGGTCGTGTAGCCGCGCTGCGCGCCCTCGGGCTTGGTCAGGTTCGGCAGATCCTGCAGCCGGATGCGCTGGTTGTCCTCGCCATGGCAGGTGGCGCACGCGAAGTCGTGCGGACCGCCGCGGAAATAGAACATCTTCTCGCCGAGCGCGTAGGCCTCGCGTTCCTTCGCGTGGCGCATCGGCACGTCCATCTTCACGCCCCTGGATTCCGACGTGACGTACGCGACCAGCGCCTCCATGTCCGCCTTGCGGTCCGCCGATCCGAACGGATTGCGTTTCGCGTCCTCGGGCGTAAAGCCCTGCTGCGTGACCATGCAATGCACGAGACGCGTCTCGAGATCCATGACGCGATCTGCGTCCGCGAAGTAGCGCGGCAGCTTCGCATAGGCGCCTTTGACCACCCCCGGGCCGAGGCCGAGATCGCAGCGTTCGAACGAGACCTTGTTCGGTCCGCGGGCCTGCTTCCACAAGCCCTCGCCGCGCGCTTCCCACAGCTCGGCCGGATTGCCGTCCTGCAACGCCTTGCGGTATTTCTCGATCTCGTCCGCGGTGTTCTGCCCGAAGACGATTCGCGGCACACAACGTCGCCGCGAGCGCGGCGATTGCTACGCGCTTTGCACGCATCCTTCGCTTCTCCTCCGAATTACGCGCGACCCGGTATCGCGCCGACCAGCCGACTTTCGCCTCCTGCGTCCACTAAGGTCGCAGGTAGGCGAAACCTTCCTTGAACTGCAACCGGGACACTTCGGCAACACCGGAAGGCACCAGCGTGGCTTCCGGAATGACCTTGCCCGGATCGATCTTGTTTCGCTCCAGCGTGAAACGGCAGACGCGGAAATCGACACCCTTCCCTTTGAGCTCCTGCACCGCGGCTTCGAACGGAGCGCCGTTGCCGTCCACGGCGCCGTCGAGAAGGAACTGCACACCACCGGCATGCGTGACGACGACGATCTTCGCCGACGGGTCCGCGGTCAGGTGGTTGCGGATGTTGCGGATCGCGTTGGTCGCCTGCGCGTTGCCTTCGCTCAAATGGTAGACGACCTTGACCGGTCCGCCCTTGTCGCTCTGCGCGAGCGCGGGCGCCGCGAACCCGACGACGGCGGCCATCGCAAGAACTGCCAGGAGTGTCCGCATCACTCTCTCCGCGCAACCGCGTGCGCCGCTCACGGCCGCCGTCAGGCAATCGTGGCCTCGTCGGTACGCTTGTCGCCCTTGTTGTCGACCCACGTTATCTGGACCTTGTCGCCCTTGGCGCCGCCCTTGAACTTGAACGACAGGAACGGGTTCTTCGCGACGGCGGGTCCCCATTGGGCGGACAGCACGGTCTTGTCCTTGTGGACCGCGGTCACGTTCTGGATGAACCAGGCAGGCACCACCTTGCCTTGCGCGTCCTTGCGCTGGCCGGTCTCCATCTCGTGGTTCATCAGCACCTTCACCTCGGTCACGCCGTTCGCATCGACGTTGGCGCGGATTCGCATCGGATCAGCCATCTGTTGCTCCCTGTGTGTTCCTGCCGTTTCCGCCGAAAATCGTGTGGCCTCGTGACGTAACGGCACCGATTTTCGGGAAGCATCACCGGCCGAAAGTAGGTTTGCACTTTCGGCCGCTTACCTTAGCCGCCGCAGCCGCCGAGCGTGACCTTGATTTCCTTGCTCGCGACGTGGTACTTGCCGTCGGCCTTGACGAGCGCGTACACGTTGCTGCTCTGGCCCATCTTGACGCGCGTCGTCAGCGAAGGCTCGGTGCCTTGCGGGATGTCGAACGATGCGGCGAGCATGTTCGGGTTCTTCTCGACCAGGATCGCGATCGACTCGGTCTTCGGCAGGTTGCTCGTCACGCCGATCGGAACGACCGCGCCGTTCTCGGCGATGTCCGGCGTGGAGAAGAACACGACATCCTTCGTCGGCGCCGGCGCGCCCCCGGCGATGGCCTTGTACGCCTCATCCATCGTCTTCGACTCGAAGGCGGCTTTGTTCCATGCATCCGCCGCGAGTACATCGCCGGGCTTGAGCCAGCCCGCCGCGGCCAGCAACGTCAAAAGCGTCGCGCCGCCGCCGCTCTTCAGTACCTTCCTGCGTCCTGCGTCCATGCTCGAACGTCCTCCTCGATCCTAAGGAACCTGCCATGATACTAGCGCAGGCGCCACCGGCGTTTAGATGGGGCGGTTCCTTGGTTATGACCACCGGCCAGGCTACTTCGATCCGTCGAGTATCCAGCGCACCAGCGCCTTCGCTTCGGCGTCGCTCAACTGAGGCTGCGGCGGCATCGCGACCGCGCCCCAGCTCCCCGAACTGCCCTGCCTGACCCGGACCGCCAGGCGATCGGCGGCGCTGCCGTCCCCGGCGTATCGGCCACCGATCTCCCTGAACGCCGGACCGACGATCTTCTGCGTCATGCCGTGGCACGCCGTGCAGCCGGCCGTCTTCGCAAGCTCACCGCGCGGCTCGGGAGCCCGCGCCTTCGTCGTCGCGGCGGAGGTTCGCTTGGTTCCGTTCGTGGGACCGATCGGCCGCGTCTGCTCGGCAAGATTGCCGTGGTCGTCGCGCGCGTGTTCCGGCATCTGCGAGGACAGCCGCACCTCGCGCACGCAGTCCCGCATGCACGCGACGTTGCGCGTATCGGGCTTGCCGGACTTCGCGCCAAGGCCGTGGTCGGTCGTGAAGCCATCGCGGTTCGGCATCTTCACCCTGAGGATCGACTCGCGGTCCAGCGCTGCATCCGCAGGCAGGATGTCGTTCAGGTGCAGCACATAGGCGGTAAGCGCGTAGACCTCGTCGGCGCCAAGCGTCTTCGGATTGCCGAACGGCATCGCGCGGTTGATGTAGTCCCACAACGTCGTGGCGTGGTTGAGCTTGCTGCCGGTGGTGCGGATCGGCTGGTCGCTGGCGAGCGTGCCGACACCGCCGGCGATCGGCATGTAGTCGGTGCTCTCGCCGAACGTGCCGTGACAGCTTGCGCATTTCTCGTCGTAGATCGACTGGCCCTGCGCGACGCTGCCGCGTCCCGCAGGCAGGCCCTTGCCGTCGGGGCGCACGTCGATGTCCCAGCCGGCGATCTCGGCGGCGTCGCAGGCTTGCCGAAGCCGAACCGCGGCACGTCGGGACGGCCGGATTGCGCAAGAGCGGATGCGGCGACGAGACCGATGCCGCGACGCGAGCGAAGCCCGCGATGCGCACGAGCCTAGACCACGTGGACATTGCTCACGTCGCCGGAAGGATCGACACGCCAGGTCTGGATCGCGTTGTTGTGGTAGATCGAGCGTGTGCCGCGCACCTCGCGAAGCTGGCGGTAGGTCGGCTGCACGTACCCGGTCTCGTCGATGACGCGCGATTGCAGCAGTGCGGGCCCGCCGCTCCATTGCCAGTCGATGCGAAAGCGGGTCAGCGCCTTCGTGTGCACGGGTTCCTGCAGCCGCGCCGTGCGCCAGTTGCGACCGCCGTCCGTGGAGACGTCGACCCGCTTCACCTTGCCCCGTCCGGACCAGGCGAGCCCCGTGATCTCGTGAAATCCGCGGTCGAGGATCACCTGCCCGCCGGACGGCGCGGTGATCACGCTCTTCGCTTCCTGGATCCAGGTGTACTGACGATGCTTGCCGCCGGGCAGCATGTCGACGTAATGCAGCGATTCCTCGCGCGTGTTCCACGGCGCGTCACCGATCTCGAGGCGTCGCAGCCATTTCACGCTCGACACGCCCTGCACGCCGGGCACGAGCAGTCGCAGGGGATAGCCCTGCTCGGGCCGCAGCATCTCGCCGTTCTGGCCGTAGACGACGAGCACGTCGTCGAGCGCCATCGCCATCGCGATCGTGCGTGTCAATGCCGCGCCGTCGGCACCTTCGGCGAGCAGGAACTTGGCCTTCGGGTCGAACCCGACCTCGTCGAGCAGGGTGGACAGGGCGACCCCCGTCCACTCGGAGCAACCGATCATCCCGTGCGAGTACTGCACGGTCGGCACCGCGACGTTGCTCCACTCCATGCCGGTGTTCGCGCCGCATTCGATGAAGTGGATGCGCGAAACCGACGGAAAGCGCATCAGGTCGTCCATCGTGAAGATGCGCGGATTGCGGCACAGCCCGTGGATCATCAGCCGGTGCTGATGCGGGTCGATCTCGGGCACGCCCGCGTGGTGGCGCTCGAAATGCAGACCCGACGGCGTGATGATGCCGAAGAGGCTCTGCAGCGGCGTGAACGCAACCGACGAATGCGGCGTCCGGGTCAGCCCCGGGCTCTCGCGACGCCGTACGTTCGCCTCGAACTTCGACGGAACGCCGTAGGGCGACGCGAGTACGGGTGCGCCGAGCGACTTGCTCCAGGGCGGCACGGCTGGCGGAACGTTATCCGCGAGATCCTGTGCGATCGCCGCAGCGGACGCGCCCGCCGTCGCTGCGCTTCCGGTGAGGAGCGCTGCTTGGCGCAGGAAGCGTCGGCGTGCTTGAGACGTCGCCGGCGGGCCGCGATCCTCCGGCGCCGGAACGATGCGACCTTCGCGCGGTTTCGACTCCACGATCGCCGCTGATCAGCAACCGACGCGCAGCGCCGCGCACGACGCGCGTTGTTTCGTGCTCTTGCCCGCGGGCGCCGACGGGCCGCCCCGAGGCGCCCGCCTGATCCAACCCCGATGAAAAAGGTGCAGCGCCGGCATTTCGGCCGGCGCCAATTGTGCGGACGCCTTTTTCATCGGAATCGTCGTTTCATCGGATCATCCCCGCGTATTCGAGCAGCTCCTGCTTCAGCGGCTCGTCCGCCTCGATCCGTCCCGCGATGCGCACGCACATCGTGCGGCAGATCTGTGCGAACTCCGGATCGAGCAGCCGGTAGAGCACCGTGCTGCCCTCGCGACGCCGCGAAACGACGCCGGCCTGGTGCATCAGCGCGAGATGGCGCGAGACGTTCGTCTGCGTGGCGCCGGTTGCCGTGACGATCGACGACACCGATCGTTCATCGTTGCAGATCGCATGAAGGATGCGCAACCGCATCGGCTCCGCGAGCAGCGCGAAGTAGCGGGCGGCCGACTCGAACACCTCGTCGAGCTCCTCGGCCTCGCGGCTCGAGCTGCGCGGGGCCGGCCGTAGCGTTTCGCGGGAACCTGGTTTGGAGGTCTCGCGGGGGAGGCGGTAGCGTGCGGGCTTTCATATCTCATATGAGCATATACGCATATGCATGGAAGTCAAGCGGGTACGGACAACGTTGGTCACAAAGCAGCGGGCATCCCGAGACGCTGGCGCCCGGAACCGGCGGTCGCGCCGTCGATCCAACGCGTAGGATTGCGCGAACCCCTCGACTTTCACCGGAGCGATCGAATGCCAAACCCGATGCGGTACCCACGCCGCCGCGTGCTGTCACGCCTCCTTGCGATGCTCGCCATCGTTGCGTTCCCGTCGTTTCGGCCGGCCGGCGCACAGACCCGCGCAGCAATGGAGCCCACGCCGCGCGATGCCGAGGGTCCGTTCTATCCGACGCGCATTCCCTCGGAGGCCGATGCGGACCTGACGCGCGTGGCCGGCCGGACCGGACGCGCGCAGGGCACCCCGCTCGAGCGTCGCGGGACGCGTCGTCGGGATCGATGGCAAGCCGCTGGCCGGCGCGAAAGTCGAGCTCTGGCAATGCGATGCGCTGGGCCGTTACCACCATGTCGACGGCGACCCCGGCACGCGTGACGAGAATTTCCAGGGCTATGGCGTCGTGACCACCGATGCCGAGGGGCGCTATGCGTTTCGCACGATTCGCCCGGTGCCGTATGGCGGTCGTCCGCCGCACCTGCACTTCAAGCTCGCGCACGCGCGCGCTCAGCCGCTTACGACGCAGCTCTATCCGCGCGGGGAATCAGCCGAGCGCAGCATGGGCTTCGGGCTGTCCAGCCGCGATACCCGCTCGCGGCTGGAATTCGCGATGAACGCCGGCAAAGAGCCCGGCTCGCTCGCGGCGACGTACGACTTCGTGTTGAGGAGTGTGTAGCGGACGCGCGAGACTGCCGGCGCCGGCGACAAGCCGGGTTCGAAGCGCTCGTTGTTTCGTGCCGTTGCCGCACGAAAAGCGACGGGCCGCCCCTAGCTTTTCGTGCTGACTCGCGTCCCGCGAAAAGCTGAATCGCTTCACGGCGATAGCCTAATCGCCGTTCCGGCGAAAAGTAGGCTTCTATTTTTCGCCGCTAATGCAGCGTCACCTGCGAGAGGAACCGCAGCAGCGCGCCGCTCTTCAGGCGGAAGACACCTTCACCGAGCGCCTCGGCTTCGCCGATGTCGGCGAACGTGAGCGAGAGCTCGTCGTCACCGCGGCGCGCTTCGAGCACGACGTCGTCTTCCTTCATGTCCTCGTCGGGAACGCGGAGATACTCGGTCTCGAACACGACGCCTTCGAACAGCACGAAGTCGGCATTGTCGAGCGCCTGTGCCATGGGAGTGATCGTGGTCATCGTCATCGGGCCTCAAAGGGTCCGTCGGGTCTGGTTACCGGTTAGATGCGGTCACCTCAACGGGTGTTCAAGCGCCGTGCCAGCCGCCGGGCCGGACGTACAGGTGCCGCTTGGCAGCCTACTCGGCCCGGGGACCGGCGGATTCGACGGTCCCACGATCGCCGTTCCGGCGCGCGGGGTCTGTCGTCGCCCTGCGGCGAAAGACGTCAGCCAAAAAGGGGCGCCGTGACGGAGGGCGCCCTGGGCCGTCAGCGGGCTGCCGGTCAGCTCGCGAACGAAATTCGGCTGGGCCAGCGCGGCACGGTGCACGTCGCCGTTGTAGTACTGGAGATCGCCGATGCCGCGCTGCGCGATCCTGCGATCGACGTCGTGCGCGGTCAGCTTGCGCGGATCGAGCGTGCCGCTGCAGCACGCCATCATCCACATGCCGCCGTAAAGCGGGATCGACGTCAGGTACGGCGTGACGATCGGAAACGCACCGCGCAGCGCCGTCAACGTCTCGCGGATCCGGACCGGGTGCGCGATCGGACTCGCGATGTGCAGCGTCATCGCGCCGACCGGCGAGAGGCGCGCTGCGCAGGCGCGATAGAACTCCGGCGTGTACAACGCCGTCGCCGGGCCGACCGGATCGGGCAGGTCGAGCACGATGAGGTCGAACTGCTCGCTGCTTTCCCGGATGAACTCGTAGCCGTCGCCGATGCGCAGCTCGAGTCGCTGGTCGTCGAGCGCGCCGCGATGCACGCGCTGCAGATGCTTGCGCGCGATGTCGACGACCGCCAGATCGATCTCGCAAAGCGTCACCGATTTCATCGACGAATACTTCAGCAGCTCCTCCGCCGAGCCGCCGTCGCCGCCGCCGATGATCAACGCGCGCTCCGGCGCGGGATGGGTCAGCGCCGACATGTGGACGAGATTCTCGTGATAGAAAAACTCGTCCTTCTCGCTGGTCATGAACGCGCGGTCGAGACGAAACAGCTTGCCGAACGGAACGCTGTCGTGCACTTCGACGGCCTGGTACGGCGAGCGGAAGCGTTCGAGCACGCGCGCGCTGCGGATGAAGAAGCCCCAGTCGTCGGTGAGGTACTCGGTCATCGCGCCCGGGACGAGATCGTCACGCGTGCGGCCGCCGTCGTTGGCGGCGGCAGCGGCGGGACCGCGCCGGTTTCCGGTTCGCGCTTCTCCTCGGTCATCCACCACCCTCTTCCGCGTGCACGCCGGCCTCGGCTCGCGGCGCCTGATCGGCATCGTCGCTCTCGCGATCGTGCACGTCGCCCCGCTGGATCGCCTGGAAATGCGACCTCGCCGGACGCAGGTGCGTTTCGAGCGCGCGGAACAGCGCCTGCGCCTTTGCCGTGTTGTCCGTCGTGTAGTTGCACACGTAGACGTCGAGCGTGACCGAACCCATCTCGGGCCAGGTGTGGATCGCGAGATGCGATTCGGCAAGGATCACCGCTCCGGTGACGCCCTGCGGCTCGAACTGGTGGAAGCGATCTCCGACGGCCGTCAATCCGGCGGCCTCGAACGGCGTCCAGACAAGCGGAGCGAAGCGCCTCGGCGTCGATCATCTGCGGCGTGTCGGCTGGGCAACCGTACCACTCGCCCAGCAGATGGATTCCGTCCATCAGTCGTCTCCCCAAAAGGAAAAGCCCCACCCCGGCCGGATTTGGCAAAGCCGGAAATAGGGCAACCCCACCAAGGAAACGGCCCCGACACATCGGCTGCCACCGGCTGACTTGCCCGAGTGGCCTCCGTCACGGATCCGAAGGGGCCCCCAAAAACAGCTTCCTTTGCACTTTCCTCCGGGCCTGCAACTTCGCTCCGCAAACGCGCGCGGATCACGGAAGTTTCCGGGGAAAGACGTCGAATTATTGCACGAGTTCGGGGCATTCGCCATAATTTCAAGTTCTCCGGGGATGCTGCTCGCTTTCGAGGCAGACCTTTCGGGGCAGCCCGCTGTCACATTTCCGCACGTCGTCGCGCAGTGGCATGAAGCGCCGAGCGCATACGGCATCGATTCTGTTGGATTGCGCTTCCCCGCCCGATGCAAAGCCCCTCGCAAACGACCCGCCGCGACATCGCCGATGCCGTGACCGATAACGACCTCGCAAACGCGATTCGCGTGCTCGCCATGGACGCGGTGGAGGCCGCCAAGAGCGGGCACCCCGGCATGCCGATGGGCATGGCGGACATCGCCGTCGCGTTGTGGACGCGGCACCTGAAGCACAACCCCACGAACCCACGCTGGCCGGACCGCGATCGGTTCGTGCTGTCCAACGGCCATGGCTCGATGCTGCAGTACGCGTTGCTTCACCTGACCGGTTACGACCTGCCGCTCGACGAGCTGAAGCGGTTCCGGCAGCTCCACTCGAAGACCCCGGGCCACCCTGAAGTCGGCGTGACACCGGGCGTGGAAACGACGACCGGACCGCTGGGACAGGGACTGGCCAACGGCGTCGGCATGGCGATCGCGGAGAAGCTGCTCGCTGCGACGTTCAACCGCGACGGCCACGCGATCGTCGATCACCGCACCTGGGTCTTCGCCGGCGACGGCTGCCTGATGGAAGGCATCTCGCACGAGGCGTGCTCGCTCGCGGGCACGCTCGGACTTTCGAAGCTCACCGTCGTCTACGACGACAACGGCATCTCGATCGACGGCGAGGTCGAAGGCTGGTTTACCGACGATACCGGCAAGCGCTTCGAGGCGTACGGCTGGAACGTGATCTGCGACGTCGACGGACACGATGTCGAGGCCATGCACCGCGCGTTCGAGGCGGCGGAGCGGGAAACCGCGCGCCCGACGCTGATCTGCGCGAAGACGATCATCGGCAAGGGCGCAGCCACCAAGTGCGGTACCGCCGACACCCACGGCGCAGCGCTTGGCGAAAAGGAAGTCGCTGCCACGCGTGAGGCGCTCGGCTGGCCGCACGCCGGCGTTCGTGATCCCTCCCGCGATCAAGGCGGCGTGGGATGCGCGTGCGCAAGGGGCCGCGCGCGAAGCGGAGTGGCGCAAGCGCTTCGAGGCTTACCGCGCGGCTCATCCGGATCTTGCCGCGCGAGTTCGTGCGACGCATCGAAGGCCGGCTTCCGGAAGGCTTCGCGGCGATCGTCGAAGCGTTCGTCGCTGCGCAGAACGCGAAGGGCGAGACCGTCGCCACCCGCAAAGCTTCGCAGCAGGCGATCGAGGCGTATGCGAAACACCTGCCGGAGATGATCGGCGGGTCGGCGGACCTGACCGGCTCGGTGTTCACGAACTGGTCGGGCAGCAAGGCGCTCTCGCGAGACGAGCCGGGCAACTACATCAACTACGGCGTGCGCGAGTTCGCGATGTTCGCGATCGGCAACGGCCTCGCGTTGCACGGCGGATTCCTGCCCTACGAGGGCACGTTCCTCGTGTTCTCCGACTACGGCCGCAACGCGATCCGCATGGCGTCGCTGATGCGCGCGCGGCACGTGTTCGTGTTCACGCACGACTCGATCGGCCTCGGCGAGGACGGTCCGACGCATCAGGCGATCGAGCACGCGTCGACGCTGCGGCTGATCCCGCAGCTCGACGTCTGGCGTCCCTGCGACACCGTCGAGACGGCGGTCGCCTGGGCCGAGGCGATCAAGCGTAACGATGGGTCGACCGCGCTGCTGTTCTCGCGCCAGAACGTGGCATTCGCGCGGCGCGACGCTTCGGCGATCGCGAACATCGATCGTGGCGGTTACGTGCTCGCCGACTTCGCCGGCGACGGCAGGAAGGCGGTGGTGATCGCGACCGGATCGGAAGTGCCGCTGGCGTTGCAGGCGCGCGATGCGCTCGCCGCCGAAGGCATCGCCGTCCGCGTCGTCTCGATGCCGAGCACGAACGTGTTCGACCGGCAGGACGCAGCGTATCGCGCAGTCGGTGCTGCCGATGGGCGTGCCGCGCGTCGCGGTCGAGGCCGGCGTGACGGATTTCTGGCGCAAGTACGTCGGCGCCGTGGACGATCCGCGCGGGGCCGTCGTCGGGATCGATCGCTTCGGCGAGTCGGCGCCCGCCGCCGCGCTGTTCAAGCATTTCGGCTTCACGGCCGACAACGTGGCTGCCGCGGTGCGGCGTGTCGTGACGCCGTGACGCCCGCGGTCGCCGTGCGGCCCGCGCAGACGAGCGACGCCGCTGCGATCGCGCAGGTCCGCATCGATGCGTGGCGCGCTGCCTATCGCGGCATCATTCCGGATGCGTACCTCGATGCGATGAGCCTGTCGGACAGCGCCGCGTTCTGGGAGCGCATTCTCGCTTCCGGGAGCCCGCGCGCCAGCGTGTTCGTCGCGGTCGAAGGCGACGTCGTCGTGGGCTTCGCCGCCGCGAATCGACGCGATCCCCCGAAGCTCGGCTTCGACGCCGAATTGTCCGCGATCTACCTCGCGGCCGGCTACAAGCGACGCGGCATCGGTCGCCGGCTCGTCGCCGCCGTGGCCGCTGCACAGCGCGAGCGCGGCGCCACGGGGATGCTGACCTGGGTGATCGCGAAGAACAAGGAAGCGCGTGCGTTCTACGAAGCCTTGCAGGGCGAACTCCTCGTCGAGCAGCCGTTCCAATGGGATGGGCTCGACCTCGTCGAGGCCGGCTACGGCTTCCGCGATCTGGACGCACTTGCCGCGGCGGACGGTGCGAATCCGGCGCTGCACTAACATTGCATCCTCTCCCCGAACCAGGACCCTCCGGAGACCCTACGAAATGACGATCAAAGTCGCCATCAACGGTTACGGCCGCATCGGCCGCAACATCCTGCGCGCGCACTACGAGGGCGGCAAGAAGCACGACATCGCGATCGTCGCGATCAACGACCTCGGCAGCCCCGAGACCAATGCGCACCTCACGCGTTACGACACGACGCACGGCAAGTTCCCCGGCACGGTCGCGGTGGAAGGCGACGCGATGGTCGTCAACGGCGACCGGATCAAGGTGTTCGCGCAGCGCGACCCCGCCCAGCTTCCGTGGTCCTCGCTGGGCGTGGACGTCGTGCTCGAGTCGACCGGCTTGTTCACGACCAAGGAGAAGGCGTCGGCGCACCTGAAAGGCGGCGCGAAGAAGGTCATCATCTCGGCGCCCGGCGGCAAGGACGTCGATGCGACCATCGTCTACGGCGTCAACCACGACGTGCTGAAGGCCTCGCACACGGTCATCTCGAACGCTTCCTGCACGACGAACTGCCTCGTCCCGCTGGTGGCGCCGCTGCACGCGAAGATCGGCGTCGTCACCGGCCTGATGACGACCATCCACGCGTACACCAACGACCAGGTGCTCACCGACGTGTATCACGAGGACCTGCGCCGCGCCCGCTCGGCGACGATGAACATGATTCCGACGAAGACCGGCGCGGCCGCGGCCGTCGGGCTCGTGCTGCCCGAGCTCAACGGCAAGCTCGACGGCTACGCGATCCGCGTGCCGACGATCAACGTGTCGATCGTCGATCTCTCGTTCATCGCCGCGCGCGACACGACCGTCGACGAGGTGAACGCGATCATGAAGGCCGCGTCCGAGTCGGGGCCGCTGAAGGGCATCCTGAACTACAGCAACGGGCCGCTCGTGTCGTCCGACTTCAATCACGACCCGGCATCGTCGACTTTCGACGCGACGCTGACCAAGGTGGCCGGACGGCTGGTGAAGGTGTCCAGTTGGTATGACAACGAGTGGGGATTCAGCAATAGGATGCTGGATGCGACCGTGGCACTGATGGCCGCAAAATGAGGATTCTGAATCCCCATTCGTTGCGGCGCAGGCTAACTTGCAGCGGCGGCGCCGATGCAGTTAAGCGAGCGAAGTGAAACGGAGCGAACGGCCGGAGCCACAATGAATGGGAGCGCTCGCATGCGCTTCGACCATCGCTCGTTCGGCCAATCGAATACCGCGACATTCCGGGGTTCCACGCCGCCGTCGGTGCCGTTGCGGCCGAGCGGCTCTGGCTCGCCCGTACCAGCGCGTTCTCGATCGAGCAGACCGCCGTTTTCGTTGCCGGCAACATCGCGCACGGTCACCCGCAGTTCGTCGCCGACGACGGGGGTCGGATCGTCGGCTGGTGCGACATCTTCCCCTCGGCGCGCGAGGTATCGCAGCATGTCGGCGTGCTGGGGATGGGAGTCCTGCGCGAGTGGCGCGGTCGGGGTGTCGGTCGCCGACTGATCGAGGCCGCCCTGGCCGCAGCCGAAGGGCGCTTCGAGCAGGTCGATCTCGACGTCTATGCAGCGCAACGCCGCGGCGCTCGCGCTCTATCGCAACGTCGGATTCGTCGAGCAGGGCCGCAAGCGCGGCGGCCGCAAGCTCGACGGCGTCTACGATGACATCGTTCTGATGACTCGTTTCCTCGAGGATCCGACATGAGCGCTGCCGGTGTCCTTCCGCGAAAGCGGGAGTCCAGTGCTCTCGTTCAAGACGCGAGCGCGGGGGCGACGACGTGGCATTGGACAGCAGAGCGACGAGCCTGGGGGAGGTTACTCAATGAACATCCGGAGGCTTGCCGACGTCGACGTGCGCGGCAAAAAGGTGTTCATCCGCGCCGACCTGAACGTCCCGCAGGACGACGCCGGCCGGATCACCGACGACACGCGCATCCGCGCTTCGATCCCGGGCATCCGCGACGCGCTTTCGCGCGGCGCTGCGGTGATGGTGACGTCGCACCTCGGGCGTCCCAGCGAAGGCGAGTTCTCGCCGGCCGACTCGCTCGCCCCGATTGCGGAGCGACTGTCCGAGCTTCTCGGTCAACCGGTGCCGCTGGTGCGGGATTGGGTCGACGGCGGCGACTGGCATGCGCGGCTGCAGTCGGGGGACGTCGTGCTGCTCGAGAACTGCCGGTTCAATCGCGGCGAGAAAAAGGACGACGAAGAGCTGGCCCGCAGGATGGCAGCGCTTTGCGACGTCTACGTGAACGACGCGTTCGGTACCGCGCATCGCGCGGAGGCAACGACGCACGGCATAGCGAAGTTCGCGCCGGTCGCGTGCGCGGGGCCATTGATGGCCGCGGAGGTCGAGGCGCTGACCCGGGCGCTCGCGAATCCGCGGCGGCCGCTCGTGGCCATCGTCGGCGGGGCGAAAGTCTCGACCAAGCTCACGGTGCTGCGAGCGCTTGCCGAAAAGGTCGACGTGCTCATCGTCGGCGGCGGCATTGCGAACACGTTCATCCTGGCGGCCGGCGGACGCATCGGCAAATCGCTTGCCGAACCAGACCTCGTCGGCGAAGCGAAAGCGATCCTCGACCGGTTTCCCGGCAAGGTGCCGGTGCCGATCGACGCGGTGGTTGCGAAGCGCTTCGCCGCGGATGCCACGCCAGCGCTCAAGGCGCTGGAGGATATCGACGTGGACGACCTGATCCTCGATATCGGTCCACAGACGATCGCCGCACTGGTGACGCTAGTCGCCAAAGCCGGCACGATCGTCTGGAACGGCCCGGTCGGCGTATTCGAGCTCGAACCGTTCGCCGGCGGCACGAAGGCGATCGCCGAGGCGATCGCCGCGTCCGGCGCCTTCTCGATCGCGGGTGGCGGGGATACGGTTGCCGCGATCAACAAGTTCGGCGTCACCGACCGGATCTCGTACATCTCGACGGCCGGGGGCGCGTTCCTCGAATTCCTCGAAGGCCGCAAGCTTCCGGCGATCGCAGATACTGGAATCGCGCGCGTAGTGTCCGCGGATGAGCGTAACGCGTCCTACGACTGCGAACGCCGCCTTCCCGTAACATCGGACGCGTAACCACGACCTGACGGAAACCATGTCCCGCTCGACCAAGATCGTCGCCACGCTCGGCCCAGCCTGCAGCGAGCCCGAAGTCCTGACGCGGATGCTTGCTGCGGGCGTCGACGTCGTTCGGCTGAACTTCTCGCACGGTACCGCTTCCGACCACGTCGAGCTCGCCCAGCGCGTGCGCGGGTCGCGAACGCGCTCGGGCGCGAGATCGCCATCATGGCCGACCTTCAGGGTCCGAAGATCCGCGTCGGCAAGTTCAAGGACGGCCGCATCACGCTCCAACCCGGTCAGACCTTCGTCCTGGATGCCGAGTGCCAGCTCGGCGACGACGATCGCGTCGGCCTCGACTACAAGGAGCTGCCGCGCGACGTCGAGCCGGGAGCGATCCTGTTGCTCAACGACGGGCTGATCCGGCTCGTGGTGCAGTCGGTGGAGGGATCGCGCATTACCACCAAGGTCGAGCTCGGCGGCGTGCTGTCGAACAACAAGGGGATCAACCGGCTCGGTGGCGGGCTCACCGCGCCGGCGCTGACGGCGAAGGACATGGACGACATCAAGACGGCCGTGAAGATCGAGGCCGACTACGTCGCCGTGTCGTTCCCGAAGACGCGCGAGGACATGTACATGGCGGGCCAGCTGCTGCGCGCGGCCGGCGGCAGCGCGCAGCTGATCGCGAAGATCGAGCGTGCCGAAGCGATCACCGCGCTCGAGCCGATCATCGATGCATCCGACGGAATCATGGTCGCCCGCGGCGACCTCGCGGTCGAGGTGGGCAACGCAGCCGTGCCCGGGCTGCAGAAGCGGATGATCCGGCTCGCTCGCGAGCACAACAAGCTGGTGATCACCGCGACGCAGATGATGGAGTCGATGATCCACAACCCGGTGCCGACGCGCGCAGAAGTGTCGGACGTCGCTAACGCGGTGCTCGACGGCACCGACGCGGTCATGCTTTCCGCCGAGACCGCGGCCGGCAAGTATCCGGTCGAGACGGTCGAGACGATGTCGCAGATCTGTGTGGAGGCCGAGAAGTTCGAGGTCGTCGCGCTCGACAAGGACTTCCTCGATCGCACGTTCACCCGCATCGACCAGTCGGTGGCGATGGCCACGCTGTTCACCGCGTTTCACCTGAAGGTCAAAGCCATCGTCGCGCTGACGCAGTCCGGATCGACGGCGCTGTGGATGTCCCGGCACAACGCGGGCTGTCCGATCTACGCGCTGACGCCCGAAGTGCCAGCGCAGCGCAAGATGGCGCTCTACCGGAACGTGATGCCCCTGTTCCTCGAGCAGCACGGCGATCGCGAAACCGTGCTCCAATCCGCGGAGAACCTGCTCGTCAAGAGCGGCACGGTCGCGCCCGGCGACCTGATCGTCATCACCATCGGCGAGCCGCTCGGCAAATCCGGCGGCACCAACTCGATGAAAATAGTCAAGGTCGGCGACAGCCGACCTTGACAATTTCGGCGTCCGCTACTGCGCCAACTCGCACGTATTGCCGATATCCGACACGGTAGCGCGCTGCATGTCGCGCTTCCAGCGCTGTTCTTCGTATTCCGTCCCGCGATGCATCGTGCAGCGGTTGTCCCACATCACGAGGTCGTTCAGCCGCCAGCGGTGCGTGTAAACGAACTGGCGCTGCGTCGCGTGGGCCATCAGTTGCTCGAGCAGTCGGGTCGATTCCTCGTCGGGCAGGCCGATCACACGCACCGCATGCGAGGCGATGTACAGCGCGCGCCTGCCGGTCTCCGGAATCGTCCGCACGAGGACCTGCCGCGCGGGCGGCAGTGCGGCGCGCTCCCGGTCCGAGTAGTCGGTGAACCCGAGCTTGGCCCGCGAATGGAAGATCGAGTGCTCGACGACCCTGCCGTCGATGCGCCGGCGAGTCTCGTCGGGCAACGCATCCCAGGCTGCACGCATGTCCGCGAACTCGGTATGGCCGCCGATCGGCGCCACGCTGCGCGCATACAGCAGCGACGCGCGTGCCGGCACATGGCGGAAGATGCTGTCGGTGTGCCACAGGCGATTCGCGAGGCTCGACAACCGCTTTCGGCTGTCCGCCTTCAGGATTTCGTTCTCGTGATCCAGGTTGGACACGTCGGAGATCCTGTTGTCGATGCGCTCGCGCTTGATCTCGTCCTGGTACGAATTGATGTTCGGTTCCAGCGGTCCGAAGACCTGCGCGAACTCGACGTGCTGCGAGGAAGTCAGTTGCTGCGCGGGGAAGACCAGCACGCTGTACTTCCAGAAGGCTGCTTTGATCGCGTCCTGGTCGCCGGGCGACAAGGGGCGCGACAGATCCACATCGCCGATCTCGGCGGCGAAGTTGGATGTCACCGGGAAAATGCTGATCGGCATCCGGTCCTCCTCGACCTCAGTCGACAGTGATGCCGACTTCCTTCACCAGCGGCGTCCACTTCGCAAGGTCCTTCCGGATATAGGCGGAAAACGCCTCGGGGCTGCTGCTCACCGCTTCGGCCCCGCGCGCCTGCATCCACTGCTGCATCGCCGGATCCTGCATCACCGCGACGATTTCCCGGTTCAGCCTGGTGATGATGGCCTCGGGCGTTCCCTTCGGAACCAGAATGCCGAACCAGTTGTAGGTCTCGTAACCCGCCACACCGAGTTCGGCCAGCGTGGGCACGTCCGGTAGCTGCGGCCACCGCTTGGCGCCGGTGACAGCGAGCGCCCTCAGCTTGTCGGACTTGATGTGCGGCAAGGCCGTATCGTTGAACATCAACTGGATCTGACCTCCGAGCAGGTCGCTGAGCGCGGGACCGGTGCCCTTGTACGGAACGTGCGTCATCTGCACGCCCGCCGTGCTCTTGAACATCTCGCCCGCCAGGTGGCTCATGCCACCGCTGCCCGTCGAGCCGAAATTGAGCTGGCCCGGCTTCGACTTGGCGAACGCAATCAGCTCGGCGACGCTCTTGACGGGCAGCGCAGGATTCACGACCAGAACGGTCTGGCTTTCGGCGATCAGCGTGACCGGCGCCAGGTCGACGATGGGATCGAACGGCAGCTTCTTGTAGATCAGCGTGTTGAGGCCGACGGTGGCGTTGTTCCCGATGTACAGCGTGTAGCCGTCGGCAGGCGATTTCGCCGCCTTCTCCGCGCCGATGTTCCCGCCACCGCCCGCCACGTTTTCGACGATGACCGGCTGCTGGACACGTGCTGCAAGAGCTTCGGCGACCACTCTCGCCGCCGCGTCGGTGAGACCGCCCGGCGGGTAGGGCACGATCAGGCGGATCGGTTTTTCCGGGTAGGCCGCATGCGAGGTTGCGGCGGCCATTCCGAGGACCATCGCGACGATCGCCGATTTGAAAAAGAGCCCGCAAGCGTCTTTCATCCCCACTCCTTCCGTGATCGAGCTCCGCCGCGCAATGCCCGGCACGCAGCATTGTGTCTCCGATGCCATTCAGCCGCAACGCGCGTGCGTGCGATCAGCCCAGATCGTAGAAGCGGCGTGCGTTCCCGCCCATGATCGCCGCGCGCTCCACATCCGTCAGCGGCGCAAGCAATGTATCTGTCGCTGCCAACCATCTCGCATAGCCGCCGGCGAGATTCACGACGGGCCAGTCGCTGCCCCACAGCAATCGCTGGGGGCCGAAGCACACCACCAGGTGCTCGAGATAGCGACGCAGCGAATCCGGTGTCCAGTCCCGTTCAGCTTCGGTAACGAGCCCCGACAGCTTGCAGCAGACGTGTGGATGAGCGGCGGCCGCTGCGATCAGGTCTGCCCACGGTTGCCATGCGCGCGAAGCGATGTCCGGTTTCGCACCGTGGTCGATCACGAGGGCCAGTTCCGGCAAGTTCTCGAGCAACCGCAGCAGCGCAGGCAACTCGCGCACGCGAACGAGAGCATCGAAGCGCAAGCCGAGCGTGGAAAGCACACGCAACGAGGCGATGACCTCCGGCCGCAGCACCCAGTCGGACTCCGGAAGGTCGTGCAGCATCGGCCGGATCGACTTCAGCAGCGGGTCGCGGGCCAGTCGTTCGAGCGTCTGGACTGCGTCGGAAACGCCGAGATCGACCCATCCCACCACACCGCGAACCAGACCGCCACTGTTCCGGGCAATGCCGAGCAGGTACTCGGTCTCCGCGATCGTGGGCGCAGCCTGGACCAGCACGGTCGCGTCGATCCGGGCCGCGCGCAACTCAGGCTGCAGATCGTCGAGCGCGAAATCGCGATAGATCGGCGCAAGCCGCGGCGTGAGCCAGCCGTAGTCGCCGCGCGCGAGCGACCATACATGCTGGTGCGCATCGATGCGCAACGCGCCGTTGCGGACATTCATTGCGCGGCTTCGTCTCGGGAGTGGGCTTTCCGGTGCTATCAGCGCGCTCTCGCGCAAATCGCGCCAGAAAGCACCGGGGATCGGATATTCCGTCAGCGCGAGGTTCTCGTCGAACTCCGCGATCGTTCGCACGCCCGGGGCGACGCACGCCACGGCTGGATGCGCGAGCGGAAACTGCAGCGCCGCAGCCTTGAGAGGAACCCGGTGGGCCGCGCATACCGTCTCGATGGCCGCGACGCGGGCGACGATATCTGCGGGCGCGGGCTCGTAGTTGAAGTACGGCGGACGTCCGTCGCGTGGCTTCGCGCCGCTTGCGAGAATGCCCGAGTTGAAAGGGCCGCCGATGACGACACGGACGTTGCGCGACGCGCAGCGCGGCAAGAGTTCAGGTAACGCGGTCTGGTCGGCGAGCGTGTAGCGTCCCGCAAGGAGCAACACATCGAGATCCGCGTGCGCGAGCACCTCCACGCAGACTTCCCATTCGTTGACCCCCAGGCCGAAGCCGGCGATCACGCCCTCCGACTTGAGCCGGGTCAACGCCGGCACCGCGCCTTCCATCGTCTCCCGGAAGCGCGCCGTGTACTCGGCGCCATGCGCGTCGCGCGCGAGATCGTGGATGTAGACGAGGTCGATTCGGGCAATTCCCAGGCGCTGCAGGCTGTCGTCGATCGAGCGCAGCGTCGCATCGTAGGAGTAATCCCAGCGCTGCGTGAACGGCAGCACCTCGGCATAGCCGTTCTGCATGCGCGGGGCCGCCGGATCGGCGATCAGCAGCCGACCGGCCTTCGTCGACAATGTGTAGCTGTCGCGAGGAACGTCGCGAAGCGCGGCACCTATGCGATGCTCGGATAGCCCGTTGCCATAGTGCGGCGCCGTGTCGAAGTAGCGGACGCCGCGCCTATAGGCATGCCGGACCAGCTCGGTCGCGGCATCCTCGGCAAGCGGCGCGAACAGATTGCCGAGCGGCGCGCCGCCGAAGCCGAGCCGCGGAAGCGTGAGTTTCGAATTCACGCCCGCTAAGGAGCGTTACGAAGCAGCCCGTCCTCGGCCATCGCCCGAGTCCTTGGCGATCTCTTCGAGTTTCGGGTTCGGCCTGACCATGCTTGCGAGCGCCTCGGAGATCCCGGTCAGGTTCCCGTTGGCGAGGCCTGCGTCCTTCATCACGGCATCGACCAGCGGCTTCGCGATCTGGTAGCGAAGTGCCGAGTTCACGACCTGCTCGGGCAGCGTTGCGTGATCCATCGTGCCCGCTGCGCCGTCGCCGCTGCCGAAAGGCATCCCGTTGATCTGGAACAGACGAATCGATTCGATCTTCTCGATCGGCTTCACCGCCTGCTGGATGATGTGGGGAAGCTGCCTGAGCAGCTCGGTGCGGATTGCGAGATCGACCTGTGCAGCCGAGAGTGTGTTGAGGGCCTCGTTGATCGCGCGCTTGCCTTCAGCGTCGGCCAGGGCGGCTGCCTTGCGCGCCTCCGCTTCGACCCGGACGGCTTCCGCGCGATCGACGGCCGCATCCTTATCGGCGGTTGCCGCGACCCGGATTGCGATCGCGCTCTGCTGCGCGTGCCGATCCGCCTCGATCAGCTGGATCTGCTTCTCGCGTTCCGCCATCGCGACTTCGCGTGACGTCTTGACTAGCTCTTCGGCCTTGACCGCCTCGGCCCGGGCTTCGTTCGCGGCGGCATCGGCCTCGCTCTGCTCGCGCGACTTGTTGCTCACGGCGATCTGCGTGTCTGCGGCCGCGATCTCGACCTGCTTGCGTTGCTCGGCCTGCATCACCTGCGTTGCCCGATCCGCGTCGATCTGACGCGTACGGACGCTCAGGCTCTTCTCGATCTCGATCTCCTGGATCAGGCGATCGGCGACGATTCGTTTCTGGCTCACAGCCCGCTCGGCCTCGATGCGCGCCTCCTGCGCCTCCCGCGAGCGCAAGGCTTCCTGCTGGGCGATCAACGCCCCTTGCTCGGCCTTCGCGTTTGCGATCTCGCGCTGCTGCGACAGCGTCGCGAACTCGGTGTTCTTCGCGATCTCGAGCTTGCGGCGTTCGGCCTCCAGGTTCTTGTCGCGCACCTGGACTTCGGTGTCCTGCTCGATGTCGTTGCGCTGCTTGCGACGCGCCTGCGTTTCCTCGGTAAGCCGCGTCAGGCCCTCGGCGTCGAACGCATTGTCGGGGTTGAAGAATTTCTTGTCGGTCTGATCGAGGCTGGTCAGCGACACCGACTCGAGCTCGAGCCCGTTCTTCTCCAGGTCCTCGGCAACCGCGTTCTGAACCGCCTGCACGAAATCACGGCGCTTGTCCTGCAGTTCGTGCATAGTCATCGTGGCCGCGGTCGAGCGCAGCGAATCGACGAACTTGTCCTCCACGAGCTCCTTCAGCGCGTCCGGATTCAGCGTCCGCTGGCCCAGTGTCTGCGCGGCTGTACTGACTGCTTCCGCCGTCTGCTTCACGCGCACGAAGAACCCGGCGACCACGTCGACGCGCATGCGATCCTTCGTGATGAGACTCTCAGCCTGGCGCCGCTCCACCTCGAGCTTCAGCGTGTTCATGTTGACCGGGATGATCTCGTGGAACACCGGCAACACGACCGCGCCGCCATCCATGATGACCTTCTGGCCCCCGAGCCCGGTGCGCACGAACGCCGTTTCCTTGGTCGAGCGCTTGTAGAGCCGAGAAAAGACCAGGCCGATCACGAGGATCGCCACCAGGCCAATGGTTGCAAGCACGCCGATCTCGATCAGGTTCTGCATTTCGTCGTTCCCCCCTCTTGAAGCCAGCTACAGAAGATCGGGATGGGGATTGCGGATCCCGCGCCAGATGGCGCCCGTCTTCTTGACGATGAGCACCGTCGTGCCCTCGGCGAACTGGTCGTCCGGCAAATCGGGTTCGACCATCAGGTAGTGGGCACGGCCGTACGCGTCTCGGACGCGGACTTGCGCCGCAAACCCGGCACGAGCCGTCCCGTTGGTCACGACGCCCGCGCGGCCAATGAGCGTCTGGTCGCTGATGGCGCTCGTTTCGTCCTTGGGCACAATATGCGCGATCAGCGCTCCGAGCCCGCGGACTGTCGTCAGGCCGATGAGCACGGCGGGGATCGACACAAGCCAGGCTGGCACGAATGATCCCAGGAACGCACGCGCGAAAACCTGCAGCACGTATCCGCCAAGCGCAAAGCCCAGCAGGAAGAGAACGGCGAGGACCAGCAGCGGTACCTTGCCGACGTGCAGCCAGCCGAGCGTGCCATCCAGCATGTCGCCGTGATGGCCGCCATGGTGCGGAAGCAGGTCCTCCAGCCACGCCGACGGGCTCGCAGCGGCAAAAGCGCCGATCCCTTCGACTATTGCGAGCCCGATCAGAACACCGAATGCCACGCCGAAGGGCAGTGTCTCCGGAGCGGTGAACAGGTTCATCGGATCAACCGGCCTTGTTCGCCTTCAGCTTCGCGAGCCGCTCCTCGATCTTGTTCTTGCGGACCAGGTCGTCCAGCTCCTTGAGCTTCGCACCCTGCTCCAGCGTGGCCCCCTTGTCGGTCATCGTCATGCCGGTCTGCCGCGAATACACCTTGTCGAATGCAGCCGACGCGGTGTCAAGCTTGCCGACGGTCGGGCTCGCGGCTGCGGTGCCACCTGCGACATTGGTTGCTTTCGCGCGGCTCGACCTGAACGCGTTGACGGCCTCGTTCATTTCGCGCTTCTTGCCGAGTAACGCATCGACGTAGCCTTTGAGCTCGGTTTCCGACTTCGCAAGATCGGCCAGCGTGGTCTCGAGGACCGGCAACTGCGCTTCGATGTCGAGCTGGCGGGCGACTGCGGCGCGCGCGAGATCGTCGCGATTGCCGTCGATCGCGTGCTCGACATTCTTCGTCAAGTCCAAATGGCGCTTGTTGAGGTCGGCATGCTGCTGCTGCGCAAGATGGCGATTCGCGGCAACGGTGCCAAGCTCGGCGCGCACGTCGTCGATCACCTCGTCGACCTCGCGAATCGCCTGCTCCATCATTGCTTCCGGCGCCTGATCCTCCAGCCTGTCGATCAGCGCATTGAGACTCCCGGCGATGACCCGGCCGACACGAACGCGAAGCGTCTCTGCCATGTTCCCTCCTGTTAATCGACCAGCTTGGCCAACTCGATCGTCTGGGCGCAGTGCTTACGCACGACCTTCGGGTCGTACGCGGGCGCCCGCGGGGTAACTCCCTGGCGCAGCAGTGCCTCGGCCATTGCGAACACGCGCTTGACGATCTGCTCTTCGAGCGCGGCGGCCTCTTCCTTCGTTTGCGGATGGGCGGACACCAGCGTCGACGCGAGCGCCGTTAGATGATCGGAGAGCGTCGAAAGGACTTCCGACCGGATTCCTTCGTCGCGCTCGAGCGCGGTCAAGCCTCGTTTGAGCGGGGCGATCACGTCAGCGAACCAGCTCTGTGCGGAAACGAAGTCGAGCGAGCCCTCGTGCTGACGCTTCATCCGCGCCAGCAGCTCTCTCAGCTTGTCGCTGTTCGTGAAAGCGCCTTCGACACGCAATTCGGCGAACCACTGATACAGGTCGTCGGGCACGCGGCCCGAAATGGTTTCCATTGCTCACCCAGTGCTTGGTGCGACCATCTTGCGGGCCATCAGGTCACCTTTCATTCTGCCGCGTCGCCGGAGCGCTTGCCGGTCCCCGTTGCCTGCGATTGCATGCGTTTGTAAACAATTGCAGGCAAGATTAACGGCCGTCGTTCCCCTTGTCAAGGGTCGCGGCTCCCGGCCGACGAACGGTGGTAACGAGTGAGCGCGTCGGTCGCGGCGCATCCGGCACGCGGACACGGGCTGCAAGCGCGCTTGATGCGCTGCCGCTTGCGTATCAATTAACCAGTTGGTTACCATCTCGCGATGCCCCGCGACGCCGCCCTCGCCCGCCCCCCGTCCCGCGCGGCGCGCACGCCGAAGGCGGCCGTCCGCGACGCCGACCGCACGCGGGCGGCGATCCTGGCGCTGCGACCGACGAATTTGCCGCGCACGGGCTCGGGGGCGCGCGCGTGGACCGGATCGCGCAGCACGCGAAGACCAACAAGCGGATGCTGTACTACTACTTCGGCGACAAGGAAGGTCTCTACCTCGCCGTGCTCGAAGCCGCGTACGAGCATATCCGGAGCGAGGAGCAGAAGCTCAAGCTTGCGGATCTCTCGCCGGCGGACGGCATGCGCGAGCTGTGCACCTTCACCTGGCGGTACTTCGTCGCGCACCCGGAGTTCATGTCGCTGCTGAACACCGAGAATCTGCACCGCGCGCGCTACCTCAAGCGCTCGACGAAGGTGCGGGCGCTGCACTCGCCGCTGGTCGCGATGCTGTCCGAGCTGCTGGAACGCGGCTGCCGCGACGGCGTGTTCCGCCGTGGCGTCGATCCGGTACAGCTCTACATCTCGATTGCCGCGCTCGGTTATTTCTACCTCGGCAACGCCCATACGCTGTCGACGATCTTCGGACGCAATCTGCTCGCGCCGCGCGCGAGGGCGGAGCGATTGGCCCACGTGGCCGAACTCGTGTTGCGCTCGCTCGCGCCCGGCCCCGACGCCGGGGGTTGCGCGCGGACGTCGGCGCGAACTATGCTGATTAACCGGTTGGTTAACAAACCACACGCTGGAGGAGAACATGGATCTTCGTAAGCGCAATCTCGTCGCCGCCTGCATCGCGGCAGTCGCGACGCTGGCCGTCCCCGTGACGGTGCACGCGCAGGCCGCCTGGAAGCCGTCGCGCCCGATCACGATCATCGTGCCGTGGGCGGCCGGCGGCTCGACCGACCAGGTCACGCGCATCACCGCCGCCGAGATCGAGAAGTCGCTCGGCCAGAAGGTCGTGATCGTCAATCAGCCCGGCGCGTCGGGATCGATCGGCACGAAGAGCGCGCTCGAGGCGCCGAAGGACGGCTACACCTGGACCGCGGGCGCCGCGAAGGACCTCGGCACCTACGTCGTGCTCGGCATGCTCGACACGAAGATCCAGGACTGGGCGCTGTTCCTGTCGGTCGCGAACGTCTCGACGCTGTCGGTCAATCCGAACACGCCCGTACAAGACCGTCGACGACCTGCTCGATGCGATGAAGGCGAAGCCGGGCCAGGTGAGCGTGGCGACCGCCGGCGTCAATTCCAGCGGCCACAGCGCGATGGAAGCGATCGCGCGGCAGGCGGGCGTCAAGTACAAGCACGTCACGTACGACGGCGGCAATCCGGCCGTCGTTGCGACCGTCGCAGGCGAGACCGAAGTGACGACGCAGCTCACCGTCGAGCAGGCCGAGATGATCCGCGGCAAGCGGCTGCGTCCGCTCGCCGTCGATCGGCGACCGGCCGGTCGACCTCGACGGCTACGGCACGATCGAGCCGCTGACGAAGGCGCTGCCGCAGTTCAAGGAGCCGGCGAACTATTTCGGCATCTTCATCCCGAGGAGCGTTCCTCCCGAAGTGATCGCGACCGTCGAGAAGATCTGGGCCGACCAGATCATGAGCTCCGCGGTGCTGAAGAAGTACGCGACCGAGAAGGGCGCGCAGTTCGCGCCTTCGTACGGCGCGAACGCGGTCAAGGCGGCGATGCCGGCCGTGCAGGTCAACGCATGGCAGGCGTTCGACGGCGGCAAGGCGAAGGTCTCGCCGGACACCGTCGGCATTCCGAAGCCGTAACGCACTGCGGGCGGCCGCTGTAGCGGTCGCCCGCTCTTGCCGGCGATTCCCATGAGCGAGCGCGCAGAGCGGCGTGTCCGCGCGGGCCGACCTCTTCGGCGGCTCGCGTGGATGGCATTCGGACTCGCGATCGTCGCGGGCTCGGTCACGATGGATCGCCTCGAGCAGTTCGGCGCGACGTGGTACACGGCGCCCGGGCTCGTGCCGGGCGTGCTCGGCGTCACGATCGCATTGCTGGGTCTGCTGCTCGTCATCCGCGCGATGAAAACTGGCGCGGCCGCCGGCCTCGCCGCACCCTGGGCGCCAACTGCCGCGGGCCGATCGTCGCTGAAGCGTGCCTCGCTCGCCACGCTGCTATCGCTCGTCTACACGCTTGGGCCTGATCGGCCGCGTGCCGTTTCCGATCGCGAGTGCGCTGTTCGTGTTCGCATTCATCATGGTGTTCGACGTTTCCGCCGACGCTTCCAGTCGCATTGCGCGGCGCGCGACGATCGCGGCGATCACGGCGGTCGTGACCTCCGTCGTCGTGACGCTGGTGTTCGAACGCATCTTCCTCGTCCGGCTGCCCTGATCCGATGTTCGACGGGCTGATCGCGTTCGGCCACTCGCTCGCGTCGTTCGCGACCGCGGAGTCGCTTTTCTACGTCGCCGTGTCTTCGCTGGTCGGGCTGGTCATCGGCGCGCTTCCCGGGCTCACGGCGACGATGGGCCTGACGCTGATGACCACGATGACGATCAAGATGGCGCCCAACCAGGCGCTGCTCATCCTGATCTGCACCTACGTCGGCGCGATCTACGGCGGCTCGCGTTCGGCGATCCTGCTCAACATCCCCGGCACGCCCGCTTCCGCGGCAGCGTGCCTCGACGGTCATGCGCTCGCGCGTCAGGGCCTGGCAGGTCGCGCGATGGGCATCGCGACTTCGGGCTCGGTCCTCGGCACGCTGATCGGCATGGTGTTCCTCGCCTGGTTCACGCCGGTGCTCGGCGAGCTCGCGTTGAAGTTCGGAGCGTACGAGTTCTTCTGGCTCGCATTTTTCGGCGTGATCATCTCGGGCACGTTGACGGGCAATGATCCTCTGAAGGGCTGGATCGCGGGCGTTGCAGGGCTGTTCATCGCCGGCATCGGACAGGAAGGCGTCTACGCCTACGAGCGCTTCACTTTCGGCAATCGCGATCTGGCGGGTGGCATCGGACTCGTTCCCGCGCTTGTCGGCGCGTTCGGCCTCGCCGAGCTGCTCTTCACGATGAAGGAGCGACAGGTGCCGGTGAAGATCAATCCGTTCGACTCGGTGATCCCGAAGCTCGTGGACATCGCCCGGTATTGGAAGACGATCCTGCGTTCCGGGTTGATCGGCACGTTCATCGGCATCGTTCCGGGCGTGGGCGAGGACGTCGCCGCATGGACGTCGTATGCCGCGGCCAAGCGCGCGAGCAAGGAGCCGGAGAAGTTCGGCAAGGGCTCGATCGACGGCCTGATGGCCGCCGAAACCGGCGACAACGCCTGCGTACCGGGCGCCGTGATTCCCGTGCTGACGCTCGGGATCCCGGGTTCTGCGCCTGCAGCCGTGCTGCTCGCCGCGATGCTCATCCACGGCGTGCGGCCGGGTCCGCTGATCATGACCGAAGCGCCGCAGTTCGTGTACGACGTCGTCGCGATGATGATGCTCGCGACACTCGGGATCCTGGTCTACGGATTGACGCTCACCCGCTTCATGATCCGCGTGCTGCAGGTTCCGCAGACGATCATCGTCCCCATCATCCTCGTGCTGTGCGCGGTCGGCACCTTCGCGCTTGCAGGCCGCCTGTTCGACGTCTGGGTCATGGTGGCGTTCGGGCTGATCGGCTTCGTGCTGCGCACGTTCGGGTACCCGATGGCGCCGCTGGTGCTCGGCATCGTGCTCGGCGATCTGCTCGAGAAGAACCTGCGCCGCGGGCCTCGTGCTGTCCGACGGCGACCTGACGCCGTTCGTCACGCGCCCGATCTCGGCCGTGCTGTTCGTTGCGATCGTCTTGATCGTCGCGTTCCGATTCGACGCTCGTGCGCCGGTTGGCGCGCCGCCTCGTGCGGGCGCGGCACGTCCGAGCGTGCGGCATGAGGCTCGCGCTCTGCAACGAGGTGCTGCGCGACCGCGAGTTCGCCGCGCAATGCGCGTACGCGGCTGCGCTCGGCTACGACGCGCTCGAGGTCGCGCCGTTCACGCTCGGCGACGATCCGCTCTCGCTTCCCGCTTCGGCGCGTGCACGAGGTGCGGCGCGCGGCGAGCGACGCCGGAATCGCGATCAGCGGCCTGCACTGGCTGCTCGTCAAGCCCGAGGGCCTGTCGGTCACGAGTCCCGACCGGGCGGTTCGTGCGCGAACGATCGAGGCGATGCGCTCGCTGGTCGCGTTGTGCGCCGAGCTCGGCGGCCGCTACCTCGTCCATGGATCGCCTGCGCAGCGTCGAACGCCGCCGGGCATCGATGCGCACACGGCACGCGAATGGATTGCCGAAGCGCTCGCCGTGGCCGCGCAGGCGGCGCGCGAGGCGGGCGTCATCTATCTGCTCGAGCCGTTGCCGCGGGACGAGACCGACCAGGTGAACACGCTCGACGAAGCGATTGCGTTGGTCCGCAAAGTGGATTCGCCTGCCCTTGCGACGATGCTGGACACGAAGTCCGCGGCGCTCGCCGAATCCGTGTCGGCCGTCGAGCTTTTGCAGCGCTGGCTGCCAAGCGGGCTGATCCGGCACGTGCAGCTGAACGACCGCAACCGCCGCGGTCCGGGCCAGGGCAACGACCGCTTCGCGCCGGTGCTCGCGGCGCTGGTCGCAGGCGGCTACGCAGGCGACATCGCGATCGAGCCGTTCGACTACGTGCCGGATGCGGCGGGCTGCGCGGCGCGCGCTGCCGGCTACGTGCGCGGGCTGCTCGAAGCAATGGAAGGACTGAGGAAATGGAAACGATTCGCCTCGGCATCATCATGAACGGCGTCACCGGACGCATGGGCACGAACCAGCACCTGGTGCGCTCGATCTGCGCGATTCGCGCGCAGGGCGGCGTTCCGCTCGATGACGCGCGTCGCATCCTGCCCGACCCGGTGCTGGTCGGCCGCAACGCGGACAAGGTCGCGGCGCTCGCGAAGGCGAACGGCGACCTGCGCTGGACGACCGATCTCGACGCGGCGCTGGCCGACAAGTCGAACCACATCTACTTCGACTCGGCCTCGACCGGCTTGAGACCGAAGCTCGTGCGCAAGGCCATCGATGCGGGCAAGCATATCTACGTCGAGAAGCCGATCGCACCGACGCTCGAGGACGCACTGGACCTTTACCGCCGCGCACAGGCCGCGGGTGTCAAGCACGGTGTCGTGCAGGACAAGCTCTGGCTGCCGGGCCTGCTGAAGCTGAAGATGCTGATCGACTCGGGCTTCTTCGGCCGGCTGCTGTCGGTGCGCGGCGAGTTCGGCTACTGGGTGTTCGAAGGCGACTGGCAGAGCGCGCAGCGTCCGTCGTGGAACTACCGCAAGGAAGAGGACGGCGGCATCATCGTCGACATGCTGTGCCATTGGCGCTACGTGCTCGACAACCTCTTTGGCAACGTGAAGGCCGTGTCCTGCCTCGGCGCCACGCACATCCCCGAGCGTGTCGACGAGCGCGGACGCCGGTACAAGGCGACCGCCGACGATGCCGCGTATGCCACGTTCCAGCTCGAAGGCGACGTCGTTGCGCAGATCAACAGCAGCTGGACGACACGCGTGCGCCGCGACGATCTCGTCACGTTCCACGTCGACGGAACGCTCGGTTCGGCGGTCGCGGGCCTGACCGATTGCTGGATCCAGCCGCGTGCGGCGACGCCGAAGCCGGTGTGGAATCCGGACGTGCCGCAGACGATCGACTTCTTCGCGAGCTGGCAGAAGCTGCCGACCAACGTCTTCTACGACAACGCATTCAAGGTCGAGTGGGAGCTGTTCCTGCGCCATGTCGTCGACGGTGGCGAGTTCCGATGGAATCTGCTCGAAGGCGCCAAAGGCGTGCAGCTCGCCGAGCTCGGCCTGAAGAGCTGGGCGCAGCGCTGCTTCGTCGACGTTCCGCCGCTCGACGCCTGATGAGCTCGACGATGAAGACCGACGCCCTCCTCCTTCCCCGTCGCGACGGCACGCTGGCACCGTTCGCGTTTCGTGATCCCGTGCAATGGGGCGCACCCGGCGCCCACCCGCAGTGGAACCGCGTTGCCTTCGCGGCCGCGCACGTCGTCGCCGATCCGAAGGCGGCGATCGATCCGTGGCTCGACGTCGCGCTCGACTGGGACGCAACACTCGCCTACCGCCGCCATCTCTGGTCGCTGGGCTTCGCTGTCGCCGAAGCGATGGACACGGCGCAGCGCGGCATGGGCCTCGACTGGCCGACGTCGCTCGAGCTGATCCGGCGCAGTGCGTCGCTGGCCCGCGCGACGCCAGGCGCCATCGTCTTTGCCGGTGCGGGCACCGATCATGTGGTGCCCGATGCGAAGCTTCGCGATCGAGCGCGTGATCGCTGCGTACGAGGAGCAATGCGCCGCAGTCGAAGCGACCGGTGCCGGGATCATCCTGATGGCCAGCCGCGCGCTCGCCGCTTGCGCGCGCTCGTCCGACGACTATGTCACCGTCTACCGCCGCGTGCTGTCGCAGGTGAGCCGGCCGGTGATCCTGCACTGGCTCGGCGACATGTTCGATCCTGCGCTCGCGGGCTACTGGACCGGGCGCGGCAGCGCGGATCCCGATCACGCCCGCGCGATGGACGTCTGCGCACAGGTGATCGCGGAGAATGCGGACAAGGTCGACGGCATCAAGATCTCGCTGCTCGACGATCGCAAGGAAGTGGCGTTGCGCAACCGGCTACCCGCGGGCGTGCGCATGTATACCGGCGACGATTTCAACTTCGCGGCGCTGATCGGCGGCGATGCGGGCGGGCATTCGGACGCGCTGCTCGGCATCTTCGACGCGATCGCGCCGGCCGCCTCCGCGGCGCTGACCGCGCTCGCTCGCGGCGAGCGTGAGCGTTTCGACGCGATCCTCGCACCGACCGTGCCGCTGTCGAGGCACGTGTTCGCCGCACCGACCCGCTTCTACAAGACCGGCGTCGTGTTCCTCGCGTGGCTGAACGGCCACCAGTCGCATTTCACGATGGTCGGCGGACAGCAGAGTGCGCGCAGCCTCGTGCACCTCGCCGAGCTCGTGCGGCTTGCAGACGCTGCCGGCCTGATCAGCGATCCGGGACTCGCGACAACGCGGCTTCGCGCGCTCCTCGCCACGCACGGCGTCGCGTGATGGCCGCGCCGGATCCCACGCTGTTGTCGATCAACACCGCGACGCGTGCGCGAGCAGTGGACGCTGCCGCAGATCATCGAGGGCTGCGCGAGGCAGGGGATCCGCGGCATCGCACCGTGGCGCGACCAGGTCGCGAAGACCGGTCTTGACGAGTCTGCAAGGCGCATTCGCGATGCCGGAATGCAGGTCAGCGGCTACATCCGCGGCGGCATGTTCACGGCAACCGATGTCGCCGGCCTGCGCGCTGCACTGGATGACAACCGCCGCGCGGTCGACGAAGCGCTCGCCGTCGGCGCGCGCTGTCTCGTGCTGGTCGCAGGCGGCTTGCCGAAGGATGCGAACGGCCGGCCCGCGCTCGAAAGACCTGACCGCCGCACGCGCGATGGTGCGCGATGGAATCGGGCAGTTACTCGACTACGCACGTCCGGCGGGCATGCCGCTGGCCATCGAGCCGCTGCATCCGATGTACGCGGCCGACCGCGCATGCATCAACACGCTCGCGCACGCGCTGGATCTTTGCGAAGCGCTCGCACCGGCGGACCTCGATGCGCTTGGCGTCGCCGTCGACGTCTATCACGTCTGGTGGGATCCCGACCTCGAGCGGCAGATCGCACGCGCCGGCGCGGCCGATCGCCTGTTCGCGTATCACATCTGCGACTGGCTGGTGCCGACGACCGACCTCCTGAACGATCGCGGGATGATGGGCGACGGGGTCATCGACCTGCCGCGCATCCGCGGCTGGATGGAGGCCGCCGGCTACCGCGGCCAGCACGAGGTCGAGATCTTCAGCAACCGCTGGTGGAGGACCGACCCCGACGTCGTGCTGGCGACCTGCAAGGCGCGCCACAGCAGCGCACGTGACGTCGAACGCTACAACGCCGCGCACATGATCACGCCGTCCGGTCCATAGCCCTCGGCGATATGGCGTTGGCAGCATGACGTGGCGCCTGCGTCGCACGTTTTTCATCGGATGTGCTATGGCGGGCGCCTCGGGGCGGCGCGCATTGGACACTTCGGGCGCCCGCGCGAAAACAGCACGAAAGAACGTGTGTTATGCGCAACGCCGCGTGTCTCGGACGTTTGCATCAACCCGCTAGCGTCGCCTCGCGGGCGAGATCGTGAACGAGGTGGACCACTCGACGAGCGGCGGCGGCTTCGTGAAGGTGAGGAGTTGCCTCAGGTCCCATGGCGCATCGGGCTGCGGCGGCATCGGCCTGACCAGCAAGCCATCGCGCGGAATGCGGGTGTGCAGGCCGAGCGCGAGCCATGCCGCCTGCAGTTCGCGGATGCTGTCGATGGAACGCTGGCGGAGCTCCGGCGCCGACTGGCGTTGTTGCGCGTGAATGCGGAAGGCGCTCAGCGGCTCGCCGAGGTAGACCAGGTTTCCCTTGAGCGACAGCGTTGCCCAGGTCGCCATGTCGATGACCCCGGACCCGCGCACGCCGTCGAAGCAGAACGGGTCCGCCCCTTCGCTCGCGATATCCGACTTGCGGAACAGCGCCGTGCTGGGTTCCCCGATGAAATTCAGGCCCGCCATCAGCATCGCGTTCCCCGCGGTCCACCCGGAAATGACGGCGTCGCCGGTGATGATCGGGCGCGTCGCCGGCTGATCGGGCATCGTCGCGCCAAACTCGTCGATGCGTCGCCGCCGCGAGGTCGCGAGCGTCACGTCCGCTACGTCGCGAAAGACCGCCATGAGGCGCGCCACGCACGACGGCTCCAGCAGGTCGTCGTCGTTGACGAACTTGACGAAGTCGCCTCGCGCGCTGCCGAGGCAGCGGATGTAATTCTCACGCCCGTGCAGACGCACGGGATTGCGCAGGTAGCGTATGTCGCGCGTTCCGATGCTGCTGCCGGACGATGGCCTCGATGTCTCCGCCCTCCGAGTCGTCGCAGACGACGATCTCCAGCGGATCGTAGGTCTGCGCGATGGCGCTCGCCAGCGCTTCGGCGAAGTAGCGCGGGTTGTAGGCGGGGATCAGCACCGAGACGAGCGGACGTCCGACGATCCGGCGCTCGGGCTTGACGAAACACGAGCCGGTGTCCGCTTCGCGAATCGCGAGTCCCGCGCGCATGGCCAACCGGCCCGCTGCAGATTCCGGCGCGAACGCTGCGCGAAGCGTACCTGCCGGACGCAGCACGCGCCGGCATTCGAGCAACAGAAACAACGCGGGAGCGATCTCGTCGGCGACGGGCCAGGGGACTGCGTCGATGGCGTCTACGGACAGGTCGGCATTCGCCAGCCCTTCGCCATCGCGATAGGCCACGGCCGACTCGACGCCGTCGGCGCGCATCCGTAGCAGCGTCGCGCTCATCGTGCAGTAGTTGCGAGTCGTGACTTCACGTTGCGGGTGCACGCCAACACCCGGCGCGCTCCAGCGCATCAAGGCGAGCGGCATTCGGCGCGCGGGTCGTCAGCACCCGGACAGTGCTCGGGAACGCGGTCGACACAGCCTGATCCTGCGCGATCTCGCGACCGAGGAAATGGCGGATCGCGAGAGCCACTTCGTCGTAGCCCAGGAGTCGTCGCGCCTCGGTGATGCCCGTGAACCGGCCGTTGAACTCGTGGATGTGCAACGATCCGTCAGGCGCCTCCCGGCACTGGATGTTGAGCGGTCCGCGCCAGCCGACCGCCGCGAATACCGATCCGCATTGCCGGGCAAGCGCGTGGCAATGCGGATCGTCGTCGACTTCGACCCGGTCGCTGCCGCCCTGGCGCATGCGCTGGCGCGTGCAGAGCACGCCTGCGAGCGAGCCGTCGGGCGCGATCAGGAGCTGCATTCCGCGCTTCATGCCCTCGAACGTGAAGAACAGCGGAACGCCCTGCTGGTCGAATTCGTCCAAAGCCTTCAGCATGGCCGCGCGATCGCCGAGAAACCGCTGCACCACGTAGTTCGGCCTCGCCAGCGCCGCGCGCACCTGGTCCTCGTTGACAAGGAGGAAGACGCCGCGCGAACCGAACCCGTCGCGCGGCTTGGCGACGAGCGGGAATCCGTGGCGGTCGATGAACTCGCGCATCGCGTGCGTCGGCCCGCTCACGAGTGTCGGAGCGAAGGGCAAACCGCGTGCGCGCGGCGAACTCGTGGCTTTCCCACTTGTCGCAAATGATGCGCGCCGCGTCGACCGCGCCACACAGCACGCGGGGGCACGTCTTGGCGTGGCGATGCGCAAACTCGGAAACCTTCGCGACGTCCTCGTCGCGACACGGGACGATCAGGTCGACCTGGGCATCGGCGATGATTTCGAGCATCCGCTGCTCGAAGCGCCGGGAATCGGCGGTCGGAGGCGCGAGGTAGGCGGCGTCGAAGTCGAACAGCGCAAGGTCGCGAACTTCAGTACCGGTCGCCGCGATCCATACCTGCGCGCGGCGCGTCGCAAGCGCCGCGAGCACGTTCTGCCCCACGAGGTTCGCACCTGACACCAGCAGCAAGCGGATCGGGCTCATTGCCGCGTGCCTGGTTGATTCGGCCGAAAGTGAAAACCTACTTTCGGCCGGGGTCGCAGCGACTCCGGGGCGCCCGCCAAGCGGCCGCACGCCTCGCATTCGGGCCGCGTTAGAATGCCCACCACTTCGAATTCCCCCTCTCCCTGGAACGGCCGTATTGTCCTCCGGAAACCGCCATGCCCCTCGTCTCGATGCGCCAGCTTCTCGACCATGCCGCCGAAAACGGCTACGGCCTTCCGGCGTTCAACGTCAACAACCTCGAGCAGGTGCAGGCGATCATGGCCGCAGCAGCGGAGACCGATAGTCCGGTGATCATGCAGGCATCGGCGGGCGCACGGAAATACGCAGGCGAGATCTTCCTGCGCCACCTGATCGAGGCGGCCGCCGAGAGCTATCCGCGGATCCCGATCGTCATGCATCAGGACCACGGCCAGTCGCCGGCGGTCTGCGAGTCCGCGATGCAGCTCGGCTTCTCGAGCGTGATGATGGACGGCTCGCTGAAGGAAGACGGCAAGTCGATCGCAACCTACGATTACAACGTCGCAGTGACCAAGAAGGTCGTCGACATGGCGCATCGCCTCGGCGTCACCGTCGAAGGCGAGCTCGGCTGCCTCGGGTCGCTGGAGACGATGAAGGGCGACAAGGAAGATGGCCACGGTGCCGAAGGCACGATGACGCGCGAGATGCTGCTGACCGATCCCGAGCAGGCGGCCGACTTCGTCAAAGGCACGCAGGTCGACGCGCTCGCGATCGCGATCGGCACGTCGCACGGCGCGTACAAGTTCTCGCGCAAGCCGACCGGCGACATCCTCGCGATCGACCGCATCAAGGCGATCCACCGCCGCATCCCGAACACGCATCTGGTCATGCACGGCAGCTCGTCGGTGCCGCAGGACCTGCTCACGCAGATCCGCGCGTACGGCGGCGACATGAAGGAGACCTACGGCGTGCCGGTCGAGGAGATCCAGGAAGGCATCAAGCACGGCGTGCGCAAGATCAACATCGACACCGACATCCGCCTCGCGATGACCGCGGCGATCCGCCGCTTCCTCGCCGAGAACCCGTCGAAGTTCGATCCGCGCGAATTCCTGAAGCCGGCGATGCTCGCGGCGAAGAAGATCTGCAAGGAGCGCTACGTGCAGTTCGGCTGCGACGGCATGGCGTCCAAGATCAAAGCCGAGCCGCTGGAGGAGATCGCGACGAAATACCGGACCGGCGCGCTCGCGCAGGTGGTGCAATAAGGTAAGTGTCGTTCCCGCGGAGGCGGGAACCCAGTGTCTCATCGAACTCCGATCTGACGCGAAAGTCGCGCTGTGTCCCCGCCTCCGCCGCACGCCCCGCTACCGCGACTCGGCCAGCAGCGCCTTTTTCGCCGCTGCAAGCTCGGCGAGCTTCGACTTGTCGAGCTTCGGATAGTGGAGATCCAGCGATGAGAGGCCATCGACGATGGCCGCCGCGACGACGATGCGCGTGTACCACTTGTTGTCCGCCGGCACGACATACCACGGTGCGTGCGGCGCCGCGGTCTCGCGGATCATCGACTGGTAGGCGTCCATGTACGCGTTCCAGTGGGCGCGCTCCTTGACGTCGCCGGCGGCGAATTTCCAGTTCTTGGCGGGGTCTTCGATACGCTCGAGGAACTGTTTCTTCTGCTCGCCCTTCGACATGTTGAGGAAGAACTTGAGGATCAGCGTGCCGCTGCGGGCGAGATGGCGCTCCATCGCGCGGATGTCCTGATAGCGTTCGCGCCAGATGCCCTTGCCGACCAGGCCCTGCGGCAACTTCTGCCCGGCGAGGATCTCCGGGTGCACCTTCACGACCAGCACTTCCTCGTAGTAGCTGCGGTTGAAGATGCCGATGCGCCCGCGTTCCGGCAACGCGCGCCAGCATCGCCACAGAAAATCGTGGTCGAGCTCCTCGGCGGACGGTTGCTTGAACGAGTAGACCTGGCATCCCTGCGGATCGATGCCGGACATCACGTGCTTGATCGCACCGTCCTTGCCGGCGGCATCCATTGCCTGGAAGATCAGCAGCACGGACCAGCGGTCCTGCGCGTACAGCATGGTCTGCAGTTGCGCGAGCGCGTGCTTGCCCGCCTGCAACGCCTGCTGGGCGCGCGGCTTGTCGGCGTCCTTCAGGGGCCCGGTGTCGTTCGGATCGAAATCCTTCAGCCGGAATCTGGCGCCCCGCGCGATACGGTAGGGCTTCGCGAGCGAACGGGCGAAGGTCTGGATCGAGTCTTGTTCCACGGGAAGTCCAATGGGCGTCGTAGGGGCGTTGAACGGCAACGCAAAGCGTAACGGTATCGCACTTCCGCCCGTCGGGATTCCCGCCGCTTCCCTGCCCGTTTCACCTAGGTGATTTCCTTCTCGTAGCAGAAGGGCCCGAGACCGTTGAGGAAGGTCCTCACCCCTCGATCAATCGCCTCTTGCTCCTCGAACGCGCCTTGCTCGAGTAGCGAGCCGTTGTTGTCCCATGCGTCTACGAGCGATGAGAAGACATCGACTGCCTGCAAGGCGCTGAGGCACACGCCCAACGGACCACCCGAAAACGTCCGGCGTCTCAACTCCCGCATTTCGCGTGCAAGCTGGCGCGCCATGTCTTGCAGGTCGATCCGCTCCGCCTTTTCGAGCAAGTTCCTCAGTTGCCGCGGCGTCGGCGTATCGTTCTTGATATCTCTCCAGCTCGATCGTCCGGGACGCGCGCTAGAATCGGCGCGCCATGACAGACCCGCTGGTCGTGCGTTTCCTGGGATCGCCGCAGTTTTCGGTCGCGGCGGCGCCGGTCGCTTGTCCGTCGAAAAAATCGCTGGCGCTGTTCGCGTTCCTGCTGCTCACCGGAAAGGCGCATTCGCGCCACGAGCTTGCGGTACTGCTGTGGGGTCATCGCGACGACGAGGCCGCCCGCACGAGCTTGCGCGTCGCGCTGCACCGGCTGCCGGCCGCGATGGCGGAGTGCCTGCACGTCGATCGTGAATCGATCGGCCTTGCGGCGTCTGCCGCGCCGCTCGTCGACGTCGCGAAATTCCAGACACTGGCGCGCGCGCAGGATCTCGAAAGTCTGGAGACAGCCGCAACGCTCTACCAGGACGAGCTGTTGAAGGACTTCGAGGCGGCGGCGACCCCCGAGTTCGACGACTGGCTGCACGCCGAGCGCGTGCGCCTCGGGCAGCTCGCGCAAAACGTCTTCGACGGGGTCATCGCGCGACGCGCGGATCGCGCACGACACGACGTCGCGCGGGCCACGACCGAGCGGGAGTCCGCGCTCGCCATCGGCCTGCGCTGGATCGCGCTGATGCCCGGCTCCGAAGCGGGACACCGTTGGCTGATGCGACTCTATATCGACATGGGACGGCGCGACGCGGCGCTCGCGCAATACGAGCTCTGCCAGCGTTCCCTCGCGATCACTTACGGTCGCGCACCTTCGCCCGAGACCCGGGCATTGCAGGAGATTGCGCTTGCCGATGGAGCGCAGCCCCCAACCGCCCGTGTCGCTGTTGAAGCTGCGCGCGACGTCGAGGCTACCCGGGTATCCGGCGCGACGATCGCGGCGACGAGCTTCGTCGGGCGGCTCGAAGAGCTCGCGGAGCTCGACCGGTTGTTTGCCGATCCCGCATGCCGCCTGATCACGCTTCATGGTCTCGGCGGCGCGGGCAAGACGCGTCTCGCGCACGCATTCGCGACGCAGGTCGGCGCGCGTTTTGCACAAGGGGTTTCATGGGTCGCGCTCGAGGCGTCGGAGTCGCCGGACGCGCTGCCACGCGCGATCGCAGAAGCGCTTGGCCGCGATGCTTCCGTCGCGAGGCGATCCTGCGGAACTGGTCGCCGGCATGCTCGCAAGACAGCAGCGGCTGCTGGTGCTCGACAACTTCGAGTCGCTCCTCGGTGGTAACGAACGCTCGCCGGTGAGCGATCCCGTTGCAGTAGTTCTCAAAATCCTGCAGGCGGCGCCACAGGTCCGGATCGTCGTCACGTCTCGCGAAGTCCTGGGGCTGCAGGAAGAATGGATTTACGACGTCCGCGGACTCGCCTATTCGGCCGAGGAATCGGCCGCACAGGCAAATCTCGCCGCGGTCGAGCTCTTTGCGCAACGCGCACGGCAGGCGTACCTCGGCTTCTCGCTGTCCGCGGAGATGCCGCATGTGCTTCGAATCTGCCGCCTCGTCGAAGGCTTGCCGCTGGGCATCGAGCTCGCCGCGGCGTGGGTGCGCACGATTCCTTGCGCCGATCTCGCCGCTGCGATCGAAGCTGCGGCCAGCTCGCTCGTAAGCCCGCATCGCAATCGCCCGCATCGACACCAGAATCTGGAGGCCGTGGTCGCCTGTTCGTGGAACCTGCTGGGAGACGAGCAGCGGGATGCGCTCGCCGGCCTCGGGATCTTCGTTGGCGGGTTCACGCGCGACACCGCGGAAAAAATCGCCGTGGCACCGCTGCGCACGCTGTCCGCACTGGCCGACAAGTCGCTCGTCCGACGCCGCGCGGAAGGCCGCTATGACCTGCACGAGCTCGTGCGGCAGTTCGCGAACGCACGTCTTCGATCCTCCCGGTCGCGGCATGCCGCCGTCACCAAGCGGCATCGGGACTATTTCGCCGACGTCCTGCTCCGGATCCATGCCGACATGCGCAGTCCCGGCGAGGTCGCTGCGGACGCGCTGCTGCGAAGCGAGTTTGCGAACATCCTCGCGGCGTGGCGCGGTGCGATCGACGCCGGGGCGACGGAGATCATCGAGCGCGCCGCGCCGCCGCTGATCGCGCTGCTGCACACGCGCGGCCGTTTGCCCGAAGCGCTCTTCGAGGCGGAGCGTGCGGTAGGCGCTCTCGGCAAGAGCGCGCGTGCCGATGCGATGACGCTGATCCGCATGCAATGGGGTCGGGCGGCCGTTTCCGGAGGCCGGGCCGATCTTTCACGGCGCGAGCTGGAGGCGGCCCTTGCGCAGGCCCGCAGCGGAGGCAAGCCGCACGTCATTGCGCGCTGCCTGTACTACCTTGGCGCGCTCGAGTATCAGCTCGGCAACCTCGAAGCGGCCGAAGCCGTTGCCGACGAAGCGCTCGCGCTGGGGGCCGGCAGCGAGGACGCCGAGCTGCGCATGCTCGTCCACAACCTGCGCGGCACGCTCGCCAACATGAGCTCGCAGTTCGATGCCGCCGAAGTGCTGCTGCGGCGAGGATTGGATGCCGCGCGCGACCTCGGTGCGCCGTCCGCGATCGGCGGAATGCTCTGCAGTCTCGGCGTTCCGCTGTACTACCAGGGGAAGTTCGACGAATCCGCTGCCCTGAACACGGAGGCCGCGCGGCTCTACGAGTTGCTTGGAAAGAACGCGACTGCGATCACCGTCCGCAGCAATCTCGCGGGCATCAGCCTGGCGCAGGGCGACCTCGCGACGTCACGCGAACACGCGCAGGTGGCCGTCCGGCTGTCGCGGGAGATGGGCGACGACACTGCGCTCGCGCAATCGCTCGCCAACCTCGGCAGCGTGCTGCTCCAGCAGGGCGAGCTGGTGCTGGCGCGATCCACGCTGGACGAGTGCGCGCACCTCGCCGCCGAGGAACCGCTGACGCTGACCGAAGTGCTTTATCTGCTGGCGAGCGTCGACCTGCGCGAGGGGCGAATCGACGAGGCGCTCGCCAACATCCTGCGCCTTCGCGACAAGCTCGCATCGCATCGCCTGGACGTGCGAGTGCCGATGCTCGTGCTCGCGACGGCCGACTGGATACTGTCGAGCGGCAACGGGCAATCCAACGAAGCGAAGCGCTGGCTCGAAGGGCTCGTCGAGCTCGACGCCATCGACGCGACGCTTCGCGACAAGGCGCGCGCGTTGCTGGCCGACGCCGGAACGACCCGCGACCTACCGGCGGTCTTGCCCAGGCTCGCCGCGCTGGCGGACATCGAACGCGAAGTCGTGGCGTTCCTCGCCGTCGCCGGGGCCGGCGCGAGCGCGGGCGCGCGCTAGCGGCACTCCGAAAGCGCAAGCGCAAGCGTCTGCAGGACGTCGCCGCTCGCGACGTCCTGCACGAACGCGACCAATGTCGGATGCGCTCCCGCTTCGTCAGGTTTGCGCATCTGCATGCTGAACGATGCCGGCGACGCTGCGAGCGGACGCGTTTCGAACCTGCGCACGACGTGGTCATGCGTCAACGTCACGCCGCGGTTCTCTCCGGCCTTCACCTCGCTCGTCAGCCGGCTGTCTGCATACGCGACCGCCATCGAGTGTCTCGCGCCGCGGTGATTCGTCGATCGCGTCGCCGATACTACGACAGCGAGCGTCGCGCGGTCAACCGCACTTGTAACGCCATCTTCGCACGCGCACGGGCGCAGTGACGCGGTTGCGATCGCGCTCGACGGCGCACCGTCGCGCCAACCGGTGAAATCGCGGCCCTGCAGCACGATCTGCGGCGTATAGACGAACGTCGCCCGGTTCGCGCGCATCGTCTGATGCTGACGCGCCGTGTAGGCGGGTGTCGCGAAGCGGTCCTTCCAGCCGAGTCGGTCCCAGTAATCGACGTGGAAAGCGAGGGCGACTGCGTCGGATTTCGCTCCAGCCGGAAGATGCGTCGACAGCCAGCGGTCGGCAGCCGGGCAGCTGTCGCAGCCTTCGGACGTGTAGAGCTCGACCAGCGGCAGGATCCGATCGCCACTTTCGGCACGACACGTGCCAGCCGCGGGTGTTGCCAGTAGCCAGAGGACCACCGCCATTGCGATGCCATGCAGTAAACGCATGACGGTTGGTCGTTGCGGAATCATCGGCCTTACACAACGCGCGTGCTAGCATCGTCCGGACCGGCCGCAAAACGGGCCGGCATTCCGTCCACATTCGGGAGGTGTCATGGGTCTCATGAGCTTGATCTGGATGGTGATCGTCGGCCTGATCGTCGGCGCCCTCGCCCGCTTCTTCTACCCCGGCGCCGTTGCGATGGGCTGGCTCGGTACGATCCTGCTCGGCATCGTCGGCTCGCTGGTCGGCGGATTCATCGGTTCCCTGTTCTCGCGAGGGCGTGCCGGCTTCCAACCTGCAGGAATCATCCTGTCGGTGATCGGCGCCATCCTGGTCTTGTGGCTGTACCTGAACTTCATGCGCTGAAACGATGATCGGCCTCGCGGAGCTCGAGGCCGCGGCGCAGCGCGTGCACGCCGCGATGGCTCCGACTCCGCAGTACGCGTGGCCGCTACTCGCGTCGCGGGCGGGCTGCGAGGTCTGGGTCAAGCACGAGAACCACACGCCGACCGGTTCGTTCAAGGTGCGCGGCGGACTCAATCTCGTCGCGCAGCTCGCACCGAACCCTCCGCCCGGTCTGGCGAGCGCAACGCGCGGCAACCACGGCCAGAGCCTCGCATTCGCTACGCGCCGGCACGGGTTGCCGTGCACGATCGTCGTGCCGTTCGGCAACTCGACGTCGAAGAACGCTTCGATGCGCGCATGGGGCGCCGAGCTGATCGAGCACGGGCGCGATTTCGACGAAGCGCGCGTGTTCGCGCACGGCCTCGCGGCCGAGCGCGGATTGCGGTTCGTCGGCCCGTTCGAGCGCGAACTGGTTGCGGGTGTCGCGAGCTATGCGCTCGAGCTGTTCCGCGCGGCGCCGCCTCTTGATCGCGTATTCGTGCCGATCGGATGCGGTTCGGGTATCTGCGGTCTGATCGCCGCGCGGGATGCGCTCGGCCTGGCGACGCGCATCGTCGGCGTCGTTTCGGCCAGCGCGAATGCCTACGCCCAGTCGTTCCGCGCGGGACGGGCCATCGAGACCTCGACGGCGAATACGATGGCGGACGGCATGGCGGTGCGCGTCCCCGTCGAGTCGGCGCTGGCTGAAATTCGCCGCGGTGCGGAGGATGTCGTCGAAGTCACCGACGCGGAAATCGAGGACGCGATGCGCGCGTATTTCGACGACACGCACCAGGTGGCCGAAGGCGCCGGGGCGGCACCGCTGGCAGCGCTGATGAAATGGCCGGCGCGACGTGACAAGCGGATGGCAGTGATCCTCTGCGGCGGCAATGTCGATCGGGAGGTCTACGACCGCGTGCTCGCGTCTTGAATGAACGCAGGCTTACGTGGTGAAGCACGCGGGCACCTGGTCATGCCATCGATTGATCGGACGCGTTTTTCATCGGTTATGCCGCACGCGCGTCTGCGACTGCTCGCGCAGGTATTGCGGCAGATAATAGATCGAGCCGGCCGCCTTGCCGGTCGATCCGGAGCCCTTCCATCCGCCGAACGGCTGGTAGCCCGGCCAGGCGCCGGTCGTCGCCCCCTGGGGCCGGTTCGCATAGCAGACGCCGGCCTCCATCGCGTCGAAGAAAGCTTCCGTTTCGTCGGACGCGCCGTAGAAGCCCGCCGTGAGGCCGTAATCGACGGCGTTCGCGCGCGCGAAGCCTTCGTCGATCGTCGCGACCGGACCGACCAGCACGAACGGAGCGAACACCTCGCGCGTCCACAACGGATGATCGTGCGGCGCGCGAGCGATCGTCGGTGCGACGAAATGACCGTGCGCGAGATCTCCGTGGTCGAGCCGCCGGCCGCCTTCAACGATGCCGCCCGCTGCGCCTGCGCTGACGATCTGCGCGATCGCGTCCTCGTAACGCGCCACCGCCGCGCCGTCGATGACCGGGCCCATCCAGTGCTCGCGCCGCGTGGGATCGCCGACGGAGACGTCGAGGGTGGCCTGATGGAGCGCAGCAACCAGATCCGCGAACACCGTGTGCTCGACATAGACGCGCGAGCACGCCGAGCACTTCTGGCCAGAAAGGCCGAACGCGGATCGCAGGATGCCGGTCGCTGCCTCGCGAAGGTTTGCACGCCGCGACACGATCGCTGCATTCTTGCCGCCCATCTCCGCGATGCAGGGGCGCGGCCACCGGCCCTGCGCGAAGCTCCGATAGACATGCATGCCGACGGCGAAGCTGCCGGTGAACGTGACACCCGCAAGACCCGGATGGGCGATCAACGCCTCGCCAAGGCTTGCGCCGGGTCCGGTGACATAGTTGAAAACACCCGGAGGCACGCCCGCATCGCGCATCGCGAGCGCGAGCAGCCGCCCGCTCCACGGCGTCGACGACGCGGCCTTGAACACGACCGTGTTCCCGGCGACCAGCGCTGCGCCCGATGGGCCGCCGGCAAGCGCGAACGGAAAGTTGAACGGCGCGACGACGAGCCACGGCCCGTACGGCTTGAGCACACTCGTGTTCTCGCTGGTGAAGCCGGTTAGCGGATCGGCGAGCATCGGCTTTGCGTAGCCATCGTTCGCTTCCATCTGGTCGCAGTAGTACAGGATCAGGTCGGCGGTTTCCTGCACCTCGCCGAGCGCTTCCATTCGATTCTTGCCCACCTCGAGCGAGAGGACCGCGCCGAGCTCGTAGCTGCGCTCCTCGATCAGCGCCGCCGCGCGGCGCAGCACTTCGATACGCTCGGTCCACGGCTTCGCGGCCCACATCGGGAACGCCTTGGTGGCGGCGTCGACGGCTGCAGCGGCGTGCGTCGCATCCCCGGCCTGGAACCGCCCGAGCAACACGCGCGTGTCGATCGGGCTCCTCGCGTCGAACTGCAGGCGGGCACGCTGGTCGTGGCCACCGATCAGCATCGGGTGCTCGGCGCCCAGAAAGCTTCGTACGGTCGCCAGTGCATCCTCGAACCGCTCGTGCAGCGCCGGCGGCGGGTCGAACATCGTCGAATAGGTGAGCGTGAATGAGGTGGACATGTCGGGACGTCTCCGGACCGGCGGGCAAGCCGCCAATGCTCGGCGGAAGATGACCGAGCGTCGATACTACGCGCGTGACGTTTGGATACCGCGCCGTCGGATTCCGCGCTTCAATCGGAAGCGGCTATGATTCCCGGGTTGCTCCCATTACTCGATAGCTACAGGAGGTCCCTTGAACATGGTCCGCTCGTTCGTCCTGGCGCTGGGCCTGGCGCTGCCGGTCGCCGCGCTCTCCGCCGAAATCCGCGTCATGTGCTACTCGGACGGCAACGAATGCGAAGTCACGCGCGACCTCGCCAAGCGCTTCGAGTCGCGCAATACGGACATCAAGGTCGTCGTCGACCAGGTGCCCTACAAGGCGATCGTCGAACAGCTTCCGGTGCAGCTTGCGGCCGGCGAGGGTCCGGACATCGCCCGCGTCACCGATCTTGGCGGCCTGAACAAATTCTACCTCGACCTCGCGCCACACCTCGGTGCCCGCGCGAAGTACTGGGAGGACAACTTCGGCACGACGTTGCCGTGGCTGCGCGGCGGGCCCGCGGACAAGGGCATCTACGGCATGATGACCCAGCTCACCGTAACCGGCGCCTTCGTCAACAAGACGCTGTTCGAGCAGGCCAAGGTCCCGATGCCAGGCGCGAAGGCAACCTGGGACGAATGGGCGGATGCAACGCGCAAAGTCGCCGCAACCACCAAGACACCGTTCGCCATGGCGATGGACCGCAGCGGCCATCGCTTTGCACCGCTCGCGGTCGCAATGGGCGCGAAGATCTTCGACGCCAACGGCGCGCCCGTTATCGACGACGGCTACCGGACCGCCGTGCGCAAATTTCTCGACTGGAATCGCAACGGCCTGATGCCGAAGGAAGTGTGGGGCGGGATCGGCGGCTCGTCGTACCGCGATGCTTTCGAGGAGTTCGCCAACGGCCGCGTCGTGCTGTACTACTCGGGAAGCTGGCAGGTGAAGCGGATGGACACGCAGGTCACCAAATCGTTCGACTGGACGGTCGTGCCTGCGCCGTGCGGTCCCGCCGCGTGCACCGCGATGCCGGGTGGGGCAGCGTTCGTGGCTTTGAAGCGCACGAAGAGCCCGGCCGACGTCGCGAAGTTCCTCGACTTCCTCGCGCAGGAGGACGTCTACCGCGAGTACATGGCGCGGACGGAGAACATACCGGCGCATGCGGCCGTGGCGAAAGGTGGGGTTACCTATTCCGTTTCGCCGGCGGCGAAGGCTGCGCTTTCATCTTTCGTCTCGGACGTTCCCAAGATCGCGAAGCCCAACTACGACCTGCAGGGCTACCGGCTGAATCGCGCCGTCTTCCTGCCAACCGCGCAGCGCCTCGGCCAGGCGATTGCCGGAGAGATGAGTGCCGATGATGCATTGAAGCGGCTCGCGGCGGACGTCGACGAACAGGTGAAAGCGGCGAGCAAGTAGCGCGCCCTCGAGCGGCGGGGATGCGGGGTTGACGCGCGTCCCCGCGCTCGCCGCGCAGCGCGCATCCTGCGAATCTGCCGATGGCAACCACGCGCTCACCCGTCACTCGCGCGGTCGCTGCGGTCACGGGCGCCGCGTTCCGGCTGTTCGAGCTGCCGATGCGCTACGCGCAGACGCAGCTGGGTCTGCGCCGTCTCGCATGGCTCTTCCTCGCGCCCAATCTGCTGATCTTCGGCACGTTCACGTTCCTGCCGATCGTCATCAACGTCTACTACGCGTTCACTGGGGGTGTCCAGCTTTATCCCTCCGAGCGCCCGTTCGTAGGTGCCGAGAACCTGGTCACGCTGTTCGAGTGTGGCAGCTACTTCGATCCGTCGTCCTGCCGCAAGGACCTGTTCTGGCGAGCGGTCTGGAACACCGCGAAGTTCTCCGCCGTTCAAGTCGCGCTGATGGTGGGATTGAGCCTGGTCACGGCGCTGGTGCTGAATCGAAAGATCATCGGGCGCGGCTTCTGGCGCGGTGTCTTCTTCTATCCGGTGCTGCTCTCGCCCGTGGTCGTAGCATTGATCTGGAAGTGGGTCCTGCAGCGCGAAGGCGTGCTCAACGCTGCGCTCGCCGGTGCTGGCGGTTCGACGGTCGAATGGCTGAACAGCGCAGGGTGGGCATTCGGCTGGGTCGTATTCGTGAGCATCTGGGCGCATATGGGGTTCTACACGCTGATCCTGCTCGCGGGCCTGCAGGCGATCCCGAAGGATCTCTACGAGGCCGCGCAGATGGATCACGCGTCGCCCTGGCGGGTGTTCTCGCGCATCACGCTGCCGCTGCTGATGCCGAATCTGGTGGTCGTGCTGGTGCTGGCATTGATCCGCGCGGTCCAGACCTTCGACGAAGTGTTCGTGCTGACCGGCGGTGGACCTGGATCGGCGACCACGTTCATCGTGCAGTTCATCTACCAGACCGGGTTCATGGAGCAGATTCGCCTCTACGGCATGGCCGCGGCCGCGTCGCTGGTGCTGGCCGTCGCGCTCATCCTGCTGACATTGCTGCAGCTCCGCGCGACCCGCGCCGCCGCGCGCGACCGCGAGTGATCAAGCCATGACCCACGCGCTCGCCTTTCTCACGCGCACGCGGGGCCGCGGACCCCTGGATTGGACCGACTGGTTCACCTATGGTTACCTGGCACTCGGACTGGTCCTCATGTTCGGTCCCGTCCTCTGGCTCGTGCTGTCGTCGTTCAAGACGCAGGGCGCGTTGCTCGAGTTTCCACCGACGCTGCTTCCCTATGGAGCGAAGACGGTTGCGGTCGCCGGCGAAGCGGTGCCGCGACCCGTGTTCCGGGTCCGGCAGCCCGACGGATCGTCGCGCGAGATGATCGAGCTGCGCCGCATCGGGCTCGTGTCGACGATGATCCCGCTCGGCGCCGATCCGAACGACCCGGCGTCGATCGAGCGCGTGGGCATCGAGCTGCGCGAGCCGGTGCGCGAGTTCCGGCTGGCAATCGAGAACTACACCGAGCTCGCGGGCAAGTTCGATTTCGCCCGCTACCTGTGGAACTCGGTGTTCATCACCGTGGTGGCGACGCTGATCACGCTGCTGTTCAATGCGATGGCCGCGTTCGCGCTCGCGAAATACCGGTTCACCGGCCGTCGCGAGGTGTTCCTGCTGATCCTCGCGACGCTGATGGTGCCGCCGACGATCGTGCTGGTCCCGAACTTCCTCGTAGTCTCCGAGCTGGGCCTGCTGAACAGCCTGTGGGGCGTGATCTGGCCGGCAGTCGCCACGCCCACTGGCGTGTTCCTGCTGCGGCAGTACATGCTGACGATCCCCGACGAGCTGATCGACGCCGCACGCATGGATCATGCGAGCGAATGGCGCATTTTCTGGCGCATCGTGCTGCCGCTCTCCGCGCCGGCGCTGGCGGTGCTCGCGATCTTCTCGGTGATGTGGCGCTGGAACGACTTCCTGTGGCCGCTGATCGTGCTGTCGCGCTCGGAGAAGTTCACGCTTCAGCTCGCCTTGAATGCGTTCCAGGGCGACCTGGTGACGCAATGGAACTACCTGCTGGCGATGACTGTCGTCACCATGCTTCCGGTCACGCTCGTGTTCGCCTTCCTGCAAAAGCACATCACCACCGGCGTGGCCTCGGCCGGGATCAAGTAGACAGGAACACCAGGCATGGCGAATCTCGAACTGTCCGGCGTGGACAAGGCCTTCGGCGACACCAAGGTGATCCACGGCGTCGACCTGCACGTGGCCGACGGCGAGTTCACCGTGTTCGTCGGTCCCTCCGGATGCGGGAAGTCGACGCTGCTGCGGCTGATCTGCGGGCTCGAAACCGCGACTTCGGGCGAGATCAGGATCGACGGCCAGCGCGTCAACGAAGTTCCCGCGGCCGATCGCGGCCTCGCGATGGTGTTCCAGTCGTACGCGCTCTACCCGCACATGACCGTGCACGAGAACATGGCGTTCGGGCTGGAGAATATCCGGACGCCGAAGACGGAGATCGAACGCAAGGTACGCGACGCAGCGGGTCTTCTGCGGCTCGGCGAGCTGCTCGAACGGCGGCCGACCGAGCTCTCCGGCGGCCAACGGCAGCGGGTGGCGATCGGGCGCGCGATCGTGCGCGAACCGCGGATCTTCCTGTTCGACGAGCCGCTGTCGAATCTCGATGCGGAGTTGCGGGTTTCGATGCGCGCCGAGATCGTCGCGCTGCACCGGCGCCTTCGCACGACGATGATCTACGTGACCCACGACCAGGTGGAAGCGATGACCATGGCCGACCGGATCGTCGTGCTTCGCGGCGGGCGGATCGAGCAGACGGGCGCACCGCTCGCGCTGTACAACGCGCCATGCAGCCGCTTCGTCGCCGGGTTCATCGGCTCGCCGCAAATGAACTTCGTGCCAGTGAGACTCGCGGGCGCGAGCGCAGATGGCGCGCTCGTCGAACTGCCGGACGGCGGCACCGTGCGCGTCGGAGCGAACGCGAATGCCTACGGAACCGGATCGTCGCTGACGCTCGGCATCCGGCCTGAGCACCTGGCGCACGCGGACGCCACGCAACCGTCGCTCGGCCTGGTCGTCGAGCAGGTCGAGCGCCTCGGCGGCCACAGTCTCGTCTATGGCCGGATGCACGGCCGCGATACGCGCATTGCCGTGGCATTGCCCGGCCAGACATCGATCGCGGTCGGCGAAACTTTTGCCGCGATCCCGGAACCGCAGCACTGCCATCTGTTCGGCGACGACGGCGTCGCGCTCGATCGGATCGAGCGGAACCCGGCATGAAGCCGCTTCGCCACGCGACCTGGCTCGAGGCGTCCGGGAATTTCGTCACGCTCTCACTCGAGCGGGGATGGCAATGCCGCGTCGCGTTGCCCGCGGAAGGGCTCGGGCGGACCACGCTGATTCCCCCGGAAGGCTACCGCGAGCCACGCACCTGGGCGATCGCACAGGGGCACGATGTTCCCTGGGAAGGTCGATCGCGCGATGACCCAACCGGCTTCGCCGCGCCGCGGTGCGAGGTGATCCGGCAGGCCGACAGCATCGAACTGCGAGGCGAAACCGTTGCTGCAGTCGTGCGCTTCGAACCGTTCGGTATCGACTGGCGAATTCGTGATGGCGACCGCTGGGTGTTCGCATGCGCGGACCGTCCAAGTTACGCCTACGCTGCGGCAACCCGCTCGACCCGGCTGTGCCACAGTGTCGTGCGCGACAGCTACGACCAGTACTTCGGCCTTGGAGACAAGACCGGACCGCTCGACAAATCCGGGCGCCGGCTGCGGACGTTACAGCTCGACGCGCTCGGCTACGACGCCGCGTCGAGCGATCCGCTGTACAAGCATTGGCCGTTCTTCGTCGGGCGGCGCGCCGACAGTGGTGTCTGCTACGGCGTCTACTACGACACGCTGTCGGAAGCGACGTTCGATTTCGGACAGGAGCTCGACAACTACCACGGCTTCTATCGAAGCACCGAGATCGCCGACGGTGACCTCGATTGCTGGTTCATCGCGGGCCCCACGGTCGCGATCGTGGTGCGGCGCTTCGTCGAGCTCACCGGTCCGACGGCGCTTCCCCCGCGCTGGGCGCTGGGCTACGCCAACACGGCGATGGCGCTCGCCGATGCGCCCGATGCGCAGGCGCGTATCGCGGGGTTCCTCGAACGGGCGCGGGCCGAACGCATTCCGCTGTCGTCGTTCCATTTCGGATCGGGCTATTCGAGCCGCGGAAAACGTCGCTACGTGTTCACCTGGAATCGCGAGAAATTTCCCGATCCCCGCGCCTTGACGAAGCAATTCGGGGACGCGGGCGTGCGCCTGGTCGCGAACCTCAAGCCCTGTCTGCTGGACGACCACCCGGCATTCGCCGAGGTCAATGCCGCGCGCGGCTTCGTCGCCGATACAACCACCGGTGCGCCATGTCTCGCCCAGTTCTGGGACGGTTGGGGCGCGCATCTCGACTTCACTCATCCAGCCGCGATCGCCTGGTGGCAGCGGGGGCTCACCGAACAGGTGCTCGGATTCGGCATCGATGTGGGCTGGAACGACAACAACGAGTACGAGATCTGGGACGAGGAAGGCGGAGCGCACGGATTCGGTCATCCGATGCCGATCGGTCGTGCTCGCCCGCTCCACGCGTTGCTCATGACACGTGCGACATTCGAGGCGCAGGGCCGGCATGCGCCAGGCGAACGTGTCTACACGGTCACTCGCGCCGGCCCGCCAGGGATCCAGCGTTATGCGCAGACCTGGACCGGCGACAACGCCACGAGCTGGCGCACGTTGCGTTGGAACCAGCGGATGGCGCTCACGATGGGGCTCTCGGGTCTGTTCGATACCGGGCACGACGTCGGTGGCTTTGCAGGACCCGTACCGAATGCCGAGCTCCTGATCCGCTGGGCCCAGGCGTGTGCGCTCAATCCGCGGTTCATCATGAATTCGTGGAAGGACGATGGCAGCGTGAACACGCCATGGCTTCACGCCGAGGCGACGCCGCACATTCGCGCCGCGATCGAGCTGCGCCTGAGACTCATGCCCTACCTCTACACGCAGCGGTGGCTCGCGAGCACCGAGCATCTGCCGGTATTGCGCCCGACATTCTTCGACTTCGCCGACGACCGCGCCTGCTGGGACGACAGCGACGAGATGCTGATAGGTCCCGACCTGCTGGTCGCGCCGGTGTTCGAACCGGGCGGGCGCGAACGTCGCGTCTACCTGCCCCGTGACCTATCGACACCCGGCTGGTACGAGTACGACACGGGCGTATGGCACGAGGCCGGGCAGTCGATCACCATCGCGGCGCCGATCGATCGGCTGCCGCTGTTCGTCCGCGCGGGCGCCGTCATCCCGGTGACCGGCAGCGACGATTTCACGCTGCGCACCGACGAACCGTCGCGTGCGTTGCTCGTATTTCCCGTGCCCGACGGCATCGACGCCGCGGCGCGCCCGAGCCGCTGGGTCGAGGACGACGGGCTCACGCAGGCGTGGCGGGATGGCGCGTTCATGCTCGCGGAGCTCCGTCTCGACGCCGCAGAGGAGGGTCTGCACCTTGGCGTGCGTCGACTCGGCGGTCGCGGAGCGTTCGTCGAGGGTCCGGTGCGCGTGCGCATGGTCGAGGGTGAGCGGCGCATGCTCGCGACACATTGCGAAGGACTCGAGCTCGCGCTCGAGCACGGATGACCGATCCACGCTCTGCGGAGGCCGACCGACGCCGGCTCTGGTCGTGCCTCGGGCGGCTACCACCATGGCCGGAGCGGGTCGCGGGACGGCAAATCGAACAGAACGTGCGCGGAGACGTGGCCATCGAGCGCTGGCAGCTCGACCTCAATCCGTTCGAGCCGGTCCCCGCATTGTTGACCCGCCCCGCCGCGGGCGCGATTCGCGGTGTCGTGCTCTATCAGCATGCGCACGGCAACCGTTTCGAGATCGGGAAGGACGAACTGACACACGGGCGGCCGGCGATGACCTCCGGCCCGTACGCCGAGGCGCTCGCAGTGCGTGGATGGGCCGCGCTTGCAATCGATCACTGGGGGTTCGGCGAGCGCGCGACACACGCCGGAGCGCATGCTGTTCAAGCGTTTGCTATGGGAAGGGTCGTCGCTTTGGGGGCGACGCATGTTCGACGCGATCGCCGCGGTGAGTTGGATCCGGGATGTCGCGGCGTTCCGCAGCGCTGCCGTTGGTGGCGTTCGGCATGTCGATGGGAAGCACGCTCGCGTGGTGGACTGCGGCCCTCGATCCGCGGGTCGATGCAGTCGTCGAGATGTGCTGCCTCGCCGAGTTTCGCGCGCTGCTCGACAGCGGCGGCTACGACCTGCATGCGGAGTACTTCTTCGTGCCGGGACTCGCGGCCGAGTTCACGGCCGCGCAGATCAACGCGCTGATCGCGCCGAGGCCCCACCTGTCGATCGCGGGGCGAGCCGATCCGCTGACGCCCGTAGCAGGACTCGAATCGATCGATGCCGCGCTCCGCGCAGCCTACGCAACGGCAGGCGCTCCCGATGGATGGCGACAAAGCGTGCACCCGGGCGGGCACGAAGAAACGCCGGCGATGCGGGAGGAGGTGCTGCGGTTCCTGGACAGGATCGGGTGCTAGCGTTATCGACTTCGCACGGCAAGCCCCTTCCACAGGATGGCTCCCGTCGGCCGCCCCACAGGAGAGCCGCCGTAGGGCTCCAGCGTGATCTCGAAAAGTTGCCCTGCGACAAGACCGGGAAGGCTGCTCGCAGGGACCTGCAACGACCGACCCGGCGTGACGAGGCCAAGCGATACGGGCCCCTGCGCCTTGTCGACCAGCGTCCAGAACTGAAGCGAGCGATCCGCGAGCGTCGGAGTGTCGACCAGCGGTATGAGATGCAGCGGGCGTCCGGGCTGGGCCTGAACGACCCAGCCCGCTGAGCGATCCGGGGCCGCCAGCACGGCGATGTAGGTTGCGCTCGGTTCCGCGACACGCAAGACGGCGATGAAGGCAAGCGCACAAACACCGGCGATCGCCAGCGCGCTCGTCCACCGCCAAAAGCTGAGGCTGTCCCAGAACGACCCTCCTCGCCTGGCATTCACCGACGGCTTGCCCGCCGACAACGCTCGTGCGATGGACGCCCACTGCGCGGGAGCCGGCTGCACCGGATGCGCTGTCAGCGCCAATGGCAGCAAGCGGTCCTGCCAAAATGCAACGGCATGGCGCAGCGCCGCATCCGTCTCCAAGCGTCGCTCGACGCTCGCAACCCGTTCGCTGTCGAGCAAACCGAGCACGTACTCGCCGGCGAGCGTGTCCAGATCGTCTCGTTCGGCCGGGGTCATGACAGGCAATCGCGCAGCGAAAGCAGGCCGCGCCGTATCCACGCCTTGATGGTGCCGAGCGGCGCGTCCAGGCGACCCGCGATCTCATCGTGCGTCAAGCCTTCCACGAACGCAAGAAGGATGCTGCGACGCTTGCTCTCGTCGAGACGCTCGAGACACCTGCGCAGCGCGGCTGATTCGGAGGCCTGCATCACCTGCTGAAGCGGATCGACGCGCTCATCGTCCGGCAACGACGATAGCCACGCCGAGTCGGCGGGCACTTCGTTCGCCGAATCCCGCAGCTTGTTGATGGCGCCATGCCTGACGATCGTGTAGATCCAGCCGCGACCCGATCCTTTCGAAGGAGAGTAGGTCGATGACCTTTGCATGATCTGCAGGAACGCATCGTGCAGCACCTCGTCGGCCAGATCGCGGCGACGCACGATCCGAAGCGCCACGCCAAGCAGACGTGCCGCTTCCTGCTCGTAGACGCGACGTAACGCGGCGCGCTCGCCGCGTGCACACGCGGCAAGCGCACCCTCGTAGTCGAAGCTCTCGTCGGCAGGCGAAGCGGGCCCAGCCATCAATGGTCCCGACCTTTGCATTGACGTCCGTCTACAAGCGCAGCACGAAGTGCTTGCGAGCTACAGTTGATTGAGCGGAATCGCGATATCGACGACTTGATTCTGGCTTCCGAAGTTGCCTCGGGCAACTGCTTTTCCGGTAGGCAGCGTGATCTCGTAGAGTCCGGTCTTGCCGTCCGACGTCGACAGGGATGCGAACGCGATGACATCCAGCGTGATGTTGTTGCGGACGATGCTGTAGATGTCGAACCCGGTCATGTCGCTCGTGTCGACCGTGAGCTTGCCGGTGGGCGCGAGCGAGCCATTGTTGGGCGGTGATTGGATCGCGATCTGGTCCAGTGTCGAGTCGAGCGCGTACAGCGTCGTTGCGGTGGCGTCGCTCGCGTCGTTGTTGGTGTACGCCGAACCGGTGACACCCATCGCACTGGTGCCGGACGTGTAGTTCAGCGCGGTATCGGCGATGGTCACGCCACCAGCATTGACGTTGTGCCGCAGGTTCTGACCGTTGTCGCTGACGATACGCAGGCGATCGGCGGCGGGGTTGAAGTCGACACCGAAACGCGTTCCGGAGAGCGGGACCGTCAGTCGATTCACCAGGCTTGCGGCGGCGGTTTTCGCGTCCAGCACGTACACGCCGCCGGCGTTACCCACGCCATAAAGCCTGCCGTCCTGAACCCTGTGGTCGATGCCGACCAGGAATGTGTCGCCGCCGTTCAGTCCCGAGACAGCGCCGATCGTGCGCGCCCTGCCCGGGCGATATTCGTCAAAGCAGATCAGACGCTGATCGCTGGTCAAGCCAACGACCTGCAGGATGTTTCGGAAGAAGAAGAATCCGCCGACGGCGCCGCACTCCTGTGATTCGTCGCGCCCGTCGAAACCGAAACTTGTCTGGTTGTCGTACTGAGCGTTCGTGGAAAAGGCGGCGGCGATGAGCCCTGCTGCAAGGGTCGAGCGAAGTAGTTTGCGCATGGTGGTTCTCCGTAGGGAAGGGTTGTCCAGTCATGAGTGGCGAACGTTGACCATGATCACGGGCCGCCCAAACACAGGCCGAACCCCGCCCCGCGGGTCCCGCGCGTCGGCACGACGCAAGCCGCAATCAGCGAGCCAACGCTGGTACTACCCGGCGACCACGCGTTTGGATGCAGCAGTTCGCGAAAAAACAGCGTCGGACGGCGTCACCGCGCCGAACGAGCGCTGCTCTCGCGTCCACCTGGTGTGCCATCGTCGATCGAGGTCCTGCACCGATTGGCGTCAGGACACGAGTCACGCCCGGAGCGCGGACGTCGCACCGAAGAACCGGCGCGAGGGAACTAAACGAGGTCCGCTGCCGGACCCAGGATCTGCTCGCGCAGCTCCTTGTAACGGGGAAGCTGGGGCGGATACACGCAGATGTACTTGACCTGCGCGGCCTGCAGGCAGCGCTGCTTGATGATCTCGAGCTTCTGGTCGCGCGGATTGATCATCGTTTCCGGCTCCTTGGCGTCCACGATCGCCACGATCGCCATGTCCCGGCCGCAGATGACGAACCCGACGTGCTGGTTCGCGATCTTGCGGAATGCACGTAGCCGTTCCATGCCCTGGGGGCCGATCTTGACCTGCAGTACGTCGGAAAGCCGGACGCGCGCGAAAATCTCGTGGCGCGGAAAAGCCGCCTTCAGCAGCAGGTAGACGACGCCCTCGGCCTTCGACAGGAATCTCGGCCGGACGAGATAAAGTCCGGGGAGCTCGGCGGACGACAGCAGCCGGGTCGTCTCGCCCTCGGTCCACTGCGCCACGGTGTTCGGCGCATCGAGGTCGTCGCGCGTCGGCGGCCCCATCGACCGGTTGCGCCGTACGAGACCAACGATGACCACGCCAAGCAATGCGATGATCGCGAGCGTGAACAGAATACCGGGTGTCATCGCGACAGTTTGTGGCTTACAACCTTGGTGCCGGCATTAGTCGTGGATTTTTCGCGGGTTAGCCGCGCTAATTCAAGTCTATAGTAATTCCCCTCGGCAAGTCGCGCACGCGGGCGCTTCCGGTCCGGATCGGGCCGGGAAGTGTGGGGGGAACGGCACAGGGGGCGACGCGGCGATCGCGGAACCGGCTTCTTGCCCGCCGCCCTGATCGCTACGGCCTCGTCTATCGGCCAGCGCCTATCGCCTTCAGCTCGGCGAAGGCTGGTGCCGCCGACAGCGCGAGCGCACGGCCGACTTCGCCGACGACGATGACGGCAGGACCGTTACCGCGCCGGCCGGCGAGATCCGGGAGATCGGCGAGCGTTCCGGCCGCAGTGCGACACGGCAGGACGGCTGGCGTTTTCCACGAGCACGACCGGCGTGTCCGCTTTCAGTCCGTGGGCTGTCAAGGCGGCAACGATGGCGTCCGCCTGTCCTGCGCCCATGTAGATCACCGCCGTGTCGGCGTTGGCGGCCGCCCGCGCCCAGGCGTGCGGCGATTCGCCCTCGCCTACCCGCGGCGTGACCATGGCGACGCTGCGTGCGACACCCCTGCGCGTCAGTGAAAGGTTCAGATCGGCCGCCGCGGCGAGCGCCGCCGTGACACCCGGGATCACCTCGACTTCGACGCCGGCGGCGGCCAGCGCATCGATCTCTTCCTGGGCGCGCCCGAACAGCATCGGGTCGCCGCCTTTGAGGCGCACGACGACCGCGTGACGCGCAGCCGCATCCGCGAGCCGCTTGTTGATGAAGCGCTGGGACGTCGAATGCGCGCCGCAGCGCTTGCCCACGGCGATCTTCTCGGCCTGCGGCGCAAGCGCCAGCACCTCGGGCTCGACCAGCGCGTCGTGGAAGACGATGTCGGCCTTCGCAAGCAAGCGAACCGCGCGCACCGTCAGCAGGTCCGCCGCGCCCGGTCCGGCACCGACGAGGTAGACCTTGCCCATCAGTCGGCGGCCAGCGCAGGCTCGACGACACGACGCACGAACTTCACGGCGACCGCAGCCGGGGGGCGCGGCAACGCGCCCGCGATGTCGAGCTGCGGATCCCGCTCGACGCTGTAAGTCGCAGCTTCGTGCACCCAGGCATCGATCTGCCGGTAGGTCTCCGCGAGCGAAGCGCTGCCCGCATCGTCCGCGAGCGAAGTGGCGAAAACGGCCACGGGCATGGCGATCGCATCGGGCGCCTTGCCGGCGAGTGCCGTACCGAGCTCGGAGAGGTCGTCGATCACCTTGCGCACGCGGAACGTGGGCGTGGGATTGATCAGGTCGTGGATGCCCTGCGCGATCAGCCGCACCTGCGCGCGCGCGCACGCCACGGCATCCGCATCGCGCCGTTGCGCCGCGAACGCATCGCGGTAACGCCGCTCGTGCGCGGCCGCATAGAAGGCCGCGCCGATGAACACTTGCGATGCACCCGCGCATTCGCCGCCGCCGAGCTGCGCGACCTTGAAGTCGGTCTCGCCGTCCACGTCGCGAAGCACGTCGGGCATCTCCTCCGGCGCGACCTGGAGCAAATCGGCGAGCAGCCCCGGGAAATAATCGTCCGCCTGGCGATGCACCCAGTCGAAGAATCGCTCTTCGCCTGCACGCGCCTCGCGGAATGCAGCGCCGATCCGCGACAACGCGGCCTCGACGCGGGCCACCGGAACCGACGGGCCCTTGCGCGCGAGGCGTCCGCCGCCCATGCCATCGCCGCCGAGGTAGAGCTGGTAATGCGGCACCAGCCGGTCGTGCATGCGCCGGCCTTCGCCGTAGATGCCGATGTCGCCGGTCTCGGGCTGCGCGCAGCCGTTGTGGCATCCGGAGACGCGTACGCGCAGATCGCCGGCGATGTTCGCGAGCCGTGCGCCAATGCTATGGCTGGCGGTGATGCCGAGCCGGCAGGTGCTGGTGCCCGGGCACGCGACCACGTTGTCGCCGGGTTGCGGCAACCCGAGGCCGAGCGCCTCGATGCCCGCAACGACGGCTTCGACGTCGCCGGCCGGGACATTGCGGATCACGAGGTTCTGATCCTGCACCGTGCGGACCTCGTCCAGCCCATGACGGCGCATCAGCGCCGCGAGCCCGATCAACTGTTCGGGCGAGGCCTGGCCGAGCGGCACGGAGACCGGCACGGTGACGAGACCGCGTTGCCGTTGCGCGAACGGCGCGCGGGGTGCGCCCGGGCCGGGTGCGGGACCCTCGTAGGGGACGAACCACTCGGCCTTCAGATGCTCGCGCGCGGCGTGCGCAGCACGAGCACGCTCGAACGCCTCGTCGAAGCGCAGCCGGAATCCGTCCGCGCCGAAGCGCTCGACGAGGAACTTGATGCGGGACTTCGCGCGCTTGGTGCGATCCGAATGCGTGTTGTGCAGCTCGATCACCGCTTCCATCGCGGGGATCAGCTCGTGCTCGGGAACGAACGCGCGCACGACGATCGCCTCGCGCGGCTTGTGGCCGAGACCACCGCCCGCGAGAATCTTGAAGCCCGGCTCGCCGTCCTTCACCGTGGCGACGACGCCAAGATCGTGCAGCAGGCCCTGCGCGCAGTCGCTTTCGCACGCGGAGAAGCTGATCTTGAACTTGCGCGGCATCTGCTGGTTCAGCGGATTGCGCAGGAAGTAGCGCGCCGCGTGCTCGAGATGCCGGTTGATGTCGGTGCGTTCCTTCGGGCACGCGCCCGCCATCGGGCACGCGGTCATGTTGCGTACGGTATTGCCGCAGGCTTCACGTGTCGTGAGGCCCGCGTCGCGCGAGATCGCGCATCGCGTCCGGCGTGCGCTCGAGCGGGATCGAGTGGATCTGGATCGACTCGCGGGTCGTGATGTGCGCGTGCGGCGCCTCGTAGGCGCGCTCGCGATCGACGTAGGTGGCGACGACGCCGGCGATCGCGTCGAGCTTGTCCGCATCGAGGCGCCCGCCCGGCGCCTTGACGCGGAGCATGTTCACGCCGGGCTGCCGCTGGCCGTAGCAGCCTTGCTGCAGCCGCATCGCCGTGAAGCGATCCTCGGGAATGCTCGCCTGCGCGAAACGCGCTTACGGCCTCGGCGTAGCGGTCGATCTCGGCCAGGTCGGCCAGATCGCCCGGCGTGCCGGAGGGCAGTTGGCTCGACGTCGAAATGCTCGGTGGCGCCCATCGCAAGGCCCTTGAACGCAGGAACCGCCGATGATGCCCGCCAGCGTACATGCCCGGAAGGAAGCGATGGCGCTGTGCATATGGCCGACGAGAATAAGCCTGGACTGCCGCAATCGTCCGTCACACCGACGCGCGAACGGGTAGCACGCCTACGGCACCATCACTTAATGTTTGCGAATGTGAGAGTCCGCACGCGGTCGCGCCTCGGTACCGAGCGGCCCGCCTCACATGTCTACCAGGGCGAATCCTTGAAGCGAATCGTTCCTGCGGCTGCGCCGGTCGCGGCCATAATGTTGGGAGTTGCGCTGCCCGTTCCCGCGCAAGTGGCATCCGGCTGGGAACCAGCCGGCTGGCAACCGCGCACTGTCGTCCTGCGCACCGGCTACGGCGACGAGAAGACGCTCGACATCGGCGTGCACGCGCGCTGGCCGGCCGGCACGGTCGACTGGCTGCCCGGACAGCCGCACGCCTTCGTCGAGGGAGGCCTCGACTACTGGGGCAGCACGACCGGCGGCCCGGACCCCCAGGAGCTCGCAGCCCTGTCGGTCGCATACGGCCTCCGCTGGTACGCCACGCCGGCGTGGTTCGTCGATGTCTCGGGCGGCCCGTATCTGCTGAGCCGGACGCAGCTGAAGGAACGCGACTTCGGTGTCGCGCTGCAGCGTCGGGGCTAACGTGGCATCGATCGGCGTGGATCAGTCAGCTGCAGCGGTTGCTCGTGACTCGCCGAGTCGCTCGCCCGCTGCATCGAGGATCGCCATTGGTACGTTGACCGGGACGAGCACGCGTCGGACCGCGTCATCGTCTGCCACCGATCACAGGCACTACCGTCCATTGGATGGCGAGCACGGTGACCCGGCGGGTTGGCGCCGAGGTCCGCAGCCCGCCATTGCGCTGACTGGATGGCACGAACTATCGGCCGGGCCGTCGGTCAGGATCGAGACCGTCCCGGTCGCGTGGGCCATGATGCGTGTGTTGTCCCCGGTCGCCGGGATGCTGTACGTGCTCGTCACGCAGGTCGGGAAACCGTTGCCGTCGATATCGCCCAACGTCCCCGGAGAATCGGCGTAGATGATGTCGGGCGTGAGCGCCGTGGCAAGCCGCTTCATGAACAACGCCATCTGGGCTCGGGTGACGCTCTGCGTGGGGCAATAGGTCGTTCCAGCGCCGCAGCCCAGCGTGACGTTCGCATTGCGCAACCACAGCACCTCGCTGCAGAAGACGTCACTGTTCGAAACGTCGCTGAACGGGTTTTGCCCGGGCGTACACGAACCGGCGCGTGCTCCGGAGGCTATGAAGGCGACGAGGAACACGAGCACTGAAGCGAGGCAGCGACGCATGATGACCTCCCTAGCGAGGATGGAAACCCCGGTCGCCTCGACGCGACCGGCGCCTGAAGCCTCGCTAATGTAGCGCCCCCGAGGCCTCGCGCGATCGATGGAAGGACTGCGGTGTCACGTGCATCGGGAGGAATGGGCCCCGTCGGTACTCATTGTTCGCGCGAACGGTGCGGAACTTGACCCGCCAGCACGATCACGAACAGCCAAGCACGCCAGCTACGATTCATGGACTCCCTCCGTAAACCGCGAGATTGATGGGCACCGGCACCAGCTGCGATCCGGTCCCGCGAATTTAGCGTGCGCCAATCGCGTTGTGGAAGTATCCGGATGAATTCGTGGCGAACGCAACGACCTGAAGAGCGCTTGTGCTGTACAAGCGCAAAGCCCGGCGCGAGGCCGGGCTTTGCGTTGCTGCGAGAGACACTGGATCCCCGCCTGCGCGGGGATGACATCGCACGGGACCGGCGTCGCCGGTCCCTTCAGCGATGTCACATGTCCATGTCGCCCATGCCGCCCATGCCACCCATGCCACCGCCACCACCCATCGGCTTCTCGTCCTTCGGCAGCTCGGCGACCATCGCTTCGGTCGTGAGCATCAGCGACGCCACCGACGCCGCGTTCTGAAGCGCGAAACGCGCGACCTTGGTCGGATCCAGAACGCCCATCTCGACCAGATCGCCGTACTCGGCGGTCTGCGCGTTGAAGCCGAAGTTGCCTTTGCCTTCGACGATCTTGTTCAAGACGACGGACGGCTCTTCGCCGGCGTTGGCGACGATCTGGCGCAGCGGCTCCTCGAGCGCGCGGAGCACGATCTTGATGCCTGCGTCCTGATCCGGATTGTCGCCCTTCAGCCCCTTCGCAAGGTTGTGGCGCGCACGGATGTACGCGACGCCGCCGCCCGGCACGATGCCTTCCTCGACGGCCGCACGGGTCGCGTGCAGCGCGTCCTCGACGCGGGCCTTCTTTTCCTTCATCTCGACTTCGGTGGCCGCACCGACCTTGATGATCGCGACACCGCCGGCGAGCTTCGCGACACGCTCCTGCAGCTTCTCCTTGTCGTAGTCGCTGGTCGCTTCCTCGATCTGCTTGCGGATGTTCTTCACCCGCGCCTCGATCGCCGCCTTCTCGCCTGCGCCGTCGATGATCGTCGTGTCTTCCTTGCCCGCCTCGACCTTCTTCGCGCGGCCCAGGTCCTTCAGCGTCGCGTTCTCGAGCTTGAGGCCGAGCTCTTCGGCGATCACCGTGCCGCCGGTGAGGATCGCGATGTCTTCCAGCATGGCCTTGCGGCGGTCGCCGAAGCCGGGCGCCTTGATGGCGACGGTCTTCAGGATGCCGCGGATGTTGTTGACGACCAGCGTCGCGAGCGCCTCGCCGTCGACGTCCTCGGAGACGATCACCAGCGGCTTGCCGGCCTTCGCGACCTGCTCGAGCAACGGCAGCAGATCGCGGATCGACGAGACCTTCTTGTCGTGCAGCAGGATGTACGGATCCTCGAGGATCGAGACCTGCTTGTCGGGATTGTTGATGAAGTACGGCGAGATGTAGCCGCGGTCGAACTGCATGCCCTCGACCAGCTCCAGCTCGTTGTCGAGGCCCTTGCCGTCCTCGACGGTGATCACGCCTTCCTTGCCGACCTTGTCCATCGCGTCGGCGATCGTCTTGCCGATCGACTCGTCGGCGTTCGCGGAGATCGCGCCGACCTGCGCGATTTCCTTGCTGGTCGTCGTCGGCTTGCTGATCTTCTTCAGCTCGTCGACGACGGCGATGACCGCCTTGTCGATGCCGCGCTTCAGGTCCATCGGGTTCATGCCCGCGGCGACGTACTTCATGCCTTCGATGATGATCGACTGCGCGAGCACCGTGGCCGTCGTCGTGCCGTCACCGGCGACGTCGGAGGTCTTGGACGCGACTTCCTTCACCATCTGCGCGCCCATGTTCTCGAACTTGTCCTTGAGCTCGATTTCCTTCGCGACCGACACGCCGTCCTTGGTGATCGTCGGCGCGCCGAAGCTGCGCTCGAGCACGACGTTGCGGCCCTTCGGGCCGAGCGTGATCTTGACGGCGTTGGACAGGATGTTCACGCCGTTCACCATCCGGTTGCGTACGTTGTCGCCGAAGCGGACGTCTTTGGCTGCCATAACTGGTTTCTCCTGGATCGTTCGGTTCGGTGATTACTTGGCGATGACGCCGATGACGTCGTCTTCGCGCATGTGCAGAAGGTCGCTGCCCTCGAGCTTGAATTCCTGCCCGGAGTACTTGCCGAACAGGATCTTGTCGCCGACCTTCACGCCCATGGCGACGAGCTTGCCGTTGTCGTCGGTCTTGCCGGGGCCGGCTGCGACGACCTCGCCCATCGACGGCTTCTCGGCTGCGGTGTCGGGGATTACGATGCCGCCCGAGGACTTCTTTTCCTCTTCCAGGCGCTTGACGATGATCCGGTCATTTAGGGGACGAAGCTTCATAGTAAGCACTCACTCCATCAGAATGTTTTGTAAATCAGATGGGTTGTATCGCACCGAGGCTAGCCGGCTAGCACTTGGGCGGGCCGGAAGGCCGGCTCGCGGCGCTTTGTTAGCACTCAGGTGATGCGAGTGCTAATCATATAGCGTTGCCGCGACAAATTCAACGGTGGAGACGCAATACGACCCGCTCAAGGTCGGGAGACTCCGGTTGGCAATGAACCGCAATCGAGCGCAGTTCGATGGAAGCCGCGCCAGGGGAACAACCGCGAACCCGCGCCCGTGAAGCTGGCGGTGGGCCCGGCGAGCACCTTGCCGACATCGGCCGCCCGTCGCCTTCGCCAGCACGCGCCGCGGCTCGTTTACCCTTTTTGCCCACGCCGCGCTTTAATACGCTGGCGTCCATCGTCTCCCAGACCACCATGCTGCGCCCCGCCCATATCGGCCATCTCGCCCTGCTTCGCGCACTGATCCGCGACGGTGCCCGCGAGGGCAGCTTCCAGCCTGAGCTCGCCTGGGATTCCGCCGCTTCGGAGCGATTCTTCGGCGAGCTGCGGCAGGCGCTCAAGACCGGCTATTTCGTCGTCGAGGATCGCGAGACCGGGCACGATGCAAACCGTCGCCGTTCCCGGCTACGTCTACTGGGCGGACGAGACCGTCGGCAGCGACCCCCCGGTTGGCTTCGGACTGTTTCGCGCGGCGCCCGGCGGCGGCTACGAGCTGTGGCTTGCCGGTCTCGAGAATGCGTTGCGCGGCAAGGGCCACGGCCGGGCGATGCTGAAGGCGCTGTTCGCGACGCCCACCGGACAGCAGACCCGCTTCATGCGCGTACGCCGCGAAGGCGGCTATGCGAATGCCGTGGCGAAGCTGCTCGCCGAACACGGCTTCATCGCGACGCGCGAGACCAAGCACGAGACCTGGTTCGTGCGCGCGGCTTCGACGGCGCCCGTCACCCGCGGCGGATCGATCTCGCGTTCGCATTGAGCAGCGCGCTCAGCGCGCGTCCCGCACCGAACGAAACGACCGGGCTTACGCGGCGCGGCGCACCGGCGTCGGCTCGCTCGACGCGATCGGCGGCTCGACCGGCAAACCGGCATCGATCCAGCCGTCGATGCCGCCGATCAGCGGACGCACGTTCGTGTAGCCCCGCGAGAGCAGCAGCTGCGTTGCGCGCTTCGCCGAGGCCTCGTTCGGGCATGCGCAGTAGAAGACGATGCTGCGGTCGCGAGGGAAGTCGTGCGACGCGACGGCGTCGAGATCGATGAGCAGCGCGCCGGGCAGATGCGGCCGCGATTGCTGCGCGAGCCGCGACCCGATGTCGACCACCAGCGGCGGCTCGTCGTGCGACAGCGCGCGAGCAAGCTCGTCCGGTTCGATCTTCGTGCCTTCGACGAAGCGCGCGAGCCGCCAGCGCTCCACTGCCTTCCACGCGATGTAGAGCGCGAGCAGCCCGAACACCACGATCGCCGCGAGCACGCCGTTGCGGCCGATCCATGCGAGCACCGCTTCGATCTGCGTCGCGAACAGCAGCCCCACGCTCATCGCGGCGCCCACCCACAGCGCGGCGCTCGCGATGGCGGCGAGGAGGAACTGGCCGAACGGCATTCGCAATGCCCCGGCCACCGGAGGTGCCACCGTCGAGAATCCGGGCACGAACTTCGAGACCACCAGCGAATAGAAGCCGTAACGCTCGAAGATGCCCTCGGTTTGCCGCACGCAGGTGTCCGGCGACAGCGAGACGCGGCACAGCAACCGCAGCACCGGATAGCCGTAGCGTCGACCGGCCAGGAACCACAGCGCGTCGGCGACGACCGAGGCAAGCACCGAAATGCCGAATACGCCGCGCACCGAAGATCCGACCGTCGACCGCCAGCGCGCCGGCGACCATCATCGTCGGCACCGCCGGGATCGGCAGTCCGAGCTGCTGCAGGAACACGTTGAGTCCAACCAGCGGCACGCCATAACGCGAGAGGTCGGCGAGCAGGGCTTCCATTGCGCTATGTCCTCATGTCGCTCGCGTGACGCGTGTTGCGCTCGTGCCGCGTTTTCACCGCGGGCGCCGAAGGGCCGCTCCCGGTGAAGGCAGCGGACTCGTTGCCCGCGGCACACCTCGTTCGAAACATGGTACCGTCGTCCCCGGTTTTTCAAGAGGTGTCACCGCAACGTCGCTAGACCGCACGCTTCAAGGGGAGACTCGCATGGATCCGCAATTCCCGAACGCGCCCTCGATGACGCCCGCTCCTTCGGCCCGCCCCACCGCCGTACCTGCATGGCCCCGCGCGCCACGTTCGCTCGACGCCGGACGCGGCGCCGCATGGTGGGGGGAAGGCTGGCGCATCTTCACCGCCTCGCCCGCGCTCTGGATCGGAATCATTGTCGTGATCGTGCTGGTCTCGATCGTGCTCAACTTCATTCCGATCGTCGGCAGCATCGTGCAGATGCTGCTGTGGCCGGTTTGTACCGGCGGCGTCCTGCTCGGCTGCCATGCGCTCGCGCTCGGGCGACCGCTCGAGTTCTCGCATCTGTTGGCCGGCTTTCAGGAAGGGCGCGCGGGCCAGCTCCTGATTCTCGGGCTCATCGCTTTCGTCGCGACCTTCGTGTTCGCGATCGCGATCATGATGTTCGTGTTCGGCGCGATGGGCTTCTCCGGCATGGCGGGCCTGATGACGGGCGACCCGACGATGGCAATGGGAAGCGCGTTCGCCGGTATGGGGATTGCCGCGCTCGTCGCGGTGCCGATCGCGCTGATCGCCTATGGCCTGTTCCTGATGGCCTGGTGGTTCGCGCCCGCGCTGGTCACGCTGAACCGCGCGGATGCCATCGCGGCGCTCAAGGCGAGCTTCGATGCGTCGTGGAAGAACCTCGGCGCGCTGTTCGTGTTCGGGCTGATCTTCATCGGCCTTGCGATCGTCGCGTCGATTCCGTTCGGCCTCGGCTGGCTCGTGCTGCTACCGGTCATGTTCGGCGCCCTGTACGCGAGCTGGCGCGAAGTGTTCGGGGAGTAGACGATGATCATGGTGCCCGCGAAGTGCAGGGATGCCAGACGTCGGCGCTTCACTTTTGCATCGTGAAAGACGGGACGCTGGGTCCCGTCGCCTTCGCGGGAACGACGACGACGCGCTCGTCAACGTGTGCGCTTTTCCCAGTTCGCGCCGTGGCCGACATCGACGACCAGCGGAACACGAAGTGCCGCGACGCCGGTCATCCGCGACGGCAGCCCGTCACGGACGCGCTCGAGCTCCTCTTCCGGCACTTCGAATACGAGCTCGTCGTGGACTTGCAGCATGAGCCGCGTGGCGAGCCTCTGCATCGTCGATCCACTGCTGCACGGCAATCATCGCGAGCTTGATCAGATCGGCGGCCGTGCCCTGCATCGGCGCGTTGATCGCCGCGCGTTCGGCGCCCGCGCGACGCGGCCCGCCGGCGGCACGAATGTCGGGCAACCAGAGCCTGCGCCCGAACACCGTCTCGACATAACCCTGCTCCCGCGCGAGCTCGCGCGTTCGCTGCATGTACCGGGCGACGCCCGGATAGCGCTGGAAGTACTTGTCGATGAACTGCGCCGCCGCGCCGCGCTCGATGCCGAGCTGCTGCGCGAGGCCGAACGCGCTCATCCCGTAGATCAGGCCGAAGTTCACGGCCTTGATGTAGCGCCGCTGGTCCGCGGTCACGTCCGCGGGCGGAACGCCGAAGATGTCGCCCGCCGTGGCGCGATGGATGTCGGTCCCTTCGTGGAACGCGCGAAGCAGCGCCGGATCCTCGGACAGATGCGCCATGATGCGCAACTCGATCTGCGAATAATCGGCTGACACGAGCACGTGTCCCGGCGGCGCGATGAACGCTTCGCGGATGCGGCGACCCTCGGCGGTACGGATCGGGATGTTCTGCAGGTTCGGATCGGTCGACGCGAGGCGACCGGTCACCGCCGTCGCTTGCGAGAACGTCGTGTGGACGCGGCCGGTGCGCGCGTTCACCATCTGCGGCAGCTTGTCGGTATACGTGCTCTTGAGCTTCGCGAGCGAGCGATGCTCGAGGATCAGCTTCGGCAGCGGGTAGTCGGCGGCAAGCTCCTGCAGGACATCCTCGTCGGTCGACGGCTGCCCGGTCGCCGTCTTCTTCACCACGGGCAGCTTCATGTGGTTGAACAGCATCTCGCCGAGCTGCTTCGGCGAGCCGAGGTTGAACGGCTGCCCGGCGAGCTGATAAGCCTGTTGCTCGAGGGCATACACGCGCTCGCCGAGCTCGCGGCTGTGCTGCGCGAGCACGCTGCTGTCGATCAGGATGCCCGTCGCGCTCCATCCGGTACAGGACCTCGCGCACCGGCATCTCGATCTCGCGATAGATCCGATCGAGCTTCGGATCCGCGGCGACCCGCGGATACAGCTTGCGATGCAGCCGCACCGTGACGTCGACATCCTCGCCGGAATACTCGGTCGCGCGCTCCACGCTCACCTGGTCGAAGCAGATCTGCCCCGCGCCCTTGCCGCAGACCTCGTTGTAGGTGAGCGTCTTCCAGTCGAGCTGCCGCCACGCGAGGCTGTCCATGTCGTGCGCCTTGTGCGATTCGAGCGACGTACGACTGCAGCAGCGTGTCGTGCGCGACGCCGGCCAGCGCGAGCCCGTGGTTCGCAAGCGCATGCTGGTCGAACTTCACGTTCTGGCCGAGCTTCGCGTTGCGCTCGCTCGCGAACCAGGGACCGAGTCGCGCGAGGACCGCGTCGCGGTCGAGCTGGTCGGGCGCGCCGGGATAGCGATGCGCGAGCGGGATGTAGCACGCCTGGCCCGGCTCGATCGCGAGCGAGACGCCGACGATCTGCGCGGTCATCGGGTCGAGGCTGTCGGTCTCCGTGTCGAAGGACACGAGCTCGGCGCGCTCGATCGCCGCCATCCAGCGCTCGAACGCGGCATGGTCGAGCACCGTTTCGTATTCAAGGTCCGCAGGCTTGCCTGCGCCGGTCGACGCGAGCTCCGGCTCGTCGAATCGCCGGCCGGTTTGTTGCGCTGCCTTCGCCGCAATCGCGCCGGCCGCATCGTCCGGCGCTGCGCCGGCACGGTCCCTGACCCAGGCCTTGAACTCGAAGCGCGAGAAGAGCACGTTGAGCCTCGCGTTGTCCGGCGCAGCGAGCTCGAGGTCCGCAGGCCCGACCGGCAGCTCGCAGTCGACCTTGATCGTGAGGAGCTTGCGTCCCTGCGGCAGCCATTGCAGCGAGCTGCGCAGGTTGTCGCCGACGACGCCGCCGATCCTGCCCGCGTTCTCGATGATCGCATCGAGCGTGCCGTATTCGGCGAGCCACTTCGCAGCCGTCTTCGGACCGACCTTCGGCACGCCGGGCACGTTGTCGACGGAGTCGCCGGTCAACGCGAGCAGGTCGAGCACCTGGTCGGGCCGTACGCCGAACTTCGCAACCACGCCGTCCACGTCGAGCTTCTCGTTGCTCATCGTGTTGACGCAGCTGATGCCCGGCTCGACGAGTTGCGCCATGTCCTTGTCGGACGTCGAGATCAGTGTGTCGATGCCTTCGCGCTTCGCGCGCTTCGCGAGCGTGCCGATGACATCGTCGGCCTCGACACCGTCGACCATCAGCAGCGGCCAGCCGTGCGCGCGCACCAGCTCGTGCAGCGGCTCGATCTGCAATGCGAGATCGTCCGGCATCGGCGCGCGGTTGGCCTTGTACTGGGGATACCAGTCGTCGCGGAACGTCTTGCCGGGCGCATCGAACACGACGGCGAAGTACTCCGGCTTGATGTCCTCCACCATTCGGCGCAACATCGCCAGCACCCCGCGCAGCGCGCCGGTCGGCTCGCCCTTCGACGTCCGAAGATCGGGGAGCGCGTGGAACGCGCGATAAAGATACGACGACCCATCGACCAACACGAGTGTAGGCATGCGTCTTACCGAAAAGATTCCCGAGCTGATCGACCCGCAGGCGCTCTATTCCTCCAACGGGCAGGAGGCGTGGCGGGTGCTGGGGATTATGTCAGAGTTCACCGTCGCGACCGAGCGACTGCGCGGCATCCGTCCCGCGGTGTCGATGTTCGGCAGCGCGCGCATTCGCGAGGGCCATCCGTACTACGAGAAGACGCGCGACATCGCGCGGCGCCTTTCCGATGCCGGGTTCGCGGTGATTTCCGGCGGCGGTCCGGGCCTGATGGAGGCCGCGAACAAGGGCGCGTTCGCCGGACGCTCGCCCGCGATCGGCCTCAACATCCTGCTTGCCGAAGGAGCAGCAGGGCAACGCATTCCAGGACGTCAGCGTCAACTTCCGCTACTTCTTCGCGCGCAAGATGATGTTCGTCCGCTTCGCGTCCGCGTACGTCGTCCTGCCCGGCGGTTTCGGCACGGTGGACGAGCTGTCCGAATGCCTGACGCTCGTGCAGACCGGCAAGTCGCGCCGCATCCCGATCATCCTCGTCGGCGGCGCGTTCTGGAACGGCCTGCTCGACTGGATGCGGGCAAGCCTCGTCGGCGAAGGAATGATCGCGCCCGAGGACATCGCGCTGATGCAGGTGATCGAGGAGCCGGAAGCGATCGTCGAGGCGATCTTCGAGTTCTACGAAGGTCGCGGCTTCCAGCCGACCGACGAGGAGCGCCAGAAGATGCTGAACCTGTGAATGCGCGTATACGATAGCCTGTCAGGAAACCGGCGACACGCGGTCGGGATGCGGGGGGATTGAGGACACGCCGCGCAGGCCGGACAATGGTCCCGTCCCATGCGGCCCGAGACGGGCGACTCTGCTAGAATCGGGTCATTCATCGACCTACGCATGAAGCTCGCGCACTTTACTTCCTTCGCCTTCGCTGCGACGCTGTTCGCGGGTCTCGCGACCGCACAACCTGCGCCTCCGCCGCCTCCGCTGCCTGACGAAAGCGCGGCGCCAGCGGCCGCGCCTTTCGCGGGCGATCCTGCGCTCGAGCCGCAGGTGACGATCATTCGCCGCGATACCGAAACCGTCGAGGAAGTGCGCATCGGCGGCGAGCTCAAATTCGTGCGCGTCACGCCCAAGCACGGCCGGCCCTATTTCCTCGTACCGGATCGGGATGGGCGGACAGTTCATCCGGCGCGACACCCTCGACACGACGGCGGTGAAGGTGCCGATGTGGTTGCTGTTGTCGTGGTGAGATAGCGACTCCCCATTACGTCGAGCACGTCGTCGGCGGCGCCGTGGCGGCGCGTGCGCGCCGATCCCCCATGTCCGTCTACACCACGGTCTCCGCAGAGGATCTCGATGCGTGGCTCTCGCGCTACGCGATCGGTGCGCTCGTCGATTTCGCGCCGATCGCCGCGGGAATCGAGAACACGAACTACTTCGTGACGACGGAGAACGGCCGTTTCGTGCTGACGCTGTACGAGCGGCTGCCGGCGGAGGACCTGCCGTTCTATCTCAACTTCATGGCGCACCTCGCGAGGGCGGGATGCGAAGTGCCGGCGCCGGCGCCCGACCGCACGGGTGCACTGTTTTCGATCCTGAACGGCAAGCCCGCCGGGCTCGTCGATCGCGTCGACGGCGAGGCGACCGAGCCACCCGAGCGTTGCCCACTGCGCGGCCGTGGGCGGCGCGCTCGGCCGGCTGCACCTCGCTTCGCAGAGCTACCGCACGCGGCTCACGAATCGGCGCGGCCCCGCGTGGTGGCGGCAGGCGGCGCGCGCGCTGCGTCCGTTTCTCACGCCGTCGCAGAACGCGCTGCTGCAAGCGGAGCTCGCGTTCCAGGCCGGATTCGGCAAGACCAGGCTGCCGAAGGCGGCGATCCACGCCGACCTGTTCTGCGACAACGTGCTGTTCAGGGGCGACACGGTCGTCGGCATCATCGACTTCGGCTTCGCAGCCACCGATTTCCTCGCGTACGACATCGCGATCGCGGTGAACGACTGGTGCGATGCGGGCGACGGCTCGCTCGATGACGAGCGCACGCGCGCGTTCGTGTCGGGCTACCATGCCGTGCGCCCGATCTCGGCCGACGAGCGCGAGCAGTGGCCGGCGCTGCTGCGCGCGGCGGCGCTGCGATTCTGGCTGTCGCGCCTCTACGACCTGCATCTGCCGCGCCCGGGCGAGCTCACCCATGCGCACGACCCGGCGCGCTTCGAGCGTATCCTCGAGCAGCGGGTCGCCGCGATGCCGCGGCTGCCGGTCCTTCAATGAGCACGCCCGCCCGGGCGACCGACATCGTATTCACGCGCCACGGCGCGCGCCGCGGACTCGCGTGGCTGGTCGAGGCCTACGCGATGTTCAAGCGCGCGCGATTGGCGTGGCTCGTGCTGCTCGCGCTGTACTACGTGATGATGATCGTCGCTGAGCAAGATTCCGTACGCCGCGCAGATCCTGCTGCCGCTGCTCAAGCCGGTATTCGCCGTCGGACTGCTCGCGGCCGCGTGGACGCAGGAGCGCGGCGGCAGGCCGTCGGTTTCGCACCTGTTCCAGGGGTTTCGTGCAAACCTGCGCGCGCTGATCCCGCTCGGCGCTGGTGTTCGTCGCCGGCATCACGGCCGCCGTGCTCGCAACGTCGCTGTTCGACGGAGGCGTGCTCGTCGACCTGCTGTCGAGCGAGACGAAAGCTGCGCCGGACAGCGGCGCCGACGCGAAGCCCGCGGATCCGAGCTCGACCGAGGAGCTGCTCGCGAGCGGCAGGCTGCAGATGTCGATGCTGATCGCGATGCTGCTCGCGCTGCCGACGATCCTGGCGCTCTGGTTCGCGCCGGCGCTCGTCGTGTTCCAGGACGCAAGCCCATCGGCCGCGCTCGGCGCAAGCCTGCGTGCGGCGCTTGCGAACTGGCGTCCGCTCGTCGTCTACGCGCTCGGCGTGCTGGTGTTCGGCGCCCTGCTGCCGCTGCTCGTCGCGAAGTTCGCCTTCATGGTGTTGCCGAGCCAGGCGACGGTCGACGTCGTGCGAATCGCGTTGCTCGCCTACGGGCTGATGTTCGCGGCGACGCTGCACATCTCCGATTACGTCAGCTACCGCGACATCTTCCACGCGGGCGAAACGCTCGCGCCGCTCGGCGCGAAGTAGCGAGCGCAACCGCTGATCGGAGGCTTGCCTCGCGCACAACGCTCGTTTCTTCGTGCCTTTCCCGCGGTCGCCGACGGGCCGCCCCGAGGCGACCGCCACTTTCAAACCCGATGAAAATCGTGCAGCGCCGGCTTCGCGTCAGGCGCCGAACGCTGCGGACGCGATTTTCATCGGCAGCTCCCTAATTTCGCATACTCGAGCGCAAGCCACTTGACGCCGGCGTCGCGGAAGTTCACCTGCACGCGCGCATCGTCGCCGCGGCCTTCGGCATCGATGATGACGCCCACGCCGAATTTCGAATGGCGCACGCTCTGTCCGACGCGCCACGAAGGCGCCGGGGGCGTCGCGTGCGGCGCCGTTCGCGCTGGCGCAGCCGGGCTGGAGCCCCATTCGCTCTCATCGAGGTCGATCGATCGCCGCGCTCGCAGGTGACAGCCACTGCACGAGGTCCTTCGGCACCTCGTCGAGGAACCGGCTCTGGATGTGGTAGCGGATCTGGCCGTGCAGCATCCGCGTCTGCGCGAACGTCAGGTACAGCCGCCGGCGCGCGCGGGTGATCGCCACGTACATCAGGCGCCGTTCTTCCTCGAGGCCCGCGTACTCGTTCAGGCTGTTCTCGTGCGGGAACAGACCTTCCTCGAGGCCGGTGACGAAGACCGTGTGGAACTCGAGCCCCTTCGCCGAATGCACGGTCATCATCTGCAGCGCTGGACGGCCCTCCGCCGCCTGCGTGTCGCCGGCCTCGAGCGCGGCGTGCGCGAGGAACGCGGTCAACGGATCGGTCGCACCCTCCTGAGGCCCATCCGTTGGCGACGGCGCCTCCGGCGCGACGCGCTCGGAAAGCATCGGCGCGTCGGTGGCGATCGCAGCCTCGCGCACGAAATTCTCGGCGGCGTTGACCAGCTCCTGCAGATTCTCGATCCGGTCCTGGCCGTCCTTCTCGTTGCCGTAATGCGCGGCGAGTCCCGAATGCTCGATCACATGCTCGACCGCCTCGGACAGCGGCAGCGCCTGCGTCTGCGTGCGCAGCCGCTCGATCAGCTTCACGAACTGCGCGATCGCTGCGCCGGACTTTCCGGTGACGACACCGCTGCATGCCGCCTGCCATAGCGTCGTGCCCGAGCCGCTCGCGTGATCCTGCAGCTGCTCGAGCGATCGCGCACCGATGCCGCGCGGCGGAAAGTTGATCACGCGAAGCAGCGCACCGTCGTCCCCCGGCTCGGCGATCAGCCGCAGATACGCAAGCGCGTGCTTCACTTCCGCGCGCTCGAAGAACCGCATGCCGCCGTAGACGCGGTACGGAATTCCCGCAGCGAAGAGCGCGTGCTCGAGCACGCGCGACTGCGCGTTGCTCCGGTAGAGCAGGCCGATCTCGGAAAGCGCGACACCTTCGTCGGCAAGGCTCTTCACCAGATCGACGACGAAAGCGGCCTCGTCGAGATCCGAAGGCGCCGAGAACACGCGCACCGGCTCGCCCCTGCCCTCGTCGGTCCACAGGTTCTTGCCCAGCCGCGACTGGTTGTGCTTGATCAGCGCATTCGCCGCGTCGAGGATGGTGCCGTGCGAGCGGTAGTTCTGCTCGAGCTTGATCAGTCGAACCGGCAGGTCCGGCGTCGCGAAGTCGCGCTCGAAATGCTGCATGTTCGCGACGTTCGCGCCGCGGAACGCGTAGATCGACTGGTCGTCGTCGCCGACGGCGAACACCGCCGTGCGCGGCCCGGTCAGCACGCGCAGCCACTTGTACTGCAGGATGTTCGTGTCCTGGAACTCGTCGACGAGCACGTGCGAGAACCGTCGCCGATAATGCTCGCGCAGGCTGTCGTTCTGCGTCAGGAGCTCGTAGCTTCGCAGCAGCAGCTCGGCGAAGTCGACGACGCCTTCGCGCTGGCACATCGCCTCGTAGAGCGCGTAGTGCTCGACCTGGTGGCGGGTGAAGTCGTCGCCTGCCTCGACGGCGTTCGGACGCAGGCCCTTGTCCTTCGCGTCCGCGATGAAGTACTGCAGCTGCCGCGCAGGATAGCGGTCGTCGTCGAGGTTGTGCGCCTTGTACAGGCGCTTGATCAGCGCGAGCTGGTCCTGCGTGTCGAGGATCTGGAACAGCTGCGGCAGGTTCGCGTCGCGGTGATGCGCACGCAGCATGCGGTTGCACAGCCCGTGGAACGTGCCCACCCACATGCCGCGGGTGTTCATCGGCGTCAGCGCCGACAGCCGCAGCATCATCTCGCGCGCGGCCTTGTTCGTGAACGTCACCGCCAGGATCGACAGCGGGCTTGCCTGACCCGTCGCCAGCAGCCAGGCGATGCGCGTCGTGAGCACGCGCGTCTTGCCGCTGCCTGCACCGGCGAGGATCAGCGCCGAAGCGTGCGGAAGCGTGACAGCGGCGAGCTGCTCGGGATTGAGATCGGCGAGGAGCGTCGAGGCCATGCGCGTGCGGGCACCCGCCGGCGATGTCGCGGATCCGTGAAGGCAGGCAACCTTTGATTATACGGATTGCAGGTCTGTGGTCGGACCCCAAAACCAAACCGCGGCCCGTTGGCCGCGGTCGGTGCTGCGAGTTCTCTTCACTCCGGCATTCGATGACCGGATTGGCGGCCCAGGCGACAGGCTTTGAAACGTGACGTATTCAAACCGTGCATTACGGGGCCATGAAGAGGAGTGCTTCGGTGGCTTTCGTTGCGCCGCCGCGGTTGCCTGCTGCCGCGATCGCCGTTGGTGATGAGCATCAGACCCCGCTCGGGCGTATTGCCGGGGAACGGACCGAAATCGTATACCGACAGTCCAGCGGGATCGCTAGGTCTTGCCAGCCACATCAGCTGGGAACTCCGAAGAACCGCTCACCCAGCGGAGTGACCGTCAGGCCTTTGACGAGATCCCCGGGCCGCCGTAGTAGAAGTCCTGGGCGAAGACGGCCATGTCGACCCGGTTAGTCAACATGTCTGCCGCGTTCAATCCCGACCTGCTCGCCACAGATGAGAAGCACCGTGTTGCCTGTATTCGTGGAGTGCTCGGCAAAGAAGAACGCAGTGGCGGCACCGGTGGCCAGGTTCACCGCCCAAGTCACCTGGCGGCCGTCGCTGATCGTCCCGAGGCCCGAGGCATCGCGGTTGAGAACCACGTAGTCGTCAATGCCGTCCTGGTTCATATCCAGGAACACCAGATGGCTCACCGGCAGCAAATGTTGTTGCCTTTCCCAGGTATTCACAGCGAATGCCCAGACGAAGGACGCATTCGCGGAGCAGAAACCCGCGGCACCGGGAACGTGTTGATACCGACGGCGCGGATGTCCGGCGTTGGAGATTGCGCGCCCAGGCCGCCCTCGGGGAGGTTGGGGCTGACCGCCAGCAGCGCGTACGCATCGTTCTGCGCCGTGCCCACACCGGTGTTGTTCAACCCGATCACCTGGGGGAACGAACCCGGGACGATCGCCGTCGTGTCGGCAGACCCGGGCAGCCTTGCGAGGCAACACGTGCCAGGCCAGATGAATCGGATGCTTCCCGTCGTCCAGCACCAGGTAGCCGTCGTACTCGTTCATCGTCAACGTGGCCGGATCGGCACCGCTGCTGCCCGAGTTCATGACGTTGCCGCGCAGCAACGAACCCTTGATGGTGAGCGTCACGTCGAAAGTGGTCAACGTTCCCTTGCCCGGGCTTGACCTCGACCACCGGCGGCGCTCTCACCTTCACCGCACCATTGGTTACATCGTTCGCGAATCGGAACGTGGGCGTCACCGTGTAGGTGTGCTTCTTGTTGTCGAGGTTGCGGATCTGCACCGTCTTCGTCAGGCTCACCGCGCCGTCCGCGACATCGACGAAGCCGAAGCCCAGCGCGCCCGTGGGCACATCCTTGTCCCATGCCGCCACCGGGGCGGCCAGCGCCCGATCGACCCTCACTTCGCCACCGCCGATGCGGGTGATCGGGGCGAGCGCGCCGGTCACGGTCGTTGACGATGTTGATTTCGCCGTTGTTCATCAGCAGCGCCTTGATTTCCAGCGGCGATAAGCCGTGGCCGATCGCATTCCCCGGAGGCGTGCCGTTGGCGGTGGCCTTGCTTCCGCCATAGGCCTGGAGCAGCAGGGCCGCGGACCCCGCCACCATGGGCGCGCGCCGGAAGTCCCGCCGAACGGTTCCTCATCCGGTGCCGGTGCCGGCCACCGCGGAAACGGATGCGCCGGGGGCGCCGATTTCGGGCTTGATCAGTGTCGTATCTTCGTGCTGCGGGCCGCGTGAAGAGCTGCCGACCATGGTTCTTGCCAGCGGAACGCCGACATTCGGGTCGAACTTCACTACCGTGTTCGGCAGTCCGCTCTTCAGTCTGTTGGTCACAGCCTGGCTGATCATGTAACCGGGGATGTTGAGCGTGCCTTCACCGCCGTCGCCGCCTTCGAACGGGTCACCCGGAGCGACCAGGCCGATGATGCCGATCAACCCGCCGCCGTCGCCGATGTTCGTGATCTTCAGGGTGAAGTCGCAGGCGCCGCGATCCACCAGCACGATCTTGCCTGCCAACGACCCTGCAGCAAACGCTGCACAGCCATCCAGGTTGCCGCCCGCGCCGTTGCCGTACTGCAGCGGGGCCTCGATCACTGCCGTCAGAGGAGCCGACCAGGGCTGGAAGACCGCCGGGTAGTTACCAGCGATCGAAGGGGGAGCAATGATCTGCATCAACGGCAGGAAGGCGCTTGGGACGCTGGTCTGCGCCACCGAGAGCGCCGTCGGCGCGGCGCCCGGGTTCCGGTCGCGTACGGCTTGTCCGATCGAGTTGCCAGCCGAGGCGACCGTCAGAACGCCCAGCGCCGTGGCGTTGTCCACCGCGGCGGAAAGATCGTCATCGAAGGGCTGCCCGTACGGCGAGCCGAGCGACATGTTGATGATGTCGACCCGGTCGTTGAACTTGCCGTCGCCGTTGGGGTCGACGGCGAATTCCATGCCCTGGATCAGCGCGATACCGGAGCAGGAAGTGGACACCGAGGAACAAACCTTGACTGCATACAGGCTCGCGCCGGGCGCCACGCCCCCCACGCCGCCGATGATGTGGGCGACATGAGTACCGTGACCGCCGACCCGGAGCCGTCATCGAGCGGATCGGGATCCGGCGCTTCCGGCGGGCTGTCAGTCTGCGCCGGTCCAGGTCGAACCGACGAAGTCGTAACCGCCGACCACTTTCGCCGTCGGGAACGTCCCCGGTTCGATGATCGCGGGGTTGTTCGCAGTGAAATCGGCGGGATTGCCCGATCCCCCCAGAGGCGGCGTGTAAATATCGATACCGCTATCGAGCACGGCCACCTTTATGCCCTTGCCCTTGACGCCCTTGGCTTGCACCGCGGACGCCCGATGTACGGCACCGTCGTCGACAGGTCGAGCTCATAGTTGCCCACGGGCGCAATGCGCACCACGCGTGGATCCAGCGCCAGGGCCGGCAATACTGATGCATCTACCTCGACAAAGACAGCATTCAGCACGCCCTGCACCCGGGCGACCACTCTCGCGGTCGGATCGAGCGCGCGCACCTTCACCAGGAACCCATCCTGCTGAGCCTTTGCATTCTGCTTGGCACTGGCGGTATCGGCGCCCCTCGCGAAGGCGGCCGCACTATACTCGGCCGATCGTCGAACAATGACCTTCTTGCGCCCGCTGGCGGCGGCCAGGCGGCGGTCGAGTACATCGCGCGAGAGTCCCTGGAGGGCGACTCCGGCGCTTCCAGTTTCAGCGCAGCGAGCCGACCCGGGAAGACTGCGTCCGCCAGATCGGTCCGGTTCGGCCTTCTGCGCATAAAGCGGCGTGGCGCCGCTGAAAACCAGCGCAATCGCAAAAACCGAGTCTCAGGATCTTTCGCTTCATTTGTGGATTTCCTCGCCGTGAATTAACGTCGTCTCACGATCTTCTCGTGGGATCGTCCGCCTGATCGCCGCCCGCGACCATCATCACGTCCCGATCGGGACGAAGCAGTGATCGTGCGAACCCCCTGCTGAAGCACCCGTCCTGGCTGGACGCGCCCAGTCCTCCTTGGTCGGGCGAAAACCTACACGATCGTCATCCACGCGACAATCCATGGACCCACCATTTTCTCACCGATTTCGCCCTTCCGACCTGAGCCATTCTCGCCAGGAGTGCCGCCCGCTCGAGCGTGCCCGCGCTCGACGCTTGCTTGGCGCAAACGGCGACACCGGCCCCCCGTCGGTCCCGGCCGCGCTCCTCGCCCTCGCTGAAGCGCCCCGACGCTATAATCCGCCGCTTCGTTCACGCTGGACGGCCGGCCGGCCGCCCTCCCATGGCCCGCAAGCCCGACGTCACGCCGCCGGCGAAGTCCGCGACGATGCGCTCGTTCGTCCACTGGATCCGCGCCGCGGCGCCGTATGTGCACGCGTTCCGCGACAAGACGTTCGTGATCGCATTCGGCGGCGAGGTCGTCGCCGACGAGAGCTTCCTCAACGTCGTCCACGACCTGAACCTGCTGCACAGCCTCGGCATCCACCTGGTCGTCGTGCACGGATGCCGGCCGCAGGTCGAGGCGATCCTGGAGGCGCAGGGCTTCGAGAGCCGCTATGCCCACGGTGTACGCGTCACCGACGGCGATGCGATGGACTGCGTCCTCGAGGCAGCCGGCCAGGTTCGCGCGCGCATCGAGGCGATGCTGTCGCTCGGCCTCGCGAACTCGCCGATGGCCGGCGCGCGCAATCGCGTCTCGTCCGGCAACTACATCACGGCCAAGCCGATGGGCGTTGTCGAGGGCATCGACATGCAGCACACCGGCGAGGTCCGCCGCGTCGACACCGAGGCGATCCACCAGCGGCTCGACGACGGCGACATCGTGCTGATCTCGCCGATCGGCTATTCGCCCACCGGGGAGATCTTCAATCTGACCGTCGAGGAAGTCGCGACGCAGGTCGCGGTCCGGCTGCAAGCGGACAAGCTGATCTTCCTCATGGATGCGGACGGCGTGCGAAACGGCCGCCGGCAGCTGCTGACCGACCTGTCCACGAAGGACGCGGAGGCGCTGCTCGCCGGGAAAGGCGAGAAGCTCTCGCAGGACGTGCGGCTCTATCTGCCCGCGGCGGTGCGCGCCTGCGACAATGGCGTCAAGCGCGCGCACCTGATCAGCCGCCACACCGACGGCGCGCTGCCGCTCGAGCTCTTCACCCGCGACGGCGTCGGCACGATGGTTTCTGCGACCGCGCTTGCGCACCTGCGCAATGCGACGATCGACGACGTCGGCGGTATCCTCGCGATCATCGAGCCGCTCGAGGAGCAGGGCGTCCTCGTCCGCCGCTCGCGCGAGCGGCTCGAGGCGGAGATCGAGCGCTTCGTCGTCGCCGAGTACGACAACCACATCATCGGCTGCGCGGCGCTGTACGCGTTTCCCGACGAGCAGGTCGGTGAGCTGGCGGCGCTCGCCGTGCATCCGGATTTCCGGCGCGAAGGTTACGGCGAAGCGCTGATGCGGGAGATCGAGATCCGCGCGCGACGGCTCAAGCTCAAGAAGCTGTTCGTGCTCACGACGAAGACCGCGCACTGGTTCCTCGAACGCGATTTCCGTCCTGGCGGGCTTGCGGACCTGCCGCAGCAGAAGCAAGCCCTCTACAATTGGCAGCGGAAGTCGCAGGTGTACGTTAAGCGATTAGAGGTTCGGATCTGGATCCAGGGATCGTCCTCGAGAGACAGCTTGCTACGGCCGCATGAACTCGCGCAGCGGTCGCAATACGCTCCCAGATCCCAGATCCGAGATCCCAGCCCGTATTGGAACTCCATGGCACGAACCGTCAACTGCATCAAGCTCGGCCGCGAGGCCGAGGGCCTCGACTTCCCGCCGTACCCGGGCGAGCTCGGCAAGCGCATCTACGAGAGCGTGAGCAAGGAGGCGTGGGCGCAATGGCTGCGCCACCAGACGATGCTCGTCAACGAGAACCGCCTTTCGCTCGCCGATGCGCGCGCGCGAAAATGGCTTGCCGAGCAGATGGAGAAGCACTTCTTCGGCGGCGGTGCCGAGATGCCTTCGGGCTACGTCCCGCCGAAGGAATAGCTCTATGGGCCCCTCACCCCTTCCCCCCTCCCGCTTTCAACGCGCGAAGCTTTGCCTCGCCTCGATCGCTGCCCCCACGGAGAGGGGCAATGGAGTGCGCAGCGCGGGGCGCTGCGTGTCTGCGCATGACGGCGAAGCCGATCTCCCGCTATCCGGTTCCGGCGTTCGACGAACTGCCCGACGACATCCGGGCGCGATTCATCGAAGTCCAGGAGAAGGCGGGTTTCGTCCCGAATGTGTTCCTGACGCTCGCGCATCGTCCCGACGAGTTCCGCGCGTTCTTCGCGTACCACGATGCCCTGATGCTGAAGGAAGGCGGGCTCTCGAAGGCGGAGCGCGAGATGATCGTCGTCGCGACGTCGGGCGCGAACGACTGCCTGTACTGCATCGTCGCGCACGGCGCGATCCTGCGGGTCTACGCGAAGGACCCGCAAGTCGCCGACCAGGTGGCCGCGAACTACCGCAAGGCGGACATCACGCCGCGCCAGAAGGCGATGCTCGCGTTCGCGCTCAAGGTGGCATTGCGGAGCAGCGAGATCGTCGACGAGGACTTCGCCGCGCTGCACGCGCACGGGTTCTCCGACGAAGACATCTGGGATATCGGTGCGATCGCCGCGTTCTTCGCGCTTTCCAACCGCATGGCGAACCTGATCAGCATGCGGCCGAACGACGAGTTCTTCCTGCTGGGCCGCCTGCCGCGCGAGAAGAAGGCCTGACGCGCGGGCCGAGCCTCGGGAGAAAGTAAATACGCTTAGAGGGCGTCGAAGCGCGCAAGCGGAATATTCGCTTGTCTGGCGTCCGGTCGTGGGCGCAGCATTTTTTCCGTCCTCCCCGGCGCCTTGCGTCCGCCGGGGGCCTGTCATCGATGCCTCGAAGGAGATCGAGATGCGCCCATCCGTCGCCGGTCTTCCGGTTTCGTTCCACCCGTCAACGCGCGCAACGCTGCCGCTGCGCTTGGTGCGGCTCGCCGCGCTGTTCGTTGTGTTGTCAACGATATTCGCGTCCGCAGGCGCCCGCGCGGACGCGGTCACCGACTGGAATGCGGTCGCCTGGGAGGTGATGGCGAAGTCGAATGTCGGCGGCGCGCCGGCCACGCGCGCGCTGGCGATCATGCACGTTGCGATGGCGGACGCGGCGAACGCCGTCTCGGGACGCTATCAGCGCTTCTCGCACCGCGGCGCGATGCAGCCGTCGGCGTCCGCCGAAGCGGCGGTCTCGAGCGCCGCCCGCAATGTGCTGCTTGTGATGTTCCCCGCACAAAAGGCGCGCGATCGACGAGGCGCATGCCAAGATCGCCGGCGCAGTGCCCGAAGGCGCCGCGAAAGCTGCAGGCGAAGCGCTGGGTGCCGAAACGGCCGCGGCATCGCTGGCAGCGCGCGCAGACGACAATGCGATGCTGCCCGACACCTATCGGCCGGTGACGACCCCTGGCGTGTGGGTTCCCACGGCGCCGCCGATCACGGCAGAGTACGCGCGCGTTCGACCGTGGAGCTTCGACAACCCGTCGCAATTCCGCCCGGGACCGCCGCCTGCGCTCGCGAGCGCGCAATACGCGCGCGACTACAACGAAACGAAGGCGCTCGGCGGCGTCAAGAGCACCCAGCGCACTGCCGAGCAGACCGCTGTCGTGCGGTTCTGGACGCAGCCGAACCTCGGCGTCAACTGGTTCCAGGCGGCACGGCAGCTCGCGACGGCACACAAGGCTGGACCTCACCGATTGCGCCCGGATGTTCGCGCTCCTCAGCATGGGCCAGGCGAACTACGTTCATCGTCGATTGGGACGCGAAGTTCCACTACAACTTCTGGCGGCCGGTGACAGCGATCCGCAATGGCGACCTGGACGGCAACGATGCGACCGAGCGCGATCCGGGCTGGGTGCCCGCGAACGCGACGCCGATGCATCCGGAGTATCCGTCGCAGGCGGCGATCCTGGCGGGGCTCTCCGAAGGCATCCTCGCTTCGGCACTGAACGATGCGTCGGCCGGCCCGGTGACGATCACCGACACGGTCGATCCGAAACTAACGAGGACGTTCCAGACGATCGGCGCGATGGCCGAGGAGACCCGTATCGTGCGCATCTGGGGCGGCATCCATTTCCGAACCTCCCTGGAGACGAGCGACCGCATGGGCCGCGCGCTGGTCGCGCACCTGTTGGCGAACGCCTACCGGCCGGCGCGCTGACCGCTTCGGCCGGTCAGGTTCGCAAGCGATCGATCGTCGCCGCGACGAGCCCGTCGACGCACTCGTCGATCGAGCGATTCGCCGTATCGATGACCAGGTCGGCCCGGTCCGGGGGCTCGTAAGGACTGTCGATGCCGGTCATGCCCTTGAGCTCGCCCGCCCGCGCCTTGCGGTAGAGGCCCTTCGGGTCGCGCGCCTCGCAGGTCGCGAGGTCGGATTCGACGTAGACCTCGAGGAAGCGGCGCTCGCCCGCCGCCGCGCGAGCGCGCATCCGGTCGTCGCGATACGGCGAGATGAACGCCGTGATGCACACGACGCCAGCATCCGCGAACAGCGCGGCCACCTCGCCGATGCGCCGGATGTTCTCCTGCCGGTCTTCGGGCGCGAACCCGAGGTCGGCATTGAGCCCGCGACGGACGTTGTCGCCGTCGAGCGTGTAGACCGACCACCCGAGGTCGAACAGGCGTCGCTCCAGCGCCATCGCGAGCGTCGACTTCCCGGCGCCGGAGAGGCCGGTCAGCCAGACGACACGCGCCCATGTGGCCGGCGCGCGCAACCCGTTCGGGTGCGGTGACCTCGTGCCGGACCGCGACGACGTGATCGCCGCGCCCGCCGCGTGCGCGTTGCTGGTCGGGATAACCGGAAGCGTCGATGACGCCGCCGCCGACGATCACGCCGGCCTCGGCCAGCACGAACCGGCCGGTCGCGCGCAGCGTCGCCGCATCGTCGACGGCGACCGGGGCGTCGCAGCGGATCGTGACCCGTCCGACATCGCCTTCGCCGATCTCGGTGCGCGCGACCTGCGAAAGCGACTCGGTGTCGAAACCATGATGCACGGCCGCGATGCGACCGGCTACTTCGCGGCATCCGATGCGCACGTCGAGCCGGCGTCCCGGCGCGAGCGCGCTGTTGCCGAGCCAGAACAGGTCGGCATCGAACACCGACGTGACCTTCGGCGGCGCCTCCGGATCGCACAGCATCTGGCCGCGCTCGACGATGACCGGCTCGTCGAACACCAGCGACACGTTCTCGCCTGCAGCCGCGCTCAGCGGCGATCGCGGGCCAGCCCTCCAGCGCCGCGATCCGAACCGTACGGCCGGACGGAATGACCAGCACCTTGTCACCGGCGGTGACGGTTCCCGAATCGAGGCGACCTGCGATGATTCGCCGATCGTCGAAGCGGTAGACATCCTGCACCGACAGGCGCAGCGGGCCGCCCAGCGGATGCGCTGCATCGGCAGCCGGCAATCGCCTCGAGTGCCTCGACGAGCGTAGGCCCGCGCCACCAGCGGCATCGACGCGGACGCGCGATCAGGTTCGCGCCGTCGCGCGCGGATGCGGGAACGATCGCGTGCGCGGCGAGGCCGAGCTTGCCGATGGCGTCGGTGAGCGTGTCGCGAATCGCCTCGAAGCGGTCCTCGCGCCAGTCCGCGAGATCCATCTTGTTGACGGCCACCACGACATCGCGCATGCCGAGCAGCCGCAGCAGCGCGAGATGGCGCCGCGTCTGCGCTTCCGCGCCGGTCTTCGCATCGACGACGAGCAGCGCGGCCTGCGTATCGGCCGCGCCGGTGACCAGGTTGCGGATCAGCTCGCGATGTCCGGGCGCGTCGACGACCAGAAGCTCGCGCCGCGGCGTGCGCACCGCACGCGCGTCGTGTCCAGCGTGATCGCCTGGTCGCGCTCGAGCTGGAACGCATCGAGCACGAACGACCACTCGATCGGCACGCCGCGCCGTTCGCTCGCGGCCGTGAGCGAGGCGACCTTGCCGTCGGGGAGCAGGTCGAGCTCGTGCAGCAGCCGTCCGAGCAGCGACGACTTGCCGTGGTCGACGTGCCCCGCCAGGCAGATCGAAAGGCGGTGCGGACGTCTCCACGACCTACATGTAGCCCGACGCGCGCAGCCGCTCGAACGCATCCTCTCGCTCGTGGTCCATCGCGCGTCCCGCGCGCTCCTCGGCCTTCGTCGCCTGAAGCTCGTCGATGATCGCGTCGATCGAGTCGGCATTCGAGTCGATCGGAAACGTGATGTCGCGCTCGCCCAGTGAGCGGAAGCGCTTGCCGCCGCGCGCGAAGTAGAGCTCGCACACCGGGATGCGCTTCGCGGCGCGCGTAGCGCCAGATGTCGAGCTCGGTCCAGGCGAGCAACGGATGCACGCGCACGTGCCCGCCTGGCGGAGGCGCTGCCTCGTAGTGGCCCCAGAGCTCGGTCGGCTGCGCACGGATATGCCAGCGCCCCTCGGCATCGCGCGGGCTGAATTCGCGCTCCTTGCCGCGGATCGGCTGCTCGTCACGGCGGATGCCGAGGATCACGCCGGCGAAGCCGCGCTGCGCGATCAGCCGCTTCAATCCGAGCGTCTTGCGCGCCGCCGCGCGCGCGGCCGGCGGGAGCGTCGGATCGGTTTCCTCCACCGGCGGGCAGCGGCGTTGATGTAGTCGAGCCCCCATTCGCGCACGTAGCGGTCGCGGAACGCATAGACCTCGGGAAACTCGTTGCCCGTGTCGAGCAGGATCACCGGAAACGGCACGCGGCCGAGGAACGCCTTGCGCGCGAGCCAGATCAGCGTGTTCGAGTCCTTGCCGAGCGACCACAGCATCGCGAGCGGCTTCAGGCGCGCGTAGCGCTTCGCGGATCACATGGATCGCGTGCTGCTCGAGCTGCGGTGAGCGGATCGGCGGACAAGCGGGCGCTTCGAAGGGACGTCGGTCGAGTCCGATGGTATCGCACCTCGAAGCGTCGCCATCGGGCCGCGGAAGCGAACGGGCGGCCGCGCGGCCGCCCGTTTACGAGCGCGCGCGTCAATCAGCCGAGGTGCTGCTTGAACCACGCGGTCGCGCGCTTCCAGCCATCCTCGGCCTTGTCCTTGCGGTACGTCGGCCGGTAATCGGCGTGGAACGCATGCGGCGTGTCGGGATAGACCACCACTTCCGAGCGCGTATTGCCCGCGGCCTTGAGCGAAGCGAAGAATTTCTCCACCGTGTCGTTCGGGATGCCGGCATCCGCGCCGCCGTACAGGCCGAGCACCGGCGCCTTGATCTGTCGCGGCGACGTCCTGCGCGCTCTTGTCGCCGGGAACGAACGCTCCGGTCGCGCGGCCGTACCAGGCGACCGCCGCATCGACGTTCGGATTGTGCGCGGCGTACAGCAGCGTGATGCGTCCGCCCCAGCAGAACCCCGTGATGCCGAGCTTGCTCGTGTCGGCCTTCTCGGACTTCGCGAACGCGACCGACGCGTCGAGGTCGCCCATCACCTGCGCGTCCGGCGTCTTCGCCACGATTTCCTTGAGCAACGCCTGGGTATCGGTGTACTTGCTCGCGTCGCCGGCCCGCGCGAACAGCTCGGGCGCGATCGCGTAGTAACCGAGTTTAGCGAATCGCCGTGCGACGTCGCGGATATGCTCGTGCGCGCCCCAGACCTCGGACACGACGAGAATCACGGGAACGTTCGTGCGGCCGGCCGGCATCGCGCGATACGCCACCATCATGCCGTCCTTCGTCGGCACCTTGACCTCGCCGGCGGTCAGGCCGTCGGCGGGCGTCGTGATCGTCTGCGCGGACACCGGAAGCACGGCTGCCGCGAAGCCCGCCGAAAGCGACGTGACGATGAACGTGCGGCGATCGACCGCACGCGGGTCTCCGTAGAGGCTTCGCAACTCGGGATGGATGATGTCGTTCAATTCACGCTCCTTGTTGTTGATGGCGCCGTCCGACATGCCTTCGACGAGACAGCCGGACGTGAAACAGGTTCCGTCAACTGCCATGGACGACTTCTCCGCCGACCAGCGTCCAGCGTGCGCGCCCGACGAGCTCGAGGCCGGCGAACGGCGTGTTCTTGCCCTGGCTCAACAGCGACGCGCGCATCACGGTCCACGCTTCCTGCGGATCGAACACGCAGACATCGGCCGGCGCCCCGACGGCCAGCGTCCCCGCCTCCACGCCCAGGATCCGCGCCGGAACCTGCGTCACGCGAGCGAGCGCGTTCGACAACGGAATGCCCGTCTCGGCCGCCCACTTGAGCGTGAGTGGCAGCAGCAGCTCGACCCCGGTGGCGCCGGGTTCCGCCTCGCCGAACGGCAATTGCTTCGCATCGTCGTCGACCGGCGCGTGGTCCGAGCAGATCGCGTCGATCGTGCCGTCCGCCACGCCGGCCCGCAGCGCGTCGCGGTCGCGCGTGCCGCGCAACGGCGGCATCAGGTTCGCCTGCGAGTCGAACCAGCCGATGTCGACGTCGCACAGGTGCAGATGGTGGATGCCGACATCCGCCGTGACGGCCAGGCCCTCCGCCTTCGCTGCGCGAACCATCGCGACGCCGTCGGCCGACGACAGCCGGCACAGGTGCACGTGCACGCCGGTCACGCGCACCAGCGCGAAAATCGTTGACAACGCAATCGTCTCGGCGATCGTCGGGATCGCGGCCAGGCCCAGGCGCGTTGCGACTTCGCCTTCGTGCGCGACGCCGCCGCGCGAAAGGTACGGGTCCTGCGGCCGCAGCCACACGCGATGGCCGAACGTGTGCGCGTACTGCATCGCGCGCATGCAGCACCTGCGTGTCGGCGAGCGGCTCGTCGGCCTGGGAGAAGGCGACGCAGCCCGCTTCCGCGAGCTCGCCCATCTCGGTGAGCTCGTCGCCTTCCAGCCGCTGCGTCAGCGCGCCCACCGGATAGACGTGCGCCTGGTTGAGCATCCTGCGCGCGATGCTTCAGCATCTCGACGAAGCCCGGCTCGTCGAGCGGAGGATCGGTGTCCGGCGGGCAGGCGAGGCTCGTGATGCCGCCGGCGATCGCCGCCTGCATCTCGGATTCGAGCGTCGCCTTGTGCTCGAGACCCGGCTCGCGCAGCCGTGCAGCAAGATCGACGAGGCCCGGCGCGACCACCAGCCCCGCGGCATCCAGCGTGCGATCGGCCTTCCAGCCCGCCGGCGCTCGAGTCGATGCCCGCGACCCTTCCGCCTGCGCTGTACAGCGTGCCGACCCGGTCGACGCCGTTCGCGGGATCGACGATGCGGCCGTTGCGGATCTCGATCTTCATCAGTTTCCGGCGATGATGCTCATCACCGCCATGCGCACGGCGATGCCGAACGTGACCTGCGGCAGGATCACGCTGCGCGCGCCGTCGGCCACGGCCGAGTCGATCTCGACGCCGCGGTTCATCGGTCCGGGATGCATGACGATCGCGTCGGGCTTCGCGAGCGCGAGCTTGTCCTCGGTCAGGCCGTAGTGCTTGAAGAACTCGCCCGGCGAGGGCAGCAGCGCGCCCTTCATCCGCTCGCTCTGCAGCCGAAGCATGACGATCACGTCCACGCCCTCGAGGCCGCGGCGCATGTCGTGGAACGGCCTGACGCCGAGCGCCTGCACGTGCGCGGGCAGCAGCGTGGCCGGCGCGATCGCGCGCACGTCCGGCGTGCCGAGCGTGGTGAGCCCGTGGATCAGCGAGCGCGCGACGCGCGAGTGCAGCAGGTCGCCGACGATCGCGACCGACAGGTTGCGGAAGTCCTGCTTGAAATGGCGGATCGTGTAGAGGTCGAGCAGGCCCTGCGACGGATGCGCATGCCGGCCGTCGCCCGCGTTCACGACGTGCACGTGCGTGCTGCCGGTCGCATTCAGATGCGCTGCGATCAGGTGCGGCGCGCCGGACTGCGAGTGCCGCACGACGAACATGTCGGCGTTCATCGCGACCAGGTTGTCGACGGTGTCGAGCAGCGTCTCGCCCTTCGACGTCGACGACGCGCCGATGTTCAGGTTGATGACGTCGGCCGACAGTCGCTTCGCGGCGATCTCGAACGTCGTCCGGGTGCGCGTCGAGTTCTCGAAGAACAGGTTGAAGATCGCCTTGCCGCGCAGCAGCGGCACCTTCTTCACTTCCCGCTCGCCGATCGAGACGAACGGGTCCGCGGTATCGAGGATCTGCGTGATGATCGAGGCCGGCAACCCCTCGAGCGTCAACAGGTGCGTGAGCTTGCCGTCGGCGTTGAGCTGCGGGTTGCGGGTCAAGGGCCCCCATCGCTATGCCGGCTCGACGCCGAGCGCCAGCTTGCCCGTCGTCGTCGCGCGACAGCACGATCGACAGATCGCGCGCAACCGCGAGGCGCGCGCCGGTGTACGTCGGCTCGATCGGAAGCTCGCGACCGCCACGGTCGACCAGCACCGCGAGCTCGATCGCCGCAGGCCGGCCGAAATCGAACAGCTCGTTGATCGCGGCGCGAACGCTGCGGCCGGTGTAGAGCACGTCGTCGACGAGCACGATCGTCGCGCCCTCGACGTCGAACGGCAAGGTCGGTGCGCCGCGTGTTCGGCTTCAGGCCGGAACGGTTGTAGTCGTCGCGATAGAACGACACGTCGATGAAGCCCACCGGATGCTCGCCCGGCAGCATCTTCGCGAGCCGCTCCGCGATCCACGCGCCGCCCGAATAGATGCCGACGAACGCGGCGTCGTGCGCGACGGCGGGCGCCATGCGCTCGGCCAATGCGGCGAGCACGCGCTTCGGCCTCGGGAACGTGGGTTCCCGGCGGCGTCGAATCAGTCCGGGCGGGGCTCATCGAAATAGGCCTGCAGGATCAGCTGCGCGGCGACTTCGTCGCGTTGTGCGCGGCCGCGACGCCCGCCGTGGCCCGCCTGCGCGAGCTCCGACTTGCGGCCGCCTGCGGTCGTGTAGCGCTCGTCGACTTCGATGACCGGCAGGCGAAAGCGTCCCGCAAGCTGGCGTGCGAAGCGCCGCGCACGAAGCGTCATGTCGTGGTCGCGCACCATCGGCGTGCACCGGGAATGCCGACGACGAGCTGGTCGGGTCGCCATTCGGCGATCAGCGCCGCGATCGCAGCGAAGCGCATCGTCGTTCGCGTCGCCTTCGATCGTCGCGAGCGGATGCGCGACACGGACGAGCGTGTTGCCGACCGCCACGCCGATGCGCCGCGTCCCGAAGTCGAACGCGAGCACCGTGGCTTCGCGCGTGGAAGTCATGAAGGCGTGGGGGAACTGGCGAATGCCGGCGGCCTCGAGCCGGTGCCCCCGCGCCGGTTCATTCATGCGTGTCCGACGTCCTCGGACAGCTGCGACAAGTCGATGCCGAGCAGCCGCATCGCGGCGGGCAGCCGCGCCTCCGGCGCGAGCTCGAAGAGCACGCCCGGGTCCGCCTCGACGGTCAGCCAGGCGTTCGCCGCGAGCTCCTGCTCGAGCTGTCCCGCCTCCCAGCCCGCGTAGCCGAGCGAGACCAGGATGTTCGCAGGACCCTCGCCGCGGCCGACGGCCTCGAGAATGTCCTTGGACGTGGTGAGACCGAGCTCGTCGCTGATCGCAAGCGTCGACTGCCAGTTGCCGAGCGGGCGATGCAGCACGAATCCGCGGTCGACCTGCACGGGTCCGCCGAACAGAACCGGCGTCTCGCGCAAGCCGTTGTCCGGCAGCGGCACTTCGATCTGCTCGAACAGCGTCGAAAGCGTCATCTCGATCGGACGGTTGACGACCAGCCCGAGCGCGCCGTCCGGATTGTGCTCGCAGACGTACGTCAGCGTGTGCGCAAAATTCGGATCCGCCATGTTCGGCATGGCGATCAGGAAATGCTGGGTGAGGTTGACGGTGGCACCCATTGCAGGGCCGCATTGTAATCCCTCGTCCGGACACGGCAAAATCGAACTAAACCTGCGCGACATCCGCATCGTTCCTCGAGGCCATCCGCATGATGAAAACCGCAACCGCGCGCGCTGCATCGCAGGCGACGCTGCGCTTGCTCGCCGCAATTGCGCTCGTCGCGACTATCGGCGCTCGCTGCGTCGCTTGCGCAGGCGCGGCTCGTCGTCATGCACGGCTATGCGGACGTCACGAGCGCGCTGGTCTGGGTCCAGGCCGACGCGCCCGGACCGATCCGCATTACGTGGCGTGCGGACGGCGCCGATCGCGAGAAGGCGATGACGCTCGACGCGAAGCCGTCGCACGAGCTGGTCGTCGTTGCGCGGCTCACGGGGCTGGCACCGGGCGCGCGCGCGAGTTACCGCATCGAAGGCGACGGCGACGTTCGCGAAGGCAGCGTGCGCGCGCAACCCGCATGGCGAGACGCGAAGGCCGCGCCCGACATCACGATCGCGATCGGCTCCTGCTACTACCTGAGCGATCCGAATCCGGTGTACGGCGGGACCGACTATGGAGGCGGCTTCGAGATCTTCGATGCGATCGCCGCGAAGAAGCCGGACCTGATGCTCTGGCTCGGCGACAACCTGTACTTCCAGAAGCCCGATTATCCTGGATCCCGATGCGATGGCGGCGCGCCATCGCCGCCAGCGTGCGCACGCGCCGCTTTCGCGCCTGCTGACGGCGACGTCGCATATCGCGATCTGGGACGACCACGACTTCGGCTGGAACAACGCCGACGGCTCGTATCCGCTGAAAGGCGAGGCGTTGCGCCTGTTCAAGCTGTACTGGGCGAACCCGAGCTTCGGGTTGCCGGAAGTTCCCGGCGTGTTCGGGTTCGCGATGCACGGCGACGTCGATCTGGTGCTCACCGACGGGCGCTACTACCGAAGCCATCCCCGGCTGCCCGATTCGCCGGCGAAGACGATGTTCGGCGCCGCTCAGCTCGAGTGGCTCAAGGGAATCCTGCTGAACGCGCGAGGCGCTGTGAAGATCATTGCGAGCGGCAGCCAGGTCTGGAACGCGGCATCGCGCTTCGATGGGCTCTACCAGTTTCCGGCCGAGCAGAAATCGCTCGCGGACTTCCTGCTTGCGCAGCGCATCGACGGTCTGCTGTTCGTTTCGGGTGACCGGCATTTCACCGAGCTGCTCCGCGTCGAGCGCGCCGGGTGCCTACCCGTTGTACGAGTTCACGTCGAGTCCGCTCACCTCGGGGCCCTGGGAGAATCCCGAGGCGAGGGAGCAAGACAATCCGCAGGTCGTCCCCGGGACGCTGGTCGGCAAGCGTCAGTTCGGGCTGATCCGGATCAGCGGACCGGGCAACGCCCGCAGCATCGCGCTCGAGAGCTATGACCAGACCGGCGCGATGCTCTGGCGCCAGCAGCTGCGCGCCAGCGACCTTCGCTTCCCGCGCAAGCCGGCTCCCGAATGAGCCGTCGCAGCGACAACTCAACCGTCGAGATCGCGGATCTTGCAGCCGTTGAGTTCGGCGAGAATGCCGGGCAGCACCGGCATGAAGCGCTCGCCGTGCCCCTGGATGTTCGCGAGCTGGTAGGTCTGATTGATCGCCTGCGCGATGAACGCCGTTGCCGGCGCGCTCTCGGCGAGCTTCGTATAGAAGCGCATGTCCTTGCCGGCGATGCGCAGCGGTCCCTTCAAGTGGCTCGTGTCGCCTTCGAGCACCCACGGCATCACCATCTGGAACATCTTGCTGTTCGCGCCACCCGCCGATACCACGTCGTAGAGTTTGCGCAGATCGACGCCGAGCTTGGCGGCCGTGGCCACCGCCTCCGCGATCACCGCACAGGTGCCGATCGAGATGAAATTGTTGATCAGCTTGAGCGTGTGACCCGCACCGAGTTCGCCGGCTTCGATGATGGTGTCGGCGTAGCATTCGATGATCGGTCGTACCGCGCGCACTGTTTCCGGATCGCCGCCGATGAACGTGCTGAGTTTTCCCTCCTCCGCTTCCTTCGGCGTCCTGCCCACCGGCGCGTCGGCCATCCGGATGCCGCGCTGCGCCAAGTCCGCACCGATCCGTTGCGTCGCGTACGGATCGGAGGTCGTCGAATCGACGACGATCAGGCCCGCGGCCGCGCCGGCAACCACACCGTGCTCGCCGTAGATCGTGGTCTCGACCTCGACCGAGGAGGGCAGGCACAGGAAGACGATATCGGAGGCTCGCGCGACGTCCGCCGGCGTCTTCGCTTCCCGCGCGCCGCGCGCGACCAGATCGTCGACCGGCGCGCGATTGCGATGCCCGGTGATCGTCAACGGGTACCCGTGGCTGAGGATGTTCTTGGCTGCGCCATGGCCCATCAGCCCGACACCGATGTATCCGATCCGTTGCTTCGACATGCCGTTCTCCTTGCCGATCAAACAACGTTCCAATAGGTGATGCCAAGCCCGGCGCACAACGCGCGTTGTTTCGAGCCTTTGCTCGCGGGCGCCGCCGGGCCGTCCCAAGGCGCCCGCCTGAATCCATCCCGATGAAAAAGGTGCAGCGCCGATGCCTCGTCAGCCACCGGGCCTGCGGACGCCTTTTTCGTCGGAATCCTTGCGGACGCCTTTTTCATCGGAATATTAGTCGTTCGGTTCCAGCACCGCGCGAATGAAGCTTTCGAGCTCGCGCGTCTTCGGCGCTGCGAACAATTCGCGCGGCGGTCCCTTTTCCCACACGCGGCCCTGATGCATGAACACCAGCGTGTCGGCGGTACGGCGGGCGAAGCCCATCTCATGGGTGACGAGCACCATGGTCATCCCCGACTTCGCCAGCCGTTCCAGCACCTTGACGACTTCGCCGACGAGCTCCGGGTCGAGCGCCGACGTGATCTCGTCGAACAGCATCAGCCGCGGCCGCATCGCCAGCGCGCGCGCGATCGCGACCCGCTGCTGCTGCCCGCCGGACAATTGCGTCGGAAACGCGTGCAGCTTGTCTTCGAGATCGACCTGCCGCAGCACGTCGAGCGCGATCGCCTTCGCCTCGGCGAGCGGCAGCTTGTTGGTGATCGTCGGGCCGAGCGTGATGTTCCGTTCGACCGAATGGTGCGGAAACAGGTTGAGGCTCTGGAAAACGATCCCGATGTGGCGCCGCAGTTCGCGCAACGCCGCGCCGCCTGGCGGCAGCGGCTTGCCGTCGAACACGATCGAACCTTCGTCGATCGTCTCGAGACCGTTGATGCAGCGCAAGAGCGTGGTCTTGCCCGACCCGGATCGGCCGATGACCGCGACGACCTCGCCCGCCTCGACGTCGAGCGAGACGTCGTCGAGAACCAGATTCGTGCCGTAGCGCTTACGGATGTTGCTTAAGGCCAAGAGCGGCATCGATCCTCCTTTCGAGCCGCAGCGCAACGAGCGATATCGGCCAGCACAAAGCGAAGTAGAGCACCGCCACGAGCGGATAGACGATCATCGGCTGGAAGGTGACGTTGACGATCAACTGTCCGGCGCGGGTCAACTCGATGAAGCCGATGATCGACGCGATCGAGGTGCCCTTGATCAACTGCACCAGAAAGCCCACGGTCGGCGGGATCGCGATGCGAAACGCCTGCGGCAGGATCACGTAACGCAGCCGCGCCGCCGGCGCGAGCGGAATCGCCGCCGCCGCCTCCCATTGCTGCCGCGGAATCGCCTGGATCGCGCCGCGCCAGATCTCGCCGAGGAATGCGGCCGCATACATCGTGAAGACCAAGGTGACCGCCGGCCACGGGTCGATGCGGATGCCGGTGAGCACCGCGAGGCCGTAATACGCGAGGAACAGCTGCATCAGGACCGGCGTACCCTGCATCACGCCGATGTACGCGGCCGCGAGCCAGCGCAGGATCGCGTGCGACGACGTGCGCGCGATGGCGAGCACGAGACCGCCGATGCCACCGCCGACGAAGGCAATCAGCGACAGCACCACGGTCCAGCGCAGCGCGCCGAGCAGGAACAGGAACTCGGGCCAATCGAAGTCGCGGCTCATCGCGACCAGGCCCGGTCGGCGGGGCGTCCGCGCTCGAACACCGTCCAGTAGATCGCGTGCAGCAACAGACGCGCACCGAGCGCCATCAGCAAATACATCGCCGTCGCGACGAAGTAGAACTCGAAGGCGCGGAACGTCGTCGATTGCAACGTATTGGTTACCGCGGTCAGCTCCTCGGCGGAAATCGCCGACACGATCGAGGAGCCGAGCATCAGCAGCACGAACTGGCTCGCAAGCGCCGGATAGACGGTACGCAGCGCCGGGAAAGACGATGATCTGGCGAAATATCTGCAGCCGGGTGAAGCCGAGCGAATGCCCCGCCTCGATCTGGCTGCGCGGCACCGCCTCGATGCCCGAGCGAACGATCTCGGTCGCGTAGCCGGAGAAATTGAGGCTCATGCCGATCAGCGCCGCCGTGATCGCCTCGAAGCGAATACCGAGCGCCGGCAACGAGAAGTAGATGATGAAGAGCTGGACCAGGAAGGGCGTGTTACGGATGAACTCGACGTACCCGCCGATGGCCGCGCGCACCGGCCGCGGTCCCGCCGTCCGCAGGAACGCCAGCGCGATCGCGATCGCGAACCCGAGCGCGAACGCGCCAAGCGAGAGCCGGATGGTGAGCCAGGCGCCCTCCAGCAGCCGCGGCAGATGGTCCCAGACGATCCCGAACTGGAAGACGTATTTCACGAGTCGAGGCAGCGCCGATGAAAAGCGCGTCCGCGCGTCTGGAGGATGACGAATCGTCAACGCGACACGTCTTTCATCGGGGTGAAAAGTGGCGACCGCCTCGGGACGGACCGTCGGCGGCCGCAGGCAAAGGCACGAGCGGTCACATTGCGGGCAAGTCGACCAGCGCCAGTTCGGTGTGCTTCTTGTAGATGTTCGCCAGCACGCCGTTCTGCTTGTTCAGGAACACCCACGTTCTGAGAAACTGGAGCAGATCGAAATCACCCGGACGCACGGCCGCCGCATAGTAGGCGGTGCGGACCGTGAACTTGTTCTCGATCGTCGCCTTGGGATTGCGGTCGCTGACCGATTTCGCCGTGAACGCGGACATGCCGGCGGCGTCCACCTGACCCGAGACCATCGCCTGCAGCGTCGCGGCCATGTCATCGAAATAGACCAGCTGGGCGCCGGGTGGCGCAATGGGAGGAACGCTCGCTTCCTCGAGCGTCGCACGCGTCAGGCCGATCTTCTTGCCGGCCATGTCGGCGGCATTGCGGATCGGGGTCTTTTTCGGGCCCGCGATCACGATCGACAGCGCGCCGTGCGGCGGCGCGAACATCACCACCTTCGCGCGATCGAACGTCATCGAAAGCGACGAGATCGCGACGTCGGCGCGACCCGCCAGCAGCGCGGGGATGCGTTGCGGGCCCGTGACCTGCACGACTTCCAGCTCGACGCCGAGATCCTTCGCCAGCTGCCGCCCGGTCTCGACCTCCGAGCCGTCGGGCTGGTTGTTGCGATCGAGGAAGCCGAACGGCGGCGCCGTGACCTCCGCCGTAACCCGGATCTTCTTCTCCTTGATGATCCGATCCAGCACCCCGCCGGGCGCGGGGGGCGTCGACCCCGGTGCCGTCGCCTGCGCGAGTGCCTGCGTGGATTGCGTCATCGCGGCCAGCGTAGCGATCCCTGCCGCGCCGGTGACCGCGGCGCCGAGCAACATTTCTCTGCGTTTCATCGTCGTTCCTCCGTTGGGTCTTTCGATTTATATCGATGTCGACTGCATGCTATGGCCGGGGAATCAGGGCGCAGCCACTCCACCCTTGCGCGCGTGCGCGAATGCTTGCGTCAGCGCATTTCTCAACACGGCGACCTCATGGCCGATGCAGATGCACCGGAAACCGCGCGCCAGCGCGATGCGTGCTTCGTCGCCGCCTGGCACGAGCCATCCCAGCGGCTTCTTCGCCGCGGTTGCGGCAGCGATCAACCGCTGTTCGGCGGCACGATAGCGCGGATCGTCGAAATTCTCCGCGCAGCCCAGGCTGTCGGAGAGGTCGTAGTGACCGAGCCAGCCCAGATCGAGGCCGGGCACCGCGAGGATCGCGTCGGCGTTCTCCACGCCGCGCGCCGATTCGACCAGCGCGATCGTGAGAATCGCATCGTTGGCCGCCTGCATCTTGGGCACGGCCGCGCCGGCCGTGTAACTGTCATGCGATACGCCGAAGCCCAGTCCACGCCGTCCCTCGGGTCGATATCGGCAGGCGGCCACGAGCATTTCGGCCTGTTCGCGCGTCTCGATCATTGGCGCCATGATGCCGAGCGCGCCGGCGTCGAGGACCGGCGCGATCAGCTCATAAGCGCACGCGGCACGCGGACCATCGGCACGATGCCCGCGCCATGGGCATACGCGATTTGCGCTTTGATCGTCTCGATCGAAATGCCGCTGTGCTCCATGTCGAGCAGCACGAACTCGGCGCCCGCGGCGGCAAGCACCGGGGAAAGACCGGGCGTGAAAAATTCGAACGCCATCACACCGAACGCGTTGCCGCCGGCCCGCAGCCGCTCGCGTACCGGATTGGCGCGCATGCCTTGCGCGGGAGTACTTTGCGCAGGGGCACTCATGAAGCAAACCCCGGCGGCAGCGCGACGGCGAGCGTGCGCACGCTGTCGGCGATCTGGCGGCGGGTAACGGCATCGAGCGAAATCCCGGCGACTTCCAGCTGCGCGCGCGTCCGTCGCTCGATCTCACCGGGCAGCAACACTTCGCCGCCCGGCGTCGCGGGCGGCGATGCCTTGACCCACGCGGCCATCCGCGCAATCTCGGCGGAGAACGCCTCATCGCCGCAGAACGCGGCCGGGTCGAAGATCACCGCCGTCATGTTGTTGGCGAGTCGCCCTGCCGTTGCGTTGCCGGGATTCGTCGTCTGCCCGCCCGACAAGGCGCCCGCGAGAATCTCGCAAAATATCGACAGCCCATAACCCTTGTGCCCGCCGACCGGCAACAGCGCGCCGAGCGGGGGTCCGTAGAACTTCGCCGGATCGCGATTCGGATTGCCCGCAGCGTCGATCGTGCATCCCTCCGGCAAGGGCTCGCCGCGATTCTTGGCGACCTGGATCTTGCCTTCGGCGATCGCCGAGGTCGAGATGTCGAGAACCAGCGGTGCACCCTCGGGGCCCGGGCGCTCCGGCCGCGATCGGATTCGCCGACAGCCGCCGGTCGGTGCCGCCGAACGGTGCGACCAGAAGGCCGAAGCCCGACGTGTTGACGAAATGGATCGACGCGAAGCCTGCATGGGCGACCTGCTCGGCCCACGCGCCGATACGGCCGAGGTGCCCGGCATTGCGGATCGCGACGACGCACACGCCCGATTGTCGCGCCTTCGCGATCGCGAGATCCATCGCCTCGCGGGCAATGACCTGGCCGTACCCGAACTGTCCGTCGACCACCGCATAGCCCGGTGCTTCGCGGACGACGACCGCATGCCGGTTGGCAAGCACCATTCCTTTCGCGTGCCAATCGACGTACTTGGCCACGCGAATGACGCCATGCGAGTCATGCCCGGCAAGATTGGCGTCGACCAGATGATCCGAGACGATGCGCGCTTCCGCGTCCGACGATCCCGCCGCGCGGAACACCGACGCGACGAACGTGCGCAGTTCGGCGACGGGAATCCGGTACGGCGACGGAGCGTCACTCATCGGCCGGAATGCGACATCGGGCCTGCGGTCGGGCGATCCGAGGGATTCACGTAAACGGTCTTCGTCTTCAGAAACAGTTCGCGGCCATGCCGTCGTCGTCGCGGAAGTCTTCGCGAACGCGCCGTCAATCCTCCTCGTGCTTGCGCCGCTTCTCGAACTCCGCGACCAGCTGCTGCTGCAGCATCGGCGGTGCAGGCTCGTAATGCGACAGCGCCATCGAGAACGCACCGTGGCCGCCGGTCACCGACTTGAGGCGCGCGGCATAGCCGTCGAGCTCGACCAGCGGAGCGAGACCGGTGACCGCAAGCGCGCCTGCGCCCATGCCGTTCGTCCCCGTCACCTGACCGCGCCGCGATGACAGATCGCCGGTGATGTCGCCGGTGTTGACGTCCGGACAGACGATCTCCACCGTCACGATCGGCTCGAGCACGACCGGCCGGGCTTTCGAGACCGCCTCGAGGAACGCCTTGCGGCCGGCCGTGATGAAGGCGATCTCCTTGCTGTCGACCGGATGGTGCTTGCCGTCGAACACGGTGACGCGGATGTCCTGCATCGGAAAGCCGGCGATCGCGCCGTGCTCCAGCACCTGCTCGACGCCCTTCCTCACCGCAGGCATGAACTGGTGCGGGATCACGCCGCCCTTCGTCGCATCGACGAAGTCGAATCCGCCGCCGCGCGGCAGCGGCTCGACGCGCAGGCTCACTTCCCCGAACTGCCCCGCACCGCCGGTCTGCTTCTTGTGCCTGATACGTGGACTCGGCGTTGCCGGCGATCGTCTCGCGATACGGGATGCGCGGCGGGCGCGTGTCGATCTCGAGCTTGTACTGCGACGCCATCCGCTCCAGCACGGACCGCAGGTGCAGGTCGCCGAGCGCGCGCAGCACGGTCTCGTTGTAATGCGGGTCCTGCGCGACGACCAGCGTCGGGTCTTCGGCCACCATCTTGTGGAGCACGTCGGAGATCCGCTGCTCGTCGCCGCGCTTCTTCGGCGTGATCGCGACGCCGTGCATCGGCCGCGGGAACTCGAGCGGCCGCATGCGGATCTGGTCTTCGTCGTGCGAGTCGTGCAGCACCGCATCGAAGTCGATCTCGTCGACCTTCGCGACCGCAGCGATGTCGCCGGGAATCGCGCGGTCGATCTCGGTATTCTTCGCGCCCTGCAGCATGAACAGGTGACCGACCTTGAACGGCTTGCGGCCGTCGCCGATGAAGAGCTGCGTGTCGCGCGTCACCGTGCCCTGATGCACGCGGAACATGCTGAGCTTGCCGACGAACGGATCGATGACGACCTTGAAGACATGCGCGAGCACGTGCTTCTTCGGATCCGGCTCGGAACGGAATTCCTCCGCGGCCGTCGCCCTCGCCCTTGTAGAACAGCGGCGGATTGCCCTCGAGCGGGTTCGGCGCGAGCTTGACCAGCACGTTCAGCAGTTCGTCGACGCCGGCGCCGGTGCGCGCGGAGGTGAAGCACACGGGGACGAGATGGCCTTCGCGCAGCGCCTTCTCGAACGGCGCATGCAGCTGATCGGGCGCGATCTCGTCGCCTTGCTCGAGATACTTCGCCATCAGCTCCTCGTCGACCTCGATGACCTGGTCGACCAGCGCCTGGTGCGCTTCGGCGACCGACGAGAAGTCCGCTTCGCCCGAAGGATTGAAGAAGCAGTCGACGACCTTCGTGCCGCCCGCCGCCGGCAGGTTGATCGGCAGGCACTCCTTGCCGAACGTCTGCTGGATCTCGGCGAGGATCCTGCGCGGGTCGGCGTTGTCCGCATCGATCCTGTTCACGATGACCAGGCGGCAGAGCTTGCGCTTGCCGGCCCACTCCATCATGCGGGAGGTGATCATCTCGATGCCGGACTGCGCGTTGACGACGATCGCCGCGGTCTCGACCGCATCGAGCGCGCCGATCGCCTGCCCGATGAAATCGGGGAAGCCCGGCGTGTCGATCAGGTGGATGCGCGCGTCCGGCGTGTCGAGGTGCAGCACCGACGATCGCAGCGAATGCTTCCAGCTCTTCTCGAGCGCGTCGAAGTCGCTGGTCGTCGTGCCCCGCTCGACGCTGCCCGCGGCGCCGATGGCGCCGCTCACGGGCGAGCAGCGCCTCGGCGAGCGAAGTCTTGCCGGACGCCCCGTGGCCCACCAGCGCTACAGTACGAAGCTGTTCCGTCGTGTATTGCGGCATGCGCGTTCCTCCTCGGATCCCGTTTCGGCGCAGTTTACCCCGCCGAGCGCGACCGCCCGCTACGGCCGCCTCCCGGGCCAATGCGAGGGAAGCGCGGGGCGGCGCGGCGCGCGGCCGTGTCGATGTTGCGTGCAAACCGGAAATCCCGGCAGAGTGTCGCGCGTCGTGGCGCGATGCGTGGCGCACGCATGCGCAGGCGGCGCGATCCCGATGACTGCGACGTCGGCTGACGCTTGCCCGCGCCGATCGAATCCAAGGCCGGGGACTGACACATGCCAACAAGAATCCTGCTCGCGGCACTGGCGCTCGGCCTGATCGCCTCGTGTGCGCACCACCGCCCCGAATCGCCGGCTGCCGCAGCGGCCTGGGTACCTTGCAGCACCGAAGCGCCGGGGGCGCGCTGCGACATTCGCGTCACCCGCGATGCGAACGGACCCTACAGTTGCGCGCTCGGCCGTTTCCGCGTCGAGCCGGACTTTCTCGGCCTGACGGGGCGCAAGCCGGTGAACGTTCAGTGGGAGCTCCCGCAGGGATTCGGGTTCTGCGACGGGGACGGCGTCACCCTCAAGCCGGACTACCGGTTCGCGCAGAAGGAAGTCCTCGAAACCTACAGCTCCGATAGCAAGGACGGCGCGCGCCCCGGATTCGAGCCCGCGCCCCCTGCAGGAAGTTCAGGGTCTGGCGCTGGGGAAACGCTGCCCCCGGGGTAGTCCACGCCTACGAGATCCGGTTCCACGAGGCGCCTGCGGGTCCGCAGTGCCGGATCGACCCGTGGATCCGCAATGGCTGATCGATCGAACGGTTACGGAGACCGAACATGAGGATCGCCCCGCTCCTGCTCGCCCTGTCCGCCGCACTGCTGGCTTCGTGCGCGGGTTGGCACGGAAGTAAACACGTGCATCCACAACAGTTGACAGTCGAGCGCGCGAAGCCGAACACGCCGAAGGTCGAGGTCATCAACGATGCCGTCATCGTCGTCGACCAGGAGCCGATCTACATTCCGCGCAACTACATCGACAAGAGCATCACGTGGGAGATCGTTCCTTCCACCTCGCCCTACTCGATCGCCGCCGTGAGCGTCGACGCCGAAGCGACGACCAAGCGCATCGCGTTGACGAACTGCAGAGTGCTCGAAGGCGGCAAGAAGGCTCGTTGCGAGAACACGGTCGATGAGGGGAAGTACAAGTACACGATCAGCGTCAGCGGACCCGCCAGGATCGATCCGCTCGACCCGTGGATCTGGAACGGGCGCTAGCGCAGGTCCGCGAGCCAGCGCTTCAACTCGGCGAGCCCGTCCTCGTAGGTCAGGTCGCGCCCGGCTCGCTGCGCAGCCTCGAACGCGGGCGTTCCGAGCGCTTGACGCGCGCGATCGATCAACGGCATCAGGAACGCTTCGTCGGCAGGGTCGCGCTGCAGTCCGGTCTCGACGATCTGCGACTGCGCCAAAGCGAACAACCGCGCGGCAAGCTTCGGCTCGCCAAGCGAGGCGGCGAAGCCCGCGCAGACATCGAAGCGTGCTCTGGCCCAATGGCTTGGATCCCGTGTCGACGGCGATATCGACGGCTTCGATCAGGATCGCCTGCGCACGGTCGCTCAACCCTCGGCCAATGGCGACCATCGCGAGATTCAGCAGACCGATCCCCACGCTTTCGCGATCGCCAACCTCCCGGCCAAGCTCCACGACCTGCGCGTACAGCGGCTCGGCGGGATCGAGCTCGCCCTCGATTCGATGCAGTTGCGCGAGGCCGTTCAACGCGGCGGCGAGCTCCCGCTTGTCGCCCATCTCGCGCGCCAGCTTGACGGCCTCCTCCATGTGCGACCGCGCGGCCGACCGGTCCCCGCGCCCGAACGCGGCCATGCCGAGCGGCTGGAGCACGCGCGCGACGTGCGCGCGGTCGAAGAGCTCGCGGGCGATCGCCAAGCTTTCCTCCAGCGGTGCCTGCGCTTCCTCGTAGCGTCCGGTAAAGCAGCAATGCTGGCCGACGTCGAACAGCGCGCGGTACCGCGCGGGCGTCCTTCCCTGCGCGTCGGGGTGGGCGATCGCCTCGGTGCTCATCCGCAGGCCGAGTCCCGGCTGACCCCGTATGAACCAGTACCATCCGAGCGCGTAGGCAAGCCGCAATCCGAGCTCGCCGTTGCCCCCTGGTGTGCGGACAGCCCACACATGGGCCGCGAGCATGTTCTCCCGCTCGAGATCCAGCCGCGCGAGCCACTCGCGCTGCTCGGGACCGACCAGTTCCTGCCGCGCCTTTTCCGCAAGCGCCAGATAGAAGTCCAGGTGCCGCGAGCGGATCGAATCAGCCTCGCCCGAAGCCGCCAGCGGCTCCAGCGCGTATTGGCGTATCGTCTCGAGCAGGCCGATAGCGGCCACGTTCCGCATCGACGGTCACCAGCGATTTTTCCACCAGCGCCGTCAGCAGATCGAGGACGTCGGCCTCATCGATCCTCCCGCCTGCGCAAACCGCTTCGGCCGCCTCGAGCGTCAAGCCGCCCGCGAATACCGCGAGACGGCCGAACAGCGTGCGCTCCTTTTCGCTCAGAAGCTCGTAGCTCCAGTCGATCAGCGCCCGCAAAGTCTGCTGCCGGGGCAGCGCCGTCCGGTTGCCGGAGGTGAGGAGACGGAAGCGGTCGGAAAGACGCGAAGCGATGTTCTCCACCGACAGCGCGCGCGCGCGCGCCGCTGCGAGCTCGATCGCGAGCGGTATGCCGTCGAGCTGCCGGCAGATGCTGATCACCGCCGCCGAATTGTGACGAGGTCAGCTTGAACGAAGGCGTTGCCGCCGTGGCGCGTTCGGTGAACAGGCGGACCGCCTCGAATTGTCCCAGCGTCTCGGTATCGATCGACGCATGCGCGTCGGGAACGGCCAGCGCCGGCACCGGATAGACCGATTCCCCGTCAACGTGCAGGCGCTCGCGGCTCGATGCGAGGATGCGCAGCTGCCGGCCCGATCGCAGCAGCTGTTCGGCCAGCTCGGCACACGCGTCGATCAGATGCTCGCAGTTATCGAGAATCAGCAGCATGCGCACGTCGGCAACGTACTTCACCAGCGCCTCGGTGACCGTACGTCCTGCCTCCTCCTTGACGCCGATGGCCGATGCGACGGTTTGGGCAACCAGGCGCGCATCCGTCAACGGCGCCAGCTCCGACGAGCCAAACGCCGTCCGGATAATCGTCGAGCACATTGGCCGCGAGCTTGAGCGACAGCCGCGTCTTGCCGATTCCACCTGTCCCGCACAGCGTCAGCAGCCGCGAGCCCTCGAGCAGTTTCGTGATCTCCGCAAGATCGCGTTGCCGCCCGACGAACGAAGTGACCTGATGCGGGAGGTTGTTCGGCGTTTCGGCAAGCGATCGCAGCGCCGGGAAGTCCTGCGGCAGTGCCGGATGCAGCAACTGGTAGATGCGCTCGGGGCTCGTCGAGGTCGCGCAAGCGGATCGAGCCGAGGTCGCGAAGCGTGACCTCGCCGGGCAGCCGGTCGTGCACGAGATCGACGACGGCTTGCGAGACGAGCACCTGCCCGCCGTGGGCCGCGTTCATGATGCGCGCTGCCCGGTTGATCGGATTGCCGAAGTAGTCGCCATCGCGGTGCTCGACGACGCCCAAGTGCAGTCCGCTACGCACGCGTAACCTGATGGCGTTGGTGGCAGCAGGATCTACGAGCTTCTGCTGGAGTTCGAGGACCGCGCTGACCGCATCGAGCGGATCCGAGAACGCGGCGCAGACGCCATCGCCGGTCATCTTTACGACGGTGCCGTCATGGCTCTCGATCGCGGCGCGCACGATCGCATCGTGGCGCGCCAACGCCGGGCGCATCCGCTCCGGCTCCTGTTCCCACAGGTGGCTGCTGCCCTCGATATCGGTGAAGAGGAAGGTCGTGATTGCCGATTGAGCATCCACGCCGAAGCTCCGAAAGCGTCGATCGCTTGAACTGTCTACGCTAAGGTACCACCGACTCGAAGTCGGCGAGACGCACGGCGAATCAGGGAAGCGCGATCCACGGCTTGATGATGCGCAACTCGTGGATCGCTTCGACCAGCTCGATCAGCGCGACCAGCCAGACGAACCAGACGACGTCGAACATCGTGCGGCGGAACAGCCGCGTGTCGACGACCCAGGTCGGCGGTTCGACATACCGGGAAAAGCTCGGCACGAAACGCGGCACGCGGGCGCAGTAGTCGGCGAATGCGGCACCGAACTTCTGGTGCAGGAATGCCTCCTCACGCCGGATGATCGTCGGATAGACGAGCGCGAAAAAGCCGGTGATCACGATCGCGAGCGTCACCGTCTCGGTCGCGAGGCCGACGCCGATGAAACCGAGAAACGAGAAGAAGTAGAGCGGATTGCGCGTGACCGAATACGGGCCGACGGTGACGAGCGCGCTGTCCTTGTGGCCGCTGATGTAAAGCGAACACCAGAGCCGCCCGACGGTCGCTACCCCGACCAGCGCAAGTCCCGTGATGAACAGCGCGGCCGCGGCGAGCGAGCCTTCGAGACGGCTCTCCATCGACAGCAGGACGCCGAAGAACGCGACCGCAAACAGCCGGGATACGACGATACGGTGATTCTCGAGGAAAGCCGTGAGCGACCTCCTCGGCGGGGCTTGCGCTTCGCTGTCCACGTCGTCTTTCAGCTCGGGCGGACGCGAAACCTGCGGCCGCAGCCTTGGCGGTCGCAGGCGACGGCCCTGGCTTCAGGCCGCAGTATAGCGAAGCCGAGGCGCGACGTTACGCCGGCGCGACGACGCCGAGCATCTCGCGCAGGTTGCGCAGCAGCTCTTCTTCCTGGAAGGGCTTGCCGAGGTAGAGGTCGACGCCGAGCTCCGCGGCGCGTGCACGGTGCTTGTCCGCCGTGCGCGACGTGATCATGATGATCGGGATGTGCGCATGCTTCGGTTCGCGTCTTCAGCGACTTCGTGAACTCGAAGCCGTCCATGCGCGGCATCTCGATGTCGAGCAGGATCACGTCGGGCGTGTGCTCGACCAGAACCTGAAGCGCATCCACGCCGTCCTTCGCCGTCAGCACCGCGAATCCCTCGCGGCTCAGCAGGCGGCTCGTGATCTTGCGCACGGTGAGCGAGTCGTCGACGATCAGCACCAGCTGGCGGCCCGGCCGTGCCTGCGGCCGCGTCGGCTGTCGGCGACTTTCGCTTCCGCGTTCGGGTCGAACGTCGGGATGCCGGCGCGCTGCGCGAGTTGCACCGGGTGGATGATCAGCACGATCTCGCCGGTGCCGAGCACCGTGGCGCCCGAGATGCCGGAAACGCGCGCGAGCTGCGGCCCGATGTTCTTGACGACGATTTCCTGGTTGCCGATCATCTCGTCGACGTGGATCGCGGCGGTGCCCTGGCCGGTCCGCAGCAGAATCACCGCGTTGTAGCGCCGCGTCTCCGGGTTGTGCGCCGTCTCGCCGAGAAGCCTCGGGAGGTAGTGGAAGGGATAGTGCTTGCCCTGCCATTCCACCTCGCGCTTGACGTACAGATTCAAGCAGCGCCTGCTCGCGGACCTGCTGGACCTGCTCGACCATCGGCGCAGGCAGCGCCCACAGCCGTCCGCCGGCACGCACCAGCACCGCCTGCGCAACGGCGAGCGTCAGCGGCAGCGATAAGCGTGAATCGCGTGCCGCGCGACGGGACGCTGGCGACGTCGACGCGTCCGCCCAGCGTCGTGATCTCCGCGCGCACGACGTCCATGCCCGACGCCGCGCCCGGAAATCGACGTCACTTTCGAAGCCGTCGAGAACCCCGGCTGGAAGATGCATTCGAGCAGCTGCGCATCGGTCGCCTGCGTAGCGTCGGGCAGCAGCGCCTGGGCCTTCGCCTTTTCGCGGACCCGTTCGAGGTCGATGCCGGCGCCGTCGTCCGCGAGCTCGATCGCGATTTCATTGCCGGCCTGGCGAACCGTCAGCGTGATCTCGCCCTGCTCCGCCTTTCCGGCCGCGCGCCGCGCTTCGCGCGTCTCGATGCCGTGATCGAGCGCGTTGCGCAGCAGATGCTCGAGCGGGCCGACGAGCTTTTCCAGCACCGAGCGGTCGAGCTCGGTCTGCGCGCCGACGATCTCGAGGTTCGCGCGCTTGTCGAGCTCCCTCGCAACCGACCGCATGATCCGGTACAGGCGCTCGGACAGGCTTCCGAACGGCACCGTGCGGATCGCGAAGAGCTTCTGCTGTACTTCGCGCGACAGCCGCGCCTGCGCGAGCAGCGCGGCGTCGGCGTCGTCGAGATTCTTCAGCAGCGACTGCTGCACGGTCGCCACGTCGTTGACGCCCTCGGCGAGCGAGCGCGTCAGCTCCTGGAAGCGCGTGAAGCGGTCGAACTCGAGCGGATCGAAGTCGCCGTGGTGCTCCTGCATCTGCGTCAGGTGCGACTGGATCTGCGAATCGGCCTGGATCTCGATCTCGCGCACCTGGCTGCGCAGTCGGATCACGGAGCCCGTGAGCTCCAGCAGGTTCGACTTGAGCGCGCGCAGCTCGCCCTCGATCCGGGCGCGCGAGATCGCGACTTCGCCGGCCTCGTTCACCAGCCGGTCGATCGTGTCGGCGCGCACGCGCAGCATCGCCTTCGGGCCCGCCTCCGACGTCGACGCTCGCGGCCGGTGCCAACGGCGGCGCGGTCACGGTCGGCGCAATCACCGCAGGCGCGGGTGCGGCCGGCGTCATCGGTGCGACGGCCGGGCGATCGGTCGTTGCGGAGTCAACGATCGGTGCGCGGTCGGCTCCGCAGGCGTCGCCACCGGCGGCGCAGCCTCCGGCGGCTCCTCCGCTTGCGCGGGTTGAGCGCTCGACCCACGGCAGCGCGACATTGGTCTCGCCGGCGCGCAGCTTGTCCAGCACGTAGGCGACGCGATCGAGATCGGTGTCGAGCGCCTCGAAGCGCTCGGGCGTCGCAGGCGCGAGCTCGTCGCCCTCGAGAGCCGCGATTCCATCAGGTGCGTGAGCTCGCCCAGCCGCATCGCGCCCGCCATGCGCGCGCTGCCCTTGAACGTGTGCAGCGTGCGCCGCAACTGCTGGGCCGCGTTGAGGTCGTGCGGCGCGCGGCGCCATGCGCGCAACGCCTCGCCGGCTGCCGGGAACAGCTCGCGCCGCTTCCTCGAGGAAGATCGACAGGACCGTCTCGTCCTCGATCTCGTCGTGAACGCCGGCGAGCGGATCCTCGACGGGCGAGCGGCAGCTTCAGGTCGGCCTCGAGCGGCGCTTCGCCTTCCGCCGAAACGAGGGCCGATTGCGCTGTCGACGAAGCCGGCGACACCGCGGGCGGCGCCGTTTCGGCGACGTCGGCTTTCGCCAGCTCCTCTTCGCGCGCGGCCTGCTCGGCGGCGGCGGTCTCGGCGTCGAGCGCCTCGCCGGTCATCGCCTCGTGACGCAGCTCCTCGAGCTCGACGGCGATCGCCTTCGCCTCGACGTCGTCGGCCGGATGGAACGCCGTGCGCTGCTGCACGTAGCTCACCAGCGAGCGCAAGCCGGCCACCGCGCGCGCGAGCACCGGCTGACGCGGCCGAGGGCATCGGCGCTCCGCGTTGCTGGAGCGCGATCAGCGTCAGCTCGAGTGCCTTCGCCTGCGCGGCGATCAGATGGAACCCGCCGGTGCGGTGGATGCCGCAAAGCGTGTGGCTCGCGCGGATCATCGCGCTCGACGGCACGAGCTGCGGGTCGAACTGCAGCAGCGACAGCTCGTGCTCGAGGGTTGCAAGATGCTGCTCGGCCTCGTCGGCGAGGATTCGCCACAGCGTCGACGAAAGCACGACGCCGCCGATTTCGACGTCTTCCGCGTCGGTCTACTGCGTCCACCGGTGACGCCACGGTAAGCACGCGGCGGCTCGGGCGGAGCGATCGACGACACGGGGCGCGCATTGTCCGCGACCAGCTTCAACGCCGGTACGCCGATCGACCGGCGGATGATCGAGCGAAGGGAATCCCGCGACGTCGACGCCATCGCCGTACAACGGCGGCGCTGTCGCGTTCGCTGTCGCTGTCGTCGTTGTCGTCGCCGGCAACGCCTTCGGCATCGACCGTCGGCGCGTGAGAGGTCGCCGGCGCCAAGCTCGGGCAGATCGCCGAAGTCGACGCAGCACCGGCGTCAGCGACGGCCGCTCCGCCGCGACCGGCGCTTCGCTCGCGGCCGGCCGCGTCGCTACGTTCGCTTGACGGTGGCGCCGCGCTGGGTGGCGGAACGATGGTCAGGACCGGCGCCGACGGCACGGCGCCCGACGGTACGGCTTTTGGGACCGAGGCGATTACGCTTTCACGACCTGGAAGCTCGGCTTCCACCGCGCGAATCGCTTCGTGCAGCCCTTTCGGATCCGGGGTGACGCGGCCCTTCTCGCGCAGGGCGTCGACCCATTCGCGGAACGTGTCGTGCGCGACGCGGATCATGCGCAGCACGGCAGCGGTCACCGGTCGCTCTTCCTCGAGCAACCGGTTGTGGAGTTTCTCGGCGTCGTACGCGAACTCGCCGAGCTCGTTCAACCCGACCATGCGGCCGGAACCCTTCAACGTGTGGAACCCGCGACGGACCGTCGCGAGCGCCTCGCGGTCGCCGAGGTTGCGCGCGAGCGCGTCCCCGCTGTCCCGGATGCTGTCGAGCACCTCGCCGGCCTCGGTCAGGTAGATGTCGAGCAGCTCGGCGTCGAGCCCGTGCGCGTCGACTTCGAGCAGCCGTTGCGTCTCGTCGGACAGCGCCGGCGCCGGCGCGCTGGTGTCCGCGATCGCATCGACGACGGCCGTGAGGTTCGCCGTGCCGCCGGCGTCGAGCTCCTTCACCGCCGCGTCGGCCTGGCCCACGAGATGCGCATCGCCGATCAGCTCGGCATCGTCGCGCAACGCCGCGAGCTTCTGGCGCAAGCCTGCACGCGCCGATTCGTCGGCGGGCGCACGATGCACTTCCTCGACCAGCGCCGGCAGCTGCGCGCGAAGCTCGGCAACCGCATCCTCGACCGAATCGTGCTGCTCGACGGGCGCGCTCACTTCGCCGAGCCGCTTCGCGATCAGCGGCGCAATCAGTCGCTCGCGCTCCGGCCGCTGCTGCTCGACGGCTTCGATGTAGAAGCCGAGGCCGGACAGCGATTCGGCGAGAAGCTCGAGATCCTCGTTGTTGACCGGCGTCTGCGGGATCCGCATACGCCTCGATCTGCGCCTGGCACAGGCCGAGCAGACGCTCGGCCTCGGCGAGGCCGAGGATCGAAAGCGCGCCGCGGATCTGCTGGCTGTCCTTGGTCAACGTCGCCAGATCCGCGCGCTTGCCGTTGTCGCGGAAGAACGCGTCCAGCACCTGCTCCATGTGGCGCAGGTTCGCCTGGATCTCGCGGCCGACCTGGGCGAGCAGCACGCGCTCCTGCGCACGCTTGCTCATCTCGTCGAGCATCGGCGCACCGCCGCCCGGCGGCGAGCGTCCGGCGCGCGCTGCGTCGAGCCGCGCGATGATCTGATCGACCTGCTGCGGGAATTCGGCGGCGAGATTCGCGTGGTTCTCGAACGCGCTCTCCGCGAGGAGCAGCGCGGTCGCATACTCCATCGCCACCGGTTCCGCGACGCCGGACGATGGCATCTTGTCCAGCCGCTCGACGAGCGCGGAGGTGAGCTTCATCAGCGCCCCCTGCTTCATCTGCGCGGCCTTCGTGTGCACGGAAGTCAGCGTGGCCTTGAGCTTCGGCAGGTTCTCCGCGCGGCCCGAGGCGAACTTGAGCCACGTGTCCTTCGCGCCGGCGAGCTGCTCGCGCGCCTCGCGAATCAACGGCTGCAGGCCGACGACGTCGGTCTCGATCGTCTCCGCCGTCGGGATCAGTCCCGAACAGGCGGAATGCGCGCTGCACGGCCTGGACCTGCGGGCCCACCGGTGCGCTGATCGCGACGTAGTAGAGCACTTCGCGCCGCAGCCGATCGGCCACCTTCGCGCCGCCTTCGGCGATGCGACGGATCTGCAGGTCGATGCGCGCTGCGAGCTGCTTGACGCCGAAGCCGGTTTCGACGCCGTGTTCGGTCACCGATTCCAGCAGCGCACCGACGGTCCACCAGAACGCCCGGAGGCTCGACTGCGTGGTCGCGTCCTCGATGCCGGCGATCGCGTCGCGCATCGTCTTCGCGCCTTCCTCGTCGCCGCGAAGCCAGGCGAGCAGGCCGCGCTGGTAGTGCCGCCGCTGCTTGATCAGAAAGGACGGCAGCCGGTTCTGCGGAATCGCTTCGCGCGGCGGGATGCGCGGCGCCTTGGCGGACAGATCCGGATAGAAGAGCTCGGTCGGTGCCACGGCGCGCACGCCGCGCGCGCGCTGCATCGACTCGTATTCGGGATAGAGCTTGAGCGGGACCGGCATCGCGCCGTTCACCAGCTCGTCGAGGAAGATCTTGAGCTTGCGGCATGCGCGGTCGACGACTGCCACGCCTTCCGGCACCGCCTGCTGCGGCAAGTCCTCGAGCCGCGTCAGGTGCCGCTCGATTTCATCGGTGAACGCGACGACCGCGTCGAGGCCGACCATCTGGATCGCGCCGGCCGCCTGGTGGACGTGCGTGCGCGCATGCTTGAGCGACGTCACGTCCTTCGGCTGCGCCGAGAACGCGGCGAGCGCCTCCAGCCCTCGCGAGAGCGCCTGGTCGATCTCCGCCTGGACCCAGGACAGCGGCCCCAGATCGAAGTCGAATGCAGGTTCGGTAGCCACGGCCGTTCGTTCCTTACGCACGGATCACGTCCTTCGTGCAAGTGCGCAACCGACAGCAAGGTCCGAACGCCACGTTGAGCGCAGCGCGCCGGCACGACGCTCGTTGTCAGTCGCCCGTCGCAGGCGGGCGCCGCCGGGCCGTCCCAAGGCGGCCGCCTGATCACTCCGGATGAAAAACGTGCAACGCTATCGCGTGGCGATGATCGCACGGAGTTATGCGTGACGCGTTTTTCATCGACGCCATCAAACCTTGAAGCCAGCAACCGAAGACCGCAGCTCCGCCGCCAACCGCGTGAGCTGTCCGATCGACACGTTCGTCTGCTTCGTGCCTTCGGTCGTCTCCTCGGTGATCTTCAGGATGCCCTGCATGCCCTTGGTCACGTCGGTGACCGAGGCCGACTGCATCTGCGTCTGCGTCGTGATCTTCGCGATCAGCTCGGCGAGCTCGCGCGACACTTTCTGGATCTCGGTCAGCGCCTGGCCCGCCGCGTCGGAGAGCTTCGTCCCTTCGACCACGCCGACCGTGGACTTCTCCATGGCCGCCACCGCATCCTGCGTGTCGGCCTGAATCGTCTTCACGATCGCCTCGATCTGCTTGGTCGCCTCGCCGGAACGTTCGGCGAGCCGCTGGACTTCCTCCGCGACCACGGTGAAGCCGCGGCCGGCTTCGCCGGCGGACGCCGCCTGGATCGCCGCGTTCAGCGCGAGCACGTTCGTCTGCTCGGTGATGTCCGAGATCAGCTCGACGATCTCGCCGATCTCCATCGACGACTCGCCCAGCCGCTTGATCCGCTTGCTGGTGTCCTGGATCTGGCCGCGGATCTCGTTCATGCCGTCGATCTGGCTCTTCACCACCTGGCCGCCCTTCTCGGCGGCGGCGAGCGACTGCTGCGCGACCTTCGCGGACGTGGTTGCGGTCTGCGCAACTTCGTTGATCGACTGCGCCATCTGCAGCACCGATGCGGACGCGTGCTGGATCTCCTTGTTCTGGCGCTGCGACGCCTCGAACAGGCGGTTCGAAATCGACTGCGTTTCCTGCGTCGCCTTGGTCACCTGGTCGGTCGCCGAGTTGATGCCCTTGACCAGCGTGCGCAGCTCCTCGATCGTGAAATTGATCGAGTCCGCGATCGCGCCGGTCACGTCCTCGGTCACCGACGCCGTCACCGTCAAGTCGCCGTCGGCGAGGTTGCCCATCTCGTTCAGCAGGCGCAGGATCGCCTCCTGGTTGCGCTTGTTCTCCTGCTCGCTGTCGGTGGCCCGCACGCGCGAGTCGTCGAGGTAGACCTTGCCGATCGCGACCAGCGTAACGAGCGACAGCACGGCGAAGAAGATCGCCGCCCAGAACGTGAACGGCGCTCGGTGCCGCCGCCTTCGAACGCCGCCGCAAGCGTCGTCGTTTCCTGCAGCAGCGGCTCCGACTCGTTGTTGATCAACTTCGCGCTCTGCTTGGCGATCGTCAGGCGCTGCATGTTCGTCAGGATCGCGTTGACGCCCGCTTCGTACGCGGTGAACCGCTTCTGCAGCTCGTTCAGCGTCGAGCGCGCCTCTTCGTTGCGGACCGGGTTGAGCCGCAGCGGCTCGCTGCCCTTCAGCAGGCCGGTCAGGATGTCGCGGAACGTGCCGGTATCCTTGCCGAGCAGGAACGCGACTTCGGGGTCGACTTCGTCGCCGGACGCGAGCGCGTTCGCGTTCTTCGCGATGCGCTGCGAGAGCACCGACAGCTGGTTCGCGAACTCGAGGTCGCGCAGCGTTCCGCCGCGCCTGGCCGATCTGCTGCGCGGCCTGCTGCGACAGCTCGAGGATCGCGGTGTTGCCCTGGTTGATGCCGTCCAGGCCCTTCGCGAGCGTCGTCAGGCTCTTCTCGTTGTCGAGCAGCCGGCCGGCCGCGACGTCCACCTTGGCCCAGCGCGCCTTGATGCTGTTCAGCAGCTCGACGACCGTTCGGATCCTGCACGACGGCGAGCGACTTGCCGCGCACTTCGCCGCCGTTCAGGAACGCATTCGAGGTTCGCGCCGAAGCGCTCGCGGCTGTCCTTGACGGCCGGGAACGCGGCCGCCTGGCCTTGCGAAGCGATCGCGGAACCGCGGGCGAGTCGCTGCGACAGCATCTGCATTTCCGTCGCCGTCGCGGTGGCGGCCGCGCCCTGCGATGCCGCGCGCCCGTCGAGGAAGACCATCAGCGCAGCGAACGCGAGCAGCATCAGCAGCGTCGTGCCGAGCACCGACAGCTGCTTCGCCACCGGCATGTCGCCGATCACCGGCAGCTTCCACGGCGCGACCGACTTCGCGGTCGCCGCGCGCAGCTGCTCCATCACCGAGACCGAGGCGAGCGGGTCGTAGCCGGACTGCGCCGCGGCATTCATCCGCACCTGCGTGGTCGGGACGTCGAGGTCGGCGTCGACCGCGGCGAGCTTCGCCTTGGGTTCGCCGAACAGTTTGGGCATCTTGAGGGCCATGGTTCGTTTGCCTCCGAAAATGTGCTTTTCCGCTTCGCGGCTGCTTAGTGCCCGACCTGCAGGAACGCAGGCTCGCGGCAGAGCTTGGCGAGATCGATCTCCTGCCACGCGTTCCCGTCGGCGTCGATCCAGCGCTGCGCGTACCAGCCGGGCGCCTCCGTCGACGCGGCCGCGGGCGCGAGCTCCGCGAGGTTGCGCAGGCCGAGCACGCGCGGGACGACGATGCCGGCATTGAGGTCGCCGGCGCGCGGTCCGAACAGCACGAGCCGGTTGTGCGAGGCCGGCGACGCGTTGCCGCGTCCGAGGAACCCCGAGAAATCGATGACGCTGTAGAGGTTGCCGCGGATGTTCGCGAGGCCGCGGAACCACGGCTTGGTCAGCGGCACGCTCGGCGATCGGCGGCACGGCGATCACCTCGCCGGCGTCCGAGAGCCGGATCAGCCACTGCTCGCCGCCGCACGAAAGACCCAGCCGCGAGCTTTCGACCTGCGCGGCGGTCTTGCTCGCGAGGCGCGTCGCCAGCTCCTGCTGGAAGGTGCGGAGGTCGAGCTTTGCGGCGCGGGCCATGGCGTTGGCGGCGTGCTCGGCGTCTAGGCGACGGCGGTGATCTTCGCGAGCAGCTCGTCGCGATTGACCGGCTTGACGATGTAGTCGCGCGCGCCCTGGCGCATGCCCCAGATCTTGTCGGTCTCCTGGCTCTTGCTCGTGCACAGGATGATCGGGATCGAGCGCGTCTCGGGGTCGCGGCTGATCGCGCGAGTGGCCTGGAACCCGTTGAGGCCGGGCATGACGACGTCCATCAGGATCAGGTCCGGCTTGACCTGCTTGGCCTTCAGGATCGCGTCCTCGCCGTTGTCGCTCGCGACGACCTCGAAGCCGGCCTTGGTGAGCATGTCGTTCAGCACATGCCGCTCGGTCGGCGAGTCGTCGACTATCAGGATCTTGCGGATCGCCATGGTTCTTGTCGTTCCTTTTGGAAGCTCATGCACGCCCGCGCGTGCTTCCCATGGGATCCATGGGCCCGGCGGCTTCAGCGCGAGCCGCGGGACGCGCGAATCGCGCTAGGCAGCAGCCTTGACGTGTGCGGCGACAGCCTTCAGCAGGCTCTCCTTCGTGAACGGCTTCGTCAGGTACTGGTCGGAACCGACCATCCGGCCGCGGGCGCGGTCGAACAGCCCGTCCTTCGACGACAGCATGATGACCGGCGTGTGATGGAACTTCGCGTTCTTCTTGATGAGCGCGCAGGTCTGGTAGCCGTCGAGGCGCGGCATCATGATGTCGACGAACACGAGGTCGGGCTGGTGGTCGGTGATCTTCGCGAGCGCGTCGAACCCGTCCTCGGCGAGGATGACCGTGCAGCCTGCCTGCAGCAGGAAGATCTCGGCGCTGCGGCGGATGGTGTTCGAATCGTCGATCACCATGACCTTGACGCCCGAAAGCGGGTTTGGATCCGGCAAAGCTCGCCCCTCGAAGTCGAGGACCGCGCCGCCGGTGCGGCGACCGCAGTCCGTGATGCGTTCATTGGGCGCGGCGGGCCACTTGTAGGCCACACCTCGCCGCGCGGCGCCGAGTCTGCCATGCGCCGAGCCCGTTGCCTAGAGCATAAACCTTGCCGGAATCGGCCGCCGCGCTGCGAAGGCGTCGAAAGCGCCGCCGGCGCACATGTTTTCGCTCCGCGCGCCGGCTGCCGCTAGGACGGCAGGGGTTGCCGCGGTGCGGCGACGAACGGTAGTCGACAGGCGTCGCGCGCCCGACTGCCTACCGGCCCAGAAACATCCGATAGGCCGGGTTCGCGGTCTCGTTTATGTAGTCGTAGCCCAGCCGGTCGAGAAAACGCCGGAATTCCGCGGTATCCGACGGCGGGACCTGCATGCCGACCAGCACGCGTCCGGAGTCGGCGCCGTGGTTGCGGTAGTGGAACAGGCTGATGTTCCAGCCCGCGCTCATGCTGTCGAGAAACTTCAGCAGCGCGCCCGGCCGCTCGGGAAACTCGAAGCGGTACAGGATCTCGTTCTCCGCCGACGGCGCATGGCCGCCGACGAGGTGGCGCACGTGCAGCTTCGCCATCTCGTTGTCGGTGAGGTCGAACGCATCGATGCGCCGGCGCTTGAGCTCGGCCAGGAGCTTGCAGCGTCTCGTGCCGGCCGGCGACCTCGAGCCCGACGAACAGGTGCGCGACCTTCGGGTCGGCGTAGCGGTAGTTGAACTCGGTGACCGAGCGCTTGCCGATGAGGCCGATGAACTCGCGGAAGCTGCCCGGCCGCTCGGGGATCGTCACCGCGAGCAGCGCCTCGCGCTGCTCGCCGACCTCGGCGCGCTCCGCGACGAAGCGCAGCCGGTCGAAGTTCATGTTCGCGCCGCAGGCGATCGCGACGAACGTCCGGTCGCTCACGCCGATGCTTCTCGACCCACGCCTTCACGCCGGCGATCGCGAGCGCACCGGCCGGCTCGAGGATCGAGCGCGTGTCCTCGAACACGTCCTTCAGCGCGGCGCAGGTCGCATCGGTGTCGACGAGCACGATGTCGTCGACGAGCTTGCGCGCGATGCGGAACGTCTCCTTGCCGACCTGCTTGACCGCGACGCCGTCGGCGAACAGCCCGACGTGCGGCAGCGTCACGCGCCGCCCCGCAGCGATCGAGCGCGCCATCGCATCCGATTCGACCGGCTGCACGCCGATGATCTTCACTTCGGGACGGACGCGCTTGACGTACGAGGCGACGCCCGCGATCAGGCCGCCGCCGCCGATCGCGACGAAGATCGCGTCCAGCGGCCCCTGCCACTGGCGGAGGATCTCCATGCCGATCGTGCCCTGCCCGGCGATGACGTCGGGGTCGTCGTACGGATGCACGAACGTGGCGCGCGTCTTCTTCTGCAGCTCGAGCGCCTTCGCGTAGGCATCCGAGTACGAGTCGCCGTGCAGCACGACCTTCGCGCCGCGCGCTTCGACGGCCGTGACCTTGATGTGCGGCGTCGTCATCGGCATGACGATCGTCGCCTGGCAGCCGAGGCGCTGCGCCGCGAGCGCGACACCTTGCGCATGGTTGCCCGCCGACGCCGCGATCACGCCGCGCGCGCGCTCGGCGTCGGACAGATGCGCCATCTTGTTGTACGCGCCGCGCAGCTTGAACGAGAACACGCTCTGCTGGTCCTCGCGCTTCAGCAGCACGCGGTTGCTCAGCCGCGCGGACAGCGTCGGCGCGAGCTCGAGCGGCGACTCGACGGCGACGTCGTAGACCTTCGCGGTCAGGATCTTCTGCAGGTAGTCGATCGGCATGGGGCGTAACGGCGGCGGGGCGTAACTCTAGACGATCGGGCGGTGCGCTCTGCTACGCGTCGCCGCGCCATGCCGCCCGCAACGTCCACGCCCCGCCGCCCACCATGCTCGCCGTCGTCGACATGGGCAGCAACAGCTTCCGCCTCGAGGTCGGGCGCGTCGAAGGCGACCACATCTTCCGGCTCGACACGGTGCGCGAGACGCTGCGCATCGGCGCTCGGCATCGACCGCAACGGACGGCTGACGCCGGCTGCGCAGCGCGCAGCGCTCGCCTGCCTCGCGCGCTTCGCCGAGCGGCTGCGCGGCCTGCATCCTTCGGCGGTGCGCGTCGTGGCGACGCAGACGTTTCGCGCCGCGACGAATGCGCACCACTTCCTGCCCAAGGCGGAAGCGACGCTCGGCTTCCCGATCGACATCATCGGCGGGCACGAGGAGGCGCGGCTCATCTACCTCGGCGTCGCGCACGTGCTGCCGGCATCGAACGCGCCCCGCCTGGTCATCGACATCGGCGGCGGCTCGACCGAGTTCATCATCGGCCGCGGCATGGAGCCGGAAAGGCTCGAATCGCTGAAGCTCGGCTGCGTCGGCGTGACGCAGCGCTTTTTCCCGAAGGGCGAGCTCACGGCCGCCGCGTTCAAGGCGGCCGAGACGCATGCGCGCGCGGAGATCGAGGCGATCGCGAACCAGTTCGATCGTGCGCACTGGCACGAGGCGTTCGCATCATCGGGCACGGCGTTGGCGCTTGCCGAGATCCTCGAGAGCAACGGCTGGTCGTCCGGCGGCATCACGCCGGAGGGGCTCGCCCGGCTGCGCAGCAGGATGATCAGCGCCGGGCACGTTTCGAAGCTCACGCTGGAAGGGCTGAAGCCGGCGCGCGCGCCGGTGCTCGCCGGCGGCTTCGCCGTGATGACCGCCGCGTTGGCCGAGCTTCGCGTCGAGCGGATCAATCCGGTCGGCGGCGCGCTGAGGCTCGGCGTGCTCTACGACCTGCTCGGCCGCACCGTGCATCGCGACAGCCGCGTGGCGACGGTCGAGCGTTTCCTCGAGCGCTACCGCATCGATCGCGAGCACGCGCAGCGCGTGGCTGCGACCGCGAAGGCGCTCTATCTGCGCGCGGCGGTTCGCCCCGACAACGACGCTGCGCAGCGCGTCGAGTGGGCCGGATGGCTGCACGAGGTCGGCTTCGACCGTGTCGCACATCGGGTTCCACAAGCACAGCGCGTACATCCTGCAGCACGCGGACATGCCGGGATTCTCCGCGGGCGAGCAGCGCGACATCGCGCGGCTCGTGCTCGGTTGTCGCGGCGGGCTCGACAAGGTCGCCGACGCGCTCGACGATCCGGACGTGCGAGCGCAGATCCTCGCGCTTCGGCTCGCGGTGCTGTTCCATCACGCGCGTCGCCCGATCGCAACGCCGCGCATCACGCTCGCGGCCAACGCGACGATCCGCCTCCATGTGCCGGTGAGCTGGCTCAAGGCGCATCCCGCAGACCGCGCATCTGATCGAGAAGGAGCGCGCGGAGTGGGCCGCGGCCGGCGTTCCGATCAAGGAGCTGCGGTAACTCCCGCGCCTGCGCGCCGCCGCAACGCCGCGGCGATCGTTCGCCTTCGAGCGCCTCGGAAACGCCGCGCGCAATCGCACTCGACCGCTCGCTCGAGCCCGAAGCAGCGCGTCGGGTCCGCGCGCGGATCGATCTCGACCAGCTCGCCGCCGACGCGCAGCCGCGCGCCTCGCGCGGAGAGCCCGCGCAGGCAGCCATCGATCGGCGCCACGATCGGCACGCCCGCCGACGCTGCCGACGGTCTCCGCCCGCGCGAACCGTGTTCGCCGATCGAGCGATGGGTGCCGAAGCGCCCGTCGCAGGGCGCATAGAGGACGCGTTCGCGGACCGGCTGGGGTGCCGGCATCGCGGATTGCGACGTCGAATTCCGGCCCGGCGATCGCGCCCGGGACGACTTCGATGGTGAGGAGCGGCGGCGCCGTCGTCCGATCGATCGAGGTGCGGCGCGCGGAAGGGGCGCGGGTCTCGATCATCGCCACCGGCGACAGCGCCGACGCCACCCCCGCCCACGACCAGGTCGTCGCGGCGACGGCGAGGCTGCGGTCGAGCACCGCCGGAATGCTGCGCACGCTGGCGCAAAAGACCGCCGACACGCCGGACAGCTCGGCGGCGCCCGCATACCACGCGTCGGTGAACGCCATCCCCCGCCGCGGCCACGGCGGGTCGACGGCATCGATCAGCACGACCGCGAAGCCGTCGCGATGCAGCCGGTGGGCGACGGCGCTGCCGATCTCGTCGCAACCCAGCACGATCGCGACCGACGCGCGGTTCGGGTCGCACGCCGCATTTTCCGGGTCCTGCCTCAAGGGGAGCTCCGGCAATGATCGCCGCGCCGCGTTTCCGGAATGCGACAGCCGCCCGGCCGCCGTCACCGCCCCGCCACGAAAACGTCATCGCGCTGTCTTGCCGGCGTCAGACGATGCCGCAGGCTTGAAAGAGGTCAACGGGATGCCGAGGTTCGCTGCGAGATCGCGCGAAGTCGACGCCGAGGCGCAGTCAGCCGGGCGTACGGACGACGCGACGCCGCTCTGCTGCCAACGACGCCGGAAGACCGCGGTTCCGCGCCCCGCCGCTACCGCGCGCTGTTCATCTCGGATACGCACCTCGGCACGCCCGGCTGCCAGGCCGAGGCCCTGCTGGCATTCCTCCGGCGGACCGAATCGGATTACCTTTACCTCGTCGGCGACATCGTCGACGGCTGGCAGCTCAAGCGCCGCTGGTACTGGCATCAGTCGCACAACGACGTGATCCAGAAGCTGCTGCGCAAGGCACGCAAGGGCACGAAGGTGATCTACATCCCGGGCAATCACGACGAGGCCGCGCGCCACGTCGTCGGCGTCGCGTTCGGCGACATCGCGATCAGTGGAGGAAGCGATCCACGTCACCGCGGACGGGCGCCGGTTGCTGGTGACGCACGGCGACCTGTTCGACGGCGTCGTCCAGTGCGCGAAGTGGCTCGCGCTGCTGGGCGATGTCCTCTACACGTTCACGCTGAAGCTCAACCAGCACGTCAACGCGGTTCGCGCGCGGCTCGGGCTGCGCTACTGGTCGCTGTCGCAGTTCCTCAAGCACCGAGTGAAGAACGCCGTGTCCTACATCACGGCGTTCGAAGCGGCTGTGGCGCACGAGGCCAAGCGCCGCGGCCTCGACGGCGTCGTCTGCGGGCACATCCACAAGGCCGAGATCCGCGAGATCGACGGCGTACTCTACTGCAATGACGGCGACTGGGTCGAAAGCCTGACGGCGCTCGCCGAGACGTTCGAAGGCGGGCTCGTCATCCTGCGCGCGCAGGACATTCTTGCCGAGCCGGCGATGAGCGCCGCGAACTGTCTGCCATCGCGCGCCCGAATGTCCGAACCGGCGCTCGCCGGCCCCTGATCCGCGACATCAACGGTCCTCCAGCCATGCGCCTCCTGATCGTCACCGATGCCTGGTCGCCGCAAGTCAACGGCGTCGTCGTCACGCTGGTCAACACGGTCGCGGAGCTGAAGCGGCTGGGCCACATCGTCGAACTGATCACGCCGGACGGGTTCCGCACGATACCCACGCCGAGCTATCCGGAAATCCCGCTCGCCGTGCTGCCCGGACGCGAGGTTGCCCGGCGCATCGACGCGTTCGCGCCGGACGCCGTCCATATCGCGACCGAAGGTCCGCTCGGCATCGCGGCACGCAGGCATTGCCTGCGCATCGATCAGCCGTTCACCACCGCGTACCACACGCAGTTCCCGGAGTACGTGCATGCACGCTGCCGGCTTGCCGGTCTCGATCACCTACGCATGGCTCCGGCATTTCCACGCGCGCTCGCGCGCGGTGATGTGCGGAACGCCGGCGATCCGCGATCGCCTGGCCGAGCGAGGGTTCGAGAACCTCGTGCTGTGGTCGCGCGGCGTCGATACGGCGCTCTTCACGCCGGCGCCGCGCGAGCCGCGCGAACGCGAGCGACCGATCTTCCTGTACGCAGGACGCGTCGCCGTCGAGAAGAACATCGAGGCGTTCTGCGAGCTCGAGCTGCCGGGAACCAAATGGGTCGTCGGCGACGGCCCGGCCCGCGCGCGGCTTCAATCCGAGTATCCGGACGTCCGCTTCTTCGGCATGAAGCACGGACGCGAGCTCGCGGCGTTCTACCAGCAGGCGGACGTGTTCGTCTTTCCGAGCCGCACCGACACGTTCGGCCTCGTGCTGATCGAGGCGATGGCGTGCGGTACGCCGGTCGCAGCCTTCCCGGTCACCGGTCCGCTCGACGTCGTCACCGATCCCTGCGGCCGGCGTGCTGTCGGAGGACCTGCGAAGTGCCGCGCTTGCCGCACTCGATTGCGATCGCGATGCGGTCCGGCGGTTCGGGCAGCGCTTCTCGTGGGAATCGGCGACGCGGCAGTTCGCGATGCATCTGCAGCCGCGCATGCGCGGCTCGCTCGATGAAGAACCGGTCCGTGAGTTCGGAGCGTGACGCGACGTCTATGTCGCTCGTGCGCGACGCCGAGCCCGATGCGCTAGCGCAGCAGGTTCGCCAGCGCGGGCCCGCGACGAGCAGCCAGGTAATCGCCAGTAGCACGAGCGCAAGCAGCACTGCGGCGCTGCCGAGATCCTTGGCGCGCTTGGACAGCCGGTGGGTGTCGAAACTGATCCGGTCGATCGCCGCTTCGACGCTCGAGTTCAGGAGCTCGACGATCAGCACCAGGACCACGGTCGCAATCAAAAGCACGCGTTCCGGCGGCGTCACCGGCACGATGCACGCGAGCGGGACGAGCACAGCGGCGAGCAGGATCTCCTGCCGGAACGCGCTCTCGTGACGGAACGCCAGCCGCAACCCCGAGAGCGAATAGAAGAACGCGTTGACGAGCCGGCGAAGTCCGGTCGTCCCCTTGTGTGGGCTTTCGAGCGTCTCGGGAGCGTTCATCGTGAGCGCCATGCAGGCTAGCGAGCGCGTGTGACAACCGCGTGAATCACGGCTGCAATAGGCTCAGCACGCCGCAAAATGCTCGTTGTTTCGTAGCTTTACCCGCGGGCGCCGACGGGCCGACCTTAAGGCGCCCGCCTGATTCAAACCCGATGAAAAACGTGCAGCGCTGACCTTGCGTCAGGCTCCGGATTCACGGACACGTTTTTCATCGGCTAGACAAATTCGGGGCCGATTGCGACGCGCAGCAGCACGGCCGCCGAGCCATCGCGATCGCGGTCGGTAGAGCCACCACACGCCGCCTTTCTTGATCGACCAGCCCGCCTCCTCGCCGGCGAGCAGCAACGACGCCACTTCGCCCAGCGTAGGCTGGTGGCCGACGATCAGCACGCTTTCGCGCGAGTCGGGCCAGTTCGCCGCCGCCAGGACCGCGGCGACGCTCGCGCCCGGCGCAAGATTCGTGGACGGTCTTGAACTTTCGTCCGAGCGCCTGCGCGGTCTGCTGCGCACGCCGTGCGGGCGAGACGAGCACGCGACAACTGTCCGGCAGATGACGCTCGAGCCAGGCGGCCACGCGCGCAGCCTGCTTGACACCCTTCGCAGTCAGGCGCCGGTCCAGATCGGGCTCGCCCGGCTCGGCTTCCGCATGTCGCCACAGGATCAGATCCATCTGCACCATCGGCAGTCAACGCTCGGTTCTCTGGCCACGATCGGGACGAGCGCAGGCGCGCGCAACCGCCCCAGCAATTCGCCTGCGCGGAGCGCGGCTTTGCGCCGCGCTTCGGCTGGCAGAGCGACCACGTGCCGTCGGCGTTCAGCTCCCAAGCGTCGCAGGTGTCGGCAAGATAAACGTCGAGTCCCTCGTCGATCACGCGGGCCTTCAGCTCCGGATCGCGCACCGGAAACGCGACCTCGATGCGCCGGAACAGGTTGCGCCCCATCCAGTCCGCCGACGAAAGCCACACGTCGTCCTCGCCCGCGTTCGCGAATCGCCAGACCCGATGGTGCTCGAGGAAGCGACCGAGGATCGAGCGCACGCGGATGTTCTCGGACAACCCGGGCACGCCGGGTCGCAGCGCGCACGCGCCGCGCACGATCAGGTCGATCTGCACGCCGTCGGAGGACGCCGCGTACAGCGCACGGATCACCTGCTCCTCGACGAGCGCGTTCATCTTCGCAACGATGCGGGCAGGCTTGCCTTCACGCGCGTGCTTCGCCTCGCGGCGGATCATTTCCACGACCCGACGGTGCATCGTGAACGGGAGCGAGCAGCAAGCGCTTCATCCGCGAGGCCTTCGCGAGGCTCGTGATGTGCAGGAACACCTCGTTCACGTCCGAGCAAAGCTCCGCGTCGGTGGTCATGAGCCCGAAATCGGAGTAAAGGCCGGTGGTGCGCGGATGATAGTTGCCGGTGCCCAGATGCGCGTACGGCGCGAGTCGCGAGCGGCCGGTGGCGTCGCGTTCGCGACGCAGCAGCAGCGCCAGCTTTGCATGCGTCTTCAGGCCGAACACCCCGTAGACGACCTGGGCGCCTTCGTACTCGAGCTTTTCCGCCCAGTTGATGTTCGCTTCCTCGTCGAAACGCGCGAACAGTTCGACGACGACCGTCACTTCCTTGCCGCGCCGCGCCGCGAGCAGCAGCGCCTCCATCAGCTCGGAGCTCGCGCCGGTGCGGTACACCGTCTGCTTGACCGCGACGACATCCGGATCGTCGGCAGCGCGGCGAATGAACTCCACGACCGGGTCGAACGACTGGTAAGGATGATGCAGCAGGATGTCGTGCTTGCGGATCGCCTCCAGGATGTCGGTCCCTTCGGCCAGCCGCGCGGGCAGCCCCGGCCGGAAGGCCGGATACTTGAGGTCCGCATCGTCGACCTGGTCGATCAGCGAAGTCAGCCGCATCACGTTGACCGGCCCGTCGCAGCGATACAGGTCCGCCTCGGTCAGCTCGAACTGCGTCAGCAGGAACTCCGCGAGCATCGCCGGACACCCGGCGGCCACCTCGAGCCTCAACGGCGCGCCGAATTGCCGGTGCGGCAATTCGCCCGCGAGCGCCTGCCGCAGGTTCTTGACCTCCTCCTCGTCGATCCACAGGTCCGCGTCGCGCGTCAGCCGGAACTGCGAATAGCCGACGATCTCGCGCCCCGGGTACAGATCCCCCAGGTGCGCGTGGATCGCGGAGGACAGCAGGAAGAACGACGCGTCGTTGCCGCTGACCTCCGCCGGCAGCTTGATCACCCGCGGCACGACGCGCGGCGCCTTGACGATCGCGATCGTCGTGTCGCGACCGAACGCGTCGCGGCCCGACAGCTCGACGATGAAGTTCAGCGTCTTGTTGCCGATCTGCGGGAAAGGATGCGCGGGATCGAGGCCGATCGGCGTCAGCAGCGGCCGTACTTCGCGCTCGAAGAAGCTCGGCGACCCACGCGCGTTCGGCGTCCGAGCGGTCGTCATTGCGAAGCAGCCGGATGCCGCGCTGCGCAAGTTGCGGCAGCACCTGCTGGTTCAGCACGCGGTACTGGTCCGCGACGAGATAGTGCGCGGCCTCGGTGATCTGGTTCAACTCGGCGCGCGCGTCCTGCAGCGTCATGCCGGTCGGCGGAATCTTCGCGCGGAGCGCGCTCTTGAGCCCCGCGACGCGGATCTCGAAGAACTCGTCGAGATTGCTGCCGACGATCGACAGGAACCGCAGCCGCTCGAGCAGCGGGACGTCCGGGTTCTCCGCCAGCGCGAGCACGCGCCGGTTGAAGTCGAGCAGCGAGAGCTCGCGGTTGATCAGCGCATCGGGAGCGTCAGCGAGCATGGGACCGGCGCGCCGCGGACGCGCCGCATCAGCGGCCGCGGTGTCGGGCGTCGAGTGCCGAACTGTCGCTTCCGGGGATGACATTCTCGTGACAGCGGGCGGGGTCAGACCCCAATTTCGCGATCGGCGGCTGCGAGACAATGTCGCGGAATCGCTGGCCGCGAATTTGGGGTCTGACCCTAAGCCGCGACGGCGCGATCCAGCGTCAGCCAGAGGCAGCGGCCCTTCGACTCCCGGTCGAGCGATTCGAGGTAGGCATGATGCGCCGCGATCTCGTCGTCGGAGGGCAGCATCGACGATCAGCGGCGCTCGCGTCCGGCCCGCCCAGTCGAGCTGCGAGCCGCCAGCCACCATCACGACCGGCTGCGCGATGTCGATCGTCAGCGATTCCTGGCCGCGCGTCATCGCCAGGTAGACGTCGGCGAGCAGGCGCGCATCGAGCAGGGCGCCGTGCAGCGAGCGCTGCGCGTTGTCGACGCCGAAGCGCTCGCACAGCGCGTCGAGGCTGTTGCGCTTGCCCGGGAACTGCTCGCGAGCGAGCGACAGCGTGTCGGTCAGCTTCACGTACACGTCGCCGCACGCGCACAACTCGCACAGCGACAGCTCGTAGTCGAGGAACGCGACGTCGAACGGCGCGTTGTGGATGATCCACTCGGCGCCGCGCGCGAAATCGAGGAACTCTGCCGCGAGGTCGCGGAACCGCGGCTTCGATCCTCAGATCGTCCCACGTCATGCCGTGCACTTCGGTCGCCGCCGCGTCGATCTCGCGCTCGGGATTGAAGTAGTAGTGCACGTGGCGCCCGGTCGGCCGCCGGTCGACGAGCTCGAGGGCGGCGAGCTCGATGATGCGGTGCCCCTGCTTGGGGTCGAGGCCGGTGGTCTCGGTGTCGAGGATGAGCTGGCGCATGCAGCGAGACAGGGATCGAGGATCGAGGGATCAGAGGATCGAGGGAGCGTCCCGACCGATGCATGCGCCGACGACTCGCGATACCGCGCTAGCGCTACCAATTTTTCGTCGACCTTCGGGATGCTTGACAAGTCGCGACGCGATCGCGGCGCAGCGCTCGCGCGCTCGCCCCGAGTCCTCGATCCGAGATCCGCTTCTACTTCCTGAACTTCTGGATCGTCGCCTGGATCTCCGCGATCGCCCGCTCGATCTCGTCGTCGGTCAGGTCGCGCTGCGTGCCCTTGCGATCGGTCAGCGTCACGGTCTTGTCGAGCGCCGTCTGGAACTCGCCGAGGCCCATCGTCTCGGTGATCGTCGATTGCGCCTCGTCGGTGAGCGTCTCGGGTCCCCAGCGCACGATGATCGTCGACAGGTTGTCGCCGTCCGGACCGCCGCGCTTCTCGGCCTCGCGCATCATCTGCGGGCCGGTCTTGAGGATCGGCGTCGACGTCAGGTAAGTGGCCATCTCGTGCTGCGACATCACGCTCCACAGCCCGTCGGTGCACAGCATCAGGATGTCGCCGTTGCGAAGCGGCGTGCGCTTGGACAGGTCGATCACCGGGTCGACGAGGCCGCCCAGGCAACTGAAGATCTTGTTCCGGTCCGGATGGTCGGGGACCTCGTCGGCCTGGATGATTCCCTGGTCGACCAGGTACTGGACCTTCGAGTGGTCCTTCGTGCTGCCGATCAGGCTGCCCTGCCGCAACAGGTAGAAGCGCGAATCGCCGACGTGCGCCCAGTACGCGTGGTTCGCCTGCACGACGACGACCACACAGGTCGTGCGCGGCGTCTCCAGCATCGAGAACTGGTTCGCGTAGGACCCGAGCGCCGCATGCGCGCGCAGCATCGTGTCCTGCAGGAACTTGAGCGGATTGCGCAGGATCGGCTTCGCCTCCTGCTGGAACCGCTCGATGAACAGCCGCACCGCGATCTGCGCGGCGATCTCGCCGCCGGCGTGCCCGCCCATGCCGTCGGCGACGCAGAGCATCAGGTGTCGCGGCCGTACGTGTACGCGATCCGGTCCTGGTTGACCTTGCGCGACCCCTTGCGGGACTCCTGGAAGATCGTGAACCGCATCAGTCGATCCGACGAAAAAGGCGTCCGCTGGATCGATGGCCGACGCAGCCTTTGCGTCGCACCTTTTTCGTCGGGTTGCAATCAGACGAGCGCCTCGGGGCGGCCCTTCGGCGCTCGTGGGCAACGGCAGGGAACAACGCGCACTTTGCGCAGTGAGGTGCGGATTGCATGAGCCGCTCGCGCAACAACGGGGGCGTCACGCCCCGATTTCGGAGAACAGCACGCGCTTCAGGTTGCCGATGAACGTGAGCTTGCGCTTGCGCGGCGCGATGTCGCGGATCGCCTTCTGCAGCGCGAACACGCTCTGCGGCCGCTCGAGCGGGTCGAGCCTCAAGCACCAGTCGATGACTTCCAGCACGTTGTCCGAATACTGCCCGGCCCAGATCTTCTTCGCGGACACGAGGTGGTCCTCCTGCAGCCGCGCGTCGGCGGCTTGCGGCGCGAACGCGGCGAGGCACGCGAACATCGACGCGCCGGTGCCGTAGACGTCGGTCCACGGACCGAGCCGGTCGGGCTCGCGGTACTGCTCGGGCGCGGCGAATCCGGGCGTGTACATCGGCGCGAGCTTCGGGCGGTTGCTGGTCAGCGTCTGGCGTGCGGCGCCGAAGTCGAGGAGCACCGGCGAGCCGTCGGTGCGAAGGTAGATGTTCGCCGGCTTGATGTCGAGATGCAGCAGCTTGTGCGTGTGCACTTCGCGCAGGCCGTTCAACAGATGCATGAAAACGTGGCGGACGAAGCGCTCGGACATCTGGTCCTGCTTCATCTGGATCTGCTGCTGCAGCGTGCGGCCGCGCTCGTAGCGCATCACCATGTACACGGTCTCGTTCGCGCGGAAGAAATTCAGCACGCGCACGACGTTCGGGTGGTTGATCTTCGCCAGCGCCCGCCCTTCCTCGAAAAAGCACTTCATGCCGTAGCGGAACGACGTCAGGTTCTCCGCCGACGACGCGCGGACGATGTCGCCCTCGGTCCGCAGCACGAGCGAGCTTGGCAGGTACTCCTTGATGGCGACCGGTGCCCCGGTCTCGTCGAAGGCCCGATAGACGATCGAGAAGCCGCCGCGGCTGATCTGCCGGTCGATCCGGTAGTTCAGCAGCTGGTAGCCGCCGGAGAGCGCCTGGTTGGTGACGGGCATGGGAGAGTTACGCGGACGCAGATCCGGAGAACCCACCGCAATTCGCGTGCCAATTGTCGTTCGAGCGGTTTGCGCGGGGGGCGGATTACCGTTACATTCTCGGATAACCCGTCGGGCGAAGTAAAGAAATCATGGCGTCCGAGACGTCGGGCGGGCGCGGGATGCAACCGCATGAAAAGCGCCGAAAGACGCCCATGAGCGCCGCAGGGCCGCCCGAAGGCGCTCGGCGTCCGATCCCGCACCAGCACCCCCGCCAACATGATTCTGAGCATGACCGGGTTCGCGGCGGTCGCCGACGAGCTCCCCGGGGCGACGCTCACGGTCGAGCTCCGGAGCGTGAACCACCGCTACCTCGACCTGACGCTCAAGCTGCCCGACGAGTTCCGCGGACTCGAGTCCGCGCTTCGCGAGCGCATCGCCATGGAGCTCAAGCGCGGCAAGGTCGAGTGCCGCGCGTCGATCCACCGGACCCAGCCGGGGTCCGCGAGCGTCGCCATCGATCCCGGCCGCGTGGCCGAGCTCACGAAGGCGTCCAACGTCGTGCGCCGCCTGGTCCCCGAAGCGACGCCGCTGTCGGTCGCCGAGATCATGCGCTGGCCCGGCGTCATCGTCGAGGCGGCCGTGCCGGCAGAGGAGCTGGGTGCGCGGGTTCACGGACTGCTCGACCGGGCGCTCGCAGGAGCTCGCCGCGTCGCGCGCCCGCGAAGGCGAGAAGCTGGCGCGCCTGCTCGAGGCCCGCTGCACCGAAATCGAGGCGCAGGTCGGCCGCGTCGCGCCGCGCATCCCGGCGATCCATGCCGCCTACGTCGACAAGCTCGGCGCGCGGCTGAAGGAGGCGGGGCTCGATCCGAACGAGGATCGATTAAAACAGGAGCTCGCCCTGTTTGCGACGAAGATCGACGTTGCCGAGGAAGTCGCGAGGCTGATCACCCATGTCTCCGAAGTGCGCCGCGTGCTGGCGGCCGGCGGCAGCGCGGGCAAGCGTCTCGACTTCCTCGCCCAGGAGCTGCATCGCGAGGCGAACACGCTCGGCAGCAAGTCGGTCGATGCCGAGCTCTCGCAGGCGGCGCTCGAGCTCAAGGTCGCGATCGAGCAGATGCGCGAGCAGGTGCAGAACATCGAGTAGCAATCGGGTTTGAGGGAAGAGCGCGGTCTGTCCGGGTTTTCTGAAGGAAACTAACAGGAGGAGATGCATGGCTGCGTTCGGATCATCGAAGACACGGCGGACGATGTTGCTCATCGCGTTTCTCGCGCCGGGCTGGCGTTTGCGCAAAACGACGCGCTCGAGCGCGCGGCGAAAACGATGGGCGCGACCGATCTCAAATCGCTTCGCTACACCGCCGACGGGACCGGCTACACGTTCGGCCAGGCCTACAAGCCGGGGCTCGCCTGGCCGAAGATCAAGCTGCCGAGCGTCACCCGAACCGTGAACTACGAAACCGGCTCGATGCGCGACGAGATCGTGCTGGTGCGCGGCGAGGCCCTGGGGGGCGGCGGCTATCCGCATACCGGCGAGCAGCGGAACGACCAATACGTCAGCGGCACGTTCGCGTGGAACCAGCTCGCAACCGCGCCCCTGCCCGGGCCGCGCTTCGTCTCCGACCGCATCCACCAGCTGTGGATCACGCCGCATGGCGTGCTCAAAGCGGCGATGAAGAACAAGGCGACGGCGCGTCCGCAGGCCGACAAGTCGCTGTCGGCGTTCTCGTTCACCGAGCCGGGCCGGTTCACCGCGACCGTCTTCGTGAACGGCCAGGGGCTGGTCGATCGGGTCGAGTCGCGCGCACCGGACCCGGTGCTTGGCGACACTGCGACGGTCACGACGTACTCCGACTATCGGGACTTCGGGAGCATCAAGTTCCCGACCCGTATCCGGCAGACGCAGGGTGGCTTTCCGGTGCTCGACCTGACGGTGCGCGACGTCCAGCCGAACGCGCCGGCCGACATCCAGATTCCGGACCTCGTCCGTTCCGCCAGCGAGCGCGTCACCGTCGACAAGGTCGCCGACGGCGTGTGGTTCGTCGGCGGCGGGTCGCACAACAGTGTCGCGATCGAGATGAAGGATCACATGATTCTCGTCGAGGCGCCGCTGAACGAAGGACGCACCGGGCCGGTGATCGACGAGGTGCGCAAGCTGGCGCCGAAGAAGCCGATCCGCTACGTGATCAACTCGCACCAGCATTTCGACCATTCGGGCGGGCTGCGCACGGCGGCCGGCGAAGGCGCGACGATCGTGACGCAGGCGCAGAACAAGGCGTATTTCGAGCGCGTGTTCGCCGTCCCGAACACGATCAGCCCGGACCGGCTCGCGAAGTCGGGCAAGCGGGCGCAGTTCCGCGGCTACGACGAGCGCCTCACGCTGTCCGACGGCACGCGCCGGGTCGAGCTCTACCACATCGTCGACAGCCATCACACCGACAGCTTCACGATGGTCTATCTGCCGAAGGAAAAGCTGCTGATCGAGGCGGACGCGTTCACGCCGGGCGCGCCGAATGCGCCGCCGCCGAAGCAGCCGAATCCGAACCACACCAATCTGATCGACAACCTGCAGCGACTGAACCTCGCGGTCGACCGGATCGTGCCGCTGCACGGTCGCGTCGTGCCGGTAGCGCGAGCTCTACACGGCGGCGGGGGCGACGGCGCCCTGAATCGAGCGTTGATCGATAGCTGTCACAGTCGAGGCGCGATCGCCGGGCGCGGTCGCGCCTACGCCGTCCATCTGCGGTCCAACGACGGCGCGCTGATCGGCTTCACGCAGGCGCGACCGGCGCTCGCGTCCGGCTCGCTGCTCTTTCGCACTTCTCGTCGTTCTCGCTGATCGGTTGACTTTCAGTCAACGGCAGCCTGCTCGTCGCCGAGCTGCTGGCGGAGCGACCGGCTTCGTTCGACTCAACGTCGTCCTCGCCGCCGCGCCTCGTGCCGGCACCGAATGAGCGCGAGGCACGTCGTTGACCGCATGGGCAGGCAAGCCGCATGTCGGCAGCGGCCCATGCTCGGCTCGAATCGGGTTTTCGCCAGCCGTCGTTCGCGCCCGCGTTCGCTCATCGCGTGGGCAACGCCGCGCTGAACGAGCGTGAGCGATACCGCCGCCGGCTGCCTGTTCGTCATCGCCGCGCCTTCGGGCGGCGGCAAGACCAGTCTGGTGAACGCGTTGCTCGCACGCGAGCCCGGCATCCGGTTGTCGGTCTCGTACACGACGCGAAAGCCCCGTCCCGGCGAGCACGAAGGCGTGCACTACCACTTCGTCGACAAGAAGCGCTTTCGACGAGCTTCGTGACCGCGGCGAGTTCCTCGAGCACGCGTTCGTCCACGGTCACTGGTACGCGACATCGGCGACCTGGCTCGCAGCGCAGGTCGCGGCCGGGCAGGACGTGCTGCTGGAGATCGACTGGCAGGGTGCCGAGCAGGTGCGGCGCCTGCTTCCCGACTCGGTGCACATCTTCGTGCTGCCCCCGTCGCTCGCCGTCCTGAAGGAGCGGCTCGAAAAGCGCGGGCAGGACGACGACAGCGTGATCGAGGCGCGGCTCGCGGGCGCGGTCGAGGAAATGCGCCGCTGGGAGCAGTTCGATTATGTTATTATCAATCAAGACTTTGCAACGGCCGTCAGCGACCTGGACGCGATCGTCCGCGCCGCGCGGCTCAAGGTGTCGCGGCAGCGTGCCCGACACGCGCGGCTGTTGCAGGAACTGACCGACCCCGGTACGACGACCTGACTCGCTACCCTCACCCCCGCCCCTCTCCCGAGCCGGAGAGGGGAGACTAACAGCGGTCAAACGGTTTGCAACCGTTTGCCCGGAACTGAAAGGAACGCCATGGCCCGCATCACGATCGAAGACTGCCTCTCCAGGATTCCGAACCGCTTCGAGCTCACGCTTGCCGCCACGAACCGCGCGCGGCAGATCACCTCGGGCTCGACGCCGCTGCTCGAGGCGGACCGCGACAAGCCGACGGTCATTGCGCTGCGCGAGATCGCCGCCGGCAAGGTCGGAATCGAGATGCTGCTCAAACCGGCGACCTGAACGACGCTTAGCGCCCGTTCTACGCGTTGAAGCCCACGCATGTCGGAAATCGCCGAGTTCACCCGACACCTGGGCCACTACCTGCCGCCGCCTGACGTCGAGCTCGTCGAGCGCGCGTTCGAGTTCTCCGAGTCCGCCCATCGCGGGCAGTACCGCAAGTCGGGCGAGCCTTACATCACGCACCCGCTCGCGGTCGCGAGCATCCTGTCGCAGTGGCGCATCGACGCGCAGGGACTCGCCGCCGCGCTGCTGCACGACGTGATGGAGGACACCTCCGTCACCAAGAACGAGATCGAGACGACGTTCGGCCGGCCGGTCGCCGAGATGGTCGACGGCGTTTCCAAGCTCGACCAGATCCAGTTCGACTCGCGCGAGGACATGCAGGCGGAGAGCTTCCGCAAGATGCTCCTCGCGATGGCGCGCGACGTCCGCGTCATCCTGATCAAGCTCGCCGACCGCCTGCACAACATGCGCACGCTCGACGTGATGGCGCCGCGTGCATCGGCGCCGCATCGCGCGCGAGACGCTCGACATCTACGCGCCGATCGCGAACCGGCTGGGCCTCAACGCGCTCTACCAGGAGCTGCAGGACCTGTCGTTCAAGCACATCCACCCGATGCGCTACCGCGTGATGTCCGGCGCGATCAAGGCGGCACGAGGCAACCGGCGCGAAGTGATGAACCGGTTGCTGGATGCGATCCGCGAGGGATTCCAGAAGGCCGGCATCCATGCGTCGGTGACCGGCCGCGAGAAGACCGTCTACTCGGTCTACAAGAAGATGCGCGAGAAGCGCTACACGTTCTCGCAGGTATTCGACATCTACGGCGTGCGCGTGCTGGTGACCGATCCGACCTCCTGCTATGCGGCGCTCGGCGTGCTGCATGCGCTCTACAAGCCGATCCCGGGCAAGTTCAAGGACTACGTCGCGATCCCGAAGGCGAACGCCTACCAGTCGCTGCACACGACCCTGTTCGGGCCGTTCGGAACGCCGCTGGAAGCGCAGATCCGCACGCACGACATGCACCGGATCGCCGAGTCCGGCGTCGCGGCGCACTGGCTCTACAAGACGCACGGCGGCGTCGACCTCGCCGAAGCCCAGCGCGAGACGCACCGCTGGCTGCAAAGCCTGCTCGAGATCCAGTCCGAGTCGGGCGACAGCAAGGAGTTTCTCGAGAACGTCAAGGGCGACCTGTTCCCCGACGAGATCTACGTGTTCACGCCGAAGGGCAAGATCATGGCGCTGCCGCGCGGCGCGACCGCGGTCGACTTCGCGTACGGCGTGCATACCGACATCGGCCATCATTGTGTTGCCGCACGCATCAACTACGAGCTGCTGCCGCTGCGCACCGAGCTCAAGAACGGCGACCACGTCGAGATCCTGACCTCGCCGACGGCCCGTCCGAATCCGTCGTGGCTGTCGTTCGTTGCGACCGGCAAGGCACGCTCGCGCATCCGCCATTTCCTCAAGGGGCTGCAGCAGAAGGAGTCGGCGGCGCTCGGCGAACGGATGCTCAACCAGGCGCTGGCGACGCTGAAGGTCGAGCCGGACGCGATCACCTGGGATCGCTGGGAAGCGCTCGCGAAGGAATACGGCACGAAGAGCCAGCTCGAGATCCTCGCGGACATCGGCCTCGGCAAGCGGCTGTCGTTCGTCGTGGCGCAGGCGCTCACGCGGGCGCCGGGCAAGGTCGACGAGTCGTTCGCGCCGCCGGGCAAGCCGGGCACGCTGACGCTGCGTGGCGTCGAAGGGGTCGCGATCCAGTACGCGAAATGCTGCCGTCCGATTCCCGGCGACACGATCGTCGGGCAGTTCCGCAAGGGGCAGGGGCTGGTCGTGCACCTGCGCGATTGCGTTACGCTCAAGAAGCAGCGCGTCGACTCCGCCGAGCTCGTCGACGTCGAATGGGCGCCCGACGTTCAGGGCGATTTCGATGCCGGCGTGCGCGTGCTCGTGTCCGATCGCCGCGGGTTGCTTGCCGATCTCGCGACGGCGATTTCCGATTCGAAGGCGAACATCGACGCGATCTCGATGGAGAAGCCCGACGGCGCCGGCGTGATCGCGATGTTCTTCGGCGTGCAGGTGCATGACCGCAAGCATCTCGCGGCGGTCATGCGCAACCTGCGGCACATTCCGGACGTGCGGAAGGTGCAGCGCGCGCGCACGTAGCGATCGCCGCCTATGCCATCCCGATGCCCGCTGCGCTCTCGTCGGGCATCAAGCCGCGGTAGATCCCCTACCAGGCCGTTTCGCGGTCCGCCGTCGCGCTGATCTTGTGGACCGCGAGGTCCGCGCCGATGAATTCGGCTTCCGGCTCGAGGCGCAGACCCACGGTCGCTTTCAGCACCCCGTAGACCGCCGCGCCCCCTGCGAGGGCGATCGCGATGCCGAGCAGCGTGCCGACGAGTTGCGCACCGAAGGAAACGCCGCCGACGCCGCCCAGGGCCGTCGAGCCGAAGATGCCGGCAGCGATGCCGCCCCACGCGCCGCAGACGCCGTGCAGCGGCCAGACGCCGAGCACGTCGTCGATGCGCCAGCGGTTCTGCGTGAGCGTGAACAGCACCACGAACATCGCGCCCGCTGCGGCGCCGGTAACCAGCGCGCCGATCGGATGCATCACATCCGATCCCGCGCAGATCGCAACGAGGCCGGCCAGCGGTCCGTTGTGCACGAAGCCGGGGTCGTTGCGTCCCGCGAACATCGCCGCGATCGTTCCGCCGGCCATCGCCATCAGCGAGTTCACGGCCACGAGTCCGGAGATCTTGTCGATAAGCTGAGCCGACATCACGTTGAAGCCGAACCAGCCGACGGTGAGCACCCACGCGCCGAGGGCCAGGAACGGAATCGACGACGGCGGATGCGCCGCGATGCCACCGCCCGCGGCATAGCGCCCGCGGCGCGCGCCGAGCATCAACACGGCCACGAGTCCGATCCAGCCGCCCATCGCGTGCACGACGACGCTGCCCGCGAAGTCGTGGAACTCGGCGCCGAACGTGCTCGCCATCCACGCCTGGATTCCGAACCGCTGGTTCCAGGCGATGCCTTCGAAAAACGGGTAGATCAGCGCGACGAGCAGCGAACGAAGCCGCGACCTGCGGATTGAATTTCGCGCGCTCCGCGATCCCTCCGGACACGATCGCCGGAATCGCCGCGGCGAACGTCAGCAGGAAGAAGAACTTGACCAGCTCGTAGCCGTTCTTCTGCGCGAGCGTGGGCGCGTCGGTGAAGAACGAGACGCCGTAGGCGACCGTGTAGCCGATGAAGAAATAGGCCACGGTCGACACGGCGAAGTCGACCAGGATCTTGCACAGCGCATTGACCTGGTTCTTCCGGCGTACCGTTCCGAGCTCCAGAAACGCGAACCCGGCGTGCATGGCGAGCACCATGACGGCGCCCAGCAGAAGAAACAGCGTGTCGCTGCCGGCTTTCAACGTGTCCATTGCGCCTCCCGTCGCGAGGCGGCGCGCAGGCGAGCGGAATGTTGTGATCGCCGGACCGTTCGCGCCTGGCGCCGCGCGAACGGAGCTTACCACCGGCCGGATGCCGGTGTCGGTCAGGCTGACCTGGGCTTCAGCACCTGCTCGAGCTCGCCGCTCGCGTACATCTCGCGCAGGATGTCGCAGCCGCCGACGAACTCGCCGTTGACGTAGAGCTGCGGGATCGTCGGCCAGTTCGCGTATTCCTTGATGCCCTGGCGGATCTCGGGGTCTTCGAGCACGTTCACGGCGAAGTACTCGTTGACGCCCGAGCGCTTGAGGATTTCCGCGACCGTGGCCGAGAAGCCGCACTGCGGAAACTGCGGCGTGCCCTTCATGTAGAGCACGACCGGGTGGGTGGTGACCTGCTCGTGAATCCTGTCCTTGACGTCCATGGGGCTGCTCCGGAGTGCCGTTGCCGACATTGTACCGGGATGGGGGCGGCGGGTTCCGGGTTCAAGCCCGCTTGCTATTCCTTGACGGCGCCGGTCAGGCCCGCGACGTAATACTCGACGAAGAACGAATACAGGATCGCGACCGGAAGCGAGCCGAACAAGGCGCCCGCCATCAGCGAGCCCCAGTGGTAGACGTCACCTTCGACCAGCTCGGTGATCACGCCCACGGGAACGGTCTTCACCTCGGACGACGAGATGAACGTGAGCGCATAGATGAACTCGTTCCACGACAGCGTGAACGCGAAGATGCCCGCCGAGATCAGGCCCGGCACCGCAAGCGGCAGGATGATCCGCGTCAGGATCTGCCAGCGCGACGCGCCGTCCATCAGCGCGCATTCCTCGAGCTCGTACGGGATCGAGCGGAAATAGCCCATCAGCAGCCACGTGCAGAACGGGATCAGGAACGTGGGGTAGGTCAGGATCAGCGCGAGCCGCGTGTCGAAAAGTCCGAGCTTGAAGACCATCGTCGCGAGCGGGATGAACAGGATCGACGGCGGCACGAGATAGGCGAGGAAGATGCTCATGCCGACGTAGCGGGCGCCGCGGAAGCGCAACCGCTCGATCGCATACGCCGCGAACACGCTGCAGGCGATCGACAGGAACGTCGAGACGCCGGCCACGAGCATCGTGTTCCACAGCCATTCGGGATAGCTGGTGTCGAAGAGCAGCTTCTTGATGTGCGCGAGCGTCGGGTTCCGCACCCAGAACGGGTTGCCTTCCCGGGAGATCAGCTCCTCGTTCGGCTTGAACGTCGTGATGACCATCCAGTAGAACGGAAACAGCAGCACGAACAGGAAGCCCGCGAGCGGCAGGTAGACGGTGACGACGCGGCGCGGCAGCGACACCAGGTAGTTCATGCCCTGCGAGTCGGACTCCGTCGCATCGCGCGGGACGTCGCATCGCGCTCGGAAGTCGTCGGCTCCGGACGTCGCTCCGTCACTCGGCCTCGCGTCCTCGCCTTGCTGCCACGCGCGGCGCTGCAATCCGAAATAGCTGAACAGGATCGCGGCGAGCAGGAAAGGCACCATCGCAACCGCGAGCGCAGCGCCCTCCCCGAGCGCCCCTCCCGGGATCGCGCGCTGGAACGACAGCGTGGCCATCAGATGCGTCGCGTTCAGCGGTCCGCCGCGCGTGAGCACATAGATCAGCTGGAAGTCGGTGAACGTGAACAGCACCGAGAACGTCATGACGACGGCGATGATCGGCGTCAGCAGCGGCAGCGTGACGTAGCGAAACTGCTGCGCCGGCGAGGCGCCGTCGAGGCTCGCCGCCTCGTAGTAGGACGGCGAGATCGTCTGCAGGCCGGCGAGCAGCGTGATCGCGACGAACGGCACGCCGCGCCAGATGTTCGCGGCGATCGTCGAAAGCCGCGCGTTCCACGGGTCGCCGAGGAAGTCGATATAGACATGGATCACCCCGAGCCGCGTCAGCACCCAGCTGATGACCGAGAACTGCGAGTCGTAGATCCACCAGAACGCGATGGCGGACAGCGCGGTCGGCACGATGAACGGCAGCAGGACCGTCGCGCGGATGACCGCCTTGAACGGGAGATGCTTGTTCAGCAGCAGCGCGAGCCACAGTCCCAGCACGAACTTCGCCACGCACGCGACGACCGTGTAGAAGAACGTGTTGAACAGCGCGAGCCGGGTGACGCTGTCGTCCCACAGGAACGCGTAGTTCTCGATGCCGATCCACTCGCCGGCGCGGCCGATCTTCGTGTCGGTGAAGCCGAGCCAGACGCCGAGGCCCAGCGGATAGGTGAGGAACACCAGCAGCAGCAGCGCCGCCGGGATCATGAACAGCAGCCCCAGCACGTTGCGGCTTTCGAGCCAGCGGAAACGCGGGAGCGGCGACAGCGGCGGATCGTGGCGATGGTCAATCTCGAGCGAACCGCGGTGCGACTCGCTGCATCGGCAGTTACCGCAACATCGTCGTCCCCGCGGACGCGGGGACGTCAGTGTCATTGACAGCTCAACGACGCTGGATATCCCGCCTTCGCGGCGAATGACGCACGGATGGATGCGCGATGCTTGCTGCGCTCGAATCGACGACGTCACACCTTGTAATAGCGCTCCGCCCGCTTCTGCGCCCGCGCCGCAGCGTCCTTCGGCGAGTTCTGGCCCGAAGCAGCCTCGGCCACCATGTTCGCGATGATGAAATCGGCGAGCGCGCCGGCCGACGCGTAGCCCATCTTCCCCGAGTACCCGGACGGCAGCATGATCTTCATCGAGTCGCGGTAGGGCACGGCCTTCGGATCCGACCAGACCTTGTGCTTCTCGTAGACGGTCAGCGCCGGCGTCACGTAGCCGATCGACGCGGTCACCCACGGGCTGATCTGCTCCTCCTCCATCATGAACCGCAGGAACTCCTTCGCGGCCTTCGGGTACTTCGTGTACCGGAAGATCATCTGGTTGAAGAACAGGTTGAACTCGGTCGGCCGGCCGACCGGGCCGATCGGGAAGTTCGCGTGGTTGATGTCGGCTTCCAGCTCCTTGACCTTCGGGTCGGTCGCGTTCTTCGCCGCGTAGTAGACGGAGATGCCGTTGCTCGTGATCGAGATCTGGCCGTCGAGGAACGCCTTGTTGTTGTTCGGATCGAGCCACGACAGCGTGCCCGGCACGAACGTGCCGTAGAGCTCCTTGACGTATTCGAGTGCGCGGATCGTCTCCGGGCTGTTGATGACGACCTCGTTCTTCTCGTTGACGAGCTTGCCGCCATGCGCCCACACGAGCCAGTGCGTCCAGGTATTGCCGTCGCCGGTCGCGTTGCCGAGCGCGAACCCGCCGGGCGTCCCCTTGTCCTTCAGCGCCTTCATCATGCGCAGGAAGCCGTCCATGTCCTTCGGCACGCTGTCGAAGCCCGCCGCCTTCAGCTGGCTCGTGCGATAGACGAGCGCGTTGCCCGCGCAGCCGAGCGGAACGCCGATCCACTTCTTGCCGTCGGGGCGCAGGTACTGATGGCACACCGGGTACCAGCCACCGTACTTGCGGCCGAGGTAATCCGCGACGTCGGTGACGTCGACGAGCTTCTCCGGATACAGGTTCGCGTCGTCGTTCGTCGACAGGATGATGTCCGGGCCGGCACCGGTGTTCGCTGCGACGGCCGCTTTCGGTCGCACGTCCTCCCAGCCCTCGTGGTCGACGCGGACCGGGATGCCGAATTTCTCGGTGAATTTCTTGGCGCTCGCCATGTAGACGTCTTCGTCGCCCTGCACGAAGCGCTTCCATCGCAGCACGCGCAGCTGCGCCCCCTTCTCCGGCTGGTTGCTCCACTGCTGTGCATGGACGATGCCCGGCGCGAACAGCGTGCCGGCCGCCGCGCCGGCTGCCACGCCGGCCGTGCTCTTCAGGAACTTACGACGATTGCCGCTCATGGGTGTCTCCTCCTCGAAGCGTTTCAACGAATATCGCGCGTCACGCGGCAAGCCGCCGCCCCGTGGACGCGTCGAAAAGATGGGTCCTGGCAAGATCCGGCTGCAACATTACACGCTCGCCCGGATGCACCGAAGTGCGATCGCGGACGACCGCGGTGAAGTCCTTGCCGTCGAGCTTGCAATACAGCTGCGTGTCCGCGCCGGTCGGCTCGACGACGATGACCTCCACCGGCAGTCCCTGGCTCGACGGCGCGCAATGCTCGGGGCGGATGCCGTACAGCACCGGCTGCCCGTCTTCCGCGCGCGCGTTCGGCGGCAGCGGCAAGCTGGCGCCGCCCGCGAATTCGACGTGTCGGCCCGCCCGGGCCGTTCCGGCCAGCAGGTTCATCGCGGGCGAGCCGATGAAGCCGGCGACGAACGTGTTCACGGGCCGATCGTAGAGCTCGAGCGGCGCGCCCTGCTGCTCGACCAGCCCGTCGCGCATGACGACGATGTTGTCGGCCATCGTCATCGCTTCGATCTGATCGTGGGTGACGTAGATCGACGTCGTTTTCAGGCGCTGGTGCAGCTCCTTGATCTCGGTGCGCATCTGCACGCGGAGCTTGGCGTCGAGGTTGCTGAGCGGCTCGTCGAACAGGAACACCTGCGGATCGCGGACGATCGCCCGACCCATCGCCACGCGCTGCCGCTGGCCACCGGAGAGCTGGCGCGGATAGCGATCGAGGAGCTGCGCGAGGCCGAGAATGTCGGCTGCACGTGCAACCTGCGCGGCGATCTCCTCCTTGGGCTTTTTCGCGAGCGCGAGTGCGAACGACATGTTGTCGCGCACCGTCATGTGCGGATAGAGCGCGTAATTCTGGAACACCATTGCGATATCACGCTCTTTCGGCGCCACGCGATTGACGACGCTCCCGCCGATGCTGACGGTACCGTCGCCGATCTCCTCCAGACCCGCGATCATGCGCAGCAAAGTCGACTTGCCGCAGCCGGACGGGCCGACGAGCACGCAGAACTCGCTGTCGGCGATTGTGATGTCGACGCCGCGGATCACGTGCGTCGAACCGAACCATTTCTGCACTGCGGCGATGGTGACGCTTGCCATTCTCTTCCTCCGGGACTAGCGCTTGAAGCTTTCCACTCTGCATCACGCCCGATGCCGACGCGTTTTTCATCGGGATTGACGCTCCGGCGTCCGCGTCCCCTGGGTAACGACATAGTCGGGCCGACCGGTCGAAAGCCACGACACCAGATTCTGCGCCGCCTTGCGCCGAAGCTCACGCTCGGATTCGATCGAATAGAACGCCGCATGCGGCGTCAGTACGACGCGCGGATGGCGGAGCAGTCGCGACTCGCGCGGCACGGGCTCGTCCGGCAGCACATCGAGCGCGGCAGCGGAAAGCTGACCGCTGTCCAGCGCATCGAGCACGGCCGTCGACATCGACGATCGCCCCGCGGGCCGTGTTCACAAGATAGCCGCCCTTGGGCATCGCGGCGAGGAATCGCGCGTCGATGAAGCCGCGGGTTTCGCCGGTTGAGCGGCGTGTGCAGCGATACGACATCCGAGGAACGCGCGAGCGCCTCCAGCGTCGGGACGCGCTCGACGTACGTCGGGAAGTCGCCGTCGATCAGGTACGGATCGAACGCAACGACGCGCTTGAACGTCTCGCGGGCAATGTGCGCCATGCGTTTGCCGATCCTGCCCAAGCCCACGATCCCGAGCGTGAGCTCGCGGGGCCGCCGCAGCGGACCGGACGACAGGAAATGCCAGTTTCCCCCGGTGATGTCGCGATGATAGGCGACGATGTTCCGGGTCATCGCCAGCGCCAACGCCAGGGCATGCGTCGCCACTTCACCAATGCCGTAGTCGGGCGAGTTCGCGACCCACACGCCGTGCTTCGCGCACGCCTCCGTATCGACGGTGTCGAAGCCGGCGCCGATGCGGCTCACGATCGAAAGCTGCGGAAGCGATGCGATGACCCGCTCGGTGATCGGCGCATATTGCAGCAGGATGCCGAAGCAGTCGCGCGCTGCGGCGATGACATCGTCTTCGCTGCGGCAATGTGCGGTGCGGACGTCTATGCCATGGCGGCGGAAAAGCTCGGTTTCGAGTTCGAGATCGGGATAGTCGTAGTCGGCAAACAGGATTCGGGGCATGCGCAACGTCGTCTTCGAGCGAAGGGCGGACGTTAACCGCGCAGGCGAGAGGCGGTCAAGTGGCCTGACCAATATTGCAGCGCAGCAACGATGGCCAGCGTGCAATCCGGCGGCGGCCCTCGTGTACGCTTCGCTCGTCTTCCCCTAGCGAGCGCCGCATGGACGGATTGCCCTTGCTTCCGACGACGCTGGCCGGCAGCCTGCCCAAGCCGGCGTGGCTGGCCGAGCCGAATCGGCTTTGGGCGCCGTGGAAGGTCGCCGACGACCGCGCTCGCCGAGGCGAAGCGTGACGCCGTCCGCCTCGCCGTTCTCGATCAGGAGCAGGCCGGCATCGACATCCTGACCGATGGCGAGCAGACGCGCCGCCATTTCGTCACGACGTTCATCGAGGGACTCGACGGCGTCGATTTCGAGCACAAGCGCACGGTACGGATCCGCAATCGCTACGACGCGGACGTGCCGGTCGTCGCGGGTCCGGTCGCTCGCCGCCATCCGATCTACGTCGACGACGCAGCCTTCCTGCGCGCGCAGACGAAGCGGCGCGTCAAGTACACGCTGCCCGGCCCGATGACGATGGTCGACACGCTGTTCGACGCGCACTACCGGAGCCGTGAAGCGCTGGCCTGGGCGTTCGCCGAGATCCTGAACGACGAGGCGCGTGCGATCGAGGCGACGGGCGTCGACGTGATCCAGTTCGACGAACCGGCGTTCAACGTGTACTTCGACGAGGTGCGCGACTGGGGAATCCGCACGCTGGAGCGCGCGGCGCAGGGGCTCCGGTGCACGACCGCGGTGCACATCTGCTACGGCTACGGCATCAAGGCGAACATCGACTGGAAGCGCACGCTCGGCAGCGAATGGCGGCAGTACGAGCAGACGTTCCCGCTGCTCGCGCGCTCGCACATCGACCAGGTGTCGCTCGAATGCGCGAACTCGCGGGTGCCGATCGACCTGATCGGGCTGCTCGACGGCAAGGATGTTCTCGTCGGCGCCATCGACGTGGCGACCGATCGGGTCGAGACGCCGGGAGAAGTCGCCGCCACGCTTCGTGGCGCGCTGAAGTTCGTTCCGGCGAATCGGCTCCAGCCCTGCACCAATTGCGGGATGGTGCCGCTGCGCCGGGACGTCGCGCGGGCGAAGCTCGAAGCGCTGGCCGCCGGAGCTGCGCAGGTTCGCCGGGAGCTGGGCGGCGGCTGATCGGGAGACGTGTCGGCTGCCCGTTGGGTATCGGTTCGCGCGCCCGTTGTAAACTTTCCCGACCCCCCTGCATGCCAACGGGGGGCTTGTCAAGCGGCCAGTTTCCATCTGCTATAATCCGCCGGTCGTTTGCCGTTTCAAGCGCCGAAGCACTCCGTACCGGGCCGGCCCTTTGTGCCTCGCTGTCCCGTTGAGTACCCCCGACCTTGAGATCCGTCGAACACCGCGCCGGGCGTGCCCGGCAACATCTTTAATTTTGTCTCGAGGATATAGAAGTCATGGCTACCGGTACGGTCAAGTGGTTCAACGATGCAAAGGGCTTCGGCTTCATCAAGCCCGATGACGGCGGCGAGGACCTGTTCGCGCATTTCACGGCGATCAAGGGTCAGGGTTTCAAGACGCTGAAGGAAGGCCAGAAGGTCTCGTTCGAAGTCGCGAACGGTCCGAAGGGCAAGCAGGCCACGAACATCCAGGCCGCTTAAGCTTCCTTGCATCGTGAAAAAGCCGGGCGCTGCCCGGCTTTTTCTTTTGCGTCGGTCGCGAGCTGGATCAATACGGGGACGTCAGGGGGTTGCGGTTATAGACCGTCACTGCGAGCGCATAAGCCACTTCAGACCTGCGTGAAATCCTGGTGGCCAAGGGCGGAATCGAACCACCGACACAAGGATTTTCAGTCCTCTGCTCTACCAACTGAGCTACTTGGCCAAGCGTTCGATTATATCAACTCCTCGGCGTCCGCTTCGAAGCGGACTAGAACGCGTACCGCGCCTCGGTGTAGACGCGATCGCGATTGTTGTAGCGCCCGAAATAACCATCGTCCGGTCCCGTGAAGATGTCGGCGCCGATACTCACCGTCAGATTGGCCATCGGATACCAGTTGAGGCGTGGTCGGATCATCCCGCCCCCCTCGCGGACGTACTGGATCCAGAGCAGCTGCGGCTCGAGCGAGCTGGTGAGCTTCGTCGTGACGAACAGACTCGCGCCCGGCGCCGCGTTCTGAATCGCGAGATCGCTATGGCCACCCCGATAGACTCGCTGGAAAGCTTGAACGTTCAAACGTGTGTCGCGCGGCAGCGACCACTCGAGCCCGACGATGTAGTCGAAGGCGGAACGCTTGACCACGCTTTGCGCCGCCGACAGGTCGGCGATGCTGAAGCCCTGACCGTGCGTATATACCGCTTCGCTTCGCAGCACGACGTCGCCGAAGTCCTTGCTCAGCGTGCCGCCGACTTGCCAGATGCGGTCGTGGCGTGGCTCGAATATGAACGGTTGCGCGGGGGTCCCGGTGAGCTCGCGATAGAACGTCGGCTGCGTGCTGAAGCTCCTGTAATAGAAGCCCGATAGATCCCAGCCCGACACGAGCGTGTTTGCGCGGACGCCATAGTTGCCGTTTCGAAACGACCGCTCGGGCCGCTGCGGATCACGAAACAGCTCGGCGACTTCCTCGGGGACCGGCGACGGCAGCGGTGCTGGATAGAAATCCGATCCGGGCTTGCCTATACGGTCGAACAGCGGAACCGGAATCCAGATGAACTCGACGTGATTGTCGCCGTGAAAATATTCGGCGCGCGCCGCCGGCTGGGGAATTCGAATGATGTCGAAGCCCGGCAGCAGGAACTCGCGCATGTCGCGTGCGGAAACGACATCTGCGAAGAACAGACCGACGACTTCCCCCCAGACGATCTGCTGCGCACCGAGGCGGAACTCCCATGGGCCGTATGAAAAGTCGATGTAGTTCTCCTTGAAGAAGAAATCCACACGCTGGTCGTGCTTGACTGCACCCCGGTAGAAATCCGAAGTGAAGTAGACGAGATCGGCATCGAGGCGACCGCTCAGCTTCCATTTCACCTTGTCGGCGAGCTCGCCTTGCCCCACGAGCTGCAGCCTGCCGACGGCTCGCGACCAATGACCCGGTTCGGCATACGTGTAAGCGAGGAGACCTTCAAGGAACCCGCTCAGTCGCGACTTCGGCTTTTCGTCCGCTGGCTTTTCGTTCACCGGCTTGTCGGCACCGAAGAGCTCGTCTCGCGTCGCTTGTGCAAAGCGCAACGGCCGATCGGCATGCTCCCCGCTCGAAATGGCCGCGAACACGCGTGGGGCCATGGTCGCCCCATCCGCGACCCAAAGGTCCTGCGACGCGGCACAGAGCGGTGCACTTGCAAACAAGACAATGCCGCATGCCCGGCGAAGTTGGCGCATCTTATCGGCCCCCTGTTTGCGAGTCATGCCCTGACTTTCGGGCGGCGGTTCTTGACGAGCGTCCAGTGCGTTGCGGTGCGGACGCCCAAACGCCGGATCCTGCCATCCTCGATGCGAACCAGACGGTCGGCTTCGGCGATCACCTTCTTGTCATGCGTGGAAAACACGAACGTGGTTCCCGACGCCCGGTTGATGCTCTTCATCAAATCCAGAATGCTCTTGCCGGTCCGGCTGTCGAGATTGGCCGTCGGCTCGTCCGCCAGAACGATCTTCGGGTGCGTTACCAACGCACGCGCAATCGCAACGCGCTGCCGCTGGCCGCCGCTCAATTCGTTGGGGCGATGCCGAGCAAACTTGGAAAGCTGGACGACGTCGAGGTATTGCGCGACCCGCGCCTTGCGCTCTTCGCGGGAAAGCTCCTTGAACTGAAGCAACGGGTATTCGACGTTTTCTTCCGCGGAGAGAACAGGTAGCAGGTTGAAGGTCTGGAAAATGAATCCGATCGTACGCGCGCGCAACCCCGCGAGCTGATCCGGCGTTCGACCGCTCAAACCCTGCTCATCGATGAACACCGTGCCGCTGCACGGTGTATCGATGCAGCCGATCAGATTCAGCAACGTGGACTTGCCGCTGCCCGAGGGTCCGGCAACGGCGAGGAACACGCCATTCTCGATCGCGAGCGTTACGTCGTGAAGCGCTGTAACCCACTGATTTCCAAGCCGATAACGCTTGTGGACGTTTTCCAGGCGAATCAGGGGCATTTAGGATATAGCGCGTTTGAGCAGCCGCTATACTAATGGACATTGTTTGGTACAAGAATCGGGTTGAAGGACATGAGGTCATTCGTTCGCGACGGCGGTGGAGTCCGGCACAAGCGGACTGCGCTTCTCGCGGCCGTCGTCCTCGGCTGCATCGTTTCATCGCTGCCGCAACGCACGAGCGCGGATGAAGAAGCGCTGGCCAGGTCAATCCTGGAAAAGGCGGATCTCGTCCGCTTCCCGACCGGAGGCTTCGAGGTCGGCGTCACGATCAACACGTCCGCTCCGGGCAAGGAAGCCGAGACTCGCAAGTATCGCGTGCTTTCCAAGGGGAACGACAACACAGTCGTCATGATCACCGAGCCCGCGTCGGAGCGGGGTCAGATGATGCTGATGAAGGGGCGTGATCTTTGGGTGTTCCTGCCCAATGTATCGCAGCCGGTTCGCGTTCCACTTTCCCAGCGGCTCACCGGACAGGTCGCGAACGGCGACCTGGCGCGCGCGAATTTCACCGGCGACTACGTTCCGAAGCTGTTGCGAACCGAGACCGTCGACGAACCGATGTACGTGCTGGAGCTGCTCGCGACCGATCGTAGCGTAACCTATCACCGTGTCCTCTACTGGATCCGGCAGGCGAACCATTGGCCGCACAAGGCCGAGTTCTACTCGGTGTCCGATCGCCTGCTGAAGACCGCGCGGTACGAGAACTTCATGCGGCTCGGCGGACGCATGCGACCGGCTCGACTCGTAATGCACGATGCGTTGCGAGAGGGGGAAGAGTCGGTCCTCGAATATGCCGATCTCAAGTCACGCGATCTGCCGGACAAGATCTTCACCAAGGACTACCTGAAGCGTCTTGAATGAAGCGGCGACAACGACGTGCCGAACCACCATCCCCGCACGGGAGCGCACGCAGGTCCTGCGCCGACGCAAGCAGTTTGATTGTTTTACCCGGGCCCTGAAAGCATCGCTACAAGAGGTGCAGTCGCCCAGCGGGACGCCGCCTTGACACCGTCATTTCGAAAGTTCTTGGCCTCGATCCGCTCGTCCAGGATCGCGAAGGCGCTTTCGTCCAATGCGCATTTGGACTCGGAGACGCGCGCCTACTCGCTGCACAAGAGCACCGGTGAGACCGTCTACGACGATCGCCCGTTGCGGTTCCGCCACATGACACCCACCGAGGCGGATGTGCGGGCCCTGGAGAACGAGACCGACCCGGCCGGCTTCAAGATCCGGATTTCGAAGCTGCGGGGCGGGCGGGCGCAGGCCGGGATGCTCGTCGAGAAGCGCTACTCGGGCCGCGGTTACGAGTTCCCGGGCTTCAGGAGAGAGCGCAACCTGCATACGTTCATCGCCTACGATGAAGGTCGGTTGATGGGAACGGTCGGCCTGCGCCTCGACTCCAGGAAGGAGCTCTCTGCCGATGAGCTCTACCCGGAAGAGCTCGCTTCGCTTCGCAAGCGACAATACCGACTTTGTGAATTCACGCGGCTTGCCGTCGACAAGGGCGGCGTGAGCAAACCGGTGCTCGCTGGCCTGTTCCACACTGCGTATCTGTTCGCGTCCGTGATCCGTGGCGCCACCCACGCGGTGATCGAAGTCAATCCCCGCCACGTCGTCTTCTATCGGCGCGTCGTTGAAATTCGAGGCATTGGGCCCGGAACGCCTGAACACTCACGTCAACGCGCCGGCGGTATTGCTGTACGTACCGTTCGCCGTCATCGCCGAGGGCGTGGCCAAGTTTGCCGGCAAACCGGACGCGCCAGGCGCAGGCCACTTGCTGTTTCCCTACTTCTTTTCGGCCGAGGTCGAGGCCGGGTTGCTGCATCGGTTGCGCGAGCGCGCCTAGAGGTTTGCCCGCAACGCGAGGTCGAGTGACGTCCGCGAGACCTTGAACGCCGCCGGTATTGCGGCCACTATCGCGGCGACCAATCCAACGGCGAAAGCGAGCGCCAGGACCTCCGGCACGATCCGAATGTGCGCGGTATAGCCCACATTCGCGTTCGGCGGAGGCGGCATCGGGATGCCGATGGCGGAGATCGTCACGGCCAGCAACAGTCCGATCACGAGCCCCAGGGCGCTGCCGATCAAGCCAAGCAGAGCGCCTTCGATCAGGATCAATCCGAAGATCTCGCGGCGTCGGTTACCGACCGCCATCATCGTGCCGAATTCACCGAGGCGCTCGAAAACGGTAATGTTCATGCTGTTCACGACGCTCAGCAGCACCATCGCGAGGATGATTAACTGCAACACGCCGAACTGGCGGCCGTACAGCTCGACCGTCTTTTCATAGAAATCGTTCAGCTGGATCCAGTTTCGGACTTCGAGCGACGTCCCCGCCAGTTCCGACTGCACACGGTTCGCGACGCGGAGCGTGTCGTGGGTGCGCTTGAGCTGCACGACCACGCTGGTCACGCCGCTGCTTTGCAGGACGTCCTGGGCCGCCGCCACGGGGACACGAACTGCACGGGCGTCGAAGTCCTTCGAAAAACTCTGGAAGACGCCGACGACACGCAGGTCCAGCGTATTCATCGCGCCGCTTGCGGTGTTCAGGACCAGCGTCACGCGATCGCCAGGTGCCAGCTTGAGGGCCTGGGCGACGCCGTAGCCGATCAAGACGCCGTCGACGTCGGTGTCGGACAGCTGGCTCCCCGCCGTGATCTGCAGGTACGTGCCCAGGCGTGCCTCCTTGCCGGGTTCGACGCCTTCCCCGACGATCGCCCAGTCGGTACGTCCGTTGTTCAGCAAACCGGTGAAGGCAAGGCGTGCCATGACCTGCTCGACCTCGGGCATTTGCGCGAGCTTCCCCTGCAGCGCTGCGGCGTTCTCGATCAGGAATTTTTCTGGCGAACGCGTCCCGGATTCGTAATAGCCAGCACGGAACACCTGCAGGTGACCGCTCTGCGAATGGATCAATGCCTCGCCGAGTTGCACGAAGATGTCCCTGACGAATCCCCCTGTGAGGATCAGGCCAACCACGCCGAACGCGATCGCCGCCAACGTGATTGCGGTACGCGCCCTGTGCCGCAACACGTTTCGCAGACCAAGCCGCAGCATGATCAGGCCGCTACCTGTTGTGGCGAAGCGCGTCGACGATCTGGAGGCGCGACGCCCTCCACGACGGGTACACGCTTGCCACGACCGCGGTCGTGACGGCCAGTGCAAACGATCCGGCCGCCAGCGCCGGCGTGATGAGGATTTCGCCGATGAAGCCGTGTTCCATCCCGGGCGGCGGCGGCATCGGAATGCCAACGTGCGAAATCAGGATCGCCAGCGCGTATCCGATCACGAGCCCTACGCAGCCCCCGAGAAGTCCCAGCAGGCTTCCCTCGAAAATCAGCAGCCCGAGGATGCGCCTTCGTGTCACTCCAAGCGCCAGCGATGTCCCGATTTCCCCGGTACGCTCCATAACGACCATCATCATCGTATTCGTTATGCTCAGGACGATAATGGCTGCGATGATCAGGCGGACGACCGCCACCTGCTTGGAGAACAGATCCACTGTCTTGTTGTAGAAATCGGCCAGCTCGTACCAGCGCACGACTTCCAGCCCACTCGCCTTCAGCCGGCTCTGCAGCGACGCGGCGACTGCATCCGTCCGGTCCGTATCGTCGAGCAGCAACATCCACGCATGAGCGCCCTTGACCCGCAGCAGCTTCCGAGCCGTCTCGATCGGCACCCGCAGTGCCGTGTCGTCATAGGCCTTGGTTATCGTGCGGAATACCCCGCGGACGTCCAATTCGACGCCGTTGATGCCGCCCGATGCCGATGTCGAAAGAAGCGTGACCTTGTCCCCGACCTTCACACCGAGGTTTCGCGCGAGACCCAGACCGAACAGCACGCCGTCACGGTCGTCGTCGCGCAACGGCGTCCCGTTCACGATCGTGAGGGATCGACTCAGCTCGGCTTCGGCCGGGGGGCTTCCTCCCTCACCCATGAAGGAGATCGTCGTGTCTTCGTGGCTGACCAGGCCCGAGAAGAAGATCCGGGGAGCCACGACCCGGACGCCGGGCTCCTTGGCGATGGCCCGCATTGTCTTTTCGTCCGCGGGCAGCAGGTAGCGAAACGGATCGGAGTGACCCGCCTCGTGGTAACCCGACCGCACGATCTGCAGGTGGCCGAGGTGCGCTCGAATCGTGGACTCGCGCATGTCGTGGAAAATCCACTCGATGAACCCGCCCGCGAGCATCAGTGCGACAATTCCTGCACTCACCGCTGCGATGGCGATGCCGCTTCGGCGCGGCTGGCGAAGCAGGTTTCGCAACGAGATGGCGGCGTCCATTCGCGTCGACCCAAGACGGGCCAGCAGGCTTCGCTTGAGACGCACGTGCACATCGAGTCGCCGGTTTTTCTTCACGAATCAACCAATACCTGATGCAGGCAGATCCCGGGGAGGTGCCAATGTCCTCTTTTTCGTATGACGAGGCGTTTTCGCGCAACATCGGCTGGGTGACGCATGCCGAGCAGGCGACGTTGCGCCGCAAGCGGGTCGCGATCGCCGGCCTCGGAGGCGTTGGCGGCTCGCACCTGCTGACACTGACCCGGCTTGGCGTCGGCGCGTTCCACGTGGCGGATTACGATACGTTCGACCTCGTCAACTTCAATCGGCAGATCGGGGCGAACATGGTCACCGTCGGGAAGAGGAAGACCGAAGTCCTCGCGTCAATGGCGCGAGCGATAAATCCCGAGATCGAGCTCGTCATTTTCGACGAAGGCGTCAACGAGCGGAATCACGAGGCTTTCCTGGCCGGCGTGGACCACTTCGTCGACGGACTCGACTTCTTCGCGTTCGATGCGAGGAAGCTCGTTTTCTCCGCATGCTCGCAACGCAAGATCCCGGCCACGACCGTGGGGCCGATCGGAATGGGCGCCGCGCTGCTCAATTTTCTTCCCGGGAAGATGACGTTCGAGGAATACTTCCGTTGGGAAGGCTGCTCCGAGGAAGAGATGGCGCTGAGATTCCTCGTCGGCCTTTCACCTGCGATGCTCCACCGTCGGTACCTGGTCGACCCCACGGCCGTGGACTTCAAGGCGCGCAAGGGACCGTCGACCGCCATGGCGTGCGAGCTTTGCGCGGGAATCGCCGCCACCGAGTCTCTCAAGATACTGCTGGGTCGCGGACACGTCGACGCCGCCCCGCGCGGCATTCACTTCGACGCGTATCGCAATCGCCTGGTGCACACCTGGCGCCCCGGCGGCAACAATCATCCGGCACAGAAGGTGGCCCTCGCGTTTGCTCGGCGCAAGTTCCGCCGGACGACCCGCTGACCCGATTCGATCGTCCTCAAGGCTCCGTCAGATCCCGAAACAGCGTGTCGAGCGGCAACCGTCGCGACCGCTTCGGTTGGCGCGTTGGCCAGCCGACGCGCAGGATCATGTGCAGCACATCGTCCGGCGCCAGCCCGAGCAGAGCGTTCAGGCGTGCCAGCGCTTCGGCCACCTGGGCGCGGAATGCCTCGGGAACGCGATCGGCTTGCAGACGCATGTACTGATCGGTAGCCGCATAGTACGGTTGAACCGCAAGGCCGATGCCGTTCAAGGCGACCCATGTTCGCTGGATCAGCCGGCCGGCCGCCATCGCGTCGGTAGGTTTCCCGTTACCGACCACGGCCACGAGAAGTGGCGCCTTGTACAACAGCGAACTATCGGCCGACGCGAGCACCTTGTAGAGACCCAACCGATTGAGCATGCGCATCGTGCGCCAATCGGACGTCAGGCGCATGAAAGTCCCGCCCCCTGGCGGAAGGTTCAGCGTGTCGATGTCCAGGCCGTCGCCGACCGCCGCCTCCGCAGCCGTCATGCGCAGGCTTGCCATCAGCCATTCGTGAAGTTCGCGAGTCCGAAAGCGCGCTCGCGAACAGACTTCAACCACATCCGCCAGCGCGTGCCGGCCCTCTGCGTTGTCGACCATCACGATACGCGCGGTTGCCTCGCGATCGGAAGCAATCTGGTGAAGTGACTGCCCCGGAAGCGCGCGGTCCGAGAACGGGAAACGATTCGTGTGGCGCGACAGTCCCGGGATCGCCTCCGGCACCAAATTGCCGAACGAACTGATCCGGATGGCAGCATACGGGCTTCCCAGCTCCGCGCGCTCGGACCAGGACAGGTCGAACTCGCCGCGCGCCGCTCGCAGATATTCGCAGCAAGCCTCGACGAGGTGACCGACCGACAGCAAGACGGCATGTCCTCCGGCGCCGAAAGGATCGACGTTATCGACCTTTCGGTGACGAACCAGCAGCTCGCGACCATCCCACTCCAGATGCCAGGGTTGCGAGTTGTCGGCCGACGGCGCGCGGATCGCCGCCGTCGCGAGTTGACGTATCGCTGCGTTCACTTGACCTCGGATGGCGACCGATTCGTTCCCATGAACGCAAGGAAAGGGCAAACCCATGCGGGTCAGCAACCGATGGGAAGTGCGCAGCCTGCCCGCGGCTTTCGGCTGAACGCGTCATTGTATTTCGAGCGCCGGCAGGTCGCCCGTTATCGATTATCGGGCCGCCAAAATGCAGAATGCCCGGGGATCGACCCCGGGCATTCGGGTTACGGCGTCGTTCGACGGCGGCTATACGCGGCGGCGAAGGGCAACCAAGCCGAGCAGACCGATGCCGAGCAGTACCAGCGTTCCCGGCTCGGGAACTTGAGCGGTCCGGCCGGTCACCGGATCGAAGCTCGCGATCGGGTAGGTGTTGTTGTTGAACTCGCAGTTCGGCTCGAACGGCGATCCGGGCGGCGCTGGGCAGCTCTGGAGGTTGGACTGCAGCGAGAAATCAAAGCCCGCGGCATCAAAGAAGGTTGCAGCCGCCGTTCCGCCGGTCAGCTCGAGAAGGCCGTCGCCGGTACCCGTGAGCGGGGACGTCAAGGAAGTGACATGCGAGAACAGCGTCGCCGTCGACTCGTCGAAACCCACCGTGAGGGGATCATCGAGCGGCGCGATACCCGGCGTGAAATCCATCGTGAGCCACGCCGCCGGGCAAGCTCCGCCGCAGATCTGCGGATCCACCGGGTCTGCCGGACCGGTGGGCGCGAACGTTCCCCCGGCAACGTTGAAGATGCTCAATGTGCCGCCAGTGAACCAGATATTGAACCCGCCGGACCCGTCCGCCAGGATCTGACCAACCATCAGGCCGTCGAAACGACCCGTGAGTTGCGTGCCATCCGAGATTCCCGACGCCCAGAACGGATTGCCGCCAGTGTCGTTGATCGAGCTGATGTTGAAGATGCCGCGGAGCTCCTGGCCCACGGCGTCCACCTGGTTTTCCCAGTCGTTGTACTTGAACTGGATGGCGGTTCCCGGCGGCAGGAAATCCTCGGGGGCCGCCGCCGCAGGGCCGGCGCACAGTAACGCTCCGGTAGCAAGACTCGCCGCGATGGTACGAAGGGCCGAACCGCTTGGCAGATGCATAGAAATCTCCGCTTGATCGTGTACAGGTCGCTCGGACAAGGTCCGGGCGGGGCATCCGATGTTAACGGAGCAAATGCGGTGCCATTGCGCTAATTCACTGAATTGGAGGGGCGATTGCGGATAGCCCGCGTGGGGCGAACAGCGGTCTGTCAAAGAATCCGCCGCTTGCCCTCTGGAAGCCCGCCGTGCGGCTCCCCGCTTAAGCTCATTCGACGGGAAATCGCGCGGTGGGCCGAAGATTCTTACGGTAATCCGTACCGACACGTTCGCAGTCGTACGCGATAACGCGCCCGCAGATCATCGAATTCGCGCATGCCGTCAATGATTTACCTCTCCGCGAGCGGCGCAGCCGATGAAGCGGGCTCGCGTGACGAACGTCATCGCCCGCAGACTCATCGCGCTGTGGCCAACGCTCGCCACTGTCAAATATCCCGGCTTACTTTGCGTCGCCCCGGTTGCGCAGGCATTCGGCAAGTAAGCACAAGCAACAGAAGCCCGAGGACCACCAGAGCTACGGGCGACAGCGTAGGAATCGAGGACGCTGGTGCCGTGGCCGCCACCGTGGTCATGGTCGTCGCCGCGTTGTTGCCGGTGTTCGTCTCGCCGCCGCCGTTCACCGTCGCGGTATTGAGCAGACTCGCAGGCGCACTCGCGGCGATGTTCACCGTCAGCAAGATCGGCGGATAACTCGCCGATGGCGCCAGCACATCGCTGCGCGTGCAGGTGAGCGTCGCAAGCACACAGGTCCATCCGGTCCCGGCGATGGACGTCGCAGCCAGGCCCGCGGGAAGCGTGTCGGTCAAGCTCGTTGCGGTGCTTGTCGCGCCAGCACCTATGTTCGTCACCGTCAGCGTGTACGTCGCGCCTGTCTGTCCCTGTGCGAACGTGCCGTTCGCCATCTTCACGACCGTCAGATCCGCGCAGCAACGACGTCACCGGCGTCGTCACCGTCGACGCATTGTTCACCGGTGTTCGTCTCGCCGCCGCCGCTGACCGTCCCAGTATTGACGACACTCGCCGGCGCAGTCGCCGCGATATTCACCGTCAACGTAATCGGCGGATAGCTCGCCGCGGGCGCCAGAACATCGCCCCGAGTACACGTCAGGGTGGCCAACACACACGTCCACCCTGTCCCCGCCATCGCCGTCGCGGTCAGCCCGACCGGAAGCGTGTCGGTGACAGTAACGGCCGCGCTGGTTGGTCCCGCGCCCGAGTTCGTGACCGTGAGCGAATATGTCAGCACCCGTCTGTCCCTGTGTGAACGTGCCGTTCGCGACTTTCACGATCATCAGATCCGCGAGCAACGGCGCCACCGGCGTCGTCACGGTCGATGTATTGTTGCCGGTGTTCGTTTCGCCGCCGCCGCTGACCGTCGCGATATTGACGACGTTGGCCGGCGCGTTCGCCGCGATATTCACTGTCAACGTAATCGGCGGATAGCTCGCCGCTGGCGCCAGAACATCGCCCCGAGTACACGTCAGCGTGGCCAGCACACAGGTCCATCCGGTTCCCGCGATCGCCGTCGCGGTCAGCCCGACCGGAAGCGTGTCGGTGACACTCACTGCCGCGCTCGTGGGCCCCGTCCCTGCGTTCGTGACCGTCAGCGTGTACGTCGCGCCTGTCTGTCCCTGCGTGAACGTGCCGTTCGCCACCTTCACGATCGTCAGGTCGGAGGGCAACGGAATGACCGGTGTCGTTATCGTCGACGTATTGTTGCCGGTGTTCGACTCGCCGCCCCCGCTCACCGTCGCGGTATTGACGACATTCGCCGGCGCATTCGCCGCGACATTCGACCGTCAGCGTGATCGGCGGGTAGCTCGCCGCCGGCGCCGAGCATGTCGCTGCACGCGTGCAGGTCAGCGTCGCCAGCGTGCACGACCATCCGGTTCCCGTCATCGCCGTTGCGCTCAGCCCGACCGGTAACGCGTCGGTGACACTCACCGCCGCGATCGTCGGCCCCGGCCCGATGTTGCTCACCGTCAACGTGTAGCTCGCGCCGATCTGCCCCTGCGTGAGCGTGCCGTTCGCCATCTTCACGATCGTCAGGTCGGGTTGCGGAATCGTCGTCGTGACCGATCCGCTGTTGTTGCCTGGCACGGGATCCACGGCGCCGGGCGGCGCATTCACGTTCCCGAGTTGACAGCGGCCCGGTCAGCGGCGCCGTTGCATTGATGGTGATCGTGACCGCGCCCCCGGCCGGGAATGCGCCCTACCGAGCCGCTCACCGTGCCCGGCGCGACATTCACCGGTCCGCACACGGCCCCGCCGGACGCGCCGCCGCAGCTCGCACTCACGCCGCCGACACCGGCCGGAAGCGTGTCGCTGAACGTCGCGCCAGTTGCCGCACTTGGTCCCGCGTTGCTGATCACAAGCTGCCAGCTGATCGGCGCGCCCGGCAATACGCTGGCCGGTCCGGACTTGACGAGCGACACATCGGTGACGCTGGGTCCGGGCACGGTCGACGCCGAACCACTGTTGTTCCCCGTCGCCGGATCGACTTCGTTCACCGCTGCGACAGATGCGGTGTTCGTGAGCGGATTGGCACCGGTGTACGGCGATGACGGCATCACGTCGATCGTAAGCATCGCAGTCGAGCCGACGGGCACGCAGACCCAGCGTGCAGGTCACCGTGCCGGCCGCGAATCCGCACCCAGCGCTCGCGTTCACGAAGGTCACGCCCGCGCGGCAACGTGTCGGTGACGACCGCGCCGTTGCTGTCGTTCGGCCCGTTGTTCGTGATCGCGATCGTCCACGCGAACGGAGCGCCTGGAGTGAACGACGCCGGTGCGCTCTTGACCAGCGAGAGATCGGCGGTTCGCCGGGCGGTCGTGGCGTGTACGGTGGCGTTGTTGGAAGGAATCGTTTCCGGCTCGGCGGCGGTGACGTCTGCCGCATTGAACGCCGTTCCCGAGGTCCCCGCGCTGATCGACTCGGCGCGCATCGTATAGGTGACGATCGCCGAGGCACCGGAAGCCAGGTCCGGGAACGTGCAAGTGAGCGTGCCCGCTATCGCGCCGAGCGCGGGCTCGACGCAACTCCCGACGCCCGACGGGCGCGATTCCGAGCGCCGTTCTGATAACTGAACGTCGCAGTCGGCGATCCCGTGGGGAACGTGTCGACCAGCACGACGTTCGTCGCATGCGACGGACCGCCGTTCGTGACGGTGACCGTGTAGACGGTGTTCTGGCCGAGAACGACCGGGTCGATGCTGTCGACCTTGTTGACGAGGATATCGACCTGCGCCGCGGTCACCGGCGTGCTGATCGCGAAGCTGTTGTTGCCTGGCGTGTTCTCCACGGTGCTGGTCGCGATCGTGACCGTGTTGTCGATCGTGCCTCCGGCGCTGCTGGCCAGCGGACGCACGACGAACGTCGCCGTCTGCTGGGCGGCGGCCGCAATGCTCGCCCACAGGCAAACCACGCTCCCGCTCGTCGCACCCACTGCCGGTGTGGAGCAGCTTCCGCCGCCGCTCACGGCCCCCAGCTGTACGAACGCGGTACCGGCAGGCAGCGGATCGCCGATGACAACGGCCTGCGCTGTCGACGGTCCGTTGTTGCGCGCGGTCACGACGTAAGTCAACGGCGTGCCGGCGACGACCGGACTTGGCGTTGCTGTCTTGGTCACCAAGACATCGGCAACTGCGGTAACGACGCTCGACGATCTCGCGGCGATTGTTGCCGGGCACCGGATCGCCAATGTCCGCCGATGCCACGACCGCCGCGTTGCCACGGTTGCCGGTCGTCGCAATCGTCGGCCGCACGATCACCGTTACCGTCGCCGTCGCGCCGCCCACCAGCGTGCCGAGATTGCACGAGAGCGAAACCGAGGGACCGGGCGTGACACCCGAAGGCGTGCACGTGCCCTGCGACGGAACAGCCGACTGGAAGCCGCCTGCCGTCACGAGGCTCGCGAGCGTATCGGTCACGGTGACGTTCGTCGCCGCACCGACGGAGTTGTTGCGCACCGTGATCACGTACGTCAGATCGGCGCCGGCCTGCACCGGATTGGGACTGGCGATCTTCGATACGAGCTGCAGATCGGCCTGGCGCGCTCGTCGACGACACGCTCACGCTGCTGCAATCGTTGCCCGGCACGCTGTCCGTCGACCCGCTGCCGCCAAGGGCAACACACGCGTTGTTCAGGAACGTCCGACACGACGGTCGCGCGGGCCGAGCACGGTGATGACTGGCGCGTTCGCGTTGACGCCAAGCGGCCCGTTGCGCGTACACGTGATCGGCACCGGGCCCCGCCAACGGGAACCCGGCATTCGGCATGCAAGTCCAGCCGGTGCCGGTCGGCGTGGCCGTGAGCTCGAGACCGGCCGGCAACGTATCGGTCACGGTGATCGTGTTCGTTCCGGCCACGGCGACCGGGCCCAGATTGCGCACAGTGAGCGTATAGGTGAACACGCTGCCCACCGCGAACCGTGCCGCTCGATGCGACCTTCGTGAGCCTGAAGGTCCGAGGTACTGGAACCGGTGATGTTGACGCTGCTGCTGTTGTTCGCCGGGATCGGATCGCTCTCCGGGGCCGCGATCGTTGCCGTATTCGAGATGACGTCCCACTGCCGTCACTTGCGCGACCAGCGTGATCACCGGCATGTTGGTGAACGGACCGCCGGTGTAAGGTCCCGGGCGCGTGCACGTCACCGTGGGCGCCGAGAACCCGCAGGTCCAGCCTGCGCCATTCGCCGAGACGAACGTGAGCGCCGGATTCAGCGTATCGCTCACGGTGATGAGGTTCGGGGCGAGCGTTCCCGGCGGCTCGCCACCGTTGTGGCGCGGCGTAAGCGTGTACGTGACGTTGCTGCCGACGGCGATCGTCGCCGCCGACCGCGTCTTCGTGATCGAGACATCCGATGAGCCGCCGGTCACGGTCGTCGTGGCCGTGCCGGTGTTGTTCGCTGCGTTGCCATCCGGGAGCGAGGAGGACACCTGGAAGGCCGCGGCTGATCGATCCCGCGACATTGGCGACGGCAGGTACGGTCAACGCTGTGGCGTTGGCGCCGGCTGCGAGTGCCGCTGTTCGCGAGCACGAAATCGACCCCGAGCACAGCGGATAGCCGGTTGCGGGCAAGCACGACCAGCCGGTTCCGGTCGGAACGGCTCCGGATGCAAACGCCCGCGGGAATCGTGAACGCGATCCCGTGGCTGTTCGGGGCGGCGAGCGCGTTCGGACCGTTGTTCCTCGCCGTGACCGTGTAGTTGTAGTTCTGACCCGCCGCCACCGGATCCGGCGCATCGACGACGTTGAAGAACGACATGTCGGCTGCGACCTGTGCCGTCGTGTTCTCCGTGTCATCCAGGTTGTTCGCGGTGTTCGGATCCGTCGTCGCCGCGGTCGCGGTCGCGGTGTTGGTCCACACCCCCGCGGTCGGCAGGATCACCTGGATCGTCACCGTGACGTTCGCGAGAAATGCGATGTCGCCCAGCGCACAGCTGACGGTGCCGGCGCCCTGGCTGCAGCTTCCCTGCGTCGTCGTGACGCCGACGAACGTCGATCCCGGCGGAAGCGCATCGGACAAGCGCGACGCCGATCGCAGCATCGGGGCCGTTGTTGTCTACCCGGACCGTATAGGTGAACACGCCGCCCGCCGGACCCGGGTCGGGGCTGTCCGAGTGGTTGACGACGAGATCCGCGGATTGCGCCTGCGCTGGCGTGGCCAGCGGCAGGAGCAGCAGGAATGCAGCGGCCCATGCGGCCGCGGTGGCGGTCCGCAACCTGCAGCCGACGGCAGGCGAGGCGCGGAACGCGGTCATGGGCACTAACTGTCGTCGACGGGCAGAAAAAAGTGGCAATCCGGCCGTAAGGTCCCTTAAGTATTCGACTTTACTGCCGATGGCAAGGATCGTGCCGCGCAGTGTCCGCTCGGCGGGCACCCGAGGGCGATCGACGGGCGTACGCCCTACACGCGGAAGAACGCGAGGAGCTCCGCGAGCGTCTCGTCGGGCGCCTCTTCGGCGAGGTAATGCCCCGAGGGCAGCGGCCGCCCGCGCACGTCCGTGGCCACTTGCGCCCAATCCTCGAGCGGCTTGAACAGGCGGTGGACGACGCCTTTCTCGCCCCAAAGCGCGAGCAGCGGACAGGTCACCTTGCGACCCGCCTCGACATCCGCATCGTCGTGAACGAGGTCGATCGACGCCGCCGCGCGATAATCCTCGCAACTGCCGTGGATTGCCGCCGGATCGCAAAAGCAGCGCTCGTATTCGGCGAGCGCGCGCGGGTCGAAGTGCGCGGCAGGCGCCGACCACGCCTTGATCTTGTGCCGCAGGTAATAGCGCGGATCGGCGCCGATCATCCGCTCCGGATGGTCGAACGGCTGGCTCAGGAAGAACCAGTGGTAATACGCGCTCGCGAACGCGGCGGTGGTTTGCGCGAACATCGCGCGCGTCGGCGAGATGTCGAGCACGGCCACGCGCTCGACGGCCTCGGGATGGTCGACCGCGAGCCGGTGCGACACCCGTCCGCCGCGATCGTGGCCGGCGAGCCGGAAGCGCGGAAAGCCAAGCGCGCGCATGACCTCGACCATGTCCTGCGCCATCGCGCGCTTCGAATACGTGGCGTGCGCAGGATCGCTCGGCGGCTTGTCCGAATCGCCGTAGCCGCGAAGGTCCGCGCAGACGACGGTGAATTCCTCGGCGAGCCGCGGAGCGACCTTGTGCCAGATCGCGTGCGTCTGCGGATAGCCATGCAACAGCAGCAGCGGCGGGCCCGTACCGCCGGTCACGCAATGAATGGAGGCACCCGACGTCTTGATGCGATGCGTTGCGAATCCCGGGAACAGCGAAGCGTCGGCACTCATCAGCGTCCCCCTCGAGCGCGCCGTCAGAACGCCGGCTCGCGTAGCGTCATTCGCGTCGGCAGCAGCGCCTGGCGCTCGCGCCAGAGCCAGGGCGGCACGGGCTTCAAGTCGCGCCACAAGCCGCGCTGCGCGGCCTTCGCTTCGGCTTCCAGCGCGAGCAATGCCGGATCCTGCGCGAAGCGGCGGAACACCCACGCGTAGCCGCCGCGAACCTGCTCGGCGTTTACATCGACAGCCCCGACAAAGACCCTGCCGAGCACCCGCCCGTATCCGTCGCGACCGCGCTCGACGACGCGCACTTCGCGACCCGCGACCTGCGCCTCCAGCGCGTGTCGGGACGCGTTGCGGAACGGCTGTCCCCGCTCTGGTGCATCGATGCCGACGAGCCGCACCCGAATGTCGCGTCCGGCCACGAGAACGGTGATCGTGTCACCGTCGTGAACGGCAACGACCCGGCCCGCGAGCTCGGCCCACGACGGTGCCGCCAGCAGGAGCCCGGCGACGAGCCCCGCCAGCCACTGCGCGCGAAGCCTCAGTCGACCTTCGCGCCGGACTTCTTCACCACGTCGGCCCACTTCGCCACTTCGCTCTTCACCATCGCACCGAACGCTTCCGGAGCTGTTCGGCGCGGGTTCGGCACCCAGGCCGACGAGCTTCTCGCGAACCTCCGGCAGATTGATGATCTTCACGATCTCGACGTTGAGCCGGCGCACGATCTCGGGCGGCGTGCCGGCTGGCGCGAACACGCCCTGCCACGATCCGACCTCGTAGCCGGCGAGCCCGGCTTCCGCGAGCGTGGGCACGTCGGGCGCGACCGACGAGCGCTGCGCCGTCGTGACCGCGATCGCGCGAAGCTTGCCGCCCTTCGCGAGCGGCCAGGCGGTCGTGATGTTGTCGAAGGTCATCGCCACGTTGCCGCCGACGACGTCGGCGAGCGCGGGCGGGCTGCCCTTGTACGGAATGTGCTGCATCTCCACACCGGTCATCGTCTTGAACAGCTCGCCGGACAGGTGCTGCGACGTGCCGTTGCCGCTGGACGCGAACGAGTACTTGTTCGGATTCGCCTTCAGCAGCGCGATCAGTTCCTTCACGTTGTTCGCCGGCAAGGACGGATTGACGACGAGCATGTTCGGCACGCGCGCGATCAGCGTGATCGGCACGAAATCGCGAATCGGGTCGTAGCCCAGGTTCTTGTAGAGCGATGCGTTGATCGCGTGCGTGCTGATCGTGCCGCCCATGATCGTGTAGCCGTCGGCCGGCTGCTTCGCCGTGAACTCCGCGCCGACGCCGCCGCCGGCACCGGGCTTGTTCTCGATGACGACCGGCTGGCCGAGCGCGACCGAAAGCTTGTCGGCGATCGTGCGTCCCAGGATGTCGGTGGTGCCGCCCGGGGCGAACGGGACGATGTACTTGATCGGCTTCGACGGCCACGCCTGCGCGGCGGCGAGCCCCGCGAACGCGCACAACGCAAGCCCCACGATTGCCCTTGCGAACCGCTGCATGCTTCCTCCTGTTGTATCGTATGCGGATCCGACGTGCGCATCGAGCGCCTCACCGCGTCACCCATCTCTCCGGGGACAGGCGAACGGAACTGCGTCGCGCTGTCGCGACGCGTCGTATCGATCACGCCATCGCCGCGACCTTCGCCTCGTCAAGGCCAACCGTCTTCGCTGCGGCGACCAGATCGCTCCACGTCGTGTCGTCGATCGGCACGCCTTCGCGCAATCGCCGCGCGCGCGTGGCACGCTCGATGTCGCCCGGCGCCAGCACCGGCTGACCCGGCGTCGCGGGCGGCGATGCCTTCACCCAGTCGATGAAACGGCGGACCTCGCGCAGCACTTCGCCGCCCGGATCGTACACCGCAGGAGCGATGTAGATCGACAGCATGTTGTTGCGGATCGCAGTGTCGTCCGGATCGGAGCTGCGGCCCATCGTCAACGCGCCCGCGAGAAGGTCGGTGACGATCGACAGTCCCGAGCCCTTGTGGCCGCCGATCGTCAACAGCGCGCCGCCGGCGTAGAAGTCCTTCGGATCGGTCGTCGGCGCGCCCTTCGCGTCGACGATCCAGCCGGGCGGGACCTGCTCGCCCTTGTTCATCGCGACCATCAGCTTGCCCTCGGCCACCGTCGACGTCGTGATGTCGAGGATCACCGCATCGCCACCGGCCTGCGGCACGCCGACGCAGAGCGGATTCGTCGAAAGCCTGCGGTCGCTGCCGCCGAAGGGCGCGACCCGCTGTGCGCCGGACGTGTTGAGGAAGTGCATCGACACCTGACCGGCGTTCGCGGCAAGCTCGGCCCAATCGCCGAGACGCCCGAGGTGACCGCAATTGCGCAGACCCGACCAGCGCGATGCCGGACTTCGCGGCTTTCGCCGTTCCGATCGCGCCAGCGAATTCGCCGACGACCTGGCCAAAGCCGCGGTCGCCGTCGATGATCGCGATCGTGTCGGTCTCGAACACCAGCGTCGGCTTCGCCCTGGGGCGCAAGTTGCCCTCGCGCACCCAGTCGAGATACTTGCCGACGCGCAGCACGCCGTGCGAATCGTGCCCGACGAGGTTCGAGTCCACCAGGCGACGCGCGACGGTCCGCGCTTCGGCTGTGCTGCAGCCGGCGCCTTCCATCACGGCGGCGACGAGATCGACGAGACGTTCGGCGCGGACGATACGCATGAGGGGAGCACGAAGACGAAAACGCCCCGTCTATCGCGGGACTGCGGATCATAGCAGCCGCACGCCCGTCGGCGTCGGCGCGCCGGTCATCCGGTTGTCGGACGTGCTTGCCCGGCGTCGGTGTCCGTCGAGTTGCGCGCGCGCACAGTCGCGCTATAGTGAAGTCGATGTTCTTGGCACGCTCGATGCTTGCGAGTGAATGCCGATGCGGGCAAACCGCCCGCGCCGCTCGATGCGGAGGTTGTCATGCGCCAGTCGTCCCCGAAACATCCCGCGCGCAACGTAGCGCTCGTGCTTGCACTTGCCGTCATCGCTGGCGCCCCGCTGCCCGCCTGGTCTGCGGCGCCCGCTTCCGCCGCCGCGGCGGCGGATACGCCCATGAAGAAGCAGACGGAGGAAGCAGCCGAGACCAGCATCGATGCGGAGCGCCTTTACGGTGCACTGGTCCGCGTGCAGACGGTCGCCGTGCCGAACGCGCGCAGCAATACGACGCTCGGCCGCGAGCGCGAAGGGACCGGTACCGTGATCGGCAAGGACGGTCTGATCCTCACGATCGGCTATCTGATCGTCGAGGCGGACGACGTGAAAGTCACCGACGCCCGCGGCCGCAGCTACCCCGCACGCGTGCTGGCCTACGATCACGCAACCGGCCTCGGGCTGGTGAAAACGACGGTTCCCCTCAATATCGCGCCCGTGCCGCTCGGCAACTCGGCCAAGCTCGCCGACCGCGAGCCGGTGCTGATCGCCGGCTGGGGCGGCATTCCGGACACCGCGCTGGCCTATGTCGTGTCGCGGCGGCCGTTCTCCGCGAGCTGGGAATACATGCTGGACGAGGCGATCTTCACGAGCCCGCCAACGACCGGCTGGAGCGGTGCGGCGCTCGTGGACCGCAAGGGCACGATCGTCGGTGTCGGCTCGCTCGTCGTGCGCGAGGCGACGGCGGAGGATCCGAAGCTGCCCGGCAACATGTTCGTGCCGATCGATGCGTTGAAGCCGATCCTCGAGGACATGGTGAAGACCGGACGCCGCAAGGGAGCGCCGCGGCCGTGGCTCGGACTCGCTGCGGACGAGGTGTCCGGCCGGCTGATCGTCTCGCGCGTGTCGCCCGACGGTCCCGCCGACACGGCGGGCGTGCGCAACGGCGACATCATCCTCGGCGTCGGCAACGATTCGGTAAAATCGCAGTCCGACTTCTACCAGAAGCTCTGGAACCGCACGAGTGCGGGCGACGTCATCAAGCTTCGCGTGCTCCAGGGTGTCGACATCCGCGATATCCCAGTGAAGTCGATCGACCGCGTCGATTACTTCCGGCCGGTGACGACGTACTGCCGACGAAAAACGCGTCCGCAGCTTCCGGGGCGGACGCGAGGGCGGCGCTGCACGTTTTTCGTCAGGGTTGAAAGTGGCGGGCGCCTCGGGGCGGCCCGTCGGCGCCCGCAGGAGAAACGAGGCAACGAGCCTGTGCAAGCGACGCGCGTTGTGCGCAGCGACTCAGTCTCTCTACGACTGGATCACGTTCGATCGCCGGAGGGAGCCATGAATCTCATGCGTCGGCTCGCGCGTGTGCTTGCTCGCGCCGTTGCTGCTTGCCGCAGCGTTCGGCGCGAGCGCGCAAAGCTATCCGACGAAGCCGATCCGCCTGATCGTGCCGGATGCCACCGGCGGCTCGCCGGACCAGCTGGGCCGCCTCCTCGCGCAGAAGCTGTCGGAAAGCCTGGGCCAGCAGGTCATCGTCGACAACCGCGCCGGCGCCGCCGGCGTGCTCGCGGCCGACATCGCGGCGAAATCGCCGGCCGACGGCTACACGCTGCTGATGACGACGACGTCGATCTACGCGATCCTGCCCAATCTCAGGAAGAACCTGCCCTACGATCCGGTCAAGGACTTCGTGCCGATCTCGCGCATCGCGACCGCGTCGAACGTGATGGTGGTGAACGTCTCGCTGCCGGCGAAATCGGTCGCCGAGCTCGTGCAGCTCGCGAAGGACAAGCCCGGGTCGCTGAACTACGCCTCCGCCGGCGTCGGCTCGCCTGCGCATCTCGCCGGCGAGATGCTCAACCTGCTGGCGGGCATCAAGCTGACCCACATCCCCTACAAGGGTGCGGGTCCGGCGCTGCTCGACGTCATTGCCGGCAATGCGCAGGTGATCATCACTTCGCCGATCGCAGCCGGCGCGCACATGAGCGGCGGCCGCGTTCGCGCGCTCGCGACGACCGGCGCCGAGCGCAATCCGGGACTGCCCGAGCTGCCGACGATCGCCGATGCCGTTCCCGGCTACGAGATCTCGCAGTCGTGGGGCATCGCGGTGCCGGCAGGCACGCCGCCCGAGATCGTCAAGCGCTTGAGCGACGAGATCGTCAAGGCGATGAGCTTGCCCGACGTGAAGGAGCGGGTCCTGAAAACCGGAGCGGTGCCGGTAGGCGACACGCCCGCGGCGTTCGAGGCGTTCATGGCCAACGAGCGACAACGCCTCGGCGACGTGATCACGAAGACCGGCATCGTGCTGGTGGATTGAACGCGGATCGATCCTTTGCGTCGCAGCGGTCCGAGCGAATGCGCTCGATGGCTGACGGAGTCGACTTCCCCGCAGGCGGCTATCGCTACCTCGCAGCGGTATTCCAGTACTCCGCGGGGGTGGCAGCGCAGCCCGGCTTCGCGATCGAGCGAGCGCGTTTCGCGCAGCCGCTACCGCTTCGCGAAGGTTTCGCCGCAGTGGAAGCGTTCCTGCAGTCGCGCGGCCGGCCGCTCACCGCGTTCTGCGCGTGCGAGCTGCGCTCGCCGGCGCCGTTCACCGAACAGGGGTTTCGTCGAGTTCAACCGGGATTACGTCCAGACGCTGGAGCGGTGGGGTCTTTACCGCGACGGCGTCAATCCGGTCGCGCGCACGAACGTGTGCCCGGTCTTCGATCCGCCCGCCGTGCCTTCGCTGTTCGCCTTCTCGTACACGGTGCCGGCGGAAGGCCGGAAGCGCGGCACGTTCGTCATCGCCGGCGGCGGCGAAGCGAAGGATGGCGGCGCGAGCTACCGCGAAAGCATCGTCCGGCTCGGCGACGTCTCGCTCGAGGGCCTGCGCGACAAGGTGCGCTACGTCGTCGCAGCGATGGAACGACGTCTCGCCGCGCTCGGCTTCGGCTGGACCGATGCAACGTCGACGCAGGCCTACACGGTGCACGACATCGGGCCGCTCGTGCGCGACGAGATCCTCGCGCGCGGCGCTGCGCGCGAAGGCCTCACCTGGCACTACTGCCGGCCGCCGGTGGTCGACATCGAGTTCGAGATGGATGTGCGGGGCGTCGCGGCGGATGTCGTGATCGACTGAAGCGGCGCCTCGGAGCTGATCCGCGGCCGGGACCTGAGTTGTCGAAGGACTCGACTTTCCAGTGCGCGGCGCTTCGCGCTTGTCATTCCGGCGATCATGTCGACCCGGTGCTGCGAGCGGCCTCGTCGAGGGCCAATGCGATCGCCTGTTCCTCGGTCAGCGCAGCGCCGGCCGCCGTCTGCCGTCGAACTCGACCGGCGTCCAACGCGGCCTGCGCACGCGCCACGATCTCGTCCCGAATGCGCGTGAACATTGGCGCGAGGACATGACCGGTGCGGGCGAATTCGCCATCGACGTAGCCCATCAGGCTGGCCGCCCGGGCCTCCTCGCCGTGCCGCGCATGAACCAGCGCGATGCAAAGCAGCATCCAGATGCAGTTCTGTCCGCGCTGCATGTCCGCAACTGCCAAGCGGCCATTGACGAGCGCTTCGTCGCGGTCACCTCGCAGGGCGTGGGCGCCGGCCAGAAACCCCAGAGCCTGGGCGATCCCGTACGGCGCGTTGATCCGCCTCAGCGCTTCGAGCTCCGTCCGCAACTGCGTGACCGCTGCATCGAAACGACCGAGGCCGCACTCGTACCAGGCCGCGTTGGCACAGCGCCAGGTGCAGCCCGAATTCGTCGCCGTTTTCGCGGTACAGCTCGGCCTGCCGCAGCGCACTTTCGATCGCCTGTTCGATACTGGCCCAAGGACAAGTGGTTCACCGCATTGGCCACCGCCAGTGCCGCAGCCTGACGTCGCGGCGCCGCCGGACCGATCAACGCCTCGGCCTCGGCGATGGCGGCAGTGACCCGTTGCGGCTCACCGAGCCGCGATCCGATTTGAGCCGCGCAGATCAGCGCATCGATTCAGCCGCGGCGTATTGCCCAACGTGCGAAACAATTCCACTGCGCGCAACGAGGCGAGGAAGCACTCGCGGCGCGCGCCGAGATAGCCCAGCGAGCCCAGCAGCAGATTGAAGCGCGCCTCGATCTCGGGGGCCAAATCCTTCGGGAGCGGCAACAGGCGCAGGGCACGTTCGATGCCTTCGCTCAGCAGTGCATGGATTATCCAGATGCGGCCGCTGCGACCGATCAACGCGCAGGCGAGCGCCCGATCGCCCGTCGGCGATGCGGCCCAATCGAGCGCCGCCCGCAGGTTGTCCAGCTCCGCGCCGAAACGGGTCCACTCGGCGATCTTCACCGTCCATCGCTGTTCGTCGAGCGGCAACAAGAAACGCGAGCAGCGCTTCGGCGTGACGCCTCAGCAGCGTTGGCGTCTCGCCGGCGGCCGCGAGCTTCTCCAGCGCAAAAGCGCGCACGGTTTCGAGCAGCCGGTAGCGCGGGAGCTCGTCGCCGTCAGCGATCACGAGCGACTTGTCCACCAGGTGACCGAGCAGGTCCAGCACCGCCCAGCGGTCGATCTGCTCGTCGGCGGCAACGTCCTGCGCCAGTTCGAGGGTGAAGCCGCCGACGAACACGCCAAGCCGGCGGAACACCGTCTGCTCGTCGGATGTAAGCAGGCCGTAGCTCCATTCGAGTGCGGCACGCAACGTCTGGTGGCGGCGCAGCACCGCGCGGGTGCCACCGGTCAGGATGTGGAAGCGTTCATCGAGCCGCGCGCGCAGCCCTTCGATGCCAATCAGCCGCACACGAGCAGCCGCCAGTTCGATCGCCAGCGGCATGCCGTCGAGCCGACGGCAGATCTCGGCAACGGTCGCCAGACCGGCCGCTGTGAGCTGCAGGCGCGGATCAGCGGCCTGCGCGCGCGCAACGAACAACTCCACGGCCGGCGCCGGAGCGTCCGATGTGCCGTCCACGGTGGATGGCAGACCGCCGAGCCGATAGACCCGCTCCTCGGGCGTGTGCAGCGCTTCCTGACTGGTCACCAGCACGCGCAGCGCGGGCGCATTCGACAACAAGGCCGCGAACACATTCGGTCGCGGCGTCGAGCACGTGCTCGCAGTTGTCCAGCACCAGCAATGCGGTTCGGTTCCGCAGCAATGCAACGACGCTTTCGAGCGCCGGTCGCTCATCGACGACGCGCGCGCGGAGTGCCTGAGCTATCGCTCCTGCGACGAGCGCGCCGTCGCTCAGCGCAGCGAGCTCGACCCACCAGACACCATCGGGAAAATGCTCCCGTTGCGCTGCGGCGACCGCCAGCCCAAGCCGTGTCTTGCCGATCCCGCTGGCGCCTACGATCGACACCTGCGCATGCGTGCGCAGAAGCTCACCGACCGCGCGAGCGTCGTCGGCGCGACCGTACAGCGGCTGCTGTTGGGCGGGCAGATTGGTGGGTGGCTGCTGTTGCCGCGGGCGTAGCTGGCGCCGGCGCAGCGATTGGCGGCGCGTCCTTCGCAGACGCATCGAGGCTAGCCGTGAAGCGATAGCCGCGCCCGGGGATCGTCGCGATCGCCTGCGGCCCGAGCAGCTTGCGCAGCGTCGAAATGTGGACCTGCAGGTTGTTCTCTTCGACCACCACGCCGGGCCAGACGAGTTCGAGCAGTTCGTTCTTGCTCACCGTGCGGTCGCGCCGCTCGGCCAGCGCCAACAGCACATCGAAGGCGCGTGCCCCGAGCTTGGCGGGGTGCCCATCGATCAGCAACTGGCGCTGCTCGGCGTCGATCCGGGCGGCGCCGAAACGGAACTCCGAGGTCGTGGTGCCCATGGTTGAGCTGGTGACAGCCCTCTGCATCGGTGCCTGGAGCTTAACGGGCACGACACCTCGACGGAAGCGACTTCAGAACGCTTCAGGTGAATTAAGCCGCATCCCAAAGACCTGAAGGGTATCCCGGGCAGACGATCCGTTCATCGCCAACGCGATCACCCACAAGGAGTCTCGAATGAACCGCCAATTCGCCGCGCCCTCCCTCGCCATCCGCTCCATTTTCGCTGCTGCTGCCGTCGTCATCACAGTGTCGATCGGCGGGTTCATCGACTCATCTCGCGAGCGGCTACGTGACTGCGCCGCACACGAGCGTCCAACTCACTTGCAACGCAAGCCGTCGCACTTACGCCCGCCATTGATTGACCGTGCACAGGTGCTTTTGCTGCGCTTTCGGCACGCCCGAAAGCGCAGCACCACCCGGGGTACGGGCCTCACCGACACTGTGCCCCACGCAGTCTATCAACCGGAGGTCCCAATGAAAGACGCTTCTCGATTCTCGGCCTTGCCCTCACCCTTCTTGGCGCTATCGCGGTCTGCCATTTCACCCTCCGCGCAGGCGGAATTCAAGTGCGACCAGCCGCAGCTCACGCGCGTCGACGCCACCGCCTGCGCAAAGGCGGCCGAGAGCTCGACCGCGCTTCGGCGATACATCTGGCGCACGCGGATGATCTATGGCCTGCAGATGAACGACTACCTGCGCCCGGTGCGTGATGAACCGAAAGCGCGGAGCGCGCCGGCCTCGCGCTGAGCAATGCGACGGCGCAGCAGTGCGGCGTGGCGCTGGAGCACCTCGTCACGCCGTTCACGTGTCTACCTGCGGTCGTAGGAGAACGCCATGAGCAACACGCTTGTCGCATTGTCGGCAACTCTCGCGCTTTGTGCCTTGGGATCGCCTGCCGTTTGGGCCCAATCAGGCCATATGGCAAGCGCCCACACGATGGCCACGCCGGACGAATTCAAATGGGTCGATGTTCCATCGCTACCTCCCGGGGCGAAGCTCGCCGTCATCGAAGGCCCGCTCAACGAGGCGGTGCCGCTCACGTTTCGCCTGAGACTTCCGGCGAACTACCAGATCCCGGCTCACTCGCACACGGCGATCGAGCACGTCACGGTGCTCTCCGGAACTTTCAACATGGGCGCCGGGGACAAGCTGGACCAAGCCAAGACGAAGGCGCTCACCGCCGGCAGCATTGCCATCATGCAGCCGAAGACCAACCACTTCGCCTGGACCAGGGAAGAGACCGTCGTTCAAGTTCACGGCGTGGGACCCTGGACCATCACCTATGTCGACCCGGCCGAAGACCCGAGGAAAAAATAACGCGTAACCCCCGACTGAAGTGAAGCCCATGATGGATCGACGTGCCGGCCGAGCTATCGACTGATTCAGGAAGAGAATGTCGAGCCACTCACCGTCGCGCCGCGCCGACTCGAACGCGAGCTCGATGATCTGCGACGCTCGGCACGGCCTCGGCAAACGTGCACGCCACGCGCCCCTGGCCGCGCACGGCTTCGAACGAAGTTGCGCGTCGCATCCCCCGGATGCGAATCGGCGGCGAGCTCCTCGACGCGTTGTCCGCGATCGGAGAGCCAGGTCATCGCCCAGCCGATCGGCACGGTGAGCGGACGGCGCAGCTCGATGAGGCCGTCGTCGCCGAAGATGCGCACCTCGTCCCACATGTGCAGGCCTTCCTCGATGCAGGTCATCTGGCATTCGCAGCGCGTCGAACTGGAGCTCGATGAAGCCGCCGTGGTCGCTGCGCGTGGGCGAGCTCACGCGAAGCCGGCTGCGCAGGCGCGTCGGCGCGCGACCGAGCAGCCACGGCAGCAGGTCCGCCATATGGCTCGCGCGGCCGGTGTAAGGACCGCCGCCGCCGAGCTCGGGTACGAGGAACCATCCAGCTCGCTCGTAGCCGAGCTGCACGGTCTGGACGTAGCGCACCTCGCCGATGCCGCCCGCGCGCAGGATCTCGCGCGCGCGCAGGCACCCGCGGTCGAAACGCCGGTTGTAGGCGACGCCGTTGACGAGGCTGTTGCGTGTCCGCCCTGGCGGCCAGACGCCGCGCATCGGCCGCCTTCATCACGAACGGCTTGTCGACGAGGACATTCAGCTTGCGATCCAGCACTGCGTCCACGTGACCCGCATGCATCGTGTGCGGCGTCGTCACGATCGCGAAAGCAAGACCGCGCGGTTGCGGCAGCTCTTCGAAGCGGTCGACGAGCGGCGCGCGATAGCGCTGTGCGAGCGCGCGCGTCTCATCGCTCGCCTTGGGATCGAAGATGGCGCCGATCGACAGGCTGTCGTCGGCGAGGATGGCAGGCACGTGATAGCGATGCGCGAACGCGCCGCATCCCACCATCAGCACCTCGATCGGTTCGTTCGTCGCTCATGCTTCGAGCGCAGGTCCCTCGAGGAAATCGAGCGTCCGCGACCACGCCAGCGCCGCGGCGTCGCGGATCGTGGTCGGCGGGACGGGTCGGGATCGAAGAAGCCGTGCCTCGCGCCCTCGTAGACGTGCACCTGCGTGCGGCACGCCGCGCTCGGCGAGCGCGGCCCGCAGCTCCTCCACGTCGCCCAGCGGGATGATCTCGTCGAACTCGGCGAAGTGGCCGAGATACGGCACTTCGATGAGGCCGGTGAGCTCGATCGGCAGGAACGGCTTGTTCGGCTGCCGCGCGAAGCGCTGGCGACCGTAGAAATTGACCACGCCGGAAACGTGCTCGCTCACCGCGCCGAGCATGTGCGCGAAGCGGCCGCCGAGGCAGAAGCCCCACGGCACCAGCGCGCCCGCCTCGCCAGCGAATTGCCCGTCGTGCGCGGCGCGCACGACGGCACGCAGATCGCGCACGCAGCGCCGGTCGTCGAAGTCCAGGAACGTCTGCCTCAGCACCTCCGGGGGCGCGTCGCGCGCGGGAATGTTCTGCGCCGCGGAACAGGCAGGGCGCGATGGCGCCGATCCCCTGCGCCGGCGAGCTTCACGGCACAGGTCCTCGATGTGCTCGGTGACGCTCCAGATCGCGCCGAGCATGACGACCGTGACCTTCGGCGGCGCAGCGGGTCGCGCGACGAAGACCGGGATGCGCGCGCCCTCGAACGGGAAGTCGGTGCGCGAAGTGACGGAATGCATCGCGATGCTCGGGGATAGAGGACCTGCGTTGACCGCATCAAACGGCGGTACGTGCGCCGGTGCCGCTTTGCGCCGCACGGTACGCGGCATCGATCATGCGGCCGGCGTTGAGGCCGTCGGCGACGGTGATCGGCGGCGGCGTCCCCTGCTCCAGCGCATCGACGAACGCGATCGCGTTCTGCTGATGGAACTCGCCGAGCTTGAAGCGCGGCACGACGTCGAGCGTCTCCCAGCGCCGCTCTGCCTGGTCGCCGCGATAGCGGCGCACGAAGCCTTCGCCGGTGATGTCGCGCGAGGCGAGGTCCACGCCGGACAGCGAGCAGCGTGCCCTGCGTGCCGTAGAGCTCGACCGACGTGTCCGCGGCGGCGAACGTGAAGCTCGACGTGATCTCGCGCGATCAATCCGGACGCCCAGCGGAAGACCGCGATGCCGAGATCCTCGACCTCGAGCCCGAGCGCCTCGTGGCTGACTTGCGCGACGACCGTCTGCGGCAGGCCGAACAGCAGACGCGAGCAGGTCGGCGGCGTGCACGCCTTCGTCGAGCAAGCGCGCCGCCGCCCGACAATGCGCGGCGCACGTACCAGCGCTCGCGAAAGTCGGGCTGCAGGCCGTAGAAGTGGCCGTGGCGCACGCGCACGAGCGTGAGCCGGCCGAGCTCGCCGCCTCGAACCGCGTCGCGCAGCCGGTGCGTCGCCGGGTCGAAGCGCTTGGGAAAGCTCTGCATGAAGAACACGCCGCGGTCCTCGACCGTTCGCACGATGCGCTCGCAATCGGCGAGGCTCGTGCCCAGCGGCTTTTCGCACAGGACGGCGAGCCGCGCGACGCGACGCCGCATCGACGAGGTCGCGCATGGCGTGACGTCTCGCTGCAGATCGCCACGGCGGTGCACTGGTCGAGCAAGCCGTCGAGCGATGCGTGATGCGTGGTGCCGAAGCGCGCAGCCGCCTCGCGGCCGCGCGCGGCATCGTCGTCCCAGATGCCGGCCAGCACGCCGCGTTCGGCGAACACCTCGCTCCAGAAGTTCGCGTGGTAGTGGGCGAACGACAGCACGCCGACGCGCAACGGCGGCCGACTCTCACCGGGATCCGCTTCCTGAGCTGCGTACAGCATCCGACGGCGCGCCCTCGCATCCGCCACCGCCACAGCCTGTCCGCTGCGCTCGTTCGAGCGCATGATCGCCTCCACGACCCGCATGCCGCGCAACGCGTCGCCTGCGGTGTCGAGCCGCGGCGCGTCGCCTGCGACGCCCGCCAGCCACGCCGCGTGCTGCCGCTCCCCGAGCGCCGTGCTCGGCAGCGCCGGCACGTGCCATTCGGCGCCGAAGCGCTCGGGCACGACACGCCGCGAGTCGACCCCGCTCGGTGCGAAGCCACAGCGTGCCCTTCTCGCCATAGATCTCCATCCGGAACCGGTCGCAGCCCGCCGATCTCGGTCATCGACATCTCGTGCGTGACCAGCGTTCCGTCGTCGAGCTCGTAGGTCGCGCTGGCGTTGTCGATCGTCTCGACCTCGACGAGCGTGCCGTCGCGCAAGCGCGCGCTGCGGCAAGGCGATGCGCGCGCGCGCGCTGACGCTGCGCGACGCGACCCAGCAGCTGCTCGACCAGATCGATGCCGTGCACGCCGAGCTGGTCGACGACGCCGTTGCGCAACACTCGCCTTGCGGAAGAACCAGGCGCCCCAGTCCGGACCGGGCGTCGCGTTGCGGATGCGCGCCGCGAGCACGCGCCCGAGCACGCCTTCGTCGAGCCAGCGGCGCGCCGCGCACGACCTCGTCGAAGAAGCGATGCATGAAGCTGACCTGCAGGTCGACGCCGTGCGTTGCGCGCGGCCGCCGCGATGCGTTCGGCGGCCGCCACGCTGCCCGCCATCGGCTTTTGCAGCAGGATGGACTTGCCCGCCTGCGCCGCTGCCACGGCGATCGCCTCGTGCGTGTCGTCTGGCGTTGCGACGATCACCGCCTGCACGTCGGCGCGCGCGAGCGCCGCCTCGACGTCGACGCTCGACGTCGCGGACGCCGAAGCGCTTCGGCAACGCGCCTCGGCCTTGTCGCGCGAGCGCCCGACGATGACGCGGACGTCGGCGCCGCCGGCCGCCGCCAGCCCGGCGAGGTGATACTCGGCGATGAAGCCCGCGCCGAGCATCGCCACGCCGATCGCGCGGCGCCGCCGCCATCGGCTACGCCTTGAAGCGCCCGGGCACCTTCACCAGGCTCTTGTCCACGGCGGCGACGCGGCTCGGTGAACGTGTAGTCGAGCGGATGCTTGGGCGACTTCAGGCGGCCGGACGCGACCAGGAACTCGGTCAGGCGCTCCATGTCGCGCACGTAGCGGTCGTCGAACACCGGATCGAACGTGTACTGGTCCCAGATCGCGGTCGGCAAGCGCGCGGTCCTGCTTGGTCTCGCTCGACGAACAGCGCGACCACCTCCTCGCGGTTCTTCGGATCGGCGACGTAGCGCTGCGCCGCGCAGCAGCACCTCCATCATCCGCTGCGTCGCGACCGGATTCTTGCGCACGAATTCCTGGCTCGCGACGAACAGCGAGCGCGTATAGGAGATCTGCGCGTCCTGGCCCTTGTTCGCCGCGAACTCCGACTTGAGCCCGGTATGGATCAGCTCGGTGTTGCCGGCCTTCAGCGCGTTGTAGCCCCACGGCTGCCAGCAGAGCATCGCCTGGATGCCGCCCGAGTTCAGCGCCGCGAGCTGCTCGGGCGGCGGCATGTTGACGACCTGCAGGCGCTTCTCGTCGAGCTTGTAGTGCTTCGCGAGGTAATACAGGTCCGCGCTCGCGGTCGATCCCTGCAGGAGCCCGATGCGGATCTTGTACAGGTCCTCCGGCGTGCGGACGTTCGCGTCCTTGCGAGCGACCAGGCGATCGGCCGTCCATCGCGAGCGCATTGGTGCCGAGCACGACGATCGGCACGCCGCTGTGGCTCATCGAGATCGGCGGCAGGTTGCCCGGGGTCCACAGCGCGATCTCGCCGGCGACCAGCGCTTCGCCGGCGATCGCGCCGCCGGTGAACGTCTTGGTGGTCACCTCGGTGAAGCCCGCATCGCGGAACCAGCCCTTCTGCATCGCGACCATGTGCGGCGCGAACACCGGGTCGAGGCCGAACGCGAGACTCAAGCCGCGTCACTTCCGGCTTCGCCTGCGCCCAGGCGCCTGCCCGACAACGTTCCACCGGCCAGCGCGACGCCCGCGCCTGCCGCCACGCTCGAGAGAAACTTCCTGCGTTTCATGGCTCTCCTCCTGGTTGTTGCGAGCTGGCAGCACATGCTGACACTCGGATCGCCTGCGGCGTGACTACGCGTCACATACGTCGCCCCACCAGCCGGCGCAACACCGCGGCGAGCACGCCGTCCGCGATCAGCGTGACGATGCCGATCAGGAGGATCGCGAACACGGCGACGCCGAGCTGGCCGAGCTGCCGCGAGTGCATCACCAGGTAGCCCATGCCCCGCTCGGCCGCGATGAGCTCGGCGGCGACGAGGATGCCGAACGAAAGGCCGAAGCCGACGCGAAGTCCGGTCGAGATGTCGGGCAGCGCTGCGGGAAGCGCGACCTTGAACAGCAGCGCCGGCCCGTCGACATCCATCGTGCGTGCCGCGGCGAGCAGCACCGGCGGGACCGACACCATGCCGCGCCAGGCGTTGGTGAAGATCGGAAAGAACGCGCCGAGGAAGATGACGAAGATCTTCGACGGCTCGCCCAGGCCGAACCAGACGATCGCGATCGGGATCCAGGCGAGCGGCGGAATCGGCCGGAACAGGTCGACGATCGGTCGCACCAGGCGCGCGAGCCACGCATACCAGCCGGACGCGACGCCGAGCGCCACGCCCGCGATCGCGCCGAGCGCGAAGCCCGCGAGGATGCGCCACAGGCTCCAGCCGACGTGCTGCGCGAGCTCGGCAGCGCTCAGGTGTTGCCAGGCGGCGGCGATCGCCTGCGTCGGCGCGGGCAGCACCTGCGCGTCGCTCCACACCAGTCGCGCGCTGCGCTTCCCACAGAGCGACGAGAGCGAACGCGCCGATCGCGCCCAGTACCGGGCGCGAGAAGCGGCCAGCGGCCGAGCGACGGCGACTGCGGCGAGCGCTCACGTCTTGCGCCTCGCCTCGCGCGCCTGCCACGGCATCAGCCTCGCCTCGAGCCGCTCGAGCCCGACCGCGATCGCAAGTCCGAGCGCGCCGATGACGAACATGCCGACCATCGTGATGTCGGTGCGATAGAACGTGCGCGCCTCCATGATCAGCGCGCCGAGTCCGCGGATCGTGCCGATCATCTCGGCGCCGACGATCACCATGAACCCCACGCCGAGCGCCACGCGCGCGCCGGCGAAGATGCGCGGCAGCGCGGCGGGCAGCGCGACCTGGCGGAACAGCGCGACACCGGAGACGTCCATCGTGCGCGCGGCGCGGATCAGCACCGGGTCCACGTTCTTCACCGCGGCGATGACGTTGGAGAGCATCACCCAGAAGCAGCCGTAGCCGATGAGGAACACCTTCGCCGACTCGCCGGTGCCGAACCACACGACCGCGAGCGGCAGCAGCGAAAGCGTGGCCACCGAGCGTCCGAACGCGATCACCGGATCGGTGAGGTCGTCGAGCACGCTGCACCCAGCCGATCACGAGGCCGAGCGGGATCGCGAGCGCGAGCGCGGCGAAGTAGCCGAGCAGGATGCGCTGCATCGTGATCGCGAAGTGCGTCCACAGGCCGATGCCTTCGGGATAGCCGTCGACGACGAGCTCGACGAGGCTCGACGCGAGCTTCGAGGGCGGCGGAAACTGGATCGGCCGCAGCCATCCGGCCATGACCGCGCCCTGCCACAACGCGAGTCCGCCGGCGATCACGAGCAGCGGATAGCCCCAGTCGCGCCAGTCGCGCGTTGGCTGCCGCGGCGAGTCCGCGACGGTGCGAGCGTACCCGGCAACGCTGGAGGCGGCTCATTGGTGGGCCCCCTTGGCGCTGCGCGCCTTCCCCCCGAGGGGGAGCGAGCGCCTTGGGAGCGGCCCGGCGGCGCTCATTGCAACGACGCCCAGATCGATTCGTACAAGCGAAGCAGCTCGGGATCGGTGCGCGAGCGCGGACGCGGCAGCGTGATCGTGCGATCGAGCACGATGCGTCCCGGCCGCGAAGCGAGCACCAGGACGCGGTCGGCGAGCACCAGCGCTTCCCAGATGCTGTGCGTGACGAAGACGACGGTCTTGCGCCGCGCGGCCCATACGCGAAGCAGCTCGTTCTGCATCTCGATGCGGGTCAGCTCGTCCAGCGCGCCGAACGGCTCGTCCATCAGCAGGATCTGCGGATCGAGCGCGAGCGCGCGCGCGATCGCCACGCGCTGCTGCATGCCACCGGACAGCTCGAACGGATACTTGCCCTCGGCGCCGGCGAGACCGACGAGTCCAAGCAGCTCGCTGCACAGCGATTGCGCGCTCGCGAGGCGGGACGCCGCGGCTCTTGGCTGCGAACTCGACGTTCTGCGCGGCGGTGAGCCAGGGGAACAGCGCGCCCTGCTGGAAGACCACGCCCTTGCCCTGCCCGGGCCGGAAGACGACGCTGCCGTCGACCCGCACCTGACCGCCCGAGGCCTGCTCCAGCCCGGCGATGATGTTGAGCAGCGTCGTCTTGCCGCATCCGCTGCGCCCGAGCAGCACGACGAACTCGTTCTCGCGCACGTCGAGCGAGATCTCGCCCAGCACCGGCGGCACGTCCGGCGGATCGGTCGCGAATCGCTTCGAGAGCGCTTCGACACGGATCTTGAAGCGATCGTGCGAGTTGCCGGCCGCGCCCTGCGCCGGCGCGACCGCGTCGGACAGTTCGTGCGTTGCGGGAGCGAGGCCGTCGCACATCGCTAGCCGCGTCGAGCGTGACGAAGATCGGCGACGACCACGCGTACGCGCCATCGCTTTGGCGCACCCGCACCCAATACGCCTGCTCGCCCGCGATCGGCGACGGGTCGTCGAACCGGCCACTGAACGAGCACGACGGCATGCGTTCGGGCAAGCCGCTTGATCTCGACGCAGCGCTGCGGATTGTGCGCGTCGAAGCGTCGTCCCGCCGGGCCCAGCTGCGACAGCCGCGTGCGCAGGCTCATCGGTCCGGTGACGAACCAGAGCTCCGCGTCGCCGGGTCGATCGAGCTCGAGCAGCACGCCGTCCCAGTCGCCCGCCGTGACCGAGCGCCAACGCGACGCGCGCGCGATCGTGATCGCGAAGCCCTTCGTCCGGCGTGTCGAATGCCCAGCCTTCCGCCGCGAGGATCTGCGCGCCCTCGACGCGCAGCTCGCCGTCCCAGTTCATGCGCGCGCGCTGCCAGTTGCCCGGCGCGCTCAAGCCCTTGCCATGCGATGCGCACGCGGTTCGACAACGTGCCCGCATCGGCGAAACAATCGATGCTGCTGCAAGCACTGCGTGCCGCGGAAGAAGTCGATGCGCTCGAGCGGGCGCCGTGCCTTCGACGCGAACCTCGAACCCCGCATCGCCGGCGCACGACCGCATCGCCCATGCGTGCAGCGCCCGAGCGGAAGTCGAGCAGGATGCGCTCGCCGGTGGTGGCGTAACAGCGCCGATCCTTCAACGCCTGCCACAACGCAGCGCGCGTGAGCTCCGGTGCAAGCATGGCGGTCAGTCCGCCGCGTACGTTGCGAACGCTCTGATGCCCGGGATGCGAGTTGCCGGGTCGTCCGTCGACGCCATCGCTGCCTGCGATCACGCCCATCCGATAGCCGCGGCGCAGCGCGTCGAACAGGAACCATTCCGAGGTCGCGTGCGTGGAATGCACTTCCAGCAGCCGATCGAGGCCCGGCTCGTGCCACGCCAGATCCGCCGTGCGCCCGCCCACGTGCACGGCGACCAGCGTGTCGCTGCCGCGATAGTGACGGTACACGTCCTCGACGTGCTTCAGATCGGTATCGGCGTCGGACTTGTCCGCAACGAACTCGTGGCTGCAGCGATGCAGCGCCGCCTCGTCGCCGGGAAAGTAGAGGTTGTGATCGCCGCCGACCGACGTCGCGCCGGACCACTCGACGCCAAGGAACGTGACGAAGCGCCGCGGCGCATGGTGCCGCTGCGTGCTCGACGCCGTCTGCTGCCATTCCCCGCGAGACACGAGGAAACAGTTGGCCTGGTGCGACCCGAAGTCGGTCGCGGAGAAGTCGCGGGCGTGCGCGTAATAGGCGTCGATCGAGCGCGCACCGCAACCGATCACCGACTGGGCGTGCAGGTCGCCCCAGAACAGCAGCTCGTCCGGCGGCTGCGCGGACACCTGTACCGGATTGCTGCGCGCGTGCAGCGCAGGCGTGCCGAGCGTGCGCGCTTCTACGCGCCGCGCGCCAGGACCCCGAAGCACCACGGGCACACGTGTCCACGCGCAGGGCGGCAACGTGACCCGTCTGGATTGTTCGAGCCCCTCACCGGCGAGCTCGATCTCGAGCTGCGCATCGAGTCGCGCCGGATTGCCCCAACGGTCCTCGACTCGCAGATGGAGCTCGGTCGGCACGCCTGACGCGACCAGCGACGGCGCGCTGACGACGAGACGAGCGGGTTCCGCGCCGACGATCTCGATCGTATGGCGCGCGAACTCGACCCAGGGCGCGCCGTCCTGCGCCTGCCAACGCAGGCTGAACGGCGACGCTTCCTCGATGAACGTCTGGACGCGGTAACCCGGCGACCCTGCGCGTCCCTCGCCGTAGCGCAATGCGACCGACTCGCCGGTCTGCCAGGCCGTCGGGAAGCTCGACGAAGACGACGTGATCGAACGGATGCCAGGCATGCAGGCGGGCATTCCACCAGCGCACGCTCGTGCCGTCGGAGGTTTCCGCTTCGAGGTAATCGACGCCGGCGGGATCGCTCGCCTGCGCGATGCCCCAGTCGCTCGGCCAGCGATGCGCGACGGCGATCCGCCCACCGGCCGGAAGATCGATCCGCGCTGCGAAGCGCAGCGTCCAGCGCTGCAACGCGCCCGCGGTCATCCGACGCTCGCCCTCGTAACTGAACGCGATCGCGTCTGCGCCGTTCGCATCGCGGATCACGGCATCGGCTTGCGCGGGCTGATTCACCTCAGTTCGATCCGGTAGCGATAGATGTCACCGCGCAACAGCGCGCGGCGATACTCGGCCACGCTCTCGCTCATCGAGCAGGTGATGCGTTCGATCTGGAACAGCGGCGTGCGCGCCGGAACCGAGAGCGCCTTCGCTGCATAACCGTCGGCGACCGTGGGCTCGACGTACTCGACAGCGCTGGTGAGATGCACGCCGTATTCGTCGCGCAGCACGTCGATCAGGTGCCGGCTGCGCAGATCGTGGCGCGCAAGGTCGGGGCAGAGATCGACCGGGATGAAGCTCGTCTGGAGGCTTACCGGCAGGCCGTCGGTGAATCGCACCCGCTCGAGATGCCAGATCGAGCGCCCGGCGTCGATCTTGAGCATCGCCGCCACGTCCTTGACCGCGCGCACGCGGCGGCACGCGAGGACCCGTCCTCCGGCATCGAGCGGCGGGCCGATGACGCGGAAGCTCTTGTACGAGCCGACCACGCCGCTCTCGAGCTTCGGGCGGCTGACGAAAGAGCCACGGCCCCGATGGCGCTCGATGTACCCCTCGGTGACCAGATCGCCGATCGCGCGGCGTAGCGTGCCGCGGCTCACCCCGTAGTGAGTGCAGAGCGACTCCTCGGTCGGCAGCTCGAAACCCGGCGGCCAGCGTCCGGATCGCAGATGGAGGAACAAGTCCTCCTTGATCTGGTGGTGCAGCGCGATCGCCGGCTGCGGCTGCCACGCGTCGAGGTCGTCGTCCACGACCGCCGACGCGTCGCGCCGCGCGCCGTCTGCCGCCAAGGTTGCGCGTCGCCGCGAAACGAAGACCATTTGTTTATTTGTATAGACATTGCAACAGGCTGTCAACTTGCGTAGTCTGAAGCGCGCCGCTCGCCTCGAGCCGACTCCCGCTCTCGTCGCAACCGGTCGAGCTGCCAATCACGGACGAAGAAACGAGGGACTTTGGACATGAACGCTCACCCAGGAATTCGCCGTGCTGCCGCTTCGACGCGCGCTTGCAGCGCTCGTCCCGATGGCCGCGCTTGCGGTCGCATTGCACTGCGGCGCGGCTTCCGCGCAGGCACCGCGCAGGCACCAGCGCGGACCCCCAAGGTCGTGCCGATCACGATCGTCATCAACCAGTCGCCGTGGTTCGGCGGCTTCTCCACGGTGGTCGAGGCGTACGAGAAGGAAACCGGCAACAAGGTCAACCTCGACGTCAACCCGTTCGCCGGCAGCGCCGAAAAGCAGCGCAACTCGGTGCGCGCGAAGGACGGCCAGTTCGACATTCTGGTCATGAACTCGACCTGGCTCGCCGAGTTCTATCACGGCGGCTTTCTCGTGCCGCTGAACGACATCGATGCCTCGTTCAAGCTCGACCCGCAGGTCATCAGCTACGACGATACGGCTTACTGGGACCCGAAGACCAAGCGCAACACCGCGAAGACGGGCGCGGCGTACGGCGTCCCGATCCACGGCAATATCCAGGTCCTCTACTACCGCGCCGATCTGTACCAGAAGGCCGGCCTCAAAGTGCCGCGGACCTGGGACGAGCTCGTCGCCAACGCGGCCAAGCTGCACGACCCGCCCACGATCTACGGCATGGTCCAGCGCGGCGCACGCAGCGCTTCCGACATCTCGTACGACTGGATGCCCTACCTGCACAGCCACAACGGCGCGATCTTCAAGGACGAAAAGGCCGACGACTTCACCGTCACGATCAACAGCCCGGAAGCGAAGAAGGCGCTCGATGTCTATGTCGAGCTCGCCAAGAAGTCCGGCCCGCCGAATCCCGGCAGCTACGGCCAGGCCCAGGTGATCCAGGCGCTGCTGACCGGCAAGGCCGCGCACGCGACACCGGTGATCGCGGCGTGGTCGCAAATGGACGATCCGACGAAGTCCGCGGTGGTCGGCAAGATCAACGTCGCGGCGTTGCCGCACGGCGCCGGCGCCAAGAGCACGCCGACATTGGGGCATTTCATCGGTGCCATCCCGAAGAACATTCCGAAGGATCGGCAGGTCGCGGCACTCGCGTTCCTGCGCTGGTTCCAGACCTACGACGCGCAGGTCAAGTATGCGCAGGCGGGCCAGCCCCCGATCCGACGCGACGTCTACGAGGCGCCGTTCATGAAAGCGCCCGCATACCGCTGGACGAGCGCGGTCTCCGAAAGCTCGCCCAACGCGCGGATGATGTACACCGTTCCGGAGGGTCCGCAGATCGTTTCCGTGCTGGAGCTGCGGCTCAACCAGGCCGTGATCGGCGAGAAGACCTCCGCGGATGCGCTCAACACGGCGGCCTCGGAGATCTACGAGATCATGCGCAAGGCGGGGTACAAGACCGGACGGCTGCCCGATCTGAAGTAGCGCTTGCGCATCTTCCCGTCGTCGTCCCCGCGCAGGCGGGGACCCAGCGTCTTTTCAGCGGGCTTTTTCTCGAGCGTTTTGCGATGAAACGACACTGGATTCCCGCCTGCGCGGGAATGACGCCGGGGTAAGCGATGCGCCAGGCGATGGCCTCCGCAGGCGTCGGCGACGCGCGGCGCTGGCGCTATTACACGCTCGCGCCGGCGCTGACGATCTACCTGCTGCTCGCGCTGCTGCCGATCGCGAACCTGCTGGCGATGTCGATCCATGACATCCGCTGGGTCGAGGGCGTGGCGCAGTGGACGTACGCCGGCGGCAGGCATTTTGCGGAGCTGCCGCAGCGATCCGCTGTTCCGCGCGGGCCTGTTCAATACCACGCTGTTCGCCGCACTCGCCGTTGCTGCCGAGATGGTGCTCGGGTTCTTCCTCGCGCTGTTCGTGAGCCGCATCGGTGCCGGCCGCGTCGCGTATCGCACGATCTTCCTGCTGCCGATCCTGCTTCCCGGCATCGTCATCGGGGCGATCTGGAAGCTCATGTACAACCCGGACTTCGGCATCATCAATCAGCTCCTCGGCGCCGTCGGGCTCGCCGGGCACGACTGGCTCGGCGACGGCGCGCTGGCGTTCGCGTCGGTGGTCGTCGTCGACATCTGGCACTGGACGCCGTTCGTGTTCCTGCTGCTGCTGGCCGGCCTCGAATCGCTGCCGCAGGACGTTTTCGAGGCGGCGAAGATGGATGGCGCGAGCGCGTGGGCCGAGCTGCGCTTCCTGACGTTCCCGATGATGCTGCCGACGCTGGCGGTGACGCTCGTGTTCCGGCTGATCGTCTCGTTCAAGGTCTTCGACGAGGTCTATCTGCTCACCGGCGGCGGCCCTGGAACGGCCACCGAGGTGGTGAGCTTCACGATCTACCGGCGCTTTTTCACCGAGGATCGCATGGGCTACGGCTCGGCGATCTCGGTGGTGGCGTTGTTCCTGCTGACGCTCGTCATCGTGCTCTCGCTTGCCGCGGCGCGACGGCGCCTGCGGACGGCCTCCTGATGACCAGCCTTCGCGCCCGCACCGTGAGCATGCATGCCGTGCTCGTGCTCTGCTGCACTGATCGTGCTCCTGCCGGTGGCCTGGATCGGATTCGCCGCGTTCAAGACCCAGATCGCGCTGCTGCGCGGCGACTTGCTGTTCACGCCGTACGCGGGCAATTTCAACGAGCTGCTGTTCTCCCGATCGGCCAACTATCTCGCTCACTTCGGCAACAGCCTGCTGGTCGCCACGGTGACGACGGTGCTGGTGCTGTTCATCTCGACGCTGGCCGCGTATTCGATCGCGCGCCTGCGCTGGCCCGCATGGGTTCCGGTGCTGATGCTGATGGGGTCGCTCGTGTTCCACATGATTCCGCCGATCACGCTGGTCGGGCCGTGGTACGTGATGTTCCGCTCGATCGGCTGGGACAACACCTACACGGCGCTGGTGCTGACGCACCTGGCGTTGCATCTGCCGATCGGGATCGCCGTGATGTACGTTTTCGTGCGCGACATCCCGCTGGAGCTCGAGGAAGCGGCGCGCATCGACGGCTGCACGACGCCGCAGATGCTGTGGCGCATCGTGTTTCCGCTGGTCAAGCCGGGGCTCGCCGCGACCGGCATCCTGGTCTTCGTCTTCAGCTGGAACGAGTTCGCGGTCGCGCTCAATCTGACCGCCCGGCAGACGGCCACGGTGCCGGTGGCGATCGCCAAATTCGCGCAGGAATACGAGATCAAGCATGGCGTCATGGCGGCCGGCGCGTTGCTGTCGGTGATTCCTGCGGTGCTGCTGCTCCTGTTCGCACAGCGACACATCGTCAAGGGACTCACCGCGGGCGCGGTGAAATAGCCGGCGGTTGGATCCAGGTTCCGAAAGCGACAAGACACGTCCGCCACGCGAAAGGAGATCGTCGATGAAGACCTTCTGGTCGTTGCAACCCTTGCGCTTGCGCCGTATCGCGTTCGCGCAGCGTCGCCCCGTCGGCGGACGGCTCGTTCACGAGCCGAAGACTTCACGATGCCCGTGAGCATCGCGATGGCGACCATTGCGACAGGTGCATCGACGACGAATGACCGACGTCGTCTGACAATAGCGACGATACCGATGGGCTGCCCCTTCCGCCTCCTGTGGGCCGCCGTGCTGATTGTCGCCGCCTGGACGTCGACAGTCGCTCGCGCAACCCGTGCCGCTCGACGTTACATTCAAGCTGACCGACCTCGACTACAAGCCGGTGCCGGGCGCGGCGGTACGCGTCGTGTTCGGGTCCGATCCGGATTGGCAGGCGCCCAACGCCGGGCGCCGGTTTGTCACCGACGCGAATGGCGAACACCGCTTCACAGCCAGCGTCGTCATCGACAAGCGGTCGCGTAAGTTACCGACCAATTTCGCGGACAGCCTGCTGAGCAAGCCGCAGGCGACCGATCACCTCAAAGTCGGTGCCGAGCTCGAGTACGCCGGTTTTCGCTGGCTGTATGTCGTCGATGTCGACCGCTTTCCGAACACGGACGTGATGCTGGACGACTTTTCGGTGTTCACCGCCGACGCGCAAGGGACGCTACGTGCGCAAGGCCAAGCAACAGGGGCGCGACTGGCTGATGGCCGATCTCAACGGGCTCGCATTGACCGGACCCGGCCACGAACCCTGGAACTTCATGCTGCGGCCGCAGGAAGGCGATGCGACGGCGCAAGCGCTGGACGCTGCTGCTTTCCTTCAAGCGAGCCCCGCAGCCGGTGCGCCGTTGACGCCGTTGGAATCGACGCAGGAAGACAGATTTCGCTGACGGCAACGCGATGAACGCGTCGCTAGTTGAAATCCGGCCTCGATCCCGGCGCGGGCGTGAAGCCCAGGTCGCCGCGCGCGAGCGCCTTCTCGCGTCCTCCGAACTCGGCAAGCAGCTCCGCTTGCCGCGCCTTGGCCCGCGCATCGACGGCCTCGGGATCGAGGATGCGCCGCAGATGGCTCTCGCATTCCGCCAGCGCCGCCGCGTAGCGAAGATCGCTTGCCAGGTCGACGAGCTCCTCGGGATCGGCGTCGAGGTCGAACAACTGCGGCGGCGCGTTCACGTAGTGGCAATACTTGTAGCGGCCGTGACGCAGCATGAAGGCGCCGCCGGTCGAGCCGATCGCGTGGTATTCCGAGAGGACCGGCCGCTCCGGTTGCGCGCCGTGCGCGATAGCGAACAACGAATGGCCGGGCAACGGCGCGAGCGGACGCACGCCCGCGGCATCGAGGATCGCCGGGGCGCAGTCGATGTGCGAGACCGGCGTCGCGACAACGCGGCCGGCCGGCAGCCCGGGCCCGGCGACGATCATCGGCACGCCGGACGACTCCTCGTAGAGCGTCGACTTGCCCCACAGCCCGCGCGCGCCGGCATTGTCGCCGTGGTCGCTCGTGTAGATCACGCGCGTGTTCGCGGCAAGCCCCGCATCGTCGAGCGCACGCAACACCTTGCCAAGGTTCTCGTCCATCTGCCGACACCAGACCGCTGTAGCCGGCGAGCGCGCGCTTGACGTCGGCGTCGCTCGAGAAATGCGGATCGTAGTCGACGACGCGCGCGTACTCGTCGACGAACGGGTGATGCGGGCGCTCGTGCGGCGCGTACTGCTTCGGCATCGGCAGATCCATTCGCGCGTAGCGATAGAACCACTCGGGCGGCGCGATCAGCGGAAAGTGCGGCGCCACGAACGAAACGAACAGCACCCACGGCTTGCCGTCGTCGCGCGTCGCTTCCTCGTGCAGCCAGATCTGCGCTCGCGACGCGATGTCGCGGTCGTAGACCGTGTAGGTCGACTCGCCCGGGCCGGCGTACTTCGCCATCTTCTCGCCGCCCTTGCGCATCGGGATGTCGTCGCGCACCAGCCCCTTCACGTCGCCGAGGCCCTCGATGACGTGCATCGGCACGATTTCCTCGGTGAAGCCGTGGTCGTCGCCCGGGCGTCCGCGAAAATGCAGCTTGCCGATCGACACGACGCGATGACCGGCCCCGCGCAGCGCGTGGTGCCAGCTCGGTACCGAGCCGTCGTAGGCGTCGCCGTTGTCCCAGAAGCCGATCTCGTGCACATAGCGCCCGGTCGCGAACGCGGCCCGCGCCGGCACGCAGATCGGACAGGTCGTGTACGCCTGCGTGAATCGCGTGCCGCGCGCCGCGAGCGCGTCGAGGTTCGGCGTGGCGATGTACGGATGGCCGCCGGCGCCGAGGAACTTCGGGTTGTGCTCGTCGGACATCAGCACGAGCACGTTGGTCGGGGTCGTCATCATCGGGAAAATACGGTTCCCTCTCCCCGTCTTGCGGGGAGAGGGTCAGGGTGAGGGATTCGACGTCACTATGCCATGCCGACCTGCGGGAGCGGCGTTGCGAGCGCGTCGTCCGGACGGCTGGCGATCATGTCGGAGAGCTCGCGACGCACGTGCGCGAGCGCCGGATCGTCGAACCGGTTGTCCATCTCCTGCGGATCGTCGGCGAGGTCGTAGAGCTCGCCGGCGCCGGAATTGAGCTCGAGCGTCAGCTTGTGACGCTGGGTCCGGACGGTGCGCAGCGCGAGATCCACGCCGCAGCGCGACGCGCGCAGCTCCCACTCGCTGTAGGCGAAGTCGCGGCTCGCATCGTCGCGCTCGATCAGCGGTCGCAGCGTCTGGCTGTGCGCGCCGTCGGGAAGCGTGCAGCCGGCGTAATCGCAGAACGTCGCCGGCAGATCGAGCGTGGACACCGGATCGGCGACGACCTTGCCGGCCGGCACGCCGGGCCCCTCGACGATCAGGCCGACGCGCAGCAGCCCTTCGTAGGCCATCGGTCCCTTGAGGATCAGCCCGTGGTCGCCGAGCCAGTCGCCGTGATCGGTTGAGTACACAACGATCGTGTTGCGGTCGCAGACCCAGGTCCTGAAGCGCCAGCCGGATCCGGCCGACCTGATGGTCGATCAGCGAGATCATGCCGTAGTAGTTCGCGATCAGGTGCCGCAGCTGCTCGTCGCTCTGCACCGGCGTGCGCGAAGCCTCCTCGCGGAACTTGCGCAGCGTCTCGTTGGCCATCTGCGGCCTCCCCTCGAGCGCGGCGCGATGCCACCACGGCCGGCGCTCGAGGTCGAGCGTGCGGTGCGCCGGCAGGTCGACGTCGTCGGGGTGATGCAGATAGCACCACGGCTCGGGCGCGTCGAACGGGTGGTGCGGATCGGGAAACGACGCCCACGCGCAGAACGGCCGGTCGCGATGCTCGCGCAGGTAGTCGATCGTGCGGTCGCCGATCCACGTCGAGTTGTGGAATGCGACCGGCAACGCGGAGTTCCACGTCTGCGCGGCATCGGTCAGCGGCGGCAGCGCCGTGTGGTACAGCTTCGGTCAGCGCTTCGCCGCCGTGCGCGTGATACCAGCGCTCGTAGTGCTGGCCGCGCGGCGGCGCCATCGGCGGGAAGCAGTTGTGGCCCTCGAGCATCAGCTCGACGTGGTCGATGCCCATGTACGGGCCCGTTCCAGTCCGCGCCGTAGCTCGCCGAGCTCGCGCGGCATTCGGGCGTGCCGGTCGGCGCGAACGTGTGCGACGTCGTGAAATGCGCCTTGCCGATCAGCGCCGTCGCGTAGCCATGCCCGGAAAGCGTCCTGGCGTAGCCGCGCTCCGCGATCTGCGGCGGCAGGTCGATGCCGTTGTCGTCGACGCCGTGCGTGCGCGGCAGGAGCCCGGTCAGGATCGACGAGCGCGACGGCTGGCACACGAGGTTCGGCGTGATGCAGGCGGAGAATCGCGTCCCCGCGCGCGCCATCGCGTCCAGATGCGGCGTCTTGATGCGCCGGCCTTCGAAGCCGTAGCAGTCCGCGCGCTGCTGGTCGGACGTGATGAACAGGATGTTCGGTCGATTCGCTTGCGTATCGGTTTGCGTATCGGTGCATCTCACTCGGGCTTGACGCCGGCCGCGCTGACGACGGCCGGCCAGCGCCGGATCTCGGCGCGGATCATCTGCTGGAATTCCTCGGGCGACGCGCTGGCCTGCGCGTCCTGGCCGAGCGCCGAAATCTTCTCGATGATGGCCGGTTGGCGCAGGACCTCGGCCACCGCGGCATACACCCGCGCCACGATCGCGGGCGACGTCCCCGCCGGCGCAACGATGCCCGTCCATTGAATCGTCGAGAAGCCGGGCAGCCCCGATTCCGCCACCGTCGGCACTTCGGGCAGCAACGACGATCGGCTGGCACCCGTGACGGCGAGCACCTTCAGCTTGCCGGCCTTCACGTGCGGAAGCGCCGGCGCCATCCCCAGCACGCCGAGCTTCACCTGCCCGCCGACGACGTCGCCGATCGCCTGGCCGCCGCCCTTGTACGGAATGTGCGTCATGTCGATGCCGGCCTCGCGCTTGATCGTCTCGCCGGCGAGGTGCTGCGGGCTGCCGGTGCCCGGCGAGGCGTAAGACAGCTGCCCGGGATTCTGCTTCGCGTAGACGATCAACTCCTTCAGGTTCGACACGGGCACCGACGGATGGGCGACGACCAGGTGCGAGCCTCGCGCGAGCAGCGTGATCGGCACGAAGCTCGCGTCCGGATCGTGCGCAAGCTGTTTCACCGTCGACGGGAAGATCGTGTTCGTGTCGACGTACATCAGCAACGTGTAACCGTCCGGGGCCGCGCGTGCCGCGACCTCCGTGCCGAGCAGCCCCGAAGCGCCCGGCCGGTTCTCCACGATGATGGGTTGACCGAGCGATTCCGCGAGCGGCTGCATGACGATGCGCGTGATCACGTCGGTGACGCCGCCCGGTGCGTGCGGGACCAGAACGCGGATCGGCTTGTTCGGCCACGGCTGCGCCCCGACCGGCACTGCGGCGAGAACCGCGGCGAGCACGACTGCCACGCCACGCGACGGCGAACGCGATATTGCGCTTCATGGACCTCTCCTCGGTCGTTCGAGCGTCCCCTTGTGGCGCATGGGCCATCGCATTCGCGGTGCGACGATCGGGGGTCTGCGCGGATTCTGGCAGCGCACGCGGGTACGCACCAGACGGATAAGACATATAGCAGCTATTCCTGCCAGGAATGCCTGGCGACCGCCGGCGATTACGCCGAGTACTTCTCGAGCACAGCGCGATCGACCTCGATGCCGAGTCCCGGGCCCACCGGGACCTCGACCCAGCCGTCGTTCTGCTCGATCGGCTCGTGAATCAGGTCGCGGCGGAACGGATGCGAAGACTGGTCGTACTCGAAGATCGGCTGCGTTGCATTCAGCGAGGGATGCGCGTCCGGCAATGCGGCGATGAGGTGCAGCGACGCCGCCTGGCCGATTGCCGAGCCCCACACGTGCGGATTCACGGCAACGCCATTCGCATGGGCGATCGCGGTGATGTGCCTGCACGCGGTGAATCCGCCCGCGGCCGCGATATCCGGCTGGACGATGTCGACGGCGCGCGCGCCGATCAGGTCGCGGAACCCGAACAGCGTGAACTCGTTCTCGCCGCCGGCCACCGGGCAGCCGACCGCCTGCCGCACCTCGCGATAGCCGGCGAGGTCCTCCTGCGCCACCGGCTCCTCGTACCAGCGCAGCTGGTAGCGTTCGAGCGCCCGACCGAGGCGGATCGCATCGGCGACACCGTACGCGTGATTGGTGTCGATCATCAGCGTGACCGGCGCATCGCCGAGCGCCGCGCCGATCTCCTGCATCACGCGAACGTCGTCGTCGACGCCGAAGCCGAGCTTGATCTTCATCGCGCGAAAACCGTTCTCGTAGTGCCGCTGCGCTTCGGCGGCAAGTCGTTTGCCTTCGCCGCGACCGCTGATCCGGTAGAACCCGGTCGCGTAAGGCTGCACCCGCGTGCGGAACGCACCGCCGAGAAGCGCGTGGATCGGACGCCCCAGCGATTTCCCGAGGAGGTCCCACAGGCGATGTCGATCGCGCTGATCGCGCCGATGACCGCGCCTTTCAAGCCGTAGTCGCGCGACCGGTTGTACATGCGGTGCCAGAGGACTTCCGGCCGCGCCGGGTCTTCGCCGATCAGCAGCGGCCGGAATGCCGACGAGATCGCCGCGGCGGCGATCTCGGGCGGCTGCAGTCCCTGGCAGAGCGCCTCGCCCCATCCGGACACGCCCTCGTCGGTCACGACCTCGACGATCGTCGCGGCGCGCTGCGCAACCCAGCCCTGCGAGAACGCGAACGGCTCGGCGAGGTCGCTGCGAAGGGCCCAGGTCCTGACATCGACGATCTTCATGCGTGTGTTCCTGGAGCCTTCAGCGGATCATCGCGCGTGCCGACGCGGCGTGCAGCACGGACCGCGACAGTCTAGAAGCGGCGCGCGGCTGCGCGCTAGACGCATGGATGCCATAGCAGCTATTCTATGAAGGAATGGCCTCGCAGCGCGACCCGTCCCGCTCCCGTGCAGCTCGAGCAGTTGCGGATGTTCATCGGCGTGGCGGCCGCGGGGAGCTTCTCGCGCGCAGCAACGCTTGCCGGCTCCACGCAGTCGGCAGTCAGCAAGCGGATGCTCGCGCTGGAGCAGGAGCTGCAATGCCGGCTGTTCGAGCGCACCGGCCGCGGCGCACGGCTGACCGACGCCGGCCGGCTGCTGTTGCCGCGCGCGGAAGCGCTGGTGACCGACGCCGATCGCCTCGGCGATGTTCTGAATGCTTCGCTCGGCCAGCCGCGCGGCCACGTCCGGCTCGCGGTCCAGCAGTCGGTCTCGTGGCCGCTGGTCGGGCACGTTCACGCCAAAGCCGCGCTGTCGTTTCCCAGCCTCCGGCTCGAGGTGTTCGAAGCGCCGATGAAGCAGATCGACGAATGGCTGCGCGAGGGCCGCGTCGATGTGGGCGTCGTGTCGCGACTTTCGCACGAGGCGCCGGCCGGCGAGGCTCCGCTGTTCGCGCCGACGATGCATCTTGTCGCGGCGAAGGGGGACGCCGCGACGCGCGCGCCGACGATCCCCTTCGCTCGGCTCGCAGCGCTGCCGCTGATCCTCGCGTCGATGTCGAACGCGGGTCGCGTCCTGATCGAGGAACAGGCGCGGCGCCGCGGGTTGCGACTGTCGGTCGTGCTGGAGATCAACTCGGTCCATCTGATCAAGCGGCTGGTCGCCACCGGCGCCGGCTATGCGATCGCTTCGCGCCAGGCGATCGCCGCCGAGCTCAAGGCCGGCACGTTGTCCGCGTCGCGGATCGTGCGGCCGCAGATCCGCCAGCGCTTCTATCTGTCCGTCGCCGGCAATCGCGAGCCGACCGCGGCGGTCCGGGTCGTTGCAGACCTCGTCCGCGAGGCGGCTCGCATGCAGCCGCGCAGCATAAACGCGCACGCAGCGCGACCGGGTTTCGGTAAAGTGCGCACCAAGCGGCGCGGCGGGTCTGCGCGAATCGAAGGTCGAAACGTTTCATAGGGAGATCGAACAAATGAGAACCATCGTCAACGGCGTTGCCTGCGCGCTCCTGCTCATTTCCAGCGCAACGGTCGCTGCGCAGAGCACGCAAGCACCGAAGCGCGACAGCGACATCGCGCGCGGCCGTTATCTGGTCAAGATCGCCGGCTGCAATGATTGCCACACGGAAGGCTATGCCCCGACGGGGGGCGCCGTGCCGGAGAAGGATTGGCTCATGGGCTCGGTGCTCGGATTTCAGGGCGACTGGGGCACGACCTATCCTGCGAACCTGAGGCTGGCGATGAGCAAGCATGACCGAGGCGCAGTGGATGAAGGGCGCGCGCGAGCCGTTGCGGCCGCCGATGCCGTGGTTCGCGCTGCGCGACATGACGGACAGCGACCTGCGGGCGATTTACCGCTACATCAAGTCGTTGGGTCCGGCGGGAAAGCCTGCACCCGCGTATGTGGCGCCGGGCGGAAAAGTAGCGACGCCGCTCTTCGTCTTGGTGCCGCCGCCGTCGGCCCCCGCCAAGTAGCTTGGCGTTCGGCCCCGGCGTCGCAGCGCCGGGGCCATCGGGGCCGCGCCGGCGTTCCGTACAATGACGTCCCCTTCCGCCTAAGTCCGCGTGCGCTAGCGCCGCCCGATGCTCCTCTACGCCGTCACGATCTTCGTCAGCGCGTTCCTGCTGTTCCTCGTCCAGCCGGTGATGGCCAAGCAGATCCTTCCGTGGTTCGGAGGCTCGGCGACCGTCTGGACGACCTGCCTGGTCTTTTTCCAGTCGACGCTGACCGCGGGCTACGCCTACGCCGACTGGACCGTCCACCGGCTCGCGCCCAGGCGCTCGGTGCAGCTGCACGTCGCCTTGCTCGTGCTCAGCCTCCTCGTCCTGCCGATCATGCCGGACGATCGCTGGAAACCCGTCGGCGACGAGAATCCTTCCTGGCTGATCCTCGGCATGCTGGCGGCAACGATCGGTCTCCCGTATTTCCTGCTGTCGACGACGAGCCCGCTCGTTCAGGCCTGGTTCGCCCGGCGCTTTCCGGGCGCCAGCCCGTACCGCTTGTTCGCGCTGTCGAACCTCGCATCGATGCTCGCCCTGCTCGGCTACCCGTTCCTGCTCGAGCCGTGGGCCGCGACCCGCGTTCAGGCCTGGGGCTGGTCCGCCGGCTACCTGTTGTTCGTCGTGCTCTGCGCGAGCGCCGGATTGCGAAGCCTCGCGCGCGCCGGCGACGCTGTCGTGCCCGCGGCGTGGCGCAGCGACGCCAGCGATTCGCCGCCGGCGCAGGCGATTCCTGCAGGCGCGCCGACGCCGGCGCGACAGCTGCTCTGGTGCACGCTTGCCGCCAGCGCGTCGATCCTGCTCCTCGCCGTGTCGAACCACATCACGCAGAACATCGCGTCGGTGCCGCTGCTGTGGATCGTGCCGCTCGCGTTGTACCTCCTGACGTTCATCCTCACGTTCGACGGCACCGGCTGGTACAAGCGCGACATCGTGCTGTCGATGGCTGCGGCCGCGCTCGGCGTGATGGCGTGGACGCTCGCCGATCCGAGCCTCACGCACGAGCTCGAGATCCAGGTCGGCGTGTTCTGCATCGGCCTGTTCCTGGCCTGCATGTTCTGCCACGGCGAGCTGGTGCGGCTCAAACCCGCGCCCCGCTACCTGACGCGTTTCTACCTGATGATCTCGCTCGGTGGCGCGGCGGGCGCGGTCCTCGTCGGCATTCTCGCGCCCCTGGTGCTTCCCGCCTATTTCGAGCTCGCCGCGGGGCTCGCGTTGTGCGCGCTGCTGTTGCTCTGGCAAGTACGGGGCGACTACCCGGTGTACGGCGTGCTCGGCCTCGCCGCGCTGTTCACGACGATCGGCTGCGCGATCTGGGGCGTGAGCGAGTTCTACACGAATGCGATCAGCGCCTCGCGCAACTTCTACGGCGTGCTGCGCGTGCAGGAGGTCGGCACGGACACGGCAAGCCATCGGCGCAGCCTGGTCCACGGCACGATCCTGCACGGCAACCAGTACATGGACCGGACGCTCGCAACCCAGCCGACGACGTATTACACGAACACGTCCGGCATCGGTCGGCTCCTCGACGTGCTGCATCCGCGATTCGAACCGCTGCGCGTTGGCGTGATCGGGCTCGGCACCGGTTCGCTGGCGGTGTACGGAACGCCCGGCGACACCTACAAGTTCTACGAGATCAATCCGGACGTCGTCGCCGTCGCGAAGCGCGACTTCACCTACCTGCACGACAGCGGTGCGACGATCGAGACCGCGCTCGGCGATGCACGGCTGGTGCTGGAACGCGAGCCGCCGCAGCGTTTCGATGTGCTGGTGATCGACGCGTTCTCGTCCGATGCGATCCCTGTCCATCTGATCACTTACGAGGCGGTACGCATCTACCGCAAGCACGTGAAGCCGGACGGGGTCATCGCGTTCCACGTCACCAACCGGTTCCTGAACCTGGTGCCGGTCGTCGACGCGCTCGCGACGGCGCATGGCGTGAAAGCGCTGTGGATCGCCGACGACGGCGAAGGCACGCTCGCGAGCCGCAGCGACTGGGTGTTGCTGACGACGAACCCGGCGCTGATCGAGCATCCGCGACTCACCGAGGTCGCGCAGCCGATCGTGCAGCGGCCCGACTGGCGGCTGTGGACCGACGACTTCAACAATCTCGTGCAAGTGCTGAAATGACGCGGTTGTGCCACCCAGTCCGTGGCTCGTACGAACACACCCCGGAAGTGTACGTACGGCCACGCGCGCGCATCGCTCGAGCGCTTGCCAGCGGGTTGGTTCCTCGGCACAGTGGCACCCGCGTGCATAGCGGTTGACACGGCAACGCAACACACCTGCGGTCTGATGGCGCGACGCATCCGTCCTCCCACCTTTCGAAAGGGCTTCCCGATGTCGACCTACACCCGCCGCGCATCGTCGCGGTTCGCGGTTCTTGTGGCGCTGTGCGTACCGCTGACAGCGATCGCGGACAGTGTCTTGCAGCAGCCGCACAAGCGGCCGGCGTTCGTGCAGGGCGATATAGCGCACGCCTGGTACGACGGCGTCGGTGACGACTTGCTCACCGCCGGGCTGGGCAAGACTGGCCTCGCCAGCGCTATTCCGCCGTCGGCGTGCGCCACTGCGACGCCGACCGCGGCGCAGCTTCGCATCTGCGTGATCTACACCAATTACCGTGCGCTCGCCGACATGTCCGTCAATGGCGGGTACGGCGTCCTCTACGGGCCCAATATCGACCTCGCGGGTCACGACACGCTGGGCGAAGGCAAGATCGCCGGCGACGAATACCTCGCCTACGCCGATGACGGTACCGGCAGGCTGAACGTCACGATGATGGTGCAGGTGCCTGCGTCGTTCGACGCCAAGAACCCGTGCATCGTGGCGGGGCCGTCGAGCGGCTCGCGAGGGGTGTACGGCGCGATCGGCACCACCGGCGAGTGGGGACTCAAGCGCGGTTGCGCCGTCGCCTACACCGACAAGGGAACCGGAAGCGGTGTCCACGATCTCGCCGGCAACACGGTCAACCTGATCCGTGGCACACGCGAAGATGCCGCGACCGCCGGCAAGCGCTCCAACTTCACGGCGGCGATCACGGACGCGCAACGGTCGGCATTCAACGCCGCCACGCCCAATCGCTTCGCGGTCAAGCATGCCCACAGCCAGCAGAACCCGGAAGCGACCTGGGGCCGCGACGTCCTGCAATCGATCGAATTCGCGTTCTACGTGCTGAACCTCAAGTCCGGCGGTCCCGACGACAGCGTCGCCCGTCACTGGCGACGGATCCATCCGCAGAACACGCTGGTCATCGCGTCGAGCGTATCCAACGGCGGAGGCGCTTCGCTGGCTGCAGCCGAGCTCGACCCCGACGGTCTCATCGACGGCATCGTCGTCTCCGAGCCGCAGGTGCAGCCCGATCCCGCGTTGACGGCCGGCCTGACGATCATGCGCGGTGCGACGGTCATCACCGGTGCCGGCAAAGGGCTCTACGACTACATCACGCTGGCCAATCTGTATCAGCCCTGCGCCGCGCTCGCCGCCAGCAACGCGGGCGCACCCGGCGGCTTCTTCATCAACGCAACGCGCGCAACCAACCGCTGCGCGGCGTTGAAGGCCAAAGGTCTGCTCACTGCAGTGGCGCTCCCCGACCAGGCAACGGAAGCGCAGGCGATCCTCAACGCCAACGGCTGGGAACCGGAAAGCAACATCCTCGGTCCCTCGCACTACGGCTTCCAGGTTGCGCCGGCGGTTACGGTGACCTATGCCAACGCGCACGGACGCTTCAGCGTGCTCGACAACGTGTGCGGCTTCAGCTTCGGCGCGACCGGTCTCACTGGACAATCGGCACCACTGCCGGCGTTCAATCTCGCGCAGGTCTTCGCTACCGGCAACGGTGTGCCGCCGACCAGCGGCATCAACCTGATCAACAACCTGGCGTTTGGCGGCGTGCCGTTGCTCGATCCGATATCGGCGTCGATGTCGTCCGGGCTCGAGGATTACAACGCCGATGGCGCGCAATGCCTGCGCGAGCTGTTCACCGGCGGTGGCGCCAACGCCGCGCGCGTCAATGCCGGCATCGACGCGGTGCAACAGGGCGGCAATCTCCACGGCAAGCCGGCGATCATCGTGCACGGCCGTGCGGACAACCTGGTGCCGGTGAACCACGCGTCGCGGCCCTACTTCGGGCTCAACAAGGTCGTGGAAGGCCAGCGCAGCCGGTTGGTGTACTACGAGGTCACGAACGCGCAGCACTTCGAGGCGTTCATCGGCATCCAGCCGCTGCTCGCGGGCTACGACACGCGCTACATTCCCCTGCACAAGTACGGCATCGAGGCGCTGAATCTGATGTACGCCCACTTGAAGCACGGCGCGGCGCTGCCGGCGTCCCAGGTGGTTCGCACGATTCCGCGCGGCGGTGTGCCGGGCGCAGCGCCGGCCATCACGCCGGCAAACGTACCGCCGATCGCGGCGAACCCTGCGGCAGCCGACGCGATCACGTTCAGCGCGAATACGGTGCGCGTGCCGGACTAGAAACGCCGGTTGGGTCGCCGGAGCCCCCTTGCAAGGGACGCCGGCGACCGCTGGCCCCGGCGGTAACATCCGTCCTTGCGGGTGCGACCGGCAAAGCGGCGCAACCGATGCCTGGGATGGTTGACTGTGAGTAACCCGACGCGTTCGGCCGAAACCGCGCCCTACGTCTCACTGGTGCGCCCCAAGGGCGCGCGCTACATCGAAGCGCTGGACCAGCGCGCACTGCCGCACGCGGCCGTGCGGGTGAAGATCGCCGATGCCGACGCGGCAGCGCTCGCGATCCGGCGGATGTGGGTACGCGGCGCGCCGCTGATCGGTGCCGTCGGTGCGTACGGTCTCGCGATGGCGCTCGATCGCGATCCCTCGGACAAGGGACTGGCGAAGGCGCACGCAGCGCTCGACGCGACACGCCCGACGGCCGTGAACCTGCGCTGGGCGCTGGATCGGGTGCGCTCGGCCGTGCAGGGGCTGGCGCCCGAGCAACGCGCCGATGCCGCATGGCGTGAAGCCGACGCGATCGTCGTCGAGGATTGCGCGATCAATCGCGCGATCGGCGAGCATGGCCTGGCGCTTCTGCGGCAGATCGCGCAGCGCAAGCCCGGGCCGATCCATGTCATGACCCATTGCAACGCCGGTGCGCTCGCCACCTGCGCCTGGGGAACGGCGACGGCGCCGGTGTTCCTCGCTCACGCGGAAGGGCTTGCGGTGCACGTCTGGGTGTCGGAAACGCGCCCGCGCCTGCAGGGCGCGAACCTCACCGCCTGGGAGATGGCGCAGCGCGGCGTCCCCTACACGCTGTGTGCCGACGCCGCGAGCGCAGCGCTGATGAGCCGGGGCGACGTCGACATCGTGCTGGTCGGCGCCGACCGTGTGGCGCGCAACGGCGACGTCTGCAACAAGATCGGAACCTACGACAAGGCGCTCGCGGCGCGCGACAACAACGTTCCGTTCTACGTCGCGCTGCCGTCACCGTCGATCGACTGGCGCATCGCGTCCGGCAGCGACATCCCGATCGAGGCGCGCGACGCCGACGAGGTGCTCGAGATAACCGGCCGCGACGACTACGGGCAAACGCAAAGGATCGCGATTGCGCCGCATGGCGCGCATGCCGTGAACTTCGCGTTCGACGTGACGCCCGCACGGCTGGTCACCGGGCTGGTGACCGAACGCGGCGTGACCCGCGCTTCGCCGGAGTGGCTCGCGGCGATGTTTCCCGAGCGCGCAAGCGGCCGGTGAAAGCCGCAGAGGCCGCGCTGCGCAACGCGATCGTCGCGACCGCGCTCGCGATGAACGCGGCGGGGATCAATCGCGGCAAGTCGGGCATGTCAGCGGAGGACGGCCGTCGCGGCGAAGTCGCAAGCGCCGCGTAGCCGGGAAGCGGACGTTCGCGACGCGTCGATCCTAGTCAACGGGTCGTTCGTCGGGATCGCCGTCCCGCGAATGACGCATCGTGCGAAGCGGCGCCTGTCCCGGCTCCCGGTGGCTTTCGGCATCCAGGTCGCCCGCGCAAACGGCGGGATTGCACCCCGCGCCATGACATCGTCCTGATTTTTCGCGCGCCTTCCTTGCGAGGCTGTACAGCACCAGTCGCGACGCCATCGCGTGGTGTAAGCACTTGCTCTCCATGATGCGCTTTACACATCTGGTGGCTTACATGCCCGCCGGTCGGCTGCTGTCTCGATCGGGACCGCGTCTGCATGCCACAGGCATATGCCGCTGGCATAATGCGCCTCCAGGGACCAATAAAAGCCTGTCGTCCGGGCTCGCTCCGTAATGCTCCGATCGCTTTCCGCCGTTGCGGCCGTCGCCGTCGCCCTCCTGCTGGCCGCGCCTGCGCACGCCCATCATGCGACGAGTCATCGCGTGACGGCGCCGGACGCTCCCGCGAGCGACGTTGCCTACGAAACGGTTGGCGGAATGCTCGAGTCGCTGCCGGTACTCGACTCGCGCACCGGGGCTTCGGTTCGCTATTTCTCGCTGCGCCAGGCGGACGGCACGCGTCTCGCAGTGAAGTGGCTGGGCGGCGACGATGCGACGCCGGGCGCGCAAGTGCGACTCGAAGGCCGGCGCAACGGCGACACGTTCTTCGTCGACCGTGCGGCCACGCTGCGCGCACCGGACGCGTCGTATACCGCAGCGCTGCCGCGCGAGGCGCAGCGCTATGCGGGCAAGCTCGAGTTCCTGCACGCCGACGACTTCGATCGCGGCAGCTGCGACCTGGTCTACACGCTGAAGGACGAGAACGGCGGCCACGTCCCGGTCCGCTTTCCGGTCGCGCCGGAAATCCTCGAGCGCGGCATGTCGCTCGCCGTCGATGCGGTGCCGACCGGGGACGGCGTCACGGTCGAGGCGCGGGCGATCGAGATCCTTCCCGACGCCGTCGAGAAGAACGCCGATGTCGAGGCGAAGATCGCGGGGACGACGCAGGTGCTCGTCATGCTGATCAAGTACGCGGACACGGCCACCGAGCCCTATTCGCAGGCAGTCATCCAGGGCCGGGTCTTCACCGATGCGACCAGCGTCGCGAACTACTACCGGGAGTCGAGCTACGGTAAGCATCAGCTCGCCGGTACGGTGACGCCGTGGCTCCGCGCGCGTTTCGCGCGGCCGACAACCTGCCAATACAGCCAGGTAGCGACCGAAGCGACCTATCTCGCGCAGCAGGCCGGCTACAACACGGCCAGCTACCAGAAGTTCGTCTACATCTTCCCGTCGCTGCCAGGCTGCGGCTGGGCGGGACTGGGCGGCGGGTCGCAGGCGTGGGTCAACCAGAACGCATCGCTCCTGGTCATCGGGCACGAGCTCGGCCACACGTTCGGCATGGGCCATGCCTCGAGCCTCGATTGCGGGACCCAGGTGATCGGCAACAACGTGCACGCGCAGCGAGTACGGCGATCCCTACGAGATCATGGGCAACCAGCGCGGCGCGCACCTGAGCGCGATCCACAAGAACACGCTCGGCTATTTCGGCGCCGGCGAGGTGAAGACGCATCCGGGAGGCACGGCCACTTACACGCTGTCGGCGCTCGAAGTGCCCGGCGGATCCACGTATGCCGTGAAGATCGCGGCCAGCGCGCGCCGCAACTACTGGCTCGAATGGCGGCAACCGATCGGCTTCGATGCGGCGCTCACCACCGGCGCCACGAACGGCGCGCTCGTGCACCTTGGCTATCCGAGCGACTACGGATGCGACACGTGCCTGCTCGACATGACGCCGGCGACGACCACGTTCACCGACGGCGCGCTCGCGGTCGGGCAGACGTTCGTCGATTCGACGACCAGTACCTCGATCGCGGTGCTGGCGAAGACGGCCACCGCGCTCACCGTGCAGGTGACGAGCGCCGCTGCGCGGGACCTTCGTCGACGTTCCCTCGACGCATTCGGCTTACGACGCGATCGAGGCGCTGGTGTGGAACGGCGTGACGCTGGGCTGCGCGAACGAGTCCGGCGCGTTTCTGTCCCGACGCTCCCGGTCACGCGCGCCGAGATGGCGGTGTTCATCGAACGTGCGAAGCGCGGCAGCAGCGTTCACGTTCACGCCGACCGGCACGCGCTTTGCCGACGTGCCGGCCACGCACTGGGCCGCGGGATTCATCGAGCAGCTGTACAACGACGGCATCACGATCGGCTGCGCAACCGGCCCGCTACGTTATTGTCCGGACGCGCCGATCACGCGTGCCGCGATGGCGCCGATGCTGCTGAAAGCGCGCTGGAGCAGCACGTTCAATCCCGGCACCGCGAGCCGGCACCGTGTTTGCCGACGTTCCGCGCACGCACCAGTTCGCGGCGTGGATCGAGCGGCTCTACCAGTACGGCATCACGCCTCGGTTGCACGGCGTCGCCGCGCAACTATTGTCCGAACGCGTCGGTGACCCGCGCGCAGATGGCGCTGTTCCTGCAGCGCACGTTCAATCTCGCGTCGCCGCCGTAGCACGTACGGGACCCAGCGCTTACGCGCCTGCCTCGACAAGGCCACGGCAGCGTCCGTGGCCTTTTTATTGCGATCGTCACGACCGTGCGGCAGCCGCGGCGTGCCGCCGGTCCGCCGACTTCTGACATGTGTCGCCAGATGGCGACGCAGGTCGCATGCACGTTGCGCGAGATACAAGAAGCCGGGCGCTTTTCGTCTGGGCTTGCTGCCCTGATTTCGAGCAGACGGCGCTACAATGACCGCTCGAACCACCTCCCGCCGGAGATCCCCTTGCAAGTGAAACGTTTCCTCTACGCGGGTGCCTTCGCGCTCGCCGCCGCGGCCGCGAGCCCGGCCGCCGTCGCAGCACCGTGCGCCGGCTTCACCGACGTCGACGACGACCGGCGCCGGTGCCGGCTTCTGTCCGAACGTCGAATGGGTGAAGAACCGCAGCGTCACGCTCGGCTGCACGTCGGCGACGCTGTACTGCCCGAACGATCCGGTCACGCGACTTGCGATGGCGGCGTTCATGAATCGCCTCGGCAATGCGCTCACGCCTGTGTTCCTGCGCAAGCGCCAGACGGCGCTCGAGCTCGGTGCGCTGAACTACAGCTGCGGTGCAGACGGTTTGCGTGACCGATCCCGTCGCCCCCTCGGCCACTGGATTCGACGTCACCGGCTTTCCGCGAACCGCGATCATCACCGCGCTGCTGAACGTGTTCACGCCGAACGGGGCGTTCGACTCTGCAGGCGCAGATCGTCTTCTCGACGGACAACGGCGCGACCTGGCAGCCGGTGCCCGACCGGCGACGGCTTCGCGTTCGGATCGCTGTACGAGACCGTTCCCGGCACCGCTAACCCGTTCGCGCCACCGTTCGACATCTCGCTGCGCCCATACACGTTCATCGACCTGAACGTCGGCTCGAGCTACCGATTCGCCGTGCAGGGCCTCGCGCACAGCGCGGCACCGGCGCAGATCGCGAACACCTATTGCGAGACTGCACGTGCAGATCGTCAACCGCAACGGCGCGTCCTCGCCGTTCGACGCAGCGCCGGACCCAGACCGCCCGGACGCGGCGATTGTAGCCGAACGTCGCATCGCGAACAAAAAAGCCCGGCTTCGGCCGGGCTTTTTTCGTGCCTAGTCGCACGCTACTTCTTCGCAGGCTCCGGCGCCGGCGCGGAGGGTTTCGGTGACGCTTGCGGCGCAGCCTCGCCCGCCGGCTTCTTCGGATCGCCCTGCATCAGCAGCTTCTGCTGATCGGGCGGAATGCAGACGCGGAACAGCAGAAGCTCCGCGACGCTGTCAGGCAGCGCAGGCTCGAACTCGAGCTTCTTGCTGACGTTGCGACCGAGCGAGGCGCCCTTGCCCATGTCGCCCTTGTAGAGAATGATGTCCGCGAGCGCGGTGGACATCTTCGCGCAGTCGAGCGCGAACAGCCGCACGGCCGAGCGCGCCTGGTCCTTCGGCACGTCGTCCTTCAGGTTGTCGAGCTGCCACACCATCTTGTGCCCGTCCTGGTCGCGGATGCGGTCCGGATCGATGTAGATGTCGATCTTGCGCTCGCCGATCTGCGACGTGGCGAGCTGCTCCCAGGCGGCGTGCGCGGGAAGCGAAGCGAGCGCGACGTGCGGCGGCGAGCGACGCGGCGAGAGTCAGGCGGTTTGGCGTCCATCGGCTATCGATCGAAGGCGCGGGACGCGCGCCCGCAGTGGCGGCATGATAGCGCAGCGCCGGCGCCCGCCAGCGCTGCGCCGCATGCAGAGGGCCCGGCGCGAGCCGGGCCCTCGGACGCTTGCGAGGCTTACTCGCCGGGCGGCAGCTCTGCGCGTCCGGTGCGTTCCCGGCGGCGGATCGTAGCCCATGTCGAACGGCGACGTCGGCGCCGTTCGGCTGATGACCGACGGACGCGGTTGATGCAGTAGATCGACACGTTGCCGACTCCCGGACTGACCGTATCGGGGTTGCGCATGACGCGCAACGCGAAGCGATAGGTCGTGCCCGACGTTGAGGTCGTAGATAGCCGAGCTGATACGTACTGACGTTGTCCGGCACCGGCGCAGTCCGCGCATTGAGCGTCTGGTAGGTCTTCGAATCCGGAACGGAGATCCAGTTCGCGCCCGCCGTTGGTCGAGAACACGACCTCGGCCATGACGTCGACGCCGCGCGGTCGGATTGTAGACGATTGACCTTGTTGTTGAACGTGCACGCGGCGCGGATAGTTTGCTGCCGGGAATGTCGGCGGGCATGGCGCAGCGGATCTGGTTCGCCGCGATCGTTAGATCGACGGGATGTCCGCTCGAGTCGTTCGCGACACGGTCCGAGATCCGTCGGGCGTCAGCGCGGTCCCGAGCCGGTTCATGAACGCAGCCATCTGCAGGCGCGTGACGTTGTTGGTCGGGCAGTACAGCGTCGCCGATGTGCAGCCGAGCGTGATGCTGCGATTCTTGACCCACTGGACGTTCGGACAGAAAGCCCCGGGCGCGACACCGTCATCGACCACGTCGGTGAAACCCGCGCAGTTCTGCGCCATCGCCGGAGCGGCGAGCACAAGGAACGCCGCGACCCCCGCCATGCGACACCATTGGAAAACGCGCATCGCTCTTCTCCCTCAGTATTTTCGGTATTTCGACGGCGCCGTGGTCGCTTGGGCGCGACGAGCGATGCCTCGACGGCGATTCTAGGTCGCGGAAAGCTTTATGCCAATAGCATAGACGACGAACGGCCATGTAGCTCACAGTCTGAGCCTGAGGGGCTGGCCGTCGACGCCCGGACGCCGTCCGGCGCCGGCCGATGACGCAGTCGGGCCCGCGTGGCACTATGCCGTTGTCATGGATCTGCTCACGGGAGCCCTCATGCGTCGCTGCCTCGTCCGTACGACCCTTGCCGGCTTCCTTGCGCTCGGGCTCGGCGTCCGCCGTCGGCGCCCCGTGCGCGGGGTTCTCGGACGTGCAGGACACCGATGCGTTTTGCACCGCGGTCGAATGGCTCAAGAACCGCAACATCACGCTCGGTTGCACAGCCAGCACCTATTGCCCTGCGAACGCGGTTACGCGAGCGTCGATGGCGCTGTTCCTGAATCGGCTCGGCACGGCGTTGACGCCGCGACTGGAGTTCGTGGAGGCGGCGCTGGGCGCCGTCGATCCCGACGCATCGCCGTCGCTCTGCCCCACGGTCCAGATCGCTTCGGCGGCGTACCCGCGCCAGGCACTCGTTTCGGTGGCCTTCGGCGGCCAGTCGGCGGGCGACCTGGGCTATGCGGCGCGACCGATGGTCAGCACCGACAACGGCAGCGACCTGGAACCCGCTGACGACGAACGACATCCGGGAAAGCGTCCTCGGCGCCGCGTGGACGAACAGTGCGACGTCCGGCATCTACGCGATTCCTGCAACGCAATCGGCGCGATTCGCGGTCGGCATCGCCCGCCACAGCGGGACCGCCGATTTCACGCAGGCCCGGTGCCAGGTCACCGCGAACGTGATGAACGCGAACGGCCTCTCGTCACCGTTCGACGCGCAGTAGGCGCCGATCCCGCGAAGCGCCGCGTTACGTCGACTCGACGAGCGGCGCTTGGGTCCGGCAGGCGTTTTGCGTCTGACCCTGTCGCGACGCCGCGTCCTACGGCATGGGCCCAACCGCATCAATCACTTGGGCCCGCTTCGAGGCCGCGGCGTGAGCATCCGGCGAAGTACAATCGAACGTTTTTTGTCGCGCGCTGCCTCGAGGCGGCGTCGCGAGGGGCCGCTGATGAATCGCCTGTACCGTACCGCATCCCTGGTCGTCGCCGCGACGCTGGCCGCGCTGGCGAGCGCGACCGCGATCGCCCAATCGCCAGCGCTGCTGCGAGTCCTCGGCGCCAGCCCCGACGCGAAGGCGGTCGCGAAAGTCTCCGATGCAGCAACCGTGAAGTCGCGCATCGCGCGTCCCGACCTCGCGGCACTCGACGAGATCGCGCGCCATCACGTGGCGACGCAACACAAGGCGCGGTTCGTCATCGACCTGTTCCCGGGCCTCGACCTCGAAGCCGAAGTCGTCAGCGCGCAGACGCGACCCGACGGGGCAACGTTGTTCGTGCGCCTGACCGAGATCGAGCTCGGCAGCGCCGTGTTCACGATCGAAGGCGGCGTGTTGACCGCGACTGTCGACTTCCCGGGCGGCAGCTATCTCGTCACGCCGCAGGCAGACGGTGATCACCAGGTCGCGCAAAAGGCCGCGCAGCTGTTTCCTCCCGAGCGCGAGCCGCGCGCGGTATTCCCCGTATCGCGCGGAGCGAACCCGTTCGCTCCGCCGGACACGATCCAGCTGGCTCCCGCGGATTCGGGGCGATTGATCGACATCATGGTCGTCTGGACGCCCGCCGCCGAGACGGCCGCCGGCGGCCTGGCCGCCATGCAGAATCTCGCGCAAGCCTCGGTCGACAGCGCGAACGCGGCCTACCTCAACAGCGGCGTTGCGCAACGGCTGCGTCTCGTGCATCGCCAGCAGGTCGCGTATACGGAGCGCACGAGCTGCGGCGCCTCGGCGTTCGACTGCGCGCTGGACGACATCACCGACAACGGCGACGGCTACATCGACAACGTCCACGCGCTGCGCGACACGCACGGCGCCGATCTGGTCGCGCTGCTGATCAACGACGGCGCGTTCTGCGGGCTCGCGTGGCTGCCGACGGTACCGTCGGCGGACATCGGATTCTCGGTCACCGCGCACAACTGCGCCGTCGGCAACAAGTCGTTCGCGCACGAGCTCGGCCACAACATGGGCGCGCACCACGATCCCGCGAACGCGAGCCCGATCGGGCCCAAGCCGTTCAACAAGGGTCGTACGTCAGCCCGCAGCTCGACCTGGCGCACGGTCATGGCGTATCCGCGGCGCCGTGCAGCGGCTGCACGCGCCTCAACTACTTCTCGAACCCGAAGCTCACGTACAACGGGACCGCGATGGGCACGGCGGCGGTTTCGAACAACGCGCACGTGCTGAATTTCACCGGCAAGGCGATCGCGGCGTACCGCGGAACCTCCGGCCTGCACCCGGTCGCGCAGCGGTTCACCGACGTGCCGGCGAACCACGCGTTCTACGGCTACATCGAGTTCTTCGCGCAAGCCGAGATCACGACCGGCTGCAGCGCCGGCCTGTACTGTCCCGATGGAACCGTGTCGCGCCGCGCGATGGCCGCGTTCCTCGAGCGGACGATGCGTGCGTCGAACTGGACCCCTCCGACGAACTCGACGGCGTTCACCGACGTGGCCGCCGGCTCGCTGTTCGCCGGCCACATCGAGGCGATGCGCACCGACGGCATCACGTCGGGCTGCACGGCGACGACCTACTGCCCCGAAAGCTCGGTGACGCGCGCGCAGATGGCCGTATTCATCCTCCGCGCGCGCTGCGGCGCGGGTTACGTGCCGAACACGCCGGCTCGCTTTCGTTCGCGGACGTCCCGCTCTCGCATCCGTTCGTGGCCTACATCGAAAAGATGTACGCGCTCGGCATAACCGGCGGGTGCGCGACCGGACCCTTGCGCTACTGCCCCGATCTGACCGTGTCGCGCGGACAGATGGCCACGTTCATCGAGCGCGCCTATCCGTTCCTGACGCCGTCCGAAGCCTGCTCGTTGTAGTCCGCAACGAAGCCCGCCCTGCGCGGGACGCGCAGGGGCGCCCGCACGCGCGAATATTCGCCTTTTCAGCGACCCGAACTCCGGGCATCATTCACTCGCATTTCGCGTGCACGGGGGGAGCAATGTCGTTCGCGAGTCTCGCGAGGTCCGTCTCGCGTCATCGCCGCGGGGTGCTGGCGGCTTTCGCGGCGAGCTGCGGCATCGCCTTCGCGCACGCCGGCGTTCGCTGACGGACCGAACGTTACCGAGGTCGTCGTCCGTTTTCGCGACGCTGCGCCGACGCTGATCCGGTCCGCAGCTCCGACCGCAGCGCAGTTCGAAGCGCTCGACCGGTCGCTTCGCACCGGCTTCGCCGCGTCGACGCCGACGCTCGACGGCGGCTTCCGGCTGACGCTGGCACCCTCGCTGCCGTTCCTGGCGGCGCGCGACGCGGTGAACCGCCTGCGCATGGAAGCCGACGTGCTCTACGCCAGCATCGGCGCCACCGACGCGCCTGCCCCGCCGCGCAGCGTGCACGAAAAGCGAGGCGAGCGCCACCGGATCCGCCGCTGCTCGCGGATCATCGTCCGCTATCGCGATCCCGGCACGGCCGCCGACGCGGCGGCCGATCGCCCGCTGTCGGCGCACGCAGCTCGACGCGCTCTCGGCGATCGCCGGCCAGCCGGTCGCGCACGAGCGGCCGATGGCGTGGGCGCGCGCCTACCTGGTTCGTCTGTTCCAACCGTTGCCGCGCGAGCAGGTCGAGGCGATCGCGCAGGCGATCGCGCTTCAGCCCGACGTGCTGTGGGCGCAGCCGGACTACATCGCACCAGATCCAGCTCACGCCGAACGACCCGCTGTTCGTGAACCAGTGGCACTACTTCGATGGCGCCCGGCGAAATCGGCGGCGCGAATCTGCCGAACGCGTGGAACCGCACGACCGGCTGGTCCGGCGTTCGCACGCCGTGCATCGACACCGGCGCGCTGTTCGACGCATCCGGATCTCGCGAGCCGCTTCGTCGGCGGCTACGACTTCGTCGACCGCGGGCAGCCCCCGATCAATCCGAACGACGGCGACGGTCGCGATCCCGACGCGTCCGATCCGGGCGACTGGGTCGCCGCTTCGAACGCAGTGCGGGTCCGCTCGATCCGCGCGCAGAACAGCACGCTGGCACGGCACGCACGTCGCCGGCACGATCGGCGCCGCCACGAACAACGGCGTCGGGTGTCGCGGGCGTCAACTGGGTCGAGCAGGATCGTGCCGCGTGCGCGTGCTCGGCAAGTGCGGCGGCTCGACGAGCGACATCGCCGATGCGCATGGTGTGGGCGTCCGGCGGCGCGGTGACCGGCGTCCCGGCGAATCCGCATCCGGCGCGCGTGATCAACATGTCGCTCGGCGGCTTCGGCGGCCGAACCAGACCTGCGACATGGCCGTCCAGACCGCGGTGACCAACGCGTCGACCGCGGAACGGTGCGGTCGTGCGTCGCGGCCGGCAACGACAACGAGGATGCCTCGTTCGCCTCGCCCGGCAACTGCAACGGCGTGATCACCGTCGCCGCGGTCGGCCGCACGCGGACAGCGCGCTAGCTACAGCAACTACGACGACAACGACGCCATCCGGCATCCAGGTCGAGATCGCCGCGCCCGGCGGCGAGTGTCGCCGACGGCGAGCCAGCGTGCTCTCGACGTTGAACAGCGGCGACGACGACGTTCGACCCCGCCGGCCACAACTACGTCCAGTACCAGGGCACGAGCATGGCGACGCCGCACGTCGCCGGGCATCGTCTCGCTGATGCTTTCGCTCAAGCCTTCGCTCACGCCGGCGCAGGTGCTGTCGATCATCGACGTCCACCGCGCGCGCGTTCCCGACCGGGACGGTGCGCGACTGCACGAGCAACCTCGCCAGCGTGACCGGCACCATCAAGCTACTGCGGCGCCGGCATCATCAATGCGGACGCAGCGCTGACCAACATCTGTCACGACCGGCAACGGCGGCGGCGCCGCTGACCGCGTCCAGCGCCACGCTGCAGACGCTCGGCGAATCCTTCCGCGAGCGGCTCGCCGGTCACGTTCACCGCGCAGGTGACCGGCGCCGCACCGTCGGCACCGTCGCTTCATGGACGACGAGACGACGATCCCGGATGCGGTGCGGTGGTCCGACTCGGCCGGCAACACGCGCACCGCGGATTGCACGACTTCGGCCCTGCTCCCGCCGGGTCGCACCCGATCCGCGCGGTCTTCACGCGCGGCAACACCGTCGAATACGCCGGCCGACTCGCCGACGTATCGTGCAGAGTCGTCAACCCCGGCGGCCCGCAGACGACGACGACGCGCTCGCGACGCAGCCTGAATCCTTCCGCGCAGGGCGTCGCGTGACGTTCACGGCTACGTTACGAACCAGGCTTCGCGCCGACCGGCACCGTGCTGTTCCGTAGCGACGGCGTCACCATCGGCGGTTGCGCGGCGGTCGCGTTGACCGGCGCCGGGAACAGCCGCACGGCCGCAGTGCACGACGACGCGCTCGCGGTAGGCAGCCACACGATCGACGGCGTCGTACGGCGGCGACGCGTTCGAACCTGACGTCCACGGGATCGCTGACGCAGGCGGTGCCACGGCCGGATGCGTGCGCCGTGTTCAACGACGTGAACGTCACCGACCCGTTCTGCCCGAACGTGGAATGGATGTTCAACCGCGCGATCACGCTGGGCTGCGTGCCGGGCAGCTACTGCCCGCAACGGCGCGGTTTCGCGCCTGGCGATGGCCGCGTTCATGAATCGCGAGGGAACGGCGCTGACGCCGGAAGACCTCGCCGTTCCTGCCGGCGACTTCGGCCCGAATCTCGCCACGCCGCAGGTGCTGTGCAGCACTGCCGACTACACGGTCAACGGCTTCCCGCGTCGCGCCTACTTGCGAGCGAGAGCCAACTTCTACGGGGTCAACTCGATCACCCGCTTCAGTGTCGAGCATGTGTTCTCCACCAATGGCGGTTCGACCTGGAACGCCGTGCCGAACTCGATGATGTTCCTCACGCTTACCGATGCAAACCCGCCGCTCGACGACAAGACCCTCGTGCCCTTCGGCGCAATGGACCTCGCCGTCGGCATGACCTACCGGTTCGGCTTGCGCGTGGCGAGAGTCGAAGGCACCGCGAACCCGGGCTTCTACTGCGCGAACTTCGTGCAGGTCCGCAACCGCAACGCTTCGTCGCCGCCGCTATGACTCCGAACCGGGAATACGCGATGACCACCCAACCTTGCCCTTCCGCCGTTCGCCGGGGAGACCGCCATGCGCATCAAATCGTTCATCGTCGCCTGCGCAGCGCTGGTCGCGGTCGTGGCGAACGGACCCGCGGCAGCGCAGCCCTGCGCGGGCTTCACCGATGTCTCAGGCTCGAGCCTGTTCTGCCCGAACGTCGAGTGGCTGAAGAATCGCGCGATCACGGTCGGATGCACGTCGGCGACGCTGTATTGCCCGAACGATCCGGTCACGCGGCTGTCGATGGCCATCTTCATGAACCGGCTCGGCGTGGCGCTGACGCCGATCGAGCTGACGCCGGTCAATGCGGCCGCCGTCGCGGTCAACCCGACGCTCAACCCCGTGCTCTGCGCGACCCCTGACCCCGGTTATGCAGTAACCGGCTTTCCGCGTCGCGCATACGTGAACGGCGCGGCGCATCTTTCGTCCCCGACGGTCGGTGTCGATATCCTCGCGAACGTTCTCATATCGACCAACAACGGCGCCTCGTGGTCCCCGATCGCAAACAGCGACCACTACGCGTCGTTGTACCCCGGATCGACGCCCGCCCAGCACGTATCGCTCGCGCCCTTCGGCTGGGTCGATCTCGCCGTCGGGCAGACGGTGCGCTTTGCCGTCGGGGTCACACGCTTCGCGGGCACGGGCACCAGCGTCATGGCCGGATGCAGCTTGTCGGTTCAGATCGGCAATCGCAACGCACCGTCGAGCCCGTTCGATCCCTAGCCCGTCGGCGCATCGGCAACCCCACGACGGCGCCGGTTGGCGCCGTCGTCGTTTGTGGGCCGGGATCGATATGTCAGAATCCCCCGCGATGACAGCCGCCGCCGTTCCGATTCCGATTCGCGTCGCGTGCGTCCTCGGCACGCGACCCGAAGTCGTGAAGATGGCGCCGGTGCTCCATGCACTCGCCGCGTCGCAGCGCTTCGCGCCCGCGCTGGTCAACACCGGACAGCATCGCGAGTTGCTCTCCGAGACGATGGCGTTGTTCGACCTGCGTCCCGACGTCTCGCTCGATCTGATGCGGCCGGGACAGCGGCTCGCCGGCTTCTTCGGCCGCTGCGTCGATGCGCTCGATCGATCGCTCGACGCGCTCGCGCCGGCCGCGGTCATCGCGCAGGGCGACACGTCGACGGTGTTCGCAGCGGCGCTGGTCGCGTTCTACCAGGACCGGCCGTTCTTCCACGTCGAAGCGGGCCTGCGAACCGGCGATTTCCGCAATCCGTTCCCGGAGGAAATGAACCGCGAGATCGCGAGCCGCTTCGCCGCGCTGCATTTCGCGCCGACGCGCGCGGCACGCGAGAACCTTCTCGCCGAGCGGGTTCGCCGAAGCGTCGATCGTCGTGACCGGCAACACGGTGATCGACGCGCTGCTGATGGTGCGCAGCCGCGCGATTCCGCACGGCGTCGAGCTTTCGCCCGGCAAGCGTCTCATCGTCGTCACCGCGCACCGACGCGAGAATTTCGGCGCGCCGATGCGCGGCATGCTGCGCGCGCTCAAGGCGATCGCCTTGCGATGGCCCGATGTGGAAATCGTGTATCCCGCGCATCCGAATCCCGAGGTCCGCCGCGCGATCGCCGACGAGATCGGCATCGGCGAGGGCGTCCGGGTGATCGAGCCGCTCTCGTACGGGCCGTTCGTCACGCTGCTCGACCGCGCAACGCTCATCCTCACCGACTCGGGCGGCATTCAGGAAGAAGCCCCTGCGCTCGGCAAGCCCGTGCTCGTGCTGCGCGACGAGACCGAGCGACCCGAGGCGATCGAAGCGGGCGTCGCGCGACTGGTCGGAACCGACGAGCTGCGGATCGTCGACGAAACCGCTCGCCTGCTCGACGATCCCGCGTGGTACGCGCAGATGGCGCAGGGCGCATCGCCCTACGGCGACGGTCGGGCCGCCGCGCGGATCCTCACCGCGATCGAGCGCTACTTTGAAGCCGCGCCTCACGCTCGTCACGCACGTTGACTGGGGACACATCCGCCAGCGCCCGCACCAGCTCGCGGTCGCGCTTGCGGCCGCATTACGAAGTCACCGTCGTGTCGCCGGTTTCGCGCAAGCGCACGCACCTGGTCGATAACCCGGCGCCGGGCGTGCTGCTCACCCGCGTGTGGCGGCTGCCCGGCTCGTATCGAAGCGCGGGCGTCGCCGAAGCGAATGCCGTCCTGGCGAGCATGCAATGCGGACCGCAGATTCGACGCGCGGTGGTCGTCGTCGTCACTTCGCCGGAGCTCTGGCCCTGGGTCGCGCCCTCGCTCGACCAGCGAACGCTCGTGTACGACTGCATGGACGACGCGCTCGCCTTCGAGCAGGACGACGAGGTACGCGCGCTGAAGGCGCGGTGGGAAGCAGCAGCTGCTGGAGCGCAGCGATGCCGTCGTTTGCTCGAGTGACGACCTCGCCGCGCGGCTGGCCGGGCGAGGCGCGCCGAGCACGCGCACCGTCACCGTGCCCAATGGGTGGGACGAGCACGCGTTCCCGATCGCCGCATCGTCGGCGCTGCCTCGCGAGGGTCCGCTCGAGCTCCTGTACTTCGGCACGATCGCACGCTGGCTCGATGTCGAGGCGCTGCGCGCGCTCGCGGCGCAGTGCCCCGACGTATCGATACGGCTGATCGGACCCGGCGACGGTCGGGAGCTTTCCGACGTTGCGGGCATTCGCATCGAGCCGCCGATCGAGCATCGCCGGCTGGCGCAGGCCGCTTCCGGCGCGCACGCGTTGCTGCTGCCGTTCCGCGTCGACGAGCTCACGCGCGCCGTCGATCCGGTGAAGCTCTACGAGTACATCGCGCTGGGGAAGCCGATCCTGAGCGCGCACTGGCCTGCGCTCGATCGCTTCGCGGGGTTCGTCACGTTCTACCGCGATGCGGACCACCTGGTGGACCTCGTCCGCACGCGAGCGGTCGACAAGCCGCCGGGAGCCGATCGGCGCGCCGCCTTCCTCGCGCCGCAGTCGTGGCAGGCGCGTGGCGCGGCACTACGTGATGCGATCGTGCGCGCGGAGCGCTAGCAACCTGATGCAAAACGGCTGCAGATGCACAGCGTCGCGAACGACGCTCGTTACTTCGTGATGTTGCCGGCGGGCGTCGACGGGCCGCCCCTCGACGCCCGCCCAAATCCAATCCCGATGCAAAAGGTGCAACGCCCTGCATCCCGTCACCAACCAAACTCCCGGACGCATTTTGCATCGACCTGCTAGCTTCGACGGACCACGAACGTCCAGAACGGCGCGAGATAGCGCCGCTCGAACGAAGGACGGTCGATACCTTGTCGCGCGCGTTCCAGCGCTGGAAACAGCGCCGCCGCATAGGTCCAGTAACGATCCGTCACCGCCTCGGCGATCTCCGGCGACAGTGCGTTGCGCTGGTGGCCGTACCACCAGGTGAACGCGTTCACGAGGTCGAACACGCGGTCATGCACGTCGTCGAAGCGCTGCGCATGCGGTTGCGGCGTATCCAGCACGGCGAGCCCTGCTGCTGCGAACCAGCGCCGGTACGTGGCTTCATCGTGCATTTCACCGATTTCGCGGTACGACCGGCCGCTCGCTTCGTGCAGATAGCGTTCGGCCAGCGGCCTTTGCAGCAACGTCAGGCCGAACTGCTGGAAATGCCCGTCACGCGTGACGAACGCGATCGCATCCGGGTTCGGGATCTCGAAATACGCCACGCCGTCCGCGGTGAGCAGCGCGCGCACACGGTCGACGAGCAAACGAGCATCCGCGACATGCTCGATGACGTCGTTGCAGGCGACGACATCGAAAGCCCCGAGCGCGGCCGGATCACAGGCGAGAATGTCGGCCTGCACGACCTTCCCCGGCCCGCCGCTCAGGTTTTCGCGCGCAAGCGCGGCGAGCTGGGCTCGATCTCGACGCCGACGACATCGGCTCCACGCTCGCGCCAGGCGCGAAGGAAGCCGCCGTACGCGCACCCGACGTCGAGGAAACGTCGGGGCCGTGCGACGTACGGGGAGATGAAATCCGCAAACGTGCGGCCGCGCAGCGTCGTCGAGAGCGCGAAGCGGACGTACATCTCGTACAGCGGTCCGAGCCGCGCGAACAGGTCCGCCTCGTCGGTCGCCGCCTCCAGCGCCGCGCGGATTGCGTCGCGCGGCGCAAGGTACGCGCGGACGAAGGCAGGCGTCAGGTCGAAGCGCGAGGCGACGGCGGCGATGCGCGCATCCAGGTCGCCGGCCAGCACCATCGATTTCGGGCTGCTCACCGCTTCACGCAGTAGAACAGCTCGGCGTTGCGGATGCCGTGCGCTCGTCGTTCGCGAACTGTAGCTGACGTCGAACCCGCAGCGCATCGAGCTCCTCGTCGAGGATCGTCCCGTAGCTGCGATACGAGAGCACGCCGGCGCCATCCGGGGCGTTCGCGTCGCCGTGGTATTCCGGCTCGGTCAGGTGTTCGTCTCGCGCCGGATCGTCGGCGGCATGCACGCGTACGCGCACCAGCGTCGTCGCGCCGGTCCCGAAAATGCGGCACGGTGAAGACGTAGATGCCGCCGCGCTTCAGCACTCGGGCAATCTCCGCGTGCGGCGCTTCGCATCCAGTCGCACGTGCTCCATTACGTCTCTGGTAGATGACCAGGTCGAAGCGTCGCGTCGGCGAACGTCAGGTGCTCGAGGTTCTGGTTGACGAGAGCCTGCGGCGAGCTGCTCGCCGGCGGTCGCGTCGGGCCGGTACGACGACACTGTGACGTCGTCGATCCACGGCAGCGTCGAAGCAGCTCGGGCAGCGGGTACGCACAAGTCTCGAAGGAGAAGGGCGCCTGCGTGTCGTATACGCGGAACGCGACGCCTTCGCGTTCACAGGTAGCCGCGCAACGCGTCCGCACGGATGCCGGTGCGGGCCTCGATGGCTTTCAGCATGCCGCGCGCAATCGAGCGATAGCGCGACGTCGTCCGGCAATGCTCGCAGGCGAGCGATTCGCGATCGAGCGACGGATCGTCCCGGAAGAAGCGCGTTGCCTGCCCGCAAACGTTGCAGACGCCGCGAAGGAACGGCTTGCGCGCAAGCGTCGGCCGGAAGGGGAGAGCACGATGCTCTGGTTGCAGCGTTCCTCCGATTGATAGGTTTCCAGCGTCGCCGTCATCGTAGCGAGCGAGCTCGCGGCGGCGGCGCTCAGCGGGCCTGCGTGCCGCAATGCGACCTCCGGCGACCGATCCGCCCGGCCGATCGCCGTCCCCGTCCCCGTTCGCCACCCGCTTCGCCTCGAGCGCCTGCATCGTTTCACGCGCCCGCACGCTCCACGTATTGCGCGCAGCGAGCGCGTGAAGACGTGCGCGAAATGCAGGATCGGCCGCATCGCGCCGTGCTTCGTCGAGCGCTGCAGCGAATGCCTCCGCGCTTCGCACGATCCTCACTTCGTCGAACGCAGCGCATTCCGGCATCGGCGTGCTGATCACGGGCCGCCCCGCAGCGAAGTACTCGTACAGCTTCAGCGGCGAGGTCGCAAGCGTGATGTCGTTGATCGCGAACGGGATCGTCGCGACGTCGAACCGATGCAGGTAGCCCGGCAACGCGGTATAGGGCCGGGGACCGAGCGCATGCACGTTCGGCAGCCGGTCGAGCTTGCTGCGCGCGAGGCTGCCGTCGTGATCCGGCCCGATCAGCACGAACGACCAGTCCGGACGCAGGCGTGCCGTGGCTTCGACCAGCGCATAGTCGAACCAGTTCGCGAGCGCGCCGTAGTAGCCGGCGATCGGACGACCTGCCGCCAGTACCGCGGCGAACGCGGGGTCGGCCAGCGCGGGATTCGGATCCGGCTCGCGCTCGAAGCGGCCTTCCTCGACGGCGTTCGGAACGTAGAGCGCGTCCGGCCGCTCGCGCACCGCTTGGTCGTGGAGCCTGCGCGCAACCGACACGACCACGTCCGCGTCGCGCAACGCCCGCGCGTGCATCGCCGCCAGCTTGCGCGCGTCGTAGGGGAAAACCGAGAGGTCGTCGATCCAGTCGTAGACGACCCCGGTGTGCGCCGGGAAACGCGTCCCGGTAGTCGTAGTTGTAGCTGAACGTCCACAGCGTTGCGCGCGGCAGGCCGGCGAGCGCGGACGGCGGTCCCTTGTAGAGGAACAGCCTCGGCTCGACCTCGCGCAGCGTATCGATATCGTCCGCGGCGTTCGTGCAATCGAACACGACGACATAGCCGTCCCTCGCGAGCACGCGCGCGATGTGGTGCGGGCGCTGCGCGAGCGGGATCGCCCAGCCCACCGATGGCGCGAAGATCACCGTCCCACGTGCGGTCGCGGCACTGTCGCTTCAGCGCGGCAAGCGGATCCTGCGACATCGGCTTTGCACCGGACCATTTCGTGGCATAGCGCGCCTGGTTCTCGCGATAGATGCGCAGATACTCGTCGTCGCCGAGCAGCTTGAACGACGCCATCTGCCAGTGATGCACGAAGCTGTCCCAGGCCAGGCCGACCTCGAAGCCCGCCGCGCGCACGCGCCGGTTGTAGTCGTCGTCCTCGAACATGCCGGTACCGAAGCGCTCGTCGAGCGGACCGACGACCTGCCACACCCAGCGTGGCATCGCGACGCAGAAGAACGCGAGCATCGAGATCTCGGTGAGACGGCCGCGGTGCTTCGCGCAATGCGCATCCGCCCAGGCCGGCATTCCTGCGAGATCGTCGTAGCCGACCGGGATCTTCGCCTCGTTGCCGATCGCGTTCGTCACCGGACCGACGAGGCCGAGATGCGCGTGCCGCCGCAAATGCCCGACCAGCGTTCGCAGCCAGGCGCCGTGCACGACCGTGTCGTTGTTGAGAAAGCAGAGATAGCGGCCCCGTGCGATCGCCGCGCCCTGGTTGTTCGCTGCCGCGAAGCCCTTGTTGTCCGGATTCAGCACGATGCGCAAGCGCGGCTCGCGCTGCGCGAGCTCGCGCAGCAGGTCCGGCGTCGCGTCCTTCGAAGCGTTGTCCACGACGATCACCTCGAAGTTGCGCGTAGTCGGTGTCGCTGAACAGGCTGGCGAGGCAGAGCTCGTTCAGGTCCCGATTGTTGTAGGTGACGACGATGATCGACACCTCGGGCTCGAGCGCATCGACGGCCGTGCCGATCGCCTCGGCGCGTGCCTCCCAGGTATTCGCCGACGCGTAGGCACGCCGTGCGGCACGGGCTCCGGTCATCGTCTGCGACAACCTGCGCCTCGATCGCCGCAACGAACGCCTCGCGCGCCCTCGGCGAGCGCGAGCAAGCCTGCTTCGCTCATCGGCGCGAGCTCGGGCAGGCCGACGCTGACGACCGGCTTCGCTGCCGCGAGCATCTCGTACACCTTGACCGGGTTCGTCGCGGCGGTGAGCGGCGTATGCCGGAACGGGATGATGCAGCAATGCCAGTCCGCGATCAGCGAGGGAAGCTCGGCGTACGGCTTCTCGCCGGTGAGCGCGATGTTCGGCGCGGCTTCGAGCGGTGCCGTATCGGCCGACCAGGTGCTGCCGATGAGCACGATCCGCCACTCCGGCCGCAGCCGCGCGATCGCGGCGACCAGACTCGCTGTCGAACCAGTCGGCGATCGCGCCGTAGTAGCCGATCGTCAGCGGCTCGCCCGGCGTGCGTGATCGACGCCTGGCACGCGCGCGAACGCATCGTAGTCGACGCCGTTTCGCACCAGCGCCGTCCGCTTCGCATGCGGCGCCGCATGCTCGAGCAGTTGCTGCGACGAGCAGACGACCAGGTCGGCGGTTTCGAGCAACGCGCTGCTCGTCCGCCAGCGCGACGTCGGTATTCGACGAAAAGCCGGCATGCAAGTCCATGCAGTCGTAGACGATGTCGCAGCCCGCACGCCTCGCGCAGCCGATCGGCGACGCCCGACCAGAACGGAAGCTGCACGAAGCAGACGAACCGTCCGCTTCCGCGCTGCGCCAGATGCGCGAGCAACGCATCCGCCATGCGCTTCGCGGCCTCGTCGGACAGCCGGTCGCGATAAGGATTCGTACCCGGCGCACCCGGCAGCTCGATCTCCTCGACGCCGGGCTCGACGTCACGCGCCGTGAGCTCGCTGCCGAACGTATGCTTCGCGAACAGCACTTCGTGGCCGCGTCGAACGAACTGCCGGGCGAGCTGCTGCGGGCGCTGGATGCGGAAGCCCCATTCGAGGATCGGCAGGCAGACGATCGTGTAGCGCGTCGGCGCACCGGCGCTGCGCAGGACGGCCGACGGCGAGGATTGCGGCGTCGGCGTGCCAGGCGACGGCGGTTGCAAGACCGGTGCAGCGCGGTTCGCGGCGCATGCACTCGCAGCAGCGATCGCGCGCGATGCATCAACCACTTTCCGGCGGCCTCGCGCCGGCTGCCGCGCGGAAACAACGCGAAGCGGATCCTGTACAGCTGCTGCAGCACGGCCCAGCCGGTGCTGCTCTTGATGCCGCTCAAGCTCCGAATCGCGCCAGGCGAGCTGTGCCTCGGCGAGGCCTCCGCGCGCATGATCGCCGCATCGCGCTCGCCCTCGTAGCCGAACGGCCACAGGACGCGCCGATAGGGATCGGCCGATAGCGCCGCAGCGGTCGCCTCGGGTTTCGTCGTGCGAGGGCAGGTACTCTGCCAGCAGCGACGACCATCGGGCGGACCAACGCTCGCGTGCGAAGGCCGGCACCACCGACAGCGCGTGCTGCGCGAGCCGCGCGACGAGCGCGCGATCCTCGACGAGCCGCTCGATGGCCTCCGCCAGGCCCGTCGCACCCGGCGCCGCGATGATTCCGTTGTAGCCATCGATGACGAGGTTCGGCAGGCCACCGACCGCCGTGGTCACGATCGCGTTGTTCGTCGCCATCGCCTCGATGCAGGACAGCGACGTGCCTTCCGCGAATACCGTGGGCACCAGCACGACATGGCTCGACTGCGTACGCCGCGGGCATTTCGTCCATGTCGAGTTGCGACCAGCGCACGCGATGCGGATGCCGGGCCATGAATGCGCGCGCGATCGCCTCGTCCTCGGGCGGTCCCGATCCGCAAAGATGCAGCTCGAGCGCCGGATGGCGCGGGAACAGCAGGTCGAACGCCTCGACCAGCGCGCGGAATCCGCGCTCGGTACAGAGCCTTCGCGGAAACAGCAACTCCAGACGCGGGCCGTCGAATCGTTTCGTCGTGGCGCGGAAGCGGCGCGAGATCGACGAAGTTCGGAATGTAGCGAATTCGCGAGGCCGCTTCGGCGTCGAAGCAGCGGACCCAGTTGTAGAAGTTCGTGTCGACCGCCACGCAGGCACTGCACGCGAGCACTGCGTCGACGATGCGCCGGTCGAGCGCGGGATCGTGCATGTCGAGCCGGTTGTTCGGATAGTCCCAGTGGATGCCGTGGTTGATGCCGATGACCGGCGCTTCGGTACGCGAGATGCGCCGCGAGCTCTACCGGCGACGCGATGACGAGCGCCGCGTCGCCTCACGACGTCATTGAATCCGGCCGACATCGACGAAGAGATCCATCGACGTGCTCGGCCGGCACGCCGAGCACGGGCACGTCGCGCGTAGACGCTTGGAGAAGTACCGCTTCGCGTTCTGAACGATGCGCGGCTGCGCACCCAACGCACCGATCAACCGCGCGAGCTCGAGGACGTAGCGCTCCGCTCCGCCGACCAGGACGCGCTCGCCGTCCCAGTCGAAGAAGTTGAAGTTGAGGATGTCGACGCGAGGACGGTCCGTCATTGGGAGGAGAAGCCGCTTCGCGAAACCGCGTCGCGAGAGCAAGGCGCGCGCGCGATCGCGCGTGCGCATTCTACCCGGCAGCTGCGGTCGCGCCCGGCCCGAGCTTAGGCATGGCGGCCCTCCAGCCCGCGCGCGGATGCACGCCAACGTCGTCGCTCGCCAGCGAGAACGGATTGCCGACCCGCGCAAGCGCGGGATGGTACGCGGGATCGATCGCGTCGAGAACGGCGCCCCACCGCGCGCGAAAGAGCCGTTCCTCCGCCTCGAGACGCTGGCGTTCCTCGCCGGTCACTTCGAAGCCCCGAGTGCCGCCTTCCTCGTGAACGACGCGAGCGAACGGTGTGAAGACGTTGGCCAGGCCGGCCGCCTCCAGTCGCAGGCAGAAGTCCAGCTCGTTGTGCGACACGCTGAAGCGCTCGTCCATGCCGCCGGCACGCATGTACTTGTCGCGCCCGACGGCCACACACGCGCCGAGCACGGCGCTGACGCGTCTTCGCGACGTGCACCAGGCGCGCGCGACCGGGTCGTCCGCTTCGAATCCGGCCAGCGCACTCGTCGCCGTGCGGTTGACGCCGAGAAGCACGCCGGCCGACTGCACGATGCCGTCAGGGTAGAGCAGCAAGGGCCCGACGGCGCCGATGTCGGTTCGCGCCGCCACGCTCGCAAGCTCGGCGAGCCAGCCGGGTCCCACCTCGGTATCGTTGTTCAGCAGCACGACGATGCGGCCGCGCGACGCGGCGACGCCCGCATTGCAGAGCTTCGGAAAGTTGAACGGTACCGGCATCGAGACGACGCTGAGCGATACGCGCCCGGCGTATTGCTGCAATAGCTGCGCCACGCGCGGATCGGAGGAGCCGTTGTCGACGACCACGATTTCGCCATCGCTCGGAAAGCTGTCGGCAACCACCGACCGCAGGCAGCGTTCGAGAAGCGCAGGACGGTCTCGCGTGGGAATCACGATCGACACCGGGCACGCGGATCGCACGCTGAAGCGCAACCAGGGCGTCCTCGACGGATCCGCGTCCGCAAGCACGCCGCTCGATTGGACCAGGCTCGCGATCCGCGGGGCGACCGCCCCGCGATCGCGAACGTCGTCCAGCGTCCGTTGCGCGTCCGGGACGAGATGCGCCGCGACGCGCGGCACATGAACGATGGCGTTCTCGGGCAGGCTTTCGACGGCATCGAGCAGGAATCGCCATTGACCTGCGATCCCGGTTTCCCGCGCATCGTCGAGCGCGCCCGCAAGACCGGCGTGCACGGCGAGCAACGGCGCTGCATACGGCCGCTCCAGCAGCTGCACGCGATCCCACGCGGACTTGAGCATCGGCATCGCGTCGTGCTCGTCGGCGACGTCGTGATCGGCGTAGACGACGCGGGCGCCCGGCAACGCGCAGCCGAGCGCAATGGCCGCTGCCGCATCCGGCGCGAGTTGCAGCGGGGCCGCAATCCACCAGATCCACGAAGCGCGGTGCTCGTTCGCCCAGGCGGCGAGCGACTTCCCGTCACCGCCGTCGAGCGGCTTCCAACCGCCTTGCGCAGCACGGACGAGCACGAACGCGGCGCCCGACGGCGTGCGCCCGGCGGCAACCGTGCGAACGTCGTCTCGAGCGCCTGTCGCGACACGCCGTCGACGGCATCGAGCGCAATGATGAAGGGCGACGGCGTCCAGGATTCATCGAGCGGCGGCTGTCGCTCGTGCCACTTGCGATACTCGGCCGCCGTCGGACCGCGCGGCCGAACCCGTTTCAGCATCGCGCCAAGCTCGCCGCGCCATGCGACCTCGCCGATATGAAACAGGAACGCAGCCAGACGCCGCGGATTGCGCAGCGCGTCGGCCAGCCTGCGGCCGAGCCGCACGATCAGGCGCTCTTGCGCGGACATGCGGGCTTCGAGCCGCCGCGACGAGCGCCGCGGTCACACGCTCGGCCGCCTGGGTGTCCGCTGCGATCCATTCGGCAAGCAACGGCTTCGCGCGACCGAGCTTCGCGCATGAGCGCGGGTCGCACTTCCCATCGCCTGCCATAGCAAATCGCGATGCGCGCACGCGGATCGACCGAGCTGCTTCGCGCGTCGAGACATCGACTCGATACGGCGAGCCGTCCAGCGCCGCACGCACGGCGCAGCGCAGGACGCAAGCGCTCGCCGATCTCCGCGAGCGGCATGCGTTGCGACGCCGGGACGCGAAGCTCGTCGCCGAGCACGCGAACCTTGTCGTCGTACTCGAGCGCCACGACCGGCAGTCCGGCGAGGTGGCCGAGCAATGCCGCGTGCAGGCGCATCGCGACGATGGCATCGCAGGACGCGATCAACGATGCGGCTTCGTCGACGCGCATGCCTTGCCATACGGCATGCGCGCGTCCGTCCGCGAGCTTCGGTATCAAGCGATACGCGATTTCGCTGCCCTCGACGGTGTTTGGATCTGCCGACGGCGTGCGGGAGAAATCGAGCCACAGGCAGCCCCATCCCGCGGGAAGGCGCATCGCGGAACGCCGTTACGAAGTCCGCCTCCCATTCGGGATCGAACGGCCAGTCGCGCACCACGATCGCCATCACCCGCAGCCCCGCCAGCTCGGGGAACCGTGCCGCAAGATCAGTCGCGGGCTCGGGAAGCGTGAAATGCCATGCGGGATCGGGCGCTGATCGGAACGATCCGCTCGACACCGATCGCCTGCAACAGCTGCGCGGATTCAGCATCGCGCACCGAGCATACGTCCGCACGCGTGAACACATCCGCAGTGATTTCGCGTGCGTCCGGGTTGCGCAGCGGCCCGACGCCCTGCCCCAGCACGGCCGTGGCGACGCCGAGCTCCGTGGCGAGAAGGAAGAACTGAGCGAACTGCGAGACATTGCGCGCCGGAAAGCGGGCAAGCGAGCGCCGGTCGAACACGTCGTAGTTCTGGAACAGCCCGCCTCCACCGAGCACGAGCAGGTCGGCTTGCGCGACGGCCTCGACGACGTCGGCGAGGCTCGTGTAGCGCGGCCGCTTCGACGCCAAGCAATGCGCGTTGTGAAGTGCGGATGCACGCTGATCACGCTGGGGACGCCGCCCGCCTCGCGGACCCAGTCGACGAAGACCGAGAGGATCAGCTCGTCGCCGAGATTCGCCGCGCCGTACCACCCGGCCAGCACGACGTTGCATCCTCGCGCGCGATCCGGTGCACGGGCCGCTTCGCCTTCGCGCGTCATGGCGATGACGAAACCGTCTCGAACCGCACCGTCGGGCTCGAGCCATCCGATGCCGCGACCCGGCTCAGGCAATACGTCGAAATGTCCGGCGTAATGCATGCGCGAGTGGGGCAGGTAGACACCCGACGACCGGTCGCCCGTTCCCGACGGCGACGACATACCGTCCTCCACCGAACTGCGCGCACAACCGCCATTCGTGCGTCGCGCGTGCTCCCGCCTGCTTCGGCGGCAGCGTGAGATCCATCAACTGGGTCGTGCACGTCCACAGCACGATGTCGTCGGGACTCTTGATCTGGAGTCCATAGCAGGGCGCGGGGTTGTCGCGATGGAACTCGACCTCGATGCGAACGCATACGATGTCGCCGCAGGAAAATGCCTGCTTTGGCACGCCCGCTTCGTCCGCGATCGCAACCGAGAGGATCTCGGTCGGAGGTTTCGGGCCCATCGCCCGCGGCGCTGTCGCTCGCTGGCGAGGTTTGGTGCTCCGCTGGAAGGTTCCGGGCGCCGGTATCCGGTGCCGACGGAAGCGTCGTTCCGCCGAAGCTCGATACGAGGTCGTTCGTGTAGCGCTCGACGATGTCGCGGCTGTCCCCGACCGCGACGAGCCGGCCGCGGTCCAGGTACGCCGCCCTGTCGCAGAACTCGATGATCGTGTTCGGCGCGTGACTGACGAGCAGGATCGCGACGCCACCCTGCTGCATATCCCGGATGCGCGCGAGGCACTTGCTCTGGAACGCCGTGTCGCCGACGGCGAGCGCCTCGTCGATGAGCAGAATGTCCGGCGTGACATGCACGGCGACCGCGAACGCAAGGCGCACCAGCATCCCGCTCGAATAGGTCTTCACCGGCTGGTCGATGAAGTCGCCGATGTCGGCGAACGCCTCGATCGCCGGGATCGCCTCATTCATCTCGCGACGGGAGATTCCGAGAATCGCGCCGTTCAGGTAGACGTTCTCGCGGCCCGTGAACTCGGGATTGAAGCCGCTGCCGAGCTCGAGCAGTGCCGCGATACGACCGTGCGTACGCACGATGCCCGTCGTCGGAGTGAGCGTGCCGGCAACGAGTTGAAGCAGCGTGGACTTGCCCGATCCGTTGCGTCCGACGAGGCCGACGGTTTCGCCGCGCTGCACGCTGAGCGTGACGTCGGACAGCGCCCAGAATTCGCGGTAGAACGTGCGCCGACCGCGAAGGATCGTCTGAAACAGCCGTTGATGCGGACGATCGTAGATCTCGTAGCGCTTCCCGAGGCCCGCGACGTCGATCGCCGACTGCGACACGGCGTCCTCGTCGAATGCGCGCACGTGCGGGCGCGTCAGACGACATCAGCGAAACCTTTACGCGTGCCCTGGAACCACACGAATCCGATGTAGGCGACGGCAACCGCCACGAGCGCGTAGACGCCCAGCGCCGCGAAGTCCGGGCTCCGGCCCTCGATCAGCACGTTTCGCGCCTGCTCGACGGGAATCGTAAGCGGACTGAGTTGCACGATCGCCCGCAACGGACCCTTCAACGTGTCCAACGGATAGAAGATCGGGCTCGCGAACAACAGGATCGTCGCGATCACCGGCACGATGTGACCGATGTCGCGCAGATAAACGCCGAGCGACGCGAGCACCCAAGACAACCCCAGCGCCAGCAAGGCGAGCGGGAGCACGATCGCGGGCAACCACAGTGACGTCGGAGGCGGAGCGCCTCTTTGAAACGGCGTGGAAGGCGAGCCAGATCGCGAAGCCGATCGCGAAGTGAAACAGCGTGCTGCCGAGGCTCACGACCGGCAGCAGATCGAGCGGGAACACGACCTTCTTCACGAGATTCGGATTGGCCACGATCAACGTTGGCGCACGCGTGAGCACCTCGGCGAGCAGCCCGTGCAGCAGCAGGCCGATGAACAGGATCAGCGCGAACGCTCCGCGACTCTCCGTGCCGGTCGACCAGCGCGTCGGGAACAGCTCGGTGAAGAAGAACGTGTAGACCGCGAGCATCAGCAGCGGATGGAATGCGACCCAGAACAGCCCGCCGGCCGAGCCGCGATAGCGCGAGCGCGCATCGCGCTCGGTCATCTGCCAGACCAGGTCGCGATAGCGCCAGGCGCTGCGCAGCGGCTCGAGCGGACTGATGACAGGTCGCATTTTCTGAACATTCCCCGGGAAATCGGCACGACCGAGCGCTGGCGCTGCGATTCTAGCCGACGCCTGTGATCCGGGGGAGCCGCCCGACGTGTTTGGCGTTTCACGACCCGGACGTACTTCGCGGCCGCCCGCCGTCGGCCTCGGATCAGCGTGCGCGACGCGATGCTAGTATGCTTCCCCGACCTCCGGTCGGGCCCTCGCCGCGGCACACCATTTTGTCGCCAACGAACGTCGAACCCGACCTGCTGTCGTCGCCGCTTCCTCTTGCGGTCGATCTCGACGGTACGCTGCTTCGCGGGAACCTTGCTCATCGAAGCGGCCGTGGCGCTGATCCGCAAGAATCCCCTGAATGCACTGCGCCTGCTGCGCTGGTCGTTTCGCGGTCGTGCGGCATTGAAAGCGCAGGTCGCCCGGGCCATCACGCTCGAGATCACCACATTCCCGGTCAATCCGGGATTGATGGCGGTGCTGCGCCATCGGCAAGCACAGGGACTCCCCAACGTGCTGGTGACCGCGGCCGACCAGTTGCACGCCGAATCGGTTGCCAAGCACTTCGGGATGTTCGATGCGGTTCTCGCAAGCGATGGCAGGACGAACCTTCGCGGCGAGACGAAGGCGCACGTCCTGGCGGAGCGATTTCCGAACGGTTTCGTCTACGCGGGCAATGCGATGGCCGATCTGCCGGTATGGCGTTCGGCAACCCAGATCCTGGCCGTGAACGCTTCTCCGCGTGTTGTAGCGGAGGCACGCGCGATCGGCAAGCCGATGCGCATCGTCGATCCGGCGCCGTCGGTCGTCGTCGCTGCGTGGCGTTCGATGCGACCGCGCCACTGGGCGAAGAATGCACTCGTGTTCGTTCCGGCGCTAACCTCGCATCGTTATCTGGAGATCGACACGCTGCTGCAGTGCCTCGTCGCCGCGCTGTGCCTCTCGCTGGTCGCATCGGCGGCCTATCTGATCAACGATGTGCTCGATATCGAGCACGATCGCGGCCATGCGTTGAAGCGCTCGCGTCCCACCGCGGCGGGCGATCTTTCCGTGCCCCACGCGCTGGCGCTTGCCGCGTTCCTGGGCTTCGGGGGACTCGTGCTCGGGTTCGCCCAGGGCCCCGACACGGGTCTCATGCTGATGGCTTACGTCGGCACCACGCTGGCGTACACGCTGTTCCTGAAGGTCATCCCGATCGTCGATGTGGTCGTGCTCGCCGGCCTGTATGTGCTGCGCATCGTCGTCGGCATCGTTGCGATCGGGAGCGAATTCTCGACCTGGCTGCTGTGCTTTGCCGCAGCACTTTTCCTTTCGCTCGCCGTCGCCAAGCGCTACACGGAAGTCTTGCGCTACGGCGTCGACCAGGCCCGGCTCGCCGGCCGCGGTTACGCACCGCAGGACGCTGCGCTCCTTCTCGCGATCGGGATCGGCGCAGCGTTCGCCGCGCTCATTCTGCTCGCGCTCTACCTGGTCCAGGATGCAGTGCCTGCGGCCCTCTATGCCCGATCGGCATGGCTCTGGCTGATCCTCCCGCTCCTGTTCGTGTGGCTCGGGCAGATTTGGCTCGTCGCCGTTCGCGGCGAACTGCATGACGATCCGGTGGATTTCGCGCTCCGCGACAAGGTGAGCCTGCTGCTTGGCGCCGGCGTCGCGCTCGCCTTTCTCGCGGCGGGCTGAAGCTCCTTTCGCTGCCGGCCGCGATAGCCATGGAGTTGCGACCGTTGTTGTTGTTCGGACTCTACGAGATCGCGCTGTTCATCGTCGCCGGGCGTCTGGTCCTGCTCGCGTGGCCGGCAAACCATACCGTCCGCCCGTCGTCACTGGCCCTTTGGGTACTGGCGTCGAAACTTTACCTCGGCGCGATGCTCGCGGTCCTGGTCCTCATGTTCGCACCCGATCGCGTCGAGCGCCTTTCGTGTAGCGTCGGGAGGGCTCGGAGTTGCGGCCATCGGGCTCCTCCTGGCAGGAAGCGCGCGATCGCCGATAGCGTCGCCGCGTTGGCGCCCCGGCGAATGGGCGATCCTCGGCGCAATCGCGGTTGGCGCAGGTCTCTCCATGGCGGGAGCTGCGCAGCCGCTACACGAATTCGACTCGCTGCAAAACTTCAATTGGCTGATTCGCTGGCTGGTCGACGGGGCGTCGCCGTACGCGTTCGCGTTCAACTATGTCAGCTTCTGGGAGGCCGGATTCGTTCCGGGGCTGCTCCTCGGTCAGTCCCGCTACCTGTATGTCCTGGTTGTCCGGCCAGTCGCTATTGCTCTATCTGCTCGCGCTCTACGTGCTCGCTGCTCAGGCGAATCTTCCGCGGAGCGTCTGCTTGTCGATCGTGGCAGCAGCGGCATTTCTTCCCTGGCATTGGGGATTCGCGTCGGGCGTGCCGACGCTCAAGAACGACATGCTCGCGAACGCCGGCTTCCTCATGGCGATCGGCGTACTGGTCGCGCGACTGAAGGGTGAGCCGGCCCGTTGGCAGAGCGGCGTCGCGCTTGGCCTCGCCTTCACGTTCATGACGGTCAAGTTCAGTGGCCCGGCTGCTGGTCATTTCGCTTCTCGCTGTCGCCCTAGCGATATCGCTTGTGCGCAACCGTGCGGAGTTGCGCACCTCGGTGCTCATGGTGATCGTGGCCCTTGCCGTCGCGACAATCGGCACCGGACATTTCTACATCAGGAATCTCGTGGTGCACGGAAATCCGGTTTACCCGTTCGCCCTGTCGTTGGGCGTCTCTAGCGCTCCCGGGCACGATGGACATTGCCGGGACGTCCATCCTCAATCATCTCAACGACATTCGAACCTGGAAGCTGCTCTTCGGACTCGATCCGGCCGGGCAGCCGCAGATGCTGTTGCTGCGGACGGCAATGCTCGCGCCTTTGACGACAATTCTCCTGGCGTCGACCCGGCGTCTTCAAGGCGCGTCCGATGTCGTTCTGGTCGCGCTTCTGGCCCTCGCGGGCTGGCTCGCGTGGATCGGCTCGGTTTGGTCGGCCGGTATCGCCCCCGGAAGCCTCGTCTACCTCGAGGAGCTGCGCAGTCTCCGCTACGCGACCGGCGCCGTCGGCGCGAGCCTCGTCGTGCTGGCGGCTCTGCTGGCTCGAGCAACGCGGCTACCTACGGCGGCAATTTGCGCTCCTTTCCTCATCGATGCCGCCGTGCAGTTCGGCATGCAGCTCACGACGTTCCGACCGTATGCTGCGTGGGTATCGCCGGCCGCGCTGATGGTTGCCGCCTGTGCAGCAACCGCAATCGTCGCGGCCACTTGGTCTTGCGACGACCAGCAACCGCAATGCCCGCGGTCTCGCAGCTTTTGCGACAGTGCTCGCTGCGTTCGCGGCGCTGGCGGGAATCGAGTTCGTTGCGAATACGCAGCCAGACGCGTATGCAAGCTCGAGAGCCTTCATCGCCTCGTTACGCCCGTCGCGGATCGTCGTCTACCGGCCGCAGAACAAGAGCGAAGCGTCCTTCTTCAGCGGGCTCGGCTATCACCTGCTGGATCGGGATCTACCGGCGAGCCTGTCCACGCTCTCCCTGCACGACGAGATCGCTCCCAAGCTTCCAGACGGCCGTGAAGGCGAGTTGCTGGTGATGCATGCGGTGGCACCGGCCGACGCTCGCTTCCTTCGCTACAAGGCGCAATTCGACCAACGCGTCGCCGGGACGAATTGGAGGCCCGTGTATTCCGACCCGGTCGCAACCGTATACCGGTGGACACCGAGCCCGTCATGAGTTCGGTCCCAGCGCCAAGCGCGCTCAGCAGGACGACGATGCTTGCATGGGCGAGCGATTACTCGAAGGCATTTCGCGGCACAACTCGTTTCCTCACGGCCCATCGGCCACGCATCTGCCCGTTCGAGCGACTGGTCGACGCCGTTCCCGCGCGCTCGAGCCTGCTCGACATCGGTTGCGGTAACGGGCTGTTCTTGTACCTGCTGCTGCGTGCAGGCCGTCTTGGCCAAGGTCTTGGCGTGGATATCCGCAGCGAAGCAACGATCGCTGGCAACGCTGCGCTTCGCGGCTTTGGTATCGGGCAGGCCACGCTGAGCACGGCCGGAGGACCGACCGATTGGCCCGAACAGCAGTTCGATGCCGTTTCGATGGTCGATGTCCTGCATCACCTGCCTCGCGCCGGCCAGCGCGCGTTTCTGGGAGCGGCATGCGATCGCGTGCGGCCGGGCGGACTGCTGATCTACAAGGATATGGCCTCCGCGCCGGCCTGGGCGGCATGGGCGAACCGCTTGCACGATCTCGTGCTCGCACGGCAATGGATCCAGTACGTGCCTATCGCTGACGTCGAGGCGATCGCGGCGGGATGCGGCCTACGCGTCGCGCAGAGCGGTGCGCTACGGCTCGGCTGGTACGCGCACGAGCTTCGGGTGTTCCGCCGCGAAGAATAGGACCGCCATTCCCGATGCGCGAGCCAGGCAGAGCCGCGGCAACCGACGGATTCACTGGAGGGCTATTTCGGCACCTGCTTGGGTCCGCCACCGATCTGGTCTAGATCCATCGATCGCAGCCGTTCGTCGCGAATCGATTCGAAGCGCCAGTTGAGGCCACGCCGAAAGGGTGGATCGCCGCCGCTTCCCCTTACAGCGCGCACCAAGCAGCGTCCCTCCGTGTAGAAGCGGAGCGCGGGATCCGCAAAGTTCATGAAGCCGAGCATGTCCTGAATGCACAGCGCGGTCGGCACCCACCAAGCACCGCCGACAAACCGCGCGAAGTCGGCGTAGGAGCGCTGGGGGTCGTCAATCGCTGCGGTCTCGACCAGCAGTGTGCCGTTCGGCTTGAGCAAACGGCGCAATGCGTGCAACCCGACCAGCATGTCGGACAGGTGATAGAGAACGCCCGCGACCACCATCAGGTCGAGCGATCCGGGCTTGATGTGATCTTCGAGCCGATACAGCGAATCGCAGACCGGCTCGACGTTCCGGAGTCCGAACGTGCGCGAAACGAAACGGCATTGGTCCAGATGCTCGGGCACCTCGTCGATCGCGTAAACGCGCTCCGCGCCCCGTGTCGCCATCAAGAGCGTCATCCCACCGGAATAGCAGCCGATGTCCGCGATGCTCAGGCTGTCGAGTCGCTCGGGCCACCACCGCCATTGATCGAGCAATGCGGCAACGCGGAGAAACTCTTCGCCGAACAGCCCTTCCATGCGAAACGGCCCGAAATCGATCGTGTGACCCCACCCATACTGGGCCGCCGCAGCGAGGCGATGAGCTTCCACGGCAAGCGCGTCGCTTGCAGTGATCGGGCCGGGTGGTACGGAGGCCAGCCGGCAACGACAGAGCTCATGTTTTGGCGCAGCAATTCACGGGTTTCACGCGCAGGTGTTGCGTCGCCAAGCGATGAGGTCATCGTTGGCCGACGAACCACAACCGCCGCACTTCGGTCGGATTGTGGCCTGCGTTTCGGACCCGGAAGCAGCGATTGTGTGTGGCCAGCGGCGGCAGCATCGCCGAAACGCGGCCGGCGGCGCCAGTCACGGATCGACGGGGCGCTGTCGAGCACGCGCAGGACGCCGCACGACACCGATTCGTTCCCGAAGTAGACATGCTTGCCGTTGCGCTCGCGCATGCAGCCGCGCGGTGCGCGGCGGCATGTTCGTACCGAAAGTAGGTGACTGTCAGGCACGGATCAAACAAAAAGCCCGGCCGTGCGGCCGGGCTTTCTGTTTCATGGGTGCCTGACAATGACCTACTTTCGCGCGGTATACCCCGCACTATCATCGGCGTGCTGCCGTTTCACGGTCCTGTTCGGGATGGGAAGGAGTGGTTCCAGCAGGCTGTGGTCGTCAGGCGTTGATCGTCCGATGCACGAGTTGCACGGGCATGGAAGGCAAGGATGGGGTTGGGTTGCATCGTCGACGTTGCGTCGACACGCAGGACACACAATTATGGAGTCAAGCCGCACGGGCCATTAGTACCGGTTAGCTCAACGCGTTACCGCGCTTCCACACCCGGCCTATCAACGTGGTGGTCTGCCACGACCCTTCAGGGAGGTCTAGCCTCCGGGAGATCTCATCTTCAGGCACGTTTCCCGCTTAGATGCTTTCAGCGGTTATCGCTTCCGTACATAGCTACCCGGCGATGCGACTGGCGTCACAACCGGTACACCAGCGGTACGTCCACTCCGGTCCTCTCGTACTAGGAGCAGCCCCCGTCAAATCTCCAGCGCCCACGGCAGATAGGGACCAAACTGTCTCACGACGTTTTGAACCCAGCTCACGTACCACTTTAAATGGCGAACAGCCATACCCTTGGGACCGGCTACAGCCCCAGGATGTGATGAGCCGACATCGAGGTGCCAAACACCGCCGTCGATATGAACTCTTGGGCGGTATCAGCCTGTTATCCCCGGCGTACCTTTTGTCCGTTGAGCGATGGCCCTTCCATACAGAACCACCGGATCACTAGGTCCTACTTTCGTACCTGCTCGACTTGTCAGTCTCGCAGTCAAGCTCGCTTGTGCCCTTGCACGTCCAGCGCGATGTCCGACCGCGCTAAGCGAACCTTCGAGCTCCTCCGTTACTCTTTGGGAGGAGACCGCCCCAGTCAAACTGCCTACCATGCACGGTCCCCGATCCAGATGATGGATCCAGGTTAGAGCCGCAATGACGCCAGGCTGGTATTTCAAGGTTGCCTCCACGAAAGCTAGCGCCTCCGCTTCACAGGCTCCCAGCTATCCTACACAAGCCTCATCACAGTCCAATGCAAAGCTACAGTAAAGGTGCACGGGGTCTTTCCGTCTTGCCGCGGGGAGATTGCATCTTCACAAACACTTCAACTTCGCTGAGTCTCGGGTGGAGACAGTGTGGCCATCGTTACGCCATTCGTGCAGGTCGGAACTTACCCGACAAGGAATTTCGCTACCTTAGGACCGTTATAGTTACGGCCGCCGTTTACCGGGGCTTCGATCAAGAGCTTGCACCCCATCACTTAACCTTCCGGCACCGGGCAGGCGTCACACCCTATACGTCGACTTTCGTCTTAGCAGAGTGCTGTGTTTTTGTTAAACAGTCGCAGCCACCGATTCTTTGCAACCCCCTTCAGCTCCGGCCGCGAGGGCCTTCACCTACCAGAGGCACACCTTATCCCGAAGTTACGGTGTCAATTTGCCGAGTTCCTTCACCCGAGTTCTCTCAAGCGCCTGAGCATATTCAGCTCGCCCACCTGTGTCGGTTTGCGGTACGGTCGTCCTGCAACTGAAGCTTAGAGGCTTTTCCTGGGAGCCTGGTATCACGCACTTGGGACTGGCAAGCCAGCCTTCCGTTATCACGCCTTGGCTAAGCCCAGCGGATTTGCCAACCGGGCACGCCTACACGCTTCAACCGGGACATCCAACACCCGGCTGCGTTAACCTTCTCCGTCCCCCCATCGCATTGCAGGTCGGTGCTGGAATATTAACCAGCTTCCCATCAGTTACGACTCTCGTCCTCACCTTAGGGGCCGACTCACCCTGCGCCGATGCACGTGGCGCAGGAAACCTTGGGCTTACGGCGAGCGGGACTTTCACCCGCTTTATCGCTACTCATGTCAGCATTCGCACTTCCGATACCTCCAGCAGGGTTCACACCCCACCTTCACAGGCCTACGGAACGCTCTCCTACCATCCAAGCGCTCCCTTCAGCGCGCTTGCTCCACTCGACGTCGATCCACGCATCGTCAGCTCGCACGCATCGCTGCGGCAGCTTCATTGCACGACCGCTTTGACGTTCGGCACGCATCGCCAGAACGTGCGACACGTGAAGCGCGCTCAAGTGGAGCGCTTGAATCCCTAGCTTCGGTGCACAGTTTGAGCCCCGTTACATCTTCCGCGCAGGACGACTCGACCAGTGAGCTATTACGCTTTCTTTGAATGATGGCTGCTTCTAAGCCAACATCCTGGCTGTCTTCGCCTTCCCACCTCGTTTCCCACTTAACTGTGTCTTGGGGACCTTAGCTGAGGGTCTGGGTTGTTTCCCTCTCGACGACGGACGTTAGCACCCGCCGTCTGTCTCCCGAGCTCGCACTCACCGGTATTCGGAGTTTGCTATGGCGTGGTAGGTCGCGATGACCCCCACAACCATGACAGTGCTCTACCCCCGGTGGTGATACTCGAGGCACTACCTCAATAGTTTTCGGAGAGAACCAGCTATTTCCGGATTTGTTTAGCCTTTCACCCCTAGCCACAGCTCATCCCCTACCTTTTCAACGGGAGTGGGTTCGGCCCTCCACGAGGTGTTACCCCCGCTTCAGCCTGGCCATGGCTAGATCATCCGGTTTCGGGTCTACGCCTACCAACTCAGTCGCCCTGTTCGGACTCGCTTTCGCTGCGCCTCCCCTATTCGGTTAAGCTCGCTGGTAAACGTAAGTCGCTGACCCATTATACAAAAGGTACGCAGTCACCCAGTTACCCAGGCTCCCACTGTTTGTATGCATGCGATTTCAGGATCTATTTCACTCCCCTTCCGGGGTTCTTTTCGCCTTTCCCTCACGGTACTGGTTCACTATCGGTCGATTACGAGTATTTAGCCTTGGAGGATGGTCCCCCCATCTTCAGACAGGATTTCACGTGTCCCGCCCTACTTGTCGCCGTCTTAGTTCCACCAACGTCCTTTCGTGTACGGGGCTGTCACCCACTGCGGCCACCCTTTCCAGAGTGCTCCACTAAGACATCGGCTAAAAACGGCAGGCTGTTCCGCGTTCGCTCGCCACTACTAGCGGAATCTCGGTTGATTTCTGTTCCTCCGGCTACTGAGATGTTTCAGTTCACCGGGTTCGCTCCCTCCACCCTATGTATTCAGGTGGCGGTGACCCTTGCGGGCCGGGTTTCCCCATTCGGACATCTGCGGATCAATGCTCGTTTGCCAGCTCCCCGCAGCTTTTCGCAGGCTGCCACGTCCTTCATCGCCTGTAATCGCCAAGGCATCCATCACATGCACTTAGTCGCTTGACCCCATAACTGTGCGTCCTGCTCTCGCAGGCCGCCGTCATAGGCGTGTTTGCGTTCACCCACACGCGCCTTTTGTGTTCGCGCATGGGCAAGATACAACTCAACCCTTTTTGTCCATGAAGCTCTCATCAAGCTCCATGAACGCCTTGCCTTCCGAATTGTTAAAGAGCAACCGATGTTCTCTGGCGAGACGCCAGACGCAAGCCGCTCGAGTCGAGCTGCTTGCGTGTGATGTCTCGTGTGGACGGGACTGCGGAATCGCTTCTGATCCCTGATCCCTGACCTCTGATCCTGACTGGTGGAGCTGGACGGGATCGAACCGACGACCCCCTGCTTGCAAAGCAGGTGCTCTCCCAACTGAGCTACAGCCCCGTCTGGCCTACTGATCCCTGATTCCTGATCCCCGGTACTGGTGGGTCTGGATGGACTCGAACCATCGACCCCCGCCTTATCAAGACGGTGCTCTAACCAACTGAGCTACAGGCCCGTGTGCGGTGTTGGTTGCTGTTCTACTCGCAACCGATAGGTGTGGGTGCTGAAAGCGTCGGGAGGAGTGAGCAGCGCAGGTTCGGGCCATTGCTGACCCTGTCACTGACTTCTGATCCCTGATTCCGAGAAAGGAGGTGATCCAGCCGCACCTTCCGATACGGCTACCTTGTTACGACTTCACCCCAGTCATGAATCCTACCGTGGTAAGCGGCCTCCTTGCGGTTAGCCTACCTACTTCTGGTAGAACCCACTCCCATGGTGTGACGGGCGGTGTGTACAAGACCCGGGAACGTATTCACCGCGGCATGCTGATCCGCGATTACTAGCGATTCCGACTTCACGCAGTCGAGTTGCAGACTGCGATCCGGACTACGAACGGCTTTCTGGGATTGGCTCCCCCTCGCGGGTTGGCAACCCTCTGTACCGTCCATTGTATGACGTGTGAAGCCCTACCCATAAGGGCCATGAGGACTTGACGTCATCCCCACCTTCCTCCGGTTTGTCACCGGCAGTCTCCCTAGAGTGCCCTTGCGTAGCAACTAGGGACAAGGGTTGCGCTCGTTGCGGGACTTAACCCAACATCTCACGACACGAGCTGACGACAGCCATGCAGCACCTGTGTTCCGGTTCCCTTTCGGGCACCCCCGCCTTTCAGCAGGCTTCCGGACATGTCAAGGGTAGGTAAGGTTGTTCGCGTTGCATCGAATTAATCCACATCATCCACCGCTTGTGCGGGTCCCCGTCAATTCCTTTGAGTTTTAACCTTGCGGCCGTACTCCCCAGGCGGTCGACTTCACGCGTTAGCTACGGTACCAAGGAATCGCTTCCCCAACACCTAGTCGACATCGTTTAGGGCGTGGACTACCAGGGTATCTAATCCTGTTTGCTCCCCACGCTTTCGTGCCTGAGCGTCAGTGTTGGCCCAGGGGGCTGCCTTCGCCATCGGTGTTCCTCCGCATCTCTACGCATTTCACTGCTACACGCGGAATTCCACCCCCCTCTGCCACACTCCAGCCCGCCAGTTTCCCATGCCATTCCCAGGTTGAGCCCGGGGCTTTCACACAGGACACAGCGAACCGCCTGCGCACGCTTTACGCCCAGTAATTCCGATTAACGCTCGCACCCTACGTATTACCGCGGCTGCTGGCACGTAGTTAGCCGGTGCTTATTCCGCCGGTACCGTCAAGAACACAGGGTATTCGCCCGTGCCTTTTCTTCCCGACTAAAAGCGGTTTACAACCCGAAGGCCTTCTTCCCGCACGCGGCATGGCTGGATCAGGGTTGCCCCCATTGTCCAAAATTCCCCACTGCTGCCTCCCGTAGGAGTCTGGGCCGTGTCTCAGTCCCAGTGTGGCTGATCATCCTCTCAGACCAGCTACCGATCGTCGCCTTGGTAGGCCATTACCCCACCAACAAGCTAATCGGACATCGGCCGCTCCCATAGCGCGAGGCCCTTTCAGGTCCCCCGCTTTCCTCCGTAGAGCATATGCGGTATTAGTCCGGCTTTCGCCGGGTTATCCCCCACTACGGGACACGTTCCGATGCATTACTCACCCGTCCGCCACTGACTGCCAGGTTGCCCCAACAGCCCGTTCGACTTGCATGTGTAAAGCATGCCGCCAGCGTTCAATCTGAGCCAGGATCAAACTCTTCAGTTCGATCTCTATGCAAAGTAAGCTCATTCGAATGACGTCGCCTTGAACCGTCTTGCAACGATCCAAGACCACATCTCAGGCCAGCCAGGACTTCTCCCAACCAGCCCGCACTTGCGTTTCGTATGAGCACCAACAGTACTCGTTGACCCCGCAGCCAGCTCCCCCTCCAGAAACCCCCGGTTGCCCAAGAGCCCCAAAGACGAAAACCCGCCGCAGGCACCGACCACCGTCAGCACCCACACCTATCGGTTGCAAATTGTTAAAGAGCGTTTCGCCGCCGCGCGTCGCCCAACGGAAAATCGTTGAACAAGGTCGAAGAGGCCAAGAGCGGAATAATAGCAGCCTGGGCTGGACACGTCAACGGCATGGCCACTTCCCGCCTTCAGTTTTACCGAACTTCTCCGCACCGCTTCCCGGTGCGTCTGAAGCGACGCCGCCGCGAGGCCCGATGCAACGCGGGACGACGCTGCTAGAATCGGCGCCAGCCGGCTCCACCCGACCCGCGCCAGTGCGGGGCGGCCTATGGAAATGGGGCCGCGGCGTCCCCACTACAAGGGCCTTCTCACCTTCCGTGGCCCGCACCGTCCTCATCGTAAAGCTAGCCGCTGTCGGCGACGTCGTCATGGCGCTGCCGATGGTGACCGCGCTGCGCGCCGAGGACCCGGACATCCGCATCACGTGGATGTGCGGTCGAAAGGCGGCGCCGCTTGTGCGGCTGGTCGAGGGCAGTGAGCGAGGTCGTTTCGGTGAATGAGGCCGCGATGCTGGCGGGTTCATTCTTCGCGCAAGTCGTGGCCGTTATGAGCGCATGGCGTCATGTCCGCGTCCGTCGCTTCGATGCGGTCTACATCGCGCATTCGGATGCCCGCTACAGGGTGCTCGCCTGGCCGATCCGCGCGGACATCCGGCGCTGGTTGGGGGGAAACGCACATGCACGCGGTATCGTGCCCGGGCGCGCCCACACCGACGAATACGTGCGACTCGTGACGGGGTTGGACGACCACCGGGCGCGGAGCTTCCCCGCGCCCCATCTTCGGGTGGAGCTGTCCCAGGACTTGATCCGTCGCGTTCATGCGTTCAATCCGGACGGTCGGCCGCTGATCGCGATCACGCCCGGCGGCGCACGCAACGTTGCAAGCGAGAACCCGCTTCGCCGATGGCCGCTGGACCGCTATGCCAAGCTCGCCGATACGTTGCACGCTCAGGGCTGCCGCATCGTCCTGACCGGCGACCGCACGGACGGCTGGGTGCGTCCGGCCTTCCGCGACCGGCAGGTACTCGATTTGATTGGTGCCACGGACCTGCCGGCGCTCGCAGCGCTGCTTCGTACCTGCGCCGCGGTCGTGGGCCACGATTCGGGACCGCTACACATCGCTCGTCTCGTCGGGACACCCGTCGTCGCATTGCTCGGTCCCACGCCGCCCTCGATGTTCTTTCGCCCGGACCCTCGAACAGCAGTCCTTTGGCCGGGCGGCGCGTTACCCTGTGCGCCTTGCTACAACGGGCATGAGTTCGCGAAGTGCGAGAACAACGTCTGCATGCAGATGATCAGCTGTTCGGAGGTAACACATCGCGTTCGCTCGACCATCTCACGGCTACTGGCGTCGACGCCAAGCTCGCCATCCGAGATCTCTTAACTGACTCTGAGCGCCCCGGCTATCGCGAAGCCACCTTCTGTTGGTGTCCTCGGTTTCTCTGGGCAAAGACGGCGAACCCCACCAGTCCGAGCGACGTCAATGCCGAAATCAGCAATCCTAAGTACAAGATGGATGGCCTGTAGCGAAGCACGATTGTGTGTCTGCCAGCCGGAACCGCGACACCCCGCAATGCATAGTTGGTTCGCAAGATCTCGATGCTCTCGCCGTCTATGCTTGCCGTCCAACCAGGGTAGTGCACGTCGCTCAGCACCATGAAGGTTGCACGCTCCGCTTGTGTTGTGATCTCGACCCGATCTGCGGACAGATCGACGATCTCGATGGAATGCGCGCCGTCTTGCACCGACGGAGCGAGGCTGAAGGGCGCTTCTACGAAGGCCGTGCGACGGGGATCGAAAGCCCTGCCATCCGGCATTACGGAGGTTCGTATCGATTGAAGAATGCTTTCCTCTTTGGCCGAGATCACCTCTGAAACCAGCCATGCCCTTGGCATCGCGCGGCGATTACGGTAAACCGAGCTCGTTTCAAAGTCCTCCACGCGCTCGAATCGCGCACTGTCGGAGAACAGCAAATCTTCGTCACTCACGGTGTAAGACAATCCGGTTTTGCTGTCCAACAGGCTTATCTTTGTAATTGCGATCACGTTGGGTGCGTCAGGAATCCAATCGATGATCAGTTCCTTGTAGGCGCCTGCCTGGACCGGGACTTCAGTGACAAAACGATGCCCCCTGCAGGTCGGATGGCCTGCGCGGATGGTGTCCCAACTGTCGAAAACGGTCGCTCGCGTGTGTTTAGTGACCGGCCTCACATCGTCACAGTCGATCGCCCACTCGGCGGTGTCCTGCCCCGCACGCAAGACTCGAGCTTCGATGCGTTCGTCCGCGCCAACCAACGTCAACTTCGCCACTTCCTGCGCTTGTTCGAGGCCCGTCGAGCACGCCATTTTGCTTACAATGCCAACGCGGTCGATCCGGAGTGGAGCTGGCAGAACCAATCTCGCATGTCTCGGACCAGTCGTGCCGCCGCAGCCGCTGCCAAAACCAAGTGGCAGATCCTTCTCGCTCCATTGCACTTTTTCACTGGCGGCACCAAAGGACCGGTCCCGTCTCGGAACCACGATGTAACGTGCTGCCAATAGATCCGGCGCGCGATCCTCTTGTAACAGAACACGCGGGTTGATCCATCCACCGTTGGTCACCATGGACAGGTTCGCGTATCGCTGAATCAGCAGGGGTCCGTACCCACTGACGCTGGGAATCCCATAGAGTTGCGACATCATTGTCGAGAAGGGAAGAACCGGCTCCTCCCACCCCCGCATTGGCATTAGCCGCTGGTGGTTCCTGGTTAGCTCTGCAACGTACTTCACGGCGAACTCAGGCGTCGACAGGACTGACTTGGGGGGTCCCCAACGCCATTCCGCGAACCGTCCAAAACTCCAAAGATCCATGGCCAGCACACCCACCATAAGCCATTGCCGAGCGCGGCTATCAGCCTTTCTGAGCCAGAACATCAGCGCGAGTGCCGAAGCCACGAACACAAGAATGGGTACCATCAGCGCATGAATCTTGTAGGCTTCGCCCAAGTTCGCGCCGCGTCCTAACGCCTTCGATTGAAGCTCGTCGAAGAAGACGGCTATTACAGCCAGCGTCAACAGCATGATCAACGCTCCGACGGTCAATGCGCGAGCCGCCGCCTTTCGAGCGTTCTCCGCTTGGTACAGAGCGTGAATCCCGAAGGCTGCAAGCACGCTGACCGCCAATGCCATCTCATGAAAGTGTCGTGCCGGTGCCCGAAGTTTGTTGATGACCGGCAAGTGGTAGGTTATCCACAAGAGCGGCGTTGCTTCGCCTAGGGCGAGGAGGAACGACAACGCCGCTGCACCGAGCCAAAACGCCACGAGACGATCATTCCATCGATACCAGCAGGCGATCCCCGCCAGCACCAGGGGAAGAAGTCCCATGTACCCGGATATCTCCGCGAAATTCCACTTCCCGAAATAGGCTGGAAAATCAGGCAGGAATGCGCCGCCGAAGAGATACGGATACAGCAACATCGGTAACTGGCGGAGAGGCATTGAGAATTCTTTGAACGCCTCGAAGGTCAGCTCGCTGCGCACGCTCAGATCGGCGAGCTCAAGCATCGGCAGCACATGCGGAGCGGCCAGCGCAGACCCGATGCAGATGACGATCGAGCACAAACCGACGTACCGCAACCAACCGATTTGAGCCGTTGAGCCAAGGAACACTGCATAGGCGAAGGCAAGATAGAGCGAGTATGCGAACGCTTGCGGATGCCCCCCTACGATCACCATAGCGACGGACAATGCACCGATGACCACCCACCCAACGGAAACGTTGCGTCGGAGCATTTCAAAGGACCACATGATCAATGGCAGCCAGGCCGCGGCGGGCACCATACCCGTGTGACCGAGATGCGCGATCATGTAACCGCTCATGCCGAAAACGAGACCGCCAACGCCGGCGGCGAGCACCGATCGCGTGAGAGTGAAGGCGTAACCGAAGGCGAGGCTGCTCGCCAGCACATAAGAAGACACCATGAACAGGTCGAAGCCAATCTCTCGCGGGAGTGCGGCGAAAACCCATCGCAACGGATAAAGCTGTTGCAAGTGGGGTTCGCCTATAGCCGGCACGCCAGCCAAGGGTAAAATGTTCCAGGGCGTTACCGGAGCGAAAAACGCCGCGAGTTGTCCGTCGCTTGGGAAGAGTTTGTCTCCGAACAGAACAGGGCCGAAGAGCAGGACGAACCAAGCCGAGTACGCTGCCGGAACAACTAGAATCCGGGGCAAGCGGTACAGAACTGGGCGGATGCTAACGGCGGTTGATGGCTTCATTAATGGTCTCTGGTCGAAATTCTAGCCAAGCTCGATCCAAGCAAGCGTCGGCTAGTGATCTATGATCAGCTCAATCCACACTATGCCAAGTACTACAACCGCGATGAGGCGCAGCGGCTAATGGCTTCGGCGCCGTTCGATGTGGCGATTCATCATCGAAAAGGCTATGCTGGGTGGTCATTGGTATCAAGCCGGCCACGACCCGAGCGGGTCAGGGCGGGACACACGCGGTGTTTTAACAAGTGCCAAGTGCCGCCCCTCCAGATGCGCACAAGAGAAGGGAATCCATCTGGCCAGAGAATATGAGCGCAAACAGCACACGTCAGCGGACGCATTATGAACGCATCCATGATGCGTACGAAACGCACTATTACGACGCGACCTCAATGGCGTTCCGAAATCGCTTCGTCTATGACGTCATGTTCCGCGGACTGGACCTGAACGGCATGGATGTCGCGGATCTGGCCGCCGGGAGCGGCCACAATTCACTTGCAGTCCAAGAGCGGTTTCCGAGCGCCCGAGTCGCCGGATTCGATATCTCTCGAAGCGCATGTGATAGCTACCGCCGGAACGTGGGTGCCAAGGCATTCGAAGTCGATCTGACGGCAGAGAATAGGGATCTCCCAAAATTCGACGTCGCGATGATCGTGGGCGGACTGCATCATTGCGTCAGCAATCTTCCCGGGACGTTTCGCACAATCGACGCGCTCCTCAAGCCGCTGGGGGTGCTTCTCATGTACGAGCCAAACGAACGCTATGCACTCGAGGCCGTGCGGCGGTTTTGGTATCGGCACGATCGATATTTCGACGCCGCAACGGAGCATGCTCTTGATCACGATGAGATTGCCAGAATCGCTGAAGAAGATTCGTTCCTACCTCTCGACTGCATCTATGCGGGAGGTCCTGCCTATTTTCTGATTTACAACAGCTTGATCTTTCGTATCCCGACCATGCTCAAACGCTACCTCGCTCCGCCGCTCTTCATGCTTGAATCGGCCTACAACCACCTGCCCTGGAAAGGTTGCTTCCCGACCTTCATCGCTCGTTGGCGGAAGAACGCATCGTAGTTCGCCGCACGAACTGGCCCGCAGCGGTTCGCTACGCCGCGAAGAGGGCGTTCGGTGACTAAACTGCAACGCACGAGACTCTTTCGAGCACTAGGCTATGCAGTATCTGCGGCCTGTCTCGGCGTCCTCGCGTTGAACGTCGATTGGCTGGTCTTCGCGAGCCATTTTCGGAACCTGCAACTACTCCCAATCGCCGTCGCCGTCCTTCTGGTAGCCGTCACCTACTTCCTGTTCGCGTTGCGCTGGCGTCTGCTCCTGAGCTTCGCGCCGAGGCCACCGTTCATGCAGGTCGCGTCGTTCCTGATGCTGGGTTATCTGGGAAATCTGATTCTGCCGATGCGCGCTGGCGATGCCGCTCGCGTCTTGCTGATACGCAACGCTTACGGGTACGGCATGGCTCGCGCTTTCAGCAGCATCCTATTGGAGCGTGTGCTGGATGTGATCGCTGTGCTTGCCTTTGGTGTCGCCATTGCGTTTGCGGCGCCGCTGCCAGAGGGCATTCTCTTGATATTGCGCTCCGCCGCAGCGATCGTCTCACTTGCGATCATCGTCCTAGTATGGATCGCCGCTCGACCAACGTCTGCCATTCGAGTGGTCGAACGACTGTTGCGCCCTTTTAGCCCGGCCTTGGGTCGAGCGACGGCGTATCACTCAACCCAGTTTTCGGAGGCGCTTGCGGTTGTCTTGCCGACGGACCAGGCTTCGGTGCGGCGTGTTGCGGCAATATTTGTCCTGACCGGACTCGGCTGGGCCAGCTATGGGGCGGCGATGGTGTTGTGTACTGCCGCGTTCGACGTACTCCCGTGCATAGCGGCCGGACTGCTGATGATGGTCGTCACGAATCTCGGATCGGCGATTCCCTCATCGCCCGGATCGCTCGGCGTCTATCATGCTCTTGGGGTGCTGGCCCTTTCCGCCTGGCATGTGGAGTTGAACCGCGCGCTTTCAGTCGCTACCGTGAGCCACGCTATCGTGGTCGGTGTTCAATTGTTGCTTGGACTCGTCGCGATGGGGCTCGTTGGTCGTCAGCGAAACGTCCTTAGCGCAGCACGAATGGCGAAGCTCGATGGCTGAAACCTCACTCCAACCTTTCGGCCATGGATGGGATGATGATGCGGCGCAAAGTTTGGCCGCTCTTGGGGCGTGGCGAGTTCCTGATTCTTGCGCGATGCCAAGCTACCAACACCATCAGTCCCCACAGCTCGAAGCCGAGCTGCGCGCGCTGTTCCATGTGTAAGGCTTTCGCCCGCAGCACCGAATCGGTGTTGAAACACCCAACAGCGTCGAGCTCTTTCCGCGACAACAGATCTTCCGCGAGCATCCGTGCAGGGCGACGAAGCCAATTATGGATGGGAATGCTGAATCCCTGCTTCTTCGCGTTTCCGATGCCAGTCCCGAAGCGCTCCGTTGCCAGGTCCCTCAAGATTTTCTTCGGCTTGCCGAATGGGCTGAGCTTCAGTTCATCGGGAAGCCGAAGGGCAAATTCCGCCACGGCGGGATTCAGAAGCGGTGCGCGAGCCTCCAGCCCGTGCGCCATGGTCATTCGGTCCACTTTGGTCAGAATGTCGTTCGGGAGGTAGTCTGTCGCATCGGCGCGTTGAAGATCGCCAAGCGAAGGCGATCGGGTGAGGTGATGTCTTCCTGCGAGGCGTTCGATCGCGGATCGCGCAAGTTCGGAGGTCGCTGGATCGGCGAGTAGCGCCGCCGCCTCGGCGGGGAGCCAGCCTCCGTTCCAGGTGAAGTGGGCCTCGCCCGCACTCAGATCGGCCGCCCGGAGGAAACGCCTAAGCTTGTAACTCGGCGTGACCTTGCCTCCGCTGACCGGCATTCGAAGTCCAAGCCAACGTAGCGACGTGCGCGCTGCTGAGGGCATTCCTGTCATCAGCATTCGGTGATACTGGGTCGCCTTGTATGTCAGATAGCCGCCAAACAGCTCGTCCCCGCCGTCGCCACTCAGCGCGACCTTGTAATCGCGGGCTACCTCGCGCGACAGCGCCCAGACCGCAAGCGCCGACGAATCGGCAAGAGGATCATCGGCATGCTCGACCACGCCAAAGAAATCTTCGAGGGCTGCTGACGAGAATTCTGCCCGCCTCAGCTCGATACCGAGAGATGTTGCGACTACTTTGGCATTCGTCCATTCGCTGAACCCCGCCTCCGCAAAGTCCAGACAGTAGGCGTGCCTGAGCTCGCCCTGCCTGACCGCGCTTTCCGCGATTACCGAGGAATCGATCCCACCGGAAAGAAACAACGTGACCGGCACGTCGCTTCGCAATGTGATCAGGACTGCGTCGTCGATCAGTCTTTTAAGATGCGATCGAGCATCCGCAGGCTCCCGTCTTCGTTGCCCGGCTTCGGCGGGCGGCGGCGCCCAGTACGTTCCTTCCCGCGTAGCGTCACGGGTATAAAACCGCCAAGTCCCCGGCCGAAGGCGGCTGATGCCTTCGATAAGCGTCCGCTCCCCAGGCACATAGTTCAAGCAAAGATACTCGGCCAACGCGATGTTATCCATTGAGCGGCGCACACCGGGAACCGCTCCAAGTGCGCCCAGCTCCGACGCAAAGGAAACCACGCCGTCACGTTCGTAAACGAACAGCGGCTTTTCACCGAAACGGTCCCGTGCAAGATAGAGTGTGTTTTCCTCGCGATCTACAATCGCGAATGCAAACATCCCGACGAGCTCGCCAGCGACGGTTTTTCCCCAGTGCCGATAACCTTGAAGAATGACTTCCGTGTCCGAGAGAGTGGAAAACGCGGCTCCTTCAGCAACAAGTCTCTCCCTCAGTTCGAGAAAGTTGTAGATCTCACCATTGAACACAATGACGTACCGACCATCAGATGTCGCCATCGGTTGTCCGCCACCAACCAGGTCGATGATCGATAGACGGCGATGACCCAGAAAGAAACAGCCATCGCTCCACCACGTGCCGTCGTCCGGGCCGCGATGGGCGAGAAGATTCGTAGCGGCACAAAGCGCGTCTGGATCCGCGATGTCCGAACGGCGCGCGAAGGATCCTAGAATGCCGCACATTACGCGGTGCCCGCCCTGGTCACGGCTGTGGTGGCCAAACCCGGCGAACCTTATAGGCCGAGTGGTCGCGGTGGGAGAAGTACAGCCGCGCCAACATCTCACCAAGAAGCCCGGCGACCAAAAAATGCAACGCAGCGAGATAGAGCACCAAAGCGGATATGAACCATCCACTTCTCTCTCGAACGACGGCCCCTCCATCTTCGATCCAGAGCGCGAACAAACCTATGGTGATTGCTAAAGCGATAGAGAACGCTAGCATCGCGAACATTCCGAAGATCCGTAGAGGACGGTCGAAGTAACGGACGAAGAAGTAGAGAAAGAAGAGGTCGATAAAGACGTTGACCGTACGAAACAACCCGTAGTTGGAAGTCCCGTGCGGCCGATCGATATTCTGAATCGGCAACTCGTCGATCCGCGCTCCAGCGACTTTTGCGAACACGGGAACGAAACGGTGATTCTCGCCGAGCAGCAACACGTCCCGGAGAATCTCCCGCCGATAGGCTCGATAGGTCGTACCGATGTCTCGAATCGTAAGACCTGAAACGTGCCGGATGAGTGCGTTTGCCGCCCGCGAGGGCCAGCGCCGGAGGATCCCTTCCTTCCGCTCACGACGCCAGCCGCATACGACGTCGTTGCCTTCGTCAATCTTCTCCAGGAACATCGGTATCTCTTCCGGAAAGTGCTGCAGATCGGCATCGAGACTGATGATTATGTCGCCCTCGGCAATATCGAACCCGGCTTGCAGGGCAGCGGTCTGGCCATAGTTGCGCCGCAGCTCAACTACACGCAACCGCGGCTCAGCCTCGGCCAGACTTCGCGCGATTTGCAGACTGTCGTCACGGCTTCCGTCGTCGACCAACACAAACTCGAACTGATAGCGATCAGCGAGCGGAGCGGTCGTAGTGACCAGTCGACGCATGAATTCCGGCAACGATTCCGACTCGTTGTAGACCGGTGAGACGATGCTGACAGACTGTTTGCGCGGTTGATCCAAGCGGCCACCTCTTCACGGCTTGCGACGTCTCGAAAGATTCGGCACTTCGGCCCTATCCTGGTCGACGAAAGGCGCCGACATCATGCGCGTCCCGCGCGCCGCACGCGAGAGACGTGCGCGATTGCCGTCGCCGCGGATAGCATTAATTTCTGCGAGCCGATCCGGTGTTCCATTGGTGCCCCAAAGCCACTGGTTCCGACCGCTATCGAAGCGGCTTCCGCAGCAACGCCGTCATCCCGCGGATCAGCAACGCCTCCCGTGGATAGCGTCGTTGCGCCAGCACAAAGTTCGGATGCTCGAGAAACTTCTCGTCGGTCAACCCGCTCCAGGTACGAAAGAGAAGGACTTGCAAACCAATACCCTTCGCTCCTTTGTCGAACAGGCCGACATACTCTTCCGGAGGTAGCCTGTTCATCGCGTTGCGGTATTCGTCCAACTCCCACTGTTCTGCGCCGGACAGGAGCATGCGTGCCGTGAACTCCTCGTCGCCGAGAATCAGATGAGCCCAGGGTTCCGGGACTCGATGCGGAAAGTGGCTTCCGGTATCCGCCGTCCAGATCGGATCGAATGAAATATACGCGAAAGCTCCCGGTCGCATCGCGCGCGCGATTTCGGCGAGCGCTTTGGCAGGGTCCGCAATGTGCTCGAACGCATTTATCGAGCATACGAAATCGAACCATCCTTCCCGGTAGAGCAGATTGGTCGCGTCGGTGACGTTGAACTCGATGCGATCGACTGGGAGATCCAATCCGTAGCGTCCCAGTTTTTCGACCAGCAGCTTGATGAATTCGCCCTTGTATCGTTGGTGTTGGTCAATGATGTCGGCACAATGCACGCGCATCGCACGCCTGGCGAGCAATGCAGCATGGAGGCCTCCACCGCCTCCGATGTCGCACACGGTTGCGGCGCGCCAATCGACGGCGATACCCGCCTCCTTGAGCACGTCATCCATTCGCTGGATCTGCGTTAAGTGCTCCGCGAAGTCCGCCGCTTCGTCGTACATTCGCCACCTCTCTACGCGGGCGCATTCAACGCCGGTTCGCTGCCGGACATGCCCACTTGTTTCATCGCAGCAACCTCCGACAGTACTTGCTCGATCACGTCTGCCACGTGCCGCCATGAATGGCGTTCGGCGATCGCCCTGCCATGGAGTGCATGCTTACGTCCCAGCTCCGGATCGTTCAAATAGCTCTCCATCGCCGCCGCGAGCTCAGGCACCGACTCGACAAGCATGCCGTTCGTGCCGTCCTTCACCAGCTCGGCGAATGCGGCGCACCTGCGCTGAACGATGACCGGGGTGCCCGCGCTCCACGCTTCAAGCAGCACAATTCCAAAGCTTTCGCTGTCGCTCATGTTGACCAGGCAGAATGCGAGCCGCAATGCGCCCAACACGACGTCCCTGGGCTGCGTTCCGTAATAGTGGATGTTCGGCGCCGAAACGGGAACGCCGTCGTCGTCAGGGCCGATTATGACAAGATCCACCCGGTGGTCATGTTGGTTGAGCAACTGGACCGCGTCGATTGCCTGTTGGTAATTCTTCGCAGCCGCCTTGCGGCCGACGACTAGCACGAAGGGTCTGCCATCGGTGTGAAGTGCTCGAAACTTCCGCTCACCAGACGCCAGCCGTGCATCGTCATATTCGCCAGGATCGATACCGCCCCCGGGGACTACTGTCGAGTTGGCGCCCAAACGGTCAAAGACCAACGGTTTGCTCGACGCTGGCGCGGCAAGCACGCAGTCCGCCTGCGTGAATGCCCGGTAGTAGCTTCGCCAGTGGTAATACCGATCCTCCAGATGGTAGTGCGGAAGGAGCACGGTAGGTACACGATGTCGCGACGCGATCTCCGTTGCAACGGCCAGCGTCGCGAATGGCACACCCTGCACTAGCACCACGTCGTAGCGGTTGCAGTTTGATTTAAGCCAGCGCTCGAGAGCCATTGAGTGAGGTCCCCGTACGGTGACGAACAGGTTGTCGACGCTGGCCTCACGTCCCTGCGCCAACCGCATAAGGGACGCTGTCCCCACCTGCGGATCGTCACGACGCACTCGCGACGCCACGTCTTCGACGAGCGACACGGGGATGTCGCTGCCCCTTGTGTGAACGACGACTGCGCTGACCAGCACGCCGAGCTCGCGCGGATCGGAAGGCGCCTCGAACACGTCGGGGACCGAGATCGCAACGATATCGTCAGTG
>CAWDPJ010000007.1:0-71558 GCA_963804205.1 uncultured beta proteobacterium | reverse complement strand
GTCCTGGTCGATCGCGTGGGTCGGCGCGAACGGGAACGAACGCGAAGGAGTCCTTGATCTTTAGCAGGTCCAGGGTACCGCGCTGTCTTGCCACATCATTTCACGGCATCAGCAGGCCGCCGTTGACTTCGATGACCTGACCGGTCACGTACCCGCAGAGCTTGTCCGAGCACAGATAGAGGAACGCCCCGGTGCATTCGTCCGGCGTGCCGATCCGCCGCATGGGTATCTGCAATGCGGTACTGCGCAACTGCTCGGGTGAAGTGACGCGGTCCTGCAAATCGGTGGCGATGACCCCTGGGGAGACCACGTTCACACGAATGCCCTCGGTGGCGACTTCCTTGGCCAGCGCGCGCGAGAACGTGGAGATGAACCCCTTGGCGCCTGCATAGAGGTACGACCCACCGCCGCCGCCGGTGCGCGCGGCGATCGAGCTGACGTTGACGATATTGCCCCCGTTGCCTTGCTTCCTGAATTGCCGGACAGCGGCACGGCACGCCTCGAAGGTCGGGCGTATGTTCACGGCCACGTGCCGGTCGAACATCTCGTCCGAGGTATCGGCGATGTTGACGCGGGAAATCTGGTCGCCGGCGTTGTTGATCACGGTGTCCAGCCGGCCGAAGCCCGCGACGGTCTCGGCAACGAGTCGCTCGACGGTCCCCGGTTCCGCGACATCGCCCTGAATCAGCAGCGCCTTGCCGCCGGTTCGCCGGATCTCCGCGGCCACCTGGTCGGCTTCGCTGCGGCCGCTCCGGTAGTGCACCGCGACGCTTGCACCACACGCGCCGAGGCCGCGCGCAACGGCAGCACCAATGCCGCGGCTGGCGCCGGTGACCAGGCACACTTTTCCTTCGAGGTCGAAGTCAGTCATGCTCGCTCCGTCATCATGGGTAGCGCCGCGACCGCGTTCATCCTGCTGGCGGCGTGCGCTGTCGCCCCGCAAGCAGGAACGGCAGCGCGAGGTCGTGAAAGCGCTCGGGCTGCTCCAGTTGCGGCGTGTGCCCCGCGTCCTCGATCACCGCCAGCACGCTTCCTGTGATGCGGTCGCGCATGTCCGCCCCGTGCTCGGGCGTGCGTGCGCGATCGTGGCGGCCCTGGATGATCATCGTCGGGACACGAATCGACGCGAGGTTGTCGAAGGACCGGTTGGTCGCGTTCGAGCGCGCGGCCTCGACCGCCGCCGCCTGCGATGCAGCCATCGCTATCTTCCTGTACTCCGCGATCGCAGCGGCGGAAGGGGGCTTCAGGAAGAACCCGTCGACCACCGGAGTGACAGTGGCCTCATTCCATGCCGCGGCACTTAGCGCATCGGCCTTCTCGAGTGCGAGCGGTACGTTGGGCGTGAACCCTCCGGTTGCCACCAGCAGCAATCGCTGGACGCGTTGCGGATGCCGAAGCGTGAAATGCTGCGCCACGACCCCGCCCATCGAGCCGCCCACGAGCACGATGGCGCGCGCGACCGCCCAGGCATCGAGCTGCGCCGCCAGCGCGTCGGCGAGACCCTCCATCGTGTAGGGGCCGGCCTCCCCGGAGGAGGCGCCAAATCCGGGCAAGTCGACCGCGAGTGCGCGAACGCCAAATTGCGGCGACGCGCGCAACACTCGGCGCCCAATAGGCCGACGATTGACAGAACCCGTGAACGAAAACGATCGCGGGTTCCGTTCCTTTCCGCTCGACCGCGAACATGCCGGTCACGCGCTCTTCTTCAGTTCCTGAGCCTTTTTCGCCGATGCCGCCATGGCGTCCGCCGGCTTGATCTGGCGCAGCAGCACGTTCTGGATCTGCTGCTGCGTGAAGCGGTCCCATTCGGCGTACCACGTCGTCGAGATATTTTCGCGGATCTGCGCGGTGGCCAGCTGGTTACGGAGGATATCGAGGTCGTACCCGGTCTTTTTCTGCGAGGCGATGATGTCGGGATCCTGTTCCATGGACTTGAACGGGAAGCCGACGCCGTATTTCAGGTACCAATCCTTCGCGACGTCATAACGTCCGGCGGCGTCCTTGCCGCCCATGAAGTACAGAAGGCGCCACGCGGCCTCCTTGTGCTTGGTCTTCGAGCTCATCGAGTAGAGCCGCGACCATCCCATCGGTCCCTTGTTGACGTCTTTCACGCCGGGGAAGCGCGTCATCTGGATGTCGCCGGCACGCTTGGAATGCTGCGGATTGTTCGAGCGCGGGAACACGTTGCCGACGGCGGAGGTGAACGTGCCTTGGCCGCTCAGGTAGATGTCGCGCGCCTGCGTCTCGTCGATTTCCAGTCCGCGTGGATCGAGGATCTTCCAGTTGTGCATGGCCTCGAGCATCCATTCGATGACCATGACCGCCGTCTTGTCCCGGTTCGGAAAGACCGGATCCATATTCGCATCGAACAGGTGTCCGCCCGACGCGAAGACCATCGACCAGAATTCGTCGAGTCCATCGGTGTTGGTCTTGTAGCCCTTGAGGATCGGGTACTGGGAAATGCCCGCCTTCTTGACTTCCAGCGCCGCATTTTTCAATTCGATCCAGCGTGACCGGCGCCTTCTTTACACCGGCCTTCGCGAGCTGCGCCTTGTCGTACAGGTACAGGTAGATGTCGCCGTAATACGGGACGCCGTATTGCTTGCCCTTGTAGAACAGCGTCTGCAGCGTGGCGGGATAGATGTCCTTGTTCAGCTCGGCGAGCTTGGGCATTCCGTCGATCGGCTGCACCCAGCCCGCTTCGACCCACGCACCGAGATGCGTATCCCTGACGTAGAACGCATCGCCCTGCGTGCCGGCATTGAAGAGCGCCACCATCTTCTCCGGGTAGAGCTGCAGATCGAGCGGCGTGTAGACCACCTTGATGTCCGGGATTCTCGGCCATGAACCGCTTGACGCTGGCTTCGACGACCTGCGGCTCGAAGGCCCAGCCCTGGAAGCCGATCGTCGTGACAGCTTGCGCCTGCGCCGGACCGAGCAACCCAGCGGCGCCGAGGCCAAGGCCCACGCCGGCCGCCGTGGATGTCCTCAGGAACGCGCGGCGGGACGTCGCGCTGGGAAAATCGTCGTTGCTTGCCATGGTAGCTTTCCCTTTCCGTTGAGAGTGCGCTGGAGAATCCGGCGCGACATTCAATCCTTGACCGCGCCGCTCGTGAGACCCTGGACAATCAAGCGCTGAAAAATGAACGCCAGCGCCAGCGGTGGAATGATCGCGAGCACACCGCTGGTCGCCATCAGCGTACGCTCGGTCGTGACGTCGGTGGCAAAGCCGGCAACCACCACGGGCAACGTCTTGGCGGCCGTCGTGCTGGTGAGTATCACGGCGAAAAGATAGTCGTTCCAGGCCGTCATGAAGGCGAACATTCCGGCCGCGATGAGCCCGGGAAATGCCGCCGGCAGCAGCACCCGCCACATCATCTGCAGCCAGCTCGCGCCATCCATGATAGCCGCCTCTTCGAGCGAGCGCGGTATGGTCTGGAAGTAGTTTTTCAGCAGCCAGATCGTGAACGGAAGCGTAAACGACACATACGTCACGATCAGCGCCGCCAGGTGATCGAGGAGGCCGAAGTTCTTGATCGTGAGGTACAGCGGTACGATCAGCGCGATACCGGGCAGCAACCGCGAGCCGAGATAGAGGCCGAGCAGGCTGCCACGGCCGGGGAAGCGGAATCGCGCCAGGGCGTAGCCCGCCAGCGTGCCGAGGACGAGATTGAGGACCGCGCATCCGCTCGCCGCGATCAATGAGTTCACCATTCCGGGAAACGTCTGTTCCGCCGCGCGGCTGCCGACGATCGCGCGAGTCCCGGCCGGATCGATGAACGTCATGTAGTTCGACAACGTGGGGTTCCTGGGTATCCATTGCGGGGGCACCGATAGCGCATCCTGCTCGTGCATGAAGCTCGTCAGCAGCAACCAGCAGAACGGGGCCAGGATGTAGATGGCGACGACGAGGGCGCCGAGCATGGGCAGGAGTGTCCGTCGCGTCTCGCGCGAAAGCGCGAAGACCGGGCGGGGACCGGCATCCGTGCGGCGCGCGCTCACGTCTCGAAATCTCCGCGCCGGTAGAGGACCCGGAAATAGGCCAGCGCGAACCCGAACGTGATCACGCTGACGGTATAGGCATAGGCATTGCCAAGTCCGAAATCGAGATTTTCGAACGTCGTCAGATACGTCTTCCAGGTAAGGGTGGTCGTGGCCGTGCCGGGTCCACCCGCCGTGAGAACGTAGATGACATCGAAGACGCGAATCGCGGACAGGGTCTGCAGGATGAGCACGACGAGCAGGGTCTGCGCCAGCCACGGGAACGTGATGTATCGGAACAGCTGGAAGGGCCCGGCCCCGTCCATTCGCGCCGACTCATAAAGCTCCCCTGGTATCTTCTGCAGCGCGGCGAGCAACAGAATGACCGCGAGCGGCAGCACGTTCCACACATCGGCGAACGCGAGCGCGAGGAGGGCCGACGTCGGATCCGACAACCAGCCCCGGTATTCCGAAATGATCCCGAGGCTGACCAGGAGGCCGTTCAATGCGCCGATTTTCGAGTCGTAGATCCATTGCCACATCAGGCCATTGACCACCGGCGGTATCGCCCACGGCAGAAGTACCAGCGTGCGCACGATGCCGCGCCCGCGGAAGGGCTGATTGAGCAGCAGCGCGACGAGGACGCCGAGCACGGTCACGGCGGTGACCACCAGCAGCGTGAACTGGACGGTGATCAGCAGCGCCGACCAGAACTCCGGCGAATCCAGTATGGCGGCGTAGTTGTCGAGGCCGATGAACTGGAAGATCGCGGGACGCTTGAGGTTGTATTTGTGCAGGCTGATCCAGCCTGAGTAGACGATCGGGTAAGCGGCCAGCAGGAAGATCGCGACCAGCGACGGCATGTTGAGCAGGTAGGCGAACATCGAGCGCCGCTCGTAGCCGATGCCGCCGGACCATGTCGTCGCCATCCGTTGCATGGCGACCCCTCGCATCACGCGCGCGCCGGGCGGCGCAGGAACCGTCCGGCGCGATGGCCGGTCGCCCGCTGCTCGCGGTAGGTGATGGTCCCGTCCACGAGCACGAGGTCGATACCCTCGGAAGGCAGGGTCGGATTGTCGAAGGTCGCCCGATCGATGATGCGTTCGGGGTCGAACACGACGAGATCCGCGACTCGACCCACGGCAATCTCGCCGCGCTCGCGCAGATTGAACTGCCGGGCGGACAGTCCCGTCATCCGGTGCACCGCTTCCTCCAGCGGAAACAGGCGCTGGTCGCGCGCGTAGTGCCCGAGCACGCGCGGGAACGTGCCCCACAGCCGCGGGTGCGGATGTCGGTCATGCGGCAAGCCGTCGGAGCCGATCATCGTCGCTTCGAATTTCAGCACCCGCTGGACGTCGTCCTCGCGCATCTGGAAATAGATCGCGCCGCCGGGCTGCAGGCGGCTGCATGCCTCCTGCTGCGTGCATTGCCAGTCGCGCGCGATATCCGCCAGCATGCGGCCGCTCATTTCCGGGAAGGGCGACGACCAGGCCACCATGATGTCGATGATGCCGTCGACGGCCTCCGGCCGCAGGATGGTCGAGCCCGCGATGTAGGGGTACGCGTCCAACGCGATCGACTGCTTCGATCGCGCCGCCTTGATATGTGCCAGCGTGGCAACGGATCTGCCCCAGTTTGCTGGTCCGGAACACTTGTGGTGCGAGATCACGACCGGAATTTCGGCCTGCGCGGCGGCGGCAAACGCCTCGTCCAGGGACTCGATGACCTTGAGGCCTTCGTCGCGGATGTGGGTACTGTAGACCCCACCGAATTCGGCGGCAATCCGTGCCAACAACGCGACCTCCGCAACGTCCGCTGCGGCACCCGGCGCATAGAACACACCCGTGCTCAAGCCGGAGGCCCCGGCCTCCATGGCCTCGCGGATGAGCTCGACCATCCGCGCCTGCTCGGCCGCAGTGGCCTGCCGGTACGGGTCGTCCATGGTGGCGACGCGAAGCGTGGAGTGCCCGACCAGCGCAGCGACATTGACGGCGGGGCGCGCGTCGTCGACGGCCCGCGCGTACGCGCGCATGGTCGGAAAGACGTGCTTGCCGGGCCCTCCAAGCAGATTCAGCGGAGGCGGCGCGTTGTCGTGGACGAGCGGAGCCAGGCTGATGCCGCAGTTGCCCACGACCACGGTCGTCACGCCCTGGCTGATCTTCGGCAGCATCGCAGGCGAGGCGAGGACCATCTGGTCGTCGTGCGTATGGACGTCGATGAACCCCGGGCAGAGGACGCGTCCCGTGATGTCGATCTCGGTGTCGCCGCGAACGTCGAGGTTCTCGCCGATCTCGCGGATCCGGCCGTCGCGCAACCGCACGTCGGCAGCGTAGCGAGGCGCTGCCGTTCCGTCGATGATCACGCCTCCGCGCAGCAGGAGCGCGCCGCCCTCTGGCTCGTTCCGCAATTCACTCATGAGCCGCGCCCAGAAACGCATGCAGCGCTTCGCTGAACTCCCGCGGTTTCTCGACGTTGGACAGATGCGCGGAGTCGATTTCCACCAACGACGAGCTGGCGATCCGTTGCGCAAGAAAGCGGGCATCGGCAGGCGTCGTGGCGATGTCCTGCGTCCCGGCGAGAATCATTGTCGGCGCAGTGATCCGGGCAATCCCTTCCCGAAAGTCGGCGTCGCGTATCGCGGCGCAACAACGGACATAGCCAGCCGCGGAGGTGCGCTCCATCGAAGCCTTCATTGTCCTGACGACGTCCGGTTGGCTCGCGATGAAGCCGGCGGTAAACCAGCGTTGCATTGCGGCACCGGAGACCGCCTGCATCCCCTTCGCATTGACGATGTCGATGCGCTCGTTCCAGGTCGACCGCAAACCGATGAGGGCGGCGGTGTGCGCCAACACCAGCTTGTTCAGCCGCTGCGGCGCATGGATCCCCAGCCAGATTCCAATCAGCCCGCCCATCGAAAAGCCGCACAGATGCGTCCGGGCGACGCCCAGGCGATCGAGCAACGCGAGCACATCGCGACCGAGATGCTCGATCGCAAACGGCTCGGCCGGCGTCTCCGACGTACCGTGTCCGCGAGTGTCGTACCGAAGCACGCGGTATTTGCCGGAGAGCGCCGGAATCTGCGGATCCCACATCGTCAGATCGAGACCGAGGCCGTTTGACAGCGTGAGCCATGGCAAGCCCTCGTCGCCGTCGATCCGGTAGTTCAGTTCCATGCTGTCGGTACTGGCAATGGGCATCGGGAAATCCCGCAGGCATCATGCATCGTTGGACGCGGCCTTGCAAAAGGATGGCGTGTCTGCGAGGGATAGTAAATCCAACGCTTCGAAGCGCCGTCGAGACTAGCTTATCGCGTGTCCTCCGCACTAACCCGTGGTGCACGCGAATGTCTTGTCCCGCTTCTGCGAAGCATGCGTTGGCGAGCGAGTACTCGTGGGAGAAAATCGACGAGATGCGCTCAAGCGACGTGGAAGCATTCCATTCTGGCGCGGCAGCGAGAGATTCGTCGACGCGCTTGCACCGAGTTACGCCGAAGCGTCCTAACGCGCGCAGGAGGCGCTTTTCGGCTCACGTGGTGACGTCGCTCAATAACCCCCTCGGCCTGGCACCGGAATTCCGCTCCACTCGGGCGGCACTGACGGTCGCAGTTGCGAGCACGTCATTTTCGCTCGCCGCGTTACAACGATAACGCATCTACTGCGAGGACCCGCGAGCCGACGGACTGGGCGCGCTCACCGTCATGCACCGGATGATGCACGCCCAGAGCTGCCTAGTCGCTGAGCCAGAAATGGCGGAGGCCGACGTTCTGATCACGCCAGCCATCAGTGCGGCGCGCGTGTCGGCCAAGGACGAACAGGAATGCGCGATCCAGGCTGGCTACGACGCAGCACGCGCAGTCTTACCCCGCTGATCACGGGATGCGGAAGGGGCACTTTCGCGGGCCGTCGCGAACATAGAAGTGGCAGTCAATGTTCCCGAGATTAGGAACCGCGTGGCCGCTGATCTCGGACTTGAGAAAAGGCTTTCGGAGTTCCGAGCTGAGCGTTTGGCGGCGATAGCGACAGGACGCGAAAGGATGTGGGTCACGATTCGATGATGATTCCGTCGGGGATTAGGTCATCGCGCCGCAACGGATCGCCTAAGCGTCGCCGCTCGAGTTTCAGTTGCTCTTCGTCCTTTTGCGGCGTAAACATCCTGTAACGCCGAAACCAAAGCTGGACCACCCATTTTTCCGCACCGCGCACGGGTCGCGCGGAGTGGCGGGTTTCCTGGTGCACGGTTCCATCCGGGTCTTTGTTGGTCCACGCAATTGCTCGACCGCATCGCGGTCTCACTGAGAAATTCAGGTCCTCAAAGACAGTCTCTCCGCCTTGCCCCTCTTCGAGATCATTCAAATAGATCAAGACGGTATAGATCCGATCTCCGAGGAACCCCGGACCATAGTCGGTGTGCCTCTCGAACTTCTGACCTTCCGTGTATCGCGTAACGCTGACCGGTTCGATGAAGTCAAACGGAACGCCCATCAGCGTTGCGCCCCGATACAGCAACGGCAACACACGTGGGTCCTGATTTGTGTCATTGAAGACGTACGCTGTCTCTGAGGTTCTCCGCTCTGAAAACGCTCGCCTATAGTTGATAGTCGTCCCAGAAGGCATGAATTTGTCCTTCGCCAAGTCGATCACCTGCTGCACTTCGTCGAGAGTGCAGAAGTTATCGACGACCGACACCCCCGTTCTCGCTATTCGGCGCACAGTGAATCCGTCTGGAAGATAGGACAACGCGCACGGCGCGACCTTGGGGGGACGCACCATCGCAAAGTAGTAGCGCCGGCGCCTAAACGCCTCCCGAAGCGGTACACGATGGAGAGCAGCGAGCCTTGCGTACATTCGCACCGTCCCGTAGATGCGGTGCAGATGCTCGGTCGCAGTTTGAAGGGGGCTCCTGAGCATGTGGAGGCCGTCTTAGATTGGCACAACGCGCGGGATTTGAGGATCGACGCGGTCGATCGAACCCGGCGCAGTATACGCCGACCTGCTAGTGATTGAATGCTAGGAAATCCAACGCCAACACCGCAAGGGTTGCGGAGCGAGGCAGCGGTGATGGAAGCGTTCGCGAAGGTGCGCTCACATGGACGCGCACAGCTTGAAGGCGTTTCGGGTGGTGTAGAGCGCAGTCGGTCTCGTGGCCAAGGCGCTCGACGTCGACCAGCTCAAGCTCGACGACACGCTGCGCCAACGCACCGACAAACTACAGGCGCAGCGCCAAGCTATCTTGAACGACATCGCCAGGCTCAAGACCAAGGCCACGGTGCCGCCGCACATCCTTCAGAAGAAGCACATCGACGCGTTCACCCGGTTGGTACGCGAAAAGCTCTTCGAGAACGGCGCCTTCGCCAAGGAATACCTGCACCTGCTGGTGCGCTCGCGCACGCGGTGGCGGGAAATCCGGACGACTTCATGGAAGTGCCCAGATTTGCCTCTAAGTGGCTCCCCGACCAGGGCTCGAACCTGGGACCTGCACCCCCATCGCTTGTACATAGCGGCGGAGAGTAGAAAGTAGGATGTCGCTACGGCTCGATGCGCGACACGGTGTCCTGTCCGACGCCGAGCTTCGCCGCCGATCTTCGGTTTTTTCCTTCAAGGGCCAGCGGGATCTCGTAGTTGATCGTTGAGTGCGCCGCTGTGCGTATCGATGCGGCTGCACGCCCGGCAACGACTGCTCAGCCGTCGCCCAAGCCCACTACGACGCGTGAGGCCGGGCCCCGCGAGCATGAGACTCGCGCTCGCGCATGATCTGCGCCGCGAAATCGGCGGCTGTCCCCCCCGTTGGCAGGTTGCTTACCGCATGCAGACGGCGCTGGAGCGCAGGGTCGCGCAGTGCGGCATTGAACGCGAGGTTCAGCATGGACACGGTCCGTGGCGGCGTGCGCCCCGGCGCGAACAACCCGAACGTCGAGGCGAGATTGGCCTCGGGAAAGCCGGCTTCGGCCAAAGTGGGCACGTCAGGGAGGGCGTCGAGACGTGCCGGCGCCCCGACTGCCAGCGCCTTGAGGCGCCCCTCCCGCACGTACTGAAGTTGAATTTCGCCGACGTTCGAGGACAGCACTTCGAACTCGCCGGCTAGCGCGTCGGAAAGTTGAGGGGACCCGCCCCTGTACGGGACATGCGTGATGTCGACCGCGCTCGAGACCTGCACCTGTTGCAGCACGAGGTGGCCCGTCGTCCCGACGCCGGACGTGGCCCAGCGGACTGCGCCGGGACTGGCTCTCGCAGCCGAGATGACCGCCGCCAGCGTGTCCCCTGCAAGGGCACGGGTTCCGACGACAAGTACGGGCGTGATCATCACGCTCATCACCGGCGTGACGTCTCTGTCCGGGTCGAAACCGGTCGGACCAAGCAGCGGAGCGACCGTGAGCGGGCTGACAGCAGAGAACACCAGCGTCCGTCCGTCGGGCGGCGCGTGCTTCAGGGATTCCATCGCTACAACCCCGCCGGCGCCGCCGCGGTTCTCCACTATCACCGGTACCCCGAGTTGCGTTGCGGCCCGCTCGGCGAGCGCGCGGGCGATCGAGTCGCTGACTCCGCCCGGCGGATACGCGACCAGGATACGCACCGGCCCACCCGACGGGTGCAGGCCCTGCGCGATCGATGCCATTGCAAATGCCCAGAGCATCAGCCCTGCCTTGATCCGCACGCGAAGAAACCTACAGTCCACGGTTGGTCGCCGCTAGCGCCGGCCACGCGCGGGCGCGGCGGAATTCCACCGCCGCGCGATCGATCGCGCGAGGCTCACGAATGTGGCCACTGAACGATTCATCTCGCCCTCGCGGTACACCAGGGTGATCGGTGCATCGAGGCGGACGTCCCGGCGCAACGGCCTGTACGCGATCGCGTGCGGATGCGCGCCCTGCATCGACGCCGGAACCACGGTGATGCCCGCGCCGGCAGCCACGAGGTTGAGACTCGTCATCATTCGTTCGACCTCAGCGACGACCTTCGGCCGCGCGCCCGCTGCCGCACATATCGAGAGCAGGTTTGCGTAAAGCCCCGGTGCGCCGGGGCGGCGCACGAGAATCAGATTCTCGTCGCCCAGTTCGCGAGGCGCCAGCGGCGCGCGACGAGCAGCGGCCCCGCGTGCGAGCCGGTGGTCGATCGGAACGGCGACGACGACCGGCTCGGTCAGCAATGTCTCGAGCAGCACGCCGGGCGGCCGCGCGACGGGCACGCGGAGGAACCCGCAATGCAGACGGCGCGAGACGACGGCCTCGGTGATCTCGGCGGCATTGTGCTCCGCGAGCACGAGTTCGATTCCCGGATAAAGCCCCCGCCATGCCCGTAGCGTCTCGGGCGTGAACGCATGCGCCGCGGCGGAACTGGTGAATCCAACGGACAGGGTGCCGACGAGCCCCTTCGCGACCCGCGCCATCAGCGCTTCCAGCGCCGACATGTCGGCGAGGATGCGCCGCGCTTCGCCGTGAAACAAGCGACCCGAGTCAGTGAGCGCGACGCCCTTCGGATGGCGCCGGAACAGCTGAGTGCCGAGCGCGGCCTCCAGCGCCCGGATCTGCTGACTGAGGGGGGGCTGCTGGATGCCGAGTTGCGCCGCCGCGCGGGTCATATGTCCGGCCTCGGCGACCGCGACGAAGTAGCGAAGCTGGCGAATGTCCATATGTCAAACGTATCAGGAATTGCATCTTAGTATATTTGACCGTAGGTCCGCGCGCGCCTATCGTTGCGCCCACCCTGCCTGGAGGAGATCCGATGAAGCGCCTCGCCCTGCTCGCCCTCGCCGTCCTTGCCGCCGCGGCGCAAGCCGCTCCGCCGGCGATTCTTTTCGTCGGCAACAGCTACACGTTCGGGCGCGTCGACCCCGTGATGAGCTACAACAACGCGAACGTCGACGACATGACGCGGCCGCGGCCGGACCTGCCGGATCCGAATTTCACCGAAACGGCCGGCACCCGCGCGTGGGAGCCGCACCCCTGGGGGGGCGTGCCGGGCATCTTCACGCAGCTCGCGGACCAGGCCGGCGTCGAGTTCGACGTCTCGATGTCGACGCGCAATGCCGCCTCGTTGCGCGGCCACTTCCTCAACACCGCCAACGCCGACTGGGATCTGCGCGGCAACATCGCGAAGCGGAAGTGGGACATCGTGGTACTGCAGGAACAAAGCGACGCCGCGCTGCCTGTGGGCAAAGGCGCCAACGCCAATCCTCTCGTATTCAGCGCCTATGCGGACAAGATCGAGCAGTTCATCCACGTCGGCACTGCCCACACCTACCGCGAGCGCGACCATCTTCGGCGGAACCAACGCGGCGTGCGCGGCGCTGACGGGGTTTACGACCGGCACTTGCGGCACGCTGCGCACGATCCCGGCAAACCCGAACGCCAGTGCCCTCACCAAGGTGTACCTGACACAGACCTGGGCGCGCCCGGACATGGTGTTCCCCCATCTCGCGACGATCGCCGACGCCAACTACCCCACCGTGCCCGACGGGCGCCCGATCGTCGACACGACGAACCCCGCATTCCCGAACGGCTATCCCGACACGCTCTACTACGAGGCGGAAGGGCTCGCCGGCATGACGGCCGACCTCAGCGCCGCTTTTGCATTGAAGGCATCGGCAAAATGCGGGCTTCGCCGGCGTGATTCCCGTGGGTGAAGCGTTCCAGCGCGCTGTCGACGATCGGATCGCGAAGGGGGACGGCTTCTACGGCAGCGACGGCGTCTACGTCGCCGTACGAGCCGAGCGACAAGATCAACCTCTGGTGGGACGACTACCTGCACGCCAGCAAGCACGGCTCCTATCTGAGCGCGTTGGTCATCTTCGGCACGTTGACGGGGATCAGCCCGGCATCGTTCGGCGCGAGCGAGAAGGCCGCTGCCGACCTCGGCATCAATCCCGGCGATGCGGTCAGGTTGCAGCGAGTGGCCGCCGACCAGCTCGCGGCTTCCGGCGTGCAGACGGTTTGGATTCCCTGCCTGCGCGCCAACCCGAACGCCCACGGACCGAGCGGTAACGGTCCTGGCGAAGTGGCCTGCCGTCGGGGCAACTAACGCTCGATTGGGGTCCGCACTCGCGCGGACAAAAAATATGGAGATCCGGCGTCGCCGCACGCTGGGGCTGTTTCTCGTCGCGCTTGCGGTCGCCGGCTGCGCGACACAGGCCCCGAACCGGTCCGCCGCGCCGGCAACCCCGAGCGGCCCGCCGCAGTCGTTGCTTTGGGTGGGCAACAGCTTCTTCTACTACAACAACAGCATGCACGGCCACGTCGCGCTGCTCGTGCGCGGCGACAAGTCCATCACGCACCGCGGCGTGTCGGTGACGATCAGCGGCTCCGGCATCGACTGGCACGACGTCGCCAGTTACCTCGGCCCTGACCGCATCGGCAAGTATTCATTCGTTGGCGACAACGAGATCCGGTTCAACCCGCCCGGCCGGCAGTTCGACGCGGTCATGATGATGGACTGCAGCCAGTGCCCCATCCAGCCGGACCTCAAGCCGGTGTTCCACGAGTTCGCGAAGAAGCACGCGGAGACGATCCGGGCCTACGGCGCTCGCCCCATTCTCTTCATGTCATGGGCCTACAAGGATAAGCCCGAGATGACCGCCCAGCTCGCCGAGCAATACACGATCGCGGGGAAGGCGAACGGTGCGCAGGTGGTACCGGCGGGGCTTGCGTTCGCGAAGTCGATAGCGCGGAATCCGGACCTAGAGCTCTACGTGCTCGACAAGCGCCACCCGAGCCTGGCGGGTACCTACCTTGCCGCGTGCACGGTGTATGCCTCGCTTCTCCGCAAATCGCCAGTCGGCAACGCGTACACCGCCGGGCTTCCTGCCGATGTCGCCGCACATCTGCAACAGGTCGCGTGGGAAACGGTGGAGGAGTACGGCGCGAAGTAGCGCGTATTCAATCCAATCCAACGAATTGCCTGTTGAGCCACCCGTCACCAATGTACCTGCACTGAAGAAGCGCTGCTCTTCAGCGCGTCCGAGAAGCGCGCGAAATGAAGGGCGCGAGTAGATTCTGAGCGACGGACAAAATAGACCCCGCGCAGCGTGCACTAACTTGTAAGTAACTGAATGATTTGGCTCCCCGACCAGGGCTCGAACCTGGGACCTGCGGATTAACAGTCCGTCGCTCTACCAGCTGAGCTATCGGGGAATCGGGAGCCTGGATCGCCGCAGAGGCGACCCGGAAAGCTGATTATTTTAGCGTTTTTGGCGGCACCGGGTCAACCGCAGCCTTTCCCGGCGGCAGCGCGGGCCTGCGCGTCAGCGTTACCGGCGACTCGACGAAATGCGGCGCGGCCAATCGCAGGTAATGAAACATCGACCACAGCGTCAGGATCGCCGCGATCCACAACGCGATGATGCCGACCAGCGGCGTGGAAATGCCGGGAATCACCGGCTCCCACAGCAGCAACGCGATGATCGCGGTCATCTGTGCGACGGTCTTGATCTTGCCGATGAGCGCTACCGCCGTCTTGCGCCCGGCGCCAAGTTGCGCCATCCACTCGCGCAATGCCGAGATCGCAATCTCGCGCCCGATGATGATCATCGCCAGATACGCGGGTGCGCGTTCCTGCTGCACGAGCAGAATCAGCGCGGCCGCGACCATGAGCTTGTCCGCCACCGGATCCAGGAACGCGCCGAACGCCGACGTCTCGCCCCATTTGCGCGCGAGATAACCATCGAGCCAGTCGGTGATCGCAGCAAGCGCGAAAATCCACATGCCCGTCCAGTTGCGGGTCGCGGGCAAGAGCCACGTATCCGGCAGGTAGTACACGCCGACGAACACCGGGATCAGCACGATGCGAAGCCAGGTCAGCGAGGTCGGAATGTTGATCGGCATCGGCGGCGACGCGCGCGAATGGCGTGCAGCGCGCTATTCTACCCGTCCGCTCTAGGCGACCGAGCAGACCGCAAGCGGTGTGGCGGGCACACTCGCCGTCGCCCCAATCGGGCTAGTGCAGTTCGGCGTAGATGCGCTCCGCGAGCGAGCGCGAGATTCCGGGCGCGCGCGCGAGATCATCGATGCTCGCCGACTGCACGCCGCGCAATCCACCGAAGTGCGCGAGCAGCGCCTTGCGCTTCTTGCTTCCGATGCCGGCGATCTCCTGCAGCGATGACGTGGTGCGAGCCTTCGCGCGCCGTGCGCGGTGCCCCTGGATCGCGAAGCGGTGCGCTTCGTCCCGGATCTGCTGCAGCAGGTGCAAGCCGGCGTGGTCGGCGGGAAGAACGAGCGGTTCGGCACGGTCGGGAAAGATGATCTCTTCGAGTCCCGGCTTTCGTTCAGGACCCTTGGCAATGCCGATCAGCGCGGTCTGGTGCAGCCCCTGCTCCGCGAGCACCTCCGCCGCAACGCCGACCTGGCCCTTGCCGCCGTCGATCACGAGGAGATCCGGCGCAGGATACTCGCCCGCGACGATCCGCGCAGTTCGTCTCGACAGCGCTTCCCGCATCGCCGCGTAGTCGTCGCCGCCAGCGGCCGGCGAGACATTGAACCGACGATATTCGCTCGTCTGCATCGCCAGCCGGTCGAACACGACGCACGACGCGACGGCGCGCTCGCCCATCGTGTGCGAGACGTCGAAGCATTCGATTCGTTGCACGCTCGGCGGCAATCCGAGCGCGGTTTGCAGCAAAGCGAGCCGATCCTCCTGCGACGCTTTTTGCGCCAGTCGCTGACCGATGGCGAATGTCGCGTTCTCGAACGCCATCGTCAGCCATACGCGACGCTCGCCGCCCGGATTGTCGACGATCGCCACCGTACGTCCGCTCTGCACCGACAACACTTCGGCGAGCGCTGCCGTGTCGAGCGCCTCCGGCACGATGATCGTCGGCGGTACCGGTCGCTCGACGTAGTGCTGCTCGAGGAACGCACAAACGACCTCGGCCAGCGACGAGCCCTCCGCATGCCGCGGGAAAAACGTGCGGTCGCCGACATGCCGTCCACCGCGCACCATCACCACATTCAGCGCCACCAGCCCGCCTTCAGCCACCGCAGCGACCACGTCGACGTCGCCGGCAGTGGCGCTCTCGACGAATTGCCGCGATTGAAGCTGATTGAGCCGCGAGATCTTGTCCCGGATCCGCGCGGCCTTCTCGAACTCGAGCCTTCCCGCCGCCTCGTCCATCTGCGTGGAAAGCTGCGTGCGCACCTCGTCGGTCTTGCCTTGCAGGAACAGGATCGCCGACTGCACGTCGTCGCGGTAGTCGGTCTCGCTGATCAGGCGCACGCACGGCGCGCTGCAGCGCTGGATCTGATGCAGCATGCACGGCCGCGAGCGGTTCGCGAACACGGTGTCGTCGCAGGTGCGGAGCTGGAACACCTTCTGCAGGATCGCGATGCCTTCGCGCACCGCGCCCGCGCTCGGGAACGGCCCGAAATAGCGGTGCTTGCGATCGAGCGCGCCACGGTGGAAGCGCAGCTGCGGATACGCATCGCCGCTGAGGCAGACGTACGGGTAGCTCTTGTCGTCGCGGTAGAGGATGTTGTAGCGCGGCTCCTCCGCCTTGATCAGGTTGTTCTCGAGCAGCAGCGCCTCGCCTTCCGAGCGGGTCACGGTCGTCTCGACGCGCGCGACCTGCGCGACCATTGCCGCGATGCGCGGCTCGTGACCGGTCTTCTGGAAGTAATTCGCGACCCGCTTCTTCAGGTCGCGGGCCTTGCCGACGTAGAGGGTCTCGCCTGCCTTGTTGAACATCCGGTACACGCCCGGGCGATGAGGCAGCGATTTCAGGAGCTCGCTCGCGTCGAACGTCGGCGCCGGCGCCGGCTCGGCCGGACCCGCCGACGTGACCTTCGACAGACGGGAGACCTTGGTCATAGGATGACCTCCCCCAGGCTGGTCGCTTCGCGGCACGTCGTTGCATTCGTCGTCCCCGCGAAGGTGACGCGAAGCGCCATCCCCGCGGAGGCGGGGACCCAGTGTATTGAGAGCGTTGATTTACAGCATCCTTGCAACCGAGAGACGCTGGATTCCCGCTTTCGCGGGAATGACGCGGGAGGGCTCATGCCGCGGCCTTTCGCGGCGAACCGAGGTGGATCGCGATCGCATCGAACACCGACCGGAACATCTCGGGCGTCAGTCGACGCGTGTTGGTGTTATAGCGGCTGCAGTGATAGCTGTCGAACAACGCGATGCCCGGCGCCGGCGCGTCGAGCCGGTGCCGCGCGCCGTGGGCGAACACGAAGTCGCGTGGCTTCAAGCCGAGTGCACGAACGGTCGCCTCGTGCGCGATCCGGCCCAGCGCCAGGACCGCAGCACCGCGCGGCACCGTCGCCAGATCTGCGGCGAGATAGCTGTTGCAGCTGGCGATCTCGACGGGCAAAGGCTTGTTCTGCGGCGGCAGGCATTTCACCGCGTTGGTGATCCGGCACCCGATCAGCGTCAGCCCGTCGCCAACGGCAGTGCCAACCGACTGGTTCGACCAGCCGTACGCATGCAGCGTCTCGTAGAGCAGGATCCCCGCATAGTCACCCGTGAAGGGCCGCCCGCTCGCGTTGGCGCCATGCATGCCCGGCGCCAGCCCGACGATGACCAGGCGCGCCGCCGCGTCGCCGAACGGCGGCACCGGCTTGCACCAGTAACCGGGGTTCTCTTCACGGACGAGGTCCAGGAACGTCGCAAGCCTCGCGCAACGGCGGCACGAAGGGTCGTAGCGGGGGTCGCGGGGACTCTCTGGCAGAATGCGGGCTTTCGCGGCGGTCATGGCGTGTACTAGAGAAAATCGTAGCACGCGCCCCGCTTCTCAATCCCCGTATGCTGCCTTCCGAACCGCAACTCGAGGTGCGCTCGCGCCTGCCCGCGTCGCCCTCACGACAGCCGCCGATCCTGTTCGTGCACGGCGGCTATTCCGACGCGTGGTGCTGGGAGCCGAATTTCCTGCCGTGGTTCGCGCGCCGCGGTTACGCCTCGCATGCGTTGAGCCTGCGCGGCCACGGCGAGAGCGGCGGCCGCGACATGCTCTGGGTGACGGGCCTCGACGACTACGCGGCCGACGTGGAACGGGTCTGCGCGAAGCTGGCAGTCCCACCGATCCTCGTCGGCCATTCGATGGGCGCGGCGGTCGTCGAGCGCTTGGTTGCAACCCGCCCGGTGCGCGCCGCGGCATTGCTCGCGCCGCTTCCGCCCGCCGGGCTGTTGCCGGTCGCCGCGAGGCTCGCGGCCGAGCACCCCGACTACCTGTTCCAGATGAGCCGGCTCGATCCGCTCAAGCTTTCGAAGGAAGTGCTCGCCGCGCTCGAGCCGTTCTATTTCTCGGATCGCGTCGACCGCGCGACCTTGCGTGAAGCGGCGAAGCACCTCAATTCCGAATCGCCGCGCGCGCTCCTCGATCTGTCGCTTCGCCTGCACTGGCGGCTGCCCGAGAACGAGTCGCCGCCGATGTTCGTGCTCGGCGTCCACGGCGACCGGATCTGCCGGCCCGACGACGTCGTCGCGACCGCCCGCCATCACGGGGTGACGGCGACGCTGCTGCCGGGCCTCGCGCACATGCTGATGCTCGAGCCGGGCTGGGAAGCCGTGGCCCGGGCGCTGCACACCTGGATGGACGATCTCTGAGCGTGATTTACCGCCGTGCGATCAATCCACGGTCGCGCCGGTCTGCTTCGCGATCTTGCCCCACTTCGCTGCCTCGGCCTTCACGAACGCGGCGAAGTTCTCCGGCGTATCGCCGACGAACTCCGAGCCCGTGTCCTTCAGGATCTTCTGGAAGTCCGGCTGCTTCATGTATTTCACCGTCTCCGCGTTCAGCCGGTTCACGATCTCCTTCGGCGTCTTCACGGTCACGAACATCCCGTACCACGCGTACGACTCCACACCCGGCAATCCCGCTTCGGCGAACGTCGGCACGTCCGGAAGCTGAGGCGAGCGCTTCGCGCCGGTGACAGCTAGCGCCTTCACCTTTCCCGAGGCGATGAAGGGCAAGATCGCGATCGTGCTGTCGAACATGATCGGCGCGTGACCGCCAACGACGTCGTTGATCGCGGGAGCGGACCCTTTGTACGGCACGTGCACCATATCGAGCTTTCCCACCGTCTTGAAGAGCTCGCCCGTCAGATGCTGCGGCGTCCCGTTGCCTGACGAAGCGTACTGAAACTTGCCCTGCTGGGCCTTGATGTGCGCGATCAACTCCTGCAGGTTCTTCGCAGGCACCGACGGATGCGCGACCAGCACCAGCGGCACGCGCAGCAGGTTCGTCACCGGCGTAAGCTCGGTTGCCGGATTGAACGGCATCTGCTTGTAGACGCTCGGGTTGATCACGATCGGCGCGCTCGACGTGATCAGGAGCAGCGAGCCGTCGGCCGGACCCTTGGCGACGTACGCCGAGCCGATGTTGCCACCCGCGCCACCGCGGTTCTCGACGACGAAGGGCTTGCCAAACCCTTCATGCAGGCCCTTCGCGATCGGACGCGCCGCGATGTCGGACGGCCCGCCAGCGGGCCACGGCACGACGACCGTCACGGTTTTCTGAGGCCATGCCTGAGCGTGCGTGAGCGTCGCTCCGGCAGCGAGCGCGATCGCGGCGATGCAGCGCACGACCGCAGGGGTTGAAGTCCTCATCATCGTCTCCTCGGCAAGCGCTTCGAGCGGACGCCTTGCGCCCACGGACGAGATTGTGCACCACCTGACTTCGGCCCTGGGCGCCCGAGACTTCCAGCGTTCGGGAGATACCCAAACAACAGGGACGGCATCAGCCGTCCCCGCTGTGACCGCGCAACGCGCGCGCTTCAGGCTGCGACCGGCACCTTCTTCTGCTTCTTCGGCTCGACCATCACGACGCGCTTGTCAGGATCGTAGGTGAGCCGGATGCGATCGCCGGGTTTGACGTCGTCGCGCAGCATCGCGTTGGCCAGCCACGCCTCCACTTCGGTGCGGATGCGACGCTTGAGCACGCGCGCGCCGAACTCGGGATCGTAGCCGACCTCGGCGAGGTGATCGACCAGCGCGTCCGAGAATTCGAGCTCGACATCCTGCGTGGCCGCTTGCTGCGCGACACGCTTGAGCTGCAGCTGGACGATCTGCCGGATCTGCTCGCGGCCGAGCGCACGGAACACGACGACGTCGTCGATCCGGTTCAGGAATTCCGGCCGGAAGTGGCGCTTCAGCAGCTCGAGCAAGCGGTCCTTGACGGCGTCGTAGTCGACCTGGTCCGCATCTGCCTTGAGCGCGTTCTGGATGATATCCGCGCCGAGATTGCTGGTTGCGATGATAATCGTGTTCGTGAAGTCGACGACGCGGCCCTTGCCGTCGGTCAGGCGGCCCTCGTCGAACAGCTGCAGCAGGATGTTGTGCACCTCGGCGTGCGCCTTCTCGATCTCGTCGAGCAGGATCACCGTGTACGGGCGACGGCGCACGCGTTCGGTCAGCTGCCCGCCCTCTTCATAACCGACGTAGCCGGGCGGGGCGCCGACCAGCCGCGCGACCGTGTGGCGCTCGGCGTACTCGCTCATGTCGATGCGCACCATCGCATCCTCGTTGCCGAACACCTGCTCGGCGAGCGCCTTCGCAAGCTCGGTCTTGCCTACACCGGTGGGCCCGAGGAACAGGAACGTCGCGATTGGCTTGCCCGGTTCCTTCAAGCCGGTGCGCGCCAGACGGACCGCTTCGGAAACCGCATGTACGGCTTCATCCTGGCCGACAACACGCCCGCGGAGCCGGTCCTCGAGTTGCAGCAGCTTTTGGCGCTCCTCGGTCGTGAGATCGGCAGTTGGAATGCCGGTCAGCGCCGAGACGATTTCGGCGACGTGCTGCGCCTTCACTTCCGGCGTGCTCGTGCCGCGCTGCTTCTTCCACTTCTCGGTCGCGCCCGCAAGATTCTTCTCCTGCTCCTTGATCTTCTCGTCGAGCGTCTTGGCCTTGTCGTATTCCTTCGCCGAACCTGCCGCCTGCTGCTCCTGCTTCGCGCGACGGATGTTGGTCTCGATGTCGTGCAATTCGGCCGGGCGCGAGCTGGTCTTGATGCGTACGCGCGCCGCTGCCTGGTCGATCAGGTCGATCGCCTTGTCGGGCAGGAAGCGTTGCGTGATGTACCGCGACGAGAGCTTCGCCGCCGCCTCGATCGCCTCTTCGGTGATCTTGACCTTGTGGTGCGCCTCGAAGCGGTCGCGCAGGCCGCGCAGGATCTCGATCGTTTCCTCGATCGACGGCTCGGCGACCATCACCGGCTGGAACCTTCGCTCGAGTGCCGCATCCTTCTCGATGTGCTTCTGATATTCGTTCAGCGTCGTGGCGCCGATCAGATGCAGCTCGCCGCGTGCGAGCGCCGGCTTGAACGTGTTCGCGATGTCGAGACCGCCTTCGCCGCCGCCCTGCCCGGCGCCGACGATCGTATGCAGCTCGTCGATGAAGATGATCATCTCGTTCTGGCGCTCGACGATCTCGTCTAGCACGGCCTTCACGCGCTCCTCGAACTCGCCGCGATATTTCGAGCCCGCGACCAGGCTGTTGACGTTGAGCTCGACGACGCGCTTGTTGCGCAGGACGTCGGGGACCTGGTCGAGGATGATCCGCTGCGCAAGCCCTTCGACGATTGCGGTCTTACCCACCCCCGGCTCGCCGATCAGCACCGGATTGTTCTTCTTGCGGCGCGCGAGCACCTCGATCGTGGTCTCGATCTCCTTCGCACGGCCGATCACCGGATCGAGCTTGCCCTGGCGAGCGAGCACGGTGAGATCGCGCCCGTACTTGTCGAGCGTCGGCGTGCCGCTGCGGCCCTTGCCTTCCTCGGCGCCCTTGCCGACGACCTTGACGGTCTTCTGCCGCACCGCCTGCGGCGACAAGCCATACTTGCGCAACGTTTCGCCGGCGTATCCGTCCTCTTCCTCGACGAGGCCGATCAGGATGTGCTCGGGCCCGACGTAATCGTGACCGAGCTCGCGCGAGGCGATCAACGCATGCTCGAGCGCGCTCTTCGCGCGCGGGGACACGCCCATCTGCAGCTGGCCGTCCTCGGGCGGCTTGAACTCGCCGCGCGGCGCCTGCTCCTCGATCTCGCGTTTCAGGTCTTCGGGCGAGAGCTTGAGATCGCGCAGGATGTCTTGCACCAGCGGGCTGTCCATCAGCGCGAGCAGCAGATGCTCGGTATCGACCTCGTTGCGACCGAACTCGATCGCCTTCTCCGCTGCCGCCTGCAGGCGCTCCATCGCCGCTTCGGACAGGAACGACTGCAGATCCACTGCCTCGCGCGAACGCTGGCCGCGTGCGCCCTGGCGAGCTCCACGTCGGGCGGTCTCCGCAGTGCTGCCGCCCGCTCCGCCGCCTCCGCGAGCACCGTCCATGTCACCGAACGGCGACCACGAGTCGTCCATGAGGCGATCGAACAGGTTGCCACCGCCGAACAGCGACTCGAGCGGCGAGCGCCCGAGACCGCGATTGCGGCCACGCCGCGCCATGAATTCCTGGTAGTGCTCGTCGCACAGGTTGATCACGCGGCGTTCGCCGTTTTCCGAAACCGTCACTTGCGCGACGGCCGGTCGTCCATCGAAATCGCATTGCGCCATGGCGTTGCCTCCGGAAAGCGTCTTGCTGCGCCTACTTGATCGGGATCTTCCTTACGTTGTCGCTGTCGGATGCACGTCCCGGGGACCTTGGGGATGCGAATCGTCAGCACCGACTTGTCGAACGTCGCTTCGGCGCGGTCGGTGTCGAGGCCGGCCGGCAGCGGGATGACGCGCTGGAAGCTGCCGAACGCCCGCTCCAGCCGGTAGCAGCCTTTCTCGTCACCCTTACGCTCCTGCTTCTTTTCGCCGCGAATCACCAGGATGTCGTCCTGGAGCAGCACTTCGATGTCGTCACGGTCCATGCCAGCCAGCTCTGCAGTGATCCGCAGTGCGTCCCCGTCGTCGACGACATCGAGCTGGGGATTAACCATGCCCGGTGAAAAGTCGCCGAACCAGCGGTCGAACGCGCCGAAACCGGAGAACGGGTTGAACAGCATGCCCGGGACGAGGTTGAACGGACTCATCAGGCCCGGCATCGCCGTCGCCTGCGGCCACACCGCGGCGGATTGCGGACGCGCCTGACCGGATGCGTCAGAGGACATCGACGCTTGCGACGGCGCTGCCCCGCTCGACGAACCGCTCGACTGCGGCGTCCCGTGCGCCTGGCGCTTGAATCGGAACGGATTCCAACGGCTGATCTGCAGACTCATCGTCACTCTCCTCTCGAATCGGTTCAACGACCCCGCATCGCGTTCGCGCGCGGCGAACCGCGAAGGATTGCACTCGCCCTATGCGTGATGGGTACCGGCCTCCGACAGCTCGGAACCTGTCCGGTCGCCGGTACGCGCGCCCTTTTGGTTCTCCTGCCACTTGCGCGCACGCATCGCGATGGCGAGCAACAGGATCCCGGTAACGATCGCCTGGAGTGCGACCAGCCACACCAGCGCGAGTGCGCCCGCGCCCGGGAACAGGAACACGGCCACGGCGAAGATGATCGAAACGACGCCCGCAAGGATCAGCAGCCACTCGCCGCGAATGATCTTGCGGAGTCGGATCGCCACCGCGATATCCATCACCCCGGTGACGAGCGCATTCGCGCCCATGAGCAGCACCAGGAACAGGGCGGTGACGCCCGGGTAGAACACCGCGACGATCCCGGCGGCGATGCTGAACAGCCCGAGCACGAGGATCAGCCACCAGCCACTGTCCGCGCTGCGATTCTTGATCGCGGCGATCGCGGCCATCACGCCGGCAAGAAGCGCCCAGGCGGCAAACAAGATGACCAACGTCAGAAGCGTCACGGCCGGCCAGATCAGCGCGAGAACGCCGAACAGCAGTGCGGCCACACCGCGCAACGCCAGCATCCACCAGGACCGGGCAAGTAATTCGTTCATGTCATCGCTCCTAACGTGGTTTTCCATCCGCGCAACACGTGCCGCACGTTGCGCCAGGTCGGGACCATCAACGATACGGCGGAGGTCAAGCCGCTTCTTCCCCGTGCCTGCGAAGGCCTGTTGGATTCGTGCCGTTCGTCACGCGCACGGGCTCCCGGCCTGCCGCCTGCCAGTCGTCGGGCAAATGAAGCGAACGCAGGCGGAATACGCCGGGCGTCACGCCGGTGTGGCGGCGGAACACGTCGGTGAAGTGGCTTTGCGTCTGGAATCCGACCGTGGCCCCCACGTCGCCGAGCGACATCCGGTCGTCGCCCAGCAGGCGCTTGGCGCGCTCGATCCGCCGCAGCGTGACGAAGAGGTGCGGAGGCTGCCCGGTTGCCTTCCGGAACATGCGCGCGAAGTGATAGGCGCTCATGTGCACGGTTTCTGCGAGCTGCCGTACGAGCAGGCTCTCGCCGATGTGATCGTCCACGAAGCCCACCACGCGCCGCAGCCTGTGCGGAGCGAGCCCCGCGTATGCAGGTGGGGCGTCCCGGTCGCCGCTGTAATTGCGCGCAAGATGGACAGCGATCACGCCTGCCAGCGCGTCGAGGTAGGCATGGTGACAGGTCCACTGCGTAGATAGTTGCGTTCGCAACGAGTTGCCCACTTCCCGCAGAAAGGCGTCAATCGCGGCGTAGCGTTCCGCCAGGATGGGCGCGTCGCGGTAGAGTGCCTCGCGCGCCTTCGCCTCGTAGAACGCCGGATCGAGGCGCAACATCACGAGGTCGGTCGCCGATGCGCCGGTCACTGCATGCGGCCGTTGTGCCGGGATCACGGCGACCTGCGGCGAGCGCACGAACGTGCGCTGCAGCCGGCCGTCCGGTGCGCGATGCACCACATGGAACGCGCCATGCTCGCCCGGGATCAAGATCGCGATCTGGGCGAGGCGATGCTCGGGCTCCGGGGAAGGCATGCACGTCAAGTAAGCCACCTGCAGCACGGCGCATTCGGCGCTCGGCTCCGAAGCGCGGGCCGACGAGGAATCGTTGTCGAAGGTCAGGCCTGTCGATCTGCTGGTCCATGGGATCGTTACTCCGGTTGAGCGGCTGGAAATAGCAAGAACCGAGCGTAGATCGTGAAATGCCGAACGCACCATTGCATCTTGGTGCCGAAGCGCCCCTTCCCAACGCTATCCCCTCGTATAGCTCGCTCAAGGCGGCGTTGACCATCAGCAGCAAGACTATTCGTCGTGTTCATTGCGCGGGTGACTCCGTAGGCGCGTTGCACATGGGGCTTTGGGAATCGGGTGTATGTGCGTCACGTGCCCACGCAGGAAGGCGGAATACTGCAGCCGGGCGCCGTGCAACACTGTCGCCGATGCATCGCGAACGCGGCGTCTAAGGAGGATGTGATGACGAACGAGGCGCAATCGACCACGCCGCTCGTGCGGATATATGGACGTCTCGGCGACAGCGAGGGCTATGCGATCCGCGACTTCCTCTCCCGAAGCGACCTGCCATTCGAGTTCGTGCCGCTCCACTCCGACGACGAGGCTCGTAAATCGCTTGGCATTCCGTCGGTCGAGGATTCGCGTCTTCCCGTATGCATCTTCGCGGATGGCACACGCCTCGATTGCCCGACGGTCCGCCAGATTACGGAAAAGCTCGGCTGGTTCGCCAACCCTTCGCGTTCCGAATACGATCTCGCGATCTACGGCGCCGGACCCGCGGGACTCTCGGCCGCCGTGTACGCGGCCGCAGACGGGCTCAAGACAGTGCTCGTCGAGCGTTGGTCCGTCGGCGGTCAGGCGAGCAGCAGCTCGTGCATCGAGAACTACCTCGGGTTTCCGAAGGGAATTGGTGGCGCCGAGCTCTTCGAGCGTGCGCGCGTGCAGGCGCTGAAGTTCGGCACGGAGATCCTCCTCGCCCGCAAGGCCTCGCGCGCCGAATTCCCGCCTGGCAAGGGTGTTGGGTATCTGGAGGACGGCACGAAGATCGTCGCACGAGCATCGATCTGCGCGACCGGCGTCGCGTACCGGCGGCTCGACCTGCCGAACGAGGAGCGGCTGCTCGGTGCTGGCGTGTACTACGGCGCGGGTGCCAGCGAAGCGCAGCTAACGAAAGACCAGGTCGTCGTCATCGTCGGCGGCGGCAACTCGGCGGGCCAGGCGGCCATGCACTTCGCGCCGTACGCAAACAAGATTTTCATGATCGTCCGTGGCGGATCGCTCAAGGAGACACTATCCAACTACCTGATCGACCGCATCACGTCCGCGCACAACATCGAGGTGTTGCTGCATTCGCAAGTCACCGCGTTGCACGGCGAGCAGATATTGCAGGGGATCACGGTGCGCAACCAGACCACGGGGGAAGTGCGCGAGATCGAGACCCATTGGCTCTTCGTGTGCATCGGCGGCGTGCCGCAGACGGAGTGGGCAATCGAGGCCGGCATCATTCGCGACGACGCTGGCTACATCGTGACGGGACCAGATCTGCGGCGCGGGCGCGAACGGCCGGCAAGCTGGCCGCTCGACCGCGATCCGCACTATCTCGAGACCAACGTCCCCGGCGTGTTCGCGGCCGGAGACGTGCGTCACGGATCGGTGAAGCGCTTCGCCTCGGCGGTCGGCGAAGGCGCGATGGCCGTGGCGTTCGTGCACCGCCACTTGTCGTTCGTGCACCGCCACTTGTCGAACGACTGAAGCCCTTTCGCGCCGTGGAGGTAACGATGGCGGTTCCCTGCCCGCATGTGGACATGATCCACGTGACCCGACCGGACAAGCGCTATTGCGAGGATTGCGTTACGACCGGCGACCGCTGGGTGCAGCTGCGCATGTGTCTCATCTGCGGGCACGTGGCTTGCTGAGGAGATCATGCACCTTGCGGTTCACGAACTCGTTGTAGCGGCAGATCCGCCTTGTCAATGTCAAGGCTCGCGGCCGCTCGGAAGAAACGCTCGAAGCTGGCGACACCGGCGCCTTCCATCGTGGCTTCGGTCAGCATCCCTCGCGCTCGCCTGCATCGGCGAGTTCCTCAGCGAGGACAAAGACCGCGAGCGGGTCGCTGGCAGGGAACGTCATGTCGAGCGCCTGATCCAGAAGGGCCTCGACATGACGCTCGAGTGCTTCCACGGACGCCGGCCGGGTGACCGGCGTCCTCAATAACGTCCTGACTCGACTGCATTTCAAGTCACGCCCGCCGTTGTACGCGCCCCGGATCCGTAAAGCGTCGGCGAGTAGCTGATGGTGATCCGGTTCTCGACCTTGGTCACGCCGGGCGCGGCCCATGCCGCACGTTCGGCTTCCTGGCGCTCCGCCCAGGAGCGCACGGTCCCGCGCAGGATCACCTCGCTGCCTTTCGTCTCGACGGTGATGCTTTGTGCGTCGATTTCCGCGCTGCGCTTCAACGCCGCTTCGATCTGCTTCTTGACATCGGCCGGCGCGACCTTCGCCTTCAGCTTGATCAGGTTGATCACGCCCTTGGCGCCGCGCACACGGCGCATCGCGACATCGGCGCGCTCGCGTTGGAAGTTCCACTCGACCTCGCCTTCCAGCGTGATCCAGCCGTCCCTCACGAGCACCCTGAGGTTCGGGTGCGACGCCGGCAGCTCGCCCTTCAGCTCCTGGACGGCTTCGCGCGCGATCTCCGGATCCGGCCGCTGGTCGACGTCAGGCAGGCGCACCTCGAGGTCGTTCGCCAGGGCAACGACGCCCGCGACGCGCTTGGCGGCACGCTCGGCCTGGTACCGCTGGCTGTAGCTGCGAACGAACCCGGTCAGCGTCACGGTGCCGTCCTTGACGCTGACCGCGATGTCCGTCGGATCGATCATCGGATCGTATTTGAGCTCCTGCTCGACGTCTCGGCGAATCTCCTCATCGGATCTCATCTTTCAATCTCCATGCGGTTCCGTCCGCGCAGTGCGCGGACCCGTCGTTGGAGATTACGGAACCCGGGCCAGCGGCGCTTCCCCGAAGCTGCGCCGTCGTTTCGCATTGCTGCGATCGGGTGCGCCGGGATCGGGCGCGGTCAAGGCACAGTGTGCGAGGCGGCTGCGCGGTCGAGCGGAACTGCTATGCCGCCGCCCGCCCGATCACGAACTGCCGGAACTCCTCGGCAGGCAACGGCGGGCTGACCCAGAAGCCCTGGAACGCGTGGCAACCGCGCCGCGCGAGGAAATCCAGTTGCGCACGCGTTCCGACACCCTCGGCGACGACGTTCAGGCCAAGACCCCCGGCCAGTCCGATGATCGCCTCGGTGATCGCAGCGTCGCCCGGGTCGGACTCGAGATCGGCGATGAACGAGATGTCGATCTTGAGCGTGTCGATCGGGAAGTGCTTGAGGTGCGTCAGCGACGAGTAGCCCGTGCCGAAGTCGTCGATCGCGACTGCGAAACCCGCGGCGCGCAACTCGTGCAGCACCTTGCGTATCGCATCGAGGTCGTGCAGCAGGCTGGTTTCGGTCACTTCGAGCTCGAGCCAGGACGGCTCGCAGCCGGACTGCTTCACGATATCGAAAATTCGCTGCGCGAGATCCTCGCGGTAGAACTGGCGCGCGGACAGATTGATCGAAACCGTCAGCGGAAGGCCCTGGTCGCGCCAGGCCCGGCATTGCAAGGCGGCGTTCGTCAGCACCCATTCGCCGAGCGCATGGATGAGTCCCGACTCCTCGGCAAGCGGAATGAACACTTTCGGCGGCACGCTCCCGTGCTCGGGATCGTTCCAGCGCAACAGCGCCTCGGCGCCGATGATCACGTTGTCGCGGATGCGCACCAGCGGCTGGTAGTGGAGCTGCAGCAGATTCGCCTTGAGCGCCGCGCGCAGCGACGTCTCCAGCGAATGCTGCTTCACGCGGTGCTCGGCGAGACTCGCGTCGAGGAACTGATAGGTGTTCCGCCCCAGCTCCTTGCTGCGATACATCGCGACGTCCGCGTGCTTCAGGAGCTCGTCCGGGTCGTCGGAATCGTCCGGATAGACGGCAATCCCGATCGACGAGGTCACGTAGATGTCGTGCTCCTCGACCTTCATCGGATGGGCGACCGCATCGCAGAGCTTCTGCGCGATGCGGGCGAGCACCGCCGGATCGTCGAACTCCTCGACGATCACCATGAATTCGTCGCCGCCGAGGCGCGCGAGCAGATCGGTCTCGCGCAGCGCACCAGCGAGCGCCTGCGTCACTGCCTTCAGCAGCTCGTCGCCGATCCGATGGCCGAGCGTGTCGTTGACGTTCTTGAAGCGGTCGAGGTCGATGAACAGCACGCCGACACGACGGCCGGTGCGCCGCGCCTGCGCGATCGCCTGCGTGAGTCGCTCGTGCAGAAGGAGCCGGTTCGGCAGTCCGGTGAGCGCGTCCCGCGTCGCCAGGTACTGAAGCCGCTCCTCCGCCTGCACGCGCGAGCTGACGTCCTGCACGAACGACAGGATCGACACGATTTCGCCGCGATCGTCGAGCAGCGCGGAGTGATACCACTCGCACCAGATCGTCTCGCCGCCCTTCCGGTAGTTGCGGGTGAGCCCGGTCGCGCGCGGCTCGTCGCCGCCGATCAGGCGCTCGACAAGCCCGGTCACGTGGTCGCGGTCGTTCTCGTGCAGCAGCACGTTGTCGGTCAGCGGCATGCCGCGCACGTCGTCGTCGGTCCAGCCGAAGATGTTCTCGGCCTGCGGCGACCAGCGCACCAGCTTGAAGTCGCGGTCCCATTCCATCACCGCGAGCGGCGTGTTGCCGATGTGCGACGACAGCATCCAGTTGGCGCGGCGCAGCGCCTCCTCGTTGCGCTTCTGCTCGTGGACGTCGGTGTGCACGGCATAGATACCGATCACGTTGCTGTCGGCGTCGCGGTTCGGCGCGTAATGCACCGATTCCCATTTCACGCCGCCGTCCAGCTGCACGAGCATCTGCTCGGAGCTCACCGTCTCGCCCTTCAGCACGCGGTCGAACAGCGGCTTGATCTGTGCGAAGCGATCCTCGCCGACAACATCGACGACCCGCTTGCCGGCGAGCTCCTTCCGGCTTTCGGCCAGCCATTCCTCGTTGTGGCGATTGAGGAAGCGGTAGCGATAGTCGCGGTCGATATAGGAGACCCGCGCCGGAACGTTGTCCATGATGAGCCGCAGCTCCGCCTCGGAAGCCCGTGACGCCTCCTGCGCCTGCTTCAGGCCATGGATGTCGTTCATCAGCACGAACGCGCCGTGCACCTCGCCGGAAGGTGACGGGTCCGGCACGACGCGGATCGTCATCCAGCGGCGCACGCCGTTCGCGCCCGGCACGAGCCGGTCGAATGCGGTCGACTCGCCTTCGAGCGCGCGCGCGAGCATCGCCTGCGCGCTCTGGTAGATGCCGTGGCCGACGACGTCGCGCAGCCGCATGCGGCTCACCTGCTCGGTCGTCAGGCCGAAGAACTGCAGGAACGTCCGATTGACGTAGTGGCAACGCTCGTCGCGGTCGATGTACGCGACCGGCGCGGGAACGCCGTCCATGATCGCCCGCAGCTGGCTCTCGCGCGACGCCAGCGCATCCTGCGTCTGCTTCAAGTCGGTGATGTCGTGGCCGACGACGTACAGGCCCTTGATCATCCCGTCGAAATGGAAGTCCGGCACGATGCGCGCGCGGAACCAGCGCGTGCGGCCGTTGACGTCGACGACCGGTCGCTCGTAGGTCACCGACTCGCCCGCGAGCGCGCGATTGACGTACTCGTCGAGGGTCAGCGCCTGGTCGGGGTCGATGACCTCGGTGGCGTGGCGGCCGAGAATCTTCTCGCGCGCGAGCCCGGTCAGGTCGAGGAACGCCTCGTTGACGAACGCGTAGCGGCGCTCGCCATCGAGGTAGACGACCGGCTCGGGAATGTTGTCGGTGAACAGCCGCAGCTGCTGCTCGCGGATCGCGAGCGCCTGCTCGGTCGTCTTGAGCTCGTGGATGTCGTACTCGGTGCAATAGAGCCCGCGCACCTGTCCGCCGGAATCGAGGTCCGGCACGATGCGGCCGTGCATCCAGCGCTTCGCTCCCTCGGCGGTCTTGCCGATGCGCTCGTACTCGATCGATTCGCCTGCCTGCGCGCGCCGCAGGATCGGCCGCAGGAAGTTGCCGACATCGGAAGCGAGGATCTCCGGCGGCGTGCGGCCGTAGATCTCGTCCTGCGACTTGCATGCGAGGTTCGCGAACGCCTGGTTGACGAACGTGTACTTGAGATTGCGGTCGAGATAGGCGATCGGTCCCGGGATGTTGTCGGCGAACAGGCGCAGCTGCGTCTGGTGCGCTTTCATCGCGTCGCGAACCCGCACGTCATCCTCGACGTCGTTCATCACCAGGAAAGCGCCACCGACGCGGCCGCCCATCTCGCGCTCCGGGAACAGCGTGTTGCGCACCCAGCGCAACTCGCCCGACGCCTTCCGCTCCTGGCGCTCGTACGAGACGGTTGCGCCGGCGAACGCGCGCTCGATGTAGCTCTGCATCTCGGCGAGCGACTCGACCGGCATGAACTCGCGAAGCGCGTGGCCCAGCAAGTCGTCGGCCGGAATGCCGACCCACTCGGCGTAAGGCTTGTTCGAGAAGCGCAGCTTCTGCTGGCGGTCGAAATACAGGATCGGTACGCCGACGCTGTCGGTGACCAGGCGCAGCCGATGCTCGCGCTGGCCGGCTTCGAGCTCGAGCCGCTTCAGATGGTCGACATCGCTGTAGGTGACGAGGAAGCCGCGCACCGAGCCCTGCACCGACTTGTCGGGGTAATAGTCGACGTGGATCCAGATCGCCGGGCGTCCGGCAATGGTGAGCTGGCGCTCGAAGCCCGTGCGCTCGCCGTCCAGCGCGGCCTCGATGTACGCGTGATAGAGCTGGTAGGTCTCGCGCCCCAGGACCTCGATCACTTCGCGCGCCAGCACCTCGTCGGGGCGCTTGCCGATCCAGTCGAGGAAGGCCTTGTTCGCGAACCGGTAGCGCTGGTGCCGGTCGATGTAGGCGACCGGCATCGCGAGCGCGTTGAGCTTGCGCTGCGAAAGCGCCGTCAGCGATTCCCGCTCATAGCTCTCGCTCAGCGTCTGCTGGACGGAGTTGTGGTCGAGCGCCTTCAGCGTGCGCGTCAATGCCATCGTGCGAGGCTTTGAGAGGGACGGACGCGAGCGACCGTCCCCGGAAAGGACCGGGTGTAGGCTCCAAGCAAGGAACGGGCCGACGGTTGAGTGGGCGTCGGACGCAAGTAAGTGCCTGAATATACGGCACTCGTGCCCACGTTTCGCAGCCGCGAAGGTGATCCTGCAATGATCGCTGGCCGCGGCGCGGACGCGCCCGACCGGCGCCGTCACCCTGGCGTCGGCCCAGGCGACGGGTCATGCGGTCCTCTATGATGCCGGTGTACGTCGCGCAAGCTTGCGTTCGAGAGACGCTGACGATCAGGAGAGGAATGGCCACCATCGACGACATCGCGGGATTGCGCAGCATCCTTGCCCGCTCGAAAACGATCGCCGTCGTCGGCCTCTCGGCGAACTGGTACCGACCCAGTTACTTCGCCGCGAAGTACCTGCAGGATCACGGTTATCGCGTGATCCCGGTGAATCCGAACTACACCGAGGTGCTCGGGGAACGCTGCTATCCGAGCGTTTCGGCGATTCCCGAAGCGGTCGACGTCGTCGACGGCTTTCGCAAGCCGGACGAGATGGTGGCCCTGGCGCGCGAGGCGGTCGCGAAGCAGGCCAGCGTGCTGTGGATGCAACTCGGCATCCGGCACGAGCAGGCCGCGCGGATCGCGAACGACGCCGGTCTCGACGTCGTGATGGACCGGTGCATGAAGATCGAGCACGCGCGCATCCTGGGCGGACTGAACTGGGCGGGCGTGAACACCGGCGTGATTTCGTCGCGACGGGCGACGGCGGGCTAGAGCACCGTCGTTCCCGCGAAGGTGACGATCCGAAGGATCGTCATCCCCGCGAAGGCGGGGACCCAGTGACTTTTGTTCGCGATTCGGAAGCAAAGACGCTGGATCCCCGCCTTCGCGGGGATGACCGCCAACGCGCGTGAGCGCTGATTCGCGGTCGGTTATCATCGCCCCCATGCCCGACCGCGTCTTCGGCTTCGACACGCTGTGCCTGCACGCAGGACACATTCCGGACGCGCAGACCGGCGCACGCGCGCTGCCGATCTACCAGACGACGTCGTTCGTCTTCGACAGCGCCGATCACGCGGCAAGCCTGTTCAACCTGCAGACGTTCGGCAACGTCTATTCGCGGATCAGCAATCCGACGGTCGCAGCCCTCGAGGAGCGCGTGGCCGCGCTGGAAGGCGGACGAGCGGCGCTCGCCACGGCGACCGGCATGGCGGCGCAGATGATCGCGCTGCTGACGTTGGCGCAAGCCGGCGACCATATCGTTTCGGCGCGCACGCTTTACGGCGGCACTTACACGCAGTTCGCAGTGACGTTCGCGCAGTTCGGCATCGAGACCACGTTCGTCGATGCTGACGATCCGGAAGCGTTCCGGGCTGCGCTGAAGCCCAACACCAAGGCGATCTATACCGAGACGATCGGCAATCCGCAGCTCAACGTCTGCGACCTCGCCGCGCTGTCCGCGATCGCGCGCGAAGCCGGCGTGCCGCTCGTCGTCGACAACACGCTTGCGTCGCCGTATCTGTGCCGTCCGTTCGAGCACGGCGCCGACATCGTCGTGCATTCGCTGACCAAGTATCTCGGCGGCCACGGGACGACGATGGGCGGCATCCTGGTCGAGTCGGGCAAGTTCCCCTGGGACAACGGCAAGTTCCCGCAGATGACCCAGCCGTCGCGCGGCTATCACGGCGTGCGCTTCTACGAGACGTTCGGCGACTTCGGCTTCACGATGCGGGCGCGCATGGAAACGATGCGCACGCTCGGACCGACACTGTCGCCGCTCGCCGCGTTCCTGCTGCTGCAAGGCATCGAGACGCTGCACCTTCGCATGCCGCGTCATTGTGCGTCCGCGCTCGCCGTCGCGCAGCATCTCGCCTCGCATCCGCAGGTCGAGTGGGTGCAGTATCCGCTGCTGCGCGGCAACCGGAATGCGAGCCTCGCCGCGAAGTATCTGCCCCGCGGCGCCGGCGGCATTCTCACGTTCGGCGTCAAGGGCGGCGCGCGCGCCGGCGAGAAATTCATCGAAGCGGTGCAGTTCCTCTCGCACCTCGCGAACGTGGGTGATGCGAAGACGCTGGTCATCCACCCGGCGTCGACGACGCACCGCCAGCTCTCCGAGGAGGAGCAGATCGCGGCCGGCGTGTCGCCGGAGATGATCCGGCTTTCGATCGGCCTCGAGTCGCTCGACGACATCCTTTGGGACATCGACCAGGCGCTGGAGAAACTCGCAGCGGATGACCCGTTACCGAGAAATCGCCTGGCCATGGGCCGGGTTCCTGATCGCGCTCGCGATCGTCGGCCAGGAGTTCCTGTCGCGCTGGCTTGCGACGCAGCCGCCGCTCGCCGCCAACGTCTGGCGCGTCGCGGTGATGACGCTTGGCGTCGCCTCGTTCACGCTGCTCGCGCTGCCGCGCCGGCGCGCTCGGATTCGCGCTCGGGGCCGCTGCTGTGCGCGGGACTGATGGCGTACGCGCTTTACGCGCAGCACGTGCTCGGGCTCGAGCCGTGCCCGCTGTGCATCTTCCAGCGCATCGCGGTGATCGCCTGCGGCGTCGTGTTCGCGCTCGCGGCGATCCACAATCCCGGACGCGCCGGCGCGATCGCCTATTCGGTCCTCGGATTCGCTGTCGCGTCCGCGGGGGCGGCGGTCGCCATCCGGCACGTCTGGCTGCAGTCGTTGCCGCCGTCCGAAGTGCCCGCCTGCGGTCCCGGGCTCAACTACATGATGGAGACGCTGCCGTTCACCGAAGTGCTGTCGAAGGTGTTCCTCGGCAGCGGCGAGTGCGCGGCTGCGGACTGGAGCGTCCTCGGTCTGTCGATGCCTGCCTGGACGCTGGTGTTCTTCGTCACGATGATGGTCGCGTCGCTGGCGTTGATCGATCGGGATTAGCGCACTTGCTCCGGCGTCGTCCCCGCGGAGGTGACGATCCGCGAGGATCGTCATCCCGGTGTAGGCGGGGACCCAGTGTCTCTCGTTCGCAGTGATCGCGGACGAAGACGCTGGATCCCCGCCTACGCGGGGATGACGAAGTCGCTTTCCGATCGCGCGTTCGCGCGATCGGGCTTGTTCGTCACTTGGGCGCCATGCGGATCGCGCCGTCGAGCCGAATCACCTCGCCGTTCAGCATCGGATTGCCGATGATCTCGCGCACCAGCGAGGCGAACTCTTCCGGTCGGCCCAGCCGCGGCGGGAACGGGACCATCTTCCCGAGCGCCTCCTGCACCTCCGGCGTCAGGCTCGCCATCATCGGCGTGTGGAAGATGCCCGGTGCGATCGTCATCACGCGAATGCCGGAGCGCGCGAGCTCGCGCGCGATCGGCAACGTCATGCCGACGAGTCCGGCCTTCGACGCCGCGTACGCTGCCTGGCCGATCTGGCCATCGAACGCGGCGACAGATGCCGTGTAGACGATCACGCCGCGCTCGCCGCCGGCATTCGGCGCAGCCCTGGACATCGCATCGGCGGCGAGCCGCGTCAGGTTGAACGAACCGATCAGGTTGATATTCACCGCTCGCGCGAATGTCGCGAGCGAGTGCGGCCCATCCTTTCCAACGACCTTCTCCCCGTGGACGATGCCCGCGCAATTGACGAGGCCGTGCAATCCGCCGAAGCCATCGACGGCCGCAGCGACGGCGGCTTTCGCGCTTGCCTCGTCCGTGACATCGGTGCGCACGAAGCGAACGTTCGCGCCGAGCTCGGCCGTAAGCGCGCGGCCCTCGTCCTCCTTCAGGTCCGCGACGACGACGCGCCCTCCGCCCTCGGCGAGCATGCGTGCGCTTGCCGCACCCAGACCGGACGCACCTCCGGTGACGATGAAAACGTGATCGCGGATTTCCATCGGGCGTTACCGGGTCGCCGCGGCGGGCGGCGTGGTCCTAACCACGCTCATCGCGGTTGCGATCATGCTTGCGACGTCGGCGACATTCGTCGGCACGATCAGCGTGTTGTTGGTCTTCGCGAGCTTGCCGAACTCGCCGATGTACTGCTCGGCGATGCGCAGGTTCACCGCCTGCAGGCCGCCGGGCGCCTCGATCGCGTCGGCGATCTGCCGGATCGCCTTCGCCGTCGCTTCCGCGCGTGCGAGGATGGCCGCCGCCTCGCCTTGCGCGTTGTTGATCTCGGCTTGCTTGGCGCCTTCCGATTCCGCGATCGCGGCTTCGCGCGCACCGCTCGCGTGATTGATCTGTTCCTGGCGACGGCCTTCGGAGGTCGCGATCACCGCGCGCTTCTCGCGCTCGGCCGTGATCTGCGCCTGCATCGCGTGAAGGATCTCGGCCGGCGGCGTCAGATCCTTGATCTCATAGCGCAGGACCTTCACGCCCCAGGACAGCGCGGCCTCGTCGAGTGCGGCAACGACGGTCGCGTTGATCTGGTCGCGCTCCTCGAACGTGCGGTCGAGCTCCATGCGCCCGATGATGCTGCGCAGCGTCGTCTGCGCGAGCTGCGTGATCGCCAGCACGTAGTTCGACGACCCGTAGGAAGCGAGCTTCGGATCCGTCACCTGGAAATACAGGATGCCGTCGACCTGCAGCTGCGTGTTGTCCCTCGTGATGCAAACCTGAGACGGCACGTCGAGCGGGATCTCGCGCAGGTCGTGCCGATACGCGAGCCGGTCGACGAAGGGGATCAGGAAGTTGAGGCCGGGCTGGAGCGTGGCGTGGAAGCGGCCGAGCCGCTCGACAACCCATGCGTGCTGCTGCGGAACCACCCGAATCGCCTTGATGATGACGATCAGCGCGATGATGAACAGCACGATCGTGACGGCCGAAGAGCCGATGCCCATGAGCAATCCCTGTGTCGACATGGTGGAAGTTGAGGCTGCGGGTGGCGAAAGCGGAGGATGGAGAACCGAAGCGTCAGGGCTTGCGGTCGGCGATGACCAGCGTGGAGCCGCGCACGCCGACGATGAACATCGTGTCGCCGCGAGGCACGTCGGGCGCAGCGGCCTCTGCCTGCCACAGCGTGCCGCGATAGGCGACACGCGCCGTGCCGTCCGGATTCCAAGCCTGCACGCGCACCGTCTGGCCGATGTCGAAGACCGGCTCCTGTGCGGGTTGCGCCTTGCGGCGGCGCCAGCGGTGGGCCAGGAAGACGCCGGCCATCGCGACGATGCCGGCGATGACCAGCTGGATCTCGAAGCCGACACCGAGCAGCGCTGCGAGCCCGCCGATGGCGAACGCGACGCCGAGGGCCAGCAGGAAAAACGTCCCGGTCACCAGCTCGGCGACGACCAGCCCGCCCGCGATGATCCACCAGATCCAATACGCCGCCACCTGAAGCCCCCGCTTCTCGTTCCGCGCGAAGCATAAAGCAATCTTGCGGTACGACACGCAGGCACCACTTACGGGCCAAGGTTCGGGGAGCGCGCCGGCCGCGCGTCCCCGATCCGTGGCGTCGCATTGCGACGATTTTGAGGTATAATTTACCGTTGAGAATCAAGCGCTTTGCGCGCCCGCCGAAGAATCGCTCCGGTCGCGCGGCGCTGCATCACGACCAAGGACCGCCATGCCGATCTACGAATATCGCTGCTCGAAATGCGGACACGAGCTGGAGGCCCTCCAGAAGCTCTCGGAAGCGCAGCTGACCGACTGCCCTGTCTGTCACGAGGCGACGCTCGTGAAGCAGATGTCTGCCGCCGGCTTCCAGCTGAAAGGCAGCGGCTGGTACGCCACTGACTTTCGCGGGGGCAACGCCGGCAAACCCGCCGCTTCCGGCGAGGCGGCGACGTCGGACGCGAAAGCCGACGCGAAGACTGATGCGAAAACCGACTCGAAGGGCGCGGTCGATTCGCCTGCCGAAAAGAAAACTGACACCAAGGCCGCCTCGAGCACGGGGGCTGCAACCAAAGCTTCGCCCGTCGCTGACGCCGGGTGACGCTCCAGCGCATGAAGCGTTACCTGATCGCAGGCCTGCTGGTCTGGGTGCCGCTCGGCATCACGATCTGGGTGCTGCACTTCCTGCTCTCGACGCTCGACCAGACGTTACTGCTGTTGCCGGAATCGATCCGTCCGGATCACTTCGGCGTGCGCATACCCGGGCTGGGCGTGCTGCTTGCGTTCGCGATCCTGCTCGCGACCGGGGTGCTCGCCGCGAATTTCTTCGGCCTGCGATTGATCCGGCTGTGGGAAGCGGTGCTCGGCCGCATCCCGTTCGTCAAGTCGATCTACTCGTCGGTCAAGCAGGTGTCCGATACGCTGCTCTCGGACACCGGCAACGCGTTCCGCAAGGCGTTGCTCGTTCAATTCCCGAACGAGAACAGCTGGACGATCGCGTTCCTGACCGGCGCGCCGGCACCCGCGGTCGCGCGTCACTTCAGCGAAGAGCACGTGTCGGTCTACGTGCCGACGACGCCGAATCCGACGTCCGGTTATTTCCTCATCGTGCCGCGCTCGCGCGTGCGCGACCTCGACATGTCGGTCGAGGAGGCGTTGAAGTACGTCGTGTCGATGGGGGTGGTGATGCCGCGCGGAAGCCCCGTTCCCGCGCCGCCGCGCCCCGATATTCCCGCTGCGGCCCCGACCCCGTCGCCCGCGCCCGGCGTCACCGTCGGATCCGATCGAAACTGACCGCTTCGCGCTGCCTGCGCGAAGCCTCGAGCGCCGCCACGCGGACGCGGCTAAGCGCCCACGCCCCCGAACACCGGAGAAGAAAGCTTGAATCGTACCGACTACTGCGGCCGCATCGATCGCCGCCACCTGAAGCAGGTCGTCACGCTGGCCGGCTGGGTCCATCGCCGCCGCGATCACGGGGGCGTGATCTTCGTCGACCTGCGTGATCGCGAAGGGCTCGTGCAGGTCGTGTTCGATCCCGACCGCGCGCAGACGTTCGCGACCGCCGAGAAGCTTCGTAACGAATACTGCATTCGCGTTACCGGCATCGTTCGGCCGCGCCCGGAAGGCACGGTGAATCCGAACCTGGTCTCGGGCGAGATCGAGGTGCTGGGACACGAGATCGAGATCCTGAACGCATCGACGACGCCGCCGTTCCAGCTCGACGAGGAGAATCTGTCGGAGACCGTGCGGCTCCAGCATCGCGTGCTCGACCTGCGGCGGCCGGTGATGCAGAGCAACCTCCGTTTGCGGCACCGCGCGACGATGTCCGCGCGGCGCTATCTCGACGAGCACGGCTTTATCGACATCGAAACGCCAACGCTCTACAAGTCGACGCCCGAAGGCGCGCGCGAGTTTCTCGTGCCCTCGCGCATCTACCATGGCCAGTTCTACGCGCTTCCGCAGTCGCCGCAGCTGTTCAAGCAGATGCTCATGGTGGCCGGCTTCGACCGCTATTACCAGATCGTCAAGTGCTTTCGCGACGAAGACCTGCGCGCGGACCGGCAGCCGGAATTCACGCAGATCGACGTCGAGACGAGCTTCATGAGCGAGCTCGAGATCCGCGAGCTGATGGAAGGCCTCGTGCGCGCGATGTTCCGCGAGGCACTTCAAGTCGACCTGCCCGCGTTCCCCGTCATGACCTACGCCGACGCGATGCGCGACTACGGCTCCGACAAGCCGGACCTGCGCGTGAAGCTCGAGCTCACCGAGCTCACGGAGCTGATGAAGACGGTGGACTTCAAGGTGTTCCGGGCCGCAGCGGACCTGCCGAACGGTCGCGTCGCGGCGCTGCGCCTGCCGAACGGGGGCACGTTGACCCGCAAGGAGATCGACGACCTCGCATCGTTCGCCGCGATCTACGGCGCGAAGGGACTCGCCTACATCAAGGTGAACGACGCGTCGAAAGCGAACGAGGAAGGCCTGCAGTCGCCGATCGTGAAATTCCTTTCCGAGGCCGTGCTGCGCGAAATCCTTTCGCGCACCGGTGCGCAGACCGGCGACCTGATCTTTTTCGGCGCCGACCGCGAGAAGATCGTGAACGACGCGCTCGGTGCGCTGCGCGCGAAGGTCGGCCACGAGCGCGGCTTCGCGGAAAGCGGCTGGCGGCCGCTGTGGGTGGTGGACTTTCCGATGTTCGAGTACGACGAGCACACGAAGAGCTGGGCCGCGCGCCATCATCCATTCACCGCGCCGAAGGACGGCCACGAGGACCGCTTCGCCTCCGATCCGGGCAACGCGATCGCCAAGGCGTACGACGTCGTGTTGAACGGCTGGGAGATCGGCGGCGGCTCCGTGCGGATCCATCGCGCCGATGTGCAGGCGAAAGTCTTCGAGGCGCTGAAGATCAGTCCCGAGGACCAGCGCCGCAAGTTCGGGTTCCTGCTCGATGCGCTCTCCTACGGCGCGCCGCCGCACGGCGGCATCGCGTTCGGCCTCGACCGGATCGCGATGATCATGGCCGGCGCGGAGTCGATCCGGGAAGTGATCGCGTTCCCGAAAACGCAGCGCGGACAGGACCTGCTGGTAGATGCGCCTGCGCCGGCGACCGAGCAACAGCTACGCGACTTGCACATCAAGGTGCGGCCGAGCGACTCCGCGAAGATGCCGTAGCGTCCGTCGGCGGTTCCGTGCACGCGTGAAGTAAACTCACGGCATGCGATTGTCCGCCTTCCTTCGCCTGATCGTCACGCTGCCATTGCTCGGCGCGCAGATGGCGTTCGCGCAGCCGCGGGCGGTGCAGGAACTGCTGCCGGTGATCGCGCTCGCCGAGTCTGCCACGCGAAGCGCGCGAGACGCTCGCGCTGATTCGCGCTGGCGGACCTTTCCCGTACGAGCGCGACGGCGTCCGCTTCGGTAATCGCGAACGGCTGCTTCCGGCGAAGCCGCGAGACTATTATCACGAGTACACGGTGCGTACGCCGGGCGCTCGCAACCGCGGCGCGCGGCGACTCGTCTGCGGTGGCCCGGCGAAAACCCCTGACGCCTGCTTTTACACCGACGACCATTACCGTTCGTTTGCGAGGGTCCGCGAATGAAACCGCCCGATCTTTCGGTGCTCGACGCCGCCGGCGTCCTCGAATGGAAAGGTCCGGTCGAGCCGCTGAAGACCGCGGCCGCACAGGCGAAGCTCGGATACGCCGTCATCGACCTTTCGAAGGCGCGGGACAAGGCGACGCTGTTCGGCGAGATCGACCGTCAGCTCAAGCTTCCCGACCACTTCGGCCACAACTGGGACGCGCTCGCCGACGTGCTGGAGGACCGCGACTGGCTCGGGAAACACGGACGCACGGTCGTGCTCGCGCATGCCACCGCCTGGCGCAAGGATCATCCGACTGAATGGGACACGCTCGAGGAGATCCTCGGCGAGGCCGCGGAATTCTGGAAGGAGCGGCAGGTCCCGTTCTGGGTATTCGTCGCCTGAGCGTTGTCGCTGAGTGAGCTTCAAGCAACCCGTTTCGGTGCTGGTCCTCGTTCATACCCCGGACCTTCGCGTCCTGTTGCTCGAGCGAGCGGACTTTCCGGAGCACTGGCAATCGGTGACCGGAAGCCGCGAGCCCGGCGAAGCGCTGGCGGACACGGCCGTGCGCGAGCTCGCGGAGGAAACCGGCATCGACGCAGCCGCATTCGGCGGCGTCGTCGACTGGCAGCGGTCCAACGACTTCGAGATCTTTCCGAAATGGCGCCATCGCTATCCGCCCGGCACGACGCACAACACCGAGCACGTGTTTGCCCTCGCCGTCCCGGGCCCGATCGACGTGCGGCTGAACCCGCGCGAGCACCTTCGTCACGCGTGGCTGCCGTGGCGGGAGGCCGCGGAGCGTTGCTTTTCGTGGACCAATCGCAGTGCGATCGAAGCGCTCCCCGAGCGCGCGGGTTTGAAGGAGACGTCCCGATGAAATCGAAAGAATTGCGGCTCGGCGTGGCGCGCTGTCTCGCGCTGGCGTTCGCGCTGTCAGCTTCGCTCGCATTCGCGGCCGCTGAAACGACGCTGATCATGCCCTCGACACCGAGCGTCGCCGTCACCGGCGCCGCCACCGGTACCGTGCAGAACGACCGCATGCAGGCGACGGTTCGCGTCGAAGCGGACAACGCGAGCGCCGCGGCTGCGGCCAGCGAAGTGAACGCGCGCATGGCGAAGGCGCTTGCGCGCGCGAAATCCGCGCCTGCGGTCGAAGCGAAAAGTGCCGGCTACAGCACGTGGCAGACCTGGGAGAAGGGTAAGCCCTCGAAGTGGAAGGTCGTGCAGTCGCTGCAGCTCACCAGCACCGATTTCGCCGCGCTCGCGGCGCTAATCTCCCGACTGCAGGACGAAGACGGGCTGCTGATCTCGGGCATGGGCTTTTCGGTATCGCCCGAAACCCGCCGCAAGGCCGAGGATGCGCTGACGCGCGAAGCGATTCGCTCGTGGCAGCAACGCGCCGCGACCGCCGCCGATGCCCTCGGCTACGCGAGTTGGCGGGCCGGACGCATCACCGTCACGGCTGGCGACCACGCTCCGATACCGCGTCAGGAGATGATGATGCGCGCGCAGGCCGCGCCGGCCGGCGGCGCCCCGGTTGCGGTCGAGGGCGGAACGACGGAGCTCACGGTGACGGTCACCGGCGATGCGATGCTCGACAACTTGAAGAGTCGTTGACAAGTCAACGATTTGCCGAATTTTTCTGCTGTCGTCCCCGCGCAGCCGACGCGTAGCTCATGCCACCGAATGCGGGAAGCCTTCCTGGCTACAAGAGACGGGTCTCACTTCGCGGGATCGATGGCTACGGCGACAAGCGCGATCACGCCGATCGCGCCGAACCCTTCGGGAATCCACCCTTGCGCCAGCATTGCGGCGCGCGTGTCGAGGCTCGTCGTGTAGCGGTGGTTCGCCGCCCCGCTTCGTCCATCGTTGTACATGCGATAAAGCGGGATCTTTGCCGCCGGGCACGTGCCAGAGATGTCGGGAAGCGTGACCGAGTACACCTCGCCCTCGAACTGCCAGATGCTGCTGCCCTTGACGATCTCGCATTCGCCGGCGACCGGCGTGTAGAAGTGCGAGCTCTTCGGCGCGAAGCTCGCGCTGAAGAATCGGCACATGTTCGCGTTGCCCGCGGTCCCGATCGGATCGACGCTGAACGACTGTCCGGTCCGCGCCCATCCGCTGAACACGCCCGCGTCGAGCGCAGCGATCTCCACGGCGATCGAGGTGCTGAAGTAATGATCGAACCCGGCGTGAAAGTACTCGATCGCGGCACCGCCCGGCGCTCGCGTCCACGATCCGGCTGACCGTTCCATCCAGATCGACGACATAAAGCTCGCCCTGCTCGTCCTCGCCGAACGAGGCGATGCTGAGCGATGTGTCGAGGAGCAAAGCCTGCGCCGCGCCGTTCCAGGCGAAAATCTCTCCCGTGCAGAAGTCGCCGTAGACATAGGTACCGGCCGGCAGCGCGCCGAGTGAGCCGCGATAGACATAGCCACCGGTGATCGAGCAGCGACCACCGCCGTGGCCGTAGTCGAAAAGCGGCGCTATGAAGTTCGCCGGGTCGCACAGGGTCGGATCGTTGTTCGTGCAGGATGTCCCCTCGTAGACGCGCCAGCCGTAGTTGCCGCCCTTGACCACCGGTGCGTGGACTTCCTCGCGCGCCCCCTGACCGACGTCGCCGACCCACAAGGCGCCGGTTGCGCGATCGAAGCTGAAGCGCCACGGGTTGCGCAATCCGATCGCGTAGATCTCGTCTCGACCCGCTGCATTCACGAACGGATTGTCGGCCGGTGCAACGTAGCGATTGCCGGACAGCGGATCCTCTCGATCGACGTCGATCCGCAGGATCTTGCCGAGCAGCACGTCGACGTTTTGCGCGTTGTTCAGCGGATCGTTCGCGCGCACCGCCGTCACCGATGCCGAGATAGAGGTAACCATCGGGGCCGAAGGCAAGCATCCCGCCGTTGTGATTCGACTGGCGCTGGATGCGCGATCGTGAGCACGGTGCTTTCGGTCGCCTCGGCCATGTTCGGGTCCGCCGAGCGGCGATATTCGGCGATCACCAGCGCACCGTCGCCGACTCGCGTGTAATACACGAACAGGCGACCGTTGCTGGCGTACGCGGGGTGGAACGCGAGCCCGAGCAGGCCCCGTTCGTCGCCGGACACGAGCTTGCTGCGCAGATCCAGGAAAACGGTCGGTGTCGACGCACCCGGCTGCAGGACACGGACAATGCCGCCGCGCTCGGCGATATAGAGCCGGTTCGAGCCATCGCCGCCATGGGTTACGTACAGCGGGCTCGAAAGTCCGGTCGCCACCACGGGAACGAGCTGCACGGCAGCAGACGCCGGAACGAATAGCCCCGCGAATGCAAGGACGCACAGCGCTTGGACGAAGATGGTTCTTGTCTTCTGCATGCCTGAGGAAGCAATGAGTCGGTTTGCGATGCTACCTGCCCGCGCCTGGCAACACGGCGCTCGTTTAACCCCGGTATCCGAAGGCGGCCAGCGCACCACACAATTGCATCCCCAAGAGGACTTCGCTGGGAGGGCAATCGTGATCTATGAGCTCCGGCGTCGCGGCGACGCCCGATCACCCCAGCTTTAGCGAGGTGCGGGCGCGAGCTACCGCTGCCGCGACGTGTTGCGCGCGCGCGCCTCCGACGCCTTCGCGTGGAACTGGCGCTGATACCAGCGCGAAAACGCGCTCGGCGCCGCGAAGCCGAGCAGCGATGAAATCTCGGTCAGCGATCGCTTGCGGTCCCTCAGGTAGCGATCGACCAGCTCGCGCCGAACCGCATCGATGAGCGCCGAGTAGCTCTCGCCCTCGCTCGCGAGTTGGCGATGGATCGTGCGCCGGTCCACGCCCATGTGCTGTGCGACCAGCGCGATCGTGCAGCGCCCGGTGCCGAGCAGCGTCACGATCATCTCGCGGACCCGGGCGCTCATGTCGGCCGCATCCGCGTCATCAGAGCCCGCCTCGAGAAGCTTGCGTGCGTAGCGCGCCATCTGCGGATCGGCGGCGGGATTCGGCGACTCGAGGTCGCCGCGGGAGAAGACGATGCCGTTGAACGCGTGGCCGAACTCGACGTCGCGGCCGAACACGCGCTCGTGCTCCGAACGGTCGGCCGGCGCGTCGTGCGCGAAGCACACGCGCAGCGGGCGCCAGCCCGGTCCCAGCAGCGTGCTCAGCAGCCGGAACACCACGCCGATCGCGAGCTCCGTCGATTGGCGAACCGGTCCCGCGTGGCCCACGATCAGCTCCTCGCGCAGCACGACGACTTTGCCGCTCTCCTCGAGCGTCAGGAACAGCGCTTCGTTGAGCTGCCGGCTGTGGCGCACCAGCGCGTCGATTGCAAGACGCACCGTCGGCTGCTCGCGCACGAGCAGACCGACCGGCCCGAGGTTGGACAGCCATCGCGAATCGGCCATCATCAGGCCGAACGCCTCGACCCCGGCACGCTCGGCCGATACCTCGAGCAACTGCCGCACAGTATCCAGCGGTACTTTGAGCTCGGGGTCGCGCAGGCATTGCTGCGGCAGTCCGAACTCGCGGAACAGTCGTGCCGGATCGAGCCCGACCCGGCGTGCGACGTCGGCGAAATTGGTCAGGCTCGCGCTGCGGATCAGGCCCTTCATCGGTCTCAGTCGTCCTGTCCCCAGAAGATAATTCTACGTCCCGCGCGGGCAATCGACAAAGCGCCTGCCGCTTCACAATGCTTCGCATCCGCGGTGGTCCCGGCATTCGCGAACAGCGCGCCGGCAACCCGCAAATCCTAGTTCGAACGGCACCCCACGATGGCCCTTGCGTCCCACCACTACGAGTACGATCCGGTCGAGCATCGCCTGCCGCCGCGTCGCTACGCGTGGGCGGTCTTCGCGATCGTGTTCGCACTGATGATCGTCGACTACGTCGATCGGCAGGTCGTCGTGTCGATGTTCCCGCACCTCAAGGGACACTGGTCGCTCTCGGACGGCCAGCTCGGCGGGCTCGTGTCGATCGTGTCGATCACCGTGGCGATCGGTGCGATCCCGCTGTCGCTGCTCGCCGACCGCTGGAGCCGGGTCAAGAGCATCTTCCTGATGGCGCTGGTCTGGAGCCTGGCGACGATCGCCTGCGCGTTCGCCACCAGCTACGGCCAGTTGCTCGCCGCGCGTGCGGTCGTCGGCGTCGGCGAAGCGGCCTACGGCGCGGTCGGCGTGGCACTGCTCGCGAGCATGTTCCCGGAGCGCATGCGCAGCACGGTACTCGGCGCCTTCCTCGCCGCCGGCCTGATCGGCTCGGTGCTGGGCGTCGTGCTCGGCGGCGTCATCGCCGAGCGCTGGGGCTGGCAGGCAGGCTTCGGCGTGGTCGGCGTCCCCGGGCTGCTTCTCGCGGGCCTGTTCCTCCTGATCGTGCGCGACTACAAGACCGTAGCGTTCCCGTCCAAGGAGCGCGCCGGCCGCCGCACCACGCTCACCGCCAGGGCCATCGTGGCCGAGCTGCTGCGACCGCGCACGGCGATCGTGACCTGCGTGGGCGCCGGACTGCAACTCTTGATGGTGTCGACGATCTGGGCGTGGATGCCCAGCTACTTCAACCGGTTCCACGGACTCGCGCCGGACCAGGCCGGCCTCAAGACCGGGCTCGTCGTGCTGATGGGAGGCATCGGGGCGATCGTCTGGAGCATCGTCGCGGATCGGCTGAGCAAGCGGTTCCCGCGCGCCCGGCTCTACGTTCCCGCGGTGGCGGCGGTGCTGACGGCGGCCTTCATGTTCGTGGCATTCGGCGTGATGTCGCCGGGACCCGCCCAGTTCGCGTTCATCCTGCTCGGCGCGACGATGATGACCGGCAGCATCGGCCCGGTCTGCGCCGTCGTCGTCGACGTGATCCATCCGGCGCTGCGCGCGACCGCGGCCGCGACGCTCTCGCTCACGCAGAACCTGATCGGTCTCGCGGGGGGACCGCTGGTTACCGGCTTCCTTTCCGATGCATACGGGTTGCCGTTCGCGCTGTCGGTGATACCCGCGTTCAGCCTGCTGGCGGCGGTCGTGTTCGTTCTAGCCGCTCGTACCTATGTCGCCGACCTCAAGCAGGTCGAGGGCGACAAGGCCGTTGCCGGCGGCGAGCTCAGGCCCCAGGCGGCATGACCATGACCATCGCGACCCCTCTCATGACGGGCGATACCGGCAAGCGTCGCGCGCGGCCCGCGCCGGCGCCGAGGCAGGCCACTGGAAACTGGAATCCGGACTGGGAGCCGTTCGCCAAGCTCGATCCGGCCTGGACCGAGAAGGTGATCGCGATGGCGATCGCACCCGCGGTCGCCGGCGTCCTCGACGCGAAGACGATCGAGCTCATCGGCATCGCGCTCGACGCCTCGTGCACGCACCTGTACGCCCCGGGCGTGCGCCGGCACATCCAACGCGCGCTGAAGTTCGGCGCGACGAGGGAAGAGATCATCGCAGTGCTGCAGCTCGCGAGCATGCAGGGACTGCACACGATGTGCGTGGGCGCACCGATCCTGCTCGACGAGCTGGAAGCGAGCGAACAGCGCAAACCCCGAACTCCCGTAACCCCTCAAGCAAAGGAACTGCCATGAACTTCCTCGACGGATCCCTGTTCCCGGAGAACCAGGAAAAGCTGGTCATCACCGCCGCACCGTACGGCCCCGAGTGGGTGCCTTCGGACTTTCCAGAGGACATTCCCGTCACGATGGAAGCGCAGGTCCAGAAGGCGGTGGACTGCTACAACGCGGGCGCCACCGTGCTGCACCTGCACGTGCGCGAGCTCGACGGCAAAGGCTCCAAGCGCCTGTCCAAGTTCAACGAGCTGATCGCCGGCGTGCGCAAGGCCGTGCCGGACCTGATCATCCAGGTCGGCGGCTCGATCTCCTTCGCGCCCGAGACTGAAGGCTCCCACGCCAAGTGGCTGTCCGACGACACGCGCCACATGCTGGCCGAGCTCGATCCCAAGCCGGATCAGGTCACCGTCACCGTCAACACCACGCAGATGAACGTCGTGGAGCAGATGGAAATCGAAGACATCGCCGGCACGTCGATGGCCGAGCCGCAGAACTACCAGGCCTACCGCGAGATGATCGTCCCCTCCGCCCCGAGCTGGGTCGAGGAGCACGTGCGCCGCCTGAGCGCCGCCGGCATCCAGAGCGCCTTCCAGTTCTACAACATCAACAGCTACGAGACGGTGGAGCGCCTGATCCGCCGCGGCGTCTACAAGGGCCCGCTGGTGATGAACTGGGTGGCGATCGGCGGCGGCATGGACCAGCCGACGATCTACAGCCTGGCCCACTTCCTGCGCGCCATCCCCGACGGCTCGATGCTGACCGTCGAAAGCAGCATGCGCAACGTGCTGCCGATCAACATGATGGGCCTGGCGATGGGCCTGCACGTGCGCTGCGGCATCGAGGACAACCTCTGGAACCAGTCGCGCACCGAGAAGATGTCGACCGTGAAGCAGATCGAGCAGCTGGTGCGCATCTCGCGCGAGTTCGGCCGCGAAGTCGCCACGGGCAAGGAAGCGCGCGAGATCTGCAAGATCGGCGTGTTCTACGACACGGTGGAAGAGACGCTGGCCGCCAACGGCTTCGCCCCGAACGCCAAGGGCCGACAGCAGGGCTTCCTGCGCAAAGCCGCGTGAGGCGACCATGGCACACGCAATCCGTATGCACGAGGCAGGCGGGCCGGACGTCCTGCGCTGGGAAGAGGTTGCCGTCGGCAGCCCCGGCCCCGGCCAGGCGCGGCTTCGCCATGTCGCGGTGGGTCTCAACTTCGCCGACACGTATTTCCGCACCGGCCTCTACCCGGTGCCGCTGCCCAACGGCATGGGCGTCGAGGCCTCCGGCGTAGTCGAGGCGGTCGGCGAGGGCGTGACCAACGTCGCGCCGGGCGATCGCGTCACCTACACGGGTTTCCTCAACACGCTCGGCGCCTACAGCACCGAACGGCTGATCCCGGCGGCGCCGCTGATCAAGCTGCCCGATGCGATCTCGTGCGAGACGGCGGCCGCGATGACGATGCGCGGCCTGACCTCCGCGTACCTGATGCGCCGGATCTGGCCGCTGCGCGCCGGCGACACGATCCTGCTGCACGCCGCCGCGGGCGGCGTCGGGTTGATCGTCTCGCAGTGGGCGAAGCTCCTCGGGCTCACGGTCATCGGCACGGTGTCGAGCGATGCGAAAGCGGAGGTCGCGCGCGCGCACGGCTGTGACCACACGATCAACTACGCGCGTGAAGACGTTGCAAAGCGCGTGCGCGAGCTGACCGGTGGCGCGGGTGTGGCGGTCGTCTACGACAGCGTCGGCAAGGACACATTCGCCGGTTCCATCGACTCGCTGAGGAAGCGCGGACTGCTGGTGTGCGTGGGCACGGCCTCGGGCCCGATTCCGCCGATCGACGCGACGCAACTCGCGATCAAGGGCTCGGTGTTCGTCACCCGGCCGGCGCTCGCCGACTACATCGCCGATCCCGCGGAGAAGGACGCGCTGGCCGGCGAGCTGTTCGGACACGTTGCGGCGGGCCGCATCCGGATCGAGATCAACCAGCGCTACCCGCTCCGCGACGCGGCGCAGGCGCACCGCGACCTCGAGTCGCGCAAGACGACCGGCTCGTCGATCTTCGTGATCTAGCCGGGAGAGAGGACGTCATGACCACTGCCACGACCAGCGCGCCCGCAGCCCCGGCGCACATCGCCACGCGCGGCTCGATCCGCGTCGAGCCGCTGACCTGCACGATCGGCGCCGAGCTTTCCAACGTCGACCTCGGCGTCGCTTCGCGCGACGCCGGGCCTCGTCGCCGAGATCCGCGCGCTGCTGCTGAAGCACAGGGTGCTGTTCTTCCGCGACCAGGACATCACGCGCGCCGAGCACGTCGCGTTCGCGCGCCACTTCGGCGAGCTCGAGGACCATCCGGTCGCCGGCAGCGATCCGGATAATCCGGGGCTCGTGCGCATCTACAAGTCGCCGGACCAGCCGAACGACCGCTACGAGAACGCCTGGCATACCGATGCGACGTGGCGCGAGAAGCCGCCGTTCGGCTGCGTGCTCCGCTGCGTCGAATGCCCGCCGGTCGGCGGCGACACGATGTGGGTCAACATGGTCGAGGCATACGCCCGGCTGCCCGAGGACGTCAAGACGAAGATCGCCGACCTGCGCGCGCGCCACAGCATCGAGGCGAGCTTCGGCGCCGCGATGCCGATCGAGAAGCGGCTCGCGCTGCACGAGCAGTACCCCGATGCGGAGCATCCTGTCGTGCGCACGCACCCGGAGACCGGCGAGAAGGTCCTGTTCGTCAACGCATTCACGACGCACCTTACGAACTACCACACGGCGCAGAACGTGCGCTTCGGGCAGGACGCGAGCCCGGGCGCGAGCGCGCTGCTGAACTACCTGATCAGCCAGGCGTTCATCCCCGAGTACCAGGTCCGCTTCCGCTGGAAGCCGAACAGCATGGCGTTCTGGGACAACCGCAGCACGCAGCACTACGCGGTGATGGACTACCCGCCCTGCCATCGCAAGATGGAGCGCGCGGGCATCGTCGGCGACCAGCCTTTCTGACCGCGCGCATTCGGGAGACACGCATGTATCGCCACCTGATGGTTCCGCTCGACGATTCGCCGCTGTCGTTCGACAGCGTGCGCAAGGCCGTCGAACGGCAGTCTCACGTCCAAACAAACATGATGTTCACAACAGGGGAACGATGACCATGCAACATGCTTCGAAGAAATCCATGGCAGCCGCTGGCCGGCGGCGCGCGATGGCGGTCGCCATCGGCGCGATCGTCGCGGCGGCCGGCCCGGCGCAGGCGTTCGAGATCGAAACCGGCAACCCGGACTGGTCGGTGCGCTGGGACAACACGTTCCGCTACAACCTCGGCTGGCGCGTCGAGTCGCGCGACCAGGCGATCGGCAACTCGATCATCGCCGACGAAGGCACGTACAGCTTCGACAAGGGCGACATCGTGCAGAACCGGCTGGACCTCCTGACGGAGCTCGATGTCGTTTACAAGAGGATGATGGGTTTTCGCGTCAGCGCTGCCGGCGTGGTACGACAACGCCTACGACGGCCACCGTCCGCGCGGCAATCCGGCGCTGGTGGTGCCCAACCTTCCGGCAAGCGGTCCGTTTCCGCCGCTGCGCCAGGCGCTGCCCAACGGCGGCCGGTTCACAAGCTACGACGACGACAACTACTCGCCCTACACCGAGCGCTTTTACGCCGGCCCGTCGGGCGAAATCCTTGACGCGTTCGTGTTCGCGAATTTCGACGCCGGCCCGGTGCCGATGGGTGTCAAGGTCGGCCGCCACACCGTGTACTGGGGCGAATCGCTGCTGCTCGGCGGTCATTTGCACAGCATCTCGTATTCGCAGATGCCGCTCGATCTGCAGAAGGGATTCTCCACGCCCGGCTCCGAGGCGAAGGAGCTGTTCCGACCGCTGGCGAACCTGTCGATGCACGCGCAGCTCACCAAGGACTTGTCGGTCGCAGCGCAGTATTTCTGGGAATGGGAATCCGCTCGCTTTCCCGAGGGCGGGACGTTCCTCGGCCCGGTGGATTTCCTGTTCAACGGACCCGACCGGCAGCTCGTTCCGATGCCGGGTCTTCCAACGCCGGCAGGCCCTGCGCTGGGGTTCATCAATCTTTCGCGTGACTCGGCCGCCGAGCCGAACCAGCGCGGCGACTGGGGACTGTCGGCCCGCTGGAGCCCTGAATGGCTCGACGGCACGATGGGCTTCTACTACCGCAACTTTTCGGACAAGCTGCCGCAGGTCCTGATCACCTCGCTCACGCCGAGTCCGCCGCTTTACTTCAATAACGCAACGCCCATCGGGCGGGTAGTCGCGACTCAACGGCCAGTACCGCCTGGTCTACGCCGACGACATCGACCTTCTCGGCATCAGCCTGTCGAAGAACATCGCGGGCGTCAGCATCGGCGCCGAGGTTTCGTACCGGCGGAACACGCCACTACTCTCGCAGACACTCGGCAACGTCGCAGGTGTGCCGATCAGCGCCGGCGAGACGCCCGGCGCGCGAGGCGACACCTGGCATGCGCTGGTCAACGCGTTCGGCACGATCGCGAAGACGCCGCTGTTCGACACCGCGGTCTACCAGGCCGAGCTCATCTACTCGCGCTGGGACAAGGTCCGCAGCGGCCAGAACCTGTTCCAGGCCGAAGGGCAGCCCAACTGCGTGAACCGGAATCTGAACAAGTCGGACGGCTGCGCGACGAAGGATTTCTGGGGGCTGGCGATCAACTTCACGCCGACCTGGTTCCAGGTGTTCCCGGGCGCCGACCTGTCGATGCCGATCACCTGGTCGCAGGGGATCTCGGGGAACGCGGCGACGACGTTCGGCGGCAACGACGGCCTCGGCAACTACTCGATCGGACTGGGGCTCGACTACCACCTCAAGTACCGCTTCGACCTGAAGTACATCGACTTCTACGGCGACACCAAGGTCGCCCCGAACCCGTTGTTCGGCGGCATCGAGGCCGTGAGCCAGCAGAACGGCTTCACGTCCCTGCTGAAGGACCGCGGGGCCGTTTATCTCACGTTCAAGACGACATTCTGACGTAGCGCAAGGAGAGAGAAATGCGTTTCACGACACGAATCATCGCGGCCGCGCTGACGGTCGCGTGCGGCGGCGCCGCGTACGGGGCGAGTCCCGAAGAAGCCAAGCAGCTCGGCACGACGCTGACGGCTGTCGGTGCGGAAAAGGCCGGCAACAAGGAAGGCACGATCCCGGCCTACACCGGCGGCCTCACCACGCCACCGGCGAGCTACCAGAAGGGCGGAAAGGTTCGCACCGATCCGTTCGCCGATGAGAAGCCGCGCCTCGTCATCACGGGCAAGGACGCGGCCGCGCATGCGGACAAGCTCACCGAGGGCACGAAGGAGCTGCTGAAGCGCCACCCGACGATGCGGCTCGACGTCTACCCGACGCACCGCACCGTCGCCGTTCCGCAGCGCGTTCTCGACAACACGCTGAAGAACGCGACCGGCGCGAAGGCCGCGGAGGGCGGGCTCGCGCTCGAGAACGTCCTTCCCGGCTATCCGTTCCCGATTCCCAAGACGGGAGCGGAGGCGATGTGGAACCACCTGCTGCGATACAACGGCCTCGGCTACGACGGACCCCGGTACGAGAACTGGAACGTCGATGCGTCGGGTGTGCCCACGCTCGCGGTCCAGGCTGACGCGTTCTGGGCGTGGCCGATCTACGACCCGAAGAAGACCGGTCCGATATCGGCAAGCGATCCGTACTGGTACAACAAGCTGCACTACGTCGGGCCGGCGCGCCGCAATGGCGAGGCGCTGCTGATCATCGACTCGGTCAATCCGCTGAAGCAACCGCGCCGCGCCTGGCTCTACCTGCCGGGGCAACGCCGCACGAAGCTCGCGCCGGATCTCGCCTACGACACGCCGAATCCCGGCGCAGCGGGTGCCGCGACCTACGACGACGTCTCGGTCTTCAACGGCGCGCTCGACCGCTACGACTGGAAGCTCGTCGGCAAGAAGGAGATGTACGTTCCGTACAGCAACTACCGGCTGACCTACCACAAGACCGCGGCCGACATCACCAAGCCGAACCACCTCAATCCCGACCTGGTCCGCTGGGAGCTGCACCGCGTGTGGGTCGTCGAGGCGGCGCTGAAGGGCGACAAGCGTCACATCTACAGCAAACGGGTCTTCTATCTCGACGAGGACAGCTGGAGCGCCCTCGCCTCCGACCAGTACGACGCCCGCGGCCAGCTGTACCGCTCGAGCTTCGCGTTTCAGTCGCAGAGCTACGACGTGCAGGCGCCGTTTGACACCACGTTCGCGATCTACGACTTCAATTCGGGGGTTTACAACATCACCGGCCTGTTCGGCATGCACTCCGGCCTGAAGTACATGACCGAGCTGCCGCGCGATACCGCGTGGACCGCGGAAGCGCTGGCCGGGGCGGGCGTGCGCTGACGCTCGCGTTCAACCAATGCCGGTGCGGCGCGTTTCCCGCGTCGCACCGGCATACCAGACCCTTCCTACGACCATGTCTTCAATCCGTGCGGTGACATCGTTGTTCGCGATCGCGCTGGCCGTCAGTGCCAGCCAGCTGTCGGCAGCGCCCGGCTTCGCCGACGTGCTGGACACGCCGGCGGGGATGACACCGCTCGCGAGCAAGAGCCTGTTTCAGGCCGTGACGCGCGCCGGCGACCGCCTGGTCGCTGTCGGGCAGCGCGGCCACGCCGTCGTGTCGACCGACGGCGGCAAGAGCTGGAAGCAGTCGGCGGTGCCGGTCAGCTCCGATCTCACGGCCGTGTACTTCGTCGATGCCAATAGCGGCTGGGCTGTCGGCCACGACGGCGTGGTCCTGCACACGAGCGACGGCGGCGAGTCGTGGCGGTTGCAGCTCGACGGCCGCAAGGTGAACGAACTGCTGCTCGCAGCGATGAAGCGCAAGGTCGACGGCGAGCCGGCGTCCGGCGAGGCGAAGCGGCTGCTTGCGGAAAGCGAGCGCTTCAACGAGCAGGGTCCCGACAAGCCGTTCCTCGACGTCTGGTTCGCCGATGCGAACCGAGGCTACGTGGTCGGCGCGTTCAACCTGATCTTCCGAACGGACGACGGCGGCAGGACGTGGACGCCGTGGTTCGACCGCACCGACAACCCCAAATTCTTCAACCTGTACGCGATCCGTCCGGCCGCCGGCGAACTGTACATTGCCGGCGAGGGCGGCCTGATGCTGAAGCTCGACACCGCGGCCCAGCGCTTCCGGGCGCTCGAGACTCCCTACACCGGAAGCTTCTTCGGCGTGACCGGCGCGAAGGCGTCGGTGCTCGCGTTCGGCCTGCGTGGCAACGTCTATCGCAGCGACGACGCCGGGAAAAGCTGGGTCAAGGTCGATACCGGGTTGCCTGCCGCCGTCGTTGCAACAGCACGCACGTCGCGCGATGCGACGCTCCTCGCCGATGTCGGCGGGCGCGTCGTGGCGAGCGTGGATGGCGGGCGTACGTTCACCCCGGTGACGCTCAAGCAGCCGATGCCGCTGACCGGACTTGTGGAAGCGGGCGACGGCAGGCTCGCGCTGGCCGGTCCGCGCGGCGTCGCCATCACCGAGACGGACGCCCGCTGAGGGCCTAGCCGCCGCAAGGAAACGACCAATGAGCGCTGCCTCCCCCGACCTCGAGCGGATGCCCGTCATCCGCAGCCTCGCGGAGTTCGACCCGCGCTCGGGCAACCTGCTCGAGCGGCTGGTATTCAACAACCGGCTCGCGATGGTCGTCGTCTGCGCGATCGTCACGCTCGTGCTCGGCTACGTCGCGGCGACGAAGCTCGTGCTGAACGCGAGCTTCGAGAAGATGATTCCGCAGAGCCAGCCGTACATCAAGAACTACCTGACGCACCAGAAGGACCTGCGCGGCCTGGGGAATGCCGTCCGCGTGGTGGTCGAGAACGCCGACGGCGACATCTTCGACCCGCGCTACATCGAGGCGCTGAAGCACATCAACGACGAGCTGTTCCTGACGCCCGGCGTCGACCGCGCGTGGGTCAAGTCGCTGTGGACGCCGGGGGTGCGCTGGACGGAAGTGACCGAGGATGGCTTCCAGGGCGGCCCGGTGATGCCCGACGGGTACGACGGGTCGTCACGAAGTGTCGAGCAGCTGAAGCAGAACATCGCGCGCTCGGGCATCGTCGGCAGCCTGGTCGCGAACAACTTCAAGTCGAGCATGATCTTCGTGCCGCTGCTCGAGAAGGAAGCTGGCACCGGCCAGCGGATCGACTACCACGGCCTCTCGAGGGTGCTCGAGGAGAAGATCCGTGACAAGTACGAGCTCTCGCGTGCCATCGATGAGAAGGTGCTCGCGAAGCAGACCACGAATATCAAGGTGCACGTCATCGGCTTCGCCAAGCTGATCGGCGAGCTGATCGACGGGCTGGTCAAGGTGATGGCCTTCTTCGGCATCGCCGCGCTGATCGCCACCGCGATCATCTACGCCTACACGCGCTGCGTTCGCAGCACTGCGCTGGTGATCGCCTGCTCGCTCGTCGCCGTCGTCTGGCAGCTCGGCCTGGTGGCGCTGTTCGGCTTCGAGCTCGACCCGTTCTCGATCCTGGTGCCGTTCCTGGTGTTCGCGATCGGCGTGTCGCACGGCGCGCAGAAGATGAACGGCATCATGCAGGACATCGGCCGGGGCACGCACAAGCTGGTGGCGGCGCGCTACACGTTCCGCCGGCTGTTCCTCGCCGGGCTGACGGCGCTGATCGCCGATGCCGTCGGCTTCGCAGTGCTGATGCTGATCGACATCCCGGTGATCCAGGAGCTCGCGATGACGGCGAGCATCGGCGTGGCGGTGCTGATCTTCACCAACCTGCTGCTGCTGCCGGTGCTGCTGTCGTACACGGGCGTGAGCGAGAAGGCCGCGGCCCGCAGCCTGCGCGAGGAAACGGAGGAAACGGCTGGAAAGGGACTGGGCGCCGTATGGAGCTGGCTCGACCGCTTCACGACGCGGCCCTACGCGCTCGGGGCGATCGCCGTGTCGGCTGTTCTCGCGCTGGCCGGCTTCGCGGTGAGCCAGCAGCTCGAAGATCGGCGACCTCGATCCGGGCGCGCCGGAGCTGCGCGCCGATTCCCGCTACAACCGCGACAACGCGTACATCACGGCCAACTATGCGCTGTCGTCCGACCAGTTCGCGGTGATCGTCAAGACCGAGAAGGAAGGCTGCCTCAAGTATCCGACGCTGGTCGAAGCCGACCGGCTCGCGTGGACGCTGCGGCAGACAGCCGGGCGTGCAGACCACGGTCTCGCTCGCCGATGCGGCGCGTCAGATCACCGCCGGCTCGTTCGAGGGCAATCCGAAGTGGCTGACGATCAACCGCAACCAGGACGTGCTGAACTACGCCGCGCAGCAGGCCTCGGTCAACAACCCGGACCTGTTCAACACCGAGTGCTCGGTGATGCCGGTGATCGCGTACCTGGCCGACCACAAGGCCGAGACGCTGGACCGAATCGTGCAAGCGGCCGATGCCTTCGCTCGCGAGCACAGCGACAAGGACCGCGCGTTCCTGCTCGCCGCCGGCAGCGCGGGCATCGAGGCGGCGACCAACATCGTCGTGAGGAAGGCGTGGCTCGAGATGCTGCTGTACGTGTACCTGGCGGTGATCGTGCTGTGCTTCATCACCTTCCGCAGCTGGCGCGCGGTGGTCGTCGCCGTCGTGCCGCTCGCGCTGACCTCGATCCTGTGCGAGGCGCTGATGGTCGCGCTCGGCATCGGCGTCAAGGTCGCCACGCTGCCGGTGATCGCGCTCGGCGTGGGCATCGGCGTCGACTACGCGCTCTATCTCCTTTCGGTGCAGCTCGCGCGGCAGCGCGCGGGCGCCTCGCTCGCCGAGGCCTACAAGAGCGCCGTCCAGTTCACCGGCAAGGTCGTCGCGCTGGTCGGCATCACGCTCGCGGCAGGCGTGATCACCTGGGCGTTCTCGCCGATCAAGTTCCAGGCCGACATGGGGATCCTGCTCACGTTCATGTTCCTGTGGAACATGCTGGGCGCGCTGATCCTGATCCCGGCGCTGTCGTACGTGCTGCTGCCGACCTCGCGCGTGCGCAAGGGCCGGTCGTGGACCCGGCAACCGGCTCTCCAGGCGAGCGCGTGATGGCACTACCCGGCTACCGGATGGACACGCTGTCGGAATTCGCCGGGCGGGAGATCGGCGTATCCAGCTGGACCACGGTCGACCAGGCCCGCATCGACGCCTTCGCCGACTGCACCGGCGATCGACAGTGGATCCACGTCGACGTCGAACGGGCGCGACATGAAAGCCCGTTCGGCGGCACCATCGCACACGGCTACCTGACGCTGTCGCTCGCGGCAGCGCTTTCGATCGAGGCCGGAGTGATTCCCGCCGACGCGGAAGCGGCGTTGAACTATGGGCTCGACAAGGCGCGCTTTCTCGCACCGGTCCGCGCCGGAGCGCGCATTCGCAATCGCGTCGTGCTGGTCAAGGTCGAGGCCAAGCCCGGCGGACGAGCGCTGCTCACGTTGCAGAACACGATCGAGATCGACGGCGAGGACAAGCCGGCGCTCGTCGCCGAGTCGCTGGCGCTGCTGACGGGTAAACGAGCGGGGGACGCATGAGATCGGTGGCCGCACCTGTGCGGAAGGCGAAGCGAAAGCCCGCCGCGAAGCCCGCGGCGGTGCACGCTGCACTCGTGGAGCGCGCGTCGCAGAACACGCTCGCGGCCAATCCGCTGGTCGGCATCCGGCGCAAGGACATCCTCGCCGCGACGTCGACGCTGGTCGGCCGGCTCGCCCGCCAGCCGCGCGCGGTGACCGGGCAGTACGCGAAGCTCGTGGGCGAGTACGCTCGCATCGCGGCCGGTCGCTCCACGCTGGCGCCCGCTGCGGGCGACCGCCGCTTCGCCGATCCGGCGTGGACCGACAACGCGATGTTCCGCCGGATGCTGCAGTCCTACGTTGCGCTCGGCAAAACGCTCGATCGCTGCGTCGACGAGGCGAAGATGGATCCGGCGGCAACCGAGCGCGCGCGCTTCGCCGTCTCGCTGTTCGTCGATGCGATCGCGCCGACCAACTCGATCGCCGGCAATCCCGCGGCGCTGCAGAAGCTCGTCGACACGAAAGGCGCGAGCGTGATCCGCGGGCTTCGCGAACTTCGTCGAGGACCTCGCGAGCGGCCGCGGCCTGCCCCGGCAGGTCGACGTGCGACCGTTCACCGTCGGCCGCAATGTCGCGAACACGCCGGGCGCGGTCGTCTACCGCAATGCGCTCGTCGAGCTGATCCAGTACCTGCCGACGACGCGCGACGTGCACGCGCGGCCGCTCCTGATCGTGCCGCCGCAGATCAACAAGTACTACGTGTTCGATCTCGCGCCCGACAAGAGCCTCGTGCGCTTCGCGCTCGACAGCGGCGTGCAGACGTTCGTCGTGAGCTGGCGCAACCCGACGCGCGAGCACGCGGACTGCGGGCTCGACGCCTACGCGGAGGCGCTCGAGCGAGGCGGTCGACGCAATGCGCGAGATCACCGGGGCCCGCGACGTCAACGTGCTGGGCGCGTGCTCGGGCGGCATCACGCTTACTGCACTGCTCGGCTGCCTGGCGGCGCGCCGCGAGCGCATGGTGCACGCGGCCACGCTCGCCGTCTGCGTGCTCGACACGTCGTCGGTGCGCGACGGCACCGCCGGCATGTTCGTGACGCCGGCGACGGTCGGCCGCGGCGAAAGCGGCTTCGCGCAGGCGCGGCGTCGTCGAGGGCACGGAGCTCGCGCGCATGTTCGCCTGGATGCGCCCGAACGACCTCGTCTGGAATTACGTCGTCAACAACTACCTGCTCGGCAACGAGCCGCCCGCGCACGACATCCTGTTCTGGAACAGCGACACGACGCGGCTGCCGGCGCGACTCCACGCCGATTTCCTCGACCTCGTCGAGTCGAACGCGTTCGTGCACCCGCGGCAGGCTGCGCGTGCGCGGCAGGCGGATCGACGTCGGCAGCATCGGCATCGACAGCTACATCGTCGGCGGACTCACCGACCACATCACGCCCTGGCAGGGTGTCTACCAGACCGCGCGCCTCGTACGGCGCGGGCCGCGCGACGTTCGCGCTGTCGAATGGCGGTCACGTCCAGAGCCTCGTCAACCCGCCCGGCAACGCGCGCTCCTGGTTCATGACCGGAAGCGCGCGCGCGCAGACGCCCGAAGCGTGGCTCAAGCGGCGCGAGAAGCGCGAAGGAAGCTGGTGGCCGCACTGGCGCGAGTGGATTCAAGCGCGGTCGGGCCCGCTGCAACGCGCACCGGCCACGCCCGGCAGCGATCGGCACCCGGCGATCGTGGCGGCGCCGGGCACCTACGCGCTCGAGCGCTGACCGGCAATGGCTTCGCGTCCAACGACTGCCAGGCGACGCCGCGACGTGCGGATCGATCATGCACGCATCCGCGGTCATCGCATCCGTTACGCGGTCCGCGCCGGCGACCCCGCGCGCACGCCGCTCCTGATTCTCAACGGGCTCGGCGCCAACATCGAGCTCGCGCAGCCGTTCATCGACGCGCTCGCGGGACCGACCGTCGCGATCTTCGACGTTCCGGGCGTGGGCGGCTCGCCGACCCCAGCGACGACCGTATCGGCCGTCGTCCGTCGCGCGTCTGGCCGAGGGGCTGCTCGATCATCTGGGCTACGCACAGGCCGACGTGCTCGGCGTCTCGTGGGGCGGCGCGATCGCGCAGCAGTTCGCGTTCCAGCATCGCGTCGCGCTGCCGCCGGCTCGTGCTCGCGGCGACGGCACCCGGCGCGTTGATGGTGCCCGGCAACCCGGCGGTGCTGCTGAAGATGCTGACGCCGCGGCGATACCTCGACAAGAAGCACGCGCATCGCGTCGCCGGCGAAATCTACGGCGGCGCGTTCCGGCGCGATCCGCGAGCTCGTCGAGCGGACGCTCAATCACGTCCGCTTCTCGAGCCGCGGCGGCTACTACCTGCAGCTGCTCGCGGCGTTCGGCTGGACCAGCCTGCCGTGGCTGTTCACGCTGCGGCAGCCGACGCTGATCATGGCCGGCAACGACGATCCGCTGATCCCCACGATCAACGCACGCATCATGCAGTGGCTGATTCCCGATGCGCGCCTCGCGCTGCTCGATTGCGGCCACCTGTTCCTGGTGACGCTGCCCGCGGAATCGGCGCGCATCGTCGACGCATTCCTCACCGAGCCGGACACGCGCGCCCGCGGCCGGCACGTCCCAATCCGTTTCCCATTCCCAGGAGAAATCCATGACCAACCTCGCCATCGAATGCACGCCCTCGGCGCACGACGCGCCGCTTTCGATCGGCGCAGATCCTCGATCACGGCCTCGCCACGGCGCCCGCAACAGGAGATCGTCTACGGCGACCGGCTCGCGCTACAGCTACGTCGACGCTCGCCGAGCGCGTGCGGCGCCTCGCGTCGGCGCTCGCGAAGCTGGGCGTGAAGCCCGGCAACACGGTCGCGGTGATGGACTGGGACAGCCACCGCTACCTCGAAGCTTTCTTCGCCGTGCCGATGATGGGCGCGGTGCTGCACACGGTGAACATCCGGATCTCGCCCGAGCAGATCCTCTACACGATCAATCACGCGAACGACGACGTCATCCTCGTCAACGCCGAGTTCCTGCCGATCCTCGAAGCGATCCACGACGAAGATCCGGCCCGGCGTGAAGTTCGTGCTGATCAACGACGGAGCTGCAGGCGCCGCAAGTCCGCAGTCGCGTTCGCCGCCGAGTACGAGTCGATGCTCGCGCGCCGCGTCGCCGTCGTTCGATTTCCCGGCGCTCGAGCGACGAACACCCGGGCGACGACGTTCTACACGACCGGCACGACCGGGCTGCCGAAGGGCGTGTATTACAGCCATCGCCAGCTCGTGCTGCACACGCTCGCGCGTGACGGCCGCGGTTGCGAACGCCCCGCACGCGACGTTCACGTCCGCGCGATGTCTACATGCCGATCACGCCGATGTTCCATGTGCACGCGTGGGGGTTCCCCTACGTCGCGACGATGCTCGGCGTGAAGCAGGTCTACCCCGGCCGCTACGTGCCGGACGTCCTCGCTCGGGCTGATCGGCCGCGAGCGCGTCACGTTCTCGCATTGCGTGCCGACGATCCTGCAGATGATGCTCGCGAGCCCGGCGCTCGCGAACGTCGATCTTCCAGGGCTGGAAGGTGATCATCGGCGGCTCCGCGCTGCCGATCTCGCTCGCCCGCGCGGCGGTCGAGCGCGGCATCGACATCATCGCCGGCTACGGCATGTCCGAGACCTGCCCGATCCTGACGCTCGCGCACCTGCGGCCGCACATGCGCGACTGGGATGCCGAGGCGCAAGCCTGCCCGTACCTGGTGCCGCGCCGGACGGCCGATCCCGTTCGTGCAGCTGCGCATCGTCGACGCGCAGCATGAAGGACGTTCCGCACGACGGCGCGAGCCAGGGCGAGGTCGTCGTGCGCTCGCCGTGGCTGACGCAGGGCTACCTCGGCGAATCCGATCGCTCCGAGGAACTGTGGCGCGGCGGCTGGCTGCACACCGGTGACGTCGGCGTGATCGACGCCGACGGCTACCTCAAGATCGTCGATCGCATCAAGGACGTCGTGAAGACCGGCGGCGAGTGGGTGTCGCTCGCTCGACATCGAGGACCTGATCCTGCGCGTGCCCGGCATCGCCGAAGCCGCGGTCGTCGGCGTGCCCGACGACAAGTGGGGCGAGCGGCCCGTGGCGCTGGTCGTCGCCAAGGCCGGGACCGCGGATGCGCCGACCGAGGACGCGATCCGCCGCCACTGCTCCGACTTCGCCGATCGAGGCACGATCTCGAAGTACGCGGTCCCCGATCGCGTGTACTTCGTCGACGCGATCCCGAAGACGAGCGTGGGCAAGCTCGACAAGAAGGTGATCCGCGCGAAGCTCGCCGAGCCCGCACCGGATGCCGGCCCTCGCTGTAGCGGAACGAATCGCAGGAGAACACGATGAGTCCCTATCTCGCACCGCTCACCGAGATGCGGTTCGTGATGAACGAGCTCGCAGGCCTCGACGAGGTCGCGGCATTGCCCGGCTTCGAGGACGCGACGCCCGATACAGCCGCCGCGATCCTCGAGGAGGCCGCGCAAGTTCGCCTCGGGCGTGCTCGATCCGCTCAATCGCGTCGGCGATCGCGAGGGAGCGAAGCTGGCCCGACGACGGCAAGGTCACCACGCCGCCCGGATTCCGCGACGCCTACGCGCAGTTCTGCGAGCTCGGCTGGAACGGGCTCGCGAAGAGCCCGGACTTCGGCGGCCAGGGCATGCCGCAGCTCGTGGCTGCCGCGGTCGACGAGATGTGCAACGCGGCCAACATGGCGTTCGAGCTCTGCCCGATGCTGACCGGCGGCGCGAGCGAGGCGATCGAGCTCAACGGTTCGGAGGCGTTGAAGCGCACCTATCTGCCGAAGATGGTCTCCGGCGAGTGGACTGGCACGATGAACCTCACCGAGCCGCAGGCTGGCTCCGACCTCGCTGCCGTGCGCACGAAGGCCGTGCCGCAGGGCGACGGCAGCTACAAGCTCTACGGCAACAAGATCTTCATCACCTACGGCGAGCACGACTACACCGAGAACATCGTCCACCTGGTGCTCGCGCGGACGCCGGACGCCCCTCCCGGCGTTCGCGGCATCTCGCTGTTCGTCGTGCCGAAGTTCCTGGTGAAGCGCCGACGGAAGCGTCGGGGCACGCAACGACGTCCGGTGCGTGTCGCTCGAGCACAAGCTCGGCATCCATGCGAGCCCGACCGCCGTGCTTGCGTTCGGTGATCAGGGCGGCGCCGTCGGCTACATCGTCGGCGAGGAGAACCGCGGGCTCGAGTACATGTTCGTCATGATGAACCTGGCGCGTTTCGGTGTCGGCATGCAGGGCGTGGCCCTTGCCGATCGCGCCTACCAGGTGGCGGCGAGCTACGCGCGCGAGCGCGTGCAGGGCCGGGCGGTGGGTATGGCGAAAGAGGCCCCGACGACCGGCATCATCGGCCATCCGGACGTGCGCAGGATGCTGATGACGATGCGCGCATCCGCCGAGGCGGCGCGCGCAGCTCGGTTACGTAACGGCAGCGGCGCTCGACCACGCACACCGGCACCCCGATCCCGAAACCCGCAAGCGCAAGCTCGCGTTCGCCGAGCTGATGATCCCGATCGTCAAGGGCTGGAGCACCGAGGTCGCGCAGCACGTGGCGTACCTCGGCGTGCAGGTGCACGGCGGCATGGGTTTCATCGAGGAAACCGGCGCGGCGCAGTTCGCGCGCGACGCGCGCATCACGACGATCTACGAGGGCACGACCGGCATCCAGGCGAACGACTTCGTCGGCCGCAAGATCGCGCGCGACGGCGGCGAAACGCTGGCGGCCGCGATTGCCGAGATGCGGCAGACCGAACGCGCGCTCGTAAATGCTGGCGACCCCACGCTCGCAGCGATCGGTACGCGTATCAACGGCGTGAACTACATCCGCAACGCGATCAAAGTGACGATCGACGCGTATCACGGCAGAACCACCTATCACGTCGTCGATCCGTCGGATCCCATCGCCCAGACCGTCGCCAGGATCTTTCCGGACCTGCTGAAGCCGCTCGATGCGATGCCGGAAAGCCTTCGGACCCGGCTTCGCTACCCGCAGCAGATTTTCGTGATGCAGGCGTCGATGTTTGCGACGTTCCACATGACCAACCCCGCCGTCTTCTACAACCGTGAGGACCAGTGGGAGATCCCGACGCTCGAAGCCGGCCCCAAAGCGACGCCGATGCATCCCTACTACACGATCATGAAGCTGCCCGGCGAAGGCGGCCCGGAATACATCCAGATGCTGCCGTTCACTCCGCGCGGCAAGGACAACCTCGCGAGTTGGATGGTGGCGCGAAGCGACGGCGCGAACTACGGCAAGCTCGCGGTCTTCCAGTTTCCGAAGCAGACGGTCATCTTCGGCCCCCGCCAGGTGGCCGCGCGCATCAATCAGGACCAGGCGATCTCGCCGCAGATCACGCTCTGGAATCAGCAGGGATCTGAGGTCATCCAGGGAACGCTGCTGGTCATCCCGATCGAGGAATCCCTCATCTACATCCGTCCTCTGGACCTGAAGGCTGTAGGGGGGCAGTTCCCGAGCTGAAGCGCGTCATCGTCGCGTATCAGAACAACATCGTCATGGAGGAAACGCTCGTCGCAGCGCTGGCGCGGATCTTCCCTGGCGGCGCTGCCGTGTCTGCAGCCACACCTGTAGAGGCCGGCTTGAGCCGGCCTCCACCGACGGCCGCGGCTCCATCCACACCTGACGTCCGCTCGCTCGCCGAGCAGGCGCGCTCTCATTACGACCGTGCGCTGCAGGCTCAACGTGAGGGCAACTGGGCGCTGGTACGGCGAGGAGATCAAGAAGCTGGGAGACGTGCTGCAGAAGATGAAGCAATAGACGACGATTGCCGATTGGCGATTGCGGATTGACGATTGCGATTGCTGATTGGTGATTGGTGATTGACGGATTGGTGATTGGAGATTGACATGCGCTGGCTGATAGCGGTGGTGTTTGCGGCCTTCGGCTCGGCGGCTCTTTCGGCCGACGTGACGATCAGGCAGACGATGACGATGGAAGGTCAGATGGCGGCTTTGACCGCAGGCAAGATGCCGGAGATAGTGACCCGCATCAAGGGTAAGAAGTCGCGCGCCGACATCGACGTTCAGGGGCAGATGATCTCGTCGATCACGGACCTCGAGACGAAGCAGATGACGATCCTGCAGGCGGCCACCAAAACCGCGACGGTGATGACACCCGGCGCCACCGTGACGCCGTCCCAGCCGGCAGCTGCGGGGGTCGATTTGACGGTCAAGCCGACGGGGCAGACGAAGACGATCGATGGTTTGTCGTGCGAGGAGCACTCGATGGCCATGTCGCTCGACATGGCGCTGTTCAGTGGTTCCACGCCGATGCCGCCTGAGGCCGCCGCGATGATGAAGGACGTCCGGATCGTAGCCAGCGGGTCGCTCTGGATCACGAAGAGCGCGCCTGGCGCGGAAGAGTTCATCGCGTTCCAGAAGGCCTCTCTCGAAGGCAACATGCAGTCTGCGCTCTCGACCATGTTTCCCCAGGGAGGCATGGACAAACTGATGGCCGCCGCCTCGGCAGTGCAAGGCGTCCCCTGCCTGACGGAGCTCACGATGGCGTTCGAGGGCACCGGCCCGATGGTGGATGCGATGAAGCAGATGGGACCGATGAAAATGGTGCAGAAGACGACGACCATCTCGGTCGACCCGGTTCCGGAGTCGGTCTTCGTCGTGCCCGAGGATTACAAGGTCGAGAAGAAGTAATCGGTGCTGATGCTGGTGCCGGTGCTGGTGCTGGTGCCGGTGCTGCTGCCGGTGCTTGTGCTAGTCCGTTTCAGCTCGAAACGACCTACCCAGGGCAATGGCTTGTCCAACGGCTTTGACGTCCCCAGAGGCGGGGTTGTGCCAAATCGTGGCAAAAACGTCAGGTTTGGGGCAAATCTGAACACTTGGTCCCGTGCCAATTCCGCGAATCGGGCGAGATGCGAAGGCGCGGGTTGGCCGCCAATTTGCTACTGCTCCCGCAGGAGAAACGGCGTGGGCGCACACGATTTTCGAATTCCGATGCTTCATTACCTCGACGCCAATCGCGTCGAGCACATGGCCGGTGTGCAGGTCTGCACCGGCAGCAACGAGAACCTCGGCGAAATCGATGGGTTCGTGATCGACCGGGGCACGAGCCGACTCAAGTACTTCGTGGTCGACCCTGATGCCTCCAACGAGCGCTGCCTTCTGCCGGCTGACAGGCCCGCCGTACTCGACGTCGGCGAGCGGAAGCTGCGGGTCGAAGCGGAAGCCGCGGATCTCGAGCACCTCATTGCCGGGTCAGGCGAGCGGCCGTCTGATGATGATCTGATCGACGCGATCTACCGCCACCATCCGGCAGCTTACCCGCCTTCGCTCTAGCGAGCTTCGGCGAGACCGCCTTCGCTCTAGCGAGCTTCGGCGAGGTAAATCTGTCTGGTGACGGCGCCGGTGATTTCGAGCGCCGACGGCCGGCCGGCGGGGAAAAAACCTTCCATTCAGCATTCCTGTATCGATCAGAAACAGCGAACCGCCGAATCGTTCGGTGATGCGGCCGCCCGGCTGAACGCTGTGGCCCGTCACGAACCGGTTTACGCGGTGATGCTTCAGGACGTCCGACATCTTTGCGGCCCCCTCGGCGTCGCTCCAGGTTGCAAAACCCCGAAACCACAGCGGGCCTTCGCCGCTGAGCAGGCTCGAGGCGCCGATATTCGCCACCGGCAGCACGAGTTGCGCACCACGCCGTACTCCGGGTTCGAGGTGCTTCTTCTCCGTCATGATGGCGTTGACGCGATCGACCTCTGTGCGAGCGGCACGAACGATTTCCTGGATCGGCGCTGATGGTTTGACGAGGTTCTGCTCTTCGAGCCAGCGAAGGCCCTCGTCCCATTCCGCTACCTCCCGCCGCGCCCGGCGGTTCAGTTCGTCGAGGCTCTCTTTCGAGGAGTCCAGATTGATCCCCGCGTGCATGAACACCGTTCCGTCGACGTTCACGAGGATTGGCTTGGTCCGCAGCCACTTGCCGTACTTGCCGTCCCGCCGAACGCGGCGCGGACGCGGTTTCGCCGCCAAAACTGCTGAAGACCTCGGGAGACACGTCGCGGGTTTCCGCGATCATGTTCATGATCTCGTGGTTCCCGAGCAGCGCATGCACCTTGCCGCCGGCCGCGGACGCTTGCCGCTCGAGCGTCATCAGCAGGTCGAGCGCTTCGCGGACACCGGTGCCCCGATCGGTGATGTCGCCCGTTTGAACGAAGATAGCGTTGCCGCCGCTCCAGCGGCGCTGGCTGTCGATCAGGCCGGCGGTGGTGAGAATTGAAACGAACGGCTCAAAGCCGCCATGAACGTCCGCGACCGCAACGATCCTCGATTGGGCCGGCCGGTTCCAGGCACTGGCGGTAACAGCCGCCGCGAGCAGGAAGAATGCAAACCCGGCGCGCCGCACGTTACTTGACGTAGGCCTGCGGCCCGACACGTTTCACCAGGTCGTCGATCACGACCTTCATCGCATCGCGGCGTCTCAGGATCATCCGTATCATTCCGCGATCGAGCCACTTGCCGAGCGCTGTCGTCAGCGCCGGTTCGTCCAGGGCGAGCATGCGGTCCCACAACTCGCCGTCCACGCGCACCATCACAAATGGTAGCTTCTTCTCGGTGATGAACGCACGCGAATGGTCGATCAGGTACAGGTTCCAGTCGTCGTCCACAATCAGATTCCCGGCATTCCGGTCGGGGTTGTGGATGAAGTTGTCGAACATCTTCATGCGGACTGCCTGCCGGTTCCACTTGTCGGGCTTCGGCAGGTGCTCGACTTCTTTCCAGGGCCGTACCGGCTTCACCCACTGGATCGCCGCGCCGAGCTCTCCTTTGACGCGTTTCTCCACGGTGGGCGGAATCATGTCCATCCCGAGCAGCTTGTCGAGCCGTAGGCGGCAATCTCGGACTTGTAGCTCTCCCAATACCCGTTGGGGCGTCCGGGCGGCAGAATCTTCCAGGCCGCGCTCTCGACAAGCCCACCGGGTGGGAAATACCCGCGTTTCGGCCGCGTCACGCCGATGGGGACGTCGGTGATCTTCTCGAACGGCGTCTGGCGGATGAACTCCTCGAACTCGGCATTGCGCCCCTGCCAGATCTTTGCGGATACCGCTGGCGCGGCCTGAGCCTGCGCCGCGGCGGTCGGGCCGGAGCCTGCGCGCCCAGAGGAGCGGCGGCGGCAAATAGAAGGAAAGCGAATTTGTATGCCCGCATGCGGATCTCCAGGACGGGCGGAGTATAACGCACGATTCAGGGCTGGTCGTCGAGTCGTATGCGCAAATCAAAGCTGCGGTTACACGTTATGCCTTCGGCATTGCACGAAGACTCGAAATCACGAATTCACGAAAACTGTTTTTTTCTCGTGTTCTTCGAGTTTTCGTGGCTTCGTGACCGGCGACGCGGACCGTCGGTGCGTGTATTAGCCGGTCGCGCTCCTGCGGGCAAGGACGTTCACCAGCACCAGCCCTGCCCCAAACCCCCCGATGTGCGCGAGGTAGGCCACGCCGCCGCTGCGCGCGTGAGGACACGTACGCGGTTCTGCGGGAACATGACCAGGTAGCCGCCGAGAACGCCGCTGATCGCGCCCGACGCGCCGACGGCAGGCACCGTCGATTGCAGATTGAACATGATGTGCGCGGCGCTCGCAGCGAGGCCACAGACCAGATAGAAGATGAGGAATTTCAACGATCCCATCACGCGCTCGATGTTGTCGCCGAAGATCCAGAGGTAGAGCATGTTCCCACCGAGGTGCATCCAGCCCCCGTGGAGGAACATCGAGGTGAAGAGGGTCGACCAGTACGGCGCGGCGATCAGCGGGGCGAGGTCCTGACCGGAGGAATACTCACGCGGGACGACCCCCCATGACTCGATGAAAGAGGCGAGCTCGGCCTCAGAGCCCTGCGCGAGCTCGAGGACGAACGCCAGCACGTTCAGGGCAATCAACGCGTACGTGACTAGCGCCAGTCCACCCCTGACGTCTTCGTCGCCAATTGGGAACATTGACCCCCGAATGCTCACGAAAGTCTAGCCGATGGCACCTCGAGGGGGAGATCAGGACAGCCCGAGAGCGCGGTTGGGGCGTTTAGCGTGATTTCAGCCTGGTACGGGTCATGCCTCTGTTCTCTTGGGATAACAGGAGGACTGACTATGCGAGCTCGTGTATTCGCAGTAATGACGCTGGCAGCTCTTCCGCTCGGCGCCTTTGCTGCGTCGGCGGAACAGGATCAGGAACAGATGAGATTTCGCGGGATGGACCGCAATGGCGACGGGCGGACCCCGTGCCGAGTGGCGGGGCAGCGCGCAATCGTTCCGTCAGCACGACTGGAACAACGACGGGGTGTTGTCGGGCGATGAAGTTCGTCCGGGCGCGCTTCGACCGGGGACTCGCGATCGCGCTGGTCGCGACTTCGATGACTGGACCGTAGAAGGTTTCCAGTACTTGACCGCAACCGCGACGGGCGGATCAGCCGTGACGAGTGGAGCTATGACCTCGAGTCGTTCATTCGCGCGGATCGGAATCGCGACAACGTTCTGACGCGTAGAGTTTCTGTCGGAGGACGTCGATCTCGACCGCGAAGACCGCTTCGAAAATCTCGACGCCAACAACAACAACCGCATCGAGCGGTCCGAATGGCACGGCAGCATCGCGGCCTTCAACTGGCTGGACCAGAACAACTACGCGTGCTGAGCCGCGCCGAGGTGGCCGGTGCCGATACCCAGGCGGCCCGTGAGGATGATCGGTTTGCGACGCTCGACGCCAACGGCGACGGACGTCTGACCCGTTCCGAGTGGCGTGAGGACCGCGCGGATTTTGCGCGCGCCGACCGAAACGGTGACAACGTGGTCACTCGTACGGAGTTCATGGCGCTTGAAACGCCTCTCGAAGAGCGATTCGAGTCGCTCGACAGAAACAACAATGGGCGGATCGAGCGAGCCGAGTGGCGGGGCGGCGCGGAGCGGTTTGACACGCTCGATCGGAACAACGACGACGTCGTGACGCGAGACGAGATGCTCGGTGAAACCGATGCGACCGAATCTGGGGTCTTCACGAGGGCTGACTCCAACCGCGACAACCGCCTCTCGCAGAGAGAGTGGCAGTGGTCACAGCGCGTGTTCACACAACAGGACGTCAACCGGGACGGCTTCGTCTCACGCGAAGAATTCTGGTCGCCAGGGGCGCGTGACGTCACGGGGACCAGGGGGGTATGCCGACAACCGCACGGTGAACAGCCCGGTCATCGTACAGGTCAGCGCTACCGAGCGCTGGGTGGACACGGGGCTCGACACTCGGGTCGGAGACGTCCTGAGAATCACGTCGACCGGAACCGTTCGACTGAGCGCGAACTCGAACGACCAGGCCGGCCCGGGGGGAGCAAACAGGCGCGCCGACCAGGCGCCGCTTCCGTTCCATCCTGCGGGCTCGCTCATCGCGCGGATTTCGAACGGCACGCCGTTCTTTATCGGAGATGGCACCAATGTGGACCGCGTGAACGCCGCGGGACGCCTCTATCTGAGCGTCAACGACGACCATCTCGCCGACAATTCCAGGGTCGTTCCGCATCACGATCGTCATCCGGCCTCAATAGCTGGATCTCAGTCAACTGACAACGACACAACTTCACAACTTCCAAGCTGCTCCTGGGGGTTGTGAGAGTAATCCTGGATTATGGTGGTTGCGGCCTACTCCGAGCGCAGGGCCGCGAGAGCGTCCGCCGACGCGGCGCGCCACGCGAGGATGAGGCACGCGGCGAGACCCATGGCCAGCAGCGTTCCGGCCGCTGACGCATACGTGAGAGGATCCAGCGGCTGCTGGAGGGCAACTACATTTCGTATGACGTCGCGCCCGGCGGCCAGCGCTTTATCGTGCTGCGGCGCGATCCGGTGGCTCAGCCCCTGCAGGTGCAGGTCGTCGTGAAGTGGTTCGCGGAGCTCAAGAAACGCATGACGGCCGGCGAGCGATGGCGCCAGCGATAGAATGACGCTGCATGCCAGTCGCGTTTATCACCGGCGCCGGACGCGGTGTCGGGCGTGCCATCGCGCTGCGATTTGCACGCGACGGGTATGCCGTCGCCGCGGTGGGACGGTCGCTCGCGCCGCTGGCGGATGTCGCCGGGGAAATCGCCACCACGGAGGGGACGGCGCGCCCGCTCGTCTGCGATGTCACTGTTCGTGATGACGTCTACCGCGCCGCGGCCGAAGCGGAGCGGCAATTCGGTCCGATCGACGTCCTCGTCAACAACGCCGGCATTGCCGAAAGCACGCCGTTCGCGGCGATGGATGACGAGTTGTGGGAGCGGACGCTGGCGGTGAATCTGACAGGAACGTATCACTGCATGCGGGCGATCCTTCCCGGGATGTTCGAGCGCAGGCGCGGGCGGGTGATCAACATCGCGTCCGCGGCGGCGAAAGTCGGATTTGCCTACACCGCCGCGTATGTGGCGTCCAAACACGGCGTGCTCGGCCTCACGCGCGCGGTCGCCATCGAAGCGGAGCCGAAGGGCGTGACCGTTAACGCGATCTGTCCAGGGTGGCTGAACACAGGGATGACGGATCAGTCGATCGAACGAATAGTGGCAAAGACCGGCCGCGGCCGCGACGAAGTGCGGCGGACGCTGGCGCAGATGAATCCGCAGGGGCGCCTCATCGAACCTGAGGAAGTTGCTGACGTGGCTGCGTAACTGGCGTCGCCTGAAGGCGCCAGGATCAACGGGCAGGCTGTGGGACCAGTTTAAATGATGTCAACTCCCAACTCCCAACGCCCAACTCCAAAATTGTCACGCTGAACCTGAATGATCCAGCCCAAATCGTTCCGCTA
>CAWDPJ010000006.1:0-547624 GCA_963804205.1 uncultured beta proteobacterium | reverse complement strand
CCCAGTCGTTCACGTAGTGCCACCGCTTGCCAACTTCGAGTGGGAAGGCAAGTAGCTTGAAGTCCGAGCTCTTGTCCCGCGGGGACTCAACCACGTTCAACTCGTGAGTGAGCCGCAACGGCTCCCCATTTTCGGTACCGTCAATGCTGGCTGCGGTGGCTGCGGTAATCAACCAACTGCGGTTCGGCGTCGCGGAGGGTAGGTGTAGTAGACCGCAAACTTCCATTCATCTCCCGCCATATAGCGGGGTTAGGCCGCATTCGCTGCACCTTGCAAGCGTTAGATGTTCGTAGGGTTGCCATAGGTCTTGTCGAGACTCACAGCCTGTTTGGTGAGACACCTTACCGCATCGGCGTTGACTTCGTCTCCTTCGTGCAACTCTATAGTGGCCATCTCGTACTTCCCGCCAGGTTTTCAAACGCTCATCAATCTCGAGCAGGCGCTTCCCTCTCCAGAAACCGAACAGGACACGCTGCTCTTCGGCGCGGATGAGAAGCACGGGACCATCTGAGAAGTAGACGAGATGGCCCCATTTGATGACCTCGGCTAGGCTGGCGCTCGCGAGGACGACTGCACGCAGTCTCTCGACGGTTAGGCGCTGCCATCCGGACAGCGCGGCAACATAGGCATCAGGGCTTAGAGCGGGCGTCGACTTTTTCATGGCGCTGTGCGACAGCACAGAGTGGGTTCCATGCGGCGGCCTAACGCTTGCGTTAACCGGCCCGCGGCCACCGACGCCTCACGGGGAAAGAAGCCGCTTCCCGGCGGGTCCGGTTGACCGAATGGAAAGGACTTCCCTTACTCGGGTCGGCATCGAAGTGCCCAGATTGAAGTATCACGATCAATCGATTGAGAGGGGAAGTCGTGGACAAGATTACTACCATCGGTCTCGATTGGCAAAGCACGTGTTCCAACTCCATGCGTCGATGAGCGGGACATGATGCGCGCATGCTTGCGAGGGCGGCGGTGATGGCCGGCCGCGCTCGCTCGAGTGCCTCTGGCGATTGCGGCGCGACGATGCCGAACTCCGTCAACAGTGCGCAAGCGATTCATCTGGGCGCTGCTCGCACGCGGCGAAGATTTCAGACCACAAGCTGTGCGCGCTGCTTAACGAATACCAGCCGAGCGCTGCGGATCGAACGCGAGCAGGTGATAACAGGTCAGACCGGCGCTGCGCGAACCTGGCTAACCCTACGGCGCAATGTTTGGCCGATGAACGAATAAGGGCGCAGCGAGCGGTTTCCATCGTGGCCCGGCAACACGTCCTGAGGCCGGATATAGAAGTGCAGTCTGTTCCTTGTTATCTGTCGCCAACATCTGCCGCTTGCACGCTCGGGGAAGTCCATATAGAGGGGTTGGGTCCCGCTGGCTGACAGCGTGCTATGGCTGTTGATTCCATTCGCGGCGGAGCAGGCCATACATGGCTGCGTCGGAGATCTCGCCATCGACGATACAGCGCTCGCGGAAGAGTCCTTCCTTCGAGAACTTGAGACGGTCAAGGACGCGTGCTGATCGTTCATTCCTGGGATCGGTGTCAGCTTCGACGCGATTCAAGTTCAACTCGGTGAACGCGTAGTCAAGGAGCGCGGACAAAGCTTCATGCATGTATCCCTGGCCCCAGCCCTGAGAACCCAAGATATATCCGATCTCCGCGCGCCGACACTGGGCGTTGATGCCCCAGAGCGCGCAGGTTCCGAGCAACTTTCCGCTGACAGCCAACGCGATCCCAAGGCGCAGGTAGTCCTTGGTCGTCAGGGCAAGATCCCGGGCGACCATTGCACGTCCGCGTTCATCGTTCTTCCAAATCGAGGCATCCCAGTACCTCATTACTTTTGGATCGGAGTGGATCTCAAAGAGCGGAGCAACGTCTGCTTCCCGCAAGGGCCGAAGCTCTAGCCTCGCTGTTCGAATTGGTAGGTTCGCGAAGGCTTGCATGCGGCGGTGGATAGGATTGCGAGCCCAACGTTGGAGTTCACCCCGCGTGCGAAGGCTGGCGAAGCCAGCCGTAGCACGTCGGGTGCAACAACGGGTTAGGCCTCACCTTTATTGGATGCATGGCGCCTTAGAGCTGTATGCGACGACTGTCGGCATCGGGATACGGATACTCCATGTGGCGCGCAGTTGCACGGGCGATGGGTTCGCCGAAGTAATGCTCTACGACCTTGAGCGACATGTCGATTCCCGCAGATATGCCTGCCGAGGTAAACACCCGGCCGTCGCGCACGAAGTGCTTGTCATAGTTGACACTCACGGCGGGAAAGGAGTCGCGCATCGTATCGAGAAAACGCCAATGCGTCGTCGCCTGCAGACCGTCCAATAGCCCGGCAGAACCCAACAGAAGCGAGCCCGTGCAAACGGCGGTCACTGTCTCCGCCTGAGCGGCACGCGCGCGAAGCCACTGATGGAGCGCAGGGCTCTTCATGAGGTGGCGGAAGCCCCAGCCACCGGGAACGACGACGATGTCCAACGGCGGACAGTCGGACATTGAGTGATGCGGAATCACTTGCATGCCACCGGTGGCTGTGATGAGACCTAGGTTTTCTCCAATGAGGAGAGGAAGAAATGGCGACGGCTCGTCGCGTCGCTTCTCCTCGTTCAAGCTAGTAACCGAGAAGACCTCGAACGGACCGCAGAAATCGAGCACCTCAACTTCCTCGTAGACGAAGATCCCGACGCGCTTTCGTTGCATGGAACTCTCCAAGCTCGTTCGCAGACCGCGAGGCCTAACGCTCAACTTGAGCAGCCCGCCGCCACCAGCGTCTGCCGGGAAAGAACTGCGCCGATCGGCGGGTCCGCTCGAACGCGGGGTTGGGCGGCATGCGTCTATGTGCCCTGCAAGGTGATGAGCTCGGTGATGCCAAGAGTCATGACTCCCGAAACGCCTGATACTGCGGCAAGCTGTCCGTGATCTCGTACCACGGCGCCTTTGAGCCTACGAATTCGTGGCACAAGGGCCTTACCCCTGGGTCATCATCCAGCGAGCCCATGGCCAGCCCATAGCTATCGGGCTCAGGGTCCCAGGAGTTCACAATCGCTGAACCGCATATCCGGCAGAACCTCCTTATCGTGTCCTCGGACGAGCGGTAACTCGTCAACAAGTCCTCGCCTTGAACAAAACGAAAGGACGACTTTGGAACCGAAAGCCTTGCCCGGAAAGCTGTACCGTGAGCCTTACGGCACATTGAGCAATGACAGTACAGAGCTTCTCCGACAGGGCCAACGATCTCGTATCGAATCCCGCCACACAGGCATCCGCCTCTCAGCATGTCTCCCTCTCAGCGCTCGACACGCTCTCTTGCCGCCCAACGGCTAAGTTGAGCGGCCCGCCGCCATCGATGCTCAGACAAAGAAGCCGCTTGCCGGCGGGTCCGCTCGAACGCGGGGTTGGGCGTCACAGCGTCACAGATCTTCTGGTTTCAAACCCGTGTGCTTGGCGATGCGAGCTAGCATCTTCGGCCCGATTTCCTCGCCATCACGAAAGGCGAAGACAAAATCTGGCCAGCCGTCACGGCTGAGCGTTCGATGCGAACCGGATTGCCGTTTGAAGCGCCACCCCAGACCAAGCAACGCCGAGTAAACGCGACGCGCCTTGGTCGAGGACCATTGGCTCACGCAGCGGCGACGGAAATCGAAATCGATTGAGGCCCGCTCTCACCGTGCTCCAACTTCTCAGCAAGAACACGCAGCGCGAGAATCTGATACGCGAGCCATCGCTTCGTCGCGGGTTGCTCCGTACGCAAGCACACCAGGCAGCTGCGGCACTTCGGCAAGCCAGCGGCCATCGTCTTCGCGTTCGCACTCGATATCGTATTTCACGATGCGCTCTCCCGACGGGAAGGGCTCAATTGTACGCCCCGGGGACTGGTGACGCCCAACGCTCAAGTTGAGCGGCCGCCGCCACCGATGTCCGCCAAGAAAGAAGCTGCTCCGATCGGCGGGTCCGTTCGAACGAATGGAAAGGACTTCCCCTACTCGGGTCGGCATCGAAGTGCCAAGATTGAAGTGTCACCATCAATCGATTGAGAGGGGAAGTCGTGGACAAGATTACTACCGTCGGCCTCGATTTGGCAAAGCAAGTGTTCCAACTGCACGGCGTTAATGCACTGGGGCACGTCGTCGCACGGCGCGTCATCCGTCGCGAGCGGCTGCTCGACGCTTTCGCGCAAATACCGCCCTGTCTGGTCGGCATGGAAGCATGTTCCGGGGCGCATCACTGGGCGCGCGAACTGCACAAGCTCGGACACGACGTGCGCATCATGGCGGCCGGCTTCGTGCGGCCGTTTCGCAAGAGTGTCGCGGCCAAGAACGACGCCAACGACGCCGAGGCGATCTGCACGGCGGTACGCCAAGCCAACATGCGCTTCGTGACCGTGAAAACGGTCGAGCAGCAGGCTTGGCTGAGCCTTCATCGCATTCGCCAGGGTTTCATCGAGGAACGCACCGCCACCATCAATCGCTTGCGCGGGCTGTTGGCCGAGTTCGGTTTGGTGGTGCCGCAATCGCCGCTGGCACTCCAGCGCGCATGGCTAACCATCACCGCTGCCGTCGAACAACTCGTGCCGGGCAACCTGCAGCGTTTTCTCAACGATCTGCATGCGCATGTCCATACGCTCGAGCAAAACATTGATGCACTCGACCGTGAGCTCGCTGGGCAGCCAAAAACAACGCCGCCGCGCAGCGGCTGTCCGAAATGACCGGCATTGGCGCGCTGACCGCCAGTGCCGCCGTGGCCAGCGTGAGCCACGCGCGTGATTACCGCAATGGGCGGCAGTTTGCCGCCTCCCTCGGCATCGTCCCCAGGCAGTGTTCCAGTGGCGGCAAACGCCGGCTCGGCGGCATCACGCATCGCGGCGACGCGTATCTGCGCACCTTGCTGATCCAGGGAGCACGCTCTGCTTTGCAAAGTGCGCTGCGCCGAGCGCCGACCAAACATGATCGACTGAGCGCCTGGATCGTGCAGCTCGTGCACCGTGTGGGTTATCACAAAACGCTGATCGCCATCGCCAACAAGCACGCCCGCATCATCTGGGCGCTTCTGGCGCGCGGCCAATCGTTCCAGCGGGAAGCCGCGCCGGCTGCTTAGAACATCTCACCTCAACACTGCGGATCGACGTCACGATGCGATAACAGGTCAGACCGGCGCTGCGCGAACCTGGCTAACCCTACGGCCGAACTTTGGGCCGACGAACGAATGAGGGCACAGCGAGCGGTTTCCATCATGGCCCGGCACTACGCCTGAGGCCGGATATAGAAGTGCAGTCTGTTCCTCGTTATCTATCGCGCATGTCTGCCGCTTGCAATTTCGGGGAAGTCCATATAGCGGGGTTAGGCCTCACTCGGGGCGAAGACGAAGTGTTGATCACCGTCGGCCTGGTAAGTTGGTACGAAGCCGTGTGCCTTGTAGAACTGCACTGCTGACTGCCACGTCGCAGTAGTTTCGAGTCTGATGTCGTGGACGTTGAGATCTCGCGCTCGGCTCAGTAAGTTGCTCAGGATAGCTGAGCCAATGCCCTTGCGGCGCTTGTCAGAGCGAACGGACATGCGGACGATCTGGGCGGAGTTGGGTCCGGTGGGAAGCAGGATCCCAACTCCCACGACCTGACCATTGGACTTTGCCACGACGACGTGGGCGCCCGCGTAGGAGGCCGGAAAGGACTCGATGTCCGGGTTCAACTCGGATTCGTACGCACCCCAACGTTCGGTTAAGCCGGCAACGATGACGTCGCGCGCGGCGCTGGCGTCCTCCGGCTCCAGTGGGGCGACGAGCGCAGAGTGGCGATGCATGTGAGACCTTGTATGTTGATCTGGAGGTCGAGGATGCTCGTTGCTTACGATGGAAACTTTGGTTTCTCCGGGGAGGCCGCTGACGCCTGAAGGCTTGACCTTGTACGTTAGATCGGCCCCCCGCCTTCTTTGCGCACGCCGCGGAGTATCACAGACGGACGAGTCTGCATCACAAGGTCGGTTTGGCAAGGGTGCAAGGTCGGGGGACCTGGAGCTCAGCGTAGTACGGGAGCCGCCATGAAGCAAGTCAACGACGTGGGCGTGGATGTCGATTCAAAGGACTTGGTGTGTGCGATGCAGTGCTCCGGGCAACGCGCTCCTCTGACGGTGTTTGCCAACACCTCGGCTGGGCACAAGAAGTTTGTCCGATGGGTTACCAAGGACGGTCGCTCGGCGCGGGTGTGTCTCGAAGCGACCGGGATTTACAGTTTGCAGTTTGCGCTCGCGTTACACGAGGCGCCACGGGTCGAGCTAATGGTGGTCAACCCACGGGCGATCAAGGACTTTGCTCGCGCGTGCATGCAGCGGGCCAAGACCGATGCGCTGGATGCCGGCGTGATGCTGGACTTCCTGCAACGGATGCCCTTCACGCCCTGGCAACCACCGGCACCGGAGATTCTTGAACTGCAGGCGATCAACCGTCGTATCGATCAGCTCCACACCGAGCTCACGCGCGAGAAGAATCGCCGTCACGCGGCGGACTTCGCCGGGGCCAGCGCCGATGCAATTGCTCATGACATCGAGGTCAATATCCGGCACTTGGAACGGCGCCTTGAACGCATGCACGAGAGCGGGCTCAAGCTGGTTCGTGCCATGCCCACATTGGCCGCTAACCTCGCCCACCTGGTCTCGACTAAAGGCATCGGCGAAACGTCGGCGATGCGCCTGTTAGCGGAGCTCCTGGTGCTGCCGGACGATCTCACCGCACCGCAGTGGGTCGCGCATGCCGGACTCGATCCACGCCCTTGCGAATCGGGTACTTCGATCCATCGCCCGCGGCGGATCAGCAAAGTCGGCAACCGCCACCTGCGTGCCGCGCTCTACATGCCTGCGCTGGTGGCCATTCAACACGAGCCTAATGTGAAAGCGTTCTACAACAAACTCGTCGCCGCCGGCAAAAGACCGATGCAAGCCGTGGTCGCGGTGATGCGTAAGTTACTGCACGCAATCTGGGGAATGCTACGGCACGGCCAGAACTTCGACGGCAACAAATTCTTCAAGCTCGCGGAGAAACCCGCTTGACAGAAAAGAGAGTATCTAACGTCCGAGTTGAGCGGCCCGCCGCCAACGACCATTGATATCGTGTTGCGGTCTTTCGCCTGAATGAATATTACGTTCAACATTCGTCGCGCGCGTGCCTCGTCAGCCGCGGATCGAAGAACTGCATCGAGTTCGACTGTCGTCGTTACGCGAACGGGACTTGCGTGCTCGTGGATGGTGACCAGAGCTTCCATGATGAGGGCTAACGCTTATTGTCCCACCTAACCCCGCGCCGCTTTACGTCCCAACGGACGCAAAACACTCCGTCGGTCATCCATCCGGCCGATTGCCGCACGGCGCATCTCCCCACAGAATCAACGCGAATCGCGCTTGTTATGCGTCCTAACGCTCGGCATGGATTCGTCGCCACCGCCAACCCTCCTCATTCGGCTCCGCAACACGATCCGGCTCAAGCACTACAGCATCCGGACCGAGCAGGCTTACACGGACTGGATTAGACGCTACGTCCATTTTCACGGCAAGCGACATCCGTCGGATCTGGGCGCGGCGGACGTCGAGGCGTTTTCTCAGTCACCTAGCGGTCGAGGAGCATGTTGCCGCCGCGACGCAGAACCAGGCCAAGGCCGCCCTGCTGTTTCTCTATCGCGAGGTCCTGAACGTCGAGCTGCCGTGGCTCGTTAGGAATCGGGCTACGACATTCGCACCGTGCAGGAACTGCTCGGACACGCCGACGTCCGCACGACGATGATCTACACGCACGTCCTCAACCGTGGCGGCCGGGGCGTGCGAAGCCCGCTCGATGCCTTCGAGACTATCGCGGACGCTCGAGCTCGAAGCGCAGATGATGCTTCACCGACGGCCACTCGCTCTCGAGAATACTGAACACGACCGTATCGCGGTACACGCCCTCCGGCGTGATCTGGTGATTGCGCAGCACGCCGTCCTGCTTGGCGCCAAGCCGCGCGATCGCAGTGCGGGAGGGCTGATTGAACCAGCTGGTCCGGAATTCCACCGCAATGCACCTCAACGTCTCGAACGCGTGCGTGAGCAGCAACAGCTTCGCTTCGGTGTTGACCGCCGTGCGCTGGACACGCTTCGCATACCAGGTGTAGCCGATCTCGAGTCGACGATGCTCGGCCTCGACATTGAAGTAGCGCGTGCAACCAATCACCTGGCCACTCGCCTTCTCGCGCACGACGAACGGCATTCCGCCCTTGTCGCGCATCCCGAGCGCGACGTCGATGTACTGCGCGACGGCATCCGGTGCGGGCACCGACGTAAACCACAGTCGCCAGAGCTCACCATCGCTCGCGGCACGGCGCAGCGCATCCTCGTGCTCCCGCTCGAGCGGCTCGAGCGTGACAAGCTCGCCGGCAAGCGTGACCGGCTCGACGAACCGCGGCACTACCGGCCCGCCCGCGCCATGAACACCACCCGCTCGAACAAGTGCACGTCCTGCTCGTTCTTGAGCAGCGCGCCGTGCAGCGGCGGGATGAACGCCTTCCGGTCGCCGCTGCGAAGCGCTTCCAGCGGAATGTCTTCGGCGAGCAGCACCTTGAGCCAGTCGAGCAGCTCGGAGGTCGACGGCTTCTTCTTGAGCCCGGGCACCTCGCGCAGGTTGAAGAAGACTTCGAGCGCCTCGCGCAGCAGCTCCTTCTTGAGCCCGGGGAAATGCACATCGACGATGCGCGTCATCGTCTCGCGGTCGGGAAAGCGGATGTAGTGGAAGAAGCACCGGCGCAGGAACGCGTCCGGCAGCTCCTTCTCGTTGTTGCTGGTGATGACGACCAGCGGGCGATGCTTGGCGTGGATCGTCTGCTGCGTCTCGTAGACATGGAACTCCATGCGATCGAGCTCGCGCAGCAGGTCGTTCGGGAACTCGATGTCGGCCTTGTCGATCTCGTCGATCAGCACGACGGCCGGATCATTGCTCTGGAAAGCGTCCCAGAGCACGCCGCGCTTGATGTAGTGCGCGATATCCGCGACGTGCTCGTCGCCGAGCTGCGAATCGCGCAACCGCGATACCGCATCGTATTCGTAGAGTCCCTGCTGGGCCTTCGTCGTGGACTTGATGTGCCACTGGAACAGCGGCCGGCCGATCGATCGGGCCACCTCCTCGGCGAGCAGCGTCTTGCCCGTCCCGGGCTCGCCCTTGACCAGCAGCGGACGCTCGAGCGCCAGCGCAGCGTTCACGGCGAGCTTCAGGTCGTCGGTGGCAATGTAGGTATCGGTGCCTTGGAAGCGCATGGGTCAGGATCTCGTCGAGATTCGTTGAATGGTAGCCGATCTTTAGCGGCGCACGCGCCGGCTACACGCCAAGGGCGCGAAGCACCCACAACGCCGCCATGCCGGTCACGAGCGTTGCGATCGTGCCGCGCACGAAGTAAGCGACGACCGCTGCAATCGCCGCCGCAGGTAGACGCGCGTCGATCTGGACGCCGGTCGCGATCGACGGCGCCACGATGACCATCGGGACGACAAGCGCGGTGAGCATTGCAGCGGGAACGAACTTCAGCGCTCGCGCCAGCAGCGGCGGCATGCTGCGGTTGGCGAAGAACGCAATGAACGACAGGCGCGACAGGTAATTGAGCAGGCCCACCGTGACGATGACGATCCAGAGCTTCATTGCCGACCCCACCGCTCTGTTGCAAGATCGAACAAGGTTCCCGCGACGATGCCAAGCCCGCCCGCAGCGATCAGATTGAGCTTCATCGGCAATGCCTCGAGCGCGAGCACCGCAACTCCCGCGACGATCGCGGCACCGACCGATGCAGCGTTTCGCATCAGCGGTGCAACGAGGGCAATGAAGCAAAGCGGCACGGCGAACTCCAGCGACCAGGAAGCGGGAACGAGAAAGCCCAGCGAAAAAGCCGGCCATGCACGACACCTGCCACGCCAGCCACAGCGAGACCCCGGCCCCGAGGAAATGCAGGCCGCCGCTGCGCGGGTCCTCGCTCGCGTTGAAGCGCCGGATCGCCGCGGCGAACGCCTGGTCCGTCAGCAGGAACGCGAGCGCCTTCTGCCAGCGCGGAGGCAACGGCTTGAGATACGGCGCCATCGCCGCGCTGTACATGAGGAAACGCAGGCCCAGCGACGAAGCAGGTCAGCACGATGATGGCGAGCGGCGCATCCGCGGCGAGCAGTTGCGCAGCCAGGATCTGCGCCGCACCGGAGAAGATGATCGCCGCCATGCCCCAGGCGGCGAGCCAATCGGCGCCTGCGGACGCCGATCCGACGCCGCACACCAGGCCGAACGGAATCAGCCCGATGTTCGCGGGCAGCATTTCGGCGGCGCCCGCGCGGAAGTCGGGCGATGAAATCAGGTGACGCACTGCGGGAAGCGGAGTCCGGCCAACACGACGAGCACGCTATTGTCTCAGAGCGCCCGCCAAGACGGCGGGACGCACATGCATCATCGCTCCCGCGCGCTGCGCGTAACGCCTCAGCCCTTCACGCCTCCGGACGTCAATCCTCCGACCACCCGCTCCTGGAACACGGCGATGAGGATGCAGATCGGAACGATCGCGATGATCAGCGCAGCCGAGATCAGCGGCCACGGAAACGCGAACTCGCCCTGGTAGAGCGTGATGCCCACCGACAACGTCCGCATCGTCACGCGATTCATCATGGTGAGCGCGAGCAGGAACTCGTCCCACGCGTTGACGAACGCGAGGATCGCCGCAGTGAACACCCCGGGCGCGGACAGCGGAATGATGACCCGGAACAGCGCGCCGACGCGCGAGCAGCCGTCGACCATCGCGGCGGCTTCGAGGTCCGGCGGAATGTCCTGGAAGAAGCTTGCCATCACCAGCGTGCAGACCGGCATCGACAAGACCGCGTACGGCAGGATCAGCGCGAGATAGGTGTTCAGCAGACCCAGCTCGCGCATCACCTTGAACAGCGGCACCATCAGCGAGATCAGCGGGAACATCGCCACCGCCAGCAGCAGCGACATGATCAGGTTGCGGTGCGGCATCCGCAGCCGCGTCAGCGCGTAGGCCGCGAGCGCCGAGACGAGCACGCAAAGGATCGTCGACAGGGACGCGACGACGACGCTGTTCCACATGAAGCGCAGGATCGGCTGCGCGGTAAACGCGATCGCGTAATTGTCGAGCGTCGCCGCTTCCGGCAGGTAGGTGATCGGGCTTCGGATCAGCTCGGTCTCGGTTTTCAGCGAGGTGAGCAGGATCCAGAGCGCGGGAAAGAAGCCGTTGACCGCCACGATGATCCCGGCGATCCAGACGACGGCGCGGCGCTTGAGACCGAACGGCACGTCAGGTCTCCCCCGACCGGCTCGCCGAGCGCCGCGTGTAGCGCAGGTACCCGGACGTTGCCGCCATCGACAGCACGAACATCAGCGCCGCGAGCGCGCTGCCGTAGCCGAAGTCCAGGAAATCGAGCGTCGTCTTGTGGATGTACATCGCGAGCGTCTCGGTGGCATCGCCCGGGCCGCCGCCGGTCATCGCGAACGGAATGTCGAACGTCTGGATCGCGGTGATCGTGCGGAAGATCAGCGCGACGAAGATCGCCGGACGCAGCATCGGCAGCGTGATCTCGACGAACTGCTGCCATTTCGTCGCACCATCGACCTCGGCTGCCTCGTAGAGCGACCGCGGGATGGTCTGCAGCCCGGCCAGCAGCATCAGCGCCATGAACGACGAGCTCTTCCACACGATCGCGATCGAGATCGCGATGAACGCGAGCGTGGGATCGGACAGCCATTGCAGCGGCTCGACACCGAACTTCATCAGCACGTCGTTCACAACGCCGGTCTTGTACTCGAAGAACCAGCGGAAGATCAGTCCCGCGAAGACGAGCGGCAGCGCCCACGGCAGCAGAAGGCCGAGACGCACCGGCCACTTCACCCGGAACGGCAGGTTCGCGAGCATCGCGAGACCGAGGCCGACGACCAGCGACGCCGGCACGGTCACGAGGATGTAGCCGACCGTGTGCCACGTCGAGCCCCAGAAGCGATCGTCCTCGAACGCGTTGAGGTAGTTCTTGAGCCCGACCCACTGCTCGCCCGCGGCCGGGTTCGCGTTGTCGACACCGTGCAGGCTGTTCCAGAACAGCGTCGCCGATCGGGTAGACGACGATGACGAGCAGCAGCAGCGCCGCCGGCGCGAGCAGCAGCGCGCCGAGCGCGCGCTCGGAGAGGTCGCGCTTCGCGGGCGCGTCCGCCGTTGCGGCAGGCGGTGCGAGGACGTGCGCTCATTCGCACAACGCTCGTTGTTCGTCGCCTTACCGCGGGCGCCGGCGGGCCAATCCCAGGCGCTCGCCACTCTCGATGAAGACGCTGCGGTCGCCGCGTTCGCGGCGCCGACGACGCAGACGCGTTCGCGATTACCGGAAGATCGGCTGCAGCCTGCTCTTCATGTCCGCCAGCGCGGCATCCGTCGTCTTCGTGCCCGCGAGATACGCGTTCATGTTGCTGCGGATCGCATCCGACACCTGCGGATACTGGTGCGACACGGGCCGCGACTTCGCGCCTTCGACGACCGGCAGCGCCTCCGCGAACCACGGATTCGCCTTCAGCACCTCCGGCATCCTTGTAGACGCCCGGAAACACCGGAAGGTGCGAGGCCAGCACGGCCTGCATCTTCGACACTTCGGGGCTCGACAGATAGCGCGCGAACTTCACCGCCTCCTGCTTGTTCTTCGAGAACGCGGACACGGCGACCTGCCAGCCGCCGATGCAGGTCGCGCTGGTGCCGCCCTGGTCGTGCGGAAGCTTGGCAACGCCGACCTTGCCTTTCACCTTCGTGTCCGCGTCGTTCTCGACGCGGTTCCAGAAGTAGCCCCAGTTCTGCGCGAAGATCACGTTCCCGGCCTGGAAGTCGATGCGGATGCGATCGGTCGGGATCTCGGCGATGTTCTTCGGCAGCACGCCGGCCTGCCTCATCCGTCCGTAGAGCTGGAACGGCTGGCGCGCTTGCGGGGTGTCGAGGTTCAGCTTGCCGCCCTTCGTGAGCTCGCCGCCCATCCCCCACAGCGGCACGAGATACGTGCACACCGTGCCTTCGATCGGCGCGCCCGCCGTCGAGAAGCCCTGCAGGTTCGCATTCTTCTCGCCGTCCAGGATGAGCTTCGCCGTCTCCATCATCTCGTCCCAGGTCTTCGGGACCGGACGCTTGTACTTGTCGAGCAGATCCTTGCGGTAGTACAGGAACTGCGCGTCGGCGAAGTACGGCAGCGCGATCAGCTTGCCGCCGACCTGGTTCGCCTCCGAATAGGCCTTGAGATAGGTCGGCAGCACCTTCGCCTTGTCGGCGCCAAGATACGCGTCGAGCGGCTCGGCCCAGCCCTGCGCGGCCCACTGCGCGGGACGGATCACGTCGATCAGGATCAGATCGAGCGTCGCGTCCTTCGACGAGAGCACCGTGGACAGGTATTGCTGCTGCGCTTCCGACGTCGCGCCGCCGACTTCGACGTCGACCTTCACGTTCGGATTGCGCTTCTGATACTCGTCCGCGATCTTGCGCATGACGTCCGGCCGCTGCTGCCCGCCGGTGAAGATTCGCAACGTCGTCTGTTGCGCCCATGCGTTCGCTGCGAACGCCGCGACAGCGAGCGCCGCGAGCAGGATCTTCCAGGTCTTCATTGCTCCTCCTAGGGGGTCGGACCCCGATTTCGTTAGCGACGTTCGACTTCACGCCGAACGACCGGCGAATCTAGGGTCTGACCCCAGCCCGCGAATCGCGACACCGGTCTTCGGATCGAACAGGTGGAAGTGATCGAGTGCGAGCGCAACCGGCAGCGTCTGCCCGACGCGCAGGCCGACATCCGGCGCGAAGCGGCCGGTCATCTCGCCGGCGTCGGCGCTCGCGCCGAGCTTGATCAGCCCGAGCGTATCCGAGCCGAGCGGCTCGACGAGCATCACGCGAGCCGTCGATGACGAACACGTTCGGCTCGCCGACGCGTCCGGTCGTGATGTGCTCGGGTCGCAGGCCGAACGTCAATTCGCGTCCCGCGTGCTTCGCGCATTCGGCGACGCGAGCTGGCGGAACCGGCAGATCGACGCCGCCCGGCAGATGCAGCACGCGCCCACCCTCGCCGATCCGCGCCGGCAGGAAATTCATCGGCGGCGAGCCGGTGAAGCCGGCGACGAACTGCGCGGCCGGCCGATTGTAGATGCCGTCGGGCGTGTCGTACTGGATCAGGTTGCCCGCCTGCAGCACGACGATGCGATCGGCGAGCGTCATCGCCTCGACCTGGTCGTGCGTCACGTAGACGATCGTGTTGCCGAGCTGCTGGTGCAGCTTCTTGATCTCGACGCGCATCTCGGAGCGCAGCAGCGCATCGAGGTTCGACAGCGGCTCGTCGAACAGGAAGGCCTTCGGCTGGCGCACGATCGCGCGGCCCATCGCAACGCGCTGGCGCTGGCCGCCGGAGAGCTCGCGCGGCTTTCTCTGCATCAGGTGATTGATCTGGAGGATGCTCGCCGCCTCGCCCACGCGCGCCTGGATCTCGTGCTCGGGACGCTTGCGCAGCCGCAGCCCGAACGCCATGTTCTCGAACACCGTCTTGTGCGGATACAGCGCGTAGTCCTGGAACACCATCGCGATGTCGCGCGAGCGCGGCGGCAGGTCGTTGACGACCGTGCCGCCGATCGAGATCTGTCCGCCGGTGATGTCCTCGAGGCCCGCGATCATGCGCAGCAGCGTCGACTTGCCGCAGCCCGACGGCCCGACGAATACGACGAACTCGCCGGAGCCGATCTCGAGGTCGATCCCGTGGATCACCCGGTTGTCCCCGTACGCCTTGACGACGTTGTTGAGCGTGACTTCGGACATGGGTCAGGAGCGCGAGGACGCGACGTGGCAACGCGGCGAGTGTAATCCCGGGCGCAACGCGGGCCTAGGCGAGCGTCGCCTCGGCCTTAGACGATCACCGACGTCTGCGCCAGGCCGGCGTCGACGACGATGCTCTGGCCGGTGATCGCGCGCGCTTCCGCGGAGGCGAGAAACAGCGCGGTCCGCGCGATGTCGTCTTCCGACACGCGGAACTTGAGGCACTGCTGCTCGATCAGCTCGCGGGCCTGGTCCGGCGAGACCCACAGCGCACGCTGGCGTGCCGTGTCGACTGCGCCCGGCACGATCGAATTCACGCGAATGTTTCGCTCGCCGAGCTCGCGTGCGAGCGTGCGGGTGAGGCCGAGGATCGCCGCCTTCGCGCTCGTGTAAGCGGCAAGTCGCGGTCGTCCGCGCATCCACGACACGGACCCGAGGTTGAGGATCGCGCCACCGCCCGCGGCCGTCATCTGCGGCGCCACCGCCTGCGCGGCGAAGAAATGATGGCGCAGGTTGACCGCCTGACTGTCGTCCCAGAACGCCGGCGTTACGTCCTCGACCGCATGCCGGTCATCGCGCGCGGCGTTGTTCACGAGCACCCGCACCGGACCGAGCACGCGGCCGGCCTCCGCGATCGTCGACTGCAGCGCGGCAATGTCGCGGACGTCGCAGCGCCAGAAGTGAACGGCGTCGCCGAGCGCATCGGTGAGCGCCTCGCGCGGCCGCATCATCCAGATCGATGAACGCCACGCGCGCCCGCTGCTCGGCGAACGCGCGAACGATTGCGGCACCGATGCCCGACGCGCCGCCGGACACGAACACGGTCGTCCCCTCCAGGTCCGGATAGCGTGCGGACGATGTGGACATCGACGCTCCAACGAAACGGCGCCCGGGCGCTCGGCGCACGCTGACGGGTCCGAGGTGATCTATATCATCTATATCACATAGATGACCGAGCGTCCACGCGCGGTAGAATTGCTCGTCATTCCCGCGAAGGCGGGAATCCAGCGTCTCACTGAAACGACACTGGGTCCCCGCCTGCGCGGCGACAGCTTGACCCGCCGCCGCCTCAGGAGCCCACGATGGACATGCCGCGCAACCGCTTCAAGCACGCGATTGCGTCACGCCACGACGCCGATCGGGACCTGGCTCGTTTCCGGGGCAACGTCCACCGCCGAGGCCATGGGCTGCGTCGGCTTCGACTTCGTCGTGCTCGACATGGAGCACACGCCGATCGACATGGCGCAGTTCGTCGAGATCCTGCGCACGATCCAGGGCACGCCGGCCGGCGTGGTCACGCGACTGCCGTGGAACGACATGGTGATGGTCAAGCGTGCGCTCGACGCCGGCGCGCAGACGTTGATGTTCCCGTTCGTCCAGAACGCCGAGGAAGCGAAGCGAGCGGTTTCCTACACGCGCTATCCGCCGGAAGGCGTGCGCGGCGTTGCAGCGGTGCACCGCGCGAGCCGGCAGGGCACGGTCGCGAACTACCACCGACAAGCCGCGAGCGAGCTTTGCGTGATCGCGCAGATCGAGACGCTGAGCGCGCTGGAGCAGCTGCCGGCAATCGCCGCGGTTCCGGGGATCGACTCGCTGTTCATCGGACCCGCCGACCTGGCCGCATCGATGGGTCACCTCGGCAACATCACGCACCCCAACGTGCTTGCAAAGCTCAAGGCGGGCGCGCAGGCCTGCCGTCAGGCGGGAAAGCCGGTGGGCATCGTGGGGCCGAATCCGGAGGTCGTCGCGCAGTTCCTCGCGTTCGGCTTCACCTGGGTTGCGATGGCTTCCGACATCGGCATGATGGTCGGCCGCGCGCAGGAGTGGCTCGCCAAGCTGCGCGGCGACGGCGCGACCGCACCGTCGAGCCCGCCCGCAGCTTATTGACCCGAGGTGCCCGGCACCGCAACCGGAGAGGCAACGCTTGCGGCCGGCGACGCTACCGTCACGGTCGCGCCCGGCGTCGGTGGTGCGATCGCCTCGTTTCGCTGGCGCAGTCACGACGTGCTGCGGCCGACGCCGGACGCCGCGCGCGCAACCGGCGACGTGCGCCAGTTCGCTTGCTATCCGCTGGTTCCGTACTCGAATCGCATTGCGCAGGCGACGCTTGCTCTTTCCACAGGCACGCATCGGCTCGCGCGCAACTTCGGCGATCACCCGCACGCGATCCACGGCGTCGGCTGGCAGCGCGCATGGACGCTCGAAGCGCACCAGCCGGCGCGCGCGCTTCTTGCGCTCGAACACGTCCCGGTCGGCGAGGCGGCGCTTGCGTGGCCGTTCGCATTTCAGGCGACGCAGGCGTTCGCTCTGACGCCATTGCCAGAAGGCGCGATGCTGACGCTCACGCTTACGCTCCGAACACCGATCGCGTGCCTTCCCGTTCGGCCTCGGCTGGCATCCGTTCTTCCCGCGTGACGCGGCGACCGAGCTCGGCTTCGTCGCCGAAAGCGTCTGGGAGACCGACGACACGCGCCTGCCGGCGACAAGCGTCGCGTTGCCGCCGGAGTGGCGCTTCGATCCTCTGCGTGCAATCGGCGCGACGACGCTCGACAACGTGTTCGCCGGCTGGCGAGGCGACGCGGAAATCCGCTGGCCGCAGGCAGGACGGCGCGCGCTCATCGAGGCGGACCGCGCGTGCGCGCATCTGGTCGTGTTCATTCCCGCCGGCCGCGACTATCTCGCCGTCGAGCCGGTCACGCACATGACCGACGCGTTCAATCGCGCCGCACGCGGCGAACGCGACACGGGCACGCGGTATCTGCAACCGGGCGAAGCGCGTTCCTGTACGATGCGCATCGTCGCGACGACGCACGATCCGCCCTCTGTCCTGCCCTGGTGTCCCGATGACTGCCATCCCCGTTCACCTGCGTGCTCGACATCAAGGCAAGCCTCGGCGAATGCGCGATCTGGTCGGTCGAGGACCAGGCGCTGTGGTGGGTCGACATCAACGCGCCCGCGCTGAACCGCTTCGATCCGGCGAGCCGGCCGCAACCGCGCGTTCCCGATGCCCGACGTCGATCGGCTGCTATCGCGATTCGCGCGCGCGGCGGATTCGTCGTCGCGCTGCGCGGCGGCATCTGGCTCGCCGATGCGCAGGGCAGGCTCGAGCGCAAGCTCGTCGACGCGCCCTACGACCCCGCGCATCACCGCTTCAACGACGGTCGCTGCGACCGCCAGGGGCGCTTCTTCGCCGGCACGATGAACGAGAATCGCGATGCCAATACCGGCGCGCTGTATCGCCTCGATCCCGATCTGTCGTTTCACGAAGTGTTCGACGACATGATGATCAGCAACGGCCTTGCGTGGAGCCCGGACGGGCGCACGATGTACCACGCGGACACGCCGACGCGCATCGTGCATGCGTACGCCTACGACCCGCGCACCGGGACACCGTCGGGCAAGCGGCCGTTCGCGCGCTGGAGCGCGGAAGGCGATCGGCCGGACGGCGCCTGCGTCGATAGCGAAGGCTGCTACTGGAGCGCGTTCTATCGCGGCGGCAAGGTCGTGCGCGTATCGCCGGAAGGGCGGATGCTCGGCGAGTTTCCGCTGCCGGCGATGTGCCCGACGATGTGCGCGCTCGGCGGACCGGATCTGAAGACGCTGTTCGTCACCAGCGCGCGCCAGCAGCGCACCGACGAGGAGCTCGCGCGCCTGCCGCAATCCGGCGGCATCTTCGCGATGCGCGTCGACGTGCCGGGCTTGCCCGAGCCGCATTTCGCCGGCTAGATCCGAAGATCCGGCGATGCTCCTGCACTTCAATCCGACCAACTATCTGCGCCTCGAGGACCCGCGCACGATCGACACGTCGGCGTCCGGCGCTTCGTTCGCGACGTCCACGGGCGACGTTCTCGAGGTGACCAGCTTCGGTCCCGGCGTGTTCCGCATGCGGATCGGCCCGCACACGCGGCCCGACTACGGCATCCTCGTCGGCCGCTCGAAGCCTTGCACGGTAGCGCAGCCGGAAGCCGGCATCACCAGCTTTTCCGCCGGCGAGGCAACGCTCGAAGTGACGGGCGGTCCGCTGCGGTTCCGCCTGCTGTGGCGAGGCGCGCCGGTCGCGGGCTCGATCACCGACCAGCATTTTCGCGGCTTCACGCGCCTGCCGACGTTCGGCCGCATCCGTCAGGGCGGCGAATGGACGGCTGCGCTCTCGCTCGCTTCCGGCGAGCCGGTGTACGGTCTCGGCGAGAAGTTCGGTCCGCTCGACAAGCGCGGTCAACTCATCCATTCGCAGGTCGAGGACGCGCTCGGCGTCAACACCGGCCTCTCGTACAAGAACACGCCGTTCGCGTGGAGCCCCGGCACCGGACGCGGTGCATGGGGCATGTTCGTGCATACGCCGGGTCGGGTCGCGCATGGCGTCGGCCACCCCGACTGGTCGCACCGGAGCTACGCGCTCGTCGTCGACGACGAGGCGCTCGACCTGTTCTTCTTCGCTGCCGCCACCCCTGCCGACATTCTCGACCTGTACACGCAACTGACCGGCCGCGCGGCCGATGTGCCACGCTGGAGCCTCGGCCTGTGGGTGTCGCGCGCGTATTACAAGACGCCCGATGAAGCGATCGCCGTCGCGGCGAAGCTCCGCGACCGGCGGATCCCCTGCGATGTGATCACGCTCGACGGTCGCGCCGCGTGGAACGTCGCGGACGCGGTTCGATTTCGAGTGGGATCCGGAGCGCTTCCCCGATCCGCGCGCAACGCTTGCGAAGCTCCGCGAGCATCACCTGCGCGTCTGTGTCTGGGAGTATCCGTACGTCTCGATCCACAGCAAGCTGTTCCAGGAGCTGTTCGCGCAGGACCTGCTGCTGAAGAACGACTACGGCGACCCGTATGTGTTCACGTGGGACACGACGCCGGCGACATCCCCGTTCGGCAACGTGCTCACGCCGCTGCCGGAGAGCGGCATCGTCGATTTCACCAATCCGGCCGCGCACGCCTGGTGGCGCGATGCGCACCAGCGGCTCTTCGACGCCGGCGTGGACGTGATCAAGAGCGACTTCGGCGAGCAGGTGCCGGAAGACGCAGTCGCCTACAACGGCGATCGCGGACGCCGCTTGCACAACGTCTATCCGCTGCTCTACAACCGCTGCGTGTACGAGGCGACGCGCAAGTTCGCTCGCCCGGAAAACGGCGCGCCGATCGTGTGGAGCCGCGCTGCGTGGTCGGGCCAGCAACGCTATCCGCTCGGCTGGGGCGGCGATCCGCAGAGCGACTGGGAAGGCCTGGCCGCGTCGATCCGCGGCGGGTTGTCGTGGGGCATGAGCGGCAATCCGTATCACAGCTCCGATATCGGGGGCTTCTACGGCGCCGAGCAACCCGGCAGCGAATTGTTCGTCCGCTGGCTGCAGGCGAGCGTGTTCAGCTCGCATATGCGGCTGCACGGCATCGGCGAGCGCGAGCCGTGGGCCTTCGGGCCCGAGGCCGAAGCGATCGCGCGCAAGTGGCTCGCGTTCCGTTACCGGTTGATCCCGTACCTCGAGCAAACGATCCGCACGGCGACGCGCACCGGGCTGCCGGTCATGCGGGCGATGCCGCTCGCCTTCCCGGCGAATCCGCTGACGCGGCGCTACGACACGCAGTTCCTGTTCGGCGATGCGCTGCTGGTCGCACCGGTCGTGCAGGAAGGCGGCGAAGTGGAGATCGCGCTGCCGCCGGGCGGCTGGTACGACCTGAACAGCCGCGCGCGCTATGCGGGGCGGCAGGTGCTTCGCTACAAGGCAGGCCTCGACCAATTCCCGGTGTTCGGAAGGGAAGGCTACGCGTTGCCGCTCGGCCCTTCCGTTCAGCACACGGGCGAGATCCCCGCCGAAAAGCCGATCGATCAGCTCTGGGTGTTCGGCAAGCCTGCGATCCCGCTCGACAGCAATGCAGGTCCGGATCACGATTGCCGACGGGGGCGCACCGGAGGTTCGCGTCGCCGACGGTGTACAGGTGCATTTCTTCGGCGACGGGCTGCCGGTAGGTACGCTATGAATCGCGGACCTCGCGCGAATCCGGACATCGCGGTCACGAGCGGCGAGCCGGCGGGCATCGGCCCCGAGCTGTGCGCGATGCTCGCGGCGCGTCATTCGGTCAAGCCGTTCGCCGCGCGGCTGGTGATCCTCGGCGATCGCGAGCTGCTCGATGCGCGTGCGAAACGCATCGGTGTCGATGCCCGCTATGTGCGTTACGACCCGGCCGCGCATGCGCCGGCGGCCGGCGCAGTCGAGGTGTGGCATCGGCCCGCTGGCCGTGCGAGCGGTGCCCGGCCGGCCCGACCCGACGAACGCGCCGACGATCCTCGACATGCTGCGCGATGGCGCCGACGCCTGCGCGACCGGCGCGCTCGATGCGCTCGTCACGGCGCCCGTGCAGAAGAGCGTGATCCAGGACGCCGGGATTCCGTTCACCGGTCATACCGAATTCCTCGCCGATCGCATGGAGACTCCGCGCGTGGTGATGATGCTCGTGGGCGGGAAAGCCGAGGCGCCGTTGCGCGTCGCGCTGGCGACGACGCATCTGCAGGCTCGCCGACGTGCCGAAGGCGGTTACCTACGACACCATCAAAGAGACGCTGATGATCGTCGATCGAGAGCTGCGGAGGCAGTTCGGCATCGAGCGTCCGCGCATCGCCGTGTGCGGATTGAATCCGCACGCCGGCGAGAGCGGCTACCTCGGCCACGAGGAGATCGAGACGATCGCGCCCGCGATCGCCGCGTGCGCGAGCGAAGGCATGGACGTGACCGGACCGATGCCGGCCGACACCGCGTTCGTGCCGCGTCACGCGCAACAGTTCGACGCGATCGTCGCGATGTACCACGACCAGGGCCTGCCGGTCCTCAAAGCCGCGAGCTTCGGCGGCGGTGTGAACGTGACGCTCGGGCTTCCGTTCATCCGGACCTCGGTCGATCACGGCACCGCGCTGGACCTGGCGCTCGATGCGGAGCGCGCGAAGACGGCCGACCCGGGGAGCCTGATCGCGGCGGTGGAGCTTGCGATCGTGCTGGCGACGACGCACGCGAACGCGTCCGCGCGCGAAGTCGATAGCCGCACGAGGCTGCGCATGGCTCGATGCGGCGCGAACCATGGAAAAACACCACGGCGCCGATTGCGGTCGTAACGCGCTCCGCACATTAGCCCGCGCCGAAACGCCGCGATGAAAGGACATCAGCCACGGCGCCGCTTTGGCCAGAACTTCCTCGTCGACCCCCACTACATCGAGCGCATCGTCGCGGCCATCGATCCGAAGCCGGGCGAGCGCATCGTCGAAATCGGTCCCGGCCTCGCCGCGCTGACCGAGCGGCTCATCGATCGCGCCGGCCACCTCACGGCCGTCGAGATCGATCGCGATCTCGCCGCGCGCTTGCGTGAGCGTTTCCCGCCCGATCGCCTCACGCTGGTCGAGGGCGACGCGCTCGAATTCGACTACGCCACGCTCGGCAGCGGACTCCGCGTCGTCGGCAACCTCCCTTACAACATCAGCTCGCCTCTGCTGTTCCACCTCGCCGAATACGAGTCGAGCGTCTACGATCTTCACGTGATGCTGCAGAAGGAAGTCGTCGACCGGATGACGGCGCAACCCGGCACAGCCGGATTACGGTCGGCTCACCGTGATGCTGAAGGTGCGCTTCGACGTGGAGCGCCTGTTCATCGTGCCGCCGGGCGCGTTCCGTCCGGTGCCGAAAGTCGATTCGGCCGTTGCGCGGCTACGGCCGCTGCGCGAGCGCGCGCCGCGGAATTCACGATTTCGCGGTGTTCTCACGCCTCGTCGCCGCCGCGTTCTCGCAACGTCGAAAGACGCTGCGCAACGCCGTGTCCGCGGTCTGCGATGTCGAGACGATCGCCGCCGCCGGCATCGACCCGCGCGCCCGCGGGGAAACGCTCGGCGTCGCGGATTTCGTCCGCCTGGCCAATACGCTCCGCGGACGCCGGAATCCCGTCGGGCTCTGAGCTCCAAAACGCCTTTTGCATCGGCCTGCTCGACGCGGACTACAACGCCCCGCATCGCGATCACCCGCATTTCGACCGCGGGTCCTATCGCGCCTTGCGTTCGCCATCGCTATGCTTGACTCGCGCCCTCGCGACAGCGAGGGAACTTCCAACGGAGCGAAACGATGAGCGCCAACGCCACCACCCCGCCCCGCCACTTCTCGATGATCCGGGGCTTCCACCTCGCCGATTTCCTGACGCTCGCGAACGCCGCATGCGGCGTAGGCGCCGTGTTCTGCGCGATGGTGTATGTCGCCGACCGATCCCTCGGTTACTTTTTCGCCGCCGCTGCGCTCGCGCCCGCTGCGTTCGTGTTCGACACCCTCGACGGACGCGTGGCGCGATGGCGCCAGCAACACTCGGCGCTCGGTCGCGAGCTCGACTCGCTCGCCGACGTGATCTCGTTCGGCGTCGCGCCGGCGGCGCTGGCGTTCGCGGCCGGCATGCGCGGCGGATGGGACTGGATCGCGCTGATCTATTTCGTCTGCTGCGGCGTGAGCCGGCTCGCGCGCTTCAACGTCACTGCCGAAGCGCTGTCGGAAGGCGGCGACAAGGTCAAGTATTTCGAAGGCACGCCGATCCCGACCAGCGTCCTGCTGGTCGGCGTCCTCGCACTCGCGGCCTGGCAGGGCCGCTTGGGGGATGCGCTATGGGGCGGCGTGTGGAACGTCGGACCGTGGCAACTGCACCCGCTCGTGCTGCTGTTCGTGCTGTCGGGCTCGTTGATGATCAGCAAGACGTTGCGGATACCGAAGCCGTAACGGTCCTCAGGACTGCGAGGCGTCAGCTCGGGCAATGCGCGCCGGCCTCGACCCACGCCTGAATCAGTTCGCCCAGCTGCTTCTGCGTTCCCGGCGCCGGTGTGCGACCGCTACCCGGCTGCCAGCCCCACCCGACGAGCGAATCGTGCGACATGTGCTCGACGATCTGCGCCATCGACTTGCCGCCGTTGCGTTTGCGGTCCTTGAGTTGCAGGCAGATCTGGCGAAGCGACCGACCTTCCCAGGCCATCTCGATCGGCGCCAGATGCCAGTTCTCGTGTCCCGGCACGGTCATCGTCGCGGTGGCGTCGAAATTCTTCAGGCCATGGCACGTCGTGCATTCCATCGCGGCCGCACCATGGCCGCCCTTGCCCCGCGTGACCGGCGGTTCATGCACTCGCATCGCGTCGCCCTGCAGAGGGCGATCGGTGCGCGGATGACAATTGACGCAACGCGGGTGCTGCAGGACCTTGCCTGCCTCGGTGAACAACGCCGCAGCGCGCTCCTTCGAATCACCAATCGATGAGAAGGACGATGCCGGCCGCAACGCCTCCGTACCGGTCGGTGCAGTCTGTGCGACGGCGAGCGAGGTGATGGTTGACATCGCAACTAACGCAAGCGCGGATCGCGTGTTCATGCCGTCCTCCCGGCCAGTGCGCGACTGAACGGAAGCTGACGCACCGCGGTTCCGGTAAGTGCGCGCCAGGCGTTCGCGACCGCGGGACCGATCGGCGGCACGCCGGGCTCGCCGACACCGGTCGGCTTTTCGCTCGACGGCACGATCACGACATCGACGCGCGGCATCTCGTTGATGCGAAGCATGCGATAGTCGTTGAAGTTCGACTGCACGACCCGTCCCTTGTCGAGCGTGATCTCGTCGTAAAGGATGGCGCCGAGTCCATACCCGATGCCCCCCTGCATCTGCGAGCGAATGTTGTCCGGATTCACCGCCACGCCGCAATCGACCGCGCACCAGACGTGCTCGACTTTCGGCAGCCCGTCGGCGCCGCGCGAGACCTCGGCGATTTGCGCGACATAGGTGTCGAACGACTTGTGCAAGGCGACGCCGCGGGCACGCCCCGGCCCTGCTTTCGATCCGTTCCAGCGTGCGAGCTCCGCCACTGCGCGCAGTACGCCAGCTTCCCGCTTGTGGTCCTTCAACAGGTCGAGCCGTCCCTGCACCGGGTCCTTGCCACCCGCGACGAGGAGCTCGTCGATCATCGTTTCGGTGGCATAGCCGGTGTGGGTGTGTCCGACTGAGCGCCACCACAACGTTGGCACGCCGACGTCCATCGTGTGGACGCTGGCGCGGAAATTCGGAATCGCATACGGCAGATCCTGGGCGCCTTCGACCATCGTCGGATCGATGCCGTCTTTCAGTATCATCTCGAACGGCGAGCCCTTGATGAACGATTGCGCAACGATGGTCTGATCCCAGGCGACGATGTCGCCCTTCGCGTCGAGCGCAGCCTTGATGCGGTGAACGGCCAGCGGTCGATAGAGGCCGCCCCGGATATCGTCCTCGCGCGTCCATGCGAGCTTGATGGCGCCGTCGCGACCGAGGGCTTTGAGCGCCCCGGCCGCTTCGGCGGCCAGCTCACCGGCCGGCTGCGCGCGACGGCCAAAGCTGCCGCCGGCCATCATCGTCTGGATCGACACGCGCTCCTGCGGGAGGCCCATGGTCTTCGAGATCACCTGGTGATCGACCGTTTGCAACTGGGAACCGAACCACGCGCGGCACGCGCCGCCCGCAAGCTCGAGGACGCAGTCGAGCGGCTCCATCGGCGCATGCGCGAGAAACGGGAACACGTACTCGGCTTCGATCACCTTCGTGGAGGCGGACAGGGCCCGTTCCGGTTCGCCGCGAGAGGCCGCGACCGTTCCCAGGGTAGCGGCGCGAGCGCGATACTCGGTCAGAAGCTCGGCGGTTCCGCGCATTTCCGCCTTGGATTCGTCCCAGTTGATGCGTAGCGCGTCGCGACCTTTCTTCGCGGCCCAGAAGCCGTTCGCATACACCGCAACGCCCTGGGGAATCGTCTTGACGTCAACCACGCCGCGCACTTTCCTTGCCGCCGCATCGTCGACCGATGCCGGCGTGGCGCCAAATCGCGGTGGATGAGCGACGAGCACGGTCAACGCGCCCGGCCGGTCGACGTCCAACGTGAACTGCGCGGTGCCATCGCTCTTCGCCGAAGCGTCGATGCGGGCGGCTGCCTTGCCGATCAGCTTGAACTGCTTGGGGTCCTTCAGCTTGACCTCGGTCGGCGGCGTCAGGCGCGAAGCACGTTCGGCCAGCTCACCGAAGCGCGCCCGACGTCCCGATGCACGATGCAGCAGCACGCCATTTTGTACGGTGATGTCGCTTGCCGGCACGCCCCACACCTCCGCGGCCGCACTCACCAGCATCGCGCGCGCCGCAGCGCCGGCCTGACGCATTTGCTCGTACGAGTTCGCGATCGCTGTCGACCCGCCGGTCCCTTGCATGCCGAACGCGAGGTTCTTGTAGAGCTCGGCGTCGGCCGGTGCGGACTCGGCGCGCATTTGCGACCAATCCGCATCCATCTCCTCGGCGACCAGCGTCGCCAGGCCGGTGTAAGGGCCCTGCCCCATTTCGAGGTGCTTGATCAGCACGGTCACCGTGTTGTCGGGCGCAACGCGCACGAACCCGTTGAATGCCGGTCCGGCAGCCGACGGCTCGGCGCGCATGATCGCAGCGGCGCCGGACGCCTGCGCGTCCGCATCGCGCCAATGCACGCCGATGATCAGTCCCGCGCCCGCTCCACCGAGGCTTCGAAGAAAGGCCCGGCGCGTGATGCCCCGAGGTTCGGAGAATACGAAGGTGTCTTTCAGCCAGCGCATGGGTCAGCTCCTCGTCGATCCCGTCGAGGACCCGGCAGCCTGATGGATCGCGGCGCGAATACGAACATAGGTCGCACATCGGCACACGTTGCCGGCCATTGCCGCATCGATCTGGGCATCGGTCGGGCGCGGAATCGCTCGCAGCAGCGCAACCGCCGTCATGACCTGACCCGATTGACAGTAGCCGCATTGAGGAACGTCGAGCGCGACCCACGCTTTCTTTACCGCGGCGGCCTGCGGACCGGACAGCCCTTCGATCGTCGTTACGCGCTTGTTCGCAACTTCAGAGATCGGCGTCACGCACGCGCGTCGTGGCTTGCCGTCGACATGGACCGTGCACGCTCCGCACTGTGCGATTCCGCAGCCGTACTTGGTGCCGGTCAATCTGAGATCGTCGCGCAGGACCCACAGCAGCGGCGTGTCCGGGTCGGCGTCGACCGTGTGCGAGGTCCCGTTGACTGATAGCGTCGCCATCGCGCATTTCCTTTTCGCGTGTAATCGCCATGCTAAGGCGCTCGCGAGAACGCGCGCAATGGAGCAATGTCCTACATCGGTTCTGCGATCCCGCGCGGAGGGCTCAACGCCCTGCCCAAAAGCGGTGCGGTCGTGCGCGAGGCTGCTCGATCCGAACGATTTTCCGGCGCGAAGTTTCTCCGCGCACGATGATCACCTGCTTCAAGGTAACGCCGAAACTCTCCGCAAGGAAACGCACCAGCGCTTCGTTCGCGCGACCCTCGACGGGCGGCGCCGCCAGACGGACCTTGAGCGCATCGCCGTGCACGCCGGCAACTTCGGTACGCTTGGCCCCCGGTTGCACGTGCAGCCTGAGCTCGATCGCATCGTCGAGCTCGCGCAGCCACGGGACGCTCACTGCAGCAGAACGGGCAACGACTGCTCGAGCCAGCGCACCGGCAGGATCAGGATCAGCTGCAGGATGACGATGAGGATCAGCGGCGTCAGGTCCAGCGCGCCGCCGATCGGCGGAACGACGCGACGCAACGGCCGCAGGAACGGGAACGTCATCGCGTTCAGCAAGCCCGCCAACGGGCCGTCGGGCGCGACCCACGACAGCACGGCCTGCACGATGACGACGATGACCAGCAGCCAAAGCGCGCCCTTGACCAGCTCGAGCAGCGTGGCGGCGAGCAGGTACGCGATGCCGGCGCCGCTCAACGTGAAGCCGCGACCGAAGATAGCGTAGAGCGCCAGCAGCCAGAGCAGCTGGAAGAGGAACGCCCCGACGAGCGAGGCCCAATCGATGCCGCCGAAGCCGGGAAAGACCTTGCGCAGCGGCTTCACCAGCCAGTCGGTGAGCGCGATCACCGCCTGCCCGATCGGATTGCGGAACGGCGCGCGCAGCAGCTGCATCAGGAAACGCGCGATCAGCGAATAGACGATCAGCCCGAACGCGACGTCGACGAGGAGCTTCGCAGCCTGGTCGATCATGCGGTCGGGTCCCGGTGGCGCGCGCGTCGTTACCGAACTCGTCGCCGAGCTCGGTGGCGCGCGCGGTCGCGGCCTTCGCCGCACGGATGATCGCTTCCTTGACGCCGGCCTGCTCGAGCGCCGCGATGCCTCGCTCGGTCGTGCCGCCTTTCGACGTGACCTGCGCGCGCAGCGTCTGCGGATCGACATCGGACGCCTGCGCGAGCTTCACGGCGCCGTCGAACGTCGCATACGCGAGCTTGCGCGCATCGCCCGGCGCGAAGCCGAGCTCCCTCGCCGCCTGCTCGAGCGCCTTCGAGGCAATAGAACACATACGCCGGCCCGCTCGCCGAAACGCCGGTGACGGCATCGAGCATCGCTTCGTCGTTCGCACCAGACGACTTCGCCGGCCGCAGCGAGCACCGTATCGGCGGCATCGCGGCCCACCGCGTCCACCGTCGGCGGCGCATGAACGCCGGTGATGCCCGCGCCGATCAGCGCCGGCGTATTCGGCATCGCGCGGATGATGCGCGGGTAGCCGCCGAGCCAGCGCGAGATATCGCGGATGCGCGTGCCGGCCGCGATCGACAGCACGGCGCGCACGTCTTCGACGCTGGCCGCGAGCGCCGTCGCAGGCCTCGCGCATCTGCTGCGGCTTCACGGCCAGCACGACCAGCGTCAGCGCCGCCCAACGGCGCGCTCGCGACGCTCGCATGCAGCTCGATGCCGGGAAAGCGCTCGGCAAGCCTTGCGCGCTGCGCGTCGAGCGGCTCGACGACGACGAAAGTCGCGACGCTCGGCGACCGTCCGCCACCAGGCCGCCGATCAGCGCCGTCGCCATGTTGCCGCCGCCGATGAAGGCGATGTCGCATAGTGGGCTGGGATCTGCGGATTCGGGAGGCAGCGGACGGCCCGCGACGGTGCTGAATGAGCGGACGCGAAGATGTCGATTATGCGGGCAGCTGCACTACGCTCCCGAGATCCGCGATCTCGATCCCCTAGTCTCCCGGCGCTTCGCGCGCCGAAGATCGCCGTCCCCACCCGCACCTCCGTCGACCCTTCCGCGATCGCCGCCTCCAGATCCGCCGTCATGCCCATCGACAGCATGTCGGCGCGCAGCCCCGCGCGCGCGCCTGCTCCGCAGCACCGGCGCAGCACGGCGAACTGCGGCGCGCTGCTTCGCGACGTCGGCGGTCGGCTCGGCGATGCCCATGAAGCCGCGCGAACGCGAGCCGCGGCAGCGCAGCGACGTCCGCCGCCAGCACCACGGCCCGGTCGGGCGACACGCCGCTCTTCGTCGCCTCGCCGCTGATGTTGACCTGGACCAGCACGTCGAGCGGCGGCCGGTCGGCTGCGCGCGCAGCGGACAGGCGCTGGGCGATCTTCAGCCGGTCGATGCTTTCGACCCAGTCGAACACCTCGGCCGCGAGCGCCGTCTTGTTGCTCTGGAGCGGTCCGATCAGCACCCATTGCGAGGTCGGCGAGGTCGGCAAGCGCCGCGCGCTTGGCCGCGGCCTCCTGCACGTAGTTCTCGCCGAACGACCGCTGGCCCGGCCGCATGCACGGCGCGCACGGCTGCTGACGGAAACGTCTTGGAAACGGCGAGCAGCGTCACCTCGTCCGGCGCGCGTCCGGCCTGCGCGCGCCGCCTGCGCGACGCGCGCCTTTACGTCTTGCAACGCCTTCTCGTAGCGGGCCATAATCCCATGACACCGGCATTCGAGGCCGCGGCGGCACGCAATTTTGCGTGCTACAACCTGATCGGGCGCCAAGCGTCGAGGGATTATAGATGGACATCACCGAGCTCCTGGCCTTCGCCGTGAAGAACAAGGCCTCGGACCTGCACCTGTCGTCGGGCCTGCCGCCGATGATCCGGGTGCACGGCGACATCCGGCGGATCAACCTGCCGCCGATGGAGCACGAGGACGTGCACGCCATGGTGTACGACATCATGAGCGACGCACAGCGCAAGATGTACGAGGAGCACCTCGAATGCGATTTCAGCTTCGCGGTGCCGAACCTCGCGCGCTTTCGCGTCAACGCGTTCGTGCAGCAGCGCGGCGCGGCCGCGGCGTTCCGGACCATTCCGGCCAAGGTGCTGTCGCTCGAGGAGCTGAACGCGCCGAAGGTGTTCGCCGAGATGACCAACCGGCCGCGCGGCCTGATCCTCGTGCACCGGGCCGACCGGCTCCGGCAAGTCGACCACGCTCGCCGCGATGGTCAACCACGTCAACGAGAACGAATACGGCCACGTGCTGACGATCGAGGACCCGATCGAGTTCCTGCACGAGTCGAAGAAGTGCCTGATCAACCAGCGCGAGGTCGGCCCGCACACGCTGTCGTTCGCGAACGCGCTGCGCAGCGCGTTGCGCGAAGACCCCGACTACATCCTGGTCGGCGAAATGCGCGACCTCGAGACGATCCGCCTCGCGCTGACCGCCGCGGAAACCGGCCACCTCGTGTTCGGCACGCTGCACACGAGCTCCGCCGCGAAGACCATCGACCGCATCATCGACGTGTTCCCGGCCGCGGAAAAGGAAATGGTCCGCGCGATGCTGTCGGAGTCGCTGGTCTCGGTGATCTCGCAGACGCTGATGAAGACCAAGGACGGCCAGGGCCGGATGGCGGCGCACGAGATCATGATCGGCACGCCGGCGATCCGCAACCTGATCCGCGAAGACAAGGTCGCGCAGATGTACTCGTCGATCCAGACGTCGCAGGCGGTCGGCATGCAGACGCTCGACCAGTGCCTGGTCGAGCTGGTCCGCCGCAACCTCGTCAACATCGCCGAGGCGCGCAACCGCGCGGTCAACAAAGAACTGTTCGCCGGATAAGGGCCGCAAGGCCACGGCGGAAAGGAAACGAATGGAACGCGAACGCGCCACCAAATTCATCCACGAGCTGCTCGACCTGCTGGTCAAGCAGAAGGGCTCCGACCTCTTCATCACCGCCGACTTCCCGCCGGCGATCAAGGTCGACGGCAAGATCAGCCCGGTGTCGAAGTCGCAGCTGTCGCCGCAGCACACGATCGAGCTCGTGCGCAGCGTGATGAACGACAAGCAGGCGGCCGAGTTCGAAGGCACGCAAGGAGTGCAACTTCGCGATCAGCCCGCCCGGCATCGGCCGCTTCCGCGTCAACGCGTTCGTGCAGCAGGGCCGCGTCGGCATGGTGCTGCGCACGATCACCACCGACATCCCGAAGTTCGAGGAGCTGGGCCTGCCGCCGGTGCTGAAGGACGTCATCATGTCCAAGCGCGGGATCATGCTGTTCGTCGGCGCGACCGGCTCCGGCAAGTCGACGTCGATGGCGTCGCTGCTCGGCTACCGCAACGAGAACAGCTACGGCCACATCATCACGATCGAGGACCCGATCGAGTTCGTCCACGAGCACCACAACTGCATCGTCACGCAGCGCGAGGTCGGCGTCGACTGCGACGGCTGGCAGATCGCGCTCAAGAACACGCTGCGGCAGGCGCCCGACGTCATCCTGATCGGCGAAGTGCGCGAGCGCGAGACGATGGACTACGCGATCAGCTTCGCGGAAACCGGCCACCTGTGCCTCGCGACGCTGCACGCGAACAGCACGAACCAGGCGCTCGACCGGATCATCAACTTCTTCCCCGAGGAGCGCCGCGCGCAGCTGCTGATGGACCTCTCGCTCAACGTGCCGCGCGTTCGTCGCGCAGCGGCTGATCCCGCGCCGCGACGGCCGCGGCCGCGTGCCGGCGGTCGAGGTGATGCTGAACTCGCCGCTGATCTCCGACCTGATCTTCAAGGGCGACGTCTCGGGCATCAAGGACATCATGAAGAAGTCGCGCGAGCTCGGCATGCAGACGTTCGACCAGTCGCTGTTCGACCTCTACGAGGCCGGCCTCATCAGCTACGAGGATGCGCTGCGCAACGCCGACTCGCTGAACGACCTGCGGCTCGAGATCAAGCTGCACGGCAAGGAAGCGAAGAACCGCAACATCTTCTCCGGCATCGGCAATCTCGACCTCGTGCCCGACGCACAGCAGACGACGACGGCGGGCACGCGGTTCTGACCGACGCAAAAGGCGTCCGCAGAGTCGGTGTCGCACGCACTGACGGCGCCGCACCTTTTGCGTCGGGATGTGGGTCACGCGGGCGCCTAGAACCGTGTTCGAATCGAGCCGCATGGCTAGGTCCGGCGGGCTCCACGGATCGTGATCGCGCGCCCGTGGCACGAAAATCGGCGATCGCTTCGTCGAAACGGCGCTCGATCCACAACGTGTGCGCGCGGTTCGCGAGCGTGGTCAGCAGTCTCGGTCGGCGCCTGCGGCCCGGAAACAATCGACCGCCGAGTCGAAGTGCGCCAGCATGGTCGACGGGTCGCGCTCAATGGCCAGGATACCGAGCGACACGAAATACGCGCCGCGCAAGCGCGCGGGCGCCCGTTCGACCGCCACTCGCTCTCCGTCCAGCAACGCCCGCGGCCTCGTCGAAGTTCGACCGGTTGCAGTACAGCCCGACGAGAAAGAACGCCGTTTCCAGCGCAAGGAGCTCGTCACCGAGCGTCCGGTGGATCTCGAGCGCCTTCTCGAGGGCCTCGATGGCGCGATGGCGCTCCGCTTCCCGCCACGCCAGTCCGTACGCGGACCAGAAGCGGCCGACATCCGCCGCGGGCACGTTCGCATCGAGGTACAGCTCAGCCACGGCGAGCCGGCGTCGCAACTCCAGTCCCAGATGCCGCGAGTTGAGTCGCGCTCAGCGACCAGCCCAGCTCGCTCCAAATACCCGTCGCACACCCGCGCGATCTACGGACAGCGACGGCACGCTGTGCGAAGTCCCCGACAGATGAACCAGAGCCTCGACTCCGAGTCAGGCCTAGCTCCACAGCATCCCGCAGGGACTTAGCGAGGTCCGCGTCCGCCGAGAGTAGAGGTCAGCATCGCAGAAGCCTTCGCTGCAGAGCCCTCCGCCGTCACATCGTAACCGCCTCTCGCGTCGCTCACGAACAGGCGCACCGCGCTCCTAGTGCAAGCGGCCAGTAGCTCGACACCCTCGGCGTCGAAGGCAACCCGGCAAGTCGCATCGACCCAGCTGACAGCCAGTCACGCCTTTGAGACATCGGACCATGCGCTCACACGCGTCCCGCAGCCGCTGCCCTTCATAGCTTATGCACACTCATACGCAGCTACCCGCTCGGGCTGACGACCATGGAATCAAGCCGTTCCACGGTAGACCTCAGACCAGGCGACGCGCTGTTCTCGAGCGGCGAACAGTGACCGACGCAAAAGGCGTCCGCAGAGTCGGTGTTACACGGCACTGACGGCGCCGCACCTTTTGCGTCGGGATGTAAGTCACGCGGGCGCCTAGGGGCGGCCCGTCGGCGCCCGCCGAAAACAACTGGCAAGAACGCGCGTCTTGCGCGCGCTTTGCATCCGCAGGCGCTGTGCTAGGCTCGACGCCATGTCCGGCCTCGACGCCCGAACGCCGCAACCCACCGAGATCAAGCTCCATCAGACGTCGCGCGTGCTCGAGATCGCGTTCGCCGATGGACGCTCGTTCAAGTTGCCGTACGAATTCCTGCGTGTTTATTCGCCGTCCGCGGAAGTGCGCGGGCACGGGCACGGCCAGGAGGTGCTGCAGATCGGCAAGCGCGACGTCACGATCAACGAAGTCGAGGCGGTCGGTCACTACGCGATCCGGCCCGTGTTCTCCGATGGACACAACACCGGCATCTACTCGTGGGATTACCTGTACGGGCTCGGCGACGAGCAGGAGGAGCTGTGGCAGCGGTATCTCGAGCGCCTGGCGAAGGCCGGAGCAAGCCGCGATCCGGCTTGAGATGAGCAAGTTCATCTGGCTCGCTTTCGGATCGATCCTCGCGCTCGGCGGGATCGCGCTGGTTGTCATCGACAACGTCGCGATCGGGATCGTCCTGGTCGTGCTGTCGTGCGCGTTCGACCTCCTGTTCGTGAAGGACCTGTTGGCGGAGCAACGGGAGCGCGCTTCGAAGTCTTAGGGGCATCCGGCGACGGCGTGGGGCTCGAACAAAGCGGTCCCACGGTGGCTAGCCTCCGCGCTATGCTTGAGCGAGGCCGCGGCATCGCGGCTCTACCGGGGAGGCCGCCATGATTCGTCCGAGAATCGTGCTCGCCGCATTCGCGGCGACTTTCGTTGCGTTACCCGCCCAGGCGCAGATCTGCACGCCGTTCACCGACGTTGCCGCGGCGGACGTGTTCTGCGCCAACATCCAGTGGATCTACAACCGCGGCATCACGCTGGGCTGCACCGCGAACCAGTATTGTCCGACCCAGTTCGTGCGCCGCGATCAGATGGCGGCCTTCCTGTACCGGCTGGGCTTCCAGAATGCGTTCCTGCGTGGCGGCAACGCGTTCGGGTCCACCGCCGTGCTCGGGACCACCGACAACCAAGCGCTCGACATTCGCGTGAACAACAGCCGGGTGATGCGCTACGAGCCGAATGCGATCAGTCCGAACGTGATCGGCGGCAGTCCGGCGAACAACGTCACGGCGGGGGTTGCAGGTGCGACGATCGGCGGGGGCGGCGCTGCAGGCAGTTACCAACCGAGTCGCCGACGACTATGGAACCGTGGCCGGTGGCAACTTCAATCGCGCGGGTAGCGTTGGCGTCAGTGTCGCTGGTTCGCTACCGTCGGCGGCGGCTTTTTCAACCACGCGAAGGCTACGACAGTACCGTCGCCGGCGGCGCGTTCCAACCGGAGCGAGTCGCAGAGAACAGCTGTTGTCCCCGGAGGTATTTGGCAACAACGCAAGCGGGAATCGCAAGCTTCGCTGCTGGCAGGTATGCCAGAGCGAATGGCGACGATTGCGCCGTTTTCTCTCTTTGGCCCATTACGACGCCCGGCATGCAGTGTTTCGGCATCAATTCGCAATTCTTCATCGGCGCCCTTCACGGCCTGTCGGTCGATTATCACTCGCAGCGCGCAGACGGCGGCGGCACGCGCTTCGTCTACATCGGCAACAACTTTCCTCCCTATACGATCCTCGCCTGGAACAACGCCGCGCTTGACCGACGCCGGCGTCTGGATCAACGCCTCGGATGCGCAGAAGAAGGGTGCCTTCGCGGAAGTCGACAAGCGCGCGGTGCTAGACAAGCTCGCAGCGATGCCGATCCGATCCTGGCGCTACCAGGTGGAGGCGGACGACGTCCGCCACATCGGACCGACCGCGCAGGACTTCATGGCCGCGTTCGGTCTCGGCCACGACGACAAGACGATCGGGACCATCGACGCCGACGGCGTCGCGCTCGCCGCGATCCAGGGACTGAACGCGAAGCTCGAGGCCACGCTGGCCGAGCGCGACGCGCGAATCGCGTCGCTGGCGCACGCACTGGCGCAGGAACGCACCGCGCGCGAGGCGCAGACGCGCGAGATCGCCGAACTGAGGCAGACCGTCGGCGTGCTGCTTGGCGCGGTCAAGGACGCCGATCGCATTGCGGCGCGCTCGCCGTAGAATCGCTACGGATGGAGAAAACCCACTTCGGCTACGAGCAGGTCGACCCCGACGACAAGGCGCGGCGCGTCCGCGGCGTGTTCGATTCGGTCGCGTCGCGCTACGACCTGATGAACGACCTGATGTCGGCCGGATTGCACCGCGTCTGGAAGCGCTTCACGGTCGAGATCGCAGGCCTTCGGCCGGGCGCGCAGGTGCTCGACCTCGCCGGCGGCACCGGCGACCTCGCGCGACTGTTCGCGAAGGCGGTCGGCCCGACCGGTCGCGTCATCCTGTCCGACATCAATCACGCCATGCTGGTCGAGGGGCGCGACAAGACGATCGACCGGGGCCTCGCACTGCCGGTCGTGCAGTGCAATGCGGAGGCGCTGCCGTTCAAGAATCGGACCTTCGACGCGGTCGCGATCGGCTTCGGCCTTCGCAATGTCACGCGTAAGGAGCTCGCCCTCTCCGAAATGCGGCGCATACTGAGGCCGGGCGGTGCCGCGCTCGTGCTCGAATTCTCGCGTGTGTGGGCGCCGATCGCCCCCATCTACGATTGGTACAGTTTCAACGTGCTGCCGCGGATCGGCGCGGCGGTCGCGAAGGACGAGGCGAGCTACCGCTATCTCGCTGAATCGATTCGCATGCACCCGGACCAGCAGGCGCTCAAATTGATGATGGAACAGGCCGGGTTCGATCGGGTCGAATACAGGAACCTCACGGCCGGCGTCGTTGCCGTGCACATCGGCCGCGTGTATTGAACCGGGGCAGACCCGGGCCGCATTTTCGTTGCTGGGAGAGAAACGTGAAACGACTATTAGCTATCGCACTTGCCGCCTTCGCCACCTCGGCGCTGGTGACTGCCGACATCGCGGATGCCGCGCGTCTGGGCGGCGGCCGCAACCTCGGCGCGCAGCGCCAGTCGGTCGCGCCGCCTGCGTCGCCCTCCGCGCCTTCCGCGGCGCCAGCCCCGGGCACACCGCCCGGCGCTGCCGCTAACCCGGTGATGCCGCCGGGAGCCGCAACCGCCCGTGCCGCGCCTGGTGCAGCCGCTGCGCCCGGCGCCGCCGCCGCCGCGCCCAGGACCGGGATGGCGCGCTGGATGGGACCGATGGCCGGGCTCGCGGCCGGACTCGGCCTCGCCTGGCTCGCCCACAGCCTGGGACTTTCCGAGGCGCTGATGAGCGCACTCCTGATCGGGCTGGCGATCGTTGTCGGCATCATGCTGATTCGCTTCCTGCTCGCACGCCGCAACCCGGCGCGGCCGACGATGCCCTATGCAGGCGCGGGTGCGGGTCTTGGCCAGCGGCCGGGTGGCTATGAAACCCAGGTGCCGCCCTCGTCGAACGCCAGGTTCGAGCCTGTCCTCGGCAGCGCCGGAGCAACCGCGGCGACCGGACCTTCCCGTGGCCGCTATCCGCCTGGCTTCGACCCCGGACCGTTCCTTGCGCAGGCGCGGGAACAGTTCAGCCGGCTGCAGGCCGCGTACGACGCGGGCGATCGTGCGTTGCTGGCGGATGTCATGACACCGGAGCTGTTCGCCGAAGTGTCGAGGGACCTGGATGCGCGCCAAAACCATGTGCCTACCGAAATCGTCTCGCTGACGCCCGAGATCCTCGAGGTGTCCACCGAAGGCGACCAGCATTGGGCAAGCGTGCGGTTCAGCGGCCTGCTTCGTGAAGATGGAGCGACGTACCCCAGGCCGATCGACGAGCTGTGGAACCTGGTCAAACCGGCGGACGGGTCGTCGGGGTGGCTGCTCGCCGGCATCCGGCAACTCGACACGTCGCCGATCGGTCACGCCTGACCGGCAGGCGGCGCAATGAAGGACCCAGTCAGCGCGCTCGGCGAACGGGTCGCTAACGGGTTGATCGAAAACGAGGAGTGGGCGCGCGAGAAGTTGCGCGCCCATGCCGGGCGGTCGTTCCTCGTCCGCAGCGGGCCGCTCGCCACGGCATTCCTGATCCGCGTCGACGGCACGCTCGACGCGCTGCCCGCGCGCGGCACCACCGCCGATGTCGAGCTGCACCTCTCCCCGCTGGACGTGCCTGCGCTGCTCGCCCATCCGGATCGCTGGGACACGCTGGTGTCCAGCACCGGCGACGCGACGCTGGGAACCACGCTGCGGGAGCTCGCGATCACGCTTCCCTGGTTCGTCGAACGCGGCTTCGCGAAGGCGTTCGGCCCGATCGTCGGGCAACGACTCGCGGATACCGGGCGCGCGCTGCTCGGCTTCCCCGAATACGCGGGTAGCCGCGTCGCCGAGAATGTCTTCAGCTACGCGCGCGACGAGACCGGGGTCCTGGCCCGCGGCGACGAAGCCCGTGCCTTCGCCGTCGACCATGCGGCTGTCGCAGCGCGGGTCGAGGCGCTGATCGAGCGCATCGACCGCGTCGACGCGTCGCTCGCCGCCCGCAAGGGCACCTGATTCCGGTCTGACCGGGCCGTTCGGGCGGTGCCCGCCTCCGCGGCAAGCGCGTCGTTGCCGCAGGGCTCAATTTGCACCCGCACATCGCCGATAAACGATGTCCACGCCTCACCTTGGCAGATTGGCCATGCCCGGAAAGCGCCCGAAGATCGGACTCGTCCTCACCGGAGGCGGGGCGCGGGCTGCCTATCAGGTCGGCGTATTGCGGGCGATCGCCGCGATCCAGCCGCATGGAAGCCCGAGCCCGTTCGCCGTGCTCTGCGGTACGTCGGCCGGCGCCATCAACGCGGCCGCGCTCGCCGCCGACGCGGGGAATTTCCGGCGCGGCGTCCGGCGCCTGGTCAGCGTCTGGAAGAACGTGCACGCCGGGCGATGTCTACCGGGCGGATGTCGCCGGCATCGCGGCCTGCGGCGCCCGCTGGCTCGCGGCGATGATGCTGGGGGGTCTCGGCTCGAGGAATCCGGTTTCGCTGCTCGATAACGCACCGCTTCAGCAGCTGCTGGCGAAGCACCTCGACCTCGGCGGCATCGGGCGGGCGCTCGGCAGCGGCGCGTTGAAGGCGGTCGCGGTGACCGCCTCCGGGTACACATCGGGCGAATCGATCTCGTTCTTCGAGGGCGGTCCCGCGGTCGAAGGCTGGCGCCGCTCGCGGCGCGTCGGCGTGAGGACCGAGCTCAGCATCTCTCATTTGATGGCCTCGGCTGCACTCCCCTTCGTGTTCCCGCCGGTGCGGATCCATCGCGAGTTCTTCGGCGACGGCTCGATGCGGCAGATCGCCCCGATCAGCCCCGCGTTGCACCTTGGCGCCGAACGCGTGCTCGTCATCACCGTCGCCGCCATGGGGCCGGGCGCGAGCCCGCGCGTCGTTTCGGAGCGCTGTCCGTCGCTTGCGCAGATCGCGGGCCACGCGCTGAACAGCATCTTCCTCGACGCGCTCGAAGCCGACCTCGAGCGCCTCGAACGCATCAACCGTACGATCGCATTGCTGAACGCGGCCGCGGGCGGCGTCGCTCATCTCGTGCTGAAGCACGTCGACTGTCTGGTGATCGCGCCGAGCGAGCCGCTCGAGCAGATCGCGATGCGGCATGTGCGAGCGCTGCCGCGCACCGTGCGGTTTTTCCTGCGCGGCATCGGCGCGATGCGGCGCAGCGGCAGCAACCTCGCAAGCTATGTCCTGTTCGAGCGGCCGTTCTGCCGCGCGCTGATGCGCCTCGGTTACCGCGATGCGATGGCACGTCGCGACGAGATCGTCGCGTTCCTGCGGAACGACATGCCGGCACTGGCCCCGCCCGGCCGCTCCAATGCGCCGGGAACCGATACCGATACGCGCGACGTGCATGCCGTCCGCTGACCCGACCCGCCCCTAGAGCGTCCACTACAATCGCGGCCATGCGCCTGCCGCGATTGATCCGCATCCTCGTCGTCTCGCAGCGCTATGGCCTGGACGAGTTCCTGCTCGGTCACGAGCGGGTCCGCTGGCTCAGGCCCTTCGTCAACCGGGTCGCGTTCTGGCGCGACCTGTCGAGCCCGCGTGCGGTGCGGCTGCGCCTCGCGCTCGAAAGCCTCGGCCCGATCTTCGTCAAGTTCGGCCAGCTGCTGTCGACGCGACGCGACCTGCTTCCCACCGACATCGCGGACGAGCTCGCGATGCTCCAGGACCGCGTGCCGCCGTTCCCCTACGCGCAGGTCGAGGCGACGCTGAAGCGCTCGTACCGGCGACCGGTGAACGAAGTGTTCCGGTCGTTCGATCCGGTGCCGGTGGCGAGCGCATCGGTTGCGCAAGTGCATTTCGCGGAATTGCCGGACGCCACCCCGGTCGCGGTGAAGGTGCTGCGGCCCGGCATCGAGGACATCATCGCGAACGACCTCGAGCTGTTGCGCACCGGGGCGATGCTCGCGGAGAAGCTCTGGTCGGACGGCAAGCGGCTGAAGCCGCGCGAGGTCGTCGCCGAGTTCGAGAAGAACCTGGGCGACGAGCTGGACCTGACGCGCGAGGCCGCGAACTGCTCGCAGCTGCGGCGCAACTTCGCCAACTCGCCGCTGCTGCGTGTTCCCGAAGTGCACTGGGACTGGTGCACGCCCGAAGTCATGGTGATGGAGCGGATGTCGGGCATCCCGATCGCGCGCGTCGAAGCGCTGCGCGACGCCGGCGTTGACCTGAGGAAGCTGTCGCGCGCCGGCGTCGAGGTGTTCTTCACGCAGGTGTTCCGCGACGGCTTCTTCCACGCCGACATGCATCCGGGGAACATCTTCGTCGCCGTCGATGCGCCGCACTTCGGCAAGTACATCGCGCTCGACTTCGGCATCATCGGCACGCTGTCCGAGAAGGACCAGAGCTATCTCGCGCAGAACTTCCTCGCTTTCTTCCGGCGCGATTACCGGCGGGTGGCGACCGCGCACGTCGAATCCGGGTGGGTACCCCCGGATACGCGGATCGACGAGCTTGAAACCGAGATCCGCGTCGTGTGCGAACCGATCTTCGACCGGCCGCTCGCGGAGATCTCGCTCGGCAAGGTGCTGATGCAATTGTTCCGCGCGTCGCGTCGCTTCAACGTCCAGGTGCAGCCGCAGCTCGTGCTGCTGCAGAAGACGCTGCTGAACGTCGAGGGCCTGGGCCGTCAGCTCGATCCGGAGCTCGATCTGTGGGTGACGGCGAAGCCGTTCCTGGAGCGCTGGATGGAAAACCAGATCGGCGTGACGGCGTTCAGGCGCCGCTTCATGTCCGAGGCACCCTATCTCGTGGCTGCACTGCCGGAGTTGCCGCGGCTGCTGCACCGGAAGCTGCTCGAGCCCTCCGTGGTATCGGACAAGGCGGTGGCCGATCTCGCCGCCGCGCAGCGCACGCTGAACCAGTGGCTGGCAGTGATCGCGGTGCTGCTCGCCGCAATCATCGCGCTGCTGCTGCTGCGGCCGCTTTAGGCTCAGCCGCCACGCACAGACGCTCGTTGTTTCGTGCAGTTTCTCGCGGGCGCCGACGGGCCGCCCTAAGGCGCCCGCCTGATTCACTCCCGATGAAAAAGGTGCAGCGCCGGCGTCACGTCAGGCACTAAACCCGCGGACGCCTTTTTCATCGGCATCCGGACACTTTCATCGGTTCCGAGCGTCTTCTCGACCCGATAGACGACCGGCTCCTCGATCGCCGCCGCCCTCTTGCCGGGACCGATGCCGGACAACGGCGCGCGGCGCAGGAACGTGTTCGACTCGCCGAGCAGCAGCCTCACCAGATCCTCGAGTGCGTCCTCGTCGAAGCGCTCGGGCTTGAAATCGAGATGCACGGTCTCGAACCGATCCACGTTCGTCAGATGCACGCCGATCTCGTGCCGGCGATAATCCGGATCGAAGCGCACGGACGCGGTCACTGCCGGCGTCACGGTGAACGTACCGGAGGTGATCACCTTGCGCTCGTCATGCTGCGCCTCGTAGCGGAACGCGATGCCGCTGTTGCGGAGCCGGCTCTCGATCGCCCCGACGGCGGTCGGCGGCACCTGGACTTTCAGGGGCTTCGCGCCAACCAGCCGATAAAAGGTCTCGACATAATCGAGGAGATCGAGGCCGCCGAGGTGCCTGCGACGATACGACACGAACCCCTGCTCGAGCTGCAGGCCGGACAGCGTGAACAGCGACTCGACGCGGAACTCGTGCGCGACGACCGGCTTGATGATCGACAGATGCGCGAGCGCCTCGTCGAGCCAGCGGTACGCGCGCCAGAGGCGCTTGTCGATGTCGACGAGGATCTCCTCGGTCGACCGGCGCGGCGTCTCGTTCGCGCGCACGGCATCCGACTGCTGGCGCAGCCGGTCGAGCAGCGATCCGTTCTTGCCGTTGGAGTCAGGCATGCGCCAAAGTTATCACGCCGTGTTGTCGCGCGGCACTCGGACGTTCGGAGGAGCGCGCTTGTCCGGGCGCGGAGGATGCAGGCGGCGGCGAACCGAGTGACGCGGAGCGTCACTTCGCGCGCGCTGCGCCGTTTCCGTGCTTGGCTTCGGGGCGGTATTTCCCATTACAATCCCCCGCTGTTCCAACGGGAGGAGGCCTGATCCATGGCGCTGCTCGATGTCCGCAACGTACGCGCCGCTTCGGCGACTTCGTTGCGGTCGACGACGTCAGCTTTTCGGTCAACGCGGGTGAGTTCTTCACGCTGTCGGCGCGCACTCCCGCAGGCAGGACGTCGCGTTTTCGTTGCGGAGGGCAGAAACGAAGCGAGATCCGTGCCAAATCAGCAACGTCATTAGACTTCTGGATTCCGAGTCCAACTTGCGGACTGACAACGCCGCAGCGGTCCCGAGCGCTCGGATCGAACGCTTCACTTGCGGATCCCGCCTGTGTTCCGGTTCCGCTCTGCACGGCCGGGGGTCGGACGCGCTCGAATGAGCGCGTTGCAGCGGGCGCGGATGCAGAACGGGTGCTGTACGATTTCGCGACGCTCGCGGCGCAAAGAACGCCGGGCAATTTCCTGAGAGGTCAGCCGTGCTGATCAGTTTCGTCGTCGCCTATCTGTTCGTCACCGTCGTCGTCGGCCTGATCGCTGCGCGCCGCGTGCACGATTCGAAGGACTATCTGATCGCGGGTCGCAAGCTTCCTCTGTACATGAACGTCGCAACCGTGTTCGCGACGTGGTTCGGCGCCGAGACCGTGCTCGCGGTGTCGGCCACGTTCGCCAAGGACGGACTGAAGGGCATTCCCGGCGATCCGTTCGGCGCATCGGTCTGCCTGGTTCTCGCGGCGCTGCTCTTCGCGCGGCTGTTCTATCGCATGAACCTGCTCACGATCGGAGACTTCTACCGGCAGCGCTACGGCAAGGGCGTCGAGGTCCTGACGAGCTTTGCGATCGTGGCGAGCTATCTCGGCTGGACATCGGCGCAGCTGACTGCGCTCGGCCTCGTGATTCACGTGCTCTCGGGCGGCGCTATCAGCCTGACCGCTGCGATCCTCGCAGGCGCGGCGGTCGTCCTGGTCTACACGATCTTCGGCGGCATGTGGTCGGTGGCCTTCACCGACCTGTTGCAGACCGTCGTCATCCTGATCGGCCTTACGCTGGTCGCCTTCCTCGTCGGCGACATGGCGGGCGGCGCTCGCAACGTCATCGCGCGAGCTGCGGCGGACGGGAAATTCGAGTTCTTCCCGGCAGCCGGCGACGCGGCCGCCTGGTGGGCGATGGCCGGGGCGTTTTTCGCGTTCGCCTTCGGCTCGATTCCGCAGCAGGACGTGTTCCAGCGCATGACCAGTGCCAAGGACGAGAACACCGCCGTGCGGGGCACGATCATCGGCGCGCTCATCTACTTCTGCTTTGCGTTCGTGCCGATCTTCATCGCCTACTCGGCGATCGTCGCCGATCCCGAGGTGGCCAAACTGTTCGATTCCGAAGACGCGCGGGCGATCCAGCAGATCCTGCCGAATCTCGTGCTCGAGAAGATGCCGATCTGGGCGCAGGTGATGTTCTTCGGCGCGCTGCTGTCGGCGATCCTGTCCACGGCCAGCGGCGCGCTGCTCGCTCCGACCGCACTGTTCACGGAGAACGTGCTGCGGCCGTTCGCGCCGAAGCTTTCCGACCGCGCTTTCCTGCTCGCACTGCGTATCGTCCTCGTGATCTTCACGCTATGCGCGCTGCTGTTCGCGGTCCAGTCGCGAAGCACGATGTACGAGATGGTTCAGAACGCCTACAACGTGACGCTGGCGGGCGCTTTCATTCCGCTGCTCGCCGGCGCCTACTGGAAGCGCGCCACGACGCAGGGTGCTCTGCTGTCGATCGTGCTCGGCATCGGCACCTGGCTGGGCGCGAACGTCGTCGCGCCCGAGTCGATCGTGCCCGCGAACCTGCTCGGCCTGTTTGCTTCCGCGATCGGCATGCTCGTCGGGTCGCTTGCACCGCAGCTCATCCCGCCGCAGCACGCGCGCCCGGTCGAGCGGGCAACCGAGTAAACAAGAACCTGCGCGCTCATTAGACGCCAGCGTCGCAACACGACGGTGGCGAATTGGTGTGCGTCCCCCTGACTCAGGGCGGACGTGGCGATGGTGTTGCACCTTTATCTCCTACACAACGCCCAGCGTGCGAAGATTGCGCAATGGACGCACAGGAGTCGTGGCGCGTCGCGTCCCTCTCGCCTTCGCGCCGCGAGGACTACCTCGCCTTCTTCGATCACGAGCGCGGTCGCGCCTTCGCGGACAATCCTGCGTGGGCGGGATGCTATTGTCATTTCTTCCATGCGGCGACTGCGCTCGACTGGTCATCGCTTCCCGCCGACGCGAACCGCACCGCGATCGATGCGCGCATCGAGGTCGGCGAAATGGAAGGCTTCCTCGCGCATGACGACGCGGATCGCGTCGTCGGCTGGTTGAACGCGCAGCCGCGGCACAAGCTCCCGCATTGCTTCGCCCGGCTCGAGGTGCCGCCGACGCCGCTCGAGGTGCCCGCGCACGAGGCCGCAGTCGTCCTGTGTTTCGTCATCGATCCCGCGCTGCGGCGGCGGGGCGTCGCCCGCGCGCTGCTCACGCATGCGCTCGCGTCGTTTGCGGCGCGCGGAATCCGGGTGATCGACGCCTTCCCCGCCGAATCGGCCGACATCAGCGCTGCCGCGCACTTTCGCGGTCCGCGCGCGCTCTACGAGCAACTGGGGTTCTCGCGAATCGCCGCGCACGGCGACACGGTCGCGATGCGGAAGTTGCTGCAATGAACGGCCAAGGCGCACCTCGCGAGTCTCGTCTGCCGCATGTGCTGGTCGTGCTGTATGCGGCGGCCATCGCGTTCGCGAGCCTGCAGCCGTTCGGCGACTGGATGACGCCGCTGCCGGATACGCCGTTCTGGCTGCTCGGTCCGTATCCGCCGAAGACGCCCCGCTTCGACGTCATCGCCAACTTCCTCACCTACGTGCCGCTCGGCGTGTTCGCGTCGCTGATGTCGCGACGCGCGACGGCGCTCGGTTGCTTGCTGATGGCGCTGCTGACCGGCGCCGCCGTGTCGTTCGCGATGGAAACGATGCAGTGGTACATGCCGCCGCGCTACGCGAATGTCATCGACTTCGTGAGCAACAGCCTCGGAGCGCTCGCCGGCGGCGTGCTCGGCGCCGCGTACACGAGCTCCCCGCTGCGCTCTGCGTTGCGCGAGACGCGGCCGCGCTTCGTGCTGCCCGGCACGATCGGCGATGTCGGCATGGCGTTGCTGGCGATGTGGCTGGTCGCGCAGCTCAATCCGGCGATTCCGCCGTTCGCGCTCACGTTCGATCCGGAGCCGCTGCTCGGAATCGCAACCGCCGAGCGCGTGCACGACCTGGCGGCCACGCTGATCGAGGCCGCGCAAAGCGCGTTCCAGTTGCTCGGCGTGGGGCTGTTCGTCGCGCTTCTCGTCCGCGAAAAGCGCTTCGCCAGCGGCGCAGCGCTGTTGCTCGTGGGCCTGGCGCTGCTGCTGAAGGGTGGCGCGGCCATCCTGCTGCTCAAGCCGGCGGTCTTCGTGTCGTGGCTGTCGCCGGGTGTGCTGCTCGGCCTGGCGGCCGGCGCGCTGCTGTTGCTGCCGGCGACGATGCTGCCGCGGCCCGCGCAGGTCGCCGTGTGCGCGGTTGCGCTGTTGTCGTCGCTGCTCGTGCCGCTGCTGGCGCCGGACCTGATGTTCGCCTCGCCGCCGCTCACGCTGTTCAACTGGCGCTACGGCCATCTGCTGAACTTCAACGGACTCACGCGCATCGTCCTCGTCGCCTGGCCCCTGGCGGCGGCGGCGTGGTTGTTCGTGCTCGCCGGACGGCCCGGCTGGGGCAATGCGGATGGCGAGCCGGTGACGGTGCACGAGCCCGATCCGCTATAATCCCGCCCCTTTCGTTGCGCGCACGATGAGCTACTACAAGCATCACGTCTTCTTCTGCCTGAACCAGCGCGATCCACCGGAAAAGTGCTGCAGCAACTTCGGCGCAGCGGACATGCAGGCGTACGCGAAGGCGCGCATCAAGGCGCTCGGTCTGTCCGGCAAGGGCAACATCCGCATCAACAAGTCCGGCTGCCTCGACCGCTGCGAAGAGGGCCCGGTGCTCGTCGTGTATCCCGACGAGGTCTGGTACACGTACATCGATCGCTCGGACATCGACGAGATCATCGACCGGCATCTCGTGCACGGCGAGATCGTCGAGCGGCTGCGCATTTGAGCGCCGCCGGGCCGCCCCAAGGCGCTCATTGCTCCCCCTCGGGGGGCAGCGCAGCGGCCGAATTGGCAAATGAGGCCGAAAGCGTGGGGGCCCACTCTTGAACCCGCGGACGCTCGAGCGCTACACGATTCCCGGCCCGTCGGGCCAGCTCGAGGTCGCGCTGAACCTGCCGCACGAACCGCACGCGGGCATCGCGCTGATCGCGCATCCGAACCCGGTCGAAGGCGGCACGCTCGACAACAAGGTCGTCCACACGCTTGCGAAGACGTTCTTCGCGCTCTCGTATGTCGCGGTGCGCTTCAACTATCGCGGCGTCGGCGCTTCCGAAGGCACGTTCGACAACGGCAACGGCGAGACGGACGATGCGCTCGCCGTGCTTGCGCACGCACGCGAGCGACTCGGCGACCTGCCTGTCGTGCTCGCGGGCTTCTCGTTCGGCGGCTTCATCGCTTCGCGCGTCGCAAAGACCGTCACGGCCGAGCGCATCGTCCTGGTCGCACCGGCTGTGGGTCGGTTCGCGGTCGACACCGTGCCGGCCGAGACGATCGTCATCCATGGCGAGCAGGATGACGTCGTGCCGCTCGCGCAAGTTTTCGATTGGGCGCGGCCGCAGGAGTTGCCGATCACGGTGTTTCCCGGGTGCGGCCATTTCTTCCACGGCCGCCTGCCGCAACTGTCGCGGGTGATCGCCGGCATGTGGCATCGGCATCCGGTGACGCCGGGGGCGTGAGCGCCGCCGGGCCATGGCCACCGGACTCGTCGAGGTTCGTATACTTGGCGTCCGAATCCCCCCAAACATCGCGCATCGCGCAGCAGCATCGATGCGTTTGCCCACCCTTCACCCGAGGAGCGTAAAGATGTCGAAGCGTCTCGCATCACTGGCCGTGGCCGGGCTTTGCGCTCGTTGCATCGCTGCCGGTCCCGGCACAGGACAAGTTCGACCGTCCGGTGCGCATCCTCGTCGGCTTCGCGGCCGGAGGCACGGCGGACCTGATGGCGCGCCTGGTCGCGGACAAGATGAAGGACACGATCGGCCAGACGGTCATCGTCGAGAATCGTCCTGGCGCGGCCGGACGCGTGGCCGCGGAAGCAGTCAAGACTGCGCCTGCAGACGGCACGACGTTCATGGTCATGCCCATCGGGCCGATGGCCGTCGTCCCGCATACGACGAAGTTGCTGCCGTTCGATCCGCTGAAGGATTTCGCGCCGATCGGAATCGGCTCGACGTTCGACTTCGCGGTCGCCGTCGGACCGCAATCGGGCGCGAAGACCTGGGCTGAGTACGTGACCTGGGCGAAGGCGAATGCGCCCAAGTCCTCGTACGCGACTTCGGGCGCCGGCAGCCTGCCGCATTTCTTCGGCGTGCAGATCGGCAGGGAGACCGGCATGGAGATGCTCCACGTCGCCTACAAGGGTTCCGCGGCGTACATGAACGATCTCATCGGCGGCCAGGTGCCGGCAGCGATCGACACCGTCGCGGATCTTTCCGAAATGCACAAGGCAGGCCGAGTGCGCATTCTCGCCACGTCCGGACCGCAACGCTCGACGGTCGTCCCCGATGTGCCCACGCTCACGGAGCTCGGCTTCAAGAACCTCGAGACCGGTGGCTGGTTCGGCTTCTTCGCAAGCGTGAACACTCCGCCGGCGATGGTGCAGGCGCTCAATCGGCACCTGAACCAGGCGTTGCGCTCGCCCGACGTCGTCGCGAAGCTGCGCGGCGTCGGCATGGAGCCGGCGACGAGCACGCCCGACGAGTTCGGGCGTCGTCTCGCCGCCGACTACGCGCGCTGGGGCGCCGTCGTGAAAGCGACCGGTTTCACGATCGACTGACGTGCAGGCTGTGCTTCGCACCGACAGCGTCGGTCCGCGCGGATCGACGTCGCTCGCTGACCCGGTTCTGCGTGTCGAGGGACTTGCGCAAGCGTTACGGCGCACAGGAAGTCGTGCGCGGTCTTTCGTTCGAGATCCGCCGCGGTGAATGCTTCGGCCTGCTCGGGCCGAACGGCGCGGGCAAGACGACGACGCTGCGCTGCTGCCTCGGCCTGATCGAGCCGAACGGCGGCACGATCGAGCTCGTGGGCATGCCGGTGCCGGAGGCGGCTCGCGCCGCGCGCATCCGTGTCGGGGTCGTGCCGCAGATGGACAACCTCGATCCGGATTTCACGGTGGTCGAGAATCTCAAGATCTACGGCCGCTACTTCGATATTCCGGACAGCGTCCTTCGCGAACGGATTCCGAAGCTCCTCGAGTTCGCCGGTCTCGCGGCCAAAGGCAAGCAGAGCCTGCGCACGTTGTCGGGCGGCATGAAGCGCCGCCTGACGCTTGCGCGCGCCCTGGTCAACGATCCGGACCTGCTGATCCTCGACGAGCCCACGACGGGGCTCGATCCGCAGGCGCGACACCTCATCTGGGACGGTCTGCGCCAGCTGCTCTCGCAGGGCAAGACGATCCTGCTGACCACGCATTTCATGGACGAGGCCGAGCGGCTCGCGACGCGACTCGCCGTCATCGACCACGGAACGATGATCGCGAGCGACACGCCGCGCGCGCTGATCGCCGCGCACGTCGAGCCCGAAGTCATCGAGGTCTACGGCGACGAGGCGAAGAGCTGGGCGGAAGCGCACGGGCGCAGGATTGCAGAACGCCTCGAGCTGGCGGGCGAGACTGCGTTCTGCTACGCGCACGATCCGAAGCCGTTGCTGGACGACCTTTCGCGGCGCGCCGGTCTGCGCTATCTGCACCGGCCCGCGAACCTCGAGGACCTGTTCATCAAGCTCACCGGACGCGACTTGCGGGATTAGGGGAGCTGCGGACGGCTCAGCGGAGTTCTTGACATGCCCAAGCTACGCCTCAGGATATCGATGTCGCTCGACGGGTTCGTGGCCGGTCCCCGCCAGAGCGTTGACAACCCGCTCGGGATCGGCGGCATGCGTCTGCACGAGTGGGCGTTCCCGCTCGCGCAATGGCGCGCGATGCACGGTCTCGAAGGCGGAGAGGTCAACGAGAGCACTCCCGTGGTCGAGGAGTCGCTCGCGAACATTGGAGCCACGGTGATGGGACGCAACATGTTCGGCGGCCATCCAGGCCCGTGGGATCCGACCAAGCCGTGGAATGGCTGGTGGGGAACGAACCCGCCGTTCCACCACCCGGTGTTCGTGCTCACGCACCATGCACGCGCGCCGCTCGAGCTCGAGGGCGGAACGACGTTCACGTTCGTGACAGGCGGCATCGAGGCTGCGCTCGAAAGGGCGCGGAGCGCCGCGGGCGGTAAGGACGTTTCGCTGGCTGGCGGAGCGAGCGCCGCCCGACAATACCTCGTCGCCGGCCTCGTGGACGAGATGGAGATCAACCTCGTGCCGACGCTCCTTGGCAGCGGCGAGCGGCTGTTCGATGGTGTCGGCGACGACCTGCACGGGCTCGAGCTCGTGCGGACAGTGGCCGCGCCAAAGGTGACTCACCTCAAATTCGCGCGGCCCTAACGGCGTGCGCCATCCCACGGGCTCCCGGGAATGCACAGGGCAAACTTCATTTGACGAGCGACGCGTTGAGCGCCGTCGCGTAGCAATGACTGTCGCCGTGCGGATTTGCTCTTTGACGATTTTCACCCACGCCGCGGATCGCACGCAACTTTGCGCCTCAAACGACTTCGCGCCATCGCCTGCGGCACCCATCGCTGGAGTAATCGCAGGCGCCGCGTGGTCTGATCGCAGGAACGAGACTCGCCGACTGAGCAGAATTCGATTCGTAGACGCTGTGCCTGGTGAGCACGGATCGGTATTGGCAGCCGCGCCGCTGCCGCTCCGCGCCACGCGGGCGAGCGCTGTGCGCGCCAAGGAAGTCGGTCCGCGCGCGCGATGCTGCGCGACCGCGAAGGATCATCGAGCATGCGCACGATCTTCGCGCGCACTGCTGGTGCTACGAGCTGCACGAACGACGAACTGCGTCGACCGCGTCGAGCGCATCGCTCGAGCGCGGCGTCGATCGACTGCCGTGAAATCGGCGACGTCGCGATGCAGATCTGGACGACATCCGTGGCCGATCTGCGCTAGTCAACGGCGATGTTGCGCGCGGCGCCGATGACACGGCCGTGGGGCAATCATGCCGTGACTCAACGTCGCGCACTAGAACCCGAATATCCGCCGCGCGTTCAAGCCGCGCACCCGGTCGCGCTCGCTCTCCGGCAAGCCGTTCACGCGCGCGAGACACCCTGGCATGTCGCCGATCGTATGCGGATAGTCGGAGCCGTACATCACGTTGTCGGCGCCGAACTGCCTGCACGCACAGGGCAAGCGCGTCGGGCGCGAACACGACCGCATCCGCGTAGATGCGCGACATGTATTCGGAAGGCCGCACGCTGATCTTCTCGCGGCAGGCGGGAATGTTGTCGAAGCACTGGTCCATTCGCGCGATCAGATACGGTAACGCACCGCCGCCGTGCGCTGCGATGATCTTGAGCTTGCGGTAGCGATCGAAGAAGCCGTCGTAGATCATCCGCGCGACCGCCAGCGAGGTATCGAAGGTGAAGCCGAGGGACGCGGTGAGCTGGAACCGCTCCATGTCCATGTCCGCGACGCCGGGCGGCGCGGTCGGATGCACGAGCACCGGAAGCGCCTTCGCGTCGATCGCCGCCCAGATCGGCGCGAACGCCGGATCGGTGAGCGAGCGGCCGTCGACGTTCGCCAGCACCATGACGCCAGACGCACCGGCAGCATGCGCGCGATCCAGCTCGGCGAGCGCGCGCTCGGGATACTGCCAGGGCAGCGACGCGAACCAGCGCAGCCGATCCGGATGCGCGGTCTGCGCGGCCGTCATGTCGTCGTTCATGATCCGCGCGGCCTTCAGGCTCACCTCCGGACCGCCCCAGAACACGTTCGGGCACGTGAGCGATACGACGCAAATGTCGACGCCGCACTTGTCCATCGTCTGCAAGCCGCAGATCGTAGTCGAACATCGCCGGAACCGGCGTCATGAACGGCGCGCCGTCGAGGTGGATCGCGCGCAACCCGCCGACCACCGGCTTCACGCTGTAACGCGGGCCGCCGTGCGCTTGCAGCAGCTGGAACCATGCCTCGGTGAGGACATGCGTATGGACATCGATGACCGGACTTGGCAATTTGCCTCCGACAAGTCACTCAGGACTCGGGTCGCGCACGACGCTCGTTGTTTCGTGCTAGTCGACCTTCGCGCCCGAGTCGCGGATCGCCTTCACCCATCGCGGCTGCTCCGCGACGATCACCGCCGCGAACTGCTCAGGCGTCTGCGGCGGGATAGGGCTCCATCCCGAACTTGACGAGCTGCGCGCGAAACTCGGCGTTCTCCTGCACCTTCATGCAGCTCCGACGACAGCCGCGCGATCAGCTCCTTCGGCGTGCCCGCAGGCGCGACGATTCCCTGCCATGCCTGCCAGTCGAAGCCCGGTACCGTGGCGGCGATCGGCGGAACGCCGGCCACGAGCTGTGTCGGCTTCGCGGCCGACGTGCCGAGCGCGACGACCTTGCCTGCCTGGATGTTCGGCAACGCGATCGTCGCGTCGCAGAACATCAGCTGGATTGCCGTTCGTGAGCACGTCGGTGATCGCGGCGGCCGTCCCCTTGTAAGGAACGTGCTGGATCGCAAGGCCGAACTCGCTCTTGAGCGTTTCCATGAACAGGTGATGCGGGCTGCCGCTTCCCACCGAGGCGTAGTTGTACTTGCCCGGGCTGCTCTTGATCGCGTCGATCATCTCGCGCACGGTACGCGCGGGAAACGCGGGATTCGCGATCAGGAAGAAGTTGACCGAGCCGACCTGGCCGATCGGTGCGAAATCGCGGACCGGATGGACCGGTGACGGCTGGTAGAGCGCGGGACTGATGCCGAGCGTCGTGCTCGTCGCCATCAGCAACGTATAGCCGTCCGGCGCCGCCTTCGCGACGAGCTCCGCGCCGACGAGCGTGCCGGCACCCGGCTTGTTCTCGATGATCATCGGCTGACCCAGCCCGGCCGCCATGCGCTCGGCGATCGTCGCGCGCCAGGAGGTCGGTCAGTGCGCCGGGCGGATACGGCACGACGAGCCGGATCGGCCGGTTCGGATACACCGCCTGCGCGTGAACGAGCGGCGATGCCATCGCGAGTGCGCCGGCAAGCGCACGCAGTGCGTCGCGGCGGGAAAGCGTCAGGGAGCGCATCGTGGGACCTTCGGTCGAAGCGAGCGCGCACCATAAGCGCGCACGCGCGTTCGTGTCAACAGGTAAAGTACGTGGTCGTGATCCCGTGCGAACGGCGCTTCGGCTGCCGCGATTCCGCGATCGCAAACCCATGTCGATCCTCGTCTTCCCATCGTCGCCGTTCATCGAAGTGCAACAGGCCGCGTTGCGCCGTCTCGCGCCCGACGAGACGATCGTCACCGATGCCGACGACGCTGATCCGGACGCGGTCGAGGCGATCCTCGCGTTCAAGCTTGCGCCGGGTGTGGTGGAACGCTACCCGCGCCTTCGCTTCATCGCCTGCGCCGGCGCGGGCGTCGACCAATTGCTCGCGGCCGGCGATGTTCCCGCCGGCGTGCCGATCACACGACCCCATGACGCGCTCCAGGCGGCACGCATGGCGCAGTACGTCACGCTCGCGGTGCTTCGATGGCATCGGGAGCTTCCGCGTTACGAAGCGCAGCAACGCGAGCGCCGATGGGCACGTCATGCCGCGCCGGAGGAAGAGGACTGGACCGTCGGCGTGATGGGCTTCGGCGAGCTGGGACGCGCGGTGGCCTTCGGCCTCGCAGCGCTGAAGTATCCGGTGCGCGCGTGGACGCGCACGCCGCGGTCGGATTCGGACGTTGCCGTATTCTCGGGGCCGGACGGCCTCGAGCCCTTCCTGTCCGGCACGCGCGTGCTCGTGTGCCTGTTGCCGCTCACGGGCGCGACCCGAGGCCTGCTCGCGGCCCCGTTGTTCGCGAAGCTTCCCGCCGGCGCCTACGTCATCAACGTCTCGCGCGGACCGATCCTCGTGGAGACCGACCTGATCGACGCGCTAGACGCGGGCCATCTCGCCGGTGCAGCGCTCGACGTTCATGCACGCGAGCCGTTGCCGCCGGCGAGCCCGGTGTGGCGGCACGATAGAATTCTGGTCACGCCCCATATCGCCGCAATGCCGCGTCCCGAAATCGCGGCACGGCAGATCCTCGACAACCTCCGACGCGCGCGACGCGGCGAGCCGCTGCAGCATCTCGTCGATCGCGATCGCGGGTACTGAGCGCTCCCATCCCATGCAAGCTGCGACACTGTTTCAACCGCCCTCGTTCTCGTTGCGCTTCGTTCCGGTCTGGCGTCGCAACCTGCTCGTCTGGCGCAAGCTCGCGATCGCGAGCGTGCTCGGCAACATCGCCGAGCCGCTGCTCTACATGCTCGCGCTGGGCTACGGCATCGGCGCGTTGATCGGCGAGGTCGGCGGCGTGCCGTACATCGCGTTCATCGGCACCGGCATGGTCTGCCAGAGCGCGATGTTCACGGCGAGCTTCGAAGGAATGTACTCGGCGTTCTCGCGCATGCACATGCAGCGGACGTGGGACGCGATCATCAACACGCCGATCTCCCTCGACGACGTGGTCCTCGCCGAGTGGATGTGGTGCGGAACGAAGGCGCTGATGTCGACGATCGCGATCCTGATCGTGCTGATGGCGCTCGGTTTCGGCCATACGCGCGCTCGCGCTGTGGGTCCTGCCGCTCGGATTTCTCATCGGCCTGACGTTCGGTGCGTTCGGGCTGGTGATGAACGCGCTCGCCCCCGGCTACGATTTCTTCACGTACTTCTTCACGCTGGTCCTCACGCCGCAGCTCCTGATGTCGGGCGTGTACTTTCCGGTCGACCAGATGCCGGTGTGGCTGCAGGCCGTCGCGAATGCGCTGCCGCTCAAGCATGCAATCGATCTCGCCCGCCCGCTGATGCTGGGCCGCGTCCCCGACGCGATCGTGCTGCACGTCGCGGTGCTCATCGCCTATGGCATCGCCGCGTATTGGATCGCGCTCGTGCTGACGCGGCGGCGGCTGCTCAAATGACGGGATGACGATGCACCCGGCGACGTAGAAACGAACGTCATCTCCCGCGCAGACGGGGGTCCAGTGTCTTCGAGTCACTGGATTCCCGCCCCGCGGGAATGACGCGGTTGACGATGGAGCGCTTCTTCGCGCCTTGTCCCCGCGGGCTCGAGCAGGCGCTTGCGGACGAGATGCAGCGCCTCGACGCGACGGAGCTCGCCCCCGCCGACGGCGGCGTCGCGTTCCAGGGTCGCGCAAACGCTCGCCTACTACGCCAACCTCGAGTCGCGGCTCGCGAGCCGCATCCTCTGGCGCGTGGGGGGCGGCCGCTATCGCACCGAGCAGGATGTGCACGCGCTTGCCAAGGCGATCGCGTGGCCGACGCATTTCCGCGCGGATCGCACGTTGCGCGTCGACGTGGCCGCGACCCGGTCGCCGCTCACCAGCCTCGAGTTCGCGACGCTGACGATCAAGGACGCGATCGTCGACCGCTTCCGCGCGGAAGCAGGATCGCGCCCATCGATCGACAAGCGCGTCCCGGATGTCCGCGTGCACGCGTATCTGACGGCCGACGAGGTGACGTTCTATGTCGATACGTCCGGCGATCCGCTGTTCAAGCGCGGTTATCGCCGCGATGCCGAAGAGGCGCCGTTGCGCGAGAATCTCGCGGCGGGCCTGGTCGTGCTCTCCGGATGGGAACCGGGCACGCCGCTGCTCGACCCGATGTGCGGCAGCGGGACGATCGCGATCGAGGCCGCGCTGATCGCGTCCGACCGTGCGCCCGGGCTTTCGCGCACGTTCGGCTTCCAGAAGCTCGCGTGGTACGACGGACCGACGTGGCAACGCATCCGTCAGAAGGCGCTCGACCGCGTCGTCGAGCATCCGCAGCAACCGTTCATCTTCGCGAGCGATCAGTTCGCCCGCGGCCGTCGCCAAGGACGTCGGCGAACGCGCAGGCCGCGAAGGTCGACCGGTGGCTGCGCATCGAATGCGCCGACGTGCTGTCGCTGGTTGCGCCTGGACCTGCCGGCGTGCTGATCGCGAATCCGCCCTACGGCGTGCGGCTCGCCGACCAGCAGAAGCTCGCCACGTTCTATCCGAAGCTCGGCGACGCGCTGAAGAAGAGCTTCCCCGGCTGGTACGCATGGCTGTTCACCGGCGACCTGCGCCTCGCGAAGCTGATCGGCCTGAAGGTCGCGCGCCGTATCCCGCTGTACAACGGCGCGATCGAATGCCGGCTGTTCGGCATCCCGATCGTGGCCGGACGCCATGAACGCCGCCGGATGAGCGACCGCGCCGAGTGCTAAGATCGCTCGTCTTCACCGGATGTCGAAGAGCTTGCCATGCCGATGCTTCCCGCGCGCCACTACGAGTCGGAACACACGCGGTTCATGCGCGAGCTGATGGAGCGACGTCGTGATCTGCCGGACCAGCAGCGCGAAGCGCGCGCGATCTGGTGGGACAAGGATCCGCTCGAGCTCGCAGCCGACAGCGAAAGGCGAGAAGTCGCGGGTGCCGATGAAGCCTTACGTCTACCAGCCCGAGTAGAGACGCTCAGTGCGCACGACGCTCGTTGTTTCGTAGCTTTTCCCGCGGGCGCCGACGGGCCGCCCCGAGGCGCCCGCCTGATTCAACCCCGATGAAAAAGGTGCAGCGCCGCGTTTCGTGTCAGCGCCGACGTCACGGACGCCTTTTTCATCGGCCGCTGCTAGCGCTCGTCGATCTTCAGCTCGACGTACGCGCGATCCCGCGTCTGCCGCACGAATTCGCTGAACAGCTCGTCGGCCTTGCGCTGCCGCAGCGCCTGCCGCGCCTGCTCGCGCCGGCGGTCCTGCGTGATGTCCTGCTTGCGGCGCTCCTCGACCTTCAGCAGGTGCCAGCCGAACGGCGTGCGCACCGCGCGCGACGTCTCGCCGACGCCGAGCTTCGCCATCGCCTGCTCGAACTCGGGCACCGTGTCGCCGGGATTGACCCAGCCGAGGTCGCCGCCCTTCGCGGACGACGCGTCCTCGGAATTGATCCTCGCCATGTCCTCGAACTTGGCGCCGGTGTCGAGCCGATCGCGTCACGCGGTCGATGCGCGCGCGGGCTTCGGCCTCGGACGTGGTCTCGTTCACGCGAACGAGGATGTGCCGCACGCGCGTCTGGTCGACGACCGTCGGCGCGCTGCGGTCGCGCTGATCGACGAGCTTCACGATGTGGAAGCCGGCGGGGCTGCGCAGCACCGGGAAACGTCGCCCTTCTTCATGTCGCGCACGAGGTCGGCGAACGCCGTCGGCAGCCGCGCCGCGTTGCGCCAGCCGAGGCTCGCGCCCTGCAGCGCATCGGGCGCATCCGAAGTCGACGCCGCGACCTGCGCGAATTCCGCCGCCCGATCGTCACCTGTTGCAGCGCCTCCTCGGCGCGGCGGCGCCGCTGCTCGACCTGCTCGGGCGACGCCTGCTCCGGGCACCGACGACGAGGATGTGCGAAAGCAGGTATTCGATGTCCCCGCCTTCGCGCAGCGCCGTGGACGCGAGGAAGTTGTCGACCTCGGCGTCGGTCACGTTGACCCGCGCCTCGACTTCGCGCTCGCGCAGGCGCTGCATCGTCAGCTCGCGCCGGATGTCCTCGCGGTACTTCGCGTAGGGAATGCCCTCGCGGTCGAGCACCTTGCGGAACTCCTCGGGCGTGACCTTGTTGTCCTGCGCGATGCGCAGGACCGCGCGCTCGACCGTCGTGTCGTCGATGCGCACGCCGGTTTCCTTCGCGAACTGCAGCAGCGAGCGCTCGGTGATCATCCGCTCGAGCACCTGCCGCTCGAGCACGTCCGGCGCCGGCGGTGCGACCTTCGATTCGCGGAGCTGCACCAGCACGGCGACCCGCTGCTCGTTGAGATCGTGCTGCGTGATCGCCTCGTCGTTCACGACCGCGATCACCCGATCCAGCAGGACCTCCCGATCCGTAGACTGCGCAGGCTGCGGCGACGGCGACGCGCGAAGCTGGTACGGCGGGCGCCGGTCGCTGCTGCACGAGTTGCGCGTAGGCCGGCGTCGCGAACGCGGCGATGACCGCAACCGCGAGCATGCAGCGAAGAGGGATCGAACGGCCGTATGCCATCGTGGTGAAACCCTTCAGAACTCGGGATACGGATCGATGCTGGTACCGCGCACCTGCCGTGCAGGGTCGTTCGACCGCAGGAAGCCCGGAACGCTCCGCCGCAACAGGTCCAGCGGGCTGGTCCCGAGGCGCGCGAGCCCGTTGAGCTCGAGCTGCACGTACACCGACGTCGACGTCTGCTGCGGTGGTCGTCGTGAGGCGATGCAGCACCAGCCGGAGCACCCAGCAGTCCGCATTGTACTCAAAGCCCGCCAGCGCCTCCAGCGTCTTGCTCTGCACCAGCGAGTAGTTCCAGCGGCCGAGCATCGTCCACTGCGGCGTGATCGGCCACTGCGTCGCGATGTCGAACTGCTTGAGCTCGTTGACCGATCCGACCGGGTCGACGAGCTGGCGCGTGTAGCGATAGCTTCCGGCGATCACCTTGCCGGGCTCGGGGTTCCAGCGCGCGCCGAGGTTCAGGCGCTCGGTATCGCCGGAGTCGAGGTTGAACTGGACGAGGCCGTTCAGCAGCCACGCGTCGGACAGGCGACCCTCCGCGCCGAGCAGGATGTCCGACGACGAGCTCGAGCGCGGCGTCTCGTTCGGCAGGATCACCCGCTGGTCCTCGAAGTAGAAGCGCTGGCCGATCGCGAACCGCATCCGCTCGCCGCCGTTCGACGGATCGAGCAGGCGCGACGTCACGGCGAGCGTCAGCTGGTTCGTGTCGCCGATGCGGTCGTTGCCGACGTAGCGGTTCTCGGTGAAGAGCTGCGAGAAGTTGAAGTCGTCCAGCGCCGTGTCGAACACCGGAAGCTCGTTCTGGTTGCGGAACGGGATGTAGACGTAGAACGCGCGCGGCTCGAGCGTCTGGATGAAGTCGCGTGCCGAACGCCTTCCACGGACGCTCGAAGACCAGACCGCCGTCGAGGCTCGCGATCGGCACGACGACGTTCGGGCGTCGCTCGCCGTCCGCGAGCGGCGTCTCGAGATCGTACTGCCGCGCGTGCACGCTGCCGCGCGCGGCGAAGAACCAGTACGAGCCCTGCCGCCGCCATTCGACCTGCGGATAGAGGACCGCGCGATCGCCGTCGGTCGTCGCGGCGCCGGGGCGCTGGAAGCGCGCGTACTCGCCGATGCCCGAGAACGTGAAGCCGCCGCCACTCGACGTCCGCAAGCGTGCCCAGGATCTGCGGCACGCGGTTGTACGGCGGCGTGATCGGCGCGTTCGGGTCCTGCAGCGTCTGGAACTTCTCGGCGCGCGCGAGCAGCGACAGCGGGCCGAACGTCGCCAGCGAAGCCGCCCTCGCGCGCCAGCGTCGACTGCGACGTGACCGCGACGCGCTCGGACAGGTCCGCGAAGTACTTGTCGTCCGAGACCTTGTTCAGGTTGAAGTAGCCGGCGAGCCACGGCGTGAACTGCTGGTTGTGCCGCCACGAGTACAGCCAGCGCGTCGTGTCGGTCTGCCGATCGTCCGGCAGCACCTCGACGTACGCCTGGCCCTGGTTCGGCATCGCGGCGTCGCTGAACAGGTAGCGCAACTCGCCGCCGATCTGCACGCCGCGCTTGGTCATGATGCGCGGCGTCACCGTCGCGTCGTAGTTCGGCGCGAGGTTGAAGTAGTAAGGCAACGCGAAGTCGATGCCGCGCGTGCCGGACGAGCCGAGCGTCGGCGTGAGGAAGCCGGACTTGCGCTCGTTGGACAGCGGGAACTCGAGCCACGGCGAATACAGGATCGGCACGCCCATGAAATCGAGCCGCGCATCGCGCGCGACGCCGACCTTCTTCGCGGTGTCGATGTCGATCTTGTCCGCCCGCAGGAACCAGTCCTCGCGCGGCGCCACGCAGGTCGTCACGCGGCCGCGCAGGATCTCGTACAGGTCGGGACCGACGAACGTGACCTTGTCGGCGTCGCCGCGCGCGCCGATCTCGCCGACCTGGAACCGCGGCGACGCGAACTCGCCGGTCTCGGTGTCGCGCTTGAACTTGAGCTCCGGGTCCGCGGACGAAGTCGTTGCCCTGCCGCAGCAGCACGTTGCCGCGGCCATGGATTTCCTGCGTCTCGAAATCGTACGACAGGAAGTCGGCGAGCACCGTCTCGCGGCGCGAGCGCAACTCGACTTGCCCGCTCGCCTCGACCCGCCCCTTCGTGCCCTCGAGCCGATCGGCACGCAGGAAGAGCGTGCCCTGCTCGGGGCTGTCGAAGGTCAGCGGCGCACGCTTTCCGGTCTTCGGGTCCGTCGGCGGCGCCGGCCGCGCCAGCTCGCGCGACATTCGAAGCGCCGGCTCGGTCGTCTGCGCTTGCGCCGGCGGGCAGGCGACCTCGCTTGCGAGCGCGGCAGCGAGCGCGAGCCAGAGCCGGGACGGCGTGAACATGCGGGAGAGTCGACTGCGGTCGTTTGCTAGAATCGCCGCATTCTAGCCTGCTTCAAGCGCGTCTCAACGGCGCGCGAAAGTCCACACGCGCGGCGTCCGAAGCCGCATGCCGCTTGCCTGAAGCCGCGCACGGAATCCCATGCAGAATCCACGCGTGACCGCCACCGACGCGCGAGCACAGCTCTTGTCCGACTGGATCGCGTCGACGTTGCGCACGCCAGCGTTCGCCATGGCGCCGGCGTCCGCGGATGCGAGCTTCCGCCGCTATTTCCGCATCACGCCGGACGCGCCCGCGCTCGGCGAGCGACGCTGATCGCGATGGATGCGCCGCCGCCGCAGGAGGACTGCCGGCCGTTCGTCCATGTCGCCGGACTGCTTCGCGATGCGGGCCTGAATGCGCCGCGCATCCTCGCGCAGGACCTCGACGCGGGGCTTCCTGCTGCTGACCGATCTCGGCACCACGACCTACCTGTCCGCGCTTGAACGAGCACAACGCGCGCGCGCTGTTCGGCGACGCGACCGATGCGCTCGTGCGATGGCAACGCGCCACGCGCGCCGGCGCGCTGCCGCCGTACGACGAGCCGCTGCTTCGTCGCGAGCTCGAGCTCTTCCCCGAGTGGTACGTCGGCCGGCACCTCGGCGCAACGCTCGACCGGCGACGAGCGCGACTGCGCTCACGCAGGTCTTCGACACGCTGATCGCCGACCACCTCGCGCAGCCGCAGGTGTTCGTCCACCGCGACTTCATGCCGCGCAACCTGATGGTCACCGATGCCCAACCCCGGCATCCTCGATTTCCAGGATGCGGTCATCGGCCCGATCAGCTACGACGTCGTGTCGCTGTTCAAGGACGCGTTCGTCAGCTGGCCCGAGGAGCAGGTGCTCGACTGGACGATCCGCTACTGGGAGAAGGCGCGACGCGCGGGGCTGCCGGTCGATGACGACTTCCACGCTTTCTTCCGCGCGTTCGAATGGATGGGCCTGCAGCGCCATCTGAAGGTGCTCGGCATCTTCGCGCGCATCGCGCATCGCGACGGCAAGCCCGGTTACCTCGAGGACACGCCGCGCTTCATCGCGTACGCGCGCCCGGTGGCGCAGCGCTATCGCGAGCTCGCACCGCTTGCGCGGCTGCTCGACCGCCTCGACAGCTCGCGTCATTCGCGCAGGCGGACGTGTCTCGCCGACGAGCTGAGTCCGCCTGCGCGGACGAGGCGCCTGATGACCGGCGCGATGATCCTCGCGGCAGGGCGCGGCGAGCGCATGCGCCCGCTGTCGGACACGACGCCGAAGCCGCTGCTCAAGGTCGCGCGGCAAGCCGCTGATCGTCTGGCAGATCGTGCGCTGGCGCGAGCCGGCATCCGCGACATCGCGATCAACGTGTCGCATCTCGCCGACCGCATGATCGACGCGATCGGCGACGGCAGGGCGCACGGCGTGACGATCCACTGGTCGCGCGAGGCGGAGCCGCTCGAGACCGCGGGCGGCATCGCGACCGCGATGCCGCTGCTGCCCGACGGGCCGGCGATCATCGTCTCCGGCGACATCTGGACGACCTACGATTACGCCGCGACTGCTCCCGCTTGCCGCGGCGATGCTGCGTGATCGCGACAGTGCCCGCGTGCACCTCGTGATGGTCCCGAACCCGGCGTACCATCCGCAAGGCGACTTCACGCTGGTACCGCAGGCAGCCGGCCTGTCCCGCATCGGCACGGGTCCCGGCCCGAATCTCACGTACGGCAACATCGGCGTATACGACACGGCGCTGTTCCGCGAACTTCCCCGCGGGGTCAAGCTCAAACTGCTGCCGCTGCTGCTCGACTGGATCGGCGCAGGCCGGGTCAGCGGCGAGCTGTACGAGGGTCCGTGGGAGAACGTCGGCACGCCGGAAGACCTCGCGCGCCTCGATGCCGCGCTGGCCGGCACCGCTGAAGGAGAGTTCGAATGACCGCATCCGACAATCCGCTGATCGAGTTCGGCGGGCTGACCCGCTTCGACCGCATCGTTCCCGCCCACGTGATCGCCGGCCGTCGAGACGCTGATCGCGCAAGCGCGCGACACGATCGAGCGCGTCGCCGACGTCTGCCGAGCCGGCAACGTGGGCGAACGTCGCCGAGCCGATCGCCGCAGTGCTCGACCGCCTCGATCGCGCGTGGAGCACCGTGCGCCACCTGAACGCCGTGGTGAGCACGCCCGGAGCTTCGCGACGCCTACAACGGCAATCTGCCGAAGGTCACCGCGTTCTACACCGATCTCGGCCAGGACGAGCGTCTGTACGCGAAGTACAAGGCGATCGCCGCTTCGCCGGGGTACGCGCGGCTGCATCCGGCGCAGCAGAAGGTCGTCGACAACGAGCTGCGCGACTTCCGGCTGGGCGGCGCCGAGCTGCCGGAAGCGCGAGAAGAAGCGCTTCAAGGAAGTGCAGGAGGAGCTCGCGAGCCTGTCGGCGAAGTTCGACGACAACGTGCTCGATGCCACGAACGCCTGGGCGCACTACGTCGACCGACCGCAACGCGCTGGCCGGCGTGCCCGACGACGTCGTTGCGCAGGCGCGAGCGGAAGCGGCAGGCCGAAGGACGCGACAGGCTACAAGCTGACGCTGCGTGCGCCGTCGTACCTGCCGGTCCTGCAGTACGCGGACGATCGCAGCCTGCGCGCGCTGATGCATCGCGCGTACGCGACGCTCGCCTCCGAGCTCGGCGACGATCCCGCGTACGACAACACGGCGATCATCGAGCGCATCCTGGCGCTTCGCCAGGAAGAGGCCGACCTGCTCGGCTATCGCAATTTCGCCGAGGTGTCGCTGGTGCCGAAGATGGCGAAGACGCCGGCCGAGGTGCTCGCGTTCATCCGCGACCTCGGCAAGCGCGCGCGGCCGTTCGCCGAGCGCGATTACGCAGAGCTCGTCGACGTTCGCGCGCAGCGAGCTCGGCATCGCCGAAGCCGGAGGCCTGGGACCTGCCGTACGCCTCCGAGAAGCTGCGCCAGAAGCGCTATTCGTTCTCCGAGCAGGAGGTCAAGCAGTACTTCCCCGAGGATCGCGTGCTCGCCGGGCTGTTCCGATCTGGTCGAGACGATCTACAACGTCGCGATCTCGCGAGGCGCCGGCGCTGACCTGGCATCCCGACGTGCGCTTCTTCGACATCCGCGATCGCGACGGCGCGCTGATCGGCCAGTTCTATCTCGACCTCTACGCGCGCGAAGGCAAGCAGAGCGGCGCGTGGATGGACGACGCGATCAACCGCCGCCGCGCACGGCGATCGCCTGCAGCATCCGGTCGCCTTCCTCACCTGCAACTTCGCGCCGCCCGCGGTGGTCGACGGCAGGAAGCGGCCGTCGCTGTTCACGCATCGCGAAGTCGTGACGATGTTCCACGAGTTCGGCCACGGGCTGCACCTGCTGCTGACGCGTGTCGACGTGCCGGGCGTGTCCGGCCTCGAGGGCGTCGAGTGGGACGCGGTCGAGCTGCCGTCGCAGATCATGGAGAACTGGACCTGGGAATGGGAGGTGCTGCAGCAGATGACTGCGCACGTCGACACCGGCGAGAAGCTGCCGCGCGACGCTGTTCGACAAGCATGCTCGCCGCCAAGAACTTCCAGAGCGGACTCGCGACGCTGCGCCAGGTCGAGTTCGCGCTGTTCGACATGCTGCTGCATACCGAGTACGTACCCGGCCGCGAGGGGCTGCACGCGGACGCGCGGTCCGTCCTGACGACCGCTCGTCGGGAAGTCGCCGTCGTTCCCCGGCCCGCCTACGACCGGTTCATGCACGCGTTCGGCCACGTCTTCGCCGGCGGTTACGCGGCCGGCTACTACAGCTACAAGTGGGCCGAGGTGCTGTCCGCCGACGCATTCAGCCTGTTCGAGGAGGTGGGCGTGCTGTCGCCGGCGGCCGGCTCGCGGTTCCGCGACGAGGTGCTGGCCCGGGGCGGCAGCCGGCCGGCGCTGGAGTCGTTCGTCGCCTTCCGCGGCCGCCCGCCCCAACTGGACGCGCTTTTGCGCCATAATGGCATGACAACGTCATCGTGACGGAGGGGCGGATGATCATGCGCAAGCTGCTGATCGCCGGTGGTTGCACGGCGCTGGGATTGCTTTTGTGCGGCGAGCCCGTCGCGCAGGAGCGGCAGGTCTATCGCTACACCGACGCGGACGGCCGCGTCGTCTATTCGGACCGCGCGCCGACGTCCGGCGCCAAGGACCTCAGCACGAGGCGCGTTCGCGGCAACACGATCGAGACCAGCGGCGTGCCGCTCGCTGTGCAGCAAGCCTCCGAGCGTTTTCCGGTGACGCTCTACACGTTCGCTTGCGGCGCGACGTGCGATAACGCGCAGGCGCTGCTCAACCGCCGCGGTGTTCCGTTCTCGACGGTGAACGTCGAGGAAGGGGACAACGCGCAGCGGCTGCAGGCGCTCACCGGCGAAACGTCGGCGCCTGTGCTGCAGGTAGGCGACAAGCTGATCCAGAAAGGCTTCAACGAAGCCAAGTGGAACGCGCTGCTCGACCAGGCCGGCTATCCGAAGACGCCGGCGCGGCGCACGACAGCGCCGGTGCGTCCGCTCACCGAGCCGACCGCCGAAGCGCGGGCCGCAGTGAAGAGCGAGCAGGCGCCTGAAGCGCCGGCGGCGAATCCAAAGTAGTCGGCTTAGCTGCGCAATCGCAAACGCCCCTGTCGGGAACGACCAGGGGCGTTTCTTTTTCTCAGTGTCGGCTGCGCGGGCGCCGTGGCCTCAGACGGGCTTCTTCGGCCAGTGCCGCGACGAACGCCTCGGCCGGGGGCGACAACGACCGATCCTTGAGGCGCAGCACGCCGACCGACCGCTCGAGGCCCGGATGGTGGATGTCGCGCACGGCAAGATCGGTGGCGGTTCGCACCTCGTGCGCGGATGACGGCAGCAGCGTCACGCCGAGTCCTGCCCGTACGAGACCGACCGCCGTGGCCATGAACGTGGCCTCGAACGCCGGCGCCGGCATCCGACCCGCCGCGGCATAGGTCGCGTCCACGATGTGCCGGACGCTGCTGTCGCGGTCCATCAGGATCAGCGGATGCTCGACCAGCGCGGCGAGCGAGAGCTTGCGCCGACGCGCGAGCGGATGGGAGCGCGGCAAGCACGGCGACGATGCGGTCGAACAGGAGCGGCGTGAAGTCGAGCTTCGGATCGCCGCCGCCGACGCTCGTCACGCCGAAGTCGACCTCGCGGTTGCGGACCAGCTCGAGCACGCGATCGGCAACCGCGTCTCGCATCCCGATCGATACGCCGGGATAGCGCCGCGCGAAGCGGGCGACTGTCGCGGGAAGCAATTCCGACGATATCGACGGCAGCGCGGCGATCGTCACGCGCCCCGTGTTGCGCGTCGCGACGTCCTTCGCGCGCTCGAGCAACGAACCGAGATCGGCGAGCACCTGCGCGACGACCGGGAGCAGATCCTCGCCCGCCTGCGTCAGCCGCACCGAGCGCGTATTGCGGTCGAACAACCGCAGATCGAGCGCGATCTCGAGCTCGCGGATGCGAGCCGACAGCGCGGGCTGCGTGCTGTGGAGCAGCGCGGCGGCCTGCGTGAAGCTCTTGAGCCGGCCGATCGCGACGAACGCGCGCATCTGCCTCACGCTTACGTTGCGTTCCGGGTGTCGGTCCATGCGATCAAGGACGGTTTGCACGCCGTGAGCTCGAAACGACAAAGGGCGATTCATCCTGTTTTTTTGTAATTGTAATCCAAATCATTTGCTTCCTTGATGGACGGCGCCGGCATCTAATCGCGCCTCGAGGTCCCTGCGAGGGCCGTGACAGCCTGTATCCCGGTGGGACGCGGGTTTCTCCGAGGAGGAGTCAGATGACCAGCACCAAGAACGGCGCTCCGCGCCTGATCGGCGTCGTCCTTTGCAGCGTCGTTGCGGCGCTTGCGAGCGCCGGCGATGCAGACGCACGGATCACGAAGCTCACGGTCACGAACAAGGTATCGCCCGCCTACGACGGGCAAACATTCGGCGCGGCCGGACAGTACGAGACGCTGGCCGGAACGCTCACCGGCGAGGTCGACCCGAACGATCGACGCAACGCGATCATCCAGGACCTGGCACTCGCACCGCGCAACGCGCGAGGAATGGTCGAATACACGTCGACGTTCTTCCTCACGAAGCCGATCGACATGGCGAAGTCGAGCCGCATCCTCCTGCACCAGGTGCCGAACCGCGGTGGGCGCATCGACATCGGCGGGCGCGAGTCCGGCGACGTGGGATTGTCCAGCGGCTGGCAGGGCGATCTCACCGGGACGCAGATCGAGCGCGTCACCGTGCCGGTCGCGAGGAATGCCGACGGCTCGTCGATCACCGGCCCGTACACGTTCACCATCGCCGACCTCGGCGCAGGGAGCCCGATCAGTGCCGACGGCAGCACGGCGACGATCTACGCGGGGCTCAACAACCCGACGATTCCCTATCCGCCGGCGTCGACCGATACCGCGCAGGCTTTGCTTACGAGCTACGCTTCGTACTCGTTGAACACTGCGCAACTGACCGACGAGCGCACAGTGGCAAGTGGCGACTGGTCGTTCGGGGATTGCACGTCGACGCCTTTCCCGGGAACGCAAAGCGGCACGAAGATCTGTGTGCGCGGCGGCTTCGACAAGTCGCGCATCTATCGGCTGGTTTATCGGGTCAAGGATCCGCTGGTGCTCGGCCTCGGCATCGCGGCATTCCGTGACGCAGCCGATTTCTTTCGCTACGAGATGCAGGACGACGCCGGGACGCCGAACCCGCTCGCGGGTACGATCGACTGGGCCATCGTCCAGGGCACGTCGCAATCCGGCAACTTCTCGAAGACCGCGATTCATCTCGGCTTCACCGAGAGCGACCGAGTCAGTCGCAGGCGCGTCTGGGACGGGGCCATCCCGTTCATCGCGGCCCGCCAGAATCCGATCAACTATCGCTTCGCGATCTCGGGCGGCGAAGGCAAGCTCTACGAGCAGGGCACGGACCCGGTGCTGTGGTGGGAACCCTACACCGACACGGCGCGCGGCAGGGTGACGGCGGGAATGCTCGATCGATGCCGGGCGAGCGGCACCTGTCCGAAGATCACGGAGATCTTCTCGGCGGCCGAATTCTGGAATCTGCGCATGTCGCCGGGTCACATCGGCACGAAGGCCGACGTCGACATTCCGTTGCCACCGGAAGTGCGTCGCTACTACGTCCCGAGCACATCGCACGGCGGCGGCAACGGCGCGTTCACGCTTACGACCGCCGCAACCGGAAGCACGCTGGGCGGCTGCGTCCTGCCGTCGAACCCGATGCCCGCACGCGAGATCCTCACGGCACTCACGGCTGCGACGATCGAATGGGTGACCAAGGGCCGCGAGATGCCGCCATCGGTCTATCCCAGGCTCGCCGACGGCACGCTCGTGCACGAGTCGCAGCTTGCCTTCCCGCCGATTCCCGGCAAGCCGTCGCCGATCGGGCTGGTCAATACGATCATCGACTACGACTACGGGACGCAGTTCAACTACAACGACATGTCCGGCTACATCACGACGGCGCCGATCGTCGTCAAGCAACTGATCCCGACGTTCGTTCCGCAAGTCGACGCCGACGGAAACGAGATCGCCGGCGTCAAGCCGTTGCTTGGCCAGCTTCCGCTCGGCACGTACACCGGCTGGAACGTAACGTCGAACGGCTTCTACAAAGGGCAGGCCTGCGCTTTCACGGGCGGGTTCATCCCGTTCGCGAAGACCAAGGCCGAACGCGAGGCGAACGGCGATCCGCGGCCCTCGCTCGAAGAGCGCTACGGCAACATCTGGGGTTACTATTGGCAGGCGATCGGGATCGTCAACCAGATGGCCCAGGACCGGTACCTGCTGCCGGCCGACGCGCACCGCTGGAACAACATGCTGCTGAACCAGCTGCTGGCCGCCGACACTCTGCCCAAGCGCGCCGGTTTCGAGGTGTTCGAGCAATGAGCGCACGTCGTCACGTCGCCGTCGGACGGCAGGTCCATCCAAGGAGGATCCGTCCAATGCGTTTCCGTTCCTGGCTCGCGGCGCTCGTGTTCGCACATGCGACCGCAGCAACCGCGCAATACCCGGAGAAGCCGATAACGTTCGTCGTCCCGTTCGCCGCAGGAAGTGCGACCGACCAGCTTGCACGCGCGATCGGCCAGGAAGTGACGGCGCAGACGAAGCAGGCGGTCGTCGTCGACAACAAGGCCGGCGCATCGGGTTTCATCGGCGCGCAGCAAGTCGCGAAGGCCACGCCGGACGGCTACACCGTCTTCATCACGACGAACACGACGCACGCGGCGAACGAGCATCTGTTCAAGTCGATCCCCTACGACCCGGTCAAGGACTTCGCGCCGGTGACCGGGCTCGCCAAGGGCGGACAGATCCTGCTGGTTGCGCCGACCGTGCAGGCGAAATCCGTGCAGGAGCTGATCGCCTACGCCAAGGCGAATCCGGGGAAGGTAAGCTTCGGGAGCGGCAGCTCGTCGAGCCGCATCGCAGGCGAATTGTTCCAGCAGATGGCCGGCGTCAAGCTGCTGCACGTGCCGTACAAGAGCAATCCCCAGGCGGTGAGTGACCTGCTTGGCGGGCAAATCTCGATGATGATCACCGACGTCGCGACCGGACTGCCACAGGTTCGAGGGCGGCAAGCTGCGCGCGCTTGGCGTCAGCAGCCTCAACCGTATCGCGCTCGTCCCCGACGTGCCCACGATCAGCGAGGCGGGCGTGAAGGGCTATGAGATGTCGTTCTGGTTTGCAGCGTACGTTCCCGCCAAGACGCCGCCGGCAGTGGTGCAGCGACTTGCAGACGCTGCTGGTGAACGCAGTGAAGGGTCCGGCCACGAAGAGCCTTTTCGAATCGACGGGCCTCGAGCCGTTCACGACGACACCCGATGGAGCTGGCGACGTTCCAGCAGGCCGAGTCCCGCAAATGGGCGACCATCATCAAGGCGGCGGGGATCGAGCCCGAATAGGGATCTCGTGACGCGCACGACGTGATGGCGGGCACGCTTCGCATCGGCAGCGGCGCCGGATTCTCGGGCGACCGGCTCGATGCGGCCGTCGAGCTGCTGGAGCGCGGCGAGCTCGACGTGCTTGCGCTCGAATGCCTCGCCGAGCGAACGATCGCACTCGCGCAGCTGCGACGGCGCAAGGATCCTTCGCTCGGCTACGACCCGCGTCTTGCGCGGCGTATCGAGCCCCTCCTCCCATTGCTGCGCAAACGCGGCGCGCGGCTTTTGAGCAACCTCGGCGCTGCGAACCCGCTCGGCGCCGGCGATGCGATCGTTTCGATCGCGCGAAACGCTCGGCGTACCCATCAAAGTGGCGGTGGTCACAGGCGACGATGTGCTCGACCGGATCGATCCCGACGAGCGCTCGCTCGAAGGCGGCCAGCCGCTGCGCTCGTATGGTCCGCTCGTCTCGGCGAACGCCTATCTCGGTGCCGATGCGCTGATGCCCGCGCTCGCGACCGGCGCGGATGTCGTCGTGACCGGCCGCGTCGCCGATCCTTCGCTGTTCGTCGCGCCGATCGCGCTAGCATCACGGTATCGCGCTCGACGACTGGGACCGGCTTGCACGGGCGACCACCGTCGGCCACCTGCTCGAATGCGCCGGCCAGCTGTGCGGCGGCTACTTCGCCGATCCGGGACGCAAGGACGTGCCCGACATGGCGCGCCTGGGATTCCCGTTCGCCGACGTCGATAGTGATTGCCGTGCCATTCTTGGAAAAGTGGATGGCAGCGGCGGCTCGATCACGCTCGCCACGGCCACCGAGCAGTTGCTGTACGAAGTCACCGATCCCCATGGCTATCTCACGCCCGACGTGATCGCGGACTTCTCGACGGTGACGCTCGAAAGCACCGGCCGTGACCGCGTCGCCGTCGACGGAGCCCGTGGACGCGCGCGCCCCGACCAGCTCAAGGTCAGCGTCGGCTATCTCGCCGGTTTCATCGGCGAAGGCGAGATCGGCTATGCCGGACGCAATGCGCTTGGGCCGCGCGCGCCTTGCCGCCGACATCCTCACGCGAGCGGCTCCGCGGAACGTTTCACGAAATGCGCTTCGATCTGATCGGGAGCACGTCGCTGCACGGTCGCGCGTTCGATGCTGCCGAGCGACCTTACGAGATCCGCCTGCGCTTCGCCGCCCGCGCGGAAAACGCGGACGTCGCGCGCATCGTCGGCGAGGAGGTCGAGGCGCTCTACACGAACGGACCGGCCGGCGGTGGCGGCGTGCGAAGCTCCGTGCACGAGCAGATCGGTATCGTCTCCACGTTGATCGACCGCGCGCGCGTCGTGCCGCGGGTGACGGTGCGCGAATGGGCGGGCTATGCCGAAGCTGTATGACCTCGCGCACTGTCGCGCCGGCGACAAGGGCAACACGTCGATCCTGTCGCTGATCGCGTATCGGCCCGAGGACTATCCGCGGCTGGTGGAGAGCGTCACGGTCGACGAGGTCGCACGCCATCTGCATGACATCGTTCGCGGCGAGATCCGGCGTTACGAGCTTCCGAACCTGCACGCGTTGCAGTTCGTCTGCGAGCGGTCGCTTGCAGGCGGCGTGACGACGTCGCTGGCGCTCGATGCGCACGGGAAGTCGCTGTCGTACGCTCTGCTCGAGATGGAGGTGTAGCAGGGCCGGCTAGAATCGCGTCGTCGAATCGAGCCTGCCCTATGAAGCTCGTAACCTGGAACATCAATTCGCTGAACGTGCGCCTGCCACGCCTGCTCGGCTGGCTCGCAGTGAACACGCCCGACGTCGTCTGCCTGCAGGAGACGAAGCTCGAGGATGCGAAGTTTCCGCAAATCGACATCGAGGCCGCAGGCTACAAGGCTCATGTCTTCGGCCAGCGCACGTACAACGGCGTCGCGATCCTGGTCCGCGAGGGGCTCGTCGCGGAGAACGTGACCATGGGGTTACCCGAGTTCGAGGACCAGAAGCGATTGATCGCCGCGACGGTGAACGGCGTGCGCATCGTCTGCGCGTACGTGCCGAACGGCCAGTCGGTGGGCAGCGACAAATATGCGTACAAGCTTGCGTGGTGCAAAGCCGTGACGACGGCATTGCGCGATGCGTTGTGCGAGTATCCGCAACTCGCGTTCGCAGGCGACATGAACATCGCGCCGGAGCCGAGGGACGTGCACGATCCGGTCGCCTGGCAGGACAGCGTGCTGTTCTCGCCGCCGGAACGTGCCGTGTTCCGCGAGTGGCTCGACGCGGGATTCGACCGACAGCTTCCGGATGTTCGACCAGCCGCCGAACACGTTCAGCTGGTGGGACTACCGGATGCTCGCGTTCCCGAAGAACCGCGGATTGCGCATCGACCACATCCTGCTGTCGCCGGAGCTCGCGAAGCGCTGCACGAGCTGCATGATCGATCGAAATGCGCGCAAGGGCGAACGGCCTTCCGACCACGCGCCGGTCGTCGTGGAGCTCGCGTAACTGCGATCAGCCTTTCACCGCGCCGGCCGTGATCGCGTCCACCAGGTGCCGCTCGAGGAACGCGTAGAGCACCATTACCGGCAGCGCGGCGACGACGGCCGCGGCCATCAGCTCGTTCCACTGCACGCGGTATTCGCCGACCATGTTCGCGACGCCGACGGACATCACGTACATCGACGAGTCGGTTGTCAGCACCAGCGCCCACACATACGAGTTCCACGCGATCAGGAACGTGAACAGCGCGACGGCCACGAGGCCCGGCCGCGCGAGCGGGCAGGACGACCCTGCGAAACGTCTGCAGGATCGACGCGCCGTCCATCGTCGCCGCCTCGTCGATCTCGCGCGGAATCGATCGGAAGAAGCCGATCAGCATCCACACCGAGAAGGGGAGCGCGAACGACGAGTAGGAGATGATCAGCGCGAGATAGGTGTTGAGGAGCCCCAGGTCCGACATCAGCTGGAAGTAGGGGATGATCAGCAGCGTCTCCGGCAGCATCTTCGTGAACAGCAGGAACATCACGAACGGCGTCGCGCCGCGCGGGAAGAACCGGGTCAGGCCGTACGCGCAGAGCGCAGACAGGCTCACCGACAATGCGGTCGCGCCGATGGCGACGATCAGGCTGTTGACGAAATAGCGCCCGACCGGGCGTGTGCTGAAGATCGTTTCGTACGCCCCCAGCGACCAGTGCGCGGAAATGAACGTCGGGGGCGAAGCGAACACCTCCACCGGCGGCTTCAGCGACGTGTTCAGCATCCAGTAGAACGGGAAGATCGTGACGAGCAGCGCCGCCAGCGTCATCGCCCACAGGAGCGCGTTGCGCAGCGCCGATGCCGGCGTCATGCCGCGGTCTCCGGCCGGTCGGGGCGCGTCAGCCGCACGTAAACGATTGCGAACGCGAGCACGAGGACGAGCAGAGCAACGCCGATTGCGGCCGCGTCACCGAAGCGGTTCGCCCGGAACGCCGTGTTGTAGAGGAGCACCGGCAGAACCTCTGTGCCGCCCGCCGGGCCGCCCTGCGTCATCACGCCGATGATGTCGTAATGACGGATGGTGTTGATGGTGTCGAGTGTCGATGCGACGACGACGAGATAGCGCAGATTCGGCCAGGTCACGAATCGAAATCGCTGCCAGGCGTTCGCGCCGTCCATCTCGGCCGCCTCGTACTGCTCGGCCGGAATGGTCTTGAGACCGGCAAGCATGAGCAGCATGACGAACGGCACGCCGCGCCAGACGTCGACGGCGATTACGGACGCGAGCGCTGTCCCCGGTTCGCCGAGCCATGCGACGGGCGCGTCGACCAGGCCGGCGGTTCGCAACAGGTAGTTGACGACGCCGAACTGCGGCTCGAGCAGCCACAGCCAGATCGTCGCGCCGACCGCGGGCGCCACCATCCATGGCGTCAGGAACAGGATGCGCAGGGCGGTGCGCGCGAACGTGAGCTGATGCAGCATCAGCGCGAGGCCGAGGCCGATCGCCATGTGCAGGGCGACACAGGAGCGTCGTGAACACGATCGAGACGCCGAGCGAGTGCCAGAACGCCTCGTCGCCGAGCACGCGCACGTAGTTGTCGAACCCCACGAACGTCGACGACAGGCCCGCGCACGCGATGCAGGCTCGTCCAGAACGCATGTCCGAGCGGGAACACGATCACCGCGCACAGGAACAGGAACACCGGGGCGACGAACAGCAGGCCGGCGCGCCGGCGCCGGCGGTCGAGCGGCCCGATGCCCGCGACCGCGGCGCGGGTAGCGCAATTGCGTTCGCCATCGGCTTGACCGCGCGTTACGCCATGCCGCTGCGAAAGGCGAGACCGCGCGGCGTGCCGTACGCTGCTCAGATATCGCGCAGCTTCTTCGTCAGCCGCACGTCGAGATCGCGGAAGATCTCGTCGGTCTTTTCCGGTGCGAGCAGCGCCTTCTGGACGGCGTCGACGATGTCGTTCGCGGCGATGTCGGCCCAGACCGGAGACGGCAACGGATAGCTGCGCGCGTTCGTCCCGATCTTCACGAACTGCGCGAGCATCGGATCCGCCTGCACTTCCGGGTCGTTCCCGAGATCGTTGCGCAGCGGCATCCAGTTCGCCACCTTCGCGCGCTGGATCGACCACTTGCGGTCGGCGTCGAACTTGATGAACTTCCACGCGGCGTCGGGATGCGCGCACGAGTGCGAGATCGACGATGCCGTCATCGTCGATAGCGTCGGTGCGTTCGGCACGTTCACCGGGTTCGGCGCGACGAACATCTTGCCCTTCATCGCCGGATTGTCGCCGACGACCTTCGCGACCGCCCAGTACGCATTGCGCATCGTCGCGATCTTCCCCTGCGCGAAGAGGTTCGTCTGCTCGAGGTAGTTCGTCGTCGTCGGCGCGGGGGCGGCCAGGCCTTCCTTCGCGAACGCGAGGTAGATACTTGATCGCCTGCAGGCTCTTCGGGTTCTTCGCGAACGTCGCCTCGGTCATGTCCGCGTTGAACGCCTCGCCGCCGTTCCCCCAGATCCAGGTGAGCAACACGCGCGTGGTCGTATCGGTCTTGCCGCCGAGCACCGCCATCGCCCACTGCTCCTTCCCGGTCAGCTTCTTGCTCCAGGCCTTGTATTCGTCGAACGTACGCGGCGGTCTTTCGGGATCGAGTCCTGCCTTGACGACCATGTCGCGGTTGTAGATCTCGGCGTACGTGCCGCCCCAGATCGGCAGCCCGTACAGCTTCTTGTCCCACCGCGCGGCGGAGAGCATTCCATCGCTCCACGCCCGGCGGAACTCGGCCGGTTCGGCGTTGAAGTACTTGTCGAGCGGCAACAGGTAGCCGTTGTACGCGGCCGTCGTCAGGTCCACCGAGACGATGCACGGCGCCCTGCGCGCCTGCGCGGCGGCAACGAACTTCGTCCAGTGGTCCTTGCGCGCGACCAGCACGGGCTCGATCCTGATGCCCGGGTTCGCCGCCTCGAACTCGGCGATCGTACGTTTCCAGACCGGCTCGTACTGCGACTCGGTCAGATTCGCGGTCTGCCACTGCAGAACGACCGGTTGCGACTGCGCGTGCGCGGCCAGGCCGGTGGCACCGGCGAACGCCGCGACGATGAGCGAATGGATCAGGCTACGTCGTTGCATGGCTCCTCCTTCGATGGCTTCAAGCGGCCGCGCGTGCGGCTGTCGTGCTCAGCGGTAGATCGACTCGCCGCGTTCGGTGCGCGGCTGGGGTCGATACGGGTAGTCGGCGAGAAATTCGAGGTTCGGCTCGATCCCGAGCCCCGGCCCTTCGGGCAGCATGAAGTTGCCCTCCGAAAAGCGGATGGGACGGTCGCTCGCGCGATCCCGCAGCGCGCGTTGCGGCTCCATCTGCTCGAGGATGAAGAAGTTCGGTATCGCCGCCGCGAGGTGCATCGCCGCGGCGGTGCAGATCGGCCCGCCGGGATTATGCGGCGCGACGGGCACGTACCAGGTATCCGCCAGGGCTGCGATCTTGCGCACCTCGGTGAGACCGCCTGCATGCATCAGGTCCGGCTGGATGATGCGACAGCCGCCGTTCTCGAGGATCTCGCGGTATTCGAAGCGTGAAAGCAGGCGCTCGCCGGTCGCGATCGGGGTCGCGATGTCGCGTTGCAGTTGCGCCATCGCCTTCGCGTTCTCGAACGGGATCGGCTCCTCGAACCAGCCCGGGCGGTACGGTGCGAGTGCTCGATCGAGCAACACGGCGCTGCGCGGTGAAAGGAACTCGCTGCACTCGATGAAGATCTCGCAATCCGGTCCGGCACCGTCACGGGCTGCTTCGATCAGCGCAGCCGCCTTGCGGATCTCGGCCGCCTCGTTGCGACGCAGCCCCTCGAAGCTGAACGGGCGGCACTTGAATGCGGTGAAGCCGCGGTTCACGGCCTCGCGCGCGGACTCGCGCGCCTTGTCGGGCGTGTCGGCGCCCTGGAGCCAGTGGCTCGCGTAGCCGCGCAACTCGGTGCGTATCGCGCCCCCGAGAAGCCGCGCGACCGGCACGTTGAGCCGCTTGCCCTCGAGATCCCACAGCGCGATGTCCAGCGCGGCCAGCGCCGTCTGGAACACCGCGCCACCGCGCCACCGCCACGCGTGATAGAGCCGATGCCAATGCCTCTCCGGACCGGCCGGATCCTGGCCGATCAGATGCGGCGCGAACTCGCGGATCGCCGTCTCGACCGATTCGAGTGCACCGTGCAGCGAACCCTCGCCCCAGCCGGACAGCCCTTCATCCGTGTCGATGCGCACGAACAGCCAGTTGCACCAGTCGACCCAGAACTTGAAGGTTTCGATCCTCGTGATGCGCATCGACTGGTTCCGGTAATGGGCGAAACGGCCTTGGGAGCGCGGGATTGAAACGTTTCAGAAGATGCACGATACTCCTGCGCGAGAGGCGCCGCAAGGACCCCCGTGACCCACTTCGAATCGCCGACGTGAAGCGCCGACCCGCTCTCCCCGTCGATACCGCGGAACGCACGCACGCGGCGCGAGTGACGATCGAGGACGTCGCCCACCAGGCCGGCGTTTCGGTCGGCACGGTGAGCAACGTGCTGAACCAGCGCGGCAACGTGCGCACCGAACGTGCGGCGCGCGTTCGCGATGCGATCGCCTCGCTTCGTTACGTTCCGAACGGGGTCGCGCAAAGTCTGCGGCGGCAGCGCTCGCGGGTCGTGGGCCTTTGCGCGCCGCTGACTTCGAGCGCGTATTTCGCAGCGCTCCTCGACGCGTTCGAGGACATCGCTTCGACCCAGGGCTACGAAGTCATGCAGGTGCTCTCGCGCCAGGATCCGGCCCTGGAGGAACGTCGCGTGCGCGCGTTGATTGCGCGCAAGGTCGACGGGTTGATCGTGATTCCGTCCGCCTCGCCCCAGGCGACGTTCGACCTCATCGTGGAATCCGGTGTGCCTGCGGTCATCGTCGATCGGCTGTCCGACGACAGCCGCTTCGACTACGTCACGCTGGACGACTACGGCGCGATGGAAGCCGCGACGCGAGCGCTGCTCGAGTGCGGCCACCGGCGCCTGCTGTATGTCGTGAGCAATCCGAAGCTCGTCACGACGCGCCGGCGGATCGAAGCATTTCTCGCAACCGCGCGTCGGACGCGCGGCGCCGTGGCGGAGGTGTGCGTCCGCGAGCCAAACGACGCCGCATTCGCACGCCAGGTCGGTACGCTCCTGCAGCAGGATGACCGCCCGACCGCAGCCATCGGCAGCAACAGCGCGCTGACGCTGGCGCTGCTGAAGGCGCTGCGACAGCATGGTATCGCCATTCCGCGCGACCTTTCGCTGATCACTTTCGACGCGCCCGACTGGTCGCAGCTGTTGACGCCGTTCCTTGCCGTCGTTCGGCCGCCAACGCGCGATATCGCGCGCACCGCGTGGGAATTGCTGCTGCGTCGAATGAACCAGCCCGGCATCGCCACCGAGCACATCGAGCTTTCCGCGACTGTCGAGCTCACCGATTCGGTCGCCACGATCGCGCGCTAACGCGGATGGGCCGGGGCGAAAAAATTCGCCTTCGCCGCATTCGAGCGGCGAGGGCGTTGATCCTCGTAGGTTCTTGTTAGCTCCCGCCCTTGCGCAGCTCCGCCTCCATCCCGAGCTCCTGGATCTTGCGCGTCAGCGTGTTGCGTCCCCATCCGAGCCACTGCGCCGCTTCCATGCGGTGACCCGCCGTATGCGCAAGCGCGCGGCGGATCAGCGCCTTCTCGAATTCCTGCTCGAGCCGATCGCCGACAGCGCGCTCGCCTCGCGACAGCGCCTGCGCGAGCTCGCGATCCAGCGCTGCGAGCCAACCGGTTTCCTGCGCGTTGCCTTCGCCGCCGGACGGCTGCCGCACCTCGGGCGGCAGGTCCGCCACCTCGATGCGCTGCCCGGGCGCCATCACCGTGAGCCAATGGCAGATGTTCTCGAGCTGGCGCACGTTGCCGGGGAAGCTGAACGTCGTGAGCACCTTGAGCGCGTCGTCGCCGAGGATCTTCGGCTCGACCGCGAGCTCGCGCGCGCTCTTCTGCAGGAAGTGGCGCGCCAGCGGCCCGATGTCCTCGTTGCGCTCGCGCAGCGGCGGCAGCCGCAGCCGCACGACGTTGAGGCGATGCAACAGGTCCTCGCGGAACAGGCCCTGGCGCACGCGCTCCTCGAGGTTCTGGTGCGTCGCCGCGATGATGCGCACGCTCGCCTTCAACGGCGAGTGACCGCCGACGCGGTAGTACTCGCCGTCGGCCAGCACGCGCAACAGGCGCACCTGCAGGTCCGGCGGCATGTCGCCGATCTCGTCGAGGAACAGCGTGCCGCCTTCGGCCTGCTCGAAGCGGCCGCGGCGCAACGCCTGCGCGCCGGTGAACGATCCGCGCTCGTGGCCGAACAGCTCCGACTCGAGCAGATCCTTCGGGATCGCCGCCGTGTTGATCGCGACGAACGGGCCCGCTGCGCGCGGGCTGTGACGATGCAGCGCGCGCGCGACGAGCTCCTTGCCGGTGCCCGATTCGCCGGTGATCAGCACCGTCGTGTTCGATTGCGACAGTCGGCCGATCGCGCGGAACACCTCCTGCATCGCGGGCGCCTGCCCGAGCATCTCGGGCGCCTCGACCGGCGTCGACGGCGACCGGCGAAACCGACGGCGTCTGCGTCGTCGCGCGACGGATCAACGCGAGCGCGTGATCGACGTCGAACGGCTTCGGCAGATATTCGAACGCGCCGCCCTGGAACGCCGCGACGGCGCTGTCCAGATCGGAGTACGCGGTCATCACGATCACCGGCAGGTGCGGCCAGCGCTCCTTGACCTTGCTCAGCAGCGTCAAGCCCGACTCGCCCGGCATGCGGATGTCGGACACCAGCACCTGCGGCTGCGACTACCGCGAGCGCCTGCAGCACTTCGTACGCGGACGCGAACGTCTTGAACGGAATGCCTTCGCGCGCGAGCGCCTTCTCGAGCACCCAGCGGATCGAGCGGTCGTCGTCGACGATCCAGATCGGCTTGGCCGTCGATCCGACGGGCGGCTGGTAATCGTAGGCGTACATCGCGCCGTTCTCCTCGTTCATCCCGCGTCCTTCAAGCGACCGCTGGCCCGAGAACGGCAGCAGGATGCGGAACACGGTGTTGCCGGGCTGGCTCTCGCATTCGATCATTCCGTTGTGCTGCGCGACGAAGGTCTGCGCGATCGTGAGCCCGAGGCCGCTGCCGCCCTCGCGCCCGGAAACGAGCGGATAGAAAATGCGCTCGCGGATCGACGAGGGGATGCCGGGACCGTTGTCCTCGACGGCGATCGCGATCGCGAGACGATGGCGCCGCCGCGCAAGCGTCACGTAGCGCGCGACGCGCGTGGTGAGGCGGATCGCCGGCCCGTTCGTCGTGCCGGTCAGCGCCTGCGCCGCGTTGCGCACGATGTTCAGCACCGCCTGCGTGAGCTGCTCCGGATCCGCCTCGATCTCGGGCAGCGACGTGTCGAAGTCCGCGACGATCGGGATCGCGGGAAACTCGGCCTGCACGACGCCCTTCACCCGCACGAGGATCTCGTGCACGTTCGTGCGCCGGTAGTTCGGCAGCCGATGCGGCGTAAGCAGCCGGTTGACCAGCGACTGCAGGCGGTCGGCCTCGCCGATGATCACCTGCGTGTACTCGTTGAGCTGCGGGCGATCGAGCTCGCGCTCGAGCAGCTGCGCGGCGCCGCGAATGCCGCCGAGCGGATTCTTGATCTCGTGCGCGAGATTGCGGATCAGCTCGCGATTCGCCTGCTGCTGCTCGAGCTGCCGCTCCTCGCGCGCGATCTTCAGCTGCTGGTCGATGTGCCGGAACTCGAGCAGCAGCGCGACGTCGTGCTGGTCGACCGGCGACACGGTCACCGTCAGATGCAGCCGCTGCTTGCCGGTCACGCCGAGCTCGATCTCCTGCTCGGTGTACGCCGAGCCCGGAGGCGGCGGCGCTGTCGATTGCGGCGGTCAACGCGGTGGCATCGGCGAACAACGCAGCGATCGGCGTGCCCGACGAGCGTCGCCCGCGACAGCTCGAACAGGTTCTCCGCGGCGGGATTCGCGTAGCGCACGATACGGTCGTCGTCGAGCATCAGCACCGCGGTCGCGAGGAGCTCGAGCCCGGGGTACGGACTCGCGGTCCAATCGAACGCCGGCAGGGCGAACGATGCGAGGACCATTGTCAAGGCGCGTACCCGACTGCGCGGACGGACTTGCGGGAAATCGCCACGCTAATCGCGTAGCAACTTCCGCGCCGATGGCGAATGCGACCGCGGCGCCGGACTCGCGCCGGCGAAATCGCCGACGAAGCGTCGGGTTAGCGCGGGCAGCCCGAGCTCGCGGCGCAGCGCTTCGATGTTGCGCTCGTGCAGCTGCACCGACTGGCGCAGCTTGCGCGATCCGCTCGGCGTAGCGCTGCGGTTCCTTCTGCTCGTCGGCAAGCGCGGGCGGGTGCGCCGTTCGCGTACGCCGACCGGCTTTCGAGCGAGCAGCTTCTCCTCGGTGGCGAGCTCGTCCTGCAGCACCTTGCGGCGAAGTCGTCGCGGCCTTTCTGCGTCGCCGCATCGACGCGCGGAAGCCCGGGCGGCGAAGGCGAGCTCGACGGCGTTGCCGACGTTGTCGCACCGGTGCCGCTCGCCGGCGCGACGGGGGGACACGATCGCCGTTGCCTTCGGGCACGTTGAAATACGCGGACGCGCCCGAAGCGGTCGTGCAGCGATAGGTCGCACCGACGACGACCTTCGGCTTGTCGACGCAACCGGATTCCTTCGCCTTGCTCGCGAGCGTCTGCGCGGATGCGCCGATCGCACCGAACGCGAGCGCGAGCACCGGGAGCAGGCACCAGCTTCGGGCAGCGCGAATCCGGCGGGCGGAATGAGGGACATGAAGCGGCATGGCGGCCCAGTGTAGCGAACGCGAGGCATCGGAAGCAAAAGGGGCGAGCTTGCGGGCCCGCCCCCTGACCTTCCTGCCACGAACGCCTGGGCCGGCGTCGTCGTTTACGTCGTTACAGGCTGTAGTACATGTCGTACTCGACCGGATGCGTGGTCATGCGGAACCGCGTGACCTCCTCCATCTTGAGCGCGATGTAGGCATCGATCATGTCGTTGGTGAAGACGCCGCCGCGGGTCAGGAACTCGCGGTCGCGGTCCAGGTGGTCGAGCGCCTCGTCCAGCGACGCGCACGGGTGCGGCACCTTCGCGGCTTCCTCGGGCTCGAGGTCGTACAGGTTCTTGTCCATCGGATCGCCCGGATGGATCTTGTTCTGCATGCCGTCGAGCCCCGCCATCAGCATCGCCGCGAACGCGAGGTACGGGTTCGTCGTCGGGTCCGGGAAGCGCACCTCGATGCGGCGCGCCTTCGGACTCGACACGTACGGAACGCGGATCGCCGCCGATCGGTTGCGCGCGGAATACGCGAGGTTGATCGGCGCCTCGAAGCCGGGCACCAGCCGCTTGTACGAGTTGGTGCCGGGATTGGTGATCGCGTTCAGCGCCTTCGCGTGCTTGATGACGCCGCCGATGTAGTACAGCGCAAGCTCGGAAAGCCCGGCGTAGCCGTCGCCGGCGAACAGGTTCTTGCCGTCCTTCCACACCGACTGGTGCACGTGCATGCCGGAGCCGTTGTCGCCGACGATCGGCTTGGGCATGAACGTCGCGGTCTTGCCGTAGGCGTGCGCGGTGTTGTGAACCGCGTACTTCAGGCGCTGCAGCCAGTCGGCGCGCTGCACCAGCGGCGCGAACTTGGTGCCGATCTCGCATTGGCCCGCGGTCGCCGACTTCGTGGTGGTGCACTTCGACCTCGACGCCCATCTGCTCGAGCGCGAGACAGATCGCCGAGCGGATGTCCTGCAGCGAATCGACCGGCGGCACGGGGAAATAGCCGCCCTTGACCGTCGGACGGTGGCCCATGTTGCCGCCCTCGAACTTCTCGGCGCCGACGACCACGCCGCCTCGCTCGAGAAGATCTTGCAGTAGCTGCCCGACATGTCGACCGACCACTCGACCGCGTCGAAGATGAAGAACTCGGGCTCGGGTCCGAAGTAGGCGACGTCGCCGATGCCGGTCGACTTGAGGTACGCCTCGGCGCGCTTCGCGAGCGAGCGCGGATCGCGCTCGTAGCCCTTGCCGTCCGAAGGCTCGACGACGTCGCAGGTGATGTTGAGCGTCGTCTCGTCCATGAACGGATCGATGTACGCCGTCGCCCGGATCCGGCATCAGCAGCATGTCGGAGGCCTCGATGCCCTTCCAGCCGGCGATCGACGAGCCGTCGAACGCATGGCCCTCCTCGAACTTGTCGGCGCCGAACGCCTTCACGGGAACGGAGACGTGCTGCTCCTTGCCGCGGGTGTCGGTGAATCGGAGGTCGACGAACTTCACCTCCTTGTCCTTCAGCATCTTCAGAATGTCGGCGCCACTGTGGCCATGAGCTCTCCTTGTTGGGACGGATGCGACTGCGGTGCGTGGTGTCGCCTCGCGAAAACAGCTGGTCCTGGTTAGCGATAAGCATGCCATCGGCCGACGCCCCGCAAGTGACTGGGACGGCAGCGGTTTTCCAAGGCGCAACCGCGGCATATTGCCATGGCGCACCAAAGTTGTGCGCACTTTCGGGCAGCGAGCGAGTTCGTGCTGGTGCAGTGGTCAAGTGCGACGCGCGGAAGAGCGCGCACTCGAACCGGGCGATTTCGGCCGCACAGCCGGAGTGCGAAGTCTGAGCGAGCGCTCGCTATCAGCCGATGGCGCATCGCAACGTGAGCTGCGCCAGCGACCGGACCGAGCCGGCGCCTCGGAATGGTGCAAACCGGTGTCGGCCGGCGCTTCAGGGATAGAACAGGTAGACGCGATAGCCGGACTGCGTCGTCGCGCTCGCGTCGAGGAACAGCTTGATCGCGACCTCGCCGTTGCCGGCGATGCCCGCGCCGACGTTCGCCGTGCCGCCGGCGTACTCGGCCGGCGCAAGCGCACGGCGCACGACCACCTGGTCCTGGGCATCGGTCAGCGTGAGCTCGAGATGCGGGAAGGCGACCGGATAGCTCGCGCGGTTGCGGACGGTCGCGGTCAGGACGAGCAGCCCCTTGTGCGCAGGATCGGCCTGCAGGTCGGACGCGTCGATCGACAGCGCCGGCGACCTCGCGCAGCGGCCGGACCTGACAGCCGACGAGCGCGCACAGCCGGGTCAACGCGGGACGCGGTCGCGGGCACGTGCGCGGCCAGCAGGTCCCGATAGTTCCAGGCGAGCTGGCCGACGAACGCGAGCATCAGCGCGACGATCGCGACGACGTAGACCGCAGTCCTGGAGCGCGAGCGCCTTTTCGGACGATCCCACGCGAAGCGGTTGTCGTAGTCCACTTCGTCTTGCTCGTCGGCGGCGACCGCCGGGGTCGCGGCAGTCGACCGGCGACACCGCTCGCTGCGTCTGCGGCGTCGCGGTCACCGGCTCGAGCGCGTGCGCGCTGCGCAGCGTGACGGTCGAGCGGCCCGTTCGCGCTCGTCGCGTCCTCGTGCGCCGTCGCGGCGTCGCCGATCGGCGCGAGCTGGATCAGACTGCGCGGTACCGTCGAACACCGTGCGGCAATGGCCGCAGCGCACCTGCCCGGCGCGCAATGCGAGCTGCGCCGGCGTCACGCGGAAGACGGTGCGGCAGCCGGGGCAGCGCGTGTACTTTTCTTCCATCGCGATGCGTGCGCAACCTTTCAGGATGAGGCGCTGCGCTCGCCGGAGAGGAGCGCCCAGCCGTCGGCCCGGCGACAGGCCGCGAGTTTAAACCATCGCGAGTAAGCGATCACCACGGCGTCGGCCTGCGAATCCAGGATGCCCGACAGCGCGAGGCGACCGCCCGGCCGCACGCGCGCCGCAATGCGCGGGCGCGAGCAGGATCAGCGGATTCGCGAGGATGTTCGCGACGACGATGTCGAAGTCCCGCGCCGGCAGCGCATCCGGGGCGACGAACGCGGCATCGACGCCGTTCGCCTGCGCGTTGGCGCGGCTCGCCTCCAGCGCCTGCGGATCGACGTCGGTGCCGATCGACCGACGCCGCGCCGAGCTTTGCCGCAGCGATCGCGAGCACGCCGGAGCCGCACCCGTAGTCGAGCACCGACTCGCCGCCGTGCAGTTGCTCGAGCAACCATTCGAGGCACAGGCGCGTCGTCGGATGCGAGCCGGTGCCGAAGGCGAGCCCGGGGTCGAGGCGAATGACGACGCCGTGCTGCGGCGGCTCGCACCAGGTCGGCACGATGTGCAGCCGGTCGCGCGATTTCGATCGGGCCGAACTGCGCCTGCGTCGCGCGCACCCAGTCCTGGTCCGCGACCGCGATAGGTCTCGGTGCGCCGGCAACGGCTTCGCCGAGCGCACGGGCCGCCTCGCCAAGCGCAGCGGCGACGTCGACGCCCGCGTCGAACAGCGCGACCAGGCGCGACACCTGCCACGGCGCGACGCCCGGCTCGCCCGGCTCGTCGAACCGCGCCTGCTCCTGCGGCGTGCCGGCGAACGGATCGGACACCTCGACCGACAGCGCGCCGGCCGCGAGCAGCGCGTCCGACCAGGCATCGGCGTCGTCGGTGTCGAAGCGGAGCGGCGGTGTAGGGCATGAAGTCCGCCTCCGGCCTTACGCTTTCCGCTTCGCCAGCCGCTCCTCGAGGTAATGGATCGACGTGCCGCCGCGCATGAACTTGTCGTCGAGCAGCAGCTCCTGGTGCAGCGGGATGTTCGTCTTGATGCCTTCGACGACCATCTCGGACAGCGCGACGCGCATGCGCGCGAGCGCCTGGTCGCGCGTGTCGCCGTACGCGATGACCTTGCCGATCATCGAGTCGTAGTTGGGCGGCACGAAGTAGTTCGCGTAGACGTGGCTGTCGACGCGGATGCCGGGCCCGCCGGGCACGTGCCACGACGTGATGCGCCCGGGCGAGGGCACGAACGTGTACGGATCCTCGGCGTTGATCCGGCACTCGATCGCGTGGCCGCGCTTGACGATGTCGCGCTGGCGGAACGCGAGCTTGTGGCCCGCGGCGATGCGGATCTGCTGCTGCACGATGTCGATGCCGGTGATCGCCTCGGTCACCGGATGCTCGACCTGCACGCGCGTGTTCATCTCGATGAAGATAGAACTCGTCGTCCTGGTAGAGGAACTCGAACGTGCCGGCGCCGCGGTAGCCGATGCGGCGGCACGCATCGACGCAGCGATCGCCGATGCGCGTCAGCGCGCGCGGGTTGACGCCGGGCGCCGGCGCTTCCTCGATGATCTTCTGGTGGCGGCGCTGCATCGAGCAGTCGCGCTCGCCGAGCCACATGGCGTTCTTGTGCTCGTCCGCGAGCACCTGGATCTCGATGTGGCGCGGGTTGGTGAGGAACTTCTCCATGTAGAGCATCGGATTGCCGAACGCCGCCTCCGCCTCGAGCGCGTGAGCGTGACCGCCGGCGCGAGCGCCGCCTCGGTGTGGACGACGCGCATGCCGCGCCCGCCGCCGCCGCCCGCCGCCTTGATGATCACCGGATAGCCGACCTGCCGCGCCATCCGCACGACCTCCTTCGGATCGTCGGGCAGCTCGCCTTCGGACCCCGGCACGCAGGGCACGCCGGCCTTGATCATCGCCGCCTTCGCGCTGACCTTGTCGCCCATCAGGCGGATCGTGTCCGGCCGCGGGCCGATGAACACGAAGCCCGGAGCGCTCGACCTTCTCGGCGAAATCGGCGTTCTCGGAGAGGAAGCCGTAGCCCGGATGGATCGCCTGCGCGTCGGTGACCTCGGCCGCGGCGATGATCGCGGGGATGTTGAGGTAGCTCAGCGCCGAGGGCGGCGGACCGATGCAGACCGATTCGTCCGCGAGCCGCACGTACTTCGCGTCGCGATCGGCTTCCGAATGCACGACGACGGTCTTGATGCCGAGCTCGCGGCACGCGCGCTGCACGCGCAGCGCGATCTCGCCGCGATTGGCGATCAGGATCTTGTCGAACAGCTTGTTCGGGTTTGGCGACGCCGGGCATCGGGGATCAGGGATCAGGGGTCGGCGATCCGCGGACGCGGCCGCCGTCGACGCCACGCGGTCGCACCGGCGCGGCGAGCGTCCGGGACGCGTCAGGCCAGCACGAACAGCGGCTGGCCGAACTCGACCGGCTGGCCGTTCTCGACGAGGATCGCCTTGACCACGCCGGACGCGTCGGCCTCGATCTCGTTCATCAGCTTCATCGCCTCGATGATGCAGAGCGTGTCGCCTTCCTTCACCGTGTCGCCGACCTCGACGAACGACTTCGAGCCGGGCGAGGCCGCGCGATAGAACGTGCCGACCATCGGGCTCTTGACCACTGGCCTTCCGGTTCCGGCGGCGCAGCGGTCGCTGCGGCCGGCGCCGGTGCGGGCGCCGCGAGCGGTCGCCGCGGCCCCGTGGGCCGCGGCGTCGGCCGGCGCCTGCAGCATCACCATCTGGCCCGGAGGGTGCGAGCGCGCGCGTGATGCGTACGCGCTCCTCGCCTTCCTGGATTTCGAGCTCCGCGATGCCCGACGTCTCGACCAGCTCGATCAGCGTCTTCAGCTTGCGCAGGTCCATCGCCTTACTCCGCGAGCCGCGCCAGCGCGTACGCAAGCGCGAAGTCGTAGCCGCGCGAACCGAGACCGACGATCGTCCCGACCGCCTTGTCGGAGAAGTACGAGTGGTGGCGGAACGGCTCGCGCGTGTGGACGTTCGACAGATGCACCTCGATGAACGGAATGGCGACGCCGGCGAGCGCGTCGCGAAGCGCGACGCTCGTATGGGTCAGCGCGGCCGGGTTGATGACGATGAAGCCGACGTTCTCGTCGCGTGCGGCATGGACGCGCTCCACCAGCGCGCCTTCGAAGTTGCTCTGGAAGGCGAGCACTGCGACACCGCGCGCGGCGCCCTCGGCGATGAGCCGGGCATCGATCTGCGGCGAGCGTCTCGCTGCCGTAGATCGCCGGTTCCCGCGTACCGAGCAGGTTCAGGTTCGGGTCCGTGCAGTACGAGGATCGTGCGGACGGCAGGCTCGGTGCTTAGCGCGCCGGCGCGAGGTCTTCCGCGAGGTCGCGGCCATGGCCGGGATCCCCTTTTGTAGGCATGAAGCGGCGCAGTTTGCCGCAGATCGCAGGAGAGATGTCCAGAATTGGCGGCGTTGGGACCTCCGGATCTGGCCGCGCGACCGTCGGACAGGAGCCGGGCCGCCGCCGGCAGCCGAATCGTCCCCGGCGCGGACCGCAGCCGACAATAGACCGAAGTTGCGCGCAGATGGCCGAAGTTGGCGCGATCTGGCTACAGCGCCTGCTTCAGAATGCGGTCGAGCTGCGGGGCTTTGAGCGGGCCGAGGTGGTTGAGGAGCACGTTGCCCGACCGGTCGACGACCACGGTGAACGGCAGCGCCATGATCGTGTTGCCCGAGCGTCTTCGAAAGCTCCATCGCCCCGTAGCCGCCGATCAGCGTCGGGTAGTTGAGCCCGATTTCCTTGGCGAATTGCCGCACTTTGTCGGCGTCGTCGACGGCGATGCCCGACGAACTGCAGGCCTTTGCGCCCCGTGCTCCGCCTGCGCCTTCACGAACACCGGCATCTCCTCGCGGCACGGCGCGCACCAGGTCGCCCAGAAATTGACGACGACCACCTTGCCGCGCCATTGCTCGAGCGCCTGCTCCTTGCCGTCGGCATCCGGGAGCGTGATCGCAAGCAGCGACACTCGCGTCGAGCGGCTGGGGTCGGGCGACTGCCGCAGGAAGACCCCGGCCGCGATGCCGGCCGCCAGCGCGACGACGCCGGCGGCCGCGAGCCAGGCGTACAGCCGCGAACGGGACGCGAAGGTGTCGGCCACGGCGTCTACTTGAACCAGGTCTTCTTGGCCGGCGCGGCTTCCACGAGCGCGCCCGGGCTTGCCGTCGGCGGCCGGCACCGCGAGCGTGATCCGCTGCGTGTGCGGCGGATAGCAGACGCCCGCGTCGGCGCAGCCCTGGGAGTCGGCGCGCAGCGTCACCGACTGGCCCGGCGCCGCCTTCGTCATCGGCAGGCGGACGACCACGCGATCGCGGTAGGTCTCGACCCTGCCGAAGAACTCGTCCTCCTTGACCTTGCCCGGCGGCAACGTCGTCGCGCCGAGCGCGATCCCGTCCGGCTCGAGCGCGAAGCTCATCTTGTCGCGGTACAGGTAGTAGCCGTTCGCGATCGTGAAGTTCGCCTCCAGCGTCCGGGTGTCGAGCGCGCGCGCCGCGAACCGGAACGCCTGGTCCGGCGGCAGCAGCTTGAGATCGGCGGCCAGCGCGCCGATATGGCAGACGAGGATCGTCAGGCCGACGAGCGCGGACGCCGCGGCGACGGACGCGCGCGCAGGGCGCGGCGAGCGGCGTACGCTTTCAGCGACGCCGGGTTTCGGCATCGATCCAGGCGAGGTAGGCGGGCAGGCCATCGTTGAATCGGGACAGCGAGGATTTCGGGAAGTTCGTAGGGATGCCGCGACCGGATCGCCGCCGCGATCGTCGTCGAACAGCTCGCCGCGGGTCTTCACCGTGACCGGCACCTCGCGCGCGGTTTCGATTGCGCCCTGCCAGTGATACATTGATTCGACGGGCGCGCCGATCGTGACGCAGGCGGCGAGCCGGCCCTCGACGCAGCGCCCGGGCGAGCGCCGGGCCGACTCGGCATCGGGCAGCGTCGTCAGGACGAGGATGTGCGCCACGGAGTGCGAAGGAGTTTCGGAAGGAAATCGATATGCGGCTGCTGGTGCTGGTGATTCTACTGGGATTCCCCGCGGCGGACCTTTACGCCACGCTGCGCTTCGCCCAATGGACCGGCGTGCCGGTCTGGGTCTGGCTGTCGATCTCGGTCGTGTCCGGCCTGCTGCTGCTGCGCAACGAGCGCATCGCGTTCCGCGCGCACGTGCTGGCGGCGTTGCATGGCGAGCAGTCGCTGCTGCGCGGCGTCGTCGACAGCGGTCGCAAGGTGCTCGCCGGCCTGTTCCTCCTGCTGCCCGGCGTGGTCAGCGACCTGATCGCCGTCGCGCTGCTGATGCTGCCGATCAACACCGGCCGCGGCTTCGAGCCGCAGCCAGCCGGTGCAGGGCAACCGTCGTATGGCCGGCGTGAGTCGCTCGAGGGCGAGTTCCGGCGGATCGAGTAGCGGGTGTGACCCCGGAGCGTCGATGCACTCCGGGCAGGTCGAGTGATCGAGGGTCGCGCCTCTATTTCATCCGGTCGATCAGCGTCGGCTGGCTCTTGCCGGCGCGCCGGTACGCCCACCACATCATCAGCAGTCCGGCGAGCCATCATCGGCAGCGACAGCCACTGGCCCATCGACAGGCCGAGCGCCAGCGTGCCGAGGAACGCTGTCGGGCTCGCGCGCGTACTCGGCGATGAAGCGCAGCGCACCGTAGCCGGCGAGGAACAGCCCGGACGGCGCGCCCATCGGGCGCCGGCGCGACGTGTAGACCCAGAGGATCACGAACAGCAGCACGCCTTCCAGCGTGAACTGGTAGAGCTGCGACGGGTGGCGCGGCGAGCGTTGTCGTACTGCGGAAACACCATGCCCCACGGCCCGCTGGTCACGCGGCCCACGAGCTCGCCGTTGATGAAGTTGCCGAGCCGGCCGGCGGCGAGCCCGAGCGGCACCAGCGGCGCGACGAAATCGGTGACGTCGAGCCAGCGCTTGCCGCGCCTTCGCGCGAACAGCCACAGCGCGACGAGCACGCCGAGGAAGCCGCCGTGGAAGCTCATGCCGCCGGTCCACACGGCGAAGATCTCGAGCGGATGCTCGAGGTAGTACAGCGGCTTGTAGAACAGGACGTAGCCGAGCCGCCCGCCGAGGATCACGCCGAACACGCCGTAGAACAGCATGTCGTCGATGTCGCGCGGATGCCAGCCGGTCAGCAGCTGCTGCTTCGCGCGGTACTTGCCGAGCACGACGAACAGCACGAACGCCACGAGGTACATGAGCCCGTACCAGCGCACGGCGATCGGACCGATGTTGAACGCGACGGGATCGAACTGCGGGTGGACCAGCATGGAGGCGCGGGGCTTGTTCGCCTGCGCTAAAATCGCGCCATTATACGCAGCGGGTTTCAATACGAGCGCGCGCGTTCGTCGCCCCATTCAAGGAGCCGTTCGTCCATGACCCACAACCGGCGTTCCCGCCTGATCACGCAGGGCATCGCCCGCTCGCCGAACCGGGCGATGCTGCGCGCCGTCGGCTTCGGGGACGGCGACTTCGAGAAGCCGATCGTCGGCGTCGCGAACGGCCACTCGACGATGAATCCGTGCAACGCCGGCATCCAGCCGCTCGTCGATCGCGCGATGGCCGCGCTGAAGGATGCGGGCGCGATGCCGCAGGTGTTCGGCGTGCCGACGGTCACCGACGGCATCGGCATGGGCACCGAGGGCATGAAGTACTCGCTCGTGTCGCGCGAGGTGATCGCCGACGCGATCGAGACCAGCGTCAACGGCCAATGCATGGACGGCGTGCTGGTCGTCGGCGGCTGCGACAAGAACATGCCGGGCGGCATGATGGCGATCGCGCGCATCAACGTGCCGGCGATCTACGTCTACGCCGGCACGATCAAGCCGGGCGAATGGAAGGGCGAGAAGCTCACGATCGTCTCGCCGTTCGAAGCGGTCGGCGCGTTCATGGCCGGCAAGATGGCGAAGGAGGACTACGACGGCATCGAGCGCAACGCCTGCCCGTCGGTCGGCGCGTGCGGCGGCATGTACACGGCGAACACGATGTCCTCGTCGTTCGAGGCGCTCGGCATGAGCCTGCTCGGCAGCTCGCAGATGGCCTCGCCCGATGCCGAGAAGGCGGATTCGGCGGCGGCGTCGGCGAAGGTGCTCGTGCAGGCGATCGCGAACGATCTGAAGCCGCGCGACATCATCACGCGCAAGTCGATCGAGAACGCGATCGCGCTGGTCATGGCGACCGGCGGCTCGACGAACGCCGTGCTGCACTACCTCGCGATCGCGAACGCGGCCGGCGTGCCGTGGACGATCGACGATTTCGAGACGCATCCGCAAACGCGTGCCGGTGCTCTGCGATCTGAAGCCGTCGGGCCGCTTCGTCGCCACCGACTTCCATCGCGCCGGCGGCGTGCCGCAGGTGCTGCGCATGCTGCTCGAGCACGGGCCTGCTGCACGGCGACTGCATGACGATCACCGGCCGCACGATCGCCGAGGAGCTCGCGGACGTTCCGAAGGAGCCGCGCGCCGGACCAGGAAGTCATCCGGCCGTGGAGCAACCCGATGTACGCGCAGGGCCATCTCGCGATCCTCAAGGGCAATCTCGCGCCGGAAGGCTGCGTCGCGAAGATCACCGGACTCAAGAATCCGTCGATCACCGGGCCGGCGCGCGTCTTCGATTCCGAGAACGAGGCGATGGACGCGATCCTCGCGAAGAAGATCAAGGCCGGCGACGTGATCGTCATCCGCTATGAAGGCCCGAAGGGCGGACCCGGCATGCAGGAAATGCTGGCGCCGACGTCCGCGCTGATCGGGCAGGGTCTCGGACAGTCGGTCGGGCTCATCACCGACGGACGATTCTCCGGCGGCACCTGGGGCATGGTCGTCGGTCACGTCGCGCCCGAGGCGCAGGTCGGCGGCACGATCGCGCTCGTGCAGGAAGGCGACTCGCTGACGATCGACGCGCACAAGCTGCTCGTGCAGCTCAACGTCGACGACGCGGAGCTCGCGCGGCGCCGCGCGCAGTGGAAGCCGCCGGCGCCCCGCTATACGCGCGGTCTGCTCGCGAAATACACGCGCCTCGTGTCGACCGCGAGCAAGGGCGCGGTCACCGACACGCTCGACTGACGAGCGACGAGCCGACGTGCGAACGCTCGCCGTTGCGCTCGTTGCGCTGCTGACGTGCGCGCCGCTGTCCGTGCACGCGCAGGTGCAAACGCCAGCGGTGCCGCCGGAGAAAGCGGCGCGGCCGATCGCGTCGGTCGCGCTGGTGAACGCGGGCTTCGAGTCGACGCAGCCCGGCCCGCATGGCGCCCCGGAAGGTTGGTTGGCCGTCCAGCACGCGGGACCGAAGTCGTACACGTTCACGCCCGACACGACGAAGCCGCGATCCGGCGAACGCAGCCTCCGGGTGGAGAACATCGGGCCGGAGCCGTTCGGATCGATCTTCCAGACAGTCGGCGCGGCGCCGTATCGCGGCAGGACGCTTCGCTTCGCCGCGTGGATCCGCACCGAAGGCGCGACAGGGCAACCGCTACGGCGCCGGCGCGGGACTCAATCTGCACGCGATGAAGGGTGGCTATCCGGTTGCACGCGTGATGATGCGCAAGGACGCCGTCCAGGGCACGACCGACTGGACGCGCTACGAGTCGCGCTCAAGGTGCCGGACGACGCGGATGACATCGAGGTCGGGCTCAACCTGTTCGGTCCCGGCATCGCGTGGCTCGACGACGTCGCGCTGGACGTGATGGATCGGCCCGCCGCGCAGGCGCACACGGTCTGCGCCACCGCACGTAGCGATGCGCCGGAGCGCATCCCGCACGGCCCGGAGTAGCATCGGCATCGGGAGCCGAGCAACCCGTTTACTGCCTGATGGCGGCATGCTTCGCGATCTCCCTGCTTTCCGCGTGCGCAGGTTCGGAAGGTCCGACGATCGGGCACCGCTTCGCGTAGCGGACCTGCGGCCGACTCGCCGCAATTCCGTGTCGGGGACCGCTGGGTCTATCGCGTGAGCGAAGGCTTCCGCGTGAAGCAGATCTACGAGGAAACCCACGCCGTGACTGCGATCGGTCCCGACGGCGTCACCGTGCGAGTCACCGTCACGGGACCTGGGCCGACAGTCGAGCGCGTCGAGAAATGGCTGGACGCGGGTCGCGTCGCGCAGGGCACGCTGTTCGACATCGAGACGCGCCGCTTCCACCAGCCGCTCGAGCGCTACCGCTTCCCTTTGCAGTCCGGCGCCACCTGGAACCAGTTCGTCGACAACTACAACGAGCTGACGATGCGCGAAGGACGCATCAACCGGTACGTGCGCGTCGGCGGGTACGAGCGGATCACGACGCCGGCCGGAACGTTCGACGCGATCCGGCTGACTGTCGTCATGCATCTCGACGACGACGAGTTCTGGCGCTTTCCGACCGATTGCACGTACACGGTCTGGTACGCACCTGCAGCCAAGGCTTCGGTGCGCGAGGTGAGACGCGCCGACTATCTCACGAAGGGAGGCGGTCAATCGCCTGGACGATTGCCGGCCCAGAACGCATTCGTCGAGCTCGTGTCGTTTACGCCGGGGGCATGAATCCATCTGCAAGCGGAGCTGGCTAGTAACGCTGTCCGGCGCACAACGCGCGTTGCGCTCGTGCCCGTTTCACCGCGGTCGCCGACGGGCCGCCCGAGGCGACCGCCAGTTTCAAACCCGATGAAAAACGTGCGACGCCGCCCTTTCGGCGGACACCGGCCGTGCGGACGCGTTTTTCATCGGCCGGCTAGAACCCCAGCCGCTGCCAGATCGTTGTCGTCAGCGCTGCCTGGTTCAGCGTGTAGAAGTGCAGGCCCGGCGCGCCGCGCGCAAGCAGCCCCTCGCAAAGCTCGGTGACGACGTCGAGGCCGAACGCGCGGATCGACGCCGTATCGTCGCCGTAGCTTTCGAGGCGCCGGCGAATCCAGCGCGGAATCTCGGCGCCGCACGCGTCGGAGAACCGCGCGAGCTTGGTGAAGCTGCCGATCGGCATGATGCCCGGCACGATCGGCACGTCGATCCCGGCGTCTGCGGCCGCGTCGACGAAATGCCAGTAGGCGTCGGGATTGAAGAAGTACTGGGTGATCGCCGAGTTCGCGCCCGCGTCGACCTTGCGCTTGAACGCGGAAAGATCCTCGTGCGCCGAGCGCGCCTGCGGATGGACTTCCGGATAGCCGGCGACGTCGATGTGGAACCAGTCGCCCGTCTCGCTGCGGATGAACGCCACGAGCTCGTTCGCGTAACGGAACTCGCCTGCGTCGACGGTCCCGGACGGCAGGTCGCCGCGCAGCGCGACCACATGCCGGATGCCGCTCTGGCGATACTGCGTGAGCACCGCGCGAATGTTCTCGGCGGTGCTGCCGATGCACGACAGGTGCGGCGCGGCTTCGATGCCTTCGCCTCGGATCTCCAGCACGGTGGCAAGCGTGCCTTCGCGCGTGCTGCCGCCCGCGCCGAACGTCACCGAGCAGAACGAGGGTCGAAGCTGCGAAAGCTGGCGGCGCGCCGCGCGCAGCTTCTCGATCGCCCTCGGGCGTTCGCGGCGGAAAGAACTCGAGGCTGAACAGGCGTCCGTCGCTCATCGCTCTTTCTTCGGCATCAGCAGCGCGGCCAGCGCCCACGAGATCAGGCTGTAGACGATCGCGCCGAAGACGCCCGCCCAGAAGCCGGTGACGCGGAAGCCGGGGACGAACGAGCCGACGGCCCAGAACAGCAGGCCGTTCAGCACGAAGATGAACAGGCCGAGCGTCAGCAGCGTGACCGGCAGCGTCAGCAGGAACAGCAACGGCCGCACCAGCGCGTTGACGAGACCGAGCACGACCGCTGCGATCAGCGCAGCCCCGACCGAATCGACCTGCACCCACTTGAACACGTACGGCAGCAGGAACAGCGCCACCGCATTGATCAGCCAGTGCAGCAGGATGCGCATCATGCGGCTCGCTGCGCGTCCGGAACGCCGTTGACGTACGGGATGAGCGCCGCGTAGACGGTGGCATTCACCGGCGTCGGAACGCCCGCTTCGCGTCCGAGCCGCACGACCGCCCCGCACAGCCACGGCGCTTCGAGCCGGTTGCCGGCGACGAGGTCGTGCAGCATCGACGCGCGCATCTCGTGGGGCAGCGTATCGCCGAACGCGAGCTGCTTCTCCACGAAGTCGTCCGCAAGCGCCACGCCCTTGCGCGCGGCCGACGCTCCAGGTCTCGCGCATGATCGCCTCGAACGTGCTGCGCATCTCGCGGATCGGCGCGAATGACACCGAGCGGCTGCCGCGTCAGGCAGGTCGCGCCCGAGAGCGCCGACAGGAACACGAACTTCTCCCACAGGCCGCGCCGGATGTCGGGCGCGAGCGCGATCTCCACGCCCGCCGCGGTCGCCGCCTCGACGAACGCGTCGGCCGCGTCGCTGCGCACGCCGTCGAACGCACCGACGCGCAACCGCGCCATCGTCCCGACATGGCGCACGACGCCCGGCGACGCGATCGAGGCCGCGATGTACGCGATGCCACCGATGACGTGCTCGGCGCCGAGCACGCGCGACAGCACGCCCGGCGAATCGATGCCGTTCTGGAACGGGATGGCGACGCCGCCGTTGCCGAGCAGCGGCGGATCGTTTCCGCGGCCGTTTCGACGTCCCACAGCTTGACGCAGAACATCACCGCATCGACCGGGCCGATCGACGCCGGATCGTCGGTCGCCTTCGCTTCCCGAACGTGCATCGGCGTGGACTCGCTTTCGACACGAAGGCCCGTCGCGGCGAATCGCCTCGAGATGCCTGCCGCGCGCCACGAACGTCACGTCGTTGCCGCCCAGCGCGAGCTTGGCGCCGAAGTAGCCGCCGACGCCGCCGGTTCCCATCACGGCGATGCGCATGCTGTTCAGCCCCTCCGCCGCGACGGCCCGCGAATCAATACCGATACGTGTCCGGCTTGTACGGGCCGTCCTTGTCCACGCCGATGTAGCGCGCCTGCTTGTCCGAAAGCTCGGTCAGCTGCGCGCCGAGCTTCGTCAGCTGCAGGCGCGCGACCTTCTCGTCGAGGTGCTTCGGCAGCACGTAGACGCCGACCGGATACTGCTTGCCGCCGACTTCGCGCGCGTCGGTCCACAGCTCGATCTGCGCCATCACCTGGTTGGTGAACGAGCTCGACATCACGTACGACGGATGGCCGGTGCCGCAGCCCAGGTTCACGAGCCGCCCTTCGGCGAGCAGGATGATCCGCTTGCCGTCGGGGAAGATGACGTGGTCGACCTGCGGCTTGATGTTCTCCCACTGTGCAGGCCTTGAGCGCCGGCGACGTCGATCTCGTTGTCGAAGTGGCCGATGTTGCACACGATCGCCTGGTTCTTCATGCGCTTCATGTGCTCGTGCGTGATGACGTCGATGTTGCCGGTCGCGGTGACGAAGATGTCCGCCTTGTCGGCGGCGTAGTCCATCGTCACGACGCGATAGCCTTCCATCGCCGCCTGCAGCGCGCAGATCGGGTCGATCTCGGTGATCCACACCTGCGCCGACAGCGCGCGCAGCGCCTGCGCCGAGCCCTTGCCGACGTCGCCGTAGCCCGCGACGAGCGCGACCTTGCCGGCGATCATCACGTCGGTCGCGCGCTTGATGCCGTCGACCAGCGATTCGCGGCAGCCGTACAGGTTGTCGAACTTCGACTTCGTGACCGAGTCGTTGACGTTGATCGCCGGGAAGCCGAGCCTGCCTTCCTCGTGCATCTGTGTACAGGCGCTTGACGCCGGTCGTCGTCTCCTCGGTCACGCCGCTGGATCGCCGGCCTTGCAGCGCGAGTAGAACTTCGGATCCGTGGCGAGCTTCGCCTTGATCGACGCGAACAGCGCCGTCTCCTCCTCGTTCGTCGGACGCGCGATGCACGACGGATCGGTTTCGGCCTGCGTGCCGAGATGCACGAGCAGCGTCGCGTCGCCGCCGTCGTCGAGGATCATGTTCGGGCCGCCGGCCGTCACCTGCGCCGCCCGGCCACTCGAAGATCCGGTGCGTGAACGTCCCAGTACTCGTCAGCGACTCGCCCTTGTAGGCGAACACCGGCGTGCCGCGCGCGGCGATGGCGGCGGCGGCATGGTCCTGCGTCGAGTAGATGTTGCACGACGCCCAGCGCACTTCGGCGCCGAGCGCCTGCAGCGTCTCGATCAGCACCGCGGTCTGGATCGTCATGTGCAGGCTGCCGGCGATGCGCGCGCCGCGCAGCGGCTGCTCGGGCGCGTACTCGTCGCGGATCGCCATGAGGCCGGGCATCTCGGTCTCGGCGATGCGGATTTCCTTGCGGCCCCAGTCGGCGAGCGCCAGGTCGGCGACCTGGAAGTCGGCGAAATTGCTTGGTTTCGGTTGCGTGCGTTCACGTCGAGACTCCTCGTCGAGCGACCGATCGCGGGAACGCGGGCATTCGGCCTCGTTCCCCGTGAGCGGTCACGGTTCAACGAGCGCGGTTACGGAAGGAGCGGCCCCGAGCCTGGTCCGGCGCGCCAGATGCGGGCCGGATTGCAACGCTCCTCGGAGCGGAGTGCGAAATTATAACAGCGTCAGCCGTCCCGGTTGCGCAAGGGGCGCTCGCCGGCCGGCGGGGCCGGCAGGAGGCCGTTCTCCTGCGCGAACAGCGCGTTGGCGAGGCTCGACTCGCGCTTGTAGAAGCCTTCGGTGTGGAACGTCTCCTCGAGCGCGAACAGCTCGTAGTCGAGGTGGTGCAGCGAGCTCGTGCACGACGGTGCGCAGGAACGACTTGAACGCGACGACCTGCTTGCTTCGCCGCCGTGCGCATCCACACGGTGATGCGCGCGCGTCGTCCGTCCCTCCTCGGGCTCGTACAGCCCGTGCAGCTCGCCGTCGTCGTCGGACGGCCGCCGCGCGAGCACGAGCAGTCGAACTGGCGGAACGTGAAGCCGGCGGTCAGCGCGTCGCATCAGCGCCTGGCAAGCGCTTTGCAGGTCGTTGCGCCGGTCGTCAGCGCGAGGCTCGCATCGAATCGTCGCAACCGGTCGTGCCGAGCGCGAGCCGGGCGGCAGCGCAAGCGCGCCGATGCCGTCGCTGCGGCGATAGATGCGCTTGTTGCGCGGGCGACAGTCGTTCGTAGTAGGCGAAAGGCATGGGGACCTGCGATACGCGCGGGCTTGAAAGGCGCGCGTTGACACGTACGCGAGGCGGGCGAGGACGCGTCAGGGGAATAATAGCAACTGGCCGGTCGTGCGCCGCGCCTTCGAGATCGCGGTGCGCATCCGCGGCCGCGGCCAGCGCATAGCGATGGCGGATCGCCGGCCGCAGGATGCCGCTTGCGAAACGCCGTCGAACGTGTTGCGCCGCCATCGCCTCGAACCGCTCGCGCGACGCGTGTAGTGGAACAGCACCGGCCGCGACACGCGTCGCCGACTTCGCGACAGCGTCCGCGGCATGTCGAGCGCGCCATGCGCGCCGCCCGCCTGTCCGTACAGCGATCCAGTGGCCGAGCGTCGCGAGCGCGCGCAGGTTCTCGTCGCGCGCCGGGCCGCCGAGACCGTCGTAGATGACGTCGGCGCCGCGCCCGCCGGTCGCCGCGAGCACGGCGTCGGCGAATGCGCCGCCGTCGGTGACGATCGCGACGTCGCAGCCGTGCTCGCGCGCAATGCGCGCCTTGTCGTCGCTCGACACCGTGCCGATCACGCGCGCGCCGAGCGCCTTGCGCCCACGCGCACAGGAACGAGCCGACGCCGCCCGCGGCCGCATGCACGAGCACCGTGTCGCCCGCGCGCACGCGATGCGTTCGATGCAGCAGGTACTCGGCCGTCAGGCCCTTCAGCATCAGCGTCGCGGCGGCCTCGTCGTCGACGTCGTCGGGCAGCGCGACGACGTGCGTCGGCGCGACAGCGTGCGCACGTCGACGTACGCGCCCGGCGGCGGCGCGACGTACGCGACGCGATCGCCCGGCAGCAGGTGCGCCACGCCTTCGCCGACGTCGATGCACGACGCCCGCCGCTTCCATGCCGGGCGGCGCCGGCGGCTCGAGCATGCGGTAGCGTCCGCGTGCGAACGTAGACGTCGATGTAGTTCACGCCGATCGCCGTGTGGCGGATGCGGACTTCGCCGGCCCGCGGCGCCGGGCGCCGAGAGCGTTGCGGGCGTCAGCACCTCCGGGCCGCCGTAGCGCGAGACGACGATGCCGCGCGCGGGCAGCGCCTCGGCTCGCGGCTGCCGCGCCGATCCGCGCCGCGCCGCCGCGCCGCAGGTAGGCGCGCAAGCCCGTCGAAGCCGCCTTCGTAGACGCCCTTGCCGACGAGATCGCCGAACTCGCGCTCGCGCCCGCGCGGCGCGTCGAACGTCGACTCCCAGTGCCAGAACGTGCGCTCGCCGTCGGTGACGCGCTTCAGCGTGACCGTCGCGACGTAGCGCCGCATCGGCAGCGTCGCGTCGAGGATGCAGTAGGTCGAGACGTGGTCGCGATCGGACAGCGTGAGCAGCTGCTCGCGGATCTGGTTGCCGTCGCGCAGCGTGAAGTTGCGCACGCAACCGACCTGGTCGGACGGCTCGCCGCGCTCGATGTGCGACTCGCGCGACCACCGGATGCCACGCGGTGTGGCTGTTGAAGTCGCGCAGCACCGCCCAGACGCGCTCGATCGGCGCGTCGATGATCGCCGAGCGCGTGACGCGGATCACCGCGCGGAACGCGGCCTTCAGGATGTCGAACGCCGCCTGGAACACGCCGCTGCCCGATCAGCTCGCGCGAGCTCGCGCCTCGCGCTCGGGCGCGCAGTCGAACTCGGCCCACCATTCGGCGAACGTGCGGCCGCCGTCGGTCACCGGCGTCAGCTTCAGCGTCGCGACGTAGTTCTCGACGCCCATCGGGCTCTCGAGGATCGCGTACGTGCACTGGTAGTCGTAGTCGGACAGCGTCAGCAGCTGCTCGCGGATCGATGCCGCCGTCCTTCAGCCGGAAATGCCGCACGCAGCCGATGCGATCGGCGGGCAGCCCGCCCTCGATGCGCGACTCGGCGACGAACGGCGTCCACTTCGGCAGGCCGTTGAAGTCGCGGACGTGCGCCCACACGGCGTCGGCGGACGCGTCGATGACGCTCGACGTGTAGACCTTGATCACGACGCGCGTCAGCGCCTCAGTCGCCGGCGCGGCGGCGTGTCGGCTCGGCCAGCTGCGGCGCCGGCGGCTGGCCGCGGTCGAGCATCCCGCGCGCGAGCTTGCCGACGTCGCCGCCCTCGATGCCGATCTCGCGCAGCAGCTGGTCGACCAGCGGCGCCTGCGCGCGATAGCGCAACGCGGAGTTGACGAGGTTGTCGGCGATGTTGCCGCCGCCGCCATCGAAGCCGTCGCCGCGTCGCGAGCCGCCGCCCAGAGTCCGTCGACCTGCAGGATCTTGATGCCCTCGATGCGCTCCATCGGCCGCGACCGACTCGCGGACGATGCCCTCGATCCTGTCGATCAGCCGCATGCGCATCGCGGACAGGCGCGCTTCGGGGGTCAGCGTGTTCTGCGCCTCGTTCATCAGCCGCGTGCCTTCGGCCTCGACCTCGTGGCGAATCCGCTGCGCCAGCGCGCGGACGCGGTCGGCGTCGGCCTCGGCCTCCGCCTCGGCGCGCACCGCCGCGCCGCGGTCCTCGGACGCGGCGCGCTCCGCCTGCGCCGCGACGGTCAGCCGCAGCGCGTCGCGCTCGGCCTCCTGCCGCGCGCCGATCAGCTCGATGCTCTTGCGCCGCTCGGCCATCTCGGTCTCGCGCGCGGTGAACACGCTGCTCCTCCGCCTGCACGCGCGAGCGAACGCGCCTGATCCGCCGCGCCTGCGCCTCGGACTGCGCCTTCGACTGCTCGGCGACGGCGATCGAGCGTTGCTGCTCGGCGAGCTCCAGCGCCTTGCGCCGCTCGATCTCGAGCGCCTGCACGTCGCGCTCGCGCGCGATGCGGTCTTCGTCGACGGCGCGCTCCGACGCGATGCGCGCGCGGTCGACCGCCTCGCGCGCCGAGATCTGCGCACGCTCCGCTTCCTGCTCCTTGTTGGCGCGCTCGCGCGCGACGTCGGCGCGCTGCGCCGGCCCGCTGCACCTCGAGCTCGCGCTCCTGCGCGAGCCTGCGCGTACTCGAGCTCGCGGTCGATGTCGAGCGCCTGGCGCTCGGTGTCCAGGTTCTTGTTGCGGATCTGGATCATCGTGTCCTGCTCGATGTCGTTGCGCAGCTTCTTGCGCCGCTCGATCTGCTCGGTGAGCCGCGTCAGGCCCTCGGCGTCGAAGGCGTTCGACGGATCGAAGAACTCCATCGACGTCTGGTCGAGCTGGGTCAGCGAGACCGTCTCGAGCTCGAGGCCGTTCTGCAGGAGGTCGGCGGCGACGACCGCGCGCACGCGCTTCACGTACTCGCCGCGCTTCTCGTGCATCTCCTCCATCGTCATCTCGGCCGCGACGGTGCGCAGCGCGTCGACGAACTTGCCCTCGATCAGCTCCTTCAGCGTATCCGGCTGCATCGTGCGCTGGCCGAGCGTCTGCGCCGCGGCGGCGATCGCGTCGGGCATCGCCTGCACGCGCACGTAGAACTCGGCGACGACGTCCACGCGCATCCGGTCGCGCGTGATGATCGCCTTGTCGCGGCCGCGCGAGACCTCGAGCCGCAGCGTGTTCATGTTGACCGGGATCACCTCGTGCAGGATCGGCAGCACGAACGCGCCGCCGTTCTGCACGACCTTCTGGCCGCCGAAGCCGGTGCGCACGAACGCGCGCTCCTTCGACGAGCGCAGGTACAGCCAGTTGAGCAGCCACACGCCGATCGCGATGACGACCGCGACGATGACGAGGCCGAGGATGAATTGTCCGAACTGGGTTCCGGTCATGATGACCTCCTTGCGTCTTCAGGGAAGCTGAGCCGTCGAAGCGGCCATCGGCTGCGGGCGGATCGCCTTGAACGCGCGCGTCGTCGCGGTGAGCGCGACCTCGGTCGGCAGGCGCTCCATGCTGGACGCGCCGTAGAAGCCGTGGATGTCGCGACAATGCGAAAGGATGTAGCGCGGCGTCGTCGGGCGTCGCGATCGGGCCGCCGTGGCAGAGCACGATCACATCGCGGTTCACGGCGCGGGCGGCGGCCGCCCACGCATCGATGCGCGGCACGCAATCGGCGAGCGTCAGCGCCGTGTCCGCGCCGATCGTGCCGCCGACGGTCAGGCCCAGATGGCAGACGATGATGTCGGCACCGGCGCGCGCCATCGCGACCGCGTCCGCCTCGCAGAACACGTACGGCGTCGTCAGCAGGTCGAGCTCGCGTGCGGCGCGGATCATCTCCACCTCGAGTCCGTAGCCCATGCCGGTCTCCTCGAGGTTCGCGCGGAACACGCCGTCGATCAGGCCGACGGTCGGGAAGTTCTGCACGCCCGAGAAGCCCAGCGCGCCGAGCCGGCGCAGGAAATCGTCGCGCAGCAGGAACGGATCGGTGCCGTTCACGCCGGCGAGCACCGGCGTGTGCTGCACGACCGGCAGCACCTCGCGCGCCATGTCCATCACGATGTCGTTCGCGTTGCCGTAGGCGAGGAGGCCCGCGAGCGAGCCGCGCCCCGCCATCCGGTAGCGGCCCGAGTTGTAGATGACGATGAGGTCGATGCCGCCGGCTTCCTCGCATTTCGCGGACAGGCCGGTGCCGGCGCCGCCGCCGATGATCGGCTCGCCGCGCGCGATCAGCGCGCGAAATCGCGAGAGGATCTGCGAACGTGCAAGCCGCATGTCAGCTCTCCGTCCGTTGCAGCGAGCGAGCGCGTCCGGCGATGCGCGGCGCTTGCGCGACCTCGCGGAATGCCGCGACCAGCGCAGCGGCGAACGCCTCGTCGTTGATGTGATGCGGCAGCCGAACCAGCTTGCGGTCGGCGCCGGAACGAAAGCCGGCCGCGATCGCGTCGAACAGCGCGCGATCCGCCGACCGGATCCCAGAACGGCCCGTCGGGCTTGTCCAGCCCGGACGTTCCGCCTTCGGGAATCAGGAAGCGCACCGGCCCCTGCATCCGGTTCAGCTTCGTCGCGATGAATTCGCCGATGCGGGCCGCCTCGTCCGGCGTGGTGCGCATCAGCGTCACGTTCGGGTTGTGGCGATGCAGCCGCCGCGCGCGGAATCGCTCGGGCACCGTGTCCATCGCCCAGAAATTGCACATGTCGAGCGCGCCGCACGATCCCACGTACGGGAACGCGATGCGCGCGAACACGTCGAGCCGCTCCGGGCCGGCGGAAAGCACGCCGCCGACGATCTCGTCGGTGATCTCGGTCGTCGTGACGTCGATCACGCCGGCGAGCAGCCCCGACTCCGCGAGCTTCTCCATCGACTGGCCCGCCGGTGCCGGTTGCGTGGAACACGAGGCAGTCGTACTCGCTCTCGAGCTGCCGCGTAACCGCTTGCACGCACGGCGTCGTGAGACCGAACATCGTCAGGCCGAGCGCCGGGCGAGCGTCGCCTTGTTCCGACGCAGGCGCCGCGTACGCGATCATCCCGGCCAGCGCGTGCGCCGCGTTCGCCGAGCACCTTCTCCGAGATCCGGTTGATGCCGGCGATGTCGGTCACCGAATACATCATGCAGATGTCTGCCGGACCGACGTACGGCTTCACGTCGCCGGAGGCGACCGTGGACACCATCACCTTCGGCACGCCGACCGGCAAGTCGGCGCATCGCGGCGGTCGCGAGCGCGGTTCCGCCGGAGCCGCCTGCGGAGATGATTCCGCCGAGATCGCGGCGGCGCGTGACGAAGTGCGCGAATGCGACCGCCATCTCCTCGACCGACGAGCCGCGATCGCCGGTGAACACGGCGCGCTCGCCTTTCGGATGGTGGCGCGCGACCTCGCGCGGATGGACCATCGCCGGCGACGGCTTGCCCGACGTCGCGAGATCGACGGTCACCGTGCGCACGCCGAGCTTCTCGAGGCAGCTGCGCACGAACATGAGCTCGCGGCCCTTGGTGTCGAACGTGCCCGCGACGTAGGCTGCGCGTCCCATGCTCGCCGCGACCGGGAATTCGACGACGCGCGCATCGTGACCGGTTTGCGCGAGCCGCGCGGCCGCGTCGTCGAGCGACGGCGTTTCGGCGCGGCGCCGCCGCGCGCTGCTCGACGAGCTGGTCGCGCGGACGGGCGCTGCTGTCGGCGGCGTTCCAGCGCGTGTAGCCGCGCACCGCGCGCGGCTCGTCCGCGCTTGCGGCCGACGCATTCTCGGTCGCCGAACCGACCGTCGGCGCTTCGCTCGCGCGACGCACGGTGAAGATGCGCGGCGCCTCGTCCGTCTCCGGTGGCGGCTACCGGCGGCAGCGGCTCTTCCTCGGGACCGGTGCGCACGCCGAGCAGCTGCTGCTGCAGCTCGCGGTCGGCGGCGAGCTCGCTCGCGGGCATCGATCGCGTGATGCGGCCGTTCACCATCACGTCGATCGTATCGGCGACGTCGATCGCGACACCGAGGTTCTGCTCGATCAGCAGCACGCCGATCTCGCCGTCCGCCGGCGAGCGTCGTCAGCATGCTCGTCACCTGCTCGACGATGACCGGCGCCAGCCCTTCGGTCGGCTCGTCCATCACCAGCAGGCGCGGATTGAAGAGCAGCGCGCGCGCGATCGCGAGCATCTGCTGCTCGCCGCCGGAAAGCTGCGCGCCGCCGTTCGCGCTTGCGCTCCGCGAGTCGCGGGAACGTCTGGTAGACGCGTTGCGGCGTCCACGGGCCGCTGCGACGGTCGCGCAGCCAGCCGCAAGTGCTCGTCGACCGTCAGCGACGGCCACACGCGACGGCCCTGCGGCACGTAGCCGATGCCTTTCGCTCGGTGATCGCGTGCGGCGGCAAGCCCAGGATCTCCTCGCCGAGGAAGCGGATGCTGCCGCGCGCGGGAACGAGGCCGGTGATCGCGTTGCAAAGCGTCGTCTTGCCCATGCCGTTGCGGCCGACGACGGCGCGCACGCCGCGCGCGAGCTCAAGCGACACCTGCTGCAACGCGTGCGCGCGCCCGTAGTGGACGTCGAGGTTCTCGATCACGAGCAGCGGACCGGTTGCCGCGGTGCCGATCGTCGTTGCGAGCGAACCAGCGCATCAGTGTCCTCGCCCGCCCATGTAGATCGCCTGCACTTCCGCGTCGTTCTCGATCTCGTCGGGCGTGCCGTGCTTCAGCACGCGGCCGTTGTGCAGCACGGTGACGCGATCGACCACGCGAAGCGCGATGTCGAGGTCGTGCTCGATCAGCACGAACCCCATGTGCGGCGGCAGCGCTTTCAGCAGCGCGACGAGCTCGCGGCGTTCGCCGGGCGAAAGGCCGGCGGCCGGCTCGTCGAACAGGATCAGCCGCGGCGCGCCCGCGAGCGCCATGCCGATCTCGAGCTGCCGCTGCTGCCCGTGCGAAAGCACGGCGACGCGCTCGTCGGCGACGGCTTCGAGCCGGACCCGTCGCAGCAGGTCGTCGGCGGAAGCGGCGCGTCGTGCTTTCCGCGCGGGGCCGCAGCAAGCTGAAGCGGCCGCGCGCGACGCCGCGCACGGCCAGGAAAAGGTTGTCGCGAACGGTCAGCTCGCGAAACAGCAGCGACGACTGGTAAGTCCGCCGCAGCCCGGCGCGGATGCGCTCGTACGGCGGCAGCACCGTCACGTCGTCGCCGAAGAACCGCACCCGCCCGGACGTTGCCGGGAAGTCGCCGGTGACGACGTTGAACAGCGTCGTCTTGCCGGCGCCGTTGGCACCGATCACCGCGCGGCGCTCGCCCGCGGCGACCGCGAACGAGACGTCGTCCAGCGCGCGCAACGCACCGAAGTACCGGGAGACGCCCTCGAGCTCGAGGGCGTTCCCGGTCGCGATCGGCACGTCCGCGTGCGGGCGAAGCGCGGTGACCGTGGCCATGCTCAAACCGTTTCGTCGCCCCCGCGAAAGCGAGGGCCCAGCGACTTTGAAAGACACTGGATTCCCGCCTTCGCGGGAATGACGCCGGTGGGCTCCATCACGGGCAGTCCGGCACGTCGCGCGAGCCGATCTTGAACTCCGCCTTCGACATGCCCGAGCATCTGGTTGACGTTGTCGATCTTCTTGACGACCTTGTTGTAGTAGCCGCCCTGCGCGTCCTTGGCGACCTCGGTGATGAAAACCGTGCCGATCGCCTGGCGGTTCTCGTCGAGCTTCACGTCGCCGGTGGGCGTCTTCAGCGTCATCTTCGCCAGCGTCGCGCGATACTTCTTCTGGCCGTCGGACAGGTCGCCCTTGACCGCATCGAGGCCGTCGAGCGCGGCCTTCATGTTCTGGTAGTAGACGTACGCGAACAGCGACGGCGTCGGATAGCCGTCCTTGTACGCCGCCTTGTAGTCGGCGACGAACTTCTTCCACTCGGGCGCCGTCGTACGCGTCGGCGACCGGACCCGCCGACAGCGTGCCGAGCAGCGACTCGCGGCGCTTGCCGCGGTAGTTCAGCACGTCCTGGCTGACGGTGATCGAGCCGCCGACGATCGGCTTGTCGCCGCCCGCCTGCTCGTACTGGTTGAGGAAGTTCACCGCGTCCGCGCCGCCGAGCACGACGAGCAACGCATCGACGTCCTTCGGGATGCGCGCGATCACCGACGCGTAGTCCTTGCCGCCGAGCGGCACCCACGCCTTCAGCGGAACCTTGCCGCCCGCCTTGCAGTAGCCGGTCATGAAGCCCTGCACCTGCGAGTACGGGAACGCGTAGTCCTCGGCGATCACCATCATCCGCTTGTAGCCCTTCGCGAGCGCGGCCTCGCCGAGGCCCGAACATCCACTGCGCGCCGTCGGTGTTGAAGCGGAAGAAGTTCTCCGCCGGGTTGACCAGCGTCGTCGCCTGCGCGCCCGACGAGCCGTTGATGAACGTGATGTTCGGCTGCGTCTTCGCGTAGTCCTTGACCGCGATGCCCTCGCGACGCCGGACAGCGGCCCGACCATGATGTCGACCTTGTCCTGCTCGACGAGCTTGCGCGTCGCGTTGACCGCGACATCGGGCTTCGCGTCCGACGACGCCTTGATGACCTCGATCTTCTTGCCGGCGACCATGCCGTTGCGCTCGCGCACCGCCATTTCCGCGCCGCGCATGCCGTCCTGCCCGCCGGCCGCGAACGGCCCTTCGAGCGTGGCCAGCAGGCCGATCTTGACCGTCTGCTGCGCAACCGCGCTGCCCGCGAACCCGAGCGCGGCGAACACCGCCGCACCGACCAGCGTGCGGGTGAACATCCTCTTGCCTGACTTCATGGACTCCTCCTTCGGGGTAGGTGCGGCTCGATTCCACGCTGGGCCGCGGTTGTCACACCTCGAACACTCGCACGGCAGTGCGCGTCAGCCGTTTGAGAGGCCTGCGGCGCGCGCGCCGCATTGAACCGGCTGGCAAGACGGGCCCACAGGCCCAGCAAGCCGTCCGGCGAGAACAGGACGATGGCGAGGAACGCGATGCCGATGACGAGATTGAAGCGCTCGCGGTCGAAGACGTCGATCGCGAAATTCTGCAGCAGCACGAACACGATCGCGCCGAGGAACGCGCCGATCGGATGCTTCATGCCGCCGAGCACGGCGATGACGAGCACGTTGATGAGCCAGCTCGTGCCCGACCGAGCCCGGCGTGACCAGGCCGTTGTACCAGGTGAACAGCACGCCGCCGATCGCCGCGATCAGGCCGGCGAACGCGTACGCGGCCACGCGATGCGCGGTCACGTGGAAGCCGAGCGAGTTCATGCGCCGCGGGTTGTCGCGGATGCCCTGCAGCGCGATGCCGAACGGCGTGCGGACCGACGTACTTGACGAGGAAGTAGCTCGCCAGCGCGAAGAACAGGCACAGGTAGAAGAACGGCACCGGCGAGCGCCAGTCGATGCCGAGCACGTTCGGCGGATACACGCGCTGGTGCCCCTGGAAGCCGTTGAACACGCTGTAGTTCTGCAGCGCGAGGTAATGGAACGCCACGCCGATGGCCAGCGTGATCATGATCGTGTAGATCCCTTCGGTGCGCACCGACAGCCAGCCGATCAGCGTTCCGACGAGCGTCGCCACCAGGACGGCAACGGGCACGGCGACGTACCAGGGCCAGTTGAGGCTGATCGCCTCGCTCGCGCTCGTGCCGAGGATCGCCAGCAGATAACCGGCGATGCCCGCCACGGTCATCTGCGCGAGCGAAATCATGCCGCCGTAGCCGCCGAGGAACGAAAGCGACAGCGCGATGATGCCGAGTGCCAACGCCTGCCCGCCGATCTGGAACGCGAAGAACGGGGTCGCAACCAGCGGGTACACGAGCAATGCAAGCAACACCGCGACGTGTCGCGCGCGGACGTGACGCCACAGGGATCGCACCCAACGCGGCGCAGCGGTGTCGGTACCCCCGATTGACGGAGGCGTCGTGGTCGCGGCCGTGCGCAATGCAACTGCCGGACGGGCCGCGCCCATCGCGCGCCGGCCCGCGCCGGAATTCATCGCCTGGCGCCAGTCGGCGGCGCTCATGGTGCGGCGCCTCCGCGAAATTCGCGGGACAGGCACCAATTTCGCCACGTCGCAAGAAGCACGCTCGCAGCTTCGCGGGACGACGCCTGACCGCAGTGCTTCATGCCGGGTCCTCCCGAGAATCCCGCGCGGCCGGAACGCCAGCACGAGCACGAGGATCAGGAACGTGAACACGACGCTGTACGTCGGCGCATAGGCGAGCCCGAACGTCTCGGCGAGCCCGAGAATCGCAGCCCCGACCGCAGCGCCGACGACGCTGCCCATCCCGCCGACGATCACGACGACCAGCGACGCGAGCAGCAGCCGCGTGTCCTCGCCCGGCACCATCGAAAGCTCGACGGCGCCGATGACGCCGCCGAAACCGGCCAGCCCGGCGCCGATCGCGAACGTGATCGCGAACACGAGGTTCACGTTCACGCCGGAGGCGGAGAGCATGCCGCGGTCGTCGACGCCGGCCCGGATCATCATGCCGACGCGCGTGCGATTCAGGAACAGCCACAGCAGCACGCCGATCGCGATCCCGAGCGGCAGCAGGAACAGCCGGTAGCTCGAGTAGGCGCGCAGCACCGGCAGCCCGCGCAACGGTTCCGCGAGCAACGCCGGCGGTTCCATCTGGTGGACCTGCGCGCCGTAATACCAGATCAGCAGATCGGCGATGACGATCGACAAGACCGATCGTGACCATCGTCTGCCGCAGATCCTCGCCCGGCATGCGCCGGAAGATGAGGAGTTGCATCGCGAGGCCGACGACCGCTGCGGCACGCGAACCCGGCAGCCACCGCGAGCAGCCACGACCCGGTGCGCTCGGCGACGAAGAACCCGATGTAGCCGCCGAGCAGATAGAGCGAGCCGTGCGCGAGGTTGACGTTGCGCATCAGCCCGAACACCAGCGTGAACCCGCTCGCGACGATGAAGTACAGCGAGCCGAGCGTGAGGCCGTTGAGCAGCGTGATGAAGAACAGCCGCTCGTTGTCGGCGATCGCCCAGATCGCGAACGCGGCGATCGGGCCGCCGATTGCGATCCGCGCGAGCCACCGCCGCCACCACGCGGCGTCGCGTCGTTGCGGCATCCCGCCTGCCGCAGGACCAAGCGGCGGGGCCAGCGTCATGTTCGTACCGTTCGCCATCAGGCCGCCGTGCTCGCCCAGCGCGAGCGCGCCGAAGCGATCGGCGGCTCCTTGTAGAACACGCCGTCCTTCATCACGGCCAGCATGCGCGTCGGCTCGCGCAGCACCGCGAGATTCGACAACGGATCGCCGTCGACGAGGATCAGGTCGGCGAGGAAGCCTTCCTTCAGCTGGCCGAGCTCGTCGCCGCGCATCATGATCTCGCCGCCGTGCTTCGTCGCCGAAAGGATCGCCTCCATCGGCGTCATCCCGAGGTACTTGACGAAGAACTCGAGGTCGCGCGCGTTCTGGCAGTGCGGCGTGAAGGCGAAGCCGTAGTCGCCGCCGGGCAGCACGCGGATGCCGCGCTTGTGCATCTTCGAGAGCGACTCGAGTGCGGCGTCCCACTCGATCTGGTAGCCCATGCTCGACCGCCTTCGACCGCGAGATGCCGTAGGCCTCCGCCTCGTTCAGCATCGCGTAGAGGATCGCGATGCCGGGCGCGACGAAGTGCCGGTCCTTGCGCGCCTCGAGCATGTCGAGCGCCTCGTCGTCGACGAAGCTCGCGTGGTAGATGACCTCGATGCCGTGCCGCACGCACTGCTTGATCGATGCGCACGAGCGCGCGTGCGCGGCGACGCGCTTGCCGCGCATCTTCGCCTCGCTGACCGCGACGGCGACCTCCTCGTCGCTCATCCACGTCGTCGTCGGCACCGCGCGCCGGGAACGAAGTTGTCGCCGGACAGGTTGAGCTTGATCGAGTCGACGCCGTACTTCAGGAACATGCGCACCCATTTGCGCATCTCCTCGGGGCCGCTGACGATGATCCCGAAGCTGAACTCCTGCCACGGGAGCATGCGGCAGCGTCTCGTCGCCGAGGCCGCCCGCGACGGTGATCTCCTGGCTTGCGGCGAGATAGCGCGGGCCCGGAATCAGCCCTTCGTTGATCGCATTGCGCGTCACGACGTCGAGCCGCGCCTTCGCGCACGCCGCGCCGACGCACGACGTGAAACCCGCCTCCAGATAGCGCTTCGCCACGTGCGCCGACCACAGCACGTGCTCCTCGAGCGGCAAGCGCTGGATCTCCTGCGAGCGTCGCGGCGTCGTTCCACGAGAAGTGCGTGTGCGCCTCGACCATGCCCGGCATCAGCGTCGCGCCGGCGCCGTCGATCGCGGTGACGTTCGCCGTTGGCAGCGAGCGGGCGCCGCGCCCGACGCGCATGATGCGGTTGCCCTGCACCATCAGCTCGCCGGGAAACGGCGCCGCGCCGGTGCCGTCGAGGATGCGCACGTTCGTGAACAGCACGTTGCCCATGCGTCGCTCCTCCGTCAGGCGCTGCTCGCGCGAGGAACCGCCGCAGCAGATCCGAGCATTCGTCCGGCATCTCGACCGGCGTCCAGTGACCGCAGCCGCGCAGCACCTCGATCTGCACGCGCGTCGCCGGAACCGGCGATCCGATCGCCCATCTGGCGCACCGACTGCGGCGGCGCGACGACATCCTCGTCGCCGGTGACGAGCAGCGTCGGGCAGGCGATCTTCGACGTGTCGACGGCCTGCATGTCGGCGAGCGCCTCGCAGCTGCGCGCATAGCCGTCGGGACTCTGCCGCATCAGCGACTCGCGAACGAAAGCGACCGCGGCATGCCGCTTCTGCTTCGACGTCGAAGACGTCGCCGCCTGGACCAGCGCGTCGGCGATCTCCTGCATGCCCGCGACACCTTCGCTGCGCGCCTTCTGGCCCGCGCGCACGGATGTTCGCCCGCGCCGGATCCGGCGGCGCCAGCAGCGGCCCGAACAGCGCGAGGCTGCGAACCACGGCCGGATGCATCGCCGCGAGATGCTGCGGCGACGATCGTTCCCATCGAATGCGCGATCACGTGCGCGCGCTCGGCACCGGCTGCCGCGAGCGCGCGCAGCGCCGACGTGACGAAGCCGTCGAGCGATAGCGCTCCCTCGACGCGATCCGAGCGACCCGAGCCCGGGCAGGTCGGGACGGATGCGCAGATACGCGCGACACGCGCGGGCAGCATCGGCACCCACGTGTTCGACGTGCCGCCAAGCCCGTGCAGCATCAGCACGGCGTCCCCTTCGCCGTCGATCTCGACGGCCATGCGTCGACGAATCGCGCGTCATCGATGAGCTCCCCAGGCTCGCGACTGCCGCGATGCGTCGCTGCCCCGCGAAGGGGCGCAATTCGCGCTCGGGAGCTGGCCCTTTGCGCGGTGACGGCGAGGCTGCGCTCATGCCACCGACAGGTTCCAGCGGCTGCGTCCCGGCATCGCCTCCGGCTCGCGATGGAACACGCCGTCCTTCATCACGGCGAGCATGCGATCGCGCTGTTGCAGCACGGCGATGTTCGACAACGGGTCGCCGTCGACGAGCAGCAGGTCGGCGAGAAAACCTTCACGGACCTGCCCGAGGTCGCTTCCGCGCATCATGATCTCGCCGCCGAGCTGCGTCGCGGCGAGCAGCGCCTCCATCGGCGTGTAGCCGAGGTAGCGGACGAAGTACTCGAGGTCCTTCGCGTTCGTTCCGTGCTTGATCCACGCGAAACCGTAGTCGCCGCCGGGCAGGATCGCGGATGCCGCGCTTTTTCATCTTCTGCAGCGTCGCGCACGCGACCTCGAGCTCGCGGTGGTAGCCCATGTTCTTCGCGATCTCGGGCGTGATGCCCCACTCGGCGGCGTGATAGCGGTGTTGACGAGCCATGCGATGCCGGGCGCGACGAAATGCCGGTCCTTCGCCGCCTCGAGCATGTCGAGCGCTTCCTCGTCGGCGAAGCTCGCGTGGTAGATCAGCTCGATGCCGTGCCGCACGCATTGCTTGACCGATTCGCTCGACCGGGCGTGCGCGGCGACGCGCTTGCCTCGCGTATGCGCTTCCTTGACCGCGATCGCGATCTCGGCTATCGGTCATCGGCGTGAATTCGGCCGGAATGCCCGGCGATGTACTCGCCCGAAAGATTGAGCTTGATCGTGTCGACGCCGTACTTCAGGAACATGCGCACGCATTTGCGCATTTCCTCGACGCCGTTGACGACCGCGCCGAAGCTGAATTCCGGATACGGCAGGTGCGGCAGCGTCTCGTCGCCCAGGCCGCCGGGCACCGTGATCTCCTGGCTCGCCGCGAGATAGCGCGGGCCGGGAATCTGTCCGGACTCGATCGCATTGCGGATCACGACGTCGAGGCGCGGCTTCGCGGTGGCCGCGCCCACGCAGGACGTGAAGCCCATGTCGAGATAGCGCTTCGCGATGTGCGCGCACCAGAGGATGTGCTCCTCGGTCGGCATGCGCTGGATCGCGGACAGGCCGGGCTGGTCGTTCCACGAAAAATGCGTGTGCGCCTCGACCAGGCCGGGCATCAGCGTCGCGCCGGCGCAGTCGACGACGATCGCACCGCCGCCGGAAGTCGAGCGCAGGCTGCGACCGACGCGCGCGATGCGGTTGCCCTGCACGAGCACCTCGCCGGTGTACGGCTGCGCGCCGGTAGCGTCGAAGATCCGCGCATTCGTGAACAGCACGTTGGCCATCGTCGTCGCTCCTCCTCGGGCAGCGCGGCTAGCCGTCGTCATCGGACCGGGTTCTCGAGCACGCCGATGCCGTCGATCTCGATACGCACCCGATCGCCGCTCTTCAGGAACTTCGGCGGATCGAAGCCGATGCCCACCCCGCCGGGCGTTCCGGTCGCGATGACGTCGCCCGGCACCAGCGAGACGACGGTCGAGATCGACTCGATGAGCGCAGGGATGTCGAAGATCAGGTCGCGAGTGTGCGCGTCCTGGCGCAACTCGCCGTTCACCCAGCAGCGCAACCGCGTGTCGGCTCCGTCCAGCTCGTCGGTCGTGACGAGCCACGGCCCCATCGGACCGAAAGTGTCGACCGACTTGCCGAGCAGCCACTGCTTGTGGCGGCGCTGGACGTCGCGCGCCGTCACGTCGTTGAAGATCGTGTAGCCGAACACGTGCTCCATCGCACGCGATGCGCGGATGCCGCGCCCGCCCTTGCCGATGACGACCGCGAGCTCGGCCTCGTAATCGATCGCCTGCGACACGCCGCCCGGGATGCGGATCGGCTCGCCCGGTCCGATCACGCAATCGGGCACCTTCGAGAAGATGACCGGGTATTCGGAGCTCTCCGGGGCGCTGACCTGCGCGGGTCGCGGCCCGTCCATGCCGCTCGCCGCCCATTCGGCCGCGTGGGCGCGGTAGTTGACGCCGGCGCAGAAGATGTTGCGCCGCGGCCGCGGCAACGGTGCGTCGAGCTTGACCGCGGCGAGCGGAAGCGAAGGCCCGGCCGCGGGCGGCACGGAGCCGCCGTCGGCAAGCAACTCGATCAACGCGAGCGCGCCCCCTTCGCGCGCACGATCGCCCGCGCGCTTGTCCACCGCGAGCGGCGTGACGCTCTTGCCGTCGGCGGACAGGCGCCCGACGCAGCGCCGTCCGCCCCACCAGTAGGTGGCGATTCGCATGGCCTCCTCCTAAGGGAAGCTCCGACTCGCGCCGCACACGGCCCGCAAGGGGCGTGCATCTTGTTGCGCCGCAATGAGACCTCAGTTGAGACAACTGAGTTGGAATGAGACACCCGTCTCACGCTAAGATGATGCTACGGACGAACGTCGCCGATTGTCAATACGCCAGCGGTAAGCGAATCCCGTGGCCCCTTCGCGCAAGCATGCGCCGACGTACGGCGACACGCCTTCGCCGCCGCCGGGGCCTCGTGCACGCACTTACCGGCTGCTGCTCGCCGAAGCGATGTCGATGGTCAAGGGCGGCCGCGTTCCGTCGGTTGCGGAGGTTGCGGTTCGCACCGGCGTCTCGCGCGCCACCGCGTATCGCTATTTCCCGAGCCGCAGCAAGCTGATCAGCGCCGTCATCGGCGAAGGCCTGGCGCCGGTGCGCAGTACGCGAACGATCGCGAGCGACGGGCCGGTCGCGTTGCGCGAGCTGTTCGAGAAGACGTTCCCGCTGTTCAAGGAGAACGAGCGCCACATGCGCGCGGCGCTGCAGCTCGCGCTCGAGCACGAGAGTCTCGAGCGTGCGGGACTGCTGGAGGAGGAGGTGTTCCGCCGCGGCCACCGTCGCGACATCCTCGCGCCGCGCCGCGCGGCCGATGCGCGAGGCGCTTGGGAGCGGTCGGCTACGAGCGCCTGCTGAAGGCGCTGTCGGTGGTCTACGGGATCGAGATCTACGTGGTGCTGAAGGACATCTGGGGCGCGTCGGATCGCGAGGTCGAGGCGATCGCGCGCTGGATGCTGGAGGCGATCGTGGCCGCCGCGCTGGCCGAGGCGCGGCCGGCGGCAGGCGTGAAAAAGGCCGCCCGGCGGCGGCCTTGCACGAGGGCAGCGGACGGACACCGTCCGGCGATCAGCGCCTGGTCACTTCACGCGCTTCACCTTCTCGAGCATCTTGAAGATGCCCTTCGGCGAGCCCGCGAACATCCGCTTGAACGTTTTCGGCAGGCAGCGGCGCTCGAGCGTGTTGCGGCGGGTACGGTTGCGTTCGGCCATGGAATCCTCGGAGTTTGTGCTGCGCGGGGATACGAGAAACCCGCAAAGCCTTTCAGTATACCGCAATCTTGCCCGTCGTGCGGCTTGGGAGCATGGGCGTCGGAGACGCGCCGCTGCGGACCTCATCAAGCGGTCACGATCCAGCCTTCCAGCCGGTCGACCCGCTCGGGCAGGCCGTAGTTCGCGCCCGCGCGCTGCGCACCCCACGCCGCCTGCGCTGCCGCCGCGACGGCGTCGAGCGTGTCGCCGCTGCCATCGTCGATTGCGGCCTTGACGAGGCTGCGCGGCATGCGCGTCGGGACGCCGCAGGGATAGTCGCCGCGCAGGATCGCGTCGAGCAGCAGAACGCGCGCATCGCGGCGTGCGCTCGTCTGCTTGCCGGGCGCGTCGTTCTTGTACGAAGGCGCACGCCGAAGCCCCGCCTGCGCCGCGATCCTGCGCATCGCGAGTCCCGGATAAGCCTCCAGCGCGACGCGGGTGCGGTCGCCGTCGTGCAGCGCCGGCAGATGCACACCGGCCTCGAGCAATCGCGGCGCGCCTGCGTGCAGCATCCACGCGACCGGAGGATTGACGAGCTTCATCGGCGAATGCGCGCCCGACGCGGCGTCGCTGGCTCGATGCGCGTACTTGCTCCCGGCGGCGCGCGCTGCGCGGAACGCATCGAATGCCGTCGCAATCGTGTTGCGATCGAGCATCGCGTAATGGCGCACCAGCGCTGGCCAGTTCGACGACGGCCAGCCGAGCGCGACGACGAGCTCGCGGGGCAATCCGAACGGGAAGTCGAAGCCGCCGACCCACGGCCCGGGCATGCGCAGCAGGCGCTCGAACCCTTCGAAATCGCCGATGCGGTCGACGCGTTCGACGACCAGTCCGTCACCGACGAACGCGCCAATCGCAACCGTGATCGGCTTCGCGTGTCGAGGTGCGCTCGTGAAGTCGACGCCGAGGATACGCACGTGCCGCGTTCGCTTCAGCCGCCGCGGTCTCCGAGCACGACCGCGCGAAACCGCTCGAAGCCCGGATCGCGGTCGGTATAGCGCGAAGCGATCGCACCGCGCACGCGTTCGCGCTCGCTGTCGACGAACGCTTCGATGCCCTCGCGCTGGTAGGGCTCCAGATTGCGGTCGGCGGCGAGGAGGATGCCGGCAGCGAGCGCGGCATCGACCTCGTCGAGACCGGCGAGATAGAGCGATGCCTCTGCAGGCAGATGACGCAGCAGTTCTTCGAGCGCGCGCGTCGCGCTCGGCGAGCCGATGACGACCGCTTCCGGCCAGTGGGCCGGGCCGGACAGCGGCGGCGGCCACGCGGCAGCGAGATAGTGATCCGGCGTGCTCGTTACGGCGTCGGCGGTTTCATGCGTCGCGGCCGCGACCACGCGCACGCACAGGACGATCCAGCAGTCCGCAGTGAACCGAGCGGCCAGACGCCGCGCAACACGCGCGTCGGCATCCTGCTGCATGCTGTACGCGCCCGGCCTAACGGACCACGACGTCGAATCGGATCGTCTTCGAAGGCGCCGATTCGGGCGGCCCCTTGAACTCGAGCACGACCGGTTGCGTGCCGGCCGCGACACCGCGCAGGCGAAACACCGCTTCGCCGGCGACGCTCTGCGATGCCGGATCGGTCCCGGACTTCGCAACGAGATCGTGCTGCACCGGCGCGATGACCGTCGACGACGCGATCGGCTGCATCTGCCAGCGCTCGCCGTTGCGCGGATCCTCGTCGAGATGCACGACCAGCGCCTGCCAGCGATGCAACGTGACGCGCTGGCCGTCGACACGCGCATCCGTCTGGAGCGTCGGCGACACGAGGTTGAAATACTCGCGCGGGTTGGCGCGCATCTCGTCCCACTGCGCGGTCGAGCAGGCGACCAGCAGGAGCGTTGAAGGAGAGCGACAACGAGACGCATGGATCGCCTCACGCGGTAAAGACGCTAGGGTCCGCCGGCGCGAGTTTATCCGCTCGCGAAGTGCGGGGACGGGGACGACGATTCACCGTTACAGCCCGGCAGCCGCGCGAAGCGCGTCCGCCTTGTCCGTCGCTCTCCCAAGTGAACTCGGGCTCGTCGCGGCCGAAATGCCCGTACGCCGCCGTCTTGCGATAAATCGGGCGAAGCAGGTTCAGCATCGCGATGATCCCCTTCGGCCGCAGGTCGAACTGCTCCTGCACGATCGACGCGATCTTCACGTCGGGCAGCTTCCCGGTACCGGCGGTGTAGACGGTGACGTTGATCGGCTTCGCAACGCCGATCGCGTACGAGACTTGCACTTCGCACTGCCGCGCGAGACCCGCCGCGACCACGTTCTTCGCCACGTAGCGCGCGGCGTAGGCCGCCGACCGGTCGACCTTCGACGGATCCTTGCCCGAGAACGCGCCGCCGCCATGCGGTGCGGCGCCGCCATAGCTGTCGACGATGATCTTGCGGCCGGTGAGCCCGGCGTCGCCATGCGGTCCGCCGATCTCGAACCGGCCGGTCGGGTTCACGAGGTACCTCGCATTCGCGAGGAACTCCTTCGGGAACACCGGCTTGATGATCTCCTCGATCACCGCCTCGTGCAGGTCCTTCTGCCGGTCGTTCATCTGGGGATCGTGCTGCGTCGACAGCACGACCGTGTCCACGGCGACCGGCCGCTGATCGCGATAGCGCACCGTCACCTGCGACTTCGCGTCGGGACGCAGCCACGGCAGCCGCCCGTCGCGACGCACTTCGCTTTGCCGCTGCACCAGCCGGTGCGCGTAGTAGATCGGGAACGGCATCAGCGCGGGCGTCTCGTCGCATGCATAGCCGAACATCAGCCCCTGGTCGCCCGCACCCTGGTTCAGGTAGTCGTCCGATGCGCGGTCGACACCCTGCGCGATGTCCGGCGACTGCTTGCCGTAGCAAACCATCACCGCGCAACCGTCGGCGTCGAAGCGCAGCGCGGGATCGTTGTAGCCGATCTGGCGGATCGTCTCGCGCGCGACGCGGGCGTAGTTGACTTGCGCGTTGGTCGTGATCTCGCCGGCCAGGACGACGAGGCCCGTGGACACCAGCGTCTCCGCGGCGACGCGCCCGTACGGGTCCTGCTCTAGAATCGCGTCGAGCACGGCGTCGGAGATCTGGTCGGCGACCTTGTCCGGATGGCCTTCCGACACCGACTCCGAAGTGAAGAGGAACTCGCTCATGTCTACTCCGTGCCCGTCCGGGATGAATCGACCCGGCGCGGTTCGATCGTTGTAGGGTCGTGGCTGGCCTTAAGCGGACGCCACGATCGAAAAGTTTTGAATTCTAGCAAAATCGAACGATCGCCCGGACTCCGCCGCCTGCGGCCCACCAGCCGACGAACGTAATGACGAACCGTTCCATCGGTATCGTGCCTCCGACAGGGGACGCAGTCGCGCGGGCTGCGGCCCGCCTGCGCGCAGGCGAGCTCGTCGCGTTTCCGACCGAGACCGTGTACGGGCTCGGTGCCGATGCGGGCAATGCGGACGCGGTGCGCAGGATTTTCGCGGTGAAGCGTCGTCCCGCCGATCATCCGTTGATCGTCCACATTCCGGACGCGACCCACGTCCTGCGTTGGGCGCGGGAGGTGCCGCCGGGGGCCCAGGCGCTCGCCGATGCGTTCTGGCCCGGACCGCTGACCCTGATCCTCCCGCGCGCTGGCCACGTCAGCGACGCGGTCACCGGCGGACAGGACAGCGTCGGATTGCGCGTGCCCTCGCATCCGGTCGCACAGGCGCTGCTGGCCGCGTTCGCGGCGATCGGCGGCAAAGGTATCGCAGCGCCGTCGGCGAACCGCTTCGGCCATGTGTCGCCGACAACCGCCTCGCACGTCGAAGCCGACCTCGGGGACGAGGTCGCGATGATCCTCGACGGCGGCGCAAGCGACGTGGGCATCGAAAGCACGATCGTCGCGTTCGTGCGCGGCCGACCGCTGCTGCTGCGTCCCGGCGGCATCGACATCGATGCGTTGACCCGCGTGCTCCGCGTGCGACCCCGCACGACCGATGCGGACGCCCCGCGCGCGTCCGGAACGCTCGCATCGCATTACGCGACGCGCACGCAGGCGTTTCTGGTGCCGGCGGACCGCTTGCGGACCGAGATCGCGCAACGCGAGGACCGTGATGAGCGCGTCGCCGTGCTTGCAAGGACGTCCGACGCGCCGCCGGCGTTCGATGGATCGTGGTTGCGAGCCCCGCGGACGCAGTGTCGTATGCACACGATCTGTATGCGAACCTGCGCAAGCTCGACGCGGCCGGAACGGATGCGATCCTGATCGAGGCGGTACCCGACACCCCCGAATGGCTCGCCGTGAGCGATCGGTTGACGCGCGCGACGCACGCAGAGGCGCAGGACGATCGCGACTAGCAGAGTAGCCGATGAAAAACGCGTCCGGGAATCGGCGCCGGTGATGCAGCGGCGGCGCCGCACGTTTTTCATCGGGATTGAATCAGGCGGGCGCCTTAGGGTCGGCCCGTCGGCGCCCGCGGGCAAGAGCAACCGAAACAACGCGCGTCGTGCGCGCGCGCTGTGCATCCCCGACCGTTTTGCATCACGCCCTAAGTCGATCTAAGGCTGCGGCGGGCGGATGGTCGCCGCCATGCGCAGCATCTCCAGACGCTCCAGCCGCGCGGCGAATGCCCGGTCGAACTGCCGAAGCTCGTGGACGCAGCGCGGGCGCCAGCATTCCTCCGCCATTTCTTCTCGCATGCGCGCTGCCTGCGCCTCGTATTCGCGGCGCCTGGTGGCGAAATGCTCGTCGCGCTCGGCCTCCGAATCGAACCTCCCCCGCGATCAGCAGGATCACCGGCGGCGGACGAAACCCGACCCAGGCGCTCGTCGACAGATCGACGGCCAGCATGATCGGACCCGCGATGAGCAATCCCAGGCCCAGCGCGGGCGAGGCCGCAGCGACGGCGGCCGAAGCTGGTGACGTAGGTCGAACCCACCTGATAAGCCGCGGAGGCGACCGTGTCGGTGACTACGTCCGGGAGTCGCGCCGGATCACGCGCAGCGAGATCTGCCGCTCGCTCGGTGACGAGCTCCACGGTCTCGTCGTAATGATCGTCGCGGGAGCAGGTGAGCCGCGTGATGAATATCGATCGCTCGACACTCGCCTCGCCCGGTGTCTTGTCGATGCGCGCGATGACGTTCCCATGGCGTTCGAACCTGCAGCTCGCCCCTGGGGGATCGGTCACCACGGCCACCGCCTGGTGCGTACCGTAACGGTAAGTCGCGCAGCCGCTCGCGCACGTTGCGGCCACCAGCATCATCGCGATTCTCGCGCCGATCATTCCTCGCGCACGCTACGCCGCGCGGCCGTACGGGTCAACGGGACTGTTCGTCGAGGAACGCACACGCTGCTACCATGGCGCGGCCGATCCGCACGCATGAAGCCAACCGACCCCACCGTCGTCATCGCACCCGATTCGTTCAAGGGTTCGCTCGATGCGCCGAGCGTATGCGCTGCCATTGCGGACGGCTTGCGTCGCGTGTGGCCGAACGCGGATCTGCGCCAAAGGCCGATGGCCGACGGTGGCGAAGGCACGCTGGACGCCGTGCTCGCCGCAGTCGGCGATGCAGGCACGCGCGAATGGCTCGAGGTACAAGGGGCTGGTAGTGCGCCCGTATGCTCGGCATGGGGCGCGCTGCGGAGCAACGGTGCCCGCACGGCGGTGATCGAGGTGGCGCAAGTCGTCGGCATCACCGACACAGCAGGCATGCAGGTCCCGGTGACGGAGCGGTCGACACGCGGCGCCGGCGAGCTGATGCGAGCGCTGCTCGATCGGGCGTTCGAAAATTCATGATCGGCCTCGGCGGCAGCAGCACCAATGATGGCGGAGCGGGACTTCTGAGCGCGCTCGGCATGCGGTTTCTCGGGTCTCGCGGCGAGACGCTTGCGCCGACGCCCGCCGGTCTCGCCTCGCTCGCCTCGGTCGACGCGTCGGCGCTTGATCCGAGGCTGCGCGACATCGAGCTGACGATCATGTCCGACGTTTCGAATCCGCTCTGCGGGTCGCACGGCGCCACCGCGATTTTCGGTCCGCAGAAAGGCGTTCGCGATGACCAGCGCGAGGCGATCGATCGGACGCTCGCGCGGCTTGCAACGCTCGCGGAAGCGGCCGTCGGTGCCTCGCCCAAGTGACTCCGTCGCGCTGCGCCCGGGCGCCGGCGCCGCCGGAGGCCTCGGCTTCGCGCTGCAGCTCATCGGCGGACGCTTCGCATCGGGTGCAACGGTCGTCGCGGGCCTGATCGGGCTCGACGATGCGTTGCGCGACGCCGATTGGGCGATCACGGGCGAGGGACGCAGCGATGCACAGACCTTGCTCGGCAAGGGGCCCTACGTCGTCGCGCAGTCTGCCGCACGTGCGGGCGTACGCACCTCTTTGCTCTCGGGGGCAATCGACACCGGCGCCCTTGGCGCGCTCGGACCGCATTTCGCCGGATGCTTCGCGCTGCCCGATGGGCCTGCGACGCTGGCCGATTGCATTGCCGGCGCGCGTCCGATGCTCGCGAACCGTGCCGAGCAGATGGCGCGCCTGTTCGACGCCGCGTATCGGCGTCAGGCGCCCCAGAGCACGAACGGCGCCCAGTGCAGCGGCGCTGAATAGGGTCCCTTCGAAGCGAACTCACGCTTGGTTCGGGTCAGCGCGGCCGACTGCGAAAGACCCGCCCGCAGGTGGCCGAAGAATCGCGACACGAACAACGCCGTGCTGCGGTCCGCGACCGGCCACAGGGTGAGCAACGCGTTGCGGTTGCCAGCCACGAACAATGCGTACGGAAGTCCGGCAACACCCTCACCCTCGATGACCTGCCCGACGCCGGTCTCGCACGCCGAGATCACGATGAGGTCGCTGCGCAGCGTATAGCTCGTCCATTCGGCGGCAGTCACATAGCCATCGGCTTCGGGGGTCACGTCGCGCTGGCCGAGCACGACGGCGGAAAGGCTCGGCGCCTCGGTCGACAGGAATCCGTGGGCGGACAGCAGCACGTAGCGATGGCGGGCGAGCGTTCCGCGCCGGTCGTCCTCCATCAGCCGCGCCTCGGTCGCATCGCCGAGGCTTCGCACCGTCACTTCGCCGGCGTTCCGGAAATGCGCTGCGACCTGCCGGATCTCGGCGGCGGACGTCGGCAACTCCGGCCAGCTCGCGCCGATGGCGTCGTACGCGCGACGAACGCCCAGCGGATCCGAGGCGAGCGTGCCGGCGAGGCGCGCTAGCGCAACGCCGCCCGCTTTCGGCGACGTCGCAGCCGGCGCGTGCGTGTCGTAGAACGCGGCGCCCATCGCGTAAAGCGCGGATCGATCGGCGAGCCGGTCGTACGCGCGTCCGCGTCTCGTCGTGAGCGCATACACCGTCAGCGACGGCGCATAGCTGATCTCGCGCGTGACGACCAGCGGCTGGCCGCGATGCGGCAGCGTTTCGAACGGCACCAGCGCGAGCGCGCTGTCGGGCGAGATGATCCAGCGCCGCGTGCGCATCAGCTCCGGTAGCGGCTCGACCAGGCGCTCGGTCAGCTCGGCGCCGATCATCGCTGCATCGGTGACGCGCACCGCGCCGGGCTCCGCCGCGAGCGCGACCCGGTATCGGCCATCCGCAAGTCGCCAGACGGGAGGCGGGTCGCCGCCGCGCGGAGCGGTGAGCAGCATCCGGTACGCGATGACCGTATCGTCGAGACCGGGAAGCGCGCCGAGATCGCGGCCTTGCAGGCGGCCGCGCCGATCGACGGTGAACGCGAGCACGCGATCGCCGTCGCGAAGATAGCTGACGAACACGCGCTCGCCGGCAGGTCGCGCGCGCCTTCGGTCACCGAAACGATCCGCGCCTCGGACAGCGCGGCGTACTTCGGATAGCGCGCGCGAAGCTCGTATCGCAACGCGCGCGCCTCGTCGCCAACGGCGGTCCTGCGCTGCTCGAGCGGAAACCGCACGCTCGGATCGCGCGGAGCGCGCGCGATCTCGGTCTCGACATCGGCGAGCTGGCGGTCCAGGCGCGCGAGCATCGCGAGCGCATCGGCAGGCAGGACGTCGCGCGCCTCGCCGCGGCGCAGCGCGAGCGTCTCGACGAGCACGCGCGCCTTCGAACGCTCCGCCTGCTCGAATGCCGCCGCGATATCGCCCAGCGCGAGCTCCAACCCAGCGAGCTCCTTGTAAGTCGTGACCCACGGCGCGAACAGGTCGCGACGCCCCGCGGCGCGTCGTGGCCCCCGTCTCGCGCCAAGCCTCCACGTCGGTTACGACTTCACGCAGTGTCGCGCGCGCCCCGGCCGCATCCCCCGCCCTTCGCTGCGCGGTTCCGAGCTTCGCGCCCATCTCGAGCACGATACGGTCGCTCGCGCCCAAGCGTTTCTACTCCCAGGCTGCGCGCGCGACGCATGCGCTCGAGGCCTGCGTCGCTCTGCCCAACGCGCGTTTCCATCTGGCCCAGCACGAGTTGTGCGCGCAACGTCTCGATGTTGGACGGTCCGCTGATCGCTTCGCGGCCCTCGACGACCTCGCGCTGCAATCCGATCGCCTCGTCGAGCGCCCCGTCGGCCGCGAGATGAACCGCAAGGTTGTGCTGCGTGAACAGCGTTTCGGAATGCCGCGCGCCGATCGCCTCGCGCCGTGCGGCGAGCACTTCGCGAAACAGCGCGATCGCCTCGGCACGGCGGCCCATCCGGGCGAGCATCGAGGCGTGATTGTGCCGGGCGCGAAGCGTCGCGGGGTGTCGCGGTCCGAGCGTCCGCAGATAGCGCTCGACAGCGGTCGCGTACTGAAGCAGCGCGTCGTCGAAGCGACCGACATTCTCGACAATCTCCGGCGAGATTGTTGAGCGCGATCATCGTGCGTGGGTTATCGGGGCCCAGCGTCCGCTCGAGCCGGACGATGACGTCGAGCATCGTGCGCTCGGCCTCGACGTGCCGGCCGCGCTGGGACAGGAGCGTCGCGAGGTTCGTCAGCGTGCCGAGCCGGTGCGCATCGTTCGGGTCGAGCAGCGCCGCGTAACGATCCGCGACCTGCCGCAGCATCGCCTCGGCCTGGTCCAGCTCACCCAGGTCCCAGAGAACCAGTGCAAGGTTCTGACGCGCGCGCCATACGTGGAAGTGATCGGGGCCGAGCGTCGCGGCGATCCGCGGAATCGCGCTCTCGTAGCGCTCGCGCGAAAGAACGAACTCGTCGAGATCCCAGTGCAGCGACGCGATGTTCGTTTCGGCGTTCAGCGTCAGCTGGTGATCGGCGCCGAGTGCGGCGCGCAGCAACGTTTCCGCAGCGAGCGCCGGCTCCATCGCGGGACGCGAATTGCCGGCGGCGCGCAGCGCGTCACGTCGGCCGCTGAGGTCCAGAGCGCTTGTGATCGTGTCGACCTGAGCTGCCACCGCAGCGTCGACGACGCTCTCGAAGATGATCGTTCCGGTGACGCGACAGTCGAGATCGAGGCGCCGGTAGTCGACAGCCACCCACGCGGAAGGCTCGCGCTGGATCACCGTGAAATCGCCGAGCAGGTAGTCGCTCGACGACTCGGGCTCCGTCAGATCGACGAGCTTGAACGCCTCAGCGTCCGGTTGCGCCACGATCGGCATCGCAACGCCGGCATCGTCGCGCAATACGGCGATGGCCGAAGGCGCACCCTGCGCTCCCGGCGAGCCGACCTTCAGCGCGAAATCGGGCGCAAGTCGCGGCCCGATACCGCAGGTCCGTCCGGTGGCGACGACATCCGACTCGGATCGCCCTGTACAGGCCTGGACGCAGGAATGTCGCTTCCGCCGAGCCGATCGCATCGCCGGCTGCGATCAGCGCGACGCACAGCGCTGCCTGCGCGAGACCTCGTGCCCGCAGCGACGACGCGTCGAACCCCGTGCGATCCATGGCGCAAGCATGCCTACGCGCACCCTTCCTAGCAACAGGGCGGCAGCAATCGTGCGGACCGCGGCGGGTGTATCCTCGCGCCGCGACAACCTCCAGGCGCGCCGTGAACGCCAATCTCTACGCCCTGCTGGAAAGCCATTTCCCGGACGCTTCAGGACAACCGTGCCTGATCGTGCATGGCGGGCGCGCGATCGACTACGACCAGCTCGCCGTCGAGTCGGCGCGCATCGCCAATGTCCTGGTGGACGCGGGCTGCAGTCCGGGCGATCGCATCGCCGTGCAGATCGACAAGCCGTGGCAGGTCGTGCCGCTGTATCTCGCCGCACTGCGCGCGGGACTCGTGTACCTGCCGTTGAACAGCGCCTACCAGCGCAGCGAGCTCGCCTACTTCTTCGAGGACGCGACGCCGCGCGTCGTCGTCTGCTCGCCGGAACGGCTCGGCGTCATCGAGACGATCGCGCGCGGCGCGACGGTCCTGACGCTGGATGCGGGTGGCGGCGAGCTGTGGGCTCGCGCGCAACATACGAGCGAGACGTTCGACGTCGTGCAACGCGCGCCGGACGACCTCGCCGCGATCCTCTACACGTCCGGCACGACCGGTCGATCGAAGGGCGCCATGCTCACGCACCGCAACCTCGCGTCGAACGCGCTCGCGCTGGTGGGTGCCTGGGGCTTCACGCGCGGCGACGTGCTGCTGCACGCGCTCCCCGTCTATCACGTGCACGGCCTGTTCGTTGCGTTGCATTGCGCGCTGCTATCGGGCAGCCGCGTGCTGTGGCTTCCGAAGTTCGATGCCAAGGAAGTCCTGCGCGTGCTGCCGCGCGCGACGGTGATGATGGGCGTGCCGACGTTCTACACACGGCTGCTCGCTGAAGCCGGACTCGATCGCGCGGCGTGCGCGAACGTCCGGGTCTTCATCGCCGGCTCGGCGCCGCTGTTGCCCGAAACGTTCCGCGAGTTCGAAGAGCGCACCGGCCATTGCATCCTCGAACGCTACGGCATGACCGAGACCGGCATGAATGCGTCGAACCCGCTGCAGGGCGAGCGCAAGCCGGGGCTCGTCGGCCCGCCGCTGCCGGGCATTTCGATCCGCGTCGTCGACGCCGAGGGGAAGGCCTGCGCACACGGGACGATCGGCGAGATCGAGGTCAGCGGTCCGAACGTCACGCCCGGGTACTGGAACCAGCCGGACAAGACTGCGGAGTCGTTCACTGCCGACGGCTGGTTTCGCACCGGCGACGTCGGCAGGCTCGACGACGACGGCTATCTTGCGATCGTCGGACGCGCGAAGGACCTGATCATCAGCGGCGGGCTCAACATCTATCCGAAGGAGATCGAGGAGCGGATCGACGCACTGCCGGGCGTGAGCGAATCGGCGGTGATCGGCGTGCCGGATCCTGACTTCGGCGAGGCCGTCGTTGCGGTGGTCGTGCCGCGTCCGGGATCCACGCTGACCGAGGCCGAAATCATTTCGGCGCTCAAAGGCGAGATCGCCGGGTTCAAGGTGCCGAAGCGCGTGATCTTCGCGTCGGAGCTGCCGCGAAACGCGATGGGGAAGGTGCAGAAGAGCGCGCTGCGCGATCGCTTGACGGGCGCGAAGCAAGATTAAGTTCGGCAGAACCCAAGAGGCTCAGCCCGCGCATCTAACGCGCGTTGTTTCGTGCCTTTACCCGCGGGCGCCGACGGGCCGCTCCCTAGGCGCCCGCCTGATTCAACTCCCGATGAAAAAGGTGCAGCGCTGCCATCTCGTCAGCACTGCGCGACGATCGTCGCGCGGACGCGCTTTTTCATCGGCTCATTCGCAGAGAAATCGCAATGCTTCTCGACGAACGCAGCCAAGTCGAGCGAATGCTGACGCACGAGCCGCTCCGCGAGCTCGGTGTCGCGACGCTCCAGCGCCTCGATGATGCGCATGTGATCGACGATCGAGCGCGCCGCGCGGTCGGCTTGCGAGATCGTCATGCGCCGGATCGCGCGGACGTGGATGAACAGGCTCTCCAGCGTCTGCCCCATCAGGTGCGAGCCCGATAGCGCGATGATCGCCTGGTGGAAAGCGATGTTCGCATTCGAATACTCGTCGATATGCTCGGCGGGCGTCGCGTTGCGGAACTCGTCGAACATCTTGCGCAGGCCGGCGATGTCCTCGTCGGAAGCGTTGAGCGTCGCGAGGCGCGCGGCCATGCTTTCGATCGCCGCCCACATCTCGATCATCTCGACGATCTGGCGCTTGGTCTTGCGGACGATGAAGATGCCGCGACGCGGGATGGTACGCAGCAGGCCTTCCTGCTCGAGCAGCGTCATCGCCTCGCGGATCGGCGTGCGCGACACGCCGAGCGACAACGCGAGCTGACGCTCGTCCAGGCGCACCTCGCCGGAGTGCGAGTAGACGTCGGCCTCGATGATCGCCTGCTTCAGCGCCGCGTAAGCCTGGTCGCGATAGCTCTGGCTCGGATTGAGCGGCTGGAGCGAAAGCGGGATGCGGGTGGCGGCGGCCGGTGCAGTGGGCATGGGGGCGCGAATCCGGGCGGCGCAGGGAGGAGCGAATTCGGGGTGTCAGGCAGCTCGGTCGAATGCAGCGAACCCACTCGCGCCAGCGTCCGGCAGTATCTCATATACCGCATACCCGAAACCACCGCACCGAGTCGCGTTCCGCGCCCGTTGCGCGCATCTGATAACCAGCTGCTCCGGGCAAAAGCCGTAGGCGGAGCGACCGCCGCGACGGAGGTCGGAGCGCCGTTGACGCGCCGTGGTATATCACATACCTTATTGGAAACGCCGATAAGAATCGTCCGCCATCCGAAACGGCGGCTTGCTTTGGGGGAGTATTGAGAATGCGTCACGACGGGTCGACCCGGTCACGCCCTGCTGCCGCCGGCAACCTGCCCGCGTTACCCGCAGTCTCCCGCGCCCTCGGGCGCGCGAGGTCCCGTTCGTCGAACGCCCTGACCGCGCTCAACCGTCCACCCATTCCAGCTGCGCACTAAAGAAAGTCGCGATCGGCCTGACGCGCGCAGGGGTTGGCCGCGGTAGGCTCGCCGGACCCGCGCTCCTCGCCATCGGAGAAAGCCATGCTAGACGAAGCCCGCAAGTCGGCAGCAAAAGCAACGACGACCGCCGATGACGCGCTGCAGATCGCCGGCGGCGGTGCGATCGATCGCCAGGCACAGGAAACCGACGGCTTTGCACTCGTCATCGAGGCCCTCAAGCTGAACGGGATCGATACGATCTTCGGCCTGCCCGGCATCCCGATTACCGACCTCACGCGCAAGTTGCAGGCCGCTGGGATGCGCGTGATCTCCTTCCGCCATGAGCAGAACGCCGGTTATGCCGCCTCCATCGCCGGCTTCATGACGGGCAAGCCGGGCATCTGCCTCACCGTATCCGCCCCAGGCTTTCTGAACGGACTGACGGCGCTCGCCAATGCCACCACCAACTGCTTTCCGATGATCCTCATCAGCGGCTCGAGCGAGCGCGAGATCGTCGACCTGCAGCAGGGCGACTACGAGGAGATGGACCAGCTCGCCATCGCGAGGCCGCACGCCAAGGCCGCGTTCCGGGTCCTGCACGCCGAGGACATCGGCGTGGGCGTGGCGCGTGCGATTCGCGCTGCGCTGTCAGGCCGTCCGGGTGGCGTCTATCTCGACCTGCCGGCCAAGTTGTTCCCGCAGACGATCGATGCAGAAGCAGGGAAGAAGTCGCTGATCAAGGTCGTCGATCCGGCGCCGCGCCAGATCCCGGCGCCGGACGCCGTGCAGCGCGCGCTCGATCTGCTCAAGGGCGCCAAGCGTCCGCTGATCATTCTCGGCAAGGGCGCGGCGTACGCGCAGGCCGATGCGGATATTCGCGCGCTCGTGGAGAGGACCGGCATCCCTTACTTGCCCATGGCGATGGCCAAGGGCCTGCTCCCCGACACGCACGAGCAGTCGGCGGCTGCGGCGCGCTCGTACGTGCTGCCCGAAGCCGATGTCGTGATGGTGATCGGTGCGCGCCTCAACTGGCTGCTCTCGCACGGCAAAGGCAAGACGTGGGGCGGCAACAGCGCCAAGGAATGGGGCGGCCAGAAGTTCGTCCAGATCGACATCTCGCCGCAAGAGGCGGACAGCAATGTCCGTATCGATGCGCCGGTCGTCGGCGACATCGGCTCGTGCGTCTCGGCGATGCTCGGAGCGATGGGATCGAAGTGGCCGAAGCCGCCCGCCGAGTGGCTCGACGCCATCGCAGAGCGCAAGACGAAGAACGTCGCGAAGATGGGCGAGTCGCTCGCGAAGAACCCGACGCCGATGAACTTCCACAGCGCACTCAACGTCGTGCGCGACATCGTCAAGGCGAATCCGGATGCCATCCTCGTCAACGAGGGTGCGAATGCGCTCGATTTCACGCGCAGCATCGTGGACATGTACAAGCCGCGCAAGCGACTGGACGTCGGCACGTGGGGCGTCATGGGCATCGGCATGGGCTTTTCGGTTGCGGCGGCCGTGGTCAGCGGCGAGCAGGTGATCGCGATCGAGGGCGACAGCGCCTTCGGTTTCTCCGGCATGGAATGCGAGACGATCTGCCGCTACAACCTGCCGGTCTGCGTCGTGATCCTGAACAACAACGGCGTCTACCGCGGCGATGAAGTGAATCCCACCGGAGGACGCGATCCGTCGCCCCTGGTGTTCGTCAAGGGCGCGCGCTACGAGAAGCTGATGGAGGCCTTCGGTGGCGTGGGGGTGATGGCCACGACACCGGTTGAGCTTCGCAACGCGATGGAAGAAGCGATCCGCTCGCGCACGCCTACTTTGATCAACGCGGTCATCGACGAAAAGGCTGGCACGGAAAGCGGCCGCATCACGAGTCTCAATCCCGCCGCGAAGAAGAAACCGTGATGGCCATGCGCGCTTCTGGGATGACGGCGCGTCTGCAATGACGGCGCTTCTGGAATGACGATTGCACAGGGGAAGGCATGAGTAAGGCATTGGACGGCGTCCGCATTCTCGACTTCACGCACGTGCAGTCCGGTCCGACCTGCACGCAGCTGCTCGCATGGCTGGGGGCGGACGTGATCAAGATCGAGCGCGCCGGCGGCGGCGACATCACGCGCGGCCAGCTGCGCGACATCCCCGACGTCGACAGCCTGTATTTCACGATGCTGAACGGCAACAAGCGCTCGATCACGCTCGACACCAAGCACCCGAAGGGCAAGGCGGTGCTGGAGACGCTGGTCAAGTACTGCGACGTGCTGGTCGAGAACTTCGCGCCCGGCGCGCTGGATCGCATGGGCTTCACCTGGGAGCGCATCCAGGCGCTCAACCCGAAGATGATCGTCGCCTCGGTCAAGGGCTTCGGTCCCGGCCCGTACGAGGACTGCAAGGTCTACGAGAACGTCGCGCAATGCGCGGGCGGCTCGGCCTCGACGACCGGCTTCGATGACGGCCCGCCGCTCGTGACCGCCGCGCAGATCGGCGACAGCGGCACCGGCCTGCACCTGGCACTCGGCATCGTCGCAGCGCTGTATCAGCGCAACACGACCGGTCGCGGCCAGAAGGTCCTCGCGGCGATGCAGGACGGCGTGCTCAACCTGTCACGCGTGAAGCTTCGCGACCAGCAGCGGCTTGCCCGCACCGGCGTGCTGGAAGAGTATCCGCAGTATCCGAACGGCAAATTCGGCGACGCCGTGCCGCGCGCGGGCAATGCTTCGGGCGGCGGCCAGCCGGGGTGGATCCTGAAATGCAAGGGCTGGGAGACCGATCCGAACGCGTACATCTATTTCATCACCCAGGCGCCGGTCTGGGAGGCGATCTGCAAGGTGATCGGCCGCGAGGAATGGCTGACCGATCCGCGCTATGCAACGCCCAAGGGGCGCCTGCCGCACCTGATGGAGATCTTCGGCAAGATCGAGGAGTGGACGAAGACCAAGACCAAGTTCGAGGCGATGGAGATCCTCAACAAGTACGACATTCCGTGCGGCCCGATCCTGTCGATGAAGGAGATCGCCGAGGAGCCGTCGCTGCGCAAGACCGGCACCGTCGTCGAGGTCGATCATCCGACGCGCGGGCAAGTACCTGACGGTCGGCAATCCGATCAAGATGTCGGACAGCCCGACCGACGTGGAGCGCTCGCCGCTGCTCGGCGAGCACACCGATGAAGTGCTGAAGGAACTGGGCTACGGCGCGGACGAAATCGCCTCGCTGCGCGCAGCTAACGTGATCTAGGACAGGAACGACGATGGCGCAAAACAAGAATGCGGTGCGGCAGGTGCTGGACAAGGCGAAGGCGGAGGGCCGCACGTCGCTCACCGCGCCCGAAGGCAAGCTGGTTTGCGACGCGTACGGGATTCCCGTGCCGAAGGAAGGTGTCGCGACGTTCGGCCGACGAAGCCGCGAAGCTCGCGTCGGGCATGGGCTTCCCGGTCGTGCTGAAGATCGTCTCGCCGCAGATCCTGCACAAGACCGAGGCCGGCGGCGTGCTGGTCGGCGTCGACAGCGCCGACGCCGCGAAGAAGGGCTTCGACACGATCATGGCCAACGCGCGCAAGTACGACGCGAAGGCGAACCTGCTCGGCGTGCAGGTGCAGCAGATGCTGAAGGGCGGCCAGGAGGTGATCGTCGGAGCGGTCACCGACCCCTCGTTCGGCAAGCTCGTCGCGTTCGGTCTCGGCGGCGTGCTGGTCGAGGTGATGAAGGACATCACGTTCCGTCTCGCGCCGGCGACGAAAGACGATGCGCTCTCGATGCTCGACAGCATCGCGGCCGCGGAAATGCTCAAGGGCGTACGGGGCTCGGATCCGGTGAATCGCGACGCGCTGGCTGCGCTGATCGTCGGGGTGTCGCAACTCGTCTCCGACTTTCCCGAGATCGCCGAGATGGATTTGAATCCGGTGTTCGCGACCAAGAATGGCGCGACCGCGGCCGACGTGCGAATCGTCGTCGACTTCGATCCGGCGCCCGCGCGCTACCGGCCGAAGCACGACGACATCGTGCGCGACATGAACCGCATCATGAAGCCCGATGCGGTCGCCGTCATCGGCGCGTCGTCCGAGGAAGGCAAGATCGGCAACTCGGTGATGAAGAACCTGATCAACGGCGGCTACCAGGGCAAGATCTACCCGATCAACCCGTCGGCCGACGAGATCCTGGGCCGCAAGGCGTACAAGAGCGTGAAGGACGTGCCCGGCGTCATCGACGTCGCCGTGTTCGCGATCCCGGCGAAGTTCGTGGCGCAGGCGCTGGTCGAGGTCGGCGAGAAGAAGATTCCCGGCGCTGTGCTGATCCCGTCGGGCTTCGCCGAGACCGGCAACGTCGAAGGGCAGAAGGAGATCCAGGACATCGGCCACAAGTACGGCGTGCGCCTGATGGGGCCGAACATCTACGGCTTCTACTACACGTGGAAGAACCTGTGCGCGACGTTCTGCACGGCCTACGACGTCAAGGGCCACGCCGCGCTGTCCTCGCAATCGGGCGGCATCGGCATGGCGATCATCGGCTTCTCGCGCTCGGCGAAAATGGGCGTGTCGGCGATCGTGGGCCTCGGCAACAAGTCGGACATCGACGAGGACGACCTGCTCACGTTCTTCGAGCAGGACGACAACACCCACATCATCGCGCAGCACTGCGAGGACCTGAAGGACGGGCGTGCGTTCGCGGAGGTCGCGAAGCGCGTCAGCAAGAAGAAGCCGGTCGTCGTGCTGAAAGCCGGTCGGACGAGCATGGGCGCGCGCGCGGCAAGCTCGCACACCGGTGCGCTCGCCGGCAACGACAAGATCTACGACGACGTGTTCAGGCAGTCGGGCGTCATCCGCGCCAAGGCGTTGCGCGAGCTGCTCGAGTACGCGCGCGCGATTCCGGTGCTGCCTACGCCGAAAGGCGAGAACGTGGTGATCATCACCGGCGCGGGCGGCTCGGGCGTGCTGCTGTCCGACGCGTGCGTGGACAACGGGCTGAAGCTGATGGCGATGCCGTCCGACCTCGACCAGGCGTTTCGCAAGTTCATCCCGCCGTTCGGCGCCGCCGGGAATCCGGTCGACATCACGGGCGGCGAGCCGCCGAAGACCTATCAGAACACGATCCGGCTCGGGCTCGAGGATCCGCGCATCCACGCGCTGATCCTCGGCTACTGGCATACGATCATCACGCCGCCGATGGTGTTCGCGAAGCTGGTCAGTGAGGTGGTGGCAGAGTTCAAGGCGAAGGGCATCGAGAAGCCGATCGTCGCCTCGCTGGCCGGTGACATTCAGGTGGAGGAGGCCGCGGAGTACCTGTTCGACCACGGCATCCCGGCGTATCCGTACTCGACCGAGATGCCGGTGCAGGTGCTCGGCGCAAAGTACCAATGGGCGCGCGGCGCCGGCTTGATCGGATGAGTCGTCCGCAACCGGCGTCGATGCGTTAAGCGGTTGTCGTAACTGCGCCCGACGCGGGCCGGACTGCACGAGAGTCCGCGCGGGCGACCAAGGGTGAACCTCTAGGAGGAGTGATGAATCGCAAACTGACAATCCGGGCCGCGCTCGCGGCCGTCCTGGTCGCGTCGTCGGCAGTGGTGCCGGCCCAAGCGGCGTGGGAACCCACCAAGCCCGTCGAGTTCATCGTCCCCGCCGGTACCGGCGGCGGCGCGGACCAGATGGCGCGCTTCCTTCAGGGGGTGGTCGCCAAGCACAACCTGATGAAGCAGCCGTTCGTCGTCGTCAACAAGTCGGGCGGCGCCGGCGCCGAGGGCTTCCTCGACGTCAAGGGTGCGAAGGGCGATCCGCACAAGATCGTCATCACGCTGTCCAACCTGTTCACGACGCCGCTCGCCACCGGGGTGCCGTTCAACTGGAAGGACCTGACGCCGGTCGCGATGCTGGCGCTCGACGAGTTCGTGCTCTGGGTGAACGCGGAATCGCCGTACAAGAGCGCGGCGGACTACATGAACGCGGTGAAGGCCGGCAGCAACGGCCAGTTCAAGATGGCGGGAACCGGCTCGAAGCAGGAAGACCAGATCATCACCGTGGCGCTCGAGAAGGCCGTCGGCAAGAAGCTCACGTACGTGCCGTTCAAGGGCGGCGGTGACGTCGCCGTGCAGCTCGTCGGCAAGCACGTGGACTCCACGGTGAACAACCCGATCGAGGCGATCGCGCACTGGCGTTCCGGCGCGCTGCGCGCGCTTTGCGTGTTCGACACCAAGCCGATGCCCTATCCGGCGAAGGTCACGACGGCGCAATCCTGGCAGGACGTCCCGACCTGCAAGTCGCAGGGCCTCGACGTCGAGTACGTGATGCTGCGGGGTATCTTCATGCCCGCGGGCGTCAGCCAGGACCAGGTCGATTTCTACGTCGACCTGTTCAAGAAGGTCCGCGCGCTGCCCGAGTGGAAGAAATACACCGAGGACGCGGCGTTCAACGACACGTTCATGGCCGGCAAGGAGTACGTCGACTGGGTGCAGAAGGCCGAGGTCCGGCATCGCGAGCTGATGCAGGAAGCCGGCTTCCTGGCGAAGTAGCCGATGGAGGCGAAGGGGTTGGACGAGGCCGCCGCAGAAGGTTCCACTTCCGGCGGCGGTCTCGCGCACCCGCTGGATCGAGCTCATCTTCGCGCTGTTGATCGCGACGGGCGGCGGCGTCGTGATCTACGACAGCCTGCGAATCGGCGCGCAATGGGGCCCGGACGGCCCGCAGGGCGGCTACTTCCCCTGGCTCACCGGCACCGCGCTCGCGCTCTCGGGCGGCTGGCTGGCGGCAAGCGTGTTGTGGCGCTGGAAGCGGCAGCGCGACGACATCTTCGTGAGCTGGGCGAAGCTCAAGCCGGTGCTCGCGATGCTGCTGCCGACGATCGCCTACATCGTGCTGATCCGGCTGGTCGGCATCTACGTCGCATCGGCCGTGTTCATCGCGTTGTTCATGTTGTGGCAGGGCCACTATCGGCTGTTGCCGGCGCTTGGCGTGGCGATCAGCGTTCCGGTCGTCATGTTCCTGCTGTTCGAGATGTGGTTCCTGGTGCCGCTGCCCAAGGGACCCATCGAGCGGATGCTCGGTTACTGATGCGCGCGCGTGCGAACAACCACCGGCGTCATTCCCGCGAAGGTGACGATCCGTCAGGATCGTCATCCCCGCGAAGGCGGGGACCCAGCGTTTCCGTGCAAGCACGCTCCCCGCCTTCGCGGGAACGACGACACTAGGGGAGCGCGTGGAGGACATCAGCAACCTGGCCAACGGCTTCGCCGTTGCGCTGACCTGGCAGAACCTGCTGTTCATGCTGGTCGGCATCCTGCTCGGCGTCCTGATCGGCGTGCTGCCCGGCCTCGGCGGCGCGAACGGCGTTGCGATCCTGCTGCCGCTCACGTTCTCGATGTCGCCGACGTCGGCGATCATCATGCTGTCCTGCATCTACTGGGGCGCACTGTTCGGCGGCGCGATCACCTCGATCCTGTTCAACATCCCGGGTGAGCCGTGGTCGGTGGCGACGACCTTCGACGGCTATCCGATGGCGCAGCAGGGCCGCGCCGGAGAGGCGATGACGGCGGCGTTCACGTCGTCGTTCATCGGCGCGCTGTTCGCCGTGATCGTCATCACGTTCCTGGCCCCGCTGGTCGCGCGGTTCGCACTCAAGTTCGGACCGCCCGAATACTTCGCCGTCCAGTTCCTGACCTTCTGCAGCTTCGTCGGCATGAGCCGCGAGCCGCCGGTCAAGACGATCGCCGCGATGATGCTCGGCTTCGCGCTTGCCGCGGTGGGACTCGATACCGTGACCGGACAGCTTCGCCTGACGTTCGGGCGGACCGAGTTCCTGCAGGGCTTCGACTTCCTGATCGCGGTCATCGGGCTGTTCGGCCTCGGCGAGATCCTGCTGACGATGGAGGAAGGCCTCGCGTTCAAGGGCGTCAAGGGCCGAATCAACGCCAAGGTCGTGCTCGAGACCTGGAAGAAGCTGCCGCGCTACTGGATGACCTCGTTGCGCGGCTGCCTGATCGGTTGCTGGATGGGCATCACGCCCGGCGGCGCAACGCCGGCGTCGTTCATGAGCTACGGTCTCGCGCGGCGCATGTCGAAGGAACGCGACAAGTTCGGCAACGGGCACATCGAAGGCGTGGTCGCTCCGGAGACCGCGGCGCACGCGGCCGGCACGAGCGCACTGCTGCCGATGCTGACGCTGGGCATTCCCGGCTCGCCGACCGCGGCCGTGCTGCTCGGCGGCCTGCTGATCTGGGGCCTGCAGCCGGGACCGCTGCTGTTCATCGAGAAGAAGGAATTCGTCTGGGGGCTGATCGCCAGCATGTACCTTGGCAACATCGTGGGCCTGCTGATCGTGCTGACAACGGTGCCCTGGTGGGCTGCGATCCTGCGCATCCCGTTCGCCATCATCGCGCCGGTGATCGTCGTGATCTGCGCGATCGGCGCGTACACGGTCCACAACAGCATGTTCGACGTCACGATGATGGTCGTGTTCGGCGTCGTCGGCTATTTCTTCAAGAAGCTCAAGTACCCGCTCGCGCCGCTGGTGCTGGCGCTGGTGCTCGGCGACATGGCGGAGACGGCATTCCGGCAGTCGATGCTGCTGTCCGCCGGCAGCGTGTCGATCTTCTGGGCCAACGGGCTGGTCGGATCGATCATGCTGCTCGCGCTGATCCTGCTGTTCTGGCCGCTGATATCGAAGATCATCGACTTGTCGCGGCGTCGCGGATCAGGTGAGGCGAAGTCGGAGGGCGCATCGCCGGTTGCGGGCCCGACGACGCAGCGTCCCGGCGATGCCGGCAGCGTGTAGCACGCGAGCGGATCGGTGAACGCTCCCGCGATCATCGACACCTCGCGCTTGCGAGGGCGCCGCGGCCTGCGGGCCACTGCGAAAGGGCGGCCGGTGGATCCGTCCGCCCTCGCGCAGATCCAGGCGTTGCTCGGCGACGCGCCGCGGCGGCGCGACCTCCTGATCGAGCATCTGCACAGCATTCAGGATCACTACGGCTGCGTGACGGCGGCGCATCTGGTCGCGCTCGCGCAGGAGATGCGTCTCGCGATGGCCGAAGTCCATGAAGTCGCGACGTTCTATCACCACTTCGACGTCGTCGGCGACGATGACCCGAAGCCGCCCGCGATCACCGTTCGCGTGTGCGAGACGCTGTCGTGCCGGATGGCGGGCTCGCAAGCGCTTCGCGAATCGCTCGAGGACCTTGCGTTGCCGGACGTGCGCATCATCGGCGCGCCGTGTGTCGGCCGCTGCGAGCAGGCGCCGGTGGCGGTCGTCGGTCGCAATCCGGTCGCTGCAGGCGACTGTCGACGCCGTTGCATCAGCGGCGCGCGAGCATCGCACCGAGCCCGCGCCGGCGGCGGCAGTCGACCTCGCAGCCTACCGGCGGGACGGCGGCTACCGGACGCTCGTCGAATGCACGAGCGGCGGGCGCACCGTCGACGCGGTGATCGGCGAGCTCGAGAGCTCCGCGCTGCGAGGACTCGGCGGTGCCGGGTTCCCGGCCGGCCGCAAGTGGCGGATCGTTCGCGGCGAGCCCGCGCCGCGGCTGATGGCCGTGAACATCGACGAAGGCGAGCCGGGCACGTTCAAGGATCGCTATTACCTCGAGCGCGACCCGCACCGGTTCCTCGAAGGCATGCTGATCGCCGCTTGGGCGGTGGGCATCGACGAGATCTACGTTTACCTGCGCGACGAGTACGCCGCGTGCCGCGCGCTGCTGTTGCGGGAGATCGCCGCACTCGAGCGCGATCCGCCGTGCAAGCTTCCGCGCATCCACGTGAGGCGCGGTGCGGGCGCTTACATCTGCGGCGAAGAGTCCGCGATGATCGAGTCGATCGAGGGCAAGCGCGGGGAGCCCCGCCTGCGCCCGCCGTACGTGGCGCAGGTCGGGCTGTTCGGTCGTCCGACGCTCGAGCACAACATGGAAACGCTGTACTGGGTCCGCGACATCCTGGAGAAGGGCGCCGCGTGGTTCGCCGGCCAGGGCCGCAACGGACGCAAGGGCTTGCGCTCGTTTTCGGTGTCCGGGCCGCGTGAAAAACCCGGGCGTGCACCTGGCACCTGCAGGCATCACGGTTCGCGAGCTGATCGACGAATACTGCGGCGGAATGCAGGACGGCCATGAGCTCTATGCCTATCTTCCCGGCGGCGCCTCCGGCGGAATTCTGCCGGCGTCGCTTGGCGATGTGCCGCTCGATTTCGATACACTGCAACCTTATGGATGCTTCATCGGCTCGGCGGCCGTGATCGTCCTGTCGCAGCAGGATCGCGCACGGGATGCTGCATTGAACCTGATGGAATTCTTCGCGGACGAATCCTGCGGTCAATGCACGCCGTGCCGTGTCGGCACGCAGAAGGCGGTTGCGTTGATGGGTACCGCACGCTGGGACGTTCCGCTGCTCACCGAGCTTTCGCAGGCGATGATCGACGCGTCGATCTGCGGTCTTGGCCAGGCGGCGCCGAATCCGATTGCTTGCGTCGTCAAGTATTTTCCGCAAGAGCTCGAAACGTGAACGTCGACGCACCTCAGGCCTCTCCCCGCGAAGGCGGGGACGAGGGCGTTGATCGAAGACGCTCGATTCCCGCGTGCGCGGGAATGACGCATGAACGCGCCCCGCGAAGCTGCACTCGATCAGGCGACGATCGCGTTCCGTCTCAACGGCGCCGAGGTCACCGCAGCGCCCGGCGAGTCGATCATCGAGGCGGCGGACCGCCTCGGCGTGCCGATCCCGCGGCTTTGCTACAAGCCGGGCATGCGGCCGGACGGCAACTGCCGCGCGTGCATGGTCGAGATCAAGGGCGAGCGCGTGCTGGCGCCGTCGTGCTGCCGCCAGCCGACGGCCGGCATGGAAGTCGCAAGCGACAGCCCGCGCGCGGTCCACGCGCAGAAGATCATCGTCGAGTTGCTCGCCTCGGACATGCCCGAGCGCGTCTACAAGCTGGATTCCGAGCTCGAATTCTGGAAGCGCGCGCTCGGTATCGGAAAGGCCCGCTTTCCGGCCCGCGAGCAGCCCGCCGCCGACATCTCGCATCCGGCGATGGCCGTCAACCTCGACGCCTGCATCCAGTGCACGCGTTGCGTGCGCGCCTGTCGCGAGGAGCAGGTCAACGACGTGATCGGCTATTCGTATCGCGGCGGGCATTCGGCGATCGTGTTCGATCTCGACGACCCGATGGGCGAGTCGACCTGCGTGGCCTGCGGCGAATGCGTGCAGGCGTGTCCGACCGGTGCGCTCGCGCCCGCGCACGACGCCTATCTCGCGCCGGTCGACCGCAAGGTGGCGTCGGTGTGTCCCTACTGCGGCGTCGGCTGCCAGCTCACCTATCACGTCGGCGACAATCGCATCGTGCGCGTCGAAGGCCGCGACGGCCCGGCCAATCACGAGCGGCTGTGCGTCAAGGGCCGCTTCGGCTTCGACTACGTCACCCATCCGCATCGGTTGACCAAGCCGCTGATCCGCCGCGAAGGCATTCCGAAGACCGCGGATTTCACGGTCGATCCGGCCGATCCGCTTGCGGTGTTCCGCGAAGCCTCCTGGGACGAAGCGATGGCGCTCGCGAGCGGCACGCTACGTTCGATCCGCGACACGCTTGGACCGCGCTCGCTCGCGGGCTTCGGCTCGGCGAAGGGAAGCAACGAGGAGGCGTACCTGTTCCAGAAGCTGGTGCGCACCGGCTTCGGATCGAACAACGTCGACCACTGCACGCGGCTCTGCCACGCGTCGAGTGTGGCCGCGCTGCTTGAAGGAATCGGCTCCGCAGCCGTGTCCAATCCGGTGATGGACGTGATGCAGGCCGATGTCGTCCTGCTGATCGGCGCCAATCCGACGGTGAACCATCCGGTCGCGGCGACCTGGATCAAGAACGCGGTGAAGAACGGAACGCGGCTGATCGTCGCCGATCCGCGCCGCTCCGATCTCGCGCGCCATGCGACCCACTTCCTGCAGTTCAAGGCCGACACCGATGTCGCGCTGCTGAACGCGATGATGCATACGATCGTCGACGAGGGGCTCGTCGACAAGACTTTCGTCGCCGACCGCACGAGCGGCTATGACGAGCTCGCCCGCAACGTCGCCGGCTACAGCCCCGAGGCGATGGCGCCGGTATGCGGCGTTCCGGCCGAGACGATCCGCGAAGTGGCGCGCCTGTTCGCTACTTCGCGCGCATCGATGATCCTGTGGGGCATGGGCATCTCGCAGCACGTGCACGGAACCGACAACGCGCGCTGCCTGATCGCGCTGACGATGCTGACCGGCCAGGTCGGCCGGCCGGGCACCGGCCTGCATCCGCTCCGCGGCCAGAACAATGTCCAGGGCGCTTCGGATGCCGGCCTGATTCCGATGGTCTATCCGGACTACCAGCGCGTGGACAACGTCGAGGTGCAACAGCGATTCGCGTCGCTGTGGGGCGGCGTCGCGCTGGACCCGAAGCCCGGGCTCACCGTCGTCGAGATCATGGACGCGGTCCACGCGGGCGAGATCCGCGGCATGTACATCATGGGCGAGAACCCGGCGATGTCGGATCCCGACGCGGGCCACGCGCGCGAGGCGCTCGCCAAGCTCGAGATGCTCGTCGTGCAGGACATCTTCCTGACCGAGACCGCCTACCTTGCCGACGTGATCCTTCCGGCGTCCGCGTTCCCGGAAAAGACCGGCACGTTCACGAATACCGATCGCACCGTGCAGCTCGGCCGCCAGGCGCTCGAGCCGCCGGGCGAGGTGCGTCAGGACCTTGCGATCATCGTCGACATGGGGCGACGCCTCGGCCTCGACTGGCACTACGAGCATCCGCGCGACGTCTTCGACGAAATGCGCAAGGCGATGCCGTCGATCGCGGGGATCACGTGGGACCGGCTCGAGCGCGAGCATGCGGTGACCTATCCGTGCGAGCAGGAGGGCGATCCCGGCGAGCGGGTCGTGTTCACCGAAACCTTCCCGACTGCGAGTGGCAGGGCGCGGCTCGTGGCTGCCGGACTGATTCCCGCGGCCGAACAACCCGACGCTGCGTACCCGTACGTCCTGATGACCGGGCGCCAACTCGAGCACTGGCATACCGGCAGCATGACGCGGCGAACGGAAGTTCTGGACGCGATCGAGCCGCATCCGGTCGCGTCGATGAATCCGCAGGACTTGATTGCGCTGCGCGCGGTCCCGGGCGGTGCGATCACTGTCGAGTCGCGTCGCGGCAAGGTGTCGCTGTTTGCGCGTGCCGACGACGGAATCCAGCGTGGCACGATCTTCCTGCCGTTCTGCTATCACGAGGCGGCCGCGAACCTGCTGACCAATCCGGTGCTCGACCCGTTCGGAAAAATTCCGGAGTTCAAGTATTGCGCCGTACGAGTTTCCGCCGGCGGACCTGCGCACAGCCGGCTCGACGTCGACGGCGCGCTGGAAGGCGCTTACGCGGGTTCGGGGCAAGTGCCGCGATGATCGCCGCCGGCACTCCGCGCTAGCAGAACGTGACTGCCCGGGTTGCGTCGGGCAGGCGAGCAGGGGCGGGAACTCTGGATCAGCCGCCGAACGCCTTCCACCACATGAATCCGCCGAGCACGAAAAGCATGGCGGCGAACGCAGTGCGCAAACGCGCGCCGGGCCACGCATGCGCCACACGGGCGCCGAACGGCGCGAACAACACGCTGCACGCGGCGATTACAACCAGCGCCGGGACGTAGATGTAGCCGAGCGAGTAAGGCGGAAGGCCGGTCTTGCGGAGGCCGGCGAGGATGAATCCCAGCGACGCGGCGATCGCGATCGGCAAGCCCAGCGCCGCCGAGGTCGCGACCGCGGCATGGGGTCGGATACCGCAACGGGTCATGAACGGGACGGCGAGGAACGCGCCGCCGGTGCCGACCATGCCCGCCACCATCCCGATGCCGCCGCCGACGCCGAACAGCGTCGCTTTGCCTGGCAACTCGCGCGTCACTTTCGGCGGCCGTGCGCGCAACATGCGCAACGCGGTGAACCAGGTGAAGCTACCGAAGATCGCCGCCATGATCGGCAAGGGCAGCGCGCTCGCGATCTGGGGTCCGATCAGGGAGCCGATGACCAGTCCCGGCGCCATCGCGCGAACGATGGGCCACAGCACGGCGCCGCGCGCGTGATGCGCGCGAGCCGAGGCGAACGTGGTGAAGACGACGGTCGCGGCCGAGGTGCCGATCGCCATCGGCAACACGTGCTCGGTCGCAAACGCCTCGCGCGTGAATACCTCCATCAGCACCGGCACGATCGTGAAACCGCCGCCGATGCCGAGCAGTCCGGACATGAACCCGACGGCCGCTCCCAGCACGAGGAAAATCGGGATCAGCGCGAGATTCATGATCCCGCGTCGACGATCATCCCGATGTCTTTCGCTTCGCAAGCTTCTCGACGACCCTCCACTCGGCGGGCGTGACCGGCGTGATCGACAACCGGTTCCCCTTGCGGAGCGTCACCATGTCCGCGAGCGCCGGGTGCTCGCGCAATTCGGCGAGCGGCACCAGACGCGTCTTCTCGACGAGCTTCACATCGACGTTCAGCCAGCGCGGCGCGTCCCGCGTCGACTTGGGATCGTAGTACGGACTCTTCGGATCGAACTGCGTGACGTCCGGGTGCGCTGGGGCGGCGATCGAAACGATGCCGGCGATCCCCGGCTCCGGGCAGCTCGAGTGGTAGAAGAACGCGCGGTCGCCGACCTTCATCTCGTCGCGCATGAAGTTGCGCGCCTGGTAGTTGCGAACGCCGAACCACGACGTCGTCTGTCCCGGCGCCTTCACGAGGTCGTCGATCGAGAACTCGTCCGGCTCGGATTTCATCAGCCAGTAGCGCATGCAGTCTCCGATCCTTGGTTCCGGCGATCCCGTTCAGGTCTGCATCCGCGGGACCGCGCGGGAGCAGCATACGAAAGTATCACGCCATGGCTGGGCCATCGCCCGGCTTCTTCCACCGGCGAGAGACATTCTCAGCCATCGCGCTGGACGTCGCGCGCGGCGGAGCGGAAGATTCCTGGCGGGATGGCAACTGCCGGCCGCTGCTTGCTGCGGCCCCGTCCATGAGTTCACGATTCCAATCGCGGGGTGCGCGGAACAGGCTCGGTCGATTCCCGGCGCTGGCTCTCGGCGTGGCTTGTGCCGCGCTTACGGCTGCCGCGGCGCAACCGACGCGCGCAACCACCGTATTCGATGGCGCGCTGACGATCGCGGAAACCAGCGGCCCGGAATGTCCGCCGGCAGCGCGCCTGGAACGAATCCAGCTTGCGCTCGTCGAATCGAGCGTTTCGACGCCGCGCTTCACCGGAACGCTGTCGATTGGCGATGAGTTGATCAAGGCCGTCGAGGGCAACGAACCCGGCGCGCTCCAGCTCCGCGATCCGTTGGTCGGCTAACGAGGACACGCGCGGCGAATCGACTGGCCCTGGATCGCTGGCCCGATCCAACGTCAGCCACTGCCGGGTTTCAGTTCTTCCGCCATCGCTGCCGGATCGTGACCGCGCGGATCACGCTCGCACCGTCGGGTGCGGCAGCGGACGACGCCATCGACCGCGCGCGCTCGACCCTTTCGGATGCCGCGACAATCGCGCGCGTTCAGGCATCCGGCCGCGCCGGCGATCCGCGACCCGGCGTCGCGGAACTCCCCGGACTGGTCGAACGCGTCGAAGCGCGTCTCGGCCCGAGGCATGCCGTGACGCTGGAAGCCAAATTCGTGCGGATGTTCATCGCACAGGATACCGACGATTTTTCGGCGGCAACTGCCCTTGGAGAATCGCTACGGGAAGCACTGGGAGACCTTTACGGACGAGACTCCGGACAATCGGCCCGCCTGCTGACGTCGCTCGCTTACACCAAGTGGCGTGCTGGACGGAGCGCGGAGGCGATCCGCGACACGCAGGCTGCGCTCGCCGCGATCGAGGCACGCAGCGGGAAGACCGACGCGTCCTACCTGACTGCGTTGCGGACCCTTGCCCAGTATCTCGCGTTGTCCGGCCGTTACGCCGAAGCGCTCGACGCGGCCACGGAGGCCGAGAGCACCGCGCGCGCCGTGTACGGCGAAGCGAGCGACCAGCGGTTCGCCACGATCGTGGCACTCGTTCGCGCCTATGGTGCACTCGGCCGCGCGGAGGATACCCGCAACCTTCTGATCTCGGTGCTGCCGCTCGCGCGCGAAAAGCTCGGCATCGATTCCCCGGTCTATGCCGATCTCGTGCTCTATTTGAGCAACGCCGCGGACGATCTGCAGCTCCACGACGAGGCTTCGGGGGCGGCCGAGTTCGCCTACCGGCAGACCGAGAAGCGCCTTGGACCGGACAATCAGGCGACGGTGTCCGCCCTCGTCAACGTCGCCAGCATGAACGCCTCGCAGGGTCGGCTCGACGACGCCGAGAAGCTTTTTCTCGATGCGTATCGACGTCTGCCGCGAAGCTCCGGCGCGCGCTACGAGCAAATCCCCACGATCGAGGTGAACCTCGCGGCGCTCTACCTGGAACGAGGCGCCCTCGAGAAGGCGCGACCCTTCGTCGAGTCGAGCGTCGAGCGCACGCGACAATACTGGGGCGACCACGATCCGCGGACGTTGCGCGCTTCGACGTCGAAGGGTGAATGGCTGCGTCGTACTGGCGACCCGCGCGCCGCCATCGCCGTTCTCGAAGAGGTCCAAGCCCAGCAGCAGGAACGAGGGGGCACGCTGCGGCTGGACCGGATCGCTACGCTGTCGCAGCTGGCGGCCGCACACCGGGCTGCGGGCGACGCCGGCGCCGCCGCGACACGACTGGAGGAGCTCGTCGCCCTCGCCGAGTCACAGCGAAGTGGCGTGCGCAGCGACACCGCGAATCGTCAACGTTTGCTGTCGCGATGGGTCGCCGACTACAAGCGGCTGGCCGCGGCCCGACTCGAACAGGGTCGGCTTGCGGATGCGTTCGCACTTGCCGAGCTCAGCAAGGGTCGCACGCTGCTGGATCAGCTCTCGGAACGGTCGGCGCGAATCGCCGGCGAGCTCACGACCGATGAGCGACGTGCTTTGGAGGCGGCCGAGGCGGACGTCGCCGGTCTGGAGGATCGGCTGGCAGCGCTCGCACCTGGAGCGGCGGAGTCGACCGAGCTCGTCCCGGCGCTCGCGGAGCGACGCGCGGCGTTGGGAAAGCTGAAACAGGCGCTGTTCGAGCGTCACCCGCGTTACGCGGACCTGACGAGGGTCGATGTGATCGATGCCGATCGCGCCCGCGCGTTGCTCGGGATCGACGAACTGGCCGTCTCGTATCTGGTCGTCGACGACACGCTGATGCTGTTCGTGCTGACGCGTGACCGAATGCGTGCGACGACGCTACCGATCACAGCGCACGATCGGACGCTGATCGATGCGCTGGCACAGTTCGCATCGAAGCCTTCACCGGATGTCGGCGAGCGATTGTGGCGGCTGCAGGACGGCAGCGTGCAGCGGTCCCTCGCGCAACCTGATCCGCGAGCGACGCGGATCGCCTTCGCGGACCTGCGCGCCCATGTCGGGCGCCTGCTGCTCGGCCCGATCCGTGGCCCGCTCGCGAAGGCGAGACGCGTGCTGATCCTGCCTGATTCCGTACTCACCACGCTGCCCTTCGAACTTTTGACCCTGGACGGTTCGCAACTCGTCTCGCGCCGCGACGTTCACTACGCGCAGTCGATGTCCGTCTATGCACGAATCGTGCAGCGAAGCGGGCGTTCGCGTCCCGCCGCCGACCGCACGCTGCTGGCGTTCGGTGCGCCGCACTTCGGAACTCCGGCGCCGACGCCCTCGAACCAGCCCTGGGCTGCACCGGCGACACGCTACCGTTCGGCGGGCGTTAGCTGGTCACCGCTACCGGCCGCCGAGCGGGAAGTACGGTCGATCGCGAGCCTGTTTCCTTCCGCGCGGATCTTCCTGGGCAACGAGGCTTCCGAAGAGCGGTTGATGGCGCTCAACGCGAGCGGCGAGCTCGAGCGCTACCGCTACATCCATTTCGCGACCCACGCTTTTTTCTCGAGCGACCGGCCGCAACTTTCTGCGATCGTGCTGCGCCAGCCGGGCAGCGCGCAAGCGGACGGGTTCGTCACGGTCGCCGAGTTACCCAGATACCGCTTGCAAAGCGATCTCGTCGTGTTGTCCGCTTGCGAAACCGCCGCGGGGAAGATCGTCGACGGCGAAGGCGTCATGGGCTTCGCTTACGGATTGCTGATCGCGGGAAATTCCAGCACCGTTGCCGCATTGTGGAAGGTGCCCGATGACTCGACTGCGGCGTTCATGAAGCGTTTCTTCGTCGGTATTCGGGAAGGCGCGTCGCGTTCCGCTGCGCTCGCGCGGGCCAAGCGGGCGATCCAGCGCGACCCCCAATACGCCGCTCCGATACATTGGGCGGGATTCGTGCTCTACGGGAATTGACCGGCCAACGGTTTTCGAAGCGAAAAAAACGCGGTGCCTCGAGTAGGTCACCGCGCTTCTCTCAAATCCAGGTGCGCATCGTCGCACCGGATCGAAAGGGTCCCCGCAGATGCCGTTCTGCCATCACCCTGAACCTGGGTTCAAGGTGGTCGCCGAGCCGGAACCGTCAGGCGCTTCCGCTTGGGAACGCACACAGGTTCACTAATGGACTCGAGGCGACCTCGCCAAAAGGCATTGGTTCAGAGAGTGCTATGGCAGTTCTCGAACACCGCAGGGATTGATCGTGGATGGGTCGTGCTGCGTACTCCTGTCAGAAGAGCTTGTCCTGGGCTGCCAGCGCCTTGTCGATGGCGCGCTGCATATCTTTGATTCTACGCTGCGCGTCCGGTGCGTCAATGGCCGTATCGGCGCTCGTACCGTTCGGACTGTTCCTACGCGCCGTAGGTTCCCGGCGTTCGCGCAACAGATCGTTCGCGATGTTGAGCGCTGCCATGACCGCAATGCGATCGACGCCGTTCACCTTGCCGGCGTCGCGGATCTCGCGCATCCGCGAATCGAGGTGCGCAACCGCTTGCAGCAGCGCGTCGCGTTCGCTCTCGCGGCAACCGACCCGGTATTCGCGTCCCAGGATCGTCACGTCGAGCTGCACGGCGTGATCTTCCGGCACGTCAGTTCTCCGGCAGGCGGTCGAGCAATGCGTCGAGCCGCATCGTCGCCTGCTGCATCCGCTGCGCCAGCGCGCGGTTCTGATCCTGCACGACAGCGAGATCATGGCGCAGCACTTCGTTCGCGGCGCGAAGCTCGCCGGCATGCGCGATCAGCAAGGCGAGCTTCTGCTCGAGCGAGCTCAGGTCGGCGTCCATGGGCGCGACTATAGCAGCGGTTTCGCGAGCGTCAACGGCGAATCCGCGCTCGCGCCGGCGCCGTCATTGCCCGGCCGGACTGCCGGTTGCGAGCGACCGATAGGCGACCTCGACGATCTCGATCTCTTCGACGCCCGCGGGCGTCCGCAGCAGGACGACGTCGCCCTCGCGGCCGCGGAGGAGCGCGCGAGCCATCGGCGAGATCCAGCTGATATAGCCTCGCGAACTATCGGTTTCGTCGATGCCGACGATCGAGAGCGTGCGTTGCGCGCCGTCGCCGCCTTTCACGGTGACCGTGGCACCGAAGAACACCCGATCCGCCGCGTCGTCGTCGCGGGGCGCGGCCGGATCGACGACCTCGGCCGTGTCGAGGCGACGGATCAGGAAGCGGATCCGCCGATCGATCTCGCGCAGCCGCTTCTTGCCGTACAGGTAGTCGGCATTCTCGGACCGGTCGCCGTTGCTTGCCGCCCACGCGACTGTCGCGACGAGCGCCGGGCGCTCCTTTGCCACGAGCTGGTCGAGCTCGGTCTTGAGACACGCGAACCCGCCCGGGGTCATGTAGTTCCGCGTGCCCGCGGGCAGCGGCGAATCTTCCGGATCGTCGTCGAGTTCGTCGGTTGCCGCATCCTCGCGGGTGAAGGCCTTGCTCATCGGGTGCGTGCCTGGTGACCAGCGAGGCTTCGCCGGCGACTGCGATTATGCCTCCTATAATCGCTCGCGACTTCCCTGGACGAAACTCATGCGCGCCCCGCTCACGCTCACCCGAACGCTCGGCACGCTCGCCGCGCTGTCGGCCGTGGCGATCGTGGCACTCGCGGTTGCACTCGCGAGCGGGAGCGTCAGTGTCGGCCTGCGCGACGTTGGCGCGGCGCTGATCGGCAAAGCGCAGGTCGAAGGCGCCATCGTTGTCCAGGATCTTCGGCTTCCACGCGCACTCGCCGCGTTTGCCGTAGGCGGACTCCTCGCGGTCGCGGGTGCGCTCATGCAGGTGCTGCTGCGCAATCCGCTCGCCGATCCCTACGTGCTGGGCATCTCGGGGGGTGCGGCCGTCGGCGCGCTCGGCGCGATGATGATCGGCGCCGCCTGGCTCGCGGGACCGGCAGCGTTCGCGGGCGCCCTGTTGTCGACGCTCGTCGTGTTTTCGATCGCGCGGGCGGACACCGAGCACGCAGTATGGGCGCCTACACGGCTGCTGCTGACCGGCGTCGTCGTGGCGGCCGGTTGGGGTGCATTGATCGCCCTGCTGCTCGCGCTCGCGCCTGCTGCCCAGGTCAAGGGCATGGTGTACTGGCTGCTCGGCGATCTCGCCGGTGCGAGCGATCCTTTCGTACCGCTCGCGGTGCTCGGGTTGACACTGGTCGCCGCGCTTGCGATCGCGCGCGACCTCAACGCGCTTGCGCATGGCGCGCTCGATGCCGCAGCACTGGGCGTCCACGTGCCCCGCGTGTCGCTGTCGCTGTATGCGCTCGCGGCCCTGGCGACGGCAGCCGCCGTGACGACCGCGGGGAGCGTCGGGTTCGTGGGCTTGATCGTCCCGCACGCGATGCGTCTGGCGCTGGGCAACGATCAGCGCTTGTTGCTGCCGGCCTCGGCGCTCGCCGGCGGCACGCTGCTCGTGGTCGCCGATACCGGCGCGCGCACGCTCGTTGCCCCGCTGGAGCTGCCGGTCGGCGTGCTTACCGCGCTCATCGGCGTACCGGCGTTCCTCTGGTTGCTGAACCGCGGCCGATGAGCCCCCCGCCACTGCTGCAGACCGAAGCGCTCGCCGTTGCCGTCGGCGGCCGCTTGCTGTTCGAGGACCTCACGATAGCCGTCGAGCGCGGCCAATGCTGGGCGATCGTCGGGCCGAACGGTGCCGGAAAGACGTCGCTGCTGCGTACGCTCGCCGGGCTGGCAGCACCTTTACGCGGAAGCGTTCGCTACAACGGCCGCGCGCTGGGATCGATGGCACCGCGCGAACGCGCACGCGAGCGCTCCGTCCTGCCGCAGGACTCGCACGACGCCTTCCCCGCCACGGTGCTCGAGACCGCGCTCATCGGCCGTCATCCGCACCTTTCGCGCTTCGCCTGGGAGAGCGAATCGGACCTTGAGCGTGCACGCGATGCGCTCGCGCGCTTCGACCTTTCCGGGTTCGAGGATCGCGACGTGCGAACCTTGTCCGGCGGTGAGCGCCGGCGCGCCGCGCTCGCGTCGCTGCTGGTCCAGGACACGCCGCTCGCCCTGCTCGACGAGCCATCGTCGCACCTCGATGTCGCTCAGCAGGCCGCGGCGCTCGATGTCTTCGTGCAGCTGACGCGTGAGCGCGATCGCGCGGTGATCATGGTGTTGCACGATCTCCATCTGGCGACTCGCTTCTGCGATCACGCGATTGCGATCGGCCACGGTCGTGCGCGGGCGCACACCGCGCCGGAAGTGTTGAACGCCGCGGCGCTGTCTGCGCTGTTCGGCCGCCCGCTGGCGGAGCTGACCGGCGAGGGCCTCAGGACGTTCGTGCCGCGGTGAGCTTTTCGCGCGCCGGACGCGCGGCCGAGCGGCCAAAGAGCTGCCGGCAGTGTCGATACCAGTCGCTCTGGAAACGCTGGTTGGGATCGAGCTCGCGCTTGAGCGCGAGGAACTGCTCGAAGCGCGGATGGCAGGTCGCGATCTGCGAACGCGTCGCATGGCGATGATAGGTGAGATAGAAGCTGCCCGCGCATGACGCCGCCAGATCGATCAGCCGTCGGAACGCGGCGGCCGTACGCGCGACCCCGGTCGTGTCGTGCGGCGTGTGCAGATTGAAGACGACGCAGGCATAGTCGTCCCTCGCCCATGGCAGGAACGTCTCCACGTCGCGGCGGATCAGGCGCACGGTGCCATACACGACGTCCACGTCGTGCCGGCGGAAATCCGTCGCGGCGCCCGCAAGGAATTCCGTCAGCCGCGGACGCGGCACATACAGCTCGCCGATCATCTCGCTGCCGCGGTGGCCGAGCCGCGAATCGAGCGACGCGTGATAGCCGTCGAGGTAGTAGCCGAGCTGATGATCATCCGAGCCGTAGACCTGCCCGGACGTCGAGCGATAGAAGCGGGCGAATTCCTCGAATGCGGCGTGCTTGTCGGTGTGCGCCAGCCACAACAGCCGGTTCCAGTCGCGACGCGAGAGCGAGCGCTGGTGACGCGGTATCCGCGCATCGCGCGACACCGGCCGGTAGCAGGACAGGATCCCGCGGTCGAGGAAGCCGTCGTCGCGCGGATCGATCGAGAACTGGAAGTCGCCATAGAGGCAACCTTCGCTGATCCGCGCGCGCAGCGCGGCCATTGCGCCCGCCGCGTCGCACATCGTCACGACGCGCTCGACCCGCTGGCGGCGCGAAAGGCGCAACGTGATCGTGACCACGACACCGAACAGGCCATAGCCCCCGATCGCAAGAGCGAACCAGCGCGCATTCTCGGTGCGCGAGCAGCGGCGGATCCGCCCTTCGGCATCGATCAATGTGAACGCCTCGATGTCCGCAACGAACGGCGGCATCGCGAGTCCGCGCCCATGGATGTTGGCGGACAGCGATCCGCCGAGCGTGAACCGATCAGCACCCGTCTGCTTCTGCCGGAACGTCCAGCGCTCGGGACAGCGGGGTTGTGCGCGAACCAGCCACGCGTGCAGCGCCGGCCACATGATGCCCGCCTCGACCTCGACGAGCCCGCGTCGCGCATCGAACCCGACCACGCGATCGAGCCCGGTCATGTCGAGAAGCAACGCTCGATGCGCGAACTGCTGGCCGCCCATCGCGTGGCGTCCGCCGGCGATCGCGATCGCCTCGCCGGTCGCCGCCGCCCGTTTCACCTCGCGCGTCGCTTCGGCGATCGAGCGTAAACGCACGGACGCGCGGACGCGTGAGGGATTCAGTTGCGAATGAACGTCGTTGACCAGAACCATCGTCGTGGCGCCGAAGGATTCGACGGCACGAGCGTGCGAGCGAGCGGCGCGGCGGGGCAAGGTCGCTGCGAAAAGTAGCGTCTCCCTAGACCGCCGATATCGCGATCCGATGCATCAGCCGGTCGTTGCCCGCGCAGGACACTTAGCGCCGACCGGCATTTCGCGCCCGCTCGATGGCCTGGCAAAGCTCGGCCACGCCCTCCGCGAAACGCGGTCCCGGACGATGCAACCGATCGGCATCGACGACCTGCAACAGCCGATCACGGACCGCAGGCACGTCCGGCCAGCGGTTCCAGTCGTCGAGCCACGCGGGTCTTTGCGCCTGATCGGTGCCCGCGATGATCGTGTCCGGCCGCGCGGCGATCACCGCTTCGACCGAAACCTGGGGCGCGGGAATCGCGAGCGTTGCGAACACGTTCTCGCCGCCGCAGGCGCCGATCCCCTGCGTGATCAAGTGGCCGCCGCCGATCGTGAACAGCGGCGCGGCCCAGATCTGATAGAACACGCGCACGCGCCGGTCCGACGTACGCGTCGTCGCTCTTGTCACGTCGGCGCGAAACCGCGCCGCGGCTTCAGCGGCCACGTCGGGGCGACCCGCGAGGTTTCCGAGACGCTCGATGTTCGTCGCGATCCCGTCGATCGAGGCCGGATCCGTGGTGAAGACGGCGAAGCCGCGATCCTTGAGCTTCGCGACCTGCGCCGGCGTCGTGTACGGCCAGGTGATGACCAGGTCCGGCTTGAGCGCAACGATGCGCTCCAGGTCCAGCGCGTGCACGTCGCCGACGATCGGGATGGTGCGCGCAGCGGCGGGGTGATTCGAGCCGCGCACCGCGCCAACGATCCGGTCGCCCGCACCCGCGGCGAACACGAGCTCGGTCGCATGCGGCGCGAGGCTCACGATGCGCCGCGCCGGCGCCGCGAGCTTGACCTCGTGACCCGTGTCGTCGCGAACGTTGATGTCGGCGCGCGCGTATCCCGCGAGGAACGCCAGCACCAGCGCAACGACGCTACGTGTCACGGCTGCCAGCGCACGCCGACGAACGCTTGCGCGCCCGGCGTCGCGAAGCCGGACGCAAGCGCATAGTCGCGATCGGCGATGTTGTCGCCGCGCACGAACAGCGTGACGCCTTTGCCGACCTGCCATTCGGCCGTCAGGTTCACGATCGCGTAGCCGGCAAGCCGGCGCAGGTTCTCGGCGTCGTCGAAGCGGTGCGACGATGCGATGACCTCCAGGCCCAGGCGCACCGGGCCCAGGCGTTGCGCGAACACGACGACGCCGTGCTGCTTGGCGCGGCGCGGCAGCAGATGACCGGTCGCATCGTCCTTCGGATCCTGCAGGTCCAGCGAGGCCTTCACCGTCGTGTCCCGCCAGCTTGCATCGACGCCGAGCGTCACGCCGGTAAGCGTTGCATTGGCCACGTTCTGCGGCAGGCAGTTGAACGATTCGTCGCACTGGAACACGATCAGGTCGTCCACCCGGTTGCGCCAACCGACCGCACGGGCCTCGACCTGCGCGTCGCCGATCCGGCGCTTCCAGTACAGGCCGGCCTCGACGTTGCGCGACCGTTCGGGCTCGAGCGTCGGGTTCGAGAAACCGGGGAAGAACAGGTCGTTGAACGACGGCGGCTTGAACGCCGTGCCGTAGCTCGCCGTGAAGCGCCATTCCGGCGCGAATTGCCATCCCCACGCGATCGCGCCGGTCGACTCCCCGCCGTACTGATCGGACCGATCGTGGCGCAGGTTCGCCTGCACGGCGTGACCCTCGTGGCGAAACTGCCACACGCCGGTTACCGAATTCGTATTGCGCTCGCGGACCGGGAATCCGGCTTCCTCGTCGATCCGCTCCTCGCGACGCTCGACGGCAAGCGAGAGCGAGCCCATCGGCACGCCGATGTCGTTCTGCCAGGCGTATTGCCGCTGGCGCGTGCGGAACGGAAAGTCGCCGAACGCAGTCTTCGACACGGAGTCGTCACGACTCTCGCCGGCGGACAGTCGCGAGTCCCATCGCTCGTGGAACCGGTTGCGGCTCTCGACGCGCCAGGTTTCCAGCGTGGTCAGCGTGCGATCGTCGAAGTCCGGCCCCCCGTCGAACTGCGCGTCGAGCCGGTTGCGCAGCACCTGCACACGTGGCTTCGTGTCCGGGCGCGAACGTCAACGTCGCATTCGCGCCAATGTCGTCGCTTTCGTAGCCGTCGCGATCCGGATTGAAGATGAACGAGGCAGCGTCGGTGGTCGCGTTGAACCCGTCGCTGCGACGCCCGCCCGCCTGCAACGAGAAACGCAAGGCGCCCATGCCTCGCGGACAGCCCCGCGGACAGCGTGCGCGTGCGATAGGTGCCGTATCCCGCGCTCGCATTGCCGGTGAAACGCTCCTCGGGCGTGCGCGTGAAGATCTGGATGACGCCGCCGATTGCGTCGGCGCCGTACAGCGACGAGGCCGGGCCCGCGCAGGATCTCGATGCGCTCGACTTGTCCGAGCGGCACGGCTTCGAGCGACGGCGCACCGACGCTCGCCGAAGAAACGCGCAAGCCGTCGATCAGAAGGAGCGTCTGGCCCCGGTTCGCGCCGCGGATGAACACGCCGGATGTCGAGCCCGGACCGCCGTTCTGCACGATCTCGATGCCCGCCTGGCGCTGCAGCAACTCGGCGAGGCTCTGGGCGCCGCTGCGCGCGATCTCCTCGGCGTCGATGACCGTCACGTCGGCGATCAGCTGCTCGATCGGTTGTGACATGCGCGTCGCGGTGACGAAGATCGATCCGATTCGCGCGGCGCCGGGACTCTGTGCGGCAGCCGTCGCGGACGCGAAGACAGCGATCGTGGCAGATGGCAGGAAGATGCGTCGGGCAGCGCCCGGACCCAGCAACGAGAGGAACATCGCACGCTCCGCAAAAGCCGTGCGACCCCGCACGGCGTGGCGAAAAATGCGAAGCGGGAAATCCGCGCAGCGTTCGCCAACCGAGGGCTTGCAACCCTCGAGCGACGGCGCCACGACGACGCTCCCCGCGTCGCGCCCTTGGATCCGGCGCTCCACGACCGCGGAATGCGGCGGTGCGCCGGGCGCAGGCCGGTCTCCGGGCTCGTCCCATGGGCCGTCCGCCTTCCCGTCGCGCGCGTGCGCGGCAGTGGCATCGTGGACGGTCCTTTTGAAGGACCTACCGTTGCGGGGGCAGCTTCGGAATGAGTGCGTGGGGACCACGCACCGCACCGAATTCCCGTTTCACCCGCCGCGATGGAACGCGGCGGACACCTGCAAGCGGAGTATACGGCGAAAAGAAACGGCGAAAAGTGAACCCCTACTTTTCGCCGGGTTGGTCTTCCGCCGGATCGCGGGCCAAGCCCGACGATCCGGCGTGCTAACGGCTGCGAAGAAACGAGCGCGATGCGAGCGTTTACTTGAGTACGTAACGCAGCTTCGCAACCGACTTGCCGCCAACGGTCACGTCGAGCAGCGCGCTGCTGCCGGGCTTGATCGCGAAGTCGCCGGTCGCGCGAAAGCGGTTGTCGCCCGCCGGCTCCAGCGGCACTTCGGCGCGTAACGTGGCGTCGGGAATCAGCGTGACCTTCGCCGTGGAGCCGGTCGTCGGCACCGGCTTGTTGCTCTCGTCGGTGACCCAGACCGTGATCTCCTTCGGCGCGACCTTCAGCTCGTAAACGAAGCCGCCGGTTTCCTTGATGACCCCCCCGTGCTTGGGTTTGTGGTCGTGCTTGTGCTGCGCCATTGCCGCATCGAAGGGAACCAGCAGCAACGATGCGATGAGGAGTGTGCGGGCGAGCGACATGTCAGTGACTCTCTCAAGACCGAGTGGCGATTATGCATCGCGGCTCGCGCAGCGCGCGACTCGCGCTGCTAGACTCGGTACCTTCCGATCCACGCCTCCCGGGATCACCGGCCGAGGAGACGCCAGAGCGCCGCCGGGCGTCCCAAGGCGCTCGCCCCTCCGTCATGGAGGGTGTGCGAAGTCCGCGCAGCGGCGAGCCTGGGGCTGGTTGCACAATGACGAAAAAGCTCTACATCCGCACGTTCGGATGCCAGATGAACGAGTACGACTCGGACAAGATGGCCGACGTGCTCGCCGCCAGCGAAGGCCTTTCGCTGACCGAGCGTCCCGAGGACGCGGACGTGATCCTGTTCAACACCTGCTCGGTGCGCGAGAAGGCGCAGGAACGCGTGTTCCACGACCTCGGCCGCGTGCGCGCGCTGAAAGCCGGCAAGCCGGAGCTGATCATCGGCGTCGGCGGCTGCGTCGCCAGCCAGGAAGGCGAAGGCATTGTCCGGAGGGCGCCGTACGTGGACGTCGTGTTCGGGCCGCAGACGCTGCATCGCTTGCCCGCCCTGATCCGCGCGCGCCGCGAGAGCGGCCGCCCGCAGGTCGACATCAGCTTTCCGGAGATCGAGAAGTTCGATCACCTGCCGCCGCCGCGTGTCGAGGGCGCGAGCGCGTTCGTCTCGATCATGGAAGGCTGCAGCAAGTACTGCACGTTCTGCGTCGTCCCTTACACCCGCGGCGAGGAGGTTTCGCGCCCGTTCGACGACGTCCTGACCGAAGTGGCCGACCTCGCGGACCAGGGCGTGAAGGAAGTGACGCTGCTCGGGCAGAACGTGAACGCCTACCGGGGCGCGATGGGCGACACGCCGGTTATCGCCGACTTCGCGACGCTGCTCGAGCACGTGGCCGAGATTCCGGGCATCGAGCGCATCCGCTACACGACGTCGCATCCGCGCGAGATGTCGCCGCGGCTCATCGCGGTGTACGAAACGCTCGACAAGCTCGTGTCGCAGCTTCATCTGCCGGTCCAGTCCGGCTCGGACCGCATTCTTGCGGCGATGAAACGCGGCTACACGGCGCTGGAGTACAAGTCGATCGTGCGAAGGCTGCGTACGGCCCGTCCGGACCTTTCGCTGTCGTCGGACTTCATCGTCGGATTTCCGGGCGAGACGGACGCCGACTTCGCGCAGACGATGAAGCTGATCGACGACGTCCGCTTCGACGGCAGCTTCAGCTTCCTGTACAGCCCGCGTCCCGGGACGCCGGCTGCCGAGCTCGCCGACCCGGTGCCGCACGATGTGAAGCAGGCGCGTCTGGTGCGCTTGCAGGCGGCGGTCGACGCGCAGTATCGCGAGGCCAGCGACGCGATGGTCGGCTCATCCCACCGCGCGCTCGTCACCGGCGCGTCGAGCAAGGATGCAGGCGAGCTTGCGGCACGCACGGCCAACAACCGGGTCGTGAATTTTCCGGGGCCGGCAACGCTGGTCGGCACCTATGTCGAGTTGTCGATCACACAGGCATTTCCCCATTCGCTGCGCGGCGTGCTTGAACCCGGCGAACGGCTTCCCTTAGAGCGGTCGACAGGCGCACAATTCGAGCGAACCTGGCGTTGTAGGCGCTGTCTGTCATTGTGTCTTCCGCTGCTCCTACGCGCGCGTAAGTGTTCGTCCTACGAAAGAGACTTCATGACACTGCTTTCAACTTCCGCCGTCCGCCTTGGCGGGCTCATCGCGCTCGCTGCAGTCTCCTGGGCGGCTGCGCAACGACGACGCCTGCACGTCCCGAGGAGCGCGCGCGCGCGAGCGGCGAGGCGTCCGCGATTGGCCGAGGCAGCGGCCCAGGCGGCCACGAAGGAGCTCGCCCAGCCTGAGAGCACGCCGCCGCGGGCGGCGGCGAACGGTCCGGGGTCGCGCCCGACGCCGCCACCCGCCGCGGTCGCCGCAGCCGCGGCTGCGCAGGCCGCTGCCCAGGCCGTGCAGCGCGAACGTGCGTTCGCCGACGTCGTCAAGGACGCCAAGGAGGACGAGGGCCTGTTCCGCATCTGGACGCGCGACGACCGCGTCTGGATCGAGATCGGCGCCGATCAGTTCAACAAGCCGTTCTTCCTCACGTCGAGCCTGAACCGCGGCATCGGCGAGAACCGCCTGTTCGGCGGCATGATGACCTATCCCGCGGGGCTGTCGCAGGTCGTCGAGTTCCGCAAGTACGGCTCGCTCGTGCAGCTCATCGCGAAGAACACGAAGTACACGGCCGCCGCCGGAACGCCGGAAGCGCGCGCCGTCGCCGCCGGGTTCTCGGACAGCCTGCTTGCCGCCGCGCCGGTCGTGTCGCAACCGCATCCGGAGCGCAAGTCCATGCTGATCGACGCCTACGCGCTGTTCATGTCGGATCTGCCGGGCGCGGCGATCGTCCTGGATCGCATCTACCGCCAGTCGTATTCGTTCGATTCGCGCAATTCGGTGATCGTGCAGGCGCGCGCGCTGCCGGACATGGCGACGTTCGACGTGAACGCCCACTATTCGCTGTCGCGGCCCGCGGCGTCGAGCAGCAGCGGCAGCGGCCCTTCGGTGCCGTCGACGCTCCCGGACGTGCGCAGCATGTTCCTCGGGCTTCCACTACACGCTCGCGCAGCTGCCCGAAGCGCCGATGCGCGTGCGGATCGCCGACGAGCGGATCGGCTATTTCACGGCCGAGCGCCTCGACTTCACCAGCGATACGCCGCGCGTGCCGGTGCAGCGCTTCGTCACGCGCTGGCGCCTCGAGAAGAAGGACCCGGCCGAAGACGCTCTCGGAGCCGAAGCAGCCGATCGTCTACTGGCTCGACCGCAACATCCCGGAGAAGTACCGCCAGCCGATCCGCGAAGGCATCCTCGAGTGGAACAAGGCGTTCGAGCGCATCGGCTTCAAGGACGCGATCCACGTCGAGGTCCAGCCTGACGACGCGGACTTCGACACCAGCGACCTGCGCCACGCGTCGGTGCGCTGGCAGACGGTCGCGCGCACTTCGTACGGCGCGATCGGCCCGACGGTGATCGATCCGCGCACCGGCGAGATCCTCGACGCCGATATCGGCATCGACGCGAACAACGTGCGCGTCGTGCGCAACCTGAAGGCGGAGTACGTTCCCAGGCACCCGCCGATCAGTGTCGCATCGTCCGCTAACGCGCACTCGGCGCCAAGGACCAGCGCATGCTGTGCATGTACGACGACATCGCGACCGGCGAAGCGGTGTTCGGACTGTCGCTGCTCGAAGCGCGCGGCGACCTCGACGCGGACAGCCCGGACGTCGACCGCTTCGTCGCAGCGTTCCTCAAGGACACGGTGATGCACGAGGTCGGCCACACGCTCGGCCTGCGCCACAACTTCCGCGCGTCGACGATCTACACCGAGGCAGCAGCTCGCCGATCCCGCGTTCACGAAGTCGAACGGCATCTCCGGCTCGGTGATGGAGTACAACCCCTGGAATCTCGCGCTGCGCGGCGCGAAGCAGGGCGAGTACCAGATGTCCACGCTCGGACCCTACGACTACTGGGCGATCGAGTACGGCTACCGCGAGATCGCGCCGGAAGAGGAAGCGAAGCAGCTGGCCGCGATCGCGAGCCGGAATCGCGAGCCCGATCTCGCCTACGCGACCGACGAGGACGCGAGCTTCCTGTCGCTCGACCCGCAGATCAACCAGCTCGACCTCGGCCGCGAGCCGCTCGCCTATGCGCAGAAGCGGTTCTCGCTGGTCCGCGAGCTCTGGGAGCGCACCGAGGGCCGCACGCTGAAGGAGGGCGACAGCTATTCGTTGCTCCGCCGCAACTTCTCGAGGGGCTTGTCCGAAGCCGGGCAGGGTGCGATCTACGCTGCGAAGTACATCGGCGGCCTGACGACGCTTCGCGACCGGGCGGGCTCCGGCCGCGATCCGCTGACGCCGGTGCCCGTCGAAAAGCAGCGCGAGGCGCTGCAGCTCATCGCCTCGCAGGTGTTCTCGGCGGACAGCTTCCGCTTCTCGCCGGCGTTCCTGCGCCGCATGTCGGTGTCGGCGTTCGATATCGACGATGCGGTGGAGCTCGGCCGCTCGGTGCCGAGCGTGGACATCGCGATCGACCAGCAGGTCCTTTCGATGCAGCGTTCGGTGCTGGCGCAGCTGCTCGGCGAGACCGTCGCGCAACGGCTCGTGAACAACGAGGCGAAGGTCGACGATCCGAAGCAGGCGCTGCGCCTCTCCGAGCTCTACGCGACCGTGCACGGTGCGGTATGGAGCGAGCTCGCAAGCAAGTCGCCGAAGGACATTCCGCTGATGCGGCGCAACCTGCAGCGCGAATACGTGCTGCGCGTCGCGAACGTGCTGCTTCGCCCGGCCGGTTCGCTGCCCGCGGATGCACGCGCACTGCTGCGTGCGGATGCCGACGAAGCTGCGTGCGGAGATCGCGCAGGCGAAGGATCGCAAGGGATTGTCGCCCGAAGCGAAGGCGCACTTGAGCGAGTCGCTCGCGCTGATCGACGAAGCGCTGAAGGCGCCGCTGGTTCGCCAGGCGGTATGATCGTCGGTCCGGGCAGACGCGAGTTCCCCAGCATGCGTCGGACGTGCACGCGCACCAGTGATCGGACGTCGATGCCATGACCCCCCGCCGCGCGCAGACCCGCTTCACGCTCTCCCCGCTCGACAACCGGCTGCTCGCGAACCTCTGCGGACCGCTGGACGCCAACCTCCGCCAGATCGAAGCGGCGTTCGATGTGGCGATCACGCACCGCGGCGGTGATTTCGCGATCGCCGGCGCCGCGCCGCGCGCGGCGAAAGCGGCCGAAGCGATCCAGAACTTCTACGCGCTCGCCGAGAAGCCGCTCTCGGTCGACGACATCCAGCTCGGCCTGGTCGAGATCACTTCGCAGCACGGCCATCGTCACGCCGAAGTCGAAGGCGAAGCGACCGACGAATCGCCGCATCTGCGCACGCGCCGACTCGACCTGCACGGGCGGACGCCGAACCAGACGCAGTACCTGAAGGACATCCAGGCCCACGACATCACGTTCGGGATCGGACCCGCCGGAACCGGAAAGACCTATCTCGCCGTGGCGTGCGCGGTCGATGCGCTCGAGCGCGACTCGGTGAAGCGCATCGTGCTCGTGCGTCCGGCGGTCGAGGCCGGCGAGCGGCTCGGTTTCCTTCCCGGCGACCTCGCGCAGAAAGTCGACCCGTACCTGCGCCCGCTCTACGACGCGCTCTACGACCTGATGGGCTTCGACAAGGTCAGCAAGCTGTTCGAGCGGCAGACGATCGAGATCGCGCCGCTTGCCTACATGCGCGGCCGCACGCTCAACCACAGCTTCATCATCCTCGACGAGGCGCAGAACACGACGCCCGAGCAGATGAAGATGTTCCTGACGCGCATCGGCTTCGGCACGAAGGCGGTGATCACCGGCGACGTGACGCAGATCGATCTCGCGCGCGGTCAGAAGTCCGGACTGATCGAGGCCGGCCGCATCCTGAACGGCGTGCGCGGAATCGCGTTCACGCGCTTCACCAGCGCCGACGTCGTGCGCCACCCGCTGGTGCAGAAGATCATCGACGCCTACGAGCGCGAGGACAAGGCGCGCGCCGACGACGGCGAAGACGTGCGCGGCCGATGAGCGGCCGATAGCCCAAACACGTGCGGCTCACCCTTTCGGTGCAGCTCGGCGTCCCGGCGACCGGCTTGCCGGCCCGAAGCACGCTGCGACGCTGGGCCGACAGCGGCGCTGGAGCGCGACGCCCGGGTGACGCTGCGTTTCGTGGGCGAGGCCGAGGGCCGGCGGCTGAACCGGCAGTTTCGCGGTAAGGACTACGCCACGAACGTGCTGACGTTCGTGTACGATGCTGACGTCCATGATGCGCCCCGTGATGCGCCGCTCGCCGGCGACATCGTCATCTGCGTGCCGGTCGTCCGCCGCGAAGCGAAAGCGGCCGGACGGTCGCTGCGAGCGCATTGCGCGCACCTCGTCGTGCACGGCATGCTCCACCTCCAGGGCTACGATCACGAACGCGACGACGACGCCGCAACGATGGAGCGCCGCGAGACCGATCTGCTCCGGCGCCTTCGCTACCGCGACCCCTACGCGGTTGCGTGACCGGCGATGAAGCGCGCTTGACCGGTGATGGAAAACGCAGAACCCGCGAAACCGACGCTGCTCGAGCGCCTCTCCGCGCTGCTCACGCGCGAGCCGGAGGACCGCGAGGAGCTGATGGACCTGATGCGCGGCGCGTTCGAGCGACGGCTGCTCGATGCCGACGCGCTGTCGATGATCGAGGGCGTGCTGTCGGTCTCCGAGATGACGGTGCGCGACATCATGATCCCGCGCGCGCAGATGGACTGCGTGTCGATCGACGACGAGCCGGAGACGTTCATCCCGTTCGTCATCGAGACCAAGCACTCGCGCTTCCCGGTGATCGGCGAGACGAAGGACGACATCGTCGGCATCCTGCTCGCGAAGGAGCTGCTCAACTACTACGCGAACCCGGACGGGCTTCCACCTCCGGGACACGCTGCGCCCTGCGGTGTTCGTGCCGGAATCGAAGCGGCTCAACGTGCTGCTGCGCGAGTTCCGCCAGAACCGCAACCATATCGCGATCGTCGTCGACGAGTACGGCGGCGTGTCGGGGCTGGTGACGATCGAGGACGTGCTCGAGCAGATCGTCGGCGACATCGAGGACGAGTACGACTTCGACGAGAGCGAGGACAACGTCATCGCCGAGGGCAACGGTCGCTGGCGCGTGAAGGCGCAGACCGAGATCGACGACTTCAACGAGCATTTCGGCAGCAAGTTCGCCGACGACGAGTTCGACACCGTCGGCGGACTCGTCGTCCAGGCGTTCGGCCGCGTGCCGAAGCGCGGCGAATCGACGCTGCTCGACGGCTTCCGCTTCCGCGTCGTGCGCGCCGACAGCCGGCGTCTGCACACGCTGCAGGTCGAGCGCGTGGAAAGCGGGAAGCCGCCGCCCACGTCGTCATGACGCTGGCCGGCGACGGCGCTTCCCTCCGGCAATCCTCCTTCGCACGCTGGCCAGGCCTGGCCCTCGCCGGGCTCGCGGGGGCGTTGACGGTGTTCGGCTATGCGCCGTTCGGCTGGGCCGGATTGCCGATCCTCACGCTGGCGCTGCTGTTCGGGCTTTGGCATCGCGCACCGCGAGCGCGGGACGCGGCGTGGCTCGGCTTCGCCTTCGGCGTGGGCCTGTTCGGCGCCGGCGTATCGTGGCTCTTCATAGCGTTGCAGACGTTTGGCGGAATGCCGGCTCCGCTGGCCGCGGTCGCGATTGCCGGGCTCGTTGCGTTCCTGTCGCTCTACCCGGCGCTGGCCGGGTGGATCGTCGTCCGCTGGACCGCTCCGAACAGTCTTGCGCGCCTGCTGGCCGCCGCGAGCGCGTTCGTGCTTGCCGAATGGCTGCGCGGCTATCTGTTCACCGGATTCCCGTGGCTCGCCGCCGGCTATTCGCAGCTCCCCGACAGCCCGCTGGTCGGGTTCGCGCCAGTGGGCGGTGTGTGGCTGGTGTCGCTGGCGGTTACGCTCGTGGCCGCATTGCTCGTGCACGCGGTGGACGCGATCGAGACCGGCCGATGGCGCGTCGTGCTCGGATGCGCGATCGGCGCAGCGGCGATCGCCATGACCGGTGCAGCGTTGCGCGGCATCGAGTGGACGACGCCTTCCGGCGAGCCGTTGCCGGTGTCGCTCGTGCAGGGCAACGTCGCGCAGGACCTCAAGTTCGACGCGGCATTCCGCGAGCAGACGTTTGCGCTCTACCAGGCATCTGGCGAGGACGGCTCGCGGACGGCTGATCGTGCTCCCCGAGTCGACGTTTCCGATGTTCGCCGACGAGGTTCCCGCCGACGTCGTCGCAGACCTCGCGAACACCGCGAGAGCGCGCGGCGGCGAGCTGCTGTTCGGCGTGTTCGTCGTCGAAGCGCCGGCGCCGGGAAGCGACGAACCGCGGATCTACAACAGCGTCGTGTCCGTCGGCACGGAGCGCACCGGCCTGTACCGCAAGCGCCATCTGGTGCCGTTCGGCGAGACCATTCCCGCGAAGCCGCTGGTCGGCTGGGTGATGCGCAACCTGCTCGCGATCCCGATCGGCGACCAGGCGCGCGGTCCCGACGATACAGGCGCCCTTCCGCGTCGGGCACCGAGAACCATCGCCGTCAACATCTGCTACGAGGACGCGTTCGGCGACGAGCTTCGCGCAGCGGCGCGCGACGCGACGCTGCTCGTGAACGTGACCAACGACGCCTGGTACGGCCGCTCGATCGCGGCGCGCCAGCACAATCAGATCGCGGCGATGCGCGCGATCGAGCTCGGACGCCCGATGCTGCGCGCTACGAACACCGGGCATCACGTCCGCCATCGGCCACGACGGCCGCGTGCTTGCGGAACTGCCGTGGTTCACGCGCGGCGTGCTGGAAGTCGCGATTGCCGGTCGTCGCGGCGAAACCCCTTATCTGCGGTTCGGCGATGCGATTCCGCTCGCCGCGCGCGTCGGTGCTGCTTGCGCTGGCAATCGCACGAGGGCGACCGCGCTAGCCGCTCGCGGCGAGCCGCGGCGTCTACGCGCCAGGGGCGCGTACCGGCATTATCGTTGACTTGTCAACGATCTGCCTGCGCAGCGCTCATCGGCGCTAGCGAGCGGCGTAGACCAGCGCCAGCGCCACGAGCGCCGGCAGGGCCTGCATGAAGAGGATGGACCGCTTCGCCGTCATCCCGCCGAAGATCCCGGCGATGACGACGCAGACCAGAAAGAAGATCTTGATCTCGAAGCTGCCGGACGCCAGGCCCCAGACGAGCCCGGCCGCGAGGAATCCGTTGTACAGGCCCTGGTTCGCGGCCAGCGGCGCCGAGAACCTCGACTGCTCCGCCGTCATCCCGAAGATCCGGCGGCCGATCGGACGGTCCCACAGGAACATCTCGAGAACCAGGAAGCCGACGTGGCTCAACGCGACGAGGGCGATGGCGATGTTCGCGAGCAGGTTCAGCATGTCGTCTCCCGTTCGGTCCGCGTCCCGGGTCGACGCGCTGACAGCGCCGATCCAGCGGAGCTATTGCAGCTTCGACCCGAAGCCCGCGTCACGGGCGAGCACGATCGCGCGCGCGCGATTGTCGACCTCGAGCTTCGCGAAGATGCTGGTGATGTGGTTGCGCACGGTCTTTTCCGACAGCCCGAGCTTCGCCGCGATCTGCGCGTTGTCGCGACCCTGCGCGATCAGCTCCAGCAAGCCCCGCTCGCGCGGCGTCAGCGCAGCGAACACGCGATCGGCGCGCGGCACCGGCGGCAGGAACGTGCGCAGCTCGTCGAGCCAGCGCTGCCAGCTCGGCTCGCTGTCGAGCAGCAGGTGGTTGTCGCCTTCCAGCGGCACGAACCGCGCGCCCGGGATCAGCCCCGCGATCAGACGTCCTTCGTCGAACGACACGCGCGCGTCCCGGCTCGAGTGCAGGACGAGCGTCGGGCACGCCGACCTGCGGCAGCAGGTCGACGACGTTGATCTCGTTGAACACGCGCATGAACCGTCCCGGCGTTCGCCGGCGACGTCGAGATGCGCTCGAGCTCGTTGAACCAGCGATGCTGCTCGGGCGAGCCGCCGGGAATGAACTGCGTCGTGAAGAATTGCCGGAACGCGGGATTCTGCTGCCCCCAGCCGAGCTCGGCGAGCTTGTTCATCGTCTCGGCCTCCTCGCGCTGCTGCGGTGTCGCGTCGCGCTGCAGCCGGCCCCGCGCGTAGCCGCCGTGCAGGATCAGGTGGCTGACGCGCTCCGGATGACGCACCGCGTACGCCACCGCGATCGAGGCACCCTGCGAGATGCCGAGAAGCGGGAAGCGGTCCACGTTCCGCTGCGTTGACGACGGTCTCGAGGTCGCGCACCCAGGCCTCGAACGACAGGTCGGCGACGTTCCAGTCGGAGAGGCCGCAGCCGCGCTCGTCGTAGCGGATCAGCGTGTGGTCGCGGGAGAGCTCGGTGAGCAGCGGCCGCCAGACCGGGCTCTCCCAGTCGAACTCGATGTGGCTGAGCCAGTTCGCCACCTTGACCAGCGGCGGACCCTGCCCGGAGCGGGCGTACGCGATCCGCACGCCGTCATGGCTCGTGCAGAAGCGGATCTCCTGTTTCGCGGCGGCCATCGTTTGCGGTTTCGGGCCAAACCGCAGATGGTAACCCTCGTGAGCGCTTTGTCGATTCGAAAGCCCGCTGCAATCGCTCCGCCAGCGGCCGTCACGCCCGGCGGACCGCGCTGCGGGTGACAACCCGCGAGCCCCTCGGAAGACCGAGCACCGCGTCGATCCATGCGATGACTTCGTGACCGACGCGGATGATCCGCTCGGCCGGTCCGGCGTGGCCGCGAATGCGTCGCCCAGGCTGCCATCGGCGGGCGCAATTTCGACCACGCGCGGCGGCGCGACACCATGCGGAGTCTCGAGGAACGCGCGCGCCGCACTGACGGCCAGCACCAGCGCCTTGCCGGCATGCTGCAGCGTGACCGTATCGCCGGGCATGAGCACGTAGTCGGTCGGACTGCCCTCTTCCGAGACCCAGAGCATGCCCCTCGCGGCCATCACCCGCGTGCCTTGGCCACGCAGGATCCGCACGACATTTCCGCGCTGGAGGGAGATCGGATCTCGATCGCTGCCATGGCGAGTGCCTTCTGAGCTGTCGAGCAACGGCGCAAGCGCGAGACCCATGCGCTCGCCCTGCTCGGGTGTGATGAGCTCGCTCAGGATCTTCGCGAAGCGCGGCTCGCTGACCCCGGACACGATGTATTGCCAGCGATACGCGCGCAGCGTCGTCTCGCCGATCGCCGCGACTTCGGCAGCATCGAACGGACGACCGGCGACCTCGACGAAGTAATGCGTATCCGCGGCCGCCTGCGCCTGCAGCATCGCATCGATCCCGGCGACGAGCGCGATCAAGTCGTCGACCGCACGGTCGCGCGCCTCGGCGGATAGCTGCGCGTCCTCGCGGCGCCATTCGAGCTCGTCGAGGATCGCGTGCTGCGACTCCTCCTTCCAGTGGAAGAAGAACACGTCCTTGAACAGCGGCGAGAGCTCCGGCGTCGGTCTCGATGCTCTGGCGATAGTGGGCTTGCGAGAACAGCTCGATGTGGCAGGTGAGCCCGAGCACGGCCCACGTCGACTTGCCGAGGACGAACGACGCCACGTCGTTCGGCTGCGGCACGAATCGATAGCCCGCGGGCATTCCCGCGGCGACAAGCGCCTCGATGCGGCGGAACAGCTCCTGGTGCTTCAGTTCCTCGTCGGTGAAACGGATCAGCGCCTCGAGCGCGACCTGGTCGCCGAGCGCATGGCTTCGGGTAACCTCGAGCATCTTCGCGCCGATGAAGCGCTCGACGAGCCCGAACATGTTCGCGTAAGTGCGACCCTGCACCTGGCTCAGCAGCTTCTTTTCGCCGGCGGAGAGGAAGGCAAGCCGATCGATATGCGACAGGCCGTCGGGCAGGAACTTCTGCGAGAGGTCGAACGTGCGGCCGCGGATCACGTCGCGGTCGATGTCCCAGCGGATGCGCTTGGAGACTTCGATGCACTTGGCGTAGCGGGCGCTTCGTGCTTGACGAGAGGCTGGCTTGCATGGCGGACTCCTGGTTGCGCTGATCGTTACCCGGATTCCGGGCGATTCTGCCGGCGGCATCGGAAGCCGCGGGCATGAGTTGATTCTCGATGCGTTCCCGGCTGCGCTTCATGAGGCGCCACGCCCCGACCGCGCGATCAGAACGAGGTGAAACAGACGCGTTCCGCATGGGTCCTGCGTCCTCGCGCGAGCAGGACACGGGTAAAATTCGCGGCCTTTGAAGCCTTTATGCGAAACCGGCGCTTGACCGATCGATGCTCACCTTCCAGCAACTGATCCTGCGGCTGCAGGACTATTGGGACCGTCAGGGTTGCGCGCTGCTGCAGCCCTACGACATGGAGGTGGGCGCGGGGACGTCGCACACCGCGACGTTCCTTCGCGCGCTCGGGCCCGGAGCCCTGGCGCGCCGCATACGTGCAGCCGTCACGCCGGCCGAAGGACGGCCGCTACGGCGAAAACCCGAACCGGATGCAGCATTACTACCAGTACCAGGTGGTGCTGAAGCCCTCGCCTGCGGACATCCTCGATCTGTATCTCGGCTCGCTCGAAGCGGTCGGCCTCGACGTCAAGGCGAACGACGTGCGCTTCGTCGAGGACGACTGGGAAAACCCCACGCTCGGCGCCTGGGGCCTCGGCTGGGAGGTGTGGCTGAACGGCATGGAAATCACGCAGTTCACCTATTTCCAGCAGGTCGGCGGTCTCGACTGCAACCCGATCACCGGCGAGATCACCTACGGGCTCGAGCGGCTCGCGATGTACCTGCAGGGCGTGGACAACGTCTACGACCTCGTGTGGACGACTTGGAAGGAAGACGGTATCGAACGTACGCTGACCTACGGCGACGTCTACCACCAGAACGAGGTCGAGCAGTCGACGTACAACTTCGAGCAATCGAACGTGCCGCAGCTCTTCGCGCTGTTCGCGTTCCACGAAAGCGAAGCGAAGCGCCTGCTCGAGGCGAAGCTGCCGCTGCCGGGCTACGAGATGATCCTCAAGGCGGCGCACACGTTCAACCTCCTCGATGCGCGCGGCGCGATCTCGGTGACCGAGCGCGCCGGCTACATCGGCCGGATCCGCACGCTTTCGCGGCTCGTCGCGCAGGCTTACGTCGAATCGCGCGAAGCGCTGGGGTTTCCGATGCTGCCTGAGGCGCAGTGCGTGAAGGCGACGTGACGATGGTCGCGACCGCAACGCTGACCGTCGAGCTCGTCACCGAGGAGCTGCCGCCGAAGTCGCTCAAGTCGCTCGGCGAGGCGTTTGCCGAAGCGCTGGTCGTCGGGCTGCGCGAACGCGGATTCCTGAGCGAATCGTCGACCGCGACGTCGTATGCGACGCCGCGGCGGCTGGCGGTGTCGATCGCGGACGTGCGCGCGTCGTCGCCCGACCAGCCGTTCAGGCAGAAGCTGCTGCCGGTCAAGCGTCGCATTCGATGCGCACGGCTTGCCCACATCCGGCATTGACGAAGAAGATTGGCCGCGCTTGGACGATCGCACGGAGGCTGCGGTCGCAGACGCATGACGCGCGAGCCCGACGGCAAGAACGACTACGTTGTTCCACGCCGGCGTGAAACCCGGCCGGCACGCTTGCCCGAGGGCTTGCAGGAAGCGCTCGCCGCGGCGATCGAGGCGCTGCCGATCCCCAAGGTCATGCGCTACGCGAACCCGAGCGGCGGCTACTACAACGACATCGCGTTCGTCCGTCCGGCGCATCGCTTGCTGGCGCTGCATGGCGGCGATGTCGTGCCGGTGTCGGCGCTCGGGCTCGACGCGGGGCGCATGACCGACGGACACCGCTTCATGTCGCGTACCGGGATAACGATCGCGAACGCCGGCGCATGGGCGCCGACGGTAGAGGCCGAGGGAAAGGTGATCCCGTCGTTCGCCGCCCGTCGTGCAGCTATCGAGGCCGGGCTTGCGAAAGCCGCGCAGGGCGATCGCGTGATCGCGCCGGATGCGCTGCTCGACGAAGTCACTTCCCTGGTCGAATGGCCGGTCGTCCTCGCCGGGACGTTCGATCCGGCGTTCCTTGCCGTACCGCAGGAATGCCTGATCCTGACGATGCAGCAGAACCAGAAGTACTTCGCGCTGACCGATCGCCGAGGGCCGGATGCGTGCGCGCTTCCTCGTCGTGAGCAACATCGCGACCGACGATCCGCGGGCGATCGTCGGCGGCAACGAGCGCGTGCTGCGCGCGCGGCTCGCGGATGCGAAGTTCTTCTTCGACCAGGATCGGAAGACGACGCTGGAATCGCGGCTGCCGAGGCTCGCGAACGTCGTCTATCTGGCGAAGCTCGGCAAGCACGGGCGCCAGATCGATCGTGTCGACCGGTTGCGGACGCTTGTCGCGCGCGCTCGCCGCCTCGGTCGGTGCCGATCCGATTCACGCCGAGCGCGCTGCGCTGCTCGCCAAGGCGGACCTCATGACCGACATGGTCGGCGAGTTTCCGGAGCTGCAGGGCACGATGGGCCGCTATTACGCGCAGCACGACGGCGAGGCCGGCGACGTCGCGGACGCAATCGCGCAGCACTACTGGCCCCGCTTCGCCGGCGACTGCGCTTCCCGAAGGTCCGGTCGCCCAGGCCGTCGCGCTCGCGGACAAGCTCGAGGCGCTCGCCGGGCTGTTCGGCGTCGGGCAGATCCCGACCGGCGACAAGGATCCGTTCGGGCTTCGCCGCGCGGCGATCGGCGTCATCCGCATCCTCGTCGAGAAGCGCATCGACGTGCCGATGCGTTCGCTGATCGACCTCGCATTCGGCGCTTTCGAAGGCGTCGCGAACTTCATGCCGGCGCCGGACGAGCTCCAGGCGTTCATCGCCGACCGGTTGCGCGGCTATCTTCGCGAGCAGGGCGGCACGGTGAACCAGGTCGAGGCGCTGCTCGCCGGCGGCGTGGGATCGCTCGTATCGCTGCCGGCGCGACTCGCAGCCGTGCGCGAATTCGAGGCGCTGCCGGAAGCGCAAACGCTCGCCGCGGCGAACAAGCGCATCGTGAACATCCTGCGCAAATCGGGCGCCGAGGCGGCCGCCGACGTCGATCGCGCGCGCCTGACCGACGGTGCCGAGCGCGACCTGTTCGGCGCGTTCGAGGCCCTGGCGCCGCGCGTCGACGCGAGCTGCCGCGCCGGCGACTGGACCGGCGCGCTGAAATCGCTATCGACGGCGAAGCCTGTCGTCGACCGCTTCTTCGACGACGTGATGGTGATGGCCGACGATCCCGCGATCCGCGCGAACCGGCTGGCGCTGCTGCGCCGCGTGGCGGCGACGATGAACCGCGTCGCCGACATCAGTAAACTCGCGAGGTGAAGTCGCTGTCGAGCGAATCGCGAGACGGCGCTTGGATGTGCACGTAGGTTTTTGTTTACCTGTACGTAGGTTTTTGTTTAACTACACCGTGGTCCAGTTCGCCTCCGAGGCCGTCGAGAAGACGCGCGCCGTCAAGCTGATCGTCCTCGATCGGGACGGCACGATCAATCACGACAGCGAACAGTTCATCAAGTCGCCCGACGAATGGCGCCCGATCCCGGGCAGCCTCGAGGCGATCGCGCGCCTCAACCACGCCGGCTATCGTGTCGTCGTCGCGACGAACCAGTCCGGCATCGGTCGTGGCCTCTTCGACATGGGGACGCTGAACGCGATCCACGAGAAGATGCACCGCTCGCTCGCCCAGGTGGGAGGCCGCGTGGACGCGGTGTTCTACTGCCCGCACACCGCCGATGCGACCTGCGATTGCCGCAAGCCGAAGCCCGGCCTGCTTCGCGAAGCCGGGCGGCGCTTCAACGTCGACATGACCGGCGTGGCGGTCATCGGCGACGGGATGCGCGACCTGCAGGCGGCGGAGAGCGTCGGCAGCCAGCCGATGCTCGTGCTGACCGGCAAGGGCGAGAAGACGCTGCGCGAGGGCAACTTCCCGAAGAACACGGTGATCTTCCCGGACCTCGCGTTCGCCGTGTCGGCATTGCTGGCGAACCAATGACGGCGCGCGCCGGGGGGAGCGGTTAAGTCGTGTCGGCGCTGCGTTCGCTCGCGTTCGCGTTGTTCCAGCTCGTCGTCACGCCGCCGTACGCGATCGCGGTGCTGTCGCTCGGCTGGTTGCCCCCGGTCCCGCGCTACCGCTTCATCACCTGGTGGTGCCGGATGAACCTCTGGGGCGCGAGGATCATCTGCGGCATCCGCTCGCAGGTCATCGGCTCGGAGAACATGCCGTCGACGCCGCACATCGTCATGAGCAAGCACAGCTCGACCTGGGAGACGCTGGCGCTCACGCAGATCTTCCCGCCGCTCGCCTACGTCGCGAAGAAGGAGCTGCTGTCGATCCCGTTCTTCGGCTGGGCGTTCCGGTTCGCGTCGCCGATCACGATCGACCGCAAGGCCGGCCACGATGCGATGTCGCAGATGGCCGAGCAGGGACGCGAGCGCTTCGCGCAGGGCTTCTGGATCGTCGTCTATCCCGAAGGCACGCGGATCCGCGCGGGCACGCGCGCGAAGTACAAGACCGGCGGCGCGCGACTCGCGCGCGAGATGAACGTGCCGATCCTGCCGGTAGCGCACAACGCCGGCTGGCTGTGGCCGAAGGGCACGTTCGGCAAGCGTTCCGGCACCGTGACCTTGTCGATCGGTCCGCCGATCGCGCCGGACGGCAAGGATGCCAGCGACGTTGACCCAGGAAGTCGAGCGCTGGATCGAGGACGAAGTGGCGCGGCTCGGCCGGCCCGACGAACGGTTGCAAAGCCCGCACGCAACGGAGCGCGCCGCATGAGCGGCGCCCGGCCGGCGTCTCTTGCCGCACGCGTGGGGATCCATGCAAGACGCGCCGGCCTCGATCGGACCGATCCGGGCAGCTCGCGGCGGATCGCGCTCACGGGCTCGCGACGTCGATTACCGGCTCGATACGCGCTCGCCGCCGCACGATCGGCATGGAGATCGACCTCGACGGGCTCACCGTGCGCGCGCCGCGCTGGGTGACGATCGCCGAGGTCGAGGCCGCGCTGCTCGAGCGCGCCGGCTGGATCCTGCGCACGCTCGAAGCCTGGCGCGGGCGGCACCGCGAGGTCCTGCCGCGCGAATGGAAGACCGGCGCGCCGATCCTCTATCTTGGCCGCGAGCTCGCGCTGGCCGTGTTCCGCTCCCGAAAAGCCGCTGATCCGCGCCGACCTGTTCGATCTGACGGTCCTCCATCCGCACGCCGATGACGAGACGCATGTCGCCGGTTTCGTCGCGCACTGGCTGCGCGACGAAGCGATGCGGCTGGTCGCGCCGCGCGCTGCGCACTTCGCAGCCCGCCTCGCGCGAGCGGTGCCGCCGGTGAAGATCAGCAATGCGCGAAGCGAGTGGGGCAGCTGCAACCACCGGGGCGAGATCCGGCTCAACTGGCGGCTCGCGCAACTGCCGCCTGCGCTCGCCGACTATGTCGTCGCGCACGAGATCGCGCATCTGGTCGAGCTCAACCATTCGGCGCGCTTCTGGGCGGTCGTGGAATCGTTGCTGCCGGGCCACGCTCGCGCGAAGGCGAGCGCTCGATGACTGGACGGCGCTGCTGGCCGCCTAGATCATCCGCTGGCAGCACCAGCGCAGGCATCGACAGCCCCGCCTGCTCGCCCAGCAAGCGCGCGATCTCGGCACCGAGCTCCGTGCCGCTGCGCGTGTCGCGCCAGACGCCGGCGTCGATCCGGAAATGGAAGCCGCCGCTGCGCGCCGCGACCCAGATCTCGCGATTGGTACGTGCCGGTTGACGATGAGCTTGCTCCCGTCCTCGCACTCGATCTCGAGGATGCCGTCGTTCAGGCTCCAGTCGACGTCCGCATCGCTGTTCTGCAGCGCCGCGTCGAGCGCGCTGCCGATGCGGGCGAGCGTGCGATCGGCGAGTGTCAGGAATTCGGTCTCGGTCATGGTTGCGCCTGCGCGGCGGGACGCGCCGAAGTGTTAGCATCATTCCGATGGAAATGCCACGTCCGATGTTACGTCATTCCCGTAGCGTCTTCCGCGCGCTCGCAGCCGCGCTGGTGGTCGTGATCGCGACGACCGCGTGCGGCATCAAGGGCCCGCTGACGCCGGCGAAAAAGCCCGAGCCCGAAGCCGCCAAGGACGCCGCCAAGGCGCCGGCCGCCCCCAAGCTGTGAGCGCGTTCCGCTACGTCGACGGCGAGCTTCTCGCCGAGCGCGTGCCGCTTGCGCGGATCGCCGAGCGCTTCGGAACGCCCTGCTACGTCTATTCGCGGGCGCTGCTCGAGTCGAATTTCCGCGCGTTCGACAGCGCGCTCGAAGGTCTGCCGCATCGGATTTTCTACGCGCTGAAGGCCAACCCGAACCTCGCCGTGCTGAACGTGTTCGCGCGGATGGGGAGCGGCTTCGACATCGTGTCGGGCGGCGAGCTCGCGCGCGTGATCGCGGCCGGCGGGGATCCGACGAACGTCGTGTTCTCCGGCATCGGCAAGACCGACGCCGAGATGCGCGCGGCGCTTCGAGGCCGGCATCCACTGCTTCAACGTCGAATCGGCGTCCGAGCTCGATCGCCTCGCAGGCCGTCGCGAACGCCATCGGCGTGCGGGCGCCGGTAAGCTTTCGCGTGAATCCGGACGTCGACGCCAAGACCCATCCGTACATCTCGACGGGCCTGAAGGAGAGCAAGTTCGGCGTGGCGTTCGACGCCGCGGTCGCGCTGTACCGGCGGGCCGCGACGCTGCCGTCGATCGAGATCGTCGGCATCGACATCCACATCGGCTCGCAGATCACCGAGCTCGATCCGTACCGCGAGTCCGCGCGCAAGCTGCTCGCGCTCGTGGACCGCCTCGCCGACGAAGGGATCCGCCTGCGCCATATCGACCTGGGCGGCGGTCTCGGCATCCGCTATCGCGACGAATCGCCGGTCCCGCTCGACGCGTACGCGGCGATGCTCGCCGAGCTGTTCGCCGGGCCGCAGCGAGACGTTGCTGTTCGAGCCGGGCCGGCGTCTCGTCGGCGATGCCGGCGTGCTGCTCACCCGCGTGAATTACCTGAAGACCGGCGGCTCGCACGATTTCGCGATCGTCGATGCCGCGATGAACGACCTCCTGCGACCCGCGCTCTACGGCGCCTGGCATCCGGTCGATCCGGTGCGCCCGCGCGATGGCGACGCACGCTGCTGGCAGATCGTCGGACCCGTCTGCGAGAGCGCCGATTTCCTGGCGCACGACAGGATGCTCGCACTCGTCGAAGGCGACCTGCTGGCGATCGGCGCCGCAGGGGCTTACGCGATGGCGATGAGCTCGAATTACAACGCACGGCCGCGCGCCTGCGAGGTGCTCGTCGACGGCGACGAAGCCCATCTCGTGCGGCGCAGAGAGACGGTCGAAGCGCTGTTCGAAGGCGAATCGGTGCTGCCGTAGGTGACGTTGAGCGTCACTTTCGAAGCCCGCGAGCGCATTGCGAAGACGCGCTCAAAGCATCGCACCGAGCGCTCGCGATGCGCGAAAACGATGGCCGGAACGATGCGAAACCGGGTGTGCGAATTCGCAACACCCGCGCACGCAAGCTCCGGACGCACCGGCCAAATCTTGCAAATCGTTGAAAGTTGTCTAGAATGCAGGCAGCAGGTCGCAGAGGGTTTGTCAAGAGGTCATGAAGCTTCGCGACCGAATGACATGCGACACCGAAGCAAACTGTGGCCTGCCGTTGGGAAGCAAACTGTGGTGTGGCAACTGAGGTGGCAACTGATGTGGCAACCGTCGTAGCAGCACCGTTTCACCGAAGTCGAAGCACCAAAACAGTTACTGAAAACCCAGACAGGAGAACCAAACGATGATGGCAGATATGATGTCGATGATTGCGCCGACCGCCGCGCCGGCCGCATCGAAGAAGGCGGCCAAGAAGCGCGCCGTCAAGAAGGCCCTGGTCAAGAAGGCCCTGAAGAGGCGCGCAATCAAGAAGGCCCTGGTCAAGAGGGCCCTGAAGAAGCGCGCCGTCAAGAAGGCCGTGAAGAAGCGTGCCGTCAAGAAGGCCGTGAAGCGGCGCGTGGTGAAGAAGCGGGCCGTGAAGCGGGCCGTGAAGCGGCGGGCCGTGAAGAAGCGTGCCGTCAAGAAGGCCGTGAAGCGGCGCGTGGTGAAGAAGCGGGCCGTGAAGCGGGCCGTGAAGAAGCGGGCCGTGAAGCGGCGGGCCGTGAAGCGGCGGGCGAAGAAGTAGCGAATCGCCTCCAGCGTTCCGTTGCAGACGTGCGACGGACAATGCAGACGGGCGGCGCATCGCGCCGCCCGTTTTCGTTACATCGACGGGCGTTCCGGCGCAGCCCGCGAATCCCAAGCTCATCGAAGTGCCCGCGCGACGCCAGCAGCGTCGGAGCCGTGCGGCACCGCCTCCGTTGCGGCGGCGCCTGCCGTCGACAACGGCGCAAGCGTGGAAACCCGACTCAGCTTGCGGCGGGCCTGCCGTGCTCCTGCCCGCGGCCCTTTGCCTCGGAGTTCGCCTCCACCCAGCCCATAAAAATCATGTAGCCAAGCGCCAACAGGGTGGCGCCGACGAACATCCCCAGAATCCCCTGCAGCCGCCATGCCGCCGAGTGCACCCAGCAGGATGACCGGCATCGGTGCTTCGACGCCGCGGCCGAGCATCAGGGGCTTGAGGACGTTGTCGGTCATGCCCGCGACGAAGAGCAGCACGGAGTACAGCACGGCCGCGCCGGTGCCATGCTCACCGCTCCACCAGATGTAGATGATCGCTGGCACGGTGACGAGCAACGCCGGCACCTGGGCGATTCCGAGCACGAGAACGATGGCGGCCAGAGCGCCGGCCCAGGGCACGCCCGCGATCAGCAGGCAAAGGCCGACGATGATGGCCTGGATGAACGCGACGCCGACGACGCCCTGCGCGACGGCCCGTATCGTTGCGGTGGCCAGCTTCGTGAATTCGGCGCCCTTCGCGCTGCCGAAGATGCGCCTGAAGATGTCAAGGCTGCTGCGCTCACCCCCTTCGCCGAAGGCCATGATGATGGCGGCAACGATGAACGCGGCAACGAACAGCAACAACCCGACGCCGATGCCCGCGACGAAGCCGAGTGCCGCCTTCGCCAGCTCGCCGAGCTTCGGCTGATTGCTCTTCACCAGCGCGGGCAGGTCGGTGTGTGCCTGCGACCACACCGCGTGCACCCTCTCGCCGACCACCGGCCACCCCGCCACGCTCGCAGGCGGCGCCGGAATTTGCAGCGTGTCGTTCTGCACGTCCTGCACCAGCTGATGCACCGAGTCGCCGAGCGAGCTCATCAGCACGGCGGTGGGCGCGACGATCAGCGCGACGCCGAGCAGGGCGATCAACGTTGCGGCAAGCCCGTTCTTGCCGCCCAGCTTCCGGGCGATCCACTGGTGCAGCGGATAAAGGGTGACGGCGAGAATCACGGCCCAGACCATCAGCGTCAGGAACGGCGCGAAGATCCACAGGCAGAGTACCGCCAAGGCCAGCACGAGGGAGGCCCTGATGAACACGTCCATGAGGAGGGAAGAAGCGCGTGTCTCGAGCTCGACGTCGGGGTTGCGGGGGAGATTCATGTGGGGCTCCTCTGCTTGTTGGACCGCGCCGAAATGCGGCATGCGGGTGAGTCGGCGGACGTCCCGGGACACCATGCGCGTCGCCGATGCGCGCGCACGGCAAAGCCACCACTCGAATGTACTCCGAGCCGGACGAGCGCCGATACACCCTCACGCTCCTCGTTCGGTCGATGAGAGGATGGCACCGGCCCCGGGCGAGGCGACGAAAGGCGACGCGCGAACCGCTAGCGCGTCCCCGGCACCGACGCGCCGGCGCCAGGGGGCGGTGCTCGTGACTTCGTCGCGGGTACGGCAGGCCTGTCCGGCGTTGCAGTCGACGCGGCACCGTTCGCCGGACCGGTCGCCTTGGCGGCGGTCTTGCCGCTGCCGTTGCCGGGACGCGCGCTCATGCCCGCGGCGGGTTTGTCCGCCACCGCGGGCAACGAGCCCTTGATCGCCTTCGCGCCACCCGCCGCGACCGTGCGGGCCTTGCCGCGGGTCGAGGCCGAACGCACGACATCGCTCGTCACGCGCAACTGTCGGCCCGCCGTGAGCGCCGATTGCGACAGCCCGTTCCATTCGCGCAGCTCGGCCGCACTGACCCCGTAGCGGCTTGCGATCGATGTCAGCGTCTCGCCGCGCCGTACCGTGTGATAGAACGTGCGACCCTGCGGCACGACGGTGAAGACCGCCTTCTCGAGCGATGCATCTGCCGCAAGCGTCGGCCGCTCCGCCGGAACGAGCAACGCATGACCGCGCACGACGCGCGCGCGGGGTCCGATGCCGTTGATCGCGCGCAGCGTCTCCACCGACAAGCCGAACTTCGCCGCGACCTGCGGGAAGCGTCTCGCCCTCCTTGATCCGATAGGCCTGCCAGGACACGAGCGGCTGGGCGTGGAGCTCGAGCTTCGCCGCGAACACCTCCGCCTTGTCGATCGGCAGCAGGATCGTGAACTCGTCGGCACCGGCCATCACCGGACGGTTGTGCTGCGGGTTCAGCGCAAGGAACTCCTCCTCGGGCAGCTCGGCCAGCTCGGCTGCGCGCTTGACGTCCATCTTGCGGTCGACCTTCACGACGGTGAAGTACGGCGCGTCGGGGATGTCCGCCAGCACGAGGCCGTACTTCTCCGGCTCGCGGACGATGTTCTTCACCGCCTGCAGTTTCGGAAGGTAGTTGCGCGTCTCGTTCGGCATGGCGAGCGCCGCATAGTCGGTGGGCAATCCGCGCGACTGGTTTTGCTGCAGCGCCCGGCCGACATTGCCCTCGCCCCAGTTGTACGCTGCGAGTGCGAGCTGCCAGTCGCCGAAGTCGCCGTGCAGCTTCTGCAGGTAGTCGAGCGCCTTGTCGGTCGCGGCGATCACATCGCGCCGCGAGTCGAACCAGAAGTTCTGCTGGAGTCCGAAGTGCTTGCCGGTCGACGGCATGAACTGCCAGATGCCGGACGCGCGCGCGCTCGACAGCGCCGTCGGATTGAACGCGCTCTCGATCATCGGCAGCAGCGCGATGTCGAGCGGCATACCGCGCTGGTCGATTTCGTTGACGATGTGATACAGGTAGCGCCGGCTGCGATCGATCATCCGCGCGACGTACTCCGGACGCTCCGCATACCAACGCTCCCACTTCTCGACCAGCGGACCGTTGATATCCGGTACCGCGTAGCCCTTGACGATGCGATCCCAAAGGTCCTCGGCAGGCTCGGGCAGCGGCTCGAGATCGGCGGCCGCGCTGGCGGAGAACACCGGCGGGATGACGAACTTCGCGATCGGCGCCGATTCGATCGGCGGCAGCGGTTCGGGGGGCTCGGCGGCTGGCGGGCTCGCCTGCGCGACGGGCGGAGGGGTCTGCTGCTCGGGCGGGGGTGGTGTCGATGTCGTCGCGCAACCGGCCAGCGCGGCGAGCGACAACACGACGAGTGACACCGGCTATTCGCAATTCGATATCCGTTGAGGGTAGCCGCTTGCGAAGGCCCGCCGCTGATCGAAAACGGGCGATGGTAGGCACGCCCCCCCGGTACCGTCAACCTGACGGTCGATCCGCGCAACTTAACCGTTGAACCCGTTCTTCCAGGCCCTCAACGCCGCGAATACCGCGACTTCGTCCGTCAACGGGTGTCCCGACCTGCGCTTCCGCAGCGGCGCGCACTGCGGGCCTGCCGGCCCGCAGGAACGGATTGGTGGCAAGCTCCTCGCCGATCGTCGATGGAACGGTCGGAAGGCCCTTGTCCCGCTTGTCCCGCTCGCGCTCGGTACGTTGCGCGATCGCGGGATTGGCCGGTTCGACCGCGGCTGCGAAGCGAAGGTTCGCGAGCGTGTACTCATGGCCGCAGTACACCCGCGTCTCGCGGAGGCAGCGCGGCGAGCTTCGAAAGCGACGACCACATCTGCGCCGGCGTGCCCTCGAACAGCTTGCCGCAACCCGCCGCGAACAACGTATCGCCGCAGAACACCACCGGCGTGCCGTCCACGCGGCCGACGAACGCGATGTGCCCCGCGGTATGTCCGGGGATATCGAGCACGCGGAACGGGTCGCCGATGCAGCGGACGTCGACCGCGTCGTCTTCGGCGAGCGCACGCGTCCGCGCAGGAATCGATTCGCGGGCCGGGCCGTAGACCGGCGCGCCGAACCGCTCGACGAGCGCGGCAACACCGCCTACGTGGTCGCGATGGTGATGGGTCGCAAGGATCGCGCAGACCGCGAGCCCCTCGCGTTCGACGTAGTCGAGCACCGGTTGCGCATCGCCGGGGTCGACGACCGCCGCCTGCGTGCCTTCGCGCAGCACCCAGACGTAGTTGTCGCTGAATGCGGGGACCGGGATAATCGCCGCCATGGACGCATCTTCCGGAGCGCCGGAACGGGTGTCAACGCCGCTCGCCGACTGGTTCGCAACGCCGCTCGGGCAGTACCTGCTCGCGCGCGAGCAGGTGTACTTCGACCAGACGGTCGCCGACATCTTCGGTTACTACGCGCTGCAGATCGGCCTGCCCGAAGCGCCGTTCCTCGCGCAGAGCCGCATTCCGTCAGCGCTTCACGCGTCGATTACGACCCGCCGGCCGAAGTGATCGCGGATCCGCACTGGCTGCCGTTCCCCGAGAACTCGATCGACCTGATCGTGATGCCGCACGCGCTCGAGTTCACCGACGATCCGCACCAGATGCTGCGCGAGGCGTACCGCGTGATCCGGCCGGAAGGGCAGATCGTGATCGCCGCGTTCAACCCGTTCTCGCTGTTCGGCGCGAAGCGCTACTTCGGCCGCGAGCAGCGGCCGCCGTGGAACGGCAACTTCATCGCGCTCTACCGGATGAAGGACTGGCTGACGCTGCTCGGCTTCGACGTCGTCGGCGGTCGCCTCGACTGCTACGTGCCGCCGTTCTCGCGCGAGAAGTGGCTGTCGCGCTTCGGATTCTTCGAGCGCGCCGGCGATCGCTGGTGGCCGATCGCCGGCGGCGTGTACTTCCTGCGCGCGACCAAGCACGTGCAGGGCATGCGCGTGATCACGCCGGCGAAGCAGCGCCGACAGCGGCGCAGCGCATTCGTGCCCGCCGCGCGCGCGCGAGAGACGCTGACGACGTTCATCGAGCGTCGTCGCCGGTGAGCGATGGCGGGCCGCCCCAAAGCGCGGACCGCGCCCCCCGGGGGGTGTGGGGGTCCGCACCGCGCGGTCACGATCTACACCGACGGCGCATGCAAGGGCAACCCCGGTCCCGGCGGCTGGGGGGCGTTGCTCATCGCTGGCGACCGCGTCGAAGGAGCTCTACGGCGGCGAGCTCGCGACGACCAACAACCGCATGGAGCTGACCGCGGTGATCCGCGCGCTCGAGAGCCTGACGCGCGACTGCGACGTCGAGCTGTTCACCGACTCCCAGTACGTCAAGCAGGGCATCGAGAGCTGGATCCACGGCTGGAAGCGCAACGGCTGGAAGACCGCGGACCGCAAGCCGGTGAAGAACGCGGAGCTGTGGCGCGAGCTCGAGCGGCAGGCCGCACGCCATCGCGTGCGCTGGCACTGGGTGCGCGGCCACAGCGAGGATGCGGGCAACGAGCGCGCCGACGCGCTCGCGAATCGTGGCGTCGACGAGGTGCTGGGACGGTCCTGCGGGCTGACTACGCGGTTCGCCGACTCAGGCAGCCGACCGTGCATCGCGCTGCCTCGATTCGCTTCGCGAACACGGTCATTTCCTTCTCCGCCTGCCGGTCGCCCTTCTCCCGCGCGACCTCGATGCCGCGACGATAGGCGGCGAGCGCGTCATCGTCACGACCGGCCTGCTGCAGCGCCTTGCCGTAGAGCTTCCAGGCCGCCGTGTAGCGCGCATCGAGCTGCACGGCGCGCTCGAGATGCACGAGCGCGCTGTCCACGTCGGACGCCTTCAGGTACTCGTTGCCGAGCGAAAAGCGCAGCATCGCGCCGTCCTTGCCGGAGGCGAGCATGCGCTCGAAGCTCGCGAGCGCGGCGGACTTGGGCGCGGCGACTCGCTCATCGGGCGCTACTGCGCGATGAACTCGCCGCTCTCGCAGTCGACGCGGCGCAGCGGATAGATCACCTTGCGCTCCTCGCCGCCGAGCTTGCCCTCGACATGCACGTACAGCCAACCCCCGGTCGCGCGGCGATAGACGATCGTCTGCGGGAAATCGTGCGCGGCGTTCGTGAACGTGAAGATCGTGTCCGGCCCGTCGGTCTGCTTGTCGGCGAGCTTGAACGCGGTCTCCTTCTGGCCCGAAGGCGACGCGACGTAATAGACGCCGTCCGCGCGCGGCTCGACGCGCAGGAACTCGAAATCCTGGGTTCGGCCCGCGTTCACCGTATGCCCGGCGCCGACCAGCAGATTGCCGCGCAGAGGCAGCCAGTGCTCGCGGAATTCGCGCTGGTTGACGCTCCCTCGCCAGCAGCCCGACAGCCATGCGAGCGACGACAGCGGGCCGTTGTCCGCGGCTGGCTCCGGCGCCTTCGATTCAGCCGGCTTGGCAGATCGGCGGTGCCGCGCTTTGCGCGAACGCGCACGCCGACAGCGCGATCGCGACGGCCGCTGCGGCGTAACGCAGGGAGCAGAGGATGGGTCGCATCGAGTGTCATTGCTGCCGCGAAAGCGGCAGATTGGTCAGGAGGTTCTGCGGCTTGAGCCTCAGGCGATCGGCGCTGGTCCATCGCCATCGCCAGATACACCGGCCGACCGGCGATCGCCGGCCGCATGTCGGCGGGATTCGCGAACTCGAGGCGGAACAGGCAGAGCAGCCGCCGCATCCGCTCATCGTCGACGTCGACACGATTGTACAGGTCGTTCAGCACGCTGCTCGCCTCGGCGTCGAGCCCCACGTGCCACACCCACTTGTCGTCGTCGATGCGGCGCTCCGGCACGATGCGCACGTCGACGGCGAGGAAGTGCGCGACCCACTTCTCGAGCACGCGGCACAGCGCCTCGAGCGGCGGCTGGCCGCGGTTCAGGCTGATCGACAGGTCGTGGCGCTCGTCGCGGTTCCAGTAGTCGTCGGCGTTCTCGGCGCGACAGCACGTCGAGGTCGACCGAGCGTGTCGGCACCGATTGCTTGCGCAACAGCTCGCCGAGGCTGCCGAAGCCCGCGGTCGTCGCGTAGAGCTCGACGGTTTCGTCGTCGGCCGCCATCACCGTGCCATCCTCCAGCACGGCGATCTTCTGCGGCCGGAACAGCATCTCGGCGGCGCGCGCCTCGATCGGATCGGCCTCGCTCGCCGAGGATGTGGCGCAGCAGGATCTGCGTCAGCTGATGAACGAACAGCGGCGGCACGTCGACGCCTTCGGCGCGGAACAGCCCCACGTACGCCGACTCGAGCGACGGCGCGGCGATCAGCCGATCGCGGAAGCGCAGCCAGATCCGGTAGTTCTCGCGCGCGTCCTCGTCGGCGATCGCGTCGATCTCGCTCGCGGAGACGGCCCTGCGCGGATGCGCCATCAGCGCGTCGTGCAAGGCGAGCTCGGCGGGGCACGAATCCGGCACGGGCGCGAGCTCGGCGCGCGTGAGGTAGCTCCTCAGGAACGCGTCGGTGATCGTGAGGCGCCCGTCGCTGCCGCGCGCGAGCAGCCGGAACCCGGAGGATGACCAGAAATCGGGCATTGGCTCAACAAAGTGACGGATCAGAGCCCCGACGCGCTCGCGTTGTTTCGGTGCCCTTGCGCACGGGCGCCCGAAGTGGCCAATGCGCGCCGCCCCGAGGCGCCCGTCACTTTCAAAACCCGATGAAAAACGTGCTGCGCCGGCGATCCGTCCGGCTCCGAACGCGCGGACACGTTTTTCATCGGCCTTCTCCCAGCATCGCCTTCTTCAGGTCGCCCTGCACCGGCTTGTCGCCGATCCAGACCCGCGTCAGCGCCTGGTTGAAGGGATCGCCGGGAATCTGCCCCTTCGCCTGGCCGTTCAGCGCGATTCGCGTGACGCCGTCCACGTAGTCGAGCGTCACGACGTTCCCCTCCTTGACCTCGCCGAACGACTTCATGATCGTGACCATCTGGTCGGTCTGCGGCTTGATCGCCGCGAACTCGGCTTCGCTGGTGTTTTCCTTCAGGCCTTCGACCAGCGCATCGACGAGCTGGTCCGCCGAGAGGTTGCGCAGCAGATTGAGTTGCACGCGGCGCGGCCCGCTCGCCAGCGCGCTGGCTGCCGTATTCGCTTTCGCCGGCAGGTACAGGCTCGCCGACGTAGACCTTGAACACCGCGCGCGTGCGAATGCCTGCGCCGTTCAGCACCAGCTCCTTTCCGCCAACGCTCGCCTTGTCGTCGAGCTTCACGCCGGCGACCTCGGCGGCGAGCGCCGCACCAGCGAAGGCGGCGATTGCGACTACCGGGACGATGAATTTGCGCATTGTCGTTCTCCGAACTAGGCGTTGACAGCCTCGAACAGGCCCGCGGCACCCATGCCGGTGCCGACGCACATCGTGATCATGCCGTACTTCTGCTTGCGTCGCCGCAGGCCGTGCACCAGCGTCGCCGTGCGGATCGCGCCGGTCGCGCCGAGCGGATGCCCGAGCGCGATCGCGCCGCCGAGCGGATTGATCCTGGCCGGATCGAGGCCGAGATCGCCGGATGACGGCGAGGCTCTGCGCGGCGAACGCCTCGTTGAGCTCGATCCAGTCGATGTCCTGCTGGCGGATGCCCGTCGTCTTCAGCAGCTTCGGGATCGCCGCGATCGGTCCGACGCCCATGATCTCGGGCGGCACGCCCGCCACCGCGAAGCCGACGAACCGCGCGAGCGGTACAGCACCGAACTCGCGCATGCGCGCGCTCGGACATCACGATCGCTGCGCCTGCGCCGTCGGACGTCTGCGAGCTGTTCCCGGCAGTGACCGAGCCGCGCGCCGCGAACACCGGCCGCAACTTCGCGAGCCCTTCAGCGCTGGTGTCGGCACGCGGGCCCTCGTCGCGATCGACGCGCGTCGTCCGTGTGCGGATCCGGTGCCCGTCGAGGTCGGGGACTCGAGCTTGCACGTCGAGCGGCGAGATCTCGTCGGCGAACTCGCCGCTCGCCTGCGCGGCCAGCGCCTTGCGATGCGACTCGAGCGCGAACGCGTCCTGCGCCTCGCGCGACACGTTCCACTGCTCGGCCACCTTCTCCGCCGTCAGCCCCATCCCGTAGGCGATGCCGACGTTCTCGTCGCGCGAGAACACGTCCGCGTTCATCGCGAGCCGGCCGAGCAACGGGATCATGCTCATGCTCTCGGTGCCCGCGGCGATCATCACGTCCGCTTCGCCGGTGCGGATCCGGTCGGCGGCGATCGACACCGCGTTCAATCCCGACGAGCAGAACCGGTTGATCGTCATGCCGGCCACGCTCGGCGGCAGCCCCGCGAGCAGCACGCCGATCCGCGCGACGTTCATGCCCTGCTCGAACTCGGGCATCGCGCAGCCGACGATCACGTCCTCGATCCGGTCGCAGCGGCAGCGACGGAACCTTGCGCGGTCACGCTGCGCAGGACGTGCGCGAGCAGCGTGTCCGGACGCGTCGTCCGCAACACGCCGCGCGGCGCCTTGCCGACGGCGGTGCGCGTCGCGGCGACGATGTACGCATCCTGAAGTTGTCTGCTCATTGTTCGAACCTCTAGTTGCGCAACGGCTTGCCGGTCGCGAGCGTGTGCGCGATCCGCGCCTGCGTCTTCTCGTGCTGCGAGGAGCTTCATGAACTCCGCGCGCTCCAGGTCGAGCAGCCACCGCTCGTCGACGAGGCTCCCGCTTTCGACTTCGCCGCCGCACATGACGCGCGCGATCGCGAGGCCGATCTCGTAGTCGTAGGCGCTGATGAAGCCGCCTTCCTTCATGTTGACCAGCATCATCTGCAGCGTCGCGATGCCCGTGCGCCCCGCGACCGGGATGTCGCGCGGCGCCAGCGGCGGCCGGTAGCCGCTTCGGCCAGCGCGCGCGCCTGCGCCTTCGCGACATGCAGGATCTCGTGCGGATGGGCAACGACGACGTCCGCGGCCCGCAGGTACCCGAGCTCCTTCGCCTCCAGCGCGCTCTTGGCGACGGTCGCCGTCGCGACCGCCTGGAAGTAGCTCCGCACGAACGGGAACATGTCGAGCTGGCTGCCTGCGGCGCCCCGCTTCGATTCGTCCGCGGCGCGAAGCGCAAGTTCCTTGCTGCCGCCGCCGGCCGGCAGCAGGCCCACGCCCGCCTCGACGAGACCGATGTACGACTCCAGCGCCGCGACCGTGCGATCGGCGTGCAGGATGAACTCGCACGAGCCGCCCAGCGCCATGCCGCGAACCGCGGCAACCGTCGGCACGAGCGCATAGCGCAGCCGCAGCGCGGTCTGCTGGAACTTCGCGACGACGGCTCGATGCCGGACCACGCGCGTGCCTGGATCGCCGGCATGATCGCCGCGAGATCGGCGCCGAGCGAGAACGGCTCGCTCGCCTGCCAGAGCACGAGCCCGGCGAACCCGCGCTCCGCCTCGTCGCAGGCCCGCAGCATGCCGTCCAGGACCGCCTCGCTGATCGTGTGCTGCTTCGTCGTGAACGACACGATCGCGACGTCGTCGCGCCAGCTGCCACATCCTGACCGCATCGGTCTTGAACACCGTCGTGCCGCGCGTCGAAGCGCTCGCCGAGCACCGGATCGGGGAACGGCTGCCGCTCGTAGACCGGCAGCGTCGAGCGTCGGCTGGAACGTGTCGCGTCGCGCGGCGCGTACGCGCCCTGCGCGCGCGTGCACGCCGTTGGCCTGCACGACCTTGCTCGCCGCGCACCCATGCGGGCAGCGGCACGCGCGGCGAGCGCCTTGCCCGCCGCGACGTCCTCGTCGATCGCCGCCGCCACCGCGTGACCAGCCGGCCGCCTGCCAGGTCTCGAACGGTCCAGCCTGCCAGCCGAAGCCCCAGCGGATCGCGAGGTCGACATCCCGCGCGTTGTCCGCGATCTGCGCGAGATGGAACGCCGCGTAATGGAAGACGTCGCGGAACATCGACCACAGCAATTGCGCCTGCGGATGCTCGCTCGCGCGAAGCTGCGCGAGCTTCTCGCCCGGTTCGCGCAACGCGAGCATGGCCGCGACTTCCGGCGCGACCGCGCCCGCGGCTGGCCGGTACTCGGCGCGCGCCGGATCGAGGACGAGAATGTCCTTGCCCGCCTTGCGATAGAAGCCCGCCCCGGTCTTCTGCCCGAGCGCGCCCTTGGCGACCAGCGCCGCGAGCACGCTGCGGCGTGTCGAAATGCCGATGCCACGGGTCGTCGGGCAACGTGTCGCGCATCGTGCCGATCACGTGCGCGGTCGTGTCCAGCCCGACGACATCGACCGTGCGGAAGCTCGCGCTCTTCGGCCGGCCGATCGCCGGACCGGTCAGCGCGTCGACGACGTCGAACGCAAGTCCCAGCCGCTGCGTGTGCACGAACGTGGCGATGATCGAGAACACGCCGATGCGGTTCGCGATGAAGTTCGGCGTGTCCTTCGCGCGGATCACGCCCTTGCCGAGCGTCGTCGTGAGGAACGCCTCGAGCGCATCGAGCAGCGCCGGCTCGGTCGACGGCCCGGCCACGAGCTCCACCAGATGCATGTAACGCGGCGGATTGAAGAAATGCACGCCGCAGAACCTGCGATCGCAGCGCCGCTCGGGCAACGCCTCCGACAATGCCGCGAGCGACAGCCCCGAGGTATTGGTCGCGAGCACCGCGTGCGGCGCGAGGTGAGGCGCGATCTTCGCGTACAGCTCGCGCTTCCAGTCGGCGCGCTCGGCGATCGCCTCGATGACGAGGTCGCATTGCGCAAGACGAGCGAGGTCGCGGTCGTAGTTCGCCGCCTCGATGCCTGCGGCGCGATCCTTCGCGGCGAGCGGCGCGGCTCGAGCTTCGCGAGCCCGGCGAGCGCCTTGCGCACGATGCCGTCCGGATCGCCGTCCTTCGCGGCAAGGTCGAACAGCACGACGGGCACGCCGACATTCGCAAGATGCGCGGCGATCTGCGCGCCCATGACGCCGGCCCCCAGCACGGCGGCCCGGCGGACGGCGAGAAACGGAGCGGACATGACGGTCGGAGCCGCGGCCGGGAAACGGCCGCGGCGTGCCGGGGAACCGCGCGCGGCCGCGCGGCTCGACCGCGCGGTTCAGGCTTCGCGAGCGGCTAGAAGCGCAACGCCGCCTGGATCGAGAAGATCACGACGTTCGAGTCGTAGTTGCCGCGCAGCAGACCGTACTGCGCCGTGCTGCCGGCGTTCGTGTTGATCGTCGAATCGTCGACGATGATGTAGGTGAAGCCGCGCGTCGATGATCAGGTTCTGCGAGTGCTTGTACTGGGCGCCGAACGAGAGCCAGACGCGGTCCGAGTCGGGCAGCCGCGGCGTGCGGTCCACGTCGTTGACCGGCGACTGGTCGAACGCGAGCCCGCCGCGCAGCATCCACCGGTCGTTCACGCGGTAGTTCGCGCCGACCGACACGCGCCACACGTCGTCGAAATTCTCCGGCGTGCGTCGCCAGCACCGGGCCCTCGTTGCGGACGAACGTCAGGTCCTTGAGCGTCGACCAGCCGGTCCACTGCGCGTCCGCCATGATGTCCCAGCGGTCGTTGATCCGGTGGAAGAACGACACGTTGACGATCGGCGGCAGCTCGATGTCGGCGTGCACGTCGCCGTTGAACAAGCGCGCGATTGACGCCGTTCGTGATCGCGTTGATCGCCGGCGCGAGCGCGGGCGGCAGCGCCGGCAGCGCGGGGTGGTTGAAATCGACGTCGCCGCGCACGTCGTACTTGAATCCCGAGCGGTAGTGCGACGCCGACGCGCGTGTTCGGATTGAACTCGTACAGCGCGCCGATGTTCCAGCCCCACGCGGTGTCGTCGCCCTTCACCGTGACCCGCGAGTCGAGGCCGCCGGTCGCCGCGAGGATTCCCGGGATCGCGGCGGCCGGGATCTGGCCGGCCGCCGCGGCCTGCTGCGCGCCTTGCGCGATCGCCGCCGAGTAGTTCGCGTCGCTGGTGAGCCGCGCGTCGATCCACTGGAAGTCGACGCCCAGGCCGACCGAGAACTGGTCGTTGACCTTCCACGACACCGTCGGGCTGCACGTTGATCGTCTTCACCTGCGACTTGATGCCGTGGTAGCGCCCGATCCAGCCGTCGTCGTACTCGGTCGTCAGGCCGAACGGCACGTTGATGCCGAGTCCGAACGCCAGCTGCTGGCTGTACGGGACCACGACGTACAGGTTCGGGATCACGTTGAGGCCGCCGGCGTCGCCGCCGTTGTTCGCCGAGCGGCTGGTTCGAGCGCCGGGACCGAGCCGTCGTCGCTGAACTTGTTCGACGGGGTGATGAAGTGGATCGCCTGCACGGCCTCGCGTTGCTTGAGCCGCGACATGCCGGCCGGGTTCGACCACACGCGTGCTCGCGTCCTCGGCGACCGCGGCGCCACCCGCATACGCGTTGCCGAGCCCGCTCGCGTTGTTCTCCTGCAACGCGAAGCCGGCGCCCTGCGCGAGCGGCGCGCCGAGCGCGACAGCGGCACCGGCCAGCGCCGCGGCGAGACGGGTACGGCGGAAGGGGATCCTCATGACTCGCTCCTTGTTGGGTTTCTCTTGGCCGCGCCTGCGATGCGATCGCGGCGCGTTTCTTGATGCGTTCTTGAGTCGTTGCGCCGCATGGCGCAGCGTCGCGTTGACTATACCGCGGGCCAGAGCGCAGCCGCAGGGGAAACCGGGTTGCTGCTCTGCAATAAGCGCGCGTTGTTGCGCCGAACGCACCGTACGGCGGAATCTCGCGGGGCCGGCGATCCGCGCCGACGGCGACATAGGTGAGCGTCGCCTCGGTGACCTTGACCGTCACTTCCTCCCTGGGATTGCGCGACGCGTAGACCTCGACGTCGACGGTGATCGACGTGCGCCCGGTGCGGACGACCTCCGCGAAGAACGTGACGACGTCGCCGACCAGCACCGGCTCCTTGAACTGGAACGAATTCACGGCAACGGTCGCGACGCGTCCCCGCGCGCGCCGCGAAGCGAGAATCGCCGCCCGCGATGTCGACCTGCGCCATGATCCAGCCGCCGAAGATGTCGCCGTGCTGGTTCGACGTCGGCCGGCATCGGCACGACGCGCAGCACCGGCCGGCCGGTCGGGCAGCGCGACGGTGCTCGTCAGTCGCACGCGTCTCTAGGCGCGCCTTCGTCTTCGCCGCGGCTCTCGTGCGCCTTCGCCTGGTCGCGAAGCTCGCGACGCAGGATCTTGCCGACGTTCGTCTTCGGCAGCTCGGTCGCGGAACTCGACGTCGCGCGGGCACCTTGTAGCCGGTCAGGTGCTCGCGGCAATGGCGGATCAGCGCCTCGGCGGTCAGCGCGTCGTCCTTCTTCACGACGAAAAGCTTCACCGCCTCGCCGGACTTGTCGTCGGGCACGCCGACCGCCGCGCACTCGAGCACGCCGCGGTGCATCGCGACGACGCCTTCGATCTCGTTCGGATACACGTTGAAGCCCGACACCAGGATCATGTCCTTCTTGCGGTCGACGATGCGCACGAAGCCGCGCTCGTCCATCACGCCGATGTCGCCGGTCGCGAACCAGCCGTCCTTGTCGATCACCTTCGCGGTCTCGTCCGGGCGGTTCCAGTAGCCCGCCATCACCTGCGGCCCGCGGATGCAGATCTCGCCGGGCTGGCCGATGCCGACCGCCTTGCCGTCGTCGTCCCGCAGCTCGATCTCGGTCGACGGGATCGGCAGGCCGATCGAGCCGTTGTAGTCGGTCAGGTCCAGCGGATTGACGGTCGCCGCCGGCGAAGTCTCGGTGAGGCCGTAGGCCTCGATCAGCGGGACCTTCGTCACGGCCTTCCAGCGCTTCGCCACCGCTTCCTGCACGGCCATGCCGCCGCCGAGCACGATGCGCAGCGAGCTGAAGTCGAGCTTCGCGAAATCCGGATTGTTGAGCAGCGCGTTGAACAGCGTGTTGACGCCGGTGATCGCCGTGAACCGGTACTTCGCGAGCTCCTTCACGAAGCCGGGAATGTCGCGCGGATTCGGGATCAGCACGTTCTCGCCGCCGACCGACATGAAGATCGAGGCAGTTCGCCGTCAGCGAGAAGATGTGATACAGCGGCAGCGGCGTGATGATCACCTCGCGCCGGCTCGGGTCGAGGAACGGCGTCAGCCACGCGCGCGCCTGCAGCATGTTCGCCACGACGTTCCGGTGCAGCAGCATCGCGCCCTTGGCGACGCCCGTCGTTCCGCCGGTGTACTGCAGGAACGCGATGTCCTCGAGCGCGAGCGGCACGCGCTCGAGCGTGCGCTTGCGTCCGTCGGCGAGCGCGTCGGACAGCCGGATCGATCCGGGCAGCGACCACGCGGGCACCATCTTCTTCACGTGCCGGAGCACGACGTCGACGATGATGCCCTTGAAGCCGAGCATCTCGCCGATCGACGTCACGATCGCCTGACGGATCTTCGTGCGCGCGATCGACCTGCGCGAGCGTGTTCGCGAAGTTCTCGACGACGACGATCACCTCGGCGCCGGAGTCGTTCAGCTGGTGCTCGAGCTCGCGCGGCGTGTACAGCGGATTGACGTTCACGACCGTGCAGCCGGCGCGCAGCGTGCCGAACAGGCACACCGGGTACTGGAGGATGTTGGGCATCATGATGCGCGACGCGCGTGCCCTTCTTGCACCCGTTCGCCTGCAGCCACGCACCGAACGCCGACGACAGCGTGTCGAGCTCGGCGAACGTCATCGTCTTGCCCATGCAGGTGAACGCCGGCCGCGCCGCGAACTTGCCGCAGGCCTCCTCGAAGACCTCGCGCACCGACGCGTACTCGGTCACGTCGATCGTATGGGGAATGCCGCTCGGATAAGCTTTGAGCCAGACCTTTTCCACGATCCCTCCTCCTGAAGCTCGTGCGCGGCCGTGACGGGACGTCGGCCTCGTCGTGCGCGAGCGGCTCGTCGCGTCGGTTGCGGCCGGCTCTGTCGCGGATCTCGCGCGTCGCGCCCGCGAATCCTACACCACCGGCACCGGCTCCGCGGCCGCGTCCACCGGGCGTTCGCGGCGGCGTCGACGCATAGTGCAGCGGCCCGCCGCGGAACGGCGCGAAGCCGGTGCCGAAGATCGCGCCGGCGTCCACGAGGTCGGCATCGTCGACGATGCCTTCCGCCAGCGCGGCCTTCGCTTCGGCGACGAACGGTTGCACCAGCCGGTCCGCGAGCCCCGCCGGAACCGCGCCCGCCGGCTGCTTGACCGGCTTGCCGTTCGTCCACGCATAGAACCCGCGGCCGCTCTTCTTGCCGACATGACCGGCTTCGACGAGCTCGCTCAGCTTGCGCGGCGGCGCGTCGCGGCCGCCGAGCAGCTTTCCGACGGCGACGGCGATGTCGAGGCCCACGGTGTCCGCGAGCTCGATCGGTCCCATCGGCATGCCGAACGCCAGCGCCGCCTCGTCGACGGTTTCCGGCGCTATGCCTTCATCGACCGCGCGGAACGCGGCCATCATGTACGGCGCGAGGATCCGGTTGACGAGGAATCCGGGCGCGCTCTTCACCGGCAACGGCAGCTTGTCGATCTGCCGCACGAACGCCGCGGCCGCGCTCACGAATCGCCGCTCGGTGTGCGCGGCCGTGCACGATCTCGACGAGCATCATGCGCGCGACCGGATTGAAGAAGTGGATGCCGACCAGCCGCGTCGGATCGCGCAGCGCCGACGCGATGTCCTCGAGCGGAATGCTCGACGTGTTCGTCGCGAGAATCGCGTCGGGCTTCGCCTTCTTCTCGACGGCCGCGAACAGCGCGCGCTTCGCGTCGGCGTTCTCGAAGATCGCCTCGATGATCACGTCCGCTCGCGCGATGCCGTGACCGGCGACGTCCGGGATCAGGCGGTCGGTCGCGTCGCGCACCTTGCGCGCATCGCTGCAGGCGCTCGGCGAACAGCTTGCCGGCGCGCGCGATCGCGGGCGACAGCGCCTTCGCGTTCTGGTCCTGCAGCGTGACGCGTGAGGCCGCGCAGCGCGCACCAGGCTGCGATGTCGCCGCCCATCGTGCCGGCGCCGACGACATGCACGTGCTTCGCCGCGAACGTGTCGTCCTTGCCCAGCCCCTTGAGCCGCTCCTGCAGCTTGAACACGCGGATGAGGTTCGCGGCGGTCGGGCTTCGCACCAGCGTCGTCACCGACGCCGGGTCGGACGGCGGCGCGAGCAAGCGCGTTGCCGTCGTACTTCACCCACAGGTCGAGCAACGCGTACGGCGCCGGATAGTGCTCGCGGCGCGCGCGCTTCGCCACCTGCTTCGCCGCTTGCGAGGCGATGAAGCGGCGCGCGAGCGGATGCAGCGTGAGCGATTGCGCGAATGCGAGCTTGCGCGGCGGCGGCAGCGTCCGCAACACGCCGCGCGCGGTGTTCTCCATGATGCGCGGCGGCACGGCCTCGTCGACGATGCCGAGCTTCTTCGCCCTGCGCGCGTCGACGGTCTTGCCGGTGAGCAACAGGTCGAGCGCGGCAGGTGCGCCGATGAGCTTCGGCAGACGCGTCATGCCTCCCCATGCCGGCACGATGCCGAGCATCACCTCGGGAAGACCGAGGCGCGTCCCGGACTCGTCGACCGCGACGCGATAGCGGCACGCGAGTGCGAGCTCGAGTCCGCCACCGAGGCAGACAGCCCCTGATCAGCGCGAGCGTCGGGTACGAGACGTTCGCGAGACGATCGAACAGGTCCCAGCCCCGCTTCACCAGCGCGATCGCGCCCGCCTCGGTCGCGATCTCGCCGAACTCGTCGATGTCGGCGCCGGCGATGAAGCCGTTCGCCTTGCCCGAACGGATGATCAGCCCTTTCGGCGGATTGCGGTCCAGCTCGTCGAGCGCCTGGCCGAGCTCGCCCATCACGTCGGCCGAAAGCGTGTTCATGCTCGCGCCGGCCTTGTCGAGCGTGAGCGTCGCAAGACCGTCCGCCTCGCGCGTGATCGTCCAGTGTCGCATTGCGATCTCCTCTATCAGACGCGCTCGACCAGCATCGCGCCGCCGAGCCCGCCGCCGATGCAGATCGCCGCCATGCCGCGCTTGCCGCCGGTCCGCTCGAGGACGTTCAGCACGTGCAGCACGATGCGCGTACCCGACGCGCCGACCGGATGCCCGATCGCGATCGCGCCGCCGTCGACGTTGAGCCTGTCCTCGTCGAGCGTGCCCATCGCGCCCGGCAGGCCGAGCACCTCGCGGCAATAGCGCTCGTCTTCCCACGCGCGCAGGCAACCGATCACCTGCGCGGCGAACGCCTCGTTGATCTCCCACGCATCGACGTCGTTCAGGCCCGAGGCCATGCTTCACGAGCAGCGGCGTCGCCGCGTGCACGGGGCCGAGCCCCATCTGCGCCGGATCGAGGCCTGCCCACTGCGCGTCGACGATGCGACCGCGCGGCGTGAGCTTGTGCTCCTCGACGGCGCGCTCCGAAGCCAGCAGCGTCCAGACGGCGCCGTCGGTGATCTGCGAGCTGTTGCCGGCCGTCACGTTGCCGTACTTCCGATCGAAGAACGGCTTGAGCTTCGCGAGATTCTCCGGCGTCGAATCCTCGCGCACGCCGTCATCGGCCGCGTAGAGCGTGCCCGACTTGTCGTAGAGCGGCACGACCTCGTTGTCGAAATACCCGGCGCGCTGCGCGGCGAGCACGCGCTGGTGGCTGCGCGCGGCGTAAGCATCCATCTGCTCGCGCGTGATGCCGAAGCGATAGGCGACGTTCTCCGCGGTCTGGCCCATCAGCAGGCCGACGATCGGGTCGGTGAGCCCCTTCATCAAGCCGATCACCGGCGCCAGGTACGAAGGCCGGAAACGCGCGGCGAGCGCGGCCTTCTGGCCGATCGTCTTCGCCGCATACCAGTTCGCCAGCCACAGCACCATCGCGTCCGAGTACAGCAGCGGCGCGCGCGACAGCGCGTCGACGCCGCCGGCGAGCACGAGGTTGCTCCGGCCGGCGAGGATGTTCGTCATCGCCGCGTCCATCGCCTGCATGCCGGACGCGCAGTTGCGCATGACGGTCCATGCCGGGACCTTCTCGCCGCAGCCCATGCGCAGCGACGCGACGCGGCCGATGTTCACTTCGTCGGGCGAAGGCGCCGCGCAGCCGAGGATGACCTCGTCGATCCGCGTCGGATCGAACGGCTGGCGCAACAGCAGTGCGCGCCCCGCGTCGGTCGCGAGGTCCGACGCCGCGAACGGCCCCGGCCGGTTACGGGCCTTGAGAAACGGCGTCCGCACGCCGTCGACGATGTAGATCGGTTGTGAGGTGGCCATCGTTCTCCTCGAGAATCTGGTGCCGCGCGGGCCGTCAGGCCGGAGCGCGATGCACTGCCGCCGGCAGCGGAGCCGCTTCGGCGAGCGTCGCAGCTGCAGGCGGTCGCAACAGCGAAGCGCCGAGATCCGGACCGAAGTCGTCCACGCGAATCACGTCCGCGACCAGCGCGCGATGTTCGGCGAGCACCCGGGCTTCGTCCGCCGAAATGACGCCCGCCTCGACGGCCTGCAAATCGAACCGCTCGGGATTCGCGCCCGGCTCGTCATCGGGCGCAAGCTTCCCGGCGCGCAACGCAGCGCGCAGCTTCGCCTCGATCGGTTCGGCAGCGATCGTCGCTTCGAGCGCGAGCTCGATCTGCCGGACCGGATCGTCGACCTCGTCCGGAATGAACATGCCCGCGGTGAGCCGGTCGCGCGTTGGCGAAGGGGCGATCAGGAGCTCCGCCACGTCATGACCGAGCGCGTCGGACGGCACGACGTACGGACGGCCGAGCGGAAAAACGATCGTGCGCAGCAGCGCCGCGATGGCCGGGTTCGGGAAGTTCGAGATGACCCCTTCGAACGCGTTCTGCGCCTTGAACATCGCGTCCCAGATCGCCCAGTGCATCAGCGGCGCGTCCGCGGCCTGCCGTCCCTCGTCCTCGTAGCGCTTGAGCGTCGCCGAGCAGAGGTACAGGCAGGAGAGGATGTCGCCGAGCCGCGCCGACAGCTTCTCCTTGCGCTTGAGCTCGCCGCCGAGCACGCCCATCGAAACGTCCGCAAGAAACGCGAGTGCGGCCGAAAAGCGCGTGAGCTGCTGGTAATAGCGCTTCGTCTCCGGATCGACGTCCGCGGGCGCGGTGACGAAGTGCGATCCCGTGATTCCCATGATCAGCGAGCGCGCGAAGTTCGAGATTACAAAGCGCACGTGGCCGAACAACGCGGCGTCGAACGCGATCACCGCCCGCCGCCGGTCGGTGTGATAGGTCGCCCGCATCTCCTTCAGCACGAACGGATGGCAGCGGATCGCGCCCTGCCCGAACACGATCAGGCTGCGGGTGAGGATGTTCGCGCCTTCGACGGTGATCGATACCGGCATCTGCATGTACGCCGCGCCGAGGAAGTTCGACGGCCCCATGCAGATGCCCTTGCCGCCGGTGATATCCATCGCGTCGTTGATCACCTCCCGGCCGCGCTCGGTCAGGTGGAGCTTCGCGATGCCGGACAGCACGGCCGGCTTTTCGCCGAGGTCGACGGCGCGCGCGGTGAGTCGCCGCGTCGCGTCCATCATGTAGAGGTTGCCGCCCATGCGCGCGAGGGGCTCCTCGACGCCCTCGAAGCGGCCGATCGCGGTCTTGAACTGCCGGCGCACGCGTGCGTAACCGCCGGTGGCACGCACGGCGAGCTTCGCCATTCCGGTGTTCGATGAAGGCAGCGAAATGCCGCGGCCGGCCGCGAGACACTCCATGAGCATCCGCCAGCCGCGGCCGAGCATCGGCTGGCCGCCGATGACCCATTCCATCGGGATGAACACGTCGCGCCCGGAGTTCGGGCCGTTCTGGAATGCGGCGTTGAGCGGCATGTGCCGCCGGCCGATCACAACGCCGGGATGCGACGTCGGGATCAGCGCGCAGGTGATGCCGAGTTCCTTGCGATCGCCGACCAGATGCTCGGGATCGTACGCGCGGAATGCGAGACCCAGCAGCGTTGCGACGGGACCGAGCGTGATGTAGCGCTTGTCCCATGTGACCCTGAGTCCGAGCACGCGCTCGCCTCGATGCTCGCCCCAGCACACGATGCCGTAGTCGGGGATCGATGCCGCGTCCGAGCCCGCGTACGGATTGGTCAATGCGAAGCATGGAATCTCGAGGCCCTTCGCAAGGCGCGGCAGGTAGTGGCGCTTCTGCTCCTCGGTCCCGTAGTTGAGCAGCAGCTCGCCCGGCCCCAGCGAATTCGGCACGAGCACGGTCACCGCCGTCGTACCCGAGCGCGTCGAGAGCTTCTGCACGACCTCCGAGTGCGCGTAGGCGGAGAAGCCGAGGCCGCCGTACTCCTTCGGAATGATCATGCCGAGGAAGCCCTTGCTCTTGATGTACTGCCAGACCGCGGGCGGCAGGTCCTTGTAGATGTTCGTCGTCTCCCACTCGGACACCATCCCGGCGAGCGTCTCCACCTCGTCGTCGAGGAAGCGCTGCTCTTCCGGGGTCAGCGTCGCGCGCGGGACATCGAGAAGCTTGCGCCAATTGGGCTTGCCGGAGAACAGCTCGCCGTCCCACCAAACGGTGCCCGCCTCGAGCGCTTCGCGCTCGGTTTGCGACATCGGCGGCAACACCTTGCGGAACGCGTGCAGTGCGGGTTCCGAAAACAGCTTGCGGCGAAGCGCGGGCACCAGCAGCGCCGGCGCGAGGATCACGAGCGCGGCGCCGAGAACGAGCACGAGCAATGCGGGCAGCATCGAAAACGTCCACGCGACCGCGAGCAGTGCGGTGATCGTCGCGGTCCAGACGGCGCCGCGGGCATTGATGTACGCGAGCGAGATCAGAACGGCGAACGCAGCGAGCGAACCAGAGCAGAGCGAGCATGGGTCGTCCCAGTCTTTCAGCGTTCCGGCAGTTGCGGGTCGAGCGACTCGTCGAGCGAGCGCTCGCTGTCGGCGGGGTCCGGGCGCGGCGACGTGAGTCCCGCCAGCAGGAACGGCGCGAGCCGGCGCAGCAGCAGCTCGTCGTTCGCGCCGCCTTCGCCCGGCACGAGCTCGGCGATCAGCTTCAGCGCGTCGGTGCCGGCGAGCGTGTACGACAGCGCACCCATCATGAAATGCAGGCGCCACGACAGCTCGCGTTTCGGAAGCTCGGGCAGCGCACGGCCGAACGCAGCCTTGAACCGCTCGATCATCACCGCGTACTGCTCGCTCAGGAACTGGCGAATGAACGGCGCAGGATCGGCGTACGCGCGGCCGAGCAGCCGCAGGAAGTTCGTGCCGCCGCGCTCGCGGTCACGCGCGAGCTCGAGCGCGGGAATGAACAACGCCGCGAGAATCTTCTCGCATGCGACGCTGTTCGGCGCCGCCGCATGCTCCAGTTGCGAGAGCAGATCCACGCGCCGCTGGTTCATCGGGTCGAGCCTGCGCGTGAGGACGGCCTGGAACAGCTCTTCCTTGCTGCCGAAGTGATAGTTGACCGCGGCGAGATTGACGTTCGCGGCCGCGGTGATCGAACGCAGGCTCGTCGCCTCGAAGCCGTGGGTCATGAAGAGCGCCTCGGCGACATCGAGGATCTTCTCCTTCGTCGCCGGTGCGCCACGGACTTCGCCGATCGGGAGCAGGGTTCGCGGCTTGGTCGCTTCGATCAGGGGAGCCATCGCATTGCGTCACTGGTTAATCAAACGTTCGTTTGAATCATGCGTATGGTGCCGCCGCGACGAGGCGGCGTCAATACCCCGACGCCTGGCGCGTCAACCTGCCGTCCTCTCAAGTCGACCTGCGCGCAAACAAATTGAGTGTGAGTGCTTGCTTCCAAGTCGTTCAGGCATCCGCAGGGAGGAGCGAGCGCAGAGCGACGGCAGTAGAAATGCGGAGTAGCCCGGGCCTGCGACTTGTGGTCCACTCGCGATCGGACCAGGAACGCTCGCGGGGACGCGGCGCGAACCCGGGGAATCTCAAGCGTAAGGTTGCCGTCCGGTAGACGAAACGGACGCGCATCGAGGTTGGTTTCAAAGTCGGACTGCAACTGATCGCTCCCAAGCCGACGCCGCTGCGTCCCTGCATGCGGCGCGCAGCGCGCCCAACGATGAAGTGGGGCTTGCAAGTCGCCCGACTTCGGGCGACTATGACGACGTCATAGCGTGGTCGGCTCCTTCGCCCGCGCGCACTCCGGAGGACCTGATGTTGAATTTCAATCGCAACGACCGACTGCCCGATCCGAAGGACACGAAGCTTCCCGCGCGCCCGGCAGCGCTCGGCACCGGCACGGCAACGCCGCAACCGACGTCCGCCGGCACCGCCGCTCGTGCGCCCGCCGCGCCTCAGCCGGCCCCAGCGCCTGCGGCGAATCCGGCCGAGCCGGCGCACACCTCGTCCGCCGCAACCGACACACCCGGAAGCAAGCTGTCGATCGGCCCGAACATCAATCTCAAGGGTGTCGAGATCAGCAACTGCGACGTCCTCGTGATCGAGGGCAACGTCGATGCGACGATCACCAGCAAAGTGATGGAGATCGCGAAGCCCGGCCGCTTCAGTGGCACGGCGAACATCGACATCGCGGAGATTCATGGCGACTTTTCCGGCGAGCTGACCGCGCGGACGAAGCTTGTCGTGCACGGAACCGGACGCGTCACCGGCACGATCCGCTACGGCAAGCTCGTCGTAGCCGAAGGCGGAACGCTCACCGGCGAGTTGAAGCAGCTGGATGCGCCCGTTGATTCGGCGGCGACGTCACCGGCGACCGCCTCGACGCCTTCGATGCCGCGCCCGCTACTCAACCCGCAGCCGCACTGACCTGGTCGTACCGGCGCGCGCCGCGCGCCGGATGCAGCGCGAGGGGCATGCAGCGCAGCTAGTTGATAGCGCAACGATTCGCGCGTTGCCCGCGGACGAGTCGCGTCGGCACGCGCGCTTCTAAACGCTCGAGTCGCGGTGCGCGCGATCGAATGCAGGAACGTCGCGCTCGACGTCAGTGCCGACATCGCGCCCTGGCAGCGGCCTCTCGCGCTCGACGCGCTCGCCCGCCTGATCCTCGACGAGCCGCGCGCCGGGGTCGTCCGGCTCCTGGAGCGTTGTATCGAGGAACGAATCGTCGGCGATATCCTCGCCCTCGATCGCGTGGCCTTCGTCGTCGTAGAGCGTCTGATCGACCGGTCCCGCCGTATCGCGGCCGGCTGCGGCGCGCTCACCGGTACCGACGTGATCGGTGTCGCTATCGAGGTCGCGATCACCAAGATCGGGGCCCGCCCCTTCGACGACGCCCTCGACTTCGCCATCCGAGGGCGGCTCGGGCGTCAAACCCAGTCGCTCCTCGCGTTGGAAGCCCGGTCCACCGCGCACATCGCTGCCCGAATCGGTCGAGTCCGTCGGACCGAGCTCCGCCGTGCCATGGCCCTTCCGGACCGACGGAGGCGTTTCTCCGGTCCGCATCAAGCTGCTTTCCGCCATCGCCGTTCCTTTCGTCTTTCGCGTCGCACGATGCATTCGTAAAGTCTGCGCCGCGCCGGCAACACGATCTGCACGCCCGCACCGCCGTCGTATGTCGGCCTTCACCTACAAGCAGCTCCGGTAGCATCGGGCAATGGCCGTATCCGCAGAATCCGTAGCGGTTTCATCCGCGCGTCACCGTGGCCTTCTGTGGGGATTGCTCGGTGTCGCGGCGTTCAGCGTCACGCTGCCGGCGTCGGCCGGTTTCGCCTCGTGTCGATCGTGTCGATGTTCGTGGGCTTTTTCGCTTGGTACAAGGGACTGGCGCTCGGCGGGATCGCCGCGGTCGGTCAGCTGCAATTGCTGCAGCCGTTTCTCACGATCGGCTTCTCTGCGCTCCTGCTCGGAGAAGTCCTCGATCCTTCGACGCTGATCGCGGCCGCGCTGGTGATCGCCGCGATCGCACTGGGTGGCGAGGCTAGTGCCCGTTCACGGGACGGACATTGCCGGCGACGACGCTGCGCCAGGGCAGCAGCGCCCGCCCGTAGTCCTGAAACACCATGGCGATGTCGGTCTGCGGCCCGGTGACCGTCCGTCCCTGAAAGCGTGCTTCGCCTCCCGACGCGGGGAGCAATCCGGCGAGGATGCGCAACAAAGTGGTCTTGCCACAGCCCGACGGCCCAACTATGCACACGAACTCGCGGTCGCCCACGGCCAGGCTGGTCTCTTCGAGAATGACGCGCCGCGCCTCGCCTGCACCGCTAGGCATGATCGATCGACCGTTCCGACAGCCTATTCGGAAAAGGTCGATGGACCGGAGTCCCTGATCAGCTGCATCGTATTGCAGCGGATTCCGCCGCCATACTTGTGCACTTCGTCGTAAGCGATCGGGATCACCTCGACGCGATGCTGCTCGAGCAGCTTGCGGGTCTTGACCGCAGAGGCGTTCATGATGACCCGGCGCGGCTCGAGGGTGATGCCGTTCACCGGGAACAGGTCGACTTCCTCGCGCGGCGCCTCGATCAGCTCGTAACCGAGCGCATGCAAGCGCCGGATGGTTTCGTAATCGCACCACGGCGGATAGATCAATGCCAGCCTCGCGTCGAGCGGCATGATCCACATGTCGGCGTGCATCCAGCCGGGCACCTCGTCGTGATAGCTGTAGAGCGGGCCGGGGCTGGAAGCGAGCAGCACCTCCTTGTACCCGGCGCGACGCAGGATCGGCATCACCTGCTCGGCACCGTCGCGGTTGCAGTCGGTAGACAGCATCAGCACGATGAAGTCGTCGCTCATCCGCACCGACGCGCCGATCTCGCACACCCCGTAGCCGTGCACCGTGTACAGGATCGGGCAACCCAATCCCATCAGGAACTGCGACACGTAGCGCGACCGGCCTCGCCAGTAGGGCGTCGCCTCGCGCGGAATGATCGCGCCGCCGTTGACGACAAAGCCGGCGGCAGCGGAGATGCTGCGCTTCATCGGCCCGTACGGCGAGCGCGGCGGGTCGTCGGGCCAGGTGATGTAATGCACCTTGATGTCGAGGCTCTCGTACAGCCGCGCGAGGCTCAGGTGCTGGGCCTGCATCAGCTCGAGGTCGGGCGTGACGCCGTTGAAAACGAAGTACGCGCTGGCCTGTTCGTAGAGCTTGCGGACCTCGGTGAGGGTCGGGCGCACCATCGCCACTTCGCGCAGTCGGCCGATACCCTGCGCGCCCCATCGCTTGCCCCAGATCAGCGGCAGCTCGTCGAGGAAGGACACCTCGGCGTGATAGCGGTGGTACTGCGGGACCTTCCCCTCCTCGTAGAAAGGAAACCTGGCGAGCAGGCTCGCCGGGTCCTGGGCCGCTTCGACCTCCGCGGACCGCTCGGCTGGACTACGTGCGGGCGTCTCTTCCATGTCGCGCCTCCTGTGAATCGCCGGGGCGCAGTGGCTGCAGGCCCTGCAACACCCGGGCGGCGTTGTCGCGCAGCACGTCGGCCAGCGCATCGCCGATCCCCGCGGCGCGCCGCACCTGCGCGTACACGAGGTCGGGATCGGTCTCCGGCAGCCAGCTTCCCAGGACGATGCGGTGCAGCCCAAGCTCGCGCACGACGCGCGTCAGCAACGCCTGCGGCAGCGAGTGCAGCGTGAACCACAAGTCCCGGTCGTCCTGCGCCAGGGCCAGATAATCCTCCCAGGCCGACGGCAGCCAGCAGTGGTCGAGAACGATGCAGGCATCCGGACACGCGTCGCGCACGATGACCGGCAGGAAGGTGCTGCCGCCCGTGACGGGCACGTTGCCTTCCAGCGCAATCGACAGATGCAGCGAGCGCGCCTGCAGCGCGCGTGCGATCGGGACGACGACCCGCCGCACGTTGCCGATCGTGAGCCAGTTTCCCCAGCCGGTCAGAATCTTGATGCTTCGGAAACCATCGTCGAGCAGCGCGTCGACCGCGGGAAACGCGTGGAACGGATTCACGAGACCGATCGGGACGAAGCGGTCCGGGTATTGAGCGACAAGACGCCGGACGTCTTCGTTCGCGCGCTCGAACGCATGCGTCGCGACGGCCTCGTACCCGAACACCCAGGCCTCGCCGATGCCGGCCTCGTCCATCGCGCGCAGCAAGGGCGCGGTCTCGGCCTGTTCCCGATATTCCGGGTGCCGGTAGCAGATGCTGGTGTCGGTCCAGTGCATGGCTTTCAGGCTCCGCCGGCGGCGTCGAGCCCCAGCAGGCGGGCCGCATTGCCACCGAGGATCAAGGCCTTGTCGGACGCGGACAGCGGCGACTCCTCGACGATGCGCTTCATCGATCCGGGATTGGCATACGGCGAGTCGCTGCCGTACAGCAGCTTGGACGCGCCCACTTCCTCGCACGCGACGCCGAACGCGTGGCCGCCCTGCAGCGAGATGTCGACGTAGAGGTTCGGGTGACGCTTCGCCATGCACATCGCGTCGTAGAACATCCCGCTCCCCATGTGCCCGATGATCAGCTTCGCCTCCGGGAAGTCGCGCGCCAGCGTGCCCATCAACGTTGGCGTCGCATTCGGTTGATGTCCTGTGTGCACCCACACCGGCACGTCGTACGAAATGGCAAGCTCGATAACCGGATACACCAGCGTTCGATCGTTCACCGGGTAGCGATCGACCTGCGGGTGCAGCTTGATGCCGCGGAAGCCCCATCCGCCCACGGTACGCGACATCTCGTCGCGGCACGCGGCCAATCCCTGGGGCGGCTTGAGATTTGCGAACCCGATCAGGCGATCGGGATAGGCGTTGACGGCGTCACGAGTGTGGTCGTTCGACGTGCGCTGGTCGAGCCCGATATAGGCGAGGCTGTCCATGATGATCGCGAGGTCGATGCCCCATTCGTCCATCAGCTCGACGACGTAGTCGACCTCGAACTCGCGGTCACCCTTCTGGAACGACCACTCGTGGACGTGCACGTGATCATCAATGATCATGTAGGCCTCGCATGCCGCGCCATGAACGCAAGCGCCTCGGGCACCCAGGGTCCTTCCGGCTCGCCGCCCGCATAGCTCGCGGTGAAGTGCGTTCGATCCGGCAGCGCGACCTCTTCCACTTCGCCACCGATCGCGCGTACGGATTCGGCGAAGCGTGCAGCCTGTTCGATGAGGTGCGGGAAATCGCGCGTGCCGCAAGCGACGAGAAAAGGGGGCGTCCGTGCCTTGAGCTGCAGGCGCGGGCTCGCCCGCGTGTCGTTGGCCGGATCTTCGCCAAGGAAACGCGGCCTCGCGCTGAGTCCGGAGCTTTCACCGAACTCGAACACGCCCGACAAAGTCAGGCAGCCGCGCAGGATGTCGCTCGGCAAGCCGAGTTTCTTCCTCCATGCATCGTCGACGGCGAGCAGCGCGGCGTAGTGTCCGCCCGACGAATGGCCGCCCACGAAGAGCTGTGCCGGGTCACCTCCGGAATCGGCGATGTTTTCCGCGACCCACTTCACTGCCTTCGCGCAATCTTCGACGCCCGCAGGAAACAGGTGCTGCGGCGCGAGCCGGTAACCCGCCGACACGAAGGTCACGCCGGCCGCGTTGAACGCCGGAGCCATGAAGGCCATCCATTCCTTGTAGCCGGACGTCCATCCGCCGCCATGCCAGAACAACAGAACGCGACCGTCGGGAGCGCGAGGCCTTCGCGACCAGCAGCCGCTGGTACGGGTCCGGTCTCATAAGCGAATTCGCTGAACGCAACCTCCGCGCCGCGCCGCCAGCATTCTTCACCGTAGGCGGTGCCCGCTTCCGAGAGCGGTTCCTGCGGCGGATACTCGCTCGCGCTTCATGGCGACGGCTCCAATGCGTCGAGCACGCGCTCGGGGATCATCGGCAGCGTGCGAATTCGGGCGCCGGTGGCATTGCAGATTGCATTCGCGATGGCAGGCGCGGCGCCGACCAGCGACGCCTCGCCGACACCCTTGGCGCCGAGCGGATGCGTCGGATCCGGGTCCTCGAGCACGATCGGCATGGATCTCCGCCGGGAATCGAGCACGCCGGGAATCTTGTAGTCGGCGAGCGTCGTGGTCGTGAGCCAGCCCTCCTCGTTCCAGTGCATTGCTTCGGTCAGCGCGTAGCCCATTCCCTGCACGAAGCCGCCCTGGATCTGGCCTTCGCAACTCACCGGGTTCACCGCACGGCCCACGTCGTGGGCGCACCACGCGCGCCGCACTTCGACGGCCCCGGTGCCACTGTCCACGTCGACCTCCACGCAATGCGCGCCGAACGTGTAGACGCCGAGATTCGCGAACGCCAGCCGGTGGATCGACGCGCGCTTGAGATCGAAGCCCGGGCCGTCGAACACGAAGCCGTGCGTGGCGGCGATCGGGCCGCCCGCACGGAACAGCGAGTGCATCGCGATGTCCTTGAACGTCACCGTCTTCGGCACGCCTTTGAGGCCCACTTCGCCGCCGGCGCGCAGCTCCAGATCGACCGCCGCGCATTCGAAGATCTGTGCCGCATGATCGAGCATCTTGTTGCGCATCTCGACCGTGGCGACCGCGACCGCGCGGCCCGTCATGTAGGTCGAGCGGCTTCCGGCGGTCTTCCAGTTGTACGGCGAGATGTCGCTGTCCTGACGCGCATAGCTGACGCGCTCGATCGGCACGCCAAGCGCGTCGGCGCAGATCTGCACCATCACCGTGTCCGCGCCCTGCCCGATGTCGACGCAACCGGTCGCGAGCGCGATCGAACCGTCGGTACGCAATTGCACCGTCGCCGACGTGCCCATCAGGCCGGAGATGTGCGACATCACGGCGAACCCGACGCCGCGCCGCCAGCCACTGCGCACGGCGCAACGACGGCGCCGTCGCGTTGCGCATCCCGAACTCGGCTCAACGCATTCGCGCAGTACGCATGAGGGCACCGGTTGGCCGCCAAACGCCGTGTCGCCCGGCTGCATCGCGTTGCGCGAGGCGCAACTCCACCGGATCGATGCCAAGCTTCGCGGCGAGGTCGTCGATCTGCGACTCGCCCGCGAAGCTCGCCTGCGGATTGCCGAAGCCGCGGAACGATCCCGCCCGCAGCTTGTTCGTGTAGACGGCCTGACCCCGCGCGCGCACGTTCGGGATCCGGTACGGGCCGCGCGACATCAGCAAGCGCGAAGGCGAGCACCGTCGGGCTTTCGTCGGCGTTCGCGCCGCCATCGAGCGTAATGCGCACGTCGCGCGCCAGGATTGTGCCGTCGCGCCGGGCGCCGGTCCTCATCCAGATGCGCGCGGGGTGACGCGAGCGCTGGATCTCGAAGTCCTGCATCCGCGAAAGCACGAGCTTCACCGGCCGCCGCGCGGCGCGCGCGAGCCACGCGGCGATCGAATGCAGGTTGCTGGCATGCTTGCCGCCGAACGCCGCCGCCGACGCGCGTCGCGATCGCCGGATTTTCGCCATCGGCTCGCCCAGCTCCTGGGCGACCGCTGCAGCACGTGATGCACCGACTGGCAGGTCACGTACACGTGATCCGGCCGGCAGCGTCGACGTCGGCGACGCAGCCGTTCGGCTCCAGGTAGACGTGATGCTGCGCCTGGGTCTGCCACGTGCCTTCGACGATCGCGTCGCACGCCGCGAAGGCGCGCTCGACGTCCCCCTCGGCGACGGCGCTTTCGAACACGACGTTGCCGTGCGCCGTTGCCGTCCACCGACTTGACGTAAGTCGCGAGGTCCTCGTGCAGGATCGGCGCGTCCGCCGCCAGGGCAGCAGTCGATGGACAGCACCGGCGTCAGGGGCTCGTAGTCGACCTCGATGGCGGCGGCCGCGCGGGCTGCGGTCTGCCGCATCGATGCCGCGACCGCCGCTACGGTTCGCCGACGTTGCGGACCTTGCCGCGGCGACATCGCTTCGTCCTTCACGTTGCCGCCGGAGCGTGGACCGGCGAGGTCGGCGCCAGTGACGATTGCCTCGACACCGGGAATGGCGCGCGCCGCGTCCAGCCGATAGCCGAGGATGCGAGCATGCGCGTGCGGACTCGTATGAATGGCCGCATGCAGCATGCCGCGGAAGCCGCACGTCGTCGGCAAACTGCGCGCGCCCGGTGGCCTTGTCCCCCGCCTCGAGACGCGGCGGGCTCGTTCCGACCGCGTCGCGCGAGCTCACGCATCGGAATGCGCGGCGAGCCGCTCGGCCGCTTCGACGATCTTCACGTAGCCGGAGCATCGACACAGGTTGCCCGACAGCGCCGTCCGAATGTCGGAGCGCGTGGGCCGCGAATTGCGCTGGAGGAGCTCGGTAAGCGCCATCACGAATCCGGGCGTGCAGAAGCCGCACTGGATCGCACCCCCATCGACGAGCGCACGCTGGACCCGCGAAAGGTCCTGGTCGCCGGCGATGCCTTCGATGGTTGTTACGGGTCGATCGGCAACCTCCAGCGCCAGCATGAGACACGATCTCGCGAGCTTTCCGTCGACGAGCACATTGCAGGCGCCGCACACCCCGTGGTTGCAGCCCCGTTTCGTCCCGCACAAGCCGATTGCGTCGCGAAGCACGTCGAGCAGCGTGGCGTCCGCCGGTGCGAGCACGTCGATTGCGACGCGGTTGATGTTCAGCAGCGAATGAATCCTGGGCGTCGTCATGCCGGCATCCTGCCGACTGCGGCGTGTACCGCACGCCGGATCAGCTCGGGCACCACCCGGCGCCGATACGCAGCCGATGCGCGGTGCTCGCTGGGCGGATCGCTGTCGGCCGCGAGCTTGCGGCCGGCGGCGAGCAACGCGTCATCCGCAATATCGAGATCGGTCAACAAAACGGGCTTCATCGCGCAGCCCTCCCACTGCCACCGCTGCCGTGCGGCTGGCAACCGCCGCGACAGCAACGATCGCGAAATCGCCTACCACCAGCGACATCTTCTCGTAGGCAGCGCCGGCATCCAGTCGGGCCGGGTGGAACATGGACCGCGCTGACGATCTCGCCGCGGACCAGCGCGGTCTCGAACATGCCGTGAAAAAATTCACGCGCCGCGACATGTCGCGAACCCGCGGCCGACGTCAGCTCGATCGTCGCGTCTGCCGCGACGAGCGCCACGGGGTAATCCGCAGCAGGATCGGCCAGCGCCACCGAGCCGCCGATCGTGCCGCGCACGCGAATCGCCGGGTACGCGACCTGGCGCGCCGCCTGCGCGAGAAGCGCCGGACCGGCGTGCACAGGGGTCAGCGCCGCCAACTCGGCGTGCGTGGTCATCGCCCCGATGCGCAGGCTTCCGTCGGCTTGTTCCGCAATGCCTCGCAACTCGGGTATGCGGCGCAGGCTGACCAGCCGGCCCGGCACGACGAGGCCGAGGTTCATCATCGCAACCAGCGATTGCCCGCCCGCGAGGCAGTGCGAGTCGTCGGCGTCGAGGGCCTTGCACGCTTCTGCAATAGTCTCCGGTGCGAGGTAGTCCAACGTCGTGGTCCCGGCTACCGCAGCGGTTGCAGGACATCGGCAACCCAGTCGGTCATGACGTCGATCGCGGTGGAGAACTGGTCACCGCTGCAGTGTTCGACGCCACCTTCGTCGGCGTCGAACAGGCGCAGCTCGGCGCGCGAGCTGTTCCGCGCTTCGCGCACCGTGCGCTCGGCCTGCTCGATTGGCACCTGGCGATCCGCCATGCCATGCACGACCAGCAGCGGACAGGCGATGCGATCGACGATGCCTTCGAGCGTCATGCGCGCGATCTTCGCGGCGGCCTCCTGTGCGTCGGCCGCGCCGTAGTACCAGAGCGCATGGTCGACCCAGCCGGTAACCGATCGCGCGGCATCGGGGTCACGCAGGATCCGTCCGTGCGACCCGTCGTTGTCCCACCGCGCACCCCAGGCAACGCAACAGGCGAGGCGGGTTTCGAAAGCGGCCGCGCGCGGCGCGTAGTAGCCACCGAGGCTCATCGCGATGACGCCGACGCGTGCGGCATCGACGTCGCTGCGCTGCTCGAGCCAATCCATGGCGGCACGCGCCCAGCGTTCGCTGTCGTGGTTCATCGCCAGGCCCTGAAGGCGTAGCGCAGCCCCGATGCCCGGGTGGTCGACCATGAGCGTCGAGATGCCGCGGGCAGCGAACTCCCGGGCAATGCCGCACAGGTGCATCCATTCCTTGGTGACGTCGAAACCGTCGAAATGGATCATCGCCGGCCGCGGACCCGGCTGCGGCGCGCTGTAGAGCAGCGCCGGCAGCGTCGTGCCTTCGTAAGGGATGCTGACGAACGCGATGGGCTCGTCGCGCAGCGTGACGCTCTTCGCGAAACAGCGGGTCATCGCGGCGTAGAGTTTTAGCTTCTCCGGCGTCTTGTGGCTTGCCATGCGCTCGGCGGTGAACCAGTAAACGCAAGCTCTGTGGTATTTGCGTCCTGCGGACCAGCGATGACCGGCGGCTTCGTCGCGCGTTGCGTATCCCTCGACATGGCGCGCGGGCGCTGACCTTGCTGCGACCCATGCCGACTGGACCTCGGGATCGTTCTTCGCCTCGGGTCGCGCGGCCAGCGTCTGCAGCGGCCGGCAGGCGCCGTCGATCTCGGTGAGTTCACCGCCAAGCTGCGCGGCCATCAGCACCCCCAGGTTCCACGAGTACTGAGGATGGAAAGTACTCGAGCATCAACGAACGACCCGGTTCACCTTCATGGCCGGGTCATGGATCCTTCCGGCCTCAACGACGGTCCGGCCGTCCAGCTCGATCGTGCAGTCGCGCATCGGCACGTCGTAGTGTCCACGCGTGGTTCGTTTGCCGCCGCCCTGCGAGTTGGGACCGGTCGAGAACAGGAAGTTGCCGGGGAACGTGCGTGCAGCCGCCCGCGATACCTCGGGCTCGTCCCCATTCAAGGCGATGCCGTACCAGAGCGCCTGCGGATTCATGCCCCAACCGAGATGCGAAACGGCGTAGGGATCGCGGTCGTCGGCGCCGGACTTGCCGTCAGCGAGCCAGTCGCGCATGAGCTTCGCATCGAGGCCGCCTTCGATGTCGACGACATGGCCTTCGCGAATCGTCAGCTTGACCGGATCGGCGACATACCGGCAGTACGGCAGGATCACGATGTCGCCCGGCTGGAACACCACGGTGCCTTCGGTGCTGCCCTCGTTCGGGAAAGTGTGGATGTGTCCCGCGCCCCAATGGTCGAAATGGCCCCGCTCGTCGGCGTAACCCCACTGTGTCATCACCGGATATTCGCCGCACGAGTAAACGATGTCGGTCCCGGCATCGCTGTGAACCCGCACCTTTCGGGTGGTGCGGTAGACCGATTCGGCGTACTTGCAGGCTTCCTTGAGCCCGGGTGGCGACATCAGCTGCGCGAGCGCGTCGGGCGCGTCGATGATCATCAGCACGCGCGTGCCGCCATCCATCACCGTCTTGAGCCATTTGCTGAACAGAGGCACGTGGAAGATCACGACCAGGTCGGCTGCGCACACGGCCTCGAGTGTGCCCTTGCACTGGCCAATGGTGGGCACGCCCACGCGCGTCCACCCCGGCAGCGAGTTGACGCACATCTCGTAGATGTCCGCACCGAGCTCTTCGGCGGCGGCAAAGGCCGACTGCACGTACTCACGCCGGGTGCCGAGATCGGACACGACCGCAACCGTCTCGCCCTGCTTCACCGCCGAAAGCTTGAACTGCTCGACGTAGAGCCGGGCGAGCTTGGCGGGGTTCGTCTCGGAAGTACGTGGCGGCGGTTTGCACGGGTCCTCCGCTCGGAATCAAAACCGAATGGCCTTTATTATTCGACCGCGCTAGCGCGTTGTCAATCGCACCTACGCCTCGGTCACGTGCCAGAACAATAGCCGCGTGCGCACGGCCTGGGCGATGCGATACAACGCATACCCGATGAGCGAGATCGTGAGGAGCGTCGCGAAGGCCGTCCGCACGTCGCCGTAGCGATACGCGCGAATCATCATCGAGCCCAGTCCGCTGCCACCGGAGACCATCTCGGTCACCACGGCCACCAACACCGCGACCACCACGGCCACCTGCACGCCGTCGTAGATCGAGGCGAGCGACAGCGGCAGCACCACCCGCCAGAACATGCGCAGGCGTCCCGTGCCCCTCGCTTGCGCGGACCAGAGGTAGATCGTGCTGAGCCCCCGCGCACCGTGATAGGTGAAGATCACGATGGGGAACAGACAGTCGGTGAAGATCAGCATCACCTTCGACAGGCTGAACAGGCCGAACCAGGACACGTACAGCGGAATGAGCGCGATCTTCGGCAGCGGAAAGAAGAACGAGAACAGCGGCTCGAAGAACCACTCGGCCCAGCGGACGCGCCCCATCAGGATCCCGATCGGTACACCCACCAGAATGGCGGCGCCAAGGCCGAGCAGCGCGCGCCAGAGCGTGTCCCACAGCGGGCCGAACACAGTGCCGTCGAGCAGCAGACGCCCCACCGCAACAGGATCTCGGAAACCGGCGGGAACACGAACGGGTTCACCCACCCCAGCCGCGTGACCAGCTCCCAGGCAAGCAGCAGCGAGCCAACCGGCACTACTCGCGCCAGGAGCGTACCGGTGCTCGACATCGCAGACTCAGTGGGCGAAAGCATGCCAGACCATCCACTTGCGAAGCCCGACGACGTAGAGGCGGTCGAGCAGATACCCGAGCACGGCCAGGTAGAGCACGACCGCCAGCATCGCGTCCTCGGCGCCGACACCGCCATAGGAAAAAATGAGATAGCCGAGGCCGGACTCGGACGCGATGAATTCTGAGCTGACGAGCACGATGATCGCGATGGCGATTGCGGTTCGTACGCCCGCGGCAATCTGCGGCAGCGCCGAGGGCAGCACGACGCGCCACAGGAGCTGACGCTCGGACGTTCCGCGCGCGCGCGCCGACCACAGGAGCATGGGGTCGACGCTACGCGCACCGTTGAAGCTCGAGATCACGATCGGGACGAGGCACGCGAGCGCGATCACCGCGATCTTCGAGAAATCGCCGATGCCGAGCCAGATCATGAACAGCGGAATCAGGGCGGGCTTCGGAACCGGATAGATCAGCACGAGGATCGGCTCGACCGCGAGCTGCGCACGGCGGACGCGCGCCATCAGGATGCCGAGGGACACGCCTGCCACGACGGCAATCGCGAAACCCGCGCCGGCGCGGGTCAAAGAGGCAACGGTATGGGGGAAAAAAATCTCCCCGGTTCGCAGCAGTCCGGCCAGAGCGATCGCGACATCCGTGAATGACGGCATCAGCGACTTCGGGAGCAGGCCGGTGTGCGACGCGAGCTGCCAGGAAGCCAGCACGATCAGCAGGGGCAGCAGGCGCAACACGCTTTGGCTCAAGGACCGCGTCATGCGCGAGCGCACTTCATTGGATAACCTCCCCCACGCTCGCCGCTGCGCGGACGTCGCACACCACCCCCTCCTCGAGGAGGGGGCGAGCGCCTTCTCGGGACGGCCCGGCGGCGCTCATGCGCGCGCTGCCTCGACCTCTTCCTTGACGCTGCGCCAGATGCGCAGCTTCAGCGCCGCGAAGGCAGGGTTGGCCTCGAACTCGTCCCCGTCACCGACGTCGAAATCGCGCGTCAGCATTTCCTTGATGCGTCCCGGGCGCGCGCTCATGACGACGATGCGGGTACCGAGGGCCACCGCCTCCTCGACATCGTGCGTCACGAACAGGACCGTCTTTTTCCTGCGCTGCCAGATTCGCCGCACTTCGTCCTGGAGGATGCGACGGGTCTGGGCGTCGAGCGCGCCGAATGGCTCGTCCATCAGCAGGATGTCCGGGTTGCAGGCGAGGGTCTGGGCGATGGCGACGCGCTGCTGCATACCGCCGGACAACTCGCGTGGATAGCGATCGTTGAGCCCTTCCAGGTGCAGAGGGAAGGTGCTCGTCCAGATGCGCTCGCGCTCGGCGCGCGGCAAGCCCATTTCCTGCAGGCCGTACGCGATGTTGCCGCTTACCGTCAGCCATGGAAACAGCGAATAGCGCTGGAAGACGATGCCGCGGTCGCGGCCCGGTCCGACGACCGGCCGGTCGCGAAGGCGAATCTCACCCGCCGTGGGACGAAGGAAACCGCCGACCAGGTAGAGGAGCGTGCTCTTGCCGCACCCGCTCGGGCCCACGATCGACACGAACTCGCGCTCTTCGACACAAAGCCCGATCGACTCGAGGGCCGTCACCGCGGACGGCCCTTCGCCGTAGCGCATCGCGACGTCGCGCAGCTCCAGGCACGGCCCGGCCACCAACGCTACTTCGGCAGGTACGAAAGGTTCAGGTACTTGGCAACGTCGAAGGCGGTGATGTAGCCGTTGGCGGCGAGCGTGTCCACCACCGGCTGGATGTGCTTCACGTCGACCTTGCCGTCGCGGCGCACGAGGTAGTCCTTCTTCGTCAGCAGGTAACTGTCGACGACCGCGTGTGGCAGCTTCCACTCCTCGCTGTAGATGCGAACGGCCTCCGCCCGATTGTCGAGCGCCCAGTTCACCGCCCGCAGGTAGTCCTCGACGTAGTCCCGCACGGCCCGTTCGTTCGCCTTGAGGAACTTCGCGTCGAACGCCATGAACACGTAGTCGGTGGGACCGCCGTAGATGTCGCTCGACGTGTACAGGGTCTTGAGGTCGCCCTTCGCCTGCGCTTCCTCGAAGAACGGCTGGAACAGCGTGGCTGACTGGATCTTGTTGTCGCGCACCATGCCGGCCAGGAAAGGCGGCCGCGCCTCGACGACGGTGATGTCGCGCTCGGGGTTGAGGCCGCTCTTGCGGGCCATGATGCGTACGCCCATGTCGAGCGTGCCGCCGATGGCGTTGACGCCGATCACCTTGCCCTTCAGATCGGCGAACTTGTTGATCCCGCTGTCCGCGCGAACGACGCTGGCGTCGTCGTAATGGCCGTCGAACCCGAACGACAGGAGCTGGTGCACGATGGTGACGGGGACGCGTGACTGATTGATCGCGTTCGCCATCGGGAACGGCGTGGCCAGGCAGCCGTCGAGCTTGCCCGCCACCAGCGCGGGCATCGCATCGCCACTGCCGGCGAACCGCACCCACTCCACTTCGTAGGTCTTGCCCATGTTCTTGAGGATCTCGGGCTTCTTCTGCATGAACAGGTGCGCACTGATGGACACGTGCGTCCCGATGCGAATCTTGACTTTCTCCTGTGCGAGGGAGGCGCCGGAGACGAGCGCTGCAGCGGCGAAGCAGGCGAAAAGCGCGCAAATGCGTCGAATCGGCATGGAGACCTCCGGCGAACGATAGGCGTGGTGAAGCGATGAGCGGATCACGCGAAAGTAAACCGTCGCATCCGAGACGTTGTCAATACCGAACTGCGATTATTTTTGCGGCTGCGCCGCCAGCGCGAGGAGCTCGCGGTCGATCACTTCGTCAGCGCTCGGCTCCGGGGAGGCCAGGAGCCCGCACTCGCGGCGCAGATTCACCACTTCGTTCCAGCCGCGGAGCGACTGCACCAGTCCCGGCACGGCGTCGCGCGCGAGCCGCCTGCCTGCCCCCTCGGAGTAGCGTGCAGCGACGAGAGCCGCAACCGCGGCGTCGTCGTTCGCTGCGTCTGCGCCCCAGGCGTTCGCCTCCAGCAGCGCACGCAAGTACCCCAGCGCAGCGTCCCGGTGGGTTGCCAGCCAATCGGCGCGGGCCGCGGCGACCACACCTGGATAATCGGGAGCGATTTCTTCGCCCGACCAGAGTTTGCGAAAACCGAGATCGACGGCGCGGTCGATGAACGGCGGAACCAGAACCGTTGCGGCCGCCCTTCCGCCCTCCAACGCCTCGAAACGCTGGCGCACGCCGCCGACTGCGTCGAACCGGCAGCTTCGCCAGTCGATACCTGCTCGGGCGAGCGCTCGATAGAGGACGAGCACGAACCCGTTGGTGGTTGCATCGACCGCGATGGGGCCGGCCGCGGCCTCGGCGAGCGATTGCAGGTGCGCCGCACTGCAGAAGGCGAGTACCGTGGATCGCTCGAGCTGCGCGACGATACGCAACCCGGCGCGACGCTCGTCGTTCCACGCGAGGACGTTGTCGACGACCGCGATCCCGATGTCCCAGCTACCGTCCGCCAGTCCCTGGCCGAGCTGGTCCGACGAGACGGTCAGCGTCGTCTCGACCTCGACGCCGTGCCGTGCGAACAGCCCGAGGTGTTGCGCCCACACGATGGGCGCGGGGGGCACGAAGAGGATCTGCCGGATCCGGAGCATGGCAGGCGCGTGCCGTCGTCTTGCGACAAAACCGAATTGATTTCATTATTGCGCCCGGCCCCCGCGCGTGTCAACGGCGCCCTCGGAGTATCATCGACTGACATGGTGCAACGCAAGAAGCCGGAGGTTCGCGACGCCATCCTCGCCGCGGCGTTCCGCCTCTTCTCCCGCCGCGGCTACGCCGACACGATGGTCGCGGACATAGCGCAGGAAGCCGGCGTATCGCCGGGCAACGTCTATATCTACTTTCGCTCGAAGCTCGAGATCCTCTACACGATCTACGATCCGTGGCTCAAGGCCCGGATCGAAACGCTGGAGCAGGAGGTCGCCGCGCAGCGCTCGCCGCGATTGCGGATACGGCGCCTGCTCGTGGCGCTCTGGCGCGAGATCCCGTCCGAGGAGAACGGGTTCCTGAACAACATCATGCAGGCCATCTCCGCAACCAACCCCTCGGAAGGCTATCGGTCGACGCTGGTCCGGTGGCTGGAAAAACGCGTGGCGGGCATGATCGCCGACGCGCTGCCGCCGAGCCGCCGCGCGCGCCTTGCCAGGACCCGTGTGGCTCACGTCCTGATCATGGCCTTCGACGGATTCGCGATCGATCGTCATCTTCACCCGCGGCGCATCGCCCTCGACGATGTAACGATCGATGTGGTGACCGATATGCTGCTGGGCGAATAGCGCCGGCCGGGTTGGCTATACTGCAGCGACACTGCCCGAGGGGAATCGTCGCGCATGGCCGTGATATCGATCGCCAAGAAACACGCGCTGTCGCACAGGAAAGCGAAGGACGTCGCCGAGAAGATCGCAAAGGACCTGAAGAAGCGGTTCGCGCTCGACTACGCCTGGGAGGGCGACGACGTCGACTTCGAGCGGCCGGGGGTCTCCGGCCGGATGCACGTCGGCAAGGACACGATCTCGCTCGACGTCAAGCTGGGTTTCCTGCTGACGCCGCTCAAGCCTGCGATCGAGCGCGAAATCCATGCGGCGCTCGACCGGCTGGTGACGCCGAAGAAGGCGTAGCGCATCGCTTAGATCCCGAGGCGGTTCAACGGATCGGGGAACGGATCGTACGAGCCGTCGGCGATCGCCTCGAGGATCGCGGTCTCGCGCGACTGGATCGTCGCGAGGAATTCTTCGGCGCCGCCCATGCGACCGAACGCCTTGAAGCCTCGGTCGAGGAAGTCGTGCAGCGTCGTGAAACCGGCGAGGCGCGCAGGCCGCCGCATCATCGCAAGCGCACCTCGAACCATCGGTTTCTTGACGTAACCATCGAGCGCCTTGCCGATCTGTCCGATGAGCTCGATCTGCCGCCGTCGCGCCGGCAGGTTGGCCGCGCGTCGATACGCCTTGCAGTACTCGGCGACCGTGAACGGGCCGTCGGCGCGCGGCAGGCGGCCGAGCAACAGCCGATCGAGCTCCTGCGAGAGCACGTTGAGCTCCATCGCGAGCGCGACCGTGCCGATGACGCGCTCGGGCAGCATGGCCGACATCAGCGGTACGACGCGCGCGAGGTCCGCGTCGCGGCGCGCTATCTCTTCGCCTCCGTACAGGTCGGATCGGAAGAACGCTATGGCCTGGCGATAGCGTGGCTGCGCGGCGAGGTCGGCGTAGGTCTGCATGAGGCGCCGGCCCTGCCAGTCGGCCAGCCGCTCCATCGCGCCGTCGAGGATCGGATTCGCCGCGCGCTCGGCATGCAGCGCTTGTGCCTGCTCGAGCTGCCTGACGAGGGCAGCTTCCGCAGGGTGTCGTGGCGCCGACCTGGACATGTCGCGGGCAATCGTCGAATTGGAGCCTTGCAAGTCTAGCGGAGCGTCGTGCAGGTCCAAGGCGCAGGACAGCGCTGCGCACTTGGATCACACTAGGTTGTTTGCTCTACCGTTGTGGCCTAACGTCGATCGCCTGATGCGCCGCCGCACTTTCCTCACGTTGGGCATTGCCAGCGCAGCGACGCTTGCGGCCGCCGGCTGGTGGTCCGTGCTTCGCAAGCGCCCCGATCCGTTGCGTGCATTGGACGACGACGCGACGTCGATCGTTGCCGCCATCGTCCCTGCGATGCTCGACGGCGCGCTTCCGGACGAAGCACGCGAACGCAAGGCCGCGATTGCGCAGACCGTCGGCAATGTCGACCGTGCGATCCAGGGCCTTCCCCCTTCGGCGCGAGCCGAGCTCGGCCAGCTGTTCGCGTTGCTCGCGCTGCCACCCGCACGCCGCGCTTTCGCCGGCGTTGCCTCGCCCTGGGCCGAGGCAGGCATGGACGAGATCGCCGCCTTCCTCGATCGCTGGCGCGACAGCGGCTGGGCGCTGAAACGCAGCGCTTACGACGCACTCCATCAGCTGATCCTCGCCGCGTGGTACGGCAATCCACGCTCGTGGGCAGGCATCGGCTATCCGGGCCCGCCGAAGCTCGGCTGAGCGCAGATGGTTGAGAACGCAACCATGACCCCGCCCGGAGGCGCGACGATCGTCGCGGATCCATTCCGCGCGGGGATCGCGGCGGGGTGGAAGGTCGTCGACGCATCGCGGCTGGGAGCCGATTTCGTCATGGACTGCGACGTCTGCATCGTGGGGAGCGGCGCGGGCGGCGGTGTCGTGGCGGAAGCGCTGGCACGGGCCGGCCTCGCCGTCGTGATCGTCGAGGAGGGCCCGCTGCGCACGTCGTCCGACTTCCGGATGCTCGAATCCGAGGCCTATCCGGATCTCTATCAGGAATCGGCGGCGCGCAAGACCGCCGACAAGGCGATCAACATCCTGCAGGGCCGCTGCGTCGGCGGCGGCACGACGGTCAACTGGACGAGCTCGTTCCGCACGCCAGATGCCACGCTCGCGCACTGGGCGCGCGTCCATCGTCTCGACGGCTACTCGCCGCGCGAACTCGAGCCGTGGTTCGCGAAGATGGAATCGCGGCTCTCGATCGCGCCGTGGGAGGTTCCGCCGAACGAGAACAATGCCGCGCTCGCGCGCGGTGCGGCCAAGCTCGGAATTGCGTCGGCGATGATCCGCCGTAACGTGCGCGGCTGCGCGAACATCGGCTATTGCGGCGTCGGCTGCCCGTTGAACGCGAAGCAGTCGATGCTGGTCACGACGATCCCGGAGGCGCTCTCCCGCGGGGCGACGCTCGTCACGCGCGCACGCGCGCAACGTTTCGTCATCGAGCGCGACCGTGTCACGGCGCTCGAATGCGTTGCGATGATTGCGGATGGGACATCACCCGGCACGCAGCGCGTGACCGTTCGCGCGCCGACGTTCGTGTCTGCCGGCGGCGCCATCGGAACACCCGCTTTGCTCCTGCGCAGCGCCGTCCCGGATCCGCATGGCCTTATCGGCAAGCGTACGTTCCTGCACCCCACGGTCGTCAGCGCAGCGATCATGCCGCAACGGATCGACGGCTTCAGCGGCGCGCCGCAGACCGTCTACTCGGACCACTTCCTCGACACGCTGCCACCCGAAGGACCGATCGGCTTCAAGCTCGAGGCGCCGCCGGTTCATCCGATTCTGGCGGCCATCACGCTGCCGGGGCACGGTCCGGCGCATTCGACGTTCATGCGCAAGTTCGCGAATCTGCACGTGCAGATCGCGCTCCTTCGCGACGGCTTCCACGCCGAGAGTCCCGGCGGAGTCGTGCGACTGCGCGATGACGGCACGCCGGTACTCGACTATCCGCTGACGCCGTACGTCTGGGACGGTGTGCGCCGCGCGTTCCGCACGATGGCCGAGCTGCAGTTCGCGGCGGGAGCCACGCAAGTCATGCCGATCCACGGGCCCGGGACCGCGTTCACGAGCTACGGCGCGGCACGGGTGAGTATCGATGCATTTGCGCTTGCGCCGCTGGTCACGCCGGTGGTCTCCGCGCACGTAATGGGCGGATGCCCGATTGGACGTGACGAGCGGCGGGCTGCGGTCGACACCACTGGCCGTGTCCATCAACTGACGAACCTTTATGTCGTCGACGGATCGTTGTTTCCGACATCGATCGGCGCGAATCCACAGCTTACGATCTACGCGGTTGCCGCAAGACTCGCGGAGGGCATCGCCGCCACGCTGAAACCGCGCCGTCCGGTGATGACATCCTGATTAGTGTGACTCCTCTAACGCTGTCGTGGAGCATGAGTCCTTCGCGCCGGTCGACTGCTGGCTACGCGCACGATTCTTCCTCCAGGAGATCTTCAGATGCTGAATACGAACAATTCCCGCGCCGCGTCCGTGTCGGACGTGTTCTTCAATGCCTCGCGCCAGGTGTGGCTTGCCGGGCTCGGTGCCGCCGTCGTCACGCGCGACTGGGCGGAAAAGGAAGCGGGCAGTGTGTTCCGCAACCTGATTCGCGAAGGCACCGTCGTCGAGTCGCGTGCGTTCCGTTTTGTCGGTGACCGGCTGGAGACTTCGTTCACGAACGCGAACACGCTGTGGAAGCGCGCGCGCCGTACGGTGACCACCACGGTAAAGAGCTACGCCGATACCGCAGCGACGATCGTGCGCGAGACCCTGCCCGCCTCGCTGCCGAACGTCGTCTCGAAGCGCGAGTCGCGGCCGGTGACGAAGCGCCCGGCCAAGCGCGCGCGCAAGGCGGCAACGCCGCGCGCAGTGTCCAAGCGTGCGAAGCGCAGCGTGAAGACCGCGGGCAAGCGCGCCTGACGCGTTGCCTGGTGGGCAGCGGGACGCCATGCATGCGTCCCGCGCTTCGCAAGGAGGAGAGATGAGCGCCGCTTCGGCGAACGTCCGGAACGCCCGTCGCACGAGGCGAGGCGTTGGCCTGGCGCTTGCGGGCGGCGGACCGCTGGGCGGCATTTACGAGGTGGGCGCGCTGATCGCGCTCGCCGATTCGCTGGAGGGCGTCGATCTCAACGATCTCGACGTCTATGTCGGCGTATCGTCCGGCGGGTTTCGTTGCCGCCGCGCTGGCGAACGGCATCTCGCCCGCGCAGATGTACCGACTGTTCATCGACGACGGCGCCGATGCCGCGCTGACGCCGCAGCTCTTTCTCCGGCCGGCACTGACCGAGTTCTCGCGGCGTCTGGTCGCGCTGCCGGCACTCTCGCTGCAAGCGCTTCTTCGTTACCTGCGCGATCCGTTGCGTGGCGGCGTGCTGGAATCGCTCGCCACGCTCTCGCGGGCGATGCCGGTCGGCCTATTCGATAACGCGAAAATCGACCGGTTCCTTGCGCGCCTGCTGTCGGGTCCCGGACGGACCAACGATTTCCGCAAGCTCGACAGCAAGCTGTTTCTCGTCGCGACGAACCTGAATACCGGCGCGTCGGTCGTGTTCGGCGCGCCTGGACACGATCACGTGCCGATCTCGCGCGCGATCGGCGCCTCGAGCGCGCTGCCGGGTCTCTTCCCGCCGGTGCAGATCGATGGCGAGCACTACGTCGACGGTGCGTTGAACAAGACGCTGCACGCCTCGCTCGCGCTCGACGAAGGCGTCGACCTGCTGCTGTGCGTGAATCCGCTCGTCCCGTACGACGGATCCTCGGCGGCGATTCGGAATGCGCGCCGCGCGCGGCTCACCGTCGACAAGATCAACCAGGGCGGCCTGCCGCTGGTGCTGTCGCAGACGTTCCGGGCAATCATCCATTCGAGGATGAAGGTCGGCATGGAGAAATACCGTGCGCAGTATCCGGATGCCAGCGTGATCCTGTTCGAACCGGACCGCGAGGATGCGCAGATGTTCTTCGCGAACCTCTTCAGCTACCGGCAACGCAAGCGCATTTGCGCGCTCGCTTTCACGAAGACGCGCCGCAACCTGCTGGCGCGCGCGGACGAGCTGACACCGCTGTTCGCGCGTCGCGGCATAAGCCTGCGGCTCGACCGTTTGAACGATTCGCATCGGCACGTCTCGGACGCGAGCCGGGATCCGCGCCCGCTTCGGGCGGATCCCACGCGGAATCCGACCGTCCGCAGCACGGCGCGGGACCTGAAGCGCGCGCTCGACGAGCTCGAGCGCTACCTCGCCGACGATGGCGCGGCAACGCTACCGCCAGCTCCGGTTGCGTAGTAGCCTTCGGCTCCCGACATCCCTTCAAGGCTCCGCGGCACACGCGGGGCACGCCATGGCGGAACGCAAGCGACCGCGTCGCACGCGCGAGCGGATCCTCGAGACCAGCCTCGCGCTGTTCAACCGGTTCGGCGAGCCGAACATCACGACCGCGAACATCGCGGACGAGATGAACATCAGCCCCGGCAACCTCTACTACCACTTCCGCAACAAGGACGACATCATCGGCGAGCTGTATGCGGCGCTGGAAGCGAAGCTGACTCCGCTGTTCGCACCGCCGCAGACGCGCGCCCCGGATGTCGAGGATCTCTGGTTCCTGCTGCATCTGCTGTTCGAGCAGATGTGGGCGTTCCGCTTTTTCTATCGCGACCTGATCGAGCTGACCTCGCGCAACCGGCGCATCGCCCAGCGCTTCGCCCAGCTCACCCGTAGGGGCGAAGCCACCGTGATAGAGTTGTGTCGCGGCATGCGGGCTGCGGGAACGATGCGGGCGAGCGATCGCGAGATCATGGCCATCGCGCAGAACGTCGTGATCGTCGCAACCTACTGGATGTCGTTCCAGCGGACGACGAACCCGCCGCCTTCCGGAAGTGCCCCGGACGATCAAACCGGCATGAGTCTCGACCGCGCGGCGTACCAGGTTCTTGCGCTGATCGCGCCATTCACCGTCGGCGAGGCGCATGCGCTGATCGAGCGGCTCGGCGAACGTTACTTGTGACGTCGGAGGAGGGGTCGATGGCGAAGAAATGGGCGAAATTCCCGCATGCCGACAAGGCCTATGTCTACGATCCCGCGGGACTGAAGAAGAACTGGGCGCGCTTGCATCGCGGTGACTGCGAGCCCTTGCCCAAGGACGCGGACGTGCAGAGTGCCTGGCAAGCGTTCCATGCGGGCGAGTTCGCTCGCGCCGTGGAAGCGGGCCTTGCGGCCGGCGACGCGGGCGTGAATGCGGCCGTCAAGGCGCAGGTCGTCTACGGTCAATACCTCGAAGGCGCCGAGAAGGAGAAAATCGCGCTGTTCGAGGAAGCGGCCAAGTGGGCCGACGAGCGCCGATCGAAGAGTCCGAAGGACGCGAATTCGCATTACCTCTATGCGTTTGCGATGGGTCGCTACAGCCAGGGCATCTCGGTCGTGAAGGCGCTTTCGCAAGGCCTTGGCGGCAAGATCAAGGAGGCGCTCGTTACGGCGATCAAGCTGGAGCCGAAACACGCGGATGCGAACATCGCGTACGGCGCCTACCAGGCCGAAGTGATCGACAAGGTCGGGGGCATCGTGGCGGGGGTGACCTACGGCGCGAAGAAGGACGCGGCGATCGATCACTTCCAGAAGGCGCTGAAGCTCAACCCCGATTCGGCGATTGCGCGCATCGAGTACGCGAATGGCCTGATCATGTTGTTCGGCAAGAGCCGGCTCGACGAAGCGACGAAGCTCTACGAGGAAGCCGCTGCGTGCAAGCCGGTGGATGCGATGGAGCGACTGGACGTCGAGCGCGCGAAGGCGGAGCTCGAGTAGAGCAGCTAGCGCTTGCGCAAAAAGGCCCGGGATCGCCGGGCCTTTTTCGTGAGTTACTCGTCGAACGGAGATGAGGTGCCGTTGCGATTGAAGATTGTAGCGGTCAGTTGACAGCGGCCGGCCGCGAGGTTTCCCGTCGTCGCTGGCCCAACGCCGTCGCGACGAATACCGATCGCGAACAGATACGTCGTGTTCACCAAGAGGTCCATCTGTTCAGTCATGGCCGCACCTGCCCACGAATTGGGGGCTGCTGTGGCACGTTGTCCCACCGAAGCCATCGGGTCAAATTGCGTGTAAGTCATACCCGAATTGGTGCTTACAAACAGGAACATGTTCATTCCAGCCGTGTTTACATCCGCCAGGCCGGTTAGTGACGCGTTGACGACGACTTGCCGCGGGTAGGTTGCTGCGGCCGTGTCCGGAGTCACACAATGGATCGACGCAGGGGCCGGGGGTGGTCCGGGTAGCGTGGTGACCCCAAAGGTCACCTGCCTTTGCAACACCTCCGGCGTCAACGCCGTTCCGAGCCGGTTCATGAACGCCGCCATCGCAGCCGACGTCACGTGCGTTGCCCGGGCAATACAACGTCGTCGATGTGCAACCCAGCGTGATCGCGCGGTTCTTCAGCCACTCGACGTTCGGGACAGAAGGCCCTGGGCCGGTCCATCATCCACGTGTCCGTGAATCCCGCGCATTGTGCGTGCACGCCGCCCGCCGCGGCCGCCACCGCGACCGCCACCGCCATCTTCGCCAGCCATCGTTTCATAATCATCTCCAAGGTCAGGAACGAACACCAAGACGTCTCGCGACGTGACGACTTTGCATGCATCAGGCTGCGATGCGAACCGCGTTCTCCGCGTGTCGGGGATCGAGATCGCCATCGCGCGGCCACGGGGCCATGAGCGTGGTCAGCACGAGCTTCTCGAACTCGTGGCCGAAGCGCTCGATCACCGCCTCCGGATCGGGACAAAGGCCCCGGTCGGTGACCAGGCCAAACTGGACCTCACCGTTATACGACAGGATCGACACGCCCATGCCAAGGTCGCCCGATTGCGGCACCCAGAACATCAGGCTGTCGATCTTCGCGCCGGCCATGTAAAGGGATTGCTGGGGCCCGGGCACGTTGGTCATCACCGCGGTCGCATTGCGCGCGAGCACGCTGAGCAACACCTCCTGGAGCACGCGCGGCGCCGCGCCCATCGCCGCGAGCAAGCCCATCGCCACTATCGGCTGGTAGCTGCCCTTCAGCGCGTTCATGTTGCGGCGCACCGCGTAGAGGCGCTCGACCGGATTCTCGATGCCGATCGGCAAGTCGAGGAACACGAGACCGAACTGGTTGCCGAGCTTGTACGCCTTCTCCATCGGACGCAGGTTCACGGGCACGAGCGCGCGGATCATCAGGTCGTCGACGGCCTCGCGCTTGTCGACCAGATAGCTCCGCAATGCGCCCGCGACGCACGACAACAACACATCGTTCACGGACGCGGAAAGGGCCTTGCCGACGATCTTCACTTCATCGAGCGGCAGCGGGTCCGCCCAGGCGACTCGCTTCGCCACTCCCGGCCGGCCTTTGAATCGCGTGGGCGAGTCCTGGCTCATCAGTGCGAGCTTCGCGACTTCGACCGTCAATGCGCCGCCCTGGCCCGCGAGTGCAAGCACCTTCCCCGGGTCCTGCCACAATCCGGCGCCGCGCTCGAGCAGCGTCGTACCGATGTTCTGCGCCGCCTTCATGACGTCGGAAACCGGCTGCACCAACGACGACAGCGGCGAATCGTCGGCGTCGGTCGCCTTTCGTTTCGGCGGATCGAACGGCATCGCGGGCGGACCGTCCGCCGATGCGTCGGTCATCGACAGCATCACGCGCACCAGCGCGATGCCGTCGGCATAGCTATGGTGGATGCGCGCGATCAACGCGCTGCCGCCGTCGTAGTTCTCGACCAGATGGAACTGCCACATCGGCCGCGCCGGATCGAGCGGCGTCGCGATCAACCGCGACACCAGCGCCTGCAGCTCCTTCTTGCCCGCCTTTCCGGGCAGCGCCGTCGGCACGACGTGGCGATCGAGGTCGAACTGCGCGTCGGTCTCCCAGACGCAAAAGCCGGGCAACTCGACTGCACGCTGCCGGAAGCGGCGAAACACCAGCAGGCGCTCGTCGATCACCTCGCGCAGGCGCGCGAACTCGACGCGTCCCTCGAACATCAGGACGCCGCAGATCATCATCAGGTTGTGAGGCCGGTCCATCCGCAGCCAGGCGGTATCGACCGCAGAGATCTTGTCGCGCCTGAAGCGGGAGGCCATGGCGTCGGGACGGCAGGGGAGGGAAGGGTGCGCGTTCGTTGCGCGCTTCTTCGGCTTCACGCTAAAGTAGCACGAAATACCCGAGGAGGAGACGCTCCATGGCTGCCACGCCGAAAAAGAATGACCTGAAGGCGAAATTCGAGGCCGCCGCCGCCTCCGCCAAGCAAACGAAGAAAAAGCCCGACAACGCGACGCTGCTGAAGCTCTACTCGTACTACAAGCAGGCGACCGACGGGGACGTGACGGGCGCGCGCCCGGGCGGCTTCGATTTCGTCGGCGGAGCCAAGTTCGACGCCTGGTCGAAGCTCAAGGGCATGAGCGCCGACGATGCGATGCAGAACTACATCAAGCAGGTCGAGAAGCTGAACCGCGAGTAGCGATCGGTCGACGTGGCGCACCGATCGCCAGAACGGCTGAGTGCGCCTGCTCGATTCTCGCAAGCGACAAGGCCCGCGATTCGCGGGCCTTTCGTATTCGTCGCGCGCGCAGGGTTAGGCCGCCGGCTTCTTCCTCGCGGGTTTGCGCGGCGTGGTTGCTTCCGGCTTCGCGCCGGCCGGCGCAGCGACCGATGCATTGGCCGTGGGCTTGCGAGCGCGCGGCGCTCGCTTGCCGGCTTTCGTCGAGCCGCTGGACGGCGCCACCGGCCGGCCGCCCCCCGCCTTGATCAGCTCGTTGACCGCCTCCGACAGCGCCTCGACGCGCTGCGAGAGCCGCTCGACGTCGGCTTGCGTGTGGACGCCGAGCTTCGACAGAGCGCGCGCGACGCGATCCTCGAACACCTGCTCCAGCTTGTCCCATGTGCCGCCCGCCATCGCCTGCATCTCCTTCGCCTTCTGCGCTGCCATCCCCGCCGCCGCCGTCGCAGTTTCCGAGGCCGCCCGCTTGGTGCGCGACTCGAGGTTCTGGCCCTGCTCGACGAGCGACTCGAACACCTTCATGCCCTCGGCCTGCGCGCGCGAGAAAGCGCCGAGTCCGGCGAGCCAGATCTGCCGCGACGAGTCGCGAATCCCTTGCGCGAAATCCTTGGCCTCGGCGGTCCCACCCTCCGGGCTTTCCGACCGCGCCTTCGCTTCCGCCCTTGCCTTCTTGAGCATGCGTTTTCCTTTCCTGAAAAACCGATGCTGTGCCCATGGGTCCGGCGCAGTCGGCCATTCTAGAGCCGCCGCTCTAGAGCGGACATTCTAAAGGGACACGGCGGATGCGCGCCGATCGCGGGCGCAACGCGTGGTTATAATCCGCCGACCCTCGTCGCGCGCGAGCATCGCGCGTCGTCGATGCTCGAACCCCGAAGTCGCGCGAATCCGTAGAAGACGCGGCCGCCCCACGTTCCCGACTGCTGGAGGAATCCATGGCCTACTTCGTCACCGGCGCGACTGGCTTCATCGGGCGTCACCTCGTCGAGAAGCTGCTTTCGCGCGGAAAGCCGATCTACGTGCTGGTCCGGCGCGCCTCGCAGAAGAAGCTCGACGCGTTGCGCGAGGAATGGGGCGCGGACGACAAGCAGGTGATCCCGGTCGCTGGCGACCTGACGAAACCAAACCTCGGTGTGGCGGACGCGGACCTGCGCAAGCTCAAGGGGAAGATCGAGCACCTGTTCCATCTCGCAGCGGTCTATGACCTGTCCGCGTCTGCGGAGGCGCAGCACAGCGCGAACGTCGACGGCACCCGGAACACGATCGGCTTCGCCGACAGCATCAACGCAGGGGTGTTCCATCACGTCAGCTCGATCGCGGCGGCCGGACTCTACGACGGCGTATTCCGCGAGGACATGTTCGAGGAGGCGGAAGACCTCGACCACCCGTATTTCCGCACGAAGCACGATGCCGAGGCGGTCGTGCGTCGCGAATCGAAGCGTCCCTTCCGCGTCTATCGTCCGGGCTTCGTCGTCGGCCACAGCAAGACCGGGTTCATCGACAAGATCGACGGACCGTACTATTTCTTCAAGGCGATCCAGAAGATGCGGCAGATGCTGCCGCCGTGGATGCCGACGATCGGCATCGAGGGCGGACGCATCAACATCGTGCCGGTCGACTTCGTCGCCAGCGCGTTGGACCATATCGCGCACAAGAAAGGGCTCGACGGCAAGACGTTCCACCTGACCGATCCCGAGCCGAACCGGATCGGCGAAGTGCTCAACATCTTCGCGGAAGCGGCGCACGCGCCGAAGCTGACGATGCGTGTCAACGCGCGGATGTTCGGATTCATTCCCGCCCCGATCATCTACGGGCTCGCGTCGCTCGCACCGGTGAAGCGCGCGATGCGAGTCGTGCTATCCGACCTCGGCATCCCGCGGGACGTGTTCCAGTTCATCAACTGGCCGACGCGCTACGACAACCGCGACGCCGCGAAGGCGCTCAAGGGGTCCGGCATCGAAGTGCCGCCGCTCGAGACCTACGCCTGGCGCCTGTGGGATTACTGGGAACGCCACCTCGATCCGGACCTGTTCATCGACCGCAGCCTGTCCGGCAAGGTGAAGGGCCGGGTCGTGGTCGTCACCGGCGGGTCGTCGGGAATCGGCCATGCAACGGCCCTGAAGCTCGCCGAAGCCGGCGCGAAGGTGCTGATCGTTGCACGCGATCCGGAGAAACTCGAGGCGACGCGAAAGGAGATCGCCGATGCCGGCGGCCGGTGCTTCACGTACTCCTGCGATCTGGCCGACATGAACGCGATCGAAGTCACCGCGAAGCAGATCCTCGCCGATCACGGCGCGGTCGACTATCTGATCAACAACGCCGGGCGCTCGATCCGCCGTGCGGTGCTGAACTCGCTCGATCGCTTCCACGATTTCGAGCGCACGATGCAGCTCAACTACTTCGGCGCGGTGAAGCTGATCCTCGCGTTCCTGCCGAAGATGGTCGAGGGCAAGCACGGGCACATCATCAACATCAGCTCGATCGGCGTGCTGTCGCGCGCGCCGCGATTCTCGGCCTACGTGGCGTCGAAGTCGGCGCTCGATGCCTTCACCGAATGCGCAGCGAGCGAGTTTCTCGACAAGGGCATCCACGTCACCAACATCAACATGCCGCTGGTCCGAACGCCGATGATCGCGCCGACGAAGATGTACGAGAACGTTCCCACGCTTTCGCCGGAAGAGGCCGCGGGCCTGGTCGTCGAGGCGATCGTCCGCAGGCCGGTCCGGATCGCAACGCGACTCGGCATCTTCGCAGCGGTCTGCCACGCGATCGCTCCGAAGGTGACGCAGGTGCTGCTCAATACGGCATTCCATATGTTCCCCGACTCGGCCGCCGCGCGGGGCACGAAGGGCGGCGAGCCGCAGCCGCTGTCGCCGGAGCAGATCGCGTTCGCGCAGCTGACGCAGGGCATCCACTGGTGATAAGCGCGACTACATCCCCACGACAGGTTCAGCTGTTCAACTGATCGCGCGCCTTCGTGATCTCCTCGAGAACGCGCTCGAACACCTGGCGGTCGCGAAGCAGCGCGGTGTGGCCGACGCCGGCGACCTCGATGTTCTCGCCGAAGGCAACGCGCGACGAGGTTTGGGGCGCGACCATCGAGTCGTGCCACGACCATAGCGAGACGATCGGCGGCAGGTCGGCGCCTTCCGGCGTGCCGAGCTCGGTCAGCCAGGGATTGCGCGGCCGCAGCTGAGCGATCGATTGGCCGAAGGCGATCCACGCAAGGACGCTGCCTTCGTGCGGGGTCGCGATCGTCACCAGTCTGGCGACGTTCGATCCGCCGAAGCGCCGAAGGTAAGCACGCATCACGAGCCCGCCCATGCTGTGCGCAACGACGATCACCTTGCGTGCGCCCGTGTCCTGGAGGATTGCCTCGATCTTCGCCGCGGCTTGCTCGGCGAAGAGCTCGATCGATGCGAGCGGAGGCCCGTACGACAACGTGTAGACCGGGGCGATACCGCGGTCTTCCAGCCAGCGCTTGAAGGGATGCCAGACCCCGGCATTGCAGAGCACGCCGTGGATCAGCAGGACGGGCGCGCGCGACGGCGCGGGCGGCGGATCCGGCGTGAGCAAGCGATAGAAGATCATCCGTGGCGAATTGCCTGCGATCGTCACGAACTCGTGCCAGAACAGCGCCAGCGCGCCGCGCGCGCCCAGGCGCGTCCCATCCGGGCGCTTGGCGCGGAACAACCACGCGATCGCAAACCAGATCGACACGAACAGCAACGGAACGGCCAGGTAGACGAGCGGCAGGCCGATCACGAAGGGCCACACGCTCGCGCCGGCGGTGACGCTCGACGCCGTCCAGACTGCGTACAGCCCGAAGATCGCGCCGTACGCGAGCGCGAGGGACACGGCGGTCCACATGCCGCTATCCGGCCGGCGACGGGGTTCGCCGGTGCCGGTGCGCTGCGTCATCAGGCGTGCGCGAGCGACTTGCGGAAACGGTTCAGCTGTTGCACCGACTCGAACGTCTGCTCGAACAGGCTCCCGAGGTTGTGCAGGATCATGCCGATGACGCGTTTCTCCCAGCTCGCATCGAACGCGATCTGCTCGTCGAGCCAGCGTTCCAGCCAGGCCGGATCGGGCAGCCGGCTTTGCACGGTGTCGTTCGGGAACAGCATCTGATTCACGTGCAGGTTCGTCGGATGCAGCGGCTTGCCGGCGCGTCGCGGGCTCGCCATCAGCACGCCGATCTTCGCGAAGGCGCGCTTCGCCTCGTTGCCCGAGCGCTCGATCGCGCGCTTCATGAATCGCAGGTAGGCGCCGCCATGACGTGCCTCGTCGCGCGCGATCAGCTCGTAGATCCGCTTGATCACCGGCTCGGTGTGCCACTCGGACGCGCGGCGGTACCAGTGATTGAGGCGCACTTCGCCGCAGAAATGCAGCATCAGCGTCTCGAGGGCCGGCGCGGGATCGAACGCGAAGCGCACCGCATGCAGCTCATCTTCGGACGGCACCAGCTCGGGGCGGAAGCGGCGCAGGTATTCCATCAGCACCAGCGCGTGCTTCTGCTCCTCGTAAAACCAGATCGACATGAACGCGCAGAAGTCGCTGTCGCCGTGGTTGTCGCGCAGGAACATCTCGGTCGCCGGCAGCGCCGCCCACTCGGTGATGGCGTTCATCTTGACGGTCCGCGCCTGATCGTCGGTCAGTCTCGCGGCGGCGTACTCGTGCCAGGGCACGTCGGACTCGAGCGTCCAGCGGACCGATTCGAATTGTCGGAAAAGCTCGGGGTAGAGCATGGCCGGCCTGAAAATCCTACGATTCTACGTCGTCGGCGCTGGCTCGGTCACCGGGTCCTGCGGCATGCGGGATTCAGTAACCGGACGCCTGCGGGACCCAGTGCGCTCGCCAGCTGCGCAGCGCGCCCACGGCAGAAGCGAGATCGGGAATGAGCACGACACCGGGCATCGTCTTGCGTATCCGGCGGGTCATTTCGCCGCCCGCCCAGATCGCAACCTGCGGGGGAATCTGACGCCGGAGGCTCGCGAGACCGTCGGTCGCCTGGCGCAACGGGAACGCGCCCGAGAACGAAACGGCGAGGATGTGAATCTTGTGTGCGGCCACCGCGCGGCGGATGTCCTCCAGCGGCGTCTGCGTGCCGAGCGAGATGCATTGCACCCCCTCGGGGACGAGCAGGGCCTCGACCATCAGCAGTCCGACGCCGTGCTGCTCGTTGGGAAACGTCGTCAGCAGCATGCGAGGCATGCCGAGCTGGCGCGGAAACGCATTGATCGCGGTGCGTAGCGCGACCTGCAGTTGCTCGGTGTACAGGTGCTCCTCGAAGACCTGCAGTTCGCCGCGCATCCATGCATCGCCGACCGCACGATTCAGCGGCGTCAGCGTCTCCTGCACGAACTTCTGCAGGCCCTGTTTCATCAGCAGGTTCGCGATCGCATGCTGCAGGCCGGTCGCGTCGTGCGACTGCAGCAGCGACAGAACATCGCGCTCGAGCGCCGGTGCCAGCTGGTCGCCGCGCGGCGCTGCGCGGACTTCCGCGAGCGCGTTGAGCTCGTCGAGCGACAGCCCCATCAACTTGCCCGGACGCATGCCCACGTCCATCAGGCGCTTGATCGCACGCAGCTTCGCGATCCCACCGGATGTGTACTCGCGCTCGCCGTTCTCGTCGCGCCCCGGTTTCGGAAAACCGTAGCGGCGCTCCCACATGCGGAGCACGTCCTTGGACAGGCCGGTCTCGCGTTCGACGGCGCTGATGTTGAGTACGAGTCCCGAGGACTCCCGCAAGCTTTCATTGTCCTGGACAGACATTGACAGTGAAGTGAAGGGCGGCTATCGTAGCGGGGAAGGGGCAATTTGTCCAGGACATAGACGGGATCGTCGATGATGCGGAACACCCGATTGCTCAGTCTTTGCGCAGCCTTCGCGGCGGCGCTGCAGGCCGGCACGATACCCGTTGCGATCGCAACGACTGATGCGCCGCGGGCCTCGATCGCAAGCGCAGACGAAGCGGCGATGATGTCGTTCGAGCGTTTGGCAAATTCGGCCGCGCCGGATAGCGCCTGCCCCGCGTTGCTTCGATACAGTTTCACGCCGATCCAGGGCGGTGCTTCGCAATCGATGTGCCAGTACCAGGGCAAGGTCGTGCTGGTCGTGAACACGGCAAGCCAGTGCGGCTACACCCCGCAATACGAGGGGCTCGAGGCGCTTTACCGGAAATTCAGGGAGCGCGGTCTGGTTGTGATCGGCTTTCCGTCCAACGATTTCGGGGGACAGGAGCCCGGCACGAACAAGGACATCGCCGAGTTTTGCCGGACCGTGTTCGGCGTTCAGTTCCCGATGTACGAGAAGCAGGCCGTTGGCAAACTGGCGGCGAACCCGCTGTATGCGGAGCTCATAGCCCGGACCGGTCACGCGCCGAAATGGAATTTCCACAAGTACGTCATCGATCGCACCGGTGCGCGCGTCGCGAGCTTCAAGAGCGACACCGAGCCGAACAGCCGCGAGCTCGTCGGCCTCATCGAGCGGTTGCTCGCCGAACGTCCGCCCGGCCGTGCGCGGCTGAGCGCTCCTCCCTCGCATTTCTGATTGTTGCGGCCGAACGGCGCGCGCGGGCACGCGCGTCTGCCATTCATCGGGTAGGTGATGCGAAATTTGAAGAGGCGAATGAGCTGCGGCGGATGGCGTCGTGCGCATCGGGCTGCGCTCCACACACCGTCACATCGAGTCGCAGCGTTTTGACCCAACTCCCGGATTCTGCGATAATTTATGGCTTCGGCGAGCTAGCTCAGCTGGTTAGAGCAGAGGAATCATAATCCTTTGGTCCGGGGTTCGAGTCCCTGGCTCGCCACCAATTTCGAAGGCCCGCGGCAATCCCGCGGGCCTTTTTTCTTGCGCCCTGTCCCGGTCGACAGGTGCGTCGATCCACCAGTTCGCATACGCTTCACATCCAGGTCCCGAATCCTCCCGGCATTGCCCTTTGGATACGTCCCCGGCCCCGGTGACGGTCACGCGCGTGCGCTTCCCCGCGCTGGACGGCTATTCGCTGGGCGGCTTCCTGCACGTCGGGACGAATCCCGATCCCCGCCACGCAGTTGTGTTCGCAACGGGCGGCGGCATACGCGCCGAGGTCTACCGGCACTTCCTGAGCTATCTCGCTAGCCACGACATGGCGGTCCTCGCCTTCGACTATCGCGGGATCGGCGAATCGCGTCCCGCGCGGCTGCGCGGGTTCGTCGCCGGCTTCGAGGATTGGGCGGAATACGACGCGGGTGGCGCGATTGCGTGGATGGCGGCGCGCTATCCGATGGCGAGCCTGACGGGGATGGGGCACAGCATTGGGGGGTTGATGATTGGGGGAACGGAGCTCGCGTCCAAGTTCGCTCAACTGGTCCTAATTTCGCCTCACACCGGATATCACGGTGACTACGACTTTGCCGTACGCTGGATTGTTCGTTTCGCATGGCGAATTGCGGGTCCCGCCCTGCGTTGCTTGTTTGGGTATTTCCCAGCGCGAATGATGCGGCTTGGTGAAGACTTGCCGGCGAGGGTTTCGCTGCAATGGGGGACCAATACGAAGCCAGGAATCAAGATGGCCATCGACAATGGGGAGTCGTGCGCGAGAGCGACGCTTGCTGGATCAACTCGCCAATTTGCGAAAGCTTGCTCTGGTTGTGTCCATCGCAGATGATCCGTGGGCAACAGAATATGGCGTGCGGCGCGCGGTGCATGCTTACCGAAATCTCGTCGTTGTCCGTCGCGTCATCGAAAATCAACCTCCGCTTCAGCACCAAATCGGGCATTGGGGTTTCTTCCGCCGGAGATCGTCGGCCACCTATTGGCCGTTAGTGCGAAATTTCATCGAACCCTTGACAATAACGTCGCCGCTTACCTCGCATGGCTCGTAACGGTAGGAGGATTCATGAGCATGACCCCGCTCAAGCTAGACCTTGCCTACCGAATCGACATTGGCTTTCGGCCGAAGGTGATGGAGCCGATGTTTCGGGCGGCCGAAGCCGGCCACGATCTGTCTCCCGCGATTATGCGGATTGTCTCCACACTCGGTTTCGACTCGTTCATGTATGGGTTGAGCACGACAGTCCGTCCCGGCCGGGACTCCCAGATCTACTTTTATGCAACCCTGCCCCGCGACTGGTCGCTGTTGTACGAGCAAAAAAACTACGTCGAGATCGATCCTCGCATAGCCGTTGCTCAAGATCAGTGCGGGCCGGCGCCATGGGATCGTGACATCGCAATGCAGATTACGCCGCCGAAAAGGCACGCGAAATTGCTGCAATTCCTCAAGGACGCATCGGCGTACGGCATCAGGAGCGGCGTAGCCTGGGGCGTGCGCAATCCAGGGAATCACGGAGTGATTGTCGGCCTCAATTGCAGGGCGGAGACCTTTGGCGCAGCGCAGAGAGAGCGTCTCGCTCGAAACATCGGAGACGTACTTGCCTTTGGTACCTATTTCCACGAGTTTTTCATACGCAACTTCGTCGACCGAGGCATGCCGTCGCGACTTCGAGGGGCAGCGCTCACGGAGCGCGAAATCGAAGTCCTTGGACTTGTAGCGCGCGGCCTAACCGCGGACGACATCGCGCTAAAGCTCGACATCGTCGCGCGCACAGTGCGTTTCCACGTCGACAGTGCGCGCACGAAGATGGGTGCGCTGAACCGGGAGGAAGCCATCGCGCTGGTCGCGAAGGCAGGTCTGATCAGCATCCTCCCCTAGTGCTTCCGCGTCGGTGCCCTCCTGTCCGGGTCGACCCGGAGCAATGATCGACCGCGCTCCCGATCCGCAATCTCCGCCGCCTACAAATACCGCAGATCCAGATAGACGTGCGAGATCACGATGCTGATCAGCATCAGCGGAAGCATCATGCCGAGCAGCAGGCCGATCGTGTTGAAGTCGACGGCGGTCAGCGCCTCGTCCTGATTCAGCACGCCGACCAGAATCACGGGGGCCGCACCGCACAGCGCGACGATCGCCCGGTTGACCCGATCGCTCATGATGACCAGGTAGCTGCCGACGAAGAGCAGCGTCGCCACCCACAGTGGCGGAAGCCCGAACAGCACCTGCGCAGGCGCACCGGATCCGTGCATTGCCTCCCCCATCGTTCTCGTTCTCGCCGGCGCCAAACGGCGGCGTGCGCGATTGTACCGGGCGATCGGGCGGATGCCCTGCAAGTCCCACCGCCGGCGCGAAGCCAACACAACGGACTGCGGTAATATTTGTCGACAGCTGCCGCATCCCGCCGCCATGTCCGCCGACTTCGCTGCCGAGCTTCAGATCCACCGCAGCTACTTGCTGCGCGTCGCGCAGCTTCAGCTTCGCGATCGCGACAGCGCAGAGGACGTCGTGCAGGACACGTTGCTCGCGGCACTGGCGGGACGCGACGGGTTCACCGGCAAGTCGAGCGTCAAGACCTGGCTCACCGGGATCCTCAAGCACAAGATCGTCGACGCGATTCGCCGCAAGCAGCGGGATCCGATCCTCGAATCATCGCTGCCGCAGGAGGTCGACCTGGAGGACTTCGACGGCCTGTTCAAGGAAAACGGCGCCTGGGATGTCGCTCCCGCCGATTGGGGAGATCCGGAAGCAGCGCTCAACCGCCAGCAGTTCTTCGACGTCATGCAGTTCTGTCTCGAGAAGCTGCCGCCCAACACCGGTCGGGTCTTCATGATGCGGGAGGTCATGGAGCTCGAATCCGAAGAGATCTGTAAGGAATTGCTGATCACCGCGAATAATCTCTGGGTGATCCTCTATCGGGCCAGGATGGCGCTCCGCCAGTGCCTGGAGCAGAACTGGTTCGGAAAGCCCGCCGCGCGCTAGGCGTGCGACCCGACCATGAACCCGATTTCACGCCTCCTCGCCCATTGGCTTGCCTGCAAGGACGCCACCCAGCTGATCTCACAGCTCCAGGAGCGCCGTCCGAGCGGGCTCGAGCGCATTCGCCTGCAATGGCACCTGGCCGCATGCGACGCATGTACGCGGTTCGACCAGCAGGTGGGGTTTCTTCGAGAGGCGATGCGACGGTACAGGAGCTGAGGCACGGAAGCCGCCCTGCCAACCTCTCGGAAGCGGGCGGGCCAGCGTCACGGACAACCATGCGGATTCTGCTCAACGGACATCGACGCGAGCCTGCGGGCGATCAACCGAGTGTGGCCAGCCTGATCCGCGAGATGGGGCTGGACGGCAAACGCATTGCGGTCGAGCGCAACGGAGAAATCGTGCCGCGGAGTCGCTATGCCGATACCCCGCTCGAGGACGGCGACAAGCTGGAGATCGTCGGCGCCGTAGGCGGTGGTTGACGCCGAGCCCGGTGGTGCGGAGGGCGTAAAATCCGCCCATGAATGCCCCCCATGATCCCGCTGTTGCGACCGTCGACCAGCTGACGATCGCCGGTCGCGCTTACCGTTCGCGCCTGCTCGTCGGCACGGGCAAGTACAAGGACTTCGCGCAGACGCGCGCCGCGATCGACGCCTCCGGGGCGGAGATCGTCACCGTTGCGATCCGCCGCACGAACATCGGGCAGGATGCGAACGCCCCGTCGCTGCTCGACGTGCTGCCCGCCGGCGGAATTCACCTATCTGCCGAACAGCGCGGGCTGCTACACCGCCGAGGAGGCCGTTCGCACGCTGCGGCTCGCCCGCGAGCTGCTCGACGATCACCGGCTGGTGAAGCTCGAAGTGCTCGGCGATGCGAACACCCTGTATCCGGATGTGCGGCAAACGCTCAAGGCGGCCGAGACGCTCGTTGCCGACGGTTTCGACGTGATGGTCTACACCTCCGACGACCCGATCGTCGCGCGCGAGCTGGAAGCGATCGGCTGCGTCGCCATCATGCCGCTCGCGTCGCTGATCGGATCGGGCATGGGCATCGTGAACCCGTGGAACCTTCGCCTGATTCTCGAGCAGTCGAAGGTGCCCGTGCTGGTCGATGCAGGCGTCGGCACGGCATCCGATGCCGCGATTGCCATGGAGCTCGGATGTGCGGGGGTGCTGATGAACACCGCGATCGCGCTTGCCCAGGACCCCGTGCGGATGGCGCGCGCGATGAAGCTCGCCGTGGAAGCGGGACGAGAGGCGTATCTCGCAGGCCGGATGCCACGAAAGCTCTACGCCGCGTCGCCGAGCTCGCCGATCTCCGGCCTGATCGCGTGATGTTGCGCACGTTCGGCATCGTCCTTGCGGCGTTCGCGGTCTCGAGCGCGCACGCCGCGCCACTTTCGCAGGCGGAAGTGACGAAGCTCTGCAGCGAGGCGGAAGGACTCGCTCACTGCGGGCGCCTTGTCGAGGCCGAGCAACTGAAGCGGCTTCCCGGCCTGGCAGCGCGGGACGGGAGCACGCTTCGCATCACGTTGTTTCCGACCGGGCAGGTCACGTTCACCGACGTCGATACGCGGTCCGGCGGTACCAGCTTCGCGCTCTGGGATCATTATTCCGGCATCAATGCGACGCTGCTGTTCACGACCCAGGACGATGACGCGAGCTTCGTTCTGCTTCAACGCGCGACCGGCAAGCAAACCTCGTTACCGTCCGAGCCTGCGCTCGCTCCTGACCGGCAGCGGCTCGCGACGGCGGACTTCTGCGAAACACGGTGCGAGAACCGGCTGGTCGTATGGCGCATCTCGCGAGAGGGCGCGGTTCGCGAAGCCGAGTGGAAGCCGGCCGAAACCTGGGCGGACGCCGCAGTACGCTGGCGAGACCCGACTACGCTCGTAGTCGAGTACACGCCGGCGGGTGCGAGCGAGCCGAAAACACTCGAACGCAAGCTCGGCGAGCCCGGCTGGATCTCGCTCGTTCGTTGATACGCAGCCGATGATTGGCGACGATCCGGCATCGCCGCAATCGTCCGTTGCACGTCCGTTGCGTCCGGTCCGCAGCTTCGTGCTGCGCCAGGGACGGACCTCGCCAGCGCAGCAGCGCGCACTCGACGAATTGCTTCCCCGGTTCGGTATTCCCGCATCGGCTACACCGCTCGATTTCCCCGCGATTTTCGGTCGCCGGGCACCGGTCGTGCTGGAGATCGGCTTCGGCATGGGCGAAACGACCGCCGCAATCGCGAAAGCGCATCCGGACCGGGATTTCATCGGCATCGAGGTCCATGGACCGGGGGTGGGCAGCCTCCTGAATCGCATCGCGTCCGACCAACTCACGAACGTCCGCGTGATCCGTCATGACGCGGTAGAGGTCGTCAGCTCGATGCTTGCACCGCATTCGCTTGCCGGCATTCACGTCTACTTCCCGGATCCGTGGCCGAAGAAGCGCCATCACAAGCGACGACTGATGAAGCCGCCTTTCGTTCACGAGCTCGCACGGCGCCTGGTGCCCGGTGGCTATCTGCACGCCGCTACGGATTGGGAGGACTACGCGCGGGAGATGCTCGAAGCATTCTCCGCGGAGCCGCTGCTCGAGAACACCGCCGACGGATTCGCGGCGCGTCCGCCGTGGCGTGCGCAGACGAAATTCGAGAAGCGTGGCGTGACGCTCGGTCACACCGTGTTCGATCTCGTTTTCCGGCGCAGCTAGTGCTTGCGGCGCGTGTCGACCACTGCGAACAATTCGCCAAGCGCCTCGCGCGCGACCTCGCGACTGAAGTGCCGGCGGATGTTCGCAACGCCGTTCTCGGACAATCGCTTCCACAGCGCCTCGTCCCGGTACAACCGCTCGATCGCGGCCGCGAACGCTGCCGCGTCCTCCGCAACCAGCACGTCCTCTTCCGGGACAAGATGCATCCCTTCGATCGATGGCGGCGTCGCAACGACCGGCAAACCATAGCTCATTGCGAGATTGACCTTGCCCTTCACGCCGGCGCCGTAACGTAGCGGCGCTATCGAAAGCCGGCACCCTGTAAAGAACGGCGCAACGTCCGGGACATATCCGGTTACGACGAAGTCACTTGCCGCGAGCGATCGGATCGTCGACGGCACCTTGCTTCCGACGATGTAGGTCGCAACACCAGGAAGCCGTTCGCGTACCAGCGGCAGCACCTCGCGGGCGTACCACAACACGCCGTCGGTATTCGGCGGATGCTGGAAGCCGCCGATGAACACCAGCCCCGCTCGATCGGCGAACGGCCTTCCGCCGCGCATCGGCTCGTGAATGTTGGAGAGCAGGAGCACGCGTGCATCGGGCGCAAGCTCACGCAATACATCGCGCTCGACCGACGATACGACGATCGTGACGTCCACGCGCCGGATCAATGCCAGCTCCTCGTCGCGTCGCGATCGTGCTGCGACCCGCGCGCCGGGGCTCCCCTCGAGCTCGGCAAGCCGCTCGGCCCGCAGGAAATGCAAGTCGACCGTGTCGAATGCAAGCAACGCCTCGGGTGCGAACTGGCGAACCGCTTCGACATGTCGTGCGGCAACGTAGTGGCGCGCAAGTACGACGAGATCGAACTCGCGCCCGCGCGCGGCAAGCAGCTGGCTTACCGAGCTCACATACGGCGCGAACAGGACTTCGACGCCGCGTTGCTGCAGCTGCTGCACATAGGGTTGCCGGTACTCGAGATTGTCCGCGACGAACGTGACCTTGGCACCGGTCTCGATCATCAGCTCGAGCATCGCGAGCGTACGCCCCGAGCCGGAATCCTGGTCGGGCGTGAGCATGCAGGCATCCACGAACAACACCCGCCACTTCGCATTCCGGTCGCGCTCGAGCTCCGGATGCATGCCGTTGCTTCGATGCGTCGCGAGCACCGCCTGCCATTTCTCGCGGAACGCCACGCGATTCACCGCCTGGTGGCGCTTGACGCCTGCGCCGGGATCGATTCCGGACGTCTGGCCTTCGAAATGAACGATCGTCGCGGCGGGCTGGTAGTACACACGACGTCCAACGGCACGCACGGCGAACGCAAGGTCGGTATCCTCGTAGTACGCGGGCGCATACCGGTCATCGAGCCCGCCCAACTCGCGGTACAGTGCCGAGGGGATCGCGAGGCACGCGCCGGACACGTAATCCGCCTCGCGCAGGTAGTTGTACTCGGGCTTGTCCGGATCGTCATCGCGCCCGAGGTTCCACGCCGAGCCGTCGCGCCAGACGATGCCGCCGGCCTCCTGCAGACGTCCATCCGGGTAGATGAGCTTGGCGCCGACGAGGCCGGCATCCGGCCGCAACGCGAACACGCGCAGCAGAGCCTCGAGCCAGCCTTCGGTGACGATCGTGTCGTTATTGAGCAGCACGACGAACTCGCCACGCGCGAGCTCGACGCCGCGATTGCAGCTCCCGATGAACCCGAGGTTTTCCGGATTGCGCTCGAACCGTACACCGGTCACGAGGGCCAGCGCGTCCTCCATCGGCTCGGGCGATGCATCGTCGACGACGATGACCTCGAACATGCCGGGCGGCGTGTGCGCGTGCACGCTGCGAAGGCACGTGAACGTCAGCAGCGGCTTGCCGTAGACGGGAATCACGATCGACACCCGCGGCGCGGCTGCGGGAGCGAACGCGAGCGGCACGATCGCCTCGGCCTGCGTGTAGGTCGTGGCGCGCAGCGGTCGGAAGCGGCGGCCACCCTTGAGCTTCTGCACGACGCGAGCGCCCACGGCTCGTGGTCCCTCGTCGCGCAGCAGCGTCATCGCAAGCGACGCCCGACGCGGCAACTGACGCATGGCGCTCAAGCCCGCTCGGGCACGCGCAACCGAAATCTTCGCACCGTGCGCGGCGTCCCGGACCGGCGCCGTCATTCGCCAGGTCGTCGAGGTCTCGAGCTCTTCCACGCGTGTCCGCGCAGCCGCAGTTTCGCGTTCCGCTTGCGAAAGTGCGTCGACCAGGCCTTCGTTCCGCGCACGAAACTCGTCGAAGTCGACGTCGACGCGCGCAGCGCGGCGCGCAAGCTCTGACCGCGCCTCGGCCTTGCCGCAAGCCACGCCGGCGTTCACAAGCTGCGCGAGCGAGAGTTGTGGCGCTCGAGTCTCTTGCGGTACCTCGAAGTGACGAGCTTCGAGCAACGGCCATGGCGCATGCGCTGCGGAGCGGGCTATCGGCGCAAGGTAGCGCGCACGATATTCCGACGGCAACGAAGCGATAGGGACACTCGGCGATGTCGAGACCGTCGGTGCGAACGTCAGCAGGACTTCGTTCCATTCCTGCGGCGAGGCGTCCCAGCGCACTATGCGCGTATCCGTCCGGCCGTGGAGGCGATCCCGGAACGCCCCGAGGTCCGACGCAACGATCGGCAGCCCGCTCGCGATCGCCGGCGACAGCGTGTACGCGAACGTCTCCGGAACCTGCGCGGGAAACCACAGGACGTGGGGGCGTTCGGCGGCCAGGAGATTGGCCAGGTCAGCCTCCTGGTATTCGCCACTGAGCGAAACGCGCCACGCAGGTAATGCGGGCAGAGGCGCACCGACAGCGCCAAGGACGCGGTACGACAGCGGCAGCGCGCGCGCATGCGCGTCCTCGGCACACGCTGCCAGGACTCGAAGGCCTTTCTCCGCGCTGAGCATCCCGAGCGTTGCAACGCGCGTGAGGGCCGGCGCGGCGATGCTCGACTCGGCGTGAGGCCACACGTCGATTTCGATATCGGGGACGTAACGCCGAATGCGCGCGGCGACATCCGCCGACGGGGCGATGATGCGCGTTGCGCCGCGAAGCAGATCCGCAAACCGCTCCCGCCAACCGACGATGTCCAGCGGCCACGGCGGGGGGCGACCTGCAAGACACACGGTGCACCCGGGCACCGCGGGCTCGCCGCAATAGCGTCCATCTGCCGTGACCAAATGGAGCTGAGGGCAGATGGTCATGTAGTCGTGCAGCGTGACGTCGTACGGAAGCTCGCTCGCGGACGGCAGGTCGAGCACTGCCTGGGGCAAGCCGTTCACGTGATGCACGTGCAGACGCACGACGCCGACGGCGCGCAGCAGAGCCACGAGTGCCGGAAAGTCGACGGGCAACGTGAAGTACGCGCTGGTGCCCGTGCCATGCACGCGAAGACGCACCGTGTCGCCTGCGGCCGGCTCGACGAAGAGGACGTTCACCTCGCCGGCAATCAGCGCGGCGAGCTCATCGACATGGCGCCGGATGCCCCCGCCCCAGCCGTGCACGATGAAGGCGATGGCGGGACGGCCGGAATCGGCCAGCGCCCGGAAAGCGTCCGCGCTCACTTCGAGCTCCGTCGGGCGGAACGCGAGATCTGCAAGCGGAGGTCGGAAAGGGCGCGGAAAACGAAGGCCAAGAGGACGCTGCCGTCGCGGAAAGCGCGCGGCAACCGGCCCGCATTCTACGCTCGCGCCCCGCGGCGCGACCTTCAGCGCAACGTGAGAACGATGGGCTGGTGATCCGACGCCTGGGTCTGCTGGTCGACCTGGAAGTCGACGATCCGCGACGCGGCCTCCGGGCTCGCGAAGAAGAAGTCGCAGTGCAACTCGCCGTAATTACCCATGCGGTTGTAGATGCAGAACGTCGCCGGATACGGCTCGCCCGGATGAAGCAGGTCCCAGCCGTTCACCAGCGCCGGCGTTGCGTCGTCGAAAGCGGCAACCATGCGGGCGTGCAGCTCGCTGACATGCTCGAGATTGAAATCGCCGCAGATCACGGCCGCCGTAGGTCGCAGGAAGGTCTGGAACGGGCCGCCATCCTCGCCCATCGTCACGTCGCCCGCTCGCGCATGGGCGTAGCCGTCGGCATAGATTCGGCGCAAGCCTTCGACTTGCGCGGCGCGCTGCACGATCGAGTACCACTCGAGATGGGTGGTGATGACCCGGACGTCGCCGCCGGGTGCGGCGATCACCGCTTCGATAGCGATTCGCGGCATGCCGGCTTTGCCGGGGTCGTGGGGATAGGGCAGCAACCATCGATACACCTGTCGCACGGGAAGGCGCGATAGGATCATGTTGCCGAACCGGCGTCGTCCGCCCTCGTCGGCCGGGTGGTCGACCGCGATGCCGGGCACGGCGGTGTAACCGGGCAACAGGTCGGCGATGTCGGCAAACTGGTCGCGATCGTCGTTGCCGCCCAGCCGCGGCTCCGGGAAGTTGTCGGCGATCTCCTGAAGGCACAGGACATCCGGGTCCGCGATGCGCTTCACCTCGGCGACGATGCGTGCGGGATCGACGCGGCCGTCGATGCCCCGGCACCACTGCACGTTCCAGCTCATGATCTTCATTTGATGCCTGCGCGCATGAAGGATTGAACGAATTGCCGCTGGAACAGCAGGAAGGCGATCAGCAGCGGCGCCGTGGTGAGCAACGTCGCCGCGTTGATGATCGACCAGTCGATGCCCTGGTCGGTCGCCGAGAACACCTGCAGGCCAACGGTAACCGGCCGCGACTCCACCGAGTTCGTGATGATGAGCGGCCAGAGGAAATTGTTCCAGTGATAGGACACCGATACCAGCGCGTACGCGAGGTAGGTGGGACGTGCCAGCGGGATATAGACTTTCCACAGCGTCTGCAGCGGCGTGCAGCCCTCGACGCGCGCTGCCTCGTCCAGCTCCTTCGGCACGGTCTTGAACGCCTGCCGGAGCAGGAAGATGCCGAACGCGCTCGCGAAGTAGGGCAGGCCGATCGCAAGGATCGTGTCTTTCAGACCCAGCTGCGTCATCGTGCGGTCGTTCTCGACCAGCAGCATGTCGGGCATGACCATCAGCTGACGAGGATGTTCACGAGCGCCTGCCAGAAGATCGGGTCCTCGGCGAGCGCGCGATAGTTGTCGAGCCGGACGAATACCGCGGGGCGGGCCCCCTTGGGCGTGGAGAAGAAGCTGTGCCAGAGATTGGCGACGGCGGGGTAGTGCGTGAAGAGGACGAGGAGCGCGAGCGCCGGCAACAACAGCAGCCAGCCGTAGACCCATTGGGTCGTGCGCCTCATCCCCTCACCCCCCTTTCGCGAAATCGTTCCGCAAACGCCGAAAAATAGCTACGCGAATATTCGCCCCCGTCCGAACCGACGGGGGCTTGATGTCACTCGGGGTTCCTGCCTACTTGTACGACCGGAGCAGCCGTTCGCCCGGCCCAGCGCAACGCGCTGCTGCTGCCCGCCCGAAAGCTGCGAGGGCTTGCGGGCGAGCAACGGCGAAAGGCCCAGCAAGTCGGCGACGCGCGCCAGTCGCCGGTCCCGCTCGGCGGCACCGATGCTGCGCACGCGCAGACCGAACACGATGTTCTCGGCGACCGACAGATGCGGGAACAGTGCGTACGACTGGAACACCATCGCGATGCTGCGCTGAGCAGGAGGCAGCCGTGTGACATTGCGGCCCGCGATGACGATCGTACCCGCGTCCGCGTTCTCGAGGCCCGCGATCAGGCGAAGCGTCGTCGACTTGCCGCAGCCCGACGGACCGAGCAGCACGTTGAGCGTGCCCGGCTCGAGCTCGAACGAGAGATCGTGAACCGCATGGACGACGCCGTGCTGCGTCGTCCAGTGCTTGCTCACGCCACGCAGTGCGATCGCCGACACGGTCGAAAGATCGGTGCCTTCAGTCGAACAGCGCCGTCAGCGCCTTGCCCGGATCCGGCGCGCGCATGAACGCCTCGCCCACGAGGAACGCGTTGACGCCATGCCGACGCATGTGCGCGACGTCGCGTTGCGCGAGAATGCCGCTCTCGGTGACCACGAGGCGATCCGCCGGGATCCGCGGCAGCAATGACACCGTAGTCTGCAGCGAGACCGAGAAGTCGCGCAGATTCCGGTTGTTGATCCCCAGGAGCGGTGTGCGCAGCTGCAGCGCGCGGTCGAGCTCGCCCGCATCGTGCACCTCGACCAGCACGGCCAGGCCGTAGTCGATCGCCGCACTCTCGAGCGCGGCGAGCCGCGCGTCGTCGAGCGCCGCCACGATCAGCAGGATCGCATCGGCGCCGAGGGCGCGGGATTCGGCAACCTGGTACTCGTCGACGATGAACTCCTTGCGCAATGCCGGCAGCGAGCATGCGCCTCGAGCAGCCACCAGATACTCCGCCTCCCCCTGGAAGAACGTGCGGTCGGTCAGCACCGAGAGGCAGGCCGCGCCGGCGCGCTCGTAGCTCGCGGCGATCGCGGCGGGCTGGAAGTCCTCGCGCAGCACGCCCTTGCTTGGACTGGCTTTCTTGATCTCCGCGATCACGGCTGGCTTCCCCGCGAGAAGCTTGCTGCGCAACGCGCCTTCGAAGTCACGGGCGTGCGGCGCTGCTCGCGCAGCCGCGTCGACCTCCGGGAATGGCGTGCGGACCTGCGCGGCGATGACTTCCTCGGACTTGGTCGCGAGGATCCGATGCAGGATGTCGCTCATCGCGCTTCCACCGATGAGGGCATGTCACACCGAGCGCCAATCGCACCGTTGCAATGCATGCAGAGCAAAGGATGATCCACGTCAGGCCCTCGGCGCGAGCTTCCTGGTGAGCGCGACGAACGCATCGAGCTTGCGTCGGGCCGCGCCACTTGCAATCGCCTCGCGCGCGCGCTCGATGCCCTGCTTGATCGAGCCCGCCTCGTTGGCCGCGTAGAGCGCCGCACCGGCGTTCAGGATCACGATGTCGCGCGGCGTGCCTTCGACATTGTCGAGCGCCTCGATCAGCATGGCCTTCGAGCTTTCCGCATTCTCGACCTTGAGGCCGCGGTTGCTCATCATGCGCATGCCGAAGTCCTCGGGATGGATCTCGTACTCGCGGACCTCGCCGTCATGAAGCTCGCCGACCATCGTTGCGGCACCGAGCGACACTTCGTCCATGCCGTCCTTGCCGTAGACCACCAGCACGTGCTTGCTGCCGAGCCTTTGCAGCACCCGGACCTGGATCCCGACGAGGTCGGGATGGAAGACGCCGAGCAGCTGGTTCGCAGCACCGGCGGGGTTCGTCAACGGTCCGAGAATGTTGAAGATCGTGCGGATGCCGAGCTCCTTTCGCACCGGCGCCGCGTGCTTCATCGCGCCGTGGTGCGACGGCGCGAACATGAAGCCGACGCCCGTCTCCTGGATGCACGTCGCGACCTGCTCGGGCGTCAGCATGATGTTCGCGCCCAGCGCCTCGAGCACGTCCGCGCTGCCGGATTTCGACGACACCGACCGGTTGCCGTGCTTCGCGACGCGCGCACCCGCGCCGGCAGCGACGAACATGGCGGCCGTCGAGATGTTGAACGTGTGCGATGCGTCGCCGCCGGTCCCGACGATGTCGAGCAGCCGGCCCGTGTCGGGGACTGCGACCTTGGTTGCGAATTCGCGCATCACCTGCGCGGCGGCCGCGATCTCGCCGATCGTCTCCTTCTTGACCCGCAGGCCGACGAGCAGCGCGGCGATCATCACGGGCGATGTCTCGCCGCTCATGATGCGCCGCATCAGCGCGAGCATTTCATCGTGAAAGATCTCGCGGTGCTCGACCGTGCGCTGCACGGCATCGGATAGCGTGAGCTGCATGACGTCCCCCTGTTGCGCTTCGCGCGGCATCGATCAGTCGCCTGTCGAGAGTCGCACGTTCAAAAAATTCCGGAGCATCTCGTGACCGTGCTCGGTCAGGATCGCTTCCGGGTGGAACTGTACGCCCTCGACGGCGTGCTCGCGGTGCCGCACGCCCATGATCTCGCCGTCGTCGGTGCGTGCGGTGACCTCGAGGCAGGCCGGCACGCTATCGGCTGCGATCGCGAGCGAGTGATAGCGCGTGACCGTGACCGGCGACTGCGATGCCTGCGAACACGCCGCGACCGTCGTGCGTCACGTCGTCGAGCTTGCCGTGCATGACGCGTCCGGCGCGGACGATCGTTCCGCCGAACGCCTGGCCGATCGCCTGGTGGCCAAGGCACACGCCGAGGATCGGGATCTTCCCTGCGAAGCGCTGGATCAGCGGCACGCAGATGCCGGCCTCGTTCGGCGTGCACGGGCCCGGCGAGATCACGATATGGTCGGGCGCCCAGGTCGCGATCTGGTCGAGCGTCAGCGCGTCGTTCCGGTGCACGAGCACGTCGGCGCCGAGCTCGCCGAGATACTGGACGAGATTGAAGGTGAAGCTGTCGTAGTTGTCGATCATCAGCAGCATAGGTTCGTCCAAGTCTTTGATTTGCCTGCATCCAGCGAAGGCGCGGCGGCCGTTGGCCGCGGTCGTACCCTCGAGAACGATGGGATGCCCCGGAACGGTCAGGGCGAGACGGACGAACTAGCGCCATCGCCGCGATGACTCCGCGGCGAATTCGAGAGGAAGGTGGAAGCGCATGCCGGCTACGTTACCCGTGCATCACGGCGACGCGCAACACCCGATGCCGGCGGCGGAACAACTGCCGTCGCGTCGCCTTACCTCGGCGAGCCGTTAGAACGGCGGCCGAGAATCCTGCTACAGAGTCCGGGACAGAGGCAGCGCGATGCAAGGTTGCAGCAGGGCCGACGACCGGCCGTTCAGGGCAGGCAGCGCTTGGTTCGGCCGCGTGCCCTGGAAAAGGTGCGCAACTACAGTCGGCGCTGCTTCGCGAGGCCGTAGACGACGAGCGTCGCCACGAGCGCGCCGATCGCGAAGAACAGCGTCTCGCCGATGTCGGCAGCGCTGTTGGCGATGCCGGACAGGTCGAACATCGATGCGGCCAGCGTGATCATCTAGGAACTCCTCGGTGCTGCGCTATCAGTCGTCGAACCCGCTCGCCACGGAGAGCGTCGCGAAACGGTCGTCGTCGACATCGAACGAGTCGTCGTCGCAATGCAGCGACTCGATAACGGACCAATCCTCGGCACCGGGCAGATCGGCCGACTCGAGCAGCGGGAATGCCGGCGTGACGGGAGCGGGCTGGATCGCATCGCGCAGCTTCGTCGAATCGCGCATCTTCATTCCCCTTCCTCGCCCGGCTTGGGCGTCTTCGTTTCTTCGGCGCTGCGTTCGGTGACCGGCTTGCCGCGCGGATCGTCCTGCGTGTCCTTCGCGCCCCGGCGCAACGCCGGATCCTCTTCCTTGGCGCGGCGGCGGCCTTCAGCTTCGGCGTTGGCCATCTGCAGCGCTTCGCTCTCGGAATCGGGTTGCGCGTCGCGCGCCGCTTCCTCGACGCGTCCGGACTCCACGAACTTCTTCGTCGCTTCGTTGTACTTGCGCGAGGCCTTGTAGTTCCCCTCGCCGTATTCCTTGTCCGTTGCGCTCATCGGGCCTCCTCGGGTTCGTGTCGCTGGCGTCCTGATGCCGATGCCGACGAGTCATTCTCCGAAGGTGGATGCATGCTTGCTGTCGGAGTCCGACCGAAAGCGCTCCCCCACGCGGTGATGTACGGCGTCGCCGCCGTCCTACATCGGCGTGCGCCCGCAGACCGGCCGTAGCAACCGATGAAGAAGTGGAATCAAACGGTCGCCGTGGATACGGCGAGCGATGTCGCACGCGGCAGCGCGATGCCGGCGGCCGGATCCTCGACCGCTTTGAAGATGACGAGCGGCATGCCGGTGCGCACCGGGCCGAAGATCGTCGCGAACGACACGTCGGCCGCGTCCTGGCCGGTCGCGATGCGGATCAGCCCCGTCGTCGGTGAAATACCCGTCGCGTCAAACAGATACCATCGGTCGAGGTAGACCTCGACGTAAGCATGGAAGTCCGGCGGGCCAAGTGCTGCATCCGCGCCGTAGTCGACGCCGGTCGTGAATCGCGCCGGATAGTTGAGCGACCGGCAAAACGCGATGGCCAGATGCGCGAAATCGCGGCACACGCCGACGCCCTTCGCGAGCGTATCGATCGCCGACGTGCCCGGATCCGACGTTCCCACGCGGAACTCGATGTTGTCGCGAACCCACTCGGCCACGGCCTGCACCTGCGCGTAGCCGCGCGGCAGATGACCGAACAGCTGCCATGCACGTTGCTGCAGCTGGTCGGTCTGGCAGTAGCGGCTCGCAACCAGATAGCGAAGCGTCGAAGCCGGCAATGCTGCCGGCGCGACCGCTTCGACGTGCGCGGGCTCGGCCATGTGATGCCGGACCTCGATCCGCGCTTCGAGCGTCAGATCGAGTGTTCCGGTATCCGCCTGAAGTTTCAACAGCCGATTGCCGGTGACCGGATCGGTCTCGAGCGAGTGCCCGACCGGAGGCGCGAGCGACAGCGACTCGGAAAGCACTTCCTGCTGCGGCGTGCGCGCAGGGTGGATCAGGAAGATGAAGTCCGAAGCGCCCGCGATGTCGTAGTGCAGCTCGACGCGATAGTCGATCCGCACGCGGCTGCCGGCGACTTCGCTCGCGTTGTGCTGCATCAGATCGATGGCACGTCCCAGTACGGATTGAAGCCCGAGGGCGGCGGGCAACGCGGAGGCGTGCCCTCGCCGTTACGAGCGGAGAGCCGCAGCACTGCGAGCGGCAGCAACGCTTCGGCATCCAGCAGCACTCGGCAGCCCGCCTCGATCTCGAAGCCGAGCCGTTGGTAATGGGTCTTCAACGTCAGGTCGGGGACGATGACGTACAACGCCCGCGACCGTCCCGAAGCATCCGCCGCTTGCACGATGAATTCGAGCTCGCCCATCGGCTTACACGCCGCCCGGGCCTGCGCCTCATCGATCGTATCGAGCGGCGGCGGCGCCGCCGGGCGAACGCGGGCAGCGCTGTTGCGACCGCGCTGATCGTTTCGGGCTTCGTCGGGGGTATCCGGGCCGATTTCGAAGAGTCCGGAGGCGCGCGCAGCGGCGCGAGCGCGTGCTCGCAGTTCAAGTTTGTCCATTCAGGAATCCTTGCGACGTAGTGTTGCGCCGACCGGCGTCGGGCCGGCGGTACCGACTCTGGTGGACCGCGCGCGGCAACGACAGCTCGCCGGCGGGGCAGCACTCAAAACGTAAGGTACCGCGGCGAGGGCCTCGCCCGATAGCGGAAAATTCAACGCACCATGTAGGACGAACGACTACGCGAACTGAACTTCACGCGGCGACTGTGGAGTCACGCGCTAAACCGCGGCTAACGTTCGGCGTCGAGTCCCAGCTGCACCATTTCCGCCGCCCGCAGGATCGCGCGCGCCTTGTTTCGCGTCTCCTGCCACTCCGTCTCGGGAACCGAGTCGTGCACGATGCCGGCGCCAGCCTGAACGTAAAGCATCCGATCCTTGATCACTGCAGTGCGGATCGCGATCGCGAGGTCCATGTCGTCCTGGAACGAAAGATAGCCGACGGCGCCGGCATAGATGCCGCGCCGCGTCGGCTCGAGCTCGTCGATGATCTCCATCGCGCGCACTTTCGGTGCGCCGCTGACGGTGCCTGCGGGAAACGCGGCGCGCAGTACATCGAGCGCCGTGAGGCCGGGCTTCAGCGTGCCCTCGACGCCCGACACGATATGCATGACGTGCGAGTAGCGCTCGATCGCCATGCGCTCGGTCACGCGCACCGTTCCCGTCGCCGCGACGCGGCCGACGTCGTTGCGGCCGAGGTCCAGCAGCATCACGTGCTCGGCGCGCTCCTTCTCGTCGGCGGCAAGCTCGGCCGCGTAGGCCTCGTCGGCTTCGCGCGTCGCCCCGCGCGGACGCGTCCCGGCGATCGGCCGCAACGTTACCGTGTGGCCTTCCTTGCGGACCAGGATCTCCGGCGATGCGCCGACGACGTGGAAGTCGCCGAAATCGTAATAGAACATGTACGGCGACGGATTGAGCGAGCGCAGCGCGCGGTAGAGCGACAGCGGCGCTGCGTCGAACGGCATCGACAGCCGCTGCGACAGCACGACCTGCATGATGTCGCCGGCCGCGATGTAAGCCTTCGCACGGCGCACCGCGTCGCAGAACGCGTCCGCGCCGATCTCGCTCGTCGGCTGCGTCATCGATGACGCGGTCTGGTACGGGATCGAAACCGGCTCGCGCAACTTCCTGCGCAGCTGCTGCAAGCGCTCGTGTGCGACGTCGTACGCGTTCGCTGTCGCCGGGTCCGCGTAGACGATGAGCGAGATCTTGCCGGCGAGGTTGTCGACGACGGCGAGCTCGTCGGTCAGGAGCAGCAGGATATCGGGCAGGTCGTCGAGACCGGAGCGGCCTGACGGCGCGCGTCCGGCGAGGCGTGGCTCGATGTGACGCACGGTGTCGTAGCCGAAGCAGCCGGCGAGCCCTCCGCAGAATCGCGGCAGACCCGGCAGCGGCGCCGCGCGATAGCGCGCCATGAACGTGCGCACGAAGTCCAGCGGATCGCCTTCGTGACGCTCGACGATGCCTCCGCGATCCTCGACCTCGATGCGCGTGCCGCTGGCGCGGATACGGATCTTCGCCGGCAGGCCGATGAACGAGTAGCGGCCGAAGCGCTCGCCGCCGACGACCGATTCGAGCAGGAACGTGTAGCGCTGCTGCGCGAGCTTCAGGTAGAGCGACAGCGGCGTGTCGAGATCGGCGAACGTCTCGAGCACCAGCGGAATGCGGTTGTAGCCCAGCGCTGCGAGCGCGCGGAATTCGCTTTCGGTGATCATGGCGACCCAGCGGGATGGGATGGCGAAACGGTCCGGGGCGGCGTCCTTCGTTGCGCGGACGCCAGGCGCGAGGGGTCACGTTGGGCGCTTAGGCGCGCCAGCGCCATGAACCGCGCGAGAAGGCGCGGCTGGCGGCGAAGGTGACGATAGCTCGCATTCAAGGCCGGATCGGATCGGGCCGCGACGAAGTCGCCGACGGCGAAAGCGAAGCGACTATACCATCGCGTCGACCGGCCTCAATCGATGCGCTCGAAGCTCGCAGAGGTGTCACCGCCCCATCAGCCTCGCGATGCGGCGATCGCCGCGCGCATCTTCGCAATCGTCGCCTTGTAGTCGCCGCTGCCGAAGATCGCGCTGCCGGCGACGAACGTGTCCGCGCCCGCGGCTGCGATCGCGCCGATGTTGTCGACCTTCACGCCACCGTCGACCTCGAGCAGGATTTCGCGGCCCGTGCGCTCGCGCGCGGAATCGACGATGCCGCGCACGACGCGCAGCTTGTCCAGCGTTTGCGGGATGAACGATTGGCCACCGAACCCGGGATTCACCGCCATCAGCAGCACGAGGTCCAGCTTGTCGATCGTCCAGTCGAGCCAGTCGACCGGCGTCGCGGGGTTGAGCACGAGCCCGGGGCGGCACCCGCAAGTCGCGAATCAGCGCGATCGTGCGGTCGACATGCGCCGACGCCTCCGGATGGAAGCTTACGTAGGTGGCGCCCGCTTTCGCGAAGTCGCCGACGATCCTGTCGACCGGCTGCACCATCAGGTGCACGTCGATCGGCACGCTCGCGTGCGGCCTGATCGCCTCGCACACCAGCGGCCCGACGGTGAGGTTCGGAACGAAATGGTTGTCCATCACATCGAAATGGACGAGGTCCGCGCCCGCGGCGATCACGGCGCGCACTTCCTCGCCGAGCCTCGCGAAGTCGGCGGAAAGCAGTGACGGCGCAATCCGGTGCTGGACGCTCATGGGTCTATAATTCCCCGCGGTCAATCACGCTGTTGCATTCGGTATTGATGGCAGACGCCAAACGTTACGAGATCACGGTCGTGCCGAAGGCGCAGTACGTCGCCGATCAGTCCGACCCGGACAAGAACCAGTACGTGTTCGCGTACACGATCCGCATTACGAACACCGGATCGGTCGCGGCGCAGCTCGTCTCGAGGCATTGGGTGATCATCGACGCGGATCAGCGCATCCAGGAAGTGAAGGGCGTCGGCGTCGTCGGCCAGCAGCCGGTCCTGAAGCCGGGCGAGACGTTCGAGTACACGAGCGGAGCGAGCCTCGCGACCGCCGTCGGCACGATGAAGGGCACGTACCAGATGCTCGCCGAGGATGGCCGCCCGTTCGATGCGCTCGATCCCGCAGTTCACGCTTTCGGTTCCGCGAACACTGCATTAGCCCTCGCTGTCGCCACCATCGTTGCGCACGTCGTCGCGTTCGCCCGGGTCCCTGTTGCGCTTTTCCTGCTCGCGCTCGCGCCGGCGTGCCGGCGAGAGCGTCCACCAGACGATGGCAAGCCCGAGCGCCAGCGCGACCAGGGCCTCGAGGATGATCCATTCCATCGCCGCTCCGTTGCACCGGCCGTGGTCGCTCGCGTCCGCATTCGCGGCGCTGGCGCTCGTTTCCTGCGTGACGACACCGCCCCCCGACAAGCGCGCGGCGATGCCTGAAACCACGCTTCCCGCGACCTTCACGCGCGCGTCGTGGAACGAGCTGCCCGGCTTCGTGACCGATCGCGTCAGCGAAGCGTGGCCCGCGCTTCGCGTGGGCTGCCGTGCGCTACTCGCTAGCGCACGCGCTGCGCCAACGTGGCGCAAGCCCTGCGAGGCGGCGGAAGCAATCGACGGACAGGACGAAACCGCGGTGCGCGCATTTCTCGCCGCGCATTTTAGCCCATACGCGGTCGCTTTCCCGGACGGTCGCCGCGACGGACTGGTCACCGGCTATTACGAGCCGAAGCTTATGGGATCGCGCGAGCGCACGCCGCGCTTCGGCGTGCCGGTGTACGCCGTTCCGGACGATCTGCTCGTCGTCGAACTGGCGGAGCTGCATCCGGAGCTTGCGAATCGACGCGTGCGCGCGCGCCTCGAGGGGCGTCGCGTCGTGCCGTACTGGAGCCGGCACGATATCGAGCGTGGTGCGGCGCCGCTCGCGGGCAAGGCGCTGGCCTATGTCGCCGATCCGCTCGACGCGTTCTTCCTGCAGATCCAGGGCTCCGGCCGCGTCGAGCTCGCCGACGGCACCGTCATCCGGCTCGGCTACGCCGACCAGAACGGTCACCCGTATCGCGCCATCGCGAACGTGCTGATCGCGCGCGGCGAGATGACCCTCGAGCAGGCGTCGATGCAGGCGATCCGCGACTGGGCGCGCGCCAACCCCGACGGGTTGCGTGCGTTGCTCGACGAAAATCCGAGCTATGTGTTCTTCCGCGAAATCCCGCCGCCGCCGCGCGGCACGCTCGACGCGACGATCGACGGGCCGCTCGGTTCGCTCGGCGTGCCGCTGCTTGCGCGCCGCACGATCGCCGTGGACTCGCGCGCGATTCCGCTCGGCGCGCCGGTGTGGCTTGCGACGAAGCAGCCGTCCTCCGGCGCGCCCGTGGAGCGCCTCGTGCTCGCACAGGACACCGGCGGCGCGATCCGCGGCGCGGTGCGCGCCGATTTCTTCTGGGGTGCGGGCGATGAGGCCGCACAAGAGGCCGGACGGATGCGCGAGGCGGGACGGCTGTGGATCTTGTGGCCCACAGACGTCGCGTTGCCCGCAGCGCAATGAAAGCGCAGCTGCTCGCGACCGCGCGAAGCGCTGGCGTGGTCGCGCATGGCCGGGTTCGAGCTGGCGCCGACGCGACCTGGCTGCTTACTCCGCGAGGATGAACGTGACCTTCAGGATCACCTTGTAGCCGCTGATCTTGCCCTTGTCGATCGTGACTTCCTGATCCTTCACCCACGCGCCCTTCAGGTTCTTCAGGGTCTTGTTGGCGCGCGCGACGCCTTGCACGATGGCGTCCTCGAAGCTCTTCTTGCTGATGCTCGAGATCTCGGTGATGCGGGCTACGGTCATTTCGCACGCCTCCAAAGTCGTCGGGAGCCCGGCGGGCTCGCTGCGGCCAAAGTTTGCACCGGCGTTGCGGGCGTCGCAACGCGTGGCCGTGTCGGTGCATCCTGCGCGTGCAACCTCGCGGAGTCTGGCAGGATCAGGCGCGCGCCAGCACTTCCTCGGCCTGCTTGTCGGCGTGGTACGACGAGCGCACCAGCGCGCCGACGGCCGCATGGCGAAAGCCCATGGCCAGCGCCTCGCGCTCGAACATCGCGAACGTTTCCGGATGCACGTAACGCATCACCGGCAGATGATCGCGCGACGGCTGCAGGTACTGGCCGATCGTCAGCATGTCGATGTCGTGCGCGCGCATGTCGCGCATGACGGCCAGGATCTCGTCGTCCGTTTCACCCAGGCCCACCATCAGGCCGGACTTCGTCGGCACGCCCGGAACGCGCCGTTTGAACTCGCGCAGCAGCGCGAGCGAGTGCGCGTAATCCGACCCGGGCCGCGCCTGCCGATACAGCCGGGGAACGGTCTCGAGGTTGTGGTTCATGACGTCGGGTGGCGCCGCCTCGAGGATCGACAGCGCGCGCTCCATGCGGCCGCGGAAATCGGGGACCAGCACCTCGATCTGCGTCGCCGGCGAGCGTTCGCGCACCGCGCGGATGCAGTCGACGAAATGCTGCGCGCCGCCATCGCGCAAGTCGTCACGATCGACGCTCGTGACGACCACGTACGCAAGCCGCAGCGCGGCGATCGTCTTCGCGAGATTGTCGGGCTCGTCGCCGTCCAGCGGATTCGGGCGGCCGTGGCCCACGTCGCAGAACGGGCAACGGCGCGTGCAGATGTCGCCCATGATCATGAACGTCGCCGTCCCCTTGCCGAAGCACTCGCCGATGTTCGGGCACGAGGCTTCCTCGCAGACCGTGTGCAGGTTGTGCTCGCGCAGGATCTGCTTGATCTCGAGGAACCGCGGCGAGCTCGGGGCACGCACGCGGATCCAGGGCGGCTTTCGCAGCGGCTCGGCCGCGATCACCTTGATCGGGATGCGGGACGTCTTGCGATCGCCCTTGTGCTTGATGCCGGCAGCGTTGCTGGGCGGAAGCGGCGAGGGGGAATCGTTCATCGGATCGACTCGATCTGCTTCAGATGCGCAGCCAGCAACGGGGCGAGCGCGGCGCCGGCGTCGTCGATGCCGCTGTCCACGCCGAGATCGGCCAGCGACGTGACCTCGAGCCCGGGATAGCCGCAAGGATCGATCGCCGCGAACGGCGACAGGTCCATGGCGACATTCAGCGCGAGCCCATGATACGTGCAGCCATTCCTCACCTTGAGCCCGAGCGCCGCGATCTTCGCCTCCACCCCGCTGCGCAGCACATAGACGCCGGGGGCCGACGCCTTGCCGTATGCGGAAACGCCAAGCGAATCAAGGAATTCTATCACCGCGGCTTCGATGGCCCGCACCATGACCCGGACGCCGAGGCGCGCGCGCTTGAGGTCGAAGAGCAGATAGGCGACGAGCTGACCGGGCCCGTGGTAGGTGACCTGCCCGCCGCGGTCGACCTGGATCACCGGAATGCCTCGCGTGTCGCGCACGTGCTCGCGCCGCCCCGCGAGACCGAGCGTATAGACCGGCGCATGCTCGGTCAGCCAGATCTCGTCGCGCGTCATCGGCACGCGCGCATCGGTGAACGACTGCATCGCCCGCCAGCAGCGCACATAGTCCGTCATTCCCAGCGCGCGGATCGCAACGCCGGCCGGCGCATCGGCGTCGACCTGCGTCGATGTCGTCAAGTCGGGGGGCGTGCTCACGCTTCTCGGTCCCGCCGTTTCCCGCCGTTTCCGCCGACAATCGTGTGGCTCCGCCACCGATTTTCGGGAAGCCATTCCGGCCGAAAGTAGGGGTTCACTTTCGGCCGCGTAAGGCTAGAGCACCATCGCCACCATCGGATGCGCGGTGAGCTCCCGATACAGGTTGTCCAGCTGATCGCGCGAGGTCGCGTTGATCGTCGCCGTGACCGAAAGATAGTTGCCCTCCCGGGACGCGCGCATCTCGAGCGTCGACGGATCGAAGTCGGGCGCGTGCTTCAGCACGACGTCGAGGATCGCCTGCGCGAACCCGTCGGCGCGCCGGCCCATGATCTTGATCGGGAACGACGTCGGGAACTTGAGGGCGGATTCGGTTTCGGACGCGGCGGTCATGGTCATCGTCGGCTATATGATGCCGCCGGGCGGCCGGCACAATCGCCGCGAGTCGTGCGCGTCGCGTCTCAGTCCGCGTACATGTAGTCCCGCGTGAGCGGATGCGGCAGCTTGCCGTCGGCAAGCGGTTTCCCGGCCAGCAGCTGCCACAGCGAGAGCCACCCGCGTTCGAAGGCATGCGCGGAACCCGCCATGTAGATCCGCCAGACACGGAAGCGCTCCTCCCCGGCCTCGCTGCGCGCGGCCTCGCCGTTCGCCTCGAGCCGCTCGGTCCAGTGCCAGAGCGTGCGGGCGTAGTGCTCGCGCAGCGCCTCGGCATCGACGACCTCGAGGCCCGCCTGCGCCATCGCGGCCATGACGTTGGAAACGTGCGTGAGCTCGCCGCCCGGGAACACGTAGCGCTCCACGAAGTCGCCGATCCCGCTGCCGAGCGCGTGCGCGTGGAGCGCGTTGTGCGTGATGCCGTGGTTCAGCACGAAACCGCCGGGCTTCAGGCATCGCTGGATCTTGCCGAAGTATTTGGGGAACCGCGAAACGCCGACGTGCTCGAACATGCCGACGCTCGCGATCTTGTCGTAGCGGGCGTCGTCCGGCAGGTCGAGGTAGTCGATCAGCTCGACGCGCACGCGGTCGCCAAGGCCGCGCCGCGCGATCTCGCCCGACACGTGCTCGAACTGGTTGCGGGACAGCGTGATCCCGGTCGCGTCGACGCCGTAGCGCTCGGCGGCCCAGAACAGCAGGCCACCCCAGCCGCAGCCGATGTCGAGGAAGCGCTCGCCCGGCGCCAGCCTGAGCTTCCTGCAGATATGGTCGAGCTTCTGCGCCTGCGCCGCGTCCAGCGTGTCGTCGTGCCGATGGAAATACGCGCACGAGTACACCATGCGCTCGTCGAGCCACAGCCGGTAGAACGCGTTGCTGACGTCGTAGTGATGCTGGATGTTCTTGCGGTTCGCACGCCGCTGGTTGCGCCAGTGCCTGAGCCGGGCCGCGATCGATTCGTGCGAGGTCGCGACGTCGCCGACCATGCGCTCGGCGATGTCGAGGATGCGGCGCGCGCTGCCGGAGAAATCGAGGTCGCCGTGGACGTACGCGCTCGCCAGCCGTCCCAACGCCGGGCGGGCCAGCGCGCGCAGGCCCTGGAAGGAGCGCGCGACGACCTGGACCTCGGGCCGCTCGGCCAGCCGAACGCTGTCCCCGTCGGGCAGTACCAGCTCGACGGGCACGCGCAGCGCGCCGTAACGGTGTTCGATCAGCTTCGCGAGCGACGTGGCCACACGGACGCGAACGGCAGGGCCCTAAATGGGGCCGGGTCGGGTAGTGTAGCAAGCGATCCGCGTCCGGTTGCATCCGCCGTTCCCGCCGCCACGTAAGCATCCCGGTCCTACGAGAAAACCGCCGATGCCCGTCCGATCCCCCGTCCAGCGCGCACGCCGCAGCCTGCTCGCCCTCGCCGCCGCGTCGCCGTTGCTGGTGTCGGGGTGCTCGGTCAGCCGGCTGGTCGCGGCAGTCACGCCCACCGATCACTACCGGCGCACCGACGGCCTCGCCTACGGCGGCGGCGAGCGGCAGCGGCTCGATCTGTACGTGCCGAACGACATCGCCGCACGGGGCGAGGGCGCGCACGCGCCGGTCGTCGTGTTCCTCTACGGTGGCAGCTGGCAGCGCGGGCAGCGGGCGAACTACGCGTTCGTCGGCGAAGCGCTCGCGTCACGCGGGTTCGTCGTCGCGATCGCCGACTATCGCGTCTACCCGGACGTCACCTTCCCCGCGTTCGTCGAGGACGGCGCAGCGGCCGTCGCATGGATGCGGCGCAACGCCCGACGGTATGGCGGGGACCCTGCGCGCCTGGTTGTCGCCGGCCATTCGGCCGGGGCTCACATCGCGATGCTGGTCGCGCTCGACCGGGATTACCTCGCCGCGGCCGGGGAACCGGACGCCGTCGCCGGCGCAATCGGGCTGGCGGGCCCGTACGATTTCCTGCCGCTGACGAGCGACTCGGCTGAAAGCGGTATTCGGCTCGCCGGACACGCTGCTGCGCACGCAACCGATCCGCTTCGTCCGCGCGGACGCGCCGCCGCTGTTGCTCCTGCATGGCGCCGACGACACGACCGTTTGCCCAGAAATGCGGAGCGTCTCGCCGCACGGGTTCGCTCGGCCGGCGGGCGCGCCGACGTGAAGCTCTACGCAGGCGTCGGGCATGTCGGGCTGATCGCGCGGCTGGCGGCCCCGTTCCGCGACGGCGAGGCCGTGCTCGACGACATCGCCGCCTTTGCGCGCACGGCCACGGCGTAGTCTTGTTGCCGGACGCCAGCGTCGCGGCGTCGATTGACGGGGAACGCAGCGGCCGCCTACCATCCGGACGCCTCCCCGCGCGCATCAGCGCCGTCCGTTCTCGCGCCCTCGCGGCGCCCGACGATCCCCATGCCCAAGACCGGCCCCGCCCGCCGCGCTGCGCGGCCGGCCTTCACGCAGCGGCAGCTCCGCGATGCGCTGTCCGAATTCGCCACCGGCGTCACGATCATCACGACGCGCGACGCCGGCGCGCGGTTCGTGGGATTCACCGCGAACTCGTTCAATTCGGTCTCGCTCGAGCCGCCGCTGGTCCTCTGGAGCCTGTCGCGTGCTGCGAGCTCCCACGTGGCGTTCGAGCAGTGCGAGCGCTACGCGATCAGTGTGCTCGCGGCCAACCAGGTGCAGCTCGCGCGTCGCTTCTCGCGGCCCCATGCCGATCGCTTCTCGGCCGTCCCGTATACGCTGGGCTGGGCGCGCGCGCCGCTGATCGAAGGCGCGATCGCGTGGCTCGAATGCCGGCATTTCTCGTGGCAGCCGATCGGCGACCACACGCTGTTCGTCGGCGAAGTCGTGCGTTGCCAGCGCAACACGGGATCACCGCTGATCTTTCATCACGGCCGCTTCCGCACGAGCGCGCCGCTGCCACGGCGCGATGCCAGGGCGTGACGCTTCAGGAGGGGCGAGGCTTGCGCGCCTGGAACACGTCGTACATGCGCCTGAACACCGGTCCCGGCGCGCCACCGCCGAACGGGCGGCCGTCGACCGTCGTCACCGCGAGCACTTCCTTCGTCGACGACGAGAGCCACATCTCGTCCGCTTCGAGCGTCTCGCGCCTTCGATACCGGGCGGATGTCGACGGCCAGACCCGCGTCGCGCGCGAACTCGACGGCTGCGTCGTAGGTGATGCCGGGCAGGATCTGATTGTCCTTCGGCGGCGCGACGATTACGCCGTCCTTGACGACCAGCACGTTCGATGACGAGGCCTCCGTCAGCCAGCCGTCGCGGAACATGACGGTCTCCGCCGCATCCGCATCGGTGGCAAGCTGACGCATCAGCACGTTGCCGAGCAGCGAGATCGTTTTCAGGTCGCAGCGCTTCCAGCGATTGTCCTCGGCGGTAACGACAGCGACGCCGCGCTCCACCTGCTCGCGCGTCGGCGTCGGCAGCGGATTGCTCATCATGAATACCGTCGGCGCGACGCCCTTCGGGAACGAATGATCGCGCTTCGCCACGCCGCGCGTGACCTGCAGGTAAACGGCCTGGTCGGCGAACGGTTGCCGCTCGATCAGCTCGCCGATGAGCCGCTGCCATTCGTCGTGCGGGTGCGGGTTCGGAAGCCGGATCGCGTCGAGCGTGCGTTGCAGCCGCGCGAGATGCTGCGGCATGCGGAACGGCTGCCGGCCGTAGACCGGGACCAGCTCGTACGCGCCGTCGCCGTAGATGAAGCCCCGATCGAGCACGGAGACCTTCGCGTCCGCGACGCGCATCAGCGCGCCGTTGAGATGAACGATCTGCTCGGTATCGATCATGGTGCTCTCCACCGTGTCGTTGCCGGATCTCCGCCGATTTCGGAGAGACGCTGGATCCCCGCCTGCGCGGGGATGACCTGCTCGCTGCGCTCGCAGGTCACTTCGCGAACCAGAGTCGCACCGTGTCCCACGCACGCCCCGCGAGGCTTGCCGGTGGAACGTCCTCGAGCGCGATCAGCGGGAATTCCGCGACCGGCTTGCCGTCGAACGCGACCTTGACCGTGCCGACCTTCTGGCCGCTCTGGACCGGCGCGATCAGCCGGTCCTGCGCGACCAGCGAAAGCGCGAGCTTGTCCGCCTGACCCTTCGCGAGCGTGACGTGACGGTCGGCGAGGAATCCAGCGCTCACCTCGGGCGAAGCGCCCTTCCATACGGGCAGCTTCGTCACCGGCTTGCCGGACTGGTACAGCGACACGGTGTCGAACGCCTGGAAGCCGTAGTTCAACAGCTTCTGGCTTTCGATCGCGCGCGCGGAGTCGGACGCCGCCCCCAGCACGACGGCCAGCAAGCGCCGCTCGCCGCGGACCGCCGACGCGATCAGGCACCAGCCCGCGCTCTCGGTATGCCCGGTCTTCACGCCGTCGACGTGCGGATCGGTCCACAGCAGGCGGTTGCGGTTCGCCTGCGTGATGTTGTTGTAGCGGAATTCCTTCTGCGAATAGAGCGGGTAGTACTCGGGATAGTCGCGGATCAGCGCGGCCGTGAGCTTCGCCAGGTCGCCGGCAGTCGAGTGATGCTGCGGGCCGGACAGCCCGGTGGCGTTCGCGAACCGCGTGTTCGTCATACCGAGGCGCGCAGCCTCCTGGTTCATGCGCGCGACGAACGCCTCCTCGCTCCCGCCGACCAGCTCCGCGAGCGCGATCGACGCGTCGTTGCCCGACTGCACGATCATGCCTTTCATCAGCTCGTCGACGCTGACCGACTTGCGCGGCTCGATGAACATCCGCGACCCTTCGGCCTTCCACGCCTTCTGCGACACGTTGACCATCTGCGAAGGCACGATGGCTTTCTGCCGCAGCGCACCGAACGTGAGGTAGGCGGTCATCAATTTCGTCAACGACGCCGGGTCGCGTTTCTCGTCCGCGTTCTGCGCGAGCAGCGTCTGGCCGCTGGTCATGTCGACGAGAACGAACGAGGAAGCCCCGACCGTAGGCGCCGGAAATGCGCCGCTGGGTGCAACCGGCGTCGGACGACGCCGCAGGCGGTGACCGCCGGCGCTTGCGCCACGGCGAGCGATGCAGCAACGAGCATCAGCGGCAGGATCGTGGCGCCGAGTGCAGCGCGTGAGCGGTGGTGCATGTGGACAGCGGGCGCAAAAGCGGTCGATTATAGACTGCTGCGCATCGTCGACCGCTTTGGAGCCCATGGCCCGTTCGCTTGGCATCGCAACCGTCGCCATCGCCGCTGCGCTCCTGGTCATCGCTTGTGCGACACGTCCTGCGCTCCACGCCGATCACGAAAGTCTCGTCGCGGCCGAGCGGGCGTTCGCGCGGCACGCCGAGGACGCCGATGTCCGGACCGCGTTTCTCGCCGCATTCGCGGACGACGGCATCTGGATGACGCCGACGCCGATGCGTTTGCGCGACGCCTTCGCGGCGCGCCCCGCGCCTGCCGATCGCCGCGCAGTGCGCCTCGAATGGGCGCCGGTGATCAGCGGCATTGCCGCGTCCGGCGATTTCGGCTTCACCAGCGGCCCGACGACATTGTCGTTGCGCGACGGCAGCCGTGCGCCGCAGTACGGCGCCTATTTTTCCGTCTGGAAGCGTGATGCGCAGCAGCGCTGGCGTGTCGTGCTCGACGGCGGGATCCCGTCGGCGACACCGTTAGCGCCCGAGAAGCATGCTGCCGTCGCCGGCCGTCCCGCCGAGGCCCTTCCTTCGACGCGAGGCGAGCCTGGCGGCATTGACCGATGCGGAGCGTGCACGACCGTGGGGGGTGGACACGTTCCTCGACACGCTTTCCGATGACGCACGCCTGTATCGCGAAGGTCCGCCGGTGTTCGGTGCGGACGCGATCCGGGCGGCCGTCGCGTCGATGCATCCCCTCACGCTCGAACCGGCAGGCGGCGACATGGCTGCCAGCGGCGACCTCGCCTATACCTACGGCGCATGGCGCTCGGCCGCCACGAACGGCCACTACGTGCACCTGTGGACGCGAGGCGCGGCGGACGCGTGGAAAATCGCAGTCGCGATGCGGCTGTAGGCGCGCGCGCAGCTACCAGGGCTTGAGCATGAGCTTGTCGACGATCGCGCCGGTGGACCGGTCCACGATCACCGCGAAGTCCCGGTTCGGGGCCTTCGCCGGAAGGAAGGCGAGGTCGCCTTCCGCACGACCCGAGTCCCGGATCACCTTGTCGATGCGGTCGCTCCGGTCGGGGTTCAGGTCGCGCAATGCCTTGAGCGGCTGCGCCCGCGCCGCGGCCTCTTTCGCAATGTCGTCGTAGCGAACGTAGAAGCGCGGCTGCTGCGTCAGATCGACACCGCCGAGCGCCAGGAACAGCGACTCTTCCTTGAGCTTCGGATCCTCGGGGATGCGCGCGCCGACCGTCGGCGGCTTGCCGAGCGGGCGACGGTCGTAGGGGGGCGGCGCCTTGGCGAGCTCCGTGTCCGGCAGCGTGTTCGCCATCACCAGGTCGAAGCGGTCGACGGCATAGACGAGATACGACGGGCGCGCGATGAACATCACGTACACGCCGTAGGCGAGCGCCGCGATCTGGAAGAACCCGATCACCGCGAGATCGAATCGCAGCTTGCCCATTCCCTTGCGCGGGTTGAACACGGCAAGCGTGAGCAACGGGCCGAGCGCGACGTCGATGCCGACCATCAGCAGCACGAGGTCGTTGCCGCCGGCCGCCTCGAAGTACGGCGGCGGATACCAGACGAAGATCATGGCGGCCAGCACGGCCACGCCGATGATCGCCGAGATCGCGAGGTGGCCGCCGGAGGCTTGCCAGCGATTGAGACTTGCGAGTTTGCGCATAGGCTCGGTCGCGCCTGCTGCGGTCGCGTTCGATTTTCCGCGCGGATTCTAGATCGACTGGCGGCGCGATTGGAATAGCCAGCCGACGAACGTTCAGGCGGGCGCCGTGGGCGCAGGCTCGTGATAGGCGTCCACCGGAATGCACGTGCAGAACAGGTTGCGATCCCCGTACACGTTGTCGATGCGCGCGACCGGCGGCCAATACTTCGCCAGTTCCTGCGCGACGCGTCGGATAAGCGGCCGACCGGCGCGAATACGCATGCGTCCAGTCGTCGGCCGCCACCGCGGCAGCCGTATGCGGCGCGTGCTTGAGCGGATTGTCGGCACGATCGACCCGGCCGGCCTCGATCGCGCGAATCTCCTCGCGGATCGCGATCATGGCCTCGATGAAGCGATCGAGCTCGACCTTCGACTCGCTTTCGGTCGGCTCGACCATCAGCGTTCCCGCCACCGGAAAGCTCATCGTCGGCGCGTGGAACCCGTAGTCGATCAGGCGCTTCGCCACATCCTCCGCCTCGATGCCGGCCGAAGCCTTCAGCGGGCGCAGATCGAGAATGCACTCGTGCGCGACGAGCCCGTTCGGGCCGCTGTACAGCACCGGATAGTGCGCCTCGAGGCGCCTCGCAATGTAGTTGGCGTGCAGGATCGCGGCTTCGGTCGCCGCGGCGAGCCCGGACCCGCCCATCATCGTGATGTACATCCATGGGATCGGCAGGATCGACGCACTGCCGAACGGCGCGGAAGCGACCGGGCCGATGCCCGCACCTCGGCCTCGTCTCCCCGGCGAGCGGCGAATGGACTGCGTCGCCTGCAGCGCGCGAATTGCGGCGGGGCATGTACCGGTGGCCGGGCAGGAACGGCGCGAGATGCGCCTTCACGGCCACCGGACCGACGCCCGGACCGCCACCGCCGTGCGGGATGCAGAACGTCTTGTGCAGGTTCAGATGCGAGACGTCCGCACCGAACTGGCCGGGCGGCGCGATGCCGACGAGCGCGTTCAGGTTCGCGCCGTCGACGTACACCTGCCCGCCGTGCGAATGGACGATCTCGCAGATGCGAACGATGCCGTCCTCGAACACGCCGTGCGTCGACGGATAGGTGACCATGATCGCGGCGAGATCGTCGCGATGCTCCTCCGCCTTGCGCTCGAGGTCCGCGAGGTCGACGTTGCCGTCGTCGTCGCAACCGACGACAACGACCTTCATCCCGACCATCTGTGCCGACGCCGGATTGGTCCCGTGCGCCGACGACGGGATCAGGCACACGTTGCGATGCCCCTCGCCGCGAGACTTGTGATACGCCTCGATCGCGAGCAGGCCCGCGAACTCGCCCTGCGAGCCCGCGTTCGGCTGCAGCGACACCGCGTCGTAGCCCGTGCACGCGCAGAGCATCGCCTCCAGCTCGTGGACCAGCTCGCGATAGCCGGCGGCCTGGTCCTGGGGCGCGAACGGATGCATCGCGCGAAAACTCGCGCCAGGTCACCGGGATCATCTCGGATGTCGCGTTCAGCTTCATCGTGCACGAGCCCAGCGGGATCATCGAACGGTCGAGGGCCAGGTCCTTGTCGGCGAGCCGGCGCAGATAGCGCAGCATCTCGGTTTCCGAGCGATGCTGATGAAACACCGCGTGCGTCAGGTAGGGCGTCGTGCGCACCAGCTCGGCCGGCAGCGCATCGGCGACGCCGGCATCCAGATGCGCGACCCTCATCGGCTGGTCGTCGCCGGCGAACGCGAGCAGCACGCGCTCGACATCCTCGCGTCGCGTCGTCTCGTCGAGCGAGAGCCCGATCGTCGCCGCGTCCACACGGCGGAAGTTCATGCCATGCGCAACCGCTCTGTCGAGGATGCGGTCGGTGTGCTCGCCGGCCGACACGAAGAGGGTGTCGAAGTAAGCGCTCGTCGGCACGCGGAATCCGAGACGCTCGAGGCCGTTCTTCAGGATGCCGGTGAGCCGGTGGGTCCGGCGGGCGATCGCCGCGAGCCCCTCGGGGCCGTGGTAGACGGCGTACATGGCCGCGATCACCGCGAGCAGCACCTGCGCAGTGCAGATGTTCGACGTGGCCTTCTCGCGGCGGATGTGTTGCTCGCGCGTCTGCAGCGCGAGCCGGAACGCAGGATCGCCGTTCGCATCGACGGTCACGCCGACGAGCCGTCCCGGCATCGAGCGCTTGAATTCGTCGCGCGTCGCGAGGTAGCCGGCGTGCGGCCCGCCGTAGCCCATCGGCACGCCGAAGCGCTGGGTCGAGCCGACGACGACGTCGGCACCCCATTCGCCCGGGCGCAGACAGCAGCGTGAGCGCGAGGATATCGGCTGCGACGATGACGAGCCCGCCCCGGGCGTGAACGGCCTGCACGAGGGCACGCAGGTCGCGGATCTGCCCGTCACCGCCCGGGTACTGGACGATCACGGCGAACGCGTCCGTGTCGGCCGCTTGCTCGGCCGGACCGGTGACGACGTCGATTTCGATCGCCGAAGCGCGCGTGCGAACGACGTCGAGCGTCTGCGGGAACACGTCGTCCGCGACGAACAGCCGCCGCGACCGGCTCTTGCCGACGCGCAGGGCGAGCGCCATCGCCTCGGCCGCCGCCGTGCCCTCGTCCAGCATCGATGCGTTCGCGATCGCCATGCCGGTCAGGTCGCAAACCATCGTCTGGAAATTGATCAGCGCCTCGAGCCGGCCCTGCGAGATCTCCGGCTGGTAGGGCGTGTACGCCGTGTACCACGCCGGGTTCTCGAGCACGTTGCGCAGGATCACCCCCGGCGTGATCGTGCCGTAGTAGCCCTGGCCGATGAACGACGTGAGCGGGCGGTTTTTCGCGGCGATCGCGCGCAGTCGCGCCAGCGCCGCGGTTTCGTCCACCGGGTCGGGCAACGCGAGCGGCGTCTTCGCGCGGATCGCCGGCGGGACCAGCGCATCGATCAGCGCGGCGCGCGTAGCGAACCCGAGCACGTTCAGCATCTGCGCCTGGTCTTCGGGCGAGCTGCCGATGTGGCGGGCGACGAAGGCGTCGTTCGTCTCGAGATCGGCGAGCGTCTTGCGCATGTCAGGTCATCAGGTATCAGGATACATCAGGGATCAGCCGCGAAATAGGACTCGTCTCATGCCTCGCCGACGCTGGCGCGATAGCCGTCCGCGTCGAGAAGCTTCGCGAATTCGCCGCGGATTCGAGGGCTTGAGCTTGAACAGCCAGGCGTTCCAGGCGTCGGCGTTGACCTTTTCGGGCGCACCGGTCAGCGCATCGTTGACGGCGATCACTTCGCCTGCGACCGGCGCGTAGACATCGGACGCAGCCTTGACCGACTCGACGACTGCGCACGCCTCGCCACCCTTCAGCATGCGGCCGACGTCCGGCAACTCGATATAGACCAGATCGCCCAGCGCCGCCTGCGCGTGGTCGGTGATGCCGATCGTTATCGAGCCGTCGGCCTCGGAGCGAACCCATTCGTGGCTCTCGGTGAATTTGAGTCCGGCAGGCAAGTCCATGCGGGTTTCTCCTGAAGGGGATCCGGTCACGACGCACGCTCGGGTGCGCGCAGCCAACGAATCATGTGAAGCTTGTCGTACGGCCGACCGGCGACGCGGATCGCGCCCGGCTCGCATCCAAAAGCGGTAAAGCCCGCGCGCTCGTACAGTCGACGTGCGCCGTCGTTGCCGACGGTGACGGTGAGCACGAGCGCGTCGAGGCCGTTGCAACCGAGTGCGTGCGCGACGAGCGAATCGACGAGCTGCGTTCCGACACCGGCTCGCGCGAATTCGGGGACCACGTACATGCCGAAGACATGCCCGCGATGCCGCGCCTTCACGCGCGGATCGACGAACATTCCGACGACGCCGACGAGCGTGTCGCCGTCGAAAGCGCCGAGCACGATGTCGTGCGGTGCGCGCGGATCGCGCGCCAGTCGCCTTGTCGCCTTGTCGGCCGATGCGCCCTCCTCTTCGGCGCTGGACGTGAACGCCTCGGGATGCTCGGTCAGGCCGCGCTGGCGCAACGCGTGATAACGCGCAACGTCATCGCCTGCGAGCGGCCGGATCGTGACGGTCACGAGCGCGTTCAAACGAGCGCCTTGCCGTTGCGCACGAACGGCGGCTTCACGACGCGTGCGCTCAGGCGCTTGCCACGCACGTCGACCTCGACCGTTGCGCCGAGCTCGACTGCGACGGGCACACGAGCCAGCGCGATCGAGCGGGCGAGCGTGGGACTGAACGTCCCGCTCGTGATCTCGCCGGCGCCATGCGGCGTATGCACCGCCTGATGGGCGCGCAGCACGCCGCCCGCGCCCTCGAGGACCAGACCGACGACCTTGCGCGGCGCCGGCGTGCCGGCGAGGGCCGCCTTGCCGACGAAGTCGCGCGGGCTTGCGAGATCGACGGTCCAGCCCAGACCCGATTCCAGCGGAGTCACGGTCTCGTCCATGTCCTGACCATACAGGTTCATGCCCGCCTCGAGCCGAAGCGTATCGCGGGCACCGAGTCCACACGGCTTCACGCCGGCAGCGACCAGCGCGCGCCATGCTTCCACGGCGCGGCCAACCGGCATCACGATCTCGAACCCGTCCTCGCCGGTGTAGCCGGTTCGCGCGATGAACAGGTCTCCGAACGCCGCAGCAGAAAAGGGCTTGAGCGCTGCAGTGACGGCCTCGCTTCCCGGGAACGCCTGCCAGACCTTCGCACGCGCATTCGGGCCCTGCACCGCGATCATCGCGAGATCGGTTCGCGGCGTGAGCGTCAACCCCGGCGCAGTGCTTCGCGATCAGGTCGCGCAGCCACGCGATGTCCTTGTCGGCCGTGGCGGCATTGACGACCAGCCGGAAGGAGTCCTCGCGCAGGAAATAGACGATGAGATCGTCGAGCACGCCGCCGTCGTCGCGCAGCAGGCACGAGTACAGCGCGCGCCCCGGCTCCTTCAGCTTGTCGACGTTGTTCGCGAGCGCGCCGCGCAGGAAAGCGCGCGGTCCGTCCTTGGCGTTGCCCCCTTCGACGTCGACGACCCGCATGTGCGAAACGTCGAACATGCCGGCATCGCGCCGTACCGCATGATGCTCGTCGATCTGCGAGCCGTAGTGGAGCGGCATGTCCCAGCCGCCGAAGTCGACCATGCGTGCGCCGGCCTCGCGGTGCGACGCGTTGAGCGGGGTCTGTTTGAGCAAGGTCTCTCCAGGCGACGATGGGCGCACGGCGAGGCGGCATTCCGCCCCGGTCGCCCCTCTGTCCTTTTACCTGAGAGATTTGCAGCGCACCCGGTATTCGGGAACTGCCGCTGCGTGCCCCTTCGGTGGGCGTTCGTCGCAAGTCTTCAGCCGACGAAGCCGCTCTCCAGATGGTCTACAGTCGTCCGCAGTCCTTTTGCCTGAGCGATTTCGGGCCTTGCGCCTTCGGCGGCGCGCCAAATGCCGGACGGCGCGCGCTCTCCTGCGGGGACAGGCGAAGGTTACCGGCGCATGCGGGACGCTGTCAAAGAGTGGCCGCGACGGTTTGGCGCGGCCACGAATCATTAGGGCGTATTCACGCTGCCTACTCGCGTCGCTTTCCTGCGGTTCCGCCGAAAATCGTGTGGCTCTGCCACCGATTTTCGGGAAACATTCCCGGCCGAAACCCGTCAGGGCGATTCTCAGACTTTCGGCTCGACTTCGACGATCATTTCTTGAGGCTCAGGATGTACGTCACCATTGCCTTGATATCGGCATCGGGCACGGCCGCGTTCGGCGGCATCGGGATCTGTCCCCAGTTGCCGACGCCGCCTTTCTTCACCTTGTCCATCAGCACCGCCGGCGCCTTCGCATCGCCCTTGTACTTCGCCGCGACCTCGACGTAACCCGGACCGACGAGCTTCTTGTCGATCGCATGGCAGGCCGTGCAACCGTGCTTCTTCAGCAGTTCGTCAGCGCTTTGCGCCTGCGCAGCCCCGGCCGAGGCGACGAGCGCTGCACCGACAATCGAAACCAGCCGCAGCTTCATGGAGACTCCGACGTTTGGACGTAGGGCCGAAATGCTACCGCATGCGTCCGGGCGGGACTCAACGACCGGCGTTTGCTAGGCGCTCCGCACAGCCAGCTCGCGTTGCACGCCTGCAAGCGTTGCGATCGGCGGCAAGCAGGACGTCCCCCGGCACACCCATGCAGCAGCTCCACTGTCCGGAAGGAGACCTTTCCGTAGCTCGGGCGGCAAACCCGATCCGGCGACGTCGTACACGCGTACCGACGGGCTGAGCGACGCACCGAGCGTTGCGTGCCATTTCGCGGTCGTTGCGGGATCACCGACGAGCAGCACGGTGGCCGGCGGCGACTGCAGCGCGTCGAGCGCTGCGATCAGCGTCGAGAATCCGCGCGGCGCCTGGGCAAGCTGCGGCGCGAACAGCCGCACTGCGCGTTCGGCGGCCTCGACGTAACGCGGCTCGCCCGCGAGATGCCCGAGCGCAATCAGCGCGCCGGCGGCAACGCCGTTGCCCGACGGTGTCGCGTTGTCGTGTCCCGGCTTGCTTCGGTGGATCAGCTGCTCGTGGTCGTGACTGGTGAAGTAGAAGCCACCGGCCTCGCGATCCTCGAACTGGTCGAGCAGCACCTCGGCGATCTCGCGTGCCCAGGCGTAGTCGTCGAGCCGGAACCGTGTCTGCATCAGCTCGTCGAGCGCGGCGAGCAGGAAAGCGTAGTCGTCGAGGTAGGCGTTCAGATGCGCACGCTCGCCCTTGCGCGTCGCGAGCAGCCGGCCGTCGCGCCAGGCCGTTCGCTTCACTGCGTCGACGGCCGAGAAAGCGAGATCCGCCCACGCCGGCATTTCGAGCCGGCGCGATGCGCGCGCCAGCCCCGCGATCGCGAGCGCGTTCCACGATGTCAGGATCTTGTCGTCGAGGCCAGGACGTTGCCGCCGCTCGCGCGCCGCGAACAGCTTCGCGCGCGCCGATTCCAGGCGCGCCTGCGCGTCCGGAAGTGCGATGCTCGCGTCGGAAGCGACTTGCGCGAGCGGTTTCGCAAGCCGCAGGTTCCATGCGTGGCCCTCGAAGTTCGGCGCGCCGTCGAGGCCGAAGTAGGGTGCTGCGACTTCGTATTCCTCCGCGGACAGCAACGAGCGAATCTCGTCACGCTGCCAGACGTAGAATTTGCCCTCCTCACCCTCGCTGTCGGCATCGAGGCTGGAGTAGAAGGCACCGTCGCCCGCGCGCATTTCCCGCGTCAGCCAGGCGACGATCCCGTGCGCAGCACGCTCGAACAGCGGGTCGCGCGTGACCGCCGCCAGGTCCGCGTAAAAGCCGAGCAGCGGCCCGTTGTCGTAGAGCATCTTCTCGAAGTGCGGGATCTGCCACTCGCGATCGACCGAATAGCGGCAGAAGCCGCCACCGAGCTGGTCGTGGATGCCGCCTTCCGCCATCTTGAGACCGGTCAATGCCGCGATCGGTAGCGCCCCGGATGCCGGCCGCTCGGCATGCTCGGACAGCGCAAGCTGCAGGTCGGGCACGTGCGGAAACTTCGGAGCGCCGCCGAAACCGCCGTGCGCTGCGTCGAATGTCGAGCGCATTTCATCGAGCGCACGATGGCGCGCATCATGGGGCAGCTGCGCTCCCGGCTCGGATTCGGGTTCGAGGCTCGCAAGCGCGCGCTTCAGCTCGTCGCCCTGCGCGGCGATCACGTCGCCTTTCTCGCGATAGACGCGCGCGACATGCGGCAGCAGGTCGCGGAATCCGGGCAGGCCGTAACGGCCGTCCTTCGGGAAATAGGTGCCGGCGAAGAACGGATCGCCCTGCGGCGTCATGAACACGGTCAGCGGCCAGCCCCCGCTGCGCCGGGTCATCAGCGCGTGCGCGGTCTGGTAGATCTGGTCGACGTCCGGTCGCTCCTCGCGATCGACCTTGATGTTGACGAAGTGCTCGTTCATCGACGCCGCGATGTCCGGAGTCCTCGAACGATTCGTGCGCCATCACATGGCACCAGTGGCAAGCGGAATAGCCGACCGAGAGCAGGACCGGCTTGCCCTCCGCCCGCGCTCGCGCGAAGGCCTCCTCGCCCCACGGATACCAGTCCACCGGGTTGTCCGCGTGTTGCAGCAGGTAGGGGCTTGTCTCGCCCGCGAGGCGGTTCGGCACGCTACTTCCTCGGACGCCCGACGGGCGCTGCAGACATTCTCGGCCGGAATCCGGCCCCGCGACTGCCGGCGCGCCCGCGCGCGGGGCGCGGCGCTTCGCCTACGCGGTCTCTTCGAACGCGCAGCGCTCGAAGTCCGCGCCGCGTTGCACGAGCTTCGTGAGCTTGAACCGGCGCTCAGGCCCGGAATCCATCGAGCGCAGTTGACGGCCCGGCGCGAAGGTCCGGGAGGGGACGATCAGCGTCGAAGCCTCGTCCGGCGATTCGCAGAGCTCGATCGTCGGCAGCGGCGGATCTTCGGAGAATGCCGACGACTGCGGCCGCACGGCGACGGTCGCTGGGGCTGCCCGGCCACAGCTTCAGCTCGATCGCGAGGCCGCCCGAAGCATCGAGCGCCACGCGCGTCACGATGCCCATGCGCGTCCGCTCGTCGTCGCGCAGCGTGACGAGCTGCTCGAGGAACCAGCGGTGGTGCGCGCTCCCGACGCGGTTCAGCGCCGCCTCGCGCCATTCGTAGCGACCCTGCCAGCGTTCCCACGGCAGGTTGCGCTCGGCTTCCTCGCGGAAGCGATCGTAGTCGGTCAACGCGCCAAGCGTGGCGAGGTGCTGCGAGCCCTGATAGGTGAGGCGACCGAGCGGATCCTTGCGGTCGAACGTTCGCCCGCAAACACGGAAATACGCGCCTGCCACGCCGCCGCCGCAGAGCTCGACCGTCTGCGTCGTCGCCGGTCCGTGGCGCCGCGTCTGGTACCAGTGCGCGTCCAGGTGCGACAACAGCGTGATCGACTGCTCGACCGATACGTCGTGGCCAAGCGCAAGCTCGGCGGGACTCGCGCCTTGCGCCAGGCGCCTCAGGCGCCCGCGCACGCTCGTCGCGAGCTTGCCGGGATAGCAGAAACGCATCGAGGGCGCCGTGGTGCGGCGGCGCCACGACGACCAGCGAAGCACCGGCGCCGCTATCGAGATCGACGACGAGCGACAGGCCCTCGGTCTCGCGCTGCTCCGCATACGGAAACACCTTGCGCGCCCATTGCGACAGCCAACGGTCGGCGATCTCGATCTGCCGCACGGTCATCGAGCAGGGATCGGCCAGCGCCAGCAGCAGCGCGTGGCTGTACGTCGAGTAGCACGACACGCCGACGGCCAGCGGCGCGAGGTCGTCGGACACGGCCTGCACGGCGCACTCCATCATCTCGGCCAGCCGGTAATAGGCGTGGATCTCCTGCCACAGCGACGCCGGCGGAAGCCGCCGCGCGAGCCCGTGCACGAGGATCAGCTGCTTGCCGACAGCCAGACCCCGCTGCAGCAGCTTCGACTTGACGCCTGCGAGCTCGACGTCGCCCTCGAGCAGCGGCTTCAGGCACATCGAGTACTGCTCCCAAAGCCCCTGCCACATCGCGATCGCCTGCTCGGCGGACTCGAGCTCTCGGTCGCCGGCGGGTTGCGGCTTTCCCGCATACCGGCGCGCGAGCTCGGTATGCAAATGGAACACCGGCTCGCGGAACACTTCGGTGAGCGTGGCGCGCTCGCGAGGCGGGATCGTGGCCGCCGCCAGCGCGCGCAGCTGTCCGATCAATCCCTGGTAGGCCTGCGAGACCGGCAGCAGCGGCAGAGACTTCGCCCATTTCTTCGCCCCGTCCAGATCCGCGAACGCGAGCGGCGGCAGGTCGTCGGGCAGCGGGGCGAGTTGCGGGGCGGTCTCGGCCATCAGTCGAGCGCTCCGGGCCCTGCGATCGTGGCGAAGCTTGCGAGGTTCATCTCAAGTTCGAAGGGCTCGCGAAGGCCTCCCGCCGTGCGCGCGGGCGCCTGACGCGCGGATGCGCACATCTTCATGCTTATAGCATAACCAGCGTGCCGGCCCTCGATGACGCCATTCGGCGACCGACGGGCGGCGCCTGCGGGCGTCGCAACGGCGCGAGCGCCGGCGCAAGGGGAATCTTCCGCGACCCGCCTGCCGAATCGGCCCGCGTAAAACCCTCGCCCGGGGCCTAGGCTGGAACCTCGCATTGCCCGTCCGTGGGAGGCGGGTAGCGACCTGGTTTCCTCCACCCGCGAGGGTATCCGGGCGGACGGCCCCTTGCTCGACACCGTCCGCCCGAGTGCCGTCGCGGGACTTTTTTCCATCAGCGCGGGCGCTCGTCCAGCGCGGCTGAAAGCGCCGCGAACGCGGCGGAAGCATCGAGCGGCTTGTGCAGCAGCCGACGGACGCCCGCCGCCTCGAGCATCGCCGGCGTCAGGCCGTCGCCGTAGCCGGTATAGAGCAGCACGGGGAGGTCGGTGCGCTCGGCCGTGATCCGCTTCGCGAGGTCGAGACCGGTCATGCCGGGCATCGTCTGGTCGGTGACCACGACATCGAATCCGCCGTCGTCGCGGATCGCGGCAAGCGCCTCCAACGGGTTCGCAACGAATACGACCGACAAGCCCCAATGCTCGAGCAGATCGCACATGAACGCGGCGACGGCTTCCTCGTCCTCGACGACCAGCACGCGTCCGCGAAGCTGCGCCCGCGGCAGTGCCGCGCCGGCCGGCCGTGCCTCGACCGCCGCGGCTGCCGATGCCAGCGCAGGCCAGAGCACGCGAAACCGCGCACCTGCGCCAGGCCGCGACTCGACGATCACGTGCCCGCCGTGCTCGTGAACGATGCCGTGCACCGTCGACAACCCCATGCCGGTGCCGCGACCCACTTCCTTGGTCGTGAAGAACGGCTCGAACATGCGTTCCGCGACCTCCGGCGGAATGCCGGGTCCGTTGTCTGCCACCGCGAGCTCGACGAATTCGCCGGCAAGCGACCCGCGACAGCTCGCGCACACGACGTCGGGCTCGCTCACCCGCCGCACGATCACGTCGATGCGGCCGCTGCCGCGCAGTGCGTCGCGCGCGTTGATCGCAAGGTTCATCAGGACCTGCTCGAGATGCACGGGATCGAGCCGCACCGCGGGTGCGTCATCGTCCAGCGCCGTTGCGATCTCGACACTCGACGGGAACGACGAGCGCAGCAGCTTGACCGACTCGCGAACGAGAAGCGCGAGCGACAACGGGCGCGGCTCGCCTTTGCGGCCGCGACTGAACGTGAGCATCTGCTGGATCAAGTCGCGGGCGCGCAGGCACGAGAGGTTCGCCTGCTCCAGGTACTTCGAAAGATGCGGGTCACCTGCCGTGCTGTCGCGCTCCGACCCGAGCGCGATGTAGCCCATGATGCTGGTCAGCAGGTTGTTGAAGTCGTGCGCGACGCCGCCGGTCAGGTGGCCGAGCGCTTCCATCTTCTGCGCCTGGCGGAGCTGCGCCTCCAGCTTCGCGCGCTCGCGGTCCGCACGGCGGCGCTCGGTCAGGTCGCGGACGATGACCAGGACGTGCGGCTGCTCGCGATAGATCATCGGCACACCGCGGACTTCGACGTCGAACACCGTGCCGTTGCGCCGTGTCGCCTGCGCATCCATCTGGCAGGGCTGGCCGCCGATGGCCTTGCGGAAGTGGGCCTCGCAGTCGTTGCGCAGCTCCGGCGTGATGAACCGCAGTCCGTCGTGGCCGACGACGTCCTCGCGCACATGCCCCAGCATGCGCACGAACGTCGGGTTGGCGTCGACGAGTCGACCCTCCGCATTGCCGAGCGCGAGTCCGTCCACCGACGCCTCGAAGATCGCGCGGTACTGCTCCTCGCTCGCGCGCAGCGCCTCGTTCGCGCTCTTCGCCGCACCGATGTCGCGCGCATAGGCGAGGATCCGCTGTTTTCCGGCAATCGTCGCCGGCTTGAGTCGCACCTCGTGCCATGCAGTGCGCCCCGACCGGTGCCGCACCCGCGATTCGAAGCGCACGATCTCCCCGGCTTTCGCGCGCTCGATGCGACGCAGCGCCTCGTCCTGCGTGAAGTTCTCGTCGATCGCCCCGAAGTCGGCAACGCTCATGCGCTTCAGCTCGTCGGCCGAAAAGCCGTACATCGCTTCCGCGGCCGGCGACACGTCGAGAATTCCGCCCGTGTCCCAGTCGTGCACGAAGATCGCATCCTCGCTCGCCTCGAAGATCGAGCGGTAGCTCGCCTCGGAGTCGGAGAGCGCCTGCACGGCGCGGCGCCGCTCGATCTCTGCGGCCGCGCGGGTCGCAAAAATCGTCAGCATCGCCTCGGACAATTGCGGATCGCCGAGCGGCTTGCGGTCCATGACGGCGATGAGCCCGAGCGGCCGGCCGGACGTATCGTTCAACGGCAGCGCCGCATAACTGTCCATGCCCTTCTCGGCGAAGATCGTCCCCGCCTTGAACTCCGGGTAGACACCGCTCGGCACGAACTGGAATTCGCGTCCGACGACTTTCGCGCAGGGCGTGCCTTCGAGCCGGTATTCGAACGGCTTGAGGATCTTGCCGTCGAGGATCGCGGCAAGCGAGCGCATCATGGTGCGCGATTCGTCACCGAACGTCGCGATGAACGCGACATCCGTCTCCAGGATGCGCGAGAGATAGCCGACCAGCTCGCGGAACAGGTCGCTGCCCTCCGCGGACGAGACCGCGAGCGCGGCTGCGCGCAGTGCGTCCTCGCTGCGCTTGCGGTCGGTGATGTCCGTGGCAATGCCGCACACGGCATACGGCTGGCCCAGCGCGTCGAGCAGCGGGAACTTGTGCGAAAGATACGTGCGGCGTCCCTGCGCAGTGTCGACCGTCTCCTCGAAGTCGATCGCGCGCCGCTCGTCGACGACCCGCGCATCGTTCCGGCGCAGCTCGTCGGCGCTCGACGGAAACACGTCGACGTCGAGCCGGCCGACGATGGCGTCGAGCGGTCGCGACTGCATGCGTTCGAACTCGCGGTTGACGAACAGGAATCGCCCGTCGAGATCCTTGACGAAGATCGCGGCCGACGTGTTGTCCATGATCTGCTGCAGACTCTGCTCGGTGTCGCGGAGCTCGCGGTGCGCCGCCGTCAGCTCGCGCAGGCTGCGCAGCCGCGCCAGCAGCCGTCCGTCGACGCGGGTGTGCAGCTCGACGAGCGCATCGAAGCTCGAGCCGTCGGGTCGCCGGAAGCGCCACGGGAAGGACTGCGGCACGCCGCTGCGTGCGGCGCGCGCATGCGTATCCCAGGCTTCCGCGGCGGCACGTGCGTTCCGCTGCCGGGAGGCCGCGACGGCGGTCAGGTCCTTCCCGGAAAGCGCATCGGCCGCGACACCGAGCAGGCTGCACGCCGACGCGTTCGCGCTCTCGATCGCGGCGCCGATGACGATCGTAGGCAAGTCGTCGTCGGAGACCTTGCCGGCAGTCAAGGCGGCGTTGAATCGCATGCGGGGCCCTCGGACGAAGATCGTAGCCGAGTCTAGCCTCGCCGCGCCCGGCCGGCCACCCCTGTTACGCAGCGGTTACGTTCGAAACCGCGGGGTTACGTCGTCGGCTTTGCCTGCGGGACGAACATGTAGCCCGCGCCGCGCACCGTGCGGATCGCCTGCGGACGCTCGGGATCGGCCTCGATCTTGCGGCGGAGCCTGGCGATGCGAATGTCGATCGATCGATCGAACGGCTCCCATTCCCGGTTGCGAGTCATCGTCAGCAGCTGGTCTCGCGAAAGCACCTGATTCGGCCGTTCGACGAAGGCGCGCAGCAGGTCGAACTCCATGCCGGTGATCGGGACTTCGGTACCGGCACCGTCAACGAGCTGGTGCGACGACATGTCGAGCTGGCAGGCGCCCACCGGGACCAGCGTCTTGCGCTGCGGCGGCGTGTCGTCGGAAGCCGGCCGCGCCTGGATGCGCCGAAGCACGCTCTTCACGCGCGCCCGCAGCTCGCGCGGGTCGAACGGCTTCGTCACGTAATCGTCGGCGCCGACTTCGAGGCCGGCCACGCGGTCGACGATGTCGGCAGCGCCGGTGACCATGATGATGCCGACGTCGTAGCGTTCGCGCAGGAACCGCGCGAGCGTCAGGCCGTCCTCGCCCGGCAGCTGGACGTCGAGCAGCACGACGTCCGGCAGCGTGCGCTCGATCGCGTCGCGCATCGCGTTGCCACCGTCCGCGCCAGTCACGTCGTAGCCGTGTGTCGTGAGGTACTCGACGAGCATCTCACGCACAGCGCGGTCGTCTTCGACGATCAGGATCCGGCCGTTGGCTGCCATCGCGTGCCCTTTGCGAACGTCGCCGGATTATAGCGTCCTCCTTGCATGCAATCGGTACGCACGACCCGCCGCCCTTCGTTTCGTGGCCCCGTTACAAGGCTGCAACAAACTGTTTCCGAACCGACGTCGTCCGATAACGCCGCCCGCCCAGAGTTCGGGGCGTCCCATGCGCACCGCCCGGTGTCGCGGGACAACGATGAGGAGCAACGGCCGTGGGCAAACGAGCTGATTTCGAGACGATCGATGCGGCAGGAAACGCGGCATGGGCGCGACACGCGCTCGCGGCGAACGGCTTCGGCGATGCGCTGCTCCCTGAAGGCACAAACCCATTTACGACGAGGAGTCCCGTCATGCAGATGCAGGTCATGCAGCAATCCGAACGCGGCGTCGCGCTACGCCCGATGCATCGAGGTCAGCAAGCGCATCCGTTGGGACATCGACCGCGATGTCATCCGCGGCCGCTCGTTCGACTTCACGAAGAAGTTCCTGCCCGACGGGCTGTCGAAGGTCGACCGCCTCGGGTTCCTGTCGAGCGACGAGCAGCGGTTCTTCTCGCAGGTGCAGGGCCGCACGTACGCGAACATGTTCGGGATGATCGAGCGCTACATCGGCGTCAAGATGCTCGAGGTGTCGCGTTCGCACGGGTTCGGCGACCAGGTCGCCGTCGAGGCCCTGGTGCGTTTCACCGACGAGGAATTGAAGCACCAGGAGCTGTTCCGCCGGCTCGAGGCGCTGATGGTGGATTGGATGCCGGCGGGCTATCGCCTCGTCCCGCAACCGAACGAGGTCGCGAGCGCCGTGCTCGCGAGATCGACATGGTCGGTGCTCGCGCTGACCTGCTGCATCGAGCTGTTCACGCAGGCGCATTACCGGACGAGCATCGAGCCCGATCCCGCCTTGTCGCCTTTGTACAAGGACGTCTTCCTGTACCACTGGAAGGAAGAGTCGCAGCACGCGATCCTCGACGAGCTGGAGTGGATCCGCGAGGACGAAGGCCTGTCGGCCGCGGAACGCGACGCAGCGGTGGACGATTTGATCGCGTTGGTGGGCGACGTCGACGGCATCGTGCAGGCGCAAACGGCTGCGGACGCAAGCTACTTCATCGCGAATCTCGGCCGTGCGCTGTCGGCAGCCGAGCGTCAAGCGGTCGCGGACACGATCCTGGCCGCCTATCGCTGGCAGTACATCGGCTCCGGCGTTGGCGAACCCCGCTTCGCCGAACGCCTCCAGACGCTGACGACGCCCGAGCAGCAGGCACGCATCGGCGGGGCACTCGCTCCGATTCTCGGCTGACCGCCGGTTACCCAAGAGACGTCGGCGTTGCCGAAACGATACCCGTCGTTACGCGCGACGCCGACACCCGGACATCACCAGACAACAGTTATCACGCGTTTCCCTACTACTGATGAGAGCCGACATGTATGCCTCCAGCAGTCTCCGGCAACCGCGGTCGCTGGTCCTCTGCGTTCACTCGAGCGCCGGGTCATCGCGCCAGTGGCTGCCGCTCGCGAACCGTCTCGGCGACTCGTGCAACGTCGTCGCGCCGGATCTCTTCGGGCACGCAAACACGCCGGAATGGACCGGCGAGCCGCAGGATGTCCTCGCTGCGGATGCCGAGCGGGTTGCGCGCTTGCTCGCCGGACGTGCTGCCCATCTGGTCGGGCACTCGTACGGCGGCGCGGTCGCGCTTCGCATCGCCCTGCGCTATCCAGAGCGCGTTCAGAGCGTGAGCGTCTACGAGCCGGTCGCCTTCCGGCTGCTCCGTGACTTCGCGCCGCGCTCGCGCGAGACCTGCGAGGTAGCCGGCGTGGCGGTCGGCGTACGCCGCGATCTCGCGGCCGGGCTTGCCGACATGGCGGCGCGGCGATTCGTCGACTATTGGTCGGGGACCGGCACGTTCGCCGGGTTGCCGGAACTCCACCGCCAGTCGATCGCAAAGCGAATGCCGACGGTCGCCGCGCATTTCGCCGCGCTTTGGAACGACGACGCGCGACTCGAGGACTATGCAGGGCTGCGCATGCCGGTCGCCTTCATGATCGGCGCGCGAACCCGAGCCCCGACGCGGCGCATCGTCGAGCTGCTGCGCGCCGTGATTCCGCACGCGACCTACCAACCGATGTCGGCGATGGGACACATGGGACCGGTGACCCATCCGCACACCGTCGCCCAGCGACTCGCCGCGGAGATCCGCGCCCGGCGTCGCCGCGAGACGGCCACGGCCCGGGTGCTCGCTGCCTGAGATGTCCTCCGATGCGACGCTGCCAGAGTCACGAATCATGACAACGCACACCCTTTCCCGAGCGGTCCCGTTGATCGCTCGCGCGATCCCGATAGCCGTCGGCTGGTGGAAGCAGCTCGCCAGTGCCTGGGAATCGCAGCAGGCGCGAGCCGATCGAGGAATCGAAGGCTTGCTCGTCCATGAGCGCGCGGCCCGTGCCCGCTTCCTTGCGCGGGCGCGGGACCCTCACCACCGCGAGCGGCTGCAGCAGGCCTGGGATCGCCCGCCCTATCACTTCCGGGACTGCTGAGCTACACCAGCACGCGCTCGATGCCGCCCTGGTTGGCGCGCTGCACGTAATCGGCCATCCAGTTCTCGCCCAGCACCCGGCGCGCGATCTCGACGACGATGTAGTCGGCCTGCGTGCCGGAATCCTCGTTGAAGCGCGACAGGCCCTGCAGGCACGACGGACACGAGGTCAGCACCTTCACCTGACCGTCGAAGCCGTCGGCGCGCAGCTTGTCCGCGCCCTTGCGCATCTCGGCCTCCTTGCGGAAGCGCACCTGGGTGGAGATGTCCGGGCGCGTCGTCGCGAGCGTCCCCGACTCGCCGCAGCAGCGATCGTTCAGCGGCACGCTCGTGCCCATCAGCTCGTTCACGACCTTGAGCGGCGCGTGGGTCTTCATCGGCGTGTGGCAGGGGTCGTGATACATGTAGCGAACGCCCTCGATGCCCTCGAGCGCGACCCCCTTCTCCATCAAGTACTCGTGGATGTCCAGGAGCCGGCAGCCGGGGAAGATCTTCTCGAACTCGTACTTCTGCAGCTGATCCATGCACGTGCCGCAGGACACGATGACCGTCTTGATGTCGAGGTAGTTCAGCGTGTTCGCGACGCGGTGGAACAGGACGCGGTTGTCGGTGATGATCTGCTGGCCCTTGTCGTGGTAGCCGGCCGAGGTCTGCGGATAGCCGCAGCACAGGTACCCCGGCGGCAGCACGCACTGCGCGCCGACGTGATAGAGCATCGCCTGCGTGGCGAGCCCGACCTGCGAGAACAGCCGCTCCGAGCCGCAGCCCGGGAAATAGAACACCGCATCCGACTCCTCGCTGACCTTGGACGCGTCGCGGATGATCGGGACGACCGTGTTGTCCTCGATGTCGAGCAGGGCGCGCGCCGTGCGCTTCGGCAGGTTGCCGGGCATCGGCTTGTTCATGAAGTGGATGACCTGCGCGCGCACCGGTCGCTCGTTGCTGGTCGACGGCGGGCGGCTCGTCTGCTTGCGTGCAAGCCCCAGGCGCCTTGACGACGCGGTAACCGAGCCGCTGCGCCCGGTAGCCGAAATCGATCATCCCGGCCTTCAGCAGCTTCACGGTCGTCGGATCGGTTGCGTTCAGGAACCACATCGACGCGATCGTGCCGGGATTGAAGCGCTTCTTGCCCTCGCGACGCAGGAAGTTGCGCATCGCAATCGACACGTCGCCGAAGTCGATGTCGACGGGGCACGGATTGAAGCACTTGTGGCAGACGGTGCAGTGGTCGGCGACGTCCGTGAACTCGTCGAAATGGCGCAGGCTGACACCGCGCCGCGTCTGCTCCTCGTACAGGAACGCCTCGATCAGCAGCGACGTCGCGAGGATCTTGTTGCGCGGGCTGTAGAGCAGGTTCGCGCGCGGCGAGTGCGTCGCACAAGGCGACTTGCACTTGCCGCAGCGCAGGCAGTCCTTGATCGACTCGGCAATGCCCCCGATCGCGCTCTGCTCGAGGATCAGGCTCTCGGCGCCGATCAGCGAGAAGCTCGGCGTGTACGCATTCGTCAGGTCCGCGAACAGCGACTTGTCGCGAATCAGCTTGCCCTTGTTGAACCGGCCTTCGGGATCGACGCGCTGCTTGTAGTCCGCGAACTCCTTCAGCTCTTCGTCGGTCAGGAACTCGAGCTTGGTGATGCCGATGCCGTGCTCGCCGGAGACGACGCCGCCGAGCGATCGCGCCAGCGCCATGATGCGCACGACGACGGCGTTCGCCGTCTGCAGCATCTGGTAGTCGTCGGAGTTGACCGGGATGTTCGTGTGCACGTTGCCGTCGCCGGCATGCATGTGCAGCGCGACGAACACGCGGCCGCGCAGCACGCGCTTGTGGATGGCCACGATGCGCTTGCGCACCGGACCGAAGGCCAGCCCGTCGAAGATGTCGTTCAGCGGCGCCTGCAGCTCGCGCTTCCACGAGACGACGACTTCGTGACTCTGCAACGCCGGGAAGGTCTCGATCGAGCCGGTCGAGCAGGTCCTGCCAACGCGCACGGACGGCCGCGATCAGCTCGCGCGCCTCCTGCACCTTCGCGTCGATCAGCTCCTGCGGTGCCTGCGCATCGTCCTCCTCGGTCCACACGTGCTGGAACGTCGGCGACGTGAAGCAGCTGACGAGCTCGTCGGCGAGCTTCAGCTTGTTCGCGATCGACAGCTCGATGTTGATGCGCTCGACACCGTCGGTGTAGTCGCCGAGGCGGTCGAGCGGAATGACGACGTCCTCGTTGATCTTGAACGCGTTCGTGTGCTTGGAAATTGCCGCCGTGCGGCTGCGGTCGGCCCAGAACTTCTTGCGCGCGTCGCTCGACACGGCGATGAAGCCTTCCGCCGAACGCGCGTTCGCGATGCGCACGACTTCGGACGCGGCTTTCGCGACGCCTTCGTCGGATTCCCCGACGATGTCGCCGAGCAGCACCATGCGCGGGCGGCCGTGACGCTTGGCCTTCGTCGTGTAGCCGACCGCCTTGACGTAGCGCTCGTCCAGGTGCTCGAGGCCGGCGAGGACCGCGCCGTGAGGATTTGCGTCCAGATGCTTCTTGATCTCGACGATCGACGGCGTGGACTCGTGCGCCGAGCCGAAGAACTCGAGGCAGAACGTGCGGATCGCCGGCGGCATCCGGTGCAGAACGAAGCGCGCGCTGGTGATGATGCCGTCGCAGCCCTCCTTCTGGATGCCCGGAAGGCCCGCGAGGAACTTGTCGGTGACGTCCTTGCCGAGCCCGACCTTGCGGAACGTCGTGCCCTCGATGCGCAGCGTCTGCTTGCGCTTCGACGTGCGCCCGTCGTTGTCGAGCCAGTTGAGCTCGTAAGTCGCGACAGGCGCGTCGTGGATCTTGCCGAGATTGTGGTCCAGGCGCGTGACCTCGAGCCACTCGGCGTCCGGCGTCACCATCCGCCACGACAACAGGTTGTCGACTGCCGTGCCCCACAGCACCGCCTTCTTGCCCCCGGCGTTCACCGCGACGTTGCCGCCGATGCACGACGCGTCGGCGGACGTGGGATCGCACGCGAACACGAGGCCCGCCGCCTCGGCGATGTCCATCGCGCGCTTCGTCACGACGCCCGCGCCGCAATCGACGGTCGGCACAGGGGCGTCGCGACCCGCGATCGTCACCGGCTCGATGCCGGAGAGCCGCTCGAGCTTTTCCGTGTTGATGACCGCGGAGCGCGCGCGTCAGCGGCACGGCGCCGCCGGTGTAGCCGGTGCCTCCGCCGCGCGGAATGATCGTCAGGCCGAGCTCGATGCAACCTTCGACGATGCCCCGCACTTCCTGCTCGGTGTCCGGGCACAGCACGACGAACGGATACTCGACACGCCAGTCGGTCGCATCGGTCACGTGAGATACGCGCGACATGCCGTCGAACGCGATGTTGTCGCGCGCGGTGTGGCGCGACAAGCACACGAATCGTGCGCTTGCGCAACGCGGCTGCATCGGGAAACCACGCGGCGAAACGATCGACGGCCTCGCGTGCCGCCTGCACGAGCTTCGCGACCTTGGCGTCGCGATCCGGATCGCTCGCCGCTATCGACGAGGCGACCCGCCGCTTGTCGATCTCGTTCAACCGGTGGCGCAGCGCATCGACGAGCATGCGCTGGCGCTTCGGATTGTCGAGCAGGTCGTCCTGGAGGTACGGATTGCGCTCGACGACCCAGATGTCGCCCAGCACCTCGAACAGCATGCGCGCCGAGCGCCCGGTCCTGCGCTCGCCGCGCAGTTCGGCGAGCAGCTGCCACATGTCGCCGCCGAGCAAGCGGATGACGATCTCGCGGTCGGAGAACGACGTGTAGTTGTACGGGATCTCGCGCAGCCGCGGCTCATCGGATCTGCGCGGCATCGAGAAACGCGTCGGTGGCGGCGTTCATGGCGTGGAAGGGACGCGCGGTAACCTGGATGGACCAGCAGGATGGATGCGCATCCGCGGCAGGGGCCGCATTCGCTACCTGGCCCAAGCGATCATACCGCAGCGCAACAACACGTATGTCGGAAGGTCGGGCAGCGCGACGTCGGCCGTGCACCTGACCGGGCGAAGGCTGCATCAGCGCGCGAGCGCCTGCACCGCGACAGCCAGCACGACATAGCGGGCGAACTTGCCAACCGCGATCGCCAGCGCTGCGAGAAACAGATCGTGGCGCAGCCACCCCGAGGCAACGCACAACGCATCGCCGATCAGCGGCACCCAGGAAAGCAGCAACGCGGCCACGCCGTAACGCTGCGCGATCGCAAGCGCGCGCGGCAGCGTTTTCGGCATCGGCACGAGCACGTCCCAGCGCATACGAGGTGAGGCCGCCAAGCGTGTTGCCGGCTGTCGCGACCGCGATCGCCGGCCAGAGCCGGGTCGGATCTTGCGCGACGAGCGCCGCGAGCACGACCTCGGAGCTCCCCGGCAGCAGCGTGGAAGAAAGGAACGCCGAGACGAAGAGGCCGGAGAGCGCGACATCGGGCGGCATCGCGTGATGATGGCACCCGGGTCGGCAGCCCGCGCCGTCATCCGAAGCAAAATAGTTGCAGGTACACGCTTAGCCGTGCATCGGGCTGGCTATACTTGACCTGCGCGGCGCGTGGCCCCGCCCACCCGGCGGATGTCCCGCGCCGCCGTCGACAGCGGAAGCGATCCTTCGCGAGGCCCCCATGACCCGTCCCTCACCGCCGGCTCGCGCACCGACGCGCACGCGCGCGCGTCCCGTGCCCGTCCGTCTTCCGCCGCCGTCGAGGATGCGCTGCGTACGCACAGGGCATATGCGTCTGCGGCAATCTGCGCATGGCCGCGCGGGTGCGTCACCGCTTACTACGATGCCGCGCTGCGTCCGTGCGGCATCGAGGCGAACCAGATGATGATGCTCTGGGTCGCTCATGCCGAGGACGCGCAACCGGCGAACCAGCTCGCGCACGCCGCCGGCATGGACCAGTCGACGGCGAGCCGCAACCTCGCCGTGCTCGAGGCTCGCGGCCTGGTCGCTTCCGTCGCCCTCGCCGGCGGACCGGCGCCAGCGGCTGGTCCGCCTCACGCGGCGCGGGAGGTCGACGCTGATCCGCGCGTTCCCGCGCTGGCAGCAGGCGCAGGCGGACCTGGCGGCGATGACCGCGGACCTCGGCGATGTCGTGGGCGTCGGCCGGCTGCTTCGTAAGGTTTCCCGACGGCTTCAGGACGCCTGACGAACGGTCCCCTACGTAGCGAATATTCGCCCCGGCGGGGCGTCGCGCCGCCGCGGACGCTGCTCTATAATTTGCGTGCCTGTCAAGGGCATCGCATGGAAGCCGCCGCCAACCGCCACGCTGCCATCCTCTTCGCGGATATCGCGGGCAGCACACGCCTGTACGAGACGCTCGGCGACGCCGTGGCGCTGACGATGATCGGGCGTTGCCTCGACGTCATCCGCGAGGTTTGCGAGGAGCGCGACGGTCGCGTGATCAAGACGATCGGCGACGAGGTCATGGCGCTGTTTCGCGAGCGCAGCGAACGCCGGGTACGCAGCCTCCGAGATGCACAAGCGCGTCGCACTGCTCGGCAACGGCAGCGGGCCGACGCTCGCCATCCATGCCGGCTTCCAGTTCGGCCCGGTGCTGGTCGACCAGGCCGACGCGTTCGGCGACACGGTGAACGTCGCCGCGCGACTGTGCTCGCTCGCCAAGGGCGGGCCAGACGCTGATGTCCGCGCAGACGCTCGAGCAGCTGCCCGCGCCGCTTCGCACGCGCACGCGCAGCCAGCACGTGTCGGCGGTCAAGGGCAAGCAGGACGACATCGAGCTCTACGAGCTCCTGTGGCAGGAGTCCGAGGAGGACCTCACGACGATGGCGACGCGGCGCGCCGGCCGGCAGGCGCGGCTGACGCTTCGCTGCGGCGAGCGCGAGCTCGAGGTTGCCGAGGTCAACGTGCTCACGTTCGGGCGCGACGGCCAGAACGACTTCGTGATCCTGGACCGCAAGGCCTCGCGGCTGCACGCGCGCATCGAGCGCCGCCGCGACAAGTACGTGCTGATCGATCACAGCACCAACGGAACGTTCTGCAAGCTGCAGGGCGAGCGCGAGATCGAGCTTCGGCGCGAGGAGCTCCTGCTCCGCGGCCGCGGCCGCATCATCTTCGGACACTCGGGCGAAGAGCCGGGGACCGACATCGTCGAGTTCGATACCGGCGGCGACCGGGCTGATCGTTTCGTCGGCGTCCCTGCCGAATATTCGGCTTGATTGCAAAGCCGATTAGCGCGATGCTCGACAGGGCGTAAGCGCCTCCGCGCTCTCGCCGGTTGTAAAACCCCGGCCGTTGCGGGCAAAATCGCTGCTCGCTCGCGAACCCCCGTCCAAGCTGCCGCCGATCGGAATGCCATGACTTCGCTCCTGCCCGATTCGCGCCTTCGTCCGCTCGTCGCGCTCGGTGTCCTCCTGGTCGTCGCCGCCTGCGCCACGCCGCCGGCGCCCGCGCCCTCGACACACGGCCGCCCCGCCCGGCGCCCGGCGCGCCTGGTACGACGCCGGCCGCGCCCGGTGCACCGCCACCCGTGACCGCCGCCCCCACGCCGCCGCCGCGTCGATCCCGCCATCGCGCGCCCGCAAGCGGCAGAAGCTCGCGCTCGAGGCGGTCGACCAGCTGCAGAACGGCGACGAAGCGGCGGCGCGCGGCAACGCTCGATCGCGCGCTCGCGCTCGACCCCGCGAACGACCTGGCCCGCAAGCTCTCCGACCAGATCAAGGCCGACGCGCAGAAGGAGCTCGGCGCGGTGTTCTTCCGGTACACGGTCCAGAAGGACGACACGCTGTCGAAGCTCGCGCAGCAGTACCTCGGCGACCGGTTCCGCTTCTACCTGCTGGCCAAGTACAACGACATCACGAATCCGTCGCGGCTGTCCGCCGGCCAGGTCATCAAGCTGCCCGGGAAAGGCCCGCTGCCGCCGGTCGCCACGCCGCTGCCGAGCCACCGCCCGCGAAAACGGCCGAGCCGCCGCCGAAGCCGCGCGACGACGTCGCGGAGACTGCTCGCGAAGGGTGCCGATCTCGAGAAGGCGGGCAACCTCGAGGGCGCCTACCTGGTCGTATGCCGACGCGCTGCAGCGCGCGCCGAGCAATCGCGGACGCGACCAAGCGACGCGACGCCGTGCGTACGGGCCTGGTGCGCACCTACGATCGCGAGGCGACGCAGGCGTTCCAGCGCCAGAACCTGGACCTCGCGATCGAGAAATGGGACCGCGTCCTCGAGCTCGACCCGGCGAATCGCAAGGCGCGCCTCGAACGCGACCGCGCCGCGGACCTGAAGAAGCGGATGCAGGCCAAGTTCGGCAGGCGCAAGTGACGCACGAGCCCGATCGCGTGCAACGCGATCGGAATGCGACTGCGTCATCCCCGCGCAGGCGGGGATCCAGCGCGAGCGCGGCGAGCAGTCTTCGAGAGCGACGGCCACGTCTCCGCGCGGATGACCCGCTGCGAGAGACGCTGGATCCCCGCCTCCGCGGGGATGACCTGTTCCTGCGGTCACTTCCGATCTTCTGCAGCTTCTGCTGCGCGATCTTCGCCTCGCGCAGCCGCAGTTGCAGGTTCGTGTTCGACGGATCGTAGCGAGCGCCGTTCTCCAAGTGCCGGATCGCCGCGGCGAGGTCGGTGCGGAACACCTTCATGCCCTCGGTGTAGTAATGCTCGCCGAGCGCCTTTCGCAGCGCCTGCATGCGTGAGCGTCCACTCCGGCGTACCCGCCCCTGCGAGCGAAGCGGCCTGCTCGTAGAGGCCGAGCGCGGTCTCGCGCTGCGCCTTCGACTTCGAGCTCGCGCGCCTTCTCTGCCACCGCCGCGCCGATGCGCTGGCGCGACGCGCGATCGCCCGGATTCGCGTCGACCCAGCTCCGAAGCTCGCGCAGCCCGGCGTTGAGGTCGCCGGCGCGCATGAGCTCGAGCCGCTGCTCGAGGTCGTAGCTTTCCGCCGCACGCGCCTTCGCATTTGCGATGATGTCGTCGGTCACGCGGACGCGGGCGGCGCGATCGGCTCTGCGACTTCGCCATCACCGCGAGATCGATTTCGCGGAGCGCCTTCGCGGCGTCGGCGTTGTCGGGATCGAGCGCGATGCACGCGCAGGAACGCGTCCCGCGCGGTCGCGAGATCGCCCGCGCGGCGCGCCGCCAATCCCGGCCTCCGCCTGCGTGCGGGTCGCGCGCCGGATCGCTTCGCGCGTCGCCTGCAATGCCTTCCGCCGCGCCGGATCCTCGGGCGCCAGCAGCACGAGCACTTCCTCGTGATCCGCGGCGCCGGCGAGGTCGCCGGCTTCGCGCGCCGCTGCGGCCAGCCGGGCGTGCCGGGCGATCGCGGCACCGCGGAACGAGCTCACGGCGGCGGGCGGCGCCGTGCGCAGCCGCCGGTGGCTCGGAATCCGGCTACCGGCGGCGCCGGCGCGCAAGCCGCCAGCATGGCGCAGGCCATCGCGATGCGCCGTACGCGCCAGCTCCCGCGCGCGCGCGAAGCGCGTCGGCCGCCGGCCAAGCACCTCATTTGCGCGGCACCGGAACGGCGGTGACGAGCTTCGCGCGAAACGCTTCCAGGTCGTCGCCGCCGAAGATCATCGTCCGCCGCAGCATGTACGGCGGCGCGAAGAACGCGTTGCCGCCGGGCGTGACCGTCACGCCGAGCTTGACGCCCTTCGCGCGCAGCTCGCCGACGACGACGTCGTTGACGTCGCCATAGGGAAACGCATAGGCGATGCTCGTCATGTCCGAGTTGCGAGCGGATGACGTCGACCGGCGCGTCCACTTCCCGCCGCACGCGCTCGCGATAGCGGCCGTCCTGCTCGCCGTTCTGGCGAACCGTCAGGTTCGAGTGCGTCTTGCTGTGCGGCTGCAGATCGACGAGCCCCGACGCCGTCATCTCCTTCATCTGCGCCCAGGTCAGCGCATCGGGCGCGCCGACGAAATCCGTGTAGAGGAAAACCGTCGCGGGAAACCGATGCTTGCGCAGGATCGGATAGGCGACGTCGAACGTCGAGCGATAGCCGTCGTCGATCGTGATCACGACCGCCTTGCGCGGAATCGGCTCGCGACCTTCGAGGTACGCCGGCAGGCGTGCGATCGGTATGACCGTGTAGCCGTTCGTCGCGAGATAGGCCATCTGCGCTTCGAACGCCGCCGGCGTCACGGTGAGGTTGTTCGGCCGCGCGCCGAACCGGTGGTAGCAGAGGATCGTGAGCGCCGGCAGGCCCGCTCGGACCGCACGCCGAACGGGTTGCGGTTCTTGAGCGGGATCGCGATCGTCTGGCCGACTCTTCGCCTCGTCGATCTGGTTGAACTCGGCGATCACGCGCACGCCGCGACCGGTCGCCAAGCCAGCGCTCGGCGAGCCGCGACAAGATCCTCGCCCGGCTGCACGACGACGACGGCGAACTCCGCGTCGCGCGCAAGCACCGGCCCTTCTTCGTCTTGCACGGTGGTCGGTGCGACGAACGGCGCCGGCGCAGGCGTTTCGCGCGGCGGCGCCTGCACGCAGCCGACGACCGCGACGGCCAGGACCGCTGCCGCCAGCCGTGCGGGAAACGTGGCGGCGTCCCGTCGCGATCGATTCACGACGGGAGCGGCGTGCCGGCGGTCTTCGGCGCCTGGACGATGAGCGTGCCCTCGCCTTCGTCGGCAGCGCGGGCGGGGGCTGGTCGTACCGCGCCTCGAGCGCCGCGGCTGCGCGATCGAACGCGCCGAACACTTCGCCGAGCTCGTCGGCGCGCTTCTCGCCGATGCGCACGTCGTAGCGGCCGAGCGCCGAGCTCGTCGAGGCCGCTCTTGACCTTGCGCAGCGGCGCGATGAGCCGTCGCGCGAGCAGGTAGGTGCCGACCGCCACTGCGGCGATCGTCACCAGCGTCAGGATCGCGAGCAGCGCGAGGATCAGTCGCGCGACCCGCGACAGCGGCTCCTCGAAGATGCCGAGGTGCACGTCGCCGATCTTCTTCCCCTGGAACAGGATCGGCGCGCCGAAGTCGAGGACCTTGCGCGTGTCGGCGTCGGTGAACTGCTGCACGGCGATCGACTTGTCGGGCGTTCGCGACCGACTGCGCCGCCAGGCGGCACGTACTTCGCGCCGAGCTTCGCCGCATCGTTGCTCCCGCGGACCGTCGCCTTCGTCGTCGACAACGACCAGGTACGGGAAAGCTCTGCCGGCGTCATCGTCTCCTGGATGAACACCTCGATCGCGGCCCAGTCCTCGGCGAGCAGCGGCACGGCGCTTTGCGACGCCATGAATTTCGCCAGCGACTCGCCGTATTCCATCACCTGGTTCATCATCGCCTGGTACTGGCGCTGATAGAGGATCGTCGCCGTCGCGCTCATCGTCAGCGCGACCATCGTCGCCATGATCAACGCCCAGCGCACGCCGAGCGGAATCCGGCGTCCCGCCGCCTTGCGCTCCTCGGCCTCCTGCAGCTCGCGGCCGACGCTCGCGAGCGCCTGCGCCATCTCCTCGCCGGTCTGGTAGCGCTTCTCGGGCTGCTTGCGGAGCGACCGCTCGATGACCCGGCGCAGCGACAACGGCACGTCGCCTTTCAGCTTGTCGATCGTCGGCGCCTCGGTCTGCGCGATCTTCACCGCGACGGTGATGATCGAGTCGCCCTCGAACGGCAGCGCGCCGGTGACCAGCTTGTAGAGGACGACGCCCGACCGAATACAGGTCGGAGCGCGCGTCCACTTTCTGGCCCATCACCTGCTCCGGAGACATGTAGTTCGGCGTGCCGATCACGTCGCCGAGCGCCGTGGCCTGCGTGAGCTCCGCGGAATCGCCCTTGTCGATGCGGCAGATGCCGAAGTCGGCGACCTTCACCTGGGTCGTGTTCGCGACCAGCATGATGTTGCCGGGCTTCACGTCGCGGTGGATGATGCCGCGCCGGTGCGCATAGTCGAGCGCGCGGGCGAGCTGGATGCCGATCTCGACGATCTCCTGCGTCGAGAGCTCCTTGCCGGACCGCATCAGGTCCGCGAGCGTCATCCCCTCGACCAGCTCCTCGGCGATGTAGGGCCGGTCGTCGTCGACGCCGACATCGTAGATCGTCACGATGTTCGGGTGCGACAGGATGCCCGCGCCCTTGGCCTCGCGCAGGAAGCGCGCGCGATAGTTCGCGTCGGCCGCGAGCTGCGTCTTGAGCAGCTTCACCGCGATGCCGCGGTTGATCTCCGGATCGTAGGCCTTGTAGACGCGCGCCATCGCGCCTTCGCCGATGATCTCGATCAGCTGGTACCGCCCGAGCTTCTCCATGAGACGTAGGACGCTTTGTCGAGTGGAAACGGTTCGCGCGGAAGCATACGCGCGAGAGGGCGGGGCGAAAAGACCGGCGGGAGGTCGGGTCGCGGGCCAGTCGTCCGCCGATCCGGTGGATGCCGGTGATTCTGTCCGGGGAGTGGCCTGATCGCAAGCCTTCAGAATAGGGTGCCGACGTTCTCCCGCGGCGGAACGCGGGTCGAACTTCGTTCAAGATGGATCCAGTGATTGTGGTGCACGAACTCAGTTACCGCAGACAAGCGCCCGACAGCCAACTCAATCGCAAATGGACCTGTCGCCGTGTCGAGGAAGGTTGATTGATGAGTGAGGCGGCCGACCGGTATACCGCTGCAGTGCTCGCGCTGCTCGCAGCGCTCCTCGTCGGGCAGTTGCTGATACCGCCGATCGTGGGTCTGGCCGACCAGAGCGACTTCGACCGGCTCTGGCGTTGGTTCGGGATCGAAAGCGCGGTTACCGATCCGGAACAGCGCTATTTCCGCTACTTGATCCGGGAATGGCGGATCGACCCGAGCAACGCGCACAGTAGTGGCTTCCTGTCGGCCGACCTGCTGTTCGTCGCTGCCTCGGTGCAACTGAACGCGCTTCTCTCCAAGGCAGGCACGTACGACATTCGAACGCTCGGCGCCGTGCGCATCGCCGCGCTGCTGTTCGTCGCTTTCCTCCTCATGCGCGCTGCCGCCCGCGGCGGACTCGCCATGCGCATCGTCAGCCGCGATCGCACTGCTGATCGTTGCCGCCGACGTCGGCTACATCGCGTACTTCAATTCCGGATTCACGGAACCGGCGTCGCTTCTATTCGGATTGCTGACTATCGCGCTGTTCATTCGCCTTGCCGTCGGCCAGGGGGACCGCAGCCTTGAATCTCGCAGCGTTCGTGGCGAGCGGCATCCTGCTGATCTGGAGCAAGCCGCAGAACGTGCTGCTGGCGATGCCGCTCGCCTTCCTGGCTTGGCGGCTCGCGACGACTTGAAGCGTCGAAGCGCTGGCGCGTTGGCGCAATTGCCGGTGCGGCCCTGATCGTGGCCAGCGCCGTGCTCTACCGGGCATTTCCTCCGCCCGTCTGGTACACGCAGCAGATCCGCCACATCGCCGTGTTCAACAGCCTGCTGCGGGCCTCTCCCGATCCCGCCGCCGACCTGCGGGCGCTCGGCGTCGATCCGCGATGGGCGTCGCTGGCGGGGCACTTCCCCTGGAGCCTGAAGACGCAGCGGCACGCTGGCGAGCTGCAAGCGGAATTCCACGATCGCGTGAACGACCGCGCGATCGTCGCGTTCTATTTGCGTCACCCCGAGCGAATTCTCCCGTTGCTCAAGCTTTCCGCTTCGCAGGCGCTCGCAGTGCGCGTCGGCGTCGGCCAGTTCGAGGCTTCGAGCGGGCGACCTCCGTTTTCGCACGCGACGCGCATTCGCGCTACGAAGCGACTTCGTTCGCGAGTTCGGGCCGCATCGCTTCCGGTGGGTCGTCGCCTTGCTCGGCGTGGCCGTGCTCGTTGCCTGCGCGGCGTGGCGCACGGCACGCACGACCGCCCAGACGCCTTCTCGCCGAAGGTACGCTCATGCTCGCGGTCGCGGCGATCATTCAGTACGTGACCGTTGCCGTGTTGCAAGGTCCGGTTGCAGTCTCGAAAGGCATGCTGCTGTTCGCGTTCTTCTACGACGCAACGATCGTCGCTGCCGTCGCCATCATCGTGCATCGCCATCGCCGAATACCGCCGCGGCGGCAACCTCGGAACGCGAACGGCAGAAACCAGCGGTCAGTGAGGCCGTTGCGGGCGGCCCGCCGAATCGAACCGCCGGTAGCCCACCGCCTCGGCGACGTGCGCGGACTCGATCGACTCGCTGTCCGCCAGATCGGCGATCGTGCGCGCGACCTTCGCGACGCGGTGATAGGCGCGGGCCGACAGCGCCATGCGCGCCAGCGCTTGCGTGAGCAGCGCTTGCCCGTCGCGGGTCGGCACGCAATGCGCAGCCACGCCGGGCGCATCCAGCCGCGCGTTGGTCGTCGACTGCCTGGCCTGCTGTCGAGCGCGCGCCTGCGCGACACGGCTGCGCAATTCGCCGGTCTCGGGTGCGGACGGTGACGACTGCAGCAGCACGAGCGACTCGGCCGGAGGCGCCGGCACTTCGACCGTGAGATCGATCCGGTCGAGCAGCGCACCGGACAGGCGGCCGCGATAGCGCAGCACCTGGTCGGGGGTGCAGCCGCAGCGACCGGACGAATCGCCGAGCCAGCCGCAGGGGCAGGGGTTCATCGCCGCAACGAGCTGGAACTGCGCAGGAAACGTCACGTGCCGCGCTGCGCGCGCGATGTTGACGACGCCGGCTTCGAGCGGCTCGCGCAAGCACCTCGAGCACGCGGCGATCCCACTCCGGCAACTCGTCGAGGAACAGCACGCCGTGATGCGCGAGCGAGATCTCCCCGGGCCTCGGCGTGCTGCCCCCGCCGACGATGGCCACGCCGCTGGCCGTGTGATGCGGCGCGCGAAACGGCCGCTCGCGGAACCGTCGCGGGTCGAAGCGGCCGGCGAGCGAGGCGAGCGCCGCAGTCTCGAGCGCCTCGTCGCCGCTCAACGGCGGCAACAATGCGGGCAGTCGTTGCGCAAGCATCGACTTGCCCGTGCCCGGCGGACCGACGAGCAACAGCGAGTGTCCGCCGGCTGCGGCGATCGCAAGCGCGCGCTTCGCGTGCGCCTGCCCGCGAACGTCGGCGAGCTCGCACGCGATCGTCGGTTCGCCGGGCGCATCGCAAACGGCCCGCGGCAGCATCGTCCGGCCGGCGAGATGCGCGCAGACGTCGAGCAGCGAGCGCGCCGGATGAACGATCGTGTCCGGCACCAGCGCGGCCTCGGCGGCCGACGCCTGCGGCAGGACGAACGCTCGACCGTCGTTGCGCGCGGCGAGCACCATCGCGAGCGCACCGCGGATCGGCCGCAGCTCGCCGGTCAGCGCGAGCTCGCCCGCGAACTCGTGCGCATCCAGCGGCGGGCTGCGGCAATTGGCCCGTCGCCGCGAGGACGCCGAGCGCGATCGGCAGGTCGAAGCGACCGGATTCCTTCGGCAGGTCGGCCGGCGCGAGGTTGACGGTGATCTTGCGCGCGGGGAATTCGTATTGCGCGTTCTGCAGCGCGGCGCGCACGCGGTCGCGCGCCTCGCGAACCTCGGCTTCGGGCAAGCCGACGAGGTTGAAGGCCGGCAAGCCGCCGGCCAGATGCACTTCGACGACCACGCACGGCGCGCTCGCGCCGGCGAGTGCGCGCGAGCGCACCACCGCGACCGCCATTGCGGCCTCCCTCTTAGCCGGCCTTGAAGCGCTGCTGTCAGCCCGCCGGCGGCGGCATGATCCCTGCGCAGCGCGCCTCGAGCTCGGCGACGCGCGTCTCGAGCACCTCGACCTTCTCGCGCGTCCGCTGCAGCACCTCGCGCTGGATGTCGAACTCCTGGCGCGTGACCAGATCGAGCCGCGCCAGGCTCGACGACAGCAGCGCCTTCACGTTCTTCTCGAGATCCTTCGCCGGCGAATTCTCGAAGGCCTGCCCGATGCGGGCGGCCAGCTCGTCGAGCGTCTGGCTGTTCAGGTTGAGCATCGCGCGCTCCTCAACGCAAAGTCACCGGGGCAGTCTAGCAAAGCGATCCCACGCCGCCGATCGGACGTTCGGACGAGTTGCGCGCGGCGGAAGGTCGCTGGCGTTCGCGCCATCGCGGTGCGCGCGCGCACGGCACGCGCACCGCTTCGGTGCGAATCGCTGCGCGCGCACCGCGTCGACGACGGCCGATCGCAAGTATCCGATTGAAAATCTTAGGTTTTATCCACTGGCATACGAAATGCTGATCCGGGTCCCGCACGTCAGCGTCCCGCTCGCTCACCAACAATTCGAGGGAATCCATGCTTCGCATACCGGCCAAGAGCCTTCCAGCAGCGGTTGCATTCGCCGCCGTCGCGGGCACCGCCCAGGCGCAAACGCCCGCCCCCGCCCCCACGCCGCCGCCGCCCGAGCACACGGTCACCGCGAACGTCGGCATCTTCAGCGAGTACATTTTCCGCGGCATCTCGCAGACGGCCAAGGAGCCCGCGTTGCAGGGCGGCTTCGACTACGCGCACTCGAGCGGCTTCTACGCCGGCACGTGGGCGTCGAACATCAGCTGGCTCCAGGACTTCGGCGCCTACAGCCGAAGCTCGCTCGAGTGGGACTTCTACGGCGGCTTCAAGGCCAACTTCGCCGACAGCGACTTCTTCTGGGACGTCGGCACGATCTACTACTACTACCCGGGCAATCGCAATCCGGGCGTGGTCAACGCCGACACCTGGGAGATCTACGCCGCGCTCGGCTGGAAGTGGGCGAGCGTCAAGTTCAGCTACAGCCTCGACGACTATTTCGGCGCGCGCCCCACCGGCCAGAAGACCGACGGCACCTACTACATCGACCTCTCGGCCACCTATCCGGTGGGCGATACCGGCTTCGCCCTCGTCGGCCACGTCGGCTATCTCGACGTCGACAACGACGGCAGCGACGGCGACCTCGGCACTGGCGGCAAGGCGAGCTACACCGACTGGAAGCTCGGCGTCGCGTACACGATTCCCGAAGGCCCGGTGAAGGGCCTCGAGCTCGGCGCGTACTACACCGACAACAACGCGAAGTCGCGCTTCTACACGGACCTGACCGGCTACGACACGTCGAAGGCCCGCGGCGTCGTCTACGTGAAGAAGACGTTCTGACGCGACCGCGCAAGGAGCCGCCATGAAGATGGTTACCGCAGTCATCAAGCCGTTCAAGCTCGACGAGGTCCGCGAGGCCCTCTCCGCGATCGGCGTCCAGGGGATCACGGTCACGGAGGTCAAGGGGTTCGGCCGCCAGAAGGGGCACACCGAGCTCTACCGCGGCGCCGAATACGTCGTCGACTTCCTGCCGAAGGTCAAGATCGAAGCCGCGATCAAGGACGAGCTCATGGAGCGCGTGATCGAGGCGATCGAGAAGTCCGCGAACACCGGGAAGATCGGCGACGGGAAGATCTTCGTCTTCGACCTGCTGCAAGTCGTGCGCATCCGCACCGGCGAGACCGGCGCGGACGCGCTGTGAGGGGGAACATGATGAAGCGTTTGCTGATGATGATCTCGATGTGTGCAGCGGTGGGGTTGACTGCGGGCCTGTCCCCGGCCGCGCATGCACAGGACAAGGCCGCGGCACCGGCCGCAACGCCGGCTCCCGCGGCCGCACCCGCGACGCCTGCTGCAGCGCCCGCGGCCGCAGCCCCTGCGGCAGCGACCGCTGCGCCCGCGCCGACGCCCAACAAGGGCGACGTGGCGTGGATGCTCACGTCGACAGCGCTCGTCATCATGATGAGCATCCCCGGGCTGGCGCTGTTCTACGGCGGCATGGTGCGCGCGAAGAACATGCTCTCGGTGCTGATGCAGGTGTTCGTCGTGTTCTCGCTGGTCACGGTGCTGTGGTGCATCTACGGCTACAGCCTCGCGTTCACCGAGGGCAATGCGTACTTCGGCGGCTTCGACCGGCTGTTCCTGTCCGGAACGTTCAACTCGGCCGACGGTACGTTCGCGATGGGTGCGACGTTCTCGAAGGCGACGCCGATCCCCGAGCTGCTGTTCGTCGCGTTCCAGGCGACGTTCGCCGCGATCACCGTGTGCCTGATCCTCGGCGCGTTCGCCGAGCGCATCAAGTTCTCGGCCGTGCTGCTGTTCGCCGCGCTCTGGTTCACGTTCGCCTATGCGCCGATCGCGCACATGGTGTGGTTCTGGATGGGCCCGGATGCGTACACGGACGCGAAGCTCATCGACGAGCTCACCGGCAAGGCCGGCCTGCTCTGGCAGTGGGGCGCGCTCGATTTCGCGGGCGGCACCGTCGTCCACATCAACGCCGGCATCGCGGGCATCGTCGGCGCGTACGTGCTCGGCAAGCGCATCGGCTACGGCAAGGAAGCGATGGCCCCGCACAACCTGCCGATGACGATGATCGGCGCGTCGCTGCTGTGGGTCGGCTGGTTCGGCTTCAACGCCGGCTCGGCGCTCGAGGCAGGAAACTCGGCCGTCCTCGCGTTCATGAACACGTTCCTCGCAACCGCCTGCGCAGTGCTCGCGTGGACGTTCGGCGAGTGGATGATCAAGGGCAAGCCGTCGATGCTCGGCGCAGCGTCGGGCGCGGTCGCGGGGCTCGTGGCGATCACGCCGGCAGCGGGCAACGTCGGCATCCCGGGCGCGTTCGTCATCGGCGCGCTTGCCGGCATCGTCTGCCTCTGGGGCGTCAACGGCCTCAAGCGGATGCTCGGCGCGGACGACTCGCTCGACGTGTTCGGCGTGCACGCGGTCGGCGGCATCCTGGGCGCGCTGCTCACCGGCGTGTTCAACGATCCGTCGCTCGGCGGGCCCGGCTTCGTGTCGAACTGGGTGACCGGCGAGATCATCAAGGCGGCCGACTACACGATCGCAGGGCAGGTGTGGATTCAGGCGAAGGCGGTCGGCGTGACGATCATCTGGTCGGGCGTCGTCGCGTTCATCTCGTACAAGATCGTCGACCTGGTCGTCGGCCTGCGCGTATCGGAGGAAGACGAGCGCGAAGGTCTCGACATCGCGTCGCACGGCGAATCGGCGTACCGGATGTAAGTGCGGATCTAGCAGGACCGCAGGGGCCCGGATCCCTCTCCTCTCCGGGCTTCTGCGGGCGGGGGCGACCCCGGAAGTTGCAGTCGTTTCTCCTCAGTGGCTATTCGGGGCGCGCCCAACGCGCCCCGTTTTTTCGTGACGGGACGCGCACACGGTTTCTGACCTTCGGGCGCGGCGAAGGCGTTCGGCTACAATCGCCGATCGGCATTCGCCACAGGCTTCGCCGCATGGTTCCCCGCCTCACGACCGCGCTGACCGGCCCGCTGCAGGATCTCGAGCGGCGCATCCTCGACCGGATGCCCGACATCGAGCGCTGGCTCCGCACGAAATGGCAGGAGCACGCGGTGCCGTTCTACGCCTCGGTCGACCTGCGCAACGCCGGCTTCAAGCTGGCCCCGGTCGACACGAACCTCTTTCCCGGCGGCTTCAACAACCTCAATCCCGCTTTCCTGCCGCTGTGCGTGCAAGCCGTGCAGGCGGCGGTCGAACGCGTGTGTCCCGATGCGCGAGGCGTGCTGCTCGTCCCCGAGAACCACACGCGGAACACGTTCTACCTGCAGAATGTCGCAACGCTCGTCGGCATCCTGCGGCAGGCCGGCATGCGCGTGCGCATCGGCTCGCTGAGCGACGACATCAAGGAGCCGACGCGGGTGGAGCTGCCGGAAGGCGAGTCGCTGCTGTACGAGCCGATCGTGCGCCGTGGCCGCCGCGTGGGCGTCGCGGACTTCGATCCGTGCATGGTCCTGCTGAACAACGACCTCTCGGCGGGCCGGCCCGAGATTCTCGACGGTATCGACCAGCCGATCGTGCCGCCGCTGTCGGCCGGCTGGTACAACCGCCGCAAGTCGCACCACTTCGAGGTCTACCGCGGCGTGGCGGCCGAGTTTGGCGAGCTGCTCGAGATCGATCCGTGGCTGGTCGATCCTTATTTCTCGGTCTGCGGCGAGGTCGATTTCCAGGACCGGTCCGGCGAGGAATGTCTCGCGTCGAATGTCGACACCCTGCTCGCGCGCATCCGCAGGAAGTACGACGAATACGGCATCGAGCGAGGCGCCGTTCGTGATCGTCAAGGCCGACGCGGGCACCTACGGCATGGGCATCATGACGGTGCGCGATCCCTCCGAGGTGGTGGACCTGAACCGCAAGCAACGCAACAAGATGGCCGTCGTCAAGGAAGGGCTCGAGGTCAGCTCGGTCATCATCCAGGAGGGCGTCTACACGTTCGAGTCGATCGACGATGCGATCGCCGAGCCGGTCGTCTACATGATCGATCGCTTCGTCGTCGGTGGCTTCTATCGCGTGCACACCGCGCGCGGCAAGGACGAGAACCTGAACGCGCCCGGGGCGCAGTTCGTGCCGCTCGCGTTCGAGGCGCCGTGCATCCCGGATCCGCAGGGCCCGGCCGGCTGTGCGCCGAACCGCTTCTACGCGTACGGCGTCGTCGCGACGGCTCGCGCAGCTCGCAGCCGCGATCGAGATCGAGGCGCTCGAGAACGAAGCCCCCGCGCCGGCCGACGCGCTCGCGTGATCACGCCCGAGTACTGCCAGCTGCTTGCCCGCTACGGGCGCTGGATGAACGAGCGGATGTACGCGGCCGTTGCGACGCTGAGCGACGGCGAGCGCAAGCGCGACCGCAACGCGTTCTTCGGCTCGATCCATCGCACGCTGAACCACCTGGTGTGGGCCGATTCGATCTGGCTCGCGCGCTTCACCGGCGCACCGTATGCGGGACGCGCGTACGGCACCGACCTGTTCGACGACTTCGAGACGCTTGCCGCTGCGCGTGAAACCGCCGACACGGCGATGCTCGACTGGGCAGGGCAGCTTGAGGCCTCGTGGCTTGCCTCGATGCTCGAATACCGGTCCGCCAGCGACGGCCGTCTGCGCCGCCTTCCGGCGTGGATTGCCGCTGCCCACATGTTCAACCATGCGACCCATCATCGCGGGCAGCTGACGACGTTGATGAAGCAGGCGGGCGTCGATCCCGGCGTGACCGACCTGCCGTTCCTGCCGGGCGTGACGCAGATACTCGATTGACGAGCGTCGGCACCGGCCCTCCAACGCCGATGATCCGGTATCCTCGCGCTGCTCGGCCTGCACTTTCTGATCAATTTCGCGCTGCTGCAGGACAACGTCGTCGTTTCGCATCCGGTTCATCACGACGACTACTCGAACCTCGCTGCCACGCTCGAACGAGTTCCGGTTGCTCAGTCCACCGCCCTGTCTCGACGCTAGCGATCGCCGTGATCGCGGAGCTCGGCAGCGAGCACGCGTACCTTCTGCTCAACCTTCTCCTCGTCGCATGTGTGTTTCTCTGTCTCAAGTTCGTCGAGCTCTTCGCCCGGAGCGGAAAGCCGCTGCCGTCGCTCGGCTTCGTTGCCGGGGGCGCGCTCGCGTTCGGATTCGCGTTGATCGTCGACTGGACCAAGTACTTCGGGCTGCTGACCAACCTGAGCTCCGCGCTGCCGGGGCTCGGTGCGCTTTGCGCGATAGCCGCGATCGACAGCGACGAGCGTCGCGCCCGGTTGCTCGTTCCGCTGGCGCTCCTGCTTGCGGCGCTGAGCTTCCTCGCCAAGGAAGACTTCGCACTCCCGATCCTCGTCGCGACCACCTGCATGGCAATCCTTCATCGCAGCCGTCGGTGGGCCGCGATGACCGGTGCCGTGGCCATCCTGTTCGCGGCGGCAGTGCTGTTCAACCGCATCGTCGGCAGCGTGTTCGTGTCGGGCACGCGATCGCCGTCGGATCCGTATTTCGTCGATCTTTCGCCGTCGTCGCTGGCGTCGTCGCTCGGCCGCATGCTGCTCGCGTCCACGCACGGACGAATGGTCGTCGTCGCAGCACTTGCCGCGGTGGTCGTGGCGATCGCGGTCAATCGACGCGATCGGCGCCCTCGCCTTCAAGCTCGCCGCGCTGATCGTGCTCGCGCTGTCGTTGCTGGCGCCGAATTCGATCTTCCCGAATCACGCGTTCGCCTATTACGCGTTCGTTCCGATCGCGATGCTGTCGGCGACGCTGGCCGTGGCGTTCTACGCCGCTTCGGAGCGACCGAGTGAGCGCCAGAGCAGTTGATTGGCCCGGCGCGATGCTGCTGCTGATCGCTGCGATCGGCGTCTGGATCTCGCACGAGCCTCGCAGCGCCTGCAGCGCGCTGGTATGCGGAAGTTGCCGCCTACAATCGATCGATCACGCAGTTTCCTGCAGCAAAACCGCCAGGCGTTGCAAGGCCGGACCGTTGCCGTGTTCGGCGTTGGCGGCTTGAGCCCGTGGTCGCATTCCGCAGGCGCCTACCTGACGAAGCTCGTCGGTTCGCCGGTCGCCTGGCACGTCTACGTGCCGAGCGGAGGACGCCTTCTACCGCTTGGCGTCCTGGCCAATGGGCGCGTCGACGTGCGACCCGAGTCGGCAGCCTGCGAGAAGGCCGCACAGGACAAGCCGCTGTATCTGACTTTCGATCCTGCAGGGCGCGGAAGCTTTGCGCAGAATTGCGAGGATGCATTGCAGCGCGTGCATCCGCCTCCCACGCTCGACGCGTGGGGCCCGAAGTCGGTCTCGGCCGCGGACGCGGCGGCCGGCTTCAACATGTATTTCACGGGAACGAACCTCGGGGCGAGCGTCGACGTCAGCGTCAACGGCAAGTCGCTCGGCATGGTGCGGGGCGAGCAGGGTCGATTGATGACGACCCCGATCCCCGCGGGATCCGGGTCAGGGAACGTCGTGCGCTTCAGCGTGAATCATCGTGGGCGCAGCGTGCTCGAGGGTGAGGTCGAGGTCGCACGCACGCGCTGACGGATAAAAACAAACCCCCGGAGACCCGGGGGCTCGTGCGGAGCCGATTCCGCTGGTCGCTGGAATCACACCATGAAGCCGAGGTCCGGCGTGGCGAAGCGGCCGATGTTCGGGAAGACCTGCGCGATGTCCACGGCGGGCACGCCGAACCACTTCGCAAGCGTCGCGCCGTACTGGTCGATGGAGGTCGTCGGGATCCAGCGTCCGACGCTGTCGGTATCGCTCGGGCCGGCGAGCGCAAGCGTCGGGAACGTGCCGAACAGCCGCTGTCCCTGCACCGAGCCGCCCATCACCAGATGATGGCCGCCCCACGCATGGTCGGTGCCCTGGCCGTTCGGGCGGAACGTGCGGTTGAAGTCGGTGACGGTGAACGTCGTGACGTTGTTCTGCACGCCCAGGTTCACCGTCGCCTGGTAGAACGCCGACATCGCCTGACCGATCTGCTGGTAGAGCGACGCGAGACCCTGGATGAGCGGGTTCGGCGGCTGGAACTGGTTCTGGCCGGTGTGCGTATCGAACCCGCCGATCGAGACGAAGAAGATCTGGCGGCTGTGGCCGAGCGTTGCGCGTTGCGCGATGATCCGCGCGACGGTGCGCAGCTGGTTCGCGAGGCCGGTAGTTGAGGCCGTTGAACGGCGCCTGGATCTGCGAAGGCAGCGTGCCGTTGATGATCGGATTGATCCTCTGGCTCGCGTTCAGCGCGCCGCCCATGCTGACCTGCGCGGCCTGCATCATTTCGTTCGAATCGGCGGCGAGGATCGCCTCGGCACGGGCGAGCGAGCGCGCCGCCTGCAGCGGCGTTCGGCGCTCCCGCGGGATCGCCGGTGAAGCCGAAGTTGCCGGCGGTGGGCAGCGCCAGGCCGCGCACGGATGTGCCGTTCAGGAACGTCTGCGAGCCGGCGAACGACATCGACATCGGCGTCGCGGTCGGCGAGTTCATGCCGACCACGCGATCGGCGAGCCGCCCGCCCCAGCCGGTCGGGCCGGTCAGGAACGACGCCTGCGCCACCGACGTCTGCCCCTGCTGCTGCTGGTCGCTGTGCGAGAACAGCTGGTCCGGGCCGCTTCTTCGAGCCCGCCCGGTATTCGGCGCGCGTCATCGGCTCGAACAGCGAGCCGGTGTTCGCCAGCGACCGCGAGCCGGCCCTGGTGAACAGGCTCGCGAGCGTCGGATTGCCGTTCGTCGCCGTGAACGCGGGATGCAGCGAATACGTCTGCCCCGGCGTGTTCAACGGCGACAGCGGCGTCATCAGCGATTGCGCCACGTTCACGCCGGTGGTCACCGGACGCACGGCGTTGTACGACGCGTAGTCGCTGTAGGGGATCAGCAGGCTGTTCGAGTCGTTGCCCCCGAACATGAACAGGCAGACCAGCGCCTTGTAGGGCGCGGTCTGCGCCGCCGCGCTCGACAGGCCGAGCATGTCGAGGCTGCCGGCCAGCGATAACGCCGAGAGCGCTCCGGTCTGCTGCAGGAACTTCCGGCGCGAAAAGATCGTCGGTCCGCTCATGTCAATACTCCACTTGATACTGGGGCGAAACTGCGATGAGGTACACGGCCATGCGCACGCGATCGAGCAGCTGCGCATTCGTGAACGGTGTGCCGAGCGGTACGGCGGCCACCGCGTTGATCACCTTCACGCGTTGCGCCTTCGGCAAGCTTCGCGTTCAGGAGCTGCATCGACACGACGTCGACCAGGTTCCGCCGGGTCGAGCGCCAAGCGTCTTCAGGGACTGCCAGTTGATCTTCGTGCCAGTCGACCCGTACACCGTCAGGTCGGGGTTGGGCCCGCAAACCGACGGCGAGATCGCGTGCCCGTATCGCAGGTGCCGTTGTAGATCAGGTTGTAGATGAAGTTCGCGCGCGCGAAGTACGAAGTCGCGTCGAAGATCTGGAACGGCGGGCCCGAGAGGTTCGTGCCCGGCACGACGAAGTCCTGCTGGTAGTAATTGAACACCGTCGGCGCGTTGTAGACGTTCTGACCCATCGCCGTGGCCGGCGCGCGCAGGTACACGCCGTCGCTGCTCGCCCCGAGCGCGCGCAGCAGGTTCGTCATCAGCAGCACCGGCTCCTTCAGCTTGCCGAAGCTCGGACATCACCGGGTTGCGCGGCGCGCGCGCTTCCGCGTCGAGAAGGATCGCGCGAACCACGGCGCGCAGGTCGCCTCGGACGCCGGCGCCGTTGTTGTTCCACACGCTGACGATACGGTTGACGTACGCCGGCGACGGATTGCTGGTCACGAGCTGCTGGATCAGCTGCCGGCCGATGTACACGCCGGTGTTCGGATGGTTCGCCGCGAGTCTGCACCGCCCAGCGCACGTCGGGCTCGGCGCGCGTGCCGGCGGGCTGGTTGTAGGCCATCACGCGACTTGGCGCCGACATCGTGATAGTTCGTCGTGCCGGTGCCGTTGAGCGGCCCCTCGATCGCCATCATGATGCCGATGTAATTGATGCCCCGATTGAACGCGGGCGTCTGCCCCGGCAGCGGCGGATAGGCCCAGCCGGTCAGCGCGCGCGACAGCTGGACGATGTCGTCCTGATCGTAGGTCGGAATCGGGTTGCCCTGCGCATCGAGCAGCAGCGTCCCGTCGCGGTCTCAGCTCCCACAGGCCGATCGAGAACAGCTGGAGCAGCTCGCGGGCGTAGTTCTCGTTCGGCACGACGCCGCGCGCCTGCGCTGCCGGCGAGCCGTCGTTGCGCACCATGTCGAGATAATTGCCCATCCACGGCGACAACGTGATCGTGTACAGCAGGTCCTCGAACGGCCGAACGCCGAGTCGAGCAGCAGCTGCTGATAGTTGCGCATCGGGTACGCGATCGGGTCCTGCAGGCTCGACGTGACCAGGATCTGCGAGAGCGCCCATGCGACGCGGTGGCGGAGCTGGTCCGGCGCCGTCAACGCGCGCTTGAACAGCTCGTTCTGGAGCATGAAGTTCGTGTAGACGTCGCGCTGGCACTGATTGACGGTGCCGGCCTGGCCGTTGCAGTTGCACGGCGTCGCGGGGTTGTAAGGGACGCCGAACGCGTACTGAGCTGTATAGGCAGAACGGCCAACGGTCGGTGCACGGCGGGTTGGCGGCGATCTGCGGACGGTTCTGCGGCCACCACGGCATGTACGGCAGCTCGCGTGTGCGGGCTTGTTGATCTGCTCGTCGACGAACGCCGCGTAGCCGATCTGCTGCACGCGCGCGATGTCCGCGTCGATCGGCCCGAACGTCGCCTGGTGCAGGAAGCGGGCGGCATCGAGGCGCGCATTGGGAACGGCGCCCGGCCCGAAGTACAGCGGCTTGTCCGCCGGCGGTGCCGAACGTGAACGAAGCCGGTCGCGACCGGCCCGTTGACCGACTTCGCCGACCACACGCCGGCGCTGTACGTAACGAGATCGTCCTTCCCGTCGCCGTTGTAGTCGAACACCAGCGGGATCTCCGAGCCGCCGGCGCCGTGACTGTAGGAGACGTTGACGTTGTTCTGCTGGTTCAGCGAGACGTGCCAGCTGCCGCGGTTGTAGATGATCAGGTCGACCTGCCCGTCGCCGTTGACGTCGCCGAGCAGCGGAATGTCGCCGCGCGAGCCGCCGAACTGGAGCACGTACTGCGGTCGTGCCGTCCGCCTTCGTGTTCACCAGCCATTGGCCGCCGCGAAACAGGACGAGGTCTTCCTTGCCGTCGCCGTCGATGTCCGCCATCAACGGAACGTCGGAAGCCGTGCCATAGGCGACCGTCTTGTCCGGCACGCCATCACGGTCGAGGTCGAAGAGCCACGTGCCCGCGCGATACAGGACCGGCCCGCGTGCGCCCGAGCCGTGCGAGATCGCCGAGCAGCGGGACGTCGCCCGCCTGGCCGAACGGAAAGGTCACGTCGGGCAGGTTGTCGAAGTTGCCGTCGAGCGCGAAGGTGTTCGTCGGCGTGCGATAGACACCGACGGCCGCCGCGCGCGTCATTTGCGCGTCCGCGGGTGTTGCGGCGGCCATCAGCGCCGCAGCGCCGAGCAGCGCAGCGGTCGCCTTCACGAACGAGCTGAGGTCGGTGCGGAGATGCGCGCGCGAAGAAGCTTGCAGCATGGAGACCCTCGTCGTAGTGAGCTTCCCCCCACGTCCGCGGCTTCCTGTCTGGGTCGCCACGAGACCGCTGCTCAGGTCCGTGTTTTCACGTAGAGGGCACTGCGTTGTCGCCTGCCCGGCGATGCGCTACGGACAGGTACTGATCGTTATGACACGTGCATAGATAGCGTGCATGACGCTCGCATAATTTGCAATGGTGGACGCGCGCCATTCGTCGGCTGGAGGCGAGAGCCGGCGCGGCTTTCCGCGGCGACGGGGAGCACCGGGAAAGCGATCGTGGCCGGCCTGAACATGTTCAGTTGGATCGACGAGCGCGCCGTCACACCGAAACCACCCGGAAACCGCAGACCTTAGCGCGGCCAGGCGGCTGCGCTCGCCGCTTGAAATGTAACTATTCAACGCTAGAGGGGCGTCGAGCAGAATTCGCGGCCTACGCGAATTCTCTTCTATAACATGATGATAATGTTGATTAATATCTAGTCGAGGCATGCGAAGCACGCACTCGTCGGTATGACACTGTCGAAAAACTTTGCAACAAACGGAAAAACGGCGGAACGAACGATCGTCCGCCCGCAAATGTCGACGACAGCTGGCGCGGTCGGGCGCGCGTCCGCAGCCGCCGCGGCGTCCGCAGGGACGGCGGCGGCCAGCGCTACTTCGGTCGTCGCTTCTTGCGCGCGCGGGGGTGCGCGGCGTCGTAGGCCTTCGCGAGGTACTGGTAGTCGAGGTGCGTGTACACCTGCGTGCTCGCGATGGACGCGTGACCGAGCAACTCCTGGACCGCGCGGAGGTCGCCCGAGGACTGCAGCACATGCGATGCGAACGAATGCCGCAGCATGTGCGGATGGACGTGCCGGTCGAGCCCCTGCCGGATCGCGTGCGTTGCCAGCCGTTGCTCGATGGCGCGCGCCGACAGCCGCGTGCCGTGACGGCCGACGAAGACGGCCGGCTCGCCGGATCGGGCCAACGCAGTGCGCGCCGGTAGCCATGCCTGCAGGGCCTCGCGCGCCGGTGCGCCGACCGGGACGATGCGTTCCTTGCTGCCCTTGCCCATCACCTTCACCTCGCCCTCCGCGAGGTCCAGCCGATCGCAGTCAAGACCTGCGAGCTCGGCGAGACGAAGGCCGGACGAATAGGCGAGCTCGAACAGCGCGCGATCGCGCCGCGCCAGCGGATCGTCGCCGACGATCGTCACCAGCTTGGCCGCCTCGTCGGGCGTGAGCGCCGAAGGCAGGCGGCGCGCCGACTTCGGCGCCTTGAGACCCGCGCACGGGTCGATGCCCGGCGAGCGATCGCGCTCGAGCAGGAACCGGTAGAACGCACGCCAGGCGGACAGCATCCGCGCGAGGCTGCGGCCCGACAACCCGCGTCCGTGCAGGGTTGCAAGGTGTCGGGCGATCTCCGCGCGCTTCAGCGTCGCGAGGTCATGCGCGCCGGCGAGCGCGGCGAGGATCTGGATGTCGCGAACGTACGCCTTGCGCGTGTGCGCGGGCGCGGACGCCAGATGCTGCGCGAACGCCTCGATGCGCGCGTCCGCCGCCGGCGTTGCGAGCGGCGGCGTCGCGCGACTCGTATGGTGGACCCCCTTGGCGCTGCGCGCCTTCCCCCCGAGGGGGAGCGAGCGCCTTGGGAGCGGCCCTGCGGCGCTCATTGGTGGACCCCCTTGGCGCTGCGCGCCTTCCCCCCGAGGGGGAGCGAGCGCCTTGGGAGCGGCCCTGCGGCGCTCATTGCCAGTCACGCCGGCAGGAACCGGGCGATCGCAATGCTCGACAACTCCGCAAGGCGCGCCAGGTAGACGGTGCCGAGCCCCTGCCGGAACCGCTCGGGATCCGGACTCGCCAGCGCGAGCAATCCGAACGTCAGCGCGGCGCGCAGCGGCAGGAACGCGAACGACGCAGGCGGCTCGTCGCCCTCGAACCATTCTCGCGATTCCGCAACCGCCTGCCGAGCCGCAATACGGCGCGTCGAGACGCTCGGCGTAGTCGCGAACGTCAGCCGAAGTGGCTGCGAGCTCCGGCAGGTACGACTGCTCGGGCACGCGTCCCCACAGGCGCACGGCGACCTGCGGCACGCCGAAGTCCTCGCGGAGGCTGTGGTAGAGCACGGCGAGCGTCGTCTCGAGATCGGGCGCGGCGAAGAGCGCGAGCGTCGATCGGTGCAGGCGCTCGGCGATCGCATCGTTCTCGCTGCCGAAGCGGATCAGCTCGCCGAGCTTGGCCGAAAGCTCCGCGTTCTTCTCGCGCAGCGTGAAGATCTGGCGCTCGGCGATCGGGATCGCGTGGCCGCCGTGCGGATGCGGCACGAAAATCTCGGCGATCTCGTCGGCGTAGTCCTCGAAGAACTTCGGGTTCTCCCGCAGATACCGGACGACGTCGCGCGCATCCATGCTGTTCGTAGTCCCTCGAGTCCGCTGGTCGTACCGCGAACGCGCTGCTACTCGCTCGCGTTGTTTGCTGCCGTTCCGCCGATTACGTTGCCGGCGACACGGTCCATTCGCCTTCGAACACGATCGTCGCGGGGCCTTTCATCCACACCGGCGAGCCCGCGCCATCCCATCGGATCGCGAGGATCCCGCCCCTCGTCTGCACGCGGACCTCGTTGTCGAGCAGGCCGCGACGGATGCCGGCGACGACCGCCGCGCATGCACCGGTTCCGCAAGCGAGCGTCTCTCCCGCACCGCGCTCGAACACGCGCAGCCGAATGTTAGCGCGATCGACGATCTGCATGTAGCCGGCATTCGCGCGCGCGGGGAAGCGCGGATGGCGCTCGATCGCGGGACCCTGGGTCGCCACCGGCGCGGCATCGACGTCGGCGACGATCTGCACCGCATGCGGATTGCCCATCGACACCGCCGAGATCTGCAGCGTCCGGCCCTCCACCGCGAGCGGCTCGTCGGCTGCACCGGTGCCGCCGGTGAACGGTATCGCATCCGGCGGCGAAGCGCGGCTCGCCCATGTCCACCGTGACTTCGCCGTCGTCTTCGAGGCGCGGAACGATGACGCCCGATCGCGTCTCGACGCGGATCTCGCCGCTTGTCGGTGAGCCCTTTCGCGCGCACGAACACGACGAAGCAGCGCGCGCCGTTGCCGCATTGCTCGACTTCGCCGCCGTCGGCATTGAAGATCCGATAGCGGAAATCGACGTCGGCGCGCGTGGGCGGCTCGACGACCAGCACCTGGTCGCAGCCCACGCCGAAGTGCCGATCCGCGAGCATGCGGATCTGCGCCGGCGTCAGCGCGAAGGGCGCGCGCGTTGCATCGACGACGACGAAGTCGTTGCCCGCACCGTGCATCTTCGTGAACTGCATCTTCGTGGAAGCAAGTGTCGCCGACTCGGGTCTTCACGCTATTCACTCGCGTTGTTTCCTGCGGTTCTGCCACTAGCGATACGCGAGCACGCCGCCGCGGCGGAACGGGAATTGAGAGCCATCGGCGAGGCGTGCCGTGCCCACGATCTCGTAGCGCAGCGCCTGGCCGCCGCGGTCCAGCGAGCGCGCGACGCCAGCCAGCGCCGCGCCGAGATGACCGCTTGCATCCAGCGCGACCGAAGTCGTGGTGCTCGCGGCAAGCGTCACCGGCGATGCGAGCGACGTGCGCGCCACGGGCTGGCCTTCGACATTGAGCGCAACGTCGAGCGCATCCAAGGCGATGGGACGAGCGTTCGGGTTGTGCACGCCCAGGTCGAGCGCCAATCGAACCTGCGGAAAGTCGAACACGACGACGCGAACTTCGGCTGTTCGAATCTCCGGCGCAACGAGTCGCGGCGGGACGCTCGCGCACGCGGCAACGAAAGCGCACGAGATCGCGAAGCCGGCGACTCGCAGCATGCGCAACTCGAACCGGTCAGACATTGAAGCGGAAATGAACGACGTCGCTCTCGCGCATCACGTATTCCTTGCCTTCGAGTCGCATCTTGCCCGCTTCCTTCGCACCCTGCTCGCCCTTGTACGCGAGGAAATCGGGCAGCGCGATCACCTCGGCACGGATGAAGCCGCGCTCGAAATCGGTGTGGATGACGCCGGCCGCCTGCGGCGCGGTGTCGCCGACGTGGATCGTCCACGCGCGCACCTCCTTCGGTCCGGCGGTGAAATAGGTCTGCAGACCCAGCAGCTTGTAACCCGCATGGATGACGCGGTCGAGCCCGGGCTCGGACAGGCCGAGGTCGTCGAGGAACGCCTGCTTGTCGTCGCCGTCGAGATCGGCGATCTCGCTTTCGAGCTTCGCGCAGACCGGGACGACCGGCGCGCCTTCGCTCGCCGCGTGCGCCTCGACGGCAGCGAGCAGCGGGTTGTCGTGAAAGCCGTGCTCGTCGACGTTCGCGACATACATCGTCGGCTTCATCGTCAACAGGAAGTACGGCGCGAGCAGCGCTCTCTCCTCGGCATAGAGATCGGCCGAGCGCGCGGGACGACCCTGGTCGAGGACCGCCTGCACCTTCAGCAGCACTTCGTGCAGTCGCTTCGCCTCCTTGTCGCCGCCGGCGCGCGCGAGCTTCTCGACCTTGACGAGCTGCTTGTCGACCGACGCGAGGTCGGCGAGTGCCAATTCGGTTGCGATCGTCTCGATGTCCGAGACCGGATTCACGCCGCCGGCCACGTGCACGACGTTATCGTCGCTGAAGCAGCGCACGACATGGGCGATCGCATCCGTCTCGCGGATGTTCGCGAGAAACTGGTTGCCGAGGCCCTCGCCCTTCGACGCGCCCGCGACCAGCCCGGCGATGTCGACGAACTCGACGATCGCAGGGATCACCTTCTCCGGCTTCGCGATCGCGGCGATCTGCGCGAGCCGCGGATCCGGCACTTCGACGATGCCGATGTTCGGCTCGATCGTGCAGAACGGATAGTTCTCGGCGGCGATGCCGGCTTTCGTGAGCGCGTTGAACAGCGTCGACTTGCCGACGTTGGGCAGGCCGACGATCCCGCAGCGGAGACTCATGACAGCGATCCTCGCACCGATTTCAGGTGCGCAATGACGTTCCCCTCTCCTGCCAGGAGAGGGGGAAGGGGTGAGGACATCATTTCATTTCCTTCGTATGCAACAGTGTCATCGCGCGCTCGAAATCCCCGGCGGCAAGCGGCGCCCATACCGACAGCGCGCGCTCGATCGCGTCTTCGATCGCACGTCGCTCGTCCGCAAGCGGCGGCTTCAGCACGTAGTCGACGACCTGCTGCTGCGGGATCGCCGAATCCCGCGGATGCCCGATGCCGAGGCGCAGCCGCCAGAAGTCGGTGGTGCCGAGATGCGCGCGCATGTCCTTCAAACCGTTGTGACCGGCGACGCCGCCACCGAACTTGAGCTTCGCATCGCCGGGCAACAGATCGAGCTCGTCATGCGCGACGAGGATCTCGTGCGGCGCGATCGAAAAGAAATTCGCGACCGTCGAGGCCGAGCGTCCGGAGAGATTCATGTACGTCGACGGCTTCAGCAGGCGGATGCCGGAGTCGGCCTTGGCGAGCGCGCCGTGGAACTTCGACTCGTGCGCGAAGGTGGCGCGCAGCATCGGCGCGAGCGCGTCCGCGAACCAGAAGCCCGCGTTGTGCCGCGTGGCATCGTGCTCGCGGCCGGGGTTGCCCAGGCCGACGACGAGGCGGATCGGTGCGCCCATGGCTTTCTGGCAAGGCGTGCCGCAGCAACGAAAAGGCCCGCCGGGGGTGCCGTCGGCGGGCCGTTCGTTGGCGAGCGCGAGACGCCTTACTTCTTCTTGTCGGCCTTTTTGTCGTCCTTCTTGTCGCTCTTCTCGTCCTTCTTCTCGTCCTTCTTGTCGGCGTCCTTCTCGGCGGCCGGCGCCGCCGCTGCCAGCGCGGCCTCGGCTTCCGCCGCCGCCGCTTCCTCGACTTCCTCCACCTGCGCCTTCGGAATGATCGCCGTGGCGACGACCGGATCCTTGCCGTGCGTGATCGCGGTCACGCCGGACGGGAGCGTGAGCTCAGAGACGTGGATCGACTTGCCGGTCTCGAGGTTGGACAGGTCGACGACGATGAATTCCGGCAGGTCCTTCGGCAGGCAGCTGACGTCCAGCTCGTTCAAGATGTGGCCGACGATCGCGCCGGCGAGCTTCACCGCCGGGGACACCGCGTCGTTCACGAAGTGCAGCGGCACTTTCATGTGGATCTTCTTGTTCTCGTCGACACGCTGGAAGTCGACATGCAGCACCTGCGGCTTGAACGGGTGCATTTGCACGTCGCGAAGCAGCACCTTCTGCGCCTGACCGTCCAGCTTCATCGTCAGGATCGACGAATGGAAAGCCTCGGCCTTGAGCGCGTGGATCAGCGCGTTGTGATCGAGCTCGATCGGCGTCGGGTTCGCGCCCCCGCCGTAGACGATGCCGGGCGCCTTGCCGGCGTGACGCAGCCGTCGCGATGCGCCGCGGCCTTCGCCGGCTCGCGGGAAGGCGGTGAATTCGATGGAAGCCATGAGGAAATCCTGGTTGTCTGCGGCCTTCCCTTGCGGCCACGCCTGCAAGGGCATCGGGCCGGACGGGTCGTCCGCTGATTGGCGACATGCCTGCGGGCCCGAGGTCCTGCCCGCGAGGCGGAAAGCCTTGAATTATAACGTAGTTCGACTAGGTCAGGCCATCGCGGGGCGTCACGCCTCGGACTGATCCCTGACTCCTGTCGCCTGATACCTGACTACGGCATCAACTGCCCGCCATTCACCTCGACGATCTGGCCGGTCACGTAGCCCGACAGCGCGTCCGAGGCGAGGTAGATGAACGTGCCTGCGCACTCGTCGGCCACGCCCAGGCGTGCCATCGGCACCGTCGCGCGCATCGTCTCGAGCATCTGCGGGGTCGAGTAGCGCTCGTGGAACGGCGTGAGGATCACGCCGGGCGACACGGCGTTGACGCGGATGTTCTCGCCGGCGAGCTCGCGCGCGAGGCCGCGCGTGAACGTGCTCACGAATCCCTTCGACGACGCGTACAGCGCCGCGCCCGGACCGCCGCCGTGGCGCGCCGCGATCGACGTCACGTTGATGATGTTGCCGCGCTTGGCCTTCCGCATGTGCGGCACGGCCGCCGAGCAGGCCGCGACCATCGAGCGAACGTTGAGATTCACGATCTCGTCGAAGATCGCGTCGTCGATCTCGGCGACCGGCACGCGCTTGACGAGACCGCCGGCGTTGTTGACCAGGATGTCGAGCCCGCCGAGCTTGTCCGCGGCCTCGTCGACGACGCGGCGCGCAGCGTCGCCGGTCCGCACGTCGCCTCTGACGAGATGCGCTTCGCCGCCGGCGCTGCGGATCTTCGCGGCCACCGCTTCGGCCTGGTCGCGGCTCGCGTTGTAATGGACGACGAGGCGGCTGCCCGCAGTAGCGAACGCCTGCGCCGCCGCGGCGCCGATGCCGGTCGACGCGCCGGTGATCGAGGACGCGCTTGCCTTCAAGATCGGGAACGAGCGATTGGGTCACAACACCTCCAGAGTTTGATCTACGGTGCAAGAGCAGCGTAGCTGCGAGCACCGTTAATCGGTGAACAGAGACTACTTACCGACTCTTCGTTGCTGATCCGCGTCATCGTCTCCGCGAGGAGCTGCGCACACGACAGCTGCCGGATCTTCGTGCTCGTCTGCCCTTCGGCCGACAGCGGGATCGTGTCGGTGACGACGAGCTCGTCCATGTCCGAAGCCTCGATCCGCGGCACCGCGCCGCCGGAGAGCACCGCATGCGTGCAGTACGCGACGACCTTGACCGCGCCGTGCTCCTTCAGCGCCGTCGCCGCCTTGCACAGCGTGTTCGCGGTGTCGACGATGTCGTCCATGATCACGCAGGTGCGGCCGGAGACGTCGCCGATGATGTTCATCACCTCGGCGACGTTCGCCTTCGGACGGCGCTTGTCGATGATCGCGAGCTCGGAGTCGAGCCGCTTCGCGATCGCCCGCGCGCGCACGACGCCGCCGACGTCCGGCGACACGACGAGCAGGCTGTCGTAGTTCTGCTTCCAGAGATCGCCGAGCAGCAGCGGCGTCGCGTAGATGTTGTCGACCGGGATGTTGAAGAAGCCCTGGATCTGGTCGGCGTGCAGGTCCATCGTGATCACGCGATGCACGCCGACGGTGGTCAGCATGTCGGCGACCACCTTCGCGCTGATCGCCATGCGCGCCGAGCGCGGCCGCCGGTCCTGCCGCGCGTACCCGAAGTAGGGAATCGCCGCGGTGATCCGTGCCGCCGACGCGCGCTTCAGCGCGTCGACCATGATCAGCACTTCCATCAGGTTGTCGTTCGTCGGGTGGCAGGTCGACTGCAGCACGTACACGTCGCGGCCGCGCACGTTCTCGAGCAGCTCGACCATCGCCTCGCCATCGCTGAACTTGCCGACGACCGCGCGACCCGAGACTGATATTCAGATGCCGGCAGACCGCCTGCGCGAGCTTCGGGTTCGCGTTGCCGGTGAAGATGCGCATCCGTTCGAAGGCCATGGAGGCAACCAGGCAAGTGGGCTCGAAAGGAGCAGGCCGCGCGTCAGGCGCGCTGTCCTGCTCGATGTCGATTGGCTGGGGAGGTAGGGATCGAACCTACGAATGCCGGAATCAAAATCCGGTGCCTTACCACTTGGCGACTCCCCAGCGGAAACCTTGCCTTCGCGCCGGCGACGCGGCGGCCGGGCCCTGTGTTCCACGGTCCCGCTCCAGGACCCGATTCCGAAAGCCAGAAACGCAACCCAGCCCAACCGAGCGCTACCGCGCGAAACCGGCCAGCGGATGCCGCGCAAGCGTCGCGACCACGCGGCCGGCGATGTCTTCCGGCAACGCGTTCACCGCACGTCGGGCCGCGTCCTGTGTTTCGCAAGCCGCGATCACGCGCCGCACCCGAGCCGGTCATTCGCGCGTCCGGAACGATTCGGGCAAGCGACGCAAGCGCGCGGGCCACTTCGGGATACCGCGAAACCGCGCACCGGCTCGAGATCGTTACGGCCGTAACTCTCGGAAAAGACGCTCATTTTCGCCGACGTGGTGCATCGTGTCAATTCGGGGCTTGCGAAAATGCGCGCAGTCGGGACGTGCGCCGCAGGCATCGCGAGTGCAAGCCATTGCCGGGGCAGCGAAACCGGCTGCACGAGCTCGCCGATGCCCGCGCACGAACGCGTTCTCGCCGTGCACGAAGAACGGAACGTCGGCGCCGAGCGGCAGCGCAAAGCGCCGCGAGCTCGCTGCGGGAAAGCTCGAGTCGCCAGAGGCGATTGAGGCCGAGCAGCACGCTCGCAGCATCGGAGCTTCCGCCGCCCAGGCCTGCGCCGAGCGGAATGCGCTTGTCGATGCGGATCGCCACACCTTCGCGCGTCCCGGTCGCCAGCTGCAACAGCCGCGCTGCACGGATCGCGAGGTCGTCCTGCGCAGGCACGCCGACAACGTCGTTGCGTTCGTCGATCACGCCGTCGGTGAGCGGTCGAGCGTCACCGTATCCGCGAAGTCGATCAGCGCGAACAGCGACTCGATGCAGGTGATAGCCATCGGCACGCCGACCGGTCACGTGCAGGAACAGGTTGACCTTCGCCGGTGCAGCGACGCGTCAGCGTGCGCGCCGCTTCGCCCATCAGGGCGCGTCGCTCCACGCATCCAGCACGAGGCGCAGCTCGGTGTCCGGATAGGTGAGACGAAGGCGCGAGGGCCGGTCGCCGCCCTCGCCGTAGCCGTAGACGATCTCCCAACCGTCCTGCCGCAGCACCGACGGGCGTGCCGACGCAGTCGCGCTCGATCGTGTGCGGACTCCCCGGATGCGGTGCGCCGCGCACCCACCACGCGAGTCCGCGCAGCGGGAATCGGCGCGCCCAACACCTTGGACGTGAGCGCCTCCCAGTCGCGAGCGCTCCGCCACGCGCCCGTCGGGCAGCTCGAGACGAACCTGGCCCGCCGTGCCCTCGAGGCGCGCCAGCGTCGACCCGAGCGGCGTCGCGAGCGTCAGCTGGTCGCGATCGGCGCGATGGATCCAGCGAAAGTTCGCCGCGGCGGCCTCGCTGCCATGCCGCGCCGAAAGTCGCCCCGAGATTTCGAACGGCGCGTCCGCGACGCGACGCGGATGCGCTGGTCGTGCGAACCGGCGGCGCGCTTGCACACGCCGCGAGCAGAGCAGCGGTAGCGCGCACAGTGCGCACCGAGCACATCGCGAGCGCATCGCGAACGCCGGCGACTGCTCACATCGCGACAAAGCGCTGGGTCCCCGCCTCCGCGGGGATGACGATCCTTGCGGATCGTCACTGCGCGGGAACGACACGGGAGAGCGCTACCGCGCATGCCGCCGCATCGTCTCGAGCAGCAGCGGGTGGTCCGGCGATGCCTTGAGCTGCGACTGCCAGATCTCGCGGGCCTTTTGCGGCTGCCCTTTCGCGAACAGCACTTCGCCAAGATGCGCCGCGATCTCCGGATCCGGCCGCTCCGCGAACGCGCGCACCAGATACTGCTCGGCCTCGTCGAGCCGGCCGAGCCGGTACAACGCCCAGCCCATGCTGTCGAGGATGAACGGATCCGCCGGCGCGAGCTTGTGCGCGCGCTCGATCAGCTTGAAGCCTTCGTCGAGCTTCGACGTGCGATCGACGAGCGTGTAGCCGAGCGCATTCAGCGATTGCGCATCGTCCGGCTTCAGCTCGACGAGCCGCCGCAGCGTCGTTTCGGCGTCCGTGATGCGGTCGAGCTTCTCGAGCACCATCGCGCGGTCGTAGAGCAGGTCGTGCGCATCGACATGCTCCTTCAGGCCCTGCTCGATGATGCCGAGCGCGGTCGCGTTGTCGTTCGCATCACGGTAAGCTGCGCTTCCGTCTGCCGAACCTGCACGCGCTGCTCGATCGTGACGGCAGGAAGGTCCGCGAGCCAGCGCCGCGCTTCCGTGCGCTTGCCCTGCTTGCCCATCACCGCCGCGATGCGCAGCTTCGCGAGCCAGCCGCGCTCGCCCTCGGGCACCTCCTTGTAGCGCGCGATCGCCTCATCGAGCCGACCGCGCTCCTCCGAGACCTGCGCGAGATAGAACTCGACCTGGCCCGCGTCGCCGAACCCCGCGCGCTTGAGCTCGCCGAGCTCGGCTTCCGCGGCGGCCCAGTCCTTCATCTGCACGGAGAGCACGGCGATGCCGAACTGCAACTCGCGCTGCGTGCGATCGGGCTCGAGCAGCTTGCGATACAGCTCGCGCGCTTCGCCGAAGCGCTTCTGCTCGGTGAGGAACTGCGCGAGCGCGCCGCGCAGCGGCCGCGAGTCGGGCGCCTTGCGGATTTCGGCCTCGAGATAGCGCACGGCCTCGGCGCCGGAGCGCTTCGCCGTGAGCTCCGCCTTCAGCAGCACCGCGCGGTCCCAGTCGGGCTTGAGGGCAAGCGCGCGATCGACCGCAGCCATCGACTCCTTCGCGATCGTCGCATCGGCCAAACCGGTATTGAGGCCGGCGAGCCCGATGGCGAACTGCGCTTCGGCGCTCGTCGGATACGGCTTCGCAAGCTCGCCGATCAGCCGGAAGACCGAGACCTTGTCCGATTGCTGGGCGAAGACCCGATTCAGCTGCAGGAACGGCTCGCCGACGCCGCCGCCCGAAAGCGCCGCGTCCGCCAGGAACCGCTCGAGCCGCGTTCGAAGCTCGCTTTCGCTGCCCTCCTCCTGCAAACGACCGGCCGTCCCGGCGGCCAGCGCCGCGAGGATCTGCTTCGGCCGCTCGGCGGACGGGCTCGATCTCGAGCCAGAGCTTCGCCGCCTGCTCCGCTACCGCGCGCTGGCGCGTCGTCAACGCGACTTCGGCCGCTCGTCGCGCGAGCGCGGCGTCGCCGGCTTTCGCGCGCCGCGTCCAGGTACGCACGCGCCGCCAATGCCGGCTCGCCGCGCTGCAGCGCGACATCGCCCAGCAGGACCCGGTAGAAGATTTCCGGCGCGAGGCCGCCGACCTCGGCCGACGGTTTCGGCGTGGCCGTGGCCTGCGGCGGCTCGGCAGCTGGGCCGGGCTGCGCGAGCAGCGATGGAGCCGACAGCACGGCGGCCAGCGCGAAGGCGATGTGTGCGATGCGAAACGTCATTCGAACCCTCGATTCCGCCGGCGGGCCCGTCGAGGCAGGGCGGAGCAATGATGGTAGGTTATATTGAACGGCACGCCAAACCAGCCCGGCGGGTCGAAGTCGCCACTCGCCGGCTGCCCTTCGATCGCAAGTCCTGCGGCGATCCCCGCCGGCCTTAAGAGATGCCCGAACTGCCCGAAGTCGAGACGACGCGACGCGGCGTCGCACCGCACGTCATCGGACGACGTATCGCGCGGCTCGTCATCTACGACGGGCGTTTGCGCTGGCCAGTTCCAAAGACGCTGCCGGGCCAGGTCGAGAGCCGTACGATCGAAGCGCGTCGATCGGAGGAGCAAGTACTTGCTCTTCCGGCTCGGCGACGGGGCGCTGCTCGTGCATCTCGGCATGACCGGCAGTCTCCGGCTCTACCGGCACGCCCCGCCGCGGCGACTGCACGACCACATCGACATCGAGCTCGACGACGGCGGGCTGCTTCGCTATCACGATCCGCGGCGCTTCGGCGCGATGCTCTGGGTGCAGGACGAAGCGCAGCATCCGCTGCTCGCTCGACTGGGTCCCGAGCCTTTCGACGCCGCGTTCTCGGCCGATTACCTGCATGCGAAGACCCGCGGCCGCCGCGCGTCGATCAAGGTCACGCTGATGGACAACCACGTCGTCGTCGGCGTGGGGAACATCTACGCCAACGAATCGCTGTTCCGCGCCGGCATCCGGCCCGTCGACGCCGGCGGGCAGGCTTTCGCGACCGCGGCTCGCCCGCCTGGTCGGGGCGGTCCGCGAGGTGCTTGCCGAGGCGATCGCCAAGGGCGGCAGCACGCTGCGCGACTTCGTCGACTCGGACGGCGAGCCTGGCGCTTTCCAGCTCGATTACCGCGTTTACGGACGCGAGGGACTGCCGTGCCGCGTCTGCGGGACGCCCATCCGCGCCACCCGGCTCGGCCAGCGCGCCTCGTTCCATTGCCCGCGCTGCCAGGCGCGCTGAGCCGGCGCTCCCCGGGTCCAAGGCGTGGACCGCGCTTCGGCGGCGTACGGCGCATGCCGTTCCTCCGGCGCGGCATGTCTTGTGCTTGACAACCCCACCCGGTCGCCCGCCTCGCGTTCCCGTCATGGCGTCCGGCACCGTTTAGCCGAGGGTCCGATGCAATCGCGGGAACTGGCAGCGCGCTTCGAGGCGTACGGCGACTGGCGGCGGCGCCTCTCGTCGCGCATTTCGCTGCTCCATCGCTGGCTCGACGAGCAGGACCTCGCCGATGCGCAGGTCGCCCTGCAAGGTGCAGCAGCTGCTCGAGCGGCTGCACCAGGACAAGCTCGTCGTCGCGTTCGTCGCGGAGTTCTCGCGCGGCAAGTCCGAGCTGATCAATGCGATCTTCTTCGCCGATTTCGGCCAGCGGCTGCTGCCCTCGTCCGCGGGGCGCACGACGATGTGCCCGACCGAGCTGCTGCACGATCCGTCGCGACCGCCGTCGATCCGCCTGCTGCCGATCGAGACGCGGCGTCAAGGATGCGACGGTCGCCGAGTTCAAGAACTACGCGGACGAGTGGGTGACGCTGCCGCTCGACCTGTCGTCCGCCGAGCGGATGGGCGAGGCGCTCGCGCGCGTGTCGCAGGTCAAGCGCGTGCCGTTCGCGCTCGCCCGCCGCTACGGCCTGACCGAGGACAGCGAAGACGTGATGAAGGCCCTCACGCAGGACGAGCAGGGCAGCGTCGACATCCCCTGCTGGCGTCACGCGATCATCAACTTCCCGCATCCGCTGCTGCAGCAGGGTCTCGTGATCCTCGATACGCCGGGCCTGAACGCGATCGGGACCGAGCCCGAGCTGACGCTCAGCCTGCTGCCGCAGGCGCACGCGATCCTCTTCATCCTCGCGGCGGACGCGGGCGTGACGCGCACCGACCTCGAGGTGTGGAACCAGCACCTCGCCGGCGAGGATGCGGCGGCGAAGAACGGCCGCATCGTCATCCTGAACAAGATCGACGGCCTCTGGGACGACCTCAAGCGTCCCGCGGAAGTCGAGGCGGAGATCCAGCGCCAGGTTCGCGCGAGCGCCTCGATGCTCGACGTGCCGCCGTCGCAGGTGTTCGCCGTATCGGCGCAGAAGGCGCTGCTCGCGAAGGTGAACGGCGACGACGCGCTGCTTGCGAAGAGCCGCCTGCCCGCGCTCGAGGACGCGCTCTCCGGCCGGATCATTCCCGCGAAGCGGCATATCGTCGGCACGGCCGCGAAGGCCGAGGTCCGCGCGCTTGCCGACGGCGTGCGTGCGCTGCTCGCCGCGCGCGTGTCCGGCGTCGCCGAGCAGCTCGCCGAGATGACGGCGCTGCGCGGCAAGAACCAGGACGTCGTCGAGCACATGCTCGAGCGGGCGCGCGAGGAGAAGGAGCTGTTCGAGCGCGGGCTCGCGCGCTTCACCGCGTTGCGCAACGTGTTCACGAACCAGACGAACGCGCTGTTCGACCAGATCGGCCTCGAGGCGCTGCGGAGCAACGCGTCCCATACGCGCAAGGCGATCGAGGCGTCGCCGTTCACGAAGGGCGTGCGCCAGGCGATGGGCGAGTTCTTCGCGACGATCCGCGGCAATCTCGACGCCGCCGCGAAGCAGGCGGCCGAGATCCACGAGCTGATGCGGGCGATGTACGCGCGGTTCGCGCAGGAGTACGGCCTCGAGCCGTTCGTGCCGCCGCCGTTCTCGGTGCTGAAGTACCAGAAGGAGATCGATCGGCTGGAGCGCGCGTACAACCAGCACTTCAACACGCTGTGGAACATGGTGAGCAAGGCGAAGTTCGCGCTGATGCGGCGCTTCTTCGAGACGGTCGCGTCGCGCGCGAAGCACGCGTACGACGTCGCGAACCGCGACGTGGACGCGTGGCTGCGCGCCGTCATGTCGCCGCTCGAGACGCAGGTCAAGGAGCATCACCTGCAGCTGAAGCGGCGCCTCGAGAGCATCAAGCGCATCCACCGCGCCAGCGACGAGCTCGAGGACCGGATCGGCGAGCTGACGCAGCAGCAGGACGCGCTGGAGCGCCAGATCCACGCGCTCGACCGCGAAGTGGCGGCGATCGACGAGATCATCGACGCGCCGGACGCGATGCCGATGGCCGCGAACGCCTAGAGCTCGGCGAAGGCTTCGCGTCGAGCAGAACGCGCGTTGTTCGTGCCGTTGCCCGCGGGCGGCGACGGGCCGCCCCTAGCCGCCCGCCACTTCAAACCCGATGAAAAACGTGCGGCTCCGCCGCTACGGTACGCTCCGGCATCGCGCGGACACGTTTTTCATCGCGCACGAACCTTCCTTCCCGCCCGATCATCGCCAGATCGACGAACTTCGACGCGTTGTGGTTCTGCGCGGAGAACGAGACGCCGAAGCCGCCGAGGTCGAGGTTCGTGATGCCTCTCGAGCGCCGCGACGAAGCGCTCGCGCGTGAGGTCCTTGCCGGCGCGCCGCAGGCCTTCGGTCAGGACCTTCGCCGAGATGAAGCCCTCGAGCGAGCTGAAGTTCACCTCGACGTTCCCCGACTTCTTCGCGAGGTCGAGGTATTCCTTGACGATCGGCGTCAGCGGGCTCCACGGGAACGGCACGACCTGCGAGATCGTCACGCCGTGTCCCTCCTTGCCGAGCGCGTCGGCGAGCGCCTTGCTGCCGACGAACGAGACCGTGTAGAACGAAGCGAGGCTTTCCGACTTTTTCATCTGCCGCACGAACTCGGCGGTCGACGTGTACGGCGAGATCATCACGACCGCGTCGGGCTGCGAGCCGTGGATCGTCTTCACCGCTTCGGCCACGTTCGTCCGTGTTTCGCTCGACCGTGCCGAGGGCATGGACCTTCATGTTGCGCTTGGTCAGCGCCCGCGTCGTGCCGTCGAGGCCGGCCTGCCCGTACGAGTCGGCCTGGTGGAACACTGCGATCTTGCGCGCGCCGATGCGCGTCAGGTGCTCGACGATCGCTTCGGTCTCGTCGTAGTAGCTCGCCCGCACGTTGAAGATGTAGCGGTTGAACGGCGAGCGCAGCAGCTCGGCGCCGGTGAACGCGCCGATGAACGGCACGCGCGCCTCGGTGAAGATCGGCATCGACGCCTGCGACGTCGGCGTTCCGACGTACGCGAACAACGCGAACACGCGGTCCTCGTTGATGAACTTCCTCGTGTTCTCGGCCGCGAGCTTGGATTCGTACTGGTCGTCGCGGGTTCGCAGCTCGATCTGCCGGCCGTGGATGCCGCCGAGCGCGTTGACGTGGTCGATCCAGAGCTTGGCGCCGGAGCGCATCTGGATCCCGAGTTGCGCGGCGGGACCGCTGAACGCCGCCGACTGGCCGATGACGACCGTCTTGTCGGTGACGCCGTCCTGGGCGCTGGCCGGTGCGGCGGCGGCGATCGCGAGCGCGAAGCTCACGAGCATGCCGATCTGGCGAATCATGTCTCCCTCCTTGGCGGACGCGGGGCGGAACGGACGATAGGTCCTGCCCGCCGGGCACGAGCGGACAAGGGTGAGCAAAAGGCTTGCCAGTACGCTACAACGTCGGTCGGCTCGGGGCTTGCGCGGGACGAGCCGTGGGCGCTGCGCCTCGAGGCGGCCTGCAGCGGCTGCCGCGCTACGGCGCGAGGTGCCGCGATTCGTAAGGCCGACCGTCGCGGCCGGTCAGGCGGCGCCTTGGCCGCCATCAGTCCCTCGTACTTGAGCCGAAGCACCTCCCGCGTCTCGACCCGATCGGGGTCGACGGGAATGCAGTCGACCGGGCAGACCTCGCGGCACTGCGGCACGTCGAAATGGCCGACGCATTCGGTGCACTTGGCCGGGTCGATCACGTAGATCTCGACGCCCTGCGCGATCGCGCCGTTCGGGCACTCGGGCTCGCAAACGTCGCAGTTGATGCATTCGTCGGTGATCATCAGCGCCATGCGCCAACCCCGTCCTAGCGCGCCGGCGGCCACGCGGGCCTTGAGGCGCTCGTTCACCGCCGGATGGAGGAACGACGACACGTCGCCGCCGAACTTCGCGATCTCGCGCACGATCGTCGCGGACACGAACGTGTACTCCTCCGACGGCGTCAGGAACAGCGTTTCGACCTCGGGATCCAGGCGCCGGTTCATTCCGGCCATCTGGAACTCGTACTCGAAATCCGACACCGCGCGCAGACCCCGCATCACGACCTGCGCGCGCTGCTCGCGCACGAACTGCAGCAGCAGCGACGAGAAGCTCGTGACCGTCACGTTCGCAAGCGGCGCCAGGACCTCGCGCGCCATCTCGACGCGCGCGGCCGCGTCGAAGAACGGCCGCTTCGCCTCGCTGTCCGCAACGCGCGACGACGACCGAGTCGAACAGCCGGGCCGCGCGGCGCACGAGGTCCTCGTGGCCGCGCGTGAACGGGTCGAACGTGCCGGGGTAGATGACCTTCAGCATGGCAGCGCGAGCAGATGGTAATACACCTGCCCCGCCTTCGCGGTCCGCACGATCTGCAGGCCGCCGGCGGCTGCGAGCGGCGCGCCGGCCTCGGCATAGACGAAGCCGTCGGGCGCGAGGCGTCGCGCGCAGGCGGGCAGCAGCCAGCTCCACGGGTCGTCGGCGAACGGCGGGTCGAGGAAGATCACGTCGAAGTCGCGCGTCTCGCGCGTGATGAAGGCCTGCGCGTCGGCGCGCGCAGTTTCGAGGCCGGAAAGGCCGAGCGTTGCGGCGTTCTCGCGGAGTGCGGCGACCAGCTTGGCGTCGCGGTCGACGGCAACCGCCAGCGACGCGCCGCGCGACAGCGCCTCGAGCGACAGCGCGCCGCTGCCTGCATAAAGCTCCAGCGTCGATCGGCCGGTCAAGTCCTGGCCCAGCCAGTTGAACAGCGTCTCGCGCACGCGGTCCGGCGTCGGTCGCAGCGCGGCGGCCGGCGGAAAGCGCACGAGGCGGCCGCGGCAGCGCCCTCCGATGATGCGCACCGCATTGGCGGGAGATCGAGGCACAGGCGCGGGCGGTCCATCAGCGGGCGGCCGCGTAGAATTCCACCTTTCGCCCGGCGTTGTCCATAGCGTCGCCGGCGCCGGTCCAGCCGCCCTCCCGACGTGTTCGATTTCTTCAAGCGCAAGCCGACCCCCGACGCACGCCGGAGCTGCCCGCCGAGCCGGCCGTGCCGGCAGCCGATGACGCCCCGCAACGTGGCGATGCCGCCGTCGCAGGTCCGCGCCAGCCGAGTCCGCGAAGCCGCTCGTGGTCCGAGCGCCTCAAGCTCGGGCTGACCGCATCGCGCGACAAGCTGACGGGAGCGCTGACCGGCGTCTTCCGCAACCGCATCCTCGACGAGCAGGCGCTCGACGATCTCGAGGAAGCGCTGCTCACGGCGGACGTCGGCATCGACGCGACCCGGCACCTGCTCGAGGATCTCAAGGAGCGCTACCGCAAGTCCGGCAACGACGCGGATCCTCGCGCCTTGCTTCGCGCAGCGTTGCTCGACCTGATCCGTCCGCTCGAGAAACCGCTTCGACGTCGAGGGCGGCCGGCCGTTCGTGATGATGATCGCCGGCGTCAACGGCGCCGGAAAGACGACGTCGATCGGCAAGCTCGCCAAGTGGCTGCAGCAGCAGGGCCGTTCGGTGCTGCTGTCGGCGGGCGACACGTTCCGCGCCGCGGCGCGCGAGCAGCTCGCGATCTGGGGCGAGCGCAACCAGGTCGCGGTCATCGTGCAGGAAGGCGCCGACGCCGCCGCGGTCACCTTCGACGCCGTCGGCGCGGCGAAGGCTCGCGGGATCGATGTGCTGCTGGCCGACACCGCGGGCCGCCTTCCGACGCAGCTGCACCTGATGGAGGAGCTGCGCAAGGTCAAGCGCGTGATCCAGAAGGCGCAGGCCGACGCCCCGCATGAAGTCCTGCTCGTGCTCGACGCGAACACCGGCCAGAACGCGCTGGCGCAGGTCAGGGCCTTCGACGCCGCGATCGGGCTGACCGGCCTGGTCGTCACCAAGCTCGACGGGTCGGCGAAGGGCGGGGTCGTTGCGGCGATCGCGAAGCAGCACCCGATCCCGATCCGCTTCATCGGCGTGGGCGAGGGGCTCGACGACCTGCGGCCTTTCGTGGCGACCGAGTTCGTCGACGCGTTGCTGCCGGCGGACTGACCCCACCCCGGCGTCCCCACGGGGAGGCCCCGTACCACCGGCATGAAGGGCCTTGTAGGGGGGCGCCGCGAGCGGAGCGGCCGCGGAAACTTCGGTCCTGCGGAAGTTGTCGGCCTTTGATGATCCCCGGCGCAACGCCCGTCCCGCCGAATCCTACGGACGCGCGATTCCAGGAGAGGCGGGCAGGGGCGCCGCCGGATCGCTCACCCCGTTGGTCCCGGCCGAACCGCGCCCCATCGCGGCAGCCGCCCCGCAAGTCCCTGATTAGTCAGTCGTCGAGCAAGCGCTCCCGCTTACCTGAGCAAAACAGTCGGGAACTTTCGGGGCCGCTTAGCACTCTGATGTCCCGAGTGCTAAACTGTGGGTCGCGCGGATTCCGGCACTCACCCCTTCCCCGCCCGACCCGCGCCAGAGGAGACTCTTCGATGATCGGTACCGCGCTTGCGTTCCCGACCCCCAACTCGCTGGGCAGCCTGGATCACTACATCCAGGCCGTCAATCGCTTCCCGCTGCTGACTGCGGAGCAGGAGGTCGACCTCGGCCGGCGCTGGAGAGACGAGCGAGGACATCGACGCGGCCGGCCAGCTGGTGATGTCGCACCTGCGCCTGGTCGTCGCCGTGTCGCGCAACTACATGGGCTACGGCCTGCCGCAGGCCGACCTGATCCAGGAAGGCAATGTCGGCCTGATGAAGGCGGTGCGTCGCTTCGATCCCGAGCGCGGCGTCCGGCTCGTGTCGTTCGCGCTGCACTGGATCAAGGCCGAGATCCATGAGCACATCCTGCGCAACTGGCGGCTGGTGAAGGTCGCGACGACGAAGGCGCAGCGCAAGCTGTTCTTCAACCTGCGCAGCATGAAGAAGCGCTCCGGCGCGCTGACGCACGCGCGAGGCCGGCGACATCGCGGCGACGCTTGGCGTCAAGCCGGAGGAAGTGCTCGAGATGGAGATGCGCCTTTCCGGGCAGGACGTGGCGCTCGATCCGACGCCGGGTGACGACGAGTCGTCCGTGTCGCCGATCGCCTGGCTTGCGGACGACGCGGAAGAGCCGTCGCAGACGCTCGAGCGCGAGCAGATCGAGTCCCGCCGCAGCGAAGGGCTGAAGAGCGCGCTCGGCAAGCTCGACGCCCGCAGCCGGCGCATCATCGAGGCCCGCTGGCTTCGCGAGGACGATCCGGCCACGCTGCAGGAGCTCGCCAACGAATACGGCGTCTCGGCCGAGCGCATCCGCCAGATCGAGAGCAAGGCGATGAAGCAGATGCGCGGGGCGATGGCGGAAGTGGCTTGAAGCCCGGGATTGGGATCGAGGATCAGGATCGGGAGCAACGCGATAGGCAAGCCGCCTGCCGATTGCAGCAACAAGGGCCCGTCCATGCGGGCCCTTGTTCTTTGTGGATCGCCAGCCGGCGATCGCCGCATCTCGTAAGCGATCCCAGATCCGAGATCCGCGACCCGAACCCCTACAACTGCACCTGCGTCCCCAGCTCCACCACGCGATTCGTCGGCACCGAGAAGAAATCCGACGACTTCACCGCGTTCTTGGACATGGCGACGAACAGCCGCTCGCGCCAGAGCGCCATGCCCGGCGACCTTGGTCGCGATCAGCGTCTCGCGCGACACGAAGAACGACGTGTCCATCATGTCGAACACGAAGCCGTCGCTGCTCGCGAGCGTCCAGCAGCGCCGGCACGTCCGGGTCCTCCTTGAACCCGTAGTAACCGTAGATCCGGTAGAACTCGGCGCCGAGCGGCGCGATCTCGTAGCGCTCGTCCTCGTGCGACGTACGGATAGTCGCGCGTGACGATCGGTCAGGAACACGACGCGCTCGTGCAGCACCTTGTTGTGCTTCAGGTTGTGCAGCAGCGCGTGCGGAACGCGGTCCGGCGTCGCGGTCAGGAATACCGCCGTGCCCGGCACGCGCGTCGGCGGCGACGACTCGATGCTCGGCACGAACACGTCGAGCGGCATCGATTCGGCGGCCAGCCGCTCCATCAGGATCAGCCGCGCCCGCGCTTCCACGTCGTCAGCAGCGTGAACACGACGCGCGCCGATGAGCAGCGGGAACCAGCCGCCGTCGGGGATCTTGAGCGCGTTCGAGCGACAGGAACGCGAAGTCGATCAGCCCGAGCGGCACCGCGATCGCAAGCGCCGCCGGCAGCGACCACCGCCAGATCCGCCGCATGACGAAGAAGATCAGCACCGAATCGATCAGCATCGCCAGCGTGACCGCGATCCCGTACGCGCCGGCGAGCGCGCTCGAGCTCTGGAATCCGACGACCAGCAGCAACACGGCGATCAGCAGCGTCCAGTTGATGAACGGAATGTAGATCTGCCCGATCTCGCGCTCGGACGTGTGCTGGATGTCGAGGCGCGGAACGTAACCCATCTGCACGGCCTGCCGCGCGAGCGAGAACGCGCCCGAGATCACCGCCTGCGAGGCGATGATCGCCGCGGCACGTCGCGAGCACGAGCAGCGGCACCAGCGCCCACGACGGCGCCATCAGGTAGAACGGGTTCTTGATCGCGGCGGGCTGCGCGAGCAGCAGCGCCCCCTGGCCGAAATAGTTCAGCACGAGCGCCGGGAACACGAAGAACAGCCACGCGCGCCGGATCGGCGACCTGCCGAAGTGGCCCATGTCCGCGTACAGCGCCTCGGTCCCGGTGACGGCGAGCACGACGGCGCCGAGCGCCAGGAACGTCGCGAGCGGGTGGTCGACGACGAACTCGACGGCGTAGAGCGGCGAGAGCGCCCGCAGCACCGACGGGTTCGCCGTGATCTGCAGGACGCCGAGGACCGCGAGCGCGATGAACCACAGCAGCGTGATCGGCCCGAACAGCCTGCCGACCGAATGCGTTCCGTGCTTCTGGATCGCGAACAGCGCGATCATGATCACGACGGCGACCGGAACGATGAATGCGTTCATGCCCGGCGCGATCGACCTCCAGACCCTCGACCGCGCCGAGCACCGAGATCGCCGGCGTGATCATCGCGTCGCCGAAGAACATCGCCGCGCCGAAGATGCCGAAGCCGACCAGCCACCAGCGCAGGCGGTTCGTGGCGATCGAGGCCCTGCGCGACCAGCGCGGTGAGTGCGAGGATGCCGCCTTCGCCGCGGTTGTCGGCGCGCATGATCAGCACGACGTACTTCAGCGTGACGATCACGACGAGCGACCAGAACACGAGCGACAGCAGCCCGTAGACGTTTGCCGACGTGAGCGGGATGCCGTGCGCGCCGCCGAACACCTCGCGCATCGTATAGAGCGGCGACGTGCCGATGTCGCCGAACACGATGCCGATCGCCCCGATCACCAGGGGCATCATCGGGCGCGAGCCGGGCGCGGAAGCGGTCAAGAAGCCGCGGCTAGACGCCGCTTTCGTCGGTGCGCCGGGAGAACCGGATGTTCAGCTGCTTCAGCTTCCGGTACAGGTGCGTGCGCTCGAGCCCTGCCTTTTCGGCGACCCGGCTCATGTTGCTCTGCTCGCGCCCGAGGAGTTGCTCGAAATAAATGCGCTCGAACGCTTCGCGCGCCTCGCGCAGCGGAAGCTCGAAAAAGCGCGCGGTGATTTCCGGGGCGACCGGCTGCTCGGGTTGCGCGGACTCGCCCAGCAGGCGCTTTACGTGATCGGCCGTGATCTCGGCGCGCACCAGCGCCAGGTTCGCTACGACGTTCGCGAGATGATCGAGATTGCCGGGCCAGTGTGCATTCGTGAGCGCGGCGAGCGCTGGCGGTGGCAACGCCGCCAGCAGCGGCGCCGACGGATCGCCGCGCGTCGCTTCCCGCCAGAACCGCTCGATCATCGGCGGGATGTCGTCGCGCCGGACGCGCAGCGGCGGCAGCATCACGGCGCCGACCGACAGCTGCGAGAGCAACGCAGCGTCGAAGCGTCCTTCCGCGGCCAGGTTGCCGAGCGCTTCGGAGCTCGTGCACACCAGCGTCGCTTCGTACTTCTCGAGCTTCGGCAGCAGGAACGCGAGGCCCTTCTGCTCGACCTTGGAAAAGCTGCCGATCTCCGCGCAATACAGCGTGCCCTCGCGAACCTCCTCGAGCATCGCGATCGGATTCGCCGACAGCCGCGATCCATTCGCGAGCGGCAGGAACGGCGCACCCGGGCGCTGCGACCGCGCGCGCAGCCGCATCATGTCCGGTGCCGGGCTCGCCGAGCAGCAGCACGGGCTTGCGTGCGGCGAGCACCTGCTCGATCGCACGCTCGGTCTCGCGCACCGCCGCGCTGGTGCCGAGCACCGAAAGCGAAATTCGCCGCGGCTCGCGCGCAGACGAATTCTTGAGCGCCCGCGAGATCGTCGTGAGCAGCTTGGCAAGCCCGATCGGCTTCTCGAGAAAATCGAACGCGCCGATCTTCGTCGCCTCGACGGCCGTCTCGATCGTGCCGTGGCCGGACATCATCACGACCGGCATCGTCAGCTGCCCGGACGCGCCCCATTCGCGCAGCAGCGTCACGCCGTCGGTGTCCGGCATCCAGATATCGAGCAGCACGAGCGCGGGTTGCAGCCGCAGGCGATACGCGCGCGCCTGACCGGCGTTCTCGGCGACGCGCGACCCGGTAGCCCTCGTCCTGCAGGATCTCGGACAACAGCTCGCGAATGCCGACTTCGTCGTCGACGATCAGGATGTCCGACGAAACAGGGTTCGTCATCGCGTCGCCAGCGGGAAGGTGAGCGTCACGCGCGCGCCGCGCGCGAGGTTCTCGAGCGAGGCCCGGCCGCCGTGCTCGTCGACGATCTTCTTCACGATCGCAAGGCCGAGGCCGGTTCCCTTCGTTTTCGTCGTCACGTAGGGCTCGAACGCCCGCTCGAGCACGTCGGGCGGGAACCCATCGCCAGCATCGGCGACCGACAACCGCGCCTCGCCCTCGCGCTGTTCGAGCGAGATCGCGAAATGTGCATCGTCGCGGCCGGACTGCGCGTCGATAGCGTTCTGCAGGAGATTGTGAAACACCTGGCGGAGACGGGTGGGCTCGCCCTGGATGACCACCGGGACGTCCGGGAGGGCGAGCGACGTGTGCGGGCGCAGATTGTCGTACAGAGCCAGCACGTCGAGCAAGAGGGCCGACAAATCAACCGGCTGCATCTGCCCGGGACGCGGCGTGCGGGCGTAGATCGCGAAGTCGTCGACCATCTGCTTCATCGCTTGCACCTGGGTGACGATCGTCGCGGTGCCGCGCTTCAGCGTCTCGGCCTCGGCGCCCTCGAGCTTGCCGGCGAGCTTGACCGCGAGCCGCTCGGCCGACAGCTGGATCGGCGTCAGCGGGTTCTTGATCTCGTGCGCAAGCCGGCGCGCCACTTCGGCCCACGCCGCGTCGCGCTGCGCCTGCAGAAGCTCGGACACGTCGTCGAACACGACGACGTAGCCTGGCACCGGCGCCCCGGGAAGGCGCGTGCCGCGCATCAGCAGGCTTCGCGTGAGGTTGCCGACGGTCAGCGCCGCCTCCTTCTGCCAGGTTCCGTCGCGGCTGTGCCGGAAACGCTCGGCGACGAGCTCCGCGAACGGCGCGAGCGCCGGCTGCCTGCGTCCCCAATCGGAAAGTGGCATGCCGGTAAGGTCGGCAAGCGGCTGCTGCAGGATCACCGCGGCACTCGAATTCGCCGTACGCAGCCGGTATCTGTCATCGAAAGCAAGCACGCCTGCCGAGAGATTGCCGAGGATGCTCTCGAGATACGCACGCGTCGTCTCGATCGCCTGGCGCGATTCCTCGTTCTTCGCATGCGCGTCGGCAAGCTGCGCGGTCATCGCGTTGAACGACTCGGTCAGCACGCCGAGCTCGTCCTTGCTCACGACCGGCTGGCGCCGCGTGAAGTCGCCTTGCGCCACGGCACGCGTGCCTTCGGCGAGCAGGCTCAACGGCGCGCTGAACTGCTCGGACAGCACGACCGCGAGGCCCAGCGCGCTGCCGAGCGCGAGCAACAGCGTCAGCGTGAGCGTGAACCCGTACAGCCGCTTCAACGCATCGCGCGAGAACACGATCTCCTGATAGTCGCGCCAGCCCGCCTGGACCTTCTCGATTTCCTGCGCAAGCCCGCGCGGCACCGGCTCGATCACCTGCAGCACCTTCAGCGGATCCATGCGGTCGCCGCTGTTCACCGGTACGACGACACGCAGCAGCAGCGTGTCGCCGCGCTGCGCCACCTCCGTCGTCGTCTGCTGCAGGCGCGCGCGGCGCAGCGCTTGCGCCGGCGGCGGCTCGGGCGTAGCGGTCGACTGGCCGACGCCGCCGACCGCCATGACGCTCCCCGTGGCGCTGTAGAGCGCGGCTTCGTATGCACCTGCCTGCTCGGCCGCGCGCGCCAGCGCGATCGATGGCGGCGACTGCGATTCGGCGACCGCTTCGCCGATCCGGCGCGCCTTTTCGCCCGCATCCTTCAACAGCGAGTCGAGCGCGACCCGTCCGACGTTGAGTCCGCCCTCGAGCGCGCGATCGACGCGAACGTCGAACCAGCTCTCGATCGAGCGGCCGAGGAACTGCACCGACACCGCGTACACCAGCACGCCCGGCAGCACGGCAACCAGTGCGAACAGCAGAACCAGCCTTGCGGCGAGCCGCGAGCCGAACACGCCGCGCTTGAGTCCCCGCCGCAGCCGCCACAACTGCCAGAGCACGATGCCGAACAGCACGGTGACCAGCACGCCGTTCAGCACGAGCAGGTTGTCGTAGCTCCGCGCGAACAATTCGGTGTTCGCGCTTGCCGTGGCGAGCAGGAACAGCGCGATCGCCGACAGGCTCGCGGAGGCGAGCAGCACCCAGCGCATGCTGCGCGAGCTCAAGAGGCTGCTCATGGCGTGAACGGGATCCGGCGCGATTCCGACGCGAGCTGCCACTCGCGCGACGCGAGCGCGTTCACCTGGAACGGTTTCGGAAGCTGGTTCTGGTCGAGCCGCAGGCGGACGACGACGTCGTAGCGCGAGCCTTTCTCGAGATCGCTCGCGTTCGCGATCGCGCGCGCAGTGACGCGGCCGATCAGCCGCTCCACTTCCTCCAGCGAGTCGAACGTCTGCGACAGCAGGCCGCTCGCGACCCGGTACTGGCGCGTCAGCGGCTGATAGGAGACGCGATACTGCGTCGAATGCTGGAGCACCTTCTCGTCGAACCAGTACCAGCGCGGCCGCTGGATCTCGACCTCGAGCAGGAAATACAGCGGGATGCCGCGCTGGAGCGCTTCCTCGAGCGTCGAATTGAGCGACAACGCGAAATCCACGTTCAGCACGACCTGCTCGTCCTCGACGCGGACTTCGGCGGTGGTCAGCGGAACGGAGTCCGCACTCGCGGCCACCGGCAACAGTGAAAGCGCCGCCCACGCGAATGCTGCCGCCACCAGCCGACGGCGGTTGCGGCGCGAATGCGAGCCGAGGCTCGGAAGAGGAGGGGGCGGCATGCGGGCGAAAGGAGCGCGCCCGTGGCGCGTTAAGACCCGGACGGATGGCTCCGCGTATGCATTCAGGCCTTGCGGAGCAGCGCGTAGAAGAAGCCGTCGTGATTGTGGCCCGCGCCTTCCGGCGAAGGCAAGAGTTGCCCACCGGAATGGGCGATATCGTCGGTCAGGCTGAGGGATTCGCGCAACGCATCGGGTGTCCGGGCGAGGAATTCGGCGATTCGCGTCTCGTTCTCTTCACGGAACACCGAGCAGGTCGCGTAAAGCAGGCAGCCACCGCGCTCGAGCGTCGGCCACAGGCCGTCGAGCAACGCACGCTGTTGCGTGGCGAAGCCGGCCAGGTCGGTCGGGCGCCGCAACCACTTGCCGTCGGGGTGCCGGCGCACGACACCCGACGCCGTGCACGGCACGTCGGCGAGGATGCGATCGAACGGTGTGCCGTCCCACCAGCTCGAAGGTTGCGCGGCGTCGCCCTGTGCGATGCGAACATGCGGCCCGTCGAGCCCGAGCCGGGCGACGTTGTCGCGCACGCGTTGGAGCCTCGACGCGTCGGTATCGAGCGCCGTGAGGTCGATATCGGCGCTTTCCAGCAGATGCGATGCCTTCCCTCCGGGTGCCGCGCAGGCGTCGAGCACGCGAAGTCCGTTCGCGACGCCGAGCAGCGGCGCCGCAAGCTGCGCACCGAGGTCCTGCACGGAAAACTCGCCCGCCGCGAACCCGGGAAGCTCGTGCACCGGACGCGGCACGTCGACGACGATGCCCCGCGCACCTTCCGCGCGCGCGCCGATGCCCGCCTGCATGAAACGCGCGAGCAGATCCTCCCTGCGACGTCCGCCGCACGTTGACGCGCAAAGCGAGCGGCGGTCGCTGGTTGCCCGCGGCGAGGATCGATTCCCAATGCTGCGGCCAGTCCGAGCGCACGCGGGAAATCCACCAGCGTGGATGCGACCAGCGGCCGACCGGCTCGCTTCTCGCGCGCTCGAGCAACGCTTCGCGCTCGCGGAGGAACCGGCGCAGCAACGCATTGACGAGGCCTTTCGCCGCAGGCCTGGCGATCTCCGCCGCTGCGGCGACCGCCTGGTCGACGACGGCGAACGGCGGCGCGTTCGCATGCTCGAGCTGATACAGCGCGACCGCGACGAGCGCTGCGAGCTTGCGGTCCGGGAATCGGCTTGTCCGATAAGTGCCGGGTCAGCGCATCGAGCGTGCCGTAGTGCCGCAACGTTCCATAGGCGAGCTCGTGCACGAGCGCTCGCGCCGGACCCGCGTCGTCTGCGCCGGACGCCTGGAGCGCGGCCGAGAGCGACTGGCCGTCGAGCACGCGGCGGACGGCGAGGGCGGCCTGCTGTTGCGATTGCTTCACCGCCCGCCGTCCTCCCGCTACGCGAGCGCGAGAAGCCGCGCGACGCGCTCCTCGGTCGAAGGATGCGTGCTGAACAGGCCCGCGATGCCGCCGCCCGACAACGGATTCACGATCATCATTTGCGCCGTCGACGGATTCGCTTCGGCCGTCGCAAGCGGCAGTCCGCGCGCATGGCGATCGATCTTGGCGAGCGCGCTCGCGAGCGCCTGCGGATCGCCGGAGATCGCAGCACCGCCGCGGTCCGCGTCGTACTCGCGCGAGCGCGAGATGGCGAACTGGATCAGCATCGCGGAGATCGGCGCGAGGATCAGGATCAGGATCGCGAAAACCGGGTTGCGGTCGTCATCGCGTCCGCCGAAGAACATGCCGAAGTTCGCAAGCGTCGAGATTGCGCCGGCGATCGACGCGGTGACGGTCGACGTGAGGATGTCGCGATGCTTCACGTGGGCGAGCTCGTGCGCCATCACGCCGCGCAGCTCCCGGGTCGTCAGCACCTGAAGCAGTCCGGTGGTCGCGGCGAGCGCGGCGTGCTCGGGATTGCGACCGGTCGCGAACGCGTTCGGCTGCGCTTCGTCGATCAGATAGACGCGCGGCATCGGCAGACTCGCACGCGCAGCGAGCTCCTGCACCAGTCCGTAGAACTGGGGCGCGCTGTGCGCGTCGACTTCGCGCGCGCCGTACATGCGCAGGACCATCGCGTCGGAGAACCAGTAGGCGAAGAAGTTCATTCCCGCACCGAGCGCGAGTGCGAGCAGCATTCCCTGCGCGCCGCCGACGGCAGCGCCGACGGCACCGAAAAGCGCCATGATCGCGGCCATCAGGAGGCCGGTCTTCAATACGTTGCCCATGTCCGTTCGTTGCGACCGTTGCGGGTCGATCCTCGTGACCGGCGAAGCTGCCGGCACGCGTTAAATGCGAGCGCGCACAGCGGATTCAATCCGCTTGCGACGACGTGCGCCTGCGGACGACGAACATCGGCGGTACGCCGCGAACTGCGAGCACCGCCACGCGCGATCGTTCACGCCGCGGGCGATACCAATCGCGACCCGCGCGCAAGCGCTCGCCCTGAAGCGAAGGCACGTGCATCCATGCGCTTGCCTCCGGCCGGCTGCACGTCCATTACCCGCAAGGCGCCACGACCGCACGCCACGACGAGCGAATCGTCCGCGGCCAGGATGGTTCCCGGCGGGAGTCCCGGCGCGCTCTCGAGCGGGTCGGCCCGCCAGACCTTCAGCGGCACCCCGTCCAGCGCAGTGAACGCCCCGGGCGAAGGATCGAAAGCGCGGACCTGCCGGTCGATCGCTTCCGCTTCACGCGTCCAATCGATCCTCGCGTCAGCGCGGCTGATCTTCGTCGCATAGCTCACGCCTTCCTCGGGCTGGGGCGTCGAAACGAGGCCGCGATCGCGGCGGAGCCGATCGAGCACGTCGACGATCGCCGCTGCGCCGAGCCGCGCGAGCTTGTCCTGCAGCGACCCTGCGGTCTCTCGCGCCGCGACGGCAACCTCGCGGACGTCGACGATCGGCCCGGTGTCCAGGCCCTCGTCCATCTGCATGATCGTGATGCCGGTCGCGCGGTCGCCGGCCTCGATCGCCCGCTGGATCGGCGCCGCGCCGCGCCAGCGCGGCAGCCTGGAGGCGTGGATGTTCAGGCACCCGTACCGCGGCCAATCGAGGACGTGCCGCGGCAGGATTAGCCCGTACGCGGCAACGACCAGGACATCCAGCGGCTGGCCCAGCGCCCCGGCGGCTGGCTTCGGCGACCTTCAGCGTCGCCGGCTGGAACACCGGAATCCCGCGCCGCACTGCCTGCTGCTTGACCTCGGAGGCCTCGACCTTGAGCCCTCGGCCCTTCGGCTTATCGGGCCGCGTCAGCACCAACGGTATCGTGAAGCCTGCATCGGCGATCGCGGCCAGCGCCCCCGAAGCGAATGCAGGCGTGCCCGCGAAGCCGACGCGCAAAGTCATTGCTGTAAGTGAGCGCTCGCAAACAGCCGCGTAGCGCTGCAAGCCGTCAGATCAGCCCGCCAGCCGCTGCTTTTTCTTGAGCTTGCTGGCAAGACGCGCCCGCTTCAGCGGGGACAGGTAGTCGACGAAGACCTTGCCCACCAGATGGTCCATTTCATGCTGGATGCATACGGCGAGCAGGCCGTCCGCGGCAAGCTCGTAGCGTTTTCCATGCTCGTCCTGCGCGCGAACCCGGACCCGGGCCGCGCGGGTCACCTTGTCGTAGTACCCCGGAACCGAAAGGCAACCTTCCTCGCATTCCGCCTCCCCTTCCGCCTCGAGAAGCTCCGGGTTGATGAATACCCGCAGCTCGTCCCGGGCCTCGGAGATGTCGATGATGATGATCCGCTTGTGGACGTCCACCTGCGTAGCCGCCAGCCCGACGCCGGGCGCCGCGTACATCGTCTCCGCCATGTCGCGGACCAGGCGCTGGATCTCGGGCCCGAACGTCGTCACGGGCGAGGCGACCTTCTTCAGGCGCGGATCGGGGTACTCGAGGATGTTCAGGATCATGGCTAGCTTGCCAAATGCAGGTGCCGGATGCAGAATCTGCGATAAACCCTTATTTTGCGGTGCTTTAGGACGTTAGCAAGTGTCCGTCAGTTGCCACTCCAAGCCGCCACTCCGCAAGAGGTCTTATGCGTCAAAAGTCTAGCATGACCCTCCGAGCCCTCCCGCTGATCGCGGCGGCCGCCTTCGTTCTTGGCGGTGCCCCCGCGTCTGCGCAGGACGTTCGCATGGCCGACAACGCGCCGCAGGCCTATACGGTGCAAAAAGGCGACACGCTCTGGGGCATCTCGGGCAAGTTCCTCCGCGACCCTTGGCGCTGGCCGGATGTCTGGCGAATGAATCGCGACCAGATCCGCAACCCGCACCTGATCTATCCGGGCGACGTCGTACGGCTGGACTATGTCGATGGCCAGCCGCGCCTGTCGCTCGCCCAAGGCACGTCGGGCGCCCGCGAGACGTTGCGCGTGTCACCCACCGCGCGTTCGACACCGCTCGACCGCGAAGCGATCCCGACGATTCCGCCCGGCGACATCGAGCCGTTCCTCTCCCGCCCGCTGGTGACCGGACCCGAGGGCCTCAAAGGGTCCGCCGAGATCGTGGCCGGACGCGACCGCGAACGCGTCGTGCGCGGCGAGGGCGACCGGATCTACGTCGTCGGGATCGATCCTGCGTCGGGCGGGCTCTGGCACATCTACCGCTCGACCGGGCCGATCCGCTCGCTACAACCTGAAGGAGCAACTCGGCTTCGAGTACCGGTACCTGGGCACCGGCCGCGTCGAGCGCTTCGCCGATGTCTCGACGCTGCTGATCGAGAACGCGACCGAGGAGATCCTGATCGGCGACCGCCTGGTGCCGGCACCGCGCGAAGTCATCGTCAACTACGCGCCGCATGCGCCGACCCGCGACGTCGAAGGCCGGATCATCGCGACGATCACCGATACGACCGAGATGGGCCGGGGCTCGATCGTCACGATCGACAAGGGCGCGCAGGACGGAATCGACGTCGGAACGGTGCTCGCCGTCTACCGCGGCGTGTCGCCGATCCCCGATCCGCGCCCGAACACCGACACGCCGGTGATCGTCCGCGACTTCGACCAGACGACGTGGTTCGTCAAGGACAAGTATCTCGAGGTGCCGCAGGAGCGGACCGGGCTGATGTTCGTGTTCCGCACGTTCGACCGGGTCGCGTACGGCATCCTGGTGAACTCGACGGACCCGGTGACGATCGGCGATTTCGTGCGCAAGCCGTAATCGCAAGCACCCCCTGCGGCCCGGCGGTCATCCGCCGGGCCCGTCCTGATGCCGCTCGACGCCCGCGTTGACGCCTGGGCGCGGCTCGCCTTGCTGCAGCTCCCGTCGCCTGCTGTGGCCGCGCTCCTGCGCGCGCTCGGATCGGCCGAGCGCGTCTTCTCCGCGTCGCGCGCGCAACTGTCCGCAGCGACGTCGGCGGCGACCGCGATGCGAATCCAGACGCCGATCGACGGCGCGCTGCTGGAGAGAACGCGCGAGTGGCTCTCGCGTGACGGTCACCAGCTGATCGCTTGGGACGATGAAGACTATCCGCAAGCGCTGCTGTCGATGCCCGACGCGCCGCCGGCATTGTTCTTCATCGGTCGCCGTGAGCTCCTGAACCGGCCCTCGCTCGCCATCGTCGGCAGTCGGCATGCGACACCCCAAGGTGTGGAAAACGCGCGAGCCTTCGCGCGTGCGTTGTCGGGTGCCGGCCTTACGATCGTTTCGGGGCTGGCGCTCGGCATCGATGGGGGCGCGCACGAGGGAGCGCTCGAAGGCGGCGGCTCGACGCTCGCCTGCATAGGGACCGGACCCGACCGCGTGTACCCCGCGAGCCATCGCGAGCTCGCGCACGCCATCGCGCTTGCCGGCGGCATCGTGTCCGAGTTCGCGCCCGGCACGCCGCCGTTGCGCCAGAACTTCCCGCGTCGCAATCGACTGATCAGCGGCCTCGCGAAAGGCGTGCTCGTCGTGGAGGCGACGCTCTCGTCGGGTTCGCTGATCACGGCGCGGCTCGCCGGCGAGCAGGGACGCGACGTGTTCGCGATTCCCGGCTCGATCCATTCGCCGTTCTCGCGCGGCTGTCACAAGCTGATCCGCGACGGGGCGAAGCTCGTCGAGACTGCGCAGGATGTGCTGGACGAGCTGCGGTTGCCGGGCGTCGCGGCCTCGACAACCGCCACGGCGCAGGACGTGCGCCGCGAGGCCGAAGCGCTGTCATCCCCTCATCGCGCGGTCGTCACCGCGCTTGGCGGCGATCCCTGCGACCTCGACACGCTGATCGTGCGCACGCGCCTTGCACCGGAATCGGTGACCGCCGCGCTTGTCGAACTCGAGCTCGACGGCCAGGTCGCAGCATTGCCTGGAGGTCGCTGGCAACGCGTTGCCTGACGGGGAAGACGACGGAGATCTCCGGCGTAAGCGCCCGCTCACGCGCGCGCCCGCGTGCGCGCGTTGGGTGAGCGTCGTCCGAACGTATTCTTGCTTCGTTCGCAACGGCTCCGGTACCATCGCCCGCTCGCTTCACCGGCCGGACGCGCCGACCTTGCCTCACGCCATGTCGAAGACCCTGATCATCGCCGAGAAGCCTTCCGTCGCCGCGGACATCGCCCGGGCGCTCGGCGGCTTCACGCGCAACGGCGACTATTTCGAGAGCGACCGCTACGTGCTGTCGTCGGCGGTCGGCCACCTGCTCGAGATCGGCATGCCCGAGGAGGAGGAGGTCAAGCGGGGCAAGTGGACGTTCGCGCATCTGCCGGCGATCCCGACACGCTTCGACCTGAAGCCGATCGAGAAGAACGAGGCCCGGCTGAACACGCTTCTCAGGCTCATCAAGCGCAAGGACGTCACCCAGCTCGTCAACGCCTGCGACGCGGGACGCGAAGGCGAGCTGATCTTCCGCTACATCGCGCAATACGCGAAGACCCCGAAGCGGATCCAGCGTTTGTGGCTGCAGTCGATGACGCCCGCCGCGATCCGCGACGGCTTCGCGAAACTGCGCAGCGACGAAGAGCTTCGCCCGCTCGCGGATGCAGCGACGTGCCGCTCCGAGTCCGACTGGCTCGTCGGCATCAACGGAACGCGGGCGATGACCGCGTTCAACTCGAAGGCCGGCGGCTTCCAGCTGACCACCGTCGGGCGCGTGCAGACGCCCACGCTCGCGATCCTCGTCGACCGCGAGGAGAAGATTCGCGCCTTCGTGCCGCGCGACTACTGGGAAGTGCAGGCGACGTTCCGCGCGACGGCCGGCGAGTACGCCGGCAAGTGGTTCGACGAGAAGTTCCGCAAGTCCGATGACGATCCGGACGCGCGCGCCGACCGCCTCTGGGACGAGGCGCGAGCGCAGTCGATCGCTCGAGCCTGCCTCGGCAAGCCCGGCGACGTCAGCGAGGAGTCGCGTCCGTCGACGCAGATCGCGCCGTTGCTCTACGACCTGACGAGCCTGCAGCGCGAGGCGAACGGGCGCTTCGGCTTCTCGGCGAGAACGACGCTTTCGCTCGCCCAGGCGCTGTACGAGAAGCACAAGGTGCTGACCTACCCGCGTACCGACGCCCGCGCATTGCCCGAGGATTATCTTTCGACCGTCAGGTCGACGATGGAGGTGCTCGGCGAGAGCAATGCGTACGGGACGTTCGCGCGCAAGGTGCTGAAGGAGAAATGGGTCCGGCCGAACCGGCGCATCTTCGACAACAGCAAGATCTCCGACCACTTCGCGATCATCCCGACGCTCATCGCCCCCAAGCACCTGAACGAGCTGGAGCAGAAGCTCTACGATTTCGTCGTCAAGCGCTTTCTGGCGGCGTTCTATCCGCCGGCCGAGCACCTGGTGACGACGCGGATCACGCGCGTCGAAGGCGAGCCGTTCCGGTCGGAGGGCAAGGTGCTCGTCAATCCCGGCTGGCTCGCCGTGTACGGCAAGGAAGCCGACGTCGAGGGCAACGCGCCCGGCGACAGGAATCTCGTGCCGGTCGCGGCCGGCGAGCGGGTCCTGACGGAAAAGGCCGACGCCGTGAAGCTGACCACGCGTCCGCCGCCGCGCTACAACGAAGGCACGCTGCTGTCGGCGATGGAAGGCGCGGGCAAGCTGATCGAGGACGACGAGCTGCGCGAAGCGATGCGCGAGAAGGGCCTCGGCACGCCGGCGACGCGCGCGCAGATCATCGAGGGCCTGATCTTCGAGCGCTACGTGCACCGCGAAGGCAAGGAGCTCATCCCCACGGCGAAGGCGTCCTCGCTGATGACGCTGCTGCACGGGCTCGGCGTTCCGGAGCTGTTCAGTCCCGAGCTCACGGCCGAGTGGGAGCACAAGCTCGCGCAGATGGAGCACGGGAAGCTCAAGCGCGAGCAGTTCATGCGCGAGATCGTCAAGATGACGAAGCATATCGTCGCGCAGGCGAAGAACTACGAAAGCGACACGATCCCCGGCGACTTCGCGACGCTTTCAGCGCCCTGCCCGAAATGCGGCAGCGAAGTGCACGAGAAGTACAAGAAGTTCCAGTGCATCAATCCGTCCTGCGACTTCGGCTTCTGGAAGATCCTCGGCGGTCGCCAGCTCGAGCCCGCCGAGGCGGAAACGCTGATCCGCGAACGCGAGGTCGGTCCGCTCGAAGGCTTCCGCAGCCGGCTCGGTCGCGCGTTCTCGGCGAAGCTCAAGCTCACCGAAGCGAACGAAGTGCAGTTCGACTTCGGCCAGCAGGACGGCGAGGGCGACGAAGCGCCGGACTTCACTGGGCAGCAGCCGCTCGGACCGTGCCCGAAGTGCCAAGGGAACGTCTTCGAAACGCCGAACGCCTACGTTTGCGAGCGGGCGGTCGGTGAGAACAGGACCTGCGACTTCCGTTCGGGTCGGACGATCCTGTCGCGACCGATCGAGCGCGAGCAGATGCAGAAGCTTCTTGCCACCGGCAAGACCGACCTGCTGCAGTTCGTTTCCGCGCGCACCAAGCGGCCGTTCTCCGCGTTCCTCGTGCGGCAGCCCGACGGCAAGGTCGGCTTCGAGTTCGAGGCGAAGGGTGAAGGGCGCACGCGCCCGCAGCGCGGCTCGGCCGCATTGCGCGTGCTGGGCAAGCATCCGGCCGACGGCAAGCCGGTCGAGCTCTACGCGGGTCGCTACGGGCCGTACGTCAAGCACGGCGGCGTCAACGCGACGGTGCCGGACAAGGACAAGCTCGAAGCGCTCACGCTGGACGAAGCGGTGAGCCTGATCGCCGCGAAGGGCGGCAAGTCCGCACCTGCGCGTAAGACGGGCACGCGCAAAGCAGCGCCGGTCGAAGCCTCGGCGGTTACGCGCACGGCGGTTGCGAAGCGCACGCCCCGTGGGCCCGCGTCGGCGCGAGCCACCGCCGCGAAGAAGCCGTCGACGTCGCGCGCCAAGACGGCCACCGCCGCCAAGCCGCCACGCGCGACCGCCAAGTCTGCGAAGCGGACGGCTACGGCAAACACCGCGCGCAAGGCGTCGCGCAAGCGCTGACTCTCGACACGGGCGCTGCAACTGCGCGCAGTCGCGCCGGTCTTATTCCGGACAGGGCGCGATCCATGCAACGCTTCCTCATCGTCGCCGGCATCGTTCTCGTCGTCGTCGGCCTCGCCTGGCCGTGGCTGGCGCGGCTCGGCCTCGGAAACCTGCCCGGGGACATCCACGTGGAGCGCGAGAACTTCTCGTTCCACTTCCCGCTGATGACGAGCATCGTCTTGTCGCTCGTGGCCTCAGGGCTCATCGGGCTTGCTGATCTGGCTGTTCAAGCGCTGACCGCGCATCCTGTGTCCATGGCGGCTCGGCCGGGCACGAAGTGCCGGTCCCGCAGACTCAGAGCTTCAGCGCGCTCGCCATAGCCGGTGAGCTCCAGATAGCCGCGCCCCGCGGGCCGGCCGGCCTGCGTCACGCGCACGGCGCCTTCCCAATAGATCGTGCCGGTGGAGGCCAGCGAGTCGAGCTCCTGATCGTCCATCAGCGGCGAGACCGCGTAGTCGATGCCGCCCGCATGCAAGTCGAATTCCACCGGGTAGGTGATCGACGTGCGTGGCGACGTCCACCTGCGGCCCGGAGAGAACCGCACCGCTTCGGGACCGAAGACGTCCGTCGCGCCCGTCGCGCTTCGCCGCGCGCCGCCCGCCCAGAACGCGCCGTGCATTCGATCCCGCATGCGAAACGCCATCAGCGCGCCGCCATCGTCGAGGTTGACGCCGATCCAGTCCCAGCCGACCGCTTGCGCGGCCATGTACTCGCTGGACCACTCGTGGTCGAGCCATGCGCGACCGCTCACGTCCCGCGCGCGTCCGTCGACGACGATCTGCCCCGAGACATCGAGCTGCGGCCGGCTGTAGTAGTAGCTCGCTTGCATCGGCAGCGGACCCTTGCGCGAATAGCCGCCATCGCCCTGCACGAGGATCGGCTGCGTCGCACGAAATCGAAGGTCCATCGCGAAATCGCGCGCGGCGATGCGCGCGACGTACGTATCGCCGTCCAGCGCGAGCGACCAGTCGCGCAACCACGCGCGGGTCGTCGAAGTCGTCCGCGCCGGCGAGATCGAACGCCGCACGCTCGGCGCGCTGGTCATGGCGCAGCCGGCCATGCGCCGGATCCGCGATCGCCGCATGCGCGAACATGAGCTGCCGCGGCGCGAAGCGGCTCGCGCCGGCTTCCGCGACACCCGGCCGGTTCCGGAAGAACGTCACCTGCACGCCGAGCTCGCGCCCGTCCGTGTCGCGCACGAGGCCGGTGACGTACCACCACTCGTTGCGAAACTCCGGATGGCTGCCATGATCGCGCGGGAATGCGAGCGGTCGTCCGTGAACCACCGCCGGGTACGACGCGCCGCAGCGCTGCCGGCGTCGCCGAGCAGCAACGGCGCGCCGAGGAATGTGCGCCGTCTCACCAGTCCTCCTTCACCGCGCGCACGACATCGTCGGCCATTGCGTTGCGGCCGCTTGCGACCGCGGTCAGCGTTGCGAGCGCGATGACCGCGCCCGCGAACATCGCGAGCTCGAGCCGATGGCACGCTGATCTCCATGCCCCAGTGGAACGATTGCCGGTTGACGACGTAGATGAGGATGAGGCTGATGCCAAAGCCGAGCGCCAGGCCGGCGGCGACGCCGAGCCCGCTGGTGACGAAGCCCTCGGTCGCGAGCATCGCGCCGACCTGTCGCTTCGTCATGCCGAGGTGACGCAGCACGCCGAATTCGCGCCGGCGCGCGAGCACGAGCGCGCCGAAAGCAGAGGACAGTCCGACGAGGCCGATGGCAACGCCCGCGAACTCGAGCGCATAGGTCACGGCGAACGTACGGTCGAAAGCCGCGAGCGACAACGCGCGGATTTCGCCAGGCGTTGCAAGCTCCAGGCGATCGCCGCCGGGCAGATCGCGCCGCACGGCATCGCGAACCGACGCAAGGTCGGCGCCGGAGGTCAGCCATAGCGCCACGGTCGTCGCGCTGCGATCGCCGGTCAGCGCGACATAGGCGTCGAGGCCGATCTGCACCGCGCCTTGCGGTCGCCCGTAATCGCGCCACACCCCGGCGACGAAAAAGCGCGCGTCGCGTTCCCGCGATCGGCAGCGTCACGATCTTTCCGGGCGTGTAGTCGTAAAGGTCGACCATCGCTTCGTTCACCCAGACCGGCGGCGGCGCTCCTGCGGGTCGTGCGCGCGGAGCGTCGACGAGAGGTAAGCGCGTCGCGACCTCGCTTTCGATCAACGGCCGCGCGAGCAGCACGACCCGCGGCCGCGATGCGTCGAGCAGCAGATGCTCTTCGCGGAGAAACTCGGCCCGCGCGATGCCGGGCAGACGCGCGGATTCGCGCCTGATCGTCCGGCGTGAAGGCGGCTTCGGACGCCGGCACGCGCGCATACAACGAAGCTGGCAGGACATGGCCCAGCCAATCCTCGAGCGACTGCCGGAACGAGGTCACCATGATCGCCATCGAGACCATGAGACTCACGCTGGCCACGATCGACGCGAGGCTGATCGACGCCTGGCCGGGCGCGCTCCGAAGCTGCGCGAGCGCAAGCGCAGCAGGCGCATTCGCCGGCGGCCGCAGGCGCGCGAGCACCACGCTTGCAATCACGGGCATCAACAGGAGCGTCCCGATCAGCAGGCAGGCAATCGCGGCGTAGCCGAAAAGCGGCACGCCATCCACCGGCGGCAGCAGGACGATCGCGCAACCCAGCGCGATGACGATCGAGCCCGCAGCCACGGCGATCGCAATCGCTCGAGCGCGGTTTCCTCGTCGCCCGCCTTGAGCGAGCGCGCCGGCGAGGCGCGCGCCGCTTCGAGCGCCGGCACGAGGCTGCCGAGCGTCGACGCCGCCACGCCGAGCAAGAAAAAGGCGACGAGCGCCAGCGGATCGACGTCAAGGCCCGGCGCCACGCCGCGGAAATAGCCGGACCCGAGGTCACCGCCAACGATGCGCACCGCCACGAGCGCAATCACGTACCCTAACGCCACGCCCACGGTGCTGCCCGCGACGCCGATCAGGCCGCCTTCGAGCGCACACAACACCGCGAGCCGCCGGCGGGTCACGCCGAGCGTGCGCAGCAAAGCGAACTGCGTGCGGCGGCGAACCACCGAAAGCGCCTGCGTCGAGAACACGAGCAGACCGCCGGTGAACAACGCGACCAGCGCCAGCACGTTGAGGTTGATCCGGTAGGAACGCGAAATGCGCTCGGTTGCGCGCGACGTCGCATCGGGCTGATCGATCGCAACGCCCGGCGGCAGCGTCCGAGCAAGACGATCCCGCACGGCGGCGAGTTGTGCGCCAGGGGCCAACCGCAGATCGATTCGCGTCAACCGGCCGACCCGGTCGAACGCGGCCTGGGCTGCTGCGATATCCATCACGCCGATCCGCGGCTGCCCTGCGCCGACCAGACCGCCCGCGATACGCAAGCGCACGTCGCGAAGCCCGGCCTGCAAAGTCACGGTGTCGCCGACGTCCGCACCGAGCCACGCGCTTGCCGCGTTCGACAGGAAGATCGCGTCCGGGCGCAGCGTGTCGAGCCGATCCGCTGCCGCGCCGGTCAGCCCCGGCTGAATCGCCCCGGCGCGGAACGCGTCGAGGCCGAGCACGCGAAGCGGCTCGGGCCGCCCGTCGATGCGCACATCCACCTCGACGGCAGGGCTCGCGACGGCGACGTCGGGATCGCGCGCGAGTCGCGGGTACAGGGCTTCGTCGAACCCGCTGCGCGGTCCGCGCACCGTCAGGTCGGCGTCGCCGGACAGCGTTCGGACGCTGTGCGTGAGCTCGTCCACAGCCGATTCGTTGACCAGCTGCACGGCGAACCCCAGCGCGACGCCGAGCGCGATCGCCACCGCGGCGACCACGGTGCGCGCACGGTTCTGCGCGAGCGCGCCCCCGAGGACTGCGCGAACGTCGGAGACGATGAAGCCTGCGCGCACGGCTTACGCGACCCGCTGTTCACGCAGCCCGTCGCGCGTGAGCATGAGCACCCGGTCCGCCGTGCGCGCCGCGGCGGCGGAGTGGGTCACGAGGAGCGCCGCCGCGCCGTGCTCCTTGACCTGCGCGCGCAGCAGCGCGAGCACCAGGGCCGCGCTTTCCGGATCGAGGTTGCCGGTCGGCTCGTCGGCGAGCACGAGCGAGGGCCGATGAACGAGGGCACGCGCAATCGCAACCCGCTGCAGCTCGCCGCCCGAAAGCTCGCGCGGGGCACTCGCGTGCCGATCGGCCAGCCCGACGGCGGCCAGCACGTCGCGAACACGCTGCTCCGTCTCCACGCGCCGGAACGCCGAGCAGCGCCATCGGCAGCGCCACGTTCTGCGCAACCGACAGATAGGGGAGCACGTGGAAGGCCTGGAACACGAAGCCCATCCGCTCGCGACGCAGGCGCGTCAGTGCGTCATCGTCGAGCGACGCGAGGTCGACGTCGTTCGAGCCGGATCGAGCCTTCGTCGGGCCGGTCCAACCCCGCGATCAGGTTGAGCAGCGTCGACTTGCCCACGCCGGACTCGCCCATGATCGCGATGTAGTCGCCGGCGCGAACGTCGAGATCGACATGCGCGAGAACGATGCGCTCGCGCGGAGCGGCGTAGCGCTTCGCGAGCGCGCGAACCGACAGCATGCACGGAGCCTAACCGCAGGCCCGCCGCCGGGCAAGTGACGCATGAGCCGGCGCGCGAGCGCGATCGCAGTGCGATGCGTCATCCCCGCGCAGGCGGGGATCCAGCGTCGTTAAGCGCTCACCGCTAGCGCTCAGCGTGCGCGAACTTCAGGACGCCCGGAAGCTTCGTGCGAAGCACCGCCCCCTGCCGGCACGCCCTTGACGTAGTGATCGAAGAACGCGAGGGCGTAGTCGACGATCTCGTCGTGGCCGCCGAACGACAGGTCGGTCCACGCAAGATGCGCCGCCGTCGTGAACTCGACGAAGTATTTCGGCGCGGGCGACTGGTCGTAGCCGGACAGGTTGAGCGGCAGCGTGAAGACCTGGTCGAGCGTCCCCGCCTGGTACATCACCGGGGCCGACAGCTTGCGCAGGCCCCCGCTGCGCTGGAACGGCAGCGAATAGGGCGTGAAGGCGAGGATCGCGCGCACGCCCGACAGCTTCCACGACGGCCACGCGCCGCCCAGGCCCAGCACCGTGTAACCGCCGAGCGAGTGACCGACCAGCGCGAGTCGGCTGACATCGACCTGGCCCTTGAACCGCGCATCGGCCGGCAGCGCCGCGACCAGCTTGCGGACATCGTCGGCACGATCGCGGAAATCGTCGTCGCTCCACATCAGCGAGGGCTTCCAGCCGTTTCGCGACAGCTCCGGGATCGAGAGCCTGCAGTTCGAGTCCGCATGCCGCGGCGCGATCACGAGGTAGCCGGCGTCGGCCAGCGCGCGCGTCAGATAGCGCGACTGCGTCGGGCACATGTGCATCGCATGCGAGAACACGACGACCGGCTGCGGGTCGAACGGCGCTTCGGAGGATGACCAGACGACTGCGTCGACGCCCCCGATGCGCGTTGCCTCCTCGTTGGCTGCGAAAGCGGGCGCCGGCGAGATCAGCAGCGCGATGCTGGCGAAGACGACGAGCGAGCGCCGGAAGCGCTGGAGGACGCCGGCGAGACGTAGGACGAGGGCAGGGGGTAGCACGGCGCTGCAGACTACAGCTCGAGCGCCGTGATGGCAATACTTTCCGGCGCTACATCGAGGCCGATGCAGAAGGGCGTCCGGCGGCAGTCGGTGCCTGACGGGATTGCTTCGTTGCGCCTTTTGCATCGGGATTGGATTCCGGCGGGCGCCGAGGGACGGCCCTAGGCGACCGCGGATAACTCCCGACGAAAAACGTGCCGTGCGCGGCGCTGCGTCCCGGCCTTTGCTGGCGGTCCGATCGGCAATCGCCGGTCCAGCGCTGCTAGACGTCGAGATTGCGCACGCCGAGCGCGTTGCCCTCGATGAACGCGCGCCGCGGCTCGACCTCTTCGCCCATCAGCTTGTCGAAGATCTCGTCGGAGGCGATGCCGTCCTCGATCTGGACCTTGAGCAGCCGGCGCACCGACGGATCCATCGTCGTCTCCCAGAGCTGCTCGGGATTCATCTCGCCCAGGCCCTTGTAGCGCTGGATCGCGACGCTGCCGCGCGCCTCGGCGAGCAGCCAGTCGAGCGCTTCCTTGAACGACTTCACCGCCTGCTGCTTGTCGCCACGCTTGATCGCCGCGCCCGGCTGGACCAGCCCCTGCAGGACGTCGGCCGCCGTCTTGATCTGCTCGCCATCGCCGCTCGCGAGGAAATCCGCGTCGATCGACGTCGCGTGCGGCGTGCCGTGGTGCGTGCGCACGATGACGAGGCGCCTCGACTCGGTCGGCAGCGTCGTAGCGCGCCTCGATGCGGATTTCCGGATCGCCGATCGCCTGCTGCAACGCCTCCGCGCTGCGTTCCGCGGCCGCTTCGGTGGACAGATCGACTTGCGTGCCGCCGAGCATCGCGTACAACACGGCGGAGTCGATGGCGCGCGACGTCCGCTCGACCACCGCCTCCGCCAGCAGGTACTCGCGCGCGACGTTGCCCAGGCGTTTCCGGCGCGAGCGGCGCCATGTCCGCGCCGGGGGTGAGCTCCGCGCCCTTCAGCGCGACCTTGAGCAGGTGATGCTTGAGCTCGTGGTCGTCCTTCAGGTAGACCTCTTCCTTGCCCTGCTTCGCCCTGTAGAGCGGCGGCTGCGCGATGTAGATGTGGCCGCGCTCGACCAGCTCGCGCATCTGCCGGTAGAAGAACGTCAGCAGCAGCGTGCGGATGTGCGAGCCGTCGACGTCCGCGTCGGTCATGATGATCACGCGGTGATAGCGCAGCTTGTCGGCGTTGAAGTCCTCCTGACCGAAGCCCGTGCCGAGCGCGGTGATCAGCGTGACGATCTCCTGCGAGCCGAGCACCTTTTCGACGCGCGCGCGCTCGACGTTCAGGATCTTGCCGCGCAACGGCAGGATCGCCTGGAACTTGCGGTCGCGGCCCTGCTTCGCGGAGCCGCCGGCCGAATCGCCCTCGACCAGGTAGATCTCGCACAGCGCCGGATCGCGCTCCTGGCAATCGGCGAGCTTGCCCGGCAGGCCCAGGCCGTCGAGCACGCCCTTGCGGCGCGTCAGCTCGCGCGCCTTGCGCGCCGCCTCGCGGGCGCGCGCGGCTTCGACGATCTTCGTGCAGATGATCTTCGCGTCGGCCGGCGACTCGAGCAGGAAGTCGGCGAGCTTCTCCGACACGACGTCCTGCACGATCGGCAGCACCTCGGAGGAAACCAGCTTGTCCTTGGTCTGCGAGCTGAACTTCGGCTCCGGCACCTTGACCGACAGCACGCAGGTCAGCCCCTCGCGCATGTCGTCGCCGGCGGTCTCGATCTTCGCCTTCTTGGCGATCTCTTCCTTCTCGATGTAGCTGTTGAGCGTGCGCGTCATCGCCTGGCGCAGCCCGGTCAGATGCGTGCCGCCGTCGCGCTGCGGGATGTTGTTCGTGAAGCACTGCACGTTCTCGGCGTAGCTGTCGTTCCACTGCATCGCCACTTCGACGATGACGCCGCCCTTCTCGCCGACCGCGTGGAACACGCGAGGATGCAACACCGACTTGCTGCGGTTCATGTACTCGACGAAGCCCTTGACGCCGCCCGAGTACGCGAAGTTCTCGGACTTGCCGTCGCGCTGGTCGACGAGCTCGATCTTGACGCCGTTGTTCAGGAACGACAGCTCGCGGATGCGCTTCGCGAGCACCTCGTAGTGGAAATCGATGCGCGTGAACGTGTCGGTCGAGGCCATGAAATGCACCTCGGTACCGCGCAGGCTCGTCGGTCCGGTGATGGCGAGCGGCGCCACGGCGATCGCCGCGGCGGAACTCCATCTGGTGGATTTTTCCGTTGCGGAAGATGCGCAGCTTCAACCAGTCGGAGAGCGCGTTCACCACCGACACGCCAACGCCGTGCAGGCCGCCGGATACCTTGTAGCTGTTCTGGTCGAACTTGCCGCCGGCGTGCAGCTCGGTCATCACGATCTCGGCCGCCGAGCGCTTCTGATCGTCGTCGTCCTTGATGTCCGTCGGGATGCCGCGGCCATTGTCGACGATCGAGATCGAGTTGTCCGCGTGGATCACGACCTTGATGTCGTCGCAGTAACCGGCGAGCGCCTCGTCGATCGCGTTGTCGAGCACCTCGAACACCATGTGGTGCAGCCCGGTGCCATCGGACGTGTCGCCGATGTACATCCCCGGGCGCTTGCGGACGGCGTCGAGGCCCTTCAGGACCTTGATGCTGTCGGAGTTGTATTCCTGCTGCGAAGGCAAGGGCAACGGCTGGGGTTGGCTCATTCTTCGACGCTACGATCCTGCGTCGATTTCCGCGGTTTCTGCCGAAAATCGTGTGGCTCGTGCCAGCACGATTTTCGGGAAACTGCAGCCGGCCGAAACGTAGGTTTGCACTGTCGGCCGATCACGACTAGATCCGCATCGGCATGACGACATACTTGTAGTCGTCGCGTCCGGGCATCGTCACGAGCGCGCTCGAGTTCGCGTCGCCGAACGCGAGGTTCACGCGCTCGCTCGCGAGGTTCCCGAGCACGTCGAGCAGGTAGGTGATGTTGAAGCCGATGTCGAGGTTCTCGCCCTTGTACGGCACCTCGAGCTCCTCCTCGGCCTCCTCCTGCTCGGCGTTCGTGCAGATGATCTTCAGCGTGTCGCCGCTGAGCACCAGCCGTACGCCGCGGAATTTCTCGTTGACTGAGGATCGCCGCCCGCTGCAGCGCGGACAGCAGCTCGGTCCGCTCGAGATCGATGAGCTTGCCATGGCCGGTCGGGATCACGCGGTTGTAATCCGGGAACTTGCCGTCGACGACCTTGCTCACCAGCTCGACGTTGCCGAAGCGGAAGCGAACCTGGTTCGCCAGGATGTCGAGCGTGACCGGATCCTCGTTGTCCGCGAGCAGCTTGCCGAGCTCGAGCACCGTCTTGCGCGGCAGGATCACTTCCTGGCGCGTGTAGCTGCCCGGGATGGCGAGGTTCGCCCAGGACAAGCGATGCCCGTCCGTCGCGACGGCCTGCAGCGAGCCGTCGTCGATCACCAGCAGCATGCCGTTCAGGTAGTAGCGGATGTCCTGCTGCGCCATCGCGAACTCGGCGCGCTTGAACAGCGCGCGCAGATCCTTCTGCGGCAGCGAGATCGTCTGCAGTTGCTCGGTGCCGAGACTGATGCGCGGATAGTCGCCCGCCGCCATCGTCTGCAGGTTGAAACGCGAGCGGCCCGCACGCACCGTCATCTTGCTGCCGGTCGTCTCGACGTTCAGCGTGGCGTCATCGGGCAACGCGCGAAGCAGGTCCTGCAGCTTGCGTGCGGCGACCGTTGTCGCCTGGCCGTCCTTGCCTGAGATGTCGGCGACCGCCGTGATCTGCATCTCGAGGTCGGTCGCCGTGATGTACAGCCGACCCTCCTTCGGTTCGAGCAGCACGTTGGCCAGGATCGGCAACGTATGTCGCCTTTCGACGATCCCGGACACGGCCTGGAGCGGTTTCAGCAACGCATCGCGATCGATTTGTTTTAGTTGCATGTCAATCAATGAGTACGATGATGATGCAGGCGCAATTCCGGGATAGCGGCGAAAACTGCTTGCGGATCAGTGGGTCGGCCGCCAGGAAACCGACCGGAAAACCGCGTCGCGGCCTGTGGATCGTTTGGGGACGAATCGGAGCTTGCGGGCAGGGGGCGGTTAATCCACAGATTGTACTACGAAAATACCCTATTTCCTAGGTGAATCCGTGCTTTAGCGGAGGGCTCGGACTCGGCTCTCGGATCTTTCGGAGCATCGCGCCTGACGCGTCGGATCAACGCGTGCTTCGGCGCGTTACGAGTGCTTCGCAGGCACAGGCGTGCGGCGACACTTCGCCGCGCCCCGATCCCTGAGATCCGCGACCCGAATCCCTAGCTTCGAGGACCTGCAGCAGGAAATTGACGTCGTGGTTGATCTCCGGATGGCTTTCCCGGAGCTTGGCGATCGTGCGGCAGGCGTGCAGCACCGTCGTGTGGTCGCGGCCGCCGAAGTTGCTGCCGATCTCGGGCAGCGAGAGCTGCGTCAGCTCCTTGGCGAGCGACATCGCGACCTGCCTCGGGCGGGCCACGGCGCGCGTGCGCTTCTTGCTGTGCATGTCGGTCACGCGGATCTTGTAGTAGTCGGCGACCGTCTTCTGGATGTTCTCGACGCTGATCTGCCGGTTCTGCACGGCGAGCAGGTCCTTCAGCGCCTCCTTGGCGACCGCGAGCGTGATTTCGTTGCCGTGGAAGCTCGCGAACGCGATCACCCGCTTCAACGCGCCCTTCGAGCTCGCGGACGTTGCTCCGGATGTGCTTCGCGATGAAGAACGCGACCTGCTCGTCGATGCGCACCCGCGACTGCGCGGCCTTGGAAAGCAGGATCGCCACCCGCATCTCGAGCTCGGGCGGGTCGAGCGCGACGGTCAAGCCCCAGCCGAAGCGCGAGATCAGCCGCTCCTCGATGCCCTCGATCTCCTTCGGGTACTTGTCGCACGTGATCACGACCTGCTTGTGCGCCTCGATCATCGTGTTGAACAGGTAGAAGAACTCCTCCTGCGTGCGGGTCTTGCCGCCGAGGAACTGGATGTCGTCGATCAACAGCAGGTCGAGCGAGCGATAGTGGCGCTTGAACTCCTCGAAGCCCTTGTGCTGGTAGGCACGCACGACGTCGGCGATGTACGACTCCGCGTGGATGTAGCGGATCTTCGTTGCGGGGTTCTGCGCGAGGATGTGGTTGCCGATCGCCTGGATCAGGTGCGTCTTGCCGAGCCCCACGCCGCCGTAGACGAACAGCGGGTTGTACGACGTCGGGTGATCGGCGACCTGCAGGCCGGCCGCGCGGGCGAGCTGGTTCGCCTTGCCGGTGACGAACGCCTCGAACGTCAGCGACGGATTGAGGCTCGACGGATCCGCGCGCCGCGGGACGAGCGGCGTTGGAGTCGCCATAGCGACCGGGTGCGGCTGCAGCGACCGGACTCGCGAGCCGCGCATTCTGACGGCCCGCTGCGGGCTCCGCGCGGGCCGGATCGCCGGGCTTGCCGGGCTCCGGCGGTACGGCGATGCGCGAATTCGACCGCCACCGGCGCGCCGGCGACCTCCTGCATCAACGCCTCGATCCGGTGGCCGAACCGCTCGCGGACCCACTGCAGGACGAACCGGTTCGGCGCGAGGAGGCGGACCTGCCCGTCGGCCTGCTCGCAGCGCAGCGGCCGGATCCAGGTGGCGAACTGCTGCGGGGAGAGCTCGCTCTGGAACGTGGCGAGGCAGACCGCCCATGGAGCAACCGGGTCGAGCGCGACGGCGAGGCGTTTTTCCAAGGGATTGAGCCAGGTTGGCGCGGCTCTTGGGCCGCACGCTTGTTGGAGTGAAACGGGCGCCGTCAGCTTCGAGCTTCAGCGTGTCGGCGCCCGTCGGTTATGCACATTCTAGTCGTGGCCGCGTTGCGGTTATCCACAACGGAATCGGGCCGCCAGCAGGCGACGAAGCCGGATCGGGCGTCGGCCCGCGTCGCGGGGAAGTGACCGCTTGCACGCAAGTCGGCCCGATTCGCCATTCGCCCGCTTCATTGACAGGTGACCATGCAAAATGCTCTAATCAAAGGCTTTTCCGTGCTCGGCATCGATCCCGCAGGGGGAACCCTGCGGCGGTAAACGAGGCGCCGGTTCCATCGCTTACGCCGCCGTTCGCAACCGTGCCGCCAGCCACCTGCCAAGCCACGCAACGCAAACGCATCCCTTCAGGCTGCCATCATGAAACGCACGTACCAACCTTCGAAGATCCGCCGCGCGCGGACCCACGGCTTCCGGGCCCGCATGAAGACCGTCGGCGGCCGCAAGGTGCTTTCGGCGCGTCGCGCGAAGGGCCGCGCGCGTCTCGCGGTCTAGCCCGGCAGGCGACCGATCCGCGACGTCCGGCCCGCGCCCGTCCGAGCCACGGCTGCGCACCGCGAACCAGGCTGCGCGTCTTAGCGGCAGCGGCGCTTTCGAAGCCCTCTTCCGCAACGGCTCGCGGCGCGAAGGCCGTTACGTGCAAATCGTCAGTGCGCCCGCAAGCCAGCGTCCCGGCCGCGTCGGCTTCGTCGTCGGCCGCAAGGCGTTGTCGCGCGCCGTCGACCGCAACCGGCTGAAGCGCATGCTGCGCGAGTTCCTTCGTGCTTCCCGCCCCGACCTCGTCGCGTTCGATCTCGTGATCCGGCTGAAGCGACCGGTCACGCGTGAGGCGTTGCCCGAAGTCGCGCGCGAGGCGGTCGCGCTGATTCGCGAGACGGTCCGCAAGGCGTCCGCAACGGCGCGCGAGCTGCGATGAAGCCGGTGCTCGTCGCCGCACTGCGCGGCTACCAGTACGCGATTCGCCCGATGCTCGGCGCGAACTGCCGTTTCTTCCCGAGCTGCTCCGATTACGCGCTCGAGGCGTTGGAGCGTCACGGCGCGGCGCGGGGCAGCTGGCTCGCCGCGAAGCGCTTGTGCAAATGCCATCCCTACCATCCCGGCGGCTATGACCCGGTCCCCTGAGCTGCGCGAATTGCACGACGCGCGCTCGACCGGCCCGACCGCCTAACGCAACGGCGCATGGATACGCAACGCCTGATCCTGTTCCTCGTGTTCTCGTTCTCCCTGATGTTCCTGTGGGAGGCGTACCAGAAGCACGTCAATCCGCCGCCGGCGCTGCCGGCGAAGGCCGCGAGCGGAACGCAAACGCCCGCGCCCCCCGGCCAGCCGCAGAAGCCGGCCGACGTCCCGACGCACGAGTGCCGCGGCCGGCGCTTCGGTGCCGCCCGGGGCCGCGGTGTCGCCCGGCGCGCCGCCGGAACGCCCTGCCGCCGCGACCGCGCCGCAGGGCGAGCAGGTCACCGTCCGCACCGACCTTTTCACCGCGACGATCGACAGCGTCGGCGGCGTGATCAGCGAGGTCGCGCTGAGCCGGCATCGCGATGCCGACCGATCCGAAGAAGCCGTACAAGGTGATCCAGCGCGGCGATGCCGTGTCGATCGCGCAGGCGGGGCTGCTCGGCGAAGGGCTGCCCAATCACCGGACGCGCGTATCGGGTGCTGCCCGGTCCGCGCGAGCTCGCGCCCGGCCAGGACAGGTTCGACGTCAAGCTCGAAGCGACCGCCGCGAACGGCGACCCGATCGTGCAGACGCTCACGTTCCATCGCGGCAGCTACGTCATCGACGTGACGTTCGAGGTGAAGAACGCGACCGGCCAGCCGCAGACGCCGTACGCGTACTTCCAGCTGACGCGCGACACCAAGACCGCGCTGCCGCAGAGCTCGTGGACGCCGGTCGCGTTCACCGGACCGGTCGTCTACAACGAGGCCGACAAGTTCAAGAAGGTCGACTTCGCCGAGATCGACAAGCTCGCCACCGACCCGAAGCGCAAGCCGCCGTTCACGACCAAGGCCGACAACGGCTGGGTCGGGATGATCGAGCACTATTTCGTCAACGCGTGGCTGCCGCCGAACGACTCGAAGGTCGAGCGCGAGTTCTACGTGCGCAAGCTCGACGAACGGCCTCTACACGGCCGGGCTCATCGTGCCGATGGCGCCGGTCGCGCCCGGCGCGACCGGAACGACGACGATGCGGCTGTACGCGGGGCCGCAGGAACAGGACGTGATCGGCGCGCTCGCGCCCGGGTTCGACCTGGTCGTCGACTACGGCATCTTCACCGTGCTCGCAGCGCCGCTGTTCTGGCTGCTCAAGTGGCTGCACGGCCTGATCGGCAACTGGGGCTGGGCGATCGTCGTCATGACGATCCTGATCAAGCTCGCGTTCTATCCGTTGAACGCGGCGGCCGCGCGCTCGATGGCGAAGATGAAGATCGTCGGGCCGAAGCTCAAGGCGCTGCAGGAGCAGTACGCGAACGACAAGCAGCAGCTGCAGATCAGGATGATGGAGCTGTACAAGCAGGAGAAGATCAACCCGCTCGGCGGCTGCCTGCCGATCCTCGTCCAGATCCCGTTCTTCATCGCGCTGTACTGGGTGCTGCTGTCGGCGGTCGAGCTTCGCTATGCGCCGTGGATCGGCTACATCAAGGACCTGTCGGCGCCGGACCCGTACTTCGTGCTGCCGGTCGTCTACGCGGTCACCGCGTACCTGCAGGTGAAGCTGTCGCCGACGCCGATCACCGATCCGATGCAGGCGCGCATCATGCAGATCATGCCGGTCGCGTTCTCGGTGCTGTTCATCTTCTTCCCGTCGGGCCTCGTGCTGTACTGGCTGGTCAACAACACCCTGCAGATCGGCGCAGCAATGGCACGTGAACCGGATGCTGGAGAAGGAGCAGGCGCTGGCGCTCGCGAAGAAGCGCTAGGCGCGATGGTCATGGGTCGCACGAACCGGCTGGCGATGCTGTCCCTGCGTCGCGCTGGGCGGCATCGCCGCGTGCCGGTCGCGCAGCGCAGACGACGGTCGAGGATCTCGATACACCCTTCGTCATCACGCCGACGAACGTCGTGACCGCGATGCTCGATCTCGCGAGGTCCGCGGCGGGCGATCGGCTGATCGATCTCGGCAGCGGCGACGGCCGCATCGTGATCGCCGCCGCGCAGCGCGGCGCCACCGGCCGTCGGCATCGAGATCGACGCGACCCTCGTCGAGCAGCAGCCGCGAATCGGCACGGCGGCTGAAGCTCGAGGACCGCGCGACCTTCGTGACGCAGGACCTGTTCGAGACCGATTTCTGCGGCTACGACGTCGTCACGCTCTACCTGCTTGCCGGACGTCAACAGGCGGCTCGCGCCGAAATTTCTCGCACGCTGCAGACCCGGGACGCGCATCGTGTCGCACGATTACGGCTTGGGCGACTGGCCGGCCGGATCGCACGATCGTCGTCGATGCGCCGGACAAGACGGTCAACGTCGAGAAGAAGAGCCGCATCTACTCTGGCTCGTCCCGGCGCGCGTCGAGGGCCGATTGGGAAGGCAGGCGGACGGCAAGGCGGTCACCCTCGACTTCGCGCAACGCTACCAGCGCGTGTCGGGCACGTTCGCTGGGCGGCCGCGACTATGCTTCGCCGACCAGCCGATCGAGGGCGAGCGGCTCGCGCTTCAGCTCGAGACGCCGGGACGCCCGCCGCTTGCCGTGGAATTGCAGGCGCGCGGCGACGTGCTCGTCGGACAACTGCGCGAAGGTCAGCGCAAGCCGGTCGACCTGCGGGCACGACGCTGAGCAACGCGCGGCGCCGCGGTCTTGGCGTCAGAGCGCGTCCTTGACGCGCGCCAGGAGTTCGGATTGCGCGCATGCGGCATGCAGTAAACTCGTCCGCAAAACCGTGGTTCGATAGTGGGCGCAGGCGCCGGTCGCCGTTCCGGAGGAGCAAAGCGTGGGGGAAGTCCGTCCATCGATGTCGCGCCGACCGGCGCCGCGCCGCGGCGACGCTTCGCGATCGTCGACGCGCACCAGCACTTCTGGGATCCTTCGCGCAACTACTATCCGTGGCTGTGCGACGAGCCGCCGATTCCGTTCCGCTATGGCGACTACCGGCCGATCCGCCGGCGCTATCTGCCGCCCGATTACCGCGCCGACGCTGCGCCGTATGTCGTGGCGAAGTCGGTCTATGTCGAGGCCGAATGGGATCCGCGCGACCCGGTCGGCGAGATGCGCTACGTCGAGGCGCTGCGGCGCGACCACGGCTTGCCGACGGTCGCCGTCGCGCAGGCCTGGCTCGATCGCGACGACGTCGCGCCGCGTGCTCGAGAGCAGGCGGCGTTCCCGTTCGTGCGCAGCGTCCGCCACAAGCCGCGCGCCAATCGCGTCGCCCGGCGAGGCGCGCCCGGCGGCATGACCGACGCGACATGGCGGGCGCGGATTTCGCGAGCTCGCGCGCAACGGGCTTGCGCTTCGACTTGCAGACGCCGTGGTGGCATCTGCACGAGGCGGCACGGCTGGCCGCCGACTTTCCCGACACGCAGATCATCCTCAATCACACCGGCCTGCCCGCCGATCGAAGCGCCGAGGGCATCAACGGCTGGAAGCGCGCGATGGCGCGCTCGCCGCCTGTCCGAACGTCGCCGTGAAGATCTCCGGCCTCGGCCAGCCGGGCCAACGCGTGGACGGCGGCAGGCAACCGCGACATCGTGCTCACCGTCATCGACCTGTTCGGCGTCGCAGCGCTGCATGTTCGCGAGCAACTTCCCGGTCGACAGCCTGTGCGCGACGTTCGCGCGAGATCTTCGACGGCTTCCGCGAGATCGTGCACGACTTCGCCGGCGCGCGAACAGCGGCGCGCTGTTCCACGACAACGCGATCGCGCATCTACGCGATGCGACTGAAATGATGCCGCCCGCGCCTCGGTTACGTCGGTGTCGGCCTGATGGGGCTGCCGATGGTCAAGCGGCTGTCCTCGCTCGGCTATCCGGTCGCGGCGTTCGACATCGTGCCGGCACGGCTCGCCGCCGCAACCGCGGCCGGTGCGCGCGCGGCAGCGTCGGCGGCGGACGCCGCGCGCGATGCGGAGTTCGTGCTGCTCAACCTGCCGACGACCGAGGCGGTCGAGGCCGCGGTGTTCGGTGACGACGGCTTGGCGAGCGTCGCTGCAGCCGCCGCAGCTCGTCGTCGATTTCTCGACGATCAAAGTCGACAAGGGCAGAGCCTTCGCGCAGCGCCTGCGGAGACCACCGGCTGCGGCGTGGATCGACGCGCCGGTGTCGGGCGGACCGCCGGCGTCCGGCAGCGGCACGCTGACGGTGATGGCCGGCGGAGAGGCCGCCGATATCGCGCGCGTCGCCCCGCTGATGGCCGACGTCGCGGCGCGCTTCACGCACATGGGCCCGGTCGGCAGCGGGCTGGTCGCGAAGACGATCAACCAGCTGATCGTCGGTTGCGGGCACGCGGTCATGGCGGAAGCGCTGCTCGTCGCCGGAAGCGGCCGGCATCGATGCCGCGCGTATTCCGCGATTGTCTCGCCGGCGGGCATGCCGACGGCACGCTGCTGCAGAAGCTTTATCCGCGGATGGCGGCGCGCGATTTCGCGCCGCAAGGCTACGCGCGGCAGCTGCTCAAGGACCTCGAGATGGTCAACGAGTTCGCCGGGGCGCTGAAAGCGCCGGTGCCGATGACCGGCGAGGCGCTGTCGCTTTACCGCATGCTGATTCACCTCGGACACGCCGAGCTCGACACGGCGGCGGTGTTCAAGCTCTACGAACGCGACGCGGGCCGCTGACGGCCGCGCGACGCTAATCCACGACGGGCGCATGACGCCCGATTCACGAGGAGGCAAGGCGATGAAAGCAAGGCTTGACCGGATTCTCTCGATCGACGGCGGCGGTGGTTGCGCTCGCCGCTGGCGGCGTCCCCGGCGCTCGCGCAGGTCAAGCTGCGCTATGCGCACGTCGGCGTCGCGAATGCGCCGCAGACGCTGTATGCGGACGAGGTGGCGAAGCTCGTCAAGGAACGCACGAACGGCCGCGTCGAGATCCAGGTGTTCCCGAACTCGCAGCTCGGCGGCGTCGGCGAGATGGTCGACGGCGTCAAATCGGGCGCGATCGCGATGGGGCACCACGACTTCGCGTCGCTCGGCAAGATCGTCTCGTCGACGGCTGTTTTCAACACGCCGTTCGTCTACCGTGACGCCGCGCACAGCCTGCGCGCGACCGACGCGCGCACGTCGCCCGCGCTGCAGAAGATCAACCAGGAGCTGGTCGACAAGGGCAACATGCGCATCATCGGCAGCTTCTTCCAGGGCACGCGGCAGCTCACGTCCAAGGAGAAGGTCCTGTCGCCGAAGGACATGCAGGGCAAGAAGTACCGCGGCGTGCCGGTGAAGCTCTGGTCGTCGATGATTACCGGTATGGGCGCGGTCGCCACGCCGGTCGAGGTGTCGGAGCTCGCGACGGCGCTCGCCACCGGTCTCGTCGTCGGCCAGGAGAATCCGCTGCCGAACATCTACAACCTCAAGCTTTACGAGGTGCAGAAGTACGTGATGCTGACCAACCACATGCAGTCGGTGCTGTCGGTCTTCGTCAACGAGAAAGTCTGGCAGTCGATCCCGGCCGGCGATCGCAAGATCATCGAGGACACGATGGCCGAGGTCGGCCGCAAGACGCTCGACTGGGACCGCGACACGGCCGCGAAGTACCGCGCCGACCTCGAGGCGAAAGGCATGGTGTTCATCGAGCAGAAGGACGGACTCGACATCGAGGCGTTCCGCACGGCGGTGCTCGGGCAGGTCGGCAAGGACTTCCCCGAGTGGAAGGACTACATCGAGCAGATCCGCGCGGTGAAATGACGATGCGGCGGCATGCGCGTTCGTTGAGTCCGCGGCATGCTGAAGCGAGTCGCGTCAATGGAACCGCCTGCTCGAGTTCACGCGCACGGCCACGCGGTGGGTCAGCCTCGTCCTGCTCGCGGCGCTGGTGATCACGCCGCTGTCGCAGATCATGATGCGCGGCGTGTTCAACGTGCCGATGGCCGGTGCCGAGGAGCTCGCGCGGTATTTCCTGATCTGCCTCACGTTCCTGGCCGCGCGCGTACGTCACGCGCGAGGGCGGCCAGATCCGGATGGAGGAATTCCAGGCGCTGTTGCCGCCGAAGCCGCGCTGGGTGCTGCAGCTCGTCATCGAGCTCGCCGGCGTCGCGCTGTTCGCGACGCTGTTCGTCGCCGGCGTGATCACGATCGGCGACAACCTGAACAACCAGACGGCGACGCTCGAGATGCCGTTCTGGCTGTTCATGGGCCCGCTGGTCGTGGGCTCGCTGCTGCTGGTGGTCGAGACCGCGGCGATGTTCGTTCACACGCTGCGCCGCCGCCGCCCCGAAGAAAAACAGACGGTGTTGACCTGACGAGGGCGACGTGGAGGGCTATCTCGTTGTCCTGGCGTTCGTCACGCTGTTCATGCTCGGTTTCCCGGTCGTGCTCGCGATCGGGATTCCGTGCATCGTCTACATCTTCGCGAAGGGGCTGCCGGTCGACCTCATCGCCCAGCGCACGCTCTACGCGCTCGATTCCTTTCCGCTCGTCGCCGTGCCGGTGTTCCTGTTCGTCGGCAGCCTGATGAACAGCGCGGGCATCTCGCGCTACATCTACCGTTTCGCGGACACGGCGGTCGGCCGGCTCCCCGGCGGCCTCGCGCAGGTCAACATCTTCGGCAGCCTGATCTTCGCCGGCATGTCGGGGTCTGCGCTCGCGGACATCGGCGGCATCGGCCGCATCGAGATCGATGCGATGAAGTCCAAGGGATTCTCGATGCCGTTCGCCGCGGCGGTGACGAGCTCCTCGGCGATCGTGGGCCCGATCTTCCCGCCGTCGATCCCGCTGATCATCTACGGAACCGTCACCGGCGTGTCGGTGATCCAGCTTCTGCTCGGCGGCATCCTGCCGGGGCTGCTTGTGCGTGGCGATGCTGATGCTGATGACGGGCTGGCTCGCGATGCGGCGCAACTATCCGCGCACCAAGCGCTGGCCGACGCGGGCGGAGCTCTGGCGCGATTTCAAGCCCGCATTCCCCGCGATCGCAGCACCGCTGATCCTGATCGGCGGCATGCTGCTCGGCTACTTCACGCCGACCGAGATCGCGTCGGTCACCGTGCTTTACGCGGTCCTCATCAGCAGCCTGTTCTATCGCGAGCTCACGTGGAAGGGCGTCCTGTCCGCGGCCTACGAGACGATCCGTGCGTCGGCGGGCATCCTGCTGATCGTCGCGGTCGCCGCGCTGTTCGGCTGGATCCTTTCGGTCGAGCAGGTCCCGCAGCACCTGACCGCGTGGATGCTGTCGATCTCGACCAACCCGTATGTGCTGCTGCTGATCGTCAACGCGCTGTTGCTGGTCGTCGGCATGTTCCTCGACAGCACGACCGCGATCCTGGTGATCGCGCCGATCATCGCGAAGCCGCTGGTCGCTGCAGGCGTCGATCCCGTCCATCTCGGCATGGTCGTCGTATTCAATCTCATGATCGGCCTGCTGACGCCGCCGATGGGCCTCGCGCTGTATCTCGTTTGCGACATCGCGAAGGTCACGATGAAGGACCTGCTGAAGGAGATGCTGCCGTACTACGTGCCGCTCGCCATCACGCTGCTGCTGATCACCTACGTCCCGTGGCTCACGACCTGGATCCCGCGGCTCGCCGTGGGCAACTGAATGACCTGCACGCCGGGAATCTAGCCGGTGAGCCGCCCGCCTGCAGTCCGCGCACCCGAGACGATCGCGGCCATCGCGACGCCCCCGGGCCGTGGCGGCGTCGGCGTCATACGCGTCTCGGGCGCGAACCTCGACGCGATCGTTCACGGCATCGTGGGCAAGACCGCTTGCGCCCCGTATCGCGACGTTCGCGACATTCCGCGGCGCGCAGGGCGAGCCGCTCGACCAGGGGCTCGCGTTGTACTTCCCCGCGCCGGCCTCGTACACCGGCGAAACGGTGCTCGAGTTGCACGCTCACGGCAGCCCGGTCGGCTTGCGACTGCTGCTCGGGCGGTGCCTGGAGCTTGGCGCGCGGCTCGCCGAGCCCGGGGAGTTCACGAAGCGCGCGTTCCTCAACGGCAAGCTCGATCTCGCGCAGGCGGAAAGCGTCGCCGACCTGATCGAAGCGGCGACGTCGACGGCCGCACGCGCAGCGGCGAGGTCGCTGTCGGGCGTGTTCTCGCAGGAAGTGCATGCGCTCGTCGATGACGTGACCACGCTGCGCATGTACACCGAGGCGACGCTGGATTTTCCCGAAGAGGACATCGATTTCCTCCGCGCTGCGGACGCGGCCGGAAAGGTCGCGGCGATCGACGAGCGGCTGGCGTCGATTGCTTGCGCGCGCGAAGACCGGCGTGCGTCTGTCCGAAGGACTCACGGTCGTGCTGGTCGGCCGACCGAACATCGGCAAGTCCAGCCTGATGAACCAGCTCGTGCGCGAGGAGGCGGCCATCGTCACGCCGATCGCGGGCACGACGCGCGATACGGTCGAGCGGCAGATCGAGATCGGGGGTATTCCGCTGAGCGTCGTCGACACGGCGGGCCTGCGCGCGACCGACGACGCAGTCGAACGGATCGGCATCGCGCGCACCTGGTCGGCCGTCGAGCGTGCGGATGTCGTAATCGTTCTCGTCGATGCGCGCGAGGCCGCGGATGCGTTGCCTGCCGAGGATGCGACGTTCCTCGCGCGGCTGCCGGCAGGCTTGCCGCGCCTGGTCGTGCACAACAAGGCGGATCTCGCCTCGATGAGCGCTCGCGTCGAGCATCGTGACGGACGCAGTCACGTGTGGCTTTCCGCGCTGACCGGCGAGGGGGTCGGGTTGCTCGAGCGCGAGGTGCTTGCGCTCGCGGGCGTGGATAGCGCCGGCGAGGATACGTTCATCGCGCGCGAGCGGCACGTCGTTGCATTGGAGGAAGCGCAGCGTCATCTTGCGGCCGCGGCCCTGCATCTCGCGTCGTCGTCGCCACCGCTCGAATTGTTCGCGGAAGAGCTTCGCGAGGCGCAGCAGGCCCTTTCGCGCATCACCGGCGAATTCACCGCGGACGATCTGCTCGGCGTCATCTTCTCGCGGTTCTGCATCGGCAAGTGACGAGGGGAATGCCGCAGCGCTAGGGTTCCAACGCAGGAACCCGCAGCGCGAGCGGTGCTGCCACGCGCGCCAGCGCTGCAAGCGCGTTCGCCTGCGCCTTGCGGTCGAACCGAGTGATCAGCGCGGACACGGACAGCGCGCCATGCAGGTGTCCGGCGCGCATCGAGAAGCGGTACGGCTGCGGCGCCGAGCTCCGGATCGCGCTCGCCGAGCGAGACGTATGCACGGTCGCGGCGAATCCGTTCGTAGACTTCGCCGCGCGTTCCGCCGAATGCGAGCAGCACGCGTCCCGCAGCGCCCTTGTCCAGCGGGAGGCGCATGCCTTCCTCGAGATGATGGCGCACGGGCTTCGGCGAGTTGTGCCGGTAGCGCACGATGCGGCTGCGTCCCTCGCGTACGTAGAACGATGCGGTTTCGCCGGTCGCCTCGACCAGCGCGGCGAGTGCCGGGCGGAGGATTCGCGCGAGGTCGAACCGCTCGCCATAGAGCGAGCCAAGGCGCGCACACTCGGCGCCAAGACGCCACGCGCCCTCCTCGGTACGCTCGACCATCCGTGACCGGGCGAGCGACGCAAGCAGCCGCAACGCGGTACTCTTGTACAAACCCGTTCTTCGCGCGAGCTCCACGAGTGCGAGCGTATCGTCCCCTTCGCGGAACGCCGCGAGCAGCGATAGCGCGCGATCGACGGCGGCGACGCCCGAATCGGGCGCGGGGTTGACAGCGATCGTTGCCCGTCTCATACTGTACCGCAGAATAGCGTTCTATTGGATAGAACGCAAGCGGAGAACCTTCGGATGATGTCCAGGATCGCAGCAGCCGTTCTGCGCGGAACCGACGCCGGCTTGCGCCGCGGAAGTTCGCGAAGCGCCCTCGCGCAATGACCGCGACCGCACCTCTCGCCGGCGTGACCGTTCTCGATCTCACGAACGTGCTGGCCGGCCCGTTCGCCGCCTACCAGCTCGCTTGCCTTGGTGCACGCATCATCAAGGTCGAAAGCCCGGACGGCGATCTGGCTCGGAAGCTCGGCGCCGATCCGGCGTACGCGCAATCCCGTATGGGCATTTCGTTCCTTGCGGTGAACGCGGGCAAGGAATCGATCGCCCTCGACCTGAAGCATCCCGACGGCAAGGCGTTGCTGCTCGAGCTGGTCGATCGCGCCGACGTGCTGATCGAGAACTTCCGTCCCGGCGTCATGGACCGGCTCGGCGTCGGGCCGGACGTCGTGCGGGCCCGCAATCCGCGCATCGTCTATTGCGCGATCTCCGGCTTCGGCCAGACCGGCCCGCTGGCGAGGCGACCCGCCTACGACCAGATCATCCAGGGCCTGTCCGGCGTGATGAGCGTGACCGGTGACGCGCGCAGCGCGCCGCTACGGGTCGGCTACCCGGCGTGCGACACGATCGGCGGCCTGACGGCGGCGTTCGCGATCTGCGCGCAGCTCGTGCACGCACGCGCGACGGGCGAGGGCGCTTACATCGACGTGTCGATGCTCGATTCGACGATCGCGACGATGGGGTGGGTGGTGTCGAACTACCTCAATGCCGGCATCGACCCGAAGCCGATGGGCAATGACAATTTCACCTCCGCCCCGTCCGGCACGTTTCGCACCCGGGAGGGCCTGATCAACATCGCTGCGAACGAACAGAAGCAGTTCGAGGCACTGGCCGACGCGGTCGGCGCGCCGGACTGGAAGAGCGATCCGCGGTTCGCCGAGCGCGAGGCGCGCAAGCGCCACCGGCCCGAGCTCAACGCGGCCCTCGAAACGATGCTGGTGTCCCGCAGCGCCGACGAATGGGAGCGCCGGCTGATCGGCGTTGGCGTGCCGGTCGGTCGCGTGCTCTCGGTCCCCGCGATCCTCGAGCATGCGCACACGCAGGAAGGGCGGACGATCGCCAGCTACGACGACGTGCCGGGAACGCCGCGGCCGGTCAAGGTGGCGCTGCCCGGCTTTCGTATCGAGGGCGAACGGCCGGCCGCGAAGCTGAAGCCTCCGACGCTCTCCGAACACCGTGATGCGCTGCTGAGCGAGCTCGGCTACGACCGCGCGCGCCGCGACGCCCTCATGGCGAGCGGCGCCGTCCGCTGATCCATGGCAGCCATGCACGCCGAACGATCCCACGCTCGCCCGTGCGCAGGACTGGTGGCGCACGTCGGTCATCGACATGAAGCCCGGCGTCATCCGCTTCCGCGGCTACGCGATCGAGGATCTGATCGGGCGCGTCAGCTATCCGCAGATGGTGTGGCTGATGCTTCGCGGCGAGCTGCCGACGCGCGCACAGGCCGACCTGCTCGAGGCGGCGCTGGTTGCCGCCGTCGACCACGGGCCGCAGGCCCCGTCGATCGCGATCGCGCGAATGGCCGTCACCTGCGGCCTGCCGCTCAATGGCGCGATGGCGTCGGCGATCAACACGCTGGACGACGTGCATGGCGGCGCCGGCGAGCAGGCGATGGCGCTATACGCAGATATCGCCGCACGCGTCGACACGGGGACGGCGCTGACGCAGGCCACGGCGGATGCAGTCGCGACCTGGCAGCAAACGCGGGGCAAGCATTTGCCGGGCTTCGGCCACCGTTTCCACCCGCTCGATCCGCGGGCGCCGCGTCTGCTCGCGCTCGTCGACCAGGCTGCGCGGCGCCGGCACCGTCAGCGGACGGTACGCGGCCATCGGCCGCGCCGTCGAGGCCGCGATTGCAGGGAAACGGCCGGTCCCGATGAACATCGATGGCGCAACGGCCGTGATCTTCGCCGAGCTTGGTTTCCCGCCGCCGCTGGGGCGCGGCCTGTTCCTGCTGTCCCGCGCCGTGGGCATCCTTGCGCATGCCTGGGAGCAGCAGCAGCAGGGCGGACGGATCAAGGGCCCGATGCCCCCCGAGTTCTTGTATCGTTATGACGGGCCGGCTTCGCGCCCCGTAAGCGACCCGGGGGCGGACCAACAGAGCCGCGCAAGCGGCGCAGAATAGGACGCAAACAAAAGAGCGTTGCGGAGGAACCCTGGTGCGCACGAGCGTACGAGGGGCGCAACCTTCTGGCCATTGGCAAGACCGGCCGGGAAACCGGCGGCTTCGACCCCGACTATTTCACGCACGCCTTCCACCACGGAGGATTTCATGAGTTTCGATCAACGCACGCTATCCCGCACGCGTCGTGCGCTCGTATTGCTGACGACAGCGATTGCCGTCTGCGGCGCCGGCATGGCCCTGGCGGCACCCGAGAGCCTGAAGATCCTGGTGCCCGCGGCGCCCGGCGGCGGCTGGGATCAGACCGGGCGCGCGCTGCAGGCTGCGATGCAAAGCGGCAATATCGTCAAGAAGGTCACCGTCGACAACAAGGGCGGCGCCGGCGGCACGATCGGCCTTGCGCAGTTCGTGAGCTCCAGCAAGGGCGACCCCAACGCGATGATGATGGGCGGCATGGTGATGGTCGGCGCGATCATTTCCAACAAGTCGCCGGTCAACCTGTCGCAGGTCACGCCGATCGCGCGCCTCACCGGCGAATACCAGGTCGTCGTCGTGCCGGCCAACTCGAAGATCCAGTCGATGAAGGATCTGGTCGCGCAGTTCAAGGCCAACCCGGGTAGCGTGGCCTTCGGCGGGGGGTCCGCAGGTGGATCGGATCACATCCTCGCCGGCATGATCGCGCAAGCGGTCGGCGTCGAGCCGGCGAAGGTGAACTACATCGCCTATGCCGGCGGCGGTGAGGCGCAGGCCGCGATCATGGGCGGGCACGTTGCCGCGGGGATCAGCGGCTATGGCGAGTTCGCCGGACAGATCAAGTCCGGCAAGCTGCGGGCGCTTGGCATCTCCGCCGACAAGCGCATTCCTGGCGTCGACATCCCGACGCTCAAGGAGCAGGGCGTCGACGTCGAAATGGTCAACTGGCGCGCGATCTTCGCCGCGCCCGGGATCACCGACGCGCAGCGGAAGGACCTGATCGACGCTGTCGAGAAAACGGTGAAGACGCCCGCGTGGCAGGAGACGCTCAAGAAGAACGACTGGACGGACATGCTGCTCACCGGCGACCAGTTCAAGACGTTCCTCGACGCCGACCAGAAGCGCATCGCCACGATCCTCGCCGGTCTGGGCATGAAGAAATAGCGCGGGATTCGATCGCCGTCTATCGGAAGGAGGCCGCATGCGAGTCGTCCATGTTCGGTGCACGAACCGGTTTGTTGTCTGCGACGCTGCTGGCGGTGACGGTCGGGCTCTGCGAGTGTCGCCGCCGCAGCCGATCTCAAGATCATCGTTCCTGCTGCGCCCGGCGGCGGTTGGGATCAGCTGGGTCGTGGCGTCCAGCAAACGCTGCAGGCCGCGAAACTCGCCGACAAGGTCCAGGTCAGCAACGCGGCGGGTGCGGGCGGAACGATCGGCCTCGCGCAGCTCATCAACAACAACAAGGGCGACGGTGGCGCGTTGATGGTGAGCGGCAAGGGGATGGTGTCGGCGATCTACATCAACAAATCGCCCGTCAGCTTGAGCAACGCGACGCCGATCGCGCGACTGACCGGCGAGTACGAAGTGCTGGTCGTCCCGGCGTCGTCGCCCTTGAAGACGATGGCCGATCTCGTCGCCGCGTACAAGGCGAATCCGGGCGGCGTGTCGTGGGCGGGAGGCCTTGCAGGCGGCGTCGACCAGCTCACGGCGGGAATGATCGTCCAGGCGATCGGCGGCGAGAACGCCAAGTTCAACTACGTCGCGTTCGGCAGCGGCGGCGAAGTGCTCGCGCAGACGCTCGGTGGCCACGTGACGGTGGGGATGGGCGGCTACCAGGAGTTCGCCGCGCAGATCTCGTCCGGCAAGTTGCGGGCGCTGGCGATCACCTCCGACAAGCGCTTGCCCGGCGTCAACATCCCGACGCTGAAGGAGCAGGGCATCAACGTCGAGTTCGTCAACTGGCGCGGACTCATGGCGGCGCCCGGCATCAGCGAAGCCCAACGCCAGGCGCTGATCAAGACGGTCACGCAAATGGTGAAATCCCCGCAGTGGAAAGCGCTGGTCGAGAAGAACGAGTGGCTCGACCTCTTCATGGGGGGCGACGAGTTCAAGGCTTATGTCGAGTCGGAGCAGAAGAACGTGCTCGCGCTCGTCAACAATCTCGGTCTGGTCAAGAAATGAGGCGCTCGCTGCCCCCGGGGGGACGGCGCGCTGCGCCAAGGGGGTCCTATGACGGCGGGCTCGCGGATCCATCCGGGGGAATTGCTGATCTCCCTCGGCTTGCTCGCGCTCGGCATCTTCGTGATCTGGGAGACGCAGAGCATCGCGGAAACGCAGGGCTACGCGCAGATCGGCCCCCGGCTCTTTCCCTATATCGTCGGCGCGGGCCTGGCACTCTGCGGCGCCGTGCTCGGCTGGCATGCGATCGCCGGCGGCTGGCGCAACGTGCCGCTCGACCAGGAGGGACATGACGCGCCCGACTGGATGGCGTTCGGCATCATCAGCGCCGGCATCGTGCTGCACATGATCATCATCGGCTGGGCCGGGTTCATCATCGCCGGCACGCTGCTGTTCGTGCTGGTGGCGCGAGGCTTCGGCAGCAGAAAGCCGGTGCGCGACGCGATCATCGCCGTGGTGGTCACCGTCGTCGTCTATTTCGTGTTTACGCGGGCGCTGGGATTGAAGCTGCCCGCGACCCCTTTGCTGGGGCTTTAGCGTGGACACGTTCAGCGCGCTGCTGTCGGGCTTTGCGGTCGCCCTGTCGCTCCAGAACCTGATGTGGGGGTTCGTGGGGGTGACGCTCGGCACGGCGGTCGGCGTGCTGCCGGGCGTTGGCCCGGCGCTGACCATTGCGCTGCTGCTGCCGGTCACGGCGAATCTCGATCCGACCGGCGCGCTCATCATGTTTGCCGGCATCTACTACGGGGCAATGTTCGGCGGTTCGACGACGTCGATCCTGCTGAACACGCCAGGCGAATCGGCGACGATCGTCACGGCGATGGAAGGCAACCTCATGGCCAAGCGCGGGCGAGCAGGGCCGGCGCTGGCGACGGCAGCGATCGGATCCTTCGTCGCGGGCACGATCGCGGTGATCCTGCTTACGGTGATGGCGCCGATCGTCGTCGAGATCGCGCTGAAGTTCGGCCCCGCCGAATACTTCGCCGTCATGGTGCTTGCGTTCACCACCGTGTCGGCGGTGCTCGGGGCCTCCAAGGCGCGGGGTCTTGCGAGCCTGTTCTTCGGACTCACGATCGGCCTCATCGGTCTCGACAGCCAGACCGGCCAGGCGCGCTTCACGTTGGGCATCCCGGAGTTGCTCGACGGGATCGACGTCGTGGTCGTCGCGGTGGGATTGTTCGCCGTCGGTGAAACGCTCTACATCGCGACCTATCTCAATCGCCAGGGCGACGTGATCGAAGCAGATGAAGGGTTCGATCTGGATGAGCAAGGAGGACTGGAAGCGCTCGTGGAAGCCGTGGCTGCGCGGTACCGCATTCGGGTTCCCGTTCGGAACGATCCCCGCGGGCGGCGCCGAGATCCCGACGTTCCTGTCGTACGCGACCGAGAAGAAGCTCACGAAGTATCCGGAGGAATTCGGCAAGGGCGCGATCGAAGGCGTGGCCGGCCCGGAGGCCGCGAACAACGCTTCGGCGACCGGCACGCTGGTCCCGCTGCTCACGCTCGGACTGCCGACGACCGCCACCGCCGCGATCATCCTCGCGGCGTTCCAGCAATGGGGCCTGCAGCCGGGCCCGCTGCTGTTCGAAACCCAGCCGTTGCTGATCTGGGGCCTCATCGCCAGCATGTACGTCGGCAACGTGATCCTGCTGATCCTCAATCTCCCGCTGGTCGGCATCTGGGTGAAGCTGCTGCAGATTCCGCGGCCGCTGCTCTATGCCGGGATTCTGATTTTCGCGACGCTGGGCGCGTACGGACTGCGCAACTCGTGGTTCGATCTGTTGCTGCTTTACATCATCGGCGTCGTGGGCTTCCTGATGCGGCGCTACGACATTCCCGTTGCGCCCGTTCTGGTCGGCATGATCCTCGGACCGTTGTCGGAGCAACAGTTCCGACGGGCGCTCGCCATCAGCCAGGGCGATCTGTCGATTTTCGTCAAGCAGCCGATTGCCGCCACGGTGCTCGCGATCACGGTGCTGGTGTTGTTCGGACCGCCGATCTGGCGCTGGCTTTCGCGGCGTGGCGCGAAGCCGGATCCAGCCGCCGAGGCGTAGCCGGAGTGACGCGCGTCTTCATGCGTTGATGGCAGGCGCCGTCGCGGGGACTGCGCGCGGACAGGTCGTACGCTGGGCCGCTGCGCTCGCGATCGGCGCCGCGGCCGGTTACGTGTGCACGCTGCTGCGCACGCCGATCCCCTGGATGATCGGCCCGTTGTTCGGGATCGCGGCGCTGCGCTTATCCGGCTTCGATCTCGAGGTGCCGCTCATTGCGCGCTACGTCGGCCAATGGATCATCGGCACCGCGCTCGGGCTCTATTTCACGCCGGCCGTCATGCGCCATGTCGGCACCGTCTGGTATCTGCCGATCATCGGCGCAGCGTTGGCGATCGTCATCGGCTACGCGTCGGGTGCCGTGCTCTCGCGCCTCGGGCGACTCGACCTGACCACCAGCTTGTTTGCAAGCGTCCCCGGCGGGGCCGCCGAGATGGCGACGCTCGGCGGGCGCTACGGGGCGCGCGAGGATCGGGTCGCGGCGGCGCACAGCTTGCGCATGCTCCTCGTCGTCGCGATCGTTCCCGCTGCCTTTACGCTCGCCGGCCTGCGCGGCAGCGACGTGTACGTGATGGGAACGACGCAATTCGACGCTGCCGGCTTCGCGATGCTGATGCCAGCCACGCTTGGCGGCGGGCTGATCGCCCAACGCTTCAAGGTGCCGAACGCGTTCGTCCTCGGCGCGCTGTTCGTGGCGATCCCGCTGACCGCGGCGGAAGCGCACCTGTCGTCGATGCCGACAGGCGTCAGCAACGCCGCGCAAGTGCTGCTCGGTTGCTCGCTCGGATCGAAGTTCCAGCGCGACTTCCTGCGCGGTGCGCCGCGGTTCGTCGGCGCCGTTGTCGTGTCGGTGCTGGTGTCGATCGTGCTCGCTGCTGCGTTCGGCATCGCGATCGCGCTCGTGAGTGGCCAGAACGCCGCGACGATCGCCCTCGGCATGGCCCCGGGCGGCATTGCCGAGATGACGATCACCGCGAAAGTGCTGCAGCTCGGCGTGCCGCTCGTGACCGCATTCCATGTCACGCGGCTCGTTGTCGTGCTGTTGTTGACGGGACCGGTGTTTGCGCGGGCGCGCGCATGGAGGCGGGGTCGAATGCGTTAGCGCACAGCATCCGGCCCCAAGCCGCTGGAGTAATCTGAACGTACGGAGATCGCTGAATCGGAGGCGACGATGAGCTGGGACCCGTCGCAATACCTACAGTACGAGGATGCGCGGCTGCGGCCTGCGCTGGACTTGCTGGCCCGCATTCCGATCGAATCACCCGGCGACGATCGTCGACCTGGGTTGCGGCGCCGGGAATGTCGCGCAATGGCTTGCGCGTCGCTGGCCGGACGCGCAGATCGTCGGTGTGGACGGCGATGCCGCGATGCTCGACAAGGCGCGTCAAGCGACCGCAGGATCCTCCAGCTTCCGCTGGATCCAGTCCGATCTTGCCGCTTGGCGGGCCGACGTTGCGCCCGACCTGATCTACAGCAACGCCGCGCTGCACTGGCTGGACGGCCATGAGGCGCTGTTCCCGCGCCTGATGCAGGACGTGGCGCCCGGCGGTGCGCTAGCCGTGCAGATGCCGGACAACTTCCGTGCGCCTTCGCATCGCTTGCTGTACGACGTCGCGTGGTCGGCGCGCTGGCGCGACGCCGTGGGCATCTTCGTCCGTCGCGACCCGGTCCACGCGCCCGAGCAATACTTCGAATGGCTCGAGCCGCATGCGCGCGCCATCGACGTCTGGTCCACCGAGTACCTGCAGCTGCTGCCCACCCGCACCGACGGCGCGCACCCGGTCGTCGCGTGGATGAAGGGCTCGGCGCTGGTCCCGATGACGGAGGCGCTCGATGTGCCGTCGCGCGGAGAATTCGTCGCCGACTACGCCCAGCGCATCGAGCACGCGTACGTTCGTCGCGACGACGGCGCGGTGCTCTTCCCGTTCCGCCGCGTGTTCATCGTCGCGACGCGCTAGTTGGCGAATGCATGCCGCAAGGCCTGCGCGGAACGCGTCAGCGCTGTCGCCCCGCGTCGAGGACGCCGCCGAGCGAGAAGAACGGATGGATCATGCCTTCGTAGAGCGCGAGCTCCGCCGGCGTGCCGTCCGCCTGCAGCCTTCTCGCATACGCGATGCCGTCATCGCGCAACGGATCGCATTCGCCGACGATGACGAGCGCAGGCGGCAGCCGCGAAAGATCAGGGTGAATCAGCGGCGCGTACCGGAAGTCGTGCCGGTCCGCATCGCTCGCGCGATAGTGCTCGTGGAACCACAGGATCGAACGGCGGGTCAGCATGTGGCCTTCGGCGAACGCGTGCTGTGAGGGCAGGTCCTCGTCGGGCGCGGTGCGCGGATAGACCAGCAGCTGGAAGCGAAGCTTCGGACCGTCCGCGTCGCGCGCGAGGATCGCGCACACCGCGGCCAGATTGCCGCCCGCGCTGTCGCCGCCGATCGCAATCCGCTTCGCGTCACCGCCGAATTCGCTGGCATGGCCGCTTACCCAGCGCAGCGCGGCGAATGCATCGTCGACGCCGGCGGGGAACCGGTGCTCGGGCGCGAGCCGGTAGTCGACCGAAACGACGATGCAATCCGCCTCGAGCGCGAGTTGCCGGCAGATCGCATCGTAGCTGTCGAGGCTGCCGATGACGTGTCCGCCGCCGTGGAGGTAGACGAGGACCGGCAGCAGCGTTGCCGATTGGCGCGGCGCGTAGATGCGAACCGGGATGTCGCCCGCGGGGCCTGGAAGCGTACGGTTGCTCACATCGAACACGGCCGCAGGAGGGATGCCGAGAATGCCCGCGCGCCGATTGTGCGTGTCGCGCGCCTCCTGCGGCGTCATCTGCCAATACTCGGGATTGCCGGCCGCGCGAACCTTTGCAAGCAGTGCCGCCGCTTGACGGTCAAGCGGCATTGCCCGGGCCTTCGGTTTCCGCGCGCACGTACGCGTGCGCCTCCTCCGCCGTCTCGAAAATGTGCGCAGCGACCCGTCGGCGCGCGAGCGCTTCGCCGAGCTTGATCCGCAGGAACGCGCTGGTCGTGTAACGCGAGGCGGTCGTGTAGTAGTGCGTTTCCATGTAGCGGATCATCGCGGCGTAGGTATCGGCGACCGCGGCGTCGATCAGGAAATTGTCGTAATTGACGACGAGCGCCACCTTGTGGCCGATCTCGTGGCATTTCTCCTCGACGACGCGCCGCACGCGATCGACGTCGTCGCGCGTGCGCACGTGCAAGCCCTCGAGATTCAGGAACAGGATGTTCCGGTCCGCATCGTAGCTGACCCGCTCTGCAAGGCCGATGCCGAGCAGCGTCTCCTCGAGCTGCATCGCGCTCGTCGCGGAAGATTCGCGGATCCATCGGCTTGACGTCGCGCACGATCGGCTTGAACGCCATCTGCGCGAGGATGTCGCGCTCGATATCGATGCCGGGCGCGACCTCGATGAGCTCCATGCCGTCGCGGCTGCGCCGGAACACGCAGCGCTCGGTGACGTAGAGCACCGGCTGCCCGGTCTCGGCCGCATAGGCGCCGTTGAACGTGATCTGCTCGACCGCGTCGATGAACTTGCGGGCGCTTCCCTCGCGAACGATCGCGAGCTTCCCGCTTTCGACCTTCGTCTCCAAGCCGCCCGCGGTGAACGTGCCGGCGAAGACGACGCGACGTGCGCTCTGGCTGATGTTGATGAAGCCGCCCGCGCCGGCGAGCCGCGGTCCGAACCGGCTCACGTTGACGTGTCCCTGCGCGTCGACTTGCGCCATGCCGAGGCACGCCATGTCGAGTCCGCCGCCGTCGTAGAAGTCGAACTGCTGGTTCTGGTGAATGACCGCGTCGGTGTTGACCGCCGCGCCGAAGTCGAGCCCGCTCTGCGGCAGTCCGCCGATCACGCCGGGCTCCGCCGTCAGCGTGACGTAGTTCAATACCTTCTCTTCGTTCGCGACCTGCGCCACGCCTTCCGGCATGCCGATGCCGAGATTGACGATGCCGCCCATCGGCAGCTCGAACGCGCAGCGGCGCGCGATGACCTTGCGCTCGTCGAGCGGCATCGGGCCGAGCATGTCGAGCGGCACCTTGAGCTCGCCCGAGAACGCTGGGCTGTACGCCGTGCCGTAGGTCTGCACATGGTTGCTTGCCTGCGCGACGACCACGCAGTCCACGAGCACGCCGGGAATCTGCACCTGGCGCGGATTCAACGCGCCGTGCGCGCAGACGCGCTCGACCTGCGCGATGACGAAGCCGTTGCTGTTCTTCGCCGCCATCGCGAGCGCGAGGTTGTCGAGCGTCAGGGCTTCGCGCTCCATCGTGATGTTGCCCGAGAGATCCGCCGTCGTTCCGCGAAGCAGCGCGACGGACACCGGGAACGCCTTGTAGAACAGCCATTCCGCGCCGTCGATCTCCATTACGCGGACCAGATCCTCGGTCGAGCGATCGTTGATCTTGCCGCCCTGCACGCGCGGATCGACGAACGTGCGCAAGCCGATCTTCGTGAGCGTGCCGGCGCGGCGTCCGGCGATGTCGCGGAACAGTTGCGACAGCGTGCCGAGCGGCAGGTTGTACGCCTCGATCTGCGCCGCTCACCGCCATCGCCGCGAGCTTCGGCACCAGCGCCCAGTGGCCGCCGATCGCGCGTCGCACGAGGCCGGGCTTCGCGAGCCGGTTCAGGCCGCGTTCCTTGCCGTCGCCCGGCGCGGCGGCGAACAGCAGCGTGAGATCCCGCGGCGTCGCCGCTGGACACGAACCGCTGCTCGAGGGCTGCGATCAGCTCCTCGGGCGTTCCGCTGCCCACGAAGCCCGAGAACGCGAGCGTGTCGCCGTCGCGCACGAGCGCGAGGGCTTCGAGCGGCGAAACGATCTTGTTCTTCATCGCGCGACGCGTGTGCCGTGCCGGCGACGACGCGGAGACGCGCTCACTGACGCTGCGCGAGCCAGTCGACGATGCCGCGACCGAGGATGCCCTGCGACTTGCCGCTGACGAACACGCCGACGTGGCCGCCGGCAAGGCCGATCTCGCTGTAGTCGTCGCTGCCCACGCAGTCGGCCAGCGCGCGCGAGCACTGCGGCGGAATGATGTGGTCCTCCTTCGCGTAGATGTTCAGCACCGGCATCGTGATCTCCGCGAGCTCGACCTTCCGGCCCGAGATCTCGAAGCGGTTCTGCACCAACCGGTTCTCCTGGTAGAGGTCCTTCAGCCATTGCTTCGCCGCTTCGCCCGGGTGATGCGGTCGATCGGCCAGCCATTTCTCCATGCGCAGGAAGTTCAGCAGCTTGTTGCGATCGTCGGCGATGTCGAGCAGCCCCAGGTTGTACTTCGTCAGGCTCGCAAGCGGCGTCATCGTCGAGAACACGAAGCTCATCAGCTCGCCGGGCAGGTTGCCGTTCGCCTCGATCAGCCGGTCGACGTCCTCGCCGGAGAGGCTGCGCGTCCACAGGTTGATGAAGCCGTGCTCCTTGCGGCCTTCGGCCTGGTCGGCATGGAAGTCGACGGGCGTGATCGTGACGATCAGGTTGTTCACGCGCTCCGGATGCAGCGCCGCGTAGCAGAGCGTGAACACGCCGCCCTCGCACACGCCGAGCAGATTGATGCTGTCGACGCCGTGCGCGCGGCAGATGTGCTCGATGCAGTCGGCGAGGTAGCGATCGATGTAATCGTCCAGCGTCAGCCACCGGTCGGCGCGCGTCGGATTTCCCCAGTCCACGGCGTAGAGGTCGACGCCCAGTTGCAGCAGGTTGCGGATCAGCGAGCGGTCCTCCTGCAGATCGGTCATCGTGTAGCGGCCGACCAGACCGTAGACGACCAGCACCGGACGCTCGATGCGGCGATCCGTCATCGGCGCGTAGTGATAGAGCGTGGTCTTGTCCTGGCGGTAGACCTCGCGCTTCGGCGTCGTCGCGATCTGCACGTCCTCGTCGCGGATCGAGCGCAACGCCTCGCCGCCGCGAAGCATGCGTTGCGAAAGCTCGGCGAGCTCCTGCGCCGCTCGGGTCGGGTCGAGCTGCAAACGGGCGGTCATCGCGTCTTCCCGGATGCCGGCTGCGTCGCGGGTCTTCTTGCGTGTCGCCGGCGTTCCGCTTGCGTTGCGAGGACGCCGTTGCTTCCGGGGCGCCGGCCTGCGATTCCCGTTGCCGGGAAAGCGCGCGGAGCTCGCGTCGCAGCTCGTGGACGGTGCGCGCGAGATCGTCGATCTCGGTGCGCGTGGGAATGTGGTGCATCTCGCACCAGCCCTCCGCGATCTCGCGCTCCTGCAGCCGGCACTCGGTGGACGAGCGCGTCAGGCGGCGCTGCGCTTCCAGGAACTCGGGCCTGCGATGCGCTTCGACCAGCGTCGCGTTCGCGACGTCGATCCAGACGTCGATGAGCTCGCGCCAGGTCTTGATCGGCTCGCCCTCGCGCTTGATCTCCGCGAAGAAGCGTTGCAGCGCTTCGCTCCACGCCGAATGGAGCACGAGCTGGTACGCGGCGAGGTCGCGGCTCCACTCGAGGCGCAGCTTCTGCGCCTTCAGGAGCTTGCGGTCCAGCGTCCACAGCGTGGCGTAGCTCGGCCCGTCCACCAGATGCTCGATCGCGCGGTCGAGCGGACTCGAGGCGAGCTCCGGCCACTGCAAGGGATCGAACATCGCCTTCAGCATCCGGTCGACGCCGCCTGCGGGCAGCGCCTGCTGGGCGACCGAGGTCCAGCGTTGCAGCGAGTCCGCCCACATCGCCTGCGCGGCGCCGAACATCGATTCGAGACTCGGCGGCGGTACCGATGCGTTCGGGGTCGCGGCCGCTGTGCTCGCCTGCGTCGTCCATGCGCGCAGCGCGGCCTGCTGCTGATCGGCCCACGCCTTGAACATCGCGTTGGCCTGGTCGAGCCAGGCGGCCGGATTCGCGTTGTCGTTCACGACCACGGCCGTCACTGGAAGACCACGACCTGCCGCACGGCCTTGCCCTCGTGCAGCAGGTCGAAGCCATGATTGATCTCGTCCAGCGCGAGCCGGCCGGTCATGCAGGCGGTCGACCGGCAGCCGCCCCTGCTTGTAGAGCTCGATGTAGCGCGGGATGTCGCGCGACGGCACGCAGGTCCCGATGTAGCTGCCCTTGACGCGTGCGCTCCTCGGCGACGAGATTGACCGGCGGCAACGCGAAGGTCGCGGTCGGCGGCGGCAGGCCCGCGGTGACCGTGGTTCCGCCGCGCCGGGTGATCCTGTACGCGCGTCTCCAGCGCGCGAACCGAGCCGGCGAGCTCGAACGCATATTCGACGCCACCGCCGGTCGCTTCGCGGATCTTCTCGACGGTGTCCGCGGCGCTCGCATTGAACGTGTGCGTCGCGCCCGAGGATTTCGCGAGCTCGAGCTTCGCATCCGAGAGATCGACGGCGACGATCTGCCTCGCGCCGGCCGCGCGCGCGCCGAGCAACGATGCGAGCCCCACGCCGCCGAGGCCGATGACCGCTACCGACGCGCCCGCGCGTACTTGCGCGGTGTTGACGACGGCACCTACGCCGGTGAGCACGGCGCATCCGAACAGCGCGGCTTCGTCGAGCGGAAGCTCCGGGTCGATCTTCACCATCGAACGCCGCGACACGACCGCGTGATCCGCGAACACCGAGCAGCCGAGATGGTGATTGATCGGCTGGCCGTCCTTCGACAGCCTTCTCGCACCCGACAGCAACGTGCCCGCGCCATTCGCCGCGGCGCCGGGTTCGCACAGCGCCGGCCGGCCTTCCGCACACGGCGGGCAGTGGCCGCAGCTCGGCACGAACACCATCACGACGTGGTCGCCGCGCTTCAGATCGGTGACTCCGTCGCCGAGCGCCTCGACGATTCCCGACGCTTCGTGACCGAGCGCCATCGGCATCGGGCGCGGCCGATCGCCGTTGATCACCGAAAGATCGGAGTGGCACAGGCCCGCGGCGGCGACCTTCACGAGCACCTCGCCGGGACCGGGCGGGGCGAGCTCCAGCGTCTCGATCGCGAGCGGACGAGTCTGCGCGAACGGCGGCTTCGCGCCCATCGCGTGCAACACGGCTGCATTGACTTTCACCGTTCCTCCTCCGCGATCGCAACCCGCTAGAGCGGCGAGGCGAGGTTCTTCAAGCGCTCGGTGAGCTTCATGTTCTCCGAATAATCGACCGGACAGTCGATGATCGCGACCGTGTCGTCGGCGAGCGCGCGCTTGAGCGTCGGCACGAGGTCCGCCGTACGCTCGACGCGATAGCCCTTCGCGCCGAAGCTCTCCGCGTACTTCACGAAGTCCGGGTTCTTGAACTCGATGTGGCTCGGCCGGCCGAAATGGCGCAGCTGGTGCCAGGTGATGAGGCCGTACTCGGAATCGTTCCAGATCAGGATCACGAACGGCGTCTTCATCCGCAGCGCGGTCTCGATCTCCTGCGAGTTCATCAGGAAGCCGGCGTCGCCCGTGACGGCGACGACCTTGCGATCCGGATAGGCGAGCTTCGCCGCGACCGCGCCCGGCACCGCAATCCCCATCGATGCGAAGCCGTTGCTGATGATGCAGGTGTTCGGCCGCTCCGCGCGGTACATCCGCGCCATCCACATCTTGTGCGCGCCGACGTCCGAGATCGCGATGTCCTCCGGCGCCAGCACTTCGCGCAGGTCCCAGACGATCTTCTGCGGCTTGACCGGGAATCCGGTGTCGTTCGCATACGCCGCAGCGATCCTCGACCAGCGCATCGCGAAGCGGCTTGAACCAGTCGATCCGCTTCGGCCGACTCTTGAGCGCGATGCCGCGCAACGACGACGTCAGGTCGCCCAGCACGCCGACGGCGACGATGTAGTGCGCATCGACTTCCGCCGGCAGCGCGTCGACGTGGACGATCGTCTTGTCCTTGCGCGGGTTCCACATGTCCGGGTGGTACTCGACCATGTCGTAACCGACGCAGATCACGCAGTCCGACTTGTCGAACGCGAACCACGGCAGGTCGCGGGCCTTGAGACCGATCGTCCCCAGCGACAGCGGATTCGAAAAAGGCACGACGCCCTTCGCCATGAACGAGTTCGCGACCGGGATGCGCAGCATCTCGGCGAACGACACGAGCGCGTCCGAAGCGCCCTGCCGGATGACGCCGTTGCCGGCCAGGATCACCGGGAACTTCGCTTCGGCGATGATCTTCGCCGCCTGCACGACCTTCGCGTCCGGCGCGTCGGACGTGTACGCCGACTGCACGGGAATCGGTTCCGACTCGACGTTCGCTTCGGCGATGTTCTCCGGGAAGTCGATGAACGCGCCGCCCGGCTTCTCGGTCTGCGCGACCTTGAACGCCTTGCGCACGATCTCCGCCGTGATCTCCGGCTCGCGGATCTGCGTCGCGTACTTCGCGATCGGGTGGAACAGCGTCACGAGGTCGAGGATCTGGTGGCTTTCCTTGTGCAGCCGGGTCGTCGCGCCCTGGCCCGCGATCGCGACGATCGGCGCGCGATCCATGTTCGCGTCGGCGAAGCCGGTGATGAGATTGGTCGCGCCCGGCCCGAGCGTGGCCATGCAGACGCCGGCGCGTCCGGTCAACCGGCCGTAGACGTCGGCCATGAACGCGGCACCCTGCTCGTGCCGCGTCGTGACGAAGCGGATGCGGCTGTCGAGCAGCGCATCCATGATGTCGATGTTCTCCTCGCCGGGAATGCCGAACACGAACTCGACGCCTTCGTTCTCGAGGCACTTGACCAGCAGTTCGGCTGCCTTCATAACGCTCTCCGGTCGTTGCCGCGGCTTCGAACGTCGAAGCCGCGCGGGTGCTGCGTTGCGCGTCAGGACTTGCGCTGGACGCGGCTGACGATCGCGTCGGCGAAGTCCCGCGTCGAAGCCTGGCCGCCGAGATCGCGCGTGCGGACGCCGTCCTCGTGCACGGTACCGTCGATCGCATCGCGCATGCGCGTCGCGAGATCCTGGCGGCCGACGTGATCGAGCATCAGCGCCGCGGCGTACATCAGCGCGAGCGGGTTCGCGATGCCCTTTCCCGCGATGTCCGGGGCCGATCCATGCACGGCCTCGAAGATCGCGGCGTCCTCGCCGATGTTCGCGCCCGGGGCGAGGCCGAGTCCGCCGACCAGCCCGGCGATCTCGTCGGACAGGATGTCGCCGAACAGATTCGTGCACAGCAGGACGTCGAACTGCCACGGGTTCAGCACGAGCTGCATCGCGCACGCGTCGACGATGCGGTCGTCGACCGCAACGCGGCCCTCGTACTGCTTCGCGACCTCGCGCGCGGTCTCGAGGAAGATGCCGGTCAGCGCCTTCAGCACGTTCGCCTTGTGGATGATCGTCACCTTCTTGCGGCCGTTGCGCAGCGCATAGTCGAACGTGAACTGCGCGATGCGCCGCGAGCCTGCACGCGTGTTGACGCCGGACGAGATCGCGACTGCGTGCGGATCGTCGTCGATCGGGATGTAGTGCTCGAACGCGACGTACAGACCTTCGAGGTTCTCGCGCACGAGCACGATGTCGATGTTCTCGTAGCGCCCCGGGATCAGCGTGTGCGCGGGTCGCACGTTCGCGAAGAGCTTGAACTCCTCGCGCAGGCGGACGTTGATCGAGCGGAAGCCGCCGCCGACCGGCGTCGTGAGCGGGCCCTTCAGCGCGAGGCCGGTGCGGCGGATGCTGTCGAGCGTGGCGGGCGGCAGCGGATCGCCGGCGCTCTCGACCGCGGCCATGCCCGCCTGTTGCACGTCCCACACGAACGGCGCGCCGAGCGCATCGAGCACGCCGAGCGTCGCCGCCACGATCTCGGGGCCGATACCATCGCCGGGGATGAGCGTTGCCGGTCGTTGCGTTGCCATGCGTGCTCCCGTTTACGACCGCGAAATCCGAAGGGATGCTCGCGGACGCGACACCCGAAGGCTACGGCGTCGCCGCGCGCGCGTCCAGAAGGACTCGCACATCGGCGGGAGGCCGGTGCGCAGATCGACGCGATGCATGTAGCGCGCGAGGGTCGCCGCAGCCGGTCTGGCCACTTGGCCGTTTGACACGCAAAGGCGCGACTCCAGCGGAGTGGGTTTCGTCGAAACTGCATGCTAGAGTCCCAGGTCCAACGAAGCGCGGCCTCCCGCGATTCATCCGAACAAAGATCCCTCCGGAATGCTCCGAATGAATCAACCCGAATCGCTCCATTCGCTCGCAGCCTCGGTGGCCGCGCCGGCGTACGTACGACACCCGAGGCTGATCGGCTGGGTGCGCGAGATCGCGGCGCTCACCAAGCCCGATCGGATCGTATGGTGCGACGGAAGCGACGAGGAGTACGAGCGGCTGTGTGCGCAGATGGTCGCGTCCGGAACGCTGCACAAGCTGAATCCGGCGAAACGTCCGGGCAGCTATCTCGCGCGGTCCGATCCTTCCGATGTCGCGCGGGTCGAGGATCGCACGTTCATCTGCAGCGAGCGTGAAGCGGATGCCGGCCCGACGAACAACTGGCGCGCGCCTGCGGAGATGCGCGCGACGCTCGATCGCGCTGTTCGACGGATCGATGCGCGGACGCACGATGTATGTCGTTCCGTTCTCGATGGGGCCGATCGGCAGCCCGATCGCGCACATCGGCGTCGAGCTGACGGACAGCCCGTATGTCGTGGTCAGCATGCGCACGATGACGCGGATGGGCGAGCGGGTGTACGACGTGCTCGGCAGCGACGGACCGTTCGTTCCCTGCGTGCACTCGGTGGGCGCGCCGCTCGCGCCCGGCGAAGCGGACGTACGCTGGCCGTGCAACAAGGAAACGAAATACATCGTCCACTACCCGGAAACGCGCGAGATCTGGTCGTACGGCTCGGGTTACGGCGGGAACGCGTTGCTCGGGAAGAAATGCTTCGCGCTGCGGATCGCGTCGGTGATGGGACGCGACGAAGGCTGGCTTGCCGAGCACATGCTGATCCTCGGCGTGACGACGCCTTCAGGGGACAAGTACCACGTGGCCGCCGCGTTCCCGAGCGCGTGCGGCAAGACGAACTTCGCGATGCTGATTCCGCCGAAGGCGTTCGAGGGCTGGAAGGTCACGACGATCGGCGAGGACATCGCCTGGATCAAGCCGCAAGCGGACGGTCGCTTCCACGCGATCAATCCGGAGGCGGGCTTCTTCGGCGTTGCCCCGGGCACGTCGTGGGAATCGAATCCGAACGCGATGGAGACGCTCCGCGCCAACGTGATCTTCACGAACGTCGCGCTCACCGATGACGGCGATGTCTGGTGGGAGGGGCTGACGAAGACGCCGCCGGCGCATCTGATCGACTGGCAGGGTCGTGACTGGACGCCGGAGGACGGGCGCCAGGGACGCAAGGCCGCGCATCCGAACGCGCGCTTCACCGTTTCGGCATCGCAATGCCCGTCGATCGATCGCGCAGTGGGAGGACCCGAACGGCGTTGCGATCGATGCCTTCGTGTTCGGCGGACGGCGCTCGGATACGGCGCCGCTGATCGTCGAGGCCCGCTCCTGGGAAGAGGGCGTCTACAAGGCTGCGACGATGGGCTCGGAGATGACTGCGGCCGCAGCGGGGAAGATCGGCGAAGTGCGGCGCGACCCGTTCGCGATGCTTCCGTTCTGCGGCTATCACGTCGCCGACTACTTTCGCCATTGGCTGGCGATCGGGAAGCGGGTCGCCAGGCCGCCGAAGATCTTCGCCGTGAACTGGTTCCGCAAGGACGCTGACGGCCGTTTCGTGTGGCCGGGGTTCGGCGAGAACATGCGCATCCTGCAGTGGATCGTTCGCCGATGCGCGGGCACGGCGCGGGCCGTCGAGACGCCGCTCGGCTTGATGCCGGCTTACGACGATCTCGAATGGGCCGGGCTCGATTTCAGCTCGGACCGCTTCGCGGCCGTGACGCGCGTGGACACCGACGAGTGGGAACGCGAGCTCTCGTCGCACGACGAGCTGTTCGAGCGGATCGGCGCGCGGCGCCCGCCGGAGTTGGTCAGCGAGCGGCGATCGCTCGCAGGCCGGCTGGGAGTCGCTTAGAGGTGTAAGGGCTTACTGCCGCTGTTCAACAAGAGCAGCCTCGACCTCGGCGCGTGTTGGCGCGCCGGTACGCCCGCCGGGACGCTGACATTTGATCGCTGCCGCGGTGTTGGCGAACGCCGCGGCGCCGGCGACGGGCCGGCCTTCAGCGAGCGCAAGCGCGAACGCGCCGTGCCAGATGTCGCCGGCTGCCAGCGTGTCCACAGGGACGATCGGCGGAGCGGGGAGATGATGCTCGACGCCGTTTTCGAGCCACAGGAAACCCTCGGCGCCAAGCGTCACCCCGACGACCCGGTTCGCTTCGAGAGCGGCACTCCGCAGTGCGGCGCCCGGGGAGCGGTCCCCGGCGAGGACGGCAAGGCCGGCCTCCGAGAACAGGACGTGGGAGGCGCATCGCCGACAGATCCGTGATGACTTCGGGCGAAGCGACGTCCGCGTCGAGGAGCGCCGGGCGGTCCACGGCGCGTGCAGCATCGAGCAGGCGGGCGGCGCCCCGGGGCCAGCGCACGTCGGCCAGGACCACGTCGAACGAGGCAATGCGTTCCAGGGGGAGCCAGCCGGGATCGGCATCGAGCGTCGGGTCGGTGAAGCTGCAGATCAGTCGCTCGCCGAGATCGGAGACCAGGATCGACGTGCAGGGCGAGCGGCCGTCCAGGCGACGCGCCGACTCGAACGTCGACGCCTTCGGCCTCGAGCTCCCCGAGGATGCGATGTCCGAGCGCATCGTCCGCGACGCGTCCCCAGTATTCGGCGTCGCCGTCGAGCCTTGCGATGGCAACCGCTGCGTTCGCGGCCATGCCGCCCCCACATTCGCTGAAGCTCGTGGCCACGCACCTTGACGGGTTGCGCCGGGATGGACGGAACGCGGTAGATCAGGTCGTGGGCGGCATGGCCCAGGCAAAGCACGCGAGCGCGGCGAGTCATCGGGTCGGGCGGAGACTTTTCGGCCTCCATTCTAGCCATCGGCCCCGTCGCTGCGTTCCACGTGGAACATCGAGCGCTCGGGTCGCTGGATGGCGGTGTTCCACGTGGAACCTGCCAGTTGGGCGAATCGCCGGCTTCGCGTAGAATGCAACGTCGTTCGCAGGCTGTGTTCGCAACAATAAGTCGTTGATTTCATGAAATTCCCTGATCGCTTCGAGATCATCGTCATCGGCGGTGGCCACGCCGGCACCGAGGCAGCGCTCGCCTCCGCACGGATGGGCCGCAAGACGCTGCTGCTGACGCACAGCATCGAGACGCTCGGCCAGATGTCCTGCAACCCCTCGATCGGGGGCATCGGCAAGGGCCACCTCGTCAAGGAGGTGGACGCGCTCGGCGGGGCGATGGCGATCGCCACCGACGAGGCCGGGATCCAGTTCCGGACGCTGAACTCGAGCAAGGGTCCGGCCGTGCGCGCAACCCGCGCGCAGGCCGATCGCGTCCTTTACCAGGCGGCGATCCGCCGGCGCCTCGAAACCCAGCCGAACCTGACGCTGTTCCAGCAGGCGGTCGACGACCTGCTCGTGGAGGGCGACCGCGTGACCGGCGCGGTCACGCAGATCGGGCTGGTCTTCGAGGCGGACGCAATCGTCCTCACGGCCGGAACCTTCCTGTCCGGACTGATCCACGTCGGCCTGCAGAACTACGAGGCCGGCCGTGCGGGCGATCCGCCGGCGAAGCGGCTGGGCGCGCGGCTGCGCGAGCTCGCGCTGCCGGTCGGGCCGGCTGAAAACCGGCACGCCGCCACGCCTGGATGGCCGGACGATCGACTTTTCGGTGCTCGACGTTCAGCCCGGCGACGATCCTCCGCCGGTGTTCTCGTTCATGGGGCGGCGCGACATGCATCCGCGCCAGCTGCCGTGCTGGATCACGCACACGAACGCGCGCACCCACGAAATCATCCGCGCCGGCCTGGACCGCTCGCCGTTGTTCACCGGCGTGATCAAGGGCGTCGGCCCGCGCTACTGCCCGTCGATCGAGGACAAGGTCGTGCGCTTCGCCGAGCGCGACTCGCACCAGATCTACCTGGAGCCGGAGGGCCTCGCGACGCAGGAGATCTATCCGAACGGCATCTCGACCTCGCTGCCGTTCGACGTGCAGCTCGCGCTGGTCCACTCGATGAAGGGCTGCGAGCGCGCGCACATCCTGCGCCCCGGGTACTCGATCGAATACGACTATTTCGATCCGCGCGCGCTCAAGGCGACGCTGCAGACCAAGGCGATCTCCGGCCTGTTCTTCGCCGGGCAGATCAACGGCACGACCGGGTACGAAGAGGCGGCGGCGCAGGGGCTGCTGGCGGGCCTCAACGCCGCCCGTTTCGTTCGCGGCGAGGAAGGCTGGTCGCCGCGTCGGGACGAAGCCTATCTCGGCGTGCTGGTCGACGACCTCATCACGCGCGGCGTCTCCGAGCCGTACCGGATGTTCACTTCGCGCGCCGAATACCGGCTGAAGCTCCGTGAAGACAATGCAGACCTGCGGTTGACCGAGCACGGCCGCCGACTCGGACTGGTCGACGACGCGCGCTGGGAGGCGTTCTCGCGCAAGCGGGATGCGGTCGCGCGCGAGGTCGAGCGGCTGAAATCGACGTTCGTCAACCCGCGCAATCTGCCCGCCGCCGAGGCGCGAGCGCGTGCTAGGACAACCCATCGACAGAGAGTATGCGCTTACTGACTTGCTTCGCCGCCCCGGGGTCGGCTATGCGCAGCTGATGACGCTCGCGGGAGCGGGCGAGGCGGTCGCGGACGCTGCCGTCGCCGAACAGGTCGAGAGTCACGACCAAGTACGAGGGCTACATCGATCGCCAGGACGACGAGGTGGCGCGTAACCGCGCGCAGGAGGACGCTCGCCTGCCGCGCGACCTCGACTACCGGACCGTGCGCGGCCTTTCGGTCGAAGTCCAGCAGAAGCTCAACCAGCACCGGCCCGAAACGCTCGGCCAGGCGGCGCGGATTTCCGGCGTGACGCCCGCCGCGATCTCCGTGCTGATCGTGCACCTGAAGCGCATGACGACCGATGCCGGCGCGCAAGCGGCGGACGCCGCATGACGCCGGAGGCGGTGATCGACCGCGAGCTTGCCGATTCGCTCGACGCAGGGCTCGCGGAACTGTCGATGCCCCTCGATCAGAGTGCGCGCGCCGCGCTGCTCGCTTACGTTGCGCTGCTCGGGAAATGGAACCGCACCTACAACCTCACGGCGATCCGCGAGCCGGCGCGCATGATCACGCATCACCTGCTGGACAGCCTCGCCGTGATTCCATCGCTCGACGCGCTGGTCGGCGATCGCAGCGACGTGCAGATCCTCGACGTTGGCAGCGGCGCGGGCCTTCCCGGCATTCCGATCGCGGTCGCGCGGCCTGCGTGGCGGGTCACGCTGCTCGAGCCGGTGCACAAGAAGAGCGCGTTCCTGACGCAGGCGATCGCCGAGCTTCGCATCGGCAATGCGCAGGCGATCGCCGAGCGTGTCGAGGACTATTCCGCAAGCGCGCCGGTGGCGCTCGCGATCTCGCGCGCATTCTCCGATCTCACCTCGTTCGCCGAAGCCTCGGTCCGTCACGTCGCCGACGATGGCGCGCTCGTGGCGATGAAGGGCGTGCATCCGGACGAGGAGCTGCGCGAGCTTCCCTCGACGTTCGCGGTGACCGAAACGATTCCGCTGCACGTTCCCGGGATCGACGCCGCGCGCCATCTGATCGTCATGCAGCGCCGGCGCGAACTGACGCAGGAGCCGGATCGCGCGGCGCGCGATCCGAGTGCGAACGCATCATCCCCGCGCAGGCGGGGAGCCAGCGACTCCAGATGAACGCCGCGGACGACGTGCCCGCGGTTCCGAAATCGCCGCGGATCATCGCGATCGCAAACCAGAAGGGCGGCGTCGGCAAGACGACGACGGCCGTCAACCTGTCGGCGAGTCTCGTCGCGATGAAGCGCCGCGTGCTGCTCATCGATCTCGATCCGCAGGGCAACGCGACCACCGGCGCCGGCGTCGACAAGCGCAAGCTCGAAAACACCGTCTACCAGGTGCTGCTCGGCGAGCGCACGATCGCCGACGTGCGCCTGGTTTCGCCGTCCGGCGGCTTCGATCTCGTCGGCGCGAACCGCGAGCTCGCAGGCGCGGAAGTCGAGCTCGTCGATCTGCCGGAGCGCGAGACGCGGCTCAAGGACGCGCTCGCCGAGGCGCTCGCGCAAATGAAGAACGCGATCGACGTAGTCGCGAACGAGTACGACTTCGTCGTGCTCGATTGCCCGCCGTCGCTGTCGTTGCTGACGCTGAACGGGCTGTGCGCCGCCGACAGCGTGCTGATCCCGATGCAATGCGAGTACTACGCGCTCGAGGGCCTGTCGGACCTGGTGCAGACGGTGAAGAAGGTGCGCGCGCACCTGAATCCGCGCCTCGAGATCGAAGGGTTGCTGCGCACGATGTACGACCCGCGCAACACGCTCGCGCAGAACGTCGCGGCCGAGCTGGAACGCCATTTCGGCGACAAGCTCTATCGCACCGTCGTCCCGCGCAATATTCGTCTTGCAGAAGCCCCTTCGCACGGGGTCCCTGCGCTGAAGCTCGAGCCGCAGAGCAAAGGCGCGCTCGCGTATCTCGCGCTCGCAGGCGAGATCCTGCGTCGCGAGGAAGCGCGCACGGCCGCGACGACGTCTCGCAGCTGCAGCGGCCGATTAGCATGCGACTTGTATCGAGCGACGACACGATGATCCGACCCAAAGGACTGGGGCGCGGGCTGGATGCGTTGCTGTCCGGAACCGACGACGCCGCTCCGTCGAAGGATGCGCTGCAGACGATCGCGCTCGACCGATTGCGGCCGGGCCGGTTCCAGCCGCGCTCGCGAATGGATGACGCATCGCTGGACGAGCTTGCGGATTCGATCCGCTCGCAGGGCGTGATGCAGCCGATCCTCGTGCGGCCGGTGGACGGCGGCCGCTTCGAGATCATCGCCGGCGAGCGTCGCTGGCGCGCGGCGCAGCGCGCGGGGCTGCGCGAGATTCCGGTGCTCGTCAAGGCGGTGCCCGATCAGGCGGCGCTCGCGCTCGCCGCTGATCGAGAACATCCAGCGCGAGGACCTGAATCCGCTCGAGGAGGCGCAGGGCTTGAAGCGCCTGATCGACGAATTCGGGCTCACGCACGAAGCGGCCGCGCAGGCGGTCGGCCGTTCGCGAAGCGCGGTCACGAACCTGTTGCGACTGACGCAGCTTGCGAAGCCGGTGCAGGACTATCTGCTCGGCAACGCGCTCGAGATGGGGCACGCGCGTGCGCTGCTCGCGTTGCCGGTTGCACAGCAGACCTCAGCGGCAGCGCGCGTCGTCGACCGCAAGCTGTCGGTGCGCGAAACCGAGCGACTCGTGCACCAGCTGACCGCGCCTGCGAAGCGCGCGCGCAATGGCTCGCGGCGCGCGGCGGATCCGGACACGCGTCGCCTCGAGACCGAGCTTGCGGAAAAACTCGGCGCGAGTGTTGCGATCGAGCCCGGGCGCCAGGGCGGCGGTCGCGTCGTGATCCGCTACAGCAGCCTCGACGAGCTGGACGGCATCCTCGCGAAGCTCCGCTGATGCGCGGCACGCGTTGCATCGTCGGCATCGCGGCGTGCGCACTTCTTGCTGCGATGCCGGCCGGGGCCGTGCTGCGTTCAGCCACGAATGGCATCCTGAGGGTCGAAGTCCAGGACGCGGGTGCGGACATCGGCATGCTCAGCATCCGCACCGGCGCCGCGCACCCTCGGCCCGAGCAGTCGGTGCTCTATCCGGTCGGCACGTCGTACGCCACGCTGCGCGACAACACCGCGCAGGAGATCTGGACGAACGCCGGGACGATCGTCAACACCGATATCGCGCCGTACGTGTTCCGGTCGATGCAGGATGCGCCAGCCGTCACGACGATCGAGAATCTGCCGACCGGATTTCGCGTGACCTACGCGCTGCCGAACTGGCGCGTGCAGCACGAATTCGTCGTCTCGGGGACTTCGCTCGCCGACACCCGCGTGCGGCATTCGATCACGATCACCAACCTGTCGCCGGTGTCGCGCTCGTACGGCCTGCGCAACCTGTGGGACTGGGACATTGCCGGCATCGACGCGCTGCGCTTTCGCACGCTGAATCCGATCGGCGCCTATACGCAAACGTTCTTCGCGCTGACGGCGCCGGCATTCCAGGCGTTCGAGCAGGTGGACGATATCGCGATGCCGACGTTTCGCGCGTTCGGGACCGTGCGCGACGGGCCGTTGAGCCCGACGCCCCCGGACCGCTTCGGCTACGTCTCGTGGGTGGATCTGTTCGAAGCCCCGTGGGATACGCCGATCATCGGCGAGGAGCTCGACAGCGCCACCGTGTACTACTGGGGCTTCGTCACGCCGCTCACGCTTGCGCCAGGCGCATCGACGACGTTCACGCAGTACGCATCGACGGCGGCGTCCGCGATCGGAATCGCGCCCGATGTCGCGGCCGAGGTCCCTGCGCTTTCGCATGTCGCGTCGGCAGCTACTCGCGCTCATGCTGCTGGCCTTCGCGATGACGCGCATCAAAGGCTGAGCACGTCGCACTACGCTCGTCGTTGCGTGCCGTTACGCGCGGGCGCCGACGGGCCGCCCCGAGGCGCCCGCCTGATTCACACCCGATGAAAAAGGTGCAACCCCGACGCGTCGTCGGCCGCGGACCTCGCGGACGCCTTTTTCATCGGCTTAGCCGAGTTGCTTCAACATCGTGTCTGCGTCCGATACCTCGAACTTGCCCGGGCGCCTCGATGTTCAGCGCCTTGACGACACCGTCCTCGACGAGCATCGAGAAGCGCTGGCAGCGCGTCCCCATGCCGCGCGCATTGAGATCGAGCTCGAGCCCCAGGTCCTTCGTGAACTGCGCGCTGCCGTCGCCGAGCATGCGGATCTTGTCGCCGGTCTTCTGGTCGCGCGCCCACGCGCCCATGACGAACGCGTCGTTGACCGACATGCAGGCGACCGTGTCCACGCCCTTCGCCTTCAGCTTGTCGTAGTTCTGCAGGTACGAAGGCACGTGCTTCGCCGAGCAGGTCGGCGTGAACGCGCCGGGCAGGCCGAAGATCACGACCTTCTTTCCCTTCGTCAGGTCCTCGACCTTGACCGGATTCGGGCCGATCGAGCAGCCGTCCTTCTCGACCTCGTAGAACTCCATCAGCGTCCCTGCGGGAAGCTTGTCGCCGACCTTGATCGTCATGCAGATGTCTCCGGTGGTTGTCGTTCGCGCGGCCCGCGCGGCCGGCGAAGGGAACGACTTTCGCAAGCCTGCGCGCGCTTTGCAACCCCGCGGCGAATGGGGCCGGACGCGACCGGCGAGGCCGCGCTTGCGGCGTGGCTTGCGGTACGCTTGGAACCGGGAGTAGCGTTGCGCGCTTTGCGCAACGGAGAGCGACCCATGCCACGTGCCCGCACCCGATCCACCGTCACTCCCGCGCGCCGCGTGCTGCTGCTGATCTCGACGCGCAAAGGGTCTGTGGACGCTGGCGAGCGATCCGTCGCGCCGCAGCTGGGCGCTCGCCGGACCGCAGTTCCTCGGCCATATCGTCCACCACGCAGTCGCCGATCCGCGCGACGGCAAGACCTGGCTGGCGGCTGCGCGGACCGGACACCTCGGGCCGACGGTGTTCCGGTCGACCGATCGCGGACGCACCTGGACCGAGGCCAAGCAGCCGCCCGCGTTCAAGTCCGGATCGGGCCGCACCGTCGATCACACGTTCTGGCTCACGCCCGGCCACGCCTCGCAGCCGGGCGTGTGGTACGCCGGAACTTCGCCGCAGGGCCTGTTCCGGTCGGACGATGGCGGGCGCGACCTGGGCGGGCGTCGACGGCTTCAACGAGCATCCGAAGCGCAAGGCGTGGTGCGGCGGCGATCAGGACGGAACGCCGGACGGCGGCAAGCTTCATTCGGTGCTCGTCGACCCGCGCGATCCTTCGCACCTGATCATCGGCGATGTCGAGCGGTGGCGTGTTCGAATCGACGTCGGCCGGCGCGGACTGGCGGCCGCTCAACCGCGGCGTGCGCGCCGATTTCCTTCCCGATCCGGATCCGGAATACGGCCACGACCCGCACTGCGTGCGCTTCGCGGGCGGCAACCCCGATCGCCTCTACCAGCAGAACCATTGCGGCACTCTATCGGCTCGATCGCCCCGGCGATGTCGTGGACCGACATCGGCGGCGGCATGCCGAAGTCGGTGGGCGCGATCGGGCTTTCCGCTGGCCGTGCATCCGACCGATCCGGACACGCTGTGGGTCTTCCCGATGGATGGGACCGATGTCTGGCCGCGGGTTTCGCCGGGCGGGCGGCCGGCGGCGTATCGCTCGCTCGACGGCGGGCGCACGTGGCGCCGGCAGGACGCCGGCTTCCCGAGGACGCAAGCGTGGTGGACCGTGAAGCGTCAGGCGATGACGACCGACGAGCGCGAACCCGCGGGCGTCTACGTCGGCACGACGTCCGGCGAGGTCTGGGGCAGTCGCGACGAAGGCCGCACCTGGCGCTGCCTCGCGCGGCACCTTCCGGAAATCTACGCGGTCGAAGCCGGCTGAAACGCAGGACTCCGAGTCCGTCCATGCGCCGGACACCCCATGGCCAAGGTCGACGATCGAAGCAGCCGCGCTCGTGCGCGTGCGGATCCCTTCGCCGCTACGCTCGTATACCGACGGCGCGAGCGAAGTCGTCGTCGCGCTTCCGGTTCTCGCGCCCGAGCATCCGCCGACGCTGAACGCGGTTCTCGCGCAGCTGGAGTCGAAGCATCGGGGACTGCGCTTCAGGATCATCGACGAGCAGGGACGCGTTCGTCCGCACATCAAGCTGTTCGTCGGGCTCGATCTCGTGCGTGACCTCGCCACACCGGTGCCCGCGGATCGCGACGTGATGATCGTCGCTGCGTTGAGCGGCGGCTGAGGTGGATCGATCGGCGGGTCGCGCCGTCGCGCTGGCGACGCGACGTTGCTCGCCGCGTTGCGACCATGTTTGCGGGAACGGCTATAATCCGCAGGTTTGCTCGTCCCGTTTTGCGCGTGGCTTGAGAGGCCGGAAGTGGTTGGCCCGAAGGGCAGCGCCTGAGTGACCCCCCCGCTCAAGACCCGATCCATCCGCATCCTTCTTTGCTGGCAGGCGGCCGCGATTGTTGCGTTCGCCGCGCTCGGAGGGCTGTGGGCTGGCGGTCACGGAGCGGTGTCGGGCGCGCTGGGCGCTGCGATCAACCTGGTCGCCAACTTCGTCTACGCACTGATGGGGGGCATCGTCCGGCCGGCTTCCGCCGCCGGGGCGCTGTTGGTGATCATGCGGGCCGAAGGTTTCAAGATCGGGCTGATCCTCGTGCAGCTGTTCCTGGTGGCGAAGCTGTACCGGGATCTGGTCGATGGGGCCGTTCATCATCGCTTTCATCGCGACCGCATTGATGTTCGCAATCGCGATCAAAGCTAAGAATTGAACAGCGCAACCGAGCGCGACTGGCGTAACCGAAGCGAAACTCAAAGCAAGCGACGAATTCCATGGCCGCCGCTCCCACGACCCCGACCGAATACATCACCGGCCATCTCACGCACTTCGCGAAGCCCGTCGGCGGCGGGCGGCGGCTTCTGGACGATCCACGTCGACACGCTGGTGACGACGCTGATCGTCGGCGCTCTGGCCTTCGGCTTCCTGTGGTGGGTGGTTCGCGGCGCGACTTCCGGCGTGCCGGGCAAGCGCCAGGCCGTCGTCGAATTGCTCGTCGATTTCGTCCACGGACAGGCGAAATCGATCTACCACGGGGTTTCGAACCTCGTCGCGCCGCTCGCGTTGACGACGTTCACGCTGGTGCTGTTCCTGAACGCGATGGACTTCCTGCCGGCCGACATCGCGGCGAAGTTCACGCACCTGTTCGCGCCCCATTGGCGGATCGTGCCGACCGCCGACGTCAACACGACGTTCGCGCTCGCGCTGTCGATCCTGTTGCTGATGCTCGCCTACGCGATCCGCGCCAAGGGCGTTCGGCGGCTTCGTCCACGAGCTGTTCACCGCGCCGTTCGGCAAGCATCCGCTGCTCTGGCCGGCGAACTTCCTGATGAACATCGTCGAGTACCTGTCGAGGCCGCTTTCGCACTCGCTTCGGCTCTACGGGAACATCTACGCGGGCGAGGTCATCTTCCTGCTGCTCGGCGTCTGGGCCGCGACCGGGCTCGTCGGGACGATCTTCAGCGGCGTCCTCAACCTGGGCTGGGCGATCTTCCACATCCTCATCGTCCCGCTGCAGGCCTTCATCTTCATGATGCTCTCCGTCGTCTACCTGGCGATGGCCGAAGAGCACCACTAGGCGCCGCTGCGCACGCAGAATACGCAATCACCAACTCCCTTACCGTCACTGAAAGGAAGAAGCAAAATGGACAAGCTGCAACTGCTGGCGATGATCCAGGCCTATACCGGCGTCGGCATCGGTCTCATCATCGGCGTCGGGCGCCGGCGGCGCCTGTATCGGCATCGGCATCATGTGCTCGAAGTTCCTCGAGAGCGCTGCGCGCCAGCCCGAGCTGATGCCGCAACTGCAGGGCAAGGTCTTCCTGCTGCTCGGCCTGATCGACGCGTCGTTCATCATCGGCGTCGGTCTCGCGATGCTGTTCGCGTTCGCGAACCCGCTGCTCGCTCCGATCCAGGCCGGCTGAAGGCGTCCACGACTTCAGCGAGGGCGTAGAGCATGAACATCAACCTCACGCTGGTGATGCAGGCGGTCGCGTTCGCCGCCTTCATCTGGTTCACCGCGAAATTCGTCTGGCCGCCGCTGATGCGCGCCATCGAGACCCGTCAACGGCAGATCGCCGACGGCCTCGCAGCCGGCGAGCAGGGCCGTCAGGCGCTCGCGAGCGCGGAGACGCGCATCGGCGACCTGCTCTCCGAGGCCAAGGCGAAGGCCGCCGAGATCGTCGCCACGGGCGAGAAGTTCCGCTCGGAGACGGTCGAGCTCGCGAAGAGCGAGGCGAAGGCCGAGGCCGACCGCATCCTCGCCGCTGCGAAAGCCGAGGTCGCGCAGGAAGTCGCGCGCGCGAAGGAGCAGCTGCGCAACCAGGTCGCGGGTCTCGCCGTGATGGGCGCGGAGAAGATCCTGCAGCGCGAGGTCGATGCGAAGGCGCACGCCGACCTCCTCGCGTCGATCCAGCGCGAGATCTAGCGATGGCCGAGCGCACCACCGTTGCCCGGCCGTACGCGGATGCCGCGTTCCAGATCGCGCGCGAGCAGAACGCGCTGTCCCGGTGGAGCGAGATGATGAAGCTCGCCGAGGCGATCGCCACCGACCCGCAGATGGCCGATGCGCTTGCGAACCCGAAGCTCGACGCCGGCGACAAGACGTCGCTGTTCCTGTCGATCGCCGGCGATCGGTTCAGCGACGACATGCGCAACTTCGTGCGCGTGCTGATCGAGGCCGACCGCATCGAGCTGCTGCCCCGAGATCCGCACGCTGTTCGAGGCGCTGCGCAACGACGCGGAAGGCGTGGCGCAGGCAACGATCGAGACCGCGCTGCCGCTCTCCGACGCGCAGCTCGAACAGATCACCGCCGCGTTGGCGAAGCGCTTCGGCAAGCGCATCGAGGCGACGACGTCGATCAATCCGGCGCTGATCGGCGGCGCGCGCATCGCCGTCGGCGACACGGTGATCGACGGCTCGGTACGCGAAAAACTCGAGCGATGCGCACGCTCTGCTGACATGAGTCGACGACGATCGTGGCATCGACTGGCACGCGTCGTTTCGTAACCGTTACCGCCTGGAATCGACGGACTTGCCCGCGATTCCAGGGAAACCCAACCGGGCGAAAGTAGGTTTTCACTTTCGCCCGAGGAGCCAAGATGCAACTGAACCCAGCTGAAATCGGCGAACTGATCAAGTCCCGGATCCAGAACCTGGATGTGGGTGCCGAGAAGCGCACGCAAGGCACGGTCGTCTCGCTCACCGACGGCATCTGCCGCATTCACGGCCTCGCCGACGCGATGCAGGGCGAGATGCTCGAGTTCCCGGGCAACACGTTCGGGCTTGCGCTGAACCTCGAGCGCGACAGTGTCGGCGCCGTCGTGCTCGGTGCGTACGAGCACATCACCGAGGGCGACACCGTGAAGAGCACGGGCCGGATTCTCGACGTGCCGGTCGGTCCCGAGCTGATCGGGCGGGTCGTGAACTCGCTCGGCGAGCCGATCGACGGCAAGGGCCCGGTCAACGCGAAGATGACCGACGTCATCGAGAAGGTCGCGCCCGGCGTGATCCCGCGCAAATCGGTGAACCAGCCCGTGCAAACCGGCATCAAGGCGATCGACGCCATGGTGCCGATCGGCCGCGGCCAGCGCGAGCTGATCATCGGCGACCGCCAGACCGGCAAGACGGCGGTGGCGGTCGACACGATCATCAACCAGAAGGGCAAGGACCTGATCTGCGTGTACGTCGCGATCGGGCAGAAGGCGAGCACGGTCGTGAATGTCGTGCGCAAGCTCGAAGAGCACGATGCGATGGGCTACACGATCGTCGTGGCCGCGTCGGCGTCGGAATCGGCGGCGATGCAATACATCGCGCCGTACTCGGGCTGCACGATGGGCGAATATTTCCGCGACCGCGGCCAGGATGCGCTGATCATCTACGACGACTTGACGAAACAGGCGTGGGCGTACCGGCAGGTGTCGCTGCTGCTGCGCCGCCCGCCGGGCCGGGAGGCGTATCCCGGTGACGTGTTCTACCTGCATTCGCGCCTGCTGGAGCGTGCGGCGCGCGTGAACGAGGCCTACGTCGAAAAGTTCACGAACGGCAAGGTCAAGGGCAAGACCGGCTCGCTGACGGCGCTGCCGATCATCGAGACGCAGGCGGGCGACGTGACCGCATTCGTGCCGACCAACGTCATCTCGATCACCGACGGCCAGATCTTCCTCGAGACCGACCTGTTCAATGCCGGCATCCGTCCCGCGATCAACGCGGGTATCTCGGTGTCGCGCGTCGGCGGCAACGCGCAGACGAAGGTCATCAAGAAGCTCGGCGGCGGCGTGCGTCTGGCGCTCGCGCAGTACCGCGAGCTCGCGGCGTTCGCGCAGTTCGCCTCCGACCTGGACGAGGCGACCCGCAAGCAGCTCGAGCGCGGGCGCATGGTCACCGAGCTGATGAAGCAGCCGCAGTACCAGCCGCTTTCGGTCGCCGAGCAGGCGCTGACGCTGTTCGCCGCGAACCGGGGCTACTTCGACGACGTGCCGATCGAGAAGGCGCTGTCGTTCGAGGCCGCACTGCGCCAGTTCGTGCGCAGCAAGTACGCGGACCTGTTCAACCGCATCGAGTCGACGAAGGACATGAGCGCCGACGACGAGAAAGCGCTCGCGGCGGCGATCGAGGACTTCAAGAAGACGGGCACGTTCTGACGGAAAGCGTCGTCCGCGAAGGCGGAGATCCAGCGACTTTCGACGACACGGGTTCCAGCTTGCACGGGACGACGCGAAGGTCGTTCCGGCAAGCCGGCGATCCAGCGCCACGACGATGCGCTGGCGTCGACCACTGCGCAGGCAAGGGCAGCGCGTCAGGAAGCTGACGATGGCAAGCTCCAAGGCAATCCGCACCAAGATCAAGAGCGTGCAGAGCACGCGCAAGATCACCAAGGCGATGGAGATGGTCGCGGCCTCGAAGATGAGGAAGGCGCAGGAACGCATGCGCGCCTCGCGCCCGTACCTCGAGCGCGTGTTCGACATCGCGATGCACATCGCGAAGGCGAACACCGAGTACCGCCATCCGTTTCTCGTGCGCCGCGAGAACGTCAAGCGCGTCGGCGCGATCGTCGTGACGACCGACAAGGGCCTGTGCGGCGGTCTGAACACGAACGTGCTGCGGCTGGTGCTGAACCAGCACAAGGAGTGGAAGGCGAAGGGTATCGAGGTCGACTACGTCGCGATCGGCGGCAAGGGCCTCGGGTTCCTGCAGCGGATGGGCGGCAACATCGTCTCCTCGGTCGTGCAGCTCGGCGACCGGCCGCACATGGAACGCCTCGTCGGGCCGATCAAGGTCCTGCTCGACCGCCAGGTCGCGGGCGACGTGGACGAGATCTGGGGGTTCTACACGACGTTCGTCAACACGATGCGGCAGGAGCCGCGTGGCGGCCGTGTCGTGCCGGTGCCGCTGCAGTACAGGGCGCCGGGCGGCGAGGTGCGGAAGTCCGAAACGCAGACCGGCACGTGGGACTACCTGTACGAGCCGTCGGCGCAGGAGCTGCTCGACGGCATGATGCGACGCTACATCGAATCGATCATCTACCAGGCGCTTGCCGAGAACATGGCCTCCGAGAATTCGGCCCGGATGGTCGCGATGAAGGCGGCCACCGACAACGCCGGCAAGATCATCAACGAGCTGCAGCTCATCTACAACAAGACGCGCCAGGCGGCGATCACGAAGGAAATCTCGGAGATCGTCGGTGGGGCGGCAGCGGTTTAGACCGGACGACTTTTCGTCAGGAGAAGCGCACATGGCAGAGCACGGAACAATTGTCCAATGCATCGGCGCTGTGGTCGACGTGCAGTTCGAGCGCGAAGCGCTGCCGAATGTGTATGACGCGCTGGTCCTCGAGGCCGACGCCGAGAACAAGCTCGTCGAGCAGGGGCTGACGTTCGAGGTGCAACAGCAGCTCGGCGACGGCGTCGTGCGCACGATCGCGATGGGCAGCTCCGACGGCCTGACGCGCGGCATGAAGGTGCGCGGTACCGGCGAAGGCATCAAGGTGCCGGTCGGCCCCGGCTGTGCTGGGCCGCGTCATGGACGTGCTCGGCCGCCCGATCGACGAGCGCGGCCCGATCGACGCCGACGAACGGCGCGAGATCCATCGGCCGGCGCCGAAGTTCGACGAGCTTTCACCGTCGGTGGAGTTGCTCGAGACGGGGATCAAGGTGATCGACCTGATCTGCCCATTCGCCAAGGGCGGCAAGATCGGCCTGTTCGGCGGCGCCGGCGTCGGCAAGACGGTGACGATGCTGGAACTGATCAACAACATCGCCACCCAGCACTCCGGCTTGTCGGTGTTTGCCGGCGTCGGCGAGCGCACGCGCGAAGGCAACGACTTCTATCACGAGATGTCGGATGCGAAGGTGATCGTCCAGGAAGACCTGAAGCAGTCGAAGGTCGCGATGGTATTCGGGCAGATGAACGAGCCGCCGGGCAATCGGCTGCGCGTCGCGCTGACCGGGCTGTCGATGGCCGAGCGCTTCCGCGACGAGGGCCGTGACATCCTGTTCTTCGTCGACAACATCTATCGGTACACGCTTGCCGGCACGGAGGTGTCCGCGCTGCTGGGCCGGATGCCGTCCGCCGTGGGCTATCAGCCGACGCTGGCCGAGGAGATGGGCCGCCTGCAGGAGCGCATCACCTCGACGAAGGTCGGCTCGATCACGTCGATCCAGGCGGTATACGTTCCAGCGGACGACCTGACCGATCCGTCGCCGGCGACGACCTTCGGGCACCTCGATGCCACCGTGGTGTTGAGCCGCGAGATCGCGGCGCTCGGCATCTATCCGTCGGTTGATCCGCTCGACTCGACGTCGCGCCAGATCGACCCGAACGTAGTCGGTGAGGAGCACTACACGACGACGCGCCGCATTCAAGCGACGCTGCAGCGCTACAAGGAGCTTCGCGACATCATCGCGATCCTCGGCATGGACGAGCTCTCGCCGGAAGACAAGCTCGCCGTCGCCCGGGCGCGCAAGATCCAGCGCTTCCTGTCGCAGCCGTTCCACGTCGCCGAGGTGTTCACCGGCTCGCCGGGCAAGTACGTGTCGCTGAAGGAGACGATCCGCGGCTTCAAGATGATCGTCGACGGCGAATGCGATGCGTTGCCCGAGCAGGCGTTCTACATGGTCGGGCCGATCGACGAGGCGTTCGAGAAGGCGAAGAAGCTCCAGTACGGAGCGACGCGTTCGATGCGACCGTCACGTCCCGACATGGCCGCGCCCACCATCAAAGTCGACGTCGTCAGCGCCGAGGAAGCGATCTTCTCCGGCGAGGCGGAGTTCGTCGTGCTGCCCGGCATCATGGGCGAGCTCGGCATCTATCCGCGTCACACGCCGCTGTTCACGCAGATCAAGTCCCGGCGCCGTGCGCATGAGGATTCCCGGGCAGGCGCAGGAGGAGCTGGTGTTCGTGCAGGGCGGCTTCCTCGAGGTCCAGCCGCATCACGTGACGGTCCTCGCCGACACGGCGATCCGCGCGAAGGATCTCGACGAGAAGGCGGCGCTCGAAGCAAAGCGCGCTGCCGAAGAAGCGATGCAGAACAAGTCTTCGGCCGAAGAGGTCGCGAAGGCCGAGGCGGAGCTCTCTTCGGCGCTCGCCCAGCTCGAAGCGATCCGCAAGCTGCGAAACCGGGCGTAAGCGCACGCTTCTCCCGAGATCGCGGGCGGCTCGACGGGCCGCCTCTGCTTTCGCGGGCGTCCGCCGACGACTGTCACGCGGCTCAGCGCATCGGTCACCAGCCGGGGCGTCGTCGGAATTCTGCAATAATGCTGCATCGCAGCAATCGCCGGCCGACCCCGGCATGAATGCCCATGGCAGACCTCAATACGACGATCGACCGCGTCGGCGAAATCTCGCGCCAGGTCGGGACGCTGCTCGACAGGCGGCTGAAGGCGGCGCAGGGCCGCTACACGAAGCGGATGCAGAAGGCCGCGACGCAGCTCGCCGCGCGGCGCCCGAGAAATCCGGTCCAGGCCTGGCAGGACGCGATCCGCTATTCGATCGACTCCTCGCAGCGGACGCTGCTGTTCTGGGACACGCTGCGCCAGCGCGGCAACCAGTGGATCGAGCACGAGCGGGCCGGCAAGCCGATATTGCTTCACTACGATTCCGAGATGCTCGCGGACGCGCGCACGTTCGAGCGCCCGTGCAACCACGCGCTGCTGCGCATCGTCCCGCCGAACGACGTCACCGTCGACGACCGGCTGCGCCCGTTCATCATCATCGATCCGCGCGCGGGCCACGGACCGGGCATCGGCGGCTTCAAGAAGGACTCCGAGGTGGGCGTCGCGTTGTCGGCCGGCCATCCGGTCTACTTCGTGGTCTTCTATCCGGATCCGGTGCCGGGGCAAACGCTGGCCGACGTCGTCGATGCGGAAGCCGAGTTCGTGCGCATCGTCGCGCAACGCCATCCGCAAAGCGACAAGCCGGTGCTGGTCGGCAATTGTCAGGGGGGCTGGGCCGTGATGATGCTCGCCGCCTCGCGTCCCGACATCGCGGGTCCCTGCGTCGTGAACGGCGCGCCGATGTCGTACTGGGCCGGCAACGACGGCGACAATCCGATGCGCTATGCCGGCGGGCTCGCAGGCGGCGCCTGGCTGTCGCTGTTCGCGAGCGATCTCGGCGGCGGCAAGTTCGATGGCGCGCACCTGGTGCAGAACTTCGAGAACCTCAATCCGGCGAACACGTTCTGGAAGAAGTACTACGACGTCTGGGCGAACATCGACACCGAGCCCGAGCGGTTCCTCGAGTTCGAGCGCTGGTGGGGCGGTTACTATCTGTTCAACGACCAGGAGATCCGCTGGATCGTCAACAACCTGTTCGTGGGCAACAAGCTCTCGCAGGGCGACGCGCGGCTCGGCCCGGGGCGGTTCTTCGATCTGAAGTCGATCAAGTCGCCGATCATCGTCTTCGCGTCGATGGGCGACAACATCACGCCGCCGCAGCAGGCGTTCAACTGGATCGGTGACCTGTACTCGTCCACGGAGGAGATCAAGGCGAACGGCCAGACGATCGTCGGCCTGCTGCACGAGGACATCGGCCACCTCGGCATCTTCGTGTCCGGCCAGGTGGCGCTGCGCGAGCACGCGCAGATCGTCGAGCTCTTGCGGGAGATCCAGCAGCTGCCGCCGGGCCTCTACGGCATGGACATCAAGGAGAACCATGGCCGCGACGGCACCGTCGAATACGAGGTGACGCTCGTCGAGCGCACGCTCGAGGACCTGCGCAAGCTGCAGAAATACGACCGCGTCGACGAGCGGCCGTTCGAGGCGGTCGCGGCATTGTCCGAGCTGACCGAGCGCGCCTACGAGCTGCTCGGGCGGCCGATCGTGCGCCAGATGACGCCCGAGTGGCTCGCGAAGACGATTCGAGCGTTCCATCCGCTGCGCGTGCAGCGCTGGGCGATCTCCGATCACAATCCGGCGTTCGCCGGCGCTTGCGCCGCTGGCCTCGCTCGTGCAGGCGAACCGCCAGCCGCGCAGCGACGACAACGCGCTCGTCCCGCTCGAGCGCTACTGGTCGGACGCGATCGCCGCCTCGCTCGATCTCTACCGCGACCTGCGCGACGCCTCTGCCGAGGCGCTGTTCTTCCATGTCTACGGCAACCTGCTATCGTTGAACGTCGCCGACCAGCAGCGCGCGATCCGGCGCGCTACGCGCTTCGATCCGCGCACCGTGCCGGCAGTGAAGCAGGTGCTGGACACGATCGAGGAAGGCGGCGCGATCGACGGCTACGTGCGGATCGGCCTGCTGATCGCGAAGGCGGGCAGCGGCAGGCGCAAGCTGTCGTCGATGCAGGGCGTTCGCGAGCTGATCGCGCCGGCGCGCCTGCTCGACGAGATTTCCGAGGACGAATTCCGCCGGCTGATGCACGAGGAGACGATCGTCGTCGAGTACGAAGCCGATCAGGCGAAGCGCGCGCTGCCGCGGCTCATCACCAGCGCCGCCGATCGGCGCCACGCGCACGAACTGCTCGACGGCATCCGCACGCATTTCAAGCTCGAGGACCGTCAGCTCCGCGTGCTCGACGAGATCCGCACGCTGCTGCCGGTTCCGGTGAAAGCGAATGGCGCGCCGGCGCGGCCGCGGAAGCGCGCGGCTGGCAAGCGGGCGGTGAAGCGCACGCCGCGCCGTACGAACGCAAGGCGCTGCCGACCTGATTCGCCACGGCATACAGCTGCGAGAGCTGTCTGCACGCGCTCGGGACTAGCTCACTGCGCGCTCGGATGGCGCACTCGTTCACGTGGCACGTGGCTGCGGCGCCGGTGCGGATGAACCTGCTGCGCGAAGGCGTAGCATGAGCGGCATGGCGAACACTCGCATCGAGCGCGATTCGCTGGGCGACGTGGCCGTCCCGGCCGACCGGCTCTGGGGCGCGCAGACGCAGCGCTCGATCGACAATTTCCCGATCGGCGTCGCCCGGTTCCGCTTCGGGCGGCCGGTGATCCGCGCGCTCGGACGCGTCAAGCAGGCCGCTGCAGTCGCGAACGCGGAGCTGGGCGAATTGCCTGCCGAGCGCGCGGAGCTGATCGCGAAGGCCGCGCAGGAGGTTGTCGACGGCAAGCTCGATGACGAGTTTCCGCTGGTCGTGTTCCAGACCGGCTCCGGAACGCAGACCAACATGAACGCGAACGAGGTGATCGCGAACCGGGCGATCCAGCTTGCCGGCGGAGAGGTCGGCAGCAAGAAGCCGGTGCATCCGAACGACGACGTCAATCGCGGCCAATCGTCGAACGACGCGTTTCCTGCGGTCATGCACGTCGCGATCGTCGAGGAGCTGCGTCGCGCGCTCTATCCGGCGATCGAGCAACTGCGCAACACGTTTGCAGCGAAAGCCGCGCAGTTCGCCGACGTCGTGATGGTCGGACGCACGCACCTGATGGACGCGACGCCGGTGACGCTGGGCCAGGTCTTCGGCGGCTACGCTCGCGCAACTGGATCAGGCGCTGGAAACGATCCGCAACGCCGAGCGCGGCCTGTATCCGCTTGCGCTCGGCGGTACGGCGGTCGGTACCGGACTCAACACGCACCCGCGCTTCGGCGACCTCGTGGCCCGCAAGCTCGCAGAAGCCACCGGCGTGCCGTTCAGCAGCGCAGCGGACAAGTTCGCGGCGATGTCCGCGCACGATGCCGTCGTCACCGTGAGCGGCGCGTTACGGACGCTCGCGGCCGCACTGATGAAGATCGCGAACGACATCCGCCTGTATGCGAGCGGACCGCGCGCGGGATTCGCCGAGATCACGATCCCCGACAACGAGCCGGGCTCGTCGATCATGCCCGGCAAGGTCAACCCGACGCAGGTCGAGGCGCTGACGATGGTCGTGGCGCAGGTCTACGGCAACGATCTGACGGTCGCGTTCGCCGGCTCGCAGGGCAATTTCCAGCTGAACGTCTACAAGCCCGTGATGCTGCACAACGTTCTCGAGTCGATCGAGCTGCTCGCCGATGCTTCACGCTCGTTCGACGAACGCTGTGCACGCGGCATCGAGCCTGCGCGCGAGCGGATCCGCGAGCATCTCGAGGATTCGCTGATGCTGGTGACGGCGCTGAATCCTCACATCGGCTACGAGCGCGCGGCGAAGATCGCGCAGAAGGCGCACCGCGAGGGCACGAGCCTGCGCGAGGCCGCGTTGTCGCTCGGCGTGGCCGGCGAGGATTTCGACCGCTGGGTGGATGCGCGTGCGATGACCCGCCCGGGCTAGTTCGATCGTCATTCCGCGTCCCCGCCTGCGCCGGGATAGTTTCCGCGGGAATCGCGTCTCGTTGCGAAGACACTCGGTCCCCGTTTCGCGGGGACGACATCAACTGTGGAGCTAGCCTCGCGCAACCGGCAGCTGCTGCTCCGCCAGCGTCACCCAGTACGATGCGCCGATCGGCAGCGCCGCGTCGTTGAAGTCGTAACGCGGGTTGTGCACGTGGACGGTCTGCTCGCCCACGCCCGTGCCCATCCAGACGTAGCAGCCGCGCTTCGCCTCGAGCATGAACGCGAAGTCCTCGCTCCCCATCTCGGGAACCGGGTCGGTATCGACCTGCGTTTCGCCGACGACGGAGCGCATCGCGCGCACCGCGTGGCCGGTCTCCTCTGCCGTATTCACCGTCGAAGGATAGCGTCGCTCGTAGCGCACCGTGGCGCCCATGTCGAACGTGGCCGCGACGCCGGCGACGATTGCGCGCAGGCGCGACTCGATCAGGTCCTGCACCTCGCGGCGAAACGTTCGCACCGTGCCCCGGATCACGACCTGTTCCGGGATGATGTTCCACGTCTCGCCGCCGTGGATCTGCGTCACGCTGACCACGCCTGCGTCCTGCGGATGAAGGTTGCGCGCGACGATCGTCTGCAGCGCATTGACGAGGTGCGCGGCGAACAGCATCGGATCCTTCGCGAGATAGGGCAGCGCCGCGTGCGCGCCCTTGCCGGTCGCGACGATCTCGAAGATGTCGTAGGCGCCCATCAGCGGGCCGACGCGCGTCGCGAACGTGCCGAGCGAGCGAAGCGGCCAGTTGTGAAGGCCGTAGACCGATTCCATCGGGAAGCGGTCGAACAGACCTTCCTCGACCATGACGCGTCCGCCGCCCTCGTTCTCCTCGGCCGGCTGGAAGATGAAGTAGACGGTACCGTCGAAGCGTCGACGGTCTGCCATCGCCTTCGCGGCGCCGAGCAGCATCGCCGTATGGCCGTCGTGACCGCAAGCGTGCATGCGGCCTGCGTTGCGCGAGGCATGCGCAACGCCGGTCGCCTCCTGGATGTGCAACGCGTCGAGGTCGGCGCGCAGGCCGATCGCGCGGCTGCCGTCGCCCTGCCGGAGCACGCCGACGACGCCGGTCTTCGCGAGGCCGGTGTGAACGTCCAGCCCGAAGCTTGCGAGCTTCTCTGCGACAAAGGCCGCGGTCGCATGCTCCTCGAACGCGGTTTCGGGATGCGCGTGCAGATGGTGGCGCCATTCGCGCATGTCGCGATCGAGGGCGGCGATCTCGGGGACGATGTTCATGGGTGCTCCGGCGTGCGAAGGTGAGCCGCGATGCTACCGCAGTCGACGGGGCGTGCTCGCGGCGACCGGTAAAATGCCGGCCACGATGGAGGCGACGGCAAGCGACGCTGCGAAAGTTCACGATCTGCTCGTCGTGGGGGGCGGCATCAACGGTGCGGGCATCGCGCGGGACGCTGCCGGGCGCGGGCTTTCGACGCTGCTCGTCGAGCGCGACGACCTCGCCTGCGCGACGTCGCAATGGAGCACGAAGCTCGTGCACGGCGGCCTGCGCTATCTCGAGCACTACGAGTTCCGCCTCGTCGGCGAGTCGCTCGCCGAGCGCGAGGTGCTGCTCGCGCAGGCGCCGCACCTGATCGAGCCGCTGTCGTTCGTGCTCCCGCACGAGCCGCACCTGCGTCCGGCCTGGATGATCCGCGCCGGCCTGTTCCTCTACGACCGGATCGGCGGACGCACGAGCCTGCCGCGCTCGTTCGCCGTCGACCTGAACGGCAGCCGCTGGGGCGCGGGATTGCAGCGCCGGCTGACGAAAGGCTTCGTCTACGCGGATGCGCGCGTCGACGACGCGAGGCTCGTCGTCGTCGACCGCGATGGCGGCACGCGAGAAGGGCGCCGACATCAGGACGCGCACGCGCTTCGAGGGCGCGGTGCGCGACGGCGGCGTCTGGCGCGCCACGCTCGTCGACGAGAAGGGGAACGCGGGGGAAGTGCGCGCGACGGGCGATCGTCAACGCGGCCGGACCGTGGGTCGCCCGCGTGCTCGACACGATCGACGCCGCGCCGGCGGCGGCCGGTGTGCGGCACGTGAGGGGCAGCCATATCGTCGTGCCCAGGGTCCACGCGGAGGACCACGCGTACATCCTGCAGAATGCGGACAACCGCATCGTCTTCGTCATTCCGTTTCAGGGCCGCTATTCGCTGATCGGCACGACCGACGTGCCGGTGGACGCTTACGAGCGACCCGAGATCTCGCCGGAGGAGATCGCTTACCTGCTCGAGCTCGTGAACCGCTATCTCGCGCGGCCGCTCGCGCGCGACGACGTCGTGTGGACGTACAGCGGCGTTCGACCGCTCTACGACGACGGCGAATCCGATCCCGCGGAAGTGACGCGCGATTACGTGCTGAAGGTCGACGCCGGCGCGGACGGTGCAAAGCCCCCGGTGCTGTCCGTGTACGGCGGGAAGCTGACGACTTATCGCAAGCTCGCCGAAGCGGCGCTCGCAGAATTGCGGCCGTACTTCGCCGGACTGCGCGACCCGTGGACCGCGCGGGACGTGCTTCCCGGCGGCGACCTGCCGAACCGGGATCGCAAAGCCTATGTCTCCGAGCTTGCCGCGCGCTATCGGTTGCTACCGGCAACGCTGGTGACGGATCTGGTGAAGCGCCACGGCACCCGCGCGACCGCGGTGCTCGGCGATGCGAAATCGCCGGCGGATCTCGGCCGCGAATTCGCCGAGAACCTGACCGAGCGCGAAGTCGACTACATGCGGCGGCACGAATGGGCGCGTTGCGCCGACGACATCCTGTGGCGGCGCACGAAATGCGGCCTCGGCGCAACGGCGGCGCAGCGCGACGCGCTGGTCGCCCACGTGGGAGCCTGACGCCGGTGTCGATCCCTGCGCCGTCCGACCGCATCAGCGAGCGTTTGCCTGTTCTGTGGCGCGAATGTCGGCACGCGTGCGGCCTATGCGCGCGCGGCTCGCGAGCTCGGTACGCTGCTCGCGCGCCAAGGCGTGGCGCTCGTCTACGGCGGCGGCAGTGTCGGCCTGATGAACGAGGCGGCGAACGCGGCGCTCGCCGAAGGCGGCAGCGTGATCGGCGTGATCACCGAGGAGCTGATGGCGCGCGAAGTCGGCCACGCCGGCCTGAGCCGAGCTTCACGTCGTCGATACGATGCATGCGCGCAAGACGCTGATGGCCGATCTCGCGGACGCATTCATCGCGCTTCCCGGCGGCTACGGAACGTTCGACGAGCTGTGCGAGATGCTCACCTGGAACCAGCTCGGCATTCATGCGAAGCCGGTGGTTCTCGTCAATCTCGACGGGTTCTTCGACGGTTTTCTCGCGCAGCTCGACCGTGCCGTGGCCGATCGCCTGCTCACGCCGGCGAATCGGGCGATGCTCTGCGTGGCCGCCGGGGTCGCGGATGCGATCGAGGTTGCGCGGCAGTGGCAGCCACCGGCGGCGGGCCCGAAGTGGTATCGGGATCCGGTGCCCGAGCCATGAGCCGGGCATGAAGCCGCTTGCCGAGCTTGAGCCGCGATGCGCTCGCGCAGGTGCGCGGCGTGCTTGCCGACATCGACGACACGCTGACCACGGACGGACGCCTCACGGCCGAGGCCTATGCGGCGCTCGAAAGGCTCGAGCGCGGCGGGATTGATCGTCGTTCCGATCACCGGCCGGCCCGCGGGCTGGTGCGACCACATCGCGCGCATGTGGCCGGTGTCGGGCGTGGTCGGCGAGAACGGCGCGTTCTGGATGCGCTACGACAGCGCCTCGCGAAAGCTCGTGAAGCGGTTCCTCGCCGGCGACGACGAGCGCGCGGCGAACCGCGCGAAGCTTGCGCGCATCGGCGAGAAGATCCTCGCCGAGCGTGCCCGGCGCGGCGCTCGCGTCCGACCAGCACTATCGCGAGACCGATCTCGCGATCGATTTCCGCGAGGACGTCGTACCGCTGCCGCGCGAGCAGGTCGACCGGATCGTCGCGCTGATGGAGGCGTCAGGGCTGACGGCGAAGGTCAGCTCGATCCACGTGAACGGCTGGTTCGGCCGCTACGACAAGCTGGAGATGACGAAGCGATTCCTGGACGAGGCGTTCGGGATCGATCTCGACGCGCAGAAGGAGCGTTTCGTGTTCGTCGGCGATTCGCCGAACGATGCGCCGATGTTCGCGTACTTCCCGCTATCGGTCGGCGTGGCGAACGTGCGTCGGTTCGCCGATCGGATCGCGACGCTGCCGGCGTTCGTGACGATCGGTGAAGCGGGTGCTGGATTCGTGGAGCTGGCGGAACGGCTGCTCGGGGCGGTCGGCGCGCGACCGCCCGACATCCGCTAACTCAACAGACGGCACGCAGCACAGCGCAGATGCGGGCGCTTCCGCGACCGTTCGCCGACGGAGTTCGGTGCCAGAGCAACGCGAGAAAGTTCAAGCCCCGTTGCAAGCCTCGCGCACGAACTCCGGAATCGCCACCGCCTCGATCCGGTACCGCTCGCCCTGCACGCGCCGCGCGAAGATCCGCACCTCGGTCGCCTCGACCAGAACGTCGTCACCGCGCGTGATGACGTGGCGCATGACGAAGCTGCGGTTGCGCCACTCGCTGACCGACGTCTGCACCGCGAGCCGATCGCCGTAGGTTGCGGGCCGCACGAACCGCGCCTGCACGTCGACGAGCGGCGTGCCGATGATGCCGTGCGCTTTCCTCCGTTTCGTGCCACGAGGGAACACCGCACTCGACGAAGAAGTGCCGGCTCGCGGCGTCGATCCAGCGGAGAAAGTTCGGGTAGTAGACGATCCCCGCCGGATCGCAGTCCCCGAACTCGACCGCGACCGGATAGCGTGTGGTCTTCATCGCTCGAGGCTAGGCGACCTTGCGCGTCGCTTGCGCGGGCCGCGAGCGCACGAACCGGATCGGCTGTGCCTTCATGGGCCGCGGAGGGGCGCCGTGGCTGTTCGAGCGTCATGTCCAGCGCTTTGCCTGCATCGTCGGCGAGCGCAGCCTCGCGCGCTGCACGGATCGCGTCGGCTCGCGAAGCGGCATCGGCGAACGTCCCCGCGACCGCGAGATGGTCGATGACGTGCAGCAGATTCTCCTTGCCGCGCTCGTTCGTCGCGCCGTATCCCTTCACCAGTCGGCCGCAGAGCACGATCTCGTGGCCCAGCTGCCAGTCTTCGCGCAATCCGCGTTCGATCGCTACGAGCCAGCGGTCGATCATCGCCTGCTCGGCCGCGAAGCGGGATCCACGGCGCCGCAACCCTTTCAAGCTCGCGATCAGGCGCAGCGCAACGAGGCCGCTGACCGCGTGAACGGGGAGCTTGATCGGCCAACCCCACGGCTCGCGACCTCGCAACATCCGCGCGCGATCCCAGCGCTTCAGCGCATCGCCAATCCGCGCAGGCAGCAAACCCGCAAGCTCCGGAACGCCCGGCTTGAAGTGGTCGTAAACGCGGAGGACGTCGCGTGGCGCCGCCTTCACCTCGTTTCGCACGCGCGCGATGCGCGATGCGCGGCTCTTGAGATCGGCGACGCGGACGACATCGTCGAACGCCATCCACGACGCGAGATAGCGGGCGGCTTCGCGCGTCGCCGCAAGACCTTGCGTCGCCGGCGGGGTCCGCTGTTCGCTCGGCCGCAAGAACGCGCGAAATGCGCTCACGGTACAGATCGGCGTAGCGCGCGTCCTGATAGTCGACGAGGCGGGCGTGGCCGAGTGCCAGCATCGGCTGGACCTCATCGGGGAATGAGGACGCGTCGCGAGTTGGCGGCGCTGGCGCGCGAGCACGCGCATCGCTCGCCTTCGGCCGACGAATCGCGGACTTCGGCGAGTTGCGCGTAGCCGTGCCCGAACCCTGTCAAGCTCGCATTCGTCCCGCGCCCGAAGCGGCGGATCGTCTCCTCGTAAGCGGCGCGCGGAAACGGCAACTCGCCGCTGCCGGCGAGCGCGCCCAGCATGATCGCCGACAGCGCGGTTCGCGCCTGCTGCGCCATCGTCGACATCTGCAAACGCGTCGAGCCTGCGGCTGTAATCGCGCAGCAACTGCATCAGTTGCTCCGCATTCGTCCGACCATCCGCGAGCTGCATCTTCTCGTGGGTCGTCAGCGTTCGCTGGCTCGACGTGATGACCCGCGTGCGCTCCGGCGTGACGAAGCCGGCGGCCACCTGGCGCGCAGCCTCGAGCGGCTCCGATGCGATCAACACGTCGAGCGCGCCCGGGACCGCATACAGGCTGAAGACGGGCTGATCGGTCGGCGGACGCGGCCGACGACGCGTCGCGCGATCTCGATGTAGTAGGTGGTCGCGCCGGTGCGCTGCGCCACACCGGGAATCGACGTGCTTTGCGCCGCATGTCCGCACCGCGTAGCGGTCTCCACGATCCATTCGGCGAGCACGCCGCCGCCCTCGCCGCCGAGCGCGCAGACGAGGATCGACAGCGGGCGCGATGTTTCAGCGGTCATCGGGGCATCCGTCGATCACTCGGCCTTGATGCCGGCTTCGCGGATGAACGCGCCGTAGCGCTGCCGGTCGCGATTCTGCCGATCGATGAACGCCGGCAATGTCGAGATCGCGACCTCGCCGCCGAGCGTATTGACGACACCGGCCATCTTCGACGTTCCGAGCGCGCGGTTGATCTCGTCGTGCAGGCGCGCGACGATCGCCGGGCTCGTGCCCGCCGGCGCGTAGATGCCGAACACCGTGTCCGCATCCACCGCTCGGCATGCCGAGCTCCGCGAACGTTGGCGTGTCGGGGTACTGGGATGCGCGCTTGCCGCTCGCGACCGCGAGAAGCCGCAGCTTCCCTTCCTTCGTGTAGCGCAGTCCGGGGCCCGGATCGAACATGAACTGCACCTGGCCGCCAAGCAGGTCCGCGAGCGCGGGCGCCGCGCCCTTGTACGGAACGTGCGTCGCTTCGACCTGGGCCGCGCGCTTGAACATCTCGCCGGCGATGTGCGGCGAGCTGCCGGTGCCAGCCGAGCCGAACGAGAGCTTGCCGGGATTGGATTTGAGATACGCCACGAACTCCTTGAGGTCATTCGCCGGCACCGACGGGTGCGTAACGAGATAGACCCGCACGACGGCAACCGATGCGACCGGCACGAGATCCTTCTCGGCATCGAACGGCATCTTCGCGTACAGGAACGGGTTGATCGACACGGCGCCGCCCGAGCTCATCAGCAGCGTGTAGCCGTCCGGCGCCGACTTGGCGACGGCGTCCGCGCCGATGTTGCCGTTCGCGCCCGGCCGGTTGTCGACGACGAACTGCTGCTTCAGCGTTTCGGACAGATCCTGCCCGAGCGCGCGCGCCAGGACGTCCGCCGCGCCGCCGGGCGGAAAGTTCACGACGACGCGCACCGGCTTCGACGGCCACTCCTGCGCCGACGCGGGAAACGCGAACAGCGACAGCAGCGCAGCGATCGATGATCGCGAGCGCGCGGCGCCGGCGTTCGATGCAGAACGGAACATGGGTCTTCTCCTCCTCAGGATGTGACCGGATCGCGCGAGAGCAACATCCGCGCAGCGGCGCCCCGCAACGAGGCGAGCACGCGCTCGTGCAGGCGCGGATTCTGGACGATCTCGGCGCGATAGAACGACGGGCAAAGCGTCGCGGCATGCGCATTCTCACCGCACAGCCCGCAGCCGACGCAGCCGTCGATGACGGTGGCGACCGGATCCGGCCGCAGCGGATCGGACGATTCCTTCAGCGTCAGCGTCGGGCAGCCGGACAGGCGTATGCACGCATGGTCGCCGTTGCACACGTCCTCGTCGACGCCGTAGCGAACCCGCATCACGCGCTTGCCCGCATCGAGGAGGCCGGCGATCCACGGCTTGACGCGGCGCTGGCGCTCGAGCTGGCACTCGCCCTCGGCGATGATGACCTTGAGACCGGCGAAGTCGCTCGTGAACGCGTCCTCGAGCGTGCGGCGCACGTTGTCGACCTCGTAGGTGTTCACGGTGCGCATCCACTTGACGCCCAGACCGTCGAGCGTCCGCTCGATCGTCGTGTCGCTGGTCGACCAGGCTCCGCGCCTTGTCCGTCGCGTGCGCCTTCGCAGCGTCGCTCGGCGTGGAGATGATGTCCTGCGTGCCGGTCGCGGACGTGTAGCCGTTCTTGAAGATCAGCAGCACCGCGTCGTCGCCGTTGAACAACGCCGACTGCACGCCGGTCAGCAGGCCGTTGTGCCAGAAGCCGCCGTCGCCCATCACCGCAAGCGTGCGCCGCTGCATCATCGGCGACACGCCGGCGCGACTCGCGAGGCTCATGCCGTAGCCGAGGATCGAATGACCCAGCCCGAACGGCTCGAACGTCGCGAACGCGTGGCATCCGATGTCGCCCGCGATGTGCACCGGGCCGACATGCTGCTGCGCGAGCTTCAGCGCGGAGAACACCGGCCGCTCCGGGCAGCCGATGCAGAATTGCGGCGGCCGCGGCGGCAGCGCCTTGCCGAGGCGGGCTGCGACGGCGGTGCGACGGGAAGTGATGCCGTCGAGCCATTGTCGCGATGCTTCGGGCACCGCATCGGGCAGGTAGCGGTCCGCGAACGCGAGCATGCCGCGCGCGATCGCCTCGACCGTGTATTCGCCCGCGGCGGGCAGCAGATCCTTGCCATGCACCGGCGTACCGATCGCATCGCGGCGCAGCGTCGCATTGATCTCCTGCTCGATGTAAGCCGGTGATCCTTCCTCCACGACCAGCACCGCCCGTTTGCCCGCGCAGAATTCGCCGATCTGCGCCGGCACGAGCGGATGCGTCACGTTGAGCACGAGCATGGACACTTGCGCGTCGCCTGCGTCGTCGGCCAGACCGAGCTCGACGAGCGCGCGGAACAGCGACGGATAGAGGCCGCCCTGGACGATGACGCCGATGTCGTTACGCGAGCCGGCGATCGACTCGTTCAACGCATGCTCGACGATGTAGCGGCGTGCAGCCGGGAGGCGCTCGTCGATCTTCCGCTTCTCGTGCTGGAACGTGACCGGCGGATGCGCGAGCCGACCGTAATCGAAGGGCGCCGGCTCCTCGAGCAGTGCGCGTGTCGACACTGCCGGCGGCCGGTTGTCGCGGCATACGAAGCGGCCGCGCACGTGGCAGGCGCGGATTCGAAGCTCGAGGATCGCCGGCATGCTCGTCGCTTCCGACATCCGGAAGCCATGCTCGACCATGCGGACCATCGTCGGAAGGTCCGGGCGCGGATCGAGCAGCAGCAGCGTCGACTTCAGCGCATACGCGTGCGTCCGCTCCTGGATGACGGAGGCGCCTTCGCCGTAGTCCTCGCCGACGATCACCAGCGCGCCGCCGGTCACGCCGGGCGAGGCGAGATTCGAAAGCGCGTCGGCTGCGACGTTCGTGCCCACGATCGACTTCCACGTCACGGCGCCGCGCAACGGGTAGTGGATCGATGCGCCGAGCATCGCGGCCGCGGACGCCTCGTTGGCGCAAGGCTCGACGTGGACGCCGAGCTCGTCGAGATACGGCTTCGCCTGCACCATCACGTCGAGCAGGTGGGACACCGGCGCGCCCTGGTAGCCGCCGACGTAGGCGACGCCGGATTCGAGCAGGGCCTTGGTGATCGCGAGAATGCCCTCGCCCTCGAACGTCGCGCCCGCGCCGAGCTTCAGCTGCTCGACCTCTCGCGTGAATTCGACTTCCATCGGGTGGGCGCCCTTGTTGTCGTCCCCGCGCAGGCGGGGACCCAGCGTCTTTGCAACGAAGAGTCGCTGGATTCCCGCCTTCGCGGGGATGACGCCGGGCACTCGCGTGAAGGGGGAGGCGCACTCTAGCAGCGGGGTCGCAATTCAGCAATTCGATCGAGTTCTGTTTATCATGCATGGCATGAATATCGGCGATCTGGATCTCAACCTGCTGCACGTGTTCCGCGCTGTCTACGCGACGCGCAACGTCAGCCGCGCGGCCGAGCGGCTGGAGCTCTCGCAACCGGCGGTGAGCCATTCGCTGACGCGCCTGCGCCTGGCGCTGAAGGACCCTCTGTTCCGGCGCGGCCCCGGCGGCGTACGCCCCACCGCGCGGGCCGATCATTTCGCCGGCTTCGTCGAGGCGGCGCTGAAGACGCTCGAGGTCGCGCTGAGCGAGTCGATCACGTTCGACCCCGCGGTGTCGCAGCGCGAGTTCGTCGTCCACATGAGCGACCTCGCGACCGGCGAGCTGTTGCCGACGCTGATGGCGCAGATCCGGCGCACGGCGCCGGGCGTGCGGATCGAGGCGATCCAGCTCGATGCCGATGCGGTGGGCGCGGCGCTCGACGACGGCAAGATCGACCTCGCCTTCGGCTACCTGCCGCAATTGCGGGACACGCATCAGCATGGCGCTGTTCGAGGAGCGTTACGTATTGCTGTTACGCGCCGGTCACCCGCTGCGCCGCAGGATACGGACGCGCGCAAGCCTCGAGTCGCTCGACTTCGTGCTGGTGAAAAGCCACAGCGAGCCGGCGAAGGCGCTGCACCGTCTCGGCCTCGAGTCGCGCATCCGGCTGACGATCCCGCATTTCGCCGTGCTGCCGGCGATCCTCGCGCAAAGCGATCTTGCGGCGATCGTGCCGTTGCGGCCTGCGAAGCGCTATGCAAGGCACGGCGAGCTGGCCGTGCTGACGCCCGATCTCGGATTACCGCCGTTCACGGTGGCGATCCACTGGGTCTGGCGCGTGCACCACGATGCCGGGCATCGCTGGCTTCGGGAGCTGGTAAGCAAAAGCCCTGCGAGCACATTAAGCGGGGTCTCGCGATGCTCGACCCCGTAGATGCAGTGCAGTCTAACCCTTTGGTGGCCACGGCACCGAGAGCGCCGCAGCGCCGGCGAAACGAGCGCTCGGTGCCCAGCGCCTCTTCGATCCGCAACACTTCGTTCCACTTCGCCATGCGCTCGCCGCGCGCGAACGAACCGACCTTGAGCTGTCCGGCGTTCCAGCCCACGGCCAGATGCGCGATCGACACGTCCTCGGTCTCGCCGGAGCGCGCCGAGACGATCGTCGCGAACTTCGCCCGTCGTGCTGCATCCAGCGCGGCCTTCGCCTCGGTCAGCGTGCCGGCCTGGTTCGGCTTCACCAGCAACGCATTGCACGCACGATCGGCAGCCGCTGCATCGACGCGCGCCGCGTTGGTCGTCAGGTAGTCGTCGCCGATGATCTGGACGCGCGAGCCGACGGCGTGCGAGAACGCAATCCAGCCGACGCGGTCGTCCTCGCCGAACGGATCCTCGATCGAGGCGATCGGATAGCGCTTGATCCAGTCGATCAAGAGCTGGGCGAGCGCATCCCGGTCGAGGTCGCGATCCTCGAGCGCGAACCGGTAGCGGCCGTCGCGGCCGAGCTCCGAAGCCGCGATATCGAGCGAGATCGCGACATCGCTTCCCGGGTGCAGGCCGGCGCGCTCGATCGCACGCATCAGCATTTCGAGCGCTTCCTCGTTGCGCGCGAACTGCGGCCAATAGCCGCCTTCGTCGGCCACGCCCGCGAGCTTGCCCTGCGCCGCCAGAAGCTCGCCGGCAGCACGGTAGACCTCGGCGGCGATCGCCAGCGCGTCCGCGAACGTCCAGGCGCCGACCGGCATGATCATCAGGTCCTGCAGATCGAGCCGCCGGCTCGCGTGCGCGCCGCCGCCGAAGATCTGGATCTCGGGCAGCGGCAGCGAAACGGCGTCGCCGCCGGCCAGATATTTCCAGAGCGGGACGCGTTGCGCGAGGGCCGCTGCGTGCGCGACGGCGAGGGAAACGGCGACGGTCGCGTTGCCGCCGAGCTTCGCCTTGTTCGGCGTGCCGTCCAGCGCGACCAGCTTCGCGTCGACCCCGGCCTGTCCCAGCGCCTCCGAGCCGAGCAGCGCGGTTCGGATCGGGCCATTCACGTTCGCGATGGCCTGCGCGACGTCATGGCCACCGAACCGCTGCCCGCCGTCGCGCAGGTCGATGGCTTCGCGGGAACCGCGCGATGCGCCCGCGGGTGCGATGGCGCGACCGACGGTGCCGCCGCTCAAGACCACCTCCGCCTCGACGGTCGGGCGTCCGCGCGAATCGAAGACCCGGCGCGCGCGGACGTTCGTGATCGACGTCGCGGTCATGGGCCCCCCTTGCCGTTCGCGGGATAGCTCATTCGGCTCGCCATTGCGAAGCGATGGCTTGAAGTGTGTCGGGGACGCGAATCGATCTGCCGGCGCGCAAACGCCGCGCACCGAGCGAATCATGTCGTCCGTCAGGTACTCGACCGGCGACTTCCCGTCCACGCGCGCCAGAAGCAGCGCCGGCAGCAGCGTGGCCGTTCGTTGCTCGACGACGTGCCAGGGCTCCCACGTGACGTGGGCACGATACGCCTGGACCAGCGCGGCGAAGAGATCCAGGTAGCGCTCCCGCCATTGCGGCTGCCACGCACCCTTGAGTAACAAATGGTTCAGCACGAACGCGAGATCGAAGGCCGGGTCGCCGTACCACGCGCATTCGGCGTCCAGGATCACCGGACCGTCGGGGCCGATCAGCAGGTTCTTGGGGCTGAAGTCGCCATGGACCAGCACGCGTTTCGTGGAGGCGGTGCGTTCGGCGAGCGCGGCTAACCGGCTGGCCAGATCGGGGTGTGCGCGGCCGGTTGCGATCAAGTAAGGATCGAGGCGGATCGACCGGAACAGGGCGTCGGTCGCGAACCGGGCCGCGACGTCCGGTCTTCCGGCCGTGGCCGCGTGGAGCCGGCCGAGCACATCGCCGACGCGGGCCGCAGTCTTCGCGTCGATCACGCCATCGCGGAGCTCGACCTTCCAGACCGGATAGCGGTCGGGCGGCAGCCATTCCATCGCGAACGCGCCGGCGGCCGGGTCCTCGGCCAGCAACCGGGGCACGTTCCCCGGAACGATCGAGCCCGCGACTCGAAACCACTGCGGCCTCGTACGCACTGCGCTCGACCGGAGCGTGCCAATCGGCCGCGACCTTCAGTTTAGGCAGGGCACGTTTGACGCAAAGCGTCTGTCCTTCGACTTCGACGCGATAGATCTCCGACGAGACGCCACCGGCCAACGGCGTTGCGCGCGCACTCTCAATGTGAGCGCCCACTGTCGCGCACTTGCCGCAAAACGCTGTGCATCCACGGCGGTGGTGCGACTGGCGCGGGCGCCTGCGACTGCCGTTCGGCGGCTGTCACCGGCGCGCCATCCAGCTACGGAATGCTACTTGCATAAGCTTCGGTCCCTGCGCCGGAGAACCCCTGCGCAAGCGGCTGATGCACAAGCCGGCAGGGACAGCAAAGGTCTTGGAGGACGGCATGATCCGGTTCGGGTTCCAGATTCGTACCAAGTTGGGCCAGCGCATCGACAACATCTCGATCGTCGCGGCCACGCAAGCCGACGCCGAGCGCCGGCTCCGCCAGATGTATCACCACTGCGAGATCATCGACTGCCGCGAGCAGGCCGTGCCGCGGCGGATCGACACGCTCGACGTCGAAGGCGTCATCAGCCTGATCAGCGGCGCCGCCGCCGGCGTTGCCTCAGTGCAGAAAGCCGGCACTCACTAGCTCCTCGACCAGCGCCGCGTAATCCCTTGCGCCGTGACTGCCGGGCGCATGGCGGAAGACGTCGAGCGCCAGCGCAGGACTCTCCGCGAGCTTCACGTTTTCGCGGATTCGCGTCACACAGATCTCCTCCGGCCTGAGCTGCGCGGCCATCCGCTCCGCGATCTCGCTGCTCATCTTCCGCCTCGCGTCGTAGCGCGTCAGCACGTAGCGCCTGGGTAGCCGTCGCTTGAGCACCGGTTCCAGCGCGTCGAGCGCGCGATCCACGCCCTGCGCGCCCTGCAACGAGAGAAAGTCGGCGGACACCGGCACCAGCAGCAGATCGCAGGCGAAGACCGCGTTCAGCGACAGCACGTTCAGCAGCGGACCGCAGTCGATGACCACGGGGAGCTCGGTCTTTTCCGGGCCGCGCAGCGCCGTGCGCAGGCGCGTAACGACGTTGAGGCCCTTGCCGAGGATCGCGTCGAGCTTCGACAGCTCGAGATGCGCGGGGCACAAGACCACGCCGCTCTTCGTGATCACGGCGACGTCGTTCAGCGGGCGCTGGCGGACGAAGAAGCTGTAGACGGTGTCGTCCGCGAGCCGGGGTTGCACGCCGAAGACGTGCGACAGCTGCGCCTGCGGATCGAGGTCGATGCCGACCGGCCGCTGGCCCCGTTGGGCGATGCCGGCGAGCAGGTTGAGGGCGGTCGTCGTCTTGCCGACCCCGCCCTTCTGGTTGAAAACGGCGATCGTCGCCATCGGGGCGAGGATACATTAGGGGTCGTGCCCTTCGCAGACGGCAGGCCGGCGTCGCCCGGCGGTCGGCGAGGCGGGTGACGCAGGGCGGTATCATCCGAACCTCCGCCGCTCGCAGTCGGGCTCGTGTCCACGCCGCTCAACGTCATCATCCTCGCCGCCGGACAGGGCAAGCGCATGCACTCCGCGCTGCCGAAGGTCCTGCATCTGCTCGCCGGCAAGCCGCTGGTCACGCACGTGATCGACGCCGCTCGCGCGCTGTCCCCGCGTTCGACCTGCCTCGTGTACGGGCACGGCGGCGAGCCGGTGCGCGAGGCGCTCGCAGCCCCCGACCTCGTGTTCGCATTGCAGGATCCGCCGCGCGGAACCGGCGACGCGGTACGCGCGGCGTTGCCGACGCTTCCTGCGGACGGTGTCACGCTCGTCATCCTCGGCGACGTTCCGCTCGTTCCGGTCGATAGCCTCGCCGCAGTCGTGGATGCTGCGCGGCGCGGTCATCTGGGCCTGCTCACGGCGAAGATGGCCGATCCGACGGGCCTCGGACGCGTTCTCCGCGACCCTTATGGTCACGTCCGCCAGATCGTCGAGGAGCGCGACGCCACTGCCGAGCAACTGCGCGTCGACGAGATCAATACCGGCGTGATCGCTGCGCCGACCGAGGCGCTCGCCCGCTGGGTCTTCGCGCTGAAGGCGGACAACGCGCAGCGCGAGTATTACCTGACCGACGTGATCGGAATGGCGGTTGCGGACGGCATGCAGATCGAGGCGCATCGCGCTGCCGATCCGCGGGACGTGGCTGGCGTGAACGATCGCGCGCAACTCGCCGAAGCGGAGCGCATCCTGCAGCGACGCCGCGCGGAAGCGTTGCTGCGCGCGGGAACGTGGATCGCCGACCCGGCGCGATTCGATCAGCGCGGCGAGCTTTCGTGCGGGCGGGACGTGCGGATCGACGTCGGCTGCGTGTTCGAGGGCAACGTGGCGCTCGCGGACGGCGTGACCGTCGGCGCGTACTGCGTGCTGAAGGACGTGAAGGTCGCGGCCGGAACGACGATCGCGCCGTTCTCGTACCTCGAAAGCTCGTCGATCGGCGCGGACTGCAGGATCGGGCCCTATGCGCGGCTGCGGCCGGGGACCGTGCTGCACGATCACGTGCACATCGGCAACTTCGTCGAAGTGAAGGCGAGCACGCTGGGGCACGGCGCCAAGGCGAATCATCTGGCGTACGTCGGCGATGCCGTGCTCGGGGCGAACGTCAACTTCGGCGCCGGCGCGATCACCGCGAACTACGACGGCGCGAACAAGCACCGGACGATCATCGGTGACGACGCCCACGTCGGCAGCAACAGCGTGCTCGTCGCGCCGGTCACGATCGGTCCCGGCGCCACGATCGGCGGCGGCAGCACGATCGCGCGCGACGCGCCGCCCGCAGCGCTCACGCTCACCCGCGCGCAACAGATCACGATCGAGGGCTGGACGCGGCCCGCGAAGAAGAAGGAGTAAGGTACCAACATGTGCGGCATCGTAGGCGCGGCATCCACGCGCAACGTCGTTCCGATCCTGATCGACGGCATCCGTCGGCTCGAGTACCGGGGCTACGACTCATCCGGCCTCGCGGTGATCAATGGCGGCGCGCAACCGAAGCTCGACCGGCTGGTGAGCGTTGCGCGCGTGGCCGATCTCGCGTACCAGGCGGAAGCGAGGCATCTCGAGGGCACGACCGGCATCTCGCACACGCGGTGGGCGACGCACGGTGCGCCGACCGAAGACAACGCGCATCCGCACACGAGCAACGGCGAGATCGCGGTCGTGCACAACGGCATCATCGAGAACTTCGAGGGCCTGCGCGACCAGCTCAAGGCGCGCGGCTACGAATTCCGCACGCAGACCGACACCGAGGTGATCGCCCATCTCGTGCACTCGCATTGGCACGGCCCGGGCGGCGGCGATCTGCTTCGCGCCGTGCGCGCGGCGGTTGCCGAGTTCGCCGGCGCGTATGCGATCGCCGTCATCTCGACGCGCGAACCCGGCCGGATCGTCGGTGCGCGCGCCGGCAGCCCGCTGGTCGTGGGTCTGGGCGACGACGATCATTTCCTCGCCTCCGACGCCGCAGCGCTGCTGCCCGTCACGCATCGGGTCATCTATCTGGACGAGGGCGACTTCGCCGAAGTGCGCCGCGAGTCGTTCGCGATCTACGATGCGCGCGGCGACAAGGTCGAGCGAGCCGTCGTCACGGTCGAAGCTTCGGGCGGGCTGGTGGAGCTCGGCCCGTATCGCCATTTCATGCAGAAGGAGATCTTCGAGCAGCCGCGCGCGGTCGCGGACACGCTCGAAGGCGTCACCGCGCTCGAGCCGGAGCTTTTCGGGGCGAAGGCGCGCGCGGTCCTGTCGCAAGTGGACAGCGTGCTGGTGCTCGCGTGCGGCACCAGCCACTATGCGGGCCTGGTCGCGAAGTACTGGATCGAGAGCCTCGCGCGCGTGCCCTGCCAGGTCGAGATCGCGAGCGAATACCGCTACCGCGACACCGTCCCGAATCCGCGGCAGCTCGTCATCGTCGTTTCGCAGTCCGGCGAGACTGCAGACACGCTGGCTGCGCTCAAGCATGCGCAGTCGCTCGGCCACAGCCATACGCTCGCGATCTGCAATGTCGGCACGTCGACGATGGTGCGGCAGACCGAGCTCGTGTATCTGACGCGGGCCGGGACGGAGATCGGCGTCGCGTCGACGAAGGCGTTCACCACCCAGCTCACGTCGCTGTTCCTGTTCGCGGCCTCGCTCGCGAAGCTGCGCGGGCGTCTGAGCGAAGCGGAGGAGGCGGCGTGGTTGCGCGCGCTGCGTCACCTTCCGGCGGCGCTGCAGGCTGCGCTTGCGCTCGAGCCGTCGATCATCGCGTGGGCCGAAGCGTTCGCGCGCAAGCAGCATGCGCTGTTCCTCGGTCGCGGCCTTCACTACCCGATCGCGCTCGAAGGCGCGCTGAAGCTCAAGGAAATCTCCTACATCCACGCCGAAGCGTATCCGGCCGGCGAGCTGAAGCACGGCCCGCTGGCACTCGTCGATCGCGAGATGCCGGTCGTCGCGATCGCTCCGAACGACGCGCTGCTCGACAAGCTCAAGAGCAACCTGCAGGAAGTGCGCGCGCGCGGCGGCGAGCTCTACGTCGTTGCGGACCTCGACAGTCACCTGTCGCCCGGCGATGGCATCCATCTGATCCGGCTTCCCGAGCACGCGGGGCCGCTGTCGCCGATCGTGCATGTCGTGCCGCTGCAACTGCTGGCGTACCACGCGGCGGTGATTCGCGGCACGGATGTGGACAAACCCCGCAATCTGGCGAAATCGGTTACCGTCGAGTAGGAAATCGCTGCGCCGGGGTTTGCTGCGACCGCTAACGCGACGCGGAGCGGCGCGTTAAGCTTGCGACCGCAAGCGGCGGTTGCTCCAAGCCGCGCAATTTAGCTAAGTCAGTTACTGTCGAGTAGGTGACGCAGACTCGCGGCTTACGGCGTCCGCTAATGCGCGGCGGTGCCGCGCGTTAAGCTCGCGACCGCGAGCGGCGGACGCTCCAAACCCCGCAACATCATAGTTGGCGTCGAGTAGGAAATCGCTGCGCCGGGGTTTGCTGCGACCGCAAGCGGCGGTTGCAAGCCCCAACCCGCCTTCGAACCGGCCCATCGCCGCGCTGCCCGCTACGCCTGGGCGGCGCTGCTCGCCCGCATCTATGAAGTCTTTCCCACTACCGTGGCCTCGCCCGGCAACCCCTGACCCTCTCTTCCCATCGGTCCGGGCAAGTCAAGACCTGTTATGCCGCTCGCGATGACGCGTCGTTGGATTTCCTATCCTTCCACACCGAGTCGATCGTCGGGATGCCTTACGACGAGGGTCGCGCGCTGATCGAGGAGCTCAACGCCACGATCATCCACGACACCTCATCTACCGGCACCGCTGGTCACCGGGACAGCTTATGCTGTGGGACAACCGCTGCGTGCTGCATCGTGCCACGCCCTACGACCCGGCGAGACAGCGCCGCGTCACCCGCCGCTGCACGGTGCTGGGGCGAGGTTCCGCAGTAACGGGGTAGGGGAATAGCCGTGCGCATCCCTTGTTAGTTGACCTGTCCATCCGGGAGGAACTTTCGATGATTGCCAAGCCGATGTTCGCCCTCGTGCCGCTGCTGCTCGCCGCCTGCGCCACCATTCCCGCGGGGCCGACCGTCAAGGTCACGCCGCTCGGCACGCACGCGGGCGAGCTCTGCAACCGCGACCGCGCGATGATCTTCGAGGACCCGACCGGCGTGCGCGTCCTCTATGACGCCGGCACGTCGGTGCTCGGTGGCGACGACACGCGCCTCGGCGCCGTCCACGTCGTGCTGCTGAGCCACGCGCACGGCGATCACATGGGCGACCAGCGCCTCACCGCGCTCGAGGCCGGGACCTGCCAGTCCCCGACGCTCGCGACCGCCGCGCCCAACACGACGAGCGCCGAGATCGCGGCGTCGAAGAACGCGGGACTGGTGATGATCAACCAGATGGCGAACTTCCTCGGCAAGCGCGTCGAGGCGATCAAGGGCCGGCCGACGGGGGCGTGCCCGGTCGGCGCGGCCGGCGACGACCACACGGTGCCGTTCGCCGCGAGCTGCCTCGCGGGCAACAACCTGGGCGGCACGCGGACGTTCAAGACGGCGGGCGCCGCGAAGGGCGTCGAGATCACGATCGTGCCGGCGTCGCACGACAGCTCGGTCAACCGGGTGCTCCTAAACGAGGCCGAGCGCCGCAACCTCGAGCCCGACAACCTCACGCTTCCGCTCGGCCCTCCGAGCGGCTACGTGATCCGCTTCACCAACGGCCTGGTCGTCTACCTGACGGGCGACACCGCGGTGCACGCGGACATGAAGACCGTCGTCGCGGATTTCCACAAGCCCAACGCGATGGTGCTGAACCTGGGGCTCAGCGCGATCACGATGGCGTCGGGCGCCTACATCGCGAACGAGCTGATCCGGCCGGCGACCGTGATCATCTCGCACCCCAACGAGGCCGCGTCGGTCAGCGGCAAGGCGCGTCCTGGCTCGCGCACCGCCGAGCTCTCCGGGATGCTGCGCAGCCCGGTCGTGCTCGCGCTGTCCGGCCGGACGATGGAGTTCGACGGGCAGGGCAGGTGCGTGGCCGGCTGCAGCTGACGTCGCGCGCGCAGATCGCCGGGGACGCCGTGAGGTCGTCCCCGGCATGGGGACACTTGTTCCTTCGTCGTCCCTATCGAAGGGACGTCGGCTGACAGAGCGCTTTCATCGCACAGCGGCTGGGCAACTGCGCGCGCCTACCGCTGCCACCGCTGCATCGAATCGTGGTGTAACCACTCCGGCGTCCCGATCTGCAGCGCCCAGGCCAGGCGGGCTGCTTCACGCGTGTCCCCCTGCGCGACGGCGGTCAGATACTGCCGCTCCGTGTCAGTCCGATAGGGCCTCAGGCGCCCCGTCTGGCGGACGATGCGCAGCACGTCGTCGCGGAACTCGTGATACAGCGCCTGCCACAACTCGAACGGATCGCCGTGCATGCCGCTGCGTTCGACGATGCCGAATGCCTCGAAGAACCGCTGGAGCAGGCGGACATCCCGCTCGTCCGAGAATGCCCATCCGCTGGCCGTCTCCGTATAGGACGATGCGGCAAACGACCACTGCAGCAGCTCTTCGATGCTCGCGAGCTCGCGCACCGACGGCGCAAGCTTCGGCTTGAACGGCAGGACGACACCCACGACGAACTCCCGATTCCACTGGACGAGCGTGACAGTGGCAACTTGCACGCCAGCGTCCCGCGAAGCCGGTTGTATCGCACATGAGCCGCCGCTGCGGCGCCGATCGCCCCGAAGAGCAGCACGGCGTCGGTCGCGGCCTCGATCTCGACGGCGCGTAAACTCTTCGCTTTTCCTTGCGGTAAGCGAAAGGACGATGCATTGGACTGGCTGCAGCCGATGCGCATTTTCGTCAGCGTCGTGCAGAACGGCAGCCTGTCGTCGGCCGGCCGGCAGCTCGGCCTTTCACCCGCGTCGGTGTCGCGTCACATCAGCGCGCTGGAGGAGAGCCTCGGCTGCCGGTTGATCAACCGCAGCAGCCGCAAGCTGACGCTCACCGAGGCGGGCGAGCTCTACTTCACGAAGGTCGAGCAGATCCTCCTGCAGATCGCGGAGGCCAACGACACGGTCGCGCAGCTGCAGACGATGCCGCGCGGCACGCTGCGCGTGCACGCGCGAATGCTCGTCGGCCACCTGATCGTCGTTCCGGCGCTGCCGGAGTTCCTCGCGCGCAACCCCGAGGTCAAGATCGATCTGCTGATGTCGAACAACGCGGTCGATCTGGTCGAGCGCAACATCGACGTGGACATCCGCATCGGCAAGCTGGTCGATTCCTCGCTGATCGGGAAGCGGCTCGTGCCAGCCGAGCGCGTCCTGTGCGCCACCCCGACCTACCTGAAGGGCCGCGCGCCGGTCGAGGCGCCCGAGCGATCTGGCCGCGCACAACTGCCTGACCTACCGGATCAACGTCGGCCAGACCGTCTGGCGCTTCGTCGACGGTTCCGGCGCGATGCAGGAAGTGCCGGTCGCGGGCAGCCTGCAGTCCGACAACGGACTGGCGCTGCTGACCGCGACGCTCGCAGGCGTCGGTGTCGCGCTGATGCCGGACTGGGCCGTGCGCGACCAGCTCGCGGACGGGCGCTTGCAGCGGCTGCTGCCGCACTACCGCGTCAGCCACATCGAGTTCGACAACGGCGTGTACGCGGTCTATCAGCGCACGCACATGTCCGCGAAAGTGCGTGCGTTCATCGATTTCCTTGCCGAGACGTTCAAGCGTCGGCTGGCTTGAAATCTCACTCCTCCAGCATGCTGAGCTGCCACAAGTCCTTGTGGCTACCGTGCAGCATCGGCTTGAGCGCAAGCAACCCGGTCTTGCCGATGCTTCGCTCGAGGTAGCGCAGCTCGTCGAACTTGGCCCGGGTTTCTTCGTCCAGCGGACTGTCGAAGCCATTCTCGCGCATCAGCAGCAGGCCCTTGGCGCGGAGCGCCAGCTCGGTGCGGAGCCGCAGGTAACAGAGCAGATCCGCGACGACCGGGCCCTTGAAACGGTTCTTCAGCGAGCTCAGGTACTTGCCGGTCGGCGAACCGGAGAATCGTCCCGAATTGATCGACTTCAGCATGTCCGTGTCCGCATCGAAGCCGCGACCGAGCCAGTCGCCCACCGCCCGCTCGCTCCGCCTGAACACGGCGAAGAGCAGCGGCGGCAGCACGACGAGGACGGCAAGCGTCGAGAACTTCGGTGACACGAACATGTGGTTGTATGCCGAGTGGAGCATCACGGCGATGGCGAAGCCGGGCAGGAACGCCCGGAGCGTCGATCGCCGATCGACCTCCAGCATCGTGAGGCTCAGCATGGCGAAGATCGCGGTAGTGCCGCCATGCATGATCGCGGTGCCGAATCCGCGCACGATCCAGGTTCCGATGCCGGCATCCGGGACCAGGCGCTGGTATTGAAGGTTCTCGACGATCGCGAAGCCGGTGCCGACAGCGAAACCGAAGATCGCCGCGTCCACCAGGAATCCGATGCGATGGGCGCGGATCAGCACAACGATGACGACGCCCTTCCCGAGTTCCTCGACGATCGGCGCCACGTAGCGCGCGTAATTCGTGAAATCGAGCGCCGCGAAGCCGAGCGCATACGCGTTCACGAAGTAGCTGGCCACGGCCACCGCCACGCCACAGGCAACGACCGCAACGACGGCGCGCAGCGTCACGAGCTTGTAGCTGTCCAGGTACACGAGCGCGGCGAGGAAGCCCAGCACCGGCGCCAGGCCCACCAGCGCGTCAAGCAGGAGATCGACCGACATGAAGGCTGGCTACAGGATCTTGAGCGAGATCATCCACTCGGTGCCGGTTTGCCGCCCGCTGGTGAGGCCGACCGCATAGCCCACGGACAGCGTCATGTCGTACCAGTGCAGGACGGTGAACCGGAGATCGACCTGCGCGCCCACGCTCGCGTAGTCCTTGCGATCGGAGCGCTCCGGGTCGGTCCACAGCGCGGACGCGAACACCGCCGGGCGCAGCCACGTGAGGTGGAACGCGGGCGTGCCGATCGACTCGAACACGACCGGTGACAGGTTCCACTCGACCATCTGCTTCACGAACGAGAGTCCGCTGATCTCGTCCAGCCCGAAGCCGGGGAGCGCGTAGTACTCACGGTAGCGCTTCACCTCGCGGCTGTCGACGTAGTTGTTGCCGAAGCCACCGAAGTAGAACGGCGCCACGCTGTTGTCGCGATCGCCGCTCGCGACGCCGAGCGCGCTCCGCAGCCACAGCGACGAGTTCGGCAGCGGAAGCGCGAAGCCGTAATCGAAGTTACCGCGGAGCTGCGCGAGCGTTTCGCCGTTCACGCGGTTGAGCGTGGTCACCGCACTGGCCAGCAGACCCTTCTCGTCGTCGTCGACCGAGCCGATCGCGCGCCGTGCATTCGTGTAGTAAAGGCCGATCTCGCCGGTCAGAAGCCGGCTGAAGTCCGTCGGCACGTTCTGCGCCCTCGGCAACGTGTCGATCTTGCCGTACAGCGCGACGTCGAACTTCGCCGTCAGCTTGCGCGGGTCGTCGTAGATCACGAGCCAGTCGTAGCCGAGCCTGGCCGCGTAGCCCTTGCGGCTGCGCTTCGTCGGTCCGAAGAGGTCGTAGAAGTCCGAGCGGTTCCAGGCGAGGTCGGCGCGCCAGCCGAGGTAGCGCGCGTTGATCTCGAAATGGGCCCGTTCGTCGTCGGTCAGATCGCCGTCCGGCGTAAGTGCAGCCGTGATGCCGACCTTCGCGAACCGGAGCCGGTCCTCGAGATTGAACTGGTAGCCGATCCCGGCCGAGTCCTTGTAGCCCTGGAGCACGGGGAAGGCATTCACGAGCTGCAGGTTGCGCAGCGGGTCGTACGCACCCCTGGCCGTGATCAGCTTCTGCTCGTCGACGGTGGAAGGCGGCGGCACCTGCCACGTCGTGACCACGGGATGCTTTGCTGCGATCTCCGCCCCGAGGAACGTGATCGCACTGACGTCCTCGATCGGGCGCGGTGTGATGATGGCCGGCACGAAGCCGTCGCCGGTATAGGTCAGCACGACCAGCCGGCCGTCGGAGAGCGGCACCGGGCGGAAGTAGCCCGACTCGGCGTTCGACACCGCGGCGATGTCGCCGGTCGCGACCTCGTAGCGGAAGATGTTGGACACGCCGGTGTAGTAGCTGCTGCCGTAGAGATGGCGACCGTCGTGCGAGAACACGAAGCTCTCGGGGACCGACTGCCCGAAGCGGAACTCGGACAGGGGCTTGGCATCGCCCGCGAGGAGCCGGTCGAGCCTCCACACGCGCAGGTACTGCTCGGCGTCGGTTTCGCCCATCGACGCCGACAGGAGCTGGCCGTCGGGAGAGACGTCGAGGTCGTAGGGCTCGACCCCGTAGGGGAACGCGCGCACCTCGTTCCACGTCGTGTACGGATAGGGGATGCGTACCAGCGTCGCGAACCCGTTCTCGTGGCGCACGCCCATCAGCGAGCGGTCCGCCCGGTTGAACGCGAGGTCGCCGATGCGCGCGTTCTCGAGCAGCATCCGCACCTCGCCGGTCTTCACGTCGACCGCCATGAGGTCCCGGTGCGCGAGGTTGTCGTCGGTGTAGAACGCGGTGCCGCTGGCCGGATCGAAGGCGAACGACGCGACCCGGTAGAGTGCAGCGAGCTTCACGTCGGCGAGCTGCCTGACACTCCCGTCGCGGGTGTTGAGCGCGCCGACATGCTCGACCACGCCCGGATAGCGGAACGCGCCGTAGAGCATGCCGTCCGCCTCGTCGTAGTGGACGCGCGAAATCGAGCCGAGTGCGCGGGCCGCGAGCGTGCGATGTTGCGTGATCGGGTGCTTGCGCACCTCGGCGAGGTTGCGCCGCTGGAACTCGTGCTCGAACGCGATCCACTGCTGCCAGGCTTCGTCGACGCTGATGCCGAACAGCCGCCGGAACTCGTCCGCGTAGTAGCGCTCGCTCCCTTCGCCGCGCTTCAGCCACTCGATGACCTTCTCCGGCGTATGCACGTAGGCGAGCCAACTGAAGAAGCGGGTGCCGTAGAGGTAGGCGTTCGCGCCGATCTGGAAGTCGATTCGGACGCCCCGCGATTCAAGTCCGAGCGGGTCGTAGAAGCGGGCGCCGTCGCGGACCATCGTCGCGGAATACCATCTCGTCGTAGCCGCCCTGCGCGCGGCCGAGGCCGCCGCCCATCCACGTTTCCAGAAACACCGCGCCGCCTTCGAGGTACCAGCGCGGAACGGTGAACCGGGGAACCGTGAGGTAGGTGTAGAGCAGCGATTCCGGGTGCTGCGTCTGCGGCGTCACCTTGCCGAGGAAAAAGCGGCGCCAACGGCGCTCCTCCGCCGAGGCGACGTCGCACGTGGCCACGTGGACCATCTCGTGGTTCATCAGCGTGTACATGCGCTCGATCGCCGCGTTGGTCTCGAAGGCGTGCGACAGCGGCGCGATGTCGATGAACAGCGAGTTCTGCGGCGCGGCCCAGGTGGCGGCGCCGCCGATGTCGGCGAAGTCCTTCAACAGGACGATCGTTGGCTCGGAAGGAACCCAGCCGAACATCCGGCGCTGCCACGCGAGCGAGTTCGTGAACGTGCGCAGCGTGTGTGGCACGAGGTAGCCGAGCGGCTCGAACCAGACGACCTTGACGTCGTCGGTTTCGACGTACGACAGCCCGAGCAGGCTTTCTTCAGCAGCAGCCGCGATCGGCAACCATGCGAACAAGCAGGCACGCGATGCGGCCGCGCATTCAGTCTCCCCTCAAAGACGTTTTGCCCGGCGCAGCATAGACGACCCGCGCGCACCAATGCAAACCGCCGGCACGAGGCCGGCGGTTCGAGTTCCTGCTGAAACGGCGCGCGGTTACTGGGCCATGCGTTGCGCCGAGTTCTTGGCTGCGTCCTTCGCGGCGGCCTGAGCCGACGCCTTGCGCTGCGTCCTTCGCGGCAGCCTCAGCCGACACCTTGGCCGAGTCCTTGGCGGCGGCCTGAGCCGACACCTTGGCCGAGTCCTTCGCGGCAGCCTGCAGCCGACACCTTGCGGAGTCCTGGCCGAGTCCTTGGCGGAGTCCTGGCGCTGAGACCTTCGCCGACTCCTTGGCTGCGTCCTTCGCGGAGTCCTCGGCCGAGACCTTCGCGGACCTTGGCCGAGTCCTTCGCGGACGTCCTGTGCCGAGACCTTCGCGGAGTCCTGTGCCGAGTCCTTCGCGGCAGTCCTCGCCGAGACCTTCGCCGAGTCCTTGGCCGAGTCCTTCGCCGAGTCCTGGCCGAGACCTTCGCGGAGTCCTGGCCGAGACCTTCGCGGATTCCTTGGCGGCGTCCTGTGCCAGCGTCCTTCGCCGCGGCGTCCGCCTGTCCGCGGCCCGTCGGCTGCGTGATCGGATTCGCCGGTTCGCCGAGCTTGACGTCTGCCGCCGAGTTCTGCGGTCCGCGATAGCGCTGCGCGGGGGTGATCGTCCCGGCTGCGTTGTCGCCGCTCTTCGGGAAGTCAATCACGCCCGACGAGATCGCGATGAGGCCGATAGCGGCCGCGATGGCGGCACCGAACCAGATCTTGCGCTTGTTGCTCATGTTCTCCCCCCTGGGGTATGGAAACGGTCCGGAAGCCGGACGGAGCCTTGTCGATGATTCCGGGATCGCATCCCGGGTTTCGCTCGCATCTGCCGCAATTACACGTGAGCGGGAAAAAAGTTGGCGCTGCTGTGCGACGGAGGCCGTAACGGCGGCCACCAGGCCTTCGGGCGGATAGGCGTGCGGCAAGCGACCCAGGGCGTCGAAGAGGCCCTTCAGCTCCTCGAACTCGGTCCGGGCGCTCGCGTCCGTTGCCAGCAGGCGCTCGAGATCGCGCGCCTCGGCGGGCGTTGCCTCGCCGTCGAGCACCGTATGCATCAACCGGATTTGCTCGGCATGCCTCATCTCAAGCGGCCCGCAGGTCCTTCAGGAGGTCGCGCAGCCGCTGCCGGGCTTCGAACAGCCTCGATTTCACGGTTTTCTGGTCCAGATCGAGCACTTGCGCAATCTCCTCGTAGCTCAACTCGCCGAAATGCCGCAACGTCAGCACCATCCGGTCGTTCGTCGTCATGCTCATCAACGCGTGCCGGAGACGTCTCGAACGCTGCGCCTCGCCAAGCTGGGATTCCGGATTGGCGCTCTCCGGACCAGGAATGTCGATCTCATCGTCGAGTGCTTCCTCGCGGCCGTTGCTGCGCAACAGGTTGAGCGATTCGTTGACCGCGATGCGGTAGATCCAGCTGAAGAACCTGTACCGCGGGTCGTAGTCATCCAGTCGCTCCGCCACCTTGAGGAACACGATCTGCGTGATGTCGTTCGCATCCTCGGCCTTGCGCACGATCCAGAACGCCGCGTTGTAGAGAGGCCGCTGATAGCGGACCACCAACTCGGTGAAAGCGGCGCGGTCACCCTCCCGGCACCGCTCCACCAAGCCCCGATCGACGTCGTCCTCCACAATTACACGCCGCGGTCGAATAAGTTGGTGTGCTGAGCTAAACGGCGCGGGTCGATCTCGAAGACCTGGTCGAGTCCGGAGTAGACGAAAATGTCCCGCAGATGCGGCTGGACGCCGGCCAGGCGGACCTTTCCTGCCGATGCTAGCAGCCGCTTCTGGGTCTTGAGGAGCACGCCGAGCCCCGCGCTGGAGATGTATTCCAGCCGGCTGCAATCGAGCGTCACCGTCCCCTCGACCTGGTCGAGAAACGACTGGGCCGCCGGGGACTGGGCCGCGTCCAGCCGCCCAGACATGACGATCGTCCCGGCCGGGCCATATTCAATCGCTAGCATCCTTACTTTCCCCCAGTTTCCACGATTCCAGCCCGGCTACCGGCCCCGCCCCGGGTCATCCGGAGCGTGACCCGGCTCTGCCGGCTTTCCCTCGAATACTCGTATTCGACGGAATCCACCAGCCGCCTGATCAGATGCAGCCCCAGGCCTCCGGGCTTGCGTTGCTCGATGGGCAACCCGGTGTCCGCATCCGGCCACTGCGTGACATCGAAGGGCTCCACATCGTAATCCGTCAGCGTGACTTCGACGCCACCCTCGATCCCCACCATGGCGATGCGCACTGCGGCATTGCTCATGGTGCTGTATTTGACCATGTTCGTGAACAACTCCTCCACCGCCAGGTCCACGCTCGGCAGTATCCGACGATCGAAATGCCTGCGGGCAAACACTTCCGCCGTGAACGCAAAGATCGCAGGAATCGAGTCGAAACTGCGTTCGAACATGCGGTGATCGGTCATGGCCCCTCACGCTTGACCAGCACGGCGGTCATGTCGTCCTCCTGCGGCGCGCCCCTGGCGAAGTCCCGCACGGCCTGGAGCAGGAAGGCCAGCAGCTCGGCCGTCGGTTTGCCAGGGTGAGCCCTGCAAGATTTCCTCGACCCGCTGTTCCCCGAACTGGCCGCCCGGCGCACCGCCGTACTCGAAGATGCCGTCGGAAATGAGGGCCAGGATGTCGCCGGGCTGCATCTCCAGCGTCACCGCAGGGCGAGGCGAGGTCAGCTGCATTGCCCCCAGCGGGAAGCTGGTGGGCTTGTGGCGGGCGCAAGTCCCGGTTGCGGCGTGGAAGTGCAGGATCGGACCCTGGCCGCCGCTCTGGAAACGAATCCGGTGGGCGGACGGATCCAGGAGCCCGATGAACGCGGTGACGAAGCGGTCGCCGGGCAGTGTATCGGCCAGCCGGTTGTTGACCTGCATGAACGCGGTTTCGAGGTCGGCGCCCAGCCGGAAAGCCATCCGGAGCATCGCGTGCATCTGCGTGATCGACAACGCCGGAGCGATCCCGTGGCCCGTGGCATCGCCCAGAACGACCAGCAGCCCCTGGTCGATCACCGACAGGTCGAACGTGTCGCCCCCGGTGAGCTCGGCGGGGTGGAACACGCCGCACACATCGTAACCGGGAAGCGTCGGCATCGTCGCTGGCAGCGTGCTCATCTGGAACTCGCGGGCCATCTCGAGCGCCTTTCGCATCTTCTCGCCTTCGATCACCGACTCGGTCATCCGCACTCGCTGAAGCGCGACGGCGCACTGCGCCGCCAATGCCGTGGCGAGGACCTCGTCGTCCGCGTCGAAGACGCCGCCGGCCTTGTTCAGGACCTGCATCACGCCGACGAGAACGTCCTTGTGATCGACCAGCGGCAGCGTCAGCATGCAGCGCGTGCGATAGCCGGACGCCCTGTCCACGGCCGGGTCGAAACGGGCGTCCGCGTAGCAGTCGGGCACGTTGATGATTTGCCGGGTGCGCGCGCAGGCGCCGACCAGCCCGGCTCCCGAGGGCACGCGCACCGGCCGGATGCCGGTCGCAACTTCGAGCACCAGTTCATCGGCGGCGGAGTCGTGCAGCCAGACCGAACCGCGATCGGCGTGGAGAACCTGCTTGGCGGCTGCGACCACTTCGCCGAGCATCGTCATGAGGTCGAACGGAACGGCAAGTGCGCTGGTGACGCCGAGGATCGCCTCCATGTCCGCGGCCGAAAGACGGCGTTGGCGAGTCCGTGGGCTCATGGCGACGCAATGTAACAGAGGGCCTCGCGTGCCCATGCGCGATGCCGGCGCGGCGCGATCAGCGCCGGCTTGAACAGTCAGCCGACGAGACGCCCGCCGTCGACCGGCAGCACGACACCGGTGACGTACGACGCATCCTGCGATGCGAGATACACGGCGGCACCGGCGATGTCCTCGGGCTCGCACAGCCGACCGAGCGGAATCGTTGCGACAACGCGATCGATGCCCGCCTGATCGTCCGGCGCGAACATGGCCTCCAGCATCGGCGTACGACCGACGGCGGGCGCGATCGCATTGACGCGAATCCTGTCGGGCGCAAGCTCCGCGGCCATCGTCTGCGTCAGCGACACGACCGCCGCCTTCGTCGCCTGGTACCAGCACATGCCAGGCCGCGGGCGGATCGCCGTCACCGAAGCGATGTTGATGACGACGCCTCCGCCTCGCTTGCGCAGCACCGGCAGCGCGTGCAACGCCATGTAGTAGTAGCTCTTGATGTTCACGTCGAGCAGGCGGTCGAGATCCGCTTCAGCGATCTTCGCGATCCGCGCGGGTTTCTGCGAGAGCGCTGCGTTGTTGACGATGATGTCGAAGCCTCCTGCCCGCGCGTTCACATCGGCGACCATCGCGGCGTACGATGCCCCGTCGGCGATGTCGCAGCCGACACCGAACCCGCCCGGGCCTTCGAGCGAGCGCGCCACCTCCTTGGCCGCATCCTCATTGATGTCGACGCACGCGACCTGCGCGCCCTCCCGCGCGAAGCGACGCGCGATTCCGGCGCCGAAGCCGCCCCCTGCGCCGGTGACGATTGCAACCTTGCCTGCGAGCTTCATCATCGCCCCTTGAACACCGGCTTGCGCTTCTCGACGAACGCCTGCTTCGCTTCCCGCGCGTCCTCGCTCTTCGACAGCTCGACCGTCATGTCCTGCTCGATCCGGTAGCCGTCCTCGAGCGAGAGGTTCTCGACCGCATTGAACGACATGCTTGAGCATCCGCACGGCGAGCGGGCTCTTCGCCGCGATCTCCTGCGCGAGCTTCGTCGCCTCGGGCACGAGGTCCGAGAGCGGAACGACTGCTTGCAGCACACCGAACCGATAGAGCTCCGCGGCAGCAACGCGCCGGCCGGTGATCAGCAGCATGCGCGCCTGCGAAGGCGTGAAGTAGCGTTGCAGGAACTTCACGCCGCCGGCAAGGCCGACGTCCACTTCCGGCATGCCGAACACCGCTTCGTCGCTTGCGAGGATCATGTCGCAGCACAGCGCGATGGCGAACCCGGCGCCGAGTGCCGGCCCGTTGACCGCCGCGATAACGGGCTTGCTGCACTGCATCAACGCGTAGAAGACTTCGCGCACCAGCCGGTTCAGCTCGCGCTGCTCGCCCGGCTTGCCGGTGAGCTTCGCCCGTTCCTTGATGTCCGCCCCGGCACAGAACGTGCGGCCGTTCGCGGTGAGGATCACCACGCGCACGTCGTCACGGTCGTGCAGCTCGTCGAACGTGGCGAGAAGCTCCTCGCGGATTGCGCGTCCGAGCGCGTTCACCGGCGGCCGGTTCAAGGTGACGGTGGCGACGTGGTCCCGCACGTCGAGGGTGATGTGTTGCAAGCGGCATGGTCTGTCCTTTCAGGTCTTGCGCGGAGGGCGTTTCAGCGCTGCGCGTATCGAGTCGCCGTGTTCGTCGAGCGAGGGCGGTGCGGTCATGGCGGCATCGTCGCGCTCGCCGTCGAGGAAGATCGGCGAGCGAAGCGTGCGGACCGCGCCTTCGGTCGGATGCTCGAGCACGCGATCCATTGCAAGGTGGCGCATCTGCGGATCGTCGAGCGCTTCGTCCAAGCCCAGGATCGGCGCGTGCGGCACGTCGGCTGCGGAAAGCCGGCGAAGCCATTCGTCTCGCGGCCGGGAGGCGAAAACGGGCCGCAGCGCTGCTTCGAGCGCTTCGTGGTTGCGCACGCGGTCCATGCGTCCGGCGAACCGCGCGTCGGTTGCAAGCTCCGGCCGCTCGAGGGCCGCGACGAACGCGGTCCAGAATTTGACCGGCGACGACAGGTGGATGGCGATCAGCCGGCCGTCCGCGCAACGGAACGCGAACGACTGCGACACGCGACCACGATCGGAAGGATCCGGCACGTCGCCGGTGACGAAATGGCGGTGGTACTGCTCGATCGAGAAGTGCGCCATCGCCGCCACCATCGGCACGTGGACACTCCGCGCGCGGCCCGTACGCTCGCGTTCCAGCAGCGCGGCGAGGATGCCGCATGCCGCGTACAGGCCCGTGACCGAATCGGCTGTCGCCGGGCCGACGATTCGCGGCTGCTCCGGCGAAACGAACATGCTGAGAAAGCCCGAAGAGCGCCTGGCCGACCGTGTCGTAGGCCGGTCGCGTCGCGTACGGACCGTCGGGGCCGAAGCCGCTGATCGAGCAATACACGACGCGCGGTTCGATCGCGCGAACGTCGTCCGGCCCGAAGCCCAGGCGCTCGGCGGCGCCGGGCCGGAAGTTCTGCACGTAGACATCGGCGGATCGAAGCAGCGCGCGAAGCGTGTCGCGATCGGTTTCGGTTTCGAGGTCCAGCACGATGCTCTGCTTGCTGCGATTGAACGCCTGGAATTGCGGGCCGTACAGGCCTTTCTCGAAGCTGCGGAAGCGGTCGCCGCCGCCCGGCCGCTCGACCTTGATCACCTCGGCGCCAAGGTCGCCGAGCAGCATGGCCGTGTACGGCGCGGTGATGAACTCGCCGTGATCGATCACGCGATAGCCGGTCAGCGGTTGCGTCATCGCGATCAGCGCTTGTCAGACCGTATCGGACCACGCCGGTGTGTCACGTCACCTCCAGCATGATCTTGCCGATATGCGCGCTCGATTCCATCCGCGCGTGGGCATCACCTGCGTGCGCCAGCGGAAACCGGCTGTCGATCACCGGCGGCACCTTCGCCGCATTCAAAAGGGGCCAGACCTTGGCGCGCAGCTCGTCCGCCAGCTTGCCTTTCTGTTCGACGGTGCGGGGCCGCAGCGTGGAACCGGTGATCGTGAGATGGTTGACCAGCAGGCGCCGGAAATCGAAGTTCTCGGCACTCGTGCCGCCGATGAACGCGATCATCACCAATCGGCCGCGCATCGCCAGGCACTGCAGGTTCCGCGCCGCATAGGGTCCGCCCACGATGTCGAGCACGACATCCACACCTCGCTTGGAGGTCAGCTCGCGGACCCGGGCGACGAAATCCTCGCTCTTGTAATCGATCGCCGCTTCGGCGCCCAGGCGCACGCAGGCAGCGCACTTCTCCGCGCTGCCTGCGGTCGCGAACACGCGCGCGCCGAACGCGCGCGCCAGCTGGATGGCCGTCGTGCCGATGCCGCTGGTGCCGCCATGCACGAGGATCGTCTCGCCGGGCCTGAGGCAACCGGTCGAGAACAGGTTCGCCCAGACGGTGAAATAGGTTTCCGGCAACGCCGCAGCCTGGACGGCGTCATAGCCCGAAGGCCACGGCAGACATTGCGTCGCGGGCGCGGCGCAGTACTCGGCATAGCCGCCACTGTCGACGAGCGCGCATACGCGGTCGCCGATGCGAAGCTTCGCGACGTCGTTTCCGGTCGCGACGACTTCGCCGGCCACTTCCACGCCGAGCACGTTCGACGCGCCTGGCGGCGGCGCATACGTTCCACTGCGTTGCTGACAGTCGACACGATTCACGCCGGCCGCGTGCACACGGATCAGCACTTCACCGTCGCGCACGATCGGCAACGGACCGCTCGCAAGCTCGAGCACCTCCGGACCGCCCGGACGCACGGCATCGATGAACCGCATCGTCTCGGGCAACGCCATCGTCAATACGTCGCGCGACCGCCGGACAGATCGAACGCCGCGCCGGTCGTGAACGAGCACTCCTCCGACGCAAGCCAGGTGATCATCGCGGCGACTTCCTCGGGCTGTCCCGGACGTCCCATCGGCACGCGCGAGACCCACAGCTCGCGCATCGCTTCCGGCTGATCGTGATACAGATTTTTAGTGGCAATGATCGCAGGCGTAACACAATTCACGCGGACGCCGGTCTTCGCGAGCTCTTTCGCCAGCGACTTCGTGAGCGAGTGCACGGCCGCCTTCGACGCCGAATAGGCGGCGGAGAACGGATTGCCCTCCTTGCCCGCGACCGATCCGAGATTGACGATCCGCCCGTAGTCGGCCGCCACCATGTGCTTGCCGACCGCGCGACTCACGAGGAACGTGCCGGTCAGGTTGATGTCGACGATGCGCCGCCAGCTGTCGACGCTCGTCTCGAGGACGAGCGCTTTCGGCGCGGTGACACCCGCAGCGTTGACGAGGATGTCGATGCGTCCGAGCGCCGCGAACGTTGCCGCGGTCGCCTGCTCGACCGAGTGCTCGTCGGTGACGTCGACGACGTGGCAGACAAGCTCGGGGAAACGCTCGCGGGCAGCGTCCAGCGACCGTTGTTCGCGGTCCCAGAGCACGACACGCGCGCCGGACAGCAGCATCCGCTCGGCGGTGGCCATGCCGATGCCGCCGGAACCGCCGGTGATGACGGCCACGCGGCCTTCGAGATCGATCCTGTTCAACGTCGCTCCAGCCGGGCTAACGCGATTCGCGCGCGGCGCTCGCGCCGAACGCACCTTCGTCGCGCAGCGCGACGATCTCCGACGCGTCGAAGCCCAGCTCCGCCAGGATTTCTTCCGTGTGCGCGCCGAGCTTCGGGGGCGCGCGGTCCGCAGCGGTCGGCGCGCCGCGCAGGGCGAACGGCGATGCGGCCGCCTTGATCGTGCTGCCGTCGACCGGAAGCTCGAGACGCCGCCGATCGCGGCAAGCTGCGGATGATCCGCCGCCTCGCCGATGTTGTTCACCTTGGCGACGTTCACCTTGGCCTTTCCCAACCGCTCGATCAGCTCGTCACATCGTCAGCGTGCGCGTGATCGCGCTGATCGCCTCGATGATCTCGTCGCGATGACGCTGCCGGTCCACGGTCGTGCGCCATTCCGGCCGGTCGAGCGAAGGATCGAGTGCTGCGGCCGTCCGCTTCCACATGTCGTCGGATGGCGCGATGATGACGACGCCGCCGTCCGCAGCGGGAAACACCTGGTTCGGCACCGAAAGGTGATTCGCCGTGCCCATGCGCCCGCGGATCACGCCGAGCGCCCAGTACTCGCCGTAGAAATAGTTCATCAGGTGCGCCGAGCTGCGCAACAGCGACGTTTCGACCGCCTGGCCCTCGCCGGTGCGCTCGCGATGGAACAGCGCGGCCAGGATCGCCGTGACCAGCGCGAGGCTCGCGTGGAGATCCACGATCGAGGTCCCGCAGCGAACCGGCGGCCGGTCGGGCTCGCCGGTGATGCTCATCATGCCGCTGTGCGCCTGCAGTGCGAAGTCGTTCGCGCCGATGTGCGACAGCGGTCCGGTCGGGCCGTACGAGTAGAACTCGCAGAAGATCACGTCCGGTCGCACGGTACGCAAGTTCTCGTACGCGAGTCCGAACTTCGTCATCGCGCCGGGCCGGAAGTTGTGAACGACGACGTCGCAGCCCTTGGCCATCCGGAGCACGGCACGACGGCCGGCCTGGGATGCGAGGTCGATCGTGATGCTGCGCTTGTTGCGGTTGAGCGCGAGGAACGAAGGGCTCCGCGACTTGTGCCGCTCCTGCATGTCCCCCGTGATGCCGAAATGGCGCGCCTCGTCGCCGCGGCCGGGTTCCTCGACCTTGATCACGTCCGCGCCGAGGTCGCCGAGGATCTGCGTCGCGGCGGGGCCGGCGAACACGCGGGACAGGTCGAGCACGCGGATGCCTTTCAGCACGGTCCACATCGTGGATGCTCCGTTGTGCCTCTATTTAGCGTTACGAAGATGCGTGGCGCATCGCCCAATCCCGGCGTCATTCCCGCGAATGCGCGGGATGTCATCCGAGTCGTACTTCATGCATCGATGTGCGCAAAGACACTGGGTCCCCGCCTTCGCGGGGACGAGCGTCACTCGCGGGGACGACCACGGGAGATGCGTGCGCCGATCATGTCCGCGAGCCCTAGCGCAGCGTCGAATGGACGACCGCTTCGCCGACCGTGACTTTGAGTCCGGTGTCGTCCTCGCACCAGACATCGAGCTCGTAGACGGTGACGCCGGCGTCATCGCGCCGCGCGCTGCGGACCCGGCCGCAGGCCGTGATCACCTGGTCCTCGTACACCGGCGCGATGTATTTCGTCTTGCAGGCGTCCCTTGCCGGCGGCTTCGGGGCCGAAGACGTCGACGAGCAGGCCCAGGATCCAGTTCGTCGAGATCATGCCGTCCGCGATGATGCCGGGCAGTCCGTTCTTCTTCGCGTACGCGTCGTCGTCGTGGATCGTCGGCGGCTGCGTGACGATGCGCCCGGTGTCCGCCTGCACGGTTTCCTGGATGTCGACGTACCAGCGCATGCGCTCGCGGGTCATCGGCCGCGGCGGCGTGCGGAACTGCGCGCCGACCGTCGAACCCGCTTCTGCACGGCAGTCGGCGCTCATCGACGGCTCCTTCGCGGACTTGAACGCGAGGATCACCGTGTCGCGATAGCTGATCAGCAGGCGATCGTCGTCCGCGGCGCGCATCTCCATGTCGGTTACCACGTACTCGCGACCTTTCTTCTCGTAGCGCTGGACGACCGTGCCCTGCGTGCGGACGCGCGTCCCGGTGCGGACCGGCTCGTGGATCGTCGCGTCGAACTCGTAGTGGATGCGCGCGCTCGGGCCCGCGCCGCCCGGGCAGGCGATCTTGTACAGGCGCAGCTTGTCGATGTGGACCAGCGTCGGCGGTGCGATCTGGTCGTCGATGCCCTGGAAGCAGGGATGGTGCAGCTCGTTCGCGTGCCCGTACTCGCGCGCGATGAAGCGGCTCATCGTGTACTCGACCGGGCCGAGGACGTCGCCTTCGGTCAGGTCGCTGGTGTAACGGCCGGTCGGCACGGCAGCATCCTTTCGGCAGGTTTGAAGGGGCGTTGCGATTTATACGCCGCGGCTCCCGGCACGGGAACCGCCATCAGCCGAGCAGCAGCTTTTTGCCGGATGCAAGGGCTGGACCCCGGACGATGCGGTCCCGGGCGTTGGTCGCAGCACCCGGTGACCCGTTGCGCGCGGTGTTTCGTCTGGCGCAAAGTTGCTTATCGCGGACTCGCATGCCGCGCCGAGGGCACCGGTGCTAGGGTTGCCCGTGGCGCCGCCCGCGGCGTCGCTTCTCCCCGAAGGCCACCATGGAACTCAAGTTCAGCCCGCTGTCGCCGTATGTCCGGAAGGTGTCGGTCACCGCGCACGAGCTCGGCATCGCGCAGCGGATCCGGCTGACGCCGGTCAAGACCCGCGAAGAGCCGGACAAGATCGCGCCGTTCAACCCGCTCGGGAAGATTCCCACGCTGGTCACCGATGCGGGGGCGGTGCTGTACGACTCGCCGGTGATCTGCGAATACCTGGACGCGGAGTTCGGCAATCACCGCCTGCTTCCGGCCTCCGGCGCGCGCCGTTGGGACATCCTCACGCGCGTCGCGCTCGCGGACGGCATGATGGATGCCGCGATCCTGCGTCCGCACAGAGCGGTTGCGGGCCGTGGAAAAGCAATCGAGCGACCCGATCGCGTGGCAGCCGCAGGACTGGATCGCGTGGCAGCTGCGGAAGGTCCGCGCCGGGCTCGACCACATGGAAGGCTCGGTCGGAGACGTTCGGCGAGTCGCTGGACCTGGGGCAGATCGCGCTCGGCCTGCGCGCTGGGCTACATGCCGCTTCGGGTCGCCGAGCTCGAAGGGCTGCCGAAGTGGCCGCGTCTCAAGGCCTGGTACGACGCGCTGTCGCAGCGCGATTCGTTCCGGCTGACCAAGCCGGTGCTGTAGCGATCGCGTCGGACTGCCCGTGGCCCAGCGCGTCATCCACGTCGGCATCGGCGTCTTCGGGCGGCGCTGGTGCAGCGAGTTCCTGAAGACGAACGTCGACGACGGCACGATCGAGGTCGTGGCGCTGGTCGACGTCGATCCGAAGGCGCTCGCGTACGGACGCGAAGTGCTCGGGCTCCCGGAGGAGCGCTGCTTCACCGACGCAGCACGCGCATTCGCGCAGGTGCCGGCGGACTTCTGCACGATCGCCGTGCAGCCGGCGCATCACGAAGCGATCATCGATCTCGCGATCGCGCATGGCGTCGACATCCTGTGCGAGAAGCCGATCGCCGATTCGATGGAGGCGACGAACCGCATCGCGCGCAAGGTGAAGGCGGCCGGACGCAAGATGGCGGTGACGATGAGCCATCGCTTCGATCAGGACAAGACGACGCTGCGGCGGGTCGTGCGCTCCGGCATTCTCGGTCCGCTGAACGCGATCGGCATGCGCTTCCACGGCGACATGCGCCAGCACATGGCGTGGAGCTCGCTGTTCCGGCACCGGATGGAGCACCCGCTGCTGGTCGAGGGCTCGATCCATCATCTGGACATCATCGCCGACCTCGCCGGCGCGCGCTGCGATACGCTGTACGCGACGACGTGGAAGCCGCGCTGGGCCGAGTACCAGGGCGATACCGACGGCATCGTGACGATGACGTTCGACAACGGCGTGCGCGCCGTGTACGAAGGTTCGGTCTCGCACCCGGTCGGCCTGAACACGTTCTACAAGGAATACATCCGCGTCGACGGCGAGAACGGCACGGCGATCCTGCACCATCGGGACGTCGAGGTCTTCATCCGCCAGGACTTCTGGCGCCAGCAGCACCGCGAGGGCGAGGGACAGAAGATCGCACCGATCGTGCAGCCGAAATGGATCAACCACTGGCTGATCGAGAAATTCGCGCGCTGGCGCGACGGCGGCGAGCCGATGGAGACCCGCGTCGAGGAGAACGTGCAGGCCAGCGCGCTGGTGTTCGCGGCGATCCAGAGCAGTCGCAGCGGTGCGCCGGTGCGCGTGCAGTCGCTCGTGGATGGTCACTGAAACGGGAGACCACCGATGGAGATGCGAAACCTCGGCAACAGCGGCCTGCGCGTCTCGCAGGTCGGCATCGGCTGCAACAACTTCGGCATGCGGCTGGACCTCGAGGCGACCCGGCGCGTCGTGCACCGCGCGCTCGACAAGGGCGTGACGCTGTTCGACACCGCGGATTCGTACGGCAACCGCGGCGGCTCGGAGTCGCAGCTCGGCGAGGTGCTCGGCGCGCGCCGCCGCGACATCGTGCTCGCGACGAAATTCGGCTGGGAGATGGACGACGTCGACGTGAAGCGCGGCGGCTCGCGCGGCTACATCATGAAGGCCGTCGAGGACAGCCTCAAGCGGCTGCGCACCGACTACATCGACCTCTATCAATTCCACAAGCCGGACCCGCGCACGCCGATCGAGGAGACGCTGCGCGCGCTCGACGACCTCGTGCGGCAGGGCAAGGTGCGCTACATCGGCTGCTCGAACTTCGCGGGTTGGCAGGTCGCCGACGCGGCGTGGATCTCGCGGCACGAGGGGCTGAACGCGTTCGTTTCCGTGCAGAACGAGTACAGCCTGCTCGTGCGTGACATCGAGGCGGAGCTCGTTCCGGCGATGCAGAGGTTCGGCCTGGGCTTCCTGCCCTACTTCCCGCTCGCCGGCGGGCTGCTTTCCGGCAAGTACAAGCGCGGCGCACCGCTGCCAACGGGCGCGCGATTGACCGACACGAAGCGTTCCGCCGACCGGTTCCTCACCGAGCGCAACTGGACTGCCGTCGAGAAGCTCGAGGCGTTCGCCGCGGAGCGCGGCAAGACGTTGCTCGACGTCGCGTTCGGCTGGCTCCTCTCACGTCCGACCGTCGCGAGCGTGATCGCCGGCGCCACGACACCCGAACAGGTGGACGCGAACGTAGCCGCTGCGATCACGCGCTTCGATGCCGATGCGCTTGCAACGATCGATCGGATCACGCAATCCGGGCGAGCGAGCTGACGCGAGAGCAGCCGCCGCGCTCGACAACGAGGAATCCCTGCAGCAAACGAAGGAGGAGACGAACATGCGACATACTGTCACCAAGCGCGATGCTGGTCGCGCTGTCCGCCCTGCTGGCGCTGCCGTTCGCGGCACACGGCCAGGAGTATCCGAAGGCCGGCCCGGTCAAGATCATCGTGCCGTTCCTGCCCGGCGCCGGCAACGATCTGCTCGGCCGCCTGACCGCCGAGCATCTGACGCCGCGGCTCGGGCAGACGGTGATCGTCGAGAACAAGGCCGGCGCCGGCTCGCAGATCGGCATCGACTTCGTCGCGAAATCGAAGCCGGACGGCTACAACCTCGTCTGGGCGGCGTCCGACGGCATCACGATCCTGCCCGCGGTGAAGCCGAACATGCCGTATCGCGTGCCGGAGGACTTCACGTACATCGCGCGGATCGTCCAGCTGCCGTTCGTGCTGGCGGTCAGTCCGCGGCTGCCGGTCAAGTCCGTGCCCGAGCTGATCGCTTACGCGAAGGCGAATCCCGGCAAGGTGCGCTACGGCACGTCGGGCATCGGCGGTGCGCCGCACATGGGCACGGTGCTGATGGAGAAGAACGCCGGGCATCGAGATGCTGCACGTGCCGTTCGCGGGCATCTCCGCGGTCATCACGGCGTTGCGCGGCGACACGATCGACATCGCGATGATCACGCCGCCGACGGTCAAGCCGCACACCGATTCCGGCGCGTTCCGCGCGATCGCGACGACCGGCAAGGTGCGCCACCCGCTGTTCCCGGACACGCCCACGCTCGAGGAAGCGGGCCTTGCGAACGTGGTGGTCGTCGTCTGGTACGGCATCCTCGCGCCGGCAGGCACGCCGGAGCCGGTGCTGGCACGGCTGCGCAGCGAAGTGTCGGATCTGCTGAAGGATCCGAAGGTAACGGCGCGGCTCGATGCGCTCGGCTACCAGATCTCGTACCTGCCGGGCAACGAGTTCCGCGACTACATCGTCGCCGATCTCGAGCAATGGAAGGGCGTCGCGCGCACTGCGAACGTCAAGCTGATCGAATGAGAGGCAATGCAATGACACGCAGGCGTTTCGTTCGGGCGATCGCGATCGTGGCCGCGGGGTTCGCGGCGACGAGCGCAGCCGCGCAGGGCTATCCGAACCGCCAGATCCAGTTCGTCATCCCGTTCGCGGCGGGCGGCGGATCGGACGTCATGGCTCGCATCATTGCGGAGCCGCTCGCACAACGCCTCGGGCAGCCGGTGATCGTCGACAACAAGCCCGGCGGCGGCGCGACGATCGGCGCCGACTTCGTCGCGAAGTCGCAGCCCGACGGCTATACGTGGCTGCATACGTCGCCCGGGCCGCAGATCATCAATCCGTACCTGATGGCGAAGCTGCCGTACGACCCGCAGAAGGATCTCGTGCCGGTGGTTCGGTTGGGGACGTTCGTCAGCGTGCTGGCCGTGCATCCGAGCGTTCCGGCGAAGAGCGTCAAGGAGTTGATCGACTACGCGAAGGCGAATCCGAAGAAGATCAACTTCGCGAGCGCCGGCATCGGCTCCGGCAGCCAGCTCGCGAGCGAATACTTCAAGACCGTCGCGGGCATCGAGATCGTGCACGTGCCGTACAAGGGCACGGGCAACGCCTTGCAGGACCTGATCGCAGGGAATGTGCAGATGACGATCGACAGCATGGCCGCACTGCTGCCGCACATCAAGTCGGGTGCGCTGCGCGCGCTGGCCGTCACCACGCTGCAGCGTTCGCCGAACCTGCCCGACGTGCCGACGCTCGCCGAGACGCTGTCCGGTTTCGACGCGTCGCCGATGAACTATCTGTCGGTGCGCGGCGGCACGCCGCGCGAGATCATCGATCGCATCAACCGCGAGGTGAACGCCGTGCTGGTGCTGCCCGCGATCCGCGAGCGGCTGCTCGGCATCGGCGTCATCGTGACGCCGAGCACGCCCGAAGAGATCGCGCAGCAGGTGCGAAGCGAGCAGGTCAAGTGGAAGAAGGTGATCGAGCTGTCGGGCGCGAAGGCCGAATGACACCGCGCGGTGTGGAAGGAGCCGTCATGGAACGCAGGAATTTCGTCAGGCTGGCCGTTGCGCTCGCAACGCTCGCCTTGTCCGCGAACGGATTCGCGCAGGGCGCGGCCGCCTTTCCGGATCGTCCGATCAAGCTCGTCGTGCCGTATCCGCCGGGCGGGTCGACCGACCCGGTGGCGCGGCTGCTCGCGAGCGATATCTCGCAGCGGCTCGGCCAACCGGTGGTCGTGGACAACAAGGCCGGCGCTGCAGGCTCGATCGGCACCGAGTTCACCGTGCGCGCGCCCGCCGACGGCTACACGATCCTGCTGCACACGTCGGTGATCTCGACCGAGCCTTCCGCGAAGAAGAACCTGCCCTACGACGTCAAGCGCGACCTGGCGCCGATCACGCTGGCCGTGACCGGGCCGTACCTGCTCGTCGTGCATCCGTCGCTGCCGGTGAAAAACGTCGGCGACCTGATCGCGTACGCGAAGGCGAACCCGGGCAAGCTCAACTTCGGATCGGCCGGTCAAGGTTCGTCCGGGCATCTGATCGGCGAGATGTTCAAGGCGGCGGCGGGCATCGACATGGTGCACGTGCCGTTCAAGGGCGGCGGTCCGTCGATCGCCGCGCTGGCGGGCAACGAGGTGCAATTGCTGTTCGATACGATCAGCGGCAGCAAGGCGCTGGCCGACAGCGGCAAGCTGCGCGCGCTCGCGGTGACCAGTGCGGCACGCTCGCCGGTGATGCCGTCGGTGCCGACGGTCAGCGAAAGCGGGCTGAAGGACTTCTCCGTCGTCTACTGGCTCGGCATCTTCGCGCCGGCGAAGACGCCGCAGCCGATCGTCGACAAGCTCTACGGCGCGTTCAAGGCGGCGCTGGATTCGCCGGGCGTGCGCGACAAGCTGATGGAGACCGGCCAGGTCGTCGCAGGGCGCTACGCCGGCGGAGTTCGCGAAGGTTCTCGACAGCGACATCCAGCGCTGGAAGGTCGTCATCGAGAGCGCGAAGATCGAGCTGCAGTAGGTTGGATCGGCCGCAAAGTGAAACCGTACTTTCGGCAGAGCTGGGCGTCCCGACAAATGCGAAATCGCAAGCGCCGTTCCGCAATCCCAGCAGAGTAAGCGGTTTCGACAACGACCGTCCCCATCGTGGATGCCGATCATGGCCGCGCATCGCCGTCCTCGGCGCCGGCGCCGTCGGCTGCTATTTCGGCGGAATGCTCGCGCGCGCCGGCGCGCCCGTGACACTGATCGGGCGCGCGCAGCACGTCGACGCGATCCTGGAGCGCGGCCTCGTCATCGAGTGGGCGGACCGGCGCGAAACCGTCCAGGTTGGCGCTTCGACGCAGGTCGATGCAGCGCGCGACGCCGACATCGTGCTCGTGTGCGTCAAGTCGCCTGACACCGAAGCGGCGGCGCGCGCGCTCGCACCGCACGTGCGTCGTGACACTGCGATCGTCAGTCTCCAGAACGGCGTCGACAACGCGGACAAGCTGCGCGGCGTGCTCGCGAACCCGGTTTTCGCAGCCGTCGTCTACGTCGGCACGTTCATGAACGGACCGGGGATCGTCCGACATGCGGGACGCGGCGACCTCGTGCTCGGTGCGGTCGCGCGACATCGCGTCGCAGCCCGATGCTGTCGCGCAGTTGCACGCGATCGCGGCGATGTTCGAGCGCGCTGGCGTTCCCTGTCCGGTGACGAACGACATCGATGCAGCGCTGTGGACGAAGCTCACGATCAACTGCGCGTTCAACGCGATCTCCGCGCTGGGCCGCTCGCGCTACGGGCGCATGGCGCGCGAGCCGTCGGTCCGCGACGTGATGGAGCTCGCCGTGCGCGAAGCCGTGGCGGTGGCGCGAGCGAGCAAGGTTGCGCTGGACGAGACGGCGCTGATCGCCGAGGTCTGGAAAGTCGCCGACGCGATGGCCGAGCAGTATTCGTCGACCGCGCAGGACATCCTGCGCGGAAAGCGGACCGAGATCGATTCGCTGAACGGTTTCATCGCGCGTCGCGGCGAGGCGCTCGGCGTCGACGTTCCGGTCAATCGGACGCTGCACGCGCTGGTCAAGCTGCGCGAGGCGGGCGACGATCTCCTAGCGCGGCAAGTCACGCAAGCCCGATGTTCGTCAGGGACAGGCGGTAACTCCCGAGCTTCGCGTGACGGCGAGCAGCCGTCCGTCGGCGATAAGCGCGAAAGATCCATCCCAGGACGTCGATAATGTGCTACTATCTTTGCTGCGGCAATTGTTCCAGTCCCCTGCCGCAGTCAATCCTGACCTCGCTGTAACCCCCGTTTGGCTCCGACTGGCCGCCACATTGCTGGCGACGCGGCCGAGCACATTTTTCTAAGGTAGAACCCATGCTGTTCGATTCACTCGGCTTGTCCGATGCGCTGCTGCGCGCGGTCAAGGAACAGGGCTATGAGAAGCCCACCCCGATCCAGATGCAGGCGATCCCCGCGGTGCTCGCGGGCGGCGACCTGCTCGCCGGCGCGCAAACCGGCACCGGCAAGACTGCCGGCTTCGTGCTGCCGATGCTGCAGCGACTTTCCTCGCAAGCCGCGCCCTTCGTCGCCGGCGGACGCGGCTCGCGCAAGCCGGTTCGCGCGCTGATCATCGCGCCGACGCGCGAGCTCGCAGCGCAGGTGGAGGAGTCCGTGCGGCTGTACGGCAAGCATCTCAAGCTCGCCTCGATGGCGATGTTCGGCGGCGTAGGCTTCGGTCCGCAGATGGGGCAGCTTCGCCGCGGCGTCGACGTGCTCGTCGCGACGCCCGGCCGGCTGCTCGACCATCACGGACAAGGCAACGTCGATCTCTCGCGGATCGAGATCCTCGTGCTCGACGAAGCCGACCGCATGCTCGACATGGGCTTCCTGCCGGACATCAAGCGCGTGCTCGCGCTGCTGCCCGCGAAGCGGCAGAACCTGCTGTTCTCGGCGACGTTCTCCGACGAGATCAAGAGCCTCGCGGATCGCCTGCTCGACCGGCCTCGTCTGATCGAGGTCACGCCGCGCAACTCGACCGTCGACGCCGTGCGCCAGAAGGTCCATCCGGTCGATCGCGATCGCAAGCGCGAGCTGCTGTCGTGGCTGATCGGCCGCAACAACTGGAAGCAAGTGCTGGTGTTCACGCGCACCAAGCACGGCGCGGACAAGCTGACCGAGCAGCTCGAGCAAGGACGGCATCCGCTCCATCGCGATTCATGGCAACAAGAGCCAGGGCGCCCGCACGCGCGCGCTCGCCGACTTCAAGGACGGCGACGTCACCGTGCTGGTCGCGACCGACATCGCGGCGCGCGGCATCGATATCGAGGCGCTGCCGCACGTCGTCAACTACGACATGCCGAACGTTCCCGAGGACTACATCCACCGCATCGGCCGCACCGGCCGTGCGGGCGCGAGCGGCGAGGCGATCTCGCTCGTTTGCGTCGACGAGCACGCATTCCTTCGCGACATCGAGCGGCTGATCAAGCGTCCGATTCCACGCGAGGTCGTCGACGGTTTCGAGCCCGATCCGAAGGCGAAGCCGCAGCCGATCCTGCAAAGGCAGGGTCGCGGCCGTCCGCCCGAGCATGCTCGCGGCGGTGCACGCGGCTCGCAGGGTCACGGGCGTGCGAACGCGGCCAGTCCGAAGCGGCGGGCGGCATCGCAACGGGCACGCTGCCGGTGCGGGCGAAAGCCATCGGCACGCCCGTTCCGGGAGCGGTGCTCCGAAGAACCGTGCCGGCAGCGGTGCGCAGAAGCGGACGTTCAGCGCACGCGCGGGCTCGCGAAGCCGGTAGAACGCTGTCGTCCCCGCGAAGGCGGGGACCCAGCGTCTTGCATGCAAAGACACTGGGCTCCCGCCTTCGCGGGAGCGACAGCATGATCAGAACGCGACGCGGTCACGCCCCTTCAACGCCAGCAGCGCGCGCGCATCGTCGGGCGTTGCGATCTGCAACCCCATGCCCTCGACGATCTCGCGCGCCTTGCGCACCTGCGCGGCATTGCTTTCGGCGAGCTTGCCGGGGCCGATCCACAGGCTGTCCTCGAGGCCCACGCGCAGGTGGCCGCCCATCGCGACCGACATCGCGGCGACCCTGAGCTGGTTGCGGCCAGCGCCCAGAACGCTCCACTGGTAGGCGTCGCCGAACAGCCGGTCGGCCGTGCGCTTCATGTGCGCGACGTCGTCCGGATGCGCGCCGATGCCGCCGAGGATGCCGAACACGCTCTGGATGCAGCAGCGGCGGCTTGAGCAAGCCCCGCTCGAGGAAATGCGCGGCCGTATACAGGTGGCCGATGTCGTAGCACTCGACCTCGAAGCGCGTGCGCGTTCTCCGCGCACGAGCGCAGGATGTGCGCGATGTCCGTGAACGTGTTCCTGAAGATCCGGTCCTCCGAGCCGGCGAGGTACTCGCGCTCCCATGCATGCTTGAACTCCGGATAGCGCGCGAGCATCGGATAGAGGCCGAAGTTCATCGAGCCCATGTTGAGCGATGCGACCTCGGGCTTGAGCGTCAGCGCCGGCTGCAGGCGCTCGTCGATCGACATCGTCGCCGCACCGCCGGTCGTGAAGTTCTGCACGACGTCGCAGCGTCGCGCGATCTCGGGCGCGAACTCGCGGAACCATTTGGGATCCTGCGTCGGTCGCCCGTCGACCGGGTCGCGTGCGTGCAGGTGGACGATCGCAGCGCCGGCCTGCGCGGCGCCGACCGCAGCATCGGCGATCTCGCGCGGCGTGACGGGCAGGTACGGCGACATCGACGGCGTGTGGATCGAGCCGGTGACGGCGCAGGTGATCACGATCTTGCGGGGCGGTGCCATCGTTTGGGCCTCCTCGAGTTCGGCCGGTGCGCCGCCCTCGCGGCGCTCCGCTGCCACAGTGATAATCGAGCCTTCGCCTGCTGGCAAGCCTTGTCGGAGCCCGGAATGGACCTCGCCCTACGCAACCATCGTGTACTGGTGACCGCCGGCGCGGCCGGCATCGGCCTTGCCACGGCGAAGGCGTTCCTGCGCGAAGGGGCGCGCGTCCATGTCTGCGACGTCGACGCCCAGGCGCTCGCGCGCGTGCCGCAGGAGCTGCCCGGGGCGAGCGCATCGGTCTGCGACGTCGCGGACCCCGCCGCCGTCGATCGACTGTTCGGCGACGCCACCGCGGCACTCGGCGGCCTCGATACGCTGGTCAACAACGCGGGCATCGCCGGTCCGACGGCGCCCTGCGAGTCGGTCGCGCTCGAAGACTGGAAGCGCACGCTCGACGTCAACCTGACCGGCGCATTCCTGTGCACGCAACGCGCGATCCCGCTGCTGAAGGCGAGCGCGAACCCGAGCATCGCGAACCTGTCGTCGGCAGCGGGCCGCTTCGGCTTTCCGCTTCGGACGCCCTACGCGGCGTCGAAATGGGGAATCGTCGGCTTCACGAAGTCGCTTTCGATCGAGCTCGGCCCGTTTCGGATCCGGGTGAACGCGATCCAGCCCGGCTCGGTGGCGGGCGCGCGAATCGACCGCGTGATCGACGCCAAGGCGAAGCAGGCCGGCGTCCCGTTCGAGGCGATGCGGGAACAGTTCCTGGCGAAGACGTCGCTCAAGCGCTTCATCGAGGCGGACGACATCGCGAACGCGATCGTGTTCCTGGCCTCGCCGCTCGGCGCGAACATCTCGGGTCACGCGTTGCCGGTGGACGGTGACGCGCAGTCCCTCGCATGACTCGCTTGCGCGGCGCTCGGAGAGTCTCCCCCCGAAGTCGCTTCGCGACCTCCCCCCGAAGGGGGGCGAGCGCCTTGGGGCGGCCCTGCGGCGCTCGGAGAGTCTCCCCCCGAAGTCGCTTCGCGACCTCCCCCGAAGGGGGGCGAGCGCCTTGGGGCGGCCCTGCGGCGCTGCGGCTAGAATCTAGTCCGATTCCGCCTGCGGCCATGGACTTCGCCTTCATCCTCGATCCGCTGCCCGCGCTCAAGGCCTACAAGGACTCGAGCGTCGCGATGATGCGCGCGCTCGGCGAAGCGCGGCCACGGGATCCTCGCACTCGGACCGGCGGACCTCCGCTGGGAGCAGGGCACCGTGCGCGCCCAGATGCGGCCGATCGAGCTTTTGGACGACGACCACGACTGGTTCCGCGCAGGTGAGGCGCAGCTCATCCGCCTCGCCGACGTCGACGCCGTGATGATGCGCAAGGACCCGCCGTTCGACCTCGAGTACCTCTACGCGACGCACCTGCTCGAGCTGGCCGAGCGCGAAGGCGCGCGCGTCTTCAACCGGCCGCGCGGCGCTCCGCGACTACAACGAGAAGCTCGCGATCGCGAAGTTCGCCGAGTACACGGCGCCCACCCTCGTGACGCGCGACCTGGCCGCGCTGCACGCGTTCCTCGACGCGCACGGCGACATCATCGTGAAGCCGCTCGACGGGATGGGCGGCACGTCGATCTTCCGCGTGCGCCGCGACGATCCGAACCGCAACGTGATCTTCGAGACGGTCGCGCATTGCGGCGCGCGCTCGGTGATGATCCAGCGCTACATCCCCGAGATCGCCGACGGCGACAAGCGCGTGCTGGTCATCGCCGGCAAGCCGGTGCCGTACGCGCTCGCCCGCATCCCGAAGCCGGGCGAGACGCGCGGCAATCTGGCCGCGGGCGGGCGGGGCGTCGCAAGACCGCTCACCGCGCGCGATCTCGCAGATCGCGCAGGGGGTCGGGCCGAGGCTGTGGGCCGACGGGCTGCTCGTCGTGGGACTGGACGTCATCGGCGAGTACCTGACCGAGGTGAACGTGACGTCACCGACCTGCTTCGTGGAGATCGCGCAGCAGACCGGCTTCGACGTCGCCGGGATCTTCGCGGATGCGCTGGTCGACCTGATCCGGCAGTAACGTCTGGACGCGGGTCTTTCGGAACCGTGCTTTTCAGCGGATCTGCGGGACTTCAAAGGGCCGCCCGGCGCCCCAATCTGGGCAATGCAACCCCCGGTGTATCATCCCGCCGCAATGATTGGTGTCCTCATCATCGGTCACGACACGCTGCCCGAGAGCCTCGCTCAGGCGGCGACGCATGTGCTGGGCGCCCGTCCTGCCCAGCTCGACGTGCTGCCGGTCACCTGCGACGACGACCCGCTCGACATCCTGCCGCGGGCCAAGGCGGCGATCGGCCGCCTCGATACCGGCGAGGGCGTCGTGGTCTTCTCCGACATCTACGGCGCGACGCCGTGCAACCTCGTCGGCAAGCTGATCGAGCCCGGGCATGTCGAAGCCGTGGCCGGCGTGAACCTTCCGATGCTCGTCCGTGCGCTGACCTACCGGACGCGGGGCCTCGATACGATGGTCCGCAAGGCCGTCTCCGGCGGCTGCGAGGGCGTGCTGCATCTCGAGGTCGACCCGCGCTATGCAGCGGCGAGAGGTTGAGATCGTCAACAAGCTCGGCCTGCATGCACGGGCTGCAGCGAAGCTCACCCAGCTGGCCGCGAAATATCGGTTGCGAGATCTTCATCGAGCGCAACGGGCGCAAGGTGAACGCGAAGAGCATCATGGGCGTGATGATGCTGGCCGCAGGCAAGGGCTCGAAGGTCCAGCTCTTCACCGACGGCTCGGACGAGGGCGAGGCGATGGAAGCGCTCACGGCGTTGATCGCCAACTACTTCGGCGAAGGGCAGTAGCGCATCGGTCCGCGAGGCGGAACTCAGCGTTCGGCCTGCGACGTGTTCGCCGAGAATCGCAGTGGCTGACGCCGACGCGACTTCGCGGAGGCCACGCACGACGATGCGTGCGGCGCGATGATCGGCCGACGTCGCCATGTAAGCTCCCCGCATGGTCAGCTTCTCGCTCCACGGCATCGGCGTCTCCGGCGGCATCGCGATCGGGCGTGCGCAGCTCATCTCGCACGCGACGCTCGAGGTCGCGCACTACACGATCCCCGCGTCCAAGGTCGCCGCCGAGATCGCCCGCTTCGACACCGCCGTCAGCGAGGTGCAGAAGGAGCTCGAGGCGCTGCACGGCGCGATGACCAGCGACGACCTGCCGGGCGAGTTCGGCGCGTTCCTCGACGTGCACTGGATGATCCTGAACGATCCGGTGCTGGCCGAGGCGCCGAAGAAGTTCATCGCCGAGCAGCGCTGCAACGCCGAATGGGCGCTGACGCAGCAGATGAACGTGCTGGTCGAGCAGTTCGAGGAGATCGAGGACCCGTACCTGCGGGAGCGCCGGTCACGACGTGGTGCAGGTCGTCGAGCGCGTGCTGAAGCGGCTGATGGGCAAGCCGGGCGCGCTGCCGGCCGCGGCGGCCGAGGAGCAGACGATCCTGGTGGCGCACGATCTCTCGCCGGCGGACGTCATCCAGTTCAAGTCGCACCGCTACGGCGCGTTCCTGACCGATCTCGGCGGCGTCACGTCGCATACGGCGATCGTCGCGCGCAGCCTGAACGTACCGGCCGTCGTCGCCACGCACAACGCGCGCGCGCTGATCCGCGACGGCGAGATGCTGATCGTCGACGGCCACAACAGCGTCGTCATCGTCAATCCGGATCGGGCGGTGCTGGCCGAATTCCGGCTGAAGCAGAGCGAGCTGGAGCTCGAGCGCCAGAAGCTCAAGCGACTGCGCACGAAGCCGGCGGACACGCTCGACGGCCTGCGCATCGAGCTGTACGCGAACATCGAGCTGCCCGAGGACCTGGCCGCGACCGCTCGAAGCCGGTGCGTCGGGCGTCGGATTGTTCCGCTCCGAGTTCCTGTTCCTCAACCGTCCGGGCCTGCCGTCGGAGGACGAGCAGTTCGAGGCTTACCGGCGCGTCGCCGAGGGCATGGAACGGCAAGCCGGTCGTCATCCGCACGTTCGACCTTGGCGCGGACAAGGCGAAGGAAGGCCTCGACGGTCTCGCGCGCGTCGCACCGAACCCGGCGCTCGGCCTGCGGGCGGTCCGGTTCTGCCTCGCCGAGCCGCGCCTGTTCCACACGCAGCTGCGTGCGATCCTGCGCGCGTCGCACCACGGCAACGTCAGGATCCTGATCCCGATGCTGGTGTCGGTCGGCGAGATCGACCAGACGCTCGCCGCTGATCGCGCAGGCGAAGGAGAGCCTGCGCGAGCAGGGCATCCCGTTCGATGCGCACATCAAGGTCGGCGGCATGATCGAGATCCCGGCCGCGGTGCTCGCCATCGGCGCGTTCCTCGCGAAGCTCGATTTCCTGTCGATCGGGACGAACGACCTGATCCAGTACACGCTTGCAGTCGATCGCGCCGACGAGGCGGTGTCGCACCTGTACGACCCGCTGCATCCGGCGGTGCTGCGCCTGATCGCGCAGGCGATCACGGCGGCGAAGAAGGCGAACGTGCCGATCGCCGTGTGCGGCGAGATGGCCGGTGACGTGCGGCTGACCCGCTTGCTGCTCGGCATGGGACTGCGCGAGTTCTCGATGCATCCGGCGCATATCCTCTCGGTGAAGCAGCGTGTGCTGATGACCGAGGTCGCTGCGATTCGTTCCGTCGTCGATCGGATGCGCCGCTCCGACGATCCTGCGCGCGTCGTTGCGCTGCTCGATCGGCTGAACGAATAGCAGCGCGCGGATCAGCCCTGCGTCGGGAATGCCGCCGGCGCGACCCGTGTTCGCGGGAGAAGTCGAGCCTCGACCTGCCTGTGGCGCGGCGTCACGGCACGCAGTGACCAGCTGCCGTTCATCGGGCTCCCGGTCGACGCCGGCGAACTGCCGCATGCAACAATGCCAATGTCATGAAACGTATCGGCCCGCTCGCTGTTTTCCGCTCGCGATGCTCGTCCCGCCGGCGGCCTGCGCTGTCGCGCTGGGCGAAGCGGCGCCGGCGTTCGCGCTGCCGAACGCCGCCGGCCAGAACGTCGATCTGGACAAGCTTCGCGGCAGTGTCGTCTACGTTGACTTCTGGGCGTCGTGGTGCGGCCCGTGCAAGCGCTCGTTTCCGTGGATGAACGAGATGACGCGGAAGTACGGGCCGAAGGGGCTCACGATCGTCGCGATCAACGTCGACAAGAAGCGCGAGGACGCCGAGAAGTTCCTGAAGGTCGCGCCGGCCGAGTTCACCGTCGTCTACGACCCGACGGCAAGGCGCCGGCGGCGTGGCAGGTGAAGGCGATGCCGAGCTCGTATCTCGTCGACGCGAGCGGCAAGGTCGTGCTCGTCGAGAGCGGGTTCAAGGACGAGCGCAAGGGCGAGGTCGAGGAGCGGATCCGCGCAGCGCTCGGCGTGCGTTGAGGATGCGAGCATGGCAAGGCGTCCGCAGTCTCGTGGTCGCTGGCGCTGACCGCCGTCGCTCGGCGCATGCGCGTCGTACGCACCCGCCGCAGGCGTGGGAGAAGCAGTACCTCGCAAAGCCCGCGATGCAGTTCGACGCCGACAAGCTCGACGCGAAGAACCTCCAGCACATCTACTTCAGCAAGGAAGGCTCGGCCGGCGGCTACGGCGTCGGCGGAGGTGGTTGTGGCTGCAACTGACAGCGGCGGCGCGCCGGCCGGCGCGCTGCTCGCGGCTGCACTCGCGCTGCCCGGCATCGTGCCGCATGCGCAGGCGCAGACGGTGCCGGACACCGGATACATCCAGTTCAAGTATCTCGACTATCGCGACTGGCAGCCCGGCGGCCGGCGCATGGAGGTGGACAACCCGGGCTTCTACGTGCTGAAGCCGCTGTCCGACACGCTGGTGATCGAAGGGTCGGTGGTCTACGACGGCATGTCGGGCGCATCGCCGCTCTATTTCAACGCGCTGTCCGGCGCGTCGGGCGAAGGCGTGAGCGACTACCGGACCGCCGGCGACGTGAAGCTCACGAAGTATCTTCGACCGCTACTCGATCGGCGTCGGCGCTGCGTATTCGCACGAGCGCGACTACATCTCGCGCGCGGGCTCGATCGAGGTTCGCACCTGGACCGCCGACAAGAATCGCACCTACGCGCTTCGGCTTCGCCGGCTCCGCCGACCGCATCAACACCGAGAACGGCGCCGCGCAATGCGAGCGCAAGTACGTGCTCGACTTCCTCGTCGGGGTCACGCAGGTGCTCTCGCCGACGTCGATCGTGCAGTCGAACCTCACGTACTCGCGCGGCCACGGCTACTTCACCGATCCGTACAAGCTGCTCGACAACCGCCCGGACCATCGGCGGCTGCTCGCCTGGCTCACGCGCTACAACGAGCACTTTCCCGAGCGTGGACGGCACGCTGCAGCTCGCGTACCGCTACCTCGACGACTCGTTCGGCGCCGACTCGAACATGCTCGAGGCGGCGTGGGTGCAACCGCTGCCGCAGGGGTGGAGCGTGCGCCCGAGCCTGCGCTACTACACGCAGAAGGCGGCGTATTTCTTCTACGGGCCGCCGATCGGCAGCGGCTTCCGGCCCGGCGAGCCGTACACGGCCGATACGCGGCTCTCCGCGTTCGGCGCGTGGACGCCGGGCATCCTGATCGCGAAGGAGCTTCGCCGGCGGCTGGAGCGTCGATCTCAAGCTCGAGTACTACGAGCAGCGCTGGATCGTGGCGGCTCGGCGGCGGCGGCAGCGAAGGGTTGCTGCCGTTCTCGGCGCGGTGGATCCAGGTAGGCGTGACGAAAACGTTCTGAACGCGACGGATCAGCGGACCCGCGTACGCGGAGCTCCGTCAACGCGGGAACTGCTCCGCTTCGAATCGGTTCGTCTGAGAGTCCGTTTCGCGCCATGGCCGGCGTGCACGCCATCACCGTCGACGCCGACGACGAAGCGCGCGCGCGCGATGCGATCGACGCCGCCATCGCCGACGTCCTGCGCATCGAAGCGAAGTATTCGCGCTACCGCGACGACTCGGTCACGACCGCGATCAACCGCGCCGCGGGCCGTCACGAGGTCGCGATCGATGCGGAGACGAGCGCGCTGCTGCGCTATGCCGACCAATGCCACGCGCTGTCCGGAGGGCCGGTTCGACATCACGTCCGGCGTGCTGCGCCGCGCGTGGGACTTCCGGCGCGAGCCGCCGCGCGTTCCGGACGCCGCGCAGATCGACGCGTTGCGCGAGCTGATCGGCTGGCAGCACGTGCAGTGGAGCGAGACGCTCCGTGCGCCTTGCCAAGCCCGGCATGGAGCTCGACTTCGGCGGCATCGGCAAGGAATACGCGGCGGATCGCGCGGCGACGATCCTGCAGGAGCGCGGCATCGCGCATTGCGCTCGTCAACCTCGGCGGCGACGTGCGTGCGATCGGCGGTCAGGCGAATGGCACACCCTGGCACATCGGCATCCGGCATCCGCGCGAGCCGGAGCCCGCCGTCATCGCCTCGGTGGACGTGACCGAAGGCGCGATCGCAACCTCGGGCGACTACGAGCGGTACTTCGAGCACGCGGGCCGGCGCTATTGCCACCTGCTCGATGCGCTCACCGGCATGCCGGTCTGCGCGTGGCAGTCGATGTCGGTCGCAGCGCCGCTTGCGGTCGTCGCCGGCAGCTGCTCGACGATCGCGATGCTGCTCGAGGAAGGCGCGATTCCGTTCCTCGAGGCGCAAGGCGTCGCGTGGCTGGGCGTCGATGCGCGAGGAACGCTGCGCGGCACGCTCGCACGATAAAAAACGCCCGCTGCGGAGGAGGCCGAAGCGGGCGCAAGCTCTCGTCGGAGGAAAGCGGTTAGCGCTAGCTGGGCACGCAGAAAATGACGCCGAGCGGCCCGAGCCCTTCGGACACCCAGCCCTTCGCGAGCATCTCGGCCCGCACGGCGGGATCGGTCGCGTAGCGATGGTTCGGCGCGCCGCCAAGACCGCTGTTGTACAGGCGATAGACCTGGCTCGCCGTTCCCGCGCATACGCCGTTCGCGTCGGGAAGGTCGACGAAAAACGCCTCGCCCTCGTACTGCCAGTCGCGTGCCGCCCTTGAGTCCGTCGCATTCGACGGCGAACGGCGTGTAGAAGTGGGAGCTCTTCGGCGCGAAGGCGACGGTGAAGAACCGGCAGACGGCGCTGACGACGCCGTTGCCCGATGCGTAGGCGTTGAACGTGCGCCCGGTGCGCGACCAGCCGACGAGCGGTTCCGCTGTCGAGCGCCGCGATCTCGGCAGCCAGGTTGGTGACGAAATAGTGGCCGAAGCCCGCATGGAAGTATTCGACGACCAGCGACGTCGGCGGCGCTGGCGGCGGCGGCGGCGGCGCCGGCGTGATCGTCGCCAGATACGCGGCGAGGTCGACGGCGACCGATCTCGTCGCTCTGGAACGACGTGAGCAGAGGGTTCATCTCGCTGCGCACGATCGCCGCGTACTCGATCGTCGCCGCGCTGCCGGCGCCGTTCAGCACGTTGCGAAGGTTCTCGGCCGGATTCGCGCCGTGGCAGTTCGACGTGTTGCAGCCGAGCTGCGTGTAGAGCGTCTGGCCGCGCGCCACGTTCTGCGCCATTGCGGGCTGCGCTGCGATGCCGAGCGCGAGCGCGGCGAGCGTCCCAGCGCGCCGCGACCAGGCGGGAAAGCCTGGCGAGCAGTCGATGCAGTCGTCGCGAGCATCGGCGACTTCAGTTCGGCGAGCAGAAGCCCACGCCCTCGGGCCCGAAGCCCTCGGGCACCCAGCCCTTGGCCATCATGTCGGCGCGCACGGCGGGATCGATCGTGTAGCGATGGTTCGGGCGCGCCGCTCTGGCCGTTGTTGTACAGGCGGTAGACGGCCTTCGAGCCCTGCGGACAGCTGCCGGTCGCAGGATCGGCGGGCTGCACCCAGAACGCCTCGGCCTCGTACTGCCAGTCCGGATTGCTTGCGCAATCCCGTGCACTCGGCGGTGATGCCGGTGTAGAAGTGCGAGCTCTTCGGCGCGAACGCAGCCGTGAAGAACCGGCAGACCGGCGGTGACGAAGCCGTTCGTGGACGTGTACGCCGCGAACGAGCGGCCGGTGCGCGCCCAGCCGGCGAACGTGCCGGCGTCGAGTGCTGCGATCTCGCCCGCGGCGTTCGTGATGAAGTAGTGGTCGAACGCCGCGTGGTGAGTACTCGACGACCGTTGACACCGGCGGCGGCGGCGGCGGGGCCGGGGGTGGCGGCGGCGGCGGCGGCGCCGGCGGCGGTGGTGGCGGCGGTGCCGGTGGCGGCGGCGGCGGCGGGGTGCGGCGGTGGCGGCGGGGGCGGCGGCGGGGGCGGCGGGGGCGGTGGCGGGGGCGGCGGCGGCGCAGTCAGCGTGCAAAGCCAGTTCGCGATCGCCTCCAGCTCGCTGTCGTGTACAGCGAAACGACCGCCTGCATGCCAGCGTCCGGCGACCCGTAGATCGGCGTCGTCGTGCATGCCGCTTTCATCGCGCGGCCCATCTGATCGTTCAATGGATTGAGGCTGTGACAACCGCTCTGCGCGCACGCGCTGTTCGGCACGCCGGACAAGCCCGTCCGGTAATACGTGCGTCCGACCTGCGCGTCCGCATCCGGCGACGCCAGCGCCAGCGTCATCAGCAGGGAAACGGAGGCCAGCGCGCTATCGCGATCCATCGAAGCTCCAGGGGCGACGTCTGCGTGCACGCAGCACGTCAAACGAGCACCCGCGCGAACGCAGGCTATTCCAACGTCATATTATGTCGTCGTCATGGAAAACGCCATGAAACCGGCCGCCGTTCGTCAGCCAGAGCAGGCGACGCGTCGAAGCTGACGTGGCCGCTCAATCCGCGCTTACGTGTGTGTGAGCACACACTAATCACACGCGCGGCGCGAGCCACACCGGCTATCGGCCGTGCCTGCAGGAATGAGCCCTTCGCGATCATCGCGTTGCCGGCGCCGCGCATATTCCAGAGCCGACAGACCGGATGCGTGGACGCGGGATACGCGCCGGTCGTCAGATCAAGCAGCGGTAACCCGGCACGGCAAAGTCCCGATCGTTGCAATCGACTTGCGAACACCGGTCGCCAACGCATCCATTCCGTTCGCTGCGCCCTCGCCGCTGGGCGGAATGCCGCTCTCCTCGCCGCGTAACTCAGGCTGCTACACTTTGCCCTCGCGCCGATTTGAGCCAGCTTGCGGGCGCAGCGGACTCTCTGATCGGGTCCCGAACAAATACGGCTAAGCGGTGCGGCTTGCCACCCACCCGATTAGCGAGCGCTGGTCGGGTTTTTTGTTGCCATATTCGATGCCATCGTTTTCCGCCACCACCGGGGGAGTCCAGGCGCGCGCGCGGCACCGGCGCTCGGTCGGCGCCGTGCGGGCGCTGCACGCGCACGATTCGAGGAGCCGCTGCCGCTCGCCTGCGGACGCACGCTCGATGCGTTCGAGCTCGCCTACGAGACCTACGGCACGCTCAATGCCGACCGCAGCAACGCCGTGCTGATCTGCCATGCGCTGAACGCGTCGCATCACGTCGCCGGCTACTACGAGGGTGACGAGGACAACGTCGGCTGGTGGGACAACATGGTGGGTCCGGGCAAGCCGCTCGATACCGACCGCTTCTTCGTCGTCGGCGTGAACAACCTCGGCAGCTGCTTCGGCTCGAGCGGGCCCACGACGAACAATCCCGCCACCGGCAAGCCGTGGGGTGCCGACTTCCCGATCGTCACCGTCGAGGACTGGGTCGACGCGCAGGCGCGTCTCGCCGATCGCCTGGGTGTCGACCGCTGGGCCGCCGTGATGGGCGGAAGCCTCGGCGGCATGCAGGCGCTGGCGTGGGCGATCCGCTATCCGGACCGGATCCGCCACGCGCTCGTGATCGCCGCCGCACCGAATCTGTCGGCGGAGAACATCGCGTTCAACGAGGTCGCGCGGCAGGCGATCCTCACCGATCCGGACTTCCATGGCGGCCACTTCGCCGCAGCGCAGACGAATGCCGCGGCGCGGCCTGCGCGTCGCGCGGATGATCGGCCACATCACCTATCTTTCCGACCAGCAGATGGAGGCGCGATTCGGGCGGCAGCTACGCGACGGCCTGCAGTTCAGCTTCGCACCGGAGTTCCAGATCGAGTCGTATCTGCGCTACCAGGGCGAGAAGTTCGCCGACTACTACGACGCGAACACCTACCTGCGGATCACCAAGGCGCTCGACTATTTCGATCCGGCCGCGGCCACCGGCGGCAACCTCGCGAAGGCGCTCGCGCCCGCGACCTGCAAGTTCCTCGTCATCGCGTTCACGACCGACTGGCGATTCCCGGCCGCCCGCTCGCGCGAGATCGTGAAGGCGCTGGTCGAGAACAAGCGCGACGTCTCGTATGCGGAGATCGAGGCGCCGCACGGCCACGACGCGTTCCTGCTCGACGACGAGCAGTACCACGCCATCGTCGCGTCGTATTTCGACCGCGCCTCGCGCGACCTGAAGGACTACTCGACGTTTCGCCTCGGCCCCGAGATCTCGCGCGCCGTGGAGGAACGGGTCGCGCAGGGCCGGCGTGCGGATTACGCCGCGATCGCGGGATGGGTCCCGGAGAAGGCGACCGTGCTCGACCTCGGTTGCGGCGACGGCAGCCTCCTCGCTTTCCTCGCGCGCGAGCGAGACGCGCAAGGCTACGGTGTCGAGATCACCGACGCCGGCGTTCGCGCGAGCATCGCGAACAGCATCAATGTCATCCAGCGCGACCTCGAGGCCGGACTGGCCGGCTTCGACGACGACTCGTTCGAGCTCGTGATCCTGTCGCAGACGCTGCAGGCGATGCGGCATATCGAGGAGATCGTCGCCGAGATGCTCCGCGTCGGCCGGCACGCGATCGTCTCGTTCCCGAACTTCGGCCACTGGCGGCACCGGCTGCAGATCCTGCGCGGCCGCATGCCGGTGTCCGAGTCGCTGCCCTACGAGTGGTACGACACGCCGAACGTCCACCTGTGCACGGTCGCCGACTTCGACGCGTTCCTCGAGTCCCGGGGCTGCAGATCGAGGACCGGGTCGTGCTCTCGGGCGGCCAGCCGGGTCCACGTCGCCCCGAACCTGCTGGGCGAGCTTGCGATCTACCGCTTCAGGCGCAGGAAGGCGCGCGTCATCGGCGCCGGCCGCGGCTCGTCGCGAGGCGGCCCGGCGGCGAAAAAAGCGGTTTAGCGTCTGGAGCGTCCGGCGTGACGGATCGCAGCGATGCTGCGCTCGCGCTCGACGTCCATGCTCGATCTTCCGAGCCCAGGAGGCGCCTTGAATCGCATCCCAATCCTGCTGCTGACCGCAGCGCTTGCCGCCGCGCCGGTCGCGGCGACCGCCCAGGCCACGCCTTCCGCGCCGCTTTCCGCGGCGAAGAAGGTCATCACCCGCGCCGAGGACCTGCCGCGGCGCGAGTACGCGCTGCCGAAGCTGCCGAGCGAGCTCGTCGAAGGACCTGCCGCGGAGCTGGTGCCGTTGGCCGACCGGCTGGACGCCGACATCGTGGCGGACCTGGCCGCATTCGACATCCAGGATGCGGCGACCCTGCGCAGCATGCTGACCACGCGGATGCAGGTCGCGATGCTGAAGGGCGATTGGGCAAGCGTCACGGGCTTTGCATCCGAAGTGCGGAGGTTGCAGGACAAGCCCGCGGGCCGGCTGACGGCCGGCGTGCTGTCCGAGATCGTCGCGGAGACCGCTTCAAAGGGGGGTGACGCCGCCGCGCAGCGGACGACGGCCGAATCGTTGACAACGCAACGATTCGGCGCGATGCCGTGGAGCGACGTCCAGGATTCGATCAAGGCTCTCAAGGGCCAGCTCGAGCTCGCGAACCCGAATCTGGTCGTCGGCGGCGTGCGCGCGCAGATGGACCCGGCGGCACAGAACGCCGGAATGAAGGTTTCGTTCGGCGCTGGGCGCGCTGGTCGGTGCGCGGGTCACCAAGGATCTGGTCATGCCGGTCGCACCAGCGGTCGTCGCGGGCCTGGCGCCGATCATCGATCGCAACGCGGTCGCGAAGCCCGATCGCTGGAGCGAGCGGCTGGTGGCACTCTCGCGACGCGAGCGCGCATCGCCGGTACGGATCGGGATCTGGGATACCGGCGTCGACATGACGTTGTTCCACTCGACGATCTCGCCGGGCATGGCGTTCGACGATGCCGGCAATCCCGTGCCGAACCTGCTGCGCGACCTCGGTGACGCGAAGGGGCGCTGGCCCGAGCTCAAGGGGATGACGAAGGGCGCGCTGGACCTGCGCGCGGCGCTCGACACGCCCGAGGCGCGTGAGCTCAAGGTGCGCGTCGCGAAGCTGAAGCCCGAGGACGCGAAGGCGTTCCAGGAAGACCTGAGTCTGGCGGGCCTGTACACGCATGGAACGCATGTGGCCGGCATCGCGGTCGCCGGCAACCCGTTCGCGAGTGTCTATCCGGTCGCGATGCACTGGGAGCACGGCGTCACGCCGCCGCTCCCGACCGAGGAGCGGGCGCGGCGCACGGCCGCGAACTACAGGACGATCGTCGACGGCTTCAAGGACGCCGGCGTGCGCGTCGTGAACATGAGCTGGCGGTATGGCCCGACGTTCTACGAAGGCGCGCTCGCGTTCCACGGGATCGGCAGCGACCCGGCCGAGCGCAAGGCGATCGCGATGAAGCTGTTCGCGATCGAGCGCGACGCGCTGAAGGCGGCGTTCGAGTCGGCACCGCAGATCCTGTTCGTCGCCGGCTCCGGCAACGAAGACAACAGCGCGGACTTCGTCGAGTACATTCCGGCCGGCTTCGAGCTGCCGAACCTGATCACCGCGGGCGCCGTCGATCAGGCGGGCGAGGAGACGAGCTTCTCGACGTTCGGCAAGACGGTCGTCGTGCATGCGAACGGATTCGAGGTCGACAGCGTCGTTCCGGGCGGCGATCGGCTGAAGCTCTCGGGCACGTCGATGGCCGCGCCGCAGGTGACGAATCTCGCGGCGAAGCTGTTCGCGCTGAATCCCGACCTGACCGCAGCGCAGGTGAAGGCGCTGATCCTCGGCAGTGCTGACCGGAACGGTCGCGTCAACCTGATCAATCCGCGCGCGGCGTTGGCGAAGGCCAGAGCCGGCGCCTGACGGGATCCGCGGGGGAGCCGCCGCAAGGATCGCAGTCGAAAGAAAGCCCGGCCAGGCAGGGCCTGACCGGGCTTGCAGGACAGTTCCCGCGGCGTTACTTCTTCGCGGGGGCGGTCGCCGGGGCGGTCGCCGGGGCGGCCTTCTTCATCACTTCGGCGCACGCGGTGTCCTTCTTGGCGTCCTTCTTCGCCGCGTCCTTCTTCGCCATGTCCATGTAGTCCTGGCACTCCTTCGCCGTCATCGGCTTGGCCGTGGCGTCCTTCTTGTCCTGGGCGACGGCGTTGCCGGCGGCACGGCCAGGCAGGCGGACATCAATACGGTTGCGAGCATCTTCATACGGTTCTCCTGGTTGTTGGTGGATGCGTCAGTCGCGGCCGCCCGACTCTCCGTACCCGGTACGGCGGTACATGGCGAGGCGAAGGGCGCTTCTCCCCCAAGTCTCAGTCGGCGTGCGGGGAATATGCTTACAGCCCGCCGTCATAACGCGGCCGGCATTATAAACGCACTTCCCGCCCCTCGCGGAGGACATCAACCGCCTGAAGTGCTGGCGGGGGGATCCACGGCGGGCTCCGGCACCGAGGGGGCTCCGCCGCGGATGGCCCACGCGCCCCCGACCATCACGTCGCGGAAGGGTCTCGCCAGGGCTGACGAACACCATCGCGTCCAGCAGATGCGCGGCGCGGCACGCCCCGAAGCGCGTCGTCCTGCGGATCCGCGACCACGAGATCGGCCCGCGCCCCGCGACGAAGCCCCAGCGGCCGAGCCGGCTGCCGGCCCGCTCGCCTGGAGCGCGCGCTCGAACAGTCGCGTCGCGGTCGACGTGATGCTCGTCGGCCGCGATGTTCCGCCGCCGGTGCGCGAGGCGTTGCCCGTATTCGAGCAGGCGCAGCTCCTCGCGCCAGTCGCGCGTCACCTGGCTGTCCGATCCGATCGAAAGCCGGACGCCGGACGCGAGCCAGCGTTCGAGGTCGGGCAGGCCGTCGCCGAGGTTCGCCTCGGTCGTCGGGCACAGCACGACGCCGGCGTTGCGCTGCGCAACGCCGTGGATCTCTGCCGGCGTCGCGTGCGTCGCGTGGACCAGATGCCAGCGCGCGTCCAGCGCCACGTTGTCGAGCAGCCACTCGATCGGGCGGCGACCGGTCGCGGCGATGCAGTCGTCCACTTCGCGGGTCTGTTCGGCGACGTGGATGTGGATCGGTCCCGCATCGCCGGCGCAGCGCTCGACCAGCGTGCGCGATCGACGCCGGCCGCGCGGCGCGCAGCGAATGGATGGCGACGCCTGCGTTCACCCGGTTCGCGGACAGCGCGCGAACGCGCGTCGCGGATCGCGATCACGTCGTCGACCGACGTCGCGAATCGGCGTTGATCGTCGCGCAAACCGCTCCGCGCCGAAGCCGGCGCGTTCGTAGAGCGACCGGCAGGACCGTCAGGCCGATGCCGGTCGCGGTCGCGGCGTCGCACAGCGCCCGCTGACATGACGATCGGGTCGGCGTAGCGGCTGCCGTCCGGCGCGTGGTGCAGATAGTGGAATTCGCAGACCTGCGTGTAGCCGCCGCGCAGCATCTCGACGTAGAGCCGCGTCGCGATCTCGCGCAGCTCGCTCGGGCCCGATGCGGTTCGCGACCGCGTACATGCGCTCGCGCCATGACCAGAAGTCGTCGTCCGCCGCACCGCGATGCTCGGCCAGGCCCGCGAACGCGCGCTGGAAAGCGTGGCTGTGCGCGTTCACCAGTCCGGGCAAGCGCGGGACCCGCGAGCGCGGTGGCGCCGGGCGGCGCATCGTTCACGCCGGCAGACGATCGACGTCCAGTGCCCGCGGTCATCGATCGAGAACAGCACGCGTTCGCGCCACGCGCCGTCGACCCACGCGAGCGGCGCCCACAGTTGCGAGCCGCTATTCGCCACCGCGCGGCTTCCACGCGATCATCGTTTCCACGAGCTTCGCCAGCACCGGGCGCAAGGCGATCGCGCACGCGAATCGTCGTAGGCGAACGGCGGGCACTCCTCCATGTAGCACGCGAAGCACATCTCGAGCTGCACCGCATGCCGGTTCTCGCGCGGCCGTCCGTAATGGCGCGTGATGTAGCCGCCCTTGAAGCGGCCGTCGACGACGTGCGTGAACGTGCGTTGCTCCGCGAGAACGGCGGCGAGCGCGGCGCGCAGCGACGGCGCGCAGCTTGCGCCGCTCGCCGTGCCGAGATTGAGATCGGGCAGCCGGCCCTCGAACAGCCACGGCAGCTCCGACTTGATGCTGTGACCGTCGAACACGATCGCATGGCCGTGAGCGGACTTCAGCCGGTCGAGCTCGGCGGCGAGCGCTTCGTGATACGGCCGCCAGTAGCGATCGCGCCGCCGCGCGACCTCGGCGGCGTCCGGTGCGCGACCTTCGCGATACAGCGGCTCGCCGGTGAAAAAGTGCGTCGGGCAAAGCTCGGTGTTGTTGGCGCCCGGCGTACATCGGTGCGTTGTCCGGAGGCCGGTTGAGGTCGATCAGGTAGCGGCTGTACGTCGGCACGATCAGTCCCGCGCCCAGGTCGCGCACGAACGCGTACAGGCGATCGAGATGCCAGTCGCTGTCCTCGACGTGCGAGCGCGCGGTCGACGAAGCGGTCGCGCACGTCGTCCGGAATGCGCGTACCCGCATGCGGCACGCTTACGAGCAGCGGCGTCGATGCCGCGATGCAGCGTGAAGACGTCGTCGTCGCTCATCGCGCGTGATCGCGCTTGCCCGCCACGACGACCTGCCGGCACGGATTGCGGCCGAACCAGTACGCGAGCTCGTTCGGATGCTCGACGTCCCAGGCGACGAAGTCCGCGCGCTTGCCCGGCGCGAGGACGCCGCGGTCGGACAGGCCGAGCGCGCGCGCACCGTTCACCGTCATGCCTCGCACCGCTTCCTCGGGTGTCAGGCGGAACAGCGTGCAGGCCATGTTGAGCATCAGGAGCGGCGACAAGCGTGGGCGACGTGCCCGGGTTGTGATCGGTCGCGATCGCGATCGGCACGCCGGCATCGCGCAACGCCTGGACCGGCGGGAGCTGCGTCTCGCGCAGGAAGTAGTACGCGCCCGGCAGCAGCACGGCGACCGTGCCGGCCTGCGCCATCGCGCGAATCCCGTCGTCGCTGACGTGTTCGAGATGATCGCAGGACAACGCGTGGTATCCCGCGGCAAGCGCCGCGCCGCCCATGTCGGACAGCTGCTCGGCATGGAGCTTCACCGGCAGCCCGAGCGTGCGCGCCTTGTCGAACACGCGCCGGGTCTGCTCGATCGTGAAGCCGATGCGCTCGCAGAACACGTCGACCGCGTCGACCAGATGCTCGACGTGGAGGCCGGTGAGCCATTCGCACACCGCGTCGATGTACTGATCGTCGCGTCGCTCGAATTCCGGCGGAAGCGCGTGCGCGGCCAGGTACGTCGTCCGGACGGTGACCGGCCGCTCGCGCGCGAGCCGCCGCGCGACGCGCAGGCACTTCGCTTCGTCGCGTTCCGTGAGTCCGTAGCCGGACTTGATCTCGACCGTGGTGACGCCCTCGGACTGCAGCGCGATCAGGCGGTCGAGCGCGAGCAGGAAGAGACGCTCGCTGCTGGCCGCGCGCGTCGCCGTGACCGTGGACCGGATGCCGCCGCCGGCCTTGGCGATCGATTCGTAGCTCGCGCCTTGAAGGCGGAGCTCGAATTCGCGCGCGCGCTGGCCGGCATAAACCAGATGCGTGTGGCAATCGACGAGTCCCGGCGTAACGACCGCACCGCCAAGGTCGTGCGTTTCGGCAACCGTCGTCGCGGGGAAGCTCGCTCGCGGGACCGATCCAGCGAATCGTGTCGCGATCGGTGACGATCGCGCCGTCGTCGATCAGACCCCAGCCCGAAGCAGTGTCGAGCGTGGCGACCTTCGCATTCCGCCAGAGCGCGACGGTCATAGGGCGTGCCTCGTCGACCACTGCAGCCACCAACCGACCGGCGCGCCGGTGTCGATGTCGGCGGCGAAGCGCAGCACCGGCGGCGGAGCGCTGTACCAGAGCAACGTGCGCGCCGGAACGCGCTCGCGCCGCGCGTCCGCGTGGCATACGCCATCGACGACAGCGAACAGGCCGCAGGCCTTGCCGGCGGGTGACCACGGACGATGATCGATCGCCAGCGCCATCGCGCCGTCGGCGTCGCGCAGCATCAGATTGAGATCGCGCGTGGGCCCGTCGACGAGCCGGCACATCGGGGCCAGGCGCGCCGTCGAACCGTAGCGGCGGGTCGGTGCGCGTGATCCGGCGACATCCGGTCTCGAAATCCAGTTCCACGCCCGCGCCCTGGATGACCGCGAACCAGCGAACGACACCGGGAAGCGCCGAGAACGGTCCGTCGGCATCGATGTCGGCGACGCTCAGGCGAACGTTCCAGTCGTCGGGCGTGGGCCACGCGAGCAGTTCCCGCGTGAGGCCGCCGCCGTTGCGCCATGGCTGCGGTCGTACCGCATCCAGGGAGATCGCACGTGGCGTCATTGGGCAATCGTCGTCCCCGCGAACGCGGTGACCCAGCGTCGTTCCCGCGAGACGCTGGATTCCCGCTTTCAGCGGAAATGACACCGGATTCCTCTCGCGGGAATGACGCCGGTGGGCGCTCATGGCTTGAACTGGCCTTCGAGCAGGTAGCGGGTTCCGGGATGCGCGAGGCGCGCAACGGTGATCGGCACGTGCTGGCTCTCGGTGCGGCGCACGACAACGAGGCAGGGGTCGCTCGCGGCGATGCCGAGAAGCCGCGCCTCCTGCGCGGTCGGCATCGTGGCGGCGATCGAATACTGCGCCTCCCAGAGCGGCGCGACCTCGAGCAGGTAGCCGGTCGGGGTGGTGCGCGTGAAGTCGACGCCAAGATAAGCCGGCGCCGCGGCGGGATTGACGTAGCGGTCCTCGCACTGGATCGGCACGCCGTTCTCGCAGTGCACGATCAGCGTGTGGAAGACCGGCGCCCCGCGCGCAAGCGAGAGCCGCGCTGCGACCGCCTCGTTCGCACGCTCCTCGCGGACGACGTGCACGCGGGCATCGTGCACGTGCCCGCGCGCGAGGATCTCCTCGTGGATGTCGCGGATCGTGAGCTTGGAGGAGACCCGATGCGGCTGCGCGGCGAACGTGCCGCGCCCTTGCATGCGGGTGACGAGGCCTTCCTCCTGCAGCTCGCGCAGCGCCCGGTTGACCGTCATGCGGCTCACGCGGAAGCGCGCGACGAGCTCCGCTTCGGACGGCATGCGTGCGCCGGGCGGATAGCGTCCGCGGCCGAGCGCGCGCTTCAGCTGTTCCTTGATCCGAAGATAGGGCGGGCCGGCGGTCCGCCGGCGGATCGAGCTCATCGGCGACATCCTACTTGCGTATCACCTGTCTAGACAAGTACAGTGCGCGTTTCCGCACTCGCGGTTTTGGAGCTTCGCAATGAAGACGTTGATTCCGGCAGGCGGTCGCGCTGGCCCTCGCGCTGGCTGCCCCCGTCCTTCGCCTTCGCGCAGGACGCCTATCCGACCCGGCCGGTGCGCATCATCGTGCCGTTCGCCGCCGGCGGCGTCGCCGACCTGTTGCCGCGCATCGTGGGCGAGAAGCTCACGCAGAAATGGGGCCAGCCGGTTATCGTCGAGAACAAGGTGGGCGCCTCGGGCAACATCGGCATGGCCGAAGGCGCGCGCGCCGCAGCCGGACGGCTACACGCTGGTGCTTGCGCCCGCCGGCAACCTCACGGTGAACCCGACGCTTTTCCCCAAGCTGCCGTTCGACACCTACCGCGATCTCGTGCCGGTCACGCTGCTTGCGCAGTCGCCGAACGTGCTCGTCGTCCATCCGTCGGTCCCCGCGAAGAATTTCCGCGAGTTGATCGCCTACGCGAAGGCCAACCCCGACAAGCTCAACTTCGCCTCGCCGGGTGACGGCAGCGGCGCGCACCTCGCGGGCGAGCTGCTGAAGATCGACGCCGGCATCAAGGCGACGCACGTCGCGTACAAGGGCATCGCGCCGGCGGTGAACGACCTGCTCGGCGGCAACGTGCAAATGATGTTCGCGGGCATCTCGACGGTGCTGCAGCACGTGAAGAGCGGCAAGCTGATCGCCCTCGCGATTGCGAGCCCGCGGCGAAATCCGCAGCTTCCCGACGTGCCCACGGTCGCGGAGAGCGGGCTTCCAGGCTTCGACGTCACGTCGTGGTACGGCATCGTGGCGCCGCGCAGGGACGCCGCCCGCAGATCGTGCAGAAGTTGCAGCGCGACATGGCCGAGGCGCTCGGGAACGAGGACGTCAAGGCCAAGCTCGCGGGGCTCGGGCTCGAGCCGGTCGGCAATACGCCCGAAGCGTTCGACGCGCTGATCAAGACCGAAAGCCGCAAGTGGACCGACATCGTCCGCAAGGCGAACATCCAGCCGCAGCAGTGAAGCGTCGACGATGGACACGCGCGCGGTCGACATCACCTATCTGAACGGGCCCGACGTCGAGCGGCTGGGCCTGACCGACGACGAGGTGATCGCCGCGGTCGAGGCGGCGCTCGACGCGCAGGGCCGCGGCCAGACGGTGATCGAGCCGCGCGTGCACCTGGTTCCCGAGTCGTCCGCCAAGGGCCACTTCAACGTGCTGCGCGGCTACGTGAAGCCGCTGGGCGTCGCGGGCGTGAAAATCGTCAGCGACTTCGTCGACAACTACAAGCTCGGCCTGCCCTCCGAGATGGCGCTGCTCAATCTGTTCGATCCGGAGACCGGCATGCCGCTCGCCGTGATCGACGCGACGGCGATCACCGATATGCGCACCGGCGCGATGACCGCGATCGGCGCGAAGCACCTCGCGCGCAAGGGCAGCCGGGTGCTCGGCCACATCGGCGCGCGCGGCACCTCGTACTGGAATGTTCGGCTGCTCGACCGCCTGTTCGACTTCGACGAGATCCGCGTGCATTCGCGGCGCCCCGAGAGTCGCGACGGTTTCGCCGCGCGCCTGTCGCGCGACCTCGGGAAACCGGTGAAGGTCACCGACGATTGGGAATCCTGCGTACGCGGCGCCGACATCGTCGTCGAAGCTTCGCGCCTGCCGGAGCCGACACCGCTGCTCAAGACCGAATGGATCAGCAAGGGCGCGTTCGTCGTGCCCTACGGTACGATGAGCGCGGTCGAGCTGTCGCTCACCGACATCATGGACAAGATCGTCGTGGACGACTGGGGGCAGTGCCGCAAGGGCTTGCCGTTCGGTGCGTTGCGCCAGCACGTGGACAGCGACCGGCTGAACGAGTCGAACCTGCATGCGGAGCTTGGCCAGATCGTGGCGGGCATGAAGCCGGGCCGCGAACGCGACGACGAGACGATCCTGTTCTGGCATCGCGGCCTGTCCACGAGCGACATCGCGCTCGGGGTGCGCTGCTCGCGAAGGCGAAGCGGGCGTCGATCGGCCAGACGCTGCGCTTTGCCTGAGGTCAATCGTGAACGCGCCTCCAATGGCCATGCCTGAGCCAATGCTCCAGCATCCAGAGTCGATCCACGCCCCAGATCGGCTGTTCGTCGACGATGAAAAACGGCGAACCGAACACACCTCGTGCCACGCAGGCATCCACTTCTTCGCGCAGCCGGTCTTTCACCGCCTGCTTGCCGAGCGCTTCCGTCAATTCGGCGCGGTCGATGCCGACTTGCATCCCTTCCTCCGACACCGCTTGCGCCGATGTGATCTCGCGACCCTCGACCCAGAGGCGACGCAAGAGCCGTTTCGCGAACGCCACGGCCAGCGCGGGGTCGCGGTCCTTCGCCCAGTAAAAGGCGCGCGCGGCGGCCACCGAGCTCGCGTTCTCCATGTCCGGCGAAGCGAGCGGCACGCCCAGCAGGCTCGCCATGCGCGGCTTGTCGATGCGCACATAGTCGGACTTGAGCGGTGTCTGCATGAGCGGCTTCAGGCCCATCACCTTCATGACCGTGATGCCGAGCAGGAAAGGGCGCCAATCGACTTCGCGACCATGCGCGGCAGCAAGCTTCTCGATCTGCGTCGAGCCGAGATAGCCGTAGGGCGAGATGAAGTCGAAGTAGAAGTCGATCGCCGTGCCCATTGTCACAGTTTACGTCGATGACCGTCGAAGGATTCAAGCGGCTGCGCCTGCCGCGAAGCGCCTACCTCGAGGCGAACGGCCCGTTCTTCGCCAAATGGGATGGCGAGCGGTTCGTGCTGGGATTGCGCGTCGAGGACCAGCATTGCAACGCATCGGGGGCCTGCCATGGCGGAATGATCGCCACGCTGTGCGACGTGTTGCTGACTGTCGGCAGCAACATCCAGTCCGGCCAGTCGCGTTTCCTGCCGACGATCTCGATGACCTGCGACTTCATCGCGCCCGCCGCGAAAGGGACGTGGATCGAAGGGCGTCTTGCGATCCTGCGTGCGACCCGCCGTCTGCTGTTCGCCTCGGGACTGCTGGAAGTGGAGCGCGAAGGCCCGATTGCGCGGACCAGCGGCGTGCTCAAGATCAGCGGCGATCCCGATCCCCGGTTTCATCCCGATCGCTATTTCGAATGAATCTCGCCAAAGGATTGTTCATGCGGTTTCGTCGCGTTTCCTTCGTCTTCGTTGCGGCGCTGACGCTCGCGGCCACCGCGACGGCACAATACCCGAGCGGTACCGTCACCGTAGTCGTCTCGGGACCCGCAGGCGGTCCCCTCGACGTCGTCACGCGCGCCGTGTTCGAAAAAGTGCGCGAGAAGATGGGCGGACCAGCCTATCGTCATCGACAACAAGCCCGGCGGCGGCGGTATTGTCGCAGTCACGGCAGTGACGCGAGCCCAGCCGGACGGACATACGCTGCTGTCCACGATCGATCCGCCCATCGTGGCGACGCCGGCGTTGGTGAAATCAGTGCCGTACGATGCGATGAAGGACCTCGTTCCCATCGCCATGCTGGGCGACGGCGGCGACAACGTGCTGGTGGTGCCGGCGACCTCCACCGCCAAGTCCGTCCAGGAACTGGTGGCGGCCTTGCGCGCCAACCCGGACCAGGCGAACTACAGCTCGTCGGGTAACGGCGGTCCCGGCCACCTGCTCGGCGAGCTGTTCAATCGTCAAGCGAACGTCAAGGCCGTGCATATCCCGCACAAGGGCGCGCCCGACGCGTTGAACGCGTTGTTGGCCGGCCGCGTGAGCTTCGGGTTCATTCCCGTGGGCCTGGCGCTTCCGCAGATCGAGGCGGGAAAGGTGCGGGCGATCGCGGTCGCTGCCAGGGAACGCAACCCGCTGATGCGCGACCTGCCGACGGTTGCCGAAGCCGGCGTCAAGGATTTCAGTCCGGTGCATTGGTGGATCATCGCCTTCGCGCCGGCGAACACGCCGAAGGCGGTCGTACAGAAGCTCAACGAGGAGATCCGGCGTGCGACGCATTCGCCGGAAGTCACCGAGCTGCTCCGCAAGCAGGCGCTGCGACCGTCGCAGGACGCGCCTGAGAAGGTGGCCGAGCGCGTGCGTAACGATTTCGAGTACTGGTCGCGGGTCATCAGGGAGCTCGGGATCACCGCCGGCTGATCGTAACGACGATGGCGCTACATCCGTTCGAGCAGCAGAGCGTGGCCGGGTTACTCGAGGCGCGCGCACGGCTCACGCCCGACAGGACCTTTCTTCACTGGGCGCCGTTCGAAGGCGACGGGCGCAGCTGGACGTACGGCCAGTTCGCAGAAAACGTTGCGAGGGTGGCCGCCGGCCTTGCGGAGCGCGGCGTGGCCCGGGGCGATCACGTCCTCGTTCTCGCCGAGAACTGTCCCGAGGTCCTGCTCACCTATTTCGCCTGCGCGTGGATCGGGGCGGTGTGCGTGCCGGTCAATGCGGCGTCCACCGCGCCGGAGTTGGCGTATTTTCTCGGGCGCACGGGCGCCGTGGGCATTGTCGCGCAGCCCCAGCTGTCCGACGTGGCTGCCGGGGCCGCGACGACGCAATGGATCGCGGTCACCGAAACCGAACACGGCGCCGCGCCCCAGGGCTTGTTCCGGAGCGAGGACGGATTCGGGCGCTTGGTCGCGCGAACCGATTCCGCGTCGCCCCGTGGATGCGTTGGCGCCGGCCAGCGTGCTCTTCACCTCGGGCACGACCGACCGGCCGAAAGGCGTCGTGTGGACGCAGGCCAATGCGTTGTGGGGCGCGAAGCTCGGTGCGATGCAGGAGGGCCTGCGAGCCGACGACGTGCATCAGGTCTTCCTGCCGCTCTTCCACGTCGTAGCGCTCGCCTGGTCGATCCTGCCGACGATGTGGGTGGGCGGCGCGGTGGTGCTGCAGCCGAAGTTCTCCGCGACGCGGTTCTGGGATACGGCGTTGCGACATCGCTGCACGTGGGCGTCGATGGTGCCGTTCTGTACCGCGGTGCTCGCCATGCAGCCGGTGCCGCAGCGACACTGCTTTCGCACGTGGGGCCACGCGGTCTTCTCCGCCGACTACGAGAAGCTGTTCCGGCTGCAACTGCTCGGATGGTGGGGGATGACCGAGATCGTCACCCAGGGGCTGGTTGGCGATTGCTCGCTTCCGCAGAGATCCAACACGATCGGGCGCCCTTCGGTCGGCTATGACGTCACAGTTGTCGACGAATCTGGACAGCCGTCGAATCCAGGCGAACCCGGGGAGTTGCGCATTCGCGGCAAACGCGGCGTAGCGCTGTTCCGCGAGTATCTGGACGATCCGGACGCAACGCGGCGGGCGTTCGACGAGCAGGGCTACTTTCGTACCGGCGACCGCGTTCTCGTCCGCGACGACGGGACGATCCAGTTCGTCGATCGCGCCAAGGACGTCATCAAGGTCGGCGGCGAGAACGTCGCCGCGCCCGAGGTCGAGCGCGTGATCGCTTCGGTACGCGGTGTATGCGAGGTGGCGGTGGTGGCGAAGCGCGATCCGCTCCTTGGCGAGGTGCCCGTGGCGTTCGTGCGCATCGAGGAACCACGCCGCCACGCTGACCTTGTCGCCGAGGTGCTGACCGCGTGCCAAAACGAGCTCGCGAGATTCAAGGTGCCGCGCGAGGTGGTGGTGATCGACGAATTCCCGCGCGTTGCCATCGGCAAGATCTCCAAGGCGGAGCTGCGAAAGCAGCTCGCGTCGCGGCCGTGATCACGTCCTTCCGCATGTACAACGCGGTGCCACGCGCGGCGCAGGCCTGGCGTGCGCTGTTCGAGCGGGTCTTTTCGGAAGCGGACGTGGACGTCCGCATCATCGAGCACGGCTGGCCCGAGCCGATCGACGCGCTGTGGCGCGAGCCCGATCTGTGTTGCGCGTTCATGTGCGGCTGGCCGTTCGTGCGCTCGGGCGGCGACCCTGCAGGCGATCGCCGCGCCGGTGCCCTCGCCGGCGCGTTACGAAGGCCTGCCGCGTTACTGCAGCGAATTCCTCGTGCGCGAGGAAAGCGGCTGGCATTCCCTCGAGCAGACGTTCGGCCATCGCTTCGGCTGGATGGCGGACAACTCGCAGTCGGGCTTCAACGCTCCGCGCGCGTATCTCGCGCAGTTCTCGACGCCGCAACGTCCTGCGCTCTATGCCGAGGTGCGCGGGCCGCTGGGCACACCCGCCAGAGCGCTCGAAGCGTTGCGCGCTGGCGACGTAGACGTGATCGCGCTGGACAGTTTCTTCCTCGATCTTTGCCGTTACCACGAGCCCGCAAAGCTGTCCGGCCTTCGCTGCGTAGCCACGACGCCGTGGACGCCGATCCCGCTGCTGGTTGCGGCATCTGACCGTCGACGCGGCCATCATCGCTCGGCTGCGCCGGCATCTGCTGGGCCTCGGCAGCCAACCGTCGTACGCACCGTTGCTGGCCGAGGTGCTGCTTTCACGGTTCGTGATGCCCGACGTGGTGTCGTATCGCACGCTCGAAGCGATGGCCCGCTCCGCATCCGAAGCCGGCTACGCGACGATTCAATGAGATCACTCCTTCCAATCGTCGTCCCCGCGAAGGCGGGGACCCAGTGTCTTTGCAACCAAACGCCGCTGGATTCCCGCTTTCGCGGGAATGACGACGGTGCACATGAGGAGCAGACGATGAACGACCGTCTCCAGTCGACCGTCCCCGCCCGCCGCGAGATCCGGGCGCCGCGCGGCACCCAGCTTTCGTGCAGGAGCTGGCTGACCGAAGCCGCGTACCGGATGCTTCAGAACAATCTCGATCCCGAGGTCGCCGAGAATCCGGACGCGCTGGTCGTGTACGGCGGCATCGGCAAGGCGGCGCGCGACTGGCCGAGCTTCGAGGCGATCCTCGTCGCGCTGAAGGACCTTCGCGATGACGAGTCGCTGCTGATCCAGTCCGGCAAGCCGGTCGGCGTGTTCCGCACGCACGTCGATGCGCCGCGCGTGCTGATCGCGAATTCGAACCTCGTGCCGAAGTGGGCGACCTGGGAGCATTTCGACGAGCTCGACCGGCGCGGCCTCATGATGTTCGGACAGATGACTGCCGGCTCGTGGATCTACATCGGCAGCCAGGGCATCGTGCAGGGGACCTACGAGACATTCGTCGAGGCGGGTCGCCAGCACTACGGCGGAAACCTCGCCGGGCGCTGGATCCTGACCGCGGGCCTCGGCGGAATGGGCGGTGCGCAGCCGCTCGCAGCGAGCTTCGCCGGCGCTTCGTCGCTGAACATCGAATGCCAGCAGGATCGCATCGAATTCCGTCTGCGCACGCGCTACCTCGACGAGCAGGCGCGGGACCTCGACGACGCGCTCGCGAGGATCGCGGCGTACACGTCACGAGGCGTTGCGAAATCGATCGGCTTGCTCGGCAATGCCGCGGATGTCGTCCCGGAGATCGCGCGTCGTGCTGCCGCGGGGGGGCCGCGTCCCGACCTCGTCACCGACCAGACGTCCGCGCACGATCTCGTCAACGGCTATCTGCCGTCGGGCTGGTCGGTCGCGCAATGGCGTGCGGCGCAAGCCGAGCCGGCGCAACATGCTGCGTTGCGCGACGCGGCGGCGAGAAGCTGCGCCGCGCACGTGCGCGCGATGCTGGACCTTCAGGCGATGGGCATTCCGACGGTGGATTACGGCAACAACATCCGGCAGGTCGCGCTCGATGCGGGTGTTGCGAATGCATTCGACTTCCCCGGATTCGTGCCCGCGTACATCCGGCCGTTGTTCTGCAGGGGCAAGGGCCCGTTCCGCTGGGTCGCGCTGTCCGGCGATCCGGAGGACATCTTCCGGACCGATCGCAAGCTGAAGGAACTGTTTCCGGACGACGCGCACCTTTCTCGCTGGCTCGACCTCGCGCGTGAGCGCATCGCGTTCCAGGGGCTGCCGGCGCGCATCTGCTGGCTGGGCCTGGGCGAACGCCATCGCGCGGGGCTTGCGTTCAATGCGATGGTGCGAAGCGGCGAGCTGAAGGCGCCGATCGTCATCGGTCGCGATCATCTCGACAGCGGCTCGGTCGCGTCGCCGAACCGCGAGACCGAAGCGATGCGTGACGGCTCGGACGCGGTGTCGGACTGGCCGCTGCTGAACGCGTTGCTCAATACCGCCGGCGGCGCCACGTGGGTCTCGATCCATCATGGCGGCGGCGTCGGCATGGGCTACTCGCAGCACGCGGGTGTGGTGATCGTGTGCGATGGCACCGAGGCTGCGGACAAGCGCCTCGAACGCGTGCTGTGGAACGATCCCGCGACCGGCGTGATGCGCCACGCCGACGCAGGGTACGAGGACGCGATTGCCTGTGCGCGCGAGCACGCCCTCGATCTGCCGATGATCGGCCGCTGATTCCGGTGGCTAACGCGGTGGCGCGAACAGCTTCTCGTCGAGCGCGACGTTGACGTCGAGCCGCTTCAGCATCGCCCGCCACTTGCCGTCGTCCCGCGAAACCCACACCGGATGCCTGATGCCCGCCCCCTGCGCCTCCCACGGGCCGAAAATCGAGCCGGTGTCGTCGTCGTGCGCGCCGTACTTGTACGGCTGGGCGCTGCGGTCGAGCGCGTACCAGGCGATGCGGGTCGCGCCTTCGTGCACCTCCAGGCGGCCCTCCTTGCCGATCGAGATCCGGATCGATGAATCGCGCTTCGCTATCCGGTGCAAGGTCCTGTACACGTGCCCCTGGTACCAGCGGCGGTCGCCGCCAAGCGTTTCCTCCGACACCGGCGCAACGGCGCCCTCGCGGGTGAGCCGCCAGTGGCGATCGCCGTCGATGACGCGGACGAGGTGGAGCTTGTCCCCGCGCGTCTCGATGCGGAACCGCGGGCGCTCGAAGTCCATCGTGATCACCACGCGAAGGAGCGGCGGCTCGCCGTCCCAGTTCTGCTGGGAATCGTTCACCGTGTTGGTCGTCGCCGCCCACGCCGCGCGGCCGCCGAGCGCACTCAGCATGCGCTCGGCCAGCGCTTCGGCGTCGGCGGCGGATGTGGATGCGATAAGCGTCGAGGCGGTCGACGCGAAGACGAGCGCGGCGATTGACGCCTGCGCGCGGGCACCGATAGATTGCACGATGGGCGTCCGTGAAGTGGCGACGAGACTGCCACGATGCAACGGGAACCCTGCCATGGCAACGACGTTCACCAACTTTTTCGCTCGTTCCGCGCATTGACCGATCACCGGCCACAGCATTCGCATCGTCCCCGGCAAGCTCGGCCTGGCCGAGCTTGCGGCGATCCACGCGGGCGGCGTGTCGCTCGCCCTCGATCCTTCGGTGCGCCCGGCGATGCAGGCAGCGGCCGACGTCGTTCAGCGCGCGGCGCGCGGGGATGCTCCGGTGTACGGCGTCAATACCGGCTTCGGCAAGCTCGCGCAGACGCGCATCAGCGAGGACGATCTCGCCGCGCTGCAGCTCAACCTGATCCGATCGCACAGCGTCGGCGTCGGTGCAGCCGCTGCCGCCGCCGGTGGTGCGCCTGATGCTCGCGCTGAAGGCCGCAAGCCTCGCGCGCGGTGCCTCCGGCGTGCGGGAAGAGATCGTCGACACGCTGATCGCGGTGCACGATGCCGGACTGGTGCCGTATGTGCCTTCGCAGGGCTCGGTCGGCGCCTCCGGCGATCTTGCGCCGCTCGCGCACATGACGCTCGCGCTGGTCGGCGAAGGCGAGATGCTCGTCGATGGCGAACGGGTGCCTGCCGCCGCGGCATTGCGCAAGTCGCGGATTCGTCCGCTGGCGCTCGCCGCGAAGGAAGGGCTCGCGCTCATCAACGGCACGCAGACGTCGACGGCGCTCGCGTTGCACGCGCTGCTGACGTTCGAGCCGGTGCTCGAGTCCGCGCTCGTGATCGGCGCGATGACCGTCGACGCCGCGCGCGGCAGCGATGGCCCGTTCGACCCGCGCATCCATGCGTTGCGCGGTCAGCCGGGCCAGATCGATGTCGCGCATTACTACCGGACGCTGCTCGCCGGCAGCGCGATCCGGCGTTCGCACCTGATCGGCGACGATCGGGTGCAGGATCCGTACAGCCTGCGCTGCCAACCGCAGGTCGTCGGCGCGTGCCTCGACCAGCTGCGACATGCGGCGTTGGTGTTGCTGCGGGAGGCGAACGGCGTGACCGACAACCCGCTCGTGTTCGCCGATGCCGGCGAGCTGGTCTCGGGCGGCAACTTCCACGCGGAGCCGGTTGCACTCGCCGCCGATGCGATGGCGGTCGCGATCGCGGAGGTCGGTGCGATCGCCGAGCGCCGCATCGCGATGCTGATCGACGCCGGCGTGTCGCGGCTGCCGCCGTTCCTCGCGGCCGACCCGGGACTGAACAGCGGCTTCATGATCGCGCACGTGACCGCGGCTTCGCTCGCCTCGGAGAACAAGTCGCTCGCGCATCCGGCCAGCGTCGATTCGCTGCCGACGTCGGCGAACCAGGAAGACCATGTATCGATGGCCACGTTCGCGGCGCGGCGATTGCTGCCGATGATCGAGAACACCGCGCACATCCTCGGCATCGAGCTGCTGGCCGCCGCGCAGGGGATCGACTTCCTGCGCCCGCTCACGAGCTCGACGCCGATCGAAGCCGCGCACGCGCAGGTCCGGGCGCATTGCCCGACGATGGTGCAGGATCGCTATCTCGCGCCCGACATCGAGCGCGCGACGCAACTCGTCCGCGACGGCTCGCTCGCGAGCATACTTCGCCGTCTGGACGGCCTTCCCGCGCTCTGGATACCCGGCTTGAACGGCCGAAAGTGAAAACCTACTTTCGGCCGAGGTAAGCTTCCCGAAAATCGGTGGCGGAGCCACACGATTTTCGGCGGAACGGCCGGAAAACCACGAGTGATCGTCCTGCACGCGCTCATGCCTCGTCGTATCCCTACAAGGAGCACCCCATGAAACGCTCGCTTGCAGTCCTGTCACTCCTTCTGCTGCCTTTCGCGGCGCACGCGCAGACCAAGGTCGCGATCGCAATTTCCGGATGGACCGGCTTCGCACCGCTGACGCTCGCGAAGGAAGCGGGCCTCTTCAAGAAGCACGGCCTCGACGTCGACATCAAGAAGATCCCGCAGAAGGACCGGCATCTCGCGATCGCCTCGGGCGACGTCCAGTGCGCGGCGACCACCGTCGAGACCTGGATCGTCTGGAACGCGAACGGTGTCGCAACGACGCAGATCTTCCAGCTCGACAAGAGCTTCGGCGCCGATGGCATGGTCGTGAAGCCTTCGATCGCGAAGATCGCAGACCTGAAGGGCAAGACCGTCGCCGCCAGCGCGCCCGGCACCGCGCCGTATTTCACGCTTGCGTGGATGCTGAAGAAGAACGGGCTGTCGGTGAAGGACGTGAAGGTCGTGAACCTCGAGCCGCAGGCGGCCGCGAACGCGTTCGTGGCCGGCACCGCCGATCTCGACGCGGGCATGACCTACGAGCCGTACATGTCCGCGGTCCGCGAGAAGCCGTCGGCGGGCAAGATCATCGCGACCACGCTCGACTACCCGATGGTGATGGACACGTTCGGTTGCACGCCGAAGTTCCTCGCCGACAATCCGAAGGCGGCGCAGGCGCTGGCCAACGGTTACTTCGACGCCCTCGAGATGATCCGCAAGGATCCGAAGAAGAGCTTCGAGATCATGGGCGCGGACGTGAAGCAGACCGGCGAGCAGTTCCAGAAGTCGCAGGCCTACCTGCGCTGGCAGGATCGCGCCGCGAACCAGAAGTTCTTCGCCGGCGAGCACGCCGCGTTCAGCAAGGAAGCGGCCGACCTCCTGCTCGAGGTGGGCATCATCAAGCAGATCCCGGACCTGTCGAAGCTCGCGGACACGTCGTACATCAAGTGACCTGCGAGATAACGAGCAGGTCATCCCCGCGCAGGCGGGGATCCAGTGACTTTCGAACGACGCTGGCATCCCCGCGCAGGCGATCCGCGCGAACGACGCTGGATCCCCGCTTTCGCGGGATGACGGCAAGGCAATGCAGCCACTAAAACCCGTCGCGCCGGGCGCGCGGGTCGCGCTCGGCGTGGCGTTCTTCGTCGTGTTCGTCGCCGCATGGGCGGCCGCTACGCTCGGAGGCTTCGTCAGCAAGACGTTCCTCGCCGATCCGATCACGATGGTCCGGTCGGGCTGGACGCTGTTGACCGAGATGGGTTTCGCGCACGACATCGGCATGACGGTGTGGCGCGTGCTCGGCGGATTCGTGCTGGCCGCGGTGCTGGCACTGCCCCTCGGTATCGCGATGGGCGCGTACAAGCCGATCGAGGCGTTCTTCGAGCCGTTCGTCTCGTTCGCGCGCTACCTGCCGGCTTCGGCCTTCATTCCGCTGCTGATCCTGTGGGCCGGCATCGGCGAGGCGCAGAAGCTCGCGGTGATTTTCATCGGCAGCTTTTTCCAGCTCGTGCTGATGTTCGCGGTCACCGTCGGCAATACGCGGCGCGACCTCGTCGAGGCCGCGTACACGCTCGGCGCGAGCGATCGGAGTCTGGTGAAGCGCGTGCTGATCCCCGGCGCGGCGCCGGAGATCGCCGAGATCCTGCGCATGGTGCTCGGCTGGGCGTGGACGTACGTGATCGTGGCCGAGCTGATCGGCGCTTCGAGCGGCATCGGCCACATGATCACCGACAGTCAGGCGCTGCTCGCGACCGACCAGATCATCTTCGGCATCATCGTCATCGGGCTGATCGGGCTCGCGAGCGATCTCGCGTTCAAGGTGTTCAACCGCAAGCTGTTTCCCGTGGGCGCAGCTGGATCGATGAGTGCAGCCCCCACCCCCGACCCCTCCCCCGCTTCGCGGGAGAGGGGAGTTGCAGGACTCAAGAGCTCCCTCTCGCCGCTTCGCGGGAGAGGGGAGTTGCAGGATTTCCTCTCACGCAAGCGGGTGAGATGGACTCAAAAGCTCCCTCTCCCCGCCTGCGCGGGGAGAGGGCTGGGGTGAGGGGTGACGAACGTCCTCTCGATCCGCGGCGTCTCGCGCCGTTTCCGCTCGACGCACGGCGAGACGCTCGCGCTGCAGGCGACGGATCTCGAGGTCGCGGAGAACGATTTCGTCACGATCCTCGGGCCCTCCGGCTGCGGCAAGAGCACGCTGCTCAGGATCATCGCGGGCCTCGATACGCCGACGTCCGGCGAAGTGCTGCAGGACGGCAAGCGCATCGAAGGTCCCGGCCCGGATCGCGGCATGGTGTTCCAGAGCTACACGCTGTTTCCCTGGCTCACCGTCCGGGAGAACGTGTGCTTCGGCCTGCGCGAGCGCGGGCTGCCGAGGCAACAGCAGCTCGAAATCGCGCGCGACTTCATCGGCAAGGTCGGGCTCGCGGGCTTCGAGCAGCATTACCCGAAGCAGCTCTCCGGCGGCATGCAGCAGCGCACGGCGCTCGCTCGCGCGCTTGCGAACCAGCCGCGCGTGCTCCTGATGGACGAGCCGTTCGGCGCGCTCGACCACCAGACGCGCGAGCTGATGCAGGAGCTGCTGCTCGGCATCTGGGAGGCGGAGCGCAAGACGGTGCTGTTCGTCACGCACGACATCGACGAGGCCGTGTTCATGGCGAACCGCGTCGTCGTGATGAGCGCGCGTCCCGGCCGTATCAAGCTCGATCGCGCCGTCGCGCTGCCGCATCCGCGGCACTATTCGATCAAGACGTCGCCCGGGTTCGCGGAGCTCAAGGCCGAGCTCACCGAGCAGGTACGCGCCGAGGTGCTCGCGACGCAGGCGCTCCAGGCCGCGGCCGTCTAGCGCCGGAGAACGCGAGCCGCTATTTCACGGCGCCCGCGGTGAGCCCGCGAACGATGTGTCGCTGCGCGACGAGCAACAGCAGCAGCGCGGGCAAGGTCGACAGCACGGCGCCGGCCGCCATCTCGCCGTACTTGGTCTCGTGCTCCTGCGCGTACTTGGCGATCGCGACCGGCACCGTCGCCGTTTGCCGCGCAGACAGGTTGAGCGCGACGACGAACTCGTTCCAGCTGTGGATGAAGACGAGGATGGCCGTCGCGGCGATGCCGGGCATCACCACCGGAACGATCACGAGCCACAGCAGTTTCGCCGTACCGCAGCCATCGATGCGCGCCGCTTCCTCGAGCTCGCGCGGCACCTCGCGGATGAAATTCGCCATCAGCCAGATGCCGATCGGCAGGTTCAGCGTGGCGTGCGCGAGGATCAGCCCGGGATAGGTGTTGTACAGCCCGACGCTGCGGAACATGACGTACCACGCGCCGACCATCGTGATCGCCGGAATCGCGTTGAACACCGCTGCGGTCAGCAGGAAGCCGTGCACCGCCCAGCGGGGCCAGCTCATCCGCTCGATCGAATAGGCCGCCAGCGTCGACGCGACCAGGACGAGCAGCGTGCTGCCCGTCGCGACGACGAGGCTGTTGCCGAAATTCGCCAGATAGTCGGAGCTGATCGAGAACAGCAGCTCGCGGAAGTTCGCGAGCGTGGGCGTGAACGTCAGCTGGCCCATCATCAGCGCGATCTGCGTCTTGAACGCGGCCGCGGAGATCCAGACGAACGGAAACAGGACGATGGTCGCAGCGACGAGGAGCGCCGCGTGAAGAGCAACGCTGCGGGTTCGCGCGACGGTCATGGCTGCACGATTGTCGGAGCCTGTCGTCCCCGCGTAGGCGGGGACCCAGCGTCTTTCAAGCAAGAGACGCTGGATTCCCGCTTTCGCGGGAATGACGCCGGAGGAGCATTCATGCGCGCCCCTGCGGCCGACGCGTGGCTGCGCTGGCCAGGATGAACAGCAGCGCGAGCGCGAACAGCACGAGCACCGAGAGCGCCGATCCGTAGCCCATCTGTCCCTCGGTGAAGAAGCGCCGGTAGATCGTGTAGCTCACCACTTCGGTGGCGGTGCCCGGCCCGCCGCCGGTGAGAAGGTAGATCTCGTCGAACACCTTGAACGCGACCAGCGTGCGGAACACGAGCGTGACCACGATCGTCGGCAGCATCAGCGGCAGCGTGATGTAGCGCAGCTCCTGCAGGAACGTGGCGCCGTCGACCTTCGCCGCTTCGTAGATGTCCTGCGGCAGGCTTTCGAGGCCCGCGAGCAGCAGCAGGAAGACGAACGGCGTCCAGTGCCAGACATCGACGGCGATGACGGCGAGCAGCGCCGTCGACGGATTGCCGAGCCAGTCGACCGGGCCCGCGCCGAGGAACCCGAGCATCTGGTTCAGCACGCCGAAATCGAAGCTGTACATGAGCTTCCAGATCGCGCCGATCACGATGCCGGGCACGAGGATCGGCAGGATGAAGACCGTGCGATAGAAGACGCGTCCGCGCGTCACCTTCGTAGTCATCAGCGCCAGTGCGAAGCCGAGCACCATCTGCACGCCAACCGCCGCCAGCGCGAACACGACGGTGTTCGCGATCCCGGCGTGGAACAGCGAGTCGCGAAACGCGCGCGCGTAGTTGGCGAAGCCTTCGTAGCTCCAGTGCGCCTGGCCTTCGCGCCAATCGATGCGGCTTGCGCTCATCGCCGCGAGCTCGAACATCGGCAGCACCGCGATGGACAGCAGCAGCAGCGTTGCCGGCGCGATCGTCAGCCAGCGCTCCGCCGTCGCGCGCTTCATGCGCTCTCGCGGACCACGATCTCGTAACCGAGGTCGACGACGCTCGAATCCAGCGTTTTGCGCTCGACGCGATCGAGGATCATCCGCGCCGAACGCCGGCCGATCTCGTGCCTTGGTACGCGCACCGTCGTCAATGCAGGCACGAGATGCTGGCCGAGGCCGGCATCGTTGAATCCGGCGATCGCGATCCGATCCGGGACCGGCCATCCGCGGCGCTGGCATTGCAGCAATGCGCCGATCGCCCTCACCTCGCTGGCCGCGAACACGGCGCTGACGTCCGGATGCGCCTCGACGATGCGTTCCAGCGCGATGCCCGCTGCGGCGACCTCGGATGGACATTCCGCGGCGAGCGTTGCCGCGCGTTTCAATCCATGCTCCGCAATCGTCTGGTCGTACGCACGGCGCCGATCCGCCGCCTGCGGGTTCGCCGCGCGTGGCGCGCCGATGAACCCGATCGTGCGGTGCCCGCGTGCAACCAGATGCCGCAGCATGTCGCGCGCGGCCCGCTCGTTCGAAAAGCCGACGACCATGTCGATCGGCGTGGCAGTGAGGTTTCCGGTCTCGACGACCGGCACGCCCGCGCGCGCGAGCATGCGGCGCGTGCCTTCTGCATGCTCGATATTGCTCAGGACGAGGCCATCGGCGCGGCGCCCGAGGAACGCCGCGACCAGCTTTTCCTCGCCCTCGAGCGTGTAACCGCTGTCGCCGATCAGCGCTTCGAAGTCGTGCGCGCGTAACGTCTCGGCGAGCCCTTCGACGGTCGCGGCGTAGATCGAATCGCTGAGCGTCGGAACGATGATGCCGACCAGCCGCGTGCGGCCTCGGGTCAGGCTGCTGGCGACGAGGTCGCGAACATAACCGGTCTGTGCGACCGCGCGCTCGACGCGCGCCCGCGCTTCCGGCGAGACCTTGTCCGGCTCGCGCAACGCGCGCGACACCGTGATCGGTGCCACACCCGCGACGCGGGCGACGTCGACCAGGCGTACGGCGGACGTCGAGCCCGCACCGCGACGGTCAAGCGGCTTGGCGATGGCGTTGCTCCTTGACAAGACCCCGTGCATGCACGCAAGATGCAATGGTTGCGCAATCATACGGTCCGCGAAATGGTTGCGCAACCAAATCATATCAGGAGGAGCCCGATGACCGACATCGACCGACGCCGCTTCCTTTCCCGGGCCGGCGGCCTCTCCCTGGCGCTCGCCGCGTCGTTCCCCGCGCTCGGTCAGGGCGGCGAAGGCGGCGCCGATCACGATGGTGATCAACCAGTCGCCGTGGTTCGACGGGTTTCGCCAGCTGGTCGCGCAGTACCAGAAGGAGACCGGCAACGTCATCCAGCTCGACGTCAACCCGTACGCGGGCGCGCTCGAGAAGATCCGCAACTCGCTGCGCGCGAGCGCCGGCACCTACGACCTCCTCGCGATCGACAACAACTGGATGGTCGAGATGTTCGCCGGCGGGTTCCTCGCCTCGCCGACCGATCTCGATCCGTCGTTCAAGCTCGATCCGGGCGTGAGCACGTTCGGCGGCACGATCTTCTGGAACGACAAGCTGAAGACGTTCGACGCGAAGGGCGGCAAGCTGATGGGCGTGCCGGTCAACGGCAACGTCGAAGTGCTCTACTACCGCAAGGATCTGTACGACCAGCACGGCCTGAAGCCGCCGCAGACCTGGGACGAGCTGCTCGCGAACGCCACGAAGCTCAACTCGCCTCCCGGCGTGTACGGCTTCGTGCATCGCGACGACCGCGACTCGGCGCTCGCCGATTTCGCGAACTACATGTTCAGCTTCGGCGGCGACATCTTCGCGAACGCGAGCGCCGGCGACTTCACCGTCGTGTTCAACAGCCCTGCCAACCGTCGCGCGCTCGAGTTCTACCAGCGTCTCGGCAAGGCGGGCGGTTACCCGTCGCCGGGCTCGGTCAGCCAGGGCACCCTGATCCAGCTGATGCTGACCGGCAAGGCTGCGCAGACGGTCGGCATCGTGGGCGCGTGGGCGCAACTCGACGATGCGAACAAGTCGGCCGTCGTCGGCAAGTTCGAGGTGGCGCTGATTCCTCGCGGCGAAGGCGGCCAGCACGCGAGCCGCGCAGGTCACTGGATCGGTGCGATCGCGCGCAACGTTCCGCGCGAGCGGCAGCTCGGCGCGCTGACTTTCCTCAACTGGTTCCAGACCTACGATCATCAGCTCGCGTACACGCGCTACGGCGCGGTGCCGGTGCGCACCGACCTCGGCGCCTCCGAGCTCGCGAAGGACCCGAAGTTCCGATTCCTGAAAGCGCAGGCGGAGAACGCGAAGGTCGCGCGCATGTACGCGGTCGTGCCCGAGGCGCCGCAGATGGCGTCGATCCTGTCGCTGCGGTTGAACGAGTGCATCATCGGCAAGGCGAGCGTCGTGGAGACGCTGAATCGCGCGGCGGCGGAAGTGCACGAGCTGATTGCAAAGGGCGGGCACAAGACCGGAAGGTTGCCGGATCTCAAATGAGCCAGGCCGAGGCCACGCTCGCCGCAGCGCGCACCGCCGTCGATTGGCCCACGCTCGGGTTCGGCGGGGGCAGCGCGTTCGTGGGCGCGACCGGCGAGGTCGAGTCGGCCGCGTTGCTCGACCATGCGTGGTCGCGCGGCTTCCGCTATTTCGACACGGCGCCGTTCTACGGTCATGGCCTCTCGGAGCACAGGTACGGTGCCGGACTGCGGCAGCATCCGCGCGATGCATTCCTGCTGTCGACGAAGGTCGGCCGGATGCTGCGTCCGAATCCGGACGCGCCACCCTCCCGATCGGCGCTGCCGTTCGACGTCGTCTACGACTACAGCTACGACGGCGTGATGCGCTCGATCGAAGACAGCCTGCAGCGGCTCGGCCTTGCGCGCATCGACATCGCGTACCTGCATGACGTCAATCCCAAGTGGCATGGCGACGACTACGAGCGCCGCTTCGCAGAAGCGATCGACGGCGGCTATCGTGCGCTCGACCGCTTGCGCAGCGACGGCGTGATCCGGGCCGTCGGTGTCGGCGTCAAGGACTGGGACGTGTGCCTGCGCTTCGCACAGGCCGCCGATTTCGATTGCTTCATGCTCGCCGGCGGCTACACGCTGCTCGAGCAAGGATCGATGCGACGCGTTCCTGCCGTACTGCGTTGCGCACGGCATCGACGTCGTTCTCGCGTCACCGTTCAATTCCGGCATCCTGGCGAGCGGGGCCAGCGAAGGCGCGACGTATTTCTATGCGCCTGCACCGCCGCCGATCGTCGAGCGGGTGCGCCAGCTTTCCGCCATTTGCGCACGCCACGCAGTGCCGCTCGGCGCAGTCGCGCTGCAGTTCCCGCTTGCGCATCCGGCGATCGTGTCCGTGGTGGCCGGCTACCGATCGATCGCGGAGATCGACCTGAATCTCCGCTGGCTCGAATGGCCCGTCCCGCGCGCGTTGTGGGAAGAGCTGCGCGACGAGCGCCTTTTGCCAGTCGACGCGCCGGTACCGTCGCCGCAATGAATGCGCACGCCACGTTCGAGGGCTTTGCGCGACCGGACGGCAGCGTCGGCGTTCGCAACCACGTTCTCGTCATGTCGATCACCGGGCTCACCGGTCCGACGGCACGCCGGATCGGGCGCGTGCGTCGCCGGCACGAAGGTGATCAGCACGCCCTACGGGAGCGGGCTGATGGGCGAGGACGCCGCCGTGCAGACGCGTTCGCTGATCGCGTTCGGCGTGCATCCGAACGTCGGCGCGACGCTCGTGATCGGGGCGAGCCCGCCGAAGGTGAGAGAGGTCGCCGAGGCGATCGCCGCCGCGGGCAAGCCGGTCGAGCAGCTGATCCTCGACGAGTGCGATCACGATGCGGTGACCATGACCGAGCGCGGCGTCCGCATCGCCGCACGCCTGGTCCGCGACATTTCGCGGCAGCGACGCCGCGCATTCGCGCTCGACCGGCTCTATCTCGCGCTGGAGTGCGGTCGCTCGGATCCGAGCTCGGGGCTCGTCGCGAATCCGCTCGTCGGCAGGGTCGTCGATGGCGTGATCGCCGTCGGCGGCCGGGCGGTCTTCGGCGAGACGATCGAGTGGCTGGGCGCCGAGCATCTGCTCATCGAGCGCGCGGCGAACGCCGCGGTGGCGACTGCGATCCGCGCCGCCGTCGAGCGTCGCGAGCGGCTCGCGGTCAACGCCGGCATGGATCTGCTCGGCAACAATCCCGGACCGACGAACATCGCCGGCGGCTTGTCGACGATCGAGGAGAAGTCGCTCGGCGCGATCGCGAAGGGGGGCAGCAGCCCGATTCGCGGCGTGATCGGCATCGCAGAACCGCCGCCGGGTCCGGGCTTGTTCGTCATGGACGCACCGGCGTACGCGCCGGAATCGGTGACGGGTCTCGTTGCCTCCGGCGCGCAGCTCGCGCTGTTCACGACCGGCGCGGGCAACAGTTTCGTGAGCGGCATCGCGCCGACGATCAAGATCTCCGCGAATCCGGTGGCGACTGCGCGACTTCGCGAGCAGCTCGACTTCGACGCGAGCGACGTGTTCGCAAGTCGCGAAACGCTCGAGGATGCAGCGCGCCGGCTCACGGCGCTGATGACCGAGGTCGCATCCGGGACGCTGACCTGGGGCGAGATCCTGGACGAAGGCGAGGACGTCGTGAGCCGACTCGGGCCGGCGCTGTGACGCCTCCTCCCGCAGCGCTCGCCCCGCAGAAGGCGGCGAAGCTACGCCCCCTCTTGGGGGGCTGCGCGGCGAGGTGACGCATGAACTGGCAGGCGACGCTGCTTGCCGCGTCGGACAACGTCGCCGTCGCGCTGCAACCGATCGCGGCCGGGGAGCGGGTCGTCGTGCGCGCGCCGGAGGGCATGCGCGAAGTCGTTGCCCTCGAAGCGATCCCGCTGTGCCACAAGATAGCGCTCGCCGATCTTTCGACCAGCGACGAGGTGCGCAAGTACGGTTACTGCATCGGCGAGGCGCGTCAGCCGATTCTTCGCGGCGCCTGGGTGCATACGCACAACCTGGTGAGCCGGCGCGCGCGGCCGAACGCGAAGGGCCGGACGGCATGAAGGACTTCGACGCGAGCGCGTATGCCGAAGCGGCGGCGCGAGCGATCGACCTCGCGCTGCCCGAACACTGCAAGCCGCGGCGTTGCTGCGAACCTCGCACGGCTTGCCGCGATGGCGGAGGCACTGTTCGCGTTTCCGCTGCCGCCAGCCGATTCGCGCGACCCGCCGTCGTGACCGCAGGATCCGTTGGCCGACGACGCCGACGCGATCACGATTGCGCGCGCGGTCCGCGAGGGGCGTGTCAGTGCCGCCGAGGTCGTGAATCACGTGCTCGCGCGCATCGCATCGCGCGACACGACGTTGAATGCGTTCACGGCTGTCTGCGCCGATCGTGCACGCGACGCGGCGCGTCGACTCGACGCCTCGATCGCGCGCGGCGAGCCGGCGGGCCCGCTCGCGGGTGTTGCGTTCGCAGTCAAGGCGCAGATCGCCGTTGCGGGGATCACGACGACCGCAGGCTCGAAGCTGCATGTCGACGATCCGCCGGCGAAGCGTGATGCCGTCGCCGTCGCGCGGCTCGAACGGGCGGGGGCGATCTGCGTCGGCGTCACGAACATGGACGAGTTCGGCATGGGCGGCACGACCGAGAACCGGCATTTCGGTCCCACACGCAATCCGCACGATGTCACGCGCACGCCGGGCGGTTCGTCCGGCGGATCGGCAGCGGCGGTTGCTGCCGGTCTCGTGCCGCTCGCGCTCGGCAGCGATGCGCTCGGCTCGGTGCGTTTGCCCGCCTCGCTTTGCGGCGTGTACGGACTGCGCCCGACGCGCGGGGCGATACCCGGCGACGGGCTGCTGCCTCCGCCGGGATCGATCTCGACGATCGGCCCACTCGGCCCGCACGGTCGCGGACGTCGCTGCGTGCTTCGATATCGTTGCTAACACAACGATTTACGCCAGCGACGCGACCGTCGCAAGCGACATCTCCACGATTCGCGTCGGTATCGCGGACGGCTATTTTCTTCGCAATCTGTCGCGCGAAGGCGTGAAGGCGCTCGAGCTAGCCGCCAATGCGTTTCACGAATGCGGTCGGGATCGACTTCCCCGAAGCCGCGCTCGCGCGTGCCGCGGCGGTGCTGGTGAATGCGGCCGAAAGCGCGGGACCGCAGCTCGAGCGACTGCGCAGCCGGCCGGACGACTTCGATCCGCTGACCCGCGACCGTTTCCTCGCGCACGCGCTGCTGCCGGCGGCGTGGTACTTCCGCGCACAGGCGTTCCGCCGTTGGCACAAGGCCGAAGTACTGCGTCTGTTGCGCGAGTACCCGGTGATGCTGTTTCCGGCGACACCGTGCGTCGCGCCCCGGATCGGGACGCGCACGCTCGTCATCGATGGCGTCGAGCAGCCGATCGGCCCGAGCCTGGGCCTTTACACGCAGCCGCTCGCGGCACTCGACTGTCCGGTGCTGACCGTGCCGATCGCGCGCTGAGGGCCTGCCGATCGGCGTTCAATTGCTCGCCGCGCCCGGAAACGAACGGTTGCTGTTCGCCGTTGCTGCGCATCTCGAGCAATGCGGCGTAGCGCGCGCGACGATCGCACCCGCGACGCACTGACCCGATGGCATCGACTGCCACCTGCGTCGTCGATGCGCGCGCGCTGGCAGGCGAAAGTCCGGTCTGGTCGGTGGACGAGCAGTGCCTGTGGTGGGTCGACATCTGGGGACGCCGCCTGCATCGCTACGATCCTTCGAGCAACGCCGATCGTGCGATCGTCATGCCGGATATCGTCTCGTTCGCCGCCCCGCATGCGCTCGGCGGCCTTGTCGTTGCGCTGCGTACCAGCGTCTGGCACTTCGAGGCCGCGCAGAGCCGGTTCTCGTTGATCGCCGAGCTTCCGCTTCCCGAAGCATCACGGCTAAACGATGCGGTGATCGATGCGCAAGGTCGACTCTGGATCGGCTCGATGGCTACGCCGGCGTCGTCATCTCCGGACGGCGCACTGTGGTGCATCGACGTCGACGGACGCATCGAGCGTGTGCTCGACGGACTGCATTCGCCGAACGGGCTCGCGTTCTCGCCGGACGCAAGCGTGCTGTACCTGTCCGATTCGCATCCTTCGGTGCGCACGGTTTGGGCATTCGACTACGACGGCGTCGCGGCGACGCTCCGGAATCGCCGTACGTTCGTCGCGACGCACGACCTGCCGGGACGTCCCGATGGCGCCTGCGTCGATGCCCGCGGGCGTTACTGGATGGCCGCCGTCGACGGCGCGGCGGTGCTGTGTCTCGACGCGTCGGGACAAGTCGTCGACGCTGTCGACGTTCCGGTCGAGAAGCCGTCGAAGCCGGCGTTCGGCGGACCCGAGCTCGATACGCTCTACATCACGTCGCTGCGCAAGAACCTGTCCACGCCGCTCGAGCAGCAGCCGCTCGCCGGCGGGCTGTTCGCCGCCCGGGTCGACGTGATCGGTGTTCCGACGCCTCGCTGTCGCGTCGCGCTACGTTAACGAGTTCTCTCCATCGCTGAGCGACGCGGCGCCCCGTACAATGCGCCGGTGATGCAAGACAGCCGCAGCGATTCCCGGCCCGCGCCCGACGCAAGCCCGCTCCTTCGCAACAAGCTGTTCTGGGTGGGCATCCTGTATTTCGCCGAAGGCTTTCCGCTCGGCGTGTTCTACGAGATCTTTCCGGTCTACTTCCGCCAGCAAGGTGTGGAGCTGAGGCAGATCGGCGTGCTGTCGCTGCTCGGGCTTGCGTGGACGCTCAAGTTCCTGTGGGCGCCCGCGGTCGACTACTGGCGCCATCACCGCCGCTGGATGGCGACGGTCGACGTCGGCATGGGCCTCGTGATGCTGTACTTCGCGATGCAGGCCGGCTTCGGTCCGCTCGTGTGGATCGCGATCGGGACGTTCACCGTGCTTTCGGCGACGAACGACGTCGCGATCGACGGCTACACGATCGAGTTCCTGGAGAAGCAGGAGCTGGGCCTCGCGAACGGCATCCGCATCGGGCTTTATCGCGTCGGCATGCTCGCCTCGGGCTTCATCCTGATGGCGTCCGACTGGCTGTCGTGGCACGGCGCGTTCGTCGTCGCCGCCGTCGTGTTCTTCGGACTCGCCGTCACGTCGCTGGTTGCGCCTCGCGAGCGCGTCATCGTCGCTGACCGAGGGGACGTCGGTGCGGAAATCTCGGCGCTGTCGCGCTCGCCGTTCGCGCTCGCCGTGCTGGGCGGGTTCGCGATCGGCGTCGTGTGGCTCATCGACAGTGTCGTCAAGTGGTCGGCCACGACGCCGTTGTTCTGGCTGTACGTGGCGGGCGGCGCCGCGATCATCGTCGGCCTGGTCGCAACGATGGGTCGCGCACGACGTCCTGCGGCCACGAATCCGGTGACGCCCGATGAAGCGCTCACGCGCGGACCGATGTTCGGCGCGTTGATGGAGCTCCTGCGCCGTCCGGGGATCGTGCCGGTTCTCGTCTTCATCCTGATCTTCAAGCTGCCGGACTCGGCGATGGGCTTCATGGTCAAGCCGTTCTGGGTCGATGCCGGCTTCTCGGCGTCGCAGATCGGCCTCGTGTCGGTCAACATCGGCCTCGTGCTCTCGATTGCCGGCGGTTTGGCGGGCGGCTGGATCACCGACCGCATCGGCATCTACCGCGCGTTGTGGATCCTCGGCCTCGCACAGGCCGCGTCGAATCTCGGCTACTGGATCGCGGCCAGCGTCATGCCGATTCCGCCCGCGGGCGGCGTCGTGCCGTTCGAGCACCAGGCGATGCTGTATGCGGCCAGCGCGACCGAATCGTTCACCGGCGGCCTGGGCACGGCCGCTTTCCTGGCGTTCCTGATGGCGATCGTGCAGAAGGAGCGCGCGGCGACCGAGTACGCGTTGCTCTCATCGGTTTTCGCGCTCTCGCGGTCGGTCGCGGGCTGGGTCGGCGGCATCGGCGCGTCGTCGATGGGCTACGCGAACTGGTTCCTGCTTACGTTCTTCCTCGCATTCCCGGCCTACCTGCTGCTGCCGTGGGTGAGCAGAATGTTACGCGGGGGCGACACGGCCGCTGCCGCACGACGGACGCCGCCGGCCGGGTAGAGCGCCGGCGTCCGGCCGTTTACCTAGGGAACCGCGCAGCCGAAGCAGCGGCAGCCGGCCGCGCAGCCCGCGGAACGGTTCTTGCGTGAAGGGCGAGAGTCTCCCTGTGCGCCCGCCTGCCGGGCGCCTTCGCCATGGCTTCGACGCTGGCGGCGGTGCCGCCCCTGAACCTGCAGAAGTACGTCGCGATCGCGCATCGCGACCACGACTATTGCAATCCGCTGTCGGCGGCGAAGTTCGAGCGGATGCTCGACCTGCTGCCGCTCGACGCATCGTCGCGCGTGCTCGACCTCGGCTGCGGTCGCGCCGAGCTCGCGCTGCGCATCATCGAGCGCTTCGGCTCGACGGTCATCGCGATCGATCACTCGTCGTACATGCTGGACTCTGCACGCGAGCGCGCGGAATGGACCGGCGCGCTCGGCCGGTTGCATCTGGACGACACCGACATCCGCGAATTCCGCGCGGATCCCGAGACGTTCCATCTCACCGTGATGCTCGATGCCGGCGGAATCTCCGGGCGGCATGAGCGGCATCTGCCAGAAGCTGCGAGGCTGGACGCGCTCCGGCGGCCACGTGCTCGTCGGCGTCGGCTACTGGAAGCGCAAGCCGCCGAGTGAGCTGGTCGCGATGCTCGGCGGGCGCCAGAAGGAGATCAACGATCACGCGGGCAACGTGCAGGCGGGTATCGCCGCGGGACTCATCCCGATGCACGCGGTGACCGCGACGATCGACGAGTGGGACGACTACGAGTGGAAGTTCTGCCGCTCCGTCGAAGCCTACGCACGCGAGCAGCCCGACGACCCCGACGTGCCGGCGATGGTCGATCGCGTGCGCCGCTGGCGCGACGCTTACCTCAAGTGGGGACGCGAGTCGCTGGGCTTCGCCGCCTATCTGTTCTATCGTCCGGGGCCGCGCATTGGCTGACGAAACGGCATGGCGACCTCGGCCGCTGGCTACTCCGGTACGCCGCTTTGGCGGAAGCTCGGTCTTGCCCCGGGTCGGCGACTCGTCGTCCGCATGGCACCGCCGGCGTTCGACGAGCTCCTCGCCGGCGCCCCGGCAGACATCACGCGCCTCGCGATGCTTGCGGACTTCGACATTTCGATTCAGTTTGTCACGGCGCGGGCCGAGCTCGATCGATCGCTGCAGCTTCTGCTCCCGCATCTTCGTCCGCACGGTGTGATCTGGCTAGCGCGCCGATCGGCGGCGAGAGTTCGCAGCGCCGCTGACCGGTCCCATTGAGGCCGCTCGTGGCCGAAGAAGGTCCGCGAAATCAGGGACAGGCACTCGTTGCCGGCGATGACGTCTGCGCATCACGCGACCGCGTCCGGCGAATGCAGTGCCTGTCGCTAAATGCGATCGACGCGACCTGGTCCGGGCTCAAACTGATGCGCCGACGCACCGCTTGACCCGGCCATGCGCCGGCTTGGTGCAGTGCAGCGCGCAGTTCCGCTCGCAAGTGCCGGATTCCTCTGAAAATCGTCGCTGGCGCGCGTTTTGCATTGCAGCAAAAGGTTGAACCGCCCGGTGAACGCCCTTTGCGCATCCTCCTGGTCGACGATACCGGCAAGGACCTCGAACTGCTGCGTGACGCGCTAGCCGACGCCGGACACACGATCGTCGGCGAATGCGGCGATGCGCTTTCGTTGCTCGCGCTGGTCGGCGACACGCAGCCCGACATCATCATCATCGACACCGATTCGCCGACGCGCGACGTGCTCGAGCAACTGTTCGTCGTCTCGCGCGACAATCCGCGGCCGATCGTGATGTTCACCGACGATGGCGACACGTCGACGATCCGTGCAGCGCTGGACGCCGGCGTCACGACGTACATCGTCGAAGGCCTGCAGCCGCATCGCGTGCGGCCGATCCTCGAGGTAGCGAAGGTCCGGTTCGATGCCGACCGCGCACTGCGTGCGGAGCTCGACGATGCACGCTCGGAGCTGGTCGCGCGCAAGCGCATCGAGCGCGCGAAGGGGCTGCTGATGAAGGCGCGCGGTCTCTCCGAGGATGACGCGTACCGCGCGCTGCGCAAGCTTGCGATGGATCGCCAGGCCACGCTCGCGGACGTCGCGCAGCAATTGATCGACGCGGCGGACCTGCTCGGCTGATCGTTTCGCGAGCGCCATAACCGTGCGGCGCGCGTGCCGCGCGCACATGCGTGGTGCGCGCCGGCTGCATTTCGAGCGCATCGCGAGCGCGCAGCCGTCGGCGCTTTTCCCAGCGCCATCAAAGCGTTGTGCCGTATTGCCCAGTTTCGTCAGCGCTGGCACCGCGTTGCTAAGAGCTCTTGACGCGGATCAATGGCGATCCGAACTCGCTCGCGCAGTGCAACGCGGGCGATACGAACGCATCGGCAACGGCGCCGATCGGTGATGTGCCCTTACCCCAAGGGCGCGTACCGGTCGGCGCTTTTTATTTGGAGCAGCGAAACGATGAGCAACGCAGCCACGATCGATCCACGGAGGAGACGCATGCTCCAGGCCACGGCTGGCGCCGCACTGGCGGCGGCCCTCGGTTCCGGTGCCCGCAACGCGGCGTGGGCCGCGGGCAGCGACGCGCCGGAAAAACCCGAAGTCAGGATCGGCTTCATTCCGCTGACCGACTGCGCCTCGGTGGTGATGGCGTCGGTCAAGGGCTTCGATGCGAAGCATGGCGTGAAGATCGTGCCGACGAAGGAAGCGTCGTGGGCGGCCGTGCGCGACAAGCTCGTCAACGGCGAGCTCGATGCCGCACACGTTCTCTATGGGCTCGTGTACGGCGTGCAGCTGGGCATCGGCGGACCGAAGAAAGACATGTCGGTGCTGATGACGCTGAACCAGAACGGGCAGGCGATCACGCTCTCCAACCAGCTCCGCGAAAAGGGCGTCACCGACGGCGCGTCGCTCGCGAAGCTGGTCGCGAAGGAGAAGCGCGAGTACACGTTCGCGCATACGTTTCCCACCGGGCACGCACGCGATGTGGATCTACTACTGGCTCGCGGCGAACGGCATCAATCCGATGGCGGACGTGAAGACGATCACCGTGCCGCCGCCGCAGATGGTCGCGAACATGCGCGTGGGCAACATGGACGGCTACTGCGTCGGCGAGCCCTGGGGTGCGCGCGCCATCGCGGACAAGATCGGCTTCACTGCGGTCACGACGCAGGACATCTGGGTCGACCATCCGGAAAAGGTCCTCGGCACGACGTCCGAATGGGTCGCGAAATACCCGAACACCGCGCGCGCGATCACCGCTGCAGTGATCGAGGCCGCGCGATGGATCGACGCGTCGCCGGCGAATCGCGAAGAGACCGCGAAGGTCATCGCCGACAAGGCCTACGTGAACACGTCGGCGGAAGTCATCACCGGCCGCATGCTCGGCGATTACGACAACGGCATCGGCCGCGCATGGAAGGACAAGAATCCGATGCGCTTCTTCAACGAGGGTGCCGCCTGTTATCCGTACCTCTCCGACGGCATGTGGTTCCTCACCCAGCACAGGCGCTGGGGCCTGCTGAAAGAGGAGCCCGACTACCTCGCCGTCGCGAAGAAAGTGAACCGCATCGACGTCTATTCGCAGGCCGCGGCGGCGGCGAAGGCGGCGATGCCGAAGTCGCCGATGCGCAGCGCGAAGCTGATCGACGGCGTCGTCTGGGACGGCCAGTCGCCTGCGCAGTACGCGGGCAGCTTCAAGATCAAGGTCGCATGAACGGAGGCAGCCGATGAGCGCCTGCCCTATTTCATCGACACTCGCCGCGGGCGCGACGCCGCGGCCCGCCGCGCTCGCACCGGTCACGCCGCTTCCGGTCCCGACCCGCCCGCCTTCGGACGAGGATGCGCGGGCGAGCCTCGTCGTGGCCGAACGCGCGGCGGCGATCGCGCTCGCCGCGAAACTGCGCCGCGAACGGTTGCGTGCATTCGCGCTCGCCGTGCTGCCGCCGGTGTGCGGACTCGCGCTCTTCGTCGTGATCTGGGCCGCGCTCGCGGGTGCGCCCGACAGCCGCCTGCCCGGTCCGGCGAAGACCTGGACGTCGGCCGTCGAGCTGTTCGGCAAGCCGTTCTACCGCAACGGACCGAACGATCAGGGGATCGGCTGGAACATCCTGTCGTCGTTGCGGCGCGTGGGCATCGGCTTCGGGCTCGCCGCGCTGATCGGCATCCCGGCCGGCTTCATCATCGGCCGCTTCCTGTTCCTGTCGCGCATGGCCGCGCCGATCATCAGCTTGCTGCGTCCGGTCTCGCCGCTCGCCTGGCTTCCGATCGGGCTGCTCGTGTTCAAGGCGGCCAACCCGGCTGCGATCTGGGTGATCTTCATCTCGGCGATCTGGCCCATGGTGATCAACACGGCCGCCGGCGTGCGTGCCGTTCCGCACGATTACCTGAACGTCGCGCGCGTGCTGAACCTCTCGGAATGGAAGGTCGTCACGCGCATCCTGCTGCCCGCTGCGTTGCCGCATGTGCTGACCGGGATCCGGCTTTCGATCGGTGTCGCCTGGCTCGTGATCGTCGCCGCCGAGATGCTGACCGGCGGCGTCGGCATCGGGTTCTGGGTGTGGGACGAGTGGAACAACCTCAATGTCGAGCACATCATCATCGCGATCTTCGTCGTCGGCATCGTCGGCCTGACGCTCGAGCAGGCGATCGTGCTGCTCGCCCGGAGGGTGACGCATGGCCTCTGACAGCAAGATGAGCGGATTCGTCCGCATCGAGAACGTCGGCATGACGTTCGATACGCGCCGCGGCCCCTATGTCGCGCTGACGGGCATCGACCTGTCGATCGCGAAAGGCGAGTTCGTCGCGCTGATCGGCCATTCGGGCTGCGGCAAGTCGACGCTTCTGAATCTGGTGGCGGGACTGCTCTTCCCGACCGAGGGCATGCTGCTTTGCGCGGAGCGCGAGATCGCGGGTCCGGGTCCGGACCGCGGCGTCGTGTTCCAGAACCACTCGCTGCTGCCCTGGCTCACCTGCCATCAGAACGTGTATCTCGCGGTCGAGCGCGTGTTCGGGCGACGCGAGAGCCGAGCGCAGATGAAGGCGCGGGCCTCGGCCGCGCTGAAGCTCGTGCATCTCGAGCACGCCGAGCACAAGTATCCGGGCGAGGTCTCCGGCGGCATGAAGCAGCGCGTCGGCATCGCCCGCGCGCTCGCGATGGAGCCGCACGTCCTGCTGCTGGACGAGCCGTTCGGTGCGCTCGACGCGTTGACTCGCGCGCATCTGCAGGACGAGCTGATGCGCATCGTCGGCGAAACCGGGACGACGACGTTGATGGTGACGCACGACGTCGACGAGGCCGTGCTGCTGGCCGACCGCATCGTGATGCTCACCAACGGTCCCTCGGCGCGAATCGGCGAGATCCTGCACGTCGAGCTGCCGCGGCCGCGCGATCGCGTGGCGCTCGCCGGCGAGCCGCGCTACCACAAGCTTCGCGGCGCGGTGCTCGAGTTCCTCTACCGCAGGCAAATGAAGCATGCCGCGTGACCAGCGAGCGACCAGGCCGCGGCTGGTCGTCGTCGGCAACGGCATGGCGGGCATGCGCACGCTCGAGGAACTGTTCACGCTGGCGCCCGACGACTACGACGTGACGGTGTTCGGCGCGGAGCCGCATCCGAACTACAACCGGATCCTGCTCTCGCCGGTGCTCGCCGGCGAGCAGGCGTTCGACGACATCGTGCTGAACGGTCTGGACTGGTATCGCGAGCACGGCGTGACTTTGCATGCCGGAAAGCGCGTGGCGGCGATCGATCGGGTGCGCCGCCGCCTCGTTGCCGACGACGGCACGGCGGTCGAGTACGATCGGCTGCTGCTTGCGACCGGCTCGGATCCGATCGTGCTGCCGATTCCCGGCCGCGACCTTCCGGGCGTCGTCACCTATCGCGACATCGCCGATACGCAGTCGATGATCGACGCCGCCGCGAAGGGCGGTCGTGCCGTCGTGATCGGCGGCGGCCTGCTCGGGCTCGAGGCCGCGAACGGCCTCAAGCGCCGCGGCATGGACGTCACCGTCGTCCACCTCGCGCCCTGGCTGATGGAGCGCCAGCTCGATCGCACCGCAGGCGACCTCCTGCAGCGCGCGCTCGAGGCACGCGGCATCCGCTTCTTCCTCGAACGCCAGACGGCCGCGCTCGTTGCCGGCGAGCAGGGCCGTGTCGCGACCGTCCGGTTCGCAGACGGGACCGAGATCGCGACGAACCTCGTGTGCATGGCGGTCGGCATCCGGCCGAACATTGCGCTTGCGAAGGCCGCCGGGCTGCATTGCGAGCGCGGCATCGTCGTCAACGACACGATGCAGACGTTCGACCCGCGCATCTATGCCGTCGGCGAATGCGTGTCGCACCGGGGCACGTGCTACGGGCTCGTCGCGCCGCTGTTCGACATGGCGAAGGTCGCCGCGAACCACCTCGCGAACCTGGGCATCGGCCGCTACGCGGGCTCGGTGACGGCGACGAAGCTCAAGGTGACCGGCATCGATCTGTTCTCGGCCGGCGAGTTCATGGGCGGCGAAGATACCGAGACGATCACGCTCGCCGATCCGGTCGGCGGCGTCTACAAGCGCCTGGTGCTGAAAGACGATCGCATCATCGGCGCCTGTCTCTACGGCGACACCGTCGATGGCAGCTGGTACTTCAAGCTGCTGCGCGATGCGAAGAACGTTGCCGCGATCCGCGACCAGCTGATGTTCGGCCAGGCGAACCTCGGCGACACCGGCCACGAGGGCCACAACCGCGCGCAGGCGATGGCCGACGATGCGGAAGTGTGCGGCTGCAACGGCGTGTGCAAGGGCAAGATCGTCAAGGCGATCAAGGGCAAGGGGCTGTTCACGCTCGAGGACGTGCGCAAGCACACGAAGGCGTCGTCGTCGTGCGGCTCGTGCACGGGCTTGGTCGAGCAGCTGCTTGCCTGCACCGTCGGCGAAGGGTACGCGGAGCCGCCGAAGAAGAAGCACGTCTGCGGTTGCACCGATCGAACCCACGCCGAGGTGCGCGAGGCGATCCGCAAGCACAAGCTGCTGTCGATTCCGTCGGTGTACGAGTTCTGCGGCTGGCGCTCGATGGATGGCTGCGCCACGTGCCGCCCGGCGATCAACTATTACCTGATCTCGACCTGGCCCCGCGAAGCGCAGGACGATCCGCAGTCGCGGCTGGTCAACGAGCGCGCGCACGCGAACATCCAGAAGGACGGCACGTTCTCGGTCATCCCGCGGATGTGGGGCGGCGAGACCAACGCCGCGGAGCTTCGGCGCATCGCCGACGTCGTCGACAAGTACCGCATCCCGACGGTGAAAGTCACCGGCGGGCAGCGCATCGATCTTCTCGGCGTGAAGAAACAGGACCTGCCCGCGGTGTGGCGCGATCTCGACATGCCGTCGGGCCACGCGTACGCGAAGGCGCTGCGCACCGTGAAGACCTGCGTCGGGTCCGAATGGTGCCGGTACGGCACGCAGGATTCGACCGCGATGGGCAAGGCGCTCGAGCGCGCGCTGTGGCGGATGTACGCGCCGCACAAGGTCAAGCTGGCGGTGTCCGGCTGCCCGCGCAACTGCGCCGAATCGGGCATCAAGGACGTCGGCGTCATCGCGGTCGAGTCCGGCTGGGAGCTCTATGTCGCCGGCAACGGCGGCATCAAGACCGAGGTCGCGCAATTCCTGGTGAAGGTGCAGACCTCGAACGAGGTGCTCGAGTACGCAGGGGCGTTCCTCGAGCTCTACCGGCAGGAGGGCTTCTATCTCGAACGCACCGTGCACTTCGTCGCGCGGGTCGGGCTCGATTACGTCAAGCGAAGGATCGTCGAGGACGCGCCGGGACGACGTGCGCTGTGGGACCAGCTGCAGTTCGCGCTCGCCGACGAGCCGGATCCGTGGCATCGGCCGCGCGAGGCCGGCGTGGACTTGCGGCAATACGAACCGCTGACCGTGGCCTGATGAGCGGTTGGATCGAGATCTGCGCGCTGGACGACATCCCGCGGCGCGGTGCGCGGGTCGTGCAGCGCGGCGACGCGGTCCCGATCGCGCTGTTCCGCACGGGTGCGGACCAGGTGTTCGCGCTGATCGACCGCTGCCCGCATCGCGGTGGGCCGCTGTCGCAGGGTCTCGTGACCGGCGACCGGGTCGTTTGTCCTTTGCACGGCTGGACGATCGAGCTTGCCGGCGGCCAGGCGGTCGCGCCCGACGAGGGCTGCGCGCAGGCCTATGCCGTCGAGTTGCGTGACGGTCGCGTGCACTTGCGCGAAGCGGATCTTGTCGCATGGCGTCGTCCCCGCGCAGGCGGTGACCCAGTGTCTCTCGCGTCGGCCGATGCAAACGACGCTGAGTTCCCGCCTGCGCGGGAACGACGGTCGCATGACGAACTCCGTCCGCACGACCTGCCCCTATTGCGGCGTCGGCTGCGGCGTGCGCGTCGAGACGGCGGGCGGTCGCATCGTCGGCGTTCGCGGCGACGAGGACCATCCGGCGAATCGCGGCCAGCTTTGCAGCAAGGGCGTCTCGCTTGCGGCGACGCTGGGCGAAACCGGCCGTGCGCTGTATCCCGGAGCTTCGTCGCGAGCGCGGCATGCCACGCGAACGCGTGTCGTGGGACACGGCGCTCGATCACGCGGCGCGCGTCTTCGCCGAAGCGATCACGCGTCGCGGACCGGACAGCGTCGCGTTCTACCTGTCCGGGCAGTTGCTCACCGAGGACTACGCGGTCTTCAACAAGCTCGCGAAGGGGCTGGTCGGCACCAACAACGTCGACACGAACTCGCGGCTTTGCATGTCGAGCGCCGCCACGGCCTACAAGAAGACGCTTGGCGCCGACGCGCCGCCCTGCAGCTACGAGGACCTCGACCACGCGACGTGCCTGTTCATCGCCGGCTCGAATGCCGCCTGGACGCATCCGGTGCTGTTCCGGCGCATCGAGGCCGCGAAGGCCCGCAATCCCGCGCTGCGCATCATCGTCGTCGATCCGCGACGCACGGTCACCGCCGAGGCGGCCGACCTGCATCTCGCGATCCGCCCCGGGACCGACGTCGCGCTGTTCAACGCGATGCTGCACGTGATCGTGTGGGAGGATCTCGTCGCCGACGCGTTCGTGCGCGCGCACACGAACGGTTTCGCCGAAGCGAAGGCGGTCGTGCGCGAGTTCACGCCGGCCGCGGCCGCGGAGGCTTGCGGCGTGCGCGCCGACGACATCGCGACGGCGGCGCGGCTGTTCGCGCGGTCGCCGGCAACGCTGTCGCTGTGGTGCCAGGGGCTCAACCAGTCGGTCGCCGGCACTGCCAAGAACGCAGCGCTGATCAATCTGCATCTTGCGACCGGCCAGATCGGCCGTCCCGGTGCGGGCCCGTTCAGCCTCACCGGACAGCCGAATGCGATGGGCGGCCGCGAAACCGGCGGCATGGCGACGCTGCTGCCGGGGCATCGGGACATCGCCGATCCGACGCACCGCGCCGAAGTGGCCGCGATCTGGCAGTCGCCGCCGTTGTCGGCGACGTCGGGACTCACGGCGGTCGAACTGTTCGACGCCGCGGCCGACGGTGCGATCGAAGCGCTCTGGATCGCGTGCACGAATCCCGCGCAATCGATGCCGAACCTTGCGACGGTTCGCCGCGCGCTCGAGCGAACGCCGTTCGTCGTCGTGCAGGAAGCGTTCGCGACGACGGAAACCGCCGCCTACGCCGATCTGCTGCTGCCGGCGTCGACGTGGGGCGAGAAGGAGGGCACGGTCACGAACTCCGAGCGGCGCATCAGCCGCGTTCGCGCAGCCGTCGCACCGCCCGGTGAAGCGCGCGCGGACTGGGCGATCGCCGCCGATTTCGCGCGGCGCCTGCGGACGTCGCTCTGCGCGCCAGGCACCGCGGTTCGACTATCCGAACGTCGAGGCGGTGTTCGACGAGCATCGCCGCCTCACGGTCGGCCGTGATCTCGACATCGGCGGCCTCGACTACGCGACGCTCGAGCGCGACGGTCCGCAGCAGTGGCCGTACCCGGCCGGCGCGTCGCAAGGACGCGCGCGGCTTTACGAGGACGGGCGCTTCCCGACGCCGGACGGCCGCGCACGCTTCGTGCCGACACCGTTCGTGCCCGTCGCGGATCGTGTCGATGCGCATTACCCGATCCGGCTGTCGACCGGACGCCTGCGCGACCAGTGGCATGGCATGAGCCGGACCGGTCGCGCGCTCTCGTTGTCCGGGCACGCGCCCGAGCCGCGGCTTGCGCTTCATCCGGCCGACATCGCGCACGCCGGCCTTGCGGAAGGCGAATGGGCATTGGTCGCGTCGAGGCGCGGGACGATCGCCGTGCCGGTCGAGGCATCGAGCGCGCAACCGCGCGGCCAGGCGTTCCTGCCGATGCACTGGGGCCGCGCGTCGCTGGTCGGCGAAGGCGATGAGGGCGGCGTGAACGAGCTCACGACGCCGGCATGCGATCCGGATTCGCGGCAACCCGAGTTCAAGCACGCGGCCATCCGCATCAAGCGCGCAGCGTTCCGGTTCGAGGCGGTGTGGTGGCGATCCGCCGGCGACGATCCGGTCGCGTTGCGCGAACGCGTGCGTGCGGCAGCCGCCGGCGTCGGGCCTGCGATCGTTGCATTCCACGACGGCGCGCGGCCGATCGTCCTGCTGCGCGTCGGTGCCCGCGACCGGCTGGATCCGGAGCGGATCGCGGCGATCGACGAAGCCTTCGGCGTTGCGGCGCGCGGGATTCGCTACGAGGACGCACGCAGCGGCTGCGCGCGCGTCGTCGTCACCGAAGCGGGACGCATCGTCGCCGCGAAGCTCGTCGGCGACCTGGCTAGCGAGCGCTGGCTCCGGGACCTCGCGCTCGACGGGGCCGACGTCGGCGCGCTTGGCGTCGCGCTGATTCGCGGCGGCGCGCAGCCGCCGATCGCCGTCGGTGCCGCGCGGCGCGATCGTTTGCCAATGCCATGGCGTCCCGGAGCGCGCGATCGACGACGCGATGCCGAGCGCCTTGACCACGGCCGATCCGGTTCGCGCCCTCGGCGAAGCGCTTCGCTGCGGCACCGAATGCGGGTCGTGCCGTCCGGAGCTTGCGCGTCGCGTGGCACGCGCCCGCGCGTCCGCGCAGCTCACCGCGCAATGACTGCGCTCCAGCGCGCATGCGCGGCGAGTGCTGCTCGTGGGCGCCGGACCGGGCGATCCCGAGCTTCTAACGCTGCGCGCGGTGCGAGCGTTGCGCGAAGCCGACGTCGTGCTGGTCGACGACCTCGTCGATCGTCGCGTCCTCGCGCACGTGCGCGCGCAGGCGCGCATCGTCGATGTCGGCAAGCGCGGCGGCTGCAAATCGACGCCGCAGGCATACATCGAGCGCCTGCTGATTCGCGAGGCGCGCGCCGGGCATACGGTCGTGCGCGTTGAAGGGCGGCGATCCGTTCGTGTTCGGCCGCGGCGGCGAGGAACAGGAAGCGGCGGCACGCGCGGGCATTCGTTGCGAAGTCATCAACGGCATCACGGCCGGCGTCGCGGCCGCCGGGGCGGCGGGCGTGCCGCTAACGCACCGGGCCTGCACGCAGGGTGCGATCTTCGTCACCGGCCATGCCGCGGACGGCGCGGCACCGCCAGACTGGGCAGCGCTCGCCGCCACGCGCATGACGCTCGTCGTCTACATGGGCGTTGCACGCGTCGCCGAGATCGAAGCAGGCCTGCGGAGCGCCGGCATGGCTGCCGCGACGCCGGTCGCGATCGTCGAGCGCGCGAGCTGCGCCGACGAGCGCACGACGGTCACGCGACTGGATACGCTTGGACGGGTCGTCGAACGCGAGGCGATCCGAAGCCCCGCGATCCTGATCATCGGCGACGTCGTCGCGCGCGCGGATCGGCTCAGCCTGCGTCGAGCGCCTGCAGCGCCTCGGCGACTTCGAGCCACTCCGCTTCCAGTCGCGCGAGCCTCCATGTGACGTCGCCTTGCTGCGCGACCGTTGCTTTCAGCTGATCGCGGTTTTCGTCTTCGTACGCGACCTCGCGAGGCAAGCCAGTCGTCCGCCGTGCGCTTCTGCTCGGTCAGCGCTTCGATTTCGCGCTCGAGTCCTGCCAGCCTGTCGGTCAGCGGCTGGCGCTGCGCGTAACGCTTCTGGCGCGCTTCGGCCTCGCTCCGCTTCTGCGCCTTGCGATCGTTCTGCGCATCGGATGGCGGACGCCGACACCCGGCGTGCGCGCGCAAGCACCCAGTCGCGATAGTCGTCGAGGTCGCCGTCGAACGGCGTGATCGTTCCGCGATCGACCAGCAGGAACGTATCGGTCGTTGCCGTGAGCAGGTGACGATCGTGCGCGACGACGACCAGCGCGCCGTCGAACGCCTGCAGCGCCTCGGCGAGCGCCTCGCGCATCTCGATGTCGAGATGGTTCGTCGGCTCGTCGAGGATCAGCAGCTGCGGCCGGGTCCGCACGATCATCGCGAGCACCAGCCGCGCCTTTTCGCCGCCCGAAAGACTGCTTACAGCCTCACTTACCATTCCAGCGCGGAAGTCGAAGCCGCCCAGGAAGTCGCGAAGCTCCTGCTCGCGCGCACCCGGGTCCAGTCGCTGCAGATGACCCGAGGGGCGTGGCCTCCACGTCGAGCTGCTCGAGCTGATGCTGCGCGAAATAGCCGACGCGAAGGTTCTGCGCGGCGTAACGCTCGCCGGCAGCAAGCGGCATCGTGCCCGCCAGCCCTTTCACCAGCGTCGATTTGCCTGCGCCGTTCGGGCCGAGGAGACCGATTCGTTCGCCGGCGAGCAGGCTCCACTCCAGACGCTCGAAAACCGGCGGGCCGTCGCCGTAGCGAAGCGTCGCGTGCTCGAGGCGCACGAGTTGTCGCGCGGTCAGTCCCGCAGATGCGAACTCGAATTCGAACGGGCTGTCGACGTGCGCCGCTGCGATGCGCTCCATCCTCTCGAGCGCCTTCAACCGGCTCTGCGCCTGCTTGGCCTTCGTCGCCTTCGCCCGGAACCGGTCGACGAACGATTGCAGGTGCGCGATCTGCCGCTGCTGCTTCTCGTAGGTCGCCTGCTGCAGCGCCAGCTGCATCGCGCGTTCACGCTCGAACGCCGAGTAGTTGCCTGCGTAGCTCTTCAGCCGCCTGCCGTCGATGTGCACGATCGACTGCACGACGCCGTCGAGGAAATCGCGGTCGTGCGTGATCAGGAGCAGCGTGCCCGGGTAACGCGCAAGCCAGTCCTCGAGCCACAGCACCGCGTCGAGGTCGAGGTGATTCGTCGGCTCGTCGAGCAGCAGGAGGTCCGATCGCGACATCAGCGCCTGCGCGAGATTGAGCCGCATCCGCCAGCCGCCCGAGAAGGTTGCGACCGCGTCGCCGTGACGCGCGTCGGCGACACCAAGACCCGCCAGCAGCGACGCCGCGCGGGAACGTGCCGCGTAGCCGCCGATCGCCTCGAAGCGATGGTGAAGGTCGGCGAGCTCGTGGCCGTCGATCCCGTGCGCGTCCTCCGCTGCCGCGAGCGCGCGCTCGACCTGCCGCAGCTCCGCGTCGCCGTCCTGCACGAACTCGATCGCCGGCGTGTCGACGACAGGCGTCTCCTGCGCGACGTGCGCGATCGTCCATTTCGCCGGCATTTCCAGTTCGCCGGCTTCCTGATGCAGCTCGCCGGTCAGGAGCGCGAACAGGCTCGACTTGCCGGACCCGTTCGGCCCGACCAGCCCGACCCGCTGCCCCGCATGCACGGTCAGCTGTGCGTTCTCGAGCAGCCGGTTTGCGCCGCGGGCGAGTGTCAGATTCGTGAGGCGGATCAAGTGTCTTGAGCCGTGCGCGAACGTCGAGGCACGAGTTTAGCGGCGGGTTGCGACGCCCGGCATGCGTCGTATCCCGGGCTCGACGTCGCGGATCGCTTGCTGCCCTGCCTGCCACAGATTACGATAGCGGACGCTTTCCCGCCAAAGGGGAGTAGCTTCGCCGCACGGTCGTCAACACGGGACATAGTCGTCCCCGGGCGTGCGGGCGGCGCCACAGCTTGCGCCGTTGCAAGACCTTTAGCCAAAGACGGTACGTCGTACCGCGCACGCGTTGCGGAGCTCTCCGCTGGTGCGTGGCGGTCTTGATCGCTTTGGACGGAGGTCGACATGCTCAAGGCATTGGTGCCTGTAGATAGCGCCGGCAATTCGCTTGGTGCGATCCGCCACGTCGTCAAGCTGGTTCAGGGGCGCGAGCCGCTCGAGATCCACCTGTTGAACGTGGAGCCGCACCTGCCGAGCCACATCACGCGGTTCGTCTCCAGGGAGGTCCTCGACGGTTACCGTCACGATGAAGCCGAGAAGGCGTTCGCGCCGGCGCGGGCGTTGCTCGATGAGGCCGGGATCTCCTATACGGAGCACATGATGGTCGGCCACGCGGCGCACATCATCGCAGAGCAGGCGAGGAAGCTCCACTGCGACAAGGTGATCATGGGCACGCACGGCTTCGGCACGGTCACCCAGCTTCTGCTCGGCTCCGTGAGCCACGAGGCGATCCATCTGATGGATCCCGAGATTCCGGTGACGCTTCAAGTACGTGACAGAGCGGACACGCGAAAAGGCGCCGTCTCACGTCAGCGACGCCGCCGTCTTCCATCACGGTGCGAGCGAGTGACGACGTGAACGATCAAAACACGGTACTCGACCGCGCGGCAGCGAAACGATTGCAGCCGCAACCCTCGCCGCCGATGCCGTCTTCGACGCCCTGGCATCTGCTGACGGCCGAGGAAACGGCGAAGCGGCTCGGCAACGCGCCGGGCCTCGGGCTGACCTCCGAGGAGGCAGCGAGTCGGCTCGCGAAATACGGCCGCAACGAGCTGCACGAGCAGGAAGGCCGCGGCCCGTGGCAGATGTTCCTCGGCCAGTTCACCGACTTCATGATCCTGCTGCTGCTTGGCGCGGCGGCGATCTCGGGCGCCATCGGCGAGCTCGAGGATGCCGCGGCGATCCTCGCGATCGTCGTGCTCAACGCCATCGTCGGGTTCATCCAGGAGTATCGCGCCGAGAAGGCCTTGCGCGCGCTCAAGCAGCTGGCCGCGCTGAAGGCGCGCTGCCTGCGCGACGGCGCAGATCGTCGCCGTGCCGGCCGCGGAGCTCGTGCCGGGGGATCTGCGTGCTGCTCGAAGCGGGCGCGTCGTGCCCGCCGACTTGAGGCTCACCGAAGCCGTGCAGCTCAGGGTGGAGGAGGCGGCGCTGACCGGCGAGTCGCACCCGGTCGAGAAACAGACCGCGCCGCTTGCCGATGCCGAGGCGCCGCTCGGCGATCGGATCAACATGACGTACAGCGGCACGATCGTCACCTACGGCCGCGGACAAGGCCTGGTCGTCGCGACCGCGATGGACACCGAGCTCGGCAAGATCGCGACCTTGCTCGCGACCACCGAGGAGGTCCGCACGCCGCTGCAGAAGCGGCTGGCGAAGTTCGGCAAGCAGCTTTCGGCCGTGGCGATCGCGCTCTGCGCCGTCGTGTTCGTGCTCGGCGTGATGCGCGGCGAATCGATGATGCTGATGTTCCTGACCGCGGTGAGCCTCGCGGTCGCGGCCGTGCCCGAAGCGCTGCCGGCGGTGATCACGATCGGACTTGCGCTCGGTGCACAGCGGATGGTGAAGAAGAACGCGCTGGTCCGCCGGCTGCCGGCGGTCGAGACGCTCGGTTCGGTCACCTTCATCTGCTCGGACAAGACCGGCACGCTGACCCAGAACCGGATGCACGCCGACGCGTTCTTCGTCGACGGCGAGCAACTCCAGGCGCTGCCGGATGCGGCGATGCTCGAGCAGGCGCCATGGACCTCGTTCGTGCCCGCGCTGGCGCTCAACAACGATGCGAGCGTCGATCGGCAGGGCGAAGTGATGGGCGATCCGACCGAGACGGCGCTGTACGTCGCGGCGCGCGACGCGGGCTACGTCAAGGCGGCGGTCGAGGCGCACATGCCGCGCATCGCGGAGCTGCCGTTCGACTCCGAGCGCAAGTGCATGACGACGCTGCATCGCGTGCAGACGAACGACAGCGTCGTCGCGTTCACCAAGGGCGCGCCGGAGCCGGTGCTCGAGCGGTGCGTGTCACGTGTCGGGCGCGAAGGGCCGGTGCCGATCGATATACCGCCGCTGATCGAGCAGGCGGAGAAGATGGCCGCAGCCGGCCTGCGCGTGCTCGCGATCGCGCGGCGCGACTGGCCGGCCGTCCCCGACCAGCTCTCGCCAGAGACAGTGGAAGTCGATCTCGCGTTCGTCGGCTTCGTCGGCTTGATCGATCCGCCGCGCCCCGAAGCGGCGCAGGCGGTCGCCGAGTGCCGGGAGGCAGGCATCACGCCGGTGATGATCACCGGCGATCATCCGTTGACCGCGCAGGCGATCGCGAGCCGCCTCGGCATCATCGGGCAGGCGAGGATCGGCTGATGACCGGCCGCGACCTCGCACGCATCGATGCCGCCGAGCTCGCGAGGAAGGCGGAGACGATCCGCGTCTATGCGCGGGTGAATCCCGAGCAGAAGATCGCGATCGTGCAGGCGCTGCAAAGCCGCGGCGAGTTCGTCGCGATGACCGGCGACGGCGTCAACGACGCGCCCGCGCTCAAGAGCGCCGACATCGGCGTCGCGATGGGCAAGATCGGCACCGATGTCGCACGCGAGGCGTCCGACATGGTGCTCCTCGACGACAACTTCGCGAGCATCGTTGCCGCGGTCGCCGAGGGCCGGCGGATCTACGAGAACATCCGCAAGTTCATCCGGTTCGTGCTCGCGGGGAACACGGGCGAGATCGTCACGCTGCTCGTCGCGCCGTTCTTCGGCATGCCGATCCCGCTGCAGCCGATCCAGATCCTGTGGGTGAACCTGATCACGGACGGATTGCCGGGGCTCGCGCTGGCGATGGAACCTGCGGAGAAAGGCCAGATGAGCCGGCCGCCGCGGCCGCCGGGCGAAAGCCTGTTCGCCGGGGGTCTGGCCGTGCAGATCCTCTGGGTGGGCCTGTTGATCGGCGGCCTGTCGATCTTCACCCAGTACTGGGCGATCTCCGCCGGCTCGGCGCACTGGCAGACGATGGTGTTCACCGTGCTGACGTTCGCGCAGCTCTTCCAGATCATGGCGGTGCGTTCGGAACGCGAGTCGCTGTTCACGATCGGCCTCGCGTCGAACCTGCCGCTGCTTGGCGCGGTTCTGCTCGGTGCCGCGCTGCAACTGATGGTGATCTATGTTCCCGCGCTGAACACTTCCTGAAGACGCAGCCGCTGACCGCGGGCGAGCTCGCACTGTGCGTGCTGCTGCCCTCGCTCGTGTTCGTCGCGATCGAGATCGAGAAGTGGCTGACGCGCCGCGGGGTGCTGTATCGAGGGCGCAGCGTTGCGCGAGCTGTGCCGGCCGCGTGAGCGGGCGTCGCCACCGCGCGCAGGCGAACGCACGGTAGTCGTCGTCCCCGCGAAAGCGGGGACCCAGTGCCTTCGCGACGAACGACGCTGGATTCCCGCCTTCGCGGGAATGACGCCGGGCGAGTTCCAGCGTCTCCGGGCCAGGCGTCCCGGCGATCCGAAGCGATGAGCTGTGCGCAGATCTTCGTCGAGCCGAAGACGATGACAGACGTCGGGCTGTCGAAGGCGACAATCACGCAGCTGGCGGGCGTCTTGCAGCAAGGCCAGGCGTCTGCCGTGCGGGGAACGGCGGACATGACCGAAGGCAAGCGCAGTGGCGTTTGGGCGAGGCAACACGCCGGGCATGCGAAGCTCAGTGCTCGGGCCGGCTCGGCGCTGAGAGCGGCCGCCGTCCGAGCTTGCACAGTCGATGCCGGCAAGATACGCGATACGCACATGTTCGGTCAGCTCGATGTAGAAGGAATGCGAGCCGCCCGCAATCGAGCCCAAATGACGCTTGCTCTCATCGGTCACAGGTCGCTCGTGATCTTCGGCGCTCGCGCGGCAAAACTTACAGCTCGTAGTCGTAATCGACGATGAGCGGCGCGTGATCCGAGAACCGCTTCGTCTTGTAGATCGACGCTGCGCGGGCTTTCGCTGCGATGCCGGGCGTGGCGATCTGGTAGTCGATGCGCCAGCCGACGTTCTTCGCCCACGATGCGCCGCGGTTCGACCACCACGTGTACTGATCGGGCCGCGTGTCGACCTTGCGAAACACGTCGACGAAGCCGACCTCGTCGAACACCCGCGTCAGCCATTCGCGCTCCTCGGGCAGGAAGCCCGAGTTCTTCTGGTTGCTGCGCCAGTTCCTAAGGTCGATCGGCTGGTGCGCGATGTTCCAGTCGCCGCAAAGCACGATCTCCTTCCTCGCGCTTTCGCAGCGTGACCAGGTGCGGAAGGAAGACCTCGAGGAAGCGGAACTTCGACGCCTGCCGATGCGGCCCGGCGGAGCCCGACGGGAGGTAGACGCTGATGACAACGAGCGTCGCCGAAGTCCGCCTCGAGATACCGGCCCTCGCAGTCGAACTCGGCGCATCCGAAGCCGCTGGCGACGGTTGGCGCGCGCAGGCGCCAGGGCTTACATACAACGCGACGCCGGCGTAGCCTTTACGCTCGGCCGCATTGAAGAAACCGTGCGAGCGCCGCGGCGTGCGCAGGCTCGACGGGACGTCGTCGGCCGCGGCCTTGATCTCCTGCAGGCAGACGACGTCCCAGGGCGCGCCGCGCGTGAGCCAGTTCGTGAGGCCCTTGCGGTCGGCGGATCGGATGCCGTTGACGTTGAGCGTGATGATGCGCACGGCGTGCTTCGGAGACTTGACGGGTCGCGAGTGTACTGAACAGACGAGTGCGCCGACGAGCGGTGCTCTCGCTGCGGCAGCGCAGCGGACGCGTCGCGCTGCTCGCTATACTAGTGATTCGACCGGAAAAGAGTGACCGATGCACGCGTTCCGCGAGGAGTTCCTGGCGTTTTCCCTGGCACGGGACGTGCTGAAGTTCGGCAACTTCATCACCAAGGCGGGGCGCAACAGCCCGTACTTCTTCAACGCAGGACTCTTCGACGACGGCGAGAGCCTTCGGCGACTCGGCGGGTTCTATGCGGACGCGCTGCTCGCTTCCGGGATCGCCTTCGACCAGCTGTTCGGACCGGCGTACAAGGGAATCACCCTGGCGGCGGCGACCGCCATTGCGCTTGCCGAAAAAGGTCACAATTTGCCGTTCAGCTACAACCGGAAGGAAGCGAAGGATCACGGTGAAGGGGGCATCATCGTCGGCGCGCCGTTGCGCGGGCGGGTCGTGATCGTCGACGACGTCATCACCGATGGCGCAGCGAAGCGCGAGTCGATCGAGATGATCGCGCGCGAGGGCGGGCAGGCAGTCGCGGTCCTGATCGCGCTCGACCGGAAGGAGCGCGGTCAGGGAAAGACGTCCGCGGTGCAGGAGTTGCAAGCGCAGTTCGGCGTTCCGGTGGTTGCGATCGCCTCGCTGGACGACGTGATGGCGTTCGTCGCGCGGCGACCGGAGCTCAAGGCCCACGCGTCGCGGGTCGAGGCGTATCGCGCAGAATACGGCGCAGCAGGTTGAGCGAGGAAGGCCAGAACGTGAGAGCGATGCGTCCCTGCGAATCGACAAGCCTGATCGGTGAACGCCGCTCAACGCTCGCCGTCGAGCGCGATCCGCGCAGCTTCCTGATTCCGGCGCTGATGGTTGCGCTCGCGCTCGCCATCGCTGGCTCGCTGACGCCGGCCGCCGCGGCAACCTATAAATGGGTCGACGAGAAGGGCGTTGTCCACTACACCGACAAGATTCCGTCCGAGGCGGTGAACAAAGGCAGCACGGTGCTCGACAAGCAGGCGCGGCCGGTGAAGAAGATCGATCCGGCGGCCACGCCCGAGCAGATCCGCGCGCGCGAGGCCGAGGAGGAGAACCGGAAGCTGACCGCGAAGGCCAACGAGGAGATCGCACGGCGCGATCGAGCCCTGGTTGCGTCGTACACGACCGAAGGCGAAATCGACCTCGCGCGAAGCCGCGCGCTCGGGACGATCGACGCGCAGATCGAGTCGTCGGTGGCCTACACGCAGCAGCTGACGAAGCGCCGCGAGGATCTCGAGAAACAGAAATCGAAGCTCGCGGGCAAACCGATGCCGGTGGCGCTCGAGCGCGAGTTCGAGGGCAACGACAGCGAGCTGGAAAAGACCACGGCGCTGATCGAGCAGAAGCGGCGCGAGCGCGCAGGTGTGGTCGCGCGATACGACAACGACAAGGCACGCTGGCGCGAGCTGAAGTCGATCTCGGATGCCAATGCCGCAGCCGCGGCGTCCGCCCCGCGCACGCATCCGGGTGTTGCGGCGGCGAATGGTGGGGCAGGCGCAAGCACGGCGCCGAAGAAGTAGACGCTCATTCCGACGACAAAGGGCGGCTGAGCCGCCCTTTTTGTTTGTCCGGCGATACCGCGTTTCAGGGGAGGCTTCCCGCGCTCGCCACCGGCGGCCGCCCGGCTCGATCCGACCATCAAGCTCCGCTGCGCGCTGCTCGTGTTTGAACCGCTCAACGCGCCCGCGCGCCAATTCGTTTGACAGCGACACGCGCATGTGCGACTTTCCAGCGTTCCCGAGCGCAGCCGGGAAGAATAATGATCGATCGCGCGCCGACGCGTCCGCGATCGTGACGTAGCTCCCGGACGCTGCGCAATCCCACCTTTTGTCCGATCAAGCCGATTAGGCGCACGGAGAACTCACATGCACGGACGGCGAATCGCAACGAAGCGCGGACTGCGGCATCTGCTCGTGGCGATCGCCACGACGGTGCTCTCAATGACCGCGATGCCCGAAGCGCTGGCGGCGCCGTGCGCAGGATTCACCGATGTCGATGACACCAGCGGTTTCTGCCCGAATGTCGAATGGCTGAAGAATCGCGCAATCACGCTGGGCTGCACATCGACTACGGTCTATTGCCCGAACGATCCGGTCAGCCGGCTGGCGATGGCCGCCTTCATGAATCGGCTCGGTACCGCACTGACGCCGATTCAGGTTCGCGTGGACATTGCTCCGGGTGCCGTCGATCTCGACGCCAATGCGGTGGTCTGCCAGACGAGCGATTTCGCGGTTCCCGCCGGAAGCTTCCCGCGGCGCGCTTATGTCGACCTGAGCTTCAACGGTAATGCGACCGCCGATGTCGGCCTGGCCGCGGACTTGGTCGTAAGCACAGATGCTCGGTGCGAACTGGACACCCCTGAACACCGTGACGAATCGCGGGTCGGTCGCGGCGAATCAATGGGGTGGGTTGAGCGACATCGGCTACGTGGACCTGAGCGTAGGGCAAACCGCTCGATGGGGCGTGCGCATGACGCGCGGCGGCATTGCCGGCACCACCGATCTCGCCGACAGCCGCTGCCAGTTACGCGCGCTGGTTTACAGCCGCAACGGGATTGCCTCGCCGTTCTAGATAGCGGTACCGCGCGGCTGTTGCGCGCGTTCGTGACGCGACTGCCTTGGCGGCAGTTGATCGCCCTGCAAGCTTATCGAATCTGAACGGATAACGACCGATGAAACGATGGTGTGTGTTGGCGGCGTTTGCACTCTCGGCAGCCGCGTCGGAGGCCGTCGTGTTCCCCGTCACGTCGCTCAATGACGCCGGCCCCGGCAGCCTCCGCGACGCAATTGCACAGGCTAACGCTGCGGGTGGGCCTGATAGCATCACCTTCGCCGTAACGGGAACGATCACGCTCACCACTGGGCAGATCCGCATCGACGGCCCGCTGACGATCGTCGGCCCGGGGGCCAACCTGCTCACGGTCGACGGCAACCAGAGCTCGCGCATCTTTACGATCTTCGAGAACAACGCGCCGGCGTGTCCTGCATTGAGCGGCCCGAGCGACTTCCTGGTCACGATTTCCGGGTTGACGCTCAAGAATGCCAGCCGGATCGTCGTCGATAGCTCAGGCGGCGCGATATTGTCGGCCAAGAGCCTCGTGCTCGACAGCGTCATCGTCCGCGACAATGCTGCCAAAAATGGCGGAGGCGTGAGCTTCCTGGGTCAGTATCCCGGGCAGACGCTGACGATCGTCGACTCCCAGTTCATCGACAACCGCGCGAAGGAAACCATCGCGGGCAACACCGGCGCCTACAACGGCGGTGCGCTGATCATCGCGGATAATTGCAATGGGGCGCGCGTCGCGACGGCGGTGTCGATCACGAGGAGCCTCTTCCAGGGCAACAGCGTGCAGCCCGGGCCGCTCGAGGGCCGTGGCGGCGCGATCGCGAATTACGGCTGGGGAACGTTCACGCTCACCGATTCGCGAATCGTCGACAACCATGTCGAGATCCCGAATCCGCGCGTCGGCAGCTTCTCGTATCCGGGTGGCGGCATGCACTCCGACGGCAGGACGGTCACCATCGACCGCTCCGAGATCGCCGGCAACTCGGCCGATTACGGCGGTGGAATCTCGTTTGCGAACGCATTCGTCGACCTTCAGGCGCCGGGGTCCGCACTCGAGGTGCATCTCCTCAATACCACTGTCTCAGGCAACGTTGCCAACATCAGCGGCGGTGCGCTGAACCTCTTCGCCAACGTGGCCGCGGAACTGCTCAATTCAACGGTCGTGCTCAACTCGGCGGACCCGACCCGAACCGGCGGCATTCGCTCGGCGACGGGCGCCGGCCTGGCATCGGCGACGCTCGAGCTCGTGTCGAGTATCGTTGCGCGCAACACCACCGTCGACTGTGGAGCATCGCCAGTTCTTCCGGTCGTTGCGACGAACTCGATCGTGCGCATCCTGAACCCTTCGCAGTGTTCGTTCTCCGGAACCGACAACCTGTTCAATCAGGATCCGCTGGTCGCTCCCCTCGCGTTCAACGGTGGCCCGACGCGGACCCATGCGCTTGGCGCCGACAGCCCGGCCATCGACACGGGCATCAATCCGGTGCCGTTCGCAACGGATCAGCGCGGCGCCGGCTTTCCCCGCGTTCTGGGACCGGCCGCGGACATCGGCGCGTTCGAATCACCCGCCGTGTGCTCCGGCTTCACCGACGTCGATCCCGCGAGCGCGTTCTGCGCAAACGTGAAATGGCTGAAAAACCGCGCGATCACGCTCGGTTGCACGTCCGCGACCCTCTACTGTCCGACTGCTGTGGTCAGCCGGCTTGCAATGGCCGCTTTCATGAATCGGCTGGGAACCGCGCTGACGATCGAGCCCGTTCAGATGCAAGCGCAGATCGGCGCGCTGGATCCGGACGCGAGCCCTATCGTTTGCGTCACCGGCGATTTCTCCACCGCCGGCTTTCCGCGTCGTGGCTACATCGATGGCGTGCTGACCGGCATCGCCGCCACCGACGTCGGCGTGGCGATCGACCTGGTGCGGAGCTCGAACGCAGGCGCATCATGGGATACCGTCGTGACCAACCTCCAGTTCCAGTCGTTCCGCGCCGGACAGTGGGGCAACCTCCGCGTCGTCGGCCACTCAAACACGAGCGTCGGCTTCAGTCATCGATACGGCTTGCGCGTCGTTCGCGTCGGCCTGATGGGCTCGGGCACGCTGACCGACAGCGCTTGCCACTTGCGCGTGCGCATCGACAACCGGCAGAGTGCGACACCGCCGTTCGACGAGCAACAGTGATGCGACCGGGGCGCGCCGCCGCTTGACCTGATCTCGCAGATCCGCAATGCAAGGGCCGCCGTCGTGCGGCCCCGTTCCATCCGGGATGCCGGCATCCGCGGCGCAACCGCCAGCCTGCGATAATGCGAGTTTTCCCTCGCATCGCCCCAATCTAGGCAGCCATGGCGCAATACGTATACACGATGAACCGCGTGGGCAAGATCGTCCCGCCCAAGCGGCAGATCCTGAAGGACATCTCGCTGTCGTTCTTTCCCGGCGCCAAGATCGGCGTGCTGGGCCTGAACGGCGCCGGCAAGTCGAGCCTGCTCCGCATCATGGCGGGCGAGGATCGCGAGATCGAAGGCGAAGCGATTCCGATGCCCGGACTCAAGATCGGCTTCCTCAAGCAGGAGCCGCTGCTCGATTCGAATCAGACGGTGCGCGAGGCGGTCGAGGAGGGCATGAGCGAAGTGCTGGACGCGCAAAAGCGTCTGGACGAGGTCTATGCCGCGTATGCCGAGGAGGGCGCGGACTTCGATGCGCTCGCCGTCCAGCAGGCACGCCTCGAGGCGATCATCGCGACGTCGGGCGCGGACCCTTCGGTGCAGATGGAAATCGCCGCCGACGCGCTACGGCTTCCCGCCTGGGACGCCAAGATCGCGAAACTTTCGGGTGGGGAGAAGCGCCGCGTTGCGCTGTGCCAGCTCCTGCTTTCCAGGCCCGACATGCTGCTGCTCGACGAGCCGACGAACCACCTCGATGCCGAGAGCGTCGACTGGCTCGAGCAGTTCCTGGCGAAGTTTCCCGGGCACGGTCGTCGCCGTCACCCACGATCGCTACTTCCTCGACAACGCAGCGGAGTGGATCCTCGAGCTCGACCGCGGCAAGGGCATCCCGTGGAAGGGCAACTACAGCAACTGGCTCGAGCAGAAGGAGCAGCGGCTGGAAATCGAATCGAAGCAGGACCAGGCGCGCATCAGGGCGATGAAGCAGGAGCTCGAGTGGGTGCGCAAGAACCCGAAGGGCCGCCAGGCGAAGAGCAAGGCACGCATCACGCGCTTCGAGGAGCTGGCCTCGTACGAGCACCAGAAGCGCAACGAGACCGCGGAGATCTTCATCCCGGTCGCCGAGCGGCTCGGCAACGAGGTGATCGAGTTCGAGAACGTGAGCAAGGGCTTCGGCGACCGGCTACTGATCGACAACCTGTCGTTCCGGGTGCCGCCCGGCGCGGTCGTCGGCATCATCGGGCCGAACGGTGCGGGCAAGACGACGTTGTTCCGCATGATCACCGGCAAGGACAAGCCGGACTCGGGCACGATCAAGATCGGCCACACGGCGCAGCTTGCCGTCGTCGACCAGACGCGCGAATCGCTGCCGAACGACAAGACCGCATGGGAAGCGATCAGCAACGGCCAGGACATCCTGACCGTCGGCAAGTTCGAGATGCAGTCGCGCGCCTATCTCGGACGCTTCAACTTCAAGGGGCCCGATCAGCAGAAGCTCGTCGGTCAGCTTTCCGGCGGCGAGCGCGGCCGATTGCATCTTGCCGCGACGCTGCTCAAGGGCGGCAACGTGCTGCTGCTCGACGAACCGTCCAACGATCTCGACGTCGAGACGCTGCGCGCGCTCGAAGAGGCGCTGCTCGAGTTCGCCGGCAGCGTGCTCGTCATCTCTCACGATCGCTGGTTCCTCGATCGCATCGCCACGCATATCCTCGCCGCGGAAGACGACTCGAAGTGGGTGTTCTTCGAGGGCAACTATCGCGAGTACGAGGAAGACAAGCGCGAGCGCCTCGGCGAGGAAGGCGCGCGACCGCATCGACCGCGCTACAAGCCGCTGATGCACTAGTGCCGAGCCGAAGGCTAGCATTCGTCCTGGTGCTGCCGCCTTGCGCCGTTGCCTGCCATCGCCTAAGCTCGGTTCCCGGGTCTAAGGGCAGGCGGCTGCCGAAGCGGACGCTGGGGCTGAGCGCGGCTTTCCCCGACGCGGGCATCCAGCGAGGTCTCGTCGTCGCCGGTCACTGGGTCCCGCCTCGCGGCGCGCTGCATGGAGTGCGGGCCATGACGGCGCCGGCGACGGTGGTCCATCCCGGCACGCTGGAAAATCTCCCGCGATTTCTCGGCTTCATCGACGACGTCTGCGCGCGCATCGATGCCGACGACGGCACGAAATACGCGTTGCGGCTGGCCGTCGAGGAGGTGTGCACGAACCTGATCGTGCACGGCTACAAGGACCGGCCCGCGGGTCCGATCCAGGTCGTCGCGGTACGACGACTCGCGACCGCGTGACGCTCGTCATCCAGGATCGCGCGCCGCCGTTCGATCCGAAGAACGCGCCCGCGCCGGACCTGACCAGCGACGTCGAGCACCGCAAGGTCGGTGGGCCTGGGTTGGCATCTGGTCAAGAAAATGGTCGACGAGATCCGCTACGTCCCCGGCACGCCGTCAGGCAACGTGCTCACGCTGGTCAAGCGCAAGACGACCGATAGGAACCTGAACGAGGGCAGCATGGAAATCGAAATGAGCAGATCCGGCAGCATCACGGTCGTGGGAATCCGCGGGAGCGTCGACGGATTGACCGCCGATGACCTGATGCGCACGTTCTCCGATCGCGTCACCGAAGGGTCGGTCCAGCTGGTGGCCGATTGCTCGGCGCTCGACTACACGAGCAGCGCGGGACTGCGCTCGCTGCTCGGCGCGGTGAAGCTCGCGCGCCAGCATGGCGGCGACTTGCGTCTCGCGGCCATCCAGGCGCAGGTCCTTCGCGTGCTCGATCTTTCCGGCTTCACGAGCATTCTCAAGTATTACCCGGACGTGCAAAGCGCCGTGACCAGCTTTGCCGAGCCGACCTGACGCAGGCGGCGTCGCATGAAATCAGTGATTCGTCACAAGCGCGGCGTGGCCGTCGTCATCGGTTCGGGCAGCGTCAAGTGCGCGGCCGCGCTGGGGCTCGTCAATGCGCTGAACCGGGCCGGGATCGCCATCGACATGCTGGTCGGGTGCAGCGCCGGCTGCCTGTACGCGACGTTGATTGCCGGCGGACGCACGACCGCCGAAGCCGCGGAGATGACCCGTGTGCTGTGGACGAGCTCGATCGCGGCGCAGCACGATCGCCGCGCCGTGTTCCGCGCGATGTTCCCGAAGCTGCTGGGCTTCGATGCGCGCTTCGGCCTGCGCGACGACCGCCTGATCATGCAGCGGCTGCGCACGGCGTTCGGCGATTCGCGCATCGAGGACATGCAGATCCCGCTGCACCTCACCGCGACCGATTTCGCGACCGGCAACCAGGCCGTGTTCTCCAGCGGGCCGCGCGATCGATGCGATCCGCGCGAGCATCGCGGTGCCGTTCCTGTTCAGCCCGTGGCCGATCGACGGCCGGCTGTATCTGGACGGCTACATGTCCGATCCGCTGCCGGTCGGCGTGGCGATGCGCGAAGGCGCCGGGGTGATCGTCGCCATGGGGTTCGAGAGCCCGTACCAGGAGCACATCTCGACGGCCGGGCGCTTCGCCTTCCAGGTCAGCGCGATCCTCAGCAACAACCTGCTGAAGTCGCAGTTCTCGTTCCACGGGCTCGCGCACCACGCCGAAATCATCTCGATCATCCCGCAGTTCAAGCAGCGCATAAAGCTGTTCGACACCGAGAAGATCCCGTACATCATCGAAGAGGGCGAGCGCGCGGCCGAAGAGCAGATCCCGTACCTCGACCGGCTGCTGTCGGCGCAAGCGCGCCGCGTCGGCGGCGCTGCGTGAACGAACGCCGGCGTCGTCCCGCGCAGGCGGGACCCGTGTCTGCACGCAGAGGGCCCGCGTCTAGAGACACTGGGTCCCCGCCTACGCGGGGATGACGCTGACGCGTCACCTACGCGGGAGCGACGGCTGTGCAGCGGCCGCCAGCGCATCATCAGCGCCGTGAGATCGTCCGTCTGCGGCGCGTCTCCGCAGTGCTTGCGAACCCGCTCGCGCACGGTGTCGAGCAGCTCCCGACCGTTCGTGCGCACCAGCTCGTTCAGGTCGGCCACCATACGCGCCTCGCCGTACTGTGCGCCTGCGGTGTTCGTGGCTTCGGTCACGCCGTCCGAATACACGAACAGGCCGTCGCCCGGCGCCAGCGTGAGCGAACCGGCCGTGTACACCGTGTCCTGCATCGCGCCGACCGGCAATGCAGGCCGCTGCACGATCGCCTCCACCGCGCCGGTCGCGCGGAGCAGGTACGGTGGCAGGTGACCGGCGTTCGCATACTCGAGCACGCCGGTCCGAAGCTGCAGCCGCGCAAGGAACACCGAGCAGAACATCGACTTCTCGTTCGCCTTGCACAGCTCGCGGTTCGCCGCCATCAATACGCGACCCGGATCGCTGTCCTCGAGCGCTGCGCGCGGCGCGCGTCCGGCGATCGAGCGCAGAACGCTCCACGTCCGCGCCATGAAGATCGCCGCCGCAACGCCTTTTCCCGAGACGTCGCCCAGACCCACCCACAGCGTGTCCGCGTCGCTGAACAGGAAATCGCAGAGGTCGCCGCCGAGCTCGCGCGCCGGCTCCAGCAGGAAATGCATCGCGACCGGACTGTCCTCCGCGTTCATGGTCGAGCGGCACCATGCCGCGCTGAAGCTCGCGCGCGGCGGCGAGCTCGTGGCCGAGCTCGACGCTGCGTACCCGGGCATCGTCGCGCAGGCGCTTTTTCTCGAGCGTCGCGCCGACCCGCGCGCGGAGCATCGTCGCGTTCACGGGCTTGGTCAGGTAGTCCTCGGCGCCGAGCTCGATGCAGCGCACGACGCTCTCCTGTTCCGAGGCGGCCGACACCATGATTACCGGCAGCGAGCCGAGCCGTTTCTTCGCGCGCAGCGTCTCCAGCACCTGGATGCCGCCGATGACCGGCATCATCACGTCGAGCAGCACGAGGTCGAACGGCGAGCGCTCGATCAGCTCGAGCGCCTCGCGGCCGCCGGTCGCCATCGCGACGTTCGTGTAGCCGAGCTGGGCGAGCCGCGCAGCGAGAATCTCGCGGTTGTCCTCGTTGTCGTCGACGATCAGCAGCGCGGCTGCGGCGTTTTCGATGGTGCTCATGTCGTGGAAGTTGCGCGCGGATGCGGTCCGAGCAGACGATCGGGTAGTCTAAGGCAACTCGCCCGCGCCGCGCTCGCGCGAGCGGACGAGGCAACACGACGAGGAGGGACTCTGGACACGTTCGCCAGCACGCAGGAACGACCGTTGCGGCCCGCCGCTCCGTGCATCCGGTCGTGCGTCTGAATCGGATCGTCCGGATCGTCGGATGTCCGATGGCCGCGATCGTCGTCGGATCGACGCGGCTCGGCGAGCCCACGCCGCCGGGGATCTGGGTGGCGCTCTTCGTCTACGCGTTCGTATGGCCGCAGGTCGCGTATTGGCTGTCGCGTTTGAGCGCCGACCAGAAACGCGCGGCGCACCTTTGCCTGATGTTCGACTGCGCGTGTTTCGGCGCGTCCGGCTCGCTCGTGTCGTATCGGCCGGTGCCCACGGTCGTGACTCATGACCGGAATTCTCACGGCGGTCACCGGCGTCGGTGGCGCTCCGCTGTTCTGGCCGGGCCTGACGGTGCTGGGCGTCGTATTCGTCGCCGGGTCGCTCGCCGCGGTCGGCCGGACGGCGGCGGACACGTCGCTGGTGACGATCGTTCTCTCGCTCGCCGTGGCGTTCCTGTTCCAGCTGCTGCTCGCCTTCCAGGCCTTCCGTCAGGCGCGTGAACTGATCCAGAAACGCCGGCAGATCGAGGAGCAGAGCGCGCAGATCGTCGCAGCAGAACGAAGCGCTCGAGCAGGCGATGCAGCGTGCGGAAGAGGCGCGGCAGGCGATGGAAGCGGCGAACCTCGCGAAATCGCGTTTCCTCGCGAACATGAGTCACGAGCTCCGCACGCCGCTGAACGCGATCATCGGCTACACCGAGCTGATCCTCGATGCAACCTACGGCGAGGTTCCCGAGCGCGTGCGGGGGACGCTGCAGCGAGTCGAGCGCAGCGGACGCATGCTGCTCGCGCTGATCAACGAAGTGCTCGACCTGTCGAAGATCGAGGCCGGCCAGCTCAAGCTCGACGTCGCGCGCCTTTGCGCTCGCCGACACGATCGGCGCCACGATCACATCGCTCGAGAGCCTCGCGCGCGAGAAGGGTCTCAAGCTCCACGCGCAGACGCCCGCCGGCCTGCCGAAGGCGATCGGCGACGAGCGCCGGATCATGCAGGTGCTCGTGAACCTGGTCGGCAACGCGATCAAGTTCACCGACGCCGGCGAGGTCGAGGTTCAGGCGAAGCTCGAAGGCGACCGGTTCGTCGTGACGCGTGCGCGACACCGGCCCCGGCATCGCGCCCGAGTTCCGCGATCGCATCTTCCACGAGTTCCAGCAGGCCGATACGTCGACGACGCGACCGAAGGAAGGTGCCGGGCTCGGGCTCGCGATCTGCGAAGCGGATCGTCGAGATGCACGGCGGATCGCTGTCGTTGCTGCAGTCGGAGCTTGGCCGCGGCTCGACGTTCGGCTTCACGCTTCCGAGCGCGGGTCCGCCGGCCGCGGCGCCGAGCCAGCCCGCTGTCATGGAAGTACAATCATGACCAAACGCGTGCTGATCGTCGACGACAACGAGGACAACCGGCAGATCCTCATCGATCTCCTGTCCGCGAACGGCTTCGAAGTGCTCGAGGCGCTCAACGGCCCCGACGCGGTGGCGATCGCGGCGCGCGAAACGCCGGATCTCGTGCTGATGGACATCCAGCTGCCGGGAATCGACGGCCACGAGGCGACGCGTCGCATCAAGGCGATTCCCGCGCTCGCGCGCACGCCGGTCATCGCGGTCACGTCGTACGCGCTGCCGGCGATGATCGCAAGGCTGCCGAGGCCGGCTGCGACGCGTACGTCACGAAACCGTTCAGCCCGCGGGCGTTGCTGGCGCAGGTGCGCAGGTTCCTCGAGCTCCGTCGCGCCGACTTGACGCTGACGGTCAGCGCGCCTTCGCGGGCGCAACGATCTCAAGCACGGCGTCGACGACGCCATCGGTGATCATGCCGATGCGGCGCGCTGCAGCGAGCGAAAGGTCGGCGATGCGCCCGCGAATGAAGGGACCGCGGTCGTTGACGACGACCTCGACGCTCTGCCGATTCTCGAGGTTCGTGACCCGGACGCGTGTTCCGAACGGCAGCGTGCGATGCGCCATCGTCAACGCCTCCGGGTCGAAGCGCTCGCCGCTCGCCGTCGGGCGGCCCGCGAACTCGTGCGAGTAGAGCGAGACCCGCCCCCTTTCGACGGGAGGATCGCTGGAGGAGGTTGCGGAGCAGGTTGCTCGGGAAGTTGCGCCGGCGGCTCCGGCGCGACCGGCGGCCGGGGGAGATCGGGTTGAGCGCAGGCTGCCAGCGCGAGCGTGACGGCCAGCACGACCATCCCCGCGGCGCGCATGCCGATCCGCTTCAAGGTTCCAGCTCTGCGCTTCAGCATCAGCGTTGACCTGCGCGGGATTCGCCTTGCCCTTCGTCGCGGCCATCGCCTTGCCGACGAGCGCGTTGAACGCCTTGTCCTTGCCGGCGCGGAATTCGGCGACGATCGCGGGGTTCGTCGCGATGACTTCGTCGACGAGCTTCTCGATCGCGCCCTCGTCGGTGATCTGCTTCAGGCCCTTGCTCGCGATGATCGCGTCCGGGTCGCCTTCGCCCGCCCACATCGCGTCGAACACGTCCTTGGCGATCTTCGAGGAGATCGTGCCGTCGGCGATGCGTCTCAGCAAAGCCGGCAAGCGCGGCGGGGCGCACGGGCGCCGCGGCGATGTCGAGGTCGCTCGCGGTGCAACGCGGCCGACACTTCGCCGACGATCCAGTTCGCGACGAGCTTCGCATCGCCGCCGAAGCGTCGCGCAGCCTCCTCGAAATACGCGGCCAGCTCGCGGCTCGCCGTGAGCATCGTCGCCTCGTGCGCCGGCAACGCGTACTGCGTCTCGAAGCGGACCTTCATCGCCGCCGGCAGCTCCGGCAGCGCGGCCCGCACCCGCTCGATCCACGCAGGCTCGATCGCGAGCGGCGGCAGGTCCGGATCCGGGAAAGTAGCGATAGTCCTGCGCGTCTTCCTTGCTGCGCATCGACCGCGTCTCGTCGCGGTCCGGGTCGTAGAGGCGCGTCTCCTGCACGACGGTGCCACCGTCCTCGATCAGCTCGACCTGGCGCCGAACCTCGTACTCGATCGCGCGCTCGAGGAAGCGGAAGCTGTTGAGGTTCTTGATCTCGCAGCGCGTGCCGAGCCGGGTCTCGCCGGCACGGCGTACCGAGACGTTCGCGTCGCAGCGGAAGCTGCCTTCCTGCATGTTGCCGTCGCAGATGCCGATCCAGCGCACCAGGCCGTGCAGCGCCTTCGCGTACGCGACCGCTTCGTCGGCGCTGCGCAGGTCCGGCTCCGATACGATCTCGAGCAGCGGCGTGCCGGCGCGGTTGAGATCGATGCCGGTCATGCCCTGGAAGTCCTCGTGCAGGCTCTTGCCCGCGTCCTCCTCCAGATGCGCGCGCGTCAGCCGCACGCGAAGCTCGCCGCGCGTCGGCGACACGATCGGCACTTCGCCGCCCTGCGACGATCGGGATCTCGTACTGCGAGATCTGGTAGCCCTTCGGAAGGTCGGGATAGAAATAGTTCTTGCGGGCGAAGACGCTGCGGCGGTTGATCGTTCCGCCGACTGCGAGCCCGAAGCGGATCGCGCGCTCGACGGCGCCCTTGTTCAGCACCGGAAGCACGCCGGGCAGCGCGATGTCGACGGCCGAGGCTTGCGTGTTCGGCGCGGCGCCGAACGCGGTCGACGCGCCCGAGAAGATCTTGGACGCGGTCGAAAGCTGCGCGTGCGTCTCGATCCCGATGACGACTTCCCACGCGGCCATCGTCAACCTCGAAGCGGCGGCACCCGCAGGTGCCAATCGGTCGCCTGCTGGAATCGATGCGCGACGGCGAGCAGCTTCGCTTCGCTGAAAGGCGTTCGCCTGAAGGTGCAGGCCGATCGGCAGTCCGTCCCGCGTGAACCCCGCGGGGATCGAGATCGCCGGCGCGCCGGTCAGGTTCGCGGCGACGGTGAAGATGTCGCCGAGATACATCTGCACCGGATCGTCGCAGATCTCGCCGATGCGGAAGGCCGCCGTCGGCGCGACCGGGCCGGCGATCACGTCGACGTCCGCGAACGCGCGCTGGAAGTCGTTCGCGATCAACCGGCGCACCTTCTGCGCCTTCAGATAGTAGGCGTCGTAGTAACCGTGCGAGAGCACGTAGGTGCCGACGAGGATGCGGCGCTTGACCTCGGCGCCGAAGCCCTCGGCGCGCGTCTTCCTGTACATGTCGGCGAGGTCGCCGTACGTCTTCGCGCGATGGCCGTAACGCACGCCGTCGAAGCGCGACAGGTTCGACGACGCCTCCGCCGGCGCGATCACGTAGTACACCGGCACCGAGTGCTTCACCGCCGGCAGCTGGATGTCGACCGTCGTCGCGCCGAGCATGCGCAGCTGCGCGATCGCCTCGTCGATCGTCTGTCGCGACCTCCGCATCGACACCGTCGCCGAAGTATTGCGCGGGCAAGCCGACGCGCAGGCCGGCGAGCGGCTTCGCCGCATCGGCGGGAGCGATGCGAAGCTCGCGCGTGTAGTCCTCGGTCGCGCGCTCGAGCGACGTCGAGTCCCGCGCGTCGTGCCCGGCCATCGCGTTCAGGAGCAGCGCGCAGTCGTGCGCCGTGCGCGCGAACACGCCCGGCGTGTCCAGGCTCGATGCGAACGCAACCAATCCGTAGCGCGAGCAGGTTCCGTACGTGGGCTTGAAACCGGTGATGCCGGTGAACGATGCAGGCTGGCGGATCGAGCCGCCGGTGTCGGTGCCCGTGCTGCCCGGCACCAGACCCGCGGCCACGGCCGCGGCCGAGCCGCCCGAGCTGCCGCCGGGAACGGCGTCGAGCTTCCACGGGTTGCGCACCGGGCCGAACCAGCTGTTCTCGGTGGAGGAGCCCATCGCGAACTCGTCCATGTTGGTCTTGCCGACCAGCACGCTGCCCGCGCTCTTCAGGCGCTCGACGACATGCGCGTCGTACGGCGCGACGAAGTTCTCGAGCATCCGCGAGCCGCAGGTGGTCCGCAGCCCCGCGGTCATCAGCACGTCCTTGTGCGCGATCGGGATGCCGGCGAGCGGCCCGCGCCTCGCCCCTGCGCGCGCGCTTCATCGGCGGCCTTCGCCTGGGCGAGCGCGCCCTCCGCATCGACGGTGATGAACGCGTTGAGCGTCGCGATCGAGCGCTGCGATGCGGTCGAGCCGGTCCTGCGTGAGCTCGACCGACGACAGCTTTCGCGCAGCGAGCGCGCCGCTCAGGTCAGCGAGGGTCTGCGCATCGGCTGCCATCACTCGACGACGCGGGGCACGAGGTAGAGTCCATCCTCGGTCGCCGGCGCGGCTTGCTGGTAAAGCTCGTGCCGGTCCGTTTCGGTGACCACGTCGTCGCGCAACGGCAACGTCACGTCCTGCGCGTGCGCCATCGGCGCCACACCCTCCGTATCGATGGCCTGCAGCTCGTCGATCAGACCGAAGATCGATTGAAGCTTCGCGTGCACGTCGACGACCTCGTCCGCGCGTGACGTCGATGCGGGCGAGATCGGCGATACGCCGGACGTCGTCGAGCGTGAGCGACATGGGAGACCTGGGACTTGAGAGGATCTGCGCGCCGCGGCTGGGCCGCGAGGGGGCTGGCGCGCGAAATTGGGAGCGGAACCGCCGCCTGTTCGGGCGCTCCAGCACTATGTCATAGAGTATCATAGCGGCCTTTTCCGATGGCGGTGCGGCGTTCCGATCCGTCAGACACTCCGCAGCCGACCGCGTCAGGCCCGTCAATGTTCGAGTTCTTCAAAGGCTATTTCTCCAGCGACCTCGCGATCGACCTCGGCACCGCGAACACGCTCATCTACGTGCGCGGCAAAGGCATCGTGTTGAACGAGCCGTCGGTCGTGGCGATCCGTCAGGAAGGCGGGCCCAACGGCAAGAAAGTGATCCAGGAAGTGGGGCTCGCGGCGAAGCAGATGCTCGGGCGCACCCCCGGCAACATCACGGCGATCCGGCCGATGAAGGACGGCGTCATCGCCGACTTCACCGTCACCGAGCAGATGCTGAAGCAGTTCATCAAGAAGGTGCTCGACTCGCGGCTGTTCTCCCCGTCGCCGCGCATCATCATCTGCGTGCCCTGCGGATCGACGCAGGTCGAGCGGCGCGCGATCCGCGAATCCGCGCTCGGCGCCGGCGCCTCGAAGGTCTACCTGATCGAGGAGCCGATGGCCGCTGCGATCGGCGCCGACCTGCCGATCTCGGATGCGATAGGCTCGATGGTCCTCGACATCGGCGGCGGCACGACCGAGGTCGGCGTCGATCTCGCTCGGCGGCATGGTGTACTCGGGCAGCGTACGCGTCGGCGGCGACAAGTTCGACGAGGCCATCGTCAACTACATCCGCCGCAACTACGGGATGCTGATCGGCGAGATGACGGCCGAGCATATCAAGAAGACGATCGGCAGCGCGTTCCCCGGCTCCGAAGTGAAGGAGATGGAGGTCAAGGGCCGCAACCTCGCCGAAGGCATCCCGCGCAGCTTCACCGTGTCGTCCAACGAGATCCTCGAAGCGCTCACCGACCCGCTGAACGGCATCGTGTCCGCGGTGAAGAGCGCGCTCGAGCGCACGCCGCCGGAGCTCGGCGCGGACATCGCCGAGCGCGGCATGGTCCTGACGGGCGGCGGGGCGCTGCTGCGCGATATCGACCGGCTGCTGATGGAGGAGACCGGCCTGCCGGTCATCGTCGCCGACGATCCGCTGACCTGCGTCGTGCGCGGCTGCGGCAAGGCGCTCGAGAACATGGAAAAGCTGCAGACGATTTTCACCTCGGACTGATGCGAGGGTTGGGATCTCGGATCTCGGATCTGGGGAGCGCTTGCATCGTGACCTACGAGCGGGCTGCAGTCGCCGGCCACTGGACGCCGCAACACGCTGACGATCCCGAAATCCGAGATCCGAGCCCCTAGCCCCTCCCGCATGTCCTACCTCCCCGTCGAGCCGCCGGCCTTCTTCCACCGCGGCCCGTCGCCGGCAGCGCGGCTGGTGTTCTTCGGCCTGTTCTCGATCACGCTGCTGTTCCTCGACACGCGTTACCGCTATCTCGAGCAGGTTCGCCAGGTCGTCGCGGTCGTGCTGTATCCGCTGCAGCGAGCCGCCGCCGTGCCCGGCGAAATCGTCGCGGGCATCGGCGAGCACTTCGCGTCGAAGAAGGCGCTCACCGCGGAGAACGAGCAGCTCAAACGCCGGCTCGTCGAGCAGGGCGCGGCCGCGCAGGGTTTCGCCTCGACGCAGCAGACGAACGCACGGCTCAAGGCGTTGCTCGACATCAGGACGTCGCTCGCCGGGAACGCCATCGCCGTCGAGGTCCTCTATACCGGGCGCGACCCGTTCACGCAGAAGCTGTTCGTCGACAAGGGGTCCGAGGCGGGGCTTGCTGCCGGCTCCGCGGTCGTCGATGCCGACGGCGTCGTCGGGCAGGTCACGCGCCTGTACCCGTTCATGGCCGAGGTCACGCTGGTCACCGACAAGGACCATGTCGTTCCGGTGAAGATCGAGCGCAGCGGCGTCCGCGCGGTGATGGCGGGAACCGGCGCCGGACGGCCGCCCGAGCTTCGCTTCATGCCGCCTTCGGCGGACGTGAAGATCGGCGATCTGCTGGTCACCTCGGGCCTCGACGGTACTTATCCGCCCGGACTTGCGGTGGCGCGCGTCGCCACGCTCGAGCGGGAAACCGGGCAGATGTTCGCGCAGATCGCGCTCACGCCGGTCGCCGGCGTCGATCGCAGCGAGCAGTTGCTCGTGCTGGCGCGGGGCGCAGGCGCGCCGGCGCGACCGGACGAGGCGGTGGAAGCCGAGGCGCCGAAGAAGGCCGGCAGGTCGCGGCAGCGCCGCGGGGGATGACGATGGCGATCCGGCTGCCCTCGTTCTACGTCGCCGATCCGAACGAGGTGTTGCGGCCGGTCAATCCGGTGTTCATTGCGCTCACGCTCGTGATGGCGCTGCTGTTGAACCTGCTGCCGATCAGCGGCGCGGCGCTGATGGTGCGCCCGGATTTCCTCGCCGTCGTCCTGCTGTATTGGTGCATCCAGGCGCCGCGCTACGTCGGCGTGGGCATCGCCTGGTTCATGGGGCTGCTGATGGATGTCGGCGACGCCACCGTGTTCGGCCAGCATGCGCTGGCCTACGCATTCCTCGCGTACGCGGCCGAGTATTTCCGGCGGCGCGTGCTGCGCTTTCCCCTCTGGCAGCAGGCGCTTCAGGTGGCGGTCCTGCTCGTGCTTTGCGCGGCGCTCGTGCTGCTGGTGCGCACCGTCGGCGGCTCGCCGCTGCCATCGTGGACGTACTTCATCGCCGCGCTCTCCGGCGCCGCCCTGTGGCCGGTCGTGTCCGTACTGCTGCAGATGCCACAGCGGCCGGTGCGTTCGTCGGCAACGCTTTGATCCCGTGGCGATCCAGGTGCTAGAGTGATCCTCATGGGCCTCAGCGTCGGCCGATCCCGCTCACGCCCTTTGCTCCCTCTCCCGCTGCGAGAGAGGGGGGTGATGAGTTCAGTGCCCCTCACCCCTTCCCCCTCTCCCTGAATGGAGAGGGGAAATGGCGTGGGCGTCGCAGGGCGACGCCCAGGTGTGGTACGCATGATTCGCCGTTTCCTCTTCACCCGAAGCCGCCGCGGATACGGCTCCCGCGGCGGGTTCGACCGCAACGAGGTGCGCAACCCGGAACGCGAGCTGCTCTTCTTCCGGCGGCGCCTCGCGATCGCGGGCGCGCTGGTGTTCATCGCGTTCGCGGGCCTGTGCGCGCGCTTCGTCTATCTGCAGGTCGCAAGGCACAGCCATTACGAGACGCTCGCGGAATCGAACCGCATCGCCGTCGTGCCGATCCCGCCGAACCGCGGCGTCATCACCGATCGCAACGGCGTCGTGCTCGCGCAGAGCGATTCGGCATACACGCTCGAGATCCAGCCGTCGCGCGTTGCCAGAACTCGAGCAGACGATCGACGAGCTGGCGCAAATCGTCGATGTAAGCGCGCGCGACCGCAACCGGTTCCGCAAGCTCCTCGCCGAGTCGAAGAATTTCGAGAGCCTGCCGCTGCGCACGAAGCTGAGCGACGAGGAAGTGGCGCGTTTCGCGGTCAATCGCTACCGCTTTCCCGGGCGTCGAGATCAAGGCGCGGCTGTTCCGCCACTATCCGTTCGCCGAGATCGGCTCGCATTTCCTCGGCCACATCGGCCGCATCAACGATCGCGACGTCGAGAAGATCGCCGAGTGGGAGGCGACCGCGAACTACAAGGGCACCGACTACATCGGCAAGGTCGGCCTCGAGCTTTCCTACGAGCGCGAATTGCACGGCACCACCGGTGTGGAGGAGGTCGAGGTCGATGCGGGGGGTCGCGCCGTGCGCACGCTGTCGCGCACGCCGCCGGTTTCGGGCAACAACCTGCGCCTGTCGATCGACATCCGCTTGCAGCAGGCGGCGGAGGCCGCGTTCGGCGATCGTCGTGGCGCGCTGGTCGCGATCGAGCCCGGTACCGGCGAAGTGCTGGCGTTCGTCAGCAAACCCGGCTTCGATCCGAATTTCTTCGTCGACGGCATCGACCCGGCGAACTGGAAGGAGCTGAACGAGTCGCCGGACAAGCCGCTGCTGAACCGGCCGCTGCGCGGCGCGTACCCGCCGGGCTCGACGATCAAGCCGTTCCTGGCGCTGGCCGCGCTCACGTCCGGCAAGCGCACGGCGCCGCAGACGATCTCCGATCCGGGGTTCTTCCAGATCCCCGGGCACTCGCATCGCTTCCGCGACGACAAGCCGGGCGGGCACGGGATCGTCGACATGCACAAGTCGATCGTCGTTTCCTGCGACACCTACTACTACGTGCTCGCATCGGAAACGGACATCGACGACACGGCGGCCTTCATGTCCACGTTGAGCTTCGGCGGGCTCACCGGCATCGACATCGACGGCGAGCTCACCGGCGTGCTGCCGTCGCGCGAGTGGAAGCGGAAGCGCTTCGCGGGCAAGAACTACCGCGACGATCATCGCAAATGGTATCTCGGCGACTCGATCTCGGCAGGCATAGGACAGGGCTACAACGCGTTCACGCCGGTGCAGCTTGCGCACGCCACCGCGATCGTCGCGAACGAAGGTGTCGCGTATCGACCGCACCTCGTCAAGCTGGTCGAGAACGTCCGCACTGGCGAGGTCCGCCGGATCGCCGCGGAGTCGACGCACACGCTCGCCGGTCAAGAAGGAGCATCTCGACGTGATCCGCAATGCGCTCGTCGCCGTCAACAAGGAGGGCACGAGCGCCCGCGCATTCGTCGGTGCGAAGTACGTATCGGGCGGCAAGACCGGCACTGCGCAGGTCTTCTCGCTGAAGGGCGAGAAGTACGAGGTCGCGAAGATCGACGAGCGTCTGCGCGATCACGCCTGGTTCGTGGCGTATGCACCCGCCGACAAGCCCCGCATCGCGCTCGCGGTGCTGGTCGAGAACGGCGGTTTCGGCGCGCAGGCGGCCGCGCCGATCGCACGCCAAGTGCTCGACTATTACCTGCTCGGCGAGCAGGGGGCCGGCACGCGCGTGGCGCCGATGCTGCCGTTCGGTTCGGATCCGGAAGATCGAAGTGATTAGATGCCGATGAAAAACGCGTCCGCAGGGTCGGCGGCCGACGAATCGTCGGCGTTGCACGTTTTTCATCGGGGGTCGATCAGGCGGGCGCCTCGGGAGCGGCCCTTCGGCGCCCGCGGGCAACGGCACGAAGACAACGAACGTTAAGCGAAAGGCTGCGTTTTAGTCATGGAGCTCGTGGCGCGCGTCTGGGAATTCGTCGCCCGTCCGGTGGACCGGTTCCTGTTCGTGATCACGATGGTGATCGTCGCCGTCGGGCTCGTGACGCTTTTCTCCGCGGCCGACCAGAGCGTGGACCGCGTCCGCGCGCAGCTTGCAAGCCTCGTCGTCGCGCTGATCGCGATGTGGATCGTCGCGAACGTCCCGCCGCAGACGCTGGCGAGAACCGCCGTGCCGCTGTACGTGCTCGCCATCGTGCTGCTGATCGGCGTCGCGATGTTCGGCGTCGTCGTCAACGGCTCGCGACGCTGGTTGAACCTCGGCATCACGCGCATCCAGCCCTCCGAGCTTGCGAAGATCGCCGTGCCGCTGATGCTTGCTTGGTACTTCCAGAAGTTCGAGGGGCGCATCGGCTGGAAGGACTTCGCCATCGCAGCGCTGCTGATCGCCGTGCCGGCGACCCTGATCAAGCGGCAGCCGGACCTTGGCACGGCGCTCATGATCACGGCATCGGGCTTTTACGTGCTCTACCTCGCGGGCCTGTCGTGGAAGATCATCGCGGGCCTGTCGGTCGCGGCCGCAGCGGCCGCACCGCTCGCCTGGAACCTGCTGCACGATTACCAGCAGCGGCGCATCCTGACGTTCATCGATCCGGCGCAGGATCCGCTCGGCGCCGGCTATCACAGCGCACAGGCGTCGATCGCGATCGGCTCGGGCGGCGTCGTCGGCAAGGGCTGGCTGAACGGCACCCAGACGCACCTCGACTTCCTGCCCGAGCGCCACACCGATTTCATCTTCGCCGTCTACGGCGAGGAATTCGGGCTCATCGGGAACGTGCTGCTGCTGATCCTCTACCTGATGCTGTTCGGGCGCGGCATGATGATCGCCGCGAACGCCTCGACGATGTTCGGCCGGCTGATGGCGGGCGCGGTCACGCTGATGTTCTTCACCTACGCGTTCGTCAACATGGGGATGGTGAGCGGCGTGCTGCCCGTCGTCGGCGTGCCGTTGCCGTTCGTGTCGTACGGCGGCACGGCACTGCTGTCGCTGTTCATCGGCATCGGCATCCTGATGAGCGTGCAGGCGCACCGGAAGCTGGTGCACTCGTGAGAAGGCGGGAAGAGGATAGGGGCCTAAAACGTTCGTCGTCCCCGCGAAGGCGGGGACCCAGCGTCTTCGCAACGAACGCCACTGGATTCCCGCCTTCGCGGGAATGACGCCGGGGGAGTTTCGCTGCTACGACAGCTTGAACGCAGCCGCGACGCACTCCTTGCGTTCCAGGCTCCCGGCCGCGTGCGCCCGCTCGCAGCGCAGCGCCGCGTCGAAGCGCGGCTGGATCGCGCTCGGCGAAAGCTCGGCTTTGGGTTTTTGCGCTCGCCCGATGCACAACTGCGAATAGGCGATCGGTGCGGTGTCGGCAGAAAGGTCCGCCAGGCCGGCCGCCATGCCGGTTACGTGCGTTAGCGTGCCGCGCAGCTTTTCGCGATCCGAAGGGTTCAACGTCTCGGCGTGCCGCTTCATCATCGCCTCGAGCGTGAGGGCTTCCGAGCGGTTCAGTCGATAGATGTCGCTCGCCTCGGTGAACAGGCCGCCCGAGAGCGCGCAGTGGCGCGTCTGGGCCGCGCCGCTCTGGAACCAGCTTTGCATCGCGGCGAGCTGCGGGTAACGCGAAGCATCGAGGGCCGCCGGCAGCTGGGCCGCGGCGGGCGAAGTCAGGAGCGGATGCCAACACAACGACGCGGACGATGCGCATGGGGCGTGAGAAGGGAGGCGTGCGCGGATGCTACGACGTTTTCATCCGTTGCGGCAGATCGCGTCGCCGCCGCGCGACCACAAACGCAATCGCGTAGACGATGACATTGATTCCGATCACGAGCGCGCCGAGCCAGCGCTGATCGCCGGGAGTCAGGCCAACCGGATAGAGCAGCGGCATCACATAGTGCTCGACGAAGCTGCCGCTGTAGCCGGATGTGCCCGCGCTCGCGCGCAATGCGTTCTCGAGCGGGGTCAGCGGGCAGACGGTGGCCGTCAGTTCCGCATAGGCGCCCCATAGCGCCGCAGGCAGATGCAGCCAGGCGAGCATCGGATTGCGCCAGGCGAGCATGCCGCCGAGCACGACGAACACGACGAACGCGAGATGCAGCGCGACAACGGCATCGGCGGCGAGCCGCGCGATCATCGCCGGCCCTTCGGCGGCCGCATCGCGAGCGCAGCGTTGCGTCGCGGCTCCCACAGCGTCTCCAGCGCCTCGGCGAGCGTTCCGGGCACGCGCGTGCCCGACTGCCTGACCGCCCAGCGATAACGCGAGAACGGCGGCTTGCCGAGGTTTTCGAAGGTCACCACCGGCAGCTCGAACAACGAATCGAGGCGAAGCATCACGTAGTTCGTCGTGCGGCCCTCCGCGGCCTTGTCTTCGCGCCAGTGCGTGCGCTCGACCGGCACGGTCATGACGGTTCCGGCGCCAAAGATTCCCTTCGGCGGCACGCCGAGCCGCACGAGGAATGCGCGGCTTCCGGGCTCGAGATTGCGCGCCCGGCCCGAGCTCCATTGGGTGTCCAGGTGACCGCGGCGATCGAGCCTGCGGATGTCGGCGGGCAGCGTCGGCCAGTCCCAGAGCTTCGGGTTCCATGCGAACAGATAGGTTGCGACGAGCATGACTTGCGTTCGTTCAATCGGAACAACGATGCTACAGTGCGCCTCCGTGAGCTCATGTTCGTCGACGCGCATCGCCCTCGCGGGCACGGCGCTCGCGGTGCTGCTGGCCGGCTGCGCGACACCGCCGAAACCCGGAACCGGGTCCGCTCCGACACCGAGCGGGCCGTCCGCATTCCCGAGCCCGACGCCGTCGTCCAAGTATTACGCAGACGACGGGCCGCCGCTGTCGACCCCCGGGGATTTCGACAAGGTGCCGGACGCGGTTCCGAGGCTGGAGCCGCTGCACCGCTTCGCGAACCGTCCCTACACGGTCCTCGGACGCGACTACGTGCCCGCGACGATGCTGCGGCCGTACCGCGAGCGCGGGGTCGCGAGCTGGTACGGACGCAAGTTCCACGGCCAGAAGACGTCGATCGGCGAGATCTACGACATGTTCGCGATGACGGCCGCGCACCCGACGCTGCCGCTGCCCTCGTACGCGCGGGTGACGAGCGCGGCAACCGGCCGCAGCGTCATCGTGCGCGTCAACGATCGCGGTCCGTTCCTGCATGGCCGCATCATCGACCTTTCCTATGCTGCGGCCACGAGGCTCGACATCGCGCAGCGGGGCAGCGGCGAGGTGATCGTCGAGTCGATCCTGCCGGCCGATGCCGGGCCGTCGGTCGCGAAGCCTTTGCCGCCGGTTGCGGATCCCGCTGTGGCGACGGCGCCGCTGGTAACGCAACCGCCAGTCGTCGCCGAGCCGTCCCCGCCCGCAGCAGCGCCCGGCGGCTTCGTCGTGCAGCTCGGCGCGTTCGCAAATTTTGCCAATGCGCAGACATTTCTCGCGCACGTGCAGAACCAGACGGCCGCTGCACAGGTCGAACCGCGGGTGCGGCAAACGCAGGGGCTTGTGGCGCGTCTACGTCGGCCCGTACGCGGACCGCGACGAGGCGCGTCGCGTGGCCGAGCGCATCGCATCCGCATTCGGCCTCGCGACTTCGATCGGCGCGCATTGAGCGCGCTTCGCAACCCCGGCTGCGAGTCGACATCGTTATAATCGCGTTCGCGGTCGAATGTGCCGCGTCGTGGATAGCCACCGGACAGCCAACGAGTGTCGCCTGCAGGCGACATGCGCGTCCGCTCCGGACCGTCGCACCCTCTTCCCACCCGATGCATAGTCTCCGCCGCCGACTCCTCATCCTCCTCGCGCTCGCGCTCGTTCCGTTCTCACCGGCTCGCGCGCAACTCACGATCGAGATCGTCGGCGGCGCCGGCACGACGATCCCGATCGTCGATCGTGCCGTTCGAAGGCGAGTCCTCGTTCCCGCTCGGCATCACCGGCATCGTCGGCGCCGACCTCACCGCGTTCGGGCCTGTTCAAGCTCGTCGATCACCAACGGCATCAACCCGCGTCCGGTGCGCGCCGAGGACGTTCGTGCCGCGGACTGGCGCGCGCGCGGCGCCGATGCGGTCGCCGTCGGCTCGATGCGGCCGCTGCCGGACGGCCGCGTCGAGGTGCGCTTCGCGCTGGTCGACGCGGTCAAGAACACGGCGCTCGCCAACCAGGTCTACACGGTCGCGCCGGCGCAGTTCCGCGCGACCGCGCACAAGATCGCCGACGTCATCTACGAGAAGCTCACCGGCGACGCGGGCGTCTTCTCGACGCGCATCGCGTACATCACGAAGCAGGGCTCGCGCTTTCAGCTGCAGGTCGCCGATGCCGACGGCTTCGACCCGCAGACGATCGTCGCGAGCAACGAGCCGCTGCTGTCGCCGCGCTGGTCGCCGGACGGCAACCGCATCGCCTACGTGTCGTTCGAGCAGAAGAAGCCGGTCGTCTACGTGCAGTCGCTGCAGACCGGGCAGCGCCAGGCGGTCGCGAACTTCCGCGGCAGCAACAGCGCGCCGGCGTGGTCGCCCGACGGCCGGCGGCTCGCCGTCACGCTCACGCAGCGACGGCGGCTCGCAGCTGTACCTGATGAACGCCGACGGCTGCGACGTCGCGGCGAGTCACGCAAAGCGCGGCGATCGACACCGAGGCGTATTTCACGCCGGACGGGCAGTCGCTGCTGTTCACGTCCGACCGCGGCGGCAGTCCGCAGATCTATCGTTTGAATCTCGGCGAGCAGCTCGGTCGAGCGCGCTGACGTTCGACGGCAGCTACAACGTCACGCCGCGTCCGTTGCCCGACGGCAAGGGCATGGTGTTCGTGCGGCGCGACGGCGGACGCTTCCAGATCGCGACGATGGACTTCGCGTCGCGCCAGGTGCAGGTGCTGACGCAGGGGCCGCTCGACGAGAGCCCGAGCATCGCGCCGAACGGCAAGCTCGTGATCTACGCGAACGAACAAGGGGGGCGGGGCGTGCTTGCCGCCGTGTCGACCGACGGCCGCGTCAGGCAGCGCCTGGTCTCGCCGGCGACCGATGTGCGCGAACCCGCGTGGGGGCCGCTGCCGCGGCCGTGATTGATCCATTCGGGCGCCCGAAAAGCGGGCGCTCATTGCAACGGGAGGTCTCATGCGCAATATCGCCGTCGCCGCATTCGTGGCGCTTTTCCTCGCCGGCTGCTCGACGCAGCCGTCGCAGCCCACCGCACCGATCGACGACCGGAGCACGACGCCGGGGCGACCGGCACGCCGGGCGCTTCGACGGCCGGCGCCGGCACCGGCGGCGTGACCGGGTCCGGCGTGCCGGGCGGCACGGTGCGGGCACCGGTCCGAGCGCGCTGCGCGACCCGAACAACATCCTGTCCAAGCGCAGCGTGTTCTTCGACTTCGACAGCTTCGTCGTCAAGGACGAGTACAGGCCGCTGGTCGAGGCGCATGCGCGTTACCTCGCAGGCAACCGCCAGGCGCGCGCGACGATCCAGGGCCACACCGACGAGCGCGGCTCGCGCGAATACAACATCGCGCTCGGCCAGAGGCGCGCGGATGCGATCAAGCGGATGATGACGCTGCTCGGCGCGCAGGACGCGCAGGTCGAGACGGTGAGCTTCGGCAAGGAGAAGCCGCGCAACCCGGGTCACGACGAAGCGGCGTGGGCGCAGAACCGGCGCGGGGACATCGTCCACGCGGGCGAATAACCGCACCCCCGACTCCTCTCCCGCGAGGGCGAGGAGCGACCTCCGTGCGAAGCGATGGATTCGCCCTTCGCGGGGAGAGGGTCAGGGTGAGGGGCGCATGAACGCATACGCTTCGAATCCGCTTGCGGCGCTCGCGCTCGCGCTGTTCGCGAGCACCGCGCACGCCGCGCTGTTCGACGACGACGAGGCGCGCAAGCGGATCGCCGACACGCAACGCGCGGCTCGGCCAGATCCAGGCCCAGCTCGAGGCGCGCCTGACCGCAGCTCGAGCAGCAGTTGAAAAGCGGCGGGCTCATCGATCTCGCCGACCAGATCGACTTCGTCCGCGGCGATCTCGCGAAGCTGCGCGGGCAGATCGAGGTGCTGACGCACGAGCTCGGCGAGGCGCAGAAGCGGCAGCGCGACCTGTACGTCGATCTCGATTCGCGGATGCGCAAGATCGAGACGTCGCAGGCAGCTGCCGCGGCGGCGCAACCCCCGGTCACGCCGCCGATCGATCCGCAATGCGCCGCCGCCCTCGGGTGTTGCCGGCGCCGTGCCGCCGGCACCTGGAACCGCCGCCGGTGCCCGGCGCGGTCGCGAGCCTGCCGCCCGGGGGCGCGCCGCGCCCGTCCGATCCGGCCGCGGAGCAACGCGCCTACGACGCCGCGCTCGACCAGTTCAAGCGCGGCGACTATCCGGGCGCGATCGGCGGCGTTCACGAACTTCGTGCGCACGTATCCGCGCACGCCGCTTTCGCGTCGTCGGCGCAGTACTGGGTCGGCAACGCGCAGTTCGCGCGCCGCGACTATCGCGCCGCGATCACCGCGCAGCGCACGCTGATCGCAAACTATCCCGACAGCACGAAGGTGCCCGACGCGTTGCTCAACATCGCGTCGGCGCAAAGCGAGCTCGGCGACAACGCGCGGCGCGCGCCGCACGCTCGAGGAGATGATCGCGAAGCATCCGCAGTCGGAGGCGGCGCCGAAGGCGAAGCAGCGGCTCGCGGCGCTGACGTCAGTCAGGCTCGGCCGTCATGCGCATCGCGGGTGACCCGAGCGCGTGCACGATCGTTCGCCGCGCGCGCTCGTCGCCTGGCAGCGCGAGCACGGCCGCCACGACCTGCCGTGGCAGCACACGCGCGATCCGTACCGCATCTGGCTGTCCGAGGTCATGCTGCAGCAGACGCAGGTCGCGACCGTGCTGCCGTACTACGAGCGCTTCGTCGCGAGCTTTCCCGATGTTCGCGCGCTTGCTGCCGCACCGATCGACGGCGTGCTCGCGCACTGGAGCGGGCTCGGCTACTACCGGCGCGCGCACCACCTGCATGCGGCCGCGAAGGCGATCGTCGACAACCACGGCGGCGCGTTTCCGCGCGATGTCGCGGCGCATCGCGGCGCTGCCCGGCATCGGCCGATCGACGGCGGCGGCGATTGCGGCGTTCGCGTTCGGCGCGCGCGCGCCGATCCTCGACGGCAACGTCAAGCGCGTGCTCGCGCGGCATCGCGGCATCGAGGGCTTTCCCGGCGCGCCGAAGGTCGAGCGCGCGCTGTGGGCCGCCGCGGAGTCGTTGCTGCCCGCCACGGACATCGAGCGCTACACGCAGGGCATGATGGATCTCGGCGCGACCGTGTGCACGCGCACGCGCCGCGCTGCCTCGTGTGTCCGGTCGCCGTCGATTGCGTCGCGCGGATCGAGGGACGCATCGCCGAGCTGCCTGCGCCGCGTCCTGCGAAGGTCCTTCCGCAGCGCGCGGTGCGCGTGCTCGTGATCGAGCGCGGCGGCGAGATCCTGTTCGAGCGGCGTCCGCCGACCGGCATCTGGGGCGGCCTGTGGAGCCTGCCCGAGATGCGCGCTCGACGACGACGTGTGCGCCGTCGTTCGCGACGCGCTTCGGCGCGGATGCGATGCCTGGGCGCGGCGCTGCGCGCCGATCGACGCACGGCTTCACGCATTTCACGCTGACGCTGCATCCGCAGCGGCTCGCGGTGTCCGGATGGCCGCCGCGTGCGGAAGCGCCGGGCCGCATCTGGCTCACGCGCGCGGACGCGCTGTCCGCCGCGCTGCCTGCGCCGATCAAGCGCCTGCTGCGATCGCTCTAGCGCGTCAGATTCTCGCTTCGCTTGACGCTCGCCGCCCACGCCTGAAGCGCGAGCAGGCAGCCGCGTGTCCGCATCGGGATACGCGTCGCGGAACGCGTTCAACTCGCGCGCCGCCTCGTCGAAGCGTTGCTCGGCATGCAGCATGCGGATCCGCTCGATCCACGCCGCTGGCGTGCGGACCTGCAGCTTCGCGCATCGGCGCGGCGGCTGCGCCTTGCGCGGCGCGATCCGCCTGCGCGCGCCGCGCCGGCTCTGCTGCCGGCGGCGGCGGCGCCATCGCGGCCACGCGCTCGCCGGATTCGCGCCGTCGAACATCGCCGGCATTGGCGGCCGTTTCGGACTTCGCGAGCTCGGCTGGCGAGGGTGCGGCCGGCGCGGACGGCGGCGCGGGCGCCGCGGCGATCGACGGTGCGGGCGCAGCGCGCGGGAACGCTCGTGGCGCCGTCTTGCCGTCGTCCGGCGGCGCGGGCGGAGGCGCGGCTGCGACCGGCGCCTCCGCGAGCGCGCGGGCAGCGGGAACGCGTCGACTCGACGGGCGACTCGCGCTTGTTCTCGGCCGCATCGGCTCGCGCCTGTTTCGGCTTCGCGGCCTCTTGCGCGTTCGGCCGCGGCGCCGGTTTCGGCGCTGGATCAGGCGCGCGCGCGAGTGCCGTACGGCGATCGTCTTCGCGCGCTGCGTGCGGCGGGCCTCGGCGCGCGGAAGCGTGCCTGCGCCTGGCGACGTTGCGCGTCCGCGAGCGAGTGACGCCGCGTCGCGGGATGCATCGGCTGGCGCGCGCTCCGCTTCGCTTCTGCGGAACGTCGGTCGCGACGTTCGTCGATTGATCGGTTTCCATCGGCGGTGCCAGCTGCAGCACGCCGAAGGCGATCGCGCCGATCGTCGCGGCCGCGGCGAGCCCCCACCACGCGCGCGACGGGCCGCGCGCGTGCGCGGCCCCGTCGTCGTCGCCGACCGCCTGCGGCCGCGTACGCGCCTCGCGATGCGCGGCGGCGAGGATCGCCGCATCGAGCGCGCGGCGGCGGCAGCTCCGTCGAGTGCGCGCTCCACGCGGCGTCGAGCGCGGGATCGCGATCCGGCAAGTCGGGTCGATTCGGATCGCGTCATCTCAACGGCTCCAGTGCGGCGCGCAGCTTCGCCGTCGCATAGCGCAGCCGGCTCTTCACCGTCTCCTCGCCGACGCCGGTCAGCGCCGCGATCTCGGCGAGCGACAGTCCGCCTCCTGCTGCAGCAGGAACGCTTCGCGCTGCACGGCCGGCAATTCGGCGAGCGCCGTCGCGCAGCCGGCGCGCCGATCTCGTTGCTCGCGACGCGCGTTTCCGGCTCGTCGACGCGCGAGCCCGGGATCGATTCGACGCGGCTCATGCGCGTCGTCGTCCTCGTCGTCGATCGACACGAAGCCGACCTGGCCGTTCGCGCGCCAGTGGTCGACCAGCCGATTGTGCGCGAGCGTGTACAGCCAGGTCGTGAACTTCGCCGTGGGCGCGTAGCTCGCGCGGACGCGGACCACGTTCATCCACACGTCCTGGAACAGCTCGTCGGCGATGCCGGCGTTGCCGCAGTGGCGCAGCAGGTAGCGATACACGCCGCCCTTGTGCCGCGCGTACAGCGTGTCGAACGCCGCGGCGTCGCCGGCGCGCGTAGGCGAGCATCAGGTCCTCGTCGGGTTCGTCGTCCGGAAACGGCGACCGACCGTCGAGCGGGCGGGCATGGCCCGCGAAGTATGCGGGCCGACCCGGGCGTCGCCGCAATGCGCCGGTCGCGGAACAGCGCCGCCATCGCGCGATCTACCGCGGATCGGGCACGAATCGCATGCCGGGGAACGGCTGCGGCGCACGGCGCGCATAGTGATGCGGCGGCGCGGGCAGCACGCCCATCGCGACCAGGTTCTCGCGGCGGTCGTACTGGATCGCGACGATCTCCGCCGGATCGCTGGTCGCGCGCTCGAACGCGACCTGTCGCACGTGCGACGCCTCGTTGCGCCCGTGCCCGGTGCCGAGCTTCGCCAGCGGTTGGGCGTTCGCAGCGCGCTCGCGCGGCTCGGCCTGGTCGCGTTGGCCTTCCGCGAGGCTGCTCGACAGCGCCGCGTCGCTGGCGAAGACGGCATCGGCGGCGCTGCGCGTCGCCGGCGCTGCTGCATCGGCTTCGGTCTTCGCCTCGCGACGTGCATCGGCCCGCGCGTCCGCGGTCGGACTCGCTGATGCGCATCGGATGCCGCGCCGCTCTTTCGGCGAACACCGCGACGCCGATGACGCCGACGTCGAGCGGACGGCCGGTGCGCGCCGCGTAGCTGTTCGAGTGCTCGGTGAAGAAGAACGCGGCGGTGCGCGACATGCTCTTGCGCCAGCCGGCGATCTCGACACTGCCCCACGGGTCGATCACGTAGCCCGGACTGCGACGGCGCCGCGGTGTCGCCGGTGACGACGTTGACGCCGTCGACGCTCGTCACGACCAGGATGCGCGCGCCCGTGGTGTTGCGGATGCGCACCGCGTACTCGTGGCCCGGCATGCCGACGATGTAGTGCCGGCCGTCCTTCTCGATAGACCGGCAGCGCCGAGCCGGTCGGCGCGATCGTAGACGTCGACCTGCGCGAGCGCTGCGTTCTCGGCAGCGGCGGCGAATGCGCGGCACCGGAAACGGACAGCCCGCCGGCCAGCGCGCCGGCGACGAGCGCAGCGGCAACACGAAGCGCCGTGCGGCGGGAGAGCGGGAATGTCGGGTCCATCGAGGTCTCCGGCGATCGGCCGGCGCGGGTCGCGCGGCCTGCCCTGCTGGAAACGGATCGCACCGCGACGGCGGGGTTAGCCGCCTGGCGATCCGCGACGAACGGGCCTGCCGAACGGACGTGCGATAATTTTCCTCCGGTCCGCCGCTGCAACGCGGCTGCGCCCAAGACGGCGCCAGACCCTCGACCATGGAAGACGTCTCGAAGCTGCAGGTGCTCGTCGCCGCGCTCGCGTTCGCGCTCGCCGTTCGTGTTCGGCGCCGTCGCCCAACGCGTCAACTTCTGCACGATGGGCGCGGTCACCGACGTCGCGAATTTCGGCGACTGGCGGCGGATGCGCATGTGGCTGCTCGCTATCGCGACGGCCATCGTCGGCACCGCGCTCCTGACCTGCGCGCGGGCCTCATCGACGTTCGCAAGACGTTCTACACGACGGCGCAGGTGCCGTGGCTGTCGAACCTCGTCGGCGGCTTCCTGTTCGGCTTCGGGATGACGCTTGCGTCCGGCTGCGGCAGCAAGACGCTGATCCGCGTCGGCGCCGGCAACATGAAGTCGCTGATCGTGCTGATCTTCCTCGGGCTGTCCGCGTACATGACGCTGAAGGGCGTGTTCGCGCCGCCGCGCGCGAACGGGCTCGATCCCTTGCGCATCGACATGTCGGCGCTTGGCGCGCCGTCTTCGGACCTCGGCACGATCGGTGGCGCGCTGGGTCTCGGCGCGGCGGCGAAGCTCTGGATCCCGTTCGTCGTCGCGGTGGCGCTCGGCGCGTTCGTGTTCGCCAGCCGCGACTTCCGCGCGACGCGCGAGATGATCGTCGGCGGCCTGGTCATCGGCTCGGTGATCGTCGGCGGCTGGTACGTCTCCGGCCATCTCGGCTATCTCGCCGAGGATCCGGCCACGCTCGAGGAGAAGTTCGTCGCGACGAACTCCGGGCGCATGGAGTCGTATTCGTTCACGGCGCCGGTGGCGTACCTGCTCGAGCTGCTGATGCTGTGGACCGACACAGTCGCGGATCGTGACCTTCGGCATCGCCGGCGTGCTGGGCATGATCGCCGGCTCGGCCGCGATGGCGCTCGCCACGCGGACGTTCCGCTGGGAGGGCTTCGCGAACCGCGAGGATCTCGCCAACCACATCGTCGGCGGCATCCTGATGGGCTTCGGCGGCGTGACCGCGCTCGGCTGCACGATCGGCCAGGGGCTGACCGGCATCTCGACGCTGGCGATCGGCTCGATCCTCGCGTTCGCTCGCGATCGTCGGGGGTTGCGTTGCCGCGGTCCGCTACCAGATATGGCGCATGGAGGCGACTTCGTAGGCCTTGGTCCTGTGTCAACATCCGACCCGCGCATCCGTTAATACGCTCATGATCATCTTCGATCTCGCCTGTGCGCACGGCCATCGCTTCGAGGGCTGGTTCGCCTCGGGCGAGGACTTCGCGCAGCAGCAGGAGCGGGGACTCGTGCGTTGCCCGGTTTGCGACGTCGCCGCACGTCGAGCGCCTGCCGTCGGCGCGGGTGAGCGTCCCGAAAAGCGCGCGCTTCGACGGCCCGAGCACGCCGGCCGCAGCAGCGACGCACCGAGGGCGCGATCGCCGGCATTCCGGCGGAGCTCATCGCGAAGCTGCGCGAGATCGTGCGCAACACCGAGAACGTCGGCAGCCGTTTCCCCGAGGAAGCGCGCAAGATCCATTACGAGGAAGTGCCTGCGCGCGCGATTCGCGGCCAGGCCTCGCGCCGAGGAAGCGCAGGCGCTGCGCGACGAAGGCATCGAGTTCGCGCCGATCCCGCCGTTCCTCACCTGCGAGACGCACTGACGACTCGCAGCCGGACCGGCCAGATTGTCGCGGCTTGACCCGTCCGCTATAATGCGGGCTCAACGGCGGGCCGTTAGCTCAGTTGGTAGAGCAGCGGACTTTTAATCCGTTGGTCGCTGGTTCGAATCCAGCACGGCCTACCACAGCCGGATCAATGGGTTGAGGTTTGTTCCAACCCGTTTCAATTCCCCGCTCCCCCTTCCTCCGCAGCCGGTTGTAGCACGGTGCGGCCGCACCTCGCTCCAACGCCTGCAGTTCTCAAGGACTGCGCGCCCGACATGCGCACGACGCGCCTGCCGGCGCAGGCGGCGAGACCCGCGTTTCCGATGTCGGCATTCCCGAGACGGAACGATGTGTGCTTGTCGACGAAATCGCGGTTGACACGATTGGTCTTGATGATGTGATGGGCGATGTAGTTGAGGCACCAATCGCTCCGGCGTGCGCGCGGTGTGCTCGAATTGTCACGTGCCGCATGAATGGACCTCCAAGATGGCGCGCAAGATGCAGGCGTCGAAGGAGGTCTGGGGCAAGCTATTCGGCACCATCGACACGCGCGAGAAGTTCCAGGCGAAGCGGCTCGAGCTCGCGCGCCACGAACGGGCGCGCTTCAAGGCCAACGATTCATTGGAATGCCGCAATTGTCACAACTACGAGTACATGGACTTCACGCGACGACTCTAGCGGGTTTGGGCGGGCGCTTGCGCCTTGCACTTTTTCCAGCTAATACTTCGATCCATTGATCGCCAGGGCCTTGCCCAAAAGGCCTCAAGGTCTCGTCTGACACGTCGTCCCGGAGCTGTGCATGCGTCCCCCGGAAACCTACAACGACCAGATCGTGCGGCTGTTCCTGCTCGCCGCGGCGGTCTGGGGCATCGTCGGCATGGCGATCGGCGTGTACGCCGCGGCGGAGATGGTCTGGCCGTCGCTCAATTTCGGCGTGCCGTGGCTGAGCTTCGGCCGGATTCGACCCGCCCATACGTTCGGCGTCATCTTCGCGTTCGGCGGATCGGCACTGATAGGAACCTGCTACTACATCGTCCAGCGAACCGGCCACACGCGACTCGCATTGGGCGGGCTCGCCAGCTTCACGTTCTGGGGGTGGCAGCTCGGCTGCGTCCTGGCGATGGTGACGATCCCGCTCGGCATCACGCAGAGCAAGGAATACGCCGAACCCGAGTGGTTCATCGATCTCGCCGTCGCCCTGGTCTGGGTTTCCTTCGGGACCGTATTCTTCGCGACGATCGCACGCAGGCGCATCCGCCACATCTATGTCGCCAACTGGTACTACGGCGCGCTCATCATCGCCGTGGGCCTGTTGCACGTCGTGAACAACATCGCATTACCCGTGTCCCTGACCAAGTCCTATCCGGTCTATTCGGGGGCGGCGGACGCGATGGTGCAATGGTGGTACGGCCACAACGCGGTCGCATTCTTCCTAACCGCGGGCTTCCTCGGAATGATGTACTACTTCGTTCCGCGCCAGGCGCAACAGCCCCTGTGGAGCTACCGCTTCTCGATCGTCAATTTCTGGGCGCTGATCTCGATCTACATGTGGGCGGGCCCGCACCATCTGATGTATACGGCGCTGCCCGACTGGGTGCAGTCGGTGGGCATGGCTTTCTCGCTGATCCTGCTGATGCCGAGCTTGGGCTCGGCGGCTAACGGCCTGTTGACGTTCAACGGCTCGTGGCACCTGCTGAAGACCGATCCGGCGGCGAAGTTCATGGTGCTGGCGCTGGTGTTCTACGCGGGACGACGCTGGAAGGCTCGATCATCGCGATCAAGACCGTTAACTCGTTCTCGCATTACACCGAGTGGACGGTCGCGCACGTGCATTTCGGCGCGCTTGGCTGGGTGGCGATGATCACCATCGGCTCGCTCTACGCGATGGCGCCGCGCGCGCTCGGCCAACCGGCGATGCACTCGCGCGGCGCGATGGAGCTGCACTTCTGGCTGCACACCTCCGGCGTGCTGATCTACGTCATCGCGATGTGGATCGCCGGCATCATGCAGGGCCAGATGTGGAGCGCGACCAGCCCGGACGGCACGCTGACCTACCCGTTCATCGACAGCCTCTCGCGATCCACAGCATGTACGTCGTGCGCTGGTTCGCGGGCGTCATCCTGCTGGCCGGCATGGTCGTGATGGCGTGGAACCTGTGGCACACCGCCGCGGCGGCGCGCGCGCACCTGATCAAGCCGATCCCGGTGCCGATCCCCGAGCCCGAGCCGGTGCAGGTGCCTGCGCCGCTGCCGGCGTACGGCTGACGGGCGCGACCATGGCCGGCGGCTACAAGTACTTCGAGGCGGTCGAGAAGAACGCGGCGCTCCTCGGCATCCTGACGTTCGTCGCGGTGACGTTCGGCGGGCTCGCGGAAATCACGCCGCTCTTCATGCAGGCGCACGCCGTGGCCCGCCGCCGGGCGTCAAGCCCTACGACGCGCTGCGACTCGCAGGCAAGGACGTCTACGTGCGCGAAGGCTGCTACCTCTGCCACTCGCAGATGATCCGCGCGCTGCGCGCCGAGGCGCAGCGCTACGGGCCCCGCCGTCGCCGGCGAATCGGTCTACGACCGCCCGTTCCAGTGGGGCTCGAAGCGGACCGGTCCCGACCTCGCGCGCGTCGGCGGCAAGTACTCCGACGAGTGGCAGCGCCGCCATCTGGTCGACCCGCGCGCCTTCGTCCCCGAGTCGAACATGCCGGCATACCCGTGGCTCGAAGCGACCAAGCTCGACGGCGACGATATCGCCGCACGGATGCGCGCGCTGCGCACGCTCGGCGACCCCTACACCGACGAGGACATCGCCTCGGCACCGAAGGCCGTCGAAGGCAAGACCGAGCTCGACGCGATCGTCGCCTACCTGCAAGGGCTCGGCGGCCACCCGTGCCGCCGAAGGAGCCCGCGAAATGAGCCCGTTCTGGGGACAGCTCGCCGGCGTCATCACCGTCACGCGATGCTGGTGTTCCTCGGCATCTGGGCGTGGGCGTGGCTTCCGTATCACAAGCGCAGTTCGATGCGCTCGCGAAGCTGCCGATGGAAGACGCGGAAGGACGCGCGATGAGCGGGTTCTGGTCCGGCTGGACGATCTTCTTCATCGTCCTGACGATCGCGCCATCCTGTTCCTGTTCTTCTGGGGCTTGCGCGTCGACATCCCGACGCAGCCGACGGCACGAGCGGCCACGTGTGGGCGCACGGCGTGCTGCGCGAAGGCGTGCGCCAGCTTCCGACGTGGTGGATCGTGTTCTCGGCGTTCTGGCTGGTCGCTGCCTTCGGCTATCTCGTGCTCTATCCGGGGTTCGGCGCGTTCGCCGGCGTGCTCGGCTGGACGTCGCACGACGAGCTCGCAAGGCGACAGGAAGCGAACCGCGCGCTCGCAACGCCGCTGCGCGTGCGCCTGCTCGGCAAATCGGTCGAGAGCGATCGCGGGCGACGCCGACGCGATGCGCGCGGCCGCGATGCTGTTCGTCGAGAACTGCGCGGCGTGCCATGGCCGCGATGCGCGCGGCAATGCCGCGCTCGGCGCGCCCGACCTGACCGACCGCGACTCGCTCCACGGCGGCGACGGCAAGGCGATCCTGGCGAGCATCACCGACGGCCGGCGCGGTGCGATGCCGCCGTTCGCGGGACAGCATTCCCGACGAGTCGATCGTCGACATCGCCCACTACGTCGCCAGCCTCTCGGGCACGCCGCACGACTCGTTGCGCGCGCAGATCGGCAAGCCGCTCTTCGTCGCCTGCGCCGCCTGCCACGGCGCCGACGGCAAAGGCAACCCGGCGCTCGGCGCGCCGAACCTCACCGATGCCGTCTGGCTCTACGGCGCAGCAACCGCGCAGGCATCGCCGAGACCATCCGCCGCGGCCGCAACGGCGAGATGCCTGCATGGAGCGACCGGCTCGGCGACGAGGACGCGTCGCTCGTCGCCGCCTGGGTCTATTCGCGATCGCGCCCGGCGATCGTCGCCGCGAGATGACGTGAACAGGCCGCGCGACGCCGGCGCGTGGTTCGGCAGCCGGTCCTGTGGCTCGGCGTGGCGATCTTCGTCGCGTCGCTCCTCGCCTGCATCGTGACGATCGTGCTCGCGTCGCGTCATGCCGACGTCCCGGTCGACACCGCCGCGACAGCGTGATGACGATCCCGCTGGACACCGGCGCCACGCCGCCACCCGCGCAAGAGCAACGATGAGCGGCTGCTGGCACTGCGGCGAGCCGCTGCCGGCCGAGCCGCCGCAGGCGCGCGTCGCCGGCGCGACGCACGCGGTGTGTTGCAATGGCTGCCGCGCCGTGGCCGAGTGGATCGGCGAGCTGGGTCTCGCCGACTATTATCGGCTGCGCACCGGTTCGGCCGCCGCGCGCCCGACCTCGACGATTCGGGCGAAGAGCGCGGCAGCTTCCAGCGGCCGGAGCTCTCGCGCCACCTCGTGCGGCAGCGCGACGACGGCAGGAGCGAAGCGATCGTGCTGGTCGACGGCGTGCGCTGCGCGGCCTGCTGCTGGCTGATCGAGCGGACGCTCGGCCTGCTGCCCGGCGTCGCCGACGTCGGCGTCAACGCCGCCGCGCGCCGCGCGCGCATCGTGTACGACGGCAGGCGTCTCGCTGGCTCGCATCGTCGATGCGCTCGCACGGGTCGGCTACCGGGCGCTGCCGCTCGATCGCGCCGCGCTGGACGACGCCCGCCGCCGCGAAACGCGCGACGCGCTGAAGCGCCTCGCGGTCGCCGGCTTCGGCGCGATGCAGGCGATGATGTACGCGAGCGCGCTGTGGTTCGGCGCGTTCGACGGCGTCCTGTCGCGACGCGCGACCTGTTCCGCTGGCTGACGCTGCTCGCCGCGACGCCGGTCGTGTTCTATGCCGCAGCGCCGTTCTTCGCCGGCGCGTTGCGCCTGATTGCCGCGCGCCGGCTCGGGATGGACGTGCCGGTCGCGCTGGCGGTCGCGCTGATCTACGCGGGCAGCGTCGTCGAGGTCGTCACCGGCGGCCCCGACGTCTGGTTCGAGTCGGTCAGCATGTTCGTGTTCTTCCTGCTCGTCGGGCGCTACCTCGAGATGCGCGCACGCCACCGCGCCGGCGACCTGTCCGACGCGCTGGCCCGGCTGACGCCGGTGTTCGCCGATCGCGTCGAGCCGGACGGGTCGCTGCTGCGCGTCGGCGCGATCGAGCTCGCCCCGGCGATCGCGTGGTCGTCGCGGACGGGGCCGGCGTGCCGGCCGATGGCGTGCTGGAAAGCGCGGCGTGCCGCGTCGACGAGGCGTTGCTCTGCGGCGAATCCGCGCCGCTCACAAAGCGCCGCGGCGACACGCTTGCGCCGGCAGCATCGTTGTCGGCAAGCCGGCGACCGTCCGCGTGACGCGGGTCGGCGCAGACACCGTCGTTGCGGGCATCGTCGCGATGACCGCGCGCGCTGCGACCACGAAGCCGCGCGTCGCGCGCGAGGGCGAGCGCGCGGCGGCAGGTTTCGTCGCGCGCGTGCTGGTGCTCGCGGCATGCACCGCCATCGGCTGGGCGATCGTCGATCCCGACGCGCGTTCTCGGCGACCGTCGCGGTGCTGGTCGTGGCTTGCCCCTGCGCGTTCGCGCTGGCGGCGCCGGCGGCGGTGACGCGCACGCTCGCGGTGCTCGCGGGGCGCGGCGTGCTGGTGGTGCGCCCGGATGCGCTCGAGGATCTCGCCTCGGCCACGCACGTCATGTTCGACAAGACCGGGACGCTGACCGAGCCGGCATCGCGCTGGACCGCACGGTGTTGCTGCGAGGCATCGATCGCGACGCTGCGCTTGCGCGTCGCCGCTGCGCTCGCGCAAGGCAGTCGCCATCCGCTCGCCGCGTGCCTTCGCGGCGGCAGCGCCGGCGCCGCTGCCCTCGGTCGACGCGCGCGAAAGCGTCGCGGGCCGCGGAATCGGCGGGGTCGTTGATGGACGGCGCTATCGCCTCGGCCGCGCCGACTATGCGCTGGACGCGCGAGGTGCTTCCCGTCCGACCTCGACGATGCCGTGATCCTCGCCGACGACGACGGCGCGATCGCTGCATTCCACGTCGACGAGCGCCTGCGGCCGGGCGCGCGCGCCGCGGTCGATGCGCTCGCTCGCGACGGGCTCGCGGTGGCGATCGCGAGTGGTGACGCGAAGGCGAAGGTCGCATCGGTGGCTGCGAGCACTGGGCATCAAGGCCTGGGCTGCGCGCCAGTCACCTGCGGACAAGCTCGCATGGCTCGCGTCGCTTCGCGCCGCCGGCGCGCGTGTCGTCGTGGTCGGCGACGGCGTGAACGACGCTCCGATGCTCGCCGGCGCCGACGTCGCGGTGGCCGTGGGCTCGGCCGCCGACGTCGCCCAGGCGACTAGCGACATCGTGATCACCGGGCAGCTCGCCGCGCTTGCCGACGCGCGAACGCTCGCGCAGCCAGATGCTCTCGATCCTGCGACAGAACCGGCGCTGGGCGCTCGGTTACAACCTCGCCGCCATACCGCTCGCCGCGCTGGGCTTCGTGCCGCCTGGCTCGCGGCGATCGGCATGTCGGCGAGCTCGCTCGCGGTGGTGCTGAACGCGCTGCGAATCGGCCGCGCGACCGGTTCGGATGCAGGCCATGAACGTCGTGGCCGCGGCGCCCGAGCGATCCTTCATCCAAGCGCGTCGGCATGAACAGCCTCCTGCTCCTCATTCCGCTGTCGATCCTGATCCTCGTCGGCGCCGGTGTCGCGCTGTTCTGGGCGATCGACCACGGTCAATTCGACGACATGGAGACGCCGGGGCTTCTGCCGCTCGTCGATGCCGACGAAGCCGCCTGCCTCGCACAGAACGCGGCGGCCGCCGATTCCAACGACGCGACGAGACGTTGCCATGACCGGCGGGCTTACGCTCGGCGCTGCCCTGATGCTCGGCTTCGCGGCGAGCGGGCATTGCCTTGCGATGTGCGGCGGCATCTCGACGGCGCTCGGCCTTGCCACCGCGAAGCGCGCGAACGGACGGCCGCGCGCTTCCCTGCTCGTCGCGTATCAGCTGGGCCGGATGCTTTCCTACGCCATCGCGGGCGGGATCGTTGGCGGCGTTCTCGGCTTCGTCGTGGCTTGGCTCGACGTGGACGCGGTGCGCCAGGGTCTGCGCGCGCTGTCGGCGATGGCGCTCGTCGCCGCGGCGCTGGTCGCGTTCGGCGCGCTGCGCGATCCGGGTTCGCGCGTCGGACGGCTGGTGTGGCCCGGCTCGCGCCGCTCGGCCGGCGGCTCTTGCCCGTGACGAGCGTCGCGCGCGCCCTCGGCTTCGGCATGGTGTGGGGATGGATGCCCTGCGGCTTCGCCTATACGGTCATCGTGATTGCCGCGCTCGAGCACGATGCGCTGCGGTCGGCGGCGACGATGCTCGCGTTCGGAATCGGGACGGCGCCGGCGATGTTCGCGCTCGCGTTCGGGGCGCGACGGCCGCGAGCTTTGCCGCCGGCACCACCGGGCGGCGCGTCGCGGGAGCGGTGCTGATCGGCAGCGCGGCGCTTACCTTGTTCGCTCCGCAAATCGTGGCAGCCGCGCCGTGGCTGCATCCCTGGATGCCGTATCTGTGT
>CAWDPJ010000005.1:0-122517 GCA_963804205.1 uncultured beta proteobacterium | reverse complement strand
GTTCACGCGCCGACTGCTGACCAGCTACTCGCTCACATCGAACGGGTTCACCGCCGCCGGCCCGGGTCCAAGGTGTTACGTACGAGCACCATTGACTTTCATCACGGCCTCGCTCGGTTTTCCTGGCATGTCGTTCAGGCAGACGGGGCCGCGCTACCGGAAGGACTAGACCTTGTCGAGATCTCCTCTGATGGCAACCAGATCCGGCGCATTGTTGGGTTCTTCGGCCCGCTACGGGGGCTCTGACCGCGTGAGGCCCAACCTCGCGTTCGAGCGGACCCGCCGATCGGCGCAGTTCTTTCATGGCGGCAGCGCACCTTCCTGCCAGTGTGATCGGGTCGCCACGTTCCTCGCCCGGTCGAGGCTTGATTGACTTCGGCAACGCGTCAAGGCGCTTGACTTTGCCGTTTCGTCAAGGCTCAGCCTCGAGGCTCCCCAACCCCAAATAGGAGCCGCCGTGCTGAAGATCTATGGTGTACCGATCTGCGTTCATACCCGCAAAGTCATCGTCGTCGCGCTAGCGAAGGACCTGCCCCATGAAATCGTCCCGGTGGTGCCCGTCATCCCTGACAACCCTCCGCCGAGTCGCGCCACAGCTAAGTCCAACCGGCAGGATACCTGCGCTCACCGACGGCGACTTTACGATCGCCGACTCGGCTGCGATCTGCGCCTACCTCGAGTGCTTGCGCCCCGATCCTCCCGTGTACCCGCAACCTCCGCGCGACTACGCGTTGGCACTGTCATTAGAGCAATACGCAGGAACGCTCTTCCGGGACGTGGTGCATCCGCTGTTTCATGAAGTCGTCGTACATCCAAAGATACGCAACGTCCCCCCGGAGCAGAGCAAGGTCAACGCAGTGCTGGCTAAGGCCGTGCCCGACACGCTTAGGGTACCTAGACAGTATCGCCACGGAAGACTTTCTCGTTGGGAACGATATGACGATCGCCGATATCGCTGTGGCGTCCAACCTGATTACGTATCAGTACATCGGCTTCAACCTTTATCGGGCCCGATATCCACGCCTGGCCGCACTCCATGACAATATCGTCCGACAACCGGCGATGCGCGAGGCCTTGCGGCGTGAGCGAGCCGTAGTCGAATCGATGGGCCTGCGCAACGACTTCCTCGATTCCCTCGCATAGCGAGAGCGATTCCTTCGAGGGCGACATGTTCAGAATCGGGGACTTCTCCAAGAATTTCGCGAGTCTCCGCGCGCCTGCTTCGCTTTTACGACGAGATCGGGCTGTTCACCCCGGCGCATGCCCAACTCTCACACGGGGTATCGTTACTACACCGTCGCGCAGCTGGCACGATTAAATCGAATTTTGGTCCTGAAGGATCTGGGGTTCAATCTCGACCAGGTGCGCGAGATCCTGAATTCCAACGTCAGCGCAGCCGAGCTACGCAGTATGTTGCTCTTGCGCCGTAACGACGTGGAGCAGACTATCGCTGCGGAGTCGCGGCGACTGCACCACATCGAGACGCGCATCGCACAGCTTAAGACTAGAGGGCGCCCTGTGCGCCGAAGACGTGGTCGTCCGCGCGGAACCGATGCGCCGGCTCCTCTCCACTTAGACGCACTGTGCCTACGTTCAGCGCGGCACGTGGACTCATTCTGGAGCTACGCACGCACTTGCACGAGCTCTTGCCAAAAGGGCACTCGCTCGGCTGATCGCGATATCACACATTGCCCACGGTTCGAGCAAGACGAAATCGATGTGGAGTTTGGTTACTTGCTCGAAGACGGGTTCGAGGGCGGCCCGTCGGAAGACTCTGTCCTGACGCTGCGCGAGCTAGAAAGCGTTGAACGCATGGCGGTATGCGTCAGGGTGGGTCTCCCAGAAGACGCACATCTTGTCGCTGCCGAGATTCGGTCGCTTCGTCGAGGCAGGCGGCGACAGACTGGCAGGGCCGAGCCGGGAGGTCTTCCTTCAGCCGCCAGATCTGGATCGCATGCACGAGGCTGTAGTTGAAATGCAGTTTCCGATTCAACTGCGCCCTCGAATGGAGGAGGGGCTCCCAATGTCTGAGTCAACGAAGCCGTGATCGATGAAAGAGGTACGCTTCGTTCTTCGAATGGCACGACTAAGGTCAGACCGATGCTTACCTGCTGTTCTCCTACGATCCTGGGACCAAGAGCTATCCGGTGGTAAGGGTGGCCATGAAACAATGCCGCCTAACCCTGCGTTCAAGCGGACCCGCCGGTTCGCAGCTTTACTTTCGAGCGTCGGTGGCGGCGGGCCGCTCAGCTTGAGCGTTAGGCCGCACACATCGGCATTGCGGCCTGCTCTCTCTTCCTGCTATCAACCGAATCCATGCTGACAATTGACGACGTCCGGTCCATTCCACTGTTCTCGACGCTCGCCGTTGCCGAACTTGAGCGTCTCGCGGAATCCTCCGCCGATTTGCATCTTGGTGCCGGGGAATTCGCCGTTCATGAGGGTGGAGACCGCGCGCTCTACGCGGTTCTCACCGGCAAGATCGAGGTCGTCAAGCTGTTCGACGGCATCGAACGAACGCTGGGCTGGCGCGTTCCGGGCACCATCTTCGGCGAAGTGCCGATCGCCTTCGGCACGGTGTTTGTGGGCGGATATCGGGCGTCGGAACCCTCGCGCGTCTTCCGTGTCGATCCTAAGCAGTATTACGCCGTTGCGGCGACGTCCCCGGAGGTCGCAGTGAAGGTCGGCACGCTCGCACGCGAGCGCATCGGAGGGCTCCAGGGCATCGCGGCCGAGCCACCCAAGGCGCGTGTAGCGATGGTCGGTAACCGCTGGGACGCCGCATGCGGCGCGTTGCGCCAGTTCCTCGCGCGCAACCAGATTACCTATGACTGGATGACGCCCGACGCGCCTGAACTGTCAACGCGCTGGCCGGGAACTCGCCCAGCGGACGACGATTGCCCCGTGCTGCGCCTGACTGACGGGACGCTTCTCAGTCGACCCGCGACGCGCGACCTTGCCGAGCGCCTTGGCCTCCAAACGCGTGCACGTCTTCCCGAGTACGACACCATCATCATCGGTGGCGGGCCGGCCGGCCTCGCGGCTGCCGTTTACGGTGCGTCCGAGGGACTGCGCACCGTGGTGGTGGAGCGCGAGGCGCCCGGAGGTCAGGCCGGGACATCCTCGCGCATCGAGAACTATCTCGGCTTCCCCAGCGGCGTCTCAGGCGACGAGCTTGCGAGCCGCGCACTCCAGCAGGCAAGGCGGCTCGGGGCGGAGATACTGGTCACGCGCTCGGTCGCTCGTATCGATCCGGCAACGCGTCAGGTTTGCCTCGATAGCGACGACATTGTCCGGGGGCGGACCATCATTCTTGCCACTGGCGTAACGTGGCGTCGCCTGGCGATCGATGGCTTCGATCGGCTGATCGGCAAGGGCATCTACTATGGCGCGGCACGCAGCGAAGCGAGCGCCACCCACGGACTCGACGTCCACCTCATCGGTGCCGGAAACTCAGCCGGTCAGGCCGCTTTGTACTTTGCCAATCATGCGCGCACGGTGACGCTTGTCGTGCGCGGCGATTCCCTGGAAAGGAGCATGTCTCGCTACCTGATCGAGCAGCTCGGGACGAAGTCGAACGTGACGGTTCAACCGCGTTCGGAAGTCGTCGCCGCGCATGGCGACACCCATCTGACAGCGATCGACATACGCGATGGCGCGAATGCAAAGGTGCGTCAACACGACTGCGGCGGCCTTTTCGTCTTCATTGGCGCCGACGCAGAGACCGGGTGGCTGCCGGCGGACATCGCTCGTGATGATCGAGGATATGTCCTGACCGGTGACGACGTGGTGAAGGCCGGGCGCTGGTCGCACAACCGCGATCCTTACCTCCTCGAATCGAGTGCCCCCGGTATTTTCGCCTGTGGCGATGTGCGGTTGAGCCCGGTGAAACGCGTTGCCTCCGCGGTCGGTGAGGGCAGCATGGCGATCGCTTTCGTCCACAAGTATCTGCAACAGGACGCGCGGTAGCATCGAGGCAAATGGAAGAACATGTTTCAACGCCGGTGCCCGTTTGTGACGGTGGGCGTCCAGCCTGGGATACAAGAGTGCGGCCTAACCCGGCGCTCAACCGGACGGGCCGGTTCAGGTCTACTCGCTGGTTAGCATCGACGCGGCCCGCCGGTTAGCTTGATAGCGTTAGGCGTCCCATCAATGCGCGTCGCTGCCTTGTTCCGGTTTCCAGTGAAGGGCTTCACCCGCGAAGAATGCGAATCCCTAGAAGTCCTTGCCGGAGGGCGAATTGCCGGGGATCGGGTTCTTGGCCTCCGGTTCAACGGCGCGACTGCTGCCGACGATGCTTGGGGCACAAAGCTCGAGTTTGTCGCCCTAGTCAATACGCCTGGGTTGGCTCGTCTCAAGCTCAGATTCAATCACGAGACACTTCGACTGCGCGTTGAGCTGCAGGGTGAAGTTCTGGTTGATGATGTATTGGATGTCGTTGGACGCAGACGTTTCGCCTCAGCCATCGAGGAATACATTCTCAGCCTTGAAGAGAATCCGATCTCTTCCCGTTTGGACCGGCTTCCGTTGCGGGTGGTCGGGGACGGGGTTACGCCTCGCTACCAAGATCAAGAGCCGGGGTACGCGACCTTGCACGGACGCCCCAGTCTTGCGGCGCTCGCCGCTGCCGTTGCCGAAGTGCCCGAGCTAAGCGAGCATCGTTTTCGCTCGAACATTGCCGTTGACGGACTAGACGCGTGGGAAGAGCAGCGTTGGATAGGTCGAAGCCTCCGGATCGGTGATATCGAGTTCAAGGCCGTTAGCCCGAAGACCCGATGCCTTGCGACGCACGCGAATCCGCTTACTGGGGAGCGAGACTTGCCAATCATGAAGACACTGCTCGAGCTATTCCCTCGTGAAGGGCCCACGTTTGCAATAGCGATGACCGCCGATCGCGGAGGCACCATTCACGTTGGCGACAAGGTCGAACTCAATGACTAGAAAAGGGCCGCCCGCCCCCGCGTTCGAGCGGACCCGCCGGCCAGCGCAATTCATTCTTGGCGAACGTGCGTGGCGGCAGGCGGCTCAACTCGGACGGTAGGGCCGGCATGGAACGCGACGGCTACCACCTAAGTATGAGAGGTACCCTCCGCAGGTCACGCTGGCGCTGGCTTCTCTGCATTGCCCTCGCTCCCCTTTGTCGGGTCGCGTTTGCACTGGATTGCAGTGATCCATTGTTCACTTGCGAGTCCGAGCGAGCCAGCAAGTACATATCGATCTGCGCAACTGAGGTACAACCGGGGAGCAAGTGGGAAGACATTCAATATCGATTTGGAGCGGAGAATCAGAAGCCGGAGCTGGTGTTCCCAGCCGACGCGTCGAAAGGTGCGTCCATGATGTACTTCTCGCACGTGAAAAGAGGGTCCGACTATCGTGTTTCCGTACGATTCTCGATCGGAAGCTACACGTACCGAGTGTTCTCCACCACGGGCCCAGATCTAGCGGGAGTTTCCGTTACAGACAGGCAAGGAAAACTCCTCTCGACCGTTCGGTGCATCGAACGTCCCCGTGTATTTCCCACCTACCTTCAGAGAGCCCTGCCCTGTGATCTTGAGAATCCGCATGGCAAGGCAGCCTGCGGCGACCGGCCCTATGCCGAACGCAAATGAGCCAGCACCGGCAGCCGGCCGCACAGCGCTCATTCCAGGCCTTCAGAACGTGACCTTCAGCGAGATTGAGGGGCACGACCGCCGTTACCTCTTACTGCGCACCTGGTGCTTCAGTCGACCTTGACGTTCCCGCTCTTGACCAGGTTGACCCAGAACTTGCTGTCCTCGGCGAGGAAAGTGTTGAACTGCTCGGGCGACGCGGACAGCGAAACCTCGGTGCCATCGCGCGCCAGCGCTGCCTTGACCGAGGGCTGCTGCATCGCGGTGACCGTTGCGTCATAGATCTTCTTGACGATGGCGGGCGGCGTGCCGGCGGGCACGAACATGCCGTACCAGAACTCGAGGTTGTATTCAGGCAACCCGGCCTCCTTCATGCCGGGCAGCTCCGGCACCAGCGGCGAGCGCTCGCGAGTACTGACTGCGAGCGCGAGCAGTCTTCCCCCTTTGGCAAAGGGCAGCACCGAAGGCGATGTGCCGAAAGTCAGTTGCGTGTCGCCCGCGATGACGGACTGGATTGCCGGGGCGCCGCCTTTGTAGGGGATATGCGTCATTTGCGCGCCGGTCAAAAGGCTGAAGAGTGCCGCGCCCAGGTGGGGCGCCGAACCGTTACCCGATGTGGAGTAGTTGAGCTTTCCGGGATCCTTCTTCGCGGCAGCGATCAAGTCACTCACCGAACGTATGCCGGTGGCCGGGTTGACCGCCAGCACCAGGGGCGAGGTCGTCATTTGGGTGACGGCGACAAGGTCACGCGGCGTGTACCCTAGATTGGGATTCAGCGCGGGATTGACGGAAATGCTGCTGGGGCTTGCGATCAGCAGCGTGTAGCCGTCCGGCCGGGACTTGGCCACCAGTTCCGCGGCGATGCTCGAGCCGGCGCCCGGCTTGTTCTCGACCACCACCGGCTGGCCGAGCGCTTTCGCGAACTCGTTGCTCATCACACGAGCCACCAAATCGGCCGCACCTCCGGGCGCGAAACCGATCACGATCTGGATCGGCTTGTTCGGATAATCGGCAGGTTGTGCCCAGGCGTTGCAACCCAAGGCGCCGAGCGCGAGCGCCAGAATCAGGGTCATCATTTTCATGAGCTTCTCTTCCTATCAGGGACAAAAAGTCAGGATGCGACGGGCATGCGCAGGACGATCTTTCCGACATGGCCGCCGGCTTCCATGCGTGCCTTCGCATCGTTCAGGCGCGCAAAGTCGATCACCTGGTCGATGTGCGGCTTGATGCGCCCGGCCGCGATATGCGGCATCACGTCCGCGACGAAGCGGGGGACAGCGGCCGCGCGTTGCTCCTTGCTGCGCAGCTTGTTGGAAACGCCGAACAGGGTGAGCCGCTTCGCATGCAGGGCCTCGAGATCCAGATCGGCGTGCAGCACGCCGTCGACATATCCCACGGTAGCGAGCCGGCCTTCGAAGGCCAACGCGCGGATGTTCTCTGCGAAGACGGAGCCGCCGACGGCGTTGACGGCCAGGTCCGCGCCGCGCTGGCCGGTTGCCTCCATGACTGCGGGCGCAAAGTCGGCGGAGCGGGTACACAGGGCGATGTCCAGCCCGAGCGGCTTGAGGACCTCCAGTTTGAAGGCCGAGCCCGAGGTGCCGATGACCTTCGCGCCCAAGACTTTCCCCAGCTGCAGCGAAGCCACGCCGACGCCAGACGAGACGCCATTGATCAGCAGCCATTCGCCGGCCTTGAGCCGGCCCTGCAGCACCAGCATGTCGTACGACACGAGGAACGTCATCGGTATGCTCGCGGCCTCTTCCCACGACAGGGCAGAGCGGCGCGGCAATTGCCTCGGCCAGTTCGATCAGCGCATATTCCGAGAACGCCCCGGTGCACCGGCCCATCACGCGATCGCCCGGCTTGAAGCCGGTGACTTCCGCCCCGACGGCGACGACCTCGCCAGCACCTTCACCGCCGATGGCCTTCCAGGTGCCGGCCTTGCCGTGCAGGCCATGGCCCAGCACGAACTCCCCGCGGTTGAGGGCCGCGGCGTGCATGCGCACCAGCAGCTGCGCCGGTCCGGGCTCGGGCACCGGCGTCTCGCGCAAATCGAGCACGGTTTCCGCGTCGGTCATCTGCATCCAGTAGGACTGCATCTTTGTCTTCCTAAATCGATGACTAATGGCTCTCGCGTGTCAGGAATGGCCGTAGCCCGCGCACGTCATCCAGCTCTTCCAGGGCGTTCACCCGTCGGATGACTTCCTCTGTCCGCTCCACACCCAGCACCGGCCCCATCAAGAGCCGCGCCTTCTCGTTCACGCTCTCCGTATCCAGCGGATTTTCCTTCGTGCCGGGGGCATGGCGTGTGAAGTGGCTGACGGTACGGCCATCCCGGAGCTTCACTTCCACCCGGCCGCTCCGTGGCGCGGCGGGATCCATGAGCTCTCGGTCGGCGATGAGCTGCACGCGCTCCTTCACCGCGCGCACTTTCGGGTCCGCCATCCGCTCATAGGAATGGCTGTCCTCGAAGGAGACGCCGCCATCCACCAACGCCACCGCGATGATGTGCTGGCAGTTGACATCCGGCATGGAGCGGTTGTTGACGATGCGTGCCCCGTCCTCCGGAAGCCTTACGACGATGCTCTCCACATTGCTCTCGCTCAACCCGTGCTCGCGATGGAGCGTGAGGAACGCGTCCAGCGGGGCCTGAATCGGATAGCCGACGGAGAATGGCTTGATTGCGGTTTCGGTGACGAAAAAGCGACCTCCCAGTCCCGCTACCATTTCCTCCGGTTTCGGCTCGGCGGACAGGGCCTGGAGCGCATTGTGCTCGCCGTCCAGCACGTCCCAGACTCCGGTAAATCCCAATTGGACCATGACGGCCGCGGTGACGCCGTTGCGGGCGCCCATGCCGGAGAAGTCGAATGCCTTTTCAACGTGCTCGGCATCGCGGACCCAGCTCCAGACCCCCGAAACCTGCTGGGCGGCATACGAAAGCGCATAGCGCATTCCGGTTTCATCCAGCCTGGCCAATGATGCCGCAGCCGCCACGGCTCCGAGCGTGGAGCTCGTGCCCTCGGCACTGCGGTGACTGGCTCGCACGAGGTCCGGTCCGAGGGCCAGGAGAAAGCGGCAGCAGACGTCGTAACCGAGCGTGACCGCGGCGAGCAGCTCCGCTCCCGATCGGCCCTCGCGCTCGGCCATCGCGAGGGCCGCGGGCACGACGGCGCTGCCAGGATGAGCTTTTGTCACCGGCTCGAAGTCGTCGGTCTCGTCGGCGTGCGCGAACATCCCGTTGACCAGAGCGGCGTTTACGGCAGAGATCATGATATCGGTGGCAAGGACGGTCGCTTCCGCAACGCCGCCCTGCGCCCGCGCGTAGCGGATCGCCATTTCTCCGGGTTTGAGACGGGATCCCGACACTATCGCCGCTAGCGTGTCGAGAATGCGATGCCTCGCTTCCCGTGCCACGTGTGGCGCGAGGCTCCGCTCCCGCGCCTCCGCCATATAGCGCGCCAACCGCCCGGTAATATCTGTCTCAGACACCTCAAGCCCTCCTTCTGCACTATACGGTTTGAGCGGCGGCTTCGAAGGAGAGGCGCAAACCAAGGTGTTCGCGCGCGGGCCTGTCCAGGACTAATCGCCGGCGCCGCCAACCGAGCTCCTTACCGCCGATCTAGCAGCCGCTTGATCTTCGACGACTGCGACGTTCCGGTATAGCGGTCGGTCCCACCGCGATCGACCGCTTGCACGATCACGCGCACGCCGCGGACTTCCTTGAACCGACGCTCGAAATCGCGCTGCAGCTCATCGCGGTCGAGCGTCGCCTCCGGCACTTCGATGAGCACCGTCATTTCCTCGCGCTCGTCGGCGCCGACACGCTCGACGACGGAGACGTACTCCCCGTTGGTGCGCCGGTCCGCGACCACTACCGCGCCGACCGCTTCAGGGAAAACGTTCACGCCGCGCAGCTTCACCATCGTGTCGTTGCGACCGAAGATGCGGTCGAGCCGCTTCAGCGTGCCGCCGCACGGACACAGGCCCGGAATGATCCGCGAGATGTCGTTGATGTTGAACCGGATCTGCGGCGCGCCCCATCGATAGAGCGTCGTGATGTAGACGGCCCCGCGCTCGCCCTCCGCGGTCGTTTTGCTTTCTGAGCATCGACAGGACAAGAGCCCGTTCGATTCAGTCAAGCGAGGTTTGCCGTGCGCGGTCCGGGTAAACGATAATCGGCCGAACCGCATGACGTAGAACGCATACGCGTTACCGCGGAAACGCGATTGGCAACGCTCGCACCGGTTACTCGCATGGCAAGCCGACCCATCGTCATCGCAGGCGGCGGCATCGGTGGACTCGCCGTTGCGCTCGGTTTGGCGCAGCGCGGCTTCCGTGTGCTCGTGCTCGAGAAGTCCCCCCGCCTCGGCGAGATCGGGGCAGGGATCCAGCTCGCGCCAAACGCGTTCCACTCGTTCGACTTTCTCGGGATCGGTGATGCCGCGCGCAGCATGGCGGTCTACATCGATCGCCTCCGGTTGATGGACGCGATCAGCGGCGACGAGATCTGCCACATTCCGCTCGACGAGCCTTTCCGGACCCGGTTCGGCAACCCTTATGCGGTCGTGCATCGCGGCGACCTCTACCGGGTCTTCCTCGAGGCCTGTCGCGCCAATCCGAATGTCGAGCTGCGTGTCGACAGCGAGGTCGATTCCTACGAGCAGGACGCGAGCAGCGTCACCGTGAAGCTCGCTTCAGGCGAAACGCTCGTCGGCGAAGCGCTTGATCGGCGCGGATGGCCTGTGGTCGAAGGTCCGGCGGCAAGTCGTCGGCGACGGCCCGCCGCGCGTCTCGGGCCATACGACTTATCGCTCGGTCATTCCGACCGAGCGGATGCCGGAGGATCTGCGGTGGAATGCCGCAACGCTATGGGCCGGGCCGCGCTGTCACGCAGTCCACTATCCGCTGTCCGGCTGGAAAACGTTCAACCTGGTCGTGACGTATCACAACGACGCACCCGAGCCGGTCGCAGGCAAGCCAGTGTCAGAAGAAGAGGTGATGGCCGGGTTCACGCACACGCATCCCCGCGTGCAGGACATCATCCGGCATGGTTCCGATTGGAAGCTGTGGGTGCTCTGCGATCGCGATCCGGTGCTGAACTGGACCGATGGCCGTGTCGCGCTGCTCGGCGACGCGGCGCATCCGATGCTTCAGTATTTCGCGCAGGGCGCGTGCATGGCAATGGAGGATGCGGTCTGCATCTCGCATCTTGCCGCGAAGCTGTCCGGCGACTTCGAGCGCGTCTTCGAGGCGTATCGCGAGCAGCGCGTCCTGCGGGCCACGCGCGTGCAACTGCAGTCGCGCGCGATCGGCGAGCACATCTATCACCCGAGCGGCGCGCACGCGGCCCTGCGCAACGCGATCATGCGGCAGAAGACGCCCGAAGACTGGTACGACACGCTCGCGTGGCTGTACGGCGGATCGGGTCTCTCCGCGTAATGCGCTGTTTGTGGAGTGAACCGCGCACTTCGGCGGCGCGGGTGTTTGAATCATGAGCTTGCAGCATTCTGCGCAGCGACGAGCGGCGCCGACGTAAAGCGGGTCGCCTGCCCGCGCCGCCCCTCGTGCTCTACAACTTCGAGGCGAATTGTCGCGTGCGAGAGAGAACCATTGCAGCGACGGCACTGCGCACCGCGAGCTTTCGGCGGATCGATATCGTTGCGAACGCAACTCGGCGGAGCCAGCGGATGCGCCGGGTCCGGGTGCTAGACTTCGCCGCAAAACAGAGTCCCCGATGATACCGTCGCATCGCATCGATCAGACGCTGGCGCTCGCCGCGCTCGCGCTCATCATCATCGGCTGCTTTCTGGTGCTGCAGCCGTTCCTCACGGCGGTGCTCTGGGCGATGATCCTCGCGGTGACGCTGTGGCCGTTGCAGTCCCGCATGGCCGCGCGCCTGGGTACCACGAACGCTGCGCTGGTGATGGTCATCCTCATCACGATCGTGCTGCTCGCGCCATTCGTCGTCGTGTTTTCCGAGATCGCGGACAACAGCGAGCGCGTGGCGGCGTGGCTCAGGAAGGCGCTCGAAAGCGGTCCGCCCGATCCGCCCGCGTGGGTCGCCGGCCTGCCTCTCGTTGGCGAGCGCGCAGCGAACTACTGGTCGAGCTTCGCGCACGACACGGCGAAGCTCGTGGCCGAGTTGCGGCGGTTCGTCGAGCCGGCGCAGCGCGCGCTGGTGGCCGGCGGCGCCACCGTGCTCGGCGGACTGCTGCAGCTCACGCTGTCGATCCTGATCGCGTTCTTCCTGCTTCGCGACGGCGAGGCGCTTGGCCGACGCGTACAGGTGGCCGCGGAACGGCTCGCCTCGGAGCGGGGTCTGCGCCTCGCGAAGTCCGCAGCTGCAACCGTGCGCGGCGTCGTCATCGGCATCCTCGGCACCGCGCTCGCGCAAGGCGTGCTTGCGGGCATCGGCTTCTGGATGGCTGGCGTCGCGGCGGCGCCGCTGCTCGGATTCGCGACGTTCCTGCTGTCCCCGATCCCGATCGGCCCGCCGCTGATCTGGCTGCCGGTCTCGTTCTTCCTGTTCCAGCAGGGTCAGGTCGGGTGGGGCATCTTCGTGCTGGTGTGGGGCGCGCTCGTCGTCTCGTCGATCGACAACGTCATCAAGCCGCTGATCATCAGTCGCGGCAGCGATCTGCCCTTCATCCTCGTGTTCCTCGGCGTGCTCGGCGGCGTCGTCGCCTTCGGCTTCATCGGCGTGTTTCTCGGCCCCGTGCTGCTCGCACTCGGCTACTCGCTGGTAACCGAGTGGTCGCAGGGGCCGACCGCCGTCCCGTCCTGAAACCGCTGCGTGCGCGTCAGATCAACGAGCACATCGCCGCGCCGTTCGCACCCTTGCCGTCGGGGACCCAGACGCGATTGAGCATCGCGCGGCGCACCGACAGGTCGATCGTGTGCCGCTGGTTCGCATCCCGGCGGCCGTTGAAGAAGCGATACACCGGGAGCGTTCCCTCGCGGCAGCTGCCGGCGGCGTCGGGCACCTCGACCCAGAACGCGGCCGATGTCTGCAGCGACCACACGGGGTTGCTGGTCACGAAGCTGCATTCGCCCGCATCCGCGGTGTAGAAGAACGAATCGATCAACTGCTCGGGGCCCGCATAGAAGCGGCACACGCCGCGCGGAAACACGCCGGCCGGTGCTGCGGCCGGATCCGCCCACGCGTAGAACACGTGGCCGGTGCGCTGCCAGCGCGCACCTGCCGAACGTGTCCAGGTTCTGGATCTCCACCGGGTCGCTGGTGATCAGGTAATGATCGAGCGCTGCGTCGTAGTACTCGACGACCGCGACCGCCCCGGGGGGCAGGTTCGTTATCGCGGGGATCGTGCTCGCCATCGCGCCACCGGCGTTCAGCATGCCGATGCCGCAGAAGCCGCCGAACGCGCAACTCGTATGCAGCGCAAAGTCGGAGGAGGACCCCTGAAGCAGCGACAACGCTTGCCCAACGGTCAGGTTCGGGTTGCGCGCGAACATCAGCGACAGCGTTCCCGAGACCAGCGGGGCGGCGAAGCTCGTACCGATGCCGACGTCGTAGTTGAAGTCACCTGGCACGGTGTCGCCTGTCAGCATGCGTGGAGAGGATCTGTCCGTCGACATCCACGTCGCCGCCCGGCGCCGAGATGTCGACGCGGCGTCCGAAGTTCGAATAGCTGCTGCGCTCGCCGGTGCGACCGAGTGCACCGACCGTGATGACGCCGCTGCAGTTCGCGGGCGAAAAGAACGACGCGTCGTCGGACTCGTTGCCCGCTGCGGCCACGACGACCGTCCCCTGCGCGAGCGCGTCGTCGATGACTTCCTGCACCGCAGCCGGGCACGACCCGAAGCCGCCCAGCGAAAGGTTGATGACGCGCGCCGGATGCGGGTTGGTGGGTGCGCCGTCTACCGCAAAGCCGGCGGACCACGCGATGCCGGCGGCTATGTCGTCGAAGGTTCCGCCGCATTTGCCCAGCACGCGAACGGGGAGGATCTTCGCCGCCCAGTCGAGGCCGGCGATGCCGAGGTCGTTGTTCGCGTTCGCAGCGATCTGCCCGGCAATGAACAGGCCGTGGAAGAACGACGGCTGGGCGCCGAATCCGCTGCAATCGCCGTCGTCGGTCCAGTCACCTTCGTCGCGCGGATTGCCGTCCCGCGCATCGCCGTCGCGCGCGCTGTCGACATCGACGATGAAATCGTGTCCGGGAAGCACGCGGCCAGCGAGATCGGGATGGTCGAGCATGCCGGTGTCGACGACCGCCACCGTGACGCTGCTGCTTCCGGTACCCGCGTCCCACGCGGTACTCGCGCTCATGTTCTCCAGCGCCCATTGTTGCGAATACAACGGATCGTTCGGTACGCGATAGGCGATCGCGCGACGCACCGGATCGGCGTAGCGGACGCCCGGGTCGGTCTCGAACTTGCGCGCGATCGCCTCGAGCTCGTACATCGGGAGCGGTCCACGCCAGCGCGATCACGTGGACGGCGCCGATGCTGCGCTCGATCGTCGCGTGCGCGCCGGCCAACGCCGACAGGCGGCCGACGACCGAGGCGGAATCCACGCCGTCGTCGAAACGCACCAGGAGCTTGCGCGCCGATTGTTGCGCGGCCTTCGCTGCGATCGCGGACTTCGGGCGCACGGTCTGCGCCTCGGTCACCTCGGCCCAGAGCACGGACCGCTCGGTTCGCAGCTTCCCGGCGAGCGCCTGCAGCGCCGCGCCGATCCCTCGGACCGCCGATCGCGAGGTCGAGTGCGCCGGTTCGGGTGACCGCGGCGACGGTGACGGGAGCGCCGGCAAGCGACTCGATGCGGGTCCGCGCACTGTCCGGCAGGCTGCCTCGGGGTGCCGTCGCCGGGTTCAGCATGACGCGGAGCGTCGGCATCGTCTTTGGCGGTTTTCGCGAGCACGGGCGCGGCGGCTGCAAGCGCAAGACTGGCGACCAGCGCGGCCGCCAGTGTGCGGGCCGCGGCGCGGCAGGACGTGCGGGACATGTCGACTCCCCCTCGGAGACGGAAATGACGCTCAAGCGGCAAAACCGGAAGCAAGTCCGGGACCACCGGCCCTGCGAAGCCGCGGCGCGACGTCCTGCAAGTCGGCGAAATCGCCGGCTCGTCCGATCGGCGGCCTCCGACGAGGCTGACCGACGCCAACCGGATGTTAAGTGACTGCCGGCCGCGGCGCTGCGCCCTTCGTCATATCCGCGCGGAAAGGCGAGAGCTCCTTGACGATCTGCGACGAAGATCTTCGGGTTTGCCGCGATCACCTGGCCGCCGTGCAGGTAATCGCCTTCGCCGGCCAGGTCGCCGATCAGGCCGCCCGCCTCGAGCACGAGCAGGCTCCCGGCGGCAACGTCCCAGGGATTGAGCCCGACTTCCCAGAAGCCGTCGTAGAAGCCCGCGGCGACGTAGGCGAGATCGAGCGCGGCGGCACCGGGTCGCCGGATGCCCGCCGTATGCATGATCATCGCCCGCATCATCGCCAGATAGGTGTCGAGGTAGCTGCCATCGCGAAACGGGAAGCCGGTGCCGATCAGGCATTCGCGCAGATGCTGGCGCTTGCTGACGCGGATGCGGCGGTCGTTCAGATACGCGCCGCGCCCGCGCGACGCGGTGAACAGGTCGTTGCGCACCGGATCGAAGATCACGGCCTGCGTGACCACGCCGCGGTGCGCGAGCGCGATCGACACGCAGTACTGCGGGAACCCGTGGAGGAAGTTCGTCGTTCCGTCCAGCGGGTCGATGATCCACACGTGCTCGGCCGCCGAATTCCTGCCATGGGCCGTGCCTTCCTCTGCGAGAATCGCGTGGTCCGGATAGGTTGCGAGCACGGTCTCGACGATCGCTGCTTCCGCCGCGCGGTCCACCTCGCTGACGAAGTCCTTCGGGCCCTTCGCCGTGACGGTGAGCAGGTCGATATCGCGCGCGCCGCGATTGATGATGTTGCCGGCGCGGCGTGCCGCCTTGACGGCGGTCGTGAGCATCGGGTGCATGAGGGGAACGCCGCGCGCGGACCGCGGCGAAGGGGAGGGCGGGAACGTCGGTATTCTAATCGTTCGCCGATCCGCCCAGCCGCCCTGACGATCGCACGACTCGAGCCCATGGCCAACGCTTCCACCTCCCTGCACGCCTCGATCGGATCCGCATCGTGCTCGTGAGCACCAGCCATCCGGGCAACATCGGAAGCGCGGCGCGGGCGATGTTGACGATGGGCCTGAGCCGTCTCGTGCTGGTCGCGCCGCGACGATTCCCCGATCCGGAGGCGGTCGCGCTCGCTTCCGGGGCGGCGTCCGTGCTCGACGCCGCCAGCGTCGTCGCGACGCTCGACGAGGCGTTGGCCGGCGCTGCGCTGACCATCGGGCTTATCGGCGCGGCCGCGGGAATTCGCGGGCCAGGTGCTGCCGATACGCGACGCCGCGCGCCGCGCGATCGCCGAAGCCGCTCGCGCGGAGGTCGCGCTGGTTTTCGGAGGCGAGATGTCGGGGCTTTCGAACGAGGAGCTCGCACGTTGCGCGGTCGTCGCCACGATCCCCGCGAATCCGCACTACGGCTCGCTGAACCTCGCCGCCGCCGTGCAGGTCGCGGCGTACGAGCTTTTCGTCGCAGCGCTTGGGGGCGACGTGTGGCGCGCGCCGCGCTTCGCGGCAGCGACGCACGACGAAGTCGAAGGCCTCTATGCGCACGCGACGCGAACGCTCACCGACCTTCGGTTCCTCGATCCGCGCATGCCGCGGCGCCTGTTGCCGCGGTTGCGGCGGCTGTTCGCGCGCGCCGGTCTCGAACGCGAGGAAGTGAACATCCTGCGCGGCATTCTCGCCCGCGTCGACGAGAAGCTCGATGGCGAACCTGGCGCCTGAATCGGCTGCCCGCGCGGTGCCGGCGGACGCGCTGCTCGCGCGCTCGCCGTGTCGCAACTGCGGCGCGCCGGCGTCGGCGCGCGTTTTGCCCGCAGTGCGGACAGGAGACCGCGATCGCGCTGCCGACGGCGCGCCAATTCCTGAAGGATGCGGCCGGGCGCTATGTTTCGCTGGACGGTCGCCTCTGGCGCACGCTCGCCGCGCTGCTGCTGCATCCGGGGTTTCTCACGCGCGAATACCTGACCGGACGGCGGCGTCGCTATGTGCGGCCCGCGCGACTGTTCCTCGTGCTGTCGATCGCGATGTTCGCGCTGTTTCGCATCGTCGTCGACGTGCCGATGCTGACCGACACGGACCTCGTGAAGTTCGATGCGGAATCAGAGACGACGGGCGACCGCAAACCCGGACCGGCCGCGGGATCGGAGGCGCTCGGACTCGAAGCCTACGATCACCGGGCCGTCGCTCACGTTCGACAAGGACGCGAATCTCGTCCTCGACGGTCCGCCAGGCCTGGTCACCGATCTGCTCAAGCGCCGCCTCGATCGCTTCAACGCGATGTCGCGTGACGACAAAGTGGAGCAAATCACGTTCGGGCTCGCTGCGCTATGGCCCGTACGCGATGGTCGTGCTGCTCCCGGTCTTCGCGTTGCTGCTGAAGCTGCTCTATCTGGGCCGCGCGCGCCGCTATCCGTTGCGACCGCGGCGCTATTCGGAGCATCTCGTGTTCGCCGCGCACGACCTGTCGTTCCTGTTCCTGATCGTGATGATCGCCGTCGTCGTTCCGTGGACGCCGGTGCGCATAGCGCTGGGCCTGTGGGTCGTGATCTACAGCGTCTGGGCGATGAAGGCCGTGTACGGCGGGCGCTGGATCGGCGTCCTCGCGCGGGCGTGGTGCCTCGCGATCAGCTACTTGGTGCTGTTCGGGTTCGTCGTCGTCGGATTGCTGGTCACCGCCGTGCTGTTGCGATAGTCGGGCGCCTTCGCTGCGTCCGACGGCGCGTCGCACGCCTTCCGCGTTTCGCTCTCGAACTGCGCGAGCTGCTTGGCGTGCCGTTGCTGGCGCGTCTCCGAGGCCTTGAGCGCGCGATCGAGGCTCTCGCAGGCGCGCTTGGTCTTGCAGCTCGCGCGCGCTTTCTGCTCCTTCGCGAGGCGCGCGTCGGCTTCGGCGATCACTTCGTTCTGCCGCTCGACGCGGCGGCGCGAGGCGAGGCAGCGCTTCTCCGCCGCGCGTCGGCTTCGCGCGCGCTCCGGTGGTGGCGGAGCGATCCGCTCGCGCGGCGCGCCCTGCGCATCGGCGTGCGTCGGAGGAACGCAGAACCGCGATGACGAAGAAGGCAATCCGCAGCATGGTCACGAACGTCAGTCGAGCAGCCGCACGGCCCACAGCGACACGATCGGGAAGAACAGCAGCAGCAGCACGCGGATCGCGTCGGTAACGAGGAACGGCACGACGCCGCGGTAGGTCTCGGCCATCGGCACGTCGCGCGCGAGGCCGTTGATGACGTAGACGTTGAGCCCGACCGGCGGTGCGATCAGCCCGATCTCGACCACCATCAGGATCAGGATGCCGAACCAGATCGCCTTCTCCGCGGGGTCGAGGCCGAAAAGATCGAGCGCCATGATCGCCGGGAACACGACCGGGACCGTCAGCAGGATCATCGACAGCTCGTCCATCACGCAACCGAGCACGACGTACAGCATCAGCACGCCCGCGACGATCAGCAGCGGCGGCACCTGCAGGCCGCCGACGATCTGCGCGAGCTGCGCGGGCATCTGCGAAAGCGCCAGCGCCGAGTTGAGCATGTCGGCGCCGAGGAAGATCATGAAGATCATCGCGCTGGTTTCCGCGGCGCCGAGAAAGCTGCTGCGGATCGCGCGAAGCATCGAGCTCGCGCTTGCAGCAGTCCCGCGACGAATGTTCCGACGGCACCCACACCCGCGCCCTCGGTCGGCGTGAAGATGCCGCCATAGATGCCGCCGAACACGATCAGGAAGATCGCCGCGACCGGCCACACTTCGCCGAGCGTCGTCAGCCGTTCCTGCCACGAGTGCCGCGGCTGTGCCGGCCCCTGGTCCGGATGCAGCCGGACGTAGACGCCGATCGCGATCAGGTAGCCGATCGCTGCGATGATGCCGGGAATCATCGCAGCCGCGAACAGCTTCGCGATGTTCTGCTGCGCGAGGATCGCGTAGACGACGAGCACGACCGACGGCGGGATCAGGATGCCGAGCGTGCCTCCGGCCGCGAGCGTCGCCGTCGCGAGGCGTCCGGAATAGTTGAACCGCTTCATCTCGGGCAGCGCGACCTGCGCAACCGTTGCTGCCGTCGCGACCGAGGAGCCGCAGATCGCGCCGAATGCGGCGCACGCCAGAACCGCGGCCATCGCCAGGCCGCCGCGGAAATGGCCGACGAACGATGCGGCGGCGCGGAACAGCGCGGCGGAAAGTCCGCCTTGCGTCGCGAACTGTCCCATCAGCAGGAACAGCGGAATCACCGACAGATCGTAGACCGAGAAGCGCGCGTAGACACGCACCTTTCAGATTCGAGAGCAGCGCTGCCTCGCTCGACAGCGCGACGTAGCCGATAGCGCCGGGCACGAACATCGCGATCGCGATCGGCACGCGAACGGCCATCAGCACGAGCATGGCGGCGAACAGCGCCGCGCCGACGAGGAGCGGGCTCATCGCGCTGATCACGCGCAGCTGGTACTCGCACGCGACTGTGGAGCGCCGGCGAGCGCGCGTGAGCGCGACGCCGGGGACCATCAGCGCGTACGTGTACCAGACCGGCCAGCCGAGGATCGTCGTCGTCTCGCCTGCTTCGCGCATCGATAGCGTCCCGGCCGCCAGTCGCCACGCCACGAGCGCCATCACGAGCGCCGAGCAGCAATGCGCCGATCGCGTCGAGCCGTCGCTGCGTGCACGACCGACGCACGCGTCGTGAAGAAGTCCACGATGATGTTCGCGCCGCGCATCTGGCAGATCGGCAGGCACAGCGCGACGAACACGGCGCAGCCGACCTGCACGAGCTCGTAGTCGCCCTGGATCGGCGTGGAGAACAGCGCGCGGCTCGCGATGCTTGCCACCGACATGATCGCGATGCCGACGAAGATCGCGCCGCCGGCGAGCGCGAACCACTCGCTCATCCGGTAGAGCCAGCGGCCGAAGGGATCGGCCGGCAGGCGCGGTGCGGTCAGCGATTCATCCATGGCGGTCCGATGCCGCACGCGACAATGGGCGCGGATCGCGGCCGCGCCCATCGCAGTCGACGTCACCGCGAGACTACTTCGCCGTCTCGTACTTCTTGATCAGGTCCTTCGCCGTCTGCAGCAGCTGCTTGCCGTCGTGACCCTTCGCGCTGACGTCGCGCACCCACTCGTCCTCGAGGTTCGCCGTGGCCTTCTGCCATTGGCGAGCTCGGATGCCGGGATCAAGTAGAACGTGTTGCCCCGGTCGACCGCCTGCTTGCGCGCCGGCGGCGCCGATGCGTCCCACTGCTTGCCGAACGCGCGCGCGACCTGCGGCACCCGAGTTGCTGTCGATCACCTTCTTCAGGTCGGGCGGCAGGCTGTCGTACTTCGCCTGGTTCATGCCGAGGATGAACACGGCGGTGTACAGCGCGCGCGACTTCGGATCGGTCTCGCTGTGGAACTTCGACAGCTCGTGCGCCTTGATCGACGGGATGACTTCCCACGGCAGCAGGTAGCCGTCGACGACGCCCTTCGACAGCGCATCCGCGAGCGCGGGCAGCGGCATTGCGACCGGCGTCGCACCAAGTGCTGCGAGCATCTTGTTCGTCTGCCGCGTCGGCGCGCGCATCTTCATGCCCTTGAAGTCGGCGAGCGTCTTGACCTGCTTGTTGCTGCCATGCACGTAGCCGTTGTCATGCACGTTGACGGCGATCGCCTTGATGCCGGGGAACTCCTTGTTGCCGTACATCGCGTAGTAGTCCCAGGCCGCCTGCGACGTCGCCTCGGCCGACGCCGACATGAACGGCAGCTCGAACACCTCCATCACCGGGAAGCGGCCGGCCGTATAGCCGGGAAGCGTCCAGACGATGTCGGCGACGCCATCCTTGACCTGGTCGATCAGCTGGGGCGGTGTGCCGCCGAGCTGCATCGCCGGATAGATCTGGCATTTCAGGCGATTGTTCGAGTCCTTCGCGATCTTGTCGCACCACGGCACCAGCAGCGTGGACGGCGGCATCGCGCCGGGCGGCCAGAAATGGGCGACCTTCAGCGTGATTTCCTGCGCGGCGGCGGGCAGGGCGGCCGCCAGGGCGAAGGCCGCGACGGCGACAGCGGGAACTAAGCGCATGGACTTCCTCCGGGTACGGGACGTTCCGGATGCGCGCGGCGCGCGCGCCGGGCGTCCGATCTTGTTGACCAATGAGTTTAGCAAGTTAGCGGCGGCGGCAGGATCTCAATAGTTGAGCATATCAGTCGGAAATGCGAAAATACCTCCATGTTCGCCCGTCTCCGAGAAGACATCGCGGTCGTGTTCGACCGCGACCCCGCCGCCCGCACGACCTGGGAGGTGATCACCTGCTATCCGGGATTGCACGCGCTGGTGTGGCACCGCAACGTCGCGCATCCGCTGTGGGGCGCCGGATTCAAGTGGCTGGCGCGCTGGCTCGCGCACTGGGGGCGCTGGCTGACGGGGATCGAAATCCACCCCGGCGCGACGATCGGCCGGCGCGTATTCATCGATCATGGCATGGGGGTCGTGATCGGCGAGACCGCGGAGGTGGGCGACGACTGCACGCTCTACCACGGCGTCACGCTCGGCGGCGTCAAGTGGGAAAAGGAAAAGCGGCACCCGACGCTGGGCCGGGGCGTGGTGATCGGCGCCGGCGCCAAGGTGCTGGGGCCGATATTCGTCGGCGACGGTGCGAAGATCGGCTCGAACGCGGTTGTCGTCCGCGCGGTGCCTGCCGGAGCGACGGCGGTCGGGATTCCGGCGCGGATCGTGACCGGCGAGGAGCGGGAAGTTCGCGAGCGCCAGGCGACGAAGATCGGGTTCTCGGCGTACGCGATCGCGGCCGACATGAACGACCCGGTCGTCCAGGCGATCCATACGCTGCTCGATCACGCCCGCGCGACCGACGAGCGCATGGAGCGCCTGGTCGCCCAGCTGCAGCGCGATGGCGTCGAGGTCGGCGACGCCAAGGCCACGGCGGACGGCTTCGACCCCGCGCAAGTCAACAAAATGCTTGAGTGAACTTGTCGGGCTTTTAGTTGACTAAATTGTTCGGGAATGTCAGAATTGAGCCCGTTTGTCATGGACAAAAGGCTCCTTGCGGTGCCCTCAGGGGCGGTCCGCGGGGATTGCCGACAGGGGTGAGCCCACGATGCGCCTGACCACGAAGGGTCGTTTCGCCGTGACGGCGATGATCGACGTCGCGATGTACGGGACCGGCGACGGAGCCAAAGGCCCCGTCACGCTGGCGGCGGTGTCCGAGCGCCAGAAGATCTCGCTGTCCTATCTCGAGCAGCTGTTCGGCAAGTTGCGCCGTGCGGGGCTCGTGGACAGCGTCCGGGGCCCGGGCGGTGGCTACAATCTCGCCCGCCCGCCGGCCGAAGTGTCCGTGGCGGACATCATCGTCGCCGTGGACGAGCCGATCGACGCGACGCAATGCGCCGGCCGCGAGAACTGCAAGGACGACCGGCGCTGCATGACGCACGAGCTATGGGCATCGCTCAACGCCCATATCTTTTCATTCCTGCGTTCGGTGACGCTCGCGCAGCTGGTCGCGCAGCAGCGCAAGGAAGCGAGCGAAGTCGTCATGCAGGACAACCGGACCTGCGCCAAGCCGCGCGCAGCCGAGGCAACGATCGTTTGAGGCAAAGCGATGCCCGATTCCACCAAGCCCAGCAACGTCACGCCCATCGGCACCAAGCGGCCGATCTATCTCGATTACTCGGCGACGACGCCGGTCGATCCGCGCGTGGCCGAGCAGATGATTCCGTGGCTTACCGAGAACTTCGGCAATCCGGCGTCGCGTTCGCACAAATACGGCTGGGACGCCGAAGCCGCGGTCGAGGAGGCGCGCGAGCACGTCGCCGCGCTGGTGAACTGCGATCCCAAGGAGCTCGTCTGGACGTCGGGGGCGACCGAGTCGATCAACCTCGCGCTCAAGGGTGCGGCGAACTTCTACAAGGACAAGGGCAAGCACCTGGTCACGGTCAAGACCGAGCACAAGGCGACGCTGGACACGATGCGCGAGCTGGAGCGCGACGGCTTCGAGGTCACCTATCTCGACGTGAACGACAACGGGCTGCTCGACCTCGCGAAGCTCGAAGCGGCGCTGCGGCCGGACACGATCGTCGTGTCGGTGATGTACGTGAACAACGAGATCGGCGTGATCCAGGACATCCCGGCGATCGGCGAGCTGACCCGTTCGCGCGGCATCATCTTCCACGTCGACAGCGCGCAGGCGACGGGCAAGCTGCCGATCGATCTTGCGAAGCTGAAGGTCGACCTGATGAGCTTCTCGGCGCACAAGACCTACGGCCCGAAGGGCGTGGGCGCATTGTTCGTCCGCCGCAAGCCGCGCGTACGGATCGAGGCGCAGATGCACGGCGGCGGCCACGAGCGCGGGATGCGCTCCGGCACGCTGCCGACGCACCAGATCGTCGGCATGGGCGAGGCGTTCCGGATCGCGAAGCAGGAGATGGCCGCGGAGAACGAGCGCATCCGCATGCTGCGCGACCGGCTGTGGAAGGGTCTTTCCGAGATCGAGGAGGTCTACGTCAACGGCGACCTCGAGGCGCGCGTGCCGCACAATCTGAACGTGAGCTTCAACTACGTCGAAGGCGAGAGCCTGATCATGGCGGTCAAGGACATCGCGGTGTCGTCGGGATCGGCCTGCACGTCGGCGTCGCTGGAGCCGTCGTACGTGCTGCGTGCGCTCGGCCGCAGCGACGAGCTGGCGCACAGCTCGATCCGCTTCACGATCGGCCGGTTCACGACGCAGGCGGACGTCGACTACACGGTGGAGCTGGTCAAGCGCAAGATCGCGAAGCTGCGGGAGCTTTCGCCGTTGTGGGAAATGTACAAAGACGGGGTCGACATCAGCGCCATCCAGTGGGCAGCGCACTAGCAACGAATTTCGGCGAAAAGGTGCGAAACCTACTTTTCGCCGGTGGAAGTCAGCACGAAAAGCTAGGGGCGGCCCGTCGCTTTTCGTGCGGTAAGGGCAACGAAACAACGAGTATGCAGTCCGTAGCGACGTAGGTAGTCTACGGTCAGGAGACAGAGCATGGCATACAGCGACAAGGTTCTGGATCACTACGAAAACCCGCGCAACGTCGGGTCGTTCAAGAAGGACGACGAGGCGGTGGGCACGGGCATGGTCGGCGCACCTGCGTGCGGCGACGTGATGAAGCTGCAGATCCGGGTCGGCAAGGACGGCCTCATCGAAGACGCGAAGTTCAAGACCTACGGCTGCGGCTCGGCGATCGCGTCGTCCTCGCTCGTGACCGAATGGGTCAAGGGCAAGACGCTCGACCAGGCGATGTCGATCAGGAACACGCAGATCGCGCAGGAGCTGGCGCTGCCGCCGGTGAAGATCCACTGCTCGATCCTTGCCGAGGACGCGATCAAGGCAGCCGTGGCCGATTACAAGGCGAAGCACGCGGACGATGCGGCAGCGCGAGGCCGAGCCGCAGCCGGCCGCGGCCGACTGAAAACGAGCATCGAGGGTACGAAGGAACCCCCATCATGGCGATCACCCTGACGGACACGGCGGCGAAGCACGTCGCGTCCCATCTCGCGAAGCGCGGCCGCGGCATCGGCCTGCGGGTTGGCGTGCGCACGTCCGGTTGCTCGGGAATGGCCTACAAGCTCGAGTACGCGGACGAGCCGAAGCCCGGCGATCTGACGTTCGATAGCCAGGGCGTCACGGTCTTCGTCGATCCGAAGAGCCTTCCGTACATCGACGGAATGGAGCTCGACTTCGCGCGCGAGGGCTTGAACGAGGGCTTCAAGTTCAACAACCCGAACGTCAAGGACGAGTGCGGCTGCGGCGAGTCGTTCAACGTCTGAACGGAATCCGGCGAAAAGTCAAAACCTGCTTTTCGCCGAAGGAAGCCAGCGCGAAAAGCTAGGGGCGGCCCGTCGCTTTTCGCGGGGTAACGGCACAGAAAAACGAGCGCCAGCGCCGCTTCCTCGTCCTGTGATCGATCCTTCTCACAATCATTTCGAGCTGTTCGGCCTGCCGGCGACGTTCCGCATCGATACGGACGCGCTGGACGCGGCGTATCGCGCGTTGCAGGCGGAAGTGCACCCCGACCGCCACGCCGGCGGCTCGGATACCGACCGGCGCATCGCGATGCAGACATCGACGCGGGTCAACGAGGCTTACCAGGCGTTGAAGGATCCGGTCGAACGCGCGCGCTACCTGCTCGCGCTTCGCGGCATCGACGCGTTCGACGAGACGGATACGAAGCTCTCGCTCGACTTCCTCGAGACGCAGCTCGAGCGCCGCGAGCGGGCGGCCGAGGCGGCCGATGTCGAGGACGTCGAGGCGCTCGATGCGATCCTCGCCGAGGTGCGCGGCGAGATCGGCGAGCGGCAGCAGCAGCTCGGGCGTCTGCTCGACGAAGAGGCGGCTGTCGATCGTGCAAGAGCTGCGGTGCGCGAGCTCCGGTTCCTCGCGAAAGTGGCCGAGGACGTGGACGCGATGCTCGCGTCGCTGGATTGACGATGGCGCTGTTCCAGATCGCCGAGCCGGATGCGCCACCGCCGGTGCGCGAGCCCAAACGCGCGATCGGCATCGATCTCGGCACGACGAACTCGCTCGTCGCCACCGTACGCAATCGCATTCCGGTCGTGCTTCCGGACGAGGAGGGCAGACCGCTGGTCCCGTCGATCGTCCGCTACGGGGAGAGCGGCATCGAGGTCGGTTACGACGCGATGGCGCACCAATCGCGCGATCCGCAGAACACGATCGTCTCGGTGAAGCGGTTCATGGGGCGCGGGCTCGCGGACGTCGACGACGACCGGCGCTTCCCGTACCGCTTCGTCGAATCCCCGGGCATGCTGAAGATCGCGACGCGTTCCGGGGTCAAGAGCCCGGTCGAGATCTCGGCGGCAATCCTGCGCGCGCTTCGCGAGCGCGCGGAAAAGCAGCTTGGCGGGCCGATCGATGGCGCGGTCGTCACCGTGCCGGCGTACTTCGACGACGCGCAGCGACAGGCGACGAAGGATGCGGCACAGCTCGCCGGACTGAACGTCCTGCGGCTGCTCAACGAGCCGACGGCGGCCGCGATCGCGTACGGGCTCGACAATGCGGCCGAAGGTGTCTACGCGGTTTACGACCTCGGCGGCGGCACGTTCGACATCTCGATCCTCAAGCTGTCCCGCGGCGTGTTCGAGGTGCTCGCGACGAACGGCGACTCGGCGCTCGGCGGCGACGACTTCGATCATCGCGTGTTCTGCTGGGCGATCGAGGCTGGAAAGCTGCCGCCGCTCGGCCCGCTCGGATGCGCGCCAACTGCTCGTGAAATCGCGCGAGGCGAAGGAGATGCTGACCGGCCACGCCTCCGCGCCGATCGTCGCGCACCTGTCGAGCGGCGATGAGGTCACGCTGGAGCTCAAGGCCGAGACGTTCGCCGACATCACGCAGACGCTGGTGCAGAAGACGATGCAGCCGGTTCGCCGCGCGCTGCGCGATGCCGGCCTGACGCCTTCCGATATCAAGGGGGTCATCCTCGTCGGCGGCGCGACGCGCATGCCGCGCGTGCGGCGCGCGGTCGCCGAGTATTTCGGGCAGCCGCCGCTGACGAACCTCAATCCCGGACGAAGTCGTCGCGATCGGCGCGGCGATCCAGGCGAACGCCCTGGCCGGCAATCGCGATCGCGACGAGGACTGGCTGCTGCTCGACGTCATTCCGCTTGTCGCTCGGCCTCGAGACGATGGGAGGCTTGAGCGAGAAGATCATCGCGCGCAACTCGACGATCCCGATCGCGCGTGCGCAGGAATTCACGACGTACAAGGACGGCCAGACGGCGATGGCGATCCATGTCGTTCAGGGCGAGCGCGAGAAGGTCGCCGACTGCCGCTCGCTCGCGCGCTTCGAGCTTCGCGGCATTCCGCCGATGGTCGCGGGCGCTGCGCGCATCAAGGTGACGTTCCAGGTCGATGCGGACGGGCTGCTGTCCGTATCCGCGCGCGAGCAGACGTCGGGCGTGGAAGCGTCGATCGTGGTGAAGCCGTCGTACGGACTCTCCGACGACGAGATCGCGCGGATGCTGCAGGACTCGTTCGCGCATGCGGCGGACGACGCAGCGGAGCGTGCGCTGGCCGAAGCGCAGGTCGAGGCCGACCGGATCGCCGATGCGACGCGCAATGCGCTCGCGACCGATGGCGAGCTGCTCGATCCGGCGGAGCGCGCGGCGATCGAGGCGTCGCTGGCCGATTTGTCGAGCAAGCGAGCGGGTACGGATACGCAGGCGTTGCGCGCGGCCAGTCGAGGCGCTCAACCGCGCCACGGACGAGTTCGCCGCGCGCCGCATGGACCGGTCGGTGAATCGCGCGCTGTCGGGCAAGCGCATCGACACGCTGGTGTAGGTCGCCGATGCCCACGATCACCGTTCTGCCGCATGCGGAGCTTTGTCCCGAAGGGAAGACGTTCGAGGGCGAGACCGGCAAGTCGCTGCTCGACAACCTGCTCGACCAGGGCATCGACGTCGAGCACGCGTGCGAGAAATCCTGCGCCTGCACGACTTGCCATTGCATCCTCCGCAAGGGCTTCGACTCGCTGCCGGAATCGACCGAGGACGAGGACGACCTGCTCGATCGCGCGTGGGGCCTGACGCCGCTGTCGCGCCTGTCGTGCCAGGCGATCGTGCAGGACGAGCCGCTCACCGTCGAAATCCCCAAGTACACGATCAACTATGCTCGCGAAAAGTCTTGACCCTCGGGAGGTGAGGCCATGGGCCTGAAGTGGACCGACAGCCGCGAGATCGCGATCGCGCTCGCGGAAGCGCATCCGGACGTCGATCCGAACAACCTCCGCTTCACCGACCTCTACAACTGGGTACGCGCACTGCCGACCTTCGACGACGACCCGAAGCACTCCGGCGAGAAGATCCTCGAGGCGATCCAGATGGCGTGGATCGACGAGGCGGACTGACGGCGCGTAATCGACGGCCTGAACGATGAATCCCGCCCCGATGCCGGCGATCGCCGCGCTTTACGCGGGGCTCGTCGGCCTCCTGCTGCTGATCCTCGCGGCCCGGGTCTCGGGTCTGCGTCGCAAGCTGAAGGTCGGGCTCGGCGATGGCGGTGACCGCGTGCTGCAGCGCGCGATCCGGGCGCACGGCAATGCCGTCGAATGGGCGATACCGGCGCATCCTGTTGTTGCTGATCGCGGACCTCACGCGCGCGCCGGCGCTGTTCCTGCATCTGTGCGGCCTCGCGATCGTCATCGGCCGCGTGCTGCACGCGATCGGACTGTCGCTGGCCGGCGGCTACTCGTTCGGCCGCTTGTACGGGCAGCGTGCTCTCGTGGGGCGCCGTCGCGGTGCTCGCGGTCTGGAATCTCTGGGCGTTCGCGCGGCTGCTGCTGGTCTGAGCGGATGACTCGACCCGGCTGCCGCGTAGACGAAGAGATTCGCCACGGCGTCCAGGCCGGAGAAGTCGAGCGCGTGCGTGGCCTGCGCGCGCACGACGGGCTTCGCTCGATAGGCGACCGAGACGTCGGCCTCGCGAAACAGCGGCAGATCGTTCGCGCCGTCGCCGATCGCGACGGCGAGGCCGGGCGGCAGCGCAGCCCGCAGATCGCGCAACGCTCGCGCCTTCGCGTCCGCATCGACGATGTCGCCAGCCACGCGACCGGTCAGCTTGCCGTCGACGATTTCGAGGACGTTCGAGAGCGTGTGATGCAGTCCGACGCGAGCCTTGAGCCGATCGGTGAAGAACGTGAAGCCGCCGGAAACGAGCAGGCTTTGCGCGCCGGCGGCATGGAAGCGTTCGAGCATGCGTTCCGCGCCCGGCGACAGCCGCAGGCGCTCGTCGTAGACGCGCTGCAGCGCCTCCACCGGCAGACCCTGCAGCAGCGCGACGCGCCGCTGCAGGCTTGCGCGGAAGTCGATCTCGCCGCGCATCGCGCTGGCGGTGATCAGCGCGACCTGCGGCTTGATGCCGAGCATGTCGGCGATCTCGTCGATGCACTCGATCGTGATCAGCGTCGAATCCATGTCCATCGACACGACGCGGACGTCGGCGAGGCGACGGTCGCGCGGGACGAACGCATGCGTCGAGGCGGTGCGCTGCGGCGGCGTCCGCGACGCGGTCGCGCGATCGCGGATTGCGCAGGCGGAACGCGGGCGTGGCGCTCTCGCCGATCGGCTCGATGTCGGTCGCCTGCGACAGCAACGCGATCGCGCGGGCATCCGCGATCGTCGCCGACGGGCCCTGCACGACGAGATCGACCTCGCCGCTCGCGGCGTCGCTCATCGCCTGATCAGGCCTGCGGCCGCACGCGGCCGGCGCATTCCTTCGCCCGCGCGCGCGCCTCGTCCGTGGAATCGGCGGTCGCGAGCGCCACGCCCATGCGCCGCTGGCGATACGACTCGGGCTTGCCGAACAGGCGCAGGTCGCTGTTCGGCACCGCCAGCGCCTTGTCGACGTCTTCGTAGCGAATGCCGTGCGCGTCGACGCCGCCGTAGATCACCGCGGACGCGCCGGCCGTGGCGGTCATTCGCGTATCGACCGGCAAGCCGAGAATCGCGCGCGCGTGCAGCTCGAACTCGTTCTGCGCCTGCGTGCACATCGTCACCATGCCGGTGTCGTGCGGGCGCGGGCTGACTTCGGAGAACCACACCTCGTCGCCCTTGACGAACAGCTCGACGCCGAAGATTCCACGCCCGCCGAGCTCGGTCACGATCTGCGCCGGCGATCTCGCGTGACTTCTGGAGCGCGACCGGCGACATCGTCTGCGGCTGCCACGATTCGACGTAGTCGCCATGGACCTGCACGTGCCCGATCGGCTGGCAGAAATGCGTGGCCGTCGTCCCGTCGGGCGCGTTCGCGCGCACGGTCAGCAGCGTGATCTCGTAGTCGAAGTCGATGAAGCCTTCGACGATCACGTGCCGCCGCGAACCCGCCCCGCGCTCTCCGCGTATTGCCACGCCGCGGCGACTTCCGAGGTTCGCGCACGACCGACTGCCCCTTGCCGGACGACGACATCACCGGCTTGATCACGCACGGATAGCCGATCGCCGTCTTGCCGTCGTGACCGTCGATCGCCGCCTGCAGCGCCTCGCAGGCTCGTCGCGAATCGGTACGGCGAGGTCGGCAAGCCGAGCGTCTCCGCCGCGAGCCGGCGGATGCCTTCGCGGTTCATCGTGAGCTTGCGCCGCGCGCGCCGTCGGAATGACCCGCGTGACGCCTGCCGCCTCGAGCTCGACCAGCGTATCGGTCGCGATCGCCTCGATCTCGGGCACGACGATTTGCGGCCGCTCCTGCTCGATCAGCCGCGACAGCGCGGCGCCGTCGGTCATCGCGATGACGTGCGCGCGATGCGCGACCTGGTGCCCGGGCGCGTTCGCATAGCGGTCGACGGCGATCGTCTCGACGCCGAGCCGCTGCAGCGCGATGATGACTTCCTTGCCGAGCTCGCCGCTGCCGAGCAGCATGACCCGGGTCGCCGACGGCGAGAACGGAGTGCCGATGTGCATGAAGTCTCGGTATGGCGTGCGGGGCACGCGGCGAGGAACAGCGAAGCGATGGATTCTAGCAGCGAGACGGTTCGCGCCGCGCGCTAGCGCCGGCCCCGCTTCCCGCCTTGCCTCGATGCGACGAGCTCGGGCTCCAGCATCGTGGTCTGCGGCTCGTCCGCCAAGCGTGAAATCGATCTTCGTCGTCTCGAGGTCGACGCGCGCGACGCGCACGCGCAGCCGTCCGGCAAGCTGGAACGTCCGGCCGCTGCGCTCGCCGATGAGCGCATGGCGCACCTGGTCGAAGTGGAAATAGTCGCGGCCGAGCTCGCTGATGTGCACGAGCCCGTCGACGTTCATGCCGTCGAGCGTGACGAACAGCCCGAACCCGGCGACGCCGCTGATCGTGCCCTCGAAGGTCTCGCCGATGCGGTCCTTCATGTACCAGCACTTCAGCCACTGCTCGACATCGCGCGTCGCTTCGTCCGCGCGACGCTCGGTCATCGAGCAATGCGCGCCGAGCTGCTCCCATCCCATGTCCTTCGGCGTGTAGCGCTTGCCTTCGAGGCACGCCTTGATCGCGCGATGGACGAGCAGGTCGGGGTAGCGGCGGATCGGCGACGTGAAATGCGTGTACGCGTCGAACGCGAGACCGAAGTGGCCGGCGTTGTCCGGCCGGTACCGCGCTTGCGACAGCGAGCGCAGCAGCACCGTCTGCAGCAGCGGATAGTCGGGACGCTCCTCGATCTGCGCGAGAAGCTTCGCGTAATCGGAGGGCTGCGGATCGTCACCGCCTCCGAGCTGCAATGCGGAGCTCGACAGGAACGCGCGCAGCGCCGTGAGCTTGTCCGGCGTCGGCCCTTCATGGACGCGATAGAGCGTCGGATGCTCGTGCTTGGCCAGGAAGTCCGCCGTGCAAACGTTCGCGGCCAGCATGCATTCCTCGATGAGCTTGTGCGCATCGTTGCGCGGCGCGGGCACGATCGCGGAGATGCGGCCGCTGTCGTCGAACACGAGCGCGAGCTCGACGGTGTCGAAGTCGATCGCCCCGCGCTTCTCGCGCGCCTTCACGAGCACCTTGAACAGCGCGTACAGATCCTGCAGATGAGGCGCGAGCGCGCGCGCCTGCGGCGAGATTGCCGTCGACGGCTCGGACAGCTCCTCCCACACCTGCGTATAGGTGAGTCGGGCCTTGCTGTGCATGACCGCGGGGTAGAACGCGTAGCGGCCGATCTTCCCCGTCGCGGAGATCTCCATGTCGCAGACCATGCACAGGCGATCGACGGCGGGCTTCAGCGAGCACAGCTCGTTGGAGAGCTCTTCCGGCAGCATCGGGATCACGCGGCGCGGGAAATAGACCGAGTTGCCGCGCTCGCGCGCATCCTTGTCGAGCGCATCGCCATCGCGCACGTAATGCGAGACGTCGGCGATCGCGACGATCAGCCGGAAGCCTTTGCCCTTGCGCTCGCAGTAGACGGCGTCGTCGAAGTCCTTCGCGGTCTCGCCGTCGATCGTCACGAGCGGCAGCGCCGTGAGGTCCTCGCGACCCTTCCGATCCGCCGGTCGCACGTCCTTCGGCAGTCGCTTCGCCTGGCGCTTCGCGTCCTCGGAGAATTCGAACGGCAGCGAGTGCTTGCGCAGCGCGATCTCGATCTCGATGCCCGGATCGGTTGCGTGACCGAGCACTTCCTTGACGCGGCCGATCGCTTCGGAATGCTGCGAGGGCTGCTCGAGGAGCTCGACGACGACGACCTCGCCGGCCTTCGCCTTGCCGCGCTCCCCCTCCGGCACGACGATGTCCTGGTTGATGCGCCGGTTCTCGGCCTCGACGAACCAGACACCGCGCTCCGAGTGCAGGCGGCCGACGATCTCGCGGTTCGTGCGCTCGAGCACTTCGACGATCTCGCCTTCGGGCCGCCCGCGACGGTCGACGCCGGTGATCCGCGCGGCGACCCGATCGCCGTGCAGGATCTTGTGCATCTCCCGCGGGCTCAGGAACAGGTCGTCGCCGCCCTGGTCCGGCACGAGGAATCCGAAGCCGTCCGGATGTCCCTGGACGGTGCCGCGCACGAGGTCGAGCTTCTCGGCGACCAGCAATTCGCCCTTGCGGTTGACGAGCACGTCACCCGCGCGAACGAGCGCCTGGACCGCGAGCTCCAGCGAATCCCGCTGGCGCGCGCGGACGTCGAGTCGATCTGCAAGCTCCTCCCGCGTCAACGGGACGCCGGCAGCACGCAGCGTCGCGAGCACCTGGTCGCGGTCCGTTCGCGGAACGTCAGCCTTGGTCTCGTCGTTTCGTTTGTTCTTCTTGGCCATGGCGCAGCTCGAGCGCGACTCGTTATCCGCGCTGTCCGTCAGGCGGGTTATTTACTAGAAGCCAATTCGCGGGATGCGTCAATCGGATCGCGAGCAACTCGGGAAATCTGCAGGCCGAACGCAGCTCGACGCTCGTGCGCGGCTGGCCAAGGCGTCTAAGCCGTTGTATACTATGCATTCCTCATCGCCCAGGTGGCGGAATTGGTAGACGCACTAGGTTCAGGTCCTAGCGGTCGCAAGACTGTGGAGGTTCGAGTCCTCTCCTGGGCACCAGATTCGACGATAACGCCCGCCTCAACCGCGGGCGTTGTCATTTGCGGCGATCGGATGTCCGAGCTCGGGGATGTGATCACGGCCCGTGGCCGTCTGCTTTCCGATCGCCTATTGCTGATCACCGGACGCCTGCCTCGCATGCAGCCGTGCGCGCAGCTGTTCCGGCCTCAGGTTGTCGTAGACCTCGAACGGCTGGTGGATCCACGGACTGTCGGGCAGGTACTCGACGTGGAAATCCGGCTTGTAGACCGAGCACGCCTTCCACCACAGCGACCGCGGATTTCATTGCCTTGATGTGCGGGAAGCGTTGCGGCAAGCGTCCTGACCACCTTTTCCAGCGTGTGCCCGGAGTCGACCATGTCGTCCACGAGCAGCACGCGATCGCCCAGCCGCGGCGCGGTCATCGTCATGTGCTCCGCGATGACCAGCTCGCCGCGAACCGTGCCGCCTTCGGCCGCGTACGAATGCGTGGAGAGGATCGCCAGCGGCTTCTCGTAGATCCGCGACAGCACGTCGCCGACGCGCAGGCCGCCGCGCGCGATGCAGATGATCTGGTTGAAGTCGAAGCGCGCTTCGTGCACCGTCAGCGCGAGTCGCTCGACCAGCTCGTTGTACTGATCCCAGCTCACGTGGAGACTCATCGCGACTTGCGTCGCTCATCCCTCGACCCTTCCCGCGAATGATCTGCATCGCTGCCCTCTCCGCCGGGAGAAGGGAGCACGACAGCGGGTCTCTGGGACGCAGGTTGTCGGCGCGTCGCATGCTTTGCGTCATCCGAACGGATTGGCGAGCACGATCGTATCGTCCCGGTCCGGTCCGGTCGAGACCATCGCGAGCGGCGTGCCGGTCAGCGCCTCGATCCGGCGCAGATACGCGCGCGCGTTCGCGGGCAGCGCGTCGAAGCTGCGCACGCCCACGGTGCTTTCGCTCCAGCCCGGCATCGTCTCGTAGACCGGCTCGCATTTCGCCACGGCATCCGCACCGGTCGGGATCCGGTCGACGCGCTGCCCGTCGACCCGGTAGTGCGTGCAGATGCGGATCTCGGCCATGCCGTCCAGCACGTCGAGCTTCATGATGCATGCGCCGTCCACGCCGTTGAGCTCGAACGAGCGGCGCAGCATCGGCAGGTCCAGCCACCCGCAGCGTCGCGGACGGCCGGTCACCGAGCCGAACTCGTTGCCGCGCTTCGCAAGCGCCGGCGCCGACATCGTCGGTGAGCTCGGTCGGGAATGGCCCGCCGCCGACGCGCGTCGTATACGCCTTCACGATGCCCAGCACGTAGTCGAGAAGTTGCGGGCCGATGCCGCTGCCCGGCGCGGCGGCGCCCGCGAGGCAGTTCGAGCTCGTCACGAACGGATAGGTGCCGTGGTCGATGTCGAGCAGCGCGCCCTGCGCGCCTTCGAAGACCAGCGACTCGCCGCGCTCGCGCATCGCATGGATGCGTTCGGCGACATCGGCGATCATCGGCACGAGCTGCGGCGCGAGCGCGAGCGTTTCATCGCGCGTCTTCTCGAACGGCACTTCGGGCTGCTTGAAATACTGCGTCAGCACGAAGTTGTGATAGTCGAGCAGCTGCGCGAGCTTCGCCGAGAAGCGGTCCGGGTCGAGCAGGTCCTGCATGCGGATCGCGCGCCGCGCGATCTTGTCCTCGTAGGCGGGGCCGATGCCGCGGCCGGTCGTGCCGATCTTGTCGCCCGAGGCCGCGCTCTCGCGCGCCTGGTCGAGCGCCACGTGATAAGCCAGCACCAGCGGGCAGGCCGGCGAGATCGCGAGCCGCGAACGCACGTCGACACCCGCCTCCTCGAGCTCGCCGATTTCCTGCAGCAGCGCGAACGGCGACACGACGACGCCGTTGCCGATCAGCACGGCAACGCCGGGGCGCAGCACGCCGGACGGGATCAGGCGCAGCACGGTCTTCCGGCCGCCGATGACCAGCGTATGACCGGCGTTGTGGCCGCCCTGGAAGCGCACGACGCCGGCCGCCTGCTCGGTCAGCCAGTCGACGATCTTGCCCTTGCCTTCATCGCCCCACTGGGTGCCGATGATGACGACGTTCTTGCCCATGGCTATTCCGGTGAAAACGCGTCCGTAACGCAGGAGGCTCGACGTCACGCACGACGCTCGTTGCTTCGTGTCTTCACCGGCGGGCGTCCGGCGGGCCGCCCCGAGGCGCGCGCCACGTCGCCGCCCGATGAAAAACGTGCGACGCAGACGCTGCGTCATGCCTCCGAACTCGCGGACGCGTGTTTCATCGGCCGCGTCGCGCGAGCACGTCGTGGAGCTGGCGCAGATCCAGCGTGAAGCCGGTGGCGGGACGCGCCCGCCCGAACGCCTTGCCGACGCCGTCGTAGCGGCCGCCGTTGCCGATCGCGTTCGGCTCGCCGGCCGTGAACGCGGAGAACAGCGGACCGTTGTGGTAATGATAGCCGCGCAGGTCGGCGAGATCGACGTGCAGCGCTTCGACCTGCGGCGCGAACATGGTGGCGAGCGCCTCGAGCGCCGTCAGCGCATTCGCAATGGCGGGAACGTCGGGAAGCGTCGATCGTGCAGCGGGCAGCACCTCCTGCGCGGGTCCGTACAGGCCCGGCAGCGCGCGCAGCGCATCGCGCCATGCGGCCGGCAGCTTCGACGTGACCGCGTGGACGCCGGGAACGTCCTTCGCGCGCATCGCCTCGAACAGCTCGTTCTCCTCGGTTGCGCCGGTGATGCCTGCGCCGCTCGCAAGCGCGCGGTAGACGCCGACGTGACCGAGATCCAGATGCAGGCCCGCGAGGCCGACACTTGCGAGCGATGACAGCAGCAGCCCGATCGACCTCGCGGTCGCCGTCGATCGAAGCCTCGCCGAAGAGCTCGGCACCGACCTGCACGACCTCGCGCGTCATGCCGGGCGGCGCGGGTGTGGCGCGCAGCACGCTTCCTGCATAGCAGAGCCGGTTGACGCCGGCGGTGTTCAGCAGGTGCGCGTCGATGCGGGCGACCTGCGGCGTGATATCGGCACGCACGCCGAGCAGACGGCCCGACAGCGGATCGACGATCTTGAACGTCTGCAGATCGAGGTCGCGCGCGCTGCCGGTCAACAGCGACTCGAGATGCTCGATCAGCGGCGGCTGCACGAGCCGGTAGCCGTTGCGCCATCAAGTGGTCGACGAGCTTGCGGCGCAAGCGCTCGAGCGCCTCGGCCTCGGCGGGCAGCACGTCCTCGACGTGCTCGGGAAGCAGCCAGTTACGCATCGCGAACCAGCAGCAGTGCGGCAACGCCGAGCGAGGATCGCGATCAGGCCGACGAAGCGGATCTGCCCGTCGGAGAGCTCGATGAGCTTGCTGAACGTGTCGCGCCACAGGCGCGGCGAGACGAACGGGAGGGCACCTTCGAGGATCATGACGATCGCGAGCGCCGTCCAGGAGCCCTTCGGGCATGAAGTGAGAAGCGCGACGCCGGGCTAGCGCGGCGCCGCGCCTTTGGGGCCGCCCGACTGCCGGAAGTACTGGAAGAACTCCGAGGTCGGATCGAGCACCATCATGTCGCTGCGGCCGCGGAACGAGCCCTTGTAAGCCTCGAGGCTGCGGTAGAACTTGTAGAACTCCGGATTCGCCGAGTAGGCGGTCGCGTAGATCGCCGAGGCTTTCGCGTCGCCGCCGCCCTTGATCTTCTGCGCTTCGCTGTACGCCTCGGCGAGGATGACCTGGCGCTGGCGATCGGCATCCGCGCGGATGCGCTCCGATTCCGCGCCGCCGAGCGAGCGCAACTCGTTCGCGACGCGGCGACGCTCCGATTCCATCCGCTGGTACACCGGGCCGGTGACGTCCGGCGGCAGCTCGAGGCGGCGCAGGCGGATGTCGACGACCTCGACGCCGATCGAGCGGGCGTCCTGGTCGGCCTTCTGGCGCGTGACGCTGGTGATCCGGTCGCGCTCGGTCGAGATCGCCTCGTTCACCGTGCGCTTGTTGAATTCCTCCGCGAGGTTGCTGCGCACCGTCTGCGAGAGCCGGCGGCGCGCCGCTTCCTCGTCGCCGCCGACCGAACGGTAGTACTGGGCGACGTCGACGATGCGCCAGAGCACGATGAAATCGACGAGCAGCGGCTTCTTCTCGGACGTCGTGATGCGGTCCGGCTCCGCATTGTCGAGCGTCAGGTTGCGGCGCTCGAAATAGCGGACGTTCTGCACGAGCGGGATCTTGAAGTACAAGCCCGGCCTCGCTGCTGCGTCTCGATGATCTCGCCCAGCTGGAACTTGATCGCGTAGCGGGTCTGGTCGACGGTGTAGAGCGTCTGCGACAGCACGAGCAATCCGGCGACGAACAGGGCGAGCAACGGCATCGTCAGTTTCATGGTCGATTCCCCGGCGTTCCCGTTATCGCTCGCGCGAGCGCAGCGCTTCGCGGCTGCGCGGCGGCTCGAGCGTCACCTGCGGTTCCGGTGCGCGCGGCAGCGCCGGCGGCGTCGCGTCAGGCGTGATCGCCGACGGAGCGCCCGCCTGCTGCATCAGCTTGTCCAGCGGCAGATACAGCAGGCTGCCGCCGGCCTTCTGGTCGACGACGACCTTCGGCGTCGTGCCGAGCACCGACTGCATCATGTCGAGGTAGAGGCGGTCGCGGGTCACGCTCGGCGCTTTCTGGTACTCGACGAGGATCGAGCGGAAGCGCGACGCATCGCCTTCCGCCTTCTGCACGACCTCGGTCGTGTAGCCGTTCGCTTCCTCGAGCAGGCGCGATGCCATGCCGCGCGCGCGCGGCACGACCTCGTTCGCGTATGCCTGGCCTTCGTTCTTCAGCCGCTCGCGGTCCTGGCCCGCCTTGACGGCGTCGTCGAACGCCGACTGCACCTTGTCGGGAGGCTGCACGGTCTGCAGCGTGACCTTCTGGATGAACACGCCCGTGCCGTAGCGGTCGAGCATCTGCTGCATCAGCTGCTCGGTCTGCTTCGCGATCTGCTCGCGGCCTTCGTAGAGCGCGAAGTCCATCTTGCTCTTGCCGATCACCTCGCGGATCGCGGTCTCGGCGACGAACGAGACGATCTGGTCGGGCCGGCGGTTCTTGAAGACGTAGTCCTCGGCGCTCTTCAGGTTGTACTGGACCGCGAACTGGATGTCGATGATGTTCTCGTCGTCGGTCAGCATCACCGCCTCGCGCTCGACCTTGTTGCGCGGCGTGTTGCGGTAGCCGACCTCGATCGTCTTCACCTGCGAGAAGTCGACGACCTCGACCGACTCGACCGGGAACGGCAGGTGCCAGCGCGGGCCGGGCTGCGTCGTCTCCGTGTACTTGCCGAAGCGCGTCACCACGCCGCGGCGGCCTTCGTCGACGATGTAGAAGCCGCTCGCGAGCCACACGACCAGCACGAGCAGGGCGACGAGCGCCGCACCGCCAATCGGCAGCGAGGGACGCGGCCGTCCGCCGCCGCTGTCGGCGTCGCCGCCGGTCTTGCGGCCGAACAGGCTATTGAGGCGGCGATTGACGTTGCGCCAGATCTCGTCGAGATCCGGCGGTCCGCTCGGGCCGCCGCCACCGCGTTTGCCCCATTGGGGATCGTTGAGCGACATGGAGGAACTTACTGTTAGCGTCCTCGGAAGGTGGAGGGTGCGCGCCTGTCCATCAAGCCCGCGCGAGAGGGTCAGGGCCCAATCGGGCGGATTCGACTGTCGTCGGGGAGGGTGGCGCCGTGATCGCAAATCGCTCGGCCAGCGCCTGCTTGAGTTCGGCGCAGCCGGCGCCGGTGAGCGCGCTCGTGCGAACGGCCGTGATGGTACCACAGGGGTCACGCTCGACGCCCGGCTCGAGCCCGGTCAGATCGGTCTTGTTGAACACGCGAATCTGCGGCACGTCGGCGGCACCGATCTGCTCGAGCACCGACTCGACGGCGGCGATCTGCTCGTCGCGGTCCGGCGCGGAAGCGTCGATGACGTGCAGCAGCAGGTCCGCATCGGCCGCTTCGGAAAGCGTCGCGCGAAACGCGGCGACCAGATCGTGCGGCAGCTCGCGGATGAAGCCGACGGTGTCCGACAGCACGATCGTTCCGGCGTCGGGGACGTGGACGCGACGAAGCGTCGTGTCGAGCGTGGCGAAAAGCTGGTCCGCGGCGTAGGCCTGCGAGCCGGTCAGCCGGTTGAACAGCGTCGACTTGCCCGCGTTCGTGTACCCGACCAGCGCGACGGTCCGGACCTCGGCACGGCGCCGCGTGCGGCTCTGCGTCGCGCGGGTCTTCGCGACGCCACGCAGCCGCTCGGAGATGTTCTTCACGCGTTGCGTGATCAGCCGGCGGTCGGTCTCGAGCTGCGTCTCGCCGGGACCGCGTAGCCCGATGCCGCCCTTCTGGCGCTCGAGGTGCGTCCATCCGCCGACGAGGCGCGTCGACAGGTGCTTCAGCTGCGCCAGCTCGACCTGCAGCTTGCCTTCGCGGCTGCGCGCGCGCTGCGCGAAGATATCGAGGATCAGGCTCGTGCGGTCGATCACGCGGCATTGCAGCGCGTTCTCGAGATTGCGCTGCTGCGCGCCGGACAGCGGGTGGTCGAAGATCACGAGGCCGGCGTCCTGTCTCCGCGCGAAGCCGGCCGATCTCCTCGACCTTGCCCTTGCCTGCGAACATCGCGGCATCCGGACGGTTGCGACGCCCGCTGACGCTGCCGACGATCGTGGCGCCTGCCGACGTCGCCAGCGCGGCGAGCTCGGTCATGCGCTCGTCGACGCGGCCCTCGCCGAGATCGAGCTCGACGAGCAGCGCACGACTGGCGCCGTCCGCGGACGCCTCCGGACGGTCGAGCATCAGGCGGCGGCTTCGACGCAGCGCGTCAAGCTTCGCGCCACACGACGTGCGGCATCAGGTTTCGCTGTCGCCGCCGGGAGCTGTGATGCGGCATCGCGACCGGGCGCGAGGGGACGACCGTCGAGATCGCGTGCTTGTACACCATTTGCGTCACGGTGTTCTTGAGCAGCACGACGTACTGGTCGAACGACTCGATCTGGCCCTGCAGCTTGATGCCGTTCACCAGATAGATCGAGACCTGGACATGCTCCTTGCGAAGCGTGTTCAGGAACGGGTCTTGTAACATTTGCCCTTTGTTGCTCATGCGCTCGCTCCGTTCTTGTTGTCGGCCGCGCTCGTCTCGAGCGCCGCTTCACGGTCCCAACCGAGCCCCTTTGGAGGGCACGGGCCGACGCCCAGGGCCCAGCGGCGCCTCATTTGCCACCGCGGCGCGCGTAGGGATTGACGCCGGTCTTGAATTGTATCCTAAGGGGCGTGCCGCGCAGTTTGAACGCCTCGGCGAGAAATCGTTCAAGGTAGCGCCGATACGCGTCCGGCACCTTGCCGAGCGCCGAGCCGTGGATCACGACCACGCGGCGGGTTCATGCCCCCCTGGTGGGCATAGCGAAGCTTCGGACGCACCAATCCCGCGCGCGGCGGCTGCTGCCGCTCGACAGCCTGCTGCAGCACGCGGGTGAGCCGCGGCGTCGGCAGTTTCGACATCGCGGCCGCGTACGCATGGTCGACGGACCGCATCAGGGCACCGATGCCGCGGCCGTGCTTCGCGGAGATGAAATGCGAATCGGCGAACGCGAGGAACGCGAGCTTGCGGTCGATGTCGCGCTTGACCCTGTCGCGCTGCTCGGTGTCGAGGCCGTCCCACTTGTTGACGCCGAGCGACGAGCGCGCGACCCGCCTCGAGGATGTGCGCCGCGAGGTGCGCGTCCTGCTCGGTGATCTCGTCCTGCGCATCGAGCAGCGAGCACGACGACGTTCGCATCCTCGATCGCCTGGAGCGTCTTGATCACCGAGAATTTCTCGATCGACTCGAAAACCTTCCCGCGACGTCGCACGCCGGCCGTGTCGATCAGCGTGTAGCGGCGCCCGTCGCGCTCGAAGTCGAGGTAGATCGCGTCGCGCGTCGTGCCCGGCTCGTCGAACGTGATGACGCGCTCGGCACCGTACAGCGTGTTCACGAGCGTCGACTTGCCGACGTTCGGACGGCCGACGATCGCGACTTTCACGCGCTTCTCCGCGTCCGGCGTGCTCGGTGTCGTCTTCGTCCGGTTCGGATGCGCGGAACCTGCGCGAGCGCGATCTCCAGCATGTCGCGCACGCCTTCGCCGTGCGCCGCCGAGATCGGCAACGGCTCGCCCAGCGCGAGCTCGTGGAAGTCCGCCGTCGCCCGCTCCGCTGGCAGACCTTCCGCCTTGTTCACGGCGAGGACGACCGGGCGGCCGGCCTTGCGCAGAAGCTGCGCGATATCGCGGTCCTGCTCGGCTCAGGCCCTCGCGCGCGTCGACGATGAACAGTACGACGTCCGCTTCGGCGATCGCCTCGCAGCGTCTGGCGCGCCATCTCCTTCTTGATGCCGGTCTTCGCGACCGGCTCGAAGCCGCCGCTGTCGATGACCAGGAACGGGCGATCGCCGAGCCGGCCGCGGCCGTACTGGCGGTCGCGGGTCAGCCCCGGAACGTCGGCGACCAGCGCATCGCGCGTCCGCGTGAAGCGGTTGAACAGCGTCGACTTGCCGACGTTCGGTCGGCCGACGAGGGCAACGGTGGGAAGCACGACCTACTGCGTGCGCGTCGCGACGGCGTAGACGTTGCCCGACGTCGATTGGAAGACGAGGCGGTCTCCCGCAACCTGCGGCTGGCCGGTCGCAGCGCTGCCATCGGTCGCGAGACGGCCGACATACGTGCCGGTGGAACGCGCGAACAAGTGCACGTAGCCTTCGATGTCGATGACGGCGATGTGACTTCCGACGACCTGTGCGCCGCCGGGACGGCGCTGCGCGATCCGGTCCTGCTTCCACAACGAGGCGCCGGTGCTCTTGTCGAGCGCATGCAGTGCGCCTGCGTCGTCGATGACGAAGTGCGCGGCGTCGTCGGCCGCGATGCCGGAGAGGCTCGAGATGTCGCGCGTCCACGCGATCGAGCCGCGCGCGATCTCGAAGCACGCGAGACGGCCCTGATAGGCGACGGCACAGACCTGTCGCTCCTCGACCAGCGGCCGGCTGGTGACGTCGGCGATGCGCTCGAGCTCGGTTGCGCCCTTCGGCGTCGCGACCGCGCCGTCCCAGCCGATCGCGCCGGTCTGCAGATCCAACGCGAGCAGCCGTCCGCCCGGCATGCCGATGAACACGCCACCGCGACTCGCAACGCCGCCGGCCGTGTTGCGCACGATGAGCGGCGGGTTATTGCGCTGCTGGACCCATTTCGATCTTGCCGTCCGCCGCGCCGAGGCCGAAGATGCGACCGTCGCCGGCGGTCACGATGACGACGCCCTCACTTACCACCGGCGGCGCGATCACTTCGCTCGAGACCCGCGCGGTCCACTGCGGCTTGCCGTCGGGGCCGAACGCAAGCACCTCACCTTTGTCGGTGGCGACCACGACGAGCGTTTCGTCCGCGCCCGGGTCCGGCAGACACCGGCTTGCCTGCGGAAATCCGCCACACGGTGCGTCCGCTGTCCGGGTCGATTCGCACCAGCGTGCCGTCGCTCGCTGCTGCGTAAATCGCGCTCGGCGTGATCGCGGGCGCCAGCCCTGCGCGTGACCGGCCGACATTCGCCTGCCAGCTGACGGTGGCCGTCGAAGTCGCGGTCAGCTCGGGCAGCGGTCCCGGCTTCGAGGCCGCGTTGCGGCCGGTCAGCCAGTCGAGCGACGGGGCCGGCAGCGACCACGAAGCCGGCAGCCAGGACGACATCGTGCTGCAGCCGGACAACACGATCGCAAGCGCCAGCCCGGCGCCTGCGTTGCGCAAACGGAACGGCCCGCGCATCACTTGCCGGCTCCCTTCGTGGGGGCGGCCGCAGCCGCGGGGACCGCGGGCGCTGCGGCCGCGCTTCCAGCCTGCGCAGCCGGCGCGGAACCGCCAGGCAGCGAATCGAGCTTCACCTGCACGTAGTTCCGGTACGGCGATTTCGCGTCGAGCTTCGCGAGCGCCGTCTGGTACGCAACCTTGGCGTCGTCGTGACGACCCGCGGCGGCAAGCGCATCGCCGCGCAGATCGGCGTACAGCCCCGCGAACGGCTCGGCGTGCTTCGCGTCGAGCGTCGCGAGCGCCTGGTCGTACTGCTTCTCGTCGAGCAGCGCTTCGGCGAGACGGAACCGCGCCACCTGCTTCAGCTCGTCCTCGCCGGCACGATCGATGACCCACTGCAACTGAGCCTTCGCTCCCGCCTTGTCGCCCTGGTCCCACGCGAGCTTCGCATAGAGGAGGGCGGCGCGCGGTGCATAACCCGTGCGGCCGAAGCGCTCGGCGAGCTGCGCCATCGCATCACGCGCCTTCGGGACATCGTTCGTGCGCACCGCCGACGCGACGGCGCCGTACAGCACCGCGGCTTCGTCGGCCTGGCTGTTCTGATACCAGCGCCAGCCCTGCACGCCGATGTACGTGAGGCACACGGCAATCACCGCGGCCGAGATCGCGTTTCCCCAGCGTCGCCAGAACGCCTTGAGGTCGTCGAGCTTTTCCTGTTCTTCGAGGTCGTAGACTGCCATCGTGACTCCTGTCGATTCGGCCGAAAGTGAAAGGCTACTTTCGGCCGGTTAGTGCTTCCCGAAAACCGGTGCTCGGTTACGTCACTGAGGCCACACGGTTTTCGGCGGTAACGGCGGAAAGAACGCGCGATGCAGCGTCATCGCGCGAGGTGCGCAGCCAGCTCGGCGACCGCCACTTCGCGCTGCTCCGCGGTCTCGCGCAGCGGCTTCACGCCGACGATGGCGCGCGCGGCCTCGTCATCGCCGATCACCAGCGCATAGCGCGCGCCGCTCGCGTCCGCCTTCTTCATCTGCGACTTGAAGCTTCCGCCGCCGGCATGGAGAACGACGGCGATGCCGGCATCGCGAAGCTGTTCGGCAACGCGTCGCGCGAGCACGCCCGCCGCGTCACCGGCGTGGACGATGTAGGCGAGCGGCGCCTTCGCACCTTCCCATGCGGCATCCTGGAGCAGCAGGATCATGCGCTCGATGCCCATGCCGAATCCGCACGCCGGCGTCGGCTTCCCGCCGAGCTGTTCGAACAGGCCGTCGTAGCGACCGCCACCCGCGACCGTACCCTGCGCCCCCAGCCGGTCGGTGACCCACTCGAAGACCGTGCGATTGTAATAGTCGAGACCGCGCACCAGCCGCGGGTTCATCTCGAACGGAATACCGGCTTCGGTCGAGCAGGGCCTGCAGCGTCTCGAAATGCTCGCGCGACGCCGGCCCGAGGCGGTCGATGAGGCGTGGTGCATCCGCGATGAGCGACTGCATCGACGCTGTCTTGCTGTCCAGGATGCGCAGCGGGTTCGAGTGCAGCCGCCGGCGCGAGTCCTCGTCGAGATCGGACGCGTGGCGCTCGAAATGCTCGATCAGGGCGACGCGATGTGCGCGGCGCTCCTCGGGATCGCCGATGGAATTGATCGTCAGGCGAATCCGGTCGTCGAGGCCCAGCTCGCGCCACAGCCTCGCGAGCAGGATCATCTGCTCGGCATCGACGTCCGGACCCGGAAAGCCGAGCGCTTCGACGTCGAACTGGTGGAACTGGCGGTAACGGCCTTTTTGCGGTCGCTCGTGCCTGAACATCGGCCCGGCGAGCCACACGCGTTGCGGTCGCTCGTAAGTCAGGTTGTGCTCGATCGCGGCGCGGACAATGCCCGCGGTGGCTTCGGGACGAAGCGTCAGGCTTTCGGCGGACAGCTTGTCCTCGAACGTGTACATCTCCTTCTCGACGACGTCGGTCGCCTCGCCGATCGCGCGGACGAACAGCGCCGTCGGCTCGACGATCGGCACGCGCAGGTTCCGATAGCCGTAGAGCGCGAACACGCGACGGACCGCGTCCTCGAAGCGCTCCCAGAGTGCGGCCTCGTCCGGCAGCACGTCGTTCATGCCGCGTACCGCCTGCAGCTTTGCCGGCTGGCCCCTGGACGCGAATTCGCCAGTCCGCGGCTTCAGACCGCGCGTAGTCACAGGTTCTTCGCTGCTCATCGACACTACGCCAGGCTCTTCACCGAAATCGTGCGGCGCTCGGGATCGAGCTGCGCGGTCCGCGCCTCGCCCCCCCAGGTCGCACGCACGTAGTCGTCGACGATCTGCTGGAACTCCTCGGCGATCCGCTCGCCCCTGAGCGTCACCGTCTTCTGGCCGTCGACGTAGACCGGGGCGACCGGCGACTCGCCGGTGCCGGGGAGCGAGATTCCGATGTTCGCGAGCTTCGATTCGCCGGGGCCGTTGACAACGCAACCCATGACGGCGACCTGCATGTCCTCCACGCCCGGATAGCGAGCGCGCCATACCGGCATCGATGCGCGCAGATAGCTCTGGATGCGGGAGGCCAGCTCCTGGAACGTCGTCGAGGTCGTGCGCCCGCAGCCGGGGCACGCCGTCACCATCGGCGTGAACGAGCGCAGGCCCATCGTCTGCAGGATCTCCTGGGCGACGATGACTTCCTGCGTGCGGTCGCCGCCCGGTTCCGGCGTCAGCGAGATCCGGATCGTGTCGCCGATCCCTTCCTGCAGCAGCACCGACAGCGCGGCGGTCGACGCCACGATACCCTTGCTGCCCATGCCCGCTTCGGTGAGACCCAGATGCAGCGGGTAATCGGCACGCTGCGCAAGCTCGCGGTAAACGGTGATCAGGTCCTGCACGTTGGACACCTTGCAGGACAGCACGATGCGGTCGGCGGCAAGGCCGAGCGTCTGCGCACGTTGCGCGCTCTCGAGCGCCGACGTCACGATCGCTTCGCGCATCACCGCTTCTGCCGATGCCGGCGACGGCTTCGCCGCGTTCTCGTCCATCAGGCGCGCGAGCAGATCCGCGTCGAGACTGCCCCAGTTCACGCCGATGCGAACCGGCTTGCCGTACAGGCAAGCCTGCTCGATCATCGTCGCGAACTGCGGATCGCGTTTGCTGCCCTTGCCGACGTTGCCGGGGTTGATGCGGAACTTCGCCAGTGCGCGCCCGCAGTCGGGTACCTGCGCAAGCAGCTTGTGGCCGTTGAAGTGGAAATCGCCCACGAGCGGCACGCTGCATCCGAGCGCGTCGAGCTTCTCGCGGATCGGCGGCACCGCGGCGGCGGCCTCGACGGTGTTCACCGTCACGCGCACGAGCTCGGAGCCGGCCTCGGCCAGCGCCTTCACTTGCGCCACCGTTGCGGCTACATCGGCGGTGTCGGTGTTGGTCATCGACTGCACGACGATCGGCGCGCCGCCGCCGATCGTGACGCCGCCGACGGCCACGGGGCGTGTGCGATGACGCACGATGACGGAACGTTCCATGACGGTCAGGGCAGGCGCGCGCGCGCCACGTTGCCCCGGACGTGCGGGGCGAGGTCGAAAGCGGCGCCACGCCAGGTGACGCTGGCGTGCGACGCATTGCCGAGCGTGAGCTCGAACGGCGGCGCGCCGCTGACGGTCTCGCTCGTTCCCGGCGCGCCGGTGACAAGCAGCAGCCGCTGGCCGTTCGCGTCTCGGACCTCGGTCCACGCGGGGCCGCGATAGCTGATGACCAGCGTCGCCTGGTTCGCTGCTGACCCCGGCGGTGCGGCGGTGGTGATCGGTAGCGACGCCGAGCGGCGGGGCGACCGGCCCGGGCAGGGTGGTCGGATCACTGGCCGCCGGTGTCGCACCTGCGGCCTCGCGGGTTTGCTCGCCGGCAGGCGCTTGCGTGCTGCTCGCGCCGTCTCCTGCGAGCGGATTCGGCAGCGGCGTTCCGGCCCCGATTGGCGGACCGATCGGGTCGATCGGCGCACGCTTGGCCGAAGGCGCCTTGTCCGCCACGCGCGGCGAGTCCTTGCGCGTGACCTCGTAGACGGCAGCTACGCCGACCAGTGCGGCGATCGCGAGCAGGATCGCCCAGCGCGACCAGGCGACGCCTCGAGATTGCTGCGACGTCGGCAGCTCGCCCATCGCGCGCGCCGACGAGCCGATGGCCGGCTTGTCGAGCGCAGGCGCGGCGTCGGCATCGGGAAGCGCCGCGACGATTCGCCTCCGGATCGAGCCGCATCAGTCGCGCGTAGTTGCGCGCGAAGCCACGGATGAACGTGCGTCCCGGCAGCTGGCTGAAGTCTCCGTCCTCGATCGCCCGCACCTGGCGCGGCGCGAGCTTCAGATGCTGCGCGACCGTGTCGATCGACAGGCCGTGCGACTCGCGCGCGGCGCGAAGCTGGGCACCGGCGCTCGTGTACCCCTCCGCGGCCGGCGCGTCATCGGGCGGCCTCGTGTATTGCTGTTCGCTCATTCGCAGGCGCGCTGTTCGCTCATTCGCAGGCGCCGGTGGCGATGGCGCGCGTCTCGGCGGATTCCGGATAGCGGTTGCGTAGTTGCGACGCGTACGACTGCTCGGACTGGCGGTCGCCGAGCTTGCGTTCGATGCACATGCCGAGGTACAGCGCCTCGGGCGCCGGCGACGACGACTGCTGCAGCACGATCTTCATCAGCGCACGTGACTCGGGCAGGCGTCCGCCCTTGAAGCTCAGCAGCGCGAGGTTGTACGCGGCCGCCGGATCGTTCGGGCGCGTCTGCAGCGCGCGGCGGAAATATTGATCCGCCGCGGACGCGTCGCCGATCGCGGCGCTGCATTTGCCCGCGTTAACGAGTGCGACCTCGGGCGTCCGGTAGAGCGGATTGCGGATCGCGACCTCGAACTCCGCGATCGACTCGCGCTCGCGGCCGTGCGTGCACAGGTACCAGCCCCAGTTGTGACGCGTATCGGGGTCGTTCGGCGCGAGCTCGAGCGCGCGCTTGAACTGCGCCTCGGCGCGCGGCTGCTCGCCCATCATCGCGTAGACGAGCCCGTACAGGCTGTAGATGCGCGAGTAGCTCGGGTCGAGCTTCTCGGCAAGCGCGAGCTCCTCGAGCGCCACGTTCATCTGCGCTCGCTCGTAGTAGCCCGCTGCAAGCTCGGTGTGGATCTCGGCGCGCTGGCGGTTCGTGACCGGATCCTGCTGAAGCTGCACCTGCGGCGCCGGCTGGATCTGCTGGCCCTGCGGCGCCGGCGGTTGAGCGGGCGCGGAAGGCGCGAACGGATTCGACTGGCAGCCGGCGACGATCACCAGTGCGGCCAGGATGACGGGAAGCGCGTTGCGCATGCGGAAGACCCTCGAATCGATCAGCGCTGGTTTGCGAGCTACCGGCGCGCCAACGGCGAGTTAACCGAGCGCGACGATGCGCGTTGCCAGCCGCCGCTTGACACGGTCCTGCACCTGACCCGCGAGCTGGCCGCACGCGGCATCGATGTCGTCGCCGCGCGTCTTGCGCACCGTCGTCGTGACGCCCGCATCCTTGAGCACCTGCTGGAACGCGCGGATGCGCTCGCGCGGGCTGGAGCTGAACTCGGTGCCGGGAAACGGATTGAACGGAATCAGGTTGATCTTGCACGGCACGTCACGCACGATCCGCGCGAGCGCATGCGCCTGCTCCGGCTGGTCGTTGACGCCGTCGAGCATCACGTACTCGAACGTCACGAAGTCGCGCGGCGCATACGGCAGGTAGCGCTTGCATGCCGCGAGCAGCTCGGCGATCGGGTGCTTGCGATTGATCGGCACGATCCGGTCACGCAGCGCATCGTCGGGCGCGTGCAGGCTCACCGCGAGCGCGACCGGACACTCCTGCGCGAGGCGGTCGATCAACGGCACGAGGCCGGACGTCGACAACGTCACGCGACGCCGCGACAGGCCGTACGCGTTGTCGTCGAGGAACAGCTTGAGCGCGGGAACGACGTTGTCGAAGTTCGCAAGCGGCTCGCCCATGCCCATCATCACGACGTTGGTGATCGGCGCCCGACCCTGCTCGACCCACGGCGCGCTGATGCCGTCCGCGAGGAGCGTGCGGTTCGCATGCCAGAGCTGACCGACGATCTCGGCCGTCGTCAGGTTGCGGTTGAAGCCCTGCTTGCCGGTGGAACAGAACGCGCAGTCGAGCGCACAGCCCGCCTGCGACGAAATGCAGAGCGTGCCGCGATCGTCTTCGGGGATGTAGACCGTCTCCACCGCATTGCCGTTGCCGACGTCGAGCAGCCACTTGCGCGTGCCGTCGCTCGCCGTCGTGTCCTTGACGACCTTCGGACCCTCGATGACCGTTGCGGCCGCAAGCTTCTCGCGCAGCGCCTTCGACAGGTCGGTCATCTCGCTCGACGTCGCCGACGAAACGCTGGTGAAGCCATCGCGAGACCTGCTTCGCACGAAACGGCTTCTCGCCAAGATCGGCGATGAACGTTTCGAGCTCGGCGGGCGCGAGACCCAGCAGCGGCGTCATGGCGGTCGTGAATCGGTCAGCGGCTGAAAACGTGCAGCGTCGGAAAGAAGTAGGCGACCTCGGTGCGCGCGGTTTCGGACGCGTCCGAGCCGTGGACGGCGTTCGCGTCGATCGACTGCGCGAAATCCGCCCGGATCGTGCCCGGCGCCGCCTTCTTCGGGTCGGTGGCCCCCATCAGGTCGCGGTTCCTGGCGATCGCGTCCTCGCCCTCGAGCACCTGGATCATCACCGGGCCCGAGATCATGAAGTTCACCAGGTCCTTGAAGAACGGGCGTTCGCGGTGGACGGCGTAGAACCCTTCAGCTTCCGCGCGCGACAGCCAAGCCATCCGGGCGGCGACGATCTTGAGTCCCGCGTCCTCGAACCGGGTGTAGATCCGGCCGATGACGTTCTTGCCCACCGCATCGGGCTTGATGATCGAAAGCGTTCGTTCCACGGCCATGCAAGGCTCCGACAGAGAATAAAGTCAAGTAAATTCATAATTCTAACATTGTTTTCCCGGCGTCGGAACCCGTTCCGGCGAGCTGCCGGTGGCGCCGACGTCGCGGTGCGTGCTAAACCGTGGGACCGGTTGCGGGTGTCTTACCGTGCGGCGCGTGCTCCCTTGACGCTAGAATGCCTTCCCGATCGGACTCCGGCGCGGACCGGACCGACAGCCGTTCCCACCTGGAGGATGTACCCATGCTGAAGATCCTGGCCGCGGCCTGTGCGCTCGCCTTCGCAGCAACCGCCGCCGCGCAGCAATACCCGACGAAGCCGATCTCGCTGATGGTGCCGTTCTCGGCCGGCGGCCCGACCGACACCGTCGCCCGGTCGCTCGCGCAGATGATGGGCAAGCATCTCGGGCAGACGGTCATCGTCGAGAACGTTCCCGGCGCGGGAGGCACGATCGCCCCGACGAAGTTGAAAAACGCGACCCCCGACGGCTATACGCTGCTGATCGCGCATATCGGCATGTCGACGGCGCCGGCGCTCTACCGCACGCTGCCGTTCAAGCCGCTCGAGGATTTCGAGCACATCGGCCAGGTCGTCGACGTGCCGATGACGTTCGTCGGGAAAGCCGCACTGCCGCCGAACGACTTCAAGGGCCTGGTCGACTACGTCAAGGCCAACAAGGACAAGGTGACGCTGGCCAACGCCGGACTCGGCGCGGCCTCGCACCTGTGCGGCCTGCTGTTCATGAGCGCGATCGGTACCGACCTCACGACCGTTCCGTACAAGGGCACCGCACCCGCGATGAACGATCTGCTCGGCGGCCAGGTCGACCTGATGTGCGACCAGACGACGAACACGACGAGCTACATCAAGTCCGGCAAGGTCAAGGCGTACGCCGTCACGAGCAAGCAGCGCGTCGAATCGCTGAAGGAGCTGCCGCCTGCGAGCGAAGCCGGATTGCCGGGATTCGACGTGAGCGTCTGGCACGGCGTCTACGCGCCGAAGGGCACGCCGAAGCCGGTCATCGACCGGCTGACCGCCGCGCTGCAGGCCGGCATCGCCGAGCCGGAGTTCATCAAGCGGATGGCGGACCTGGGCAGCAACGTGGTGAGCAAGGACAAGGCGACGCCCGAAGGCCTGCGCAGCCACCTCAAGGCCGAGATCGACAAGTGGACGCCGATCATCAAGAAGGCAGGCGTCTACGCGGATTGAGAACGCGCAAACGACGCGCGTTTCATCGGTATCGTACCGCGGCCGGCTTGGGACGGCCCGGCGCCGGCCGCGCGGCAAGAGCAGGAAAAACCGAGCGTCATTGACGCGTCGAGGCTGTACCGGGACGGCGTTACTGCGCTCGGTCCGCGCGAGCGCCGTTAGGGGGTAGGCTGCCAATCCAAGGTGAAGCCGGGCTCGCCGTTGTGGGCCTGGAACGCGACGTCGACGCCGAGCCCAGGCACCGCGGCAAGAGCGTCGCCGCAGAACAGCAGCGGCAGCGCCTCGCGCTGCCAGCCCGGCATGCTCGCTTCCTGCAGCCAGGCTTTCAGCGCACGTCGCGGACGTCCAGCGAACGGCTGCAGGCGCTCACCGCCTGCGCGCGGCCGGACGATCAGCCGACCGCTCGCCAAGACACGTTGCCGACAGCCCCGCGCCGTGCGTGCTGACGAACGCGAGCCGTCCATGCGGGAGATCGACGAAGGGCTCGCCTCGCCACGTCGCGCTCGTAGAACGATGGCGCGGCGCGATGCACGATGACGCGGCCGCGAAACACGCCGAACCACGCGCCTTCGTGCGCGAACCGGACGCGCGCATCCGGGCGCGGCGTACGAAGCTGCACGAGCATCGCGTCGAGCCGCGCGGTGGAGGGCGGGCGCAATCCGTGGCGCTGAAGGAAGTGGCGAAGCACGTTGCGCGCGCGATAGGTGGGAAGCGCTGCGAGGCCGGCGCGATCCAGCGTGCCGTTGTCGAGCAACGGGGCCGCGTCCAATGCCGCGAGATCGTCCAGCAATCGTGCAGCCTCCGCCTGGTGCGCGGCCGCTCGCGCGATCGTTGCGGGATAGCCATCGGCGACGCTGATCAAGGCGGGGACGACGCGCTGGCGCAGGGCGTTCCTGCCGATGCCGATCCGAGGCATTGCTATCGTCGTCGACGTACGCGAGCTTGCGCTCGGAGACGAAGGCGTCGATGTCGCGCCGCGGGACGTCGAGCAACGGTCGCAGCCAGTTCAGCCCGTCGCTGGTGCGAGCGGCCGGCATCGCCGCGAGGCCGTGGACGCCCGCGCCCCGCAGAAGCTGCAATAACACGGTCTCGGCCTGGTCGTCCTGATGGTGCGCGAGCAGCACCGCGCTCGCGCCGGCCTCGTGCGCGGCCGACCCCAGCGCCGCGTATCGCGCGGAGCGCGCGGCGGCCTCGATGCCTGTCGAATCGCTAGGGACCGTCGACGCGCTGCGTGACGAGCTCGATGTCGTATCGAGCCGCCAGTCGCGCACAGAATTCTCCCCACGCGTCCGCGTGCGTGGATAGCCCGTGGTGCACGTGGATCGCGACGACGTCCGCCGGCTTGACGCGTCCGCACTCGATGACGGCCGCCAGCAACGCAACCGAATCGCGACCCCCGGACAGTGCGACCGCGATGCGCTGACCCGGCGTGACGTGCTGCGCGAGCGCCTGGTCGACGGCGCGAACGAGCGCGCGGGCGACGCCACTGCGGCCGCGCGCGTCAGCCGCCCGCGGTGATCTCCTTGAACCGGCCATAAGCGAGGATCTTGTCCTCGCGCGCCTCGAGCAGCGCGTCGAGCGTTTGCTCGCCCGCCTGGCGCAGCGCTTCGGCGAGCGCCTTCTTCAGCGTCACCATGATCGCCGCGTGGTCGCGATGGGCGCCTCCCAGCGGCTCGTTGATGACCTTGTCGATCAGGCCGAGCTGCTTCAGCCGTGTCGCCGTGATGCCGAGCGTTTCGGCGGCTTCGGGCGCGTGTTCCGCGGACTTCCAGAGGATCGAGGCGCAACCTTCGGGCGAGATCACCGAATAGGTCGCGTACTGGAGCATCAGCGTGACGTCGCCGATAGCGATAGCGAGCGCACCCCCCGAGCCGCCTTCGCCGATGATCGTCACGAAGATCGGCGTGCGCAGGCCGGCCATCTCGTACAGATTGCGGCCGATCGCTTCCGATTGCCCGCGTTCCTCGGCACCGATGCCCGGGTATGCGCCCGGCGTGTCGACGAACGTGAACAGCGGCAACCCGAATTTCTCCGCGAGCTTCATCAGCCGGAGCGCCTTGCGATAGCCCTCGGGGCGCGGCATGCCGAAGTTGCGGTGGATCTTCTCCTTCGTGTCGCGGCCCTTCTGGTGCCCGATGACCATGCACGGCTGGCCGTTGAAGCGCGCGAGGCCGCCGACGATCGCCGCGTCGTCGGCGTACGAGCGGTCACCCGCGAGCTCGCGGAAGTCGGTGAACATGCCGGCGATGTAGTCGAGCGTGTAGGGCCGCTGCGGATGCCGCGCGACCTGCGCGATCTGCCACGCGGACAGCTTGCCGTAGATATCCTTCGTGAGCTGCTGGCTCTTCTTCGTCAGCCGCGCGATCTCGTCGCTGATGTCGACGGCCGAGTCGTCGTGGACGAACCGCAGCTCGTCGATCTTCGTCTGCAGCTCGCCGATCGGCTGCTCGAAGTCGAGGAACGTCTGCTTGAGCTGGGTGCGGGTCTCGCTCATTCCACAACCAGCGACGCAACGCGTCGCTCATTCCATTTCCCCTCTCCTTGGGGGAGAGGGGAAGGGGTGAGGGGCTCATCGAACGCGATCGGTGCCCAGCACCGCTCATTCCCTCCCGGGGAGTGCGGATCATAGCGCACTCGGCGGCCGTCAGGCCATGGCGTCCCAGACCAGCTTCAAGCCGGTAGCGAACAGCAGTACGTAGCTGATCCTGTAGAACAACCGCTCCGAAATCCGGCGATGCAGCCACACGCCGAGCCAGATCCCGATCGGCGCGAGTGGCGCGAAAAGCAGCGAGGCGGTGAGGTTGCCCGTATTGAGCTGCCCGAGTATCGCGTACGGCACGAGCTTCACGTAGTTGACGACGAGGAAGAACACCGCCGACGTCGCGACCAGCGTCGTCTTGTCGAGCTTCTGCGGCAACATCCAGATCGCGAACGGCGGTCCGCCCGCGTGCGCAAGCGTGCTCGTGAAGCCAGACAGCGCACCCCAGAACGTGCCCGCGACACGGCCGGGTGTCGCGCGCACGAGCGCGAGCCGCGCGGCGATGCGCTGCGTGATATCGAAGGCCTGATTCATCGAGAACACGATCGCGATCACACCGATCACGAGCCGGATGGCATTGACGGACAAGGTGCCGAAGGCGAGCGCCCCGAGAACGATACCGATCAGCGCCCCGGGCACCAGCGCTGCAAGATGCTTCAGGGACCAACGCCCGCGATAGGCGTGCACGCCAAAAATGTCCATCGCGCAGAGGATTGGCAGCATGATGCCGGCGGCCATCGGCGGTGTGACGTACAGCGACATCAGCGGCACGCTCAGGCCTGCCGCCCCGGAGGCGAAGCCACCCTTGCTGATGCCCGAGAGCAGGATGGCGAGGACCGCCACCGGATAGAACGCGAGCGGGACCTCGGGCAGCGTCATGCGCGCTAGGGACCCGGCGTGGTCGCAGGGACGCGCGTCCGCGGATTCGGACGCTTCCCCGCCAGGCTGCATAGGCTTCGTTCGCGATCACGGCAGAGAGCACCACGGCACCGCCGATCAGCGCGAGGTCGCCGGGATGCTCGCCCAGCAGCACCCACACCCAGATCGGGCCGAGAATCGGCTCCAGCAACGCGAGCAAGCCCAGCTCCGTCGCGGTCAGATGTCTCGATGCGGCGACCAGCAGCAGGCAGCCGGTGCCGAGCTGGACACAGCCCATCATCGCCAGCACGGCGAGGTCGGTGGGCGAGGCCTGCAACGGGAGGGCGAGCGGAAGGGCGACCACGATCGACAGCAATCCCGCGATCATCACCATCGGCAGCATGTCGACGGTTGCATGCACCTTGCGCAAGACGGTGACGTTGAGCGCGAACAGCACCGACACGCCGATCGCGAGCAGATTGCCGGCGAGGCGACCCGCATCCAGCGAATCCGCGAACATGATGACGATGCCGGCGAACGCGATCGCCATCGCGATCCCGGTGCGTAACGGCACGCGCTCGCCCAGGAACACTTTCGCTGCGAGCGCCGCGAGGAACGGCGAGATGCTCATCAGGACGAACGTGTTCGCAACCGTCGTGCGGGTCAGCGACGCGATGAACAGGAAGAACTGGCCGGCGAGGAAGCGCGCCGGCGAGCAGCCCCGGCCAGCCGACGGCGAGCACCGCGCGCGGCATGCGGTCGCGATGCATCACCGCGAGCGCGACGACGACGAACAGCGACATGAACAGCGATCGCCAGAATACGATCTCCCAGGCGTCGCGAATCGACAGCAGGCGCACGAACAATCCGCCGGTCGACCAGCAAACCGGGGCGATCAGCATGTAGATCAGAGCGCGCGGCGACGGGCGGAGTGCGAGGACCGTCTGAGAGGTTCGGAAGGCCGCGTGGTGAGGCAATGAAAAGGCCGGCACGCGTGCCGGCCTTCGAGCTGAAGCGCCGGGGATTCTACCGCGCGCGGTGCGCAAAACGCGGACAGAGCGCCGTGCGCGCCGCGTAGCGCGTATCCGGAAACGCTCGCGCAGGAAGGTTCCTCGCGGCGCCTTGAGATCAGCACGATGGCAGCGTACGGCCGCGGTCCAGTGAACCGGCGTGTTCCAGCCGAGCGCAACGAGCGCGAAAGCATCAATCCGAAGTACAGCGGATGCCGGATATGCGCGTAGGGGCCGGTGGTGACGAGCGGCATTCGCGCGCGGCTCGGGAAGATGCTGAAGTTGCCGGGCCTGTTGTGCGCGATCGTCCACCCTTCACGATGAACGCGATCGCGATCGGCGCCACGCACGCATTCCAGTGCGATGCCAGGCCACATGACCGCGATCAGCGCAGCATCTGCAGCACGAGAGCGTTCGAGGCCATTGCGAAACGATACGCGTCAGGGGCCGACCGGGTGACCTACAATTGCGGGACAACTCGAGGAGCTTCATGAAGACGCATCGGATAGCGGTCATTCCCGGGGATGGCATCGGCAAGGAAACGGTCCCGGAAGGGATGCGGGTGCTGGAAGCCGCGGGCCGGCGCTTCGGTATCCAGCTGGAGTCGAGGCAGTTCGACTGGAACTGCGATTACTACGCCAAGCACGGCCGCATGATGCCGGAGGACTGGTACGAGCAGCTCTCGGGTTTCGAAGCGATCTTCTACGGCGCCGTCGGCTGGCCCGCGACCGTGCCCGACCACGTGTCGCTGTGGGGCTCGCTGATCCAGTACCGGCGGCGCTTCGACCAGTACGTCAATATGCGGCCCTGCCGCCTGATGCCGGGCATCCCGAGCCCGCTCGCGAATCGCAAGCCCGGCGACATCGACTTCGTGGTCGTGCGCGAGAATACCGAGGGCGAGTACTCGTCGGTCGGCGGACGGATGTACGAGGGCACGGACCGCGAGATCGTGTTCCAGGAATCGGTGTTCAGCCGCAAGGGCGTGGACCGGATCATGAAGTTCGCCTTCGAGCTCGCGCGCACGCGTCCGCGGAAAAAGCTGACGTCGGCAACGAAGAGCAACGGCATCGCGATCACGATGCCGTTCTGGGACGAGCGGTTCAAGGCGATGGCGGCGCAGTACGGCGACGTGACGACCGACGCCTACCACATCGACATCCTGACCGCGCATTTCGTGCAGCGGCCGCAGATCTTCGACGTCGTCGTCGGCTCGAACCTGTTCGGCGACATCCTCTCGGACCTCGGCCCCGCGGTCTGCGGCACGATCGGCATTGCACCGTCGGCGAACATCAATCCCGAGCGGACGTTTCCGTCGCTGTTCGAGCCGGTGCACGGCTCGGCGCCCGACATCGCGGGCCGCGGCATCGCAAATCCGATCGGGCAGATCTGGTCGGGCGCGATGATGCTGGAGTTCCTCGGCCACAAGGAGGCCGCGGGCGCGATCGTCGCGGCGATCGAGCGCGTGCTCGCGGATCCCGGGGCGCCGCGCACGCGAGACATCGGCGGCAAGGCGACGACGGCTGAGGCCGCCAAAGCGATCGCCGACGCCATTTGATCGCTCTGCCCAGGCGACGCGGTTCGCCGAGCGCCGGGCTTTGTGGCACGATGACGCGCGGCGAACGATGACTCGGAACACCAAGAGCCGCAGGGGAGTTCCATGCTGATCGGCATTCCGCGCGAGACGCGTCCGGGCGAAACGCGTGTCGCAGCCACGCCCGAAACCGTGAAGAAGCTGGCGGCGAGCGGCAAGCACGCGATCGTCGTCGAGTCCGGTGCCGGCATTGCTTCGGCGATTCCCGACGATCAGTACGTCGCGGCCGGTGCAACGATCGGTTCGGCTGCGCAGGCGTTGGGCGCGGACATCGTGCTGAAGGTGCGCGGGCCCGAGTCGCAGGAGCTCGCGCAGATCAAGCCCGGCTGCGGTGCTCGTCGGACTGCTGAATCCTTTCGACACGGCAGCGCTGCAGGCGTATGCCCAGCGCGGCGTCACCGGCTTTGCACTGGAGTGGCTGCCGCGCATCACGCGCGCACAGTCGATGGACGTGCTTTCGTCGCAAGCCAACATTGCCGGCTACAAGGCCGTCGTGCTCGCCGCGGCCGAGTACGGCAAGTTCATGCCGATGCTGATGACCGCCGCGGGAACGGTGAAAGCGGCGCGCGTGCTCGTGCTGGGTGTGGGCGTCGCGGGATTGCAGGCGATCGCAACGGCGAAGCGCCTCGGCGCCGTGATCGAAGCCTCCGACGTGCGGCCGTCGGTGAAGGACCAGGTCGAGTCGCTTGGCGCGAAGTGGGTCGACGTGCCGTACGAGACGCCGGAAGAGAAGGAGATCGCGGAAGGCGTCGGTGGCTACGCGCGCCCGATGCCACCCGCATGGATGGCGCGCCAGGGAGCGATCGTCGCCGAGCGCGCGAAGGCGTCGGACATCGTGATCACCACCGCGTTGATCCCGGGCAGGCCCGCACCGAAGCTCATCAAGGCCGACACGGTCGCAGCGATGAAACCGGGTTCGGTGATCGTCGACCTCGCGGCGGAGCAGGGCGGCAACGTCGAGGGCACGAGAGTCGGCGAGATCGCCAACATCAACGGCGTGAAGGTGATCGGGCTGTCGAACCTGGCCACAACCGTTGCCGCCGATGCGTCGGCGCTGTATGCGCGAAACGTCCTGAACTTCCTCGCGCTGTCGCTGAACGCGAAGACCGGCGAGTTCGCGATTCCGCGCGACGACGAGATCGTCAAGGCGACGATGGTCGTCGACAACGGCGCCGTCGTGCCGCGAGGCGGCTAGCGCAGTCCCGCTGTTGACTGGGCCCGCATGAAGCTCTGCATCGCAACGACGTGCAGGCGAGTTGACCGGCGTCCGCGGTCGTGCGACGTCCGTGTCGAACATGCCTGCACGTCGGACCACGCGACGCATCGCCGACCAACAGGAGCAGCAACATCATGGCACCGCGTCGACCCGATCGTCTTCTACCTGATCATCTTCGTGCTGGCGATCGTCGTCGGCTATCACGTCGTGTGGAGTGTGACGCCGGCGCTGCACACGCCGCTGATGAGCGTTACCAACGCGATCTCGGCGATCATCTTGGTTGGCGCCATGCTGGCTGCGGGTCCCGAGACGATGGACTGGGGCGGCTGGGTCGGCGCACTCGCCGTCGTGCTTGCAGCGATCAATGCGTTCGGCGGGTTCCTGGTCACGCAACGGATGCTCGAGATGTTCCGCAAAAAGGAGCCGAAGGCGAAAACTGCGGCCGGCGACGCGAAGCACTGAACATGAGCGCCAATCAAGTCGCCCTGTGGTATCTGATCGCGTCGGTCTGCTTCATCCTTGCGCTGAAGGGTCTGTCGCACCCGTCCACCGCGCGTCGCGGCAACCTGCTTGGCATCATCGGCATGGCGATCGCCGTGTTCGTCACGCTGGCGCTCGTCTACTCGACGACGCGGAACGTGGTCTGGATCCTCGCCGGCATCGCGGTCGGCGGCACGATCGGCGCGGTCGTCGCGCGGCGGGTGCAGATGACGCAGATGCCCGAGCTGGTTGCAGCATTCCACTCGCTCGTCGGCATGGCTGCGGTGCTGATCGCGATCGCGGCGATCCACAATCCGGAGTCGTTCGGGCTGCCGGCCGAGATCCCGACCGGCAACAAGCTCGAGTTGTTCCTCGGCACGTTCATCGGCGCAATCACGTTCTCCGGCTCCGTGATCGCATTCGGCAAGCTGTCCGGCCGCATCCGCAGCGCGCCCGTGGTGTTCGCGGGTCAACACATGCTGAACCTGGCGCTGGCGATCGCGATGATCGCCTTCGGCGTCTGGTTCTTCCTCGGCGGCGGCTGGTTGCCGTTCATCGTGATGACCGCCATCGCATTCGTGCTCGGCGTGCTGATGATCATCCCGATCGGCGGTGCCGACATGCCGGTCGTGATCTCGATGCTGAACAGCTATTCGGGATGGGCGGCCGCGGGCATCGGCTTCTCGCTGAACAATCCGATGCTGATCATCGCCGGATCGCTGGTCGGCTCCTCCGGCGCGATCCTCTGCTACATCATGTGCACGCGCGATGAACCGCTCGTTCATCAGCGTGATCCTCGGCGGCTTCGGTGCGCCCGAGGGTCAGGCGGTCGCCGATACCGGCCAGAAAACGGTCAAGAGCGGAAGCGCCGACGACGCTGCGTTCCTCCTGGGCAACTCCGAGAGCGTGATCATCGTGCCCGGCTATGGTCTTGCGGTCGCCCGCGCACAGCACGCCGTCAAGGAGCTCGCCACGAAGCTTCGGGAGAAGGGTGTCAATGTGCGTTATGCGATCCATCCGGTGGCCGGTCGCATGCCGGGCCACATGAACGTGCTGCTCGCGGAAGCCGAAGTGCCCTACGACCAGGTGTTCGAGATGGAAGACATCAACGGCGAGTTCGGTACCGCGGATGTCGCACTGATCCTCGGTGCGAACGACGTGGTCAATCCGCTTGCCGAGCAGAAAGGCAGCCCGATCTACGGCATGCCGATCCTCGAGGCGCACAAGGCCCGCAACGTCATCGTCAACAAGCGATCGATGGCCTCCGGTTACGCCGGCATCGACAATCCGCTGTTCTACCTGGACAAGACGATGATGGTGTTCGGCGACGCGAAGAAGGTCGTCGAGGACATGGTGAAGGCGGTGGAGTGATCGCGCGATCGGCCGCCTGACGCCCGATGCGCTGTTCAGGATGACACGTTGCGCCAGGTGCCTTCGGCGATCGGCGCGGTGCGATGAGGCAGATCCTCGACAACGTTGTCTGGCATGCATTGATCGGCCCGCAGCGGAAGTATTCCGCAGGCGCCGAGGATGCGCGAAGGTACGCGCCGGGTTTTTCCCCGATCGTCGGCTTCGCGGATGCGAAGCGCCCCAACTTCGGCGCCTTGCGTCCGTTCTGCGAGCCTGGCGAGCACTTCTATTGCGACGGCTGGTCGGGTACGCCACCGTCCGACTGGCAGATCGATGCCGAATCCACGATGTTCAAGATGGTCTGGGAGGCCGCCGTTCCCGCGCCGGACGATACCTTGCGGAGCGTCCGGCTTGGTCCTGAGCAGGCAGCCCAGGCACTCGAGCTCGCGACGCTGACGCATCCCGGACCGTTCGGGCCGAGGACCCTGGAGCTGGGCGAATACTTCGGCTGCTTCGAGGGGCAGCGGCTGATCGCGATGGCCGGGGAACGCATGTTCGCGGGCGCGTTCCGCGAAGTCAGCGGTGTCTGCACGCATCCGGACTTTCAAGGCAGAGGGCTTGCGCGACGGCTCGTGCACAAGGTCATCCGCCGCCAGATGCAGCGCAACGAGGTACCCTTCCTTCACGTCATGCGCGACAACAGCGGCGCTTGCCGCCTTTACGAGCGCATGGGCTTTCGTGTCTACCTGGAATCCGTTGTCCGCGTCATCGCGCCGCGTTGAGCAGTCTCGTGATCGAAGGAACGACGAGCCGTCCGGTTCGCGTCGGGTGGACCAGCGGCGGCGCAGCGTGAACCATTGCATCGGGCGACCGGCAACAGGCGATAATCGCGTCGCGTACGCGTTCCGAGCTCGCCGTGCCCGCACCGCTTTCACACATCACTGTCCTCGACCTCTCCCGTGTCCTCGCGGGACCCTGGTGCACGCAGCACCTCGCCGACCTCGGTGCGACTGTCTGGAAGATCGAGCGACCCGGAACCGGTGACGACACGCGGGCCTGGGGACCGCCGTACCTGAAGGACGCACAGGGCCGCGATACAACCGAGGCCGCGTACTACCTCTGCTGCAATCGCGGCAAGCAGTCGGTCGCCGTCGACTTCACGAAGCCCGAAGGTCAGGCGATCGTGATGGCGCTGGCGCGCGAGGCGGACGTGCTCGTCGAGAACTTCAAGGTCGGCGGGCTCGCGAAATACGGGCTCGACTACGCGAATGTCGCGAAAGCGAATCCGCGCATCGTCTACTGCTCGATCACCGGATTCGGTCAGAGCGGACCCTACGCCGAACGGGCCGGCTACGACTTCATCATCCAGGGCATGTCCGGGTTCATGAGCGTTACCGGCGAATCGGACGACGTGCCCGGTGGCGGGCCGCAGAAGGCGGGCGTTGCGATTACCGATCTGGTTACGGGGCTATTCGCATCGACGGGCATCCTCGCCGCACTCGCCCATCGCGAGCGCACGGGCCAGGGGCAGCATCTGGACACCAGCCTGCTCGATTCTGCGGTGGCGATGATGTCGGTGATGAACCTCAACTATCTGGTGACCGGCGTTGCGCCGACGCGACTCGGGAACGCGCATCCGAACATCGTTCCGTACCAGTCGTTCGCGTGCGCGGACGGCCACGTGATCCTCGCCGTTGGCAACGATTCGCAGTTTGCGAAATTCTGCGAGTGCGCCGGCATGTCGCAATGGGCGAGCGACCCACGCTTTGCGAACAACGCGGAGCGCGTGCGCAACCGCGCCGTGCTCGTCCCGATGATCGAGGCCGTGATGCGAACGCGCACGCAGCGCGACTGGCTCGAAGCGCTCGAGCGCTCGCGGCGTGCCCTGCGGACCGATCAACACGCTCGACCAGGTGTTCGCCGACCCGCAGGTCGTCGCACGCGGCATGAAGCTCGATCTTGCGCATCCGCTTGCGGACACCGTGCCGCAGGTCGCGTCGCCGCTGCGCTACTCGGCGACGCCGGTGGCCTACGAGTCGCCGCCACCGCTGCTCGGCGAGCACACGGCGGCGGTGTTGCGCGAGAGGTTGGGCTACGGGCCCGAGCGCATCGCGGACCTGGCCGAGCGGGGCATCGTCGGTCTCGCGCGTTCCGCCCCCTCTAGAAGACAGGCTTCAGGTTCCACACCCCATACACCTGCCTGTCGAGAGCGACGGTGATCGGGCCGAAATCTCCCACCATCTTCTTGGCGACGAGCACATTGCTCATGAGCATGGCATCGTCGTCGATGTAATGTCCCGCAATCGGAAGCGGAAGGTATACGGGGGAAACAGGACCGTGCAATTCGAAAGAAACGTCCAGTTGAGGGACTTGGGGGCGAATTCGCCGGAGTACTTCGAGTTTGCGTACACGAAGATCCGCAGGTCCTCCGGACCGATCGTCACCGTGGTGTCGAGCGTTCCCGTACAGCTCCCGCTGAAGGTGGGGGATATCTGGTCGACCCGCAAGCGCACCTGCTGAGTTTCGGCGACGTAGACCTTGCATGCATTGCCGCGCCTGGGAAGGCACCCGAGGGCCAGAGGATCCGCCGTGCTCTCTTCGACGAGCTTGAGCCTCTCCGCTGTCACGCGAAAGTTCGTTTCGACGATCCGATTGAGGGTCGAATAGAGAGACGAGTAATGGAAATCCCCTTCGTATCGCTTGGGAAAGGTGAAAGGCCGCCCGCGCGGGAACGTGGCAGTTGCTCGGGTCGTCCGTTGAGTTTCAGCCTTTGCCTGAACGACGGGCACGGGGTCTTCGGTGGTGAACGTGAAGTCGGCCTCGTCGTCGCCGAGAAACGCGATCGCGAGCCGCGCGACTTCGACCGGCGGCGACGGCGGGCGGTAAGCGCCGGTCATCGTCTGCCCGCCGGCGAAGCGCAACCACGGCCCTTCGTAGGTCGTCGGCGACGTCATCCTGCCCGCGGACAGATACCAGACCGGGTTGCCCGCAGCGTCGTACAGGAACGCGTTGACGAACAGCGTGTCGCCCTGCACTTCGAGGTTGTAGCCGCGCCCCGACTCGTCGGCGTTCCACCACAGCCCGGCAAGCGGCTGAAAGTCCGCGGTTCCCGTCCCGAAACTCATGCGCTGGATCGGGATCGTCCCGCCCGGCCAGGTGATCGTGCCGGTGCGGTTGTCCGTGAAGCGCACCGTGACCGGGCCGGCGTCGACGGCCGGCGCCGGCGGCTTGTAGTCGCCGAACAGCGTCTGGCCGTGAGAAAACGACTGCAGTCGTCCCTGGAAGAACGAAGGATCGGCGTTGGGGCCGCCCGCAATCAGCCAGGTGGCACGTCCGTCGCCTTCGTAGAAGTAGCCGGCGAGATACATGATCCCGCCCGCGCTCTCGATGAAGTAGCCGCGGCCGCTCTCGTTGGGATTCCACCACCAGCCGACTTCCGGTGCGGATTGGGCGAATCCGGGCGGGGCACACAAGCACGCAACGAGAGAAAGCAAGGCTGACCAGCGCGAGTTGCGCATAGCACCCCCTCGGGATTTGGCTCAAGCGGATTCTGATTCGTAGAAACCCTGATTTGCAAGGCGATAATTCCGCTTCGCCGTGATCGCGGAAGGCCAGCCCCCTAAGGTCCCGGATTCACCTCGATTTCTCCCGTTACGCGCTGCCGCATCTTCGCCCACGACAGCCCGATCCCGAGCGCGATCGCCGACCGCGACCAGCACGATCCACACCAGCAGGCGGCGGTTGTCAGCGGGGACGACGCCGAACTGCACGAGCATCCAGACGATCGTCCCGAGCAGCAGCGCGACGAGCACGAGCCCGAGCGCGCCGAGCGACACCCAAGCGGCGCGCAGGCAAAACACCCACCCGCCCAGCAGCACGACGCCGACGAACGCTTTGACCGCATCGAACGTCGTGCGGTCGCGCAGCGCCCAGTCGACGTACGACCAGCCGGACGGGTTCCACGTCGACAGAGCACCGAGCAGCACCGCGAGCAGGATGCGGACGAGACACGCCCATACGCGACGTCGCTTCGCAGCTCTGACTGCTACTTCATCTTCGCCCAGATCGGCCAGACCTGGTTGTCCGCACGATGCGGGCAGGTCGACGTTGCTGCGCGCTGCCCATGGAATCACCTGACGGTGCAGCGGCAGCGTATGGATTTCAGCGTTGTGGACCGCGAGCGCGCGCCGGATCAGCGCAAGGCGTTTCTCGGTGTTCATCTCGACCTTGATCTCGGCGACGAGCCCGTCGAACGTGCTGCTGTTGGTATAGCGGCCGTAGTTGTAGTCGCCGTCCCCTTTGCCGTTGTACGTCGAAAGCACCGGCTGCAGCGTGAAGATCGAATCCGTCGACGCGCCGCCCCAGCCGAGCATGTAGATGCTGGTGTCGAGCTTTTCGAGCTTCGGGAAATACTGGGCGCGCGGCAGCGTCACGAGCTTGGTGTCGACGCCGATCTTCGCCCACATCGCGGCGACGGCCTGGCAGATCTTCTCGTCGTTGACGTAGCGGTTGTTCGGGCAATCGAGCTGCACCTCGAAACCTTTCGGATAGCCGGCATCGGCCAGGAGCTTCTTCGCCGCGTTCGGGTCGAAGGGCAGCCGCTTCTCGATTTCGGGGGTGGCCTGGGCAGGCGAGGGCGTCATCCCGCCGGTCGGCTTCGACAGACCCCGCATCGTCGACTTGTGGATCGCGTTGATGTCGATCGCCTGGTAGAGCGCCTGCCGCACCCGCTTGTCCTTCAACGGGTTCTTGCCCTTGACGTTCGAGAAGAGGAGCTCGTCGCGGGCCTGGTCCATGCCGAGGAACACGATCCGTTGCTCGAACCCTTCGATGACCTTCACGCCCGGTGTCTGCGCAAGCTTCGGGACGTCCTGCGGCGCCGGGTCGTTGATCAAGTCGACGTTGCCCGCAATCAGCGCGGAAAGGCGCGTCGCATCGTTCGTGATCGGCGTGTAGATGATCTCGGTGACGTTACCGTCGAATTTCTTGTCCTTCCAGCCCCACCAGTCCGGGTTCTTGGTCATCACCGTACGCACGTCCGGCTCGCGCGCCTTGAGGATGAAGGCTCCGGTGCCATTCGCCTGACGGGCCGTGATCATCTCCTCCTTGTTCTTGAAGTCGAGCGGCTTCATGCACTTGTTCTTCTCGCACCACGACTTGCTCATGATGAAGATCGTCACGAGGTGCTCGAGCTCGATCGGGTTCGGGCCGTTGGTGACGAACTCGACGGTCGCCTCGTCGACGATGCGCGCCTTGCCCGACGCGGTCGCGTACGCGCGGATCTGCGACGTGTCTGCGCTCGCGCGTTCGAACGAGAACACGACGTCCTCGGGTGTGAACGGCGAGCCGTCGTGGAACTTGACTCCCTGACGCAGCTTGAAGCGCCAGGTCGTCGGATTGACCTGCTCCCACGACGTCGCAAGGCCCGGGATCACCTTCAGGTCCTTGTCGCGCATCACCAGCGTGTCGTAGATGAAGCTGTTGATGTTGTTCGTCAGGTTCTCGTTCTGCGAGTACGGGTCCATCGTCTGCGGGTCGCCGCGACCGGCCCAGCGTAGCGTCTTGGCGTCGGCAGCGAGCGACGCGGTGGAGAGTGCGAGGCCGACCAGCAAGGCGATCGTGCGAGGGGCGAAGGCAGCCATGGGAAACTCCTTTGACGAAGCGGTCGGTGGAGGTGGCGTGACCGCGATGGCGTCGAGCATACCCGAGGCCGCGGATCGCGGGGAGCCGCCGCGGCGATCCGGAGGGGACGCGTAGAATGGCGCCGCGCTCCTGCGGGGCGCCAGTCAAGATGTCCGAGCCCGCCGCGGCGCTTCTCGCCCGCCTCCCCGAGATGCTGCTCGTCGATGCACGCCGCATGCGCGGCCGCATCGAGCGCGCGCGCGCCAGCCCCACGAAGCCGGAAACTTGGACGCGGCTTGCCGCCGACGTCGACGCCGCGGTCGCGAAAGCGGCCAGCCGTGCGGCGGCTCGCCCGGCGATTCGCTATCCGCCCGATCTGCCGGTCTCGCAGCGCGCCCCCGAGATCGCCGAAGCAATCCGCGCGCATGCCGTCGTGATCGTCAGCGGGGCAACCGGTTCGGGCAAGACAACGCAACTGCCGAAGATCGCGCTCGAGGCCGGACGGGGTGTTCGCGGCCTGATCGGCCATACGCAACCGCGGCGCATCGCGGCCCGAGCGGTCGCCACGCGTATCGCCGAGGAGCTCGGGACGCCGCTGGGGCAGGCGGTCGGCTACAAGGTCCGTTTCACCGATCACACGCGCCCCGACGCGTACCTGAAGCTGATGACCGACGGCATCCTGCTCGCGGAAACCCAGCGTGATCATTCGCTTTGCGACTACGACACGATCATCGTCGACGAGGCGCACGAGCGCAGTCTCAACATCGATTTCCTGCTCGGCTACCTGAAGCAGCTGCTGGCGCGCCGCCCCGAGCTCAAGCTGATCATCACGTCCGCGACACTCGATGCAGAGCGTTTCGCGCGTCATTTCGGCCACGCCGGAAAGCCGGCGCCGGTGATCGAGGTCTCGGGACGCATGTACCCGGTCGACGTGCGCTATCGGCCGCTCGGCGGCGCCGATGACGTCGGCGGCGGCGAGGCCGACGACGAGGAAGCGCTCGAGGACGCGATCGTGACGACCGCCGAGGATCTGTGGCGCGAAGGCCCGGGCGACATCCTCGTGTTCCTTCCCGGCGAGCGTGAGATCCGCGAAACCGGCGCCCTGCTGTCGCGCTCGCTTGCGCGGCGCCCCTACGCCAACGTGGTCGAGATCCTGCCGCTCTATTCGCGGCTCTCGGTGCAGGAGCAGCAGCGCATCTTCGCGCCTTCGCGCGGCCGGCGCGTCGTGCTCGCCACGAACGTTGCGGAAACCTCGCTCACCGTTCCGGGCATCCGCTACGTGATCGATACGGGGCTCGCGCGGGTCAAGCGTTACAACCCTCGCAACAAGACGACGCAGCTTGCAATCGAAAAGATCTCGCAGGCGTCGGCGCAGCAGCGCGCGGGCCGCAGCGGTCGCGTGCAGGACGGCATTTGCGTGCGCCTGTACGCGGAAGAAGACTTCGCGAGCCGACCGCCTTACACCGACCCCGAGATCCTGCGCAGCTCGCTTGCATCCGTGATCCTGCGCATGGCCTCGCTCGACCTCGGTGCGGTCGATGCGTTTCCGTTCGTCGAGCCGCCCACGCCGCGGGCGATCGCCGACGGCTTCCAGCTGCTGGCCGAGCTCGGGGCGATGGACGAGGCACGCACGCTGACGCCTTCGGGGCGCGAGCTTGCGCGATTACCACTCGATCCCCGCATCGGACGCATCGTGCTGGCCGCGCGCGATACCGGCTGCGTTGCCGAAGCGCTGGTCATCGCGAGCGCCCTGGCCGTGCCGGATCCGCGCGAGCGCCCGCTCGACAAGCAAGGGGCCGCGGACCAGGCGCATTTGCGCTTCCGCGACGAGCGCTCCGATTTCCTTTCGCTCGTCGCGCTCTGGGAATTCTTCGACGACCTCACGGCACAGAAGCTCTCGCATCGCAAGCTCGTCGACGCCTGTCGCGCGCAGTTCGTGAACTTCCTGAGGCTGACCGAATGGCGCGACGTGCATCGACAGCTCGCGAGCGAGCTCGCGGAGGCGGGATGGAACTGGAATCCGTCGTTGCCGGCATCGTTCGACGACGCACGCTATGCGACGCTGCACAAGGCGCTGCTCGCCGGGCTCGTGACCAACGTCGGCGCGAAGAGCGAGGACGGCGACGGGTATCTCGCCCCGCGCGGCGTGCGCTTCTATATCCATCCCGGATCGGGACTTGCGAAGAAGACGCCGAAGTGGGTGCTGGCCGCCGAGCTCGTCGAGACCGCGCGGCTGTTCGCGCGGTGTGCGGCGCGTATCGAGCCGGAGTGGGTCGAGGAGGTCGCAGGCGATCGCGTCACGCGCGAGTATTTCGACGCGCGTTGGGACGAGGCTCGCGGCGAGGTCGTCGCAAGCGAGCGTGTGCAGCTGTACGGGTTGACGCTCGTGGCACGACGCAAGGTATCGTTCGGCAGCAAGGATCCGGGCGTCGCGCGCGAAATCTTCATCCGCGAGGCGCTCGTCGAAGGCACTCTGGCAACGAAGGGTGCATTCCTCGCGCATAACGCCAGGCAGGTCGCTTCAGTCGCGGAGCTCGAGCACAAAGCGCGCCGGCAGGATGTGCTGGTCGACGCCGACACGATTGCCGCGTTCTATGGCGAACGGATTCCTCAGGGCGTTCATTCGCTCGCGACGTTCGAGCACTGGCGCGCGGAGGTGGAGAAACGCGACCCGAAGCATCTGTTCATCACGCGTGAAGCGCTGATGCGTCATGCCGCATCGGGCGTCACCGAGGTGCAGTATCCGGAGACGATCGCCATGGCCGGAACGAAGCTGCCGGTCAAATACCGGTTCGCGCCCGGTCACCCGCTCGATGGCCTCACGCTCACCGTACCGCTCGCGCTGCTGAATCAGCTCGACGATGCGCGGCTGTCGTGGCTCGTGCCGGGCATGGTGCGCGAGAAGGTCGCCTGGTACCTGAAGGCGCTGCCGAAGGCGTTCCGCAACCGGCTGATCCCGCTGCCGGAATTCGTGACTTCGTTTCTGGAACACGCGACGCCCGGCGAAGTGCCCTTGTCGGAAGCGATTCGTGGTTGGCTGAAGCAACGCCTGAACGACACGCCGCCGCCGGACGTCTGGGATCCGGTGTCGATGCCGGCGCATCTGGCGATCAACGTGCGCGTCGTCGATGCCGCCGGCAAGGAGCTCGGGCTCGGCCGCGACCTCGCGAGACTTCGTGCGCAGCTCGGCGAGGCCGCACAGATGACGTTCGCCGCGACCGGCCCGGCGTTCGAGCGGAAGGGCCTGAAACGCTGGGACTTCGGCGACCTGCCGGAGACGCTCACCGTGGCGCGCAAAGGGCAGCGCCTGACCGGCTATCCCGCCCTCGTCGACGATGGCGATAGCGTTTCGCTTGCGCTGCTGGATACGCTCGATGCAGCCACCGCAGCGACGCGCGTCGGCGTCGTACGCCTGATTCGAATCGCGTTGGCCGACGCGTTGAGACGCTGGGAGAAGGGCGGCCCGGGTTTCGTCGGGTCCGCGCTGGTCCTGAAGCCGGCGATCGCGCCGGACCGGCTGGTGCAAGACCTGTTGACTGCAATCTGCTGACCGCGCGTTCGTGGGGGACGACCCGCTGCCGCGATCCGACCAGGCGTTCGCCGAGCAGGTCAAGCGGGCCAAGACGAGGCTTCCGGCGGTCGCGGAAAGCGCACACCGCCTGCTTGCCGAGATCGCCGGCGAATACCAGGCGCTGTCGCAACGGTTGTCGGCGCTGCCGCCCGCGCACAGCCGATTCGCCGCGGACATCCGCGCGCAGCGCGACGCCCTCGTTCAGCCGGGCTTCTTCGCGCAGACGCCTTGGGCGAACCTTCAGCATCTGCCGCGTTATCTGAAGGCGCTGGATCGGCGCGTGGCCAAGTACCTCGAACGCCCGGAACGGGACGCGAAGCACGCGCAGCCGGTGGCCGCGCTTTGGCAACGCTACCGTGAGCGGGCCGAACGCAACCGCGTCGCCGGGCGGTTGGAGCCGAAGCTGGCCGAGTTCCGCTGGTTGCTCGAGGAGCTGAAGGTCTCGCTGTTCGCGCAGGAGCTCAAGACGCCGTTTCCCGTGTCGTACAAGCGTCTCGAAAAAGCTTGGGCCGAGCTCGACCGATGAGCGCCGCCGGGCCGCTCCCAAGGCGCTCGCTTCGGGGGAAAGGCGCGCAGGGCAGGGGGGCCAACAGACGAGCGGCGCCCGGCGGCCCAATGGCGCCACCGCAGGCTGCGTGCTACAGTGAACTTCGCGAAAAAACGCGCTAACGCCTTGACTGCTCGTTTAACTCGCGTAAGTTGAGCCGGCCTGTAAAGCCACCCGTTCACGAAGACCTCGCTTGAACGCGACCTCTCCCGACACGCCGGCCCGGCGCCCGCAGCCGCGCGAGGCGCAGAAGATCCTCGGCGATTGCCGGGATCTGGCCGTTCGTCGCCTCGAGGGCGCGTTTTCGGACATTCTGGCGAAAGTCGCCGACGTGCTGATGGACCGGGCGGCTCGCACCGACGTGCGCGAGGAGCAACAGATGTTGCTCGATGCGCGTGGGGTCCTGCAGTCGCAGCGCGCGCCGCTCCTCGCCGACTTCGAGAAGCGCCTGAAGCGGTCGATCGACGATGCGTTCGCCGGCCGCGCCGAAGTGAAGGCGGAATTCTCGACGGTGTCGATGGCACCCGGCCAGCTGACGCTGGTCGAGACGTCCACGATGGACGAGTCCGTCGTTCGCGGGAACCTGAAGCGCGTCGTCGAGAACCTCTGCTACGACGAGCTGCAGCAACTCAACCGCGGCGTCGGTTTCCTGCTCGAGCGTCCCGACCTCGAAACCGACGGCAATCCGCTCGCGCCCGGGACGATCGTCGATGCGTTCGCGGACGCGCTGAAGGATGTCCCGACCACGCAACGAATCAAGTTCCAGGTGCTGAAGGAGCTGAACCAGACGTCGCTGTCGGAGATCAATGCGATCTACGCCGACCTGAACAAGCATCTCGCAGAACTGAAGATCGTGCCGGGTGCCTCGCGCCCGATCAACATCGGCGGAGGCGCGGCGGATCGCGCACGGCGCGATGGCCGGCGCGCGGAGGCCAGCGGCGCCAGTACCGCCGCCGGTCGCCGAGGTCGACGTGATGGCGATGTTCCAGCGGATGTTCGCCGGCGGTGCCGCGTTCCGGCCGCAGCCGGCGCCGATGGCCGGCAATCCGGCCGCGATGGGCCAAGCGCCCGCGATGCCGCAGATGCGCGCCGTGCAGATGGGGCCGCGATGCCGCAGATGCCGCCGTTCGGGGCGCCCGGTCCGCAACCCCCGATGGGCGCGCCCTCGTACGACACGGGGGCGGTAGCGACCTCGATTTCCCCGCGATCCAGATGCCGAGCAGCGGATCGGTCCCGCCCTCGGCAACCCGCACGTTCGCGCCGCTCGCCCCGACGCCATCGGGTTACGTTCCCGGCGCTCCGATCATTTCCACCGTCGACCTGCACGAAGGCCTGACGCGCCTGCAGGCCGGCCAGTCCGGATTCGAGGTCGGCGGCGCGGCCGTCCAGTTCTCCGGCATTCCAACCGGGTTGCACAACGTCCTGCGCGACCTGCAGGAATCGCCGCTCGGCCAGAAGGCGAACCAGCTCGAATCGATGACCATCGAGATGGTCGCGATGCTGTTCGACTTCATCTTCGAGACCAAGGATCTGCCGGACGGCATCAAGGCGCTGCTCGCGCGCCTGCAGATTCCGGTGCTGAAGGCCGCGATGCTCGATGGCGCGTTCTTCGCGAAGAAGACGCATCCGGCGCGGCTGCTCGTGAACGAGCTCGCGCACGCGGGCCTCGGCTGGTCGCCGGTCATGGGCCAGGACGATCCGCTCTACAAGCAGATCGAGAAGATCGTCCATGCGGTCCTCGAGCGCTTCTCCGACGAGCTCGGCCTGTTCGACGAGCTTCGCACCGAGCTCCAGGCCTTCCTCGCGCAGGAGGAGGAGGCCGCCGAGACGAACATCTCGACGACGGCCGAAGAGATCAACCAGCGCGATCGCCGCGACATTGCGGCGGTCGTCGCGCGCTCGGAAATCGAGCGAAGGATCGAGAACTACCCGATCCCGACATTTCTCGCGTCGTTCCTCCGCCAGCATTGGCTCGGTGCGCTCACTCACGTCTATGTGTCCGGAGGCGAGGAGAGCGAGGCCTGGACCTCCGCGGTCACGACCCTCGAGGACCTGGTCTGGAGCGTGCAGCCGAAGCGTTCGACCGAAGACCGCAAGCATCTGGTCGCGCTGCTGCCGTCGCTGCTGAAGCGGCTGAACGGCGGCATGCTTTCGCAGACCTGGACCAGCGACGAGCGCGAGCGCTTCATGTCGAACCTCGTCGAGGCGCATGCGGCGGCCGTCAAACCGTCGCTCGCGCACGTCGAATCGCCGACGGCGGCCGTCGCCGAGCAGGCGAAGGTCCAGGCGGAAGTCGCCAAGGCCGCAGGCGACGAGGCGATGGCCACCCGCGCCGCTGCGCTCGCCGAGGCGATGGCGCCCGCGCCGCCCGCGCCGGTCGAGCCGGAGCGCGAAATTCTCGACGACGAATACCTCGAGATCGCGCGCCACCTCGAACGCGGCATGTGGGTCGAGTTCGAGAGCGACGACGGCCAGCTCGCGTTCGCGAAGCTCGCGTGGGTCAGCCCGCTGCGCGGCACGTACCTGTTCACGAACCGCCAGGGCCAGAAGGCGCTGTCGATCACCGCCGAGGAGCTCGCCGGCCATTTCCGTACCGACAAGGCGCGTCTCGTCGAGGCCGAGCCGCTGATCGATCGCGCGTTCAGCAGCATGATGGCGCAGATGGAAGACAAGTTTGCGGAGCAGGTGACGTGACGAAGTCATGTCGTCCCCGCGAAAGCGGGGATCCAGCGACTTTGAATACGAAGACACCGGGTTCCCGCCTGCGCGGGAACGACGCCTGAGAGATGGCTTCGTTCGCCGCGCTGATCATCGGCGACGAGCTTCTGACCGGCAAGCGGCGGGACCTGCACCTGCCGCATCTCATCGAGACGCTGGGCAAGCGCGGCCTCACGCTCGATGCCGCTCACTACCTCGGCGACGATCGCGCACGGCTCACCGGGCTTCTGCGCGATTCGTTCGCGCGTCGCGATATCGTGTTCAGCTTCGGCGGCATCGGCGCCACGCCGGATGACCATACGCGCCAGGCCGCTGCCGCCGCGCTCGGTGTGCCGCTGGAACGCCATCCGGAGGCGGTCGCGTCGATCGAGCAGCAATTCGGGGCGGCGGCGTATCCGCATCGCGTGCTGATGGCCGAGTTTCCGGCGGGTGCGACGATCATTCCGAATCCGGTGAACCGCGTTGCCGCGTTCTCGGTCCGCGACCACCATTTCTTTCCCGGATTCCCGCAGATGGCGTGGCCGATGCTCGACTGGGTGCTCGCAACGCACTATCCGCACCTCGACGTCGACGCTCCGGTCGAACGCGCACTGGTCGTGCACGACGCGGGCGAGAGCCAGTTGTTGCCGCTGATGAACGAGAACGTGGCGCGATTCCCGCGCGTGAAGCTCTTCAGCCTGCCAACGTTCGTAACCGACGGCAAGCGGCGGCTGGAGCTGGGCGTCCGGGGTGCGCGCACGGATGTCGACGAAGCGTTCGAGCATCTTCGTGCGGGCGTGGCGGCGGCCGGCTTTCCCGCCGAACCGATCGATCGCGCATGAGGCCCTCACCCCTTTCCCCTCGCTTCCGTGCGGGAGAGGGGAAATGGAATGCGCAACGCTTCGCGCTGCGGATCATTGCATGAACGGAAGCGGTGTCCGCTATGACGACGCACGCGTCGGCGCGACGTTCTCGAGCACGCTGACAGTCACCGAGACCCACCTCGTGCTCGGTGCGGGGCTCATCGGCGACTTCAATCCGCATCATGTCGACGAGTCGTACGCGAAGGGCTCGCGCTACGGCGCACGCATCCTGCACGGCATGCTGACCGGCGCGATCATGGGCGCGCCGCTCGGCATGTACTTCCACGGCACGGCGATCGGCTTCCTCGAGCACAACGTGCGTTTCGTGGCGCCGGTTCGCGCAGGCGACACGCTGACCACGACCTGGACGATTGCGGCGAAGCACGACAAGCCGAAGCACGCCGGCGGCATCGTCGATCTCGACGGCGAATGCCGCAACCAGGAGGGCATCCTCGTGGCCGTCGCGCACTCGAAAATGCTGGCAGGCAATTCGCACGCGCCTACGCCGGCTGGCGCGACGTAGCGCGAACGCATTCGGCAACGAGGTCCGGTCCGCGGTAGATGAGACCGGTATAAATCTGCACGAGTGCAGCACCCGCGTCGAGCTTTTCCTTCGCATCGTCGCCCGACAGGATGCCGCCGACGCCGATGATCGGCAGCGCGCCGTCGAGGGCGCGCGCGAGCCGCTGCACGACCTGCGTCGCCCGCTCGCGCAACGGGCGCCCCGAGAGGCCGCCGGATTCGTTCGCGTGCGGAAGACCTTCGACGGCGTCGCGCGCAAGCGTGGTGTTCGTCGCGATCACGGCGTCCACGCGCTGCCTGACGAGCAGCTTCGCGATGCGGTCGATCGATGCCGCATTCAGGTCCGGCGCGATCTTGAGCGCGATCGGCGTGTACTTGCCGTGCCGCTCCGCGAGCGTCGCCTGCTCGGACTTGAGGGCGCCAACCAGTTTGGCGAGCGCGGTATCGTGCTGCAGATCGCGCAGTCCCTTCGTGTTGGGCGAGCTGACGTTGACGGTGACGTACGAGGCGCGCGCGTAGCAGCCGCGCAGGCACGCGAGGTAGTCGTCGGCGGCGCGATCGATCGGCGTATCGAAGTTCTTGCCGATGTTGAGTCCGAGCACGCCGCGGTATCGCGAGCGGCTGGCGTTCGCGATGAACGCATCCAGCCCGTGGTTGTTGAAACCCATGCGATTGATGAGCGCCTGAGCTTGCGCGAGGCGGAACAATCGCGGCCTCGGATTGCCCGGCTGGGCGCGCGGCGTGACGGTACCGCATTCGAGATGCCCGAAACCGAGCGCTGCCAGGCCGTCGATGTGCGCGGCGTTCTTGTCCAGCCCGGCCGCGAGCCCGACGCGATTGGGGAAGCGCAGACCCATCACTTCGACCGGGTCGTCCGGAGCCCGCGGAATCGCCAGTCGCGCAACGCCAAGTCTCGCAGCGGCGTCGAGGCCGCTGAACGCCACGTCGTGTGCCGTCTCGGGATCGAGGGCAAACAGCAGCGGGCGAAAGAGCGGATACAGCATCGTAAGCGGCACTTGCGGCCGGCGCGATGATAACATCGCGACGAATGCTCGCCTCCGGTTGCATCGCGCCGCTTCGCCGTTTCACCGCTGTGCTCGCCTGCGCGCTTGCGGCATCCGCAGCGTTTCCCGAACCGCTTTTCGCCGCGTCGAGCGATGCCGCGCCGAAGCGGCGCGCGGAGTCGCGCAGCAGCTACACGGAGCGCGACGACGTGCGCGCGTTCATCACCGAGATGAGCACGCAGCACGGATTCGATGCGCGCGAAGTCGAGCGCTGGCTCGCTTCCGCTCGCTTCCAGCCGAAGGTCGTCGAGCTGATGAGCCGGCCGATTCTCGAGCCGCCGAAATGGTTCGAGTACGCACCGCAGTTTCTCGCGCAGGCCCGCGTGGATGCAGGAGTCGCGTTCTGGAACGCGCATGCGCCGATCCTGCTGCGCGCCGAAAGCGAAACCGGCGTGCCCGCGGAAGTCATCGTGTCGATCCTCGGGGTCGAGACCTATTACGGCCGTTACGGCGGAAGTCATCGGGTCATCGATGCGCTGGCCACGCTGGCCTTCGACTATCCGCGCCGTTCCACGTTCTTTCGCGGCGAGCTGAAGGAATTCCTGCTGCTCTCGCGCGAGCAGGGCGTATCGCCGTTGACCGCGAAGGGTTCGTTCGCCGGTGCGATGGGCCTGCCGCAGTTCATGCCGGGCAGCTACAGGCGCTACGCGGTGGACTTCGACCAGAGCGGTCGCGCCGACCTGTTCGAAAGCGTCGAGGACGCGATCGGCAGCGTCGCCAACTATCTCGCGCGCCACGACTGGCAACGCGGCCAACCGGTGCTGCTGCCGGCTCGCATCAAGCCCGACCAGCGCGATTCGATCCTTCGCCGTCTCGACGGCGGGCTTTCGGAGCGGCGACTCGCGTCGATGTGGGCCGCGGACGGCGTCACGCCGGCCGCGTGGCCAGGGGTCGTGGGACCCGAGCCGCTGGGCGTGCTGCTGCTCGAGGAATCCAACAGCGAATCCAGTTACTGGATCGCCTGCCACAACTTCTACGTGATCACGCGCTACAACCGCAGCCGGCTGTATGCGACTGCGGTGTGGCAACTTGCGCAGGCGATTCGCGCGGCGCGCTCAGTTACGTAGCACGCCGACCGATGAAAAAGGCGTCCGCAACGATTCCGATGAAAAAGGCGTCCGTTGGTCCGGCGCCTGACGAGGCCTCGGCATTGCACCTTTTTCATCGGGCTTGAATCAGGCGGGCGCCTTGGGGCGGCCCGGCGGCGCCCGCGGGAACGGCACGAAACAACGGGCGTTGTGCACCGGACTGCGTCGACTATTGCGAGAGTCTGCGGGCCTTCGCAACGAGCGTTTCCGTCGATGCATCGGTCCCGAGCGGCAACAGCGCTTCGCCCGCAAGTGCCGCCGCGATCGGTTTCGCCAGCGTCTTGCCAAGCTCGACGCCCCACTGGTCGAACGCGTTCACCTGCCACAACAGCGATTCGACGTAGGTGCGGTGCTCCCAGAGCGCGAGCAGTGCGCCCAGCTGCCACGCATCGACGATTGGCAACAGCAGCGTCGTCGACCCGCGGTTGCCCGGACAGACGCGCGCCGCCACGAGCATGTCGACCTCGCTCGCCGCGAGCCCCTGTCCGGCAAGGTCGCGGCGCACCTGCTCGGCGGAGCGTCCGACCAGCAACGCCTGCGCTTGCGCGAGCGCGTTCGCGACCAGCAACGCCTGCTGGTTCCCGATCGGTTGGCGCGCGCGCACGGGCACGACGAATTCCACCGGTACCGCGTGCGTCCCCTGGTGCAGCCACTGGAAGAACGAGTGCTGTGCATCGGTTCCCGTGCCTCCCCACAGCGCCGGGGCCGACGTCCATTGCAACGGCATGCCGTCGCGGGTGACGCGCTTCCCGTTGCTCTCGAGGGACAGCTGCTGAAGATACGACGGTAGCTCGCGCAGCGCGTGGGCATACGGGATGACGAGGCGTTGCGAGTACCCGAGCCAGCGCGCGTTCCACCATGCGACCAGCCCGAGGATCACCGCGAGATTGCGGTCGAGCGGCGTGGAACGCACGTGCTTGTCCATCGCCGCCGCGCCCGCGAGCAGCGCTTCGAACGTCGCGTATCCGCAAGCAATCGCGACCGGGAGTCCGACGGAAGACCACAGCGAGTAGCGGCCGCCGACCCAGTCCCACATCGGCAGCACGTTGTCCTCGACGATCCCGAAGGCACGCGCCTGCGGGACGTTCGCCGTGACGCCGATGAAATGTCGCGACACGTCATCGCCAACCGAACGCTCGAGCCAGTCGCGCGCGGCCTGCGCGTTCGCGAGCGTCTCCTGGGTCGTGAACGTCTTCGAAATCACGACGAACAGCGTGCTTGCAGCGTCGAGCGTGGCGAGAACGCTCGACAGTGCCTCGGGATCGACGTTGGATACGAACGAAACCCGCACCGGCGATTCGCCGCGTGCAGCGAGGGCATCGCACACCAGACGCGGGCCGAGATCGGAGCCGCCGATGCCGATGCTTACGACGTTGCGCACCGGCTGACCGGTTGCGCCCCGCCACGTGCCGGTCCGCAACGATTCGGCAATGCCCCGCATCCGTCGCTGCGCATCACGGATCGCCGGGATCACGTCCTCGCCGCCAACGCGGACCGGTGTGTCCTCCGGCTGCCGGAGTGCCGGATGCAGCGCCGGGCGCTCCTCCGACAGATTGACGCGCTCGCCGACGAACAACGCTTCGATCCATTGCGGCACGCCGATCGATTCGGCATGGGCGACAAGCGCTTCGAGCGCGGAAGGCGTCAGCCGTTCCTTGCTGAAGTCGACATGCCAGTCGCCCCATTCTCGTGCAAGGCGCGCGACACGCGAAGGATCCCGCGCGAAAAGATCGGCGAGATTTGCGTTCGCGAGCGAGCGCGCGTGGGCGGCGAGGGCTTCGGACATGCAATGTGCCTCTATACTGGATGCCATTGTAACGGCGCCCATTCGCGGCCGCTCGACCGCCCTATGAGTCCTCACCCCTTCCCCCTCTTCCGAGGGAGAGGGGAAATGGAATGCGCAGCGCGCGGCGCTGCGCAGGTGACGTATGAGCTCGGAGACCGACAAGGACGCACCGCTGAAGGACGACACCCGGCTGCTCGGCCGCGTGCTCGGCGACGTGCTGCGCGCGCAGACCGGTGACGCCGGCTTCGAGCGCATCGAGACGATTCGGCAGAAGGCCGTCCTGTTCCATCGCGCCGCCGGCGAAGAAGCGGAGCAGGTGCGCATCGAGCTGGCCGGGATCCTCAATGCGCTGTCGATCGGCGCAGACGCTCGACGTCGTGCGGGCCTTCAGCTACTTCTCGCATCTTGCGAACATCGCCGAGGACGTGCACCAGAATCGGCGGCGCCGCGCGCACGCGCTTGCCGGGTCGCCCCCGCAGCACGGCAGCCTCGCGCATGCATTCGCTCACCTCGCAAGCCGGGGTGTCGGCCGCGATGCGATCCTGGCCTGGCTCCAGGACGCAACGGTCAGCCCGGTGCTCACCGCGCATCCGACCGAGGTCCAGCGCAAGAGCATCCTCGATGCCGAGCGCGAGATCGCGCGCCTGCTCACGCTGCGCGACCGGATGATGATGACGTCCGACGAGGCGCAGGAGTGGCATGCGGCGCTGTTCAGGCAAGTGCTGGCGCTCTGGCAGACGGCGATGCTGCGACTGTCCCGGCTTCGCGTCGTCGACGAGGTCGAGAACGGCCTCGCCTACTATCGCTACACGTTCCTCGAAGAAGTGCCGCGCCTCTATCAAAGGGTTGCAAGCCAGCTCGCCGGAGCGGACGAAGCGCAGGAGGTCGAGCGCCTGCCCGCGTTCTTCCGCATGGGCAGCTGGATCGGTGGCGATCGGGACGGCAATCCGTTCGTCACCGCGGAGACGCTCCGCTATGCGATCCGCGCGCAATCCGGCGTGGCGCTCGGCCATTTCCTCGATGAAGTGCACCGGCTCGGTGCCGAGCTGTCGCTGTCGACGCGTCTGGTCACGCCGACGGATGCGCTGATCGCGCTCGCGCAGCATGCGTCGGACGCGAACGTCCACCGCCAGGACGAGCCGTACCGGCAGGCGCTGATCGGCGTCTATGCGCGGCTGGCGAAGACGGCGCGCCATCTCGCGAATGCACCGCCGGCAAGACTTCCGCACGGCGATTTGCCGGCCTATGAAACGCCCGAAGCCTTCGACGCCGATCTCGCTGTGATTGCCGACTCGCTTGCGGCGCACGGCGCGTCACGTCTGGCCGATCATCGGCTGACGCCGTTGCGCTATGCGGTGCGTGCATTCGGGTTTCATCTGGCTGCGCTCGACTTGCGGCAGAGCGCGGACGTGCATCAAGGGGTCGTCGCGGAGCTCTTGAAGTGCGCGGGCGTCGAAGCCGACTATGCGGCGCTCGACGAGACCGCGAAAGTCCGCGTGCTCGCAGGCGAGCTGGCGTCGCCGCGGCTGTTGCGGTCGCCTTTCGTCGAGATGTCGAAGCGCACGCGTGACGAGCTCGCGATCCTCGATGCCGCGGCGGACGTGCATCGCGACTTCGGTGCCGCGGCGATTCCGCACTACGTCATCTCCAAATGCGAGTCGCTCTCCGATCTGCTCGAGGTCGGCGTGCTGCTGAAGGAGGTCGGGCTGCTGCGCGACGGGCGGCTCGCGATGGACATCGTGCCGTTGTTCGAGACGATCGACGATCTGCGGCGGGCCGGAGCGATCCTGCGCGAGGCGCTGACGCTGCCCGTCTATCGCGGCTGGGTCGACTCGCGCGGCGCGAAACAGGAAGTGATGCTCGGCTATTCGGACAGCAACAAGGACGGCGGCTACCTCGCGTCGAACTGGTCGCTGTACCGCGCGGAGCTTGACCTCGCCGCTGTGGCACGCGACGCCGGCGTCGGCCTGCGACTGTTCCATGGTCGCGGCGGCACCGTCGGGCGCGGCGGGGGACCGAGCTACGAAGCGATCCTCGCGCAGCCGTCGGATGCGTTGCGCACGGCCTGCGGATCACCGAGCAGGGCGAGATCATCGCCAGCAAGTATTCGGACGCCGAGCTCGGGCGACGCAACCTCGAAACGCTGGTGGCGGCCGCGCTCGAGTCCGCGCTGCTCGACGCGGAACAGCTGGGGCGAAGCGCGGAGCCCTATTTCGCGGCGCTCGACGAGCTCGCGGCCCTGGCACTGGAAGCCTACCGCGCGCTCGTCTACCGGACGCCGGGCTTCGTCGACTACTTTCGCGCCTCGACGCCGATCGCCGAGATCGCCGACCTGAACATCGGCAGCCGGCCCGCGTCGCGTACGGCGTCCACGCGGATCGAGGACCTGCGCGCGATTCCCTGGGTGTTCAGCTGGGGCCAGTGCCGACTGATGCTCCCCGGCTGGTACGGCGTCGGGACCGCGTTCGAGCAATGGGTGGCGGCTCATCCGCAGGGCGACGCCGGCGGGCGCGCGCTCCTGACGCAGATGCACGAGCGCTGGCCGTTCTTCCGCAGCATGATCGCGAACCTCGCCATGGTGCTCGCCAAGACCGATCTTGCAGTGGCCTCGCGCTACGCCGAGCTGGTGCCCGACGTGGCGCTGCGCGAAGCTGTCTTTCGCCGCATTGCCGACGAGCACGGACGCACCCTCAGCGCGGTCCTCACCGTTACCGGACAGCGTGAGCTGCTCGAGGACAACCCGACGCTCGGGCGAAGCCTGCGCAACCGCTTTCCCTATCTGGACCCGCTGAATCACCTGCAGGTGGAGCTGCTCCGACGGTTCCGCGGCGGTCAGGTCGATGACCGAACGCACCGGGCGGTCCACCTCACGATCAATGGACTGGCGGCTGGACTGCGAAACAGCGGTTAGGCTGCCGTTAGCGATAGAAAGGCGATGATGAGGATTTTGACGTATTTTAGCGACGTAAGTTAGTGATCACTGCCTTGGGACGCCCCAATCGCCGGGAAGCGGCCGCGATCGCTCGCCTGCGTGGACCGCTCCGGGGCCTCGCCGATCCCACGAAGAAGAACCGCCCAATCAGGCAGTTGCTGATCAGGGCCGAAATACAAATAAAAACGATTCGCATTCGTATTGACGAGGGCGCAGCGGTTGGCTAGAGTTGCCCTCTCGTCCTCTTCGGTGCCCCCGTCATGAAAGTCAAGCTCCCTGGATTGCTGGTCGCGTTGGCCCTCCCGGTTGCGCTCGCTGCGCAGCCTGCCGAAGAGCCGGTGCTCAATCTCTACTCCGCGCGTCATTACCAGACCGATGAGGCGCTCTACACGAACTTCACCAAGCAGACCGGCATCCGCATCAATCGCATCGAGGCCGGCGACGAGCAGCTGATCGAGCGGCTGCGAAGCGAAGGGACGAACAGTCCTGCCGACGTGCTGCTGATCGTAGACGCCGCGCGACTCGCGCAGGCCGAGCAGCTCGGGCTGTTCCAACCGGTCAAGTCGAAGATCCTGGACGAGCGCATCGCGACCGCAATGCGCGACCCGGACGGCGACTGGTTCGGTTTCTCCAGCCGCGCTCGCATCCTGGTCTACAACAAGGCGAACGTGAAACCGTCGGACGTCGCGACCTACGCATCGCTCGCCGATCCCGTGAACCGCGGCAAGGTGTGCACGCGTTCAGGGAGTCATCCGTACAACCTGTCGCTGATCGCCGCGCAGATTGCGCACGTCGGCGAGGCGAAGGCGGAAAGCTGGGCGAAGGGTGTCGTCGCGAATCTCGCGCGCAAGCCGCAGGGCGGCGACACCGACCAGATCAAGGCAGTCGCGGCGGGCGAGTGCGGCGTCGCGGTGTCGAACACCTACTACTACGCGCGCCTGCTGCGTTCGTCGAAGCCCGACGAGCAGGAGATCGTGGCGAAGACCGGGATCGTCTGGCCCGACCAGGGCGGCGCCGGCACGCACATCAACATCTCCGGCGGCGGCGTGCTGAAGAGCGCACCGCATCGGGCCAACGCGATCCGCTTCCTCGAATACCTGGCGAGCGACCAGGCGCAGGTGTACTTCGCCGACGGCAACAACGAATGGCCGGCGGTGAAAGGCGTGAACGTGAAGAATCCGGCGCTGGAAACGATGGGAACGTTCAAGGCCGATCCGTTGCCGATCGCAACGCTCGGCAAGTACACGGCGGCCGCGCAGAAGATCGTCGACCGCGTCGGCTGGCGTTAAGTCTTCGGAGACGGGTCGAGACGCGCGCCGCGCGGAGCCCGCGTTAATCTTCTCCGCCGCGCCCGAGAGCAGCAGCATCGGCGCAAGCCCCACGAGCACGATGCAAAGCGACGGCAGCGCGGCTTCCGACAGGCGCTCGTCACGCGCGAACTGGTAGGTCTGCGTCGCGAGCGTGTCGAAGTTGAACGGTCGCATGATGAGTGTCGCGGGAAGCTCCTTCATGACGTCCACGAACACCAGCAGAAACGCCGCCGCGACGCTGCGCGCGAGCAGCGGCGCGTGGACTTGACGGAACGTCTGCGCAGTATTGGCGCCGAGACTCCGCGATGCCGAATCCATTGCCGGCGTGATTCGCGCGAAGCCAGGCTCGATGCCATTCCACGCGACCGCGAAATAGCGCACGACGTAGGCGTACAGCAGCGCGAGCACGGTCCCGGTGAGCAGCAGTCCGGGACTCGTGCCGGTGAGCCGCTGTATCGACGCGGCGATCCACTGATCGAGTGCACCCACCGGCAACAGCACGCCGACGGCGAGCACGGTTCCCGGGACCGCATAGCCGAGCGTGAGCAGCTGGCTCGCGGTGCGCGTGATGCCGCCAGGTGCCAAGCGCGCGGCATAAGCGACCAGCAAGGCAACCGCGACAGCAAGCGCTGCACCCATCGCAGCGACGCGAAAGCTGTTCCACGCCCAGCCGGCGAAGCGCGCGAGCTCGAGCTCGGCGCCGGAAGCGAGCAGGCGCACCAGCAGCACGACGGGAATCACGAAACCGACCGCGAGCGGCACCACGCACACCAGTGTCGCGAGAGCGGCACGCGCACCGGTCAGCGGCGGTTTAGTTGACAACGCAACCATTCGCCCGCGCGTGGCGGCCGTCGCGCGCGCGGACCGTCGCGACATCCGCTCGAGCGCGATCGCGGCGACGACGAACCCGAGCAGCAGTGTCGCGAGTTGCGCGGCCGCCGCACGGTCGCCGAGCGAGAACCATGCGCGGTAGATCCCGGTCGTGAACGTGTCGACCGCGAAGTAGGCGACGGTGCCGTAATCGGCGAGCGTTTCCATGAGCACGAGCGCGATGCCGCCGGCGATCGCGGGGCGCGCGAGCGGCAGCTCGACCCGCCAGAACACGCCGCGGCGGTCGACGCCCAGCGTGCGGGCAGCCTCCGCGAGCGCACGGCGGCCGCTCGAGGAACGCCGTGCGCGCGAGCAGGTACACGTAAGGGTAGAGCGAGAAGATGAACATCGCCGCGGCACCGCCGACGGTGCGGACGTCGGGAAACCAGTAATCGCCGCGCGACCAGCCGAATGCGTTGCGCAACGCCGTCTGCAGCGGTCCCGCGAATTGCAGGAAATCGGTGTACGCATACGCCATCACGTACGCGGGCATCGCGAGGGGAAGCAGCAGCGCCCAGTCGAAAATCTCTGCGCCGGGGAAGCGCCGGTGCGCGACCAGCCACGCGGTCGCGGTCCCGCCCACGCCGGCGCCCGCGCCGACCAGCACGACGAGCACCAACGTGTTTGCGATGTAATCGGGTAGCACCGTCTGCGCGAGGTGCGTCCAGGTCTGCGCCGCATCCGGCGCGACGCCGCGCGCGATGACGGCAAGCACCGGCAGTATCGCAATGGTCGCGAGGGCAACGGCCCAGGCGACCAGCCGCGTTCGCGGGCCGCTCATTGACAGGGGACTACCGCGTTGGCCAGTCGCAGGTGCGAATGCTTCCTATTCCGCATGCTCGGGATTATAGGGTCCGAAGGGCCCAAACCCCGTCTCCGCCGGGGAGACGGGGAACGGGTGAGCGAGGCGTCGCGGGCTATAATTCCCACAGCATTCGCGTGGCGGCGCGGCCCGCGCGCGCTTTGTCGACCGCGCGCAGCTAGCACCAAGCGAAGCAATGCGAATCCTGATCTCCAACGACGATGGCTATTTCGCGCCCGGCATCGAGCACCTCGCCGCGGCGCTGGGCCGCCGGCACGACATCACCGTCGTCGCGCCCGAGCGCGATCGAAGCGGCGCGTCGAACTCGCTGACGCTCGACCGGCCGCTGATGGTGCGCCGGGCCCCGAACGGATTCCTGTTCGTCAACGGCACGCCGACCGACTGCGTGCATCTCGCCGTCACCGGGTTGCTGGATACGCTGCCCGATGTCGTCGTTTCCGGCATCAACCTTGGCGCGAACATGGGCGACGACACGATCTACTCGGGAACGGTCGCGGCGGCTACCGAAGGCTTCCTGCTCGGCATTCCGGCGATCGCGATCTCGCTGACGTCCAAGGCCGGGCAGCATTTCGAGACGGCGGCCCAGGTCGCGGTCGACCTGGTCGAGCGTCACATGCGTTCTCCGGCCGGTTGCTGGCTGCTGAACGTGAACGTGCCCGATATCGCGCCCGCGACGCTGAAGGGCACGAGGATCACGCGGCTCGGCAGGCGTCACAAGGCGGAGGACGTCATTCCGGCGCAGAATCCTCGTGGCGAGACGGTGTACTGGGTGGGCGCGGCCGGACCCGCCGCCGACGCGGGCGAAGGCACCGATTTCCACGCCACCGAGAGCGGCTTCGTCTCGATCACGCCGTTGCAGATCGACCTGACGAACCGCGATCAGATGCCGCAAGTCTCGGCGTGGCTCCAGCGCTAGGCGTGCAGGTCGCTTAAGCGCTCCCGAATCCGCGCACGCGGCCGATAACCAACGCAGATGGGCACCTCCGGCAACCGCTTCGACGGCATCGGCATGACGTCGACGCGCACGCGTGCGCGGATGATCGAGCGGTTGCGCGAGCAGGGGATCCGCGACGAGGTCGTGCTTGGCGCAATGAATGCGGTCCCGCGCCATATCTTCGTCGACGAAGCGCTGGCGATCCGCGCCTACGAGGACACGCCGCTGCCGATCGGCAGCGGCCAGACGATCTCGCAACCCTGGGTCGTCGCGCGGATGACCGAGCTTGCTCGCAACGGCCGCGACCTGGAGAGCGTGCTCGAGATCGGGACCGGATGCGGCTACCAGACCGCGATCCTCGCGCAGCTTGCGAAAACCGTCTACACGGTCGAGCGCATCGGCGCGCTGGTCGCCAAGGCACGGCGCAATCTGCAGTCGCTTCGTGTCGCCAACGTACGACTCAAGCACGGCGACGGCAGTGCCGAGCTGGGCGAGGACCTCGCGGTGGACGCGATCATCGTGACGGCGGGCGCGACCCATGTTCCGAACACGCTCGTCCGCTACCTGAAACCGGGTGCGCGCATGGTGCTGCCGCTGGCGAGCCGCGAGGACGAACGTGGCGTGCAGCGGCTGACCGTCCTCGATGTGACGCCCGGCGGACTGCGGGAGCAGACGCTCGATGCGGTAAGATTCGTGCCGCTGCTGCCCGGCCGCGCGTGAACTTTCTCCGCTCGGCCGCGTCATCCGGGAGCATCGCTTCGCTCCTCACCATGCCCGAACCCCGCCTGCTCGCCCGCGTCGTTGCGCAGTTCACCTGCATCGTGCTCGTGGCTCTCCTTGCGGCGTGCACGACCCGCACGCGTGGCACCGGTCGAAGATCGGCACGCAGTGCCGCCGCGCACTCAGCCGGGGTTGCCGCCGCCGATCGCCGGCGTGCCGCCGTCGTCCACGACGCCGGCGCCTCCGCCTCCGCGCACGGGTGCCGAGCCCGACTGGCGGCCACAAACCTACACGGTGAAGCGCGGCGACACGCTGCACGCGATCGCGCTCGAGCACGGGCTCGACTATCGCGAGCTTGCCGCGTGGAACGCGATCGAGAATCCGAACCTGATTCGCGTCGGCCAGGTGTTGCGGATTTCGCCGCCGGGCGAGCCGACCGCAGTTGCAGGATCCGAGCCGTCGCCCGGCGTCACGACTGCGCCGCTGCGTAGTGCGCCGCCGGTCGTCGAATCGCGCGCCGTGCCCGCGCCCGCGACCGCCGCCCGCACCGGCGGCACCGTCTGCGCCGATCGCGCGCAACACCGAGACGCTGAAGGTGTCGCCCAAGGCGGTGAAGGAGCGCTACACCGCGGAGCTTGCGCGTGAGATGGCGAAATCGCCGGCGGAGCCGCCGCAGGTCGCTCGTGCGGACGTGATCAAGCTGCCGCCGCCCGCAACGCCGGCCACGTCTCCCGCATCCCCCGCGCCACCTTCGGTCGCATCATCGCACCCCTCCGGTCGTTGCGAACCTTGCTCCGAGCACGCCGCGGGCGTCGACCGACGAGGGCGATGATCTCGACTGGATATGGCCCGCGAAGGGCAAGCTCGTGACCGGCTTCTCCGACACGGCGAACCTGAAAGGCATCGACATCGCGGGTGCCGTCGGTCAGCCGGTGCTGGCGAGCGCACCGGGTCGTGTCGTCTATGCGGGCTCGGGGCTGCGCGGCTACGGCAAGCTCGTCATCATCAAGCACAACAACACGTTCCTCTCCGCCTATGCGCACAACCGCGACATCCTCGTGAAGGAAGGCCAGCAGGTGAAGCGCGGGGAGCGGATCGCCGAGATGGGATCGACCGACGCCGACCAGGTGAAGCTGCATTTCGAGATCCGCCGGCTCGGCAAGCCGATGGATCCGCTGAAGTACCTGCCGCCGGGCTAGCAGGCCGATGCAAAAGGGCGTCCGAGAGCCGGTGCCTGACGAGATTGCGTCGTTGCGCCTTTTGCATCGGGATCGAAATCAGGCGGGCGCCTTAAGGTCGGCCCTTCGGCGCCCGCGAGCAAGAGCGACGGAACACAACGCGCGTCGTGCGCAGCGCCGCGCATCTTCAACCGTTTTGCATCACGCTGCGGGCCTTATAGACGCTCGGCTGCCGGGTTTCGAAGCACAGCCACCGCCGGCAACACCTCTGCCGCTCGCTGCAGCGTCGCAATCAGCGCGTCGCGCTCGCGATGCGCGATACGTCCGTACTTGAGCTTCGCATACGACTCGCCGATCGCATGAAACGCGATCGCGTAGTCGGGCCAGCGGTCGCTCGCTCGCGAGCTGAACGCGATCGGACCTTCGTGCGGCTCGCGCGGCAGGCCGGCGCGCGCGAGCCTCATGCAAACGTCGCTCCACAGGGCCGCCGCGCGCTCGCGCTGACTGCGCCGGTAGTTCAGCCATGCAAGCACCAGGACCATCCACAAAGCGCCCGCCAGCGCGGCAATGCTCGCGACTTGCCAAAGTTCGCCGGGATCGAGCTTCAGCGTGCGCAACAGCTCGTGCTGGCGGCCACGATCGAAGCCGATCAGATTCCGGCGCCACGCGTGATTCATCGCGTCGAACAGCTGTTGAACGTCCTTGAGAAGGCCATCGTTCAGGCGGCTGAACAGCGGCAGGTCGGCATTCGGCAGCGCGCGCGAGATGCCGGATTCGATGCGTAGCGGCGAAACCGCACCGGTCGGATCGAATCGCTGCCAGGCACCATCCACGATCGCCTCGACCCAGGCGTGCGCATCCGATTGGCGAACGATCAGGTAGTTGCCTCGCGGATTCAGCTCGCCGCCCTGGTAACCGGTGACGATTCGCGCCGGGATTCCGGCTGCGCGCAGCAGCACGGCGAAGGCACTCGCGTAATGCTCGCAAAAGCCGCGCCGCGAGTCGAACAGGAAGGCATCGACCGGATCGCGCAACTGCAGCTCGCCGGGCTCCAGCGTGTAAACGAACTTCTCCTCGCGGAAATGCGCGAGGATCGCATCGATGTATGCGCGGTCGCCGGCGTGTCGAGCACGCAGCGCGTTGGCGAACTCGCGCGTGCGTGGATTCGCGTACGGTGGCAGGCGCAGATTCTCGGTTGCGTCACCGGCATCCGCAGCGTGCCGGCCGCTCAGCGACGAGAGCTGCGTGTATCTCAGCACCTGGCCGATCGGGCGCCGCGCCAGCAGCTGCTGGTCGCGCGTCACCACGATCTCGCCGGCCATCGCATTGTCGGTCAGGCTTGGCAACGCCGCAGGTAGTTCGAGCGCGAACAGCCACGGTCGGTCGGAGGGCTCGAGCGTTACCGTGTAGCTGATGGCGCCGTTGACACTGGGGATCGATGCCACAGCGATTCGCTGGTAGCTCGAGGTCCAGGTGACGCCGTCGAAGCGCGACAGCACCGGCCCGCGCCAATAGCGTTGCGCGGACGGCGGCGGACGACCTTCGAAATCCGCGCGCAGCGCAACCGAATCGTCCTGCGTCAATTCGGCGATCCGGCCAGGCGACATCGTATCGGACAAGCCGGTCGTCGCGCGGCCGGTTTGCGGCATGCCCCACAGCGGAGCAGCAAGGCGCGGGAATAGCACGAACAGCATTGCGGCCAGCGGAATGCCCTGCACGAGCAATCGCGCGGTGGTGGCGATCGCCGCGCGCGGTGACGCCGCCGCGATCGATTCGGGCGTGCGGGCGCCGAGCGCGGCGAGCGCACCGCCGACGGCAACCAGCGCAGGAAGCATGAAGAGCGCGGCTAGCGGTGATTGCCCGAACAGGAATGGCGTAATGCACAGGAACGCGCCGAGGCAAACGAGCAGCGTGCCGTCGCGTGCCGAGCGCGCCTCGAGAAACTTGATGCTCGCGAGCACGACCATGAACGCGACCGAGGGATCGCGTCCAAGCAGCGTCCCATACGACGCGCGGATCATCAGCGCGGCGAGGATCGCGAACAGGACCAGCGCCCACGACGGGATGCGCGCTGCGGCCGCGTCGGGTCGTGAACGGTCGCGCGTCAACAACCACAGTCGCACGCCGATCAGCGCGAGGCCGAACGCAGCGACCCAGATCGGAACATTCGGAACCTGCGGAATCTGTGCTGCGAGCAGCAACGCGCCGAGCCACCGGATCTGCAGCGGGGTGAGCGACGACGCGGAGCGCCGCGCCCGCGTCATTGCATGGTCGTCCCCGCGAAGGCGCGGACCCAGCGTCTTTGCGACGAAGAGTCACTGGATTCCGCTTTCGCGGAATGACGGCAGTGGGACTCATGCCAGATCGTGCAGCGCCAGCGCGGTGAGCACCGCGCGCCGCTGGTCGCGTCCCTGCGACGTGGCGATGCGCGTCGAAGGCAGCACGAGCGAATAGGCGCGCGCCGCGTGTTCGCAGGCAAGCACCCACGCGGTCAGCCGCGAAAGCTTCTGCTCGGTCGAAAGCGACGCGGGAAGCGCAGCGAAGTCGAGAATGACAGGGCCTCCGCCGCCGGCGCCGTCGAACGCCTTCGTGTACCAGCCGGCGCCGCGCGCGACGGCCTTCCAGGCGACGCGCTGCAACGGATCGCCACGCTGGTATTCGCGCAGGCCGGCAAGGTCGGCGTCCTCCGCACGCCCCTGCGCCGTCGTATCGGCACCAGGTGAGCCTATCGGCAGCGGCGGGGCGCCCGGCTCAGGCACCGCATAGGCGATGCCCGTGGCAGGGAAGTGCGCGTAGGCCCAGCCGCGCCACAACCCGAGCGGGAAATCGGAGGCGATCGTCACGCGGCCGAGCGGCACGCGACCGCGCGTGGCCGCGTCCAGCTCGAAGGTCACCGAGGCGATCGTCTCGGCTTCGACGTCGACGACGCGCGGCGTGCCGTCGCGGGGAACGATCGAGATCGCGACGCGAGTGCGTGCGCCGCCCGAAAACGTGAGCGTGAACGGAAGTCGCCCCCCGGCGAACGTCTCGCCCGCGCTCGCCGGGCGAATGACGAGGCCGGCCAGGTTGCGGAACGTGTTGAGCAGCGCAGCGCCGATGAGTCCGGAAAGCACGAACGTCGCGACGAAGCCGAGCGCGAGCGCGTAGTTCATCGACGTGATCAGCATGATCGCGAGCGTACCGATCAGGGCCAGGCCGCGTCGTGTCGGCAGGATGTAGATGCGCGAATGCGCGAGCACGACACCTGTGCCGTCGGCGGGCGCCGTGCGGAACACGCGGGCACGCCAGCGACTTAACCAGGCTAGAGGACCGTCGAGCGTGCGTAGCGTTGCAGCCATGCGGGCCTACGATGTCGTCGTCCCCGCGCGGGACCGGACCCCGCGTCTTCCTTGCCCATACGAAGACACTGGGTCCCCGCTTTCGCGGGGATGACGATCCTGTCGGATCGTCACCTTCGCGGGAATGACGCCGACGTCATTCAGGCCAGCGCGACCGTTCGGATCAGCGCTTGCGCTTGCAGCGCGCCGGCGCGCGCGCCGCCGGCGAGGCGATGGCCGGCGACCGGTGGAAACACACGCTGCACGTCTTCCGGAAGCACCATGGGTCGGCCGGCGATCAGCGCACGCGCCCGCGCTGCAGCGAGGAGCATCAACCCCGCGCGAGGCGAGAGGCCACGTCTTGCGCCGGCATCGCCGCCACCGCTGCCCCGGCTCGCAGCGATCAACGCCTGGACGTAGTCGAGCAGTGCGGGCGCCACGTGCACGGCGGCCGCTTCGCGTTGCCACTCGGCGAGGGTGGCCGGGTCCGCGAGCGGCGTCATCTCGGCGATGCGCGCGCGCCGATCGCCACCGGTCAGAAGCTCGCGCTCGGCCGCCGGATCCGGATAGCCAAGCTCGATCGCCATCAGGAAGCGGTCCAGCTGCGACTCCGGAAGCGGGTACGCGCCGATCTGCTCGACCGGATTCTGCGTCGCGATCACGAAGAACGGATCCGGCAGCGGCCGCGTCTGGCCGTCCAGCGATACCTGCCGCTCCTCCATCGCCTCCAGCAGCGAGCTCTGCGTCTTCGGCGGCGCGCGATTGATCTCGTCCGCGAGGACGACCGAGCTGAACACCGGCCCTTGGTGGAAGCGGAACGCCTGCGCGCGTTCGTCGTAGATGGACACGCCGAGCACATCAGCGGGCAGCAGATCGCTCGTGAACTGGATTCGCGAATAGCGCAGCCCGAGCGTGGCGGCGAGCGCGTGCGCGAGCGTCGACTTGCCGACGCCTGGGATATCCTCGATCAGCAGGTGCCCTCGGGCCAGCAAGCAGGCAAGCGCGAGCTCGATGGGCTCGTCCTTGCCGACGACGATGCGCCCGAGCTGCTGGAGCACGGCCGCGAGACGGGCGGGCACGGAGACGTTCTGGGAGGCGGAGCGGACGGTCATCGATGCGGGTTTCAAGGCGGCGCAAGCGTGGCGCCGATAGCGGCGACTGTAGCTTACGCCTCGAACGCTCGTCAGTACCGGCAGGCGCGGGTTAAACTCCGTTCGGCGGGCGAGGCCTTGGCCGCGACGGCCTCGACCTCGACTTAGACCTCGATTTCGGCGCTATGCGTGCCCCGCACAGCGCTCCCGAGATCCCAGCCCCTGACTCTGTGCCGACCGCCTACATCACCCATCCGTCGTTCCTGCTGCACGAGATGGGGCCCCACCATCCGGAATGCCCCGAGCGGCTCTCGGCGATCGGGGACCGGCTGATCGCATCGGGCCTCGCCGCGCACCTGGAGCATCACACGGCGCCGGCCGCGACGCGCGAGCAGCTCGAGCGCGTGCATAGCCCCGCGTACGTCGACCAGATCGAGCACGCCTCGCCAGCGGCCGGGCTTCGCTACCTCGACCCGGACACCGCGTTGAACCCCCATTCGCTCACGGCCGCGCGCCATGCGGCCGGCGCTGTGGTGCTCGCGGTCGACCTGGTGATGTCCGGCAAGTGCGAAACGGCGTTCTGCGCGGTCCGTCCGCCCGGCCATCATGCCGAGAGCCGGCGTGCGATGGGCTTCTGCCTGTTCAACAACGTCGCGGTCGGCATCGCGCACGCGATGGCCAGGCATGGCGTCGAGCGGATCGCCATCGTCGACTTCGACGTGCATCACGGTAACGGCACCGAGGAGATCTTCGCGGGGGATCCGCGCGTTCTGATGGTGTCGACGTTCCAGTATCCGCTGTATCCGTACTCGGGTGTGAAGCCGATGGGACCGAACATGCTGAACGTCCCGTTGGCACCCGGCAGCGGCAGCGAAGCGTTCCGCGAGGTCGTGCGGTCGCAGTGGCTGCCGGCGCTCGAAGCGCACCGCCCGCAGCTCACGATGATCTCGGCCGGATTCGACGCGCATCGCGAGGATCCGCTCGCAAGCCTCGAGTTCACCGACGCGGACTATGCGTGGGTCACGCGCGAACTGTGCGCGGTCGCGCGCAAGCACGGTGCTGGGCGGGTCGTGTCCACGCTCGAAGGCGGCTACGCGCTCTCGGCGCTGGGTCGCAGTGCGGCCGAGCACGTCCGGGAGTTCGTCGCCGCCTGAATCCGCACCGCATCGATTCGCCGTCGCCATGAAACGTCGTTCGTTCCTCGGTTCCTGCGCCGCGCTATCCGGCGCGGCCACGCTGCAATCGCTCGCCGACGCCTGGGCGGATGCGCCGCCGCGGCTTTACACGCGCACGCGGCTCGTCGATGTTCATGGCCAGCCGATTCGCGCAAGCAAGCTTGCGAGCGAAACCAACTACGTTTTCCATTACCCCTACGAGTCGACGCCGTGCTTCCTGCTGAAGCTGCCGCGCAAGATCGCACAGGGCAAGACGCTGACGCGTGAGGACGGTCGCAGCTACGCCTGGAATGGCGGCGTCGGGCCCGAGCGGGCGGTCGTCGCCTTCTCGGCGATCTGCGCGCACAAGCTCGCCTATCCGACCCGCGAGGTTTCGTTCATTCGCTATCAGAAGGACCGCTCGGCAACATCCGGCGGCTCCGTCATCCACTGCTGTGCCGACCACAGCGTCTACGATCCCGCGCAGGGCGCGCGCGTCGTGTCCGGACCTGCGCCGCAGCCGCTCGCGGCGATCGTGCTCGAGCACGATCCGTCCACCGACGAGCTCGTCGCACTCGGGACCGTAGGCGCCGAGCAGTTCGACGCATTCTTCCGGAAGTACGACGTGAAGCTCGATTTCGAGTACGGCGCCGGGAAGGCGAAGCGGCCGATCGGCGATCGGGCCGTCGTACGCGAGCTGACGAGCTACTGCAAGACGACGATCCAGTGCTAGGCGTGTAGCGCCCTGGCGATGGATCGTCGTCCCCGCGAAGGCGGGGACCCAGCGTCTTTGCACCGAAGCGACACTGGATTCCCGCTTTCGCGGGAATGACGCGGAGGCGGATCGTCGTCCTCGCGAAGGCGGGGACCCAGCGTCTTAGCACGAGACACTGGATTCCCGCTTTCGCGGGAATGACGCCGGGGAGGACAGCGCCTGCATCGCGAGCGCCGCGATCGCGCGGCCGTCTTCGCTGTTCTCGTCGACCTGCTCGTTGCGCTTCGCGTCGCGCGCTTCGCCAGCCGCCGTGTTTCGACCGTCGAGCCACGGCGCGCGGGCCGCGCGTTGCCGCAGCTCGCTGACTTCGGCGGGAGTCAGGACAGCCGGCAAGTGCAACATGTCAGGGAAGGAGCAGCGCCGCGGCAACGCGGCGCCCTTCGGCGGCGATGATGTTGTACGTGCGTGCGGCGGCTGCGCTATCCATGACTTCGACACCGATGCCGGCATCGGTGAGCATGCGGTACAGACGCGGATGCGGGAACCGCTGGCGCGCGCCGGTGCCGAGCAGCACGATCTCCGGGTCCAGCGATTTCACGCGCACGAAGTCATCCTCGGTCAGGGAATCGAAGCCGCCGCTCGCCCAGGGCTTCACGATCGCGTCCGGCGCGATCACGAGGCTCTCGCGATGCTCGTCCGCCCCGACGCGCACCCAGCCCGGGCCGCTGCCCGGTAACGACGTTGCCTTCGGCCTGCGAGAGGTGGAACTTCACGAACGGCGTTGTGGATGGGACGGACGGGTTCGGTACCGCGAATTGTGCATTGCGGTAAGCCCTCGTCTTCGCTACGATTATAGCTCCCCTCGATTTCTCGTCGCTCGGACGGTTCCGGGCGCATACGACGAAATGGCCAATATCCCCGCTGCGGATTTCCCGCGCCTCGAGCGCCTGCCTCCCTACGTCTTCAACATCACCGCCGAGCTCAAGATGGCGGCGCGACGGCGAGGCGAGGACATCATCGACTTCGGGATGGGCAATCCGGACGGATCGACGCCGGCGCATATCGTCGAGAAGCTGGTCGAGACCGTGCGCCGTCCCGACACCCACCGCTACTCGATGTCGAAAGGCATTCCGCGTCTTCGCCGTGCGATCTGCCACTGGTATGCGAAGCGCTACGGCGTCGAGCTCGACCCCGAGACCGAGGCGATCGTCACGATCGGCAGCAAGGAGGGGATCGCGCACCTGGCACTCGCCACGCTCGGGCAGGGCGATACCGTGCTGGTCCCGAATCCGAGCTATCCGATCCATATCTACGGACCGGTGATTGCCGGCGCCGATATCCGCCACGTGCCGATGACGCCCGGCACGGACTTCATCCATGAGCTCGAGCAGACGATCCACCTCTCCTATCCGAAACCGAAGCTCCTGATCGTCAATTTCCCGTCGAATCCGACAGCGCAGTGCGTCGAGCTGCCATTTTTCGAGCGCCTGGTCGCGCTCGCGCGAGCGCACGGCATCTGGATCGTGCACGACCTTGCGTACGCGGACATCGTCTTCGACGGCTGGAAGGCCCCGTCGATCCTGCAGGTGCCCGGTGCGCGCGACGTCGCCGTCGAGTTCTTCACGATGTCGAAGAGCTACAACATGGCGGGATGGCGCGTCGGATTCATGACCGGCAACCGCGACCTCGTAGCCGCGCTGGCGCGCATCAAGGGCTATCACGACTACGGCATGTTCACGCCGATCCAGGTCGCGGCGATCGCGGCCCTCGAAGGGCCGCAGGACTGCGTGGCGGAAATCGCGGCTCGCTACCAACGCCGGCGCGACGTGCTGTGCAAGGGCCTGCAAGAAGCGGGCTGGAGTGTCGACGTGCCGAAGGCGTCGATGTACGTCTGGGCGCGCATCCCCGAGCCGTATCGCGAGGCCGGGTCGCTGGAGTTCACGAAGAAGCTGCTTGCCGAGGCGAAGGTGTCGGTGTCGCCGGGCATCGGGTTCGGTGAGTATGGCGACGGGCACGTGCGATTCGCGCTCATCGAAAACGAGAACAGAATCCGACAGGCAGTCAGGGGCATAAAGGACATGCTCCGCCGCGATGGCCTGGTCACGGCGGCGGCCGCATGAAGCCGATGCTGAAGTCGATCCGCAAGTCCGCGAAGCTCGCGAATGTCTGCTACGACATCCGCGGGCCGATCATGCAGCGCGCCAAGCTGATGGAGGAGGAAGGGCACCACATCATCAAGCTCAACATCGGCAACCTGGCGCCTTTCGGCTTCGACACGCCGGACGAGGTTCGTCACGACGTGATCGTCAACCTGCCGCAGGCGTCCGGTTATTCGGACAGCAAGGGGCTGTTCGCCGCGCGCAAGGCGATCATGCAGTACACGCAGCAAAAGGCCATCGCCGATGTCGAGCTCGACGACATCTTCATCGGCAACGGCGTCTCCGAGCTGATCGTGATGTCGATGCAGGGCTTGCTCGACGATGGCGACGAAGTGCTCGTGCCGGCGCCCGACTATCCGCTGTGGACCGCTGCGGTGAGCCTCGGCGGCGGGCGCGCCCGGCATTACCTGTGCGACGAAGGCTCCGGCTGGCTGCCGGACCTGGACGACATCCGTGCCAAGATCACGCCGAAGACGCGGGCGATCGTGGTCATCAATCCGAACAATCCGACCGGCGCGCTCTATCCGGACGACCTGCTGCGCGATCTGGTGGAGATCGCGCGCAGGCACCAGCTGATCGTGCTGTCGGACGAGATCTACGACAAGACGCTCTACGACGGCGCCCGGCACACGTCGATCGCGGCGCTCGCGGACGACGTGCTGTTCGTGACCTTCAACGGGCTTTCGAAGAACTATCGTGCGTGCGGCTATCGCAGCGGCTGGATGGTCCTGTCCGGCGACAAGCGTCATGCCGAGGACTACATCGACGGCCTCAACATTCTCGCGTCGATGCGCTTGTGCTCGAATGTTCCCGGCCAGTTCGCGATCCAGACGGCACTCGGCGGCTACCAGAGCATCAACGACCTGGTCGCCCCTGGCGGCCGGCTCGCAAAGCAGCGGAATCTCGCGTACGAGATGATTACGGCACTCCCCGGCGTGAGCTGCGTGAAACCGAAAGCGGCGTTGTATCTGTTCCCGCGCCTCGATCCCGCCGTGTATCCGATCGACGACGACCAGCAGTTCGTTCTCGAGCTGCTCGAGGAGGAGAAGGTCCTGGTCGTGCAGGGAACCGGTTTCAACTGGATCGCGCCGGACCATCTGCGGCTCGTGTTCCTGCCGAACAGCGACGACCTGACCGAGGCGATCGGTCGGATCGCGCGGTTTCTCGACGGTTATCGGCGAAGAGGAGGCGCATGAGCCCCTTACCCCTGAGTGCAGTGCTCCCTTCTCCCGTGGGGAGAAGGGTCGGGGATGAGGGGTCCATGAGCTCCTCACCGCTTCCCCTCTCCCAGCTGGAGTTTCGGTTCCATGAGCCCCTCACCCCTTCCCCCTCTCCCCGCGGGAGAGGGGAACTGTTGTGCTCCCTTCTCCCGCACGCGGGAGAAGGGTCGGGGATGAGGGCCGGGGAGGGGAAATGGAATGCGCGACGCGATGCGCCGCGTGGTTGACGTCATGAAGACCGATCAACGTCGGGCTGCTCGGCTTCGGCACCGTCGGCAAAGGGACGTGGGACGTCCTGCGGCGCAACCAGGCCGAGATCCAGCGTCGCGCTGGCCGTCCGATCGTGATCAACTGGATCGCCACGCGCACGCTCGAACGTGCGCGCGAAGGCACGCGTGGCGTTGCCGGCGTGAATCTCACGAACGATCCGGCGATCGTCGTGCGACATCCGGACGTGGATATCGTCTGCGAGCTCATCGGCGGCATCGAGCAGGCGCGCCAGCTCGTGCTCGACGCGATCGCGCACGGCAAGCACGTGGTGACCGCGAACAAGGCGCTGCTCGCGCACCATGGCACCGAGATCTTCGCGGCCGCGCATGCGAAAGGCGTGATGGTCGGCTTCGAGGCATCGGTCGCCGGCGGCATCCCGATCATCAAGGCGCTGCGGGAAGGACTGACCGCGAACAGCATCGAGTGGATCGCCGGCATCATCAACGGCACGTCGAACTTCATCCTGTCCGAGATGCGCGCGCGCGGTACATCGTTCGCCGCTGTGCTCGCCGAGGCGCAGGCGCTCGGCTATGCGGAAGCGGATCCGACGTTCGACGTCGAAGGCATCGATGCCGCGCACAAGCTCACGATCATGTCGGCGATCGCTTTCGGGGTGCCGATGCAGTTCGACAAGGCGTACGCCGAGGGGATCACGAAGCTCACGCAGGAGGACATCCGCTATGCCGAGGAGCTCGGCTACCGGATCAAGCTCCTCGGCATCACGCGGCGCACCGGCCACGGGATCGAGCTGCGCGTCCATCCGACGCTGGTGCCGGCCCGACGGCTGATTGCCAACGTCGAAGGCGCGATGAACGCGGTGCTCGTCAAGGGCGACGCGGTCGGCGCGACGCTTTACTACGGCCCCGGCGCGGGTGCGGAGCCGACCGCAAGCGCCGTGATTGCCGATCTGGTCGATGTCACCCGCATGCACACCGCGGACCCCGAGCATCGCGTTCCGCACCTCGCGTTCCAGCCGGACCAGCTGTCGAGCCTGCCGTTCCTGCCGATGGGCGACGTCGAGACCAGCTACTACCTGCGCATGCGCGTCGACGACAAGCCCGGCGTGCTTGCGGACATCGCGCGCATCCTCGCCGACCGCGGAATCTCGATCGACGCGATGATCCAGAAGGAACCGCCGGAGGGGGAGAAGCAGACCGACATCATCCTGCTCACGCACCTGTCGATCGAGTCCCAGGTCGTCGACGCGATCGGCGCGATCGAAGCGCTGCCAACGGTCCGCGCAAGAATCGTGCGGATTCGTCTCGAGGGGCTGGAGGGGTGAACTACCTCTCGACCCGTGGCCGCATGACGACGGCCGCGGCGGCGCTGCCGTTTCGCGCGATCCTGCTCGAAGGGCTTGCCGCCGATGGCGGCCTCGCAGTTCCGGAGCGCTATCCGCGGTTCTCTGCCGGACGAGATCGAGGACTTGCGCAACCTCGACTACCGGGGCCTCGCGTTCGCCGTGCTGTCGAAGTTCATCGACGACATCCCGCCGGCCGATCTGCAACGGCTGATCGGCGCGACCTACAACGTCGCAACGTTCGGCGACAGCGAGATCACGCCGCTGGCCACCCTCGAGCCGGGACTGCACTTGTTGCACGTGTCGAACGGCCCGACGCTCGCATTCAAGGATATCGCGCTGCAACTGCTCGGCCGCCTGTTCGAGCACGTGCTCGCGATCGAGCGTCGAACGCTGAACATCCTCGGCGCAACGTCCGGGGACACTGGCTCGTCCGCCGAGCATGCGATGCTGGGCAAGCGCGGCGTGGCGGTGTTCATGCTCTCACCGCACGGCCGGATGAGCCCGTTCCAGCAGGCGCAGATGTACTCGATCACCGATCCTGCGATCCATAACCTCGCGATCGAGGGAACGTTCGACGAGTGCCAGGACATCGTCAAGGCGCTCGCCTCCGATGCGGCGTTCAAGCGCGAGTACCGCATCGGCGCGGTGAACTCGATCAACTGGGCGCGCGTCGCCGCGCAGATCGTCTACTACTTCAAGGGCTATTTCGCCGCGACGACGCGTGCGGGCCAGCCCGTGCAGTTCGCCGTGCCGTCAGGGAACTTCGGCAACATCCTCGCCGGCCATGTCGCGCGGGAGATGGGCTTGCCGATCGCGCGCCTGATCCTCGCGACGAACGAGAACGACGTCCTGGACGAGTTCTTCCGCACCGGCCGCTATCGGCCGCGCACGACGGCGCAGACGCATGCAACCTCGTCGCCGTCGATGGACATCAGCAAAGCGTCGAACTTCGAGCGCTACGTCTACGACATCGTCGGGCGGGACCCGGAGCGCCTTGCGGACCTGTGGCGGACGCTCGCTCGCAACGGCGGCTTCGAGCTGAAGGAGACGCCGTATTGGGCCGCCGTGCAGGCGTCGGGCTTCGTGTCGGGGCGGAGCACGCACGCGGACCGCATCGCGACGATCCGGGACGTCGATGCACGCTACGGGATCGTCGTCGATCCGCACACGGCGGACGGCATCAAGGTGGGACGCGAGCGGCGCGATCCCGACGTCCCGCTGATCTGCATCGAGACCGCGCTGCCCGCCAAATTCGCGTCGACGATCCGCGAGGCTTTGGGGCGCGACCCGCAACGCCCACCTGCGTTCGAGGCACTCGAAGCGCGCCCGCAGCGATTCGAGGTGCTCCCCGCGGAAGTTGGCCGCGTGCAGGCTTACATCGCCGCGCATGCGGCGTCGGCCTGACTCAGGGCCGGGATTCATGCGCCACGCGCTCGTCACGTTGCTTCACAACCTCGCTGCCGGGGCGCGGCTTGCGTTGTTCCGGCCGGTCGGTATCACGGCGTTTCGCGTCACGCTCGGATCCCTGCTGGGGCTGATCGCGTTCGTTTACGCGCTCGACATCGCGCTGGACGCGCTCCGCGTGGGCGAAAATGCAACGTTCAACGCGAACGCGCTGCCCGCATCGGCATTCGGCACGGTCGTGACGCTGCTGATTGTCGCGATCCTGGCGGTCTTCTTCCGTCAGCCGCATTTGATGCTGGCACTGAGCGTGACGGTCCTTGCGGCCGCGCCGCTGCTGGAGGTCGCAGGACAGGCTTATCACGCGCTCATGGAGCGGATCGTTCGCTGGACCCCGACCTCCTCGTGGATCGCCTGGGCTGCATGGCTCGCGGTGGCGGCGTGGGGTGTTGCGATCGTTGCTCGCGCTGTCGCAATCACGTTATCGCCACGCCCGCGGCATTTCCGGCTGGCCGTGCTCGCGAGCGCGGCGCTGATGTTCGGCGCAGGGTACCTGGTCGAGACCTCGGTACCCGCAAGGCGACTGGTGGTACGCGGCGCGCGCGCCGGAAGGCGAGGGCAACGACAGGTGGAACGTCGTCACCGAGCAGGCGCTCATGCGGCAGCCGCAGCTTCTCGCCGAGTCGCTGCAAGCCCTCGAGCCACAGCGACCCGGCGTCGTCGACCTCTATTTCGTCGGATTCGCCCCCTATGCCAGCCAGGACGTGTTCCTGAAGGACGTAGTTGCGGCACGCACCGCCGTGAACGAGCGCTTCGACACGGCGAAGCGCTCGGTCGCCCTGGTCAGCAATCCCCGTACGGTGTTGGAAACGCCGATCGCGACGGTCAGCAACCTGCGTTCGACGCTGGCGGCGGTAAGCGAGCGCATCGATCGCGACGAGGATGTCGTCATGCTGTTCCTTACCAGCCACGGCGGCAAGGACCATCGGCTCGCCGTCGAGTTCTTCCCGTTGCGACTCGACTCGCTGAATCCTTCGGACCTCAAATCGATGCTGGACCACGCGGGCATTCGTTGGCGGATCGTTGTGATCTCCGCATGCTATTCCGGCGGCTTCATTCCCGCGCTTGCGGACGAGCGGACGATCGTGATGACCGCTGCCGCGGTAGACCGGACGTCGTTCGGATGCTCTCACGACAGCGAGATGACGTTCTTCACGGACGCGTTGTTCAACCAGGCGCTGCGCACCGAGCGCTCGTTGCTCGGCGCGTTCGAGCGGGCGCGCTCACTCGTGTTGGAACGCGAGAAGGCCGAGGGCTTTTCGCCGCCGTCGGACCCGCTGATCTTCGTTGGCGCCGCCATTCGCGAAAAGCTCGTCGCACTCGAATCTGCGTCGCCGTCGACCGCTTGTGCGGCCGGGACCTGCTGAAAGCCACGGATGCCTGCTCTGCTGCGCGGACTGCTCGCGAACCTTCGTGCCGGCGCGCGCCTTGCGCTGTTCGCGCGCGTGCAGCGGCAGGATTTCCGTGTCGATGCTGCGCAGCTGCTGCTCGCGGTCCTCGTGTCCGCACTCGTCGACAACGCCGCCGACTGGGTGCGGCAATCGCCGGACGCCATGCTCGATTGGGCGGCCCTCGGCGCGGAGCTGGCGGCGTTCGCCATGCTGGTCGCGATCGCAGCGGTGCTCGCGTGGGCGTTCAGCGACGTTTCGCTCGTTGTCGCGCTGCCGATCATCGTGCTCGTATCGTTGCCGCTCGTGCAGATTGCGAACCTGGCGCCGCGACTTGCCGCGCGGGAGGACCTGCCGCCATGGCTCGCGGAAACGCTCTACTACCTGGTGCTGGTCTGGTTTCTCGCCGTGCTCTGGCGCAGCGCTTTCGTCGCGATGCAGCCGGGCCCGCGCCGCTTCGCTCGCTCGCTCGCGGGCGGGCTGCTGCTTGCAATCCCGCTATTCGTTCCGGACGGCGTGCTCCCCGAGGCCTCGTGGTGGCGACAGGCGGCAGCGCCACCGGCGCTCGATGCGAGCAACCCCGCCTCCGAGCCGGTGCTCGCCTTGCAGCGGGAGCTGCAGGACGAAGCCCTCGGCGGACTCGAGGATCACACGCAGGGCGAGACCGATCTGTATTTCGTCGCGTTCGCGCCCGACGGCGCCGGCGCGAAATGGCGCTCGCACATCGCGCGCGCAAAGAAGGTCATGGACGATCACTGGGGCACGCAGCGCCGCTCGCTTGTCTACGTCAACGACGCCGCGATGCTGACCGAAGCACCGATGGCGACCGTCACGCACCTGCGCGAGGCGCTCGAGGAGATCGCATCGGCGAGCAACCCGGACGAGGACGTCGTCATGCTCTATCTGGCAGGCCGCAGCAACGCTGACGGTTCGCTGCAGGTCTCTCTACCGCCGCTCGGACTCGTTCAGCTCACCGGTGCGGGGCTTGCTCATCTGTTCAGGCAGGCGGGCATCCGCTGGCGCGTCGTCGTGATCGCGAGCTGCGTCGCGCAATCGTTCGTCGAGGCGCTCTCCGACGACCATACGCTGGTGATCGCGGCGGTGGGACACGGGCAGCGGGGTTGCCGGTCGGGCGAAGAGCCGACGGCGCTCGGCGATGTGCTGTTCGGCGAAACGCTGTCCGGCGCTACGTCGCTCCCGGCGGCGTTCGAGTCAGTGCGGCGGACGCTTTCGCAACGCGGTCCGGCGCCTTCATTGCATATCGGCAACGCGATCGGTGCGCAGCTCGAAAAGTTGAAGCGTGGGGGCGGCAACCGTGCCGAGATCGCGGCCTTGCGCGCCGGTTAGCGGGTACGCGACCCGTATTACAAGGTGCCCAACAGGCGGCTTGCCTCATCGGCACCGGCGAAACTTGCTTTGGATTCGACTGCGGCCTTGAGATGGATCTTCGCGGACTGCGTATCCCCCTGCTTGTACAGCGCCATCCCGAGGTGATAGCGGAACAGCGGTTCCCGGGGCGCGAGCTCAACGACCTTGTGCAGCACCGGTAGCGCGCGGTCGTTCTCGCCCCTCAGAAAATAAATCCATCCCAGCGTGTCCAGGAACGCCGGGTTGGAAGAGCTTTCGAACCGGCGCGCAAGGCTCAATGCGCGCTCCAGGTCGGCCTTGCCGCCCTTGCGCTCGCTCAATAATGCGGCGACGTTGTTGGCAGCCACGTCGGAACGAGGATCCTTTTTGAGGGCCTTCTCGTATTCGCCAAGCGCCTTCTCCGGATCTCCCGCGCGGTGATACGCTTCGGCAAGAATGGTCGACAGCCATGCGTCGTCGGATGTCACGCCGAGTCCCTGTTGCAGAACGTCGACGGCGGATTTGAAGTCCCCCCGAGTCATGTACAGGTTTGCAAGGCCCACGTAGGGACCCGGACGCAGTATTGTCGATTTGGATTGCCTTGCGAAGCGCAGCTTCGGCTTCCGCATGCTTTCCTTGCTTTACGTACAGGCTCGCGAGCACCGATCGAGCCATAGCATTGTCCGGAGATGCCCGAATAGTTTGCTCAATACGCGCCACCGCCCTGTCAGCCTTCCCTTGCTCTAGGAGGATGTCGGCGATCGCCACCAGCGGTTCCACGGCATCGGGCGCCTTCTTGAGCGCCAGTTCGAATTGAGCGAGCGCTTGGTCGTACTTCTTCTGGGCCTTGAAAAGCAGCCCGAGCCGGTAATAGCCTGCCGGCTCGTCCGGCAATACCGTCCGCAACTCCGTCAGCGTACGCTCCGCGCCCTTCCAATCCTTTCCGGCAGCCTGAATCTCGGCCTTGAGCTGATACGCCCTTACGTTCTGGGAGTCTGTGGCCAACGCCGTATCGAGCTCCTGCAATGCCCTGTCGGAGTTCTTGGTTGAAGCAAGGAAATTCGCGAGCGCGATCCTGAGGTTCGAATCTCTCGGATACCGCGCAACGGCGTGGTTGAACACATCGTTCGCGAGCTGCGGCTCGTTGTTGTTCTGATAGGCCGTGGCCAGCAATGTGACGATCTCGATCGAATCCGGGCGGTCCTTTAACACCGTGCGAAGGTCGGAAATGCCTTGTTGCGCATCGCCTCTCGCGAGCGCGATTCGGGCACGAAGCTCGAGTGCGTCGTTGTCGCGCGGATTTTCCTTTAGCACTTCGGCTAACAGCTTCTCGGCCTCGTCGGTGTTACCGGCCACGAGCCGGAGGCGTGCCAGAAGCGCCTTGGCCCTGAGGCCATCGGGCCCAAGCCGCGCGGAGCGGACAATCTCCCGATAGGTCTCCTCGGCCTGCTCCCTCTTGCCCGTCGCCTCGTACAGGCGCGCGAGACGGAAGCGTAATGGGTACGCGTTCGGATTGGCCTGCAGGGCCGCTTTCAACTCCTCTTCCGCCTGCTTCGTGTTCCTGCTGCGAGCCAGGAAATCGACCAGCAAGAGATGACGCTGTTCGTCGTCGGGATCGACGCGGATCGCGTCCCTCAGCGTTTTCTCTGCCTTGTCGGCCCTTCCGATCCGCGAATAAAACGTGGCCAGCGCAACTCGATAGCGGAGCGTCTTCGGTTCGATCGCCACTGACCTCCTGGTAGAGCTGTTCGGCCTTATCGAGCGCATTGCGCCGCACGAGCACGGATGCGAGATCCATACGAAGCGGAATGTTCTTGGGATTTGCGCTCACCCCCTTTTCCAGGATCGCCTGCGCGCGCGCGTAGTCACCCTGGCTGGTGAAAAGCCCTCCCAGGAGACTGATGGCGTCCGTTTGCGTGGGATCGGCGTTGGCGACGTCGGTCGCCTCCCGGATCGCTGCAGCGACGTCGCCCTTTCGCACTAGCGCCGCAGCGCGAAGGAAGCGCGCGCCCGGGTGGTCGGGACGCGTCGCAAGCACGTCGCGGACGAGGTCCTCGGCCTCTTGAAGGGCGCCGGAAAGAAGGTAGAGGCGTCCGAGCCTGACCTTGGCTTCCACATGACTCGGATCCAGCTCGGCGGCCTTGCGGTAGTTACCGAACGCGGCCTGCCAGTTCTGCTGCTCTTCCTCTATCGATCCGATGACGAAGTACACCTGGGGGCTTCGAGGATCGATCTGCAGGACGTTTCTCAGCTCGACCCTGGCCTTGTCGTACTCCGCCTGTCGGTAGTAAGCCATTCCCTTTTCGAGGTGCATGGCCTTGCGCTCCTCCTTCCCCCCGCACGCCGAAAGGAGGATCGCCATCGCCACGGTCGCAACCAGCCGAGGTCCGATCATGTCCACGTTCACTCTCAGGTCTTCGAAAGCGTTGCTAAGGGTTCGCCGTGATCCGTTGCCGGCCCCGGACTCATACGACGGCGGTGGTTGCCCGCGTTTGCTTCACCTGCGCGTCGATCCACGGATACGTATGCTTCAACCCGTCGATCAGGGGCCGGGACGGTTGCCAATGCAGGGCCTCCCGGATGAGGGCGTTGTCGGAATTCCTGCCACGAACGCCCAATGGCCCCGGTATATGCCGGATCGACTGCTTCTTGCCGGCGACGTCCATGATCATCTTCGCCAGCTGATCGATCGTCACCATCTCTTCGGACCCGATGTTCACGGGGCCGGTGAAGTCCGACCGCATCAGGCGCGTAGACCCCTCGAGACACTCGTCGACATAGAGGAAGGAGCGGGTCTGCTGACCATCGCCCCAAATTTCGATCTGGCCGCCCTCGTTCGCCTCAGCGACTTTGCGGCATAGCGCGGCCGGCGCCTTCTCCCTGCCGCCTGTCCAGGTTCCCTCCGGGCCGAAGATATTGTGGTAGCGGGCGATTCGCACCTCGAGACCGTGATTACGGCGATAGGCGAGATAAAGGCGCTCGCTGAAGAGCTTCTCCCAGCCGTATTCGCTGTCCGGTTGTGCCGGGTAGGCCGAGTCTTCGGACGTCTTGGGATTCTCAGGATCCAGCTGGTTGTACTCCGGATACATGCAAGCGGAAGAGGAATAGAAGATGCGCTTGCAAGCACGCTTGTGGCAGGCGTCGAGGATGTTCAGGTTGATGAGCGCCGAATTGTGCATGATGTCCGCGTCGTTGTTCCCCGTGAACACGAACCCTGCCCCGCCCATGTCGGCCGCCAGCTGGTAGACCTCGTCGAAGACCTGATCGACCACGCCCCTGCAAACCCCAGGGTCACGCAGGTCGCCGAGCACGAAGTCATCGGCCTGAGTCTCGCCGAATTCCGAATTCTTTACGTCGACACCCCGCACCCAGAAGCCCTCTCTCTTCAAGCGCTTCACGAGATGCCCGCCGATGAAGCCTCCAGCGCCGCACACTAACGCCTTTTTCATTTCCGTCTCCGAATAGGGAAGATGGATCGGTAACCCGCGCACCCGTCGTTAGCCGAGAGTGTTCGTCACGCCTCGCAATCCCAATACCGCAAAGGTGATGTACATCGCATAGCGCATTGCGTCCCACCGCCGCCAGATGTTGTTGAGGACCAACTCGATGCCGTAGAACAGCACGATCAGCATCGCGATGCCCACGGCGATCTCGTGCGACTGCAGGTTGAATTCCGGAATATTGGGCACGAGCAGCGCCACGAATACCACCAGAAAATCCATCGGCGTGATTCGAAACCGCTCTTCCGAGAATCGGAACCCGACGACCACCGCCACCGCGATCACCACGAACAAGATATTACGGTATACGGAGAACTCCGCCAGGCGTCCCGGCATCACTTGCACCAGGTACACCACGCATATTCCGCCGATGTAGACGCACGCCCGCTCGACGATGCTGAATTGCTTATGGCGGTTCCTGGCGAACAACACCAGCAATACGGCAAGCAGCACCCAGGCAAGCGCGCCGACGTCCCTGGGAACGCTTTCGACGAGGAAGGCGCCTAGCAGGAAGTAGCAGGTGATTGCGGTCACGGCCAAATGGAAGGCAATCTTGAGGATGCGCTGATCCTTGCGCAGCCAGCGGATCCAGTTGTCGATGACAGCGGAATGTGTCCGGGAATGATGCCGATGCGCGCGCCAGCCCGTCGCCATGGCGGCACGCAGCGAGACGACCAGCGCCAGGCAGAACATCGCGTACAGCGAAACAATCAGCCAGTCTTGCTCGAACCGCAGCAGATAGGCTGCTGCGACGAGGATCGCCTGCAGCAGATAGATCACGAAGACCGCGTCGTAGTGGCTGAAGCCGATCGCCAGCAGTCGATGGTGGAGGTGCTTCCGGTCTGCCTGGAAAGGGGATCGCCCTTCGGCCACCCTCGTCGTGATCACCATCAACGTGTCCAGAATCGGCAAACCGAGGATCAGCAACGGAACTGCGGGACTGAGCGCGGTATTGGCTTCCTGCGTGAGAAGCACGGCCAGGACGCCGGCCGAGAATCCGAGGAACTGGCTGCCGGCGTCACCCATGAAGATTCGTGCCGGGTAGGTATTGAATCGCAGAAATCCCACGATGCTGCCGATGACGGCTGTCGCCGCGAGTACGACGCTCGCGCCGCCTCCCATATGCGCCAGGATCGCGATTATTCCCAGGCCGAGGAGCGCAATCCCTCCCGCGAGCCCGTCGAGCCCGTCGGCAAGGTTGATGGCATTGGTAATGCCGACCAGCGCAAAAACCGTCAGTGGAATCGCCCACACGTCCGGCAGCGGGTCGAGCGTCGAGAACGGCAGGAACTTGATCTTGACGCCACCGTACAGGACGACGACGAGCACCGCACCCAGTTGACCCAGGAACTTCAGGCGGTAGTCGATGCCTTTGAGGTCATCCCACATTCCGAACGCGAGAATGACGAGCGCGCCGATCAGGAACGCGATCGTGTGCCGGTCCATCGGCGCCCACATGATTAGCGGCAACATCGCCCCGGCCACCATGGCAAGTCCGCCGACTCGAGGGACGGGGATCGTATGGATCTTGCGAGGGGAAGGCTCATCGACGAAGTGCCTGCGCTCCGCCAGCCGGCAGAGCGGCGGAATCAGCGCCATGGTCAGGAACGTGCCGACCAGAAAGCTGAAGAAGACGATCACGTCCGCTCTTATCCTGGTATGTAGTCGGGAAGCCGGTTACCGACGATTTTTGCGAACTGCGTCAGCTGCGCGTCCGCGTCCTCGACGTTGCCGCCCGGATCGACGCTGATCATCAGGCGTATCAGTGCGCCGTCGGTCCGATTACGGATCAGCGCATCCCAGAACAGGTACCACTTGACCATGTATTCGTTGGTCAGGTTACGGCCCCGCTCCTGAAACCAGTAGTACACGACCTGTGTTTCGTCGCCCTTCTTTATCACCGCGCGATTGACCATTAGCCGCCGGCCGGGCGTCGACGTGTCGACCGCACGCCGATCGAGACTCGTGATCTCCCATCCTCCGCCGGGAATGCAGGAACGCGGCGAATGGGCCGACTCGCCTTTGCGCTGAGACGCGTAGTACGCGACGTAGAAGTTCACGACCCGCTTCTCGGGGGAGACGAAATTCACCAGCAAGTAGTCGCTGGGTTTCAGCACGTCGAGGTAGATCTGGTCGAGCCGGTCGGGCCTCCCCTCCCATCGTTCCAGCGCGAGCGGGAAGCCGGCGAAATCGCGACGTACCAGAGGATCTTCTGCGCGCGGCGGCAGCATGAGGAAAACGGCAATGGCGACCGCGAGGAGACCCAGCGCGCCCATGAAGGGTGCGGGAATCGCCCGACGCCGAAGCGGCGCATCGGCTGGAACAGGTGCCGGGAGCTCGAGGCCGAACGCTTCGCGCAGGGATCGCCGGTCGGGGCCGATCCTGGCAAGCAGCCACATCTCGCCCACCAGCACGGCCGTGCAGATCATGAAGATCGCCCAGCCCTCGAAATCGTGCAGGAATCCCTCCGCCATCGCGCGGCCCCAGTACTCGACCATGATGCCGATCACCCCGATGCGGAAACTGTTCATGAAGATGGTGATCGGAACTGTCGAGACGAAGATCAAAACCCGCTTCCATAGCGCGCCCTTGAAGAGGTACGCGGCAATGAAGCCCAGCGCCATCAGCGGAAACAGGTAGCGCAATCCGTTGCACGCTTCTGCCACCTGCAGTTTGTAGTTCCCGAGGTCGATCACGTTGCCTTCGAGGAATACGCTGACGCCGAAGAGCCTCATGATCGCGACACCGAGTCGCGAAGAAACGAGCTGTAGTTCCGCCGACAAACCCTGATAGAGGAAATTCGGCAACGGGATCATGAAGACCAGCAGGATCAGGGCGACGTAGATCTGGCGAAATCCCTGCCAGCCCATGAAAGTCAGCGTCAGCCCCGCGATGACGATCAGGAACGCATACTGGACGACGATGTGCAGCGTGCTGAGCTCACCCAGCAGCGACAGGCCGATCCCGCTCGCGACCACGGCGAGGCCTGCCCAGGAGCCATCGAATGGCATTCGCTCGAGAACGTTGCGCTTTTGCCAGACGATGAACATAGCGACGGCGGGAAGGAGGTAGGCATACCCGTACTCTTCCTTCGCCCACATCCCAACCATGTATCTCAGGCTTTCGAACGAGTACGCGGCCGCCAGGGCCAGCGCTGCGAGCAGCAGCGCCCAGGCCAGAAATGACAATCGCCAGAGCGGAGATCCAGTTCGCGCTATCGAGGACATGGCCAAGTGAACTCTGAATCTGAACCAAAACGTGGCTTCCAGCCCGGTGCCGCCGAAGTGGCGGAGAACACGGGCGCCTATGCGTTGAATGAACGATGCAAGCGTCGAGTACTCATGACCCGCTGATCGTCACTAAATCCCGATCCTGAAAACGTGCCGCCGCAGCACCAGCGCGACGAACCTGGGCGTGGACACGAAGTTCCGTCGCCACATTCGGCGCGGCTCCCGTGCCAGCCGATACAGCCATTCGATGCCGGCCTTGCACATCCATGCGGGCGCCCTGGGATGGGTTCCCGCGTAGAAATCGAACACGGCGCCGACCGAGCCGATTACGGGCGCACTTAGCTGCCGGCGGTTCGCCTCGACCCACTTCTCCTGCTTCGGCGCCGTCATCCCCACCCACAGCACGTCGGGCGCTGCATCGTTGATCCTTGCGACCATATCGGCATTCTCAGGCTCGGACCAGGAGCCGAAAGGCGGCGACAGCACCCCGCAGAGCGTCAGGGCCGGAAATTCCTGTCTCAACCTTCGCGCGATGAGGTCGAGCACACCGGCCGTTGATCCGAAGAAGAACACGCGCCCCTGGCCGCGCCTTTGCAGCGCCTGCGTCACGGACAGGAAAAAGTCGCTGCCCGTTATGCGGGGGCCGATCTCGACACCGGCGACCCGTGCCATGATCGACACGCCTACGCCGTCTGCGACGACGAGGCTTGCGCCATTGAGCGCGCGTTCGAACAGAGGGTCCGTCTGCGCCGTCACGAGTGCGTGTGGATTAGCGCAGGCGAAGATGACCGGCGGACCGCGACGATCGATCGCGGTCAGCACCTCGGCCGTGGCGTGCTCCAGCGATTTGCGGTCGATCCTCACGCCGAGAAGGTTTCCGGCTTCGCTGGAGCTCATTTTGAAATGCGCTTCCCGCGGTCGAAATCGCGTTTCGCATGGGCGTAAATCGCCTTCAGAACGAGGAAATTCTGCTCTGCCGTGTATTTCTCCTCATACGTGGCCCGCGCGCGCGATCGCATCGCCCGAAGGCGCAGCGGATCCGACCGTAGTTCATCGACCGCCGCCGCCAGCTCGTCCGCGTCGCCGGGCTGGAACTTAACTCCGGTGCGGTCCGCGATCACGATCTCGTCCAGACTCCCGATCCGCGACGCGACGATCGGCGTGCCGCAAGCATAGGCCTCCAGCACAACCATGGGAAAGCCCTCGTAGCATTCGGAAGGGATGATCTGCATCTCGGCCCCGCGCACGCAGCTCAACAGTTCCTCGCGTTGGCAATGACCCCGGAACTCGACGTCCAGCGACTCCCGCCGGGTCTGCTCTTCAAGCTCATTGCGTAGCGGGCCGTCGCCGAGCACCTTGAGGGGAAAGCCGCGAATCCGCCGCCAGGCTTGAAGCAGCGTCCGCACGCCCTTCTCCTCGCTGAGCCGCCCCACATAAACTGCGTAGTTGCCGCCGCCGTGGCCGATATCCGGTACATCGGACAGGAAATTCGGCTTGATCTCTACCCGCTCCTTCGGAAGCCCTCCGGCCACCAGCCTGCCGGCTGCAAATGCAGTCAAGGCGATGTAGCGGTCGACGTCATTGTACGTACCGCGCGCGCGGTTCCTGGCCAGCATCCACACCACGGCCCCAGTGGCTGGAAACGAGCCTCGATAACACCGGTGCCGGAGCGCGGGCAGGAGGCTGGTCCCTACGCAGTCCTCGCAGGGGTGGCCGTCGCGCATCAGCAATCCGCCTGCGCAAACGAGGCGGTAGTTGTGCAACGTCTGCACCACGGGGACACCGTGGTCCCTGCAAGCCGCATAAGCGCTGGGCGAAATCAGTGGAAAGGTGTTGTGGAAATGGGCCAGCGTCGGGCCGGTTCGTCGAACAACCGCCGCGACGTCCTCGTAGGTTCGCCGCGACCAGGCGGTATCCAGCGCGAGCCGCACGCGCCTTGGAAGCGTGGAATCGTCGATATCGTCGTTAAACCGCTCGAATGGAATGACCTCGATCCCGTTCGCCTCCAGCAGTGCCCGCTCGTTTCGGAACACCGCATCCTCGCCGCTTGGCGCGCTCGATCGATAATGGTCATGCCCGAGCAGGACTTTCATCGTCGCAGCGCGAAACCTCTACGGGCGTGCGCCGGACCCGCGCTGGAGGGACGACACACCTTCGCCGATTGATTCGATCGCGAGGATCTTCGGCTGCCCAGCCTGAAGAGTAAGGCGAAAGTGCGAAAGATCGGAGGCCGTCAGGATTGCCTTCCCGCCGATCAGCATGGGTGCATCTTGCTCCATTGTGATCGCTGAACCCACGTACTTCCCATCGGGGACCGTGATCCCGAGGTTGATGTCCACGGCCTGCGATTCCCAGTTTAGGCAGAACACGAGGCGGCTTTTCCCGCGCTCTTGTACCGCGCACTCCACGTCCTGTCCGCCAGCGTCCATCCTGAGCGGGAGCTTGCCGCCAAGTTTTTCCCTGAGCATCGGTATCAGGGCTGACGAAATCGCTGCGTAATTTGCGTGGCCAAGATCAAAGGTCAGATGCTCGATCGACGGAATATGCGCCAGCGCCGGATGCGGATGCCGCTCCCCGAACTCGTCGATCTCGCCGTATCGCTGCACGGCGATGATACTGGTACCGCGGCTTGTTGCATCACGAACCTTGCCGACAGCAGCTTGGCTTATGGAATGGGGGTAGGGCAGGATCGCTGTCGTGTACATCTTGATCGCGTCGAGCGACGCCGGCTGGTCCAGAAAGTACACGTCGAACGGGATGGCGTGCCTGAACAGGACCTCCATGACGGCGTTCTGGGTTAGCGTCGCCTCCGCCGCCAAAGCAGGGTCGCGCGGATGGGCAAGCTGCCACCAGTCCTCGCTGGCTCGCGAATAGACCAGCGCAACGGCTTTCGGTCCCGAGAAATCGAGCAGTCCTTTCGTTTCGAGATAGCGCGTCAAGGTGAAGAACTTCTCGACCCAGGGACCAGCATCGTTGCTGCCGCCCGCAAACAGGTAGTCGTGCTTGTAAAAATTGACGCCGCGGACGCCGTGCATAAGCGCCGAGAACGCGGGTCCATAGGCCATTAGAGGGTTCGGGAAGCCGTTCCGATCGAAGCGAGGGGTAGCTTGCAGAGTGATAACAGCCGTCCCGAACTGGCTTGCCGCTTTCAGCTTCTTGACCTCGTTGGCGAAATAATAGTGGCCGAGATGGCTGTCGTGGTTCCAGTAGGGGTTGGACGACATTTCCGTCACGGCACCGATCGAACCCATGACATCGTAGGCCACACCATAGGCAGGTCGATTCTCTTCGCCTGCGCGGAATAGGCTGGTGACGATGGCATCCGGCTTCTTCGCTTTCATCATTCGTGCGTAGCCGGCGAAGAGGCTGGCGAGCTGCTCGTACTCGAAGACCTTCCATTTGGCAGCCAGCGGCGAAAACGGCCCGGTGGTGGCAACAGCCTCGGTGCCGAATCGCCTCGTGAAAAGCTCGCGCGACGTCGGCTTGCAGATGTCCCTGGGCAGACCGCTGGAATCTCTGCAGACCGGAGACGCGTCTTCGTTCACCCTCGACTGTCCGTACAGGAAGAATTCGTCTCCGCCCAGCGCCAGGCCGTCCGCGCCGGCGTCCATCAGCTCCCCGTAGTGCGTCGTCGAGGCGTCGCGCACGAACGACGAGCTCAACACCGACGGATAGATCGCCGTGTCCACGACGCGTGGGAAATCCCATCCGCCGAGACCGTACGGCAGCAACGGCTGGTTAGCGATCACCCTGATGCCGTTCGCGTGCATATGGGCTACGAACCTGCCGAGTATGTTCTCGGTATAGCCGGCAACCACCCGGCTAGGGAACGGCACAATCCTGATCTGCTTCGCTCCCGAGTCGAGCTGGCGTTGCACGAAGCGACGGTAGTCCGGGTCCTCCGGCAACGTCAGATAGGGGAGCCGAGGATCATTGGGCACGTCGACGCCGGGGTACAACCAGTAACGATTGATCTTCAGGCGATCAAGCAGGGCGACCTTCGCAGCGTTCTGTTGTTCGCTGTAGTCCTTGCCCGCGGACCAGAAGAGCCACATCGATCCGAAGAGTCCCCTGCGGAATGGCTCGCTCACCTCCTCCTTCTGCGCAGCCGACAACGCCGTGCCGATTACGGTAGCGCGCGCGGTGTCCTCCACGGCACGCGGCGCATCAACAAGCACCGGCGGCGATCGGACTAAGAGCTTGCTGTCGGTGAGGATTTCGAATTCCCCGACGGCAGCAGCACCGTAGTTTGGGCCAGCGCCGGCTGCGAAGCGGGTCGTACGAAAGCGCAGTCGGTGCGCAAACTGCGGGGGTGAGGCTGCATACGCGAACCACGCTCCGCCACGCCCGCCCACCTCGTTGACAAGCGTCCAGTCATAACTGCCGTCATCGTCGGTGTCGAGCTCGATCACGTAACCGCTCGCTGGCCGCCTCCCGTAAGTCTCGTGTTGGTAAAGCCGCACACCGGTGACTCGCACTCGGTGCGGGAATCTGAACTCGTACTGCACGGGCATCTCTTGGCCGCTCCGGATGGGTAGGGGGGCGCCAAGCATGAGCGTATTGTCGTGCGGCGAGGCAAGGCGGCCATCGGTGAGATAGGCGATTGCTGCACCGACATAAGGGGAGGAGGTGACGTCGCTGAGAGGCGCGACATTTCTCTCGGCGAGACAGGCATCCGCCAGGCACACCAGAAGGCCCGCCCGAAGCTTAACAAGCAACGGCCGTCCCGCCCCGGATGGACCGGCATTGTTCCGCGCGACCCCGAGCCGCTCCCGTGCACGGCACCGGAGCGCCCGTATCTTGAGCAGTGTCCGGAAAACGCGGAGCTTCATGTCAAACCGTGCGTCGGTGCCGCAGGGACGCATGATGCTGGCGCGATTCCCGCGGGGATCAGTGCGCATTATCCTCGCTTCGTACCCGCCTCGGACATCAGTACGTGGTATCCACGCCAGCGAAGGATCAAGTTGATCAAGTTGGCGAGCAACGCGCTGACCGCTGCTCCGAATGCACCCCAAAGTGCGATCAAGGGCACGCCCGCGAGGATCCCGACAGCCATGCTGCCCAAGGAGCTCCGGAAGGACACATCGCTGCGCTTGAGGGCATCCAATGCTGCGCTTATCGGCACCGTGATCGCCGACACAAGGCTATAACCGATCAACACGACCAGCACGGAGCCGTAGCCTGCGTATTTGCTCGAATAGAGGAAGGTGAGCATCTCGTCGCCGAACAGGATACCGACAAACAGCCACAATGCGAAAATGAACAGGAGCGGACCGACGCTGCGCTTCACGATGGCTGTCACGGCTCCCGCCCTTTCCTCGTCCGCGATCGAATGGACCATCTTCGGGAGAAGGAAGGCGCTCGCACCCTGCAGCAGCGGACTCAGCACGTTGGCCAGCGATGAAGCGACGCCGAGCACGGCCACCGCCTTCGCGCCGGCAAAGAATCCCAGCAGCCAGATGTACACCTGCGACGAAAGAGCCGCGGCCAAGCTACCGCCGAGCATCCATTTTCCCAAGCTTGCGCTGCTGGCGAAATCCGTGGCAACCGCTCGGATGGACACTCTTAGGGTCGTACTTCGAAAGAACAGGAACAACGACGGAACCAGGAGCAAGCGCCGACCATCAGGAACGCACTGCAGAGCGAAATCCCCTTGCCGACGAACAGGAGCGCGAGTACCGCCAGCTGCGACGCGTTGATCGAAACGCCAGCCACGATGCACCGTTGGATACTGAGCGACGACAGGAAGTACGACCGCACGAAATCGCGGGCGAGGATGCCCATAGCCGCAACGGCGATCGCGAAGGAAATGCATCCCGCGCCATTCGTCTCGAGGAACGCCCCCGCCAGCAGCAGCGAAGCGGTAGCGCATAAACCCGCCAGGACCAGGTGGTGGATGAAGGCGCTTCCTGTGTACGTTTGCAGCGCTTGATCGGAACGGTTCCTGGCGTGGATGGTGTAGGGCATCGAGACCAACGCTCGCTGGACCCCCATGACCGCCATGATCAGTGACAACACCAGGACGTAAATGCCGTACTCCTCCAGGGTCAGCGCCCTCGCCAGCACCACGCCGGTCAGGAGCTCGTCAGGCTGTAGAGTCCCTGGTCGAAGATCGTTCCGGCGCCCTGACGTACGGTCGACGCGGTCGCTAGGCCGTCGATCGCACGTCCCGCGATACGGCGCAGATGGCCCGTCATGCTGGCGCGGTCAGCGAGTGGCTCGCTGGCCATCCTGGGCACCGCCGAGCAGCGCCTCGTTGCGAACCAGCAATCTCCGATAGCCGTCACGCAGCAACACCGCTTGCGCGCGCCAGTCGAGACCCTCCTCCGCCGCTTTCCTGGCACGCGGCCGCATCGCGGACAGTGTCACCCTGTCGCTGACCAGGCGCACGATGGCGTCTGCAATGGCATCCGAGCGCACCGGCGTAGCGGATCCTGCCCCGTAACCGTTCAAGATGTCCTCGAAATGAGTCTCCTCGCTAGCGAGAACTGGGCAACCGGCGCCCAGCGCCTCGCGCACCGCGCGCGGGATTACGTCGTATTTCGAGGGGTAAACGAATAGGTCGGCGCTCGCGAGCGCGCTGTACTTCTCGGGACCGTACAATGGATCGAGAAAAACACGCGGTCGGCGAGGCCGGCCTGCCGGATCTGCGTTTCGAGATTCCTTACGGCTTCCCCGCTGATCGGGACCGATCAGTGCAAGCCTCGTCTGCGGCGCGGCATCCCGGATGAGCGCCATCGCCTCGATCAGCGTCGCCAGCCCCTTGCCCGCGACATCGAGCCGGCCGAGATACAGCAGGATGATCGCGTCGTCTGGCAAGCGCAGGAAATTCCGCAAATAGCGCGCGTCGGTTTCCTCGGGAACGTCTTCCATGAAGGCGCCAAGACTGGTCCTGACGACGGGGCGGTCCACGTACTTCCTCATCCAGCCTTCTTCGAGTCGCGAGAACAGGTGCATGCCGACACCGCGCCGAAGTGTCCTTTCCAGAAACCCGGCGATGAACAGGCGTTTCTTGACGTGGGTGGCGGGCGACGATGTTCGGCGCAAGATGGCCCATCAGGGCAACGACGTACGGAATGCCGGCCTGCTCCGCTACCCGGGCTACGCTGACATTTTCCGGAAATTAGGCTCCGACGATCTCCAGGATGTCGGGTCGGTCGCGGTCCGATACCAGCGCTCGCGTTAGATCCGGCGGGAGTCGGAACGATGGCGCTGGGTTTCCCGCGAACCGCCGCACCGTGATGTTCGGGTGATGTGCGGCTTCACGCGTCCCTTCATAGGTGTAGACCTTTACCGACTCGCCGAGCTCCGCGAGCTCCCAGGCGAACCGCTGCCAATCGCGCGGGAATCCCCCATCCATCTCATAGTGCTTGTAGAAGAATCCGACGCGCATCGCATTCCGCACCGCAAGCGGGAATCAGGGCTCTCCGGCGGCATGCCGGGAGCAATAGAGATAGGGCGCGCGCTCAACGACCGAAAAGCCGGCGCGCCGAAGGAACGATGCGAGATCGGCGTGGTTGTGCAACGGAATCCCCGGCAGATCGTGGTATTCCAGCACGATTCTTTCCACCTTGCGCAGCGTCTCCGGATTGCACCCATAGAGAATTCCGTACTCGGCTCCTTCGACATCGATCTTCAGTAGCGCACAGGCGGCGAGCGCATTCTGGGCGAAAACATCGTCGAGCGTAATGCTCCTCACCTTGATCGAGGAAGCTTCGGTGCGCACCATCGAATGGCCGCCGGTATTCGTCGGATTCACATAGAGAGGAAGATCGCCGCGCGCTTGCGAGACGGCGATGTTGAAGGTGAAGACGCGAGCCTCGAGCCCGTTCATCGATACATTCCGGTTCAATAGCTCGAAGTTCTCGGGAAACGGCTCGTAGGCATAGACGACGCCACCAGTCCGGAACGCGATGAAGGTGGACACGAACCCGACCTGAGCGCCCAGGTCGATCACGACATCACCCGCGCGGATCGAGTCGACCGCGCGCCGGTAGTCATCCCTTAGCCATACCTCCGTAAAGATTCCGCGGTCCGCGGTACGCGGGCGCACTTCGTAGCGCAGGCCGTTCCTCAGCGAGTAAACGACTCTCCCGGCGGAAATGCGTCCGGCGTAGTCGGCGAAGTAAGTCGGCCAGTTCTCCAGGGTGGCCACTGCGCTCGCAGCCGTGGCTACCCTCCGAAGCGTCCTGGACGGCAGCGACTCAGGCATGTGCCTCCGTCGGGTGGGCCGCATCGGAACCAGCCTTCCGCCCTGCCTGGCTCACCGGCGATGCACAATCGGCTGCGCTGCGATGCATCGGGCGGCAGAGGCGGGCAAATGGATCCATGCGGTGCCGTCAGGCGCTTGACACAGATGTGGGCGCATGCGCAACGGCACCCACTGATATCGTTCGCTGCCGTGCGCGCAATTTCGTCGACGCAAATCCGACCACCAGCAGAAACAACATGAACGAATGCTCGTGGAATGCCAGTCCCGAACTCGTCGTGCTCCGCACCAGGATCAGTGCTAGGAGTCCAAGCATTTCGGTGGAAATGCCGAGCTCGGATCTTCGAAGCGGCGAGGTGGGGTGCTCGCCAAGCACGACACCGAGAAGTCGAAACCCCGTCCACACCACCGATGCCAGCCAGGGAACAAGCCCCAACAGTCCGACTCCCACCACCACATCGAAGAATGCACCGTGAAGCGTGGAGGCTCCGGTCGTTCCCAGGATGTCGGTGCGTGCTGCGGCGGCGAAGCCATGCCCGATCACGGGCGATTGCTGGAAGTAGGCCCAGGCGGCTTCCCATCCCTGGGTGCGGCCGGACAAGGACGTGAGCAGTTCCTTCGACTGCCCCCTGACCACGTATTGCCCTGCGACCTCCGAGAACGCCGTGAAACTTCCAATGATCGTCGCGATCACGACGATGGCGACGAACAAGCCGAAACGGCGATCGAACAGCACCTGGACGGCGAGGGCGATCGCCAATCCGACCAGCGACGTCCGCGATTGCGCGACGATCAGCGTGATGGCGCCACATACCAGGAGCAGTAGCGAGAGGATCTTGCGCGATACGCTCCGCGATCGGAGCATGTGACACCAGCCCGCGAAGGCGACCACGGCGCCGATGAATCCGACACCGTTGCCGTTGGTTACCGGCAATACACCCTGGAGCGAATACGGAAGCATCCCCCGCGATGGGACGAAGGCAGACGACGGCACGAGCAACGCCTCCATCCAGAACGTCGCCATCGTGATGGTGAACAGGATCAGCATGATCCGATACGCGAGTCGCACCGCATCCAGCGGCCGTGGGCACGCCATGATGGCGGCCATTGCCAGCACGTCGATCACGACCTCCAACCCCTTCCACATCGAATAGAACGAATGCTCGGGGATGTAGAGCGACGAGACCATGGCAAACAGGCCATAGCACAGCAGCAGGACGATAGGGCCGGAAAACGCCTGCGACAGTCGGCTGGCGTTGCTTATGAGAGCAAACGTCCCGGCGGCGCCGGCGGCGAGAACGAGCGCGATCCTGTACCAGTTTCCCGTGTTCCCGAGCATCCCAGGTCGGACCTCACCGCTGCTCCAGATCAGGATGCTGAGATACATCGCGAGCCAGGCGAGATGCGCGGCTCCGAAGCGCGCCTTGTGCCCTGTCACCGCCGGCGTATCCATGGCGCTATGCCGAACGCGTGTCCAACCATCGCCGCATCATTCACCTTCGCCGCGAGGGGACGGCACGACCGCAGGTTGCGCTGGCGACAGGAGGGCGCGCGCATACCATTGGCTGATGGTATCGGGGCGCCCGGACCATAGGTAGTGATGCTCGATCCTCTTCCTCGCGGCTGCGCCCAGGTTCGCGCGCAGCGTCGCATCGCCGGCCAGGCGCCCGAGCGCTTGCTCGAGCCGGTCGACGGTGTCGTTCATCGCGCCTGGAGCGACCGGAAAACCGCAGTCGCTGGTTACCATGCCTCCCGGTCCGCCGTAATCGAGACAGACTACAGGCAGAGAGTGTGCCATGGCTTCGAGCACGACCATGCCCCCTCCTTCGAAGCTGGGAAACAGAAGACATCGGCCTGGCCCATCTTTGCAAGCACCTCGGACCTTGGCAACCACGGAATGAACTCGACACTGGTGTCGACTCCGACTTGCGCGGCCAACTTCTGCAGTCGTCGCTTGTCGGGCCCCTCGCCAACGATAGTCAGCGACGCATCGCAGCCGCGTTGCACGAGCCTTGAAAACGCGCGGATGGCGAGATGGAATCCCTTGAGCGGGACCAGTCGGCCCACCGACAGGATCCTGAGGGTGGTATCCCCCACAGTCCTGGCAGATGCGTCGGAATGTGGGTACTCGACGCCGATGGCGGTATGGGTCAGGAACTTTTGCCTTCCGAAGACCGAGACCGGAAAACGACGGCCTAAGTCGGGATTGATGCCAATGATCAGCCGGGCTCTGCAGACACAGAGCAGGAACAGCGGGTCGATTGCGCGGAACAGCACCTGGGCATAGTGGCGCGCCCGATCCCTGACCAGAGCCGTCCATCGCGGAGTCAGCTGGCGCGGCAGTATCGGGTGGCTGCCGATCGGCCCCCATACGAATGGTGTCGGCAGCAGTCCCAGAAAGGTGAACACGTAGTTGTTGACGAAGGTAACGTGATGTGCCAGATCGAAACGGACGCTGCGACGCATAAGCCATGCTTCGCGAAGCGCCGCGAACTGCCACAGATAATAGTAGGTGCGGATGCCTCGCCCACCCTTCTTCCAGAATCTCGCCCAGTAGGGCAGATCGGCATAGTGAAAGTGCAGATTGGGATTGGGACACTGCGCCAGGGCCTTCTCGATCCGTTCCCGGTTGTTCCGGCGGGTGATGACCCAGACGTTGTGATCCCGGCTGATGGCTTCGCACATGTTCCAGCCGACACCCGGCTCCGAGCCGCCGCCAGGTTCGCACGCATAGGCCGCGACCAGGACGTTTTGACGCCGCACCGGGTACGGAAACGCCTCCAGTGCACGGCGAATTGCCTGCGCCAGGAAGGCGCCGACCGTACCCGCATTCGAAACTTCCCGTGCCGCGAGCCCGACCAGGTAGAGCAGCAGGTAGGCACGAGCCAGCGCCGGTTCGACGCGCGATTCTTTGAACACCGGCGCCAGCGCGGGGTCCCGATGAAGTTCCAGCAACCGGTCGACGATCGCTTCGGGCGAGTGATGAAGGACCAGCCTGCAGGGCATGAGGACGCGGTGAAACAGGTCCGTCAAGGCGGGCGCCGCCGTGCTCCCGTATTCCCAGTCGAACACGTACAAGCTGCCGTCGCGTAGCTCGAGCGTATTCCATGGCGCATAGTCGCCATGACACGCCACGACTCTCACGCCCGTCGTTGCGAGGACCTTCGAGATTACGTTTCTCACCTCGTTCAGCGCGTTCGCTGCCGACGGGTCTGCCGCGCGAACGCGTCCGATCAAGACATCGAAATCCATTGCGTCGAGGGCCTCGTCCGTGGCGATCGTTCGGCTGCCGAGCGCAGCGAGTTCACGCAGGAAACGGCCGTCCTTCTCGTCCGGCTGTAGCGGCCTTCTTGTTCCCGGGCGTGGCGGCGCGCTTAGGAACAACAGGCGGCGTGGCCCGCAGCTCTCGACCGACAGAACTCTTGGAACGACCGCTGCGGTACGGTCGCGACCTTCCAGCCACGCGATCATCTCCACTTCCCGCGAGAGGAGGGCGGCGGTCGCCTCGTCGTCCGCGATCTTGACGTAGCTGATGATGTTGCCGCGTTCGCTTGCCTGGGCCGTGAGCTTGCGGTGCAGTCCAGGCGTTCCGGTGCAGAAGCTGACGGCGAGTCCTTCTCGACCCAACGTCGTGCGAATCGTTCGCGACAATGACTCGAGCCGTTCAGCCGTTCCGGCATCGAGGCTCCGGGTAAAGGGCCGCGTCAGTGCCTCGGGGAGGCGCGTGACCGTCGCCTTGACGACACGCGCCCACGGTGAGAATGGATGGAGCAGATGGAGCGCATTCGAGACCGTATCCCGGTCACTGACCCATATCTTCGGCTGTCCCCTCGACGGGAAGGCCCGCCATCGGGAGCGGCGGTCGTATTTCTCAAGCCTGCCTGCCGTACGTCGAGCACATTCCTCCAGGATCAATTCGCTGATTTGCTGTGCGACCGACTCGGTCCCGACATCCGTCTGGACGGTCACGGTTTTGCCCCAGTGCCTGAGCTCGCTCTCGTAGGCCGCAAGCTGCGCGGCCAGTGTCGCGGGCGTCAGTTCTGCCTTTCGGGCGTGGATGACTTCGGGGTCAGCGTCGAGAAGGATCGTGAGATCCGGCGAGGGCACGCATGCGGCGGCGAGCCGCATCAGCCAATTCGGAACGGCAAACCCGTAGCGCTCCGGGTGCACGAGCACGTCCGGAAAGTACCGCTCTCCCACGACGAGGGTCGTTTGCGCCTTGCGAAGATGGATTTGCAGCCAGTAGCCCGCCACGAAGTCGAGCCAGTAGTACAGGAATCGCACCAGGGAAACGACCCCTCGATATCTCGATACCGTAGGAGGGGACTGCGTCGCGCCGGCCCCTTCGGATGAATCCCGTATGCGGCCGAGCTTCGGAAGGAGACCGGGCCGCCAGTGAAAACGCCAAGTCCTTCGAAAGGCGCGGGCAAGACGCGCGATCACCATGTCTGCTGCCGTGGACTTGCCTGCGCCATCGGGTCCGATCAGTACAACGAACAAACCAGTCGGCTGGACGAAGCGGCGCAGCCTCCTTGCAAGATTCAGGAATAGCGATAGTGCGTATCGAAGCGGGTGCGCAGTTCGAAGCGCCCGTTGGCCATTGCGCTGAGTTGCTCCAGCGCGCTATGGGTTTCGCCGTCGCTCGCGGAACGGAGCAGCCGCTCGACCTCGGATTGCGCGTCCGGCCCGAACCAGTCCCTGACGTTGGACCACAGCGATTCGGTTGCCGGACTGAACTGCGCCCGCAGCACAGTCAACGCCTGCGCGGACACGTGGCCCTTGATTGCCCGCTTCATCAAGAAGTAGATCGCGATCCGGTCCCTCGGCACCTGGATGCCCGGCGGCACCGGGTCGCCGTCGGCCAGGAGGAACGACGTCGACAGCCGGTAGCGATTCACACCCCATGGGTCGTACAGACAGTCGAGATGGAGAAAGCGGGGCTCGCCGCCGTCCACGCGAAGGACGTAGTAGTAGCCGTGCGGGATCTCGTAGTGGAGGCACTGGACGAGGCGTGCATCGAATCTGTCCAACAGTTCGCGAAGTATGGGTACCAAGATCCGGTTGGGATCGCGATCGAACGCGATATCGATGTCTGAGGATGCGGCTGCGTTCAGGTTTCCATCGGCGTGCAGCAGCGCGTACCGGCAGCCGGATTTGTCCAGTGCCTCAAGCACGGCGGACAGCACTGTCGACGCGGCGTCCCCCGAATGGCCAGCGGTCGGGCCCTCGGTCATCCCGCGCCCGCCAACCATCACATCACCCATCGCCGCAGTCGCGACCACGTTGGCACGGGTTCACGACGAATCGATCCAAGGAGCTGCGCATGCCGTCAGGGGTTCTCGGACCAACGCGTAAGGATCGGTTGCCCCCGTGGAATCGGCAGCGATGTACAGCACATGGTGAGCACATGGTGCAAGGCGGGCCAGATTCTCGCCACCGTTGATCGGCGCGCGGATCCTTTGGCGGAGTACAGATTGACGCGTCGTATGACATTGGAATAATATCCTCATCACTCAAGCGGTCTGAAAAAGGGCAAACCCGACGAAAGTCGGAACGCAAAATCACCGGTCTAACGGGCGCTTCGGGCCCCACGACAGCGGGATTGCCAGATAAGCGACGCCGGGTGGCGAGCTGACGCGCCACGTCGAGTCGAGGTCGTGCGGTAGAGGTCCAAAAATAATCGCGCCCGGCTTCGCGACGGTTCCAATCCCGCGCACCCGCTGATCTCTAGCTTCCCCTGACGGGCTCCGAGCAGCGCCGAGGGGAGGGCGACGTGTGTCACCAGACACGGAATGACCTGGGCCGCATCTGCGGCGAGCCCGGCAGCAACAACGCACCCAACATCGCTCACGCAATCCTGTCACGATCGAAGCTCCCGTTCAATGCGCTGCTCGCATTCGTCCTCGCCATCGCCACACTGGCTGCGGACCAGGCGGTGGCAAAGGACATGCAACGACCGAGGGTGAAGATTGCGTCTCCGACCTCGGGCAGCACGGTCAGCGGATCGTATCGGTCGGTGCCGTGGCCAATGACAACGTCGGCGTCGCGCG
>CAWDPJ010000004.1:0-177940 GCA_963804205.1 uncultured beta proteobacterium | reverse complement strand
TTGGCGCGCCCGGCAGGATTTGAACCCACGACCCCCTGGTTCGTAGCCAGGTACTCTATCCAACTGAGCTACGGGCGCGAAGTCTTAAATTATAGCAAATCAGGGGCGCCTGATGCCACCGGCGGCCAGCGAGCCGGGGGCGCGACGATGCGACCGGCATAAGCGTGGACGCTGAATTCGGCATCCTCAATGCTGCCCGCCCCTCTTCCCTTCCGCGCCGAGTGATGTGTCAAGCCGGCCGACCTCGGGCGCCCTGTGCCTCCCGAAGAAAGTTGTAAGAAGTCCGGCCGCGCACTCACTACCTCCCCAAACGCGCTAATTTTCTGACCGACATGGCCCCGTAGTGGACCTCTCCGCGATCACGAGCGAAGCACCGGACCGCGACGCCCGCTATCGGGAGACGGCGGCCTCGTATGGCGCCGCACTTGCGCGACTGGCGCGCGGCTACGAGCGCGATGCCGATGCGCGTCGCGATCTGCTGCAGGAGATCCACTTCGCGCTATGGCAAAGCCTTGCCGTCTTCGACGGGCGCTGCTCGCTGCGCACGTGGGTCTATCGTGTCGCGCACAACGTCGCCACGGCTCACCTGCTGCGCAGCCGGCGGTCGAATACATCGAAGCTCGTCGACCTCGACGCGCTCGACGAGGTCGCAAGCGACCAAGACGTTGCGGCCGATGCGGACACGCGACACTCGGTCGCGCGACTGCTCGAGCTCGTGCAACGCCTGAAGCCGCTCGAACGCCAGGTGATCCTGCTCTACCTCGAAGGTGTCGAGGCCGCGGAGATTGGCGACATCGTCGGGCTCTCGGCGACCAACGTCGCGACGAAGATCCACCGGATCAAGCAGCTATTGAGAAAGCGATTCGAAGCGGGAGTCTCCGATGCGCGCTGAACAGGAATCCGAACGGCTGTTGACGCTCTGGCATCAACAGGGCGAAGAATCGGTCAACATCAACGTGGAGAAAATGCACATGCGAGCCGAAAAATTCCAGCGCACCATCTGGTGGCGCAACGTGCGTGAGTACGTCGCAGCGGTGTTCGTGGTCGTCGTATTCGCCCTGCACGCGCTAGACGACGCGTCGACGCTGATCATGAGAATCGGGGCCATGTTGGCCGTCGCCGGCACGCTCTATGTCGTCTGGCAACTCTACCGGCGCGCTTCGTCGAAGCGGCCATCGCCGTTGACGCTTGCCGACGCCTGTGTCCCGTTCCACCGGCGGGAACTCGAGCGACAACGCGATGCGCTCGCGAGTGTCTGGCGTTGGTATCTCGCGCCGCTCGTTCCCGGCCTGATCGTGATGCTAGTGGCCGCGCCGCTCGAAGCGGGCCGGGGCTGGGCCACCGCTGCGGCGTTCTTCGGCATCGGTGCATTGCTGTTCGTCGGGATCGGAATACTCAACCAGCGAGCCGCGCGGCACCTGCAAGATGAGATCGATGCGCTCGACGAAGCGGCGCAGTTGACTGATCTGCCAGGACGCTTCGTTAGCGCGCCCGCCGCATCGAACGAGCCCGGCATCTCAACTCGACGGTGTCCTTCGTCTCGCGGTCGAAACGAACGAGCCGAGCAGAGCAACGCCCAGCAGCACGAGTATCGATGGCTCCGGGACCTGCACGACCGCCCTCGGCTCGGCATAGATGAAGTCATCGAATGCCACGACATCGACCCCCCCGGCGGGATTGTCGTTCGGTCCCAAGGCGTTCGTGCCCGAGGTCAACCGGACCCGGAAGATCAGTTCACCCGCATCGGCAAAGGCGCCCAGGAATGACAAGCTTCCATCGGGAACCAACCCGGCGGGCGCGTTGGCGGAGAACAGAAGGTTGTTACCGATATCGAAGAACTCCATGGTCGCGCTATCCGCGAGATCTACATCGGTGAACACCGCGCCGAAGCCGCTGACCGTCGCCGGCGTGAGCGAACCCGGGACGAAGAAAGTGACGTCGGTGATGTTGCTACTGATCGGCGTGAAGATCCGCACGGGACTGAAGAAGCCAAATGCCGTCGTGTAGGTGGGGTTGATGCTGGTGAGTTCCGGGACATCGAGTGGAGTCTGGAGGAATCCGGTCCCCGGCGTCGTGAAGAGAGCGCCGCGAGTGTTCTGGAACCCGGCGAAAGGTGTCCCTGCCGGCGATGCCGTGGTGGCGCCGCCCCCGTCCCAATTGATCTCCCTGCGTCCCCCCGGCAAGGGTCCAGGGGCGTTTCCATTCGGAGCCCCCAGATCCGCCCGGAACAGATCGACGATCGCCTGAATCGATGCCGGGGTATTGTCGCCACCGGCCATTCGCGTGATGAAGCCAGCCGACGCGATGGACGGAAGGACCAAGCCCACCACGAAGCAGGTGATGAAAGTACGCATCTGATTGACCATACCGACCTCCGTTGACGCGCTCATCCGGTTGCAGCAAGCGGACTTTAGCGCAAGCAATCCGGACGCCAAGTCATCAACGCGTTGGTCTATCAATCAATTCGCTCAGCGACGACGGAAGTAGCGCCAGCGATCGTAAGCTGACTCGACGCTGCTTGTCGTGTTACATACTCCGGAAGAGCGATTGCAGCGCCCAGCCGAGTTGCGAACGCGAGGTCCGAAATTTTTACCTGAGTCAGCGCCGCCCGATGCCAGCTTCGGCTTGCGAGTCGGGCTCGGCCTTCTCGATCGGCGGTGCAACCGTCGCAGGGTTCGACGCAGGATTCGGCGTTTCCATGCTGCTTGCGATCCCCTGCTCGTCCACGCGCGCAAGCTCGCGATGTTCGTCACCACGCTTCAACGCCCACGCCTTGCTCATCCACGACAGGCCGATCCACGCTGCGATCGCGGCCGCAGGCCAGGCGATCACCGTGGGCCAGATCGCACCGACAACGCTCAGCCCGATCGCGACGATCGCCATCTTCGTGAGCAGCCCGACTTCCGAGGGTCCGAGCGCACGCCGATTCGTCAGCGCAGCGCCCAGCGCGCTACCAACGCTGATCGCACCTGCCGCGGCACGACCCGCACTTCCCGACCGCGACCGACGCGGGGTTTGCGGACGCGGCTCGGCGCGCCGGACGCGGTTGCGCGAGGTCAGCACGATCTCGGTCGAGCATGCGATATCGCGCTCGAACTGCTCCGCCATCCGCGCCGCGAACGCCGAATCCTCGATCGCGACGTCCAGCTCGTAGTTGCCGAGCAGGCTCGCGAGATTGAGGTTTGTCGAGCCGATGCGGCTCCAGTGCAGGTCCGCGACCGCGGTCTTCGCATGAAGCATCGTGCCGTTCCACTCGAACACCCGAATGCCCGCATCGAGCAACGCGCGATAACCGGCGCGCGACAGCATCGACACCGCGGGGATGTCGCTCGCACCGGGCACGAGCAGGCGCACATCGACCCCATCGCGCGAAGCTGCGCGAAGTGCCTGGACATACGCGGCGGTTCCGACGAAGTACGCATCGGTCAGCCACAGGCGTTCGTGCGCGAGCGCCGCAATCAGCAAATCGAGCCGGTACGTGCTCGCCGTTCCCGGTTCGCCGGATACGACGCGCACGCGCATCGCCCCGACCTTTTGCATCGCCTTCGCCGGTGTCAGCAGGTCGCGCGGCAGGGGTGCTGCACCGGTCGCGCGCCAAACCTCGTCGAAGCCCTGCTCGAGATCGGCTACGGCCGGCCCCTGGATCTGCACGCCGGTATCGCGCCACGGCTCCAACCGCTTCTGCGGATTGCCCAGCCAGCGCCCCGACACGCACAGGCCGGACACGAACCCGAGACGGCCGTCGATCGCGATCATCTTGCGATGGTCGCGCATCACCCAGCTGAGCGGACTCGCGAGCTGCAGTGGATTGAACGCCGCGACACGCACACCGGAGTCGCGCAACCGCTCCCAGAAGTGGCGCGTGCGAAACGAGCCGAACCAATCGTAGAGCACGTACACCGCCACGCCGTCGCGCGCGCGATCGGTCAGCGCGCTTGCGAACTCCCGGCCGACCTCGTCGTCGTCGAGGATGTAGCACTCGAACAGGATCAGTCGCTGTGCGCTTCGGATCGCGTCGAGCCACGCAGGGAAATTCTCGCGCGCATCGAGCAGCAGGCGCACGTCGTTGCCTTCGGTCGACTGCGCACCCGCCGCACGACCGAAGGCGCGCGCCGCGAGGGCGTCGACATCCGCACCGAAGGCGTCGCTGCGAAGGTCCGGTACGAGCGGTGGCTTGCGTGGCACGGGGGCGCGCGGGGTCGTGTCGTTTGCTACGGTACCATGCGTCGATGCTGGCGCACGCCTTGCGAGCATGGGCTTTGAGTGTCGCGTTGACGCTGACATTCGCGCTCGGCGGATGCAAGGACAAGCCGCGAAACGCAGCGCTACCGCAGGGCGCGACGGTAGTTGCGTTGGGTGACAGCCTCACCTATGGGACGGGTGCGACGCCGGACACCAGCTATCCGGCGCTGCTCGCGCTGGTCACCGGATGGCAGGTGGTGAATGCCGGCGTGCCTGGCGAGACCGCCGCGGAAGGATGTGCGCGACTGCCCGCGCTGATCGAAGACCACCAGCCCCAGCTCGTGCTCGTGCTGCTCGGCGGCAACGATCTTCTGCGTCGCATGCCCGAGCGTGGCGTCATCGATGCACTGGAGCGTTGCGTCGACAGCGCGCGTTCAGGCAAGGCTGCGGTGGCGTTGATCGCCGTGCCGCGGTTTGGCGCTGGCGGCATCGCGAACGCGCCGCTCTACGAGGAGGCCGGGCGCGCGTGGGGCGTACCGGTCCTCGACTCCGGCCTCTCGTCGCTGCTTGCGCGCAGCGCGATGCGTGCCGACCCGATCCATCTGAACGCCGCCGGCTACCGGGAAATGGCGATGACGATCGCGGAAGCGCTGCGCGCGAACGGCTGGCTCGCAGCCTTGAATCGGCGGTCGTCGGAGGGGTCGACGGGGCTTCCGCGCTCAGTCGCCGCCTTCGGTTCTTCCCGCAAGTACTTGAAATCATTGCCCGTGTTGTAGCACACAGTACCAAACCCACGCCCTGAAGCAAATTGCCTGCCGGTACCTCTTTCACGCGCTCTCGCATCAAAGCGGTCCGCCCAGACAGTATTCTGCATTCACACCGCGGTAATGTGACGCCGGCACTATGGTTATGCTGTCTTGCGACATTCTGTTGAATATAAATGCGTTTATCCGCGTTTTATGATGGAATGCACGCGTCAACTTGTCCTTAAACATGGTGACCTATGCGCCCGCTCCCCGTGAACCTCGCAACAAACCCGCTCTCTCGCGTCGCCCCGCCGGCCTCACCGCCGAAACGTCCCAGAAATCGTGAAGCTACGATCCGCGCCGTCCTCGAGTCGGCACAGCGGTTGTTCACCACTAAAGGCTTCGATCGCACGTCGCTGGTCGACATCGCCGCCGAGACCGGCCTGTCGCCGCGAGGTGTGATCCTGCACTTCAGCTCGAAGGCCGATATCGCCGCGGAGTTGATGTTCCGCGACATGCGTGCACGTGCACAGAGCTACCGCGACGACGGCGTGCCCAAGGACGCGATCACGCGTATTCACGCGTTCTTCAACTGGCTTGCCGACGGCGACCGGCGCATGTTCATCAACTTCCCTGCCCTTTGGGCGTTCGCCGCCCGTTGGTCGGAGAAGCTCGAGATCACGGCCGAGCAGGCGACGTCCGAATTGCTCGCGCCGGTTCGGTTCGCACTCGAAGCCGGCATGGCCGCAGGCGAGCTGCGCCGCGTCGATCCGCGGATCGCCTGTGAAATGCTCTGGATCACGTACCTGTCGGGCTTGAGACGCGCCGCGATTCATGGCGGCAAGCCCGCCGACGCGCTGCCCCAGGTGGATCAGGCCGTTTCGCTGCTGCGCGCTTGAGCACGCTCTCGTAGGCGAACTTCCTCCGGCGGTTTCGGCCGCCGGATTCTCGCCTCGCGTTTCGCTAGCGTTGCTGGATCGAACGCGAACCGAACCCGCGATTAGACCGTCGAATGACGTGCGACGAACGACTCGTCAGCGTCCCCGCCAGATCGACAATCCCCACGGCGAGAGCTTCACCGGAAGATGGTAGTGCTCGGTCGTATCGACGACCGTGAACCGGAACACCGCCGTCTCCTGAAACGCCGGCGCGCCGACGTCGACGCCGAGTGCGCGGTAGTACGCGCCGACGGCGAGCTCGACATCGTAGCGGCCGCTTGCGACGCCGATCGCCTGTCGTCATCGGATGCGCGACGACGCCGTCCGCGCCGACTTCGCCGCGCGCGACCAGATGACGGCCGGCATCGTCGATGCGATGCACCTCGACCTGCATGCCGCGCGCGGGAACACCGCGCGTGACATCCACGACATGGATCGAGATGCCGGGCATCGCGTAGTTGAGCTTCGCGCCGGACGCCTTCACGGCCGGCGCCCATTCGCTTACCTGCTTCTGCACGAACGCCTGGAACTCGGCGGGTGTGCTCTTGCGCGTCGCGATGCCGAGCTCCTCGAAGCTCTTCTGCAGCTTCGGGTCATCGAGGACGATCATCATCTGGCGATGCACGATCTCGACGACGTTGGCCGGAACGCCGGCGGGCGCCGAGACGCCGAAGAAGTTCTCCGCCACAAGCTTCGGATAGCCGAGCTCGGCGACGGTGGGAACGTCAGCGGCCATGCTCGCGCGCCGCGGCGAAGTCACGGCGAGCAGGCGCAGCTTCCCCGACTTCTGATACTGGACATTCTGCGGCAGCGTGTCGACGGCGAACTTGATCGTTCCGCCGAGCAGGTCGTTGTGCATCGGTCCTGACCCGCGATAGCCGACATGCTGCAGGTTGATCCCGGCCTCGGTCTTGAAAAGCTCACCGACGATGTGTCCGATCGAACCGACACCGCCGCTGCCATAGGCGATCGGATCCTTCTGCTGCTTCGCCCACGCCACGAATTCCGGTATCGACTTCGCCGGCACGTCCGGATGCACGACGAACACGTTCGGCACCGAGCCGATGTAGGCGATGTGCGTGAAGCTCTTCACCGGATCGTAGGGCATCGGTTCCAGCATGAACGGCGAGAGGCTGATCGGCGCCGTGTTCGAAAGCATCAGCGTGTAACCGTCGGGCGCAGCGCGTGCGACTTCGGCGGCACCGATCGTGGCGCCGGCACCGGCCTTGTTCTCGACGATCACGGGCTGGCCGAGCTTGTCGGCGAGCAGCGGTGCGACGACGCGCGCGACGACGTCGCTCGAGCCGCCGGGCGGGAACGTGACGATGATGCGGATCGGCTTCGCAGGCCAGGTCTGCGCGACGACGATCGCGGGAACGAAAAGCAGCAGCGCCAATGCGCGGCGAGCGACATGGATCAACGAACGCATGTGAATCCCCTCTCGGATGGATGTCCGGAACTGCCTCGTTTGCGCGGCAGCCGAATCGAACTATCCAGCACGCGGCATGCCAAGGAATTCCGCCGTCGTCACCCATGCGCCACGCGAGAAGCGGCGGGACGCCAGGCGGGCGGTGCCCCAAGCTCGTGCGGCAGAGTCTAACGCTGCGCCGCCGCGGTGCGCCAATCAAGCCCTCGGTGGCGGGGGAGGCGCTGGGCCGGTAGAATTGAAGGCTTCGCGCGAGGGCATCCACCGACGCCGCGACACGGGCGTCGGACCGGACAGTGTGACGGATGCTCATCCCTTCCGTCGATGCGTCGAATCGAAGTAGATGGAGACGTGGCCGAGTGGTCGAAGGCACTCCCCTGCTAAGGGAGCATACGGGCTAAAACCTGTATCGAGGGTTCGAATCCCTCCGTCTCCGCCAGACACCCCGCTTGAACGACGCCGCAAGACGATCGCGATCTGCGGCGGTTGTTCGTGCGCCTGATAGTGGGTCCCGTTCGCGCCCCACGACCCGCGGCAACCCGGGCAGCAATCGACGGTCACAGGCCGAGCCGCGGCTTGCTAAATGTGCAACAACCCGATCGCGATGAGCGCCACGCCGATCACGATCGGCTCGACGTCGACCTTCGGAAGGGCTCGCGAATACGCTTGAGAAGCCCAGCCAGCCTGCAATCGGAGGTGCAGCCACCAGTTCAGCATGACGGACCCTTTTTCCGGCCCCTCTGCGTGAAATCATGAGCTTTCGCCGCTACGCTGGGAATCGGGCGCGGGGCCGTTCGCTGTCGGACTGACGCTCGTTTGTTCATCGGACAGAAGCCGCGCGCACGTTTGCGGCATTACCCTGAATGAAGGGTCGTAAGCGCATAAAGATGCTTGGTTTCTCCACGATTCCGACGTGACTCGCCGCATCGCCTTTCTCGACCCGCTATGACGGTGTTAGCATGCGCGCAGGCGGTGAGTCGCTGACGTGCGACACTCTCCGCACCGCTTCGCGCCGCAATGACCCTCAACAGCCGACTCGTCGTCGTCCTTTTCGCTGCGCTCTTCGTCCTGGCGCAGCAGGAAGCGGCCGTTCACGCGATCGGTCACCTGCCCGAGCTCCTCGCGGGACACCAGCATTCGGACGACGAGGACGAGGCGCCCCACAAGTGTCCGGACTGCGCGCGCTTCGCCTCGGTGTCGGTCGGCGCGGCCGCACCCGACAGTCCGACGCTGCAGACGGACCAGGGAAGCACACCCCTGGTCCGCGCCGGGGTCGTGGCGATCGCGAGATCGCCTCTCGAGCGCCCGCGCAACCGAAGCCCTCCGCAATCCTGAGCGTTGACGCGTGACCGGTCACCGGGCCCCCACGGGCCGCGGTGCTGTTCTGCTTTCTTCGTTCAGAGGTTCGCATGCCCTCGATTCGCCCTATCGGCGCGGCACTTGCCGTCGCCGCGTACAGTCACGTCATGATCGCCGCGGCGCAGGACAAGCCCGCCGATCCCGCACCAGCGCCTTCCACGCCCCCGCTCATCGAACGCCTCACCGTCACCGCCTCTCCCCTCGCACGCAGCGTGCTGGAGCTGGCGCAACCTGCAGCTGTGCTTCGCGGCGATGCGTTGCGGCGTGCGCAAGCTGCAACGATCGGCGACACGCTTGGCGGAGAGATCGGCGTGTCGTCGTCGTACTTCGGTCCGGGTGCGGGACGTCCGATCATCCGCGGCCTCGACGGCCCCCGCATCCGGGTTCTGCAAGACGGCATCGGAACGATCGATGCTTCGACCGTCAGCCCAGACCACGAGGTGACCACTGAAACGCTGGGGGCGGAGCAAGTCGAAATCCTGCGCGGTCCCGCAACCTTGCTCTACGGGGGTGGCGCCATTGGTGGCGTCGTCAACGTTGTCACCAGGACGATCCCCTCTCGGTTACCTGACCGTGCTGTAACCGGCTCGGTCGAGCTTCGCGGGCAGACGGTGAACGACGAGACGACCGTCGGCGCTGCGCTCGATGGCGGCGTCCAATCGATCGCCCTGCACGTCGACGGCTTCCACCGGCGGCAGAAGGACTACCGCATTCCCGACTTCGCCGTCCGCGGCGATCCCGAAAGCGCCAGCGGCCGGTTACCCAACTCGTTCGTCGAGCAATCCGGCGGGACCGTGGGCGCGTCGTTCATCGGCAACCGGGGCTTCGTTGGCCTGTCCGGCTCGATCATGGACGCGCAGTACGGCATCCCGACCGAGGAGCGCGTGTTCATCGGGCTGCATCAGAAGCGCCTGGGTCTTGCGGCCGAAGTCGACGAACCGTTCGCCTTCGCGCGGCGGGCGCGGGTGCGCGCGTCGGTGGTCGATTATCAGCACATCGAGTACGCAGAAGACAAGACCCCAGGCACGACATTCACCAACAAGGGGTTCGAAGCGCGCGGCGAGCTGCCGTTGGTAGCGATGTCCGGCTGGTCGTCGGTCCTCGGCGTCCAGGGCTTTTCCCACGAGCTTGCGGCCGTCGGCGAAGAAGCGGTGATTCCGAAGACGCGCAGTTCGGGTGTCGGCGTCTTCGCGCTCACCGAACGCGCTCTGGATCCGCAGTGGCGCCTGGACCTCGGACTGCGCGTCGACGGCGAGCGTCGACGCCCTGAAGGCGGCCCGCCCGACCGCGACTTCACGCCCGTTCAAGCGGCTGCGGGATTGGTCTTCGATCCGCGCAGCGGCTATGTGGTTGCGTTGTCAACGACCTACGCGCAGCGCGCGCCGTCGATCGAGGAGCTCTATTCGAACGGTGCTCACCCGGCAACCGCTACCTTCGACATCGGCGATCCGGCGCTCCGCAAGGAATCGTCGGTCAACGTCGACCTCTCGTTGCGCAAGACGAATGGACCGCTCACCGGAACGCTTGGGCTGTTTGCCAATCGAGTCAAAGACTTCGTGTTCGGCTCCTTTGTCGACGCCGACGGCGATGGCGTCGCCGATCGTGTCGACGAGGAAGGCGAGCCCGACCCGGAAGGCGAATTCCTCGTCCAGCAGTTCACCGGGGGAAATGCGCGGTTCTACGGCGTCGAAGGCGAGCTCGTCTATCGTCCCTCCGCGGAAGGTTTATGGGGCCGCGTGTTCGGCGACTACACCAGGGGCAAATTGAGCGACGGCGGCGGCAACCTGCCGCGTATGCCGGCCGCGCGGGTGGGCGCCGAGCTCGTCTACAGCGCAAGGCCGTTCACCGGGCGCGTTCTCGTCGTGCACGGCTTTCGCCAGGACAAGGCGGCCGCGCTGGAAACCGAAACGCCGTCTTACACGCGAGTGGACCTGGATGTGTCCTATGTGCTCATGAGCGGAAATGTCGAATGGCAACTCTTCGCGCGCGGAGTCAACCTGACCGACGAAGACATCCGCGTGGCCACGTCGTATCTCAAGGACGTCGCGCCGCTCCCGGGTCGATCGCTGATCGCGGGAGTCAGGGCCGCGTTCTGAGGGAGCAAGGCGCCGAGAACGGCTCGCGGACGCGCAGCTTCGGCTGGCGGCCGCGAGCCGGTCGCCTCAGAAGGGCCCGTACGGATCCGTTATCGCACCGAGGCACGTCGAGTGGCGGTCGGTTGCTATACGCTAGCGCCTTCCCCTCGCCGCCCGGAGTCCTGCCCGATGGTCACCAAACTGGATGTTCCGCTCAGGCGCGCGCTGTCGATCGATGGTGCGCCCTATGTGCTGACGATCACGCCGACCGGCTTTCATCTGGCCGAGAAGGGTCGACGAAAGGGCTTCGAGATGGACTGGGTCGCCTTCGTGTCCGGCGACGCAGCGCTCGCGACAGCGCTTGCCGCCTCGATCGCGAACGGGCCGGCCGAGCGCAAAGGGACAGCGAAGCCCACCGAGGCGCAGGACACCGCGCCGAAGAAAACGGGATCGCGGCGCGCGGCTCAGGTGATTCGCGCGCGCAAACGCATGCTCGCGCATTGCGTTCGCGCACCGATCAGCGCACGCGATCGAGGTGCCGCCTGCTCGGATGCCGGACGCGCTCAACCGCGCAGCGCGACCGCGACCAATAGCGCGGCGCCAAACAGCAGGATCGCGAGATCGATCTTGCCAAGCGTCTCCGCGTACGCTTCCGAGGCCCAGCGAAAGTTCAGCCACCATTGCACCATGCCGTCACCCTATAGGCTGTTGGATACGATGACGATCGGCCGAATGGCCATGATTGATTGTTAGCCCCTCGGGGTCGCTGCGTTTATAGGGGCCCCGGTCGATGCGTGTCGGACAGCGCCCTTCGCTGATAACGGAGAGTTGCGAACGCCTCGAACGATTCCGTGCCTCCCGCATGCGCAAACGTTGCAAAAACAACGGACTCCGAAGAGCCCGTTGTTGGTGCATTACGGCATCCGCGACCTGCGCGGCGGACGCTGACATGCGGCGTTAGCGTTCGTCACGCCCGCTCTTGTCGACTCAAGCTCGCCGAGCGCGGGCTGGATCCGAACTGGACGGATGACGAGCTGCCCTGCTGCGACTGCTGGCTTCGAGCGCTCGATCCGCGAGCCCATCTGCGCCGAGCTCGAGCCGCTTTGCGATTGCTGGCCGGAGCGCGACCCGCTAGCGCTCTGCTGACTCGAGCGGCCGCCCATTGCAGTTGCTGCCCGCCGCCGGAGCCAGCCGGACTTTCTCTGCAAATGGCGCGCCAACAGCTCCTTGCCTTGCTGCGCACGACGCTTCTCCTCCTCGCAGGCCTGGCGGAAGAATTGCGCGAGCTCGCTGTCCTGCGTGCGCTCCACGTCCTCCTCGTACTTCTTGTACGTTTCCGCGCCCTGCAGCGCGTGATAGACGACGCTGATCAGGTTGTACGTCGCGTCGCCAACACCGGTCTGACCCGTGCTGTGGCCCTGCACAGCGGCCGAATGGTCCCGTACCGCCTGGTGCCCGAACCCTGCGTACCCGTGAAAGTGCCTGGTTGATTGGCCATGCGTGACTCTCCTTTCCCGCTATTGCACACGATGACGCCTCGCCGTTCGACGAGGCGCCATCTTTGAACGACAGGTAGCGAAAATCGGAGTTCCGCGAAATCGGCCGCGCGCGCAAGGCGCAGAAAAGCGAGGCAATAGGCGTAGGCGTTGCGCCGACGCGAGGCTCGTCGACGCGAAAGCGACTGGGCTCAGCTCAGCTCGCCCTGCGCCTTCTCGAGCTCGAACGCCCGGTGCAGCACCCGCACCGCGAGCTCCAGGTATTTCTCGTCGATGACGACCGAGATCTTGATCTCCGACGTCGAGATCATCTGGATGTTGATGTTCTCGTCGGCGAGCGCCTTGAACATCCGCGACGCGATGCCGACGTGCGAGCGCATGCCGATGCCGACCAGCGACAGCTTCGCGATCCGGTTGTCGCCGATGATCTCGCGCGCGCGGAAGCTCTTGCCGTTCTCGCGCCTTCAGCACCTCGAGCGCCTTCGCGAGCTCGCTGCGGTTGACGGTGAACGAGAAGTCGGTGTGACCCGAGGCGCCGATGTTCTGGACGATCATGTCGACGTCGATGTTCGCGCCGGCGATCGAGCCCAGGATCGCGGCGGCGATGCCCGGCCGGTCGTCCACGCCCATCAGCGTGATCTTCGCCTCGTCACGCTGGAATGCGATGCCGGAGATGATCGCCTGTTCCATGTCCTCGTCTTCCTCGAACGTGATCAGCGTGCCGTTCGACGTGATCTCGGGATCCTCGAACGACGACAGCACGCGCAGCTTGACCTTGTACTTGCCGGCGAACTCGACCGACCGGATCTGCAGCACCTTCGAGCCGAGGCTCGCCATCTCGAGCATTTCCTCGAACGTGATCTTGTCGAGGCGCCGCGCCTCCGGCACGATCCGCGGATCGGTCGTGTAGACGCCGTCGACGTCGGTGTAGATCTGGCACTCGTCGGCGCGCAGCGCCGCGGCGAGCGCGACGCCGGACGTGTCCGAGCCGCCGCGACCGAGCGTCGTGATGTTGCCGTCGGCGTCGACGCCCTGGAAGCCGGCGACGATGACGATCGTGCCGCGCCTCGAGGTCGCGCCGGATGCTCGCTTCGTCGATCTCGAGGATGCGCGCCTTCGTGAACGCGCTGTCGGTCAGGATGCGGACCTGCCCGCCGGTGTAGCTGCGCGCCTCGATGCCCATGCCCTTCAGCGCGATCGCGAGCAGGCCGATCGTGACCTGCTCGCCGGTCGCGGCGACGACGTCGAGCTCGCGCGGGTCGGGCGACGGCGCGAGCTCCTTCGCCAGGCCCGAGCAGCCGGTTCGTCTCGCCGGACATCGCGGACACGACGACGACCAGCTCGTGCCCTTCGCGATGGAACCGCGCGATCCGCCGCGCGACGTTGCGGATGCGCTCGGTGGAGCCGACCGACGTTCCGCCGTACTTCTGAACGATGAGGGCCATGATGGAGTGTGCGCGGGGCTCGACCCGCCTCCCGACGCCGCGACGTCCTAGAGCTTCCGGAACGCCAGCGTGGCGTTCGTGCCGCCGAAGCCGAACGAGTTCGACAGCGCCGCGCGGATCGTCATCGGCCGCGCCTTCAGCGGCGCGAAATCGAGGTCGCACTGCGGATCCTGGTTGAAGAGATTCGCCGTCGGCGGCGCGATCTGGTCGCGGATCGCGAGCGCGGTGAACACGGCCTCGATGCCACCCGCCGCACCGAGCAGGTGCCCGGTCATCGACTTCGTCGAGCTGACGACGAGCTTCTTCGCATGATCGCCGAACGCGCGCTTGACCGCCGTGCACTCGGCGATGTCGCCGAGCGGCGTCGACGTGCCGTGCGCATTCACGTAGTCGATGTCGGTCGGCTTCAGCTCCGCGTTGCGCAGCGCGTTCACCATGCTGCGCCGCGCGCCGTCGCCGTCGTCCGGCGGCGCGGTGATGTGGTGCGCGTCCGCGCTCATGCCGTAGCCGGCGAGCTCGCAATAGATCCTCGCGCCGCGGGCGCGCGCGTGACCTTCTTCCTCGAGCACCAGGACGCCGGCGCCCTCGCCGAGAACGAACCCGTCGCGGTCCACGTCCCACGGACGGCTCGCGGTCTCCGGGATCGTCGTTGCGCGTCGACAGCGCACGCGATGCGCAGAAGCCGCCGATGCCGAGCGGACTGACCGTCGCTTCGGCACCGCCGGCGATCATCAGGTCGGCGTCCCCGTACTCGATCAGCCGCGCCGCCTCGCCGAGGCTGTGATTCGCCGTCGAGCACGCGCTGACGGTGGCGAGGTTCGGACCCTTGTAGCCGTATTGGATCGATACCAGCCCGGCGATCATGTTGATGATCGAGCCGGGCACGAAGAACGGGCTGATCTTGCGCGGGCCGCCGTCGAAATAGTGCTTCGCCGTCTCCTCGATCATCGGCAGGCCGCCGATGCCCGAGCCGATCGACACGCCGGCGCGCTCCTTGTCGCCGTTCCATCCGTCGAGGCCGGCGTCGCGCACCGCTTCCATCGTTGCGACCAGGCCGTAGTGGATGAACGTGTCGTAGCGCCGCGCTTCCTTCGCCGAGAGGAACTTCGTCACGTCGAAGTCCTTCACCTCGCCGGCGATCCGCGACGGGAACGCCGACGCATCGAAGCGCGTGATCGCGGGCGATGCCCGAGCGGCCGGCGAGGATGGCCGGCCAGGCGACGTCGACGCCGATGCCGACGGGCGAGACGATGCCCAGTCCGGTGATGACGACGCGACGACGCGACATGAAGCGAGCGGGAGCTTGGAGGTTCCGGCGCGGATCCCAAGCCGTCAGCGAGCGCGGGATCGCCGCACGGAGCCGAGCCGGCGACGTGCGTCGATGCACGCCGCGCGGCCGGCGAGGTCATTTCTTGAGGTGCGAGTTGATGTAGTCGACCGCCTGCTGGACGGTCGTGATCCTCTCGGCATCCTCGTCGGGGATCTCGGTTTCGAACTCTTCCTCGAGCGCCATGACGAGCTCCACCGTGTCGAGCGAGTCGGCCCCGAGGTCGTCGACGAACGACGATTCGTTCTTGATCTCGGCTTCGTTCACACCGAGCTGCTCGGCGACGATCTTCTTGACGCGCTGCTCAACGTTCTCCATGCGACTCCTCCCTCGCGGGGACGTGGTGTTCAAAACCGACGGATTTTACCAGATACGGCGATCGCCGTCACCCGCGTAGGCGGGGCCCAGTGCCTCGTGTACTCGCTGATCGACGGTCACGACTGGGACCGCCTCGCTCACGCCATGTACATCCCGCCGTTGACGTGCAGCGTCGTCCCGGTGATGTAGCCGGCCCGCGGGCCCGCCAGGAACGCCACCGCGCTCGCGATGTCGTCCGGCGCGCCGAGCCGGCCGAGCGGAATCCGGGACAGCAGCGCCTCGCGCTGCGCCTCCGGCAGCGCCTTCGTCATGTCGGTGTCGATGAACCCCGGCGATACGCAGTTGACGGTGATGTTGCGGCTGCCGACCTCCTGCGCGAGCGATTTCGTGAAGCCGATCAGCGCCGCCTTCGCCGCCGCGTAGTTGGCCTGCCCGGCGTTGCCGCTGCTGCCGACGACCGATCCGATCTGGATGATTCGGCCGTGGCGCGCCTTCATCATGCCGCGCAGCACCGCCTTCGCGAGGCGGAACGCCGGCTTGAGGTTCGTCGCCATGATCGCGTCCCATTCGTCGTCCTTCATCCGCAGCAGCAGGTTGTCGCGCGTGATGCCGGCGTTGTTCACGAGGATCGTGATCGCACCGAACGTCTTCTCGATGTCGGCGAGCGCGGCATCGGTCGCAGCCGCGTCGGTCACGTCGAGCGCGATGCCCTTCCCGGCACGGCCGGCGTCGGCGAGATAGCCGCTGATGCTCGCCGCCCCGTCGGCGGTCGTCGCCGTTCCGACGACCGTCGCGCCGTCGCGCGCAAGCGCGAGCGCAATCGCCTTGCCGATGCCGCGCGTGGCGCCGGTGACCAGCGCGACCTGACCCGCGAGCTCGCCGTCCGCCATCGTCATGCCCGCGCCGCGAGCTGCGAGCGCGTATCGTCGAGCATCGATCCGCTGGTCAGTGCGAACGCCTCGAGCCTGTCGTCGATGCGCTTCACGAGGTTCGCGAGCACCTTGCCGGGACCGCATTCGACGACGTGCGTCACGCCCTGCGCGGCGAACGCCTGCGATCGTCTGCGTCCAGCGCACGGGGCTCGCCGCCTGCGCCGCCAGCGCAGCGCGGATCTCGTCCGCCGTCGCATGCTGCGCGACGTCGACGTTGTGCAGCACCGGGATCGAAGGCGACGCGAACGGAACCTGCGCGAGCCTTTGCGCGAGCTTCTCCGCCGCCGGCTTCAGCAGCGAGCTGTGGAACGGCGCGGAAACCGGCAGCATCACCGCGCGTCGCGCACCGAGCTCCTTCGCCGCCTGCATCGCGCGCTCGACGGCGGCGCGCTCGCCCGCGATCACGAGCTGCCCCGGCGCGTTGTAGTTGACCGGCTCGACGACGTGACCTTCGGCGGCCTTGCGGCACGCAGCGGCACCGTGTCGTCGTCGGCGCCGAGGATCGCGGCCATCGCGCCGTCGCCGGGCGGCACCGCCTCCTGCATCGCCTGCGCCCGGAAGCGCACGAGCGGCACGGCGTCGCGGAAGGCGAGCGCATCCGCGGCGACCAGCGCCGTGTATTCGCCGAGGCTGTGTCCGGCCATGATCTCCGGCGCGGCACCGCCCGCAGCTTGCCACGCGCGCCACACGGCGACGCCCGCGGTGAGCATCACCGGCTGCGTGTTCACGGTGAGATCGAGATCGTCCTGCGGTCCCTCGGTCACGAGGCCCACAGGTCCTGCCCGAGCACCTGCGACGCTTCGTCGAACGTCTCGCGCACGACCGGATGATCGTCGAAGCCCTTCATCATGCCGACCGCCTGCGAGCCCTGGCCGGGGAATACGAATGCGAGTCTTCATCGGCTTCGTCAGGTCCAGCGCACGAGCGCCGACCCCCAGGTGAATCCGCCGCCGACGCCGAGCAGAACGACATGCTGGCCGCGCTCGATGCGGCCGTCGCGCACCGCGACGTCGAGCGCGAGCGGGATCGAAGCGGCCGACGTGTTCGCGTGCTTGTCCACGGTGACGACGACCTTTTCCGGCGGCACGTGCAGCTTCTTCGCGGTGGCGTCCATGATGCGCAGGTTCGCCTGATGCGGAATCAGCCAGTCGATCGCCGACAGCGGCAGGCCGGCCAGCGTCAGCGCGTCCTGCGCCGCTTCGGCCAGCACCTTCACCGCGAACTTGAACACCTGCTGGCCATCCATGTGCACGTACGGCGTGCCGGTGACCTTGCCGCCCTGGACCTGACCGGGCACGCACAGGATGTCCTTGTAGTGGCCGTCCGCGTGCAGCTTCGTCGCGAGCACGCCCGGCTCGCTCGGACGGCAGCAGCACGACCGCGCCGGCGCCATCGCCGAACAGCACGCAGGTGCCGCGATCGTTCCAGTCGAGGATGCGCGAATAGATCTCCGCGCCGACGACGAGCGCATTGCGCGCGGCGCCGCTGCTCACCATCTTGTCCGCGAGCGTCAACGCGTAAACGAACCCGGCGCACACGGCCTGCACGTCGAACGCGGCCCCGCCGCGCGCGCCGAGCTTCGCCTGCAGGATGCACGCCGTCGACGGGAAGATCATGTCGGGCGTCGTCGTCGCGACGACGATCAGGTCGACGTCCGCCGGCGCAAGCTGCGCCGCTTCGAGCGCCGGCAGCGACGCAGCGAGCGCGAGGTCCGAGGTCTGCTCGTCGTCGGCGGCGATGTGGCGCTGCGCGATGCCGGTGCGCGTGCGGATCCATTCGTCGCTGGTCGCGACCGTCTGCGCGAGCTCGTGGTTCGTCAGCACGCGCGCCGGCAGGTAGCGCCCGGTTCCGGCTATGCGGCTGGCCATTCGTTTCCGACGATCCGGTTCAGGCATCCGTCGTCACCGCGGGAGCGTCCGCGGCGACCGACCGCCGGCATCGCCGCGATCCGCTGCGCGATGCGATCGAGCACGCCCTCGGTCACTTCGGCGTGCGCCTTCGGCGAGCGCGTTGCGAAACGAGAAAGCGTCCGCGCCGCCGTGGCTCTTCACGACGACGCCCTTGAGGCCGACGAGCGTGGCGCCGTTGTAGCGGCGAGGGTCGATGCGCCGCTTGAACGCGGACAGGACCGGGTAGACGACGAGCGCGGCGAGCTTGGTCAGCGGATTGCGCGTGAACTCGGCCTTGAGGAACGCGTACAGCATCTGCGCGAGGCCCTCGGACGTCTTCAGCATCACGTTGCCGACGAAGCCGTCGCAGACGACGACGTCGGTCGTGCCCTTGTAGATGTCGTCGCCCTCGACGTTGCCGTGGAAGTTCGAGCCCGGACGTGCGCAGCAGCTCGACCGTCTGCTTCACGAGGTCGTTGCCCTTGATCTCTTCCTCGCCGATGTTCAGCAGCCCCACCGTCGGCCGGTCGATGTGGTCGACGGCCGACGCGAGCGCGGAGCCCATCACGGCGAACTGCACGAGCTGCTGCGGCGTGCAGTTCACGTTCGCGCCGAGGTCGAGCACCGTGACGATCGCCCTTCTTCGTCGGCAACTGCGATGCGATCGCCGGACGATCGATGCCGGGCAGCGTCTTCAGCACGAAGCGCGCGATCGCCATCAGCGCGCCGGTGTTGCCGGCCGACACGCAGGCCTGCGCATCACCGTGCTTGACGAGGTTGATCGCGACGCGCATCGACGAGTCCTTCTTGCGGCGCAAAGCGTCCGCCGGCGGCTCGTCCATCGTCACGACCTCGCTTGCCGGATGCACGACGACGCGCTCCATCAGCGCCGGAGGCGCCTTGGCGAGCGCGCGGCGAATCGGGTCCTCGAGACCCACGAGGATCACGCGCGTGTCCGGCGTGGCGGCGAGGAAATCGAGCGCCGCGGGAATCGTCACCGCAGGGCCGTGGTCCCCTCCCATGGCGTCGACTGCGACCGTGACGGGCATGGCAGGCGGGTCGCGGCGGGAGGTGCAGGCGTGCGGGAGGACGCGGGCGGCGGTCCTGAAGCGCCGCCTGCCGGAGTGTACCCCGCGACGCACGGATCGTTGCGAGCCGCGCCAGGCGCGCCTGCGACGCGCGCGCGCGTTACTCGTCGGCCTTGGTCTTGACGACCTTCTTGCCGCGGTAATAGCCGCTCGGGCTGATGTGGTGGCGGCGATGCGTCTCGCCCGACACCGGCTCGACCGCGAGCGGCGGCGCCGAGATGAAATCGTGCGCACGATGCATGCCGCGCTTCGCCGGCGACTTCTTGTTCTGCTGGACTGCCATGACTCGTCTCCTGTCTCGTTGCTATACGTCGATTCGTCGGCTGCGCCGCGTGACATCGCGCGGCACGTCGTTGCGTACGCTCACCGCGCGGCGACGCTCGCCGGGCCGCAGCTCGCTTCGTGCCGAGGCGCGAACGGCAGCGTGAGCAGCAGCTCGTCCTCGACGAGCGCGACCGGATCGAGCGGCGCGTTCGCGAGCACGACCTCATGCTCGCTGACCTCGTCCAGATGCGACGAGATCGGCCTCGTCGCGCGCAAGCAGCAGCGTCGTCGATTGCTCGACCGGCTGATCGAGCAGACCCAGGCAGCGCTGGCACTGCAAGCGGCACCGTGCCCTCGATCGACACCGTGATCGCCGGTCGTCCCTGCTCGTCGGCCGCGCCCCGAATCGACCACTCGATCCGGCCCGCTCGGCGTCCGCAGCTCTCGTCCGCGAGCCGATCCTCGAGCCGTTGGAGCTTGCCCGGCTCGATCGATCCCTTGAGCTCTCCATGCGAAGCCGCGAGCCTGAACGCATCGAAGCGCTGATCCTGCGGCCGCTTCATTCGCGCTCCGCTTCACGTTGCGTGTCCTCGGCTGCGTGCCGCCCGACCTCGCCGCCCTGCGACCTTGGGGCGTCAAGCGCAAACCGCGCATAATAGCGGCTTTGCCAGAAACTGTCAAAAATCCCCGCAAAATCAATGCGCAGCCCCACCCTCGTCCTCGCGTCGACGTCGCGCTACCGGCGCGAGCTGCTGCGAACGCCTGCAATGGCCGTTCGAGGTCGTCGCCCCGGGAATCGACGAGGCGGCGCTTGCCGGCGAGCGGCCGGCGCGACACGGCGGTCCGCCTGGCCGAAGCGAAGGCCCGGCGCGGTCGCAACGACGCACAGCGACGCGCTCGTCATCGGCTCCGACCAGGTGGCCGACTGCGACGGCGTGGCCGTTGGCAAGCCCGCCGACCATGCGCGACGCGGTTCGCATGCTGTCCTCGCTCTCCGGTCGCACGATCGTCTTCCATACCGGCCTGGCGCTGGTCAACGCGGCCACGCGGACGCGTGCAGCGCGAATGCGTCGATGTCGCGAGCACGTTCCGGACGCTGACGACTGCGCAGATCGAGGCCTATCTCGAGCGCGAGCAGCCGTACGATTGCGCGGGCGCGGTGAAGTCCGAGGCGCTCGGGATCGCGCTGTTCGAGCGGATCGCAAGCGACGATCCGACCGCGCTGATCGGCCTGCCGCTGATCGCGCTGACGCGGATGCTGCGCAGCGAGGGTCTCGACGTGCTGGCGCCGCCGGCATGACAAGGGAGACGCTCGGCCGCGTCTACCTGGTGCCGAACCTGCTCGGTGTCGTGCCGCCGGCCGACGTGCTGCCGCAGCGCACGATCGACATCGCGCGCGCGCTCGTGCAACTGGGTCGTCGAGACGCCGAAGCCGGCGCGCGCGTTCCTGAAGTCGCTTGCGCCGGAACGGCCGATCGCAGAGCTGTCGATCACGCCGATCGGCGACTTGCGCGATGCCCGCTCGGCCGAACGCGTTGCTCGCCCCCGCGTTGCGAGGCGAAGACGTCGGTGTGCTGTCGGATGCCGGCTGTCCCGGCGTCGCCGACCCGGGTGCGATGATCGTCGCGGCGGCGCATGCGCATGGCCTTCGCGTCGTTCCGCTGGTCGGGCCGTCGTCGCTGCTCCTTGCCCTGATGGCCGTCCGGCATGAACGGCCAGCGCTTCGCGTTCCACGGCTACCTTCCGGCGAAGCCGGACGCGCGCGCGGCGGCGTTGCGGCGACTCGAGGCGGACTCGCGTGCGCAGCAGTGCACGCAACTCTTCATCGAGACGCCGTACCGGAACGTGGCACTGCTGACGACGATCGCTGCAGCGCTCTCGCCCCGGCGACGCGCGTCTGCGTCGCCGTCGACCTCACGCTTCCGACGGAGTCCGTCGCCACGCGGCCAGTCCGCGAATGGCAGCGCATCGACTTTGCCGCTTACGCGAAGCGGCCCGCCATCTTCCTGATCCAGGCGTAAACGGGCCGGCTCGCGCGCGGGCTACGCGGACCGACACTCGTTCGAACACGTAGCGTTCGCGCTGATACAGCCGGCGGGTTGAGGCCCGATATGCTGATCGACTGTCGTACGCAGAAGGTTCGCTCATGAATGTCTGCGCGATGTGCACCCGCAACACCCTCCCCGAGGCAGACGTCGTGCTCGCCCCCTCGGCCGCGTACCGAACGCGTGCCGAGCCACGATGAACGGCGGGCTGCCGTTCACCGACCGCACTGAAGCCGGAGCGTCGCTCGCCAAGCGATTGCTGCATCTTCGCGGGCGCGATGATGTGCGCGTGCTTGCACTGCCCCGCGGCGGCGTGCCGGTCGCCGCCGCGGTTGCGAGCGTGCTGAATGCACCCCTCGATGTCCTCGTCGTCCGCAAGCTCGGCGTTCCGGGCCACGAGGAATTCGCGATGGGCGCCATCGCCAGCGGCGGCACTCAGGTCCTCAACGCGAAGGTGACCGAAGCCCTGCAGATTCCTGCCGAGACCATCGCGCAGGTGGTCGAGCGGGAACGGAACGAGCTCGTACGCCGGGAGCGCCTCTATCGCGGTGACCGTCCGCCGTTGAGTCTCGCCGGACGCGTCGTCCTGCTGGTCGATGATGGACTTGCCACCGGCTTGACGATGCTCGCGGCGGTCGGTGCCGTCCGCCCGCAGCAGCCTGCACGCGTGGTGGTTGCGGTACCGGTTGCTGCCGAATCGAGCTGCGAAGCACTCCGCGCCGAGGCGGACGAGGTTGTCTGCGTCCATACGCCCGAGCCCTTCCGCTCGGTGGGATCGTGGTACCAGGACTTTTCGCAAACCTCCGACGAGCAGGTGCGGGCGCTGCTCGCGAGCTAGAGTCCCGCAGCTTTAAGGCGTCGGACGCCTCGGTCCCGAAACGCGCGGCGCCAACGGCTTCCAGCGCCGGTGGACCCACCACCATTGCTCGGGATGACGCATGACGAGCCGTTCCAGCGCCTGGTTGTATGCGCGCGTGTTCCGCCGGATCTCGTCATCCGGATCGTCGGCGGCGATCACCGGCAACGCAGGCTCGATGCGCAAGACGTGCGTACCGTCCGCCTCGCGCCACGCCGACGCCGGAAGCACCGGCGCGCCGGTCGCGAGCGCGATGATCGCGAGGCTCTTGAACGTGCCCGCCGCGTGGCCGAAGAACTCCACTTCGATGCCGTCGGGCCTGCGCGCATGCTGATCGAACGGAAACACGATCGCGTCGCCGTTCTCCAGCAGCTGCGAGCATGTGGTCGAGCGAGCCGCGCTTGCCGATCGTGCCGAATCCGGCGCTGCGCATCCGCCGGTTGACGAGCGCGTCGAGCCATGCCGGCTTGATCGCGCGGCGGACGAAATGGATGCGGTCGCGCACTTCGGGAAATTGCGCGAGCCCCGCCACCGTGCTCACCTCGAAATTGCCGAAATGTCCGGTCAGCACGAGCACACCCTTCCCCGCGTGCCAGGCCTTCGCGAACTCGTCCACGCCTTCGACACGCACCAGTGCGCGCTTGCGCCGCGCCGAATACCACCGATAGCGCAGAAACTCGCCGAACAGCATGCCGAGATGCGCGTAGTGCGCCTGCGCGAGCGCCTCGATCTCGCGTTGCGGAACGCTTCCTCCGAACACGCGACGCAGATTCTCGACGATCACCTTGCGCCGGATCGGAAGCAAGCGATACAGCAGCCGTCCGAGCAACGGCGCGCGCGTCGTCGCGGGCAGCGCCATGGCGACTGCGGAGGCGGTCGTGGCCGTATGCGTCAGCGAGACCGCGATCGCGCGGACGCGTGCCCGCGCGAGCACCGCCGCCGCGCGATCCGACGGAACGACGACCGTGGCGCCGTAGGTGTCGCGGGCGATCGAGAAATCGTGCGGGTCGAGCTGGCCGAGCGCCGTCTCGCGCGGGAACAGCTTCTGGCAGGCTTCCTTGGCTGCGAAGCGCGCAGCCAGGCTTGCTGCGCGGCCCGTGCCTTCGCCGGCATCGGCGAGCTCCTGCGCGGAGAACAGCTTCGCGAGGTCTGCAGCCGGGGTCTCCGCGAGCAGCCGCTCGATGCGCGCGATTTCGACGGTGTCGATCGCGCAGCGCTCGGCGCCTCCGCGCTCGTCGACACTCGCCATGCGGCGTCAGCGAGCCGCGCGCAGAAGCACGGCCGCGTTCGTGCTGCCGAAGCCGCGGCAGACGACCAGCACGATATCGCTCGTCGGATCCTGCGCCGACTTGCGCGCGGAAACGCCTGCGCAGGCCGGATCGAGCGTGTCGAGCGTCGCGATGCCCGGCACGATGCCGCGACGGGCCGCTTCGAGGCCCAGCGTCAGATCCAGGATGCCGGACGCCGCGAGCGGATGCCCGGTCGCCCACTTGAATGCCGGTCACCGGCGGCGTGGTGCTGCCGAAGACCGCGCGCAATGCGGCAGCTTCGGACGCGTCGGATTGCGGCGTGCCGTTGCCGTGCGCGACGATCATGCCGACCTCGGACGCCGCAACGCCTGCATCGTCGAGCGCAGCGCGGATCGCGCGCGCCGGGCCCTCGCCGTCCTCGCCGAGCGCGAGCAACCCCATGGCTTCGGACGCGTCGCCGCCGCCCAGATACTCGCCGAGGATCTTCGCGTCGCGCGCGCGCGCTGAAGCTTCGGTCTCGAGCACGAGCGCGCCCGCACCCTCGCCGAGCAGGCTGCCGTCGCGCGACACGTCGAACGGCTTGATCGCGCGCTTCGCGATCAGACCGCAACGATGGTAGTACAGGATCTGCTGCGGCTCGATCGGCGCATCGTGGCCCGCCGCCACGACACGCTCGGCTTCGCCATCGCGGATCGTCTGCGCGCCCTCGATCACCGCGAGCAAGCCGCTGGTCGTGTGGTTGGTGATGCAGCCGTTCGGACCCTTGAGGCTGTGGCGGATGCCGACGTGGCAAAGCACGTTGTTCGGCAGCGCCCGCAGCAGCCACATCGGGTTCACGTTGCTCGACAGGTCACGCCCGAACGCGTGGAGGTCGCCGTCCGCCTGCGCCATCAGCGGGAAGTACTCGTAGTTGAGGTTGAATGCGCCGCCGCCGGAGCCCACGTAGCAACCGGTCGCTTCGCCGAACGCGATGTTGGCGTCCTCGTCCAGCGTCTCGCGATAGCGGGCGAAGCCGGCCTCCGCGATCGCCTGCGACGCAGCATGCAGGCCGAACACGTCGGAGCGGCGGATCAGCTTGAGCAGCTTCCGATCGCCGGTCAGCTTGTTCGCGTCGTAGTCTTTCACCTCCGCCGCGTAGTGGCGCGGCCAGGCGGACGCGTCGAACGACTCGATCGGCGTGATCGCCGAGCGGCCCTCGAGCGCGCTATCGACGATGTCGGCGGCGCTGCGGCCCGAGGCGCAGATCGCGCCGGTCCCGGTGATGACCACGCGGCTCATGGGTGGACCCCCACGCTTGCGGCTCGCGCCGCTGCGCTGCCCCCCGAGGGGGAGTAATGAGCGCCTTGGGACGGCCCGGCGGCGCTCATCGCGCTGCACTCCCGCTTCGCTCGCGCGCAATGAGCGCGGCGGTTTCGTCCGGATGCCGGAACGCGAGGCAGCTGTTGCTGCCGCCGAATCCGAACGAGTTCGACAGCGCGACGCGAACGCGGCGCTCGCGCGGCGAGTCGCGAACGATGTCGAGGTGCGCGCAGTCCGGGTCGACCTCGCGGAAGTTCGCGTTGACCGGCAGCAGCGAATGCTTGATCGAAAGCGCGCACACGACCGCCTCCACTGCACCGGCCGCGGCGATCAGGTGGCCCATCACGCTCTTCGTCGAGCTCACGGCCACCTCGACCGACGTGATCGCCGAAGACGACGGCCGATGCGGCCGCCTCGCTCTTGTCGTTCATCGGCGTCGACGTGCCGTGGGCGTTCAGATAGTCGACGTCATCCGGCGCGGCGCCCGCATCGGCGAGCGCGCGGCGCATCGCCTGGATCGGTCCGTCACCGGAGGGATGCGAGTCCGTGATCCGGTACGACGACAGCGAGTTGCCGTCTCCGGCAAGCTCGGCATAGATCCTTGCGCCGCGCGCGACCGCGCTGTCCCATTCCTCGAGCACGACGAAACCGGCGCCTTCGCCGAGCAGGAAGCCGTTGCGGGTCGCATCGAACGGCCGGCTCGCGCGTTCCGGCGAGTCGTTGTCCGGCGATACCGCCGAGAGCAGGCAGAAACCGGAGAGCCCGACCGGCGACACCATCGAATCGAAGCCGCCGGCAAGCACGCGGTCGGCCGCGCCGCGCCGGATCACGCGCATCGCCGTGCCGAGCGCCTGTCCGCCGGAGGCGCACGCGGTGTGCACCGAAGACGCATAGCCGGCGATGCCGAAGCGTCGCATCAGCAACGCGATTCCGGCCGTCGACTGGCTGCGGCAGAACGCGAGCGGATCGTTCGACGTCGCCTCGTCGAGCATCTTCGTCGCATCGAGCTCGCCGTCCGCCGCGGCGCTTCGTTGCAGGTTCGCGAGCTCTTCGTAGGAGACGGTCATCATGCCGGTGCCGACGACGCATCCCCAGCGTGCGCGGTCGGCGTCGGTCGGCGCGATGCCGGCATCGCGCATCGCTTCCTCCGCTGCGGCCAGCGCGAAGCGATGCGAGCGGCTCGCGAACTTCAGCGAGCTTGCGGTCCGCCGGCAGCGGCAGCTGGTCGACGTCGCGCACTTCGGCGGCGATGCGCGTCGAGAAGCCGCTCGCGTCGAACGTCGTGATCGGAGCGCCGCAGCTGCGGCCCTCGAGCAGCCGCGCCCACATCGACTGCACATCGTTGCCGGCGGGCGTTACCACGCCCACGCCGGTGATCGCGACTCGTCTTTTCATCGTTCCACCTCGAAATGCACGCGCGCGCCTCCGACCGGGCGGCGCTGCCCTTCGGCCCGCGCTTCCAGCACGGCAACAACGCCATCCTGCGCCACCTCGTCCACGGTCGCACGCAATTCGAGCCGGGCGCCCGGCTCGGTGAACGCGCGCAGCTTCACATCGGTCACGCGGCGAAGCACCGGCCGACGCCCCGCCTGCGGCTTCCGCCACCACGCCGCTCGCAAGCGTCGTCATGCGGTCGAGCAGCAGCGTTCCCGGAAACACCGGACGCCGCGGAAAATGATCGTCGAAAAACGGCGCTTCGCACCGGGACGTCGAGTTGCGCCGTCGCGAACCGTCCGCTTTCGTGTTCGCGCGGGGTGAGCGACACGGCGTCGATTCCCCGGAACCGGTCGGCTTGCGCACCCTCGTTGCACAGCGTCGTGAAGAAGGCGCGCATCGCGACCGGATCGTCGAACTGCTCGAGCGGCAGCATCGGCCCGACGCAATCGCGAAGCTCGAGCACCGTGCGTGCCGCCGATGCGCGCCCACCCCTGGTAGGCGACCGCATCGTCCTCGCACGAGTCGATGTGGATCTCGCGTTTCCAGCGTGTCGCCGGGCCTGGGCACGCCGTGGTACACGGTCTCGTGCGCAATGCCGGCGACCGGCCGCAAGCGGAACCCGAGCTTCGAAACCGCGACCCACGCGGCCAGCTGTCCGGTTGCTTCCGCGAGCAGCGACGAGGGAAAGCCCTCGATGCCGGTCGGAATGTGGAACGTCCCGTGCGCCGAAACGCCCGGCACCAGTGCCGTGATCCGATCGACGAACGTGAACGCGGCGTAGCGGCCGCTCATCGCGTCGTCGACGTCATGCGTTACAGCCGCAGCACCCTGCTCGCGTTGCGCGCGGATCACGAGCTTCGCGAACGTCTCCGGCGTGAACAGGCGCGGGACATCCGCGACCTTGAGCGGCGCCTTGATGCGGTCGGCGGGCACCTCGGACAGGAAGCTGCGCAGCGTTCCAAGGCCCGCCTCGGTGACGACGCCCTTCTGCTCGAACGCGGCTTCCGGCAGGTCGCCGCGCGCGTCCTCGATGATCTTGCCGCGCGGGATCTTCACCTTGAACGCACGCTCGAGCCGGAACACCAGGTCGAGGAAGTCGATCGATTCCGCACCGAGGTCGTTGATCAGCGAAGCGTCCGGCTTGACCTCCTCGAGATCGCAGCCGAGCGCGTCGGCGATCGTCTTCGCCACCGTCGGGTAGACCGCATCCACTTCCGCCTTCGTGATTTGCGCTGCCATCGTTGCATTACTCCATCTTGAAACCGCCGTCGACATACAGGACCTGGCCGGTCACGTAGTCCGCCAGGCTCGAAGCAAGGAACCACACCGCGTTCGCGACCTCGCGCGGCTGGCCGAAGCGCTTGAGCAGGATGCGCCCCTTGATCTCGTCGCCTGCGAGATCGCGCACCGACTTCGCTCATCTCGGTCTCGATCACGCCGGGCGCGACCGCGTTCACCGTGATCTTGCGCGACGCGAGCTCGGCGGCAAGCGCGCGCGTCAAGCCCGTCGATCGCACCCTTGCTCGCGGCGTAGTTCGTCTGCCCCCGCCCGCCCTTCGCCCCCGACACCGACGACAGGTTGATGATCCGGCCGGACCGCTTGCTGATCATGTACGGCGCGACCGCGCGCGTCACGTTGAAGACGCCGGCGACGTTCACGTCGAGCACCGTCCTGATGTCGTCGTCCTCGAGACCGACCAGCACGTTGTCGCGAATGACACCGGCGTTGTTCACGAGCACGTCGATGCGGCCCTTGGCATCCGCGATCGATCGCTGCCGCCTCGCGGCACGCCGCGCTGTCGCGGATGTCGACCTGCATCGCCGTTACCGTTTGCCCCGCCGCCGCGCACGCGGCGACGACGTCGTCGGCCGCCGATTGCTGGCGCTGGTAGAAGAACGTGACGTCCGCGCCCTCGGCTGCGAACAGCTCGACGATCGCACGACCGATGCCGCGGCTGCCGCCGGTGACGACGACGACCTTGCCGCGTAAACCCTCCGTCCAGCGCCATCGGCTCAACCCGAGATCGCGAAGCCGCCGTCGACGACGAGCGTTGCGCCGTTGATCATCGCCGCCTCCGGCAGGCACAGCAGGTACACCGCGTTCGCGACGTCCTCGGGCGTGAGCTTCGGGCCTGCGGGCGAGCGTTCCGCGAATTCGGCGAGCAGCCGCTCGCGATTCGGAAAATACGCGAGGGCGTCGGTGTCGACCACGCCCGCGGACACCGCGTTCACGCGGATGCCGCGCGGGCCGAGCTCCTGCGCGAGCGTGCGCACCATCGATTCCAGCGCCGCTTTCGACGCGCCGACGAAGCCGTAGCTCGGCATCGCCCGCTGCGCCCCCAGGCTCGACATCGCGACGATGCGCCCGCCCTCGTTCATCAGCGGCAGCGCGTGCTGCGCGAGCAGGTTCAAAGCGTAGGCGTTGGTCTCCAGGCACCAGCGCCAATGCTTGAGCTTCATCTCCATCGCCGGTTTCAGCACGCCGGACGCGGCGTTGCTCACGATGATGTCGAGCCGGTCGAACTGCTTGTGCAAGGCCTCGAACATCTCGTCGACGCTGCCCGGGTCGCCCACGCTCGCCTGCAACGCGATCGCGCGCCGGCCGAGGCCGCGCAGCTCGTTGCAAAGGCCTTCGGCTTCCTCGTGACTGTTGTAGTAGTTGACGACGATATCGCAGCCGGCCGACGCGAGCTTGCGCGCGCAGGCCCGGCCGATGCCGCGGGCGGCACCGGTGACGAGCGCGACCTTGTCCGTCAGAGGACCCGACATGTCCGATTCTTGGGCGAGGAGGCAGCGCGCGACGAACGGCCGTTGCGGCGCCTGGAGGAAAACGTTGGATTATACCGTGCCGGACATCGCCACTGCGCCGCAGCCCGGCGCAGGCAGGCAGCGGCGCATCAGCCCGGCTTCAGCGACGCCATCGCCGCGCGGCGCGCCTTGATCAGGCGCTGCAGCTCGAGCGCCCAGTGCTTCTTGATCGCGTGCCAGTTGTCGGCGGCGTAGTACACGTTGTCGGAATAGCTTCCCGGCATCTTCGACTCGTCCGGCTTCTCGGTCGTCGGCCGGTAAGCGTCGATGAACGCCTTGAACTCCGGGTTCTGCGGAAGGTGACCGGTCACCGGCACGCTGACGTGCAGATAGCCCGCCGGCAGTTCGACGTTGCGCACGAAGGCCTTGCCCGTTGCCTGGAAGCGGTTGCCCCCGACGCCGACATTCACGACGAACCAGTCGATGCCGATGAAATAGCCGTTGAACTGCACGGCGGTATCCGGGATGTCGTGCAGCCGGCCGATCACGTCCCAGTTGTTCGGAAAGATGAACGAGGGACCGCCCGCGCCGACGGCGGACGCGAACGACACCGCGACGCCGACGACGGGCCGCTGCTGCACCGCTCAGCGGGTCGACGATCGTCGTGCGGGTCTCGGCGCGGCCGGTCAGCGGATTCCAGACGGGCACTTCCGGCGCATAGGTGCCGGCCAGGTCGTTCAGCACCTTCACGACCTGGATGCCGCCCTGGCTGTGCCCGATCAGCATCGGCCGCATGCCCTCCTGCTCGTACGACCAGGCGATGAGCCCGGCCAGGCGCTCGGAGGGCAGATAAGGGTTGTGCGACCAGTCGTTGCTGGTGCCCGGCACGCGAACGCGCTCCTCGGGGTACCCCATGCCGACCAGGAACTGACCGAACGAGGTCATCGCCAGATGCACGGGAAAGACGCCGCCGTGGATCATGACGACGCGCGGAGCGGGTGCCTTGGACAAGCGTGTCGCGGACGTCGGCTGCCGTGATGTTCTCGGGATCGAGCGCGAGGATCCGCTCCTCGAGCGAGCGCGTCGAGCGACACGGTTCGCAGCGTCGCGCGCTCCCCTGCAGCGGGCGTTGCCTCTGCAGCGGGATCGCCGGAAAGCGGGCACCGCGGCGCATGCGGCGAGGACGAAGGGCAACCGCGACCGTGGCGGCCCTGCGCAGGGGGTCGACGAATTCGCTCATGTCAACGAGTCCATGCTTTGCTCGATGGACGCGATCACCGCGTCCACGTCCGCGCGGGTAAGCGCGGCGGTCCGAAACGTAATGCCGATCCTGACGGCGGCGCCCGACGTGGTCACCGCGACGACCATCGGCGACATCGGACCGGTCGACGCGGCCGCGCAGGTAATCGCCATCGCGGGACTTGCCGCGTCGGCGCAGCGCGTTGACGTTGAGCGGCGTGAACCCCGCGAAAACCGGATGATACTTGAGGTACAGCCGCTGCCGCCGCTCGGGCTTTGCGAACGGCCAGATCAGCGCGGCTGCGCCCATCGCCACCAGCGTCACCAGATAGAGCTTGAGCCGCTTCGCGCGCCGGGTCTGTGCGGACAGCGCCCGAGCAAGCGCCTCGATCGACTCGTCGCGCGGCAACGGGTGCACGACGCGGAACGAGCTCAGGAACTGGCCGAAGACCTCGCTGGCCGGCGGCTGGAAATCGGCGCGGACGTTGACGATCGACGCGAGGGCGACCTGGGTCCGGCGTCCCGTGTGGTGGCGCCGCGAAGCGATCGGCACGACGGCCCGCAGCACGAGCGCGAGCAGCAGGTCGTTTTGCGTGACGCCCCATCGCTTCGCCGCCTCGCGAACGCGCGCGACCCGCGCGGCATCGACGCCGAAGTGAGCGAAGCCGTTGTGGCCGTCCGCCGGATTGGGAACATGCGGGCGGATCGCGTGGCGCCAGCCGGCGAGCAGGCCGGGCAACGATGCGAGGCCGCGCGCCAGCTGGCCCGCGTGCTTCACGAACAGCCGCGCGTAAGGCGGCGGGTAACGCTCGAGCTTGCCTGGCAGCGGCGCGTCCGGCGCGGCATAACGGTCCGCGATGTCCGTGACCAGCACGGCGATCGAGTCGCCGCCGGCGATGAAGTGATCGTAGGTCAAGCCCGAGCAGGAACGTGCCGTTCGCCCGGATGGCGAAGAAACGGAACGGATCGAAGCGCCCGGTGCGCGGGAACGGCAGCGTTGATCGTCGCCTCGATCTGTGACGCAGCACGGTCGAGCGGGGACGCGCCGCCGTCCAGGACCTGCAGCGCAACCGCGGCCGGACCGCCCTCGAACTCGAAGCGGCGGCGATCCGCATCCAGATGCAGGCCGGTCAGCCCGCAGGCCTCGAGCACGCTGGCGATCGCCGCGCGCAGCCGCGTCTCGTCCAGCGGCGCGTCGATTGCGATCACGTGCGAGGCGCAGTACGGATGCAGCTCGCGCCAGCGCAGCATCGACGACTGGAACAGGTTGAGCCGGCCGCGCATCAGCGAATGACGCCCGAGGGCGCGGCGCGTGCCGCGAGGCGTTTCGCGCCTTCGCACCAGTGTTGCTTCACGCTGTACCAGATGTCGGCCGCGAGCAGCAGGTTCGACGTGTCGGCGTCCGCAGGAATCGGCGCCGGCGTCCCGGGACGATAGCCGTCGATCCACGCGCGCGTCGACGGGTGCGCCGCGAGATGCGTCGGCGCGCGGAAGCGCGATGTGACTGTACGACGCGGGCAGCACGACGTTGCGCACGCGTGCGGTCCCGGTCGCGCGATACGGTGTCGGGTTCGCTCCGGTGCCCGCGATCGCATCCCAGGGAATCGAAAACCCGGTGAAGTCGACGACCGAGTCCGGCACGTCGCGCAACAACGGAAGGATGCCCCACTGTCCGAGCAGCAGACGCGGCAACGATCCCGTGACCAGCGCAGTCGCATAGTCGACCTTCAATCCGATGACCGGGCGCGATTCGCCGGTAAGCGGATCGACGACTGTCGGTACGCGGCTCGGGCGCGTCGCGCAACGGATTCCATACCGGAATCGGCGCGGCGTCCTGCGACGCTGCCAGATCGTGCAGCACCTTGACGACGATCATCCCGCCCTGCGAGTGCCCGATCAGCATCGGCATCAGGCCTTCCTGCTCGTAATGCCAGGCGAGGTGACCGGCGAGCCGGCGCGTGTCGACGAAGCTCGAATACGAGCGCGCCGGCGATCCCGGCTGCTCGAGCTGCGCGGCCGGGTAACCCATCGCCTCGAGGAACGCGACGAACGGCTCCATCGTGACGATCGGCACGCTGCCCTGGAGCGCGATGACGCGTGGCGCGGGGACGCGCGACAGCGTGGTGCTCACGTCGGCTGCGGTCACGCTCGAGCAATCGAGCGCAGCGAGCCGCTGCGCGATCGTCGGGATCGAGTGCGGGAAACGCCTGCAGCGATGTCGAAATCAACAGCGCCAGCAGCGCGCCCGGCACGATCGAGCGAGCCCGCGGCGCCGGGCTCACCGGCACGTTCGCGCTGGAATCCACGCCCGCGCTTCGCAACAGCGGTCAGCGCGCAAGGCGCGGGAAGAAGCGGCCGGTGCGCTCGATGTAGCGCGCATAGTCTTCGCCATGAGTGCCGAGCATGTGGCGTTCCTCGTTGCGCGCTTTCACGCGTCATCAGGACCACGTGGATCGCCGCCGTGAGCAGCATGGGGCGCGTCGGAACGACGACGAGCGAAGCGAGCATCAGCAGGATCTGGTAACCGTAGATCGGATGCCGCACGCGCGCGAACGGTCCGTCGGTGATCAGGACCTGTCGCTCGCCGGGCGTGACCGCCATCTTCCAGTGCCGTCCCATTCGCTTCCAGCAACGGATCGTGAGCGCGAGAAGCGCCACGGCAGCCAGCCCCGCGAGCGCGCGCACCACGAGCCAGGGACCGGTGCGCGCTGCCTCGGGAAGCGCCAATTCGCCGGCCGTCCGAAACGCGGCCAGCACCGGTAGCGCCATCCACGCCGCAACGACCGGCACGAAAAACAGCCACAGGAACCGCTCGAGGCCCTGTTCCGGAACCACGCCGGCCAGCGTGCGCGTGCGCCGGCGGATGTGCCACGCCATCGCGCCGACGCGGCCCCAGTAGGCCCAGATCACGGCAGCGAGCAGGAGCGAGGGGAGGTCTGGCATCGGCACGGGAATCGGGCATTGCGCGCCCGCTCGTGCGCATATTAAGCCACCGCTCCGCGCGACTCCTCCGCGAGGCGCCGCGTGGTGCGTCAGGCGAAGATCGCATACGCCACGGCCAGCGAGCCGACGCCGGCAAGCACCGGCAACGCAATGCGCCAGAACCTTCGCGTCCGCCACCACGCAGGACGATCGTAGATCGCGATCGTGGCGCGGGGACGCTCGGGAGGCATCGACGAGGCGATCGGCGGGGTGCAATGCACGCGCCCCGCCGGAATGGAGTGAGCGACGCAAGCGACCGGTGGGTTGCGCCGATCGCATGCGGGCGATCAATACATCGCGCGGTCGCGACGGATCTCGTCGACCGTGTAGGGGCGGGAATCCTCGTCGAAACGCTCCCATCCGCTTTCGCGCCACCGCTCGACGCGGTCCTCGATGTCCACGGCGCCGTGGCTGCGCAGGATCGCGGACACTTCATCGGCTCGCGACTCGTCGGCACGCACGGTGACCAGTGCGCCGCCACGGCGCACCGACTCGGCGTAGTACTGCGCGTCCGACTCCGGCACGCCCAGATCGACGAGCCCGCCGATCAGGCCTCCGGCCACGGCGCCCGTACCGGCGCCAGCGAGCGTCGCTACGATCGGACCCGCCGCGATGATCGGGCCGATACCGGGAATCGCAAGACCGGCGAGGCTCGCCGCCAGGCCGGCGCCCCCTCCGACGACGGCGCCGGTCACGGCGCCCTTCGCGGTCGCGCTGGTGTCCGTGTCCTTCGTCGTCACCACTCGCGGATCCTCGCGGTAATCGCCCGCCGCGTTGTTCGCGACGATGCTGATGTCGCTGTCCAGGAATCCGGCGGCACGCAGGTCGTTCGCGACCTGATGCGCTTCGTTGAAGCTGTCGAACGATCCGACGATCGTCTTGACCATGGTTCCCTCCGCAATGCTGTGCCGTTGCCGTCGCGCAGCCTGCGCCGGGCATCGACGCACGCCGGACCCGCACCCAGCGCGGGCGCGTGCAAACGGCTCGATGACTATAGGCGCCGCTGCCGTACGCAACGCAGCAGTGCCCGGCTGAAAGGGCTGTCGGCCAGGGCTGACAGGTTCTCGCTTGCAACGTGAAACCGGTTGGAGATGCGCAGGGCCGCACACGACGCGCGTTGTTCCGTGCCGTTACCGGCGGGCGGCGACGGGCCGCCCCTAGCCGCCCGCCATTTTCAAATCCGATGAAAAACGTGCGGCGCCGCTCGTGCGTCAACCGCCGGCTTCGCGGACGCGTTTTTCATCGGCGTGCCCTAGACGTGCGGTCCGGTCCGGTCGGCGAGTCCCTCCACGCCCATCGACTCGGCGCAGTGCACGCAGCAAAAGTACTGGCTGCGCGACTCCACGCCGTGGCCGATGATCGTGCATTGGCAATGGTCGCAGCGTGGCGCGAGCATGTGGATCGCGCACTCGAAGCTGTCGAACACGTGCGGCTGGTCGTTCATCACGACGGTGAACGCCTTGTCGTAGCGGTTGCCGCAATGCTCGCAGACGTCGTTGCGTCGCGACTGCACGCTTGCGCGCGACAGGTTGCTGGACCGTGGAGCCGTCGGCCGAGCCGATCGCCATGTCGTTTGCCATGTCGATTCCTTCCTTCCGATTCCTTCTTCCGACGACGTCGCCGTGGTTGCGAGCCGGAGCACGTCCGCGAGAGTCGGCCTCAGCGCATCGCGACCTCGAGCGAAGGGCGTGTCGGCGTATGTCCTCTTGTAGCGATCGCGCGGTGGGCGCACCATGACAGCGGCTCCGAAAGCCGTGTGGGCGCATGCCGACAAATCGTAAAGTGGATCGACGTTTCGTCGCCTCCCGTCGGATCGGAGTCGGCGAAACGACGGCCCCTTGATAAAGTCCGTGCCATGAGTTGGGTGCGCTTCCATCCGCTGACCCGGATCGCCATCGTCGTTGCCGTCGATCATCGGGGCCGCGTTGTTCACCGGTATGGAACGCGTAGGCGATGCGCTCGCGAACATGTCGCCGGGCGGTTCGTTCGAGGATCGGTGCGAACGTTTGCCGGAAGGCGGCGTCCAGGTCGGGCTGCTGCCCTACAGCGTGACCGAGAACCGCGCGCTGCCGTTCGCTGCGCTGTCGCAGTTCAGCGATGGACCTTCGCCCGTCGCATCGGACGATCGGACTCACGCGGGCGAACTTCGGTCATCGATCCTCGATCGACGTAAAGGGCCTCGAGGACCGCATCGGGATGCGCGCGTGCGTGCGCCCGCGCGTTCGCGTGGAGCTGTTCATACGCCCGATGACCGTCTATGTCGCCAGCGAGTATGCGGCCGACCCGTGCCGCGCACGCACGATCCGCGAGCACGAGCAACGCCATGTCGACGTCTACGCCGGTTACGCGCGCGAGGCGGTGGTCGGCCTTACGAACCGGCTGAACGAGGTCATCGGCGCTGCGCCGCACTACGCGACCACCGTCGGCGAGGCGCAACACAATCTCGATCGGAAGATCGACGCCACGCTCGAAGCGTTCATGCGCGAAAGCGAACGCACGCTGGCGAAACGCCAGGCGCAGGTCGACACGCCCGAAGAGTACGCACGGGTGACGAATGCGTGTCTGACGGCGCAAAAATAGGGCGGCAAGAACAAGGTCGGCCGACCTATTTTTGCGCCGGGTAGAGCTTCCCGAAAATCGATGGCAAAGCCATACGATTTTTGGCGGTAAGAGCCACGCAACCAACGAACGAGTAAGCTCGTCGCGCACTCGCGCGATAATCGCGGTCCCCGCAAGAACAACAACGGAGACCTCGATGGCGAACTCCTACTTCCCGCGCTGGACCGTCAAGACCGAAGGCGTGATCGCGCCGGACGAGCGGCTGCCCTGGCCGCAAACGATCGCCATGGGCGTGCAGCACGTTGTCGCGATGTTCGGCGCGACCGTGCTTGCCCCGCTGCTGATGGGGTTCGACCCGAACGTCGCGATCCTGATGTCGGGCATCGGGACGCTGATCTTCTTCGTGATGGTCGGCGGCCGCGTGCCGAGCTACCTCGGCTCGAGCTTCGCGTTCATCGGTGTCGTGATCGCGGCCACCGGATACACGGGTTCGGGCGGCAATCCCAACATCGGCAACGCGCTCGGCGGCATCATCGCCTGCGGCGTGCTGTATACGCTGATCGGGCTTGTGGTGATGGCCGTCGGCACCGGATGGATCGAGCGCTTGATGCCTCCGGTCGTCACCGGCGCTGTCGTCGCCGTCATCGGTCTGAATCTCGCACCGATCGCGGTAAAAGGCGCGACCGCGTCGCCGTTCGATGCGTGGATGGCGCTGTTCACCGTCGTGTCGGTGGCGATCGTCGCAGTCTACGCGCGGGGCATGCTGCAGCGGCTCCTGATCCTCGTCGGCCTCGCCATCGCCTATCTCGCTTACCTGGTGCTGACCAACGGACTCTCGCTGGGCAAGCCGATCGACTTCGCGGGCGTCGCGAACGCGGCGTGGTTCGGGCTGCCGCAATTCGCTGCGCCGAACTTCCGCTCCGCCGAAGCGATCTTCCTGATCGCGCCGGTTGCGATCATTCTCGTCGCCGAGAATCTCGGCCACATCAAGGCGGTTTCGGCGATGACCGGTCGCGATCTCGATCCCTACATGGGGCGCGCGTTCGCAGGCGATGGCATTGCGACGGTAGTCGCGGGTTTTGCGGGCGGAACCGGCGTGACGACCTACGCCGAGAACATCGGCGTCATGGCCGTGACCAAGATCTATTCGACGATCGTGTTCGTCGTCGCCGCCGTCGATCGCGATCGCTGCTCGGGTTCTCACCGAAGTTCGGCGCGCTGATCCAGACGATACCGGGGGCGGTGCTGGGAGGCGTGTCGATCGTCGTGTTCGGCCTGATCGCCATTGCCGGCGCGAAGATCTGGGTCGACAACCGCGTCGACTTCAGTCGCAACCGCAATCTGATCATCGCTGCCGTGACGCTCGTGCTCGGGGCGGGCGACTTCGCGCTGTCGATCGGCGGATTCACGCTCGGCGGCATCGGCACCGCGACCTTCGGCGCCATCCTGCTGAACCTGCTGTTGCGCGACGCCGACCGCTCTCAGGTCGGATAGTTCGGGTTTCCCGCCACCGCGACGACGTTACGGGGGGGTCGCACCGGATCGAAGTCGCGCCAGGTGCCGTCGCGCCAGTCGCCTTCCTCGACCTCGATGAGCTTCGCGCCGGCCGTGCGCATCTGCTCGACGACTTCAGCCGCAGGAACGTCCTCGACGTTGACGGCAACCATCACGCCGCCCGGACGCGCCGTCGGCTCCTTCTTCGTTTCGTCACCCATCGAGCTCGTCGCGCCGGCCAGCGCGCCAACGAACGCGCCTGCGCCAATACCGGCCGCGATGCCGACCGGACCGACGAGCGGCGCAGCGGCCAACCCGGCCGCGATGCCAACGACGCCACCGATCGCCGCACCGCGAATCGCGCCCTCGTCGCCCCCGCGCGCTTCCTTGTCAGCCGCCTCGTCGCCGCCGAGCGGAAGTCCGTGGTGCATACCCGGCGGATTGACGACGAACGTGCTCAGATCGTCCGAATCCACACCACGGTCGCGCAAGCTCGTGATCGCCTGGTCTGCGGCAACCTGGTCCTCGAACAATCCTGCGACGATGTGCGCCATGACGTTCTCCCGTGCGTATGCAGCAATTGCATGCGCTCGCCTAGAAACTAACGCGCCGGTAAGCATCGGCGCCAGCCCTACGCGCTGATACGCGTGTCGGTGCGCTCCCGACACGCATTGCGGAAACAACTTGTGCTTGCGAAGTGTTTGCGCGCCAGTCCGACAGACCGGCTGCGTAGGGCGTTGGTAAATGTCCGGACGTCGCCGATGTCATCCGCAACTCGGTCGCGCACGTTTAGGGTTTTCAATTCTTCGAGGCTATCGACTGCCATGGAACGACAATCGCTTTCCGCGTTGCCCCGGTCTTTGCTGACGATCGCCGCCGGATTCCTTCTGGCGCTGCTCGCGGCGCCGACGTTTGCCGATCCACCTGCGCGCGCCGCGCGCGTTTCGCTGATCTCCGGCAATGCGAGCTTTTCGCCGGCCGGCAGCGACGAGTGGGTGCAGGCACGCATCAATCGGCCGATCTGGATCGGCGACCGTTTGTGGTCGGGAGACGGCCGAATCGAGCTGCAGATCGGCGGTGCATCGCTTCGTCTCGCGCCGCGGACTTCGCTGCAGGTGCTGAATTTCGACGATCGCATCGCGCAATTCGAGGTGACGCAGGGCAGCGTCGCGCTGCACGTTCGCCAGATCGATGCCAACGACTCGATCGAGATCGACACGCCGTCGTTCGCGTTCGTTACGCGCGAAGAAGGCGATTACCGGATCGACGTCGAGCGCGACCTGACGGCGGTTTCGACCCGTCGCGGCTTCGGGGACATCTACGGCCAGGACGTTGCGTACCGGATCGACCGGCGCGAGCGATTCGCGTTCTACACGCCGGATCTTCGCGACTACGATGCAGGGCCGCTGCCGCCGCCGGATGGGTTCGACCGTTGGGCGAGCGAGCGTGCGCAGCGCGAGGATCGCTCGGCATCGTCGCGCTACGTTTCGCCGGAGCTCGTGGGCTACGTCGATCTCGACGGCCACGGCGACTGGCGTGTCGACGCCACCTACGGCAACGTCTGGGTGCCGCGCGTCGACGTGAACTGGGCGCCGTACCGCTATGGAAACTGGGCGTGGGTGGATCCGTGGGGCTGGACCTGGGTCGACGATGCGCCGTGGGGATACGCCCCTTCGCACTACGGCCGCTGGACGCAGCTTGGCCCCTCGCTGGGCGTGGGTGCCCGGACCGCGCAACGTCCGTCCCGTTTATTCGCCCGCGCTGGTCGCGTGGGTCGGCGGGGACAATTTCTCGCTGACGGTTTCCTCGGGTCGCACGCGGGGTATCGGCTGGTTCCCGCTTGCCCCGGGCGAGATCTGGCGTCCGTCGTACGACGTTTCGCGTGACTATTTCACGCGCGTCAACGTCGCGAACACCGTCGTGAACAACACCACGGTGATCAACGTCTACAACACCCGAAACGATGTGCGCATCAGCAACGTCGACTACCGTTTCCGCAAGGCGCCCGCTGCCGTCACTGCGGTGGCCGTCGACACGTTCGTGCAGAGCCGGCCCGTCCAGCAGAATCGGCCTGCGCAGCTGACGCAGGCGCAGCTCAACGCGAATGCGGCCGCCCAAGCGAACGTCCTTCCTGCGCCGCCCGCGCCCGTCGTGCAGAGCATCGTTGGCGCCGCGCCGCGCTCGCAGGCGAAGCCGCCTGCCGAATCGGTGCAGCGTCCGGTCGTCGCGCGGACCGCGCCACCCGCGGCCGTTCCCTCGCTCGAGCAGCGCGCGGCGCTGGTCAGGGAAGGCAAGCCGGTGAGTCGCGAAGCGCTCGACCGCGCGGCGCCGCAGACGCTCAGCCGGCGGCGCCGCAACGGCCTACCACGGCACCGCCGGGTGGCGGCCAAGCGCCCACCGCGCAGGCCCCGGCCGCTCCGGCGCCAGCGGCCGCCGGAGCGCCGGCGCAGCGCGCGAACGTGCGTGTCGTCGACGCGGAAAAGGCAGCGCCGAAGCCCCTTCCTCCGGCGCCCGAAGGTGGGAGCCGCGCGGCGCGAAACGAGGCGGAAAAGGGTCGACCGCCGGTCGGCCACCTCCGACGGCGGCGCAACCCGCGGCACCGCCTGCAGCACCGCAGCCGGCCGGCCACCAGCGCCACCTCCGCAGCAGGCCGCAAAGCCAGCGCCGCCCCAGGCTGCCCAGCCGGGCCGGCCGCAGATCGCCGCCCCGCGAGCGGGCGAAGCGCAGCCGCCTCAGGGACCGGCTGCTGGCCCGACGCCGACACCTCAGCCGCCTCAAGCTGCTCCGCCGGGACGCGGACCCACGACAGCGCCATCCGTCCGCCGGACAGCAACGCGAAGGCGCGGCGCCAACGCCCCGGGATGCGCCCGCCCCTGCCGGGCGCGGCATAGAAGCCCCGCAGACCGGTCCTGCGTCAGCGCGGCCGTCGCCGAGCGAACGCCCTGATCGACCGGAAGGAGCGCAACGCGGCACAGCCCCGCCGGCCGTAGCGCCGACGCAACCCGGCCCACCCCCCACAACGCGCCCACCGGCCGCGCCCGCCGGCAAGGCTCCTGGCGTCGATCGACCGGACGTCGACCAGCTCCGCGGCCGTGGGGACGACCCGTCGACTCGACGCGTCGGCCCAGGCCAGGAGCCCCGGGAGGGCCGTCGGACGACCGCCGGGCCAAGCCGGCCCCGGCGCAGCCGCAAGCTGCCCCGCCGGTAGCCGTGCCGAGAGCGGCAGAGCCGCCCCCAGCCGCCCGCGAAGCCCGGCCCGCGCCCGCGGCGGCCGGCCCCGCCCCGCAGGCAGCCCGCCCGGGCGAGGAACGGCGCGCGGCTCCGGCCGCCGGCGCTCCGTCGCAACCGCCGGCGTCGCGCGCAGCCGATGCGCCGCAAAAACCGTCGGCAGCGCCAGCCGCCGGCGCCCGCAGCGCAACCCGCTTCACCGGCCGCTCGCGCGCCCCAGCCGAGAAGCAGGGTCAGGAGCGCGAACGCGACAAGGACAAGGACAAGGACAAGGACAAGGACAAGGACAAGGACAAGCGACAAGGACGAAGAAGAAGTGAACGTGGCGTCCGGGCCGGATCATCGCGCCCGGACGCTTCCTCTCTAGCGGCGATCGGACCAGACCGCCGATCCGGTTGCAGCTACTGGCCGAACTCCGTGCGTCCGCTCGGGCACAGCGCGACGTTGCCCCAGTAGCCATCGCAGTGCGCGAGCCGGGCACGCTGCTCGCAGGTCGCGCGCTCCCACAGGCCTGCGGACTTCGCACAGGCGCCGAGCGAATCGCGCAACGCCTGCCAGGGATCGGCGGGTGCGCGCGGCGCTTCCGGCGGCGGGGCCGGGGGATCGACGCTCTGCCCATCGCCGGTGACGGGACCCTCGCGACGCCGGCATGGGATAGGTCACCGGAACAGCAAGGGCGGGCGGCGGACGCGCCGCCTGCGCTTCGGCGAGGGGCGCCACGGGCGCAGCCTTGGCCGCAGGCGCTGGCACACGGACCGAGAGCGGCTCGACCAGCGGCGGCGCGGTAACTGCCGATTCGCGCACCGTGGACAGCGTCGGGACCGCGACAGCGGCGGCGCGCGCCGCTGGGCGCTCGTCGTCTCGGGCGCGGTGCGTGGTCTCGTCCGCGTTCGCGTAGGGGTAGACGAGCATGCCGGCGACGGCAACGAGCGCGATGCCGCCCGCGACCATCAGGTCCAGGCGCCGGCCGGGCGCTTCGGTGGCCCGCTGCGCAGCCCGGTGCGCAGCGGCGATCTCGGGCATCGCCGGGGATTCCGTCAGCGGCGCCGAGCTGCGCAGGCCCCAGGGTCGCAGCACGCGCCGGCGACCCCCGCCCGGGGTGCTCTCCACCAGGACGGCCCCGCACGCCGTGCAAAAGCGCGTCGTGGCGGCGTTATCCCGCCGGCAGTTCGGGCAGTGCATCGTCATCGAGTCGGTTTGAAGGGAGCGTCGAAACGATATGACATTAGCATAGCGACGCCGGCGCGCCGCGGACGTTCGTCGGCCTGGCATGCCCGGCGATCCCGCGCCCGTGCGGCGATCGACCGCGACGGTGGCGCCTGCCGTCGAAGCTAGAATGCTGGCCGATCCAGAACGGAGGCGGCAAGCGATGAACGGCAAAGTAGCGATCGTGACGGGCGCGGGAACGGGCATCGGCAAAGCGGCCGCGACCGCGCTCCTCGGTGCAGGGTGGCGAGTCGCGTTCGCCGGTCGCCGGCCGGAACCGCTCGCCGACGCGATCCGGTCGGCGAGCGCCTCCGCCGACTCAGCCCTGGCGATACCCACCGACGTGTCCGATCCGGACTCGGTGCATGCGCTGTTCGAGCGCACCGCGGCGAAGTTCGGCCGCGTCGATTTCCTGTTCAACAACGCCGGCATCTCGGGCGGCGGCCCGTTCGAGGACCTCACGCTCGCGCAGTGGAAACAGGTCGTCGACATCAACCTGACCGGCGCGTTCCTGTGCGCGCAGGCCGCGTACCGCACGATGAAGGCGCAATCGCCGCGTGGCGGCCGGATCGTGAACAACGGCTCGATTTCCGCGCACGCGCCGCGACCGCAACTCGGCACCGTACACGTCGACGAAGCATGCGATCACCGGGCTGACCAAGTCGATCTCGCTCGACGGTCGCAAGTACGACATCGCATGTGGACAGATCGACATCGGCAACGCGGCAACCGACATGGCGGCGAGGATGGCGAAGGGCGTGCCGCAGGCGAATGGCCAGATCGCCGTCGAGCCGCTGATGGACGTCGCGCACGTCGCGTCCGCGGTCGTCTACATGGCGAGCCTGCCGCTCGATGCGAACGTGCAGTTCCTGACGATCATGGCGCGCGACATGCCATTCGTGGGTCGCGGCTAGATCCGGCGCGCACGAACGTTCGCTGACCGGCTTGAGCCGCGTGAGCCCGCGCGGACGCGTGCGTCGGCGGGATGCCGACAGACGGCATCGTGAGGCCACGTAAGAATGCCGCGTCGATGCCTCGCCGCCCGCTGCGAAGCCGATCCTTCAAAGACCCCCGTGCCCGTTGCCACCCTCGCGACCAAGCCGCCCGCAAGTCCGCTGACGACCGACGCGCCGATCCTCGCAGCCGGGCCGCAATTGCTGGCGCATCGCGCACGCCCGCAAGCTCGCGTTCCTCGTCGACGGCGAGGACTACTTTCGTGCGGTGCGCGAAGCCGTGCGCGAAGCGCAACGATCGATCTTCATCCTCGGTTGGGACATCGACAGCCGCCAGCGCCTCGTGCCGGAGGGCGCGAACGACGGCTGGCCGGAGCAGCTCGGCGACTTCCTGAACGCGCTGGTGAGCAAGCGACGCGAGCTGCGCGCGTACGTGCTGAGCTGGGACTTCGCGATGCTGTACCTGCTCGAGCGCGAATGGATGCCGCTGTACAAGCTCGACTGGCGCACGCACCGGCGATTGTCGTTCCGGCTGGACGCGCAGCACCCGACCGGCGGCTCGCACCACCAGAAGGTCGTCGTCGTCGACGACTCGGTCGCGTTCGTCAGCGGCTTCGACCTGTCCCGCTCGCGCTGGGACACTTCCGAGCACCGCTGCGAGGAGCCGCGGCGCCGCAACCCGTTCGGCCTGACCTACGGGCCGTTTCACGACGTAGGTGCAGTCGTCGAAGGCGAATGCGCGCGCTCGATCGGCGAACTGGCGCGCGAGCGATGGTTCCGAGCCACCGGCAAGCGACCGCGGGTGGCAGACGGGGAACCGGTCGACGGTCGCTGGCCGGTGTCGTTCGAGCCCGCGCTCCAGCGACGTCCCGGTCGCGATCGCTCGCACCGAGCCCGCGTTCGAGGCCTATGCGGGCGTCGCCGAGGTGCGGCAGCTCCACCTCGATGCGATCGCGGCCGCGAAGCGCGACATCTTCGCGGAAAACCAGTACTTCACCTCGAGGACGATCGCCGATGCGTTCCGCGATCGCCTGCGTGAGCCGGACGGACCGGACATCGCGGTCATCTCGCCCGGCACGCAGAGCGGCTGGCTCGAGGTGAACACGATGGGCGTGCTGCGCGCGCGCCTGCATCGCGACCTCAAGGCGGCCGACCGTTTCGGCCACTACCGCCTGCTCTGCCCGAAGCTTCCCTGGCTCACCGAGGACAAGGGCTGCCTCAACGTGCACAGCAAGGTGATGGTCGTCGACGATCGGTTCGCGATGGTCGGCTCGGCGAACCTCTCCGATCGCTCGATGGGTCTCGATACCGAGCTCAACATCGCGATCGAGGCGAACGGCGACAGCACGATCGCCTCGGCGATCGCCGGCTTTCGCAACCGGCTGCTCGCCGAGCATCTCGATTCCGATCCGGCCACGGTCGCCGCGACGCACGCGCGCGAAGGCCGGCTGATCGCGGCGATCGAATCGATGCATCGGCCCGGCGAGCGTACGCTGGTCGTCGAACGACCCGCCAGCTCGATCCGGCGCTCGATGCGATCGTGCCGGACCACTCGGTGCTCGATCCGGAGCAGCCGATCGATCCCGACCTGCTCGTGGCCGATCTCGTGCCGGAAGCCGAAACGCGCAAGGGAACGCGTGTGCGCGTGTTCGCGCTCGCCGTTGTGTTGCTGGCGATCGGCGCCGCCGCGCTCGCATGGCGCCACACGCCGCTCGGCGAATGGCTCGACCTTGGCACGATCGTCGCGAACTCGAAGGGCTTCGAGATGCAACCGCTCGCCGTGCTGACGATGTTCGCGGCGTTCGTGATCGGCGGCTTGATGCTCGTTCCGGTCACGCTGCTGATCGGGGTGACGGTGCTCGTTTTCGGGCCGATCGAAGGTGCGCTCTACGCGATCGTCGGCGCGCTTGCGAGTGCGGCGTCGACGTATGCGATCGGCCGCGTGCTCGGACGCGACGTCGTGCGACGCATTGCCGGTCGCAGGCTCAATGCGCTTTCGAGACGTCTCGCGGCCAGGGGCCTGCTCGCGATGACGCTCGTGCGCATGCTTCCGCTCGCCCCGTTCTCGGTCGTGAACATCGTCGCGGGCGCGTCGCACATCGGATGGCGCGATTTCCTTCTCGGAACGCTGCTCGGAATGACCCCCGGCATCATCGTCATCGCGACGTTCATCGATCGCACGGTGGCCGTGGTGCAGGATCCGGGACCGCACACGATCACCGTGCTGGTCGCCGTTGCGATCCTGGCTTGCGTGGCGATCTGGTCGCTGCAGAAATGGGTCGCGCGATCGCCCGCACGGATCCCCGCGAACGCCGAGCATGTCGGTTGATCCCACTGCCCGGCCGCTGACCGTAGCGACCTGGAACGTCCACAGCGGCGTGGGTCGCGACCGCCTCTACGTGCCTGCCCGGATTGCCGACGTCGTGCTCGAGACCGGCGCAGACGTGATCGCGTTGCAGGAAGTCGGCTCGCGCGACGCAAGCGAGGTCCTGCTCGATGCGTTGATCCGTGGCACCGGCTTCCACGCAGTCGACGGCTGGACCTGCAAGCGCCGCGGCTGCGACTTCGGCAACGTCGTGCTGTCGCGCTTTCCGGTCGTCGAAGCGCATCGCCTCGACCTCACCGTCCACGGGCGCGAGCCTCGCGGCGCACTCGACGTCGTCGTCGGCGCGCCGCACGGGTCATTGCGCATCATCGCAACGCATCTCGGACTGCTTCCGGGCGAGCGGCGCGCGCAGGTCAAGCGGCTGCTCGGCGCGCTCGAACGCGAGACGCCGCTGCCGACGGTGCTCACCGGTGACGTGAACGAGTGGTACCTGTGGGGTCGGCCGCTGCGCTGGCTGCACAAGCATTTCAAGGCCACGCCCGCGCCGGCGACGTTTCCCGCATGGCGACCGCTGCTGTCGCTGGACCGCCTGTGGACGGAACCCGCGAGCCTCCTCGCGGGACTGCGCGTGCATCGGTCGGCGCTGGCGCGAGCGGCGAGCGATCACCTGCCGCTGGTCGCGCAGCTCGCCATGCCGCTAGCGCGCAAGCGCGTCAGCGAGCCGGAACGAACGACGGCGGTCGAAGGGGCCGCGGGCGCGGCCTGATCGGGGGCTTGAACCGCGGGAAGTACGGCGGCGCATAGTAACCATAGCCGTACGCCGGCGCATAGATCGCCTGCTGCTCGTCGGGTCCGGCAGGCTCCGGCGCCGCGCGCCGGCGTTGCTCGGCCAGCAGTTCGCGGTCGCGAAGCAGCGCGGCTTCCCGCGCGGCATGACGTCGCTCGAACGCCTCGAGGTCGCGTTGCAGTCGTTCGCGCGCGCCCGGATCGGGCTTGTTTTCCGGCAACGCGATGACGTGCCCGCCAGGACAGGGCGTATTGGCGTACAGCACACCGCCGCGACCATCATCGCAGCGGTAGATCGCGTTGCCCTGCGCGAAAGCGCCGCCGGCGATTCCAGCCAACAGCAGCATCGGCCAAGCCCTCATCGTCGGCATCCCGTATCCCGCCTCCGTACAATGTAGCGTTTTCACCCTCTGCGCGCCAGTGCAAGAACCGCAACCTTCCGCCGTGATCGCGGACAACTACGACGCGATCGTCTACGACGCGCTGCCGCATCCGGTCACGCACCCGGACCACGTGGCTGCGGTCGTCACGATGTTCGGCCTGGATCCGCCGCCGGTCGCGACGGCACGCGTGCTCGAGGTTGGCTGCAACGACGGCTCGAATCTGCTGCCGATGGCGGCACGCCTGCCGGACGCCTCCTTCACCGGCTGCGACATTGCGCCCGGCGCGATCCGCACCGCACGCGACGCCGCGACGGCACTCGGCCTCGCGAACGTGGCGTTCGTCGAGGCGGATCTCTCGTCGCTTCAAGGCGGCCCGTACGACTACATCATCGCGCACGGCGTCTACTCGTGGGTTCCCGCGCCGGTTCGCGATGCGCTGTTCGCGCTGGCGCAGCGGACGCTGTCGCGCAACGGCATCCTGTTCACGAGCTACAACACCTACCCCGGCGGCTACATCCGGCGCGCGGCCTGGGAGGCGCTGCGCTGGCACACGCGCGAGATCTCGCCCCGCGATGCCCGGGTCAAGGCCGCGCGGGAGATGGCCGCGCTCCTCGGGCGCGCCCGGACCGGCGCACGAAGCTGGCGACGCCGCGCTGCGCGCCGAGTTCGTGCGCATCGCCGGCGAATCGGACAGCGTGTTGTTCCACGACACGCTCGCCGAGCCGAACGAGCCCGTGTGGTTCCACGCGTTCGTCGAACACGCGGGCCGGCACGGCCTCACCTATGTCGCCGAGGCGCTGCCGTCGATGATGGCCGGCGGCGGACTGGCGCCGCGGGTGCGCGAATTCCTCGCCTCGCGCGACCGCCTGGCGCGCGAGCAATACCTCGACTTCGCGCGCGTCCGCCGTTTCCGCCAGTCGCTGCTGTGCCGGAGCGAGGCGGCCGGCGACTTCCAGTTATCGCCCGCGCGGCTCGCCGGACTCTTCGCGTCCGCATCGCTGCAGCTGCTTCGCGCCGCCGCGGACGGACGACTGCCGGCGGTGGCCGCGCCCGAGGGCGACAGTCCTGCGTCGATTGTTCGAGACGCTGGTCGAGTGCGCGCCCGCCGCGCTGGCGATGCCCGATCTCCTCGCACGCCTGCGTTCGTCCGGACCGCGCGAACGGTGCGCGCCCCGTCGAAGCGATCGTGCTCGACGGCTGGATCGCGGGCTTCGTGCAATTGCACGCCTGCCCGCCGCGTCCTGCAGTCTCAGCCTCGACGCGCCCGCGCGCGTCGCGCGTCGCGCGCTGGCAGGCCGGTCGACGCGACGCCGTGACCAATCTCCGCCACGAGACGATCCGGCTTGCGGATCCGTTCGCAAGATCGCTGCTGGCGCTATGCGACGGCGAGCGTGACCTCGATTCGCTCGCGCTTGCGATGGGGATCGGTGCCGAAGCGGAGCAGCGTGCGCAGCTCGACGACACGCTTGCGATGTTCGCGCGTTACGCGCTGCTCGAGCGCGACTGAAACGCTGCTGCAAGCTGGGCTATAGGCCCGACGTCGCGCACGACACTCGTTGTTTCGTGCCCTTGCCGGCGGATGCCGACGAGCCGCCTCTAGGCGCCCGCCTGATTCTCAATCCCGATGCAAAAGGCGCAACGCCGGACGTCCCGTCAGGCCTTCGAACTTCCGGACGCCTTTTGCATCGGCCGTCTACGCGATCGCCGGCGTCAACACCGGCGAGCCCTCGATGATCGCATCGGCCAGGGCCAGCGCCGTGTTGACGGCACCGGTCAGGCCGAGGTGCCCGTGCCCGGTTGCAAGCCACAGACCGGTCCTGGACGCGACCGGACCGACCAGCGGCAGCGAATCCGGCGTGCAGGGCCGATGCCCCATCCAGTGCTTCTCGGGCGCAGCGGGCAGATCCACGAACGATTCCCGCGCGAATCGCGCAAGGAGCGCCGAGCGCCGCGGATTCGCAGGGCGGTTGAGGCCGCCGAACTCGACGGTCCCCGCGATCCGGAACCCGCCTTCCATCGGCGTGACGAACGCCTTGCGGTCCCCCAGCACGACGACGCGCGAAACGGGTGCTTCCACATCGGTGAACGTGACGTGGTAGCCGCGCTGCGACTCGAGGGGCAGGCGTACGCCAAGCGGCTCGAGCAAGCTTGCCGAATGCATGCCGGCCGCGACGATCACGTGGTCGGCGTTCTGTCGCCCTTCGTTCGTATGCACGCGACCAGCCGCGCGCAAGATCCGGCTCGATGGCGCGCACCTCGTCGCGCGCCAGGCGCCCGCCACGCACGACGAACGAGCGCACGATCTGCTGAACATAGCGAAACGGGTTCACGACCAGGGCCTGGTCGGGCAGGTAGACGCCGAGCTGGTAGCGGCGCGAAACGCGAGGCTCGAGGGCCTCGATGCCGGACCGGTCGAGCCGCTCGATGCGAACGCCGAACCGCTGCCGCAGCGTCCACGAGGCGGCGTCCTTCGCGAGTGAAGCCGCATCCGGATAGACGTGCAGGTGCCCGCGCCGCTTGACGAGATCACCCGCGCCGACTTCCTTCGCGAGCGCGACATGGTGCTCGATCGCGTTCGCATGCAGCGCGGCGAGCCGGGATGCGATCGCGTCCACACGCTCGGGTCGCGATGCAGCGACGAAGCGCGCGAGCCACGGCAATGCGCGCGGCAGGTAGCTGAGCGGCAGGTGCAGCGGTCCTTCCGGATCGAGCAACATGCGCGGCGCGCGCATCAGGATGCCAGGCATCGCAAGCGGCGCGACCGAGCCGGGCGACAACGCGCCGGCGTTGCCATAGCTGCATCCACGACCGGGGTCCGCGCGGTCGATCAGCGTCACATGCGCGCCGCGCTTGCACAGTACATAAGCGGCCGCGGCACCGACGATGCCGGCACCGACGACGGCGATCGCCGGCGAGGCCCGTACGGACGAAGCGGCGTGGCTCATGCGAAGATGCGTGGGCGGTTGGTGAAGCGGACCGCGCGGCGTAAGCCCGCGCACAAAAGTCGTATCCTAATCCTTCCGCCGTCGCCTCGCGCATCGCAGTGCGATATTTCGTGGCTTTTGCACCCGACGCGCGGCAAGCGCAGGCCGGCCGGCGGCGGGCAAGCGCCGCCGCGCCTGCTGGCTGAACGCCCGGAGTAGCCGCTCGTCCTACAATACACTGGCGGAAGCACCGACCAACGCGCCGAATCGATGTCATCTCCGTCCGACGAATCGAACGACGTACCGACCGGCGAGCGAGTGAACACGCTGCTTGCCGAGTGCTTCGAACAGTACCGCAGCAAGCTCGTCGACATCGCCCGCGCGTCGATCGAGATGAGCGGCGACCTGTTCGAGGGCAACACGTTCGTCGCCGAGAAGGACATCGACGAGTTCAAGGCGAAGCGCTCGGCCTGGGTCGATCGCTTCGACCAGGCGCTGCGCGAGCTGTATGCGAAGCGCATGTCCGGTGCGCGACGCAAGGGTCGCCGGGCGGACTTCGATGCATCGCTCGCCACGCTTCGCGTGCTCACCGCCTTCGATCAGGAGAAGCAGGCCGCGCTCGTCGCGGCAACCGCGTTCCTGCTGCGCCTCACCCGGCGCGAGCTCGATGCGCTCGACCTTCGGATCGATGCGCTGATGCCGGGTGAGCCGCTGCGCGATCTCGACAACCCGTTCGGTCCGCCCTACATCCTCGACGCGATCGGGATGTCGGCGCGCGCGATCTATCCGAACCCGCGGATCTGGCGGCCGTTCATGGAGCGCGTCGTCGCCGACCTGACGCCGGCGGCGAACAAGGTCTACATCACGCTGAATCGCCATCTCGCCGACCACGGCGTCCTGCCCGAGATCAAGGCTGCGCTTCGCGCGCGCAGCGAGTTCCGGCCCGCCGACGACCGCGACCTGATTCCCACGTTCTCGAAGATGCTGCACGACGCAGGGCAAGGCGCTGCCCACCGACGTCGTCGTGCCGAACCTGTCGGGCGAGCTCGGCACGTCGTCGGTTTTCGACTTCGCCGGCAGCAGCGACAAGGCCGCCGAAGCGGTCGGCGCCATCGTGCCGTCGTCGATCGTCCCGGTGTCGGGACGCCCGGGCGATGCCGCCGCGCCTGCCCGTCCCTGCGCTTGCCGAAGGGTTCGCGGTGCTGGGCCGGCAAGTGCCGGCGTCCATGCCCCGTCATGCGCCGGCGGACGCGTTGTTTCCCGACCTCGACCCGCTGATGGCGCTCGGCACGTCGACACCGCTGTTCAACACGCTCGGTCACTGGCAACGAATCGACCTGCCCACCGAGCTCGCCAAGGTGCTTCCCGGCGGAGTGCGGGGGCGGCGCGGCTGTCGTCCCGCTGAACCTGATTCCTCATATCCGCGCGGCGGTCAGCGGCCAGATCGCGAACCCGACCGACCGCATCACGATGGACGTGATCGCGCTGCTGTTCGACTACGTGTTCCGCGACGCGTCGATTCCCGAGGGGTTGCGCAAGCTGTTCAGCCGCCTGCAGGTGCCGGTGCTCAAGGCCGCCCTGCTCGATCGGACGTTCTTCTCCGATCGCGCCCATCCGGCGCGCCGGCTGCTCGACCATCTCGCCGACGCCGCGGTCGGCGCGACCCACGATCCCGAGTACCAGACCGCGTTCGAGCGCGAGGCGATGGCGGTCGTCGACAAGGTCTGCTTCGACTTCGAGATCGACGTCAAGGTCTTCGCCGAGGGGGACGAGCGGCTGTCGAAATTCATCGACGCCGAGAAGCGCACGACCGACAAGGCGGTCCAGCCGGATGTGGACAGCGCGCTGGCTGCCGAGCAGAGCGAGTCCGATCGCGCCGAAGTGCGTGCGCTCGTGCGCGACAAGCTCGCCGGGCTCGAGCTGCCGTTCGAGGTGCGCGGCTTCGTCGAAACCGTGTGGGCCGACTATCTCGCGTCGGTACGGCGCGCCAAGGGCGCGGAGAGCACCGAATGGATCGCGGCCGTGCGAACGCTCGACGATCTGCTGTGGAGCATCGTCGCGAAGGAGCGTACGGCGCAGAAGGCGCGGCTGACGAAGATGATTCCGTCGCTCGTGCTCGGACTGAAGAAGGGTTGCACCGCAGTCAATGCGCCACCGGAGCGCGCGACCGCATTCTTCGAAGCGCTGTATCCGTTGCACGTGGCCGCGATCAAGCCGAAAGCCGTCGTCGAGGACGCCGAGGCGATCGGTCCGCAGACCGTTGCGCCGTCCACCGGAACCGCACGAGGGCGGCCGACGCTCACTTCGCGCAACGTGCACGATTTCGTCAGCGAGATGGTCGTCGGCACGTGGATGTCGGTGCGCCCGCCCGACGGTACGGAAGTGAACGCACGGCTCACCTGGGTGAGCCCGATGCGCACCAAGTACATCTTCACGAGCCGATCGCGCGGCAAAGCGTTCATGTTCTCGCCCGAGGAGCTCGCCTGGGAGATCAACGCAGGCAACGTAACGCTGCTCCTCGAGCCCGTGCCGCTGTTCGACCGTGCGGTCAGCGCCGCGCTGGACACGCTCGCGGCGCAACGGCCGCGCGGCGATACGCAGCCCGAGCCTTCGCCGCGCGCGGCCTCGACTTACTTCAGCGGGATCTTCTGTTCTCCGACGGCGACGGCGGTGATCGCGTTGTCCGGGAAGCCGTCGATCAGGCGGTCGGAATACGTGAGGTAGACGAGCGTGTTCCGCTTCGGATCCACGATCCGCACGACCCGCACGTGCTTCCAGACCAGCGACGCGCCTTCGCGGAACACCTGCTCGTTCCGCGCGAGCGGCTTCGTGAAACGGATCGGTCCGATCTGGCGGCAGGCTACCGAGAACCGCGCGGGATCCTCGGCGACGCCGAGCGCGCCCTTGATGCCTCCCGTCTTCGCTCGGGAAACATAGCAGGCCACGCCCTCGACGGCAGGATCGTCGAATGCCTCGACGATGACCTTGTGATCCGGACCGATCAGCTTGAATTCGGTGTCGACCGAGCCGACCTCCTCCGCGCTGGCTGCCCCGCAGGCGAGGCACGCCGTCGCGGCGATCGACAGCAACGTTCGTTTCATCGAAGCTCCTGGCCGGTTCGCGACTATCGACGACGCTTCCGGCGGTGCGATTTCATCGGCTGGCGCGAGCGGCGGTTTCGCCGGCGCGTCCGGCGTGATCGGCGCATCGGCGGCGGTTCCCGGCGGAGCCGAAATGCCGGGACCGTCCAGGTCCGCATGATAGGTGATCGGCTTCGCGTTGGGGCCGCGCACGAACCGTTCGGCGCGCTCCGGAAACAGCTCGAAGTAGATCGACGCTCCGCCGTAGATCGCGATCAGCACGAAGCCGCCGATCACCGGCCCGAGCAACGCGACGAATCCGGTGACCATGGCGATGAACATCGTCATCCAGCGCGCGACCAGGAACAGCGCGCGGCGCGCCAGAATGCGATCGTCGTCCTCGCGGACCTTGAGCACGCGATGCATGCGAACGGCCGCGAACGCGGACATCGTCGCCTGCGCCGCGATCCCGTAGAGCAGGCCGTTGCCCGGCCGCTCGAACTCCGCCGCCAGCTCGTCTCCGCCGACGATCCACAACGGCAACGACATCGGGAATGCGAAGATCGAGCCGAGAATCGCAAGGCCGAACGAGCGCCTTCGCCCAATCCTTCCAGCCGGAGAGCGGACGGCCGTGCTCGTTGCCGGTGATGTGCATCATGACCAGCAGCATGACGACGCCGAGCGCAAAAAGCGTGTCGACGAAATAGAGGACGAGGATCGACAGCGGCGACCAGCCGAGCAGCACGATGCCGACCAGCGGCGCCAGGTTGGCGGCGATCAGCGAAGCAAGCGCGGCGGGCGTGCGAAGCGTGTCCACGGCTCGCGGATGCTACGCCAAGCGGTCGCGTTGTGAAACGCCGGTCGCGTGGCATCCGTTGGAATCGGCGACAATGGCCGTGCCGGCCGCCGCGCAGGCGCCCCGCGTCATCCAAAGAGAATCCACCGTGCCGCTCGAATCCCGCCCGCCGCAACGTTATCCGCATGCCGCTGTGCGCACTGGCCGTCGCCTTCGCGTTGTCGGCGAGCGTATCGATCGCGCAACCGCTCGTCGTCAGCGCCGACGACACGCTCGAAAAGCTGCTCGCCGCGCAGAAGGGCAAGCGGGTGACGGTGAAGCTCGGCCCGAACGACGAGCTCACCGGCGTAGTCAGGGCCGTGACCCCGAACGTCGTTCATCTGGGCGAGCTCACCGGCCGCGAGTTCTTCGACGCGGCCGTCGACATGAAGCAGATCCGCGCGGTGATCGTGCGGACGAAGAACTGACAGCGGGGAAAGCGATGGCGGTCGACAAGACGAAGATCGAGGCGCTGACCCGCGAGCTGCTGCTCGCGATCGGCGAGGACCCGGACCGCGAGGGCCTCGAGCGGACGCCGAAGCGCGTCGCCGAAGCGTGGTCGTTCCTTACCGGTGGCTATCGCGCCGACATGCGCAAGCTCATCAACGACGCGATCTTCACGCAGTCGACGAACAGCATGGTGATCGTCAAGAACATCGAGGTCTACAGCCTCTGCGAGCACCATCTGCTGCCGTTCTTCGGCCGCTGCCACATCGGCTACATCCCGACCGGCAAGGTGTTCGGCGTGTCGAAGCTCGCCCGCCTCGTCGACATGTTCGCGCGCCGCCTTCAGCTGCAGGAGCGGCTCACCGAGCAGGTTTCGCAGGCGATCATGGACGAGATCGGCGCGAAGGGCGTGGGCGTGATGATGGAAGCGCGCCATCTGTGCATGATGATGCGCGGCGTGGAGAAGCAGAACTCGGTGATGATCACCTCTTCGGTGCTCGGCACGTTCCGCGAGTCGCAGGCGACGCGGGAGGAGTTCCTGTCGCTGATCGGCCATCCCGCCGTCGGCGGGTGATGGACATCACAACTCTACAGCGGGGTATCCGACGAAGGACGCGCTTGCACGACGGCGGTCCGAGTCGTCGACAGTCGCACTTGGCGCGCGTTGTGCGTTCAATCGCCTGTGCGCGTGCGCCGGCAGCTTGCGCCGCACTTCGGCCGTCCGCGCAGCATCCACATCGCCGATGACGACGCCGGGACCGGACGCATGCTCGGCGACGATGTCACCCCACGGATCGACGAGCATCGAATGGCCGTAGGTCGCGCGACCGTTCGGATGCATGCCGCCCTGCGCCGCGGCGAGCAGATAGCACTGGTTCTCGACGGCGCGCGCACGCAACAGCAGCTCCCAGTGCGCGGTTCCGGTCGGCACCGTGAACGCGGCCGGCATCAGGATCAGCGCCAGGTCGCCGAGCGCGCGATAGAGCTCGGGAAAGCGGATGTCGTAGCAGATCGACAGGCCCACGCGCCCGCAAGGCGCGTCGAACGCCACGACCCGCTCGCCCGGCTGGATCGTCCTCGCCTCGTCATAGCGCTCCTCGCCGTCGCTGAACGCGAACAGATGCATCTTGTCGTAGCGCGCGACGCGCTCGCCATCCGGTCCGTACACGAGGCAAGCGCTTCGCACGCGGCCGGGATCTTCGGTCGCGATCGGAACGCATCCTCCGACGACGAGCATCGAATGCCGTGCGCGCGTTCTCGGCGAGGAAGTCCTGCTGCGGCCCCGCTGCCGTCGCGCTCGGCGGCGGCGAGCTTGTCGGTCGCGCGCGCGCCGAGGAGACCGAAGTATTCGGGCAGGAGCACGAGTTGCGCTCCCGCATCGGCGGCTCGCGCAATCAACGGCGCGATCTGCGCGAGGTTCTCGCCGACATTCCCGCCCGACACGGTCTGCACGGCGGCGACGCGGAACGTGACGCTCTCATTGCGTTCACTTTTCCACCGCCACGCCCTTTGGCGTCTCGCCGAACCGCTGCAGCGGAGCGGCTCGCGACGCGCTCGACGACCGGATCGGACCACGAGCCGCGAACCGCATACTCGTAGCTGAACATCTGCTCGATCGGATCCTGCATGATCTTCTGCGCGAGCAGCGTGCCGGCGCCGACCGCCGCGCCGACCAGCGGATTCGCCGCGAGCAGGACGACTGCTGCTGCGCCCGCGCCGGTCGACACCACGGTCGATAGCGACGGCTGCACGCGCACGCTCAACTGCTGCGTCTCCCGGGAGAGATCGACATCGCCGGCGAGCACGACCTTGGCCGCGGGCCCGGACACCAGGAGATCGTCGGTGTGCATGACGCCGTTGCGCGATTCGCACGTTGCCCGCCATCGTGTCGAACGCGAAGCCTTCGCTGAACACGTCGCGGAAGTCGAGCGAGATGCGTCGCGGCAGCGCCTGCAGCGAGAGCACGCCGAGCAGCTTGCCCACACCCGGGTCCATCTTCGTGAACTGGCCGGCGCCGACGTCGACGCTGGAAGTCTCCGGACAGCTTGTCGTAGTCGAAGTCGGTCGGCGAGCCCGGCCAGCCGAGCTGGCCCGTGAGCTTCGCGGGCGCGCCCTTCACATCGCCCGGAAAGCCCATCCGCGTCAGGAACGCGCTCGTGTTGCTCGACGTCGATCGGTCACGTCGAACTTGCGTCTGCTGCTGGCGCCCGATCAGGCGCCAGCGTGCCTTCGGCATCGACGCGCCCCGCTTCGTTGATCAGCGAGAACCGGCTGACGCGCCAGTCGGTGCCTTCGGGTCGCGCCGCGAGCTCCATCCGGCCGAGATTGCCCGCACGCGCGATGAAGCGCTCGGCGCGGACGTCGAGCTCGGGCCACGGATTCGCCGATCCTTCGCGTCGCGCCGCTTCGGGCCGCGGTGGCTCGGTGTACGGGCGCTTCGCGCATCGCCGCGAAGTCGAGTTTCGCGAGCTGCGCGGAGAAGCGTCCGTTCGCGAGCGTCGAGCCGGCCGGTTCCCATTGCGCCGTGCCGTCGATCTGGCGCGAATTGAAGCGCAGCCGCCATTGCTGCGCCGCGCGGCGCGCGGAAAGCGTCATCGCATCGTAGCTTCGACCGAACGCGACGAGCTCGCCCGCTTCGAGCTCCACCGACTCGAGCTCCAGCGACGCGGCGCCTTGACGTTGCCGCCCGGCGCCGACGGCTATCGGCGATCGCCAGCCATTCGTCCACGTTCGCCGCGTCGACGTTGCCGCGGATCGCGATCCCGGCGCGCTCGGGCGCCGCGGCGGCTTGCGACGCCTTCCCGAGCAGCAGCAGTGCGCGGTCCACGTGTCGCGCCGGACGCATCGAGCTTGCGATGGGCGACCACGCGGCCCACGCTTCCGTAGTCGACGACGATCGCGTCGCGCGTGGCGTCCTTCGCCAAGCGCACGCCGTTCGACCTTGAGCGGCATCGCTTCGGACGCGGTCTTGCCGAGCGGGCGCGGCAGGTCGACGGCGACGCCGCGCAAGCTCGACTCGAGCGTCCAGGTCGCGAACCCGTTGCGCGCCTCGAGCGCGAGCTGCCAGTCGGTGCGGCCCGTGAAGCGCTCCGCGAGCGGCGTTCCGAATTCGCGATGCACGGCGGCGAGACTGGCGTTGCCGGTCGGCGTTGACCTTCACCTCACCGTCGCGGCTTGCGATCGAAACGCGCGCCGGCACCGCCGAGCGTCTCCAGCGCGAGGTCGCGACCGTTGAGCTCGCGCTCGGTGAACGCGAGACGACCGTTGACGGCACCCAGCGCAGGCACGCCCGGAAGCCGCAGCTGGTTGTCGACTGAACTGATAGTCGCCCGCGACCTTCGGCGTCGCAGTCCGGCTTGCCCAGCGCCATCTCGACCTTCAACGCGAGCTTGCCGTTGCCGATTGCGCTCGCGTCGTCGGTGAAGTGTCCGATCCACGCCGACACCGGGCTCGACCGGATGAACTGCAGGAACTCGCTCGTCGGGCCGCTCGCCTCGCCGTCGATCACCAGCGACCGGATGCTCGGGCGACAGGTCGGCGATCGTTGCGCTCGTGCGGCCGAGCGTCGCACCGAGCACCCGTCCCACGCGACGCGGTGACGCCGAGCCGATGGCCCTCGAAGACGAATCTCCGCGTCCACGCCGGACAGCGCCGGCCAGCCGTTCGCATAGTCGAGCGTCGTATCGAGCGCGTTCACCGTGAGGATGAACGTGCCGGCCTTGCCGTCGGCGAACGGAAAACGCGCGAGGTCGCCCTTGAGCGTCAGCCGCGCGTCGTCGACGTTGCCGTCGAGCAGCGAGTCGCGCAACCACACGCGCGTATCGCTGCCGATGACGTTCGGCAGGTAGCGATGCACCTGCTTCGCGTCGGCTCGCGATAGCCGCGCGGTGAGATCGATCTCGCCGGGTCCCTTCGGCATCGACTTCCACGTCCCGTGCGCGGTTCCGGCGAGATGCGCGTTCGCATACTGCACATCCTCCAGGCGAACGCTGAGGTCGCCTGCACTGCCGCTCCCACTTGACGCGCCCGCTGGCACTGTCCAGCGCGAGCGGCTCGGCGAACACTTTCGGCATGGTCAGCGATCGCGTTGCGGCTGGCAAGCTGCAACGTGCCGCCTGCCTGCGTCGCGTCGAAGCGCCCCGACAATCCGGTGAATCCCGGAAGCGACTCGAACGGCTTCGTGCCGAGATCCGCGAACACGCCGCTGCATGCGGAACGTGGACGGCGAGCCGACCGGGCCTTCCCACGCATACTCGGCATCGCTCAACGTACCCTGCGGCGCGTGCCGGGCCAGCTCGTCGCGAACCTGCGCCGGCAGCGGCAGCTGCGACAGCGAGCTCGGACAGCGGACCGAGCTCGAGACGGCTCGACGCGATCCGCCCCGACGTCGCCCGGCCCTCCGCGTCGACGTCGAAACGCAGATCGAGGTTCGTCGGCGCGATCGCAAGCGCCGTTGCGCTCGACGAGCTCGAGGCCGCGCGTGGTCAGCGTGCGATGCACGCCCTCCTGCTGCCAGGTGACGCGTCCCGACAGATGCGCGAGGTCCAGCGCCGGCAGCTCGCTCGCGAGCCGCGTGCGGACGTCGGCGAGCTCGAGATCCGCGACCACGTCGCGTGGCGACTCCCTCGGCGAACTCGAACCAGACCCGCATCGCGCCCTGGCCCGGACTGCACGTCGACCGGTATCGGGATCCACTCCGACCAGGCGGCGACGTCCGCGATAGTCGAGGCGCAGATAGATGCGCCCGGCCGCGCTTGCGCCAGTCCGAGAACGACGCGGCCGAGAGCTCGCCGCGAACGTCGATCGGCGCGGCGATCTCCGGCGGGGGCGTGCCGCGAAGGCCGAACCGGTGATGCCCGAAGCGGCTCTCGAGCCGGAAGTGGACGCCGTCGAGGAGCAGCTGCGGCGCGCTGCGGAGCTCGTCGTTCCACGCGAGCAGCGCGTCGCGCACGACGATCAGTCGTTGACGAAGCAACCAATCGGTGAACTGCGAGTCGGCGGCGGCGTCGGCAGCAGTCGATCTCCAGCCCGGCGACGTGGAACCGGCCCGTCCGCATCGCGCCGTGATGGCCAGGCGCGGCCGGCTCGATCGTCAGCTCGTGCAGTCGCAGGTCCGCGGTGAGCAGCGACGTCCACGACACGACACCGGTCACTTCCGGCAATTCGATCAGCGGCTGCGCGAGCGCGCCGGCGCGGATCGCGCACGCGAAGGCCCTGCACGACGAGTTCCGGATTCCAGCCGTGCCACCCGGTCCGGATCGTGTCGATCTCGACGCTCGCCCCGAGCTCGCGCGACAGCATCGAGGCGATGTCCGAGCGGTGCGATTCGATCTGCGGGTACAGCACGAACCGCACGGCGAGCAGCAGCGCGCAGAACAGCGCGATCGCGGTGACGACGGTGTAGTCCCGCGATGCGCGTGAGCCGCGACGCATGGGCGCGCAGGGTGGATGCCGCGGGCGATTCGGGCCTGGAAGGCATAATGGCGGCGCTGCGGAGGGACGCCCGCGTACCGGTCGGGCTCCCCGGCAGCTGGATTGTAGCGGGATCGACCCGACGCAACGTCAAGCGCCCGCCGAGCGCATCCCGTCGTTGCAGCGCCCCTTCATGGACCTCGATCGCGCCCTGGCGTTCAGTCGTTATGCCCAGCGCGTGCTGGCGGCAAAGCCCGAGGTCGGCGAATGGTTGGCCGCAGCGGCTCGAGCAGCCGTTCCCGCTGGGACGACGTGCGCCCGGCGATCGAGGCCGCCGCCTCGGGCGGCGATGCGGAACGCCTCGCGCGCGAGCTTCGCCAGGCGCGCGCGCGGCTCATCGTGCACACGATCGCCCGCGATCTGACGCGCAGGGCCGAGCTGCGCGAGGTCGTCGCGCACGGTCACGAGGCTCGCCGAGCTTGCGATCGACGCCGCCGTGCGCCTGCACCATGCGGCCCTCGTGCGCGACTTCGGCGAGCCGATCGGCGCGGAGTCGGGCGCGGCGCAACAGCTCGTGGTCGTCGCGATGGGCAAGCTCGGCGGCGGCGAGCTCAATGTCTCCTCGGACGTCGACCTCGTGTTCGTCTACCCCGAGGAAGGCGAGACCAGCGGCCCGCGCAGGCTCAGCAATCGCGAGTTCTTCGAGCGCCTGGGCCGCCGCGTGATCGGCGCGCTGCACGAAGTGACGGCCGACGGGTTCGTGTTCCGCGTCGACATGCGGCTGCGGCCGTACGGCGACGCCGGTCCGCTCGCCGTCCCCTATTCCGCGCTCGAGCAGTACCTGATCACGCAGGGCCGCGCCTGGGAGCGCTATGCGTGGCTCAAGGCGCGGCCGCTGACCGGAACCGCGCACGACGAGCTCATGGCGCTGGTCACGCCGTTCGTTTACCGCAAGTATCTCGACTACGACGCCTACGCGGGCCTTCGCGACGTCCACCGGCAGATCCGCGAACAGGGCGCGCGCCGCGACTACGCGCAACGACGTGAAGCTCGGCGAAGGCGGCATCCGCGAGATCGAGTTCGTCGTCCAGGCGTTGCAGATCGTGCGCGGCGGGCGCGAGCCGTCGCTGCGCGTGCGCGGCACGTTGCCCGCGCTCGACGCGGTCGAGGCGCGCGGGCTGCTGCCCACGCGCAGCGGTCGCGGCGTTGCGCGATGCCTATCGCGTTCTTCGCGAGGTCGAGCACCGGCTGCAGTACCGCGACGACCAGCAGACGCAGTCGCTGCCCGACGATCCGTCGGAGCGCGCGCTGCTTGCGGAGGCGATGGATGCGCCGGACGTCGCAACGTTCGAGCGCGATCTTGCGCGCGTGCGCGCGCCGACGTCACCGCACAGTTCAGGGTGGTTCTGGGCGATTCCGCCGACGATGTGCCGCAGAGTTCGTTGCGGGTCGCATGGGAGGATCCGCAGAGCGCGACCGCTCGCACGGTCCTTGCCGACGCCGGGTATCGCGATCCCGACGCACTGCTGATGCGCCTGCGCGCAACGCAGGCAAGCTCGCGCTATCTGCAGCTGCCCGCGCAGTCGCGCGAGCGGTTCGACACGCTGGTGCCGCAGCTGCTCGAAGGCGCGTCGCGGACCTCGAGCGACGGCCACGATCCGCAGACGGTGTTCGCGCGCCTGTTCGACCTGCTGGAGGCCGTCAGCCGTCGCAGCGCGTATCTGGCGCTGCTGATCGAGCATCCGCCGCTGATGCCGCGGCTCGCCAACCTCATGGCGTCGTCCGCGTGGGCGGCCGACTACCTGACGCGCCATCCGATCCTGCTGGACGAGCTGCTCGACACGCGGCTGCTGTTCGCGGAAAGCGACTGGGACGCGTGGCGCGAGGAGCTCGCAACGGCGCTGCAATCCGCGGGCGACGACCAGGAGCGGCAGATGGATGCGCTCCGGCACTTCCAGCACGCGCAAACGTTTCGCCTGCTGGTGCAGGACCTCGCCGGCGCGCTCACCGTGGAGCGGCTCGCGGATCACCTGTCGGCGCTGGCGGACGTCGTGCTCGACGCAACGCTGCGGCAGGTTTGGCTGACGCATGCGTGGCCCCGGAGCGCCGCCGCCCCGCTTCGCGATCGTCGGCTACGGCAAGCTCGGCGGCAAGGAGCTCGGCTACGCGTCCGACCTCGACCTCGTCTTCCTCTACGACGTCGATCCGGACGATCCGCAAGCCGACGCGATGCCCGAGCGCTACGCGCGCCTCGCGCAGCGCTTGAACACCTGGCTCACGAGCATGACCGGCGCCGGCCAGCTCTACGAAACGGATCTGCGGCTGCGACCCGACGGCGCGAGCGGTCTCATCGTGTCGAGCCTCGCGTCGTTCCGGCGCTACCAGCGCGAGAACGCCTGGACCTGGGAGCATCAGGCGCTCACGCGCGCACGCTTCGTGGCCGGCGACGCGGCGATCGGAGCGGCCTTCGAGGCGGAGCGCGAGGCGATCCTGCGGCTGCCGCGCGATCCGGCAAAGCTCGCCGACGACGTCGTCGAAATGCGGCGCCGGATGTATGCCGGGCATCCGAATCGCGACCGAGCTGTTCGACCTCAAGCACGACGAAGGCGGCATGGTCGACATCGAGTTCGCCGTCCAGTACCTGGTGCTCGCGCATGCGCACGCGCATCCGCAGCTGACGCGCAACGCGGGCAACATCGCGCTCGTCGGACTTGCCGGCGAGCTCGGGCTCGTGCCGCGCGAGCTCGCGACCGAGGTCGCCGATGCCTATCGCGCCTACCGCCGCCAGCAGCACGCCGTGCGCCTCACCGGTGCACAGCACGCGCGCGTCGATCCCGCGCCGCACGCGGCGCGTCGCGCATCGGTGAATGCGCTGTGGCAGACGCTGTTCGGCGCGCCGTGGCGACGCGCGGCGGTGGAGGCCCGTTAGGATCGGCTAGAATTGCAGGTTCACGAGAGCTTCGAAGGAGACGCACGCCATGTCGATGGCCGACCGCGACGGATGGATCTGGTACGACGGGAAGCTCGTGCCATGGCGCGACGCGACGACGCACGTCCTCACGCACACGCTTCACTACGGCATGGGCGTGTTCGAAGGCGTCCGCTGCTACAAGACCGTCGACGGGCCCGCGATCTGGCGGCTGAAGGACCATACGCGCCGGTTCTTCAACTCGGCGAAGATCTTCGGCATGAAGATCCCGTTCGCGCCCGAGGAGATCGACGAGGCGCAGAAGGAATGCGTGCGCCGCAACCAGCTCGAGTCGTGCTACATCCGGCCGCTCGCCTTCTACGGCAGCAACGCGATGGGCGTCGCGGCGAAGTCGAACCCGGTCCGGGTGGCGATCGCCGCATGGCCGTGGGGCGCGTATCTCGGCGCCGACGGCATCGAGAAGGGCATCCGCGTGAAGACGTCGTCGTTCACGCACCACCATCCGAACGTCACGATGTGCAAGGCGAAGGCCGTGGGCAACTACACGGTCTCGATCCTCGCGAACCAGGAAGCGACGCACGAAGGCTACGAGGAGGCGATGCTGCTCGATCCGCAGGGCTTCGTCTGCCAGGGCTCGGGCGAGAACGTGTTCATCGTCCGCGACGGCGCGCTGCACACGCCGGACCTGTCCGGCGGCGCGCTGGAAGGCATCACGCGCGCGACGATCATCGAGTTCGCGAACGAGCTTGGCATCCCCGTCGTCGAGCGGCGCATCACGCGCGACGAGATCTACATCGCCGACGAGGCGTTCTTCACCGGGACCGCCGCCGAGGTGACGCCGATCCGCGAATACGATCTGCGCGTCATCGGCTCGGGCAGCCGCGGCCCGGTCACGACGAAGCTGCAGCAGCTGTTCTTCGATACGGTGAACGGCAGGAACCCGTCGAAGCGGCACTGGTTGTCGAAGGTATAGCGGCGTGGCCGAAATCCGCCAGCCGCCGGTTTACATCGTGAAGCCGCAGGACCTTCCGGTGTTCTGCCCGAACCCCGACATGCCGCTCTGGGCGTCGCATCCGCGCGTGTATCTCGAGCTCGACGAGAACGGCGAGGTGCGCTGCCCGTATTGCAGCACGCTCTATCGGCTCGAGGGCGGCGCGCGGCCGACGGCGCAACACTAAGAGAATCGAGGCCGCACAGCGCGGCCCGCTCGGTGAAGCAAGAACCCACAGCGCTTCCGTCTCGCTCCGAGCCGGCTCGCACGCACTCGTGATCGAACGCATCCTCGTCGTCGCGCCGTCCTGGGTCGGAGATGCGATCCTTTCCGAGCCGCTGATCGCGCTCGTGCGCGAGCCGTACGAGGAGCCGATCGTCGACGTGCTTGCGCCGCCGTGGTGCTCGGCCGTGTACGCGCGCATTCGGGGCATCCGGCAGGTGATCGAAAGCCCGCTCGCGCACGGCCGGCTCGACCTGCCCGCGCGGCGGGCGCTGGCCCACCAATTGAAGGCATCGGGCTACTCGCGCGCGATCGTGCTGCCGAACTCGTGGAAGTCGGCGCTCGTGCCGTGGCTCGCGCGAATCCCTCGGCGCACCGGCTACGTCGGCGAGTTCCGCTACGGACTGCTGACCGATGCGCGACGGCTGGATCGCAAGGCGTTGCCGCGTCTCGTCGATCGCTTCGCCGCACTGGCCGCGCCGCCCGGTACGCTGATCCCGATGCCGCCCGCGCCGGTGCTCGTTCCCGATCTCGCGAATCGCAACGCGGCCGCGCGCGCGATGCATCTGCGTACCGACCGGCCCGACCGTCGTGCTGTGCCCCGGCGCCGAGTACGGACCGGCGAAACGCTGGCCGCCGACGCATTTCGCGGACCTCGCCGCGCGTTTCCTCGCCCAGGGTCTTCAGGTGTGGCTGGTCGGGCTCGCCGAACGACAAGCTCGCCGCCTCGTCGGTGATGCAGGCCGCGGGCGAGGCGGCGCGCTCGATCCGCGACCTGACCGGTCGCACCGACCTCGGAACGGCGATCGACGTGCTCTCGCTCGCTTCGGTCGTCGTGTCGAACGATTCCGGGCTCATGCACGCGGCGGCTGCGGTCGGCGTGCCGCTGGTTGCGTTGTTCGGTTCGTCGTCGCCGATCTACACGCCGCCGCTCTCGCCGCTCGCGCAGGTCGCCAAGATCGACATCGCGTGCAGCCCGTGCTTCAAGCGCGAATGCCCGCTCGGCCACTTCAAGTGCATGCGCGAGCTCAAGGCGGATGCGGTTTACAATCTGGCGCGCTCGTCTGTCCCCCCACCCTGAGAAGAGCACCGATGGGCAAGCCCCGCACGCCGTCGATCTTCACCTCGCCGCAGGACGCGGCGCTGGCGTTCTACCAGGCGTTCGAGGCGAAGGACGTCGACGCGATGATGGCGACCTGGGCCGAGGACGAGGACATCGTGTGCGTGCACCCGGGCGGCCCGCGGCTCGTCGGCTACGACGCGGTCCGGGCGTCGTGGGACCGGATCTTCGCCGGCGAAGGCCGGGTCTCGTTCCGGCTCGAGCAGATCGTCACGATCGAGACCGTCGGCCTCGCGATGCAAAGCGCCGTCGAGAACATTCACGCGGGCGACGCCAGCGCGCAGGCGAGCGCGCTCGCCACGAACGTGTTCATGCGCACGCCGTCCGGATGGCGGATGGTGTGCCATCACGCCTCCGCCGCGCCGCCGATGGCCGCGACGGAGAAGAAGGGGCGCGCTGCACTAACGGCGATAGGCGATCGGCGATACGCGAACGACGCCCCCGTCGCATTCGCTGCGACGGCGGCGCTTTCCATCGTGCTATCGCCGGTTCCTTGTCTAACTACCGCTACCCGTCCCGCCGACCGTCAGCCCCTCGATCTTCAGCGTCGGCTGACCCACGCCGACCGGCACGCTCTGGCCGTCCTTGCCGCAGGTGCCGATCCCGGTGTCGAGCCGCATGTCGTTGCCGATCATCGTCACGCGCGTGAGCGCATCCGGACCGTTGCCGATCAGCGTCGCGCCCTTCACCGGATAGGTCAGCTTGCCGTTCTCGATCCTCCACGCCTCGGCCATCGAGAACACGAACTTGCCGCTGGTGATGTCGACCTGCCCGCCGCCGAAGTTCACGGCGTAGATGCCGTCCTGCACCGAAGCGAGGATCTCGCCCGGATCGCGGTCGCCGTTCAGCATCACCGTGTTCGTCATGCGCGGCATCGGCAGGTGCGCGAACGACTCGCGCCGGCCGTTGCCCGTCGCCGCGACGCCCATCAGCGACGAGTTCATCCGGTCCTGCATGTAGCCGCGCAGGATGCCGTCCTCGATCAGCACCGTGCGATGCGTCGGGTTGCCTTCGTCGTCGAGATTGAGCGAGCCGCGCCGATCCTCGAGCGTGCCGTCGTCGATCACCGTCACGCCGGGTGCCGCGACGCGCTGCCCGACGCGGCCGGAGAACGCGCTCGTGCCCTTGCGGTTGAAATCGCCCTTCCAGTCCGTGCCCGATCGCCTCGTGCAGGAGGATGCCTGGCCAGCCTGGCCCGAGCACGACGGTCATCGTGCCCGCCGGCGCGGCGCGCGCGGCCAGGTTCAGCAACGCCTGGTCGACCGCCTGCTTCGCGTACTCCATGCAGCAGCGCGTCGTCGAAGTACGCGTAGTTGAAGCGGCCGCCGCCACCCGAATAGCCCTGCTCGCGCCGGCCGTGCTCTTCGACGATCACCGTGATCGAGACGCGCACCAGCGGACGCACATCGGCGGCGATCAGGCCGTCGCTGCGCGCGACCAGCACCGTCTCGTGCTCGCCGGCAAGCGACGCCATCACCTGCGCGACGCGCGGATCGAGCGCGCGCGCCATGCGCTCGAGCTTCTCGAGCAGCGCGACCTTCTCGGATTCGGGAAGGCTCGCCACCGGATCGGCCACCGTGTAGAGCGAACGGGCGTCGCCGCGCGCGCGACAGCGGCGCGACCGCCGATTGTCCCTGGCGGCCGATCGCGCGTACGGCGAACCGCCGCTTCCTCGAGCGCGGGCAGCGAGATGTCGTCGGAATACGCGAACGCCTGGCGCTCGCCCGCCACCGCGCGCACGCCGACGCCGCGGTCGATCGAGAACGTGCCGGACTTGACGATGCCCTCCTCGAGGCTCCAGCTCTCGAAGCGCGACTGCTGGAAGTAGAGGTCGGCGAAATCGACGTCGTGCTCGTGGATCGACGCGAGCACGCGGTCGAGTTGCGCGCGGTCGAGGTCGCCGGAGGCCAGCAGCAGGCGTTCGGCATCGGCGAGCAGGATCGGGGACATCGCGGGATCAGGCATGAGTCGTCAGAAGTCGGTTGGCGAGTCGAGCCAGTCTACAGATGGGAGCGCGCGACCCGTACTGATCAACTGGCAACTGACCTCTGTCACCTGACGTCCCAGATACGTCGCCGCGACCTTCGGATCGGCGGCAAGCTCCGACGACACGCCGTGCATCGCGAGCTCGCCGGTTTCGAGGACATATCCGTAGTCCGCGACCTGCAGCGCAGCGCGCGCATTCTGCTCGACCAGCAGGATCGACACGCCGCTCGCCCGAAGCTCGGCGACGATGCTGAAGATCTCCTTCACGATCAGCGGCGCGAGGCCGAGCGACGGCTCGTCGAGCATGAGCAGCTTCGGCTTGCCCATCAGCGCGCGGCCCAGTGCCAGCATCTGTCGCTCGCCGCCGGACAGCGTGCCTGCGAGCTGGTCGCGACGCTCGCGCGAGACGCGGAAAACGCTGATAGACGTCGTCGAGCGTCTTCTTCACCGTCGCGGGCCCGGCACGGCGTTGCGGGAAGGCGCCCAGCGCGAGATTGTCCGCGACGCTCATGCCCGCGAACAGCTCGCGCCGCTCGGGCACCAGCACGAAGCCCTCGCGCCACGCGCTGCTCGACGCTCAGCCGGTCGATCGGCTCGCCGAGATACCGGATCGTGCCGCGCGACGGATTGAGCCCCATGATGGCGCCAAGCGATGTCGTCTTGCCCGCGCCGTTCGGGCCGATCACGGTGACGATGCGGCCCTCGTCGACGGTGAGCGACAGGTGGTGCACGGCCTCGACCTTTCCGTAGAACACCGAGAGATCGCGGACTTCGAGCAGCGGCGTCGTCACGTCCAGAGCTCACACGCCGCCGAGATACGCCTCGCGCACGGCAGGATTGCGCTGGATCTCGGCCGGCTCGCCGGTCGCGAGCATCTCGCCGAAGTCCATCACCACCAGCCGGTCGGTGATGCCCATGACGAACTCCATGTCGTGCTCGACGAGCAGGATCGTCATGCCCTCCTCGCGCAAGCGAGCGCAGCAGCTCGGCGAGCTTCTGCTTCTCGAGATAGCGCAGTCCGGCCGCCGGCTCGTCGAGCAGCAGCAGCGTCGGATCCGCTGCGAGCGCGCGCGCGATCTCCACGATCCGCTGCTGGCCGAGTGCGAGGCTCCCCGCGGCGTCGAACGTGTGCGACGCCAGGCCGCAGCGCTCGATCGCGCGCGCCGCTTCGGCGCGGGTTCGCGCTTCCTCTGCGCGGTCGAGTCGCAACGCGGCCGACGCAACGCCGCGTGCGCCCGCGCAGGTAGGCGCCCAGCGCCACGTTGTCGAGCACGCTCATCTGCGGAATCAGCTTGACGTGCTGGAACGTGCGGCCGATGCCGCGCGCTGCGATCTCGTACGGCTGCAGGCCCGCGATCGGCTCGCCGCGGAACATCGACCTCGCCCGACGTCAGCGGCAAGCCCGCCGGAGATCAGGTTGAACGTCGTGCTCTTTCCCGCACCGTTCGGACCGATCAGGCCGAGGATCTCGCCGGCATGGATGACGAACGACAGGTCGTTCACGGCGACGAGGCCTCCGAACTGCCGGCGCGCCTTGCGCACTTCGAGCAGCGGACCCGTTCCCTTCCAGCGCTCGCGCGCGGGTAGCGCCGGCGCCGGAGCGACAGGCGGCGGCGCGCGCTTCGGCAGATACCGCGCCACCCAGGGCCAGATGCCCTCGCGGGCGCGTTGCAGCAGCACGACCATCAGGATGCCGAACGCGATGATCTCGAAATTGCCCGACGGCGTGACGCCTGCCGGCAACACGCGTTCGAGGCCGTCGCGCAGCAGCGTCATCAACGCGCCACCTTCCTGCAGCCACTGCTTGAGGAGCGTGATCAGCGTGGCGCCGACCACCGCGCCCCAGACGCTTCCGGCGCCGCCGACGACGGCCATGAACAGGTACTCGATGCCCTGGTTGATGCCGAACGGCGTCGGATTGACGAACCGCTGCAGGTGCGCGTACAGCCAGCCGGAGATGCATGCGAGCAGCGCCGCATACACGAACACGATGATCTTCAGCCGGGCGGCGTTGACGCCGAACGCCTCCGCCATCTCGAGCCCGCCCCGCAATGCACGGATCGCGCGACCCGGCCGCGAGTCGAGCAGGTTGTTCGTGCTCCACAGTGCGGCGAGCGCGATCGCCCAGATCAGGAAGTAGTAATAGCGCTCGTTGCGCAGCTGCAGGCTTCCGATCTCGAGCGCCGGAATGCCGGTCATGCCGGTATGCCCGCCGAGAAACTCGAGATTGCCGAACAGATAGTAGAGGCTGATGCCCCAGGCGATCGTGGCGAGCGGCAGATAGTGGCCCTTCATCCGCAGCGTGATGAATCCGAGCGCCAGGCTCACGGCGGCCGTGAGCGCGAGGCCGATCGGCAGCGTCAGCCACGGCGAGGTTCCGAACTTCGTCGTGAGGTAGGCGGTCGTGTACGCGCCCAGGCCGACGAAGGCCGCCTGACCGAACGACGTCTGACCCGCGACACCGGTCAGCAGCACCAGCCCGAGCGCGACGATGCTGTACAGCCCGATGTAGTTGCCGAGCGTTACCCAGAACTGCGGCGCGACCGAGCGGGATCGCGACCAGCACCGCGATCATCGCGAGGACGATGCGCGAGTACGTCCGGCTCGCGGCGTCATTCCTCCTCCTCGTGATGATGCGTAGTGAGGCTGCGCCACAACAGCACGGGGATGATCAGCGTGAACACGATCACTTCCTTGAACGCGCTCGCCCAGAACGAGCTGAACGACTCGATCAGTCCGACGAACAGCGCACCCGCAGCCGCCAGCGGATAGCTCGCGAGTCCGCCGATGATCGCGCCGACGAAGCCTTTCAGCGACACCAGGAAACCCGAGTCGTAATAGACGGTCGTGATCGGACCGATCAGCACGCCGGAGAACGCGCACAGCAGCGCGGCGAGCGTGAACGTGAGCGCACCGGCGAAGCTCGGCGACACGCCGCACAGCCGCGCGCCGACGCGATTCAGCGCCGTGGCGCGCAAGCGCCTTGCCGTACAGCGTGCGCCCGAAGAACAGGTAGAGCGCGACGATCAGAGGACGCTGGTCACCACGACGAGGAGGCTCTGCACGCTGATCGTCACCGCGCCGACGGTGATCGACGCCGACGAGAACGGCGGCGTGCGCGACCCTTCGGCGCCGAAGAACCACAGGCCGAGGCCGACCAGCGTGAAATGCACGGCGACCGAGACGATCAGCAGCACGAGCACCGAGGCTTCGGCCACGGGCTGGTAGGCGATCCGGTAGAGCAGCGGCCCGAGCGCCGTCACCGCGGCGAGCGTCGCCAGGATCTGCAGGGGAAGCGAGCAGCGACAGCGGTGCCACGGCCCAGACGAAACCGGCGACGGCGAGCGGAAGCGCGGTCCACAACGCCAGCTGTCGGGGAATGCCGTGCGGCCTCGCCGCGTTTGATGCAGGCGACGACTTCCATCAGGCCCGCGATCGACCGCCATGCCGGCGAGCAAGCCGACGGTGCCCGGCGTCTTGCCGAGCTGCAGGCCTGCAAGCGTCAGCGTTCCGAATGCGACGAACTCGCCGGAAGGAACCCAGATCACGCGCGTGACCGCGAACACGAGCACGAGCGCCAGCGCCAGCAGCGCGTAGATGGCGCCGTTGGTGATGCCGTCCTGCGTCAGCAGTGCGGCGATCGAGAGATCCATTCGGGACCGCGCGCCTGGAAGCGGTGGAGTGCGACGACGCCGGATCCCGAAGCGTTCGCGGGGATGACCGGCGCCCTGCGTCACCCGGTCATTTGGTCAGCACCCACTTGCCGTTGTCGATCCGCACCATGACGCGCGCGCGATTGTCGAGCCCGTTGTGGTCGTTGCCGGACATCACGAACACGCCGTGCGTTGCCACGACGTTCGCTGCCTCCAGCGCGTCGCGCAGCGCGGTGCGGAACTCCCGCGTGCCCGGTTTGCCTTTCTTGAGCGCAACCGGGATCGCCTGGTTCAGCAGCAGGTACGTGTCCCAGGCGTGACCGCCGAATGTCGAGCGCGTGCCGAACTTCTGCTCGTACTTCGTGATGTACTCGGCGGCGACCTTCTTGACCGGATTGGTGTCGGGCAGCTGCTCGTAGACCAGCATCGGACCGGACGGCAGGATCGTCCCGTTGCCGTCCTTGCCGACGACGCGCAGGAAGTCCGGATTCGCCACGCCGTGCGTCTGGTAGATCTTGCCCTTGTAGTTGCGCGCGACCAGCTCCTTCTGCGGCGTCGCGCCGGGTGTTCCGGCGGCGCCGATGAGGATCGCGTCCGGCTTCGCCGACACGAGCTTCAGCACCTGCCCGGTCACCGAAGGGTCGTTGCGGTTGTACTTCTCCTCGGCGACGACCTTGATGCCCGCGGTCTGCGCCGAGCGCTTGATCTCGGCGAGCCAGCCGTCGCCGTACGCGTCCGCGAAGCCGATGTAGCCCATCGTCTTCACGCCGTTCGCCTTCATGTGCACGGCGATCGCATCGGCCATCAACGCGTCGCTCTGCGGCGTCTTGAACACCCAGCGGGTCTTCGGATTCGCCGGATCGACGATGCGCGCGGACGCGGCCATCGAGATCAGCGGCACTTCGGCATCCGCGACGACGTCGACCATCGCCAGCGAGTTCGGCGTGATCGTCGAGCCGATGACCACGTCGACGCGGTTCTCGGTGATGAACCGCCGCGTGTTCGTGACCGCGCGCGTCGTATCGGAGGCGTCGTCCAGCACGATCCAGTTGATCTTCTCACCGCCGATCGTCGTCGGGAGCAGCTCGAACGTGTTCTTTTCGGGAATGCCGAGCGACGCCGCCGGGCCGGTGGCCGAGAGCGTGACGCCGATATTGATGTCGGCGTGCGCGGCGACGGCCAGCAGCGATGAAAGCGCGAACGCGAGCGCGCGCGCAAGCTTGCAGGAATTTCATGAACGCCTCCGGGGTGACATGGCAGGGCGGGCGGTCTTTGCGGCCCTTTTCAAGGCGCCGCCTCGCAGGAAACGCGCGATTCTGGCATTCGCCGCGCACGGACGGTCAACGAGCCGCCTTCGCGCGCGGGCCCGACGGTCGGAGCTTCAGGGTCGTTTCTTCAACTGGTCGCGGATCTCGCGCAGCAACAGGATTTCTTCGGCGGGCGCGGCGGCGCGGCGTCGAGTCCGCGCTTTCCAGCGGTTCATCGCCTTCACCATCCAGAAGATGACGAACGCGAGGATGATGAAATTCAGAGCACGGTGACGAAGTTGCCCCAGGCGAGCACCACGCCGGCCTTCTGCGCCGCATCGAGCGGCGCGCCGGCCGGCACGTTGCCCGATAGCACGAAGTACTTGTTCGAGAAATCGACCGCGCCGCCGGTGATCACGCCGACGACCGGCATGATGACGTCCTTCACCAGCGAATCGACGATCTTCGAGAACGCGGCGCCGATGATCACGCCGACGGCGAGATCGACGACGTTGCCCTTGAGCGCGAACGCGCGAAACTCCGACATGAACGACATCGAACCTCCCCGAGTATCGACCGCGGCCTTCGCGTCGACCTTGATCGGTTGCGTACGCCTATACCGCCGCCTCCCCCGATTCGCCGGTCCGGATCCGGATCACCTGATCGACATCGGTGACGAAGATCTTGCCGTCGCCGATCTTGCCGGTGCGCGCGGCACGGACGATCGACTCGATGGCCCGTTCGACCAGCGCGTCTGCCGAGGATCACCTCGACCTTGACCTTCGGCAGGAAGTCGACGACGTACTCGGCGCCCCGGTAGAGCTCGGTATGACCCTTCTGCCGGCCGAAGCCCTTCACCTCGGTGACGGTGAGCCCGGTTACGCCGACCTCGGATAAGCGCTTCGCGAACTTCGTCCAGCTTGAACGGCTTGATCACCGCTTCGATCTTCTTCATGTCAACCGCCTCCTCGCGCCGCTGCCCGCCGAGTTAGATTACACGAATCGGCCCGCGCTCACGGGTTCGGTGAACGGGCAGGCAGCGTGTCCGTCTCCGCCCACGCCGACGTGATCGGATAGCGCCAGTCCTTGCCGAAGCCGCGAGGGGAGATCCGGATGCCGACTGCGGATTGGCGTCGCTTGTATTCGGCGCGCTGGACGAGTTGCACGATCCGGCGCACGTCCGCTGCGGAAAACCCCGCGGCGACGATGTCGGCGAGGCTCTGGTTGCGCTCGATGTACAGCTCGAGAATGGCGTCGAGCACGTCGTAGGGCGGCAACGTGTCCTGATCGGTCTGGTCCGGCCGGAGCTCCGCCGACGGCGGCCGCGTCAGCATCCGCTCGGGGATCACGCGACCGAGCTCGTTCCGATAACGGGCCAGCCGGTAGACCAGCGTCTTGAACACATCCTTCAGCACGCCGAATCCCCCCGCCATGTCGCCATAGAGCGTCGCATAGCCGACCGAGATCTCGGACTTGTTGCCGGTCGTGAGCACGATCGATCCGGTCGCGTTCGAGATCGCCATCAGCAGCGTGCCGCGGATGCGCGCCTGCAGGTTCTCCTCGCGTCGTTCCGGGCGCGTGATCGCGAAGCTCGGCCTCGAGCGCCTCGAGCACCGCGTTGAACGGTCCGTCGATGGGGATCTCGTCGTAGCGAACGCCGACGATGCCGGCCATCTCGCGCGCATCGTGCAGGCTGATCGCGGCGTTGTAAGGCGAGGGCAGCATGACGGCGCGTACGCGCTCGCGACCCAGCGCGTCCACGGCGACGGCAAGCGTGAGCGCCGAGTCGATGCCGCCGGACAGGCCGATGATCACGCCCGGAAACCGGTTCTTCGTCACGTAATCGCGCACGCCGGTCACCAGCGCCTCGTAGACGTGGTACTCCAGCCGGTCATCGAGGTCGCCGCGCACCGGCCGCACGCGCGCGCCGTCGAACGACACGAGCGCGAGCGTCTCGTGCCAGGCCGGCATCTGCTGCACCACGGTGCCGGTCGCGTCGACGACGAACGAGGCGCCGTCGAACACGAGCTCGTCCTGCCCGCCGCAGCGATTCACGTAGACGATCGGCATTCGCGTTCTCGATCGCGCGCGCGGCGACCTGCTCGCGGCGCAATGCCAGTTGCGACGTGTGATACGGCGAGCCGTTCGGCACGACGAGGACCTGCGCTCCCGCCGCGCGCGCCTGCGCGGCCGGTCCGGGAACCCACACGTCTTCGCAGATCACGACTCCGACGCGCAGGTCGCCGACCGGGAACACGCAGGCATCGGAACCCGGCGCGAAGTAACGCTCCTCGTCGAAGACCGTGTAGTTCGGCAGTGCCTGCTTGCGGTAGACCTGATCGACGCGGCCGTTGCGAAGGACCGCGACGGCGTTGCAGCGCCGGCCTTCGTGCCCTTCCGCGAAGCCCACGGTAAGCACGCTGTCCGTAACCTCGCTCGCAATCGATGCAAGCTCGCGGGCGTTCGCTTCGACGAACGCGGGCCTCAGCAGGAGGTCCTCGGGCGGATAGCCGCAGAGCGAAAGCTCCGGCGTCACCGTGAGATCGGCGCCGGCCCGCTCGGCTTCGCGCAGCGCGTCGAGGATGCGCCGTCCATTGCCGGACAGGTCACCCACGATCGCGTCGAGTTGGGCGACCGCGACGTGCATCGCTCGATGGTAGCATCGGGCGCCTTGAGGCGCGATGCTTCCCAGGCGACAATCACCGTCGATGGCTTCCCTCGTCCCGGCTCCAGGTTCGCGTCCGCAATCGTCGTGCACGAGAATCTCGTGCTCGATCGGATCGACGCGACCCAGTGGAACGCGCTTGCGCACGGCCAGCCGCTCCTTTCGCATGCGTTCCTGTCCGCGCTGCACGACACCGGTTGCGCCAGCCGCGCCACCGGCTGGCAGCCTCGCTACCTGGGCGCATGGTCGGGCAAGCGTCTGGTCGGTGCCCTGCCGCTGTACCTGAAAACGCATTCCTACGGCGAATACGTGTTCGACTGGGGATGGGCCGATGCCTATCGCCGTTACGGTCGCCGCTATTACCCGAAGCTCGTCGCCGCCATTCCCTTCACGCCGGTTACCGGGCCGCGACTCCTTGCTGACGATGTCGCCGGTCAAGCAAGCGCTGCTTTCAGCGGCACGCGCGATCGTCGCGCGCGGCGAAGCGTCCTCGCTGCACCTGCTGTTTCTCGACGACATCGATGCGCGCGTGTGCAGCGACGCCTCGATGATCGCGCGCACCGGCGTGCAATTCCACTGGACCCACGCCGGTTATCGCGACTTCGCCGATTTCCTCGCGTCGTTCTCGCACGACAAGCGCAAGAAGGTGAAGCAGGATCGCCGCAAGGTGGCCGAAGCGGGCGTGACGTTCGTACGCAAGACCGGACAGCGACATCACGGCGCGCGACTGGGCGTTCTTCTACCGCTGCTACGAGGCGACCTACCGCGCGCACCACTCGACGCCTTACCTCTCGCCGGAGTTCTTCGAGCGCATCTCGCAAACGATGCCCGAGCACCTGCTGCTCGTGCTCGGTCAGCGCAACGGCCGCCCGCTCTGCGCGGCGCTCGATGTCTTCGACGACGACACGCTGTGGGGGCGCTACTGGGGAACGATCGACTACGTGCCCGGCCTGCACTTCGAAGCCTGCTATTACCAGGCGATCGAGTTCTGCCTGGAGCGCGGCATCGCGTCGTTCGAGGGCGGAGCGCAAGGCCTGCACAAGCTGGCCCGCGGCCTGACGCCGCTGGCCACGCAGTCTGCGCACGCGATCGCCGAGCCGGCATTCGCGGCCGCGATTGCCGACTTCTGCGCGCGCGAGCACGTGGATATCGCCCACACGATCGGCGAGCTCGAGGAGTCGAAACCCTTCCGGCAGGCCGGCGACACCAAGTAGCCGAGCGCTCTCAAGCGCCGCCGCACGACACGCGTCTCCATGCTCATCTTCGCCACCGACCACTTCGTGCTGCCGCTGCCGGGCGGCCATCGGTTCCCGATGCCCAAGTACGCTCGACTGCGCGAACGCGTGAGCGCCGTGGCGCCGCAGTACATGCGGGTCCCGCCGGCCGCGACCGACGACGAGCTCGCAACGGCGCACGATCGTGACTACATCGCAGCGGTGACTACGGGCATCGCTCGACGCGCGGGCGATGCGACGCATCGGGTTTCCCTGGTCGCCGGCGATGGTCGAGCGATCGCGACGATCCGCTGGTGCGACGCTTGCGGCCTGCCGCTGCGCGCTCGTCGTGCGGAGCGGGCGTCAACCTGGCCGGCGGGACGCATCATGCGCACCGCGACTTCGGCGAAGGGTATTGCGTGTTCAACGACGCTGCGGTCGCTACGCGGACCCTTCAGTCGGAAGGACTCGTGCGGCGGGTACTGATCGTCGATCTCGACGTGCATCAGGGCGACGGCACCGCGGCCATTCTCGGTGGCGACGACGACGTTCACACGCTGTCGCTGCACGGCCGCAACAATTTTCCGTTCCGGAAGGCGGCAAGCCGCCAGGACGTCGAGCTCGACGATCGCACCGGCGACGCAGCGTACCTCGCGACGCTGCGTGTGGCCTTGCCGCTCGCCGTCGAGCGGAGCCGGCCCGAGCTCGCGATCTATCTGGCCGGCGCGGATCCCTACGAGCACGACCGGCTCGGGCGGCTCGCGCTCACCAAGCACGGCCTCGCAATGCGCGACGCCTACGTGCTCGACACGCTGCGGAACGCCAGCATCCCGGTGGCGATCGCGATGGCCGGCGGTTACGCCGAGAACATCGACGACGTCGTGGACATCCACTTCGCAACCGTCAACGCGGCGCTGGAACGGTTCGGCGATTCGCCCGTGCTAGAGTGTTTGGACGCTGCGGCGCCGTTGCGTGCCGCAGTGCCTGCCCCATGAACGACACGGTTCTGCTCGACCGCGACGGTGCGGTCGCGACACTGACGCTGAACCGCCCCGCCGCGCTGAATGCGCTCGACCTGGCGATGGTCGATGCGCTGATCGCGCGAACCGGCGAGCTGGCCGCCGACGACAGCGTGCGCGTCGTGGTGCTCAAAGGCGCCGGCAAGCATTTCATGGCCGGCGGCGACATCCGCGTGTTCGCCGAATCGCTTGCAGGAGGACGAGGCGACGCGGCGCGCCTCGTTCCAACGCATGGTCGAGCGCGTGCATGCTGTCGTCGAGACGCTCGCCCGCGCGCCGCAGCCGGTGATCGGGCGCCTGCACGGCGCAGTCGCAGGATTCGGACTGTCGCTCGCGAACGCGTGCGACCTCGCGTTCGCCAGCGAGGACGCCTACTTCGCATCCGCTTACCTGCAGATCGCGGTGACGCCGGATGGAGGCGGAACCTACTGGCTCCCGCGTATCGTCGGTGCACGCAAGGCTGCCGAGATCCTGCATGCTCGGCGATCGCTTCGGCGCGCAGGAAGCCGCAGCGCTCGGGCTGGTGAATCGCGTATTGCCGCTCGCCGAGCTGGACGGGGCCGTCGCGGATGCCGCGCGGCGAATCGCAGCCGGACCCACGCTCGCCGTCCGCAACCTCAAGCGCCTGCTCCGCGGATCGATGCAACGCTCGCTCTCCGAGCAACTTCAAGCCGAAGCGCTGAGCTTCGGCCAATGCACGGGCACCGCCGATTTCGCCGAAGGGATCGCCGCGTTCCTCGGCAAGCGCCCACCGGATTTCCACGAGGACTGAGTCGATGCCGACGCTGGCCGGTCGAACGATTTTCATCACCGGCGCGTCGCGCGGCATCGGGCTTGCGATCGCGCTTCGTGCGGCGCAGGACGGCGCCAATGTCGCGATCCTCGGCAAGACGACCGATCCGCATCCGAAGCTCCCGGGGACGATCCACGAAGCGGCCGCCGCCGTCGAGGAAGCCGGCGGGCATGCGCTCGCGATTCCTTGCGACATTCGCGATGAGCAGGCGGTGCAGACCGCAGTCGACGCGACCGCTCGCACGCTTCGGCACGCTGGACATCCTCGTCAACAACGCGAGCGCGATCAGCATGACCGGCACGCTGGACACGCCGGTCAAGCGCTTCGACCTGATGATGGGCGTCAACGTGCGCGGCACGTTCGTCGCGTCGCGCACCTGCCTGCCGCATCTGATCGACGCCGCGAAGGCCGCGCGCAATCCGCACATCCTGACGCTGTCGCCGCCGCTGAACCTGGATCCGAAGTGGTTCAAGCCGCATGTCGCGTACACGATCGCGAAGTATGGAATGAGCCTCGCCGTGCTCGGCCTGGCCGAGGAATTCCGGGCTCAGGGGGTTGCGGTCAACGCCCTCTGGCCGCGCACGGTGATCGCCACCGCCGCTGTCGCCATGATTCCCGGCGCGCAATCGCAGACCGCCCAGATGCGCAAGCCCGCGATCGTCGCCGACGCCGCGCACGCGATCCTCACTCGCGACGCTCGCAGTTGCACCGGCAACTTCTTCATCGACGAAGACGTGTTGCGGGAAGCCGGCGTCAGCGACTTCGGACGCTATGCGGTCGTGCCGGGGCAGCCGCTGATGACCGATCTGTTCCTCGATTAGCCGATGCAAAAGGCGTCCGGGAATCTGGTGCGCTGACGAGACGCCAGTCGTTGCGCCTTTTGCATCGGGATGGGATCCAGGCGGACGCCTCGGGGCGGCCCGTCGGCGCCCGCGGGTAAAGCTACGAAACGACGAGCGTTGTGCGCAACGCTGCGTGTTCCTGGACGTCATTTCGATGCAGCCTTGCGCCAGTCGGTCGGTCCCTTCACGAACCGGTCGCGCAGCGCCGCGAGCGTCGCACCATTGCCCCACTCGAAGAACTTCCACGTGCGGTCGTAAGCGTCACCCGCGCGGTACCCGGGCTGAACGATGGTCACGCGTGTTCGCCCGCCATCGAGGTCGTCGAACAGCACCACCGTGGGCAGCGACTGGAACGTCGGCACGTCGAACGGCACGTCCGGGAGGCGCCTGCCGATTCGCCAGAACGAACATGCGTTCCGGCGCATAGGCGATGATCTCGTTGCGGATGTTGCCCGGCGCGCCCAGTTGCGCGTCCGCCGAGTAGCTGGTCTCGACGATGCCGCCGACGCGAAAGTCGATCCTCGCCACCGGCGCGGCCCACGCCCGATAGCCGTCGGTCGTCGTGAACGCATGCCATACCGCAGCGATCGGTGCGGATACGATCACGCTCTGTCGCAACGTACGCGTGCCGTCGTCTGATGCGTGCGACGTGTCGTCGATCCCGGGTGGCGACGCGGCGACCGCCGATCCCCAGTACGCAACGATGCGAAAGAAGCGGCAACGAAAAGCCTGGCGAAGTGATTCATCTTGCGCGCTCCGTGGAGGTCAGCGGCCAATGCTCGGCCCGCGTGCGCTTCGGCAGGACGAACCCGAGCTTGCCGAACAGCGCGTACATCAGGCGCGTCGAGAATTTCGGCCGGCCGGTTTCGGCCACCGACTTCAGCGTCTCGAGGATCATCGTCGCGCCCTTGGCCATCTCCTTCGCGGTGCGCGTGCCCAGCGGCAGGTTGTCCACGGTCAGCGTTACGTCGACCTCGTCACCGGTCGCGGCCAGCTCGTAGATGACCGTGCACTCGGGATCGTCGTACTGCGTGAAGCGGAACGTGTGCGCGAAGCGGCGCGGCGGATCGAACTCGAGGATCCGGCCGACGACCAGCACGTTCCGGCCGTCGACGGTGCGCATCTGGATCACCGCGCCGGGAGTCATCGCCTGCGCGTGCAGCCAGGCGTTGAACACCGCCGCTTGCGGCTCGTTGTTCTTCGTGAGCTCGTGCCACACCCGCTCCGCGCTCGCGCGGATGCGGATCCTCGACACCAGCTTGCGTTCGTCCGTCATCGTCCCCCCTCGTTCTCGGATGCGTACTTGAGTTGCGTGAGCCGATTCGCCCAGAAGCTGCGGTACTGCTCGCTCCAGCGCTCGTGGACGAGCTGCAGCGGGACCGCGTTGAACCAGAGCCGGCGCTCGCGACCTTGCCGCTCACTCGTCAGCAAATCGGCTTCCTCGAGCGTGGCGAGATGCTTTTGCACGGCGATGCGACTCATGTCGAAGTGCTCGGCGACCTCGCCGACAGCGGATCCTGGATGCGCGGCAACGATGTCGAGGATCCTGGCGGCGCGTACGGTTCGCGAGCGCGACGAAGACGCGGTCGAGATCGTCTTCGTCGAGGCTGCCGCGGGATATGGAGGCTTCGTGACATGTAACCTGATAGGTTACCTATAAGCCGAGACCCTGTCAAGCGAAAAAGATGACTTGGGTTCCCTAACGACGTTCCGTGTATTCGAGGATGTCCAGACCCTGGTTGCGGTCCAGCAGGTAGATCAGGCCGCGTTCATCGACGTCGACATCATTGCTTTGCGGGCTCTCGAAACCGGCCGGGGGTCCGGGAATGAAGTGACCCACCTCGCACGGCAGCGTCGGATCGGCGATATCGACGATACGCAAGCCACCGCCGAACCATGCCGTGAAAAGCAGCGTATCGGACATGTGCTCCTGGAACTGGTGGGCGCCGAAGCGGCCGCGATCGCTCCAGGGCGAGTCCTTTTCGCTCAGATGGAACATCGCAAGCGGCTTGATGTCACCGACATCGCCGACGTCGAACACCCACAGGCCCGCATGGGGCTGGCCGGGGGTGTGCTCGTGCTCCTCGTCCACCGCCACCGCAAGCTGCCGGCCGGCGACCGGGAACGGAACGCGCAGCACCGTATGCGTCGGCTCCGGAAACGGGGGATGGTAGTCGTACGCACCCACCGTGCGGGGTCGACGGATATCCGAAATGTCGATGACCCGCAGCCCGGCGTGCCACACCGAGGCCCACAACTGGTCTCCCGCGCGCAGCGCATGATGCAGCCGGTTCTTGTAGCCCGACCAGGTCGGCTGCTCGCCGCCGGCGATGTGCTGCCCAGGCATCCACCACCGCGACACTTCCTGCGGACGATCCGGTCGCTGCGATGTCGTAGATCACGAGAATGTTGCCGACGTAGCCCTCCATCTCGGTCGAGATGTACGCGTAGCGCGCGTCCATGTCGAAGCGATGGACGCCGAAACCGTGCGTCTTCTCGTAGGCAATCAGCCGCGGACGGCTCCGGTCCGCGATGTCGTAGATGCGAAAGCCGCCGTCGCCGTACCCGCGCCGGTTGCCCTCGCGCAGCATCGGTATGTCGTCCGGTTTCACTTTCAGCTCGAAAGCCAGCTCGGCGTCGGTCGGCGGCCCGGGACAACGCAGCCGCGAGCTTCGCCTCCGCATCCGGAATTCGCGCGCCGCGGCGCATCAGGTGGCGGTTGTTCTGTTCGACATTGACGATCATCACGTCGCCCGCGACGCGCACCTTGTGGCTATGCGAGTAGCCGTCGGGGAGCATGAGCGTGTGCACGACCTTCGGATGCGCGGGATCGGCGATGTCGATGATGGTGGTACCGTGCGGCGGCTTCATGTGGCCGACGAAAGCGTAATGCCCGTCCACCGTGACCTGACCACCGCCCGGGATTTCCATTCGCGCGATGCGGCGGACATTGCGCGCAGTGACCGTGCTCGTGGTGATGTCGTTCATTTGCGCGTTGCTACCGTTGATCGCGGGTCTGCGAAGCGCGCGGCGGCGGCCTTGCGCTGTGAATGACCGCGCCACCAGGGCAGCGCGAGCGAAAGGGCGAGCATCGCCCACAGCGTGTTGCCGAGCGTCGAGGAGAACAGGATCGTCACGTCACCCTGCGAAAGGCGCAAGGCGCGCACCAGATACTGCTCGAACAACGGCCCCAGGATGATGCCGATCAGAATGGCCGTTACGTGGTAGTTCGTCTTGTGAGCGATGTAGCCGAGCACGCCGAAGGCCAGCGCCAATCCCATGTCGAACAGGTATTGCCGCTCGCCGAACGCCGCGACGATCGTCATCAGCATGATGACCGGGCGCCAGGAAGGTGGTCTCGATCAGCACGATGCGGGACATGTAGCGCGCGAGCGGCAGGATGGTGAAGATCATGAAAATATAGGCAACGGCCATGGAAACGAACACGCCGTAGGCGATTTCCGGGTTGGTGACGAAGAGCCGCGGCCCCATCACCACGCCGTGATATTGCAGCACGATCATCATGACCGCGGCCGTGCTGCCGCCAGGCACGCCGAGCGCCAGCGTCGGGACCAACGTTCCCGAAGTGACGCCGTTGTTGGCCGCTTCGGGCGCAATGACGCCCTCGGGCACGCCGGTGCCGTAGAGCTCCGGGTGCTTCGACCAGAGGCGGGACTGCTGATACGCGACGAACGCGGCAATGCTCGCACCGGCGCCGGGGATGATACCGATGAACAAGCCGACGAAGCTCGTCCAGACGATGTGCCACCAACGTTGCAGCGACATGCGCAACCCCGCGACCGTGTCGGCCCAGCGCGCGGCTCCCGCGCGGGTCCTGCCCGTGGCGTCGACGATCATCTTGTCCTCGATCATCACCAGCGCCTCGGAAATCGCGAACAAGCCGATGAGCGCCGGGACCAGCGGCACCCCGTCGTAGAGTTCCAGCAAACCGAACGTTGCGCGCGGCGTGCTGTAGACCTGGTCGGTGCCGATCACCCCGATCATCAGACCGAAGAAGCCGGCGATCAGGCCCTTCAGCATGTCCTTCGCCGCGACGACTGCGATCAGGGTCAGGCCGAAGAGCAGGATGACCACCATTTCGACCGAGCGCAGATACAGGCCGATCTTCGACAGCCAGGGCAGCAGGGCGAGCGTCGCGAGCGTCGTGATCAGCCCGCCGGCGACAGACGCGGTGAAGCAAAGCACCAGCGCCTGCTGGGCTTGACCTTTCTGCGTCATCGGATAGCCGTCGAGCGTCGTGGCGGCGGCGCCGCCCGAGCCCGGGATCTTGACCAGGATCGCGGGAATGCCTCCCGCGAGATGATTCGCGCAATACAGCGCGATCATGAACGCGAGCGCCTGCTCGACCGGCACGGCCAGCGTCAGCGGCAGCATCAGGATCAGCGTGTTCTGCGGGCTGAAACCCGGCAGGATGCCGATGACGATGCCGAGGAGGATCGCGGGCCAGATCACCCACCACAGGCCGAACTGCGTGGCGAACTGACCTGAGCAGAAACTCCCAGGACACGGCCGCGGCGCCGCGCTAGAAAAGGCTCGCGATCAGGTGTTCGACCGGTCCCCGCGGAAAGTCCGAGTCGAGGGCCACAAAGAACAGCGCATAGGCCGCGGCCGCAGCGCCGATGGAGGTCCCGAGCAGGGGCACGGGCTTGCGCACGCCCATCAGGTACAGCGCGGCCATCATCGCGAGGAAGAGGGCGAGCGTCAGTCCCAGCCATCGCATCGCGAAGATGAACGCCGCGGTAAGCACCACCAGGCCGATTCGCTTGGGCAATGCATCGCGCGGCAACAGGAGGCGCTCGAAACGCAGATTGCCCCGACCGGCCGCCACCTGCGCGCCGATGCGCGCCCCCTGAATGACGATCAGCACGACGAGAACGCTGCCGATCAGCATGCCGTTGGCTTTCGCTTCCCAGGGCGAGCCGGCGATCGAGAAGAAGAAGTACACGGTAAGCCCCAGCGCCAGCGCCGGGATGATCAGGTCGGCGCCGAGCGGCTCCGGGGACTCAGGCGTAGCGTTCGACGACATCGTTACTTCCCCCGGATGATTGTTCGACCTGCTCTGCCGTATACGCCGTTCTGCGGCGGATCAATCCTTCGACTTGACCGAAATCAGCGACCGGTACTGGTTCGCGAGCTCGATCATGCTGTTGGCGTAGCGCGTGCAGAGGGCACGATCGCCGTACTGGATGGTCTCGACCGGTGCGCCGGTTTTCGCATACGCTTCTCGGTACGCCGGGTTGTCGAAAACCTGCTTCGCCGTTTTCTCGAGCAGCGCGAATCGGTCCGGGAGCTTTTCGATCACCTCGGCATGGATCGCCCAGGAGCGCGATGAATAGAGCGCGGGGATCTTGGTACCGAACACGGCATTGACCGACGGCGCGTTGTTCGTATAGCGACCCATCGTGTTGTCGTCGTTGAACACGCCGAGGATTCGCATCTGGTCGCCGATCGCCACCACGCCGGCAATCGGCAGTGCGCCGCAGTCGGCTTCGCCGTTCATCACCGCGACCGACGTCGGATTGCCGCCGGCATACGGCACCAGGTTGAATTTCGCTTTGGTCGCCTCTCCCAACGCCAGAACGCCGATGGAGGCAGGATGCGGCAGCCGGCTCACTGCGACCGACACGGTGCGTTTTTTGGCGGCCGCAACGACGTCCTCGATGCGCCGAAAGGGACTCTCGCGGCGCACGAAGAGCACGCTGTCATCGACGTCCAGCCGGCAGAAATACTGGTAGTCCTGCGGGAATCGATAAGACGGCTTGGCGAGCGCGTACATGATCATCTCGGGACCCATGTTCCCGAACAGCAGATTGTGGCCGTCCTTCTCGCGGCGATTGAGATACAGCTCGTAGCCGACTTGCCCGGCCGCGCCGGGATAGAACCCGTATTCGAAACTGGTCTTGAGCAACGGCCCCCAGAAATCGTCGAACACGCGGGCCAGCCGGTCGGCGCCTCCCCCTTGCCCGGTCGGGACGACCACGCGCATGTTGCGCGACGGAAAGGCCTGCGCATCGGCTCTCGGAACATGGCCCGTCGCGATTGCGGCAGCCATTCCCGCCAGCAGTCGACGCCGGCTCGAATCGAAACTCGCCATGGTGTCCTCCGTTGGATGGCGATTCGCGGGGACTGTGAAAGGTTCCGGCTGTTCTGCCTAACCCACCTCTTCCTCGCCTCGCGGCAATCCGTTGCCGACCGGCGCATGACCTTCCGCGTTCGGAAGTGATCCGCGACGGCTCTTCTTGTGGATGACGATCGGCATCGACGGGACGCGTCCTTCGGCGCCGGGCGGCTTGTGGCCGACGCGGCGGTCGCGCGCAACGCCCACCTGGGCCGACACGTTCGACGACGATTTCGCGCCGCGACCCCCGCGCCGCTTCTGCTTGCCAGGCCGCCCCGGCGGACCCCCGAGAACGTTTCCTTGCGCATCGCCTTGCGCGTGACGAGGTGGACGACGCTGTCCGCCACCCGGCGCATTGCCTTGCGGATAGCCTTGCCCCTGTCGCTGCCCGCGCCGCTTCGCATTGCCCTGCGGTTGGCCCTGGCCGGCCGCGGGCCCCCACCCTGACCCGGCCGTTGCGCGTTCCCGTGCGAGCCGCGATTCGTGTTGCCGTGCGCAGGACGCGGCTGATTGCCTTGCGAACCGCGCTGCGCCCCGCCGGCGCCTTGCGCCTCGCGATTCGCGTTGCCGGGACCGTTGCGTTGCACATTGCCCTGCCCTGCTGCGTTCGGAGGCCCGCGACGACGACCGCGTTGTCCCGGTCGCTGGCCCTTGCCGTGCGGCTGACCTTGCGGACGATCCTGAGCGCGGAGGCCCTTGGGAATCCCCCTCGGCAGCTTGCGTGCCGCCCGCATTGGCCTTGAGGCCGATCGATCTCAACAACGCATTGACGTCGTTCGGCTCCAGTTCGAGCACGTCGCCGCGCTTGAGCGACGACGGCATCGCAATGCGTCCGTAGCGCACGCGGATCAGCCGGCTCACCGCAAGCCCGAGCGCCTCGAACAGCCGCCGGACTTCGCGGTTGCGTCCTTCCTTCAGCGAGACGTTGTACCAGTGATTCGCGCTCTCTTCCTCGCCGCCGCCGTCCTCGACCTTCTCGCATTTCGCCGGACCATCCTCGAGCTCGATGCCGGTCAGCAGCGCGTGCGTCTGCTCGTCGGTAAGACGCCCCATCACCCGCACCGCATACTCGCGCTCCACTTCGTAGCGCGGATGCATCAGACGGTTCGCGAGCTCGCCCGAGTTCGTGAAGATCAGCAGGCCTTCGGTGTTGTAGTCGAGACGTCCGACGGCGATCCACTTGCCGTCGCGGATCGACGGCAGATCCTCGAACACCGTCGGCCGATCCTCCGGATCGTCGCGCGTGACCAGCTCGCCCGTCGGTTTGTGATAGAGGAGCACGCGCGGCTTCGGCTCGGCGAAGCGGATCTTCACCGGCTCGCCGTTGATCCGCACCTCGTCCCCCGGCCCGACTTTCTGGCCGACATCGGCCGGCATCCGGTTGACCGTGATGCGGCCCGCGATGATGAGCTCCTCCATCGCCCGCCGCGAGCCGAAGCCGCAGGAGGCGAGGATCTTGTGGAGCCGTTGCGGCTCCGAGAAGACCTCGTCAGTGGAGGACTTGTGCCTGCGCGGGGGCAGGCTCTCCGCGATCCTCTGCAGCGCCAGGCTCGGCTGCTGCGTCGGCGTCGGTGCCGAGGATCGGGCTCGCGAGCGCGAGTGGCGCTTCGGCGGCCTTTGTGGGGGCATCAGGGGTCTCCAGGAGGTGGGAAGGGATCGAGCTCGGCCAGCGGAGGCAGCTCCGCGAGGGAAGTAAGGCCGAGATCGTCGAGGAACGTCTTGGTCGTCGCGTAAAGCGCCGGACGTCCGGGCGTTTCGCGATGACCGACGACCTCGATCCATTGCCGGTCCTCGAGCGCCTTGACGACGTTCGTGGACACGGCGACGCCGCGGATCGCTTCGATATCGCCGCGGGTAACGGGTTGCTGGTAAGCGATGATCGCCAGCGTTTCCATGACCGCGCGCGAATAGCGCGGCGGTTTTTCGGGTGAGAGCCGGTCGAGGAACGGCTGGATCTCGCCGCGGCCCTGGAAGCGCCAGCCGGACGCGACCTGCACGAGCTCGACCTTGCGGCCGCTCCAGTCGCGCCTCAGGTCGTCGAGCAGCCTGCGCGTGACGTCGTTCGGCAACGCGGGATCGAACAGCCGCGACAGCGTTGCGACCGACACCGGCTCGCCGGCGACCAGCAGCGCGGCTTCGAGAATGCTCTTGATCTCGGCGAGATCGCCCGCGGCTTCCGGCATCGAGTCCGCGGCGGACCCGCTGTCGTCATCGTTCGCCACGTTCTCGTCCGCGCGCAACGACGCCGACTCGCGTTCGGCTTCCGGTACGGCGCCCGGCGGATCGGATTGCGGCGCGGGTGTGGTGTGTTCGTCCATCATCATGTCTCGTCGGCAGAGAGCGCGAACGGCTTCTCGCCGCGCCCGTGCACGTAGATCGGCGCGTAGCTTTCCGCCTGCGCCAGTTCGATCAGCTGCTCGCGCGCGAGCTCGAGGATCGCGAGGAACGTGACGATCAGATGCGCCACATCGGCGTGCTCCGCGAACAGCATCGTGAATTCGGCGAAGCGCCCATGCGCCACGGCCTTCAGGATCCGGCTCATTTCCGCGCGCACCGAAAGCTGCTCGCGCGTCACGAGATGGTGGCGATGGATCTTCGCGCGCTGGATCAGCGCCGCCCACGCCGAGCGCAGGTCCTCGGGCCGCACGTTCGGCAAGCGCGCCGGGGCGACGCGGTCGAACCAGATGCGCACGGTCGCGAAATCGCGATCGGCGAGCGGCAGCGCGTCCAGCGTTCGCGCGGCTTCCTTCATCCGCTCGTACTCGAGCAGGCGCCGGACCAGCTCCGCGCGAGGATCGCCCGCTTCATCGCCTGCCAGCGCCGGCGGCCTCGGCAACAGCAGGCGCGACTTGATCTCGATCAGCACGGCCGCCATCAGCAGGTACTCCGCGGCGAGCTCGAGCTGCGTGCGCCGCATCATCTCGACATAGCCGAGATACTGCTTCGTCAGCTCCGCCATCGGGATGTCCAGCACGTTGATGTTCTGCTTGCGGATCAGGTACAGCAACAGGTCGAGCGGCCCCTCGAACGTCTCGAGGAACACCTCCAGCGCCTCCGGCGGGATGTACAGATCCTGCGGAAACTCGGTGACCGGCTCGCCGTAGACGCGCGCGAGCGGCCGGGCTTCCGGCGACGGATGCGTCGAGATCGAGCGCCGCTTCAGACATACGCTCATCCCGCGACCGCGTCATCCCGCTTCGCATCGCGTGCCGTTTCCGCGGTAGAAGGGAGCACGACATTTCCCCTCTCCCGCGGGGAGAGGGGGAAGGGGTGAGGGCGCTCATGCGACGGAAATTAGTCATACCGCAACCCCATCGCCTCGCGCACGTCGCGCATCGTCTCCTCGGCCAGGCCACGCGCGCGCTCGCACCCGTCGGCGACGATGTTGCGCACGAGCTGCGGATCGTCGAGATAGCGCTGCGCCCGCTCCATGATCGGCTGCTGCTCCTTGATGATCGCGTCGATGACCGGCTGCTTGCACTCGAGGCAGCCGATGCCCGCCGTCGTGCAGCCCTTGACCACCCAGTCGCGCGTCGGCTCGTCCGAGTAGATCTGGTGCAACGGCCACACCGGACAGTTCACCGGGTTGCCGGGATCGGTACGGCGCACCCGTGCCGGATCGGTCTGCATCGTGCGCACTTTCCGCGTCACCTCTGCAGGATCCTCGCGCATGAAGATCGCATTGCCGTACGACTTCGACATCTTCGTCCCGTCGAGGCCCGGCACCTTCGGCGTGGCGGTAAGCAGCGGCTGCGGCTCGGGAAGGATCACGCGCCGCGAGCCCTCGAGGTAGCCGAACAGCCGCTCGCGATCGCCGAGCGACAGGTTCTGCGTATCTTCGAGAAGCTCGCGCGCAGCCTCGAGCGCCTGCTCGTTCCCCTGCTCCTGGAAAGCCGTGCGCAGCGCGTCGTAGCGCTTCGCCTTTTTCGCCCCGAGCTTCTTGACGGCGGCCTTCGCCTTCTCCTCGAAGCCCGGCTCGCGCCCGTAGATGAAGTTGAATCGCCTCGCGAGCTCGCGCACGAGCTCGAGATGCGAAACCTGGTCCTCGCCCACCGGCACCAGGTTCGCACGATAGATCAGGATGTCCGCACCCTGCATCAGCGGATAACCAAGGAAGCCGTAGGTCGAAAGATCACGGTCGGCGAGCTTCTGCTGTTGGTCCTTGTATGTCGGCACGCGCTCGAGCCAGCCGACCGGCGTCATCATGCCGAGCAGGAGATGAAGCTCGGCATGCTCGGGCACGCGCGACTGGATGAAGATCGTCGACCGGTTCGGGTCGAGCCCGGCGGCGAGCCAGTCGATAAGCATCTCCCACACGGTCTGCGCGATGACATCCGGGTCCTCGTAGTGCGTCGTCAATGCATGCCAGTCGGCGGCGAAGTACAGGCATTCGTATTCCTGCTGCAGCCGCACCCAGTTCTTGAGCGCGCCATGGTAGTGGCCGATATGCATGCGGCCCGTCGGGCGCATGCCTGACAACACGCGGTCAGCGAACATCGTTCAGCGGTTTTCGAAAGAACGCCGCTCTGAAAGGCCTCAGGCGAGGCCGAGCAGCGCGACGATCAGATGTTCGGCGACGCGGATGAGCGGTCGCATCAGGTTATCGAGAAGACCGGTGAAAAGCAGCGCGAGGATGATGAACAGGCCGTAAGGCTCGACGCGCGACAGCGCGTACGCGGCGCGCCCGGGCAGCAGCCCGGCGAGCACTCGGCCGCCGTCGAGCGGCGGGATCGGCAGTAGGTTCAAAGCCATCAGCACCAGATTCACATTGACGCCGATTCGCGCCATTTCGGAAAGCCCCTCGCTGGCAAGCGCGCCGCCGGCCACCGTCGCCATCAGACACGATGGCCCACAGCAACGCCTGCACGAAGTTCGATGCCGGCCCCGCCGCCGCCACCCAGATCATGTCTCGCCTGGGTCGGCGCAGGTTCTCGTAATTCACCGGCACCGGCTTCGCCCAGCCGAAAATGAACGGCGCGCCGCCGGCGAGCTTGGCCATCAGCAGCAACGCGCCGGGCACCAGGATCGTGCCGACCAGATCGACGTGCTTGACCGGATTCAGTGTCACGCGGCCCAGCATCTCGGCCGTGCGGTCGCCGAACAGCTTGGCGACGTAGCCGTGGGCGGCCTCGTGCAACGTGATCGCGAAGACCACCGGCACTCCCCAGAGCACGATGGTCGAAAGCGAAAAATCCATCTGCACGCATTATAACCGAGTTGTAACCGGGTTTTACGCGCCGTTGCCGGCCGGCGTTCGCGGTCAGCCCGTCGCGAGGCCGAGCCGTTCCGGGTCGCCGCGGCCAAGGCGCGTGATCATCGGCGGGTCGCTGGCGAGGTCGACGACCGTCGTCGGCTCTGCCGGACAAGCGCCGCCGTCGACGATCGCATCGAGCTTTGTCTCCAGACGCTCGCGGATCGCCGCGGCGTCGTTCAGCGGCCGGTCGTCGCCTGGAAGCAACAGTGTCGACGAGAGAATCGGCTCGCCAAGCTCGGCCAGGAGCGCGATCACCACGGGATGGGCCGGCACCCGTAACCCGATCGTGCGCCGCTTCGGATGCTGCAGCCGTCGCGGCACCTCGCGTGTCGCCGGCAGGATGAATGTGTACGGGCCAGGGATGCCCTGCCGCACGATCCGGAACTGCCAGGTGTCCAGGCGCGTGAACGTGCCCAGCGAGGCCAGATCCGCCAGAACCAGCGTGAGGTGATGGTCTTCGGCCACGCCGCGGATGCTCCGGATTCGCTGCGCGGCTTCGGCCTGGCCGAGGCCGCAGCCGAGCGCATAGCTCGAATCGGTCGGGTAGGCAATCACGCCGCCCTCGCGCAAGCATTCAGCGGCCATGCGGATCAGGCGCGGCTGCGGGTGCGTCGGGTGGACGGTGAAGAGCTGGGCCATGGGCGGAGGCGTAGGGATCGGGATCTCGGATCTGGGGAGCGCACTCGCAGAAGTGATGCGCCATCCGGTTATATAATCGAGCTCAATTAGGCGGTGCCGGCTATAAGGGCGGCGGACTGCACCGACTCGCAAAGCCGCCGAGATCCGAGATCCTATCCGAGTCCCGTCTATTGAACCTCCAACAACTCAAATACCTCTGCGCGGTCGTCGATCACGGCCTCAACGTCTCGGACGCCGCGGAAGCGCTCTACACGTCGCAGCCGGGAATCAGCAAGCAGATCCGCCAGCTCGAGGACGAGCTCGGCGTCGAAGTCTTCGTCCGCCAGGGCAAGCGGCTCGCCCAGCTTACGCCGGCCGGCACGATCGTCGTCGCGACCGCGCGTCGCGCGCTCATCGAGATCGGCAACCTGAAGCGGATCGCAAACGAGTTTCGCAGCGAGGATGAAGGCGAGCTTGCGATCGCGACCACGCATACGCAGGCGCGCTACGTGCTGCCCGAAGGTGCTGCAGGCGTTCGCCGCGCGCTATCCGAAAGTGCGGCTCGTTCTGCACCAGGGCAACCCCCGCCAGGTCGCGGAACAGACTGCGGCCGGCGACGCGGATCTCGGCATCGCGACCGAGGCATTGACCGAGTACCCGGAGCTCGCAACGCTGCCCTGCTACGACTGGAATCGCGTCGTGCTCGTCCCGAAGGCGCATCCGCTCGCGAGCGTCAAGACGCTCACGCTCGAGGCGATCGCGCGCTATCCGATCGTGACTTACGACTTCGCGTTCACCGGCCGCTCGCAGACCAACGCGGCGTTCGCGGAGAAGGGTCTCACGCCGAACGTCGTGCTGACGGCCCTCGACGCGGACGTCATCAAGACCTACGTGGCGCTCGGCATGGGCGTCGGCATCGTCGCGCAAATGGCCTACGATCCGTCGCGCGACGGCGAGTTCGCGTGCCTGGATGCATCGCACCTGTTCGCGCAATCGACGACCCGCCTCGCGCTGCGCCGCAACGTCTTCCTGCGCGGTTACGTCTACGCGTTCATCACCCTGTTCGCGCCGAAATACGACCGTCGTGCCGTCGATGCGGCGCTCGCCGACGAGTCCGCAACGCCTCCGTGAACCGCGACGCCCCGGCGCCGCGGGGGGAGACGAAGCGCAGCTGGTCGATCGCCGCGCTGATCGCGACGCTCGCGATGCTCGGCCCGTTCTCGATCGACGCGTATCTGCCGGCGTTCGCGGCGATCGGCGCGACGTTCGATGCGCCCGCGATCGCTGTCCAGCAGACGCTGTCGATCTACCTGCTCGCCTACGCTGCGATGATGCTCTGGCACGGCGCGCTGTCCGACGCACTGGGACGACGTCCGGTCGTGCTGGCGAACCTCGTCGTTTTCGCCGTCGCGACGCTCGGCTGCATGATCGCCGGGAACATCCAGTCGTTGTGGCTGTTCCGCGCGCTGCAGGGATTGTCTGCAGGCGCGCCGCTCGTCGTCGGTCGCGCGATCATTCGCGATCGCTTCCACGGTGCGGAAGCGCAGCGGCTGATGTCGCAGGTCACGCTCATCTTCTGCCTTGCGCCTGCGATCGCGCCGGTGCTCGGCGGTCTGCTGTTGAACACACTGGGCTGGCGTTCGATCTTCGGCCTGTTGCTCATGCTCACGCTCGTCACGCTGTTGTGGAGCTGGCGCGCGCTGCCCGAGACGCTGCCGCGGAGCCGCCCGGCAGCCGCTCCATCCGCGGGCGCTGTGGCGCAACTATCGCGCGGTCCTGGCGCGCGCGGACTTCCTGCTGCTGGCGTCCGATCCCGGCCCTGAACTTCTCGGCGTTCTTCCTCTACATCGCGGCGGCACCGGTGTATCTCGTCGAGCTGCTCGGCGTGTCGACGTATGGATTCGCGTGGCTGTTCGTGCCGATGATCACGGGAATCATGGTGGGTGCGCTGATTTCGGGTCGCGTTGCCGGCCGCCTGTCCGCGTGGCGGACGGTGCGACTCGGCTACGCGTTCGCGTTCGCCGGTGTGGCGTTCAACCTGGCGATCGTCGCGTTCGTGCCGCCGGGCGTGCCCTGGCACGTGCTGCCGATCTTCGTGTTCTCGATCGGCTCGGCGATCATCATGCCCAGCATCATGCTGATGCTGCTCGATCTGTTCCCGACGATGCGCGGGCTCGCCTCGTCGCTGCAGGGTTTCGTGCACTTCTCGCTCTCGGCGGTCAACGCCGGTACGATTACGCCGTTACTTTCCCATTCGCTGTGGGCGCTCGCGTTTGGCATGGCCGGGTTTACGCTCGGCAGCTTCGCGCTGTGGCTGATCTACCAGCGACGATCGCCATTGACCCGCGAAAGCCCTCTACCTCGATGATCCGACTGACGCTGCTCCTGTTCGGCTTGCCGCTGATGCTGACCATCGCGCCTGCGCACGCTCAGGTCGGCAAGCCGAACACCGGCCTGCCCACGACGAAGCTTGCGATCGGCTCGACGACGCATCACCGTCGAGATCGCGGCCACGAACGAGCATCGCTCGACCGGGCTCATGTACCGCTTCAGCCTTGCGCCGGAAGCCGGGATGCTGTTCGTGTTCGATGCACCGCGCCCGCTGTCGTTCTGGATGCGCAACACCTACATGCCGCTGTCGATCGCATTCATCGATGCGCAAGGGACGATCCTCAACATCGAGGACATGGCCCCGAAGGACGAGCGGATGACGTGGTCCGCGGGACCCGCGCTCTACGCGCTGGAGATGCGCAAGGGCTGGTTCGCGCAGAAGGGAATCGGGCCGGGCGCGCGCGTGCAGGGGCTGCCGGGGAAGGCGAACGAATAGCTCCGCGCGATCGAACGTTGTTTCGATTCAACGCGGTTGCATGCGAATGTTCGCGCGATGCGCGACGCCAACGTTGCGCGCGGAGTGTATGTTTTGACAGTTACTAGCCGCGTATCGCCTCCCTAGTATCGCAGGACGTTGCATCGACACGTCCGATGCCTGCGGGGGAGGATCAACGATGGCGCGCACGCACTCGGCAGGCTTCGACGCATGCCCCCAGCCCTGGTCGCCGCGGTGGACGGCGGCAATCTCCGCCGCCGCCCATGCCTCCGATCCCGAGCCGCTGCTGCGCCCGGTGTTCTCGGAGCTCGGTTTCGACGGCCTCACCTGCATCGTGCTGGCGCCGGCGTGCGCCGGCATCCAGCGAGCGTTGTACCTATGGTCGACCGCGCCCCTGGCGTGGGCCACGAGATATCGCGAATGCGGGTACGCGTGCGTCGATCCGCGCGTCACGATGACGGCGCGGCGCCTGTCGCCGGTGATCTGGGACGCGGACGACGTCGAGTCCGACTGGACCGGGCGCCGGTTCCTGGCGGACGCGGCACGCTACGGCGTGCGCAGCGGATTCGCGGTTTCGTTTCGCGACGCCTCCGATACGCGCGTGGTCGTTGCCCTCGACAGCGCGATATCGCCGATCGGCGAAGCACGCTGCGCATCGGTCGTCGGCATGCTCGGAAACCTGATGCTCCTCGCCGCTGCGTTGCACGAGCGCGTGCTGCGTCCGCGATGCAGCGCCCTGACCGCCGACGCGGCCGAAGACACGCACTGCCTCACGCATCGGGAGCGTCAGTGCCTGCGCATGGCCGCGAACGGCCTGACGAGCGGCGACATCGGTGACAAGCTCGGCATTGCCGAACGCACGGTGAATTTCCACATGCGCAACGTGCTGCGCAAGATGGAAGCGCTCAATCGCCCCGAGGCGATTGCGAAAGCGCTGGCGCGCGGCGTCCTGCAGGCCGGGGCGATCGCTCAGCGCAGCGTGTAGCCGGAGAAGCGCGGGACGCGCAGCTCGTAGCCGATCATGCGCGCGAGCGTCGTGCCGAACCGGCGCGCGAGCCGGTCGGTGAGCCGCTCCTCGGGCGTGAAGTCGACGATCTCCTGAGCCTTGATGACCTCGCGCGCCACGTAGTCGACGCTGCCGATCTCGTCCGCCAGACCGAGCTCGATCGCGCGCTGGCCGGTCCACACGAGGCCGGAGAACAGCTCGGGCGTCTCCTTCAGCCGGTCGCCGCGGCCGGCGCGCACGGCGGCGATGAACTGCTGATGCACATCGCCCGAGCATCGTGCGGATGTGCTGGACGTGCTGGGGATCGAGCGGCTGGAACGGGTCGAGGAACGACTTGTTCTCGCCTGCGGTGATCACGCGCCGTTCGACGCCGAGCTTTTCGAGCGCGCCCTGCGCGCCGAAGCCTTCCATGATGACGCCGATCGAGCCGACGATGCTCGCCTTGTCCACGAAGATGCGGTCCGCGCCCGCCGCGATGTAGTACCCGCCCGACGCCGCGAGCTCCTCGACAACGGCGTAAGTCGGCTTGTCCGGATGCTTCGCGCGCAGCCTGCGCATCTCGTCGAAGATCTGCCCCGCCTGCACGGGGCTGCCGCCGGGACTGTTGATGACGACGACAACGCCCTTGACCTGCGGAGTGTCGTACGCCTGCTTGAGGCCGTCGATCACGTGCTCGGCGTTGGCGCGCCCGCTGCGCTCGATTTCGCCTTCGACGTGAATCACCGCCGTGCACTGGTCGAGGCAGACCCTGCTCGCCGAGGCCCACCAGCGCGACCAGCGACAGCACGGCGAACGTTGCGAGAACCAGCGCGAACAACCGGAAGAAGATGCTCCAGCGGCGCGCGCGACGTCGCTCGACCACGATGTCGGTGGCCAGGCGCTCCAGCGCCTTGCGTTCCCAGTTCTCTTCGGCCATGGCGAGTTCGCGGAGGTGAACAATCGAAGTCTACTCGATCAGCAGCACGCGGCCGTCGCGCTCCACGATGCACAGTCGTTCGAGTGCCTTGCCTCGGCACGGTCCGCCGGCACACCGGCCGTCGGTGGGATCGTAAAGCGCGCCGTGCGCAGTACAGGTCAGGTGAACGGCCCTCGGCGTCGAAGAACTTGAGCGGCGTCCAGTCGAGCTCGAGGCCCTGGTGCGCGCAAACATTCACGTACCCGCGCACGACGCCGTTGGCGCGGATCACGAAACCGGTCACGCGCTTGCCGTCCCGCTCGATATCGAAGCGCACGCCGGCGCCTCGTTCGACGAGGCCGGCCGATTCGGCAATCACGCGTTCTGATCGAGCCATGCGCGAAGCTCGGGAATCGAATGCACGGTGGCCAACGGCCCGGCGGCCGCCAGCCCCGCCGGCTCGTGCGCACCATACGCGACCGCGACCGCGTCGACGCCGGCGGCGCGAGCGAGCTCGAGATCGTGCGTCGTATCGCCGATCATCAGCGTCTCGCCCGGGGCGACGCCGAGCGTCGCCATCAGATGCAGCAGCATGTCGGGATGCGGCTTCGGCCGACCCTCGTCGGCGCAGCGGGTCGCATGGAACCGCTCGGCGAGCGCGTTGCCGGCCAACGCCCGATCGAGGCCAATGCGCGTCTTGCCGGTCGCCACGGCAAGCATGAAGCCTTCCGCACGCAGGTCATCGAGCAACGCCGGAACGCCGTCGAACAGCGGGATCTGCGCGTCGCGCGACAGGTAATGATGTCGATAGCGCGCCGAGAGCTCGGGATGGCGTTCGATCGGCAATGCGGGCGCGACGTGCGCGAGCGCGTCGCCGAGACCGAGACCGATCACGAAGCGCGCCGAAAGGTCGTCGGGCACCGGTTCGCCAACGTCGCGACATGCCGCCTGGAGCGCGCCCGCGATGATTGCCGTCGAGTCGGCGAGCGTGCCGTCCCAGTCGAAGACGAGCAGTCGATAGCGTCGAGGCTGCCGATCACGCATCGCTCGCCTCCGCAGGCGTCAACGTCGCGAGGTAGTCGGCAAGATCGCGAGGGAGAGCGGCATGAAGCGCGACCGGGTCACCGGTCGCCGGATGTGCGAACGACAAGCGCGCGGCGTGGAGGAACATGCGCTTGAGGCCTTCGCGCGCCAGCACCTTGTTCCACGCGAAATCGCCGTACTTGTCGTCGCCGGCCAGCGGAAATCCCAGATGCGTCAGATGCACGCGGATCTGGTGCGTGCGCCCGGTCAGCAGCTCCGCCTCCAGCAAGGCCAGCGGCGGGTCGTGATCGCGCCAGACCTGCAGCCGGCGAAACGTCGTGATCGCCTCGCGACCGGTGTCGTCGTCGACGCGCACGCGGCGCTCGCCGTCGCGGGTCGCGAATTTGTGCAGCGGGAGTCGGACCGTGCGCTTTTCGTCGCGCCACCGTCCGCGGACCAGCACGACGTAGCGCTTGTCGATCTCGCCTTCGCGAAGCATCCGATGAAGCTCGGTCAGCGCCGGGCGTCGCTTGGCGATGAGCAGCAGGCCGGACGTGTCGCGATCCAGCCGGTGGACGAGCTCGAGGAATCGGGCATCCGGCCGTGCCGCGCGCAACGACTCGATCAAGCCGTGGGCGATTCCGCTTCCGCCATGGACCGCGAGTCCCGACGGCTTGTTTATCGCAAGGAAATGTTCGTCCTCGTAAGCGACCGGCGCGGCCAGCGCGGGCGCCGGGTGCGCGCGCGGCGGCGGTGCAGCGGTCCGGATCGGGGGAACACGGACAGTGTCGCCCGCAGCAAGCCGCGCGTCCGGGCCAACCCGCTTGCCGTTGAGCCGCACCTCGCCGGACCGGAGGATCCGGTAGACATGGCTTTTCGGCACGCCCTTCAGCAAACGCGCCAGGAAATTGTCGATGCGCTGGCCGGCCGAATCCTCGTCGACCGCCAGCTTGGCCACGGCATCCTTGCTCAACCCGTTCATTCGGCTCGCGGATCAGCGATGTGCTCTAAACACATGATCGATAACGTCAAAGAGGAGCAGTCAAAGTCTACATGGGGGCCGCGAGCCGAAACCTGATCTCGCAGCGCTCTACGGCCGCACCGTGCTCGATAACCTCGCGCTAAGTCCCTGATATTGCAACAACCCACAATTCGCATATAATCGCAGGAACACCGCACGGCGTCGGCGCCGTGTCGCCGGGGTCTTTTCGAAGGGACTGCGGGACCGTACAAGCCGATGCGTCGTGCGGAGCTCGCGGCCCAAAGGCGCGGGCAGCGCCGGTTAAGTCGCTCACCGGCCGGGCGAAGTGCCCCAAAAAGTAGCGATGTTGAAGGATTGGCGCAGTCCCCGCACCGGCCTCAGTTGGCATGTGAACCGGCAGAAGCGGCGAGCTGCGCGGCGTCCGAAGCGAGATTCTGAAGTGGCCCGGCGTACGGCACGAAGCGACGGTTGCGCGATCCTGCGCAACCCGGCTTGCCGGCCGGACCACCGCTTGTTGCGCGTCCCGAAGCTCAAGACAACGACGATAAGACGGACCGCCCCGCCAACCGGGGCGCACGCGATGACCTTACCCTCCCTCGCCCGTTCGTACCCCGTCCGCAGACAGCCACGGCTGCCTGCGCGTTACGCTTCGTCCGCCACCGCCGCGTAACGCTCGAACCCGGGGTGGCAGCGGCCGCTCGCGGCCCACCGTCCCGCCGTTTCGCCCCTCCGTGCCCCCGGTGCGTCGCACGCGCTTGAGGGATCACGAATGAAGCGTATGTTGTTCAACGCCACCCAGGCCGAAGAGCTGCGGGTGGCGATCGTCGATGGCCAGAAGCTCATCGACCTCGATATCGAGTCCGCCAGCAAGGAACAGCGGAAATCCAATATCTACAAGGCCGTCATCACCCGCGTCGAGCCGTCGCTCGAAGCCTGCTTCGTCGACTACGGCACCGAGCGTCACGGCTTCCTGCCGTTCAAGGAAATTTCCCGCCAGTACCTCCGCGACGGTGATGACGGCAGCCGCCGCGTCGCCGACCAGCTCCGCGAAGGCCAGGAACTGATCGTCCAGGTCGACAAGGACGAGCGCGGCAACAAGGGCGCGGCGCTCACGACCTACATCTCGCTCGCGGGACGCTATCTGGTCCTGATGCCGAACAATCCGCGCGGAGGCGGCGTCTCGCGCCGCGTCGAGGGCGAGGAGCGGCAGGAGCTGCGCGAGGCGATCTCCCAGCTCGAAGTGCCGTCGGGCATGAGCGTCATCGCCCGCACCGCCGGAATCGGTCGTGCGGCCGAAGAGCTGCAGTGGGACCTCAACTACCTGCTGAAGCTCTGGCGGGCGATCGAGGACGCCGCGAAGATGCAGCCGGGCGCCTACCTGATCTACCAGGAATCGAGTCTCGTCATCCGCGCGATCCGCGACTATTTCCACGCGGAGATCGGCGAGCTGCTCGTCGACACCGAGGCGATCCACGAGCAGGCGCAGCAGTTCATGGCGCACGTGATGCCGGACAACGTCCACCGCGTGAAGCTCTACCGCGACGATGTCCCGCTGTTCTCTCGCTTCCAGATCGAGCACCAGATCGAAACCGCGTACTCGCGGCAGGTGCCGCTGCCATCCGGCGGGGCGATCGTGATCGACCATACCGAGGCGCTGGTCTCGGTCGACGTCAACAGCGCGCGTGCCACGAAGGGCAGCGACATCGAGGAGACCGCGTTCCGCACGAATGCGGAGGCCGCCGACGAGATCGCGCGCCAGCTTCGGCTGCGCGACCTGGGCGGCCTGATCGTCATCGACTTCATCGACATGGAGAGCGCGAAGAACCAGCGCGAGGTCGAGAACCGCCTCCGCGACGCGCTGAAGTACGACCGTGCGCGTGTGCAGCTCGGCAAGATCTCCCGCTTCGGGCTGATGGAGCTTTCCCGCCAGCGGCTGCGCCCGGCGCTCGCCGAGTCGGCCTACATCCCCTGCCCGCGCTGCCACGGCATCGGTCACATCCGCGGCACCGAGTCCACCGCGCTGCACATCCTCCGGATCATCCAGGAGGAGGCGATGAAGGACAACACCGCGCAGATCGTCGCGCAGATGCCGGTCGACGTCGCCACGTTCCTTCTGAACGAAAAACGCAACGACGTGCTCTCGATCGAGACGCGGTTCAAGGTCAACGTGCTGCTGGTCCCGAACCGGCATCTCGAGACGCCGAATTATTCGATCGAGCGCCTGAAGCACGACGACCTGAACCAGAACGAACCCCTGCCGCCGTCGTTCCAGATGGTCGAGCAGCCGCCGCAACCCGATCTCGCGAAGCAGATCAAGGAAGAGGCGAAGGAAACGCGCCAGGAAGCCGTGGTCAAGGGCATCACGCCCGAACAGCCCGCGCCGGTCCCGGTTGCGCAACCCGCGCCGTTCCCGACCGCATTGCAGGCGCCGGGTGCTTCCGCCAACTGGCTCGACAAGGTGCTCGGCTGGTTCCGCGCGAAGCCTATCGCTGCTCCGACGCCGGCACCGCAAGCGGAAGTCAAGCCTGCGGCGGCGCGCGATGGGCGCCGCGACGGCCGACGGGGTCAGCCTGGAGGACGCCCGACCGAGCGACGCGACGAGCGTCGCGGTGACCGGCGCGACGAGCGTCGCGATCAGGGGCGAGACGCGAATCAGCGCAAGGACGGACCGCGCGCGCAAGCGCAGGGTCCGGGCGCCCGCCCCGAGGAAGCTCGCAAGGAGCGCGCTGACGGCCGGCAGGACGGACGCAAGCAGCGTGAGCCGCGCGAAGCACGTGAGCCGCGTGATGATCGCGAGACCCGCGACGCAGCACGTGAGCCGCGCGAGCAACGCGAGCCGCGTCCGCCCCGCGAGCCTCGTGAACAACGCGAGGCGCGTGAGCCGCGTGAACAACGCGAGCCTCGCCAGCGGCGCGAAGGTGCGCCGAAAAGCGAGCGTCCGCCACGCGAGTCGCGTCCCCAAGCCGCGACGACAACCGGGGCCGACGACCGTGTCGCTACGTCAGCGGACACGCCGGTCGCCGAGACAGCGCATACGGGCAATGGCGACGAGCGCCGCGATGGCCGTCGCCGCCGCGGTCGTCGCGGCGGACGCAGCGGCGAGCGGGTCGAGCATACGTCGCAGGGCGATGGCTCCGGCGTGGGCGCGGCAACCGCGGCACCCGTCGACGGAGCGTCCGTTCCGGCGGTAGCGTCGGAGGCCGAAGCCCATACCCCAGTCGATATTGCAGCGATACCGCTGCAGGTTGCTGCAGCATCCGCCCCGGTCGCATCGTTCGATGCGCCCGCTCCCGTGCTGGTGCGTACGTTGGCCGTCGAGGCGCCCGCGTTCGATGCGGAGCCCGCGGCAACGCCGATCGTCGTGCGGGCCCCCGAGGCTGCGGTGCGTACCGAGCTGCCGCGTCCGCGTAACCTGCCCGACCTTCCGCCGGTGCAACTTTCGCTACCCGCCGATTCGGGGCTCGAGCTCGTCGAGACGCGAACCCACGCGCCGCAACCCATCGTCGAGCAAGAGGCGCCGCGTCCGAAGCGTACGCGTCCGCCGCGAGTGGTGATCGAGGACGCGCCGCTGCAGCTGGTCGAGACGCATCACGAGGAAAGCGACAAGCCGCCGGCGTAACCCGCCGGACGTCGAAGGCGGGTTCGAAAGGCCCGCCTTCTTTCGCGGCCAGATCGTTGTGTTGTCAACTATATGCTGCGGGACCGGGTGCGAAGCCGCCGAGCCGGTGCTAGCATCGCTCGAATGAAACGCCTGCTGATCGTCTGGCACACGCAGCTTGGCGGTACGGCGCAGATGGCGTCGGCCGTCACCGCGGGCGCATGCTCGATCGAGGACGTCGAGATCGTCGAGAAGCGTGCGCACCAGGCCGGCGTCGAGGACGTGCTCGCAGCGGACGCCTATCTGATCGGCTGCTCGGAGAACTTCGGCGGCATTGCGGGCATGGTCAAGGACTTTCTCGAGCGGATCTACTATCCGTGCGAGGGGAAGCTCGAGGGACGCGCATGGAGTGCGTTCGTCTGTGCGGGGACAGATGGCACGGGTGCGATGCTGGCCCTCGACCGGATCGCGACCGGTCTACGACTGCGCAAGGTGCACGCGGGCGTCATCCACCGTAGCGGCGATGTCGCCCGCGTCCAGGTCGTTCCCGAAGCGGTGCTTGCGCAATGCCGCGAGCTTGGGGCGACGTTGGCCGCCGGGCTTGCGGCCGGCCTGTGGTAGCTGCGAAGCGGGTTTGCGATCGCGCCGGTTCAGCGCATCCCCTGTCCGATTTTCTCGAGCAGCGCGTCGCTCGCCACCTCGATCAGGTCGAGCACATGCTCGAAGCCGTCGGTAGCGCCATAGTACGGATCCGGAACTTCACGAACGCCAAGCTCGGGTACCAGGTCGAGAAACAATCCGACGTGCCCGTCGTGCGACGAAGGTCGCATCGCGATCAGGTCGCGAAGGTTCGCGCGGTCCATCGCGAGGATCCAGTGAAAGCGCTGGAAATCTTCGTCGCAGATCTGCCGAGCACGCTGCTTGCGCAGGTCATAGCCGCGCTTGGCCGCGTGCGCGATCGCGCGCCGGTCGGGTGGCTCGCCAACATGCCAATCGCCAGTGCCGGCCGATGCGATGAGGATCCGATTCGCCATGCCGGCGCGCGCAGCCCGCTCGCGAAAGACGCCTTCCGCGGTCGGCGAGCGACAGATGTTGCCCATGCAGACGAACAGTACCGAGTCCTGGATCGAAGTCTTGTACATTACAGCTGTCAGCAATCAGCAGTCAGTTATCGGCCAAACCCGCCACGCGTTACAGTCCGATCATAGCGCGCCGATGTGCCTGCCTATTCATTGCCGATCAGCATGAACAATCCGGTTCGTTGCGCTCTTCTCATCGTCGCACTGGTCGCGTGGTCGAGCGCATCCGCGCTTGCCGCCGACATGAACAAGGTGCTGCGCGTTCGTCGAGCCCGGACATCACCAGCCTCGATCCGCAGCAGGGCACGGATCTGCGATTCGACGCGGATCGCGATCGCACATTTTCGAGGGCCTCTACGAGTTCGACTATCTGGCGACGCCGGCGAAAGTGATTCCGAACACGGCGGAGGCGATGCCGCAGATCAGTGCCGACGGCGCGCGATCTGGACGATCAAGCTCAAACGCGGCATTCGCTTCGCCGACGACCCGGTGTTCAAGGGCAAGCCGCGCGAGCTCGTCGCCGAGGACTATGTCTACTCGATCAAGCGCTCGCTCGATCCGAACCTGCGCAACGGTGGCGATCCGGCGCTGACCGACCTGATCGAAGGCGCCCGTCCGGTCGTCGACGCCGCGCGCAAGGCCGGCGCGAAGTTCGACTACGACGCGAAGATCGCAGGGCTGCGTCGCGCTCGACTCGCACACGTTGCAGATCCGGCTGACGCAACCCGACTACACGGTGCTGGAGCGGCTCGCGGTGCTGCACGTCGATGGCCGTTGCGCGCGAAGCGATCGAAGCGGCGGGCAACGACGTGATGTCGCGGCCCGTCGGCACCGGGCCCTACGTGCTGAAGGAATGGAAGCGGGCCTCGCGGATCGTCCTCGAGGCGAATCCGCACTACCGCACGCTCGCGTTCCCGGAGAGCAGCGATCCGGCGCACAAGTCGGTGATCGCGCAGATGAAGGGCCGCGCGCTGCCCGCGATCGGCCGGATCGAGGTGAGCATCATCGAGGAATCGCGGCAGCGAGTACCTGACGTTCGATCAAGGCGACCTCGACCTCATCAGCCTCACCGGCGACGTCGCGCCGCGCGCGCTCGACGGCGACAAGCTGAAGCCCTCGCTCGCGCGCAAGGGCGTCGCGCATCACCGCTTCATCGGCGCCGACGCTGACCTACACGTACTTCAACATGGAGGATCCGACGGTCGGCGGCTACACGCGCGAGCAGATCGCGCTGCGGCGCGCGATCGCGATGGGATTCAACACCGAGGAGATGATCCGCGTGCTGTTCAACGGGCATGCGCTGCCGGCGACGCAGCTGCTTCCGCCGGGCGTGCAGGGGCACGACACGTCGATTCCCGTCGAAGTCGCTCTACGATCCCGAGGGCGCGAAAGCGCTGCTCGACCGCTTCGGCTTCAAGGATCGCGACGGCGACGGCTATCGGGAAACGCCGGACGGCAAGCCGCTCACGCTGGTGCGCGGCACGCTGCCGGAGTCGTGGTACCGCGAGGCCGACACGCTGTGGAAGAAGAACATGGATGCGATCGGGCTGCGCATGACCGTGCAGCAGCAGACGTTCTCCGAGCTCCTGAACCTCTCGCTAGCCGGCAAGCTGCCGATGTTCAACCTCGGCCTGCGCGCGCTCGAGCCGTCCGGCTACCTCGTGCTGCAGACGCTGTGGGGCAAGTCGCCGCCTGCCACGAACCGCGCGCGCTTTCGCAACGCCGACTACGACAAGGCGTACGAGGCGTTCCTGCGCACGCCCGCCGGACCGGAGCGCGTCGCGCTCGCGCGCAAGATGAGCGGAGATCGTCCAGGCGTACATGCCGATGACGCTGCACACGAACGGCATCGGCAACGTGCTGACGTACCCGTGGGTGCTCGGCTATCAGCCGTCGCAGTTCGGCCAGTCGTGGAAGTACCTCGACCTCGACGTCGCGAAGCGGACCGCAGCCGGGAAATAGGCGTTCACTGCGCGGAGGCTTCGCGTCGGGCGCCGCTAAGATCGAACAGGCTGGTCGCCTCGAGATCGAGCACTTCGACGCCGTGCTGGTTGAACAGCCGCCAGCGCCAGCGCAGGATGCCGAGCGTCGGCTTGCGACTGCGCCGTCCGCACTTCCAGCACGTCCGCGCGCAAGCTGAGCGAGTCTCCCGGTCGCACCGGATGCGACCATTTGAGATACGCCAGGCCTGGCGAAGCGAACGATTCCGAACCGTGCAGGAAATGGTCCACGGCGAGCCGCATCGCGATGCCGCAGGTGTGCCAGCCGCTCGCGATGAGTCCGCCGAAACGACCGCGAGCGGCCGCGTCCGGATCGGCATGGAACCACTGCGGATCGTGCTCGCGCGCGAACGCGAGGATCGAGGCCTCGTCGAGGGTCGCCGGACCCGCTTCGAGGACCTGACCCGGCGTGAATTCGGCGAACTTCATGCGCGGTGGCTGGCCATTGATCAATAGGTCTCGAGATGCAGCCTGCCTTCGCGCTTCAGCGTCGCGGCGAGCGTGTCCCAGGCGAGGCCGGCCTGTTGCGCAACGTCGCGCAGCGCGAGCAGCACGCCCTCCTCCATCGCCTTCAGCCCGCACACGTAGATATGCGTGTCGGCGTCCTCGAGCAACTCGCCGAGATCCGTCGCGCGCTCGCGCATCAGGTCCTGCACGTAGCGCCTCGGCTGGCCCGGGGTCCGCGAGAACGCGAGGTTGATGTCGATGAGGTCCTTCGGCAGGCTCATCAGCGGGCCGAAGTAAGGCAGCTCTTCCCGCGTGCGCGCGCCAAAGAACAGCACGAGCTTTCCGCCTTCGAACTTGCCGCTGCTGCGCAGCCGGCGGCGCCATTCGGTCATCGCGCGCATCGGCGCGCTGCCGGTTCCGGTGCAGATCATCACGATGTTCGAGCGCGGATGGTTCGGCATCAGGAACGACGCACCGAACGGGCCGATCACCTGCACGATGTCGCCGACCTTGAGATCGCAGACATAGTTGGAGCACACGCCGCGGGTCGGCTGGCGCTGGTGATCCGTGGTCACGCGCTTCACGGTCAGCGACGCGTTGTTGTAGCCCGGCCGCTCGCCGTTGCGCGGACTTGCGATCGAGTACTGCCGCGCATGGTGCGCGCGGCCCGCGGCATCGGTACCCGGCGGCACGATGCCGATCGACTGGCCCTCCAGCACCGGGAACGGCATCGACCCGAAATCCAGCACGATGTGATGCGTGTCGCTTTCGGTGCCCGCTTCGGTGACGCGGAAATTGCCGACGACCGTCGCAGTCGTCGGATTCTTCGGGCCGTAGAGATTCGTGAACGCATGCGCTGCGGACCACGGCGGGATCGTCGCAGAGTATTCCGAAGCGATGATCGCGACCGACCCGTCGGCCTCCGCCGGTGACGCCGGCACCCCAGTCTGCGGCGCCGCGATCGGCGGCGACTCGCCTGCAACGCCCGCGACCGCAAGCTGCTCGTTGGTGAGCTCGGGCGGCAGCGTGTCCCACTCGAGCTGCGCTTCGATCGGATACGCGATGGCGCGCGGCATCGCTCGCCAGTTGTCGATTGCGCCGGTCGGGCACGGCGGCACGCAAGCCATGCACAGATTGCAGACCTCGGCCTTGACGACGTAATTGCGATCGTCGTGCGTGATCGCGCCGGTCGGACAGGTGGCCTCGCACGTATTGCAGCGGATGCAGATCTCCGGGTCGATCAGGTGCTGCCTGATCAACTCCACGGTCGCCGTTGCCGTCCGGTCGCTCATCGATCAACCAAAGCGCACGTACTCGAAGTCGACCGGCTGGCGATTGATGCCCATTGCCGGCGGGGCGATCCAGTTCGCGAACCGCCCCGGCTCGACGACGCGGCCCATCAGCGAGGCGACGAACGCACGGTCCTCGTCGCTCGGGAGCCATTCGTGCTCGCGTGCCTTCCATTCGCTTTCGTCGACGACACGCCCGTCCGGCGCGACGCGAGCGCCGGCCAGCGTTCCGATGCGGCGATTGAACGCCTTGTGCGGCACGACGAGCCGGTCGGGGAGGCCCGCCTTCTCGATCACCTTGTTCCAGCGCCCGATGCCCGCGACCGAATCCCTGATGAAATCGTCGCGCAGCACTTCGTTCAGCGCATTCAGCATCGGGACTTCGGTTTCGACGAGCTTGCCCTCCTTCAGTTCGATCACCTTGTAGGTCGCGCCTTTCAGACGATGGTCGTCATTGCGCTTTCCTTCCTCGAAACGGCCCTTGAGACCGCTGCTGTAGAAGATCGCCGCGTTGCTCGACTGATCGGCGCCGAAGAGGTCGATCGTGACGCTGTAGTGGAAGTTCAGGTAGCGCTGGATCGTGGGCACGTCGATCACGCCGGCTGCACGCACCTTGTCGACGGTCGTCGGTCGAGAGCTGCTTCATTGCCTCGCAGGTTCGCTGGATCACCCGCGACACGCCGGCCTCGCCGACGAACATGTGGTGCGCTTCCTCGGTCAGCATGAACTTCGTCGTGCGCGCGAGCGGGTCGAAGCTGCTCTCGGCCAGTGCGTTGAGCTGGAACTTGCCGTCGCGGTCGGTGAAGTAGGTGAACATGAAGAACGCGAGCCAGTCCGCCGTGCGCTCGTTGAACGCCCCGAGGATGCGCGGATTGTCGCGATCGCCCGAGCGCCGCTCGAGCAGCGCGTCCGCCTCCTCGCGCCCGTCGCGGCCGAAATAGCGATGCAGCAGATACACCATCGCCCACAGATGACGCCCTTCCTCGACGTTGATCTGGAACAGGTTGCGCAGGTCGTACATCGACGGCGCGGTCAGGCCGAGCTGACGCTGCTGCTCGATCGAGGCCGGCTCGGTGTCGCCCTGCGTCACGATGATCCGCCGCAGGTTCGCGCGATGCTCGCCTGGAACGTCCTGCCACGCGGTCTCGCCGAGGTGGTCGCCGAAATGGATGCGCCGGTTCGAGTCGCCGGGATTGAGGAAGATGCCCCAGCGATAGTCCGGCATCTTCACGTACCCGAACTGCGCCCAGCCCTGCGGATCCACGCTGGTCGCGGTGCGCAGATACACGTCGTAGCCCTGCGCGCCCTCCGGCCCCATGTCCTGCCACCACGACAGGTAGTTCGGCTGCCAGTGCTCGAGCGCGCGCTGCAGCGTGCGGTCCTCGGCGAGGTTGACGTTGTTCGGAATCTTCTCGCTGTAGTTGATGCCGTTCATGTCCGCGGCCTTTCGCCGAAGCGGTTTCGTCGTCCCCGCGTAGGCGGGGACCCAGCGTCGTTCGGACGAGAGACGCTGGATTCCCGCCTTCGCGGGAATGACGTGGAGTGGACTCGACGCGCTAGACGCGCCCCCAATCGAACTGCGCCTTCTCGCCGGTACCGTACACCTTCAGCGCGCCCTTCTCGCCGACCGCGTTCGGCCGGATGAAGATCCAGTTCTGCCACGCGGTCAGACGTCCGAACACGCGCGTCTCCATCGTCTCGCGGCCGCCGAAACGAAGATTCGCCTCCATCCCGGTAAGCGCGTCAGGCGACATGCTGGCGCGTTCCTCGATCGCGATGCGGATCTCGTCGGACCAGTCGATATCGTCCGGCGCGGACGTCACGAGTCCGAGCGCAAACGCTTCGTCCGCATCGAGCGAGCGGCCGATCGCAGCGCGCGCCGCTTCGAGCGGCGCCGGCTCGTCGTAGAAACGCCGCGCAAGGCGCGATTGCCCGCTCACCATCGGATACAGCCCGAAGTTCGCCTGCGACAGCGCAAGCTTCGGCGCGCGCTCCGGCTCGTCCGGCAGCGCGAGCATGTAGCTGCGGTCGGCGGCAAACGCCAGCTCCGCGAGCGTCCCTGCGAAGCAGGATCCCGGCTGCAGCAGCGCGAACAGCGTGCGCGACGACACGTCGAGACGCGCCAGCGTACGACGCAGCAGGCCGATCGTCTCGCGCACGAGCCAGTGGTCGCGATGCCGTGCGAGCATGGCGTCGCAGGCGAGAACCGCTGCGGCGTCCCCTTCGGTCGTCAGCAGCCATGTGCCGAGGTCGAGCTCGTTCGTGCGCATCGAAAGAATCGCGTCATCGAGCTCGCGCGCCATCGCGAGCGGCCACCACTTCGCGCCCGCCGCGCTCGATTTCGTCGATGTCTTCAGGTTGCGCTGTCGTCGGCGCACGTACGACGAACGTTGCCGTGCGTCGTGAGCGATCGATGCGCACTGCGACGTGCTCGTACTCCAGCCCTTCGGCGGTCACCTGTCTCGAAAGCGGCGTCAGCGCAATTCCCTTCGCGTTTGCAGGGCGGTCGCTGTGCTGCGCAAGCGCCAACGCCCGCTCGCGAACGACGCGCTCGAATTCGCCGGGCTTGGCGAGCGCATCCACCAGCCGCCAGTCGAGCGCGCGCTTGCCCCGCACGCCTTCGGTCGTCGTGCAGAACAGGTCCGCGTGATCGTGCCGCACCTTGCGCTTGTCGGTGACGCGCGTGAGGCCGCCGGTGCCGGGCAGCACGCCGAGCAGCGGCACTTCAGGCAGCGAGACCGACGACGAACGATCGTCGACGAGCACGATGTCGTCGCAAGCGAGGGCGAGCTCGTAGCCGCCGCCGGCGCAGGCGCCGTTTAGCGCCGCAATGAACTTGAGACCGGAATGCCGGCTCGCGTCCTCGATCCCGTTGCGGGTCTCGTTCGTGAACTTGCAGAAGTTCACTTTCCATGCGTGGCTCGAGAGGCCGAGCATGAAGATGTTCGCGCCGGAGCAGAAGATCCGGTCCTTGAGGCTGGTGACGACGACGCTGCGCACTTCGGGATGCTCGAAGCGGATGCGGTTCAGCGCGTCGTGCAGCTCGATGTCGACGCCGAGGTCGTAGCTGTTGAGCTTGAGCTTGTAGCCGGGGCGAATGCCGGCGTCTTCGGCCACGTCGAGGGCGAGCGTCGCGATCGGTCCCTCGAACGACAGCTTCCAGTGGCGATAGCGGGACGGATCGGTCCGATAGTCGACCGGCGGGGCGCTGGTCATCCTGCTCTCCTGTGGATCTGACGCAAGATAATGCAATCTGCTCGCCAGCGATATAGGCATTATACTGCATATTCGGCGATCTGTCAAGTCCCGGCTAGGCCGGGCGCGCCAGCGCCTGCCGCACGCTCGCGCGCAACGCCTGGAACGTCGCGTCCAGAGGCGCCGCACTGGTATCGATCGCGAGGTCCGCCTTCGAATAGAACGCCGCGCGTCCGGACAGGATGCGACGCAGGTCCTCCATCGCTTCCTTGCTTGCAGCCATCGGCCGCAAGTCGCCCTGCTCGGCGACGCGCCGCATGTGATCTTCGGGACTCGCCTGCAGCCAGACGGTGAAGCAGTTCGCGAGCAGCAGATTGAACGTTGCAGGATCGGAGACCAGGCCGCCCGGCGTCGCGATCACCGCTTCCGGGAAGCGCTGGATCGTGTCCTCGAGCGCACGCCGCTCGTACCGGCGATAGGCATTCGTTCCGTAGAGCGCGTGGATCTCCGACAGGCTGCAGCCCGCGAGCCGTTCGATCTCGCGCGACAGTTCGACGAACGGCAGGCCGAGATCGTCGGCGAGCATCGGTCCGAGCGTCGTCTTGCCCGCGCCGCGCAAGCCGACGAGCGCGATGCGATTGTCGCGACGTCCCGCGGCCGGCGAGTCGAACATCCCGGACAACGCGACGCGCGCGCGGCGCAGGTCGACGTCGTCGCGACGCTCGAGAAGCTCGCGGATCATCAGCCACTCGGGCGTCGACGTCGTGACGTCGCCAAGCAACTCGGCGAGCGAGCATTGCAACGCCGTGGCCACCTGCTGGAGCACGAGGATCGACGCATTGCCGACGCCGTACTCGAGATTCGCGAGATGGCGCTCGGAGACATTCGCGGCCTGCGCGACGGCCTTGCGCGTCATGCCGCGGCGCGCGCGGAGCATTCGCGCGCGCTCGCCCAGCGCGACGAGCACCGGATGCTTCGCGGCCTCGTTCTCGCGCTCGCGGGTGATCACTCTCTCATCTGGAGCGTTCAATGCGGGCTCCCAAGGAATCGGCCGGGCACCGGTGCCAGGCATTATTGTGCTTGACAGCGCGCGAGCGCGTCGACTATCGTCCGCTATACAGGAACAATAATGCATAACGCCGCGCCGGACAAGATCCGCCGCGGTGAACCGTGGCGCATCGCGAGCCGGACCGGCATGCTCCACGTCGAGAGCGAGGATCGACGATGGCCACGCCAGCCCGTTCCGCCCCGGGAGCGACGTTCAACTTCGCCGCCCACCTGTTCGACGAGAACCGCGAGCGCGGCGGGCGCACGGCCTTCATCGACGACGAGGGGCGCCTGAGCTACGCGGAGCTCGAGCAACGGGCCCGCCGCTTCGCCCGCGCGTTGACGGACGCGGGCCTGCGACGCGAAGAACGCGTGCTGCTGCTGATGCACGACACGATCGACTGGCCGATTGCCTTTCTCGGCTCGCTGTATGCCGGCGTCGTCCCCGTTGCGGTCAATACGCTGCTCTCCGCCGATGACTACGCCTACATGATCGGTCATTGCCGCGCACAGGCGGTGCTGGTTTCCGCACCCTTGTTGCCGGTGCTCGACGCCGCGCTGGCGAAGGCAGCGCACGAAGTACGCAAGCGTGATCGTCTCGCGACCGAAAGCTTCGTTGCCGACGGAAGCGATCGCGTTCGAAGACTTTCTGGCGCAGGACCCGGCGGAATCGCCGGCGGCAACCAGTCCCGACGACATCGCGTTCTGGCTGTACTCGTCCGGGTCCACCGGGCGGCCGAAGGGCACGGTGCATACGCATGCCAATCCGTACTGGACCGTCGAGCTGTACGGCAAGCGTGTGCTCGGCCTGACTGAATCCGACATCGTGTTTTCGGCGGCGAAGCTGTTCTTCGCCTACGGCCTCGGCAATGCATTGACGTTCCCGCTCGCCGTCGGTGCGACCGTGCTGCTGATGGCGGAACGGCCGACGCCGGACGCCGTGTTCAAGCGCTGGATCGAGCGCAAGCCGACCATTTTCTACGGCGCGCCGACCGGCTACGCGGGCATGCTCGCCTCGCCGAATCTCCCGCGTCGCGAACAGGTCGCGCTGCGCCTGTGCTCGTCGGCCGGTGAAGCGTTGCCTCGCGAGATCGGCGAGCGCTTCACGGCGCACTTCGGCTGCGAGGTCATCGACGGCATCGGATCGACCGAGATGCTGCACATCTTCCTCTCCAATCGTCCGGGCGATGTCCGCTACGGCACGACCGGCAAGCCGGTGCAAGGCTACGAGATCGAGCTTCGCGGCGACGACGGGCGGCCGGTTGCGAATGGCGAGGTCGGCGACCTGTTCATCAGCGGTCCGAGCGCCGCGTTGCTTTACTGGGGCAACCGGGAGAAAACCCGCGAGACGTTCCGGGGCGCCTGGACGAAGAGCGGGGACAAGTATGTTCGCGATGCCGAGGGCTACTACACCTACGCAGGTCGCAGCGACGACATGCTCAAGGTCAGCGGCCAGTACGTGTCGCCGTTCGAAGTCGAAGGCACGCTCGTACAGCACCCGGCGGTGCTCGAGGCGGCGGTCATCGGCGTTGCCGACGCCCACGGGCTGACCCGACCGAAGGCTTTCGTCGTCCTGAAGCCGGGACGGGACGCGTCCGGCGCGCTGGGCCAGGAGCTGCAGGCGTTCATCAAGGAGCGCCTGGCACCCCACAAGTATCCGCGCGCGATCGAGTTCATCGACGAGCTGCCGAAGACCGCGACCGGCAAGATCCAGCGGTTTCGTCTGCGCGAGCGAGAGGGAGCAGCGGGGACGTGACGAGCGTCGACGCGAACGACGTCCGGTTCGCCGACATCGACTGGGCCGGTCGGCCGGTGCGGATCGAGTACGCCTGGATCGCGCAGCGAGCGACCCGATCGACGCGATCGCCCGCTCGTCGTGTTCCTGCACGAGGGACTCGGTTCGCTCTCGATGTGGAGGGACTTCCCGCGCATGCTGTGCGACGCCGCGAACACGCGCGGTCTCGTGTACTCGCGCCCGGGATACGGTGGTTCGACACCCCGTCCGCCGGACGAACGCTGGGGCGTCGACTTCATGCACCGGCAGGCGGAGGCGTTGCTGCCCGCCCTGCTCGTATCGCTTCATGTCGACGCGCTCGCCTCGCCGCCGTGGTTGTTCGGGCACAGCGACGGCGGCTCGATCGCCCTGCTCCATGCGGCGCGATTTCCGCGTGCCGTAGCGGGCGTGATCGCAGTCGCGCCCCACATTTTCGTCGAGGACGTGAGTGTCACGAGCATCGAGGCCGCGCGACGCGCGTATCTTGCGACCGACCTGCGCAGCCGCCTCGCGCGGTACCATGACGACGTCGATTCGGCGTTCTGGGGATGGAACGACGTGTGGCTCGATCCTGCATTCCGCAACTGGACGATCGCTGATCGACTGCCGCTGATCCGGTGCCCGGTGCTGGCGATCCAGGGCGAGGACGACGAGTACGGAACGATGGCGCAGATCGACGGCATCGCACGCGCGGTGCCGCAGGCGCGGCGCGTCAAGCTTGCCGCGTGCGGTCATTCACCGCACCGCGATCAGCCGGAACTTCTGCTGGAAGGCGTGGTGCAGTTCATGGAAGCCGTGTCGCCGTCGACGATCCCACGATGATCAACCTGCGCGATATCCGCTATGTCCGCCTCGGCACGCGCGATCTGGAAGCGCGCCGCGCGGTACGCCGTCTCGATCCTGGGCCTCGAGGAAGCGGGACGGTCGAAAGGATGCCGCTATTTCCGCAGCGACACGCGCGACCATACGCTGGTGTATTGCGATGCTGATCCTGCTGATCACGCCGTCGGATTCGAGCTGACCGATGGCGCGGAGCTCGACGCGGTCGCGGCCGAGATCGAGGCGCAGCGGTTGCCGGTGCGCTACGGTACCCGCGACGAATGCGAGCTGCGACGCGTCGAGCAGTTCGTGCACTTCACCGATCCGAGCGGCAACGGCATCGATCTCGTGGTCGGGCCGCACGCATCCGACCGCCCGTTCAGTGCGTCACGCGATGCCGGGATCACCGGCTTCTCGCATATCGGGCTTGCGTACGACGGACGCGGCGCGCGATGAGGCGTTCTGGACGCGCGTGTGCAACGCCCGTGTCTCCGATCGCATCGGCACGGCGCCGTTGCTGCGGATCGATGCCGTGCATCACAAGATCGCGTTGTTTCCATCGACGCATGCCGGCGTGCAACACATCAACCACCAGGTCGCCAGCATCGACGATGTCATGCGCGCCTGGTATTTCCTGCGGCAGAACGACGTGCGGATCGTGTTCGGGCCGGGCCGGCATCCGACTTCGTCGGCGATCTTCCTCTACTACGAAGGTCCTGACGGCATGGTCTACGAATACTCGACCGGCGTACGGTCGATCGATGACGAGGCCGGACATCGGCCACGGCAGTTCCCGTTCGCGCCCAGCTCGTTCTGCATGTGGGGCTCGCGGCCGGACATTCCCGAGTTCAGGGACGCCTGACTCGATGCTGTCCAGTTCCTGGCGGTCGGCGGTCCTCGATCGCGACGCGGGCAGGAGCACGATTGCCTGAACCGGTGTTTTCCCTTAGATTGCATTCGATCCAGAGCGTTGAGAAGTTCGAATCAGGCGCCGCCGGTTCGCGGGCGGATGCCCGACGTCAAAACCGACGATTGGAGAGGGGGAAGCCATGGCGCAGGACAGACGCAGCAAGAATCCCGTTGCCGACCATGCAGCGTTCGGCGGAGCGCCTGAATCGCTACCGCGCCGCCAGGCGCTCAAGAAGACGGTCGCGCTCGGTGCCGCCGCGGCGACCGCTTCGCTCTCGTTTCCTGCCGTCATCCGGGCGCAGGCGAATACGATACGGATCGGGCACCTCACGCCCCGTACCGGCTTCCTCGGGCAACTGGGGCAATACGGACTGCGCGGGACGACGCTTGCAATCGACGAAGTCAATGCGGCCGGCGGCCTCCTCGGCCGCCAGGTCGAATTGCTTGCCGAAGACAGCGTCAACCCGGCCACGGCCGTCACCAAAGCGCAGAAGCTGTTCGAGCGGGACAAGGTGTCGTGCCTGCTGGGCGAAATCAACAGCGCGTCGGGTCTCGCCATCGGCGAGCAAGCCGCGCGCGCGAAAATGCTCTACATCAACACCGGCTGCAATTCGGATGCGCTGCGCGGCTCGGGTTGCAACCGCTACATGTTCCACGTCGAGGGTTGCAACACGATGTACACCAAGACGATCGGAACCTGGCAGAAGCAGAAGAACCTGATCAAGGGCGCCAAGTGGTATTTCCTGACCGCCGACTACGCGTTCGGCCACGACCTGTACCGGGTGTCGTCGCGCTTCCTGCAGGAGAATGGCGGCGTCAATCTCGGCAACGACCTGGTGCCCACCAATTCACCCGACTACAGCGCGTACATCCTGAAAATCCGTAACGCCAAGCCTGACTTCGTCTACATCAATCTGGCCGGCGTCGACCAGACGACGTTTCTCAAGCAGTACAAGGAGTACGGACTGCCCTACGCGATCGCCGGGGGCGTCATGGATACGATTCCGTTCTGGGCCGCGGGAATCGATTCGATTTCCGGACACTGGCAGAGTCTGTGGTTTCATACGCTGCAGACACCGCAATCGATCGCGTTCACCAAGAAGTTCATCGGTGCGTTCGGCTATCCTCCCGACAATCAGGCGTGGGGCGACTACGTCGCAGCGAAGGTCCTGAGTCAGGCGATCGCCGAGACCAAGAGCACCGACAGCGCAAAGCTGATCGAGTACTTCGAGAAGGGCGCATCGTTCGACATCCTGAAAGGGCGCAAGGGCGTGTTCCGCAAGCGCGATCATCAGATGTTGCAGGAGATGTACGTCGTCAAGGTCAAGGACAAGGCCCGGATGAAGGACAAGTGGGACATTTTCGACATCGTCGAGCCGGTTCCGGCGGCTGGCGAGAGCCTCGAGGTCATTCAGCCCACCGAGGCTGAGAACCCCTGCCGCATCGCGTAATTCGCCGCCGTTCAGGGCTTGAGCGCCGCGCGGTCCACCGTCGCGGCGTACTGACCGGCGCGCCCGCGTAATCGGGTCGGCCCGCTGTTTGGTCTTCCTCTCGTGGTCATCGTTCTCGAACAGATCATCAACGGGCTGCTCGTCGGCTCGTACTACATCGTGCTGGCGCTCGGCCTGTCGATGATCTTCAGCCTGGGCGGCGTCGTCAATCTGGCGCACGGTGCCTTCTACGCGATCGGGGCGTACTTCGCCTACGAGATTCAGAAATGGGCCGGATTCGGCGGCGCAATCGTGCTGGCGCCGGTTGGCGTCGCGTTGCTCGGCGTCGTCATCGAGCGCGTGTTCCTGCAGCGGCTCTATCGCGAGGACCCGATGCTCGGACTGCTGTTCACGTTCGGACTCGCGATGACGATCGAGCAAAGCTTGCGCTTGATCTGGGGAACGACCGGCCTGCCGTTTTCGATTCCCGACAGCCTTGCGCGGCACGCTGCTCGTCGGCGATTTCATCTACTCGTATTACCGGCTGACCGTACTGGCAGTGTCGATCGCTGCCGTCGCGGCCTGCTGGCTGCTCCTCAACAAGACCGCGTTCGGCCTGATCGTCCGCGCCGGGACGCGCGACCCGGAGATGGTGCGGGCGCTGGGGATCAGCCTCTCGCCGGCACTTGCGGGAGTGTTCGCGCTCGGCGTCGGACTCGCCGGACTGGCAGGCGTCATGTCCGGCCCGCTGGCGGGCGTGCAACCGGCGATGGGCACCGAGATCATCACGGCGACTTTTGTCGTCGTCGTCATCGGCGGACTGGGCAGCTTCTGGGGTGTCGTCGTTGCCGGCCTGCTCGTCGGCGTCGTCCGCGGGGTCACGGTTCTGTTCTACCCGCCGGCGGCGGAAGCTTCGATGTACATCCTGATGATCCTGGTGCTGCTGTTCCGGCCGCGGGGACTGATGGGCGAGCGTTTCGAGAAGTTCGAATGACGGTGCCGCGCGGCCCGATGGCGATCCTCGCGCTTGCCCTCGTGGTGTTGCCGTTCGCGATGCTCGCGATCGGCATGACCGAGAGTCTCGGCACCGAGATCGCGTTGTTCGCGCTGGTGGGACTTGCCTACAATCTTCTGCTTGGCTACACCGGTCTCCTGTCGTTTGGCCATGGCCTGTTCTTCGGTTTCGCGGCGTACGCGACGGCGCTTTCCCAGATTCACTGGTTTCGCGAGAGCTTTGTGCCGCCCCTGCTGTTCGGCGTCGCAGCGACGGCATTGCTGGGGCTCGTCGTGGGCTTCTTCGCACTGCGCCGGCGCGGCGTGTACTTTTCGCTGCTGACGCTCGCCTTTACCGCGCTGGCCTTTTTCATCGCATTTCGCTGGACCGACTTCACCGGCGGCGAATCCGGATTGCGCGGCATCGTCAGACCGGTCGTCGCCGGCATCGACCTCAACGATCAACGCGTTTTCTATGCGTTGACGGCGATCACCGTACTTGCCGCCGCGTGGGTGCTGCTACGGGTCGTCCGCTCGCCTTTCGGCAGCGTGCTGATGGCGATTCGCGAGAACGAGCAGCGAACGCTGTTTGCCGGTTACCCGGTCCGCCACTACAAATTGATCGCGTTCGTCATCGCGGCGACCGCAACCGGCCTTGCCGGCGGGCTGTTCGCGTATCTGAAATCGATCGTATCCGCCGACACCGTGCATGTAGCGTTTTCCGGCGAGATCGTCGCGATGACGATCATCGGCGGGACGCGCACGTTTCTCGGCCCGGCGCTGGGCGCCTTGTTCTTCATCGTGTTCCGCGAGATTCTGTCGTCGCACACGGACGCCTGGCTGTTCTGGCTCGGGCTGCTGTTCATGGCCTTCATCCTGTATTCACCGGCGGGGCTCGCAGGGTTGGGCACGCGCGCGTGGTCGCAATGGCAGAAGCTGCGCGGGCGCTTCGATGCGGAAGCCGCGGCGATGGCCGCTCGCATCGTGCCCGTCTCCGGACAGCCGGTGCCGGCGTTCCTGCACCGGGTCAAGCGCTCCGGCGACTCCGTCGTTCTCGAATGCGCGCATGTCGTCAAGCGCTTCGGCAGCTTTGCTGCTGTCGACGGTGCCGAGCCTCGAAGCTTGCGGATCGGCGCCTGCACGCGCTGATCGGACCCAACGGCGCCGGAAAGACGACGCTGTTCAACGTGATCTCCGGCCTCTATCCGGCGGATGACGGAACCATCACGCTCGCAGGAGAGCGTATCGAAACGCTGTCGGCCGATCAGGTCGTCGCACGCGGATTGTCCCGCTCGTTCCAGATCACCAACATCTTCCCGTCGCTCTCGGTCGTCGAGAACCTGCGTCTTGGATGTCAGGCGCGTGACCGGGCGCGATTCGGCTTGTGGCGATCCGCGGCAGACTTGAGCGAAGTCAATCTCGAGACAGCAGCGCTGGTCCACTTTCTCGGACTCGAAGGGCTCGAACGCGTGCCTGTATCGAGCTTGTCGTACGGCGGACAACGCCTGATCGAAATCGGCATTGCGCTCGCCGCGAGACCGCGTGTCCTGTTGCTGGACGAGCCGCTGGTGGGCCTCGCCGCCGCGGAGCGCGAACGCATCGCTGCCCTCATCCGCAGCCTGACACCGCACATGGCGATCCTGCTGGTCGAGCACGACATGGACCGTGTGTTTTCGCTTGCGGACGAGATCACCGCGATGAACGAAGGTCGAGTCATCGCCGAAGGCACGCCGGCAGAGGTGCGCAGCAACGCGGAGGTACAGCGCGTTTATCTGGGCAGCGGCGGGCAACGTGCGCGAACGAAGCCCCGGTCCGCAGCGACTACCGCCGGCAGCAACCTGCTCGAAGTCGCTGCGATCAATACGTTCTATGGCAAGAGCCACGTGCTGCACGGCGTGTCGTTTGCGGTGCGCGAACGCGAAGTCGTCGCACTCCTCGGTCGCAACGGGGCCGGCAAGACATCGACGTTCAAGAGCATCATGGGGCTCGTTCGCCCCGCCACGGGAAGCATCACGCTTGCTGGTACACACATCGAAGGCCTGCCGCCGGAAGCCGTGGCGCGGTTGGGCATCGGCTTGGTGCCGCAGGGGCGGCGCCTGTTCGCCGGCCTGACGGTCGCCGAAAATCTGGCGCTGGGCGCCTTGCATTACCGGTCGGCGATCGCGAAGGGCGTGCACTGGGATCTCGATCGAATTCTCGAGCGTGTTCCCGCGCATCCGCGAACGCATGCAGGTCAATGCCGATCGCCTGTCGGGCGGCGAGCAGCAAATGGTCGCCATCGCTCGCACGCTGTCCGGCAATGTACGCCTGCTGCTGCTCGACGAACCGTTCGAGGGCCTGTCGCCCGCGCTGGTCGACGAGTTGTTCGAGGCGATCGACGCGTTGCGTCGCGAAATCTCGATCCTGATCGTCGACCACCATCTGGATCTCGTGCTTGCATTGGCGGAGCGCGCCGTCGTTCTCGATCGTGGACAGGTCAGCCACGAAGGTCCGACCCACCCGCTCCTCCACGACCTGGACTTTCGCAAAAAGGTGCTTTGGATATGAATGCATCGGCGCACGAGACAAGCGACAAGCCCAGGATCGCCGTCGTCGGCGCCGGATTGATCGGCCGCGCCTGGGCTATCGTATTCGCACGCGGCGGGCATCCGGTGTCGTTGTTCGACGCCGACCGCAACGCATTGGCGCACAGCATCGCAGCGCTCGAGGCGGCGCTTATCGGATCTCGAAGGCGCCGGCCTGCTCGATGAAGTGCCGGCAACGTGTGCGCGCACGCATAACGCCGGTGTTCGGGCTGGCGGACGCAGTCGCGAACGCAGCCTACGTGCAGGAGAGCATCGGCGAAAATCTTGCGGACAAAGCGAAAATGTTCGCCGAGCTCGACCGTCTCGCTCCAGCGGAGGCCATTCTCGCGAGCTCGACGTCGACCATCCCGGCGTCGCAGTGGAGCGCGGGCCTGGCCGGCCGCGCCCGCTGCCTCGTCGCTCATCCGGTCAATCCGCCGCATCTGGTGCCGCTGGTCGAGCTCTCGCCCGCGCCGTGGACGTCGCCCGACGTTGTCGAGCGTGCCCGAGCCTTGCACACATCGGTGGGGCAGGTGCCGATCGTCGTCAAGAAGGAAGTTCAGGGGTTCATTCTCAACCGTCTCCAGGGTGCGCTCCTGGCCGAGGCCTTTCGCCTCTACGCCGAGGGTTATGCATCGACCGACGATATCGACAAGACGGTGCGCGATGGGCTCGGGATGCGCTGGTCGTTCATGGGGCCGTTCGAGACGATCGATCTCAATGCGCCCGGCGGCGTTGCCGTTTATTGCGAGCGCTACGGTGATCTCTATTACGAGATGGCGAAAACCCAGACGCCGCGACACTGGGACGAGCAGCTGGTTCGCAGCATCGAAAACGAGCGCCGCGCTTTGCTCGCGGCGGGCAATCTCGAGGCGCGTGCAGCTTGGCGCGATCGGCGGTTAATGCAACTCATCGCGCACAAGCGCAGGACGGTTGCGGAGGATTGAAAGGGATTCGCTCATCGTCGCACACCCGGTGCCTCGAGCGGAACTCCCTGCGCGCGCCACGCGAGGTAGAGCTCGACGTCGGTGAGTTCGCGTGCGCCAGGCGGCGGCATTTGCGCACGGACGCCGAACAAGCACGCGCGAATGCGCCGCTGCAGCGAACCGATACCTTGCCATTCGAGCCGATACGCAGGAAATGCACTCGGATGACCTTGGCTGATGGTCTCGGCAAGCAGGCGCTTTCCCCAGTTCTGATCGTGGCATTGCGTGCACGCGAGGTTCATCTGCCCGTGCCGCTCGCCGTAGAATCCCCGGCCACGTTCGAATGCCGGGCGGGCGGGACCGTCGATCGATACGGCGATGGTCATTCCACGCGATTGGTAGGCAACCCAGGCCGTCAGCGCCAGCAGGTCGTCATGTTCGGGGGGCAGCGCGGGGGCCTGTTGTCGCCGCGTACGGCATGATTCGATTCGTCCTTCGAGGTTGACCACTTGACCTGAGGAGGCTTCGAAAGCCGGATACCGCGCGGCCACGCCGCGCATCGAAGTGCTTGCGTCTGCGTGGCAGGAAGCGCAACTCCTGCCCGTGATACCTGCGTTCGTGTTCCAGAGTCGTTCGCCGCGACCGACCCACAGCATCGCTGGATTTGTCGTGTCGTCCGCTTGCATCGCGCGCACATCGGGTCCGGCGAAGGCAATACCCGACCGCAGCTCCGAAGGCTTGATCGGGCGCTCCTGCGCAATCGCGGCAACCGAATGCAGCGCGACGAAAATGGCCAGCGCGCGCAACCTCAGACGACAGTCAATGGCACCCGCTCCACTCCGCGCACGCCCGCGTCGTCGACCCACTCGAACGTCAGCTCGCCGGTGGCCTTGGCGGTGACGAAGAAGCGCAGGTAAGGATTGGCGGCGATGCCCGAGCTCAGTCTGCGCCGCGAACACGGTCTCGCCGTTGTAGCGGCACGTGAACTCGCGGATGACATTGCGCGGAATCGACTTGCCGACGTCGTCGGTCCGATACCCGGTCTCCATCGGATGGCGGATCTGGACGCGCACCTCGAAGGACTCGCCGCGCGCCACTTTCGCGGGAATGCTGATGCGGGCGTCGGACATGTGGCGGTCCTAGGTACCGTCCATGCAGCCCGCGAGGGTCACGACGACCTCAGCCGCGGCAGCGTACAGGCGCCCGTCGGTCATTTCCGCAATCGCCACGATCCGCTGGGTGTCGGCGAGACGGATGCGCGAGTCGATCTCGATCCGTTCCAGCGGAAGCGGAAAATCGAAGACCGCCATGTCGGGAACGGGATTGGTTTCCGAGAACAGCCGGATCGAGCGCACGAACGGTCCCGGTGCGAACGGGCCGTCGACCGCGATGCGCATCGGTACCGCGAAGCCATTGTCGGCGAGACGCGGCAGGTCGAGACGCAGTCGCTGCATGGCGCGGCACGCGCCCTGCCAGGTACGCGGTCATCGCGGGAATCGCGGGGAGCTCGACGTCGGCCGCGCGCGCCGGCAGACAGGTGACGATGGCAAGCGCTCCCGCCCCCTGCAGCACGCGCCGTCGCGTGCGAGTCAGCGCGTGTCGCGGCGCTCATCGCATTGTGGCGAGATACGCCACCACGTCCTCGACCTCCGCCGCGGTCAGGATGGGCTTGCCCGCATACTGCGCCGCCACGCCCGCGAGCCCGGCGACCTTGTAGTAGCTCGGCATCGCGCTCGTCGGATTGACGCGCAGGTTGTCGGCGACGCGCAGACGCAACTGCGCCGCATTCAGGCGCGCGCCTATCCCTGCCAACGACGGCCCCACATCCCCAGCGAAGCGCACGGCCGGATCAGGAACGGCGTGGCACAGCACGCAATTCGCCGCGTCGCGCGCGATGATCAGTGCCCTGCCGCGAGCGGCGTCGCCAGTCGTTGCCGCAAGCGGCTCCGGGATGCCGTCGGCGACGACGCGGTACGACAATAGCCCAGGTTCGTTCCCGTCGGCCGCGCCTGCAGGAGCGGACACAGTCGCCACCCATGCCAGCGCCGCGATGGACACCGCAGCGCGATACGCAGCGGAATGAAATCGCGAAGGCTCGCGGTCGCGACCAGCCGTCATGTCTTGGCAAGAGCCTCCACGGGATTGCGCAGCGGAAGCGTGCGCATCGGTCGGCCGGTCGCCGCGTGAATCGCGTTCAGCACCGCAGGCGCCACCACGCAAATCGTCGGCTCGCCGACGCCGCCCCAGAAATCGAACGTCGGCACGATCACCGTTTCGACCTTCGGCATTTCCGCGAGCCGCAGGATCGGATAGGTGTGGAAGTTGTCTTCGACGATGCGTCCCTTGTCGACGGTCAGTTCGCCGTAGAGCGTCGCCGAGAGGCCGTACGCGACCGAGCCTTCGACTTGCGCGGCGATCTGATCGGGATTGACCGCGTGCCCGCAGTTCAGGGCGAGCACCATCCGATGGACCTTGACCTTGCCGTCCTTGCCGACCGACACCTCGGCCACGGCCGCCGAGTAGCTGCCGTAGCCCATGAACTGCGCAAGACCGCGATGCACACCCGGCGGCAGCGGCGTACCCCACCCTGCCTTTTCGGCCGCGGCATTCAGCACACCGAGATGCTTCGGATGCTTGCCCATCAACGCGCGCCGGAATTCCAGCGGATCCTTGCCCGCGGCCTTGGCGGCTTCGTCCATGAAGCACTCGAGATAGAGGCCGTTCTGGTTGGTGTTGACCCCGCGCCACGGACCGACCGGAACGTGGGTGTTGCGCATCGCGTATTCGATGAGCAGGTTCGGCACCGTGTAGCCGAACTGCGCATCAGGAGACGTCTCGTAGTAGCCCTGCAGCTGGCGATCGTCCTTGCCGTCCTTGGCGGCCGCCTGGTTGTTGAACGCGTTGATCGACTGGCCCGACACGCGGATCTGCAGCCCGACGAGATTGCCGGCGGCATCGATGCCCGCCGCCATCCGGCACTGCGAAATGGGCCGGTAGAAGTCGTGCGTCATGTCCTCTTCGCGGCTCCAGATCATCTTGATCGGGACGCCCGGAAACTGCTTGCCGATGTTGACCGCCTGCCGGACGTAGTCCTGCGCGCCGCCGCGCCGGCCGAAACCGCCGCCCAGGATGTGCTTGTAGACCTCGCATTTCTCGAGCGGCAGCCCGGACTGCTCGGACAGCGCTGCCAGCGCCGCCTCGCCGTTCTGCGTCGCGACCCACGCTTCTGCGCGATCCGCCGTGATTTTCACCGTGCAGTTCATCGGCTCCATCGTGGCGTGCGCGAGGAACGGCGTGCTGTACACCGCCTCCACCTTGACCGGTGCGGCCTCGATGGCCTTCAGCGTATCGCCCTCGTTGCGCATCGCATACGCGTTCGCGGCGGTCAGCCCCTCCTTCAGGTGTTCAGCGATCTGCGCGCTGGTCCGGGTCGCGTTCTCGCCCTCGTCCCAGACGATCGGCAATGCGTCCAGCGCTTTCTTCGCGCGCCACCAGGTGTCGGCCACCACGGCCACGGTCGTATCGTTGACCTTGACGGCGCGACGCACGCCAGGCATGGCGGCGATCTTCGCGTTGTCGAAGCTCACGAGCTTGCCGCCGAACACCGGGCAATCCTTGATCGCCGCACACAGCATCCCCGGCAGGTTGACGTCGATCGCGTACACCAGGCTGCCGTTCAGCTTGGAGGCGGTGTCGAGCCGCTTCATCGGCTTGCCGGCGATTTTCCAATCCCTCGGATCCTTGAGCGTGATGCTCTTCGGGTCCGGCGGCGTCAGCTTCGCCGCCATCGGCGCGACCTTGCCGTACGTTGTCGTTCGTCCGGAGGCGGCATGCGTGATCACCCCGTTGGCGACCGTGAGCTCGCTTGCGGGCACCTTCCACTGCTCGCCCGCCGCCTGCAGCAGCATCACGCGCGCGACTGCGCCGCCGCGTCGCACGTAGTCCTGCGAAATGCGGATGCCGCGGCTGCCCCCGGTTCCGAACTCGCCCCACACGCGCTTGCGCGCCAGGCTTTCGCCGGGCGTCGGGAACTCGATGGCGACCTTGCTCCAGTCGCACTCGAGCTCTTCGGTGACGAGCTGGGCGAGGCCGGTCAACGTTCCCTGCCCCATCTCGGAACGGACGATGCGGATCACGCAGGTCTCGTCCGGCTTGATCACGACCCATGCGTTGATTTCCGCCGGTGCGGAAGCGACGCGCTGCGCGGCGGCTGGATCGATTCCGAAAGGCAGTTGCAGACCGATCGCGAGGCCGCCTCCCGCGGCCGCGGAACCGACGATGAATTTGCGCCGCGAAGGATTCGCGACCTTCGTGCCGATGCGCTTGGTCATGGGGATCTCCTCGCGATCAGGCGCGACGTCTTGCCGCGCTTGGCGGCAGGCATCGACTTGGCCGCCATGTGCACCGCTGCCCGGATCCGCTGATACGTGCCGCAGCGGCAGATGTTGGTCATCGCTTCGTCGATCGCCTCGTCGCTCGGATCCGGATTCTTCGCCAGCAACGCCGCCGCGGCCATGATCTGGCCGGACTGGCAGTACCCGCATTGCGGCACGTCGAGCGCGAGCCACGCCTTCTGCACGGGCGTCGAGCTCGTCGGCGACAGGCCTTCGATCGTCACGATCCGGTCGGTCGGCTTGACGGCGCTCACCGGCATCGCGCATGAACGCACGACGTTGCCGTTCACATGCACCGAGCAGGCGCCGCATTGGGCGACGCCGCAGCCGTACTTGGTTCCGGTCAGGCCGACCTGCTCGCGGATGACCCACAGCAGCGGCGTGTCGGCCTCCACCTGCACGTCACGCACCTTGCCGTTGATGTTGAGCTTCGCCATGTTGTTCCTCCTTCACCGTGCCGATCGTGTCGGTGGCTGCCTGGCCGCGCCCTCCAGTTCAAGCGTACTCCATCCGGCGTTCGGCGGAAGCCGCCGTTAGAAGTTACGCTGCGCGCGCTTGGACTCCGCGCCGAGACGCTGACTGGCCAGTCCTACACGCCTACGTACTGATGCAGGATCTCCGGCGCGGCGCTCAACGCCCGCGAATCGCCGCTCCAGGCGATGCGGCCCTTCTCGACGATGTAGTGGTGGTCGGCCAGGCGCGTCAGCGGGCCGATGTTCTTGTCGATGACGATCAGCGTGAGCCCGTCGCGCTTCAACGTGCCGAGGCATTGCCAGATCTCGGCCCGCACCAGCGGTGCCAGCCCTTCTGTGGCCTCGTCGAGGATCAGCAGGCGCGGATTGGTCATCAGCGCGCGGCCGATCGCGAGCATCTGCTGCTCGCCGCCCGAAAGCTGGCTGCCCAGATGCGCCGATCGCTCTTCGAGCCGCGGAAACAGCGCATGCACGCGGTCGAGCGTCCACGGCGAGCCGGACCGGCCGCGGGGCAGCCGTGCGCAGGCCACGAGGTTCTCGCGCACGGTGAGCGTCGGAAAAATCTGCCGCATCTCCGGCACGAGGCCGACGCCCGCCTGCGCGATCCGATACGACGGCCAGGTTCCGATCGCATGCCCGTCGAAACGTACGTTCCCGCGATGCGTCGCGAGCATGCCGACGACGCTTTTCACCGTCGTCGTCTTGCCCATGCCGTTGCGACCGAGCAGCGTGATGCACTGGCCGGCCTCGGCCGCGAACGACAGGCCGAACAGCGCCTGGCTGGTGCCGTAGAACGCGGTCAGGTTCTCGACTTCGAGCAGCGCCATGGATCAGGCCACCAGGTCCTGCTCGCCGAGATACGCAGCGCACTCGGGATTCGCGCGAATGCCGCGGAGTCGCGTGAACGTGACAGCATCAGCCGTTCATCGCGAGCGGAAACCGCAAGATGCCGGCAAGACCGGCATCGGCGAGATTGGGGGCGGGCCGATTGGCATCTGCGCCACCCGCACGCCCCTTCGCGGATTCCACGATGCGCACGATTGTCGCGGTGATCTGGTCTGCGACCTCGTCGGAAGCGCGGCGCAAATCGATCTGCAACAAACCGATATCGGCCATCAAGCTGCGCACCGCGATCGATGGCGTCTCGTCCCAGAGCGCCTGGGCCAGCTCGGCGGCCGTGATGCCGGCGCGGGCCGGATCGACATGGAGAAGGAGACGAGAAAATAGCTTGCTGGTGCTGTCCAATTCGACCGTAACGGTCACGCCGGGCAGTCGATCCAATTTCGCTTTGCAGCGTTCGAGCCGCGCCATGCGTTCGGCATGAATCGCGCCATGATCGAGCTCCGCCCACCGCTCCAGCGCTGCAATGGTCGCGATCACGCCTTCCTTGCCGATCTTCATCGGCCGCCCGATTCCCTTGTCCTGCAGGTAGCAGGCGCGCACGAGATCGCGACGGCCAGCCACCGTCCCCGCGGTGAAGCTGGCAAATGCCTTCTGCATGCTGGTGATGACGAGATCGGCCCCTGCCTTGAGAAAGATGCGCGGATCCGGCTCGGCCGCGCCGTCGACGATGACCGGGACGCCTTTCGCGTGAGCGACGGCGCAAAAGGTCGGCAGATCGATCAGGCCGCTTTGGACCGTATGGTGAGACACGACGTAGAGCGCCGCCGCCGTATTCGGACCGATCGCGGCCTCGAGTTGATAAGCGCCGCACTCGGTCGCGGCACCGATCTCCACGATCTTCCCACCCGTGATGGCGACATTCTGGGTTACGTGGCCGCCATAAGTGATGTTGTGGCCGCGCTGCAGGACGACTTCATTCTTCAGACCGGTGGTGTCCGGAAGACGCTCCACGGCGGCGAGATCCAGACCCGTCATCGTCGCAGCCGCACAGATCGAGATGCCGGCGGCGCTGCAATTCACGACGACACCGGCCTCCGACCCGAACACGCGTGCGATCGTGGCCGAGGCCACGCTCTGCAGCTCGATCATTTCCACCGAATGCGGCACGAGCGCTGCGACCGCCTCGATGACTTCGGGGCATACCGGGCTTGCGCCTTTCGTTGTTTCCGTCCCGGAGGCATTGACAAGCCTCCGCAAGCCATAGCGGCTGAACGGATCGGTGGTCGTGTTCGCTGTCTTTGCGCGCATAGGTTCGACCAGGGTAGTCACTCTTGCCGGAATCCGATAGAGCCGGGCTGCATTTTTCCCCAGGATGAGATCCATTTCATCCCCGCTGAGAAAATCACAATAACGCCGGACATAATCGAGCGACTGCCGATAGGTGCAGAAGCGCTCGACATTGGGCATGTCGGAGCCCCACATCAATTTTTCGGCGCCGAGGCGATCCCGAAGATCGCGGATCAGCGGGTGCGCCTCGCGATAGGGGTAATCCCAACGGCCGCCCCAGGCGATCGGATACATGATCTCGACATAGAAATCATCGCGCTTGTAGACGGTCTCGAGGTCCTTCGGGAGATCCCAGCGATCGCCGCGCGCGAAGTATTGCACCGGAACGCCCATGGCCAGATGACAGGGCAGGCGCGGGAAGCGATCGAGCACGCGGCCCAGTGCCAGTATGTTGTTGACGTAGCCCGCCACATCGTAGGTCGGGCCGCTGCTGATCTCGGCACACAGAACCAGCCCCAGCGCCTGCAATCGATCCCAGAGAGGATCCATCCTGGCGTGGTCGAGCGGCCACGGGAATCCGTGCCGCGCGAAGCCCTCGAAATTGAGATAAATGCCCTTCGCGCCGAGTTTCGCGCCCCGCTCGACTTCGGCGACGCCCTCCGGCGTTCCGCCCATCGCCTCGTCGACGTGAAGCAGAGCAGTGAACTTCGTTGGATACTGGTTTGACGTGTAACAGTTGTAGCTCGTCATCGCGCCGTACCCCCCGCCGGCCTGGAGCACGGCATGGTCCACGCCGGCATAGGTCATTTGCGCGAGCATCAGGTCCGGCGGAGCAACCATCTCCTGCATCCCGACCGGCATGTACTGGGCGTAATACTCCTCGCCATCGACGGTGAACTCCAACCGGCCGTAACGGCCGACGCGAAAATCCACCGCGCGCAGGCCGGACCACCCCATGTCCTTCGGATCGAGAAGCGCCTTGGTATCGGCTGCAGCGCCATCACGGGTCCGATAAACCGAGGCCACCGTGTGGGCCAGCATCCGTTGCAGGTACTTCTTGTGAATGTCAGCCGTCGGATGGCCGCATGGACCGATCCAATGCTCGAAGACGTGGGCGTGGCAGTCGACGATCATTCGGGACTCGCGGGAGGTGCTCGGGACTGTGAACTGCTCAATTCGCCCACGCAGCCCCAAGGAGGCGCGCAACGCGAGCGATGCGCGCCTTGAAGACTGGTTCAGTTGCCGAGGGACTTGATGCCAACAACCGGACCGACGGTCGCAAGCCAATCCTGCGTGCATTTTTGGCCGCAACGCTTCGCCCAGTTGGGCACCACTGTCGAGGCCACGACCTTCTTCGCTGCGGCCAGGTCATCCGCCGACAACGGGTTGAGCGTCATCTTGCCCTTGATCCCGTATTTGCACGGATCCTTGCCGATCGAGCAGTTGATTCCGTCCTGCTCCTCCTCGGCAACGGTCGCCCAGAGCCTGTCCTTCAGCCCGGCGTACTGGTCGAGCAGGAACTTCTGGACACGCGGATCCAGGGCGTCGAAGCTCTTCTTGCTGACGGCAGTGAAGTGGATCGACCAGCCCGAATAGAGTGGGTACAAATGGGACGTTACTTCGAACAGCTTGGCGGTATTGCCGGACAACGTTCCCGTGATTCCGCAATCGATGACGCCCCGCTCCAGCGAGGTCGTGACCTCGCCGAACGGCATCGTAACCGTCGTCGCGCCGAGGCCGGCGATCAGATCGGCCATCGACGGTGTGGAAACCCGGACTTTCATGTTCTTCAAATCCGCGACCTTCCCCACCGGCTTCCGGCAGAACAGCACTTGCGGCGGCGACGGGAACAGGATCAGCAGCTTGGCGCCGTATTGCTCTTCCATGATCTTGTTCAGGACGGGCGTATAAGCGTCGACGATCTTTCGGGTTGTCGCCATGTCCGGTGAAACGCCGGCGAGATCGACGCCGTCGAATTGCGGGCTGTCGCCCGCCATGTAGCCGATCACGCCGGAGGCAAGATCGATGACGCCAAGCTTCATCAGCCGAAGAATTTCCGGGCCCTTGAGGCCGTGGAGATCCTGGGCCGTGATGTCGCCGGTAATCTGGCCTTTCGACGCTTTCGGGAGCACGTCTTCCCAGAATGCCTTTTCACCCGTCTTGAAGCTGTTGAGGTGACTTTGCAGACCGACAACCTTGAAGTGCGTTCGCGGAAGGTCCTGCGCGACTGCCACCCCCTGATAGCCGACGAAAGCCGCTGCGATCGAGACGAAAAGGAGGCTCTTGAACATGTTACCCTCCTGCGCGAAGAGCTCAAGTATCGCGGCGGCAGAAGCTTTGTCAATGGTGGAGTGGATCCGCCCTTGAACACGCCCGGCCGGGTGTTGCGCCGCACGAAGAGACCGTAGCAAAGTGCACGCGTGCGGCCGTGGAAGGGGACCAGTCCAGTTGCGTTCGACCACGAATGCGCTAGGAAGCTTGCGCTGACACGATTTCGGTCGTGCCGTAGCGTTTCGGATGTTTCCTGCCGCAGAGCGAGCAATGCGCATACGCCGAAGCGCGCGTCTCTTCGCCCAAAAGATCCTGGATCCGCTGCTCGAAGGCATGAGGCGGCTCAGCCGATATTGCGCGTGGGCTGGCGGCGCCATCTTCTTTGCCGCCGCGCTGCTCATCACCTTCGAAGTCTTCATACGCAAGGTTTTCTCGGCGTCGACGGGCGGAGCGGATGAGCTGTCGGGATACGGCTTCGCAATTGCGACGACACTCGCATTCAGTTACGCCTTGCTGGAGCGCACGCATATCCGCGTCGATACCGCCTATCTCTATCTCCCGCCGCTTTGGCAGGCGCTGTTCGACGTTGTAGCCGCCGTGCTGCTGTTGGTGTTCTTCGCTCTCCTGCTGCGCTACGGCTGGGAGGTCGTCGGATACGCGTGGCGAATGGACGCACATTCCAGCACTCCGCTTCACGTACCCCTGATCTTTCCGCAGCTTGCCTGGTGGCTTGGTCTTTGCCTGACGGTGGTCGTCGCCGTTCTGCTGCTGCTCAGGGCAGTCATCCATATCCTGCTGGGCGAGCTCGCAGCATCCCGCCAACTGATCGGTACGCGCGGGATGGAAGAGGAAATCGCCGACGAGTTGGCGATCCTCGGTGACCGCGACATCGTCGAACCGACGCGCCGATGATCGCCACCACGCTATTTTGGCTTTTCGTCCTGATGGGAGCGGCGGTTTCCGTCGCCGCAACCATGGGGATACTCAGTTTCATTCTGTCCTATCAGTATTCTCGCGATGCCGCTGGTCCGCGCCCTTGGCGAAATCGGCTGGTCGACCGGCAACGACGCGATCCTCCTGGCCATCCCGCTTTACATCCTCATGGGCGAGATCCTGATGCGCGCCGGAATTGCCGAGCGCATGTATGAAGCCATGCGGCAATGGCTGTCCTGGTTGCCGGGCGGATTGATGAACGCCAACATCGGCTTTTGCGCGGTGTTCTCGGCAAGTTCCGGATCGGCAGTCGCGACCGCCGCTACGATCGGCACGGTCGCGATTCCGGAAATGAAACGGCACGGCTACAACGAACGCCTGTTTCTCGGAACGCTTGCGGCCGGCGGCACGCTCGACATTCTCATTCCGCCCTCCATCAATCTCATCATTTATGGCGCACTGACCGAAACCTCGATCCCGCAGCTCTACCTCGCGGGATTCCTGCCCGGCTTTCTGCTCGCATTCCTGATGATACTGACCATCATCGGCGCCTGTCTGTGGAGACCGGAATGGGGCGGACGCCCGAGCAAGACGGACTGGCCGACGCGCATTCGCTCGCTGGTGGACCTGATTCCGCCCCTGCTGATTTTTCTCGTGGTGATCGGCGCGATCTATTCCGGCTTGGCGACAGCAACCGAATCGGCCGCCCTGGGGCTCGTCTTCTCGTGCATCCTCGCGGCGACGCGGAAGCGGCTGACCTTGGGCGTGATCAAGCTTGCAATGGAAAGCTGCATGAAGATCACGGGCATGACGATGGCCATTCTCGTCGCGGCCTATTTTCTCAATTTCGTCATGGCGACCATCGGGCTCAACAAGCAGTTCACGTCCGCTATCGAGACCCTCGGCCTGGGCCCGTACCAGACATTGGGAATCGTCATCCTGGTCCTGCTGCTGCTGGGCACCTTCATGGAAACGCTTCCGATGATGATCGCAACCATTCCGATCATCGCTCCAGTGATGTTTTCGCTCGGGTTCGATCCCGTCTGGTTCGGGATTCTGGTGATCCTTCTGGTCCAGACGGGGATGATTTCCCCGCCGGTCGGGATGACGCTGTTCGTGGTTCAGAGCATCAGGAAGACCGGAAGCGTCAATGATGTCTTCATCGGTTCACTTCCCTTCATGCTGACCCTGGGTGTCATGATCGTTCTCCTGGTCGCTTTCCCAGCATCGCTCTCATCGTCCCCGAAGTGCTGGGCGGCTACAGGCCCAGTCTGCGCTAGGCGCCATCGCGGTCAGGCCGCCAGGTCCTGCTCGCCGAGATACGCAGCGCGTACTTCGGGATTCGCGCGAATGGCGGCGGGTTGCCCGCACGCGATGACGCGGCCGTAAACCAGCACCGTGATGCGGTCGGCGAGCTTGAACACGGCGTCCATGTCGTGCTCGACGAGCAGGATGCCGTAGCGTCCCTTGAGCGGTGGCCAGCAACCGCACCAGACGCTCCGATTCGGCGAGACTCATGCCGGCCATCGGCTCGTCGAGCAGGAGCAGCTTCGGCTGCGTGGCGAGCGTCATCGCCATTTCGAGCTGCCGTCGTTCGCCGTGCGCAAGCGCGGCGACTGGCGTGTCCGCGCGGCTCGCGAGGCCCACCTGGGCCAGCGCTTCGCGCGCACGCGCGATGAGTGCAGTCTCCCCGGCGATCGGCCGCCAGAACGAAAAGCTGTGCCCGGCATGCGCCTGAGCGGCGAGCACGACATTGATCAGCACGCTGAACTCGGGAAACACCGAGGTGATCTGGTAGCTGCGTCCGATGCCTGCCAGCGCACGCCGGAACACGGGCTCGGTGGTGATGTCGCGGCCGGCGAAATGCACGCTGCCCGCGTCGGGGAGCAACTCGCCCGACAGCTGGTTGATCAGCGTCGTCTTGCCGGCGCCATTGGGACCGATGACGGCATGCACTTCACCCGCCTCGACGGTGAGGTTCACGCCGTCGGTCGCCGTGAGCCCGCCGAAGCGCTTGACCAGGCCGGACACCTCGAGCAGCGTCATGAGCCTGCTCCGCCCGTTCCTGCGCGCCGCGCATCGCGATCGACGAGGAAGCCGTACAGACCCTTCTTCGCCGTGAGCACGATGAGCACGATCACCGGGCCCAGCACGATCATCCAGTGGGTCGTCCAGCCGGCGAGGATCTCCTCGAAGATCAACAGCGCCACCGCGCCGGCGACGGGTCCGATGAGCGTGCCCATGCCGCCGAGCACGATCATCACGATCAGGTCACCGGACGCCTGCCAGGCCATGTACGAAGGCGCGGCGAACTTCGTGAGATTGGCGAGTAGCGCGCCCGCAACCACGCACACCAGCGCCGAGATGACGTACGCGGTCAGCTTGTAGCGCAGCGTCGGGAATCCGAGCGCGGCCATGCGCCGCTCGTTGCTGCGACACCCGCGCAGCACCATGCCGAAGCGCGAATGAACGAGCCGCTGGAACAGCACCAGGCAGACGACCAGCAGGACCAGCGCAAAGTAGTAGAGGACGGTATTGCTGGTCAGCGAGAACAAGCCGAAGTCGCTGCGCGCATTGATCGTCAGTCCGTCGTCGCCGCCGTACTGCTTCAGGCTGATGCACAGGAAATAGAACATCTGCGCGAACGCGAGCGTGATCATGATGAACGCCATGCCGCTGGTCCGCAGACAGATGAGTCCGATCACGACCGCGACCATCGCACCGACCGCCAACGCCGCCCCGAGCTGCACCCAGCCGTTGCCGATGCCGTGATGGGCAAGAATGCCGACTGCGTAGGCGCCGATGCCGATGTACATCGCGTGCCCGAAGCTGACCAGCGCACCGTAGCCGAGGATCAGGTTGAGTCCGACCGCCGCGAGCGCGAAGATCACCACCCGCGTGAACAGCGTCACGTAGAACGGCTGCGCGATCGCCGCGGAAATCACCGGCACGAGCGCGAGCCCGACCAGGAGCAGCGTGGCGACGACGTGGCGCGATTGCACGCGCGGCGCGTGGCGGCGTCGGCGGAACGTCGACTCCGGCCGCTTCCGGCAGCTGCGTCGCGTCATGCGTGCCTGACCGGGAAGAGTCCCTGCGGCCGGATCGCCAGCACGACCGCCATCAGCACGTAGATCAGCATCGATGCGATGGCGGGACCGGCCGCCTGCGCCAGCGAGCGCTCGAGAAACTCGCGCAGCAGCGTCGGCAGGAACGCCCGGCCGATCGTGTCGACGATGCCGACGATGAGTGCGCCGTAGAAGGCGCCGCGGATCGAGCCGATCCCTCCGGTCACGATCACGACCAGCGTCAGGATGAGAATCGGCTCGCCCATGCCGGGCTGTACCGAGACGATCGGGCCCGCCATCAGCCCTGCGAGACCCGCGAGCCCCGCACCCAGCCCGAACACGAGCGTATTGAGTCGTCGCACGTTGATCCCCAGCGCCGCGACGATCTCGGGATGCGTCGCGCCGGCCCGGATCAGCATGCCGATCCGCGTCCGGTGGATCAGCAAGTACAGGCCGAGGCCAACCGCGAGACCGACGCCGATGATCGCGAACCGGTAGGACGGATAGCGCCAGGCCGAACAGCTCGACGGTGCCGGACAGCGCGGCCGGCCCGTTCATGTACACCGACGCCGGACCCCAGATGATGCGCACCAGCTCGTTGAAGAACAGGATCAGGCCGAACGTCGCCAGCACCTGGTCGAGATGGTCGCGGCGGTAGAGGTGCACGAGCGCGATGCGCTCGACCACCACGCCGAGCAGCATCGCGGCAGGAATGGCCACGGCACCGGCGAGCAGGAACGATCCCGTCCGGTCGAACACCGTGGCCGCGAAGTACGCGCCCATCATGTACAGCGAGCCGTGCGCGAGATTCACGAAGTTCATGATCCCGAACACGAGCGTCAGCCCGGCGGCCAGCAGGAACAGCAGGACGCCGAGCTGCAGGCCGTTCAGCGCCTGGGTGAGGAACAGTCCGACGGTCATCGTCCCCTCCCCGGCGCGAACCGGAACGGGCGCCGCCCGCCGCGACTACTTAAGCGCGCATTGCGCGTGGTACGCGTCCTGGTGGTTCTTGAGCGGCGTGGCGATGGTCTTCAGGCTCACCCGGCCCTTGCCGTCCTTGGCGACCTCGAACACGTGCATGTCCTGGATCGGGAAGTTGTTGTTGTTGAACTTGAAGTCGCCGCGCAGGCTCTTGAAGTCGGCGGCCTTGAGCGCCGCCATGAACGCCTTCTTGTCGGCGACGTTGCCCTTGACCTTGCCGATCGCCGAGTCGAGCAGCAGCGCGGCATCGTACGACTGCGCGGCGTATTGCGACGGGATGCGGTTGTGCTTCTTCTCGAAATCGTCGACGAACTTCCGGTTGACCGGGTTGTTGAAGTCCGGCCCCCAGAACGTGCCGGAGATGACGCCGAGCGCGTCGTCCTTCTGCGCCGGCAACGTCGAGCCGTCGGCCGTGGACGCGGAGAGCAGTGGACGTCTTGCCGAGCAAGGCCCGCCTGCTTGTACTGGCGGATGAAATTGACGCCGAGGCCGCCCGGGTAGAACACGAAGATCGCGTCCGGCTTCTTGGCGGCGACCTGCGCGAGCTCGGCGGAGAAGTCCGGCTGGTTCAGCGGCGTGTAGATCTCGTCGATCACCTCGCCCTTGTAGAAGCGCTTGAAGCCGGCGATGAAGTCCTTGCCCGCCTGGTAGTTCGGGGCCATGGCGAGGACGCGCTTGTAGCCCTTGTCCATCGCGTACTTGCCGACGACCTCGGCCTGATTGTCGTTCTGCCAGGAGGTGATGAACGAGAACGGCGAGCATTGCGCGCCGGCGATCGGCGCCGGGCCCGAGTTCGAGCCGATCAGGAACACCTCCTTGTCGGTGATCTTCTTGTGGATCGCCATCATGACGTTGGAAAACGTGATGCCGGTGATGATCGGCACGTTGTCCTTTTCGATCAGCTTGTCGACGATCTGCGAGGCCACCTCGGGCTTGAGCTGGCTGTCCTCGCGAATCACCTGGACGGGCACGCCGCCGAGCTTGCCGCCGTTCTGCTCGACGACCAGCATGAACGCGTCGTACTGATCCTGCCCCAGCGCGCCCTGGGGCCCCGACAATTCGGCGATGAAGCCGATCTTCAGCGGCGCTTGCGCCTGGACAGCGGCGGCGGCGACGGCCAGAACCAGCGCCGGCAGCAGGTTGACGGTCTTCATTGCTCCTCCATCGGAAAGCGGTTGGCGCCGCGATTCTACCCGGCAATACCGGCCCGCGGCGATCCCGGGCCTCTTCCCGAGGACAGGCGCCCGGAAACGACTCGTGGTTGCAACGAGACGCAAACCTGAACGCAAGAACGGTTCGATTCGTCCTGCGTGCGCGGTCATTCAGTCCTGTCCGGAGCGTGGCCCGGCAACGAGGCCGCGTCCGATGAGCGTCGTGTAGGTTTCGATGATCTCGTCGATGGCAACCTGCTTGCGGGGGTTGTACCAACGCGCGAGCCAGTTGCACATGCCGAGGATGCCGAACGCGATCATTTTCGGATCGCCGATGCGCTCGAACTCCCCGCTGCGCTGACCGTCCGCGACCAGGCGGACCCACAGGCCCTCGTATTTCTTCCAGATCCGCTGCATCGACTTCCGGACCGGCTCGCTGACATCCATCAGACCGTCGCGCAGGCCGATCGTCATCTCCAGGCAGTGGCGGTCGAAACGGCGCAGGTGATTGTCGATCGCAAGATGCAGCTTTTCCCGCGACGGCAACGGCGACTCCATGATGCCGTCGAGCCCGTCGATCAGGGCCGCGCTCTGCGGCTCGATGATGGCGAGAAGGATCTCGGAACGGTTGCGATAGTAGTAATAGAGCGCCTCCCGCGTCACGCCGACGGCCTGCGCGATATCGTCCAGCGAGGTGTTGGAGTAGCCGCGCTGGTCGAACAGCTCGGTTGCGCGGCGCAGGATGGCGTGCCGCCGCAACGACGATTTGCTCGGCTTGGCTTCGCTCGCGCCGGCATCACTCGCAGCGCCGTTGCGATTGGAATCGCCCTCTGGGGCGCGCCTGGCAGCAGGTTTCATCATTTTTACAGAACCGTAAAATATCGCTTGACAGGCTTGGCCATTTATTTATAGTATCGTAAAAAACATGAAGACGCACGAGCGCTTGCGCCTTGCCGCGTTGCCGCCGTGTCCGAGTCCGGGCACACAGTGAATGGAACCCCTCATGCGCATGGACCGCGAAGGCTTCGTCTACCCGACCTACCGGTTGCGCCCCGACCGGGACCTCGCCGCGAAGTACGTCGAGGCGCAAGGGGGCGCTGCCGACGGCGCCACGGTGCCGCCGACTTACCTGATCTTCCTGCGCGGCGAGGCGCACGGCATCGACCTGTTCGCCGACCTCGACATTCCGCGCCAGCGCGCGCTGCACGGCGGGCAGCGCTACGAATGGTTCGCGCCGATCGACTGGGATGACGAGCTCGACGTGACCGCCAGGGTGGCGAAGATCACGGAGAAGACCAGCAAGAGCGGCCCGTTGTGGTTCGCGGAGATCGAGTACGAGTACCGGATCGTGCGCTCGGGCGAGCTGGCCCTGCGCGAGATCACGCGCATCATCAAGCGGGGCTGACCATGCGGACCGAAGCGATCGGCGATGTCCTGTTCCGGCACGAGCAGCCGGGAGCGACGCGAGCGGCGATCGCGCTGTTCTCCGAAGCCACCGAAGACCCCAACCCGATCCACACCGACCTCGCGTTCGCGCAATCCTGCGGATTCCCACAGGTGATCCAGCAAGGGCCGATGACCACCGCCCACTTCGCGCGGCTGCTGGCGGAGACGGTCGGAGCGCAGCGGCTCAAGGTCCTCGATCTGACTTTCACCGCCCCCGTGTTCCCCGACGAGCCGCTGACCTTGATCGCCACGGTCGCGAAGGTACAAGACGACATCACGGTGGACCTCAACGCCGCGAAGGACGATGGAACCGTGACGGCGAAGGGTTTCGCGCTGCTCAGACGGAAGGAGACGATGGCATGAGCCCCTCACCCCTTCCCCCTCCCGCTCCGCTGCCCCGTCGCGGGAGAGAGGCAATGGAATGCGCGGCGATGCTCGCCGCGGGGGACTCGTGAGCAATCGTCCCCCGGTCGTGGCGATCATCGCCGGTGGCGAGGTCGGCCGCTTCGGGCGCTGGCCCGACACGTCCGCGGTCGAGCTGGCGCTCCCCCCGCTGCGCGCCGCCCTCGCCGATGCGCGCATCGACACCAGCGACGTCCAAGCCGTGTTCGTCGGTAACGCATTCGGCGGACTCATCCAGGGGCAGGAGACGATGCTCGGCCAGCTTGTCACGGCCGGTGCCGGGATCGCCGGCGTTCCCGTGCACAACGTCAAGAACGCCTGCTCGAGCGGCGCTGACGCCATTCATCTCGCGTGGGCTTCGGTGGCGTACGGTCAGTACGACTGCGTGCTCGTGGTGGGCGTCGAGAAGATGACGCACGTCGATCGCACACGGACGCTGTCGGCGCTCGCCAGCGCGTCCGACCGCGCTCCCGCGGACCCGCAGCGTTCGGTGTTCATGGACCTGAACGCGCAGCGCGCCAGACGGTACATGGACGAGTTCGGGGCCACGGTGGCGCACTTCGCGATGTGCGCAGCGAAGAACCGTGCGCATGCCGTGCTCAACGAGAAGGCGGCCGTGCGCGAACCTTTGAGCGTTGCTCAGATTCTTGCGGACCGCGTGGTCGTGGACCCGCTGACGCGCTCGATGTGCGGCGGAATCGCCGACGGCGCAGCGGCGGTGGTGCTCGTCAGCGAAAAGTTCGCGCGACGTCGTGGTTGTGCCGGGCCGGCGATGCTCGCCTCGAGCGTGGTCAGCGGAGACCCGTTGGGGGTCACTTCGCAATCGGCGACCGCGCGAAGCGCCCGCGCCGCGTTCGAGCAGGCCGGCGTCGACCCGGGCGCGGTGTCGCTGGCGGAAGTGCACGATCCCACCGCGCCGCAGGAGTTGCTCGACCTCGAGGACCTCGGGCTCGTTCCTCCCGGCGGGGCGATCCGCCTCGTCGAGGAGGCCGCGACTTCGCTCGGCGGACGCCTGCCGATCAACGTGTCAGGCGGGCTCACCAGCCGCGGCCATCCGGTCGGTGCGACCGGGGTCGCGCAGATCGTCGAGATCGCGAGACAGCTGCAGGGCCGCAGCGGCGCAAGCCAGGTTGCCGACGCGCGGATCGGATTGGCGCAAATGGCCGGCGGCCTCGTCGGCCGTGACTCAGCCGTCGCCGCCGTGCACATTCTTTCGAGGTAGGAAAGCCCCAGCCATGGACTACCCGATCGCGCATCGCTACGGACTTTACATCGGTGGCAGCTCGCGCGAGGCCGCAAGCACGGCGACGCTCGAATGTACGAGTCCCGTGACCGGCGAGGTGCTGACCCGGGTTCCGGACGCCAGTGCGGACGACGTCGCCGCGGCCGTTGCCGCCGCCCGTTCCGCATTCCCCGACTGGTCGGTCGTTCCGCCACGCAAACGCCAGCAATTGCTCGACGCCGCGGGCGACCGCATCCTCGCCGATGCGAAGCGGATCGCCTGGCTGGAAACCGCCAACACCGGCAAGCCGTTGCGCGAAAGCTACGCGAACGTGCTCACGGCGGTCGATCGGCTGCGTTACTACGCCGGCGCCTGCCGGGTGTTCGAGGGTTCGGTGCTGCCGGTCTCGCGCGAGGTCCTGAGTCTCGACCAGCGGACGCCCCTCGGCGTCGTGGGCATCATCGGCGCATGGAACTTCCCGCTGAACATGTTCGTGGGGAAGATCGCACCGGCGCTCGCAGCGGGCAACACCATCGTTTACAAACCCGCGGATCTCACGCCCATCACCACGCTCGAGATCGCCGCGCTGATCGGCGAGGTGCTGCCTGCGGGTGTGGTGAACGTCGTTACGGGCACCGGCCCGTCGACCGGTGCCGCCATGGTCGCCCATCCGGACATCCGCATGATCTCGGTGACCGGCTCGACGGAAACCGGCCGGCGCGTGATGCGCGCAGCGGCGCAGAGCCTGAAGCGCGTCACGCTGGAACTTGGCGGCAAGAACGCGCAGGTCGTCTACCCCGACGCCGATCTCGATCGCACCGCCGAAGGCGTGATGCTGGGCGCGTTCCTCAATCAGGGCCAGGTCTGTACCGCCGGCTCGCGCATCTTCGTGCATCGCGACATCGCCCAGGAGCTCAAGGCGCGCGTGCGTGCCCTGCTCCCCAGGCTGAGGATGGGCAATCCATTCGACGACCAGACCCGGATGGGCACGCTCATCTCGCGCGCGCATTTCGAGCGGGTGCGCTCCTACGTCGAGCTGGGAGCCCGCGAAGGCGCACGCGTCATGTGCGGCGGTGACGCGGCGAAGGTGGACGGGCTTCCCAACGGCGTCTTCATGCATCCCGCGCTGCTGGAGGAGGTGTCCACGTCCATGCGCGTCGCGCGCGAGGAGATCTTCGGACCGGTCGCGATGTTCTTCGAGTGGGACGACGAGAGCACGATGCTGGAGCAGGTGAACAGCGTCGAGCAGGGGCTCGCGGCAGGAATCTGGACCCAGAGCCTGTCCCGCGCCCACGCCGCCGCGCGCGCGATCGCTGCCGGGCGCATCTGGATCAATTGCTACAACCTGTTCCCGTCGGGTGCGGCGTTCGGCGGGACCAAGGCCAGCGGCTTCGGACGCGAGGATGCCTTCGAGACGATGCTCGAATTCACCGAAGTCAAGAACCTGATCGTCGATACATCGCCGACCTACCGGCGGTTCTACGAATAGTCCGCGGTCGGGCAACGCCCGCCCGCTCGAACACGAATGGAGGTTCCACCATGTCGGAAGCCGTCGCCGAAACCGAGCTGAAAACCATCACCGCGGCGCAATTCTTCGATCAGCCGCCGGAGTTCCAGGACGCGATGCTCAATCTCATCAACATCCACGTGGTGAGCGAGCTGTATGGCGCCGACTGCTTCGAGCGCAGCATCCTGCGCGCGCCGACGCCGGAAATGAAGCAGCGGATGGCCCGTACCGTGATGGAGGAGTACGGCCATCATCTGCGCTTCCGAAAGCTGATGGAGGAGCTCGGGATCGACTGGCAGGAGTACGCCCGGCGCAAGGGACACCTGACCACGTTCGACACGCCGATCGACAGCTGGGTCGACCAGGTGGTGTTCCTGGCGATCGTCGACCGGGCCGCAGCCCACCAGTTCCGTCATTTCGTGCGTTCGCCGTACGAGCCGTTCCGCCGCGCCTGCCAGGAGACGCTGAAGGAAGAGTACGGGCACGTCGGGCTCGGCATGGACGGGGTCAAGGAGCTGCTGGCCACACCGGAAGGACGCGCCCAGGTCGAGGCAGCCGTGCGCAAATGGGTCCCCGTGGGACTGCAGTCGTTCGGAGGTGACGCTTCGCCGCGCAACGCGCTCTATCGCCGATGGGGCATCAAGCAGGACACGAACGAGAACATGCGGGCGCTCTACTACGACCAGATCCGCGCGTTCATCACCGAGGACTGGGGTATCGACCTGCCGAAGGACTACCGCGAGATCTCGGCGGCGGACGCCAACGACGACGTGGAGCGCGCGTACTGAGCGTCCCGAGTGTATACAGGCGTCTACGAACGATGGCATGACGCGTCAATGCACCTCGGCGTCAATTCCCGGCGGAAGCCAGGGAATGGCCAGTCGCTCCTCGTCGGCATGCAAAGACACTGGGTCGCCCGCCTTCGCGGGGACGACGATGTGCGAGAACGCGCCTGCGCGACCACATGACCGCGTACGCACTGCAGATCGTCGACGGCGACCGGGTGAGCGGCAGCGCCGATCAGTCGGTGCTCGACGCGTGCCTGGGTGCGGGCGTTGCGTTTCCGTACAACTGCCGCTCCGGCGAGTGCGGCGAGTGCCTCGCGCGACTCGTGAGCGGAGACGTGCGGGAGCTTCCCGGTGCCGACCCGGCGGTGTTCGACGACGAGAAGCGCCGGCAAGGTTTCATCCTCGCGTGCCTGTCGTATCCGCGATCGGACCTCGAGCTCGCGGTGCAGTTGCGGGCCGACAGCGGTCCGCCGATCCGCGAGTTCGACACGATCGTGACGTCGGTGCGCAGACACTCGCCGTCGATCGTCGAGATCGTCGTGCGTGCCGATCCCCGCATCGACTATCGCGCCGGCCAGTACTTCGACTGGGTGCTGCCCGGGATCGCGCCCGATCGGTCGTTCTCCGCCGCCAATCGACCCGGAACGTCCCGCATCGAATTTCACGTTCGCATCTACCCGGGCGGCCGGGTGAGCCAGCGCGTCGCACGCGGCGAGCTGATGGAAGGCGACGTGCTGACGTTGCACGGCCCGTTCGGTAGCGCCGGTCTTTCCGCGGACGAGTACCGCCCTGCGATCCTCGTGGCGGGCGGGACCGGGCTCGCGCCGATCAAGTCGGTGCTCGATGAGGCCTTCGCGCGCGGTTCGCGCCGCAGTCTCCAGTTCTTCTACGGCACCCGGCGCCGCGAAGACCTCTACCACCTGGAAACGATGTCGGCGTGGTCTTCGAACCATCCGAACTTCTCGTTCGTGCCCGTGCTCTCGGACGAGCCCGCGGGCTCGGACTGGGCCGGCGAACGGGGCATGGTCACCGAAGCCGTCGCTCGGAGCGGTCTCCGACGCGTTCGGCGCCGAAGCGTTCCTGTGCGGGCCGCCGCCGATGATCGATGCCGCGATCCCGTTGCTGCGCAAGCTGGGCGTCGACAGCGCGGATATCCACTACGACAAGTTCACACCCGTCGCGTGAGTCACGAGGACGGCGAGATGACGACCACTCTGGCTCCCTCCACCGAGATGGCGCGCACCACAGTCGCTGCGAGCGACGGCGTGCGGTTGAGCCTGCGAGCCCACGGCCCCGCGGACGCGCCGCGCCTGGTCGTCAGTCACGGCAACGGCATGGCCGCGGACGGCTATCGCGTGTTCTGGGAATCGCTCGCGCGCGAGTTCCAGGTCGTGCTGCTCGACATGCGCAACCACGGACGCAGCGAGGGCGGCGCGAGCGAGCGTCACACGTGGTCGCAGTTTGCCGACGACTTCGAGGCTGTCTGGCAAGCGCTGCCGCGGTGGCTCGGCGAACGCGCGACGATCGGCGTATTCCATTCGCTCTCGGCGGTGGCGAGCCTTCACCATCTCGATCGCTACGGTCGCGGCTGCGATGCGCTGCTGCTGTTCGATCCTCCGCTGCCGCCGCCGGATGCGCATCCGCTTGCAGCGCTGCATCGCGCGAACATGGCCGAGCTCGCCAAGAGCGCGCGCCAGCGGAATTCGGTGTTCGCGACGCCGTCGGAGCTCGCCGACAAATTCGCGCGTCAACCCGCGTTGAAGCGCTGGCGTCCGGAGGCCTATCCGGCGATGGCGAACGCGATCCTGCGCCACGACGCGCGCGAGCCTTGGCGTCTGAGCTGCGCGCCTGCGCTCGAGGCCGTCATCTACGAAACCAATACCGACACGTCGCTGTGGAGCGTGCTGCGGCGATCGCCGGTCCCGATCAAGATCATTGGCGGCGATCCGGAACTGCCCGGCGCACCCGCATCGGTTCAGATGGCCCGCGCGGCCGGCGCGGAGTTCGCCGTGCCCTATGAAGCCGTCGCGGGCACGACGCATTTCCTGCAGCTCGAACGGCCGGAGCTCTGCCGTGCGCTCACGCGGACGTTCGTCAACGCCTATGCGCCAGGATAGGGCAACGAGCGGCCATGGTTGCAATGAGTCAAGCACCGCAGACTGATCGCGCCCGCATCCCCTCTGGAGGAACTCCCATGCGCGCCACCTCATCGCCGCCGGATCCGACGGGCAACATCGTCGACTACCTGTTCGAACACCGCCTCGGCGCAGCCGAGGGGGCGCGGACCTACCTCACGACGCCATCGGACGACGTTTCGTTTGCGCAGCTGTATGCCCGGACCTGCCAGGTGGGCAATCTGTTGCGACGCTCCGGCGTCGAGCCCGGCGAGCGAGTCATGTTCAGCGTTCGCGACGGCCTCGATTTCGTGGCGACCTTCCTCGGGGTCATGAAGATCGGTGGCATCAGCTTGCCGCTCAACACGTTCCTGAAACCGAAGGACTATGCGTACTACCTGAAGGATAGCGGCGCGCGCATCGTGATCATCGATGCGAGCCTGGCCGCGATGTTCCGCCAGATCGTCGACGAGCTTCCGGAGCCGGTGCGGGTGTTCGTCACCAACGGCTCGTTCGACGGTTTCCGTTCGCTCGACGAGGCGCTCGTCGGCCTGCCGGAATCGCTGGACACCTTTCCCCGCGCGCCGCAGGACCCGGCGTTCTGGCTGTACAGCTCCGGCAGCACCGGCGATCCGAAGGGCGTGGTCCACACGCATGACCACATCTACTGGGCCACGGAGCTCTTCGGCATTCGCGCGCAAGGGATCGTGCGCGACGACGTGATCGTTTGCCCGCCCAAGATGTTCTTCGCCTTCGGTCTGGGCAACCAGGTGTACTTTCCCCTGCGGGTCGGGGCGCGCGTGGTCACCGATCCCGAACCCGTGCGCGTTGACGCGGTCCTCGCGCGTCTCCTCGAGCATCGACCGACGCTGTTCGTCGCGGTGCCGACGATCTATGCGGGCCTCGTGAACCTGATGCGCGGCATGGACCGCGACACCGTGCGGCAGGCTTGTGGTCGGCTCCGTTTCGGCGTGAGCGGAGGCGAAGTGCTGCCGCCAAGCCTGTTGCGCGCGTGGCAGGAGCTGACGGGCACCGACATCCTCGACGGCGTCGGGACCACGGAGATGACCCACATGTTCATCATCAACCGGCCCGGAAACGTCGTTCCGGGCAGTTGCGGACGATTGGTCGACGGCTACTCGGCGCGACTCGTGGACGAGGACTGGAACGACGTGAACCCGGGCGAAGTCGGCAGCCTGTTCGTGGCGGGCCCGACCGCCGCGAAGGAGTACTGGAACAAGCCCGAGAAGACGCGCGCGACGATGCGCGATGGCGGCGTGCTGACCGGCGACAAGTGCTACCAGGATCCGGACGGCAACTTCTTCTATGTCGGCCGCGTCGACGACATGCTCCGCGTCGGCGGCATCTGGGTTTCACCCGCGGAGATCGAATCCGCGCTCGCCGAGGACCCGCGCGTGCTCGAATGCGCGGTGATCGGCGCGCCGGACGAGCAGCAGATGATGAAGCCGAAGGCCTTTGTCGTCCTCAGGTCGGGCACGGCAACGTCCCCGACGCTCGAAGGCGAAATCCGCGAGATCGTCCGCGCGAAGCTCGCGCACTACAAGTGCCCGCGCTGGATCGAATTCGTCGACGAGCTGCCGAAGACGGCGACCGGCAAGATCCAGCGTTTCCGGCTGAGGCAAATGACGGTCGCCGGTGGCTAGTCAGTAGCGAGCCCCGCCCTCCATGCTGCAGGCCGCTATACTGCGCTGAACGAATGCCCGCGCATCCATGAGCGACCCGGCTAACCGCCTCGCGCATCTCGCAGCGCCGCGGGGCAACTACCCGCACTTTCGCCGCGCCGGCGATTTCATCTACGTGTCGGGCCTGACCGCGCGGCGCGCCGACAACTCCATTGCCGGCGCACTGGCCGACACGTCCGGAACCACCCGGCTCGACATCCGCGAGCAAACCCGCGCCGTCATCGAGAAGCTGGCCGCCGTGCTCGAAGCCGCAGGCGCTTCGCTTGCCGACGTCGTCGAAGTCTCGACGTTCCTCGTCGACATGAACGACTTCGGCGGCTACAACGAGGTCTACGGCGAGTTCTTCGATCGCGACGGCCCCGCTCGCACGACGGTCGCCGTGCATCAGCTTCCGCACCCGCACCTGCGCATCGAAATCAAGGCGGTCGCCTACAAGCCGGAGACCGATCGGCGATGATCCGAACCCCTTTGAACTTCGCGCGCTGGATCGACGAGCATCGCGAGCAGCTGAAGCCGCCGGTCGGCAACGCGCAGGTCTGGGAAGACGGCGACTTCATCATCACCGTCGTCGGCGGGCCGAACCAGCGCACCGACTATCACGACGATCCGCTGGAGGAGTTCTTCTTCCAGATGAAGGGCGACATGGTGCTTGCGCATCATCGAAGACGGCCGTCCGCGGGACCTGCCGATCCGTGAAGGCGACATCTTCCTGCTGCCGCCGCATGTCCGGCATTCGCCGCAGCGTCCGGCCGACAGTCTTGGCCTGGTCATCGAATACCGGCGCCCCGCCGGCGTCCGCGATGCGTTCGAGTGGTACTGCCTCGACTGCAATGCGCTCGTGCATCGCGCGGAGGTGCAGCTGGAAAGTATCGTGCGCGACCTGCCGCCGCTGTTCGCCCGCTTCTACGACGACCCCGCGCTGCGCAAGTGTCCCGCGTGCGGCGCCGTGCACCCGGGCAAGGCCGCGGCGCCGGCCGCCGCATGACGCGACGCATCGACATCCACGCGCATCTGTTTCCTCGCATCGCGCGCGAGGAAGCCGCCGCGGTCGATCCGCGCGCACCGTGGCTGCAGGACCACGGGGACGGAACCGGCCACATCATGGTCGGCGACCAGCCGTTTCGTCCGGTGGAAGCGACGCTGTGGGATGCGCCAACGCGCCTGCAGTGGATGGATGCGACCGGGATCGATGTGCAGCTGGTGTGCGCGACGCCGGTCATGTTCGGGTATGCCTGGGACGCGGCGCACGCCGCCTCGTGGGCGGCGCGCATGAACGATCGGGCGACCGAGTTCTGCGCAGCGGATCCGCGTCGCCTCAGGGCGTTGGCACAAGTGCCGCTCCAGGATGTCGATGCGGCCTGTCGCGAAGCGACGCGCGCGAAACGAAGCGGTCACGTCGGCGTGCAGATCGGCAACCATGTCGGCGCGAAGAGTCTCGACGATCCGGGAATCCTCGATTTCCTCCGGCATTGCGCGTCCGAGCGGCTGCCGGTGCTCGTGCACCCGTGGGACATGATGGGTGACGTCCGGATGAAGCACTGGATGCTTCCGTGGCTCGTCGCCATGCCGGCGGAGACCCAGCTCGGCATCCTCTCGCTGATCCTGTCCGGCGCCTTCGAGCGCCTCCCGCGCACGTTGCAACTCGTGTTCGCGCATGGCGGGGGCAGCTTTGCGTGGCTCGCCGGTCGCGTCGATAACGCGTGGCGGCATCGGGATATCGTGCGCGCCGACTGCCCGAACCTGCCCTCGTCGTACTGCGATCGTTTCTGCGTGGATTCCGCGATCTTCGATCCGGCCGCGCTGCGCCTGCTCGTGGACAGGATGGGCCGCGAGCGCGTCATGCTCGGCACCGATGCACCGTTCCCGCTCGGCGAGCAGGAACCGGGCGCGCTGGTCGAAGCGACGTTTAGAGCCGATGCCGCGACGCGGGCGCTGATCCTTGCGGGCAACGCCGAGCGGGTGTTCGCACTGTCGTGATGAACGTCGTGGCTTACGAGACCCGGCACGCGCGCGATGCGTTGCTGCCCACGCACCGCCACCAGCGCGCGTACGCGGCGCTCGTGATCGACGGCAGCTACACCGAATGCAGCCTCGATGGCCCGCTGGTCTGCAGCCGAGGGACGATCGTCGTGCATCCGGCCTTCCATGCCCACGGCGACCGATTCGGCGGCCATGGCGCGCGTGTCGTCAATCTCGAGCTTCCGCCGACGCTTGCGGTCAGCGAGGCGACTGCGTGGCGGGCGCATGATCTCGACGAAGCGCGCGACGTGTTCGAACGCTGCCCGCAGCGGTTCCCGCAGCTTCTCGCCTGCGCGCGACCCGAGCCGGCAAGCGAGCTGCCGGCGTGGCAACGCACGTTGTTGCTGCGTTGCGCGAGGGTGACGAAGAGGTTTCGACGCTTGCGAAGCGAAGTGGGCGTCTCCGCCGAGCATGCGAGTCGCGCGTTCCGAAGATCGCACGGGATGTCGCCGCGCGTGCTGCGGCGCGAGGCGCGCTGGCGGGTCGCGGTGAAGCTGCTCCGCGGCGACCGCCCGCTCGCCGAGATCGCCGCCTCGGCCGGCTTCGCCGACCAGAGTCACCTGAGCCGCGTCGTGCGGGCGCATGCCGGATGCACGCCGGCCGTGCTTCGCCGGCAGATCAAGTCCGTTCAAGACACCCGCATCGCCGGCATCGTCGAATGACGGTCGGGCGCCTTGTGCGCACCGGCTGCCAGACGATGACTCCGACGATGCGCACGACTGCGTGGATCCTGCTCCTCCTGCTGCCGGCAGGTTGCGGCCTTCCCGCAGTGTCACCGCCGGCAAGCACGCCGGCCGCAGCCGAAGCTGCCAGCATGGCGGCGGGCGCAGCGCTAAGCGCGGACGCACGGGCCGCGCTCGATGCGTTGTCGAAGGCCCCCGCGGAGGCCTTCCGCGGCAAGGACGCAGCGTTCCGCAGCTGCATGCTGGAACGCTTCGATCGCGACAGCGTCCCCGAAACCGTTACCGACGTGCACGATCCGCTCGCGCGAGACACGTTGCGCATCTACCAGCAGTACTGGTGGCATGTGCTGCGCAGCCCTTCCGACCGCAACAACGCAGAGACGCGCTTCGCCGAACGCTTGGCCGCGATGATGGCCGAGGCACCGCCGAAGGACGAAGACTCGATGGACGCGTTGCAGGAAAAGCTCAACGCCCGCTTGCGCGAGCGCGGCTTCCATTCGCTGCAAGGGCGCACGCTGCCGTTGTACGACCTGTTCCTGTGGCGAACGCAGGACGAGAGGGACTTCGATGTCGAGCTTCCCGCCGGCGAGGTCGAGCGGGTCCGTGTCCACTTGATGAATGACTTCGTCAGCCGCGGCTGGAGTTACTACGCAACCTGCGGGCGTCGCTCGGCGGGCGGTTGGGCGAAGCCGGAAGGGTTGTACGCGGTGCGCCAGAGCTACGACGATCTTGCGGACGAGAAATTCAGGGTGACGTTCCTCGGCCATGAGGCGCAGCACTACGCGGACCTGAGGCGCTGGCCGACGATGCCACCGTGGCTGCTCGAATACCGGGCGAAGCTGGTCGAGCTCGCCTTGGCCGATGAGACGCTGAAGGACATCCTGCAGCGGTTCCGCGAAAGCCAGGGCGACGACGCGACGAACCAGCCCCATCCGTTCGCGAACCGCAAGGTCATCGCCGATCTTCAGGCGCGTCTGGGAAACGACGCTCGGACGGCCGACCTGGCAAGATCGACCCCGCTCTGCTCCGCCGTGCAGCGCGCGACCTGCTTGTCGAGGACACGCGCGTGCGCATGAGCGTTCCCTGAAACGTCCTACTCCGCCGCGATTTCCGACAACGGCCGGCGACGCTCGACGTGGTATCGCGCGAGCGCCGCGAAGCGATAGATCGCGTGCACGAACTTGCCGTAGGGCAGCGTGAGGAAGAGCGCCATCACCGCGCCGAGATGAAGCGCCAGGAGCACCCCCATCGCGCGCGTTTCGCGGAATGCAAGAAGCAGCAGTCCCGAGAGACTGGTGACGAAGAGCAGCACGAGAAATCCCGCGTCCATCCCGGTCTGCGTAGGGTCCTCGAGCTCCGGATCGCGGCGGTGCTTGAGCCAGAGCAGCCCAACCGGACCCGCAAGCAGGCCGACGCCCCCGAGCGTGCCAAGGATCACCGGCAGGCTGAAGAACGCGTACGGGGCCTTCCAGCCGAACCCGTAGTGGTAGATCGTTGCCACGACGGTCGCCGCGAAGCACAGCAGGAATCCGTAGAACGTCAGATGGTGGCAGTTGCGCCGCGCGAACGAGGGCTTCGCGTCGGGATACGTGCAGCCGTCACCTCCGCCGTCGAGATACTTGAGAGCGGCCGCGTCCCACGTCGCGCTGCCCAAGCGACCCAGGCCGCGCGAACTCGCCGACGCGTTCGCCCGTGTCCCGCCAGAAGCGCACGAATCCGATGACGAGGACAACGGATCACGAAAGCGAACACGACGCCGAAGACGCCGGCCATGATGCCGTGGGGCAGCACGGCGTAGAACGATCCCTGCGCGTCCGGGATGCGCTTGGAAGAACCGCGCAGGATCGGCGTACCAGGCGGTGAAGAAAATGAAGAATGCGAGGCTCAGCATCGTGACGATCGCCACGACGGCGCCGTTGCGCTCGAAAGCCGAGGCGAGGAATCCGGGCCACGCGTACTTCTTGTAGGTTTCCTTGCGGACCTGGGCGAGGACCCGCGGGAAATTCAGCTTGAACTCGTGCGGCGGCGCGTACTGGCATGCGTACAGGCAGGCGCCGCAGTTGTGGCACAGATTGGCGAGGTAGTGGATCTCGCTCTCGTCGAACGCGAGTCGCCGCTCGAGCGCAGGAAAGACCGCGCAATAGCCCTCGCAATAGCGGCAGGCATTGCAGATCGTCAGGACGCGCTGGGCCTCGGCGATGAGCTCCTGGAGTCGTGGAGCCTCAGGCGCGGACATGGCGCGCGGCCTCCCCGCCCGCGATGCGTCCGAAAGTCGTGCCGATCGCCATGCCGATCCCGGCGAGGTAGCCTTGCCCGAGCACGTTGCCCGCCATGATCTCGCCCGCAGCATAGATGTTCGCCGCGGGCTTGCCGTCCTGAAGGATCATGCGCGCGGTCTCGTCGATCGCGACGCCGAGATACGTGAACGTGATGCCCGGCCGCAGCGGATAGGCGTAGAACGGCGGCGTATCGATCGGCCGCGCCCAATGCGTCTTGGGCGGCGCCAGGCCCTCCGTGCGGCAGTCATCGAGCACCGTGTGGTCGAACGTGCCGGGGCGGACGGCGGCGTTGAAATCGGTGAGGGTCCGATCGAGTGCGACCGCATCGAGCGAGAGCATCGCGGCGAGCTCGGGAATCGAGCGTGCCGTGATCGGCGGGTACACCGGCGGCATGAACTTGCCGATCGACTTGGCATCGATGATCGAGAAGGCGAGCTGGTCGGGCTGGCCGGCAACCAGCCGCCCCCAGATCGCATAGCGCTTCGGCCAGAAGTCCTCTCCCTCGTCGTAGAAACGCGCCGCGTGCTTGTTGACGACGATGCCGAGCGACACCGCATCGACGCGCGTCACGATCCCTCCGTCGAATTTCGGCGCCCGCGCATCGATGGCGACGCAGTGACCCTGCGTGGGATCGCTGACCGACTTCGCGCCGCGCTCGAGCAGCAGCTTGAGCACGCGGCCCTTGTTGTACGGCGTGCCGCGAACGATGAAATTGTCGGCCGCCGGACCCCATGCCTCGCGCAGCCATTCGAAGTTCGCCTCGAAGCCGCCGGAGGCGGCGATCATGGCTCCGGCACGGATCGTGTAGCGAATGTCACGATGCATCACGGTCGCCGAACTGAAGCGCCCATCGCGGATTTCGAGATCGACGACCTCCGAGTCATAAGCGACGTCGACGCCGAGCGCCTGCGCCACCGCGTAGTACGCGTTGACGAGCGCCTTGCCCCCGCCGAGAAAGAATGCGTTGGTGCGCGACAGCTGCAGCGTACCGCCGAGCGGCGCCTGGAAGCGCACGCCGTGCCGCTTCATCCAGGGCACGTGCTTCGCCGTCTGCGCGATCGTCATGCGCGCAAGCTTCTCGTCGGTGTGGCCGCCGGTGACCTTGAGGAGGTCCTCCCAATACTCTTCCTCGGGATAAGCGCCGGTGAGCGCGTCCAGCGGCCCGTCGTGCATCGTGCGCATGTTGCGCGTGTGGCGGCTGTTGCCGCCGCGGAAATGGATCGGCGCCGACTCGACGAGCAGCACCTGCAGCCCGAGGCGAGCGGCCGTGAGCGCAGCGCAAAGGGCCGCGTTGCCGCCGCCGATGACCAGGAGATCGTAGCGTCGCGAGAAATCCATCGTCTCGTCAGCGTCCGTGCACTGTATACATCGGTGTCACAATACGCGAACACGACGCCGAGGAGAACGCGCATGAAACGCCCGATGCAGATCCTGCTTGCGGCCACCTTGATGGCCGTCGTCGGAGCCGCCGGCGCCCAGGCCTTCCCCAACCGCGCCATCACGCTGACGGTCGGATTCGTACCGGGCGGCGGCACCGACACCGCGGCACGGATCATCGCGAAGAAGCTGAGCGAAACCCTCGGCCAACCCGTCCTCGTCGAGAACAAGGCGGGCGCCGGCGGCAACATCGCGGCCCAGCACATCGCCACGGCTCCGCCGGACGGCTACACGATCCACCTCACCTCGGTCGGCCCGATGACCGTGGCGCCGCACATGGTGAAGAACCTTCCCTACGATCCGAAGCGCGACATCGCGCCGATCACGATGGGGGTCATGTTCCCGAACGTCATCGTCGTGCATGCCGGCGTACCGGCCACGACGCTCGCCGAGTTCGTGGCCCTGGCCAAGCAGAAGCCGGGCGAGCTCACCTACGCGTCGTCGGGCCAGGGCGGCGCGGGGCATCTCGCCGGCGAGCTGTTCAAGGAGCGCGCCGGCATCGATCTCATCCACATCCCCTACAAAGGCGGCGGGGCGGCGATGAGCGATCTGCTCGGCGGCACGCGTCCAGATGTACCCGGCGGTGCCGTCGACGGCCGCTCCGCACATCGAGACCGGCAAGCTGCGCGCGCTCGCGACCACCGGCGCGAAACGCACACCGACGATGCCGAACGTGCCGACGATCGCGGAGTCCGGTTATCCCGGCTTCGAGGCGACCAACTGGTACGCGTTCGTCGCGCCCGGCAAGACGCCCAGGGACCTCGTCGATTTCTGGAACCGCGAGCTGGTGAAGGCGCTGAAGGATCCGCAGGTGAATGCCGAGCTTGCCAAGCACGGCCTCGAGCCCGCGCCGGGCACGCGCGAAGAGCTTGCGCGCTACATGGAAGTCGAGAGCGAGAAGTGGGGCAAGGTCGTGCGCGAAGCGAAGATCACGGCGGAGTGAGCAAAGGCAGGCATCAACCGTAGACGACGACCCCCGCAATCACCGCAACGTCGAGCACGATCCAGCCGATGCAGGGCAGGTAGATGTTGCGATCACGCTTCCTCAAGCCGTACCAAAGCCATAACAGTGCGGAGAGAAGATAGGCGCTCCACGACCACACGGAGACGCCCGCCGCCTGGCGGCCGAGCCAGATCGTCAGAACCTGCGGAACCGTCATGAGCAGCGTGAAGATCGACATGCCGCCAAGCAGCTTCCGCAGCAGCGGGTTGTCGGTGCTCGGTGTTGCAGTAGCCGCGCTATCGGGTGCCATGGTCGCCTCCTTCGCATGCAAGCGGCAGTGCCTGGACGGGTCGACGGTGGTCGTCCTACGGAGGCGAATTGCCCCAATGGGTCATCTGGTCCATCGCCTCGGCATTGAGATCACGATCCCTGGCCGGGACCTGCGCGCACCCAACGACTACGAACGCGAATACCAATCCCACGACCAACAGCGCTGAACGCATTGCTTCGCATGCTTGCCTCCTTGCAACGCGATGACCGGAATAACGAGTCCGGTCGAGAACTACTTGGCCGCGACGCGGCGGAACAAACGCGCGAGCAGCGGCGCTGAAACGATCATCAGCGTCACCACGATCAGCGCAGCGGATATCGGCCGCGTGACGAAGATCGCGAGGCTGCCGTGCGACAGCGTCATCGACTGGCGCAACGCGGTTTCCAGCATGGGTTCGAGCACCAGACCAAGCACGAGCGGCGCGATGGGGAAGTCGTACTTTTTCATCAAATAGCCGACGACACCGAACGCGCTCATGACCCACAGATCGTCGGCGCTGTTGGCCTGGCTGTAGACGCCGGCGATGCACAACGCCAGGATCATCGGGTAGAGCAGCGTATAGCGGACGCGCAACAGTGTGGCGAACATGCCCGCGAGCGGCAGGTTCAGCACGAGCAGAATGGCGTTGCCCACGTACATGCTGGCGATGACGCCCCACACCAGGCTCGCGTTCTTCTCGAACAGCTGCGGCCCCGGCTGCAGGCCGAACATGATCAGGGCGCCGAGCATGACGGCGGTGGTGCCCGAGCCCGGAATGCCGAGCGCGAACATCGGCACCATCGCGCCGGTCGCGGCGGCGTTGTTGGCGGCTTCGGGCGCTGCTACGCCCTCGATCACGCCGGTTCCGAATTTCTCCGGGTGCTTCGAAACCTTCTTCTCGGCGGCATAAGCCATGAACGAGGCGATCGTGGCGCCGGCGCCGGGAAGCACGCCGATCAGGAATCCGATCAGCGTGCCGCGCACGATGGCCCAGCGGCTCGCGATCCAATCGAGATACGTCGGCATCAGATTGCGGATGTTGAGCTCGACCTTGGGCGGCTTCAACGCCTGCTCGACGCTCGCGAGCACTTCGCCGACACCGAACAGCGCAACTGCGAGCACAAGGAAATCGATGCCGTCCATCAGCCACAGCTGCCCGAACATGAACCGGGTGTTCCCGACCTGGGGATCGACGCCGATCGTGGCGATCATCAAGCCGACGAGCCCCATCATCAAGCCCTTCACGAGGCCGCCACCGACCAGCGACAGCGAGGTGAGGCCGACCAGCACCAGCGCAAAATACTCGGGCGGCCCGAAGTACAGTGCGGCGGCGGCGAGCGGCGGCGCCAGCAGCATCAGCCCGAGCGTGCCAACGGTGCCGGCGACGAACGAGGCGATTGCGGCCATGCCAAGCGCCGCGCCGGCACGTCCATTGCGGGCCATCTGATAGCCATCCAGGCTGGTCATCACCGTCGACGACTCGCCCGGTATGCTGACCAGCACGGACGTGAGCGTCCCGCCGTACTGCGCGCCGTAGTAGATGCCGGCGAACATGATGATCGAGCCGGTCGCGTCGCCACCGAAGGTCAGCGGCAGCAGGATCGCGATAGCCGCGCTCGGCCCGATGCCGGGCAGCGCGCCGATGATCTGACCGACGAGCACACCGGCAAGGCAGAACCCCAGGTACTTGAGCTGCAGAAGCACGCCGAAACCCTGCGCGAGATGCGTCAACGCATCCATGGATCAGAATCCCCAGGGACCTTTGGGCAGCGGCACCTGCAGCCACACGCGAAACAAGCCGAAGAGAACCGCGATCGTGCCCACGCTCACGCCGAGCGACGTTCGCCAGGATTCCTTTTCCACGCCGCGCAGGAGGAACAGAAGATAGGCTGCCACTGCGACCACGAAGCCCAGCGTTTCGATCACCGCAACGCACACGATCAGGCCGAGCGTTACCGCCACGACCTTGCGCCAATGACCGGACGGGCGCAGCGGCAGCGGGTGCGCGCAGGCTCGTCACTACATGGATGACGGACAGCACGAGCAGGCAGACGCCGAGCCAGAGCGGCAGGAAGCCCGAACCCGGGGCGTAATCGCCCATGTAGGGCAGCCCCAGCGCGGTCGCGATCCAGAGCGCAGCGAACAGGGCACAAAGGAGCCCCGCCACGATTTCGCCGCGAAATGTCATTCGGTCGATTGCGCGTTCACGAAGTTCGATGTGCGCGCTCAGCGGTCGTGCGCGCTGAGGGTCTTGAGCAGGCGCGCCTTCCCCGAATGAATGTGCTGTTCCATGATGCGCTCGGCTGCGGCGGCGTCGCCTGCTCTCAAGGCGACGACCATGGCTCGATGGTCGTAATTCGAGACGCGCAGCGAACCCGGCAGCACCAACCCGCGCCTGCGAAAAAGATGCAGCTCGCTCTCGAGGTTCGGCCAGAGCTGGTTCAGCTTGTGGTTGTCGGCGCACGCAACGATCAGCGCGTGAAACTCGCAATTGAGCGGATAGAAAACGCCGATGTCCTCCGCCTCGACCGCCTCTTCCATCCGGTCGACGAGCCCGTCGAGCTCGGCGAGCTGGGCGCTCGTCACCGAACCCGCGGCCAACCGCCCCGCCATTCCGAACAGCTTCGCCCTGAGATCGTAGATATCGAGCGCCTCCTTGATCGATATCTCGCGCACGAAGAAGCCGCGGTTGATCGCGGAGCGCAGGACACCGGTCTGCTCCAGGGCCCTGCACGCCTCGCGCACCGGTCCGCGGCTGATGCCGAGCTTGATCGCCAGCGCGCTCTCGTTGATGCGATCGCCGCCCCGCAGCTCTCCGGCGGCGATCGCCCGTTCGAGCTCGCGTTGAACGCCGAGCACGAAGGATTCCGAACGCGGCGCTCGATTGAGATCGCTCAAACGGCGACTCCCGCCCTTCTCGCCGCTTCAACCAGGTGCTCGCGGCCGGCGAGCATGTCGTCGAGGGTGGCGAAGGCGTTGGTGTAGTGGCCCTTGAACCCTTTGCCCTCGACCCGCCGGAACATGTCGCCGAAATCCAGGTCTCCCGCGCCGGGCTTGAGGTGGACTTCGTAACCGTTGCGGAAGCAATCGGCCAACCGCACCTCGAAGACCCTGTTCATGTCGAGCGCGTCCACGAATCCCTCGATGCCCTCGGGAACGAGATGCGCGTGGTTCGCGGTGAAGGAAAGGCCGAACGCGGGGGATTGGATTCGCTCGTAATAGTAGCGCCACTCCTCCACGGTGTGGGCGAGGTAATGCACCTCGGAATCCTCGGGTTCCTTGTTGAGGTTTTCGAGCAGGATCAGCGCCCCTTTGCTTTCCGCGTACGCCGCGATGCGCTTCAGGCGTTCCAGCCCTGCTTTCATTCGCAGCTCCTTGTCGGAGGTGAAGTGGTAGCCCGCATGCACGACGATCCACTTCGCACCCAGCTTCGAATAGATGTCGATGTAGGCTTTCAGGTAGTCCTCGACGGCGTCGCTCACGTAGGGCGAGTATTCCGCGACGTTGACGGCGGAGAGCGTGTGCAGGCCGAGCTGGATGCCGTGTTTCTCGCACGCGGCGCGCACGCCCGCAGCGCGCCGGTCATCGAAAGCGGTGAGCGCGTTGGCCTCGGTATCGAGCTGGATGTCGATGAACCGCACCGCGTTCTTCGCCGCCCACTCGATGCCGTCCTCGAGCTTCGCCCGGCGCCCGATGTCGATCCCGATTCTGTCCTTGAGACCCATTGCCCGCTCCCTGCTTGAAAACAATTCCGGAAACCTTCGGCATAACTGTTGACGATTTCCGGAGAAATGAGTTTAACTGATGGAACTATAACGCGCCAATCCGGCACGATCTCATCCGATGCCAGATCCCTAAGGAGGAGAGATCGATGAAACAGACCATCGCATCCGCACGCGCCTTTTCTCGCCGCCAGTTCGTAACCGGCGCCGCCGCGGCCGCCGGCGTGTGGTGCCTGCCGTCGGGAGCCCAGGAGAAGTTTCCGTCGAAGACGATCGAGGTCGTCACCCATTCGGGTGCCGGCGGCGGCACGGACATCACCGCGCGGATGATGATGGTGCATGCGCCGGGGGTGTTCGGAACCGAGCTGGTCGTCGCGAATCGGGTCGGCGGCAGCGGCGCCGCGGCGCTCGCCTACGCGCAGAGCCGCCCGCGCGACGGCTACACGATCCTGCTCGTGACGCAATCGCATCTGCTCACGATCCTGCAGGGCAAGTCGCCGGTGAAATACGACGAGCTCGTCGCTCTCGCCCGCGCCACCGCCGATCCGCAAGTGCTGATGGTCGGGAAGAGCAGTCCGTTCAAGACGGCACAAGATCTGCTCGCCGCCGGGAAGACCCGCAAGTTGAAGGCGGGCGTGACCCATATCGGCAGCGTGGACCACCTCTCGCTGCTGGGCTTCGCACGCAAAGCGGGGTTGCAGGCGCCCACCGCGGTTCCGTTCCGGGGCGGCAGCGACATCGTGATCAATATCGTGAGCGGCAACCTCGATGTCGGCATGCTCAACTACGCGGAGGCCGAATCGCAGCTCAAGGCGGGAGATGCGCGCGCGCTGATGGTGCTCACGCCGCAGCGGATGAAGATCCTGCCCGACGTGCCCTCGGCGAAGGAGCTCGGCATCGACGCCGACTACTCCACCGTGCGCGGCTTCGTCACGTTGAAAGGCGTTCCCGAGGACCGGCTGAAGATCCTCGAGGAGGGGCTGCTCAAGGCGATGCGCGGCCAGATGTACGCGACCTACATCGAGACCTCGGGACAGGCCCCCGACAGCGTCGCCGGGCGTGCTGTGTGGCAGGCGCAGCTCGACAGTTTCTACAAGGAAGGCGACAGCGAGCTCAAGGCCCTGGGCATGGCCAAGTAGCGATGCGCCGAACGGACGTCGTCGTGGCCGCGGTCGCGCTCTCCGCGTGCGCCGTCGCCTACGGACTCACCTATCGCTTCGCCAGTCATGCCTGCGGCAATGGTGAGCGGACTGGGCGCGGAAGTCTTCCCGCGCCTGGTCATCGGCGTCATTGCGTTTCTCGCGGTGCTGGCCGCGTTCGGCATCGGCAACCCGCCGATGGAAACGCCCCCGCCAGTCCCGCCGATGGTGTGGATCACGGCCGCTGTGTCGCTCGCGTTCCTGGGCGCGGTGGAGTTGGTCGGAATGTGGCCCGCCGCGATCATCTTCCTCGTCGGCCTCGGCCGGCTCTGGGGCGAGCGCAGCCTGTGGAAGCTCGCCGCGAGCGCGTTGGCGCTTTGCGCGGTCCTCTACGGGTTGTTCGTGCGCGTTCTCGGCGGCAATTTTCCCAAGGGCCTGATCGCCCAGCTGTGGTCCTGAAGCGATGGACGCCTTCCTCGCCGGCCTCGCGGCCGTGGCCGATCCGCAGATCCTGTTCCTGGTCGTCGCCGGCACGGTGCTCGGCATCGTGGTGGGCGCGTTACCGGGCATCAGCGGCAGCACCACGACCGCGCTTCTGCTGCCGCTGACCATCACGATGACGCCGAACGCGGCGATCGCTTTCCTGGGATCGATCTACTGCGCGGCCAACTTCGGCGGCTCGATCACGGCGATCCTGATCAACACGCCGGGCGACCCGTCGGCCTCCGCCACCGCGTTCGACGGCTATCCGCTGGCCAAACGCGGCGAAGCCGGCCGCGCGCTCGGCATGTCCGCGGTCGCGAGCGCGATCGGCGGCATCTTCAGCGTGTTCGTGCTGATCGTGGCGGCGCCCCTGCTCGCGCGCCTCGCCTATCAGTTCGGCCCGCCCGAATATTTCGCCCTCGCCTTGTTCGGCCTGTCGATGGTGGCCGCGGTCGGCGGCGATTCGCCGGTGAAGAACCTGATGGCTGCCGCCTCGGGCGTGCTGCTCGCGACGGTCGGCCTGGATCTCACCACCGGCGTGGAGCGCTTCACCTTTGGCGTGCCCGCGCTTTCGGATGGCCTCGACTTCATTCCCGTGCTGGTCGGCCTCTTCGCGATGGCCGAGTTGCTCGAGCGCGCGGCGCAGCATGGCGTGACCCAGGAATACATCAAGCTGCGTTCGGTGAAGCTGCCGAGCCTCGCTGATTTCCGCAAGTGCGCCAAGGCGATCAGCTTGTCCAGCGTGATCGGCACCTTCATCGGCGTGCTGCCCGCGCTCGGCGCCACGACCGCGGCGTTGATCTGCTACAACGAAACCAAGCGTTGGTCGAAGCACAAGGAGGAGTTCGGCAAGGGCGCGATCGAGGGCGTTGCGGGCCCCGAAGCCGCGAACAACGCCGCCGTGGGCGGCGCGATGGTGCCGACGCTGGCACTCGGCATCCCCGGCAGCACCACGACCGCGATCATCCTCGCCGGTCTCATGGTGCAGGGCGTGCGGCCCGGGCCGCACCTTTTCAACGAGCAGCCGACGCTGCTTTACGTCGTGTTCGGCTCGATGTTCGCCGCCAACCTGCTCTATCTCATCCTCGGCCTGGGCGCCGCGAAAATCTTCGCGCGCATCGCGATGATCCCCGATGCGTTCCTCTGGCCGGCGGTCTTCATCCTCTCGGTGGTCGGCGCCTACGCGCCCAACCAGTCGATGGAAGACGTGGTCATCATGCTGTTCTTCGGCGTCGTGGGGTTCCTCTTCCGCCGCTACGGCTTCTCGCCCGCGCCGCTGATCATGGGCCTGGTTCTGGGCAAGATGGTCGAGGAGACGCTCAAGCAATCGCTGCTGATCTTCGACCAGGACTGGCTCCTGTTCTTCGCGCGACCGGTCGTGGTCGTGCTGTTCGCCATCACCGCCGCGGGCCTGCTGGCACCCCTGCTTGCCCGCGCGTGGCGCCGACTGACCCGCGTTCCCACGGGAAAGGTCGCGTGAATTCGCAATCGCCATCTCTGCCGCTGCTGGGACTGATGCTCGGCGATGCCACCGGCATCGGCCCGGAACAATGCGCGCGCGTTCTATCCGACCGGCGATTGTCGGATGCGGCGCGCCTGCTCGTGGTGGGCGACGCCCGCGTCCTCGCCCAGGGCGCGCGCGATGCCAGCGTGGCCCTCGAATGGCGCGTCTACGCCTCGCCGGAGGACATCGACTGGTCGCGCACGGACGTCCCGCTCATCGACTTGCGCAACCAGGATCCGGCGGCGATCACCCGCGGCGCCGTTTCTGCGGACGCGGGCCGCATCGCCGGCGAAACGCTCGAGTACATGATCGATCTCGCGCTCGGCAACCAGCTCGACGGCATCTGCTTCGCGCCGCTCAGCAAGGCGGCGCTGCACGCGGGCGGATGGAAATTCAACGACGAGCACCAGTTGTTCGCGAGCCTCACGCGGCACCAGGGGTTCTTCGGCGAGATGAACGTCCTCGACAACCTGTGGATGTCGCGCGTCACGTCCCATGTGTCGTTGCGCACCGCGCTCGACCAGATCACGCCCGAACGTATCGACGACGCGCTCGTGCTCGCAGACCGCACGATGCGCGGAGCCGGGATCGAAAAGCCGCGCATCGCGGTCTGTGCGCTCAACCCGCACGCCGGCGAGAACGGACTCTTCGGCCGCGAGGAGATCGACGTCATCGCGCCCACGGTGGCGGCCGCCGCGCGTCGCGGCATCGGGTGCCGCGGTCCGTATCCGTCGGACACGGTGTTCCTCAAAGCCTTCAGCGGCGAATTCGACGGCGTGCTTTCGATGTACCACGACCAGGGACAGATCGCGACCAAGTTGAAGGGCTTCAACCGCGGCGTCACGGTGACTGCGGGTCTGCACACTGTTTTCACCACGCCCGCGCACGGCACGGCGTTCGACATCGTCGGGCGCGGAGTGGCCTCCACCGGCGCACTCGAGCAGGCGGTGCGCCTGTGCGCGCGGCTCGCCGCCGGCCGCACGACTCAACCGAGGACTTCGGCCCATGTCAGCCACTAGCGCGGCCCCGCCGAGTTCGAAGGCGTCGGGCGTCACCGACGAGGTCGCGCTCTTCGTCGTTTCGGCGAAGGCGGGCGACATCCCGAAGGATGTGGCGCATTTCGGCCAAGCGTTCGGTGCTCGACGGCATCGGGCTCGCGCTCGCGGGCGCGGCGTCCGAATGCGGTGCAATCGCGCGCCGCTATCTCGCGGGCCTGGGCATCGCTGCGGACGGCGGCAGCACGGTCATCGGGAGCTCCCTGCGATTGCCGGCGCGCTTCGCAGCGTTCGCCAACGGCCTCGCGATCCACGCCGACGATTACGACGACACGCAGCTCGCCGTCGCCAAGGACCGCGTCTATGGCTTGCTCACGCATCCCACCGCGCCCGCGCTGCCGCCGGTGCTGGCGCTCGCGGAGCGCGACCGCAGGAGCGGGGCCGATCTGATGCTCGCCTACCAGGTGGGCGTGGAAGTGGAATGCAAGGTCGCCGAAGCCATCCTGCCGCGCCACTACCAGCACGGTTTTCACAGCACCGCGACCTGCGGCTCGATCGGCGCGGCGGCGGGGGCGGCGAAGCTGCTGGGACTGTCGCGCGAGGCGGTGCGACGCGCGATCAGCATTGGCGCCACGCAGGCGGGCGGGCTGCGGGAGAACTTCGGGACCATGACCAAGCCCTTCCACGCGGGCCGCGCGGCGGAAAACGGCGTCGTGGCGGCGGAAATCGCGGCCCTCGGCTTCACCGCTTCGCCCAACGGCCTCGAGGCCGATCGCGGATTCTTCCGCGCCGCGGGCGGCGGCTTCAGCCCCGAGATGATCGAGGGCAAGCTCGGCGCGCCGTGGACCTTCCAGTTCCCCGGCGTTTCCATCAAGCCTCATCCCTCGGGATCGCTCACGCACCCCGGCATGGCGGTGATGATGGAGCTCATTCGTGAAGCACGACATCAGGCCCGAGCGCGTGAAGCGCGTCGCCGTGGGCACGAACCACAACATGCCCAACGCCCTCATCCACCACACGCCGAAGAACGAGCTCCAGGCGAAATTCAGCATGGAGTTCTGCATGGCCATCCTGCTGCTCGAGCGCAAGGGCGGCCTCGAACAGTTCACCGACGAGGTCGTCAACCGGTCCGACGTCCAGGCGATGATCCGCAAGGTGCACTTCGGCGTGCATCCGGAAGCCGAGGCCGCGGGCTTCGACAAGATGACGACGATCATCGAGATCGAGCTCGACGACGGCACGCTCATCAAAGGACAGGCGGACTTCGGCAAGGGCAGCCCTGCCAATCCGATGTCGGACGAAGAGCTTTCGGAAAAATTCCGCCAGTGCGCCGCCTGGGGCGGCCTCGACCGCGAACGGACGAAGTCGGTGCTCGATCTGGTCTGGCGCATCGAGGAATTGAACGATGTGACGGAACTGACGAGATTGTTGGCGCGACAACAATTGTAGACACGGATGTCCACGAGCGATGCCCCACATTCCCGCCTCCCAGGCCCTTTCCCGTTTCCGCGTCGTCGACATGACCCAGGTCCGCGCCGGCCCCACGGCCGCACGCCAGCTCGCCGACTGGGGCGCCGACGTGATCCAGGTGCAGATGCCCGAGCACATGCGCGGCGACGACACGCTCGGTGGACAGGAAGGCTCGGACTATCAGTACACGCACCGCAACAAGCGCTCGATCACGCTCAACTTGAAGGAGGCCGATGGCATCGCGGCGCTGAAGAAGCTGGTGGAGACCGCCGACGTGCTGCTGGAGAATTTCCGGCCCGACGTGAAGACGCGCCTCGGCATCGATTACGAGACGCTCTCGAAGATCAATCCGCGGCTCGTCTACGCGAGCATTTCCGGCTTCGGCCAGACCGGGCCCTACGCCACGCGCCCCGGCTTCGATCAGATCGCCCAGGGGATGGGCGGGCTCATGTCGGTGACCGGGCTTCCCGAACACGGCCCGCTGCGCGTCGGCATTCCCATTGCCGATCTTTGCGGCGGAATCTTCGCGGCGTACGGCGTGACCGTCGCGCTTCTCGAGCGCGAGCATTCCGGCAAGGGCCAATGGCTGCATACCTCGCTGCTGGAAGCGATGATGTACATGATGGACTTCCAGACTTCGCGCTGGACGATCGACGGCGAGATCCCGGGGCAGGCGGGCAACTTCCATCCCACCAGCATTCCCACCGGCGTCTACAAGACGAGCGACGGGCACATCAACATCGCGGTCTTCGGCGGCAAGATCTGGGAGCGCTTCGCCGAGGCCATGGGCGCTCCCGAGTGGATCACCGACGAGCGCTCGAGGACCAAGACCAACCGCTCCGTGCATCGCGCCTGGCTCAACGCCGAGATCGAGAAGCGCCTCGATGCGGAACACCAGCGACTACTGGATCGAGACGCTCAACGAGGCGGGCGTGGCGTGCGGGCGCATCAACAACCTGAAGGAAGTGTTCGAAGAGCCGCAGGTGAAGCACCTCGGAATCCTGAAGAAAGTCACCTCGAAGCATCTCGGCGAGCAGACGCTGATGGGCCAGCCCGTGACGCTCACCCGGACGCCTTCCACCATCGCGCGCGCGGCGCCGAAGCGGGGCGAGCACTCGGAGGAAATCCTCTCCGAGATCGGCTACGACCGCGACGCCATCTCACGCATGAAAGCCGCAGGAGTGTATTGATATGGATGCAGTGAACGACAAGGTGTCCTTTCCTTCTTCCACCGAGCGCGTAAAGGCGTGGCTGGAGGGACAGGTGCTGCACATTCGTTTCAACAATCCTGCCAAGCACAACGCGCTCTCGGTCGACATGTGGGAAGCGGTGCCGCTGCTCCTCGCGAAGGCGGAGAAGGACGACAACGTGCGCATGGTCGTCTTCTCGGGCGAGGGCGGAAAGGCGTTCGTCTCCGGCGCCGACATCTCGCAGTTCGAGGACATGCGGGCGATGAAGGAAGCGGTGAAGCGCTACGAGCAGCTGGCCGAAGCGGCGCTCCAGGGCATTTACGAATTCTCCAAGCCGACCGTCGCCTGCATTCGCGGCTACTGCATCGGCGGCGGCGTGAACGTAGCCATCAGCTGCGACATCCGCGTGGCTTCCTCCGACTCGGTCTTCTCGATTCCCGCCACGCGCCTCGGGCTCGGTTATCGCTTCTCCGCGATGAAGAACCTCACGCAGCTCGTCGGTCCGGGCTATGCGAAGGACATCTTCTTCACCGCTCGCAGGCTCGATGCCGCCGAGGCGCTGCGCATCGGGCTCGTCAACCGCGTGGCGGAGCCCGCGGGGCTGGACGCGCTGCTCGCCGAGTACACGACCGCGATCACCACCGGCGCGCCGCTCACCATCAAGGCAGGCAAGCGGATCATCCAGGAAGTGTTGAAGCTCGCCTGCCGACTTCGATGCCGAGATGTGCCGGCGGCTGATCCTCGACTGCTTCGAGAGCGAGGACTACGCCGAGGGGCGCAAGGCTTTCATGGAAAAGCGCAAGCCCGTGTTCAAGGGCAGATGACGCCGATCAAGGACGAGCGGGTGGTTCGGGCGCTGATGACTGCGAACTCCACGCGGCAATGATCTCGCGGTGGTGCGGCACGTTGTTCAGCACGCGGTGGCGTGTAGCCTCGTCGGCGATGCGCGCGGCCAGTGCTTGCAGTTCGGCGTGTGCCTGCTCGATCATGCGCGGAGCCCGTGGATCGCGCGCTGCGGCGAGGATGCGGTAGCAGATGAGTGCCGCGTCCAGCTCAGTGGCGAGCCACGCGTTGACATCCGGCGTGCCGAGAATCTGTTCGATGATGACCAGGGCCCGCGCGATCTCGCCACAGTGCAGATGCACGTCGGCGGCGTGTGCCAGCGCGCGCCGGGTGCTTGGCTCGTCGCCGATCGACACGAACAGCGCGACGGCCTCCTCGAAGGCCTGCAGCGCCTGCGGCCGCTGGCCTGCCGCGCACAGCGCGTTGCCTTGGTGGATCAGGTCGTCGCCTTGGCCGCGGCGGTCGCCGAGGCGCAGATGGATCTCGGTGGCGGCTCGCGCATGCGCCAACGCAGCCGGCGCGTCATCTTGCGCAATGCTGCTGGCCGACAGGATCTGAAGCGCACCAGCCTCGTTCTGCGCAACCCCGATGTCCCGGGCGGCGCGAACCGCCGCTTCGGCATGAGCCTGGGCCTGTGGCCAATCGCCGAGCTGCAGGGCCAGGTCACTGCTGTTCGTGAGCACCGAGGCCTCCAGGCGACGCGAATCCCGATCGAGGCTTGCCGCCGCGGCGGCCTGGCGAAGCTGGTCTTTGGCCTGCGCGTAGTCGCCGGCGGTTTTCGAAATCTCTGCAGCCACCACCAGCAGTTGCGCCTCGTACTTCGGGGCCGCGCGCCGCGCCCACACGAGGCCCAGATCGACATGACGGCGTGCCGTGTCGAGCTCGCGGCGTGCGCAGCGCACCCACGCCAGTTCGCCCAACGCCAAAGCGGCGGAGCCGGCGTCACCGGCGCGTTCGGCGAGCTGCCACGCTTCGCCGGCGAGTACCAGCGCAGCGGGGTGGTCGCCCAGGCGGTCGGCCAGCAAGGCCCGACTCACCCTGAAGGTCGCGCGCAAAGCGTCGTCATCCAGCTGTTCGGCAATCACCTCGCCGTCGGCCAGTGCGGCTTGCTGCGCGTCGCGATCCCCCAGGCGGTCTGCGCAATTTGCCGTCTTCTCCAGCAACTCCGCGCGTCGTCGGGCATCGGTGAGGCACGGGTTGGAAAGCGCCCGTTCGAAGTGCGCCAGCGCCGCGGCGTTGGCGTAACGGCTGATCGCGTCGGTTGCGGCCCGCTCGAAATAGATCAGCGCCTGCTCGTCATCGCCGGCGCGTTCGTAGTGTTCGGCGGCCACGGCCAGATTTCGCCGGCGCGTTCGCCCAGGCGCTGCGCCAGCCAGGCCGCGGCCGCGGCGTGACCAGCGCGCCTCAGCGCCTTCAGCACCGTGTCGTAAGTGACTTGCTGCAGCAGGTGATGCTGGAAGCTGTATTCGACGGCGTCGTCGAAGGCAGAACCGCCTCGGCGTACGACCAGTTCCTTGCGCAGCAGCGCAGGCAACGCATCAGTCGCGCCCGGCCGCAGCGCCGCCAGCGCGGCGTCCCAGAACACATGGCCGATCACGGCGGCCTGCTGCAATGCGCTGCGCTCAGCCGGTGTGAGTGCGTCAAGACGAGCCTGGAGGACACCGGTCAGCGTGCTTGGCACGCGCGCGGCCTGGAGCCGGTCGGGCTGCACGTGCCAACCCTCGCCATCGACAGCGATCACGCCGTCGTCGACCAGCATCTTGATCAGCTCCTCCATGTAGAACGGATTGCCCTCGGCCCCCGACGTGACCAGGGCACGCAGAACCGCCGGCACTTCGACCATCCGGTGCAGCAACACGTCGGTCAACTCGTTACTGGCTTCGGGATCCAGGGGCGCCACGTCGATGCGCCGATGCCGCGTGTCGCCGTCGGTCCAGCTGGCACGGCGCTCGAACAGGGCCGGCCGCGCGAGCATCACCAGCAGCAGCGGCAAGTCGCGCTGTTGCTGCAGCAGATATCTCACGAAGTCCAGCGAACCGTCATCGGCCCAATGCAGGTCATCGAGCAGCATCACGAGGGGCGAGTCGTCGCTCGCAGCCAGCCGGCGCAGGAGTTGAGCACCGGCCTGGAACGCGCGGTCGCGCAATTGCCGTGCGTCGCCGAGCATGCCCTCCAGCAGCGGGCTGGCGGCGAAATCCAGGCCGATCAACTGGCCCAGCAGATGCGCGGGCAACTCGCCTTCTTCACCGAACAGCGGCGCCATGCCGTCCACCAGCTTCCGACGCGCCAACTCGGCGCTGTCGCTGTCGGCAATCTGGAAACGCCACGCGAGGACGTCTCGCAACAGGCCGTAGGCTTGCAGTCCGCTGTGGGGCTGGGCGCGGCCGAGCAGCAGCCAGAACGGCTGCGGGTGGGTCTCGAGCGTGTTCTGGAACTCCGCTAGCAGGCGGCTCTTCCCTAACCCGGCATCACCGACGATCGTGACCGCGTACAGCGAACGATCGGCCAGCACCGCCTCGAAGCTGGCGCACAGTGCGCTCAGTTCGGCATAGCGCCCAATCATCGGCGTTTCGACACCGTCGATGCCGCGCGATGCGACCCGAAACGCGCGCGGCTTGGCGCGCTGCACGAGGTAGGTCGTGATCGGTTCGTCGTGGCCCTTGATCAACAGCGGCGGCTGGGGTTCGACATCGAACACACCGCGCACGTGGCGGTAGGTGTCATGGCTGATTCGCAGCGCCCCGGCGGGCGCACTCTGTTCCATGCGTGCTGCAACGTTGACCGTCATCCCGCGAATGCTGTCTTTCGCGTCCACGCCCCCGCCCAGCAGCACCGGCCCGGTGTGGATGCCGACGCGAACGTCGAAGCCTGCGTGGCCGTGGTGTTGCAGCACCGTCTCGCCTTGCGCGCGGCCTTCGGCCAACAGCGCCAGCCCGGCGCGCACCGCACACTCCGGGTCGTCTTCGCGCGCGGCGTCGGCGCCGAACACCGCGAGCATGCTGTCGCCGGCGTACTTCAGCACGCGACCGTAGTGGGCCTGCGCAATGGCGGTGAATCGCGTCAGCGCGCCGTCGATGATCGCGTGCACCTCTTCCGGGTCGAGATGCTGGCTAAGCGCGGTGGAGCCGACGATGTCTGCGAACAGCACCGTGGCCTGCTTCAGCTGCTGTTCGGCAGCGGGCGCCTGCAGCGCGGCGAGCTGTTCGCGCAGCGGCGCGATCGCGGTATCGACGACCGCGTCACCGAGCACCGCGCGCTGCGCCTCCAACGCGTTGATGGCGTTAGCGAGTCGGGCAGCGTGATCGTTCATCGGCGTGGCGCGAGCCTAACCGGGTGAGTCGTCGGGTGGGGCGTTAGTCACCTGCCAAAGAAGGCCGAACGCGGTCGCCTCCGACGCGCCGCCAATCCACGTCGGCGCCCAGGCCGAGGCCGGCCGGAACAGTCATGTATCCCGGCTCGGAACGCAGATCGTTGGTGACGATGTCGGCGTGCGTTCCCATCGGCGCCATCGAGCCGATCTCGCAAGGCATCGCAAGTCCCGGCGTACAGGCGGCGAACTGGGCTTCCGCAATGGCGGCGAGGCCCATTTCGAACACGTGACCGAGGACCGGCGTCAGTCCGGCGGACGACAGCATCGCGCAGATCGCCCGCGCCCCGTCGAAGCCGTGCTTGGTCACCTTGACCTTCATGCGATCGGCGGCACCGAGACGGATCACGTTCATCGCGTCCTCGGGTGTTGCGACCATGTCGTCGGTCATGATCGGAACGCCGACGTTGCGGCGCACTTCGGCCAGCCCGAGCATGTCGTAGCGCGCTACCGGCTGCTCGATGTGCTCGGGTCGATAGCGCTCGATCGCGCGCACCAGCCGGATCGCGTCGGCCGCGACGTAGTGGTCATTGGCGTCGACTCGCAGCGACATCGACTCGCCGATCGCGGCGCGCACTGCAGCGACCCGGTCGATGTCGGCTTCGACGGTTTCGCCGACCTTGATCTTGATGGCGACGAAAGCCCGCGGCCGACTGCGTTGCAGCCTCCTTCGCCATCGCGTCCGGCGCCATGATGCCGACCACCGGACCGATCACCGGAACGCGTTGCAGCAGCGCTCCGCCGAGAAGATCGGCGATCGGAACGCCGATCGCTTTCGCGTGCAGATCGTAGAGCGCGTTGGTGACCGCCGCCTTGGTCCAGACGCGTCCCTTGAGGGCTCTGGCGACGGCCTGGATCGCTCGTCCGCGCTCGCGCACGGGCATGCCGACAAGCGCCGGCGCGACGTAACGCTCGATCGCGCCGACGATCTCCTCGAGGAACTCCTCCGGCTTGCCCGGTGGCGCGGAAACGACCTCGGCGTTGCCTTCCAGACCGTCGACGTCGGTGAGCAGGCGCAACACGACCGAAACGTGAATGCGTGTTGCGCCCTCGGAAATGCGGAACTCGCGCTCTCCTTCGACCCGCACCGGCACGGCCTCGACCGCGCGGATCGTCGGCGAACGGATCACGTCAGATGGTCCCGAGGCGCTTCAGCATGTCCCGGTACAGCGACTCCTGCGACTCCAGGAATTTCGAGTAATCCGGTCCGCTGACCACGTGCAGCGTCGCCACGTTCTGCTTGATGTAGTCGGTGAACGCCTTCGACGACGCGACCTTCTGCATCACGCCCTGCCAGTACGCCACTGCGTCGGGCGAGACATTCCTGGGCAGGGCCACGCCGCGCCACATCTGGAACGGCACCACATCGATGCCCTGCTCCTTCATCGTCGGCACGTTCGGCAGATCGGTGAAGCGCGTCGGACGGAAAACGCCGAGCGCGCGAACCTGACCGCCGCTCAGCTGGCCCATGAATTCCAGCGGGTTGCCCGCTGCCAGGTTGACGTGGCCGCCAAGCAGCGCCGTCAGCGCCTCGCCGCCGGAATTGAAGCGCACGATGTTGAGCTTGATGCCCGCCGCCGACTCGAAGACCGCGATCGCCATGTCGTCCGCGGTGCCGGCGGAGCCGATCGAGACCGACTTCGGAGGCTTGGCCTTCGCATCCTTGACCAGATCGGCCGCGGTCTTGTAAGGCGAATCCTTGCCGACGAAGATCAGGTAGTCGTCGAGCATCAGATTCGTGACCGGCGTCAGGTCGCGCCAGCCGCGCGCGTCCTTCACCGTCAGCGGCGTGATCTGGGTCTGCGGGTTGAACAGCACCAGCGTGTTCGGGTTGGCGTTCTTCGTCGACAGTACGTAAGCGACGCCGACCGAAGCGCCCCCGCCGGGCTTGTTGACGGCGGTGACGTTGACCGGGACGAGCTTTTCCTCGGTCATGATCTTGATGATCACCCGCGCGAGCAGGTCGGCGCCGCCGCCCAGGCCGTACGGAATCACGAATTCGACGTCGCTCGTCGGCTTCCAGTCCGCGGCCTTCGCGCCGGAAACGGCCACTGTCGCAGCAAACGCGAACGCGATCCACTTCAATGCATGAGCCGGTCTTCATGCTTTCCTCCGGAAGACGAGCTGACCGGTGGGACCGGCGTATCCGCGATGATAGTAGCCACGACCCCTCGCTCGCGCAAGCGCGAGCCTCGGCGCATGGCGCTCGAAGGCCTGCGGGCGCCCGAACCGCATTTCCGGCAGAGGTGACGGCAGGTCGCGCAGTCGACCACGCGCCTGCGCCAGCTCCTTCGACTCGTCAGGTCTTGCGCGAACGCGGACGCGTCCAGCCGCCGCGCCATCGCCTCGACCGCCGCCCGGTACCCGTCGGGCCCCAGGCCCATGATGACGGCGGTCGCGACCTTGGAAACCAGCGAGTTGTGATAGATCGCCTCGCGCCGGTGCACGTTCGTGATGTGCAGCTCGAAGATCGGCCCGGGGAACATCTTCAGCGCGTCCACGATCGGAACGGAGGTGAAGGTGAGGCCGGCGGGGTTGATGACGATGCCCGCGCCCTTGTCGATGGCCTCGTGGATCCAGTCGACGATCTGGTGCTCGGCGTTCGACTGCCGGAACTCGACCGGGTAATCGCCGGCGGCCGCGCGGCACATCGACTCCACCTCGGCGAGCGTCGTCGTGCCGTAGATCTCGGGCTCCCGCATGCCGAGCCGGTTCAGGTTCGGGCCGTTGAGAACGTAGATCGACTTGGTCATTTCGTTTCCAGCTCGAGCGGCGACATCAGCCTTGATAGCCGAGCAGCCGGGGCAGGAACAGAACGAGGTCCGGGACGAGCGTGATCAGCGCGAGCGCACCGATCATGACCGCGAGAAACGGCATCACCTCGCGCACCAGGTCCTTGAGCGACACCTCCGCGATCTTGACCATCATGAACAGCAGCAGGCCATAAGGCGGCGTGATCAGGCCGATCATGATGTTGACGACCGCGATCACGCCGAAGTGGACGGGGTCGATGCCCAGCGCCTGGGCGGTCGGCAGGAGCACCGGAACGATGATCAGCAGGATCGTGGTCCCTTCGAGGAAGCAGCCGAGGACCAGCAGGAGGAGGTTCGCGAACAGCAGGAAACGCAAGCGGCGAGAGCTCGTAGCCCTGCAGCATGGCGCTGAGCGTCTTCGGGAATGTTCTCGACCGTGATGACGTAGTTGAACACCAGCGCGCCGGCGATCAGCATGCCGATCGATATCGTGATGCGCGCGCTGTACAGCAGCGAGTCGTAGACGTCGCGCCAGCCGATGCGTGCGATAGAGAAACGCGGAAACCAGCAGCGCGTACGCGGCGGCGAGCGGCAGCGGCTTCGGTGGGCGTGGTCACCCCGCTGTAGAGGCAGCCGAGCAGGATCACCGGCATCATCAGCGCGGGAAAAGCCTCCCACGTGATGCGCGGCAGTTCGCGCAGCGGTACGGCTTTCTCGACCGGGAAATTTCTCCGCCTGGCGACGAACGCGATCAGGACCATCTGCACGACGCCGAGGAGCAGGCCCGGGATGACGCCGCCGAGGAACAGGTAGCCGATGGACGTGTCGGAGACCAGGGCGTAAAGCACCAGCGGGATCGAAGGCGGGATGATGGGCCCGATGACCGACGACGCCGCCGTCAGCGCGGCGGCGAAGCTCGCCGGGTACTTGCCGTCCTTCGTCATCAGCGTCTGCATCAGCTTGCCGGAGCCCGCGGCATCGGCGAGCGCGGAACCCGACATGCTGGCGAAGACGATGCTCTGCACGACGTTGACCTGGGCCAGGCCGCCGCGGTAGCGCCCGACGAGCGCGTTGCAGAAGCGCAGCAGCCGATCCATGATGCTGCCGCTGTTCATGAACTCGGCGGCGAGGATGAACAGCGGAATGGCCAGCAGCACGAAGCTCGTATACATGCCGTTGAGCAGCTGCTCGGCCGCGGTGCCCATGTCGAGGCCGGCCAGATACAGATAGAGGACCGAGCCGCCGATCATCGCGTGTCCGATGGGCAGCCCGAGCAGGCTCAGGGCCACGATCGCCATGACGGCGAGGGAAAAGGGGCTGGTGGGATTCACAGGCCGGAGCTCATCTTGGTCGAATCGACGGTCTCGGGCGCCTTGTCGCGCAGCAAGTGCCACAGGATCCAGACATAGCGGACAATGATCGCGACCGCGAAGATCACGTAGATCGAGAACAGATAGTCGAAGCGGATCTTGAGATAGGCCGTCCTTTCAACCTTCATGAAAGTGACGTAGGAGATCGTTGCCGGAAGCGAAGCGGCATACAGGACCACGATCGAGATCGCCGGTGATGATGCCGATGACGCGATGCGCGTGCGGCGGCCCGCGCGCCGAATAGATGAGGTCGAAGCGGATTTCCTCGCTTTCCTTGACGACGAAGGCGGCGCCCCAGAGCACCAGCCACAGCCAGGTGATGACGGTCAGCTCGGAAGTCCAGCCGATCGGGAAATTGAAGAGATACCGGAAGACGATCTGCACGATGAAGGCGACGAACATCACCGCGAGCAGCGCCGCGGCGACATTCTCCGCACGACGATGCAACCACGCTCCGGCTTTCCGAAGAACGGATTCGATTTTCGTGTCTCCCAGGACCAGCATGGCGCCGGCCGCGGGCGCGGCCGGCGGACACGCAGGACTTACTTCATGGCGTTGATCTTCTCGAGCATGCCCTTCGGCCAGTCCTTCGCCTCGTCCGAGCTCAGGTAGACCTTCTGCGCATGCTCGCGAAACGCCTTGACGTCCGGCGTGTACACGTCGAGGCCCTGCTTCTTGAAGCCGTCGGCCAGCTCCGCTTCGCGCTTCAGGTGCTCGTCCGCGCTCCAGGCGATCGCCTTGTCGGCCGCCGCCTGGAAGGCCTTCTGCTTGGCGGGCGACATGCCTTGCCAGGTTTTCAGGTTCACGGTGAGCAGGTCGAAGCCGACGAGGTGCGAGGTCAGCACGATCTGCGACATCACCTCGTAGAACTTCATGTTCTGGACATTGGGCAGCGGATTGTCCTGGCCGTCGATCGCGCCGGTCTGCAGGCCCGTGTAGACCTCGGCGTAGGCCATCGGCGTGGGATTCGCGCCCAGCGAGCGGCCCAGGAGCTGCCATGCATCGCCGCCCGGCATCCGCAGCTTGATGCCGGCCATATCGGCCGGCGTGGTGATCTTCTTCTTCGGCTTCAGGCCCACCTGCCGGGTGCCGAAGAACGTCGGCCCCAGGATCTTCACCTTGAGCTGGTCCTCGACCATCTTCTTCATCTGCGCGCCCAGGTCGCTCGCGAAGAACGCGTTCAGGTGGTTGGCGTCCCGGAACAGGTACGCCGAAGTCAGGATCGACCACGCGGGGATCTGCTTGGAAATATCCTGCGGCGCGATGTTGCCCATCTCCAGGTTGTCGCGCTGCAAGGCGACCAGTTCGGTGCCCTGCTTGAACAACGACCCGTTGTAGAAAGGCTCCAGCTTGAAGTCCGCCTTCGATGTCCTTCGCGAACATCTGGATCATCTCCGCGCGGATGTCCTTGTCGGAGAACACCGCGGCGAAACGAATCGTGGGCTTGGCCTGCGCCAACCCGGGTGCGACGTACGAAGCCGCGAGCGCGGCGCCTGCCTTGAGCACCGAACGTCGGTTCATCTTGAAGTTCATGTTCAACCTCCTCCTGTAAGGAAAGCATCCGCGCAACTTCGTGGGGTTCTGAGCTACGCCCGCTCCTTGCCGAGATAGCTCAACACCATGTCGGCAACCATCTTCCGGCGCCGGGAGACGTCGCCCTTCCTCGCCCATGTCGCGCTGAAAGATGGCGGCGAACGTGTACCGGTTCGTGACGTTGAACATCCCCAGCGCCGCGATCGCCATGTGAATATCGACGGGATCGACGTCCATGCGGAAGCTGCCTTCGCGCTGGCCGCGCGCGATCACGCGCCCGAGCCGGTCGATGATGGGGCGATTGAGCGAGCGCATGGCCGGCGACTTCTTGAGATGACGGCCCTTGGCCTGGTTCTCGGCCACGACGAGCCGCACGAAGCCCTCGTGATCGAGGTAGTAGTCGTAGGTGAACTCGACGATGCGCCGGATCGCCTCCGCAGGCTCCAGATGGTCCAGGTCGAGGAAGCCCTCGGCATGGCGGATCTCGGCGTACACATGTTCCAGCACCGCCAGGTACAACTTCTCCTTGCTGCCGAAGTAGTAGTTGATCAGCGCGCGCGTCGTGTTCGTGCGCGCGGCGATGGCGTCCATGCTGGCGCCCTTGAAGCCGCGCGAGGCGAATTCGTCGATCGCCGCCTGCACGATGCGGGCGCGGTTGGCTTCCGGCGCCTTGGGCTTGCGCATCGCCGCGGTGCGCGCGGAGACCTGCATGATGCGTTGGGTGAACCCTGAATTGGCAGACTCGCAAGTTAAATTTAACAGGCTCGCCAATTCGAGGCAAGACGGCGTCGAAGCCTGCCGGTGGGCGAATATCGGACAACGTGGTTTCGGTCTTGCTGCCCCGGGGCGGCAGGGGCCGCACCCTGAGCGCGCGCAGCATTCCAGCGACCGACGCCCCGAACGGCTCGGTTACGTCACGTCCGCGCGGCAATCGTGGCGAAGTGCGTTCCGGTGCTCTGGGAGGAGCGAAGCGACGGCGCTGTCCGAGCCTTCAGACCTCCGTCGGCAGCGCGACGCCGAACAGCTTCTCCTTCAGCTGATAGAGCCGGTCGCGCAGCTCGGCCGCGCGCTCGAACTCGAGGTTCTTCGCGGCATCGAACATCTGCTTCTCGAGGAGCTTCAACTCCTTCTCCATGTCCTTCTCGGAGAGCCGCTCGTACTTCTCGCTCGCCTGCGCGGCCTTCAGGTTCTTGCGCTCCGTGTCGATGTCGTAGACGCCGTCGATCATGTCCTTGATGCGCTTCTGCACGCCAATCGGCGTGATGCCCATCTTCGCGTTGAACTCGACCTGCTTGCTGCGGCGGCGGTCGGTCTCGCCGATCGCCGCCTTCATCGAGTCGGTCATCGTGTCGGCGTAGAGGATCGCCGTGCCGTTGATGTGGCGCGCGGCGCGGCCGATCGTCTGGATCAGGCTGCGCTCGGAACGCAGGAACCCTTCCTTGTCCGCGTCCAGGATGGCGACCAGCGAGACCTCGGGGATGTCGAGGCCCTCGCGCAGCAGGTTGATGCCGACCAGCACGTCGAACTCGCCCAGGCGCAGGTCGCGGATGATCTCGACCCGCTCCACCGTTTCGATGTCCGAATGCAGGTAGCGCACCTTGACGCCGTGCTCGCCCAGGTAGTCGGTCAGGTCCTCGGCCATGCGCTTCGTGAGCGTCGTCACCAGCACGCGCTCGTTGCGCGCGACGCGGATCCCGATCTCGGAAAGAAGATCGTCGACCTGCGTGCGGGCCGGACGCACATCCAGCGCCGGATCGATCAGGCCGGTCGGTCGCACGACCTGCTCCACGACCTGCCCCGCATGCGTCCTCTCGTACTCGGCCGGCGTTGCCGATACGAAGATCGTCTGCGGCAGCAGCCGCTCGAACTCGTCGAAGCGCAGCGGCCGGTTGTCGAGCGCGGACGGCAGGCGGAATCCGTAGTTGACGAGGTTCTCCTTGCGCGCGCGGTCGCCCTTGTACATGCCGCCGACCTGCGGAATCGTCACGTGGCTCTCGTCGACGATCATGATCGAGTTGCGCGGGATGTAATCGATCAGCGTCGGCGGCGGCTCGCCTGCGTTGCGGCCGGACAGGTAGCGCGAGTAGTTCTCGATGCCCTTGCAGTAGCCGATCTCGACCATCATCTCGAGGTCGAAGCGCGTGCGCTGCTCGATGCGCTGCGCCTCGATCAGCTTCATCTGCGAGACGAACGCATCCTTCTGCGATGCGAGCTCGACCTTGATCGACTCGACGGCGTCCAGCACCTTGCGGCGTCCGGTCACGTAGTGCGACGACGGAAACACGGTGAAGCGCGAGATCCGCTGCTTGATGTGGCCGGTCAGCGGATCGAACAGCTGCAACGACTCGACCTCGTCGTCGAACAGCGAGACCCGCACGGCGTTCTCCGCGTGCTCGGCGGGGAAGACATCGAGCACGTCGCCGCGCACGCGGAACGTTCCGCGCTTGAAGTCCAGCTCGGAGCGCGTGTACTGCAGCTCGGTCAGCCGCTTGATCGCGTCCCGCTGCGAGACCTTGTCGCCCTCGCGCAGGTGCAGGATCATGCTGTGGTACTCGGTCGGGTCGCCGATGCCGTAGATCGCCGACACCGTCGCGACGATGATGCAGTCCGGCTCGCTCGAGGATCGCCTTGGTCGCGGACAGCCGCATCTGCTCGATGTGCTCGTTGATCGAGCTGTCCTTCTCGATGTACAGATCGCGCGACGGGACGTACGCCTCGGGCTGGTAGTAATCGTAGTAGCTGACGAAGTACTCGACCGCGTTGTTCGGAAAGAACTCGCGGAACTCGGCGTAGAGCTGCGCGGCGAGCGTCTTGTTCGGCGCGAGCACGAGCGCGGGCCGGCCGGTGCGCGCGATGACGTTCGCCATCGTGTAGGTCTTGCCCGAGCCGGTCACGCCGAGCAGCGTCTGGAACGACAGCCCGTCGTTCAAGCCCTCGATCAGCTTCTCGATCGCTTCCGGCTGGTCGCCGGCCGGCTCGAAGGGCTGGTGGAGCTCGTAAGGGCTGTTCGGGTACGTCACGACCATTGCGTCGGCCTCGTTGGCGATTTCGGTCTTGAAGGGAGGGAATGCGGCAAGCGAACCGGGTATTTTACAACCGAACGATCGTTCGCCGCAACCCTGTTCGACCCACGATCACCGTGGGCAATCGCGGCTATGGCGACGGACCGCCGGACAGGGCGGGAAGCTCGCTATCGAGCTTCGGCGAATCGAGGCCGATGGCCGGTCCGGCGAACTGGAGCGCGGCCAGTCTCGCGTACAGCGGGCTGTCGTGCACGAGCCGGTCATGCGGTCCGATCGCGACGATGCGCCCGCGATCGAGCACCGCGATGCGATCCGCGTTGCGCACGGTCGCGAGCCGATGGGCGATCATCAGCGACCGTGCGCCCCGCCATCAGCCGTTCGAGCGCGTGCTGCACCATGCGCTCGCTCTCGGCGTCCAGCGCGCTCGTCGCCTCGTCGAGCAACAGGATCGGTCGATCGGCCAGGATCGCGCGCGCGATCGCCAGGCGCTGCCGCTGGCCGCCTGACAGCCGGACCCCGCGCTCGCCAAGCTCGCTCGCATAGCCCTCGGGCAGCCGCTCGATGAACTCGGTCGCGTACGCGGCTTCGCACGCGGCACGTACTTCGGCCTCGGTCGCTTCGGGTCTGCCGTAGCGCACGTTCTCGAGCACGCTCGTCGAGAAGATGACCGGATCCTGCGGTACGAGCGCAAGGCGTTCGCGCACCGCGGCCGGATCCGCTCGCGCGACGTCGACGCCATCGATGCGAACGGCGCCTGACTGCGGATCGTAGAAGCGCAGCAGTAGCTGGAATACGCGTCGTCTTGCCCGCTCCGGAGGGACCGACGAGCGCGAGCGCGCTCGCCCGGCTCGATCGACAGCGAGAAGTGATCGAGCGCCGGCATCGGCGGGCCGCGACGGGTAATGAAACGTCACGTCCTCGAACGTGACCGTTCCGGCTGCTGGCGAGGGCAACGGCACCGGATCGGCCGGCGCGCGGATCGACGGATCGACGGAAAGCAGCTCGAACAGTCGCTCGGTCGCGCCGCCTGCGCGTTGCACGTCGCCGATGACTTCGCTGATCGTGCCCACCGCGCTCGCGACGATCACCGCGTAGAACACGAACGCCGACAGCTCGCCGGGGCTGATGCGGCCGGCCACGACATCGTGCCCACCGATCCACAGGATGATGCCGACCGCGCCGAACGCCAGCACGATGACGGTTGCGACCAGCAGCGCACGCTGCCGGATGCGGCGGCGCGCAGCCGCGAACGACGTCCTCGACGCGCTCGCCGAAGCGCGCGCGGTCCACGGGCTCGTGGCCGTAGGCCTGGACCGTCCGGATTTCGTGCAGCGCCTCGTCGACGTACGCGCTGACATCGCCGACGCGATCCTGGCTCGCCCGCGAGAGACGCCGCACGCGCCGGCCGAACAGGATGATCGGCGTCACCACGAACGGCACGCCGGCGAGAACGAGCAGCGTGAGCTTGGCGCTGGTCAACGCGAGCATCACGAGACCGCCGACGAGCAGCAGGAGGTTGCGCACCGCCATCGACAGGCTCGAGCCGATGACGGTTTCGAGCATCGTCGTGTCGTTGGTCAGCCGCGAGATGACTTCGCCGGTTCGCGTGACCTCGAAGAATTCCGGCGGCAGGCGCAGCAGGTGATCGAACACTGCGCGTCGCAGGTCCGCGGTGACGCGCTCGCCGAGCCACGAGACGAAGTAGAACCGTATGTAGGTGGCGGCGGCCATGAGGACGATGACGCCCCCGAGCAGCATGCGAGCGCTCGATCGAGCTCCGCCGCGCTGCCGGCCACGAATCCGCGGTCGATCACGAACCGGAGCCCCTGGCCGATCGCGAGCACCGCCCCGGCCGCGACGAGCAGCGCGATCGCCGCGTAGGCGACCTGCCGCATGTACGGACGCACGAACCGGCCGACGCGCGCAAGGGTTCGCACGGCGGTCGCGGGCGCGAGCTTCGGGGCGTCGATCGGGATGCGGTCGGGACGGGCCATCGTTGGCAGGCGGCTTCGACGGGGCCGAAGCGATGAACATGCGGGAGGCGCGCCCCGAATGCAAGCGCCGGCATCGCGACCGGCCTCCTTCGCAGCTCGGTGCGGTAAAATGCGCGGTCCTCCTCTCCACGGTGCAACGATGAACGCTCCCTTCGCCGCCCCGCTGTTCGGCGCCGTCGACATGGCGCCGCGCGACCCGATCCTCGGCGTCACCGAAGCGTTCGCCGCCGACGCGAATCCGAACAAGGTGAACCTCGGCGTGGGCGTCTACTGCGACGACGCCGGCAAGGTGCCGTTGCTCGCGTGCGTGCGACGCGCCGAACAGGCGCTGACCGCCAAAGGCGCGCCGCACAACTACCTGCCGATCGACGGCATCCAGGCGTATGACAAGGCGGTTCGTGCGCTGCTGCTGGGCGCCGACAGCCCGGTGATCAAGCGAGAACCGCGCCGTCACCGTGCAGGCGATCGGCGGCACAGGCGCACTCAAGGTCGGCGCGGATTTCCTCAAGAAGTTCGCGCCGGGCGCGGGGGTATGGATCAGCGATCCGAGCTGGGAGAACCACCGCGCGCTGTTCGAAGGCGCCGGTTTCACGGTCGCAACGTACCCGTACTACGACTCAGCGCACGCGCGGCCTCGACTTCGAAGGCATGATCGGCGCGCTCGAGAAGCTGCCGGCCGGATCGCATCGTCGTGCTGCACGCGTGCTGCCACAACCCGACGGGCGCCGACCCGACGCGCGAGCAGTGGACGCGCATTCTCGAAACGGTGCGCTCGCGCAGCCTGGTCCCGTTCCTCGACATCGCGTATCAGGGCTTCGGCGACGGCATCGATGCCGACGGCGAGGTCGTGCGGCGCTTCGCCGCGACGCCCGGACCGCTGTTCATCGCGAGCTCGTTCTCCAAGTCCTTCTCGCTCTACGGCGAGCGCGTCGGCGCCGTGACGGTGGTCACCGACACCGCAGACGAGGCGGCGCGCGTGCTCTCGCAGCTCAAGCGCGTCGTGCGCGCGAACTATTCGACCCCGCCCTCGTTCGGCGGCAGCGTCGTGACGACGGTGCTGGAATCGCCCGAGCTGCGCGCGCTCTGGGAACAGGAGCTCGCGACGATGCGCGATCGCATCAAGGCGATGCGGCATGCGCTCGTCGACGTGCTGAGGAAGCGGCTGCCGGACCGCGATTTCCGGTTCATGCTCGAGCAGCGCGGCATGTTCTCGTACTCGGGACTGACCAAGGACCAGGTCCAGCGGCTGCGGAGCGAGTTCTCCGTGTACGCGGTCGACACCGGCCGGATCTGCGTTGCGGCGCTGAATTCGCAGCAATATCGAGTACGTCGCCGACGCGATCAGCAGCGTTGTCGCTTGACAAACGCTGTTCGCCGACTCCGGCGACCCGTCGAAGGAGACCGCCGTCGGCTGCGCCGTTTCAGCGGCTGAGCTTACGCGCGACGGTCCCGTGCGGCGAGTCGAGACGTGCTGTTTTGTCGGTAGGACGCGCAGCGACGCGTGGCGACAAGACTTTCGGTACGTGGCGGCGGTTTTGACACTCGTGCAGCTTGCGCTATAATTCGATGCTTACCGTCGCGGGAATAGCTCAGTTGGTAGAGCGCAACCTTGCCAAGGTTGAGGTCGGGAGTTCGAGACTCCTTTCCCGCTCCAGTTGCTTCCGGGAGAGCGCTGTAATGCCGCTCTCCCGTTTCATTTGCGTCTCCGTTTTGCGTTTCGTGTTTGCGCCGGCCGCAGCTAACGCGGCACGGTGACCCCCGGGCGGGGTGGCAGAGTGGTCATGCAGCGGCCTGCAAAGCCGTGTACGCCGGTTCGATTCCGACCCCCGCCTCC
>CAWDPJ010000003.1:0-86481 GCA_963804205.1 uncultured beta proteobacterium | reverse complement strand
GGTAACGCTGTCGTCCTTGCTGTTGTAGTTCAAGACGATGCGCGGAAGATTCTCGGTTGCCTGGCCGCAAACGATCTGGCCGCCCTTCTCGGCGTCGAAGATGCTGAAGTGGCAGCCGCACTTGAACACGTGTTGCTCGGCGTCGTACGCCACCGGGCAGCCCATGTGCGTGCACATTTGCGAAAACGCGACGATGTCCCCGTTCGGTCCGACACCGCCCGGTACGGGCGCGCCAATCTTCACAGCCACGCACGGTGACGAGGCGTCTGGGAAAGTGAAGTTAACGGGCGCATTCACCTTCATTCCGCCTGCGCGCCCGATGGCCTTCGCGGTGTACGGGAGGCCGGCACGCCCGGCATCCTGAGCGGGGGCGCCTTGCGCCGCTCCGGGGATGGTGGCAGCGCCGGCGCCAGCGGCCAACCCGCTGGTCAGTTTCAGGAACAACCGGCGAGAAACGACGTTACCCATGGGACCCCTCCAAGGCGCGTCGTGGGGGCGCGCGTGCTGGATCGATCGCAAGAACGGTGCCTCGTGAGAGAGCCGCGAAGAATCATCACGTTATGCGTCGGATGGACACAGCAGTTCTTGTAGGGCTACCGGGTAGTATCGAAACGCGCTCGACCGCGTTACCGATTGGTAACGGCCTTGATCGGCCCAGTGTGCCGCGTCCACAATATTGGTAGTCTTTGCCGTCGAAGGCGCCCTTTGTCGAGGTGCCACCGGACGAGGAGGAGGATTCGCGATGCATCGCCGCGATTTCCTGGGTGCTGCAGTAGTCGTTAGCATCGTGCCGTGCGCGGCACTGCAGGCGGCGCCAAGCGAGCGGCCGCTTCTGATTGGAACAACCCCTGTTTTCCTGGACGACGAGGTCGCGTTCCTGCGCGAGTGGCAGGCGTATCTCGCGCGTCACCTCCATCGGCCTGTCGCGTTTGTACAGCGGGGCACCTATCGCGAGGTTAGCGAACTGCTTCTCAACGAGAAGCTGGATGCCGCGTGGGTATGCGGCTTCCCGTACATGCGCTATCAAAGCCGAATGCGGCTTCTGGCCGTGCCGATTTGGGAGGGAAAGCCCCTGTATCGCTCGTACGTCATCGTGCCGAGCAGCAATATCGTGCCGCAGCATAAGATCGCCGACTTGCGCGGGAAAATCTATGCGTATTCGGACCCAGACTCGAATTCCGGCTGGCTCGTGCCGCAAGCACAGCTTCAGCAGCTGGGAATCGAGCCGGCCACGTTCTTTCGCAGGACCTTCTTCACCTATGCGCACCGGCGTGTGGTCGATGCAGTTGCCGCCGGTGTGGCGCAAGGCGGATGAGTAGACGGCTACGTCTGGGACACGTTGCAAAAGCTGCATCCGGAACTCACCGCGCAGACGCGAGTCGGCACCCCAATCCATGGAGTTCGGCTTCCCGCCGGTAGTCGCCCGGCCGAACTTGCCGGATGACGAGTTTCGACAGCTTCAGACCGTATCTCTTGACGATGCAGTCAGAGTCCGTTCGGACTCGAATTGCTGCGCAAACTGAATCTCGACGGATTTCAGGCCGGCAACGCGACGTTGTTCGCCGGCATCGCCGATAACATGCGACGTCTTCGGATTGCGTGACCATGCTGAACAATGTCAGCTACCGCTACAAGATTCCCGCCACCCTCATTGCGGTGATTTGGTCACAGCCTTCGGTATTTCTGTCCCGCTCATTACCGGCGCGACTGAGGCGGCAAAGCGCGATCTGATCGAGCACGCGCTCTCGCTTGGAAGAACCTTGTCCCGCACGTTGCAGCCCGCAATGCTGCATGACGAACTCTGGCAGGCCTATGAAATCATCAGGACGCCCTTCGACCGTCCTGCCGAAGGGACGCCGGAGAAGCAGACAATCCTGGTCCTCGACGGCAAGGGAGACATCTACATCTCGACCGACCCTGAGCGTTTCCGCACCACCGAATCGCTTTCTGCGACCGGTCTCTCGGCGTCAAGCTGGCCGCGGCGCTCGCCAACCAGAACGACGAACCCCTCGTCCTGGAAAATCTGGATCCGACGCTGACGATCATGGCAATACCCGTCTTGGCGGTGGACAAGAGCAAGTTGGGCACTGTCGTGATGGAGTACTCCAACGACATCTTCGAGCCTAGGTTGCTTGCGACTATCCGCCGGGCCGCATTGTCGACGGCTCTCGTCCTTCTGAGTCTCGTACCCCTGGATGGCTTTGGGGCCAACGAATCGCGAATCCCTGCTTCGTTTGGCATCGGCCATCGGGCAGGTACCCAAGACGCCAGTGGCCAGCATCACCTTCGCACCGCCGCAGGGCCAGGACGAAATCGGCGTCCTCGGCCGTCGATTCCAGCAAATGCTGGAGGGCCTCAAGGAGAAGGCGACGCTCGAGCGGAAGGTGGTGGCCTCCGAGCGCCTCGCCGCAGTCGGCCGGCTGACCGCCGGTATCGCGCATGAAATCAACAACCCTCTTGGCGGGATGCTCAACGCCATCAGCAACTATCGACGTCAGGGCGGTGGAGCCGCAGCGATGGGGAAGACCATCGCCTTGCTCGAGCGCGGTCTCACTCAAATCAAGGATACCGTTTCGTCGTTGCTCGTCGAAGCTCGATTGGCCAGCAATGCGCTCGCTCCCGATGACGTCGAGGACGTAAGAACGCTGGTCATGCCCGATGTCGAGCGCAAGGGTGTTTCGCTGGATTGGCGAAACGAGCTTACCGAGAATCAGACCGTACCCTCCACCGAAGTTCGCCAAATACTGCTCAATCTTTTGCTCAACGGTGTCGAGGGCGCGAACCCGAGCGGCAACGTGCGCTGCCGGGTGGTCGTTTCCGCAGATGAAATCCAGCTCGAGGTCGAGAACGACGGACCCGGGCTATCGTCGAAGCAAAGGGAACATTTGTTCGAGCCGTTCGCAGAGTCGCGAACGCAAGGCAAAGGCCTGGGACTATGGATGACCTATCAACTCGTGACCCAGCTTCGCGGTCGCATCGAGGCACGAAGCCGCCCGGGTCAGACGGTGTTCAGCGTCACCCTGCCGGTGACCTGACCATGTCGAAGCCCGTTCAAGTCTGCCTGGTCGAGGACGACGCCATCATGGGAGAAACCCTGGCGGACCGATTCCAGCTCGAGGGCTTCGCGTGTGACTGGCATACGACTGCGCGGAGCGCTGCGAACGGTCTGGCCAGCAAACGCTACGACGTCGTGGTCAGCGACATTCGGTTGCCGGACCAGAATGGAGACACGCTGTTCGAGGAACTGCAGGCGAAGGCCGTGCACATGCCGCCGTGGATATTCATCACCGGCTACGGCACCATCGAGCGCGCCATCTCGTTGACCAGGTTAGGCGCCAGTGACTACATCACCAAGCCTTTCGACCTCGACCAGCTGATCGAGAAGCTCAAGCTTCACATCCCGCCCAGCCTTCTCGATTCCCGCTCACCGAGCTTGGGCCTATCTCCTGGAATGCGCCGTGTGGAGGAGCTCTTGCCGCGTTTGGCGGCGCAAGCGACCACCGTCTTGATTACTGGCCAGTCGGGCGTGGGAAAGGAAGTCGTCGCACGCGAGATTCATCGGCTTGACCCGAAACGCTCGGCAGCGCAATTCGTTGCGGTCAACTGTGGAGGAATTCCGGAGAACCTCCTGGAGGCGGAGCTGTTCGGTCACGAACGCGGCGCCTTTACCGGCGCAGCGCGGCAGAAGCGCGGCCTGGTGGAGCAAGCCGCGGGAGGTACGCTATTCCTCGACGAAATTGGCGACATGCCCATCGCCATGCAAGTGAAGCTTCTCCGCGTCCTGCAAGAACGCAGCGTACGACGGATAGGTGCAGAGCACGCGATTCCGGTCGACTTCCGACTCATTTGTGCCACGCATCGAGACCTGCGCAAGCTCGTCGAAGCGCACCAATTTCGCGAAGATCTTTTCTACCGCATCAACGTCGTGCACGTGAAGGTTCCTCCTCTGCGGGACCGTCCCGAGGACATCATCTGGTACGCGCGGAGATTCCTGAAGGAGATCGCGCAGGAAGCCGGCGGACGATGAACTTTCTTTCCGGAGCGACCGAGCTGGCGTTATTGGCGCATTTGTGGCCAGGCAATGTGCGCGAGCTACGCCATTGCATCGAGCGAGCGTACGTGCTAACGCCAGGGGCGCTGCTCGATCCGCACGCCTGCTTTGAAGAGGCCAATGCGACGGAAGGAGAAGAGCCGGCTGCCGCAAGCTTGAGCGAGTACTTGCATGACTGCGAACGGCGCTACCTGTTGCAGGAACTGACGCGCAACGACTGGCAGATGAGCAACACGGCGAAAGCCATCGGGATCAGCCGAAAGAATCTGTGGGAGCGGTTGCGTCGCCTTGACCTCCAGGTTCCAAACCGCGACGTGCGGGACAAGTCCGATACCGAAGAGGGGTACGGTCCCGGTGACGCCTAAGCGCCCACACAGTCCCCGCGTGCTGATCGTAGGGTCGGGCGACGTCGCCTCCGCAGTTGCGCACTTTTTCTTCGGTGCGGGTTACCCCGTCGTGATTCGAGAGGACGATCGTCCAGCCACCGCGCGCCGCGGAATGGCATTTGCAGATGCAGTTTTCAGCGGAAAAACGTGGCTTGCCGGGGTTCTGGCGAAACGCTGCCCCGACAGCAGCGCCTTGTCTGCGATGCTCGGTTGCGCCAAGGCGCTTCCTGTCATGGTGGGGTTACCAACCCCCGTGCCCCACTCTTTATCCCCTGCGCAAGCAGAGCAGCCGCAAACTTGAGGTCATCCTTCTCTCAGCTCGTTTGTCCTGGGTTTGAATGCGGCAACCAAGTGGACTGGGTAGTGAAAGCCAATGGGGACCGCAACTGGTCTACGTGCTGACCGTGGGTCAAGCCGCGCCATTCGAAGGTGAACCCCGGGCTTCTTGGTGGCGCCGCACGTGAGCGATTCGTCTACGCGGTCCACTACGGCGATTTCGGACACCGTTCGAAATTGGCGCGCGCACAGCAGCTGGAGACATCGTTGGCTCCTGGATGGAAAATCCATAGCCGCGCCACTCTCAGGTCCTCCGGCCTCGTTCACGATAGGGTGCCGGTTCGAGCGGGGACGAAGCTGCTTGAGATCGATCCCAGCGCCGAGCCGCACTGTTTTGGACTAGGCGAAAGACCCTGCGCCATAGCAAGCGGAGTGCTCCGGGAGGTTCAGCGTATGTGGGCCGACGCTCCCGCTTGAACGGCCTGGCGTGCTCGCGGAAGATGACGCGCCTTCGAGGCGTAACGCGGCTGTAACAATGGGCGCGTACTTCTCTCCGGCTTCACTATCTTGAACTTTCAGGATCTGATCCATGGATTCGAACCGCACGTTCAACGTGCTCTTCTTGTGTACCGGTAACTCTGCGCGGAGCATCATGGCGGAGGCCGTTCTCAACGAGGCAGGCAAAGGTCGGTTCCGCGCCTTCAGTGCCGGTAGCCATCCCACGGGCCGCGTCAATCCGCTTGCGCTGGAGGTGCTACGGCGAAATCGAATTCGCTCTGATGGCGCCAGAAGCAAGGGATGGGACGAATTCTCCCAACCGGATTCGCCACCGCTCGACTTCGTCGTTACCGTGTGTGATAACGCGGCAAACGAGGTATGCCCGGCCTGGCCGGGTCAGCCCGTTACCGCGCACTGGGGCGTACCGGATCCGGCAGCAGTAGAGGGTGATGAGCGGGACAAGTACAAGGCGTTCGCGGAGGCGTGCCGAATTCTTACCACGCGCATTCGCCTATTCCTGAGTCTTCCGATCGAGAAACTGGACCGGCTGGCGCTCCACAACAAGTTGCGAGAAATTGGCACTTCGTCCTGATGTAGCTTCCCTGTTGCGCGCCTGCATCGCCGAGGGGATCGGGACGGCAGCGCTGCTCGTGGCAATAGTCGGCTCGGGCATCATGGGTGAGCGTCTCGCAGACGGAACCGCTGCCATTGCCTTGCTTGCCAACAGCATCGCGACGGGCCTTGCGCTCTGGGTCCTGATTGCCACGCTCGGTCCGATCTCAGGAGCGCATTTCAACCCCGTTGTTACGCTAGTGAGCGTACTGTCGAGACTGCTGCCATGGCGCAGCGGCCTGGCGTACGTCGGGGTTCAGTTTTTCTCCGCAATCGCTGGCGTCCTGCTCGCGCACGCGATGTTCGAAATGCCGTTGGTGTCCTTCTCGTCGCACGTCCGTGCGGGTAGTTCGCAGGTCCTCAGCGAGGCCGTAGCGACCGCCGGACTGCTCGGGGTGGTAGCGACGACCCGAGCCCGCGACGCGTCCTTGATCGGCGCGCTCGTGGGTGCGTATATCGCCGCAGCCTACTGGTTCACTGCGTCCACATCCTTCGCCAACCCGGCGGTGACGGTTGCGCGATCCCTGACCGACAGCTTCTCAGGGATAAGGCCCGCGGATATCGGCGCGTTCATCGCTATGCAAACGGCGACCGCACTTATGGCCGGGCTTGCCTTGAGAGCCTACCGACGATAGCACTGCTCAGGACATCGACGGCCGAGAAGCCCTGGAGGTCGAACCAGACAGGTCAGGTGCCGATCAGCCCGCCGTCGTTCTTCGTGATGACCACCGTGCCCGAGCGCGGGCGCCCGCCGCCCGCGCCGTCCGGCCAGCTCGAGTTCGCTTTCGGATTCGCCGGGTCGCTGCGCTCGTTCGACGGCTCGCCCGGATGTTGGAAGTTCACGAACATCGTCTTGTGATCGGGGGTGGTGACCACGCCGGTCACTTCGCAGCCCTTCGGCCCGACCAGGAAGCGCTTGCCGATCCCCGTCTGCGGGTCGAACGCATGCATCTGGTTGTTGCCGAGGTTCTTGTAGTCGCCGGTGTTCAGCGTCGACGTCGAGACATCGGTCTGCACCCAGAGCACGCCGCGCGGGTCGAACCACGCGCCATCCGGGCTGCCGAGCTTGTCGCCCTTGAGATCGCCGGCCTTGTTCGGATCGCCAAGCGAGGGATCGCCGCACTGCGCGAAGACGTTCCATTGGAACGTCAGTGCCACCGGATCGCCACCGGCTTCCGCGAAGCGCAGGATGTGGCCGAACACGTTGACGTTGCGGGGATTGGCCGCGTCAGCGGCCGGACGTCCGCTCGTGCCGCGCTGGCTGTTGTTGGTCAGCGTGACGTACACGTCGCGGTTGTACGGATGCACGGCGATCCATTCGGGGCGGTCCATTTTCGTCGCGCCCACGGCATCCGCAGCCTGTCGCGTGCGAACGCAGATCGTCGCCTGATCCGGAAAGCCGTTGGCCGCGGTCAGCGGACCCTGCCCCTGGACCAGCGGCATCCAGGTGCCCGTGCCGTCCGCGTTGAATTTCGCGACGTAGAGCGTGCCGTTGTCCAGCAGATTGCGGTTCGCGTCCCGCGACTCGCGATTGAAAGCGTCGCGCGACACGAACTTGTAGATGTACTCGAAGCGCTCGTCGTCGCCCATGTAGATGACGAGACGGCCGCAGGCGCAACGGAGGGCGTCGCCCCCTCCTTCTTGATGCGCCCCAGCGCCGTGCGCTTGACCGGCATCCGCGAAGGTTCCCACGGTCGATCTCGACGACCCAGCCGAAGCGGTTCGGCTCGTTCGGATGCGCGGCCGCATCGAAGCGCGCGTCGTGCTCGGACCAGCGATAGCCGAAGTCGGTCTTCGCGATGCCGTAGCGCGCTCTGGTCCGCCGGGATCGTGGACGTATTGAGGAAATAGCCGTTGAAGTTCTCCTCGCACGTGAGGTACGTGCCCCATGGCGTGAAGCCGTGCGCGCAGTTGTTGAGCGTGCCGAGCACCGTGGTCCCGCCGGATCTGCCGCCGTTTTCAGAGTGCGTGACCCTGCCGCCGGACCGCTATCGCGATCGGCGAGGCGCCGGTCACGCGGCGCGCGAACTTCGACGGCCGCACGACCTGCCAGGCATTGTCCTTCTGCTCGATCTCGATGACCGACACGCCCTGGGCGTTCTGCGCTTTCTTCACCTTGTCCGCGGTCCACGGCGCCTGACCGCCGACGTGCAGGAGTCCGTCGTCGACGTACTCGTGATTGACGACGAGCAGCCCGTGGCGACTGGACTGCCGCTTCATCCAGAACAGCCCGGTTTCGACGAATGGGAAGAAATGCATGCCGTCGTGATGCATGCCCGCCTGTTGCGCCTGCTCGTCCGCGGTGTTCGACGCGTCCGGCTTGAATGCGGGTCCGTTGGAGATCGGGTCGCCCCACGCGTAGAGGAGGCGCGCCGTGTAGCCTTCCGGCACGGTGACGGTGTCGGCCGTCGTGATGTCGACGCTCTTGAACGTGATTTCACCGTATTCGCCCGGGGGCTGCGCGGCGTAGGCGAGGCCCCACGAGTCGCGCACGACCATCGGCGCGCCGGCGATGAACGCGGCTGCGGCCGCCTGCTGCAGGAAGCGGCGGCGCGAGCTCGCCGTCAGCGCGTGAAGATCGACGTTCGTCGAGGGATTGGAGATCGTGTCGTCGTCTTGGGTCATGCTCTCTGCTCTTGCTGTTCGAAGGAATCGGAGCCGACAGGCGAGCGCCGCCGGATCCAAGCGAGCTTAGCGGCAGCGCATTGCGATTCGGTGACGAAGATGTGACGATTCGCGTTTCGTCGTTGCCCACCAGGAGCAGGACCCCGCCATGCCGCTGACCCTCGATCTTTCCGGGCGCATCGCGCTCGTCACCGGCGCCGCGCGCGGCCTCGGTCTTGCGATAGCGAGCGGGCTCGCGCAAGCAGGCGCGCTCGTCGTGCTGAACGGTCGCGACGTGGCCGCGCTGGACACGGCCAAGCGCTCGCTGGAACGCGAAGGCGGACGCGCCAATATCGCGACTTTCGACGTCACCGATCGCGAGGCGGTGCGCTCAGCCGTGGCTGCCCTCGAGAAGCGACACGGCGGCATCGACATCCTGGTGAACAACGCGGGCATCCAGCGCCGGCATCCGGTCGCCGACTTTCCCCCGGAAGACTGGGACGCGATCATCGCGACGAACCTCACCGCCCCGTTCGTCGTCGCGCAAGCGGTGATTCCGGGCATGGTGAAGCGCAATCGCGGCTCGATCGTGAACATCGCGTCGCTCACCAGCGAGCTCGGGCGGCCGACGATCGTCCCGTACACGGCCGCGAAGGGCGGCGTGCGGCAGCTGACGCGCGGACTGGCAACCGAGCTCGGCCCGACCGGTGTCCGCGTGAACGCGATCGCGCCCGGCTACTTCGTCACCGAGATGAATCGCGCGCTGATCGACGACAAGAGCTTCGACAGCTGGGTGCGCGGCCGCACGCCGATGCGCCGCTGGGGCAATCCCGACGAGCTCGCCGGGATCGCCGTGTTCCTGTGCTCGGATGCAGCGAGCTACATCACCGGCCAGACGATCTTCGTCGACGGGGGGATGAGCATCGCGGTGTGATGGCAAACATAGTCACCGCTTAAGCGGGGACGCAAAGTTTGCCGTCATCCCCGCGTAGGCGGGGATCCAGCGTCGTTCGCGATAAGACACTGGGTTCCCGCTTTCGCGGGAACGACAATCGTTAACTGCGACTGTTCGCCAGCGGGATCCGCGCCAGCGCGTGGTCGCCACGCCGCGCCCACGTGATGCCATGCGCACGCGCGAGCGCGCCGACATCGGTCCAGCGCACGTCGCGATAGAGCGAGACGCGGGCGCCGTCGCCATCGCGAGGCGAAGCGCGGGCACGCAGCGACACCATGACGCACTCGCCGCGCTTGCGAACGGTGAGCGATACATCGGCCGCCCCCGGCGAAGCGTCGCCGATCGCCACCAGCATCGCGGCCAGGACCTCGCGGAACGGCGCCGCCTTCACGATCTCGTTTGCCGCGGGCACCGACGCGTTGACCTCGATGCCGCGCAGGCTCCACTCGGTGCCGACCAGATCGAGGCAGGCGTGCACCGCCTCGCCGACGGTCATCGTCGCCGCCGGGTCGGGTCGCAGCCAGTCGGTGATCGCCTGGCCGCGTCCGACGGCCGCATGGGCCTGCTCGGCGATACGCCCGATCGCGTCCTGCGTCTCGTTCGTGCCGTTGGCGCGAACGCACGCGTGCCTCGCAAGGTTCACCGCGAACTGCACGCTCTGCAGCTCGCCGACGAGCCCGTGACGCAGCACCGGCAGGATGCGCCGGTAGAGCGCATAACGGGCGGCCTCGACCGCCGCTTCCGGATCGATCGGTCCCGAATCCACCGCCGCGTTCGTCGCTTCGATCGCCGGTGCGGCATTCGCCGCGTCGAGCTGCGCCTGCGGTGCCGGATCCGGCGCCGGGGGCATCTCGCGCGGCCGTCCGGAGGCGCTGTCGCGGCCGCCGATCTTCGCCAGCATCGATTCGAGCAGCGCAGGATCGAATGGCTTGACCAGATGCAGGTCCATGCCGGCGTCGCGCGAGCGCTGCTTGTCGTGGTCCTGACCCCAGCCCGACAGCGCGACGATCACCGCATCCTGCCCGTTCGGCTGGCTCCGGATCTGGCGGCACGTCTCGTAGCCGTTCATTCGCGGCATGCCGATGTCCAGGAAAATCAGGTCCGGCCCGAACTCGGGAACCGCCGCGATAGCGGATGCGCCGTCGTGCACGGTCCGCACGTCGTGACCGAGCATCTGCAGCATCATCGCCAGACTGGTTGCGAGGTCAACGTTATCGTCGACGACCAGGATGCGGCGCGTGCCGCGCGTCCGCACCGCGACGCAGCGGCGGGAGCTCCGGCGAGGGCAACGGCGGCGAAACGTCCTCGGGGGCGGCGCTCGGCAGCGTGACGATGAATTCGCTGCCCAGGTCCGGGCCGTCGCTCTTCGCTTCCACCCGGCCACCATGCATCTCGACCAGCCGCTTGACGATCGCGAGTCCGACGCCCAGGCCGCCGCGACTCTTGTCGAGCGCGGTGTCGACCTGCGTGAACATCTCGAACACGCTGTGCAGCATCTCGGGCGGCACGCCGATGCCGTTGTCCCTCACCGACACCGCGACGCCCTCGTCGTCTGCAGACACGTTGACGCGGATGCGGCCGCCGGGGGGCGTGTACTTCGCGGCGTTGTTCAGCAGATTGGAGAACACCTGCGCGATCCGCGCCGGATCGGCGATGACGTACAGCGGCGCGGTCGGCATCGACAGCTCGAGCCGGTGGCCGTAGTGATCGACGAGCGCGCTGCTGGTCTCGATCGCCTGGCGCACGATCGCCTGCAACTCGATGCGCTCCTTGCGCAGCTCGATCTTGCTGCGGCTGATGCGCGAGACGTCGAGCAGGTCGTCGACGAGGCGCACGAGCTGCGACAGCTGCCGTTCGACCATGCCCCGCGTTTGCGCGACCGCGGCCCGGTTGTCCCCGGCGAGGCGGATCACGTGCATCGCGTTGCGAATCGGGGTCAGCGGATTGCGAAGCTCGTGCGCAAGCGTTGCGAGGAACACGTCCTTGCGCTGGTCGGCGTCGCTGACCCGCGCGTGCAGATGGGTGAGCTCTTCGACCTGGCGCGCGAGATCGTCCTTCGCGGCCGCGAGCGCCGCCTCGACGGCCTTGCGCTCGGTGATGTCGACCACAGCGTTGACCGCACCATGGACGTGCCCGGCGGCGTCCTTGAACACCTGGGGGTAGACGAGGACGTTCCGGCGGGTGCCGTCCGGGCGCTCGACGACGGCCTCCGTGCCCTGCAGTTGGGCGCCTTCGCGAATCGTGAGCGCCATCGGGCACTCGTCGATCGGCATCGGCGACCCGTCGAGCGCGAACATCTTGAACGAGCCGCACCAGCGTTCGTCGCCGATCGTCGGCGCGCGGCCCCATAACGTGACGGCAGCCTCGTTGTAGAGCGTCAGCCGTCCTTGCCCGTCGGTTGCGTAGAAGCCGACGGGCAACGATTCCACGAGCTGGCGATAACGGGCCTCGCTGTCGCGAAGCGCGACCTCGACGGCGGCAAGCGGTTTTTGCAACGGGCGCGCGCGGCGCCGCAGCGCAGGCGCGCGCGAATCATCCCCCGCGCCGACAGGTTGAGGCGGGCCTACAGTCGTTTGTTCGTCGTTCACTAGGCGGATACCGGGCGCGACACGGCCTTGGTTGGTCGATTAGGACCAACCATGCAGGACGCAATCGGTGTGACAGTACCGGCACTTACCGACACGGCGTATCGGAACCGGGCGGGCCGGCCTGTCGGCGGACGCCTACAGGTAAACGTCAGGTTCGCAGGACCGGGCGGTCGATCAGCCGATAGAACCAGTGCAATCCCGCGACAGTCGTGGCCTGGGGCCGGTACTCGCAGCCGATCCAGCCGTCGTAGCGCAACTCGTCGAGCAACCGGAACAGGTACGGGTAGTGGATCTCGCCGACGTCCGGCTCGTGCCGTCCGGGCACCCCCGCGATCTGGATGTGGCCGATGTGCGGCTGCCATTTCCGGAACTTCTCCGCGAGGTCGCCTTCGACGATCTGGCAGTGATAGAAGTCCATTTGCACCTTGAGGTTCGCGGCGCCGACTTCCTCGCGGATCGCGTGCGCTTCGGCCTGCGTGTTCAGCAGATAGCCGGGAATGTCCCGCGTGTTGATGGGCTCGATCAGCACGGTGACGCCCTGCTCGCGGGCGTCGGCGGCGGCCTGCCGCAGATTGCGGACGTAGGTCCGCACGCGCCGCGCGCGCTCGTCGGCATCGGCGCCGTTCGGCAGCAGCCCGGCCATCACGTGAATGCGCGGACAGGCAAGCGCCTTCGCATAGTTCAAGGCGCTTGCGATCCCCGCGACGAATTCATGCTCGCGGCCGGGCAGCGATGCGAGGCCGCGGTCGCCCGCGGCCATATCGCCGATCGCGGCGTTGAACAGCACGACCTCGAGGTTGTGCTCGCGCACGCGCGCGGCGATCTCCGAGACCTGGAAATCGTACGGCGAGAGAAATTCCACGCCGCGGAAGCCGGCTTGCGCCGCTTCGCCGAAGCGCTCGAGGAACGGCACCTCGTTGAACATCATCGTCAGGTTCGCGGCGAAGCGCGGCATGGCGTTCATGCACCGCTGCACGTGCCTGTCGATTGCACGATGCGCGGAGCCCCTCGTTCGGAATGGAACCTCGAAGTGTGCGCCACGCTCCACCACGGGTGAAGCTTGACCGATTGGCCGGTGAAGCCGATGGGGGGAACGCATCGGTCGCAAAGCGCTGAGGCATCGGTGGAGAACATACCCCTCGGCCTCTTTGTCCGCGTCCGCCTACCTGCGATCGGGTGTTCGTCTTATTGCGCTGCGTCACCGCCCTGCTTGCGGCATCCCAGAGGCTACGCGGTCACATTTCGGTCACGTTTGCTGCGCTGCATTGCGATAACCCCTTGTTGCAAAAGCGCCCGTCCTACGGAAAGCGGCTGCTCGACCCGGTCCGGTGGAAAACTCGGTGGATTGGCGGTGGAACAACAGGGGATGGCGGCGGCCAGGCCCTCCAGAAGCCTGTTTCGCTTGCCCTTTTTCGATACAAACAATGTGAACAACTTTGTAGTAAACGAATCTAACGTTTCCACAACGCTTTGTGTTGACCCTGTACTTCAACACAAGATATAGTAGATTTTGAATCGTATACGGATTCGAGGCGGCACCCAGCCGCCGCGGGTCCCACCGACCGAAGTCGCCAGCGCAGGGTCTCCAAAGGCCGCGCCGGGCGAGGAAAACGACGAAAGCGTCCGCTTTTTCAGGTTAAGCGCGCCGCCGCACCTACGAACACCAAGAATCTCGAGGAGATCCGCCCCATGCATATCGCCCCCGCCCCCGCTGCGTCCGGCCCGAACGCCCCCCCGCGCGAGCTCATCGCCGGGGAAGCGGGGAGTCCGGTGGGCAGCGCGGCCGATCCCCGCTTCGCCCAGTACAAGGTCATCCGCCGCAACGGGTCGGTCGTGGGCTTCGAGCCCGCCAAGATCTCGATCGCGATGACCAAGGCGTTCCTGGCGGTGCATGGGGGTCAGGGCGCGGCGTCGGCGCGCGTGCGCGAGGAGGTGGTGAAGCTGACCGACGGCGTCGTCGCTGCGCTGATGAAGCGCAAGCCCGAAGGCGGCGCGATCCACATCGAGGAGATCCAGGACCAGGTCGAGCTGGCGCTGATGCGCGGCGGCGAGCACGAAGTCGCGCGCGCTTATGTGCTGTATCGCGAGAAGCGCACCCAGGAACGCGCCGCGCAGAAGACGCATGCGCAGGGCCGAGGTCCCCAGCGACGATCCACGTCGTCGACAACGGCATCCGCAAGCCGCTCGACCTCGAGCGCATGACGGCGCTGGTGCGCGAGTCCTGCGAGGGCTTGAGCGACGTCGACGCCGAAGCGATCCTCCGGGTCGCGAAGAAGGACCTGTACGACGGCGTGCCGATGGACGAGGTGCGCAAGTGCCTGGTGCTCGCCGCGCGCACGCTGATCGAGAAGGACCCGCACTACAGCTATGTGACCGCGCGGCTGCTGCTCGACGCGCTGCGCTTCGAGGCGCTCGGCGAGGAGGCGACGCAAGCGGAGATGGGCGAGAAGTACGCCGACTATTTCCCGCGCTTCGTGAAGCATGGCGTGCGAATCGGCCTGCTCAACGAGGGCCTGCTGCAGTACGACGTGGCGAAGCTCGGCGCGGCACTCAAGCCCGAGCGCGATCTGCAATTCGGCTACCTCGGCCTGCAAACGCTGTACGACCGCTATTTCCTCATCGACCAGTACGCGGTACACGGCAATTCGGGACGCCGCTTCGAGCTGCCGCAATGCTTTTTCATGCGCGTCGCGATGGGGCTGGCGCTGAATGAAGTCGATCGCGAGGCGCGCGCGATCGAGTTCTACAACGTGCTGTCGACGTTCGACTTCATGTCGAGCACGCCCACGCTGTTCAACTCCGGCACGCATCGCTCGCAGCTGTCGTCGTGCTACCTGACGACGGTGTCCGACGACCTCGATGGGATCTACGAAGCGATCAAGGAAAATGCGCTTCTGTCCAAATTCGCGGGCGGGTTAGGCAACGACTGGACGAACGTGCGCGCGATGGGCTCGCACATCAAAGGCACGAACGGGAAGTCGCAGGGCGTGGTGCCGTTCCTGAAGGTCGTGAACGATACGGCGGTCGCCGTGAATCAGGGAGGCAAACGCAAGGGGGCCGTCTGCACCTATCTCGAGACCTGGCACCTCGACATCGAGGAGTTTCTCGAGCTGCGCAAGAACACGGGCGACGATCGCCGCCGCACGCACGACATGAACACGGCGAACTGGATCCCCGACCTGTTCATGAAGCGGGTGATCGAAGGCGGCGACTGGACGTTGTTCAGCCCGTCCGACGTGCCGGACCTGCACGACAAGTGGGGCACGAAGTTCGAAGAGGCGTACACCGGGTATGAAGCCAAGGCCGCCCGCGGGGAGCTCAAGCTGCACAAGAAGATCCCCGCGGTGCAGCTGTGGCGGAAGATGCTGTCGATGCTGTTCGAGACCGGGCATCCGTGGATCACGTTCAAGGATGCCTGCAACGTGCGCTCGCCGCAGTCGCATGTCGGCACCGTCCACAGCAGCAACCTGTGCACCGAGATCACGCTGAACACCAGCGAGACCGAGATCGCGGTCTGCAACCTCGGCTCGGTGAACCTGCTCGCGCACATGGTGCCTCAGTTGGCCACGGTCAGGGCTGGGCCATCGATCACCAAAAGCTGCAACGCACGATCCGCACGGCGATGCGCATGCTCGACAACGTGATCGACATCAATTACTACGCGGTCAAGAAGGCGCGCGACAGCAACCTGCGGCATCGGCCGGTGGGGCTGGGCATCATGGGCTTCCAGGACGCGCTGCATCTGTTGCGGCTGCCGTACGCGTCGGACGAGGCGATGGCCTTCGCCGACACGTCGATGGAAGCGGTCTGCTACTACGCGTACCTCGCGTCCACCGAGCTCGCCGAAGAGCGCGGCAAGTACAGCTCGTTCAAAGGCAGCCTGTGGGACCGCGGCATCCTGCCGCAGGACTCGCTCAAGCTGTTGCGTGACGAGCGCGGCGGCTACGTCGAAGTCGACGAGTCGTCGACGATGGACTGGGACGCACTGCGCGCGCGCATCAAGCAGCACGGCATGCGCAACTCGAACTGCGTGGCGATTGCGCCGACGGCCACGATCTCCAACATCATCGGCGTGTCGGCATCGATCGAGCCCGAGTACCAGAACATCTACGTCAAGTCGAACCTGTCCGGCGAGTTCACCGTCGTCAACGAGCAGCTGGTGCGGGACCTGAAGCAGCTCGACCTGTGGGACGACGTGATGGTGTCGGACCTCAAGTACTTCGACGGGTCGCTGGCGAAGATCGACCGGGTGCCGGCGGCGCTGCGCAATTTGTACTCGACAGCGTTCGAGGTGGAGACGCAGTGGATCGTCGAGGCCGGTTCGCGCCGCCAGAAGTGGATCGACCAGGCGCAGAGCCTGAACATCTACATGGCCGGCGCGTCGGGCAAGAAGCTCGACGAGACCTACAAGCTGGCGTGGCTTCGCGGCCTCAAGACGACCTACTACCTGCGCACGCTGGCGGCAACCTCGGCCGAGAAATCGACCGGCAAGGGCGGCGAGCTGAACGCGGTGTCGGCCTCGGGCGGGATGGTGACTCCAGCTTCAGCACCGGCCGGGAAGGCGGCGAAGGCTTCGAGGTCTGCGGCGGCGGCGAAAGCGGAAGCCGAGGAGCCCAAGGTCTGTTTGATCAATGACCCGACGTGCGAGGCGTGTCAATGAGGGGAACTCGCCGACGTGCGAGCGTGCCCATAGGCTGAACGGTCCGAAATGTCTTCATCTGGCGACACTGCCCGAAAGTAAATGAAGGACAGGCGTGACCGACCCTCAAGACGTAGGCCGGAACGCCCGATGAAGCGTTTTAGGAACCACTGACCAGCGAGACCCTCGTGCCCTCCTCCTCGAAGCCCGGCGCCACCGACCGCACCGTCCGCTACGGCGGCTGGTTATTCTCGGTGCCCTCCCCGTTCGCATCGGCGTTCGCGCCGAACTGCGCGGGCATGTACGCGGTGCAGGTGGTCAACGCAAGCTGGACGCCCTGCCCGTTCGAGCCGATCTACTTCGGTCGATCGCTCGACCTCTCGGAGCACGTGGTCGCGGCGACGCATCGGGCTTTCGCGCGCTGGATCGCGCATCCGCGGGCCGGGACCGGATTGTTCGTCTCGTATGCGGCGCTGCCGTGCACGAGCGAGAAGGTGTTGCGCAACATCGTCAACGGCCTGGTGATGACCTACCGGACGGTGGCGAACGAGCGGGGGCTCTTGGGCCTCGCGGGTTGACGAACAACGAGCTGATGGGCCCGTCGCGCGATCGAGGAAAGCGATTCGCGGTGGGAAAGGGCAAGTGAATTCGGTAAGGCCGGCGGTGGACGTTGCGGTGCGACGGTCAGGCGGTGCTGTACACGACCTGACTGCGAATCCGAGCCGAAGCCGGCGGTTTGAAAGGAAACCTGGGCGCGAATCCGGACAGGAACCGTGAAGTTGAGCGCGCATCTGGTGACTTGACCGATACGGCAGCGCCATGCACCAGGAGCATCTGCTGCATGAAGCGGGCCGGCGATGGGTGAGCCGATGAAGGCAAGCAGTCGGACACATCGTTCGTGGGACGGAAGGCACGCGGTGCTACCGCGCCGCGTGCCCTCTGTTCAGGCAGTCGGAGTAGCAACTGAGGCTGTGCGCGTTTTCAACCTCGCGAACAGGAGGCAAGGCTTGGCCCGCTACGAGCAGTCCCCTCGGCACGTGATCGAGGCGCGGTATTTGGGCGACTACAAGGTCTGGCTGGAGTTCAACGACGGACGCAAGGGGGTCGTCGACTTGGCCGACGAGCTGTACGGCGACGAAATGTCGCTGCTACGCAACCGCGATCGCTTCGCCGAGTTTTACCTGGACTACGGACTCGCTTCGATCGCCTGGCTGGACGGCCAGGATTTCGCCCCCGAGTTCCTGTACGAAAAGCTGAAGGCAATGAATTGAAAGCGCCTCATTACGTTTATCGCTGATTTGAAGGCTCCTCTCCCTGACCGGGAACCCCGCTCCCCATACTCCCCCTTGAAGGGGAGCGGGTCTTGTTCCGGGGCCTTTCAGGCGCTACGCGGCACCCACAAATAGGTTAGGTAACTCAAGAAAGACGAGCGAACCCCGCTCCCGGAGAACGACAAGATGCTCACGTTCGAAGACGACATCCCCACCCCCGCGATGCCCGTGCACCTGGCCACACCCGAGACGATCCGCGCGCAGGCCACGGGGGGATCCTCTCGCGCGAGCCCGTGCACGATCTCGACACCGAACGCCAGCAGCCCGTCACGCCAACCGGCCGCGTGCGGCTCGAGGACAAGCGCGTCATCAATGGCGCCGCGGACGTCAACCAGCTCGTGCCGTTCAAGTACAAGTGGGCCTGGGACAAGTACCTTGCCGGCTGCGCGAATCACTGGATGCCGCAAGAGATCAACATGCAGCGCGACATCGAGCTGTGGAAGAACCCGGGCGGGTTGACCGATGACGAGCGACTGATCGTCAAGCGCAACCTCGGCTTCTTCGTCACCGCCGACAGCCTCGCCGCGAACAACATCGTGCTCGGCACCTATCGCCACATCACCGCGCCCGAGTGCCGGCAATACCTGCTGCGCCAGGCGTTCGAGGAGGCGATCCACACGCACGCCTACCAGTACATCACCGAGAGTCTCGGATTGGATGAAGGCGAGATCTTCAACGCGTATCACGAGATCTCGAGCATCAAGGACAAGGACGACTTCCTGATCCCGTTCATCAACGTGCTGACCGACCCGACGTTCAAGACCGGCACGCCCGAAGCCGACCAGCAGCTCCTGAAGAGCCTGATCGTCTTCGCCTGCATCATGGAGGGGCTGTTCTTCTACGTCGGCTTCACGCAGATCCTCGCCATGGGCCGCCAGAACAAGATGACCGGCTCCAGCGAGCAGTACCAGTACATCCTGCGCGACGAGTCGATGCACTGCAGCTTCGGCATCGATCTGATCAACACGATCAAGCTCGAGAACCCGCATCTGTGGACGAGCGAGTTCAAGGCCGAGATCGCGGAGTTGATTCGTAAAGGCGTTGAGCTGGAATACCGCTACGCGGAGGACACGATGCCGCGCGGGGTGCTTGGTTTAAATGCACCCATGTTCAAAGAGTATCTCCGGTTCATTGCGAACCGGCGGTGCCAGCAGATCGGGTTGGATCCGTTGTTCGACAAGGCCGACAACCCGTTCCCGTGGATGGCGGAGATGATCGATCTCAAGAAGGAGAAGAACTTCTTCGAGACGCGGGTGATCGAGTATCAGACGGGTGGGGCTTTGAGCTGGGATTGATCGAGCGACAGAGGCGCAACGATCACGCGCCGCCAAGTGCCAATGTAGCGGAGGTGGAAGCAAATTAGCTGGTGGACGCAGCGACGAAGGAGGGGGCGCATGGACGTTTCCGTTTGGTGGGTGTTGATCGCGGCAATGATTGGTCTATTTGCCGGGGTGGGGCTGTTCGCGGTCCTGACGATGGCGTCCGACCACGATGCCGAGGTTTTCCCGGAGGCGCGGGGTCCGACACAGACCGTGACCTGATCGCATTGACTCGATCGCTTTGAAGCCGCGAGCGCGGCAGGGGGTCGGTTACTGTCGCTGCGCGGCGAGGGCAACGGCGTAGCGTGGCGCGTCACTCTTGCGAGGAGGCAAGCATGAAGCTCTACTACCATCCGGTGTCGACGACGAGTCGGCCCATCGTGTTGTTTGCTACCGAGTCCGGCATCAAGCTCGATTACCAGATCGTCGACCTGTTCACCGGCGAACAGTACAAGCCGGAGTATGAGGCGATCAATCCGAGCCACCAGGTTCCGGTGCTGGAGGATGACGATTTCCGCCTGACGGAGAGCTCGGCAATCCTCAAGTATCTCGCCGAGAAGATTCGGTCTCCCGCGTATCCCTCGGATCTGCGCAAGCGCGCACGCGTCAACGAGCGGATGGATTGGCTCAATACGGGCTTTTACCGGGACTTTTCCTACGGGCTCCTCTACCCGCAGATCTTTCCGTTCATGAAGCGGCCCGACGACAAGGTGCAAGCGGGGACCCTGGCGTGGGGCAAGGACAAAGCGCTGGGCTGGCTCAAGGTGCTGGACGAGAGCCTGATCGGGCCGCAAAGCGCGTACCTCTGCGGCGATGACATCACGATTGCCGACTATCTGGGCTCGATGATGGTCCTCGGCGGCGAGGTCATCGACTGCAAGTTCGGCGCGTATCCGAATGTCTGTCGCTGGCTCGGCAACATGAAGGCGCTGAAGAGCTGGCCGAAGGTCAACGAGGCGTTCTACCAATACGTGGTCGACCCCAACAAGGGGAAGGAATTCGTGCGGCTCTGAGGTCTCACCGGGTGCGGCCCCACCAACTAAGGATCGTCTGCTTGTCCAGGCGCGGTGATTCGCCAGCAGCAGATCGTGGAGATCTTGCGCCGCCGCACTCAGCGACTGCGAACCGGAAGAACCCTGCGTGGCGCTCGTGCACGAGCACTTTCCGTTACCTCATCCGAGCCTTCTGCCGCACCTGCTCCAGCAATCGTTGCTTAGCTTGCCGTAGACATCGATCGACAACAGCTTGACGATGCGGACGAACTTGGGGAAAAAGGGCCAGCCACCTTCATATGGAACTCCAGCGACGCGCAGTCAGGGTGAACATGGACCACGGTCATCCGAGTGCCGTCCTCCTTGAGGTAACGTTGTATGCGATCAACCGGGGCTCGCTCGCCTCAACGAACTTGATCAACTCGCTCATGGCCCTCTTGAGCTCCTCGAGCTTTCCCTCCTGCATCTCGGAAGTGTCGATATAGACGATAGGCTCGGACATGCTATCTCCAGTTGCCGGACGGCGCCGTATCTCTTCGGGTGCTCGAACGCCGTCGTCTCGTTAGCCAGGTCGAAGCCCTTCGATCTAGGGTCACTTGGATCCGGCTGTTGCCGCGACGTTCTGGTTGCCCCTGAAGAAGTTGTCCGGGTCGTACTTTGCCTTGACGGCCACGAGCCGGTCGAAGTTGGCGCCGTAGGCGGAGCGAACGCGGTTGGCCTCGTCGTCACCGAGGTTGTTCACGTACACCGCATCCTCCACCCACGGCTGCAGTGCGGCGTGCAGCTCTCGCGTCCAACGAACGTTGCGCTCGTCGTCAGCGGGATTGTCCCACTGCGTCAGCATGAGGCAATCCCATTGGTCGTGACGATGCGCGAACGCCGTATCCGTCGGGGACACCCGCGCCGCCTGCCCGTGCATCTGTTGGAGACCGACCTGTGTGTACGGCGAGGGGCAAGTGGCCGCAAACTCGACCAGCACGTCGATCGCACCCTGCTCGAGCCGGCGAAGGAAGCTCGCTTTCCAATAATGCCGGCGGCCGCGTGGAAACGCGCCATCACCGCCCCGCTGCAGATCCACGAAGCCCATGGGAGCGATGCCGTCGGCGACCGGGCTGTCAAGCGAGCGCAGCGGCTTGAGCAGCCGCTCGCCGGCGTCTAGCGGACCGATCCACGCGACGTTGACGCCGACGAGCTTGGTACCGTCTTCCACGGTGAAGAACCCGGCGTTGAGGCTTAGCTCGTCCGGACAGGCGCGCGCGAACTCGTCGTAGAAGGGCAGCACGTGCTTGGCGCGGGCAAGCGGCCATGCTATTCCGCCGCCCACCACGGGTCCAACCTCGTGTAGGCGGTACTCGAAGGAGGTGACCACGCCGAGGTTGGCGCCCCCGCCGCGCACCGCCCAGAAGAGGTCGGGATGCTCGGTCGCGGTGGCGACCCAGCAGGCGGCCGTCGGCGGTCACGATGTCGACGGATTCGAGGTTGTCGCACGACAGGCCGTGCTTGCCTCCGAGCCACCCGATGCCGCCGCCCAGCGTCAGACCGGCGATCCCGGTTGGGGAGACAATGCCGGTGGGCGTAGCGAGGCCGAAAGCCTGGCAGTCGCGGTCGAGCTCTGCCATGGTCAGGCCCGCCTCAGCCCGGGCCCTCCGCCTCGCGGGATCGACCCGGCAGCCCTTCATCCGCGCGAGATCGATCATCAGCCCGCCGTCGCACACCGCCTTGCCGGACACGTTGTGCCCACCGCCCCGCACGGAGATCTCGAGCGCCTCCGCCCGCGCGAACCCGATGCAGGCGACCACATCGGCCGCGCTCGCACAGCGGGCGATCAGGGCAGGCCGCCGGTCGATCATGGCGTTGAAGATCCGGCGGGTGGCATCGTAGTCGGCGTCGTGGGGAAGCAGGACGTCGCCACGAAGCGTGGAGCGGAAGTCGTCGAGCGCGCGTTGCTTGATCATCTCTGTTCTCCTTTGAGAATCTCCTACGAGACGGCGGTCGTGAAGCGGCTCCGGTAGCCCTTCGGGCTCACGCCCAGCGCTCGCCGAAAGGCCACGCGCATCGTTTCCTGGCTCCCGAACCCGCACCTGGTCGCGACGTCTGGAACGCCGCGCGATGTCTCCTCGAGGAGCCGCCGGGCCGCCTCCACGCGCACGCGCTCCACGAATCGCCCCGGCGTCATGCCCACCTCGCGCACGAACACGCGGAAGAAGTTGCGCGGGCTCATGTTCACCCGGTGCGCGAGCGCTTCCACGGAGAGGTCGGCGCCGGGATGGTCGAGGACCCACGCCTGCATATCGCGGAGCGGCTGGCGATCGGCCATCTGCGTGGAGAGCTGGACGCTGAACTGCGCCTGTCCTCCTGGCCGCTTGAGGAAGATGACCATCCACTGCGCCACCGCCAGGGCCACCCGACGGCCAAGGTCCTCCTCCACCAGCGCCAGCACGAGGTCCAGTCCCGCCGTGGCGCCGGCCGACGTGTAGACGCCGCCGTCCCGAACGTAGATCGGATCCGGCTGGACCCTGACGCCAGGAAAGCGCCGCGCCAGCTCGTCACAGAAGGCCCAGTGCGTGGTCGCGCTGCGGCCCTCCAGCAGCCCCGCTTCGGCCAGGACGAACGAGCCGACACAGAGCCCGACCACCCGCCGGGTCCGCGGTGCCATGCGCGCCAGCCAGCGCACGAGCTCCGGGTCGCGCCTCGCCTCGTCGGGCCCGTCGACCCCGGTGACGATCAGTGTGTCGACGGGACCACGGACGGCGCGGTACGACCGATCAGCGACGATCCGCAGTCCCGGCCAGGCACAGACAGTCTCAACCGGCGACACCACTTCGACGGCGTACCCGGCGTCGGATGCACCGGTATGGCTGGCCTGCTGGTTGACGGCATAGAAGATGTCGAGGATGCCGCCCACCTCGACGACCTCGTTGCAGGGCATCGCGACCACCACCACCCGCCGGATAGCCATCGCCGCCTCCTGTCTTCCGGGATACTCGCCAAGTCTCTTTATGTCATCTCGGACCCCTGTCAGCAATGACAATCACTCCACGGATCCTGCCAACGGGACCAATGAGGGGAAGCGCGATGAAAGGCAGGCATCTCGACTCTCATGGCCTCTGCCGGTGGGATCAATACTCCGAAAAGCGGGTTCAACGACCACGCTTTTCTTTCACATCGCGCACTTCCCCACGTAGCCATCCGAACCGTCGCCTCGTGCTGCGGTGGCGAACACTCTCTCCATCGAACACGATCGCGATCTGGCGTGCCGATCTTCGTGTCCGCGCGACGCTTGTCGTTGACAAGCCGGAAGATGTTCCACTCGTCGTGCGCACCGCGACTCACCGCCGCTGATGCGCGCAGAGCGTAGTACCTTCGGAACGCAGATTTGGTCAGCCCGCCCTGCGCAGCCTTCGCGAAATCCGGATCGGACACGACGCGCTTGTCGAAGAATGCGTCGAGCTTCCTCATGTCGTTCGTGCCATCGAAGCCGAAGAAGCGCGCGAAATCCTGCGGGCCCGCGAAGTAGGCGGCGTCGAAGTCGCCCATACCGTCCGCTCCCTCGAGCACGGCGGTCCACATCACCATGTACTCGTTGCGTTGCGCACCGGTCCGCGGCGTGCCTCCACCTTGGAGCACAACCGAGTGCGGCTCGAACCCGTCGAACGCGGCTACGGATACGGGTGTAACAGGATCTCGACGCGGCAGCCGACGACGAGCGCGTAATTCTCGATCGTGGTCAACGTCGGTCGATTCAGGACGCCACTTTCGAGTCGCGAAATCGCGCTCTTCTTCGTGCCCATCCTGCGGGCGACCTGTTCCTGCGTCAGCCCGGCGCGCACGCGAGCAGCGAGCAGGTCGCGCACCAGCCGGCGCAACGTCGGATCGGAAGCGCGGCGACGTGCCGCGCTGAAGGGGACTGACGCATCCGCGCCTCGGGAGCGGCGCTTATGCGAAGCAACCGGAGGCATCTTCATAGGGGGTATCTCTTTCGAGCGAGTTAACAACGATGTTAACTGGGTCGCGAAAACATATCCCCCCACCCTTTGGCCGAGTCGGTCCTGTGGCACCGTAACCGGCCGAGAAACCGGTCGTCGCCTGCAGGCACCAATACGGCCGGCGCCAGGACCGATGCTTCGGATATCCCGTCAGCCCCGGCCGAACTCGCGTGCCGTCGCACCAGCACGCCTGGGAGTGCGAGTCCTCGCACTTGCCGGTTCGACGCTGCGTACCGAAGTCCTACCGCCTTGCCTCCGCCTCCCCGCGAACGAGTCCCTGCAGCGAACCTGGTCGCTCAGCGTGCGGCATTCCGCACCGTGTTTCCGGGCGTGATGGTCGCGATGATGCTCGCGGCGATCGACCAGACGATCCTCGCGGCGGCGATTCCTGCGATCGCGGGTGCGCTCGGCAATTTCGCGGACGTGTCGTGGCTTGCCTCAGCGTATCTGATCGCCGCGACCATCACGGCGCCGATCTACGGCCAGTTGGGCGACCGGTTCGGCCGCCGCCGGATGCTCTATGTCGCGCTGGCGCTGTTCGTGCTGGCTTCGATTCTCTGCTCGCTGGCCACGTCGCTTGCGATGCTGATCGCCACCCGCACCCTTCAAGGCCTCGGCGGCGGCGGGCTGATGACCACCGCGCAGGCGCTGATCAGCGAGCAAGTGCCGCCGCGCGAACGCGGGCGCTATCAGGGCTACTTCGCCGCGCTGTTTGCAACGTCGAGCACGCTCGGGCCGGTCCTGGGCGGCTATCTGACGCAACACGCGTCGTGGCGCGCGATCTTCCTCATCAATGTGCCGCTGGGGATCGTCGCAGCGCTGATGGCGCGCCGCATTCCCTACACACCAGGTTACCGCGAGGGACCGTTCAAGCCGGATGTGCTGGGCACGCTGCTGTTCGCGCTCGGCGCCTGCGTCCTGCTGTTCGCGCTCTCCTCGGCCGGGCACCGCATCGCGTGGACCTCGCCGCTTCTGCCGGCGCTGGTGGCGATCGCCGTCGTCGCGTTCGCACTGCTGTTCGTATGGGAGCGGCGCGTCGCTGATCCGGTCATCCCCGTCCGCCTGCTGGCGAAGCCAGCGATCCTGCGCACGAATTTCATCGTGATGACCTTGGCGCGACGCTGTTCGCGCTGGTCCTGTACCTGCCGATGTTCCTTCAGCTCGGACGTTCCGCCGGCGTCGGGGAATCGGGACTGCTGCTGCTGCCGGTGACGCTCACGATCGCGCTTGCCGCCTGGTTCACCGGCACCTTCATCTCGCGCACCGGCAGGCTGACCATCATGCCGATGGTGGGATTGTCGCTATCGACGCTCGCGTTCGGTACCCTGGCGGCCACGATTCACTGGGCGCCGACGGGACTCCTCCTGACGTTGATCGCGCTTGGCGCGGCCGGCCTGGGTACGGTGATGCCCACGAGCCAGATCCTCGTGCAGGACGAAGCGGGACCAAAAGCGCTGGGCGCCGCGACCGCATCCGTGTCGGTAAGCCGATCCTTCGGAGGTGCGATCGGCTCGGCCCTTGCCGGCGTGCTCTTGTACCTCATGCTTGGCGGCAGCGATACCGTCTTTTCGAATGCGCTCGAGCAGCTGGGCGCACACGGTTCACAGTTTCTCGCAACCCTGCCCACCGACGAGCGCGCCGTGCTCAGCACCCGCATCGCCGATGCATTTCGTCCGGTGTTCGTGATGTTGGCCATGATCACCGCCACGGGCGCAGTGCTAGCGTACAGCGTGCCGCGGCGGAGGATCTGAAAGGCGCATCCCCGCAACGCGCCAGTGCCGATCCTCAGCGTTCGACTCACGACGAGCCCGCCTCCCCTCGCTTCTGCTTCATCCGCTCCTTCGCCGCCTTTCCGCGCGCCTTCCACAGCGCCACCTGCTTCCGGCGATCGAGCGGCGTCAGCGTGTCGCGCCGGAGTTCGCGTAGCAGCTTCTGATAGTTGCGCAGCCGGTCGGCGCCCACGCCCTCGCGCACCGCGCATCCGGGCTCGAGCCCATGCCCGCAATCCCGAAACCGGCATTGCGCGGCCAGCGCATCGATGTCCGTGAAGCTCTGCGCGAGCGCAGTCTCGTCGCCTTCGGGACGCAACGTGCGCAGCCCGGGCGTATCGATGACGCACGCGCCGCCCGGCAGCCGATGAAGCGACCGGGAGGTCGTCGTATGCTTGCCGCGGCCGTCGTTCTCGCGAACCGCGCCCGTGTCCTGCACGTGCGCGCCGAGCAGCGTATTGGTCAGCGTCGACTTCCCCGCGCCCGACGAACCCAGCATCACGAGCGTGCGGCCGCGCACCAGGTAGTCGCGAAGCGCACGCTCGGCCATCGGATCGGTCGCATTGACGGCGACGACATCGATCTGCGATGGCACACGATCGCGCAACAACGCCAGTCGCTCCTCGAGCACGTCCGGCGTCAGCGCGGCGACGTCCAACTTGGTCAGCACGACCACCGGAACGATGTCGTCGTCGTGCACCAGCGCGAGAAATCGCTCGAGCCGCCGCGGGTTGAAATCGTCGTCCAGCCCCATGACCAGCAACGCGATGTCGACGTTGCTCACCACGGGATGACTCCGGCCCTCCGAGTCCCGGCGTGCGATGTGCGATGTGGGCGACACGCGCTGCGTCACCCAGCAATCGCCATGGCGATCGACGCTGGCCAGCACCCAGTCACCGACCGCGAGCGCAGTCCCGTCCTCGATCAGTGCGCGCATCAGGCGCGGCAATGCGCGGGCGCTCTGCTCGTCGCGCCCGTCGTGCAGGACCACCGTTTCGCGGTGAACTTCGGTGACACGCGCCAGTTGCAAGCGGTTCTCACCGTTCGTCTCAGTATCCACTTCCAATGCGGCTGCGCGACTCGCGAGCGCGGGCGTCAGGCCCAGCGCCGAGAGCGCTTCGAAATCGAGCTCCAGCATGATCGGTCGTTCCTTCGTTTCACACGCGCGCGCCGCGGACGGCCACGCGCCATCGGCACCACGCTTGCGCGCGGAGCCATCGGGTGTCGAAACGTCGGTCGCGCCGCTTTAGCGGGGCGCGGACAGGATGCGAGCGATCGTTGCTGCTGCGCCGCTCAGCGGCGCTTGGGACAGTCTTACGATCGGGACACGGACGAGGCGAAGCCCGTCACGCGGCGGCCGACAGGAGGGCAAGGACAATCGTCGTCGTCATGGGGCACCTCCTGCGGTTGAGGGCGGCGCTCGGGATGAACGCCTCGGGGGCGCGATTCTGGCACGGCGGGGCACGACAGGTCAACGGGGAAACAACCCCCCATCAGCTCGCAAAGAACACGTCCAAACTGGGAAACGCCGCTCGCCCCCGAACGCAATCCCATAGGTAGATCGCAAAGCCCGGATCACCCGTCCAGAGTGAATAGCGCAGTTGACCGTATCGAGCGGCGTCGGCTTCTGTTTGCTTGATGGCGTGCATGGCGAACGCGCGCGCGCGCTCGAGCCACTTCGCGTCTCCAGTGCGTTGGTAGAGCTTGAGAAAGGCGTAGCCATTTCCTCCCGTGCCATGGCACAGATTCGATCCTTTCTTCAGTGGTCCGGCGGCCCAGATGGCTTCGCCGCCCGCGAGCAACACCTCGTCGAGTGACGTGCCCGGCAGATCAGCAAGACAGACGACGAACCCGGGCGCCCCATGGCAGAACTGCATGAGCATCAGGTGAGATCCGCTTTTCGGCGGATAGAGCCAGGCGCGCCAGTTGACGAGCGGTCCTTCCCAGGTAGCGCTGCGCCGGATGGTGTTGACGATGCACTGTTCCCAGCCGGCCCATTCTTCCGCCTCGAGGAGATGGCGGCCTCGGATCAGCGGCGAAGCGGTGGCCACGAAGCCGTGGACGCCATCGAGGTAGCTGGTGCGCTGACCGTACATGTCTTGCGCCCAGTAACGACACTCATATTCGGGCGACCAGAGCAACTGGGACCAGAGCTTGCGCGCCGTGCCGCGAAACAGGTCAGCCCAACGCGCTTCGCCGGTACGCTCGTGCAGGAACAAGGCGGCAAGCAGCGTGCCCGGCGAGCCCCACATGAGCTCTCGCGTCGGATTGTCGAGATTCGTGGCGATGAGCGCCTCGAGGCGCGCGGCAGTCCGTTCGGTTGGATTCAACCAGGCGCTCAGCAACAGGATCCCGGTGTCCCCCATCAGGTACGAACCGAAATCGGTGCTTCCGGATGAAGTCAGCCATTCTGGTTGAGGGGCAGAAGGGAATCGACGTAGCCAGCGTAGGAACGGCTGAGCCGGACTGCGCCAACCGCTTCGAGGTAACGCAATGCCCACACGACACCGCACGCGCCAAAGTAAAGCGGGTAGAAGGGTCGGGTCTCGCCGTCATCCGCGTCCAGCGGGTGAATGGGCCAATGCGTCTCGGGCGAGAACCGGGCCTCCGTGTCGCGCACGATCTGCTCGATCGTGGCAAGCGCGCGTGCTTCGTCCCAAGCGTCGGTCCTCAACGGCTCGTGCCGTGCCGGGTCGTACAGCATCAAGACCGTCCTCGTTCAGCCTGCGTTACTGATCGACAGTCGGGGACCGGCCGGAGGGGCCGGTCTCTCGAGACGATGCCTAAGGATTGCCCAGGTAGTCGCGCTTGCCGATCTCGATGCCGTTGTGGCGCAGGATGTTGTACGCGGTGGTGACATGAAAATAAAAATTCGGCACTGCGTGGCCGAGCAGGAACTGCATGCCTTTGTAGCGGGTTTCCTTGTCGCGGCGCTTGACCACGATTTCCTTCTCTTCGGTGCCGTCGATCTGCGCTGGCGTCACGCTCTGGATGAAGGCAATGGTCTTAGCGATGCGCGCCTTCAGGTCGGCCAGCGTCTTCTCGTCGTCCTCGTACACCGGGATCTCCACCCCAGCCAGGCGCGCCACCACGCCTTTGGCCGTATCGCTGGCGATCTGAACTTGCGACTTCATCGGCAGCATGTCGGGGAACAGGCGATAGTTGGTCAGCGTCGCGGGGTCGAGCTTCTTGGCGTCGACATGGGCCTGCGCCTTGTCGAGGATGTTCGACAGATTGCCGAGGATATTGACGAAACGCGGAACGCTCGCCTGGTACATGGAGATGGTCATGCGGAATCCTTGAAGTGAGAAGGGTTGGGCAACGGCAATCGCGTATTCTAGCTGCAGCCGGAACGATTGCTCAGGTCGTTCGCAGCCGATTGCAAATCTCTTCGTGATTCCGATGAAATGAGGCGAGCTCATGCCGATCTATATGGATCGTCACTACATAGAGGGGGCCACCCGCCATGCCATTGCCAATGCACACGAGAAGGACCTCGAGACGCAAGGCAAGTACGGGGTTCACTTTCTGACCTATTGGTTCGATGAGGCACGTTGCACGGCTTTCTGCCTGGTCGAGGCTCCGGATGTCGAGTCCATCAAGAGGACCCACGACGAGGCGCATGGGGACGTCCCCCACGAAATCATCGAAGTCGATCCGGCCGTCGTCGAAGCCTTCCTGGGCCGGGTGAAGGATCCCCCCGGCGCGAAACCTGCGGGCGCCACGGGTGTCGCCCGCCTCGATCCAGCCTTTCGCGCGGTCATGTTCACCGACCTCGAAGACTCGACGGCGATGACTGTCCGGCTGGGCGACGCCAAGGCGCTGCATCTGCTTCATATCCACAATGCCATGACGCGCAACGCGCTTCGCGAGCACGAAGGCCGGGAAGTGAAGCACCTGGGCGATGGCATCATGGCCTCGTTCGCATCGATCGCGCAGGCCATCGATTGCGCGATCGCGATTCAGAAGTCGTTTTCGGCCTACAGCGCGGACCACGCTGAAGCGCCTCTGCATCTTCGGATCGGGCTGAGCGCCGGCGAACCCGTGGAGGAGGACAACGACCTGTTCGGAGCGACGGTCCAGCTGGCCGCGAGGATCTGCGCGCATGCGCGGCCCGATCAGATTCTGGCCGCGGAAATCATCGTCGAGCACTATCCCGGCGGCAGATCGATGTTCAGCGAGGTCGACCAGATCACGCCCAAGGGCTTCGACCATCCGATGCCCGTTTATGAAGTCGCATGGCAGGCAGCGTGATGCGCCAACTACCCCAAGGCGTCATTCCCGCGAAGGCGGGAATCCAGCGACTCTTCGTTGCAAAGACACCGGGTCCCCCGCCTTCGCGGGCCGACGATTGAGTTCACTCCCGGCGTCTTGTTTGCGCGCGAGGAAGCTCTCCAGATCTTCCGGTGCCCGGCCCGTCAGATCCTGGATATCGAAGAAGATCGACGCATACCGTCCTTGCGAAACAGAGGCGAACAATGTCGCGAAGGCGTGCGGCCAGGGGTCTGCCATCGTCGCCCAGCATCGCAACAGGTAGTCCGCCGGAGAACAGGGCCGATACGCGATCGGAACGCCAAAGGCTCTGCCCGCCACCTCACCGATTTCGTCGAACGAGTAAGCCCTGGGACCGGTGAGCTCGTAGACCTGGCCCCGATGGGTGCCGGACGCGAGCACTGCGGCGGCCGCCGTGGCCACATCGTCCCGCGAAACGGGGGCGATACGGGATCGCCCCGCGGGAACGTCGATCACGCCGGTGGATCGCGCCGGTTCGATCCAATGCGAAAGGAGAAAGTCCGAGTAGAGGCCGCACCGGAGGATCGTCCATTCCGTTCCGCACTCGATGAGCCGTCGCTCGGCGTCCCGGTACACGGCGGCGAAATAGAACGGCGAAGTCTCGTCGACATCGATGATGCTCGTGAACACGATGTGCTCTACCCCGGACGCAACCGCAGCGTCGATGACGTGCGCATGCTGTCTGACGAATCGCGCCCGGCGCCGTCACTCGCCACGAAGAGCAATCCGGTTACGCCCTGGAACGCGTCGTCGAGGCTGGGCCTATCGTCGTAGTCCGCGAACCTGAACGTAACGCCCTTCGGCGCCGTGAGCGCCGCACGTTCCGCGTTACGGGCCAGGCCGACGACGGAGCGTGAGCCGCCTCGTTTCGAAAGCAGCCGCAGGGCTGCGCCTCCAACGTAACCTGTTGCTCCGGTCACAAGCAGCATTTGGAGGCGCTTCAGTCAGAGAATGCTTGCCGTCGCGCTATGCATCGGCGGAGTCGATGAGAACCGCCTTGATGTCGACGACCGGCGTGCCATCGATCGTCTCGATCGGTCCGATACGCAACCGGGATCGACTTCGAGCCACGCATCCGGGGCACCTCCGAACCCTGCCGCGGCGCTTCGTCCAGCGATTGAAGCGTGGATCGAAGGTGTCCGATCGGGTGGAGCGCATATTCCTCGCGCGCTTGGATCATTGTTCCGAAGAGCCTCAGTCTATCCGCGCCAAGACCTGCTCCAGAGCCGCAAAGAACCCCTGCCACCCATAGTTGGCGCCCTGGTAGGCCTGCTGCTGATCCGGCCGGAAGCCCGACTGCTCCATGCGCAGTTGGGTCCCCGTGCTCGTAGGGGTGAGCGTCCAAGTGACGACACTCTCGAGACCATAGGCCGCCCACGTGTAGGACAGCGTTTTGTTCGGCTCGACTGCCAGGACCTGACAGTCGACAGCGCCCCAGTCTGCGCGAAGATTGAAACGGTGGTCCGCGACAGGCTTGAAGTCGTTCTTCATCAGCCACTCCTCGATCAGGTGTGGTTGCGTGAGCGCGCGCCAGATCTTTTCCGCCGGATAAGGGATTTCACGTTCGACAACGACAGAGCGCGTTTCGGTCGATGTTTCGTTCATTGGTCCATCCTTTTCAGTAGGTCTTCGAGGTCGTCGAACCGGCTCTGCCAGAACCCGGCCATCTGGCTTGTCCAGTCGATCAGGGGGGCAAGCGCGCCGAGCTGCGCGCCATAGTGGGTCTGTCGTCCTTCATGGCGGTCGCGTACCAGCCCGGCCCGCTTCAGAACGCCGAGATGCTTTGAGACGGCCGGTTGCGAGACCCCGGCCCGAGCCGTCAGTGCCCCGACGGTCTGCTCTCCTTCGCGGCACAATCGCTCGAAGATCGCCCGGCGGGTCGGATCGGCAAGGCTCTTGAAAAGGGCGTCCGGGGCGGCGTGCATCCCGGAATCATAACTCTGTGGTTATGAATTAGTCAAGCCCCCGCCGCTCACTGCACAGTCGGCCACTAACGTTTTCAGCTACGACGCGTCAGGCCTTCGTGCCGACGGACGACGATCGCGAATCCGCCTGCGGAGCGCCCGACTCCTGCGCAGGAAAATCGACGCCGAGCGAAACCGCTTCCCAGTCGCCCATCGATCGCTGCAGATTGTCGAGCTTCTCGCGCACCCGCTCGAAACCGATTTTGCCGAGCACCAGGTGCAGCGGCGGATTCGGGGCTTCGACCGCCTTGATGATCGCAGCTGCGCCGCGCACTGGATCACCAGGCTGCTTTCCGCTGCTCGCCTGGAGCTGTGCACGCCGCGCGCCCGCGGTCTTGGCGTACGCGTCGAGCGGGTTGCGCACCCCATGGATCGATCGCCCCTGGAAATCGGTGCGGAACGGTCCGGGCTCGATCAGCGTGACCCGGATCCCGAGCGGCTCGACTTCCTTCGCCATCGCCTCGGACACCCCCTCGAGGGCGAACTTCGTCGCATTGTAGAAGCCGGACGCGGGGTTGCCGACGAGGCCGGCGACCGAAGAGATGTTCACGATATGCCCGCGCTCGCGTTTTCGCATGCCGGGCAACACGCTCTGCATCATGCCCACCGGTCCGTAGAAGTTCGTCTCGAACATGGCGCGGACTTCGGCTTCCTCGCCCTCCTCGACTGCGGCCGAATAACCGTAACCCGCATTGTTGACCAGCACGTCGATGGCGCCGAATACCGTCTCGGCTTCCGCTACCGCGTGGTTGCGCTGCGCAGGATTCGTAACCTCGAGCGACAACGCACGCGAGGTCTTCGGATAAGCATCGGCCAGGTCGCGGATCCGCGCCGGGTCGCGCGCGGTGACGACGCATCGATAGCCGCGCTTCAACACCTGCTCGGCCAGCGCACGGCCGAGGCCCGTGGAGCAACCGGTGATGAACCAGACTTTGGAGAGATCGTGAGCTGCGGCCATGGTGTGTTTCCCGTCGTCAATTCGTTACGGTGAGCTTCTCGAACTTCTGCAACGTCCGCAGGATCGCGGGACCCGACTGCTGCGGAAACAGTGAACGCCAGGCGTTGTAGCCGACCTCGCCGACGTACAGGTCACCCCGCGAGTCCCGACGGCGATGCCGTGCGGCGAGAGGAACTGGCCCGGTTCTCGACGATGCGATAGGTGTATTCGCCGATGCCTACGATGTCGTTCATCGGATCTCGTTGCCCGCGCCGCCGATCGCGCGCGAGGCGAAAGCGTCGCCCCGCATCTCAGTTCGAGCGGCCGCACGATCGACTGGCTGCGCCAGTAGTCGAACAGCGTCTCCGGACAACGCCGTCGTGACTCTACACGCGCGGCTCGCCCCGCCCGTTGACCGTGATCGTCGATCCCGGCGCAAAGCCCAGCTGCGCGCGGTGATGCTGCCCGCGAAAGACGTAGGTCACGTCCCAGTACTCCGGTCGCCCCGAGCCCGGGATTGCCGAGCACCGCTGCACATCCTGCGTGTAGACGCGCCGGCCGCCGCGGTCGACGTTCGCTCCGACCGCCGCGCCACCAATCGCACCGACGGCCGTCGCGACATCGTTGCCGCGGCCGCTGCCGATCTGGTGACCGATGACGCCGCCGAGCACGCCGCCGATGATCGCACCGGGCACGTTCGGGCCGTGATTGCGAACGACCTGCTCGCGCTCCACCCAGCAGCGCTGCTCGGGCGGTCCGACGACGGCGCGAACCGCAACGACGTCCGCCTGATACAGGCGCTCGCCATGCTGCGGATAGTAGGGGTACGGCTCGGGAACCGGTGGCGGAGGCGCATAGGCGTACTGCGGGTTGCCGCTCACCCGGCGCACCGATGAAACGCGGTCATTGAGTCCCATCGCGCCGAGCGACGGATACTGGCCCGGCTGCAGAACACTGCAACGACCGCGGAAATGCGAGTGCTCGCAGACTTCCCACCGTCCGCGCTGGACGATGACCGACGATGCGCGATCGTTGAAGCCCGACCCATCGAAATTGACGATCGTGCCGTTCACCATGTAGGGCTGTCCGCGCATGCCTTCCTGCGAGTAGAAGGTCACCTGGGCGGCGGCGTGCGAGGCCACCAGGAGGGTCACCGCGCCGAGGGCGGCGGTCAATGTCGTCTTCATGCGAGCTCCAGGAAGGTTGTGGCATCACGGGCAACGAGCCCTGGTCCACTAACGGCTGCCAATTCTAGGCCGTTGACGGCGTCGACGACCGGAAAGGCGCCAGCCGGCAAGCGGTCATGGCGCGGCGCAGCAACGGGCGCGACGCTATTTGTTCACACCTCTTGCAATATTTAACGATTTGGTGAACTATATCGGCACCGACCGCGCAACCCGACCCCAAGGAGATGCTCATGAAGCCCACCCCCAGCGACTGGCCGCGATGCTCCAGCTCGATCTTCTATCGGAATGCGGCCACCGCGATCGACTGGCTGTGCGATGCCTTCGGATTCGAAGTGCGGCTGAAGGTGGAAAGCGACGACGGCCGCATCGAGCACAGCGAGCTCACTTACGGCGAGGGCCTGATCATGGTGAGCCAGGAAGACGCTGAGTCCGACCGACCGTGGAAACGCATGATGCGCAGCCCCCAGTCGCTTGCCGGCGCCACCACCCAAAGCATCATGTTCTTCGTGGACGACGCCGACGCTCACTGCGCGCACGCGCGCTCGCGTGGCGCGCGCATCGTCGAGGAGCCGGCAACGCACGACTACGGCGGGGACTACTGGGCCGACCGCAGTTACGGCGCGACCGATCCCGAGGGTCACTTCTGGTGGGTCACGCAAAGACTCCGCAATCCGCCGGCGAAATGAGTGCCTGTCCCTTGTTTGGAACATGACCAAGGTCCGCGAGAGCGAGCTCGACCGGGCGTTTTCGGCGTTGTCGGACCCGAAGCGCCGGGCCGTGATTCGCGAGCTGCTCAAGCGGCCGCGCCGTGCCGGCGAGCTCGCGGAAGAGGTCTCGATGAGCCCGCCGGCCTTGAGCCGTCATTTGCGCGTGCTGCGCCGTTCGGGACTTGTCGTCGAGGAAGCGATCGAAGAGGATGCGCGGGTGCGCATGTATCGCGTGAAGCCGTCAGCGTTCAAGCCGATGAGCGAGTGGCTCGCCCAGGTCGAGGACTTCTGGCGCGACCAGCTCGGCGCGTTCAAGGCGCATGCGGAGAAGACAGCTCGAAAACGCGGGCCGCGGCCGTGAGTGGGGACCAGGCGCGCGTTAGCGTCAGCGTCGCGGTTCCGATCGGTGCGGCCTTCGAGATCTTCACGACCGAGATCGACGCCTGGTGGCGGCGGGGTCCGAAGTTCCGCCACGCGGGGATGCGCACCGGTCTCATTTGCCTCGAGCCGGGCGTGGGCGGACGCCTGTTCGAATCGATCGATGACAAGGCCGCGTCGCATGTGTTCGAGGTCGGCCGCGTCAAGGTCTGGGATCCGCCGCGCCGGGTCGTGTTCTCCTGGCGGAACGCGAACTTCGCGCCGCACGAGCAGACCGAAGTCGAAGTCCAGTTCGCGCCGACGGCAAGCGGAACGCTCGTCACCGTCACGCATCGGGGATTGGCGTCGCTGCGGGATGATCATCCGGCCCGCCACGGCCAGGTCGGTGCCGCCTTCAGCCGGATGATCGGGCTCTGGTGGGGCGACCAGATGACGTCGCTGCGCGAGCTCTGCGCAGGGTCGAGCAGCTCCTGCAACTTCCCGCGAAACTCCGTGAGAGCGTGCAGATTCCATAGTCGTCGGGAATGACGAAGCCTTTTCTCAAGCATCGACCGCAAGCTCCTTCAGCACCTCGAGCGGAATGATGGCCAGCGTCTCCTCGTGCGTGGCCGCCAGCACGACGGGCGGCGCCACGCCCGCTTCGTACGCCTGGCGCCAGGTGGCGGCACAGACGCACCAGCGATCGCCGGATTTGAGCCCGGGAAAGCCGTACTCCGGAACCGGCGTGATGAGGTCGTTCCCCTGCTCGCGCGCGAATTCGAGAAACGCCCGCGTGACCCGTGCACAGACGACGTGCATGCCGAGATCCTCCGGACCGGTGTTGCAGCACCCGTCCCGATAGAATCCGGTAAGCGGCGTCGTCGAGCACGGTGCGAGAATGCCGCCCATGACGTTACGGTCGTCGTTTGCCATTCCGCTTCCTGCGTGATCGATGAAGAACCGCCTATGTTAGGTCATCGCCGCGTTCCGGACCGGTGCAATTCCCGGTCCGGGCGCCGAATCGTTGTCGGGTTCGTCCTGGCCATCGCCTTGTCGACGACTATCGTCGGCGGCGTCGATGCGCAGTCTTCCGAGCGCACGCTGCGCACGCAAATGATGGCGGACGTCGAGACGCTCGATCCCGCCCGCGCGCCGGAGCTCGGCACGATCTACACGATCGCCCCGCTCTATCACCAGCTGCTCACCTACGACTACCTGGCGTCCCCGGCGACGCTCATTCCGTACGCCGCCACGGCGCTCCCGCAGATTTCGGCCGACCGGCGCACGTACACGCTGACGATCCGGCCGGGGCTGATGTTCGCACCCCACCCGGCGTTCGGCGGCAAGCCGCGCGAGCTGGTTGCGGCGGACTTCGTCTACAGCTGGAAGCGGGTCGCCGATCCGGCCCATTCGTCGATGAGCTACTCGTCCTTCGAGGGACTGATCGAGGGGCTGGATGAAATCGTCGCTCGCGCGCGGCGCGAATCGCGGTTCGACTACAACGTGACGATCGCAGGCATCCGCGCACTCGACAAGTACACGCTGCAGATCCGCCTGACGCGGCCGGATGCGACGTTCATCCATCAGCTCGCCTACGCGGGTCTTTCGGCGGTGCCGAAGGAGGTGGTCGAAGCCGAAGGCGCCGAGTTCGCGCGCCGCCCGATCGGCAGCGGACCTTATCAGGTCGTCCGGTTCCAGCCCGCCACGCGTCTCGACCTCGTTCGCAATCCGAATTTCAAGCCGCTGCCGTGGACCTTCTTCGCACCGAGCGCACCGGCGAGTGCGCCGGTCACGGTTGCCATGCGCAACCGCATGGTGCCGATGATCGACCGCGTCGAGATGATCCGCATCCCCGAGGCGTCGACGGCGGTGCTCGCACTCACCCGCGGCGAAATCGACTTCGTCGCCTATGCGCGGGCCGCGCTGGTGTTCGATGGCACGGTGGTCAAGCCCGCCTTGCGCGACGCGGGTATCCAGGCGCACCGGGCGGCATCGCAGGGCATGTTCCTGTTGCTGTTCAACATGCGCGAGCCGGTCATCGGCGGCTTCGCGCCGGCGCAAGTGGCGTTGCGGCGGGCCATCGCGATGGCGATCGACGACGTCACGTGGCTGCGCACGTTCGATCAGGGCATCGGAACCGTGCGCCAGCATGTCATCGGGCCGGAGGTCACGGGCCATGATCCGAAGTACCGCAATCCGAACGCGTACAACCCGGCGACCGCGAATGCGCTGCTCGATCGAATGGGCTACGCGCGCGGCGCGGATGGCTGGCGGCGGCGTCCGGACGGCAGCCCGCTCGAGCTGCGCATGATCAACGGCACGACCACCGAATCACGCCGGCGTGGCGGAGTTCATGAAGCGCAGTCTCGACGCGCTGTCGCTGCGCGTCGTGTTCGACTCGATGCCCGGTGGCGATCGCCTCAAGCGCCTGTCCAACTGCCAGTTCCAGATGACGACGATGAGCTTCGGCGGCGGCGCCCCGGACGGCACCAGCCCGATGAACAACTTCCACAGCGAGCAGATCGGTACCATCAACTTCTCCTGCTACAAGAGCGATGACTACGACCGGCTGTACGAACGGCTGCGCATCATGCCGGCGGGACCCGAACGCGCGCCGGTATTCTCCGACCTGACCGCGCTGCTCGACGCGCATGCGCCCGCTCGCATTCTTCCCGAGGCCGACGACGTCATGCTGGTTGCCTCGCGGGTCCGCGGCTATGCGTCGCACCCTTATCTGCCGATGCCCTACTACCTGCTCGATGTGAGCGCGCGCAGGACGAACGGTTAAGTACAGCGCCGGCCCTAGGCGGTGCGCTGTGCCATCCGATATTGCGCGATCAGAACGATCGACAACAGCGCGAGGCCGATCGCGTCCGTGATGTATCCGGGCTTGATCAGCAGAACCGCTGCGGTCAGCAGCAGTATCCGCTCCCACCAGCCGCAACGACGCCTGAGATAGCCCATCATTCCGGCCGCCAGGCAGATCGACCCGATCGTTGCCGTGATCGTCGAGGTCGCGATGGTGACCCAGTTGCCGAGCATCAAAAGGGACGGCTCGTAGACGAACATGAACGGGACGATGTAGGCAGGAGCGGCGATGCGCATCGCCTCGAATCCGGTGCGCCACATGTCCGCCTTGGCAAGACTTGCGGCTGCGAACACCGCGAGGGCGACGGGCGGCGTGATCGCCGACAGGATGGCGAAGTAGAACGCGAACATGTGCGCGGCCGGCGGGATCGCGCCGAGCTTGATGAGCGCGGGCACGAGCAGCGCAACCATCACGATATAGGCCGGCGTAGTCGGCATACCCATGCCGAGGATGATGCCGGCGAGCGCGGTGAGGACCAGCGCCAGTACCAGCGAGTTCTGCGCGAGTCCCACAACCAGCTGCGTGAAGACGATCCCGAGGCCCGTGATGGTCACGCAGCCGATCACGATGCCGGCGCAGGCGCAGGCCATCGCCACCGCCAGCGTATTGCGCGCGCCGTCCACCAGTGCATCGGAAACGTTGCGCCAACCGATGCCCTCGCGGGTGGAACCTCGCAACATTGCGACCGGCAGGCACGAAACCGCGCCAACGAGCGCGCAGAGCGGTGCCGAGTAACCGAGGACCAGCCCACCGAGGACGACGAAGATCGGAAGGAACAGGTGACCGCGCTGTAGGATCACTCTTCCGAACCGCGGCAGTTCCGATTTCGGCACGCCGGCGAGGCCGTGGCGTTTCGCCTCGAAATGCACGGAGAAAAAGACGGCGACGTAGTAGAGCAGCGCCGGAATCAGCGCCCAGAGGGCAACCGTCGCGTAAGGCACGGCCATGAACTCGGCCATGACGAAGGCCGCCGCGCCCATGATCGGCGGCATGATCTGCCCGCCGGTCGACGCGACCGCCTCGACGGCCGCCGCGAACGACGGGCGAAACCCCGTTCGCTTCATCAGCGGAATCGTGATGGGGCCGTCGACCATCACGTTCGCGACCGCGCTGCCGGACACGGTTCCGAACAGGCTCGACGACACCACGGCGACCTTGCCCGGACCCCCGGCGGCGTGTCCGGTGATGGACATCGCGAAGTCCATGAACAGCTGTCCGGTGCCGCTGCGCTCCATGAACGCGCCGAACAGCACGAACAGCATGACGTAGCCGGCGGAAACGCCGAGCGTCGAGCCGAAGATGCCTTCGGTGGACAGATAAAGCTGCTCCATCAGCACGTCGGGGGTCACACGCGTGAACGCAATCGCGTAAACCAGGAACAGGAGGGCGGTGATGGGAAGCGCCAATCCGATTACGCGACGCGTGGCTTCCAGCACGACGACGACGGCGAGCACCGCATAGACGCGATCAGCCGTGGTCAGCGTGTCGATATAGATGATGCGGTTGATGAAGTACTCGTAGTTGACGAAGATATGCAGGATGAACGCCCAGCCGGCGACGAGGAACGCCGCATCGACGATGCGCCAGGCACCCCCGCCGCGTCGCAGCGGGTAGATCAGGAAGACCAGCGTCAGCGCGAACAGGAGATGCGTGCCGCGGAAGATCAGCGCCTCCGGAGGCGCAAATGCGACCACGTACATGTGGTACAGCGACATCGACACCGCGATCGCATAGATCGCCCAGCGCAGCGTTCGCTCGGGCGGCGGCGTGGGCTGCGCTTCCTGTGCGACAAGGAGCGTCGTTGGCGTGGCCATGCTTGGGGCCGATGTACCGAGCGCGGAATATGAAAACGGGGCGGACTTCAGCCGCCCCGTCGCCTCAATGCCTGCACGCCTCGAGCATCGTCACATCGCGCCGACTTCCTTGTAGAACTTCACGGCGCCCTTGTGGAACGGGACGCCGATGTCCGCCGCCATGGCTTTCGGCGTGAGCCCTGTGATCGGCTTGACGACAGCCGCCATGCTGTCGACGTTGGCTGCCATTGCCTTCGTCATCCGGTACACCGTATCCTCGGGCAAGTCGCAGGCTGCCACGATATGGGCGGAATAAGCGATCACCGGCACGTCCTTGTCCTGCTTCGGATACGTTCCGGCTTTGAGGACGCCCTTCTGGTAGCCCGGGTTCTGCTTGCTAAGCTCGTTCATCGTCTTTTCGTCGACCGGCACGAGCTCGATGTCGCGGGCGCTTGCAAGATCCATGATCGCCGATGCGGGTGCGGTCGTGCCGAGCGTGAAGAGCTGAGCGTGCCCGTCCTTCATCATCGACACGGCGTCGGTGTACGCCGCCTGGAACTGCGCCTTGCCGAGCGACTGGTAGTTCATGCCGTTGAGTTGCAGCACCGTGGCCGTGAGAATCTCGGCGGTGTTGCCCTTCGACTGTGTCACGAGCGACTTGCCCTTGAAATCGGCGAACGATTTGACCTTCGCGTCCTTGAGCGCGACCACCTGGAAATACTGCGGGTAGAGGTTCGCGACCTGGCAGACCTTCGTCGTCTTCTTCGGATACGGCGCACGCCCCTCGACACCGTCGACCGTCGTCGACGAATTCGCGAAGCCGACCTGCGCCTTGCCCTCGTCGATGCCGCGGACGTTCGCGATGCCGGCGCCCGGCGTCTGCTGGATCTGCAGGCCGGGCACGGCGGTTTCCCAAACGCTCTTCAGCGCGCCCCCGAGCGGAATCCAGGAACCGCCCTGTGGTCCGGTCATGAACGTGATCTGCTGGGCCGCCACGGGAGCGGCAAGAACGACCGCACAGGCCGCCATGGCCACGGTTGCGCCAACGCTGCGATTCATCGCTCCTCCTTTGTGCCGGCGCGGCTCGTTGCCGATAGCGCCTCTTTGGACGGAGCGATTCTGGGCCGCGGGCTCGAACGGGTCAAGGCGCCCCGCCCGGGATCTTTCGTCAGCCGATGGTTGCTGTCGGCGCGTCCGTTCCACAGACGATAGACCGGAACAACCACGGATCCCCCACCGCTTCGCGCGCCGCCTTGGTTTCCGCGAAAGGAATGTAGCCGCCGGCCGGTTTCACCAAGCGACCGACTCGATACGAAAGACGCTGGATTCCCGCCTGCGCGGGCATGACGCCGGAGTTGCGGCTTGTAACCGAATCCTTCAGGCCACGTCCGTTCGGACCGGTGTGACGGCGAGCATTCGGCCGCACCTGGACCCTGTAGGTTCGCCGAACGTCGGGCGTCAGTCGTTCGCTGATGTCGCGTCCTAGGGCAATGCCCTAACGTCGTTTACCGGCAGCCTGTCTTGGCGGGTTCCGCGAACGCCCCTGCGCAACATTTCGAGACCATTCGCGTCGCACTTTCCCGTACGCGGAGGGGTCCATCGCCTGGCGTTCAAGCGATCGCAGCCTGGCGTGCGTCGTTTGGACGAGTGCCCGAACGACGCTGACAACAACGACGAACAACGACGATGACGACTGACGACGATCTGCGGCCCGCATCGGCGCCCCAGCCTCCGCTGCGGAAGGTCAGCCGTCGCGCGTCGATCATCGGAACGGTGGTGGCGTTGCTCGTGCTCGCGGGCATTGCCGGGCTCGCCTGGACGTTGACGCAGGGCGGCGTCTCAGCGCCATCGTCGCGACCGGGTGGCGGTGCAGGTGGACCGCGTGGTGCGCCCGCCACGACTGTCGGCGTCGCGACCGCCGAGATCACGGATCTTCCCGTCGTCCTGGAAGCGCTCGGCACGGTGACGCCGACCGCCACGGCGATCGTCCGCCCGCAGGTGTCCGGCGTGCTGAAGGACGTGCAGTTCCGGGAAGGGCAGATGGTGCAGCAGGGCCAGCTGCTCGCGCAGATCGACGCGCGGCCGTTCGAGATGCAGCTGATGCAGGCCTCGGGGCAGCGGATGAAGGACGAGGCGCAACTCGAGAACGCACGCCTCACGCTCGATCGCTTCCGGAAGCTGCTCGAGCTCGATTCGATTGCGCGCCAGGAAGTGGACACGCAGGCGGCGCTGGTCAAGCAGCTGGAAGCCAGCGTCATCACGTCGCGCGCGCAGGAAGGCACCGCCCGGCTCAATCTTGGCTGGACGCGGATCACTGCCCCGATCAGCGGTCGCGTCGGCCTGCGGGTCGTCGACGTCGGCAATCTCGTCAGCTCCAGCGATGCCGAGGGCATCGCCGTCATCACCCAGCTCGCGCCGATCGACGTGGAGTTCTCGATCCCGCAAGACAGCATCCCGGAGGTGCAGGAGCGGTTGCGTACGGGCGCAAAGCTGCCCGTCGAAGCCCTCGACCGTACCCGCACGAACGTTCTCGAGACGGGCGCGTTCTCGACCCTCGACAACGCCGTCGACACGCAGACCGGCACGGTGAAAGCGAAGGCCCGGTTCATGAACGCGAAGTCGAACCTGTTTCCGGCGCAGTTCGTGAACGTGAGGCTGCTGCTTCGCTCGATCGTCGGCGCGATCGTCGTGCCGGTGACTGCGCTGCGACATGGGGGCAATGGCGACTATGTTTACGTGCTGAACGCTCCGGAGCGCACGGTCGCGCTGCGTAGCGTCGAGCGCGGCCAGGCGAGCGTCGAGAAGGTGCAGATCGTCAAGGGTCTCGCGGCGGGGGAAGTGGTCATTACCGAAGGCGCCGACCGCCTGAAGGACGGTGCGCGCGTCACGCTGCCGGACGATGCACCGTCGCAAGCGGCACCGCGCGGTGCGGGCAAGGGCGAACGCGGTGCGGGGCAAGGGCAGCGGCGACGCGAAGCGCCGCGATGGCGCAGCCGCCAAGGGCGAGCGTGGTGCCGCATCTGCGAATGGTCCGTCGCGCCCGCGTCCGGTAGACGCCCCGCCGAAATGACTTTGCGAAGCGAACTGTCGCCGTGAGCCCGTCCCGACCGTTCATTCGTCGCCCGGTCGCCACCTCGCTGCTGATGGTGGCGATCGTGCTTGCCGGCGTCGTCGGGTTCCGCTTCATGCCGCTGTCCGCACTGCCGCAGGTCGATTACCCGACGATCCAGGTGCAGACGCTCTACCCCGGCGCGAGCCCGGAGGTCATGAGCCGCACGGTGACGGCACCGCTCGAACGCAATTTCGGACAGATGTCGGGCCTGCAGCGCATGAGCTCGACCAGCGCGGCTGGCGTGTCGATCGTCACGCTGCAGTTCGGCCTGGGGACGACGCTGGATGTCGCCGAGCAGGAAGTGCAGGCGGCGATCAACGCAGGCGGCTCGCTGCTGCCGGCCGACCTGCCGACGCCGCCGATCTACGCGAAGGTGAATCCGGCGGACGCGCCCGTGCTCACGCTCGCGATCACGTCCGACACGCTGCCGCTGACCGACGTGCAGAACCTCGTCAGCACGCGACTTGCGCTGAAGATCAGCCAGGTGTCCGGCGTCGGTCAAGTGAACCTGAGCGGCGGCCAGCGTCCGGCGGTCCGGATCCAGGCGGACACGCAGGCGCTGGCTTCGTACGGACTCGGCCTCGACACGTTGCGCACGGCGATCGGCGCCGCCAATGCCAACAGCGCGAAGGGAAGCTTCGACGGACCGACGCGCGCCTACACGATCAATGCGAACGACCAGCTCGTCACCGCGAGCGACTACCTGCGTCTGATCGTCAGCTATCGCAACGGCGCACCGGTCCGACTCGCGGATGTCGCGCGCGTCGTGGACAGCGCGGAGAACGTGCGGCTCGGCGCCTGGGCGGACCTGAAGCCGGCCATCATCCTGAACGTCCAGCGTCAACCCGGTGCCAACGTCATCGCGACCGTCGACGCGATCAAGGCACGGCTGCCCGAGCTGCAGGCCGGCCTGCCGCAGGCCGTCAGCGTCGCTGTGTTGACCGACCGCACGACCGGCATCCGGGCCTCGGTGAAGCACGTCGAGATCGAGCTTGCGCTCGCGGTCGTGCTCGTCGTGCTCGTGATCTTCGCGTTCCTGCACAGCGTTCGCGCAACGGTGATCGCAAGTCTCGCGGTTCCGATCTCGCTGGTCGGCGCGTGCGGCGCGATGTACCTGCTCGGCTACAGCCTGAACAACCTCTCGCTGATGGCCCTGACGATCGCGACCGGCTTCGTCGTCGACGACGCGATCGTGATGATCGAGAACATCACGCGCTACATCGAAAAAGGGATGAAGCCGCTGCAGGCCGCGTTCACCGGCGCGACCGAGATCGGTTTCACGATCATCTCGCTGACCGTCTCGCTGATTGCCGTGCTCATTCCATTGCTGTTCATGGGCGACATCGTCGGACGGCTGTTCCGCGAGTTCGCGGTGACGCTGGCGATCACGATCCTGATCTCGGCGGTGGTCTCGTTGACGCTGGTGCCGATGATGTCCGCGCACTGGCTGAAGCACGATCCGACGCCGCTCGACCAGCGCCGCGGCCTGGGGGCGCGCATCCAGCGCGGATTCGACCGCGTGATCGCAAGCTACGACCGCGCGTTGCAATGGGTCCTCGCGCGGCAGGGCGCGACGCTCGTGGTCGCCGTCGGCACGCTCGTTCTCACCGTATTGCTCTACATCGTCATCCCGAAGGGCCTGTTCCCCACGCAGGACACGGGGCAGCTGCAGGCGCGCGTGGAGGCGGCGCCGTCGGTGTCGTTCTCCCGGATGGCCGAGCTGCAGCAGGCCGTCGTCAGGTCGCTGCTCGACGACCCCGACGTCGCATCGGTCGGCTCGATCATCGGCGTCGATGCCGCGAACAACACGATGCTGCACACCGGCCGCCTGCAGATCAACCTGAAGAGCGACCGCGCCGCGCTTTCGACGCTCACCGAACGCCTCGCGCAACGGGCCGGCAGTGTGGCAGGCGTCACCTTGTACCTGCAGCCGACGCAGGACCTGACGATCGATGCGGAATCCGGTCCGACGCAATACCGCGTGTCGCTCGAAGGCGTGGACGAGGCCACCGTCCGCGAGTGGGCGAACCGGCTGGTCGGCGAGCTGCGACGCGCACCCCGGCTTCGCAATGTCGTTACCGACGTCAACGCAACGGGACCTGCCGCCACGCTGATCATCGACCGCGACACCGCCTCGCGTCTTTCGATCACCGCCGCCGCGATCGACGAAGCACTCTACAACGCGTTCGGTCAAAGGATCATCTCGACGATCTTCACCGAGACGAACCAGTACCGCGTCATCCTCGAAGCGAGACCGGACCTGCTGAGCACGCCCGATGCGCTCGGGCGGCTGCACCTGCGCACCGGCTCCGGCGGGACCACCCCGTTGTCGGCGATCGCAAAGATCGTCGAGCGCGAGGCGCCGCTGCAGATCACGCGCGCCGCCCAGTATCCGGCAACGACGATCGGCTTCGACACGGCGCCGGGCGTGGCGCTCGGCGGTGCGGTCGAGGCGATCCGCGAAGGCGCGCGGTCGATCGGGCTGCCGGCCAGCGTGACGCTGACGTTCCTCGGCGCAGCGGGCGCTTACCAGGCATCGCTCACCAACCAGCTCTGGCTGATCCTCGCTGCGATCGTGTGCGTCTATATCGTGCTCGGCGTGCTCTACGAGAGCTACATCCATCCGCTGACGATCCTCTCGACGCTTCCGTCGGCAGGCGTCGGGGCGCTGCTCGCGCTGCTGATCGCCGGCCAGGATCTCGGCGTCATCGGCATCATCGGCATCATCCTGCTGATCGGCATCGTGAAGAAGAACGCGATCATGATGATCGACTTCGCGATCGACGCCGAACGCAACCAAGGCAAATCGCCGGTCGACGCGATTCATCAGGCCGCGCTGCTGCGCTTCCGTCCGATCCTGATGACGACGCTCGCGGCCCTGGGCGCTTCGATCCCGTTGATGCTCGGCTGGGGCGAAGGGGCCGAGCTGCGCCACCCGCTGGGCCTGGCGATCTTCGGCGGCCTGATCGTCAGCCAGATGCTGACGCTGTTCACGACGCCGGTGATCTATCTGGCGTTCGACCGGCTCGGCCGGCGTGCCTCGCGCCGACGCGAACTTCTCCCTTCTCCCGCACGCGGGAGAAGGGCCGGGGATGAGGGTCAGCCATGAACCTCTCCGAGCCGTTCATCCGCCGTCCGGTCGCGACCGTGTTGCTGACGATCGGCGTCGCGCTCGCCGGCATCGTGTCGTTCTTCCTGCTGCCCGTGTCGCCGCTGCCGCACGTGGACTTTCCGGTGATCTCGGTGAGCGCCCGGCTGCCGGGGGCGAGCCCGGAGACGATGGCGACGAGCGTCGCCACGCCGCTCGAGCGCCGTCTCGGCACGATTGCCGGCGTCAACGAGATGACCTCGTCATCGGGCTCCGGATCTACGCGCGTTGGTCTGCAGTTCGATCTCTCCCGCAACATCGATTCCGCCGCGCGCGAAGTGCAGGCGGCGATCAACGCGGCGCGCACCGACCTGCCGGCCACGCTGCGCAGCAATCCGACGTACCGCAAGGCGAACCCGGCCGACGCACCGATCGTCATCCTCGCGCTCACGTCGAAGACGCGCTCCCCGGGCCAGATCTACGAGGCGGTGTCGAACCTCGTGCAGCAGAAGATCGCGCAGGTCGACGGCGTCGGCGACGTCGAGCTGGGCGGCGGCTCGCTGCCCGCGGTGCGCATCGAGCTGCTGCCGTTCGCGCTCGACAAGTTCGGCGTGAGCAGCGAGGACGTGCGCGCCGCGATCCAGGCGACCGCGGCCAATCGTCCGAAGGGTGAGGTCGCGGGCGACGATCGCCGCTTGCAGATCTACACGGAGACGAACACGCCGACCGGCGGGCGCACCGCCGTCGACTACCGGGGCCTCGTCGTCGCGTGGCGCGACAACGCCGCCGTGCGGCTCGCCGACATCGCGAACGTCTACGACGGTGTCGAGGACACGCGCACGCTCGGCCTGTTCAATGGCGAGCCCGCGGTGATCGTGCTGGTCACCCGGCGTCCGGACGCGAACGTCATCGAAACCGTCGATGCCGTTCGCGCGCTGCTTCCCGAGCTCCGGGAACAGCTCCCGCAGGACATCGAGCTGCGCGTTGCATCCGACCGGACCCATTCGATCCGCGCTTCGCTGAGGGAGATCGAGATCACGCTGATGATCTCGATCGTGCTCGTCGTGCTCGTCGTCAGCGCGTTCCTTCGCAGCGCCCGCGCGACCGTCATCCCGGCGGTCGCGACGATCGTCTCGCTGCTCGGCACCTTCGGCGTGATGGCCCTGCTCGGCTTCAGCCTGAACAACCTGTCGTTGATGGCGTTGACGGTGGCCACGGGCTTCGTCGTCGACGACGCGATCGTCGTGCTCGAGAACACGGCGCGGCATCTCGAGGCGGGGATGGACCGCTTCAAGGCGGCACTGCTCGGCGCGCGCGAAGTCGGCTTTACCGTGCTTTCGATCAGCCTGTCGCTGGTCGCCGTGTTCATCCCGCTGCTGTTCATGGGCGGGCAGGTCGGACGGCTGTTCCGCGAATTCGCGGTGACGCTTTCCGCCGCCGTGATGATCTCGCTGATCATTTCGCTGACCACGACGCCGATGCTCTGCGCGTGGCTACTGAATCCCGGCGCCGACAAGCGCAGACAGGGTCCGATTGCGCGGTTCTTCGAGCGCGGCTACGACCTCGTGCACCGGGCTTACGAGACGAGCCTCGACTGGGCGTTGCAGATGCGCGGCCTCGTGCTGCTGATCTTCGGCGCGGTGATCGCCCTCAACGTGTACCTGTTCATCGTGATTCCGAAGGGCTACTTCCCGCAGCAGGACACGGCCCAGATCAGCGGCGGCCTGCGCGCCGACCAGAGCATCTCGTTCCAGGCGATGCAAGGCAAGCTGCGCCAGCTCGTCGACATCATCGCGAAGGATCCGGCCGTCGAGACGGTCGTCGGCTTCACCGGCGGCGGACGCGCGGGCGGCGGCTTCATGTTCATCAACCTGAAGCCGCTCGGCGAGCGCAAGGAAGGCGGTCAGGCGGTCATCGCGCGCCTGCGCCCGCAGCTTGCCCGCGTGACCGGCGTGAGCCTGTTCCTGAACCCGGTCCAGGACCTGCGCGGAGGCGGCCGTCAGTCGACGTCCACCTACCAGTACACGCTGAAGAGCGACAACCTCGCCGATCTGCGCGTAGTGGGCCGGGCGGCTCGCCGATGCGATGCGCCAGCAGCCCCCGCTCACGGATGTCGACACCGACCAGCAGGAGAACGGCGTCGAAACCTTCGTGAACATCGACCGCGAAACCGCCTCCCGCCTGGGCATCACGGCACGCGATGTGGACGCTGCGCTCTACAACAGCTTCGGCCAACGATCGGTGGCGACCATCTACGACGAGATCAACCAGTATCAGATCATCATGCAGGTTGCGCCGCGTTACGCGCAGAGTCCGGAGGCGCTCGACGACGTTCACGTGGCGGCGCGCAACAGCGCCGGTAATGTCGCGACGGCTGCATCGAACGGAACGGCGGCCGCGAACGCGTCCAGTGCACCGTCCGGGTCGGAACCCGCCAGCCTCGCCAATCCCGGTTCGCGCGATTCGGCCAGCGGCCAGGGTTTGAACACGTCCGCTGCGCGCATGGTGCCGCTGCCCGCATTCGCGACGTTCTCCGAAACGTCGGCCGCGACGTCGATCAATCACCAGGACGGCGAGCTGTCGACGACGGTCTCGTTCAACCTCGCGCAAGGCAGCACGCTCGCCGAGGGGCAAGATGCCGTGCGCGCGGCCGAAGCCGCGATCGGCCTTCCGACGAACATCCGCGGCAGTTTCCAGGGGACCGCCCGCAGCGCGCAGGAATCGCAGGCCCAACAGCCGCTTCTGATCGCGGCCGCGATCATCGTGATCTACATCGTGCTCGGCATCCTCTACGAGAGCCTCGTCCACCCGATCACCGTGCTGTCGACGTTGCCCTCGGCGGGTGTGGGTGCCGTACTCGCTCTGCTGCTGTTCAGGATGGATCTGTCGCTCATTGCGCTGATCGGGCTGTTCCTGTTGATCGGGATCGTGAAGAAGAACGCGATCCTGATCATCGACTTCGCGCTGGATGCGGAACGCTCGCGCGGACTTCCGCCGCTGCAAGCGGTGCGCGAAGCCTGCCTGCTGCGCTTCCGTCCGATCCTGATGACGACGCTCGCCGCTGCGCTGGGCGCCCTTCCGCTGGCGATCGGTTTCGGCGAAGGAGCCGAGTTGCGGCGCCCGCTCGGCGTCTCGATCATCGGCGGGCTGATCGCCAGCCAGCTGCTCACACTCTTCACCACGCCGGTCGTCTATCTCCTTCTCGACAAGCTGCGCCGCCGCGGGCCGCTCGAGCGCGAGCTTGGGCGCGTCGCAACCGAGCCGTTTTCTCGTTGAGAGTTACGAACATGAGTGACGCGTCAACTATCCCCGGCGTCATTCCCGCGAAAGCGGGAATCCAGTGTCTCTTCGTAGCAAAGACGCTGGGTCCCCGCCTTCGCGGGGACGACGAATACTCCGGCGTCATTCCCGCGAAGGCGGGAATCCAGCGTCTCTCGTATCGAGTCCGGTCGATCGGTGAAACGACACTGGGTCCCCGCCTTCGCGGGGATGACGCTGACGCGTCACCTTCGCGGGGACGACGACTGTAAATGAGGCTTGCAGCGTCCTCCTTCGCCCGACGGATTGCCGCACTTACGGCGGCCACGCTGTTGGCAAGCGCGTGCATGGTCGGGCCGAACTACGAGCGACCGAGCGCGCCGACGCCGGCGAAGTTCAAGGCCGCCGAGGGCTGGGTCGACGCCGAGCCCGCCGATGCGCTCGATCGCGGTCCCTGGTGGAGCCTGTTCAACGATCCACCACTCGACGCTCTCGCAGCGCGGGTCGAGGTTTCGAACCAGAATGTCGCGGCTGCGACCGCGGCGTATGCGCAAGCGCGCGCGCTGGTTCGCGAGCAACGTGCTTCGCTCTTCCCCCAGATCACGCTCGACGCTGGCGCAAGCCGTGCGGGCACCGGCCTGGGCGGTGACGCGCAAGCCAGCAGCAACTATCGGATCGCGATCGGCGCAGGCGTGGGAACCCGACGTGTGGGGCCGACTGCGGCGGGGTGTCGAAAGCGCCGGCGCGAGCGCGCAGGCCAGCGAAGCCGATCTCGCGTCGGCGCGACTTTCGGCGCAAGGCGAGCTCGCTGCGAATTACTTCGGCGTGCGGCAAACCGACGCCGAGCTCGCGCTGCTGGACGAAACAATCGACGGTTATCGGAAGTCGCTCGAGATCACGAGAAACCGCTACGACGTCGGCGTCATCGCGAAGACCGACGTCCTGCAAGCTGAAACGCAACTCGCGAATACACAAGCCGAGGCCGTCGGGCTGCGTCGCCAGCGGGCGCAGCTCGAGAACGCGATCGCCGTGCTGGTCGGCGAGGCGCCGAGCGACTTCACCCTCCCGCCCGGCGACTGGAAAGCGGTGGTCCCGACAGTTCCGCTGGGTGTCCCGTCGACGCTGCTGCAGCGGCGCCCCGACATTGCCGGCGGCCGAGCGCCGTGTGGCGGCGGCGAACGAGCAAATCGGCATCGCGCAGGCCGCGTTCTACCCGAGCTTCAACCTGACCGGGTCGTTGGGACTCGGTGCAGGCAAGCTCGTCGAGCTCGCCAACGCGTCGAGCTTTCTCTGGTCGCTCGGCTTGTCCGCGGCGCAGGTCCTTTTCAACGCGGGGGCCACCAAGGCGCGCGTGGAAGGCACGCAAGCCGCGCACGAGCAGACCGTGGCGCTTTACCGGCAAACCGTGCTCGCGGCGCTCGAGGAAGTCGAGACCCTGCTCGTCGCCTCGCGTGTGCTCGAGGAGCAGGAGACGCTGCGCCGCCAGGCTGCCACCGCGGCCAGTGAAGCTGCGGCGCAAGTGCTGAACCGCTATCGCGCCGGGCAGGTCGGCTATACGGAAGTCGTCGTTGCGCAGGCGACAGCGCTGCAGGCACGGCGGGCGCTCGTGCAATTGATCGCCGAACGCCAGGCAACCGCCGTTGCGTTGATCCAAGCGCTAGGCGGCGGATGGCACGCGCAGACCTGACGCCTCGATGCGACGCGGTCGCAGGCGACGCGGTTAGCGGGCGGCGCCCGCAATCGTCGTTGCGATGTGCGATCGCTTACGTGCAGCCGTGCGCTGGGCAGGCGCTTCGGTATCGCTGTCCTGCTCGAGCAGCGACCATGCGCGCCGCAACGACAGGACGGCAATCGCGACGCCGGCCAGCAGCGCAGCGATCGCCGTCGCAACCGATGTATCCGCACTCGCGACGCTCGCGGCCGCCCACACTGCCAACGCCACACCGGCGATGCCGACCCGAAGCAGCATGCTGCTGACGAAGACCTTGCGGGAAACAGCAATCCGTGTGTTCGATAAACCGTTCGACCCGATAGCCATCCGATGCCTCTTCTCAAGGACAGGCGATGAAAACTTCGCTACTCCGAACATAGAGGCAGCGCCGGCGAAGCGCCAATCGTTCTTTGCGATCGGCTCGATCGAACGCGCGGATCGGTCGACCCGACCGCTGGAAAACGCTCGGGAAACAGGATCATCGGTCGATCGGGTCGTACGCCGCGGCTTGACGTCGCTGGCCCTGCGGCGCCTAATGCTCCGACGAGGCGCCCCGCGTGAAGCTCGCCCGCTGGATGACGACGATCGCGCTGGCGTCGCTGCTCGCCGTCGCCCTGACGGCGAGCGCGGCGTCGACGGCGGTCCACGTGCTGCCGGTTGCCGGCCCGATCGGCCCGGCGACGGCGGATTTCATCCGGCGCGGCCTCGAGCGCGCGCAGGAGGCCGGCGCGGAGCTCGTCGTGCTCGAGATCGATACGCCCGGCGGCCTCGACGATTCGATGCGCGACATTGTCAAGGCGATCCTCGCGTCGCGCGTTCCGGTCGCAGCGTTCGTGTTCCCCAGCGGTGCGCGCGCGGCCAGTGCCGGTACGTACATCCTCTACGCGAGCCCGATCGCTGCGATGGCGCCCGGAACCAATCTCGGCGCAGCGACGCCGGTGCAGATCGGCGGGCCGGAATCGCCGCCGTCCCGCGATCCGCCCTCGCCTCTGGCGCCGCGCAAGGACCCGAAGGAGTCCGCTCCGCTGCCCGTCCCGGACAAGTCGCCGGAAAAAGAAAGCACGATGACGCGCAAGCAGACGCACGATGCGGTCGCGTACTTGCGCAGCCTGGCGGCGATGCACGGGCGCAACGCCGAGTGGGCGGAGCGTGCGGTGCGCGAATCGGTCAGCCTGCCCGCCGGCGAGGCGCTGAAGGAGAAGGTCGTCGATGTCATCGCGAACGATGTGACGGACCTGCTCGACAAGGTCGACGGACGCAAGGTCAAGACCGCGGCGGGGGAACGAACGCTGAACACGAAGGGCGCAACGCTCGTGCGCGTCGAGCCCGACTGGCGTACCCGCTTCCTCGCCGTCATCACGCATCCGTCGATCGCGCTGATCCTGATGATGATCGGCGTGTACGGACTGATGTTCGAGTTCATGAACCCGGGGATGGTGTTGCCCGGCGTCGTGGGTGCGATCGCGTTGCTGATTGCGCTGTTCGCGCTCCAGCTGTTGCCGGTCAGCTACGCGGGGCTGGGCCTCGTGCTGCTCGGCCTGAGCTTCATGGTCGCGGAGATCTTCGTCCCGAGCTACGGGTCGCTCGGCATCGGCGGCGTGATCGCGTTCATCGTCGGCGCGCTGATGCTGATCGACACCGATGTTCCCGGCTTCGGCGTTCCCCTCTCCCTCGTGCTCACGCTCGCCGCGACGTCTGCGCTGTTCATCTTCGTCATCGTCGCCGCGGCGTTGAAGGCGCGGCACCGGCCGGTGGTCAGCGGCCGCGAGCAGCTGATCGGCAGCACCGGCGTCATGCTCGACGACAGCGATGTCGAAGGCTGGGCGCGCGTGCACAGCGAGCAATGGCGCGTGCGCACGCCGGTGCCGCTCAAGCGCGGCCAGCAGGTGCGCGTCACCGGTCGCGAAGGCCTCGTCCTCACCGTCGCCCCGCTTACTCCAGGAGCCTAGATGGTCGCCTTGATCCAGATCGGAATCGTCGTGCTGATCCTGCTGGCGCTTGCGCTCACGTCGTTTCGCGTGCTTCGCGAGTACGAGCGCGGCGTGGTGTTCATGCTCGGGCGCTTCTGGCGCGTGAAGGGCCCCGGACTGGTCATCCTCATCCCGATCGTGCAGCAGATGGTGCGGATCGACCTGCGCACCGTCGTGTTCGACGTGCCGCCGCAGGACGTGATCACGCGCGACAACGTCTCGGTGAAGGTGAATGCCGTCGTCTACTTTCGCGTCGTCGATCCCGAGAAGGCGGTGATCCAGGTCGAGCGCTATCTCGAGGCGACGAGCCAGCTTGCGCAGACCACGCTGCGTGCCGTGCTCGGCAAGCACGAGCTCGATGCGCTGCTCGCGGAGCGCGAAAGGCTGAACCTCGACATCCAGAAAGTGCTCGATTCGCAGACCGACGCCTGGGGCATCAAGGTGTCGAACGTCGAGATCAAGCACGTGGACCTGAACGAGTCGATGGTGCGTGCGATCGCGCGCCAGGCCGAAGCCGAACGCGAGCGCCGCGCCAAGATCATCCACGCCGAGGGCGAGCTGCAGGCCTCGGAAAAGCTGCTGCAGGCCGCGCAGATGCTGGCGCGGGCGCCGCAGGCGATGCAGCTTCGCTACCTGCAGACGCTCGGCAACATCGCGGGCGACAAGAGCACGACGATCGTGTTCCCGCTGCCGATGGAGCTGCTTGTCGATGCTCCGGCCGACGGAGACCCCCTAGCGGCGCTCGAGCTCTCGCCCCCGCGCAGGCGAGAGGGAGTCAGCGTCGAGAGTACACTCGCGGTTCCCCCGCGTGTCGGGGGAGAGGGCAGGGTGAGGGGAGCCTCCCGCCGCTCGATCGCGCTCGGCGTTGTTCCCACGCGCTCAGCCGCTCGCGATAGCGCTCCAGCGCCGCGTCGTACAGATCGAACACGCAATGCGTGCAGCCGCCCTGGCAACAGTCCTCGCTCGACGGCCGCACAGGAGGCTCGGGCGGTGGATCGTCGTCGGCGGGTGCGTCCTGCACGTCGTCAGATCGCGTCGAGCGCGCGCGAAAGGTCGCGCTCGAGATCGGCGACGTCCTCGATGCCGACCGACAACCGCACGAGGTTGTCGCCAATGCCGAGCCGCGTCCGCTGATCGGGCGGAATCGTCGCGTGCGTCATGATCGCCGGATGCTCGATCAGGCTCTCGACGCCGCCGAGACTCTCGGCGAGCGCGAAGAGCTCGCAGCGCTCGAGGAAACGTTTGGTGCCGGCGAGGTCGGTCTCGAGATCGAGCGAGATCATGCCGCCGAAACCGCGCATCTGGCGCGCAGCGAGCGCGTGCTGCGGATGCGAGGGCAAGCCCGGATAACGCACGCGTGCGACCTTCGGCTGCGCTTCGAGCCACTGCGCGAGTGCTAAGGCATTCGCGCAATGCCGCTCCATCCGCAACGCGAGCGTCTTCAAGCCGCGCAACGCGAGAAAGCTGTCGAACGGCCCGGCAATGCCACCGACGGCGTTCTGCAGGAAGCCCAGCTGCTCGACGACCGGCGCCAGGCGCGGTTCGTCGCCCACGATCGCGACACCCCCGATGACGTCCGAGTGCCCGTTCAGGTACTTGGTCGTCGAGTGCACGACGATATCGAAGCCGAGCTCGAGCGGACGCTGCACCCACGGGCTCGCGAACGTGTTGTCCGCGACGCACAGGATGCCGCGAGCGTGACAGACTTGCGCGATCGCGGCGAGATCCGCCAGCTTCAGCAGCGGATTGCTCGGCGTCTCGACCCACACCATCGCCGTCTCCGGGCGCAGCGCTGCGACGAGCGCGTCGGGATGCCCCATATCGACGAACGAGAAGCCCTGCCCGGCACTGCGCCGTCGAACCCGCTCGAAGAGCCGGAACGTGCCGCCATACAGATCGTCACCGGCCACGATGTGCGCACCGGCGTCCAGGAGCTCCAGCACGGTCGCGATCGCGGACATGCCCGACGCGAACGCGAACGCCTGTGCGCCACTCTCCAGATCTGCAACGCAGCGTTCGAGCGCCCAGCGTGTCGGATTGTGCGAGCGGCCGTAGTCGAGGCCCTTGTGGACGCCGGGACTCTGCTGCACGTACGTCGAGGTTGCGTAGATCGGCGGCATGATGGCGCCGGTCGACGGATCGGGCGCCTGGCCGGCGTGGATCACACGCGTATCGAAGCCGAGTCGTTCGACGCTCGAAGCATCGGCGGCATCACGTTTCATCTTTTTTCCTTCCGGTAGACCCATCCGGGTCGCCATCGAGCCGCCCGCCGCAGTGCATGCAATAGACAGCTACCAGTTCATGTCCCTCGCGTCCACATGACGGACAGCGAAGCGTCGAGCGCGACGGTGTCCACCGCCGCACCGTCATCTCGGCGGTGACGATGCCCGTAGGCACGGCGAGAATCCCCCAGCCGAGCAGCATCATCAGCGACGCGATGAAACGTCCGACATTGGTCGTGGGCGCGATGTCGCCGAACCCGACCGTCGTTACCGTCGTAATCGCCCAGTACACGGAGACGGGAATGCTCGTGAATCCATTCTCCGGGCGCTCGACAAGATAGACGAGTGTCCCGCTGATGAGGACGATCATCAGCACCGTCGCGAGAAAGACCGCGATCTTGCGCCGGCTCGCAACCAACGCTTCACCGAGGAAGCGGTATTCCTCGATGTAGGCCGCGAGCTTCAGGATCCGGAAGATGCGCAACAGCCGGAGGACCCGGATGTTGAGCAGCGCCGCCGCGCCCGGGAAGAACAGTGCCAAGTACGTCGGCAGGATCGCGAGCAGGTCGACAACGCCGAAGAAGCTCGTCGCGTAGCGAAGCGGACGGCGCACCGAACACAGCCGCAGCACGTATTCGAGCGTGAAGATCAGGGTGAAGCCGAGCTCGATCCGGTCGAAGAGTTGCCGGTGGCGACCCCCGATCGTTTCGACGCTGTCCAGCATCACGACCAGCACGCTGGAAACGATCAGCACGAGCAGCCCCAGATCGAAGATCCGCCCGCCGCGCGTATCGGACTCGAAGATCACGCGGTACAGCGCGAGCCGCCAGCCACCGCGCGGCCGGCCGAACTCCGAGTCGTCCCAAAGCTGCGGCGACGCTGCGCTCCGTACCTTGGGTTGTCGCTGCGTCACGCCAGCCGCCGGCGCAAATGGTTCAGCAAGTCGACGCGGGTAATCAGCCCGTAGAAGGCGCGCTCATCGGCGATGATCGCCACGAGCCCGCGATCGAGAACGTCCTCGAGCTGCTGCAGGCTCGCCGCGGGCGCGAGCGTTTGCAGCTTCGTGGTCATTGCGGACTCGACCGGCGATCGGAACAGCGCAGGATCGTCGTGCACCTTCATCAGCAGGTCCGACTCGTCGATCACCCCTGCCAGCCGCTCGCTGTCGAGGACCGGCAATTGCGAGACGTCGGCAAGCCGCATGCGCTGGAACGCGGTGAGCAGCGTGTCCTGCGGACCCACGCTCACCACCGACCCTTCGTCATGACGCCGCGAGATCAGGTCGCGCAGGTCGTCGAGCCGCGGCCGCTTGAGCAGGCCCTGGTCGAGCATCCACTGGTCGTTGTAGACCTTCGACAGATACCGCGTGCCGGTGTCGCAGACGAACGTCGCGACGCGCTTGGGCGACGTCTGCTCGCGGCAATAACGCAACGCCGCGGCAAGCAGCGTGCCGGTGGACGAGCCCCCGAGGATGCCTTCGGCCCGCAACAGCTCGCGCGCGGTGGCGAAGCTCTCCTCGTCGCTGATCGAGTAGGCGCGGCGAACCGCGGAGAGGTCGGCGATCGGCGGAATGAAATCCTCGCCGATGCCCTCGACGGCCCAGCTACCGGCCTCGCCGTGGCTGCCGGTCGTCACGTAATCGGCGAGGATCGAGCCGACCGGATCGGCGAGCACGAACTCGACCGAAGGGGCGACCTTGCGGAAATAGCGCGTCAACCCGGTGATCGTTCCGGCCGAGCCGACGCCGACGACGATCGCATCGAGTTGCTCGCCGCACTGCGACCAGAGCTCCGGACCGGTCGTGCGCTCGTGCGCGGCGGGGTTGTCCGGATTGTTGAACTGATCGGCGAAGAACGCGCCCGGAATCTCCGCCGCGAGGCGCGCCGCGAAGTCCTGGTAGTACTCGGGATGGCCCTTGCCGACGTCCGAGCGCGTCGTGTGGACTTCCGCGCCGAGCGCTTTCAGGTGCAGGACCTTCTCGGTCGACATCTTGTCGGGAACGACCAGCACGACGCGATAGCCCTTGGCGCGTGCGACGAGCGCCAGGCCGAGTCCGGTGTTGCCCGCAGTCGCTTCGACGACCACGCCGCCCGGCTTGAGGCGTCCGCTGCGCTCCGCGCCCTCGATCATCGAGCGGCCGATGCGGTCCTTGATCGAGCCGCCCGGATTCTGCGATTCGAGCTTCAGCAGCAACGTGCACGGGCCTGTGGACAGGCGCGTCACCTCGACCAGCGGCGTGTTGCCGATCAGGGCGAGGACGGCGGGGGCGGCGGCGGACGTCATCGGCGGATTGTCCCGCTTAGGCGCGGCGAGGGGAACCGCCCCGCCTGCCGGCGGTTCCAAGATCGAACCTGCGAGCGTCCTACGGGGACAACCCCTGCGAGGCCCCGAACGACGCGTGGGATAATTCGCCCGAGCTTGACGTACGCCCTCGCCCTTCCGATCTACGACCCTCGCGATGCACGCGATCGCGAGGGGAGGTCTCGACGCGCGCTCGCGGTGGCCATCGTGCTGTCGCTCGTGATCCACGGCGCGGCTGTCTGGGAATGGTGGCCGAGACAGCCGCCCGTCGCGCCGGAGGTCGACTCGTCTGCACCGGCAAAGGCTCCGCTGACCGCAGAGCTCGTCCCTCAGCAACGCGAGCCGGCAGCCACACCCGCGCCACCGCCTCCCGCGCCGCGCCCGCGCTACGACGCCACCGCCCAAACCGCGGCCGCCGGTGCTTCTGGCGGAGCGGACCACCGCCCCACCGATGATCTCGCCGGAGATTCCTGCGATCCCCGTGCCTCCGCCGCCGCAGGAGCTGCCGATCGCCCCGCCTGCACCCGCGCCGGCGCCGATCACGCCGCCGGTCGCGGAAACCTATCCGGATTTATCGTCGTACGTCGCGGCCAAACGGCGCGCGCGCGGGGAATCCGAGTCCGGCTCGTCGTCACCGGCCGAGGAGGAGAATGCGCGCCGCAACCAGATCGTCGCCGCGAACCTCGCATCGATCAACACGCCGACGTTCGGCGCCGAGCGGCGCAACACCGGCGGCATGTTCCAGATCACGCAGCTCAACAGCGATTCGGCCGAGTTCACGTTCTTCGGCTGGAACAAGGACATCAAGCGCCGCGCATCGCAGCGTGTCGATGTGCGCCGCGGCCAGCACGCCGACATCCGCCTCGCCGTCGTCCGCAAGATGATCGCGATCATCCGCGAATACGAGCAGGAAGACTTCACGTGGCGCAGCAACCGGCTCGGCCGTGACATCACGCTGTCGGCACGCGCCGCCGACAACGAAGGGCTCGAGCAGTTCATGATGCGGGAGTTCTTCTAGCGTGGATCGGCCGAAAGTGCAAACCTACTTTCGGCCCATGAACGCGCCAGTCACGAATAGGCTTGACGCGCCAACGACCCACGGCGTCATTCCCGCGAAAGCGGGAATCCAGCGTCTCTCCGTTGCAAAGACACTGGGTCCCCGCCTTCGCGGGGACGACGATCGAGGCGGACTACGCGAAGCGGTTCTAGCTGGGGATTTTCACCTCGGCGATGCCACCGCCGGCTTTCGACGAAGCCCATCGGAACAAGCGCGCGGCGATGACGACAACGACGGCGAGCCAGAGTGCATAGCCGAGCAAAGCAAGAAAGCCCGGCCGCTCCGGCATGGCCGAGACCGGGATGCCGTTCGTCCGCCGCCCTTCGATCAGCAGATCCGGGGCGGACGGGCTCCACCAGAGCTTCACGATCTTGCCCGGTTCGAACGGATCGTCGCCGGAGCGGCCCACGAGGAAGCGATCGCCGATCTTCCGGGTCGCGATCAGGAATTCCTCGCCAGTCGGATGAAGCGTTCCCGTGATGTAGGGTGAGCCCTCGTTCGGGCGGGCTTCGAGCATCGTGTAATCGACCTGCCGGAAGGTCGACCCCCACAGCAGGTGGATGCCGGTGTCCACGAGTCCGACGATCGGGAACCACGCACATCCAAGGCCGATCACGAAGACCAGCACCTGCGGATTGAAGCGCCAGCCACTGGTGAACCGTGCGCCGGTTCCCTCGGGTTGCGCGCCTTGCTGCGGACGGGTGTTTATCGCCACGAGGCCTCCGGTTCCAGCGGACTTACGGCGCACAGTCTAAACGCCGCGCCGATCCGTGCACCCGGACCCGTATTGCCGCGGCACGGCGTTAATGTTCTCATGGACGCGCTGCGACGTGCCGTGCGATCGGCGTGCAGATCCTGCGAAGACGCTCGACGAAAGGCAAGAAGATGAAAAAGCTCCTGACGCCGGAAAACATTCTCAATCTGCTGCTGATCTTCGTCCCCATCGCCATCGTGCTCGAGCTCATCCATGCGAGCGCGACCGCGATCTTCATCACGTCGTGTCTCGCGATCATCCCGCTGGCAGGGTTGATGGGGAAGGCGACCGAGCATCTCGCCGAGAAGGTCGGCGAAGGCATTGGCGGCCTGCTCAACGCGACCTTCGGCAACGCGGCCGAGCTCATCATCGCGATCGTGGCCCTCCGTGCGGGACTCTACGACGTCGTGAAGGCATCGATCACGGGCTCGATCATCGGAAACATCCTCCTCGTGTTCGGATTGAGCGCGCTTCTCGGCGGGCTCAAATTCTCGAGTCAGACCTTCAACAAGACAGCGGCGAGCCTCGGCACGACGATGCTCACGCTCAGCGTGATCGGGCTCGTCGTTCCTGCGCTCTATCACACCGCCGTCGAAGGCGTGCCGGAGGCCGGCGAACAGGAGCTGAGCCTGGAGATCGCGATCATCCTGATGCTGACCTACGTCCTCAGCCTGGTCTTCACGCTCAAGACGCACAGGCATCTCTACGCCGGCGGCCACGGCGAGGACGCGGACGATGCCATCGGAACGGAAGGCTGGTCGGCCCGCAAGGCGACCGCGGTCCTGCTGATCGCGACCGCGTTCGTCGCGCTGATGAGCGAGTTCCTTGTCGGCGCCGTCGTAGCGACGGCCGAGACGCTCGGCATGACCGAAGTCTTCGTCGGCGTGATTCTCGTCGCGATCATCGGCAACGCGGCCGAGCATTCGACGGCCGTCCTCATGGCGCTCAAGAACAAGATGGACATCGCGCTCAACATTGCGATCGGCTCATCCATCCAGATCGCGCTGTTCGTCGCGCCGCTGCTGGTGTTCTTGAGTTACGTGATCGGCCCGCAACCCATGGATCTGGTTTTCACCAGCTTCGAGGTCCTCGCGATCGTGCTCTCGGTGTTCATCATCGGTTTCATCTCGCAGGACGGCGAGTCCAACTGGATGGAGGGCGTCCAGCTGCTGGCGGTGTACGCGATCCTCGCCCTCGCGTTCTACTTCCTGCCCGCGGCGGCGGCCCACTGAGGCGCGCCGAAGTTCGTTGAGCGCCGCATGGGCTCTGCGTCACGCACACGCCCGTTGTTTCGTAGTCTTTGCCTGCGGGCGCCGCCGGGCCGCCCCAAGGCGCCCGCCATTCTCACTCCCGATGAAAAACGTGCGACGCCGACGTCGCGTCGTCCTACGAACCCACGGACGCGTTTTTCATCGGCTTATCACGTGCTCATCGGGTTGTCCGGATTTCGCACGTTGCGCGGCGGCACGTTGCCGATCCCCGGAAGCTTGAGCGCGGGCGGCCGGAAATCCAGCCCGACGACGAGACCGAAAAGATTGAGCTCGATGCCCTCCTCGATGCCGACGAGCCCGCCCAGCACACCGTACAGCGAAAGCTGATAGCCGGTACCGCTGGGCACGCGTGCGATCGCATCGGAAAGCGGCAGATAGTCCTTGCCCACCGCCGTTGCCGGCATCGCGAGCCGAAGCTCGGGGATCTCGCGGCCGAGATGCGCGATGAACGTGTTGCTGTTCGGCCCCGGCCACGCGCTGTACCGGTTCGCGAATGGATAGGAAGCAGTCGCCGCGTCGAGCTTCGCGATGACGGCTTCGGCTTCCGCACCGCGCAGATCGCGGATCAGCTCGGGCGCAGCGCCGTACCACTCCGCATCCGCGGCCCGCATGTTCGACACCGAGACTGCAGAGCGCCCGGCGCGTGCGTACCAGCCGATCACCTCGTAGCGCGTATAGCGGTCAGCGCCGGCGGGTTTCGCAGCGAGCCAGGTGTGGACGGCGAACGCGCCGCGCCAGCCGAACGTGCGACCGCCGTAGACCTGCACGACGGCCTGGGGATGCGTGGCCGGATCGGGGGCCAGGCCGGAAGGGCGATGGGTCGCGGTTGCCCAATCGCCACGAATCGAGACCTTGCCCGACGCGATCGTGATCAGCGGTCCGGCAATCAGCACGACGAAGCACAGCAACAGCCAGATGCCGGGGTGCAAGCGCGACCTCTTTTTCATGGGGGACGGGGATATCCAGGCGACGAGCCGCCCCTAGATCCTAGCCCCTAACGTGAGAAACTTCGCCGTGTGAGCGCCCGATCTTCGCATCTCGACCCGGCCGGACCGCTCGAGGTCGTGCGCGACGAGCAAACCGGACGCAATCAGCTCGGTCGCGCGCGGCTCGATGCGGACGGCCGGTTGCGGCCTTCGTTGCGGACCCGGCGCATCGAATCCGCGGCCGAGGCAGTCGGATGCGACTTCGCGTGCGGCGAGGACGTCATGAGCGCGACCGATTGCGCGCAAGTGATCGCGGCGTTCGAAGCGCTCAAGTCCCGGGTCGTGAAGGACGATCCGGTCGATCGCTACTGGAGCGGCCGCTACCTTTGGGCCGCCGACATGGTCGACGCTCGACCCGAGGCCGTGCGGATCATGCGCGAGGCCACCGACCGGGCACGCGCGATGGTCGAGCGCTTCTATGCGCTGAAGGCGCCGCTGTACAACGACATCTTCCAGCTCGTGCAGTGGCCAACCGGACTGTCGATGCGGCCGCACGCCGACCGCGCCAATCCCGACGGCTCGCCGCACGGCATGCCGTACCGGACACTTCGCCGGTATCCTGTACCTGAACGACGACTACGAGGGCGGCGAGCTCTACTTCACCGCACTCGACATCGTCATCAAGCCGAAGCGCGGCATGTTCGTCGGCTTCACCGGCGGGTTCCATCACGAGCACGCCGTGACGCGCATCGAATCCGGTGCGGTACGGATGACGATGCCGAGCTTCTACAGTTTCGATCCGCGCCACGCCGACCGGCTCATCCATCCCGGGGTTGCGGATGCGGCACGAGCCCGTTGACTTTTACAACCCAGGACGTTTCCATGATCAAGTTCTACTACAACCTCGCGCCGAATCCGATGAAGGTCGCGCTGTTCCTCGAAGAAGCGGAGCTGGCGTACGAGCCTGTGCCGGTCGAAACGCGCAAGGGCGAGCAGTTCGCCCCCGCGTACCTCGCGATCAATCCGAATGCCAAGGTGCCGGCGATCGTCGATGGCGACGTCAAGGTCTTCGACAGCAACGCGATCCTGCTCTATCTCGCGGAGAAGACCGGCAAGTTCCTGCCGGCGAACACGCCGGCGGCGCGCGGCCCGATGCTGTCGTGGCTGATGTTCATCGCGTCGGGCGTCGGTCCTTTCTCCGGACAGGCCGTGCACTTCCGCCACAACGCGCCGGAGCCCGTTCCCTACGCGACGAATCGCTATTTGTACGAAGCGAACCGCCACTGGGGCATCGTCAACACGCAGCTTGCGAAGCACCGCTACATGCTGGGCAACGACTACACGCTGGTCGACATGGCGTTCTGGGGCTGGGCGCGCATGGTGCCGTACGTGCTCGGCGACGACGCGTGGACGCGGCTGCCGAACGTGAAGCGCCTGCTCGACGAGATCAGCGCGCGTCCGGCGGCGCAGCGCGCGCTTGCGCTCAAGGACCGGCACACGTTCAAGGCCGAGATGGACGAGGAAGCGCGCAATTTCATGTTCCCGCAGAACGTGCAGCGGCGCGCGTAACGCCCTTCCCTCTCAAGTGACGATCCGCCAGGATCGTCATCCCCGCAGCGGGGACCCAGTGTCTTTGAATTGCCGAGCGAAAGACGCTGGATTCCCGCCTTCGCGGGAATGACGCCGGGGTTTGTCAGCGCGGCCCAAACACGCTCTCCATCTCCCGACGGAAGCGCACGGCCGCGTCATTAGCGTCGATCGCAACATCCGCCCATCTGACGGTCTGCCCGGCCGCGATCGCACGCTCGAGCTTGACGCCGTGCGCGAGTCCGAGCGGCAGTCCGCCCGACCGCAGCGAATCAGCGGCGGGCATCAGTTTTCCGTACACGGTGTAACCGCCCTCGCCGTCGAGCAGTTCGCCTTCGCGCAGGTCGCGTTTCGCGGTGGCGACCACATCACCGTGCCAGCCTCGCGCGACGCCGGTTGGCTCGCGGCGTATGCCGACCGACGCCACGCTGACGCCAAGCTCGAGTCCGATCAGGTGATAGGGCTTGTACATCGCCGTGTAGCGACCGCTGTCGTCGGTGAGCAATCCGTATTCGCGGAAGCAGCGCTCCACGTACGGCCCGTCGCCGCGGAACGTGACGTAGACGCCCCAGCGCAGGTCGCGGAACACCGGCTGGCCGTCACGCGCAAGGCTCGACACCACTTCGACCTGGCCGCTGTGATGAAGCTGTCCGCCCTCGGCCCGCGGCCGCAGGACACGCGGCAAGTCATCGACGCCGCAGGGTGGAAATTCGAGGCCTCCCGGGGCGGGCGCAAGACCGGTCGCATTCGCCACGGCGGCCATCTCGATCGCCGACTTGGTTCCGTCGAGGAACGAGTTGAACATCTGCGCGTTCAATCCGCCGGCCTTCGCGTCATCGGCGGACAGGCCGTAATGCGACCACACGGTGTCTGGCGTCGACGCATGGTAGGCCGGCAGATACTTCGTGCCCTTGCCGGCGGCAACGACCTCGAAACCCGCGGTGCGTGCCCAGTCGACCATTTCGCAGATCAGCGCCGGCTGGTCGCCATAAGCAAGCGAGTACACGATTCCCGCGTCGTCCGCCTTGCGGGCGAGCAGCGGGCCCGCAAGCGCATCGGCCTCGACGTTCACCATCACGATCGACTTGCCGTGCTCACAGCACGCAAGCACATGCCGTATGCCCGCAGACGGGTCGCCGGTCGCATCGATCACGATCTCGATCTCGGCGGCGGCGATCATCGCCGCGACGTCATCGGTGACCCGCGTGGTGCCACGCTTCGCGGCTTCCGGCAGCGACGCTGCGCTCACGCGTTCCGCCGGCCAGCCCGTGGTTTGCAGCGCGGCCCGTGCCCGGTCCGGCGACAGATCCGCGACGGCGACCACGTGCACGCCCGGTGTCGCACGCGCCTGCGACAAGTACATCGACCCGAACTTGCCGGCGCCGATGAGACCGACGCGCAGCGGCTTTCGTTGCGCCTCGCGCTGGCGCAGCAAGTGATGCAGGTTCATCGTCCGCGTGAAGACTTCAGCGCTTGGTCACAGGGGCCCCTGCGCCGGGTGCTGCGGCCTTGCGCTTCTTCGCGACCTCGGCCTTGACGCCACGGAACACAGGTCCCCACATCGGGTGACCGGCTTCCGCAGCGGTCAGGTCGAACGCCGGATCGGCTTCGAACGCTTTGCGGAATTCGGTCCGGCACACGGACGTGCGGCGCGCGACGCAGGCGATGAACGCGAGATGCTTGCGCGCGTTCGCCTGATCGGCGGGGCTCGTCAGCCCTTGCTCCAGCGCACGCTGGAAATGCCGCGCTGCTTCCTTGTACTCGCCGTCGTCGTAACGCTGCACACCTCTGCGCAGTTCCTCGACCGCCTTGCTCGGCGGCGGCTGCGCAGGCTCGACTTCCTTGGGCGGCGGCGGAACCGGCTTGGGCTTCGGAGGCGGCGCGGGCGGCGTCGGCGCGGGCGCTGCTGCCTTGGCGGATCGCGAGTCGGTCGCCTCCTTCTCCGGTACCGTCGTGCACGCAGCGCATGCGACCACGATCGCAAACGCACACGCCCGATGCAGGAAACGATGCGGCTTCACGTCACCGGAACTTGTGCTTGATGCGCAGCGTCGTATCGGCGCCAAGCTCGATCGTCTGCGTATGCGGCGCGAAGCCCGTATTCCGGATCTCGACGTTGTACTTGCCCGGCGGAAGCTTGAGCTCGGTCATCGGCGGCGTTACCCCCCGCTTGCGTCCGTCGACATAGATCTCGCCCCAGGGCGAGATCGCGAAGCCGAGACGTCCCGATCCGCTGGCGGTGGGCGATGCCGCCGCGACCACCTGCGGCACCATCGAAGGCGCCGCCGTCGTGTTCGATTCCATCGGCGCGGCCGTAGCGGTATCGGAAATCGGCCGCGTATCGAGCGGCGGAATCACGCCGGCTTTGGTTGCCGGTGCAAGCGGTTGTCTTAGCGCTGCAGCGTTGGCGCTGTCCGCACCGGACAATGCCGATTGCTCGATCGGCCGCTCCTCCGCTCCCGGATTGGACGACAGCAGCTTCCAGCCCGCGACCATCAGGATGAGCGCCGCCGGAACGGCATAGAGCGCAAGCCTGCGACGCCGCTCGCGCGAGTCCGGGGCAAGCGCCGTTCCTGCATCCGCCGGGTTGGCGCCAGACTCGTCGAGCTGCACCGTCGCAGACCCCGGCGCCGAAGGCTTCGAGGCCTGGCCTGCGATCGGCGGCAGAAGGTTCGGCGCTCGCTCGGGGGCAAGCTCGAGCTTGCGCAGCGCCGACGCCAGGTCCTGCGCGCGCTGATAACGATCATCGGCGTGCTTGGACATCGCGCGCGCGACGATCTCGTCGAAATCCGGCGGCAGGCTGCGATTGCGGACCGACGGCGGCTCCGGCTTCTCGTTGATCACCTGGTAGAGGATCTCGTCGATCGCCGTCCCCGCGAACGGCGGGACGCCGGTCAGCATCTCGTAGAGCACCGCGCCGAGCGCGAAGATGTCCGAACGCGCATCGACCGGTCGCCCGACGATCTGCTCGGGCGAGATATAGCGCGGCGAGCCGAGCACGTTGCCGGCGAAGGTGCGCGAACCGGTCGGCAGGGTGGCGATGCCGAAGTCCATGATCTTCACGGTGGCGTTCTCGAGCACCATGATGTTCGCCGGCTTGATGTCGCAATGGATGACGGCGTTCTGGTGCGCGAACGCGAGCCCCTCGGCCACCTGGATCGCAATGTCGGCGATCGTCGCCGGAGCCAGCACGACGCCGGAGTCGAGCACGTCGCGCAGCGTTCGGCCTTCGAGGAACTCCATCGCGATGTACGCACCCTCGTCGCTCTCCCCCATGTCGTGGATGGTGACGATGTTCGGATGGTTGAGCCGGCCCGCGGACTTCGCCTCGCGCGCAAAGCGCTTGCGAAAGGCCTGCGCCTCGATCGGCGAGAGTCCCAGCCCAAGCGTCTTGATCGCGACGACGCGATCGATCAGCGGATCCTTCGCCTTGTAGACGACACCCATGCCGCCGCGGGCGAGCGTCTCCAGGACTTCGTAGCGGCCGATCTTTTCAACTCGCATGGCGATCAGGGGTTCAGGATCGAGCGGCTCGCGCGAGTGTGCCCGGGCGCGGCAGGGGCTGCCGCGCGAAGCGGCGCTGGCCGGCGACGGTCGCAGCTTGGTAGCATCAGGCTTCGTTGCAGGCTGCGCCTCATGGTTCCGACCCTACTGCATGCCCGATGATGCCTTGTTCCGCTCCGCATGACGCGCGAAATCGTTGAGGCGGTCGGCTTGACCGATGCCGGCAACGTGCGCCAGTTCAATGAGGATCGCATCGTGGTGGCTCCGGAGATCGGGGTCGTGGCGCTGGCTGACGGCATGGGCGGACACCGGGCCGGCGAGATCGCCAGCCACATGGCGGCCGACCTTGTCGTCAACGGCTTGCGCATCCATCTCGCCGACGCTGGCGCGACCGCGCGCCCAGCATTCGCCACTGCTCGCCATCGACAAAAGCATAAATCAAGCCAATCGCACGATCTTCGAGGCGGCCCGGGCGAGCCCGTCCCGTCTGGGCATGGGGACGACGCTCGCGGTGGCGCTCTTCCACGCGGACGGGGTCGCGATCGCCCACGTCGGCGATTCGCGGATCTACCGGCTGCGAAGCGGCAAGCTCAGGCTGCTGACCCGCGACGATTCGTTGCTTCGTCAACAGGTCGAGTCCGGGCTGATCGCCGCGAGCGATATCGCCGATTCGCACAACCGCAGCTTCGTCACCCAGGCGCTGGGCGTCGCCGAGCGCGTGGATCCGCATCTGCGCGATGTCGACACGCTTCCCGGCGACGTGTTCCTGCTTTGCTCGGACGGCCTGAACGACCTCGTCGACGACGACGACATCGAGCTGATCGTGGATTCGCTTTCAGGCAATCTCGCGCTCGCGGCACGGATCCTCGTGCAGACCGCGAAGGACAACGGCGGCTACGACAACGTATCGGTCATCCTGGCCCGTGAGCGCCGGACGCGGACGCTGCCCGGGAACCGCTGGCTCGGGCGGATCGCGGGCTGGTTCCGGCGTAGGTTCCGCTAGTGGCCAAGCTCGTTCTCTCCGCTGGCGGAACGGTCGTCTACCAGTGCTTCGTCGACAAGGACCCGCTGACGGTCGGCCGCGAGGCGCACAACCAGATCGTCATCGACGATCCGTCGGTGAGCCGCGAGCACGCGGCGATCGTGCCGATCGGCAACGACCACATCCTCGAGGATCTGCACAGCGCGAACGGCACGGTCGTCAACGGAACGAAGCTCTCCCGCCGCATCCTGCAGCACGGCGACGTAATGGAGTTCGGGCAGTTCCATCTCCGCTACCTGAACCCGAAGGTCGCGGCCGACATCGATCTCGAGCAAACGATGCTCATCGAGGGCCTTCCGGAAAAGCTCGCGCAGCCTCGCGACAGCGCAGCGCCGATCGCCGGCAATCTGCCGATGCCGGTCGCGGGGACCGGGCGCACGCATTTTCCGAAGGGCCGCGTCTGGATGGGTGCGGGCCCGCGCGCCGGCGAGGTCCTGGAGCTCGAGCGCGTCGTGACGATGTTCGGCCGGCCGGGTGTCGCGTCCGCGGTCGTCGTGCGTCGTCCTCTCGGTTTCTACGTGACCCATGTCGAGGGTCGCCGGTTGCCGCGCGTGAATGGACAGCCGATCGGGCGGGAACCGCGCCTGCTGCAACACGGCGACATCGTCGAGGCCGGCGACGAGCGGCTCGAGTTCACGCTCGACGAACAGGATCGGCGCTAGCAGGCCGACGCAAAAGGCGTCCGGAAGTCCGTGCCTGACGTTGGCGCCCGCCGGCAACGGCGCTAAACAACGAGCGCTGTGCGCGGCGCTGCGTTTCCATCATGCTGCTAGATCAGAGAACCTCGCCCTTCATTCGCGGCGATGGTGCCACCACGTCGGTCGCACTGTCGATCTCGTTCAGCGCCTCGTTGCACATCGACAGCGCACGCGCCGTATTCCCTGCTGCAAGCTCGTCGCGCACCGTGACGATGATGCTGCGCAGCCGCTGCTCGTAAAGCTCCGCCTCTTCGAGCTCGGCCAGGAGTCGCATCATCTCGGAGGCGTTCGTCGTCGCAGTTTCGTCCGCGCTCATCATCGCTCTCCCGCGCGGTCTGCGGACCGCGCCCCGCTGAGGCGAAGTCTAATCGCATTCCGCAACGTCGAGGCGACCTACCGCGTCCCGGGTGCCGACGACCATGACCGTCGACACCGGCACTGGGTATCGCGCAGCCTGCACGCCCTACGGCGCGCCGCAGAAGCCGATACCGACGCGCGTCCACCCGCTCGCGACCAGACGAGCTGACTCCGCGGCCGCGCCGACGTAGCGTTCGTAGGCGACGTTGCCCGATGCGATGCGCAAGCGATCGATTGCGAGCGTGCTTGCCGGGCACTGGCCGTCCGCGTCGACCGGGACGGCGAAGAAGGCGATGCCCTCATCCACAGCGCCGGCCTGCGCACGGAACGCCTGGCATTCGCTCTCGACGATCGAATACGAATGCCGTCCGGTCACGGGATCGAAGACGCGGCACACCGGGCGCGCAGCTGCGTTGTCGGTGGCGCTCTGCCAGACATTGACGCGGTCGCCCGTACTTTGCCAATTGCCGAGAATCCCGGACGCGACGACCGCCTGCTCGCCCTGCACGATCGTACGGAAATAACGCTGCGTGCCCGGCACCGTGAACTCGATGGCGCTCACCTTGCCCGCCGCGAGCCGCTCCCGCGCATCGAATGCGGTATCCGGGAAATCACTGAAGACGCCGTCGAGCCCGAGTGCGAACAGCTGGCGATACTCCTGTGCCGCTTCGCCTGCAAAATCGCTGGCGAGCGGGACATCGTTGCGGAACGTGTACGCATGCACGACGAGCCCGGCCGCATGGGCGTCGGCGATCAACGTCGAGAACACCTGCGTTACACCATCGGCCTCGTTGATCGCGCCGTCGCCGTTGACATCGTCGGCCTTGTTGTCACCGTTGCGGTCGAGGCCCTTGACGCCCACGAACTGCCGCTTCCACGGGCCGATGCCGTCCGCATACGTCGCAATCTCCGCCAATCCTGCTTTCGTCGTCATGTCCGCGTAACTGCGCGGGTCGTTCGTCGAGATCCAGTCCCAGGGCGCGCTGTCGGGGTCCTTCGGCAGGTAGATCGGACGCCCCGTGTGGATGTCGTTGTCGTAGGCCGACAGAAGTTGCACGAGGCGCACGCCGGTCATCGGGCGCAGCTGTTTCAGATTGCCGATCTCGAACGACTGGATGATCACCGGGTCCGCCTTGTTGCGCCATCCCGCCGCCTCGAGCATCGGCACGAGCTTCTCCTCGATCGGCAAACCGACCTGCCGGTGCCAGGTCGAGTGCTTGGTCTCCGGATAGATACCAATGGTCCGGCCGAGGCGCGCGCTCTCCCGTTTTGCGAGATCGATGACTTCCTGGAACGTCGGGACCTCGAATGCGCCGTCGAAGCGTCGTGCTGCGCCCCCCGCGCGACTGCACCGCCCGAAGCTGCTTGATCTCGGCCAGCGTGAAGTCGACCGAGAACCATCCGGTATACGTGACGCTGTCGATCACGACCGTCCGCTTGCGGTTCGCGAACTGGGGCAGCTTGCCGACATTCGTCGTGTTCGTCAGATCCGGCTCGTGACGCGCGATCAGTTGGCCGTCTTTCGTGGAGACGAGGTCGGGCTCGATGAAGTCCGCGCCTTGCGCGATCGCGGTGCGATACGCCTCGAGCGTGTGCTCGGGCAGATAGCCGGAGGCGCCGCGGTGACCGATCACCAGCGGTTTCGCGCCATTCAGCGTCGGGAATCCGGCAGCTTGCACGATCTGCGCGGCGATGAACAACGACAGGATTGTAATCAGCCAGCGTGCGGCACTCATGCGCAACCTCCCCTTGAGAAGCCGCGATGCTGAAACACGAATGTGTCGCCCGCGTGAACCGGACGGATCGGTCAGCGAGACGCGTCAACACGCGACGCCGAAGACGGCGTGGTGGCTCGGCCACGACGCCGCTACTGCGGGCCCGGCGGATAGACCGTCGCGAGCCAGCGCCGACAGCGTCGCGCGATGCATGCCGGGATGCTCGCCTGGCGGGACGACAGGAATGTGACACGGATGCCGCGCGTGACATCGAACTGCAATCTGCGCGGGCTAGCGTGCAGGGCTTGCCCTTCGGAGTCCCGCGTGCACGGCCTTGTCAACCGTCAATGCAACCCGTCAGGGTCCGCGCATTCGGTCCGCGCGGGGCTGCTCGCACTGCTCCTCGGGTTGTCCCCGATGCCGGCCGCATCGGCGGACGTGGATCCGGACGATCTCATCGTGCAGGTGAAGCAGTCGGGGACGCGGTTCACGATCGAAGTGTCGATGCATGTGGACGCGCCGCAGGCCGACGTGTGGAACGTGCTGACCGATTTCGAGCGCATGGCGCAGATCGTGAGCAACCTGGAATCGAGCCGCATCGTCAGCCGGCACGGCAGCCGCGTCGTCGTCGAGCAACGCGGCAGCGAGTCGCAAGGATTCCTGAAATTCGCGTTCCACAGCGTACGCAGCGTCGAGCTCAAGCCGCAGGGCGAGATGCACTCGACGCTGATCACGGGCTCGATGCGGCGGCTGGACGGAATTACGCGCCTCGCGGCCACCGAACGCGGAACGCGCGTGACCAGCTTCGGCGAGCTGGTCGCGAGGCGTGGATCCCGCCGCTCGTCGGCGCCCATTTCCTCGAGAAGGCGACGCGCAAGCAATACGTCGAGATGCGCGACGAGATGATCCGCCGCAGCCGCGCTGCGAATCACTGAGCACCAAAGTCCATCACACGATCCCCGATCGTCATTCCCGCGAAAGCGGGAATCCAGCGTCTCTTCGTTGTGAAGACACTGGGTCCCCGCCTGCGCGGGGACGACAGGTGGACCGGCCGCCGCAGCGCCGCGCCCGTGCGCGGATCAGGGCGAGGGTGTGATGCGCACGAGCCGGTCGGTACCCGATTCGGCGCCCCACGCCTCGCCGGAACGACCGAGCATCTGCCGCACACGCGCGCCGTCACGATCCGACGGATAGCTCGTGAAACGCTCGCTCGAAGGATCGAAGCGCACGATCGCGTTCGTCGACCACTCGGTGAGCCAGACCTGGTCACGATCGTCGACCCACACGGAGTAGGCCTGCGGCCGCTCGCCGGGCAGTTTCCATTCCTTCCAGGCTTTCGCCGCCGGATCGTACATGCCGACGTGGCCGGTGTTCCAGTAGCTGATCCAGATCCGACCCTTCGAGTCGGACCACGCGCGCCGCGCGCCCTGACGCGGCGTCTGCGGCTCGATCACGGTTGCTTCGCCGGTCTCGACATCGACCCGGGCGAGATGATTGCCGGCGAGCGAGACGTAGTAGACGTCACCGGTCGGCGTGGTCGTAATGCCATACGGACCGTTGCCGCGCGGCGAGCGCCACGCTTTCATGTCGTTGCTCGCCGGGTCGAGACGACCGTACCAGCCGGCCTGGCCGGTGAACCAGATGCGACCCTTGCGATCGAAGGTCGCCGTGTTGAGATTCGCGCCGCGCGCTTCGTCCGGCAGCGGCCAGGACTTGACCGCACGCGTCTTCGGATCGACGCGCACGATCGCATTCAATCCGCTGTCGGTGATCCACGCCGCGCCGTCCGGACCGACGATGACGCCGTGGGGCGCGGAGCGCGCGCCCAGCGGAACCTCGTCAACCTTTCCTGTTGCCGGATCCAGGATGCCGAGCGTGCCGTTGCGCTGGCCGGTGTAGTAGACCGGTCCGTCGCGTTGTGGCGATGCGGCGACGTCGTGCGGTCCGCTGCCGCGAACGACATCGAAGTACACGGCTTGCGCGAACGCGGGCAGCGCACAGCCGAGCGTCAAGACGCGAGTACGGCGAGACGGGCGAAACGGACCACGGTCGGGGACGGTTCGAACATCGCAGGCTCCCGGAGGGGCATCCGAGGAATCGTACTCCAAGCGAACGCGAGCATCCCGTCGACGCACCGAGGCACGGCATAAGCTCGCGCGCGGATCTACGGGCGTATACGGGCCCGTCGAGCCGACTACGCACCCCGCACAAAGACGATGCAACGCAGGAGGTGCGCTGCAGTCGCCGGTCAGCACGCGGGATCACATAGCCACGGCCGGAAATCACGATCTCGACGCGACGATACGCGGCGTGACTGCGACGTTGCAGGAATAGAGGCCGGCCGCTCGCTGTTTCTCCGGTGGAACTGCGGGCCGGACAGCGTCCGGCAAGCCTCTCAGCGACACGACGCACGGTCAGGTCTCGTTGACGTGGCCTGGAGCGGTGCGGGGCCAGGAAACTCGACGGAGCGAACCCATGAAACGGATCGTCACTTTGGCAGCCGTCGCCCTCCTTGCGCCCGTCGCGCACGCCGCCGATGTCGAAGCGGGCAAAGCCAAGGTGCAGAGCGTCTGCGCCGCCTGTCACGGCGCGAACGGGGTGAGTGTCAGCGACGCCATCCCGAATCTCGCCGGCCAGAAGGCGCCTATCTCGAAACGCAGCTGAAGGCGCTGAAGGACGCGTCCCGGAAAAACGCGATCATGAATGCGATCGCGGGACAGCTGAGCAACGACGACATTGCGAACGTCGCTGCGTTCTTCTCGACCCAGCCGGGCGCCGGTGCCACCGACAAGTCCGCATTCCTGCCGAACCTGGTGAAAACCGGCGTGACCTTTCCCGAGAACTACAAGGCCACGTACAGGAAGTACCACACGATCAACTTTCCGAGCACGCGGCAAGTTCGCTACTACTACGCCAACGACACGGCGCTGCAGGCTGCGAAGGCAGGCAAGTCGTTGCCGGATGGATCGGTGCTCTTCGCCGAGGTGTTCTCGGCCAGGCTCGACGCCGACAAGAAGCCGATCGTCGGAGCCGACGGCTTCTTCGTGGCCGACCAGTTGCTGTTCTACACGGCGATGGCGCGTGAGGCGGGCTGGGGCAAGGACATTCCGGAGATGCTGCGCAACGAGGACTGGAACTACGCCATCTTCACCGCGGCCAGGCAACCTCGTCCGGGTGTCAACCAGGCGGAGTGCCTCGCCTGCCACAAGCCGCTCGACAAGGTCAGCTACACGTTCACGCTCGAGCAGCTCACTGGCGCAGCCAAGAGCCAGTAAGGCTCGAAACGCTTCGGAGAGACTCTGTTCTGCGACGCGCAAGGACGTGCCCTCGGCCGAGCAAATCCGATCGAAGCTAGAATGAGGGCGTGCCCGCGTTGGCCCCGTTTGCCGGTCGTACTCGTGCGCGCGCCCTGCGCCGCACCGCACGTCGACGTGCGCGGCGATGACGACGAAGCTGCGTCTGCTGCTCGTCTCGGCGGGAACCGTCGTCGGGCAGAAGATCCTGGCCACGCTCGAGGGCCGCCGCGAGGGCCTCGAGCTCGTCGGCACGTCGAGCGTCGCGAACGAACCTTCGCTGTTCGACTTCGATCGCATTCACCTCGTGCCGCCGACGCTGGAGGATCCGGCGCGCTTCGAGCGGCGGTTGCTCGAGATCGTCGCTCGCGAGCGCCCCGACCTGGTCATTCCGTGCCGCGACGACGACGTCGTGTTCCTTGCCGGCCTGCGTGACCGGCGGCCCGATCTCGCCCGCCATCTGCTGTGCGGCAACGCTACGACGGCGCGCGTCGTGCGTGACAAATGGCTGAGCCATCGATTCTGCAGCGATCGCAGCCTTCCGTTCGTGCCATCGATCGTCGGCGGCGACGGCGAGCAGGCTGCCGCCTTCCTGCGCGCGAATCGCTTCCCACTGGTGTCGAAGCCGCGACGAGGGTTCTCGGCGCAAGGCATTCACCTGTTGTTCGAGGAAAGACAATTCGAGCGCGCACTCGGGAACGAAGACCTCGTCGTCCAAGCCTTCCTCGGCGACCCCACGCGGGTCAGCGACTTTCTCGCCGAGCTCGATGAGCGCGGCATCCCGCTGTTCCATACGCTCCAGGGCCTGAAGCATTCGATTCAGGCGCTGGTCGGACCCGACGGCAACGTCGCGCGCGTCATCTGCACGCGCAACCTGCGTGCCGAGCGACGTTCGAAATGGGTCGAGGCGGATGACGACCCGGCGACCCAGGCGATGGGACGACGCATCGCCGAAGCGTTCGCCGCGGAAGGCTGGCGGGGGCCGCTGAACATCCAGTGCCAGCGTGCGGGCGATGGCCGCCTGCTCGTGCATGAATTCAACGGTCGCTTCACCGGCGCGACCTCGGATCGCTGGATGCTCGGCTTCGACGAGGTGGGCGAGACGATAGAGCTCTATACCGGCTTCCGCTTTGCGCCCGCGACCGCGCGTACCGCATCCCGCGAGGTGTTCGAGTCGATGGTGGCGCGTGCGGCCGATCCAAGCGACGTCGACGTACTCGCGCGCGATGGGGTCTGGACTGCGACCGTTGCGCGATAGCTAACTCGGCGTAGCGCAACACCCTCACCCCAACCCTCCCGCTTTGCATCGCTGCCTTAGGGGCAGGCAGCATCCGGCAAGAGCACGGGACAGGCGATGGCGGCGATGGAGAAGCTCGCACAGACGCTGCCGGCGGGAATCGGCTATGAATGGGCCATCATCTCGTTCGAAGAACGACATGGTGGTCGCCGATCGGACCTCGGTGCTGTAGGCGCTTTCGATTCTGGTCGTCTTCGTGTGCCTACGCGGCGCCGACGATCGCCGATTATCAGTGATCAGCTTGTGCCGATCGGAAGTCCCCGGCACAGGCGGCGTTGCCGCCACCATAATTGGATTCCGCTCCCGTTTAGGCCAGTTCTCGGTGATCTTCGTGTGGCCTGTCCCGTGGGCGGGCGCCTTCCGAGAGTACTGCTCAGTGTTCGGCTCGCGCGATGGTGAGGACCTCACGCGAAGCGATGCGATTCGATCCGACTTACCCAAGCATCCATCGACGCGAACGATTGTTTGTATCGAAAAACAGAGGCTATCGCGATGGGAAACACGGCCCTATCGTAATGTCAGTCTCCAGAACTCCAGAAGCCCTCCCAGAATGTGAGTGGGCATTGAGCGAAGAGGAGCAAGGCGTTCTAAGAGTACGCTGAAGTCAAAACAACCCTGACTCGGTCAGAGAGGAGTAAGACTCATGAAAAAAGGTCTGGAAAGACGCGATTTCCTCAAAGGAATTGCGGCGGCTGGATTGGGTGCAGGATTAATTGGTCCCACGGAGGCAGAGGCATTAGACAAGAAGAAGAAGATCCCGCCCGGATCGATACCTTCTGCTCTCCAGCCGCATCCAACGATCAATGCCAATCCGAATTCAGAGGGGTTCTGGCATCAGGTGAAGAAGGCGTTCGTGTCGCCGAATGATTTCTTCCACTTTGACACGGGGAAACGTGGTCGATGCCCTTGTTCAGCATGTCAAATCTTGCCGTTTACAATCTTTTCAAGAGCATGGATCCAAGGGATTGGGAAACGAACATGAATAACGAGTTTCCCGATCTGTTCCCGATTGGGAGTCTCCTTAGGATTTTCGAAACAGGGGTCATTCCAAGGCAGCAGGCTGTGGCTGCGGCTTACGGTGCAAACGACGACGAGATATTTCTAAGTTACAACACGACTGATGCGTTAAACCTGATCTTTTCGGGTACGCCATGGAACCCGGGGGATAGGATTGTTACCACAAACTGGGAACATGCTGCAGCTGAAGGGCCGATCGCATGGGCACGGGACTACCACGGTGTCGCAGTGGCGAACGTTTCTTGCCAGCAATTTCACCTCTTCCATCACTAAGGCACAAGTCCTGGCATTGTTCCAAACGGAGTTGGCAAAACCGTTACCTGCTGGTGCCAGCAATATCTAGTCACTTGCGAAATCTTCTATAAGAACGGGCTGCGCCTCCCCGTCAAAGAGCTCTCCCAACTGGCAAAGAGCTACGGGGCTTACACCATCTTCGACACTGCGCATGGCTGGGGGCAGATTCCTATCAACTGTCATGACTACGAAGCCGATTTCATAGTTGGAGCAGGCCACAAGTGGCTGCTGGAGGCCCTGGGACTGGCATTTGCTATATCAGGAATTCCGGAAGCAACCTGCCGCCTTAGCCCCAGGCAACTTCCTAATATACGGAGACCACTTCACAGCTCCTTCTCCCCTCTTCTAACAACAGGGCCTGGCCACCTAACGCATTCATGCAGTTACGAGGCGAGTACGACACCCCGGCCGTGTATGCGATGACCGATACCTTATCGTTCTTCACCTACGTCGGCCTGCAGAGAATCTACCAGCGCGGCGTTGATCTCGGAATCCATCTCAAAGGAAAGATTATCGGGAAATGGGGGCCGGACGCTTTGTGGGTCAACCCCGGCGATCCCGCTTTCCGCACGGCGTTTACTTCATTCAACCCGTTTTAAGGGCAAAAAGATCCTGGTCAGTTTGCAGCGATGAACGCTGCTATGACCACAATTTACAACACCCTTGGCAATCCGGCCGTGAATGACGGCATCAAGATGTATATCAGATTCACAACATGGCGGGATAAGCATACCGATTCGGCGGTCAATAATCGGCTTCCGTATAGCCACACATGCGATGTATACGAACTTCGAGATGATTGACATCCTGTTTGACAGTCTTGTGCAGGAAGTCAACGCCTCAGGACTGCCTCAGCTGCCATAACTTGTACAAGTCGGGGTAAGGGACGGCAGCTGACCGTCCCCTCCAACGCCGTCCCGCTCGACCTTGCCTGCAGCGACGATCAGCAACACGAAATTGTCGATGAGCAAGGAAATACTATCCGGGTATTTGAATTTGCATTGCGCCCTAGGTGTGAAGTCTCAACAGGTTGTCCCCACCGACGCCCAACCGAGTGATGGGTGGATGCCCAGCGAGCGCGGAATGCGGGCGATGCCAGTTATAGCGATGCAACCATTCGGCCAAATAAGCCTTGCGTTCAGCGCGAATCCCGATATCGTCGTCCATAGGCCCACTCGCGCAGCGCGTTTGGATGAACCGCTCCGCTTTGCCGTTGGTTTGCGGCGTGTAGGCCTTGATATAAATATGGCGCAGATGCCAGCGCCTGCAAACCGCCATGAACGGCAGCGAACGAAATACCCAGGCGTTGTCGGTCATGATGCAACGAACCTCCACGCCCAAATGTCGGTAATACCCAGCCGCGTGCTCCAGAAAGACAGCGGCGCTGCGCTTACACTCATCGGCAAACATCTGGGCGAAGCCAATTCGCGAGTGGTCATCGATCGCCACAAACGCCGCTTCATAACCAGCCCCACGGACATGATCGCGCGGGTCCCCCGTCACCCGGTGGCCAATCTGCTCAATCCGCGCCAAGCCGCTTGGAGTCGATGTGCAGCAGCTCTCCAGGAAGATGCGCGCTCGTAGCGTCGCGGCAAGGGTGCCGGCTCAAGCGCCGACAACCGGCTAAGTCTGGCGCGTGCCAGAACCCGCGACACGGTCGCTCGCGATATCCGCAACTCCAGCGCGATGCTCGGCATGCTCCATCGCCTCCGTCTCAAGCTGATCACTCGCTGCGCCGTACCTCGCGCGATCGCCGTGGGCGAGCGCCGAGGTCGCGAACTGCGGTCGCGAAGTCCCGACCCCGCCCTCAGTTTGATACCGGCCCACCCACTTGCGCACGGTCTTGCGGTCGATTCGATGCGCCCCGCCACCGAACCCATCGTTTCACCTCCGCAGCACCGCTTCTACCATGCGAAGTCGACCTGCCGGCGTCATTGGGGCATTCTGATGGGTGTCCACTCGGTCCTCCTGGCAAGAACTGACGGCGTCGCAACCATCAGCTTCTTCCAGTTGGATCGAGGGGACAACGTCCTGAGACTTCACACCTAGGGCGGGAGCGGGAGCGCGACTTAACTCTTCTCCCGCAAGCGGGAGTGGGAGCGCGCTTGCGTTCTCTCCCGCACGCAGAGAGGGGAGCACGTTTGTTCTCTCCCGCAAGTGGGATGTACTTTTTCTCTCCGGCAAGCGGGAGAGCGCGCGCGATTACACTCCCTCCGCAGCGGAAAGGGGACGTTATTTTCCTCCCCGGCGGGAGCAGGGAGCACGTTTACCCTCTCCCCCGGGCACGGGGGAGAGGGCAGGGTGAGGGGAGCGTCCGTCCGTCTCGGGATCGAATGTAGTATCCGAGCGCCATGCCGCTGCGCACACTGCGGCCGACCCGCTATGTCACGCCGCTGCGCGAAGGCGGGTCGTTGCCGGCGATCGTCGAAGCCGACGACGACGGCCTTTACGTGCTCAAGTTCCGCGGCGCGGGCCAGGGCGCCAATGCGCTCGTCGCCGAGCTCGTCGCCGGCGAGATCGCGCGCGCGGCGGGGCTTCCCGTCCCGAGCTCGCGCTGATCGAGCTCGATGCCGATCTCGCCCGCACCGAGCCGGACCCGGAAATCCAGGACCTGATCCGCCAGAGCGCCGGCACCAATCTGGCGCTCGACTATCTGCCGGGCGCGACGACGTTCGACCCGGTCGCCGACACGCCCGACAGCGACGCTCGCGGCGAAGATCGTGTGGTTCGACGCGCTCGTCGTGAACATCGATCGTACGCCGCGGAACCCGAACCTGCTGATCTGGCATCGGCAACTGTGGATGATCGACCATGGGGCCGCGCTTGTACTTCCATCACGCCGGCGGCGACTACGCCGCGCGCAGCCGCGATCCGTTCCCGGCAATTCGCGACCATGTGCTGCTGCCGTTCGCGAGCGCGCTCCCCGACGTCGACGCATCGATGGCCGGCCAGCTCGATGAGCGCACGCTGCGGGAGATCCTGGCCCTCGTGCCCGACGCGTGGCTCGCGGCGATCGCTCGTTCGCATCCGCCGATGCCCGCCGCGCGGCTATGTGGACTATCTGCGTGCGCGGCTGGCCGCGCCGCGCCCGTTCGTCGAGGAGGCGCTCCGTGCCCGGTATCCGAGTAGCTACGACTACGCGGTGATCCGCGTCGTGCCGCGCGTCGAGCGCGAGGAATTCGTCAACGTCGGCGTCATCGTTTCGTGCCCTTCGCGCGATTTTCTCGAAGCGCGCATCGAGTTCGAGCCGCAGCGTATCGCGGCGCTCGACGCGACGCTCGATCTCGAAGCGATCCGCAAGCATCTCGCGGCGATTCCGATCATCTGCAAAGGCGGCCCCGCACGCCGGGCCGATCGGCCGTCTCTCGCCGCGCGAGCGCTTCCACTGGCTGGTCGCGCCTCGAAGCGCGGTCATCCAGACGTCGCCGGCGCACAGCGGACGTTGCGACGATCCCGAGGCGTTGATCGAACATCTGATCGACACGATGGTGCGGCCGCCGCGGCCGTAAGCACGGATAGCGCGACCGCACCCTCGGTAGCGATCCGTAGCTCGCGGCAGCGAGGGAACTTCTCCGGAAGCGGCAGCGTCGGATATGATGCCGTCATAGTCGACCGCCAGACTGGCTTCGGTTCGAGGTGGCGGTACGCCGCCTCTGCGCTCGTGTCACAAGAGTTCGTCGCAAGGAGACCCGCATGCCTGAGCCCACGCGCCCGCGTGAATTGTCGCGAGATAGCGACGTCCCGTCGTCCCCGCACGAAAACGCCACGCCCGTCGCGGCCCGCGTCGCCGACACTTTCGGGCGACTGAACATGCGCCTTCGTGCCCGCATGCTCGGCCGGTTGCTCGCGTCGGTGGGATCGCTTGCGCTCGCGGTCATCGGCGGCGGTGTTTTCGCGAAATACATCACGCACGCGACCTCGGAAATTTCGGTGTCGCTCGAGGACGCAGCGCGCGCCACGTGGAGCCAGGTCTTCGAGCTCGTCTGCTACGTGCAGCAGAGCCATCCCCGGCGCTTGCAGCGCTTGCTGGACGATCTCGCGCGTCTCGGCTACGGCGTGGCCTGAAGGCTTCACGTCGGTCGCTGCGCGCCGGCGCGTCCGCCGTGGCGCAACGCGAGCCTCGCGACCAGCGCGGCAAGTGCCGCGCCGAGCGACGGCGGCCCGACGACGTCGACGTCGAAGGGCAGCGCGAGAAGCTGGCGCGCCGTCCACGTCGAGATCGTCCGTCGATCCGCGCAGGCGCACGGCCGCCTTCCGCGTCCAGCGTGCCGAGCATCCAGAAGCAGTGCTCGCGAACGCGCTCGAGCTCGCCGGTCAGGCGGACCTCGAAAGCGAACGCGCGCGGCAGGCTGCGCATCGCATCGGAGAGATAGGCGGCAGGATCGAAATCGCGCGGCCGTTCGAACGGCCTCGGCGTCGATTGCAGCGTCGTCACGCGATCCATCCGCAGCGTCCGCAGGCCGTTGCGGAGCTGGCAATGCCCGACGACATACCAGCGGCCCGCCGCGGAACACCAGGCCGTAGACGTCGAATCCGCGCACCGTCTCGCTGCCGTCCGACGCCCGATAGCGAAGCATCACCGAACGGCGCGCCTGGGCCGCGCGACTGAGCTCGCGCAGCAGTTGCGCGTCGGTTGCCACGGCAGCCGGGACCTGCAACGCGATCGTGTCGCGCAGCCCCGCGCTGCTCGCGCGCAACGTTCCGGCATGACCCGCGCGAGCTTGGCCTCCGCGCTTTCGATCGCCGGCGCGATGCCGGCAAGCCCGAGCTCGCGTGCGGCGAGGAGGCCGAGCGACAGCGCCTGCGCCTCCTCGTCGGTGAACATCATCGGCGGCAGCTTGAAGCCGGGCATCACCCGATAGCCGCCGTGCGGGCCGTACTCGGCGCTGATCGGGATGCCGATCTCCTCGAGCGTCGCGATGTAGCGCCGCAGCGTGCGGCGATCGACGCCCACGCGCCGCGCGAGCTCCGCGCCGCTGATCTGCGTACGCGATTGCAGCAGCTCGAGCAAGCGTCAGCGCGCGGGTGGTCGGCCTCGACATGCGCGTCAGTTTCGTTCGCTAATAGGACGGATTCTGTCCTATATCCGCGCTATCGTCACCCGGCGTTCCGCGATCGCGAACGAGCGTCGTTCCCGACCGAGGAGGTTCGCGATGCTGCACTACGCAAGGCTGTGGATTCCTCTTTCCCCGCTGGTCCTGGCCGCGGCGACCGCCGGCTACCAGTCGATCCCCCATCCCCCGGAGGCCCCTGCAATGCAAGCGACGAAACCCGAATGCGGGCAACGCCACGACTTCGATTTCCTCGTCGGCACCTGGGACGTGCACAACCGCCGGCTGAAGGCGCGCCACGTCGGGAGCGACGAATGGGACGAGTTCCCGGCACGCTTGTCGATGCGACCCCTGCTCGGCGGCCTCGGTAACGTGGACGAGATCGATTTCCCGACCAAAGGCTGGTCGGGTGTGACGTTCCGGTTCTTCGATCCGGAGCGTCGCCAGTGGTCGATCTACTGGGTCAACAGCCGGGACGGCATCATGCTACCGCCGGTCGTCGGCGGCTTCTACGGCGACCGTGGCGACTTCTTCGGCGATGACATCGACGACGGACGTCCGATCCGCGTGCGCTATCGCTGGACGCGGCTTGGCGACGGGCTCGCGCGGTGGGAACAGGCGTTCTCGCTGGACGGCGAAGCGTCGTGGGAGACGAACTGGGTGGCGGAGTTTCGTCGGTTGGCCGATGAAAAAGGCGTGCCGCGCGTTCAGCGTCTGATGGTGCACCGGTTGCTGCATGCATCGCGGCGTCCTTCCCGCGAAAGTGACGATCCGAAAGGATACGTCATCCCCGCGCAGGCGGGGACCCAGTGGTTTTCGTTCGCCAGCGACATTCGTTGCCGAAGACCGCGATAGGATCGTCACTCCCCATCACGGTTTGCAACTTCATGGATGACAGCCTGCCCGACACCCCCGTCAATTCTTCCGCCGAATACGTCCGCGCTCGCTTGATCGGCGCTTGGCGGCTGATCTCATGGACGGAGGATGCTCCCACTGGCAAAGTCGCGTACCCGCTTGGGGAAGACGCCACCGGACAGATCATCTACAGCGCCGATGGCCGAGTTGCGGCCCAGCTCCAGCGCTCCGGCATTCCCCGGTTCGCGGACGACGACTGGCGCAAGGCGACCCCGGACGAGCGCGCGACGGCGTGGCTCGGCTACTTCGGTTACTTCGGAACCTTTGCGATCGACGAGCGGAGGAAAGCCGTGATCCACCGTATCGAGGGGAGCTGGTTCCCGAACCTCAACGGCTCCGAGCAGGTCAGGTTTTATCGTTTCGAAGGAGATCAGCTCGTTCTGGATGCGGACACGGCTTGGGGCAAGGTTCGGATCATCTGGGAAAAAGTGTAGCGGGGCCTGCCCGGCGCCGAGACGCAAGAACGCTAGCGCGAACGTCCGCTTCGGTTATTGGTGAACAGCCGCTCGGGTCGGAGCAGTCCGCTTGCCGATTGCCGACTACGCGACTTCGCTAGCGGCCGCGACCGCGTATTGCAAGTCGATCAGCGCGGCGCCAAGATCGCTGACCGGGCGGCGAATTCCGGATGCAGGCCGATTGCAACCTCGCTGCGTCCGCGTTCCTCGCAATACGGCGAGCCGAGCCTCGATGCGGGCGATGACAGGCCGGCCCGTTCAGCTGCCAGCTTCGCCGCCCGAATCCGCGCTCGCGTGGCCAGTCCTCGCGATCGGCGAGTTGAGCAAGGCGCCGGGCATGCAGACGTTCCTGCCGATCACGCCACAGCGCCCGCGCAGCGAGAACTTCCGGCAGTGCAAATGGGCCGCGTACGCCGCGATCGTTGGCGACGATTATCGCGCGGATCGGCGCCGCATCGCAGGTTCGGGAAACAAGCGCCCCATCGCGCGGGTCGCTCGCGCAACGCGGCAAAAAAAAGCGACGCGATCCGTTGGACCGCGTCGCTGCACGCTACTTCAAGAGGCTACAGCTTATTTTCCGTCGCGATCCGAATCGCCCGGCACCGCACGCTCGATCGCGTCGCTCACGCGCTGGAACGAATCCTTCGTCGCGTACTTCGCCTCGTTCCACGTCAGGCGGGACGTGCCCTTGACGCGGTCCCAGTCGCGCGACAGATCGCTCTCGACCTCGTCGAACGTCTTGCCGTGATACTTGGGATACGTCTCGTACCCGTAGCGATACGCCGGGCCGTAGTCGTTGAAGCTCGCGCCGGACGGCACGTACGGGCGGGACGAGTAGTTGTCCTTCCAGTAGCGGTCCTCGACGGTCGGATCGATCAGCTCGGCGATGCCCTTGCCGGCCAGCCCGCCTGCAACCGCACCGAGCGCCGCGCCGACGGCCGTGCCCACCGGTCCCGCTGCGAGCGTTCCGGCAGCAGCGCCCGCCGCGACCGCACCGGCGACCGCACCCGCGGCCGTGCCGACCGGGTGAGACCCCGGCTTACCGGTGATCGGATCGCGATTCGCGTCGGGGTTGGGATCCAGGCCACGACGATCAGTTTGTGTCATCTGTTCTCCTCCTTTGGGTTCGAACAACGAGACGGCATTACAGCCGGTACCCGTTGCGATGCCCATCGGCGCGAGCGGCTTAGCTGCGTAGGAAGGGGCCTACCGTTGCGATTGGCTGACGTCGCGATGCTTGCCTCATCCACCACGTATCGACCGACTGGCTGACGATCAGCGAGTCGAGCGTGCCGCGATCCACGCTTGCACGCGGGGATGATTCAGCACTTCGCGGTTCACGATGAACTCCGGCCGCTTGCCCGCGAGCGCGTCGACGATGCTGGTCAGGCCGATCGACGCCATGTTGTGGAAGCACTCGTCGGTCCAGCACAGCGAATGCGGCGTGACGATCACGTTGTCCATCGCGAGCAGCGGATTGGCGGGATCGACCGGCTCCTGCTCGAAAACGTCGAGCGCTGCACCGGCGATGCGATTCGCGCTCAAGGCAGCGATCAACGCCGCCTCGTCGACGACCGGGCCCCGCGCGACGTTGATGAAGAACGCCGTCGGGGCGCATCTGCGCGAACTCGCGCTCGCCGAACAAATGGCGGGTCGTTTCGTCGAGCAGGCAACAGGCGACGACGAAATCCGCTTCACGCAGCAAGTCCTCGAGCGGGACCTTGCGGGCGCCGAGGTAACCGAGCTCGACGTCGTTCGCGTGCGGATCGTAGGCGATCAGCCGCAAGTCGAACGTCCGCGCCATCCGCAGCAGCTCCTTGCCGATGCGGCCGGCGCCGACGACGCCGAGCGTTCGCCCGCGTGAGCCCGAGCCCCATGTGGTCCATGCGCTCGTGCCAGCGTCCGGTACGCGTCAGCCGATCCTTGAGGAACAGCTTGCCGGCGAGTGCAAGGATGAACGTGAGCGCGGTCGTGGCGACGGGACGCGGCATCGCGCTCGGCGTGTTGGTCACGAGCACGCCGGCGCGCGTCATTGCGTCGACGTCGACCGAGTCGTAGCCGACGCCGTGCCGCGCGACGACGCGCAACCGGCAATCCGCGCGCGCGACCGCGGCCGCCGGAACACGCGCGGTGTTCACGTACAGCGCGTCGTACGCCGCCGCGTGGTCGGCGTCGAGCGCCGCAACGACCTGCGGCAGATAGTCCCAGGTCAGCGCGGGAGCGCGGTCGAGAATCTCGAGCGCCGCGCGCCCGAACGCCGGTTCGCCGCGGCTGTCGAGGATGTCGCGGGTGATGCCGACGCGAAACGGCGCGCTCATCGTGAATCCTTTCCGAGGACGCGCGGCGGCACGCAACTGCTCGATTCCCCGGCGCATCGCTTCCTGGAGCAGCAGATGATCGACGCCGTACGCCATCATCCTGAATCCGCGCTGCCCGAAATCGCGGACCGACGCCTCGTCGATGCCGAGGATCGCCGGCGTGACGCGCCTGGGACGCACAGGCCCGAAGGACGCGATCGAGCGCCTCGATGAAACGCGGATGCGTGAACTGGCCCGGGATGCCCGAGGAAATTCGTCAGGTCGAACTGGCCGATCCAGAGCACATCGACGCCGGGCACCGCGGCGATCGACTCGACATTCGCGAGACCCTCGTCGGTCTCGATCTGCGCGATGACCATCGCGCGCTCGTTCAATGCATCGATCTTCGTGCCCAGATCGCCGCCCTGGTAGTCGTCGTGCGCGAAACCGAACGCGGCGCCGCGCCGACCCGCCGGCGGATAGCGCGTGCACGAGACGATGTAGCGTGCCTCCTCCGCCGACGCCGACCATCGGAACCATCACGCCGAACGCCCCGACGTCGAGCGCGCGGGCGATGAACGCGTAGTCGCCGCGTGGCACGCGGACGAGCGGGACGATGTCGAGCCCGCGGCACAGCGCGACCTGGGTCTTCAAGCGTCTCGAAGCCCAGGCCGGTATGCTCCATGTCGTAGAGCAGGAATTCGGCGCCCGCGTTGCGCGCGATCTGCGGCAGCCCCGGCGAGAGGAACTCGAACACCATCGCGCCGAACGCCGTGCCGCCGGCGGCCAGCTTCCGCTTGACCGGGTTATGTCGCAATGCGCCTCCGTGCGACGAACGCCGTCACGCGGCGACGATAGCAGAATCGCCTGCCGCGGCTCGATCAGTTCCAGCGCGCGCCGCTGAACATCATCGCGACGATCAGCAAGCCGTACAGCAACGCAGGGATGGCGGGCACGGCGGCGAGCAGCGTCGCGAGCCCCCGATGCCCTTTGCGATGCAGCGCGCGACTGCCGAACACGATGGGCCCAGCCCCGCCAGGATCCCGGCCCACAAGGCGATGTTGAACGACGACACCGAACCGTCCTGGACGCCCCAGACGAAGAAGAACACGGCGACGAGCGCGACGATCACGTCGATGCCCCAGATGATGCCGAAAAGCGTCATGCGTCTCCCTA
>CAWDPJ010000002.1:0-225231 GCA_963804205.1 uncultured beta proteobacterium | reverse complement strand
CACGGCGAGGCGGCAGTCGAGCTTGCGCTCATTCGCGAAACCGACAAGCGCGAGGCGGACATTCCCGGGATCGTGGCGCTTCTCGAGCAGGCGTCCAATGCAGGATCCGCGCGTGCCGACTATGCGCTGGGGTTGCGGCTGCTCGACGCGAATGGAGTCAAGCGCGATACGGAACGTGCGGTGCGGCTCTTCCAGCGTGCGGCCGTGTCGGGGGACCTGTCTGGCCAGTACGCGCTCGGATACGCGCTGCTGCAGGGAACGGGAACCGGCGCCGACGAGCGCGCAGCGGTCGAGTGGTTTCGTCGTGCGGCTGATCGTGGTCATGTCGATGCGATGTACAGCCTCGGAACGTGCTACGCCAACGGTTGGGGCGTCGGCAGGAGCATGGACGTCGCGTACCGATGGTATTGCCGCGCCGCGCAGGCTGGACATGCGGGCGGGCGAAAGCTCGTCACGGCGAGCGCGTTGGGCCGTGATTGCGAGCTTCCGCCCGCATCCGGCGCGGCGTCGGGCCCGGAATCCTCGCGGGATCCGCGCCCGACGGTCCGCTAGTTACGCGGATGCGCCGGCCGCTTTCGAACGCGCGCCAGTGCCACGAGCCACCCTAGATCGCGGCGACGAGTGCTCTACGGATTCGCGGGGTCGGCGATCGTCGGCGGCTGCAACCCGAGCGCACGTGCGAGGAAGGCCGCCATCTGTCGCCTTGTCACGAACACATCCGGACAGAACTCGGTCGCAGTGCATCCCGCGGTAATCCCCGTATCGGCGAGTGCTTCGATTTCACGGAAGAACTGCGCGTTCGTGGGTACGTCGGTAAACGAAGCCAGCGCCGGGGCGAGCGGGATCAGCCGGTCCCACTGGATTCGCGCTTTGTAGAACGTCAGGGCCGTATCGCAAGCATTGACGGTATTCCCGAATCGAACGACCACCTGATAAGTGCAGCTTTGGTTGTCGGCGAGTACCGTACCCGCGACGACCGCCGAATCGGTGAAGGCGCCAAGCGACCCCCCAGACGTTACGGTCCCCAGATTGGTCACTGTGGGCAGCGCCGCGGCGCTATCGGGCAGACAGGACGATTGCAGCGTAATCTGCATGTTGTCACTGACCGAATTGTCATTGGCCCAGACGCGGATCACTTCGATATCCACGCCGTGCGGAAGGATCACCTGGCCGACCGCCCTCGATTCGGTCGAAGCGTTCGTGCAGCTCAGCCCCCCGGTAACGCTGCCCCGAATCGCAAGGAAGTCGCTCGCGAAGGGGGTCATCGCGAAGGAATCGATCGCGGTATAGAAATTCGACGTTCCGAAGTCTTTTTCCCGTTCGCCCGCCAGCGGCTTCACGACGGAGTCCGCTTGCGACGGTTTAACTCGGGGGACTCGTTGGGAACCTGGGCAAGCGCCGGCGCGGCCACCAGCATCGCAACGCCAATCCACGCGGCCATTCGCTTCATGCGATCCTCCGTTGGAAGAATGCGGTAACGCCCGCCCGGACGGATCTTCGATTTCGCTCGAGCGAAACGAGGCACGACGTTAGCAGCCGCTCCTGGTACGGTCAACGCGAATTTTCAACGGGATCTCGAGCGTCGATGCGCTCGATTCCGCAGGAGAACTGCTACATGACGAAGGTCACCGCGCCGCGGGAATCGCGAGTGTTCCCACGACCTCGACGCTCGCCCCGCGCGGCAGGCCCGCAACCTCGACAGTCGCGCGCGCAGGGAACGGCGGCTTGAAGTAGCTCGTCATGATCTCGTTGACCTTGACGAAATCGCCCATGTCCGTGAGCAGCAGGTGCAACATGACGATATCGTCGAGCGTTCCGCCCCGCTCGTTTGCCTGATCCGCTTCAGGGATTGGCCGGGTCCACGATGGTTTGCGAAAGGCCGAGCGCGCGCGCGAGGAACGCTGCCATCTGCAGCCGGGTGACAGGGTTTTGAGGACAGAACTCGGTTGCCGTGCAACCCCCGGTGATTCCCGAGGCGGCAAGGGCCTCAACTTCGCGATAGAACTGGCTCCCAAGGGGAACGTCGACAAAGGATGCGACGGCCGGTTGGGGTCGGAATCAGGCGTTGCCATTGAATCCGCGCCTTGTAGAAGAAAAGCTGGAAGCCGCAGGCGTCGTTGGTATTCCCGAATCGCACGACCACCTGGTAGGTGCAGCTCTCGTTGTCGACGTTGACATTGCCGGTGACCGTATCGCTCGCGGTGAACTCGCTCGGCGAACCCGACGACGCCGCAAGCGCGAGGGTCGTACGTATCGGCAAAGCGGCTCCGGCGTCGGGCAGGCAGGATGATTGAAATGTGACCTGCAGATCTTCGGCGCCGTTGCCGTCGAAGGCCCAGATCCGGAGGAAGTCCATGTCGACGCCGTGGGGAAGGATCACCTGGCCGACCGCCCTCGATTCCGTCGATCCGACGACGCAATTCAACCCGTCGGTCGAAATGCTGCGGCCCACGTTGAAGCCATCGGCGTAGGGCGAGAGGGCGAAAGAATCGATCGCCGAATGAAAAGAACTGGTGCCGAAATCCTTCGCTCTTCCCGCGGCCGAGGGCTTTTCGGCCCGCGCCGACGTGGCCTGCACGTTCTCTACCGGACCCTGGGCCTGCACCGACAGGGCCACCAGCGAAACAACTGCGAACGCCGCGATCCTTCGTTTCATCGCCATCCTCCGATCGTGAAAACGGGAAGCCGATCCGAGCCTGCGTCGGACACACCCACCGGACCTACACTAGCGGTGCACCCTGTCTGCGTCAACAGCGAATATTCACTTTGACGACACGATTGACTCGACGGATCGTGGTGAGTCAACGATGGCAGCCCCATCGCGCGTACGCCAGCACTTTGCAAACACGCCTCCTCGTTGGAGGGCTGCGGCGAACGGCGATCGCCAGGACATCCAGCGCTGCGCAGGCGCTACGGCGTCGCCGGAATCGCGAGCGTCCCCACGACCTCGACCTTGCCCCGCGCGGTAAACCCGCTACCTCGACAGTCGCCCGCGCCGGAGAACGGCGGCTTGAAATAGCTCGTCATGATTTCGTTGACCTTGACGAAATCGCCCATGTCCGATGAGCAGCAGTGCAGCATGACGATGTCGTCGAGCGATCCGCCGGCGGCTTCCGCGACAGCGCGCATGTTCAGGAACACCTGGTGCGCCTGCGCCTCGATGCCTTCGACCAGGATGCCCGGTCGTCGGTCCAGGCCGATCTGGCCTGACATGTACACGATGTCGCCAACACGCACCGCCTGCGAATAGGGGCCGATCGCCGCGGGGGCGTCCTCGATGCGATGATCTGTTTCGGCATGATTGCGGCTCCTCCGCTGCGCCGAGTGTAGCATCGGCGGTTCCGACGCCTGCGCCCCGAATCCGCCCGCTCATGAAAGCGTTCCAGTGCACGTGCGGGCAGCCGCTGTTCTTCCACAACGCGGGCTGCCTCGGCTGTGGCTCAGCGATCGCGTACGACCCGACCAGCCAGCTGCTCGGTGCGCTGGTTCCGAGCGATGACGGCACGTGGGCATTGGCCGGCGACGAGCGCGAGTCCCAAGCCGTCGTTCAAGTTCTGCGAGCATCGCACCGACGCGGCGGCCTGCAACTGGCTGATCCCGGCCGACAGCGCATTCGCGGCGTGTCTGTCCTGCCGCCTGACGCGCACGATCCCGACCTGGCGGATCCGCGCAACGTCATGCGCCTCGAGTTGATCGAGACCGCAAAGCGGCGCGTGCTGTTCGGCTTGCAGGCCTGCGGTCTGCCGATCGTGCCGAAGGACGAGGACCCGCAACGCGGGTTGGCGTTCGAATTCCTCGAAGAGCTTCCCGGGCAGTCACGCGTGATGACCGGCCATGCCGACGGCCTGATCACGATCAATGTGGCGGAGGCCGACGCCGACTATCGCGAAAAAAATCGGGAAAGCTTCCACGAGCCGTACCGAACGGTGATCGGTCACCTTCGGCACGAGATCGGTCATTACTATTGGGACCTGCTGATTCGCGACACCGACTGGCTGCCGAAATTCCGCGAGCTGTTCGGCCACGGAGGAAGCCGACTACGTGCAGGCACTGCAGCACTATTACGACAACGGACCGCCGCTCGATTGGGGCGACCGCTTCATCAGTGCTATGCGTCCTCGCATCCGTGGGAAGACTGGGCGGAGAGCTGGGCGCACTACTTGCATCTGCGCGCAACGCTGCAAACGGTAGCCAGCTTCAGCCTCGACACCTCGCAAACGCCGTTTCGCATCACGCCCTTCGAGGACGACGTGCTCTACGACCGGAACGCGCCCTCTGCTCATGCCGTTCCTCGGCTGGATCAATGCGTGGGTGAAGCTGACGACGGTGCTGGACGAGACCGCGCGCAGCATGGGGCAGCCCGACGTCTATCCGTTCGTGATGAATCGCGCCGTCGTGACCAAGCTGCATTTCGTTCAGTGCGTGATCGAGGCGCGCGGCGAAGGCGGCATCGTTCCGCCGACCGAGCGATTGGCAACGACCTAGACCGCGGCCCGCAGCGTGGGCTGGCCGCAGTCAACAGCAGGGATGGGAGGAGGTCTTCGCCGACGCAATTTGCCGCGGTGGGCCGGCAGCGGTATAATTGCGCCCCTCATGGGGACGTAGCTCAGCTGGGAGAGCGTCGCGTTCGCAATGCGAAGGTCGAGGGTTCGATCCCCTTCGTCTCCACCATTTTTTTTTTTTTTTTTTTTTTTTTTTTTTTTTTTTTTTTTTTTTTTTTTTTTTTTTTTTTTTTTTTTTTTTTTTTTTTTTTTTTTTTTTTTTTTTTTTTTTTTTTTTTTTTTTTTTTTTTTTTTTTTTTTTTTTTTTTTTTTTTTTTTTTTTTTTTTTTTTTTTTTTTTTTTTTTTTTTTTTTTTTTTTTTTTTTTTTTTTTTTTTTTTTTTTTTTTTTTTTTTTTTTTTTTTTTTTTTTTTTTTTTTTTTTTTTTTTTTTTTTTTTTTTTTTTTTTTTTTTTTTTTTTTTTTTTTTTTTTTTTTTTTTTTTTTTTTTTTTTTTTTTTTTTTTTTTTTTTTTTTTTTTTTTTTTTTTTTTTTTTTGTGACTCCTTTCGAATTTGGCCGGCGAGACCTGGCCGAGCGCCTGTGGCGGCGGCGCGGGTTGTACCAGCCCTCGATGTAGGTGAAGAGGGCCAGCCGCGCTTCGGTCTTGGTCTGCGAAGCTGCGCCGGTCGATCAGCTCGCACTCGAGGCTGGCGAAGAAGCTCTCGGCCATCGCGTTGTCGTAGGCATCGCCGACGTGCCCATCGACGGGCGCACGCCCATCTTCTTGCAGCGTTGGCCGAAGGCGACGCTGGTGTACTGGCTGCCCTGGTCGCTGTGATGGATGACGCCGTCGGGCTTGCGCTGCTGCAGTCGCCATGTTCAGCGCCGCGAGCACGAGGTCGGCCGTCATCTGCTCGCCGATCGCCCAGCCGACGATGCGCCGGCTCCAGACATCGAGCACGACCGCCAGGAAGATGAAGCCGGCCCAGGTCGGCACGTAGGTCATGTCGGCCACCCACAGCTGGTTCGGCCCGTCGGCCGCGAACTCGCGCTTGACCAGATCGGGCGCCGGCGCTGCCGCGGATCGCGCCGCGTCGTCACGACGAAGCTGCGCCGTCGGCTGACGCCGCGGATGGCGCTGCATGCCGCATCAGTCGCGCGACGCGCTTGCGGCTGATCGCGCGTGCCCTGATCGAGCAGCTCGGCACGACGCGGGGCATGCCGTAGGTCTCGTCCGACTCGGCGTGGATCGTGCGGATGCGCTCGGTCAGTACGGCGTCGTCGATGGCCGCTTGGACGGCGCCCGCTCCCGCCATGCGTAGTAGCCGCTCGCCGAGACCTTGAGCACGCGGCACATCGTGTGCACCGGGACGTCGGCCTGGTTCGCGTTCACGAGTTCGAAGACGCGTGGACGTCTTGTCCCCTTGCCGGCGAACCAGGCCGTAGCCTTTGCCAGGATGTCGCGCTCCATCTGCAGTTGCCGTTCTTGCGGCGCAGACGCGTAGCTCCTCGCGCTCGGCGGTGCTCAAGCCATCCTTGCCGGCAACGGCTTGCCGCTGTCAATCGGCGGCTTGCGCCACCCAGTTCGAGATGGTCTGCGCCGAGCACGCCGAACTCACGCGGCGAGCTCCGCCGGAGTTGCGCCCGGCATGAACCAGCTCGACCATCTGCTGGCGGAACTCCGCCGGATACGGCGGCTTCGTGTTTTGGGCATTGTCGGACTCCTTCTTCCATAAGGATGAGGTGTCCACGAAAACGGGTCAACTCCACTTTGCGTAATTATGCTGCTCAAATTGTCGCCGCTCAGGCACAGCCCTCGTTGCTGTAGTCCGTCCGCGTTCGCCGCGAAGTGCCACGGACGTTCAAGGCTTACGCGAAGATGGCCGGAGCGTCTCGTCGCTCCGCACCGCGGGTCCACTCCGAACCAGAGCGCAGCATGACGACTACGAGCAGCGAAAGGAACACGATCCCGTACATGGGCAAGGAAGGAACCGTGGAGTCGAAGAAGTGAGGCGTGGCAACTTGCTGTGCCGATGTCATTCACACTATATCATCTTGACCAGAACACTGACTTACACGCACGCCGATGCTGCGTATCTCGATTTACTGGTCAGAGGACATGAATAGTGGAGACACTTCAGTGCAGCATGTGTGGATAGCCCTCTTGCTCTGTCGCACTAGCCTGACGCTATTAACCATGAGCATCACTGTGGACAAGGACGCCACGCCTTTAATCTACGTTGGCATTGACGCTCTTGCGTTGTTCGGAGAGGCTGGTTTTGTAGCGTCCATTTGTCCATCCGGGGGATAAACCAAGCGTTGCGTCAGAATATGCCATTTGTTATAGTGATACAAAACACAGTGTCTGGGTGTGTACATAAGCAACAGTTCTTACAGGACCATAACATGATTTCATGGCAGGAATGCTGTACATTCTTGAGAGCGGGTCCTGAAGGACTACCTCGGCAAGGTCTCACCTACATGTGACCAGCCTCTTCGACATGCGCATGCATTCAATAAACAATCTAGCTCGCCCCACCATGCGCCCATAAAAGTCCTCTATCTCCCCCTTGGGTCGTGATTGGTTGAGCCCTGCGATCGACGACCGGCGGTGCGCGTCTGACGGCCAGGGTCGCTTCGTTACTAGGAGTCAGCATGATCATTGAGATTGCACTTCGCATCGTTTTCGCCGTGATCATTCTCACGTTTACTGCCCTTGATCACTGCCGGCGCCCTCATCCTGGTTGGGCTGGTTCTGGTTAGGATTGTTGATCTACCTTGCCTTTACGCATTCTAAAGCGGCTCCAGTAATCGCCGTAGTCGTTGCTTTCTTTTTTACGCTCATCGTATTGCAGCGGTACTTTGATGAGAAGAAGCTTCCCATCAACGTAGCTGAACTCCTGATTATTCCCTTCATTGTTTAGAGTATGAGGTACATGCTGTAGACTCGAACGTTACTTCACGATTAAGCGAAGAGCCAGTCGGGAAAATACACTTGACCAATACTGTATAGTAAACCTACAGTACAGATGGCAGGATTGATCTAGACTGAGAGCGTCAGAGAGCCTGACCTACTCCCTCCCACTTTACGACGTGCGTCTCATAGCCATGTCGCCCACTGCGTTTTCACTCGCAAGTCTCTATAGGCTCAATGGGGCATAGATTCACGCAGGCTCGGCTTCCTGCGGGTTCCGGTGAAGCTGCTGAGGATCGAGGTAGTATTTATGATCAATGCTGATTAGCAATCCCATGTCTTCGTTGACTACCACCTTCTGCCGACCTACTAGATGCGCGCGGCTGAGGCCCTTCGTCTCCACCAGGATCCCAAGGCCAACGGTTCTCCGTTGGCCTTTTCTTTGCGGAAGAGCGGACACCGCCGTGTTGGTGGCTACGCCCTATGTTTGTGTGGCCGGTACTTCTCTGCGCACATGATCACTTGCAAGTTGGTGGGGAATTCAAGACAGAGCCGGGCGTCCGCGTCCGCCGCGCGGGTTGACCGAATCGGCATCGCAGGATCGCTTCGGGGAATTGCGCCCACCGACGCATCGCTGCTAGCGCCCGGCGCGGGGCTTTGAGCAAGACGAGTGGAGATGCCGCAAAACTGCGAATAGAACCAGCGCGATTTGTCTACGGTTCATCGAGCAACCTCATCAGACAAGAGAGCCACGCGAGCGGAATTCGCTCGCACGAACGATACGTCTCGATCGAGTCGCCTCGCATAGCCGGCCGCGATTATCGACCTCGCGCGTTGCATTCCACGGATTATGACAACAGCATACGGTCGCGTATCTACCGCCCGTCGGCTCGCAACCTGTTCCACCATGATGCCACAGCCGGAGATTCAGCGTTTCCAGTTTGCAGGGCGCGAGTTCTCTCAGATGGTCCAGACACCGGCAGGAGGGTCGACGGGCGGAGACTCGCTGACTGTCGGCGGCGCCCTGTTCGTGATCGCGCTGATGGTCGAAGGTCAGCAGACATCGTCGAGAGCCCGCGGCGACATGGCCGTCGAGCGGCGCTCCTCGTGATCAGACTTTCAGGATCGCTCTGATAAGCCTGCCAGGACACGGTTCCTCCTCCGACGACGTCGGCGACTTTCCATTCAGCTTGGAAAATAAAACGCACCCGATCGATCGGAGCATGGCGCTTGCGGCAGGGACTGCCCCATGCGGACCCGCCCTGCCGTCGCCTCTCCTACTGCGGCCGACCGGCACACCCACGTCGGCTGTTCATTTGTCGCTAGCTCGATCAGCGATCGAGCAGACCGGCCCGAACGGTCGCGGCGTCCTCCGGAAACGAAGACCCCGCCGAAGCGGGGTCTCTGGTGTGGCGGCTCGGCGGTTCAGCGGCGCCTGCGCCTCAGGAAGGACAACGCGGCCAAAGCCAAGCCGAGCAACGCGGCTGTCGAGGGCTCGGGCACCACGCGTACGCCTGCGCCAAAATGCATGTCGTCCGCGAAAACAACGGCGCAGCAATGGTCGAACACGATTGCGCGGTTGAACGCGACAATGGACAGCACGCCGCCGAAGAAACCGGCGCCCGCGAACCGAAATTCTCGCTCGTGCCGACCAGCGTAGCGCCGTCGTATAGCTCGATCGCCAGCGCCCGGGAAAGTCGAATCCCAGGCTGAAGATGCTCGAGGCGAACGACAACTCGAAATGGCCGTTGCGCACGCCCTGTCCCGGCAGGATGCCGAAGATACCTTGGCCATCGTTCAGGAAACCGCTATTCGTCTGCGCTGGGCACCGTTGAAAGTGGCCCCGGCTCCCGCGTACTGGTTTGTGAGCACAGTGCCGGCAGCCGTATCGGTGAAATCGACGTGTCTGCGCCCCCACGGCCGCGAAATAGCTGGCCGAATCCGTGAAGTTGACGACCGCCGCGCGGCCGATAGCGAGCCGAGCGCGAGCGATACCGAGACGCTGCGGCCTGAATCAAGCGGATCCTCATAGTCCCCCCGCGCGAAAGGATTATCAGTTAGCAGTCCTCGTGCCAGCCAGACAAAACAAGCCCTTGCAGCAGCCGCGCCAGACAAGCTGTAAGCAGTTCCGACGCCGGCAGCAGGGTCGACGAGCGGAGTTACGCGCGTCAGAAGCGCCGCGCGATCGAAGGGCTCGTGGGCGGAGCGCCGACCTGATCACCGCGCGGAACGCGCGCCAGACGCCCGTTCCGTCCGCGCCTCTTGCCAAGGCGATTGCCGCGATCAGCGCCTCGCCCACCCGTCGCGCGACGTCCAGCGCCTCGCTGCTTCATGCGGATCACCGGCTGGTCGTTTCCGCCAACGATCAGCAGCGTCGGCGCGCGCACGCGGGACAGGTAAGCGTCCGCCAGATCCGGCCGTCCGCCGCGCGACACCACGGCATTCACCGTTTCGGGCAACTGCGCAGCGGTCACCAGCGCAGCGCCCGCACCGGTACTCGCGCCGAAGCAGCCGATCGACAGCTCTTTCGTATCCGGTTGTCTTGTCAACCAGTTGGCCACGCCGGCCAGTCGCTCCGAAAGCAGTCCGATGTCGCAGGATCTCTGCCGCTTCGTGTGAATGACTTCCCGATGCTGCGGCGCATCGAAGGGGGTGTCGCCCCGGTCGATCAAGTGCGGGTAAACTCGTTCGATGCCCGACCAGGAACCGTATCGCCGGTACGCACGTCTTCCATCGCCACCTCCACCAGGTGCCGCCGAAGGCCGTCTCCGCGAGCGGCGTATTCATTCGCGATGCCGCCGGCAACGAATACATCGATGCGAGCGGAGGCGCAGCCGTGTCGTGCCTTGGTCACGGGCATCCCGATGTCACGCGCCGCGATGCACGCGCAGATCGACCGGCTCGCCTACGCGCACACGAGCTTCTTCACGTCCGAGCCCGCGGAAGCGCTTGCGGACCAGTTGATCCGCACGGCGCCTGCCGGCATGAGCCACGCGTACTTCGTCAGCGGCGGGTCGGAAGCGGTCGAGGCGGCGCTGAAGATGGCGCGCCAGTACTTCGTCGAGATCGGCCAGCCGCAGCGCGCGCATTTCATTGCGCGTCGCCAGAGCTATCACGGCAACACGCTCGGTGCGCTCGCGGTCGGCGGCAACGAATGGCGGCGGCGCGAGTTCAAGCCCCTGCTGATCGACGTGACGCACGTGTCACCCTGCTATCCCGTACCGAGACCAGCGCGACAACGAATCGCCGGAGGCTTACGGGCAGCGGCTTGCCGACGAGCTGGATCGGGCGATCCGCGAGCTCGGACCGGACAAGGTCATCGCTTTCGTTGCAGAAACGGTCGGTGGCGCGACGGCAGGCGTCCTCGTGCCCGTGCCCGGCTACTTCAAAGCGGTACGCGAAGTGTGCGACCGTCACGGGTGCTTGCTGATCCTGGACGAAGTGATGTGCGGCATGGGTCGTACCGGCACGCTGCATGCGTGCGAGCAGGAGGGCGTCGTTCCTGATCTGATGACGATCGCGAAGGGCCTGGGCGGCGGCTACCAGCCGATCGGCGCCACGCTCGCGCAACGACGCATCGTCGACGCGATGTCGGCCGGCAGCGGCTTCTTCCAGCATGGGCATACTTATCTCGGACACCCGGTCGCCTGCGCGGCAGCGCTCGCCGTGCAGCGGGTGATCGAGCGTGATCGGCTGCTTACGCGGGTTCGCGAGTGCGGCAATGCGTTCGGGGCGATGCTTCGCGAGCGCTTCGACGACCATCCGCACATCGGCGACATCCGCGGCCGGGGCTTGTTCTGGGGCGTGGAGCTCGTCGCCGACCGGACGACCAAGGCGCCGTTCGACCCCAAGCCGAAGCTCCATGCGCGGATCAAGCGCGAGGCGATGGCGCGCGGCCTGCTGGTCTACCCGATGGGCGGCACCGTCGACGGGCAGCGCGGCGACCATGTGCTGCTCGCCCCGCCCTTCATCGCGACCGAGGATCAACTGGCGACGATCGCCGCACGCCTGCACCAGGCGATCGACGCCGCCATCGCAACGGTGTAAGTTTCGACGCAGGTCCAAAGTTCACCTCCAGGAGAGCCTCCGTGAGATTCCAACGTCTAAGCCTCGCGGCCGCGTTCGGCGCCGCAACGCTGGCGGGATTCGGTGCCTTCAGTGCGCCGGTCGCCGCGCAACAGAAATTCATCACGATCGGTACCGGCGGCGTCACCGGCGTGTACTACGCGGCCGGCGGCGCGATCTGCCGGCTCGTGAACAAGGATCGCGCGAAGCACGGCATCCGCTGCTCGGTCGAGTCCACCGGCGGCTCGGTGTTCAACGTGAACACGATCAAGGGCGGCGAGCTCGACCTCGGCTTCGCGCAGTCGGACGTCCAGTTCAATTCGCTTCAAGGGCGTCGGGCAATTCAAGGACGGCGGCGCGTACGGCGACCTGCGTGCCGTGTTCTCCGTGCATCCCGAGCCGTTCACCGTCGTCGGGCGGAAGGAAGCGGGCGCAAAATCGTTCACCGATTTCAAGGGCAAGCGCTTCAACGTCGGCAACCCCGGCTCGGGGACGCGCTCCTCGATGGAAGAGCTGCTGAGCGCGATGGGCTGGAAGATGGGCGATTTCTCGCTCGCCGCCGAGCTCAAGGCCGACGAGCACGGCCCGGCGCTTTGTGACGGCAAGATCGACGGCTTCTTCTACGCCGTCGGGCATCCGTCGGCGAACATCCAGGATCCGACGACGACCTGCGGCGCGAAGCTCGTTTCGCTGACCGGTCCTGCGATCGACAAGCTGGTTGCGGAGAAGCCGTACTACGCCAAGGCCACGATCCCCGCGGGACTGTATCCGAACAATCCGGATGCGACACCGACCTACGGCGTGCTGGCAACCGTCGTTGCATCCGCGAAGGCGCCGCCCGAGACCGTGTACCAGGTCGTGAAGGCGGTGTTCGACAATTTCGAAGAGTTCAAGAAGCTGCATCCGGCCCTTGCGAACCTGACGCCGCAAAGCATGATCAAGGACGGCCTGTCGGCGCCGCTGCACGACGGCGCGCTGCGTTACTACCGCGAAAAGGGTTGGGTGAAATAAGCCTGCGAGGCCTGGTCACAGGCCCGGCGAACGCGCGAGGGGCGAAGGCGACTTCGCCCCTTTTTGCTTGAATCGGGGGGAGCATGGCCACGGAAATCGATAAGGCACCAGCCGCGCTGCAGGAGCTGGTCGCCAAAGTGGACACCGGCGCACGCAAGCCGGTTGGATTCACCGGACAGCTGATCTTCGGCGTCGCGCTCGCCTGGGCGCTGTTCCAGTTCTGGTACGCCTCGCCGCTGCCGTTCACGTTCGGCTTCGGCATCCTGAACGACACCGAAGCGCGCTCGCTGCATCTTGCGTTCGCGATGTTCCTCGCGTTCACCGCCTGGCCGGCGTTCGACCGCTCGCCGCGCGATCATGTCCCGATCGCTCGACTGGCTTTTCGCGCTCGCCGGCGCGTTCGCCGCCGCGTATCTGATTCTGTTCTATCGCGAGCTCGCGTTGCGTCCCGGACAGCCGACGATGATGGACATCGTCGTCGCGTCGACCGGGCTCTTGTTGCTGCTCGAAGCAACGCGTCGGGCCGTGGGCTGGCCGATGGCGGTGCTCGCGCTGCTGTTCATCGCGTACAGCATGGGCGGTCCGTTCCTGCCCGAGGTGCTCGAGCACAAGGGCGCGTCGCTTTCGCGGCTGCTCTCGCACATGTGGCTCACGACCGAGGGCGTGTTCGGTATCGCGCTCGGCGTATCCACCGGAACGATCTTCGTCTACGTGCTGTTCGGCACGTTGCTCGACCGCGCCGGCGGCGGCAACTACATGATGCAAGTCAGCTTCGCCGCGCTCGGTCACTTGCGAGGCGGGCCCGGCGAAGGTGGCGGTCGTGTCGTCGGCGTTGAACGGCATGATCTCGGGCTCTTCGGTGAGCAACGTCGTGTCCGGCGGCATCTTCACGATCCCGCTGATGAAAAAAGCCGGCTACGGCGGCATCAAGGCGGGCGCGATCGAGACGATGAGCTCGGTCAACGGCCAGATCATGCCGCCGGTGATGGGCGCCGCGGCGTTCCTGATGGTCGAGTACGTCGGCGTGCCGTACTCCGAGATCGTCCGCAATGCGATCCTGCCCGCGACGCTGTCGTACATCGGGCTGTTCTACATCGTCCATCTCGAGGCGCTGAAGCTCAACATGCAGCCGATCCTGCGTCGCGAGCCGAAGCCCTGGCGCGTCCATCTGCTGCGCACGGCGCTCGGGATCAGCCGGCACGATCCTCGTCGTCTGCCTGATCTATTACCTGCTGCGCGGCATCGATCAGATGCTCGGCGCTGCGGCGCCCTACGCCACGACCGTGCTCGTGACCGCGCTCTATCTCATCGCCGCCTACATGGCGGCGAAGAGTCCCGACCTTCCCGACGACATCGACATCGAGAATCCGCGCGCGCTGGATACCTGGCCCGCGGTCAAGGCCGGGCTGCATTTCCTGCTGCCGATCGGCATGCTGATCTGGTGCCTGATGATCGAGGAACTGTCGCCGTCGCTCGCCGCGTTCTGGGCGATCGTCGTCCTGCTCGCGCTGATGGTCACGCAACGGCCGCTGATCGACTTCTTCCGCGGGACGCGCACGCCCGGTGCGTTGCGTGCAGGCTTCAACGACGTCGTGCACGGCTTCGTCGACGGCTCGCGCAACATGATCGGAATCGGCGTGGCGACGGCGACCGCAGGCGTGGTCGTCGGGCGCGATCACGTTGACCGGTCTGGGCCTGCGGATGACCGAGTTCGTCGAGTTCGTCTCGCAAGGCAACGTGATCGTGATGCTCGCTGTTCATCGCGTTCGTCTGCCTGGTGCTCGGACTCGGCGTGCCGACGACCGCGAACTACGTGCTGGTCGCGACGCTGATGGCGCCGGTCGTCGTCGAGCTGGGCGCACAGGCGGGACTGGTGATCCCGCTGATCGCCGTGCACCTGTTCGTCTTCTACTACGGGATCATGGGCGACATCACGCCGCCGGTGGGCCTCGCGACGTTCGCCGCGGCGGCGATCTCCGGCGAGGATTCGATCAAGACCGGCATCCAGGGTGCGATCTACGCGCTGCGCACGGTGATCCTGCCGTTCATCTGGATCTTCAATCCGCTGCTGCTGCTGATCGATATCGACAGCGTCGCCGAGCTGATCCTCGTCGTGCGTGCGTCGACGCTCGCGATGCTGATGTTCGCCGCCGTGACGATGAACTGGTTCCGCGTGCAAGAGCCGCTGGTGGGAGAACGTGCTGCTCGCGATCGCCGTTGCGCTGCTGTTCCGGCCGGACTTCTTCATGGATTTCATCGCCGAGGAATACACGCACGCTGCCGGCGAAGCAGGTCTACGACGTCGCGCGCGACCTGCCGGACGGCGGGCGGCTGGTCGCTCGGTGATCAAGGGGCAATCGATCGAAGGCGAAGACGTTCGCAAGACCGTTGCCGTGCGGCTCGGGCCGAAGGGCGACGACGGGCGCAAGCGGCTTGCGGACGCGCGGCCTCACGCTGTCGCCAGCTCGGCGATAACCTGCAGATCGCCGGCGTCAAGTTCGGCTCGCGCGCGCGCAAGGCCGGCTTCGAGCAGGGGTTCGACGTCGATCGCGTCGAGGTGCGGTCGAATCGGACCGCTCGCCGCACTGGTTCTACCTGCCGGCGGTGCTGCTCGTCGCGATCGTGTGGTGGTCCCAGGGCCGGCGCATGGCCGAGCGGCGCCCGATTCGATGCGCCGCCCCAGACGCAGCCGTCGGTATGAGCTGACGCAGACGCGTTACGGAGTAGCTCATGCGGCTCGGCCGCGCTGAACCTTGCGCCCGTTCGCCGGTCGTGACCTTTACGGAGCCATGACAAGGAGCAGAGACATGCCAGCCACCTGGGTCGTCGTCGCCGACAGTTCCGCCGCCCGAATCTTCACCGCCCCTCCCCGACCGGCGCGCTACAGGAGATCGCGTCCTACGCGCATGCCGAAGGCCGCATGCATGAACGGGACATGCGAACCGACGAGCCCGGCATGACGAAGGACCGCGTCGGCTACGCCAAGCATGGCATGGAGCCGAAGGTGAAACCGAAGGAGCAGGAAGCGATCGCGTTCGCCCGCCTGCTTGCGAAGCGTATCGAGGCCGCGCGCGCGAAAAGCGAGATCGACCGGGTCATTCTGGTTGCGCCGCCCGAGTTCCTCGGCCACTTGCGCGACGTGCTGGACGACAACGCGCGCAAGATCGTCGACGGCGAACACAACCTCAATCTGGTCCGCATGCCGCCGGACGAGATCCGCCAGCATCTGCCGGAGCGGCTGTACGCTGCGGCGGCGACCCTTAGGAATCCGTCGTTCCCGCGAAAGTGAGATCCGGCAGGTCGTCATCGCTCGAATGAAAGACGCTGGATCCCCGCCTGCGCGGGGATGACGATCCGTCGTCCGCGTAGGCGGGAACCAGTGTCGTTGGCGGCTGCGCAGGAAAGACGCTGGATCCCCGCCTGCGCGGGGATGACGCATCCACGCCGATCGCGAGCCGCTGCGGCCCGCAAATCGTGTGGATGCGTCACTTGGTGCCGAAGATGCGGTCCCCGGCGTCGCCCAGTCCCGGCAGGATGTACCCGTGGTCGTTCAGCTGGCGATCGATCGCCGCCGTGTAGATCGGCACATCGGGATGCGCGTCGGTGAACGTCTTCACGCCTTCGGGCGCCGCGACCAGGCACACCAGACGTATCGAGCGCGGCTGTTCGTGCTTGAGCCGCGCCACCGCGAGCACCGCTGAATTTCCGGTCGCGAGCATCGGGTCGAGCACGATGGCGTCGCGCTCGGGCATGCCGCTCGGCATCTTGAAGTAGTACTCGACCGGCTGCAGCGTCACCGGATTGCGATACATCCCGACGTGCCCGACGCGCGCGCCGGGAATGACGGCGAGAAAGCCGTCGAGCAGCCCGGTCCCCGCGCGCAGGATCGGAACGAACACCAGCTTCTTGCCGTCGATCATGCGCGCCTTCATGACTTCGAGCGGCGTTTCGATCTCCACCTCGTGCGTGGGCACGTCGCGCGTGACCTCGTACGCCATCAGCGATCCGACCTCGTTCAGCAGCTTGCGGAAATTCGCGGTGCTGGTCGTCTTGCGCCGCATCAGCGCGAGCTTGTGCTGCACGAGCGGATGATCGATGACGTGCACGGTGCCGGACATGGGACGAAGGAGTGCGAAGCGGGAGCGCCCATTTCACCACAAATGTGCGCGCCCGCGCGCACGGTGCGGCGGCTTGCCAGCGTGAATCGCGAAAGCAACCGGCCGGGTCAGGCCCGGCCGGTTACGAGGTGCAGGCGGCTGTTGCGCGGCACGCCGGCCAGCAAGTACTCCATCTGGTCGGCGAGGATCCGGCGGTTGCGCAGGATGAAGTGCTCGTGCCGGTTCGGCACGTACGGGACGTAGAGCAGCGGCATGCCGGCGAGCTCGGGCGTGCGATTGCCCTTGCGCGTATTGCACGAGCGGCACGCCGTGACCGTGTTGGTCCAGCTGTCGCGTCCACCCCGCGAAACCGGGTTGACGTGCTCGCGCGACAGGTCGCGAAGCATGAACCGCCCGCCGCAGTACGCGCAGACCTGCCGGTCGCGCATGAACAGCATCGCGTTGGTCAGGCCGGGAACGTGCAGGTGCTGGCCGGCGCCGGTGCCCTTGATCGCGATGATCGCCTTGGTCGCGATCCGCGAGCGCGTGCCATCCCGCCGCCATCCGCCGCGGAATTCCTTGAGCTCGGCACCCACCGACCACGCAACGAGCTGCTTCGCGTGGTAGGTGACCGCTTCCTCGAGCTCCACCCAGGCCTGAGGCAGGCCGGCCATGTCGACAGTGAGGACCAACGGTTGCATAAGTTCATGTTATAGCGCGAAACCCCGTTCGCGTTCAATCCGGACGCTGCTACCGGCGCCGCCATCCGTCGGCCGTCGTCGCCAGGCGACAGGCCTTCCGCTTAGCCCCTGAACCCGCCGCGCAGGGCGATCCATGCAGCGATCGGCGACGGGATCGGCGTCGGACTGCCCGGACTGCGCGTTTTCGCCACGGCGCCCGGCGGGCGATCCCGCCGGGCTTGCCGCGACTGGTGACCGTTCTCGGGCGATGCCCGGAGGACGGCGGCGATCCCGCAATCTCGGTCAAGCGTGCCGCGCACAGCACGCAAGATCGCCGTTTCTGCAGACGCCGCCTGCGGCGCGACTTTCGTCGTGTTGCCGGCAGCTCCCGCTGCTGCCACGGAGGTCGCGTCGACCGCGACTCCCGCGGGTTCTTCCGTTGCCTGCGCTTCGTGATCACGCAAAGTGCCGCAACGATGCTGCGAACAGCCGATCGAGACGTTCATTCTCTCTTCCGGTCATGACATCAGCGTGGCGAGCGATCGGCGACCGCATACGCGAGCACCATCGCGAGCAGCGACAAGCGCGTGCGCTCGACGCCGGCTTCGCGCTCCGGTGCCGCGATCTGCACCTGCAATCCATCGCCGCGTTCCCACCACACCCCTTCGCGTCCCGACCGCAGGACGTCAGGCGACTCGCGTCCCCGCGGGGGCGCCAACTCTCTTCGGTAAACCATTTCGGGTGCCTCTCTTGTCCGCATTCGTTTTTCCATCGCGCACCGAACAAAAAAGCCCGGTGCTGTCCAAGCGGTCCGGGCTTTCTTTCGAGAAGGCTTGCGATTCGTCAGGAACCGCCTCCCCGCGTACCGGCCCGGCCGTACGCGTTCATGTCGTCGGTGCCCAGTGCCTGTTGTGCGGCGGAAAGGACACGCGGCGCGAACGCGCACGTGTCCCCCGTCCCGTAACCGGCCAGGGCGGTGATGTCGTCGTGATTGCTCATGCGGTCGGCCCTCCTTTCGCTTGCGTGCGTCTGTCCAACCGGCGCGCGCGATGCACGAACGCCGGGCGCGTCCTCACAGGACGGCGAGACTTGGAAGGGAGTGGTGCGACCTTCCGGACATCCCGCCGTTGCCCCCGGCGGAATGTCTTCCGGTCGGGTGCCGCTAGCGCAGGGCGCCGGCCGTCAGCCGGAGACCCAAGAGCCCTCCGAGGATCTCGAACCGCATGCGCAACACGCCGTCGACGGTCGTCGAGCGGAGCGCTTGCATGTCGGGGGTCCGGAGATTCATCGGGGCTGCTTTCGCGCGTGGCGTGTGGAACGAGGAGCGAATGGTAATGAACGAGGGGCCCGGTTCGCAAGCGAATTCTTGCATCGCGTGCACGCCGTTTGCGAAAACGCAACAGTCGCTGCGCGACGACACGCCTGCGCAGCGCAGACGCACGCGTGAGATGCATAACTTTTTTTCCGGCGCTCGAGGCGGCCAGGGTCGAAGCCTTGCCCATTCGCCAACTGCATACCGTGTCCGATGGCGCGCCTGGGAGCGTCGGGGTACGCTTGGGCCCCCATTCGTCCGTCGCGGAAGTCGTCCGATGAAGCTAGACCGCCCGCTCCTTGTTCTCATCCTCCTCCTGTTCGCCGGCCTCGCCGGCGCGCAGCCGTTGAGTTACCAGATCGAGGAGCTCTACTCGAACGCGGATGGCTCGGTGCAGTTCGTCGTGCTGCGCGAGACGACGGGGCAGGCCGGACAGCAAGGCTTGGGCGGACGACAGCTCACGGCGACCGGGCTTCACGCGACGAAGACGTTCACGTTTCCATCCGACCTGCCCTCGAGCCTGACCGGGAATGCTCGCGTGCTCATCGGCAGCGTCGGCTTCCAGGCGCTGGGCTTGATCGCGCCCGACTATGTCTTTCCGGATCGCTTCCTGCCTGTGGACGGGGGAACGCTCGCGCTCGTCGGCATCGATTCGATCACCTACGACCCTGCTGGCGACCGACGGCTCGAACGCGTTGTACCGCGGGGAACGTCTACCAATCGAACCTCGCCACGAATTTCGCGGGCCGAAGCAATGCGGTGCCGGCTCGTCCGGTGACCGTCGTGGATTTCTACCACGCCGCGCTCGATCACTATTTCATCAGCCCGCTGGCGCCGGACATCGAGGCGCTCGACTCCGGCCGGCTTGCGGGCTGGGCGCGTACGGGCCGCACGTTCGCCGCGTGGCCGAGCGCGCTGGCGACGCCGCCGTCGGCCAGCCCGGTGTGCCGCTTCTACATCCCGCCGGCGAAGGGCGATTCGCATTTCTTCTCCGCATCGCCGGCGGAGTGCGCGGACGTCGCCCAGCGGATCACGACCGATCCGAACTATGCGGGCTTCGTGCAGGAAACCTCCAACGCGTTCTACATCGGGCTTCCGGACCTCGTGACCGGCGCATGCGCCGCCGGAACGGTGCCCGTGTACCGGCTGTGGAATCAGCGCGTGGACTCGAACCATCTGTACACGATCGTTCGCGCGATTCGCGATCAGGCGGTGGCCGCGGGTTACGTGGCCGAAGGCTACGGGCTGGATCCGGTCGCAATGTGCGCACCGTTCGTGGGCACGGACACGGTGGTCAAAGTCTCCGATGTCACGCCGTTCGCTGCGGGTTGTGCGCCGTTGAACGGAACGCTGTACGCGAACAGCGAGGTCGAGCCCTACCTTGCGATCAACCCGACGAATCCGCAGAACCTGATCGGCGTCTATCAGCAGGACCGCTGGTCGAACGGCGCATCGCGCGGCAACGGGACCGCGATTCTCCTTCGATGGCGGCCGCACCTGGGAACAGCGGATCGTGCCGTTTTCACGCTGCGCGGGCGGCACGGTCGCCAACAACGGCGATTACGAGCGGGCGACCGACCCGTGGGTGACGTTCTCCCCGAACGGTACCGCGCACCAGATCGCGTTGTCGGTCACCGGCGCCACGCTGCAAGCGGGCTCCGTGAGCGCGATCCAGGTGAGTCGGTCGAGCGATGGCGGGCGCACCTGGACGACACCGCTGCCGCTGATCATCGACGTCGGTCCGGATTTCTTCAACGACAAGGAGTCGATCGCGGCGGACCCGACCGACTCGCGGTACGTCTTCGCTTCGTGGGACCGGCTGCGGCGCAACGCCGGCGGCCCCGCGTTCTTTGCCCGCACGATCGATGGCGGCGTGACCTGGGAACCGGCGCGCTCGATCCACGATCCAGGCGCGATGTCGCAGACCATCAACAACATTCCCATCGTGCAGCCGAACACCGGCATGCTGCTGAACTTCTTCACCCGCATCGATGTCGTCAACAACCAGAACGTCGCCACGCTGCAGATCATTCGCTCGACCGACAAGGGCGAGACCTGGAGCGCGCCGATCACCATCGATGCGCAGCAGGCGATCGGCGCGACCGATCCGGAGAACGGCACGCAGGTGCGCGACGGTGCGCTGATTGCCTCGATCGCCGCGAGCTCGACCGGGCAGCTGGCGTTGGTGTGGCAAGACGCGCGGTTCAACGGCGGCATGCGGGACGCGATCGCCTTCTCACGCTCGTTCGACGGTGGACTCACCTGGACGACGCCGGTGCGCGTGAACCGCGACCCGCTGGTGCAGGCATTCATTCCGACAGTGGCCTACCGAGACGACGGCACGATCGGCGTCACTTATTACGATTTCCGCAGCAACACCGCGAGCCCGACCGAGCTCTCGACGGATTACTGGCTCGCGCAGTCCACCGACGGCATTACCTGGCAAGAGAGCCGCGTTGCGGGGCCGTTCGATCTATCGATCGCGCCGTTCGCCAACGGCTTGTTCATCGGCGACTACATGAGCCTGGGGACTCGTGGTTCGGAGTTCATCCCGTTCTTCGGCATGACGAACAATGGGAACGTCAACAACCGCAGCGATATCGCGATCGCGTTCATGACTTCGCCCGGCTTTCCGCCGGGCGCGGCAGCGGTCGCGGCAAAACGCGAAGCGGTGGAGGAGGAAGCGTCGATGTATCGCACCGAGGCCGCGCGGGCGATGCGGCCGAGCGCGGAACTTGCCGGGAAGATCGACGCCGCGATCCGCAAGTCCATGCAGTCTCGCGTGCCGGGATGGATCGCGCCAGGACGAGTGACGACGCAGGCCGACGTTACGCCAGCGTCTTTGGACCGCTGAACAGCGTCGCCGGCGACTGCAGCGTCTGCAGACCGGTGCCGAACGCGGCGGAGGCGAGCACGCTGTCCGCCGGCGTCCAGCCGATCCCGGCCAGCGTGTTCGCGTGCCCGTACTGGTAGCCGAGATCTCCGCCGAGCGCCGCAGTGTCGCTGCCGCCGAGATGCTCGCTGGCAAGCGCGCCGGCGACGTTCCATTGCGTCAGCAACGGATTTGCCGCGCGCGCCGCATCGAACTGCGAAACCAGGCCGGCGAAATCGAATCGGGCGACCCGCTTGTTGTACAAGGCGTTCGGCGAAGCGGCATTCCAGTCGATCGATGCATCCACGACCATCTGCAAGTTCACGACGTGCCGGTTCGACGACGAGAGATACCAGTCCTTCAGCGTCAGCTGTTCGGTCGCGCCCACGTCGACGACCAGGTCGTTGCCCGCCTTGCGTAGCGCGACGTCGGCGTACTTGATGCCGCCCCCGAGCGAGAGCGTGTTGTCAACGCCGATGCTCGCATTGACGACGTCCTGTCCGTCGCCGCGATTGAAGCCGATGATGTCGGCGCCTGCACCGAGCGTCATCGTGTCGTTGCCCGCACCGCCGAGGTAGAGCTCGTGGCCGGCGCCACCGGTCAGCACATCGGCGCCGAGCCCGCCTTGCAGCAGATTGTTGCCGGCGGTGTCGCCAATCGTGTCGTTGCCATCGCCGCCTTGCAGGAGGTCGCGCCCATTGCCGCCGCTCAGCGTGTCGTTCCCGGCAGCGCCGAAGATCAGGTCCTGTCCGTCGGCGCCGGTCAGTGCGTTGGCCGCGCTGTTGCCCTGCAGCCAGTTATCCAGCGTGTTGCCGGTGCCGTTCACGGCGGACGTGCCGACAAGCGACAGGTTCTCGAGGTTCGCACCGAGCGTCCACGCTATGTAGCTGCGTACCGTGTCGTCGCCCTCCGATGCGTTTTCGATGACGACGTCGGCGGCGTTGTCGACGATGAGGATGTCGTTGCCCGCACCGCCGCGCAGCGTATCGGCGCCGACGGCGCCGTCGAGCACGTTCGCAGCGGCGTTACCTGTCAGCGTGTTGGCGAGTGTGTTCCCGGTGGCGTTGATGGCCGCAGCACCGGTCAAGGTCAGATGCTCGACGTTTACGCCTAGCGTCCAGCTGACGCCCGACTGCACGGTGTCCGTGCCCTCGGCTGCGTTCTCCGTGACGACGTCGCCCACGGCATCGACGACGAAGATGTCGTTCCCGGCCCCGCCGCGGAGCGTGTCGCTGCCGGTTCCGCCGTTGAGCGTGTTCGCACCTGCATTGCCGATCAGCGTGTTCGCTGCCGTGTTGCCGGTTCCGTTGATGGCGGCGGCGCCGGTCAGCGTAAGATTCTCGAAGTTCACTGCGAGCGTGTACGACACCGACGACTGGACGGTGTCCGTGCCCTCGCTGGCGTTCTCGATGAGCACGTCCGCAAGCGTATCGACGACATAGGTATCGTTGCCGGCTGCGCCGCGCAGCGTGTCCGCCCCTGCCTTGCCGTCGAGCACGTTGGCTCCGGCGTTACCGGTCAGCTGGTTGGCGAGCGCATTGCCGGTGGCGTTGATCGCCGCGGCACCGGTGAGCGTCAAGTGCTCGACCTCGGCGGACAGCGTGTGGCTCGCCGAAGCATTCACGCGATCGATGCCCCCTGCAGTCATCTCGATGACGACGTCGGAGACATTATCGACGGTGTACGTGTCGTCGCCATTCCCGCCGACGAGCCGATCGGCGCCTGCGCCGCCATCGAGCGTGTCGTTGCCGTCCAGGCCGGTGATCGTGTTGGCGGCGCCATTGCCGCGCAATGTGTTCGACATCGCATTGCCGGTCGCGCTGATCGCTCCGGAGCCCGTCAAGGTCAGATGCTCGACGTGCGTGCCGAGCGTGTGGCTTGCGGAGCTCGTCACGGTATCCGTGCCTTGGTTCGCGTTCTCGACGATCGTGTCGCTGAAGAGATCGACGACGTAGCTGTCGTTTCCTGCGCCGCCGATCAGTGTATCGGCGCCGGACTTGCCGTCGAGCAGGTTCGCAGCCGCGTTGCCGGTGATCGTATTGTTCTCCGCATTGCCGATGCCGTTGAGCGCCGCGCCGACGAGCGTCAGGTTCTCGACGTTGGCGGCAAGGGTCATCGAGCGCGTGCTTTCGACGCTGTCGACGCCTTCGAACGCGAGCTCGATCACCGTATCGCTCGCATCGTCGACGACGTATCGATCGTCGCCGTCACCGCCCTCCAGCCAGTCGGACCCGGTGCCGCCGTCCAGAAGATCGTTTCCGGTCAGACCCGTAAGCGTGTCGTTGCCGGCGAGCCCGAACAGGAAGTCGTCGAGGGCCGTGCCGGTAATCACATCGTCGAGATCGGTCCCATCGATGCGCGCCAGTCGATCCATCACCAGGGCCGGGGTCCAGACAGTGCCGTCCGCGAAGCGGATCTCGACGGGGTCTGCAGCACCGCCGAATTGGCGCATCTCGAGCACGTCGGCGCCGCCGTTCGCCGTGACGAACATCGTTGGACTGCCCCATTCGTCGACGGTGCGGGAGAGCGTCACGTCGGCAGGCGTGAGCGATGCGTCCGCTTCGACGATCGTAAGCTCGCCCGACATGATGTCGTCGACGTAGTCGTAGCCGCCGCCGGACTCCAGCACGATCGTGTCGATGCCGGCGCCGCCGTTGATCAAGTCGACGGACGCGCCGCCTTGCATTCGATCGTTGCCGACGTCGCCATACAGCAAGTCGTAATCCCGCACCGCCGATCAGCCGGTCATCGCCTGCGTCACCGGCCAGGGACACGTTGCCAGCGCCCGCCGTAAGCGTGTCGTTGCCGGCACCGCCGGACATTTGGTCGTTCCCGCCACCACCCGCGAGCTGGTCATCGCCGTCGCCACCGAGCATCGTGTCGTTGCCCAGCCCGCCGTCGAGCGTGTCGTTGCCGATGCCGCCCTCGAGCCGGTCGTTGCCGTCGCCACCCTGGAGCTGATCCTGTCCAGCGTCGCCGAACAGCTTATCGATGCCCGCATCGCCGCGAAGCGTGTCGTTACCGTCGCCCGCTCGGATCTCGTCGTTGTGCGTGCCGCCGATCAACGTGTCATCGCCGGCGAGGCCGTAGATGAAGTCGTCGCCGGCGAGACCATCGAGCGTGTCGGGTCCGGCGGTCCCGGTCAGTGTGTCGCTGCCGGCGCTCGGCGTGATGGAATCGCTCGCGTCCATGCGAGCGAAGACTTCCGACGGTGCAAGGTAAGTGCCGTCGGCGAAGCGGATGCCCACATCGTTGCCGGCCAGCCTTATCGAGTCGCTCGTGCCAGCGATACGCAACTCGTTCGGCGTGAACACGAGGTCGGCGAACGGGATCGTGGCGTCGAACCGAATTTCATCCTGGTTCGTGGCCTGCACGACGTCGTTCCCGAATCCGCGCGAGAACAGGAGGTAGTCGTTGCCCTGTCCGGGTGTGATCCAGTCGTTGCCGGGGCCGCCTTCGATCTGATCGTCGCCTGCGCCACCGTCGATCGTGTCGTCGCCCGCACCACCGGCAAGAAGATTGTGGCCGGCATTGCCGGTGATGCGATCGTTGCGCGCGTCGCCCTGGTAACCGGCGTCGCCGACATCGTCGCCAAGACGCAGCGCCTCCACATTCTCGGGAAGATCGGCGGGCGTGTAGATGCGCGTACCGGTACCGTTCCATTCGATCGTGTCGATGCCTTCGCCCGGACGCTCGACGATGACGTCGTTCGCATTGGCTCGATAGTGATCGTTGCCGAGCCCTCCCGTCAGGCGGTTCACGGACGCGTTCTGCGTGCCGTCGAGCGTATTTGCAAGATCGTTGCCCCAGCCGTCGATCGCTGCGGCGCCGGTGAGCCGAAGAACCTCGACGTTGTCCGGAAGCTCGTAGGCGATGCTCGATCGAATCTCGTCGGCCGTCGAACGCTGCGTGCCGTTGGCGAATACGCCGTTGTCGATGATCCGGTCCCCGACATTGTCGACGATGAAGATGTCGTCGCCGCCATAGCCGACCATCGTGTCGGCGCCGGTTCCTCCGTCGATGTAGTTGACCGGCGTGCCCGCTGCGAACGCGTCAAGCTTCGAGCCTTCGATGTAGTTGTCGAGCGCGTTGCCGATGCGCTGCTGCGTCACGCGCGGTCTGCGCCGATTGTCCCTTCGACGTTGACGACCGCTTCGACGTGATCCGGCAGCTGGTAGTTCGTCCATCCGAGGCCATTCAGCACGACGGTGTCGTACCCTTCGCCGGCCGCCTCGATCACCTGGCCACCAGTCGCCTTGGTCAGATGGTAAGTGTCATCGCCACCGGCGCCCGCCATGACGGCGTAACCCATGATGCCGCCGCCGGTTGCCGTTGTGACCGGACCTCCCAACGTGTAGAACGTGCCCGGACCGTTGAAGACATTGTTGCCGGCGTTGCCCGTGAGGTAGTTCACGGCATTGTTCGGACTCGACCACGCATTCGTGTCGACGAACCCGGTGAGCGTGAGGCGCTCGATGTTCGGCCGGAGCGCGTAGGTCACTGACGAGCGGACCAGGTCGTCGCCGCCGTTTGCGGCCTCGGTGATCGCGTCGTCGGCATGATCGACGGTGAAGATGTCGTTGCCCGACGTGCCGGTCATCGCGTTCTGCGTGCCAGCCTGGATCCGCGACGTAATCGCCGCGGCGTTCCACACCGTTCCATTCGCGAAGCGGATCGTCTCGATCCTGTGATCGGCGGGGATCAGCTCGCTTTGGCCGGTGTCCGGATCGATCGCCATCACCTGTGTGAGGAAATAGCGCTGGACGCGCAGCTGTGCGGCGGTCTGATTGATCGCGACAACCAGATCCGACGCCATCTCGATGCAACGTCACGTCGGCGGGCGCGACACCTGCGCCGAGTTCGAGCGTATCGAGCTCCGTGGCGCCTTGTGCACTGAGGAACTGTTCTTCGATCGTATCTCGGCCGTGGGTCCGGCCGAAAACATAGGTGTCGGTTCCTGTGCCGCCGCCGAGGTGGTCGTTGCCTGGTCCGCCGTCTAGCCGATCGGCCCCGTCATAGCCGTACAGCGTGTCGCGACCAGCGCCGCCGTCCACGATATCGTCGCCGGTGTCGGCATGAATCGTATCGTCGCCTGACAGGCCGACTATGCGGTCGTTGCCAATCGTTCCGTACCGGATGGTCGGCGAGGGCGCGCCGACGGGTTTGGCGTTTGGCGCTGCTTGCGCAGCGAGGTCGGCCATCACTTCGGCATGCGTGAGGAACGAGCCGTCCGCGAATTCGAAACGGCCGACGCTGCCGTCGATGCCCTCCTTGATGACCACGCGCGAGAACGTCGCTGCGCCCTCGACGATCAGGTAGCGATCGTCGCCGCTACTGTCGATGCCGCGTCGAAACCGCAACTGCTCACGCGTCACATCGTCGCCGAAGCGAACGGTGTTCTGGCCCTCGTTGTCGATAATGACATCTTCACCGGATGGGCCGTCGACAAGGTAGAGATCATTGCCCGCGCCGCCGAGCAGATAGTCCTGGCCGGCTGCCGCCGGTCAGCGTGTCGTCTCCGGCTTCACCGAACAACTGATCCTGATCGTCGCCGCCGTCGAGACGATCGTTGCCGTCTCCGCCCATCAGCTGATCGTTGCCCGACTCTCCTGCGAGTGCGTCGTCGCCTGCCTCGCCCCAGAGCCGGTCCGTGTCATCGCCGCCTCGCAACTCGTCCACACCGCTACCGCCGAACAGAAAGTCGGCACCTGCACCGGCGGAAAGCTGGTCGTTGCCGGCCATGCCATACAGCCGGCCCCCGCCGATCAGCTCGTCGTTGCCGTCGCCGCCGTCGAGATAGCCGTAGCCCTGGATCGTGTCGTCGCCGGCCTCGCCCCACATCTCATCGACGTCGATGACGCCGCCAGACAGGCTGGTCGTCGCCAGCACCGCCGACGAGCTGGTCCTCGCCCATCCCGCCTTCGAGGGTGTCGTCGCCGTCCATGCCGAACAACACGTCGTCGTCCTCGCCACCATCGAGCCGATCGTCACCTTCCTCGCCATGAAGCTGATCGATTCCGGCGCCCCCGAGCATCTCGTCGTTCCCGCCATAACCGCGCATCGTGTCGTGGCCGGCGCCGCCATCCATGTAGTCGGCGCCCTGCAGCGCGATCGGCGTGTCGTCCGAGTCGCCGAAGAGCTGGTCGTCGTCGTCACCTCCCAGTAACGTGTCACCCGCGCCATGACCGACGATGACGTCGATGCCGGCGCCGCCGCTTAGGTGATCGGCCCCATCGTTCGCCGGATCCTCGTTCGGTGCGCCGACGAAGGTTGTATCGATAAAGCCATAGAGGCGATCATTGCCTGCACTACCGACGATGACGTCGGCGCCGGATTCGCCGTTGAGCGTGTCGTGTCCCGCACCGCCGTCGATATAGTCGTCGCCGTAGGGTTCGAGAACGTCGTTCGTGCCGTACCAGTCGCCGGCGATCCGGTCATCACCATTGCCGCCGAACAGCGAGTCGTCGCCAGCGTCGCCGGCAATCGTGTCGTCGCCGTTGTCGCCGAAGACCGTGTCATCGCCCCATTGCGCGGTGACGATGGTCGTCCCCGGACCCGCCGTGGATCTCATCGCCGGCGCCGACGTCGCCGGCATATTGAACTTGGTTGACCGAGGAAAAATTGAGCTCGTGCGGGTGGCCACGCCAATTGCGTGTAACCGTGACGCCGGTCAACGCGCCCGGGACATAGTCATCGTCGCCATCGATGATGTCGTGGCCTGCGCCGCCGACGATGAGGTCACCGCCACCTGCGCCAAACAGAATGTCGCTGGCAGCGGACCCGACGACCGTATCGTCTCCCATGCCGCCGACCAGCCAGTCGGCGGTCGTGGCATCGAGGACGCTCGTTGGGTGTGTGTTGTCGACGATGGCTGCGGTCGTTGCAATGTACGTTCGCAGTGCGGCGTCGGTCATCGTCGAGTCGGCGAAGACCCGGTCCATGCCGTCGTCGCCGTTGAGGATGTCGGCGCCGGTACTCCCCTCGATCAGGTCGTCGCCGGCCTGACCGTAGGCCTCGTCGCGACCGGCGAGGGCGCGAAGGTGGTCGGCGGCGGCGGTGCCGGTGATCGGACGGTGGGTTGCGTCGCCGTTGCGGTTGTCGTCGAGGGTTGTGCCGGTTTTGACGTTGGTGGGGTTGGTGGTGGGCTCGACGTCCGCGTCGAGGGTGAGGTTGAGCTCGAGGTGGGATTGATGGGTCGCGACGCCTAACGCATCGACCAGTTGCGCGGAAATTCCGAGCGTCTCGTCGATGTCGACATCCTGCATAGCTTGCAAACCGAACGTGATCTCTCGCGAACCCTCGGGAATCAACAGGTCGAATTCCGCATCGACTCCGACGGCGATCGGGTCCGCATCGAGGAGCACGCTCAACTTGCTCGCTGCGGCTCCGGTGAGACGGAAACTGATGTGCTGGCCACCAGAAGCGGCTTCGTAGGGCAGGTACGCGGTGAAGGACCGAACCGAGCCCTCCAGGAGTTGACTTGCCTGGACAGCCGACTCGCCTACGAACCCGGCTCCATCAAAGGGATTTGCTGTCCGACCCTCCGCTAGAACGACCCGCTGTCCGGCAGCCTCGACCTTGTCGATCACCTCTTCGATCGTTGCCGCAAGACCAATCACTTCCGGATCATCACGAGCTGCGACCAGCGCGTCGCGAACTTCGTCGTACTGGAGGAAACTCGGAAGAGAACCAAATTGCCACGAGTCTGCGGCAGCCAATGTCCCGACATAGTCCGGATTGGCCTTGGCAATATTAGCCGCACCCTCCAGCATTAGAAACCTTGCGCTTGAAGTAAATTCCGCTGTATATGCGGCGTGCTCGGCGCTCAGCGGCGTGTTCACTGCGGCGGCGCGCTCCAGTACTCCGGCGAATCGCATCGAAAGCGACGCAAGATCTCCTGGAGGCACTGAGACAAAGCTGAATAGGCTGTCTCGTGCGGATCTGGCCCAGTCTCCGGCGGTCCTCATCGCGGATAGAACCGTTTGGGCATTCGCCGCTGCGAATCGGACGTCTGTAAAGAACTCGTTGCCGAGCAGAATACCCTTCGCAATTTCATACTGCGCATCGGATACAGCGTACGGTTGCTCATTCAGGGACGAAAGTTGCACGCCGCGCTGCGCAAGAAAATCTCTGACAGGGTTATAGTCGCCGCCAAGATGGCGTACGGCCGCGTCGATGACAATCGCAACTCCGATCGACCCGTAGCTAAGTAGGGGTTGCGACGCTGCGTTCTTGAGTACCTTGCCGAAATCCTGTTGCTTCGACCAGTGCCACTCTTTCACATTCACCTGGTCGGCAAAGTACGCATTATCGTAGAGCGTTTGAATCAGCGCGTTGACTTCGCTGGCAGGAGCTTCATTTATCGCCGGAAGGAGGGACCCGATCAAGGCAAAAGAAGCGGTCCCTGCATTTGTGTCTTGCCGTTGTAACGGGTTGCCCCACTTTGAGACCAATTTCTGAAGGCTCGGAATCTCAAGATAATCGAGTTCGTCCGTAGTGACCTCACGCGCGGCCGCGAAGTCGCTCCCTATCGAAGCCAAATTTGCGTAGAACCCGCTTTCGATGCGATGCGCGTCGACAACGCCGAAGAACGGATTCTGGCCATGCTCGTTATAGCGCCCGCGATCGACAAAATCGAACTCGTAGACGTTTCCTCCAAAGTGTCCGTCCCCAAGTTTGCTGACCAAGTCGTTGGTGATGCGGAAGTGCGCCGCATCAAGCAGGCCGGTTGCGAGTGCTGGGTTGAACCCGCCGCGATCGCGGAGCGCGGCAACGCCACCAAGACCATTGAAAGTGGTTAAAGTCGTCCTGCCTGCAAAGGTGTCATCGCGCGCGAGCAAGTCATGTGCCGCATATTGAGCAAGTGCGCCTCCCAAACTTTGACCGGTAAAGTGCACCACGGAATCAGGGTCAGCGAATCGCTGAACTTCTGCGAGGACAATGTCTCGCTGATCCAATGACCATTGGTTCATCCCGAGATGAAATGCATTCGACGACCAGTCGACGGCATCAAGTCCGTCTGTTCCGGCAAACGCCACGATCAGTTCATTGCCAGTTGTGCGTCTATAGATCGTTACCTTGAGCCCCGTGTTGGGCTCATTGTTGACATACGCAACGACAAAGTTGCTAAGCCAGCCAAATGGAACGTTTGTATTGTTGCCGTCGAAGTAGGGGGCCAATGAACTGCCAACAGGTCGTGCGTTTCCCGCGTACGCCGCGTCGCACGCAACCAGTAACGTTTGCCGCAGGTCGTTCAGCTGCTGAGCAGAAAGCGGCATTGTCCTACTCGTTGCAAAGTCTCAGGACACGAAACGTTGTGCGCGTCTCGCCACCGTGTTTGTTCCCGGTCAGCGCGAGCATGCAGCCGCCAGGTGAGACTGATTTTTGTCTGGATCCCGATCCCTGAATGAACAGGGCGACTAGCTTTATGATCTGCCGCTCTCTGAGCTGCCAGACCCCAGCGTCGCGGTCATTCGATCGATCCTGGAAGGCGTTCTCAACGTAAGCGGCACCTATGTTGGTAATTAGCGGAATGGGTGCAGTGCCTTTCGTATGTCTGCCGTAGCCGGCAAAGGCTGAAGCGTTTCCTGCACGATCGAGCAATCCGATAATCAGCGGTTGCTTTTCGTAGGAAAGGCCTTGAGCTGTGTATACATAGCTATCCAAGTGCTCGACATAGGATATCTGTAGGGCGTCCGCCTGGAAACGGTAGCTCTTTGCACTCCTCTTCGGAGTTGGACGTGTAAGGACATACAAGCGGTCCGCGATCGAGTTTGGGCTTCCCGGCTCCCGAACGGTCCACCTTTACGCCGAATTCTCGCGGAAGCGCGTGATACCACCACTTCGTGTCCAGCAACCATTGCGGAGGCGATGGCAGCTTCGGTTTAGCGATGCAGGTATCGCGGTCGTATCCGAACTTGTTTAGTTCGGCAGTCGCCTCCGGTCCAAGGAGCGAGGGGCTATTCCATGGCCCGGCATACCATGCGTCCACCATGTAATCGCCCTTCTCGCGGACCCGCTCGTTCCCTCTCATCCGATAGGTTCGATAGAGGATCTGCCCCTTGAAGATGCACAAGTTCTGGTGGTACTCGCCGAATCGCTCGATCTTTCCGGTTTTGACGTTCCATGCGGTAAGGCGTACGACCGGGACCTGACGAAGTCCCTGCCAGTGCTCCCAGGTCTCGGAAGTTGGAGCCGGAAAAACCACGACATCCTGGTTTGCCCAGTGTGCATCGATTCCTCGCATTACCCGAACGCCAGAATCGAGTAACTCAAGCGTAGCTGCGCGATGAGGGAACGAGGGGAGCTGAGCCCATGCGCTCTCGACCATCGCGAGAACGACGCTGATGGCAAGCATCAAAGTAGATTTCCGCATCGGTTGCCCGCGCCTCCCGAATTCACGACAGGCGAAGCTTGACCTTACGCGACCCGTCCCGCAACGGCATCATCCGTTTGGCCGATCGCCGGCAGCGTCCTACCAGGACTACAGCCAAGCTGAACCCGGAGCGGGATAGCCGCCGATTGCAGCGCTAACGCAGTCGGGCAAAGATCCCCCATGCCCCGCCCGCCCACCCCCCGACCCCCCCGTCCCCGCCCCGACCAAGCCCAACCTCGACGCCTGCCGCCGCTGCGAGCTGTGGGAAAAAGCCACCCAGGCCGTCCCCGGTAGCGGCAGCAAGAAGCCGCGAGCTGATGCTCGTCGGCGAGCAGCCCGGCGACGAAGAGGACAAGCAAGGCGCGCCGTTCGTGGGACCGGCGGGCATGCTGCTGCGCCGGGCGATCGCGGACGCGGGACTGACGCTCGACGAGATCTACCTGACCAACGCGGTCAAGCACTTCTACTGGGAGCCGCGCGGTCCGCGCCGCATCCACAAGACGCCCGCGCAGCGCCACATCGACGCTTGCCGCGCGTGGCTCGAAAAGGAAATCGCGAAGACGAAGCCGCTGGTGATCGTCGCGCTCGGCTCGACCGCGCTGAACGGCGTGATGGGCGGAAAGATGAAGGTGGGCGACGCGCGCGAGGACAACCTCAAGCACGCGTCGGGAGCCGCCGTCGTCGCGACCTATCATCCGTCGGCCGCATTGCGCGTACCGGACAGTGAAGCGCGCGCGCAGATGTACGCGACGATCGTCGCCGACCTGAAAAAAGCATCGAAAATTGCACGGTCCACCGACTGATCCGCAGCCAAAGTCGCTGAGTTCCCGCCTCCGCGGGAACGACGACATCACTGGCTAGAGCGCCAGCGCGACCCGCGTTCCCTGCTCGATCGCGCGCTTCGCATCGAGCTCCACCGCAACATCCGCGCCGCCGATCAGCGTGTGCGCGATGTTGTGTTCGCGCAAGCCCTTGCCACCAGCTCGCGCCGCGGCTCCTGTCCCGCGCAGATGACGATCGTGTCGACGTCGAGCACTTGCGGCTTACCGTCCACGGTGATGTGCAACCCCGCGTCGTCGATCTTCACGTACTCGACGCCCGCCAGCATCTTCACGCCGCGCTTCTTGAGCAGCGTCCGCCGAATCCAGCCGGTGGTCTTCGCCAGTCCTTCGCCGACCTTCGACGCCTTGCGCTGAAGCAGCCAGACTTCACGTGAAGGTGTGGCAGCGTCGCTCGGCATCACGCCGCCGCGTTCACGATAGCGCGCATCGATCCCCCACTCGTCACGAAACGCCTCGATCGCAGGATCGTCGACGCGACCATCGCTCAGGTGCCCGTCCGGCGCGTCGCCGGCCGTCAGAAACTCGCCCACGTCGAACCCGATTCCGCCTGCGCCGATCACGGCCACGCGCGGTCCGGCCACCCGCGTGCCGCATCACGATCTCGACGTAACTCGCGACCTTCGGATGGTCGATACCCGGGATCGCCGGCACGCGCGGCACGATCCCCGTCGCGACGACCACGTGATGAAAGTCGCGCAGCTGCTGCGCATCGACGCGCTGTCCGAGCCGCAGATCGACGCCGAAGCTTCGCGAGCCGGACACGGAAATAGCGCAACGTCTCCGCGAACTCCTCCTTGCCGGGAATGCGCTTCGCGAGGTTGAACTGGCCGCCGATCTCCGGCGCGGCATCGAAGAGCGTCACCGCATGGCCGCATTCGGCTGCCGTCGTCGACGCGGCAAGACCCGCCGGTCCTGCGCCCACGACCGCCACCCGCTTGCGCGAAACCGCCGGCCGCATCATGAGCTCGGTCTCGCGTCCCGCGTACGGATTGACGAGACAGCTCGCCAGCTTCCGCTCGAAGATGTGATCGAGGCAGGCCTGGTTGCAGCCGATGCAGGTGTTGATCTCGTCGGCGCGCCCGGCCGCGGACTTGTTCGACGAACTCCGCATCGGCGAGGAACGGCCGCGCCATCGACACCATGTCCGCGTCGCCGCGCGCAAGCAGCGCCTCGGCGGTCGCCGGATCGTTGATCCGGTTGGTCGTGATCAGCGGAATGCGCACCTCGCCCTTCATCCGCCGCGTCACCCACGCGAACGCGCCGCGCGGCACCATCGTCGCGATCGTCGGAATGCGCGCCTCGTGCCAGCCGACACCGGTGTTGATGATCGTCGCGCCCGCCGCCTCGACCGCCTTCGCCAGCGCCACGACTTCGTCCCACGTCGATCCGCCCTCGACCAGATCCAGCATCGAGAGCCGATAGATGATGATGAAGTCGGGTCCGCAACGCTGGCGCACCGCACGCACGACTTCCAGCGGGAACCGAATGCGGTTCTCGAACGCGCCGCCCCATTCATCGCGGCGATGGTTGGTGCGCGGCGCGATGAACTGGTTGATCAGGTAGCCTTCCGATCCCATGATCTCGACGCCGTCGTAGCCGGCGCGCTGCGCGAGCGCAGCGCATCGCGAATACGCCGCGATCGTGCGCCCGATGCCCCACGCGGTCAGCGCCCGCGGCTTGAACGGGCTGATGACGCTCTTGATCGCCGACGGCGCCACCGCGAGCGGGTGATAGGCATAGCGGCCGGCATGCAGGATCTGCAGCGCGATCTTGCCGCCCGCGGCGTGCACCGCGTCGGTGATCAGCCGGTGCTTCCGCACTTGCCACGGGAACGAGAGCTGCGATGCGCGCGGCTCGAGACGGCCGACGAGATTCGGCGCAATGCCGCCGGTCACGATCAAGCCGACGCCGCCCCTGGCACGCGCCGCATAGAACTCCGCCATCCGCTCGAACCCGTTCGGCGCCTCCTCGAGCCCGGTATGCATCGAGCCCATCAGCACGCGGTTCTTCAGCGTGGTGAAGCCGAGATCGAGCGGGGACAGCAGCGTCGGATAGGCGGGCATGCCGGAGGCGCGATTGCGTAACCGGCGCAGCTTACCGGAACGGGTTCGAGCGAACGCTCTATTCCGCCGTCGGCAGCAGCGGCGAAAGCGAACCCACGCGCACGCCGAGCAGCCGGATCCGTCGCTCCAGCGGCACGCGCTTCAGGCACAGCCCGGCGGCATGACGAATCGTCTTCGCATCCTGCGTCGGCTCGTCGATCGTCTGGTCGCGCGTCACCGTGTGGAAGTCGTCGTAGCGAAGCTTGATGCCGATCGTGCGGCCGACATAGCGCGAGCGCTTCAGGTCGTCGCTGACTTCCTCGCACAGCGCCGTGAAGATCCGCGACAGCTCGTCGCGGTCGCGCTTCGCATGCAGGTCGCGATCGAACGTCGTCTCGCGCGACATCGACTTCGGCTCGCTTTCGGTCTCGACCGGCCGATCGTCGCGGCCGTTCGCGGCATCGAGCAGCCACGCGCCGTAATGCGGGCCGAACTGCAGCACCAGTTGCGCGCGATCCGCCTGCGCAAGCTCGCCGATCGTCCCGAGCCCCATCGCCTGCAGCTTCGCGGCGGCCTTCGGCCCGATGCCGTTGATTCGTTTCACCGGCAACGGCCAGATCACGCAGGGGCACGTCGGCCTCGCGCACGATCGTCAGGCCATCGGGCTTGTCGAGCTCGGACGCGATCTTCGCCAGCAGCTTGTTCGGCGCCACCGCGATCGAGCACGACAGCCCGGTCTCCTCGCGCACCGCTTCCTTCAAAGCACGCGCGACATCCCGCGCGCGCCACCACGGATCGTCATCGGCATCGGGATCGTGCTCGGGCAGCGTCGACGCCGGTCAGGTCGATGTAGATCTCGTCGATGCCGCGATCCTGGACCTTCGGCGCGATCGCGCGCACCGCATCCTTGAAGCGGCGCGAATAGAGTCCGTAGCGCTCGAAATCGGTCGGCAGCAGGATCGCATCGGGCGCACGCTTCGCGGCCTTCATGAGGCCCATCGCCGAGCCCACGCCGAGCGCCCGCGCTTCGTAGGTCGCCGTGGTGATCACGCCGCGGCCGGCGTAACCGGCGAGCTTCGAAAACGTCCGCGTCACCTTTCCGGTGAGCGGATCGGTGGTCTCCTTCGGCTGGTGACGACGGCCGCCGCCGATCACGACCGGTTGCCCACGCAGCTCCGGATAGCGCAACAGCTCGACGGACGCATAGAAAGCGTCCATGTCGAGATGGGCGATCAGCCGCGTGACGGCTCGCATCGGGCGGTCTTGTCCTTATCGCGATCGCCGACAGTTTACCGTATGGATGTGCGGTATCGATGGAGGCAGGCGATTCGGCTCCGCCCCCCGCGCGCGATCCCACCGCGTTCGCCGACTACGAATCCGCCTTCGCATCCAGCGCCGCCCAGCGCTCGAACTTCCGCGCGAGCAGATGCTCGATCGCTTCGGCACGCTGGCGATCGGCCTTCAGCGCATCTGCCGGTTGCTGGTGATAGTCCGCCGCGCACATTCGCTCGGTCAGCGCATGCTGCTCGGCTTCGAGCGCTTCGATCTCACCGGGCAGGGCCTCGAGCTCCTGCGCTTCCTTGAACGTCAGCTTGAGCTTCGGCGCACGCCCGGTGCGCATTGACGTGGACTCGACTTTGCGCGGCGCGTCGGCTTCGGGCTTCGCGGCCGGGCGCTGCACGAGCCAATCGCTGTAGCCGCCCGCGTACTCGCGCCACACGCCGTCGCCTTCCGCGACCAGCGTTTGCGTCACCACGTTGTCGAGAAACGCACGATCGTGGCTGACGAGCAACAGCGTGCCGGTATAGGACTGCAGCGTGTCCTCGAGCAGCTCCAGCGATTCGATGTCGAGATCGTTCGTCGGCTCGTCGAGCACCAGCAGGTTCGCCGGCTTCGCGAACAGCCGCGCGAGCAGCAGGCGGTTGCGCTCACCCCCCGAAAGCGTCGAAACCGGCGCCTGCGCGCGCTGCGGCGGAAACAGGAAATCGCCGAGGTAGGACAACACATGGCGACGCTGGCCGCGGCTCTCGACCCATTCCGAGCCGGGGCTGATCGTATCGATGAGCGTGCGTGTTTCGTCGAGCTGCTCGCGCAATTGATCGAAGTACGCGACGTCGAGGTTCGTGCCGCGGCGGATCCGCCCTTCGTCGGGCTCGAGCTCGCCGAGGATGAGCTTCAGCAGCGTCGACTTGCCTGCGCCATTGCGCCCGATCAATCCCACCCGGTCACCGCGCATCACCTGGGTGGTGAGATTGCGCACGATCGGCCGTCCGTCGAAGCGCTTCGTGACGTTCGTAAGCTCCGCGACGAGCTTGCCGGAGCGCTCGCCCGCGTCGAGCGCCAGCTTCACGTTGCCGAGCCGGTTCCGTCGTGCCGCGCGTTCGTTGCGCAGCGCGTCCAGCCGCCGTACGCGTCCCTCGTTGCGGGTGCGCCGCGCTTCGACCCCTTTGCGGATCCACGCCTCTTCCTGGGCCCAGAACTTGTCGAACTTGCGGGTCGCGATTTCCTCGGCCGCGAGCTCGTCGGACCGCTTCGACTGATAGGCCGCGAAGTTGCCCGGATACGAGCGCAGCAGACCGCGATCCAGCTCGACGATGCGCGTCGCGACCCGGTCGAGGAACGCGCGGTCGTGGGTGATGACGATCGCGGCGGGAACCTTGCGCACCAGCTCCTCGAGCTGCGCGATCGCTTCGATGTCCAGATGGTTCGTCGGCTCGTCGAGCAGCAACAGATCGGGCTCCCGCGCAAGGGCGAGCGCGAGCGCCGCACGCTTGCGCTCACCGCCCGAGCAGGCTTGCGGTGCGGTCGCCTCGTCGAGACCGAAGCGATGCAGGAACTCCACGAGCTTCGCCTCCACGCGCCAGCGCACGCGCTCGTCAGCGATGCGCTCGAGATGCCCGCGCAACGCAACGCTCTCGCGCAATGTCGAAGCCGCGGGCAGCGCCGGCTCCTGCTCGACCAGCACGACGTTGAGTCCGTCGCGACGCTTGATCTCGCCGGAGTCGAGCTCGCGCTCGCCGGCGATGACCGCCAGCAGCGACGACTTGCCGGTACCGTTGCGGCCGATCAGGCCTATGCGCTCGCCGTCTCGCCACCGTGAGATTCGCACGATCGAGCAGCGGATGAAGCCCGAACGCGAGCTCCGCGTCCTTGAGGATGACCAGCGACATCCGCGAAGCATAGCCGGTGGCCGGCGAGCATTCGGCCGAAAGTGAACTTCTACTTTCGGTCAACCATTCAGCACGCGAACCGGATGGCCGCTCAGGAATGCCTCGATGTCCTCGAGCGCCTGTTCATGGAAGATTCGGTACGTCTCCTCGGTGACGTAGCCCAGGTGCGGCGTAAGCACCGTGTTCGGCGCCGAGCGGATCGGGTGATCGATCGGCAGCGGCTCGACGGTGTAGACGTCCAGCGCCGCGCCGCCGATCGTGCGGTCGTGCAGGGCTTTCACCAATGCCGCTTCATCGACGATCGCGCTGCGCGACGTGTTGATCAGGCACGCGGTCGGCTTCATCAGCGCAAGCTCGCGGGCGCCGATCAGGTGCCGCGTGCGGTCGCTCAGCACGACGTGCAGCGTCACGAAGTCGGCACGCTTCAGAAGCTCGTCCTTGTCGACGCGCGTTGCGCCCGCCGCCTGCGCACGCTCGTCGGTGAGATTCTGGCTCCAGGCGAGCACCTGCATCTCGAGTGCGTTCGCGATCTTCGCAACCCGCGAGCCGAGCGTGCCGAGCCCGATGATGCCGATCGTCTTGCCGTTGAGGCCGCGGCCGAGCGTCGTCTGGAACTCACCATTGCGCAACGCGCGGTCCTCGGCCGCGATCGACCGGGCCCAGGCCAGCATCAGTCCGATCGTCAGTTCCGCCGTCGGATAGGGAAGGCCGGCTGTCCCGCTGACGACGATGCCCTGCCGTCGCGCAGCGTCCATGTCGATCGACGCATTGCGCATTCCCGCCGTGACGATCAGCTTGAGGCGCGGCAAGCGCCGAAGTAGTTGACTTGTCAACGGTGTGCGCTCGCGCATCGCCATGATCGCGTCGAACCCCGCCAGGCGCTCGACGAGCGCGTCCTCGTTGTCGAGATGATCCTGGAACACGACCACCTCGCACGATGCCGACAGGCGCTCCCATTGCGCCATTTTCAGCGCCACGTTCTGGTAATCGTCCAGCAAGGCAATTCGCATGTCTTCAGTCCTCGAATCCACCAGCGGCTCGCAGCGCTCTCGACTCCGGCCCGGTCACCAGCGCGACGAAGCGCTCGGCCAGCGTCACGTTCGCGGTTCGAACGCATACCGCCGCCGAATACAGCGTAACCAGCTCGAATGCCTTGGGCAGCACGCCGACCAGCGCGACACCCGGCGTGTACTTGATCTCGGTCACCTGCGTGCATCCGATCGGCCGCGCATCGAGGGCGCGCGCCAGCGCGACCATCGCGGTCGCGCCATTCGGAAGAGGTTTCAGACGCGGGGCAAGCGCGTCGCGCAAACCCAATTGCTCCAGGACCTTCATGAAGTGGATGCCGGCCGTCGCCCGATCGGGATCGGGGAAGTACACGCTCGTGGCCGTGCGGAGGCTTTCCCGCAACGCGTCCTCGGTGTCGATCGCCACCCTCGCATCGCCGGTCCGCACCGCAACGCCCGTGTAGACGCGACCGAGCGGCCGGATCGTGTCCCCGCGCACATGGCCGTCGCTCGCGAGCCCGTCGAGCAGCGTTTGCGTGAGCACGATCGCATCGCACGGCGCGCCGTCAAGCAGCTTCTCCTTCATCGCGCCAACGGCGCCGAACGTGCCCGCTATCGTTGCACCTTGCGTGTCGCGGAAGCGGCCGGCCAGCGCCTCGACGACACCCTTCGCGGCGCCAGCGGAGATCAGGTCCAGCTGCGTCACTGATCCGCCTTCGCCCCCGATATCTTCACGATCCGCTCCCACTTCACGATGTCGGCATTCATGTACTTCTCGAACTCGGGCGGCGACATCGTCATCGCGGTCGCACCCTGCTTGCCCCAGTCGCCGGTCACCTGCGGTTGCGACACGATCTTCACGATCTCCGCATTGAGCCTGCTCACGATCGCCGGCGGCGTGTTCTTCGGCGCCATGACGCCGAGCCAGATCGTCGCCTCGTAGCCGGGCACGCCGGCCTCGCTCACGGTCGGCACGTTCGGAAGCACGGAGGAGCGCGACGTGCCGCTGGTCGCGAGCGCCTTCACCTTGCCTTCGCGCGCATGCGGCGCCATCACCGTCACGGCGTCGAACATCATCTGGACCTGGCCGCCGAGGATGTCGGTGCGCGCGCCCGCGCTGCCCTTGTAGGGCACGTGGAGGATGTCGACGCCGGCCATCGCCTTGAACAGCTCGCCCGCCATGTGGTACGGCGTGCCCGGCCCGGACGAGGCGTAGCTCATCTTTCCCGGCTGCGCCTTCGCTTCGGCGATCAGCTCCGCGACCGTGTTCGCCTTCACCGAAGGATGCACGACGAGCACGAGGTCCGAATAGTTGACCGGCGCGACGGCGACGAAGTCGCGCATCAGCTGATACGGCTTGTTCTGCATCAGCGATTCGTTCACCGTGTGCGTGTTCGACATCATCAGCAGCGTGTAGCCGTCGGCCGCGCTCTTCGCGACCGCGTCGGTGCCGATCACCGAGCCGGCGCCGGGCCGGTTGTCGACGATGAACGGCTGGCCGAGCGCCTCCTGCAGCCGCTGGCCGAGGAACCGCGCGTAGACGTCGGCCGGACCGCCGGCCGCGAACGGCACGATGATGCGCACCGGCCGGTTCGGATAGTCCTGGGCGAGGGCGAGCGGCGCGACGAGCGCGACGAGCGCCCCGACGAGCAGCGTGGCGATACGTGGCATGGTTCCTCCGGAGCGGGCCTCTGCGACCCGTGGCACGAATCTACCGCAATCGCGTTGCCATGACGACCGGCGCCGACACGCAGAGGAACTCGAGGCGCATTCGGCGTATCCTATCGGCATGACCGCACGCGCTCGCAAACCGTCGGCCACCCAGGCCGGCGCCCACGCCCGAGGAAGAGGCTGCGGCCTACATCCGCGGCCTCGAGCGGCGCGGGCAGATGGTCCCCGAAGGCACGGATCCGCTGCCACCGGGCGTGACGCACGTCGTCGAGGTGCGCAAGGGCGGCGCCAAGCGCATCAAGCGCAAGCGGTTCAGCTAGCGGTTCCGCCGCAATGCCGGCAGCGACCGGCGCACGAGAAACGCATCCGCTGCAGCACCTTCTGGCCGTGCTTGGTCACGACGACGTGCGTGAGCGTGCCCTTCGTTGCACGGCCCCGCGTCCACCGCGCCCGAACCGACGCCGCCTGTTTCGCGTCGTAGGCGATCGCGCCGCGCCGCACGAGGCCCGCGACGAACGTGCGAACCTCGTCGCTGGTCATCTGCGCATCCGGTAGCGCGCCCATCACCGCGGCACGGCGCTTCGACGCGCCGACGAGCGTCGGCTCCGGACCGAGCGCGACGACGTTCGCGAGCCGCTCGGACAGCCCGCGCAGCGACACGGCGCGCAGATGGCTCGCCTCCGCCACCGGCGTGCCGCCAAGGTCGTAGGTCCGCACGCTCATCGCCGCGCGCGGCGGCAGGCTCATCCGCGATCGCAGGTCCTCGAGCGTCGCCTTCGCCAGCACCGGCTTACGCCCGCGACGCACGCGCTTCGGCGCAGCACCGCGCAACGCGGCCCGCGGCGCGACCGCGACGACGGCGCCGAGCAGGATCCCGTGCGCCTGGAACGCGAGTCGGATCGCCTCGTGATGCGCGCGCTTGTGCAACGTATCGTCCTCGAGCGACATCGCACGGCCGACCGCCTGGAAGAAACGCGGCGTGATCGGCGCCTTGTCCGCCGCACGGACCAGCAGCCTGCCGACGATCTCGGCCGCCTTGGCGAGCGCTGCGGAGTCCTTCTTCTTCTGGGCAAGGAAGACGTTGCGCAGCGTGTCGTAGAAGCAGCCGACGAACACCTGGCCGAAGCTGTGATCCTCGTTGATCAGCACGCCGGGACCGCCATCGTCCGGCAGCTCGGTCGGCAGCACCCAGCGGTACTTGTTCCTCCCGCGTCGCGGCACGGCACCGTTTCCGCGCGGCGCCGCTTCCTTCGTCGCGTTGGCGAGCGATTCCATCAGCGTCTCGACGAAATTGGTCTTCGAAAGCTTGGGATCGCGTTTCAGCAGCGCGGCACGAACGTCGGGGTCGGCCAGCGAGGTGAGGATCGCGATGCAGTCGCCGAACGCCTCGTGGAATGCGTTCGTTTCGAGGTAAGGGGTGTCGAACAGGTCGGGGCGGATCACATCCAGGAACGCGTGCCCCGCTTCGTGCGACACGACATCGACGCTGAATGCGAACCGGCGAAGCTTCCCCTTCCTGCCCAGGTTCGAATAGAACCCCAGTTCGCCGCGGCCGTAGTAAGCGTTGATGTCCGCGCCTGCGTCGATCAGCACCTTGAGCTTCTTCCGGCTTCCCGCGCCCTGCCAGGTGACGAGCCGTCCGGCGATGCTTTCCCACATCGCCAGCGCGCGCTGCAGCGCCTCGCGGCATTGCCAGACGAGGAACCCGTCGCTTTCGAGCGGCCAGACCTTCGCCTCGGGCAGCACGCCGAAATCGAAATCGGTCTTCCCCTTGCCCCGCTTGCGGGCGGCTTGATCGGCCCTGCCGCCGCGCCCTTCTTCGCTTCCGGATCGTTGGGGATGTACAGAATCGGCATGGTGCGGCTCCTGACGGGATTTCAGGGACAGGCACTCAATTCAGCAACAAATGAGTGCCTGTCCCTCATTTGGGCAGCGTCCGTCGATCAGGCCAGCGCCGCCTTGAAGTTGCGCGACGCACTGCCGAACAGTTTTCGCTTCGTCACGCGGGCGGCGCCACGGCGCCCCGCCAGTCGCGCATGCAGCGCGGCGTAGCTTTCCGGATCGGAGATCAGATGAAACGCCAGCTCGCGACCGAACTTCGCCAGCGTACCGGCCAACTGCCGTTCGGGCACGCCGAAGGTCTCGGTCAGCCACGCGCGGACCTTCTCCGGCTTCGCAAGCGGGAAGTACGACGCGATCCACTGCAGCTCGGTCATCGGAACCGAGCGGGCGGCGCCGCGCACGCGCATGCCGGCGGCGTGGGGCGCCGGCGGAAGCGGGGCTTGCAGCAGCGCTTCGGCATCGATCGAGGCCGACGCCCAGGTTGCTCGTGTCCCAGGTGCCGCTCGCAGGCCAGCGAAATCCTTGTGTTGTCAACAATTCCTTGAACACGACCGGAACGTCGGCGACACCGTACTTGCCGACCAGCGTCGAGCGACCGTGGTGCGCGAGCCACAGCGCCGCGACGCCGGCGACCTGCGCAGCCGCGTACGAGGTGCCGGAGCTGCGGCTCACGTCGAACGTGCCGCGTGGTCTTCGTCTCCGCCCGCCACACCGACTCCCCGGGCGCCGTGATGTCGACATCGCTGCCGCTCGCGGACGACACCCAGCGCTGGTCCGCGCAGTTCGAGGCGGCGACCGCGATCACTTCGTCGTAGCGGGCCGGGAACACGACGAACGGCCACTGGTTGCCCGCCGCGGCGACGAGAATCAGCCCGGCGTTCGTCGCGTCCTCGATCGCATCGTGCAGCACGAACGACGGCAGCGGACCGCCGAGGCTCATCGAGATGACGTGCGCGTTGTTCGCCACCGCGTGATCGATCGCGTCCGTGAGGCGCGTCCACGAGAAATGCACGACCTTGTTCGACACCCGCAGCGGAATCAGCGTCGCGAGCGGCGCGACGCCGGACACGCGCCTTGACGCCCGCAACGTCGAAGTCGCTGACGATCACGCTGGCGGTGCTGGTGCCGTGTCCCGGATTGCCCGAGCCGAGCGGGTCGGTCGGATCCGCATCGTCGTCGACGAAGTCGTAGCCCGAGGCGAGGTCGAGGACCGAGTTCAGAAGCTCGGTGTGCAGCCGGATTCCCGTGTCCGGATGACCGATGCGGATGCCTTCGCCCTGGTGCTTGCCGCCGGTGCCGGCGACGACCGGCTCCGCCCAGGCCTCCTGCACGAAGCTCGCGTCGATCGCCCAGTGAAAACCCACGCTGCACGCGGAATGGGTTTCGCCGCCTGCGCCAGCGCGCTTGCGGGCCGGTCGATACGGACCGTCGGCGGGCACGCACGAACGAGGGCTCCGCCGCGCGGACGTCGCGCCGTTCCTGCAGCGCATAAGCGAGCTCCCACGCGCGCGCGGGAGTGACGCGCGAACCCGGCGGCGGGACGAGGCGCACGTTGCGCGGCGGGATCGCCTTCCGGCGGCTGCGCTTCGAGGCCGATTCCGCGCCGTACGGAACCACGCGCCAGTCGAGCCCTTCATCGCGCGCGATGCGGCGCGCGGCAGCGACCAGCGACTTCACGTCGTCGAACGTGCCGCCCGGCGAAAGATCGAGGCCTTCGAACTGTCCGTTGCGCAGCCGTACCGTCTTGCGCCTTGCCATGTCCGTCTCCCCACCGTGACGACATGGTGCGCACTATCCACGCGAGCAGCCGCCGATGTAAAGGGCCGCTGGCGCGAATATTCGCCTGCCGGTAAGCGGCGCTACTTGACGCCGCACGTCAGCTCCCCGGCGCCGCCTCCTTCAGCCCCGGCACGAACTCGGCGCCGTCCAGCACCTTGAGCGACGAGCCCGCGAAGTCGGTACCGATCGGCTCCTGGCGCCCGCCCAGGCACTTCGCGAGAAAGCCCTCGCTGATCGCGTAGAACGACGTGCGATTCTGCGGACGCGCGAAGCCGTGGCCCTCGTCCGGATACAGCACATAGGTGACCGGGATGCCCTTCGCCTTCATCGCGGCGACGAGCTGGTCCGATTCCTTCTGCACGACGCGCGGATCGTTCGCGCCCTGCGCGATCAGCAGCGGCTTCTTGATCTGGTCGACCTTCGTGATCGGCGAGCGCGAGAGCAGCAGCTTGCGTCCTTCCTCGTTGCGCGGATCGCCGACCCGCTTGTACCAGGTGCCCTCGAGGAACGGCTGCCAGTACGCGGGAAAGCTCTCGATCAGCGTGATCAGGTTCGACGGGCCGACGATGTCGATGCCGCACGCGAACACGTCCGGCGTGAACGTGAGGCCGGTCAGCGTCGCATAGCCGCCGTACGAGCCGCCGTAGATCGCGACCCGGTCACGCGTCGTCACGTTCTCCTTCACCGCCCAGTTCACCGCGTCGATCAGATCGTCGTGCATCTTGCCCGCGAACTCCATCGTCGCTGCGTTCATGAAGTTCTTGCCGAAGCCGCTGGACCCGCGGTAGTTGACGGCCAGCACCGCGTAACCGCGGTTCGCGAGCCACTGGTACTCGGAGTGATAGCCGAACTCGTCGCGCGCCCACGGGCCCGCCGTGCACGTTCAGCACCATCGGCAGCGGCTTGTCGGGGCGGCCGTTGCCGTCCTTGTCCGTCCCGGGCGGCAGCGAAAGATAGGCGACGAGCGTCAACCCGTCGCGCGCCTTGATCTCGACCGGATGCATCGACGCGAGCTGCTTGCCTTCGAGCTCGGGGCGCGTCGTGAAGAGCTTGGTGAGCTTCTTCGCCGGGCGGTCGTACAGATAGAACGTGACCGGCTCGCTGACGCGGTCGATCATCACCGTCCACAGCCGCTTGATCGCGCGAACGGCTGGTCACGCACCACTCGCCGCGCGCCTCGCGGTTGAGGAACGCGATGTCGTCCTTCAGCGCGTTGCCGACCGGCGTCCACTCGCTCTTCAGGTAGTTGACGCTGTACGCCTCGATGACGCCGGTGATCGGGTCGCGATCGCGCCGCGCACGTCGGCCTTGTCGCTGGCGCCGAGCACCGTCGCCTTGTCGGTTGCGAGGTCGATTGCCACCAGCGCGCCGGTGTTGCGGTCGCGGCTGTCGATCATGTACAGCGTCTTGCCGTCGGCGGTCAGCGACGAGCAGGCCGGTCGTGAGGTTGTCGTCGACCGGGATCGTGCCCCACGGGCGCGCCTTGCCGTCCTTGTCCAGCCGGTCGATCGCGAAAGCGCCGCCCGCGACCTGCTGCTGGCCGAACACGAGGTTGTGGTCCCAGTCCGCCTTGAAGCCGGCGTACTCGTTGTTCTCGCGAACGAGCGTCATCTGCCCGGTCGAAAGATCGAGCTTGTGAACGTCGTGGAACTGCGGGTTGCGGTTGTTGAGCCCGATCAGGATCTGGCCCGGCACTTTGGGGCTGACGCTGAGAACGCGCACCTGCGTCTTGTCGAAGTCGGTGTACGTCGTCTGCTTGCCGGTCGCGAGCTCGACGCCGTACAGCATCCAGTTCTCGTTGCCGCCCTTGTCCTGCACGAACAGGATCCGCGTCGAATCCGGCGACCAGAAGAACGAGCGGATCGGACGCACCGTGTCCGCAGTGACCGGTTTGGCCTGATCGATCGCATTGACCGGCGCGACGTAGACGTTCAACACGCCGTCGCGCGGGGCGAGGAACGCAAGCTGCCGCCCGTCCGGACTGATCGTGGCGCTGGTGCGCGTCGGGTTGCCGAAGATGTGCTTGCGGGGGATCAGCTCGGATTGGGCGGTCGAAGGCGTTGGCATGGCGAGCAGCGTGCAAGCGGTTGCCGCGATCAGCAGGGCGAATCGGGACATCGTGCTTCTCCGGGGGCCGGGGTCGACCGGCCGAGGGCGCGAATCTACCCCAAACGCGCCGAGCCGGCCAGCGGACAGCGACGTGGCTCGCGACGTGCCTGAAGACGAGCTGACTCGATCAGGCTAAGCTTGCCGCGAACGCGGGGCCTCACGCGACAGGGCAGGAGAAGCATGAACACGCACTTCGACGCGATCGTCATCGGAAGCGGCCAGGCGGGCCCGTCCCTCGCGGTGCGGCTGGCGAACGCGGGCCAGAAGGTCGCGATCATCGAGCGCAAGAGCTTCGGCGGCACCTGCGTCAACACCGGCTGCATGCCGACGAAGGCGCTCGTCGCCAGCGCCTATGCCGCGCACCTCGCGCGGCGCGCCGGCGACTACGGCGTGATGATCGACGGATCGGTCCGCGTGGACATGAAGAAAGTCAAGGCCCGCAAGGACGGGATCGTCCAGCGCGCGAGCCAGAACCTCGAGAAATGGCTGCGCGGCACGCCGAACGTGACGGTGATCCAGGGGCACGCGCGCTTCACGTCGCCGACCACCGTCGAGGTGAACGACCAGACGCTCGAAGCGCCGAAGATCTTCATCAACGTCGGCGGACGCGCATTCATCCCGCCGATGCCGGGCGCGAACGACGTGCCGTACCTCACGAACTCGTCGATCATGCATCTGGACGTGCTGCCCGAGCACCTGGTGATCGTCGGCGGCAGCTACGTCGGCCTCGAGTTCGCGCAGGTCTACCGCCGCTTCGGCGCGCGGGTGACGGTCGTCGAGAAGACGCCGCAGATCATCGCGCGCGAGGATCCCGACGTGTCGCAGGGCGTGCGCGACATCCTCGCCGCCGAAGGCATCGCGATCGAGACCGGCGCCGAATGCATCGCCATGGCAAAGCGCGGCGACCAGGTCGCGGTCTGTCTGGATTGCGACGGCGACAAGCGCGAGGCGGTCGGCTCGCATCTGCTGCTAGCCGTCGGACGCGTTCCGAACACCGATGACCTCGGACTCGACCGGGCCGGCGTCAAGACGGACGAGCGGGGCAACATCGTCGTCGACGACGAGCTGCGCACGAGCGTTCCCGGCATCTGGGCGATGGGCGATTGCAACGGTCGCGGCGCATTCACGCACACCGCGTACAACGATTTCGAGGTGATCGCCGCGAATCTGCTCGACGGTGCCAAGCGAACGATCAAGGACCGACTGCCTGCGTACGCGCTGTTCGTCGATCCGCCGCTCGGCCGCGTCGGCATGACCGACACCGAGATCAAGCGCGCCGGCCGCAAGGCGCTGGTCGGCATGCGCCCGATGACCCGCGTCGGCCGCGCCGTGGAGAAGGGCGAGACGCTTGGCTTCATGAAGATTGCCGTGGACGCGGAATCGAAGCGCATCCTCGGCGGAACGATCCTCGGCGTCGGCGGCGACGAGGCGGTGCATACGATTCTCGATGTCATGGCGCTCGACGCGCCGTATACCGCGCTTCAGCAGACCATGCACATCCATCCGACAGTTGCGGAGCTGGTGCCGACGCTGCTGGGTGAGCTGAAGCCGCTGGAGTAGCCGGCGTTTCCCCCTCACCCTGCCCTCTCCCCCGCGAACGGGGGAGAGGGTGTGAATTGGTGCCTGTCCCTCATTCGCCCGCGAACGGTGGTGTGAATTGGTGCCTGTCCCTCATTTCGCTCACTTCGTATGCCCCGCGAACCCGTCGACGCCCATCGCAAGCGACGGCATCGGGTGCCGCGGATCCTCGTGGATCAGGATGCTGTCGGCCGGACCGATGGGCTCGTTCCACGGCGCGCGATCGAGCATGCGCTTCGTGTCGTCATACCCGGCCTGCCAGCGCGTGCGGATGCCCGCCGAGGAGAAGTCGATGTCCTTCGTATAGTCCTCGCCGTCGAGCTTCGGCGCCATCAGCCACGCGACGTGCATGGTCGTGCCGCAGCCCCACGACGCGAGCTCCCTCACCTCCGCCGTGCGCCGAACGTCTTCCGGCAGCTTGTGCGCCAGCTCGCGGATCACATGCCGCAGGTGATGAATCTGCTTCTGCCGGGCGAGATGGCTGCGCGAGCGGCTCGCATACTGGATATCTTTCATCCGTCCCATCACTTCCCACACCGAAGCCGGCTCCGGACCGCTCGGATCCCAGATCTGCACGGCGAAGATCACCGAGTCGACGCGCGGATTGTCGTCCAGGACCGCTTCGATCGGCGTGTTCGAATAAATGCCGCCGTCCCAATACGCCTGGCCGTCGATGCGAACCGCGGGAAACGCCGGGGGCAACGCGCCCGACGCGAGCACGTGGTCCAGGCTAACCGGCTCGTCGCGGCTGTCGAAATAGCGCATCTCGCCGTTGGCCACGTTGACGGCGCCGACGGTGAGACGCGTACGGCAAGCGTTGAGATACTCGAGATCGACGAGCTCGGACAGTGTTTCGCGCAGCGGTGATGTCGTGTAAAACGCCGCACCTTCGATGCCCAACGGGACATGCGTGCCGAGCCACGCCAGCGGATTCGGGACGAAGAACGACGGGATGCCCTGCGTGATCGTCGTGAGGTTCGCCGGCAGATTCGTAAGACCGGTGAAGAAGCGAATCAGATCGTCGCCCCCGTGCTGCTCGACGCGCGACCAGAACTCCTGCAGCCGCTCGAGCCGGTGCTCGGGTTCGTTGCCGCAGATCAGCGATGCGTTGATCGCGCCGATCGACGTTCCGATGACCCAATCCGGCTCCACACCGGATTCGTGCAGCGCCTGGTAGACGCCGGCCTGATAGGCACCGAGCGCACCACCCCCTTGCAGCACCAGCACGACCTGTCCGGGAAACTCGGGCGCATTCGTCACCGGATCGGGGCCATTGCCGGACCGCTTCGCCGGTTTGCGGCTCGTCCTTGCCATCGTAAACCTCCCCTTGCCGCGCCTGCTATTGCGCGGTCCAGCCACCGTCGATCGGAATGATCGCCCCGGTGATCGATGCCGCGGCATCGCTCGCGAGGAACGTAGCCAGCGCCGCGACCTCCTCGATCTGCACGAACTTCTTCGTTGGTTGCGCGCTCAACAGCACGTCGCTGATGACCTGCGCTTCGGTGATGCCACGCGCCTTCGCCGTGTCCGGGATCTGCTTTTCGACCAGTGGCGTCCACACATAACCCGGGCAGATCGCGTTCATCGTGATGCCATGCTCGGCGACCTCCAGCGCGACCGTCTTGGTCAAGCCCGCGACGCCGTGCTTGGCCGCGACGTAGGCCGACTTGAACGGACTCGCGACCAGCGCATGCGCGGAGGCGATATTGATGATGCGGCCCCAGCCCTTCGACTTCATCGGCGGCACCGCGAGCCGGATCGCATGGAACGACGCGGAGAGGTTGAGCGCCAGGATCGCGTTCCATTTCTCGACCGGGAACTCCTCGATCGGCGCGACGTACTGGATGCCCGCATTGTTCACGAGCACGTCGACCGCGCCGAATTCCGCGATCGCCTTGGCCATCATCGCCTCGATCGCCTCCTGCTTCGTCATGTCCGCGCCGTCGTAGAGGATCCGCGTCCCGGACGACGCCGCGATCTCGGCGCGCAGCTTCTCGATGTCGGCGGCGTTGCCGAAGCCGTTCAGGATGACGTTCGCGCCCTGCGCGGCGAACGCGCGTGCGATGCCAAGACCGATGCCGCTCGTCGAGCCGGTCACCAGTGCAGTCTTGCCTTTGAACATGGGAGTTCCTTTTGTCGAATGAGCAGGGGCACGATCTGCGGTGCCCGATCGCTACGATAGTCTGCGAGCGGCCGCAGACCTTACGCAGCCTATACTTTCCCTCGTTTACCACGTACCCCTGGAGAAACCGAATGAAGCCTACCGGACGCGCCCTGCTCGCGATCGCCACCGCGCTCGCGCTCGTCGCGCCCCCCGCGTTCGCGCAGGGCAAGACAACGCGGCTCATCCTCGGCTTCGCGCCGGGCGGGCCGATCGATTTCGTGGCGCGCACCATGACCGAGCAGCTGAGCAAGGAGCTCGGGCATACGGTGATCGTCGAGAACAAGCCTGGCGCGAACGCCGGAATCGCCGCCGAGTACGTAGCGAAAGCGACCCCCGACGGCCAGACGCTGTTCATGACGAGCACCGGTGCCGTCGCGATCAGTCCTGCCCTGTATGACAAGCTGCCCTACGATCCGGTTCGCGATCTGGCCCCCGTCACGCTCGTCGTCAACACGGCCGAGGTGCTGGTCGCGAGCGCGACGAATCCGGCGAACGCCGCGCCGGAGTTCATCGCGAATGCCCGCCGGAGCAAGGACGGCGCGACGATGGCCTCGTCGGGCACGGGAAGCGTGCCGCATCTTGCGATGGAGCTGCTCGCCGACGTGACCAAGACGAATTTGCGCCACGTGCCGTACAAGGGCGTCGCACCGGCGATCACCGACGTGATCGCCGGTCACGTCGACGCGCTGTTCATCGACGTTCCGGTCGCGCTCGCCCACATCAAGTCGGGCAAGCTGAAGGCGCTGGGCATCGCCGCGCCGAAGCGCCATCCGATGCTGCCCGACACCCGGACGCTGCAGGAGATGGGCCTGGCCGGCGTCGATTCGGACAACTGGTATGCGATCTTCGCGCCGAAGGCGACCCCGCCGGCCGAGATCGAGCGCATCGGTCAAGCGGTACGCCGCACGCTCGAGAACGAAGCCGTCAAGCAGAGACTGCTCGCCTCGGGCGTCGAGCCGGCGCCGACGACACCCGCGCAGCTTGCGGCGTTGCTCAGGAGCGACAGCGAGAAGTGGGCCCGCATCATCAAGCTCAAGAACATCAAGGGCGAGTGAGCAGGTGGTCACGCGATAGAGGCACCCGCGCGCAGGTTCTGCGCATTGGTGCGGGTGCGAGTTATGCGGGTGATCGCGTCGAGCCGGCCACGCTGCTGGCAGAACGGGGCAATCTCGACTATCTCGTGTACGAGACGCTCGCCGAGCGGACCATCGCGCTCGCGCAACTGCAGCGGATGAAGGATCCCGTCCCTGGGCTACAACGAGCTTCTCGAGGATCGCTTCCGCGCTGCGCTGCCGCATTGCAGGAAGAACGGGACGCGCATTGTCACGAGCATGGGCGCGGCGAATCCGCTTGGCGCCGCGAAGAAGACTGCGCAGATCGTGCGCGAGCTCGGCTTGGGGCCGATGAAGATCGCCGCCGTCCTCGGAGACGACGTGCACGACTATTGCCGGCGCCACGCCGACACGTTGCCGCTGATGGAGAGTGGCGCGCCGTTGTCCTCGCTCGCGGGCGAGATCGTCTCCGCGAACGCATACCTCGGCGCGGATCTCATCGTCGATGCGCTCGCACAGGGTGCCGACATCGTCCTCACCGGCCGCGTCGCCGACTGCTCGCTGTTCCTCGCGCCGATGATCCACGCGTTCGGCTGGGCGCAGGACGACTGGAACCTGCTCGGGCAGGGCCAGGCCTGCGCGGACATGGTCGAATGCGGCGCGAACGTGTCCGGCGGCTTCTTCGCCGACCCCGGCTACAAGGACGTTCCCGACCTCGGCAACCTCGGCTATCCGTATCTCGAGATGTCCGCCGACGGCAGCTGCATCGTCGGCAAGGTCGAAGGCACCGGCGGCGTGATCAACCGCGCGATCTGCACCGAGCAGATGATCTACGAGATCCACGATCCCGCGAACTACGTCACGCCGGACGTCGTCGTCGACTTCACCGGCGTGCACCTCGACGAGGTCGGACCGGACCGCGTGCGCATCACCGGGGGCCGCGGCCGGCCCCGCCCCGAGCAGCTGAAGGTCTCGGTCGGCATCAAGGAAGGCTGGATCGGCGAGGCGGAGCTGACCTACGCGGGACTGGGCTGCATCAACCGCGCGCGACTCGCCGAGCAGATCGTGCGCGAGCGCCTGAAAATCGGCGGCGTGAAGCTCGACGAGCTGCGCGTCGACTACATCGGCCTCGATTCGCTGCACGGCGACGCGTCGCTGCCCACCCGCCACGAGCCTTACGAGATCCGGTTGCGCTTCGCGGGCCGCGCAGTACACAAACGCGATGCCGTCAAGCTCGGCAACGAGGTCGAGACGCTCGTCGGCAAAGGACCGTGCGCGTCATCGCTGCCGCGAACGTCGGTGCGCGAAGTGCTCGCGATCTATTCGGTATTGATCCCGCGCTCGGCGATCGAATCGCGGATCGTGATCGAAGAGGCGACATGAAGACGTTCTACCTGCGGGAGATCGCCCACGCGCGCGCCGGCGACAAGGGCGACACCAGCAACATCGGCGTCATCGCGTACCGGCCCGAGTTCTATCCCCTCATCCTCGAGCAGGTAACGGTGGATCGTGTACGCCGGCATTTCCGGGGGCTGGTCAAAGGGCCGATCACGCGCTACGAGCTGCCGAACGTTCATGCGATCAACCTCGTGCTCGAACGTGCGCTCGGCGGCGGGGTGACCCGCTCGTTGTCGCTGGATCCGCATGGCAAGTCGTATGGAGCGCTGATCCTGACGATGCCGGTGACCGTGAGCGAAGACATTGCGCATCGGCTCGATGCAGCAGGGCCGCGTCCCGTTGACCGACGCAGGCACTAGCGCGTGACCGCGCAGCAGGATCGCGTCTACCTGAGCGTCGACGAAGCGCGGACCCTCGCGCTGCGCGCGCTGTCGGGCGTCGGCTATGACCCGGCCGAGGCGGGAATCCTCGCCGATCACATGCTCGACGCGGCGCTCTGCGGCTACGAGTATTCGGGCTTGCCGAAGATCCTGCAGATCGCCGAGAACCCGAAGGCGAAGTTGCCGCGCGCGCCGATCCGTCCGCTGCAGGAAACCAGCGTGTCGGTGCTGTTCGATGGAGGCAACAATTCCGGCATGATCGCGCTCCAGCACGCTACGGGCGTCGCGATCGCGAAGGCACAGCAGCATGGCTTCGCGCTCGTCGGCGTGACGAACAGCTGGATGAGCGGCCGCAGCGCGTATTACGTCGAGCAGATCGCGCGTGCGGGGCTGATCGGCGTGCATACCGTCGGCTCGTCGAGCCTGGTCGCGCCGCCCGGGGGTGCGCGGCCGGCCTTCGGCACGAATCCGATCGCGTTCGGCTTCCCGACGATGCGCGACCCGCTGGTCATCGACGTCAGCACGGCCGCGTTCCCCGGAACCGAGCTGGACTTCTATGCGCTGCTCGGCGTGCCGCTGCCGGAAGGCGTTGCGCTCGACGAGCGCGGCAAGCCGACGATCGATCCCGAGGAAGCCAAGCGCGGGGCGATTCTGCCGTTCGGCGGCCACAAGGGATTCGCGCTCGCGCTGGCGATGCAGGCACTCGGCGTCCTCGCCGGCTCCGGTCGCAATGCGAACAAGGACTATGGGTACCTGATCATCGCGATGCGGCCGGACCTGCTCTTGCCGCTGGACGAGTTCAGGCGCGAGCTCACGCAGACGCTCGAGCGCATCAAGTCGACGCCACGGCAACCCGGCGTCGATGAGATCCGCTTGCCGTCCGAGCGGGCGTTCCGCGAGCGCGAGCGCGCGTTGCGCCACGGCATCGTCATCGACCGCAGCATCCACCAGGCGCTGCGCTATCTCGCCACGCAGGCCGTGCTGGACGACACGCCGGCCGGCTGAAGTCCGACTCGTTCGATCCACCGATCCCATCACCATGCATCCGCTTCCCGCAGTCGACAGCCACGCCCACGTCTTCGATCCCGAGCGCTTCCCGCTTCGCGACACCGGCGGACACCTGCCGGCGCCACACGAGTGCGGCACGCCGGCGCAGTTCCTCACCGTGCTCGACGCTCATCGCATGACCCATGGGCTGCTCGTGAATCCGCAGGCGGGTTACGCGACCGACAACCGGTGCATGCTGGATGCGATCGCGCACTCGGGCGGCCGGCTCAAGGGGATTGCGCTGATCGACCACGACATCACCGACCGCGCGCTGCAGGACGTTGAAGGATGGCGGCGTGGTGGGCGCGCGCTTCAATCTGCTCTTCTCGCACGCTACGTCGATTCGCGGCGAAGCCGGTGCGCGCCTGCTTGCGCGCATCCGCGAGCTCGGGTGGTTCGCGCAGATCTACTTTCGCGGCGACGGCCTGCTGGACGCGCTGCCGGTGCTGCGCGGATCGGGCGTCCGGATCGTCGTCGATCATCTTGGCGCCCCCGATACCGACCAGGGTCTTTCGCAGCCCGGCTTCCAGGCACTGCTTGCGCTGGGCCGAAGCGGTAACGCCGCGGTGAAGCTCTCCGGCGCGTTCCGCTCGTCGAAGCAGCCGTGGCCGCACGCGGACCTCGATCCGTTCGTTGCTGCGCTGCTCGACGCATTCACGCCGGACAACTGCGTGTGGGGCTCGGACTGGCCGTTCGTGCGCTTCGAGCGCCGCACGGACTACGGTCCGCAGCTGATGCTGCTCGAGCGTTGGCTGCCGGACGGGAACGATCGGCGCAAAGTGCTGTGGGACGCGCCGTCGCGCTGGTTCGGGTTCGCCGCGGACCGCAGCTAGCGCGTTACTCTTTCTCCGGCTTCTGCCCGGCGAACAGCTCGTCGTACTTGCGCTCGTACGCGTGGTAGTCGAGGAATTCGTAGAGCTCGCTGCGCGGCTGCATGAGGTCCAGCACGTTCTTCTGCGTGCCGTCGCGCAGGATCGCCTGATAGACCTTCAACGCCGCGGCGGACATCGCGCGCGCTGCCGAGAGCGGAAACAGCGCTGCCGACACGCCTACGCTTGCGAGCTCCTCGAGCGTGAACTGCGGCGTGAGCGAGAATTCGGTGATGTTCGCGAGCACCGCATGCGGCCGGTCGATCGCGTCGACGAACTTCCGGTATTGCGAAAGCTCGCTGCACGCCTCGGCGAACACCATGTCGGCGCCGGCTTCCACGTACCACACCGCGCGTTCGATGGCCGCCTCCAGCCCTTCGACGGCGAGCGCATCGGTGCGCGCGATGATGAAGAACGACGCGTCGGTGCGCGCGTCGACGGACGCCTTCAGCCGGTCGACCATTTCGTCGGTGCTGACCAGCGCCTTGCCGGGACGATGGCCGCATCGCTTGAGCTGCACCTGATCCTCGATGTGCATTGCCGCAGCGCCGTCCTTGATCAGACCTTTGACCAGCCGCGCGATGCTGAACAGCCCGCCGAATCCGGTGTCGACGTCGACCAGCAGCGGCAGCGAGCTCGCGTCGGTCAGGCGACGCACCTCGGTCAGTACATCGGAGAGGTTGGTGATCGCGAGATCCGGCAGGCCGTACGAATACGTTGCGAGCCCCCCGCCGGCCAGGTAGATCGCCTTGTGGCCGACACGCTCGGCCATCATCGCGCAGTACGGATTGATCGTGCCGACGATCGGGAGGGGCTTGTTGGCATTTAGCGCATCGCGGAAGCGCGCGCCTGGCGTGTTGCGAGTTGGCGTTGTGTCGGCGTTCATGGGCGCGTTTCCGGGAGTGGCAGGGACCGGTGGGATTCTAGGCCCCGCCGCAGGATCACGCGGACCCGGCGCTTTCCAGCAACGCGCCGGCAATTGAACGGCCGCGCAGAGGCCGCCAAAGGGGGTGAAGCTGGCGGCGAACTAGACTTGCCGAGTAGCCGCCAAACTCCTCAGCGCGAGAATGCCGGCGGCGTCAGAAGCTTATTTCGATCCGATTGCAAAGCTGCTTTTGGCCAGCCGTTGCCGGTGAGCGGCCGCTTTCGAGGACGAGGCGCTACGGCTGGTTGTGGCCGGTCAGCGACCATCAAGTTCGCGGCGCTGACCAGCCCGACGAGATTGCACCTCGGTCTGCTCGGCGACGTTCGCGTATTCTTCCCAAAGCAATTGCCCGATTCGATCGCAGGCCGGATCGACGCGCAACCGCGCCGGATGTCGCTGCTGTCCTGCAGATTGTGAGCTGCTGAAAGTGTACGGGGCGACCTTGTTTAGCATCGGGGAGGCAGCGCCATGACCGCGGTCTGCGTGTTCGGCGGTACGGGATTCCTCGGCCGGCGTCTCGTACAGCGCCTCTTCGCAGACGGAGCGGCTGTGCGCGTTGCGGTCCGGCATCCCGACCGGGCGCGCAGCGCGCTACGCGCAGTGGGCTTGGAGCGGGTCGCAGTGATCCGCGCCGACGTGCGCGATCAAGCCGCGGTCGCCGGCGCCGTCGCCGGGGCCGACGCCGTCGTCAATGCAGTCTCCGCCTATGTCGAGACCGGTGGCGTAACGTTCGAGGCAGTGCACGAGCAGGGCGCCAAGACGCTAGCGCGGGAGGCGGCCGCTGCCGGTGTTCCGCGCTTAGTGCTCGTCTCCGGCATCGGCGCCGATCCCACATCCGGCTCTCCGTACATCCGTGCGCGTGGATGCGGCGAACAGGTGGTGCGGCAAGAGTTCCCCGGTGCGACTATCGTCCGCCCGAGTGCCATGTTCGGTCCCGGCGACGCACTTTTCGGCACGCTCGCCCAGATCGTTCGGCGACTTCCGGTGCTGCCGCTGATCGGCGGTGGCCACACCCGCCTGCAGCCTGTTTATGTGGAGGACGTGGCAGAGGCGATTGCCTTCATGCTCTCCGACTCCGGGAGCGCTGGCCGGACCTACGAGCTCGCCGGCCCTCGCGTGTACACGCTGCGCGAGCTTTTCGAGATCGTGCTGCACCTCGTCGGCAAACAACGTTTGCTCGTACCAGTACCCTTCGCGGTGGCCGAGGCTCAGGCGCGATTGTTCGAGCTTCTGGCTCTGAACTCGCCGCTCACCACCGGCCAGGTTGACCTGCTCAAGGCGGACAATGTGGCGGGCGGGACCCTGCCGGGTTTGCAGGATCTCAACATCCAGCCGAAGGCGGTCGAGGAGGTCGTTCCGACATATCTCGGCGGGTCGCGCGGTGAAGCCTGACTACGGGTGGCGGTCGGACGTGGGCGAGGTCCCGCTAATGCGCGTGTTGTGCAGGCACGGAACGTCGAAATGCAAACCAGTCAAAATCAATCGATCCATGTGACATGAAAACGCTATTTCTCATTCGGCATGCCAAGTCAAGTTGGGATGACACTGCGTTGCCCGACAAAGATCGGCCATTGGACGATCGCGGCAAGCGCGACGCGCCGAGGATGGGTAAGCGATTGGCGGAGCGCGATGTGAAGCCCGATTTGATCCTGTCGAGTCCGGCGATGCGCGCGCTCACGACGGCGGAGATTATTGCCAAGAAGCTCGATTACAAGCTCAAGGATATCGTGGTGGATGATCGGCTGTACGCCGGCGAGGCGGATGACCTGCTCAACGTCATTCACAAGCTCGGCGACAAGTTGAAGCGAGTGATGCTTTTTGGCCACAACCCCGAGTTGACCGAACTCGCGCATCGCCTCTCAAGCGATATCGTCCGCATGCCGACGTGCGCCGTCGCCGAGTTCACGTTCGGTGCGAAGTCGTGGTCAAACATCGGCAAGACCAAGCCCGCAAGAGTAGCGCTCGACTATCCAAAGAAATCGTAGCGCAAAGCATATCTGCTCGGGCCGCTGTTGGCCGCGAACGGCCTGATCGTCGACGGTCGCAGTTCGACCCTGAGCCGTCGTCCGACTCCGAGAAGCAGACATTGTGGTCCACCCCCGTTCCGTCATGCTGGAGCTCCCACCATTAGCGAAGCGCCGATTTCAAGCAGGCGATTTCGGTCAGCAGCGTTGATTGCGGATACGCGCGCATGCCCTCGCGTGCCAATTCCTCCCGCTCACGTCGCAATCGGTCACTGCCGGCCAGCTGCCGGCAGCGATCCACTATCGCCTCGATGCCCCAGGCAGGCTCGACCAATCGTCGGTACGGGCCCGGTATCTCCGTGTCGTCCGCCACTTCGCTGACGACGGCCTTGCCGTTGATGAGCAGATAGTTGACGCGCACCTGCTCGAAGATGTGGGTATCGTATGCATGCAGGTTGAGAACAACGCGGCTGCGCGCAATCAGGGCATCCCTCTCGTTCCCATAAACAGGCGGCACGCCTTCGAGAACGACGATCCGCAGACCGCTGCGCTGCAAAGCCATCAAGATCTCCTTCCGGCGCGGCGTAATCACTCCGTAGAACAGCACATCGATGTCCTGCTCGTGAGCGCAATCGATGCGCTCGAGCTCAGGCTCGTGACCGAGCATCAGGATCTCCGCTTCGACCTGCAACTCGCGGGTTAGCCATGCCCGATTCCGCTCGCTGTAGTCGATTACCTGCGAGCTCTGCAGAAGGGCCCGATACATGGCCGCATCGGTGACGCGCCATGCCGCTGGAGTACAGACCTGTTCGAAATTGAGAACAACGCGATCATCGACACGTTGCGGGAGCTGGCTCGATGGCAGGCGGTGAGCGGCGAGTACAACGTTGAGCGCGCCCCGGCGTATCGATCGGGGGACCCATTCGACTTCGGCACCTGCTCGTCTGAACCCATGGAACAGGAGTTCGGCGACTTCCTGAAATACGGCAAGGGTCGTATCGTTGCAGAAGCAAGTGAGGTGTAACGGGACCATTCAACAATCGTTCTGACGCAATTGCACCGATTCGACATGCAACGCTAAGCGTGGCCGGTATCGGGAGGGCCGAATCTGCTTGGCTCACGCCGGCGAAGGACCGATTTGGACGAGCTCTGTGTCCGGTCGTTGCCACAGTGAGACATTTGCGATCGGCCGAGATCGACCCGAGGCGGTCGCACGCACAACTCCAAGCGGACGTTTGCGTCTTCCCTAACCTTCCAGCTAGCCGGCGGCCGGGCCTACCACGCCTTTGCGGCCGGCGGGATCGAGGACTTCGGACGAGATGTGCCGCTTGGCAAGCTCGGTTCCCAGCTTGTGACGCAGGAAAGCGCCGCTGGTATAGCGCTTCACACTCAGGTAGTACGTCTCCTCCACGCGTTTCACGAGATCGATGTATTCGTCGAATACGTCGTCGTCACAAGCGAAACGCTCATAATTCACGACAGAATGCACCCGCTTTCCAAGCGGGCTGAGCAGCTTGTCGACCGCGTCACCGATGGCGCTGAGATCGGCCAAGTCCCGTATGCGCAGTCCGGCATAGTTCATGTAAACGGTGTTGGTCTCCTGTCATAGCTGAGGCGGTCTTCCATGCGAAGATCGAGCATCTGTTCCCGCAACCGCATCGACGCATTTCGGAACACCCTAGGATCCATCTCGCGCAGAGCGCCACTCACCGGATTGAACGGCAACCGCCGGAGGATGTCACGCTCTAGGTCGATCCCAGGCGCCACTTCGACCAGCGCGAGCCCGCTTTCTTCCATTCGGAACACGCAGCGTTCGGTAACGTAGAGCACTTCTTGCCGGCAACGCCTCGCATAAGCAGCGCTGAAAGTGGTTTGTTCAATGCGCTCAACGAACTTTGGGATCCGGCCTTCCTTGACGATCCGAATCCCACTCTCGTCAATCGCGATCTCGAGTCCGCCCGAACTGAAGGTGCTCATGAACACAACCTTCTTGGCGTTCTGGCTGATGTCGATAAATCCGCCACACCCGGGGATGCGGTGGCCGAACTTGCTGGCGTTCACGTTTCCCTGCGCATCGCACTGCCCGAATCCGAGGAACGCCGCGTCAAGCCCGCCGCCATCAATGAAATCGAAAGCGCAGGCGTGATCGATGACCGCCTGGTAATTGACAGCAACGCCGAAATCGAGTCCGCTCATTGGCACGCCGCCAATCACACCCGAGTCCACGGCGAGCGACAGCAGATCCTGGACGCGCTCTTCGCCAGCAACCAAAGGTACCTGATCGGGGATCGAGCCCACGCCAACATTGATCACGCTGTTCGGGGCAAGTTCCAATACTGCACGCCTGGCGATGATCTTGCGGTCGCTTAATTCCACTGCGAGCTGCCGCCTCGGCGGCAGCCGCAGTTCACCGGAGAAGGCCGGGTTGAACTGGGTTCCGTAAGTCTGCATGTGATGCTCGGGCTCCGTAAGCACGACGCAATCCACCAGAATCCCGGGTACTTTGACATTGCGTGCATCGAGCGTGCCTTCGGCCGCAACGCGCTCGACCTGCGCGATGACGATGCCTCCGGAATTGCGGGCAGCGATCGCGAGGGCGAGATTTTCGAGCGCGAGCGACTCCCGTTCCGTGGTGATATTGCCGTCGGGGTCAGCGGTCGTGCCCCGGATCAGCGCAACATTGATCGGGAATGCGTTAAAGAACAGAAAGTCCTCGCCGTCAATCTGCATCACTCGCACGATATCTTGGGTGGTCCTGTCGTTCATCCGACCCCCGCCATGGCGAGGATCGACATAGGTGCCCAAACCCACCCGCGACAGGGTTCCAGGCTTGCGCGCGCCGATGTCGCGGTACAGCTGCGTCATCACGCCTTCCGGAAGGTTGTACGCCTCGATTCGATTGTCGATGATGAGTTGCTCGATCTTTGGTGACAAGCCAAAGTAGCCGCCGATCACGCGCCGGACCAAGCCTTCATGCGCCAGCCGGTTCAGCCCTTTCTCCTTCATATCGCCCTGGCCCGTCGAGAACACCAGCGTGAGATCGCGTGGACTTCCCGATTCGAGAAAGCGCTGTTCGATCGAAACGAAGAGCTGGTCCGGAGTGCCACTGCCAGCGTAACCGGCAGACGCCACGGTGTCGCCAGCGTGAATGACGGCAGCAGCGTCAATGGGTTCGACAATTTTCTTTAGTCTCATGGGCGGCAGGCTCATGTGAATCCAGGATCATTCCCGACGACCCTTTTACACCAGACTCGGGCGCCGTCGAACCGCGGTGCAGCAAACCCAACGACCGCTATGGTGCGCAATGCGCTATGACTGCAATTGGGCTGAGAGGCGACGGACGCGCTTATCCTGATTCAACAAAGCTCATCAAAGTGATACGCATACGGCAATGCATTGTCCGTCGCTTCAGACAAGCAGGGGCGGCGCGATTCAACGAATTAAGCCGCCTCGGTGGTGGGTCGGGAAAGTTAGGACGCGCTATCGAGAATGTTGACCGGCACGATAGCAGCAAACGTCGGGGCCGACGCATGGATGGGTCAACAGTGGCGCGGGTCGCCTGGCAACCGGTCGCTATCAAGACCATCGAGCGAGCCCTCTGGCGGCCCACACGCATCCCACTTGACAGCATATTAATTGGATGTATGATCCATCCAACTAAAGTGACCCATCGATGGCCAAGCGCCCTTACGCCATGCAACGCCGTGCCACGCTCGAGGCGGAAACCCGCGAGCGAATCGTGCGCGCGACTGTGAAGCTGCACGCCCAGCACGGAGGGCTTGGGACGTCCTACGCGATGATCGCGAAGCAGGCCGACGTCGCGCCACAGACGGTCTACAACCATTTCCCCGAGCTGGGCGCACTGTTCGGTGCCTGCACCGGGCATGTGTTGGACCGGGCACCCCCACTCGGCTTGGAGACGTTCCGTTCGGGGCGCTCCCCCGCGGCCCGGCTGCGGCTTCTTGCGCAGGCGGTGTACGCGCGGCACGCTTTCCTCTCGCCTTGGATGCGCATCAATTGGTACGAGGCGGCCCTCATCCCCGAACTGGGCGCGATCCTGGCCCGCGGCAATGCCGCGCTCCGCCAGCTCATCGCGGCCGCTGTTGCCCCGGACCGTGAGCCGACCGCCGGCTTCGTCGACGCGGCCTTCGTACTCCTGGATTACCCGGCCTGGCAGGAACTCACTTCCAGTCGTTCGAGTCCCGAGGCAGCTCGCATCGCCGGCGACTGCGTGGCCGATCTTCTCCCCCGCCTCACCCGATCCCAACCCCGAAAAGGAAAGTCATGAACGCCCGAAGTAATGCATCTTCCACCCGTGTCGACGAGATCACAGACGGCATCTTCCGGATCAGCACCCCCGTCCCAGCGAGCGTGGTCCCAGGCGGCTTTACCTTCAATCAGTACTTGATTCGCGATGCCGAGCCGCTTCTGTTCCACACCGGTCCGCGCATGCTGTTCGGAGCGGTGCGCGATGCCATCGAGCGCGTCATTCCGGTGGCGACGCTCCGGTACATCTCGTTCTCGCACGTCGAGGCGGACGAGTGTGGATCGCTCAATCCGTTACTCGCCGCCGCGCCGCAGGCTGTGCCCCTGTGCGGCCAGATCGCGGCAATGGTATCGATTGGGGATCTGGCCGACCGCCCGCCCCTGGCGCTTGCCGATCAGGAACGCCTCACGCTCGGGCAGCATACGGTGCAATGGATCGACGCGCCGCATCTGCCACACGGATGGGAGTGCGGGTTCCTCACCGAGACCACGACGCGTACCCTGCTCTGTGGCGACCTGTTCACGCAATTCGGGGAGCTACACCCTGCAATCACCGAGGAGGACATCCTCGAGCCCAGCGAAGCGGCGCGGATCGGAATGGACTACTACGCGCATTCGCCGGACACCGGCCGGTTGCTCGAGCGCCTCGCGGACACGGCCCCCACCACGCTCGCCTGCATGCACGGCCCGGCCTGGCGCGGCGATGGCGCGGCGCTGCTGCGAAGTCTCGCCTCGCGGCTCGCGGCAGCACCAAACCCGCACTGATACGAATCGGCGAAAGGTCGGTGGCCGCTGAGGCTGCCGACCGGCCGCGCTCGGGTCCGAGGATGAGTCGCCACCTCGCCGAATGTCAGCAATTCATTTGCTCGGTTGAACGCAGCGGATGACCGACGCCTGAGTGTCAGCTGTTGGCCCGTTTAGCGACCGTCGCAACCCGACCCCACAGCAGCCTGTCGCAGTTTCAGGAGCAGACGTTCGAGGGAGATAGCGCGACCTTCGCTCGGTGCTTGCCTGATATGACGCCACCGGCAACAGCCTCGCCACCGGCTCGCCCGCGTTTGGTCGCCGCCGGCGGCGCCTCAACTTCGAATACTGAAGGGCCATCGCCTGCCGAAACTATGGCGGATGCCTGAACTAGCATCCCATTGTGGCGTCGCTGGGGAGCGATCATGGAACGAGAAGGCGGACGGTTGTCGGGTCTCGTTATTGCGAACATCGCAGAGACGCTGGACCGCAGAGGCGCGCACAACGGCGGCGGGCTCGAGGCGCGAGGCGCGCACCTACGCGGACCGGCCGCTCCGAGGATTGCCGACCGTACCGCTAGGTCAATCGTCGAACCTGACAAACGCCCGGTCCAAGTTCCACGCGAACTCGGCGCTTACGCGGCCAGCCTCCGTCCGCGGGAAGCCTCGCTGCAATCCTTGCCAACGAGTGATCAGCGTCGACTGGCAGCAATCGTGATCGCCGACGTCGTCGGATATACCCGACTCATGGAGCGCAATGAAGCACGCACGCACCGCCCAGCTCCGGCAAATTTGTCTTCAACTCGTCGAGCCCAGGATTGCGGCCAACGGAGGTCATACCGTCAAAACCGCAGGCGACGGCATGCTTGTTGAATTCAGCAGTGCGGCGGCGGCGCTGAGATGCTCCATCGACGTGCAACGCGCCATGCAGGCGAGAAACGCGCATATCCCGCAGGACGAACGCATTCAGTTCAGAATCGGCATCAACCTTGGCGACATCATCGTCGATGGGCAGGACATAGCGGGCGACGGCGTGAACATTGCGTCACGTCTGGAAAGCATCGCGGCACCCGGGGAAATCTGTGTTTCGAGCGTCGTTCGCGACCAGGTCCACGGTGAACTAGACGCCCATTTCATCGACATGGGCGAGCAGCGTGTAAAAAACGTCAGCCGGCCGATCCGTGTGTATCGCGTGACGTTGACGGATGGATCTCGAAGAATCGATAGTCAAGGGGTCAGAGACCTAGTCAAGCGCAATCGGCGGGCGGTCGCCGCGCTGGCTTTCACCGGCCTCGTGTTTGTTGGACTTCTGTGCATCAAATACGTGTCCGAAGCGGCGGCGGGCCGTCATGAGCCCCCTCTGATGTCAATCGCCGTCATGCCCTTCGAACCCCGTGACTCTGTCCCTGACCGCCACGTTACCGAGAGAATCACCCGCGACGTCACGACGGCTCTCGAGCGTCGATTGCGTGTAGGTCGAGTCGTATCGCATGGACTAGCGACGAGCCACGGAAACAAAACCGCCGATCCGCGCGCGGCCAGAAACGATCTGAACGTACGCTACCTGGTGTTGGGTAGCGTGCGTCACGTCGGCGGGTCGCTGGAAATCGACGCGCAGCTTATCGAGACCGCTAGCGGCGTGCAGATTTGGAGCGACCACCTCTCGTTGGGAGCAATCAGTGGAAGTGATGCCGAGTTCGGCGGAAAGTTGTCAAACGCCCTTATAGCCGCGATTGTCGGGGCGGAAGCAAAGCGAGTCAGCCGCCTCCCCAAGACCTCGGGCGAGGCGCTGGACAGAGTCCTTCGCGCCTATGAACTTTGGCGTCTCGAGCCATCGCTCAAGGGGACGCTGGCGGCGCGGGACCTTTATGAAGAAGCGCTCCGACTTGATCCTCACCTGGCATCGGCTCTTGTCGGGCTGGGATACACGCTTCAAATGCAAATCGTAGATGATCCAGCTGCCGATCGCGATGCGCTCGTCAAGAGAATGGAGGATGTGTCCACGCGCGCCGTCCGAGCAGACCCGGACGATCCGAAAGTTTGGTCACTTCGTAGCGCGGCGCTCGGTTTGCAAGGTCGATACAGTGACGCGATGGAAGCTAACTCTGCAGCACTGGCAATTGATCCTTATTCAGTTCCGGTCCTGCACGACCAAGCTTCCATCTTCATTCAGATCGGCGAACCGGATGCGGCATTGCGACTGCTCGAGAGATCGTTGGCGTTTGACTCACGTGGCTATCACGCGCAGACCGCTTCCTTGTATATGTGCAGAGCATATCTGGCGCTCGGCAGCTACAGGGACGCCACTGCGGCATGCGAAAAGGCGGTCGCGCTCGGCCTCGACTGGTGGTACGCGCACCTTTTGCTGACGGCGGCGTATGCGCAAATAGGTGATGCGGAGAGGGCTGCAAGCGAGAAAGCCAAGCTGCTTGAACAACGACCTGACATGTCGATCGCGCGCTTCAAGTCACTCGGTGCTTCCACAAATTCAAATTTCTCGAGCAGAGAGAGATTCACTGCATCCGGGGCTTACGGAAAGCCGGGTTGTTGGAGATATAGGACGGACGACCGCACCTGGCCGGTTTGCGACGTCGCAGATCGACCCACTCCGGGCATTGAGTCCCACGGAACACCGGACGTTCGACGTATCGAAGCTGACCGCGTGCTGCCCCAACAGTATTCGTGGCGGCATCCGTGAACGGCTCCATTGTTAAGTGCAATAGAGCTTCATGTTGATCCCGGCCGGCGGGCGCTGGTCGACCCGTTGCTGCCTGTCATGCTGTGAAAGGCAGGCACGCGCTCAGAGCGGTGAAGGCGGGGACTGGTGCGAGGTGCGGTGGGGAGCAAGGCGATGCTACGATGGCCGCGATTCCATCGGAAGAGTCTCCGCCCATGCCATTTTCGTGCGTCGTACCCGGTGCATTGCGTTTGGTTTGCACCGTCCTCCTGTGGTCTCCGATATCGGCACACGCCGCCGATCCGGCGAAGATCATCCGAATCGCCATGCCATTCGCAGAGGTTAGTTCTCGATCCGGCGTTTGCCAACGACGAGGTTTCGCTGAGCGTGACGGCGAGCATCCTCGAATTGATGCTTGACTACGATTACCTCGCGCGGCCAGTCAAGCTGGTGCCTGCGACGCTGGAGACCATGCCCGTCATCGAAGAGGGCGGCAAGACCTTCATCTGCAAGGTCAGGAAGGGGATCTTCTTCACCCAGGACCCGGCCTTCAAGGGCAAGCCGCGCGAGCTTACCGCGGCCGACTATGCCTACAGCCTCAAGCGCCTGCTGGATCCAGCCGTGAAGTCGCCTTGGCTATCGGTGCTTGAGGGCAAGCTGATCGGCGCCGACGCGTTACGGGCGCAAGCCAAGATCGGAAAGTTCGATTACGACGCGGAGATTCCCGGGCTAGAAGTGGTCGATCGCTACACGTTGAAGATTCGCCTGAAGGATCCCGACTATCGATTTCTCTACGTGCTCGCCATGCCCGGTACCGCCGCTGTCGCGCGCGAGGTGGTGGAGACCTACGGTGACGACGTCGGTGCCCATCCCGTCGGTACCGGCCCGTACGCGCTCGCTGAACACAAGCGCAGTTCACGGATGTCGCTCGTCGCCAACTCCTCGTACCGCGCGGTGACTTACACGCCCGCCGGGAACGTGCCACTTTGCGTCGCGGCCTATTGCCACGGCGCTAAAGGGCAAGAAGCTGCCCCTGGCGGGACGCATTGACATCAGCATCATGGAGGAAGGTCCAGGCGCGGTGGCTCGCGTTCCTCAATGGCGAACTGGATTTCCTCGATCAGATTCCGATCGAGTTCATCGAGAACGCGCTCGTTGACGGAAAACTGAAGCCCGAACTCGCGGTGCGGGGCATTCGCCTCCAGACGTTGGTGCGCCCCAATGTCACCTACACGGTCTTCAACATGGAAGATCCGATGGTCGGTGGCTATAGCCCGGACAAGATCGCGTTGCGGCGCGCGATCAGTATGTCGTTTAGCACGGCTGAGGAGATCCGGTCCACGCGCAACGGGCGAGGGATCCGAGCCAGCGGCCCGATTCCGCCCGATGTCGAAGGCTTCGATCCGAGCCAAAAGGCGACTGCGCAGACCTACGATCCCCCAGCGGCAAACGCATTGCTTGACAAGTTCGGCTACAAGGACCGCGACCGCGATGGCTACCGCGAAATGCCCGACGGCAAGCCGTTGTTGCTGCAGCTTTGGTCACCGCCGACCTCGCTTGCGCGTGTGAGGGACGAGCTATGGAAGAAAAGCCTTGATGCGGTCGGGATCAGGATCGAATTCAAAAAAGACCGCGTGCCCGAACTGATCAAAATGACGCAGGCAGGCAAGCTTCAGATGGTCGGTGGCGGTTGGCTTGCCGACTATCCTGATGCCGAATGTTTCATGCAGCTGCTGTACGGCGCCAACATCGGGCCGAGAAAATAGCTCTCGCTTCAACCTTCCAGAATTCAATCGGTTGTTCGAAGAAGCAAAGGAAATGCCCAACTCCGCGGCACGTACGAACCTTTTCGGCCACATGACTGAACTCGTTGTCAACTATGCGCCGTGGCGGATTGGGCTGAATCCTGTGAACGACGCAGATAGATCACGGCTGGATACGCAATCGTGTTCCGCATCCGATTCAGCTGTGGGCTTGGTCGTACATCGACATCGAAGCCGGGCCACGCGCCCGGCCTAAGTGATCGGGGTCCATGCAGGAACGCACAACGCCGCGAAGCGCGCGATGCCTATTCTGGAACGCGCTGTCCGGTCAAGTGGCGAAATTCCTCTCGCTGGATCCGCCGGCAGCGGACCTGGCAGACAAGTTTTACCGCAAGTAGACGAACGCACCTTTGGAACGTCATAAGCCATCCTCGATCTATCTGGCCTGAATGACGACTTCGGGTCGACGGCGCCATTGAACGTCCGCTGTCGGGAGCTTCGCGTTATGGCGCCCTCTGGCCGAACTGAACGATCACGGACCTCGCAGTTCGACCCAAAGCGGTCAAGGCGCCATATGAGAGCAGCCATTCGCGACCTTCAATAAGGCCGAATGAGCGGGCTTGGTCGAACGCGGTCTATGAAGGACATGTAACTCTGATCCTAGTCATCCCCTCGTTGCCCTGTGCCTGTGGTGCACGCACAATGCCGTGTCGAGCCATTTTCGAGTGAGTTGATATGGCATCTCGGCCAAACGTCGTGATCATCGGAGGCGGCATCGGCGGCCTGTTCGCCGCCAATGCGCTGATCGGACAGGGGCTGCGCGTTTCAGTTTATGAACAGGCGTCCGCACTGGGCGAGGTCGGCGCTGGTGTGTTTGTGACACCGAATGCGGTGCGCCACTTGGAGCGTGTGGGTCTCGGGCCCGCCGTCGAGAAATGGGGCGCGCGAGTCGGTCCGGGCTCCTACTACTTTCGCCACGACGGTACGCCGATCGCCCCGGTGCAGGTGTCGGACGCCTCCGGCTGGAACGCGACCTTTGGCATGCACCGCGCCGACTTCGTCGATTTCCTCGCTGCCAACCTGCCCGCCGGGATCGTCCATACCGGCCACCGTGCCATCGGCTTCGAGCAGAACGGCGACGTCGCCCGCGTCAAATTCGCCAACGGCGCCACCGCCGAGGCCGAAGTTGTGGTTGCCGCCGACGGAATACACTCCGAATTGCGCTCCTACGTCTTTCCGCCCTCGAAGCCCGTCTTTCACGGCACCATTTCTTATCGAGGTCTGGTCTCGCGCGAGCGCCTGCCGAACTGGCCGATGGACCGCTGGCAAATGTGGGCCGGTCCGTCCAAGCATTTCCTGGTCTTCCCTGTTCGTCACGGAACGATGGTCAACTACGTCGGTTTCGTGCCGACCGATGAGGAAATGAAGGAATCGTGGTCCGCGCCCGGGGATCCGGCGGTGCTGCGCCGCGAGTTCGAAGGTTGGGACCCGCGCATCGGGAATGTACTGCAGCAAGTCGACAAGACATTTCGCTGGGCGCTCTACGACCGTGAGCCGTTACCGACCTGGACCAAAGGCCGGTTGACGCTGCTCGGCGACGCGGCACATCCGATGCTGCCGCATCTGGGTCAGGGGGCCAACCAGTCGATCGAGGACGGCATGGCGCTCGCGACGATCCTGGCCCAGGTGGACACATCGGCAGTCCCGGCGTCGCTGCTTGCCTACGAGCGATTGCGTCGCGAGCGTGTGGCGGAGGTTCAGCTTGGCGCCCGGCAGAATGGACTGCGTCTCGATTCCGCCTACGCCGATCTCAGTGTCCGCGACGCAGAGCTCGCCGCGCACGCCGAATTCCGCAAGCACCTCTATGCCTACGACGTGGTGCCGGATGCGCGCGCCGCCGCGGCAGCCTTGCTGCAATAGATCTCTTTCAGCGCCTGCATGACCGGCTTCATTTAACCAAACCGGTCTTCCTGGCCATCTCGCCCACCCGCTTGAACTCCGCGCGGATCTCGGCCGTGGTCTGCTCGGGCGTGGCGTAGCTCTGCAAGATGCCGAGCGACGCCAGTCTTGCCGTGATAGCGGGTGCTTTGACCGCCTGTTCGATCGCGCCGACGAGGGCCTTCCTCGCGTCTTCGGGGATCCCTGCAGGCGCGAGAAAGCTGAACCAGATGCCGAACAGTTCCTCCTGATAGCCGAGCTCGCGCATCGTGGGTATGTCGACAAACTCGGGAAACCGGCTCGAAGCGACGAGGCCCCGGAACGCCCCTGACTTGATGTGAGCGCTCAGCGCACCGAGCGACAGCACGGCACCTTCGATGTGTTCTCCGCGCAATGCGACGATGGCGGGGGCAGCGCCGGCATAGGGAATCGGCACGAGTTCCGCACCCGTGAGCGCGTTGATCAATTGCACGCAGAAATCACCGACGGAGCCGGAGCCAGGATGACCGATGCGCACCTGGCCCGGCCTGTTCTTCGCGTATTCGATCAACTCCGCGAAATTCCTGTACGGTGCGTCGCTGCGCACGACGAGTATGGTCGGCGTGCGTGAGGCGGTGCCGAGTGGCACCAGATCCCGGAGCGCATCGTAGGTGACCGACTGTGGGTCGAGAACGGCACGAAAGGTAAGCGCGCCATTTTGCGCAAACAGAATCGTGTGACCGTCTTTTCTGGCCTGGACGACGCTGTTGGTGCCGACCGCGCCCCCGGCGCCGGGACGATTGATCGAGAGCACCGGCGTCTTCAGCAGCCTCGAGATCTCTTCGCCCAGGGCGCGCGCGGCAATGTCCGCAGCGTCACCCGGGGCAAGCGGAACCACGAGACTTATCGGGCCGGTGGGGAACGGCTGGGCCTGGGCGGTGGCCGGCAGCCAGATGAGCGCGCAGGCGAGAAGAATGCGCTCTACGTACCGGTTCATGACCAGGATCTCCCTATGGAACTCTGAGTTTTCTGCCGATTCCGTCACCGTAGCTGCCAGCCTGAACCTTGCCCGTCATGTGCCCCTTGTGCTTCCGAGACGCGCGCGTCAAAGATGCAATTTCAACCGCGACGCGCTGCCTCGATTGCAGCGATGTCGATCTTCGTCATCTGCATCATCGCATCGAACGCGCGCTTGGCGGCCGCGGGGTCGGGATCGGTGATCGCGTTCGTCAGGACGATCGGCGTAATCTGCCAGGACAATCCCCACTTGTCCTTGCACCAGCCGCAGGCGCTCTCCTGGCTCGAGCGAAAGGCGGTTCACAAGGGCGACGGTCGTCGCGCCGAAAGTAGTAGCTTTGCCACGTATTGCAATGGCAGCCGCTTAGGCATGGGCGTCAAAGGCCACCAAGCCGTGCGGCCGATGTCCGGTTCGAGATGTCGATCAACGCAACATCTCCGTCACCTCGTAACGGCGCCTTCGCACCGTTCGTGCGACCTACGCCTCAAAGCGACTCGTGGCGTCACGATCGCGGTCGTATCGTCTCGTGAGCGGAAACGGCGGCAACCAGGACTCGCGACGGACGATCCAGCTTTCGTAGGTTGGCATCAGTTGGTCAGGGGCATCCAGGGATCCCAGATTCACTTCGATCTCGTCGGCGGAGCGTCCGAAAAGGACGAGCCGCAGCGGGGACAGAAAAACCGCCCGGCGTAGTCGCGTGTTTCGCCATCGATCGTCACCGCATCCTGAGAGAACACCGCGGAAGCGTGAAAAAGGGCCCCATGATGCTTGCGGCAGTCGAGACAGTGACAAAGGCCGACCCGGTATGGGAGTCCCGATGCCACAATTCGGACGTTGCCGCACAGGCAACCGCCCGGAATCGGTCCATGCTGCGTCTCCTCTAAAATCAAGCGGGTGGAATGTCTACAACGAACAGCACTGTCATTGCAATTGCCCGCTGTGGGCGGGGACGCGTCGTTCTTCCGTAGCGGGCGATAGTGATCATCGCTTCAGACAACCGATTCGAACCTTGGCCGAGTCTGCCCCAACACGAAACACGTCTGAATCGGCGCCGCTGACGTTGCCCCTGGCAGAGGCGAACAGCTCACGCACTCCCCACACTGCTGTCCAACACCCGCGCATCCTGACTCGCTCGTCGCAGTGCGCCCAAGGAGTGCGCATCGAGGGCGCGTCGGCGCCGTCGACGATTGTATCGCCTGGCTCGTACTGTTCGGCCACAAGCGCGAGGTCGTCGGCCGATTTCTGTCGGACGAAGTCGGCAGGAGATTCGGTTATCGGTTTCGCTGACGGCGAAAACGGTGACTTAGAATCAATCTCTGAACACGCCACCTCTGACTGACATCGACTATGGACGGTTATCGCCCCTTTTGGGAAGTCGGCATCGGCACGGCGCTGGTAGTGGTAGTTCTGTTCGCGCACGGCTTTGCGATGTTCGCGGTCCAGAGCGCCTTCGACCGGTGGTTTCCACGTGTCGTCTTGCGGCCACACCGCGTCCTGGGCATGGTCTTGGTAGGCGGAGCAGTGCTGAGCCTGCTCGGCATTCACTATCTTGAAATCCTGATGTGGGCCTCTGCGATATATGCTGTCGACGCGCTGCCCGATATGCGCAGCGCGTTCTACTTTGCCGGGGGTGCTTACACAACATACGGTTCGGGCGATCTCGACCTACCGAACAACTGGCGCCTGCTCGGATTCATGATCGCAACGTCAGGTCTTTTCACCTTTGCCTGGACTACGGGGATCCTGATTGGGCTCATGAATCGCTTCCTCAATGCGGGCGGCAGCGCTGGAGCCACCCGAGTGCGCGACGCTGCGCTGTCCGACGCGCACGTGAGGACGCACAAGTCACCGACCGACGCCGGCTGACTTGTGGCGTCGTCAGAGCGAACAGTCCGCGTGTCGCGGTAACATGACCCTGCAAATTGCATCAGCGGCTCTTCCCACGCGCGGGGCGCCAGCCTGATGCTGATTCTTTCGGACCCCGTCGCATGAATTCCGTGATCGTTGCTTGGACGCCCCGGCTGCTCAGCGTGCTGCGCATCGTCTCGGCATTCTTGTTCATGGCGCACGGAACCCAGAAGTGGCTGGCGTTTCCAGTCCCACGAGCGTCTCCGACGGTACTCTGGTCATTGAGCGGCGTCGCGGGCCTGCTCGAGCTCGTGGGCGGGTTTCTTTTGCTTCTGGGCTTGTTCACGCGGCCGGTCGCCTTCGTGCTGTCGGGTCTGATGGCGTTTGCCTATTTCATCGCTCATGCGCCGCACGACTTCTGGCCGATCGTCAACCGCGGCGAGCTGGCCGCACTGTACTGCTTCCTTTTCCTCTACCTCGCGGCGGCGGGAGGTGGGCCGTGGAGTCTCGACCGGTGGTGGCGACGCAAGTGATCGAATGGGGACGAGTGCGTCGAGTGCGTCGTGGCGCGCCTACCGCAGGGGCCGCGAAGTTCTTGGCGTCGCGATTGCCCCCACCCGAGCAGTGCGGGTCACGCGCAGCAACTACTGGAATGAAAGCGGCGGCGGATACGCCGTATTCAAGTTGACGGTCGCCAAGACAGGAAGCAAGCCGTTTTGCCGGACCGTCACCGGAGCACACCCGGTGTCGTAGAGAATCGAGTGAACCGCCACCGTGGTCGCAGTTCCAACCGCCCCCACATAGAGCATGATTCCAGCCGACGTCTGTACTTGTGTGGTCGCACGCACGCCCGCATGGGGTGAACTGAAGACATGGGCACCCGACGTGCAATTGGACGAGCTGAACAACACGCTTCCTCCGGCCTGCCATGTCGCCAGCGCCGACGCCGTACGTCCATCGGCATCGTAGATTGGGCGGATCAATGCAGGCGCCACGAGACCGCTGCTGATGGTGACGAGCATGATGGTCTCGTTGAGCGGTCTCGCGACGACCTTTCCAGTCGAGTCCACCAGCACGATAGGGTTGGGCGATGGAGACGACAGCGCAGCGCCTGTGCTCTGCGCACGGGCAACCCCATTCGCGGTGAGAGCCACCGCAACACTCGCTGCAATGATCCATGCCGTCACGTCGAGCCCCTGCTTGCGAACAATGATACTGCTCGGCGCCGGCATGTGCACGCCCAAGCGACGGTAGAGACGCGGACCGAGAACGAGATCGCCCGCGCGAAAGCGAGCTTGCTCAAGCAACGCCTTTTCGCATCAGCGCGCCGAGCAGGTTTCGCGAGCTCGCGACGACGTCGGGGGTGATCTTGCAGTCGAGCAGCATGGGCCCCTCCAGATGCTGCAGCCGTTCTCGGAGTGGTTTCAGGTCATCGATCGCTGTGATGGTCGCCGCCTCGAATCCGAGGCTTCGCGCAATCGCCTCGAAGGACGGGTTCTCGGATCGCGCGAGCTCGTCGCTGTAGCCACTCTCGCGCAGAAAATGCAAGCTCGCCGCTCAGCGCCGAGTCGTTGCAAACGACGACGAGCAGCGAAAGCCGATAGCGCACCGCGGTGTGGAGATCGGCCAAGGTCATCATCATTCCACCGTCACCGATGCAAAAGACGGTGAGTCGCTCGGGATGGGCGACCGCAGCACCCAGAGCGGGACCGAGGCCAGACCCCACGGCGGTGTATTCGATCGGCCAAACGAACGACCGCGGCCCCGGAACCGAGAGATGAGCGATGGGGAAGTCCATGAAGTGCCCAACGTCGACCACGACGGTGCGCTCCGCCGGGAGGATCCGGTCGAGCGCGGTCATGAGCGTTCTCGGGTCCAGCCCAGAAGCAGAACTGCGATCAACAAATCCCTCCTCGACCCTGAACTCAGCGATTGCCTTCGCCGTTTCAGGGCTGCGGTACCCGGTCACGTGGTGCTGTCTTTGCTCGAGCTCGTCCGCCAGCTCCGCAGCGGCAAGGCGCGCGTCGGCCACGACAGGCACGTCGAGCCGTTGATACTTGCCCAGCGCCGCAGGCTGATTGTCGATGTGGACGATGTGCGCCTTGCCGAAGATGTCGCCCAGGTAGGTCGTGTAATAGTTGAGCGACGCGCCAAACGCCAGCACCAGGCTGGCGCTGCTGAGTAACTCGGAGGCGACCGGGCTTGCGAAAGTACCCGCGATCCCGACCGAATACGGAGAGTCCGCAAACAAGCCTCTGGCCATCACCGACGTTGCGAGCAGCGCTCCGGTCGCTTCGCCCAATCGCCTCAGGTCGGCCCCCGCGCCTGCACTCACTGCGCCTCGGCCGGCAAGAATGACGGTGCGGCTCGCGACTGCACTTTCCTGAAGGATCTCGACGATCATTTGCCGGTCGGCAGCCGACAGACCCATCGCGGCCGCAGGAATGTCCAGCTGGAGGGTCGACGTCGCGTCGCCCGCCTCAGCCTCGAGCACCTCGCTCGGCAAGCTGACAACGAGCGCTTCGCCCCCTCTTGCCGCTAGCTCGAAGCACGCCCGGACGTCGGCCGGGCTTGATTCCGGCGACCGCAGATCGACGTGCCGGATGGCAAGCGCGTCGAGGAGACCGCGCTGATCCACATACTTCGTGGCGAGCTGTGCGGTCGAGGCGCCCAGCCCTCCCCCGGGAACTTCTCCGACGAAGACGATGATTCGCGAATGCGCTTTGGCCGCGGTAATGAGTGCGTTCAACCCGTTCGTCAAACCGACACCGGCCCCGACGAGCGCCACTCCGGTGCGTCCGGTGGTGCGTGAGTACCCGTCGGCCATGCCGATCGCGCCGTGCTCGTGATGGGCCTGGAAGACCGTGATATCCCGCGCAGACAGTTCCGCCACGAGCTTGACGATGTCCCGGCTCATGTACGTGAAGACTTCACGAACCCCTTGTCGGGACAACGCTTCCGCGATTGCCTCAGCCCCTCGCATCGATACCCCCTGACTCTGCACGGTACGCTCGAAACACTGCTGCCGTTACGCTAACGCACTGCGCAGGGGCTACTTCTTCGTCATGCCGATCGATGAAGCCACCTCGCCCATCGCCTTGTACTCGCTGTCTATCAGCTTTCTAAAGTCGGCGGCCGACGTGCCCTGCACGGTGGCGCCTCGCGCCTCCATCGACTCACGGAAGGTGTCGCTCTTGATCGCCTGGACAAACGCTTTCTCGAGAATGGCGACGCGCTCGGGCGGAATGCCCTTCGGCCCGATGATCCCGTGCCACACATACGTTGCGAGCTCAGGGATGCCAAGTTCGGTAAGCGACGTTGCCTGCGGCACCGCGGCGCTCTTCTCCTTCGAAGTGAGCAGCAGGCATTTGGCGTCCCCCGATTTGACGTGCGGCACGATCGTCGAGATCGCCCCGCCATACAGATCGATGTGACCCCCGAGAAAGTTCTTCAGCGTCTCGCCAGCGCCACCGAACGGTACCGGGCGTGCTTTGACGCCGAGCTTGCCGAAAACGCGCTCGGTCGCCATGTGCACGGTGCCGCCGTTTCCGTCGGTGCCGTAGGTGTACTTGTTCGGATTCCTGCGGATCTCCTCGATCAACTCCTTGCCGCTGTTGGCCGGAAAGTCGGGCCTCGTGCACATCACCAGCGGTGCGGACGTCATGACGGTGATCGTCAGGAAGTCCCCAGACGTATAGGGCACCGCCTGGATGTGCGGCGTTATCGTCAGGGGCGCATTCCACAAGGCGCCCAACGTGTGACCGTCGGGCTTCGCCTGCACGATCGCACTCATCCCGACGGCGCCACCGGCGCCCGGTTTGTTGACGGGGACGATTTTCTGTCCGAGCGCGGGCTCGAGAAGCACGATGAGCTGCCGTACCGCGATGTCGCTGCCGCCTCCCGGAGGGACCGGCAGAATGATCTCGATGGGGCGTGACGGGAATTTGTCTTGAGCCATCACGGGCTGGCTCGCCATGACCAAAGCGAACGCAAACGTCGTGAACGCCCGCATTGAAAGATCGGAATATCACCGTAAGCATGGAAGCACCCTCCTGAAAAACAATGTGTGGCGAAGGGAACCCGAATGCGCAAGGGACCCTTGTTGACTGCCGTTTCTTTCATGGAATTGGCTACAAACCATAGCATCTTCGACCGGCGGCACGAGCGCTGTGGGGGGACGGCTGCGCGGGCTCGCTTCGCCTGTACGCGCCTCACCCTCGGACGGCATGCCATGGCAACCGCGGTAACCGCTGCGCGGTGAATCGCGCCGTCAACGCCGCGCCCAGCGCGCCAGCCTCGTCTACCGCCCGTCTGGGAAACGCCCGGACCCCGGAGGCTTATCATGACAATGTCATGCTCTCGAAAACGATGCCGGACGAAGCCGCGGCAACCCAGCACACGGCGGCCCTCCCTCGGCGCCATTCGAAGTGAAAAGCATCAAGAGCAAGCTCCTGACCTTCGCCGTTTTGGCGACCCTCATTCCCTCCATGGGATTGGGGCTGTTGTCGTTCTGGCGCTACCAGGTCGTCATCAGCAACAACGTGGGCCACGAGCTGCGCACGCTGGCGAGGGATACCAGCAGCGAACTGACGATGTGGCTCAGGGAGCGGGTGAACGAAGTCCGCACGCTGTCGACCGCCTACACGCTGATCGATGGTTTGACGGCCGGAACGACTCCGCCGTCGGGCCCTGCCAGGATTGGGGCACGTGAGTTGGAGCTCTACCTTCGCTCGGTGCAAAGGAAGCTCACCCCGCTGCTGGAACTGACGCTGTCCGATACCGCTGGTCAGGTGGTCGCGAGCAGCGCGCCCACACCCTCCGCGGTCAATTTGCCGGCGACTTGGCCGAACACCGCAGTCACCGAAGGGGTCGTTCTCGAGCCGCCCCGCTGGGATGACGCTCGCGCAACCGCGACCCTGACCGTGGTCGTCCCTGTGCTATCGCTCCGCAACGAACTGCTCGGCGCGCTTTCGGCCGTGGTCGACCTGGGCACCGTCAAACCGCGCCTGCAGTACATCGTCGGGTCGTCTCCCGCCGAGGTGATCCTGCTGGCACCCGATGGCCAGCCGTTGATCAGCACACAGACCGCGTCAACCTCGCTGACGCCGCTCGGCCCGCAGCCGCTGGGCCGCCTGCGCGTCCAACCGGGTGAGCCGATGACTTTCGACGGGCATCATCAGCGCGAAGTTCTCGGCGTCGCGGAACTGCCTCGTTCATTGCCGGTAATCGTCGTGACGGAAAGAGACCGCGCCGAGGTCTTCGAGGCGTGGCTCGAATTGCTCGAGGTTTTCCTCCTGCTCGTCGCCGGACTGACACTGCTCGTGGGCGTCGTCGCCTATTGGATGGGCCGCTCCATCGTCACGCCACTCAACAGCCTGATCGCAGCGGCCGACGGCATCGCCCGTGGCGACCTGACCGTTCAGCTGCGCGGAACCTTCGCAGGCGAGATCGGCCACCTGATGCGCGTGTTCAACATGATGACGGAGCGGCTGCGACGGAGCCATGCCGAGGTGCGGGCCGCAAATCAGGCGCTGGAGGAACAGAATCTCCTGCTGGAGACGATCGCCGACACCGACAGCCTCACGGGTCTGTACAACCGCAAGAAGCTCGACGAGATCCTGGTCGATCAATTCGCGCGCTTACGGCGCAACCACAGGCCCTTCGCCGTGCTCATGCTCGATCTCGACAACTTCAAGGCGATCAACGACAACCACGGTCACGTCGTCGGTGACGAGGTCTTGGCGCAAGTCGCCGCTATCCTCAGACAGTCGGTCCGCACTATCGATTTCGTGGCGCGCTACGGCGGGGAGGAGTTCGTCATCGTGCTGGTCGAGTCGGCAGTGGACTCGGCGCTGGACATTGCAGAGCGCATACGCTCCGACGTGGAGAACTCCAGCTACGGGACGAGCAACACGCGGATTTCGGTCACGGTGAGCCTTGGGGTCACGCATAGCCGCGAAAGCGACGACGGTCCCGAACAGGTGCTCGCCCGCGCCGATCATGCCCTCTACGAAGCCAAGCACGCCGGCCGCAACCAGGTGCAATCCGCGATGTAGCAGCTCGCGCCGGCAGCCTACCGCGCACCCAGTCGCATCTGGTCGACCCAGCCCGAGCGTCCGTCAGCGGTCTCGACCTGCATCCAGCTGCCCTTGTAGGCGTACGCGACCAACGGCGTGTCCTTCTTCAGCACGCCGACGACCGGAGCCCTGCCCAGTGGTCTTCGGCGCAAATTGCTATCGAGGGTTAGTTTCAACGGAATCGCGACCTGGAGCGGCACTTCGCCGGGCACTCGTCGGCGTGACCGCGGTCGCACCTGATACTGGGCGACCAGGGCAATCAGCTGTTCGGCTTGTTCGGCGCGATCCATCGCCGCACCGTAGTCGCCTTGCGCGAACGGTGCAGACGTCGATTCCAGAAGATCTTCTGCCAGCACCAGCAGCGGAATGGTCGAGTTCGCGCCGAGCGATGAGCGCAGCGACTCGAGGGCCACTTCGACCTCGGCGATATAGGAGGCGGCGTCGGCTTGCGTGGCGAGCCGGCGCAACTTCACCTTTGCGCGAGTGACTTGTCGCGTCGATTCCTGCAGTACCTTGACCTGCTCGCGCTGGCTGGCCCGCAGTTCGCGCAGCTCCGTCTCGCGGCTCGCGAGGTCCTGCCGCAATCGAGCAATTTCGCGGGTCTCCCCCTCGCACGACGGGCACGTCGGCTCGCGACCCGTGGCTTCGACAGGCGCCGGCATTTGCGCCGGCGGCTGGGTGACACAGCCGCTCAAGGCCGAGCTCAGCAACCACACCACGGCCCAACGCCCCGAAGCCATCGTCGGTCGATGAGACCCGATCGGGAGTCGATACCGCGCGCGACCGAGGCGAATCTCATTCATCGTTGAAATTACACCACAACGCGGCTCGGTACCCAAACATTGCGGTGGCGTTGTCAACCAGCGCTTCTCGAGTCTTCGGCGCGAAGCGCATCATCACATGATGAGCGCGACACGACGAAACTCCGGACTCGGTTTTGTGCGATGACGGTCCTCACAACGCCCGACGCCCCGCAGGATCGCATTTCGCTAAGCGCGGACGAAGCCCGTGCGCTTGCGCAAGCCGCACTCGGCCGGCTCGGCTTCGATCCGGAGGAGGCGGGCATCGTCGCCGATCACCTCGTCGACGCAGCACTTTGCGGCTACGAATACTCCGGACTGCCGAAGCTTCTCAACCTCGCCGAGAGCGAGCGGATGCACGAGCCGCGGCGGGCGATCGAAACGCTGCACGAGACGCCGGTCTCCGCGCGCCTGGATGGCGGCAACACGAACGGCATGCTCGCCATGGTCCGTGCGACCGACGTCGCGATCGCGAAAGCCTCGGGGCATGGTTTCGGGATCGTCGGCATCAACAACATCTGGATGAGCGGACGCAGCGCTTACTACGTCGAACGGATCGCACGCGCCGGCCTGATCGGCGTGCACACGGTGAGCTCACGCGCGCAGGTCGCGCCGCCCGGTGCTGCAAGTGCGGCTATCGGCACGAACCCGATCGCGTTCGGCTTCCCTTCCGAAGCCGAGCCGCTGGTTATCGATCTCGGCACGTCGGCGTTCATGTTCACGGATCTGATGTTCCGCGAACGACGCGGCGAATCATTGCCCGAAGGCGTGGCGATCGACGCGGAAGGCCGGCCGACACTCGATCCGGCGTTGGCACGGATGGGTGCCGTGCTGTCGTTCGGCGGGCACAAAGGCTTTGCGCTGGGACTTGCAATGACCGCGCTTGGTGTTGCGGCCGGATCGGGCGACGATCCGGAGCAGTTCGGGCTACCTCGTCATGGCGATCAAGCCGGATCTGCTCGTCCCGATCGACGAGTATCGGCGCGAGCTTACGGCGCTGGTCGAGCGCATCAAGGCCACGCCACGCCAGCCGGGCGTGGGCGAGATCCGCATTCCGTCGGAGCGTGCGTTCCGCGAGCGCGCGCAGCGCTTGCGCGAGGGCATCGTCATCGATCGCGCGGTCTTCGATGCGCTGCGGGCACTTCAAGCGCCGTGACCGCTATTCGGGCTTGATCCCCGACTCCTGGATCAGCCGGCCCCAGGTCGTAATCTGCTCGCGCACGTAGGGCCCGAACGCATCCGGCCCCATCGGCGCGATGTCGAAGCCGATCGCCGAAAGCTTGTCCTGCATCTCCTTCGTAGCGAGCACCGTGGCTCACCGCGTCGGCGACCTGCACGAGCCGCTCGCGGGGCGTGCCCGCGGGTGCGAACAGTCCGTTCCACGCCGAGATGTCGTAGCCTTTGAGCACTTCACCGACGGTCGGGACATCGGGCAGCAGCGTCGAGCGGCGCGCCATCGTCGCGGCAACGACCCGCGCATTCCCGGCCTTCACGTGGGGCATCGCCGTCGCGAAATCCGCGATCAATACCTGCACCTGGCCTGCCACGAGATCGAGCATCGCCTGCGGGCTCGACTTGTACGGAACGGAGAGGATGTCGACGCCCGCAGCGCGCTTGAACGTCTCCATCCCCACCAGCGTCGCGCTGTTCGGCGTCGCGTAGGCGAGCTTGCCGGGGTTCTTCTTCGCGTGGTCGATCAGCTCGGGGACCGTTTTCGCAGCCACGTTCGGATTGACGATGAGCAGGAACGGCAGCACGCCGAAGCGCGCAACCGGCACCAGGTCCTTCACCGGATCGTAGGGCAATTGCTTGTAAAGGCCAGGATTCGCGGCGTTCACGCTGGTCCCGCCCATCAGGAACGTGTACCCGTCGGGCGGCGACTTCGCGACGGCATCCGCACCGATGAGCCCGTTGGCGCCGGGACGGTTCTCGACGACGATCGTCGCGCCGAGCTTCTCGCCGAGCGCAGGCGCAACGATGCGAAGGACGTTGTCGGTGTAGCTGCCCGCGGCGAACGGCACGATCACGCGGATCGGCTTCGCGCCGCCGGGCTGGGCCTTGACGTCGAAGGCGCCGAGCGCGGTCGTCAGGAGGACGGCGAGCGCCGCGACGACGGTCCTTCTGCGTTGCGTCGAGGTCGAGATGCGGGAGCGAGCGTTCATTACCGGGAGCCTTTACAGTTGCGAGCGGATGGCCAATGGTACCGCGCGTGCGCAAGCGACCGTTGTCATCGCATTGACCGCGGCCGGCATGCGCGGCTAGCTTGTGCTTGCCCCAACGTAAAGTGGACCGGTGAACAGAGAGATGGAACTCCTGCTGCTCAGCAACTCCACCAGCGATCGCGGCTATCTGGTCGACGCGCTGTTCGAGATCGAGCCGTTCGCGCGCGGTACTGGCGAGGCGACGTTCATCCCCTACGCTGGTGTTATGCGAAGCTGGGATGTGTACGAAGCGCGCGTAGCGGAAGCCCTGGCGCCGACCGGACTGCGAATCCGCTCGGTTCACCACGCGTCCGATCCCGCAACCGCGGTACGCAACGCGGAATTGCTGATCGTGGGCGGCGGCAACACGTTCAACCTGTTGCACCAATGCCGGCGCACCGGCGTGCTGAAAGCCCTTGCCGAGCGCGTGCGCTCCGGTACTCGCTATATCGGCTGGAGCGCCGGCGCGAACCTCGCCTGCCCGACGATCCGCACGACGAACGACATGCCGGTGATCGACCCGGAAGGCTTCGATGCGCTGGACCTCGTACCGTTCCAGATCAATCCGCACTTCACCGATGTGATCGCTGCCGGCCACCATGGCGAGACCCGCAGCGAGCGACTGGCTGAATTCACCGCGCTAAATCCATCGATGCCAGTGCTGGCGCTCCCCGAAGGAAGCTGGGTGCGCGTCTCTGGCGCGACGATGACGTTGGGCGGTGAACGCGGTGCGCTGTGGATCGTGCATGGGCGGGAGGCGGAGACGCTTGTGGCAGGGCCGCTGTCGATGCCTCGCGCCTAGCGGGTGCTTGACAGCGCGGAGCGTGTGCCCCCTTACCTCCAAGCTCCATCCCCGCTGGCGCAGCCGCATTCCCGTTCGCTGCGCAGGTCGCAAAGCGGAGATCGCAGTCGACCAGATCCGTACGATCAGCAAGTCGCGCCTGGTTGAGCGCGTCGACGAGCTCAAGCCCGCGGACGCAGCCTCCGTGCGCCGGCTGATCGTGGAGATGTACGGCGAGTGAGAGGGGCGCGCCGATCGGACTTCCGTTCGCTAACAGAAAGCACCGCCACTGGCCGCCGCGTCGCTGGTTGCATGTTGTACCTATTTTAGGTACGATCGTACCTGAATAAGGTACGATCGATGCCCGCCCAAGTCTCTATCGCCGATGCGCTGTTCGGAAAGACGCGGCAAGCCGTACTCGCGCTCCTGTTCGGCCATCCGGATCGTGCGTTCTATACGCGCGAGATCATCGGCGCTGCGAACGTGGGCGCGAGCCAAGTGCAGAGCGAACTCGACCGGCTGACGCGTGCCGGGCTGCTCACTCGAGAGGCGCGCGGCAACCAGGTCCACTATCGCGCCAACAAGAATGCGTCTATCTATGCCGAACTGTTCGGATTGGTCACCAAAACGTTCGGTATTGCGGACGTGTTGCGGAGAATGCTCGAACCCTTCGCCGACACTATCGATCTTGCATTGATATACGGCTCGATCGCCGACGGCACGCCCTCGGCCGTAAGTGATATCGACATGCTGCTGGTTACTCCGCTGCTGTTGTCGGAACTCGAGGCAGCCTTGAGTGAAGCCGAAGGCAAGCTCGGCCGAAAGGTATCCGTGACGTTGCTCGAACCGAAGGAATTCCGGGAGAGGATGGAATCGCGCGACCACTTCCTTTCGAGCGTGCTCGCCCGACCTACTATCTTCCTGATGGGCGACCCGTCCAGGATGGCGATGAAACGTGGGCGAAAGTATCGATAGCCTCGTGACGGCCGGGCGGCTCAGGCGCGAGCCGACGTCTCCGCACGAGATCGCGCGTTTCCTCGCGACCGCTGAAACCTCGCTTGCGGATTCGGCCCTTGCCGGATTGAGCGCGGCTGGCCGGTTCAAGCATGCTTACGATGCGGCGCACGTGTTGGCGCTTTGCGCATTTGCGCGCGCACGGCTTGCGACCGGCGAGCGTCCCCGGGCATCGCGCCATCGTGTTTCAGGCACTCGCGATGACGCTGGGTGCCGAGCGTACCCTGTGGTCGACGCTCGAGCGCTATCACACGCGTCGCAACAAGTCGGAGTATGAAGGCATGTCCACGGTGAGCGACGCCGAAGCGCGCGAGCTGACGACGCTCGCCAGGCCGCTACGCGATCGGCTACGAGTTTGGCTCGAGACGAATCGGCCCGTGTTGATGCGCTGATTAGTTGCGGCCCGGGGAAGCCCGACGCCGCCATTGCCCTCAGCTTAGGGCGCCACCACCGGCACGCGGGGCAGTGCATCGCATCGTCCGGACGCGCAAGGGGGAGGGGGGGGGGAGGAGTATTTTTGTTGTTTGTGGGGTTCTATGAAGGGTGTTATAGAGGATGGAATCAGGTTCGAAGGAGAGTGGGGGGAGTGGGAGCGGATGGCGCTCGCCGCGCCTCCCGCCAGCTGTCAGTCGCCCGCGCCCTGCCGCGCAAGCTCCAAGAGTGCCGCACGCATCGCCGCCACCGCTTCGCGCAACGCAATCACCTCAGCCTTCAGCGCCGCAGTCTCCGCATCCTTCGCTGCCAGCCGCGCATCCAGCTTCGCATTCACACCCTGGATCGCCGCGAGCGCAACGCCGTCCGCATCGACGGTGACGATCTGCCTGTCGCTCGGGCCGAGTGCGAACGCCTCGTGGAAGTCCTGTGCCATCGGCCCCATGTGACGAATGCCGTTCGGCTCGCTCTTCCAGCGCCACGTGCTGATCCTCACTTTCGACAAGCGCTGCAGCACGTCTTCGGGATCGACCTCCGCGAACGCCTCCTTGCCATTGCGGTCGCTGTAGATGCTCCATGCGTTCGACCCGGGGCCCAAGGTCGCACCGCTGTAGTCTGCGTCGGACGTACCGCCTGTGTAGAAGAAGAAGCCGCCCAGCGCCTTGGCGATGAATTCGTTCGGCGAGAAACAGCTCGTCGGAAAGGGGGAAGACGAGTCTGCGAACACGAAACATCCGTTCTGATTCGCGCGCGCCGTACGGCCCGCTGCAAAGCTGGTCGCTCCGTTCGCGTGGTTGCTGTTCCCGCCGGCCACGAAGCCGTGGCTGCCCATCGCCTGGTTCGCGAACCCTCCGGCGACCGTGGAATAGAGACCGTGCCCAACATTCAGGTTGCCGCCTGCCACCGTTGCGTGCTCCGCATTCGCCTGGTTGTGCGATCCGCCGCCGACGGCAGCGTAGGCACCGCGGCTGTAATTGCCCCATCCGCCACCGATCGTGGCGGCGAGGTTTTCGGATGTGTTCCTGATGCCGCCGCTTACCGTTGCCGCCAGAAACGAGGCGATATTGCTCACGCCCCCGGCGACCGTCGCAAACAGATTGTTCGTCGGATCCGCGTCTCCGTCACCTGCCTGATTGCCCGCACCCCCGCTGATGGTTCCGGCCGAATCGGTAACGACATTGGCGCATCCCTGCGCCAGCGCGCAGGTTTGCCCACCCAGAATCGCGAGCGACGCGCCGCCGCCTGCGACCGTGGCCGCATGGCTGCCGGGCGTTACATTGTTGACCGGGTGTCCGCCGACCACGTTCGGACTCGTCAGACGCGGCTCGATCCGAAGCCCGCGCACGTTGTTCGCGATGACCTCGACCGGTTGATTGTCGGTCGTGCCGAGCCGAGCCGTACCGCCGGTCACGTTACCGCCAAGCTGCACGGTCATGTTGCCCAGGCGGTACATGAAGATCGCCATCTGCAGCCGTGTCACCGCGTCGTTCGGGCAGTAGAGCGTCGTCGTCGTGCAGCCGAGCGCAATCCCCCGGTTCTTGACCCAGGCGACCTCCGTGCAGAAAGGATTCGTGCTGTCGACGTCGGTGAAGCCCGCGCAGGGTGCGGCAAACGCTTCCGAGGCGAAGGGGAGGAGCGAAACGGCAACGATCGGCACGAGCAGCTTGGAACGCATGGTGGCCTCCGGCGTGAGCATCGCGCGTGGAAGCGCGTGTCGAACCATGCTCCGCCGGCGCCGACCGCCCGTCAACGCCTTGGTCGCGCGATATTCGTCGCGCTAGTGCAGCGACGTCGGACCGGTGGACGTGGACGCTTCCACTTCGTCCGCGGGCAGCACGATCGGCTCCGAATGGAAATGCCGATGCAGCAGCTGTGACATCGCTTCCACCGACAGCGGGCGGCTCAGCAGATACCCCTGCATCGTCGTGCAGCCCATCTCGGACAGCACGTCGATCTGCTGCTGCGTCTCGACACCTTCCGCGACCACGTTGAGCTTGAGGCTCTGCGCCATCGCGATGATCGCGCGCGCGATCGCGGCGCCCTCTTCGCTCTCGACCGCGTCGGCCGTGAACGTGTGATCGAGCTTCAGCTTGTCGAGCGGCAGCTTGCGCAGGTAGGAGAGTGACGAGTAGCCGGTACCGAAGTCGTCGATCGCCACCTTGACGCCCAGTTTGCGCAATTGCTGGAGCGTGACTTGCGCACGTTCGAAATCCTCCACCAGGGCGGACTCGGTGAGCTCGAACTCGACGTGCTCCATCGGCACGCCGATGACGCTTGCGATCTCCTTCACGCGTGCGGCGAGTCCGGAGTCGGTGAACTGGATGCTCGACAGGTTGACGCTGATCGTCATCGGCGGAAGGCCTTCCTGGCGCCAGGCGTTGTGCTGGATCAACGATGACACGAACACCCATTCCCAGATCGCCATGATCAGGCCCGCCTCTTCCGCAACCCTGATGAAGTGCTGCGGCCACAGCATGCCGAGGGTGGGATGGTTCCAGCGGATCAGCGCTTCCATGCCGGTGATGCGATTGGTCAGCACGTCGATCTGCGGCTGGTAGTGCAGCTCGAACTGCTCCCCTTCGATCGCCCGGCGCAGGTCGTGCTCGAGCGACAGCCGCTCCGCCGTCGCCTGGCGCATCGAGTCGTGATAGAACGAGAACCGGTTCCGCCCTTCGGCCTTCGCGTGATACATCGCGACGTCGGCGTTCTTCAGCAGCGAATCCAGGTCCTCGCCATCGCGCGGGAACAGCACGATGCCGATCGACGCGGAGACGAAAACCTCGGACGAGCCGATCGTGATCGGTTGCGCGAGCGTCTCGATGACGCGATTCGCAGCACGGGTCGCCTGTTCCTCGGTCCCGACGCCGTTCAGCAGCACGATGAACTCGTCGCCGCCCTGCCGGCAGACGTCGCGCTCGACCGCCTTGCCGCGCGCCCCTGCGGGATCTTCCACGCGCAGCACGCGCGTCAACCGCTGCGCGATGATGCGCAGCAGGTCGTCGCCGACCGCGTGGCCCAGCGTGTCGTTGATGCGCTTGAACTGGTCCAGATCGAGAAACATGATCGCGAACGCCTTGCCCGTCCGCCGCGCCATGTCCAGCGTCTCCGCGAGCTTCTCGTGGAAGCGCGAACGGTTCGGCAGCTCGGTCAGGACGTCGTAGTACGCGAGCCGGTGGATCTGCTGGATCGCATGCGTGCGCTCGGTCGCATCCTGGATCGTGCCCATCACGCCGACCGTGCGTTCGTCGATACGCCGGAACGCCTCGCCGAGCACGTGAAGATGCACGAGCGCGCCGTCGGGCGCGTGCATGCGCAGGTCGATCCCGTGCGGGTCCGCGCCGTGGGAAAGCCGGATGATCCAGCGCTTGAACGCGCGCCGGTCGTCCTCGTGGATCAGTTCCAGCAGGCTCGCGGTCGTCGGCCGGAATTGTTCGCGATCGACGTGCAGCAACCGGAACACTTCTTCGGAGCAGACGACGCGGTTGGTCTTGCGCTCCCACTCCCAGCTGCCGACGCGGGCGATGCGCTGCGCCTGCTTCAGGTGATCGGCGATGCGGCGGTTCGCGCTGTTCTGGCGCACGACCGCCTCGCGCGACGCCTTGAGCTCGGTCAGTCGCTGGCGTGTCTTTTCGTGCAGCTGGATCAGCGAGGCATCGAGGTCGGTCCAATTGCTGTTTGCGGCAGCTTGTGACGCCCCATCGTCGGCCGCCGACCAGAAACGAACGATCACGTCGCGCACGTTGTGGAGTACACGCGCCGTCCGATAAGAGAGAATGCCGACGGCGAGGCTGGACAGCACCGCGGAGCCGATTCCGAAGGCGATTCCGCTCATCCAGCCGAGTACGTAGGGGACGAGCAGCACCGCCTGCACGCTGCCGACGGCGATAGCCGAGCGAACGGCGAACCGTCCGGCCATGCGTGCGGCACCGCGTTCCGCGGGCGTGCCGGTGGGCGCCGGGGTGGGGGATGGATCGGGCACGTTGGTCTTGTTCGCGTGGGCCGGATGGGTTCTGTGATGTACCGACGCACCGAAGCACCCGGCGGTCGTCACGAGACCCCGAGCAAGCGCAAGCGGCGTGCCATCGGCGGCGAGCGGGTGAGCGACAATGCGGCCGGCCGCGGTGTGCTCGGGTTTAGTGCGCGGATCGTTCGTTCTCTTATTCTTTGCCGACGGAAATTGTGACAAGGCTCATCGATTCGCCCTACGCTGTAAGACGTCTGCTCGTCGCACTCGCGCTGATGACCATCGGCAACGGCGGCATGTACGTCGTCGTCGTCGTGCTCCCGGCGGTGCAGGCCGAGTTCGGGGTCGCCCGCGCGGCGGCATCGCTTCCCTACACGGTGCTGCTGATCGGTTTCGGCCTGGGCGGCATCCTCATGGGACGGCTCGCCGATCGTCGCGGCGTGATGGTGCCGCTGCTGATCGGCGCGGTCTGCGTGGGGCTTGGCTTCACGCTCGCGTCGCGGTCCTCGAACATCTGGTGGTTCTCGGCGGCGCACTGCCTGTTCATCGGCTTTCTGGGCAGCTCCGCCTCGTTCGCGCCGCTGATCGCCGATACGTCGCTGTGGTTCGTCAAGCACCGCGGGATCGCCGTGGCCGTGTGCGCGAGCGGCAACTATCTGGCCGGCGCGGTGTGGCCGCCGATCGTCTCGCACTTCATGCAGAGCGCGGGGTGGCGGACGACCTACCTCGGGATCGGCGTCTTCTGCGCACTCAGCATGACGGCGCTGGCGTTGTTCATGCGCGGGCGGCCGCCGACGTTCACGCCCGCCATTGCAACCGGTGCGTTGGCGACGGCGGTCCTCGAATCGGCCCTTCGGGCTGACGCCCGCGCAAGCGACGGGATTGCTGTGCGTCGCGGGGCTGTCGTGCTGCGTGGCGATGTCGATGCCGCTGGTTCACATCGTCGCGCTGTGCGGCGATCTCGGCTTCGGACCTGCGCGCGGTGCGCAGATGCTCGCGCTGATGCTCGGGCTCGGGATCGTGAGTCGATTGATATCCGGCGCCATCGTCGATCGGATCGGTGGCCTGTGGACGTTGCTGATCGGGTCGACGCTGCAGTGCGTGGCGCTGGTGCTGTTCCTGCCTTCCGACGGGTTGTGGTCGTTGTATGTGGTGTCGGCGTTGTTCGGCTTGTTCCAGGGCGGCATCGTGCCCTCGTACGCGATCGTGATCCGCGAGTACTTTTCGCCGAAGGAGGCCGGTGCGCGCGTCGGGACCGTGCTGATGTTCACGCTGTTCGGCATGGCGCTCGGCGGGTGGATGTCGGGGAAGATCTTCGACCTCACCGGCTCGTACGACGCGGCGTTCGTGCACGGGATCGCGTGGAACGTGCTGAATATCGCGATCGTGCTCTTCCTGATGCGGCGCGTGGCGCTGCAGAATGTGGCGTTCGGGAGGCATGAGCCCGTAACGTAGTGAGCGCGACGTGTGCACGTCCCCGGCGTCGTCCCCGCGAAGGCGGGGACCCAGTGTCTTCCGCTCGGCGCGGCCCTCGCGTTTCGCCTCATAATTCTCTTCCCCCGCAACGTCACAAACCAAGGGGAGATCCCCATGAGCCGTGACCCCTGGCCCGAACTGCCCTACGAAGCATGGAAGCCGACGTACGAGACGCTGCACATGTGGACGCAGATCGTCGGCAAGATCCGGCTTGCCCGCATGCCGTGGCTCAACCACACCTGGCAGGTGACGCTCTATCCGACCGCACGGGGGCTGGCGACCGGACGAATGCCCTACGGTGCCGGCGCGTTCGAGATCGAATTCGACTTCGTGGCGCACGAGCTTCGCGTGTGGACGAGCACTGGCGAGCAGCGCGAGATCGCGTTGGCGCCGATGCCGGTCTCGCAGTTCTACGCTTCGCTGATGGATGCGCTGGCCGCATTGCGAGTGCCGGTGTTGATTTACCGCAACCCGTCCGAGGTCGAGAACCCGATCCCGTTCGACGAGGACGATGTCCACCGCTCGTACGACGCTGACTACGCCAATCGCTGCTGGCAAATCCTGTCCGCGGTCTCGGATGTGCTCGGACGCTTTCGCTCTCGCTACTACGGCAAGGCGAGCCCGGTGCATTTCTTCTGGGGAGCCTTCGACCTCGCCGTCACGCGGTTCTCGGGTCGCATCGCGCCTCCGCATCCAGGCGGCATCCCCAACCTTCCCGATCGCGTGACCCGCGACGCCTATTCGCACGAAGTCAGCAGCGCCGGCTTCTGGCCGGGGGGCGCGGTTGCGCCGTATCCGCTGTTCTACAGCTACGCCTACCCGGAGCCGACAGGCTTCGCGGACGCAAGGTCGAGCCGGCGACCGCGCGATACGACACGACGCTGCACGAGTTCGTCCTGCCTTACGACGACGTCCGCCGGGCTGACGATCCCGAACGGACGCTGTTCGCGTTTCTGCAGTCGACGTACGTGGCGGCGGCCGACCTCGGCGGTTGGGATCGCGGGGCGCTCGAAGTGCCGGCGGAGGTGATGGCGTCGGTTGGGACTTCGTAACGAGAGCCTTGACCAGCGTCGTCCCCGCGAAGGCGCGGACACACCTCATTCTCTCTCCGGCGTCGTCCCCGCGAAGGCGGGGACCCAGTGTCTTTCTTCGTAGGCGCACACATTGCTTCCCTGATCCACTAGACTTCGGCGAAGCTTCGAGGGGAAGTCGATGATTGCCGAATTGCCATTCAAGTCGCTGACCGAGCTCTCGCGAATGCTCGATGCCGGCGAAACCACGTCCGTCGCGATCGTCGAGGCGTGTCTTGCGAATATCGATGCGCTGGACGAGAAGCTCCACGCGTTCATCGAGGTCTACCGCGAGGACGCGATGCGCATGGCCGAGGCCGCCGACCTCGAGCGCAAGGCCGCGCTTCGTGCGCGGACCGCTGCACGGCCTGCCGATCGCGATCAAGGATCTGTTCCACATCAAGGGCCGGCAGACGACCGCCGGCTCGAAGAGCTGGCTCGGGCGGATCTCCACCGAAACTGCGGTCTGCGTGCAGCGCCTGCTCGACGCCGGCATGATCCCGCTCGGCAAGACGCACATGGTCGAGTTCGCGTACGGCACCTGGGGCACGAACAAGCCGATGGGCACGCCGTGGAATCCGTGGGACATGAAGGTGCACCGCGTCGCGGGCGGCTCGTCGAGTGGGTCGGCGGTCGCGGTTGCGGCCGGCATGGCGCCTGCGGCGTTGGGGACGGACACCGGCGGATCGGTGCGCATTCCGGCGGCGCTGTGTGGGTTGGTGGGGTTGAAGCCGACTTACGGGCGCATTCCCTTGGATGGTGTCGTGCCGCTGTCGAAGACGCTTGATTCGGTGGGGCCGATTACGCGGACGGTGGAGGATGCGGCGGTGCTCGTGGCGGTGATGGCTGGGGAACGGTTGCCGGTATTCGATCAGCCGGTGCCGATCGAAGGAATGCGCATCACGGCGCTTTCGCGCGAGCAGTTTCCGGACTTCATCGAGCCCGACATCGTCAAGGCATACGACGAGACGATCGTGCAGCTGCGCGAACTCGGCGCACAGGTCGTGGAGGAGCGGATTCCGTTCGACTTTGCGGCGTTAGGGGCGAAGAACGGGCGCCTCATCGGGATCGAAGGTTACGCCGAGCAACGCGCGTATGTCGACGACGAGAGCGCCGACGTGGATCCAGGCGTGCGCCATCGGATGCTGATCGGGAAGGTTGCGAGCGCGACGGAATATCTCGACGGACTCTCTCAACGAAGGGAGGCGGTGGCCGAGTTCGCGCGGTGGATGCTTTCGCGCGACGTGCTTGTCACGCCGATGCTGCCGATAACGGCACGACCGGTGAGCGAGGTCGACGAAACCACCTATCCGCTCGCAACGTGGTCGCGAGCGGTCAACTACCTGCACGCCTGCGCCTTGTCGGTCTCGCCGAGGCTATCCGTCAGCGGGCTACCGCTTGGGCTGCAATTCATCGGCTCGAACGGATCAGGGAAATCCACTGTTCGACTTGCGCAAATGGTCCATCGTCCGCTCAAACCCCAGTTCCCCGATGCAATGTCAGGTCGTCCTACCGTGGGCACTTTTCCGTAACAAGGTCGAGCACGGCGTCACTGATTGAATGACTTCGATTCTCGTGTCGAGTATCGAACGTTGGCGATCCGTGGACACGGTCGGGACGCGCCTCTGTCAGCGAGGAGACCTCATATGGCCATTAGTCAAGACAACCTCGAACGTGTGGGACCGCGGTTGCGTGTCGTGTGCAACGGAGACCGCGAGGTCAACGGACTGCGCGCACAGTTGTCCGCAGCGGTCGCGGCAACGCCGGCGCTGGCCAAGCGTGTGCGCGCGCTCGAAAAACTTCAGCAAGCCGTCAGCAAACCGGCCAAGACGGGCGCGTTGCCGAAACCCCCATCGAAACAGCCCTCGACCGATGACGTGAAGGTCAGTTGCTTCGTCCGGCTTGACGGCGCCGATGCCCACCTTGGTGGCTTGCCGGGCAAGCCGATGCAGCGGGGTGCTCTGGTGACCGCGCAAATGAGCCCGCGCGAGATCGAGGATCTGGCCAATCGCGGCGCAGACAGCGGCATCGCTTACATCGAGATGGGAGAGCCCCTGTCGGTGCCGCATCCGGTCGTGACGCCGCGCCGAGTCAGCGAGCCGCCGATACGCATCGCCGAACTCGCGAACCTCAGCCTGCCGCACGAGGTGCTGATTGGCATCATCGATGTAGGCGGATTCGACTTTTCCCACCCCGATTTCCTGGACCAGAACGGCAACACGCGCTTCGTGAGAATCTGGGATCAAGGGGCGCCCAAGCGGTCCCCGCTTGGGAAGCCACCGGCTCCATTCGACTATGGCGCCGAGCTGATGCAACCGCGCATGCAGCGGGCGCTGGAGTGGAGCCGCTCGCACGCCATCGGGGCCACGGACCTGCTTCGCCAATCCGTGCAGCTCCCTGGCGCACACGCAACCCACGTGGCAAGCATTGCGGCAGGGAATCACGGCGTGTGTCCGCAAGCGCGGGTGGCGGGTGTTCTGATCGCGCTCTCCGAACAGGAACGCGACCGCCACGCAACGCTCTACGACTCCACTCGACTGGCGCACGCGGTGGACTATCTGTTCTCGCTCGGCGAGCGACTGTATAAACGTCCGATTCCAACGGTCATCAATATCTCCCTGGGAACGAACGGCCACGCGCACGACGGATCCAGCGCGATCTCGCAATGGATCGACGCGGGCCTCATGACCCCGGGACGATGTGTGTGCGTGGCAGCCGGCAATGCCGGCCAGGAGGCGCCGCAGTTCTCGGGTGACCTCGGCTACTTGACGGGCCGCATCCATGCGAGTGGCCAGGTCGCCGCAGCCGGCCTCGAAACAGACCTTGAATGGCAGGTCGTCGGGAACGGCATCGCGGATGTCTCGGAAAACGAGCTTGAAATCTGGTACGAGCCCGGCGACGAATTCGAGGTTCGCTTGCGATCCCCGTCCGGCGTATGGATCGGTCCGGTGGCTTCAGGCAGCTATGTCGAGAATCATCGCCTTGCAAGCGAGACGTTCGTCTCGATCTACAACGAGCGCTACAACCCGGCCAATGGGGCCAACCGCATCTCGCTCTTTCTCAGTCCGCGTCTCAGGGATCGCGTCGTCGGCATCGAGGCGGGCACATGGCTGGTGCGCGTACGCGGCATCGAGGTTCGCAACGGACGATTCGACGCGTGGATCGAGCGTGACGACCCGCGGCCCCTTGGAAGGATAGGCAAGGTCGACGCGTGGCGCTTCCCATCGTATTTCACGTCGAGCAGCAACGTCGATCGATCGTCGGTGAGCTCGCTGGCCTGTGGACACCGCGTCATTTCGGTCGGCAACTGCGAGGATCTGGCCGAGCGGATTCACCGCTCCTCGAGCCAGGGACCGACGCGTGATGGCCGCAACAAGCCGGAGATCGCGGCACCAGGCAGCGACATCGTCGCTGCGCGCGGTTTTTCATCGCCCGATCGGCGATGGATCGCGATGACGGGAACAAGCATGGCCAGTCCCTTCGTGGCGGGTGTCGCGGCGCACATGCTCGCGCATGAGCCACGCCTCACGGCGACGCAGATAGGCGGGATCATGAGGCGAACGGCGCAGCCTCTGCCCGGGGTGGACTACCGGTGGCAGGATGCCGCCGGCTTCGGTCGCATTCGTCCCGAGAGATGCCTGGACGAAATCCACAAGCCGTTCAGGCCGATCGACCTCAAGGACCGGTCATGAAGTTCACGGCGTTCCACGCCGGCGACGGCGACTGCATCCTCATAGCGTCCGGCGACACGCCGCCTCGTCACGTGCTGGTCGACGGCGGCCGCAAGACCTCTTATGAGGGCAACACGCGGGATTTTCTCGGTGCGTTGCGCGCCGGAGGCGAGAAGCTCGATCTGGTCTGCGTGTCGCACATCGATGATGACCATATCACCGGGATTCTGCAATTGGTCGAGGATGAGGTCGAGTGGCGTGCGTTCGAGTTCCTGCAGTCGGAAGTGCCGTCGACGCCGGCACCCAACGTCGCGCGGCCGCCAGAGATTGGAGCAATCTGGCACAACGGACTGTTTCGACTCGTCGGTGACGACATCGCACCAGTCGTCGAGAGTGTGCTGTCGACGGTGGCGACGGTGCTCGCCGGATCACCGCGCGAGAAGCTTCGCGATCTCGCATCGGAGCTCGATGACATCGTCACGGGCGAGCGTGCGTCGATGGAACTCTCGCGGCGGCTGTCGACCGATCAACTTGGCATTCCGCTCAATCCCCCGACTTCCGGCCTGCTCATGAGAAGGAGCGCCAACGGAACCCCCGGGGCCGGCGAACAGGTCGCTCTCGGGACGTTGCAGCTCTTGCTTCTCGGTCCGTCCGACGATGACATCGCCAGGCTGAGGGTGTCCTGGCAGACGTGGATCGACAAGAACCAGGCCGAACTTCAGAAGCTGCAGGACCAGATGCTGGTCGACGAAGAGCGGCTTGGGACGCTCAGCCCGCGGATCGTCGCCAATCCGATGTTGGACCAGACGCTGGGTGAGGGGCTCAGCCAGGTCACTGCACCGAATCTCGCCTCGCTGATGTTTCTGGTCGAGGAAGGTTCGAAGACAGTGTTGCTCACCGGTGATGGTGTTTCCAGCGAGATCCTGCAGGGATTGAAGCATCACGGCAAACTCGATGCGAACGGGCACATCCACGTCAACGTGCTGAAGGTCCAGCATCACGGCGCAAAGGCGAACGTCGAGGAGAATTTCGTCAAGCAGGTCACCGCGGACCACTATGTGTTCTGCGGGAACGGCGCGCACGACAATCCGGAAATCGAGGTGGTCGAGGCGTTTGCCAACGCGCGACTGCATGGCATCGGCGGGAGCGGGCCGCTAGGCCCGTCCACGCCGTTCAAGTTCTGGTTCACGAGTGGCCCCACGACACCCGGCCTGACCGCCGCACGCCGCCAGCACATGCAGGGGGTCAAGGACATCGTCGCGAGCCTGCGCCAGGGCAATCAGGCACGGATGCTGGCGCCGACCTTTCTGAAGAAAGGAAGTTTCGTGATCGAACTCTAGCGCTCGGAGCGGACCGGCCGCGCGTTACATGTTCAGTCGCGACACGAACCTCGTCCCTATTTCCGCGGCGCCAGAGTGCAGCGCTATTTCTTCTTCGCCTGCCACAACCCCAAATGCGCGCCGGTCGGATCGATGATGATCGAGAACCACCCCATATCCGGGACCGCAACGGAGTCCTTCATCACATTCGCGCCAAGCTCTTTCGCCTTTTTCGTCGCGGCCTCGATGTTGTCGACCAGGACGTAAGCCATCCACATCGACGGCGCACCGGGCATCGGGTGCTTCATCATCCCGCCGCCGGTACCTTCGCCGACATTGATCAACGTGTAAGTGCCGTCCGGCATCGGCATGTCTTCGAGCTTCCAGTCGAACAGCTTGCTGTAGAAGGTCTTCGCCTTGGCGACATCGGTCGTCGCGAGTTCTACGTGAACGAACGGATTGGCCATCGTATGTCTCCGGTGAGGTTGAGGAATCGATCAGTGTGAAAGAAAACGGCCCAGCCTGTCCAGGCAGCCGTTCCAGCCATGCTGATGCTTGTCGCGGGCTTCGGTATCGGCGAAACGCTGATGTGTCAGGAAAAGCTCGGTTCCCTGTCCTGAGGGCTTGAATTCGACGGTCACCAGCGACTCGCGCTCGGGCGTGCTTTCCCATGCCCAGGTGTAGACGAGCTTGCGGTTCGGAAAGACTTCCCGATACACGCCGCCGACACGATGGATCTCGCCGTCCGGCCCGTGCATGACAATGCGAAAGCGTCCGCCGACGCGCACTTCCGCCACAATTTCGGGCACCTTGAAGGCGTCGCTGGGCGCGTGCCACTGCCTCATTTGCTCGGGGTCCGTCCACGCCGCGTAGACCGCGGCGACCGGAGCGTCGTAGACGCGCCGGATCTGGAGGCTGGTTCTTTCGTCGATTGCCGTGTCCATGCGTCCTGCTCCTTTCGTTCGAGAAACGTCCCCAGGCGGTCGAGTTGCGCGTGCCAGAACTCTTCGTAACGCTGCAGCCACTCGAGCGCGCCTTTCATCCCACTGCTGGTCAGCCGGCAACTCACCACCCGGCCGGTCTTGCGCCGCTCGATGAGCCGAGCGTCCTCCAGAATGGCGAGATGCTTGATGAACCCCGTCAACGACATTCCGAACGGCTCGGCCAGCTCGCCGACGGATCGTTCACCGGCACGCAGTGAAGTAAGCACCGCGCGACGCGTCGGGTCGGCCAATGCGCCGAACACTGCATCGAGTTGCGCAACGTGATAGTGAACCATACGGTTCAGTATGCGCCGGCAATGTGGCACTGTCAAGACACTGCGGCGAAACCGCAGAACCCAAGCGCCCGCCTGATGTCCTTAGTCTTGTGGGCCGGAACTTGTTTCAGCTAGGCAAGCCGGTCGCGTACGACGACGGAGGTGCCATGCCCTATCGAACCATCGAGGACTTGCCCGAAGCCCAGACGGACCAATACAACAAGCATCAGAAGGAAGCGTTCCTGAAGGCGTTCAACAACGCTTACGAACAATACCGAGGTGAAGAAAGCCGAGCCTTCGCCGTGGCTCACGCAGCGGCGAAGCGCGCGGGAGAAAGGCCGGGCCCGGGATAACAAGCGGCCAAGCGCGAAAGACGCTGGGTCCCCGCCTGCGCGGGGACGACACTGAGGGAGATCGTGACCCGATTCAGGAACGCACCGCGTCCAGTATCGCTCCGCTCGTCAGGGGCATCTGGATCCGATTGGTTGCCGCCGCACGGCCAGCACGGGCGAGTGCATCCGCGATCGCATTCACGACGGTCGGCGTCCCCCCGATCGTCCCCAACTCGCCGACGCCCTTCACGCCGAGCAGATTGTTCTTGCACGGCGTCGACTCGTCCATCGTCATCTCGAAGTGCTTGATCATGCTGACGCGCGGCATCGCGTAGTCCATCAACGTCCCGGTCAGCGGCTGGCCTGATTCGCGGTCGTAGACGATGCGTTCGCACAGCGCCTGGCCGATGCCCTGCAAGGCGCCGCCTTCGAGCTGTCCCTTCACGATCATCGGATTGACGACGCGGCCGACGTCGTTGACCGACCAGTAGCCTTCGATCTCGACCTCGCCGGTGTCGGGATCGATCTCGACCTCGCAAATGTGGCAGCCGTTCGGCCAGGTCGCGTCGTCGACCGAGCTGGTCGAGTCGAGGACGATGCGGCGGTCGGGCTGCTTCTGCGCAAGCTCGAACAAGCCGATGTGCCGATCGGTACCGCCGATCCGGAACTCGCCGTTGCCATACTCGATGTCGCTGGCTGCCGCCTCGAGCTCCTGAGCGGCGAGCGACTTCGCTTTGTCGACGGTCTCCTTCGCCGCGACGTAGACCGCCGAGCCGCCGACGAACAGCGAGCGCGAACCGGCGCTGCCGAAGCCCGTTCCGCGATCGGTATCGCCCTGCACGATCCGGATCTTCTCGATCGGCACGCCGAACACGTCGACGGCGAGTTGCGCATAGGTCGTCAGCAAACCCTGCCCCATCCCCTGCGTCGCCGAGAACATCTCGATGTAGCCATCGCCGGACACGGTCACCGTGACGCGCTCGGTGAACACGTCCGCGCCGGTCCATTCGAGGAACGTCGCGATCCCCTGCCCGCGCAACTTGCCGCGCGCCTTCGACTCGGCCGCGCGCTTGTCGAAGCCTTTCCAGTCGGCGAGCTTGAGTCCCTGGTCCATCACCTTCTCGAACTGGCCGCTGTCGTAGGTCTTGGCCATCGGGTTCGTGTACGGCATCTGCTCGGGCCGGATGAAGTTGCGGCGCCGCAGCTCGATGCGATCGATGCCGGTTTGCCGCGCGGCCGCGTCCATCAGGCGCTCGATGAGATAGATCGCCTCGGGTCGGCCGGCGCCGCGGTACGGGCCGGTCGGCGTCGTGTTCGTCAGGACGCCTTTGATATGGACGTCGATCGTCTGGATGTCGTAGACGCTGGTCGAGACCCACGGGCCGATCAGCAATTGAATGACGACACCCGCCGGCGTGGCGTAAGCACCGAGGTTCGCGCGCGACGACACCCGCAGCGCCAGGATCCTGCCGTTCGCGTCGAGCGCAAGCTCGGCCTTGCTGTTGACGTCGCGGCCCTGCGACGCGGACAGAAATTCCTCCATCCGCTCGGCCGTCCATTTGACCGGGCGCTTCAGCTTGCGCGTGCAATACGCAGCCAGCACGTCCTCGGCATACAGCGTCGTCTTCATCCCGAAGCCGCCGCCGACATCGCCAACGACGACGCGCACGCTGTCCGGCGGAACGCCGAGCACTTCCGTGCAGAGCTCGTCGCGCAAGCCGGTCGGCGTCTGGCAACTCACGCGCATCGTCGTGCGGCCGGTCGCCGCGTCGAAGCTCGCAAGGGTGGAACGCGGCTCGATCGGCGCCGGTGCGCAGCGCTGGTTGACGAGATCCAGCGTCACGACGTGCGCGGCCTTCGCGAACGCAGCCTCGGTCTCCTTGATCTTTCCGTGGCGCGCCTCGCACGCGATGTTGCCGGTCGCGGCCGGCCACACGAGCGGCGCGCCGGGCTTCAAGCGCATCGTCGACGTCGGACACGCTGGGCAGCGGCTCGTAGTCGACGACGATGGCCTCGGCGGCATCGCGCGCCTGGTCCCTGGTCTCGGCCACGATCGCCGCGACCGCCTCGCCGACGAAGCGCACGGTGTCGACCGCGAGCGCAGTGCTGCGGCGGCGCGGCGGTCTTCGATCCGTCGGCGCGCTTGAAGTCGCCCGACTGCAGCAGCGGCTTGACGCCCGCGCGAACGAGCTCATCACCGGTGACGATGGCCACGACGCCAGGCATCGAAGCTGCGGCCTTGATGTCGATCGAGCGGATCTTCGCGTGCGCATGCGGCGAGCGCAGGAAATGCAGCACGGCCTGGCCGGGCAGATTGACGTCGTCTGCGAACTGGCCCTTGCCGGTCAGCAGGGCTTCGTCTTCGACGCGCTTGACGGATTTGCCGCTGCCGAAGCGGCCTTGGGGAGTGTTCGTGGTCACGGAAGCCTTGGGATTTGAGGAGTCGGCCGCGAGCCTCGGCGTCCGCGGGTCAATGCAAAGTGTAAGGCGTCTATCGCGTGTACGCGAGTGGCCACCGACCCGGCATAATTTGCACGCCGAAGTCCCGGATCCCGACCTCACACCCTACACTCGCCCTTGGCCCCCACCAATCGTCTTCCGTGAAGAAACCCAACTTCCTCGTGATCCTGATCGACGACCTGCGCTACGACGAGTTCGGCGCGGGCGGCCACCCCTACATGCGGACGCCGCACATCGACCGGCTCGCGCAGCGAGGGCGCGCTGTTCGAGCGCGCGTTCCACACCACGCCGATCTGCTCGCCGAACCGCGCATCGATCGTCACCGGGCAGTACGCGAGCCGGCACGGGATCATCGACAACGTCGCGCGCGATGCGATGAGCCATCGCCTGCCGAACTACCACCTGGCGTTGCAGCGGCTGGGCTACGAGACCGCGCACATCGGCAAGTGGCACATGGGCAACGACGGCATGCCGCGCCCGGGCTACGACTCACTGGGTCAGCTACGACGGGCACGGGCGCCTCAACAACCCGACGCTGAATCACGACGGGAAGTACGTGCAGCACCAGGGCTACATCACCGACATCATGAACGGGCTCGCGGTCGAGTGGCTCGAGCGCAAGCACGCGAAGCCGTGGTCGCTGTTCTTCGCGCACAAGGCCGTGCACCCGGACGCCGAGCAGGGCGCGGATGGCACGCTGCGCATTTCTGCACTCGGCGCCTACGTCGTCGCCGATCGGCACAAGGACCTGTACAAGGACGCGATCTTTCCGAAGAAGCCCAACATGCTCTCGCCCGAGGAGGTGGCGAAGCGCAAGCCCGCATGGGCGGAGTCGCTGTCGTTGCGCGCGAGCGAGGATGCGCAGAAGGTGCTCGCAGCGCTGCATTCGTTCGGTCAGGAAGAGATCCGCCTGCGCGCGCGAATGATGGCGGCCGTCGATGAAGGTGTGGGCCAGATTCTCGACACGCTCGAGCGCATCGGCGAGCTCGACAACACGTTCATCGTATTCCTCGGCGACAACGGCTTCTTTTTCGGCGAGCACGCGCTCGGGCCGGAGCGACGCTTTGCCTACGAGGAAGGCATCCGCTCGCCGTTCGTCGTGCGCTATCCGAAGAAGGTGAAGGCGGGCACGCGCCGCAAGGAGCTGGTGATCTGCCAGGACATCGCGCCGACGCTGATCCAGCTCGCCGGCGGCAAGCCGGGCCCGCAGATCCAGGGGCGCTCGCTACTGCCGTTTTTCGCGCAGCGCGGCGCACGCGCGCCGGCCGGCTGGCGCAAGTCGATCCTGTGCGAATACTGGGCCGAGCAGGCGATGCCGTGGCTGGTCGGCATGACGTACAAGGCGGTGCGCACCGACCGCTACAAGTACATCCACTGGGTGAACCGCGGTGTCGCGGGCGAGCTCGACGAGCTCTACGATCTCGACAAGGACCCGTACGAGCTCGACAACCTGAACCGCAGCCGCGCGATGGCGCCGGTGCGGGAGAAGCTGCGGCGGGAGTTGAGGAAGCTGGTGGCGGAGGCGGTGGGGCTGTAAGCTGGATGCAATCGTCTCAGTCGTTGTTTGCCTCATGTCATTGATGACGGAAGATAGCGCAGTGTTGCACGCACGCGATGCTGTTCGTCGCCTTCGCGCATCGAAGATCCGGGAGGTCGCCAACGCCGGCTTGGGGCGCAAGGACGTGCTCGCATTCTGGTTCGGCGAGCCGGACGAGGTGACGCCAGACTTCATCCGCCAAGCCGGCATCGATGCGCTGAACGCAGGCGAGACGTTCTACACCCAGAACCTGGGCATTCCCGAGCTGCGGCATGCGATCGCCGCCTATGTCTCGCGTCTGCGCCGGCCGGTTCGCGAAGAGCGGATTGCCGTCACCAATTCCGGCATGTCGGCGTTGATGATCACGACGCAGGCATTGGTCGGACCGGGCGACCGCGTCGTGGCCGTGACACCGCTATGGCCGAATCTGGTCGAGATCCCCAAGATCCTGGGCGCTGACGTCGAGTGCATGCCGCTGGATTTCGGTCCGGCCGGATGGTCGCTGAATGTCGAGCGCCTGCTCGACCTGCTGACGCCAGCCACGCGCGCCGTTTACATCAACGCGCCGAACAATCCCACTGGGTGGACGCTCGGTGCGCGCGAGCAGCAAGCAATTCTCGAACATTGCCGCAAGCTTGGGATCTGGATCATCGCCGACGACGCGTACGAGCGCCTCTACTACGGCGGCGGCGCGGCGCCTTCGTTTCTCGATCTCGGCGAGCCCGAAGACCGGCTGGTCAGCACGAACACGTTTTCCAAGTCCTGGCTGATGACAGGGTGGCGCCTCGGTTGGATCGTGGCGCCCGAGGAGCTGATCTCCGACCTCGCCAAGCTGCTCGAATACAACACGTCTTGCGCGCCCCCCTTTGTACAGCGCGCGGGTGTAGTGGCCATTACGCAAGGCGAAGAAGTGGTTGCGCACACGGTCGAACGTTTCCGGCGTGCGCGGGATTTTCTCGACGCGCGGCTACACGCGATAGCCGGGATCGAAGCGGTCGCCGCCCCCGGTGCCATGTACGCGTTCTTTCGTGTCGCGGGTGTCACCGACAGCCTCGACTTCTGCCGACGCCTGGTTACGGAGGCGGGGGTGGGACTGGCGCCGGGCGTCGCGTTCGGTCCGGAGGGCGAAGGCTTCGTCCGCTGGTGCTTCGCCTCGAGCGAGGCTCGGCTTGCCGAGGGTGTCGACCGGCTGCAGCGCTGGCTGTCGCGCAGCAAACGCTGAACGTCACGGAATTTGCACGGCAACGTCAGGCGCCGGGCACCAAGCCGCGCACCCGCCGCGAGGCGACGATCTCGCCACGGACGAACTTCTCGTGGTTGCCCTCGATTGCGCGAGGCTCGTACAAGTAATTGACCATCAGGCCGAGCGACTCCCGCAGGCCCTTCTTGGACGTGTCAGCCAGCCAGTTGATCCGCTCCAGCGTAGCGCCGTTGTTGAGGTGGAACCTGGCCACCGGGTCCTGTGCCGGCACGCTGCCCTCGGCGCGATGCAGCAAATAGTTGGCACACAACTGCATCAACGGCTCCTTCAGCGGCGCCAAGCGCTCGACGCAGTCCGGGTCGCTGGCGATCTTGGCGACGTCGGCGCCAAGCCCCGCGACGACCCGCTTCAATGCCGGCGCCGACGACCTGGATTGCTCGGCGTCGCCGCGTTTGAGCAGCGCGGCGAGCCAGGCAGCGAAACCGGGGACGGGTGACAGCGTGCAAAACACCTTGAGCCGCGGAAACTCGTGCGATAGCACGTCCACCACGTTCTTGATGAGGAAGTTGCCCAGCGATACACCGCGCAGGCCGGGCTGGCAGTTGCTGATGGAGTAGAAAACTGCAGTCGTCGCCCGACTCGAACCGTCTGAAGTGGATTGCGCGTCGAGCAAGGGCTGCACCGCGTCGGCCATCCGATCCGTCAGCGCCACCTCGACGAAGATCAGCGGCTCGTCCGGCAGCGCCGGGTGGAAGAAAGCGAAGCATCGACGGTCGGCCTCCAGCCGTCGGCGCAGGTCGTTCCACCCGCGAATCTCGTGCACCGCTTCGTGAAGGATGATCTGCTCGAGCAGGTAGGCCGGTGTGCGCCAATCCACGCGAACGATCTGCAGGAAGCCGGGGTTGAACCACGACGACAGCAGGTGATGGAAATCCCGGTCTACGGCGTCGAGCTCGCTCTGCTCGCGTTGCAGTTCCAACAGCCGCTCGCGCATGCGCAGGATCGTTGCGGCGCCTCCTGGCGCCCGGTTCAGCCGCCGCAGCAGCTCCTGGCGCGGCGGCTCGGCGGCAACGCTGAGCTCCGCCAGGCTCGCGGCCGACGGCTCCGCGGCGTATGCCTTCGACGCCGCGAGCACCCGAATCGGATCGGGCGAGAATTCGGCGAGCAGGGCTGAGAAGAATCGCACCTGTTCCTTCTTGTCCAGGTTCCGGTACAGATCCAGGGTGATCTTGGCGAGCGACACGCCAGCGGCCTCACCGCGTTCGGACAGCAACTTCTTGCAGCTGACGATGAGCCGCCGGACCTTGAGTCCGTCGCGCGCGATGACCCCTGCGCGTTTTTGAACAGATTCGAACATGCGTGTCCGATCGGAAGCGGAAAGGGACGGGGCCTTTGAAGTATAGAGGCAGCTGTCGCGGCGACCTGCTCCGGCTATGATTCCGGGAAACGCCACTTCTTCACCCTGCAGGTACGGCGTAAGGTGCTCGAATAGCCAGCCGACCTGTTCGCACTTTTGGATTGGCCCCTAAACCGAGGAGGCAGTCGGGCTGGAACCCGGGCCGGCCGATCACTGCTCAAACAAACGTGCCCACCGTCCTTTCTTCCTACGCCAGGATCGTCGACGCGTTGACGCCGGTCCTGCGCGGGCATCCGGGCGTGATCGTCACGATCGACGGCCGCGAAGGCGTGGGCAAAACCACGCTCGGGCGCTACCTCGCGTGGACATTCAACGTCACGCTGATCGAGACGGATTTGTTCCTCATCCCGACTCGCGACTACGTGATCCATCTCGATGACCAGGTCAATCGCATCATCGAGCGACGGATCACCACGCCTCTGCCCGTCATCGCAGAAGGGATCACGATGCTGCAGCTGATGAAGCGGATTCATCGCATTCCCGCGTTCTCGATCTATCTGACCAGGCGCGGTCATGCGAGCGGTCCCCTCCTCGAACGACGGCTTTCGACGTACGAGGCGGAATTCTCACCGTCGACGAGAGCGAGCCTCACCGTGGAGATCGAGGCTTAACGCCGACCGTCGGTCGTCGCAGAGAGATGCGCCACGCACCGGTCCTCGCAGTTACTGCAATCGTCGCTTTGCTTGTCGGAGGCGTTTTCTGGGCTGGTGACTTCCTGACCCAACCTGCCCGAGGCCCCACCGGAGTGCCGGAGCCCGCACTTCGCGCACGCTCGCTTACATTCGATTCCGTGTCGGGAGTGAAGCTCAGCGCTTGGTTTGCTTCCGGTTCATCGGGCGCAGGCGCCATATTGCTGCTGCACCCGCTTCGTTCCAACAAACGCTCGATGTTGCCCCGAGCGCAGTTTCTGAGTGCTCTAGGCTTCTCCGTCTTCCTGGTTGACCTTCAAGCCCACGGCGAGAGTGAAGGTGAGCGCATTTCCTTTGGCCATCGCGAAGCCGCGGACGTTCGCGCTTCGGTCGCAAAGCTCCAGGAGCTTGCCCCGGGTGAACGTCTTGGCGTTCTCGGCGCCTCATTGGGCGCGGCCTCGTTGCTGCTCTCCGATGTCCAGCCGTTGCTCGATGCAGTGGTCCTCGAGTCCCTTTACCCAACTATCGAGGATGCGGTCGCGAACCGACTGCACATCTATTTCGGGGTGGTGGGTCCGTTGTTATCCCCGCTGCTTCTAGCTCAGCTCAGTACTCGCCTTGGTGTCGCGCCCTCGCAGCTGCGCCCGATCGAGCGCATCTCACTGCTTCGCTGCCCCGTATTGATGGTCCACGGAACTGAAGACCGTCACACTACGATTCAAGAGGCATGGCGGCTCTTCGCTGCGGCACCAATGCCCAAGGAGTTCTACGCGGTGGCCGGGGCCGCCCACGTGGATCTGCATGCATTCGGACGCAAGGAGTACGAAGGTCGGATTGGGGGGTTCTTTGCTCGCCATTTGCGCACCGCGGGCTGACCGCGATTGCTTCAAACGTTGGCCGGCGAGCTGAACGATCCGCGAATCCGGGCGTTTACGTCCCCCGCCATCGCCGCAATGCGCAAGCGAGGCGACGCGAACTGGACGGTGTCTTGATCGTATGGAGTATTGTTTTGCTCGAAGCCCCTCTTACGCATGCGCGCAGTCGCGCCAGGAGTCTGACGATGTCCGATGCACCGATTCGCGGCCTGTGGTGCGCGACCCTGACCCCGCTCACCGCCGAGGGTGGGGTCGATCACGCGCGGTCCGCAGCGCACATCCGCCGCCTGTTCGCCCAGGGCGTCGACGGCGTGGCCCCGTTCGGCACGACCGGCGAAGGCCAATCGTTTTCGGTGAACGAACGCACCGACGCGCTCGACGCGCTGCTGGCTTCGGGCATCCCGGCCGCACGCATCGTGGCGGGAACCGGATGCGCGGCGCTCCCGGATGCGGTCGCGCTAACCCGGCACGCGGTACGCAGCGGCGTGCCGCGTTGCCTCGTGCTCCCGTCGTTCTTCTACAAGAAGTTGTCCGACGACGCCGTGTACGGCTATTTCGCGAAGCTCATCGATACGGTCGCCGATTCGCGGCTGCGCGTTTATCTCTATCACATCCCCCAGATGAGCGCAGTCCCGGTGCCCCCCGACGTCGTCGCACGACTGGCGGCGAGTTACCCGACGATCATCGCCGGCGTCAAGGACAGCAGCGGCGACTGGGACAACACGGCGAAATTGCTCGAACGTGCGCCCCAGCTGTCGATTCTGACCGGCAACGAGTCGCACCTCCCGCGGCTGCTGCGCGCCGGCGGTGCCGGCACGATCTGCGGCGTGGCCAATGTCTTTCCGCGTGTCGTTGCAGCGCTGCTCGAGCCGAACGTGACGCAGGAGGCCGAGGCGCGGATCAAGGCGTTCATCGACATCAAGGCCCGCTATCCGTTCCTGCCCGCGTACAAGGCGATCCTCGCCGAACAAGTCGGCGACGACGGCTGGCGATCGGTGCGCGTCCCGCAGCTCGTGCTGTCCGAGCCGCAGCGGATCGCGCTGCTCGACCAGTTGCACTCGGCGGGCTTTCTCGCGGCACGTGAAGCCGCGCAATGAACACAACCTGGCCACTCAACGATGAACCTGCCCACTGAAAACGAACTGGCCGCGCTGGCCGAATTCGATACCCCGACGATCTGCAACGCGCTCGAGGTTGTCATGCCCGAGATGCGGAAAGGCGGCTACACGGTGCGCCCGCTGATTTGCGGCTTTCCCGACATGACGCCGGTGATCGGCTACGCGCGAACGGCAACGATTCGCGCGCAGCAGCCGCCGGCCGGCACGCCCGCCGACGTGCGCAAGTTGCGCGCCGCGTACTACCGATTCGTCGACGCCGGGCCGAAGCCCTCGCTGATCGTCATCGAGGACCTGGACGGCGCCAACGCCGGTTACGGCGCGTTCTGGGGCGAGGTGCAATCGGCGATCCATCGTGGGCTGGGCGCGCATCGGCCTCGTCACCAACGGCTCGATCCGCGACCTGCCGCAATGGGCGCCCGGTTTCCAGGTCCTGGCCGGGAGCATCGGGCCGTCGCATGCGTTCGCCAGCCTCGTGGCCTTCGACGTGCCCGTTACGGTAGCGGGAATGCCGGTACGCACCGGCGACCTCGTCCACGCCGATCGCCACGGTGCGGTGGTGATTCCGCCCGCGGCGGTTCGCGACCTGCCGGACGCGGCGCGCCAGGTGGCCGCGCGCGAGGCGAAGATACTCGCCGTGGCCCGCGCGCCCGGCTGCACCGCTGAAAAACTCGTCAACGTCTTCGAATCGCTGGACGCCATCCACTGACGCCGCGCGTATCATCGAAGCACGACCCTGATCGGGGCATCCGTCCGCGGCCAGCCCCGGCATCTCGAAGTGGAGGAATCATGAACGACCGCACGCACGACGATCATCCCGATTCGATTCGCCGCCGTTTGCTGCAGGCCGGTGCCGGCGCCGCCGCGCTTGGTGCACTGCCCTTCGACGCCGCCGCGCAAGCGCCCTTCGACTGGAAGCGCTTCAAGGGTCAGAAAATCGAAGTGTTGCTGACCAAGAGCCCGCGCGGCGACCTGTACACCAAGTACCACAAGGAATTCGAGGACCTGACCGGCATCGAGGTCGGCGCCGAAGCGGTGCCCGAGCAGCAGCAGCGGCAGAAGGCGGTGATCGAGTTCAACTCGGGCAACCCGAGCTTCGACGTCATTGCGCTGTCGTATCACGTGCAGAAGCGCCAGTTCGCCAAGAACAACTGGCTCACCGATCTGCGGCCGATGATCGCGGACAAGTCGCTCGCCGACCCGAATCTCGACTTCGCCGACTTTACCGAGGGCGGGCTCAACTATGCGGTCGAGCCCGACGGGCGCATCAACAGCCTGCCGTTCAATGTCGATCCCTGGGTCGTCTATTACAACAAGGAAATCTTCGAAGCGAAGGGCGTCGCGTATCCGAAGACCTTCGCCGAGATGGCCGACGCCGCCGCGAAGCTGAACGATCCGGGCAAAGGCATCGCCGGCTTCGTCGGGACGCGGGCTGAAGAACGCCAACGTGCCCGTATGGTCGAGCTTCCTGCTGGGCTATGGCGGCGGCTTCATCGACGCCAAGGGCAAGCTCACGACCGATACGCCGGAGGCGATCGAGGCGGCGAAGATGTACCAGTTGCTGCTCGGCAAGTACGGCCCGGCCGGCGTCGCCGGCTACAACTGGAACGAATCGCAGACGCTGTTCATGCAGGGCAAGGCGGCGATGTGGCTCGACGGCATCGGCTTCGCGCAGCCGCTCGAGGACCCGACCAAGTCCCGCATCGTCGGCAAGGTCGGCTATGGCGTGATGCCCGTCGGGCCGAAGAAGCACGCGTCGGCGTTGTTCGGCGACGGCGAAGGCATCTCTCGGTTCAGCAAGAAGCCGGGCCCTGCGTTCTTCTACCTGCAATGGGCGTCCAACAAGCAGATGCAGACGCGGATGCTGCAGGCCGCCGCCGGGGCGCCGGTGCGCAAATCGGCCTACGTGTTGGCGCAGCAGTCCGCCGACTTCAAGGTGCCGAAGCAATGGGTCGAGTGCATGCTCGCGTCGGCGCGCATCGCGCAGCCGGGCCTGCCGGTGATCGCGCCGGTCACCGAATTCCGCGACACGTTCGGCATCGCGCTCACCAACATGATCAACGGCGCCGATCCCGCCACCGAGCTGAAAAAAGCGACGATCGAGTTCCAGCCGGTGCTCGACAAGAGCGAGAAAGCTTAGGCCGTCGTCGAAGGGGAGGAAGTGCATGAACGACCGCACGCACGACGATCATCCCGATTCGATTCGCCGCCGCCTGCTGCAGGCCGGTGCGGGCGCTGCCGCGCTGGGTGCACTGCCGGGCATCAGCAACATCGACGCCGCCGCGCAAGCGCCCTTCGACTGGAAGCGCTTCAAGGGCGAGAAGATCGAGGTCTTCCACGTCAAGAGTCCGCGCGGCGACCTGCTGACCCGGGGTCACAAGGAGTTCGAGGAGCTCACCGGCATCACGGTCGGGTCCGAGTCGATTCCCGAGCAGCAGCAGCGGCAAAAAGCGGTGATCGAGTTCAACTCGGGCAACACCAGCTTCGACGTGATCGAGTTTGCGTATCACGTTCAGGGGCGGCTGTTCGGAAAGAGCAAGTGGCTGGTGGACACAGGGCCGCTGATTGCGGACAAGTCACTGACGGAGCCGGCGTTCGATCTCGCCAATTTCTCCAAGGGCGGCATGAATTGGGCGACGCAGCCCGATGGCCGGATCGACAGCATCCCGTTCAACATCGATCCGTGGGTGCTGTACTACAACAAGGAGCTCTTCGACGCGAAGAACGTGGCCTATCCGCGGAGCTTCGCGGAGATCGTGGATGCCGCAGCGAAGCTGCATGACCCGGGGAAGAGTATCGCGGGATTCGTGGGGCGAGGACTCAAGAACGCCAACGTGCCGGTGTGGTCGAGCTTCCTGCTGGGCTACGGGGGCGTATTCGTCGATCGCAACGGCAAGCTGATGACAGATTCGGCGGAGGCGATCGAAGCGGCGAGGATGTATCAGACGCTGCTCGCCAAGTACGGGCCGCAGGGTGTGGCCGGGTTCAACTGGAACGAGTCGCAAAGCCTGTTCGTGCAAGGACGTGCGGCCATGTGGCTCGATGGCATCGGTTTCGCGCAGCCGCTCGAAGATCCCACGAAGTCGCGCATCGTCGGCAAGGTAGGCTACGGCATCATGCCGCCCGGACCCAAGCAACAGGTCTCGGCGATGTTCGCCAACGGCCACGGCATCTCGTCGTTCTCGAAGAAAAAACAGCCGTCGTGGCTCTACGTGCAATGGGCCTCCAACAAGACCAATCAGGCGCGCTTGCTGCAGTCCGCGGCTGGCGCGCCGGTGCACAACTCCGCGTACACCAATCCCGAAGCGCTGGCGGCGCTGAAGGTGCCGAAGGCCTGGGTCGATTGCATGGTGGGTTCGGCGAAGATTTCGCAGCCCGGCCTGCCCATCATCGTTCCCGTCACCGAGTTCCGCGACATCTTCGGAATCGCATTGACCAACATGATCAACGGGGCGGACCCGGCCACCGAGATGAAAAGGGCCACGGTCGAGTTCCAGCCGATACTGGACAAGAGCGAGAAGGCCTGACGCGGATCGGCGACACACTCGCGCTCTAGTCCGGTCCGCACCGCGCGTCTTGCTGGCGGAATGCGAGTGAGATGCGATCCGCTCGAGATGAGCCGATGACCGCGGACGCCCTGCCTCCGCCGGCCCGCCCGGGATTCCTCGCGCGGCGGCGCCGCCACATGCGGCTGCTGACGCTGCCGGCGATGGTCGTCATCGTGGCGGTCATCATCTTTCCGTGGCTGTTCACGCTGTGGATGAGCGCGTTCGACTGGAAGATCGGAACCGTCGCGCATTTCGTCGGCATCGACAACTACGTGAAGCTGGCGACCAACCGGCGCTTCCTCGAGTCGATCGTCCACACGTTCTACTTCACCGCACTCGCCGTCGTGGTGCCGCTGTTCCTGGGCACGGCCGCCGCCCTGGTGTTCCATCGCGAATTTCCGTTCCGCGGCGTGCTGCGCGCGGTGTTCACGATGCCGATGATGGCGACGCCGGTGGCGATCGCGCTGGTCTGGACGATGATGTTCCACCCGCAGCAGGGCGTGCTGAACTATCTGTTGTCGCTGGTGGGCATTCCGCCGCTGCTGTGGGTCTATTCGCCGACGCTGGTGATTCCGAGCCTCGTGCTGGTCGAGATCTGGCACTGGACGCCGCTGGTGATGCTGATCGTGCTGGGCGGTCTCGCCTCGCTGCCCACGGAGCCGTACGAGTCGGCGCGCATGGACGGCGCCAGCGAATGGCAGCTGTTTCGCTTCATCACCTTTCCGCTGGTCGCGCCGTTCATCGTCGTCGCCGCGGTGATCCGCACGATCGATGCGCTGAAGGCGTTCGACACGATCTACGTGATCAGCTCGGGCGGCCCCGGCACCGCGTCGGAGACGATCAATCTGTATCTGTACCTGCAGGCGTTCGCGTTCTACAACATCGGCAATGCGTCGGCGGTGGTGGTCGTGTTCTTCGTGTTGATCCTGGCGATGGCGATGCTGCTGCTGCACGTGCGACAGAGGGCGCGATGGACAGCGTAGCCGCGAGCCCCGCGCGCCCGTACGTGCGTGCGTTCAGCCTGCACCGGCTGCTGCGGCGGCTGGGATTCTGGCTGTCGGTCGTCGTCATCGTGTCGCCGGCCATCCTGGTGTTCCTGTGGATGCTGTCGCTGTCGCTGAAGACCGAGCTCGACAATGGGACGTATCCGCCGGTGTTCATTCCCAACCCGCCGACGCTCAACAACTACGTGCAGGTGTTCACCGAGAACTCGATGGGGCTCTATTTCGTCAACAGCCTCATCGTGTCGGGATTCGCCACGCTGATTGCGCTGGTGGTCGGCATCCCGGCCGGCTACGGGATTGCGCGCCTGGCGGCGCAAAAAACGACGGTGCTGATCCTGATCGCGCGGATGACGCCGGCCCTGTCGTACCTGATTCCGCTGTTCACCGTGTTCCAGTTCCTCGGGCTCAACAATACGCTGACAGCCCTCGTGATCACCCATCTGGTCATCACGGTTCCGATCGTTGTCTACATCATGGTCGGCTACTTCGACACGTTGCCGCGCGAGCTCGAGGAAGCGGCGCAGATCGACGGGGCCAGCGTCTGGACGGCGTTCCGCTACGTGGCGCTGCCGCTCGCACGTCCGGGCATCGTCGTGGGCAGCATCCTCGCGTTCATCTTTTCCTGGAACAACTTCGTGTTCGGTGCGGTGCTCGGCAGCCGAACCACGCGAACGTTGCCGGCCGCCGTTTACAACGTGCTGACGTTCGAGCAACTGTCCTGGGGTCCGCTTGCCGCGGCCGCGATCGTGGTCACGCTGCCCGTGCTGCTGCTGACGATCTTCATCCAGAAGGAAATCGTCGCCGGGCTCACGGCCGGCGGCGTGAAGGCCTGACAGCACTGAAGGGCATCACGCGATGTCCGACCGCAGCCAAAAGCGGACGGTCGGGGCGACGCGAGGTCAACCGACACGCTCGAGATAGCTCTGGATTACCGCGACGTGGACCAATGCAGCGTCCGCCGAGTTCGTAGATACTAAGGGTCCGCGGCGATGTTGAGCTATGGTCTCTCAAGCAGTGAAATCCACACTGACGGTTTGGCGTAACGACCTCGCCGCGGGCGCTATCGCCGCGATCGTAAGTCTACCGGTCTGCCTCGCATCGGGCCTGTTGGCATTTGCGCCGCTCGGGCCGGGTTATGCAGTGGCGGGCGCCGCGGCCGGCCTGTGCGGGGCCATTGTCGCCTGCTGTGTGTCGGCACTGTTTGCGACATCCTCGTTCGTCGTGACGACGTCGCGCGTCAGCGAAGCCCTGCTGCTCGGGACCCTGACCACGGCGCTGCTCGCCGTTCCCGCGGTCGCCGGCGACAAGGATCTGATCATCTTCGCGATGTTCCTCTGCGTCTTGCTCGCCGGTCTGTGGCAGACGATTTTCGGACTGGCCGGCGTTGCAAGAATTATCAAATTTACGCCGCACCCGGTCCTCGTTGGGTTTCTCAATGGCGTCTCAGTGCTTGTCGTGTTGTCCCCGCTCAAGCCTTACTTTCAGATCAACCCAGGAACGTCGACATCTTGCCGTGTTCGAGCAGCCGTTGATGTTCGTCCTGCTCATCGGCACCGCCGCGTTGATGTTGGGCTTTCCCGCCGCCGCAAGGCGGCTCCCCGCTTCATCGTCGCTGACCAAGGTGCCGCCGGTTATCGTCGCGTTCGCGGGCGGCATCGTCGCCTTCTATCTGCTCAAGGTGATTAGCACTGGGTTCAATCTCGGGCCAACGGTTGGCGACGTGCGGATAACCTTTCTCTCCCCCATCACTGACTTGAGCAGCATCGAGGCGTGGCGGCACGTCATCCAATTACCCTGGACGATCATATCGACGTCGGCGGCACTGGCGATCATCGCTACGCTCGATTCCTTGCTGGCGTTTCGGGCCGCGCAAAATGTCGACCGATCTCGCGGTGTCGCCGGTGCGCGACCTGGTCGCACAAGGCATCGGCAATTGTGCTGCGGGTTTCGCGGGCGGTATTGCCGGTGCGGCTTCGCCAAGCTCGACTATGGCGGCCTACCGCGCCGGCGGCAGAACGCGGTTGGTGGCGGTGTCGTGCGGGCTATTGCTGCTCGCCGTGAGCGTACTTGCGCCGCAAGTGCTCGCTTCGATCCCCTTGGTCGTTCTCGCCGGCATCCTGCTGGCGACTGGCATTCTCCTGTTCGATCGCAGCGTCTTCGGAATCGTCACTGAGATGCGCCGGACGGCCACGCCAGCAGGCCGTCGTCGCTTGCTTAACGATTTCGGCGTGATCGTCATCGTGATGTTCATTACCGTGTTCTACTCGGTGGTTGCCGGAGTGGTTGCGGGCGTCGTCCTGGCGGGGATGATCTTCATCATCAACATGAGCCGCCCGGTGATCGAGCGTGTGTTGCTCGGCAATGCCATTCAATCCAAGCGCATTCGCCCGGTGAAGGATGTTGAGCTCCTGCTCGAGACCGGGCCACAGCGCGCCGTGCTGATACTCGAGGGCGTCTTGTTTTTCGGCAATGCCGACGATCTGTCAGCGAAGGTGAAGGAACTGTTCCTGCAGGCAGATATGGTCGCGCTCGACATGCGCGGGGTGAGCGACATCGATGTGTCAGGCGCGAACATCCTGGCGAATCTGGCGAGCAAAAGCCGCGCCCAGAGCAAATACCTGATGTTCTGCGGGGTCTCCGAGCCGCTGTACGCCATCGTCAAGGGCGTCTTGCCGAAGGGCGCCGCGGCCGACGTTAGCATCCAGCGCGATCTCGACGCTGCGCTCGAGTGGATGGAGGAGGCGTCCCTGCAATTGCACGCCGAGCGGCGCGGCCGTGCCGATGCGCTCGACTTGCGCGATATCGATTTTTTGTCCGGGCTTGCCATGGGCGAACTCGAGCGGCTCGGCGAAGTCTTGACCAAGCGTGAGTTCGCGGCCGGCGACACCATCTGCCGCGAGGGCGAGGAGGGTGACCGCATGTGGCTGCTCGCCAAAGGCAGCGTCAGCGTGCGACTCATTTCGGCGGACGGGCACATGAACCTACGCATCGCCTCGTTGTCGCGCGGCACAACGATCGGCGAAATGGCGCTGGTCGAACAGACACTCCGCTCTGCGACCATCGTAGCTGACGAGCACGTAATCAGCTACGAGCTGCTGCGCGACGGCTATGCGCTGGCTGCTGTCTGAACATCCGGTAATCGCGACCAAGTTGCTCAGCAATCTGGCGCGCGAGTTGGCGCGCCGACTACGCCGGACCTCACAGGATCTGCGCAACCGGACCTGACCTCGCCACAGCACCGAGCGGAGACAGTTGGTGGATCACCCGTCCCGCATGGGCTCAGCGCGCCACGCGCGCAGCGCACGCTGCGTCGTTGCACGCAGCGCTCAGCCGGTCTGGAACGCGCCTTGTCCGGTCAGGGCAGAGCGAAGTCAACGGCTACGCGGCGGTACGGCCTTGCGCGCCGCGGAACGACTGGAACGACCGCCGAGATCACGGGATCGCTCGCGTCACCGCAATTTCCATCGATCGATTTCAGCCGCGCCGCAAGAGCATCGGCATCCTTCGCTCGCCCCTCGCCTTTCGCGACCGCCGCGGCGCCGCACAGCGCATCCGCATCCTCCGCGCTCATCGCCAACGCCTTGTCGAATGCGATTCGTGCTTCAGGCAAGCGCTCCAGGGCCAGGTTGACGTGGCCGAGGTTGCGCCAATGTCGTGAGTCTTCGGGTGACAGTTGCACCGCTTTGGTGGCCGCCTCGCGCGCGTCGCCGAGCTGGCGCATTTTGCTGTAACCCAGGCTGAGCTCGTTCCACGCGGTTGCGTTGTTCGGCTCCTTGCGCGTCCACTCGGCTGCGTAAAGGACCAGCACGTTCCAGTTCCCTGCCTTCTTCAGTTCCTCCACCTTCGTCTCGAGCGTTTTTTCTGCACCGCTCTGGACTGCGGGCCCGCTTGCATTCGTGGCAACCGGTTGCCCGCTGCCGACCGGTGTTGGCGACGCAGCGGCTTTTTGGGAAGTCGCCGCAGCGAGCACCTTCGGTGGGGGAGCGACGTCGCCGCCGTCGCGCGGTGAAGCTACCAGCCACACGACGGCGACAGCGGCAGCAAACGCGACCGCAGCCCCTGCATACTTGAGCTGCGCTTTCCTGTTGGGGGGGTCGGTTCCGGCAACTTCGGTGGCCAAGGGCTCCTGGCGCGATTGCGACTCGACGTTGGCAGGGCTCGGGTCGCGCATGGAATCGGCGGCGCGCATCCGCTCTTCGGCGCGTTCATCGCGCCGCTTCATTTTCAGGGCCCGCGCGCGGACGCGCAGATAGGCGGCTACCAACAGCGCTTGTCACCATCGAATTGGGCCGCCGTGCGGTCCCAGAGAGGCTGGTCGATACGGCCTTCCTGGTACTCCCTTGCCGCCTGGGCCAGGAACTCGTCCGCCGCGGCTATACGGAGGTCGCGCTGGGGTGCGTCAACCGGGGCGGGTTGTTCTTGGATCGGGCGAGCCGAGTCACCGCGGGAGGGCGCCTCCTCGAGGGGCTCGAGCGCTAAAGGCTTGCGGGATGGATTCGTGTCCATCGATGGGGCGATGCAAGCGCCATACCACGCGGCTTGACGTGAACGTTACGTGGTCTACAGCTGCGCCGAGCGTAGGGTATATTGCGGCGCATGAAAATTCCGAAGCGGCTGCAGCCGCTTGTCGACGATGGCCTGATCGATTCGGTCGTGCGCCAGCTCATGAGCGGTAAGGAAGCGATGGTCTTCGTGGTGCGATGCGGCGCGGAGTCGCGCTGTGCCAAGGTCTACAAGGAAGCCACCAAGCGCAGCTTCCGCCAGGCCGTCGACTACACCGAGAACCGCAAGACGAAGAACAGCCGCCAGGCACGAGCCATGGCGAAGGGAACGCGCTTCGGACGCGAGGCGCAGGAGAAGGCGTGGCAGAGCGCGGAAGTGAGCGCGCTGTTTCGTCTTGCGGCGGCCGGCGTGCGCGTGCCCCGGCCCTACAACTTCCATGCCGGCGTGCTGTTGATGGAACTCGTCACCGACGCCGAGGGCAACGCTGCGCAGCGCCTGAACGACCTGCAGTTCGCCCCGGAGATCGCGGTCGACCTGCATCGCCGCCTCATCCGCGAAGTCGTTCGCATGCTCAGTGCTGGCGTGGTGCACGGCGACCTCAGCGAATTCAACATCCTCCTGGGCGTCGACGGGCCGGTGATCATCGACCTGCCCCAGGCGGTGGATGCGGCCGGGAACAACCACGCCCAGCGCATGCTGGTGCGCGACGTGGACAACCTGCGACGGTTCTTCGCGCGATTTGCGCCCGAGCTTCTCGCCACCGACTATGCCAAGGAGCTCTGGGCGCTCTACGAGTCGGGCGCACTGCACCCGGACGTCGAGCTCACCGGTCACTTCGAGCAGGTCGAGACGGCAGTCGACCTGGACAGCATCATGCGCGAGATCGACGCCGCGCGGCTCGAGGAGGCCGCCCGTCAATTGCGATTGCAGGAACGCGAGTAGCGCTCCGCCCCGCCGCAGTCGAGCACGCTAGTGCTCACGCCGCCGTTTGAGCGACGCCTTTGGGGGCTTCGATGGTTCGCGTCCGGGCAATGTCGACGGCGCGCCCACTGTCACGGTGCGGCCAAGCCTGACAATCCCCGGCACCGATGGCTGCAGGAGTGGGAACAACGTCGTCGCGCCGCCTTCGGGGCAGCTAGTACTTCTACTGATGGTTGCCGCAAACGAACCTCAGGCTCTGCTTGAAGTCGCGTAGCGACGGCTCAATCCGCCTTCGCCCCCGACGCCTTCACGATCGGCACCCACTTCACCAGATCATCGGCGATGATCTTGCCGAACTGCGGTGGCGTCATCGGCGGCGCGAGATCGAAGCCCTGCGGGCCGAGCTTCTCCTTCGCTTCCGCGCTCGCGAAGATCTTGTTGACCTCCGCGTTCAATCGCGTAACGACTTCGGGCGGCGTGCCGGCGGGCGCAACGAAGCCGAACCAGGTGTTCATTTCGTAGCCTTTGACGCCCTGCTCGTCGAGCGTGGGCACGTTCGGCAGCAGCGGCGAGCGCGTGAGGCTCGTCACGCCGAGCGCCTTCACCTTGCCCTCCTTGATCTGGCCGATCACCGTGGGCGTGTTGAAGAAGCCCATCGTGACCTCGCCGGACATCACGGCCAGCACGCCCTGCGGCGCGCCCTTGTACGGCACGTGCGTGAGGTTCGTGTCGGTGACGCGCGCGAACAGCACGCCGGACAGATGATGGCTGGTCCCAGCACCGCCGGATGAGAACGTCGATTCGCCGGGCTTCGCCTTCGCGGCGGCGATCACGTCCGTGGGCTTCGTCGCAGCGCTGGTCGGCGGCACGATCATGACGTTCGACACGCCGCCGAGGAACGCGATCGGCTGGAAGTCCTTCACCGAGTCGTAACCGGGCTTGGCGAAGATCGCCTGGTTGAACACCAGCGTTCCTTGCGACGCGAACGCGATCGTGTAGCCGTCCGCCGGGGCGCGCGCGAGCTCGGCCATCGCGATCGTGCCACCGGCGCCGGGCTTGTTCTCGACGACGACCGGTTGACCCAGCGCCTTCGCAAGCTCCTGCCCCGCATAGCGCGACACGATGTCGGCCGTGCTGCCGGCCGCGAGCGGAACGATCAGGCGGATCGGCTTGCTCGGATACGGTTGCGCGAGCGCGAGTCCGCATGCGCCCACGATCCCCAATGCGCTGAGAGTGCGCAACACGAGCCGAAACACGGGAACGAGACCGGTCATGCGAAGCTCCCTGGGCGAACGGAGGCTTCGATCATACCGGCCTGCGTACAAAAAAAGCGGGCGGCACCCGCCGCCCGAATCCACTGGCACTCCCAGGAGGATCTTAAAGAGCCAGCGCTAAGGATTGCCGCAGCCCGGCATCGTGCACCGGAGCACGAGCAGGCGGACATCGAGCGCATCGATCTTGCCGTCGCCGTTCAGATCGCGCGGGTCGTTCGGTCCCGTCGCAGGCTTGTTGCGCGCGGCGATGACCAGCAGCAGATCGTCCTTGCCGACGACGCCATCGCGATTCACGTCACCGACGAGCGCACAGACCGACAGCAACACGCGAAGGGATCTTCCAGCGAACATCGGGTTGCTCCGAGAACGAAAGGGAGAGAGACGGGACGACCGACTTGCTGGATGCAACGCGTACAACAGGTCGGCGACGGGCGAAGCATGCCGTCGCGACGTGACAGTCTCTGGACAATTTCGTGACCGCGCGAAGCAAACGAAGCGACGCGAATTCGCACGACGCGATCGACGCGTCGAATGGTTTTACGTTCGCACACGCCGGAACAGGACCGAGGCGGAAAATAGTGCGCTCAGGCGGCGTTGAAACGACAGTGTCACGCGCCGCGTCGTAGGATCGCGCATCGCGCGCAGGCGCGTTCAGACTCGCCGAGGGCCCCGATGGACCGCAACACGCTGAAGCACGTCGAGATCCGTTTCGCCCGGCCCGTGCTCGATCCGGAGACGCGCCCCGCACTCGTCCTGTTACCCGATCCGGTGCGCTTCGTCGCCCGGCTGGACGACGACGAGCGCGTCATCGTCGCGGTGTCTCACGACGCGGTCGAGGACTACCTCGTCCTCGATCGCCCGCCGCTGTGGATGGACTTCGACCGGATGTGGGACGTCGTGGCGAAGACGGCCGAGCGGTTGATCCGTCGCGACCGATTCGAAATCGCGCCGGACGACAAGACCGGCCTGCCCAAGGTCATCGTCGACGTCGACGATCTGCTGGCATGCCGTTGACTTGTCAACGACTTCAACGCTGGTGCTGATCCGTTCGCGATCGGCCCCGGCATAGCCGTACCTTCATCGATCGGCTGGACGAGCCTCCCGCCGGGAAGGGAGCGGTCGCCCCGGGGCGGCCCCTGTGGTCCAATAGCGCGTCGAAACGCACCACGGCGATCCGCGCCGCCGCGACCATGAAAAAAGCCGACCTCGAGAAGCAGCTGGGCAAGAAGATTTCCGGCCGGATGCAGCAGGAGCCGCATTCGGATCGCTACGGCACGGCCTCCGGCGGCATCGCGGACAAGCGCGAGCAGCGTGAGCGGGACAAGGCCGCGGGCCTCGTCCCGTTTGCGGTGAAGCTGCCGCAGGACCTCGTGGCGAAACTGCAGGCCCTCGCGGTGGAGCGTGGCGCGTCGCTGAACGATGTCACGACCGAGCTGTTGAACGCGGGGCTGGTGCCCGGAAAAGCCGAGCCTGCGCCGAAAGCCAGGAAGGGCAAGGCGACGAAAGGGAGCTAGACGATGACGATCCTCGTCCTCGGTCTCGTGGTGTTCCTCGGCATTCATTCGGTCCGCATCGTCGCCGACGACTGGCGGACCGCGCGCATCGCGAAGAGCGGCGAACGACCGTGGAAGCTCGCGTACACGATCATCTCGATCGTCGGGTTCCTGCTGATCATTTACGGCTACGGGCACGCGCGGCAGGCCACGCCTTTGCTGTACACGCCCCCGGTCTGGCTGAAGCACGTCGGCGCGCTGCTGACGCTACCAGCGTTCATCCTGGTCGCGGCCGCGTATGTCAAAGGGACGCGGATCAAGGCGCGCGTGGGCCATCCGATGATCCTCGGCGTCAAGGTGTGGGCGTTCGCGCACCTGATCGCGAACGGGACGCTCGCCGACGTCGTGCTGTTCGGCGCGTTTCTCGTGTGGGCCGTGCTCGATTTCATCGCGTCGCGGCGGCGCGATCGCGCAGCGGGCACCGTGTATCCGATCGGACCGGTCTCGCGCGACATGATCGCGATCGGCGCGGGCGGCCTCGCCTGGGTGATCTTCGGCTTCTTCCTCCACGGGCCGCTGATCGGCGTCCGGCCTTTCGCCTGATCGATGCAGGAAGCGCCCGTCAACCCGCCGCTGGGCGACACCGAGCTCGAGCATCTCGAATCGCTGCTCGCGGGAGAAGCCCGCGCACGACCGTGCGATGCGGCTCGACGAGCTGCAGGGGTTGTGCGTGGCGCTGGCGATGGGACCGGACGCGGAGATCTCGAACAAGTGGCTGAACGTCGCGCTCGGTGAAGAGGAGGAACGTCCCGAGACGCCGGCCGAGCTGTTGTTGCTGCTCGAACGCTTCCGCGCGGCGACCGAAGCTGCGCTCGACGACGGCACGCTCACGATTCGTGCGCGCGAAACGCGCACCGGGCGCGTCGACTACGCAGGCTGGTGCGAAGGCTTCCTCGACGGCGTCGAGATCTCCGAGACCGACTGGTTCGCAGCTGCGGACCCCGAGGAATTGAGCGAGCTGATGTTCCCGATCGACGTGCTGGCCGACGCGCTACCGCCGCAGGAACGCGCGGCGTACAAGCCGAACGAATGGCGCAATCTCGTGCGCGACGCGGAAGCCTCGCTGCCGGACACGGTCGCGCGGCTCGCCGAGTACTGGTCGATCGTGCGCACGCCGCCGGTAACGATCCGCCGCGAGCAGCCGAAGGTCGGGCGGAACGATCCCTGTCCGTGCGGCAGCGGGAAGAAGTTCAAGCAGTGTCACGGTAAGGCGTAACCCTCCCCCGCGAGCGGGAGAGGGGAGGATCAGTTCGTCGCTGCCGCTTTCGCGGCGCTCGCGAGCTTCGCCAAGCGCGGCACTATCCCCTCCGCCACGGCCGGCGCGGCCGCCGAGTCGACGCGCGTGACGTGCACATCCACGACCGGCACCCTGGCAGCGCCTATTGCTGCAAGTGCCGCGGGGTTGCGCGCCGCCCAGGCCGTGTTCGGCTGCTCGCCCACCTTCGCGACCGCTCCGGCGAGTCCGAGCAGCATCGCCACCAGCACGCTGAACATCACGGCGTCGACGCTCGCGCGCGCGACGCGCTTAACGCGCTTCTCGCCCAGACCATGAAAAGAAGGAGGCCCTTCGACGGCGGCGGCCGGATCGCCAGCACCGACCGGCAAGGCCACGTCCTGCAGATCGTCGTCCGACCAGGTGATCACCGCCTGGGGGATGGCGGGTCGGTCGGAAATCGAGTCGTGCTCGGTGACGTGGGCGGACCTCGAGGGGACGGCGGCGCCCTGGGGGTTGCGGCGACCGGCGGCGAGGTATCCAATTGCTAGCTGCGTTGTCATGTTGGCCTCTGAAAACGGGTTTGCTTGCGTGAGGCCAGTGTAGGTAGTCAGTGTGACGTCCACAATCGATTAGTTTTGCGGTAATATGTCAATTCTGTTCACATATCGCGACCCCCATGGCTACGTTCCGACTTCCCCCGATGCAGGCGCTGCGCGCCTTCGAGGCGGCAGCGCGCGAGAAGAGCCTTACCAAGGCGGCCGACGCGCTGTACGTGACGCACGGCGCGATCAGCCACCAGATCAAGGCGCTGGAGGAGGACCTGGGCGTGCGGCTCGTCGAGCGGTCGGGCCGCGGCATCCGGCTGACCGATGAAGGCGAACGATTCGCGACCCGCGTGCGAGCCGCCTTCGCCGAGCTCGCGGCCGCCGTGCAGGAGATGGCGCAACGCGCGAATCCGCGTCGGCTACGCGTGAGCTGCCCGCCGTCGTTCGGCGCGCGCTGGCTGTTGCCGCGCATCGGGCGCTTTGTTGCGACGAATCCCGATACCGACCTCGACATCAGCACCTCCGACACGCTGGTCGACTTCAATCGCGATGACGTGGATGTAGCGATCCGTTACGGCTTCGGGCATTGGCCGGGGGTGGCCGCCGAGCATCTGACCGACGACGCGTTCTTCCCGGTGTGCAGCCCGCATATCGCGAACGGCATGCCGAAGCGCCCCGAGGATCTCGCGAACTACACGTTGCTTCGCGCCGAGGACGAATACTGGAAGCCCTGGTTCGAGGCGGTCGGGCTCGACTGGCCCGAGCCGGATCGTGGAACGACGTTCGGCGATTCCTCGCACCTGCTGCAGGCCGCCGCCGACGGGCAGGGCGTGGCGCTGGCGCGCCGCACGCTGATCGGCAAGGACCTGCGCAACGGCGTGCTGGTGCGGCCGTTCGAGGTTGAAGTGCCGTCGCCGCGCAGCTTCTACCTCGTCTACCCGCCGCGGGCGAAGGATTCGCCGAAGCTCGCGGCGTTCCGGCGCTGGCTCAAGGACGAGCTCGACTGTGACAACGATGCGTCGATGAACTGCGCGACTACGACCTCCGGCACCGAAGGCCGTGTCGTCGCGCGCGCGCAAGCGTTAGGCTGGTCGCAACCGGCTATCGCGTCACGTTCTGCGCGAGCGTGCCCTGCGGAACATTGCCGCGGGCAAGCTGGGTCGGCGGCGTCATCCGCGGTGCTGCGATTCGCGGCGCAGACGCCGCATTACCCATGGTGCCAGGCGCGACCAGCGATGCGGGCTCCGCATCGTCTACCGGCGCGCTCGAGCGTGGCGTCGTCGAAGGCGGCGTCGGCGGCCCACCGTCCTGCGGCAGCACCTTCAGCCAGCCCGCGCTGCATTCGCGCACGTCGGGGTGATAGCCGGGGGGCGACGGGCAATACCAGCGATAGGCCGGCGGCGCGGGTGCCGTCGCCGGAACGTCCCGATCGATCACCACGCCTACCGGCGCGTCGTAAACGCGCTCGTACACCACGCTGGACGGGATAGGAGTACGGGTAGTAATAGCCGTACGGATAGCCCCAACCCCACCACGGATACGTGAGGCCGATCCCGACGCCCAGGCCGAGCGCCCATCCGGGATAGTAGTAACGTCCGCCATACCAGCCGTGCCCGCCATGCCAGTGACGTCCATGGCCGCCGCCGTGCCAGTGACGGCCGTGGCCACCGCCGTGCCAGTTCCCGCTGCCGTGCCAGTTACCGCGGCCGCCGCCGATGCCAGTTCCCGCTGCCTTGCCAGTTACCGCGGCCGCCGCCGTGCCAACCTGGCCTCCGCCACCCTCCGTGACCACCGCCGCCGCCGTGCCAGCCTTGCCCCCCGTGACCACCGCCGCGACCCCCACCCCGGGATTGCGCGTCGACGTTGCCGGCGGCGAACGCGACGCCGGCCGCGAGCGCGACGCTCAAAGCCAGGCGGGAAATCGAGAAGGGGACCGAACGAGCGCTGGGCATGCTTTCCTCCCGTCGTGCGCGCCGCTTGCGAGGGCCCCTGGGGTCCGTTGAGCGGACGGGGCGGCGCTCGATTGCGCGGGCGGCGCTGTGAACATGGTACGCCGGTGCAACAGATGGACAACGTTGCTGGCGGCGCGCAGGTTGACGTAGTCGCTATCGATACGTTCGCGAATCGAGGGGTCCGCGAGGCGGCCGCATTGCCGGTATTGGCAGAACGTGCATCGGCATGGCCGTTCGGGGATTGCCGCGAGGGTGAGCGCTAACGTCGCGGTCGCGCTGTGGCGAAAACCCCACGCGCGCCGATTCGCGTCGGGCCGTCCGTCGGCTTCACGTTGCCGGTACGCCGGGCAAGCGTGCAGGCTCAACATCTGAGCCACCAGCATCTGTACACTGGGCTCGGTTACGACGAATCGGGGTCGAGTTCTGCGAGGCGAACATGGAGCCGATGCTTGCGATGCTTTCCAGCCATGCCCGCGCCCGCATGCAGCAGCGCGGCATCCCCAGCGAGCATATCGAGCGGCTGCTGACGTTCGGTTGTGAAGTCCACGATGGGCACGGCGGCGTCATCATCTACTTCGATCGCGCCGCGAGGCGTCGCGCCGAGCGCGCCCGCGCCGCGACCCGTGACGAGCTCGACCGCCTGGCCGGCATGTACCTCGTGATGGCGGGCGGTGGCGTGGCGACCGTCGGCCATCGCTACCGGCGCCTGCGGCGTCGCTAGGCTTCACCGCGTCACCCGGTGCGCGCCCCCGGCGCGCACTTCCGGCCCGGACTTCATGGATCGAAGCGAGCGGTTCTATCTGATCGACCGGTTGCTGAACGAGCGCAAGCTGGTCACGCGCCAGGCATTCCTCGACGCGCTGGAGGTTTCCCCCGCCACGTTCAAGCGCGACCTCGAGTACATGCGCGAGCGCTTCAACGCGCCGATCGTCTGGAACGCCGATCGCGGCGGATACGAATTCGTCGCCGCGCGCGAGGGGCCGAAGTACGCGCTGCCCGGTCTGTGGTTCAACCCTTCGGAGATCCACGCACTGCTGACGATGAACGCGATGCTGGATGACCTGCAACCGGGGCTGCTGTCGACGCATATCGCGCCGTTGCGTGCGCGGCTCGAGATGCTCCTCGAGGAAGGACGCGTAGAAGCCGCCGAGGTCCGCAAGCGCGTTCGGGTGCTCCGCCAGGCCGCACGGCTGCTGCCCGCGAGCGTGTTCGAGACCGTGGCAGCCGCGACGCTGAAGCGGCGCCGCCTTCGCATGCGCTACGGGGCGCGCAGCTCGGGGCAGACGACCGATCGAACCGTGTCGCCGCAGCGGCTCGTGTTCTACCGTGACAACTGGTATCTCGATGCCTACTGCCACCTTCGCGAGGACCTGCGCAAGTTCGCGCTCGACGCGATCCAGCATGCGGCGCTGCTCGAGGACAAGGCGAAGCCGGTCGACATGAAGTCGGTCGAGCGTCAGCTCGACGGCGGCTATGGCGTGTTCGGCGGTGCGAACGTGCAGTGGGCCACGTTGCGCTTCTCGCCGACGCGCGCACGCTGGGTCGCGCACGAGCGGTGGCACCCGGAGCAGCGCGGGCGTCTCGAAGCGGACGGCGCTTACGTCCTCGACGTCCCGTTCTCCGACCCGCGGGAGCTTCTGATGGACGTGCTCAAGTACGGTGCGGAAGTCGAGGTGCTCGGACCGCCCGCGCTCGCGCAGGCGGTCGCGGACGAGGTCGAGCGCATGGCCGCGCGCCCGAGACCGTGAGGCCCCCGCGCGCCCTCAGTGTGAGTGCAACCCGACTCACCGCGCCACGCGTTGTGGCGTATCCTTATAGGTCGAGCCTTCCCGGCAAACACCCGTGAGTCACAAGCACGAGAACCTGCTCCGCGCGATCTTCCACGACCCGATCAGCGGCAACATCCACTGGCGCGAGATCGAGTCGCTGCTCAACCATCTGGGCGCCAGCATCGAATCGCTGTCCGGCGCCCGTATGCGCGTGAAGCTCCACGGCCATGAGGGCATCCTGCATCGGCCGCATCATGGAAATACACTTGGCCGGCAAGACATTCAGCATCTGCGCGAGTATCTTTCTCATGCACGCGCCACGCCGTCGCAGTACGAAGCGGCGCGACAGCGTTGAGATACGCCCATGAATGAGACCCGTACCGAGCCGACGTTGCAGGTTGAGCCGCTGACCGACGGGCCGCACGCCGACGTGGCGCCCGAACCGCCTGGCGAGCGCGACCAGTGGCCCGTGCCGCGCAGCAGCCGGCGCCGTCGCCAGTTGCGCTGGATCGTCGCGCTGATCGCCGTTTGTGCCGCAATCGCGCTGTGGTCGATTCTCTGGCAACCGCGGAGCGTGTCGCAACTGCCCGTGGCTCCACCAAAGCCACCGCAAGCTGCAGCTCCCGATGCAAGCCCGCGCTATCCGATCGAAGCGACGGTCGCGGTGCTGCCGCCGCTCGATGCGAGCGACTCGACGATGCTCGCTGCTTTGCAGGCCCTGTGGAGCGGCGGGGGCGTCGCATCGTTCCTCGAGCCGCGCGATCTGATTCGAAACTTCGTCGTAACGGTCGACAATCTGCCGCGCCGCGCGTTGCCCACGCAGAAATCCCCGCTCAAGCCGGCCGCGGGCTCGTTCGGGACGGCGAGTGCCGGCAACGGGCTCGTCATCGGCGAATCGAACTCGCTGCGTTACGCGCCGTACGTGCGCCTGCTCGAAAACGTCGATGCACAAGGGCTGGTCTCGCTGTACGTGCGGCACTATCCGCTGTTCCAGCAGTCGTATCGCGAGCTCGGTTATCCGAACGGGCATTTCAATGACCGGCTGGTCGAGGCGATCGACCTGATGCTCGCCACCCCCGAGCCCCCGGCCGCGCTGAAGATCGTGCAGCCGAAGATCTTCTACGAGTTCGCGGACCGCGATCTCGAGCAGCTTCCTGCGGGCCAGAAGCTCATGCTGCGCATCGGTCGCACGAACGCGGAGTCGGTGAAGAAGCGGCTGCGCGAGATCCGCGCACTCGTGACCGCACAGGTGCCGCAACCGGCCGAGCGAACGCAGTGAGCTGGCCGCCCCCGCGAAGGCGGGGGCCCAGTGACTTAGAACAACGCTGGATCGCCAACGAGGGCGTGTTCACGCTACTCGCTCGCGTTGTTTCCCGCCGTGCCGAAGACCGTGTGGCCTCGTTCGAGACTGAGCACCGATCCTCGCGGAACGTCCCGGCCGAAAGTACGATTTTCACTTTCAGGCCGATTCTCACCGCGCCTTCGCCAGGATCACGATCGAGACGCCGCGCGTCGGTTTATTGCCGTCGTTCTGGTAGCTGTGCGGCACGTTGCCGGGGAAACCGAGCACATCGCCCGGCGCGAGATCGTAGCGCGCGCCCGCCACGAAGATCGTGATGTTGCCGTCAAGGCACGTGAAGAACTCGCGCGTGCCCGGCAGATGCGGCGTCCCTCGCATGCCGCCCCGCGGCGTGAGATCCATCAACGCCAGCATCTCGTCGGGAACCGGCTCGGGCACCAGCGGCCGGAGCGATACGCCGCGACCAAGCGTGCGCACGGCAACTTCACTGGCCTTCCAGATCCGCACACGCGCCCGCGGCGAGGCGAGCAGTTCGTCGATCGGCACGCCCAGAGCGCCGGCGACCTTCACCAGCACCGCGAGCGACGGATTGCCCACGCCGGACTCGAGGTTCGCGACGGTCGAGCGCGGGACGCCCGACGCGCGGGCAAGCCCGTCCTGCGTCTGGCCGCGTGCATGGCGCAATCCAACGAGGTTGCGCGCGAGATGCGTAGCCACTCGTTCCGGCGATTCCATCGCTTCGACCTTCTGCCAATCCGCTGGACATCCCGCTAGGAAACGGCGGGGCCGCGCCTACCATCGGACCATCGTACACAAGGAGCAGCACGATGGGGAAATCGAAGGTCGTGGCGCAAGACCTCACCGGACTCAGGGTCGCAATCACCGGCGGCACTTCCGGCCTGGGTCTGGCGCTCGTCCGCGCGTTGCATCGTCGCGGCGCGAAAGTCGCGTTCTGTGCGCGCACCGCGGCGCGGGTCGGACAAGTCGTTTCGGAGTTCCCGGGCACGAACGGCATCGTTGCCGATGTCTCGCGCAAGGAGGACATTCATCCGCTCGCGCTGCAGATCACAGCGTTACTCGGCGGTCTGGATGTGCTCGTCAACAATGCGTCGAGCCTCGGACCCGTGCCGCTCGCGCCGCTCGCCGACACGGAGTGCGAAGACCTCGAAGCCGCGCTCGCCGCGAATCTGCTCGGGCCGTTCCGCCTGACGCGGGCACTGCTGGGCGCGCTGGCAGCCTCGGCGCGTGAACGTCGCGGCGCGGTCGTCGTGAACATCTCGAGCGATGCCGCCGTCAATGCTTACCCGACCTGGGGCGCGTACGGTGCGAGCAAGGCTGCGCTGCGCCACCTGACGAGCATCTGGCAGGCGGAGCTCGATGCGGAGCGCATCCTCCTGCTTTCGATCGACCCTGGCGACATGGACACGCCGCTGCATGCGCTGGCCGTGCCCGACGCGGATCCTGCGACGCTGCGCCGGCCCGACGACGCGGCAGGCGACGTCATTGCTGCGATCGTTTCCGCGCTGCCCGAGCGAAATGCGCGCGAAAGCGTCGCGGAGTCGGCCTCATGATCGCTGCGCACGCGCCACAGCAACGGCGACCCGATGCGCGACTGCTTGTCGTGCGTGACGACGGCTCGATCATGTCGTCTTCGCGCGTTCGCTGGATCGAGCACCTTCGTACCGGTGATCTGGTCGTGGCGAACGACGCAGCGACATTGCCTGCGAGCCTGCATGGCGTGCATGTGCGCACGAATGCAGCAGTGGAAGTCCGTCTGGCGACCCGGCGCTCGCTGGACGCTGACGACGTGTTGCGCTGGACCGCCGTGGTGTTCGGCGCGGGCAACTGGCGCACGCGCACCGAAGATCGTCCTCCGCCGCCGCGGTTGGCCGTCGGCGACCGGTTGGCGCTCGGTCCGCTCGTTGCGACGATCGTGGAAATGCTCGATCACCCGCGCCTGGTTTCGTTGCAATTCGATGCAACGCCCTCGACGTTCTGGAGCGGGATCGCACGCCACGGTCGACCGATCCAGTACGCGCATCTGGCTGTCGATCTCGCGCCGTGGGATGTGCAGACGCCGATCGCGGGTCCGCCGGTAGCGGTCGAGCCACCGTCTGCCGGCTTCGTCATCGATTGGCGCACGCTCGGCCGGTTGCGCGAGCGCGGCGTGGGCTTTGCGACGCTGACGCACGCAGCGGGCCTGTCGTCGACCGGCGATCCCTTGCTGGATGCGCGGTTTCCGCTCGATGAGCCGTACGCGATCCCGCTCTCCACGGCGCGAGCGATCGCCCGGGCGCGCCGTGCGCAAGGACGCGTCATCGCGGTCGGCACGACGGTTGTGCGCGCGCTCGAGCATTCGTCAACCCGCAACCGCTGCGTGGTCGCGGGTGCGGGGATTGCGACCAACCGTATCGCCAAGGGCAAGCAGCTCCGGGTCGCGGACGCGCTGCTCACGGGAACGCACGAAGCCGGGTCGAGCCATTTCGAGCTGCTGCGCGCGTTCGCTTCGGATGCGACGCTCGCGCGAGCCGCGTCGGCGCTGGACAGCGGCGGCTTTCGCACGCACGAGTTCGGCGACTCGATGCTGGTCGAACGAGCGGGCGTTGCGCCCAATCCGTTCATGGCGCGCGCATCCGCAGGCTTCGGACTGTGTCTTGTCACCCCCGCGTAGGCGGGGGTCCAGGTCTTTGGTCACATCAAAATAGACACTGGGTCCCCGCCTTCGCGGGGATGACGCTGTCGCGTCACTTTCGCGGGAACGACGCCGGTAGGGGACCCGCTGCTATAATGCGCACCTCCGCCGCCTGCCGATCCGGCCGGCGGTTTTTGTTTTCACGCCATGCGAGCTCCGTCTTTCCCTCCGGATCTGGTCCGCGACGTCGCGTTGCGCCGCACGTTCGCGATCATCTCGCATCCGGACGCCGGCAAGACGACGCTGACCGAGAAGCTGCTGCTGTTCGGCGGCGCGATCCAGCTCGCCGGTACGGTCAAGTCGCGCAAGAGCGCGCGGCACGCCACGTCCGACTGGATGGAGGTGGAGAAGCAGCGCGGGATCTCGGTCACGAGCTCGGTGATGCAGTTCCCGTACGCGGGCTACACGGTGAATCTGCTCGACACGCCGGGTCACGAGGATTTCTCCGAGGACACGTACCGCGTGTTGACGGCGGTCGACGCGGCGGTCATGGTGATCGACGCGGCGAAGGGCGTGGAAGCGCAGACGATCAAGCTGCTCGAGGTTTGCCGGCTGCGCGATACGCCGATCATCACGTTCGTCAACAAGCTGGACCGCGAAGTGCGCGAGCCGCTCGAGCTGCTCGCCGAGATCGAATCGGTGCTCAGGCTCGACTGCGCGCCGATCACCTGGCCGGTCGGCATGGGCAAGGCGTTTCGCGGCGTCTATCACTTGCTGAACGACCGGTTGCTGCGCTTCTCGCCCGGCAGCGAACGGGTGAGCGAGGACACCGAGCTGATTCAAGGCCTCGAAAATCCCCGCCTGGACGAGCTCTTTTCCAACGAGATGGCGGCGGTGCGGCATGACGTCGAGCTGCTGCGATCCGCGAGTCCGCCGTTCAACCTCGATGGGTTCCTCGCCGCGAAGCAGACGCCGGTGTTCTTCGGATCCGCGATCAACAACTTCGGCGTGCAGGAGATCCTGCAGGCATTGACCGAATGGGCGCCGCCGCCGCAGCCGCGCGACGGCAGTACGCGGACCGTGCATCCGGCGGAAGCGCCGTTCTCGGGCTTCGTGTTCAAGATCCAGGCGAACATGGACCCGAAGCACCGCGACCGGATCGCCTTTTTCCGCGTCTGCTCAGGCCGATACACGCCCGCGATGAAAGTGCGCCACCTGCGCGACAGCCGCGACATGAAGCTCGGCAATGCGCTCACGTTCATGGCGAACGAGCGCGTGATGAGCGAGGACGCGGTCGCCGGCGACATCATCGGCATCCACAACCATGGCCAGCTGCAGATCGGCGATACGCTGACCGAGGGCGAGGTTCTCGCGTACAAGGGGATCCCGTATTTCGCGCCGGAGCTGTTCCGCGTCGCGCGGCCGCGCGATCCGTTCAGGGCGAAGCAGCTCGCGAAGGGGCTAAGGAGCTGGGCGAGGAAGGCGCGATCCAGGTGTTCGAGACCGTCGCCGGAAACACGCTGCTGCTCGGCGCGGTCGGCCCGCTGCAGTTCGAGATCGTCGCGCATCGCCTTGCAACCGAGTACAAGGTCGACGCAATCTACGAGAGCGCGAACATCTCGACGGCGCGCTGGCTCACCTACCCGGACGAGACCATGCGGCGAAACTTCGAGCGCGAGCAGGCCGCGAACATCGCGACCGACGTCGATGGCAATCCGGTGTTCCTTGCGGCGAACAAATACAACCTGCAGGTGACGATGGAACGCTGGCCCAAGCTGGGCTTCCGAACGACGCGTGAACATGGTGAACGCGTCCGATGAAAAAGGCGTCCGTAGCGCTTGCGTTTGCGAGTTGACTGCGTCGCACCTTTTTCATCGGGATGGATCCACGCGGGCGCCTAGGGGGCGGCCCGTCGGCGCCCGCCGGTAAAAGCGTGGAAACAACGAGCGTCCTGCGTTCTTTCGCGCCCTGACCAGCAGTCGGATTAGTGCGACATGAGGACCGGCACGGTCATTGATTTCAACATCGTGCGCGTCACGCCTCCCCAGATCAGCTCGGTGAATCGCGAACGGCTGTATCCGCCAATGACGATCAAATCGGCATTCTCGTCCGCCGCCTCGGAGAGCAGCATCTCGCCGGCGGCGACGTCGGATGACACGATGTGCTTCACCTTCGCGCGGACGCCGTGGCGCGCGAGATAAGCCTGCAGCTGTTTCTCCGCGACGATGTCGAACACCCGTTCCTCCTCCTTCGAGCGAATCGACACCGCGTTCACCTCCTTCGCCTGCTGCAGGAATGGCATCGCGTCACCGACCACGCGCGTGGATTCCCGTGAATGCTTCCACCCGATCATGACGCGCGTGCCGATCGCGCCGTCCACGCCGGCGAAGGGGACGAACAGCACCGGGCGGCCGGAGCCCATCACCACACCGTTCGCCAACTGGTGCGAGAAATCGTAGTCGGGCGTGTCGGGCATGGGCTGGCCCAGGATCGAAAGGTCCGCGTAACGCGCATGGGCGACGGCGGCCTGCCTGGCATCGCCGGACGGCGCGCGCCACTCGACCGACTCGATGGACGCGTGCGTGGCCGCCTCGCGAAACATCGCTTCCGCGGCATCCTGCGCCCGCTTCGCGGCGTCGAGTCGTTTCTCGATGACCTCCGGCGGGATCATCGAATCCGGGAACGTCGTAAGGTCCAGGCCCGGAACCACGTACACGCCCACAAGCTGTGCGGAATAAGCCTGCGCGATCCGCAGCGCGACGTCGAGGCGCAGCGGCGCGGGAGGCGTATCGTCGATGTGAACGAGAATCACGCGATAGCTCATCGTCGTCTCTCCGTCATGCGTGCGGGCAGCGCGTATCGCGCTCACGGTGCTGCGCGGCGCTACGCTCCGAGCTCCTCGATCAGCGCTTGCTGATCGAACAGCGGAATGTGCTCCACGACGCGCCCGGCTTTGAAGCGGTCCTGCGCGAAGCCCATGATCTCGAAGCCTCGGCCCGTCAAGCGAGCGCCGGGAATCGGGCGAACCTGGCGGCCTCGCCAGCGCATGCGGCAGAGAACCAGATCGTCCTCCGCGACCGCGTCCTCGACAACGATCTCGACGTCCGCGAAAGCGGCGAGGAACGCCTGATCACGCTCGATATAGGTCGCGCGATCGATCCAGCCCTGCCCGAAGAACAGGGCCTGGAAGTCCAGCGCCAGGCAATCGTCGTAAGCGGCAGCGAGATCCTCGGTGCCCCAAGCCTCGTGCCATCGCCTGGAGACAGCCTTGTTGCGTTCGGTGCTCACCGACTTCCGGCTTCACCGCCGCGCGCATCACCGCTTCCGCTGCCTACGCCACCGCGGCCGTCGCCAGGACGCCCGGGGAACATCCCGGCTTCGTTGCCGGGCTCCGAGCGGCCGCCTCCCTTGCGCGGAGAATGATGATCGCGACCACCGCCGCCCTCGTACGCGCCCCAGGGCTCGTAGAGGTAATAGCCATCCGACGAGTAACTTGCACAACCGTTCAGCATCGTCACGGCGAGCGCCGCGGCAATCAACAGCATCGTTTTCATAAGTAGCTCCCGGAGACGCTGCCAGCGTGGGCAGCGTCCAATCGATTGGTCATTTCAACATGCGCCTGGCGTTGCCGATCGACTGTCGCGCTTCGCCATAGCCGGCCCACGGATCGACACGCTGTCCGGTGAGGATCCGCGACACGTTGCCGATGTTGAAGCGGTCGCCGCGGACATCGTCGTCCAGCGCCTCCCACGCAATCGGCATCGACACCGGCAACCCCGGACGCGCGCGCAGCGAATAGGCGGTCACCGCGGTCGCGCCTTCACCATTCCGCAGATAGTCGACGTAGACGCGCCCCGCGCGCTTGGCCTTGCTCATCGTCGCCGTGAACAGCGTCGGGATCGATGCCGCCAGATGCTCGGCAATGCGCCGCGCGAAATCCTTGATCTCGTCCCAGCCGTCGCGACGCACGATCGGCAACACGAAATGCAAGCCCTTCCCACCCGTGGTCTTGACGAACCACCTAAGCTCCAGGCTGTCGAGCAGCGCGCGCGTGAGCTCGAGCGCCTCGCGGAACGTGCGCCACGGCAGCTCCGGATCCGGATCCAGGTCGAGCGTGATCCGGTCGGGCCGGTCGATGCGCGGGAGCGACGAGCCCCAGCTGTGGAACTCGAACGTGCCGCCCTGCACCGACGCGATCAGCTCGTGCAGGCTCGTGATGCGCACGTACGGAATGCCGTCCGGAGCGTCGCGCTCGTTCTCGGGATGCCGGCGGAAATGGCAGGACCCGAAATCGCCACCCGGACAGCGAATCAGCGACAGCGGGCGCTGCGCGATTTCGGGAAGCAGCCAATCGGCCACCGACTCGTTGTAGCGAACGATGTCGAGCTTCGTCAAGCCTTCCTCGTTCGGGATCGGCCGCGATGCGTTGGAAATCGCCACCCCTGCTACGGTGACTGGCTGCTCGCGTGCGACCCGCACCGGTCGGCCGACGCTTGCCTGCGCGACGGCACGGGCGCGGGGCGAGCGCGACCGTTTCGTGCCAGCGGGAATGTCCTCCTTAACGTCGGAATCCATCGTCGCCTCCATTCGTTCGCCGGCGCTCGCGGCGGGATGCCGAGCTCCCCGCCTCTATCGTCGCGGCAATTGTTTCTTTCACCGTGTCGCTGCGCGCCGTTCGCGGTGCATCGCGCGACGCACGTTTGCGTGGCGCGCGATCCGCGGTGGCCTGGGGATCGCGTTCGCGGATCAACAGCCAGTTTTCGTTGCGCTCGCCGCCACGCGATTTCATGCGGACGAGAACGAATCGTCCGTTGAGTCGCTGGCCGTGCAGATCGAATTTCAGGTGTCCCGATGCCCAGGCCTTCGCATGGGTCGCCCACCGGCGTCCACGTCCCGCGATCCCACAGCTCGATGTGCCCGGCGCCGTAGTGGCCTTCGGGGATGTCGCCATGGAACTCGGCGTACTCCAGCGGATGATCCTCGGTGCGCACTGCAAGCCTTCGCATACCGATCGCCATACTCGGTTCCTTGGGCACTGCCCACGAGAGCAGCACGTCGTCGAGCTCGAGGCGGAGGTCGTAGTGCAGACGCGTTGCATCGTGCTTCTGGATCACGTAGATGCCGCTGACGCTCCCGGCGCTTCCGACTTTTCGGCGGCGCATCCCCGAGCGCACACGACCTGCCGGCTCCGGTGTCGCGGCGAAGTCTCGCATCTCACGGTAGCGGGCGAGCGAGCGCGGCATCGGCGTTCCCGATCAGGCCCGTTTTCTTGCGGCCGCCTTGACGCTACGCGCCGACCGCGTTTTCGCCACTGCGGCCCGCTTCGTTGCTCGCGCAGGCTTGTCCGCGCTCTTCGCCGCCGCCCTGCCACTGCTCTTCGCACCCTTTGTCTCGAGGCTGCGCTTCAGCGCAGCCATCAGGTCGATGATCTGCGCGCCGCCCTTTTCTTCTTCGCCGGTCGGCGCTGTCACGAGGTGCGTGCGTCCCTTCGTCGCGAGCGCCTTGATGCGCTTCATCAGGTCGTCTCGATAGCTGTCGTGGTACTGCGCCGGCTTCCAGTCCTCGCTCATGTCCTTGACGAGACGCTCGGCGAGCTGCACCTCCTTGTCCGAGACTTTTGCCTCCTTCGCCGACGGGAGGTCGAATTCCTCGGCGCCGAGCACTTCATCGGCGTAACGCATCGTGATGAGCTCGAGCATGTCGCCGATCGGCATCAGCACCGCGAGATGCTGGCGGTTGCGGATGACGACCTGCGCCACGCCGACCTTGTTGGTGCGCCTGAGCGTCTCGCGCAGCAGCACGTAGCCCTTCTCGCCGCGCTTGCCGGGCACGAGCCGGTACGGCTTCTCGTAGAACAGGGGCAGGATCGATTCGCGGTCCACGAACGCGAGGATCTCCACGGTTTGCGTTGCCTTCGGGTTCGCCGCCTTGAAATCCTCTTCCTTCAGGATGACGTAATTGCCCTTCTTCCACTCGTAGCCCTTGACGATGTTGGCCATCTCGACCGGCTTGCCGGTCTTCTTGTTGATCCGCTGATAGCCGACCGGCGCGTCGTCGCGCTTGTCGATCCAGTCGAAGTCGAGGTTGTTGTCCTTCGCGCCCGGATACAGGTCGACCGGGATATGGACGAGCCCGAAAACGATTGCGCCCTTCCAGAGTGCGCGTGCCATGGCCTCTCCTCAGTGCGAACACGGGCTGCGCCCGTGGCCCGACCGGCCGCCGGCATGAGGCAACTTGCCACGGGACTGCTTCGGGGCCATGCCAAACTCTCCGAACTGCGTCGATCGGATGCGGTCGGCCGAACTTGCCGATCAACGAGTGTTTGCACGCCCCGTGCCACGCGAAAACGATGCCGCTGCCCCGGGGGAGCGGCCGGACCCGGGCCGTTGCGCGCAACGCGTATCAACAAGCATTGAACATTCCTCTCGCTCGTAGGACGGCGCCCCGAGGTCGTACCGGCGGACGACCGGGTCGCGCAGGCTGCCGCGCCGACGCCCCAGGGCGGGCAAATTGTGGAAAGTTCGGATGCACTGCGCCTCGCGAACGGCGCCTGGAGGTAGACCCATGTCCGAAATCGAGACGTTGTTCCGGTTCTCGGTCAACCCGCTGGAGCTCGTCGTGCGCGGCGCGCTGATCTACATCGGGCTCATCGTTGTGTTCCGCTTCGCGCTGCGCCGCGATCTCGGCCAGCTGGGTGTGGCGGATGTGCTGTTCATCGTGCTCATCGCCGACGCCTCCCAGAACGGGATGGCGGGCGAATACCGCTCGCTCGCGGACGCCGCCGTGCTGCTCGGTACACTGGCGGCATGCAACGTCGCGCTCGACTCGGCCATCTATCGCTGGCCGGTGATGCAGCGGCTGATGGAGGCACCTACCGTTGAGCTCATCCGGGATGGAAAGATCCTCCGCCGCAACCTGCAACGCGAATGGGTGACGGTGGACGAGCTCATGAGTAAGCTGCGAGAAGTGGGCATTGCCGATGTCGCGGACGTGAAGCTGGCGATGCTGGAGGCCGACGGACAGCTGTCCGTGCTGCAGACGCAGGGCAGCGTGCAACCGACCGATCCGGCGAAGCACGCGACGGGCGGCAGGCACATCGGCGAGAATAGTCGCGCGTGAGGCGCGCGTGATCATCGGTCGCTGTGACTATCGCAGCGACGGGCACGCTGCGAGGGAGCGTGAACGACATGCTGTTCCTGATCAACCTGGACGATGCGCACGCGCGACGCAGGTCGATGCGCGAGCCAGCTCGCCGACGTCGGGCTTTCTTACGAGCGGATCGGCATCGATTTTCGACATGCGCCGCGAGCCGACATCGACGGCTGGATCACGCAACACTTTTCCGGGATCGAGTTCGATCATGGCAGCGTGTCGGGCGCGGAGATCGGCTGCTGGGCGTCCCATCTGTCCGCCTGGCAGGCGCTGGCCGCGAGCGATGTCGCAGCATGCACGGTGCTCGAGGACGATCTGACGCTCGACTGCGCGCTGCCGGAGGCGATCGATGTGCTGACGCGAGCACCTGCGTTCGACCTCGTGTTCCTCGGCACGTCGTGCCGCAACGTTTCGGCACGACGCCGCGTGCCCGCCGGAAGCTTTCGGCTGCATCGCGCACTCGGCACGATCTACAACACCTGGGGTTACGTCGTGTCGCGTGCCTGGGTGCGCGCGTTCTTCGCCGCTGCGCCGTGGCGGCTCGACCGGCCGATCGATCATTACACCGGCGGCAGCCGCGCCGGACGCGTAAAGCCGCGCATCGCCGTGTTGCGCCCCGCCGTCGTGAGCGAGGATCCCGCACTCGGCGTCGATTCGCAGATCGAGCCGTACACGTACCGCATCGACCGTGCGCGCATCGTCGAAGCGGCACGCCGGCGCATCATCGCAAGCCGCGTCTCGGCGCTCTACTACAAGCTCTACGAGTATCTCTAGAGCAGGATGCAAAAGGCGTCCGAAGATGAACCTGGCGCTCGCCGGTTGCACTAATCCCTTATGCCTCCAATCACCGCTACGCTGATCGCGCTCAATGTCGGCGCATTCCTCATCGCGGCAGCCGTCCCCCGGCTTGCCGTCGGCTTCGCGCTCTGGCCAATCGGCGGCGAGTGGCTGTTTCTGTCCAAGGCCGGATTCGCGCCGTGGCAGCTCGTAACCTATGCATTCCTGCACGGAAGCCTCCTGCACCTCGCGTTCAACATGTTCGGGCTGTACATGTTCGGGGGCGCGGTGGAGCAGGTGCTCGGCCGGCGCCGCTTCCTCATCTACTACTTCGCATGCGTCGTTGCGGCCGCGATCACGCAGCTCGTGGTCCTGCAGCTCGCAGGAACGTTCGTGCCGACCGTCGGCGCGTCCGGCGGCGTGTTCGGTCTGGTGCTCGGTTACGCGATATTCTTCCCGCATCACCGCGTCGTGCTGCTGATCCCGCCGATCCCGATGTCCGCGCGGACGTTCGCGATCGTTTACGCGCTGGTGGAGCTGGCGCTCGGCGTCCTCGGCTCGCAGGAGGGCATCGCGCACTTCGCGCATCTTGGCGGCATGGCGGGCGGCTGGCTGCTGCTTCGCCACTGGGGTCTTGGGGTCCGCGCCGGCTTGTAAGAGTTGCCGACCGACCCGATCTACAATCGCAACCCTCCGCAACCGAAAACGCAACCGAAGAGGACCCCCATGGCCGACTCACCCCGCGATCCCACGATGGACGCGAAATCGCTCTACCGCGAGGAAATCTACACCGACCGCAAGATGGGAACGCTGCGCGTGATGCTGCCGGTCACGGCAAGCGGCGAGCCCGACAGCGGCCGCCCGACGCTCTACCTCGGCGAGGCGCAGCTGATGACCAACATGGGCCCGCTGCCGATCAGCTTCGACATCGAGGCGGCCTCGCTCGCGGATGCGATCGCGAAATACGGCGAGGCGGCCAAGACCGGCGTCGAGCAGGCGCTGCGCGAGCTGCAGGAGATGCGCCGCCAGGCATCGTCGTCACTGGTGATTCCTCCGGCCGGGGCGGCGAGTGCGCTGACCGGCGGCGGGGGCTTGGGCGGTCTGGGCGGGGGCGGGGGGAAGATCCAGCTGCCTTGATTTCGAGCGAAAACGCGCAGGAGCGGCGCGTTTCCATGAGGTCGGTCATTCCCGGCGAAGGCGGGAATCCAGCGTCGTTGCAATGTCCTGGCGAATGGTCGAAAGACGCTGGGTCCCCGCCTTCGCGGGGACGACGCCGGTGGATCCGCGGCCGTCCGTACGCTCCCGCCTCCGCGGAATACTTCTTGCAAGGCCCTGTTCATGACGGCGAATAGTTCGCCGAGTTCTGGCTGCATCTTGCGAGGAGGGGACGCGTCTTTGCGGCATCCGATAGTTGCAATTTTTACGGAGCGCAACGTCGATGTGTCCGATCCGTTTGTGTTCAGCGCTCGCGCTCGTCGTAGCGCTAGCCGCATGTGAATCCGCCCGCCTGCCGTTCGAAGCCGGCGTCGGGCCCAGCCCCAAGCTGCCGCCTCCGAATCCCTCGCTGATCCCGACCGTCAAGGTCGCGCCGGCGGTAGGCTGGCCCGCGGGCGTCACGCCGAAAGCCGCCGAGGGATTGCAGGTCAACGCCTTCGCGACCGGCCTTTCGCATCCGCGCTGGATCCACGTGCTGCCGAACGGCGACGTTCTCGTCGCCGAGACCGCCGCGCCGCCGCGTCCGGACGATGGCAAGGGCGTCAAAGCGTTCTTCATGAAGCAGTTCATGAAGAAGGCCGGCTCCGCGGTGCCGAGTGCGAATCGCATCACGCTGCTGCGCGACGCCAACGGCGACGGCGTCGCGGAGATGCGGGTGGTCTTTCTCGAGGGCCTCAACTCGCCGTTCGGGATGGCCCTGGTCGGCAACGATCTGTACGTCGCGAACACCGATGCGGTCGTCCGCTATCCCTATACGCAAGGCGAGACGAAGATCTCGAAGGCGGGTACCCGCGTGACCGAGCTTCCGGGCGGACCGCTGAATCATCACTGGACGAAGAACGTCATCGCAAGCCGTGACGGATCGAAGCTCTACGCAACCGTTGGCTCGAACAGCAACGTCGCCGAGAACGGCATGGACAAGGAAGAGGGTCGCGCGGCGATCTGGGAGGTGGACGCGAAGAGCGGAAGCAAACGGCTCTTCGCCACGGGGCTTCGCAATCCGAACGGACTGGGATGGGAGCCCATGACCGGTGCGCTGTGGACCGTCGTCAACGAGCGTGACGAGATCGGCAGCGATCTCGTTCCCGATTACCTGACGTCGGTCAAGGACGGCGCGTTCTACGGCTGGCCTTACAGCTATTTCGGCACGCACGTGGACGAGCGCGTCAAGCCGCCGCGGCCGGACCTCGTCGCGAAAGCCGTCGTGCCCGACTATGCGCTGGGCACGCACGTGGCACCGCTGGGAATGACGTTCGCCGAAGGGAATTCACTGCCTCCGCGCTTCGCCAACGGCGCATTCATCGGCGAGCACGGATCATGGAACCGCAGGCCGCAGAGCGGCTACCAGGTCGTGTTCGTGCCGTTCGCGAACGGCAAGCCCTCGGGCGAACCGCTGCCGGTGCTCACCGGCTTCCTGAGCGCGGAGGGCAACGCCTATGGACGCCCGGTTGGCGTCGCGATCGACAAGCGCGGCGCGTTGCTGGTGGCCGACGACGTTGGCGACGTGATCTGGCGCGTGAGCACCGCCCGCTGACCCTCTCAGAAACCCGGGCGATGCGTACCGATCCGCAGGTGATGCGTCGCAAGGAAGATCTCGCGCAGGAACGCCAGCAATCCGATCGTCAGCGCGATCAACGCCAGCACGAACAGCCACCCCGCCGCGTTCGAAACGTCGGTGGCGAGGAACGCGCCACCGAACAACGCCGCGATCTCCAGGCAGATGAACAGCGCGCAGACGGTGCAGGCAGGTGATCGCACGGTTGGTCCAGCGCGCCCGGCGTGAAATGACGTGCAGCTCGTCTTGGCGAGTGTCAGCAATTCGGCCTGCAGGCTCCCGATGTCGTGTTCCAGTTCGCGCGCGCGATCGACGGCGCGGGCCAGGCGGTGGGTGATGACGCCGAGGAACGACCCGATCGCAGTGAGCATGAAGACCGGTGCGATCGCGAGCTGGATCACGTTGGCAATGCTGGGAACGTGTGCCTCCAAAGCCATGGCCGCCTCCTTTATCGGTCGAAAGTGGAAACCTACATAGGATGGTGAGCTCCCGAAACATCCGGTGCGTCGCGTCGCCACCTCATCTCAATGTCACCAGATACGCCGCGATGTCGGCTGCATCCTGCTCGGTGACGCCCAGGTTCGGCATCGCATTGTTCGGGCTGATCGACTGCGGCGAACGGAGCCACTGGATCATCGTTTCGGGCGAATTCGGCAGCACCCCGGCAATGAAAGGGCGCGAGCCGATGCCTGTCAACGGAGGTCCAACCGGCGCGTTGCTTCCGACGATGCCCGGAATGACGTGACAGGTCACGCACGCGTACTGATGGATCGCCGTCTTGCCGCGTTGCGCGTCCGGTGCGCGTGCAATTCCGGCCGCTGCGCGATCGCTCGCTCGGTTGCGGTATCGCCGCGGTGCTTTCCGCCATCCGTCGATACTCGTCGGGGGCGAGCGTTGGCATCACGCGCAGGAACGCAACGATCGCCCAGATCTCGTCGTCGTCGATGCGAAACGTCCACGCCGGCATGCCGGTCATCTTGATGCCCTGGCTGATCGTCCAGAACAGCTCCGCGGGACGCCATGTCCGGGCGGTGTGGGCGAGGTTCGCCGGAGCAGGCAGCAAACCGAGCGCGAACGCCTCCGGCGCCACTCCCGGTCCGCCGTGGCATTGCACGCACAGCGCTGCGGTAACGGCCGGCGCCACGCGCGATCTTTGCGGCATCGTCCAGCGGCGGGACCTGAATCCGCTTTGCGCGCTGGATGACCGCTCGTCGCATTCCCTGGTCGAGCAGCCAGTAGGTCGGCGCGAGGTGCTGCTCGGTGGCCGAAATGTCGTAGACGCCGAACCAGAACAGCGCCCCGAGCGTCGTCACCGCGGCAGTCGCCAGCACGGCGAGCTTCGTTTTCATTGCAGCCCGTAGAGATACGCGGTCATGTCGCGTGCGTGCGCTTCGCTCACCTGGAGATCGGGCATCGCGGTCCGCGGGTCGACCGATTTCGGCGAGCGGATCCAGTGCACCATGGTGTCCGGCGTGTTCGGCACCAGGCCGGCGAGGTAAACGCGTCGGGCGATCGCATCCAGCGGCGGTCCGACGTTACCTTCCGCGGCTGCAACGCCGGGAATCCGGTGGCAACTGCCGCAGCCGAATTGACGCAGCAACAGGCGGCCGTTCTCTGCATCGCCGCGGACGACCAGCGGCGGCGTTTCGCTGCACGCACTCGCGAGCAGCGCAGACGGCGATCACGACGAGCTTCAGGACTGCGACTCGAGCCATCGATCGAAAACCCAAAGCCCCTTGAGCAGGACGAGGAACCCGGCGGGCACCCACATGATGAGCCCACCGAGTTGCTGGTCCTCCAACGTGAAGCCAGCGTACAACGGTCTGCCCGCGAACGTCAGCAACGCGCCGAGCAGGCCCATGTGGATCATCGTCACCACGATGCATAGCACGTCGATCCCGCCGGGGGCTTGCCGCAGCACCGACCCCCAGAACAGCAACGCTGCAAGGAAGAGGGTCGCATGCTGCGCGACCTGAAGCACAGGGTTGGCGACACCGGGCTCGTAAAAGGCCGGGACATGCCAGCCCCACAGCGCAATGGCGTACAGGACCGAGGCTACGATCGGCGCGGCATTGCGAAACGGCCACGTAGGAGCGCGCGAGGTCTGACGAGGCCGCGTGCCGAGCGGAATCCCGAGCACCAGCAGCGGCGCGGCCACGAGCATGAGGAGCTCGAGCTGAACCATGTGAATCCAGAATCGCGTCGCCGCCAGCGAATGAAGCGGCGAGAGCAACGCTATCGCGAGCACCAGGCAGCCGCCGAGGAACGGCGCCAGATGCGCGCCATGCCGGTGACCGCGAGTACTACGAGCGTTCATCCGCAGGTCCTGGTGACGAGGCCCGCAACCGCCTCCCAGAGCATCGCGATCGTCGCCATGGCGGCCACAGCCGCGGCGATCCAGTGCGTGAAATCGTCGCGCCGCGGATACGAGCGCACGACGATCGCGGCGGCGAACGCTACGCCGGCGAGCGTGGTCAGCGCGACGATCCACGGGACGGCGCGGGCCTCGCCGCGCGCGCACGCAAGGGTCGTCGCGCCGTAGAGCGCCGCGAAGTGCGCGGCCCAGACGATCGCGCCGGCGCCCATGCGCAGCATCGTCATCATTGTCAGCTCGCCAGCCGCGGAAACCCGTGAACCAGGACCAACCCGGCCACGTTCTGCGCCGCCACGTAGTGCCAGAAGATGCGCACGTTGTCGAACACGTTGCGCCGTTCGCGATCGAGATGTCCAGCGAATCGCCGCGCGATCGCGAAGGCCGCGAGAAAGATGATGACGACGACGTGGAAGCCTTCGAGCGAGACGATCGCCCAGACGATCGCGCCGTAACCTGATTCTGTCGGCGAGAGGCTTCGGTGGGCGAACGCTTCGACGCCGAATCCGCAAACGAGGAGAACGATCGCGATCGCTAGCGCCGGCGTCGGGCTGCGCTCACGTGCGAGCCAGCGGTTCGCGACGCCCAATGCCGCACTGCTCGCAGCGATCAAGGCGGCGGCAAGCATCGGGTAGCGGGCGGGCGGCACTGCACTGCCCGACGGCCACGTGGCGGGTGCGACGATCCACAGGTACAGATAGGAAAACACGGCGCAACCGAACAGCGATGCGGCGACCAGCATGAGCACGACCATCGCCCACCACGACGACGACGCCGGGCCGCTCAAATAGGCGGGAACGGCGATTCCGCCGCCGATGTCGATCGCCCGCGCCAGCGGCGGCGGATCGAGATGCCATGCCCAATGCAACAACGCGCCGATCGCGACGACTGCGCACAGCCGCCGCCGGCAGTGTCAGCTTCACGGTCAGCAGCATGAAGAACGCAGCGGTGAACACGGCAGCCACGAAAGGCGCCCACCCCGTCGCGGGCATTCGAAGCAGCGCCTGCGGATGCCCGTCCAGCGGACGCGTGAGCAGCGTCTCGCGGCGACCAGTCGGCGCATTCGGAAGGTAGTGATGACCTTGCTCGACCTCGTCCGCGAGGCCGGGTTGGTCCCACAACGGATAACGGCTCGTGACCTGCGGAATGCTGCGGCTCGAATAGTGGCCGTTCGGCAGCCATTCGAGCGTGCCGGCGCCCCAGACGTTGCCCGCGTTGTCGTCGGGCGCGAAGCGGAATTTGCGCGCGAAGTCGAAGAGGAACAGGGCGACGGCGGCAGCCATCATGAATGCGCCGATCGTCGACACCAAGTTCAGCGCTCCCCATCCGGTGGCCTCGCCGTACGTGTAGACCCGCCGGGGCATGCCGGCGAGCCCGGTGATGTGCATCGGAAAGAACGCGAGGTTGACGCCGGCGAACAGCAGTCCGAATACCCAGCGGCCGATGCGCTCCGAAAGCGCGTGCCGGCTGGCGAAGGGCGTCCAGTAGTAAAGCGCGGCGAACAGCGGGAACACCATGCCGCCGATGAGAACGTAGTGCAGATGCGCGACGACGAAGTAGGTATCGTGCGCCTGCAAGTCGAACGGAATCGCCGCGACCATGACGCCGGTCAGGCCGCCGAGCACGAACGTGAACAGGAAGCCGAGGATGAACAAGGTCGGCGAATCGAGCTTCGCGCGCCCGCTCGCGAGCGTCGCGATCCACGCGAACACCTGGATGCCGCTCGGAATCGCCACCGCCATGCTCGCCGCCTCGAAGAACGACAGCGACACCTCGGGAATGCCGGTCGCGAACATGTGGTGCACCCACAGCCCGAAGCTCAGGAACGCGGTGGCAACGAGTGCGAGGACCACGAGCCGATGCGAAACCAGCGGAGCACGGACCACCGTCGGCACGATCATCGACACCATGCCGGCCGCGGGCAGGAAGATGATGTACACCTCGGGGTGACCGAAGAACCAGAACAGGTGCTGCCAGAGCAGCGGGTCGCCGCCCTTCGCCGCCGTGAAGAACGGCCAGTGGAAAGCGCGCTCCAGCTCGAGCAGCGCCGTCGCGAGAATGACCGCGGGAAACGCGAACACGACCATCAGCGCGAAGACCAGCATCGACCACGCGAAGATCGGCATGCGGCCAAGCGTCATGCCGGGCGCGCGCGTGCGCAGCACGCCGACGATGATCTCGATCGCGCCGGCGATCGCCGAGATCTCGATGAAGCCGATGCCCAGCAGCCAGAAATCCTCGTTGATGCCCGGCGAATAGGTCGTCGTCGTCAGCGGCGGATTCATGAACCAGCCGCCGGTCGGTGCAAGACCGAAGAACAGGCTGCAGAAGAACGTGAGCCCGCCGATCGCGTACGCCCAGTACGCGTATGCGGACAGCCGCGGGAACGGCATGTCGCGCGCGCCCAGCATGTTCGGCAGGAGCAGAATGCCCATCGCCTCCACGACCGGCACGGCGAACAGGAACATCATCACCGTGCCGTGCATCGTGAACAGCTGGTTGTAGAGCGACGGGCCGACGAGCCCGCTGTCGGGGACCGCGAGCTGCACGCGCATCAGTAACGCGAGCACGCCGGCCAGCACGAAGAACAGGAATGCGGTCGCGACGTAGAAGCCGCCGATGACCGTGTTGTTGTATTCGGTCAGCAGCCGCCATCCGCGCGGAATCGCCCAGATGCGGCGCAGCGCCTCCAGCTCGCCTTCCGGACGCGGCTCGGGGTTCGGAAGCGCGGCAGTCGACGCAGTGTTCATCGCACGAAAGGAAAGTTCAACGCAGGCTCGCGAGATAGGCGGCGAGCGCGGCCAGCTCATCGCCCGTGAACTCGCGGAACGCCGGCATCAGGTTGCCGGGCTTGATGTGCTGGCTCGATGCGATCCAGCGGGCGAGTTGCGCCGCATCGGTCGGCAGCGTACCGGCACCGATCGAGAGGCGGCTGCCCACGTGCGTGAGGTCGGGGCCGAGCGTGCCCGCGCGCCTGCGACCCTCGCACCGTATGGCAGACAGCGCAATGCGATTCGAACGTGCGATCGAAGAGGATCGCCGGGCGGCGCTGATCGTTGCTCCACTGCCTCGAACGCCGCGGCGGTTGCGTGACGACGTACAGCGCCATCTGCGCATGCGGTCCCCCGCAGTACTCGGCGCATTGCCCGCGAAATACCGCGCGTTCTCGGGCGTGAACGCCAACCGGTTGACGCGACCGGGGATCATGTCGAGCTTGCCCGCGAGATTCGGCACCCAGAAGCTGTGCAGCACGTCGTTCGACGCGAGCGCGAGCTCGACGCGTCGGCCGACCGGCAAGCGGATCTCGTTCGCGGTCTCGAAGTCGAGTCCGCCGCCCGCATCGAGATAGCGCACGCGCCACCACCATTGATGGCCGACGACCTCGATGCGAAGCGCGACCGGTTCCCGCTGCGCCATCGACACGCTTTGCGTCGCCGAATAGACGAGCAGCACGGTCAGGACCACGAACGGAAATGCGATTCCGCCCCACACGACCATCCGATGCTGCGCGAGCCAGGCCGGACGCGAGCGGACCGCAAGCCACGCCAGCGCCATCACCGCAATGAAAATGAGGCCGGCGCCGATGATCAGCACCCATGCGAGGCTGGCCGTTGCCGCCGCCTCGGGCGAGTGCGGATTCAGCGTCGACTGCAAGCCGTCAGGGAGCTGCACGAGTTCGCTTCGCGGTGGGTTGCAGCGACGAGTCAGGGCGCTCATCGGTGCAGCGAACACTACGCTAAAGCGACAACCGTGCCGGTGTGCGAATTGGCGTTGCGCGCGCAGCGTCGAGCGCGGTTGCGCGTCGATCCCAACGCGCTCCGATCGGCAATTTGTTCTGGCGCGGAGCGCGATTTGCGCTCGCTGCATCGCGCTCGCGCGTTCCGCGCTTATCGAGCGCGGCGGCGTTCTTCCGCGCGAGCGCGTTTGATCGCGGGTCCTCCGCTCGCGGGGATCGTCCAAGGGGCGTCGCGTGCAAAACGCTCGGCGATGAAATCGACGAAAGCGCGCACTTTCGCGGACAGAGTGGCGCCGGCTCGGATAGACCGCGTGGATCGGCGCGGCTGGCTGGCCGGAACTGGGGCAACAGCTCGACGAGACGTCCGCTCGCAAGCTCGTCACCGACGATGAAGTCAGGCTCGAGCGCTATCGCCACGCCGGCCGTGGCGAGCCCCGCGAGGAATTGTCCATTGTTCGCATTCACCGGACCGGCGATCCGCACGCTGTGCTCTTTTCCCGACGCATCCCGGAACCGCCACGTATCCCGGATCGGCAGATACGAGTAGGTGAGGCAGCGATGGTTCGCCAGATCCTGCGGGACCTTCGGCGTGCCGTGCCGCGCGAGGTACTCCGGGGATGCGCAGCAGATGAGCTGGGTTTCGCCGATGCGCCGCGCGATCAGCGCCTGCCCGGACGGCGGACCGATCCGGATCGCGAGGTCGAATCCTTCCTCGACGAGATCGACCATGCGGCCGGAGAGCTCGACGTCGAAGCGCAGCTGCGGGTGCTTCGCGGCGAAGTCGGCGATCGCCGGCGCGATATGCCGCTCGCCGAACGTGGTCGTACAGGTCAGCTTCAGCGTACCGCGCGGCACGCGCGCGCTCGCGGTGACGCTGTCCTCGGCCTCTTCCAGATCGGCGAGGAGCTGCACGGTCCGTTCGAGAAAGGCCTGGCCACTCTCGGTCAGCGAAAGCTTGCGCGTCGTGCGATTCAGCAGGCGAACGCCGAGGTGAGCTTCGAGGTCCGCGACATGACGCGATACCGCTGACGTCGAAAGCTCGAGACGCTGCGCCGCCCTGGCGAAGCTGCCTTGCTCGACGACCTTCGCGAACACCGTGAGCGACTGGAATCGGTCCAGAAGATTATCCCGATTTACGCAATAATATATGTCACTTTAGGCACTTTATCTCTGATGCAGTCAACCTTCAAGATTCGCCCCACGCGCCGGTCACGTCGATCGCCGCCTTCGAATGACAACGGAGCCCGTCATGCAAGCTGATCGAAATATCGCCGCCGGTGCGCTCGTGCTGCGGCTCGCGCTCGGCGTCATGTTCATCGCCCACGCGTTGCTCAAGTATTACGTCTTCACGCTTCCCGGCACCGCCCAGTTCTTCGGCAGCCTCGGCCTGCCCCCCGCGCTCGCCTACGTCACGTTTTATGCGGAGCTTGTCGGCGGCGTGCTGTTGCTGCTTGGCGTGTACACGCGCTACGTTGCGCTCGCGCTCGTGCCGATCCTGCTCGGCGCCACCTGGGCGCACGCCGGAAACGGATGGGTGTTCAGCGCAGCCAACGGCGGTTGGGAATATCCTCTGTTCCTGACGGTCGCGGCGATCGTACAGGCCTTGATCGGCGACGGCGCGCTCGCGCTCAAGCCGAGCGTTCGTACCGCGGTGTCCAGGACGGGCTACGCCGCGGCGCGCTGACAGCTCACTGCGTCGCAGGACGCCAGTCATTGCTCACCCCACCAACCCCGGAGACTTCGATGAAACTCTACTTCTCACCCGGCGCCTGCTCGCTCGCCCCGCACATCGTGCTCAACGAGCTCGGCATTCCCTTCACGCCGGTCAAGGTCGACCTGCGCGCGCACAAGCTCGCGGACGGCACCGACTTCTACTCGATCAGCCCGAACGGCTACGTGCCGATCCTCGAGCTCGACGACGGCACGCGGCTCGCCGAGGCTGCGGTCGTCCTCCAATATCTCGCCGACCGCAAGCCCGGCACGCTGGCACCCGCGTTCGGATCGTTCGAGCGCTACAAGCTGATGGAAACGCTGAACTTCATCGCAACCGAGATCCACAAGGGCTTCTCACCGCTCTGGTATCCGGAGACGCCGGAAGCGACGAGAATCGCGACGGTTGCGAAGCTGGTCAAGCGCTTCGAGGTTGCCAACCGATTGCTCGGCAATCGCCAGTTCATCTTCGGCGACACGTTCACGATCGCGGATGCGTACCTGTTCACGGTGGCTTCGTGGTCCGCACTTCCTGAAATTCGACCTCACACCGTGGCCGGCGCTGCAGAAGTACCTCGAACGCATCGGCGCGCGTCCTTCGGTGCACGCTGCCAAGGCGACCGAGTCGACGAAGGCCGCTGCCGCTGCGTAGCACTGCCGATCGGAACCCGCCACGGCGGGTTCCGATCGAAAGACAAGATGAAAGCCACGATGCCCGTCGTCTTCGTCTCGCACGGCTCGCCGATGACGGCGATCGAGCCTGGCGCGGCCGGTGAAGCGTGGACCCGGCTCGCGCGGGAACTGCCGAAGCCGCGCGCCGTGCTGATCGCGTCTGCGCATTGGGAGACCGAGCTGCCGATGCTGACGGGCAATCCGAAGCCGGAAACGATCCACGACTTCGGCGGATTTCCCGATGCGCTCTACGCGATTCGCTATCCCGCGCCGGGCGCACCGGAAGTCGCAGCGGAAGCTGCGAGCGCGCTCAAGGCAGCGGGCATTACGGCGGGCGTCGATGGCTGCCGCGGACTCGACCATGGCGCCTGGGTGCCGCTGATGCACATGTTTCCCGACGCCGACGTGCCGGTCGTGGAACTTTCGGTCCAGCCGGCGCGAGGGGCCGCGCATCACATCGCACTCGGACGCGCGCTCGCACCGCTTGCGCAACGCGGCGTGCTGATCGTCGGTTCCGGCCACGCCACGCACAACCTGCGCGACTGGATGATGCAGATGCGTCGTCCGGGCCAGCTTCCGTACGTAGCCGCAGTTTGCGGACTGGCTCGCCGAGCGTCTGGAGGCGAAGGACGACGCGGCGCTGATCGCCTGGAAGGAGCAGGGTCCGGAGGCGCTGCGGGCGCATCCGAGCGACGAGCACTTCCTGCCGCTGCTGGTGGCTTACGGCGCTGCGGGCGAGCATCCCAAGGTCGAGCGCGTACATCGCAGCATCGTCGGCGGGGCGCTCGCGATGGATGCGTACCGATTCCAGCCAGCCTGAGGGCCCGGCGCAACGCACGTTCATATCCGTAGCGTACATCGTTAGGGCGCGCCCCGCCATCGCGGAACGTACGGGTCTTCTCGGACAGACGAATACCTACAGCGTCGCAACTTCGCGACGCTGCTCGCACGCGGGCTCGCGCACGCCGGTCTCTTCGTGCGGCGACAACCGACTGATTCAGCATATGTTTCGCTTGGCACATTGTCTGCAACAGTTAAGGCCGTGCGTGCGCCGCACGCAAACTGACGGAGCGCAACATGAACTGGGATCGCATCGAAGGAAACTGGAAGCAGCTCAAGGGCAAGGTCAAGGAGCAGTGGGGCGAGCTCACCGACGACGACATCGACCGCATCGCGGGCCAGAAGGATCAGCTCGCCGGCCGCCTGCAGGAAACCTATGGCATCGGCAAGGACGAAGCCGAGAAGCAGATCGATCGCTGGGCGGAAAGCTACGACGACAGCGATTTGCGGTCCAACGATCCGCGGCGCTCGCCGATGTGATCGCCATGCGCCGCGCCCGCACCGCCGATCGCCTGCAGGACGGCATCATCGTCGCGCTGGTGGTTTCGGCGCTCGCGCTCGCCGCCACGGCGTCGCGAGCCGAGCGCGATGGCGCGTGGGGCAACGTGACCGTCGTGCAAGCGCCGACGGCGTGTGCAAACGTGCGACGCAACGTATCGGAGCGGCTGTCTCGAGGTAGCGGCGGCGTTAGCGGTCCGCCGCTGACCGCCATCGCTCGGAGCCGACACGAAGGCGGGTGAAAGCCCGCCTTCGTCGTATCTGCGTCCGTCGCTGTGGGAAGACCGGCGACAGAGGCTGGCGCGCTGTCTGATGTTTGGTTGCGCTGCGGGACGGTAAAGTTGTCTCCTGACGGTCCGGCGCGCGCGCCGGACGCGGGAGATTCCAACATGCATTCTCGCCGGGTCCGGCGCCAGCGGCGTCGCGGCCGCTTCGCTGTCTCGCTCATCGCGTCTAGCGCCGCTGCCGGCTTTCGCCGAGCTACCGACCTTCGTGGCCGATCCTGCCCTCTCGGCGTGGGGCGCTTACCTGTTCTTCGCGATCGTGGCCACCGTCGTTATCGTGCTGCTGCTGCACGAAGCGCTGGAGGATCATCCGGGTCAGGACGCGCCTCGCGACGAACGCGCGCGCGAGGCGTTCGGCAAGGCCAAGACGCGTTTCCGATGCGCACGACGTTCGCGGGACATCACGAACCGGCGCGTCGCGTGGAAGCGACTAGCTATTCGCGCCAGGTGTCGACGATGACGCCGGCGAGGCTCGTCGCAACCGCATCGGGAACGATCGCTTCACCGGCCGCATCGCCGCCGCCGGCGACGGCGGCGCCGAATGGCTGCCCTTGATCGTGCTCGGTGCGATCGTGCTGTTCGTTGCCGGCGTTGCGCTTCGCATGTTCATCGCCGCGCGCTTTCCCAAAGGTTATGGCGCGTGGGCGCGCAGCCGTCGCGACAGTTTCGCCGAGCGCAACGCGCAATGGGACCGCGACGACGAGCTCCGCAAATAATCGCGGCGTAGGAGAAACGTCCACAGAACGACGCGGGCTGTCCCGACTTCCTGCGCTTCGTGCCCCGCGTAATGTTCGCTCCATGCGGTGGCGCGGCGGTCTCGCCCGAGAGCTGACCGGCGTTTCAAGGCACACCCCCTCGGTGCCTCACTCGCCCGGCTGTCGAACGAAGTATCGCCGCGTGACCGCTACCCCATTCCAGAGCTCCGACCGATGAACCTCACCACCCGTGCCTTCGCGCTGGCCGTCGTCGCCTCCGCGTCGCTGCTTGCGGCGTGCGCACCGGAGCCTTATCGCGTTTATGATTCGCGCGCGGTCGCGCCGATCGCACCGCAAATCGTCGAATACGGCGTCGTCGAAGCGATCGAGTGGTATCGCGACGGCGATCCGCGTCCGACCGGCCTGGGCGCCGTCATTGGCGGCATCGCGGGCGGCATCCTCGGCCATCAGATCGGCAGCGGCAGCGGCAATACCGCGGCCACGATCGCCGGCGCGCTCGGCGGCGCGTATGCCGGCAACCAGATCGAGCGCGCGAACGAGCGCGATCGCTATCGGGTGATCGTCAGGCTCGAGAACGGCGCGCGATTGACGGTCGGCGAGGTCGGCGAAGGCCAGCTTCGCGTCGGCGATCGCGTCCGGATCGTCGGCAACCGGGTCTACAGGATCTGACCATGGACATGCGCACGTACGCCCGTAATCGTCGCCGCGGTGCGATCACCTGGTTCGAGTTCGGACTGGCGTTCTTCGCCGCAGCGCTACCGATCGGACTCGTGCTGATGCTGGTCGCGCCGGTATCGTTCTTCCATGTGGTCGGCGCGGTCATCGTCGGCATGGGATTGATCGGCATGTGGGTTTCGGTGCTCGGGCTCCAGCTCGAGCATCCGGACCGCTGGATCGCGCTCAAGGGTTCGCTTCGCCGCTTCGCGACAGCATCCTCGCCGCCGCGGCGAATGGCCGAAAGATAGGGCGCGCTTCACCGGCCTGCTGTTATCGCGACGCCGTCCGGCATCCGGGCGGCGTTTTCGTTTCTCGCGCGGCCCCATGCTCGCGCGCCCTAACGTAGGGCGCGCCGCTCGCGGGCAAGCGCTGCGATCTGCCGATCGTGCAGCGCCGACAGCAAGGACAGCGCCGCGACCGCGCCGACCAGCGCGCAGAACATGTCCGCCTGCGTGTCCCAGACGTCGCCCTGCGTGCCGAGGAAGTCCGTCGCGCCGGCGCCCAGCGCCAGGGCAGCCGCCCATTCGATGAGCTCGTAGAACGCGCTGAACGCGAGTGCAACGCACGCTGCGAGGAACGCGAGCATCCGCCGGCCGGTCACATAACCGCCGCGCAGCAGGATCTTCGCGCGCGATCATCACCGGCACGAAGCCCTGCATCAGGTGGCCGATGCGGTCGTAGGGATTGCGCTCGAGCCCGAGGAGCTCCTGGATCCAGAACCCGAGCGGCACGCGCGCGTAGGTGTAGGCCCCCCCGAGGATCAGCACGAGCGCGTGCAACGCGATCAGAACGCAGAGCAGCGTCGTCAGCGGAAACCGTCGCCAGGTCATCGCGATCACCGGCGCTGCAAGCAGGACCGGCGCGACTTCGAGGAACCACGTGGGCCGATCGAACGGCGCGATGCCCGACGCGACGAGCGCAACCGCGACCGGCACGCCGAGGAACAGCAGCAAGCGACGTTCGCGATCCGAAAGCCTCATCGCTCGACATCCGCGCACTTGTCATTGCGACGCCGCGCCCGGCGACGTGAGCAGGTCGAAGAGCGTGGATGCAACGACCTTCGTCGCGCGCCTCAGGTCCTCCAGCACGAGGTTCTCGTCGGCGCGTTTCGCGTTCGCTTCCAGGATCGTATGCGGGCCGGCGCCGTACAGCACGATCGGCACGCCGGCCTCGCCGTACAGGCGCGCATCGGTGTAAAGCGGTGTCGCCACGGCCGGGATCGCTTCGCCGATCACACGCCTGGCGTGGCGCCTGGAGCAGCGCCACCAGACGCTCGTGACCAGGCCTCGGCACCAGCGCGCGGGCGAGCATCAGGCGGCGGATCTCGACGCGAATGCCTGGCGATTGCGCCGCCGCGCGCTCGATCACCGCGCGGAGCTCGGCCTCGACGGCGGCCGGGTCTTCCTCCGGAATCATGCGACGGTCGAGCTTGAACACGACCTTTGCGGGCACGACGTTCGTGTTCGTGCCTCCATCGATGCGGCCGATGTTGATCGTCGGCGTCGCGATGCCTTCGACGCGCGAGTGCCGCGTTGCGTAAACCGCGCGCTGCGCATACAGCGCATCGAGGATCTGCGTCGCCGCGGCGAGCGCATCGACGCCGGTTTCCGGCATCGCGGCATGCGCGGCACGGCCGTGCACGCTGACCTCGAGCTGCAGGCAACCGTTGTGCGCGGTGACGATCGCATACGAGAATCCCGGGTCCGAGCGCAAGGTCCGGACGCGTGTGGCCGTTCGCGAGCAGCCACGCGGGCCCCAGCTCGCCGCCGAACTCCTCGTCGTAGGTGAAATGCAGCTCGATCGTGCCGGCGAGCGGGACGGCCGAGGCTTTCGCGACGCGCTCGAGCGCGCGCAACGCGAAGGCGTAGGTCGCGAAATCGGATTTCGAGACGGCCACGCCGCGCCCATACATGCGGCCGTCCTCGATCACGCCCTCGTACGGGGGCCGGGTCCAGCCCTCGCCCGGCGGCACGACGTCGCCGTGCGAGTTGAGCGCGATGACCGGGCCCGCGCCGAAGCGCCGCCGCACGATCAGGTTCGTGACCGAGACCAGACCTGCAGCGTGAACGTCGCGCTCCGGCACCGGATAGCGCTCGACCGCGTAGCCCATCGCTTCGAGCAACCCTGCCGTATGCTCCGCATGACGCGCGTTGTCGCCCGGCGGCGTGTCGGTGGGCACGCGAACCATTTCGCGCAGGAACGCGACCGCATCCGCATGGTCGCTGTCGACCTGCGCGTCCAGGCGTGTCAGTGCAAATTAGGGACAGGCACTGATTTCATGCAAATGAGTGCCTGTCCCTAGTTTCACGCGGCGACCGAGCGCGGATCGAAATGCTCGAGGAAATGCAGGAACACGCGCGTGGCGAGATCGGCATCCTCGGCGGTCATCGTCTCGAGCGGATTGTGGCTGATGCCGCCGTTGCCGCAGCGCACGAACAGCATCGCGATCGGCGCGACCGCGGCGAATTCCATCGCATCGTGGCCCGCTCCGGACGGAAGGCGTCGCGCGTTCAGGCCGAACGCCTCGATGCTGCGCGCCCATTGCGCCTGAAGGCGCGGATCGCACGGCGCTGCGGACAACTCGAAGAACGGCTCCCAGGCAAGCCGGACGCGACGACGCGTCGCGATCGCCCGGCATTCCGCTTCGAGGCTCGCGACCGCCGCCTTGCGCTTCGGGTCATCCCCGAGCGCACGTCGACCGTGAACTCGACCGCACCTGGAATGACGTTGATCGCGCCGCCGCCGACGACCGCAAGCTTGCCCACGGTGCCGACGAGCGACTCGGCGCGCTCGGCGCAATGCCGTTCGATGGCGAGCACCATCTCGCTCGCAGCCGCAAGCGCATCCTGGCGTCCGGGCATCGGAACCGTTCCGGCATGGCCGGCCAGACCCTCGACGCGAGCACGCACTCGCGAGCCGCCGGCAATCGACGTCACGACGCCGACCGCCAAACCCTCGTTCAGCAACACCGGCCCCTGCTCGATGTGCGACTCGACGTACGCGGCGATTCGATCCCGCTTCAGTGTCGCAATCGCCGCCGGATCGCCGCCGAATGCGACCAGCGCGTCCCGCATCGTGATCCCGTTCGCGTCCGGGCGGTCGAGCGCCGAAAAATCGAAGCGGCCGGCCAACGCACGACTGCCGATCATCGACACGCCGAAGCGCACGCCTTCCTCGTCGCCGAACGCCACGACCTCGAACGTGTACGGCAGCCGCTTGCCTTGCGCATGCAGCGCCTTGACACAGGCGATCGGCGACAGGACGCCGAACAAGCCGTCATAGCGGCCGGCATCGACGACGCTGTCCATGTGCGAGCCGGTGAGGAGCACCGGTGCTCCGGCATCGCGCGCCGTGTAGCGTCCGACGACGTTGCCGAGCGCATCGAACGCCGCCTCCATGCCCGCGTCGCGCATCCAGCCGAGGATGTGCTCGCCGGCCTCGCGGTGCTGCGGCGTCAGGTAGGTGCGCGTGATGCGTCCCGGCTCTTCGGTAATCGAGCCGAGAATCTGCGCCTGCTTCAGGATTTCTTCGCCGAACTGCATGCCCTGTGGCGCCGGCGCAACGGCGCCCGCGGTGCCTAGTTGTCTCTTGTGAGCCTATCGAGGCTCGGCTCGACGCGACGATGGTCGTGTTCACCGAGTTCGCGATGAAGCAGCGCTCGTGCGCAAGAACGTGCATCGCGGCATGCTCGGATTCGCTCGGCTGCTTGCCGGAGAAGCGAACGCGCGGCCGGAGCACCACTTCGGTCATCGCGAGCCGCTTGGACGCGTTTCGGGCCATCACGCCCGCGGCCTGGTCGGAATAGGCGTCCACGATGCAGCCGCGCTTGGCTGCGATCGCGAGAAACCACAGCATGTGGCAACTCGACAGCGAGGCCACGAACGCTTCCTCCGGATCCACGGCGGAGGGATCGGACTGCGGAGCCGGCACGACATGCGGCGACGATGAGCCGGGCACGACCGCGCCACCGTCGAAGTGCCAGCGGTGCGCTCGCGAATAGGCAAGATCCGAGAACCGCGCATCCCCGCGCGTCCATTCGATCGTAGCGGTGTAGTTCATGGCGCCCTCCGTCGTGAGGTCGAGGAGGAATGATACGCCACGCGACGCGGCGTCCAGCACGAGAAGCGACAGCGGGTCATATGCGGCGGCGCGAGCCGGCCGAGATAGGCCTCGCACCGAAGGATCGCGCGACCAGCGCGTCGAAATCCGCGAACTCGGTCAGCTGCCCGCGCTGCACGAACACGAAGCGCTCGCAGGCCTCGCGCAGGATCTGCAGATGGAACGGCTCGTTCGGATGGACGCAGAGGAACACGACGTGGCCTTCGCGTCGCAGGCGCTCGAAGAACTCCAGCATGAAGCCGATGTAGCCGTCCTGGATCGAGAACTGCGGCTCGTCGAACAGGTGCACGAGCGGCCGGTCGCGACCCGCACGCTGCAGCAGGAACGACGGGTACGGTGCGCCGATACGCCCGCACCTGGTAGCTCTGGTGATAGTGGATCGCGAGGCGATCGCGCTCGCGGTAGCGGATCCTGTGCACATCGCGACCCTCGATCAGCACGCGGCCCGCCGAAGGCGTGTTGCTGCCGGTGAGAAGCTCGAACAGCGTCGTCTTGCCGGATCCGTTCGGGCCCATGACGCCGATCGTCTGCGGCGCAGTCGACGGTGAAGTCCGCCGCCAGCGAGAACGTCCGGCGGCGCGGCCAGCCGCGCGCGTAGTAGTGCTTCTCGAGCCCTTCGACGCGGACCAGCGGCGCGCCCATCAATCGAGTCCCAGCCAGCGGCGGCGCGCGCTCGCGTCGTCGCGCAGCGCCGCCGCGGGCCCGCTATGCACGATTCGTCCCAGGTGCATGACGAACACCCGGTCGGCGATGTCCAGCACGGTGCGCAGGTTCTGATCGACGACCAGCGAGGCGACACCGGCCGCCTTGAGCCGCGCGATCGTCGCGATGACGTCCTGCACGACCTTGGGCGCGAGCCCCTGCGAGGGCTCGTCGAACAGCACGAGACCCGGCGCGCCGACGAGCGCGCGCGAGATCGACACCATCTGCAGTTCACCGCCGGACAGGTTCTCGCACTCGCGCGGCAACAAATGCGTGAGCGCCGGGAAGATCTCGCAGCACTCGTCGACCGAGTAGCCGCGAAAGCGCGTCGACTTGCGCGCGATCTCGAGGTTTCGCGCGGCGGTCAGCGACGGGAACACGCGGCGGTCGTCCGGCACCCACGACAAGCCCGAGGCGCGCGACTTGATGCGTCGGCAAGCGCGTGACGTCGCGTCCGTCGAACGTGATCCGTGCCCGTGCGGGCAGGCGTCAGCCCCAGCACGGCGCGCAGTGTCGTCGTCTTGCCCGCGCCGTTCGGTCCGAGCAACGCGACGACCTCGCCGGCCGCGACGTCGAGCGAGACGCCGAACAGCACCTGCGTCTCGCCGTAGTACGCGTCGATCGCATCGATGGCCAGCATCATGCGCTCCCGAGCGTCGAGCGGCGCACCCACGCGTTGTCGCGGAGCTCGTCCGGCGTGCCGCGTGCGATCACCTGGCCCCAGTGGATCACGTGGATGCGGTCGGCGAGCCCGAACAGGAAATGCATGTCGTGCTCGATGATCACGATCGTGTAGCGCCGCTTGAGCTCGGCGACGAGGTCGGCGAGCCGCGCCGTGCCGTCCGCGCCGAGCCCCGACGTCGGCTCGTCGAGGAACAGGATCCGCGGTTTCGTCGCCAGCGCGAGCGCGATCTCGAGCGCTCGGCGTTCGCCGTACGACAGGTCGCGCGCGCGCGTCCGCTCGCGGCCGCTCAAGCCGACGCGGCTCGAGAAGCATCGCCGCCTCGTCCTGCGCCGCCGTGTCCCGCGCGAGGTCGCGCCAGGCGTCGCGCGCACGCGCGCGCGTGCGCGGCAGCGCGATGACGACGTTGTCCTGCGCGGTCTCCTGATCGAACAGGTTGATCGCCTGGAACGACCGCGCCACGCCGAGCCGCGTGATCGCATGCGGGGCGAGTCCGGTGATGTCGGCGCCGTCCATGACGACGCGGCCGCGGTCGGGCGCGAAATGTCCGGTCAGCACGTTGAAGCAGGTCGTCTTGCCGGCGCCGTTCGGACCCATGATGCCGGTCGTCGTGCCGGTCTCGAACGCGAGGCTCACGTCCTCCAGCACGACGCGGTCGCCGAAGCGCTTGTGCAGGTTGCGGGCCTCGAACAGCGCCATCGTCAGCGCCCGCACGCGATCCGCGAGCGAGCGGCCGATGCCGGCCAGTCCCTCGGGCTTCCACAGCACGATCGCCATGAACACGAGCCCGTACCAGAGCAGCCAGGTTTCGGTGTAGGCGCCGAGCAGGTCGCGCGCGAGGATGAAGAACGCGGCGCCCACCAGCGGACCCCAGAAGCTCGCGAGCCCGCCGCCGACCAGCACCATCATCACGACGAAGCCCGACTGGTGCAGGCTCATCACGTTCGGATACGCCGACTGCTGCGCCATCGCGAACAGCGCGCCGGCGAGCCCGGCGATCGCCGTCGAGAGCACGAACACGCAGAACTTGAAGACCCACACCCGATAGCCGAGAAAGCGCGCGCGCATCTCGTTCTGCCGGATGCAGGCGAGCACGCGGCCCGCGGGCGAATGGACGAACCGCCAGCAGCCGAGCACGACGATGACCAGCCACGCGAGCACGAACAGGAACAGCGCTTCGTTGCTTGCAAGCGGAACCTGCGCGAAGCCGAGGTCCAGCGGCGGGCGCTTCAGGTTCAGCAGGCCGTCCTCGCCGCCGGTGACCGAGTGCCACTTGATCGCGATGAACCAGCGCGACCTGGCCGAACGCGATCGTCAGCAGCGCGTAGTAGATGCCGCGGCGGTGCGAGATGAACGCCGCGACGAGCGCGCCCGCGAGCGCCGCGGCCAGCACGCCGCCCGCGAGATCGATCCACAGATTCAGCGCGACGTGCTTCTGCACCAGCCCGAACCCGTACGCGCCGATGCCGAAGAACGCGCCGTGCCCGAACGACGGCAGGCCGGAGTGGCCGAGCAGCAGGTTGTAGCCCTGCGCATACAGCATCCAGATCGCGATCTCGACGGCGAGGTACGGATACAGGCCGACGCGCGGCAGCCACCACGGCGCCGCGACCATGATCGCGATCAGCGCGACGAGCGGCGCCGGGAACGCGGCGCGATGCGGCGCGCGGGCGCGGCGGCCGGTGCGCGCGCCGGCGGCGCGGAGCTGTGGCGATCGCGACTGGTCATGCGTGCGACGGCGTGTCGCGGCAGCGCTGGTTCCGCCTGCGGATGACGTCTGGCGTTGGCAACGCGACATCGATCGTGTTCTAATCCGTGCCGAACAGTAGAATAAACGTTCCACGCTGACAAGTCCCCGCGTCGACCGCCGGACCCGCGATGACCGCCGCCACCCGTTACGAGAGCCTCGCGCGCGCGATCACCGAGGCCTATCCGACGCTGCCGAACCGGCTGCAGGGCATCGCGCGATTCGCGCTCGACAATCCGGATCAGATGGCGCTGTCGACGGTGGCGGAGATCGCCGACGCCGCCGGCGTGCCGCCCTCCGCGGTGATCCGGTTCGCGAACGCGCTGGGGTTCGAGGGATTCCTCGCGCTGCAGCGCGTCTATCGCGAGCGGCTGGTCGCCCGCAGCGCCACCTATCGCGAGCGGATCGAGTCGCTGCGCAAGCGCGGCGGCGGCAGCAACGGCGTGCTGCCGCAGCTTGCCGACAGCGCGATCGGCGAGCTCGAGCAGCTCCGCGAGCACGTCGACCCGAGCCTGTTCCGGCGCGCCGCCGCGCTGGTGCTCGAAGCGTCGCGCGTCCACGTGCTCGCTCAGCGCCGCGCGTTCCCGGTCGCCGCCTACCTCGCCTACGGGCTGTCGCAGCTCGAAGTGCCGCGCGTTCCTGCTCGACAGCGTCGGCGGCATGCTGCGCCAGCAGGCGTCGCTGCTGCGCGACGGCGACCTGCTGATCGCCGCGTCGTTCCGCAACTACTCGCCCGAAGTCGTCGAGGCCGCGTCGATCTGCCACCGCAACGGCGTGCCGGTGATCGCGCTCACCGACCACGCGGTCAGCCCGCTCGCGAAGGCGGCGACGCTGCGCTTCGATCTCGGCGACAACCTCGCCGCTGCCGTTCCGATCGCTGGTCGGCGCCGCTGTGCGCTGCGCAGGCGCTCGTCATGTCGGTCGGCTACGCGCAGGCGGAGCGCCCGCGAGCGCCGCAAGGCAGCCCGCAAGCAGGCTTGACATCGCGCGAGCGCGGAATGATTATTCCATATCGGCCGGCGGCGGAATGAACGCACCACGCCGTCACGCGACCGGCAGCCCGGTGTCCGACAAGGCAAACGATGGAGGGAACGATGAGCGAGCACGACAAGCAGGTTCCGCACGTCGAAGAAATCGAGTCCGGCGCCTGACGGACGGCGCCGGTCGCTGCTCGCAGCGCTGGCGGCCGGGACGGGCGCCGCCACGTTCTTCGGGCCCTGGAAGGTGAATCACGTCTGGGCGCAGAGCGCGCAGAAGAAGCCGCTGGTCATCGGCCTGACGATGGACGCGTCCGGCCAGTACGGCGCGTCCGGCGGCGAGGAGCGCCTCGGCGCGATGATGGCGATCAAGGAGTTCAACGACAAGGGCGGCGTGCTCGGCCGCAGGATCGAAGCGCTCCACATGGACACCGAGACGACGCCGGCCACCGGCTCGCGCGTCGCGGAGCGCATGATCACGCGCAACGAGGCCGCGTTCCTGATCGGCGGCCTGCACTCCGGCGTGGCCAACGCGATCTCGCAGGTCGCGCAGAAGTACGGCTGCGTCTACTTCAACACGAACTCGAGCTCGCCGACCGAGTCCGGCAAGGACTGCCATCGCGTCAAGTTCGTCTGGGACGGCAACGGCACGAACTTCGCGCACGCGATCGTCAAGAACGCGATCAAGACCAGCGGCCGCAACTGGGTGCTGCTGACCAACGACTACGTCTGGGGCCACAACACGTCGAAGGCCACGCGCACGCTCGCCGAGGTCAACGGCGCGAAGATCGTCGACGAGCTGATGATCCCGCAGAACACGCGCGATTTCTCGTCCTATCTGCTGAAGCTGCAGCAGATGAAGCCCGAGGTCGTCGCCGCGGCGGTCGGCGGCGACGACATCAAGGCGCTGCGCCAGCAGGTCGTGCAGCTCGGCCTGCACAAGCGCATGGCCTGGATCAACAACCAGCAGGACTGGCCGGACGTCTACGGCCTCGGTCCCGACCAGATCTTCGGCGTCTTCGGCACCACGTGGTACTACCGGCTCGACCTTCCGGGCGTGAAGGAATTCGTCGCGGCCTACCAGAAGCAGTATCCCGGGCATGGCGATCCGCGTGCCCGGCAACGTGTACCTGAACGGCTACCTGGCGACGCGCGAGCTCCTGCGCTGCGTCGAGGAAGCGGGCTCGACGAACAACATCGCCGTGATCAAGAAGCTCGAGGGCCGCAAGATGACCGCGCGCGACCGCATGCAGCATCACGACGCGTGGATCGATCCCGACCACGCACCAGTGCCAGCAGACGATCTACATGGCCGACGTACAACGACCAGCCGGCGGAGAAGGACGACATCTTCAAGATCCTCGCGCAGGTCGATCCGAAGGACGTGCAGGACCAGGACGCGCCGAAGGCGTGCCAGCTCGAGACGTACGCGGCGACGGCGACGTACGAGCAGTAGACTTGCTTGTCGTCCCCGCGCAGGCGGGGACCCAGTGTCGATCGCTCGACGTCGAAGACGCTGGGTTCCCGCCTTCGCGGGAACGACGCCAACCGGGCTGACCCGGTTGGCGATCTCGATCGGCGCCATGTCCGCGCTCCTCCCCCACCTCCTCAACGGCCTCGCGCTCGGCCTGCTGTTCGCGCTGATCGCGCTCGGCTTCATGCTGGTCGTGGGGCTGATGGAGACGATCAACCTCGCGCACGGCTCGTTCTTCGCGCTCGGCATGTACATGGCGCTGGTGCTCGTCACGCCGCCCGGCGCTGTTCGACGCGCTTCCGGTCGACGCGTGGAAGTCGCTGCCGCTGGCGATCCGCTACGGGCTCGCGCTGGCGATCGCGCCGCTCGTCGTCGGCGCGTTCGGCATGCTGCTCGAGCTCGCGCTGCGCCGCACCTACGGCAAGGATCCGCTGTACGGCCTGCTGCTCACGTTCGGCGCCGCGCTGGTGATCGAGGAAGGCATCCGCGCGCTGTTCGGCTCGACCGAGAAGCAGCTGCCGCTGCCGGATGCGATCAGCGGCGCCGTGCTCGTCGGCGACCTGATCTACTCGAAGTATCGGCTGTTCGCCTGCGCGTTCGCGGCGCTCGCGATCGCGCTGCTGTGGCTGTTCCTCGAGAAGACGCCGTTCGGCGCGATCATCAAGGCCGGCGCGCACGACAGCGAGATGGTGCGCGCGCTCGGGCTCGACCTTGCGAAGCTGCGGCTCTTCGTGTTCGCGCTCGGCGTCGCGCTCGCGGCGCTCGCCGGCATCGTGATGTCGCCGATCTGGGGCATGCGACCGCACGTCGGCGTCGATGCGGTCGTGCCGGCGTTCCTCATCATCGTGCTCGGCGGCGTCGGCAGCTTCTGGGGCGCCGTCGTCGCTGCGCTGCTCGTCGGCCTGGTCGTCGGGCTCGCCGGCGCGTATGCGTCCGAGTGGTCGCTGCTGTCGATGTACCTGCTGTTCATCGCCGTCGTCACGTTCCGCGCGCGCGGGCTCGCCGGCAAGAAGAGCGCGCTCGATGTCTGAGCCCGCGCAGACGGCTTCTTCGACGTCGCCGGCCGCACGGCGTTCGTCGCCGGCGCCTACGGCGATCTCGGCGCGGCGATCGCGCGCGCGCTCGTGTCGGCGCGGCGTGCGCGTGGCCGATCGCGGGCCGCGATCGCGACAAGCTCGCAACGCTCGCGTCGACGCTCGGCGAAGCGACGCCGACGCGCGGTCGCGCTCGACGCGAGCGACGTCGGCTCGATCCGCGGCGCCGTCGACACGGCGCGTCGACGACGCTCGGCGGCATCGACTTCCTCGTCAACTGCGTCGGCATCTTCGAGGAGGAGCGGCTGCTCGACGCAACGCCGGAGAGCTTCGATCGCGTCACCGACGGTGAACTACCGCGCCGCGATGTTCCTCGGCCAGGCGGTCGCGCGCGCGCAGATCGACGCGCGGCACGCGGCGGACGCCACGTGCACCTGCTCTCGGTGCGCTCGCAGCTCGGCATGCGCGATCGCGGCTACTCGTCGTATTGCGGAAGCAAGGGCGGGCTCGTCATGCTCGTGCGCCAGCACGCGCGTCGAGCTCGCGCCGCACGGCATCACCGTCAATGGCGTCGCGCCGACCGTCGTGCGCACGGTGATGGCCGAGCACTGGTTCGCCGACCCGGTGCGGCGCGAGAAGCTGCTCGTCGCGCATTCCGCTCGGTCGCGTCGCGGAAGTCGACGACGTCGCGGGCTCGGTGCTGTTCTTCCTCGCGCCCGCCGCGTCGTTCGTCACCGGTCAGGTGCTCTACGTCGACGGCGGCATCACGGCCAGTCAATAGAGCCGACCGGCTGCGGCGAAGGCTGCGCCCGTCGCTTCGTCCTTGACGCGCCTGTCGGTTGCGGCGACAAGAATCGCCCGATGGTCCCCGCTTCGAACTGACCGGTGTCGATGGGCGCCGGCCCGTGCTGTACACCGCAACATGACCGAGACGCCGCGACGCAGCCTCGGCGCCGGCCACGGCGACGGAAAAGTCCTTCCGCACGCCGCCGCCCGATGCCGATCCGCCGCCGCTGGCGGGGCTGCCTGCTCGGCGGCGCAGTGGGCGACGCACTCGGCGCGGCGGTCGAGTTCATGTCGCTCGCCGAAATTCGCGAGCGCTTCGGACCGGCCGGCATTGTGGACTACACCACAGCGTTCGAGCGCCCCGGATCGATCACCGACGACACGCAGATGACGCTGTTCACGGCGGATGGACTGCTTCGCGCGCACATCAAGCAATCGCTCGAAGGCAGCGTCAACGTCGCGGAGATCGTGTCGCACGCCTACCAGCGCTGGCTGATGACCCAGGGGACGACGACGCCGCTCGTCGATCGCGGCCGGCGACCAGGGCTGGCTGATCGAGCAACGCGAGCTCCACGCGAAGCGCGTCCCGGGCCATACCTGCCTCGCGGCGTTGAGTGCGATGCCCGCACTCGGCGCGAAGGCGCGCAACGACAGCAAGGGCTGCGGAGGCGCGATGCGCGTCGCGCCGGTCGGCCTGTTCTGCGCGCGCGAGCCGGGGACGAGCGATGCACGCGCCGCGCGGCGCGCGTTCGAGCTCGGCTGCGAGCTCGCGGCGCTGACGCACGGCCATCCGACCGGCCAGGTGGCCGCAGGCGCGTTCGCCGCGCTCGTCGCGCTTCTCGCGCGCGAATGGGAGCTCGACGAGGCGATCGACGAGACGATGCCGCTGGTCGTGCGCCGTCCGCTCGGCGCGGAAACGCAGCGCGCGATCGAGAAAGCGGTCGCGCTCGCGCGCGACGGCGCGCCGAGCGCCGAACGGATCCGCGAGCTCGGCGAAGGCTGGATCGCCGAGGAAGCGCTGGCGATCGCGCTCTACGCGTCGCTCGCGGCGCCCGATTTCACCAGCGGCGTGCTGCTCGCGGTGAATCATGACGGCGACAGCGACTCCACGGGCGCGATGGCCGGCAACCTGCTCGGCGCCTGGCACGGCATCGACAACGTGCCCCGCAAATGGCTGTCCGGCGTGGAGCTCGGAACGCGCGATCGCGGCGATGGCCGACGATCTTGCGACCTATCCGGAATGGCCGATCGGCGAGTACGTTCCGGACACCGAGGCTTCGCATTACTGGCGGACGCGCTATCCGCCGGAGTAGGCGCGCTACTCCGCAGGCACGCAGGCGAAGACCTGCGTTTGCGCCTCGCCCTCCATCGTCCAGCCCTTCGAGATCATTTCATCGAGCACGCCACGCTCGATCGTGTAGCGATGATTCGGTGCGCCACCTAGGCCGTTGTTGTACGAGCGGTAGAGTGGCCGCGAATCGATGGGGCAAACGCGTGAACCTGGTGTGCCTTCGGGCATGCGCAAATCGAAGGCATTGCGTTCGAACCGCCACGTATCCCCGGTCTTCAACGTCGCGCACTCTGCTTCATACGGCGTATAGAAGTGCGACGACTTGGGAGCGAAGCTCTGATCGCTCCAGAAACGGCATGTGGGCGATAGCGAAGGATCGTCGTCGTCCCACACGCGGAACGTGTAGCCCGTTCGTACCCAGCCGTTCGGGTTGAACACGTCGAGGTTGGCAATCTCGTGCTCATCCGCGGTCAGGAAGTAATGGCCGTAGCCCGAGTGGAAATATTCGATTCGCCGCTCGACGCTCGCCCAACGGGCGGGACGCGATCGATCACCGCCAAGAAACTGGAACACCGCGGGTTGTCCAGTCGAACGTGCCGCGTTGTGTGAGAATTTCACCGGCGACGACGATGCGCCCGTCGGGACGAACGTACAGGAACTTCGCACGAGCGCCGCCTTCGACCCAGAAGGAGGTGACGCCGGCCGCCGCGAACTGCGGGTCCGGCTTACCGGCGGCCGTGAGCCGTCCCAGCCGAATCAGCATGAACGATGCATCGAGGTCTTGAACGGTGATGGCAATGATGAGCGTCCGATCCGGATGGATGGCCAATTTCACGCTGCTGACGAAATCTCCCGGTCGGGTGACCTTCAGGAAAGCGACGCCCGATTCGCCGAACGCAGCATCCACGGCCCCCGTCGCGGTGAACTTGGACGCGATGATCTGATCGGGGCCGTGCTGCTGGCGCACTAGGCTTACAACTAGGTAACCACCGTCTGGCGTGGACGCAAAGTCATGCACGCTGCTGTAATCGGTCCAGTTCGGCATCGGATGGAACGCGATGCCGCCGCTCCCGAACGTCGGATCGGGAACTCCGCCGGCCAGGCGGACCAGTGCGGGGCCGCCGGCAGGGTGAACCGAAGAGTGACGGCTGCGTATAGCCGCGCAGCACGGCGACGACCGTAGCGTTGGTATCGGTTCGCAATGGTCCGTAATAGAAGCCCGTCAGATGACGGATCCGTCCTGTTGAGTTGATCGACTGGGCTTCCCGTGGCGCCTACACGCGTGATCCAGGTTGCGCCGGTGCCAGCGGTCGACATGTACAGGCGCCCGCCGGGATCGACTGCCAGGGCTTGAGAGAATTCGCCAACAAACGGTGGAAAGCGCGACGAGGTCGGGTCCCGATAGGGGAACCGACTGACAAGCGCACTGCCGGATTGGCCGAACGCGGGATCGAACGTGCCATCGTCCAAGTGACGCGTTATCCGGGTCTCGCCGGTCGGCGACCGCAGCAGATGCTGAACCGTCACGAGTTGCCCGGTGGGCGTCACAGCGATGGAGCCGAAAGAGAAGTCGGTCAACGCCCTCACCGGGGTAAACGACGCATCCGGGCGACCCAAAGCCTCAAGCCGAACCACGGATCGCGCGTATGGCACCGTGTGGTTGGCAATCAAAAGCGCAATTCGTCCGTCGGGATAAACCGCTGCATCCTCGAGCCATATGTTGCCCTGCAAGCGCGCGATGCCGTCAACACCAAACGCTGTATCAAGATCGGTTGGCTCACCAACGGCCTGCGTCGGCACCATGAGCGAAGTAGCCGCGAGTGCCCAGAAAAGCAAGCGAAAGGCGAAGAGGTTATGCATGGGACTCGAACATAGGATGGTGACGCGCCATGTCGACGTTATCCAACCCACGCAAGTGCCGCACGCTGGCGACACGCGCCGCACGCGCTGTCCGCCGGAGTGAAATCGCGGCACGACCGGAAGAGCGCTTCCGTTTTGAACTCGATCGTCCGCCTCAACCGGGGTCGGTCACTCGGTGAGCGACCGGTAGATCTTCACGTCGGGGGCGCCCTCGGTCAGCCCTTCCCTCTCGCGACGCTGGCGATAAGCCGCGAGGTGCGGCGCCTTGCGGTGAGCGTCGAACGCCGCATCGTCCACGTACATCTCGTAGAAGAGGAAGAGGTCGGGATCTTCCGTCGAGCGGTGGGGCCGATAGACCAGACAGCCCGGCTCCTCCTTGCGCACCACGGCGGCTTGCTCCGCGAGAAGCGCGGCCAGTGCGTCGCCCTTGCCCTTCACTGCGCGGATCGTCGCGACCACCGAGAGGACATCAGCCATGGGTCAGGATTCCAATTCAAGTGTGCTGCGATTGGTTTCGGCCAGCGCGAGGGAGGCCTGCGACAGAACGCCGATCGCCGATTTCAGAAACAGCGTCGCGATTGCGACACCGACAAGGACGTCCGGCCAGCGCGACAGCAACGCGGCACTGGCCGCTGCGGCGATCAACACACCAATGTTGGCGATGACATCGTTACGCGAGCACAGCCACGTGGAAGACATATTGAGGTTGTCCGCGCGATGCCGATAGAGAAGCAGGAAGCACGCGAGATTCGCAGCGAGCGCCAGCGCGCCGATCAACCCCATCGTCTGCGCATCCGGCAATACCGGGTTGAGGGCCTTGTGCACGGCTTCGCCGATCACGGCGATGGCAAAAAGCAGCATGAACGCGCCCTTCGCGAGCGCCGCCCGGGCTTGCCAGCGCGCGGAGCGCGCCAGAACGAACAGGCTGAATCCGTAGACAGTGGCATCGCCAAGCATGTCCAGCGAGTCGGCCAGGAGCGCCGTCGAATTCGCCAGCAGCCCGCCGGACGCCTCGATCACGAACATGACGGCATTCACGCCCAGCACGATCCAGAGGACGTTTGCATGCCGGCCGCGTAGCGCGGCAACTTCACAGCTCTTGCTTTCGCAGCAGTCGGTCATCTTCCTTTGCGCCGGGACGCCACGAAGCTAGTCGCTTCCGTTACCTGCCCTTTTTCACTGATCAGTGCAGCCGCTGCCTCGACTTGCGCGCCAGTTCCGGCATGTCGCGCCGCGAACCGCTGCCGCGCGTCTCGGTCGCGCGGCGTCGATCCTGCCAGAAGCGGTAGATCAGCACGGCCGCGACCGGCAGCTCGTCGACGAGGCTCTCGCGCTTTTCCTTGTCGTCGATCCACTCGGAGAATTCGGGATCGTGCTCGCCGAACGCGAGCGCCTCGATCGGAAAGATCCAGTCGCGCGCATCCTGCGCGTCGTACAGCGGCTGCCATTCGTCGTCGCGCAGCTTGACGCCGGCCATGTAACCCTCGCACCAGGCAGTCGCTTCCGGCGGTGCGCGATCACCGGGCTTTTCGCGCTCGCCGCGCGAAGCTTTCTCGCCATCGGGCAAATACAGAAGCGGACGGAAACGCGTCGGGCTTTCGGCCAGCGTGCGCTCGATGCCCACCATGTGGCGCAGCATCAGCGCCATCACGCGCTGCGCCTGGTCGGACGAGCCGTACGCCGGCGACGCGCTCTTGCCGCCCTCGCTCCATACGCCCGGCAGCCATTCGGACGGCTGGATCATGTCCGGCCCGCTCGCGATCGCGCTGAGGTAACCGTCGAGCATCTCGAGGTCCATGCAATCCTGCGGAACCGCGTCGGAGGCGAGGAACGCCTCGAGCTCGTCGAGCTCGGCATCGGTCAAGGGTTCGTCGAGGGCGCGGGTTTCGGCCATGGAGGCGCTGACGCACGAAGCAAAGCGCAGACTTTACCCTATCGCGAAACCGAACCAGCGCGCAGGCGTCGTCGCAAGAATGGCGCGGCGATCGCTTGCCCGCGGGACGGCGCGGCCGAGCCAAGCCAGCATCGGCCCGTAGTCGAAGCGCCGATCGGTGCGCAGGAACGGCCAGTCCGAGCCCCAGACGAGGCGCCGGGCCGTGAACTCGCGCAACAGTGCGGTGTGAAACGGGTCGAGGTCCCGATAGGGCGCGGCCTCGCGCGAGCAGCGCATCGGCCCCGACAGCTTCACCGCGACCCGACCGCTGCCTGCCATGCCGAGCAAAGCGCGGAATCCGGGCGCGCGGACGCCGTGTTCGGGCACCGGACGACTCATGTGATCGACGACCACGCGGACCGGCACGCCCGCGAGCGCCTTCGCGATCGGGACGAACTGATCGCCCTCGCTTTGCACGTCGAGCACGAGATCGCGATCCGCAAGGCGCGCGAGCAAGCGAACGAACGACGGATCGTTCAACGGCGCGAGGCCCTTGGCGACGAAATCCACGCGCACACCGACGACGCCGCGCCTTGCAAGCGCATCGAGGCGTCGCGGCGACATGTCGAGCGGCACGCGGGCGATGCCACGCGCACGGGGGCCGAGTCGTTCCAGCGCATCGAGCATGCAACGATTGTCGTCGCCATAGCCCGACGTCGGATTGACCAGCACGACCCGCTCGACGCCCGCGGCGTCGAGCAGGATCGCAAGCTCGTGCGCCGAACCGAGCTCGGCTGCTATCGGTTGGTACGGACTGTCGGCAGCGAAGGGAAACCGCGCCGGATCGAACACGTGAACATGCGTATCGGTGGCGCCTGCCGGCAAGCGCAGCGGCCGCACGCCCTCCACCTTCGCATCGCGATTTCGAGGTGTAGTCACTACCGTGGGAAGCGCCGCGCCAGCTCGGCGACCTGATCGTCGGTCAGCGGCCGCACGCGCTCGCGCCGCACGAGGAGCCACAACCGCGCAGTCGCCTCGAGCTCCTCGATCGCATCGGCTGCGGCCGCGAGCGTCGTGCCGCTGACCACCGGGCCGTGGTTCGCAAGCAGCAACGCGTGATGCTGCGCGGCGGACCGGCCGACGGCAGCCGCGAGCGACGCGTCGCCCGGCGGAAAGTAGGCAAGCATCGGCAGCGTGCCGACGCGCATCGCGTAATACGCGGTGAGTGGCGGAATCGCGTTCGACGGATCGGTATCCTCGAGCACGGATACCGCGACCGAATGCGTCGAATGCAGATGCACGACAGCCTGGTCGCGGGGCCGCTCGCGATACATCGCAAGATGAAGCGCGGCTTCCTTCGTCGGCGGCTCGCCGCCGACATGGACGCCGTTCCTGTCGAGGATCGAAAGCCGCGCCGGATCGAGCGTTCCGAGCGAGCTTCCCGTCGGCGTCATCATGAAGCCGTCGGCGGTCCGCAGCGAGAGGTTGCCCGTGCTACCGTGCGTGAGGCCGCGCCCGAACAGCGAACGGCCGAGCGCGACGAGCGCATCACGATCGCTCGCGTCAGTCATTGGGCCCCCTTCGCGCTGCGCCCTCCCCGGACGAGCGCCTTGGGAGCGGCCCGGCGGCGCTCATCACGACGGCGGTACGTCGAGCATCTGCAGCGCCTTGTCGAAGAAATCGTCGGCGCCGAAGTTTCCGGACTTCAGCGCGAGCGCAATCGGCGGATTGCCAAGGGACGTCGTCCACGGGACGCCGGGGTCGATCTGCGGGCCGATTGCAAGCGCCTCGATGCCCAGCGTCTGCACGACCGCACCTGAAGTTTCTCCGCCGGCGACGACAAGTCGGCGTACGCCACGCTTCACGAGCTCGGTCGCGAGGTGGCCGAACGTCGCCTCGAGGTCGCTTGCCGCGCGCTCGCGTCCGAGCCGGGCCTGAACCTGCGCGATCCGCGACGGTTCCGACGTCGAATAGATCAGGAACGGGCGGCCGGCTGCGAGCTCGCGCTCGACCTCGGCGATCGCTTTCGCGGCCATCGTCGGCGGCGGGTCGCCGCTCAGCGGGTCGAGCGCGATCGCGACGTGCGACTGCGCGAACACCGCGACCTGCACGCGCGTCGCCTGCGAGCAGGAACCTGCAAGGATGGCGGACTTGCCTTCGACGGCGGGCATCTGCGCCGCATCGGTGCGTGGAGGCAATCGATCGGCATCGCGGAAGTTCTGCGGCAAGCCGAGTGCGAGACCGGAGCCCGCGGTCACCAGCGGCAGGTCGGCGCATGCCGTCGCGACGTCGAGAAGATCGTCGTCGTCGATCGCATCGACGATCGCGTAGCTGACACCATCGGCCTGCAATCGCGCGAACTCGGCGCGAATCGCGTTCGGACCGTGCTGCACGATCGGCCACGACACGAGACCGACGCGACGCCTGGTCTGGCGGCCGAGCACGCGGACGAGATTCGAGTCGCGCATCGGCGTCAGCGGATGATCGCGCATCGGCGACTCCGACAACAGCGTCTCGCCGACGAACAGGTGCCCCTGGTAGATCGTCCGCTGGTTGGCCGGAAACGCGGGACACGCGATCGTGAAGCTCGCGCCGAGCGCGTCGAGCAGCGCATCGGCGACCGGGCCGATGTTGCCCTCGTCCGTCGAGTCGAACGTCGAGCAGTACTTGAAATAGAACTGGCGCGCGCCACGCGCGCGAAGCCAGTCGAGTGCCGCGAGCGATTGCGAGACCGCGGCTCGCTGCCGAGATCGTCCGGGACTTGAGCGCCACGACGATCGCGTCGGCATCGGGCGCGACGTCGGCGCCGCGCGGTACGCCGATCGTCTGCACGGTACGCATGCCGGCGCGGACCAGCATGTTCGCGAGGTCGGTCGCGCCGGTGAAGTCGTCGGCGATGCAGCCGAGCAGGAGTCCGCTCATCGCGCCAAGCATCGCCGCTCGGGGGTGCCGGCGTCAATCCAGCTTTGCGTCCCCGGGCGATAGGGCCTTGCGTCCATGAGGCCTAGAGCGGCCTGATCTCCACCCGGCGGAACTTGACGACACCCGCCGCGTACTGGAGCGCGATCGGCCCGCTGGCAAGCTTGCTGTCCTGGCCGCGAGCGGTGACGGATCCGTTCAGCACCACCGTCAGTTCGGTGCCCTTGACCGTGATGTGATACGTGTTCCACTTGCCACCGGCCTTGGGCATCGGCGACACCGTGACGAGATGGACGATGGCCCCTGTGCCGTAGGTTGGATCGGGCCGCTGGTCGAAGATGTTCGCCTCGTAGCAGGTCTTGTCGGTGATCACCTTGGGATCGGCGCAACGCATGTAGATGCCGCTGTTGGCGTCGTCGCTCACCCAGAACTCGGCCTTGATCTCGAAATCGCGGTAAGTGTTCTTCGAGACCAGATAGCCGTTGTCCTTGCCGGTCTTCTGGTCGGCCTGGACCACGCCGTCGACGATTCGCCAATTGCCATCGCCGACGACGTTCCAGTGGTCGAGGCTGGTGCCGTCGAGGAGCGTGATCCATCCTCCGCCGGCCGACTGGTGGGCGCAACCAGCCAAAATCAAGGCTGCTGCCATGAGAGCCCCTGCGATACCGGATCCGCTTCTCATTGTGACCTCCCGATCGGTTGATGGAACCTTTCTTCGTCAGCGCAGCGCGTGCAGGACGTTGATCGCCAGGGCGAAGACGAGCACCGCGCCTGCCTGATGAACTGCCGCGAGCGGCAAGGGAACGACGAACACCAGCGTGAGGATACCGAATGCGACTTGCATGACGAGCACGGCAAGCAGCGCGGTGCCAGCGACCCGCGCGCGCCTGGCCACCCCGGTCGAAGGCCGCAGCTTCCACCAGAGCACGGCAACGGCCAGAGCCAGCAGGAACGCGAGAACGCGATGATCGAATTGCACGGTCGCCATGTTCCAGAAGAAATTCCTCCACGCCGGCTCGAGCATCAGGATCTCGGGTGGAATGATCGCACCGTTCATCAACGGGAACGTGTTGTATGCGAAGCCTGCGCGGATGCCGGCGACAAAGCCTCCGGTGACGACCATCGCCAGCACCAGCGCGAGAGACGACGATCCCCCAGCGCCGCGCGGACCTTGCCTCGTCGGTAAGACGTCTTGCCCGCCGCGGATGGAGCAGCGAAAGCGCAAGCCAGAGCATCGCGCCGAAGATCAGGAACGCGAGCGTGAGATGCGCGGTGAGACGGAATTGCGAGACGCGCGGGTCGTCGACCAGTCCGCTCTTGACCATGTACCAGCCGAGCGCGCCCTGCAAGCCGCCGAGCGCGAAGATGCCGGCGAGCTTCCACCCGTAGCCTCTGGGTATGCGCCGCCGCAGCGCAAACCACAACAGAGGCACGAGGAACGCGATGCCGATCAGCCGGCCAAGCAAGCGGTGCGCGTACTCCCACCAGAAGATGCGCTTGAACGACTCGAGGGTCATCCCCTTGTTCACCTGCAGGTATTCGGGCGTCTGCCGGTACTTGTCGAACGCGACCTGCCAGTCCGCCTCGGAAAGGGGAGGCAGCGCGCCGATGATCGGCTGCCATTCGGTGATCGACAGGCCCGCGTGGGTGAGGCGCGTGATGCCGCCGACAACGATGATTGCGAACAGGAGTGCGCAACAGGCGAGCAGCCATGCAGCGATTGCGCGCTCCGACGCCGAGGGCCTAACCGGCGGGGCAGGCATCGCGTGACGGAGAAAGGGGGAGACGGTGGTCATGGACGGCTTCGATTTTGCCAGAGGGGCGCTCGACTCCAGACGCGGCGACTTTCAACGACACTGGGTCCCGCCTTCGCGGGAACGACGCCAATGACAGTCGTCGCTCCCGCGCAGGCGGGAACCCAGTGTCTTTCTTCGTCTCGTACAATAGCGCGATGAAACCGATCGCCTCCGTCGTCGCTGCGCTTGCGCTGCTCGCGGCGTCGGCTCTCGCATCCGCGCAGGTGAAGGTCGAAGACGCGTGGGTTCGAGGCACCGTCCAGGATCAGCGGACCACCGGCGCATTCATGCGGCTTACCTCCGCCTCCGACACGGCGTTGGTGAGCGTCGCGTCACCCATCGCCGGCTTCGTCGAGATCCACGAGTCGTCGATGCACGGCGGCGTCATGAGAATGCGAGCCGTTCCACGGGTTGCGCTGCCCGCGAACAAGGCGGTCGAGCTCAAGCCGGGCGGCTATCACGTCATGCTGATGTCGCTCAAGCAGCCGGTGAACGTCGGCGAGACCGTGCCGATCACCCTGACCTTCGAGGACAAGGCGGGGAAGCAAACGAGCGTCGAGGTGAAGGCCGCCGTGCGCGCGCTCGCATCGCCGCCCGCCAAGCACGCGCATTAGGGTGTCAGAGGTCGCGCGCGAAGCGACCGCGAGATCAATGGCGATGTGCGTGATGCGCGTCCGGGACGTGCGGATGGACGTGCCGGTGCGGCGCATGCGGATGCCAATGGCTGTGCATCCCCTCCGGCATCGGATCGTGGACGTGATCGTGATGGCCATCGTCGTGACGGTGGGCGTGTTCATGCTCGAGCGCCGCGTGGCCATGCTCGTGCGAATGCGACTCGGCAAGGTGGAGGATGACGCCCGCGAGCATCAGCATCGCCCCCATTGCGGTTGGCCAGGACAACGCGCGGTCGCCGATGGCCGATCGCAAGCGCCGCACCGATGAATGGCGCGAAAGCGAACACGGAGCCCGTGCGGAGTGCGCCGAACGCGCGCTGGGCCAGCAGATAGAGGCGCAGGCTCAACCCATAGCCGGTTGCGCCGACCACCAACAGTCCGACGATAGCCAACGGCGAGGGCAGCCGCTCGCCGAACATGACTGCGAGGATCGCCGTGGCGGATGCGCCGAGCACTGCCTTCGCGAACACGACCTGGCCCGGGTCGCGATCAGCGAGTCGCCGCGAAAGCGCGTTGTCGAACGCCCACGCCAGTGTCGCGATCAATACCGCAAGGAGGCCGGCCAGTTGCGACGTACCGGCACGCGCCTGGTCGAGTACCAGCACGATGCCCCCAGCCGTGAGCAGCGCCATCGCTGCAGCCACCCGGCGGTCGATCGCCTCACGATACAGCGCGAAGGCGAGCACGGCGGTGAACAGCGCCTCGAACGTCAACAGTAGCGATGCGCTCGTCGCGCTCGCGCGTTGAAGTCCCCACGCGAGCGCCACCGGACCGAGCACGGCGCCGAACGCCGCCATCGCAAGCAACCGGCCGATATCGGCGCGGACGAGGCCAGCTTCGTGCTGTGCCGTCCGCGTCGAAAACAGGCCGACGACCGCGGCGCCCGCGTACAGCAGCGCCGCTGTAGTGAACGGTCCGACTTCGCGGCCCAATTGCTGGATGATCGGCGTGCTTCCGCCGAACAGCACGGCAGCCAGCAGCGCGAAAAAGCCTCCACGCAGGGCCGGTAGGCCGCGTCTTCCCTTCGATCACGATCCGCTCCGCGCGTCAGGCGCGAGAGACAGGATATTACGGCGAGCGCATCGGGTCAGCGATACACGGCGCGAGTGCTCCGTCGCGCAGCCGCAATGGCGACACCGAACGCGACGATCACGCCGATCGCGACCGACGCGCCGAGCTGCACCCCATGCTGGTCGGCCCACGCCTCGACATTCGGCAGCGCCAGCCTGGCAAGCGTGAACAGTCCCAACGCGATCGACAAGCCCGCGACGCCGAGCGCCATGACGCGCGACGCGATGACGGCCATGCGGTCCGCATTGCGCACGAGTTTGGCGAGGAATGCGCCGTTGACACCATCGACGACGAGCATGCCCGCGACGAACAGCGTCGCGACGAAGAGCGCATGCGCGACGCCTCCGAAGCGTTCCGCTGCGAGCGACATCAATGCCGCTTGCGACACCGTGTCGAACGAGACGGCGAAGAGCGCACCGACGGCTGCGATCGCCCACGGTCGTTGCACCGTGAGTGCACGCCCGAGCAGGCGGCCCCGGATTCCCGCGGGTCGCACGACCTCGAAGGGTTTCGCCACGACGACCGCTCGCAAGTTCACCGCCGCGAGTCCGAACAGGAACAGGAGCGAAACCATCACGCCCGTGACCTCGAGCCATGCCGGCGGCTGCCATGCGCGCGTCGTCGCTGCGGCGGCGGCTGCAATCGCGACCACGACCGCTCCGTGGCCGAGCGAGAACAACGCCCCGGCATAGCGGGCCAGACGCGGCCGAAGGATACAGTTGTAGCGCGTGATGCCGTCGACGGTTGCGAGATGATCGGCGTCGAAGCCATGCTTCACGCCGAGGACGAACGCGAGCGCGCAAAGCGCGGTCCAGCTGGACGGCAGCGTTTCCATGCACAGGGAGGCGAACCGGCCGGAGCGACCGTATGAACATTTCAGCATTCTTCATACGCACGCGCAAGCGTTCCGCATCGAGGAATGCGCGACGAGGAAGGTCCGGTCAGCCGGCGAGTACGGAAGCAAGCCGTCCGGGCGCGATGTCGAACGCGCGCTCGACGAACCACAGCGTCGCGATCAGCACGATCGCCGCCGATCCTGCCTTCAACACGACACTGCGATAGGCAGACGTCGCGCGCAACGCGAACGCCAGCGGAAGGAACACGGCGACGACGGCAAGCTGCCCGAGCTCGACGCCGACATTGAACGATGCGAGCGACAGCGCGAGCGCGTCGTCGGGAAGGCCGAGCTCGCCGAGCGCACCGGCGAAGCCGAAGCCGTGGATCAGCCCGAAGCCGAACGCGGCGAGCACCCGCCCGTGCCGAACGACCGGCCACAGGTTGTTCGCGGCGGCCAGCACGACCGAAAGCGCGATCGCGCTCTCGACGAGGCGCGACGGCAACGCCACCACGCCGATCACCGCCAGCGTAAGCGTGATCGAGTGCGCGATCGTGAACGCGGTCACGATTTTCGCCACGTCGATGAACGCGCTACGGAACGATCCCACCGGCGCCCACGCGCCTGCGCTTCCATACCAGCACCGCCGGCAGCAGCAGCGACAACAGGAACAGCAGGTGGTCGAAGCCTTCCCAGATGTGGTACGCGCCTTCGACGAGGTAGGCCGCGGCCTGATCGAGCGCGGACGTGTGCGACGACAGCGACGCGGTCGGATTGTCGGCGCTCAGCACCAGCGACTTGCTGCCGCCGTCCGGCGCTACGTAGCGGACCAGACCGCGATGCGTCGGATCGACGTCGAACAGCAGCCGATAGTCGACCGCGATCGCTGGCGCCGCAGCTGCGCATTGACCCGCGAGCCGGAGCACGGCATACGCGCCATCGGTATGGCGATCGACCTCGTGCGCCGTGACATTCAGCGCGCAGCGCTCACCGGCGGAAGAGACGGCAAGGCGCGCCTGTGCGTAGGCGGCCAGGTCCGCATGCCGCGCCCGGACTTCGCCCCAGGTGATCGCGCCATCGCCGTCGGCATCGAGCCCGATCGCATTGTCGAGGTCGCGAAGCGCGAGATCGAGCCGCAGATCGAGGGCAGCCCCGCGGTGCTCGATCGTCAGGTAGCCGTCGCTCGCCTTGTGCGCGAGCGACGGAAACGAAAGGAGCAACGCGACGGCCAGCGCGAGCAGCGCGCAGCATCACGCGCCCCCCTTGAGCAGCGACTGGATCCGGACGTCTTCGAGCCGCGTGGCGCCCACCCAGTCGGACACGACGCGCATCGCGGATGCATCGCCGGCCGTGCGCGCGCTTTCCGCGAGGATGCGAAGATCGGCGGGCTCGCGCTGGACGTTCCAGTTCGCCCGTGCGAGCTTCACGGCGGCTGCGGGATCGCGTTCGATCGCCAACGCATAGCGCGCCTCCTCGCGAAGGTGCACGCCGTCGCCGCGCCGGCGCGCCGCGTCGACGCGGGCAGCGAGCTCGATGCGCGCCGCTTCGTAAGCGTCACGGTCGGGCAGCGCCTGCAACGCGAGCGCACGTCGAAGCAGCAAGCCGTCGTTGCGCGTCCGCGATTCCAGCAGCGTCGCGACGTCGCGCGCACGACCGGCATCCAGAAGCCAATCGGCGTACGCGCCGAGCGTGTACGGATCGTCGGCGTCGAGCGCGAGCGCAAGTCGGAAGTAGCGTTCGGCCGACGGCCCGTCCCCGCGGCGTGCAGCGATTTCCGCAGCGAGCGTGGCGGCCCAGGCACGTACGCCAGCATCCCCACGTGCGCCGTCGAGCGCTCGCGTCACGAGGCCAAAGGCTTCTTCGGCGCGGCCCGAACGACTGGCTGCGTCCGCGCGGCACGTGGCGGTGACCAGTGCAGGCGCTTGACTCTCGAGCGCATCGCAATCGGCAAGCGCATCGCCGTACCGGCCGAGCACCGTGCGCACGGTCGCGCGGGTGAGTCGGGCCTGCCCGTCGCGCGGCGTCGATGCGAGCAACCGGTCCAGGTCGCGCAACGCCCCTTCGAAATCGTGCAGGCTCTGCTTGACCGTGGCCCGCAACAGGAGCGCCGGCGCGGGTGCGTCGGCAGCATTCCACCAGGGCGCCAGCGCAGACTGCGCCTGGCCGAGATAGCGCGGATCGCCGGTCGACCGGGATGCCTGGATCGCGCCGCGTGCATAGCGCGTCGCCAGCGCGAGATCGTTCGGTGCCGCGCGGGAAGCGCGCTGCAGCCGCTTCAGCGCAGCGAGTGCCGGGTCGCGTTGCTCGGGCAGCGTCTCGAGCACCTGGCGATCGTCCGCGGGCACGAACGGCGCAGCCTGCCCGATCGAGACCACGGCCATCCACAGCAACGCAATGACGCAGGATGCACGCATGAGCATGAGAATTCGCAAGTCGCCCCCATCGCGGTCGAGCGATGGGGGCGCTTAATTCCTCGTAGGTTCTTGTTTACCCGCGATGGGGGCGTTAATCCTCGTAGGTTTATTGGGTAACGGCGTTGTTGTCGTTCGGCGAGCCCTTCAGCGGCGCGCGCAGGTACGGGAACTGGTTCGCGAAGAACAGCGACGAGATGAACGCGCCGTCCGTGAACTTGAGCGAACCCGCGGCCGCATCCGGCGGAACGCACCCGCCGAGGCTCAACGTGCACAGCACGCCCATGGCTACGCGCAACTCGGCGTCGACGACATCGTCGCCCGGACGACGGCCATTCGGGAAGCCGGCGTTGTCGCCGCCAAGCACGCCCAGCCGGTTCTGCGCGGCCATCGGCGTCGGCGCGATCGTCGTGTTGAGCCGCATCTGCTCGGACACGACGACGTTCGCCGGCTTGTTGACGCCGTCGAGCCCGGTCAGGAACGCTGCGACGAGATCGGTGCGCGGGAAGTTGGTCGGCGCCTTGACGCCCGCGGCTCCGAACAGGATCTCGAGCAGTGCCGGCAACGTCGGATTCGTGACGTAGTCGGCGAACTGGCCGTCGTCCTTCGGCTCGCTCGCGTTGAACCGGTTCTTGTCCTTGAGCCCGATGACGAGCTCGTTGACGAGCGGCATGCCCAGGCGCGACACCTGAACCAGCTGACCGGTCTGGAACGTCGGATCGAGCCCTTGCTGCGGCGGGGTCGACAGCTGGCGTTGCAGCGGCACGCTGGCGCTGGTCCAGCCGCCGATGATCGGACCCTTGCCTTCGGTCAGGCAGGCGATCGGCACTTCGAGAATGAAGCGACGTCACGTTCTTGTCGGCCAGCGTGTCCGTGGTGGCGAACTCCGCCAGCGGATTGAGCTCGACCGCCGGGAACTTGATGTTGACGAGGTCGAACGTCTCGCCCAGGTTCACGACGAACGGATCCTTGCGCTGGCCGACGAAGACGCGGCCGTTGCCCGTGCATCCGGGAATCGCGATCTCGTGGATGTGCCGGTTCGCGTAGGCGACGTAGTCGCTGATCGTCTTCGTGCCGATGTAGTCGACCGGCTTGGCGAACACGGTTGCGCCGCCCGGGGTTGCGACCGGCTGGCTGATGCCCGTACGCCGCGGGCCGCGGACCACGGTCAGCGTGTAGCTCTCCACCGTGTTCAGCGCCGTGTCGTTCGACCTGATCGACGTCGCCCGAACCGTTCTGCACCAGCGGGATCGAGACCATCTTGCCGCCGACGTTGAGCTGGTTGTCCCGCAGGCCGTTCGTCACGCGGAACTGGAACGTGACGTTCTCGACAGCGCTTCCGCCGTTGGTGACGTGGATCTCGTAGACGGCGTTCGGATCGAGCTTGAAGTAGTTCGGGCCGCCGTACGGGTCCTGCAGCGGCAGATAGTTGGCGATCAAGGTGACGTAGCCCTCGCGACCGGGCTCGTAGCTTCGGAACATGTAGAAATCGGTCGCATCGACTTGCGGCTGCGAGGCGATGAACGGGGCTTCGCGATGGCTGGAGGCCTGCGCTGCGGGCGGGCTCGCGGCAAGCGCGGCGGCCACCAGTGCCGTGGCCAGGGCGCTGGTCCGGCAGGGTGAAGGTGCGGTCATGGGATCCTCTCTGAAGGAGAAGCGGGGTACCGGCGGCGAGCGGCGTGTCAGCGTTCGCCGTTAGCGGCCCGTCTTGGTGTGGTGCTGTGCCCTTGGGACCGCAGGCGCCGTATACGCGGGCGGCCAGCGTCTGGATGCGGCGGGCGGCCGCGCTCAGCGGTACGCCAGCAATTCCGCGATCATCGCTTCGGCGCGCGCCAGGTAGGCGGCGCCGAACAGGTTCAGGTGGTTGAGGACGTGATAGAGGTTGTAGAGCGTGCGCCGGGTCGGATAGCCCTCGGGGATCGGCATCGCCTCGGCGTACGCAGCATGGAACGCAGGCCCGAAGCCCCCGAACAGCTCGGTCATCGCGAGGTCCGCCTCGCGATCGCCGTAGTAAGTTGCGGGATCGTAGACGACCGGGCTTCCGTCCCGCAGCCGCCCGGCGTTACCGGCCCACAGATCGCCATGCAGGAGCGAAGCGGCCGGGCGATGATCCTCGAGCAGTCTCGGAACCCGTTCGAGCAGCTCCACCCCGTCGCGCCCCAGCGCGCCTCGGTAACCGTTACGCTCGGCCAGCTCGAGCTGCGGACGCAGCCGCCGGTCGCGAAAGAAACCGGCCCAGTCGTCACTCCATCCATTGACCTGCGGCGTCATTCCGATCGTGTTGTCGCGGTGCCAGCCGAAGCGCGGCGCCGTCGCCGCGTGCATGCGGGCCAGCGCGCGACCGAGCGAAGCGTCGCGGCCCCCGTCGACGATCTCCAGCCACTCGAGCGCGAGGAATTCCGCACCTTCGCTGCCGGCCGATGGCGAACACCCGGGGCACGCGGATCGCTCCGGTCTGCGCGATCGCAGCAAGCGCTTCGGCCTCCGCGGCCAGCCCGAAGTGATTCGCATCCTCGGCAAGCTTTACGAAGAAGCGTGCGGAGCCCAGTGCGAGCGACCAAAGCGACGTCAGCCGGTTGCCGCCGATTCTCGACCAGGCTGGTGAGCCCGCCGTTCGCATCGACCGCAGCCGGTGTCGCGTTCAGCATGGCGACCAGCGCCTCCTGCCAGCGCCGCGAAGCGCCGTCGCGACTGCTTCACTTGCGCAACACGTCGATCCCCCGCGCGAGCCCATCGAGCGTCAGCGGGAACATTCGCGGCCCGAGCGCCTGCAGCACCATCTGTGTGGAGCGCGTGTATTCCCAGCTTCGTGCAGGCTCGGGGTTGAGCCAGATCACGCGCCGGAAATGCCCGAAAATGCGCGCGAGCCACGCGAGGCCGGGCTCGTCGTTCGCATACTCGACGCTGCCGCCGGGCTGCGAAAGCTCGTACGGGCTCATCGCCGCGTCGCCGACGAAGATCACGCGCCAGTCGGGCCCATAGGTGCGTAACAGCTCGAGCGTGCCGACCCGCTCGGCGCGGCGTCGCGCGTTGTTGCGCCACACGTGGTCGTAGACGCAGTTGTGAAAGTAGAACGGCTCGAGATGCCGGAACTCGGCTTTCGCGGCCGAGAACAATTCCTCGCACACCTGCACGTGCGGGTCCATCGACCCGCCGACGTCCAGGAACAGCAGGATCTTCACGCGGTTGCGCCGCTCGGGCTGCAGCCGGATATCGAGCAGGCCGGCATTGCGGGCCGTGCCGCTGATCGTGCCGTCGAGGTCGAGCTCCTCGGGAACGCCTTCGCGCGCGAAGCGCCGCAGCTTTCGCAGCGCGAGCTTGATGTTGCGCGTGTTGATCTCGACATCGCCGTCGAGGTTGCGGAAGTCGCGCTCGTCCCAGACCTTCACCGCGGTGCGCGCGCCGCCGCGCTCCTGCCCGACGCGAATGCCTTCGGGGTTGTAGCCGTAGGCACCGAACGGGCTCGTCCCGCCGGTGCCGATCCATTTCTTCCCGCCGGCGTGCCGCCCGCGCTGCTCCTCGAGGCGCTGACGAAACGTCTCCATCAGCTTGTCCCAGCCGCCGAGCGCTTCGATCTCGCGCTTCTGCTCGTCGGTCAGGATGCGCTCGAACTCGCGGCGCAGCCAATCCTCCGGAATGCCGGTGCGCACGTCGAAGATCGCCTCGACACCCTTGAAGTAACTCGCGAACGCGAGATCGAAGCGGTCGTAGTGCTGCTCGTCCTTGACCAGCGTCAGCCGCGCGAGCGCGTAGAAGTCGTCGATCGACAGCGAGACGACGCGCGCCTGCAGCGCCTCGAGCAGCGTCAGGTACTCGCGCGTGCCGACCGGCAGCTTGAACTGCTTCAGATGGAGGAAGAAGCCGGTGAGCATGGAAGTCGCTGTTGGAGCAGGTGCCGCAGTGCACAAGGCAAGGCGGGATCCCGCGCGACTCCTATCGTACCGCGACCCCAGATAACCCGGCGCAGCAAGAACGATGACTTACCTCTTGTCGGAATAGGGGAAAAGTCACTGGCGGGCAACGATCGTGCTGCTTAGAATGCATGCGGCGGCGAGATCGGCGCGTGCGATCGCATTCCGCCCGTCTGTCGTCGCCCATGGGTGCCCATGCCTTGCGCAAGGGCGATCGGCCTGGGGCCCACCGATTCGTTCGCGGGCCCGGCAGTCAGCATGAATCCCGACGAGGACCAGAGAATGCGCGTCAACAAACTCTTCGCTGCAGCCGCCGTCCTGATGTTTCCCGCAATCGCCTCGGCCGACCCGTGCCCGGGTGCGCCGCCGTTCACCGACGTGTCCGCGAGCTCGCGAACTATTGCACGAACACCGAATGGCTGAAGAACCGCAATGTCACGCTGGGTTGCGTCGGCACGAACTACTGCCCGAACGATCGTCGTGACGCGCGCCTCGATGGCGCTGTTCATGAATCGGCTGGGGGTCGCGTTTACGCCCGTCGTTCTTCGAACGTCGTCCTGCTCGTCAACCCCGCGGTCGATCCTCGACGTCGCAGACCGACGTCTGCGCAGACCGCCGACTACCCGCCAGTGCATTATCCGCGCCAGGCCGTGATTACAGCACGTTTTTCCGGCGCGTTACTGGCGGCAACATCGACATTGGTTGCAGACCGTTAGCAGCTTAACGGCTGAGAACATGGAATTTCGCGAGTCCGGGCGTGAGCTTCCGCATTCGAATGCGCAGGCGCTTGGGCCGGAACGCGCTGACGAGCCATGCTACTCCCACAGGATCGACAGTTCGCTACGCACTGGCAGTGACGGGCAACACGGCGGGCACGGTCTTACTCGCAACACCGCTGCGTCGATCTGGCGCAGATGTTCAATGCCATCGGCACGTCCTCCCGCGGTTGATGCAGCAGGCGCCATGCCGCACACGGAATCACAACGATTCAGTCGGCTCGATCGCGACGATCGCGTCAGCTCAACGCTGCGACATCACTCGTTCGAGTCGCGATGTCCTTCGACACCAAGGAACGGATGCACGCTCGCGCGCATCTCCTGGGCTAATTGCCTCGGCGGCGATATCGGCAGGACGCAGGCGCGGCTGACGCGTGCGTGAGGGTCGGACGGAGCGCTCTACGATCGCTGCTGCGGCGACGGACTCGACAATCGGCGTCGCCTTCTGCGACGACACGAAGATCTCGGCATCGGCAAGGGCCACGACGTCGTGCTCCTCGCCCGGCGAGGTGAACAGATAGTCGCCGGCCGCAAGCGACACGCCGCCGATGCTCACCAGCCCGGAGAGCACGACGACTTCCTCGGTGCCGTGGTGCGCATGCCGGGGAAACCGCGATCCCTGGAGGAGCCGGACGACCGACGAGCGTCCGCCGGTTTCGTTATTGCGAAACAGGCTTCGCTCGATTCCAGGATGGTCGGTCGGTTGCCAATCCCGGTCCGCAGCTTTGTTCACCAGCATCGTCGCCCCCTGGCCTCTCCCACGTCGTTGAGGGACCCTCGATCCGTTCCGCCCCTGCGAACGCGGTTCCGGGACCTCGATCCTTCGGCATAATAGTCCGAGGAGGAGAACCGGCCGCGACCTGCGACGGCCGGCATGGCTTGCATGTCGATGCAGACCGCAACGACGCCGGGCGGCGAGCTCGCGGGGCAGGTTGCGCTCGTGACCGGCGGGGCGCGAAACATCGGACGCGCGATTGCACGCGCGCTTGCAGCCGGCGGTGCGTCGGTCGTCGTCAACGCACGTACCGAAAGCGACGAGCTCGCGGAAACCGTGCGGCTGCTCGAAGCGTCGGGCGCGGGCGCGGCAAGCATCGTGGCGGATGTCACCGATCCGGCAGCCGTTCAGCAAATGATGCAGACGGCCGTTGATCGCTTCGGCCGGCTCGATGTGCTGGTCAACAATGCCGCGGTCCGCATCGAGCAGCCGTTCGATGCGATCTCGTTTCACGACTGGCGACGCATCGTGTCGATCGTGCTCGACGGAGCGTTCCTGTGCAGCCAGGCGGCGCTGCCGCACCTTCGCCGTGCCGGCGGAGGCTCGATCGTGAACATCGGCGGCGAGACCGGACACAAGGGCGCGAAGGCGCGCGCGCACGTCGTGACCGCGAAAGCGGGTCTCGCCGGATTCACGAAGGCGCTTGCGCTCGATCTCGCGAGCGAGGCCATCACCGTGAACTGCGTCGTTCCCGGACGCATTGCGACGGAGCGCAAGTCCGCTCCCCCGGGCCATCATCGCGACACTACCGCCGGTCGGACGCGAGGGGCGACCGGACGAGGTCGCCGCGCTCGTGCGAATGCTGTGCGGACCGGATGCGCGCTACATCACCGGACAGTCGCTCCACGTCAACGGCGGCGGCTATCTCGGATGACCCTGCAACGCGCTCGCCGCGGTGATTTCGTCTCGGGGCTTGCGTTGGCCGCCCTCGGCGCGTTCGTTGTCGTGCAGGCGTTCGGCTGGGAATACATGACAGCGGACGGTCCGGGTGCGGGCTTCTTTCCGCGCTGGTACGGGATCGCGATGATCGCCCTGTCGCTCACGCTCGTCGTACGCAGCCTCCGCAACCATGAAGCCCCTGTCGCGAAGGCGAGCGACGCGTCGTACGCCCGCGCGCTCGCGTGCTGGGCCGCGCTGGTGGGCTGCATTCTGCTGTCGAAGCTGCTCGGCTTTTTCGTGAGCTTCGCGCTGCTCTGCTGGTTCGTCGCCACGATGCTGTTCGCCCAGCGACAACGTACCGCCATTCCGTTTGCGCTCGGATCCGCGATCGTGTTCTGGCTGGTCTTCGACGTCGCGCTCGACGTCGCACTGCCGCGCAGTCCATGGGGTCCGTGAATGGACGTGGCGGCCGGACTCGCGCAGGGCTTCGCCGTCGCGCTGCAGCCGCTCAACCTCCTGTGGTGTTTCGCAGGCGTGTTGCTTGGGACGGTGATCGGCGTGCTGCCCGGGCTGGGTCCGCCGGCGACGATCGCGATGCTGCTGCCGCTGACGTTTCACGATGCAGCCGGCCGGCGCGATGATCATGCTGGCCGGCATCTACTACGGCGCGAAATACGGCGGCTCGACGACATCGATCCTGATGAACGTGCCGGGCGAATCGGCGTCGGTGATCACCTGCCTCGACGGCTATCAGATGGCGCGGAAAGGACGCGCCGGTGCGGCGCTCGGCCTCTCGGCCATCGCTTCGTTCGTCGCGGGCACGGTCGGCGTCATCGGCCTGATGCTGGTGGCACCCCCGCTTGCGAAGCTGTCGCTGGCGTTCAGCTCGCCCGAATACTTCGCGCTGATGGCGTTCGGTCTCGCGATGGTCGTCCTGCTCGCCGGCGCATCGCTGGTGAAGGCTCTGCTGTCGATGCTGGTCGGCCTGTGGATCGCCGGCATAGGCACGGATCTCTTCAGCGCGACGTCGCGCTTCACGTTCGGACGCGCGGAGCTTCTCGGTGGGATCGAGTTCACGATCGTTGCGATCGGCGTCTTCGCGATCGGCGAAGTGCTCGTGACCGTCGAATCGAAGCGAGGCGGGCAATTGCTGCCGGTGCCGCGCGGACTGCGGAACCTGCTGCCGACGCGACAGGATCTCAAGGATTCGCGGTTTGCGTTCGCAAACGGATCGATCGTGGGCTTTCTCGTCGGCGTGTTGCCGGGCGCCGGCTCGACGATCGCATCGCTGCTGTCTTACGGGATCGAGAAATCGGTGTCGAAACGGCCCGAGGCGTTCGGCACCGGCGTTCCCGAGGGCGTGGCAGCACCGGAAGGCGCGAACAATGCGGAGACCGGCGGTGCGCTCGTACCCTTGCTGACGCTCGGCATCCCGGGCAGCGCGACGACCGCGATGCTGCTCGCGGCGCTGATTCTCTGGGGCTTCCGTCCGGGGCCGCTGTTCCTCGACGAGCAGCCCGCGCTGTTCTGGGGGCTGGTCGCAAGCATGTACGTCGGCAACCTGATGCTGCTCGTCCTGAACCTGCCGCTGGTGCCGTTGTTTGCCCAGCTGTTGCGACTTCCCGCGCACGTGCTGCTACCGGTGATCATGGGCGTGTCGATCGTCGGTGTGATGACTGTTTCGCCGACGATGTTCGCGGGATTGCTGCTCGCCGGATTCGGCCTGCTCGGCTGGCTGATGCGCCGGCTGGATTATCCGGCGGCGCCGCTCGTGCTCGGCCTCGTCCTCGGCGATCCGATGGAGCGCGCGCTGCGGCAATCGCTGATGATGTCGCAGGGCGACCTGTCGATCCTGGTGTCGCGGCCGATTTCCGCGACGATTCTGGTGCTCGCCGCGCTCGTGCTGGTCGTGCCGCTGATGCGGCGGCTCAATGCGCTTCGCCTGCAGGCGATCGAGTCGTGAGCCGGCGCCCCGTAATCGCATCTCGTTTCCGTTCGTGGAGGTCGTGATGATCGCTTCGATGTTGCGCCGTGCATGCGCAGCCCTCGCCCTTGCAGTGCCTCTGGCGGCCGTCAGCGGTAACGTCGGCGCCGCGTTCGCGCCGCAGAAGCCGGTGGAGCTCGTCGTCCACACCGGTCCGGGCGGCGGCAACGACGTCCTCGCGCGCGCGATCGTCGCGATGGTGGAGAAGGAGAATCTGCTGCCGGTGCGGATCGTCGTCGTCAACAAACCGGGCGGCAACGGTGCCGTCGCCGCCGCCTATCTCGCCGAGAAGAAAGGCGACCCGCACGTGCTGGGGCTCATCACGAGCGCGTGGATCATCGGCCCGATGACGACCGCCGAAGCGAAGATCACCGTGCAGGACCTGACCCCGCTCGCGCAGCTCGTGCTCGAGCCGGCGGTCGTCGCCGTGCGCGCGGATGCGCCGTTCAAGACGATGAAGGACTTCGTCGATGCGGCGAAGGCGAAACCGGGCGAGCTCAAGCAGTCCGGCGGCTCGCTTACCGCGCGCGACAGCATCATGCGACAGGTGCTGCAGAACGCGACCGGCGCGCGTTGGGCGTTCATCTCGTTCCCCGGCGGCGGTGAGCGCGTCGCCGCGTTGCTCGGCGGCCACGTCAACATGATGATCATCGAGCCGCAGGAGGCTGGCGAGAACATCCGCGCGGGCAAGATGCGTGTGCTCGCACAAGTCGCCGACAAGCGGCTGGCCGCATTTCCGGACGTCCCGACGCTGAAGGAAGCGGGTTTCGACGTTCCGCTGGTCCCGCAAATGCGCGGCGCGGTCGCACCGCCGGCGATCGCGCCTGATGTCGCTGCGTACTGGCAGGATTTCTTCCAGCGCCTGACGCGCACCGCGGCGTGGCGCAAGTATCTCGACGACAACCAGTTCGAGGACGGCTTCAGGGCCGGCGCGGACTTCACGAAGTCGCTCGACGACACGTCGCGCCAGCTTCGCACGCTGCTGCAGGAATCCGGCGTGAAGCTGGTGCGCTGACCCGACAACCCGACGTTCGCACGATGGACGAAACGGCGACATCGGCACAGGAGTCGGTAGCGGAGCAGCTCGCCGCCCGTGTTGCCGCTGTGCGCGCGGAGTCGCTGCCCGCCGTCGTGCGCGAGCAGGTCGACCGCCTCGTGCTCGACGTCGCCGGTCTTTGCATGGCGGCGAGGCACACCGATTATGTCGCAGCGGTGAGGCGCGCGGTCGATGCGGGCGGTCCGTGCACGGCCATCGGCCACTCGGAAACCTTCCGTGCCGAGGACGCGGCGTTGCTGAACGGCACGGCCGCGCATGGCGAGGATTTCGACGACACGTTCGAGGGCGGCCCGGTGCACAGCGGCGCCGTAGTCGTGCCCGCGGTGCTGGCCGCCTGCGAGCGCTTCGATCGCAACGGCGCTGCAGCGAAGCTCGGGATCGCGATCGGCGTCGAGACGCTGTGCCGCTTGGCACTCGTGCGGCCGAAGGCGATCCACGATGCCGGTTTCCATCCCACCGCCGTTCTCGGCACGTTCGCGGCCGCGGCCGGCGTGAGCGCGGCTCTGGATTGCTCGCCCTCGAAGCTCGTCGATGCGTTCGGCATCGCAGGAAGCCTCACCGGAGGCATCATCGAATACCTTGCGGAAGGCGCGTCGACCAAGCGTCTGCATGCAGGCGCAGCCGCGCGCGCCGGCCTGCAGGCTGCGCGCCTCGGCGCGGAAGGCTTCAGCGGACCGCGCACCGTTTTCGAGGGCGTGCATGGCGTGTTCAGCGCGTTCGCGCGCAGCGCCGAAGGGGATTTCGAAGCGTTGACGGACGCATTCGGTGATCGCTGGCACATGACGGAGCTGACCTTCAAGCCGTATGCCACGGGCACGATGAACCAGCCTTACATCGATTGTGCGCGAAGGCTGGCAGCGCAAGGTGTGCGCGCAGAGGAGGTCGTCGACGTCGTCTGCGAGACCGCGCAGGGTTACGTCGCGCGACTGTGGGAGCCGCTGCACAGCAAGCACCGGCCGGCCAACGCCTACGCCGCGAAATTCTCCACGCCGTTCAACGTTGCGGTCGCGTTCGTGTACGGTGACGTCGGACTCGGCGCATTCACCGATGAAACCGTCAACGATCCGCGCGTGCTCGCGCTCGCGGCGAAGGTCCGCTATGTCGTCGACGCGGATAATCCGTATCCCCGGCGCTATACCGGCCACGTGCGCATGACGCTGAGCGACGGGCGGGTCGTCGAGGAGCGGCAGCCGCATATCCGCGGCGGCAGGCACGAGCCGCTGTCGCGCCAGGATCTGGAGCGCAAGTTCCTCGGCAATGCGCGATTCGGCGGTCTCGACGACGCTCGCGCCCAGCAGTTGCTGCAGCGACTTTCGAAATTGCCGGACGGCCCACTCGACCTTTCCGCACTGCGCTTTTGACTCCCAGGAGGACCGATGTCCCGCCTCACCCGTTACCGCTTCACATCGCTGCTCGTCGCTTCGGCGCTGCTGGCCGTCGCGCCTGCGCTTCATGCGCAGCCGTATCCGAACAAACCGATCAAGATCATTGCCCCGGTACAGCCCGGCGGCGGCGTCGACCTCGTCGCCCGGACGATCGGCGAACGCATCTCGAAGGGCCTCGGCCAGCCGGTCGTCGTCGACAACCAGAGCGGGGGCGGCGGCGTGATCGCGTCGCAGACGACCGCACGCGCGACGCCGGATGGCTACACGCTGATGCTCGGCTACGTCGCGACGCACGGCACGAGCCCGGCGGTGCGCAAGCTGCCGTACGACGCCGTCAAGGATTTCACGCCGATCGCGATGGTCGCCGGAACGCCGAACATCCTCGTCGTACCCGCCTCGGTGCCGGCCTCGAACCTGCGCGAGTTCGTGGCGTGGGCGAAGACCCAGACCGGGAAGCTTTCGTACGGTTCCGCGGGCCCCGGATCGCTGACGCATCTTGCGATGGAGCAGTTCAAGCTCGCCGCGGACCTGCCTGATATCACGCATGCAGCCTACCGCGGCATAGGCCCCGCATTCACCGACATCCTCGGTGGCCAGACGCAGGCGATCTTCCCCGGTCTCGCGGCGGGGCTGCCGCACATCCGGGCGGGCAAGGTGAAGCCGCTTGCGATCACCGGGGTCAAGCGACATCCGCTGGTGCCGGACGTACCGACGTTCGAGGAGCTCGGGTACAAGGGCTTCGACGGCGTGCAGTGGTACGGCATCGTCGGTCCCGCCAATCTGCCGGCGCCGATCGTCAAGACGCTGAACGACGAAATCAACAAGGCGCTCGCGGCACCGGACCTCAAGGAGCGCCTTTCCGGCGAGGCGCTCGACCCGATGCCGATGACACCCGAGCAGTTCGGCCGCTACATTCGCGAGGACATTGCGAAGTGGACGCAGCTCGCGAAGGCGAAGAACATCGAGATCGAGTAGGAGGTGACCTCATGGAGAACGCAATGAACTTCGTACGTGCCTCGTTACATCGCGGCCTGGTCATGGCGAGCGTCGGCTGCATGGCTGCCTTCGCGGCACCTGCGTCGACGGCGCAGGACTATCCGTCGCGCCCGGTGCGCGTGATCGTGCCGTTCTCGCCGGGCGGTGCCGTCGACGGGCCGATGCGCATCGTCGCGCAGGAGCTCGGCAAGCGCCTGGGGCAGCAGGTCATCGTCGAGAACAAGCCGGGTGCGGGTGCGACGCTCGGTACCGAGATCGTCGCCAAGGCGTCGCCCGACGGTTACACGCTTCTGCTCGCGTCGCAGACGAATGCGATCAGCGCGTCGCTGTACAAGTCGCTCACCTACGATCCGATCGAGGACTTCGCACCGATTTCCCTGATCGGCCGCGAGCCGGGCGTGCTGGTCGTGCATCCGTCGCTGCCGCCGAAGTCGTTCGCCGAATTCGTCGCCTTCGCGAAGGAGCGCCCGGGCAAGCTCGACTATGCGTCGTCGGGCAACGGCAGCGGTCAGCACCTGTTCATGGCCCTGCTGCTTTCGTCGACGAACCTGCAGATGAACCACATCCCGTACAAAGGCAGCGGGCAGGCGACCGCCGACCTGCTCGGCGGCCAGGTGATGGTGTCGATTCCCGGCACGGCCGGCATGGTCGGGCACATCAAGGCCGGTAAACTGCGTGCGCTCGCGGTCACCGGCTCGCAGCGTTCGCCGCAGTTGCCGGACGTTCCGACGGTGATGGAGTCCGGTGTGCCCGGTTACGAAGCGTATGTCTGGATGGGGCTGCTCGCGCCCAAGGGCACACCGCAGCCGATCATCGACAAGCTGCATCGCGAGCTGATGCAGGCGATCGCCACCCCCGAAGTCAAGACCTACATGGCCAATGCCGGCATCGAGGTCGTCGGCTCCACGCCGGCGGAGTTCAACCGCTTCTTCCGCGCCGAGAAGGACCTGTGGGCGAAGGTCGTGCGCGAGACCGGTGCGAAGGTCGATTGACGCGAGAAGGCGTCGTGAAGGATGGATCAATGAAGGATCAAGGCACTTCGGTCACCGGCGTCGAGCACTGGACGACGAAACGCACCGCCGACGGCGACGTCCGGCTGTTCCTGTGGGAGAAATACGTCGGGTCGCCCGACGGCAAGCCGGCCGTGCTGTTCGTGCACGGCTCGTCGATGGCGTCGCAGCCGACGTTCGACCTGACTGTGCCGGGTCGGGCGGATTCGTCGGTGATGGACTGGTTCGCGCAGCGCGGCTTCGTCTGCTGGTCGGTGGACATGGAGGGCTACGGCCGGTCCGACAAGCGCCGCGACATCTTCTGCGACATCAGCAACGGCGCCGACGATCTTGCCGCGGCGACCGATTACATCGCCCGCGCGCGCGGCGTGAAGCAGTTCATGGCGTACGGCATCTCGTCCGGGGCATTGCGCGCCGCGCTGTTCGCGCAGCGTCACCCCGACCGGATATCGCGGCTGGCCCTGGACGCGTTCGTGTGGACCGGCGAAGGTGCGCCCACACTCGAGCAGCGTCGCAAGAAGCTGCCCGAGTTCCTGGCGAACAAGCGCCGTCCGATCGATCGCGCGTTCGTGCACTCGATCTTCCAGCGCGACCATCCGGATTGCGCCGAGCAACGCGTCGTCGACGCGTTCGCCGATGCGATCCTCGCACTCGACGACTCGATGCCCAACGGCACCTACATCGACATGTGCAGCAGGCTTCCGATCGTCGATCCGGAGAAGATCACGATGCCGACGATCGTGATGCGCGGGCAATACGACGGCATCGCCGGGTTCGACGACCTGATCGAGTTCTTCAAGCGACTACCGCACCCTGACAAGCAGTTCTCGGTCATGGCCGGCATCTCGCACGCGAGCTTCCAGCAGAAGAACTACCAGACCGTCTACCACATCCTGCATTCGTACTTCACGATGCCCGAGCCGGTTTACGTGGGCATTGACGGGTTATCGTTCCGCGAACTCGCCTTCAAACCACCTTCAACCGCACGTCGATGTTGTTCCTGGTGGCGTTCGAGTACGGGCACACGTGGTGCGCGGCCTCCACGATCTGCTCGGCCTGCGCCCGATCCATGCCCGGCACCTTGACGTTCAGATCGACTTCGATGCCGAAGCCCCCGGGATCTGACCGATGCCGACGGTGGAGTCGATCGACGTGTCCGGCGGCAGCGCGATCTTCTTCTGCCCGGCGACGAACTTCATCGCGCCGATGAAGCATGCGGCGTAACCGGCCGCGAACAACTGCTCCGGATTCGTCGCTGCACCACCGCCGCCGCCGAGCTCCTTCGGCGTGGCGAGCTTGACGTCGAGGATGCCGTCCGAGGTGACGGCGCGCCCGTCGCGGCCACCGGTCGCGGTCGCGTGCGCGCGGTAAAGCACTTTTTCGATGCTCATCGTTGCAGTCCTTGTCGAAGTGAGTCGAGCAGCGGCGCGAACCCCCTCGTCCCGAACCGCGTCGTGCCCGCCAAGCATACCGGGACCGACAACGGCGCTGGTGGTGCCGGATCGTGGTCGAGAGATGACCGCCGATGTCCTTGATCGCATTGAGAAACCGGCAGGCGAAGTAAATACGCATAGCGCTCGCGATCGCGACCTGGACGCCAGCTGCCGAGTCGTGGCGAACGCAAGCGCTTTGAACGCACCGAGCCGGCGCCGATTTATTCACGATTCGCCCTTGTAGTGCGCGATGCGGAGAAGTACGCTGGACGCTTCCCGTTGCACGACGGTCGAGGGGCCGTGGCGACGAAAAAGACCCAGCGAAAGCGTGAGCCTGCAGGCGCCTCCCTCGCAAGGACGCCGCGGAGCCGTCGCGATCCGGATCCGGATCCGGACGGCACCGCTTCCGAGCTGATCGTCCTGCTCGCGAACAAGTTGACCAGCGGTGCGTCCAACGCGTTTCGCGACACGTTCGGCGTCGGCACCGTGGAGTGGCGCATCCTCGCGCATGTCGCCGCCGAGCGCTGGATCTCGCCGCAGCGCATCTGCCGCCTCGGCGGACTCGACAAGGGCGGCGTGAGCCGCTCGATGAAGTTCCTCCTCGATCGCGGGCTGATCGCCGTGCGCGACAGCACGACCGATGCGCGCAGCGTCGAGATCGCGTTGACCCCGAAAGGCCACACGCTGCACGATCGAATCGCGCGCGTGGCCGGTGAGCGCGAGCGGCGCCTGCTCTCCGGCCTGTCGAAACCGGAGGTCCGCGACCTGCTGGCGACGTTGCGCCGGCTGAACGAGCGCGTGCCGACCGTCAACGACGTGACCCGGCGCGCCTTGACCTCCAGTCTAGCGCCGCGCGCCGTCGACCTGAGTCGCGTCCTCACGAGGAAGCGCACGAGCTCCCCGCGAGCTCGTTCTCCAGGAACGCGCGTGTTCCGCTGAGCAGTCGCTCCATCGCCGCGCGGGCCTCGTCCGGCGCGTGCCGCCGGATCGCCTCGAGCACCTCGCCGTGCTTCGGCAGCGAATGTCCGTACGAATGGCTGGAGATCCGGAAGCTCACCAGCAGGCCGACCGCGATCACGCCGCCCATCTGCACGAGCAGCTCGTTGTGCGAGCAATCGAGCACCGCGCGATGGAAGCGGAGGTCCGCATCGATCGCAGCGTCGCTCGCATGATCGGTCGCCTGCATCGCTGCATACGCCGCGTCGAGCGCCGCGATTTCCTCGTCGGTGGCGCGCTCGGCTGCAAGCGCTGCGGCGTTCGGCTCGATCATCCGCCGGATCTCGAACAGCTCGCGGAAGAACTGCGTACGCGGCATCGTCGCGTAGCGCCAGCCGAGCACGTCGAGGTCGAGCAGGTTCCAGTGCGTCGGCTCGAGCACGCGGGTACCGATCCGCGGCCGTGCCTCGAGCAGGCCTTTCGCGGCGAGCGTCTTCACCGCCTCGCGCACGACCGAGCGACTGGCCCGAAACTCGCGACCGAGGTCGGCCTCGTTCGGAAGCCCGTCGCCAGGTTTCAGATCGCCGCGAACGATCCGGCTGCCGAGCTCCTGGACGACATGGGTGAAGAGATTGCGGCGGCGGGGCGGCGCCGCGCGCTGGAAAAGACCATCCTGATAAATCATATCAATCGCTTAGTCGGCCGCCGCAGCGGCGTTTTGATCCACGTTGACAAGCACTTGCGATATCGTATTATCATAAGATGAATCAGCGGTCCACCCGGAGGAGATGACGATGCGTCGCTTCACCCTGGCAGTGTTCGCCGCGTTCGCGGCCGTAGCGTTCGCGCTTCCCGTCGCCGCGCTCGCGCAGGAAATCCGCTTGCGAATGGGTCACGACCAGCCCCTCGGCAGCATGTACGACGAGGGCCACCAGATGTTCAAGAAGCTCGTCGAGGAGCGCAGCCAGGGAAAGATCCGCGTCGATGTCTTCCCCGCCGCGCAACTTGGATCCGAGGTTGCGATGGTCGAGGGCGTGCGGCTCGGCTCGATCGACGTCATCTGCGCCAACTCTCCCAATGCCGCGACCGTGATTCCCGAGCTCGGCTTGTTCAGCGTCGCCTATCTGTTCAAGGACCTGCCGCACTTCGAGCGCGTCGCGAACGATCCGAAGTTCGTCAAGCGGATGGACGATCTCATCGCGAGCAAGAACCTCGGCATCAAGCTGATCGGGTTCTACTCGGCGGGGGTGCGCAACATCTACAGCCGCAAGGGCTCGGTCGCCAGCCCCGACGATCTGAAGGGCGTGAAGATCCGCGTGCAGAACAACCCGGTCGAGGTGAAGGTCTGGCGCACGTTCGGCGCGATCCCGACGCCGATGAACTTCGGCGAGGTGTACCAGGCGCTGCAGTCCGGCGTGCTCGACGCGGCTGAAAACGGCCTGGCCGTCGTCGATTCGAACAAGCACTACGAGGCAGCGAAGTTCATCTCGCAGACCGAGCATCAACGCAGCCTTTCGCTGCTGCTCATCAACGAGAAGAAGCTCGCGAGCCTGCCGCCCGACCTTCAGAAGGTCGTGCTGACCGCGGCGGCCGAAGCCGCGGTGCACGAGCGGAAAAAGGACGCCGAGTTCGTCGCCGCCGCGGCCGACCGGCTGAAGTCGAAAGGTGCCGTGCTGACGTCGCCGGACAAGGCGAAGTTCGTGGCACTGATCGCGCCGATCCAGGACGAGCTCGCGAAGGAACTGAAGTCCGCCGACCTGCTCGAGATGGTGCGCGCGCAGGGTAAGTAAGGAGTGGAAAGGCTGCTCGGCAAGCTGGAACGCGTCCTGCTGGTCCTGCTTGCCGGGTTGCTGGCGTTCATCACGCTCGGCGTCTTCATCCAGGTCGTCCTGCGATACGCCTTCGCCACCTCGTTTCTCTGGGGCGAGGAGCTGTCGCTGTTCGCCTTCATCTGGTGTGTCTTCATCGGCGCGGCCATCACGTCGTGGCGGCGCACGCACTTTGCGTTCGACATCTTCGAGGACCGCTTGCGCGGACGCGCCGCAGGTCTGCGCGGGCTGGTGGTCGACCTCTCGATGCTCGTCATCGTGGTGGTCATGCTCGTCTACGGGTGGCAGTTCTCGGTGATGAGCCTGCAACGCATGTCACCCGCGCTCGGCATCACGTTGTTCGTCCCCACGATCATCATCCCCGTCTCGGCGCTGCTGATGCTGCTGGCCATCGTGCCGGACCTGGTGCGCGACATCCGACAGTTGCTGACCGGGCGGCGCTGATGCATCCGCTCACGGTCCTGCTGGTCTCGCTGACCCTGGCGCTGCTTGCCGGCGTGCCGATCTCGTTCGCGCTGCTGCTGTGCTCGCTGCTCGTCATCTGGATCGCGGACCTGCCGACGATGGTCATGGTCCAGCAGATGTTCACGGGCATCAACTCCTTCACGCTGCTTGCACTGCCGTTCTTCTTCCTCGCCGGCAACGTGATGAACGACGGCGGCATCTCCGAACGACTGGTCAAGCTCGCAATGGCGCTCGTCGGTCACCTGCGCGGCGGCCTCGCGCACGTGAATGTCGTGGTCGGCATGTTCATCTCCGGCATTTCGGGCAGCAGCACGGCGGATGCAGCGGCCATCGGCACGATTTTTTGCCCCGCGATGAAACGCCGCGGTTACGACGAGCGGTTCGCCGTCTGCCTGACCGCTTGCACGTCGACGATGGGCGCGGTGATCCCGCCGTCGATCCTGATGGTGGTCTACGGCGCGACTGCGGGCGTGTCGATCGGCGCGCTCTTGATCGGCGGCATCCTCCCCGGCATCCTCATGGGGCTGTCGCTGATGCTGCAGTCGCATTTCTTCGCGCTGAAATACGACTTCCCGCGCGAGCATCCCCATTTCCTCGGCATGCGCGCCGTGTGGGACGGCGTGAAGGCAGCCGCCTGGCCGCTCGGCGTGCCCGTGATCATCGTTGTCGGCATGATCGGCGGCGTGTTCACGCCGACCGAGTCTGCATCGGTCGCCGCCGTCTATTCGCTGTTCGTCACGCTCGTCGTGTTCCGCAGCCTGTCGCTGCGCGCGCTGCCGAAGCTGTTCGCCGAGACCGTCGTCCAGTTCTCGCAGATCCTGTTCTGCCTGGGCGCCGCCTCGATCTTCGGCTGGCTGCTCGCGTTCTACCAGGTGCCGGGCATGGTCAGCGATTTCATCCTCGCGCTTCACGCGCGACAAGCTGGTCATCATGCTCCTGATCGTGTTCGTCAACGTGGTGCTCGGGACGTTCATGGACGCGCTGCCGGCAATCCTGATCTTCGTGCCGATCATCCATCCGCTCGCGCTCGAAGTCGGCATCCATCCGGTCCATCTCGGCGTGATCGTCGTCATGACGCAGTCGTTCGGCCTGCTGACGCCGCCGCTCGGCATGTGCGCGATGACCGCCTGCGCCGTGGCCGGCGTGCCGATGATGCGCATCCAGAAGCTCCTGCATCTGATGATGATCCCGCTGCTCGTGGTCATCGTGCTGTGCGCGCTGGTACCCTCCACCGTGCTGCTGCTCCCGAGGCTGCTCGTCCCGAACTGGTTGTGAAGGAAATCCCGATGGCAAACGTTGAAACGCTGGAGACTCCGGCCGTGACCGTGCGGCTCGACATGATGGAGGCGAACATTGCCCGTGTGCAGCAACGCCTGTCGTCACTCGGCCTCGCAAACCGGCCGCACATCAAGACGCACAAGATCCCGGCGCTGGCGAAGCTGCAGATGCAGGCGGGTGCCGTCGGCATCACCTGTCAGAAGCTCGGCGAGGTCGAGGTGTTTGCCGATGCCGGTGTCGCCGACGACGTGCTGCTCGCGTTCAACATCGTCGGCGAGCCGAAGACCGATCGGCTGATGGAGCTCTCGTCGCGACTGAAGCGCCTTGCCGTCGTGCTCGACAACGACGTGGTCGCGAAAGGCCTTTCCGAAGCCGGACAGCGTCATGGTCGCGACGTGCCCTTCCTCGTCGAATGCGATACCGGCATGGGCCGCAACGGCGTGCAGACGCCGCAGGCGGCGCTCGATCTCGCGCGCGCAGCCGGACACATGCCCCGGATGCGATTCGAGGGCCTGATGACGTTCCCGTGCCGGTTCCCGAGCTCGCACGACTTCTTCGTCGAGGCGCTTCGCTTGTTCGAGCGCGCCGGCATTCCGGTTCCCGTGGTTTCCGGCGGCGGGACGCCGGCGCTCGTGAACCTGGACAAGTTCCCGATGCTGACCGAGCATCGGGCCGGGACGTACATCTACAACGACGTGATGACGGTAACCGCCGGCGCCGCGACGTGGGACGATTGTGCGATGCGCGTGCGCGCGACGGTTGTCAGCCGTCCGACCGAGACCCGCGCGGTGATCGACTGCGGCACGAAGGTGCTGACGTCCGATCTGTACACGGTGACCGGCTACGGCCATGTCGTCGAGTATCCGCAGGCGGTCATTCCGCATCTGTCCGAGGAGCACGGCGTCATCGACCTGTCGAAATCCGATCGGCGGCCGAAAGTCGGCGATGTCGTGCACGTCGTGCCCAATCACTGCTGCGTCGTCAGCAACATGGTCGACGAGGTCTACGGGGTCAGGAACGGTCAGGTCGAGAGCGTGTGGCCGGTCGCGGCACGTGGCACGGTGCGCTGATCAATCAGGGAGGCAAGGATGTCGATCCGAAGAATCGGGACCGGCGAGAGCGGGCCCGGCGGGCAGTCGCTTCCGTTCGCGCGCGCCGTCGAGGCCGACGGCTGGCTCCACGTGTCCGGCCAGGTGCCGATGGTGAACGGCGTGATCGTGGACGGAGGCATCGTGCCGCAGGCCCATCAGGCGATCCGCAATCTGCTCGCGATCCTGAGCGAGGCCGGATACGGTGTCGACGACGTCGTGCGCGTCGGCGTGTGGCTGGACGATCCGCGCGACTTCTGGGCGTTCAACAAGGTCTACGCCAGCTACTTTGGCGCGGCGCCGCCGGCGCGTGCGTGCGTTCAGGCGTCGATGATGGTCGACTGCAAGGTCGAGATCGACTGCGTTGCGTGGCGGTCGAGCGGCCGAAAGTGAACCCTACGTTCGGCCGATTTCCTCGTCGCTGTGGATGCCGAGCGCCTCGATGAAGCGCGACACCATGTTGTAGGCGGCGATCGTCGCGACGAGCTCGACCACTTCGCGATCCGACAGGTGCCCGCGAACCTGGTCGAGCGTCTCATCCGGAACCTGCACGTCACGCGTCATCGCGTCGGTCAGCGCGAGCGCGGCACGTTGCGCGGCCGTGAACGCGTCCGAATCCTGCCAGTCCGCGAGCGCCTCGAGCTGCCGCTGCGTCAGCCCCTCCTGCAGCGCGATCGGCGCGTGCTGATCGGCCTCGTACTGCGCGCCGTTGAGGATCGCGACGCGCATGATCACGAGCTCGCGCAGCGTGCCGGACAGGCTCAGCCGCTGCCTGATCGCGGTCAGGAACGTGAGCCAGCCCTCGGCAAGCGGTACGCTGTTGAGCAGCATGCGGTAGAGATGCAGCAGGCTCCCGCGCTCGGCGATGATCCGCGCGGCGACCGCCTGCGCCTCCGGCGTTTTCGGTTCCGCATAAGGCAGTCTTGCCATCGTCTCGTTCTCCTTCACCGCGGATCTTCGCGATCCGGGTCGTTGCGATCCGCGGATCGACCGCCCTGCGCGGCATAAAGGGCGCGCACGGTATCCATCGTATCCGCATCCTCCGGACGCTTGTCCGGACGATAACCTTTGACGCGCGCGAACCGGAGTGCGAGCCCGCCCGGGTAACGCGGGCTCGCCTGCAGGTCGTTGAACGTGATCTCGACGACAAGCTCGGGGCGCACTTCGACGACCCATTCGCCACGATCCACGGCCCGCGCGAGCAGCTCCTTCGTCTGCCACTCGAGCAGCGCGTCGGTCATGCCCTTGAACGTCTTGCCGAGCATGACGAACGCGCCGGTCGTCGGATCGCGGGCGCCGAGATGAAGGTTCGACAGCCATCCGTGCCGGCGGCCGTGTCCCCACTCGGCGGCGAGCACGACGAGATCGAGCGTATGCGCGCGCTTCACTTTGAGCCAGGCTGCACTGCGACTGCCGGGCTCGTAAGCCGCGTCCACCGCCTTGACCATCACCCCTTCGTGCGCGCGCTGCACGGTATCGTCGTAGAACGCCTGCGCGGCCGCGACATCGTCGGTAACGAGCCGCGGGATGCGCATCGGCGCCGGCACGATGGCGGTCATCGCGTCGAAGCGCTCGCTTGCGGTTCTGCCGACCAGATCCTCGCCGTCGCGATGCAGGCAATCGAAAAAGAACACCGACAGCGGCATCGACTCGCGCATGCGCTCGATGTCGAGCGCACGACCGAAGCGGCGCATCGTGTCCTGGAAGGGATACGGCACGCCGTCCGGCTTGAGCACGATCGCCTCGCCATCGAGGATCAGGGCGTCCGCGCGAAGGCCTCGCACCGTCTCGACGATCTCGGGCGCCGCAGGCGTGACGTCGTTGCCCGTGCGCGAGTAGATGCGAACCTCGTCGCCCGACTTGTGGACCTGCACGCGCGCGCCGTCGAGCTTCCATTCCAGCGACGCGGCCGGGATCCGCGCCAGCGCATCCTCGATGTCGTCCGCAGGCTGCGCCAGCATCGGCGCGAGCGGCTGGAACAGCGCGATCGAGAATGCGCGCAGCCCTTGTTCGCCTTTCGTAAGCGCAGCGACCGCGACTGCAGCGATGCCGCCCGCAATCATCGCGGCACGGCGCACTTCCGCCACCGGCACGCCGGCGGCGCTCGCGACTGCTTCGATCATCAGGCCCTCCAGCGCGCCCTGCCGGAGCTCGCCGAGCAGAAGCCTCACGAGGAACGCCTGTTCCGTGGCCGTCGCCGCCGCGAGCAACGCGGCGAGCAGCCGCTTGCGCTCCGCCATCGAGCCGCGGCCGGCGGTCGCACCGATCGTCGCCAGCGCCGTGTCGACGTCACGCAGCGTCAGCGTCGGCGCCTGCGCTGCGGCTTCGGGATGCGAGTCGCGGATCAGCGCATAGCCGATCCCCTTGCGACCCTGCGGAATTTCGCCGGCGAGATACGCGACCCCGAGCTCGATCTCGTCCGGGCCGAGCTTTTGCAACAGCGCGGCGATCTCGGCGATCTTGGCGCGGCGCCCGGAGATATCGCCGACGCGCGCCGACGTGCCCACGACTTCGGCGAGCAACGTCATGCGCGCGAGGCGCCTGCGACCCTACGCGCCGCGATCATCATCGTGCAAGCGTGCAAGGGCCGCTGCTCCGCAAGGTTGGCATGCGCGACATCAGGCGACGGCGTCAGCGGCCGGTCAGGCGACGGAACAACCCGCGCAGCCCCCCGCGCGCGCTTGGTGCCGCATCGCGGACCTGCTGGAAATAGCGGCGATGCACGTAGCACCAGGCCCAGCGCTCGTCGCGATCGAAGGGCATGATGAGCGGATGGCCCGTGGTCTGGAAGTGGTGAAGCGCATGCGCGTGCTTCGAATCCTCGCAACAGCCGACGTGCCCGCAGGTCTGGCACACGCGCAGCGCTGTCCACGTCTCGCCCAGCGCGAGGCACGCCTCGCATCCGTTCGCGCGCGGCGGGATGTCGATCGCGTCGCCGAAATGCTCGCAGCGGGGCTCGCTCATCGCCGCAGCGCCTGGCGGCGCTCGAGGCTCGATTCCGGCCAATAGCGCTGCAGATCGTAGTATTCCGGGACCGCCGGAATGTCCGGCGGCAACACGACCCACGGTTGCTTCGACGCCGTGAAGATATGGATGTCCGGCGGCAGGCGATCAGGCTCGTCCAGCGTGCCGACGCGCACGAAGCGCACCTTGTCGCCGGCGCCGGCATAGTTGCTCCACAGCGCGATCCTGCAGATCGGGCAGCGGGCGATCTTCTGTCCCTTGCCGCTCTCCGACGGGGTGAGAACGATCTCCGGATTGCCCTTGCGCAGGACGACGCGATCCGCCTCGATCATCGCATTCAATGCGAACGAGGCGCCGGTCTCGCGCTGGCACCATCGGCAATGGCAGCAATGGACGAACAACGGTGCGCTGGTCATCGCATAACGCACCGCGCGGCACGTGCAGCCCCCTTCCAGCGGAACTTCGTCGATAGTCATCCCAGTGCTCCGGCTCGAAACCGGAAGTCTAGCGCGTAGCGTGTTACGCACCCGGAAGGTGCATCGCAGTGTGCAGCCGCTTCGCGGATGACTTGCCGTGGCAAAATCCACGCCGGCCACAAGCCTTCGGGGTCGCGGGTCGACGGTTGCAATGAAGCAGTCCACCAGGGGATCGCATGCCGCATGACGTAACGTTGATCGCCACGCTTGCGGCGAGCTTCGTCCTCGCATTCGTGTTCGGCTTTGCAGCCAGCAAGCTGCGCCTGCCACCCCTGGTCGGATATCTGCTGGCCGGTGTTCTCATGGGGCCGCACACGCCCGGCATCGTCGCCGACGCCACGATGGCCGGACAGCTCGCGGAAATCGGCGTCATCCTGTTGATGTTCGGCGTCGGCCTGCATTTCTCGCTGGCCGACCTGATGGCCGTGCGCCGCATCGCGATCCCGGGCGCGATCGGCCAGATCGTCATCGCCACGGCGATCGGCGCGGCGATGACGTTGCTCTGGGGATGGTCGCTGGGCGCCGCGCTGATCCTCGGCTTGTGCCTCTCGGTCGCGAGCACCGTCGTCCTGCTGAAGGCCCTGGAGGAGCGAAACGCGGTCCAGACGCCGAACGGCCGGGTCGCCGTCGGCTGGCTGATCGTGGAAGACCTCGCGATGGTGCTGGTGCTCGTGCTGTTGCCGGCGCTCGCGGAAATGCTCGGCGGCAACACCGGCGCTGCTCCACCCTCGAACGGGCAGAGTGTCGCCGTGGCGCTGGCGATCACGCTCGTGAAGGTGACGGCCTTCGGGGCGCTCGCGCTGATCGTCGGGCCTCGCGTGATGCCCTGGCTCCTGCGGCAAGCGGCGCGCACCGGATCGCGCGAGCTGTTCACGCTTGCGGTTCTCGCGTTGTCCGTCGGCATTGCGTTCGGTGCGGCGAAGCTCTTCGGCGTGTCGTTCGCGCTCGGCGCATTCTTCGCCGGCGTCGTGCTGAACGAGTCCGACCTGAGCCACAAAGCCGCCTCCAACTCGCTGCCGCTGCAGGATGCGTTCGCGGTGCTGTTCTTCGTCTCGGTCGGGATGTTGTTCGATCCGACGATCATCGTCCGCGAGCCGTTACTGCTCACAGCCGTCCTCCTCCTGGTCCTGATCGGCAAGTCGCTGGTCGCGTTGGCTGTGGTGCTGATGCTCGGCTATCCGATCAGCACCGCGCTGATCGTCTCGGCGTCGCTGGCACAGGTAGGGGAATTCTCGTTCATCCTGGCCGGTCTCGGCATCGGGTACGCGCTGCTGCCGCCCGAGGGCCTGAGCCTCATTCTCGCGGCTTCGCTCGTGTCGATCACGCTGAACCCGCTGGCGTTCGCAGCGATGGACCGGCTCGTCGCCTTCATCCGCTCGCGTCCCGCGCTCAATCTGCGCTTCGAGACCAATCGCAATACCCAATACGCGCGACTTCAGGAAGCGCTGGAGGCTGCACGCGTGCTCGCCGAGAGCAAGGCGGCCGCGCACAGGACGCTATCGCCTCAGGAGCTCGTCGAACGCTTCCCGGTGTTCGCGGCGCTGACCCCCGAGCAGCGCGAGGTCGTTCTCCTGCATATGGCGCCACACACCGCGAACCCGGGTGAGATCATCATCAGGAAGGGTGAAGAGGCGGATGCGGCCTATTTCATTTCCTCGGGCGAAGTCGAGGTCAAGTTCGGGCGCAGGCGGATCCGCCTGAGCGCCGGCGACTTCGTCGGCGAGATGGGGCTGCTGACGAGTCAGCCGCGCTCCGCGGATGTGGTCTCGCTCGACTACAGCAAATTCCTGAAGCTCACCCGTAGCGACTTCAACGAGATCCTCAGGCGCTATCCGGACATTCGCGCGCAGGTCGTCGACCTCGCGGCCCGGCGCGACCAGATGAACCGGGATCCCACGGTCATTGTTCCTGCGGCCAGGACGAGCGATCCGAAACCCGGTCCCACGAATTGAGCGCCGGTCGATGCACGGAACGCCGGATCATCGTTGGAGGAGGAGGAACAGCGCAAACGCCGCGAAGACGAGCAGTGCACCGAGCGCCGAAACCGGCAACGAGAACGGCGGATGCCGGCGAAACTGCACGCGCCGGAAACGCGGGACCCGCAGGAGCAGAAAGACGATCAGGGAAGCAATCGCCCCGAACGCGAGGATCACAAGGCTCGCCGGGTCCATCGAGCGCTCCGGGATCAGCTTTCTCGGGGCGCCAGCGTGCGAACCATCAGGAACTTCACGATCCCGCCGGGGAAACCTCGAAGCTCCGCAGCGGATCGGTAACCGAGCGATCGATACAGCCCCGGGGCCTGGAAGCTGAACGTCGTAAGGTAGAGCATTCGACATCCACGCGCTGCGGCGCGGGCCTCGAACAGCTCGACCAGGCGGGTACCGATGCCGTTTCGGCGATGCTCCGGTGCGACCCAGAGTTGCTGCAGCTCCGCACACTCTCCCCAGGTTCGGGCGAGTGCACCCCCTACAACCTCACCTGACGGACCGCGAGCAATGCAGGTAATCGGCCGGACGTCGCGCAATGCTGCCGCGGCCCAATTCGATGCGTCGAGACCGGCATCGATGAGGGCCGTCTCGGCACCGGGTGCGGTGTCGAACGTTTCGAAGGTCAACGGCACGGTCGCTCCCATGTCGTGTTTCCTGCCCCAGGGTTGCCGAACGCCTTCAGGCCAGCGTCGGATCGCCGGGGCGAGGTCGGCGCCGACCGATCGTCACGCTCGCGCAAGAGCCAGTACACGATCCCGAGCACGAGCGTCGCGCCGGCAAGGGCGCCGATCGTCGCAGCATCGGTCCGTTCGGTATCCAGGATGATGAACTTGCGACCCAGTGCGAGCAGCGCGATGAGAACGACCGTCTTGACCTGGATGATGCTCTCGCGCCGCAATGCGACGCGGATGATCGAGTGCTTGAACTCCATGGCGATGAGCAAGGTCATGATCATGCCGAACAGCGCCTGGAACGTCTGGTGGTCGAGCGGGTTCAGCGCACCGCCGATCACTAGGGGCGTCACGCCGATCACCAGCTGGACCAGCGCGACCGCGATAACGACGACGATGATCAGGCTGAGCAGGACCGCGACGATCTGCTCGAAACGCTCGTATGCAGTCATCAGCGGCCAGTGGCGGCGGGTCTCCGCCAGCATCTCGCGTGCCGATATGCGGTCGTCTTCCATCGTCTTCTCCCTTTCCGGCCCGGGCCGAGCAGCCCGCTTCCATCGCACTCCGGATCAAGAGTATGAACCGGGGAGTCGATCGACTGACGGGTGAGGGTTACGCGTCGGTTCGCAAGCATCCATGAAAATCGCCACCTTCAATATCAACAGCATTCGGGGCCGCCTGCCACGCCTGCTGGAATGGCTGCGCGAGGCGCAGCCGGACGTCGTGTGCTTGCAGGAGCTGCGCATCTATCCCGAGGAGTTTCCGGTCGAGGCGCTACGCGACGCGGGATATGGCGCGCTTTGGCAGGGACAGAAGCCGAGGTTCAACGGCGTCGCGATCCTTGCGCGCGGAGGCGAGCCCGTGGCGATTCGTCGCGGCTTGCCTGGGGACGCCGGCGACGCGCATGCGCGTTACCTCGAGGCGGCGGTGAATGGCATCCTGGTTGCGTGCCTGTACGCGCCGAACGGCAATCCGCAACCCGGACCCAAGTTCGAGTACAAGCTCGCCTGGCTCGATCGCCTCATCGCGCACGCGGCGGCGTTGCATGCGTCGGGCGTGCCGGTCGTGCTGGCCGGCGACTACAACGTCGTGCCCACCGAGGCCGACATCTATCCGACGTCATCCTATGACGACGACGCGCTCGTGCAACCCGAAAGCCGCGACAGGTTTCGCCGCCTGCTGGACCAGGGATGGACCGACGCCATCCGCGTCCGGCATCCGACAGCGCGCATCTACACGTTCTGGGACTACATGCGCAAACGGTGGGAGCGAGACGCGGGACTGCGCATCGATCACCTGTTGCTGAGCCCCGCGCTGGTGCCGCGCCTGGTGGATGCGAATGTCGACAAGGCAACCCGTGGCGAAACCGGCGCGAGCGATCACGCGCCGGCGTGGATCGAAGTGCGATGATCCGCTGGATCTCGACCGGGCCCGATAGCAGTAACGGTGCAGTAACGATCCAATCACGGCAGTTGCCCTAGAGTTTTCTCATCGCTGCATCTGAAGCAGCCGGTGGAGAAAACTTCATGAGTATTGCCCGGATGGTCACGCTCGTTGTCGCCGCAACGTTGCAAGCCTGCTGGATGTCCGCCATCGCGGGTGAACGCATCCCCGCTGGTTACCGGCATGCGCGACGGCGGCCGCATCGCCGTCGGCGGTGCGCACTCCTGCGTCATCGGTTCGGATGGCACCGTCCTCTGCTGGGGCGAGAATGGTTCCGGCCAGCTCGGCGACGGGACCACGACCGACCGGCGCATCGCGGTGCCCGTAGCGAACCTCACCCAGGTGACGGCCATCGCGGCAGGCGCCAACCACACCTGCGCGATCCGTGCCGCCGGCACGGTGCATTGCTGGGGATCCAGCTCGAACGACCAGATCGGGCCCGGCACGCCGAACCGCACCACACCGCTCCAGGTTGCCGGCCTCGTGGACATGATCGCGATCACCGCCGGAGCGCGACATACCTGCGCGCTGGACGTCAGGGGTGTCGTCCGCTGCTGGGGCGACAACGCGCAGGGGCAGCTCGGGCGTCCCGGCCCGGGCACCGCCGCCGTGGACCTCGACGATGTCGTGGCCATCGGCGCGGGCGCCGAGCATACCTGCGCCGTCGACGTTCGCGGCGACGCGTTCTGCTGGGGACGCAACACCGACAACCAGCTCGGCGCCGGCGACGGTGACGACATCGGTCTGTTCGAGTCGCTGCCCGTGGAGGTCCGGTTCGAAGGCACGACGCTACCCGGTCGCCCTGGAGCCGGCTTCGTATCCATCACTGGCGGCGTCGCGCACACCTGCGCGTTGCGGAATCACGGACGTGCGATGTGCTGGGGATCCAACGCATCCGGACAGGTCGGCGGTGGTGGAAACGATACCGAAGACCACCCCCAGGACGTGACCAACGTCGCCGACGCGATCTCGCTCGCGGCCGGAGGCAACTTCGGCTGCGCGATCCGCGTCGGCGGCACGGCGCGGTGCTGGGGCCAGGGGGGAAGCGGCCAACTCGGCAACGGTTCAACGAGCGACCGGCTCTCGTCGGTAGCGGTGCAAAGCCTCACCAACGCGGTTGCGATCAGCGCAGGCGCGAATCACGCGTGTGCCTTGCGCGCCGACGGCACCGTGCATTGCTGGGGCGACAATTCATCCGGCCAGCTGGGCAACAACTCGTTGACACGCCGCACCTCTCCCGTTGCGGCAACCGGCGTCGCAGGCAGCATCGGCGCGCGAGCGATCGCGTCGCACAGCGGGTACGTATGCGCGCTGCGCGGCAACGGCACCGTAGCGTGCTGGGGCAGCAACGGCTACAGGTCAACTCGGCGATGGCACCACCGTCACCAGCGGCCAGCCGGTAGCGGTGGCGGGCCTGACGAACGCAACGCAGATCGCGGTCGGCAACGGGCATTCGTGTGCGCGCATCGCGGACGGGACCGTGCGCTGCTGGGGCCGCAACGACAACGGCCAGATCGGCGACGGAACCACGACGTCACCGCGGCTTGCGCCGGTAACCGTGCCAGGACTGAACGATGTCGTGGCCGTTGCTACGGGCGCGCTCCATACCTGCGTGCTGCGCAGCGGGAGCAGCATGCAGTGCTGGGGCGACAACCAGTTCGGCCAGCTCGGCAACCTGACGACGACCGACAGCACCACGCCGCGCACGCCGGCTGTTCAACACGCCGACGCCTACGGCCCTGACCGGCGTGGTGGCATTGGCGGCAGCCTCGTTCAGCACCTGCGCGCGCGCGTTCGACGGCGACGTGCTGTGCTGGGGCCGCAACAACACCGGCCAGCTCGGAATCAACAGCAGCACGGTGACCGTTGTGAACTCGCCAAGAGGCATGCTCACGTCCGAGGTCGTCGCGGTTGCCGCCGGTAACCACAGCTGCGTGGTGCGCGTAAACGGCACGGTGTTCTGCACCGGTGACAACGTTTCCGCGCAGATTGGAGACGGCACGACGACCGACCGGTTGCTGCCAACCTCGAGTACCGGTACGGCCTCGATGCTGTCGATCTCCGTGGGCGCATTCCATACCTGCGGCATTCGCGGCAACGGCAGGGCGTTCTGCTGGGGCGACAACTCGCAGGGTCAGTATGGCGACGGCACGGTGGTGAGTCGCTTCATCGCGGGCGTTGGACCGGGCCTCACCGACCTCACCGCCGTCGCCACGGGCGTCTTCCACACCTGCGCGATCGACGCCGCGGGACACGTGTTCTGCTGGGGCGCGGGGGGAAGCGGCGCCGCTCGGCGATGGCACCTTCGCCAATCGGCTGCTGCCGGTGACCGTGCCCTCGTTCGGCATGAACATCGATCCGAACGCGACGCTGGTCAACGCGCACAAGGTCGAGGTGAACGTGCTCGCGCTCTGTCAGGACGACGCGCACGTGATGATTCGCGTGACGTTGACACAAGGCAGCACGATCGGCCACGGCTTCGAGATCGAGCGCTGCACCGGTGCAATGGAACGCTATCCGGTGCGCATTCGCTCGCACGGCCGGGACGGGTTCGTCAGCGGACCGGCGCGAGCGGAGCTGGAGGGCGTTGTCTACCACCACGGCCGCGTCATCGACGCCCAGCAATGGACGCGGAATGTAACGCTCGTCGACGCGGAGTAGCCGCGGTGAGCGGCAAGGAACGGGCACCGCTTCGCGATCGCGCGCAAGCAGCCCATCGCGTTTCTGTGAATTTCTCATTAGCTAACGGAGGCATCATGCAACTTGGAACCAGCGCATGCATCTTGGTCGTGGCACTCGTCGGCAGCGTGGCGAGCAACACGGCACTCGCGGACGACATGTTCCTGAAGTTCAGCGACACGCTTCCGGGGCTGGAGATCGTCGGCGACAGCACCGACGCGCAGCATCCCAACGAGATCGTGCTGCTTTCCTATGCGCTCGGTGTCGAAGCGGACTCCAGCTGGACCAAAGGGGGCGGTGCCTCGGTCGGGAAGCCGAATCCGGGCGATCTGCGTTTCACGACTGCGCTCAACCGCGCCGTCCCGGCGTTGGTGAAGTACATCACCACGGGGAAGGCTGCGCCGACCGCCACGCTGACGGTCCGAAGCAACATCCCGGGCAATCGGTTGGGCCACGAGTACGCGAAGTACACGTTCACCGGCGTCTTCTTCACCAGCATCGACCAGGGCCTGACCGGCACAGGACGCGCGGTCAGCGCAGTTTCCGCCGTCTACAAGACCGTCAAGGTGGAGCAGTTCGCTCCGGGAAACCCGGTTGCAGTGAGCTGCGTGGAATGGGAGATTCCATCCGGGCTCGTTCAGGATTGCTGATGACCTGAGGTGGTTCGCCGGAACTCGAACAACACTTCGAGGAGAGCGTCATGGCCCAGCTGTTCAAGCTCGATGTCGGGTTGACAAACGAAGCACCGACCGGCAGGGCGGAGATTCTTCGTATCGCGCAAGTGCTCGGTGCGATCGCTGCCGAGCACGCCCGTGCAATGCGCGCTGCGGGCGAAGCAGAGCTGCCGCGCCAATGCCTCGCCGAGCTGCGCGCGTGGTACTGTCCTGAGAGCCCGATTGGCGGACCCACGGGGCGTCGTGGGTACGACTAGCGCGCTTGATGGCACGCACTCGTCGGGAGTTGCGGAACGACGCAGGCCGGCCATCCGCCGTGGGAGTGCTGGATCACGCCCAGGCAATCAGGCATTGCGCACTCATGGCCGATCCGGTTCGCCTCACGCTGCTGGGACAATCCGTCGCGCATGCCGGAGAGGCGACGATCCGATGCGCGTCGAAGAAAGCGTTCGCTCTCTTCGCTTTCCTGGCACTCGATCGCAGGTCGCACTCGCGGCGTGCGCTGGCCGCTTTGTTCTGGGGCGGTCGCGACGCCGAGGCTGCCCGGGCAAGCCTGCGGGCCACGCTGTTCCGGCTTCCGGCGCCGATGACCCAGTGCCTGGCGATCGAGCGCGAGGCGTTGGCGGTGGTGGACTCCGCCGAGCTGACCTGCGACGTCGCCCGGTTCGAAGCACTTGCCCAGAGCAACGATGTGCGACGGCTGCAGGAGGCGGCGGAGTTGTACAAGGGCCACCTGCTGCAGGATTTCGACGCCGATGCGACGCCGGAATTCGATGATTGGCTGAACCGTGAGCGTGCCCGGCTGAAGCAGCTCGCCTACCAGCTGTTCGACCGGGTCATCGCCGCACAGTACGAGCAACTCGGCCGTGCGGTCCCTTCGGCCTCGAATCTGTCGTACGAAGCTGCGGTCGCGTTGGCGCAGCAATGGCTGGTGCTCGATCCCGCCGCGGAACGTGCGCATCGCTGGTTGATGCGCGTCTACCTCGATGCACGTCGACCGGAGGCAGCGCAAGCGCAGTACGACAGCTGCCAGCGTGCGCTTGCGGTTGCGGAAGGGCGCGCGCCGACGGCGGAAACACGCGCATTGGTCGCGGCTTTCTCGTACGAATCGCAGGCCGAGCCGACCCCCCGCCCCGCAGCCGTCACGGAACGCTACCGGATGGACGGGGCCGCGAGTCCTCCAGTGGCATCCACGTCGTTCGTGGGCCGCATCGAGGAAGTCGCGGAGCTTGCCCGAATGCTCGGCGATCCCGCCTGTCGCCTGATCACGCTGCACGGATTGGGCGGCGTGGGAAAGACGCGGCTTGCGCACGCCGTGGCGAGCCAGGTTGCCGCACAGTTCGCGCAAGGCGTTACCTGGGTATCGCTGGAAGGCATAGGACGACCCGATGCGGTTGCGGACACGATGGCGCGCGCGCTGGGTCTCGAGCTCGGGCCGCGAACCACCGCCCGGAACGTGCTGCTGCAGGGATTGCGCGCACAGGAGCGATTGCTGGTCCTGGACAATTTCGAGCATCTGCTTGCCGTCCCGGCAGCCGATCCCGCGAACGACCCCGTCGACCTGTTGCTCGCTTTGCTACGCGATGCACCGCGCCTGCGTTTCGTCATCACATCGCGCGAAACGCTGGGTGTCCAGGAGGAGTGGGTCTACGGCATCGAGGGCCTCGTCCATACGGTGGCCGAGCAGGCCGGCGCGGACCTGGCTGGAACGCTTCCCGCGATCGAGCTCTTCGCGCAGCGCGCGCGCCAGGCTTATCTCGGCTTTTCGCTGGCGGCTGAAATGCCGCACGTGCTGCGCATCTGCGCGCAGGTCGACGGCCTGCCGTTGGGAATCGAGCTCACCGCGGCCTGGGTCCGGACCATCCCCTGCGCCGACATCGCACAGGCGCTCGAGCGCGGTCTCGAGTCGCTGCCGAGCCAGCAGCGCAATCGACCCGAGCGGCAGCAAAGCCTGCGCGCGGTGATCGAATTCTCGTGGCGACTGCTCACGCCGGAACAACAGGAGGTGCTGGCTGCGTTGTCCGAATTCCGCGGAGGATTCACGCGCGACGCTGCCGGGCATGTGGCGCAGGCCTCGTTGCGGGTGTTGTCCGCACTCGTCGACAAGGCGCTGGTCCGTCGCAGCACCGACAGCCGCTTCTCGCTCCATCCGCTGGTTCGCAAGTTCGCAGCGGAGAAACTCGCGCGCTCCCGGAGCCGGCGAACGGTCACGCGCACGCGTCACGCGGACCACTACCTGCGGCTCCTGTGCAGTCAGCGCCTCGCCTTGTACGGCTCGCAGCATGCGCAGGCCCGCCAGTTGCTCGAGGACGACTTCGACAATATCCGCGCCGCCTGGGAAACCGGGATCGAAAGTGGTGATGCGAAAGCCGTGCGCGAGGCCGCGCGACCCTTGTGCGTGATCCTCGACCGGCTGGGGTTGTACGACGAGTGGACCCGCACGTTCGATCAGGCGCTCGCTTCCTTACCGCTCACGACATCTGCCGAATCACGAGCGGTCCATTGCCAGCTCCTGATCGCCGCCGCGAACGGGCATTGGCGGCGCGGAGACGTCGCGCGCGCGCAGACGTACCACGCGCGGCTGGCCGAAGCGATCGGCTCGGCGCACGAGCCTGCCGAGCTTGCGGACCTGTACAAGCTGTCCGGCCTGGTCGCAAGGGATGCCGGCGATTTCGATACCGCGTTGAATCATTTCCTGGCCGGTGCCGACGCGGCAGCGCACGCGGGAGATCTCATCGCCCAGGCGCAGCTGGCCAACGAGATCGGCGTGGTCCACTTCCGGCGCGGCAATCTCGAGATGACGCGAGAGGCGTTCGCAACTTGCCTGCAGAAGTGCGAAGCGGCCGGCAACGTGTTCGACGCGCCGACTGCATTGCACAACGTCGCGTACTGCGATCTCGAGCTGGGACGGTTCGAGGACGCCGACGAAGCATTGAGCCGGGCCTCGCAGATGTTCCGCGACCGCGCGGACTCGCGCGGAGAAGCCATGGTCTTGTCGAGCCTCGGCGTCCTTGCGCGCAGGCGTGGCGACCTGGTGCGTGCACACGAACTGGCGCGCGCGAGCCTCGCACTGGCCGAGCGCATGGGCAACCTGGGCGCAGTTGCGGACGCAATGGATGACCTCGGCCAGGTGGTCGAAAAGCTGGGTGACGTGCCGCAAGCGCAATCGCTGTACGAGCGCGCGCTGGCAATGGCACGCGAGCTCGGACAAGTCCATCTCCAATGCTTCGTGTTGCTCCATCTTGGCCGAGCCCAGGCGGCGGGCAAAAACGTCGTGCCTTCGGCGCGTTCGTTTCGCGACGCGTTGCGGCTTGCCCGCGACCATGGTTTTCAGACCGGCCGCCTGATGGGACTCCTCGGAGCGGCGGGCTTGCGCCTGCACCGAACCGACGTGAACGCGCAGTCCATCGCCGGCAGCTGGTGCCGTGCCGTGCTCGCGGTGGCGGGATCGAACGTCGACGTTCGCGACGCGATTCCGGAGCTTCCTGCAGGCCTCCTCGACGTTGAAGCGCACGCGACCCCGCGCGAAGCCATCGACGGCGCACTGGCCGAGGCTTTGCAATTTCTCGACGCGCTCGCTGAATCGGCAAGTCCGCGCAACGACACGCGCGCAAGCATCTGACGCGGCGCGCTCGCACCCTTCCCCAGGGGCCAGCGCCCAGGAAAGCGTGACTCAAGCTGCTGAAGGCAACAGGTTGGCGTCGCGCCATACCACCCAGGCACCACTGGGTTCCTTGCGAAGAATTGACACGGCGTTTCCTGTACGAGCCGTCGAGCTGCCTCCGGAGCGCGGCACGATCCGGACCGAGAGACTTGACCAGCAGTACGCCAAGCTCCCCGAGACCTCGACTTCCTGCACTTCCCCTGTCGATTCGATGCGATGCTCGGCGAGCAGCCCGCGAAGACCGCTTTCGAACGAACTGCGGCCCCGCATCGGCGGCCGCCCGGCGACAAGAAAAACGACGTCTTCGGCCATGAGACCGAGCACGGTGTCGACATCCCCTGCGGCGGTTGCGCTATGCCAAAGCGCGACAAGTTTGCGAATGGCTTGCTCATCGGAGGTCATGGCAAAGTCTCCATAGGCGTCATTCCTTGCTGCTCCTCGGGTAGTGGCGAAGGTCCGGGTTCAGCGTCTCCCAGGCGACCTTGTGCCCGATCCAGATTTCACGCGTCGGCGGAAACCGCTCGGGATGATCAAGCGTTGCCGTCGTTACATCTATCGTGTCCAGGCTGTCATCGTGTTGGTAGGTCAATGGCGTTCCGCACGCTCCGCAAAACGTTCGCACCACGTGCGGCGACGAACGAAAGCTGTTTGGGCGCCCGGATGCAATACTGAAATCGGCATACCGAACGACAATCCAGGCGACGGAGGGAGCACCACTGGCGAGTCGACAGGATCTGCAGTGACAGCGGCTCAACGCAAGCGGCGCGCCCGTGATTCGATAGCGAACCGCTGCACATAGACATCCACCCTGGATGGGATCGATCGTCATGCTTGCTCCGCGCGATACTCGTTGAAGGCTGGATCACACGCCGCCGGCCGGCCGCTGCATGGGCGGGCATTTCACGGAGCCGTAGGAGCAGAAAACGCAGCAATCGCCCGGCTTGGGTCGGATCAGCGTCCGACAGCTCGCGCATTCGTAGAAAACCAGGCAGGCGTCGGTCGGCATCGCCTCGGTCGCCCGCGACGCCACAGTGCGGACAAGTGAGGACAGAATCGAGGATGGGCGGTGTGTCCATCGAGGCAGTGTCGGATCAGGGAGCGTCGATCGAAACGGCTTTGAAGGATTCGAGTTGAACGGCCATCCCTCGGCGAAGCGTATTCTGAACTTCGGCGACGCTATCCGTATGCAGGATCAGCTCGCGAATGGCGGCCTCGGGAGCGCGCGCACGAACGGTCACCTGATAGGACAACCGGCTCGCGGGGGCTCCGGGGTCTCCGAACTCGCCTTGCGCGATCACGTCGACACGAACGACCTCGATGCCCCGTTTCCGGGCTTCCCGATAGATGTCGTTGCAGTAGCAGGTCGCCATGGCCAGGCATAGCAATTCACCGCCGTTCGCCACGGATCCAAAGCCCGATACGCGGGGAGCAATCGAAAGCGAATGAGCGTTGCCATCGGTCGTCAACGCGACACGATGCTGTCGCTGCTCGTTCTCGACGCTGGCTTGAATCAACATTCCGTCACCTTCGCAGTGGGGATCGCTTGGCCGCCGGCCTCGGCTGCAGCCATGAACCGAAGTCGGCAAGCGCCTGTTGTTCACTGATTGCCAGCGCCTGTGTTGCGATCTCGGCCGGTACCCATTGCGGGAACGGAATCTCGCGAGCAACGTGGCGGCCCGAGGGTGTGTGCTCCTCCCGAACCTGGGCCAGCTGCTCGGGCGCGAAGCGGTCGGCGAGCCGGACCAGCGCCGGCCACAGCCGGCGATGGACCAACGTGACCTTGCCGTTGATGAGGCGGCACACGAGCACCTGCTCGGATTCGGTGACGGCACCCAGGATGGCGTAGATGTGGTGGCTTTGCGGGTGGCCCCACCAGCTGCCGTGGATGGGTTCGCCGATGATCGCTTCGGTGAGACGCGGTGCGTCGCCCTTGGCTGAAGCCAGCACGACACCATGGTCGCGGACAAAGGCCAACGCCTCTTCGGCGTTTGCGCATTTGCTCATGACGGTTACTCGGCTCTCATCGAGTACTTCAGCATGGCTCGCTCGAACCGCAATGCCGTCGGCCGTGCGAGAGGGCGATACAAGTAGCGCAACAACCAGCCGGGAATCCATTGGCCACGCTCCTCGCTCGCAACTCTCGCCCTTGGGTGCTCCATGAAACGAAGACCGACCGGGCGATAGTTGGCGTCGCTGCGCCAGAACTCGATGCGGTCGACGTGCTTCACGCTCTTGTAGCCGTAATGGGCCGGAGCCACCAATCGCAATGGAGCGCCATGGGCGATCGACAACGGTTGGCCATTCAATCGATCCGCGAGCAGCACGTCAGTGCCGAGCAGATCCTCGAGCGGCAGGCTCGACCGGTAACCGTCCTGGCCATGCACGACCACGAACGCCACAGCCGGACTCGGGCCTGCAAGCGGCACTACGATCTGGCGGTAGAAGTCCGGGAAGCGGAAGCCGCTCCATTGCAGCGATCGACACGTCCAGGTGGTCACGCAATGAAAGTCCGAGCACTGCTCCACGCGGGTGACGCGCTCGAGCTCGGTTCCCACCGTGATGGGGTTCCGAACATCGCCCGCGATGCGCACCTGAATTCGTGCCGTTTCGGTCGGGAACCTGTGTGCGAACGGGGTCAACCCAAACCGCGGGAAGCTATCGCTCTCGTGCTGCCCGGGGGGCAAACTCGCGTCCGCAATCATGCGGTGATGTGAAGTGTTCGAGGAGGCTGCATACCAACTGTCGGAAGGGTGTCACCGTCCTGCCAGAACCTGGCCCTTCATCCGGCTCAGCCGCGGCGCTTGAAGTACTGCACCGCACGCTCGTGCTTCTCTGCCTCGGCCCGTGTCTTGAACGTTCCAAGATTGCGGCGCCTGCCGGTCTTCGGATCAATCTTGCGTGAGTAGAGCCGGTAGCCGCCGGAAGGGAGCTTTCGAATCATCGGTCATTCCCCTCGCAGGGATCGGTCAGGCATCTCCGGTCGGAACGATTGCCGCAGTTTCGACCATCAGGATGATTGCGCGCTCGGGCGCGCGCGTACGGTGAAGAACGCCTTTCGGCACGACGAACCCCTGTCGCTGTTGAAGGTCGACGGACCGGCCTTCCAGATCGATGATGAAGTGACCTTCGAGGACGAAGAAGAATTCGTCGTCGTTGTCGTGCTTGTGCCAGTGGTACTCGCCTTGCATGACGCCAAGCCGAACGACCGAATCGTTCACTTTGCACAGGGTCTGGTTGTACCAACGATCCTTGCAGGCGTCGACCAGCACAGGAACGTCAACCAGGCTCAATGCCGGGAACCGAACATCGAGGTAGGTGGCATAAGAATGGGCCTGCGGTTCACTCATGATGTTCTCACTCGCGGAAGGGCTCATCGCTTCTGGGTGCGTGCGGCGCCTGCTCATCCAGGGATTGACGATAGCGGATACAGCCGCGAAGGAACTGCGGCCAATCCGGAACGGCCGGAAGCGGATCGGAACGCTCGGGCAAGAGGGACCATAGCGCCGGATGGTGCCAGCACAGCTCGTGTCCCGTACTGTCGCGATGCACGCGAATGCCCTGCCGGAGCCGTTTCACTTCTGCGATCAGTCGCTCGCGCGACATTGCTTCGAGGTCGTCGTCCATGCGCCTCCCTATCCACCCGAAGCGCCCGACGATTCCGGCGATCGGGCTGCTTCGCGTTGCCTGACATTGTAGGCGCTGACCAGGCGCCACGTGATCAAGTGCTACGCCTTGTCGTAGACCGATACCTCGACGAGATTCGCATCGGGATCTCGAAAGTAGACGGACTGCAGGGCACCGGTCGCTCCCGTCTTGGCCACCGGACCCTCGATGATCGCCACACCGCAGGCCGCCAGATGAGCGATGACTTCGGCGAGGGGAACCGCGGCGATCAGGCAAAAATCCGCTGAGCCCGGGGTCGGACGCTGCGCCTTGGGCTCGAATTCGCGCCCGGCCTGGTGGAGATTGATCTTCTGGGCGCCGAACGCGACGGCTCTCCGGCCGCCTGCGAACGTGACCGCGGTCATGCCGAGCACGTCCGCATAAAACTTGCACGTGGCCTCGATGTCTCGGACCGTGAGTACGATATGGTCGATACGGTCGATCTTCATTGCTCCTCGCGATCCGATGCCTTTAGACAGTCCGGCGTCGAACAATCGGCCGATTCGGCTTTCGACGAACGACCTCCTCGAATCCAGCGGCGTCGTACATCGATTTCGCGCCGAACCACATGGAGTCGTCGTTGGATCGACCGGGCTTGTCTACGGGATAAGCCTCGAGGAGCGCCACGCCGCGCTTCCTGGCGTAGGCAATCGCGCCCTCGAGAAGCGCCCGCGCAACACCCTGGCCTCGATACTGCGATGGCACGACGAAGCACACAATCGACCAGACCGGCGTCTCATCCACCGCCTTCATCACCGGTGAGCGGCGAAGCTTCGCGTAATCATCGCGGGGGCCGAGCGACAGCCAGCCCACCGGAACCTTGCCGCGATACCCGATGAGGCCCGGTGACTCACCCGATTCAACCAATGCCTTCAGCTCGGCGCGGTTCGCCTGTGCGTGGGTGATTCCAGCAGGCAGTTGCGCTCGCGATCCGCTCCGGCGGTAGAACATGCACCAGCAGCCGCGTGCGACGGAACAGCCCTTGGCGTTGAACAGCGCTTCGAGATCGCTCCAACGCTCAGGCGTTAGCGGGTGCACGGTGAGTTTCATCGGCCTCTGGCCACGCGTCTACCAGTGGCTGGTGAAGCTCCAACGTGTGCCCTCACTTCTTGTTCGGCCCTAAGGCCAAATCGAACTATCGCACGTCAGCCGTCGCGTTCAAACACGCGAATCGTGTCCCCGTGCAACTCGATGCTGAGTCGCTCCACTGGCTTGGATGTGAGAATACCGATGGCGATGTCTTGAATCGTTTCGACGTGAAAGCTTTCGCCTCGCTCGACACGCGGTTGCTCGAGTGCCTCAACCGGAACGATATCGAGCGTCCACCGCGGCGGCGGTCCGTACAGTTTTTCGATCAACCATGCGTCCTCGATGCTGGCCGGCGCGCGGCAATCCTCTTGCAGTGGACCGATGATGCAGATCCCGCTCCGGCAGTCGTGTTGCGCCATTCGGTCGCGGAGCTCTCGAAGGGCGGCATTGGTTATCGACACTCGCGGCATTCGACACCTAACGCCCAACCTCAGCGGCCCGCCGCCACCACACTTTGAAGGGAACTCGATGCATGGGTTGGCGTTGCTTCGCGTGCATCTACTCGGTTGGCGGGAACTCGGGATAGCGAGGCAGGTGGTCCGCGACCTGCAACCATGGGAGGCGTTTGGATTCCCAATAGTGAAAAAGTGGGCGCAACTTCGCCGGGGTTATCCAGGCTTCCGATCGTGATGTCGATAAGCCCGGGGATGTACGCGCCGTGAAGGTGATCTGAGTGCCGCAGCGCGGGCAGAAGCACGAGCGGCCTGGCGAAGACTCAGAGGGGTCGGCTCACCGTTCAAGAACTCCACTTGCGGCTCCTGGTACATCGCCCAGGCCACGGCTGGCGCGGCGTTAGCGCGGCGGCACATCGAACAATGGCACAGGGCAGCCATGACCGGATTGCCCGAGATCCGGTACCGGACCAAGCCGCATTGGCAGCCTCCCTCGAGAGACGGTGCTGACACTCGGCGTTCCTCCTGACGACTGACGGATCAATCGAGCCCGTCGACTGTTTCAGACGCCACGCTGCGTCGATTGCGATCACATCCCGAACGGGGCGCTCAGCAAGTTGTCGCCGTCCCTGTATGTGACCTCACGTGCATTCCAGGAGTTCTCCCTGGACCGTCGGAATCACGCGACCCCCACATGCGGGCGAGCAGACTATTCAGGGGCGCTAAGGTTGGGCTTCATCTTGAACATTGCGACAACGGCTGAAGGGAAGTCCTGCTCTCCTGCGCTAGAACATCGTGTTGGCATGGGCCGACACGCTGGGCACCACTTGCAGCACGTCCCAATGCTCGACGATCTTGCCGTCTTCGTCGAATCGGAAGATGTCGATGCCCGCCCAATCCTTGTCTTTGTCGGTAGGCCACTCCTGGTGGCAATGAAGGACGACGAGGTCACCTTCTGCGATGGAGCGCTTGACGTTCACGCGCTTGCCGGGAAATTCCCGCGCCATGCGCTCGAAGTACTCGATGAACGCCTGCTTTCCATCGGCCACGTGCGGATTGTGCTGGATGTAGTTGTTACCCGCGTAGCGCTGAATCGCCTCGGCGGGCCTGGATTGATTGAACATCAGATCATAGAACGCTATCGCGTTCTGCCTGTTGCGTTCGAGCGTTTGGCGATCACTCATCCTTGGCCTCGAAAAGCTCGATAGGATTCCCCGACGGGTCCTCAACCAACACCTGCTTGCCACCGGGGATTCAGGTAGCCACGCTAGCGAGTCTTGGATTTGCCGCGTTGCCTGGCCGCCTCGCCCGGCCGACAGACTGGGCACGGCCCGGGTCCCCGATACTTGTGACCACGGCTACAGGTCTTCCAGCCGCCACGATTGGGCTTGTCCATCGCAGTCTTCTTGCGGCTTAACGTATCAAGCTAATCGGCGGGCGCGGTTGAACGTGTCGTTTGGCACCATCGTGGATGCACTCAATTTGCGCCTCCCCGAAGCGCGGCACGCCACTCGTGAACCTGCGGTACTCCGCCCGTGTAAGCGGCCGCGAGAACGAGGGCGAGCAGAACTATCACACCGATTGCGACGACGCCAAGCCACGATCGAGACAACCGGCTCTGATCCAGGCGGCTGGACGAAAAGAAGAGAACGGGCGCCGGTGAGAACACGAAGCAGGCTACGGCCAGTGGCCAGGCACCACGAACGGCCAAGAGCAATGCGACGCACGTCGCGGAGATAGCCCAGATGCGGAGGAGCGGGTTCACGCCAGGCACCTATCGCTCAAGTCGAGGGGCGCGCCGCCACAACCCCCTCGCGTCAACGAAGCTGCGAGCCAGCGGGCCCGCTCGAGCGCGGCGTCAGGCGTCCAACGAATACTGCCGGAGACAATCCTATCGTTCCTTGCGAGCATAGAGGTCCCTGACGTGCGCGTTGATGAATGTCGCCAGGCCTTCACCGGCAACAGCCAGCCTTTTCATTTGCTCGATGTTGGCGCTACCGGCGCTTTCGTACGTGTAGAGGTAGACATGAATGTGTCTGAACTCGACTCTCATGAAATCGGCACCAATTTCGTATCTCGTTACACCTGAGTCGCCATCAATGTCTCGATAGGGTTGCATGGCGCGGGCGACAGTAGACGCCTAACGCCCAAGTTGAACGATCCGCCGCAACCGACACCCCGAAGGAGAAGCTACGAACCGGCGGGTCCGCGCGAACGCGGGGTCAGGCCGCATCCGCACGAGGTTTATAGAACCAGAATTCAATCTCAGAGGTCTCCCTTTCGAATCGAGCCGCATGCACCGCACGGGCCGGGACGTGATACCAATCTCCTCGCCCGTAGCGATGCTCCTCGCCCTCTAACGTAAGAATGAGCTCCCCCTGGGTGATGACGCCTACGTTCTCAGTCTCGTGATCGTGCGCCGCAATCGACGTCCCTGCCGGGTAAGAGGCGAACAACACATCGCAATCCTTCGCCTCCAATTTGAATGCGTCGAAGGGACCTGCGAACTTTGGAAGGTCGCGAAGGAGTCGGGGAAAATGCGCCATTGGTGCTCCGCTTGAGCGAGGGGGTTGGGCTTCACGCGGCGTGTGGCAGGCTAGCCAATGTACTTCCAGGTTTTAGCACCGTCGAGGAGGCGAATCTTGACTGCCCCCAATGCCGAAGGCTCGAAGTTCCGCGCATTGACGCCGGTATTGGTGCCTTCGCTGACGTTGAGTTTCTTCCATTGCATGACACAACCGCACTCCTTGCAACGGATGAATTTCTGCGTCTTGTCTCCCCAGATGTACTCGTCCGTGGCCCCAGGACTTGCGGCGAGCTGAACATCAGCGTCTTTGTAGTACGCCCAAAGGACGCCGTAGCGACGGCAAATGGAGCAGTTGCAGTTGGTCAGACTCCTGGGCTTGCGAGGCACCTGAACTTTGACCGCGCCACAGTGACAAGAAGCGGTGAGCATTTGCAGTGCTGTCCTCGTGAATCCCAACGTTCGACGGAAGGGCGGCTTGCGGCTTGCCGCAAGACTGAAGTGAGATCCAAGGCACGTTCGAAGGCGGGAGGCGTATAAATATACAACCTGATCGTTGCGGCGCCCGAGTGTCCTGAAACGGAGATTGGCGCCTCTGCGTTCGATGAGGAGAAAGGATTGCTACTCGGCAGCGGGTGATCAACGGAAAAAATGGAGGTGGCGCGACCGGGGCGAACCCGGTGACAGTCAAACGCCTTCAATGATGCGGATTTCCCGTTCGGCACCGTCGCCCAGAGCGACCAGTGCCGCCTGGTAAGCGGGACTGTCATGCGCGGCGACTGCCTGCTCGACACTTTCGAACTCGATCAGCACGGTGCGCTGCTTCAGACCGTGCTCGTAAACCTTCGCTGGCTCGCCGCGCGCCAAAAAGCGCCCTCCGCCCGCAGTGAGCGCAGGACCGGCGAGCTTCGCGTACGCCGCCAATTTGTCAGGGTCCTTTACTGCGCGATACGCACTGACCCAATAAGCCTTTGGCATGGTGTTTCCCTTTCTCTGTTGTTGCGGGGTATGTCTTCAGCATCACTGAGCTTCGCGGAGGGCAAGTAGTGGGTTCGTGCGCCTAACGCCGCGCTTCACCGGCGCCGAGCATAGCGAGGGAACCACCGCGAAGCAGCGCTCCGGTGGAAGGGCCGGTTGGGTGGCATACGCTCGCCAAGCGGTCTCACGTTGTCTCTTTCAGATTCACCTGATACGTAGTCAAGTGCTTGATCTTGGTATTTTCCATTTCGAATACATCACAGAACACGGCGTTAAGGAAACCGCCGTTCTTCCACGCGACGCGAACGGTGCCCTCAGCGATCACGACATTGTCTTCCTCGATCATTCGAGTGATCTTGACGACGGGATGACCCTTGAACGCATCGTTCTCGATTTCCTTGTCAACGGCATCCTTTCCGGTCAACCGAAATGCGGTTGGCATGTGCCACTCAACGTCATCGGTCAAGCAGGACAAGATCTGTTCGTGATTGCTTCTATTGAAGCCATCGATGTACTTCTGCACAGTGTCTTTGTTCGAGCTCAAGAGTACCCCAATGGGCGCTATCGCCGAAGATGGCCATGACTTCTAGCTGGTCGCTGGAGCAGTCTCGGCATCGACAGGAGCGCATTTCATCGCGCCAGCGAGCAGGAGAGCGCATTCACGGCATCGCCAGATCTATGATGGCTGCCAGGCTCCGTCGCCGCCACGTAAGCTCGCTGCCCCAGAAGTGGCGGACCGTGCCATTGTCGAGACGAAACACGTTGAACATGGTCTCCTCGACTCGTGGTGAACCTGGGTTGCGTCACCGCCATCGCAGCCTAGCGCTCAAGTTTAGCGGCCCGCCGCCACCGAACTTGCGGCGACAGAAACAACCAGCCGGCGGGTCCGGTTGAGCGCGGCGTGAGCCGTCACTGACGCTCCTCAGTTCTCTCGCGGTCGTAGTAGTCGACCGTGTTCTCGGCGCGGAACATCTTCCGGAGGCCCCTCTCGCCGCGCTGTCCAGTCACGATGAGGACCTTCTGAGAGTCCGGATACTCACAGGCCTCGACCTCAACAAGTGTTGACAGCGCCAAGTAGCGCATTGTTGTCGTACCTGTGTTGACGATTTGGTGCGCCACTTCAGGACCACCGGGCGGGCATGCGATCACGTCGTGCTTGCGGATGGGGTAGCGCTTGTCACCAAACCGCAGCTCGCCTTCGCCCTCCAGGATCAAGAACATCTCCTCTTCGCCATGATGGCAATGGAAGGGGCACTGGACCTTGCCGGGCGGTAGAACCGTCAGGTTGTAGCCTAGCTTCCTGGCTCCGATGTGATCGCTGATTTGTCCCCGGCTAGAAGTGTAGAGGGCATTCTCTTCTACGTCGTCAAACTCGACCTCATCGAGGTTCATGATGGGCTTCACCGTGTGGTCCTCAAATGACTGGTTGCGGGACGTTGAACAGAAGGCGGGGAGTCGTGCGACACGTGCGCACCGCCGCCGGCCTTGTGACAGCTAACGCTCAAGTTGAGCGACCCGCCGCCACGGGCGCTCGGAGGAAGAAGCTGCGGCCCGGCGGTCTGCTCGAACGCGGGGCTAAGCAGCGGACGTGACACCATGATGACCCGGCCGCTCAGTTGTTGTCAGCCATGCGCCAATACTTGCTGCAACCACTCCCGGAACGAAAAACGGCAACTGACCCAGCGAAGGATCGGAATTGCCAACGGTGAGTACGAGCACGATAACCGTGCTGCCGATGCCGAGAATGGCTACGCATAAACCGGCCAGCCATCGAACTCGAACAAACAACCCGCCGAGTGCGACGAGGAATAATGCGGTGCAGGCGGCGAGCAAACCCCATGCGATGAGCCACGCCGCATCCACCAACAACTGATCGAACACGCTCAGCAACGAGCCTGTTGCAATGGCGCGCCCAAGAATAGCGAATACTGAAGCGAGTGCTAGGACCGGCAACACGAGAATCACGCTAATCAAATGGAGCAATGGTCGCAACATGTACGCCACCTAACGTTCAAGTTGAGCGGCCCGCCGCCACCACCGCTCGGACGGAGAAGCCGCGAGCCGGTGGGGTCCGGTTGAACGCGGGGTGAAGCGCACTCCTATTCTCCGGATTCTGTGGGCAGCCGCGCCGCGAGCCAGCCGCTTATTCCCGCCGACATGGCATGAACATTGTTGTAGCCGATCTTCTTGGCTCGACGAGCAGCATTGGGAGCTTTCCGGCACATCGGGTTAGAACAATAGAACACAAGAACGGCGTTCTTGTCTGGCGGGAGGTCACTATCCGCGTAGGCAGCAGGATCGAGATTCCTTGCACCGGGAACACGAGCTCTTATCCAGCTCTGAGGAGAATTGACATCGATGATGGATACACGCTCGGGATTCTGCGCCAGTCGATGCAAGTCATCCGGCGAGATTGTTTTCAAGCCCATGAGTCGCGCAAACATGTTCTTGCTCCACTAGTGACGTTTAGGTGCCCCCGCACCATTTGTGTCCGCCCTCGGGGCGCAGCATGAAGCTGACTCAACCAACCGCGCAAATGACCGGAAGAAGCGTACAACCAGCGCACTGGCAAACCGGACTGAGCTTGAACGAGCATGGCCGCCTCCGACAAGCACCTGGCGGACACGCTACCTTGCCTGGCTAGCACGAGCAAGCTGGAGTGAAGCTACAGCACCGCGGGAAGAACCCAAGGTCACGCTAGCCAGCACTTGAAGAATAGCGAGCCTCTGAGATTTGCGCATACCGTCTGAGCCCGATTGCTCTCGGGCGTAGCGAAAAAGGGGACACGTGATAGATGGGAATAAGGGCAATGCGGACGCGCCGGGCAAAGCAACGATAAAATGCTCACTCATTTCGCTCCCTGCGACTGTCGAGGCCATCTTCAGCCTGGGTACGCTCGGGCGGAACGACCCTCCGCCACCCCGATGTCGGACCCGTTCAGGGGCGAAATCCCTCAGGATTTCGCTTTCTTCGAAGGTTTCGACTTGCCAGAACTGTTGAGGGCGACCGCTTGGCGAACGAGCGCCTTGAACGCGGCCTCGTCAACTTCTTCTCCTTCGTGGATGTCGATCGCGCGGCGTACGTTTCCGTCGAGACTCGAGTTGAAGAGACGAGCCGGATCCTTTAGAGACGCGCCCTTGGCGAAGGTAAGCTTCACGACATTCTTGTAGGATTCGCCAGTGCAGATGATGCCGTCGTGCGACCAAATCGGAGTGCCCATCCACTTCCACTCCTCGACGACGTCCGGGTCTGCTTCCTTGATGAACTTCCTCATTCTGCTAAGGGTTTCCCCGCGCCAGTCCCCGAGTTCGGCGATTCTTTTCGAGATGAGCTCCGATGCCGACTGGCCTTCGCTCGCGCCCGACTTTTTCATGTTCTCATCCTAGAAGTTCCAGATATATTTCACTTGCAAGACAGTTGAGAAGATTTACTTAAAACTTCACAACCACGCCGCATAACGATCAAGTTAGCCGGCGAGCCGCCACCGACGCTCGAACAGAAAGAGCTGCGCTAATCGGCGGAGCCGGTTGGACGCGGGGTTAGGCGTCCGGGAAAGCTGAGTTGATTCACATGACATAGTTCAACGAGGAGGGCCAGACGTTGCTCGAGTGCTCCCGCTTAGTGCTCCCGAGCTGCCGGAGCATCTTGCGATCGATGTCAGGATCCATCGTAGACGCCCCTAACGCTCCGGTTCAGCGGCGCGCAGCGTCGTCCGCTGCATCCGGTTGTTAGGCACGCTCCAGCACGTTCATCGGGTTCTCTGCAATATGACTTTCATCCAGGGTCGCCATGCAGATCCGTCGCTTGAACGCAGCTCCCAAAGACCTGCAAACGCATTCCCGTTTTCGCGAAAGCCACCAGTGAAGCGCAGATGTTCGCCCACGAACCTCCACGTGTCGTGTTCCACGTGCGCCTGCATGACCCCCACAGTCCCCGAGCTGTCGAAGGAGTGCATGAAGTAACGTTTGTTCTCCCGATCGTAGCCGATGATCTCGATGCCTCTGACATCGCCACCCGGCATGTTCGCATCGAAACGATGAAGGAGAAAGTGGCCGCCGGATAGCCACTCGTAGGAATCGGCCGCCTTGAACCTGACGGGGTGCCCTGGAGGATCGGTATTCATCTCACCCTCGGTATCCCAGGCGCCAACAAATGCGTTCAGGGGCGCAAGGTTGGGAGTCGCTGCCATCTCGTGTGTCATGAGCCCTCCTGCGCGGGCCGAACGCCTGAATTAAGGCGCGTCGCGGAGCAGCGTCGGCTTAAATGAATTGTTAGGCCCCTTGCCTTGAGGTGTCGCCGGGTCCGCCAGTGTCCCAAGACGTTTCGCCGCTGAGTAGGCGATATCTACTTCGTAGCGCACGGCGCCACAATGGCAACTTCCGGTGTAGGTTTTCTTCATGCGTCATCCTCTGGCTATCCAAAGAACTATCCTTCGATTCGCTCGAAGAGATGGACGGTGACCGTGTCGCCTGCTTCTTTGGATAGTTTGGCCCGAAGCTCGGCTTTGACGGGCAGCTTGTGCGTTCCGTCCCCAAGGGCCATGAATGAGCTTTGAAAGGGATGACCATCGACGGTGCCCTTTACTTTCACGAGTCCTCGTGTCTTGAAATACTGTGCCGAGCCGGGCATGACGACGTAGGTCCATCCGCCTTTGCTCGGGCTTCGTTGGAGAGTCGCGGTGAACGTTTTGTTCAACTTACTCATGGGTCGGGCCTGACGACTGAAACTGTCTTAACGAGATGAGATCTTCGACTGTAAGGCGAGGCGCGCTAACCTCCCGCAAGCTGATCGCTACGGTGCCACACGAAACACACCGCCATTTCTCGTCGAAGCTTGCGTGACGCCCAACGCTCAAGTTGAGGGGTGCGTCGCCACCGACACTCGGAAGAAGAGGCTGCGAGCCAGCGGGTCCGTTCGAACGCGGGGTTGGGCCTCGTTGTTGCCGCCGATGATGGTTCAATGGTGCTCCGATGGCTGAGCCCGACGCGACCGATGGAATCGAGGCTGAACAGGCCCGAGCCCTGGAGGGGCTGCAACGGGTCGTATCGGACTTGAAGCGAAAGGCCGAAACGGCGACACAAGCCTATGAACGCTGGGCTTGGATCACTTATGGCGCAATCTTCATTCCGATCCCGTTTGTAGTGCTGCTCTTGAGGCTCCACTTGGAGGCCTGGGGCTATTACGTCGCTGGCGCGCTGTTTTTTGCCGTACTCGTAGTGGGATACGCGATGGACTTGGCTGCGGTGGCAAAGCGCGACCAGATAATCCAAGCGGCTGAGCGCGCGCAAGAGGCATACGAAGAAGCGCTGCGAACATCGCAGCGCACCGCCGAGTAAGAACGCCGACGTGCCCACTGAAGCCGCTGCTTTTCACTGGGCCTGCGTTCCGATACCCACGTCTGCGGCCGCCGCCGCAATTCTTGGCGGCGCGGCCGGGCGCGCATACATTCGCTCCAGGTAAGCTCGCAACTGCGGTGTATTGCCCAGCAGCCGTTGCTCATTCGCCCAATCCATCAGATAGGCCGTCACGCAGTCCGCGGCAGTAATACAGTCGCCAACGATGAATTTGCCGCCCTTCCATGTGGTGATCCAGCACCGCAGCCATGGCCATGAACTCTTGCCTGGCAAGGGCAATGTCGGCGGGCAGTCGCTTGTTCTCCGGGTAGATGATGGTGTGCTTGGTGATCCGCCACAAGGGCTGCTCGAGTTCGGTCACTGCGAACATGATCCAGCGATAGACCTGAGCCCGCGCTTTGGGATCGGCCAGCAGAAAGCCCGCCGCGCGATACTTTTCCGCCAGATACAGAACAATCGCGGCGGACTCGGTGAGCACGAAATCGCCGTCCACCAGCACCGGAAGTTTTCCGGCCGGGTTGAGGCGCAGAAAGTCGGGCCGCCGGTTTTCACCCGCAAGAAGGTTGACGGGAACGAACTCGAAATCCGCGCCCAGCTCCCGCAGGCCCCCAGAGCGCGCGCAGCGAACGAGTGGGGCCAAATCCATATAATT
>CAWDPJ010000001.1:0-432056 GCA_963804205.1 uncultured beta proteobacterium | reverse complement strand
AGGAGTTCGCGGTAGGCGTCACGGCGGCCTCCGCGACACTCGGGCCGATCATCCCGCCATCGCTGCCGTTCATCATCTACGGCATGGTCGCCAATGCGTCGATCGGGGCGTTGTTCCTGGCCGGCATCATCCCCGGCCTCGTGATGACGTTCCTGATGATGCTCACCGTCGCGTATTACGCACACAAGAACAACTGGGGATCGGACATCAAGTTCGAATGGTCGCGCGTGGGGAGGGCGATTCTCGAGTTGCTGGTCGTGATCGGCTTTCCGTTTGCGGTATGGGGCGCCGCAATCCTGGGCGCCGACGCCGTAGTAGCAACACTGGTTGCGATCGTGTTGCTGTTCGTCGCCGACTGGTTCTTCAAGTTCGAGGCGGTGCTGCCGATCATGACACCGGTGCTGCTGATCGGTGGCATGGCGAGCGGAATCTTCACGCCCACCGAGGCCGCCGTGGCCGCCTCCATCTGGGCGCTGTTCCTCGGGTTCGTGTGGTACCGGACGCTGAGCTTCCGCATGTTCACCAAGGTGTCGATGGAAACGATCGAGACCACGACGGTCGTGCTGTTCATCGTCGCTGCCGCCTCGATCTTCGGCTGGCTGCTCACTGCAACGCGCGTGACCGACATGGTCACCGCGTGGGTGTTGTCGTTCACGGACAAACCGTGGGTTTTTCTGCTCCTGGTGAACCTGTTGCTGCTGTTCGTCGGCTGCTTCCTCGAGCCGACGGCGGCCATTCTCATCGCCGTACCGGTGCTGATGCCCGCCGTGCTCCAGCTCGGCATCGATCCGGTCCATTTCGGTCTGGTCGTGGTGCTGAACCTCATGATCGGGCTCCTGCATCCTCCGATGGGCATCGTGCTGTTCGTGCTCGCGCGCGTCGCGAACCTGTCGCTCGAACGCACGACGATGGCGATACTGCCGTGGCTGGTCCCGTTGTTGGCGAGCCTGGTGTTGCTCACTTACGTGCCCGAGATCTCGCTCTGGCTGCCACGCAAGTTCTATAAGTAGGCCATGCCAGCCATCGAGCGCATCGAGGTCCTGCAGGTCAACCTGCCGCCCAAGGTCAAGCGCACCGACGCCATCCAGGCGTTCGTCACGCAGGAAACGCCGATGGTGCGGATCACCTGCGCAGATGGCGCGCAAGGCGTTGGCTACACGTACACGATCGGCACCGGCGGCTCGTCGGTCGTCGCGTTGCTGCGCGACCATCTCGCCCCCCGGCTGATTGGGCGTGATGCCGCCGGAATCGAGGCAATCTGGAAGGACCTGTTCTTCGCGACGCATGCGACCGCAGTGGGTGCCATCACCAGTCTCGCGCTCGCCGCCGTCGATACGGCGCTCTGGGATCTGCGCTGCCGCCGGGCCGGCGAACCGCTGTGGAAATTGGCCGGCGGTGCGCATCGACAGGTCCCGGTGTACACGACCGAAGGCGGTTGGCTGCACCATCCGGCAGAGCAGCTCGTCGACGAGGCGCTCGCGGCGAAGGCGTCGGGGTTCCGGGGAGCGAAGTTCAAGGTCGGCAAGCCGTCGATCGCCGAAGACGTCTCGCGGCTTGCAGCCGTGCGGGCGGCGGTCGGCGACGCGTTCGAGATCATGGCCGATGCGAACCAGGCATTCACGGTGGCCGAAGCGCGACGGCGCGCGCATGCCTATTCCGGGCTGAATCTGGGCTGGCTCGAGGAGCCGCTGCCGGCCGAGGACCTGGGCGGCCATGCGGAGCTCGCGTCAGTCGCGACGATGCCGATCGCCGTCGGCGAATCGATCTATCATCCTTCGCACTTCCGTGAGTATCTCGAGCGCCGGGCGTGCTCGATCGTGCAAGTCGATTGCGCGCGAATCGGCGGGATCACGCCGTGGCTCAAGGTCGCGCACCTCGCCGAAGCGTTCAACGTCTCGGTCTGCCCGCATTTCCTCATGGAGCTGCACGTTTCGCTCACCGCCGCCGTCCCGAACGGCGCGTGGGTGGAATACATTCCCCAGCTCGACGCGATCACGACATCGCGAATGGCGATGGCCGAAGGCTACGCGATAGCGCCGGACGCGCCCGGCCTGGGCATAGACTGGGATTTCCGCGCGATCGAGCGGCTCGCTACATGGCACACGACGGTGCAATGACAAAAAAGACGCGACGCTTCAGCGTCGCGTCTAATGAGTAACCAACCTGCAGCCAACCCGGAGCAAACCTAATGCTCACCCAAACCGCGCTTACGATCCGTTTGCATCCGAACGACGACGTCGTCATCGCGCGAGCGCAGCTCGTCGGCGGCACGCAGCTTCTCGACGAGAAGGTCACGATCTCGGGGCTGGTGCCGCCGGGCCACAAGGTCGCGACGCGCGCGATCTCCAAGGGCTTGCCGGTCAAGCGCTACAACCAGATCATCGGCTTCGCGTCCCGCGACATCGTTGCAGGGGAGCACGTCCACCTGCACAACCTGGTGATGGGATCGTTCGATCGCGACTATGCGTTCGGTGCCGATGCCAAGCCGACGCAGTACATCACGCCTCCGGCGACATTCGAAGGCATCGTCCGGCGTGACGGGCCGAACGCGGGGCGCATCGCCACGCGCAACTACATCGGCATCCTGTCGACGGTGAACTGCTCGGCAACCGTCGCACGCGGCATCGCGGACTGGTTCACGCGCGAACGACTCGCCGAATTCGGCAACGTCGACGGTGTCGTTGCGCTCACGCACGGCTCCGGGTGCGGCATGGACACGCGCGGCGACGGCATGAAGATCCTGCGCCGCACGCTCGGTGGCTACGCAAAGCATCCGAACTTCGCCGGCGTTCTGATCGTCGGCCTCGGCTGCGAGGCGAACCAGATCAGCGCGCTGCTCGGCGCCGAATCGCTGACCGAGAGTCCGCTGCTGCGCACGTTCAGCATCCAGGACACCGGCGGAACGGCGAAGACGATCGCGATGGGTGTAGCGATGATCCGCGAGATGCTGCCGCTCGCGAACCAGGTGGCGCGGCAGCCGGTGCCGGCATCTCACATCACCGTCGGCCTGCAGTGCGGCGGTAGCGACGGCTATTCCGGGATCACGGCGAACCCGGCGCTCGGCGCGGCCGTCGACCTGCTCGTGCGGCATGGCGGCACCGCGATCCTGTCCGAGACGCCCGAGATCTACGGCGCCGAGCACTTGCTGACGCGACGCGCGGTGTCGCGCGAGGTCGGCGAGAAGCTCGTCGCGCGCATCAAGTGGTGGGAGGAGTACACGGAGCGCGAGAAGGGCGAGATGAACAACAATCCTTCGCCCGGCAACAAGGCCGGCGGACTGACGACCATCCTCGAGAAGTCGCTCGGTGCGGTCGCGAAGGGCGGCACGACGAATCTCGTCGACGTCGTCGAGTACGCGCAGGAAGTCAGGACGAAGGGCTTCGTCTATATGGACACGCCCGGCTACGACCCGGTCTCCGCGACCGGCCAGGTGGCGGGCGGTGCGAACCTGATCGTGTTCACGACCGGACGCGGTTCCGCATACGGCTGCGCGCCGGCGCCGTCGCTGAAGCTTTCCACGAACACCGCGCTGTGGGTCCGTCAGGAAGAAGATATGGATCTCAACGCGGGAACGATCGTCGACGGCACCGAAAACGTCGCCGACGTCGGCGGGAAGCTGTTCCAGATGATGCTTGCGGCCTGCTCGGGCACGAAGACGAAGAGCGAGCTGCATGGCTACGGGCAGAGCGAGTTCATTCCGTGGTACCTCGGCGCGGTCATGTGATCGCTGCTCATAATTGACAGCGATTTGCACCGCACGTAGGCTCCAAAGGCTGAAGTCCGCAATCGAACGGGCGTAAAGCGCCCACGCACTTAAGGAGGGGCAACATGAAGTTACGCAGACTTGGCATTGCGCTCGCGACAGCCGTCGCGCTGATTGCGGGCGGCGCAGCGCAAGCGCAGGAGAAGCTCGTCGTCTGGTGGGTCAAGGGCTTCTACAAGAGCGAGGACGATGCGCTCTACGAGGCGATCAAGAAGTACGAGGCGAAGTCCGGCGTCAAGGTCGACCTCTCGCAGTACGCCGTGCAGGATGGCATCCCGAAGACCGTGTCTGCGCTCGATTCCGGAACGCCGCCGGACGTCGCGTACATCGACGTCTACGACTTCCAGGTCGCCGGCAAATGGGCCTTCGAGGGGCGGCTCGAGGACCTGTCGGACGTGCTCACGCCGATGAAAGGCGCGTTCCTCCCGGGCGCGCTCGAGACGACCTACCTGTACAACGACAAGACGAAGAAGCGCGCGTACTACGCGTTCCCGCTGAAGCAGCAGACGATGCATATCCAGTACTGGAAGGACATGCTGAAGGATGCCGGCTACAGCGAGAAAGACATCCCGACGACCTGGAAAGCGTACTGGGACTTCTGGTGCGACAAGGTGCAGGCCGGCTACCGCAAGAACACCGGCAAGCGCGCGTTCTCGACCGGCTTCCCGATGGGCGTCGACTCGTCGGACTCGTACTACTCGTTCCTGACGTTCATGGACGGATACAACGTCAAGCTCGTCGACGACAACGGCAAATTGACGGTCGACGACCCGAAAGTGCGGGCTGGGCTGATCAACGCGCTGCGCGACTACACCGAGGTCTATCGCAAGGGCTGCACGCCGCCGTCGGCGACGTCGTGGAAGGACCCGGACAACAACGTGGCGTTCCACAACAAGACGATCGCGATGACCCACAACGCGACCATCTCGATCGCCGCGAAGTGGTTCGACGACATGAACAACCCGGCGAACAAGCCGGAGGACCGCGCGACCGCGAAAAGGAACTATGAAGAGCTGATCGCCACCGCCGGCTTTCCGACCAAGCCGGATGGCCAGCCGATGACCTACCGCGCAGCGGTCAAGGTCGGCCTCGTGTTCACCGACTCGAAGAACAAGAAGCGCGCGAAGGAGTTCGTGCAGTTCCTGCTTCAGGACGAGAACCTGATCCCGTACGTCGAAGGATCGCTCGGCCGCTGGTATCCAGTGACCAAGTCGGGCGCGTCACGGCTCTCGTTCTGGCTGGCCGATCCGCACCGCAGCTCCGTGCAGCGCCAGTTCGTTGCCGGCACGACGCCGTTCGAGTTCACGAAGAACTACAAGTTCACGATCCTGAACAACGAGAACGTGTGGGCGAAGGCGATGAACCGCGTGCTGAACGAGAAGGTGCCGGTGGAGAAGGCGACCGACGAGTTGATCGCGCGAATCAAGCAAGTAGCGGGATAGTCACCACCGGCGTCGTCCCCGCGTACGCGTGGACCCAGTGTCGTTAAGAGACGCTGGGTTCCCGCCTTCGCGGGAACGACGCCACAAGAGTTGTGCGCGTCAAACTGATGTCCACCGTCGTACTTCCCCAAACCGCAACGCCGGCGCCGCCGGCGCGGCGCCGCATGTCCCCCTGGCAGTTCTGGGGGCTGATGCTGATCGCCCCGTACGCGATCGTGTTCCTGGTGTTCGTGCTGTACCCGGTCATCTACGGGCTGTGGCTCGCGAGGCATCCGGCAAGCTACGAGCACTTGTTCGCGGATCCGATATTCGCGACGACCGTCGTGAATACGCTGGTGTTCCTGGCGGTCGCGATCAACGTGAAGATGGCGGTCGCGCTCTGGCTTTCCGGCTTCTTCGCGAACACGCGCCCGTGGATCCGCTGGCTGTCCATCCTCTTCATCCTGCCGTGGGCGGTGCCGTCGATCCCGACGATCCTGTCGTTCCGCTTCATGCTGAATCCGGAATGGGGCATCATCAACTCGCTGATCTTCCGGCTGACGCTCGAAGACGGTCCGAACTGGCTGAACGACCGCTGGCTCGCCCTGTCGATGGCGATGCTCGTCCACATCTGGAAGAGCCTGCCGTTCTGGACGCTGATCATGCTTGCCGGGCGCCTTGCGATCCCGGGCGAGCTCTACGAGGCTGCGAGTGTCGACGGCGCGTCGAAGTGGCAGAAGTTCAAATTCGTCACCTGGCCGTCGCTCAAGGGGCTGTACCTCACGTCTGCGATCCTGTCGACGATCTGGTCGCTCGGCGACTTCAACAGCATCTACCTCCTGACCGGCGGCGGACCGGCGGACCTGACGCACGTGCTGGCCACACTCGGCGTTCGTTACCTGCGTCTCGACCAGATCGACCTGTCCATGGCGACGATCGTCTGCGCGATGCCGCTGGTGTTGCCGCTCGTGTATTTCATGATGAAGCGGTTGTCGCGATGAACCTTCGCGAAGATCACCACCGAAGCGAAGCTGCTGCTGATCGGCATCCCGGTCGCGCTGTGGACGCTGTTCCCGATCTACCACCTGCTGCTGTTCGCAATCTCGACCAAGGACGAGGCGTTCGCCGGCAAGCTGTGGCCGGACAACCCGACGCTGCACAACTTCGCCGTCGTGTTCAGGCAGGACCATTACTTCCTGATCCATTTCTGGAGGCAGCTCTGGAATTCGCTGATCATCGCCGTCGCGGTCGGAGCGATCACGCTGCTGATCGCGACGTCGGCCGCGTTCGCGATCAGCCGTCTCAAGGTGAAGGGCGGTCGCCTCACGATGAACCTGGCGCTCTTCACGTACTTCATTCCGGCCGCATTCCTTGCGGTGCCGATGTACAAGGCGATGGGCACCTATGGGCTGCTCAACAACCAGTGGGCGCTGATCCTCGCGATGGTCACGCTCGCATCGCCCTACGCGATCTGGGTGCTGAAGCAGGCGTCCGACAAACTCCCCTACGAGCTCGACGAGGCGGCGAAGATCGACGGCGCTTCGCCGTTGCAGCTGTTCCGCCTGGTCTACCTGCCGCTGATGATGCCGTCGCTGGTCGCCATCGGAACCTATGCCCTGCTGCTCGCGTGGAACGAGTACCTGTACGCGTTCCTGCTGCTTTCGAGGGATACCGACGTGACGCTGGCCGTGGCGCTCGGCCAATTCATGGCGGCGGACGACTCGCCGTGGGAGCTCCTGATGACGACCGGGTTCATCTACGCGTTGCCGCCGGCGGCGATCTACTACGCGTTCAAGCGTTACATGGTGTCCGGCCTCACGGCTGGCGCCGTCAAGTCGTGAGGATGGCCGTATGGCTTCGGTAGCGTTCAGCAACATCGAGAAGGCCTTCGGCAGCACGAAGGTCATCCACGGCATCAGCTTCGATATCCAGGACGGTGAGTTCATGGTGCTGGTCGGCCCTTCGGGCTGCGGCAAGTCGACGCTGCTGCGTATGCTCGCGGGACTCGAGGAGATCACTGGCGGCACGATCGCCATCGACGGCACGACGGTCAACGACATGGAGTCGAAGGACCGCGACATCGCGATGGTGTTCCAGAGCTATGCGCTCTATCCGCACATGACAGTGCGCGAGAACATGGGCTTCTCGCTGCGATTGCGAAAGGCGGACGCGAAAGTCACCGGCGAACGCGTCGCGCACGCGGCGAAGATCCTGAACCTCGGTCCGTATCTCGAGCGCTATCCGCGCGAGCTGTCCGGCGGCCAGCGCCAGCGGGTGGCGATGGGACGCGCGATCGTGCGCGATCCGAAGGTCTTCCTGTTCGACGAGCCGCTGTCGAATCTCGACGCGAAGCTGCGCGTGCAGATGCGGGGCGAGATCAAGGAGCTGCACCAGCGGCTGAAGACGACGACCGTCTACGTGACGCACGACCAGATCGAGGCGATGACGATGGCGGACCGGATCGTCGTGATGCACGACGGCCGCATCGAGCAGATCGGAAGTCCGCTCGAGCTCTACGACCGCCCGGCCAACCTGTTCGTCGCGCAGTTCATCGGCTCGCCCGCGATGAACGTGATCGAAGGCACGCTGAAGCGCGACGGTTCCACCGCGTACGTCGAGGCGCAAGGCATGCGCTGGCCGCTGCACGCGAATACCGGCGGAACCGATGGCGAAGCGGTTGCATACGGTGTCCGTCCCGAACACATCGCGCTCGGCGGTCCGCAGGAGCCGGTGCAGGGCGAGATCGTCGTCGTCGAGCCGACTGGCGCCGAGACCGAGTTCGTGATCCATGTTGGCGAGCTCCAGCTAATCCTCGTGACCAGCGGCCGCCCGAATGTGGCGCCGGGACAGCGCGTCGGACTTAGGATCGACCCCTCGATGGTTCATCTATTCGACCGGACCAGCGGCGTGCGGTTGTAGCGGATCGTGCCGCAGGCGCTCTGGGCATACGTCGCTCCGGGCCCGATGAGAGGGGAAGCGTAATGTGGGTGGTTGTGATGCTACGACGTTCCGCGCGATGCCTTGCGCTCGCCCTTTGTGGCCTCGGGATCTCGATGCTCGCGAATGCACAGCCATCGGTGAAGATGTACCGAATCGGCTGGTTGAGCAACGCAGACTCACCACCCCCCGATCGGGGCATCGGCGATTTTCTTCAGGGTCTGCGCGACCTTGGGCTTGTCGAGGGAAAGGACGTCGCCCTCGAGTCCCGGTTTGCGAACGGCAACGTGGAGCGGCTCCCGGAACTCGTGGCCGAGCTGGCGCGCCTGAAAGTGGACGTGATTGTCACGTCCGGCGAGCCGGCAGCGCTTGCCGCCAAGCGCGCGACGAAGGCGATCCCTGTCGTTGCGACGGAGTTCGCTCTCGATCCGGTCAAAACCGGGTTGGTGGCAAGCCTGGCGCGGCCTGAAGGGAACGTCACGGGGTTGACCAGCATCAGCGAGGAGCTGTGGCAGAAACGCCTGGAGTTGTTGAAGGCGCTCGTTCCGAAGCTCGCGCGCGTGGCGGTTCTCTGGAACCCGGCGAATCCAGGCAACGCGTACTGTGTGACCGAGATCCGCTCGGCGGCCAAGGCGATGGGCTTGCAACTTCATCCGATGGAGGTCCGCGATGCCAATGGACTGCAACGCGTGCTTGCTGACCTTGCGCGGGAGTCCCCCGAGGCGCTCGTCATGTGCTGGGACAGCGTGACGTTGGAGAACGCCAAACCGATCGGGGACTTCGCATTGTCGCGCCGCCTTCCGACGCTGGCGCCGCTGAAGGAGTACGTCCAGGCGGGGAGTCTGTTGTCCTTCGGGGCGAGTCTTCCTGCACACCGGCGTCGCGCGGCCTACTACGTGGGCAAGATTCTGAGAGGATCGAAGCCATCTGATCTCCCCGTCGAGCGGCCCACGCACTTCGAGTTGGTTGTGAATGTGACGACCGCGAAGGTACTTGGTCTGGCACTGCCGCCCGCGCTGAGCGTTCTGGCGGACGACCTAATCGAATAGGCGCATCGTCTTCCTTCGGGAGAAAGCCGTGCCGCTACGCGACAAGTTGCCATTGGGATTCGCCCTGCTGCTGTGGGCCACGGCTGGCGTTTGCCAAAGCAACCTCGGAGAACTGCTCGACGCTGGGGCGAAGCGATTGTCTGCGGAAGAGTTCAGACAGCACGTGGTTGAGCAGACGCTTCGCGGGCCAACAGTTTCTGGTCGTGGGAGCATGGACATAATCTATACAACAAAGGGCCTCTTGCAAGGCATGGGCACTCCACCATACTATGCTGCACCTACAACGACCTCGATTGACGGCGAGTGGACGTTCGGTGATAACGGAAGCGTCTGTACAACCATTGTGGTTCGCATCCCCGTCGGGGCGGCAATTGTCTTCCCGCGTCGCTGTCAGGTCTGGTTCAAATTGGACGACCGGTACTACTTCTCCGACTCCGACACCGATCGCCGTGCGCGCGTGCTCAGCTATGCCGTCGTGAAATAGCCCGACCGGAAACACGGCGATCACGCACTTTCGCTTGAACGCCCCGAACCCCTTCGCTGTGAGGGCTTGCCCCGAGCGATCCGTTCAGGAATCGCCTGAAACCATCATGAGCCAAAACGACGACTCCAGCTCCAAACCCAAGCGCAAGCTGCGCTCCCAAGCCTGGTTCGGCGTTCACGACCGCGACGCGATCGTGCATCGCTCGTGGATGAAGAACCAGGGCATTCCGCACGACCAGTTCGAAGGCCGGCCGGTCATCGGCATCTGCAACACGTGGTCGCAGGCCACGCCTTGCAACGCGCATTTCCGCGAGCTGGCCCAGCACGTGCGTGACGGCGTGCTCGATGCCGGCGGCTTCCCGATCGAGTTCCCGGTGATGAGCCTCGGCGAAACGCTGATGCGCCCGACGGCGATGCTGTTCCGCAACCAGGTCGCGATGGACGTCGAGGAGTCGGTCCGCGCGAATCCGTTCGACGGCGTCGTGCTGCTGATGGGTTGCGACAAGACCACGCCCGCGCTCCTGATGGGGGCCGCGTCGTGCGACCTGCCGACGATCGGGGTTTCCGGCGGGCCGATGCTGAACGGCAAGTTTCGCGGCCAGGACATCGGCTCGGGGACGCATGTCTGGAAGTTCACGGAGATGCTGAAGACCGGCGAGATGAAGGAATCCGACATGATCGAGGTGGAGTCGTGCATGTCGCGTTCGGCGGGTCACTGCATGACGATGGGCACCGCCTCGACGATGGCCTCGATGGTCGAGGCGCTGGGCATGGGCCTGCCGACGAATGCGGCGATCCCCGCCGTCGATTCCCGGCGCCGCGTGCTTGCGCGCATGGCGGGCCGGCGCATCGTGCAGATGGTGAACGAGGACCTGCGCATGTCGCAGATCCTGACCAAGGATGCGTTCGAGAACGCGATCATGGTCAACGGCGCGATCGGCGGCTCGACGAATGCGGTCGTGCACCTGCTCGCGATCGCGCGTCGTGTCGGCATCGAGCTGACGCTGAACGACTGGGATCGGCTCGGCCGCGAGATGCCCTGCCTCGTGAACCTGATGCCGTCCGGCGAGTACCTGATGGAGGATTTCTACTATGCCGGCGGGCTGCCGGTCGTGATCCGCGAGATCGGCAACTTCCTGCACAAGGACGCGAAGACCGTCAACGGCCGCACGCTGTGGGAGAACAGCAAGGACGCGGTCAACTACAACGAGAAGGTCATCACGCCGATCGACCGGCCGTTCAAGCCGCAGGGTGGCATCGCCGTGCTGCGCGGGAACCTCGCGCCGAATGGTGCCGTGTTGAAGCCGTCCGCGGCGACACCGGGGCTGCTCAAGCACAAGGGCCGCGCCGTCGTGTTCGAGGACATCGACGACCTGCACGCACGCATCGACGACCCGAACCTCGACGTGAAGCCGGATGACGTGATGGTGCTGAAGAACTGCGGGCCGAAGGGCTATCCCGGATTTCCGGAGGTCGGCAACTTCGCGTTGCCGGCGAAGCTCCTGAAGCAGGGCGTCAAGGACATGGTGCGGATCAGCGATGCGCGCATGTCGGGCACGGCGTACGGAACCGTCGTGCTGCACACGGCTCCCGAGGCGGCCGCGGGTGGGCCGCTCGCGCTGGTGCGCAACGGCGACATCGTCGAGATCGACGTCGCAAACCGCAAGCTCCACCTGCACATCAGCGACGCGGAGCTCGCTTCACGCAAGGGGCAATGGAAGGCGCCGCCGCCGCACACCGATCGCGGCTGGGTCAAGCTCTACTGCGAGACGGTGCTGCAGGCCGACGAAGGCGTGGACCTCGATTTCCTCGTTGGCAAGTCCGGCGCAAAAGTCGGACGGCCGAGTCATTGACAATCATTTTTGCAAAACCCTGCTGGAGCAAACGATGAAACGCATCACGCTTTCCTGGGCCGCGCTGCTCGCGGTGTTCTTGATGGCCGCAACGGACGCGCAGGCACAGTGGCCCGAGCGGCCGGTGACGGTGATCGTGCCCTATGCGGCGGGCGGCGGCACCGACGCGACCGGCCGCATCCTCGCGACGCTGCTCGAGAAGGAGTTCGGCAAGCCGTTCAACGTACAGAACCGCGTCGGCGGCGGAGGCATCACCGGCCATAGCGCCATCGCGTCGGCGCCACCGGACGGCTACACGATCGGCATCATGACGTTCGAGATAAGCACGTATGCGCACATGGGCCAGGGGAGCGTGAGCTACCGCGACTTCACGCCGATCGCGTTGTACAACTTCGATCCGGCCAGCTTCCACGTGCGCACCGAATCGCCGTGGAAGACCGGGAAGGAAGCGATCGCGGCGATCAAGGCCGATCCGGCGAAGTTCAAGATGTCCGGGGGCGGGGGCGTGGGCGGATCGTGGCACCTGGCCACGGCCGGCCTGTTCCTCAAGCTCGGCATCGACCCCATGAAGGTCGCGATCGTACCCAGCAACGGCGCCGCGCCTGGCATGCAGGAGCTCGTCGCCGGCGGCGTCGACTTCATCCCCTGTTCCGTACCCGAAGCGCGCGCGATGATCGAAGCGGGACGCGCGCGGTCGCTGTTCGTCCACGGCAGTGCGCGCATCCCCGCGTTCCCGGACATCCCCACGGTCAAGGAGGCGATCGGCGTCGACAACCTCGGCGGCGCATGGCGCGCGGTCGTCGCTCCGAAGGGACTCCCGCCGGACGTCACCGCGAAACTGGCTGCCGCGATCGAGAAAATCCACCAGAGCAAGGAGTTTCGCGACTTCATGAACTCGCGCGGCTTCGGCCTCGAGTGGAAGAAAGGCGCCGACTTCGAGAAGTTCCTCGAGACGAATTACAACGAGACCGGCGAAGTCGTGAAGGCCGTCGGCCTCGCGAGGAAAAGCTAGAGCGACGCGCCGCGCATCGGCATGAACGCAGCGGTCGACTATCTCGCCCCCGACGTTCCGGCATCGCTTCCGTGGCATGAGACGCCGATCGTTCGCGCGACGAACGCGTTACTGAAGGGTTACGGCCGCCTCGTCGACGACCCGCGGGAATGCCCGATCGAAATCGTGCGCTGGCCTGCCGCGGGCCGGCGTCCGGTCGACCCGGACACCGGCGACCAGGGCGGCACGGCCGTCGGCGAGTTCGCGTTCTGGTGGGAAGGCGACGCGATGTTCGGTCGCAACACCGCCGTTGGCGATCAGTACCTGCTCGGCTGGTCGCGCAATCCGGGCGAGGCGAGTTGCACGGGTGAGCCGACCGTGCCTCGCGACCGGCTGCTGCTCTGGCACGCGAACTACCATCCCGACGGTGGCCAGCTGTTCTTTCCGCGCAACGGCGAGCCGTTCGTCACTGCGCTCGCGTTGCCCGGCGACGACGTGACGCCGGAAGACTTCGTCACGTTCTACGTCGACGGTGGACGCGGTCTTTACGTGCATCCGAACGTCTGGCACGAAGCGGTGTTCCCGCTCGTGACGCCGTCCCGCTTCCACGACGAGCAGGGCCGCGTGCATGCGCGCGTATCGGTGAACTTCGCCGCCGAGTTCGGCGTGTTCCTGTCGATGCCGATGCGAGCACCGTGATCGATGCGCGACACGGAACGCTTCCACGGCATCTATCCGATCCTCTATGCATTCTTCGATGCACAGGGGCGGCCGCTGCGCGCACCGCTCGTCGCCCAGGTCGAAGCAGCCGTTCGGCACAACGCGCATGGCGTCGCGGTCCTGGGTCTCGCGACGGAGACGAACAAACTCGACACCAACGAGCGACGACAGATCCTCGAGTGGACGGCGGAGGCGATTGGCCGCCGCCTGCCGTTCGCCGTCACGATCGCCGAACCCTCGGTGCAGGGACAGGTGGCGTTCGCGCGCGCAGCGAAGGATGCCGGCGCGGACTGGGTGATCCTGCAGCCGCCGGCCGTCGCGGGACTCAGCGAGTCCGAGCTCGTACGCTTCTTCGGTGCGGTGGCTTCCAGCACCGATCTTCCGATCGCGATCCAGAACGCCGCGCAGTTCCTCGGCGTCGGCCTGTCGACCGCCGCATTGCGGACACTGAACCGCCAGCATCCGAACATCTGCCTGCTGAAGGGTGAAGCGCCGGCGCATGTCATCGAGCGCGTGGTCGCGGATACCGAGGGCGCGTATCGCGTATTCAATGGCCGCGGCGGCATGGAGCTGCCGGAATGCCTGCGTGCGGGCTGCGTCGGCATGATTCCCGCACCCGAGTGCTTCGACGTGCAGGTCGCGATCTACGAGCTCATGGCCAAGGACGATCCCGATTCCGATGCGGAAGCGCAGCGCCGCTACCGCGAGATCCTGCCGCTGATCGTGTTCATGATGAGCTCGATCGACACGTTCATCTGTTACGGCAAGCGCATCGTCGCGCGGCGGCTCGGCATCGACGACGGTGTTCGATCGCGCGCCGTGCCAGCATCCGACGGAGTTCGGGTTGCTGATTGCGCAGCGGATGTCGTCGATGCTTGGGGACGCTGTAGGCGGTTGTTCGCTTGCCGTCCCTTCTGGCGACAGCAGTCACGCGGAAGGCTGCGCGCAACCAAGCCCGAATGCAGTCTCGACGTGCGTCCTGAACAGCCGTCCAGTCACGACCACGCTGCCATCGCGCAACGACACGATGTATTCGCCATGATGCCGAGCCCTGAGCTCGCGCACGGCAGCGACGCTGATCGCATGCGACCGGTGCACGCGCAGCATCGTGCCGGCCGGCAGTCTCGCGCAAAGATCGGTCAGCGTCTCGCGGTGACGATAGGCGCCGATCCGCCCAGACCAGCACGTGGTTGTCGCAGGCCTCGAGCCGGACGATCGAAGCGATCGGCACGATGACGATGCGCCGTTGCCAGCGTATCGCAAGTCGCTCGTGCAGGCCCGCTCGATGCACGCGATCGAGCCGCTCGGTCGTTTGCACGTCGGCGCTTCGTTCGTCCCCTGCGCCCGTTACGCGTTCGAAAGCTCGTTCCATCACTTCTTCCTCGTGTACCAGCCGTCGAACGCGATCGTCCACGTCTTGCCCTCGTCCGCCGACGCTTCCCAGAGCTGACGGACGCGGCCGTCGGGCTGCGGTTGCCAGCGGATCCGCTGCAACGTCCGCTTGCGCGGCGGTCCGCTCTCGACCGACTCGCCGCGCAGCGACATCGCGCCCTCGGCGAGGCCGCCTTCGAGCGTCAGCAAGCCTGCCGGTGCTGTCGACCCACGTCTGGTGCCAGCTTCTGCCGATCGCGGTCGAATATGTTGAGGCTCGAGCCGGTGACGCCGCCATTGCCGCGCCATTCCTCGAGCAGCGCGCAACCGTTGTGGATGCGCGTGATCCGGTTCTCGCCGACGCGCTTGCCGGAAGGCTCGTGCACGTCCCATTCGCCGATCCAGAAATCGAACTGGCGATGCTCGGGAGCAGCACAGGGCTGCGCAGGCGTCGCGGCGGGTGCGGTCTGCTGCGCCATGGCGGTCAGTCCGTTGAACAGCAAGGCAACGCAGAGCGAACCGCGGGGTACGATCATCGGCATTCCGGCGTCGATTGGAGGACTGGCGTCGATGATTGCCGGGAAATGGCGCATCGAAAAGGGCCAATTTGCGCTATGCTGCTGGGCCATTTCCGAGCCCCGATGCAATGCCTCGTCGGCTCACGCGGCTCGTTCCTCCCGTTGCAGACCGGACCGGCGACCGCCGGCCTGTCGCTGCGTGCACTGATCCATCGCAGCTGCCTCGAAGCGATCGTCGACGGCCGCGTCGTGCCGGGCGACCGCCTGCCGTCGGCGCGACAGCTCGCGACCGATTGGCGTGTCTCGCGCAACACGGTCGACGACGCACTGTCCGCGCTGCAGGCCGAAGGGTTGCTGGAGCGTCGCGTCGGTGCCGGAACGTTCGTGACCTCGAGCGCCGCACGCTCGCGACGAACGGTTCGCGAACCGCGGCCGCCGAGCGCGTTCGGCCGCGATGCGCTCGTGCAACTGTCGCGATGGAGTCGCGACGCCACGGTCGTCCATGCGCCCGGCGCGTCGCCGAAGCCGCAAGCCTTCATCGCCGGGCTTCCGGACGTCGAGCTGTTTCCGCACGAGCTGTGGCGCAGGCTGATCGCGCGACGCCTGCGCACGAGCGCGAGATCGCTCGCCGGCTACCTCCCGTCGCTCGGCCTGCCGGCACTCCAGGAAGCGACCGCACGCCATCTGGCAGCCTCGCGGGGGCTCGTTTGCGAACCGGGCCAGATCCTCGTGCTGAACAGCACGATGCAGGCAGCCGACCTGATCGCGCGCGTGCTGCTCGATCGGGGACAAGCGCGTGTGGATCGAGGATCCGTCGTTTCCGAACCTTCGTTCCTCGCTTGCACTCTCGGGGGCCCGGCTCGTTCCGGTGCCGGTCGACGAGGAGGGTATCGATGTCGCTGCCGGCATCGCGCGTGCGCCGGCTGCAGCGCTCGCCTACGTGACGCCGTCCTGCCAGTATCCGCTCGGGGTGACGCTTGTCGATGGAGCGCCGGCGCGCGCTGCTCGACTGGGCGGCACGAAGCGGCGCGTGGATCGTCGAGGACGACTATCAGAGCGAGTTCGTCTACGAGGGGCGCGTGCATGCGCCGCTGGCGAGCCTCGAGCGAAACGGCCGCGTCCTCCATGTCGGAACGTTCACGAACGCGGTGTTCCCCTCGCTTCGGCTCGCGTACGTCGTGTTGCCGCCGCAACTTGTCGACGTGTTCGCAGCGGTTCGCGGCCAGCTCGACGATCACACGCACGGACTCGCGCAGGCCGTGCTCGCGGACTTTCTCGACGCCGGACATTTCGCCGCGCATCTGCGGCGGATGCGCGGCGTCTACGAAGCGCAGGCGCGATGCGCTCGTCCGGGCCTGCGCGCGCGATCTGCCTTCGGGTACGCTGCTCGGTCCCGCGGCTGCGGGCATGAACGCCACGCTGCTGTTGTCCCGACGCGGATCCGATCGGGCGGCCGCCGACGCCGCGTCGCAACGCGGCGTCCGCGTGTTGCCGTTGTCGCGATACGCGTTACGCACGCGCGCATGGCGCGGCCTGCTGCTGGGCTATGCGGCGCTCGACGAAGCTTCGATCCGCGACGGCGTGTCGCGTCTTGCGCGCGCGCTCGGCAACCGGTGAGCGCAGCCTGATAGCATCCCGCTGAGCAAACAGGAGACCGCATGAATCCGACCGGTGCCGACGGGCTGCGCATCGTCCACGAGGGTCTGCCGCCGACGACCGGGCCGCGCCAGCGCGTGGTGATCGTCGGCGCGGGCATCGCGGGACTGGTGGCCGCCTACGAGCTGCTGCGCGCCGGTCACGATCCGCTGATCCTCGAATCGCAGCATCGGGTCGGCGGCCGCATCCTCACGCTGCGCGAGCCGTTCACGCCGGGCCTGTACGGCGAAGCCGGCGCGATGCGTATCCCGCGCACGCATGCGCTGACGCTTGCGTACGTCGAGAAGTTCGGCCTCAAGCTCAACCCGTTCACGCTGCAGAACCCGGAAGCGTACTGCCATCTGTTCGGGCGCAAGCACCGCTGGCGCGAGATCGATGCCGATCCGGCGCTGCTGGCCGGCGAGATGAGCGAGCAGGACCGCGGCACGACGTGCACCAAGCGGTGGGAGCAGGCGATCCGCCCGCTCGCCGAGGAGATCGAGCAGGGCGGCGAAGCGGCGTGGGCCGCGATCGTCGCGCGCTACGATGGCTCCTCGACGCGCGAATTCCTCGAGCAGCAGCACTGGCCCGAGCCGATGATCGAGCTGTTCGGCCTGCTGCAGAACCAGGAAGCGCTGATGAACTCGTGCTTCCTCGAGCTGCTGCGCGAGGAGGTCGGCCGCTTCTACGTGGACCTGCTGCAGATCGACGGCGGCATGGACCTGCTGCCGCGCGCGTTCCTGCCCGCGCTCGCGAGCCGGATCCGTTTCGGTGCGCGGATGACGACGATCGAGGCCGCGGATGACGGGCGTGACGATCCACTACCAGACGATCGGCGGACGCGCGTGCGTCACCGGGGACTATGCGATCGTCACCGTGCCGTTTCCCGTGCTGCGGCACGTCGAGGTCACGCATCCGTTCTCCTCGGCAAAGCGCCGGGCGATCCGCCAGCTGCGCTACGACGCGTCCGCGAAGATCTTCCTGCAGTTCCGTCGCCGCTTCTGGGAGGAGGACGAAGGCATCGTCGGGCGGCGGCACCGTCACCGATCTGCCGATCCGCAACGTCTTCTATCCCGAGCACGGCCGCGAGCTCGGGCGCGGCGTGATGCTCGCGAGCTACACCTGGTCGGAGGATGCGCAGCGCTGGGGTTCGCTTGGCCAGCGAGGAGCGGCTGGCGCAGGCGCTCGAAGACCTCGCGGTCGATCCATCCGCAGGCGCTCGCCGAGTACGAGGTCGGCGCGTCGAAGATGTGGCACGACGACCCGAACGCCGGCGGCGCGTTCGCGCTGTTCGAGCCGGGCCAGCAGACGCTGCTGCACGACCACATCGTGTCGCCCGAAGGCCGCGTGTACTTCGCGGGCGAGCATGCGTCGCTCGCGCATGCGTGGATCCAGGGCGCGATCGAATCCGGCCTGAACGCCGCAGCGGCGATCCACGCGCATTAGGCCGCCCTCTCGCTTAGCGGGAATCTCGAAAGGAAGATCGGATGAATGTAGTTGACTTGACAACGATATCCGCGACGCTTGCCGGCGTGCTTGCCCTCGCAATAACCGCGCCCGTGTCGGCACAAAGCCTCGCCGATGGCACGAAGGTGCGCATCGTCGCCGCCGGCCTTGGCGGCGGATGGCTCGACGGCAGGGTGCAGATGAACAAGTCGTCCGGCTGCACGATGGTGGTCCTCGACAAGAAGCAACCGGGCGGCTACACGATGGTCGCGCTGAACTCGGTCGGCAAGATGGAGCGTCAGGAGAAGGGCGCCTGGGCCGAGGTCGCGGTCAAGCCGTTGCTCGCGAAAGAGAAGAAGGAGTGCCGCGAGGCGGCGAACGATTAGAACGATCAGGGAACGAAGCCGCCGCATGCTCGACCTCGACCTGCTTCAATGGCCCGCGATGCTGGTGACGATCGTCGCCGCGTGGCTCACCGCCTCCAGCGCGCAGCACCGGCGCGAATGGGGCTTCCGGCTCTTCCTCGCGAGCAACGTGCTCTGGGTCGCGTGGGGCTGGCACGACGGCGCGTGGGCGCTGGTCGCGCTGCAGTTCGCGCTTGCGGCCATGAACCTCCGCGGCATGCGGCGCAACGACCCGGACGCGCCTTGAGACCGCGGACCGACGGACGCCGATCCGCTATGCTCTCGCGAAGCTCGATCAACTCGCGGGAGCAACGCATGCTGAAGATCTGGGGACGGTTGTCGTCGATCAACGTGCAGAAGGTCGTCGTCTGCGCGAACGAGCTCGGGCTCGCCTACGAGCGCGTGGACGCCGGCGGCAAATTCGGCGTCGTCGAGACGCCGGCGTACAAGCGGATGAATCCGAATTCGCTCGTGCCGACGATCGAGGACGGCGACTTCGTCCTCTGGGAATCGAACGCGATCGTCCGCTACCTGTCGCGCAAGTACGGCGCGGGGCGACTGTGGCCGGACGATGTGCACCGTGCCGCGGACGCGGACCGCTGGATGGACTGGCAGGCGACGACGCTGACGCCCGCGATGGGGGACGCGTTCATGCAGCTGGTTCGCACGCCGCCCGAGCAGCGGGACATGCGGCTGGTCGAGGCGTCGATCGCGAAGACCGAGCCGCGGATGGCGATCCTCGACGCGCAGCTCGCCGACCGCGCCTACGTTGCCGGGCCGACGCTGACGATGGGCGACGTTCCGCTCGCCTGCGCCGCGCACCGCTGGCTCGGATTGCCGTGCGAAAAGACGCCGCGCCCGAACGTCGAGCGCTGGCTTGCCGGCCTCCGCGCCCGGCCGGCGTTCGGCGACGTCCTCACGCTACCGATTACCTGATCGTCGGTCGACTGCCGACGCCTGCCCCTTGCCCGTCGCTGCCGCGGAACTGCAGGCCTGCTCCGCGCAGGCGGGGGACCCAGTGTCTTGTGGTTGACGACGCCGGATTCCCGCCTTCGCGGGAATGACGGCTTGGTCCCACGATGAACAACGACCGCTCCCGAGCTCATTTGTCGCCCCCGCGCAGGCGGGGGCCCAGTGTCTTGGGGTTAAACGACGCTGGATTCCCGCATCGGGCGAGGGCACGCTCCCGCTCCCCGACACTTCCGAAAAGCTGTTCTCGAATGTGCCGCGGCTCGCGGTCTCGCTCGAGGACAAGCCTGCCGCGCCCGGGGCCTCGCCGGGTGAGTTCCTGCTGACCGGGCATTGCGTGAAACTCTGGTAGCGACGGGACGCTTGTCCCGGGAGCTGGACGGCGTCACCGTCCCACACTCGCGCGCGCAGGCGCTGCGTGGGACCTGGGTCCCTGTCGCGCCGGCGGGAAGTTCGCGATCATCGACGCATCCGTGTAACCGATTCGGACGATGCCTCCGTATATCGGGACAGGGGACGCGGCAAGCGCCCTCGATTCGATAACCGTTACGGAGAATTCGTGAATACCCAACCTTCATCGCGGCCGGGCTGGTCATCGGCTTCGCGTGCAACCTGGCCGTCGCGCCAATCCATTTCGCGATAGCGAAGCCACGATAACGAAACCCGCCGGCAGCGCAATGCGGTCCTCGACCAGCGCCGCCGGCAACCGAACGAGAAACGAACATGAAAACCGATATTCGCGGCGTTCCGGTCACCGGCGCCGATTCCCTTTCGCTGCTGCGCTACGAGACGGCGCTCAGCCAGTTCCACGCCTACGTCGGCGATCCGATCGCGACGATCGACGAGGCGATCGCGGCCTCGCCGGCGTTCATCGCCGCGCACCTGTTCAAGGCGCTGGTGCTCTACACGCTGACCGAGCGCAAGTTCGTTCCGATGGCGGCTGCATCGCTGCAGGACGCCAAGCGGCACGCGACGCGGGCGAACCTCCGCGAGCGCGGGCTGATCGCTGCGACCGACAAGCTGATCGGCGGCGACTGGCATGGCGCGTCGCACGCGCTGGACCGCGTCCTGACCGAGTTTCCGCGTGACGCGTTCACGTTGCAGATCGCGCACGTGATGGACTTCTTCCGCGGCGACGCGCTGAATCTGCGCAACCGCATCTCCCGCGTGCTGCCCGACTGGGACGCGACGGTGCCCGGCTACTCGTACGTGCTCGGCATGCACGCCTTCGGGCTCGAGGAAATGAACCAGTACCCGGAGGCGGAAGCAACCGCGCATCGCGCGCTGGCGATGCAACCGCGCGACGGCTGGGCGGTGCACGCCGCCGTTCACGTCATGGAAATGCAAGGCCGCATCGACGAGGGCATCGAGTTCCTGTTGTCCCGCGAGCCGGACTGGGCGCCGGACAACGCGTTCGCGTTCCACAACTTCTGGCATCTCGCGTTGTTCAGCATGGATACCGGTCGCCACGACCGCGCGCTTGCATTGTTCGACTCGTCGATCCATCCGGAGCCGGCGCCGTATCTGCTGTCGCTGATCGACGCCACCGCATTGCTGTGGCGCCTGACGTTGCAGGGCGTGGACGTCGGCAAGCGGTTCGAGCAAGTGGCGGATGACTGGCAAGCGCGCCTCGCCGGTGAGCCGGGCTTCTACGCGTTCAACGACGCGCATGCCGCGATGGCATTCGTGGCGACCGGGCGGGACAGCGAGCTCATGCGGTTGACGATGGCGATGCGCGAGGCGGCCGCGGACGGCAACACGAACGCGGCGATGACGCGCGACGTCGGCCTCCCGCTGGTCGAGGGGCTCACGGCCTTCGGACGCGGCCGCTACGCCGAGGCGATCGCGGCGATCGAACCGATGCGCGACACGGCGAACCGCTTCGGCGGCAGCCATGCGCAACGCGACCTGATCACGCTCACGCTGATCGAAGCGGCGTTGCGCAGCGGCGATCGGATGCGTGCCCGGCACTACATCGCCGAGCGGCTCGTCCACAAGCCCGACAGCGCATGGGGCCCGCGTCTTGCGCGGCGTGCCGAGGCGCTTGCCGGCATGTCGGTCGCGGCCTGAAAACGCCGGCTGCGGGCGTGTCGCGCGTTCTGCGATGCGTCCGCAGCGTCATGCGCGGCGCGCCGCCGGTCCGCCTTGGCTCGCCGGAGCGTCGAAGCGCCTGACCAGGTAAATGCGTCTCCCCGGTGACGTTCGCCGCGCTTTACGCGTGCGCGGGATGCGTCGAGAATAGCGCCGCCGGCGAAAGCCGACGCCGGCGTCTCGCAAGGGAGGGGACATGGGTAAGCGCTTCTTCATCAGCTGGATCGTTCTGTTCGTGGCGTGGATGCTCGGCAGTTTCGTGGTCCACGGCCTGCTGCTGGGGGACGACTACGCGCGGTTGCCGAACCTGTTCCGGACCCCAGCCGATTCGCAGAAGTACTTCCCGCTGATGATCCTCGCGCACGTGATTCTCGCGGGCGCGTTCGTCTGGATCTACGCGCGCGGCGTCGAGCCGAAGCCGTGGCTGCCGCAAGGCGTCCGGTTCGGCGTGGCGATCGCGTTGTTGACGATCGTGCCGACGTATCTCATCTACTACGTCGTGCAACCGATGCCGGGCATGCACGTCGCCAAGCAGATCGTCTTCGACGGGATCCTGATCGTGCTCCTCGGGATCGTCGTGGCCTACCTCTATCGCCAGCCCGAGGCGGCCAGTCCGGCGTAGCGCAACCGCGCAGGCGTCGATCGGTCGAGGGAAGCACGCGTGCGCGTGGGCCCGGCTATCGGGCTGACAGGAAGATCGTTGCGAGCGGATTCGCCGCAGCGCACAAGCGCGGCGTGAATTGCGTCGACAGCTCCACCCCACGCAGGGCTCGGCCACCCGTCGGCAACGCCCGGGACACCCGCGCGACGGCACGCTCCGACGACGCGCTTGCCTTCCTATTGGTATGACATATCATACTTAACGTCCGACCAAATAACCGGGAGCCGGTCAGCCCGGGCGGCGGCGCGAGGAGACTTCAGGCAGCGCGGCAGCGTGCCGGGCGGCCGGTCGTCGAAGAAGACTGCAGGCGACAAGGAGGCGCACGATGGGTGAATACACGAGACGTGGCTTTCTCAAGGTCGGTGCCGGCGTCGCGGCCGGCGGCATCATCGGAAGCGATGGTCTGGTGGCCGACGCGCAGGCGCAGACCTGGACGCCGCAGATCGAGAAAGGCGCGAAGCTGCGGTTGATGCGGTGGCGACGGTTCGTCGAGGGCGACGAGCGCGTGTGGATGGAGAACACGAAGAAGTTCTCGAGCCAGTTCAACGTCGAGGTTCGTGTCGACAGCGAGAGCTTCGAGGACATCCGTCCCAAGGCGGCGGTCGCGGCGAACGTCGGCAGCGGTCCGGACATCATCCTCGGCTGGTACGACGACGCGCACCTTTATCCCGACAAGCTCGTTCCGGTGACCGACATCGCCGAATACCTCGGGAAGAAGTACGGCGGCTGGTACAGCGTCTGCCGCGACTACGGCATGCGGGGCAAGGAGTGGATCGCCCTGCCGATCGGCGCGAACGGCGGCGCGATGGTGTATCGCAAGAGTCTGGTCAATGCGGCGGGATTCGACACGTTCCCGAACACGACCGACGGCTACCTGAAGCTCGCTACCGCGCTCAAGGCGAAGGGCACGCCGGTGGGTCACGCGCTCGGTCATGCGAGCGGCGACGCGACCACGTGGTGCTACTGGATCCTGTGGGCGCACGGCGGCAAGCTCGTCGACAAGGACGGCAACGTCGCGATCGACAGCCCTGAGACGATCGCCGCGCTCGAGTATTGCAAGCAGCTCTATGGATTGATGGTGCCGGGTACGCTGTCGTGGCTCGATCCGAACAACAACAAGGCGTTCCTCGACGGCCAGGTCAGCGTCACCAACAACGCGATCTCGATCTACTACGTGGCGAAGAACTCGCCCGACGAGAAGCTGAAGTCGATGGCGCCCGACATCGAGCACGCGCCGTGGCCCGTCGGCCCGATCGGCCGTCCGACCGAGCTGCACCAGATCACGCAGGGGATGATATTCAAGTACACGAAGTTCCCGAAGGCCGCGAAGGAGTACCTGCGTTTCATGATGGAGCGTGACCAGTACGTGCCCTGGCAGAGCGCGTCGCTCGGCTATGTGATGCAGCCGCTGGCCGAGTACGAGAAGAGCCCGATCTGGACCGAGGAGCCGAAGGCCGCCGCGTTCCGGCGCGGCATGGCGAACATGCAGCACCACGGCTACGCGGGCAGGCTCGGCTACGCGTCGGCCGGCGCGATCGCCGACTTCATCGTCGTCGACATGATCGGCGAGGCCGCATCCGGCGCGAAGACGCCGAAGGAAGCCGCCCAGCGCGCAGCACTACGCGCGCAGCGTTACTACAAGGTCTAGCGGCACGCGGGAAACCGCATTCAGCACACCCGGCCCGCACACCTCCAGGTGGGCCGGGCGTTTTTTGACGCCGCTGCGCTACTTCGCCGCGAAACAGTAGATCAGCCCGCCGCCGCCGGTGCTGCGCAGCGCATCGATGCTGCAGCCGCGCGACGGGTGCGACGAGTTCCAGGACTTCGCGGGCGCGCTGTCGTCAAGACCGGTGCGGTCGTGATGACCGACCATCGCGCTGCCTTCACCGCTCTTCGTCCAGTTGCCGCAGGTGCGATCGTCGCTGCCGGCAATCGCGGTCCCCTCGGGCGTCGAGCCGGTGAGTATGTCGTGGAGGTTCGGCGAATCGCCCCGCCCGTTCACGACCTCGCCCTTCTCGTTTAGCGCCGTCTGCTTGGTCAGGTTGTTCGTGCCGTGCAGCTCCGCGACGTTCTTCGCGATGACGACACCCTTCACGTTCTGCCAGGGGCCTGCGCCGATGCGATCGCGCGCGTTCACGGCAGCTCCGCCCGCCGCGCTCGTGCTCAGGTAAGCGCGCCATTCGCGGCCTTTCGCGCCGGCCGCTTCCGCCAGCGCCTGGCAATGCTTGTCGGCGCCCGCGAGGCCGCCGAAATCCGCGCCCTTGCCCGGGTTCGTGCTGGTCACGAAGAACGTCATGGCCGAAGACTGGGCCTGCGCGCCGGCGGCCAGGCCTGCGGCGAGCAACGAGACGATTGCGATGCGCGGGAACGACATGGAGGCCTCCTGGCAGCTATTTCGGATGGGCGAACGGCACGGCAAAGAAGGTAGACAGCGTGGCAGCAGATTTATTCCCTTTCAGGGACAGGCACTCATTTCACTGGTGGCGCGGTGTCCTCGCCAACGTTCGAACGAGTGCCTGTCCGATTGCCGCGGTCAGAACTTGCCGAACTGGTGATAGGCCTCGACCGGGTCCATGCCGCCGACCAGCGCACGGCGCATGTCGGTCTCCGTGGCGACGACCTGCTCGGTCTGCGCGACGACCTCTTCGGCGATCCCGCGCGGAACGATGACGACGCCGTCACGGTCGCCGAGCAGGTAATCGCCGGTGGCGATGGTGACGCCGCCGATGTCGATCGGCATGCCGTAGGCGTCGGGAATCCAGCGGCGCACGATGTCCGACGGCGTCAGGAAGCTGCAGAACACCGGAAAGCCCTGCTGCGAGCACGAGATCGGTGTCGCGCGATCCGCCGTCGACGACGTAGCCGAGCACGCCGCGCGCCGCAAGCGTCTGCGCCGAGAGCTCGCCCATCAGCGCGACCTCGTGGTTGTGCGGTTGGCAGACGACGACATGCCCGGCGGGCGCCTTCGAAAGCAGCGTGCACCAGCCGAGCAGCGTCTCGTCCCGCGTCTTCGTGCGGTCGATGTGCCCGGATACGGTCCACACCGGACCGGCGAGCCTGCGCGAAGGGTCGAGCGGCTTGATCGAGGCGGGGAGCACCACGTTTTCGTGCCCCATGCCGCGCAACACGTCGTGGACTGCGCCGCTGTAGCACGCAGCGAGGCGTTCGGTCAGGCTTGCCATCATCGGGGTCGGATCCGCAATGCGCGTGGAACGGCAGCGGACAGGGACGTCGCGACCGAGCATTCGGCTCTGTCCCCGACGCCCCGCGCCAGCCGCGGATGATACCGCCCGCCGCGATCCGCGCCGCGAGCGGACCGCTGGCGCACGCCGGAGGTCATCAGTCGAGCGTGCCGCGCGTGAGCCCGAAAGCGCGCTGGATCGACTGGCGGTAGCTGCGGCCGGACGTGATCTCGGTGCCGTTCGCAAGCACGATCCTGAACTCGCCGTGCAGCAAGGGATGCAGCTCGCGCACCAGCCGCAGGTTGACGGCATGCGAGCGATGCACGCGGAGGAACTCGTGCGGGTCGAGGCGCGCGCACAGTCCGGTCAGCGTCTCCTTGTGAAGGTAGGCGCGATCGGCCCAGATGCGTACGTAATTGTCTTCGGCCTCGAGCCGCACGATCTCGTGCACCGGCACGATCACGATGCGGGCGAGCGACCGGACGGCGATGCGCGTGAGATAGGGGCCCTCTGCGGCCGGCCGCACCCGGCGTCGCGGGGTCATCCTTTTCGCTCGCGACCGGAGGCTCGGTGTCGGCGAGCAATGCAGCGGGCGAGGGGAGGGCGTAGTCGGGCGGCATTGCGGTCTCCTTAAGGACGCAATCAGGACGCTTCCCCCGACACGGGCCTGCATCGCAGCCGGCCCGTGCGGTTCGTCACCCGGGCCGCGCGGACGGCCTCCCAGCCATCCTCCGCGCAATCGTTGCAGATGCATGCATCTACTACGTCGCTAACATAACGCGAATCGCGCGGGCACGCAACCGGATACGCGCGAGGATTTGCGATTCGCGGCGCGCGACGTACGCCTCGCCCCGCGATTGCTCCCGCCCGCGGATTCGCCGTTGCGCCTGCGCGGCGACCTGCTGCACGCTTCACGTCGTGCCGGGCGTGGGTGCGTTTTCAATCGGAGACCCCCAGTCACCACGAATTCCTCCGCGTTCCGGCACCCTTCCGCTTTTCAAGTCCCCTTCCGTTTCGTTCCCCTGAAGCGTCGCCCGCTTCGCACGCGCTGCGTCGTGGTGGTGCGCACTGCCGTCACGGGCCTTTTCGCAACAGTTCGCGGACGGCTCGCCACCGCGCATCCGCCGTTCACCAACTCGCCATTGCGATGGACCAAGCCGCTTCCCTAGGCTTGATCCGTGGCGACGCACCGTTGAGAGTCGCGCGTCGACAACACCTTCATGCAACGCATCCCGGGGGAAATTCCGTCATGAAAGCATCCGTCATGCCCGTTCGCCGTCCGTTGTCCGCGGCGATCGCAGTCGTCATTGCAGGAGGCGCGGCGCCGGCATTTGCGCAGGACATCCGCGTCGACGTGACCGGCTCGAACATCCGGCGCCTCGAGGGCGAGGGCGCGCTGCCGGTGCAGGTCATCACGCGCGAGGAGATCGATCGCACCGGCGCGCAGTCGGTCGCCGAGCTGCTGCAGTACGTGTCGTCGAACACGAGCGGTGGCGCGATTCTCCGTCACGAATGTGATCGGGACGCAGTCGAACAGCGTGTCCACGGCCTCGCTTCGCGGCCTCGGGGGGCAGAACACGCTGGTGCTCATAAACGGCAAGCGACTGACGGCCGCGTCGGGCGAGATTCAGGGCGTCTACGGCGTCAATCTCGACTCGATCCCGTTCTCGGCGATCGAGCGCGTCGAAGTGCTCAAGGACGGCGCGTCCGCCGTGTACGGCAGCGACGCGATCGGCGGCGTGATCAATTTCATCCTGCGCCAGGACTTCCGCGGCGCGGAGGCGACGCTCTTCTACGGCGCGCCCACGCGTGGCGGCGGCGGCGAGAAGTGGAATGCGACGGGCACGGTCGGCTGGGGCGATCTGTCGAAGGACAAGTACAACGTCTTTCTCTCGGCGTACTACCAGAAGGCGGAATCGCTCGACCAGAACAAGCGCAGCTTCTCCGACGACAGCGTCGACGTCGACCAGGGTCTGCTCGCCATATCGGGCAACACGTTCCCGGCGCACATCACGACCGGGCAACATCGGAACGCCGGGCTTTCCGAACTGCGCGCCCTCGATCTACGATCCCACGGTCGATCCGTTCTTCGGCGGGGCCCGATGCGTGTACGACCCGGCTGTCGCCGACGGCGTGCAACGCGATTCCCGAGCAGGAGACGACGAGCTTCTTCGCGTCGGGGCGCTGGCAGTTCAATCCGAACTGGCAGCTCTACGGCACCGCGGCCTACACCAAGGTCGACACCCGCTACGTCATCCAGCCCAATCCGTTTTCCGACCAGATCACCTGGGGCCCGAACGCCGAATTCCTGTCGACGTTCCTGCTGCCGCCGTCGAGCCCGTACTACCCGACGGCGCTTGCCGAAGCCGCGGGCGTCGGCGGACAACCGCTGAACCTTCGCTACCGCACCTATGCGCTGGGACTTCGCGACACCACCGACGAAGTCGACAGCTGGCAGACCGTCGCGGGCGTCAAGGGCACCGCCTGGAACTGGGACTTCGACTTCGACTTCGTCTACAGCCGCAACGAGACCAGCTCGCGTCCCAACGGCGGCTTCGCGCGCCCCTCCCAGCTCCTGCCGCTGTTCAATTCCGGCCGGGTGAATCCCTTCGGACCGCAGACACCCGAGGTGCAGGCCGAGCTCGACGCACTCCAGTTCCGGGAGGAGACTTTCAACGCAAAGTCCACCGGCTGGCTGTTCGAGGGCAAGGCGACCGGGGATCTTTTCAAGCTTCCGGCGGGAAGCGTGGCAGCGGCGGTCGGCTTCCAGACCGGCAAGCAGGAGCTCGAGCAGCGGTTCCATCCGGCGCTCCAGGCGGGCGACGTCACCGGATTCGGCGGCACCAGCCTGGATATCAGCGCGGATCGCGACTACTGGGCGGCGTTCGCGGAAGTCAGCATTCCGGTCGTCAAGAACCTCGAGTTGAATCTTGCGGTCCGCTACGACGACTACAGCGACTTCGGCAGCACGACGAATCCGAAGGTTTCGGTGCGCTGGAATCCGGCGAGGCAGATCCTTCTGCGCGGCTCGTGGGGAACCGGCTTCGTCGCGCCCACGCTGACGCAGGCCTACGGCGCGAACACGGTTGGCATCACGCAGCCCGGACTCGCGGATCCGCTGCGCTGCCCGACGACGCAGGACACGAACGACTGCGTCACCCAGTTCGGCGTGCTCTTCGGCGGCAATCCCAATCTGAAGCCGCAGAAGTCGGACCAGTGGACCGTCGGATTCGTCTTCGAACCGATCTCCGGCGTCTCGCTGGCGTTCGACTGGTTCAATCTGACCGTCGAGGACCTGTTCAGCAACGGTCCGACACCGTTGACGATCCTCAATGACCAGGCGCAGTTCGGCAACCTGATCACGCGCGGACCGGTCCAGCCGCAATTCCCCGGCATCCCCGGCCCGATCACCCAGATCGATCAGCGCTTCATCAACATCGGCGAGGTGAGGATCGAAGGCTTCGACATCAACATCAAGGCCATCTCGCCAGCGACGGCGTACGGGCGCTTCTCGTTCAACCTCGATGGCACCTACTACCGCAAGTACGACGTTCAGCAGACCGACGGCACGTTCGCCGGCTTCGTTTCGAACCAGCTTGGGTCAGCCACCTCGGGCCTGAACCCGCGCTACAAGCAGTACGCGACCGTCACGTGGTCGCGCGGCCCCTGGTCGGCAACGCTCGGCAATCAGTACCAGAGCTCGTACATCGACGTGGGCACGCTTTTCGACGACGCCGGAAGTCCGCGCCGCGTCGGCACGCTCTCGACTGTGGGACTTGTACGCGTCGTACACCGGGTTCAAGAACTGGAAGCTGACGCTGGGCGTGCAGAACCTGTTCGACAAGGATCCGCCGTTCACGAACCAGCAGACGACGTTCCAGGTGGGCTACGACCCGACGTACTACGATGCGCGTGCGCGGTTCGTGTACGGCTCGGTCACGTACTCGTTCAAGTAGCCGGGAATCGCGGACTACCGGAAATGAGGGCAGTCACTGCAGCGTCCGGACGTTTGATCCAGCGCCGACGCGGCATGCTGCTCGTGGGCAATCGAGTGCCTGTCCTCGTCATCTCAAAACAACTCGAGCTGAGGCGTTTCAGGACGCGGCGGCCGGAACTTCGTCGTGTCGAGCGGCGCGCGGTCCTCGTTCAAGCCGAACCGCTTGCAAGCGACCTCGAATCGCTTCCGGATGAGCTGCGCGTAGACGCCGGTGCCGGTCTGGCGCTTGCCGAACGTCGCGTCGTAGTCGCGCCCGCCGTGGATCTGCCGCACGAGGCTCATCACATGCTGCGCGCGCAGCGGATGGTGCGTCGCAAGCCAGTCCCGGAACAGCGGCGCGACCTCCAGCGGCAGGCGCAGGATCACCCAGCCTGCGTGCGTCGCACCGGCCTTCGACGCGGCCTCGAGGATGGCCTCGAGATCCTTGTCGTTCATCTGCGGGATGATCGGCGCGACCATGACGCCGGTCGGCACACCCGCCTGCGCGAGCGTCGCAACCGCCTGCAACCGGCGATGAGGCGCGGCTGCACGCGGCTCCAGCGTGCGCGCGAGCGTCTTGTCGAGCGTCGTGACCGAGACGAATACGCGCGCCATGCGCTTCGCGGCCATCGGTGCGATCACGTCGAGGTCGCGCTCGACCAGCGCGCTCTTCGTCACGATCGTGAACGGGTGCTCGCATTCCGCGAGCAGCTCGAGAATCGAGCGCGTGATCCTCCATTCGCGCTCGATCGGCTGGTAGGGATCGGTATTCGTGCCGAGCGCGATCGGCTCGCATGCGTAGCCCGGCTTGGCAAGTTCGCTGCGCAGCAGCTTCGCGGCATCCGGCTTCGCGAACAATCGAGTCTCGAAGTCGAGGCCCGGCGACAGGTCGTGATAGGCGTGCGTCGGCCGTGCGTAGCAGTAAACGCAGCCGTGCTCGCAGCCCTGGTAGGGATTGATCGAGCGGTCGAAGGCGATGTCGGGCGAGTCGTTGCGCGCGATGATCGTGCGCGACTGCTGGATCGTCACCGTCGTCGCGAGCGGCGGCAACGGCTCGTCCTCCTGCGTCCAGCCGTCGTCCTCGAGGCTCCGCGAGTCGCGGCGATACCGGTTCGCCGGGTTGTACGTCGCCCCGCGGCCGCGCTCGACGCGGCGTACGGGCGCAAGAGCGTCGCCGGGCTCCGGAGGCGGGTCCGGCACGCGCTCGGTGGGAGGGGTGGCCATGGCGAGACCTCATCGAACGATCGTTCGATTGTACTCCGGTTGGCGCCAGGTCGACACCGGGGCCGCCAGGAAGCGTGCGCTACCATGACCGCCTTTCACAAACTCGACGATGACCAAGCCGAAATCGCATCGTTTCGACACGCTGTCGCTGCACGCCGGCGCCAAGCCGGATCCCGCGACCGGCGCGCGCGCGACGCCGATCTATCAGACGGCGTCGTTCGTGTTCCCGGACAGCGACCATGCCGCCGCGCTGTTCAACATGGAGCGCGCGGGACACGTTTACTCGCGCATCTCCAATCCCACCTGTGCCGTTCTCGAGGAACGGATCGCCGCACTCGAAGGTGGCGTCGGTGCGATCGCGACCGCAAGCGGCCAGGCGGCGCTGCACCTGGCAATCGCCACGCTCATGGGCGCGGGGAGTCACATCGTCGCCTCGCGCGCGCTCTACGGCGGATCGCACAACCTGCTCGACTACACGCTGCCCCGGTTCGGCATCACGACGACGTTCGTGGATCCGCGTGACCTCGACGCCTGGCGCGCTGCCGATCCGGCCCGAGACGCGACTGCTGTTCGGGGAAACGCTCGGCAACCCGGGACTCGACGTGCTCGATGTTCCGCGCGTCGCGTCGCTCGCGCACGACCATGGTGTGCCGCTGCTCGTCGATTCGACGTTCACGACGCCTTGGCTGATGCGCCCGTTCGAGCATGGCGCCGATCTGGTTTTCCATTCGGCGACCAAGTTCCTTTCCGGCCATGGGGTCGTCATCGGTGGCGTGCTCGTGGATTCGGGGGCGTTCGATTGGGAGGCGGGGGTTGCGAACGGGAAGTTCCCGACGCTGACCGAGCCGTACCACGGATTCCACGACATGGTGTTCACCGAGGAGTCCACGACGGCCGCGTTCCTGCTGCGCGCGCGACGCGAAGGCATACGCGACTTCGGCGCCTGCATGGCGCCCGCCACGGCATGGCAGATCCTCCAGGGCGTGGAAACGCTGCCCGTGCGCATGCAGCGTCACGTCGAGAACACGCGGACAGATCGTCGCGTTCCTGTCCGCGCATCCGCTGGTCGCGGCGGTCGGCTATCCCGAGCTCCCCGCGCATCCGGATCACGAGCTCGCGAAGCGGCTGTTGCCGCGCGGCTGCGGCGCCGTCTTCAGCTTCGATCTGAAAGCGACACGCGAGCAAGGCCGGCGCTTCATCGAGGCCCTCAGGCTGTTTTCGCATCTCGCGAACGTCGGCGATGCGAAGTCGCTGGTCATCCATCCGGCATCGACGACGCACTTCCGGATGTCGCCCCAGGATTTGCAGAACGCGGGCATCACCGAGGGCACGATCCGTCTGTCGATCGGCCTCGAGGATCCCGAAGACCTGATCGAGGATCTGTCGCGCGCGCTCTATGCCGCGGGGAAGGCCTGATGCGGCTCGAAGTCGCGGGCCACGAGACGTACGCGTATACCGGCGCGCGGCCGCTCGATCGGCGCAGGCCCGCGATCGTGTTCCTGCATGGCGCCGCGAACGACCACAGCGTGTGGGCGCTGCAGTCGCGTTATTTCGCGCATCACGGTTTCGACACGCTCGCCGTGGACCTTCCGGGTCATGGACGCTCGGCCGGTGCGCCGTTGCCAAGCGTCGAAGCGATTGCCGACTGGTTCGCGCAGTTGCTCCGCGCAGCCGGCATCGAGCGGACGCTATTGATCGGGCACTCGCTTGGCGCGCTTGCCGTGCTCGAGGCTGCATCGCGATATCCGGAGCGCGTCGAGCGCATCGCATTGCTCGGGCCCGCGGTGCCGATGGCGGTGTCGGACGCACTCCTCGAAGCGGCGCGTGCGAGACGATCCCGTCGCCTACGAGCTCATCGTCGGCTGGTCGCATAGCGCAGCGCGTCTGCTCGGCGGCAATCCGGTGCCGGGCATGTGGATGGCCGGCACCGCGTTGCGGCTGATGAACCGCTCGCGTACCGGCGCGCTTTACACCGACCTGATGGCGTGCGCAGCGTATAGCGGCGGACTCGACGCGGCCGCTGCGGTGCGATGTCCGGCATTGTTGTTGCTCGGCGCACGCGACCTGATGGCGCCGACGAAGGCGGCAGAGGCACTGATCGGGACGCTGGCCGACAAGCGCGTGGTCACGCTGCCCGATTGCGGCCACGCGATGATGGCCGAGCAACCCGACGCCGTGCTGGATGCGCTACGGAATTTCCTTCCGCGCGCGTGACCGCAAACATCGCGTGCGCGTCAGCCTGTCCCGAACTTCGCGTCGTGCGAGACATCGAGCGCTGTCGTGCGGCCGAGGAGGCGCGGGACGACCGTCCACAGCGCTTCGTTGCGCCGGCTGAAGAATCCGAAATGCCCGATGCGCCGGCCGAGCTTGCGGGCGTCGAGCTCGCAAGTTGCGACCTGCGCGCGCGGGACCAGCGACAGCAGGCGCGAGACGCCGGCCTGACTCGCGAACGCGTCATCGGAAAAGCTCAACGCAATTACGGACGCGGTAAGCGCGTCCGCGTTGCCGAGCAGTGTCCATGCGCGCGCATCGCGGGGGTCGATACGGAATGCAGGCCGCGTTCGTCCCGACCATTGCAGCGCGAAGCGCAACGGGAAGTCGTCGCCCAGCCCGATCCGGCTGCCGGGGAAGTAGCCGACGGCGCGGGCGACGAGCGGCATGATCCCGTGCCACATCAGTGTCATCGGCAGCTTCCACGCGGCTGCGTAGTCGCGCCAGTAACCGGTATGCGGAGCGATCAGCACCATGCGGCTCTGCTCGGAGGCATTCGCAGCGCTGCAGGCGACGAGGCAGCCGATGCTATGCGCAACGGTCGTAAGTAGCGCTCGCGGATAGCGGGTCCGAAGGTCGTCGATCGCGCCCGGATGATCGAATTCCGACCAGTCCTCGAAGCCCGCCACGAAGCCCCGCAGGCGCGGCGGCCTCGAGGCGCCGACCCCGCGATAGTCGTACGCCAGCACCGGAAAGCCCTGGCTGGCGAGGAAGCGAAGGAAATGCCTGTAGCGGCGAACCGCAAGGCCTCCGCCGGCATTGAAGACGATCACGTCGTCCGGGTCGTAGTCGTCGACGCGGCGATAGATCGTGCCCGCGATCCTGTAGCCGTCGTGCGCGGGGAACTCGATAGCGCGCTCCTCGACAGAAGCCTCGCGCGCTGCGGAATCGAGCGGTACGTTCACGTTGCATCGCCGCTCGCCAGCGGTGCCGAGCGGACCCAACGATTTCCAGCCGTTGCGGAATTGTGCATCGAGGCGCGGCAGCAAGCGGATGGCAGAATGAGAATGCTAGCACCCGAGCTTGCGGAATCCATGTCGCTCATCCGTTTTGACAGTGCCGACGCTTACCTGGCGGCGGCGGCCCCGCTGATCGCGCACGATGTCGCGCGCAGCGTCGGGCTGCGTGCGTGGGTGGAAGGGCTGAAGCGGGAGGGGCCGACGGAGCGCGCCTTCATGGCTATCTGGCGCTCGGAGCAAACCGTGGGTGTCGCGTACCAGCGCGGCGACCAGCCGGTGGTCGTCGGCGATAGTGCCGAGCGGGCCGCCGAAGCTTTCGCAGATGCGCTCGCGGACGAATGCCCGAAGCTCGAGGGCGTCATCGGCAGGCTGGCCGCGTGCGAAGCGTTCGCGGAGCGATGGCGAGTACGCACCGGTCGGACGCGCGAGCTGCGGTTCCACATGCGCAATCACATGCTTCGCGCGTTGATCCCTCCTCCAGCCGTTTCGGGGGTCCATTCGCGTGGCGGTTCAGGCTGACCGCGACTGGCTCATCGAAATGCACGACGCTTTCGCCGTCGAGGCACGCCTGCCGAGCGCGCCCGGCAGCGCCCCCCGGATGGTCGACGAGCGGCTTGCCGAAGGCAGGTTTCGGATCTGGACCAAAGGCGAGAACGTCGCGTTCGCCGGCTTCACCATCGTCGGACCGCATGCCGCTCGCGTCGGCCCGGTGTATACGCTACCGGCCTTCCGCGCGAACGGCTACGGTGCCGCGATCGTCGGTGCGATCTGCATGGAGCTGACACGGTCAGGGCGCCAGGTGTTTCTCGTTACCGATGTCGCGAACGTCACGTCGAACGCACTCTACCTCCGGCTCGGATTCGTACCGCTTGCGGATTCCCATTGGTTCGACCTCTTGGCGCCCACCTGATGCCGCCGCGGTTTTGGGTTGCGACGCCGCTCTCTCCTGCGCTCGTCGGTACGACGATCGCGTTGCCCGACGAGGTCGCGCATCACGTGGTCCGCGTGCTGCGGCTCGATGTAGGGGACGCGCTCGCGCTGTTCGACGGCACGGGTGGTGAATATCAAGCCACGTCTCGTCGAGGCAGGCAAGCGAGGATCGACGGCAAGGCTCGAGCGGTTCGATGCGGTCGAACGCGAATCGCCGATCGAGGTCACGCTGGTGCAGTCGGTGCTCGCGGCGGACGCGATGGATTACGCGATCCGCAAGGCCGTCGAGCTGGGCGTGACCGCAGTGACGCCGATCGTGGCTGCGCGTAGCCAGTTCTCGCTCGGCGGCGAGCGAAGCGAAAAGCGTCTTGCGCACTGGCGGGGCGTCGCGATCGCAGCCTGCGAGCAATGCGGGCGCAATCGTGTGCCCCCGATCATGTCGCCGCAATCGCTCGAAGCATGGCTGGGAACGTTGACTTCGGAACGTCCGAGAGCGATTGCAGCGCCCGCGGCAGAAACGTCGCTGGCTGCATTCGCAGCGCGAACGCCGCCTGTCGCGATCGTCATCGGGCCGGAGGGCGGGTTCACCGAGGCCGAGCTCTCGCTCGCGGTCGACAAGCGAATCGTGCCTGTGCACCTCGGTCCGCGCGTGCTTCGCGCCGAGACGGCGGGCGTTGCTGCGCTTGCAATGCTCGCCGCGGTTGCGGGCGACGCACGTTAGGTGCGAGCGAAACAAGCGAGAGCAGCGTCAACAGGCTACGGCGCTTTTCGCGAGCGGGCGTGCCGGCGTGCCCGCGACCTCCATCGCGAGCACCGTAAGCTCGTCCCACGCATTGCCGCGACCGATGCCCTTCGACAACGCGTCGACGACCGCAAGCCCTGCGAGCAGGCGCTCGACAGTCCCGGGCGTCACGCGCCGGGCGGCGCGCTCGAGCGCCGATTGCCGCTTTCCCCACACGCGCGCATTGCGTAGTGCAGTCGCCATCGGCACCCCGTCACCCGTCATGGCCTGCACGGCCGCAAGCGCGTGCAGGTCCTCGCCGAGCGTCCAGAGCGCGAGTTGCGGCCCGTCGCCTTCCGCTTCGAGCACCGAAAGCACGCGCAGCGCGCGCGTCGCGTCCCCGCTCAACCATGCATCGGAAGCTGCGAACACGTCGTAGCGGGCGACGTCGGCAACCGCCGCCTCGACCGCATCGTGGGCAAGCGTTCCTTCGGCGAGCACCAGCCCCAGCTTCTCGATCTCCTGACGCGCGGCCAGGAGGTTGCCTTCGCAACGATCGGCAAGGAACGCCAGCGTCTCCGGGGACGCCTTCTGCTTCTGGCGCGCGAGCCGTCCCGCGATCCAGCGCGGCAACGCGTCACGTTCCAGCGGCTGCACGGCGACCGTCACGCCGGCTTCCGCGAGCGCCGAGAACCACGCGCTCGCCTGCGTCGCCTTGTCGATGCGCGGCAGCGTGATCAGCGTGACGTTGTCCGGATTCGGGTTCGCCGCGTACGCTTCCAGCGCCTTGCCGCCCTCCACGCCAGGCTTGCCGGAAGGGATGCGCAAGTCGACGAGCTTTCGGTCGCCGAACAGGCTCGCGTTCGCGTTCGCGCCGATGAACGCGTCCCATTTGAAACCGGGCTCGACGACCAGGACGTCGCGCTCTTCGACGCCGGCGCTGCGCGCAGCAGCCCGGACCGCGTCGCCAGCTTCGAGCGCGAGCAGTGGCTCGTCGCCGTGAACGACGTACAGCGGCTCGAGCTTCCGCGCGAGGTGCGCAGCGAGGTCGTCGGACCGGATGTTCACGCGGGCGGACGCGCTGCCTGCAGCCGGCGCACGATCTGCTGGACCGCGTCGGTCTGCATGTCGCGGAGCAGTCGCTGCTCCTGGATCTCGCGCGCGAGCCGCTCGGTGTCGTCGTACGTGTACGTCCGGCGGACGACGATCTCGTCGGGCTTCAGCCATTCGCGGCCGTCCGTATCGCGCACCCGGAACGCGACCGCCTTGGCCAGCACATATTCCTGCGCACGGCCGCCGGGCGACAGCGACAGCACCTGCTTGTCGTCTGCAACCAGCGTGACGTCGACGATCACCTGTGCGGCGGCGGGCGTCTCGGCAACCGTCGCAGTGCCGGAGCCCGCAAGGGCGCGCCGCAACTCGGTGGCCAGCACCGGATGCGTCGGCGCGTTCACGTACACCGAGCGGAACGCGTACGTGGCCTGACCGCGAAGCTGGAAACCGCAAGGCTGACGAGCACGCGCACGCAGCGAGCGCTGCGAGCAAAGTGCGCCTGGGCTCGTCATCCCCGCGAAGGCGGGGACCCAGCGTCTTCCGGGAAACGACGCTGGATTCCCGCCTGCGCGGGAACGACAGCCTTCGCTAGACCACGACATTGACGAGCCTTCCGGGCACGACGATCACCTTCTTCACCGGCGCACCGCCCGCGTGCTTCTCGACTTCCGGCGCGGCCTTCGCCGCCGCCTCGATCGCATCCCGGTCTGCGCTCGCCGGCACCAGCAGTTTGCCACGCAGCTTCCCGTTCACCTGCAGACGAGCTCGACCTCGTCGCGCTCCAGCGCTGTCGCATCGACTTCGGGCCACGGCGCGTCCAGCAGATCCCCGGAGGCGCTGGCGAAGGCGAGCTCGGTCCAAAGCGCCCACGTCGCGTGCGGGGCGATCGGGTAAAGCACGCGCAGCAGGATCGAAAGTCCTTCCCGTACGAAGGCGGACGCGCCGCGCGCCTCTGCGGGCACGGCCTCCAGTGTGTTCAGCATTTTCATCGCCGCCGACACGACGGTGTTGTATTGCAAGCGGTCGTAGTCGTAGTTCGCCTGGCTCAGCGTTTGATGCAGCTCGCGACGCGCGGCACGCACCGGTTCAGCCGCGTCCCGCCAGTCGAATTTGCCGGAGGCCCGCGCGATCGCCTCGCCGTGCGCGTGCGCAAACGTCCACAGGCGCCGCAGAAACCGGAATTGGCCCTCGACGCCGGTATCCGACCACACGGCGGAGTCGATCGGGGGGCCGGCGAACATGACGAACAGTCGTGCCGTATCCGCGCCGTAACGGTCGATCACCTCCTGCGGATCGACGCCGTTGTTCTCGGACTTCGACATCTTGCCCACGCCGCCGTACTCGACGCTCGTGCCGTCCGTCAGCGCGCCTCCGACGATTCGTCCGTGATCGTCCGCGCGCGGCGTCACGTCCTGCGGCGGGAAGTAGTCGATGCCACCTTTCTCGTTACGGCGAAACCAGATGTGATTGAGCAGCATGCCCTGCGTGAACAGGCGCGTGAACGGCTCGTCGAACTTCACGAGTCCCATGTCGCGCATCACCTTCGTCCAGAACCGCGCGTACAGAAGATGCAGGATCGCGTGCTCGATGCCGCCGATGTACTGGTCCATCGGCATCCAGTAATCGTTGCGCGCGTCGACCATCGTCTTCGCGTCCGGGCATGTGTAGCGCATGTAGTACCAGGACGAGTCGACGAACGTGTCCATCGTGTCGGTTTCGCGCCGCGCCGGCTTGCCGCATTGCGGGCAGTCGACGCGCAGGAAGTCCTCGCGCTTCGCGAGCGGATTGCCGGTGCCGTCGGGCACGCAATCCTCGGGAAGCACGACCGGCAGGTCCTTGTCCGGCACCGGGACCGTGCCGCACGCATCGCAATGGATGATCGGAATCGGCGTGCCCCAGTAGCGCTGGCGCGAAATGCCCCAGTCGCGCAAGCGATACGTCGTCTGCTTCTCGCCGAGGCCCTTCTCGGCGAGATCGAACGCGATCGCGTCGACTGCATGCTGGTACGGCATGCGGTCGTACTTGCCCGAGTGCACGAGATGGCCGCGCTGCTTGTCCTCGTACCACGGCTGCCAGGCGTCGGTGGAAAAGTGCTCGCCATCGACGGCGACGACCTGCTTGATCGGCAGCCCGTACTTCGTTCGCGAACGCGAAGTCGCGTTCGTCGTGCGCCGGCACGCCCATCACCGCGCCGTCGCCGTAGCCCATCAGCACGTAGTTGCCGACCCAGACCTCGATGCGCTCGCCGGTCAGCGGGTGCGTCACGTACAGACCGGTCGGCATGCCCTTCTTCTCCATCGTCGCGACGTCGGCCTCGATCACGCTGCCCCGGCGACATTCGTCGATGAACGCGGCGAGCTTCGGGTTCGACTTCGCCGCTTGCTGCGCCAGCGGATGCTCGGCGGCCACCGCCGCGAACGTCACGCCCATGATCGTGTCCGCGCGCGTCGTGAAAACGTACATGCGGCCGTCGCCGATCAGCTTGCCATCGTCGCCGCGGATATCGTGCGGGAACGCGAAGCGCACGCCCTGGCTCTTGCCGATCCAGTTCGCCTGCATCGTCTTCACGCGTTCGGGCCAGCCGGGCATCTTGTCCAGGTATTCGAGCAGCTCCTCGGCGTAGTCGGTGATGCGAAGGTAGTAGCCGGGGATCTCGCGCTTCTCGACGACCGCGCCGGTGCGCCAGCCGCGCCCGTCGATCACCTGCTCGTTTGCGAGCACCGTCTGGTCCACCGGATCCCAGTTGACGACCTGCGTCGTGCGGTACGCGATGCCACGCTCCAGCATGCGCAGGAACAGCCACTGGTTCCAGCGGTAGTAGTCCGGGTCGCAGGTGGCGACCTCGCGCGACCAGTCGATCGCAAGGCCCATCGCCTGCATCTGCTGCTTCATGTACGCGATGTTCTCGCGCGTCCACTTCGCCGGCGCCTCGCGGTTCTTGATCGCCGCGTTCTCCGCGGGCAGTCCGAACGCGTCCCAACCCATCGGCATCAGCACGTTCTGCCCGCGCATGCGCAGATGCCGGTACATGACGTCGTTGATCGTGTAGTTGCGCACGTGGCCCATGTGCAGCTTGCCCGACGGATACGGGCAGCATCGACACGCAATAGAACTTCTTCGCGCCCGGCTTTTCGCTAGCGCGGTAGGCGTCGGCAGCCGCGCCACGCGGCCTGCGCGGCGGCTTCGATCTCGGCGGGTTGGAACGGCTTGGTCACAAAGAGCTGCGCGAAAAGCGCGTGTGTTCGAGGTAAACCATTGATTATACCGGGCGTGTTGCGGGCACGCGGGATGCTCGACCATCTTTCAACGGCGCAGGCCCCGCCCATCTACCCGCCGCCTCCGTCGGGCAGCGCCGCCTCGACATCGAGGGAACGACGGGAATGCGCAATGGCACAATCCTTGTTTACCCGGGAACCGGCGCCGTTCTGTGCGCTCTATCGGACGCGCCCGGGCGTAAGCCCAAATCGATGGCCAATCGACTCCTCCGAATCGTTCGCACGTTCATCGCGCTCGCGGCGCTCGTCGTTGCGACCGGCGCGATCGCGCAGCCGGTGCGCACCCCGAACGTCGAAGCGGAGCTCGTCTCGGAGCGCAGCGCACTCGTGCCCGGCCAGACGAACACCATCGCGCTTCGTCTCAAGATCCGCGACCGCTGGCACACGTACTGGCAGAACCCGGGCGATTCCGGGTTGCCGACGTCGCTCGACTGGAAGTTGCCGAACGGGGTCACGGCGGGCGCGATCCAGTGGCCGGCACCGAAGGCGCTTCCCGCGGGGCCGCTGGTCAACTACGGTTACGAAGGCGAAGTGTTTCATCTCGTCGACCTCGCCGTCCCCGCGAGCCTGCCGCACGGGCAGTCCACCACGCTGAAGGCGCGGGCCGACTGGCTCGTCTGCGAGGACGTCTGCATTCCGGAAGGCGCGGACCTCTCGCTCGTGCTTCCAGTCGATCCGAAGGCCGCGCCGGATCCCCGCTGGAGCTCGTCGATCAAGGCGACGCGCGAGGCATTGCCGAAGCCCCTTGCCGGCTGGCAGGCGCAAGCCATCGGGGAAGGACAGAAAGTCAAGCTGACGCTCACGCCGACGGCCGGCGCGAGCGAGCCCGGAACGGTGCGTTTCTTCCCGTTCGGCGAAGGCGCGATCGAGCCGTCAGGTGAACAGACGCTGGCGCGCGACGGCGATCGGTTGGTGCTCACGATGCCGGTTGCACACCAGCTCGCGCCGGGGTTCACGCGCGTCGCCGGTGTGATCACCTCGTCCGGCGGCATCGGCGGTGCGAAGGCCGCGACGATCGACGTGCCCATGAGCGGAAGCGTCATCGCCGGTCCGAAGCCGCTCGATGCACCGGCACCGAAGCTTGACCTGAGTGCCGGCGCCTCGACATCGTCGCTGTCGCTCGTCGCAGCGCTGCTGTTCGCGTTCGGTGGCGGATTGCTGCTGAACTTGATGCCGTGCGTGTTTCCCGGTGCTCTCGCTCAAGGTCATGGGGTTCGTCGAGCACCATGACGCCAAGCGGACGATGCATCGTGAAGCGGTTGCTTACAGTGGCGGAGTCATTCTGTCGTTCGTGCTGCTGGCGCTCGCGCTGGTCGCATTGCGCGCCGCCGGCGAGCAGCTCGGTTGGGGATTCCAGTTGCAGTCTCCCGCGGTCATCTCCGCGCTCGCAGTGCTCTTCTTCCTGCTTGCGCTCAACCTGTCCGGCGTTTTCGAGTTCGGCATGTTCGTGCCGTCCGCCGTCGCCGGATTGACGGCGAAGAACCGCACGCTCGATGCGTTCGCCTCCGGCGTTCTCGCCGTGATCGTAGCCTCGCCGTGTACCGCGCCGTTCATGGGCGCCGCGCTCGGTTACGCGATCTCGCAGTCGATTCCGGTGACGATCGTGGTCTTCATTGCACTCGGCGTCGGCATGGCGCTCCCGTACGTCCTGCTCGCCTGGTTCCCCGGCTGGCGCCGCAGGTTGCCAAGGCCCGGCGTATGGATGGAACGCGTCAAGCAGTTCCTCGCGTTCCCGCTGTACGCGACCGTCGCGTGGCTGGCCTGGGTGCTCGGGGCTCAGGTCGACAACGACGCGGTGTTGCGTCTTGCGATCGCGCTCGTTTTCGTAGCGTTGACGGCCTGGGCATGGCGCGTGTTCCGAAGCGGCGGGACGAAGTTCTGGGCCGGCGCAGCTTTGGCGAGCGCGGTGGCCCTGGCGATCCTCATCGCTCCGTTGCTGGCGGGAACAGTAGGCGGCGCCCAAAGCCGCACCTCCAAAGCGCTCGATGCCGGCGAATGGCGCGCGTTCTCGCCAGCGGCAGTCAATGCGCTCGCAGCCAGCGGTCGTCCGGTGTTCGTGGACTTCACGGCCGCCTGGTGCGTGACCTGTCAGGTCAACAAGCGACTGGTGCTGAACGATCCCGACGTTCGCTCCGCCTTCGCGAAGAGGAATGTCGCGCTCGTGCGTGCCGACTGGACCCGACGCGACCCCGACATCACGCAAGCGCTGGCCGCGCTCGGCCGCAACGGCGTTCCGGTCTACGTGCTTTACCGTCCGGGGAAGCCGCCGTTGCTGCTGCCGGAAGTCCTGCAACCAAGACTGGTGCACGAGGCCCTGGCGACGCTTTAGAATCGTCGTCTCAGACCGCATTTTCGCGAACCTCCTACTGCCGGAGCTCATCATGTCCCTGCCTGCCTCTCGCTTTGCATTCGCCGCGCTCTTCGGGCTCTTTGCTGCTTGCAGCCTTGCGTCCACCCCCGGACAGCCGGCGCCGGACTTCACGGTCAACGACGCGAGCGGCAAGCCGGTGAAGCTGGCGGATCAGCGCGGCAAGTACGTCGTGCTCGAGTGGACGAATCCGGAGTGTCCGTTCGTGCAGAAGCACTACGTCAGCGGGAACATGCAGGCGCTGCAGAAGGAGTACGTCGGCAAGGACGTCGTGTGGCTGTCCGTCAACTCCACGAACCGCTCGCACTCCGAGTTCAAGTCCGGAAGCGAGATGGTGCAATGGATGCGCGCAAAGGGCGCTGCGCAGACCGCCGTGCTCATCGACGAGACCAGCAACGCCGGGCGCGCCTACGCCGCGCGAACGACGCCGCACATGTTCGTTATCGATCCTCAGGGCAAGGTCGTGTACGCGGGCGCCATCGACGACAAGCGGTCGGCGAATCCGGCCGACGCGAAGACGGCGAACAATTACGTTCGCGCCGCACTTTCCGAGTCGCTCGCCGGCAAGCCGGTAAGCGTGGCGCCAGACGCGGCCCTACGGCTGCAGCGTCAAGTACTGACGATCGATCGTGGCGCTCGAGACCTGGCTGACGTTTTTCGTCGCCAGCTGGCTGATCAGCGTATCGCCGGGTGCGGGTGCCATCTCGTGCATGGCCGCCGGACTGCGCTATGGCTTCCGGCGCGCGCTGTGGAACATCGTCGGCTTGATTCTGGGCATCCTGTTCGTTCTTGGCATCGTCGCGGCGGGACTCGGCGCAATTCTCGCAGCGTCGTCGCTCGCGTTCACGATCATCAAGTGGCTCGGCGTCGCGTACCTCGTCTGGCTCGGCGTGCAGCAATGGCGCGCGCCGGCGTTCGCGGTGAGCGCGGACGCCAGCGAGAACCTGCTGGGCGCAACGCCGCGCGAGCTGCTGCTACGCGGCTTCCTCGTGAACGCCACGAATCCCAAGGGCATCCTGTTCATGCTCGCCGTGCTGCCGCAGTTCATCGATCCCGCGCGACCGCAGGCGGTCCAGTACGCGATCTGCGGTGCAACGCTTGCTTGCACCGACTTCGTCGTGATGAGCGGCTATACGATCTTCGCAGCGCGCGTGCTGGGCGTATTACGCAAGCCGCATCACATCCGCGTGATGAATCGCACCTTCGGCGGCCTGTTCGTTGCCGCCGGTGCCGCGCTGGCGACGTTCAAGCGCGGCGTGTAGAGACCGGACGCCGAGTCGACAGACTTCAGGCGTCCAGCTTCAACTCCGCAAGAACCGCGCGCACCCCCTGCGGACCGAGCGCGCGCCGAGCGACGATTCCGAGCCGCGCGGCCGCGGCGACATTGACCGCGTTGTCGTCGATGAACAGTGCGCGTTCCGGCGCGACGTCGAGCGTGTCGCAGAACGTGCTCGAAATAGTCGGCGTCCGGCTTCAGGCGGCCGACGGCGTACGACGGGAAGTTCGCATGGAAATGCGCGGGCAGATTCCAATCGCGGCTGAAACGTTCCCAGTGCAGCTCGTTGGTGTTGGATAGAGACGCGAGCGTGAAACGCGGCTTCAGCGCGGCGAGCAGCGGAAGGGCATCGTCGAAGAGCCTGCGCGGCCACCGGGCGAACTCGTCGAGGAACGCTTCCGGCTCCACCGGCAGCGCGAACTCCGCGATGACCGCGCGAGCGAAGTCGGCCCGGGTCGCGTTTCCGGTCTCGTACGACCGCACCGAAGGCGACTCGAGCCAGCGGCGCCACAACGTCTCGATGTCCGGGAGCGCCGGACACCAGTGGAGCATGCGCTCGGCGCCGACGACCTCGATGAGCACGCCGCCCAGGTCGAACAGCACGGCCTCGATGCGCGCGCTCATTGGATCGCGTCCCCCAGGCTCGCCGCCGCGCTGCCCATCGCCGGAGTCGTCGTCCCCGCGAAGGCGGGGACCCAGCGTCTTTGCAACGAAGAGACACTGGATTCCCGCGGAGTCCATCCCCGCGAAGGCGGGGACGGGAATGACGCCGGCGTGGCGCTCATGCCCGCAACGCCAGCGCGAGCCCGACCGGAATGAAGATGACGCTCATGACATTGCCGATCAGGACGATCGACGCCACCTTGCCGGGCTCCTGCCGGTACTGCTCGGCCACCATGAAGTTGAGCACGGCCGGCGGCAGCGCCCCGAACAAGTAGAGCAGGCCCGTCTGCATCGCGTTGAGCCCGAGGAGCGGTGCGAGCACGGCCGCCATCGCCAGTCCGGTCAGCGGGCACACGAGCCCACCGATGAAGCCGATCTTCGTGTCGTGCCAGTCGATGTCGGTCAGCCGCACGCCGAGCGACAGCAGCATCAACGGGATCAGGCCGTCGCCGACCATCTTGAAGGCGACCGCGACCCACTCCGGCAACGGCGGCCGGAGGATCGCGAACGCGAAGCCGGCGACCGTCGACCACACCATCGGATTGCGGAGCAGCCGGCCGAAGCGCGCATGGTGATCGATGATCCATGCGCCGAGCGTGAAGTGCAGCAGGTTCGAGATCGTGAACAGCGCGACCATCGGGCCGAAGCCGGCTTCGCCGAACGTGAGCACGGCGAGCGGCAACCCCATGTTGCCGCAGTTGTTGAACATCATCGGCGGCACGAACGTGCGCGGATCCTCGCGCAGCAGCCGCGCGATCGGCCAGGCGAGCAGCCCCGAGCCGAGGACGATGCCGACGCTGCCCGCCAGCAGCACCGCGTCCCCGCGGACGTCGAAGGCCTTCGACGAGAGCGCGGAGAAGATCAGCGCCGGCGCCAGCACGTTCATGCTGATCCGGTTGACCATCCCCATGTCCGGCTTCACGCGCCGGCCCCAGAAGTAGCCGAGCGCGATGATCGAGAACACCGGGAGGATGATCCCGAGGATGCGTTCGAGCATGGGGGGCTGGGAGCTCGGATCTCGGATCTAGGGGGCACTACGACAGGCGACCGGCCTGCCGAAGGCTGCGCAAGTTGCCCTGCGACGTCACGTCGTTGCTTGAAGATCGCCAGCCACAAGAGTCACGCATGCCACTGGCGATCCCGAGATCCGAGATCCCAGCCCCTACAGAATGTACTTCGCCAGCTCGTCGTCCCCCGCGATCCCCGCGAGCCGCTCGTCGACGAACGCGCGTCGATCGCGACGTTCGCGCCCTCGAACTTCGACGCGTGGAACGACACGTCCTCGAGCAGACGCTCCATCACCGTGTAGAGCCGCCGCGCGCCGATATTCTCCTGCCGCTCGTTCACCGCATGCGCGATCTCGGCGAGACGGCGGATGCCGTCGGCCTTGAACTCGACGGTCACGTTCTCGGTTGCGAGCAGCGCCTCGTATTGCCGCGTGAGGCAGGCATCGGTCGCGACCAGGATCTGCTCGAAGTCCTCGACCGAAAGCGACGAAAGCTCGACGCGGATCGGAAAGCGTCCCTGCAGCTCGGGGATCAGGTCCGACGGCTTCGAGAGGTGGAACGCGCCCGGACGCGATGAACAGCACGTGGTCGGTGCGCAGCATCCCGTACTTCGTCGTGACCGTCGTGCCCTCGACCAGCGGCAGCAGGTCGCGCTGCACGCCCTGGCGCGACACGTCGATGCCCTGCGCGCCGTCGCGCGACGTGATCTTGTCGATCTCGTCGAGGAACACGATGCCGTTCTGCTCGGCCGAGGCGAGCGCGCGCGCCTTGATCTCCTCGTCGTTCAGGAGCTTGCCGGCCTCCTCCTCGGTCAGGAGCTTCACCGCGTCGCCCACCTTCATCTTCTGCGCGCGCCGCCGTCCGCCGGAGAGCTGCTGGAACATGCCCTGGAGCTGGCTCGTCAGGTCCTCCATGCCGGGCGGCGCCATGATCTGCATCTGCGAAGGCATCAGCGCAACCTCGATCTCGATCTCCTTGTCGTCGAGCTTGCCCTCGCGCAGCATCTTGCGGAATTTCTGCCGCGTTGCCGAGTCCGTCGGCTGCATGTCGTTGAAGTTGATCTCGCGCGCCGGCGGAATCAGCACATCGAGCACGCGCTCCTCGGCCGCGTCGGCGGCACGGTCGCGCACCTTGCGCATCTCGGTCTCGCGCGTCTGCTTGACGGCGACCTCGACCAGGTCGCGGACGATCGTGTCGACGTCGCGGCCGACGTAGCCGACCTCGGTGAACTTCGTCGCCTCGACCTTCACGAACGGCGCATCGGCGAGGCGCGCGAGCCGCCGCGCGATCTCGGTCTTGCCGACGCCGGTCGGCCCGATCATCAGGATGTTCTTCGGCGTGATCTCGCTGCGCAGCGGCTCGGGCACCTGCTGGCGCCGCCAGCGGTTGCGCAGCGCGATCGCAACGGCGCGCTTCGCGTTGCCCTGGCCGACGATGTGCTTGTCGAGCTCGGAAACGATCTCCTGCGGCGTCATCGGGGCGGTCATGGCGTGCGGGCGTGCGCGAAAAGCGAACGGCCACCTCTATCGATGGCCGCGTCATTGTACTGCGCCGCTATTCGCGAGCGGCCCCGAGCGTGATCGATCTGACGCCGAAATATTCGCTTGCGCACGAATCCTGAAGATTGCGCGGATCGGTCTTGCGACTTACGGCCTCATTCCGGGATCACGACCGTGTTGTTCGAGAACGTGATCAGGTCCGCGGTCGCCGGCGTTTGCGCGATCGACGGAACGTTCGCCGTCGTGATCTGCGGCGCCTGGCCCGGCGTGCCGCCGCGCGGCGTCGTGCGCACGACCTGCGACGGCGGCAGCGCAGCGCCGGTCGTCAGATGCGCGTACATGCGGTCCATCGCCTGGATGAAGTAATAGTGCAGCGGCACGAACATCGAGTCGTACCCGGGGAGCGCGGCGTTGTCGATGAACGCGTCGAAATGCTGGGCGTTCGTGACCTCGATGTAAGACAGCTTCGAGGCCGCGCCTTCGACGATCTTGTTCAGCCCGAAGTACGGCCGGGACGTGAACGCAGGCGGAACCAGCGTGTCGGCGCGCCCGTGCACGATGATCGCGGGCTTTCCGCGGAGGTTCGCCGAGCGCAGGATCTCGGCGACGCCGGATTTCACGCGCGTGGCGTTCGGATCGCTGGCAGTCCACAGGTTGCGAAGGCAGACGGCGCCGTCCGCGTTGAAGTCGAGCTGGCCGGTCGAGGGCGACAACGAAGCGGAATCACGGATGGGTCCGCCCGGGCTCAGATTGTTGATGATCTGCATGCCCGACATCGGCGGCACGCCGTTGCCCGTGCCGAACACCTGCGCGAGCGCGGCCGCCGCCAGCGGGGCGGGCTTGCCTGCCGCATCGACGCCGGCATACGAGTAGCCGCACAGGTTGTCCGCGACGCTGAAGCGACCGTACGCGTTCGCATAGGCCATCGCAACCGGCAGGGTGGCGAAAGCGTAGTGCGATGCCTGCAGCTTGATCGTCGCCGGTTCCCAGCCGGCGGCGAGCAGCATGTCGAGCGCCTCTTCCGCCTGCTCGGCCGTCGTCGTCTTCGTCAGCACGCCGAACGTCTTCAGCGCCGTGCAGCGACTGGTCGCGACTGCCGCCGGGACGAATGCCGCACCGGGGCTGCCGGCCGCGCGCGTGGAAAGCGCGGCGCACGGCTGCAACAGGTTCGCCAGCGTGAAGTAGTCGTACAGCGGACGCCCCGTGCCGACCAGCGTCGTCGCGCCGCGCGTCACGCGCAGAGTCGTGTTCGCCACCAGCGCAACGCTCGGCTCGCCGACTGCGACGCCGTCGATCAGGTTGTCCGTGTCCTGCTCGGCCGCGGCGAGTGCAGCACCGCCACCGTTGCTGACCGAGGACGCGATGACGATCGTGTTGTCGGCGGTGTACGGACGGCGCGTCGTTCCGTCCGGATTCTTGTCCCCCTTCTCCTCGTTCAGCGCATAGATCGCGAAGCGGACCGCATTCAGCGTATCCGTTCCCCAGTCCCTTTCGGAGTTCTGCTGCGAATGCGCGTGCTTGACGGCGATTCGGTTCGGATGCGCGGCGTTGAACGACGTGAGCGCGGTTCCGGTCAGCGACGTGAAGTTCGAGCCCTTGCCCGCGGCAGCCGCGGTTGCGCGTTGCCCCTGCTGCAGGTTGACGGTGTCGGTCGCGAGGTCGTGCACGCCCATGCCCGTACCCTTGTCGGCATACGCCACCGCGCAGCCGCGCTTGAGGCCCCATTCGCCCGCCGTGCCGATCGCGCCGTAGACGCCGCGCGAGCCGGACGACGTTGCCGTGACGATGCACGGGCGAGTCGCGGTCCCAGTTGCTCGGAATCTGCACCATCAGCGTGACGTTCTTCAGCCCGGAGCCGTCGTCGGCATAGGCGAGATACTCGACGCCGGCGATCTTGCCCTCGCCCAGCGTGTCCGCGCCGTTGCGATCGATGTTAGGGCCGTACAGCACCCCGTAGCCGCCGCGCGTATTGACGTCGACGAGCGCACGGTAGTTGTTGTAGATCGCGAGCTTGCGAAGCTCGGCCGTCGTGGGCGAAGTTGCGTTGGCGATGGCCGGCGCCGTGGCCGAGGCGAGCCCGGTCTTGCCCAGGCCCGCGGTGAGGAGGTCATCGACTGTGCCGTCGTAGGCGGTTCGCTTGACGGCAGACACGAACGACGGTGGCACGTTGACATTCGTGCTGCCGGGCAAGCCTGCGCATCCGGCGACCAGCGCGGCGGCGAAGATTGCGGCGAGCGTCTGCCGGCGATTCGAATGGTTGACCTGCATGACTCCCCCGTGAGTGGCTGCGCTGCAAATGGGTGCGCGCGGCCCGGCGATTATAGGGAACGGCGCGTGTTGCGCGCGCGCTGGCCGACAATATTCGCATCGCCTATGATTGCACCATTTCGGAACCTGTCGATCCGGTCCTCCGATGTCTCGCCTCGACTCTCGTCACGCTCGCCCTCGTGTCGGCTGGTGAGCGCCTGCAGCACGCACGCAGTCGTGGGACCCGCGCCGCTGGTTCAGCCGCGACGACACGCCGAAGCCCGCAGTCCGCGAAGTGCCTGGCGTCGAAGCCCGGCTGCGCGGCATCGGCTCGGCGGCCAACGGCATGGTCCGCGTTCGCGAGAGCGGCGAGCTTCTGATCGTCTATGTCGAGCTCGGCGGCGTGAAGCCGGGAACGTATCGCGTCGTGTTCCATGAGAACGGCAACTGCAGCTCGCCGAGCGGCTTCTCCGCGGGCGCGCCGTGGTCCGCACCTGGATCGCGCGAGCCGGCGACGCAGCTCGTGCCGATCTTCAACGCGAATACCGAGGGTCGTGGCGAGCTCGTCGCGCGGCTCCGCGGCGTTCGGATGGGGGAGGGCGGCATGCTCAATCGCGGCGTCCTGGTCTACGAGGGCGTGACGGCGCTGCCGCCGAAGCCCGACATTCCGAACAATGTCGTCGCCTGCGGCGCATTCGTGAAGTCGACGACGCTGTTCTAGACCGCGCTCGAGCGCCTGTGCCGATGGGATTCCTCGCCGACAAGAAGATCCTGATCACGGGCCTGCTCTCGAACCGCTCGATCGCGTTCGGCGTTGCGCGTGCGTGCCAGCGCGAAGGTGCGAAGCTCGCGTTCACCTATGTCAACGACGATCTGCGCGATCGCGTCGTCAAGCTCGCCGCCGAGTTCGGCGCCTGTCCGGTCCTGCCTTGCGATGTAACGTCGGACGCGCAGATCGACGCGCTGTTCGACGCGTTGAAGCAGGAATGGGGCGCGCTGGACGGCCTGCTGCATTCGATCGCGTTCGCGCCGCGCGAGGCGCTCGCCGGCGATTTCCTGAACGCCCTGACGCGCGCCGCGTTCACGACGGCGCACGACATCAGCTCGTACAGCATGGCGGCGCTCGCGAAGGGCGCCCGACCGCTGATGCAGGGACGCCGCGGCGCGCTCGTTACGCTCACTTATCTCGGCGCGGAACGTGTGCTCCCGAACTACAACGTGATGGGCCTCGCCAAGGCGTCGCTCGAGGCGAACGTGCGCTACCTCGCTTCCTGCCTCGGTCCCGAAGGCATCCGCGTCAACGCGATCTCGGCCGGTCCGATCAAGACGCTCGCCGCCGCCGGCATCGGCGGGCTTCACGAAGATCCTGAATTTCGTCGCTCAGAACGCGCCGCTGCGGCGCAACGTCACGATCGACGAGGTGGGCAACGTTGCCGCTTTCCTGCTCTCCGACCTGGCGTCGGGCATCACCGGCGAGGTCACCTATGTCGATGCCGGCTTTTCGACGGTCGCCGCCGGAATGACGCGAATGAGCCTTGCCCCGGCGCAATGAATTAGTGCCAGGCACTCGATTCGCCGGAAATCAGTGCCTGGCACCAAATTCGATGCCGTCATCATCGGCGGAGGCCACAACGGCCTGACCTGCGCGGCGTATCTCGCGGCGGCCGGACTGTCCGTGTGCGTGCTCGAGCGGCGCGCGATCGTCGGTGGCGCGGCGGTCACCGAGGAATTCCATCCGGGCTTTCGCAACTCGACCGCAAGCTACACCGTCAGCCTGCTGCATCCGAAGGTCATCGGCGATCTGCATCTCGCTCGCGCATGGCCTTCGGATCGTCGAGCGGCCGTTTGCGAACTTCCTGCCCTTGTCGTTGCGCGAAGGCGACTGCCTCAGCATCGGCGGCGAACTCGCCGCGACCCAGGCGGCGGTCGCACGTTTCTCCCGACGCGATGCGGAGACGTTACCCGACGTACTACGCGATGCTCGAGCGGGTGTCGTCGGTGCTGCGCGAGCTGCTGCTCGCCACGCCTCCGAACGCGGAGGGCGGCATCGCGGCATGGCTCGATGCATGGAAGGTCGCGAAGCGCTTTCGTGCGCTGGACCTCGCGGGCCGTCGCGACTTGCTCGATCTGTTCACGAAGAGCGCCGGCGACCTCCTCGATCGCTGGTTCGAGTCGGAGCCGCTCAAGGCAGCACTCGGTTTCGACGCGATCGTCGGCAACTTCGCGAGCCCGTATACGCCCGGTTCGGCGTACGTGCTGTTGCATTACACGTTCGGCGAGGTGAACGGCAGGCGCGGGCAATGGGGGCATGCCATCGGCGGCATGGGCGCGATCACGCAGGCCATGGCCCGTGAATGCGAGGCGCGCGGCGTCTCGATCCGCACCTCGGTGCCTGTTGCACGCGTGATCGTCGCGAGCGGTCGCGCGACCGGTGTGGCACTCGCGAGCGGCGAGGTCGTCGAGGCGAGGCGGGTCGTGGCCAACGTGAATCCGAAGCTGCTGTTCACCCGGCTCGTCGACGCCGGCGACCTGCCGGCCGACTTCCGCGCGCGCATCGACGGCTACAAATGCGCGTCGGGCACGTTCCGGATGAACGTCGCGCTGTCGGCGTTGCCGGAGTTCGCCGCGCTGCCGGGGGAGGGGCCGCATCTTCGCAGCGGCATCGTGATGGCTCCTTCGCTCGCCTACATGGAGCAGGCCTATTTCGATGCGAAGACCAGCGGATGGTCGCGTGCGCCGGTCGTGGAGATGCTGATCCCCTCCCTCGTCGACGACTCGCTCGCGCCGCCCGGGCGCCATGTCGCGAGCCTGTTCTGCCAGCATGCGCATCCCGATCTTCACGTCGTCCGGCCTGGCGTGACGTGGGACGACGCGCGCGAGGAAGTCGCGGATCTCGTCATCGACACGGTGACGCGGTACGCGCCGAACTTCAGGTCCAGCGTGATCGCGCGACGCGCGCTTACGCCGCTCGATCTGGAACGCGAGTTCGGACTCGTCGGCGGCGACATCTCGCACGGCACGATGTCGATCGACCAGCTGTTCTCCGCCCGGCCGATACTCGGGCATGCGGACTATCGAGCGCCGGTGAAGAACCTGTATCTCTGCGGCGCGGGTACGCATCCCGGCGGCGGCGTGTCCGGGATGCCGGGCCACAACGCCGCGCGGGAGATCCTCCGCGACGTGCGCCGCCGTGGCTGACGCCGGTCGCGTTCGCCGTCGTTGGCGAGCACGGTGACGGCGCTCGGCGTCGCGCAGATCATCTCCTGGGGCACGCTGTTCTACACGATCGCCGTGCTCGGGCCTGCGCTTCGCGAGGCAGCCGGTGTCGGCGACGTCACGCTCTATGCGTGCTATTCGGCCGGCCTCATCATTTCGGGACTCGTGTCGCCGGCGATCGGCCGCTACATCGACGCGCGCGGCGGCCGTTTGCTCCTTTCGGCGGGCTCGATGCTCGGCGCGATCGCATGCGCCGCGCTCGCACTGGTGCAGGGACCGATCACGCTGCTCGTCGCCTGGATCCTCGCCGGTATCGCGATGGCGGCGACGCTCTACGATCCGGCGTTCGCGACGCTGCATGACGTGGCGGGAAGCGCGTATCGGCGCAGCGTGACTGCGCTGACGCTCTTCGGCGGTTTCGCCAGCACGGTGTTCTGGCCGTTGTCGCAGGCGTTGCTCGATTCGGTCGGCATGCGAGCGACGTTCGGCATCTACGCCGCGCTGCACATTGCGGTTTGCCTTCCGCTGCATTGGCGATTCGTGCCGCGCGATCGTTCGCCCGGACTCCGCCAGAACGTGCGCGCGCGCAGTGTCGAGGCCTCGGCCCCACGCGCGGGCGGCGCGTTCTTCTGGCTTGCGACTGCGCTTACGCTCGTGTCGCTCATCGCATCCTGCATCGCGGCGCACCTGATCGGCCTGCTTACGGCTTCGGGCCTCACTGCACGCGAGGCGGTGCTGATCGGCGCGCTCATCGGGCCGATGCAGGTTGCGGGACGGGTGATGGAGTTCATGCTCGGCCGTCACGTCGGACCGATCGCAGCCGGCACGCTCTCGTTCGCCGCCATGGCCACAGCGCTCGCGATCTTTGCCGTGCAGAGCGGCAACTTCGCGCTCGCCGTGCTGTTTGCCGTGCTGTATGGCTGGAGCAACGGCGTCCTGACGATCGTCCGCGGCACGGTGCCGGCGGAACTCTTCGGGCGAGAAGGTTACGGCGCGCTGCTCGGCCGGCTCGCGATGCCGCAGGTCATTGCCCGCGCGTTGGCGCCCGCGGCGCTGGCCGGCCTGCTGGTGCTCGATCCGCAACGAACCGTCGCGCTGACCACGCTCGTCGTCTGCGGCGCGCTTGCGCTCCTCGCGTACCGTCGCGCCGTCCGGCGGTCCGGGGTTGCTTGAGGAGCGCTGGTCGCCAACCGAAACGGGACGTCGTCGCCGCTCGATCCGAACTAGTGCCAGAGACCAAACCGAGGGATTCGTCTCTGAGCCCTGCCGAAGAAGTCGAAGTCAGCCGGTAAGCCGGGTTCTGTTACGGCGCGGGCGCTACCACCCGCGCTATGACCGTCATTCATCTAGGCCCGGCGTTGCCGCCGGGCTCGAGCCACCTACCCGCGGACTCTGCGAGCAGCCGTATTGCAATGACGTCCGCCTACTTGGTGTTGCTCCGGATGGAGGTTGCCGCGTTTCACCCGCTTCCGTTTGACCGGAAACGACTCGTCTCTGTGGCCCTGTTCCTCGCCTTCATCCACCGCGCGAGCGGCGACTTATAGCGGCCGGGCGTTACCCGGCATCCTGCTCTATGGAGCCCGGACTTTCCTCTCCCCACGAACGTGGGCAGCGACGGTCCTGGCTGGCTTCGGACCGGTAGGATAGCAAACGAACGGGCAAGTTCCCGGCGTGTGCGATGTTCAAGCGACGTCGGCGACCCGCCAACGCACGCTCTCGCCCGCACGCAACGGAACGATCGTGTGCTCGCCGAACGGCAGTTCGGCGGGCACCGCGTCCGGCTCGCGCACGAGCGTCACATGTTCGACGTTGCGCGGCAGACGGTAGAAGTCGGCCCCGAACCAGCTCGCGAAGCCTTCGAGCCGGTCGAGCGCGCCCGCGTCCTCGAACGCTTCGGCGTAGAGCGGCAGCGCGATCGGCGCCGAGTAGCAGCCGGCGCAGCCGCACGCGTGCTCCTTCGTGGTGCGCGAATGCGGCGCGCTGTCGGTACCGAGGAAGAACTTGGGGTTGCCCGAGGTTGCCGCCGCAACCAGCGCCGTGCGATGGATCTCGCGCTTCAGGATCGGCAGGCAGTAGTGATGCGGCCGCAGGCCGCCGGCGAACAGCGCGTTGCGCGAATAGAGCAGGTGCTGCGGCGTGATCGTCGCTGCGATGTTGCGGCCCGGCATCGGCAACGAACTGCGCGGCCTCGCGCGTCGTGATGTGCTCGACGACGACGCGCAGGCCCGGGAAGTCGCTGACGATCTGCGCGAGCTGGCGATCGACGAACACGCGCTCGCGATCGAACATGTCGACGTCCGCATCGGTCACTTCACCGTGGACGCACAGCACGACGTCCTCGCTTTCCATCTCCGCGAGCGCCGCGTAGGCGCGTTCCAGCTTGCTCACGCCCTGGTCGGAGTTCGTCGTCGCGCCGGCCGGGTAATACTTGAACGCGTGTACGAATCCGGAGTGCTTCGCGCGCTTCACCTCGTCCGGCGACGTGTTGTCGGTCAGATAGAGCGTCATCAACGGCGTGAACGTCCGCTTGCCGCGTGCGGGCGGCCGCGCGGCGACGATGCGGTCCCGGTACGCCGCAGCCGCGGCGACCGTGGTGACCGGCGGCCTCAGGTTCGGCATGACAATTGCACGCGCAAACACGTTTGCCGTGGCCGGCACGACCGCGGCGAGCGCTGCGCCATCCCGCAGATGCAGGTGCCAGTCGTCAGGGCGGGTAAGCGTGAGACGCAACGGGGTGGTGCCGGCGGGCGACATGGTCTTTCCTTGTACCGCGGGGATTATAGGAGCCGACCGGCGGCCTTCCCGGCGGGGCGGACCGCGGCGGGCAAAATGCTGGCGGGGGCCGGCGAAGGACGGCTATAATCGACCGTTTATGGCGGCCCGCAAGCCCGTTGTAACGGACTGGCAATCGAGGGCCGCGATCCGGGAGGCGAGGGACCCAGCAACGCGGGGACCTTCGAAGCGCCCGGCAGCAAGATGAGGAGCAGGACAAGCATGGCTGCAAAGACCGCTACCGTCGCCGCCAAGAAAGTTCGCGAGCTCACCGAAGAGGAGCTGCTCGCAGCGCCCGAGAAGGACTACATGAACGAGGCGCAACTCGCCTTCTTCAGGAAGCGCCTGCTCGAGCTGCGCGACCAGCTGCTGCAGAACGCCGACGACACCGGCGAGCACCTGCGCGAGAACGAGATCACGACCGATCCCTCCGACCGCGCGACGCTCGAAGAGGAGTACACGCTCGAGCTGCGCACGCGCGACCGCGAGCGCAAGCTCCTCAAGAAGGTCGAGAAGTCGCTGCGCCTGATCGACGACGGCAGCTACGGCTGGTGCGAGGAGACCGGCGAGCCGATCGGCGTTCCGCGCCTGCTCGCGCGTCCGACCGCGACGCTGTCGCTCGAGGCCCAGGAGCGCCGCGAGCGCGTGCAGAAGCTGTACGGCGACGACTGAAGCATTGCCGCGGCGGCGTTCCGCCGCGCGAGTCGGCGTTGTCCGATGGCAATGTCGGGCGTAATCGGCTATGCATCACGCTGGCGCCCGCAACCCTGGCGCGCCGACGGCGCACCGGACGCCGATCCATTCCGGCTCCCCGTGGAGGATACGACGATGAAGCACATCTGGACGGCGATGACGCTGGCGGTTGCGCTCGTTGGCGGCACGAGCGTGGGGATGTCGGCCAGCGGCCCGAGCGCCATCGCGAAGCTCGAGCCCACGAAAGGCAATGCGACGGCGGGCACCGTCGAGTTCCACCAGCGCGGCAACAAGCTCCAGGTCGTGGCGAACGTGACCGGGCTCGCACCGAACCAGGAGCACGGCTTCCACGTGCACGAGAAGGGCGACTGCAGCTCCGGCGACGGCATGAGCGCGGGCGGTCATTTCAATCCCGACGGCAAGCCGCACGGGCCGCAGAACGCTCCGCATCACGCGGGCGACATGCCGAGCCTCAAGGCGGATGCGAGCGGGAATGCGAAGGCGACGTTCGAGCTCGACGACGTCACCGTCGCGCCCGGACCGAAGAGCGTCGTCGGCCGCGGCCTCATCGTTCACAAGGATCCGGACGACTACAAGACGCAGCCCACCGGCAATGCCGGCGCGCGTCTCGCGTGCGCGGTGATTCGCGCGACGTAGCGCGGCGCGTATCATCATCGATTCACGGTGCGCCAGACTCGGCGCTTCGTGCAGGCCCCTCTTTCCCGAACGCACGCCGGAGCTTCCCATGTTCACGCTTCCGCCTCTCCCCTATGCCGACAATGCGCTCGAGCCCGTGATCTCCGCGAACACGCTCGGCTTCCACTACGGCAAGCATCACAAGACCTACGTCGACAACCTGAACAATCTGGTCAAGGGCACCGAGCTCGAAGGCCAGTCGCTCGAGGCGATCGTGCAGGCGACCGCGGGCAAGCCCGACAAGGCCGGTATCTTCAACAACGCCGCGCAGGTCTGGAACCACACGTTCTACTGGAACTGCCTGCGGCCTGCGGGCGGCGGCGCGCCGACCGGCAAGATCGCCGACCTGATCAACCAGGGCTTCGGCAGCTACGACAATTTCAAGAAGGAGCTCGCGCAGGCCTGCGTCACGCAGTTCGGCTCGGGCTGGGGCTGGGTCGTGCTCGACGGCGGCGCGCTCAAGGTCCAGAAGACCGGCAACGCCGATACGCCGATCGCACGGGGCGGCAAGCCGCTGCTGACGATCGACGTCTGGGAGCACGCCTACTACCTCGACTACCAGAACCGGCGCGCCGACCACGTGAATGCGGTCATCGACAAGCTGCTGAACTGGAACTTCGCGAACGAAAATCTTTCCAAGGCGTAGCCGCCGCACCGCGGCGAGACGGCCGGAGGCGAACCGACCACCGGCCGTTTTTCGTTCGCTCTACCGCTCCGTCGTCCCGATGCCGTTCGTCGGCTTGCCTCTGCCGGCCTGGGTTTCGCGCCGATGAACGTAGTCACGCACCGGCCCCTCTGCGAGGCGATGGCAGGGGAGTCGCGCCCGGATTCCCAGCCCGTCGGCCCGCTTGTGAGGGCCCTATGACACGCACATAATCCCCGGTTCGACTGCGCCTCAAGCCTCGCCGTACCCTCGATGGCTCTCTTCTCCAAGCCCCCCGCCAAGAAACCGGCATCCGTCCCGTCCAAGCCGGCGCCATCCAAGGCGCGGCCCGGCCCGGTCTCGGCACGGGAGCTCGCGGCCAAGGCGGGCGGCGATGGGCGGCGACCGGCGGAAGCTCGAGCCGGTCCACGCGGAAGAATCGATCACCGGCGCGAGCCTGATCGAATTGTCGCCGCAACCGCCAGGCGATCGAGGTGGCGCAAGCCAACCCCGGACTCTGCGCGGTGCTCGAGAACGCCGCGCTGCTGTACGCGAGCGGCCAGGCGCCGGGCGCCCGGACGCTGCTCGAGCAGGGCGTCGCGAGCGACCACGACACGAAGCAGTCGCCGCTCGCCTGGCTCGCGCTGTTCGACCTGCTGCAGCGGGCCGGCGACCGGAATGCGTTCGACCAGCTCGCGCTCCAGTACTCGGTGCAATTCGAGCGGTCGGCGCCTGGCTGGGAAGGCGGCACCGGCGCGCCGACGCGCGCCGAAGGCCGCCGGCGGGTATCTCGCGATCACGGGCAAGCTGACCGGCGACAGCGCGGCGCAGATCGAGGGACTGCGCAGGGCGATCGTGAAGAAGGCCGTGCACGCCAAGCTCGACCTGTCGACGCTGGCGTCGTTCGACGACGCGGGCGCGCGGCTGCTCGCCGCCGCGCTCGGCGAGGCGCGCCGCGCGAAGCTCGCGTTGACGCTGGACCGCCAGCAGAAGCTGAAGGCGGCGCTCGACGCGGCCGTCAAGAGCGGACGCGAGGGCGGCGAAGGCGCGTGGCTGCTTTCGCTCGAGCTGTTGCAGTGGGCGCACGACCAGTCGACGTTCGACGATCGCGCGATCGAGTATGCGATCGCGTTCGAGATGTCGCCGCCGTCGTGGGAGCCGCCGCCGCTGGCGATGGCGCCGGTGGAGCCTTCGCCCGAGCCTTCGACGCTCGAGGGACGGGTCGGCGATATCGAAGCCGTGGTGTTGTCGGGTGTCATCGCTGGGCAATGCCGGCCAGCACGATCGGCAAGCTGCAGGATTTCGCGCACGGGCGGCACGTCGTCGCGATCGACATGACGGCGGTCGAGCGCATCGATTTCGTCTGCGCCGGGGCGATGCTGAACGCCGTCAACCGGATCGAGGGCCAGCGCAAGGCCGTGCAGGTGCTGGGCGCATCGCCGATCATCCGTGCGCTGCTGCTGCTCATCGGCCTGTCGCCGCGCCATTTCGTCAAGAAGGCCGGTTGAGCGAAGAGCGTTGAGCGTCGCGCGCGGGTTCGCCGGGCGACGATGCCCTGGCTGAACGGCGCAATTTCCACGCTGAACGCGGAACGTTTGACGCGTAACCCCTTCGTACAATAGCGATTTGGGCGTCTTTCACGCCGAATCGCCTACCCATGGAACCGTTTCACGGCACGACAATCCTCTCGGTCCGGCGCGGCAACAGCGTCGCGCTCGGCGGCGACGGCCAGGTCACGCTCGGCAACGTGGTCGTGAAGGCGACCGCGCGCAAGGTCCGCCGGCTCCATCAGGATCGCGTGCTGGCGGGCTTCGCCGGCGCGACCGCGGACGCGTTCACGCTGTTCGAGCGCTTCGAGGGCAAGCTCGACAAGCACCAGGGTCATCTGACGCGTGCGGCGGTGGAGCTCGCGAAGGATTGGCGCTCCGACCGCGTGCTGCGGCGACTGGAGGCGATGCTCGCGGTCGCCGATCGCACGGCGTCGCTGATCATCACCGGCAACGGCGACGTGCTCGAGCCCGAGCTCGGCATCGTGGCGATCGGCTCCGGCGGGCCGTTTGCGCAGGCGGCGGCTCGCGCGCTGGTCGAGAACACCGAGCTTTCGGCGCGCGACGTCGTGCAGCGCGCGCTCGACATCGCAGGCGAGCTTTGCATCTACACGAACCGCAACCTCGTCATCGAGACGCTGGAATGAGCCCGACAAGCGCACGACGTCGCTGATCGCCGGCGCCGGGCTGCCGGGCCTCGCGCTCGCCGCTGCGCTTGCGCGTCAGGGACTTCGCGTTGCGCTTGCCGATCGGTCGCCTGTCGACGAGCAGGACGTCGATCGCTCGACGTGGGATGCGCGCGTGTACGCGGTTTCCCCGGGAAGCGTCGCGTTCCTCGAGTCGCTGGGCGCGTGGTCTGCGCTGCCGCACGATCGGCTCACGGCGATCGAATCGATGCGCATCGAAGGCGACGAGGGCGCCGTGATGACGTTCTCGGCGTACGAGCTTGGCGAGCGTGCGCTCGCCTGGATCGTCGAGGAGCGCGAGCTGCGCGCATCGCTCGTGCGCGATGTTCGCGATGCCGGTGTGGACGTGCTCGCGCCCGGCGGGTTCGCGCGGCTGGCGTTCGCCCCGGACAGCGCCACGCTCGCGCTCGACGACGGGCGCGAGATCGAGGCGAAGCTCGTCGTCGGCGCGGACGGCGTTCGCTCGTGGATCCGGCAGGCCGCGGGCATCATCGCCGCGCCGCGCCCGTACGGGCAGACTGCCGTCGTGGCGAATTTCGCCTGCGAGCGGCCGCATCGCGGTTGCGCGCGCCAATGGTTTCGCGCCGACGGCAGCGTGCTCGCATGGCTGCCGCTGCCCGAGCGACGCATCTCGATCGTGTGGTCGGCGCCGTCCGCGCTTGCGGATTCGCTGATGGCGCTCGATGCCGGGGACGCTTGCCGATCGCGTCGATGGCGCGGGCGGGCATGCGCTGGGCGCGCTCGAGCTCATCACGCCACCGGCCGCGTTTCCCGCTCTCCTACCTGCGCCTGCCGGCGGCCGTCGCCCATCGTCTTGCGCTCGTCGGCGATGCCGCGCACGGCGTGCATCCGCTGGCGGGCCAGGGCGTGAACCTCGGATTCGGCGACGCGAACGCGCTCGCGACGGTCCTCGCCGACGCGCGGTCCGATCGACGACGCGGGCGCGCCGATCCTGCTCGAACGCTACGCGCGGCGCCGCGCGGAACCGGTGTTCGCGGTCCAGACGGTCACCGACGGGCTCGCGCGCCTGTTCGGTGTCGCGCGCGCCGTGGGTTGCAAGGCTGCGCAACCTCGGGCTGGCGGCCGTCGACCGCCTGCCGATCGCCAAGCATCTGCTCGCGCAGCCCGCGCTGCGCTGACTGTCTTTCCGGAGACGATGAAATGAATGCACGACTGAAGCTGCTACGCCGCATCGGCGGCGCTCGCACCTGACGCTCGCCGTGTCTGCGTTCGCGCAGGCCCCCAAGGCGCCGGCGCCGACACCCGACGCCGATCGCCGTCAGCAAGATCCTCGAGGAGCGGTTCCCTGGCGGGCAGGTGAAGTACATCGCGAAGTCCCCGTACTTCGGCCTCTACGAGGCGATGTTCGACGACACGATGATGTACGTCGACCCGAAGGTCAACTTCGTGTTCGTCGGCAAGATCTACGACGCGAAGACGCAAGACCAACCTGACCGAAAAGAAGCCGCGCGAGCTCAACCGCGTCGCCTGGAACGAGCTGCCGCTGAACCTCGCGATCAAGAAGGTGAAGGGCGACGGCTCGCGCAAGCTGGCCGTGTTCTCCGATGCGGACTGCCCGTTCTGCGCGCGGCTCGAGGAGGCGCTGAAGGACGTGAACAACGTGACGATCTACACGTTCCTCTACCCGATCGACCAGCTCCACCCGGACGCGGCGCGCAAGTCCAAGCTGATCTGGTGCGCGCCGGACAAGGTCAAGGCGTGGGACGAGTTCTTCGCGAACGGCGCGTTGCCCGACAACCCCGGCAACTGCGAGAATCCGGTCGCGGCGACCGCGGCGCTCGGCCAGAAGCTGCGCGTTTCGGCGACGCCGACGCTGGTGTTCGCCGACGGCTCGGTCGTGCCGGGCGCGCTGCCGGCCGCGAACCTCGAGACCGAGCTGCAGCGGGCCGAGGCGGACGCGAAGAAGCTGGCGCAGGCCAAGTGAAGCAGTGCGCGCGCGGGCATGACCGCATTCTACGCGAGAGGGACGACGGATGGCGATCATCGATTTCCTGAAGAAGCAGTTCATCGACATCATCGAGTGGACCGACGACTCGCGCGATACGCTGAGCTGGCGGTTCCCCGACGAGGACAAGGAGATCAAGAACGGCGCGCAGCTGATCGTGCGCGAGTCGCAGGTCGCGCAGTTCGTCTACCTCGGCCAGTTCGGCGACAGCTTCGGCCCGGGCAAGCACACGCTCACGACCGACAACATCCCGATCCTCACCAATCTCAAGAGCTGGAAGTACGCGCTCGAGAGCCCGTTCAAGGCCGACGTCTACTACGTCGTCACCCGCGTGTTCACCGGCAACAAGTGGGGAACGGCGAATCCGGTGATGATGCGCGACGCCGACTTCGGCGTCGTGCGGCTGCGCGCGTACGGCACCTACGATTTCAGGATCGTCGACGTGCCGCGCTTCCTGAAGGAAGTGGCCGGCACCGATCATCATTTCCGGCTCGACGAGTTCACCGACGTGATGCGCTCGCGCCTCGTGAGCGTGTTCTCCGACGCGCTCGCGAGCGCGAAGATTCCCGCGCTCGACGTCGCGTCGCGCTACGGCGAGCTCGGCGAGGCGCTGCTGCCGCTGATCAACCCGGTCCTGGCCGAGAAGTACGGCCTGCAGATGAGCACGTTCGTCGTCGAGAACGTCTCGGTGCCGCCCGAAGTGGAGCAGGCGATCGACAAGCGCTCGAGCATGGCGGCCGTGGGCAACCTGAACGACTATGTGAAGTACCAGATGGCGCAGGGCTTCGAGAAGGGCGGCAGCGGCGCCGCCGGTGTCGGCGCCGAGATGGCCGTCGGCATGGCGATGGCGCAGCAGATGATGAATCAGCCGGGCGGCATCATGGCGCAGTCGACGCCGGGCATCGCGCCGCCCACGCCCACGGCGGGCTCCGGCGAGCTGTTCACGCCGGCGCAGGTCGCGCAGCGGCTCGGCGTCAGCGAGTCGGATGTGGTCGCGAGCCTCGAGGCCGGCGATCTGAAGGGCAAGCGCATCGGCACGCAATGGCGCGTGACGCGGGCGGCGGTCGACGCGTTCCTCGCCTCATGAAGGTTGCCCGGCGCGCGTGGTTGCGCGCCCTCGCGATCGCGCCGCTTGCCGCGGTCGCGCCCGTTCGCGCGCAGGATCCACGCGCCAGTGTCGTCGTCAATGCAGCGCGCGACTGGCTCGCGCTCGTCGATCGAGGCGACATCGCGGCCAGCCACGCCCGCGCGGGCGCGAAGTTCCGCAAGGCGGTGTCGGACAAGGAGTGGGCGGCGCTGCACGAGCGCGAGCGCCGGCCGCGCGGCGCGGTCACTGCAGCGCGCGGCTGTACCAGACGCAATTCGACACGCGGGCTGCCCGGCGTGGCCAGCGAGGGCGAATACGCGTTCGCTGGTGTTCCGGACGTCGTTCGCGAACCAGGCCGATGCGCGAGAGACCGTGACGCTGGAGCGCGAGAGCGATGGCGCGTGGCGCGTCGTCGGCTATTTCATCCGCTGACGCGACACTGATGGACGAGCGAGTTGCACTCGCGAAGCTCGCGTGCCCCGCGTGCGGCGGAGAAGCGAACTGGAATCCGGCGAAGCAGAAGCTCGTCTGTCCGTTCTGCGGTACCGAGTCGCCGGCGCCGCCGGACGCGAGCGGGCCGATCGTCGAGCACGATCTCGCGCAGGCGTTGCGCGCGATGGCGGAGCAGCCGAGCGGCTGGCAGCTCGAGAAACGCAGCGTTCGTCTGCCAGAGCTGCCGCGCGATCTCGGTGATCGATCCGAAGCGGCAGGCGCAGAACTGCGAGTTCTGCGGCTCGGCGCAACTCGTCCCCTACGAGGAGAAGGAGCCCGCGTTCCGGCCGGAAAGCGTGCTGCCGTTCCGGATCGCCGCGGCCGACGCGCGCGAGCGCATCCGCCGCTGGTACGGCAAGCTCTGGCTCGCGCCCTCCCGGCTCAAGAAAAAGGCGCTGACCGATACGGTCCACGGCGTCTACCTTCCGTACTGGACGTTCGACGCGAACGTGCGCGCCCGGTGGACCGCGGACGCGGGCCACTACTACTACACGTCGGAGACGTACGAGCAGAACGGGCAGACGCGCACGCGTCAGGTGCGCCATGTGCGCTGGGAGCCGGCCGCGGGCGAGCTCGAGCATTTCTTCGACGACGATCTGGTCTGCGCGTCGATCGGCATTCATCCGCGCCTTCTGCGCGCCATCGAGCCGTTCCCGATGCAGGAGCTCAAGCCCTACGACGCCGGCTATGTCGCCGGTTGGGTCGTCGAGCGCTATCAGGTCGACCTGCCGGCGGGCGCGGAAGCGGCCCGCGCGCAGATGAACGACAAGCTGCTTGCGCTGTGCGCCGCGCAGATCCCCGGCGACACGTACCGCAACCTGAACGTCCGCGCGCAGTGGACCGGTCAGACGTTCAAGCACGTGCTCGCGCCCGTATGGCTGCTGACGTACGACTACGGGCGCCGAAGCTTCCAGTGCGTGATGAACGGCGTGACCGGCGCGCTGCACGGCGAATACCCGAAGAGCCCCTGGAAGATCGCCGCGCTCGTGCTCGGCGCGCTGCTGCTGGTCATCGTGTTCCTTTCGCTCACGCAGCGCTGATCCACGCTCGATTCGTGGACAGGCGGCCATTTCGAGCATGCCGCATCTCGACGACGTATCGGGGTCCGGTCCGAAGGTGTTACGCTCGTTCGCCATCAGGCCGATGCGCCGGTTGCGGGCCGGCGCCACGAGGGGATGAGCGATGACGCAGGCAACGACAACCGGCGATTCGCGCTTGCGCGCGGTGGCGCTCGTGATTGCGGCGATCGGGCTCGCGCTCGTCGCGTATGTCGAGTTCGCGATGACGTCGGCCGCGGCGCAGGACCGCTTCGGCTGGTTCATTTACGAAGCGGGCGCCTGGTTGCTGCATGCTGTTCGTCGGGCCGTTCCTGCCCGTCGGTCGCACCGTGCTCGTCGGCGCGCTGTTCGCGCTCGGCCTCGAGGCGTTCGCGTTCTACCGCGTGTTCATGCTGTCTTCGCCAGGCGACGCGGCGGCGATCTACCTGTGGAAGCCGCTGGCGCAGCTCGCGCTGATCGCTGCAGCGTGGCTGGCGGGCTACCTGACCTATCTGCGCGCGCAGCGCGAGCGCGCCCATGGCTGACCGCTGCGCCGTCGTCACCGGCGTATCGAAGGGCCTCGGCGAGGCGATCGCCGCGAATCTGCTCACGCGCGGTTTCGACGTCATCGGCATCGGCCGCAGCGCGGCGGCGCGGCTGGGCTCTGACGCGTTTCGCCTGGTCGCCGCCGATCTTGCCGATCTGGATGCGCTGCCAGCGCTCGTGGATAGCATGTTCAACGAGCTCGCGACGCGACGATTGGCCTCGATCGCCGTAGTCAACAACGCGGCGGTCGGCGGGCCCGGCGGGCACGTTCGGTCAGCTTGAAGCCGGACGAGATCGTCGCGTCGCTCGCGGTGAACCTCGCGCGCCGATGATCATCGCGAATGCATTCGTGCGCGCATTCCGGCTCGTCGCCGCCGACCGGCGCCTCGTCAACGTATCGTCCGGGCGCAGCCGTGCACCCGATTCCCGGCGTAGGCGTCTACAACGTCGCGAAGGCCGGCCTCGAGATGCTCACGTCGGCGATCGCGGCCGAGCAACCGGCGAGCGGGCTGCGTGCCATCACGATCCGTCCCGGGATCATCGATACGCCGATGCAGGCGTACATGCGCTCGCAGCCGGCCGAGCGGCTGCCTGCGGTCGGCATGTTCCAGGCGTTCCACCAGAATCGCCAGCTGGTTCCGCCCGACGTGGTCGCGGCGAAGATCGTCGATCGCCTGATCGTCGGACCGATCGAGAACGGGCGCATCTACAACTACGCAGACCTGTAGCACCGTGGCAGCGCCACGTCCCAATCTGGTGTTCGTGCTCGCCGACGATCTCGGCTATGCCGACCTTGGCTGCTACGGCGCACGCGCGTCGTTCACACCGAATCTCGACCGCATGGCGGCGCAGGGATTGCGGTTCACCGACGGCTACGCGAACTCGCCGGTTTGCTCGCCGACGCGTTTCGCGCTGATGACCGGGCGCTATCAGTACCGGCTGCGCGGTGCGGCCGAGGAACCGATCGCCGGATCGGCGCGCGGTCGTGCCGATCTCGGGTTGCCGCGCTCGCATCCGACGCTGCCGTCGCTGTTGCGCGGCGCGGGCTATCACACGGCGCTGGTCGGCAAATGGCATCTCGGCTATGCGCCGCATTTCTCGCCGCTGGCGAGCGGCTATGCCGAATTCTTCGGACCGCTCGGCGGTGGCGTCGACTATTTCAGTCATTGCGATCGCGCCGGCGTGCACGATCTCTACGATGGCGAGCACGAGGTCCATCGCAGCGGCTACCTCACGGACCTGATCAGCGAGCGCGCTTGCGAGGTGATCCGCCGGCAGCGCGGCACGCGGTTCATGCTGTCAGTTCACTACACGGCTCCGCATTGGCCCTGGGAGACGCGCGAAGACGAAGCGGAATCGACGCGCATCGGCAACCGGATCCTGCATGTCGACGGCGGCTCGGTCGAGACCTACCGGACGATGATCCGGCAGATGGATGAAGGGATCGGCCGGATCCTCGAGGCGCTGGAGAACGAGGGGATTGCGCGCAACACGCTCGTCGTCTTCACCAGCGACAACGGCGGCGAGCGATTCTCCGATACCTGGCCGTTCGTGGGCAGGAAGATGGACCTGCTCGAAGGCGGAATCCGCGTGCCGCTCATCGCATGTTGGCCAGAATCCATTGCCGCGGGCGCGATCACCGGGCAGACCGCGATCACGATGGACTGGGTCGCCACGATGCTCGACGCCGCACGAGTCGCGCCGCACGCCGAATATCCGCTCGATGGAATGAGCCTTCTTGCGACGTTCGCCGATCCGTCGCGCGTCGTTCCGCGCGAGCTGTTCTGGCGGATGAAGCATCGCGACCAGCGTGCCGTGCGTTCCGGCACGTGGAAGTACCTGGCGCAGGACGGTTTCGAGTATCTGTACGATCTTGCCCAGGATCCGCGCGAGCGCGCGAATCTCGCTTTGCGCGAGCCGGCGCGCTTCGAGCATCTGCGCGACCGCTACGCGAGCTGGGCGGCGAGCATGCCCGCGGTGCCCGACGACGCGAAGGTGTCGCTCGGTTACGTCCAGGGCGATGTCGCCACACCGACCGGATGAACGTAGTGAGGCTGCGGCTTCTGTTCAACGACCGCCGGGTACGTCGACGAGCCGTGCGAGGTGGGCCGGCTGCTCGAGGAGTCGATCGGCGCCGGCAAGCTCTTCGCGGGAGCCGTAGCCCCACAGGACGCCGACGGCACGCGTGGCGTTCGCGTGTGCTGCACGGATGTCGTGATGGCGATCGCCGACCATCGTGCAGCGTGAAGGGTCCAGCGATTCGTTCGCGATCACATGGGCCAGCAGCTTGCGCTTGTCGTCGAGACTGCCGGCCAGGTCCGCGCCGTACACGCGCTCGATGAACGCATCGAAGCCGAAGTGCGCCACGATGCGCTTCGCGAACACTTCCGGTTTCGACGTGCACACGAACAGCCTCGCGCGATTCGTGGCGAGCGCTTCGAGCGCTGCGTCGATGCCCGGATACGCGATGTTCTCCTGCCAGCCGAGTACGCCGTAGCGCTCGCGGTACGCGTCGATCGCCCGCTCGACGGCGGCCGGGTCCGCGCCGTCGATGAGCCTCGCGAACGATTCACGCAACGGCGGCCCGACGCAGCCCTTGAGCGTTACGTCATCCGGATCAGGCGCCCCGAGGCACGCCAGCGCATGCCGAATGCTGGCCGCGATGCCGGTGTAGTTGTCGGAAAGCGTACCGTCGAGATCGAGCAGCAGGACCGGCGGTCCAGTCATTGGGGAACCTCCCCCAGGCTTGTCGCTATGCGACATCGCACACCCCCTCCATGACGAAGGGGGCGAGCGCCTTGGGACGGCCCTGCGGCGCTCACTTGCCGCGGATCAGGCGAACGCTGTAGTCGAGCGGCGTGCCGGTGGCGCCGGCCTCCCACATCAGGCAGTACTCCTGCGCGATCAGCACTTTGAACTCTCCACGGTCCGCTTTCACTTTGTCCCGCGTCACCGGCATGACCACCGCCTTGCCTTCGTGATAGTGAATGTTGAAATGCAGAGGCGCGTCGGCGTTGAAGCTGTATTCGAGCCGGTCGCCCGGTTGAAGCTTTGCGCAGTCCTCGTGGATCTGGTACGGAGGAAGCGGATGCGCTTTCACTTCGTGCACCTTGCCGGGGACGATCTTCGGTTGCGCGGCGCAGGCCGCGAGTGGCAGCGCAAGCAGGGCGACAATGAGCGCAATCGGGCGCATCAGCGTTCCTTCGAGAGCCGGACGACCAGTGCGCGGCGCGACGCCGCGCCAGTCTTCGGCGATCATCGCAAAGCGGATATGGTCGCGCCATCGGCCGGCGATCTTCACGTAGCGTCGGGAATACCCTTCGCGCGCGAAACCGATACGCTCGACCAGCGCGAGGGAGCGCACATTGCTCGGCTGGATGTTCACCTCGACGCGGTGCAGGCCGACGTCGCGATATGCGGCATCGAGCAGCAGTGCAAGCGCCTCCGTCATGTAGCCGCGGCCTTCGAACGGCGCGAATGCGTAGTAGCCGAGATAGGCGCTCTCGAATGCGCCGCGCACGATCTCCGACAGGTTGAGCACGCCGACGAGCGCGTCGTCCTCGACGGTCGCAGCAACGTACCCGACGTGCTGTGCGCCGCGCAGCGGCCTGCCGAAGCGCGCCAGATAGTCGCGAAACGCGACGCGCGTCGAAGGTGCGCTTACCCAGGCGCCATGCAGCCGCCGGCTCGCGTGGACCGCCGAGAGAAAGCGATCCGCATCACGCGCTGTCGGGCGGCGCAGATAGATGCGAAACGGGGAGGCTGGCCTTTTTTTTGTCCGCGTTACCATACGGTGGATTCTACCAATCGCGGAAGTTCAACCGATGTCGACGTGGGTCGAGGGCCGGGTCGCGTTCGTGCGTCACTGGACCGACAGCCTCTTCTCGCTTGGCGTCGACGCGCCGGAGGTCACGTTCGACGCCGGCCAATTCGCCCGCCTCGCACTGCCCGCGCCCCCGGGGGCCAAGGAGCCGATGCTCGGCCGGCCGTACTCTTTCGTGAATCCGCCGCACCGCGCGCCGCACGAGTTTTATGTCGTTGTCGTACCCGAGGGACCGCTTTCGCCCCGGCTTGCCGCGTTGGCGCCCGGAAATCCGATCTGGTTGCTACCCCGCGCGAACGGATTCTTCACGATCGACGAGGTCTTGCCGGCCGAGTCGCTGTGGGCGCTGGCGACCGGAACCGGCATCGGGCCCTTCCTGTCGATGCTGCGCACCGAAGCGCCGTGGGAGAAGTTCCCGCGGATCGTGCTGGTTCAAGCAGTGCGTCAGGCGTGCGAGCTGACCTACCGCGACGCGATCGCCGAGATCTCGCGCGCGCATCCCGGCGCATTCACGCACATTCCGGTTGTGTCGCGCGAGGATCATCCGGGTGCGCTGCGCGGACGCATCCCCGCGCTGATCGACGACGGTCGGCTCGAAGCGCGGGCCGGTGTCCCGATCGGGCCGGAGAGCGCCCAGGCGATGCTGTGCGGCAATCCGCAGATGGTCGACGATACGCAGGAGACGTTGAAGCGGCGCGGCATGCGACGCCATCGGCGACGCGAGCCGGGGCATGTGCATGTCGAGGCGTATTGGTAGTGGGCGTGCTGCGGTTCTTTGGACCGACCGCCAATTGACGCAAAACATCACGTCGCTTAGGCTCCCTTTTGACAGCGCCGCAAGGCGCTCCGATTCTCGTTAGGTTCGCGAACCCATGACCCCAGCAGCTCTGCTCGTGATTGACATTCAGCGCGGCGCCTTCGATGGTGCGCGCTGTCCGGCCATCGATCGGTCAACCGACCTCGTGAACAATGCTCGAACCCTGATCGATGCAGCGCGCGCGTCCGGTACGCCGATCGTATTCATTCAGCACTGCGACGAACCCGACCAGGTTTTCGAGGAAGGAACGCCGCACTGGGAGTTCCATGAGGAGCTTTCACCGCGGCCTGAAGACATGGTCGTCAGAAAGTATTCCTCCAGCGCATTCGAGAACACCGACCTTGCTGCCAAGCTTGAGGGGCTCGGCACCAAGGACTTGATTCTGTGTGGCCTGCAGAGCGAGTTCTGCGTCTACAACACGGCCAAGTCTGCGCTCGAGCTTGGCTACGGGGTTCGGCGTGGCCAAGGACGGGCACAGCACGTGGCCTTCTGACGGCAAGTCCTCCACCGTCATCTCCGACGAGGTCAACGGCAAACTCAGGGAAAGCGGTGCTGTCCTTGAGTCGACAACCAGTCTGGCCGCCTCGCTCCGCACGCGAGCCTAATGCCGCGGTCGAGCGGATTCGCCAGCTCGCTGCTTCTTCGTTCGAACGGCAGTGGCGGCGGGCCGCTCACCCGGGGACGCGAGACGGCATGACGGATACGAGCACCATCTTTCTTCGGTCCGCCACGTCAACAGACGCTGCCGCCAATCCAACGAAGCTCATGCGACGGCTCGGCGCTCTGATCGCCTTCCTGGCGTTTGGCGCGGCAGCGCATGGGCAGACGTTCCCGGAACCTCGGACGATCAAGATCAACGAGAGGATCTTCGTTCTTCTCGGACCCATCCAGCACGCGAACTGGCTCAACCAGGGCTACATGATCAACTCGACGGTCATCGTGGGCGACAAGGGTGTGATCCTTGTCGACTCCGGGGGCACGGACGAGGTGGGCCGGCACATCGCGACGGCGGTGCGCCGAATCACGGACAAGCCAATCACGCATGTGGTCAACACCCACCACCACGGGGATCACTACCTCGGAAACGTGGCGTTCGAAGGCGCTACGTTCATCAGCTCCGAGATGTGCCGCAGGATGGTCCTCGAGACCGGTCACGAGTGGCTCGGGATCATGGAGCAAGCTATTGGACGCAAGCTCCCCGGAACGAGACCACTGGCGGCCGAGGTCACTTACGCTGCGGGTACGAGGACGGAGACGCTCATTCACGGCGTGCGACTGGTCTTCTGGGTTCCTCAGGGATCGCACACGATCGGTGATCTCCTGGTCCATCTTCCCGACGACAAGGTGCTGGTCGCGGGCGATGTACTCGTCAGTCGCATCGTCCCGACATTGCAGGACGGATACCTGAAGAACTGGATCCGCACGCTCGACGAGATATCAGCGCTCGGCGTCACGCATTTCGTCCCGGGACACGGGGACCTCATGACGCTTCGCGACGTTACTGCCCTCCGCAGCGCAATGCTTCGCTTCTATTCGGGAGTCCAGGAAGGTTTCCGAAACGGCCAGAGCGAGGGCGAGATCCGCAAGTCGCTGGACCTTTCGACCTGGGACAAGCTGGAACGGTCGTATGTCATCGGAAGAAACATCAACCGCGCCTACCTGGAGATCGAGGCGGATAGCTTCGAGAAATGACCGCTGTCGTCGTATCCAGTCGAGCTGGGCACGTAGGTCTTCAGCTGTCTTTGCGCGGATGACGTGAACCCGGTGGGTTGGACGTGGCCTAACTCCTTCGATCCGCCGTCGCTCGCGTTGCTTCGACGGCTATCCGCGTGAACCGATGAGCGCAAATCCTTCGCTCGCACGGAGCACGACAATGATCCCTTCCCTTGGGCGCGGACTCGCCGCACTAGCCGCGTTTGCGTGGGCCGCTCTGCACTCCCGTGTGGGCCGGCACGTTGCAAGGTTCGGCTGCATATCGCGAACGCATCGCGCTGCCGCCCGACGCGGTCTTCGAAGCGGTGCTGCAGGACATCTCGCGAGCCGACGCGCCGGCGGAGGTGCTCGGCCGCGCAAAAATCGATCCTGCGGGGCAGCCGCCGTTCCGCTTCGAGATCGCGTACGACGACGCGGCCGTGCAACCGAGGCGACGCTATGCAGTGCGCGCCACCGTCATGCACCAGGGGCGCCTCCTCTTCACCACCGACCGGGCCTATCCGGTGCTCGCGGGCGGCGCTGCGCCACTCGAGATGCTGCTGGTCGCCGCGGGCGCTGGACGGCCGCCATCACCCCAGAAGGGATCGGAAGCAGGCGGGATCGATCTGCCCGCCTCGTACGAAGGTGAATTGCCGGGCGCGAGCGGTGGTTCCGTCTTGTGGCATCTGGACCTACTGCCCCTGGGCCGCTACCAGTTGCGGACGACTTACAAGGACAAGCCCGAGCCCAACCGTTTCGACGACATCGGCCGCTGGAGGCGTGAACCGCGCACTGGCCGGCTGTTTCTGCGCGGTGGCCGCGAGACGCCTGTCGCCTTCATGCCGGGCGACGGCGGTCGCACGCTGCGCAAGGTGGATACGGCGGGCAAGCCCGTCGCATCCAGTCCTGACGACCGGCTGCAACGCCTGCCGCAGCCCGCGCTCATCGAGCCGCGCCTGGTGCTGACCGGAATGTTTACCTACATGGCCGATGCCGCGGCGATCACCCTGTGCGCCGACGGCGGGCGGCTGCCGGTGGCGATGGAGGCCGACTACAAGGCGCTCGAGGCCGCGTACCTGAAAGAACGCCAGCAGCCCGGCCAGGCGCTGCTGGTGAGCCTGGAAGGGCTGATTGCGCCGCGCCCGTCCATGGAAGCCAACCAGCCTCCACGGCATAGCCTGGTGGTCGAGCGCTTCATCAATATCTGGCCGCGCGAGACCTGTGGCAATCCGCTGGTCGAGAGTCCCTTGCGCGGCACGTACTGGAAGCTGGTGCGCTTGAATGAAGCGCCGGTACAGGTGGCCGAGAAGCAGCGTGAGCCGCACCTGATCTTTGCCAGCAACGAGCCGCGCATTTCCGGCAGCGGCGGCTGCAATCGCTTGACCGGCAGCTTCGAGCTCGACGGCGACAAGCTGCGCCTCCGCGGCATGGCCGGCACCATGATGGCCTGCCTGGCCGGCATGGAGCAGGAGCAGCGCTTCCTGCAGTCGCTCGAGAAGGTGGAGCGCTACCGCATCAAGCGGCAGCCACCTCGAACTGCTGGATGCGGCAGGCGCGGTGATAGCACGATTCGAGGCGGTGGCGTTGCGCTGAAACGGCCGTGAATCCTGCATCAATGCATTCAGCTCGACATTGCGCGCGCATCGAACCCGGTGACCTCTCCGCCGCCTAGGGCGGCAGCGCAGTGATCGCACCCACAACTTCCGCCTGGACTTTGGCGCTCTTGTCGATGTTGATGTGGAAGATGCCCACGTCGCTCCCGATATCGATGTTGGAGAGCTCGCCCTTGAAGCCGCGGTCGGCGGTCAGCGGCGCGCCCCAGCCGGGAGACTGGTAGTAGTTGAGCGCCCGCACGACATTGGACGGGACCGGGTCCTGCATGAACGGCGCGAGCGTTATCAACAGGTCCACCGGGACCTTGTGCGTCTCCAACTCGCGAGCCATTTCGATCACATTGTTCGCGCCCTGCGAGTGACCGACCAGCACGAGCCGGCCGGTCGTGCCGGCCGCCCGCTCCTTGACGACCTTCGAAACCATCGACTTCCAGGAGGTGTGCCCGATCGCCTCGGCCTTGATGCCCTTGCCGCGCAGCTCTTCGGCCATGCTGTCCATGCCGGTCGAAAACACGCCAAACCAGCCGCGCAGCAGATACACCCGGGTTTCGGCGTGGGCGCAATTGCACAAGAGCAGCGCGATGACCACCACGGCCCACCTCACGCCAGCGCTCGAACCGACTGGGTCACGAGCACCACGCACGCGCATCACCTGACTTCCCGACGCCTGTCCCCGGCAATCATGCCAGCAATCGCAACGTTGTCCATTGCGGTCTGAATCGGTCCCCGGGCCCCAGGGCTCGAGCAACGCCTATCCCGTTCTTTCCCCATAGCTATGGGGTGGCAATCCGCCGCGCTTTGCCAACCTGACAGAATTCCGATGTCGTTCGTCACATTCCTTCTCTTGGTGCTTGCGCTTGGGATCTGTTTCATCCCGGTTTGGCTGCTTCGGCGCTCGGACCACCGGCGGGCGCAAGACTATTTCGTCTCGTCGCAATACACGCGGCCCGATGTCATCCGAAACTCGTCGATTGCTTATGCGCTGCGGATGGCCGCGTTCGGCCCGCTTTTCGCCTGGGGCGCGAGCGGCGATTTCTGGCCGGCCCTCATCGGCTCGGCATTCTTCGGGCTGGGTATTTATCTGATCTACATCCTGCGCCAGCCGCTGCTCGAGTTTCTGGAGGGTGCGCTGAGCCGCGACCGATCCATCACCGTCCATGAGTTCATAGCGCGGCAGCATGGCAACGATCCGCGGGTCCGCCTGCTGGCGGCGAGCCTGACGGTTTTCGCTCTCCTTGGTCTTCTCGTCGGCGAGGCGCTTGGACTGGCGGCATTTCTCAAGCCGATGCTGCCGGGAAGCGCCTCCGCCGTCTATTTGTTCGTGTTTGGCGCGCTGCTGTTGATGGTGCCGCACGCAACTCTCTCCGGCCATTCCGGGGTCATGCACTCGGCCCAGCTGCAACTCGGCATGCTGTATCTGGGTCTGTTCGGATCGACGGCTCTTCTCTTGTATCTGCACGTCTCCGCGCTCACGCCGATGCCGCCGCACGGCACATTCGCGGTCGTCTTTGTCGCCGTCTGCTGCGCGATCATGCTTTATTACCGACGTTCGAGATACGTCGATACCGACCCAATCCGGAGAGCCACTTCCAACGCCGAGCCCGGCCGCGAATCGTCGGGCGCCCGGCTGCTCAGCAGGTTCGAGAAGATTCTCAATGCGTGCCTGTCGGTCTTGATCGTTCTGGTTATCGTCGTCGCGCTCATGGAGCTCTACGCTGCGGGCCCGCCAGCCATCGTGCGCGACAGCGCCGCCGCGCTGCAGACCGGGACACGCGTGCCCGGCGTGGGGCTGATCGCCCTGTGCCTGCTGCCGCTGTTCTATCCGCTCGTTGACGTCACGAACTGGCAAAGACTTGCAGCGGCCCGAAAAGGCATGAGCTCGAGCGGCGTCGAGCCGGGCCGGCGGTCCGCTATGTTGCGTGGACTCTTCAGGATTTACGCCGTGGAGAGCTCTCTCATGTGGCTGTTCATGTGCATGCTCGGCGCCATTGCCGTCATCGCGATCGAAACGCCGGGCGGCGCGGACGTCCTGCAGGTGCTCGTTGCGAAGCTCATCTCCGAGGACAACGAGGTGACCGCCGTTGCCTTGCCGCTGTTGCTGATCTGCGTGTTCGCGGTTGCGCTATCGACGATGAGCGCTCTGTTCTCGGCGAGCCTGTGCACCATCCGTTACGACCTGCTGGCGGCGCTTTGGCCGGAGCTGGCGCCAGGACAGGGGCAGGCATCGAAGGAAACAACGGCAAGGCGACGCACACTTGTCGCAGGCGGCGGGCTCGGCCTCGGGTTCGCCGCGGCATTTTGCGCTGCCGATGCATCCCTTCAGATCAGTTTCACGAGCAGCACCTTCCTCGCCCTGCTGTTCGCGTGCTGCTGTGCGCAACTGTCATTCGTGCCGCTCGTATTGGGGCCGATCATCGGCAGAACGCGTGGGGCTGGAACCGTGAACCCCGGATGGGCCCTGGTCATTCTTGGGTTTGGCGCCGCCAGTAGCGTCGTCGCCGTGACCGTCTACCTCGTCACCGGAGCCGAGGCGTGGCTGTGGGCCGCGGTCCCGGCTTGCCTCGGATCGGGCCTGGTGCTTTTCGCCATCGCGCGCGCCGCATCAAGCCATCGTATCGCGCGTTAGCTGCCAAGGGAATCCATATGGACAATCTCCAGCTCAAGCAAGTGCCGTCTACAAAGACCGGAATGCTGATCCGCAAGCCTGTCGCCGAGGTGTTCGAGGCCTTTGTCAACCCGGACATCACCACGAAATTCTGGTTCACCAAGAGCAGCGGACGGCTCGAGGCCGGCAAGCAGGTTCAATGGGATTGGGAAATGTACGGTATCTCGATCCCGGTGACTGCCAAAGCCATCGAACCGAACAAGCGCATTGTCATCGAGTGGCCGGGATACAGTAGTCCCACCACCGTGGAATGGATGTTCGCACCGCAAAAGGATGGCACGACGTTCGTCAGTATCACGGAAGCAGGCTTCACTGGCGACGGGGACGAACTTGTGAAACAGGTGACCGACTCGACTCAAGGATTCTCTTTGGTGCTCGCGGGCCTCAAAGCGCTCCTCGAGCATGACGTCAGACTGAATCTTGTGGCGGATCGTTATCCCAAAGGGATCGAAGCCCACTGACTTGGCGGACCAAGCTCATGATCAGCCGCTCCCACCACGTCCCTGAAGGCTGGCATACGGTTACTCCGCGGATCGCCGTTCAGGACGCAAGGCATCTCGTCGAGTTCCTCAAGCAAGTGTTCGACGCGACCGGGGACTATCGGCAAGGCCTTCCCTCTGTGGTGAGGATCGGCGACTCGGTTGTCATGATCAGCGAGACCGGCATTCGTCGCCCGATGACCGCCTTTCTCTACATATACGTCAACGATACCGACGCGACGTATCGACGCGCCCTCGATGCCGGTGCTCGCTCCCTCGAAGAGCCCTCCGCTATGCCCTACGGAGATCGGCGCTGCATGGTCGAGGACAAATGGGGAAACACCTGGCAGATCGCCACGCATACGGGAGAGCGCGACAACGCTTGAGGGGACATATGCCTACGGTTGAAACGCTGGAACGATTCATCGCGCGAGTCGAGCAGAATGCGCACATCGAGGCCATTCAGGAGTTCTACACCGCGGATGCATCGATGCAGGAGAATCAGTCCGCGCCACGTGTCGGCCGCGATTCTCACGTGGCGAATGAACGGCGCGTGTTGTCGAAGGCCCGATCCTTGGTGTCGAAATGCGTCAGACCGGTGTTCGTCAGCGGCGACAAAGTCGTGGTTCGCTGGATCTTCCGCTTCGAGTGGCTGGACGGAACGGTGACGCTCATGGAGGAACTTGCCTACCAGCGCTGGGAGGGCGAACGCATTGCTGAAGAGACGTTTTTTTATGACCCCGCCCAGCTAAGTGCGCGCGAGGCCTAGCGACACCGCTCCGCTCGAACACTGGGCGGCACTAACATCTGGAGGTGACACGTATGTGCAGGAGTATCAGGATCCTCTTCAACTTCGAGCCACCGGTCACGGACGAAGAGGTTCATGCGGCTTCGCTGCAGTTCGTACGGAAGATCAGTGGCTTCACCAAGCCATCCAAGGCCAACGAGGAGGCCTTCCTTGCCGCGGTCGACGAGGTAGCAACCGCTTCCCGCAAGCTTCTTGACACGCTCAGGACGAACGCGCCGCCGAGAAATCGAGCGGAAGAGGTTGCGAAGGCGCGAGCGCGCGGCGCCCAGAGGTTTCCGGTCGAATGAGTCATCGAAAGGACAGAACAGCATGGGCTCAAAAACTGCAGGATTGCGAGTCGCAAGCGTCGTCTTCGGTCTGATGCGCTCGCGCAATTGGTGCGGCTCTTGATTCGTCCCGACGTGCTCGTTGCCGGTTATCCGGTGCCGTTGTGGCCGAGTGCACTGGCCTTGGTCATCCTGGGCGGCCTCAGTCTCTGGATGTGGAAGCTCGCTTCCACGCCGACCCGATGAACGATTCTGCTTCATGGTTCCCCGCAAGTTCCACCTGGGGCCATGACGCCTGCCGACCGTAACGGCATGATCGGCGCAATGAACACCGCAGCGGAGGCCCGGCTTGCGGAATTCATCGGCCGGTACGCGCCCGAAATAGCCCGCTCGATCAAGGGGTGCCGCGCGAAGCTTCACGGCCTGTTTCCTCGAGGCTATGAGCTCGTGTACGACAATTACAATGCACTGGTTTTCGGTTTCGGGCCGACCGAGCGTGCATCCGCGGCGGTGCTCTCGCTCGCAGCTTATCCGCGGTGGGTTACGCTGTTCTTCCTCAAGGGCACCACGCTGAAGGACCCCGAGTCACTGCTTCGAGGCGGCGGAAACCAGGTCCGCGGCATCACGCTCGAGTCGCCCGAAGACATCGACAAGCCCGCCGTCCGCGCGCTCATCGCCCAGGCATTGGACCCGCTCGAAGCGGCGCTTGCCAATGCGCCGCCGCTCGTCACGATCGTGAAGTCGGAGTCGGCCAAACAGCGACCACGCCGCCCCAACGACCCTCAGCCGAAGGTCACCTGAGCCCGCGGTCCTTGAGCACGGCCGCGACACTGCGTAGGCTATTCGGACCTGCTCGGCTTTCTCGGCTCCTGCAACGATGCGGACTGAAAAGGGATGACTATGCAAACCTCAAAGATTGATACAGACAAGGTCGTCGGCGTCCTGAATCGACTCCTCGAGGCGGAGCTGGCGGGGGTCGTGCGTTATACGCATTACTCGTTCCTCGTCTTCGGCTTCGGGCGCATTCCGATCGTGTCGTGGCTGCGTGAACAGGCCGATGAATCGCTGGCGCACGCCCAACTGGTCGGAGAATGGATCACGACGCTCGGGGCCTATCCGTCGCTGGCGATCGGTCCGCTTCTCGACTCGCACAAGCACGACATCGCAGCCATATTGCGCGAATCGATGGAAACCGAGGGCCATGCGCTCGATCTCTACCGTGAATTGCTGCAGCTCGTGGAAGGTCGCGTCATCGCCCTGGAGGAATTCGCCCGGCAGATGATTCACGCGGAAGAGCTGCACACTGCGGAGGTGGACAAGATGCTGCGCAAACCCGGGGAGCTCGCCGCATATTCTCCCCGCACAAACTAGCCGATGAATCGCGTTTCGCTATGTCCTTGGCGATGATCCTCGCCACCCAGGAGGAACGTCATGATGACGCAGCGCCTTCTCATTCCCCTTACGGTCGTCAATCTCGTGCTATTGGTGATTTCGCTGGCTCAGGCGCGCGCGCCCGTGACCGAGGGCATCGCGCCGATCCTTCGCGGTCGAGCGCTCGAGATCGTCGATGATCGCGGGCGTGTGCGCGCAAGCATCAAGCTGCATCCCGAGGATCCCGCCGTTACCATGCCCGACGGAACGGCCTATCCGGAGACCGTGATGTTCAGGCTCATCGATCCCAACGGTCGGCCGAACGTGAAGCTGGGCGCCTCCGAGCAAGGGGCGGGATTGGGACTCGCGGGCGCATCGGAGCCGACCTATATCGTCCTGCAAGCGCAACGCACGAGCACTTCGGTGAAGCTGACCAACAAGGATGGGCGACAGCAGCTGATCACGCCTTAGGTTTGATGGCCTTGCTGACCGACGCTCTCACTGGGTCCTGCCTCGCATCGATGCCGGTTTGCCGGGCAGCTTGACCAATGTACCGGTGTTGGTGACGGTATCGCCGTCGACCCGCAGCACCGAGATGTCCTCGTCGTTGAAGTTGCCGACGTAGAGCCAGCGACCGTCCGGACTGAACACCGCGCCTTCGGGCAGGCCGCGCACTTCCACTTCGCCGACCTTCGTGACCTTTTTGCCGTCGATCTTCAGCACCACGACACTGCCGTTGCGGTTGTAGAACCATTCGGTCTTCGCGTTGTTCGAGCCGCGCAGCAGCACTGCGACGGCGAGCCGGCCCGACGGGCTGATCGCGAAGCCTTCGGGCGCGTCGCCCACCACGACCTTGTCGATCACGCGCGGCGGATTCGCTTCGAGATCGATCACCGAGACCGTGTCCACGTTGCCGTCGGATCCGCCGTTGTTCCCGTTGTCGGCCGTGAGCGCAATCCGGCCATCCGGCGTGATGTCGAGGTTGTACGGCCACAGTCCCACGGCCAGATCGCGCTTGCCATACGTCACCTTGGTGCCGTCGACTTCGAGCAGCGCGACCTTGTGCCCCGGGAACTTCCCGGCGAGCGCTCGCTTGCCATCGGGCGTGAACGCGACGTGGGCCACGTGCTCGCCCATCGCGACGGTGTCGACCAGCGTGACCTTCTTGCCCTGGATCGACAGCACGCTGATCGAGTTGTCGGCGCGGTTCGCGATCAGCGCGAGATTGCCCGCGCGGTTGATCGACATGCCCGAAGGCTGCTTGCCGACGAGGACGGTATCGATGCGTGCCGGCGGGTTCGTCGTCAGATCGATGACATAGAGCTTGTTGTCGGGCGACGGCTTCCAGGCGCTGCCGTCCTGGACCCAGTCCATCGAGTTGGCGACCAGCGCGAGCTGGCCGTTCGGTGTGATCGCGAGATTGGTCGGCGGACCGAAGATCGAGTTCATCAGCGGCAGGTTGGCGACGATCTTCGGGTTCGCCGGATTGGAGCCGATGTCGACGATCGTTACCGCGTCCCTGCCGGGGGCCAACACCTGCAGCTTGCCGTCATCCCCCCAGATGACCTTGTTGTCGATGCCGACGACCATGTACTCGGGTTTGCCCGACATCGGACCGTCGGTCGTGGCGCAAGCCCCGAGCAGAACCGCGGCGATGAGCAGGACGCACGATGCAATGACGCTCCTCATGGCTCCCCCTGTTGGACGTACCGATACTGTTGACGACGGTAAGCGCGATCGCGCGCAAACAGCATACTCCTGGCGCGACCGATGCGCGCAACGCGCCGGACGAACCTCAACCGGTTCCCGGACTCCAGGTAGTGCGCATCAACCACCCGCGCCATTGCGTCGGATGGCGCTTCACGTGCGCCTCGAGGCTGGTGGCATAAGCTTGCGCGAGCGCACGCGCTCGCTCGCCGGGATGATCGTCAGGGTGCGCTTCGACAGGCGCGCCGACGATGACTTCGAACGCGCCGTTGTCGTCCGACACCGTGAATAGCGGCAACAGCGGCGCGTTGGAAAGCGCGGCCAGCATCGGCGCACCGAGCGACAGCTTCAGCGTGCCGCCGAGGAACGGCATCGCGAAGGGCGTGCCCTCGGCTCCATTCGCGGCAATGGTGACGGTCGCGTTGGCGGCAAGATGAGCGCGCAGCGCTTCGAATGCGATGGGCGCGTCGTCGTCGACCGCGACCGTGTGCTTGCGGTAGCGATCCTCGATCCGCGTCCTGACCGGGTTCAGCACCTTCATGCCGAACCGCGTGCCGGAATAGGGGTGGACCGCGCTGCGCAGATTGACCGGCGCGAACCCGGCCGCGGACAGCGCTCGCTTCGCGATCAACCCGCCAGAGGCCGACGGGCACGACCACAGCACCGCACCGGCTCCTCGCTCGCGCGCGGCGTGCAGATGCTCGACACCGCGCAAGCGGATCGCGGGAGACCAGGCGAGCGGCAGATGCTCCCGCAATGTCATCAGGACATCCGCGTAGACGTCGGCGAGCAATTGCCGCTCGAGCTCCGACGCGGTCAACGGAGCGTCCAGCATCGCGAGCGCAGCGTCCAGGTTCTTCGCCCGTATTCCTCTTACCGCGACGTGCGCGCGTGCGAGCGCGTTGCAGGTCGCAGGCCACACGCTCGGCGGCAGCAGCCACGCGACAGGCGCCAGGCCGAGTAGCGTCAGTGCGATCCCAAGATCGGCCGCATCGAACACCGGCCGCGAAGGCCGAGACAACGCCGGTGCGACCACGAGCGCGGATGCCTGCACCCGCGCGTGCGCCGTGTTGCGACCGGTCGCCGCGCGCAGCCGGTCGATTTCGGCAGCCATCGCGGATACGGTCGACGCGCTGTCGTAAAGCGCACTCACGGGCAGACGCACGCCCAGCGCACGTTCCAGCGAGTCGAGCAGATCCGCGGCTTGCAGCGAGTCGCCACCAAGCAGGAAGAAATCGTCGTCCCGCCCGACGCGCTCGGTCCTGAGCGACTTGCGCCAGTGCTCGAGAACCACTGCCTCGGTGGCATGCAGCGCGCGATTCGCCGGCTTCATCGGTTCGCCGCGCTCCGCGTCGAGCAGCGCGAGGCACTCGTCCGTGAGCCTGCGAACGTCCAGCTTGCCGCTCGGCAGGGACGGGAGCGCGGCCCGGAAGAAGATCCGGCGTGGCAACTTGAAGTCGGCAAGGGCCTCGCGCGCGAACGCCTTCAGCTCCGGTTCGGTTGCCGATGCGCCGGCACGAAGAACCACCGCGGCAGCGACTTCTTCCCCCAGGGTCGCGTGCGGAACGCCGAAGACCTTGACCTCGCGAATCGCGTGATGACGAGCCAGCTGCGTCTCGACCTCCTGCGGTGAGATCTTCTCGCCGCCGCGGTTGATCAGCTCCCTCGCCCGGCCCGTCAATCGTGAGAAAGCCGTCGGCATCGAGCCGGCCCAGATCGCCGGTGCGAAACCACCCGTCGACGAACGCCGCAGCGTTCGCCTCGGGGTCGTCGAGATAGCCATCGAAGACGCTTGGGCCGCGCACGACGATTTCACCGTCGTGTCCGGCATCGAGAAAGGTCCCGTCGTCGCCCAGGATGGCGACCTCGTTGACGACCGGGCGGCCGACACTGCCGGGCTTGCCGTGCGCGGGCGGCATCGGCGAGCATGCGATCGCGCCGGTTTCCGACGTCGAATACTGTTCGACGACCGGCGCGCCGAACGCAGCTTCCAGGCCGCGCTTGACCGCGGGGTCGAGCCGCCCCGTGCCTGATCGGAGGAAGCGCAGCCGCGACCGGGAGACGACGTCACGATGCGCATCCACGCTGTCGAGTATCGCCCTGTGCATGGCGAAGCCGGCCGAAATCACCGTCGGCCGATAGCGATCGAGATGCGCGTAGAACGACGACGTCTCGAACCCGTCCACGCAGACGACCGAGGCGCCGTTCAGCAGCGGAACGAGGAGCGAGGAGTTGAGCCCGGCGCCGTGAAACAGCGGCATCAGATGAAGCGTGCGATCGGACGGCCCGTACCCGAGGACCGTGTTGATGTTGCTTGCAAAGGCCAGTACGTGCCGGTGCTTCACCGGCACGATCTTCGAACGTGCCGTCGAGCCCGACGTGAGCAGCAGGAGCCCGGCATCGTCGCCCTCGTTCAAGCGCGGCGTGCTGCCGGCGATCGAGTCGCCGACAAGCGTGAAAGTGCCGGCCGGCGCGGCCGCATCGCTTGCGAGCTCGATCGTCGGGATGCCCTGCGCGCGCGCGACCTCGCGTGCGGCGGAGTACAGGCCCGCAGGAATGATCAGCGCCTTCGGCAGGATTCGCGCGAAATAGCGCCGGACCTCCTCCGCGGCAAGCGCGGGGTCGATCGGCGCGGCGACGGCCCAAGTCATGACGCCGAGGCAACAGACGACCGGGTCGGCCCCGTTGCGCGCAGCGATCGCGATGCGGTCACCGCTGTGCAGGCCCAGCCGGCCGAGATCGTCCCGAATCGCGGTGATCCGCTTGCACAGGCCCGCAAACGTCAGTGAGTCCCGGCCGGGCGCGAGGATCGCCTCGTGGTCATGGAGACGCGTTCCCAGCGCGTCGAACGCAGACCCAAGCCCGGCCATTCGCACTCGTCCTTTCGACGTCCCGCAACGTCGGGCGACAGTGCGCCGGCGACCGCTATTCGTCCAGCGTGCGCGAAACGATTTCGCCCACGTCCGGCGAAAGCGTAGGCTCCATCGCGATGCGCTCGAGAGCGCCTTTCATTCGCGCGCGGCGCGGCTCGGGGAACCGCTTCCAGAGATTGAATGCACCGGCGATCGACGAGGCGAGCTGCGGGTTCGCCGGATCGAGGGCAAGCACCTGCTCGGCGACGAAGCTGTAGCCGCCGCCGTCGACGGCGTTGAAGCGCGCGAAGTTGCGCAACGCGAACGCGCCCACGAGCGAGCGGACGCGATTCGGATTGCGCGCGTTGAAGCGCGGATGGGTGAGCAGGCTCTTGACGCGATCCAGCGTGCCGTCGCGCTGCGCCGTCGCTTCCAGCGCGAACCACTTGTCGAGCACCAGCGGCTCGTCGCGCCAGCGGGCTTCGAAACGAGCGTACAGGTCATGGCGTTCGGGCGCATCGCTGTCCTTGATCGCGGCAAGTGCTGCGATCGTGTCGGTCATGTTGTCGGCCACGTCGTACTGCGCGATCGCCAGCGCACGCGCATCCGCGTCGTCGAGGGCGCCGAGATAGCGCAACGCGACGTTGCGAAGCCGCCGCGGCCCGATCTGCGCCTGTGACGACGCATACGAGCCTGCAGGACGATGCCGCTGCAACACCGACTCGAGCGCCGGACGCAGCTTCTTCGCGAGCTCGCGCACCAGGTGCGCGCGAGCGGCAGCGATGCCGTCGGCGTCCAGCGTGGCTTCCATCGCGGCGACGTACGCGAGGTCGGGCGGCGTGAGCGCCATCGCGATCAACGCAGGATCGCTGTCCGTATCCGCCAGCAGACGCGCGACCACGTGCTCGAGCGCCGCCGGCAGGACGAGCGGCTTGCCCGCCCGCCGCTCGCGCGCGAGCCACAGCAGCGCGGTGACGAACGTGCGTTGCGCGGCGTCCCAGCGATTCACCGGATCGCTGTCGTGCGCGGCGAGGAACGCGAGCTCGCGATCGGAGTAGGGGAAGTCGAGCCGAACCGGCGCCGAGAAACCGCGAAGCAACGACGGCACCGGCGCCGACGGCACGTCGACGAAGCGGAACAGCTGGCGCGGCGAGCGCACGTCGAGCACGCGCGTCGTCGGGGCGTCGCGGTCGCCTTCGACGCGCAACGGCAGATCGGCGCCGTCCTGCCCGAGGAGGCCGATGGCCAGCGGGATGTGATACGGCTCCTTGGCGCGCTGGCCGGGCGACGGCGATGCCTCCTGCGCGACTTCGAGCGTGTAGGTCCTCGCCGCCTCGTCGTAACGCCCCGCAAGCACGAACGACCGGCGTGCCGGCCTGGCTATACCAGCGCTTGAACTGCGTGAGGTCGAGCCCGGAAGCGTCCTGCATCGATTGCACGAAATCGTCGCAGGTGACGGCCTGCCCGTCGTGACGCTGGAAGTAGAGATCCATGCCGCGCCGGAACGCGTCCGGCCCGAGCAGCGTGTGCTGCATGCGGATCACTTCGGCGCCCTTCTCGTAGACGGTCGCCGTGTAGAAGTTGTTGATCTCCTGATACTCGTCCGGCCGCACCGGATGCGCCATCGGCCCCGCATCCTCGGCGAACTGGTCGCGGCGAAGGTACTCGACGGCGGCGATGCGCTCGACCGCGCGCGAGCCCATGTCGCTCGAAAATTCCTGATCGCGGAAGACGGTCAGCCCTTCCTTCAGCGACAGCTGGAACCAGTCGCGGCAGGTCACGCGGTTGCCGGTCCAGTTGTGGAAGTATTCGTGGCCGACGACACCTTCGATCGCCTGGTAGTCGTCGTCGGTCGCGGTCGCGGGGTCGGCGAGCACCAGGCGGCTGTTGAAGATGTTCAGCCCCTTGTTCTCCATCGCGCCCATGTTGAAGTCGTCGGCGCAGAAGATCATGAACCGGTCGAGGTCGTATTCGCGGCCGAAGCGCTGCTCGTCCCAGCGCATCGACGCCTTCAGCGAATGCCATCGCGTGCCTGCAGCGGGGCAGGTTCTTCGCGGTCGAGTAGATGGAGAGCGCGACCTCGCGCCCGCTCATCGTCGTGAACGTGTCGTCGAGCGAGGCGAGATCGCCGGCGACGAGCGCGAACAGGTACGAGGGCTTCGGAAACGGGTCGTGCCACTTCGCGAAGTGACGGCCGCCGGGAAGCTCGCCTGCGTCGACCCGATTGCCGTTCGACAGCAGCACCGGATACGCGGTACGGTCGGCGCGGATCGTCACCGTGTACGTGGCCAGCACGTCGGGACGGTCCGGGAAGAACGTGATCCGGCGGAAACCTTCGGGCTCGTTTTGCGTGCAGAACACGCCCGAGGACACGTACAGCCCCTCCAGCGCCACGTTCTTCGCAGGCGAGATTCGCGAGCGAACGGCAAGCGTGCCCGACGCCGGCGGATTGGCGATCGTGAGCCGACCCGGCGTGAGGACGACGGTGATCGGCGCGCCGTCGAGCGTTGCGCTCACATCCGCCTGCTGCTCACCATCGAGGACCAGCGGCGCGGAGCGGTCGTCCGCGGCCGCCTGAGGATTGCGCCGGAACGCGAGGGTCGACGTGACCCAGGTCGCATCGGGATCGAGGTCGAACTCGAGCGCGATCCGGTCGACGAAAAAGGCGGGTGGCCGGTAGTCGGCGCGGCGCTTGACGGCCGCGCGGCTGTCACGGGGCAGCATCGATCGAGAGTCCTATTTCACTTCGATCAGTTCGACGTCGAAGATCAGCGTTGCGTTCGGCGGGATGACGCCCCCGGCGCCGCGTTCGCCGTAGCCGAGCTGCGGCGGGATCACGAGCCGGCGCTGGCCGCCGACTTTCATGCCGACGACACCCTGGTCCCAGCCCTTGATCACCTTGCCGCTGCCGAGGAAAAATCCGAACGGCACGCCGCGGTCGCGGGAGCTGTCGAATTTCGCCCCTTTGCCCTCCGGCGCGGCGGAGTCATAAAGCCACCCCGTGTAGTGCACGAGGACCGGCTTTCCGGACTGCGCTTCCGCTCCAGTCCCTTGTTTTACATCGGTTTTCTGGAGGTCTGTCACGGTGGCACTCAAATTGCTGGGATTAGGGGTAGCGGATGGAGCCGGAACCGGGGTCGCCGAGCCTTGCGCGTACGCGCTGGCAACGCCGAGCGCGAGAACGAAACTGGCGATCCCCGATCCAAGACGCGCACCCATGCGTACGGACGAATCAGGGGAATGGATGGTCATGGAACCAGGGTTGGAATGCGGAATGACGGTCGCGCCCTGTGGCGCGAGCGGGAGCGGGCATTCTAGCGGAGGCTCGCAAGCGTTTTTGCCGTCGCCGACGAATTGCTCTATAAATGCGGGTAGCCGTTTCGCGGCGGCAGCGTCGCGGAGCGCCTGCTGACGCTGGGGTCTTCCCGGGACCCCGCTCGCGCCAATTCTCGATGTTCGGTTTTCTGACCTCACACGGCAAGGACGCAGCCGACCCTCTCGTCAGCGCGCGGGCGACGGCCGTCTGGTTGAAGCAGCTGCCGGCGCTCGATGTCATCGGCCGCCAGCAGCAGGTCATGCGCGCGTTCGACGCGATGCGCCAGTCGCGCCGCCCGATCGACCCGTCGCGCGTGCAGGCGATCGAGTTCCTCGATTCCGCGCTCGGCGCCGACCGCCGGCAGCTGATCAAGCAGTACGTCGAGAACCACGATACCGCACCGAAGCTCGCCGAGCGTATCTGGCAGGCGATCTACGACCTCACGCAGGGCTTCATGGTCTCCTACCAGACCGGGCTCGAGGAGGCGGTGGCGCAAGGCAGCAACCCGCGCTGGAAACCGCTGGTGCCGCTGCTCTTCGCGCGGCTGCTGCACTACTACGGCACCGACGCGAAGGTGCGCGTGTTCCGTTTCGAGCGCTGGATTCCGGCGAAGTGGATGGACCTGCACCGCACCTATCTTCGCGCGACCGAGCTTTCGGTCGATCGCGTGCCGGCGATACTGACCAGCGCCGGGCCGAACGCGACTGCGTGGACCGCCGAGCAGGAATACCTGAACGTCCTGCTGATCCATCAGCTGAATACCGGCAATCTTTCGCCGTCGCAGCTCGACTGGGCGTGCTCGCAGCTTCGCGCCTGGAGCCGCAAGCTGTCGCTGGATGCGGTGCCGCGCTCGCCCGAGGGCTTTTTCGTCGATCTGGCCGGCCGTTCCGGGCTGGTGCGACGCACCGGCAACGATGCCGGGTCGGTGCTGCGCTATCTCGACACGACGCCGATGGCGGAGTCGCTCGAGCGGGCGGTCCTCGGCGCTGAGAAATTCCGAAGCGACCGATTCGGGTCCGGCGGCGCCGATCAACCAGCAACGCGTGAGCGTGCTCGAGAAAGTCCGGCCCGCGGTTGCGCCGAACGTGAACAACGACCTGCGCAAGGACCCGAGGGTTGCGTGCCGGGTGTCGGCGAAAGTGCGGATCGGTCTGCACCGGATCTCGCGCGAGCTCGCGGCCAAGGAGCTCGGCGATGGCGGCGGCGACGCCGGCTCGGAGCAGATCGAGGTGTTCGCCGTCTCGAGCTCGCCGCGCGTGCGCCGGCGCGTTCCGGACGAGCACGATTCGCTGGCCGCGAGCCTCTCGTCGTTCTCCGATCCGATGTGGCAGGTGAAGGATCGCAGCGTCGCGGGCTTGCGGATCGCGGCATCGGGCGGCATCGGTCAGGCGTTGGCACTCGGCGCGCTCGTCGGCGTCAAGCAGTCCGACCTCACCGACTGGGTCCTCGGCGTCGTGCGCCGGCTGAACAAGGTATCGACCGAGGACGCCGAGGCCGGCGTTTCGATCATCGCCGAGCGCGTCGTGCCGGTCGTGCTGCATGCGCGCCGCGAGGCGCGCGAGGATGCAGGCATCGTCGTGAACGGCATCGATGTATCCACGATCGGCGCGCGCTTCGACGGCCTCTATCTGCCGCCGCCGTCGCGCCCGGACAAGCCGCTGACGGTCAAGACGCTGATCGTGCCGACGTCCGAATATTCGGAAGGCCGGCAACTGGTCTTGCAGACCGGTCGCTCGGTCTACACGGTCGCGTTGCGCCAGCTCGTCGAGCAGCGCTCGGAGTGGTCGTGGGCGGCGATCCAGATCGTGGAGAAGAAGGCGCGATGAGCAGCCGATGAAAAACGTGTCCGTGAAGCGTGCCGATGAAAAACGCGTCCGTGAGTTCGGAGCGTGATGCGGCGACCCGCGTCGCACGTTTTTCATCGGGATTGAATCAGGCGCCCGCCTCGGGGCGGCCCGTCGGCGGCCGCGGGAAACGGCACGAAACCTCGAGCGCTGTGCCATCGTTTCGATGGAAGCGTGACATCGACGTCTTGCCTTAGTCCACGGGTCGAAACTTGAGCGTCAGCGTGCGCTGAAACAGCTCCGCGCGCTCGGGCCTGGGCAGCGGCGAGCTCTTGAGGATCGCGCGCTGCACGGCCTCGTCATAGGCACGCACGCCGCTCGATTTGCGAAGCTGCGCGTCGAGGATCTCCCCGGTCGGCAGCTGCACGACCTCGAAGATCGCCTCGGGATTGCCGGGGATGTCGGGCGGCAGGATGATGTTGCCGCGCACCTTCGCCTGGATGCGCCGGATCCAGTCGCCCTCCGCGCGGGCGCGCGCCGCATTCTCGGCCTGCACCAGCGCGCGCGCCTCGGCGGCCGCGCGCGCTTTCGCTTCGGTTTCGGCCCGCAACCGCGCTTCACGCTCGGCCTGCTCGCGCAGCGCCTGCGTCTCGCGTTGCTGGCGCTCACGAACATCGGCCTCGCGTTTCGCGTCCGCCTTGAGCTTCTCCTCCGCCTCGCGCTTGCGCTTCTCGCGCTTCGACACGCGTCTTCTCGGCGTCCTCGCGCAGCTTGCGCTCCTGCGCCTGCTTCGCCTTCAGCGCGATCTCGGCCTCGTGCGGATCCGGCTTCTCGACCTTCGGCGGTTCCGGTTTCGGCGGTTCCGGCTTCGGCGGTTCCGGTTTCGGGCGGCTCCGGTTTCGGCGGCTCCGGCTTCGGCGGTTCCGGTTTCGGCGGCTCGGGCTTCGGCGGCACCGGCGTGCGCACGGGCGGCGCATAGAGCTCCGCCGAAACCGCCGGCGCGGGCGGATTGCGCCACGTCACCGAGAAGACGAGAACGCCGACGAACGCGAGGTTGACGAGGATCGCGAGCGCGAGCGCGATCCATTTGCCGCTCGTGCGCCGGCGCGGCTGCGGTGCGCGGTCGCGGTCCTTCACCATGACTTCACGAACGTCACGCAGGCGGGCGCGCGAGCAGCCCCACCCGGCGCAATCCATTGCGCTGCAGGAGGTCGAGCACGCCGAGCACGTCCTCGTAGCGCGCCGCGCGGTCCGCCGCGATCACGACCGGTTGGTCGGGACGTACAGCCTGCGCGGTGCGAAGTCGTGCAACCAGCTCATCGCGTGACAAGCGAACGGGCGGGGCGCCCGTCGCCGAATCGCGCAACCACAGCGACTGATCGGTGCGCAGCGTGACTTCGAGCGGTTGCACCGGTGCGGAGAGCTTGCTGCCGACCGACGGCAGCTCGACCTGTCCGGGGTTGATCAGCGGCGCGGTCACCATGAAGATGACGAGCAGGACCAGCATGACGTCGATGTACGGCACGACGTTCATCTGGTTGATCGACTTGCGCGGGCGGCGGATGTCGGGCATCAGGAGTCAGTTGACAGTTGACAGTGAGTCGGAAGCGTTTTCGGGGCGGCGCATTGAGCGCCGGGATCGTCCATGCTCGTTCCGCAACGCGATTGCAACCGCGCTGAACGCGCGGCCATCGTACACGCCGGCGCCCTGCCAACTGTCAACTGCCAACTGTCAACTGCGCGTCATGCCTGCCTCTGCAGGATGTTCGAGAATTCCTCGATGAACGTCTCGTAGCGCGTCGCGAGCCGGTCGACGTCGTGCGTGTAACGGTTGTAAGCGACGACCGCAGGGATCGCCGCGAACAGGCCGATCGCCGTAGCGATCAACGCCTCCGCGATGCCGGGCGCGACCTGCGCGAGCGTGGCCTGGCCGACGCTCGCGAGGCCACGAAACGAGTTCATGATGCCCCACACGGTGCCGAACAGTCCGATGTAGGGCGACACCGAGCCCACGGTCGCAAGCCCGGACAGGTGCGCCTCGAGCACGTCGATCTCCCGCTGGTACGCGGCACGCATCGCGCGGCGCGCGGAGTCGAGCGTGATCGCCGATGCGCTCCCCTGCTTGCGATGCTTCGCGTATTCGCGGAAGCCGGCGGTGAAGATGTTCTCGAGCCCGGTGCCGCTGCGCGACTGGCCGACGCGCTGGTAGAGGTCCGCGAGGTCGCCGCCTTTCCAGAACTCGTCCTCGAACTGGCTGGTGTCGCGCTCGGAACGGCTGATCTGGAAGCGCTTCAGGAAGATCTGCCACCAGCTCCAGAGCGACAGGAACGCGAGCAGCGCCATGACGGCCTGCACGACGACCGACGCCTGCATGACCAGCTGGAGGAACGAGAGATCGGTATGGACGTTCAACGCTTGCTTTCGGTGCGTTCAGGTTGTTCTGAGCGTCATCGGGATGCGTACGGGTTTCATGCGCTCGCGATCGACACAGGCCAGCATGACGCGTGCGTTCAGCAGCGTCTGGCCGCTCGCGCAGCACCTGCTGCTGCACAGTGAGGCTTGCGCGGCCCAGTGTCTCGATCGCAAAAGTCACGTCGAGCGCATCGGAGAGCCGGGCCGGCAGCTTGTAGTCGATCTCGATCCGGCGGACGACGAATACGATCCCGTGGACTCGCTCGAGTTCCGCGACCGGATGGCCGATCGAGGCGAGCCATTCGGTACGGGCGCGCTCCAGGAAGCGCAGGTAGTTCGCATAGTAGACGACGCCCCCTGCGTCGGTGTCCTCGTAGTAGACACGGACCGGCAGCGAGAAGGCGGGCTCGAGCAACGGGCAGGTGTCGGGAGTCGGTGATTCGACGCGGGACACTAGGGCCCGGGGAACAGGTCGGCGGCCGCGCCGGGCGTCGGCGGCGCCAGACCGAAGTGCCGGTACGCGGACACGGTCGCGATGCGGCCTCTCGCCGTGCGCTGCAGGAACCCTTGCTGGATCAGGAACGGCTCGAGCACGTCCTCGATCGTGTCGCGCTCCTCGCCGATCGCGGCGGCGAGATTGTCGATGCCGACCGGCCCGCCGTCGAACTTGGCGAGCACCGTCTGCAGCAGCTTGCGGTCCATCACGTCGAGTCCCGAAGCGTCGACGTCGAGCATCGACAGCGCGGCGTCGGCGACCTCGTTGGTGATCGCGCCGTCGGCCCGGACCTCGGCGTAATCGCGCACGCGGCGCAGCAGCCGGTTCGCGATTCGCGGCGTGCCGCGCGAGCGCCGGGCGATCTCCAGCGCGCCCGCGTCGTCGATCGCGATCTTGAGCAGCGAGGCGGACCGGCCGACGATGCGTCTTCAGCTCCTCTGCAGTGTAGAACTCGAGCCGCGCGACGATGCCGAAGCGGTCGCGAAGCGGATTCGTCAGCATGCCGGCACGCGTTGTCGCGCCGACCAGCGTGAACGGGGGAAGATCGAGCTTCACGCTGCGCGCGGCCGGCCCCTCGCCGATCATGATGTCGATCTGGAAATCCTCGAGCGCCGGATACAGGATCTCCTCGACGATCGGCGACAGACGGTGGATCTCGTCGATGAACAGCACGTCGCGCGGCTCGAGGTTCGTGAGCAGCGCTGCGAGATCGCCTGGACGCTCGAGCACCGGTCCCGACGTCTGGCGCAGGTTCACGCCGAGCTCGTGCGCGATGATGTGCGACAGCGTCGTCTTGCCGAGCCCGGGCGGTCCGAACAGCAGCACGTGGTCGAGCGCTTCGGCGCGCTTGCTCGCCGCCTCGATGAAGATCCCGAGCTGGTGGCGGATCTTCTCCTGTCCCACGTACTCGGCGAGTCCGCGCGGACGCAACGCCCGCTCGAAGACCTCCTCCTGACGGCCCTCGACCTTGCCGGTGACGACGCGGGGCAGCGTGTCGTTCTCGATGGCCATCGCGCTATCTTATGCCTCGCGCGGATCCGGTGCCGGCGCAAGGCCGGTTTGCTGCGCAACGGGGTCGCGCGAGCGCCGGATGTAGAGCGTCTTGTCCACTTCCGCGACGACTCCGCCGTCGCGGTCGACGATGCTCACGGTGAACGTCGGCTCGTATTTTTCGCCGTTCGCCGTCAAGGTCCGGGCGCTGGCGACCGCTTCCTCGTCGAGCCGGAATCGCGCGTAGACGTCGCCGCGGCCAGGCTTCACGTAGCGGATGCTGGCGGCCTTGTCCCAGACGACGTAGCCCGGACCGAGGTTGTGCATCATCATCAGCGCATGGAAGGGGTCGGTCATCGCGAAGAGCGACCCGCCGAACTGCGTGCCGAAGTAGTTCCGGTTGAAGACGCGCAACTTCAGCGTTACGTCGATCTCGCGGTAGTCTTCGCTCACGCGCGTCACCCTTATGCCGGCCCCGATGAACGGGGGCCAGAGGTTCAAGCCGCGGCGGAACCAGCGCCGGCGACACCTTGACGTTGCGGAGGAAACCCTGGCGGCTCGACGACATGCGTCAGTTCTTCGAGAGCGTCTTCAGTGCGTGCTTGATGCCGTCCGCGACGGCAATGCCTTCGGGCAGCGCGCGCACGGCCGCAACCGCTTCCTTCTCGTTGTAGCCGAGCGAGAACAGCGCGTTCAGGATATCGGACGCCGCAGGCGGCGCGCGGTTCACGCCGACCGCCGTCGTGAGCTGCGCGCCGAGCTTGTCCTTGAGCTCGAGCAGGATGCGCTCCGCGGTCTTCTTCCCGATGCCCGGAATCTTCGTGAGCCGTCCCGATTCCTGCATCGTGATCGCGTGCGCCAGCTCGGCGACCGACAGGCCCGACAACACGGACAGGGCGATTCGCGCGCCGATACCGTTGACCTTCGTCAGCTGCCGGAACGCATGGCGCTCGCTTTCGGAGCCGAAGCCGAAAAGAAGGTGCGCATCCTCGCGTACGACCAGCTGCGTGTACAGCGTCACGGGCTCGCCCGCGCCCGGCAGGTTGTAGAACGTGCTCATCGGCACGTCGACCTCGTAGGCGACGCCTTGCACGTCCAGCAGGATCTGCGGCGGGTTCTTCTCGAGCAGGATGCCGGAAAGGCGGCCGATCATTCAGAGGTCAGGAATCAGTTGACAGAAGTCAGTTGCGCCGGCGGCTCGTTGAAGTCAGCGGGCGCGAGCGGTCGCGCATGACGTTGCATCTCGATGATGATTATCCCACGCGTATCGACCTCAGGGGACGAGCGACGCCAGATGCGCTCTTACTTCGTGCAGCGTTCGCATCACGAGCGGCGGATCGCCCATGCACGAGCTCGGGCGATGGCAGGAGATCGGGTATCGCGATCGCCGGAATGCCGGCGCGCGCCGCGGCAATGAGGCCGGGCTCGGAATCCTCGAGCACGAGCGCATCGGCCGGCGCGCAGCCGATGCGGGCGATGGCCGCGATGAAGATGTCCGGTGACGGCTTGCCCTGCGCGACTTCGTCGCCGCCGACCAGCGCAGCGAAACGCGGGAAAAGTGCGGTCCGCTCGAGCTTCGCACGAGCGCGCGCATGGCGGGTCGAAGTCGCGACGGCCTTCGTAATGGCGTTGTCCTCGAGCCAGTCGAGAAGCTCGAGAAGTCCGGGCTTCAGCACGAGGCCCTCGCGCTCGACGATCGCATCGTAGGCGCCATGCCACGCGGCCATCAGCGTATCCACCGGATAGCTTTCGCCGTGATGCGCGAGGATCAGCGTTGCGGCAATCCACGAAGGTCCGGCCGACAAGCCGCATCGCCACGTCGGCATCGAATGCAATGCCGCACGTGATCGCGGCATCGGTCCAGGCGCGTGCGGCGAGCGGCTCGGTGTCGAGCATCAGCCCGTCCATGTCGAAGATCACCGCACGCGGGCGGCGGGTGAGGCGTATCACGCCGATACGAGGCGTCCGCCGCGCACGCGATAACGCCCGCGCGAGAACGCGCCGACGCCCGTCGCTGCATGCGCATGGCAGATCGCGGCCGCCAGGGCATCGGCCGCATCCGCTTGCGGCGAACCGGGCAGCGCGAGCAACCGCATCACCATCGCCTGCACCTGCAGCTTTTCCGCCCGGCCGCCGCCGACGACGGCCTGCTTGACCTGACCCGCCGTGTACTCGGTGACCGGCAGGCCGGCCAGCACGGCGACGGCGATCGCCGCGCCGCGCGCCTGTCCCAGCAGCAGCGTCGAGTTCGGATTCACGTTGACGAAGACCCTTTCGACGGCGACCTCGGTCGGCTGCATCTCGGCAATCAGGTGCGCGAGATCGCGTGCAATGACGCCGAGCCGCGTCGGCAGGCTGCCGGTGCCGGCGCGCACGCAGCCGCTTGCCAGATAGCACAGCCGGTTGCCGTGCGCTTCGATCAGGCCGTAACCGGTGATGCGCAAGCCCGGGTCGATCCCGAGGATGCGGCGCATCGGAGGCGCGGCCGCCAGCAAGGCTATTCGATCACGACCGCGGTTCCGCTCGCGCAGACCATCAGCATCGAGCCGCCGGACCCGAGCGTCTCGTAGTCGAGGTCGACGCCGACGATCGCGTTCGCGCCCATGCGCTCGGCGCTCTCGCGCATCTCGGCAAGCGCCGTCTCCCGCGCATTCGCGAGCACGTTCTCGTAAGCGCCGGCACGACCGCCGACGATGTCGCGCACGCTGGCGAACAGGTCGCGGAAGATGTTCGCGCCGACGATCGCTTCGCCGCTGGTGATGCCGACGTAGCGCACGATCTTCCGGCCCTCGATCGTCGGCGTTGTGGTGACGATCATTCGCTATCCCTCATGCCTCGATCACGGCGGTCGTGTAGACCTCCTGCACGTCGTCGATCGATTCGATCGCGTCGAGCAGCTTCTGCATTCGCTGGGCGTCGTCGCCGTGGAATTCGACCTCGGCAGACGGCTTCATCGTGACCTCGGCGAACGCGGGCTTGAGTCCCGCCTTGGCGAGCGCGTCCTTGACGGCGACGAAATCGTACGGGCCGGTCACGACTTCGATGCTGCCGTCGTCGTGCGTGATCACGTCCTCGGCGCCCGCGTCGATCGCCGCTTCCATCACCTTGTCCTCGCTGGTGCCGGGCGGGAACACGATCTGGCCACAGTGCTTGAACAGGAACGCGACCGAACCGTCGGTCCCCAGGTTGCCGCCGTACTTCGAGAACGCATGGCGCACGTCGGCGACGGTGCGCGTGCGGTTGTCGGTCATGCAGTCGACGATCACTGCGGCGCCGTTGATGCCGTAGCCCTCGTAGCGGATCTCTTCGTAGCTCGCGCCCTCGAGGTTCCCCGAGCCGCGCTTGGCCGCGCGCTCGATCGTCTCCTTCGGCATGTTGTTGTCCATGGCCTTGTCGATCGCCAGGCGCAGTCTCGGATTCATGCCCGGGTCACCGCCGCCGAGACGCGCCGCGACGGTGATTTCCTTGATCAGGCGCGTGAAGATCTTGCCGCGCTTCGCATCGGTCGCGGCCTTCTTGTGCTTGATGTTCGCCCACTTGCTGTGGCCGGCCATGGAACCCTCGGTAACGCTTGATTCAATGGGCAAATTATACGCCGCGACGCTGCGATCCAGGGGCCGGCCACTCGCACGACGCTCGTTCTTTGGTGCCTTTCCGGCGGCCGGCGACGGGCCGCCCCAGCCGGCTGCGAAGCACGCTCGATGAAAAACACGCGGCGTTTCCGTATCCGCAGCAGTCTCTTCGTCGACCTACAATATTCCCTGATCCGCCAGGAACTTCTGCAGCACGCGTCAGCCGCACGCCCGCGTCGTTGATCTCGAGCATGCTCTGCTTGATCGGCAGCGGCAGGGGCAGGAACTCCGCGAGCCGGTAACCGACCCAGGAAGCGTCACCGTAATCCGGATCGGCGGGGAAGTTCCCCGGTCCGACGCGCGTCGCGATCAGCTCGAGCAGTCTCACCAGCGGCAGTTGCGCCTGGGTCAGCGCGACCCGAGGCTCCGCGGCGATTTCCTTCACCTCGCCGACCACCAGCCCCGACGGCTCGACCGAATGCCGCTCGATCTTGAAGCGCGTGCCGCCGACGGTTGCAACATGCAGGATGCCGAGCTGCGGCATGTCCCAGTTCGTGATGCGTGCGGTCGTGCCGATCGTCGACATCTCGGGAACCGCGCCGCCGGGGCGCGCGACCTCGTCGCCTTGCACGATCAGGCAGACGCCGAACGGCCGGTCGTCGCTGAGGCAGGCCTTCGTCATGTCGATGTAGCGCTGCTCGAAGACCTTGAGCGGCAGCAAGCCACCGGGAAACAGCACGGTGTGCAGCGGAAAGAGCGGGAGGTGCATGGCGTGCGACCCTTCAGCCTTCACCGCTCGTGTCGGTCCCGACGCGAGCTTCGCCCCAGCGTTGCGTCAACGCATGCGGAACACCGAGGTGGTCCAGCACGCGCGCGACGACGAAGTCGACGATGTCCGCCACCGATTGCGGCCGCGTGTAGAAGCCGGGCGCCGGCGGGAGGATGACCGCACCGGCGTGCGCGAGGCGGGTCATGTTCTCCAGGTGGATCGACGACAGCGGCGTCTCGCGCGGCACCAGCACCAGTGGCTTGCGCTCCTTCAGCATCACGTCCGCGGCACGCTCGATCAGGTTGTCGGCGAGCCCTGCCGCGATCGCGCCGAGCGTGCCCATGCTGCAGGGGCAGACGGCCATCGCATCGCCGGGATTGGAGCCGGACGCGACCGGCGCCATCCAGTCTTCGCGGCCGAACACGAACAGCTGTCCCTCGCGCGCACCGAAGCGCTCGCCGAGCACGCGCTGCGCATCACGCGGTTGCGTCGGCAACGAGATGTCGCACTCCTGCTTCGCAACGACCTGCGCGGCGGGCGAGTACAGCAGGTAGACGCGAGCGCCGCTCGAGAGCAGGCAATCGAGCAGCCGCAGCCCGTAGGGCATGCCGGATGCGCCGGTGAAGGCGAGGGTGATCGTCGCGCACGCTGGATTCTCGGCCGTTCAGGTCGCCGCCATCTCGCGATGACGCTTCAAGACCTGGTAGCGCGGCTCGAATGCGCGCGCCAGGCGCTCGACCAGGTACACGGACCGATGGCGCCCGCCGGTGCAGCCGATCGCGACGGTGAGGTAATTGCGGTTGTCGCGCGCGTAGTCGGGCAGCCAGCCGGCGACGAAATGGTAGATGTCGCCGTACATCCGCTCGACCTCCGGCAGGCGTTCGAGGAACTCGACGACCGGCGCATCGCGTCCGGTCAGCGGCGACAGCTGCAGGCTCGTAGTGCGGATTGGGAAGGCAGCGCACGTCGAACACCAGGTCGGCGTCCAGCGGCACGCCATGCTTGAAGCCGAACGACTCGAACTGGAGCGTCAGCCGCGACGCGTCGACGGCGGCGAAATCCTTGATCCAGTTGCGCAGCGCGGCCGCGGACAGATCGCTGGTGTCGAAAACGAATGCGAGCTCGCGCACGTCGGCGAGCAACGCACGCTCGAACTCGATCGCCTCGGTGAGCGTCAGGGCCTCGCTCGAGAAGGGATGGCGGCGACGGGTCTCCGAGAAGCGCTTGACCAGCGTGTCGGTCCTCGCGTCGAGCACGAGGAAGCGCACGCTCCAGCCGGCGGCGCGCAACGCGGCCATCGCGTCGTCCACGCCGTCGAGCCCTGCACCGGTCTTCAGGTCGAACGTGACGGCAATACGGTCCTGGCCGGCGCGCCGCAGGAAGCTCGCGGTTTCGGCGACCAGCGACAGCGGGAGGTTCGCGACCGCGTAGTAGCCGGAATCCTCGAGCGCGCCGAGCGCGACGCTCTTGCCCGAGCCCGAGACGCCGCCGATCAGGATGACGTCCATCAACCCGCCGATGAAAAACGCGTCCGCACGTTCAGTGGCCGACGCAGCGACCGCGTCGCACGTTTTTCATCGGATCGATCCGCGCGGGCGCCGTCGGGCCGGCCCGGCGGCGCCCGCCCGGCGAGGCAACGAAACAACGGGCGTCGTGCCAGCGATTCATCTCGTCCGCGCGGTCGTCGGAATCGCTGGCTATCGCACTCCATCGCCGCCGTCGTCCATCAGCCGCTGCTGGCGCTCGATGAATTCCTTCGTGCTGTCGATGCCGCGCTGGTTCAGCACGAAGTTGCGCACGGCGGCCTCGACCAGGACGGCGAGATTGCGGCCGGCCGCGACGGGGATCATGACGCGGCGGATCGGCACGCCGAGCACTTCGTGGAACGTCGCGTCGACCTTCAGCCGGTCGAGCTCCGAGAACGTCTCGTGGCTGTGGTCCTCGAGGTGCACGATCAGCCGCAACAGCTTGCGCGGGCGGATCGCGGTCTCGCCGAAGATCGTGCGGATGTTCAGCACGCCGATGCCGCGGACCTCGAGGAAGTCGCGCAGCACGTCGGGGCAGCGTCCCTCGACCGTGTCCGGCGAGATCCGATAGAGCTCGACGATGTCGTCGGCGACGAGCCCGTTGCCGCGCGAGATCAGCTCGAGCGCGAGCTCGCTCTTGCCGATCGCGGACGCGCCGGTGATCAGCACGCCGAGCTCGAGCACGTCGAGGAACACGCCATGCAGCGTCGTCGATTCGGCGAGGACGCGCGCGAGGTAGTATCGGAACACGTCGACCAGGTGCGGCGACGGTTGCGGCGAGGTGAAGAGCGCGATGTGGTTCGCGTTGCAGCGCTCGAGCAGATAGGGTGGAGGCGTCTCGCCGTTGGCCACGGTGATCGCGACGAGCTCGCTGGTGAAGAGCCGGTCGATGTGCGCGCGGAGCTCCGTCTCGGGCAGGCCCTGCAGATACGCGGATTCCGCCGCGCCGACCATCTGCACGCGAAACGGATGAATGAAGTTCATGTGGCCGACCTGCCCGATCGTCGGCTTCAGCGCGGACTCGCCGGTCAGCACGCGGTTGCCGCCCTGGCGACCGGCGCGCCACGTGAGACCGAGCTTCTCGCGGTTGTCCGAGAATAGCTTGTCGACGCTGACCTGGCGCATGTTCGCATTCACCGTCACTGAATGCGCCTGTGCACGCTGGCCAGCGCGAGGGCACCGCTAGTGGCGCACGACGCTGCGTTGTTCCGTGCCGTTGCCAGCGAGGCCGCCGCCGGGCCGCCCCGAGGGGACCGCCTGGATCCATGCCCGATGAAAAAGGTGCGGCGCCCGCGTCACGTCAGCCAAAGAACGCACGGACGCCTTTTTCATCGGTCATCAACCCGTCGGTTCCCAGCGCCGGATCAGCGCATGGACTTCGGCGGGATCGCGTGCGGCAGCGAGCTGTTCGCGGAAAGCGCGCTCGGAAAACATCTGCGCGAGCTCGGAGAGCAGCTGCAGATGACGGTCGGTCGCATGCTCGGGCACGAGCAGAACGAACACCTGCGATACCGGTTTGCCGTCCGGCGAGTCGAATGCGATCGGCGTTGCGAGGCGCACGAACGCGCCGCGAGCCTCGCCCAATCCCTTGAGCCGACCGTGAGGAATCGCGATGCCCTGGCCGAGCCCGGTCGACCCGAGCTTCTCGCGCGCCGAAAGGCTCGAGACGATCGTCGCGCGCGCGATGCCGGTGTCGCGCTCGAACAGCGCGCCGGTTGCCTCGAACAGCCGCGACTTGGTCGGGGCATCGAGCTCGAGCGCGATATTCTCCGCGGGGAGGAGTTCGGCGATCTGGTTCATCCGCGTGCGCGACGCGTCTTCTTCGCTACTCGCCGGCTTCCGTTCCAGCGGCTGCCGACGCCGCGCGCTTGGTGCCACCGTTCTCCGGCCGATGGGACGAGCGGATCTCCTTGTGCTTGACCACCATGCGATCCAGCTTGTCGGCGAGCGCGTCGATCGCGGCGTACATGTCCGCGTCGACGGCTTCCGCGTGCAGGTCGTTGCCGCTGACGTGGATGTTCGCTTCCGCCTTCTGCTCGAGCTTCTCGACGGTGAGCACGACCGACACGTCGATGACGTTATCGAAGTGTCGAGTGATGCGGTCCAGCTTCGAGACGACATAGGTCCGGATCGCGGGCGTGATCTCGACGTGGTGGCCGGTGACGGATAGATTCATTCAGGCACTCCTCTTGTCTTGAGGCGGAAGGCCGGCGCGGCAGGGGGGAGGCAAGGCGCGTCGCCCGCGCGACGAGGCGCCTGCCACGGAGTTTCGCCGTTCTTGGACAGTCGAGCAAGAGACGCGCCAGCGTGCCCGGCGCGATCCGGAGGCGTCAAGGTGTCTTGCGCAGGTTCACCGGCGGAATCTGCAGCGCCTCGCGGTACTTGGCGATCGTGCGCCGCGCCACCAGAATGCCCTGCTCGCCAAGCACTTCGGCGATCCGGCTGTCGGTCAGCGGTATGCGCGGATCCTCGGCGCCGATCAGCTGCTTGATCAGCGCGCGGATCGCGGTCGCCGAAGCGGCGCCGCCGGTGTCGGTCGCGACGTGGCTGCCGAAGAAATACTTGAGCTCGTAGGTGCCGCGCGGCGTCAGCATGTACTTCTGCGTGGTCACCCGCGAGATCGTCGACTCGTGCAGGTCGAGCATGTCGGCGATCTCGCGGAGCACCATCGGTCGCATCGCCACGTCGCCGTGCTCGAAGAAGCGCCGCTGCCGCTCGACGATCGCCTGCGCGACGCGCAGGATCGTCTCGAATCGCTGCTGGACGTTGCGGATCAGCCACTTCGCTTCCTGCAGCTGCGCGGCCAGCTGCTGGTTCGAGGCGTCACGGTTCCGGGTCAGGATGTCGGCGTAGATGCGGTTCAGCCGCAGCTTCGGCATCGCGGCTTCGTTCAGGCTCGCAACCCACTGGCCGCGCGTCTTTCGTACGACCACGTCCGGGACCGACGTAGTTCGCCTCGGTCTTCGCGAACGATGCGCCCGGCCGCGGATTCAGGCTGCGCACGAGCTCGCGCACGCCGCGCACGCCGGCATCGTCGGTATGCAGCAGGCGCTTGAGCTTGGTGAAGTCGCGATTCGCGAGCAGCGCGAGATGGCCGTCGACGACCTTCAGCGCTTCCGTGCGCCACGGCGTGTCGGCAGGAAGGATCCTGAGCTGCAGCCGCAGGCACTCGGCGCAGTCGCGCGCGCCCACGCCCGGCGGCTCGAAGCTCTGCAGATAGTTGAGCCCGATCTTGAGCTCGTCGAGATCGAGCTCGATCTCGGCGGGGAACATCTCGATGATCTCCTCGAGCGACGAGGTGAGGTAGCCGTCCTCGTTCAGCGCGTCGATCAGCGCGCCGACGACCTGCCGGTCGCGCGTCGGGAGGTTGGTGAGCGTGAGCTGCTCGATCAGGTGATCGCGCAGCGTCGATGTCGCAACCTGCTGCGGATAGAAATCGTCGTCCTCGGGCGGTGCGCCGCCGCCCCAGTCGGTGTCGCCGCCGCCGTAGTCGGCGACGTCCGACGGATCGGCGGCCTGCGTCACGTCGAGCGGCCGGTCGTCCGGCTCTTCGCTGCTGTCGCTGCTGGTCTGGCGGAACTCGGTCTCGGGTTCCGGCCCGCGCTCACGGGTCGTCGAGCGGGACTTCCTGCGGCGGCGCTTCGTCGCCTTCCGTCTCTTCCTTCTCGAGCAGCGGGTTTTCCTGCAGGATGCGCTCGACCTCGGCATTCAGCTCGAGCGTCGACAGCTGCAGCAGCCGGATCGACTGCTGGAGCTGGGGCGTCAGCGTGAGATGCTGCGAGAGTTTGAGCTGGAGCGTCTGTTTCACGGATGCTTCATGGCGCGCGGCGTCGTATCGGCACGCGGCAGCCTTTGGAACGAAGCGCGCTCAATGAAACGAAGCGACGCGCGACTCAAAGGCGGAAATGCTCGCCGAGATAGACCTTCCTCACCGCTTCATTATAGACAATCTCGTCCGGCGTGCCGGAAGCGAGGACCCGGCCCTCGTTGATGATGTACGCCCGGTCGCAGATGCCGAGCGTCTCGCGGACGTTGTGGTCGGTGATCAGCACGCCGATGCCGCGCTCCTTGAGGAACCCGATGATGCGCTGGATATCCAGCACGGCGATCGGGTCCACGCCCGCGAACGGCTCGTCGAGCAGGATGAAGCGCGGCCGCGTCGCCAGCGCGCGCGCGATCTCGCAGCGCCGCCGCTCGCCGCCGGACAGCGAGACGGCCGGAGCGTCGGCCAGGTGCGCGATCGACAGGTCCTCGAGCAGCGCGTCGAGCCGGTTCGCGATCGTGTCGATGTCGTCCTCCTGCAGCTCGAGGATCGCGCGCACGTTCTCGGCGACCGTCAGCTTGCGGAAGATCGACGCTTCCTGCGGCAGGTACGACAGCCCGCGCCGCGCCCGCTGGTGGATCGGCAGCCGCGACAGGTTCTCGCCGTCGAGCTCGATGCGCCCGCCGTCGGCGGCGACGAGTCCGACGATCATGTAGAAGCAGGTGGTCTTTCCGGCGCCGTTCGGACCGAGCAGGCCGACGACCTCGTTGCCGTGCACGTCGAGCGACACGTCGTGCACGACGGTCCGCGACGTGTAGCGCTTGTTGAGCTTTGACGCAGCGAGTGTGCTGGCAGGCGGTGAACTGACGGACGGCGGCTGCACTACTTCGCCGCCCCGGACTTGAGCTCGCCGGCGCGCTTGAGCGGCAGCGGTGCGGGCTTGTCCGCAGGCTTGTCGCCCGCGTTGCCGTTGCTCTTCGCCTCGTCCTTGCCTTCGCCTTTCGGCTGGAACACGCCGCGAACCCGCGCGCCCGGGCCCGCGTCCTGCGGCGTCGCCGGCAGCGTCGGGACGCCCTTCGGCGCGGAACAGCTCGGTGCGGGTGTTGTAGGAAATGTAGTTGCTGCGGATCTCGTCCTGGCCGCGCTTCAGCAGCGCGCGATCGAACAGCTCGAGCAGCGCCTTCTCGCCGTCGTACTCGGCGCGCTGCGCGTAGCCCTCGAAGTATTCGTCGACGCCTTCGCGCTTCTGGCGGAACGTGATCGGGTTGCCGTACGCGGTCGCCGACACCGAGTTGTCCGGGTTCTGCTTGAACACGATGCGGTCCGCGCGGATCGTCATCGTGCCCTGCGTGATCACGACGTTGCCGGACAGGTTGCCGACCTTCGTCTGGTAGTTGACGTCGGCCGGAGTTCGCCGAGTAGTTGATCGGCTGCTTCTTGTCTTCGCTGTTGGCATGCACCGTGCGCGCCGGCACGAACGCCGTGAAGACGACGATCGGCAACGCGAAGGCGACGGCGGCGCTGCAGGATGCGAGTGGCGTGCGGCGTTCATGCGGTTACTTGGCGGGAGCGGGCGCCATCGTGCCGCGCACGTTCCCCTTCAGGTTCAGCGTCCGGGACGCGCTGTCGAGCACGAGGCCGTTCGCTTGGATTATTCCACGCGGCTCCTCGATCGTCACCGGTCGGTCGGTCTGGGCCCGGTCCTGCTTCGGGATGACGTGCAGGAACTCGGTCTTCAGCGTGATCGGCCCGCCCGGCTCGTCGGCGGTCGTTTCCGGGCGCCCGGTCTCGCCGGCGCGCGTCGCGCGCACGCCGCCCTCGAAATAGGCGTTCAGCCGGTCGCCGGACACCCGGCCCTTCGCCGATTCGACGGTGAACTGCGGCCGGTCGGGCTGGGTCATCACGACGCGCGGCGCATCGAACTCGATCGTGCCATCGTCCGGATAGTGTCGCGCGCGCTGCGCCTGAAGCGTCTGCACCGTCTTGCCGGCTGCGTCCAGCTCCACGACCCGCACGCCTTCGACGACCAGGTCCGGATCGTGCCGCATGCTGCCGTCGCGGCGCGGGCCCGGATCGGCGACCTGCGCATCGAGCCACCACGTCAGCGCCGCGAGGCCGCCGAGCAGCAGCACGGGCGACCACGCGGAAAAGCGGTCGAGCCATCGACGGCGTCGATCGACGGTCATCACTCAGGGTCCGCCGGGCGGCGACGTGTGCGCGGATTCGGCCGCGGCGAGCCGATCCTGCGCCGAAAGGATCAGCTCGGCAACCTCGCGTACCGCACCGGCGCCGCCTTCGCGACGCGTAACGTAATGCGCGTGGCGGCGCACGCTGTGCGGCGCGTGCGGAACGCTGACCGCAAGTCCGCAGGCGGCGAGCAACGGCACGTCCGGCAGGTCGTCGCCGACGTGCGCGCAGGCCTCGGCCGGAATGCCGAGCGATGCACGCAGCCCTTCCCACGGCGCGACCTTGTGCGCGGCGCCGAGCATCAGGTGCGCCACGCCCAGATGCATGCGCGCGATGCCTCACCGACGGTGCAGTCGCTGCCGGTGATCCACGCGACCTCGATGCCCGCGCGCTGCAGCATCTTGATGCCCTGGCCGTCGAGCGCCGAGTACGCCTTGAACTCGCGTCCCTCGTCGTCGACGTAGATGCGGCCGTCGGTCAGCACGCCGTCGACGTCGAGCGTCAGCAGGCGAATGCGCCGGGCGCGCTGGGCGACGTCGGTGGTCATGTCAGACATCGGCTACACGACGCGTGCGCGGAACAGGTCGTGGATGTGCAGTGCGCCGACGAGCCGGTCGCGCCGCATCGACGACGAGCAGTTGCGTGACCTTCGGCGTGCGCTCCATCAGCTCGACGCAATCGATCGCGAGCCGCTCGGGCGCGATGCGTCGCGGATTGCTCGACATCAAGTCGGCGACCCGCGTTGAGCGGAAGTCCGCGCCGCGCTCGATCGCGCGACGCAGATCGCCGTCGGTGAACACGCCTGCGACGCCGCCGTTCGCGTCGACGACGGCCGTCATGCCCATGCCCTTGCTGCTCATCTCGATCACGGCGCTGCGCGAGCGTCGCTTGCAGCGATACCGTCGGCAGCGCGTCGCCGCTGCGCATCACATCGCGCACCGTCGTCAGCAGTCGCCGGCCGAGCGCGCCGCCCGGATGCGAGCGGGCGAAATCATCGGCCGAGAATCCGCGCGCGTCGAGCAGCGCAAGCGCGAGCGCGTCGCCGAGCGCCAGCATCGCGGTCGTGCTCGCCGTGGGCGCGAGGCCGAGCGGGCAGGCCTCGGCGTCGACCGCGGCGTCGAGGTGGATGTCGGCCGCCTGCGCGAGCGACGATTGCTCGTTGCCGGTCATGGCGATGAGCGCCGCGCCCTGCCGGCGCACGTGCGGCGCCAGCGTGACGAGCTCGTCGGTCTCGCCGGAGTTCGACAGCATGATGACGACGTCGTCCGGCGTGATCATGCCGAGGTCGCCGTGGTTCGCTTCGGCGGCATGGACGAAGAACGCCGGCGTGCCGGTCGAAGCGAGCGTTGCGGCGAGCTTTCGCGCGACGTGGCCCGACTTGCCGATGCCGGAAACGACGACGCGGCCGCGGCAGTCGCGCACGCGGGACACCGCATCGACGAATGCGCCGGACAGGCGCGCGGCCAGCGCTGCGATCGCACGCGCCTCGATGACGCAGCACATCCCGCGCGACTTCCATCGCGCGCGACGCGTCGACGGGCACGTGGGCGGGCGCGCGGTCGTTCATCGCTCGCAGTATACCGCTCGGCCGTCGGCGAACGGCGCGTCAGCTGTCAGCAACGGCACGACGCGATATGCTCGTGGCCTTTGCTGAATGCCGATCAGCTCAGACCCGATAGCCGAACACGATGCACGCGATGCTCGCCACGATCCTGGTCCTGCTCGGCGCAGCGGTCGTCATCGTCGTCGTCTGCCGGCTCGTGCGCCTGCCGCCGGTGCTCGGCTACCTGCTCGTCGGGCTGCTCGTCGGCCCGCACGCGCTCGGCTGGGTCGAGGACACGCCCGCGACGCGGCATCTCGCCGAGTTCGGGATCGTGTTCCTCATGTTCTCGCTCGGACTCGAGTTCAGCCTCGCGCAGCTCAAGGCGATGCGGCGTGCGGTGTTCGGGCTCGGCTTCGCGCAGGTCGCGATCACGACGGTCGCGGGCCTGATCGCGCTGACCGTCGTGGGCTTCAGCTGGCAGGCCGGTCTGGTGCTCGGCGGCGCGCTCGCGATGAGCTCCACGGCGATCGTGACCAAGATGCTGACCGAGCGCGGCGAGCTCACGACGCCGCACGGGCGCGACATCATCGCGATCCTGCTGTTCCAGGATCTGGCGGTCGTCGCGTACCTGATCGTGATCCCGGCGCTCGGCCAGAGCGGCGGCGATCTCACCGATCGCGCTCGCTCTACGCAGGCTGCGAAAGGCGCAGTCGCGCTGATGCTGATCCTCGGCCTCGGACAGAAGCCGATGCGCTCGTGGTTCAACCTGGTCGCACGGCAGCGCAGCTCCGAGCTCTTCGTCCTCAACGTGCTGCTGGTGACGCTGGGCCTTGCGATGCTGACCGAGCTCGCCGGGCTGTCGCTCGCGCTCGGCGCGTTCCTCGCCGGCATGCTGATCTCGGAGACCGAGTTCCGGATCGAGGTCGAGGAGGACATCAAGCCGTTCCGCGACGTCCTGCTCGGACTCTTCTTCGTCACCGTGGGCATGGCGCTCGACGTTCGCGTCGTCTTCGAGCACTGGGCGTTCGTGCTGCTGCTGCTCGTCGTGCCGGTGCTGTTCAAGCTGATGCTGATCGTCGCGCTCGCGCGCGTGTTCGGCGCGCCGCTCGCGTCCGCGCTGCGCACCGGCTTCTATCTGGCGCAGGCGGGCGAGCTCGCGCTGGTGATGCTGACGCTCGCGAGCCTTCACGCGATCCTCGAGCCGGCGCTCACGCAGGTCGTGCTCGCGGCGATGGTGCATCTCGATGCTCGTGTCGCCGATCGTCATCCAGTTCGCGGAGCCGATCGTGCGCAAGCTGACGGCGAACGACTGGCTGGCGCGGGCGGCGCAACTGACCAGCATCGCGTCCACTGCGATGGTGCGTCAGGAGCACGTGCTGATCTGCGGTTACGGACGCAGCGGGCAGAACCTCGCCCGCCTGCTCGAGCGCGAGGACATCCCGTTCGTTGCGCTGGACAACGATCCGCAGCGCGTGCGCGAGGCCGCGGTCGGCGGCTCGTCGGTCGTGTACGGCGACGCTTCGCGGCGCGAGGCGCTGATCGCGGCGGGCGTCGCCAAGGCGAAGGCGGTCGCGATCACGTTCGCCGATACGCCGACCGCGGTCCGCATCCTGCACCACGTGCATCAGCTGCGTCCCGACCTTCCGGTCATCGTGCGCACGCGTGGACGACAGCGATCTCGACACGCTGATCAAGGCCGGCGCGACCGAGGTCATCCCGGAGGTGCTCGAAGGCAGCCTGATGCTCGCGTCGCATTCGCTGCTCGTGCTCGGCGTGCCGCTGAACCGCGTACTCGCGCGGATCCGGGCGATCCGCGAGGAGCGCTACAGCCTGTTCCGCGGGTTCTTCCACGGCTTGTCCGATACGGCGGATGCGGCGGAGAACCTGCAGGCGCGCCTGCACTCGGTGCTGCTCCCGGAGCGGGCGGCTGCCGTCGGCCGGTCGCTTCGCGAGGTCGACCTCGACGGGCTCGTCGAGGTGACCGGCGTGCGCCGCCGCGGCATGCCCTCGCAGCGGCCCGACCCGGACTTCCGGTTCGAGGCGGGCGATGTCGTCGTCCTGCTCGGGCGGCCGAAGGAGCTCGCGATCGCGGAGGCGAAGTTGCTGGAAGGCTAGGGATCGGGTCGATCGGGAGCAGAACATGCGGCGGTCAGTCGAGACGCGCGGTAGGTAGCGTCGACGCCGACGCCCGAGATCCTGGATCGCCGGCCGGACTTAACTGACCGCGGGTCATTGCGGCCGCGGACGCAGGCCGCTACAATCGATCCCTTTGCGCCGGTCCGCCCTCCCCCATGCCTCAACGCCCGTCGCCCCCGGTGGCGACCTTCGATCCGCATTGCGAGAACGCCGTCGAGCTCGCCGGCGTGACGTTCGGCTACGACCGCCGGCGTCCGGTGCTCAAAGGCATCGACATGCGCATCCCGCGCGGCAAGGTGGTCGCGATCATGGGCGCGTCCGGATCCGGGAAGACGACGATCCTGCGCCTGATCGGCGGCCAGCTGCGCCCGCAGGCCGGGCGCGTCGTCGTGGCCGGCCAGTCGGTCCCGGACCTCGACCGCGACGGTCTTTATGCGATGCGCCGCAAGCTCGGAATGCTGTTCCAGTTCGGCGCGCTGTTCACCGACCTGACGGTGTTCGAGAACATCGCGTTCCCGTTGCGCGAGCACACGGATCTGCCGGACGACATGATCCGCGACCTCGTGCTGCTGAAGCTCAACGCCGTCGGACTGCGTGGCGCGGCGTCGTTCAAGCCGTCCGAGCTGTCGGGCGGCATGGGCCGGCGCGTCGCGCTCGCGCGCGCGGTCGCGCTCGATCCGATGCTCGTCATGTACGACGAGCCGTTCGCGGGCCTCGATCCGATCTCGCTCGGCGTCATCGGCCAGCTGATCCGCCAGCTCAACGACGCGCTCGGCAGCACGTCGGTCGTCGTGACGCACGACGTCTACGAGTCGCTGAAGATCGTCGACTACCTGTACTTCGTCTCCGAAGGGCGGATCGTCGCGGGCGGCACGCCGGCCGAGGTGCGCGCGTCGACCGATCCGTTCGTGCGCCAGTTCGTCGACGCGGCGCCGGACGGGCCGGTGCCGTTCCACTACGCGGCGCGGCCGCTCGCCGAGGAGCTCGCCCGTGCGATCTAACGCGTTGACGCGTGGCTTTCGGCTCGTCGGCGCGGCGACGATCCGCGCGATCATCCGGCTCGGCTTCTCGGCCCGCTTCTTCGTCGCCGTGCTCTACCACTCGCCAAGCTCGTTTCGCCGCCTGCAGCTCACGCTGCGCGAGATCTACTTCTCGGGCGTGCTGTCGCTCGTGATCATCCTGGTCTCGGGACTGTTCGTCGGCATGGTGCTCGCGCTGCAGGGCGTCGAGGTGCTGAATCGCTACGGCGCGGAGGATCGCTCGGCATCCTGGTCGCGCTGTCGCTGGTGCGGGAGCTCGGACCGGTCGTTGCGGGTCTGCTGTTCGCGAGCCGGGCCGGCAGCGCGATCACTGCGGAGATCGGCCTGATGAAGGCGACCGACCAGATCTCCGCGATGGAGATGATGGCCGTCGATCCGCTCGCGCGCGTCGTCGCGCCGCGGTTCTGGGGCGGCGTGATCTCGATGCCGCTTCTGGCCGCGCTGTTCTCGATGCTCGGCATCTACGGCGCCTACCTCGTCGGCGTGAAGCTCATCGGCATCGACAACGGCGCGTTCTGGGGCAACATGCAGGCCGCGGTCGATTTCAGGCGCGACATCGTCAACGGCGTGATCAAGAGCGTCGTGTTCGGCATGATCGTCAGCCTGATCGCCGTGTTCGAGGGCTACGACGCGCAGCCGACGGCCGAAGGCGTGTCGACGGCGACGACGCGGACCGTCGTCGGCAGCTCGCTCGCGATCCTCGCGGCGGACTTCGTGCTCACCGTGCTGCTGTTCCGCGGCATTGGCCAGTGAACCTGATTCCAACAAGACAAGACGGACCTTCGCGATGAATCGTGCAACCATCGACCTGTGGGTCGGCCTGTTCGTGACGATCGGCATCGGCGCGCTGATCTTCCTGTCGCTCAAGGTCGGCAACCTGCTCACGACGCCGACGACCACCGGCTACCGGCTCGAGGCGCGCTTCGACAACGTTGCCGGATTGAAGCCGCGTGCGCCGGTCAAGTCGGCGGGTGTCGTCGTCGGCCGGGTCGAAAGCATCCGGCTCGATCCGAAGACCTACGAAGCCGTCGTCACGATGCGCGTGAACGACGGCTACCAGTTCAGCCGCGACACGATCGCGTCGGTGCTCACGTCGGGGTTGCTCGGCGAGGTGTACGTGGGCCTCGACGCCGGAGGAGACCCGCAGACGCTCGCGGACGGCGGCTCGATCACGAAGACGCAGTCCGCGCTGGTGCTCGAGAAGATGATCGGGCAGTTCCTGTTCGACAAGGCGTCGCAGACGCCCGCCGCCAAATGAAGATGATCTCGACGCTCGCCCGTCCGCTCGCGCTTGCGGCCTCGCTGGCGCTGTCCGGCTGCGCCACGACGCACGGCGCCGTCGCGCGCCGATCCGCTCGAGCCGTTCAACCGCGCGATGTTCGCGATCAACGAGCCGATCGACCGGGACCTGATCCTGCCCGGCATCCGCGCGTACAACGAGATCGTGCCGCGCGTGGTCCGCCAGATGGTCTCGAACTTCTTCAACAACATCGACGACTTCTTCTCCGGCGTGAACGGCTTGCTGCAGGGCAAGCCCGAGAAGGCCGGCCACGATTTCGGCCGCGTCATCGTCAACTCGTCGTTCGGGCTCGTGGGCCTGATCGACTTCGCGTCCGAGGCGAACATCCCGCGCGGCGAGGAGGACTTCGGCCAGACGTTCGGGTACTGGGGCATCGAGCAGGGCCCGTATCTGTTCATCCCGCTGTTCGGTCCGACGACGGTGCGCGACGGCAGCGGCTGGGTCATCCGCTATTTTGTCGGACCGATCCCGGAGATCAACAACTGGGCCGTGCGAGATTCCCTGTACTTCCTCGGCTACGTGGACATCCGCGCGCAGGCCCTCGAGGCGCAGGGACTGGTGGAGAAGGCTGCGCTGGACCCCTACACGTTCCTCCGCCGTTCTTACCTCCAGCGCCGCGAATACCTGACCTACGATGGCCAGCCTCCGCCTCGCAAGGATGATGACGAATGAAGAAGATGAACCTCCCCCGTATCGCAGCGCTCGCGCTGACCGCGCTGCTTTCCCTGCCTGCGCTCGCGCAGGAAGCGCCCGACGCGCTCGTGAAGCGTGTCTCGGCCGAGACCGTGCAGGCGATCAAGGCCGATCCGAAGATCATCGCCGGCGATCCGGTGCGGGTGCGCGAAGTCATCGAGCAGAAGCTGCTGCCGAACTTCGACTTCGCGCGCATGACGGCGCTCGCGATGGGCCGCAACTGGAAGCAGGCCACCCCCGAGCAGCAGCAGAAGCTCACGAACGAGTTCCGCACGCTGCTCGTGCGCACGTACTCGAACGCGCTGACGCAGTACCGCGACGAGACGATCGAAGTCAAGCCGCTGCGCGCCGATCCGAACGCAAACGAGGTCACGGTCCGAAGCGAAGTCGTCCGCTCAGGGCGCCCGCCGGTGCAGATCGACTACGGCATGGCGAAGACGCCGCAAGGGTGGAAGGCCTACGACGTCATCGTCGGCGGCGTCTCGCTGGTGACGAACTACCGCGACGAGTTCAACGAGCAGGTGAAGGCGGGCGGCGTCGACGGCCTGATCAAGACGCTCGCCGACAAGAATCGCGGAGCGCCGGCCAAGTGACCGAGCTCTGCGCGGCCGAGGCGGTCCCGCCGGGGGCGTTCGCCGCGTCCGCCGACCTGTCGCACTGGACGTTCGAGGGCGCACTGACGTTCGACAATGCCGCCGCGGCGGTCGAGGCGTCGAGCGCGCTCGACCTCCCGACGTCCGGCCGCATCGACCTTTCGGGCCTGCGCACCGTCGATTCGTCGGCGCTCGCCGTCGTGTTCGCGTTGAAGCGCCGCGCGAAGGCGCATCGCCGCGAGCTGGTGTTCGATGGGATCCCGTCGGGCCTCGCGTCGCTGGCGCGCGTCTACGGCGTGGACGGGATGTTATAGGGTGGTCGGGGCCTGGCGGCCCCGAAACGTCTGCATTCATTGATCGCTGTTTCTTTCAAGGATGTCGCGCGCCGCTACGGCAACGTGGTGGCGCTCGCAGGCGTCGATCTCGACGTACAGCAGGGCGAGTTCTTCGGCCTGCTCGGTCCGAACGGCGCCGGCAAGACGACGCTGATCTCGATCCTGGCCGGTCTCGTCCGCGCGCATCGCGGCACGGTCAGCGTGATGGGTCACGACGTCGTGAGCGACTATCGCAAGGCGCGCCGGCTGCTGGGCGTCGTGCCGCAGGAGCTGGTGTTCGATCCGTTCTTCACCGTGCGCGAGACGCTCCGCTTCCAGGCGGGCTACTTCGGTATCGTCGATGCCGACGACTGGATCGACGAGATCCTCGCGCACCTCGACCTCACGTCGAAGGCGAACGCGAACATGCGCGCGCTGTCCGGCGGGATGAAGCGACGCGTGCTCGTCGGCCAGGCGCTGGTCCACAAGCCGCCGGTCATCGTGCTCGACGAGCCGACCGCGGGCGTCGATGTCGAGCTGCGGCAAAGCCTGTGGGCGTTCATCCGGCGGCTGAATCGCGAGGGCCACACGGTGATCCTCACGACGCACTATCTCGAGGAAGCCGAGGCGCTGTGCGGACGCATCGCGATGATGAAGGCCGGGCGCATCGTCGCGCTCGACACCAAGCAGAACCTGCTGTCGCGGTTCGCGGGCATCACGGTTCGCCTGGCCGCGCAAAGGTTGCCGCAGCGCTGGTACGAGCGCGTGCTGAGGCAGGAGGAGGGGTTGTTCGTCCTCGGGCTGTCGAGCCATGCGGAGCTCGAGCAGCTGCTGGCCGACCTGCGCGGCGAAGGGATCACGATCGAGGATCTGGCCCTGGCCGAGACCGATCTCGAGCAGGTGTTCCTGCGGATCATGCACGACGACGCCGTTGCGCACGGGATCGCGTAGCAGGGGTGGCGAACATGCACGACGTGTCCCATAGCCCCGGCGTCATTCCCGCGAAGGCGGGAATCCCGTGTCTTTTCATTGCAACGACGCTGGGTCCCCGCTTTCGCGGGGACGACGAGTAAAGACAAGCGTGCGCGTCATCCTCGGCACCGGCTGGCTGACGCTGCTGCGCAAGGAGCTGCTGCGCTTCTGGAAGGTCAGCTTCCAGACGATCGCCGCACCGGTGCTGACGTCGCTGCTCTACCTGCTGATCTTCTCGCACGTGCTGGCCTCGCACGTCGCGGTGTTCGACGGCCGCGTGTCGTACACGGCGTTCCTCGTGCCGGGCCTGGTCATGATGTCGGTGCTGCAGAACGCGTTCGCGAACTCGTCCTCGTCGCTGATCCAGAGCAAGATCACCGGCAATCTGATCTTCGTCCTGCTGCCGCCGCTTTCGCCGCTCGAGTTCTTCGCTGCGTACGTCGTCGGCGCGATGGTGCGAGGGCTGGTCGTCGGTCTCGGCGTGTTCGCGGTGACGCTCTGGTTCGCGCCGTCGGTGCTCGACATGCCGCATCCGCTCTGGGCGCTCGCGTTCGCGCTGGCCGGCAGCGCGATCCTCGGGACGCTGGGCCTGATCGCGGGCATCGCGGCCGACAAGTTCGACCAGCTCGCGGCGTTCCAGAATTTCATCATCATGCCGCTGACGTTCCTGTCCGGCGTGTTCTACTCGATCCACTCGTTGCCGCCGTTCTGGCAGGCGGCGTCGCACTTCAATCCGTTCTTCTACATGATCGACGGGTTCCGGTACGGCTTCTTCGGGCTGTCGGACATCTCGCCCTGGCTTTCGCTCGCGATCGTGAGCGCGTTCGCGATCGCGCTCACCGCGCTGACGCTCGTGCTGCTGGCGCGGGGCTGGAAGCTGCGGACTTGAGCGGCGGTTGGTTGCGCCCTGCGTCGTTCGTGCTCAACAACGATCGGACGGTTGAGCGACTCGCGAGCGGACCTGCCAAACGCAAGACGGGCCGTAACCAAACTGTCACGCGGCGAGTTTGGCCCGTTGATCGAGCGACGGACTATACTGGGTGGAAACCGATCCGGAAGGATCGAGCGTGCGAATCCGCACCCCACCGCGTGCCTCGACTCACAGTTTGCGAATCATCGGTATGTAGTGACCGGAGCGGGTGAGTGTCCGCGTACTACTACATGCAGAAAGTCCGTTTCGCCGCGAGCGATGCCCGGGCGCGCACGTCTTTGGTGCGCCAGTGGGTGCGCCGCTGTGCGCGTGCGTTGACGCATGCGCTCGTCGCCGTGTGCTGCTCGAATGCATTCGCTGAAGATCACACCTCGCCGCCCTGGCGAGTCGTGATGTTGTACGGCAGCGATTACCTGCTCCCGGCCGTCGTGCAGCACAACCAGGCGCTGCGACGGACGCTGGACGCCGGATCCCAGCGCCCCATCGACATCTACAGTGACGCGGTTGACGCCCAGCGCTTCGATAGCGGCGACCTGGAGCCGGCTTTTCTCGCCCTGATGCGCAAGAAGTACGCTGGCATGCGCGTCGATCTGGTGGTCGCGGGCAATTCGTTCGCGCACGATTTCGCGCAGCGGCATCGTGCCGAGTTGTGGCCGCAGGCCCGGCTGCTGTTGCACAACAGTCCGGAGAACCTCATGCGCAGCCGCCAGCTCGCACGTGGCGATCTGGCAGTGCCGATCCGCTTCGATTTCGACGGGACGATCGAACTGGCCACCCGTCTTCAGCCGCACGCGCGCCGGCTCGTCATCGTCGGGGGCGTGAGCGATCGCGATCGCCTGTGGCGCCGCGGGATTGTGGAAGCGGCGAACCGTCGCACGCCGCGGCTCGACGTCGTGGAAATCGCGGACGCTCCCCTGCCGCAGATCCTCGATGCGCTCAGCCGCGTGCCGAAGGACTCGATCGTCTACTACGGCACGATGTTTCGTGACGCGGCGGGAAACGGGTATGTCCCGCGGGACGTAGCACCCGACATCAGCCGCGCATCGTCCGCGCCGGTCTATTCGCATATCGGTACCTATCTCGGCCAGGGCATAGTGGGAGGTGCGCTTGGCGACAATGAGGCGGAGGCGCGTCGCGTCGGCGAGTTGATGCTGGCGATGCTCTCGGGGGCCTCGGAGCTGGCCGACCCCATGCTGCCCGCAGCGGCCGGCACCTGCACCGTCGACTGGCGCGAGGCAAAGCGCTTCAATCTGTCGTTGGACGGGTTGCCGACCGACTGCGTAATCGCCTTCCGCCCGGCGTCGATCTGGGACACGTATCGCGTGCACGTCGTCACCGCCATCGCGGTAATCGCGGTCCAGGCGTTGCTGATTACCGCGCTGGTCCTGCAGTTACGCCGTCGCCGCCAGGCCGAAGGGGAGGTGGCGCGAAGGGGCGTCCAACTGGCGCAGGCGACACGCCTGGCCACGCTGGGGGAACTCACAGCGGCGATCTCGCACGAGGTCAACCAGCCGCTCGGGGCGATCCTCTCCAATGCCGACGCGGCGGAGATGCTGCTCGAGGCGCGGGAACCGCGCTTGGACGAGGTTCGGCAGATCCTCGCCGACATCCGTCGCGATGACGTGCGCGCGAGTCGTGTCGTCAGCGGCATACGTGCGCTGCTCACCAAGCGTCCGGCCGAGAGAACGCTCGTCGCCCTCGACAACCTGATCGCAGATACGCTGGCGATCGTTCGGATCGAGGCGGAGCGAAGCGGCATTACCGTGGACGTCGAGGGCGCGCGCGTCGAGGTCAATGGCGATTCGGTCCAGTTGCAGCAGGTGCTGCTCAACCTGCTGATCAATGCGATGGACGCCGTGCGCGACCTGCCGGCCGCGCGGCGGCGGATCGCCGTGCGCACGTCCGTCAACGCCGCCGGTGAAGTCGAGGTAGCCGTTGCCGATGACGGGCCTGGAATCCCGGCCGACCGCATCGACAAGGTGTTCGACTCGTTCTTCACGTCCAAAGCGGATGGCATCGGCCTTGGACTTTCGCTCGTGCGGACGATCGTCGAGGCCCATGGCGGCAGGATCCGGGTCGAGAACGCGGCGACTGGCGGCGCGACGCTTGTCGTCACTTTGCCGAACGTGACGGCGGTCCCGACCGGCGAGGCCATGTCGGCTCGCCCTGTACTGGGACCGCCTTCGGCACAGATGGGGCCATGACCGACCCGATACCGACGGTCCACGTGGTCGACGACGACGCGCCGTTCCGCGAGGCGGTATCGCGCGTGTTGACGCTGGCGGGGTTGCAGGTTCGCCAATACGCTTCTGGCGGCGCGTTCCTGCTCGCGGAGATCGATCGCCGCGTCCCGGGTTGCGTGCTGCTCGATGTGAACATGCCGGGCCCTAGCGGCGTCGAGCTCCACGAGGCGCTTGCCGCACGCGGCGAATCGCTTCCGGTGGTCTTCCTGACGGGGCACGGGGATGTTCCCACCAGCGTGCGTGCAATGAAGGCTGGTGCAGTGGATTACCTCACCAAGCCGATCGAGCGCGGCGTGCTGCTCGCGGCGATCGATTCCGCGATCGAGCGTCATCGCGAGCGGAGCGCGCAGGCCGCCAACGATCGCATGCTGTTCACGCGCTACGAGGCGCTGACCGAACGTGAGCGTGACGTACTGGCCTGCGTCGTCGCGGGTCGTATGAACAAGCAGATCGCCGATCAGCTCGGCATTGCGGAGCGCACCGTGAAGGTGCACCGCGCGCATGCGATGGAGAAGCTCGGCGCTGGGTCGCTCGCCGAGCTCGTCCGCATCGCCATGCGGCTGCCGCTCGTTCCGCCCGCGCACTGACTCCACGCGCACTTTCGCGAAGTAGCGCGAGGTAGCTGCCCGAAAGGGCAATCCGCTTTGCCTGAAGGTCCGATTGCGGCCGAGGCAGCGGCCGGTCAGTCTGGCACAACCACGGCCCGCGGCGGGTCACCGTCCTTCTCTCCGACGAACCTGCACGAATTCCGTGGCTCTTTCCGAACCTGTCGCGGTGGTCATCGAGGACGACATGGCGATGAGGCAGGCGATCGAGCGCGTCCTGAATGCGCGGGGGATTCCGGTGCTGGCGTTCGCGTCCGCCGAAGCAGCGATCGAGGTGGACGCTGTACGCCGCGCTGCTTGTATGGTCGTGGACATCAAGCTTCCGGGCCTGTCCGGGTTCGAGTTCTTCGAAACGCTCACGACGCGGCCGCCGGTGATTTTCATCACCGCGCATGACGACGCTCTGATCCGCGAACGCGCGGCCCGATTGGGCGCGGCGGGCTTTTTCCACAAGCCGTTCTCCGGGCGCGGTCTTGCCGACCTGGTAGCGGTCGTCGTCGACATGAAACGCGACGGGAACAGGATCTTCCCGTTCGAACCTTGATGGCGGTCCCATGCCTTGCATGACCAAGCGTCTGTTCGTCACTCTCTGCGCAGCTTGCTGTGTATCGCTGGCGGCAGCTGCACAGCAACCTGCGCCGGCTCCGACCGCCGCGGCCGCTCCGGACAACCCGGATCCCTGGCCGCGCGTGCTCGATCTCGCGAATGGACAAGTGCTGCTCTATCAGCCGCAAGTGAACAAATGGGATGGCAACGTCATCGATGTAAGGGCCGCGTTGTCGCTCAAGGCATCCGGCGGCAAGGACCAGACATTCGGTGTCTTGTTCGCAACTGCGCGAACAGACGTCGACCGCGTCGCGCGTAGGGTCACGTTCGAAGATGTCAAGGTCACGAAGCTCGATTTCCCGGCGTTGCCGGACCGCGGTGCAAGCTACCTGGCCGGACTTCAGTCGCAACTGTCGGCGGGCGCACGCACGATCGCGCTAGATCGCCTCGAGGCCTCGCTGGCGGCAGCCGGCGTCAAGCCGCCAGCGGTCCCCGTCGACAACACGGCGCCGAAGGTCATCGTGAGCGAGTCGGTCGCGATCCTCGTGCCTATCGACGGCGCCCCGGTGTTGAAGGCCGTGCCCGAAGACACGCGCTTCAAGCGCGTGATCAACACGCGTGCACTCATCCTGCAGGGCGGCCTCGGCGACCGTTTCTACATTCACGTCTACGACGGCTGGCTCGAGGCGGACAGTGCCGACGGGCCCTGGACCCAAGCGCGGCGCACTCCGTTAGGCATGGACGAGCTCGCTGGAAAGCTCGCGAAGGCCGGCAGCGTCGACCTGCTCGACGGCGGCGCGAAGGCGAATCCGAAACCGACGCTCGCGAACGGCGTCCCGACGGTCTACACGAGTCGCGTCCCCACCGAGCTCATCGTGTTCAACGGCAAGCCGGACTTCGTGCCCATCGTAGGAACGCAGCTCCTTTGGGCGGCGAATACGACGAGCGATGTGCTCATCGACACGACGAGCAACGCCTACTACGTTCTGCTCGCGGGCCGCTGGTTCAGATCGTCGTCGCTCTCGGGTGCATGGACGTTCGTCGCCAGCGACGCATTGCCTGCAGACTTCTCGAAGATTCCGGCGCATTCGCTCGCCGGCGCCGTACTGCCCGCGGTTGCGGGGACGACGCAGGCCCAGGAAGCGATGATCGCGAACTCGATTCCGCAGACGGCCTCCATTCCGCGCCAGAAGGGCCCGACGTTCACGCCCTCGTTCGATGGACCGCCGCAGTTCAGCGCCGTCCCCGAGACCGCGATCGCGTACGTGACGAACTCACCGGTGCCGGTGATTCGCGTCATGCCGACGTCCTACTACGCGGTCTCGTCCGGCGTCTGGTTCAGCGCGAACGCTCTGACGGGACCGTGGAGCGTGGCGACCGCGGTTCCAACGGAGATCTATCGGATCCCGGCGAGTTCGCCGATTCATTACGTGACCTACGTGCACGTCTACGGCTTTACGCCGCAGGTGGTGTACGTCGGTTACACGCCGGGCTACATGGGCACTGTCGTTACGCCGTACGGTACCGTCGTCTACGGGACCGGTTATGCGTACACGCCGTGGGTGGGCAACCTGTGGTATCCGCCGCCCTACACGTATGGTGTCGCGGCGGCGCCGATCTATAACGCGGCGGTTGGCTACACGTTTGGCTTCGCTGTGGGTCTCGCGACGGCAGCGTGGGCGACGCCCTACTGGGGCGGGGCCTACTATCACCCTGGCTATTGGGGCGCATACCCGTGCTGCGCGTCAGCGAGCGCGAATGTGTACGGGCACTACGGCGCGACCTCGTGGTCAGGCACGCGTACCGCATACGCAGGTGGCGGCAACATCGGTCAGACGGCGAGCGGCAGTTACCTCAACGCGCGAACCGGGGTGTCGGGGAACTACGGCGGCTATCGCAATTACAACGCGTACACCGGTGTTGCGTCGCGCGGCTACGACCGGACGATCAACACGCCAGCCGGCGGCTCCGGTAACGTCGAACGCCAAAGCGGCTACAACACCTACACCGGCCAGCGCGGTTACCAATCGAGCGTCTCCGGAACCGGCGCGGGCGGCAGCTCGATCCAACGCAACACTGCCGCGACCGCCGGGCCGCAAGGCAACGCGCGCGCGGCGTCGACGACGACGTACAACGCACGCACCGGCGAGACGAACTCGTGGCAGACGGCGAGTGTCGGCAACAACCACTACGCGGACGCGAACGGAAACGTCTATCGCAACACCGGCGGCGGATGGGAACAGCATTCGTCCAGCGGGTGGGGCAGCGCGTCCGGATGCATCGTCGTGGGCCGATCGGGAGTCGCAGGCACGAAGCGCCGGCGAGAGCCGAATGAACGATTTCTCCGGCGGCGGCGGCTGGGCCCACTCGGGCGGCGGTGAGCGCTTTGGCGGCGGCGGCGGTTTCGGCGGCCGTTTCGGCGGCGGCGGTGGCCGGCGCCGCTAGCGCAATGTCGACGCCAAGACCCACATGGCTTGACGATCGCTTGCGCGTCCTCTCGCGCAGCGAGCTGGCCGCGATCCTGGCACTGGGAGTCGTGCTGACGGTCGCGTTGGTCTCGTTGATCGTCTGGCTTTTCCATTCGGCGCCGCCTCGGCGCATCACCCTTGCGTCGGGCCCGGTGGACGGCAGTTATCACCGCTATGCACAGCGGTTCAACGAAATCCTGGCGCGATCCGGCATCGTCGTGGACGTGCGCATGAGCGAGGGTTCGGGCGAAAACCTCGCGCTTCTCGGCAAGGCGGGAGGTGCAGACGTCGCGCTCCTTCAAGGTGGCCTCGGATCGTCGGCTTCGCAGATCCAGATGCTCGCCACGCTGTTCTACGAGCCGCTGTGGATTTTCGTGCGTAAGGACGCATCGCTCGATCAGATCAATCAACTGGCCGGTCGGACCATTGCCACCGGACACCCCGGCAGCGGGACCGCCGCAGTGTTGCCCACGATCCTGTCGGCCAACGGCATTTCGGCAGGAAATGCGACGCTCAAAGCGCTGAGCCTGGACGATGCGTTGCGCGCGTTGAAGAAGCAGGACGTCGATGCCGTATTCGTGGTTAGCGCCCCCGACGCCCCGCGACTTGCATCGGCACTAGAAGATCGTGCCCTTCGGTTGATGAGCCTCGCACGCGCGGACGCCTATGCAAGGCGCTTCCCGCATGTCGCTACGCTCACGCTGCCGGCTGGCGCGATCGATCTTGGACAGGACCTTCCTCAGCAGGATGTCCGACTTATCGCAACCAAGGCGATGCTCGTGGGGAAGGCAGACCTCCATCCCGCCGTGGTCGACCTATTGATCGACGCCGCGCGCGAGATCCATAGCAACCAAGGCTTTTTCGAGGCCGCCGGGGAGTTCCCCGGCATCACGCCCGTGGATTTGCCGGTCTCCGCCGAAGCGATCCGCTATTTTCGCGAGGGACCGACGTTCCTGCATCGCTTCTTTCCGTTCTGGGTCGCAACCTTCGTTGAGCGATTGATCGTCTTCGCCGTTCCGATTGTCGTGGTCATAGCGCCACTGATTCGGTGGATACCTAAGATCATTGATTGGCAGTTCACGCAACGTGTGACCCGCTGGTACCGGGCCCTGGCGCGGCTGGAAACGGACGTTCATGAGCACCGAGGGCCGCCCGCGACCGAACGATGGGCGGGCGAAATCGACCGTATTCGGCGCGGTGCCCAGCGAATCAGCGTCCCCGCCGAGCACGCAAGCAAGGCTTATGCGCTGCGCTCGCATATCCTCATCGTGGACAAGGCGATTCGTTCAGAGGATCGAACGAACAACGGGAGTGGCGAATCGGGAGCCACGCCCGCCACCGTCGTGCCCCCTGCGCCGACAAAGGCGTAATCGAAAGGGGAACCTCCTTGAAAACTGCAAAAGTGATCCTGTCAATCGTCGTCGCAACCGGTGGCGCTTTGCCCTGTTTCGCGCAGTCCAGCGGTGCCGTGGTCGGAACCGCTCCGGGGATCGCGAGCGCCCCGCGGGAGCAACCGGCCGGCAGGTGACCGGGATCCAGTCCGAAGCGTGTGCACTGAACTCTCTCACGAACACCGGTGACCAAAATGACGCTTGGACCGATTGAGATATTCATTCTGTTTTTCGTGACGCTGGGTCCGCTCAAGGTGCTCGGACCGTTCGCGCGCGCCACCAGCACTACGGATGCCATGACGGTGCGGCAGAGTCGCCCTCCGGGCCTTCGTCCTGTCGACGATCTGCGTGGTCGCGGCAGGCTTCATCGGGGGCGTCGTGCTGAGCAAGTGGCACATCTCGATGCCGGCGTTGACGCTGGCCGGCGGGATCATCTTCTTCCTGGTGGCGTTGCGCCAACTCCTTCAGGAATACGAGACGCCGCCCGCGACCGGTCCGCAGCCGACTGGCTCGCCGATGGTCATGGCCTTGAAGCTGACCTTCCCGGTAGTCGTGACCCCCTACGGTCTCGCAGCCGTGATCGCCCTGTTCGCGGCAAGTGCCAGCAGCGCCAGAATCGAAGTGATTGTCGCGCTGCTGCTGGTGGTCATGGTGCTCAATCTCCTCGCGATGCTCTACGCCCACCGCATCCTGAACGGGCCAACAGTGCTGGTGCTCCAGATTGTCGGGGCGGTGCTCGGCGTGCTGCAGGTCGCGTTTTCGGTGCAGATCATGATCCGCGGTTTGCGTGAGCTCGGCGTTCCCCTTCAATGATGGCAACTTGGAATCGATCCAATGGAATCCACACATGCGCCAGTCGAAGGACGCTTCGAGGTCCGCCCGACTTCGGACAGTCACTTCGGTTGGCTGCGTACCAGGCTCGCCGTCGAACGCACGCTGATGTCCTGGGTGCGAACCTCGGTTGCGATGATCGGCTTCGGTTTCACGATCTTCCAGTTCTTCCAGCGATTCCACGACATGCACGGGGTCGCCCCCGCGGAACGACCGCATGCGCCGTGGATCCTGGGGCTCGCGCTCATCGCGGCCGGCGTCATTGCGCTCGCGGTGTCTGCCTGGCAATACCGCTGGATGATCGCCTACTTGTGGAGCGAGCCGTTCCGCGTGCTGAGTGGGATGGAAGGCGCGCCCGTTCGGACGCCACTGCTGGCGTTGCTCGTCGTCGTCATGCTCATCGGCATCTTTGCATTCTGCGCGGTGCTTCTGCGCGCGGTGTGATGTTGTTTTTCGCTCGGTTGAAGGCGTTTGCACAGGCATCATCGACAGCTCTCATTGGAGATCACCATGGCAGAGAAAGGTAAATCGGCTCAAGGCAAGCCGAACATCCTCGTCATCTTCGGCGACGACATCGGCACGTGGAACGTCGGTGCCTACACGCACGGCATGATGGGGCGCACGCCGAGCATCGACCGCATCGCCAAGGAGGGCATGCTCTTCACCGACCACTACGGCGCAGCCGAGTTGCACCGCGGGCCGCGCGGCGTTCATCATGGGACAGCTGCCGTCCGCACCGGGATGACGACGATCGGCATCCCCGGCTCGACGCGCGGGATCCAGAAGGCCGACCCGACGCTGGCCGAAGTGCTCAAGACGCAGGGCTACGCGACCGGCCAGTTCGGCAAGAACCACCTCGGCGACCGCAACGAGTTCCTGCCGACGGTGCACGGGTTCGACGAATGGTTCGGCAACCTCTACCACCTCAACGCGGAAGAGGAGCCCGAAGAGCTCGACTACCCCGGCCAGAAGAACCCGGAGTACCTCAAGAAGTATGGGCCCGCGCGGCGTGCTGCACGCGTGGGCCACCGACGAGGACGATCGCGACCGACCGACCCGAAGTTCGGCCGCGTCGGCAAGCAGAAGATCGAGAACACCGGCCCGCTCACGCGCAAGCGCATGGAGACCTTCGACGCGGAGGTGCTCGGCAAGACGCTCAAGTGGCTGGACAGCGTTCGGCGAAGGGCGACAAGCCGTTCTTCTGCTGGTTCAACTCGACGGCGATTCACATCCACTCGCACTCGCCCGAAGAAGTACATCCAGATGGCGGTGGACGAAGGCCGCGGCGAGGAAGACGTGGTCCGCGCCAAGATGATCGAGCACGACGAGCAGGTCGGCGCGCTGCTCAAGAAGCTCGACGACCTCGGCGTCGCCGACAACACGATCGTCGTCTACACCACCGACAACGGCAACGAGCTGATGCTCTGGCCGGACGGCGGCTACGCGCCGTTCCGTGGCGAGAAGGGCACGCACCTGGGAAGGCGGCGTGCGCGTGCCGATGCTCGTCAAGTGGCCCGGCAAGATCAAGCCCGGCAGCGTCTCCAACGGCATCCAGAACCACGAAGACGTCTTCGCCACGCTCGCCGCGGCGGCGGGTCTGCCGGACCTCAAGAAGGAGCTGCTCGCCGGCAAGAAGATGGGCGACACGACCTACAAGGTCCACCTCGACGGCTACAACAACCTCGCCCACTGGACCGGCGAGAGCGAGAAGTCCGCCCGCCGCGAAATCTTCTACTACGACGAGACCGACCTCATGGCCGTTGCGCGTGGACGGCTGGAAGATGCACATCGGCGTGAAGCAGAACGGGAGCTGGTGGAATCCGAAGGCGTACCCGAGCGTCCCGTACCTCTTCAACCTGCTCATGGACCCGCTGGAGAAGATGGACCAGCGAGTCGCACGAGTGGGGCACATCGGCCGCAAGTTCTTTGCGTCAGAAGATGTGGGCGCTGAACGCGGCCGCGCCGTTCATCGCGGCGCACCTGAAGAGCCTGATGGAGTTCCCGCCCAGCCAGGGTGCCGACACGCTGAGCATGAAGAAGGCGCTCGATGAGATGATGAAGAAGACTCGAAACGCCGCACGGCAGCAGCAACTGACGCGGTATGCAGCGCGAATCAGTCGCCGATCGGACATCCAGGGTCGAAGCTGTGACGACAGTCACCGTTCACGGATCGGATCGATGAAACCGACCACTGACGCACGTCCGGTCGCTCCCGCCTCCACGCCGTCCCATCCCGGGATGGTGTGGATCGCGGGCGCGACGTTTCTCATGGGTTCGGACAAGCACTATCCGGAGGAGGCGCCAGCGCACCGTGCGCGCGTCGACGGATTCTGGATGGACACGCACACGGTGACGAATCGCGAATTCAAGCGATTCGTCGAGGCGACCGGGTACGTCACGCGTCGCAGAACGTCCCGCCGACGCCGCCGACTATCCGGGCGCCGATCCCGCGATGCTGTTACCTGCTTCGGTCGTCTTCGTGAAGGCGCCTCGGGCCCTGGACACGAGCGACCATTACCAATGGTGGCGCTATGTTCAAGGCGCCGACTGGCGCCATCCGAACGGCCCCGGAAGCTCGCTGCAAGGGTTGTGGGAACACCCGGTCGTGCACGTGGCGTTCGAGGATGCCGAGGCCTATGCGCGCTGGGTGAGCAAGGCGTTGCCCACGGAAGCCGAGTGGGAGCTCGCCGCACGAGGCGGACTTGATGGCGCCGAGTTCGTATGGGGCGACGAGTTCACGCCTGGCGGCAAGGCCATGGCGAACACCTGGCAGGGCGAGTTTCCCTGGCAGAACCTGCTCGACGACGGCTTCGAGGCGACGGCCCCGGTGGGCACGTTTCCGCCCAACGGCCACGGCCTCTACGACATGGCCGGAAACGTCTGGCAATGGACCACCGACTGGTTCCAGGACCACGGCCGCATCAAGAAAGCCTGTTGCACGATCGACAATCCACGCGGCGGAGCGCGAGACGAGAGCTTCGACGCGCGCACGCCCGGTGTGCGAATCCCTCGCAAGGTCATCAAGGGCGGCTCGTTCATCTGTGCACCGAATTATTGCCGGCGCTATCGACCGGCGGCGCGAATGGCGCAGGAGGTGAATTCCGCGACCTGCCACATCGGCTTCCGCTGCATCGTCCGGCCGGAAGGCGGTTGATGTGGAGACTCTCCTTCAAGACGCAGCCCGGCAGATCGCGGTCGTGATCAACGTCATTGCGATCGTCGTCGTCGTCGGCGGCGTTGTGCAGGCCATCGTCGGGTTGTCGCGCGGTATGGTCACGCGCACTGCGACCCTCGCCGTGAAGCGTGCTTTGTGGCTCGAATTCTCGCGCTGGTTGATCGCCGGCCTCACGTTTCAGCTCGCAGCCGACGTCGTCGAAACCGCGATTGCGCCGACCTGGGACGACCTGGGCAAATTTGCCGCCATCGCCGCGATCCGCACGTTGCTTTCGTGGTCCCTCGATCGCGACATCGACGCTGTCAGTGAGCGCCAACGCGCTGATGAAGCGAGACAGGCGGGGGACAGTGTGACGCGCGCTTAACCGGCAGCGGCAGGCCGAAGTCGCCGGGCGCCAGCGCGTTGAAAGAAAGGGGAGAACGATGAGAACCATGTCCGATAGTGCGAAGAACTCGATCGCGGGTGCGATTGGCCTCGTGACCTGCTTCGCTCTGCGCTGGTTGCCAAACCGTCACCGACGTCGGGAAGCGCCAGCCCGTCGTCATCGGAGGGACCGGCGCCGGTGTCACCGCCAGCGCAGCCGCACGAGCTACCCATTCCGGTTTTCTCACCAACTATGAGCGACTGGCGCCGATGCCGGGAGGCGATGGCGTGCGATGCTGGAAGCAACCCGATGTCGCGCTGGAGATCGTATGACAAGGTGTTGATTTCCCCGCATGCAAGTCGACGCTCAAGCCGGGCAGAGCAAGCACGTCGATCCGAGCGACCTCAAGATGCTGTCTCGATTACTTTCATGGCGCGCTGGTCGCCGCTCTGAAGCCGTCGATGGAGGTCGTCGACAAGCCGGGTCCAGGCGTCCTCGTGCTGCGCATCGCACTGACGGACCTGGTGCCGACCAACGTCGCCGAGAGCGTCGTCGGCACCGCGGTTCCCTATGGATTTGTCGCAGAAGCCGCGACGGGGGCGGCAAGCGGATTGCCGGCGGGCGCCACCCCTTACCTCGGCGAGACGGCCATCGAATTGCAGTTGCGCGACGGGGCGACGAGGGCGATCGTCGCGGAATGCGAAGACACCGAGATCGGAAGGAAGTACGCGGCGGACCTCGATGCAGGCGCCGCCGGCGCGGCGCAGGCGTGGATGAACGGCTACGTCAGCTCGTTCAGCAGCTGGTCGTACGCAAAGGATGCCTTCGACAAATGGGCGGCGCTCACCGCGCGCCGGCTCGTTGCGCTGCGCTCATCGTAACGTCGGAGTTCTGGGTCCCTGACCGAAGGGCTGGCGCCTTGGCCTGCATTCCGGGCTGCGATTGCCGTCCAATCGGCGCCCCTACCGCCTGCGCTAGTATAGGTGGATGCACGCATCGCCTGCCGTCACCCCTGACTCGATTCGGGCCTCGATCGCCGCGTCGCTCGCCTGCGACGTGCTCGAGGTCCGCGGCGACGGCCATCATTTCGAGGCGCTGATCGTCTCGCCCGCGTTCGAGGGAATGAGCCGGGTCGCGCGCCACCAGCTCGTGTACGCGGCGCTCGGCGATCGCATGCGCGAGGAGATCCACGCGCTGTCGATGAGCACGCTGACGCCCGCCGAGTGGGCGGCACGACAGGCGCAGCAGTGATCATCTCGTTCGCCCGCGGATTGCCCGAATCGGCCACGGGTTGCGCAGGATTGCGCCCGACGTTTGTCCAGCGTTGCGGCGATCATCGCCGCATGGACACGTTCGCAGCCGAAACGCTGACACGCGCCGGCGCGAGCACGGCACGCCAGCCCGTTAACCGCAATGGACAAGCTCGTCATCGAAGGCGGCACGAAGCTCAAGGGCGCGATCCCCGTCTCCGGCGCGAAGAACGCCGCGTTGCCGATCCTGTGCGCCGCACTGCTCACGCCGGAGCCGTTGCGTCTTACGAACGTCCCGCAGCTCAACGACGTCCGCACGATGCGCACGCTCCTGAAGCAGATGGGTGTGTCTCAGGAAGGCGACGGCGGCGCCGTCACGCTCCAAGCCGGCCGTATCGACTGGCCGCTGGCGCCCTACGAGCTGGTCAAGACGATGCGCGCCTCGATCCTGGCGCTCGGCCCGCTGGTTGCGCGTTGCCGGGAGGCGCGCGTCTCGTTGCCCGGAGGCTGCGCGATCGGCCTTCGCCCGGTGGATCAGCACGTGAAGGGCCTGCAGGCGATGGGCGCCGAGATCTCGCTCGAGCACGGCTACATCGAGGCGCGCGCGAAGCAGCTGACCGGCGTGCGGTTTGGATTCGACGTCGTCACCGTCACCGGCACGGAGAACCTCATGATGGCGGCAACGCTCGCCGAGGGCCGCACGGTGCTGGACAACGCGGCGCGGGAGCCCGAGGTGGTCGATCTGGCTCGCTGCCTGCGCGCAATGGGCGCACGCATCGTCGGCGAGGGCACGACGCGCATCATGATCGAGGGCGTCGAAGCGCTGCACGGGGCCGATCATCGCATCATGCCGGATCGCATCGAGACCGGCACGTTCGCCGTCGCGGCTGCTGCGACGCACGGCGATGTGACGCTCGAAGGTGCGAGCGAGGAGTCGATGCATGCGGTGCTCGACAAGCTTCGCGAGGCCGGCGCGAGCATCGACGCGATCGGGGATTCGATCCGGGTCCGCGGCAATGGCGCGCTGGCGCCGTTCCAGCTCGCGACGGCGCCCTATCCGGCATTCCCGACCGATATGCAGGCGCAGATGATGGCGCTTGCCACGCGCGCGGACGGCACGTCGGTCGTCACCGAGACGATCTTCGAGAACCGCATGATGCACGTGCAGGAGCTCAGGCGGCTCGGCGCGGATATCGACGTCGAGGGCAACGCAGCCACGGTACGAGGGGTTGCGCGTCTTACCGGCGCGAACGTGATGGCGACCGACCTTCGCGCGTCGGCATGCCTCGTCATCGCGGGCCTGATGGCCGACGGCGAGACGACGATCGATCGCATCTATCACCTCGATCGCGGCTACGAGAAGCTCGACGCGAAGCTCTCCGCGCTCGGCGCACGCATCAGGCGGGTGAAATAGCGCAGCCTCGCGTCACCCGGGCGCGGATTGCGCCGGACCGAACCGGAAGGCGAGCCAGAGCAGTAGCGCGGTGCCGAGTCCCCACACGCCGTTTACAGTGAGGCCCGTAGCCAGGCGTGCCGGATTGCCGCCTGCGAACATCGGCTGTCCCTTCATCGGCGCGACGATGAACCACCCGGCGAGCGACGGCAGCAATGCGCCGAAGACAAGGCCGAACAACAACAGCGTGAGCGCGGTCGGCCTTATCCGTTGCGCGGCGAGCGCGAGCGCAATTCCCCAGAGCCCGCCCCAGAACGCTGTCGAGACGACCTGCGGCACGCCGAACGGCGCGACAGGCGTGAGCGACCAGGGCTTTACGGGCAATCCGAAGAGCGCGCCGATCGACGCGATAGCGATCTGGTGGAAGACCACGACGGAAACGAACCCGGCGACGAAGCCCGTCAACGCCCAAACGGGCCATCTCCACTGTGCGGAGACAGGCGTCACGTCGACTTCGGGACGCGAAGGTTGGCTCATGTTGGCCTCGTGTGGGTGTGAAAAATCGAAGGATATAGGACGGTAAGCGCTGTTCGCGATCGCGGTTTGCACGCTGGACTAACATGATCGCGAGACCCCGTTGAAAAGAGACCCATGGGTACGATCCCCGATTCGCCGCTCGGCAAGGCGACCCGCTATCCCGAGGCCTACGACGCCGGCCTGCTGTATCCCGTCGACCGCGCACCGCAGCGCCAGGCGCTCGGGCTGTCCGATTCGCTGCCGTTCGTTGGCTTCGACCGCTGGACGGCCTGGGAGTTGAACTGGCTCGACCAGTCGGGCCGTGCGCAGGTGGCTATCGCCACGTTCGATGTGCCGTGCACGTCGCCGCGCATCGTCGAATCGAAGTCGGTGAAGCTCTGGCTCGCGTCGTTGTACAACGAGCGATTCGATTCGGCCGCAGCGGTCCGCGACCTTCTGGTGCGCGCGCTTGCGAAAGCGACTGGTGCAACCGTAGAGGTGCGACTTGACTTGCCCGAGACCTGGGAGCGCTATGCGCGCCGCGAAGCCGACGGCGTGTCGCTCGACGATGAGCTTCCCGGGTCGTTCCCTTCGTTTCCCGACGCTTCGCTGCTTCGTGCGGGCGGAGCGAACGCCGACGAAGCGCTCGTCTCGCGCACGTTTCGTTCGGTGTGCCCGGTCACCGGTCAGCCGGACTACGCGTGCGTGACCCTCCACTATCGCGGCCCGCGCATCGAGCGGCCGACGCTGGTCGCGTACCTCTACGGCTACCGACGCCATCCCGGATTTCACGAGCACTGCGTCGAGCGCATCTTCGTCGACTTGCAGCGCGCCTGCGCGCCTGATCGTCTCGCCGTCGAGGCGCGGTTCACGCGCAGGGGCGGTGTGGACATCAATCCTTTTCGAACGAGCGACGCGGCGTTCGGGTTGCCGGGTGCGCCTGCGCTCAGGCAGTAGACGCTCCGGAGCAGCATGAGCCCCTCACCCCTTCCCCCTCTCCCCCGAGGAGAGGGGAAATGGAATGCACGTTCTCCGCGAGCGGAGAACGTGGGAGGTTAGAATCAACATCCCGCATTAGAAACGACCTGCCGTGCAAGGCGTCGCCATTGCCCTGTCGAAGGGCCGCATCCTCGAAGAGACGTTGCCGCTGCTCGCGCGGGCGGGCATCGTTCCGTCCGAGGATCCGGAGACGTCGCGCAAGCTGATCGTCCCGACCAACCGCAGCGATGTGTCGCTCGTGATCCTGCGCGCGCAGGACGTTCCGACGTACGTGCAGCACGGCGCCGCGGACCTGGGCGTTGCCGGCAAGGACGTGCTGCTCGAGCACGGCGGCGACGGACTCTACCAGCCGCTCGACCTCGACATCGGCCGTTGCCGGCTCGTCGTCGCAACGAAGCGCGGCTACGACTGGTCCGGCAGCGTGCAGCGCGGCGCGCGCATTCGTGTCGCATCGAAGTACGTCAACACGGCGAGAGAGCACTTCGCGGCGAAAGGGATGCACGTCGACCTGATCAAGCTCTACGGATCGATGGAGCTCGCCCCGCTGGTCGGACTCGCCGACGCGATCGTCGATCTGGTATCGACCGGCAATACGCTCAAGGCGAACGACCTGGTGGCCGTCGAGGAGATCCTGGCGGTCACCGCGAGGCTCATCGTCAATCCGGCCGCGCTGAAGCTGAAGCGCGACCGAGTCAAGCCCTTGATCGATGCGCTCGCCGCGGCGGTTGCCGCCGATGCGGGCACGAAGGTGGTCGTGTGAGCCCTCCGCAGAGCCGCCTCAAGGAGGGCTTGCTCCCCCTTTGGGGGCAGCGAACGAACGTGAGCGTGGGGGTCGTATGAACCCGCCGCTCGCGTTGACGTTGCGCCGTCTCGACAGCAGCGCGCCGGCTTTCGATCGCGACCTGGATGCGCTGATCGCGTTCGAGGCAGCGCAGGACCCGGCCGTCGACGGCGTCGTGGCTTCGATCGTCGACGACGTGCGCAAGCGCGGCGATGCGGCGTTGCTCGAGCACACGCAGCGGTTCGATCGCGTACACGCGCAGAGCGTGAGCGATCTCGAGATCCCGCGCAACGAGCTGAAGCGCGCGTTCGCGGCGCTGCCGTCAGCGCAGCGCGATGCGCTCGCCACGGCGGCCGCCCGGATCCGCGTCTATCACGAGCAGCAGAAGGCGCCTGACTGGAGCATCAAGGAGCCGGACGGCACCGAGCTCGGCCAGCGAGTCACCCCGATCGACCGCGTGGGCCTGTACGTGCCCGGCGGCAAGGCGGCCTATCCGTCTTCGGTGCTGATGAATGCCGTACCTGCGCAAGTCGCCGGCGTGCGCGAGATCGTCATGGTCGTGCCGACGCCGGACGGCGTGCGCAATCCGCTGGTGCTCGCAGCCGCGCATCTCGCGGGCGTCACGCGGGTCTTCACGATCGGGGGTGCGCAGGCGATCGCTGCGCTTGCATACGGAACGCAGACCATTCCGGCCGTCGACAAGATCTGCGGCCCGGGCAATGCGTATGTCGCGGCCGCGAAACGGCGCGTGTTCGGGACCGTCGGCATAGACATGGTCGCCGGCGTGTCGGAGATCCTCGTGATCGCCGATGCTTCGGCGAATCCGTCGTGGGTCGCAATCGACCTGTTCTCGCAGGCGGAGCACGACGAGCTTGCGCAGGCGCTGCTGGTGACGCCCGACGAACAGATGCTCGACGCGGTCGCGCGCGAGGCGCAGGCCTGGTTCGGGCAGATGCCGCGCGCTTCGATCATCGCCGCGTCGTTCGCGAACCGCGGCGCGCTGATCAAGGTGCGCGACCTCGACGAAGCGTGCGCCGTCAGCAATCGCGTCGCGCCCGAGCATCTCGAGCTCGCCGTCGCGAATCCCGACGCGCTGCTCCCCGCGATCCGTCATGCCGGGGCGATCTTCATCGGGCACTATGCGTCCGAGCCGCTCGGCGACTACTGCGCTGGCCCGAACCACGTGCTGCCCACGGGCCGGACGGCGCGGTTCTCCTCGCCGCTTGGCGTGTACGATTTCCAGAAGCGCTCGAGCCTGGTGCGCATTTCGCGCGAGGGCGCGCGCACGCTGGGTGCCGTTGCGTCGACGCTTGCGCACGGCGAAGGGCTTGACGGCGCACGCGCGCGCCGCCGAAGCGCGACTGCGCGACTAGAGGATGCCGATGGCCAAAGTGCTCGCGATGTACCGTACGCCGGCGGACGCCGCGGCGTTCGATCGCTACTATTTCGACAAGCACGTCCCGCTCGCGAAGACCATTCCCGGCCTGCGCGGCTACGAGGTCACGCGCGGAACGATCGCGACGCTGGACGGGCCGTCGCAGTACTACCTGATCGCGACGCTGACGTTCGACTCGCTCGCGGCGATCCAGACGGCGTTGACTTCCGCCGAGGGCCAGGCGGTTGCAGCGGATCTGCGCAATTTCGCGACCGCCGGCGCCGACCTGTTCATCGCCGAAACCGCGACGATCTGTCCCCTCACCCCCGCCCCTCTCCCACAAGTGGGCGAGGGGAGGTAATGGCGGCAAATGGTCGACCATTTGCCGAGAGCTCAAGAGTGAACGATCCGCGTCCACCGGGTTCTCGTGCACGGTCGGTCGATGCTGCGGCCGTGCAGGCCCGGGTCGCGTCCACGATCCGCGCGGACGTGCTCGCGCTGCGTGCCTATCCCGTCAGCAAGGCCGATGGGCTGATCAAGCTGGACGCGATGGAAAACCCGTTCGCGCTGCCGGCCCCGCTGCGCGAGCGGCTGGCGCGCGTGCTCGCCGACGTGCCGGTCAACCGCTATCCGGACGGCGCGGGTGACGCGGTGAAAGACGCGCTCGCCCAGTCGCTTCCGCTGCCGGAGGGCGCGGCGCTCGTGCTCGGCAACGGGTCCGACGAGCTGATTCAGCTGCTCACGACGGCGATCGCCGCACCGGGCGCCTGCGTGCTGGCGCCCGAGCCGTCGTTCGTCATGTACCGGATGAATGCGCAGTACGCGAACGCCCGCTATGTCGGTGTACCGTTGCGCGCCGATTTCTCGCTCGATGCGGACGCCATGCTGACCGCGATCGCGCGTGAGCGCCCGATGCTGGTCTGGCTCGCCTATCCGAACAATCCGACCGGCAACCGGTTCGCACCGGCGTCGATCGAGCGCATCCTCGCCGCGGCGCCCGGGCTGGTCGTCGTGGACGAGGCCTACTACGCGTTCGCCGACGATTCGTTCCTGCCGCGCGTGCTCGAGTTCGAGAACCTGGTCGTCGTGCGTACCGTATCCAAGATCGGTCTCGCCGGGCTTCGCCTGGGCTACGCAGCGGCGCATCCCGCCTGGGTCGCCGAGATCGACAAGGTGCGGCCGCCGTACAACGTGAACGCGCTGACCCAGGCGGCCGTGCCGGTCATCCTCGCCGCTGCGGACGAGTTGGCGCAGCAGGCGATGATGATCCGGGCCGAGCGCTTCCGTCTCCTGGCCGCGCTCGCCGCCACGGCGCGACGTCAGCGTGTTCCCGACCGAGACCAACTTCGTGCTCGTGCGCGTGCCCGACGCGGACGCGTGGTTCTCGTCGCTGCGCGAAGCCGGCATCCTCGTCAAGAACCTGCACGGCTATCATCCGCTGACCGTCGCAGTGCCTGCGGATCACCGTCGGCACGCCCGCCGAGAACGACGCACTCCTGGCCGCTTTCGGCCGCTGCCCATGACCGCTTCCGACCCTGCTCCCCGCATCGCCAGCGTCGAGCGCAACACGGCCGAGACCCGCATTGCCGTCGAGCTGAATCTCGACGGCAGCGGGCGTGCGCAGCTCGACACCGGCGTGCCGTTCCTCGACCACATGCTCGATCAGCTCGCGCGCCACGGCATGATCGACCTGACCGTGAAGGCGAAAGGCGACCTGCACATCGACGCGCATCACACGGTCGAGGACATCGGCATCGCGCTCGGCCAGGCGTTGCGGCAGGCCGTCGGCGACAAGGCCGGCCTGACGCGCTACGGTCACGCCTACGTCCCGCTGGACGAAGCGCTGTCGCGGGTGGTCATCGACCTGTCGGGCCGGCCGGGCCTCGAGTTCAACGTCGCGTTCACGCGCGCGATGATCGGCACGTTCGACGTCGACCTGACGCACGAGTTCTTCCACGGCTTCGTCAACCACGCGCTGGTCACGCTGCACGTCGACAACCTGCGCGGGCAGAACGCGCATCACCAGGCCGAGACGGTGTTCAAGGCGTTCGCGCGGGCGCTGCGGATCGCGGTGAGCCGCGATCAGCGCGCGGGCGATCAGATTCCGTCAACCAAGGGAAGTCTTTAGCCGCCCGCGCTACGCCTGATGGATATCGCCGTCGTCGACTACGGAATGGGCAACCTTCGCTCGGTCGCGAAGGCGTTGACGCACGTCGCGCCGGACCGCTCGATCGTCGTGTCGGGCGACCCCGCGGTCATCCGGGAAGCGAGGCGCGTCGTGCTGCCCGGCCAGAGCGCGATGCCGGATTGCATGAAAAGCCTCGAGGCGAGCGGGCTGCGCGACGTCGTGATGGAGGCGCTCGCGCGACCGCCCGTTCCTCGGCATCTGTCTCGGCCTGCAGATGCTGTTCGAGACGAGCGAGGAGGGCCCCACGCGCCTGCCTGGGCGCGCTGGCCGGTCGGGTCGTCCGCTTCCGCGATTCGGTCATGAGCGGGACGGACGGCGAGCGCCTGAAGGTGCCGCACATGGGCTGGAGCCGGGTGCAGCAGTCGCGAGCCCACCCGCTCTGGATTGGCATCGAGCAGGGAACGCGCTTCTACTTCGCGCACAGCTACCATCCCGCGCCGAACGACCTCGCGCTGACGGCGGCGACCACGGCCTATCCGGCGCCGTTTACTTGCGCCATAGCGCGGGCTAATATCTTCGCCGTCCAGTTCCATCCGGAAAAGAGCCACCGGGCCGGATTGCAGCTCCTCGCCAATTTCGTGAATTGGGACGGTCGCGCCTGAGCCGCCAGGCCGCCGGTTCCCGCAACCCGCCTCTCCTTCGCCTCCCGCGCTTTCGCGCACCCCCAGCGGTCCTCTGGCAGACGCCGCCATGCAGATCATTCCCGCGATCGACATCAAGGACGGCAACTGCGTCCGCTTGAAGCAGGGCGAGATGCACACGGCCACCGTGTTCTCCGAGGATCCGGCCGCGATGGCGCAGCACTGGCTCGAGCAGGGCGCGAAGCGGCTGCATCTCGTCGACCTGAACGGCGCGATCGCCGGCAAGCCGAAGAACGAGCTTGCGATCCGGGAGATCGCGAGCGTCGTCGGCGAGGAGATCCCGGTCCAGCTCGGCGGCGGCATCCGCGACCTCGACACGATCGAACGCTATCTCGACGACGGCGTGACCTACGTGATCATCGGCACGGCGGCCGTGAAGAATCCGGGATTCCTGCACGACGCCTGCTACGCGTTCCCGGGACACATCATCGTCGGCCTGGATGCGCGCGACGGCAAGGTCGCGACCGACGGCTGGTCGAAGATGACCGGCCACGACGTGATCGACCTCGCGAAGAAGTTCGAGGACTACGGCGTCGAGGCGATCATCTACACGGACATCGGCCGCGACGGCATGCTGTCCGGCGTCAACATCGAGGCCACGGTCCGGCTGGCCCGCGCGATCAAGGCGCCGGTGATCGCGTCCGGAGGCCTCGCGTCGATCGCCGACGTCGAGGCGCTCGCCAAGCACGAGAGCGACGGCATCATCGGCGCGATCGCCGGCCGCGCGCTCTACGAAGGCACGATGGACTTCCGCGCGGCGCAGAAGGCGGCAGGAGTCAGTTGACAGTTGGCAGTTGACAGTCGCGCCTGCGTTTTCGGTGGCCGCGCATTGAGCGCGGTTATGATCCCTTACGGACTCGAGAAAAGTTTCCCGGCGCTTCGATGCGCCGCCTCGAACGCGCCGGCGCGACTGCCAACTGACTCCTGACTCCTGATGCTCGCCAAGCGCATCATCCCCTGCCTCGACATCGCCGAGGGACGCGTCGTCAAGGGCGTGAACTTCGTCAATCTGCGCGACGCCGGCGATCCGGTGGAGGTTGCGCGGCGCTACGACGAGCAGGGCGCGGACGAGCTGGCGTTCCTCGACATCCGCGCGAGCATCGAGAAGCGCGCGCTGCTCTACGACATGATCGAGCGCGTCGCCGACCAGGTGTTCATTCCGCTCACCGTCGGCGGCGGCGTCAACTCGGTCGACGACATCCGCGCGCTGCTCAACGCCGGCGCCGACAAGGTCAGCATCAACACGGCGGCGATCGCGACACCCGAGCTGATCAACGAGGCCGCCGGCCACTACGGCTCGCAATGCATCGTCGCGGCGATCGACGCCAAGCAATGCGCAGTCGACCAATGGCAGGTCGTCATCCACGGCGGTCGCACGCCGACGGGCATCGACGTCGTGCAGTGGGCCACCGAAGTCTGCGAGCGCGGCGCCGGGGAGATCCTGCTGACCAGCATGGACCGCGACGGCGCGCGCTCGGGCTTCGACATCAAGCTCACCCGCGCCGTCGTCGACGCCGTCGAAGTGCCGGTGATCGCGTCCGGGGGCGTCGGCTCGCTCGCGCATCTCGTCGAGGGGATCGTCGCCGGGGGCGCGGACGCCGTGCTGGCGGCGTCGATCTTCCACTACGGCGAGCACACGATCGGGCAGGCGAAGGCGGCGATGCGGGCCGCCGGGATCGAAGTCAGGCTATAACGGCACGAAATGGCTTATCTCGAAGACGTGCGCTGGAACGCCGACGGGCTCGTCCCCGCCGTGGCGCAGGCTGCGGACAGCGGTCGCGTGCTGACGCTCGCGTGGATGAACCGTGCGGCGCTATCGGCGACCGTTGCGAGCGGCTATGCGCATTACTGGTCGCGCTCGCGGCAAAAGCTGTGGAAGAAGGGCGAGTCCTCCGGCCACGTGCAGGCCGTGCGCGAAGTGCGGCTCGATTGCGACAGCGACTCGGTCTTGCTGGTCGTCGACCAGACCGGCGGCATCGCCTGCCACACCGGGCACGAGCGGTGCTTCTTCAAGCGACTCGAGGAGGGCGAGTGGAAGGACGTCGAGCCGGTGCTGAAGGACCCGAAAGCGATCTACGGTGGTCAGGAATCAGGCGTCAGGCAGTCAGGAGTCAGCAACCACCGCGACCGGCGCGAGCCACGTTGGCAGATACGCTCGTCGCGTTGGCCGCGACGATCGAGTCGCGAAAGGGCGCGGACCCGAAGGTCTCGTACGTCGCTTCGCTGCTCGCCGGCGGCGATGACGCGATCCTGAAGAAGATCGGCGAGGAAGCGACCGAGACGGTGCTCGCTGCGAAGGACGGCGACCCCGCCCGCATCACGCACGAAGTGGCCGACCTGTGGTTCCACTGCCTGGTCATGCTCGCTCGACACGGCCTGTCTCCCGACGACGTGCTCGCGGAGCTCGAACGCAGGCACGGAACGTCGGGAATCGACGAGAAGGCGGCGCGCGGCCGCACGGCGGCTAGACGGCGGGGCCCGGCAGCGCGGGCGCCTGTCGCCTTTCGCAGCCGGCGTTTCGATCCTCAGGTAGAGCCGTCGTTGCGGCCGGCCGGAGACGATCATGACGATCCCGAAGTTGCCTGCGCGCGCGACTGCGTTCGCTCGAGTCGCTGTCGCCGCTCTGCTTCACCGCTTTCGCGCTCGGTTCGGCGACCCGCGACGCCGCGCCCTGCGCCGGCTTCCTCGACGTCGACGACGCGGATCCGTTCTGCGCGCACGTGACCTGGATGAAGAACCGCGACATCACCCTCGGATGCGCAGTGAATCTGTACTGCCCGGACGATGTCGTGACGCGCCTGCAGATGGCGGCGTTCATGTATCGTCTCGGCAACGTGACTTTCCAGCAGGGTGGCAATTCGCCTTCAGGGCGACCGCGGTGCTCGGGACGACGGACGATCAATCCGGTCGAGATCAAGGCGCGACGGCAGTCGCGTGATGCGCTATGACCCGACACCGAGCAGCCCGAACTTGATCGGGCGGCGATTCGAATAACGACGTCGAGCACCGGTCCTGTAGGGCAGACGATTGCGGCGGGGGCCTGGCCGGTGCCGATTGCTACGAGGCTCGACCGGCGCGTCGACGCGGGCTGCATGAATTTCGCGAGCGACGATTCGTGACGATCGGCGGGGGGTCTTCGAGCAGCTCATGGTGCGGCGGATCGAATGGGACGACCGTATCGGGCGGCGCGAATCGCGGCAACTCCGACAGACGGTGACAGATCTCGTCAGGGTCTGGCGACGGTCGGAGCAGCGCGACGAACAGCTCGCGGGACTAGGGCATAGCGCGGCGCGAGCGATGTGGCAGCGAGTCGGCGGCGGCTTCTCCAACGCCGCCAGTGACAGCCAAGCGACGATCGCGGAGGTCGCAGCAATCTGGCGAGCCGGCGTGTACCGACGGTTCCCGGCGGCTATCGACAACCATGCGGTCGGCAACTACAGCTTCGTCGCCGGCGCACGCGCGCACGCCGCCGAGCACGGCATGTTCGTCTGGTCGACTCGTACGGCCCGATTTCGATCCCGCGCTCTATCGCGCGCCTGGCCAGAGCGCCAACACGTTCAACGTGCGCGCCACCGGCTTGGGCGGCGTCTGGTTCGTGACCGGCGTCAACAGCTCGCGGGCGCGCCGACCTGGGCATGTTACGCGCAGAACGGTAGCGGCTGGACCTGCGCCAGCGATCGCAACCTGAAGCGCAATCTCGAGCCGCTGGACGGCACCGACGTCCTGGCGAAGCTCGCCGCCATGCCGATCTATCGCTGGCAGCCGAAGGATGGCCCGAACGCGGAGTGATGCATGTCGGGCCCATGGCGCAGGACTTCCACGCGGCGTTCGGCCTCGGCGACAGCGACAAGGCGATCGGCCTGCAGGATGCCGACGGCGTGGCGCTCGCCGCCATCAAGGGTCTCTACCAGCTGGTCCGACAGCAGGCGCGTGACTCGAGGCGTTGCGCGCGGAACTTGCCGCGCAAAGCGCCGAGCTCGCGTCGCGCGCGCTGTCCTTCCGAACGAAGGCGTCCAGCCGCCAGCGCAGGCCGCGCTCGCGCACTGACGGCGGCATCGGGCGCGGGTCGCGATGCGCCGTCCAGCGGCGCGCGTGCCGCGGGGCGCGTAGGACGCTTCGTCGCGTCGCCGGCGGAGCCCGAAGCGGCGCCGCTATACAATGGCGGTGTGAACGGATCCGACCCGAACTGCATCTTCTGCAAGATCGCGCGCGGCGAGATTCCCAGCCGCAAGGCGTACGAGGACGAGGACCTGCTGGCGTTCCACGACATCCAGCCGGTCGCGCCCGTGCACCTGCTGCTGATCCCGAAGGCGCACGTGGCAACCCTCTACGACGTCACGGACCAGCACGCCCCGGTGCTGGGGCGAATGCTGGCGCTCGCGGGACGGCTCGCCAAGGAGCAGGGCGCGACGGACGGATTCCGCACGATCGTCAACACCGGCCGCGTCGGCCGGCAGGAAGTGATGCATGTCCACGTTCACCTGATCGGCGGCCCCGACCCGCTCGGGCCGATGATCGTGCGGAAGGGATTCTGAGGAGATCGAAATGGGCTCGTTGAGCATCTGGCACTGGTTGATCGTTCTGGTCGTCGTCGTGCTGATCTTCGGCACGAAGAAGCTGCGCAACATCGGACAGGACCTGGGCGGCGCAGTGAAGGGCTTCAAGGAAGGCGTGAAGGGCAGCGGCGACGACGCCGAGGCCGCGAAGTCCGCCGAAGCGCAACCCCCGGGACAGATCCCCGGCAAGACGATCGAGGGCGAGATCAAGAAGGAAACGTCGACGCGCACGTAGGCGCGAAGCCGCCCTCCTTCGCGCGGTGGCGCCGAGCCGCCCAACGGGCGTCATTCCCGCGCAGGCGGGAATCCAGCGTCGTTCGACCGAAGACACTGGGTCCCCGCCTTCGCGGGGACGACGACAACTGGTCAACCCGCGTAGTCCCCGGCATCTTTCGCTCCAATGTTCGATATCGGTTTCTCCGAGATCGTCGTCATCGCGGTCGTCGCGCTGATCGTCATCGGCCCGGAGCGGCTGCCGAAGGCGGCGCGCACGCTCGGTCACCTGTTCGGGCGGCTGCAGCGCTACGTGAACGACGTCAAGTCGGACATCAACCGCGAGATGGAGCTCGACGAGCTTCGCAAGCTGCAGCAAGAGGTGCAGTCGGCGGCACGCGACATCGAGACCAGCGTTTCCTCCGCCGCGCGGGATTTCGAGCAAACCGCGCAATCGGTCGGCGACGAGCTCAACCGCGCAGCGGACGAGCCGGCCGTAGCGGCGTCGTCGCTGCCTGCGCTGCAGGAGCCGACGACCGATGCGGCGGACGCCGCGGCGGCGGACGCAGCAGGCGACGCGCCGCGGCAGGGGAATCTGCCGGGGTTCGAGAAGATCTGACCCGCGCCTGCCTCGCCCGCCATGGCCGACGCCAAAGAAACCGCGCAGGAAACGTTCATCTCGCATCTGATCGAGCTGCGCGACCGGTTGTTGCGCGCGATCATCGCTGTGCTGGTGCTCACGATCGCGCTCGTCCCGTGGGCGAAGGAGATTTACGCGCTGCTCGCCCAGCCGCTGCTCTCCGCGCTTCCTGCCGGGCGCGACGATGATCGCGACCGACGTGACCGGCACGTTCCTCGTGCCGCTGAAAGTCACGCTGATGGCCGGCTTCCTGCTTGCGCTGCCCTACGTGCTCTACCAGATGTGGGCGTTCGTCGCGCCGGGCCTGTACCAGCACGAGAAGCGGCTCGCCGTGCCGGTGATCGTTTCGAGCTTCGCGTTCTTCCTGATCGGCATGTCGTTCGCGTATTTCGTCGTGTTCCCGGTCGCGTTCGGGTTCTTCGTCGGCTATACGCCGCCAGGCGTGCAGATGATGACCGACATCGACAAGTACCTGTCGTTCGTGCTGACGATGTTCATCGCGTTCGGCCTGACGTTCGAGACGCCGGTCGTCGTCGTCGTTCTGGTCAGGATGGGGGTCGTGAGCCTCGAGAAGCTCAAGGGCGCGCGCGCCTACGTCATCGTCGGCGCGTTCGTGCTCGGCGCCATCTTCACGCCGCCGGACGTGATCTCGCAGTTGCTGCTGGCGATTCCGCTGTGGCTGCTCTACGAGGTCGGGCTGTTCCTCGCGCGGTTCGTCTCCGTGCCGAAGCGCGATACGGAGGAGGGGACGGCGTAGCTCGTCGAACCGCCGCAGCGAACCTGCGGCGGAAGTTACGAAGCTCGGGGTCGCTTGCCGACGACGATGTCCACGGCAACCGGCTTGCCGTCACGCATCACCGTCACCTTGGCGTTCGACCCTGGCGGCAGCGCCGCGATCCGCGAAAGCAATGCCGGCGTATTGCGCGTCGGCCGGCCCTCGATGTCGACGACCACGTCGCGCACCTGAACGCCCGCGCGGTCGGCCGGACCGCCGCGCTGCACGCCGCGGATCAGCACGCCCTCCGGACGCTCGAGGGACAGCGCTCTGGCTATGTCGCCGTCCACGTCTTGCGGTTCGACGCCGAACCAGCCGCGCGTCACTTCGCCGCGCTCGATGATTTGCGCGAGGACGTCCTTCGCGAGCGTCACCGGAATCGCGAACCCGATGCCTAGCGATCCGCCCGACCGCGAGTAGATCGTGCTGTTGATGCCGATCAGGTTGCCGCCGGCGTCGACCAGCGCGCCGCCCGAATTGCCCGGATTGATCGCTGCGTCGGTCTGGATGAAGTCTTCGTAGCGATTGATGCCGAGCGACGTGCGGCCGAGCGCGGAGACGATGCCGAGCGTCACCGTGTTGCCGAAGCCGAACGGATTGCCGATCGCGAGCACCGGGTCGCCGACCTGCACGCGCTCGAGCGTGCCCAGCGTGATCGCCGGCAGGCCCGTGACCTCGGTCTTCAGCACGGCCAGATCGGACTCCGGATCGCGTGCCGCGCAGCTTCGCGTCGATGCGGCGGCCGTCGGAGAGCACGAGCTGGATGTCGTCCGCGCCCGTCGACGACGTGGTTGTTCGTGAGCACGTAGCCGTCGCTCGCGACGATCACGCCGGAGCCGAGGCTGGTGGCGCGCTGCGGCGGCAGTCGCTCGGCCAGATCCGGAAAGTAGCGGCGCAACAGGCTGTCGTCCGGCATCGGGTTGCGCCCGCGGATCTCCTTGCTCGTATAGATATTGACTACCGAGGGCATGGCCTTCTTCGCACCCTCGGCGAACGTGAAGGCGCTTTCCGATCCGCTCGCAACCGTCGTTGCCGGCGCGCTCGCCTGCTGCAGCAGCACGACGTTGCCCGGACCGGAGAGCCTCGGGACGAGATCGGGGCGCAGCGTCGCGACGACGAACAGCAGCGCCAGCACGAGCGTGCACGCCTGCGCGAACAGCAACCAGAATTTGCGGAGCACTTGGCCTGAGGCGGAAGGGAGAGCGGTCGATTATAGACGGCGACGTCGGTCTCGGGCCGCACTGGCCGCGACGCTGACGCGCAGCCCGATAATGCGCTGCAAACGGTTGATCCGGTGGCGGTTTTCTGCGCTTCGACATGTCAAGTCTTCCGGCCGGGGGTGCGACTCCCGTATAATTCCGCGGTTTTGCAAACGCCTCTCGATGCATCCACCTCGCGGCGGTCGTCAGCGGCGGCGACGGGCGAGCTAGCAAACCCGGCCCGGGGGCTCAAAAAGCGCCCTCCATGTCAAAGGCATCCATGGCAACGGACTTAACTGAGGCGGCCACGCAGGCGGTGACCGGTCAGCCTTCCACTCCCGCGGTCGACGCGCGCAAGCGCCGGTTCCTTCTCGGCGCGACCAGCGTCGTCGGCGGGATCGGCATCGCCGCGTCCGCGGTTCCGTTCGTGATGTCGTTCTTTCCGAGCGAACGGGCGAAGGCGGCCGGCGCGCCGGTCGAGGTCGACATCGCGAAGCTCGAGCCCGGCCAGAAGATCGATGTCGAATGGCGCGGCAAGGTCGTGTGGCTGATCAACCGCACGCCGGACATGCTCGCGTCGCTGCCGAAGGTCGAGCCGCAGCTCGCTCGACCCGAAGTCGGAGCTCCGCAGCAGCCCGCCGTACGCGAAGAACGCAGACGCGCTCGATCAAGCCCGCGATCTTCGTCGCGGTCGGCATCTGCACGCACCTCGGCTGCTCGCCGACGTATCGCCGCGACGTCGCGCCCGCGGACCTCGGCGCCGACTGGCTCGGCGGCTTCTTCTGCCCGTGCCACCAGTCGAAGTTCGACCTCGCCGGCCGCATCTACAAGGGCATGCCCGCGCCGTCGAACCTCGTCATTCCGCCCCATCGCTATCTCTCCGACACGCGGATCGTGATCGGCGAGGACACCGAAGGCGGCTGATGCCGTCGCCAACGAGACCGCTGATCGGGACACTGCGATGGCTTCGCGCCGCACGCTCGGCGCCAGCAACCGACGCGCATGACGCGCAGCTGATCGCCTGGATCGACGCCCGCTTCCCGCTGACCGCAGCTGTGGGAATCGCAGTGGGGCAAGTACGTCGCGCCGAAGAACTTCAACTTCTGGTACTACTTCGGATCGCTCGCCGCGTTCGTGCTGGTGATCCAGATCGTCACCGGCATCTTCCTGACGATGAACTACAAGCCGGACGCGCAGAAGGCGTTCGAGTCGGTCGAGTACATCATGCGCGACGTCGAGTGGGGGTGGCTGATCCGCTACCTGCACTCCACCGGCGCGTCGGCGTTCTTCGTCGTCGTCTACCTGCACATGTTCCGCGCGCTGCTCTACGGCAGCTTCCGCAAGCCGCGCGAGCTCACCTGGATCTTCGGCGTGCCTGATCTACCTGACGCTGATGGCCGAGGCGTTCTTCGGCTACCTGCTTCCGTGGGGCCAGATGTCGTACTGGGGCGCGCAGGTGATCGTGAACCTGTTCTCGACGATTCCGGTGATCGGCGAGGACCTCGCGCTGTGGATCCGCGGCGACTACACGATCTCGCGACATCACGCTGAACCGGTTCTTCGCGTTCCACGTGATCGCGATCCCGCTGGTGCTGCTGCTCCTCGTCGCCGCGCACCTGATGGCGCTGCACGAGACCGGCTCGAACAACCCGGACGGCGTGGAGATCAAGCACCAGCCGAAGGACCCGCGGACCGGCCTGCCGCTCGACGGCATCTATTCGCACCCGTACTACACGATCAAGGACATCGTCGGCGTCATCTTCTTCCTGATCGTGTTCTCGATCATCGTCTTCTTCGTGCCGGAGATGGGCGGCTACTTCCTCGAGCACAACAACTTCATCCCGGCCGATCCGCTGAAGACGCCGGAGCACATCGCGCCGGTCTGGTACTTCACGCCCTACTACGCGATGCTGCGCGCCGTGCCGTCGTTCCTGGGCACGCAATTCTGGGGCGTGCTCGTCATGGGCGTCGCGGTGCTGATCTTCTTCGCGCTGCCGTGGCTCGACCGCAGCCCGGTGAAGTCGATCCGCTACCGCGGCTGGCGCTACAAGGTCTGGCTGGCGGCGTTCGTCGTCAGCTTCCTGGTGCTCGGCTACCTCGGCGTCGTGCCGGTGACCGTCTGGGGCCAGTTCCCCGCGGGCATTCCGGTGCTCGGCGACCGCCGATGTCGCGACCGTGGTCGCGCGGGTCTTCACGGTCGTCTATTTCCTGTTCTTCCTGCTGATGCCCTGGTACACGGCTCGCGACAAGACGAAGCCGGTTCCGGAAAGGGTCACCTGGTGAAAGCGAAGCTCGCCTGCCTCGCCGCCGTCGGGGCGGCCCTCCTCGACCGGATCGACGCTGGCGCCGGCGCTCGCCGCGGGCGGGCCCGCAGCGCGCATGGAGCGCATCGTCACCGATCCGCGCGACCTCGAATCGCTGCAGCGCGGCGCGAAGCTGTTCGTGAACTACTGCCTCAACTGCCACAGCGCGAAGTACATGCGCTACAACGGGCTGATCGACCTGGGACTGACCGAGCAGCAGATCACGCGAGAACCTGATCCTCACCGGCCGCTTCGAAACCTCGGCCGACGGCTCGTTGCTGCACGTGCCGGCGAAGATCGGCGACACGATGCAGGTCACGATGCCCGCCGGCCAGGCGAAGGCCTGGTTCGGCACGCCGCCGCCCGACCTCTCGGTCGAGACGCGCGTCCGCGGCACGCAGTGGCTGTACAACTACCTGATCGGCTTCTACCGCGACGACCAGTCGGCGACCGGCTGGAACAACCTCGTGTTCCCGAACGTCGGCCATGCCGCACGTGCTCTGGGAGCTGTCGGGCACGAACCGGCTCGTGACGCAGGAGTTCCCGACGCACGAGGCGGCCGAAGGCGCGGCGATCGCCGCGAAGGCGCTGGCGCTGGTCGAACCGGCCCACGGCGGCAAGTACCTGGTGAAGACGCTCGAGGTCGACCAGAAGGGCTCGATGAGTCGCCGCCGAGTACCGCGCGGCGGTCGCCGACCTGGTCAACTTCCTGGACTACGTCGGCGAGCCGTACAAGCTCGCGCGCGAGCGGATCGGACTGATCGTGCTGCTGTTCCTCGGCGTGCTGTTCGTGTTCGCCTACTGGCTGAAGCGCGAGTACTGGAAGGACGTTCACTAGGCCGTTCACGGCGATGAGCCCGGGGCAGGCGCTTTCGCCTTACCCCTTCCGCCTGCATTTGCACGCTGACCCCGCCGGCCGACGAAGCCGCCCGCGACGCGCCCACGACGATGAGGCGCGAGGAGACAAACGCACATGATGACGCTCTACTCCGGCACCACCGACCCCTTCAGCCAGCGCTGCCGCATCGTGCTGCACGAGAAGGGGATGGACTTCCAGATCATCGACGTCGACCTCGACCACAAGCCCGAGGACCTGGCGGTGATGAATCCGTACAACCAGGTTCCGGTGCTGGTCGAGCGCGACCTGGTGCTGCACGAGTCGAACATCATCAACGAGTACATCGACGAGCGGTTCCCGCATCCGCAGCTCATGCCGGCGGACCCGGTGATGCGCGCGCGCGCGCGGCTGTTCCTGCACCGCTTCGAGAAGGAGCTGTTCATCCACATCGACGCGCTCGAGGGCAACAACCAGAAGAACGCCGAGAAGGCTCGCAACCTGGTGCGCGATGCGCTGCTGCAGATCGCGCCGGTGTTCGCCAAGCACAAGCACATGCTCGGCGAGGAATACTCGATGCTCGACGTGGCGATCACGCCGTTGCTGTGGCGTCTCGAGTACTACGGCGTGCAGATGCCGAAGCAGGCCGCGCCGCTGATGAAGTACGCCGAGCGGCTGTTCTCGCGGCCGGCGTTCTCCGAGGCGCTCACCTCGGCCGAGCGCGGCATGCGCAAGTGACGCATAAGCCCGATCGCGTGCAACGCGATCGGAATGCGACTGCGTCATCCCCGCGGAGGCGGGGATCCAGTGTCTTTCGGCATCCGTCATCCCCGCGGAGGCGGGGATCCAGTGTCTTTTGCGACTGCGTCATCCCCGCCCTCGCCTTCGCGAGGATAATCGCGGGGATCCGTGTCTTTCGAGAACGTGAGCACCGCCCGTCATCCTGGCCCCAAACGCCGGCAACGGCCGCTGTGCTGCTCAAACCAGGGGGGTTTGGGCATTTCCACCCCGCGAACGGCGCAGGACGGGCGATTGTCGAACACAGTGACCGGTGGGCTTTGTAATGTGTACCGACGTTGACCGTCCGCTGTCGCCCCTGCTTACGACTCGGGCTTGACCCTCGTCCCTAGCGTAGTATCCTGCGCCGCATGTCCGAGCAGTCCGCCAAGCCCTACCTGGTCCGCGCGATCTGCGAATGGTGCGCGGACAACGGCCTGACGCCGTATCTCGCCGTGCGGGTCAATCCGCAGACGAAGGTGCCGGCTGCGTACGTGAAGAACGGCGAGATCGTGCTGAACGTCAGCGCCAGCGCGACGCGGCGACTGACGATCGACAACGACTGGATCCAGTTCACCGCGCGGTTCAACGGTGTGTCGCAGGAAGTGGCCGTGCCGATGGCCGCGGTCGCGGGCATCTTCGCGAAGGAAACCGGCTACGGCTTCGCGTTCAACGTGCCGCAGGATCCGGCGGCGTCGCTCGCCGCCGCGACGCTTCCGCCCGACGAAGTGCGCAAGGCCGCGGGCAACGGCGAGAAGCCGCGTACCCGTCCGTCGCACCTGCAGGTCATCAAGTAGTCGCGCGCGAATCGGCCGCGCGCCGAGCGGCGCTACAATCCCGTCACACTAGAGCATCAGCCGGCATAGCTCAGTTGGTAGAGCAGCGGTTTTGTAAACCGAAGGTCCCGGGTTCGACCCCTGGTGCCGGCACCCCCACCGCGTCACGGCCCCGATATGTGACGGGCAGCTCTCTCGGCCGGCGTTGTCATATCCGGCCCCGCCACCTGGAATCAAACGTTGGCTTCGTCTGAATGGAAAAGAATGATGCGTGCATGGAACGTGGCCGTAGCATTCGCAGCTTCGCTGGTGATGGCGGGTCCGGCATCGGCGGCGCCCTGCGCCGGATTCACCGACGTCGACTCGGCGAGCGGATTCTGTCCCAATGTCGAGTGGCTGAAGAACCGCTCGATCACGCTCGGCTGCACGTCCGCGACGTTGTTTTGTCCGGGAGATGCGGTATCCCGGTTGGCGATGGCGGCATTCCTGAATCGCCTCGGCGATGCGCTCCAGCCGGAGTTCTTGCACGGCCTTGAATCGAACGTGGAGGCCGCCGTGAACGCGGGCGGTGTCGTGTGCCAAACATCGGCGTATGCGGTATGCGAGCTATCACCGCATCGCCTCCGCGACGGCCATGCTGTACCACCAGGCAGCCACGGCGCAGACTGTAATCGCGGCGCTCGTGTATAGCCTGGACAATGGCGTCAACTGGGATCCGCTTGGCGTTCCTTCGCGCGCTACGAATCCCGCCAACGGTTTTGCATCGCAATCGCCGGTTGCCGGACCGCGCTCTGTTGCAACCGGGCCAATCGCTGCGATTCGGAATTGGAGCGAGCGGAGCCGGCATCGCCGACGCCGGATGCGAGCTGACAGTACGACTCGACAGCCACGCCGGCGTGTTCTAGCCGTTCGACTGGGCCCATTGCGGGAGCACAGGCTCGACCTGAGCGCCGCCGACGGCGAATCGTCCGGCAGCTAGCAACTCGTGCCCTGCGCCCATCGGCGGTGGGCTTTCCGACGTTGCGACTGAACAAGCCGGGTGTACAAACGCGTCGCCCGGCGTGTTTGTCAAATTTATCGACGTTTCGAGTGTCCCGTTTGTCGCGCAAGCATTTTCATTTACTACGCTTGCGTGACTTGCGTTTAGAATCGTCCGAGCTTACGAAGCAGCGCGTAGGGCGCTTCAAGGGGAATGCGCCGCGCAACGTGACCCCTCACCATGCGCAAGAGCGCGCGCCAATTCGAGTCCTCCCCGCAATTCAACGCGCCGCCACACGAAGACGTCGCGCCCAGAATGCCGCTGATTCGACTGAAGCCGCACAAGGCACGGGTCGTGATCGAAGACGGCGCGGAGATGATCCTCGTGCTGATGGTGACGCTCAATCGCGGCGAGTCGGTCGAGCTCGCAAGCGGCGGTCGCCTGGAATCGATGAAGGGCATGCTGCGCATTCGCGAGCGCGGGGGCTTGCTCACGCGCGCGGACGGCAAGACCAATGGTCGCCTCACGTTTGTGCCGGAGACGGCTTCCGGAGGCAACCGCGCGCCGGCGGAGTTCCAGGTCGACGTGCCGCTCGGGCCGCGCGAGTTTCGCGTGCTGCTGGATCTCGGCCGTGCAGGACGATTGCCGCACAAGGTCTTCATGCAGGCCGGCGAGCGCACGATCGCAGGACCGCGTGGCGTGACCTATCGTTCGAAGGACGGTCGCACCGGAAAATTCTGGGACAACGTGGCGCACCGTCGCGTGCCGGTGTCCAGTCTCACGTTCGTCGTGCCGGTCGACGTGGCCAACGCCGGCGGACCGTCCCGCAACGCGCGTCGCGACGATGACGACTTCGATCCCTACGAGGACGACGATCCGCGGGACAGCCACGACGCCAAGTCGTTCGCATCGTCCGCCCAGGTCGCGGAGCTCGCGGACGAGCTCATCGTGTTCCAGGGCGAGACGCGACACCTGCTCACCGCGATTCTCGCGGTCGTTGGCCTGACCGCGTTGATCGTCGTGCTGGTCAGCGTGATGCGCTTCCTGCGCTAGCCCCGGACGCTTCGCCGCGCGCGGCTGCTATCCTCCGCGGTTGTTTCCGCGAGGAGCAGCGACATGAATCAGCTGGACTTCGAGGGCCGCCGTGCGGTCGTCACCGGCGGTGCGGCGGGCATCGGTCTTGCGATCGCGCAGCGGCTCGCCGCGAGCGGCGCGAGCGTCGCCCTGTGGGATCGGGACGCGCCTGCGCTCGCGGCCGCGAAGCAAGCGCACGGCTTCGCGCACACGGCCGCATTCGACGTCGCGAATGCCGCCGAAGTGGACGCGCGGCCGCGCTCGACGGCCGCGGCTCTGGGCGGCATCGATGTTCTCGTCTGCTCGGCGGGCATCACCGGGCCGAACAAGACGGTCTGGGAGTATCCGGTCGAGGACTGGAAGCAGGTGTTCGACGTGAACGTGCACGGGCTCTTCTACTGCAATCGCGCGGTCGTGCCCCTCATGCAGCGCGCCGACTACGGGCGCATCGTGAACATCGCGTCCGTCGCCGGCAAGGAAGGCAATCCGAATGCCTCGGCCTACAGCGCGTCCAAAGCGGCGGTGATCGGACTGACGAAGAGCCTGGGCAAGGAGCTCGCGAAGACGGGGATCCGCGTGAACTGCGTGACGCCCGCGGCCGTGCGCACCGCGATCTTCGATCAGATGACGCCGCAGTTCATCGAGTTCATGCTGTCGAAGATTCCGATGGGACGCTTCGGCACCGTCGACGAGATCGCTTCGCTGGTGTGCTGGCTGGCGTGCGAGGAATGCTCGTTCTCGACGGGGGCTGTGTTCGACGTGTCGGGCGGGCGGGCGACTTACTGAGCACGCTGCCTCACTTCAGCCCGACACCCAACTGGTGCATCCGGCGCAGCGTCGTCGCCTGGTCCTTGCGCACGACATCGATGAGCTCCGCGGGTGTGCTCACGCGCGGGACCATCGCCATCGACAGAAACCGGTCGCGAACTTCCGGCGACTCGAGCGCACGCACGATCGACGTGCGCAGTCGTCGCGCGACTGCGTCGGGCACGCTCGCCGGCGCAACCATCGCGATCCACAAGCTCGCGTCCAGATCCGCAATGCCGGCCTCCGAAAAAGTCGGTAGATCCGGCAGCACTGCAAGCCGCCTCGAACCGCGATACGTCCAGTGCTCGCAGGCGTCCGGCACGAATCGCATCGAGCGCGATCGTTGCGTCGAGGAAGGCGCCCGCGACATGTCCGCCAAGCACAGCCTGCATCGCAGCCATGAGACCGTTGTAGGGAATGTGCTGGAACTCGGCACCGCTCGCTCGACCGAGCGCGTCGGTCATGTACAGGAATGTGCTCGCTCCGTATCCGATCTGAAGACCACCCGCCATCGAACGGGAGTGCGCGCTCAGCTCCTTCAGTGTCCGCGCCGGAATCGATGGGTTCACGACAAAGATAACCTCGTTTTCGGTGAGTATCGTGAGCGGCGTGAAGTCACGCTCGACATCGTAGGGTGCCTTGGCGAAAGCGACCGCGGTCGCAACGAGCTGCGTGTGCGTCGCAGCCATGAGCGTATAGCCGTCGCCCGGCGCTCTCGTCACCATCTTCGCTGCGATGATCCCGTCCGCTCCGGGCGAGCGTCCACGACGACAGGTTGCCCGAGGTCGGCCTGCATAACGCTGGCCAACGTGCGGATCACGATGTCGACGCTCGTGCCAACTGGCACGCCCATGACGATGCGGATAGGGCGTTCTGGGAACTCCGCGGCGGCAGCTTGCGAAGCCACCAGGAGACCCAGCATCATGGCGCGCATGCAGGTCTGCCGTGTCGTCGGGAAACGCAAGGCACCATTCTATAGAGCTCACCGATCAGTCGTATTCCAGCGTCGCATACTATCTCCTTTCATTCTTTATCCAATTATCCACGGCTGCAATACTCAGTCTTCTTCGTACGATTGGTCTGCATTTGCAACGCTATCACACGCACATGCTCACGCTCAGTGCGCCATTGCCTTCCGGTATCCATCCCTTCGCGATCATCGCCGCGCGTACGGAGAGACTTGTCGTGTAACGGTGATTCGGCGCCCCGCTCTATCCGCTGTTGTAGAGCCTGTACACTGGCTGCCTTCCGTCTGAACATGCTCCGGCTGCGTCCGGGAGCACGGCGTAAAACACCTTGCCTTCGTATTTCCAGCGCGCGTTGGCCTTCACGGCTTCGCACTCGCTCGGTTCTGCGCGTGTAAAAGTGCGAGCTTTTCGGCGCGAACGACGCGCTGAAGAAGCGACATTACCGGGCTGGTCGACGTCTGCGCCGTGACATCCACGTCGAACTCTTCGCCGGTGCGAAGCCAGCCCGAGCCGCTGGCGTCCAGCGTGGCTATCTCGGCTGCGTCGACGGTGAGGAAGTAATGGTCGAAGGCGACGTAGTGTAATTCGATCGCTGATGACTCGAGCGGCCGTCAGCGGATCGAGCCGGTAGATTTCGCAATTCTGACTGCAATCTTTCGCGAGTATCTGCCCTGCCGCGTTTATCTCTACTGCTCTTGTCAATAAGCGTTGCTTCCCTGAAACTACCAGTGCGTTGAGTTCATATATCACTCCGTTCATGTACAGTAAGATACTATTTAATATCTCTTTTTCCCAGTTTTCAAATATTGACTCTCCTATGATCTGACCTGCGTCGTTTATCTCCTTAGCTATGCTCACATTCTCTTCCTTGTCTAGCATTCCCAGCGACTTCATCCGCCCTTCTGCGTATACTAACTCGTGTTCATCTCCCCAGCCTTTCTGTCTGTAACCTACTACTTAGCCATTACTGTTTATCCCCGATTCACTGAACTACCCTCCGAGCGTGCCGAGTTCCTTCATCTCTCCTTACTTATAAAAAAACGTTCTCTTCAGTCTCCGTTCGTTGAACGCGTTGATCGCCACTTGACCGCTGTCATTTATCTCCGTAGTCCTCTTCTAGTCATCAGCACCTATATCTAGTATTTCTCTTCTTCCTTCTCTTAATCATAAGTGCTATACACTCCTTTCTCCACTATTTCGTACCCTGTCTACTGTTCCTCTGGCGTTGATGGCCATCGCTACGCTATTCCTGCGCCGTCGTCGTATGGATGTCGCGCATCTATCCGTTTGCTAAGACCAGTGCGTGTATCGACCTTAGTCTCTCTACGTTGGCCTACCTACTATTTGACCGCTGTCTTTTATGTCTTTTACTTGCCAGGGGATTTTTTTTATCTTCCCTATGACTACAAAAGACGACGCATGGTCCAGAGCGCCAGCATGTCGCCGCGTGCATTTATACCGATGCCCGTTCCTCCGCGCATCGGTGCGTCGATCCGCGTCGCCATGTACGACGGCGGCGATGCAAACGCAGGCAGCGCCAGCGAGAACACGAAGCTCCACACCAAGAACGCGACACCGCGATGTGCACCCCAGCTCATGATCAGACCTCCCGTTGGTGAATCTGCTTGCAGCAGCGCGCCTATCTATAGTCAAACTGTGCTTCCCACACTGTCTCCTGTGTCTTTAGCATGTATGAAGACCTATGAATACTCCTGAGCGCTCCTCCGCTATTACGATATACCGCCGCCCTTCTTACCCCTATTCCCGCTAAGCTACGTATACCTGCTGCCCCTACTTCTGCTGCTGTCAGCGTCCTGTGCGCTCCTCTGAACGCCCCCTTAGCTTACTGCATCATCGCTGCGCTGCTATTCTTGAATACTCCCTGCTACTCCTATGCTATCATTATTGCTACTCACACTCAGCTCTTATCCAACCCTGTTTCCCGAGCCAGCCTTTCCTACTACGTCTAACTCTACTTCCTGCCGCTGTCGCGGCTGACCGACAGCCACGCCGTCGTCGCGTCTCATCCGTCGATCCCTTTGCGTACTACTTCGCGAGTGCAGGAGTACTCGCGAGTACGTCCAGGCGGGGTCGTGGTCCGTGCGCCGTCTATAGCGTTCCAGCTCTTCACCTAAGCCTTCCGCCAGTACACTTACTCCATAGCTATCACTCCGCCCCAGCTCTGCACTCTAACTTACCTACGCTATCCTCACCGAGCAGGCGAGCTTTGCGCGCTAAATTAAGCGCTTATAATCGCGCCTCAGTGATCGAGCCTTTTCGCTGCGCTTCCTTTCCGCCTGAACTGCGCAAAGTGCTCGCTATCTATGAACAACTACTAACAACACCTATCCAGCCTCATTACACTCCACTATCTCACCTGCTTAAGCGCCTACGCGTTCTGCTACTTCCGCATCGAGCCTGCCCGCCGCCTTCTTCTCCACAAGGCGAGCCTGCACCGCTCTCGCCCAATGCCTTCTATACGCTGCTCGCGCTCTTCCGTCTTCACTGCGAGCTGTGAAGAAGGATGAACTGATGCGTGCCGTCTGGCCCGATTCCGTCGTCGAGGAGAACAACCTCAATCAGCACATCGCTGCGCTGCGCAGCGCGCTTCAGTATTCTCGCTGTACTAATCTACTCATCCTCACTGTACCTTGCCTCTGCTTTCTCTTCTTCGCCTACGTCTACGAGTCGATCCGCTGCCTCTTCCTAGCACATCCCTTCACACTCTCGCTGTCTTGCCCTTCCACAACTTCAGTGCCTATTCATCTATCGCTAATACCTCGTCTATGTATTTACAGAGTAAACTATCGCTGCTCTCTGTCAAGTCTATCCCGCTCATCTGCCGTGATCAGCCTTACCTCTGTTATGTCTTACAAGCACACTAACCATACTGCGGCGCGCATCGGACACGAGTTCTGCGCTACCTATCTGATCGAAGGTTCGCTTCGTGCCGAGGCGTTCGGTTACGAGTCACCGCGACGCTGGTTCGCACGCGCGATCACAAGCAGTTCTGGTCTGCCTCGTTCTACAGCGAGCCGCGCAGCATGCTCTACTTCCAGCGCGAGCTCGCCAGCACCATCGCGCAGCAGGTCCGCTTCTCAGCTCGAGCCGCGGCGCGTCGCTGCTATGGAGCTGCGACAGCCGCAGAAGCCGAGGCTTTCTATTCTTATTTGCGCGGTCTGCATTTCTGGCATCAACTGACACCTTCTACTACACTACGCGCTCTCTACCTGTACGCTCAGACTACCGTTCTCTTCTACGCCTTACTATGCTCTCGCCTGGTCTGGTATCGCCTATGCACTCTGCGCACTACCGATCACCTGCTACGCGCCACCTAGTGACGTTCATCCATCTGCAAGCAGCGCTGTTTCTCAGGCGTTTCGCTTCGCGTCCTTATCTTGCCGAGTCCAGGCATCTGCATGTCTCTTCAAGTTCTGGCTCGACTGAGATTGGCCTAGAGCCGACGCTGCCTTTCCTGCGCGCCATCGAACTCTACGCTAGCTATTCGTTCTCTTACCGCATGCTCTGCCTCCTCTACTCGCATGTCTGTCGCGTCTCAGAATCGCTGACCGCTATGCAGCGCGCCCGTGAGCTCTATCCTCTTCCAGCCTGTCTCAGCACGCGCTATCCGCCCAGGTCTCATTCTCTGCGCGCTATTTCTACCTCTCTCTTCTATACGCACGCCAGGCGCTCGCTCATCTATCCCGCGTTCTGGATAGGTCATTATCCAGCTCGCGCAGTCCTATATCTAGCTATGCGATCACTATCTCGCATTGCAAGCGCTCTACTACGCAGCGCGAGCGTCAGGTGGCAACAGCAAAGTCTGTTGCGCTTCGCTGCATTTGTTCTCGCGCGCCAATGTCTCATCCAAGGCGCCCGTACAAGTCCTCTACACGCTCGTCGCTCTATCTCGCGAGCGATACGTACCGCCCTGCATGTCTCTCTCGTGCATCTCTGTCTAGGCGACATCGATGATTCGCGCGGCTCGCTCGTGTGCGCGCTCGACGCGCGTGACGTCCACCTCGATGTTCCTCCCGATCGACCCGAAATGGGACCAGGCAGGCCGACTCACGCATCGCCGCGACCCTCGAACGCTGCGGTTCACGATCGACCGTCCCTGCGCTATCGACGTATGGCCTTCACCGCACGGCGAGGAGATCTTGCCGATATGCGCCGACGATTCCATCAAGCGCGTGCGCCTTCGCGGCTTCTTCGAGCGGGAAAACCGCGTGGGTTACGGGACGGAGCTTCCCGTTCGCGTAAAGCGGCCAGACATTCGCCTCGAGCGCCTTCGCCAGCACGGCCTTGCGCTCGAACGGTGACGCACGCAGCGTCGAGCCGGTGATCGTTTGCCGCTTCACCATCAGGAAGCGGAAGTCGATCTCGGCCTTGCTGCCCTTGAGGAAGCCGATCATGACCAGCCGCCCGTCGGTCGCGAGGCAGCGCAGGTTGCGCGCGATGTAGTCGCCGCCGATCGTGTCCAGCACGACGTCGACGCCGCGCTTTTCGGTGATTCGCGTGACCTCGGCGACGAAGTCCTGCGTCTTGTAGTCGATCGCGTGGTCTGCGCCGATCTCGCGACAGAAAGCGACCTTCTCGGGTGAGCCCGCGGTCGCGAAGACCGTTGCGCCGAATTGCTTCGCGAGCTGGATCGCCGTGAGGCCGATGCCGCTGGTGCCGCCGTGGATCAGGATCGACTCGCCCGCCGCCAGATGGCCGCGATCGAAGATGTTGTTCCAGACGGTGAAGTGGGTTTCGGGAAGTCCCGCCGCATCGCGCAGCGTCACCTTGCCGGGGATCGGCAGGCACCATGCCGCCGGCGCGACGCAATACTCCGCGTAACCGCCGCCGGCGACGAGCGCGCAGACGCTGTCGCCGACACGCCACCGCTCGACCCGGGAACCGCAAGCAACGATGCGTCCGGAGACTTCGAGCCCGAGCGTGGGGCTTGCATCCGGCGGCGGCGGATAGTGGCCCGCGCGTTGCAGGCAATCGGGACGATTGATGCCCGCGTACGCGACTTCGATGAGCACCTCGTGGTCGCGCGGCGTGGGCACGGGTTGCTGCGCGACGCCGAGCACATCAGGCGGCCCGGGCTCGCGCATCGCGACCGCACGCATCGTGGCAGGGGTAGTCATGTTCACTCCTCGAACGCGGATTCTAACCGCCGACGTCAGCGACGTCGCAATGCGAGCGAAAACATCGCTGCGGCAAGCGCGCTCGCCATCGCGAGCACGAACGCGCTCTTCGCGCCGTAGCGCTCGATCAGCGCACCGCCCGCCGCCATGCCGGCACCGACGCCGGTGACGATCGCCGTCGCCGACCACGTGAATGCCTCGGTGACGTAGGCGGACGGCGCGTGTCGCGATACCAGCAGCGTAGCGCCGGTCATCGAGGGCGCGATCATCAAACCGGCGACGAAAGCCAGTGGCGCCATCGCCCAGGGCCCGTCGACGAACAGGTGCAGGGCGATCGGCACGGCGAGAAGGCTCATGAACCGGGGCAGCTGTCGCTCGACCGGCATCGCCAGATGCAGGCCGCCGTAGGCGAGCCCGCCGAGCGCGCTGCCGACCGAGTTGATCGCGATCAACGTCGGTCCCCAGGCGGCGGTCGAGCGCTCCGACGCGAATCCGGGATAGCCGACCTCGAGCGCACCGAATGCAAGCGTCAGCGCGAACGTCGCGGCGTAGAGCACCAGGAGCTCGCGCTCGCGCAGCGGCCCGAGCAGATGCCGTTGCGCGGGAGGCGCGTTCTTCCACCAGGCCATTCCGCCCGACGCGTACAGCAGCGGCACCGCTGCAACCGTGCAAGCCCAGGCGAGACCGAGCGCAGCGCGCGCCGATGCAAATGCGACAAGGACGGCAACCAACGCCGGGCCGAGCGTGAACGAGAGCTCGATCAACACCGAGTCGAGCGCGAACGCCGTCTGTCGCACGCGCTCGTCCTCGAACCGATGGCGCCAGATCGTGCGCACGATCGTCGTGACCGGTGGAATGAACGCGCCGGTCGTGACTGCCGCGAGCAGGATCGCCGGACGCGAAAGCTGCAACGGGCCCGCGAAGAAGACGAACAGGATCGACAGCGCGGGGATCGTCGCGGTCATGCGAAGCACGAGGCCGGGCCCCCGAATGTCGATCGCGCGGCCCAGCACCGGCGCCATCATCGCGGCCGCGACGAGTTGCGCGCCGACGACGCTGCCGGCGAATGCGATCGAGCCGGTGAGCTCGCGCACGTGCAGCAGCGTCGAGAGGCCCAGCGTTCCGATCGGCAGCCGCGCGAGGAAACTGACGCCGACGAAGCGCCTGATGCCGGGCGGCCGAAAGAACGCCGCGTAGCGGTCGACGAACGAGCGCAATTCAGCCGTCAGCCATCAGCATTCACCAACATCTTCGCGCCTCGTCGCGGGGCGCTCTTGCTGATACCTGACAACTGTCACCTGATACCTGATCAATAGATGACTTCGACGTTCTCGGGCGCGAGCCATTCGCGCAGCCGGTCGATCAGTGCCGGATCGGGCGCCACGCGCCAGCTTTCGGACAGCTCGACGTCGCCGCCGCACCGGCCGTTGTCGAAGTACACGGTGACCGGCACACCGTTGCCGCGGAACGGCTTCAGCAGGTCCTCGAGCTTGCCGGCATCCGAGTTGCCGTTGAACGAAAGCTTCAGTCGCTTCGCCCAGCGCCTGCGCACCTCGGCGAGGTCGTAGAGGTGCTCCGCGGCGATGCGCAGACCTTGCAGCTCGCCGTCTTCGCCGACGCGCTGCAGGACGCGCACTTCGACGACGACCAGCTGATCCTCGCGCAGCAGCGCGCGCGCCGCGTCGAACGTCTCGTTGTAGACGATGATCTCGACCGAGCCCTTGCCGTCGTCCAGCGTGACGAACGCCATCTTGCCGCGCCGGCCGGTCTGCACCCGCAACGCCGTGACGATGCCGGCGACGAGATAGCGCTCCTGGCGAGCCTGGATGTTCGCGAGCGACACCTTGACCAGCGGCTTCAGCTCCGCGGCAAAGGCGTTGAACGGATGGCCGGACAGGTAGAAGCCGAGCGCCGTCTTCTCGTGGGCGAGACGCTCGGCGTCGTTCCATGGGCGCGCGTTGACGAGCGGAACGGCGTCCTCGCGCGCGCTTTCACCGAACAGCGATACCTGGCCTGCCGACGCCTCGGCGCGCTCCGCGGCTTCGATCGCAATGCCGACCGATGCGAACAGCGCCGCGCGTCGCGCATCGATCGCATCGAACGCGCCGGCCTTGACCAACGCTTCGACCACGCGGCGATTGCACAATCGCTTGTCCACGCGCCTGCAGAAGTCGAACAGATCGCGGAACGGTCCGCCGGCGTCGCGCGCGGCGACGATGCTCTCGATCGCCTGCTCGCCGGTGCCCTTGATGCCGCCAAGGCCGTAGCGCACCTGTTTCGCGTCCACCGGCTCGAAGCGATACGCCGATGCGTTGACGTCCGGCGGCAGGATCACGACCCCCTGGTCGAGCGCATCGGCATAGAGCGCACGCACCTTGTCGGTGTCGTCCATGACCAGCGACAGGTTCGCCGCCATGAACGCTGCCGGGTGATGCGCCTTGAAGTACGCGGTCTGGTACGCGACCAGCGCGTAGGCGGCTGCATGCGACTTGTTGAAGCCGTAGCCCGCGAACTTCTCCATCAGGTCGAACAGCTGCGTCGCCTTCGAGCGCGGAAGGCCGTTCTTCTGCGCGCCCTCGACGAAGCTGTCGCGATGCGTCGCCATTTCCTCGGGCTTCTTCTTGCCCATCGCCCGGCGCAGCAGGTCCGCGGCGCCCAGCGTATAGCCGCCGATCACCTGCGCGATCTGCATGACCTGCTCCTGGTAGATCATCACGCCGTAGGTCGGTCCCAGGATCGGCTGCAGGCGCGCATCGAGGTACTCGACCCTCTGTCGCCCGTGCTTGCGGTCGACAAACTCGGGGATCAGGTCCATCGGACCCGGCCGGTACAGCGCGACCAGCGCGATGATGTCCTCGAAGCGGTCCGGCTTGGCGCGCGTCAGCAGATCGCGCATGCCGCGCGATTCGAACTGGAACACGGCGCTCGTGTTCCCGGCCTTGAAGATCTCGTAGGCACGCCGGTCGTCGAGCGGAAGCTTCGCGAGCTCGAGCGTCGAGGCCGGATCGAGCTTGCGCACGTAACGCAGCGTCCAGTCGAGGATCGTCAGCGTCGTCAGGCCCAGGAAGTCGAACTTGACGAGGCCGACCGCCTCGACGTCATCCTTGTCGAACTGCGACACCATCGACTCGGCACCGGGTTGCACGTACAGCGGGCAGAAGTCCGTGAGCTTGCCCGGCGCGATCAGCACGCCGCCGGCGTGCATGCCGACGTTGCGCGTGAGCCCCTCGAGCGACTCCGCCAGCGCCAGCAGCTCGCGCACTTCCTCCTCGTTCCGCTCGCGCTCGGCCAGTAGCGGCTCGGTCTCCCGTGCCGCTTGAAGCGTGACGAGCTTGCCGGGCTGGAACGGGATCAGCTTCGCGATGCTGTCGACGAACCCGTACGGCAGGTCGAGCACGCGACCGACATCGCGCACCGCGGCCTTCGCCGCCATCGTGCCGAACGTGGCGATCTGCGACACGCTGTCCGCACCGTACTTGCGCTTGACGTACTCGATGACGCGCTCGCGCGTGTCCTGGCAGAAATCGATGTCGAAGTCCGGCATCGATACGCGCTCCGGGTTCAGGAAGCGCTCGAACAGCAGCGCATAGCGCAACGGGTCCAGATCGGTGATGCCGAGCGCGTACGCGACCAGCGAGCCCGCACCGGAGCCGCGGCCCGGGCCGACCGGCACGCCGTGCGCCTTCGCCCAGTTGATGAAGTCGGCGACGATCAGGAAGTAGCCCGCAAAGCCCATCTGCACGATCGTCGCGGTCTCGAACGCAAGGCGCGCTTCATACTCCGGACCCTTCCGCTCGCGCTCGTCCGCATCGGGGAACAGCGCCGCGAGCCGTCGCTCCAGACCCGCGCGCGCCTCGTTCTGCAGGTGCTCGTCGACCGTGACCCCCGGCGGCGTCGGGAAGTCGGGCAGGTGGTTCTTGCCGAGCGGAATCGACAGATTGCAGCGCTGCGCGATCGCGACGCTGTTCGCAAGCGCCTCGGGAAGATCCGAGAACCGCGACGCCATTTCGGCCTGCGTCAGGAAATACTGTTCGGCGGTGAACACCCGCGGTCGCCGCGTGTCGGCGAGGATGTGGCCCTCGGCGATGCACACGCGCGCCTCGTGCGCGCGGAAAGCATCGCGGTGCAGGAACTGGACCGGATGCGTGGCCACGACCGGCACCCCGACTTCGCCCGCAAGCCCGACGGTGGCTGCCACCAGCGCGTCGTCGTCGGGACGCCCGGCACGCTGCACTTCGAGATAGAAGCGGTTCGGGAACAGTTTCGACCATGCTTCCGCGAGTTTTCGCGCGCCATTCGCGTTGCCCTGGAGCAGCGCCTGGCCGATGTCGCCGTCGCGTGCGCCGGACAGCGCGATCAGGCCGTCGGTCCCCGATGCGAGCCATTCCTTCGAAAGCTCGGCGCGACCGCGATGCTGGTTGCTGCGATAGGCACGCGACAGCCAGTCGCACAGCTTCAGATAGCCGTCGCGGTTCGCGCAGAGCAGCAGCACGCGAAACGGCGCGTCGCGCTCCGACTCGTGCGTGAGCCAGACATCGCAGCCAACGATCGGCTTCAGTCCGCTCCCGCGCGCCGCGCTGTAGAACTTGACGAGCCCGAAGACGTTCGACAGATCGGTCAGCGCCAGCGCGGGCATCGCGTCGGCCGCCGCGGCCGCGATCGCATCGTCGATCCGGAGCGTGCCGTCGGCGATCGAGAACTCGCTGTGCAGGCGCAGGTGGACGAAGGCGGGATTGCTCATGGATGCTAGTATCGGGACACCGGAATTTTACTCCGTCGTCCGCGTCGCGATGCGCCTGTCCGCTTCGCGCGAAACCAGCCCGCCGTGCCGCCTTCTACAGCGATGCCACGCTTCATTGTGCCTCTGCTCGTTGTCCTGCTCGCCGGCGCGTGCGCTACCGTGCCCGAGAAGCCCCCGCCTGCGCCGCCGTTGCCACGCACGGCCGAGCCGCCTCCGCCGCCGATCAATCTCTCCGGCTTTCCGCTCGAGTACCGGCAAGGTTTCGCCGACGGTTGCGCCAGCGCGACCGGCGCCGAGCGCAAGGACGCCGGGCGCTTTCGCACGGACGGCAACTACAGCACCGGCTGGCAGGACGGGCTCGCGCAGTGCCGGAAAAGGAAATAGCGGCCTACGCTCCACGCGTCATCCCGCGCTCGCAGCACGTCGAATTGCGGGGCGCGGACGCGCACGTGCTGAGCTGGGGCGACGAGCGCGCGCCGAAGCTGTTCCTGCTGCACGGCTGGATGGACGTCGCGGCATCGTTCCAGTTCCTCGTCGATGCGTTCACCCGCGATTTCCACGTGCTCGCAACCGACCTGCGCGGATTCGGGCAAAGCGAATGGCAACCGCACGGCTACTGGTTCGCCGACTACGTCGCCGATCTGGATGCGCTGCTCGCGCGCTTCGCGCCGGACGAGCGCGTGCGGATCGGCGGACACAGTCTTGGCGCGAACGTGGTGATGCACTATGCCGGCGTGCGCCCGGAGCGCGTCGACACGCTGATCGCGCTCGACGGCTTCGGCATCCCGGCGGAAGCGCCCGAGCGCGCTCCCGACAAGTTCGCAGCGTGGCTCGCAGCGCTCGCGGATCCGCCATCGTTCGCGCCGTACGCCAGTTTCGAGGCCGTCGCCGCCCGGTTGAGGAAGAATGATCCGCGGCTGACGCCCGACAAGGCCGCGTTTCTCGCGCGGCACTGGGCTGCGCGAAGCGAGGACGGGGTGGTTCGTCTCACATCGGATCCACGGCACAAGCTCCCGTTCCCGGTTGTCTACCGCCTCGAAGAAGTGTTCGCCGTCTGGCGACGGATCGAGGCACGCACGCTGTGGGTCGCGGCCGAGGATTCGCACATTCCCGCGTGGCTCGACGCTCATCCGGAAGGGGAAGCTGCGACGGACTCGCTTGCCGGTGTGCGGAAGCGAATGGCGAACATCGCGGGCGCGACCCTCGTGACGATTCCCGATGCCGGCCACATGCTCCACCACGACCAGCCCCAGGCGGTCGCCCGCGCGATCGAAGCGTTCATCCGATGATCCTCCGATGAGCTCGATGCGCGCATCGAGACGCGTCGCGGCGCCTACTTCGCCCTCGTCGTCCTCACGCTGATCTGGGGCAGCAAACTCGCTCACCGATGCGCGTCGTGGCGAGATGGAACCGCGTCCCGCCACGCCGACGCCGCTCGACGGCGGGTGACGCCGCTGCACTCGGTACAGGGCAGCCGGGCTAGAATTGGGCGACGCCGTTGACCGGAGGGTCCGATCCGATGGAGTTCGAGGCTGGCACGCGATGAGGATCGACAATGCTTTCGCCGCAACGGGGAGCGGCGATGCGTCCGCTGCGGACCCGGCCGCCATTTCGTCGAACCTCGCGCCGATCCGCGTCCTGGTGCCGGATCTGCCCGAAGCGGATGAACTGCTGCCGTACCTTCGCCGCATCGACGAGCGGCGCTGGTACACGAACGGCGGTCCGCTGGTGGGCGAGCTCGAATCGGCGCTCGCTTCCCTCGTCGGCGCGGACCGGGAGCCTCCCCATTGTGTAACGACATCGTCCGGCACAGCCGCGCTCGAGCTTGCGATCGACGCACTCGACTTGCCGCGCGGCACGCGCGTGCTCGTACCCGCCTACACGTTTCCGGCGACCGCAAACGCGGTGATCCGCAGCGGACACGTTCCGGTCTTGAGCGACGTTTGCGCCGACCATTGGACGCTGACGCCGGAGCTCGCTCGTGCCCAGATCGAGCGCGACGACTGCGGTGCGGTGTTGCCAGTCGCGGTTTTCGGCTGTCCGATGCCGGTTGCGCAATGGGATGCGTTCAGCGATGCGACTGGCGTACCGGTGCTCATCGATGCGGCTGCCGGGTTGGGAACCGTCGGAGCGGGGGAACGTGTGGTCGTCGCGTACAGCCTCCACGCCACGAAGCCGCTCGGGATCGGTGAAGGCGGTGTCATCGCAACGCGCGACCCTGCGCTCGCGACGCAAGTGCGGCGCGCGATCAATCACGGCTTCGAATCGGGGCGGGTGACGCACGCCGGTAGCAATGCACGCCTGAGCGAATACGCGGCGGCCGTCGGGCTTGCGCAGATCGCGCGCTGGCCAACGCTGCTCGCAAGACGTTGCACGATCTGGCAGCACTATCGGGATGCGCTCGCACGCTTGCCGTCGTTGTCCGTCCAGCACGGATTCGGTGACCAGCCGCCGGCCGTGTTGATGGTGACGACGGATCGGGACGCCAGCGCAGTCGCGGCTGCGCTGCACGCCGACGGCATCGAGACCAGGCGCTGGTATTACCCGCCGCTGCACGAGCATCCGGCTTACGCAGCGTTGCCACGAGCCTCGGCGGGCGGCACGGATCCGTTGCCCAACGTCGACCGGCTCGCCCGGCATGCGATCGGCCTGCCGTTCCACACGCATCTGACCGACCTCGAGGTCGACCGCGTTGTCGACGCTCTCGGTGCCATGCTTGGCACGTCCCGCGCGCACGAGAGCCGATCGGCCGCACCGGACTGTGCCTGCAGAGGTGCGAACGCCCGGCTCGCGCAGCCCGACGACATGAAGCTCGGCCTGACCCTGCTCTCAGGCGGAAGCGCCGTCGGGCAGAACGTGCTTCGCGCGCTCGCCGGGTGGCGCGATCGCCTGCGGCTCGTCGCCACCACGAGCATCGCCGACGAGCCGGCGCTGTTCGAATTCGACAGCGTGCGGCTCGTGCCCGAGACCGCCGCCGACGGTGCCGGCTTCGATCGTTGTGTTGTCAACTTGATTGCCGCGGAATCGCCCGACCTCGTCATTCCCTGCCGGGACGACGACGTCCGCTATCTCGCGTCGCTCGCCGAGCGCGTGCCGGAGCTCGCTCGCCGCTTGCTGTGCGGCAACGCCGCGTCGGCCGACGTCGTTACGGACAAGGTCCGCAGCCACGAATTCTGCGTTGCGCGCGATCTTCCGTTCGCGCCATCGCTTTCGCGCGACGCGCCGGCCTTGCGGGCCGCGTTCGTGCGCGAACAGGGCTTCCCGTTGATCGCGAAGCCGCGACGCGGTTGGGCATCCCGCGACGTGCTGCTGCTTTGGAACGACGCGCAACTCGACCACGTGCTCGCGCGCGACGAATACGTCGTGCAGCGCTTCCTCGGCGACCGGCGCACGCTCGACGATTATCTCGCGTCGATCAGGACGCACGGCGTTCCGCTGCTGCATTCGTTCATGGGCGAGAAGCATTCGATCCAGACGCTGATCGGCCCCGAGGGGGACGTGCGCGACGTGATGGTGACGCGCAACCGCAAGGATCTGCGCAGCCGAAGCGTCGTGCCCGACACGACGCCGGCAACACTCGCGCTCGGTCGTCGCTGTGCGGAGGCGCTCGCGCAATTCGGCTGGCGCGGGCCGCTGAACATCCAGTGCCAGAAGGACGGCGACGGAACGCTCTGGATCCATGAGTTCAACGGCCGCTTCACCGGCATCACGGCCGACCGTGCGTTGCTCGGTCACAACGAGGTGGTTGCGGCGATCGCGGCCTTCACCGGATTCGCGTTCGGCGATGGGCACGGCCCGCCCGCAACCGCGAGCGTGTCGCTCGCCTCGCTCGTGAGTCGCGCCGCGGACCCGCGCTCGGTCCGCCTGCTCGCCTCCGAAGGCGTCTGGCGCCGCACACCGTGACGTCCGCGGGCCGCTCTGGTCGGCGTTGCTGCTCAAGGGCGATGCGGTTTATTTGCGCGACAGCTTGAGTGCGTTTCGCATTCACGCCGACCAACAGCAGAACGATCCGGGGACGATTCAGCGATCGCTTGCCGGCACGCGTGGTCTGCAGGCCGCCTGGCGTGCGCTCCGGCTGCATCGTCGCGTTCAGCCGGACGTGCTGCTTGCGAAGCCTTATCCGTGCAGCGCCGAAGCCGACTGGGTGCCGCAACGCTTGCGCTTGTTCCAGCGCGTCGATTGGGCCAACGCCGCGGACTTCGACCGTTCTTCGTTTCCCGGATCGGGGTTGAACACCGCGCCGACGTAACCCTGCCGTCGTTGCCCAAGTACAATGTCGCGCCTTGCAGCGAACGCGACGGTGTTGGCAACGTGACGACGAACGACCTTTCCAAGCTCAGGATCGACCGCAGCATCGCGCCGGTGCGTGGACGTCGGCGGCGCTGGCTCTGGCCGGCAATCGCAGCCCTCGTCGTCGCAGCCGCCGGAGCATGGTATGCGTTCGCCCCGCGTCCGGTGACCGTGCAGACGACGCCGGTCGTCACCAGCTATCCGTCGCAGCAGTTCGTCGTGCTGAACGCAACCGGCTACGTCGTCGCGCAGCGCAAGGCTGCGATCGCCTCGAAGGCCAGCGGACGTCTCGAATGGCTCGGCGTGGCCGAGGGATCGCGCGTCAAGACCGGCGACGTCATCGCGCGGCTCGACGATCGTGACGTCATTGCGCAGGCGGAAAGCGCGGAAGCAAGCGTGCGCGCGGCACGCGCGGCGCTGGAGCAGGCCGCAGGCCGAGGAACGCGACGCATCGCAGCAGCTTGCGCGAAATCGTGACCTCGCGGCCAAGGGGTTCGTGGCGCAGGCCAGCGTCGATACGTCGAAAGCCCGGCACGATCGTGCGGTGGCCGCGGTGGCGAACGCGCGAGCGCTGATCGGTGCCGCCGAGGCGAATGCGCGAAACTCGCGGGTCGCCGTCGACTACACGCTGATCCGGGCGCCGTTCGACGGCGTGATCCTCTCGAAAAGCGCCAACGTCGGCGACATGATCACGCCGTTCTCGTCGGCGTCGGAGTCCAAGGGTGCGGTCGTGACGATGGCCGACATGGGGACGCTCGAGGTCGAGGCCGACGTTTCCGAATCGAGCCTGTCGAAGGTCAAGGTCGGGCAGCCGGCGGAGATCGTGCTCGACGCACTGCCCGACTCGCGGTTCCGCGGTCGCATCAGCCGGATGGTCCCCACCGTCGACCGCGCGAAGGCGACGGTGATGACCAAGGTCCGCTTCGACGACCTCGACCCGCGCGTGCTGCCGGAGATGAGCGCGAAGGTCGCGTTCCTGACGCAGGAGATCACGCCCGAGCAGCAGAAGCCGCTGACTGCCGTCAGCCCGGATGCGATCGTCCAGCGCGACGGACGCACGGTCCTCTTCGTCGTGCGCGGGGATCGGGCGGTCGCGGTGCCGGTGACGCCGGGCGCGAAGCTCGGCGACCTGACTGCGATCACCGGCGAAGCGAAGTCCGGCGACAAGGCCGTGCTGAAGCCCGCCGCCGATCTCGCGGACGGCGCGCTCGTCAAGGTCGCGCAGAAGTAGCGTGGATACGCCGGTCGTACCGTCGGTCGGATGATGCCCGCGCGCGGGCGGACGCGCCGATCGTCGAGATCCGCAAGCTCTCGAAGATCTACACGCGCGGCGGCCAGCTGATCCCCGTGCTCGTCGAGATCGACCTCGATGTGTGGTCGGGCGACTACATCGCGCTGATGGGGCCGTCCGGCTCGGGCAAGACGACGCTGCTCAACCTGATCGCAGGCATCGACAAGCCGTCGTCGGGGGAGATCCGCGTCGGCGGCGTCGACATCGCCCGTCTGTCCGATGCGGAGCTCGCCGCATGGCGTGCGGCGCACGTCGGCTTCATCTTCCAGTTCTACAACCTGATGCCGGTGCTGTCGGCGTTCGAGAACGTGGAGCTGCCGCTGCTGCTCACCGGATTCTCGCGACGCGAGCGCCGCGAGCGCGTCGATCTCGCCTTGTCGCTGGTCGGGCTTGTCCGACCGCGCGGATCACAAACCGGGCGAGCTGTCGGGGGGCCAGCAACAACGCGTCGCCATCGCTCGCGCACTGATCAGCGATCCGACGCTGATCGTGGCCGATGAACCGACCGGCGACCTCGACCGGACCACCGGGGAGGAGATTCTCGGTCTGCTCGAGCGCCTGAACGACGATCTCGGCAAGACGATCATCATGGTCACGCATGATCCGAAGGCGGCCGAGAAGGCGCACCGGCTGGTGCACCTGGAGAAAGGCCTGCTGGTCGACTGAATCCTATTCCGCGAGCACGATGCCGTTCGCGGCGGCGAGCCGCTCGGCCATCTTGCGCAGCAGGTCGAGCTCTTCCGAGGCTTCCTTCGACAGGGCATGCGTGCCGTCGCCGCCGCGGGCGAGCATGTCGCACAGTCGCGCCGACACGGCTGCGTTACCCCACTCGCGAGCCAGCATGCCGGCAAGCGCGGGTTGCTCGCGCTCGATCGCGGATTGCGGCGCCACGTCCGCACGAAGATCGGCGTCGAGCTGGCTTTCGAGATCGCTCACCAGCGGCGATTTCGTCGGACTCGCCAGTCCACCCGCTGCGCCGCCGACTTCCTGCGATGCAGATGCGAATGCGCTGCGCACCTTGGCTTCTTCGGCGAGGTCCTGCTCGATCGTGTCGAGCACTGCATCCGCGGCGCGTCGCAGTGCGATGAGGTCGTTGTAGGCATTCAACGTGAATCCCTTGCGTTGGGCACCGCGGTTGTCGTAGAGCAGGCGCTCGAGCAGGCGCCGGCACTCGTGCGTTCCCCAGGTCAGCGTGATCTCCTTGATGAGCCGCGGATAGGCTTCGAGCCCCGGGTCATCCCGGCCCGGTGGGAAGCCCTCCCACGCCGGCGCGCAAACGTTGAAGCGCCGATGGAATTCGAGCGCGAGCTCGCGGAACGTCTGCTCGCGTGCGTGCGTGCGACACAGGTCGAGCAGCATCAGCCACACCGCGGGCATCGGCCGCGACTCGCGCTGCAGGTGCCGGCGCAGAACGTCGATCGACAGGTCGACATGGTGCAACGCGAGGAACAGTTGCGAGCCGTTCGGAGGAACCGGCGGCTGAGCTCCGATCGTCTCGTGCACGGCGGGTAGCGACGCTTCCGCGATGCGCATCGCGGCTTGATCGGATGCGCGCGCCAACGCCGGGGCGACGGCCGCATGCTGCGTTTCGGCGGCAGGAGCGGCTGGCGACAGCGGTTCCGGATCGTCGCGCATCCGCCCCAGCGGCTCGTCGTCGTCGGAAGTTCCACCGCGCGCACCGCGCACGGTGAAGGCGGCGATCGCAACGGCCACGAGCCCGAGGCCGGCGAGCACCGTCCAGCCGGCATGCGTCGGCAGCAGCGAACGCCAGCCGTCCAGCCTCGACAGGTCGGCCGCGAGCGCCGGTGCGAATGGCGCGCCGAGCAAGATCAGCAGCAGCGCCCCACGTTGGTCGGCAGAGCGAAGTGAACGGAATCTCTTGTGTTTCACAGGGCACGCGTGCTGCGCACGAAGGCCGGCACGCGACGTAGTTGCGTTGCAGCGTTGGCGCAAGAAGCATGCCGCACCGACGAACGGTACGAAGCCTCCGGTAAACTCTTGATTCGACGCTCCGCTGCGCAACCCGAATTACCATCGATCGTCCCGCGTGTTCGTCACGTTCCTGATCCTTCGCAACGCGCTCCGGCACAAGTTGCGCACGCTGCTCACCGTCGTGGGCATCGTCGTCGCGATCGTGGCGTTCGGCTTGTTGCGCACAGTCGTCGACGCCTGGTATGCGGGCGCGAACGCGAGCTCGTCGGCGCGCCTGGTTACGCGCAATGCGGTCTCGCTCGTGTTCTCGATGCCGCTCACCTATGCGCAGAAGCTGCGCCAGGTCGACGGCGTCGCGTCGGTGTCGTGGGCGAACTGGTTCGGCGGCGTCTACATCAGCGAGCGCAACTTCTTCGCCGCAGTTCGCGATCGAGCCGGCGAGTTATCTCGACATGTATCCGGAGCTCCTGCTGCCGCCGGAGCAGCGCAGGGCGTTTCTCAACGATCGCGCGGGCGCGATCGCCGGCCGCAAGCTCGCGCAGGAATACGGCTGGAAGGTCGGCGACACGATCCCGCTGCGTGGCACGATCTTTCCCGGCACGTGGACGTTCACGCTGCGCGGCATCTACGAGGGCGCGGACAAGTCGACCGACGAGTCGACGATGTTCTTCCACTGGTCCTATCTGAACGAGACGATCAAGCGGCAGTTCCCGCGTCGTGCCGACCAGACCGGCGTGTTCATCGTGCAGCTCAAGGATCCCGCTCGCGCGGCGGAGGTCTCCGCCGCGATCGACGCGATGTTCGCGAACTCGCTCGCCGAGACGCTGACCGAGACCGAGAAGGCGTTCCAGCTCGGATTCATCGCGATGACCGAAGCGATCCTGCTGGCCATCGAGGCCGTGTCGTTCGTCGTCATCGTGATCATCATGGCGGTCATGGCGAACACGATGGCGATGGCCGCGCGCGAGCGTTACGCCGAGTACGCGACGCTGAAGGCGCTCGGGTTCTCGAACGGATTCGTCGCGCTGCTGATCTTCGCCGAGTCGCTCGGCATCGCGGTCGTCGGGGGCCTGATCGGCATTGCGCTCACCATTCCGGTGGCGAACGCGTTCGCCGGTGCCGTGGGCACGCTGTTCCCGGTGTTCTTCGTGTCCGAGTCGACGATGCTGATGCAACTCGCTGCGGCCGTGGTCATCGGTACCGTCGCGGCGGCGCTTCCGGCGTGGCGGGCCGCGAGCGTCCGCATCGTCGAAGGTTTGCGCACCGTGGCGTAACGCGATGAGGATCCCGTTCTCGTACATCGTGCGCAACCTCGCGGCGCGGCGTCTCACCACCGCGCTGACGGCGGGCGGGATGGCGCTCGTCGTCTACGTATTCGCGACCGTGCTGATGCTCGCGGCCGGCTTGAAGGAGACGCTGGTCACGACCGGCCAGCCGGACAACGTCGTCGTCATCCGCCGTTCGGCGCAGACCGAGGTGCAAAGCGGCATCGACCGGTTGCAGGCGGGGATCGTCGAGTCGCTGCCGGACATCGTCACCGGACCGGATGGGCGCCGGCTGATGTCGAAGGAGCCGGTCGTGCTGATCAACCTTCCGAAGCGCGACACCGGCAAGCCCTCGAACGTCACGATCCGCGGCGTGACGCCCGAAGGCATCGCGCTGCGACCGCAGGCGGTACTGGTCGAAGGACGGATGTTCCGGCCAGGCACGTCCGAGGTCGTGACCGGACGCTCGATCGCGAGCGGGTTCCGCGGTGCGGCGATCGGCGAGACGGTGCGGTTCGCTTCGCGCGACTGGTCCGTCGTCGGCACGTTCGACGCGGGCCGAACCGCGTTCAGCTCCGAGATCTGGGGCGACGCCGAGCAGATGCTGCAGGCGTTTCGTCGCACCGGCTATTCGTCGTTGCTGTTCAGGCTGAACGACGCGGATCGCTTCGACGCGGTCAAGGCGGCGATCGAAAGCGATCCCCGGTTGACGCTGGAAGCGAAGCGGGAGCCACGCTTCTATGCCGACCAGTCGGAAGTGCTGTCGAACTTCATCAGCATCCTCGGCCTTTCGATCTCGATCATCTTCTCGATCGGCGCCGTCATCGGCGCGATGATCACGATGTACGCGAGCGTTGCTTCGCGCACCGGGGAGATCGGCACGCTGCGCGCGCTCGGCTTCACGCGCTCGGCCATCCTGACCGCGTTCCTCGTCGAGGCGCTGGCGCTGGGCCTCATCGGAGGCGTCGTCGGGCTTGCGGCAGCTTCGTTGATGCAGGCCATCACGATCTCGACGATGAACTTCCAGACGTTCTCGGAGCTCGCGTTCTCGTTCACGCTGACGCCGCAGATCGTGGCGGTCTCGATCGCGTTCGCGATGGGGATGGGGTTCATCGGCGGATTCCTCCCGGCGGCGCGTGCGGCGCGGCTGAGGATCGTCGACGCTTTGCGCGCCGCATGAGCGGCGCCGCGCGAAGCCCATGAACAGCCCGGCGATCCTGTTCGGCATCGCCACCGCGATCTGGGGTTCGACCTGGCTTGCGATCAAGTTCCAGCTCGGCGTCGTCCCGCCCGAGGCTTCGGTCGCCTACCGCTTCGCGCTCGCGGCCCTCATCCTCGCCGCGGGGTGCTACGCGCGCGGCCGCTCGCTCAGCGTTCCCGGCGCGCACGCATGCATGGATCGCTGCGCAGGGCGCAACGTTTTTCGGGCTGAACTACGTCGGCGTCTATGTCGCCGAGCGCTACGTGACGTCGGGACTGGTGGCGGTCGTGTTCTCGACGATCGTGTTCATGACGCCGATCGGAACGCGGATCGCGTTCGGCACGCCGATCGCGCCGCGCCTGGCGATCGGCGCGACGCTGGGCGTGGCGGGTGTCGCGCTGCTGTTCCTGCCGGAGCTTCGCGCGGCGGGCGAAGGCGGCGACGCCGCGCTCGGCATCGCCTATGCGTTCGGTGCGACGCTGATCGCGGCCGATCGGCAACCTCATCACGATGCGGCTGCAACGCGACAACGTTCCGGTGTTCACCGGCACCGCGTGGGGCATGGCGTACGGCGCGCTCACGTGCGGCGCTGGTCGCGACGCTCTGGGGAACCGAGTGGACATTCGACGCGCGCCTGCCGTACGTCGTCTCGCTCGCCTACCTTGCGCTGTTCGGCAGCATCGCCGCGTTCGGCGCGTATTTCCTGTTGCTCAAGCGGGTGGGTGCCGGTCCGGCGAGCTTCGTCGGCGTCTCCACGCCGGTCCTCGCGATGCTGCTGAGCACGCTGTTCGAAGGCTATCGCTGGACGTGGGTCGCGCTCGTCGGCGTCGTGCTCGCGATCGCCGGCAATCTGCTCGCGCTACGCGCAACACCCAGTACGGGTACCGAGCCGAAGACGCGGGACGCAGCACGCGTCGTAGCGCAATGGCGGCTATTGCAGCGCCAGCCGTGCTTCGACGATGAGCTTCCGCCAGCTCGTGAGATCGCGCTCGATCATCGCGCCGAGACGCTCGGGGGGCCCGACACGAGCTCGGCGCCTTCGCGCTCGAGCCGCGCACGGACGTCGGGTTGCGCGAGCAGCTTCTGCACTTCGCCGTTGATCTTCGCCACGATCTCGCGGGGCGTACCGACCGGTGCGACGATGCCCCAGTAGTTGATCACGTTCGCATCCGCGACGCCTTCCTCCTGCCAGCTCGGCACGTCCGGCAACTGCGGAATGCGCCGCTCGCCGGTCACCGCCAGCACGCGCACCTTCTTTTCGGCGAGCTGCGGAAGCGTGGCCGGTATCGAGGCCGTCATCGCCTGCAGCTGGCCGCCAAGCAGATCCTTGGTCGCATCAGCGATGCCGCGGTACGGCACGTGCACGATTTCGGTGCCGGTGCGCGCCATGAAAAGCTCGAGCGCCAGATGGTTGACGCTGCCGGGGCCCGCGGAGCCGTAATTCACCTTGCCCGGATTGCTGCGCGACCACGCGATGAATTCGCGCAACGTCGCGGCAGGGACCGTGGGATTCACCACGAAGGCGAGCGGTCCCGCCGCTATCGAGGCCACCGGCACGAACTGCTTGATCGGATCGTAGCCGGGCGTCTTCGTCGACGCCGCGACGGTCGTGAACGGCGATGCGACGAACAGCAGCGTGTAGCCATCGGCTTCCGCCTTCGCGGCTTCCGCCGCGCCGATCGCCCCGCCTGCGCCGGTGCGGTTCTCGATCACGATGCTGGCGTTCATCGACTCGCCGAGCTTGTGGGCGACGAAGCGGGCGACCGTATCGGTGCCGGCACCGGGCGGGAACGGGACGATGAGCCGGATCGGTTTCGGCGGGTAGGTCGCCTGGGCGGTCGCGATCGTCGGGAGCGTCGCAGCGACGAGGCAGATCAGGAGGGAGCGGAGGAACGTTCAGCACGGTGCCGGGGAAGTCGAGCGGGGAAACTGCCACATGATGCACCTATCTTTTGGACATCCGTGTGACGCGCCAAGCGTCGACTCAATCTTCATTGTGCTTGGACACGACGTCGACGTTGGAGCGTCCGCCGCTTGCGATCGCAAGCTTAACGCCTCGCTGCGCTCGGGTTAGCGGACGCCGCAATGTCGATGTCGTCTGCCTTCGCTCGAGACCTTCAACGAGGCCGAACGCTCAGTCCTCGTTGTGTTTCGGCACGACATCGACATTGTCAATCAACCTCGTGTTCCCGAGCTTCGCCGCCGCCAGCACGATCAGCAGGTTCGGATGATCGAATCCCTCCGGATGCGGGATTCGCAAGCCCAGTCCGTGACGCACGGCGATGTAGTCGACGTTCCAGCCGTTTCGCGAGAGCTCGGCGCGGCCGGCGACCTCCAGGTTCGCGTAGTCGTGGCGCCCGCTGGCGATCTCGTCGGCGATCCAGCGCAGCGTGCGATACAGCCGTGGCGCCTCGACGCGCTCCGACGGTGACAGATAGCCGTTGCGCGAAGCGAGCGCGAGCCCGTCATCGGCGCGCACCGTCTCGGCGGGCACGACGAGAATCGGCATGTTGAACTGCTGCACCATGCCGCGCACGATCTTGAGCTGCTGGCGGTCCTTCTTGCCGAACACGACCACGTCCGGCTGCACCAGGTTCAGCAGCTTGATGCACCACCGTGCACACGCCGTCGAAGAAGCCGGGACGGAAAGCGCCTTCCAGCTCCCCGGCAAGCGGCGGAGGTTGCACGCGATAGACCTGCGGCGTCGGATACATCTCCTGCTCGTCGGGCGCGAACAGCACGTCGACGCCGGCCTTCTCGAGTCCCGTGCGATCGGACTCGAACGTCCGCGGATAGCGGTCGAAATCCTCGTTCGGTCCGAACTGCAGCCGGTTGACGAAGATGCTCGCGACCACGGCGTCGCCGTGCTCGCGCGCGATCTTCATCAGCGAGAGGTGTCCCGCGTGCAGGTTGCCCATCGTCGGCACGAACGCAACGCGCTTGAAGCCCTCGAGTGCCGCGGAGAGCTGGGCGGCGGATGTGCAGATTTGCATCGCGAGACTCCTCGTGCCGTTGTACTGCCGCTTCAGAAGCAATGCTCGGGCGCGGGGAACGATCCGTCCCTGACCGCGGCCACATAAGCCGCCAGCGCGGCCTCGATGCTGTCGTGGCCGGGCAGGAAGTTCCTCACGAACCGTGCCGGCTTCCCGGGCTGGATGCCGAGCGCATCGTGGATCACGAGCACCTGCCCCGACGTGTCCGGCCCGGCGCCGATGCCGATCGTCGGCACGCGGACGGCCCTTGCGAGCTCGGTGCCGAGCGCGCGCGGAACGCACTCGACGACGATCATCGCCGCGCCTGCACTCTCGATTCGACGCGCATCGGCAAGCAGCGCGGCCGCGCTCTCCGGCGTCTTTCCCTGTACGCGATAGCCGCCGAGCACGTTGACCGATTGCGGCGTGAGCCCGACATGGCCGCATACCGGCACGCCCCGCTTCGTCAGGTATTCGATCGTGGGCGCGAGCCATTCGCCCCCTTCCACCTTCACCATCTGCGCGCCCGCCTGAAGCGCCGCGACACCTGCGCGAAGCGCATCGTCGGCGCTGCCCTGGAAAGTGCCGAACGGCAGATCCGCGATCACCAGCGCACGCGTGCATCCCGCGACGACACATCGCGTGTGATAGAGCGTCTGCTCGAGGGTGACCGGCAGCGTCGTCGCGTGGCCCTGCACGACCATGCCGAGCGAATCGCCGACCAGCAGCGAGTCGACGCCGACGCGATCGCAGATCGACGGCGAAACTCGCGTCGTACGACGTCAGCATCGTGATCCTGCGCCCCTCGCGCGCCATCTTCGCAAGCTCGGGCATCGTGACGCGACCGGTGCGCACGGGCGCGGGCGCGGGGTACGGCGACGGGTCAGGCGGATTGGCCAAGGTTGAAGAACTCGCGTCGGCTGCGCATCCCGGTGATCCGCGAGATGAGCAGCTTGAGGTGACCGGGCTTGTCGGCGAAGTTCAGCCGCTCGCTGTTGACGATCAGGAGCGGCGCTTCGTCGTACGAGTAGAAGAAGCGCGCGTACGCGTCGGCCAGGCGCGCGAGGTAGGCCTCGGGCAACTGCCGCTCGAACTCGACGCCGCGACGGTGCACGCGCTCGATGAGCGTGCCGACCGGTGCCTGCAGGTACACGACCAGATCCGGCGTCGGCGTCTGCGGCTTCAGGTGCGCGTAGATCTTGTCGTAGAGCGCGAACTCGTCGTCCGAAAGCGTCAGCCGCGCGAACAGCGGGTCCTTGTCGAACAGGAAATCGGCAACCGTCGGGCGCGCGAACATGTCGAGTTGCGCCATGCTGCGCAGCTGATCGACGCGCTGGAACAGGAAATTGAGCTGCGCGGGCAGCGCATAGCGCGCCATGTCCTCGTAGAAACGGGCGAGGAACGGGTTCTCCTCCGGCAGCTCCAGCAGCGTGTCGGCGTGCAAGTGGTGGGCGAGCGAGCGTGCGAGCGTCGTCTTGCCGGCGCCGATCGGGCCCTCGACAACCACGTAGCGGCACTTGTCGACATCCATGCGTCAGTCAGGCAGTCGATGGGTGCGTGTCCGCGCGACGCGCTGGCCGGCGACGTGTCGCAACAGCTGCCTCACCGGCCCGTGACCGGGAACGTTCACCGCGGGCGCCACGTCGGCGAGCGGTCGCAATACGAATGCGCGCACATGCATGCGGGGATGCGGTATCGACAGATCGGTCACGCGCACGCGACGGCGGCCGAATAGTAGCAGATCGAGATCGAGCGTCCGCGGCGCATTTCGCGCGGCTCGCGGACGCGTTCGGCGATGACGGCGTTCGATCGCGTGGAGTCTTTCGAGCAGCGCGCGCGGCGCAAGCGCAGTGGCCAGCACGGCGACGGCGTTGATGTAGTCGGGCTGGGGCGTGAGACTGCCTTGCGGAGCGGTCAAATAGTTCGGCGAGACCGCGACCAGGCGGGTTCGCGGCAAACGGCGCAGCGCGCGCACGGCGCGCGCGAGCTGTCGGCGCGGATGCTTGAGATTGCTGCCGAGGCCGACGTAGGCGAGCGTCATCGCCTGCCTCGAAGCGTCGCTCAGGACGACCCTTGGTCGGGCGGCGCGTCGGCCTCGTCGCCTCGCTGGGGCGCGCTCCGACGCATCCGCCGAGACTTCGACCGCCCTCGCGACGCTTGCGGCTGCGACCGCGCGACCGGCGTCGCTTCTTCGGGACCTCGTCCGGACGCAACATCGATTCGCGCTCCGCCTGATCGCTCGCCTGGAACCGCGTCCACCAGTCGGCGAGCTCCTGCGCCGCCTCGCCCGCGTGCGCGCGCAGCAGGAGGAAGTCGTATGCAGCGCGGAAGCGCGGGTGCTCGAGCAGCCGGAATGGACGGCTGCCTGCCCGCTGCTCGAATCGCGGCTGCAGCGCCCAGATCTCCTTGATCGTCGCCTCGAACCGGCGCGGGATCGCGATCTGCTTCGCCTGGCTGTCGAGCACGATGTCCATCGCGTCGAACAGCGCGGGGAGCGGCTTCTCGCCGCGCTCCTTCGCACTGTTCCATTTCGCGAGCACCTCGTGCCACAGCAGCGTCGCGAACAGGAACGCGGGGGACACGCCCTTGTCCTCGCGTACACGAGCGTCGGTGGTCGCGAGCGCCACCTCGATGAACCGCTGGCCGCCGGGCTGCTCGAGGATCACGTCGATCATCGGCAACAGTCCGTGGTGCAGCCCCTGTTCGCGCAGGCTGCGCAGGGTTTCGCTCGCATAGCCGGAGAGCAGCAGCTTCTGCATCTCGTCGAACAATCGCGCGGCCGGCACGTTCTTGATCAGCTCGGCGAGCCGTGGAATCGGCTCTGCGGTCTTCTTCTCGATCGTAAGATCGAGCTTTGCCGCGAGCCGGACGGCGCGCAGCATGCGCACCGGGTCTTCGCGATAGCGCGTAACCGGGGGACCGATCAGCTTCAGGCGGCGCGCACGCACATCGGTGACGCCGCCGACGTAGTCCCACACCTCCTCGGTCGAAGGATCGAAGTACAGCGCGTTGATCGTGAAGTCGCGTCGCGCCGCATCCTCGAGCTGCGAGCCGTAGACGTTGTCGGAGATCAACCGTCCATGCTCGTCCGTGGCATCGTCGCCGGTCTGCGCGGCACGGAACGTCGAGACTTCGATCACTTCGCTGCCCGCATGCACGTGCACGAGACGGAACCGGCGACCGATGATGAACGCGCGCCGGAACAGCGGCTTGATCTTTTCCGGATGCGCGTCGGTTGCGAGGTCGAAATCCTTCGGCTCGATGCCGAGCATCAGGTCGCGTACGGCGCCGCCGACGATGAACGCCTTGAACCCGGCCTCCTGCAGCTTGCGCGTGACCGAGCGCGCGCCGGCGCTGACCTGTTGCGCGCGCACGGGATGCTGTTCGCGCGTATACACGCGGGGCTCCTCCGACCGCAGACCCGGCAGGAAGCGGGCGAGCAGACGGCGAATCATCGAGGGGAGAAGGCGGCGGGCTTCGACTTGCGAAGCGCTTCCGCGAGGGCGGGGGCGGGCATTGCGACGGCGGCGGATGATAGCACGTCGATGTGAGTCCGAATTTGTGCCGGCCGAGCCGCTCAAGCGTCAGCGACGCGGTTTCGCGACAGGCGGCAATTCCACGGCGGCGTACCGCCATTCGCCTGGCGGCAAGCCTTGCAGACTCCACCGCCCGACCGACCAGCGGATGAGTCGCAACGTGGGCAGGCCGACCGCGGCCGTCATGCGCCGGATCTGCCGGTTGCGTCCTTCGCTGAGCTCCAGCCTGAGCCACGCGGTCGGGACCGATTTGCGGAAGCGCACCGGCGGATCGCGGGGCCACAGCCAGGCCGGCGTTGCGATCACGCGTGCGCCCGCCGGTCGGGTGACGAAGTCGCGCAAGTCGACGCCAAGCTCGAGCGTCTCGAGCTGCTCGGGTACGGGCGTGCCTTCGACCTGCACGTAGTAGACCTTCGAAAGCTTGTGCCGCGGGTGCGCGATCCGGGCCTGCAGCGCACCTTCGGCGGTCAGGACGACGAGCCCCTCGCTGTCCGCGTCCAGGCGCCCGGCCGGATAAACGGCGGGCATCGGAACGAAATCCTTGAGCGTCGGACGACCGCCACCGGCGCTGAACTGGCAGAGCGCGCCGAAAGGCTTGTTCAGCAAGATGACGTCCGTCGGGCTCGTGTGCCGGGGCAGGGTGTCGGGCCTTTTCGAAATCGACGATAATCCACGCTTCCTCGCGTTGCCGCCGGCCCCGTCGATGCGCCCGGCACGCGAAACCATCGCTCGACCCATTCGTCTTAGCCCGCCTGGGCAGCGGCGCCCCGTTCCGAAATCGGAAGCGGTCAGCGCCTCGCCCGCCGGAATCCTTCAGGAGACTCCATGCCCAGCTACCAGCACGTCACGGTTCCGGCCGGCGGCGCGAAGATCACCGTCAATGCCGACTACTCGCTGAACGTTCCGGACAACCCGATCATCCCCTACATCGAAGGCGACGGAACGGGTCTGGACATCACGCCGGTGATGATCAAGGTCGTCGACGCGGCTGTCGCGAAGGCCTACGGCGGCAAGCGCAGGATCCACTGGATGGAGATCTACGCAGGCGAGAAGGCGACCAAGGTGTACGGCCCGGACGTCTGGCTGCCGGAAGAGACGATGGCGATCGTCCGCGACTTCGTCGTCTCGATCAAGGGTCCGCTGACCACGCCGGTCGGCGGCGGCATCCGGTCGCTGAACGTCGCGCTGCGCCAGGAGCTCGATCTCTACGTCTGTCTGCGTCCGGTGAAGTACTTCAAGGGCGTGCCGTCGCCGGTGCGCGAGCCGGAGAAGATCGACATGGTGATCTTCCGCGAGAACTCGGAGGACATCTACGCCGGTATCGAATGGCCGGCCGAGAGCGACGGGGCGCGCAAGGTCATCGAGTTCCTCACCAAGGAAATGGGCGTTCGCAAGATCCGCTTCCCCGAGACGTCGGCCGTCGGCATCAAGCCGGTCTCGCGCGAAGGCACGGAGCGGCTGGTGCGCAAGGCGTTCGAGTACACGATCGCAAACGACCGCAAGTCGCTCACGCTGGTGCACAAGGGCAACATCATGAAGTTCACCGAGGGCGGGTTCCGCGACTGGGGTTACGCGCTCGCGCAGCGCGAGTTCGGCGCCCAGCCGCTGGACGGCGGCCCGTGGATGAAGATGAAGAACCCGAAGACCGGGCGCGAGATCGTCGTCAAGGACGCGATTGCCGACGCGTTCCTGCAGCAGATCCTGCTGCGCCCGGCCGAGTACGACGTGATCGCGACACTGAACCTGAACGGCGACTACATCAGCGACGCCCTCGCCGCGCAGGTCGGTGGCATCGGCATCGCGCCGGGCGCGAACCTGTCCGATTCGGTTGCGATGTTCGAAGCGACGCACGGTACGGCGCCGAAGTACGCCGGCAAGGACTACGTGAACCCGGGCTCCGAGATCCTGTCGGCCGAGATGATGCTCATCCATCTGGGCTGGAAGGAGCCGGCGAAGCTGATCGTCGACTCGATGGAGAAGGCGATCCTGGACAAGGTCGTCACCTACGACTTCGCGCGGCTGATGTCCGGCGCGAAGCAGGTGTCGTGCTCGGGATTCGGTCAGGCGATGATCGAGCGGATGTAACGGCGCCACGAGGACCCGGCGAACGGCCCCGCGAAAGTCGGCTGGGGCCATTCAGCGAGGCTGCCGGCCGCCTGACCGGGACCTGATCGCAGGCAGGTCTCCAGACCCGGCGCCGCCCCGGCGATCGAACGTTCGCAGCCGCGACGTCGCCCAACTCGCAGGCCGGGCAGTCTGCCTGGAGGGTTCCGGTCGCGGGGAAGCGACGCACCCGAAAAAAAGCCCGCCTTGCGGGCGGGCTTCCTTACGTCCCGACCGTGCCCTGCGGCACGGCGGAACCTTCAATTCAGGCTGCCTGGATGTTGCTTGCCTGCTTTCCCTTCGGACCCTGGGTCACCTCGAAGCTGACCTTCTGACCTTCCTTCAAGCTCTTGAAGCCCTGCATCTGGATCGCCGAGAAGTGCGCGAACAGGTCCTCGCCGCCGTCGTCGGGCGTGATGAACCCGTACCCCTTCGCGTCGTTGAACCACTTGACGGTTCCGGTTGCCATACAGCTTGTTCCTTACAAAAATGGAAAAGGCGTTCGCGAGGAATAAGCTACAGGCGGCAAGCATTGCGGCGGCTGCTCCGCTACGGCGGCGCAGAAGACGTGGTGGCAAACCGAAACGAATAGCTCCCCTCTGCCAAACGGCCCCGTTGTACGCGCAATTTCTCCCGGGCGTCAAGCCCGCGGCACCTTCAGGGGTTTCCCCTTGAAAAAACTGTTGCAATCATCAAACATACCCCCTATCTAGAGGGCTATTCCCGGCATTTTCCCCCCGTATGACCGTCCACGAGCAGCGCGGCGAGCTTCTCGAGGCCGAGAAGACCAAGCAGAAGCCTCCGCCGCTGTACAAGGTGCTGCTCCTGAACGACGACTACACGCCAATGGACTTTGTCGTCGTCGTGCTTCAGACTGTATTCGCGATGTCCAGGGAAAAAGCGACGCGCGTGATGCTTCAGGTTCACCGCGAGGGGATGGGAGTTTGCGGAACCTACACGCGGGAAGTGGCCGCGGCGAAAGTCGATCAGGTGATCGGCATCGCCCGAAAACACCAGCACCCGCTTCAGTGCACGATGGAGGAGACTTGAGCGTTATAGGGTGTGCGGAGGGCGTGTCGCCCGATGCAGCCTCGCGATACGGAGCAGGACGATGATTGCGCAGGAACTGGAAGTCTCCCTCCACATGGCCTTCGTCGAGGCCAGGCAGAAGCAGCACGAGTTCATCACCGTCGAGCATCTGCTGCTCGCGATGCTGGACAACCCGTCGGCGGCGGAAGTGCTGAAGGCCTGTGGCGTCGATCTCGAGGAGCTGCGGGGCGTCCTCACCGACTTCATCAACGAGCACACGCCGCGCCTGCCTCCCCATTCGGACGCGGACACGCAGCCCACGCAAGGATTCCAGCGCGTCATCCAGCGCGCGATCCTGCACGTCCAGTCGTCGGGCAAGAAGGAAGTCACCGGCGCGAACGTGCTGGTCGCGATCTTCGGCGAAAAGGAATCGCACGCCGTCTATTTCCTGAACCAGCGGGGCGTGACGCGCCTCGACGTGGTCAACTACATCGCGCACGGCATCACCAAGACGCCGCAGGCGAAGCCGGAGAAGGGCGAGGGCGCCAAGGAAGACGGCGAGGGCGGCAGCGAGTCGCAAGGCGCGCTGGACGCCTACACCGTCAACCTCAACCACATGGCGAAGAACGGCAAGATCGATCCGCTGATCGGCCGTGCGCACGAGCTCGAGCGCGTCGTCCAGGTGCTCTGCCGGCGGCGCAAGAACAACCCGCTGCTCGTCGGCGAAGCCGGTGTGGGCAAGACCGCAATCGCCGAGGGGCTCGCACGCCGCATCAACGAAGGCGACGTGCCGGAGCTGCTCAAGGACTACCAGGTCTACTCGCTCGACATGGGCGCGCTGCTCGCCGGGACGAAGTACCGCGGTGATTTCGAGCAGCGGCTGAAGGCCGTGCTGAAGCAGCTCGCCGAGAATCCGCGCTCGATCCTGTTCATCGACGAGATCCACACGATCATCGGTGCGGGAGCGGCATCCGGCGGAACGCTCGATGCGTCGAACCTGCTGAAGCCGGCGCTCTCGACCGGCGCGCTGAAGTGCATCGGTGCGACGACCTACAACGAGTTCCGCCAGATCTTCGAGAAGGATCACGCCCTGTCGCGGCGGTTCCAGAAGGTCGACGTGCCGGAGCCGTCGATCGTCGAGACCATCGAGATCCTGAAGGGTCTCAAGTCGCGCTTCGAGCAGCACCATGGCGTGAAGTACGCGCCGGCGGCGCTTACCAGCGCAGCCGAGCTGTCTGCGCGCTTCATCAACGACCGCCACCTGCCCGACAAGGCGATCGACGTCATCGACGAGGCCGGCGCTGCGCAGAAGATCCTGCCGAAGTCCAAGCAGAAGAAGGTCATCGGCAAGAGCGAGGTCGAGGAGATCGTCGCGAAGATCGCGCGCATTCCGGCGAAGAACGTCAGCTCCGACGACCGCAACGCGCTGCGGACGCTCGACCGCGACCTGAAGAACGTCGTATTCGGCCAGGACAAGGCGATCGATGCGCTGGTCTCGGCGATCCGGATGGCACGCTCGGGACTCGGCAATCCGCAGAAGCCGATCGGCAATTTCCTGTTCAGCGGACCGACCGGCGTGGGCAAGACCGAAGTCGCGCGCCAGCTCGCCTACTGCCTCGGCGTCGAGCTGATCCGCTTCGACATGTCCGAATACATGGAGCGGCACGCGGTGTCGCGCCTGATCGGCGCGCCGCCGGGCTACGTCGGCTTCGACCAGGGCGGCCAGCTGACCGAAGCGGTGACCAAGCACCCGTACAGCGTGCTGCTGCTGGACGAGATCGAGAAGGCGCACCCGGACATCTTCAACATCCTCTTGCAAGTGATGGACCACGGCACGCTGACCGACAACAACGGACGCAAGGCCGACTTCCGCAACGTCACGATCATCATGACGACGAATGCGGGCGCGTCCGACCTGGCCAAGAGCACGATCGGGTTCTCGACCGAGAAGCAGCCGGGTGACGAAATGGCCGAGATCAGGCGCCTGTTCACGCCGGAATTCCGGAACCGCCTCGATGCGACGGTGAGCTTCGCCTCGCTGGATCACGACGTCATCCTGAGGGTCGTCGACAAGTTCCTGCTCGAGCTCGAGGCGCAGCTGCACGAGAAGAAGGTCGAGCCGACGTTCACGCCGAAGCTGAAGGCGATGCTGGCCAAGCGCGGGTTCGATCCGCAGATGGGCGCGCGGCCGATGGCGCGCCTGATCCAGGACATGGTCCGCAAGGCGCTGGCCGAGGAGCTGCTGTTCGGCCGGTTGGTCAACGGCGGCAAGGTGACGATCGACCTCGACGACGTCGGCAACGTGAAGCTGGTGTTCGAGGAAGAGGCGCCCGCCGCGCCGCCCGCGGAGATCGAGCCGGCGTAGTCAGGGATCAGAGGTCAGGTAACAGGTATCAGGTATCAGATGAAAACGGCGCCCTGGGGCGCCGTTTTCGTTTGGGCGAACCGCAACGCTCGCAAAACGCTCGTTGTTTCGTGCCTTGACCGCGGGCGGCGAAGGGCCGCCCCGAGGCGCACGCCATTCACCCGATGAAAAAGTGCACGCCGCATGCGTCAGCACTGTCCCGCGGACGCGTTTTTCATCGGCGTCTACGCGAGCGCATCCGCCCAGATGTTCTGCGCCCAGGTCAGCGCGTATTCACCCTCGAGCGGCGTCCACGTGGGCGACAGCCCGCCCGCGCCCTGCACCGCGACGTAGGTCTTCTTGTCACGGTCGTACTGGTGCACGGACGCCACGTGCACGACGTCCTTGTCGGTGATGAAGCTGTAGCAGGTGTTGTTGGTGACCGGCGCGGGGTTGACCGGCTGGCCGGACAGGAGCGCCACGACCGCCGACGCGCAGACCTTCGCGTGCGAGTTCGCCATGTGCCCCGACTTCGGCATGGCGGGCGCGATCTGGATCGCATCGCCGAGCACGTGGATGTTCTTCACCTTGATCGACTCGAACGTCATGAAGTCGACCTCGCACCAGCGGTTGTTCGCAGTGATCACGCCGGCCTGCCGTGCGATGTTTCCGGCGCGGTGCGGCGGCACGGCATTCAGCACGTCCGCCTTGACGTCATCGGCCGTCTCGAACTTCGCGGTCTTCGTGCGCCAGTCGACGTCGGTCATCACATGGTTCGGCCGGTACTCGACGATGCCCTTGTATTCCTCCGACCAGGCGCGCTTGAACAGGCCGGCCTTCGACGTCACGTCCGGGTTGCCGTCGAGGACCAGCACCTTGGACTTTGGCTTCGCTTTCTTGAAATACCACGCGACCTGGCACGCCCGCTCGTAGGGTCCCGGCGGACAGCGATAGGGCGCGACCGGGATGGTCAGTGCGTACACGCCGCCGTCCTGCATGGCTTCGAGCTGACGGCGCAACGCGACCGTCTGCGGTCCGGCTTTCCAGGCGTGCAGGATTGCTTCCTGCGCCTGCGAGTTGTTGAGGCCGGGAACGTTTTCGTACAGGAAGTCGATGCCTGGCGAGAGCACGAGGCGGTCGTACGGCAGCTCAGTGCCGCTCGCGAGCCGCACGACCTTCTTTTCCGGATCGACTGCGGTTGCCGTGTCGCGTACGACGCGCACACCATGGTTGCGCGCGAGCCGGTCGTAGGGCACGGTGAGGTCGTTCAGTGTCTTGCTGCCACCGAGTACGAGATTGCTCATCGGGCAGGAGACGAAAGCGGGGTTCGTCTCGACGAGCGTGACGTCGACGCGCCCTTCGCTGTAGATGCGAACGTACTTCGCTGCGGTGGCGCCGCCATAGCCACCGCCGATCACGACCACCTTGCCGACCGAGGGTCCGCCGGATCCCATCGACGCGCAGCCCGCGATCGCCGTCGTCGCGCCGGCGGCGGCCGCCGCCTTCAGGAACTCACGCCGTTGCATCGTCATCGCCGTCTCCATGCGGTGCGTCGTCAGGGTTTCTGTTGCGCGAACCAGCCGGCGATCAGGTCGATCTGCTCGGGCGTGTAGCCCTTCGCCAGCTGATGCATGATCGTCGCCGGTCGCTTGCCGTCTCGGAAGTCGTTCATCTTCTGCACGAGATCGGCCTTCGACTGCCCGGCGAGTGCGGGGACTGCGCCTTGCGCCTTGCCGCCGGTGCCGTGGCAGTTCGCACAAGTGGCTGCAAGATCGCGCGCCCGTGCCGCATCAGCCTGCGCATGAACGGGCATCGCAAGCGCTGCGAGCGTCGCGGCCGTGATCGCCCTCGTGACGTTCCCCATTCGCATCGTTGTCTCCTTCTTGTGGGGCCCGCGAACGCGAGGCCCGAGCGAAAGTCGCTAGCATAATCCGTTGCGTGGCCGCGTCAAGCAAGGCAGCGCGCACCTCGTCGCAGGGGCGAGTCCGTCGATGCAGCGCGTCGTTCCAGGCTCGCGCATCCAACGTGACGCCGCGAATGCGGTCGAGAGGGCCTCGGAATGGGTTTCCACGTACCGGAAGACAGCGTCCTTCGGCGTCGGAACCGTCGCTCGACAAAAACAGGTTATTTTTCATGACGTTGAAGTTGTGAACACGACCGGTGCGCCGGCCATGTCAGCGAATTCCGACTGCGTCGCAGCACCAAAACGGGCACGAGTCGGCGAGACTATTTCCGTTGTACGGAAATGATTTCGATTTCATTGATTAAATGGGATTTTTTTATTGACGCATCGCACTATTCCGCTTGTAACCCACCCGGCACTTTGCTAACTTGATTGCGACACGACGTTTCCCGCTGTGGTGAAACGATGCAGGGCCTGGGTACCCGTTCCATGCCCGCTCGACCGGACGAGCGATCCTCTTCGGTTCGTGCGTGGAGTGCAGGCGCAACGGCGCCCGTGCTTCCACACCTGTGGTGCAGCCGCGTGCTTCAACGCGCGCGAACGTACCGCCGGACCAATGCGCCGGGGCGCCCTTGGGCCTCGGCTTGGCCTGAACGCAATGGGAGCGGTGAATGAACTACGACCTCGAAGCAGCAAGGCTCAAGAAGGACTGGGCCGAGAACCCTCGCTGGAAAGGCATCCGTCGCGGCTACACGGCGGAGGACGTCGTGCGGCTGCGCGGCTCGGTGGCGATCGAGCACACGCTCGCACGCCGCGGTGCCGAGAAGCTGTGGAAGCTCATGCACGACGAGCCGTTCGTCGGCACGCTCGGGGCGCTCACGGGCAACCAGGCGCTCCAGCAGGTGAAGGCGGGCCTCAAGGCCGTCTACCTCTCGGGCTGGCAGGTCGCCGCCGATGCGAACATCGCCGGCGAAATGTATCCCGACCAGTCGCTGTATCCCGCGAACTCGGTGCCGATGGTCGTGCGCAGGATCAACAACACGTTCCAGCGCGCCGACCAGATCCAGCATATGGAAGGTCGCGGCGACATCGATTACTTCGCGCCGATCGTCGCGGATGCGGAGGCCGGCTTCGGCGGCGTGCTGAACGCGTTCGAGCTGATGAAGGCGATGATCGAGGCCGGGCGCCGCGGGCGTTCACTTCGAGGATCAGCTCGCGTCGGTGAAGAAGTGCGGGCACATGGGCGGCAAGGTCCTCGTGCCGACGCGCGAAGCGGTCGAGAAGCTGATCGCCGCGCGGCTTGCCGCCGACTGCATGGGCGTGCCGACGATCGTGCTCGCGCGCACCGACGCCGAAGCCGCCGACCTCGTCACTTCGGACGTCGACGACAACGACAAGCCGTTCTGCACCGGCGAGCGGACCGTCGAAGGCTTCTACCGGACGCGCAATGGGCTCGACCAGGCGATCTCCCGCGGCCTTGCGTATTCCCCCTACGCGGACCTGATCTGGTGCGAGACCGGCAAGCCGGATCTCGCGTTCGCGAAGGCCTTCGCCGATGCCATCCAGGCGAAGTTCCCCGGCAAGATGCTCGCGTACAACTGCTCACCGTCTTTCAACTGGCGCAAGAATCTCGACGATGCGACGATCGCGCGCTTCCAGCGCGAGCTCGGCGCGATGGGCTACAAGTTCCAGTTCATCACGCTCGCCGGCTTCCACAGCCTCAACTACTCGATGTTCAATCTCGCGTACGGCTATGCGCGGAACAACATGAGCGCGTTCGTGGATCTTCAGGAAGCGGAGTTCGCGGCGGCAGAGAAGGGCTTTACCGCAGTGAAACACCAACGCGAGGTCGGCACCGGTTACTTCGACGCGGTCACGACGACCGTTCAGGGCAGCCAGTCGTCGACGACGGCGCTGAAGCATTCGACCGAGGACGAGCAGTTCTTCGATCAGAAGGCCGCGCACCCGGATCTCGACAAGAAGGCGGCGAACGCCTGACGACCCGGGTCGATTCGGTTCCCATGAAAGCCGCGCTCGCGATCCGGGCGCGGCTTTTTTTCGCTTCGGTTCCAACGACCGCGTGAGCGACGCGCCCTCGCGGATCCGGGCGTTCTTCGCGTTGTGGCCGGACGAACGGGCCCTCGCCGCCGTACGGAAAATCGCGCACGAGATCGCGGACGAGCGGCACGGACGTGCACCGCGCGACGAGAACATTCACGTGACTTTGGCTTTTCTTGGCGATGTTGCCAGCGAGCGGCTGCCTGAATTGCAAGCCCTCGGAAAGCGAGGCCGCGCATGCGTCGCGCGCGTTCGACCTCACGCTCGATCGGATCGGCGGCACGGCGCAGGGAATCGCATGGCTGGCGCCGAGCGTGGTTCCTGCAGAGCTTCAGAAGCTGCGCGAGGTCGCTCCTCGAAGGCCTGGATCGGGGCGCGTTCCCCACCGAACGCCGCGCGTTCCGCCCGCACGTGACGCTCGCTCGCAAGTGCGCTCGTCCTGCACGTCGATCGGAAATCATGCCGGTTACCTGGCCTGTGAAGCGCCTCTCGCTCGTCGCATCGACGCTCGGGCCCGGCGGCTCGCGGTATACGGAGTTGAATGCATGGCCGCTTGGAGGGAGCGCAGGTGATCTAGCTCACTCCACCGGCATCGTGTAGTTCAGCCCGAGCCGTCCGCCGTCCGGATAGATCGTCTGTCCGGTCAGGTAGGACGCATCGTCGCTGGCGAGGAACGCTGCGACCGCCGCGATCTCCGACGGCTGGCCGATGCGGCCAAGCGGCGTTCTCGACATGATTTTCCTGCGCACCGTCTCATCGGTCTGAACCGTCCTCGTCATCTCGGTTGCGATCGTCCCCGGACCGATGGCATTGACGCGGATGCCGTGCGGCGCGAGGGACAGCGCCATGACTTTCGTGAGCTGGTTGATCGCGCCCTTGCTGATCGTGTAGGGCACCTGACTCGGGATCGCCAGCACGGCGTTCACCGACGACATGTTGACGATCGATCCTTTCACGCCGCCGGCGACCATCGACTTCGCGACCGCCTGGCCCAGCAGGAACATCGACTTCACGTTGACGCGCAGCACGCGATCGAAATCCTCTTCCTCGAGGTCGAGGAACTCGCAGCCGTGCAGGATGCCGGCATTGTTGACCAGGATGTCGATTCGCTCGTTGCGCACGAGCGTGTCGCTCATGATCCGCCTCACGTCCTTGCTGTTCGAGACGTCGGCGGCGATGAACGACGCATTTGCCAGGCTCGCGGCCGCCGCCTGTCCTTCGTCCTCGTTCAAATCGACCAGCGTCACCTGCGCGCCTTCGGCGGTGAAGCGCTCGGCGATGGCGAACCCGATGCCCGCGGGCCGCACCGGTAACGAGCGCGCGACGGCCCTTCAGGCGTTTCGGTGTTTCCATGGCGTTGTCCCTTCCAGTCAGCGTTCCGCGCGCGCCACCGGCCGCGCGGAGTCTGCGCACCATTCGCTCCACGAGCCAGGGTAGATCCGCGTGCCGGGGAGCCCTGCGACTTCCATCGCGAGCAGGTTGTGGCAGGCGGTCACGCCGCTGCCGCAGTAGTGAACAACGCGGTCGAGCGGCGTTGCGCCGAGCAGGTCGGCGAACTCGCGGCGGAGCACATCGGCCGGCTTGAACGTGCCGTCCGGATTCAGGTTGCTTCCATAGAACCGGTTCCACGCGCCGGGGATGTGGCCGGCGACCGGGTCCATCGGCTCGGTCTCGCCGCGATAGCGCTCCGGCGCACGGGCATCGACGAGGGTCAATCCGGTCGTGTCGAGGCTGCGTGCGACTTCCTCGGCATTCACAGTCGCGCCGACGCGCCGCGCGGTGAACGAGGCGTTGCTGGCCGGAGGCACGTCGGTCGTCGACCGGCCGACCTTCGCGAACCCATTGGTCGAAGCCGCCGTCGAGCACTGCGACCGCATCGTGCCCGAGCCAGCGCAGCATCCACCACAGCCGCGAAGCGAACATTCCGCCCCCCTGGTCGTAGGCAACGACCTGCTTCGAGGCGTCGATGCCGAGTCGCGAGAACAACGCGGCGGCCGCGTCGGGCGACGGCAACGGATGCCGCCCGTTACGGCCGGTTTTGCGAGCCGACAGGTCGCGGTCGATGTGGGCGAAGCGCGCGCCGGGCAGATGCGACTCGCGGTAGCGGTCCTCTCCCCAACGGTCCGGCTGCGCCAGGTCATGACGCACGTCGACGATGACGAGCGCCGGATCGCCAAGCCGTGCGGCGAGGTCGGCCGTGGAAATCAGCGTGCTGGACATCGCCTCAGTCATTCGTGATCTGCGGAGGAGGCTCGGCGCGGCGCGCCGGCTGCAGCTGCACTGCAATGATACCGGCCGACGATGATCAGCGCGACGCCCAGCCATGCGACCAGCGGAAGCGCGTCACCGAAGATGACGATACCCAGGATCGCGGCGAACACGATGCCGCTGTAGGAGAGCGCTGCGGACACGATCGCGGGCCCTTTGCCGTAAGGCGCGGGTCATCGCGAGCTGGGCGACCGTGCCGCAGATGCCGACGCCTGCCAGGTAGCCGACGTTGTCGAGCGTGATCGCGTGCCAGGGCTGCGGAAGCATCCAGACCAGCGCGCCGGCGGTCGAGAACAATGCGAAGTAGAACACGACGCGATCCTCGGGCTCGTCCGCCTGCACGAGCTGGCGCACGTTCCAGTAGGCGACCGCCGAAACCGCGCCCGAACCGAGCCCGACCAGCGCCGGCCAAAGCTGCGCGGGTGTGATCGTGGGCCGCAGCAGCATGACCGCGCCGATGAAGCCGAGCACCACGGTGGCCCAGAGCATCGGCCCGATACGTTCGCGCGCGAGCAGGCCGAACAGCACCGCCACGAACAGCGGCGAGGTGTAATTGAGCGTCATCGCCGTCGCGACCGGCAGCGTCGTGAGTGCGTAGAAGAGCATGAACAGCGACACGAACCCGGAGACGCCGCGATGCGCGTGCATGCCGAACCGCGGCGTGCGGATCTTCATTCCCGCGTGCCACAGCAATGCGGCGGTGGTGATCATGCTCAGGAACGATCGCCAGAACACCATTTCCGCCGCGGAGAAATGCGGCGCGCCGAGCTTCACGAACACGCCCATCAGCGCGAAGCCGAGGCTTGCGATGAGCATCCAGAGGGACTGCATGGGAAAGGCGGATCGAGGATAGAGGATGGAGGATAGAGGGAACGCCGGAGCGACGCGTAGCTCGACGGCTTCGTTCCAAAGCCCCGAAACGACGAAGGGCGAAACCCTCTTTGAGGATCTCGCCCTTCCAACATCGCGAAAAGCCCGACGCGTCTTTGCGTCGCTCCCTCGATCCTCTATCCTCGATCCTGATCCCGCTCTTCCAGCGCCTGCCCCATCTCCCGCCGGTAGAACTCGTGGAAGTGCTGCATGCCGTCTTCCATCGGCGACTGGTACGGCCCGACTTCGCTGCGTCCCTGCGCGTAGAGCAGCTTGCGCCCTTCGTCCATGCGGATCGCGATCTCGTCGTCCTCGGCCGCGGTCTCCATGTACGCGGCCTGCTCGGCCTCGATGAACTCGCGCTCGAACAGCGCGATCTCCTCGGGGTAATAGAACTCGACGATGTTCATCGTCCGGTCCGGCGCCTTCGGGATCAGCGTGCTGACGACGAGGACGTGCGGATACCACTCGATCATCACGTTCGGGTAATAAGTCAGCCAGATTGCGCCGTGCGGCGGGATCTGCCCGTCGTAATAGCGCAGGACCGCGTCGTGCCACTTGGCATAGGCTTTCGTGCCAGGTTTCGCGAGCTTGTTGTTGATGCCCACGCTCTGCACCGACGCCCAGGGCGCGAACTCCCACTTCAGATCGTCACAGGTCACGAACTGCCCGAGGCCCGGGTGGAACGGGCCAACGTGGTAATCCTCGAGATAGACCTCGATGAACGACTTCCAGTTGTAGTTGCACTCGTGCAGCTCGACCTTGTCGAGCAGGTAGCCGGAGAAGTCGAACGGCTCGGTGGAAAGCCCGGCGAGGTCCTGCGCGACGTCGCGCGGTCCGTCGAACAGCAAGCCATTCCAGCGCTGCATCGGCGTGCGTGCGAGGCTTACGCAGGGCTGCTCGTTGAATTGCGGCGCGCCGAGAAGCCGGCCCTTGAGGTCGTAGGTCCAGCGGTGCAGCGGGCACACGATGTTCGGCGCGCTGCCGCGGCCTTTCAGCATGACGGCCTGGCGGTGCCGGCAGATATTCGACAGGAGCTCGATGCCGTCGGCGCTGCGGACCAGGGCCTGGGCATTGTCGCGGCCGCCGAGCGCGTAGTAGTCGCCGGGCTCGGGCACCATCAGTTCGTGGCCGACATAGCCTGGCGCGCGCGCGAACAGCACGCGCTTTTCCGCCTCGAATACGCGCGGATCGCAGTACCAGGAGGCCGGAAGCTGGGAGACGGCCGCCTGCAGACGATCGACCGTAGCGAGATTCGACATGACCCTCGTTCCTTTCGTGGAATACACCAACCCAACCCAACAACCCGGAACCGCGCGCTTTGCGGGCTCAAAAGCCCCGCTGGAGCGCCGGTCCGGACCGCTTTGCTAAGTCGGCCGCAAACGAAGGGCCGCGTCGCTAAAACGTGCTAGTATACAAGGCTTATGGCCAAAACGTCAATTGCCGCCCGATTTAGGCGCGTTGGCGGGCCAGCCGAGACGGACTGACTTCACGCGGTGACGCGCGCTCATCCGAGCGGCGATGCGCGCCGTCTCCGATTGACCCGCGTTCCGGCGCAGGCTTACGCTGACCCGGCCCCACTTCGCAAACCGCGCAGCGTCCATGGCACAGACCCCCGATACGCCCGCAAGTTTCGAGTCCGCGCTTGCCGAGCTCGAGGACATCGTCGCCCGCATGGAAGGCGGCCAGCTGCCGCTGAAGGATGCGCTCGCCGCCTACCAGCGCGGAGCGCAGCTGCTCGCGTTCTGCCAGCGGGAGCTCAAGGACGCGCAGCAGCAGGTCGAGATCCTCGAGAAAGGCGTCCTGAAGGCGTTCGAGCCGGGGAGCGCGGATGCGTGACGACCTCGCGTGGGAAGTCTGGTCGCGCGAGCGGCAGCAACGCGTCGAGCACGTCCTGGCAGGCGCGCTTCCGCCGGCAAACGGCGCTACTGCGCGACTCGCGGAGGCGATGCGGTATGCAACCCTCGGCGGCGGAAAACGGGTGCGGCCTTTGCTCGCTTACGCGGCCGGCGAGTTCGCGAACGCCGATCCGGCGCACGTGGATGCCGCCGCCGCTGCCGTCGAGCTGATCCACGCCTACTCGCTTATCCACGACGACCTTCCCTGCATGGATGACGACGCGCTTCGGCGCGGCAAGCCGACCTGCCACGTCGCCTACGGCGAGGCGACGGCGCTTGCTTGCCGGCGACGCGTTGCAGACGCTGGCTTTCGCAGTTCTCGGCGGCTCCGCATTGCGCGACGCTGGAAAGGCGTGCGCGACGTTGGCCGAAGCCTCGGGCGTGGCAGGCATGGCCGGCGGGCAGGCGATCGACCTCGAGGCCGTCGGTCGTGCACTGACGCTCCCCGAGCTCGAGGCGATGCACCGGTTGAAGACCGGCGCGCTGATCTGCGCGGCAGTGCGGCTCGGGGCGGCTTGCGCTCCGGACCTGAACGAGCAGGAAACGCGTGCGCTCGATGCCTATTCGGCCGCGGCGGGACTTGCCTTCCAGGTCGTCGACGACGTGCTCGATGTCGAGGGCTCGAACGTGTCGCTTGGCAAGACCGCCGGCAAGGACGCAGCGCGGAACAAGCCGACCTACGTGGCGCTGCTCGGGCTCGACGAAGCGAAACGCTATGCCGAATCGCTGCGCAGGGAGGCGCATGCTGCGATGACCCCGTTCGCCGCGCGGGGTCGCCGGCTCGTCGAGCTGGCGGACTGGATCACGCTGCGGCAGCATTGACCCGATGACGTCGAACCTTCTCGAAACGATCGCTTCGCCGGCCGACCTGCGGGCGCTCCCCAGGGCCGAGCTGGCGCAACTCGCGCGCGAGCTGCGCGCGTTCCTGTTGCAATCGGTCTCGCAGACCGGCGGTCACCTGTCGTCGAACCTCGGCACGGTGGAGCTCACGATCGCGCTGCACTACGTTTTCGATACGCCGCGCGACCGTTTGGTATGGGACGTCGGTCACCAGACGTACGCGCACAAGATCCTGACCGGCCGGCGTGCCGCGATGTCGAAGCTGCGGCAGTGGGGCGGTCCCTCGGGTTTCCCGCGCCGCTCGGAGAGCGAATACGACACGTTCGGCACCGCGCACAGCTCGACGTCGATCTCGGCCGCGCTGGGCATGGCGCTCGCCGCGAAGCTCAAGGGCGAGGAGCGGCGCGTCGTTGCGGTGATCGGTGACGGAGCGATGAGCGCAGGCATGGCTTTCGAGGCGCTCAACAACGCCGGCATCGCGGGCGCGGACCTGCTGGTGATCCTGAACGACAACGAGATGTCGATCAGCGAGCCGGTCGGCGCGTTCCACCAGTACCTCGCGAAAGTGCTGTCGTCGCGCTTCTACAACACGGTGCGCCGCGGCGGCAAGGAAGTGCTTTCGAAGCTGCCGCCGGTGAAGGAGCTCGCGAAGCGCTGGGAAGAGCACATGAAGGGGATGGTGCTGCCCGGTACGCTGTTCGAGGAATTCGGGTTCAACTACATCGGCCCGATCGATGGCCACGATCTCGATGCGCTGGTCACGACGCTTTCGAACGTGCGCGCGCTCAAGGGCCCGCAGTTCCTGCACGTGATCACCCGGAAGGGGTATGGCTACGCCCGCGCGGAGGAAGATCCGATCCTCTATCACGGCGTGACGAAGTTCGACCCGGGCGCCGGAATCGTGCCCAAGTCGCCGGGCAAGCCGACCTACACGCAGGTGTTCGGTGATTGGCTGTGCGATATGGCGGCGGCGGATCCGCGTCTGGTGGGCATCACGCCGGCGATGCGCGAAGGCTCCGGACTCGTGCGTTTCTCGCAGGAGTACCCGAGGCGCTATTTCGACGTCGGGATCGCGGAACAGCACGCCGTCACGTTCGCCGGCGGTCTCGCGTGCGAGGGCATGAAACCGGTGGTCGCGATCTACTCGACGTTCCTGCAGCGCGCGTACGACCAGCTGATCCACGATGTGGCGCTGCAGAACCTGCCGGTGATGTTCGCCATCGACCGCGCCGGCATCGTCGGCGCCGACGGCGCGACGCATCTTGGCGCATTCGATCTTTCCTACCTGCGCTGCCTGCCGAACATGACGGTGATGGTGCCGGCGAACGAGGACGAGTGCCGCAAGCTGCTTACCACGGCGTTCCGGCTCGGGACGCCGTCCGCCGTCCGCTATCCGCGCGGTGCGGGGCCGGGCGTCGCGATCGATCCGGCGCTCGCTGCGCTGCCGGTGGGCAAGGGCGTCGTCGTTCGTGAAGCGAAACGCCGGAGCAACCGCGTCGCGATCCTCGCCTTCGGTGCACCGTTGACCGCTGCGCTGGAGGCGGCCGAGACGCACGACGCGACCGTGGCGAACATGCGGTTCGTGAAGCCGCTCGACGTCGAACTGGTGCTGCAGCTCGCGCGCGACCATGGCGCGCTGGTCACGGTCGAGGAAAACGTGATCGCAGGCGGCGCCGGCAGCGCCGTCGGCGAGGCGCTTGCTCAGGCCGGCGTAGAAATCCCGCTGCTGATGCTCGGCTTGCCGGACGAGTTCATCGACCACGGCGATCCGGCGTTCCTGATCGCGCAAAGCGGGCTGGATCCGAAGGGCATCGCCGCGTCGATCTCGCGGCGGTTCGGTCCGCTCGCCGGCCAGGCGTGGAGCAAGCCGGCGGCAGCTTGATGCGCCGCGTAAGCGATAATCGCGCCATGAACCGTCCCGAGCCGTTGCCGAAGCTCCTGTCGATGCCGGACGTCCAGTCCGCGCCCGATCATCGCGAGCTCGCGATCGACCAGGTCGGCATTCGCGGGCTTCGCTATCCGCTGCCGATCGCCGATCGCGAAGGCGTTCAGGCGACGATCGCGGACTGCAGCGTGTTCGTCCAGTTGCCGGCGGATCGCAAAGGCACGCACATGTCGCGGCTGGTGGCGCTGCTCGAGGAACGCGCGGTGCCGGGTGCCGAGCCGATCGGCGTCGCGAATCTGCGCGGGCTCGTCGAAGCGCTGGTGGCGCGGCTCGACGCGCCAGGCGGCCGGCTGGAGCTCGCGTTCCCGTTCTTCGTCCGCAAGACGGCGCCGGTTTCCGGAATCGCAAGCCTGCTCGATTACCAGGCCAAGCTCGTCGGCGAGCTCGATCGCGGGCGCTATTCGCAGACGATTGCGGTCGCGGTGCCGGTGACGTCGCTGTGCCCATCGTCGAAGGAGATCTCGGAATACGGCGCGCACAACCAGCGCTCGGTGATCACGATCGCGGCACGCACGCGCGAGCCGGTGTTCATCGCCGAGCTCGCGCGGATCGCCGAGGAGGAAGCGTCGTGCGAGCTCTTCGGTATCCTGAAGCGTGCCGACGAGAAGTTCGTGACCGAGCGCGCGTACGACAATCCGCGCTTCGTCGAGGATCTGGTGCGCGGCGTGGCGGCGCGGCTGGACGCGGATCCGCGCCTCGAGGCGTTCCTCGTCGAGGCGGAGAACTTCGAGTCGATACACAATCACAGCGCCTACGCTCGCATCGCTCGCGGCTTGTGATTGTTCGCACAAGAGCGCGCCCATAACCTGAAGGTTAGTGCGCGCCGAAGTCTCGCGGAAGGCGTGCTCGACTTTCACAGCGCCTATGCTCGCATCGCTCGCGGCCTGTGATTGTTCGCACAAGAGCGCTTCGTATCGCGCAAATCCTGGGGCGACCCGTCGGGTTTCGTGTAGCAACGGCAACGGAACGGCCAGACGCCGCTACCCGCGTCGCGGGGTCGCTTGGCCAAGGCGTTGTCGGCGGGCCACGAACGTCTCGACGCAAGATCAGCAAACGCAATCGATCGACGATGGCGAGCAGGCGCGCGGCCGACGCTTCGGCGCGCTCGAATTCCTCTCGCGCGTGAGATCGGTGGGCAGCATTGATCGGTAACGACTGGAGCCGCTTCAGCAAGACGCGGGTCGAGGGCGTCATCCGGGGTTCGAGCATCGCGATTCCTTCGAGTCGGCAGTGCCGCAACGGCACACCCTCAACGTAGCGGGGAGCGACCCGGCGATCAAAGCGAATATTCCGAGCCCCGGGATCGATTATTCCGAACGCGGCCGCCGCATGGGCGAGGGCCGGCGGAAGAGCCCTCCCGTCGCCTGAAATCGGCGGCGGTCGCGTCTGGTCGCTATCCGTCGCATGCCACGGGAGCCCGGTCCACCCGCTCGCCTAGAATGGCGTCGCCGCCCATGTTCGCCGCTCTCAAAGCCCGTTACGACGCGTTCTCCGAGCGCGTGCTGGCCTCGCTGTCCGAGATCGAGCGCGAGGACGTGAAGTCGTTCGACCGCTGGTTCTACAGCGGCGACGGCTGGCGCTGGCTGGTCGGCATCATCGTTGCCACGACGTTCTTCGCGTGGGTCGCTTCGCAATTGCCGTGGAACATGTCGTTCCTCGAAGCGGCCGTCCTGTTCAATGTCGTCATGCTGATGCTGCTCTGGGCCGGGCTGACCGCGTGGTTCGGCTACCGGAAGTTCAGCGGCAAGCTGTTCCGGTATATCGTGCTCGGGCCGCTGCTCGCGCTGTTCGGAGCCTTCATCGGCGCGGCAGTGGCGGGTCTGGTCAAGGGTGTCGAACCGCTCGCCTGGCTTCAGGACAGCGCCAAGGTGCGCCATGTGGTCATCGCCGGGCTGGTGTTCGGCACGCTGTATTCGCTGGTCGTCGCGCTGATCGCCGCGTTGCGCAACCGCGAATACAAGGCGCTCGCCGCGCACCTCGAGGCGGAACGGCGGCAGAGCGACCTCTCGCGGCAGCTCGCCGAATCGAAGCTGCGCATGCTGCAGTTGCAGATCGAGCCGCATTTCCTGTTCAACACGCTCGGCAGCGCCCAGCAGCTCGCCGAGCGCGGCGCACCCGAAGCGGCGAGGCTGATCTCGAACCTGATCCGGTTCCTGCGTGCGGCGACGCCGTCGATGCGCAACGAGGCGACGACGCTCGCGCAGGAAGCTTCGCTGATCGAGGCCTACCTCGAGATCATGAAGCGCCGCCTGGGCGTGCGGCTGGTCTATGGCGTGTCCGTGCCCGACGAGCTTCGGAGCACCGCCCTTCCGCCGGGCATGCTGATCACGCTGGTCGAGAACGCGATCAAGCATGGCATCGAGGTTTCACCGGAGGGCGGTCGCATCGATGTTCGTGCCGAGTGCGGGGCGCACGGCATGCTGGTGCTGACGGTGGCCGATACCGGCGCCGGCCTCGATGGCGGCTCGCAACCTGGCCAGGGGATCGGCCTTGCGAACGTTCGCGAGCGGCTGGCGCTGCTGTTCGGCGATGCAGCGATGCTCGAGCTCGAAGGCAACGAGCCGAGAGGCTTCATCGCGCGCATCCGCTTGCCGGTACTCGCCGCAGCCTCCGCGCGATCCCCTGCAGCTGCGGTTACCCCATGACCGCACGTCCCACCGCATTGATCGCCGAAGACGAGCCGCTGATGCGCGAGCGGCTGAAGGAGAAGCTCGCCGAAGCGTGGCCGGAGCTCGAGATCGTCGCGGAAGCGAGCGACGGCGACGAAGCGCTCGCGCTGTTCGATGCGCATATGCCGCAGATCGCATTCCTCGATATCCGGATGCCCGGTCGCACGGGCCTCGAAGTCGCGGCCGCGATCGGGAGCGACTGTCACGTCGTATTCATCACCGCTTACGATCAATACGCGCTCGCGGCTTTCGAAGCGGGTGCGGTCGACTACCTGCTGAAGCCGGTCGAAGCGGACCGGCTCGCGCAGACCGTCGACCGCGTGCAGCGCAAGCTCGCGGCGCCGCCCGCGGACCTTTCGGCGCTGCTGGCGGAGCTGCGCGGCTCGGTGCAGCGGTCGCCGCAGCGTTTGCGCTGGATCAAGGCTGCGGTAGGCAAGCAGGTGAAGCTGATCGCGGTGAGCGACGTCATCTATTTCCAGAGCGATGCGAAGTACACGCGCGTGGTGCTCGCGCAGTCGGAGGCGTACATCCGGACGCCGCTGAAAGACCTGCTCGTCGACCTCGATCCGGACAAGTTCTGGCAGGTCCATCGCAGCACGGTCGTGAACCTCGACCAGGTGGCGGGCGTACTGCGCGAGGATGCGGAGCGGCAGTTCGTGCTGCTCAAGAATCGGCCGGAGAGGCTGCCGATCTCGCGGCAGTTCACGCATCTGTTCAAACAGATGTGAGCGAGTCGGCCAAAAATAGAAAGCCATTTTTGGCCGGAACGGCGACGGCGCAAAGTAGAGACCAACTTTGCGCCGCAACTTCCTGATCAGCACGAAAGGCTAGGGGCGGCCCGTCGCCTTTCGTGCGGACAAAGTGCTACCCAGAAACGAGCGTCATGCGGGCGACTGAGCCCATGTGTGCGCTGCTAGAATTGCGGCGATGAAACCCGTCGTGATCTTCCGCTTCTCGCCAGGCGACGAGCCGGGCCGCTTCGCGCAGTGGCTGGACGCGAACGCGAGGCCGTGGAAGCTGATCGCATTGCACGAAGGCGAGCGGGTTCCGGAAGACGTCACGGCGTACGCCGGCATCGGGATGATGGGTGGCCCGATGAGCGTCAACGATGCGCTGCCCTGGGTCGCGCCGATGGAAGCGCTGCTGCGCAGCGCCGTCGAGCGCGGTGTTCCGGTCATCGGCCACTGCCTGGGCGGCCAGTTGCTCGCGAAATCGCTCGGTGCGAGCGTCGGGGTGGCGCGAACGACCGAGATCGGCTGGATCGACGTGGAGGTTACCGACCGCCAGGCGGCAGACGAATGGTTCGGCGGGCGCCCGAAGTTCACGACCTTCGAGTGGCACTACGAAGCGTTCACGATGCCGCCAGGCGCCACGCGCGTGCTCACGAACGCGTTCACCGAGAACCAGGGCTATGTGATCGACGGACGCCATATCGGCTTCCAGGGACATATCGAGATGACCGCGGAGATCGCGCGAAGCTGGATCGCGTTGTCCTCCGACGAGCTGCCGGCGCAGCCGACGCCATCGACGCAGCCTGCATCCGAGATCCTGCGCAACCTCGAGACCCGCGTTGGCGCGCTGAATGCCGTCGCGGACGCAGTCTATTCGCGCTGGTCCCGCAATCTCGCGGACTGAACGCGCTTGGCCGCGATCCGGGCGCTGCCCGATCTTCTCGTCAACCAGATCGCCGCCGGCGAGGTCGTCGAGCGGCCGGCCGCCGCGCTGAAGGAGCTCGTCGAGAACAGCATCGACGCGGGCGCGACGCAGATCGATATCGACGTCGCGGCCGGCGGCGTGAAGCGACTGCGCGTCGCCGACGATGGTGACGGTATCGAGCGCGAGGACCTCCCGCTCGCCGTATCGCGTCACGCGACGTCGAAGATCGCCGTGCCTGCCGATCTGGAGGCGATCGCAACCCTTGGCTTTCGTGGCGAGGCGCTCGCTTCGATCGCTGCCGTGTCGCGCTTGGCACTTGCGTCACGGGCCGCCGGCAAGCCGCACGCATGGCGACTCGAAGTGGAAGGCGGCACGCTGCAACCGCTCATGCCGGCCGCGCTCGCGTCGGGGACGACGGTCACCGTCGAGGAGCTGTTCTTCAATACGCCGGCCCGTCGCAAGTTCCTCCGCACCGAAGCGACCGAATGGGCGCATTGCGACGAGGCGTTCCGGCGCATAGCCCTCGCGCATCCCGACGTCGGGTTCACGCTCCATCACAACGGCCGCGCGCAGCAACGGCTGCTGCCGGGTGGACGGCGGACGCGCGTCGAGGCATTGCTCGGCAGCTCGTTCATGTCGAACGCCGCGCCTGTCGATGCACAGGCAGGCGACGCGAGACTCGAGGGCTTCGCGGTGCGGCCGGCCTATGCGACGCAGGCAAGTGCGCAGTACCTGTTCGTGAATGGGCGGTTCGTGCGCGACCGCGTGCTCCTGCATGCGCTACGCGAAGCCTATCGCGACGTCCTTCATCACGATCGCGCGCCCTCGTTCGCATTGTGGCTGACGCTGGATCCGCGACGCGTCGACGTGAACGTGCATCCGCAGAAGACCGAGGTCCGCTTTCGCGATTCCGGCGCGATCCACCAGTTCGTCCGCCATGTCGTCGAGCGCGCGCTCGCCGCGACCGCGCGCGAGCAGCCGGCGGTTTCGGCGGCGGAAAAGCTCGGGCTAGCCGCGGCGCGCATACCCCCGCTCGGCGCGGAGCACGCCGCGGATTCGCCGGTCGCCGTCGCGCCGCGATTGCAAAGCGGAATCTCGTTCTCGGCCAATGAACCTTCGGCGTTCTACGCGCGCCTGTTCGGCCCTCGCGAGCACGCAACGAGCGCGCCTTCGCTGCCCGTCACGGGCGACGATCATCCGCTCGGCTTTGCGATCGCACAGCTGCATGGTGTCTACGTGCTGGCGCAAAACCGCGACGGTCTGGTCCTCGTCGACATGCATGCCGCACACGAGCGCGTCGTCTACGAGCGGTTGAAGCTGACGCTGGGCACGCAGGTCCCGGTGCAACCGCTGCTCGTGCCGGCGACGTTCGCGGCCGAGGCCCTCGATATGGCGACCGCCGACGAGCACGCAGATGCGCTCGCGCAACTCGGCTTCGAGATCGCGGCGCTCGGCCCGGCGACGCTGGCCGTGCGCGGGGTGCCGGCCCCGCTCGGGGACGCCGATCCTTCCGCGCTCGCGCGCGCAGTGCTGCACGAACTGCGCGAGTTCGGCGGCAGCGAAGTGCTGGCCGCGCATGCGGACGAGCTCCTCGCCACGATGGCCTGCCACGCTGCCGTCCGGGCCAATCGCAGCCTGACGCTCGCGGAGATGAACGCGCTGTTGCGCGAGATGGAAGCGACCGAGCGTGCCGGACAGTGCAACCATGGCCGGCCTACCTGGTACCAGCTGACGCTCGCCGATCTCGATCGGCTGTTCATGCGAGGGCGGTGACGAGACGACGAAGGAGACTCGTCATCCCCGCGCAGGCGGGGACCCAGTGTCTTTCGTCCCTCGTCACTTCGTCACGCGATGCGTCCCGCGATCCTGCTGATGGGGCCGACGGCCACCGGCAAGAGCGCGCTCGCGCTCGAGCTCGCGGAACGCTTCGACGGCGAGATCGTGACCGTGGATTCCGCGCAGGTCTATCGCGGCATGGACATCGGCACGGCGAAGCCGGATTCCGCGACACGGGCCCGTCGGCCGCATCATCTGCTCGACCTCGTCGATCCCACGGCGTCGTATTCCGCTGCGCGGTTCGCGCACGACGCACGCGAGGCCATCGACGGCATCCGTGGGCGCGGTCGCGTGCCGATCGTCGCCGGCGGCACGATGCTGTACTTCAAGGCGCTCACCGAAGGCCTCTCGGCCCTTCCCGGCGCCGATCCGGTCGTGCGTGCGCAGATCGACGAGGAAGCTCGCCTGCGCGGCTGGCCCGCGCTTCACGACGATCTCGCGCGGGTCGATGCCTCGACTGCTGCGCGCGTCGAGGCAACCGACGCGCAGCGCATCCAGCGGGCGCTCGAAGTGTTCCGCATGACCGGCGAGCCGTTGTCGGCGCTGCAGGGACGACGCGAAGCGCCTCCGCTCGGCGAGTCGGTTTCGCTGGCGCTGGTCCCGCTCGATCGCGCGCGACTGCACGAAGCGATCGCCGCACGTTTCGACGCGATGCTCGAAAGTGGGCTCGTCGAAGAGCTGGCGGCCCTGCGCGAACGCCATGCGCTGGCGCCGCACCTGCCGTCGATGCGCGCCGTCGGCTACCGGCAGGCGTGGCGATACCTGGAGGGTGATATCGACGTCGACACATTGCGCGCGACCGGCATTGCGGCGACGCGCCAGCTTGCCAAGCGGCAGATCACCTGGCTTCGCGCCACGTCTGCGACTGCATTCGATCCTTTCGCACCGGGCACGGCAGACGCCGTGATGCGCGAAGCAGCGCGCGCGCTGTCTGCGCTAGCCGCTTTCCGCGGACGTAGCGTGGAATGCAACGCGGTTCTTGCCGGCGCGTTTCGCGGCGTACATCGCCGCGTCGGCGGCCGCGAGCAGGCCCGGCACGTCACCCGCATCGTCGGGGAAGAACGCGATGCCGATCGACGCGCCGACGGGCACTTCCGCCAACTTCGGTTGCAACGAATCCCCCAGCGCGGCGAGCAATCGCTGGCCGAGCGCGGCGAGCTCGCGTCCGTCACGCGCATTCGGCGCTGCAAGCGCGAACTCGTCGCCGCCGATGCGTGCGAGCACGTCGCCCTCGCGCTTCGTCGCGCGCAATCGCTCGGCGATCGCTGCAAGCACTGCGTCGCCACGACGATGCCCGTACCGGTCGTTGACAGCCTTGAAGCCGTCGAGGTCGATATAGAGCAGCGCGATCTCCTTGCCCTCGCGGCGCGCCTGCGCGAGCGTATAGCCCAGCCATTCGAGGAAGAACCGGCGATTCGGCAGCATGGTCAGCGGATCGTGGTTCGCCTCGCGCTCGAGTTGCTGTGCGAGGCGTCGCCGTCGCCGCCGCTCGGCGAAGACGAATCCGATCGTGCCGAGCGTCACGGCGCTCACGAGCACGCCTGCAACGAGCGTGATGCCGTGCGCCCGCGCCACGTCGCGCCGCGCCGATTCCGCGGCCGACGTCGCCGACGCGGCAAGCATCGATCGCAACTCCTGCAGCGCGACCATCGAGCCCAGGTCGGATATCGGGGGCGCCGCAGTCATCGGGGCCAGCCGCTCGAGCAGCACAAGCGCGCGAGCATCGCCGGCGAGCATGCTGCGCGCTTCCTCCAGCGCCCGGGTTGCCGCTTCACCCCGGCCGGTCGCGGCGGGGTCGCGCGCGGCGAGCTGCAGCTCCAGCAACGCGCGATCGGCGGCAAGCGCACGTACCTCGGCCGAGCGCGCCGCCTGGGCGTCGCGCGATTCCCCGTCCGCGTAGAGCACGAGGCCGACGACGCTGAGCGCGGCCGCGAGCAGCACGAGCCCGAGCGAGATCTCGGGCGGGAACTTCGACGGCGGCGCAAGGTCGTTTGCCATCGGACGGGTGTGCTGACGCGCCGCAAGCATAGCCGCTCGTGGGGTGCCGGGGATATGGTAGGCTTTTCGATCCCTGCAGCAGCCTCCTGCAAGCCCGCGATGCCCGGCCTCACGCTCTACGACAAGCTCTTCGACAGCCATGTGGTCCGCACTCGAGAGCGACGGCACCGCGCTGATCTACATCGACCGCCACCTGGTCCACGAGGTGACGAGCCCGCAGGCCTACGAAGGCCTGCGGCTGGCCGGACGCAAGGTCTGGCGCAGCTCGTCGATCGTCGCAACCGCGGACCACAACACGCCGACGAAGGACTGGCACGCGGGCATTCGCGATCCGATCTCGCGCACGCAGGTCGAGACGCTGGACGTGAACGTGAAGGCGACTGGTGCGAAGGCGTACTTCCCGTTCCGCGATCGTCGCATGGGTATCGTGCACATCATCGGCCCCGAGAATGGGGCGACGCTGCCGGGAATGACGGTCGTTTGCGGCGATTCGCACACGAGCACGCACGGCGCGTTCGCCGCGCTTGCGTTCGGTATCGGCACATCGGAAGTCGAGCACGTGCTGGCAACGCAATGCCTGCTGATGAAGAAGGCCAGGCGGATGCTGATCCGTGTCGACGGCCGGCTCCGCGAGGGCGTCACCGCGAAGGATCTGGTGCTCGCGATCATCGGGCGCATCGGCACGGCAGGGGGTACCGGGCATGCGATCGAGTTCGGCGGCCGCGCGATCCGCGCGCTGTCGATGGAAGCTCGCATGACCGTGTGCAACATGGCGATCGAGGCCGGTGCGCGTGCCGGCATGATCGGCGTCGACGACACGACGATCGACTACCTGCGCGGCCGCCCGCTCGCGCCCGCGGGCGAGCTCTGGGATCGCGCGGTCGCGCGCTGGCGCACGCTGGTGAGCGACGAGGACGCGAAGTTCGACACGACGCACGTGTTCGACGCGACCGAGATCACGCCGCAAGTCACGTGGGGCACGTCGCCCGAGATGGTCGTGCCGATCGACGGGCGCGTGCCGGACCCGGACAAGGAGCGCGACGCGACGCGCCGCGACGGGATCGTCAAGGCGCTCGCGTACATGGGCCTTCGCCCGAACACGCCGATTTGCGAAATCGCGATCGACAAGGTGTTCATCGGGTCGTGCACGAACTCGCGGATCGAGGATCTGCGCGAAGCCGCGGCCATCGCTCGCGGTCGCCATATCGCGCCGTCGATCAAGCTCGCGATGGTGGTTCCCGGTTCGGGCCTGGTGAAAGCGCAGGCTGAAAGCGAGGGACTCGACCGGGTGTTCCGCGATGCCGGCTTCGAATGGCGCGAGCCAGGCTGCTCGATGTGCCTCGCGATGAACGACGACCGGCTCGAGCCCGGCGAGCGATGCGCGTCGACGTCGAACCGGAACTTCGAGGGACGCCAGGGCGCGGGCGGACGTACGCACCTCGTGAGCCCGGCGATGGCGGCCGCCGCCGCGCTCGAGGGCCATTTCGTCGACGTCCGTCGACTGTTCTAAGACCACGGAGGGGGAACCGATGATGAAGCTCCTACCGCTGGTGTCGCTGACTGGGTTCGTGTTCGGCATTTCCGCGTGCAACACGATGGAGCGTGGCGACGTGCAGGCCGGGGAGCAATCGAGGCCCGCGCTCTCGGTCCCCAGATCCGCCTGACCGCCAACCCATGGATCCCTTCGTCACCCACACCGGGCTCGTCGCGCCGCTCGATCGCGCGAACGTCGATACCGACGCGATCATCCCCAAGCAGTTCCTGAAGTCGATCAAGCGCTCGGGCTTCGGCCCGAACCTGTTCGACGCGTGGCGCTATCTGGACCAGGGCGAGCCTGGCATGGATGCGAGCAAGCGCCCGCTGAATCCCGAGTTCGTGCTGAACGAGCCGCGCTATCGCGGCGCGTCGATCCTGCTCGCGCGCAAGAATTTCGGCTGCGGCAGCTCGCGCGAGCACGCGCCGTGGGCGCTCGCCGACTACGGCTTCCGCGCGCTGATCGCACCGTCGTACGCCGACATCTTCTTCAACAACTGCTTCAAGAACGGCCTGCTGCCGATCGTGCTGCCGGAAAGCAAGGTGGATCGGCTCTTCGACGATACGCGCGCGTTTCCCGGATTCAGGCTCACGATCGATCTTGCGGGGCAGACGATCGCGACTGCCGATGGAGCGCTGGTGATCGCGTTCGACGTCGATCCGTTCCGCAAGCATTGCCTGCTGAACGGCTACGACGATATCGGTCTCACGCTGCAGCACGCCGACGAGATCCGCGCTTTCGAGGCGAAGCGCCTCGCGGAGCAGCCGTGGCTCGCGTAACGCGCCGATGAAAATCGCCGTCCTCCCCGGCGACGGCATCGGCCCCGAGATCGTCGCCGAAGCGGTCCGCGTGCTGGAGGCGCTGAAGCGCGAAGGGCTGCCGATCGAGATGGAGAAGGCGCCCATCGGAGGCGCCGCGTACGACGCTGGCGAAGCATCCGTTGCCGCCCGCAACGCTCGCCCTGGCGCAGTCGGCCGACGCGGTGCTGCTCGGCGCCGTCGGCGGACCGAAGTACGACACGCTGCCGCGCGAGCTGCGTCCGGAGCAGGCGCTGCTCGGCGTTCGCAAGGCACTCGGGCTGTTCGCGAACCTCCGACCTGCGTTCCTGTATCCGGAGCTCGCCTCGGCGTCGACGCTCAAGGCCGATGTCGTGGCCGGCCTCGACCTCATGATCGTGCGCGAGCTCACGGGCGACATCTATTTCGGCACGCCCCGCGGGCGCCGCACGAACGCGCGCGGCGAGACCGAAGGCTTCGACACGATGCTCTATTCGGAGCCCGAGATCGAGCGGATCGCGCGCGTCGGCTTCATGACCGCGCGCGAGCGCAGCCGCCGGCTGTGCTCGGTCGACAAGGCCAATGTGCTGGACACGTCGATCCTGTGGCGGGAAGTCGTGACCCGCGTCGCGCGCGACTATCCCGATGTCGAGCTGGCGCACATGTACGTCGACAACGCGGCGATGCAGCTCGTGCGCAACCCGAAACAGTTCGACGTGATCGTCACCGGCAACATGTTCGGCGACATCCTGAGCGACGAGGCGTCGATGCTCGCCGGTTCGATCGGCATGCTGCCCTCCGCGTCGCTCGACGAACGACGCAAGGGTTTGTACGAGCCGATCCACGGTTCGGCGCCTGATCTCGCCGGTCAGCAGAAGGCGAATCCGCTCGCGACGATCCTCTCGCTCGGCATGATGTTCCGCTATACGTTCGACCGCGCGGACCTTGCCGAGCGTATCGAGCGCGCGGTGCGCGCGTGCTGGCCGCCGGACATCGGACGGGCGACATTGCGTTGCCCGGCGATCGGGTCATCGGGACGCGGGCGATGGGCGACGCCGTCGTTGCTGCATTGCAATAGTCCGCCCGAGGCGTGCTATGATCGTCCGCATGGATATTCGCTTGCCCGCCTGCCGCATCGAGACCGCCGCGCGTGTCGCGACGGCCGGCGCTCGCGTCCCTGCAGCGGCGGCGAAAAAAATCACCACGACCAAGACGACCTGACGGTCGCGTCGCCTCCGCTTCGTCCCCGCGAGCGGCGGGGACGCGCAGGAACCCAAGCGTCGCGGGGCAACGGAAGGGAACACCGCGCGCGCATCGCGCTTCGATCCGGTGTTCCGCAAAGGTGATCACGATGCGTGTCGGATTCGTCGGTTGGCGCGGCATGGTCGGCTCCGTGCTGCTATCGCGCATGCAGGAAGAGCGCGACTTCGAGCACGTCGAGCCCGTCTTCTTCTCCACGTCCGCGGCCGGTGGCAAGGGGCCCGCGATCGGCGGCGGTGGAACCCCGTTGCGCGACGCCAACGACGCGAAAGCGTTCGCGGGGCTCGATGCGATCGTCACCTGCCAGGGGAGCGACTGGTCGAACGCGATGTTTCCGAAGGTCCGCGCTGTCAGGCTTCGCCGGCTACTGGATCGACGCCGCGAGCGCGCTGCGAATGAACGACGACGCGGTGATCATCCTCGACCCGGTGAATCGCAGGGTCATCGATGCCGCGCTCGCACGAGGCGTCAAGAACTACATCGGCGGTAACTGCACGGTCAGCCTGATGATGATGGGCATGGCGGGGTTGCTCGAACGCGACCTCGTCGAGTGGATGACGTGCATGACCTACCAGGCCGCGTCGGGCGCCGGCGCGCAGAACATGCGCGAGCTCCTGCTGCAGATGGGAGAGGCGCATCTCGCCGCGAAGGCGCTGCTCGCCGATCCGGCGTCCTCGATCCTCGACATCGATCGCGAAGTCGCCGGCATCCTGCGCGATTCGCGTTTCCCGACCGAGCATTTCGACGTTCCGCTGGCGGGGAGCCTCATTCCCGTGGATCGACAAGGACCTCGGCAACGGCATGTCCAAGGAAGAATGGAAGGGCGGCGCCGAGCTCAACAAGATCCTGGGTCGCGGTGAATCGGGAGGCAAGCCGGCGATCCCCGTCGAATCGATCTGCGTGCGCATCGGCGCGATGCGCTGCCACTCGCAGGCGCTTACGATCAAGCTTCGCGAGGATCTGCCGCTCGCGCAGATCGAGCGCCTGATCGGCGAGGCAAACGAATGGGTGCGGGTTGTGCCGAATACCCGCGACGACAGCGTGCGCAAGCTCACGCCGACGGCGGTGAACGGGACGCTGGAGATTCCCGTCGGCCGGCTGCGCAAGCTCGACCTCGGACCCGGCTATCTGGGCGCGTTCACCGTCGGCGATCAGTTGCTGTGGGGCGCCGCCGAGCCGCTGCGTCGCATGCTGCGCATCCTGCTCGAGCGCTGAGTGACGCGCGAAATCCCGGAGCTCGACCCGCGCGTCCGCATCCGCGCAGGGGCTCGCTCGCCGGGACTTTGCGAAACGCAGCGAAGCTTATGCTTCTACGTATCCTTCGTCCGTCTCTGCCGCACCGCGGCACTTTTCGTCGGTTTTGACACGAACGGGCGTCGCCGCGGGCCCATTGGCAGCGACGCAACACCGCAGCCAGTACCCCTCGAAAGCCCGCGGGAGCACAACATCTGGGGCCGCAATCGGCGGCGCTGCCGCGAGGACTTGCGGAGGCCGCCGCAACGTCGGCATGAAGCTTGCGTAGTGCACAACAAGGCAGCACCAAAAACCCGAGCTAAGACGGGGGTTTAGCTTGCGAAGCTAAACCCATGATGTTAAGTTAGCTTAAGCCAACAGGTTTCCCCCGAGGGGTCGGCATGCGAGCAAAACCCATTTTCACGTACACGCTGGTGGCCAGCGCGCTCGCGTTGCCCGCGCCGGCGTATGCGCTGGCGCTGGGAAAGTTGACCGTGAACTCCGCGCTCGGTCAGCCACTCGTCGCGCAGATCGAGCTCACTTCCGTCAGTCGTGAGGAGCTCGATTCGCTGCAGGCGAAGATCGCCGACCCGTCGCTGTACCGCCAGAACAACCTGACGTACCAGGGCGTGCTTGCACGCGCGCGCGTCACTGTCGAGCGCACGCCCGATGGCCGCGCGATGCTGCGCGTCACGTCGCCGACGCCGGTGAACGAGCCGTATCTCGACCTGATGGTCGATGTGAACTGGGCCTCGGGCCGCGTCGTTCGCGAATATACGTTCCTGCTCGATCCGCCCGGCACGGGCACGATGCTGGCTGTCGAACCGGTCGCGCCTGCACGGGCCGGCGCGGCGACGACAGCGGCCGCACCGCAACCTGCGGCGCCGGTCGGCCGTACCGCGGCACCCGCGACGCCGCCCGCGGACGGTCACGTCGTGCGTCGCGGCGATACGCTCAGCAAGATCGCCGCGCAATACAAGCCGAGCGACGCTTCGCTCGAGCAGATGCTTGTCGCGTTGTTCAACGCGAATGCGAATGCGTTCGACGGCAACAACATGAACCGGCTGCGCACCGGAGCAATCCTCACGATTCCGGCGCCCGATGTTGCGCAGACGACGCAGCCCGCGGAAGCGTCGAAGGTCGTGCGTGTGCAAGCCGCCGACTGGCGTGCGTATCGCGATCGTGTCGCGGCGGCCGCGCCTTCGGTCGACGGCACGGGAACGCGTGAAGGCGGTGGACGTATCTCCGCGGCGGCTGAAGATCGCGCAGGCGCAGCGCCTGCCGGTCGCGACCAGGTCCGGGTATCGCGTGAAGCAGGCGTCGGACGCGGCGGCGCAGGCGCGGCCGAAGACGCGGTCGCGCGCAACAAGCAGCTCGCGGATGCGAACGCGCGAATCGCCGAGCTCGAGAAGACCGTCAAGGACATGCAGCGTGCGATGGAGCTGCGCAGTCCCACGCTTGCGCAAGCGCAGCAGCAGGCCGATGCCGCGAAGGGCAAGGCCGCGCCGGCACCGACACCTCCTCCGCCGGTCGCGCCGATCACGGCACCGGTGACACCGCCGGCGACAACCGCCGCAACGACACCGCCGATTACGACGGCCCCAGCGAAGCCGGAGCCGCCGAAGGCTGCAGAGCCGGTCAAGGCGCCCGAGCCGATCAAGGCCGAGCCGCCGAAGGCGCCGGAGCCTGCGAAAGCGCCGGAACCGACCGCGGTTGCGCCGATCGTTACGACGCCCGCGACGCCAACGCCAGCACCCGAGACGAAAGCGCCCGTCACGCCTCCGGCGAAGACCTCGCCGAAGGCCGTGCCGCCGCAGCCCTCGTTCCTCGAGGAGCTGATGGCGAACACGCCGACCTGGGCGATCGGCGCAGGCGCGTTGGCGATCCTCGGCGGCATCGCCGCGCTGGTCGCAGCGCGGCGTCGCAAGACGACGAAGTTCGAGGACAGCATCATCTCCGGCACCGACATCAAGACGAACACGGTGTTCGGCTCGACCGGTGGCGGCGTCGTCAACACCGGCGAGAATTCGCTGGCGAGCGACTTCAGCCGCGAGGGCCTCGGCAACATCGACACCGACGAGGTCGATCCGATCGCGGAGGCGGAGGTCTATCTCGCCTACGGCCGCGATGCGCAGGCCGAGGAGATCCTGAAGGATGCGCTGAAGAAGGATCCGCAGCGCCAGGAGATCTATCTCAAGCTGCTCGAGATCCACGCGCAGCACAACAAGCCGTCGGCGTTCGAGACGGTCGCCTCCGAGCTGTACGCAGTCAGCCAGGGGCAGGGCGAGGTTTGGCAGAAGGCGGTCGCGCTCGGCCGTCAGCTCGATCCGAACAATCCGATGTTCGCCGAAGGTGCCGCACCGCCGCCCGCTCGAGCAGCGACTGCGGCCGCCGCTGGTATGGCCGTCGTCGTCGTTCGTGCCGGACATCACGCCGGTGAAGGTGCCGGGCAAGAAGGATCCGCTCGACTTCCAGCTCGACGAGGAAATCTCGATCTCGCCGACGTCGGGTGCGACTGCGACGCCGGCGCCGTTCGATGGGCCTACGACGATCCAGCGGGCAGGCGAGTCGCTGGACTTCGCCTCGGACAGGCGCGCAGCACGGCCAGCCGCGCTTCGCCACGGCCAAGGCGACGACGGCGCCGTCCGCGATCGAGCAGAAAGTCGAATCCGTGCGGCGCGAAGTTGCGGAGAAGTTCGACCTCGACTTCCAGCTCGACGACAACGAGAAGCCCGCGCCGATGGCCAAGCGCGAGCAGCCGATGCCCGTGGGCCACGGTGTCGCGGAATCCGGTCCGCTCGGCGGCTCGTCGCTGACGCGGCCGGTCGCTGCGATCGAGCTCGACAAGCTCGACCTCGGCTTCGATCCGGACCGCGCGACGTTCGAGGACCCGACGCCGTCGGTGCTGGACGGCCAGTGGCACGACGCCGCGACGAAGCTCGATCTGGCGAAGGCCTACCAGGAGATGGGCGACGTCGAAGGCGCACGCGAGATCCTGCAGGAAGTGCTGCACGAGGGCGACGACCAGCAGAAATCGGAAGCGCAGGCACTGCTCGCGAAGCTCGTCTGATCCACGGTCACGAGGGGCGGGCGGCGGGCCGGCTGAGTGGCTCGCCGCTTTGCGTTTGTCGTGCGAAGCGAAGCGAACGGGCCACTATCCCTGCTCTTGTTCGTGCCATGCGCTACGCCCTCGCCCTCGAATACGACGGCCGCGCGTTCTGCGGCTTCCAGTCGCAGCCCTCCGCCTGCGGCGTGCAGGACGCCCTGCAGCGCGCGTTGTCGTCGGTCGCGCAGTCCGGCATCAGCGTCGTCGCTGCCGGTCGCACCGATGCCGGCGTGCATGCAACGTCGCAGATCGTCCATTTCGACACCGATGCGCAGCGCCCCTTGTCCGCATGGGTGCGCGGCGTCAACACAGTCCTTCCCGCTGCGGCCGCAGTGCTTTGGGCGCACGCGGTCGCCGATGATTTCCACGCGCGGTTCGCGGCGAGCGCGCGGCACTACAGCTATCTGTTGCTCGCGCGTCCCGAACGCCCCGGCCTCAATGCCGGGCGCGTCGGCTGGTACCATCGCCCGCTCGACGTCGACGCCATGCAGCGCGCCGCGGACCGGGTCGTCGGCGAGCACGATTTCTCGTCGTTCCGGGCGGCGGAGTGCCAGGCGAAGACGCCGGTCAAGACGTTGCAGCTCGCGCGCGTGCGCGCGGCCGGCGATCTCATCCGATTCGATTTCTCCGCGACGGCCTTCCTGCATCACATGATCCGCAATCTCGTTGGCGCGCTCGTCTACATCGGTGCCGGCAAGCACGACGCCGCATGGATGCAGGCGCTGCTCGAGGCACGCGATCGTCGCCTGGCGCCGCCCACGTTCGCCGCCGACGGGCTCTATTTCACCGGCGCGGACTACGACGAGCGCTTCGGGCTCCCGACGACACGGCGCGAAGTCGTGCTCGCCGTCTGATGGCGACGCGAATCAAGATCTGCGGGATCACCCGGATCGACGACGCGCTCGCGGCTGCGCGTGCCGGCGCCGATGCGATCGGGCTCGTGTTCTGGCCGGGCACGCCGCGTGTCGTGCAGCCGCTGCAGGCGCGCGCCATCGCCGCTGCGCTGCCGCCGTTCGTAACGGTCGTCGGGCTGTTCGTCGACCCGACGGCCGATGAGGTGAACGCCGCGCTCGACGCCGTCCCGCTGGACCTCCTGCAATTCCATGGCCGCGAGCCGCCGGACCTCTGCCGCGCATTCGGCCGGCCGTACCTCAAGGCGATCGCCGTCGATTCGACCGGCGATTTGCTAGAATCGGTGTCGCCGTATGACGACGCGGCCGGACTGCTGTTCGACGCGCCGCCCCTGCAAGGCGTGCCCGGAGGCACGGGCCGCACGTTCGATTGGTCGCGGCTGCCGGCGACGCTGCCGCGACCGCTGGTGCTTTCCGGCGGCCTGAACGCCGCCAATGTCGCCGGGGCCGATGCGGCTGGTGCGGCCGTGGGCGGTGGACGTATCGAGCGGCGTCGAGGCAAGCGGAGCGGACGGCCGACCGCTCGCAGGCATCAAGGATGCGGCGAAGATCGCGGCGTTCGTCGAGGAAGTTCGCCATGCGGATGTCTGACCTCCCCTACAACCTTCCCGACGCGCGCGGCCATTTCGGCCCGTACGGTGGCGTATTCGTCGCCGAGACGCTGATTCGCGCGCTCGACGAGCTGAACGCGCAATACGCGCGCTACCAGAAGGACCCCGCGTTCATTGCCGAGTTCGAGCGCGAGCTCAAGCACTACGTCGGGCGGCCGACGCCGGTCTATCACGCGCAACGCTGGTCTCGCGAGCTTGGCGGCGCGCAGATCTGGCTGAAGCGCGAGGACCTGAACCACACCGGCGCGCACAAGGTGAACAACTGCATCGGCCAGGCGCTGCTCGCGCGGCGGATGGGCAAGCCGCGCGTCATCGCCGAGACCGGCGCGGGTCAGCACGGCGTGGCGACCGCGACCGTCGCCGCGCGCTATGGCATGGAATGCGTCGTCTACATGGGCTCGGAGGACATCAAGCGCCAGGCGCAGAACGTGTTCCGCATGAAGCTGCTCGGCGCAAGCGTCGTGCCGGTCGAGTCCGGCAGCAGAACGCTCAAGGACGCGCTGAACGAGGCGATGCGCGACTGGGTGACGAACGTCGAGAACACGTTCTACATCATCGGTACCGTGGCGGGTCCGCATCCGTACCCGATGATGGTGCGCGATTTCCAGAGCGTCATCGGCCGCGAGTGCCTGTGGCAGATGCCCGAGGCCGCGGGCCGTCAGCCCGATTACGTGATTGCCTGCGTCGGGGGCGGCAGCAACGCGATGGGCATTTTCCACCCGTACATCGGGCAGCACGACGTCAAGCTGGTCGGCGTCGAGGCGGCGGGCGAGGGCATCGCGACCGGTCGGCATGCCGCGTCGCTCACGGCGGGACGCCCGGGCGTCCTGCACGGGAACCGCACGTATCTGTTGCAAGACGAGAACGGGCAGATCATCGAGACGCACTCGGTGTCGGCGGGCCTCGACTATCCGGGCGTCGGCCCCGAGCACGCGTACCTGAAGGACAGCGGCCGCGCGAGCTACGTGTCGATCACCGATGACGAGGCGCTCGCGGCCTTTCATGCCTTGTGTCGCATCGAGGGGATCCTTCCCGCGCTCGAGTCGTCGCACGCGCTGGCGTACGCGGCGAAGCTCGCGCCGACGCTGCCGAAGGACAAGCTGCTGCTCGTCAATCTCTCCGGCCGCGGCGACAAGGACATGGACACGGTGGCGCAACGATCCGGGAATAGCGTTCTGAAGCGCCGTCGATGAACCGGATCGACGCGACGTTCGCGAAACTCGCAGCTGCACGGCCGCACGGCGCTGATTCCGTACGTCACCGCCGGCGATCCGTCGCTCGAGCTCACGTCGGCGATCATCGACGCGCTCGTTGTCGCCGGTGCCGATGTGATCGAGCTCGGTGTGCCGTTCTCGGATCCGATGGCGGACGGGCCGGTCATCCAGCGCGCTTCCGAGCGCGCGCTGGCACGCGGCGTCTCGCTGACGAACGTGCTCGCGCTCGTGCGGCGCTTTCGTGAGCGGAATTCGACGACGCCGATCGTGCTGATGGGCTACGCGAACCCGGTCGAGACGATGGGGCTCGAGCGCTTCGCCGACGCGGCGCGAGACGCGGGCGTGGACGGCGTGCTGATCGTCGACTATCCGCCCGAGGAAGCGGAGGCTTACGCGAACGGCGCTGGAAGCGCGGCGGATCGCGCCGATCTTCCTGCTCTCGCCGACGACACCGGAGTCGCGAATGGACGCCGTCGCACGGGTCGCGCGCGGCTACGTCTACTACGTCTCGCTGAAGGGCGTCACCGGTGCCGGTCATCTCGATACCGGCGAGGTCAGCCCGCAAGCTCGCCGAGATCCGCCGCCACGTGCGCATTCCGGTCGGCGTGGGTTTCGGAATTCGCGATGCGGCGAGTGCACGGTCGATTGCTGCGCACGCGGATGCGGTCGTCATCGGCAGCCGCATCATCGAGGAGATCGAGGCGGGGCCCGCCGCCGAAGCGCCGCAGCGCGCGGGCGCCTGGCTTGCGACGATTCGTGCCGCGCTCGACTCGATCGTCGTCCCCGCGAGGTGACGCAGCGTCATCCGCGACGCAGGCGTGGACCCGGTGTCCGACTGCGAGGAGGGTCGCGATGACCTGGCTGCAGAAACTCCTGCCTCCGCGCATCAAGAGCACGCCGGGCGGCAAGAAGCAGGCGGTGCCCGAGGGGCTGTGGGTCAAATGCCCCGCGTGCGAGGCGGTTCTGTACCGCACCGACCTCGAGAAGAACCTGAACGTCTGCCCGAAGTGCAGCCATCACGCGCGGGTCAGCGCGCGCGAGCGGATCGAGCAGCTGCTCGATCCCGAAGGCCGCTTCGAGATCGGCTCCGACGTCGTGCCGGTCGACAGCCTGAAGTTCAAGGACAGCCGGAAATACCCGGATCGGCTGGTCGCAGCGCTCGAGGAGACCGGCGAGACCGATGCGCTCATCGTCATGCAGGGCAGCGTGAAGAACGTGCCGCTCGTGCTCGCCGCGTTCGAGTTCGAGTTCATGGGCGGCTCGATGGGCTCGGTCGTCGGCGAGCGCTTCGTGCGCGGCGTACGTGTCGCGTACGAGAACCGCGTCCCGTTCGTCTGCGTGTCCGCCTCCGGCGGCGCGCGCATGCAGGAAGGCGTGAACTCGCTGTTCCAGATGGCGAAGACCGCCGCCGTGCTGCAGGAGTTGACCAAGGCTCGACTGCCGTTCGTGTCCGTGCTCACCGATCCGACGATGGGCGGCGTGTCGGCGAGCTTCGCGTTCGTTGCGGACCTGGTGATCGCGGAGCCGGGCGCGCTGATCGGCTTCGCGGGTCCGCGCGTCATCGAGCAGACGGTCCGCGAGAAGCTGCCCGAGGGTTTCCAGCGTGCGGAATTCCTGCTCGAGAAAGGCGCGCTCGACATGATCGTCGATCGCCGCGAGTTGCGCGACCAGCTCGCGCGCCTGCTGGCGCTGCTGACCCGCGCACCCGCGCCTTCCGCCTGACGACGCGTGTCGAGTCGCGCGCTTCCATCGGACGATGGATGCCGTGCTGCCACGAGCGCTACGTAGATCCGTCGAACGTCGAATGAACGCCGAAACCGCTTCGCGCCCGGGCGATCTGCCGGCCTGGCTCGCGTATCTCGAGACGCTGCATCCGAAATCGATCGCGATGGGCCTGAACGCGTGCGGTCGGTGCTCGATCGCATGCAGGTCGCGATCGATGTCCCGGTCGTCACCGTGACCGGCACGAACGGCAAGGGTTCGACCTGCGCGATGCTGGACTCGATGCTCCGTTGCGCGGGCTTTTCCGTCGGGCTGTATACGTCGCCGCATCTGCTGCGCTACAACGAGCGTGTCGTCATCGACGGCCAGCCGGCGGACGACGACGCGCTGGTCGAGGCGTTCAACGAAGTCGAGGACGCGCGTATCGCGAGCGATCCGCCGACGCCGCTGACGTACTTCGAGTTCGGCACGCTGGCCGCGCTCGCGCTGTTCGGCCGCGAACGACTCGATGCCGTGATCCTCGAGGTCGGTCTGGGCGGCCGGCTCGACGCGGTCAACCTGGTCGACGCGGACGTCGCCGTGCTCACGTCCGTCGACCTCGATCACATGGATTACCTCGGCGCGACGCGCGAGGACATCGGCCGCGAGAAGGCGGGCGTGTTCCGTCCCGGCCGTCCGGCGATCTGCGCGGATCCGCGATCCGCCTCGCAGCGTGCTGGACTACGCGAACGCGATCGGCGCGACGCTGCTGCTGGCCGGGCGCGATTTTGGCGCGGTCGCCGAGGGCACGCAGTGGCGTTACTTCGGGCCGGGCGGCCCGCGCTTCGGGCTGCCGCATCCGGCGTTGCGCGGCGAGTACCAGCTCGGCAATGCGGCCACCGCGATCGCGGCGCTCGCGTGCCTGCGCGACCGTCTCGCGGTTCCCACGAGCGCGATCCGCGAAGGCTTGACCCGCGTCGAGCTGCCGGGCCGTTTCATGGTGCTGCCCGGCCGGCCGACGATCGTGCTCGACGTCGCGCACAATCCGCACGCCGCGCGCACGCTGGCGTCGTGCCTCGGCTCGATGGGCTTCCATCCGGAGACGACGGCGGTCGTCGGCATGCTCGCGGACAAGGACATCGATGGCGTGATCGCCGCGTTACGCGCGCGCATCGATCGGTGGCACGTCGCGTCGCTGCCCGGTCCGCGCGGCGCGCGCGCAGACCAGCTTCGCGACCGGCTCATCGCCGCCGGCGTGGATTCCGATTCGATACGCACGTTCCCCGATGTCGAGCGCGCCTACGAAGCGGCGGCGGCCGCTGCAGGCGAGGCTGATAGAATCGTCGTGTTCGGATCGTTCCTCACCGTCGCCGCCGCGCTTGCTCGCGGCCGGCCTGCCACCCCGACTCACCCGATGCATCCCCGCTAGAGCCGCATGCCCGACGCGATCGAACCTCAACTGGACGAGCTTCGCCGCCGCGCGCGTCGCCGCCTCGTCGGCGCGGTCGTGCTGGCGCTGGCGGCTGCGGTCCTCGTGCCGATGCTGCTCGAGTCCGATCCGAAGCCGCTCGGCGAGGACGTCTCGGTGAAGATCCCGCCGGTCGACGACGGCAAGTTCGTGAGCAAGCTCGGCGAGAAGAGTCGTGCGGCGGAAAGCGCGCCCGCCCCTGCCGCGAAGCCGGCGCCTGCGCCCAACGTCGACCGATGCAGCAACCGCTGCGTCGGCGAAGGAGCGTCGACCGTACCGCCAGAAACGAGCCGTCGCCGGAAGCCGCGCCCGCGGGACCGTCGCTCGACAGCAAAGCCGCCGATCAAGGAAGCGCCTGCACCGCCGGCGAAGGATTCGCCGCCGGCTGGCGAGGCGCCGAGCGCTCCGCAGCCGCCTGCTGCGCCGCGCCAAACCGGCGTCCGAAGCGGTTCCTTCGACGCCGACCGACGCCGCGAAAGGCGACGAAGCCGCCTGCCGCCGCGTTCAGCGTGCAGCTGGCGGCGTTCGCGGACGACAAGGGCGCGAACGCGCTCGTGAACCGTCTGAAGAAGGCCGGACATCCTGCGTACACCGAGCCTTACACCACGTCCCGCGGGACGCTCTGGCGCGTGCGGGTCGGTCCGTACGCCAGCGCGCGAAGCGGCCGAGACCGCCCGCACGAAGCTGAAGGCCGACGGTCAGAACGGCATCATTGCGGCGGCGAACTGACGTGGTCGCGGCGCCGATCCTTTAACCGGCGCCGCGAGCCATGACCGGATTCGACCTCGCGATCATCGGCGTCGTCGCGCTGTCCGCGCTGATCGCGTTCCTGCGCGGCATCGTGCGGTCGCTCATCGGTCTGGTCGCCTGGATCGCCGGCTTCGTCGCCGGCATTGTGTTTCGCGCCGTCAGTCGCCACGTTGATGCCTGCGTTCCCCGAGTATCCGCTGTTGCCCTACGTGCTCGCGTTCGTGCTCATCTTCCTGCTGGCCATCGTCGCCGGTGCGCTGATCGCCTGGCCGCTGCACGCCGTGATCCACAAGGCGGGTCTCGGCTTCGTCGATCGCGGGCTCGGCTTCGTGTTCGGGATCGCGCGCGGTGCGCTCGTCGTGCTCGCGTTCGTGCTGGTGGGCGGCCTGTCGCCGCTGGCGGAGCGCGATTGGTGGCAGAATTCGCTGCTCGCTGCCGCCGTTCGAGGACGCGGCGCTGTCGCTCAAGCCCTGGCTGCCGCCTGCGTGGGCCGAGCGTCTTCATTATCCGGACCGCACCGGCGCGTCCGCGTCACGGAAGGTGTAATCGCCATGTGCGGCATCGTCGGCGTCGTCGCGCACACGCCGGTCAACCAGTTGCTCTACGACGGCCTGCTGCTGCTGCAGCACCGCGGGCAGGACGCGGCCGGCATCACGACCAGCGAAGGTCCGGTGTTCCACATGTTCAAGGGCCCCGGTCTCGTGCAGAACGTGTTCCGCACGCGGAACATGCGCGAGCTGTCCGGCAACACCGGCATCGGCCACTGCCGCTATCCGACGGCAGGCTCCGCTTTCTCGGACCTCGAGTCGCAGCCGTTCTACGTCAATTCGCCGTTCGGCATCACGCTCGGCCACAACGGCAACCTCACGAACTCGGAGCAGCTGAAGCGCGAGCTGTGGGAGCAGGACTTCCGGCACGTCAACACGAACAGCGACAGCGAGGTGCTGCTGAACGTGCTCGCGCTCGAGCTCGAGCGCGCCGCGCAGCATCACCGGCTCGATCCGGACGCGATCTTTCGCGCGGTGGCCGGCGTGCACCGTCGCTGCCGCGGGGCGTACGCGGTGGTCGCGATGATCGCGGGCTATGGTCTCCTCGCGTTCCGCGATCCGTACGGCATCCGGCCGCTTTGCATCGGCCGCAACGAAGCGCTCGGCGGCAGCGAATACCTGGTGGCGTCGGAATCGGTCGCCGTCCAGGCGCTCGGCTTCGAGCTGCTGCGCGATGTCGAGCCCGGTGAGGCGATCTACGTCGAAATGACCGGGACGCTGCACGCGCGCCAGTGCGCGGACGCACCGCGGCTCGTCCCGTGCATCTTCGAATACGTCTATCTCGCAAGGCCCGACTCGGTGATCGACGGCACGTCGGTCTACCAGGCGCGGATGAACATGGGCGCGGCGCTCGCGAAAAAGATTGCCGCGATGCCGCAGGCGAACGACATCGACGTCGTGATCCCGATCCCGGATTCGAGCCGGTCGTCCGCGCTCGAGCTCGCGAACCGGCTGGGGCTGCCGTATCGCGAAGGGTTCATCAAGAACCGCTACATCGGCCGGACGTTCATCATGCCGGGACAGGCGATCCGGCAAAGGAGCGTGCGCCAGAAGCTCAACCCGATCGGCAGCGAGTTCGCCGGCAAGGTCGTGCTGCTCGTCGACGATTCGATCGTGCGCGGAACGACGTCGCGCGAGATCGTGCAGATGGCGCGCGAGGCCGGCGCGCGCAAGGTGTACTTCGCGTCGGCCGCGCCGCCGGTGCGCTTCCCGAACGTGTACGGCATCGACATGCCGACGCCGCACGAGCTGGTCGCCACCGGACGGACCGAGGCCGAGGTCGCGCGCGAGATCGCCGCCGACCTCCTGATCTACCAGGACCTCGAGGCGCTGAAGCAGGCGGTGCGCGACGCGAACCCGAAGCTCGTCGACTTCGACGCGTCGTGCTTCGACGGCCGCTACGTCACCGGGGACATCACTGCGGACTATCTGACCCAGCTCGCGGACCACCGCGACGAAGGCCGCGGTAACGACGATCCGGACCTGCTCGAGACGACCCGCATGCGCGCCGTGCGCTAGATTCCGCCGGCCGCGTGCCAAAGAAAAAGCCGGCCCACGGCCGGCTTTTTTCTTCGAACAGTCGAAGGGTCAGGTGCGACGCCGCCGGATCAGCGCGAGCGCCACGAGGCCCAAGCCCAGCAGTGCGGCGGTCTGCGGCTCGGGCACGAGGAAGCCGGCGCGCCCGGTGGCCGAGATGCTAGCGGACCACGCAGGCGTTGACATTGCTGCCGCACACGCGGATCGCTGCCCCGGCTTGCGTACACGTACGCCTGTGCCGTCGACGACAGCAGGAACTCGAACGCCCTCTCGTGGATGTCAGCCCGCGAGCATGCCGCTTCGCCGACCAGCGCAGACGGGCATACGCACGGCATTTCAGTGGAGATCGAGATCGGGTCGAAGCTCGACCTTCACGAGGTTCGACTCGACATCCCGGAATCCACGACGGAACCGTCGCAGCCGGCCGCGCAACAGGGCCTGATCGAGATAGCGCAGCGCCTCCTTCCAGTCGTGACTGCGCAGGCCCTTCCTGAGCTCCCGTTCGACTTCCGAGTCCCCGTTCGCGCGCGCTGCCATCAGCATGCTCACCACGTACTCGACTTCCGAATGGGCCGCCATCCCTCGAATCCGGCGCAAGTCGGCCAACGGTGGGAAGGGGCCCTCGGCTCCGCACAGCCGCAGAGCTGTCATGGTGCGCACGCACTTTGGACATGCGCCGCAGTTTTCGTTGGGCGCCTCCCAGCACACCCGGAGATTGTCGAGTAGATCCGGGCGCTCCGCGACAGCCCAGGTCTTCTCGAGGCGGGTTACCGAAACGTCGTCATGAATGATCTCGGTCGTCCCGTTGGAGAAGCGATGATCCAGAACCGGGTGTGAACCTTCCGGCAGCGCATTGGCAGCAGAATGGCTCGATGCGATGTAGCAGCGCCGTAGCCCGAGCAGCAAGGCGATCGACGCCAGGGTCGCCCCGAAGACGAAGGTGCGGCTGACCCCCTGATCGCGCAAATACGCGCTGTGGTTGGTCTCTATCGGCACGAGCGCCTTGCCGAGAAGCCGGGCGAAGCGACCGTTCCGCTCCAGGTTTTCCGCAGCCTCGGTCGCGGTCATCGTGTGGTCGAACCCGAAAGCGATGATGAGGGCATCGACTTCAGCAAGATGCGCAATCAAGCTGTAAGACGAATCCACGCCGCCGGCATAGAAGAGACCCACGCCGCCGCTCGCTGCCGGTGCTGGTTCATACAGGGCCGCTTCCAGCGAGCACTTTCTTCAAGCCTGCATTCCAGCTCATCCAGATACGTTGGATGCCTTCGAGGTTTGAGGCCAGCTGGGAGGAAACCGGGACATTGTCGGGCAGGCGTACCGCCGTGCCGGCCCGCATTGCCGGTGCGAGCACCGAAACAACGAGCGCGTCACCGACCGCCTGCGAGCAAAAGCGCGACGCCGGAAGGCGGTAATACAGCGCACGTCCGCCGCACGTCGCATTGACTTCAACGCGGTCGTGATCGATCGGTGTGATTCGCACATCCTCGATGAGCATGGGCAGTTCCGAGAGGTTTGCAGGCGCAGGGAACGCGACCCTGCACGCGGTGGGCGCGTTCTAGATTTCCGTTGCAGCAGGGCCCGGACCGGGACGTTCAGCCGCGCCGGCAGGAAATTCGCGCCGACGTTGCCTTCGATGGCCACCGGGCCGTCGCGGCTGACCCCGATGTCCCAGGTGATCAGCGGCTGCGGCCGGAAGACGTTGGCCAGGTGCCGCCCCAATTCAACGGCCTCGGCTCCAGTCGGGAATCTGGAAGCCGACGACCTCGCGGCCGGTGACCGGATGCTCGATAGGCGAGCTCCAGTCGCTTGCTCCCCGGGGGCCTGCCGAACGCGTCCTCGATGCGCCCGGATTTCAGGATCCACGCTGCACCACAGGTTTCCGCCTCGACCCATGATCGAAGTTGTCCACGAACGCGCTGCCGCCGACCACCCTGAACGCCGAACCCAGCAGTTGGAAATTCCCGGCCTGGTCGATGCGGGTGAAGAGCCGACAGGTGCAAAGCGTCGCGGACCCGGTGAGCTCGGCGATTTCGGGGTGGGCGTAGAGCCGCTCCTGAATGATGGTCTTGTGGCTGCCTCGTGGCAGTCTTCAGCGAATGATGCGAATACCCGGTGCGTGAAGAGGTTCAGCTCGCCGGCGCGACACAGGAATTCGTAGAGCTCGTCCAGCGGTTCGCCGAGCCTCCTTCGTGATCGACGAACGCGTTCGCCTTCCCGGTGAAACCCCATGACGCCCTTTCCAAGCAGGCCCAGTGCCGGCTTGACGACGAAATCCTGCGGAAGCGTCTGCAGGAATCCGCACCAGTCGGATCGCGAATGCAGCACGCGGCCGTCCGGGACCCACCCCGACCGGCTGATCGAATACCGCGAGCAATCGTGGTATCGGAATGCCCGCGGCCATGCAAAGTGAGTAGAAGACAGCCTTGTCCGCCGTCACGCACAAGTAACTCGTTCAGTACATGCCGCTCGTCGAAGGCGAGCATCTCCTCCTTCGACATGTAGCAATCGCAGCCCTTCATCCGAGATCCGCGGGTTCAGCAGGTCGTTGAAATGGATCTCGTAGGGCGAAAATCGACGCTTGCGATAGAGATGGAGGAAACGCCGAACCAGATCCGAATACCCCAGGCCGTAGCGAGCCGACGCTCCCTGTATCGTATTGACAGCGTAAACGAGCGCTTTTCAGTGGTCGGCAATTATCGGCACTCCTGTCGGAAGCGAATCGGGTGCGCAGCATTTGATCACCACTGCGCAGTCTCGGTTCTCGAAGCGATGCGGACTGGCACAGCTATGCGGCGAACGTACCACGAGCATTCCCGCGTGCGGGACGCGACTGAATCCCGCGCTGTCGGAACCAGCGGCGGCTGCGAGGGTTTCGTGAGCGCATCAAATGAAACGGGCCCGAGCAAAAGCCCGGGCCCGTTTGAGTTCGTTCGCCCGTAGGCAACGAATCTTGCGAGTCAGTGAATCGATCTGCGGCGGAGCAGACCCGAAGGCCAGCAGCCCCAATCCAACCAAGCGCCAGGCTGCCCGGCTCCGGCACTTCCTGTGTGACGACGTCCTGACTTGACCTCGAACAGGTTGGCGTGGTTGCTCGCTATTCTCGATGGTCAGGAACTCGGTAACGAAGATCGTGCCGCTATCCTGCGAAAATCCGATGATATCGAGCGTGTACGTCACGCCGCCGACGATGAAGGATTCCGGACAGGTTGCTTGAAGCTGACCGTGACGCGGTCGGCACAGCCATTGATGTTGACGCCTTGGCCGTTGGCGCCGCCGTGAATGCGCACGGGTCGGCGGATCGTTGGGCGTTTCTTCATGCGTGAGATCGAACAGGAAGTCGAAATTGCCTTTGGGGATACCGTCGATCGACTGATGTCGGCGCTGATCTGCAACTGGATGGTCTGCAGCGACGTCCCGGTGATCGGGAAATTCAGGTGGTTGAAGACGCCCGAGAGCTCGCGGGGTCCGATATGTCAGGGGCGGTTCACGGTGAAGTCGACGTTCCCCGCCACGGGCTGTGAAGTCGTATCCGCTTTGGTTCGTGTTGGGCGCGAAAGGTATCGCCCCATCGGGCCGTCACGGGCGGGCCCGTGTTGTCGATGGTAACGCCGCGGGTACGTCGTTGTGCCACGCTCCCGCGATATTGGAGAGCGTGACCACGATCTGCAAACGCTGGCGCGCAGGTCAAGCCCGAAGAGCGCTGCTACGATGGTGTTCCGGATTTTCATCGGTCGTCCCTTACGAGTTGAACGCTGCGGGAACTCCTAAGCAAGTCGACGAGCCACACGAAAAAACTTCTATAATTCAATGCGCTGGCTATTTGCCCAAGACGCGCTGTAAAAATCCTGCCGATGCACAGCGGGAAGCACTCGGCTCGAGCACCCAGGCGAGCGGGCGGCTCAGCCGCCGGCGACCGCGATCAGCGGCGCTCCAGTCGCGTCGATGCGCGGTCCAGCCGCCGGGCGACACGCCGCCCGAGTCGGCTGTGCTATAGTCTCCTTGCGCCGATTTGAGCTTCAGCTTGCGGGCGCATAACAAATGCCGCTAAAGCGAGGACAGCTCCAGCCCGGGGATTCCGGGCGGGGCACACGAAACCCGTCCTGCTTTCCGGCTCGACGGGTTTTTTGTTTTCTGGCGGGTCTTGCGCATGAGCGACGTTCCTTCCCCGCGCGGCTTCACGACCGCGATCCTGCACGGCGACCGCGGCGCCGCGATCGAGCACGGCGCGCTGCACAAGCCGCTTCACCTGTCCGTCGCCTACGGTTTCGAGGACGCGAGGGACCTTGCCGCGGTGTTCCAGGGCCGCCAGTCCGGCTTCGTGTACGGCCGGCAGGGCAACCCGACGTCGGCGGCGCTCGAAGCCAAGGTCAACGCGATGGAGGAGGGCGTCGCCACCGTCTGCTTCTCGACCGGCATGGCGGCGATCGCTGCCGTCTGCAGCGCGCTGCTGAAGGCGGGCGACCACGTCATCGCCAGCCACTATCCTGTTCGGGAACACGAACAGCCTGTTCCAGACGCTGGAGTCGCACGGGACGCCGGTAACGTTCGTCGACGCCACGGATGTCGCGGACGTCGAGCGCGCGCTTACGCCCCGAGACGCGGCTGGTGTTCGTCGAGACGATCGCGAACCCGCGCACGCAGGTCGCCGACCTCGAACGGATCGGCAAGCTCTGCGCGGCGCGCGACCTGCTTTACTTCGTGGACAACACGATGACTTCGCCCTGGCTGTTCAAGCCGAAGCACGTCGAGCGCGAGCCTCGTGATCAATGCGTTGACGAAGTACATCGGCGGGCACGGCAATGCGCTCGGCGGCAGCGTGACCGACACCGGCCTGTTCGACTGGACGCGCTATCCGAACATCCTGCCGACCTATCGCGGCGCCGATCCGAAGCTCTGGGGGATCACGCAGGTGCGCAAGAAGGGCTTGCGCGACCTCGGCGGCACGCTCGCGGCCGAGCAGGCGCATCACCTGGCGATCGGCGCCGAAACGCTCGCGCTGCGCATGTCGCGCCAGTGCGCGAATACGCATGCGCTGGCCGATTTCCTGGTCGCGCATCCGCGCGTGCGCAAGGTCCACTATCCCGGGCTTCCGTCGCATCCGCAGCACGCGCTCGCGCGCGAGCACTTCCGCGACTACGGCGCGCTGCTGTCGTTCGAGCTCGACCCGCGCGTCGACGTCTTCGATTTCCTCAACCGGCTGAAGGTCGTCGTGCTGTCGTCGAACCTCGGCGACAACCGGACGCTCGCCATTCCCGTCGCCCATACGATCTTCTGGGAGATGGGGCCGGCGCGTCGGGACGAGATGGGCATCGAGCCGGGGCTGATCCGGGTTTCGGTCGGCATCGAGGACGAAGCGGACCTGCATCGCCGACTTCGCGCAGGCGCTGGGTAGCGGTAGGACGGGACTGGGATCGGGCGCCGATGCTAGCGCGCTGCGAATCGTCCGACGTCGCGATCGCATCCCGTCCCTGATCCGCACCCCGGCCGCATCCGCCTCGACGTAGTAGCCTTGGTCGTGCCAGTCCGCGAGCACGATCCGCTCGCATGCGCGGCCGTCGACCTCCACGGCGTGCGTCGCCGGGCGGTGCGTATGGCCGTGGATCAGCCGCGTGACGCGGTAGTCCCGGAATGCCGCGGCCACGGCCGCCTTCGTCCACGTCCATGATCGACTCGGGCTTGAGCGACGTCGCGTCGCGGCTCTTGCGACGCAGCCACCACGCGATCAGGCGGCGCACGAACAGCGGCAGGCGCAGCAGGCGTCGCTGAGTCGCAGGATCGCGAATGCGCGCGCGGTATTGCTGATACGCGACGTCGCCGGTGCACAGCTCGTCGCCATGCGAGACGAGCGTGCGGCGTGCCGCCGATGTCGATGAGCTGGCGTTCGGGCAGCAGCGACGCGCCGGTCGTCGCGGCGAAGCGCTCGCCGAGCAGGAAGTCGCGGTTGCCGTGCGCCACGTAGACCGGCACGCCGGACTGCGTGACGCCGCGGATCGCCGCGGCCACGCCCGACGCGAACGGTTCGGTGAGCTGGTCGTCGCCGATCCACGAGTCGAACAGGTCGCCGAGGATGTAGACCTCGGCGGCGCTGCGCGCCGGCCCGTCGCAGAACGCCCGGAACGCCGCAACCGCGGACCCGCGCTCGGGCGCCAGAGTGCAGGTCCGACAGGAACAGTCGCGGCTTCATCGCCGCTATGGCGGAGCCTGCGTGCGTTGGGACGGTCGCGGCGCACTCAGCCGATCGCCTCGGCCTTGCGGATCACCACGTCGTCGACGGGCACGTCCTGGTGCATGCCGCTGCGGCCGGTCGCGACGCCCTTGATCTTGTCGACGACGTCCGTGCCTTCGACGACCTTGCCGAACACGGCATAGCCCCAGCCCTGCGGGCTCGGGCCCTTGTAGTCGAGGAAGTCGTTGTCGGCGACGTTGATGAAGAACTGCGCGCGTCGCCGAATGCGGCTCGCCGGTGCGCGCCATGGCGACCGTGTACTTGCGGTTCTTGAGCCCGTTGCCGGCCTCGTTCGCGATCGGCGGACGCGTCGGCTTCTGCTTCATGCCGGGCTCCATGCCGCCGCCCTGGATCATGAAGCCGTCGATGACCCGGTGGAACACCGTGTTGTCGTAGTGGCCGTCGCGGACGTACTGCAGGAAGTTCGCCACGGTGACCGGCGCGTTCTCCTCGTCGAGCTCGAGGACGATCGGGCCTGCGCTGGTGTCGAGCCGTACCTTGGTCATGGCATGATCGTGTCACTTGGAGACCGCGGCCGGCGCGTCGACGACCGTGGCCTTGTTGATGACGATCGGCTCGGTCGGGACGTCGGCGGGCGAAAGCGGCGAGCCTGGCGGGACCGGCTTGCCGCCCTTCGGCGCCTTCGCGATCTTGTTGACGACGTCCATGCCGGAGACGACCTTGCCGAACGCCGTGTAGCCGATGCCTTGCGGGTCCGGCGAGCGGAAGTTGAGGAACTTGTTGTCGTTGACGTTGATGAAGAACTGCGACGTCGCCGAGTTCGGGTCGCTGGTGCGCGCCATCGCGATCGTGCCGGGCGTGTTCAGGATGCCGGCCTTGCTCGACGATTCCGCTTCGTTGACCACCGGCGGCCGCGTCGGCTTCTGCTTGAAGTCGGTCGTGAAGCCGCCGCCCTGGATCATGAAGCCGTCGATGACGCGGTGGAACTGCGTGCCGTCGTAGTGCTTCGCCTTCACGTACTCGAGGAAGTTCGCGACGGTCTTCGGTGCCGCGTCGGCGATAGAGCTCGATGCGGATCTTGCCGGCCGTGGTGTCGAGCTCGACCTGGGGGTTGGCGGCAAGGGCGGCCGCGGCGAAACCGAGCGCCGCGGCGAAGGCGAAAGCTTGACGCAACATGAGACGGACTCCGTGATGAAGGAAGGCTTGGATCAGCGCGCCGACGCGGCCAGCAGGTCGCGCGCGAGCTTGAGTTTTGGCGGAACGGTCCGGTTCGTCTTGTCGAGCGCTACGGCGCGCTCGTATTCGGCGACCGCAAGACGCGCATAGACGTCGCCGAGGTTCTCGTGGGCGATCGCATAGTCCGGTGCGGCCGCGATCGCGAGCTCGAGCTCCTGGCGCGCGAGCGGGTAGTTGCCCTGCGCCGCGTAGAGCACGGCCAGGTTGTTGCGCGGCTCGGGCAGCTCCGGAAAATCGGCGAGCAGCGCGCGAAGCGTCACGACCGCATCCTGCGTGCGTCCGACGTCGGACTCGGCGACCGCCTTCAGGAATCGCGCCTGCGCTTCGCGCGGGCGGTCCTTCGACAGCACCGCGAGGCGCGCGATCGCCTCGTCGTAGCGCTTCGCCTCGAGCAACGTGCGCGCTTCGTTCAGGCCCTGCGCGTACGCGCGTCGCGCCTCGTCGGTGAATTCGGCGGGCAGCGGAGGGGCAGGCGGATCGACGTTCTTCGCCGCCTGCGCGAACACCGCCGAGGCGGCCAGCGCGGCCAGCATCCCCGCGATCCGGCGGCACACAGTCAACGGTTCGCGACATCGGTCGAAGGTTGGTCGAAATGCGAGCCTTGCATTCTAACAGCCGTGCCTCGACACCAATCGGCCGGTGCCTCGTCGCACGTCCGATGCAATCGCCGCGTCAGCGAAGCCGTTCGGCCGTCGCATCGATCAGGCGCCGCGCGATCGACAGCGAAGGCGGTCGCGGGGGCAGCGCGTCGGCCGGAAACCAGCGCGCTTCCGCGATCTCGCTGTCGTCGCAGCGAATTTCGCCGCCCGCGTACTCCGCGGTGAACGCGATCATCAACGAGTGCGGGAACGACCACGACTGGCTCGCGAAGTATTCGAGCTTCGCCGACCTCGACGCCGACTTCCTCGCGGACCTCGCGCACGATGCAGTCCTCGATCGTCTCGCCGGGCTCGACGAAGCCGGCGAGCGCGCTGTACATGCCCTGCGGGAAGCGGTGCGAACGGGCGAGCAGCAGGTCGCGACCGCGCGTCACCAGCGCCATCATTGCCGGCGACACGCGCGGATAGGCTACGTAGCCGCAGTTTTCGCATTCCTTCGCGCGCTCGCCGGGCTTGTCGCGCGTCGGCGTGCCGCAGCGCCCGCAGAAGCGATGCGTGCGGTCCCATTCGATGACCTGGAAGGCGCGGGCGGCGATCGCCACCAGCGGCTCGGGAATCGCGAAGAACAGCGAGCGCAGCCCGGCGTAGCGCAGGCCCTCGATTTCGTTCGCGTCCTCCGCAAGCGTGCTCGCCACGCAATGCACGCCCTGGTACTCGCCGAGGTAGTGGCTCGGACCGTCAAGACCGGTCGCCGCGAACTCGCAATGCGTGAGGATGCTCGGCGCCGTCTCGTCGCCGCCGACGAGGATCTTCTCGCCGCGGAACGCGAACACGAGGGCCGTCGCCGGCAGCAGCGGCCGGCATCGCGTGCGCAGGGAGTGAAGCCGGCGGGCGTGATACATGGGCGCTAGGACCGGCCGAAGGCCCGCCCGGCGGTCATTATCGCAACAAGCTCACTTGGCGTACTTCGGCTGGTAGAGCTGCACGTTGAACCCGCCCGGCACCTTGAAATAGGTAACGAAGCCGTAGCCGTGGTCCTCGGGCGCCTGCGTGAATTCCACGCCCTTGGCTTCGAGCTCGCGGACGGTCGCGTCGAATATCGTCGCAATAGAACGATACGTCGGCCGTTCCGGACGGCGGGTGGCGTTCTCGGTCGGATGCACGCCGAGATCGGCTTCCGGCGCGTCGAAGATCAGCCATCCGCCGCCGACGTCGGTGCCCTTGAAGCCCGAGCTTGTCGCGCAGGAACGCGCGAAGCTCGTTCGCCTGCGAGGAATAGAACATTCCGTGCATGCCGCGGATCATGACCGGCGTCTCCCGAAGGTTCGTTGACGCCGATTCAACTAGGCAAGCTTCATCGGCAGCGTGCGCACGCGCTTGCCGGTCGCCGCGGCCAGCGCGTTCGCGACCGCGGGCGCGATCACCGGCGTGCCCGGCTCGCCGACGCCGGTCGGCTCGGCGGTCGACGGCACGATATGCACGTCGACCGCCGGCATCTCGTTGATGCGCAGGATCGGGTAGTCGTGGAAGTTGGACTGCTCGACGGCGCCGTCCTTGATCGTGATCGCGCCGTGCAGCGCCGCCGACAGCCCGAAGCCGATGCCGCCTTCCATCTGCGCGCGCACGTTGTCGGGATTGACCGCGACGCCGCAGTCGACGGCGCACACGACCCGGTCGACGCTGAACTTGTTGTCCGGCTTGACGGTGACTTCGGCGACCTGCGCGACGAACGTGCCGAACGACTCGTGCACGGCGATGCCGCGGCCGCGCTTCTCGCCCGCCTTGCCGGCGGCCAGCGGCGTGCCCCAGCCGGACTGTTTCGCGGCGAGGTCGAGCACGCCGAGGTGGCGCGGATGCTTCGCGAGCAGCGCGCGGCGGAACTCGACCGGATCCTTGCCCGCAGCCGCGGCGAGCTCGTCGATGAACGTCTCGGTCGAGTACGCGGTGTGCGTCGAGCCGACCGAGCGCCACCACTGCACCGGCACGCCGATCTTCGGCGAATGCAGGTCGACCGCGAGATTCGGGATCGCGTACGGCAGGTTCGACGCGCCTTCGACCGACGTCGCGTCGATGCCGTTCTTGATCATGCCATCGCTCGAACGCCGTTCCGGCGAGAATCGACTGCCCGACGAGGCGATGCTGCCAGCCGACGACGTTGCCGCTCGCGTCCAGGCCGGCCTTCAGCGTGTGGAAGAACGCGGGACGGTAGTAGCCGGCCTTCATGTCGTCCTCGCGCGTCCACACGAGCTTGACCGGGATGTTGCGCTTGTCCGCGCGCGCGAGCGAGACCAGGATCTCCGCGCACTCGACCAGGTAGTCGGACGTGCGGGTTCGCGCGCCGGCCGAAGCTGCCGCCCGCGAACAGCATGTTGATCTTCACCTGCTCGGGCTTGATGCCGAGCGTCTTCGCGATCGCCATCTGGTCGACCGGTCTGGAACTGCTCGCCGTTCCAGACCTCGACGCTGTTGTCGCTCGCGAGGCGCATCACGCAGTTCATCGGCTCCATCGCGGCGTGCGCGAGGTACGGAAACTCGTACGCGGCTTCGAGCGTTCGCGGCCGCTCCGCCGATCGCCTTGGCGGCGTCGCCGTCGTTGCGCGCGACGCTCGCCGGGCTGCTCGGCAAGCTTGCGGAACTGCGCCATGATCTCCGCGCTCGACCCCTTGAAGCCGCGGCTGTCGTCCCACTCGATCTTCAGCGCGTCGCGCCCTTGCTTCGCCGACCAGAAGTTCGTGGCGAGCACCGCGACGCCGGTCGGGATCTCGACGACCTAGCGGACGCCGGGAATGCGTCTTCAACGCGTCCGCATCGAAGCCCGTGTGACTTCGGCGCCGAAGCGCGGCGCATGCGCGACGACCGCCGTGAGCATGTCCGGCAGCTTCACGTCCTGCGTGAAGCGTCGCGGCGCCGGTGATCTTCGCGCGGGCGTCCTTGCGCGGCACGTGCTTGCCGATGTAGACGCAAGTCCTTCGGGTCCTTGGCTTCACGTCGGCCGGCACCGGCAGCGCCGCTGCCGCATTCGGCGAGCTCGCCGAACGTCGCCTTCCGCTTCGACGCGGCGTGCGAGCACCACGCCGTCCTTCACGGTGATCGACGACGGCGGGCACCTTCCATCGCTGCGCCGCCGCGGCGACGAGCATCGCGCGCGCGGCCGCGCCCGCCTGGCGATATCTGGTCCCACGAGTTCGCGATCGCCGTCGACCCGCCCGTGCCTTGCATCGGTCCCCACAGCAGTGTTGTTGTAGCGCGTCGCGTCGGCCGGCGCGCCTTCCACGCGCACCTGCCCCACGCGGCATCGAGCTCCTCGGCGACGAGCGTCGGCAAGGCCGGTGTAGACTGCCCTGGCCCATCTCCAGGTGCTTGACTGATGACGGTGACCGTGTTGTCCGCGCCGATGCGCACGAACGCGTTCGGCGTCCAAGTCGCGGCGGCGGCAGCGCCGGCGGTCGTGCCCGGACCGGCCGATCTGCGCGAATGCAGGGACATGTAGATGCCGAGCGAGAGGCCGGCGCGACAGCGCGCCTCCGACCTTGAGGAAGATCGCGGCGGGAAACGTTGCTGCGATGCGGATCGGGTTCATGCGTTGTCTCGCTATACGCGAGCGCCTTCGACGCTTCCTTGATCGCCGCGCGGATGCGCACGTAGGTCGCGCAGCGGCAAACGTTGCCGGCCATCGCCTGGTCGATGTCCGCGTCGGTCGGACGCTTGTTCTTCGCGAGCAGCGCCGTCGCGGCCATCACCTGGCCGGACTGGCAATAGCCGCATTGCGGCGACGTCGAGCTTCTCCCACGCGGCCTGCACGGCCTGCGACTTCCTTCGTCTTCAAGCCCTCGATCGTCGTGATCTCGACGCCCGGCTTGATCGACGACAGCGGCGTCGAGCACGAGCGGATCGGCTTGCCGTCGATGATAGACCGTGCAGGCGCCGCACAGCGACATGCCGCAGCCGTACTTCGTGCCGGTCAGTCGACAGGTTGTCGCGCAGGATCCACAGCAGCGGCGTGTCGCCGGGCACGCTCGCCGCGATGTCGACGCGCTCGTGATTGACGAACAGGGTGGGCATGGTGAGGCGCTCCGAGGTAGAGAGGCGAGCCCGTACCGGGCGGCGAGGGCGCGATGGTAGGACATCATGCCGCGGTTGCCAATCGCGGAATGCGGCCCGACCCGGCGCAGCCAGCAGCTTCGACGCGGCGGCCGGCGTATAATTCGACGTTTGCCCGAAAAAAGCGCGGATCGACGATGGAAGCCGAGCAGCTCAACCAGATCGCCAACACGCTCGCCGGGCTTCGCGATCGCGAAGCGCAGCTGCGGAGGTATCTTTGACTTCGAGGTGAAGTCGGCAGCGGCTCGCGGAGGTCACGCGCGAGCTCGAGGATCCGAAGATCTGGGACGACCCGGAGCGCGCGCAGGCGCTGGGCAAGGAAAAGAAGGCGCTCGACGGCATCGTCGGCACGTTGACGACGATCGACAGCGGCCTCGACCGACATCGACGAGCTGTTCGAGCTCGCGCGCGCCGAGAACGACGACGCGACGCTGAACGCGCTGCGCGACGACGCCGCCGTCTCGAGCGAAGGTCGGCGAGCTCGAGTTCCGCCGGATGTTCCACCATCCGATGGACCCGAATCCCTGCTTCATCGACATCCAGGCGGGCAGCGGCGGCACCGAGGCGCAGGATTGGGCGCAGATGCTGCTGCGCATGTACCTGCGCTACTGCGAGCGCAAGGGCTACGCGGTCGAGGTGCTCGAGGAGTCGGAAGGCGAAGTCGCCGGCATCAAGAGCGCGTCGATCAAGGTCGAAGGCGACTACGCGTACGGCTATCTGCGCACCGAGACCGGCGTGCATCGGCTGGTGCGCAAGAGCCCGTTCGACAGCAACGCGCGCCGGCACACGTCGTTCGCGAGCGTGTTCGTCTATCCCGAGGTCGACGACTCGATCGAGGTCGAGATCAACCCGGCCGACCTTCGCATCGACACCTACCGCGCGTCCGGCGCCGGCGGCCAGCACGTGAACAAGACCGACTCCGCCGTGCGGATCACGCACCTGCCGACGAACATCGTCGTGCAGTGCCAGAACGACCGCTCGCAGCACCGCAACCGCGCCGAAGCGATGGCGATGCTGAAGTCGAAGCTCTACGAGCTCGAGCTGCGCAAGCGCCAGGCGGAGCAGCAGAAGCTCGAGGACAGCAAGACCGACATCGGCTGGGGACACCAGATCCGCAGCTACGTGCTCGACCAGTCGCGGATCAAGGACCTGCGGACGAACTACGAGGTCGGCAACACGCAGGCGGTGCTCGATGGCGATCTCGACGACTTCATCGCGGCGAGCCTGAAGCAGGGAGTGTGACGATGACGGCTGCCGCCACGCCTGTGTTCTTCCAGCCCGATTGCGGCGGCGGCGGATTCATTGCCCGAAGCACTTCCTGCGCTGCTGGATGCTCTTTGGGCACGAATCGCCGGCGGCCTCGACGGTCGGTGGCCGCCATGGGGCCTACCAATGCTGGCCACGGTCGCGGAGGATGGCGCCCCGCGTGCGCGCGTTCTCGCGCTGCGAGCGGTCGATGCTAACGCGAGGCGTTTCACGTTCCACACCGACGCGCGCTCGGAGAAGATGCGCGACCTCGCGGGCGACTCGCGCGTTTCGCTGCTCTTTTTCGACCGCGACGACGCGATCCAGGTGCGATTCGACGGGACCGCAGCGATTCATCACGCCGACCCGGAGGCCGCCGCGGCCTGGCGGAACGTATCGGCGCTGCGTCGACGCGCCTGTGCCGTCGAGCTCGAGCCGGGTGAGCCGCTCGACGCACCGGAGCGCTTCGACGGGCTACCGGCAATGCCGGACGCGGACGCCGGCTTCACGAATTTCGCGCTCATCGTCGTCGAAGCCACGGCGATCGACTGGCTTTGGCTCGGCCCGCAGGACCTGCGCCGCGCGCGCTTTGCCTGGACCGGCCAGCGCTGGTCGGGATCCTGGATCGTCCCCTGACGGCTAGCCTCCGCACGACAGGACCTCGATGAACAAAGACGCTCCGACGAACGCGCCGCCGCGCAGGACGAGAACCAGATCATCGCCGAGCGACGCGGCGAAGCTGGCGGCGCTGCGCGCGCACGGCCAGGCGTTCCCGAACGATTTCCGCCGCGATGCGCTCGCCGCGCGACCTGCACGCCGGCTACGACGCCGAGGCCAACGAGACGCTCGAGCCGAAAGCGATCCGCGTCGCGGTGGCGGGCCGGATGATGCTGAAGCGCGTGATGGGCAAGGCGTGCTTCGCGACGCTGCAGGACACGAGCGGACGCATCCAGCTCTACGTCACGCTCGACGGCGTCGGCGAGCAGACGCTCGACGCGTTCAAGCACTGGGACCTGGGCGACATCGTCGGCGCGACCGGCACGCTGTTCAAGACCAAGACCGGCGAGCTCTCGGTCAAGTGCGATGCGGTGCGCCTGCTGTCGAAGTCGCTGCGCCCGCTGCCCGAGAAGTTCCACGGCATGACCGACACCGAGCAGCGCTACCGGCAGCGCTACGTCGACCTCATCACCAATCCGCAGTCGCGCGACGTGTTCATCAAGCGCTCGCAGATCGTGCAGGCGATCCGCGAGTTCTTCGTCGCGCGCGGCTACCTCGAAGTCGAGACGCCGATGATGCATCCGATCCCGGGCGGCGCCGCGGCGCGGCCGTTCGTCACGCACCACAACGCGCTCGACATCGAGCTGTACCTGCGCATCGCGCCCGAGCTGTATCTGAAGCGCCTCGTCGTCGGCGGGCTCGAGCGCGTGTTCGAGATCAACCGCAACTTCCGCAACGAGGGCATCTCGACCCGGCACAACCCGGAGTTCACGATGCTCGAGTTCTACGAGGCGTATCGGGACTATCACTACCTGATGGACCTCACCGAAGCGCTGTTCCGCGAGGTCGCGCAGAAGGTGCTCGGCACGACGACGGTCACCTATCAGGGCGAGACGATCGACCTCGGCGGACGGTTCGACCGGCTCACGATGGCCGAGGCGATCAGCAAGTACAACCCGCAATACTCGCTGCGACGACCTGTCGAAGCCGGACTACCTGCGCGTCGCGCTCGCGCCCTTCGACGTCGAGGTGTTCCCGACCGACGGCGTCGGCCTGCTGCAGCTCAAGCTGTTCGAGGCGACGACCGAGGAGCAGCTCGTGCAGCCGACGTTCATCGTCGCGCATCCGACCGACGTGTCGCCGCTTGCGCGCGCGAACGACGCGAATCCGGCCGTCACCGACCGCTTCGAGCTCTTCATCACGCGGCGCGAGCTCGCGAACGGGTTTTCGGAGCTCAACGATCCGGAAGACCAGGCGGCGCGCTTCCAGGCGCAGGTCGAGGCGCGCGAGGCCGGCGACGAGGAGGCGATGTTCTACGACGCCGACTACGTGCGCGCGCTGGAATACGGGCTGCCGCCGACGGCGGGCGAGGGCATCGGCATCGATCGCCTGGTCATGCTGCTGACCGACAGCCCCTCGATCCGCGACGTGATCCTGTTCCCGCAGCTGAAGCGGGAAGCCTGACGTCGGCGCGCGCCGCGCGCCGGCATACCCTACCGGGGTACTTGACAGATACGGGTAGGGGGTATCAAATCATGGCTATGGAAACCCCGGTCGCAACTCCGCCCGCAGCGTCGGCAACGCCACCGACGCCGCGAGGCTTCGGAGCACGTCGATCTCGCGCTCGAAGGCATGACCTGCGCGGCGTGCGCGGTGCGCATCGAAAAGGTGCTGAACCGGGTGCCGGGTACGCAGGCGGCCGTGAACTTCGCGACCGAGACCGCCGCGGTCCGGTTCGATCCTGCGCGCACCGGCGTCGACGAGCTCGTCGGCGCGGTCGCGAAGGCCGGATACGCGGCTCGCGTGAAGAAGGATGCGCAGGCCGAGCGGACGGAAGTGCAGGCGCGTCGCGACGCGACGCTGAAGTCGTTGCGGCGCGACGTCGTCATCGCGGCGATTCTCACGCTGCCGCTGGTCGCGCCGATGCTCCCGATGCTGATCGGCGAAGCGCACGCCGAGTGGCTGCCGCGCTGGCTGCAGTTCTGCTCGCGACGCCGGTCCAGTTCTGGATCGGACGCCGCTTCTACGTGGGCGCATGGCACGCGCTGCGCGGCAAGGCGGCGAACATGGACGTGCTGGTCGTGCTCGGCACGACGGTCGCGTGGGCGTTCAGCGCCGTCGTCACCGTTGCCGGCCTTGCCGAGCACGTCTATTTCGAAGCGTCCGCCGCGGTCATCACGCTGGTGCTGCTCGGCAAGCTGCTCGAGGCGCGCGCGAAGGCAGGCACGTCGGCCGCGCTGGAGAGCCTCGCGAAGCTGCAGCCGCGCACCGCGCACGTGGAGCGCGACGGCGCCATTGTCGAGGTTGCCGCTCGAGAGCGTGCGTGCCGGCGACCGCTTCGTCGTGCGCGCCGGCGACCCCGTGCCGGTGGACGGCCTCGTCGAATCGGGCACGTCGAGCGTCGACGAGAGCATGCTCACCGGCGAAAGCGAGCCGGTCGTGAAGCAGCCGGGTGACAAGGTCTTCGCGGGCACGGTGAACCACGACGGCAAGCTCGTGGCAGTGGCCGTCGGCGTCGGCGCGCAGACGCTGCTCGCCGGGATCGTGCGGCTCGTCGCCGAAGCGCAAGGATCGAAGGCGCCGATCCAGCGCCTGGTCGATCGCGTGTCGGCGGTCTTCGTGCCGGTCGTCATCGCGATCGCGGCGATCACGTTCGTCGCGACCTGGCTGCTCACGGACGACACGACGCGCGCGCTGGTGCACGCGGTCGCGGTGCTGGTCATCGCGTGCCCGTGCGCACTCGGCCTCGCGACGCCGACGGCGCTGGTCGTCGGGACCGGACGCGGTGCGCAGCTCGGGATCCTGATCCGCAATGCGATCGCGCTCGAGCACGCGGGCAAGCTCTCGACGCTGGTCGTCGACAAGACCGGCACGCTGACCGAAGGGCGGCCGCGCGTCGCCGAGGTCTTCGCGCTCGCCGGAGAGGCGACTGCACCCGACATGATGGCGATCGCGCGCGCGCTCGAGCAGGGATCGAACCATCCGCTCGCGAAAGCCATCGTCGAGCACGCGCGCGACCGCGGCGTCGCACCGGTCGCGATCGACGCATTCGAGGTCGTTCCCGGGCAAGGGCGCGCGCGCGCGTCGCGTGCGGACGATGGCGCCGTGCTGCTCGTCGGCTCGCGCGGGTTCCTCGCCGAGCACGGCATCGTCGATCGCGGCGACGTCGCGCAGGTCATGCGCGATGCAGGGCACACGCTGGTCGGTGTCGCTGCGAATGGCCGACTGCTGGGTTGGATCGGGCTCGTCGACCGCATCCGGCCGGGCGCGCGCGACGCTGTGCGGCGCTCCGCGGCATGGGCGTGAACGTCGTGATGATGACCGGCGATCACGAGGGCGCGGCCGCGGCGGTGGCGCGCGAGGTCGGGCATCGACCGACTATCGCGCCGGCGTGTCGCCGGCCGGCAAGGCCGCGGCGATACGCGAGTTCCGGCAGAGCGGACGCGTCGTCGGGCATGGTCGGCGACGGCGTCAACGACGCGCCGGCGCTGGCCGCTGCCGACGTGAGCTTTGCGATCGGCGCGGGATCGGCGGTCGCGATCGAGGCGGCGGACGTGACGCTGATCCGCGACGACCTCTCCGCGATCGCGGACGCGATCGCGTTGTCGCGCGCGACGCTCGCGACGATCCGCCGCAACCTCGTCTTCGCGTTCGGCTACAACGTGCTCGGCATTCCGCTCGCCGCGATCGGATGGCTGAGCCCGGTCGTCGCCGGAGCTGCGATGGCATTGAGCTCGGTGTCGGTCGTGGTCAGCGCGCTGGCTTTGAAGCGCTGGCGGCCGCCGCTGACGAGTGCACAGAAAGGAAGGAAGCGATGGACAACGTGAGCTTCAAAGTCGAAGGCATGACTTGCGGCGGCTGCGTCGCGAGCGTCAAGCGGGTGCTGGAAGCGCTGCCGGGTGTGTCGAACGTCAACGTCACGCTGCGAGCCCGGCAGGGCGACGCGTCGACTACGATCCCGCGCGGGTCACGGCCGAGGCGCTCTACGACGCGGTCCGGAACGCCGGCTATGACGTCGCGGCGTAAGCCCGCGCGGTACGCACGTCGAGCGCGCGGCGGCGCAGGCGCGAGCGGACAAGTCGGCGCTCGGCAAGCGCCTCGCCCGCATCGAAGGACAGGTGCGCGGCATCGGCCGCATGCTCGACGAGGACCGCTATTGCGTGGACATCCTGACGCAGGTGAGCGCCGTGCGCTCGGCGCTCGATGCGCTGGCGCTCGAGCTGCTCGAGCACCATCTGCACGGCTGCGTGCAGGATGCGGTGGTCAGCGGCGAGGGCGACGCGGCGATCGACGAGGCGATGCACGTGATCCGCAAGTTCGCGAGCTGACGCGCCGTCTCATTTCGCGCGCGACGCGCTCGATCCACTTCGCGAACGCGTCGAGGTACTTCGCCACGAAGTCGCGCGTCTCGGGGACCGCGATGCTGCCGTCTGCCGCGAACAGCTTGCCCGCGTTGCCGATGTAAGCCTCGGGCTGCTGCAGCGGCAGCATATCGAGGAACACGAACGACTGGCGCAGATGATGGTTGGCGCCGAAGCCGCCGATCGCGCCGGGCGACACGCTGACGACCGCGGCGGGCTTGCCGCTCCAGACGCTGCTGCCGTACGGACGCGAGCCGACGTCGATCGCGTTCTTGAGTGCGCCCGGGCACGGAGCGGTTGTACTCCGGCGTGACGAACAGCACGGCATCGGCCGCCCTGACCTGCTGTCTGAATGCGTTCCAGGCAGCCGGCGGAGTTCGCGCCCTCGAGGTCGCTGTCGTACAGCGGCAGTTCGCGGATCGGGGCTTCCTTGAGCGAGAGCGACGCGGGCGCCATCGCGATCAGCGCATTGGCCATCTTGCGGTTCAGCGACTCCTTGCGGAGGCTTCCGATCAATACGGCGACGTTGCTTGGCATGGCGACGACTCCTTCACGCGGAGGACAGGGGTATCAGCCTAAGATCGCGCGAGCACGTAAAAGTGCGCGACGACAGGTCGGCGCCGGCCGTGTCCGCGCGCTGGCGGCGGTTTGCCCGGGGATGTCCCGGAATGGCATAATTGCGTCTTTCGGGGTGTAGCGCAGCCTGGTAGCGCGCTTGCTTTGGGAGCAAGATGTCGGGAGTTCAAATCTCTCCACCCCGACCAAGACGCCCGAAGGCGCGCTGACCGGGTCGAACGCTTCTTAGCCCGCCACGAAGCGCCCGTAGCTCATCTGGATAGAGCACCGGCCTTCTAAGCCGGCGGTAACAGGTTCGAGTCCTGTCGGGCGCGCCCATCCTCGTTGCCTCTGCGGTGGCTGTAGCTCAGCGGTAGAGTCCCGGATTGTGATTCCGGTTGTCGTGGGTTCGAATCCCATCAGCCACCCCACTCTTTGTGCGAGGCTCGTCGCGATTCCGCGTCGGCTTCATTCCAAGACCGATTAGGTTTGCTCGGAGACTCGCGCGCGACCGTCGTTTGCCGTTCCTGCGCCAGCTGCAACGGCTCGTACAACGTCATGGACGCCGGGCCCGAAGGTCACGAGCAGCCGCCTGGTTGTCCGTTGCACCGCGAACGCCAGGGCCTCGCCTTCCGACGGGAACGGAACGTTGTAGTAGTCGAACGCAGCATTGAAGGCCCCGCCATCGGCGACGCGCCGCGCGACGGCCGATCCATACCAGACAATCGCGCTCGTCGGATCCCGTTCAGCCGCAGCCGACGGACGAACCTCGTAATCGCCGATGCGTAACGTTCCAGGGTCGATCGTGGCCGCAGGGGAACGTGTCTGATCCTGCGGCGGCGGGCTCAGTTCCACCATAGCCATGCGTTCAGCCCGAACAGCAGCAAGAGCAGGATCGCCATCCCGAAGATCACGCTCGGCAGCAGACTCGCGCGCTGGCGTCGCGGCTGATCGCTTTGCATCCTTGTCACCCCGGAACGTGATCGCGCATGCGATTGATATACACCCAGGTGCGCAACTCGGGTGGAAAATCTTCGAGAGCCGCATGGAGCGAAAACCGTGAACCGCGACGACAATCCCGCCGAGCGGCCGCTCGTGCTCACGATCGGTCACTCGAACCGGCCGCTCGAAGCGTTCGTGGATCTGCTCACCGGCAACGATGTCGAACGCGTGATCGATGTGCGTACCGTCCCGCGCTCGCGCCACAACCCCCAGTTCAATACCGATACGCTGCCCGAAGCCCTGCGGGTCGAGGCCATCGGCTACACGCATTTCGCAGGTCTGGGCGGGTTGCGAAAAACGCATGCGGGCTCGCCCAACGGCGGCTGGCGCAACCTCTCGTTCCGCGGCTTCGCGGACTACATGCAGTCGGCCGAATTCGCCGCGAACATCGAACGGCTCGCAGATCTCGCCACTCGCGAACGTTGCGCGCTGATGTGCGCCGAGGCCGTTCCCTGGCGCTGCCATCGCTCGCTGATCGGCGATGCGCTGCTCGCTCGCGGGTTCGCCGTCGAAGACATCCTGGGTCCCGCGAGCCGTCGACCGCATGGCCTGACACCGTTCGCGCGGGTGGAGGGCACGCGTGTCACGTATCCGGCGCTCGACGTCTGACGCGCCCCTCCGTGCCGGCCGAATGCGGCGGGTTGCGACTCGCCCGCTCCGGTTGCGATACCATCGCCGGGCGCAATGACGTCGCGACAGACGTGCGCCACGCGGCTCGAGCCGCGCTGCAAGGGGGACGACGACGATGGCCGCAACTCTCGAGTCCGTTGCCGCCGAGCGCATCCAGCGTGTGCTCGCGATGCTGCAGCAGCGCGTACCCGCCGAGCAGCAGGAAGGCTTGCAGCGCTTCGCGCAGCCGTACCTCGAGGGCCTCGACGCCGAGGACGTCGCCGAGCGCGACGTGCTCGACCTGTTCGGCGCCGTGCTGTCGCTGTGGCAGTTCGCGCACGCGCGCAAGCCGGGCGAGCCGAAGGTCCGCGTCTTCAACCCGATGGTCGAGGAGCACGGCTGGCATTCGCCGCACACGGTCGTGCAGATCGTCAACGACGACATGCCGTTCCTCGTCGACTCGCTGCAGATGGAGGTGCAGCGAAACGGGCTGACGCTGCATTTCATCGCGCATCCGATCGTCACCGTGCGCCGCGACGCGCAGGGCCAGCGGCTGGAGCTCGTCGGCGGCGCGACGGCGGAGGGCGGCATGCGCGAATCGCTGATGCACGTCGAGGTCGACCGGATCGTCGACGCGGCGCAGCGCAGCGAGCTCGGCGCGAGCATCCTGCGCGTGCTCGGCGACGTGCGCGTCGTCGTCGACCGACTGGAAGGCGATGCTGAAGAAGATGGGCGAGGTCAGCGCGGAGCTGCAGCGCAGCCCTCCGCCGCTCGGCGACGAGGTCGTCGCGGAGTCCCGCGCATTCCTCGACTGGCTCGCGGACGACCACTTCACGTTCGTCGGCTATCGCGAGCACGACCTGGTGGACACGAAGGACGGCGCCGGCCTCGCGGTCGTCAGGGGGTCGGGTCTGGGCCTGCTGCGCGAGACCAGCAACGAAACGCTGTCGCCGAGCTTCATGCAGCTGCCGGCGCGGCTGCGCGAGCACGCGCGCGAGCGCAACCTGCTCGTCATCACGAAGTCGAACTGGCGCGCGACCGTTCATCGCCCCGGCTACCTCGACTACATCGGCGTCAAGCGCTACGACGCGAAGGGCAACGTCAGCGGCGAGCACCGGTTCCTCGGCCTCTACACGTCGGCCGCCTACAGTGCGAAGCCGGCGGACATCCCGCTGCTCCGGAGCAAGGTCGCCCGGGTCTTCGAGCGCGCCGGCTTCCCGCGCGAGAGCCACGCGGGCAAGTCGCTTGCCAACATCCTCGACACCTATCCGCGCGACGAGCTGTTCCAGATCGACGAGGACGCGCTGGTCAGGACCGCGCTCGCGATCCTGAAGCTCGAGGGCCGGCAGCGCTTGCGGCTGTTCGTGCGCTTCGACCTGTACGAGCGCTTCGTCTCCTGCCTGATCTTTGCGCCGCGCGAGCGCTACACGACCGAGCTGCGCCTGCGCTGGCAGAAGATCCTCGTCGAGGCGTTCAACGGCTCGGGCTCCGAGTTCGCGGTGCTGCTCTCGGAGTCGGCGCTGGTGCGCGTGCTGATCACCGTGCGCACGCAACCCGGGCAGCTGCCGCCGCACGACGAGCGCGAGATCGAACGGCGCCTCGCGGAAGCCGCGCGGCGCTGGGAGGACGACCTCCAGCACGCGCTCGGGCGCGCGCTCGGCGAGGGCCGCGCCGGACCGCTGCTCCGGCGTTACGCGCGCGCGTTTCCCGCCGCTTACCGCGAGGACTTCCCGGCGCGAAGCGCGGTGCACGACATCGAGCTCGTCGAGAAGGCGGTTTCGACGGGCAACGTCGCGATCAACCTGTATCGCCCCGTGGATGCTGGTCCTGGCGCGCTGCGCTTCAAGGTCGCGCGCAAAGGCGGACCGGTCCCGCTCTCGAATGCCTTGCGGATGCTCGAGCGCATGGGACTGACGGTCATCGAGGAGCGGCCTTACCGGATCACGCCGGAGGGCGCGGAGCGGACGTGGCTGCACGACTACGGGCTGGTCGCGCCGGACGTGGACGTCGACGTCGACGAGATCCGGCCGCTGTTCGAGGAAGCGTTCGCCCGCGTTTTCGCCGGCGAGATCGAGAGCGACGACTTCAACCGCCTGGTGCTGCTCGCGCGCCTTGCCGCGGACGAGGTGGTCGTGCTGCGTGCCTATGGTCGCTATCTGCGGCAGATCGGCTTTCCGCTGTCGCAGACGTTCATCGAGCAGACCCTTGCTGCGCATCCTGCGATCGCGCGCATGCTCGTCGCGCTGTTCCGGTTGCGCTTCGAGCCCGGGCGTCACCGATGACGACGCGGCGGCGCGGCAGGAGAGCGCGATCGAGGCTGCGCTGGAGAAGGTCGCGAACCTGAACGAGGATCGCGTGCTTCGCCAGTACGTCGCGATGATCAAGGCGACCTGGCGAACCAATTTCTGGCGAACCGGGCCTGAAGGGCAGCGACGGCCGTTCCTGTCGTTCAAGCTCGACCCGGCGAATGTTCCCGGCATGCCCGAGCCGCGACCGATGTTCGAGATCTTCGTCTACAGCACGCGCTTCGAAGGCGTGCATCTGCGCGGCGGCCGCGTCGCGCGAGGCGGGCTGCGGTGGTCCGACCGGCCCGAGGACTTCCGTACCGAGATCCTCGGCCTCGTCAAGGCGCAGATCGTGAAGAACGTCGTCATCGTGCCGACCGGCAGCAAGGGCGGCTTCGTGCTGAAGCGCGCGCCCTCGCCCACGGATCGGGAGGCCTACCTGAAGGAAGGGCGTGGCCTGCTATCAGGACTATCTGCGCGGCCTGCTCGACCTGACCGACAACCTCGTGGGCGACGCCGTCGTGCCGCCCCCGCAGGTGCGACGACATGACGACGACGATCCTTACCTCGTCGTCGCCGCGGACAAGGGCACGGCGACGTTCTCCGACTACGCGAATGCGATCAGCGCCGAGTACGGGTTCTGGCTGGGAGACGCGTTCGCCTCCGGCGGCTCGGTCGGCTACGACCACAAGAAGATGGGCATCACCGCGCGCGGCGCCTGGGAGTCGGTGAAGCGCCATTTCCGCGAGATGGGCGTCGACGTGCAGACGACGGACTTCACCGTCGTCGGCATCGGCGACATGTCCGGCGACGTGTTCGGCAACGGCATGCTGTTGTCGCGTCACATCAAGCTGATCGCGGCGTTCGATCACCGGCACGTGCTCATCGATCCGACGCCGGATCCGGCGACAAGCTTCGCCGAGCGCGAGCGACTGTTCAACCTGCCGCGCAGCAGCTGGGCCGACTACGACGAGACGAAGATCAGCGCAGGTGGCGGTGTCTGGCCGCGCACCGCGAAATCGATCCCGATCTCGCCGCAAGCGCGCGCCGCGCTTTCGATCGAAGCCGAGCAGCTTCCCCCGAACGAGCTCTTGCACGCGATCCTCAAGGCGCCTGCCGACCTGTTGTACAACGGTGGCATCGGCACTTACGTCAAGGCGTCGACGGAGACGCACGCCCAGGTCGGCGATCGCGCGAACGACGCGATTCGCGTCAACGGCAGGGCTCTGCGCTGCAAGGTGGTCGCCGAGGGGGGCAACCTCGGCTGCACGCAGCGCGGGCGCATCGAGTTCGCGCAGAAAGGCGGCCGCATCAACACCGATGCGATCGACAATTCGGCGGGCGTGGACACGTCCGACCACGAAGTCAACCTGAAGATCCTGCTCGGGATGCCGATCGCCGATGGCGCGCTGACGACCAAGCAGCGCAACGACCTGCTGGCGAGCATGACCGACGAGGTCGCCGCAGCTCGTGTTGCGCGACAACTACGAGCAGACGCAGGTGTTGTCGCTGGGGAACCGGCTCGCGCCGCAGTTGCTCGAGGACCATGCACGATTCATTCGCTTCCTCGAGAAGGAAGGGCGGCTCAATCGCGCCGCTCGAGTTCCTGCCGGCGGATGACGAGATCGCGAAGCGCGCGGCGGCCGGCCGCGGGCTGACCTCGCCGGAGCGCAGCGTGCTGCTCGCCTACGCCAAGATCTGGCTGAAGGACGAAGTCGGCGCTGCGACGCTGCCGGACGATCCGTGGGTGGCGGGTGCGCTGCTCGAGTACTTCCCGCGCAAGCTTCGCGAAGCCTACGCCGCGTACATCGAGCGACATCCGCTGCGGCGCGAGATCATCACGACGGTGATCGTGAACCAGACGGTCAACCGCGTCGGGCCGTCGTTCGCCCATCGGCTGCGTGAAGCGACCGGATCGCAGGCTGCGGACGTGGTCCGCGCCCACTTGCTGACGCGCGAGACGTTCGCGCTTGCGCGATCTGTGGACCGGCAATCGAGGCGCTCGACACCCGCGTCCCGCACGAGGTGCAGGCGCGCATGCTGATCGATGTCGGCCGGCTGATGATCATCGCATCGAGCTGGTTCCTGCGCAGCAGGCGACTGCGCGACGACATGGCATCGACGGTCTCGCAATTCGCGCCGGGCATCGCGGCGATTGCAGCCCGCGTCTCGCAGTTGTTGCATGGTGCTGCGCAGGACGATGTTCAGGTGCGGGCGGCATCGCTTGTCGCTGACGGCGTCCCCGAGGACCTCGCGCGCCGCGTGGCGACGATCGAAGCGCTGGCCGGGGCGCTCGACATCGTCGAGATCGCGACGGTCGCTCGGGCAGGACGTGCAGTCGGTCGCGGCCGTGTATTACGACCTCGGCGGGCGCCTGGGGCTGGACGCGATCGCGCAGCGCATCGACGCATTGCAGGCCGAAGGCCACTGGCAGACGCTGGCGAAGAACGCGCTGCGTGACGATCTCGCCGATCTGCAGCGCGTGCTCACGAAGGACGTGGTCGCGCTACCGGCAGCCGCGGACGATCCGTCGGCACGGATCGGATCGTGGGAGGCGACGAACGCGCTCGCGCGGGAGCGCGCGCGCCGCGTCGTCGACGAGGTCGTCGGGACGGCGTCGCCGGACCTCGCGATGCTTTCCGTTGCGTTGCGCGAGCTGCGCAATCTGACGGGCACCGGCGCGGCCCCGCCGGGCACCTGACATCCGCGTCGGCCCAGGCTGACATCGTGTCGGGCGCGGCGGACGGCAGTCGCGGCGACGGCGTATCGTTAAGATAGCGAAGCGTCCAAAGACGCTACCTCCAGGCGGTCCCGTGCGCTTCACCGTCGCAACCTACAACATCCACAAGGGCTTCGCCGGTTTCATGAAGCGCGTGGTCATCCACGAGCTTCGCGAGCGGCTGCGCGGGCTCGACGCGGACATCGTGTTCCTGCAGGAGGTTCAGGGCCTGAACGACCGCCATGCCGGCCGCTACCGGAACTGGCCGGCGAAGCCGCAGCACGAATACATCGCCGACAGCAACTGGCAGGAGGTCGCGTACGGCAAGAACGCCATCTATCGCGACGGCCACCACGGCAACGCGCTGCTGTCGCGCTTCTCGATCGTCGCGCAGGACAACGAGGACATTTCCGCGCACCCGTTCGAGTCGCGCGGCCTGCTGCACTGTGTCGTCAACCTCGGGCCGAAGATCCCGCAGCTGCATTGCCTGAACGTGCACCTCGGCTTGTTCGAGCGCGGTCGCCAATGGCAGGTGCGCGCGCTGTGCGAGCGCATCCGCGACACCGTTCCGAAGGGGGCGCCGCTCGTCATCGCCGGCGACTTCAACGACTGGCGGCACAAGGCGAACCGCGCGCTCGTCGACGAGCTCGAGGTCGTCGAGGTCTTCGAGGCGGTGAAGGGCCGCGCGGCGCGGACCTTCCCGTCGGTCATGCCGGTGTTCCGGCTCGATCGCATCTATGCGCGGGGACTCAAGGTGGTCGAGGCGCACGTGCATTGCGCGTTCCCGGCGGCGAAGATCTCCGACCACGCGGCGCTGGCCGCCACGTTCGAGCTGCCGGCGAAGCGCGCGTGACGCAGGCCGTGGCGGCGCGACGATGAACCGGTTCACGGCCGGGCCACTCGATCGAGCTCCTGAAGGGCGGTGTCGAGTATTTCGCTGCGCTGATTCGCGCCATCGACGCGGCGACGTCCGAGGTCTGGATCGAGACCTACATCTTCGCCGACGACGATGCGGGCCGCGCGATCGCAGATTCGCTGGTGCGCGCGGTGAGCCGCGGCGTCACCGTCCGCGTGCTGGTCGACGGCTGGGGCGCGCGTCACTACCTGACGCGCGCCGATGGAGCGGCGCTTGAGCGAGGGCAAGGTCAAGCTGCTGCTTTACCGGCCCGAGGTTGCGCCGTGGCAGTTTCGCTCGCACCGCCTGCGCCGGCTGCACCGCAAGATCGCGCATGTCGACGGCCGTGTCGGATTCGTCGGCGGCATCAACCTCATCGACGACATGAACACGCCGGGCCACAAGCCGCCGCGCATCGACTTCGCGGTGCGCATCGAGGGCCCGATCGTCGCGTCGCTCGTGCAGACGATGGCACGCGTCTGGGCGTTGTGCGAGCTCGTGCAGTTCTCGGTGTCCGACGTGCCGCTGTTTCCGGACACCGTGCAAGTCGACCGCGTCGGTACGCAGACCGCAAAACTCACGATCCGCGACAACCTGAGGCACCGGCGCGACATCGAGCGCGCGTATCTCGCCGGCATTCGCACGGCGAAGCGCGAGATCCTGATCGCGAACGCGTATTTCTTCCCCGGAATCCGGTTCCGCCGCGCGCTGATCGCCGCGGCGGATCGTGGCGTGCAGGTGACGCTGCTGCTCCAGGCGCGCGTCGAGTACCGGCTGCTCCACTACGCGTCGCGCGCGCTCTATGGACAGCTGCTCAGCCGGCGGCATCGCGATCGAGGAATACCACCGTTCGTTCCTGCATGCGAAGGTCGCGGTCATCGACGAGCGCTGGGCGACGGTGGGCAGCTCGAACATCGATCCGTATTCGCTGCTGATGTCGCGCGAGGCGAACCTGTTCGTCCGCGATCCGGTGTTCGCCGGCAGGCTTCGCGCCGAGCTCATGCAGATGATCCAGACCGGCGCCCGGCGCGTCGGATCGCAGCATTGGGCGGCGCGCTCGTCGCTCGCCAAGGCGATGTCATGGGCTGCTTACGGCTTCGTGCGCGTAGCCATGGGGTTCCTCGGTTACGGCGGCAACGAATGGTGGCGCGGGCGACGCAGCAAGCGCGGCCGCGGCTTCGCGACCACGATCGGACGCCGTTAGGGCTCGACTCCGCGCACAACGCGCGTTTTTTCGTCGTCCTTTCTCGCGGGCGCCGACGGGCCGCCCCGAGGCGCCCGCCTGATTCACTCCCGATGAAAAAGGTGCGGCGCCGGCTTCGCCGTCAGGGACTGAACCGGCGGACGCCTTTTTCATCGGTAAACTGGCGCATGCGTCACCACGGCTCCTCGTTGCCGCTGCCGGCGGACCACGACGTTTCCCGCGCACGTTCCGGCGACTGGGCGACGGTCCGCCAGCTGCTGCCGTATCTTTGGGAATACAAGGGGCGCGTGCTGGCTGCGCTGGCCTGCCTCGTCGCCGCGAAGCTCGCGAACGTCGGCGTGCCGCTGGTGATGAAGGAGGTCGTCGACAGCCTCGATCGCGATGCCGCGCTGCTCGCAGTGCCGTTCGCGCTGCTCGCGGCGTACGGCATTCTCCGCGTGTCGACGACCCTGTTCACCGAGCTGCGCGAGTTCCTGTTCGCGAAGGTGACGCAGCGCGCGGTCCGCAACATCGCGCTCAAGGTCTTCCGCCATCTGCACGCGCTGTCGCTGCGGTTCCATCTGGCGCGCCAGACCGGCGGGCTCACGCGCGACGTGGAGCGTGGCCAGCGCGGCATCTCCACGCTGATCCAGTACGCGCTGTTCTCGATCCTGCCCACGGCGGTCGAGATCGCGCTGGTGTGCGGGATCCTGATCGCGCGCTACGACTGGACGTTCATCGCGATCACCGCCGGTGCGCTCGTGAGCTACGTGCTGTTCACGATCCTGATCACCGAATGGCGGACGCAGTTCCGGCGGCAGATGAACGAGCTGGACAGCAAGGCGAACACGCGTGCGATCGATTCGCTGCTGAACTACGAGACGGTCAAGTACTTCGGCAACGAGGAATGGGAAGCGCGTCGCTACGACGAGAGCATGCAGCGCTGGGAGCACGCGGCCGTGCGCAGCCAGACGTCGCTGTCGGCGCTGAACGTCGGGCAGAGCCTGATCATCGCGGTCGCGGTCACGCTGATCATGTGGCGCGCCACCGTCGGCGTCGTCGAGGGCACGATGACGATCGGCGACCTGGTGCTCGTCAACGCATTCATGATCCAGCTCTACATCCCGCTGAACTTCCTCGGCGTCATCTATCGCGAGATCAAGCAGGCGCTGGCGGACATGGAGCGGCTGTTCCGCCTGATCGACGAGCATGCCGAGATCCGCGATGCACCGGGCGCGCACGCCGCTGATGCTGAGCGGCGCGCAGGTCCGCTTCGAGAACGTCGATTTCCGCTATGAGCCGAACCGCTCGATCCTCGAGAGCGTGTCGTTCACGATCCCGGCCGGGCGCACGGTCGCGGTCGTCGGGCCGTCCGGCTCGGGCAAGTCGACGCTTGCGCGCCTGCTCTACCGGTTCTACGACGTCGGCGGGGGGCGGATCACGATCGACGGCCAGGACATCCGCGACGTCCGGCAGTCGAGCCTGCGCGCGGCGATCGGCATCGTTCCGCAGGACACGGTGCTGTTCAACGACACGATCGAGTACAACATCGCGTACGGCCGGCCGAGCGCGAGCCACGACGAGATCGTCGCGGCGGCGAAGCTGGCGCAGATCCACGATTTCGTCGCCCGGTTGCCCGACGGTTACGCGACGCCGGTGGGCGAGCGGGGCCTGAAGCTCTCGGGCGGCGAGAAGCAGCGCGTCGCGATTGCGCGCGCGGTCTTGAAGCGGCCGGCGATCCTGATCTTCGACGAGGCGACGTCGGCGCTCGACTCCAAGGCCGAGAAGGCGATCCAGGCGGAGCTCAAGCAGATCGCGCGCGAGCATACGACGCTCACGATCGCGCACCGGCTGTCGACGATCGTCGATGCCGACGAGATCCTCGTCCTCGAGCATGGCCGCATCGTGGAGCGCGGCACGCATGCCGCGTTGCTCGCCGCGGGCGGCGCCTATGCGCGGATGTGGCGGCTGCAGCAGGACGAGGCGCGCCAGGCCGCCGCAGCCGATACCGTCGCGACGGCGCCGGCCGGGGTGAAAGACGAAATGCCCATCCACCCCGACGCAGAAGTGCTGGCGAACGGGCGGGCGCCCGCGGACGCCTCGGGCGCGTGAGGATCGTCGCCGACCCGCGACCCGGCCGGCGGATGCCGCTGGGCAGGTGGCAACTGCCACGCTGCGTCACTGGCGCCGAGCTTTTCTGCGATCGCGGCGAAACCTCCGCTGTAGGCCACGGTCCGACGCACGGCTGCCCGAAAGGCACGGGTCTTGCGGCTTCGCTGCCTACGAATGACGTTCGGTGTCGCCTACGGGCAGGCCCCTAGGCCGTTGGGCCGCCGCGGCTTGGCGGCGCTCCAACGGGCATGCTATAAAGCGGCGCGACCGTCTCACGTTACACATGACGAAAAAGCTCCTCGCTCTTGTTTTTGCGTGCCTTGCGGGCGTCTCGTTCGCAGGCACGGACAGCGACGCCTCGATCGCGCTCGACCCGGCGAAGCTTCGCCTCGTCTCGGCGAACGTCCTCGTGCTCGACGCGGTCGGCGGTCAACCGATTTACGCGAAGGCGGCCGACGAGGTCACCTCGATCGCTTCGCTGACGAAGCTGATGAACGCGATGGTCGTGCTGGACGCCGGCCAGCCGCTCGACGAACTCATCGAGATCGACATCAACGATTTCGATTTCCTCAAGGGCAGCAGCTCGCGCCTTCGGCTGGGCGCGCAGCTTCCGCGTCGCGAGATGCTGCGGCTGGCGCTGATGTCGTCGGAAAACCGTGCGGCCTCGTCGCTGGCGCGCTATCACCCCGGCGGACTGCCCGCGTTCATCGCGGCAATGAATGCCAAGGCCCGGACGCTGGGCATGACGCGCTCGAGCTTCGCCGATCCGACGGGCCTGTCGCCCGACAACGTGTCGACGGCGAACGACCTTGCGAAGATGGTGCGCGCCGCGGCCGAATATCCGCTGATCCGCGAGTTCTCGACGACGCCTTCGGCCTTCGTCGAGGTCGACCCCGCGGGCCGCATGCTCGGTTTCAACAACTCGAACCGGCTGGTCGCGAGCAACGGCTGGGAGATCACGCTGCAGAAGACCGGTTACATCCGCGAGGCCGGGCGCTGCCTCGTGATGCTGGCCAACATCGCGAGCAAGCCGGTCGTCATCGTGCTGCTCGACTCGATCGGCAAATACACCCGCCTCGGCGATGCCGAGCGCGTGAAGCACTGGATCGAGACCGGCAACGAGATGCCGGCCGCGATCAAGCGCGCGGTCGTGAAGTCGAAATCCGCGGCAACGGCTGCGGCGAAGCCGACGGGTCCGGGTGCGCGGAACGTTTCACCCCACCGCGGCAGTCAAGGCGCGTCAGTAGGCCGCGCGAGCGCCCGCGAATGCCGCAACGGCCGCCTCGAGCGGCCGTTTTCGTTTGAACCGTTAAACTCCTGGGAGGCGAGGCCGGACCACCGGCCCGGATGCGGCGCGCGGCAAGCGGGCGCCTCGATCGCAATCGTTCCTGGAGGAAGCATGTCGAATGTTTCGAGGTGGACGCGTCTTGCGCTGGCTGCCGCGCTATTGCTGCCTGCGCTTGCGCTCGCGCAGGCGTGGCCGAACAAGCCGGTGCGTCTCGTCTCGCCGTTCCCGGCCGGCGGGGGCACCGATGCGTTCGCGCGACCGTTGGCGGCGCAGCTGTCGCAGCAGCTCGGCCAGCAATTCATCATCGACAATCGCGCCGGGGCCGGCGGCACGATCGGCGCGGACCACGTGGCGAAGTCGGCGCCGGACGGTTACACGTTCCTGGTCGGTGCCGTTCACCACACGATCGCAGTAAGCGTGTATGCCAAGCTGCCCTACGATCTGGAGCGCGACCTCATCCCGGTGACGATGGTGGCGTCGGTGCCGAGCGTGGTGGTCGTGCATCCGAAGGTGCCGATCCACTCGATCAAGGAGCTGATCGCGTACGCGAAGGCGAACCCGGGCAAGCTGAATTTCGGCTCGGCGGGCAACGGGACTTCGCATCATCTGGCCGGCGAGCTGTTCAAGGTGTTGACCGGGACGCAGATCAACCACGTGCCGTACAAGGGGGCCGCACCGGCGATGCAGGACCTGCTCGGCGGGCAGGTCGACCTGATGTTCGATGGCATGGGCACCAGCGCACCGCAGATCCGCGGCAACAAGCTGCGTGCCGCTGGCGGTGACCACGGCGGGGCGCTCACCGGCGTTCCCCGAGGTGCCGACGATGAACGAGGCGGGCGTGCCGAACTATCTGGTGACGACCTGGTACGCGATCTGGGCGCCGACCGGGACGCCGCCGGAGATCGTCAACAAGCTGCAGCAGGAAGTGGCGAAGGCGATGCAGGCGCCGGCGATCAAGGAGGTGTGGACGCAGCAGGGGGCGACGGCGGGCGGCAACCCGCCGGCCGAATTCGGCGCGTTCGTCAAGACCGAGATCGTGAAGTGGGGCGAGGTGGCGAAGGCGTCGGGCGCAAGAATCGACTAGTGGATCGGCCGAAAGTACAACGCTTCGGCTCGGACTGCAAATAATCGGCGAAAAGTGCGACACCTACGTTTTCGCCGGAACTGCGTAGTCAGCACGAAAGGCTAGGGGCGGCCCGTCGCCTTTCGTGCGGCAAAGCGACGAACAACGAGCGTTCCGGCGAGCGAAGTGCCGTTCACTTGTCGTCACGACTGCTGCGTCGATTCTGTTCGTAGAGCTCCTTCGCGTGCGCGCGCGTCTTGCCCGTGACCTCGCTGCCGCCGAGCATCCGCGCAAGCTCCTCGATGCGCGCCGCGCGATCCAGCTCCGCGAGCGCGCTCGTCAGCTCGCCGCCGTCGCCGGACTTGGTCACTCGATAGTGCGCGTCGGCGAATGCCGCCACCTGCGGCAAATGGGTGACGCACAGCACCTGGCGCCGCGTGCCCAGCGCCTGCAACAGCTTGCCGACGGTGGCAGCGACCGCGCCGCCGATGCCCGCGTCGACTTCGTCGAACACCAGCGTGGGCACGTGCCCGACCTCGCTCGTCACCACCTGGATCGCGAGCGCGATGCGCGACAGCTCTCCGCCGGAGGCCACGCGCGACAGCGGGCCGGGCGGCTGCTTCGCGTGGCTTGCGACGCGGAACTCGACCTGTTCGAGCCCGTAGCTCGCGCCCTCGGCCAGCGGCAGCAGCGCGATCTCGATGCGTCCGCCCGCCATCGCGAGCTCCTGCATCGTTGCGGTGACGCGGTGCGCGAGCTCGTTCGCGGCGAACCGGCGCTTCTTCGAGAGCTCCTCGCCGAGCGCGCGATAGTTGGCTTCGGCTTGGTCGGCTGCACGCAACAGCGCTTCGGCGTCGGCTGCCGCGGCGAGCACGGCGAGGCGTGCCTCGGTTTCCGAAAGCAGCGCGGGCAGCGCGTCCGGGCGCACGCGGTGCTTGCGGGCGACGTCGTGGATCGCAGCAAGCCGTTCTTCGACGCGCAGCAGCTCCTGCGGGATCGAGATCCAGGCGCCGGCGGTAGTCGCGCAACGCGCGAGCCGCCTCGTCGAGCTGGATGCGCGCCGGCTCGAGCAGCGCGACGATCTCGGCCAGCGCAGGATCGTGCGTCGCGGCGCCCGAGAGTCGCTGCGCGAATTGCGCGAGCCTCACGCTGATTGCATCGTCGCCTTCGCTCAGCAGCTCCTCGCCTTGCGTCGCCGCCTCGATGAGCTGGGATGCATTCGCGAGCCGCGAGTGGACCGCGTTGAGCTCGCTCCACTCGGTCTCGGTCACCGCAAGCGCCGCGAGCTCGCGGTTGCGGCTCGCGAGGAATTCCCGCTCGGTCGCCGTCGCCTGGGCTGCGTTCGCAGCGGCGTCGCGCCGCTCCGCGGCGTCGCGCCAGGTTCGCCAGGCCTCGGTCACTCCGCGCGTTAGCGCCGTGAAACCGCCGAACGCGTCGACCAGGCCTCGTTGCTCTTCGGCATGCTCCAGCGACTGGTGGGCGTGCTGGCCGTGCAGGTCCACCAGCCGCTCGCCGAGCGCGGCGAGCTGCGCGAGCGTCACCGGCTGGCCGTTGACGAAAGCGCGCGAGCGGCCCTGCGCATCGAGCACGCGACGCACCAGCACCTCGCCCTCGTCGCCGGCCAGCGCGTTCTCCGCGAGCCAGGCGCCTACGCCGGGTGCGTCGGTCACGTCGAACGCGGCGGCCAGCTCCGCCCGCTCGGCGCCCGGACGAATCTGGCGAACCTCGAAACGGTCGCCGAGCAGCAGCCCGAGCGCGTCGAGCAGGATCGACTTGCCTGCGCCGGTCTCGCCGGTCAGCACGGCGAATCCGGGATCGAGCTCGACATCGAGCGAGTCGACGAGCACGAAGTTGCGGATCGACAGCAGGCGCAGCATCTTTGGAGAGGCGGCCGGAGCGCTGGAGGCGCGGCGGCGGATCAGGCTGCCGGACCGGCCTTGCCGCGCAGGCGCTCGGGCGTCTCGCTCCAGTGCAGCTTCTCGCGCAGCATCGCGAAATAGTCGTGGCCTTCGGGATGGAGGAACCGCGCCGCGTACGGCGCGCGCCTGATCGTGACGCTCTCGCCTTCGGCGAGCGGGAAACGCGATTGGCCGTCGCAATGCGCCGACGCGTCGCGGCCGCGGACGACGCTGATCCGGATCGTCGCCGTGTCCGCGACCGCGATCGGGCGATGCGTCAGCGCGTGCGGTGCCACCGGCACGAGCGCGAACGCCGCCACGTTCGGGTCGAGGATCGGGCCGCCCGCGGACAGCGCATAGGCCGTCGAGCCGGTCGGCGTCGCGACGATGATGCCGTCGGCCCGCATCGCGAACGCGAAGCGGCCGTCGATGTCGACCGCGCAGTCGATCATCGTGCCGAGCGAGCCGCGGTTGATCGCGACGTCGTTCAGCGCGAGCGCCTGCTCCGCCGGGCCTCCGTTTCGCGCGACCGATCGCATCGAGCAGCGTGCGCCGCTCCTCGACGTAGCGCCCGGCCAGCATCGCCTCCAGCGTGCGCTCCATCCTGGACACCGGGACATCGGTCAGGAAACCCAGACGACCCTGGTTGATGCCGATCAGCGGAACGTCGAGCGGCGCGAGCCGCCGCGCGATCGACAGCATCGTGCCGTCGCCGCCGAGGACGATCGCGAGATCGGCGTGCTCGCCAAGTGCATCGGCCGCGGCGCTCGGATAGCGCTCGAGCGGCGGCTGCCGGGCGGTTTCGGCTTCGATGACGACGTCGTGCCCGCGCTCGGTCGAGGAACTCGGAGAGGCGCGCCAGCGGTTCCGCCATGCCGGGGCTGGCATAGCGACCGACGAGCGCGATGCGCTGGAACCGAGCGGGCGATCCGGGCATGGCGGCGATTAAACCACAGCACCTCGACTGCGAAACCGGGACGAACGGGTGAGGCGGCCGGGGTCGACCCGCCACCGCGGGGCGCGGACACTTGTCACCTGGCCGGCCCCGATGCGTCGGACTGTCCGATGGCGGCCCGCGCCGCTCGAGCCTCCGCTAGAATCCTCCACAGCTGCCATGCTGGATCCTCGCGCCCAACATCTGCTGAAGACGCTCGTCGAGCGCTACATCGCCGAGGGCGAGCCGGTCGGCTCGCGGGCGCTGTCGAAGTACTCGTGCCTCGAGCTCTCGCCGGCAACCGTGCGCAACGTGATGGCCGACCTCGAGGAGATGGGCTTCATCGCGAGCCCTCACACGTCGTCCGGCCGCGTCCCGACGCCGAAGGGCTACCGCTTCTTCGTCGACAGCCTGGTCGTCGTGCAGGCGCTCGAGCAGGTCGAGATCCATCGGCTCGAGGAAGAGTTGAGGGCCGAACGGCCGACCGAGCTCGTCTCGGCCGCCGCGAACCTGCTGTCCCAGCTCACGCATTTCGCGGGCGTCGTCGCGATTCCCAAGCTCCGCGGCGCTTCGTTCCGTCACCTCGAGTTCCTGCGGCTGTCCGATCGCCGCGTGCTGCTGATCGTCGTGACGCGCGGATGGCGACGTGCAGAACCGCATCCTGCACACCGAGCGCACCTACACGCCGGTCGAGCTCACCGAGGCGACGAACTTCTTCAACCAGCATTTCGCCGGCCGCCCGTTCCAGGAGGTCCGTGCACGCCTGGCCTCCGATCTCAAGCAGCTGCGCGAGGACATCGCGAAGCTGATGAGCGCCGCCGTCGAAGCCGGCGAGGGCGCGCTTGCCGAAGGCGAGGGTGTCGTCGTCGCCGGCGAGCGCAACCTGCTGTCCGGCGAGCTGGTGAGCAGCGTCGATCGCTTGAAGCAGCTGTTCGACGTGTTCGAGAAGAAGACCTCGCTGATCCATCTGCTCGACGTTTCGCAGCAGTCGCACGGCGTGCAGATCTACATCGGCGGCGAGTCCGGGCTGGTGCCGCTCGACGAGATGAGCGTCGTGACCGCGCCCTACGAGGTCGACGGCCGCGTGATCGGAACGCTCGGCGTCATCGGTCCGACGCGCATGGCCTACGAGCGCGTGATCCCGATCGTCGACATGACGGCGAAGCTGCTCTCGAATGCACTCGACAAGCAGCTCGCCGACTGACGTCGCGCGGCCGGCCGCGACGACGCAGCCGGCGTTTCGTGCCCACGCCGTGCCGAGCCCGGAGCGGTGCCGGCACTGCGACACGTCGCTTGCCGGTCGGTATTGTCATGCGTGCGGCGAGGAATCGACGCCACCCGAACCAGCTGGCAGAGCTGGGTCGGCCAGTGGCATCGCCTCGAAGGGCCTCGCCGTCGTCGTTGCCGGGTTCGTCATCGACGGCGTCATGTCGATCGTGGCGATCTGGCTCACGCTGCGTTTCGCGTAGTGGCCAAGCCGACCTCCGGGTTTTCGCATGATCGCGCGCCGCGCATCGGCGTGCTGCTGGTCAATCTCGGAACGCCCGATGCGCCGACGCCGGCGGCAGTGCGCCGTTACCTCGCCGAGTTTCTCTCCGATCCGCGCGTTGTCGAGATCCCGCCGGCGATCTGGCAGCCGATCCTGCACGGTGTCGTGCTGCGTACGCGTCCCGCGCAGTCGGCCGCGAAGTACCGGAAGATCTGGACGAACGACGGCTCGCCGCTCGCCGTGCATTCGGCGAAGCAGCGCACGCTGCTGCTCGGCTATCTCGGCCAGCGCTTGAAGAAGGCAGGCTTGCCTTCCGACTTCTGCCCGGTCGAAATCGGCATGCGCTACGGCAATCCGTCGATCGACGCCGCGCTCGCGAAGCTGCGCGCAGCGAATGCCGAACGGATTCTCGTGCTCCCGCTCTATCCGCAATACGCGGCGAGCACGACGGCGAGCACGTTCGACCGCTACGCTGCGTCGATGCGCGGGCTGCGCCGCGTGCCGGGCGTGCGCTTCGTCGAGAGCTTTCACGACGATGCCGGCTACATCCGTGCGCTCGCCCGCAACGTCAACGACTACTGGATGAAGAACGGCCGGCCGGACCGGCTCGTGCTGTCGTTCCACGGCGTGCCGCGCCGGACCCTCGACCGCGGCGACCCGTACCACTGCCACTGCCACAAGACGGCGCGCCTCATGACCGACGAGCTGGGGCTCGATCGCAAGCAGTGGGTGCTGTCGTTCCAGTCGCGGTTCGGCCGCGCGGAATGGCTGAAGCCCTACACCGCCGCGACGCTGGAGGCGCTGGCCCGCGAGGGCGTTGCGCGGGTCGACGTTGTCTGTCCGGGCTTCGTCGCCGATTGCCTCGAGACGCTCGAGGAGATCGGCATCGAGGGACGCGACACGTTTCTCAAGGCCGGCGGCAAGGCGTTCCACACGATTCCGTGCCTCAACGAGCACCCCGCCTGGATCGCCGCGCTCGCCGACCTCGCCTGGCGTCAGCTGCAAGGCTGGCTCGTCGTGCCGCCGGATGCCGCCGCGCGTGAGCACACGCTGCTGCGCGCCAAAGCCCTCGGCGCGCCGGGTTGAATTCCGCTGCTCTTGCCCTAACCTGCTGAAACGTAACGATTTTCACGGCACTGACGCGACGTTGCTGCGCGTGTGCCGGCCCTTGAAAACCCTCGCCAACGCCCCCACCGTCCGAGGGGTCACTCATGCCCAACGCTACGAACATGCAGGACAACCCGACTGCCACCCCGCCGGACAGCAAAGTGCACGGCGACAAGCTCGAGAATGCGGTCTCCGGCGCCGCGACCGGTATCCCCGACGACGCGCCGCTCGCGGATCCCGCGCCGGACCTGCTCGAGCTGCTGCAGAAGGCCGAAGCCGAAGTCGCCGATTTGAGGGACGCCTGGCTTCGCGCGCGCGCCGATCTCGAGAATGCGCGCAAGCAGGCCGCGCTCGACGTCACCAAGGCACACAAGTTCGCGATCGAGAAGTTCGCCGCCGACTTGCTGCCGGTGGCCGATTCGCTGCAGCAAGCGCTTGCCGTCGAGCACGCGACGCCCGAGCAACTGCGCGCGGGCGTCGAGCTGACGCTCAAGCAGTTGCAGGCGGCGTTCGGACGCGCGCAGCTGGCCGAGATCGATCCGGCCGGCGAGAAATTCGACCCGCACCGGCACCAGGCCATGCAGATGGTGGAGTCCGACCAGCCGGCAAACACCGTCGTCCAGGTGTTCCAGAAAGGCTACGCGCTGAACGACCGCGTGCTTCGTCCCGCGCTCGTCGCCGTGGCCAAGGGCTAGCGAATCGCAGTCCGATACCGGCGGCGACTTGACTCGACGCGGCAGACCCCCACTTTTCCGGCAGACCTAATCCACACGCTCCAAGGAGCAACCCAATGGCCAAGATCATCGGCATCGACCTCGGCACGACCAACAGCTGCGTCGCCATCATGGAAGGCGGGCAGCCGAAGGTCATCGAGAACTCGGAAGGCGCGCGCACGACGCCCTCGATCGTCGCGTACATGGAAGACGGCGAGATCCTCGTCGGCGCGCCGGCGAAGCGCCAGGCGGTCACGAACCCGAAGAACACCGTCTACGCGGTCAAGCGGCTGATCGGCCGCCGCTTCGAGGAAAAGGAAGTCCAGAAGGACATCGGGCTCATGCCCTACAAGATCGTGCGCGCCGACAACGGCGACGCGTGGGTCGAGATCCGCGGCAAGAAGGTCGCGCCGCCGCAGGTGTCGGCAGAGATCCTGCGCAAGATGAAGAAGACCGCCGAGGACTACCTCGGCGAGGAAGTGACCGAGGCCGTCATCACGGTCCCGGCGTACTTCAACGACTCGCAGCGCCAGGCGACGAAGGACGCAGGGCGCATCGCGGGCCTCGAGGTCAAGCGGATCATCAACGAGCCGACGGCGGCTGCGCTCGCGTTCGGGCTCGACAAGAAGGAAGAGAAGGGCGATCGCAAGATCGCGGTCTACGACCTGGGCGGCGGCACGTTCGACATCTCGATCATCGAGATCGCGGACGTCGAGGGCGAGAAGCAGTTCGAGGTGCTCTCGACGAACGGCGACACGTTCCTCGGCGGCGAGGACTTCGACCAGCGGCTGATCGACTACATCGTCACCGAGTTCAAGAAGGAAGCGGGCGTCGACCTCAAGAACGACGTGCTCGCGCTGCAGCGTCTCAAGGACGCCGCCGAGAAGGCGAAGATCGAGCTGTCGAGCTCGCAGCAGACCGAGGTCAACCTGCCGTACATCACGGCGGACCAGTCCGGTCCGAAGCACCTGTCGATGAAGATCACGCGGGCGAAGTTCGAGAGCCTGGTCGAGGAGCTGATCACCAAGACGATCGAGCCCTGCCGCATCGCGGTCAAGGACGCGGGCGTCTCGCTGTCCGATATCCACGACGTGATCCTCGTCGGCGGTCAGACGCGCATGCCGAAGGTGCAGGATGCAGTCAAGGCGTTCTTCGGCAAGGAACCGCGCAAGGACGTGAACCCGGACGAGGCCGTGGCCGTCGGCGCGGCGATCCAGGGCTCGGTGCTCGCGGGCGACCGCAAGGACGTGCTGCTGCTCGACGTGACGCCGCTGTCGCTCGGCATCGAGACGCTGGGCGGCGTGATGACCAAGCTGATCCAGAAGAACACGACGATCCCGACCAAGGCGCAGCAGGTGTTCTCGACTGCCGACGACAACCAGTCGGCGGTGACGATCCACGTGCTGCAGGGCGAGCGCGAGATGGCGGCCGGCAACAAGAGCCTCGGCCAGTTCAACCTCGAAGGCATTCCGCCGTCGCCGCGCGGCATGCCGCAGATCGAGGTGGCGTTCGACATCGACGCGAACGGCATCCTGCACGTCCACGCGAAGGACAAGCAGACCGGCAAGGAGAACAAGATCACGATCAAGGCGAACTCGGGGCTGTCCGAGGCCGAGATCGACCGCATGGTGAAGGACGCCGAGGCGAACAAGGCCGAGGACCATCGCCGCTTCGAGATGGCGCAGTCGCGCAACGCGCTCGACGCGCTCGTGCACAGCGTGAAGAAGTCGCTGGCCGAGCACGGCGAGAAGGTCGGTGGCGACGAGAAGGCGAAGATCGAGTCGGCGTTGAACGATGCCGAAACGCTGCTGAAGCAGGGCGACGCGAGCAAGGAAGCGCTCGACGAGAAGGCGCAGGCGCTGCAGGCCGCCGCGCAGAAGCTCGGCGAGGCGATCTACGCGAATGCCCAGGCGGGTGCGCAGGCGGGCGATACGGGCACGGGACCGGCGGCGGGTCCGGGCGACGAGAAGGTGGTCGACGCGGAGTTCACCGAGGTCAAGGACAAGAAGTGATATTGCGTCGCGAGCGTCGGTTGCGCGACAGCCGACGCTAGCGCGCGACGCAATATCTGGCCGGATTCGAGCGCTCGCCTGACGGCGACGCTCAATCCGGCCGTTTGCGTTTGAGCGAGGGGCCGCCGATCCGGCGCGGCAGCTGCAGCGATGAGGGCGAATCGACAATCCGATGGCGAACAAGCGCGACTACTACACGGTGCTGGGGCTCAATCGCGATGCCTCCGACGAGGACCTGAAGAAGGCCTACCGGAAGCTCGCGATGAAGCACCATCCGGACCGCAATCCGGACGACAAGGGTTCCGGTAACGAGGACAAGTTCAAGGAGGCGAAGGAAGCCTACGAGGTCCTCTCCGACCCGAAGAAGCGCGCGGCGTACGACCAGTTCGGCCACGCGGGCGTCGACGCGTCCGCGGGATTCGGCGGGGGTGGGCGTGGACCGGGCCCCGAAGGCTTCGGCGGCTTCGCCGATGCGTTCGGCGACATCTTCGGCGAGATCTTCGGGCAGGGTCGCGGCGGGCGGGGCACCGGCATGTTCCGCGGCGCCGACCTTCGCTACAACCTCGAGCTGTCGCTCGAGGAGGCGGCGCGCGGTACCGAGGCGAAGATCCGCATCCCGACGCTCGAGCAATGCGCGACCTGCCATGGCACGGGCGCCAAGCCCGGCACGCAGCCGAAGACCTGCACGACCTGCGGCGGCCGCGGCGAGGTGCGCGTCTCGCAGGGCTTCTTCTCGATCCAGCAGACGTGCCCGACGTGCCACGGCACGGGCAAGATCGTCACCGATCCCTGCGAGACCTGCGACGGTGCGGGGCGCATCGCGCAAGCACAAGACGCTGTCGGTGAAGATTCCGGCCGGCGTCGACCAGGACGACCGCATCCGGCTGGCCGGCGAAGGGGAGGCCGGCGTGAACGGCGGGCCGACCGGCGACCTCTATGTCGTGGTGCAGCTCAAGCCCCATCCGGTGTTCCAGCGCGAGGGCGCGGACCTGCATTGCGAAATGCCGATCGGCTTCGCAACGGCGCGCGCTCGGCGGCGAGATCGAGATCCCGACGCTCGACGGCCAGGCGAAGATCAAGATCCCGGCCGAGACGCAAACCGGCCAGGTGTTCCGGCTGCGCAACAAGGGCATCCGTCCGGTGCGCGGCTCGGTTACCGGCGACCTGTACTGCCATGTCGTGCTGGAGACGCCGGTCAAGCTGACTGCGCGGCAGAAGGAGCTGCTGCGCGAGTTCGAGGCGATCAACCAGAAGGACCCGGCGGCGCACACGCCGCGCGCGAAGGGGTTTTTCGATCGGGTGAAGGAATTCTTCAGCGGATGAAAGCGTCCGCCGATGAAAAACGCGTCCGCGCGTCTGAGCGATGACGTGACGTCGGCGTTGCACGTTTTTCATCGGGTTTGAAAGTGGCGGGCGCCTCGGGGCGGCCCGTCGGCGCCCGCCGGAAACTGCACGAAACAACGAGCGTCATGCGAGCGTGCGCTGCGCTCGCTGAGTGATTGACGCGCTCGATGGCTGACGAGTCCACGTTTCGACGCGATCGTCATCGGCGCTGGCGCGGCCGGCATGCTGTGCGCGGCGCTCGCCGGGCAGCGCGGGCGCCGCGTCCTGCTGATCGAGCACTACCGAATCGTCGGCGAGAAGATCCGCATCTCCGGCGGCGGCCGCTGCAACTTCACGAACATCCAGTCGAGCCCGGCGAACTTCCTTTCCGGCAATCCCGACTACTGCCGTTCGGCGCTCGCACGCTATACGCCGCGCGATTTCGTCGCGCTCGTCGAGCGCCACGGCATCCGCTGGCACGAGAAGAAGCTCGGGCAGCTGTTCTGCGACGAGTCCGCATTGCAGATCATCGCGATGCTGAAGACCGAATGCGAGCGTGGCGATGTGACGTGGTGGCAGCCGTGTCCGGTCGACGGCGTCGCTCGCGAGGCCGATGCGTTCGCCGTGACGACGCCACGCGGAACGGCACGCGCTCGATCGCTGGTGGTGGCCACGGGCGGATTGTCGGTACCGAAGATCGGCGCGACGGCGTTCGGCTACGAGCTCGCCAGGCAGTTCGGTCTCGCGGTCGTGCCGCCGCGGCCGGCGCTGGTGCCGCTCGCGTTCCAGCCGGACCTGCTCGCACGCTACGGCGATCTCTCCGGGATTTCGGTCGACGCGGAAGTGTCGTGCAACGGCGGCCGGTTCCGCGAGAACCTGCTGTTCACGCATCGGGGCCTTTCCGGCCCGGCGATCCTGCAGATCTCGTCGTACTGGGACGGACGCACGCCGCTTGCGATCGACCTCGTGCCCGGCGTGGATGTCCGCTCCGTGGTTGCGCAGCGAACGCGCCAGTGCGGGCCGACTGGACAACGTGCTTGCGCGCCATCTTCCGCGGCGTTTCGCGCAGGCTTGGTGCGAAGCGCACGACGCAGCCCGTCCGATGCGCGAGATCGGCGATGCGAAGCTCGCAGCGATTGGCGACGCGCTATCGTCGCTGGAGCGTCTTGCCGGCGGGAACGCTCGGCTGGAACAAGGCGGAAGTGACGATCGGCGGCGTCGACACGCGCGGCCTGTCGTCGAAGACGATGATGGCGACGAGCGTGCCCGGCCTGTACTTCATCGGCGAGGTCGTCGACGTGACCGGCTGGCTCGGCGGCTACAACTTCCAGTGGGCGTGGGCGTCGGCGCATGCGGCCGCGCAGGCGCTTGGCGGCGATGGCGATCCGCGCGACGGTTGATGCTCGCTGGAACCCGGCTCCCGGCGTGCTTCCTACTGCGCTGTATCGAGCGGCGGAGTCGAAGGGTTGCGATTCTCCAGAAACACTTGCAGCGAGCACACCCACTGCCCTGCATCGCCTATCGTGCTGCTCCCGACAACGCGACTCATGCGCAACGCGTAGCTGTACGTCACGCCCACGGCAAGGTCGCGCGGCGGCAGCATCACGCTGACCGTTTCGCTCTGCGAAGCGCGCGAGGTCATCTTGTGAAGCGGTGAAACGGCGGACCAGGTCGCGCCGCCGTCGGTCGACTCGACGATCTCGATCGCAAGATCGGTCTCGAAGCCTTGCGCCGCCACGACTTTTCCGACGCCGTGCGCCAGCCGCGGCGATCCCGCGACCGTGTGACTGGCCGTCGTGCACACGAGACGACGACTGTCAGAGACGAAGAGCCTCATGGTCGCTGGTAGAGCTGGGCGTGAGCGCTGTCCCGAGCGATTCATGAATGCCGCCATCGACAGCCGCGTCACGGAATCCCCCGGCAATACAGCGTCGTGGATGTGCACCCGAGCGTAATGGCCCGGTTGCGCAGCCAATCTATGTGCGGGCAGAACAGGTCATTCGAATCGACGTCGGTAAAGCCGGCGCAGGGTGCAGCCATCGCCGCCGGCGCCGCAACGAGCGCAACGGAGATCACGGCTCGTCGGAGCCATGCGCGTACGTTCATCGAGCGGGCACTCACGGCTTCCAGTTGATTACTTGAACCTGCAGGTGGCAGCTCCACGCTCCCACCGAGTTGAGGCCGGGGTCGCGTCGCCCACCGCCAGCGCGAACCTCGACGTCACGGTGGGCAGGTCGAGTACCGGCAACGGGGCGACGCTCACGTGATTGTGATGACGCTCGCCGCTGTCGACGATGGAAATCGAATCCCCCGAGATGCTCGTCCACGGATCCCCATTGCGGGACCAGACCACGTTCACGGCTACGCCCTGCAGCCCGGTCACATCGAACGACAGCGCTCCCTCGCCCAGCAGCATCCGGCCGTACGCAGCTGCTGGGAGAACACCCGTCTGGCATACATAGTGTTCGGCAGCGAGCAGGTCCAGCGAAGCGCCGCTCTCTTCGGCCTGCAATACGGCCGGCGTAAGCACATTGCCGATTCGATTCATGAACGCCGCCATCGCAAGGCGCGACACCGGGTCATGGGGACAATACGTCGTCGCCGTGCATCCGAGCGTGATCTCGCGGTTCTTCATCCACGTGACGTTCGTGCAGAACTGGTCCTGCAGCACGTCGGTGAATCCCGCGCACGCCGCGTCCGCCCGCGCTGCGAACGCGAGCGAGGCGAAGAAAGCCACGGCCAGCTGAGTCCTGATGTCGAGCTTCACGCGTCGCCAGACGTCGCGCGTTGGCCATCGCACATGAATGGACGCATTCTGTCACCGGCCGTGGAGGCAGGCAACAGCTCGACGGCCAGGCGTCGGCCGCCGCTCCGTGTGGAGGCAGGGTGACCCGCAGGCTTACGGGATTGCGCTAGCATCGCCGCTTCGCTGCCCGGAGACCTCCCATGCTGCATCCGTTGAAGCTTTTCGCCGCCGCCGCGCTTGCCGCTGGCGTTGCGCTGCCCGCTACTCGCCCAGGTCAGGATCGGCCTGATGGTTTCCTCGACCGGCCCGACGACGGCGATCGGCATCCCGCAGAAGAACACCGGCGACCTGCTGCCGCGCAAGATCGGCAACGCGACCGTCGAATACTTCCAGCTCGACGACGGCGGCGACACGACGCGTGCCGTGCAGAACGCGAAGAAGCTGATCCAGGAGAACAACATCGACGCGCTGATCGGTCCGTCGACGACGCCGAACGCGCTGGCCATCCTCGACATCATCGCGGAAGCGAAGGTGCCGATGATGGCGACGGTCGGCACGTCGTCGGTCGTCGAGCCGCTCGACGCGAAGCGCCGCTGGGTCTACAAGACCACGCAGAACGACGACCTGATCGCCGCTGCGCTGATCAAGCACATGCAGAAGGCCGGCGTGAAGAATGTCGGCTTCATCGGCTTCAACGATCCGTACGGCGAGAACTGGCTCAAGGTGTTCGGCGGACTCGCCGACAAGGCAGGCTTGAAGCTTGCCGCGATCGAGCGTTACAACCGCACCGACCAGAGCGTGACCGGGCAGGCGCTGAAAGCTGATTTCCGCGAAGCCCGACGCGGTGCTCGTCGCCGGCGTCGGCGGCCCCGGCGTGCTGCCGCAGGTCACGCTTCGCGACCAGGGCTACAAGGGAACGATCTACCAGACGCATGGTGTCGCGACCGACGACTTCATCCGCCTCGGCAAGGACAAGGTCGAGGGCACGGTGCTCGCCGCGGGTCCGATGCTCGTCATCGACGAGATCGCGGATTCCAATCCGATCAAGCGCGTGGCGCTGACCTACATCACCGCCTACGAGAAGCAGTTCGGCCAGAAGCCGGCGACGTTCGGCGCGAACACCTGGGACGCCGGGCTGATCCTCGAGCGCGCGATTCCAACGGCGCTCAAGAAAGCGAAGCCGGGCACCGAGGCGTTTCGCACGGCCCTGCGCGACGCGATCGAGCAGGAGCGCGAGATCATCGGCTGCCAGGGCGTGTTCAACATGAGCGCGACGAACCACAACGGCATGGACGAGCGCGCGCGCGTGCTGGTGACGGTGAAGGACGGGCAGGTTCCGGCTGCTGCCGGAGTGAAACCGGGCCGCGGCGGCGCGGCCGTCGGTCATTCGTCGTCGTCGAACGGCGAGCTCGCCGTGACGCGGTTTTCGAGCCGCACCTGGATCTGGCAGTGCCACGCGCCGGGGTCGCCGGTCGTCGTGCTGCCCGCCACGCGGCTGACGCTGAATCGCCCAGCGATAGGACGTTCCCACCGCCAGGTCGCGTGGCGGAAGGATCACCGTCGCCGTCTTTCGGATGTTCGTGTTGACGAACATCGCGGACAGCGGCGAGACCGGGGTCCACGTGGCCCCGCTGTTCGTCGATTCGACGATCCCGATCGCAAAGTCCTTGTCGCCGGTGCCCTGGCCCGCGCCCAACACGGCGATGCCATGCACCGTGCGGGGGAAGGTGGGCGTCTGGTCGACCGTCGAGCACAGGAGCGGCGACGCATCGATGTCGAGCGTGCCGCCCGTGTTGTAGCGACGTGAGGACGACCGGCGTGAGCGCGTTGCCGAGGCGGTTCAGGAACGCCGACATCGACAGACGAGTTACCTCCTCGTTGGGGCAGTAGAGCGTTGGTGGTGGTACAACCCAGCGTGATGGCCCGGTTCTTCAGCCACTCGACGTTCTTGCAGAACGGGCTCTGGTCGTCGACGTCGGTGAAGCCCACGCACGGCGCCGCTTGCAGCGGTGACGCCGCGAAGGGCATCGCGACGAGAGCCACGAGGATGGCCAGGCGCGGGCGAATCGCGCTCATCAGTAAGGCACCCCGAGGCCGGTGCGGCTCGCAACCACCGACTTGAGCTTGGCAGGACCAGGGCCCGAGTTGCGCCGTGCCGGGAAGCGGATCGATGCGCAGACCGAACCGATACGGCTGACCCGTCGTTGAGCGGGATGTCGCCCTTGAAAACGGCGCCGTTGATCCAGCCGCCGGCTGGCGGCTGTGCGACCAGCGGATGCGCCAGTAGCGTCGCGGGAATCCAGGTTGCGCCGCCGTTCGTGGAATAGACGACGAGCATCGATGTGCCGGTGGTCGATCCGGCCAATGTCGTGAGGACCGCAGCGACATTCGCGGAGCGCGGGTAGTCGGCGGCTGCGACCTCGGCCGTGGCGCACACCGTGGGCGACGCGCTGAGATCGAGCGATGCGCCGCCGCCTCCTGGTAGGCGATCGTCGGGGTGAGGGCGTTGCCGAGGCGGTTCATGAACGCAGCCATTGCGAGGCGGCTTACCGGATCGGCCGGACAATATAGCGTGGTGGAAGTGCAGCCGAGCGTGACCGCGCGGTTGCGCAGCCAGTCGACGTTCGGACAGAACCCGCTGGCACCGTCGACGTCGGTGAATCCCGAGCACAGTGCGAGCAAGGTCGGCGAGGCCGCCATCCCGGCAAGTGCCATCGCGGCCCGCACGTGCGTTGCGCAGCCGCATCACAGCGACCCGATGGCGTTGACGACGTGGACCTGCAGCTGGCATCGCCAGAAGCCCATCGTGTTGTTCTGGAATCCACCCCGGGCGACGATGATGGCGAACTGGTAGCTGTTGCCCGCACCGAGCGCCGCCAAAGGGCTGATGAAGTGGTGCTGGTGCTCGCCTGCGCCGTTCAGCGAGCCGGTCGGCGTCCCGCTGAACGGCCCGCCGTTGACCGACGTGACCACACCGAACGTCACCTCCTGAACTGCGCTCAGCTGGTACGAAAAGGACATCTGGGCGTGCATCGTCCGCGGATACTGGACCGCGGGTATGGTCGCGGTCTGGCAGACGTAGAAGGGACCCATCGGCAGGTTCAGCGAAGCGCCGGTGTCCTCCACGTCGAGCACGAGCGGCGTCAGCACGTTGCCCACGCGGTTCATGAACGCGGCCATCTGGAGCCGCGTCACGGGATCGTTCGGGCAGTAGGTCGTCCCGACACCGCAGCCAAGCGTGATCTGGCGATTCTTGATCCAGGTCACGTTGCCGCAGAAGCCACCGGGCGCGACGTCGGTGAAGCCGGCGCACTGCGCATGCGCGGGGGGTGCCGCGTGCAACAGCGAAACGAGCAGCGCCAGCGCGAGGGCCTTGCCAGAACGCATCGTGGCCTCCCAACCCGCGAAGCGAAACGGCGTTTGCTCCACGCCGCGACCCTTGAGGAGGCAACGATTCTGTCACCGGGACCGCGCATTTGCAACACGTGCTCGATACCTCGCACGCCCTCGTGTTGACGAAGTACCTGAAATCTTTGCGCTACGATGCTGCTTCGATGAGCAACCTTCGCATCCACGGTGTGCTGCTCGCGGCTGGGCAGGCGACGCGCTTCGGCGGCGAGAAGCTGCGGGCGGCGCTGATCGATGCGCCGGGTCGCGGTGTGCCGGTCGGCGTCGCGGCCTATCGCGCACTGCGCAGCGCAATCCCCGAAACGCTCGTGGTCGTGCGACCGCACGACCACGAGCTGCGCTCGCTGTTCGAGCACGAGGGCGCGCGCGTCGTCTGCGCGGAACGCGCCGATCGATGGCATGGGTGCGAGCCTCGCTGCAGGTGTGGCGGCCGTGCCCGACACCAGCGCCTACGTCGTCGCGCTGGCCGACATGCCGTGGATCGAATCAGCGACGATCTCGCGCGTCGTGCAGGCGTTGGCGAACGGCGCGAGCATCGTTGCGCCGGTCTACCGTGGCGAACGAGGGCATCCGGTGGGGTTCGCGAGCACGCATCGCGCCGCGCTGCTCGGACTTGCACGGCGACGAAGGCGCCCGCGCGATCATCGCAGCGCATCGCGCATCACTGACGCTGATCGACGTCGATGACCCCGGCGTGCTGCGCGACATCGACACGCCGGAAGACTTGTACGACAGCGGTTCGGGAACGACGACGTTGCGCCCCGATGACCGATGAGCGCCTTCACTCACCGGATCTCGCTTCGCTCCGGTCCACAAATCCGATTGCGCCGCCGATGCCGTCTGCTGCGCCTCGGTCGTGCGCCACCAGTTGCGAAGCTCCGGCTCCTCGAGCGGGCGGGCGATGAAGAAGCCCTGCGCCTCCTCGCAGCCGGCGCGTTTCAGATAATCGAGCTGCGCGGCCGTCTCCACGCCTTCGGCGATGACGCGCAGCCCGAGCGAATGCGAGAGCGCGATGATCGCCTGCGTGATCGCTTCGTCGTTGCGGTTCTGCTCGAGCCCGCGCACGAAGCGCTGGTCGATCTTCACGCCCTGGATCGGCAGCCGCGCCAGATACGAAAGCGACGAGTAGCCGGTGCCGAAATCGTCGACGGTGATCGACACGCCCATCTGCTTCAGCCGGACCAGCGTCGCGACCGCGCGTTCCGGGTGCGTGATGATCACGCTCTCGGTGATCTCGAGGTCGAGGTAGTGCGGCGGGAAGCCCGGAAGACGAGAGCGCCTCCTCGACCACCGACAGCCAGCTCTCGTGCTGCAGCTGCTGCACCGAAAGGTTGACCGAGAGCCGCAGCAGCATGTTCTGCTTGTGCCACTGCATCACCTGGCGGCAGGCGTCGCGAAGCACGCGCGCGCCGAGCGCCTGGATCATCCCGGACTCCTCGGCGATCGGAATGAACTCCGACGGCGAGACGACGCCGCGCTGCGGGATCGCGCCAGCGCAGCAGCGCTTCGACGCCGCAGGCGCGGCCGCTGCGAAGGTCGATCTGCGGCTGGTAGACGAGGAAGAACTCGTCGTCCATCAGCGCGCGGCGCATGTCGGTCTCGAGCTGCAGCCGCTGCTGCACGCGCGCGTTCATGTCCGCCGTGTAGAAGCGATACGCGTTGCGTCCGGCTTCCTTCGCCGCGTACATCGCCGTGTCCGCCTGCTTGATCATCGTGACCGGATCGACGGCGTCGAGCGGATACACGGACACGCCGAGCGAGCAGGTGAGCGTCGGCGTCTGGTCGGCGAGCCGGAACGGCGCCTGGAACGAGTCGCGCACCCGCTGCAGCACCGTCATGATCTCGAACGTCGCGTGCGCAGGATCGAGTCCCGGGAGGATCACGACGAACTCGTCGCCGCCGAGCCGCGCGACGGTATCGCTCTCGCGCACCGCGCTGGTCAGCCGCTGCGCGATCGACTGCAGCAGCTGGTCGCCCGCGTCGTGGCCGAGCGTGTCGTTGATGCGCTTGAAATGATCGAAGTCGAGGAAGATGCACGCGACCTGCAGGCCGCTGCGCTGCGCCTGGGCGAAGATCTGCCGCAGTCGCGCGTTCAGCAGGCTTCGGTTCGGCAATCCGGTGAGGATGTCGTGCTGCGCGAGCTTGTAGGCGTGCGCGGTCGCGACCTCGAGCTCCTTGGTCCGCTGCGCGACCTTCTCCTCCAGCGTGCGCTGGTAGTTCGCCACCTCCGCCTGCGATTCGGACAGCCGCTGCGTCATGTGGTTGAACGTGTGCGTCAGCAAGCCCAGCTCGTCGGCGGTCGAGGCCGGCACGTAGACGTCGAGACGCCCCGCGCCGACGGCACGCGCCGCGCGCATCAGGCGGCGCATCGGCGCGACCAGCCGCCTCGTCACCAGCAACGACGCGATCACCGCAACCACCGTGAGGAGCAGCACCACGGTCAGCGTCCCGAGCGCCTGCGCCGCCATCTCTTCGCGCTGACGCTCGAACGAGACGCCGAGGCGCAGGTACCCGATCGGCGATCCGTCTTCGACTTGCGCCCGCGCGGGTGTCTCGGCGGCAGCCTCCGCGATCGCGCGCGAAGGGCCGGTTTGCGGTTGGCCGATCGGTGCGACCAGCTCGAGATAGCGCCGGCCGCCGATCGTCGGCTCGAGCTCGAGCATCTGGCCCGGCTTCGGAGCAGCGAAGCTCGCGGGCAGCGCCGGGATCGGCTCGTTGCCAAGCGATCGTGAGAATCGTCGCTCGATGATCGGACGCGAGCTTTCGATCCACCACGATCACGTACGCCACGTCGCGATCGTGGGCAAGGCTTTCGAGCATGGGCTCGAGCGACGCGCGGTCCGCGGTGTAGACGCCGAACTCCGATTGCTCGGCGAAGACTGCCGCGATCGTGCGGCCGCGCTGGCGCAGCTCGCTGCCTTCGTTGCCCCACTGCTGCCAGAAGTAGTAGGCGGAGATCGCAAGCCCGGTGAGCGCGATCAGGCCGACGGTGAGCGCGTTCAGCTTCGTCAGCAGGCCGGTGCGCACCGACGGCAGGTCGATCGGGCTGATCGATTCCGACTGCAGCGGCAGCAGGTGCTTGCGCAACCGCCGCATCCGCTGCCGAGGGCTCGGGTCGGAGACGACATCCATCGGCGCCGTGCCCGGCGGCTGCGTCCGGTCATTCATGGCGAACGTCCACGCCGCGCAACAGATCCGCGTCCCAGCGCAGGCCGAACTGCGTGGCGCTGCGCAGATTCACCGACACGCGAGGCTTGAGCGGCGCCGGCGGCGTGCCAACGACGCGCGGGACCTGCATCTCGCGCACCGCCAGTCGCGCGCACATCGCCCCGACTTCCTCGTAGTCCCAATCGAGCGCATACAGCGCACCCATGCGCACCCACGCGTCGTTCGGGCCGATGACCGGCGTGCGTCTCCGGAACGACTGCAGCAGGATGCCGCGCGCGGATTCTCGCGTGTAGACCATCGAGTCCGGCAGGGCGAGCAGCACGTCGGCGCGGCTGGCGATCTGTTCGAGTGCGGCAGGAATTCCGGACGGTCCTGCGACCGGCGTCATCAACGTCTTGTAGCCTGCAGCGCCGAGCGCCGCCGCGATGGCCTCCGCGCGTCGCGAGTTCGTGACCGGATCGAAGGCAAGGCCGACCGTCCTCGCGGCGGGCACGAGCTTGCGCAACCACGACGCCTGCGTGTCCGCCGGCACTTCGGACGGCAGCGACGGCGCGCCGGCACGCAGCGCATCCGGTCCGGCGAGACAGTGCACGACCGGCGGCCCCGCCGGAAGACGCACGATGAAATCGCTGGCGCGCGGACCGAGCGCGACGACGACGGCGGGCCGCTCGCCTTTCGCGAGCGCTGCTTCCCAGGCCTGGTCCGACGTGTTCGCGAGCAGGACGACGTCGAGTTGCGTGCCCGCGTGCTTTTGCAATGCAGCCAGCGTTTTCGCAAGCCGGGGCGCATCGCTGCCTTGCAAGACGACGATACGCGCGGCGTGCGACGGCAGGACGGCGCCGATCGCGATCAGCAGGCAGAGCGCTGCAAGCCGCGCAGACAAACGCGGCAACAGCCTGTCAGCCAGGCAACGTCGCATCGCTTCGCCACGCGCAATGCGCGACAGCGACGGCTTCAGGGCGTCGGGGGCAAGCTCCACGTCGGAATTGGGCGCGGCCACGGCGCCGACCGGTGATGCCGGCGCGTCGCGTGTCGCGTTTCAAGCATACACCTCGCGATCCGGAGCGCTCCATGCCGCCGGTCCGCCTGACTTGTATTACGCAATCACCACCGGGATCTTGCCGATGCGCGCGCGCCATTCCGCCGGGCCGGTCTTGTGCACGGCGTTGCCCTGCGCATCGACGGCCACGGTCACCGGCATATCCTTGACCTCGAACTCGTAGATCGCTTCCATGCCGAGGTCCGCGAACGCGAGCACGCGGGACGCCTTGATCGCCTTGGAGACGAGATACGCGGCGCCACCGACCGCGATGCAGTAAACGGCGCCGTGTCGCTTGATCGCATCGATCCCGGTCGGACCGCGCTCCGACTTGCCGATCATGCCGATGAGGCCGGTCTTCGCGAGCATCGCGTCGGTGAACCTGTCCATGCGTGACGAAGTCGTCGGGCCCGCGGGGCCGACCGCCTCGTCGCGCACCGGATTGACCGGGCCCACGTAGTAGATGAACCGGTTCGTGAAGTCGACGGGCAACGGCTCGCCGCGCGCGAGCATCTCCGTCATGCGTCGGTGCGCGGCATCGCGTCCGGTCAGAAGCTTGCCGGACAGCAGCAGGCGCTCGCCCGCTTTCCATCCGGCGATTTCGGCCTTGGTCAGCGTGTCGAGGTTCGACGCGGCGGCTCGACGCGTAGTCCATCGTCAGTTCCGGCCAATCGTCAAGCGAGGGCGGCTCGAGCGTCGCCGGCCCGCTGCCGTCGAGCACGAAATGCGCATGACGCGTGGCCGCGCAATTCGGCAACAGCGCGACCGGTTTGCTCACCGCGTGCGTCGGCCAGTCGTTGACCTTCACGTCGAGCACCGTCGTCAGCCCGCCAAGTCCCTGCGCACCGATGCCGAGCGCGTTCACCTTGTCGTAGAGCTCGAGCCGCAGCTCCTCGGCACGATTCGACGGCCCGCGTGCCATCAACGCCTGCATATCGATCGGGTCCATCATGCCCCACTTCGCGAGCAGCATCGCCTTCTCGGGCGTACCGCCGATGCCGAGCGACAGGATGCCCGGCGGGCACCAGTCGGCACCCATCGTCGGCACGACCGACAGCACCCAGTCGACGACGCTGTCGTTCGGAAGCAGCATCGCGAATTTCGACTTGTTCTCCGAGCCGCCGCCTTTCGCTGCGACGATGACCTCGACGGTGTCGCCGGGCACGAGCTCGACGTGCACGACCGCCGGCGTGTTGTCCCGCGTGTTGACGCGCTTGCCGTCCGGGTCGGCGAGCACCGACGCGCGCAGCGGATTGTCGCGATCGGTATAGGCGCGGCGCACGCCTTCGTCGACCATCTGCTGCAGCGACAGCTTCGTGTCCCAGCGTACGTCCATGCCGACGCGCACGAACGCGATCGCGATTCCCGTGTCCTGGCACACCGGCCGATGACCCTCGGCCGCCATCCGCGAGTTGATCAGGATCTGCGCCATCGCATCCTTCGCGGCTGGCGAGGCCTCGCGCCGGTACGCGTCGGCAAGCGAGCGGATGTAGTCGACCGGATGGTAGAAGCTGATGAACTGGAACGCGTCGGCGACGCTACGGATGAAATCGTCCTCGCGGATCGTCGTCATGAGGATGCCTTCAATCGATCTTCAGTGGCCCGCTGTTTCGGCGGACACTCGAACCGCGCGCCCGGGGCCTTGCGGCATCAGCCGGTCGACCGCCGCGATCGCGAGCGCCGACAGCAGGAACGTGATGTGGATCGTGGTTTGCCAGAGCAGCGTCTTCTCGTCGTACGCCGCCGCGTTGATGAACGTGCGCAACAGGTGGATCGAGGAGATGCCGATGATCGCCGTGGCGAGCTTCACCTTGAGTACGCTGGCATTGACGTGCGACAGCCATTCCGGCTGGTCCGGATGGTCCTCGAGCCGCATTCGCGACACGAACGTCTCGTAGCCGCCGACGATGACCATGATGAGGAGGTTGCTGATCATGACGACGTCGATCAGGCCGAGCACGAGCAGCATCGTCAACGTCTCGCGCGACTGGACGATCGCTGTCGTGGCGCCGGGCACGGCGACGCTCTCCCGGATCGCCTCGAGCGCAGTTGCGCTGCCCATCGCCGCCTCGACGAGGTGCACGAGCTCCACCCAGAATTGCCAGACGTAGACGACCTGCGCGACGATGAGACCGAGGTAGAGCGGAAGCTGGAGCCAGCGACTCGCGAAGATCAGATGCGGCAGCGGCCGCATCTTCGTGCTGGCGTAAGTGAGCGGGTCCTGCTTCTGGGGCATGGCGGGCGGTGGGCGGAAATCCGAACCGCAAAGTCTAGCATCCGGCCGTTGCTCGCCCATCACGCCCAAAGGCCGCGGGAATCCGCGTAAGCCGGGCGTAAGCGTCTGGGCTTACGGTGCGAGCAGTGCCGCGAATTGCGTCGCATGCGCCGCATTAGGTAGACTCGACCAAGAATCACGGTGCCGCCCCCTTGAAAGGCGACGGGGCCCGCGGCGCACCCTCGAGGAGGTCGCACCAGCATGTCCAACATCGAGTCCGTTTCTCACCGAGAACCGCGCGTTCCCGCCGTCCGCCGCCACGGTGGCGCAGGCGAACGTCAAGCGGGCCGACTTCGACGCGATGAACGCGAAGGCCGAGCGCGATTTCGAAGGGTTCTGGGGCGACCTCGCACGCGAGACGCTTGCCTGGCACAAGCCGTTCACGCGGGTCCTCGACGAGTCGAACGCGCCGTTCTATCGCTGGTTCGACGACGGCAAGCTGAACGCGTCGTACAACTGCCTCGAGCGAAACCTCGAGAGCGGCAACGGCGACAAGGTCGCGATCATCTTCGAGCGCGACGACGGTGAAGTCACGCGCGTCACCTATCGCGAGCTCTACCACCGTGTGTGCAGGCTCGCGAACGGCCTGAAGTCGCTCGGCGTGAAGAAGGGCGATCGCGTCATCATCTATATCCCGATGTCGATCGAGGGCGTCGTCGCGATGCAGGCCTGCGCGCGGATCGGCGCGACCCATTCGGTGGTGTTCGGCGGATTCTCCGCGAAGTCGCTGCAGGAACGGATCATCGATGCCGGCGCGACGGCCATCATTACCGCCGACGAGCAGGTGCGTGGCGGTCGCGCGCTGCCGATCAAGGCGATCGTCGACGAGGCGATCGGAATGGGCGGGTGCGAGGGAATCCGCAACGTCGTCGTCTACCGGCGCACCGGCAATGCGGTCGGCTTCAAGGCCGGTCGCGATGTCTGGATGCACGACCTGGTCGCGACCCAGGCCGACACCTGCGAGCCCGAATGGGTCGATGCCGAGCATCCGCTGTTCATCCTCTACACGTCCGGCTCGACCGGCAAGCCGAAGGGCGTGCAGCACTCGACCGGCGGCTATCTGCTGTGGGCGATGCTCACGATGAAGTGGACGTTCGACATCAAGCCGAAGGACGTGTTCTGGTGCACGGCCGATATCGGCTGGGTCACGGGTCACACGTACATCGCGTACGGTCCGCTCGCGACCGGCACCACCGAGGTCGTGTTCGAGGGCGTGCCGACGTACCCGAATGCCGGACGCTTCTGGGACATCATCCAGAAGCACAAGGTGACGGTGTTCTACACGGCGCCCACGGCGATCCGCTCGCTGATCAAGGCCGCCGACGCCGACCCGAACGTGCATCCGAAGCGTTACGACCTGTCGAGCCTGCGCCTGCTCGGCACTGTCGGCGAGCCGATCAATCCGGAAGCGTGGATGTGGTACCACACGAACGTCGGCGGCGAGCGCTGCCCGATCGTCGACACGTTCTGGCAGACCGAGACCGGCGGCCACATGATCACGCCGCTTCCCGGCGTGACGTCGACGAAGCCGGGCTCGTGCACGCTGCCGCTGCCCGGCATCATGGCTGCGATCGTCGACGAGGCGGGCCACGACGTGCCCAACGGGCAAGGCGGAATGCTCGTCGTGAAGCGACCCTGGCCCGCGATGATCCGCACGATCTGGGGCGACCCGGAGCGGTACAGGAAGAGCTACTACCCCGCCGAGCTTGGCGGCAAGCTCTATCTCGCGGGCGACGGCTCGGTGCGCGACAAGGAGACCGGTTTCTTCACGATCATGGGCCGGATCGACGATGTGCTGAACGTCTCGGGCCATCGGCTCGGAACGATGGAGGTCGAGTCGGCGCTGGTCGCGAATCCGATCGTTGCCGAGGCCGCAGTCGTCGGGCGGCCGGATGATCTCACCGGCGAGGCGATCTGCGCATTCGTCGTGCTGAAGCGTGCGCGACCGAGTGGTGCGGAAGCGGACAAGATCGCGAAGGAACTGCGCGACTGGGTCGGCAAGGAGATCGGGCCGATCGCGAAGCCGAAGGACATCCGCTTCGGCGACAACCTGCCGAAGACGCGCTCCGGCAAGATCATGCGGCGGCTGTTGCGCTCGATAGCGAAGGGCGAAGCGATCACGCAGGACACGTCGACGCTCGAGAATCCGGCGATCCTCGATCAGCTGAAGCAGCCGATCTGACGCGCCGACGCGCAGTCGACGCTTGACGGGGCAAGCAGGTCGAGCGCATTTAGCGACCATGGACGGCCGGCGATTCGAGAGGACCACGCAAGGGCATGAGGAGATCACGCAGGGGCGCAAGACGCTACGGGGCAAGCTGCGGACCGTGTTGTTCCTCGTCGAAGCGAGCAAGTCCGCGGACGAGATCCAGGCGCAGATCGATCTGATCGGAGCGCCCGCCGACGCACTCGCGCAACTGGAAGCGGGCGGGTACATCCGGCAGGTGCGCCCGGCCTCCGGGCGTTCGGGTTGACGCTGCGCATGGCGCGTTGCTCGACGCTTGCCGACGGGGTTTCGCCAGCAAACGGGGGTGCATTTGAAAATCACGGTGCAAGCAACGATGGTCATCTCGGTTATCTTCGCGGTGATCTGCCTCGGTGTTGCGATCACGGGGTTCACCTCGCTCGGAGACATCTCCAATCCGACCGAGGCCGCCGACGCCAGGGGCTTCGCGTGGTTCTGGACATTTCTCGGGGGTGTGGCCCTTGCATTCGGGTTTTTGGCGTGGCGGATCGCCAGGAACACGAAGAACGACGAAGGTGTCTGACGATGCGTTCGGGCGGGTGGAGCCGTTGACGCGTCGACGTCGAAACGCTCAGCCACCTCCTTGGGCGAGGCGTACCGATGCGCAACAGGCCCGAGCCCGGAACCGCAGGATTTCGACGGCGCGCGATGCGGGTATCGCTCGGAGGCCCCGGCGGACCAGTGATGCGCTCGTTGGCGAGCACCGTCGCTCCCGATGAAGCTTGCGCTGTTCGCCGATATCCACAGCAACCTGGAGGCGATCACCGCCTGCATTGCGCACGCGCAAGCGCTGGGCGCGAACCGGTACGCGTTTCTCGGCGACCTGGTCGGTTACGGGGCTGACCCGGTGGCCGTGCTCGACCTGATCGAGCACCATGCGGCAAATGGCGCGGTCGTCGTGCTCGGCAACCACGACGCGGCGGTGCTCGGGCGGCCGGACGATACCTTGAACTCGTATGCGAAGGCCGCCATCGCGTGGACCCAGGTTCAACTCGGCGACCGGCAGCGCGCGTTTCTTGCCGGCCTGCCGCTGACGGTCAGGGACGACAACATGCTGTTCGTGCATGCGAGCGCCGCCGCGCCCGAGCAGTGGATCTACGTCACCAGCTTGAGAGAGGCCGCGGAGAGCATGCGAGCCGGAGATACCGGGTACATCTTTTGCGGACACGTGCACGAGCAGAAGCTCTACTACATGGGCGCCGACGGGCGACCGATGCCTTTCCGGCCGGTACCCGGAACGCCGATCCCGACCGGAAAGCACCGCCAGTGGCTGGCCATCGTCGGCTCGGCCGGCCAGCCGCGGGACCGTGAGAAGAAGGCGTGCTATGCGTTGGCCGACTTCGAGCGGTCGCGGCTGACGTTCTTTCGCGTTGCCTACGATCATGATTCGGCGGCGCAGAAAATCCGCTCCGCCGGACTTCCCGAACGCCTGGCGCGGCGGCTCGAACGCGGTTCATAGATGGATTCGCTGGCACCCGGAAGCGAGATCGACGGCTTTTGCCTGGGCGAGCTGATCCACACCGGCACCATGGCGTCGATCTACCGGTTGACCGGCCCCCGGGGTCCGCTTCCGCTGGTCATGAAGATCCCGCGGCTGGGTGCCGGCGAGCGCGCCGTGAATGTCATCAGCTTCGAGGTCTGCCGCACCGTGCTCGGCGCCCTCGCGCAGGGCCCCCATCATCCGACGCTGGTGGCCCACGGTGACGTCGAGACGACGCCCTACCTGGTGATGGAGTATGTCGAGGGCGCGAGGCTGGACGATTGGGTCGGCCGCGCGCCTCTGGCCCCCGCGGAGATCGCGCGTCTGGGTTCAGCGCTCGCGCTGGCCCTGCACGATCTTCATCGGCAGGACGTCGTGCATCTCGATTTGAAGCCGACGAACGTCCTGTATCGCGCGAGCGGTGAGGCGGTGCTCATCGATTTCGGACTCGCGCATCACAGCCACTATCCCGACCTCCTGGCGGAGGAGCTGCGCTTTCCGGTCGGCAACTGGGTCTACATGGCGCCCGAGCAGGTTCTCGGCGTGCGCTGCGATCCGCGCAGCGACGTGTTCGCGCTCGGAGCGATTCTCTACGAGCTCGCCACCGCGCGCCTTCCGTTCGGCAGACCGAAAACGAAGTCGCAGTTGCGGAGGCGGCTCTATCGCGATCCGTTACCACCGCGGGCGCTCGACGCCGCGACACCCCCATGGCTGCAGGAAATCATCCTGCACTGTCTCGAAGTCGACGCGCGCGATCGATACGCCTCCGCCGCACAGGTCGCGTTCGACCTGGCGAATCCTGCGCAGGTTGCGATCACCGAGCGCGGCTCGCGCGACCGCAGCGTGGGCTGGACAACGTTGTTCAGCCAATGGGTACGCGCAAGAAAGTTTCGAACCCGCGCCTTGTCCGCCGCCATCGGCCGCCGTAGGCCCAGCCCCGATCGTGCTGGTTGCGATCGACCCGGCGCAGCCCGACGAAGCGTTGTTCGAGGCGCTGCGAGACGCGGCGCGGCGCCTGATCGCGGCGGTCGACCAGTGCCGCATCGCGTGCGCGACGGCGGTGCCGCCCGCGGCCGCGCTTTCCGACGACACGCCCACCGGGCGCCATGTCAAGCAGCTGGTGAAGTTGCGCCGCTGGGCCAAGCCGCTTGAATTGCCCGACGAGCGCGTGACCTACCACGTGCTAGAGTCGGAAAAACCCGCGGCGGCACTGATCGACTACGCGACCATGAATGACGTCGACCATATCCTGATCGGCGCCTCTCGAAGCGGTGTGCCCAGTCGACTGTTTCCAGGGGTGTCCGCTCAGGTCGTTGCGGAGGCGCCGTGCAGCGTCACGGTCGTTCGTCCGCGGCAGGAAATCTGACGGCGGTTCCGCAAAGGACATCCGATGAGCGATTTCCAAAGCAAGGGACAGCGCTTCGTCGCGCTGTGCATGCTCGGGCTGCTGCTTTTCAATTATCCGATTCTCGCGCTTTTCAACCTGTCCGGCGCGTTCTTCGGCGTTCCGGTGCTGTACGCGTACATCTTCATCGCCTGGGCGATGCTGATCGCGTTGATGGCTTTCGTGGCCGAATCGAGCCGATAGCACTCAAGCAATGGCCGGCTTGCTGCAAGGCACGACGATCATCTTCACGTCGTTCGCGTACCTGGGCCTGCTGTTCGCGATCGCCTACTACGCCGACAAGCGCGCCGACGCGGGCCGTTCGGTCATCGCGAGCCCGTACATCTACAGCCTGTCGCTCGCGGTGTACGCGACCGCCTGGACGTTCTATGGCAGCGTCGGACGCGCGGCCAGCGACGGGGTCGGCTTCCTTCCGATCTACATCGGCCCGACGCTGATGATCGCCCTGTGGTGGGTGGTCCTGCGCAAGATCCTGCGCATCAGCAAGCAGAACCGCATCACCTCGCTCGCCGATTTCATCGCGTCGCGCTATGGCAAGAGCGCGCTGCTCGGCGGAATCGTCACCGTCATCGCGATCATCGGCATCCTTCCTTACATCTCGCTGCAGCTCAAGGCGGTATCGAACAGCTACACGATCCTCGTCCAGTATCCGGAAATCATCATGCCCGCCCGGGTCGGCGCCGCACCGATTCGCGAGGACACCGCCCTGTGGGTCGCGATGATCCTCGCGGCGTTCACCATCGCTTTCGGCACGCGCCATCTCGACGCGGCCGAGCACCACCAGGGCATGGTGGCCGCGATCGCGTTCGAATCGCTGGTCAAGCTTCTCGCGTTCCTGGCCGTGGGCGTGTTCGTCACGTTCGGAATCTACGATGGTTTCGGCGACCTGTTCTCGCGCGCGGCCGCCGAGCCGAAGCTGCGCGCGATGATGACCCCGCTCGAGGGGGTGGCGGGCAGCTACGCAAGCTGGGTCTGGCTCACGATCCTGTCGATGATGGCCATCATGTTCCTGCCGCGCCAGTTCCAGGTCGCGGTGATCGAGAACGTCGACGAGAAGCACCTGAACAAGGCGATCTGGCTGTTTCCGGCCTACATGCTGGCGATCAATGTATTCGTGCTGCCGATCGCCTTCGGGGGGTTGCTGCATTTTCCGGATGGCGGCGTGGACGCGGATACGTTCGTGCTCACGCTGCCGATGGCCGAAAAGCACGAATTGCTCGCGTTGCTGGTCTTCATAGGCGGCCTCTCGGCTGCGACCGGCATGGTCATCGTGGAGACGATCGCGCTGTCCACGATGGCCTGCAACGACCTGGTGATGCCGCTGCTGCTGAGGCTGTCCAGCCTTCGGCTCAACGAGCGCCGCGATCTGACCGGCTTGCTGCTGGGCATCCGGCGCGGGTGCCATCGTCGTGATCCTGCTGCTCGGCTATCTGTACTTCAAGCTTGCCGGCGAGGCCTATGCACTGGTTTCGATCGGCCTCATCTCGTTCGCCGCGGTGGCACAGTTCGCGCCGGCGATACTCGGCGGGATCTTCTGGAAGGGGGGTACCCGCCTCGGTGCGCTGTGGGGACTCCTCGGCGGCTTCGCGGTCTGGTTCTACACGTTGCTGCTGCCCGCGCTGGCACGCTCGGGCTGGCTGCCGATCGGTCTCCTCGAGACACGGTCCGTTCGGGATCGAGCTGCTCCGACCGCTGCAGCTGTTCGGGCTTTCGGGCCTGGATCAGATCACGCACGCGATGATCTGGAGCATGATCGCGAACATCGGCGCCTATGTTGCAGTGTCGTTGTCGGTCGTCCAGAGCGCCGATGAGCACCGGCAGGCGAGCCTGTTCGTCGACGTGTTCAGACAGCCCGGCGAGGCCGCGGGCGCGCGGTTCTGGCGGGGCACCGCATCGGTGCCCGATCTCTACAATCTGCTCGCGCGGTTTTTCGGTGTCGCTCCGGCGGACGCTGCGTTCGCGGAGTACGCGACCTCGAAGGGACTGCGCTGGCCGAACGACGCGTTGATCGCCGACGCGGAGCTGGTGAACTACGTCGAGGTTCAGCTTGCCGGTGCGATCGGTGCCGCCTCGGCGCGCGTCATGGTCGCTTCCGTGGTCAAGGAGGACGCGCTCACCATCGATGAAGTTCGCGAGATCCTCGACGAGGCTTCGCAGGTGGTCGTCTACAGCCACCGGCTCGAGCAGAAGTCGCGCGAGCTCGAGGCGGCGACCGCCGAGCTGCGCGAGGCGAACGAGCGATTGAAGGAGCTCGATCGGCTGAAGGATGACTTCATCTCGACGGTGACCCACGAACTGCGCACGCCGCTCACCTCGATCCGCGCGTTCACCGAGATCCTCGCTCGACGACCGCGGCGTCGAGTCGTGCGCAGCGCAAGAAGTTCCTCGGCATCATCACCAAGGAGACGGAACGGCTGACGCGCCTGATCAACCAGGTGCTCGACCTGGCCAAGATCGAGTCGGGCAGAGGCCGATTGGGTCGAGGCCGGCGTGGACATGAAGCAGGTCATCTCGGACACGCTGGCCGAAATGGATCAGCTGTTCAGGGACAAGAGGATCGGAGTCGAGGCCCGGCTGCCCGCGAAGGTCTCCACGGTCACCGCGGACCTGGACCGAATGATCCAGGTCATGCTCAATCTGTTGTCGAATGCGGTGAAGTTCTGCGACGGCACCAACGGCCTGGTCCAGGTCGCGCTCGCGGAGCGCGACGGCTGTTTGCGCGTCGACGTGCGCGATAACGGGCGTGGCATCAGCCCCGAGGACCACGAGACGATCTTCAGCAAATTCCACCAGGTCGGCGATACGCTCACCGACAAGCCGCACGGCAGCGGCCTGGGGCTGCATATCAGCCGCCAGATCGTCGAGCACTTCGGCGGAAGGATGTGGGTCGAAAGCACGTTGGGGGCTGGCGCGCGCTTTTCGTTCACCTTGCCGACCGGAGCGCGAACGTGAGCCGGACGATCTCGATCGCCGATAAGGAGCCCTAGGCCCGGATGCACGGCAAGCTCAAGTTCGCCGCCTGGCTCGCCGCGGTCTACGGCGGCTGTGCTGGCAACGGCCGCCGCGGTCGTGGTGCTGCTCGGCGCGGGAATGCCTGCGGAGGTCCAGGCAGTGCTCTCTGCGATTGCTCGCCGCAAAGGCGCCCATGCTCGGCTTCATCGCCGCGGTGCTGCTGGTGGCCTGCGGCGGGATCGTTGCGTGGCTGTTCAAACGGTACGTGACTGCGCCGCACGCGCTCGCAGAGCAGACGCGCGTGGTGCTCGCGGCCAACCCGGGCCACCGCGTCGACGCCGCGGGCGCGTCCGAGCTCGGCACGCTCGCCACGGAGATCAATCGGCTGGCAGCCGCCTACCACAGCGTGCAGAGCGACATGCAGGCGAAAATCGCCGAATCGGGCTCGCGGCTCGAGGAGGAGCGCAACCGCCTGGCGGCGGTCATGTCGGACCTGTCGCAAGGCGTCCTGCTGTGCAACGCGGACGGGCGCATCCTTCTTTACAACGAACAGGCGCGCGCGCTTTTCAGTTCCGCAGCCGCGCCGATCGGCCTGGGACGCTCGGTGTTCGGCGTGCTCGACCGCGATGAGATGGTGCACGCGCTCGACAAGCTGCAGTACGCCCTCGACCAGGGCGTCGAGTCGCCCAGCACGCGCTTCATCACCGCGGTCCCGGCGCGCGGGCTCGTCAGGGTGCAGATGGCGCCGTTTCTTGCCGCTGGCGGGCGCATTGGCGGCGTCGTTCTCGCGCTCGAGGACGTCACGCGCATGATCGGGAATGAATTCCAGCGTCGTCATCTGCTGCAGGCGCTCGCCGCGGGCATCCGCGCGCCTGCCGCCAGCATCCGGGCAACGGCCGAGAATCTGGTCAGCTTTCCCGAGATGGACGCGGGGCAGCGGCAGCGCTTCGCACAGATCATCGCCGAGGAGTCGCTCACGCTTTCGCGGACCATCAACGAAGCGTTGAGCGAGTACGACGATGCGATCAACGCGAGCATGACCCTCGAGGACTTGCGCGCCGCCGACCTGATTACCGTAGCGCTGCCGCGCATCGGGGAGCTGGTGCGCGTGCAAGCGGACGCAGTGGACGAGAATCTGTGGTTACGGGTCGACAGCTTCGCGTTGGTCCAGTCGCTCAGCTATCTCGCCTGGCGCCTGCGCGAGGAGCTCGCCGTCGACTCGGTGAGGCTGCGCGTCCGGGCGAGACAGGGTTTCGCCGAGCTCGACCTCGTCTGGACCGGCGCTCCGGTATCGAGCGACGTCCTTTCGCTGTGGGAGGCGCAACCGATCCAGGTGGGTTCGAAGCAGACGCCGCTGACGCTGAAGGACGTGCTCGAGCGTCATGGCGGCGAAATCTGGCACGAGCGGGATGAAGCCTCGGGCGAGTCCTGGCTCAGGTTTCTGCTGCCGCTCGGCGAAGCCGCGCCGCAACCGCTCAAGGCGACGCCTGCCCGAGGAAAGCCGACCGGAATATTATGACTTCGATCTCTTCCGAAGCGTCGGGACCCAGCGTGAATTCGACGACCAGCCGCTCAGCGAGCTCACCTACACGGTGTTCGATACCGAAACCACCGGCCTCCAGCCGTCGGCGGGCGACGAGATCATCAGCCTGGGCGCGGTGCGTATCGTCAACGGGCGCCTGCTCAAGCACGAAGTGTTCGAGCAGCTCGTCAATCCCCAGCGTCCGCTCAAACGAGAATCGAGCCGCATCCACGGCATCGATGCCGAGCTGCTCGTTTCCCAGCCGACGCTGGGCGCGGTGCTGCCCGCCTTCCATCGCTTCTGCGAGGACACGGTGCTGGTGGCGCACAACGCGGCGTTCGACATGCGCTTCCTGGAGCTCAAGGAAGCCGCGACCGGGATCCGCTTCGATCAGCCGGTGCTCGACACCTTGCTGCTTTCCGCGGCCGTGCATCCGAGCCTGCAGGACCATAGTCTCGAAGCGATCGCCGAGCGCCTGGGCGTCCGGGTGATCGGACGCCACACCGCGCTCGGCGACGCCCTGCTGACCGGCGAGATCCTGCTCAGGCTGATTCCGCTGCTCGCCCAGAGCGGAATCGACACGCTCAAGCAGGCGCGCGACGCTTCGCAGCGGACGTACCACGCCCGCCTTCGATACTAGCCACTTAGCCATGCCGACATCGGAGCAAAACCTGGAGCGAAGGCTGGCGGAAGACGCAGCAGGTGTTCGCGTCCTGCGCTTGGTTCGCTGGTCCGTCGGGCCCCCGTGGTATGCACCGAAGCCGTTCCCGTCGACGAGGTGGCGCGCACGATGCACGAGCAAGGCGTCGGCTCGGTGGTTGTCGTCGACCAGCGCTCGCGGCCGGTCGGCATCTTCACCAAGCATGACCTCGTCCGGGTGTTCGCGGAAAACCTGCAAGGCACGCCGGTATCGGCGGCCATGACGCGCGATCCGATTGCGCTTCCCGCTCACGCGCTCGCCTACGAAGCGGCGCTCGCGATGGTCGAGCACCGCGTGCGTCACGTTCTTGTAACCGAAGACGGCAAGCTCGCGGGGGTGATCTCGGAGCGTGACCTGTTCTCGCTGCAGCGGCTGGGTCTCGCCGAGCTGACGATGGAGATCCGGCTCGCTGCGGACATCAAGCTGCTCGCGCGCCTGGCCGCGGAGATCCGCAGGCTCACCGCGCTGCTGGTCGAGCAGGGCGTTGCCGCCGAGCATCTGACGCTGTTCGTTTCGGTGCTCAACGACCGCCTGTCGCAAAGAGTGATCGAGATCGTGCGCAAGCGGCACCGGTGGGAGCGCATCGGCTGGTGCTGGCTCGCCTTCGGCAGCGAGGGCCGGCTCGAGCAGACCTTCAGCTCCGACCAGGACAACGGCCTGCTGTTCGAATCCCACGAAGGGGGCTCGGCCGCTGAAACGCGCAAGGCGCTGCTCGCCTTCGCGCGCGAGGTGAACGAGGCGCTCGACGCGTGCGGCTTTCCGCTGTGCACGGGAAACGTGATGGCATCGAATCCGGAGCTGTGCCTGTCGCTCGACGAGTGGAAGGCCAAGATGGGCGGCTGGCTCGGCAATCCCGATCCCAAGGCGCTGCTCGACGGCGCCATCTGCTTCGATTTCCGGCCGCTCTTTGGCGACGCATCGCTCGCCCAGGCGTTGCGCGAATGGCTGTTGCCGCGCACCCGTGCCCGACCCGCGTTCCTGCGGCTCATGGCAACCAACGCGCTGCAGGCGCGACCCGCCCTCGGCGTGCTTGCCGACTTCGCGACCGAAGATGCGCCGAACGCACCCGGCACGATCAACCTCAAGCTCCATGGGGTCCGCCCGTTCGTGGACGCGGCGCGTGTCTTTGCGCTGGCCTTCGGCCTTGCGCAGACCGCCACGGCGGAGCGGCTGCGCGCGGCGACTGCCGACCTGCGCATGGAGCCGCTCGAGATGGCGGCGATCGTCGACGCCTTCTTCTTCATCCAGAAGCTGCGGTTGAGAATCCAGGCGCGGCCGGGAATGCACTCGCACGAGAGCGCGAACCAGATCGATCCGCGGACGCTCAACGATTTCGAGCGACGCGGCCTGAAGGAGGCGTTCCGGCAGGGCCGCAGGCTGCAACAACGGCTGGCGCTTGACTACGAGCTTTGAGTATCAGGCAGGCCTTCGCAAGCTCGGCGCGGCGGCATTTGTGCGGTGCGGCAAGGGTGATTTGTTTGCGTTGTTGTAAGTTTGGTGTAAGCATTGCGCAGCATCGTAGAGTCGATAACTACGAGCGACCGGCAAAGAACCTGATCGTCACGACTGACCGTAAGAGGAGGGGAAAATGGCTGAACTAACGCCCGCGCAACGCGACGCGTATTGGAAGAAAACATCCCGCCTGATGTGGATCATCATGGCCCTGTGGGTGTTCTTCAGTTTCGTGATTCCGGCCTTCGCCGTGCAGCTCAACCAGATCGTGATCGCCGGCTTCCCGCTTGGTTTCTACATGGCGGCGCAGGGCTCGCTGATCGCGTACGTGGTGCTGTGCTTCTGGAACGCGAGCGCGCAGAACAAGATCGACGAAGAATTCGGCGTCGCCGAAGAATAAGACCGGACCGGAGGAGACACCAACATGGCTCAAGCAACGTCAAAGAGCTTCATCGACAACCTCGGCAAGATCTACGGCGGCTACGCCGGCGGCTTCATCTTCTTCGTGATCGTCCTGGCGATCATGGAACAGATGGGGGTGTCGAACAAGGTCATCGGCTACTGCTTCGTGTTCCTGACCATCGGCGTGTACGCGTACATCGGCATCCTGTCGCGCACGATGGAGCTGTCCGAGTACTACGTGGCCGGACGCGTGGTGCCGCCGTTCTTCAACGGCATGGCGACCGGCGCCGACTGGATGAGCGCGGCCTCGTTCATCTCGATGGCGGGCGGCCTGTATCTCGCAGGCTACGGCGGCCTGGGCTACGTGCTGGGTTGGACTGGCGGCTACGTCCTGGTCGGTGTGTTGCTCGCACCCTACCTGCGCAAGTTCGGCCAGTTCACCGTGCCCGACTTCCTGGGCGTGCGCTACGAAGGCAACACCGCGCGCATCTGCGGCGTGATCGTGCTGATCTGCCGCGTCCTTCACCTATATCGTCGCGCAGAGCTTCGGGATCGGCATCATCACCTCGCGCTTCCTCGACATTCCGTTCGAGGTCGCGATCTTCGTCGGGCTGCTCGGCATCCTGGTGTGCTCGATGCTCGGCGGGATGCGCGCGGTGACCTGGACCCAGGTGGCGCAATACATCATCCTGATCATCGCCTACCTGACGCCGTTGATCTGGCTTTCGTTCCAGCTCTACGGCAATCCGATCCCGGAACTCTCCTACGGCAAGGCGCTGACCGAGATTGCGCAGCTCGAGCAGAAGCTCGGCATCACCAAGCCGCACGTCGCGGCCTACGTCGACGCCAAGGGCCAGTTCAGCTGGGTCGAGTTCAACAACTTCTGGGCGCTGGTGCTCACGCTGATGATCGGCACGGCGTCGCTGCCGCATATCCTGATGCGGTACTTCACCACACCGAACGTGCGCGATGCCCGCAAGTCCGTCGGCTGGAGCATCTTCTTCATCTTCCTGCTCTACTTCACCGCGCCAGCCTACGCGGCGTTCGCCAAGCTCGAGGTCTACCGGAACGTGATCGGCCAGAAGATCGCGGAGCTTCCCGCCTGGGTGCAGAACTGGTCCCAGGTCGGCGGCCTGCTCACGATCAAGGACGCCAACAGCGACGGCATCCTGCAGCTCGGCGAGTTCATCATCAACCAGGACATCATCGTCCTGTCGATGCCGGAAATCGCGGGTCTGCCGTACGTGATCTCCGGCCTGGTCGCGGCCGGCGGCCTGGCGGCGGCGCTGTCCACCGCTGACGGGCTGCTGCTCGCCATCGCCAACGCGCTGAGCCACGACATCTACTACAAGATGATCGATCCCAAGGCGTCCACGATGCGGCGCCTGACCGTGGCACGCGTCCTCCTGGTCGGCGTAGCCATCATCGCGGCGGCGGTCGCGGGCACGCGGCCCGCGGGCATCATCCAGATGGTGGCCTGGGCGTTCTCGCTGGCGGCGGCCGGCCTGTTTGCGCCGCTCGTGCTGGGTATCTGGTGGAAGCGCACCACGGCGGCAGGCGCGATTGCCGGCATGATCGTCGGCTTCGGCGTCTGCGCGTATTACCTGGTCGGCACGCGCTATTTCGACATGCCGCTGTGGTTCGGCATCCGCAACATCTCGAGCGCCTTGTTCGGCCTGCCGCTGGCGTTCCTGGTGACCTGGGCGGTCAGTTTGATGACCGCGCCGCCGTCGAAGGAGATGCAGGATTTCGTCGATTCGATCCGCGTTCCCAAGGGCGAGCTCGCCTGGGTCAAGGGGGTAACGCACGAATAGTCGCAGTTCTTGACGTTCGGTCGTGAAAGGCCCGTTCACTGCGGGCCTTTCATTTTTTCTCTATAAGGACGCTCTGGATTTATGACTTCCATTCAATGCCTTGCCGTGGCGGGCGCGCTTGGCCTCGCGCTCGGCCTTTCCGGTTGCGCCAGGGGCAAGGACGAGCAGCTGGCCTACGACGTGTGTCTGGCTGGCGCCAAGAAGGACCCGAAGTACGCCAAGGCGACTTTCGCCACCAAGGAGCAGTCGAACATCCAGGCCTCGACCGGAGATGCCGGCATTCGCGTCAACATTCCGTACGAGCTCGACGGCAAGAAGGGGCTCTACCAGTGCATCGCCGACAAGACGAACGACGGCAGCTATCAGGTCACGTACTAGCAGGTCGATGCAAGAGGCGTCCGCAGAGGCGGTGCCTTGCGTGATGACGACGTTGCGCCTTTTGCATCGAGATCGGATTCAGGCGGGCGCCTTGGGGCGGCCCAGCGGCGCCCGCCGGCAATGGCTACAAAACAACGCGCATCGTGCGCGGGGCTGTTTGTCTTCCGCCGTTTTGCATCACGCTGCTAAGCGGCGAGCAGCTGTCGGACGAGATCGGCAGCATGCAGGCGCCGCTCCATCTCCTGGCTCACCGCGATCATCCGGAAGCGCACGGCGCCGTACACGACTTCCTCGTCCAGCTTCCGCATGCTGGCGTGAATCGGCAGGGTGTCGAACAGTCGCTTGGCCGAATGATCGGCGACGTCGAGCGCGCGTTTCGGCTCGCCGACGCCGGCCGTCTTCAAGCGCGCCGTGAAAGCGGCGATCGCCTCGTCCCAACCGTCCGGGCGGTGCGCCGGCGCGGGCAGAGGCGCCAGCACGGCGGAATACATGGCAAGGAGAGCTTCGTGCAGGCGGGCCTGCTGCTCGGCCGCGGCGTGCGGTCGCAGATATCCCTCGGTGATGATCACCAGGTCGCCAAGAACAGTGACGAAGGTTTCCCAGCGGCAGACGGTGAGCGCATCGATGAACGGCTTTTCCGTGAACAGCGCGAAGCTCGCCAACCCGGTCTTGCCGCGGCAATAGTCGATCGCGCACTTCTGGGCGATCAGCGAAGCGCGTTCCTCGAGAAAGGTCTTTAGCGCGTCGGGGGTGGCGATCGGCGGCGGCTGCAGGCGTTCGCGCAGGCTGCGCCAAAGGCGCGTGGGTCGGTAGAGGCTGGCCATTGGGGGTGGTTCAATTCTCATGGTAGCGTATGCACGATGCAGGGTCAGGACATGTGGTGGTCGTACTGGTACTTCCACCTTCCCAATTACGCCTTCTCGGCGTTGTTCTGGACCCTGATCGGGCGATTCATGTTCGAGATCTTCCTGCCGCCCGATTCGCCGAACTACATTTATCGCTGGTTCCGGCGGCTCACCGACTGGCTGATGCGGCCCGTGACGTTCATCACGCCATCGATCGTGCCGCCTCTGGCGCTCGCGCCGATCGCGGCATTCTGGGTGGCCATGGCGAGGGTCACGTTCTTCATGGTGTTGTACGCAGCCGGGCTGACGCCGCGCGTTGCGCAGTGAGTCCGGCATGCTCGACCGTCAGACACTGCTTCCGCTGGTCATTGGCATCTGTGTCGTGAACGGCATATTTTCGCCGTTTCTCACGCTCGCCATTCCGGTCACGGCGGTCCTCCTGCCGGAGCTTTTCCCGCGTACCATCGAGTGGGTACTGTTCTGGAGCTCCATCCTGCTCGCGACCGCGACGCTGCTGTTCAGCGGCGTTCCGGCGGCGCTCTACGAGCGGCTGGTCGAGCGCGATCCTGATGCGACGACTTCGACGTGGATCTGGCTTGCTGGCGCCGCGGTATTGTGCCTGCCCGCGGTGCTCAGGGTGCTCTAGCGCCTGCCCACGGGAGCAACGAGCGTGAGCAAGACGATCCTGATCGCCGACGACGAGCCGAACATTGTCGCGGCGGTCGAGTTCCTTCTGCAGCGCAGCGGCTACGAAGTGCACGTTGCGCGCAACGGCGACGAGGCGCTGAAGCTGGTCGAGGCCTGCAACCCCGACCTGGTGCTGCTCGACGTGATGATGCCCGTGCGCAGCGGCTACGAGGTGTGCAAGCGCATCCGCGAGAACGACGCGTGGCGACACATCAAGATCATCATGCTGTCCGCCAAAGGCCGTGATGCGGAGGTCACCAAGGGCTTGGCGATCGGGGCCGACCTGTACGTCACGAAGCCCTTCTCGACCCAGGACCTGATGGGCAAGATCAGCGCGCTGCTCGAGGGGCCCTGACAGGCCGATGCAAAAGGCGTCCGGGGATTCGGGACCTGACGCGACTCCGGCGTTGCGCCTTTTGCATCGGGGACGAGATACAGGCGGATGCCTCGGGGCGGCCCGTCGGCATCCGCAGGCAACGGCACCAAGCAACGCGCATCGTGCGTGGCGCGACGCCTCTCCAGCCGTTGTGCATCACGTTGCCAAAGCCCGGGGATTTGCGCTCCGGCGGCAACAATCATCGCCGATGTAAGTTCCGTGTAAGTCCACCCGAGGATATTGCGAATCGCAGGACTCGGAGCCGTGGTTATCCAAGCCACGGGTTTGGCGACGCCTGAGTCCGGCCCGCACCCAGGGATCTTGCCGGGCTGGATTCGCGACACACGACTAGGAGGAACCATGGAACATGTTCGAGGGGCGATCGCGCCTCACCGATCGAAGGGCTTGCTGGAAGAAGAGTCCATCCAAAGCGCCGGAACCGAGGAGAAGAAAGTCATCTTCGCCTCGTCGCTCGGCACGGTTTTCGAGTGGTACGACTTCTACCTCTACGCGACGCTCGCGCCGTTCTTCGCGGCGTTGTTCTTTCCTCCAGGAAACGAGACTGCGGCGCTGCTGTCGGCCTTCGCGACCTACGCTGCGGGATTCCTGGTGCGGCCGTTCGGCGCGATCGTCTTCGGCCGGATCGGCGACCTGGTCGGCAGGAAATACACGTTCCTCGTCACGATCCTCTTCATGGGCGGCGCCACGTTCCTGGTCGGTCTGTTGCCCACATTCCAGACGATTGGCTGGGCAGCGCCGATCCTGCTGGTGACGCTGCGGCTCGTCCAGGGCTTGGCACTCGGCGGCGAGTACGGTGGCGCTGCAACTTACGTCGCCGAGCACGCCCCGCACGAGAAGCGCGGCTACGACACGAGCTGGATCCAGACGACGGCGACGCTGGGATTCTTCCTGGCATTGCTGGTGATCGGCGTCGCGCGGCTGACGATGGATGCCAAGGTGTTCGCCGATTGGGGCTGGCGGATTCCGTTCTGGCTCTCGCTGGTCCTGCTCATCTTCTCGATCTACATCCGGCTCAAGCTGCACGAGTCGCCGGTCTTCCAGAAGATGAAGTCCGAGGGCAAAGGATCGAAGTCGCCGCTTCGGGACAGCTTCCTCAAGTATCCGAACAACAAGTACGTGCTGCTCGCGCTGCTCGGCGCGACGGCCGGCCAGGGCGTGGTCTGGTACACGGGGCAGTTCTATGCGCTGTTCTTCCTCACGATCACGCTGAAGCTCGACTACGTGTCGGCCTATTCGCTGATCGGCCTCTCGCTGTTGATCGGCACACCCTTCTTCATCTTCTTCGGATGGCTCTCCGATCGGATCGGGCGGCTCAAGATCATCATGGCAGGGTGCCTGATCGCGGCGGTCACGTACTTCCCGCTGTTCCAGGGGCTGACGCACTACGTCAATCCGGCGCTGGAGGAATTCGCGGCGAAGACCCCGATCACCGTCGCGGCGACCGATTGCCAGTTCCATATTTTCGTCGGACCGTGGAGCAAGTTCTCCGACTGCGACCGGGTGAAGGATTACCTGACCAAGCAGGGCCTGTCTTTCAAGTCGGTCCCGGCGGAATCGGGCAAGGCCGTGGTCACCACGATCGGTAACACCCGGATCGAAGGTTGGGACCAGAAGCAGCTTGCCGGTGTGCTCCAGCAGGCCGGCTACAAGAGCGGCGCCGACAAGAGCCAGGTCAACTGGGTCATGGCCGAGATCATCCTGGTCATCATGGTGCTCTACGTGACGATGGTGTACGGCCCGATCGCAGCGTTCCTCGTGGAGCTGTTCCCGACCGCGATCCGCTATACGTCGATGTCGCTGCCGTATCACATCGGCAACGGCTGGTTCGGCGGGATGTTGCCGCTGACGGCAACGGCGATGGTCGCCGCGACCGGTGATATCTACTACGGACTGTGGTATCCAATCGTCGTGGCGGTCATGACCCTGATCATCGGATCCATCTTCCTACGCGAGACCAAGGACCGGGACATCCGCACCTACCAACATGGTGTAGCGGACTAGCGCATCTCGCGGCTCAAAGCAACCGAGAAAAAGCCCGCTTTACGCGGGCTTTTTCTCGTTCCGACCGCTCCCGATAAGCCGACAATTCGCCGGATCTCACGAGGCGGCCGCGGAAAAAAAGCCCGGACGCCATCGCCAGCAATAGTTACGTCGCGGAGATTCGTTGTCGGATAATGGAACTCGTGGCCTCGGACGCAATCCGACAGCCGTTGTCAGACGTCGACGGATGGGCTCGACAGACGACGCCCTATCTGAGATAATATGCCAATGTCATTGTTCCGTTACTTTGCCCTAAGAGCCGCGCTCGCCGCCGGCTTGTTTCTGGCATCCGCGTCACTGCCTGCCGCCGAACTTGTGGAGTACTACCACAAGGACCTCGACCACTACTTCATCACCCGTTATGCGCCCGAGATCCAGGCGCTCGACACCGGCGTGCACAAGGGCTGGACCCGCACCGGCCTGACGTTCCAGACCTTCGACGACGCCACCGGTGCCGGCGCGAATTCGGTCGCCGTATGCCGGTTCTACGGGAATCCCGCGCGCGGACTCGATTCCCATTTCTACGCCGCGTCGAAGGCCGAATGCGATCTCGTCAAGCGGACATGGCCGGACGAGTGGCTGCTGGAGTCGGAGGAGGCGTTCCGCGTTCATGCCGTCGACCCGACCACCGGCTTGTGTCCCAGCGGCACGAAGGGCGTGTACCGGCTGTACAACAAGCGGGCCGACATCAACCACCGTTACACGACCGATCCCGCGGTCTTCGATTCGATGGTCGCCAAGGGGTACGCGCCCGAGGGTTTCGGCAATCCGCAAAAGCCGATCGCATTCTGCGCATCGGCCCAAGGCACCGCGCAACCGGCGGCCGGCGCGCCGGTCTGCACGGTGACCGCATCGACCGCTTTCCCGATCCCCAATACGTCGGTCACGCTCACCGCGACCTGCACCGAAAGCCCGACGACCTACGCGTGGATCAATTGCACCGGAACCGGCGCGACCTGCGCAGTCACCGCCACCGCGACCGGCGTAGTGAACTACGGCGTCGTCGCGACCAACAGCCGCGGCAGTAGCGCGCCCGCTTCGATCGCGCTCAACTGGCAGGCGGCGGCAGCCGCAGGCCCGACGTGCACGGTCAGCGCGAGCAACCCGACGCCGACGCTCGGATCGGGGCTCACGCTGACGAGCTCGTGCAGCTATTCGCCGACGAAGTATCAATGGCTGGCCTGCTCGGCGCTGCTGATCGAGGCCTGCAACCCGGTTTCGGAATGCGCCAACAGCACGACCTCGTGCTCGCCGGTCGGCACGCAGGTCGGGGCCGATCCACTACGCGCTGGTCGCGAGCAACAGTGCGGGCTCCAGCCAGAAGTCCGGCATCGACGTCGACTGGCGCACCGGCGGCTCGTCGTCCGCTCCGCCGCCGCCGTCAGCGAGTCCGACGCCGTTCTGCTCGATCTCGCCGAGCGCGTCTTCACCGGCCGTCAATACGACGCTGACGCTGACCGCGTCGTGTACGAACAACCCGACGTCGTACCAATGGGTCAACTGCACGCCGGTTGCGGGTAATCCGAGCCGGTGCACCACGACCGAGCAATCGAGCGTGACGAGGATCTATCGTGTCCAGGGCGTGAACTCATCGGGCGTCGGCGTTCCGAGTGAAGTCACGATCAGCTGGCAGAACCCGCCGACGGCAGCGCCGGTGTGCACGCTAACGCCGAGCACCACGACGCCCTACCTCGGCGGAACGGTGACGCTGACCGCGAATTGCACGCAGTCGCCGACTTCCTACAACTGGACCGGCTGCAACAGCAGCACCTCGACTTGCCAGGCTTCGGCCAGCGGGCTTGGCCCCGCGAGCTACTCGGTGACAGCGACGAACTCGTTCGGACCCAGCGCGCCAGCGTCGGCGAACGTCACCTGGAGCAACCCGCCCCCGAGCCGGCGCCGATTTCTGCGGCCAGTATCCAGAGCGTCGAGCGCGCCAATCTCACATGGGGCGGTCACCTCGATACCCATCTGAACGGCAACTTCCCGGCGTCGGCGGTATTCGTGGGCCGCATCACCGTGCCGCAGAATGCAACCGGCACGAGCCAGCCAGGTGTGGTCAGCGTCGTCGAGTACATCGATGGGCAGGCGAACCGGACGATGACGATCTCGCCGTCGTCATGCGATTTCCGCGGATTCACGGCGGGCGTGGGAGGATCGGTCGATCCGACCGGTGCGAACAACCCGATGTCGTGGAGCTACGGCATCAATCCGAACTCGCAGATCGGACTGACCGGGATGACGGGCAATTTCCCGAAGCTCGAGCCGGGCCGAACCTACTACGTCAACATTCGCAATCGTGACTTCAACGGCGCCGACAGCTGCAAGACCACGAACTGCAACGTGCGCATCACGGTGAACCGGCCGCGCTGATCTGCGAGCGCGCTGCGCAGCCTTCTGCTTCTGAAGCCAAAAGCCCCGCATGCTGCGGGGCTTTTGGCTTTATGCGATCGGCGGAACGGTGTCGGCGAACGACGCGCGCTTGCCGAGCTTGTCCGCGTGCTTCGCGAGGTTCGGATACTGGCCGCGCCAGTCGACGTCGGCATGCCGCAGATCGAGGTAGCCGAGCATGCATCCGGCTGCGATATCGGCAAGCGAATAGGCCTCGCCGTTGCACCAGGTGCGATCGCCGAGCTCGCGCGCCATTTCGGCAAGACCTGCGGCGATCTTGCGCTGCTGGCGCTCGATGTACTCGGGACTTTGCTGCGCTGCCGGTCGCCTGCGCTCGATCACGATGCCGCTCGCCGCATCGCACATGCCGTCGGCCAGCGCTTCCCAGCGGCGCACGACGATCCGCTGCCGCGCCGGCTCGGGAATCAGCCTCGACACCGGGCTCACGTTGTCGAGATACTCGACGATGACCCGCGAATCGTAGAGCGCGGTATCGTCATCGAGCATCAGGACCGGGATCTTGCCGAGCGGATTGAACTGCGGCACTGCCGTGTCCGGTGTCCACGGCGACATCTCGACCGACTGGCACTCGATCTTCTTCTCGGCGAGCACGACGCGAACCTTGCGCGCGTACGGACTCGTCGGCGAGTAGATCAACTTCAGCACGGTGCGCCTGCGGAACCGGATAACGTGGACGAGAGCGCGGATTATAGCCCAGCGCTCGACCCGAGGACCTGCGAAGCGCGTGCTACACTGCCCGCGCTTCCTTCCCTGCGTGTCACGCCGCATGCGCTTGACCGTCGAAACCGCGCTCACCGCGCTGTCGCCACTCGATGGCCGCTATGCGGACAAGCTCGACGCGCTGCGCGACCACTTCAGCGAATACGCGCTGATCCGCAGCCGCGTACGGATCGAGATCGCGTGGCTGCTGGCACTCGCCGACGAGCCGGCGATCGCCGAAGTGCCCGCCTTCGGCGCGAATGCGCGTGCGGCGCTCGAGACCGCGGGTCGCGAGTTCAGCCTCGCCGACGCCGCGCGCATCAAGGCGATCGAGCGCAAGACGAACCACGACGTGAAGGCGGTCGAGTACTGGCTGAAGGAGCGGTTCGCCGGCGTGCCCGAGATCGCCCGCGTCGCGGAGTTCCTCCATTTCGCGTGCACGTCCGAGGACATCAACAACCTCGCGCACGGCGTGTCGCTCGCGCAGGCGCGGCACGATGCACTGCTCCCGCCGCTGCAGGCGATCCATGAGAGCCTTCGTGCGCTCGCGCACGAGCACGCGGACGTCGCGATGCTCGCACGCACGCACGGCCAGCCGGCCACGCCGACGACGCTGGGCAAGGAAATGGCGAACTTCGCCGCGAGGCTCGCGCGCGCCGTGCACGGCGTTCGAGCGCGTGCCGCTGAAGGGCAAGATCAACGGCGCCGTCGGCAACTACAACGCGCACCTGGTGGCCTATCCGAACGTCGACTGGGAGAAGCTTGCGGCGCGGGTCGTGATGTCGCTCGGGCTCGAGTTCAATCCGTACACGACGCAGATCGAGCCGCACGACGCGATGGCGGAGTACTTCGACGCGGTCGCGCGCATCGACACGATCCTGATCGACGTCGATCGCGACCTGTGGGGTTACATCTCGCTCGGCTATTTCCGGCAGAAGCTGAACGAAGGCGAGGTCGGGTCGTCGACGATGCCGCACAAGGTCAATCCGATCGACTTCGAGAACTCGGAGGGCAACCTCGGGCTTGCGAACGCGTTGTTGCGGCACCTGTCGGGCAAGCTGCCGATCTCGCGCTGGCAGCGCGACCTGACCGATTCGACCGTGCTGCGGAACATGGGTGTCGCGCTCGGTCATGCGCTTCTCGGCTGGACTTCGCTGCGCCAGGGACTCGCGAAGCTGGACGTGGACACCGTTCGCATCGCCGAGGATCTCGATGCGAACTGGGAAGTGCTCGCCGAGGCGATCCAGACGGTGATGCGCCGCTACGGCGTGCCGGAACCGTACGAGCAGCTGAAGGCGCTCACGCGCGGCAAGCGCGGGATGACGCAGCAGACGTTGCGCGAGTTCATTGCGGGCCTCGCGTTGCCCGACGACGTGAAGACGGCGCTCGCCAACCTTACGCCGTCCGGATACATCGGGCTCGCCGCGGCGCTCGCGCGTCGCGTTTGAATGACAGCGTTCGTCGAGCGGCGCTGTCTACCGGTTCTGCGGCTGGCCTGCGCGCCGTTGCCGCCATTCCTTCGCGAACGTGATGATCGCCGGAAGCAGCGACACGATGACGATGCCGATCACGATCAGCGTCAGGTTGCCCTTGACCCACGGGATGTTGCCGAACAGGTAGCCGGCGTACACGAGCGACCCGACCCAGATGATGCTGCCGATGATCTCGTAGGCGAGAAAGCGCGGATAGTGCATGGCGGCGACGCCGGCGAGGAACGGCGCGAACGTGCGGACGATCGGGATGAAGCGCCCGATGATGATCGTCACCGGGCCGTAGCGGTCGTAGAACGCCTGCGTCCTGAGCAGGTACTCGCGGCGGATCCAGCGCGATTCGCGCTCGAAGATCTTCGGGCCGATCCAGCGGCCGATCGCGTAGTTCAGGTTGTCGCCGCAGGATCGCCGCCGCAATGAGCAGCGCGACCATGACGTGGACGTCCAGAGCCGGCGTTCGCGGTTGCGACCACCGTGCCCGCGACGAACAGCAGCGAATCGCCGGGGAGAAACGGCGTGACGACGAGCCCGGTCTCCGCGAAGATCACCGCGAAGAGCAGCGCGTAGAGCCAGCGGCCGTGCTCGACGGCGAGACGGGCGAGCGTCTCGTCGAGCGAAAGACGGCCTGGATCAGTGCTCCGAGCGTTTCCATCGCATTGGAAATCAGGGTCAGACCCTCAATTCCGGGGCGAACGCCTCAGGGATGGTCCCCTGCGTGCCCGGAAATGAGGGTCTGACCCTAGGGCAGGATCTTCTCGCCCTCGGGGCCCTTCTTGCGCTCCGGCTTGACCAGGTCCTCGCGCGACACGCCGAGCCAGCGCACCAGCGGCGCCATGACCAGCACCGACGAGTAGATGCCGAACAGGATGCCGATCGCCAGCGCGAGCGAGAAGTAGTGCAGCGTCTCGCCGCCGAAGAAGAAGATCGAAAGCACCATCGTCAGCGTCAGGCCGTGCGTGATCATCGTGCGCGAGATCGTGGCGGTGATCGCGTTGTCGATGATCTGCTCGACGTTCGCCTTGCGCATCTTGCGGAAGTTCTCGCGGATCCGGTCGGCGATGACCACCGACTCGTTCACCGAGTAGCCGAGCACCGCGAGCACGGCGGCCAGCACCGGCAGCGAGAACTCCCACTGGAAGAACGCGAAGAAGCCGAGGATGATGACGACGTCGTGCAGGTTCGCGATGATCGCCGCGATCGCGAACCGCCACTCGAAGCGCATCGCGAGGTAGCGCGACGATGCCCGCGACGACGAGCAGCAGCGCCAGCGCGCCGTTCTCGTAGAGCTCGCGGCCGACCTGCGGACCGACGAACTCGACGCGCTTCAGCGTCACCGATGGGATCGTCGGCGCGCAGCGTCGCCATGACCCGCTCGGACAGCTGGGCGCTCGACACCCCTTCCTTCAGCGGCATGCGGATCAGTGCCGTGTCCGAGCTGCCGAACGCCTGCGCCTGATACTCGCCGATCTGCAGCTTGTCGATCGCACCGCGCAGCCGGTTGAAGTCGACCGCGTGGCTGTAGGCGACCTCGATGACCGTGCCGCCGCGGAAGTCGACGCCGAAGTTCAGGCCTCGCACGGCGAGAAACACGACCGCCAGCAGGAACGTGACCAGCGAGATCACGTTGAACACCAGCGCGTGCCGCATGAACGGGATGTCGCGCTTGATGCGGAAGAATTCCATCGATGCCCTTATCGAGTGCAGTAAACTGCGGGACGCTAACCCTCAGGTCATTCCGCGCAGCGGGAATCCAGTGTCGTTTCGTCGCAAGACGCTGGACCGCTAACCTTCCGGTTACGCGGATCGCTCAAGCATTCGCGATGACGATGATGCACGAGCTGTCGACGGTCGCGATCATTTCGCCGCCGTCGCCGACGTCGTCGGCCGCCACACCTGCCCGATCGAGATCTTCTCCAGCTTCTTGCGGCTGCCGTAGATCAGGTTCACGATGCCGCGCGAGACGAACACCGCCGAGAACATCGACGTCAGGATGCCGAGGCAGTGGACGACGGCGAAGCCGCGGACCGGTCCGCTGCCGAAGATCAGCAGCGCTATCCCGGCGATGAGCGTGGTCACGTTCGAGTCCAGGATCGTGTTCCACGCGCGCTCGTAGCCCGCCTGGATCGCCGCGTGCGGCGTCGCGCCCCAGCGCAGCTCCTCGCGGATCCGCTCGTTGATCAGCACGTTCGCGTCGATCGCCATGCCGAGCGTCAACGCGATCGCCGCGATGCCGGGCAGCGTGAGCGTCGCCTGCAGCATCGAGAGCAGCGCGACCAGCAGCATCAGGTTCACGGCCAGCGCGACCACCGACACGATGCCCATCAGCCCGTAGTACAGGCACATGAAGACCGCGATCGCGATGAAGCCGTAGAGCACCGAGTTGAAGCCCTTCTCGATGTTCTCCTTGCCGAGCGACGGGCCGACCGTGCGCTCCTCGATGATCTCCATCGGCGCGGCCAGCGCGCCGGCGCGCATGAGGAGCGCGACGTCGTTCGCCTCGCGGGTCGTCATGCGGCCGGAGATCTGCACGCTGCCGCCGCCGATCTCCTCGCGGATCACCGGCGCGGTGATGACTTCCGCCTTGCCTTTCTCGACCAGGACGATCGCCATGCGCTTGCCGACGTTCTCGCGGGTCACTTCCTTGAAGATCCGCCCGCCCGTGCCGTCGAGCTTGACGATGCACCGCCGGCTCGTTGCTGCGCTGGTCGAAGCCGGGTTGCGCATCGTTGATCCGGTCGCCGGTCAGCACGACCTGCCTGCGCACCAGCACCGGCGTGCCGCCGCGCTCGGTGAACAGGTCGGAGCCGAACGGCACCTGCCCGGCCAGCGCCGCTTCGAGCGCGCCCGGATCGTCGTTCACCATGCGGATCTCGAGCGTCGCCTGCCGGCCGAGGATGTCCTTCGCCCGCGCCGTGTCCTGCACGCCGGGAAGCTGCACGACGATCCGGTCGGCGCCCTGCTGCTGGACGATCGGCTCGGAGACGCCGAGCTCGTTCACGCGGTTGCGCAGGATCGTGATGTTCTGCTGGACGGCGCCGTCCTGGATGCGCTTTTGCGCCTCGGGCTTCAGCGCTGCGACCAGCCGCAGCTCGCCGCCTGTCTCCTGCGTACGCACGACGAGGTCCGGGAACGCAGTCTCGATCTCGACCCGCGCCTTCGACCGCTCGCCCTCGTCGCGGAAGCGCAGCACGACGTTCTGGCCCTCGCGCGATACGCCGCCGTACTGGATGCGCTTCTCGCGCATCAGCGAGCGGATGTCCGTGGTGTAGCGGTCGGCGGCCTTGTCGATCGCGCCCTTCATGTCGATCTGCAGCAGGAAGTGAACGCCGCCGCGCAGGTCGAGCCCGAGGTACATCGGCAGCGCGCCCAGATGGGCAAGCCACTGCGGCGACGACGACAGCAGGTTCAGCGCGACGATGTAATCCTCGCCGAGGCGCTTCTGCAGCGCATCCTTCGCCTTGAGCTGCGTGTCGGTGTCGGCAAGCCGCACCTTCACGCCGGTCGCGTCGAGCGCCGCGCCCTGGTAGCGCGATGTTCGCGCCCTTCAGCGTGCTCTCGACGGTCGAGAGCGTGCCCGCGTCGACCTTGATCGTGGCCTTCGACGTCGAGACCTGCACGGCCGGCACTTCGGGGAAGAAGTTCGGCAGCATGTACAGCAGGCCGACCGCGATCGCGACGGCGATCAGGATGTATTTCCAGAGGGGATAGCGGTTCATGCGTCGAGAGGTCTATAGCCTCTTGCACCTTCTACAGCGTCTTGATCGTGCCTTTCGGCAGAAGCTGCGCGATGGCCGAACGCTGCACCGGCGTTTCAACGCCGGGCGCGATCTCGACGGTCGCGTACTGGTCGGAAAGCTTGGTGACCTTGCCGATCAGGCCGCCGGCGGTGACGACCTCGTCGCCCTTCTGCAGCGCGCCGAGCATTGCCCGGTGCTCCTTCGCCTTCTTCTGCTGGGGCCGGATCAGCAGGAAGTAGAAGACGACGAAGATCAGGACCATCGGCAGGAAGGCCATCAGGTCGCCGCCGAAGGCGTGGCGGCCGGCGTCTGGGCGTAGGCGTTGCTGATCAGCACGGGAGTCTCCGGCAGTGGGCGAGCGCTCGAAGGGCGCGTTCGCCCGCGGCGCTTGGGCATTGGCACCGGCGCCATGAATGGCGGCGGGACGGTTGATCGAACCGCGCATTTTACCATCCGGCCGCGTCCCGAGCGACCTCGCCCGGCCGCTGCTCCTGCGACCGTCAGCGGGCGTCGGCCGCGGTCGCGCTCGTCGGCGAAGCTCGTCACGAACGCCGCGAGGCTGCCGCTGCGCGATCGCGTCTCGCAGCCCGGCCGCCAGCGCGAGGTAGTAGTGCAGGTTGTGGATCGTCGCGAGCCGCGCGCCGAGGATCTCGTTCACGCGCTGCAGGTGATGCAGGTAGGCGCGCGTGAAGTTCCGGCAGGTGTAGCAACCGCAGGTCTCGTCGAGCGGCCGCGTGTCGTTGCGGTGGACGGCGTTGCGGATCTTGACGTCGCCGAAGCGCGTGAACAGCCAGCCGTTGCGCGCATTGCGCGTCGGCAGCACGCAGTCGAACATGTCGACACCGGCGAGGACGCCGGCCACGATGTCCTCCGGCGTGCCCACGCCCATCAGGTAGCGCGGGCTCGCCGGCGGGAAGACGCGGCGCGATGTGAGTCGAGCACGCGAAGCATCTCCTCCTTCGGCTCGCCGACCGACAGCCCGCCGATCGCGTAGCCGTCGAAGCCGATGCCGGTGAGCGCCGCGAGCGACGCGTCGCGCAGGTCTTCGTGCATGCCGCCCTGCACGATGCCGAACAGCGCATTCGGATTGCCCGCGTGCGCGGCCTTCGAGCGCGCCGCCCAGCGCATCGACAGCTCCATCGACTGTCGCCGTCTCGTCGCGCGTCGCCGGATACGGCGTGCACTCGTCGAACGCCATGACGATGTCCGAATTCGAGCGTTCGCTGGACCTGCATCGACACTTCGGGCGTGAGGAAGAGGCGATCGCCGTTCACCGGTGACGCGAACGCGACGCCTTCCTCCTGCGACCTTGCGCAGCGCGCCGAGGCTGAACACCTGGAAGCCGCCGGAATCGGTCAGGATCGGCCCGTCCCAGCCCATGAACCGGTGCAGGCCGCCGTGCGCGCCGATCACTTCCGTGCCCGGACGCAGCCACAGGTGGAACGTGTTGCCGAGGATCACCTGCGCGCCGAGCTCGCCGCAGCTCGTTCGGAGCCATCGCCTTGACGGTTCCGTACGTGCCGACCGGCATGAACATCGGCGTCTGCACGACGCCGTGCGCGAGCGTCAGCCGGCCGCGGCGGGCGCGCCCCTCGGTTGCGAGGACTTCGAATTGCATCAGGAGGCTCGTGGTTGCGCGCACCTGAGCAGCATCGCGTCGCCGTAGCTGAAGAAGCGATAGCGCTCGCGGATCGCATGCGCGTACGCCGCGCGGATCGTATCGTAGCCGGCGAACGCGCTCACCAGCATCAGCAGCGTCGAGCGGGGCAGGTGGAAGTTCGTGAGCAGGACGTCGACGACGCGAAAGCGGTAGCCGGGCGTGATGAACAGCGAAGTGTCCGCGGGGCCCGGACCGACCGAGCCGTCATCGCGACCGGCCGATTCGAGCGCGCGCAGCGACGTCGTGCCGACGGCGATGATGCGGCCGCCGCGTGCGCGCGTTTGCGCGATCGCCTGCGCGGTCGCTTGCGGGATGTCGAAGGACTCGCGATGCATGCGGTGCTGCGAAAGGTCCTCGGTCGCGACGGGCTGGAACGTGCCCGCGCCGACATGCAACGTCAGATACGCGCGCTCCACGCCACGCTGCGCGAGCGCGGCGAACGTCGCTTCGTCGAAATGGAATCCGGCGGTAGGCGCCGCCACCGCGCCCGGATGCCTCGCGTAGATCGTCTGGTAACGCTGCGCGTCCTCTCCCGCGGGACGCGTGATGTAGGGCGGCAGCGGAACCTCGCCGTGCCGCTCGAGCCACTCGTCGAGCTTGCCGGTGCCCCGGAAACGCAGGCGAAAGAAGCGATCGTCGCGCTCGATGACCTCGGCCGTCGACGCCGCCGCCGAAGTCCACGCGTGCCGCCCGGCTTCGGCAAATGGCTCGCCTTGAGCTGCACCAACGCCTCGTCGTCGGCGACGATGCGCTCGATCAGCATCTCCACGCGGCCGCCGGACGGCTTCGTGCCGTGCAGGCGCGCGCGGATCACGCGGGTGTCGTTGAAGATCGCGAGGTCGCCTTCGCGCAGCAGCGACGGCAGATCGACGAAGCGCCGGTCGGCCAGCGAATCGCCGTCGACGTCGAGCAGGCGGCTCCCGCTTCGCGTCGGCGAGGGCGCCTGCGCGATCAGCTCCGGCGGCAGCGTCGTAGTCGAAATCGGAGAGCGTATAGCGGCGGTCCTGCATCGGTTGCTCGACGGCGACGCACGTCACGCGCAACGATCGGGCGATGCGAAAGGGGCGGCATTATCGCATTCCGCGCGATAACGCCGCCGATCTTGGCAGCGCTGCGCGCACGCATAACGAAGCGACGGATCGGATCGATCCGTCGCCGCCGGAGGCCCGCTGCACGGACGCGAAGGCGCGGTCGTGCGAGGCCGGAGCGCTACTTCGGGGGAGCAGGTACGTCGATGGCGAGTACCCGGAAGCGCAACGTTGGTCGACGCTCCCGGGCACTCGATTCAAGACATTGACGATGCGGGTCTAACCGGCAACTTCACTGCGCCCGCGGCGCGAGCGGCGTGCAAGCGCCGAGCATGCCCAAGCCCAGCCCCATCAGGGCGGAGGTGGCGGGCTCCGGAACGACCCTGGACACATAGGTCAGGTTGTCCCAATAGACAGCACCGGCGAACGACCCGGTTTCATTCCACTCCACCCGCGCGATCGGCGTGGCGCTGCTGACACTCAGCGTGCCGCCGCCGAAGACAGGCCCCGCCACGAAGATGGAGTCAGTGTCCAGCAGGTTGTTGGCCGCGTCATACGCGCGCAGGTGGCCTTCGTCTTCATCCGCGTTGAAGTCCCCCATTCCGATGCTTACAGCATTGACGCCACCGGCAAAAGTGGCCTGGAAGGCGCCGAGTGCCCGGGTTTGTAAAGAAGCTGATCAGGCTGTGCCCACTGATCGGGGGCCCGGGCGTTTGGTTCTCGACCTCGGAAAGAACCGCTCCCTGCCAGGAACGTGATCGTCACGGGACCGAAGTTCAATGACGAGTAAGAGCCGGTGGGCGTGCTCTCGAAGTCGATGGTAGCGGCGCTGGCCGAACTGGCCACCCCCAGCGCGGCCACGCAGCCCAAGGCTAACTTTAGAAGAGATGATTTCACGATGTAGAAGCCCCCTCGGTAGTTGTGCACGTACGATGTGTAGCGTGCAGGCGATGCCGCAAAGCTGGAACCCAAATACCAAACGCAAACACCAGCTTCTATCGAGGATGCAGCGCAATGCGCGTGCCGGAATTGCAAGGCCTTTGAATCAACTATGTTTGTTTACATCGGCCGGCTCCGGACGAAACGTCAGTGTAAAAATGACTGACGAGAGGCCCGAATCCATTTTGGTGCGATCTGGGAAACCTGCTGATCCGGGGCCTGCTGCAGCTGCTTTCCAATCTTGCCCAGCTTGCGCATCTGCGCTTTCACTGCCGCCATCTTCTCCTTCAGGTGGGCGACCCGGCCTTCGGGTACGGAGTCCGGCTGCCGATCGGCGCGATCGAGCTCGTCTAGGTAGCGTCCAATGCTTTGCTCATGCTGCTCCATGCGCGCCTTGAGCTTGCGCTGCGCAAAGTTCTTGTCCCGGTTGTTGACCGCTTTGAACTTGCTGCCATCGATGGCGACGATGGCCTCGGAGAACAGATCGAGATTGCCGCCAAGCTGGATGAACTGGCGGCATACTTGCCGAATCGCTGCGCCGTTGTCCTTGCGAAAGTCGGCAATGGTCTTGCGCGGGCCACTGAACGTTACCTCATTGGCGGCGTCATCGAACTGCCCAGCTTCCGGTGACTCTGCGGGAAGTCACACAAGGATCTCGATCGCCACGGACTCGGTGCAGTCGCGGTCATGGACTGACAGGTGTTCTCGATCATTGCGTTCCAGATCGACGGCGGACGAGCTCCCGCATCTACAAACCCGCAATCCTGACCGACTCCGAGGCATTATGTTGCACGCGCTCGCCGCCTGGTCGTACTCCCCGTCACAAGTTTGGCGGTTGAGCCGTCTTGTAATCAGGAGACGGCAAACGCTGAATCCACACGACCAGCCGCAAGATGGAGCGAGCGCACCAAATGAGCACGATCGCTGCCAAAGACATGAAACAGCGCGCGCCCTTAGACGTCGCTGCGTCTCGCCGCGATTTTTTGAGGCACCACTGCAGTGACGTTGGATGCGGTGGTGTCTGGTGCTGCGTTGGCCCAGTCGCGGCCAACTATCTTTCTTCCAACTCAGCTAAGGAGCCCAAACGATGAGCACGGTTACCACGAGCGACGGCGTCGACATCTTCTACAAGGATTGGGGCCCGAAAAGCGCCCAACCGATCGTTTTCCATCACGGTTGGCCGCTGAGCGCCGACGACTGGGACGCTCAGATGCTCTATTTCTTGGGCAAGGGCTACCGCGTCATCGCTCTTGACCGGCGCGGGCACGGCCGCTCGACGCAGGTCAGCGATGGTCACGACATGGATCATTACGCGGCGGACGCTGCCGCCGTGGTCGCCCATCTCGACCTTCGCAACGCGGTCCACATCGGTCACTCGACCGGTGGCGGCGAAGCGACGCGCTACGTCGCCCAGCATGGCCGCGACCGCGTCGCCAAGCTGGTGCTGATCAGCGCCGTGCCGCCGATCATGGTGAAGACGGCCGCCAATCCGGGCGGTCTGCCGATCGAAGTCTTCGACGGGATTCGCAAGGACCTTGCCAGCAATCGCGCGCAGTACTACCTCGACTTCGCGAGCGGGCCGTTTTACGGGTACAACAGGCCGGGCGCGAAACCATTGCAAGGCGTGATCGAGAATTGGTGGCGCCAAAGCATGATGGGAAGCGCCCAAGCGCATTACGACGGCATCAAGGCGTTCTCGGAGACCGACTTTACGGAAGACCTCAAAAGCATCAAGGTTCCTACGCTCGTGATGCATGGCGACGATGATCAGATCGTGCCCATCGCCGATTCCGCGCCCCTTTCAGCGAAGCTGCTCAAGAACAGCACGCTCAAGATCTACGAGCGGTTTCCGCATGGGATGTGCCAGACACACGCCGACGTCGTCAACCCGGCCCTTCTCGCATTCATCAAGGCCTGAACGACGCTTTCCCGAATCCGGAGTCCGAAAATCATGAGGCGATTGCTGTGCGCTCTGTTTCTCGTCGCGATACCACTGGCTAATGCCGTCGCCGACGGAGCCAAGGCGGCCAATGCGCGGGTCACGCTGGTGTATCAGCACGAGCTGCCGAACGTTCCTGGCAAGAGCATCAAGGGGGTGCTCGTCGAGTATGGTCCCGGCGGCCATTCGGAGGGCCACACGCATCCGGCATCGGCATTCATCTATGCCACCGTGCTCGAAGGAGCGATTGCCAGTCAGGTCAACGATGGTGCGGTGAGAACCTACCGAGCGGGGCAGAGCTTCTCGGAGCTGCCCGGTGACCGCCATGTGGTGAGTGCGAACGCGAGCAAGACCAAGCCCGCCAAGCTGCTGGCGGTGTTCGTCGTGGACACGAAGGACGAAGAGCTAACTATGCCGTTGCAACAATGAGGAGACATATATGGACATCACGGACATCGCAGTCTGAAACCCGGCGATTTGTATCAGGATACAAAGCGGCCTCGACCGTTGAGCTCTTAATGAACGCTCCTTTTGGTGAGTGACGCATGAACCCACGCGATCCATCGCTCGAGGCCGCCAAGGGCCAGGGGACACTCGTACGCATCACCTGCGCCGTGTGTGAGCACGAAGTTCCCATCTCGGAGGCAGTCGTCCCTGAAGCGACAGACTATGTGGTCTACCTTTGCGGTCTCGATTGCTACCAACGCTGGCGCGAGTCCGGCAATGATGGGTCGTAGTCAAACGAGGAACTTCCGACAAACTCACCCCGAGTACTGGCAAGCGTTGGCGGGCGTTCAAACTGTGCGGCGAATGTCCGATGGGACGTAGAAGAGAACGACGGAGAGCTGCAGAAGTGCATGTCGGTCGGTTTCGCCAAATATGACTGGAGCGCTTACATGGGTGCCTACTTGATCAACTACGTGCGCATACGTGATGGCGTTCCGAATCAGGAAGCGCTAGCGCAGCTGAAGAGAACTGTCGAAGCATATGGCGGGAGGTGGCACTCACACCGCGAGGAGCAGGGGCTCGAGGGGGCTCGAGGGAATTCACCGGTCCTGGTGGAATTCGGGACCATGACGGAGGCGCAGAACTGGTACAACTCTTCCGATTACGACAACATCTCGCACCTTTACGTTGACAATGCGATTGAACTTGTTCTGGTGGACGGCGTCAGTCCCGACTTCACAATAGCTGGATTCGCACAGGAGCGGCCATTGTCGCATCGGACCCGTTGGTTCGAGCTCGTCCACCGCATGCTCGGTTCGCGAGCGACATTCGCAATCGGGACAAACTGATGGGCAGTGCGGTGCGCGATCCCGCGGTGGGCCCGCGCGGGCTGTCATAGACACTTCCGCGTTTCGTCTTGAGGGTTGGAGACCCGCAGTCGTACCGTACCGCTAAAGACGAAAAGGCTTCGCAATGATCGACACGTCAGGACGTGCGGCCGCGATGCATTCGCGGAGCAGCGCGCGCGTGAGCGTCACCTGCCACCAGGCGGGACCGCTGAGGGCCCTTGCGAACGCGCGGCGCAATATCAGGTTTGAAATCGTCGACACCCATTGAAGGAGAGATGAGATGAATGCAATCGACCCGACGCTGCGTCCTGCCGTCGCAACACGTCTACTTGCAGGAGTCTCTGTTCCTGACACGCCGGCGATTTCCCGCGCCATAGAGTATGCACGCGAGCACTCTGAGCCTTACCTGTTCAATCACGTCATGCGGTCCTGGCTCTTTGCAGTGATTCTCGCGGAACTCAACCAGTCGGTGCATGACGCTGAGGTCCTGGCTGTGACCACTATCCTGCACGATCTAGGCTTGGCAAAAGCCTTTGACGGGCCTCTGCGATTCGAGGTGGAGGGAGCGAATGCCGCGCGCGCATTCGCTCGCAACGAGGGTATCGATGATCGTCGGGGCCAGCTGATCTGGGATGGGGTCGCGCTCAACTCCACACCTTCCATCGCGCTCTACAAGGAGACGGAGGTCGCATTGTCCACAGCGGGCATCGGGCTCGATTGGGGCGGCTGGGGCTACGACCAACTGACCGAGGCTCAGGTGGCAAGAATCGTCGACGCGTTTCCTCGACTGGAAATGAAGCAACGATTCACCCGTGCTGTCTGCTGCATTGTCGAGACACGCCCGGCCACGACGTACGACAACTTCGCACGCGATTTCGGCGAGCGCTTCGTGCCGGGCTACAAGCGAACATCGACGGTGGACTATCTGCTTGATTCCCCCTTCAAGGAGTAGATAGATCCGCGGACTTGGATGCTGAGCTGATGGCCGGTCCTCCAACTACACGATCATCGGGGCCTCGCATCATGCCGTTGCATAGCTTCCTGCGGACACCGTCCGAACATGGCCACCACCGGGTCACCTATGTCGAGCTGCTGTTCGATCTCGTGTTCGTGTTTGCGATCACGCAGCTCTCGCATTTGCTGATCGAGAACTTTTCACTGGCGGCCGCCGGGGAAGCCTTGTTGCTGCTTCTCGCCGTTTGGTGGGTATGGATTTTCACGGCATGGGTGACGAACTGGTTAGATCCGGAGCGCTTACCCCTGCGCGCATTGCTGCTGGTGCTGACTATCGTCGGTCTCCTGCTGTCCTCCGCAATCCCCGAGGCCTTCCATTCCCGAGGACTCGTTTTTGCCGGCGCGTACGTGTTCATGCAAGTAGGGCGAACCGCGTTCGTTGTGTGGGCGGTGCGCCACGAGAAGGCAAGAATGGTCCGCAGCTTCCAGCGTATTCTGGCGTGGTTTGCGCTCGCCGGCGTGTTCTGGATCGCCGGCGGCTTGGCCGAGGGAACCACCCGTTGGTGGCTGTGGGTGCTGGCTCTCGGTCTTGAGTTCATTTCGCCGTCGGTGGGCTTCTGGGTACCGGGAGTCGGGCGCTCCGCAACGAAAGACTGGAACGTCGAAGGCGGCCACTTGGCAGAACGCTGCGCGCTGTTCGTCTTGATCGCGCTAGGCGAATCCGTCCTCGTCGCCGGCGCCACCTTCGCCAAGCTCGAATGGACGAACGCCATGATCGCGGCCTTCGTCGCGTCGCTGCTCGGCAGCATTGCGATGTGGTGGCTGTACTTCACTACCACCGCCGATGCCGGCGGCGAACGCATGTCGGATTCGCCTAATCCCGGACGGCTCGCACGGCTTGCTTACACGTACATCCACATCGTATTGGTGGCCGGCATTGTCGTAAGTGCGGTCGGCGTTGAATTTACTCTGGCGCACCCTCTGGGAAACACCGATGCGAAGACGGTGATAGCGGTGGTGGGCGGAGCCTCGCTCTACCTCGCCGGCGATTTGCTATTCAAGTGGACGATCGGCGGCAGGACTTGCTATTCGCACCTGATTTCGATCGCAGCGCTGGGTGCAGTGGCGTTCGCCGCCGACTACCTAACCCCGCTGATTCTGATGACGACGACCTCTCTGGTGCTGGTGATGTTGGTGATAGTTGAGGAACGCTCGCACCCGAAGGCATTGCGGGCGCAACGCGCGCAAATAGGCATAAGTCGCTAGTCGTCCCAAACCGACGTCATTTCCCAGCCCCTGCCTGCAGCTTGGTCCGCGGGCGCGAGGTTTGCGCGACCAGCTCGCGAATCGCCATGGCGTGCCTCGAGGCTACCGATTCACGTTGCCGGTTGACCCAGTTCCAGGCCGTGCGGTTCGGGGGTCGCCGAAGCATAACCTGCCGTCCTCAACTCACGCCTTGAAGAGGTACCTCGGATGCGCCGAGAGCTGAGGCGCTCCGACAGATCGACGCCCGCATCGCAATTGTGCGCGACAACTCTGCGCGATGCTTATCGATCGGCGCCTCCGGCGACTCGGTGCCGCGGAGGACGAGCTGACGGTCGCAGCGCATTGCTCGAACAGGAAGCGGAGCTCGAGCTGCTTGAAGAACCGAGCGAACTTTGCTCGCAAGATGAGCCAGCCCGTCTCGCCCACCCGCGAAGCGCGCCGCGCGCAGATGTTCCCGGTGCTCACGCCGGAGGAGATCGCGCGCATGGCGCGCTTCGGCACGCGCGCCACTTTCCGGGCGGCACGCGCATCATGCAGGCGGGGAAAAGGAGCGCCGGCATGTATCTCGTGCTCTCGGGCCATATCCGCATCACCGGGCGCGACTCGCACGGCGAAGATTTCCCGGTGGTCGAGCACGGGCCGGGTAATTTCTCCGGCGAGATCTCGCAGCTCTCGGGTAGGCCGTCCTTCGTCGACGGCGTCGCCGTCGGCGAGGTCGAAGCCTTCGAGATCGACACCGAGCAGGTGCACGCGCTCCTCGTCGCGGAGGCGGCGCTGAGCGAGAAGATCATGCGCGCGCTGATCCTGCGGCGCGTGGTGCTGATCGAGAGCGGCGCGGGCGGACCCGTGCTGGTGGGCATGGCGCAATCGCCGGACGTAGCGCGGCTGTGCAGCTTCCTCAGCCGCAACGGCATCCCGTACCAGCTCATCGATCCGGCCACCGACGCCGACGCCAAGGGTTTTCTCGAGCGCTACGTACCCGAGCCCGGCGAACTGCCGGTCGTCGTGTGCCCGAACGGCGAGATGCTGAGGAATCCGAGCGAGAGCGAGCTCGCGCGCGGTATCGGCATGATCGACGCCGACCCCGCCGACACGGTGTACGACGTTGCCATCGCCGGCGCCGGGCCCGCAGGTCTTGCCGCGGCCGTGTACGCCGGATCCGAGGGCCTTTCGGTGCTCGTCATCGACGCACATGCGTTCGGCGGCCAGGCGGGCGCCAGCGCGCGCATCGAGAATTACTTCGGCTTCCCGACCGGCATCACTGGACAGGACCTCGACCAGCCGAGGCTACGCGCAGGCGCAGAAGTTCGGCGCGCGCATGCTGATTCCGGTCGAGGCGCGGCGCCTTGACTGCGGGCCGGCCAGGCCAATGTTGCTGCATCTCGCCGACGGCCGTGAAGTGGAAAGCCGTACCGTGGTGATCGCCTCGGGCGCGCGTTACCGGCGCCCGGAGTGGAGCAACCTGATGGCGCTCGAAGGCAGCGGCGTCTGGTATTGGGCCTCGGCGGTCGAGGCGAAGATGTGCGCCGGCCAGGAAGTCGTGCTGGTTGGCGGCGGCAACTCGGCCGGGCAGGCGGCGGTCTTCCTTTCCGCGCACGCGGCCAAGGTCTGGATGCTGGTGCGCGGCCCGGGCCTCGCCGCGAGCATGTCGAGATACCTGATCGAGCGCATCGCCGCGACGCCGAACATCGAGATCCTCACGCGCACCGAGATTACGCACCTCACCGGCGCGCGACAGACCGGAGTCGAGACGGTGACGTGGCGCGGCCCATTGGGGGAAAAAACGACGCGTCCGATCCGCCACGTGTTTCTGTTCCTCGGCGCGGAGCCCGCCACCGAGTGGCTGAAGGACTACGACGTGGCGGTCGACAACCGCGGCTTCGTTACCACGGGCGACGACCTGCAGACCACTGTGCCGGGTGTCTTCGCCATCGGCGACGTGCGCGCCGGCTCAGTGAAGCGCGTCGGTGCGGCGATCGGCGAGGGCGCGGCGGTGGTCGCGCAGATCCACACCTACCTTGCGATGCAGCGGAAGGCGGCTCTTGCTTCATCAGCGCGACCCGCTCGCGCAGCTCCGGTAGCCGAGCCTGCCACTAACGCTGTGTCTTGAATCAGCCTTGCCGCAGCACCAAGCCTTAACTTTTGGACCGTCGATCCATGACATCCACACTCAGGATTTTGACGGCGTGACCGCCGCCGCTTTCGCATCGCCAAATATCTTGTGTAACCGACGCGAACTTCAAGATCACTTGGCATCGACGGCGGACCAGCCTTCACCCGGATCGAAGCGCTGCATGCCTTCGGCCTTCGCCTTTGTTCCCGGCCCGAGATCCGCCTGATAGATCTTGCCGTCCTGATTGACGATGAAAGTCATGATGCCGGAGTTGCCGTACCTCGCCGGATAGGCAACGACGGCAAAGCCCGCGATCCCTCTCCCGCGTACGACGTAGTCGAATGCGCCCGATTCGGCATTCTTCCCCTGGCCCTTCAGCATCCGGTAGAAGTAGCCGTGGTAAGGGGTGGGGTGCTTGTCGCTCTGCTTGTAGCCCTCGCCCGCCGCCTGCGCCACGAGCACGCCGAGGGGGCTCTCCGGCTCACCGGCCTTCGCGGGCCAATACAGCCCGTCGCGCTTGCCGGGTCGACTCGCAAGCCTCTGCGCATACGCGAGGACGCCATCGCCGGTACGGTCCTCCGACGCGTATTCCTGTTCCGCATCGACGATCGCCTGCAATACCTTGATCGCGTAGAGCTCGTTGCGTCCGATGCGCCGGGCGAGCAGTTCGTCCTTGCCCGACGCGGTGTCGAAGCGCCATTGGTCCCCGCTCTTCACCAGCGGGAAGGCAAACGGGAAATCCTCGTTCCCGATCGTCAGCGTTGCCTTGTCGCCGTCGTGAACGATCGTGTGCTTCTCTTGATAATCCGACAGGAAGCGCTCAACCGTCGCCTTGTCAGCGGTGGCGTCGCCCGACGAAAGCCAGTCTCCGGCGTTACCAAGCGCTGCAAGCATCGCGTTGCGGTCGCGTGCCTTGACCGCCTGCACCAGCGCGTTCACCGCGTCATCGGGCGTCGCGAACGACTTCTGCGCCGGATCAGCGGCGCGAGCGCCGGTTACGACGAGCACACCCATGAGAACTGCGAGCACCAACCGTGCCGACTCGCGCCACGCTATACGCCTATTCCGAGCTGTCATCCGGGCCTCCATTGCGCTCGTCATGCACGGGTCGGGAGGTGCAGGTCATCGGCGACCGCCGCCGCCACGTCCGCCTCCGCCTCCGCGCCCCCCGCCGCCTCCGCGGGCGCCCCCGCCGATGTTGCCTGAAGAGCGTGCCGACCCGATGCTCGACGATCCACGGTTGCCGAAATCACGCGTCTGCGCACCGCGGCCGCTGTCGAACGCTGTCGGCGTGCGCAGGCCGCTGGTGTCGCGCCCGCCGAAGTCACGACCGCCTGCCGCGCCGCCGGCCCTGCCCGCATCGCGGCTCCCGAGATCGCGGCCCGCGAGGTCGCGCGACGACACCTCGCCGCGCTGGATCGACTGACGCCCGGCATCGGCGCGGCCGCGAAACGCGTCCCGCGAAGCGGCATCGGCGGACTGTCTGCGCCCGTGCTGTTGCGCGACGCCCTTGTCGCGATACGGCACCGCCCCGCGGTGGTTGGCGTTGTGCTTCCAGTTGCCGTCCGAGATGTTGGTGCGGTTGAAATTGTTGTATCGATTGACATTGATGTCGACGTTGCCGCCGCCCCAGTTGCAATTGCCCCACAGCGCGCCGCCAATGATCACGCCCGCAGTGAAGCCCAGCAGCGCGCCACCGTAGGCGTAGCCCGGTGGATACCAGTAATACGGCGGATACGCCGGGTAAGGCCACGCGCCGTACACGACCGACGGGTTGTACGTCGGCACGTAGACGACTTCGGGATTCGCTGGCTCGATCTTGATGATCGTGGTGTTGTTCTCCGCTTCCGTTGTGACCTTCTGCTCCTTGGAATCCTTGAGCGTGCCTTGGGCGACGGCCTTGGTGCGCAGCGCCTGAGCGGTCGCCATCACGTCCTGCTGCTGCGCAAGGAAAGCGTCGCCGAGCTTCTGCGTCCAGTCGAGCTTCTCGCTCATCATTGTCAGAACCTGCGGGAACGCCGCCAGCGACTTGACCGCCGGATCCCAGGACTGGTTCTGCAGCGCGTCCTCGAGCGCCTTACCCTTCAGGCTCGGATTCGCCTTCACCCACCGCTCGGCTTGGACGATCTCGAGCGGATACGTCGACGCCATCAGCACCTGCGCAAGCAGTGAGTCCGGATACAGCGCGATCGGCGCGACCAACTGTTCGAGCTCCTGCTGCGAGAACGATTTGGTGCCGGCTGGTGCCGCCGCGCTGGGAGACCCTGCCGGAACGGATGGCGGTGCCTGGGCTGGCGCCGGCATCGCCAAGGCGAGACAGAGCGCGCTTGCGACCATCGAGCTGAGACGTTTCATCAGATGCCCTCTCAATTCAATCGGGCGATGCGACCCGACATCATACAAAAGCGAAAGCGAACAGAATGCCGCACCCCCGTCAATTCGCGCGGATGATGGACCTTGCCGTGGGCGCGCTTACACGTTCTTCGCTTCATGAACGATGCCAGAATGCAGGGCGGCGCTACGGCGCTAACCGAGGAGCGCAACGAATGAATCTCAAACTGAGTCGGCTGCTGCTGGTTTCGGCCCTATTGTCATTGGGTGCCTGCGTCGTCTATGAGCCAGTTCCCGTCACTTCGCAACCGACGCTGCAACAGCGTTTCGACCGATCTTGGGCGGCCGCGACTGGAGCAATGTCGGATCAGGGTTTGACGATCACATCGCAGGATCGCGGCGCCGGCGTGATCCGGGGCGAACGGGGTGGCGTTACGATCACAGCCACGCTCGAAACGCTGGCGGACGGTCGCGTTCAGGTGAAGCTCGATTCGAAGGGAGCTAACAGTGCAGACCCCGGGCTCATCCAACGGGTGTCCGATAGTTATGATCGACGCATGGGCCGGTGACGTTGCTGCCACAACGGCTGCGGGCTGCAGCAGATTCGTCGCCTGATGCAGTACCGGGCCGCTCGCGTACCTCGACCATGCCGGCGATTGGCAGCAGCACCGGCAGGAAATCCCTACTGGAATCCCGGGGGCTAGACTAACGATGCCACCGTCCCGGAACATGAAGTCGGACTCGCGATGGAGGATACTGCTCGATGACATCGAATCCCAGCGAGAGTGCGGCACCTGAGCCGAAATTGGCCGTGCGTTGGCGCCAAATCCGCAGCCCTGTCCGAAGCAAACTGACCTGGGGTCGGCTGTATCACGCCACCAGCTACCTGAAGTCCGCGCTATGGACGGTCCCGCTCTTCGCTATCGCGCTGGAATTCCTGCTAGCGCCCGCGCTGCGCGCGCTCGACACCTGGCTGCGTTGGCGGATCGCCGAGCTCGCACCGGCCGGCGCCACCGCGCTATACCAGACCGTCATCACGATGACGCTGTCGTTTCTCGTGTTCACGTTCGGTTCGCTGTTGGTGGCGATTCAGGTGGCCAGTGGCCAGCTTACGCCGCGAATCATCGCCACCATCTTGCTGCGCAACAATGTAGTCCGCTACAGCGTCGGCCTGTACGTATTCACGCTAGTTTTTGCCGTCCAGGCGCTCAACCGGCAGGAGGCGTCGGTCGGCGAACTGGTCTCACTGGTCACCGGGATTCTCGGAGTCGCTTGTATCGCCGATTTCCTCTTCCTCATCGACTACGCGGCGCGCCTGTTGCGGCCGGTTTCGGTTGTCGCGCGGGTCGGCGACGAGGGCGTCGCAATGATCAAGTCCGTCTATCCTGATCCGGCGACTGCTCTGACACCGGAGGCGGCCGCGCTGCCGGAGCGGCGCCGTATGCCCAGTCGCAACAGTCGAGCATCGGGGCACGCTCGGAAATTGTCCTTGCCGTCGACATCCCGACGCTGGTCGCGCTGGCGCCGACTCCACGACGGTATGATCGAACTCGTACCGCAGGTTGGGGATTTCGTCGCCGTTGAGGAGCCACTGTTTGTGCTCTATGGAGGGGCGATGGCGATCGACGACCGCATCGTCCGGTCGGCAGTGGCCTTCGGCCCCGAACGTACCCTTGAGCAGGACCCGATGTTCGCGTTCCGGATCATCGTCGACATCGCGCTGAAGGCGTTGTCGCCGGCGATCAACGATCCAACCACGGCGGTGCTCGCGTTCGATCAAGTACACCGGTTGCTGCGCTTGGTCGGTCGGAGGTCACTGCGTGGCGAGGTCATTCTCGACGACTTCGGGCGGCCACGCTTGATTTTCCGGACGCCAAACTGGGAGCACTACGTTCAAGTCGCCTGTCAGCGAAATTCGCGCTTGCGGCGCCAACAGCCTGCAGGTGGTACGCCGCATGCGCGCAATGCTCGAAAATCTCCAGCAGAACGCTGCCGGAGCACCGCCGTGCGGCGCTGGACACGGAGCTCAACTTGTTGGATTCGGCGATCCAGACGCACTTCCGTAGGCCCGAGGAACTCGAATTGGCGCGCATTCCCGACTTGCAGGGGCTGGGCGGGTCGTCGGCCGCGCGTTCTGCCAATCTCGACTAGACCATGGGCCGCGTCGCGCGCTCCTGGCAACTTGGACAGCGCCGACGTTCGGCTGAAGTTGGCCGCGCTCTGCCTTATCGTCGACAGTCCCAATGCCACCCACTGCGCCCCTCGGCCCGACGGGTGGCGGACTCTTGCGTAGTCCGTATCGCAACGCCTCAACGCGGCGCCGAGAACGTGGATTGATATGGCGTGTCGCGCTATTTCAGGAACCGAACGCGACCGGTGGCGATGTCGTATACGGCACCCACCAACTTCACGTCGCCCTGCCTCGCGCGCGCCTTCCCTTCTGGCGATTCAAGAAGTTCCTGGAATGGTGCGCGACACGCTCGCCTCCCGGCGCGCTTACGCATGCCGCAGGGGGGAGATTCCGGTCAAGATTGTCCAAGGCGGGAGCAATGCTCTTCAGCAGCAGAGCGATTCGGCTACGATGCCGTGTCTCGTGAAACCTCTCCGAGATCGCAGCCGCGACCGCCCCGCAACCCTCGTGCCCCAAGACTACGAATAGCGGCGTGTGCAGATGCGTGCCGGCGTATTGCAACGTCCCTACGATCGAGGGCCCGAGGACGTTTCCCGCCACTCTTATGACAAACAGCTCGCCGAATCCAGCGTCAAACCACCAGTTCCGGCGGCACCCGCGCTGTCACTGCATGCCGAGAATAGTGGCGTAGACGCTGGCCTTTGGCGAGATCTGCCAATACTTCCTTCTGCACCTGTCGGGAACCGCCCGCGCCCCCTGAGTAAGCGCGCGTTTCCTTTCTTTAGGCGATTCAGTGCATCTTTTCCGCGCTGTAGGCAGGTTGGTAGATGGCTGTCACGATTGGCAATCGCCTAGAGTCGGCCGCTGATGCAACAGTAGTAGTGCGGAGATCATCCTGTCTTCCGTTCATAGGTCCGGTTGCGGAAGCCGCGCACGCACCGATCCTTCACGGAGTTCGATTTTCGTTCCCACTAAACAAGTCGTGAATACTCTGCAGACGGCTTGATCATCGGTCAACGACTTGGCATAAGTGCGGCCGCCTATTCCACACGAAGTCGAACTCAGATCCCTCTCCCTTGCTCCTGTTCGGACCCGCCACTACAAGGGGAAACCTAAACCATTGTTATCCTTGGTGCCGGGAGGGGGACTCGAACCCCCACGGTATCGCTACCGGCGGATTTTGAGTCCGCTGCGTCTACCAGTTCCGCCATCCCGGCGAGGAGGGGCGGGCGCGGCGATGAACCGCACCTCGGACCGACATTATCGCGGAATCGGGGCTCGCGCGCCGCGCGACCTACAACCTCAGGGCTGCAGCAGCCCGGGATCGCGCGGTGGCGCGGCGCCATCGCGGTTGACGCCCATCCACGCGATCTGGCAGCGCACGTTGTTGACGTTTGCCGCGCCACCCTCGCGGTGCAGTGAAAGCCCGAAGCGGACGGCCTCCCCCGCATTCACGGCCAGCACGCCGTGGCCGCTGGCTGAACGCCAAGCCGCGCCGCTCGCTTGCGCGCGCATGCGCGTGAGCGAAACCGGTTCCCATGTCGCGCCGGCGTTGCGGCTCGCGACCAGCGTGACGCCGACGGTGAGCGCGCCCGTCGTCTCGACCGAGGCCGCGAAGAACGCCTGGACGTTGCGCGGATACGCGACCGGCGCGATGTCCGACGTTCCCGCGCAAACGATCGGCTCGCTGTCGATCGCCGCGCTTTCGGTGCGCTCCGTGATGCCGAGCAGCGGCGATATCGCGCCGCCGAACCGATACTGGAACAGCGCCATCGATGCGCGCGTGACAGAGTCCTGCGGGCAGTATTGGGTCGCCGTGCATCCGCTCGTGACCATGCGATTGCGCAGCCATTCGACACTGTTGCAGTACGAATCGGTGCCGGTCACGTCGGTGAAGCCCCCGCAGCTGGCCGCGACGACGATCGTGAGCGTCTGTGTCGCGCTCGGCACGATGCCGTTCGTGGCGTTGATCGTCTGCGGATAAGTGCCGGTAGTTCCAGCGCCTGCGGTTCCGGAGATCGTGCGCGTGCTGGCGCTGTAAGTTACGCCTGCCGGCAGCGCGCCGGTCCGCGTCAACGCCGGAGGCGGCGTTCCGGTCGCCGCGATCGTCAGCGCGCACGGCGAGCCGATCACGCAGGTCAGCGAGTTCGCGCTGGTGATTTCCGGCGCGACGTAAGGCGAAACCGGAGGAACGCTTTGCGCGTTGAGCGGATCGGTATCGGCGAGGAATTCGGTGAGATTCGTCGCCCCGTCCCCGTCCGCATCGGCGTTCGGGCTGGCGCCGGTCGTCGAGCCGAAGTAGGCGAGCTCCCACCAGTCGGGCATGAGGTCGCCGTCGCTGTCCACGGGGTCGAGGCGATAGATCGTGCCGTTGAAGTAGCCGGTGATGTAGAGCTCGCCTGCGTTGTCCTCGCCGAAGCTGCTGACACCGCTGGAGTTCAGCAGGTGCTGCTGCGCCATCCACGTGCCGTCGCCGTTGGACGTGGCAGCCCACAGCCGTCCGCTGCCGAAGTCGGCGTAGAGGTACGCACCCGTGAGTTCAGGGATGCGCGTGCCGCGGTACCGGAATCCCCCGCTGATCGACTGGCCCTGGCCGCGGTCGTAATCGAGGATCGGCTCGACATAGTTTGCCGGCGGCGTGCAATTGCCCTGCCCGGGGCGGCAAATCAATCCTTCGCGGATCTTCCAGCCATAGTTTCGCCCACCTGGTGCTCCGAACGGCTCGTAGTCCACCTCCTCGCGCGCACCTTGGCCGACGTCGCCGATGAACATGTCGCCGGTCAACCGATCGAACGAGAACCGGAACGGATTCCGCAATCCAAGCGCCCAGATCTCCGGACACGTCCCCGCGCCCGCCCCGTCGCAGGTCATGCCCGCGAACGGATTGCCCGCCGGCACCGTGTAGTAGGGCGGGGTCTCCATGTCCACGTCGACGCGCAGCATCTTGCCCAGCCGCGTGCCGAAGTTCTGGCCGTTGCCGATCGGGGGGAACCAAGGATCGTTGCTGCCACCCCCATCACCGGTGCCGATGTAGAGATACCCATCGCTGCGGAAGGCGAGTTTGCCGCCGTTGTGGTTCGACGCCCCGGAATGCGGAATCGCGAGCAGGACGCGCGCGCTCGCGAAGTCGGTCCGCTCGGGATGGTCGGCGCTTCGCTCGTAACGCTCGATGATCAACGCACCATCGGTGTTGCGCGTGTAGAAGATGAAGAAGCGCCGGTTCGTCGCATAGTCCGGATGAAAGGCGAGGCCGAGCAGCCCCTGCTCGCCGCCGCCGGTCGTCTTCGACGAGACGTCGAGAAACGGCGTCGAAACGACGATGCCATCGCGAACGATCCGGATGCGACCGCCCTGCTCGACGATGAACAGGCGCGTTGCATCGTTGGGTGCTGCGACGATATCGACCGGGTTTACGAAGCCGCTCGCGATGGCGGTGCGGCGCACTGTCGTGTCGAGGCCGATCCCGCTGACATTGAGCGGCGCCAGCGCCGTCGCGCCGAGCAGCCAGGCCGCCGAGCCCATCACCAGGGCGATCCATCGGGGACGGATCAACGGACACGCACTCGACGACCGCTCCGGCATCGCTGACTCCGCAGGCTCGCCACTGCGGCGACGCCGTGTTGCCTGCCCGCGGAATGCAGGCGGCCTATGACATCATCATAAAGTCTGGCCGTGGCCCAAGGCAAACCGCAGGGGCCGCGGCCCGACGGCTGGTCACTGCAGGCTTGCTGATCAACGCGCGCGTAGGTGACGAATGCGAAGTCGAAGCCGTCCGGACCTTCGAGCCGGCCGGGCTCGCGCGCGATCGCCCGCCACTGCGTCGGATCGAGCGCAGGCAGCCGCACGTCGCCGTCGAAATCGCGGGCGATCTCTGTGAGATACAACCTGTCCGCACGCGGCAACGCCAGTCGATACAGCTCGGCACCGCCGATGCAGAACACAGGCGGCGGCAAAGTCACGCGGTCGAGCGCTTCATCGAGCGAATGCGCGACCTCTGCACCGGACGCGTGGAAACCGCGATCGCGGGTCACGACGATGTTCTGTCGTTGCGGCAGCGCGCGGGGCAGCGAGTCCCAGGTCTTGCGACCCATGATCACCGCATGACCGAGCGTGAGCGCGCGAAAGCGCTTGAGGTCGTCCGGCAGCCGCCACGGCAACCTGCCGTCGACGCCGATCGTGCCGTTGCGCGCAACCGCGAAGACGAGCGCGAGCCGGGGTACGCGAAGGTCGCGGATTGGCGCGTCGGCCCGTGAAGCGTGCGCCGGCTCTGAGGGCAATGCCATAATCCGCCGGATTATAGGAGCCGTCTCGGCCCGATCATTTCTCCGTGTATTACCCCCGCTCGTTCCTCAAGTTCATCCTGCTCGGCTTCCTCCTGGTGAGCCTGCCGCTCCTGTATGCGCTCGCAGAGCTGATCCTGTCGCTCGACCGGCTCGCATCGCAGAGCCGCGAGGAAGTGATCCAGTCGGCGTCGGCAGCGCGAACGTCGCGCCTGCTGTTCGAGCAGACGGCAACGCTGGAGCGGATCGTGCGCCAGTACCTGATCCTCGAGGACCATGCGCTCGTCGACGATTACAACCGGCTGCGGCAGGACTTCCGTACGACGACACGCCAGCTTTCGCAGCTGCCGCTGGAGCGCGATCACCTCGCGGCGCTCGAGCGGCTGGGCGAAAGCGAGACGGCGTTGCATGCGCGGCTGATCGCGCCGCAGAAGGGCGTCGACGCCGCCGCCGATCTTGCCGAAGGTTATGCGCGGTTGGGCGACGGCGCGCAGGCGATGCTCACCGCGTCGAACGCACTCACGCAGGCTGCGATCGAGCGGTTGCAGGAGACCGCGGCACAGGGACGCGAGAAGTGGCTCTGGCTGGCGCTTGCGACCGTGGGCATCGCGATCGCGCTGGCGATCGGCTTCGCCGTGCTCATCGCCCGCCCGATCCGCCAGCTCGACCAGGCGATCCGGCAGATGGGTGGGGCGGACTTCTCGCAGGCCGTCCACGTCAACGGCCCGCAGGACCTGCGCTACCTCGGGCAGCGTCTCGAATGGCTGCGCGTTCGGCTCTCGGAGCTCGAGCAGCAGCAGAACCGGTTCCTGCGCCACGTCTCGCACGAGCTGAAGACGCCGCTCACCGCGGTGCGCGAGGGCGCCGAGCTGCTTCGCGACGAGGTCGGCGGCAAGCTCTCCCGCGAGCAGCGCGACATCGTGCGGATCGTTCGCGAGAACACGCTGTCGCTGCAGAAGCTGATCGAGGATCTGCTGAAATACCATCAGACGCGCGCGTTCGAGCCGGCGACGCTCGGACCGGTCGTGCTGGCGGACGTCGTCCGTCGCGTGCTGCGCGAGAACAAGCTCGCGGCGCTTGCGCGCGGCATCACGATTCAGACCGACCTGAAGGCGCCGGTCGTGATCGGCGACGCCGACCGGCTCCGCACGATCGTCGACAACCTCGTGAGCAACGCGATCAAGTACGCATCGCGCGCCGGCGCGATCGACGTTCGGGTCTGGCAGGAGGCTGGCGAGGCGCGCCTCGAGGTCTGCGACAACGGTCCCGGTGTCGCGGTGGACGAGCGCGAACGGATCTTCGAATCGTTCTACCAGGGCAAGGCGCCGCCCGGCGGCCGCGTGAAGGGCTCGGGGCTCGGCCTCGCGATTGCCCGCGAATACGCGCTCGCGCACGGCGGACGCATCGAGATCCGCGATCGTCCCGACGGTGCGCGCGGCGCCTGCTTTCGTCTCACGCTGCCGCTGGCGCGGCGGCGAATCTCGATCGGCGGCTCACGCCGCAGGCGACGTCGCTGCCGATCGGAGGCGGAAAGTGATGGCGCGCAGCCCCTTCGCGGGCGTCCTGATTCTGATGCTCGGCGCTTGCGCTGCCGCGCCGCCCGCGCCGATCGACCCGGCCCCGGTCGCTGCGCCATCCTCGGAGCGTGCAGCAGCACCGGCTTTGCCGGAGCCGATCCTGATGATCGAGTCGCCGCCGACCGAGCCGGTCCGCCGCCGCCTGCGCGCCCGGTCCGTGAGCCGGAACCGGCGCCGTCGCCAGCGTCACGAAGTGCGCAAGTCGCCGTGATTCCGCCGGCGGAATCGCTCGTGCCGCCCGCGCCGCAAGTGATCATTGCCGAGCCGACGGCCGAGGAACGCGAGTTCGGCGCGCTGCTGGCCGACCTGCAGCGCTACAACGGGTTGAGCGCGGACGAGCTGCGCCGCGAGTCGCAAGCCATGACCCAGGCGATTGCGCGCGGACGCAGCGACGCGAACCGCGTCCGCCTCGCGGTGCTCTACACGTTGACGCGGCAGAGCGCGCAGGACGACCAGCGCGCGCTGCAGCTGTTCGAGACGATAGCGAAGAGCAATCCCGCTTCGGCGTCGATCAAGCAGCTTGCCGCGGTGCTCTCGGTGCAGGTGGCCGAGCGCGTGCGCGCCGTCCGCGACGAGCAGGCGCGAAGCGAAGCCGCGATCCAGAAGCTCGAGGCGCTCCGCGCCATGGAGCGCAGCCTGTTGCGGGATCGCGTGCGCAGCGGCGGCGGCGGCGGCGGTGCGGGGTCGGGCGGCGGTGGAAATTAGGGTGACCCCACCATGAATTCGAGCGACATCCTCCTGGTCGACGATGACCCCGATCTGCTGCAGCTGATCAGCCTTCGGCTGACCTCGGCCGGTTACCGCGTCCGCACGGCCGACAGCGGTGAGACGGCGCTGGCGGTGCTTGCGGTGGCGCGTCCGGCGGCCGTCATCACCGACCTCAAGATGCCGGGCATCGACGGCATGCAGTTGTTCCAGGCGATCCACCGCGAACATCCGGCGCTGCCCGTGATCATCCTCACGGCGCACGGAACCATCCCGGATGCGGTCACGGCGACGCAGCGCGGCGTGTTCGGTTTCCTGACCAAGCCGTTCGACAGCCAGGAGCTGCTGCAGAAGGTCGCCGCCGCCATCAAGCTCTCCGGCGACGATGGAGCGGGACACGCGGCGTCGGCCGAGTGGCGCGCCGGCATCGTAAGCCGCAGCGCCAAGATGGAGGACCTGCTGCGGCAGGCGAGGCTCGTGGCCGAATCGGATGCGAGCGTGCTCATCTTCGGCGAGTCGGGCACCGGCAAGGAGCTGCTGGCGCGCGCCATTCATCGCGCAAGCCGCCGGGCCGAGCGACCGTTCGTCGCCGTGAATTGCGGCGCGATTCCCGGCGAGCTGCTCGAGTCCGAGCTGTTCGGCCATGCGCGCGGCGCGTTCACCGGCGCGGTCCAGGCCCACAAGGGCCTGTTCCAGACGGCCGACGGCGGCACGCTGTTCCTGGACGAGATCGGCGACATGCCGGTGCCGCTGCAAGTGAAGCTGCTGCGGGTGCTGCAGGAAGGCGAGGTCCGCCCGGTCGGCTCGACGCAGTCGATTCCGGTCGACGTGCGGGTGATTTCCGCCACGCACCGCGACCTCGAGGCCGCACGCGCCGCCGGGCAGTTCCGCGAGGACCTGTATTACCGGCTGAACGTCGTGTCGATGCGCCTGCCGCCGCTCGCCGAGCGGCGCGAGGACATCCCGGTGCTCGCCACGCATTTCCTGCGCAAGCTGGCCGAACGTTACCGGAAGCCGCTTCCGACACTCGCGCCGGACGCGATGGCGCTGCTGATCGCCGCACCCTGGCCCGGCAACGTGCGTCAGCTATTGAACCTGCTGGAGCAGGCCGTCGCGCTGACAACCACGGCCGTTATTCCCGGCTCGGTTGTACAGAACGCCTTGCGCGAGGACGCGGCTGCGCTGGTGCCGTTCGAGGAGGCGCGCAAGTCGTTCGAGCGCGATTACCTGGTGCGCCTGCTGAAGATCACCGGCGGCAATGTCACGCAGGCCGCGCAGATGGCGAAGCGCAACCGCACCGAGTTCTACAAGCTGCTGCAGCGGCATCGCCTCGAGCCCTCGATGTTCAAAGAGCAGAAGAGCTGACGCCCGACCTTCGGAACGCGCGCACGTGTCGCAGTGCAGCGACAAACTTTGTCGCGTCGCGTCAAGCAGTTAACACGATCGTAACACTACCTGTCGGGCAATCGCGACAATCGTCGCGTTGCTGCGCGTCATCGTCGCGCGCGCAAACGATGCCGTTCGTGCCGGCTTGCCGGGCAAGCGTTCCTCCGTAATGACCGCTCGTCTCCAACGACCAATCGTTGGCACGAGGTGTGCTTTTGCTACGGCACCGATCAACCGACGGCGCTGCCGTCAAGCGTAGAGGCGATCATGGACACGTTCGCGCCCGAGTTCTCGCGATTCTGGCTGCCCGCCACCGAGCGGGACGGCGAGCGTCGACCGGACGACCGCGACGACGAGGTCCGCCGGCAGCAGAAGGCGCTCGAGGAACTGGTCGAGCGCGTGAACGCGGCCCGCAGCATCGTCTGAATCGAATTCCGTGGCCGGCCGCCTGGCCGGCCCGCGTGGAACGGGCTCAGTCGACTGAGAGCGCCCGTTCCGCGAGACAGTCCCCCTTGCCCGCTAACCTCCTCCCGGCGGGCTTCTTTTTTTGGTGCGTCGCTATTCGTCGAACGGCGCCGAGGTCGGGTTGGCAGCGACGCGCCTGCAATCGCCGCCCGGCTGAATCGGCCTCCAGCGCATCGATACATGTGAAGCACGCGTGACGACGAGCGGCGGGCGACGGTCTGCTTTACACCGCGACGGGGGCCTTCAGCGCGCCGTGCGACTGGTAGCCGACGATCTCGAAGTCGTCGTAGCGGTAATCGAAGAGCGTCGGAGGCCGGCGCTTGATCGCAAGCCTCGGCAACGGAAAGGGCTTGCGCTGCAGCTGCGTGTCCACCTGCTCGAGATGATTGAGGTAGAGATGGCAGTCGCCGCCGGTCCAGACGAAATCGCCGACGTCGAGGTCGGTCTGCTGCGCGACCATGTGCGTCAGCAGCGCATAGCTGGCGATGTTGAACGGCACGCCGAGGAAGATGTCGCAGCTCCGCTGATAAAGCTGCAGCGACAGCTTGCCGTCCGCCACGTAGAACTGGAAAAACGCATGGCAGGGCGGAAGCTTCATCCGCGGGAGGTCGCCGACGTTCCATGCGGAGACGATCAGGCGCCGCGAGTTCGGATTGGTCCGGATCTGGGTGACGACGTCCGCGATCTGATCGATCTGCCGGCCGTCGTTCGCGGTCCAGTGCCGCCATTGGTAGCCGTAGATCGGGCCGAGCTCGCCGTTGCCGTCCGCCCACTCGTCCCAGATCGTGACACCGGCCTCGTTCAGCGAGCGCACGTTGGTCTCGCCGCGCAGGAACCAGAGCAGCTCGTGCACGATCGACTTGATATGGACCTTCTTCGTCGTCACCAGCGGGAAGCCGTCCGCCAGGTCGAAGCGGAGCTGCTGGCCGAAAACCGACAGCGTGCCCGTCCCGGTGCGGTCGCCCTTGCGCACGCCGTGCTCGCGCACGTGCCGCATCAGTTCGAGGTATTGGCGCATCGGAAGTCTCGCGGAGGAAACGCTCGATTCTAGCGGAGCGAGACGCGGGCGGCTTTAGCGAGACTTGCGGGGCGGCAGCTCGATCGCCGTTTCCATCGACCACGGCCGCAGGCCCAGCGCCATGCCGATGGTCTCGCGACGGTTCGGTGCGACGTGGCTGTCCAGCTCGGCAAGCTCGCCGAATTCCACCGCAAGGCGCTCGAGCTTCCGGCGCAGGATCTCGAACGATGCCCGGGACAGGTCACGGAACTCGAACGTGAAGTAGCCGCCCGCGCGATCGAATTGCGGTGCCAGGAAGTCCTCGACCGCGCGCTTGCCGTGACGACGGCGGATCGGGCCGTCCGCGCGCAGGCGCGTGCCTCGCGGAACCTTCACGCGCACGCGATTGCCCGGCATGAGGTCGACGAGCTTCAACCGATCGAGCTTCGCGAGGCAGCCGACGCACTGCACCGGCGTGATCTGGTAGCGGGCGACGATCTCGTCGAACGTCCATCCATTCACGACCAGATAGAACACCGAGAGCAGTCTTGCGTCCGCCGCGAGCGCCGTTTCCTGGGCGATCGTCATTTCGGAGGCGTCCCCCTCGCGGCCGCGGGCGAGGCGGGCGAGCTCGCCGAAGTCGATCTCCAATGCGTCGCAGAACTGGGCGAGCCGCGCCAGCGTGAACGTGCGCTGCGAGAACAGCCGCTTGACGCTCGCCTCGGAGATCCGCACGCGCTTCGCGAGCTCGGCGTAGGTCAGGCCGCGCATGCGGACGACCTTCTTGAGCGCTTCGACAATGCCGTGGACGTCGTTCATGGGGCCTCCGGTGACTGAAGTGTCTTCGAAGCGGCGAAGCCACGCACGCCCGTCGTGCCCAGGACCGGCGGGCGTCGCTGGTAGTATCGAGATACGATACCAATTGCAAGAAGTATTGGATATCGTCCCGCATTCGCAGCACAGTAGCGCAGCACGAAGCCCGAGCCTCGTCGGCCGCCGGTCGGTTGACGAAGCACCCCCGCCTCGTGGGAGCGCACGATGCCCGCTTGCTTCTCGACCTCAAGTCCACCTACCGGTCGCCTCGACGCCGGCTACCGGTAGCCCTGCATGAATCGCCGCTCGTTTCTTCGTGGCATGGCGTCAGCTGTTGCGCTGCCGCTCGCCGGTTGCGACCTGGCCCTCCGCGAGGGCTTGTTCAACGCCTGCCGGACGGCGCTGCCGCCGCGGCTTGCCCAGCATCCGCTGGTGGCGGAGGCGTGGAAGGGCATCGATGCTTCGCAGGTGATAGACGTTCACTGCCACCTGTTCGGCACCGGCGACAGCGGCCGGGGTGTCTGGATGAATCCCGCCATGGCGAGCTTCGCCGCACCCGCGCAGTTCGTGCAGCGCGTCTTCTACCTGAACGCCGGTTGCGTGCACGACCATCCGGGCCGCGTCGACGCGAGCGTCGTCGATCGCCTGCTGAACCAGGTGGAGGGCCTGAAGCCAGGCGCGAAGGTCCTGCTCCTCGCGTTCGATTGGGCGCGCGACGAGCGGGGCGCACCGCTGCCGGAACGCTCGACGTTCCACGTCCCGGATGACTATGCGTCGGCCGTCGCGAAAGCGAATCCGTCCGCGTTCGAGTGGGCAGCGTCGATCCATCCGCACGACCCCGCTGCGCTCGACCGTCTCGACCGCGCGGTCGCGCAGGGCGCGCGTGCCGTGAAGTGGCTCCCCCCGGCGCAAAACATCGATCCGTCGTCGTCCCGCTGCGATCCGTTCTACCGCCGCATGGCAATGCTGAACGTTCCGCTCATCACGCATGCGGGCGACGAGCGCGCGGTCCGCGGGCATGACGAGACGCTTGGCAATCCGCTGAAGCTGCGCCGCGCGCTCGATCTCGGCGTCCGCGTCGTCATCGCCCATTGCGCATCGCTCGGCGTCGCGCGCGATCTCGATCGTGGCGCCAATGGCCCGGCGGTGGCGTCGTTCGGACTGTTCGGACGTCTGATGGACGAGGCCGCGCACGCGCGCCGACTGTTCGGCGATCTGTCCGCCGTCATTTTCGGCAATCGCACCGAGGAGGTCCTGTCCACGCTGCTCGCCCGGGCGGATTGGCACCCGCGGCTCTTGAACGGGTCCGATTACCCGTTGCCGGGCGTGCTGCCGCTGGTGGCGCTGGACACATTCGCCGCGCGCGGTATGCTCGCGGCCGAGACCGTCCCGGTGCTGCGCGAGATCCGCGACCACAATGCGATCCTCTTCGACTTCGTGCTGAAGCGCTCGCTGCGCGGTCCGTCATCGGCTGGCGGGAACCGCTTTCCACCGGTCGTGTTCGAGACACGACGTCAACTCGTCGGGGCGGCTTGACGGCCATGCACGCGCCGAACCAGTTCGACCTGTTGCGCCAGCGCCGCTTCGCGCCGTTCTTCTGGACGCAGTTCGCGGGGGCTGCGAACGACAACATCCTGAAGAACGCGCTCGTCATCTTCGTCGCGTTCCAGGCGGTCGCGACGTCTTCACTCGACGCGAACGCGCTCGTGAACCTGGCGGGCGCGATCTTCATCCTGCCGTTCATGCTGCTGTCCGCCACGGCCGGCCAGCTCGCCGACAAGTACGAGAAGTCGCGCCTGATCCGGCTGATCAAGCTGTTCGAGATCGCGATCATGGCCGTGGCGGTGTACGGATTCTGGCGCCGCGACATCGTCGTGCTGTTCATCGCGCTGGCGCTGATGGGCGTGCATTCGACGCTGTTCGGACCGGTCAAGTACGCGATCCTGCCGCAGCATCTCAAGGTCGAGGAGCTCGTCGGCGGCAACGGCCTCGTCGGCATGGGGACGTTCATTGCGATCCTGCTCGGCACGATCGCCGGCGGGCTCGTGGTGGCCATCCAGCCGAACGGTCCGGTGCTCGCCGGTGCGCTCGGCGTAGCGGTGGCGGTCGCCGGATACCTCGCGAGTCGCGGCATTCCGCTGACGCCGGCCGTCGACCCGGCGCTTTCGATCAACTGGAATCCGCTGACCGAGACGCTGCGCAACCTGTCGATCGCGCGCGAAAGCCGCGTCGTCTGGCTGTCGATGCTCGGCATCTCGTGGTTCTGGTTCTACGGCGCGACGTTTCTCGCGCAGTTTCCCGGGTTCGCGCGCGATTTCCTGGGCGGCGACGAGCGGGTCGTCACGTTTCTGCTCGCACTCTTCTCGGTGGGCATCGGCGCGGGTGCGTTGCTTTGCGAGCGCCTGTCCGGTCGCAAGGTGGAAGTCGGTCTGGTGCCGTTCGGCTCGATCGGCCTGACGCTGTTCGCGATCGACCTCTGGTTCGCCTCGCACGACCTCAGGGCAAGCGGCCTGGACGGAATGGGCGCATTCCTGTCGAAGCCGGCGCATTGGCGGGTCACGTTCGATCTCGTGATGATCGGCATGTTCGGCGGTTTCTACATCGTGCCGCTGTACTCGCTGATCCAGGCGCGGTCAGCGCCTTCGCATCGCTCGCGGATCATCGCCGCGAACAACATCCTGAACGCGCTGTTCCTGGTCGCGTCGGCGCTGATCGCGATCGCGCTGCTCCGGGCAGGGCTGTCGATCGTCGACCTGTTCCTGGTGACCGGACTGATGAACGCGGCGGTCGCGCTGTTCATCTTCAGGCTCGTGCCCGAGTTCCTGATGCGGTTCCTCGCCTGGCTGCTCATCCACACGGTCTATCGCGTCGACAAGCAAGGGCTCGATAACATCCCGGAAGAGGGGCCGTGCGTGCTGGTCTGCAACCACGTCAGCTATGTCGACGCCGTCGTGATCAGCGCCTGCGTGCGCCGTCCGATCCGCTTCGTGATGGACCACCGGATCTTCGCGACGCCGGTGCTGGGCTTCATCTTCCGCACGATGCGCACGATCCCGATCGCGCCGGGGAAGGAAAATGCGGCGCTGAAGGAGCAGGCGTTCGCCGAGGTGCGCACGGCACTGCGCAACGGCGAGGTCGTCGGCCTCTTCCCGGAGGGCCGGCTCACGCAATCCGGTGAGCTCAATCCGTTCCGGCCGGGCATCGAGCGCATCGTCGCCGAGACGCCGGTTCCGGTCGTGCCGCTCGCGCTGCAGGGCCTGTGGGGCAGCTACTTCTCGCGCTTCGCAGATGGCCGGGCGATGCGAAGGCTGCGCGGGATGTTCTCGCGCATCGCGCTGGTGGCCGGTTCGCCGATCGCACCGGAGCGCGTCGACAACGAAAGCTTGTACGCAACGGTGCTCGCGCTGCGCGGCGAGCATCGGTAAGCGGCGCAAAAGGGGAGGCGCGATGGCATTCTGGGTGCTCATGGGACTGGTCGTCGGGGCGATCCTCGGCGGCATCGGCGGCGGCCTTGTCAGCGCGGTCGTGGTGCGGCGCACTCGGCGCCGGGCTCGGCGCGCTGATCGGACGGGCGAGCGCCCGTTCGCCATCGTCTTCAACCACGCCACCGCCGGCGCCGTCCTATGGAGAACCGGCGCAGCCTTCGACGCCGGCGCCAATAATGCGACCGGTTGCATCGGCATCTCCCGATGCCATGGCGCTCGTCCTGTCGCGACTCGAGTCGATCGATGCCAGGCTCGCGCAGATCGAAGCGCGTATCGGATCTCGTGGCACCTGCGCGATCCGACGTGAGCGGGATGTCGTCGCCGGTGCCCTCCGATAGCGCCGCGATACCGGCTTCCGCGAAGCCGAGCGAAGACGCAGTCGCCGCGCCGGCTCGCGCGGCTCTCGAGCCGCACTCCCGCGACGCAAACGCACGTCGTAGCCGCCGCGAATGGCGCGTGCCGCGGACGGCACGCTGGAGATCCCGTCCCGCGATGCCGCTTCGCCATTGCCGGAGCTCGATCTCGATGCCCCAGCAGTCGAAGTTCGCAGCGCTGCGCGATCGAGCGAGCCGCAGCCGGCTCGGCGACGAACGTGCCGCCGCCACGACCGGCTTACCAGGTCGACGCGAGCGCGCCGCCCGCGCGAGCCCGCCTCGCGAACCGTCGGCCGTGTGGCGCTGGATCACCGGCGGCAATGCGTTGACGCGCGTCGGCATCGTGATCCTGTTCTTCGGCGTTGCATTCCTGCTGCGTTACTTCGCCGAGATCGTGACCGTGCCGATCGAGATCAAGCTCGCGGGCGCCGGGGCCGGCGGCCTGCTCCTCGCGGAATCGGCTTCGTGCTCGCGCGCCGGCGGCCCGCGTACGGCCTTTCGCTGCAAGGCGCCGGCATGGGCATCGTCTATCTGACGGTGTTTGCCGCGTTCCGGCTCTACGAAGTGGTCGGTCCGCCGCCGGCGATCGCGCTGCTCGTCGTCGTGGCCGCGGCAACGATCGCGCTGGCGCTGCGTCACGATTCGCAACCGCTGGCCGCATTGGCGCTGGCCGGAGGATTTCTCGCGCCGGTCCTGATCCGGACCGGTGCCGGCGAACGCCGCGCTGCTGTTCGGCTACTTCGCCGTGCTGAACGCGGTCATTTTCGCGCTCGCATGGAAACGCGCGTGGCGACCGCTCAACGTGCTCGGCTTCGTGTTCACGTTCGTGCTCGGCGCGCTGTGGGGCAATCGGTTCTACACGCCTTCGCATTACGCGATCGTGCAGCCGTACCTCATCCTGTTCTTCGCGTTCTACGTCGGCATCGCGATCCTGTACGCGCGCCGCAGTCCGCTGGACGCGAAAGCGCCGGTCGACGGCGTGCTGGTGTTCGGCGTGCCGATCGTCGGATTCGCGTTCCAGATGGCGATCGTCCGCAGCCATCGCTACGGTGTGGCGTGGAGCGCAGCAACGCTTGCCGCGATCTATGGCGTGCTGTGGTTTCTGCTGCGCGCGCGGACGTCGGAAGGGTTGGCGCTGCTCGCGAAAGCGTTCGCCGCGCTGGCCGTCATCTTCGCCACGCTCGCGATCCCGTTCGCCGTCGATCCGCGTGCGACGTCGGCGTGGTGGGCGCTCGAGGCGGCCGCCGTCTACTGGCTGGGAACCGTGCAGCGGCAACCGCTCGCGCGCGGCTTCGCGTTGCTGCTGCAGGTCGGCGCGGCGCTCGCGTTCCTGTGGGACCTGCATCCGGTCGAGGGCCGCTTGCTGTTGAACGCGAACTTTCTCGGCATGGTGCTGATCGGGCTCGCGGCGCTCGCGTCGGTGTGGTCGGCGGACCGCTATCCCGAGCGCATCGGGAGCCGCGAACGCGTCATTCTCCCGCTGCTGTTCGCGTGGGGCATCGGATGGTGGATCGTCGGCGGCGTCGACGAGCTGCGCCGGCAGATCGACCCGCCGGCGCGCATCGATGCAGCGCTTGCGTGGGTCGTCGGCTCGAGCGCGTTCGCGCTGATGCTCGAGCGTGTGCTGCGTTGGCCGCGCATTGCATGGCTCGCGGTCACGCTGCTGCCGGCGATGGCGCTCGCCGGCGCTGAAGACCTTCGCGCAACGCGCACGACGCTCACGCATTTCGGCTGGCTCGTGTGGCCGCTCGCCTGGATCGTGCTGTGGGCGACGCTGCGTGCGGCGGACCGGCTGCGGGTCGGCGCCTCTGCCGACCCAGCCGGCGCGCGACGACATGCTGCGCATCGCACACACGGTCTGCGCGATCGCACTGGTCGCGTGGGCCTCGTGGGAATTGAGCGAATGGGCGGGCCGTCGCACGGCCGAGGGAACCGTGTGGATAGCTTGCGGAGCGGCGATACCGGCGATTCTGTATCTGCTGGCAACGGTGAAATGGCGAGACGCGGAACGCTGGCCGTTCGACGTCCACGGCGCGGCGTACGGTGCAAGCGCAGGCACGACGATCGCCGCGTTGCTGTTCGTCTGGTTCGCGATCGTGAACCTCACCTCGCCCGGTAACCCTGCACCGCTTCCTTACCTGCCGCTGCTCAACCCGCTCGATCTCACGCTGATCGCGGCCCTCGGTTCGCTGGCCGCCTGGGATCGCGCGTGGGGACGGCATGCCGACCGCATCGCGCTACGGCTGGCTCGGCGCGGCGGCGTTCGTCGCGCTCAACGGTGTGGTCGTCCGCACCGCGCATCATTGGGGCGACGTGCCGTGGCGGTTCGATTCGCTGATGGCGTACAAGCCGGCGCAAGCTGCGCTGACGCTGACCTGGACGGTGACCGCGCTTGCGTTGATGCTGTGGGCCACGCGGCGCGGCGTGCGGACGCTGTGGATGGTGGGCGCCGCACTGCTGGCGATTGTCGTCGTCAAGCTGTTCGCGATCGACCTGGCTGCACTGTCGGGGTTGACGCGCGTGATCGCCTTCATGGGCGTCGGGTTGCTGCTCCTCGTCATCGGCTACGTCGCGCCTTTGCCCCCGGCGGTCCTCGCGCGTCCGGCGGCAGAGGCGACGGAGCGCTAACGGAAGTCTCGAATGGACGATGCCAGAGCCGATGTCGCGCGATGGGTGGAAGCCGGGGCCGTGCCCCGCGCACGCGCACGCGAGGCGCTCGAGGTCGCGCAGGCGATTCCGTCGGCCGCGGCGTGGCGCGTCTTTCTCGAGCGATTGCTGCTCTGGACCGGGCTCGTCGCGCTCTCCGCCGCGCTCGGCTTCTTCATTGCCGCGAACTGGCAGGCGCTCGGCCGCTTCGGCAAGCTCGCACTCGTCGAAGGCGCCATCGTGGCCGCGCTCGGCGTCGCGCTGTGGCGAGGTCTCGATTCCGGTTGGGGACGCGCGTTGCTGCTGGTTGCGTCGCTTGCCGTCGGCACGTTGCTCGCCCTGGTTGGCCAAACCTATCAAACCGGCGCCGACACGTGGGAGCTTTTCGCTGCCTGGGCGATTGCGATCGCACCCTGGACGCTCGTCGCTCGCCAACCGGCGCTTTGGGTGCTCTGGATCGCAATCGTCGATGTCGCGGCGTGGCTGTACCTGGCGACGTCGCTGCACTGGATCAATCTCGCATTTGGCGACCAGCAATGCGCTCTGGGCGATCCTCGCGATCCACGTCGTGGCGCTTGGCGCATGGGAAGTGGCGCTCGCGCGCGGCGTGCGCTGGCTCGACGTTCGCTGGGGACCGCGGCTGCTCGCGGTCGGCGCGGGCGTGGCCGCGACAATGCTCGTCGCCGACGCGATCCTCGACCGCGGTCACGTGGCGCCTGCGATCGGCGGTCTATGTCGGATTGCTCGCGGCGCTCTATTACGCGTATCGCATCCGCCGCGTCGACCTGCTCGTGCTGGCCGCAGCGGTGCTGAGCCTGATCGTCGTTGTCGTCGCGACGATCGTGCGGTGGGAACTGTTCGACGGCGCCGGCGGCTTCCTGCTGATCGGGCTCGTCATCGTCGCACTCGCCGCCGCCGGCGCGCACTGGCTGCGCGGCGTGGCACGGGAGGTGTGATCGCATGGTGCCGACTCCTTCACAGGATCGCTGGCGTCGCCTTGCAGATGCCGGCATCGTCCAGGGCGATTCGCCAGCGGACGCAGCACCTGCGGTGTCATGGACCATAGGCGCGATGGTTGGCGCCGCCGCCTGGCTCGCTGCGCTGTTCCTGCTGTTCTTCCTGGGCTTGGCGCTCGAGGACGTAGTGAAACGTGCGGCGGGAGCCATCGCCGTCGGGCTCGTCGTCATCGTCGCAGCGGTCGTCGTCTTGCGCTGGGCCGGCGAACGGCTGTTCGTCGGGCAGCTCGCGCTCGCATTCAGCCTTGCCGGCCAGGCGCTGGTGCTCGTCGGGCTGCTGATGAACGGCGCGCGGCCCGACGCACTCAGCTGGTGCCTGTTCGCCGTACTCGAACTGGGCCTGGTCGCGGCCGTCGCCCATCCGGGTCATCGCGTGCTCGCGACGTTCGGTGCGGCGCTCTCGCTGCTGATGGCGCTGCACACGACGTCGACGGCATCGCTGTTCCTCCCGCTCCTGCTCGCCGCATTCGTCGCCGTGCAGGCGAGGGTCCTTGCAGCGGCGCCGCCTCGCTCGTTGTGGGCGAGCCTTGCGACCGGCCTCGCGCTCGCCCTGCTCGCGGCGATGGTGCACGCCGGCTTGCCCGAGCTGTGGACGCCGGCGAAGCCGGTTGCGTGGCACGCAGGCTTGCGCATGTTCGCGGCGGCCCTGCTCGTGGCAGTCTGCGCGGTCGCTGCGGCGGTGCTCGTGCGCGATGCCGGGGTCCCCGTGCGTTCGCGTGCCGGCGTCGGCGCCGTGCTCGCACTCGCCGGCGTCGCGATAGCGGCCTACCCGGTACCCGCCGTCGCCGCGGCGCTGGTCATGTTGCTGATGGCGTACGCCGCCGGGCAACGCGCGTTGCTCGGCCTTGCCGTGCTCGCTCTGCTCGCAGCGCTCGCGCATCACTACTACCGGCTCGACGCGACGCTGCTTCACAAGTCGGCTGGCCTGGCTGCGATCGGGGCCGTCCTGCTCGGCGCGCGCTTCGCCATGCCTCGCTGGTTCGCGGAGCAACGACATGATGCGTAAGCTCATCGTCATCGTGGCCGGCGTGCTCGTTCTCGCCCTGGTGAACACCGTCGTATTCCAGCGCGAACGCCTGCTCGAGCACGGTCGCATCGTGCTGCTGGAGCTTGCACCGGTCGATCCGCGATCGTTGCTGCAGGGCGACTACATGGCGCTCGAGTTCCGCGCGGCGCTCGATGCGCGGTCGCAATTGGTGCCCGACCCCCGCGGCGACGGTGCGCTGGTGATCGCTGTCGACGAGCGCGGCGTGGGCCGATTCGTGCGTCGCGACGATGGCTCCGCGCTCGGCCCCACGGACGTCCGCCTGCGCTATCGCGTGCGTGACAATCGCGTGCGGCTGGTCACCAATGCGTGGTTCTTCGAGGAAGGCCGTGCCGACGCGTTCGCAAAGGCTCGCTACGGCGAGTTCCGGGTTGCGCCGGACGGCGAAGCGCTGCTTGCGCGCATGCTCGACGACAAGCTGCAGCCGCTCGGCGGGACACCGGGCCGCTAGCCGCGCCGTGGCGGCCAGGCCGCTGCCACGAGTGCAGGCAGCACCGACGCGGATGGGCCCCGCAACGTGTCGTGGGCGAGCGCGGACAGCGGCGTCGGATTCGGATTGACCTCGACGACACGCGCGCCGGACGACCGCGCGTACTGCGGAATCGCGGCCGCCGGATAGACTTCGCCGGACGTCCCGGCAACGATCAGCAGGTCGCATTCGCGCGCCGCCGCTTCCGCGCGTTCCAGTGCGCCGGCGGGCAGCATTTCCTCGAACCAGACGACGTCCGGACGCAGGAACGCGCCGCACGCCGGGCATCGCGGCGGCAACGCATCGCCGGGCTCGTCCCATTGCGCGACGATGCGATGCGTCGCGCGAGCACCGAACGCGCGCGATATTGCCGTGCAGCTCGACGAGGTTGCGGCTGCCCGCGCGGGCGTGCAGCCCGTCGACGTTCTGCGTCGCGAGCAGGAACTCGGGGACCTGCGCCTCGATTTGCGCGAGCGCCACGTGCCCTGCATTCGGTTCGACCTGCAGGACCTGCGCGCGGCGCGCCGCATACCAGTCCCACACCAGCCTGGGGTTGCGCGCGAACGCCGAGGGCGTGGCGAGCTCGAGCGGGTCGAATTTCGCCCACAGACCGGTGAGCGCATCGCGAAACGTCGGCACACCGGACTCCGCCGAAACCCCGGCGCCGGTCAACGCGACGACCCGCTTCGCGGTGCGCAGCCGCTCGATCAGCGAATCGGAAATCGTGAAGCTCGCAGACATGAACGAATCGTACCGCTTCGCCGCGCTGCTGCGGGTTCGCGTGAATCGAGGTGCTAAACTCGGCCGCGTTTTCACTGCGCGTTCCAAGTTCCCGATGGCAGGCAATACGCTCGGCAAGCTGTTCTGCGTGACGTCGTTCGGCGAGTCGCACGGGCCGGCGATCGGTTGCGTCGTCGACGGTTGCCCGCCGGGACTCGCGCTGGTCGAGTCGGACATCCAGCGCGAGCTCGATCGCAGGCGACCGGGCACATCGCGGCATGTCACGCAACGGCGCGAGCCCGACACCGTCGAGATCCTCTCCGGGACTCTTCGAAGGCCGCACGACCGGTACGCCGATCGCGCTGCTGATCCGCAATCTCGACCCGCGGAGCAAGGACTACACGAACATCGCCGAGACGTTTCGCCCCGGTCATGCCGACTACACGTACTGGCAGAAGTACGGCATCCGCGACTACCGCGGCGGCGGACGCCAGTCCGCGCGCGAGACCGCCGTTCGGGTTGCCGCCGGTGCAATCGCGAAGAAGTGGCTCGGCGAGCGCCACGGCGTGCGGATCCGCGGCCACCTGACGCAGATCGGTCCGCTGGCGATTCCGTTCGAGGATTTCGCGCACGTCGACGACAACCCGTTTTTCGTTGCTAACGCAACGATCGTCCCGGAGCTCGAGGCGTTCATGGACCGGCTGCGCAAGTCCGGCGACTCCTGCGGCGCGCGCATCACCGTCATCGCGAGCGGCGTGCCGGTCGGCTGGGGCGAGCCCGGTCTACGACAAGCTGGATGCCGATCTCGCCTACGCGATGATGGGCATCAACGCCGTGAAGGGCGTCGAGATCGGCGCCGGCTTCGCCGCGGTTGCGCAGCAAGGCACCGAGCATTCGGACGAGATGACGCCGCAAGGGTTCGTGAGCAACCACGCGGGCGGCATCCTGGGCGGCATCTCGACCGGACAGGACATCGTCGTGTCGATCGCGGTCAAGCCGACGTCATCGATCCGGCTGGATCGTCACTCGATCGACAAGGCCGGCGCGCCGGTCGTCGTCAACACGCACGGCCGTCACGATCCCTGCGTCGGCATCCGTGCGACGCCGATTGCCGAGGCGATGCTCGCGATCGTGCTGATGGACCATGCGCTGCGGCACCGGGCGCAGAACGCGGACGTCACGACGTCGACGCCGAGAATCGCGGCGCAGGCGCCCGCCGACGTGATCGCGAAGCTGCGGGCGTCGCCGGCGGTCGAAGATCCGGATCCGGACGAGGCGTGAGCGATGCCGATGAAAAACGCGTCCGCGAAGCCGGCGCCTGATGCGAGACGCGGCGCTGCACGTTTTTCATCGGGTTTGAAAGTGGCGGGCGGCTAGGGGCGGCCCGTCGCCGCCCGCAGGCAACGGCACGAAACAACGAGCGTCATGCGTAGCGCGACGTTCTCGCCGGTCATCGTGCTTCGTCATTCGACGTTCTTCACCACGGCGCCTGCGCGTCCACGCGCGAGCGTGAGCGTGACCGCGTCCTCCGGCTTCAGCTGCGCGCTATCGACGACGATCTCGTCCTGCGCCGTGGACACGATCGCGTAGCCGCGTTCGAGCACCGCTTGCGGGTTGAGGTGCGTCAGGCTCTGGGCGAGCTCGCCGAATCGCCGCGCCGCGTGCGCAACGCGGTCCTGTCCGGCGCGCGCAAGCGAACGCTGCGCGAGCGCAAGCCGGGCGGTTTGCGCCAGCGGCGCGCGGAACTCGCGCTGCAGCCGGACCTGCGACGCGTCCAGCGACATGCGCCGCTGCACGCTCTGCCGCGCCCAGCGGCGCGCAAGCCGCGCGGCGAGCTCGACCAGGCGCTCGTGTTGCCGGCTCAGCCGCGCGGCGGGATGGATAAGGCGGCGCGAGGCAAGGTCGGTGCGTTGCACCCGCATCGCAACCGCGTGCGCGCCCGCGCGCGCGATCCGAGCGGCGATTTGCCCGGCGCGGCGGCAATACTCGCCGCTGTCCGGCGCGACCAGCGCGGCCGCGCCGGTCGGCGTCGGCGCGCGAACGTCGGCGACGAAATCGCAGATCGTGAAGTCGGTCTCGTGACCGATGCCGGAGACGACCGGAAGGCGCGATTCGTGAATCGCCCGCGCCACCCGCACCTCGTTGAACGCCCACAAGTCCTCGATCGACCCGCCGCCTCGGCAGACGATCAGCACGTCGACCTCGGCGCGTGCGTTCGCGATTCCGATCGCCTGCGCGATCTCCTCCGGGGCGCCTTCGCCCTGAACGGCGGTCGGATAGACGATCACGCGAAGTGCGGGCCAGCGACGCTTGAGCGTCGTGATCACGTCCGACACGGCCGCGCCGCGCGCCGAAGTGACGACGCCCACGGCGCGCGGAAACCGCGGCAGTGCGCGCTTACGCTCCGGCGCGAGCCAGCCGGCCGCTTCGAGCTTCGCCTTGAGCCGCGCGAAGCGCTCGTAGAGCACGCCCAGCCCGGCGTGCCGGACGGCGTCGACGTTGAGCTGGAACTCGCCGCGCTGGTCGTAGATCGACGGCAGCGCGCGGACTTCGACCGCGAGCCCGTCGCGCAGCGCGAAATCGACGAGCTGCGCCTTGGTCTTCCACAGCGCACACTTGACCTGGGCGGTCGCGTCTTTCAGCGTGAAGTAGACGTGCCCCGAGGGTGCGCGATACAGATTCGAGATCTCGCCGGAAACCCAGACGACGCCAAGATGCCGTTCGAGGATCAGCCGGGCCGACGAGACCAGGAGGGAAACCGGCAAGACCGCGGGCGCTGGGCGCGGCGGGGCGGCCGGGCGGATCGTCGGAGGGGAACAGGTTCATGCGGAGAAGTTACGCGGCGGTGCAGCGTAGACAATCGGCAGCTGCAGCATGCATTTGTTCAGGACACCGGCTCGCCAGCGGAGCACGCGCAGCGTCACAGCATCGTCATGTAGACGTCACACAGCAGTCGGTCGGCAGGGCCATCTGGACGCTGCAACTGCCTGATCGCGCGTCAAATTTACTCGGCGAAGAATTGGGCATCGCAGCCTTTTGTCTATGCTTTGCGGCACTTAGGCCGCGAATGTACAAGATATGCACACCGCTATCCACAGGATTTGTGGACAACCTTGTCGGAGAGAACCTGACGTCCCGCCTGGAATCCGCGCTGGGCGCGGATTTCGGCGCTGCGCGCTACGCTCCCTGCGAAACCGCCGGGGGTGGGCAATGGGGCGCAGGTTAGAATGTGTCCACCCTCCTGCTTGTCCATGAAAACGGTTGCATGAGTGCTGCACCGCAAAATGACGGCTCGGCGCCCGGACGCGCCGCCGGCTCGTCCGCTGCCCCTGCCTCGAACTTCTTGCGCGCGATCGTCGCCGACGACAGCCGCACCGGGAAGTACGGCGGGCGGGTCGTCACGCGCTTCCCTCCGGAGCCGAACGGTTATCTGCATTACGGCCATGCGAAATCGGTGCTGCTGAACTTCGGGCTCGCCGAGGAGAACCGGGGCACCTGCCACCTGCGCTTCGATGACACCAATCCGCTGAAGGAGGAAGTCGAGTACGAGGAGTCGATCGAGGAGGCGGTGCGCTGGCTTGGCTACGACTGGGGCACGCATCTGTACCACGCGTCTGACTACTACGAGCAGCTGTATGCGTTCGCGGAGTGGTTCATCGAGCAGGACCTCGCCTACGTCGACAGCCAGTCCGCGGCGGAGATGCGGGCGACGCGCGGCACGCTGACCGAAGCCGGGGTTGCAAGCCCGTACCGGAACCGGAGCGTCGAGGAGAACCTTGCGTTGTTCCGCCGGATGCGTCTCGGCGAGTTCCCCGACGGCGCGCACGTGTTGCGCCTCAAGATCGACATGGCGAGCCCGAACGTGAACCTGCGCGATCCGACGATCTATCGGATCCGGCACGCCCACCACCATCGCACCGGCGACAAGTGGTGCATTTATCCGCTCTACGATTACGCGCACGCGATCTCCGACGCGCTCGAGCGGATCACGCATTCGATCTGCACGCTCGAGTTCCAGGATCACCGGCCGCTCTACGACTGGGTGAACGAGAAGCTTGCCGAAGGCGGGCAGCTCGAGCGGCCGCTGCCCCAGCAGATCGAGTTCGCGCGCCTCAACCTGACCTATGTCGTGCTGAGCAAGCGCAAGCTGATCCAGCTGGTCGAGGGCGGACACGTCGACGGATGGGACGATCCGCGGATGCCGACGCTGGTCGGTGCGCGCCGTCGCGGCTTCACGCCCGAGGGCTTTCGGCTGTTCAACGAGCGGATCGGCGTCTCGAAGTCCGATTCGTGGATCGACATCGGCGTGCTCGAAGAGGCGATGCGCGACGACCTGAATGCGAGCGCCGAGCGCCGCATCGCCGTGCTCGATCCGGTGAAGCTTCTGATCGACAACTACCCGGAGGGTCGATCGGAGAGCGCGTTCGTGCCCAACCATCCGCAGCGGCCCGAGCTCGGCCGTCGCGAGGTCCGGTTCTCGCGCGAGCTGTGGATCGAGCGCGACGACTTCGCCGAGGCGCCGCCGAAGGGCTTCTTTCGACTGGCGCCCGGCGCGGAAGTGCGACTGCGCTATGCCTACATCGTGAAGTGCACCGGCGTCGAGAAGGATGCGAACGGCAATGTCACGGTCGTCCATTGCACCTACGACCCGACGACGAAGAGCGGGACGCCGGGCGCGGAAGCGCGCAAGGTCAAGGGCAACATCCACTGGCTCGCTGTCGAAGAGGCGGTTCCCGCGCAAGTGCGGCTGTACGATCGGCTGTTCCGCGTGCCGTTTCCCGGCGCCCGCAATCCGCACGGCGAGCACGCTGGCGCCAGCGAAGCGGCCGCCGAGCCACTGCTCGCACGCTCGCTCGTCGTGGCCGGGGACGAGGACGAGGACACCGAGACGATCGAGCGGAGCTTCCTGGATGACCTGAACCCGGCCAGCAAGCGCGTGATCACGGCTTACGTCGAGCCGAGCCTCGCTACGGCGCCGAGCGAATCGCGATTCCAGTTCGAGCGCACCGGCTACTTCGTGGCCGATCGCTACGAGCACGCGAGCGGCCGGCCCGTGTTCAACCGCACGGTGACGCTGAGGGATGCGGCGAAACGGGGCGGCGAAAAGACCGGCGGCGAAAAGCTGAAAAACGCTACTTTTCGCCGGAACGGCGGAAGGCGGAAGTCAGCACGAAAAGCTAGGGGCGGCAGTGAGTCGGCGAAAAGTGAAAATCTACTTTTCGCCGGAATGCGAAGTTAGCACGAAAAGCTAGGGGCGGCCCGTCGGTCTTCGTGCGGTAACGGCTACGTCAGAACGCGCGTCATGCGGACGACTGCGCTTCGATGCAGTCTTGCGCATGCGAACGCGGCTCGCCGCCGCGCCGCGCTACACTCCGTCGCTCGACTGAAAGCCTCGCGGAGACCCCATGAAGCGCATCGTACTGTTCATCCTGACGAACGTCGCGGTTCTCGTCGTCCTCAGTATCGTGCTGCGGTTGTTCGGGCTCGACCGCGTCGCGTATTCGGCCACCGGCCTCGACTACACGCAACTGCTGCTGTTCTCCGCGGTCGTCGGCTTCACCGGCTCGATCATCTCGCTGCTGATCAGCAAGCCGATGGCCAAGTGGTCGACCGGCGCGAAGGTCATCGATCAGCCGCGCGACCAAATAGAGGTGTGGCTGTTCGAAACCGTGAAGCGGTTGTCCGATCGCGCGGGCGTGCGCATGCCCGAGATCGCGGTCTACGAGGGGCCTCCGAACGCGTTCGCGACCGGCGCCTTCAAGAACTCGGCGCTGGTCGCCGTGTCGACGGGCCTGTTGCAGACGATGAACAAGGAGGAGGTCGAGGCGGTGCTCGGCCACGAGATGGCGCACGTCGCGAACGGCGACATGGTGACGATGATGCTGATCCAGGGTGTCGTGAACACGTTCGTCGTGTTCCTCTCGCGCGTCGTGGGCTCGATCGTGGACAAGGCCGTATTCCGCAGCGAGCGCGGCACCGGCCCCGGCTACTTCATCACGGTCATCGTCTGCCAGATCGTATTCGGGCTCGCTCGCGTCGATCGTCGTCGCGTGGTTCTCGCGACAGCGCGAGTTTCGCGCCGACCAGGGCTCCGCGCAGTACCTGGGAAACCCGAACCCGATGATCAATGCCCTGCGGCGCCTCGCGGGCGCCACCGAGGAGTCCGCTCTGCCCGAGTCGGTGCGAACGCTCGGCATCACCGACAAGAAGGGCCTGTTCTCGCTGTTCTCGACGCACCCGCCGTTCGAGGAGCGGATCGCCGCATTGCAGTCGGCGCCGTTGCGCTGACGCCTCACCTCCGCGCGACGCTTCACCCAAAAAAAACGGCCGGGAAACCGGCCGTTTTCGTGCAACGGGTGCGGCTTACTTCAGATGGTTCGAGATGAGCTTCGTCATCTCGAACATCGTGACCTTCGCCTTGCCGAGCACCTGCTTCAGTTTCTCGTCGGCGTTGATCATGCGCCGGTTGACGGCGTCCTGGAGCTTGTTCTTCTTGATGTAGTCCCAGACCTTCTTCGTCACTTCGGTGCGTGGCAGCGGATTGCTGCCGACGATGGCGGCGAGCGAGGCGGAGGGCGTCATCGCCTTCATGAACGCAGCGTTCGGCTTGCGCTTGGCCGCGGGTTTCTTCGCGGCGGCTTTCTTGGCGGGCGCTTTCTTCGCAGCGGCCTTCTTGGCGGGCGCTTTCTTCGCGGCGGCTTTCTTGGCAGCGGGTTTCTTGGCGGCGGCTTTCTTGGCAGCAGGCTTCTTGGCAGCTTTCTTGGCAGTAGCCATGGTTCTCCTTCCTGGATTTGGGGTGCTCGTGGCGGCGCTTGGCTCGTCTGAAGCAGACCCTCCTGTCACGGGTACAACCTGCTTCATCGCCGGGGAACTATACCGTAATGCGTAGCGTTGGAAGCCCCTCGAGCGCGAATTTTCATAGGAGAGAACCGCACTGTTGCATGTTTGCGAGCGGCGGGCACGCGCGCGGCGTGTCGAGTGGCCCGAGGGCGGGCACGCTGCGGGGACGCGCAGCAAGTCCGCCGTACCGCGTCGAGCGCTCGCACGCTGGCGCTTGTCGCAGGGCCGCGGGCAGTCCACACTGAACGGGCCGCAGGGAAACCACGACGATGATCCGGATCGCCGCCGCACTACTGCTCGGCCTCGTTGCGTCGGGCGGAGCCGCGCAGGGCAGCCGGCTGCCACTCTTCGACGCGCACCTCCACTACAACGACGACGCGCAGGCGCCGTATCCAGTGGCCGATGTGCTCGCGCGGTTCGGCGATGCCGGGGTTACCACGATCCTCGCCACCAGCCGCCCGAACGACGGCACGAAGGCGCTTCTGGTCGGTGCAGCACGAGCCGGGGCCCCGCGTGTCGTGCCCTTCATCCGGCCCTACCGGAATCTGGCCGACCGGGGCACATGGTTCAACGATCCGGAAATCTTCGCGCTGATCGAGGCCGAGCTCGCGCGCCCGATCGACTGGCGGGGTATCGGCGAGTTCCACGTGTTCGGCAGCGACGCCGATACGCCGTGGGTGCGAAAGATCGTTGCGCTCGCGGTCCGCCACGGCCTTTGGCTGCACGCGCACTGCGACGACGCGGCGCTCGAGCACCTGCTCGCGCACGACCCCCGCGTCAAGGTGATCTGGGCGCATGCGGGCTTCTCGACGCCGCCGGAGAAGATCGGCGCCTATTTTTCGAAGCACCCGACGCTGGTCGGCGAGCTCTCGTATCGCTATGACGTCACGATCGACGGCCGCCTCGCCCCGGAGTGGCGCGCGCTGTTCCTGCGCTTTCCCGAGCGTTTCGTCGTCGGCTCGGATACCTGGGTCAACGGACGCTGGGCGCAGTACGCGGAGATCATGGCGTACTACCGCAGCTGGCTCGCGCAGCTTCCGCCGGAGGTCGCAGCCGCGATCGCGCACCGGAACGGCGAGCGGCTGTTCGGCAACGACCGGTGAAGCGCGCGGTCCGGCGTGCGGCAACGCTCGCGGGCCTGGTCGTCCTCGTTACCTGCTTCGCTGCGATCACGGGCGCGGCGGCCACGACGCAAGCGAGCGCATTCGACCGGGGCCGGCTGTTCCGCATCGACCGCACCGGTGTCGCGCCTTCGTACGTGTACGGCACGCTGCATTCGAACGATCCGCGCGTAGTGAGCCTTCCGCCGGCAGTCACCGCGGCGCTCGCGTCGGCGCGCTCGGTGGCGTTCGAGACGCTGCTGCTCGAGGGCGACATCGCCACGTTCGTCGCGTCCGCGCAGTACGAGGATGGTCGCCGGCTCACCGACCACGTGGATGCGGCGACGTTTGCGCGGATCCGGACCGCGCTCGGTGCCACAGGCCCCGATGCGGCCACGCTCGAGCGAACGAAGCCATGGGCCGTGCTGTTGATGCTGGCGCAGGCGCGCGACAGCGGAACCGCGTCGCTCGACGGCGTGCTGCAGGCCGAAGCGAGAGCGCGCCGGCTTGCCGTTCTCGGGCTCGAGCTTCCCGACGAGCAGGTGGCCTCGCTCGACGCGATTCCGCTCGCGAGCCAGTTCGCGCTCATGCGTTGGGCGCTGGATACGCAGGATCAGCGGCACGCCGAGCTCGAAGCGACGACGCGCGCCTGGCTCGCCGGCGACCTCGCGAGGTTGCGACAGCTCTCGCTCGAGCCGGGACAGCGCGACGCCGAACTGGCGATGCATCTGCGCGCGCTGATGAAGCATTTGATCACCGACCGGAACATCGTGATGGCGCATCGGCTGCATCTGCCGCTCGCGCGCGGTCGCGTGTTCGTCGCCGTCGGCGCGTTGCATCTGCAGGGTCGCGACGGACTGCTCGCCTTGATCCGGAGCCAGGGCTATCGCGTTACGCGCGTACTCTGACCGCAGCGGAGCTCGGAGTAGAATACGGGTTCCCCGTTTCTCGATCCGATGCCCAGTCTCGCCGACCTGCGCACCGAGTACCGCCGTGCGTCGCTCGACGAGCGCGAGGTCTCGTCGGATCCGTTCGAACAGTTCGCCCGCTGGTTCGACGAAGCCCGCGCGGCCGAGCTTCCGGAAGCGAACGCGATGACGTTGGCCACGGTGTCGCCGGAGGGCCGACCCGGGGCGCGCATCGTCCTGCTGAAGGCGTTCGACGAGCGCGGCCTCGTATTCTTCACGAACACGCGGAGCGCAAAAGGAGCGGCGCTCGCTGCGAACCCGCACGCCGCGCTCCTCTTCTACTGGGAGGCGCTGGAGCGCCAGGTTCGCATCGAAGGCACGGCCGAGCGCGTCGACGCAGCCGATGCGGACGTCTATTTCGCGAGTCGGCCGCGCGAGTCCCGTATCGGCGCCGCCGCATCGCCGCAGTCCATGACGATCGAGAGCCGGGCATGGCTCGAGGCGCGCTTCGCCGCGCTCGACGTCGAGCATCGCGACGCATCGATCCCGCGGCCGGCGCATTGGGGCGGCTACCGCATCGTGCCGGACCGGTTCGAATTCTGGCAGGGCCGGCCTTCCCGGCTTCACGACCGCATCGCCTACGCCAAAGATGGCGCGCAGTGGCGGATCACCCGCCTCGCGCCGTGAAGTTGCGCGCGTGGTCCCTGTCGCCCACGCTGGCCGCGCTGATCGCGCTCGGAATGTGCAACCACATGGTGTTGTCCGGGACGCGCATCTCCGTGTCGCTGGACGCGCTGTCGCGGGGCGCGTCGCCGGCGGTCGTGGGCCTGCTGATGGCGTTGTTCGCGCTGTTGCCGATGTTCCTCGGCATTCCGGTCGGCCGCCTGGCCGACCGGATCGGCGTGCGCAGGCCGATGCTCTGGGGCTCGATCGGCTGCGCGGTCGGCGGGGCGCTTCCCGCGATCTTCCCCGGGCTGCCGGCGCTGTTCGCTTCCGCGTCGTTGGTCGGCTTCTCGTTCATGCTGTTCCAGATCCCGGTGCAGCACGCGACCGGCGAGATCGGTGCGCCGGCTGATCGGCCCGACGAATTTCGGCTGGCTGTCGCTCGGCTACGCGCTGTCCGGGTTCTTCGGCCCGCTGATCGCGGGGTTCGCGATCGACAGTCTCGGCTATCGCTGGGCGTTCGCGTTGCTGGCCGCCATTCCGCTCGTGCCGGCTGTCGTGCTGGCCTACAACCGGCCACAACTCCCGGTGCTGCATCCTCATACCGAGGCGAAGCCCGGCGGAGCCGCGCTCGATCTGCTGCGGCATCCTGCGCTGCGGCGCCTGTTCATCATCAATGCGCTATTCGCGATGGGCTGGGACCTGCACACGATCTTCGTGCCGATCTACGGCAGCAAGATCGGGCTGTCGGCCGCGCAGATCGGAATGATCCTCGCTGCGTTCGCGGCAGCAACGTTCGTCGTGCGGCTCGTCGATCCCGTTGATCGCGCGGCAGGGCAACGAGGCGAGGATGCTGACCGCCGCGCTGGTTTGCGCGGGAGCCGTCTATCTCGTCGTTCCCGTTCCTCACCAGCGCGGCGGCGCTTGGCGTACTGTCGTTCGTGCTCGGCCTTGCGCTCGGCAGCGGTCAGCCGGTCGTGCTTTCCATGTTGCACGCCAACGCGCCGCCCGGCCGCGTCGGTGAGACCGTCGGGATGCGGATGTCGCTGATGCAGACGATGGCGGTTGCCGTGCCGCTGGTGTTCGGCGCGCTCGGCAGCTCGATCGGCATCCTCCCCGTATTCTGGTCGGTCGGGGTGTTCCTCGGGACCGGCGGCTACTACGCGCGGCGGTCGCGCTGAGCCGCCGGCGTCATTCCCGTCCCCGCCTTCGCGGGGATAGACTCCGCGGGAATCCAGCGTCGTTCACGAAGAGACGACTGGGTCCCCGCCTTCGCGGGCGATGACGCTGACGCGTCACTTTCTTCAGCCGGTCCGCGTACTGCTTGCGGAACTTCGACACCTTCGGCGCCACGACGAACATGCAATACGGCTGCCCGGGATTGTTCTCGAAATAATCCTGGTGGTAGCGCTCGGCGGGGTAGTACGGTACGGCGCCCGCGAGCTCGGTGACCAGCTTGCCGGGGTACAGCTTCGCGTCCTCGATCTCCTTCATGACGCGTTGCGCGGTCGCGCGCTGCGCGTCGGATTGCGCGAAGATCACCGAGCGGTATTGCGTGCCGACGTCGTTGCCCTGCCGGTTGAGCGTCGTCGGATCGTGGATCGTGAAGAACACCCGCAGCAGATCCTCATAGGCGAGCCTGGTCGGATCGAACGTCACCTTGACCACTTCCGCGTGCCCGGTCCGGCCGCTGCAGACCGCCTCGTACGAGGGATTCACGCCCGCGCCGCCGGCATAGCCGGACTCGACCTCCAGCACGCCTTCGAGGTCGCGGAACACCGCATCGATGCACCAGAAACAGCCACCGCCGAGCACTGCGATTTCGGTGTCAGTCATCAGTTGGCAGTTGACAGTTGACAGGAGTCAGCGGGGCGCCATTCCGCCCAGCCGCGAGCCTTGGTCGAATTCCCGACGCATACCTTACACTCGCGGTCCTGCTCGCGTTTGGACCGCCCTAGCGTGCTGAGTCGCCCACTGACTGTCAACTGTCAACTGTCAACTGACCCCTGATGGGCGCTGCCGTTGGCTTTGTAAGAGGCGTCGCGCAGCGCCTCAGCGGCGTAGGTCTCGCGCGCACGGCGGCCGCCTTGTCGTTCACGACGGTGCTGGGTCTCGTGCCGCTGTTTACCGTGGCGTTCATCTATGTCGCTCGCTATCCGCTGTTCGAGCGCTGGCTTTCGGCGCTCGAGCGCTTCCTGGTCCGCCACCTGCTGCCGGGGAGCGGTCCAGCGATTCGTCCGTACCTCGACGAATTCACCGCGAAGGCCGCGAACCTGCAGGGTATCGGCATCCTGATCGTCGTGGTCACCGCGATGCTGCTCGTCGCGACCGTCGAGAAGGAGATCAACGCGATCTGGGGAACGCGCGAGCCGCGGTCGATGATCCGCCGCCTCGGCGTCTACGCGCTCGGCGTAACGCTTGGCCCGCTCGCGATCGGCGCCGCCGTGTACTCGACGAACTGGCTGCTCGAAGCGTCCCTCGCCGTCGAGCTGTTCACGAAGCCGGAGGTCTCCGCGCTCGGCACGCCGATCGCCATCGCACTCGCCACGCTGTTCTTCACGTTGCTCTATGCGGTACTGCCCGTGCGTCGCGTGCCGTGGCGTTCCGCGCTGGCCGGCGGTCTGGTGGCGGCGCTCGCGTTCGAGGCCGCCAAGCGCGGCTTCGTGCTCTACGTGACGAACGTGCCGACCTATCAGCGGGTATACGGCGCGGTCGCCGTGCTGCCGCTGTTCCTCGTCTGGATCTTCGTGTCCTGGATCGTCGTGTTGTTCGGCGCGGCCGTCACCGCGACGCTGGTCGAGGGACCGCCGCGAATGCGTGGCGCGCGTGCGCGTTAAGCTTCGCCTTGCCGAATCGGGGACGTCAGGCTACGCTTCCCGCGTTTTTCCTCTCCGGAGCGACCCCCAAAGTGTGGTCCATCATCCAGGCAGCGGGCTGGCCGATCTGGCCGCTGATCATCGCGTCGATCGTGGCGCTGGCACTCATCTTCGAGCGCCTGTGGTCGCTGCGCCAGAGCGTCGTGGCGCCCTCGAACATGGTCGACGTGGTGCTCGCCGAGTTCCGCCAGGCCGGTTCGTCCCCGGAGTTGCTGCAAAAGACCGCGGCGCGCGGCCCGCTGGGGCGTATCCTCGCGGCCGGCCTTGCGAACGTGAAGGCGCCGCGTCCCGGTGATGAAGGAAGCGATCGAGGAGGTCGGCCGCGTCGTCACGCACGACCTCGAGCGCTTCCTCACCACGCTCGGCACGATCGCCACCGCGGCGCCGCTGCTCGGCCTGCTCGGCACCGTCGTCGGCATGATCGAGATCTTCGGGTCGCAGTCTTCGGCGGGCAGCAACCCGATCCAGCTCGCGCACGGCATCTCGGTCGCGCTCTACAACACGGCGATGGGCATCATCGTGGCGATTCCCGCCCTGCTGTTCTACCGGCACTTCCGCGCGAAGATCGATTCCCTGGTCGTCGAGATGGAGCAGCAGGCGATCAAGCTCGTCGACTTCGCCCACGGCGACCGGAAAGTATGAGGCGGCTGCTCCTCTCATGAACTTGCGCCGCAACTTCCACCGCGACGAGCCGGAGATCAATTTCATCCCGCTGATCGACGTGCTGCTCGTGATCCTCATCTTCCTGATGATCACGACGACGTACCAGCGGGTCGCCGAGCTGTCGATCACGCTGCCCGAAGCCGACGCGGACCAGGCGAAGCAGCGACCGCGCGAGATCAACGTCGGCATCGACGCGCAGGGCCGCTATGTCATCGACCGGACGGTGTTCAACTTCACGACCGTGGGCGCGCTCGCGGAGATGCTGCGCAAGTCCGCCAGCGATGCGAAGGAGCCGGTCGTGATCATCAACGCGGATGCCAACGCGACGCACCAGTCGGTGATCCATGTGATGGAGGCCGCACGCGCGGCCGGCCTCACGCACATCACGTTCGCGACGCAGACGCCCACCGCGGCACCCGCGAAAAAGTGATGCCGCCGGCGGGATGCCCGCCGGTCGATCGAATGGCCTTCCGCGACCGCCTCGTCGCAGCGTGGTATGCGCCTCGCGTCACCGGCCTGGCTGCGACGCTGATGCCGCTTTCGTGGGTGTTCGGCCTGGCGGTGAGCGCAAGGCGAGCGCTTTATCGGCGCGGCGTGCTGCGGAGCGCGCGCATCGGTCTGCCGGTGGTCGTCGATCGGCAACATCATCGTGGGCGGCGCAGGCAAGACGCCGCTGGTCATCGCGCTGGCCGAAGCGCTCGCTGCGAGGGGCCGCAAGCCCGGCATCGTGAGCCGCGGTCATGGCGGCCGCGAGCAACGCGCTCGCGAGGTGCGCGCGGGCGACGATCCGGCCGTCGTCGGCGATGAGCCGCTGCTGCTGGCCGCCACCGGTTATCCCGGTGTGGATCGGCCGCGACCGGGTTGCGGCCGCGTGCGGATTGCACGGAGCGCATCCGGCGTGCGACGTCGTGCTCAGCGACGACGGCTTGCAGCACTACCGGCTCGAGCGCGACGTCGAGATCGCGGTCGTCGATGCGACGCGCGGACTGGGCAACGGGGCGCTGCTGCCGGCCGGACCGCTTCGCGAACCGGCGTCGCGTCTTCGCGATGTCGATGCGGTCGTGCACCTCGTCGCGGAGCGAACGCCGGCGGTGACCACGCGCACGCCTCGCGAATTCCTGATGACGCACGTACCGGTCGGATGGCGCAATCTCGCCGATCCTTCGCGGGTCGCGGACCCGCGAAGCTGGCCGAAAGGCAGCATTCACGCGATCGCCGGCACGGGCAATCCGCAGCGCTTCTTCGACCTGCTCGCGACGCTTGGCATCGAGGCGATTCCGCATGCGTTTGCCGATCATCACGCGTTCGTTCGCGAAGACCTCGCGTTCCCGGGGGCGCAGGCGATCCTCATGACCGCCAAGGACGCGGTAAAATGCGCTCCCTTCGTCGATGCGCGCTGCTATGCGCTCGATATCCGCGCGGTGCTCGATGCCGCGCTCGTGGACCTCGTGCTGGAACGGATCGATGGACGCCAAGCTGCTTGAAATCCTCGTCTGCCCGGTGACCAAGGGCCCGCTGATCTTCGACCGGGAGCGCAGCGAGCTGATCTCCCGCTCGGCGCGCCTCGCCTACCCGATCCGCGACGGCATCCCGGTGTTGCTCGAGGACGAGGCGCGGAAGCTGACGCCCGAGGAGGTCGAGGCGTTGAAGGACAGGTGAACGTCGGCTGGAGCCAGAATGCTCGCAGGACGCCGTTGTTACGTCGCGGTTCCTGCGCGAAAGGCGCAGGGCCGCCGCAGCCTTTCGCGGTGACATGATCCGGCAAATCCGAGGTCCGCTCTTCGCCATCCCATGTTCACCGTCCTCATCCCCGCCCGCTTCGCCTCCACGCGCCTGCCCGGCAAGGCGCTCGCCGACATCGCGGGCAAGCCGATGGTCGTGCGCGTCGCCGAGAATGCCCGGAGGAGCGGGGCGGGGCGCGTCGTCATCGCGACCGACGATGTGCGGATTTGCGAAGCCGCCCGGGCGCACGACGTCGAGGCCGTGCTCACGCGCACCGACCATCCAACCGGCACCGACCGGCTGGCGGAAGCGGCGACCGCACTGCAACTCGACGATGACGAGATCGTCGTCAACGTGCAGGGCGACGAGCCGCTGCTGGCGCCGGAGCTGGTACGAAGGGTGGCCGTGTTGCTTGCATCGCGACCCGATGCGGCGATCGCCACGGCGTGCCATCCGATCGCCGATGTCGACGAGGCGTTCAATCCGAATGTCGTCAAGGTCGTGCTCGATGCACGCGGCAACGCGCTGTATTTCAGTCGCGCCACGATTCCCTGGGCACGCGACGCGTTCGCGGGCGGCCCACCCGATGCGCTTCCGGCGGGCCTGCCGGTGTACCGCCACTACGGACTCTATGCCTACCGCGTCGATTTCCTGCGCCGCTTCCCGAAACTCGCCCCCGCGCCGATCGAGCGGTTCGAGGCGCTCGAGCAGTTGCGCGCGCTCTGGCACGGCGAGCGGATCGTCGTCGAGATCACGACCGGCACGCCGGCGCCCGGCGTCGACACGCCGGAGGACCTCGCGCGCGTCCGCGCGCTGCATGCCGGCGGGATTTGACCGCCAGGCAGCGAGCGACGAGAATCCGTTGCGGCCCCACCCTGCGGCCGGCTTCTGCCGCAGCCCTGCTCCGCGGACCCCACTCGGCGATCCCCTTTCATGCGACTGATCCTTCTCGGGCCGCCCGGCGCCGGCAAAGGGACGCAGGCCACCTTCATCAAGGAGGCGTTCGGCATCCCGCAGATCTCCACCGGTGACATGCTTCGCGCGGCGATAAGCGCTGGCACCCCGCTAGGCCTGGCGGCGAAAAAGGTGATGGATAGCGGCAAGCTCGTGTCGGACGAGATCTGCATCGGCCTCGTCCGCGACCGGTTGTGCGAGGTGGATTGCGCGAAGGGCTACCTGTTCGACGGCTTTCCGCGCACGATCGCGCAGGCGCAGGCGCTGCGCGACGCCGGCGTTGCGATCGACTATGTGCTCGAGATCGACGTGCCGGATGAGGCAATCATCGAGCGGATGAGCGGGCGCCGCACGCACGCCCCTTCCGGACGCACGTACCACGTGAAGTTCAATCCGCCGAAAGTGCCCGGCAAGGACGACGTGACCGGCGAGGACCTGATCCAGCGCGACGACGATCGCGAGGACACGGTGCGCAAGCGCCTCGAAGTCTACAAGGCGCAGACGCGGCCGCTCGTCGACTACTACAAGAAATGGGCCGCGGAGGGCGATCCGCGCGCGCCGAAGTATCGCAAGGTCGACGGCCTGCAGTCGGTCGACGCGGTGCGTGACGCCGCGTTGGCCGCGCTCGCGCGCTGACCGGCAGGCTCGCCACCGCATCGGCCATGACCGGCGTGGGCGCGCCGCAGGTCAGCGTCATCCTCCGCAGCATGGCGCGTGCGACGCTGGGTGACGCGCTCGCCTCGATTGCGGCACAACGCGATGTCGATGCCGAGGTCCTGGTCGTCGCGGCCTGCGGTGCGTCGCATCCGGCCGCTTGACGAAGTCTGCGGACCGCATCGGTTGCGTCTGGTCGCAAGCGAGCAGCGGTTGCCGCGCGCCGCGGCCGCCAATGCCGGCCTGATGCGGCAACGGGCACCTGGATCACGTTCCTCGACGACGACGACCGCTTCGAGCCCGACCATCTGGCGGGACTGCTCGCGGCCGCGCGCGAGGCGCCGCATGCGCGCGTGATCACTTCGTATGCGAAAGCGGTATTTCGCGACGGCCACGTCGAGTGGGTCGGCCAGCCGTTCTCGCTCGCGCAGCTCTACGAGCGGAACTTCATCCACCTCTCGTCCGCGCTCTTCGCGCGCGAGCTCGTCACGCGACGGCTGCCGCTTCGACGAGTCGCTCGACGTCCTCGAGGACTGGGAGTTCATGCTGCAGCTCGCGCACCGGGCCGCGTTCCATTTCGCGCCGCTCCGCTCGTTCCAGTGGAACGCCGACAGCGGCGATTCGGGGGCCGGCGGCGGGGTGAACCACGATGCAGCGAAATTCGCGGCGCAATCGGGATCGCGTCTACGCGAAATGGGGGCCTGCGCACGACGCGTTGGCGGCGAGAACGCAGCCGTTGCTCGAGCAGGCGGTCAAGCTCGCCCAGGCCGGACGACTCGCCGATGCCGACTCGCTTTGCCGGCAGGTGCTCGCGATCAGCGTGAACGATCCGTGGGCGCTGAACCTGCAAGCGATGCTGCTGCAGCAGGCAGGACGTCTCGATGACGCGAGAAATGCGCAGGCGCACGCGGTTGCCGTGAGGCCGCTCGACGGCGGCTTCGTCTACAATCTCGCGCTGCTCGACCGCGCCGCGGGCGATCTCGAAGCGGCTCGCCAGCACGCGCGACGTGCAGTCCAGCTGGAGCCGAGATTCGCGCCCGCGCACGCGCTGGTCGCCGAACTGGGTTGAATACTCGATGCCGAGCCTTGATCGACCCACTGCGACTGTCCTGACTCCTGACATGCCCAACGCGTTCTATGCCCAATCCGGCGGTGTCACCGCGGTGATCAACGCCTCCGCTGCCGGCGTGATCGAAACCGCCCGCAGCAACCGGAAGCGGATCCCGAACGTCTACGCCGGACGCAACGGCATCATCGGTGCGCTTACCGAGGACCTGATCGACACCGGCAGGGAATCCGCGCGCGCGATCGAGGCGCTCAAACAGACGCCGGGCGGGGCGTTCGGCTCCTGCCGCTACAAGCTGAAAGGGCTCGACCAGTCGCGAGCGCAGTACGAGCGCCTGATCGAGGTGTTCCGGGCCCACGACATCGGCTACTTCTTCTACAACGGCGGCAACGATTCCGCGGACACCTGCCTCAAGGTCGCGCAGGTCGCGGAGGCGCTCGGCTATCCGCTCACCGCCGTTCACGTTCCGAAGACCGTCGACAATGACCTCGCGGTGACCGACAACTGCCCGGGCTTCGGGTCGGTCGCGAAGTACGTCGCCACGTCGATGCGCGAGGCGGCATTCGACGTCGCGTCGATGGCGAGCACGTCGACGCGGGTGTTCGTGCTCGAGGTCATGGGCCGCAACGCGGGCTGGATCACTGCCGCCGTCGGTCTCGCCGACGACGAAGCCACGCCGATCCCGCTGGTGCTGCTGTTCCCGGAGATCGCGTTCGACGAGAACCGGTTCTGCGCGCGCGTGGAGGAGAACGTCAAGCGATTCGGCTATTGCTGCGTCGGCGTGTCGGAAGGGCTCAAGAACACGCAGGGCGAGCTGATGGCGGAGGCGGGCACGAAGGACGCCTTCGGCCACGCACAGCTCGGTGGTGTCGGTCCGCTGATCGCGAAGGTCGTCAAGGACCGGCTGAATCAGAAGTACCACTGGGCGGTGGCCGATTATCTGCAGCGGGCCGCGCGCCATCTCGCCAGCAGGACGGACCTGGAGCAGAGCTACGCCGTCGGGAAAGCCGCCGTGCAGATGGCGCTCAAGGGTCGCAACGCCGTGATGCCGGCGATCACCCGCGTCTCCGACAAGCCGTATCGCTGGAAGATCACCGAGGCGCCGCTGACCCGGGTCGCGAACGTCGAAAAGATGCTGCCGCGCGACTTCATCACGCAGCGACGGATTCGGCATCACCGACAAGGCGCGGCGCTACCTTGCGCCGCTGATCCGCGGCGAGGCGCCGCCGCCGTTCAAGGACGGCCTGCCGCAGTACGCGCGGCTGAAGAACGTCGCCGTGCCGAAGAAGCTCGCGACCGGCGTTCAAGATCTAGGAACGGTCAGCTTCACGCACGACGCGCGTTGTTTCGTGCCGTTCCAGCGGGCGCCGACGGGCCGCCCCGAGGCGCCTGCCTGGATCACTCCCGATGAAAAAGGCGCGACGTTGTCGCTTCGTGCGTCTGCGACGCTGCGGACGCCTTTTTCATCGGCTATAAGCCCCAGCCACGCGATCGTCGTGGCTTCGACCTCGGCATTCGGGGCCACGAAGCCCTTGTAGCCCGTGGCGGCGAGCACCTTCCGGCCCGCGTCGGTGTTCGGCGAGCCGATCAGCGCTTCCCGGACGCGTTCCATTTCGTCGGCCGAGAGCTTCGTCGAGGCGATGATGTGCTTGATCGGCAGCGAGCGCGACTTGACGGCGACCTTGCCGCCCTTGCCCGTCCAGCTCTTGACGACGGCGTTCGCCGCGGTTGCGCCGACGTCCGCGAAGTCGTAGTCGAGATAGAACGGCACGGCGTCCTGATAGCGCGTCGTACGCACGCGCAGGTCCTTCTCGCCGAGCTTCTCGCCGCGGAGCATCGCGCGCACCATCCATGCGGTGATCGAGTCGGGGTCCGGCGTCACCAGCGTCCGGCCCTTGATGTCGCCGAGCGTCTTCATCGTCGAATCGGGCTTGACGAGCAGCGACACCGTGTACTCGGTGAAGCCGATCGTCCAGACCAGCGTGCGGTAGCGCCCGGCCTTGACTTCGGCCAGCGCGACATGCGCCGGATGCACGTAGGCGAGGTCGAACTCCTGTTTCGCGAGCCCGGCGCGCGCATCGTCGTAGGCGGGCACCAGCACGATCCTGACCTCGCGGCGGAGCACCCTGCCGATCACCTCGGCGAGCGGCTCGAACTTCTCGCGAATCTCCTTGGGCGTCGCCTGATAGGTCACCCCTTCGGTGACCGCGAAGACGAGCTGGGCGAGCGCGCTGGACGATGCCGCGAACGCGGCAGCGGCGAAGGCGGTGGCAATGAAGCGGAACATGACGTCCTCTCCTCGACAATTCCCTCGGTGCAGCGAGTCACCGGGCCGAGCCGGAAACGCGCGTACACGAAACATGCCCGAAATGCATAACGCGTGCCATCTTCGCCCGCCGTGCGGGCCGTCGCGACGATTCGCATTTAGCTCGCAGAGGCCGCCAGTGGGGACGCGTGCGGCCAGGCGTCGCGGTCCTTCGAGCCGGTGCCGCGCCGGGTTCGGAAGCGACGTTTCTCGCCGGCGCGGGCGGTTCCCCGCCGCGGTGTGGCGGCAGCCCGCATGGCCAGCCGGCCGCTTCGTTAACGAACGTCGACGCTACCCGCCGTCGGCTGGCAAAATAGCGTGTTTGACCGGTCCGGCAAGGATCGGCTCGGGTCGTTCGGCGAAGGGGAAATCCGGCGCAGGTCCGCCCAAGGGTCGGACTTGAAACGGCGCCGTGCGACCGTGAACAAATCGATAACGCTCGCCGGGTGACCCGCTGGACGCACCGGCCGCACCGTCACAAGCCGCAACCTAGGGAGAAGTCATGGCAATTTCCGCAGGTCTCGTTATCGCGCTCGTCTGCGCGATCCTGGCGATCGTCTACGGCATCTGGTCGATCGGCTGGATCATGGCGAAGCCGGCCGGCAACCCGCGCATGCAGGAGATCGCCGCGGCGATCCAGGCGGGCGCCAAGGCTTACCTCAATCGCCAGTACACGACGATCGGCATCGTCGGCGTCATCCTGTTCATCGTCATCGGCGTGCTGCTGCGCTGGGACACGGCCGCGGGCTTCGCGATCGGCGCGATCCTCTCCGGGCTCGCCGGCTACATCGGCATGAACGTGTCGGTGCGCTCGAACGTGCGCACCGCCGAAGCCGCGCGCAGCGGCTTGAACGAGGCGCTGTCGGTCGCGTTCCGCGGCGGCGCGATCACCGGCATGCTGGTCGTCGGCCTCGGCCTGCTCGGCGTCACCGGGTTCTACTGGTTCCTGATCGGCGCCGCGAACTGGGCGCCGAACCTGATGACGCAGGGCCTGCATCACGCGATCCAGCCGCTGGTCGGCCTCGCGTTCGGCAGCTCGCTGATCTCGATCTTCGCGCGGCTGGGCGGCGGCATCTTCACCAAGGGCGCGGACGTCGGCGCCGACCTGGTCGGCAAGGTCGAGGCGGGCATTCCGGAGGACGACCCGCGCAATCCGGCGGTGATCGCGGACAACGTGGGGGACAACGTCGGCGACTGCGCCGGCATGGCGGCCGACCTGTTCGAGACCTACGCGGTCACGATCATCGCGACGATGCTGCTCGGCGCGCTGCTGCTGCCCAGCCTTGCGGAAACCGTGGTCGTCTATCCGCTCGTCCTCGGGGGCGTTTCGATCATCGCATCGATCGTCGGCTGTTTCTTCGTGAACGCGCGCGCCGGCGGCAAGATCATGAACGCGCTGTACCGCGGCCTGATCGTCGCCGGCGGGCTGTCCGCGATCGCCTTCCTGGGCATCACGTACTGGATGATGAAGGACATCGGCACCGTCGATCCCTCGCTGTCGCCGATGAAGCTCTGGCTTGCCTCGCTCGTCGGCCTCGTGCTGACGGGAGCGATGGTCGTCATCACCGAGTACTACACCGGCACCGATTTCAAGCCGGTCAAGCACATCGCGCAGGCCTCCACGACCGGGCACGGCACGAACATCATCGCGGGCCTCGGCGTGTCGATGAAAGCCACCGCCTGGCCGGTGCTCGCCGTGTGCGCTGCGATCTTCGCGTCGTACTGGCTCGCGGGCCTGTACGGCATCGCGATCGCCGCCACCGCAATGCTGTCGATGGCCGGCATCATCGTCGCGCTCGACGCGTACGGCCCGATCACCGACAACGCCGGCGGCATTGCCGAAATGGCCGACCTGCCGGACTCGGTGCGCGCGATCACCGATCCGCTCGACGCCGTCGGCAACACGACGAAGGCGGTCACGAAAGGCTATGCGATCGGCTCGGCAGGTCTCGCGGCGCTGGTGCTCTTCGCCGACTACACGCACCAGCTCGAGTCGGTGGGCCTCGCGACGACGTTCGACCTGTCGAACCACATGGTGATCATCGGCCTGTTCATCGGCGGACTGATCCCCTATCTGTTCGGCGCGATGGCGATGGAAGCGGTGGGTCGCGCCGCCGGCTCGGTCGTGATCGAGGTGCGTCGCCAGTTCCGCGACATCAAGGGGATCATGGAAGGCACGGCGAAGCCCGAATACGGCGTCGCGGTCGACATGCTGACCAAGGCGGCGATCCGCGAAATGATCGTGCCGTCGCTGCTGCCGGTGCTGGTGCCGGTCGCGGTCGGCATGCTGCTCGGTCCGCAAGCGCTGGGCGGCGTGCTGATGGGCACGATCGTCACCGGCATCTTCGTCGCGATCTCGATGACGACCGGCGGCGGTGCCTGGGACAACGCGAAGAAGTACATCGAGGACGGCCATTTCGGCGGCAAGGGCTCCGACGCGCACAAGGCGGCGGTGACCGGTGACACGGTCGGCGATCCGTACAAGGACACGGCGGGTCCCGCGGTGAATCCGCTGATCAAGATCATCAACATCGTCGCGCTGATGATCGTGCCGCTGCTCGTCATCCACGGCGAGCGCGCCAAGGCAGTTCCTGAACCGGCGCCGGCGGTTCAGGTTGCGCCGAAGGCGAGCACCCCGGCGACCGCTGCCCCCGCAGCCCCGGCGACTGCGCCTTCGACTGCGCCCAAGAAGTAACGCATGAAGGGCGGCGAGGGCCGCAGTAACCACTGCCACGAGGGCCGCCACGCGCGGCCCTCGGCGTTTCCAGCCGCCATCAACCTGCATGCCTGGCCGCGAGGCGAATAGTCGCGTTGTCGCACCCTGCGGACCCGGGCACGATGACCCGCGAGAAAGTCGTCAAGGAGCAGCCATGAAAATCTCGACCATCATGCGGATCTCGTCCATTGCGCTGGCGGCCGCGGTCGTTGCCGCCTTGCTTGTCGTGCCGGTGGCGCATGCGGGAACGTGCGCCGGCTTTGACGTCGTCAGCGGCAACTCGTGCTACGCCAACGTCGAATGGACATCGTGCCCGTTGGGCGCGTTCGAAGCTAGCGCCAACGCCGTGCACAATCATCCGGTGCTCTGATCGGGAACCGGGCTAACGGCGGATCGCCAGGACCGGCCCCTGACTTTCAGGCGAGCTGCGACCTACCGTCGACCGTTTGGATCACCTGCGAGCGTCTCGGTGTGCATGGCGCACATCCATCTCCCGTCGCGATTCACCCAGACGCTCGAGTCGAACGCTTCCATGGTTGTCGGCTTGCCGTCGACCACCAATTCCTCGCGCACCCTATAGGCGATGACCGCCACGTCATCGGCCACCGCGCGGACATGGACATCGCGGTCGTCGAGAAGGTATTTCTTCAACTCGTCGGGATCGCTATTGACCATGCCGGCGATCGACTTCTTGTCGATGTCGCCGACGCCCTGCGGGCCGACGACCAGGCAGTGCTCGTCGCTCAATCGCGTTGCGGCGGCTCCATCCTTGTTCTTTATCGCATCCCAGTACTGCTTCTCGAGGTCGAGAAGCTCCTTGTTGATGGCTGCTGACGACATCTGGATGTCTCCTGTGTCCGTGTCCCCGAGGCCCGTCCATGAGTTCAGATTCGGGTGTTCGGCGACTTCGGTCTCTGTTGCCTCGGCGTATCGTTCTTGTTCGAGGTTGGGCGAACACCGGCACCTGCGCGCATCGAGCGATCAGCGACGTCGGAACCTCGCGTTCTCGAATGCTTTGCGCGCATTGCTTCGCAGGTCGGTGTCCTGTCGACCTTCGATCAAGTCTCTCTCCGCCTGGATCATCGGCTCGCGCGGCGGCAGCGGCGGATCCGCGTGCTCGTCGTGCTCGTGCGGCAAGCGCGGTGCAGGCGGTCGCGCGCCGGCAGCATGCGTCGCGGGATCGGCCGGCTCACCCGAGGGCGTGCGCAACGGCGCGGGTGTGCGCTCGACCTCGTCGCCAAGGTCATCGTCTTCGGCGGGGGCGGCGTGGCGCTGGCCGTCCTGGACCGGCAGAACGCCTTTCGGCGCGATGCGACGACGTCGCTGGCGTGACAGGGGAAACGTGCGTGAGGTCATGAATGCACGTCGCCGATCGGCGGACGACGCAGCATTCACTGTAGCCAACTCGCTGCACGGGTGACCGTCAGGCTCGCGCTGCGTTGCGTGTCGGCCCCTGCCTACGCGTGCGCATCGGCGCCCGGGACACGACCTTGGCTCGCCGGCACACCGGTAGAATCGCGGAACGCCCCTGTTGGAGTCCGATCATGCCCGCGTCGACCCGTTCGCTGGTTGTGTCGATCTGTGCAGGTGTCGCGCTTTTCGCGAATTCGCTGCTGCTTGCGCAGCCTGCGCCCGAGGGCGCTTCCGGTTGGCGCGACCGAGCGCCGGTCACCGCGCGGCAGTTCATGATCGCCGCCGCGAATCCGCTTGCGGTCGATGCCGGCCATGCGATCCTTGCCCGCGGGGGCAGCGCCGTCGATGCGGCGATCGCCGCGCAACTCGTGCTCGGACTGGTGGAGCCGCAATCGTCGGGGATCGGCGGCGGCGGCTTCATGCTCGTGCACGACGCAGGCTCGCGACGACTGCTCGCCTACGACGGACGCGAGACCGCGCCTGCCGCGGCGAAACCCGAACGATTCCTCGATCGCGACGGCAAGCCGCTGCGCTTCCTCGACGCAGTCGTCGGGGGTCGCTCCGTCGGCGTACCCGGCACGATGGCGCTGCTCGCAGCGGCGCATCGCGCGCACGGGCGCGTACGCTGGGCCGATCTGTTCGCGCCGGCGATCACGCTTGCCGAGCAGGGCTTCGCGGTCTCGCCGCGGCTGGCTGCGGCGATCGCGGGCGCGGAGGGTCCGATGGGCAACGACCGCGCCCGCCAGTATTTCGCGCGCGCGACCGGCGAACCGCTACGGGCCGGCGATACTGTTGCGCAATCCTGCCTATGCGCGCACGTTGCGCACGCTTGCGGCGCAGGGCGCGGAGGCGTTCTATCGTGGCGAGATCGCTCGTGATGTCGTCGCAACCGCCAATGGTGCCGCCGCGAACCCGGGCGACCTCACGCTCGACGATCTCGCCAACTATCGGATCAAGGTGCGCGCACCGGTTTGCGGACCTTATCGCGGCTATCGCGTGTGTGGCATGCCGCTGCCGTCGTCGGGTGGGCCGACGGTGCTGCAGATGCTGGCGATGCTGGAGCCGTACGACCTCGCAGCGATGGGGCCGGCGTCGTTCTGGAGCACGCACTTCATCGCGGAGGCGGGCCGGCTCGCTTACGCAGACCGCGGGGCGTACATGGCCGATCCGGACTTCGTCGCGCCGCCGGCCGGGCTGCTCGATCCGAGCTATCTCCGAGAGCGCGGTTCGGCGATACGACCGACGGCGTCGCTGGGACGTGCGGCGCCCGGCACGCCGCCGGCGACCGCGGCGGCGCGGGTCCAAGCGGCGGGGTCAGCATGACGGCCTCGAGCTCGCGTCGACATCGCACCTTTCGATCGTCGACGCCAAGGGCAACGCGGTGTCGTTCACGACGACGATCGAGAACGCGTTCGGCAGCCGCCTGATGACCGAAGGCGGATTCCTGCTCAACAACGAGCTCACCGATTTCAGCTTTCGCGCGGTCGACGACGGCAAGCCGGTCGCCAATCGCGTCGAGCCCGGCAAGCGCCCGCGCTCGTCGATGGCGCCGACGATCGTCTACGACGCGAGCGGTCGCGTCTACCTCGTGACCGGCTCGCCCGGCGGCAGCTCGATCATCAACTACGTGTTGAAGACGCTGGTCGGCGTGATCGACTGGAAGCTCGATCCGCAGGCCGCGATCGCGCTGCCGAACTTCGGCAGCCGCAACGGGCCCACCGAGCTCGAGCGCGGCACGCCGATCGTCGCGCTGCAGGACAAGCTCGTCGCGCTCGGACACCAGGTGCAGGTGATCGAGCTCACGTCCGGTGCGCAGGCGATCGTGCGCACGCGCACCGGCTGGGTCGCCGGCGCCGACCCGCGGCGCGAAGGCACGGCGCGCGGCAACTGATCGGGATGGCGCGATGACGCGGGTTTGCGTGGCGGGCAGCGGAATGGTCCCGTTCCGCAAGCCGGGCGCTGCGGATCCGTACGACACGATGGCGCGCGAAGCCGCGCGGCTCGCGCTTGCCGACGCGGGCATCGATTACCGCGAGGTCCAGCAGGCGTACGCGGGATTCGTCTACGGCGACTCGACCGCCGGCCAGCACGCGCTCTACGCGCTCGGCATGACCGGCATCCCGATCGTGAACGTGAACAACAACTGCTCCACCGGCTCGACGGCGCTGTTCCTCGCGCGCCAGGCGATCGAAGGCGGCGCGGCCGATTGCGTGCTCGCGCTGGGTTTCGAGCAGATGAACCCGGGCGCGATCGGCGCGGTATTTCGCGATCGCCCGTCGCCGTTCTCGCGCTTCGATGCTGTCTGCGACGAGCTGGCGGCCGATGCCGCGGACGTGCCGCTCGCATTGCGCTACTTCGGCGGTGCGGGGCGCGAGCACATGCAGCGCTACGGTACGAAGCTCTCGACGTTCGCGAAGATCCGTGCGAAGGCGAGCCGGCATGCGGAGCACAATCCGCACGCGATCTTTCGCAGGGTCGTGACCGAGGATGACGTCCTGGCCGATGCGCCGCTGTGGCCCGGCGTGATGACGCGGATGATGGCGTGTCCGCCGACCTGCGGCGCTGCGGCCGCGGTCCTGATGTCGGAAGCCCGTGCGAGCCGCGCAGGCCGCACCGGCGTACGAATCCGCGCGCAGGCGATGACGACGGATTCGCCGGAGACGTTCGATGCGCGCTCGATGATGCAGCTCGTCGGCTATGGGATGGCGCGCGACGCTGCGCGCTCCGTCTACGAGGCGGCCGGGATCGGCCCGCAGGACATCGACGTCTGCGAGCTGCACGACTGCTTCGCGCACAACGAGCTGATCAGCTACGAGGCGCTCGGCTTCTGCGGCGAGGGCGAAGCGGAAGCGTTCGTCGAGCGCGGCGACAATACCTACGGCGGGCAGGTCGTCACCAATCCCTCCGGCGGCCTGCTGTCGAAGGGCCATCCGCTCGGGGCGACCGGACTCGCGCAATGCCACGAATTGGTGCAGCAGCTGCGCGGCGCCGCGGGCGCGCGCCAGGTAGCGGGCGCAAGACTTGCGCTCCAGCACAATGTCGGTCTCGGCGGCGCTTGCGTCGTCACGCTGTACGAGGGCACGTAGCGGTTACAATCGTGGGTGAAACAGGAGGAGCCATGATGCCAAGAACTCGAAATGACGATTCCTGTCCAGCGGCTCTCCGCCAGCGCGCGTAACGCTTACCGCGCGCACCTTACCGCCCTCGATCCCGACGACATCCGCCTGCGCTTCGGCTCGACGATCGTGCGCGATGCGGTCGGCGCGTACGTCGATCGTATCGACTTCGAACACGACACCGTGTTCGCCGTGCGGGACGACGCGCTTCGCGTCGTGGGCGCGGCGCATGTTGCGTTCGTCGACGAGGTGTCCGCCGAGCTGGGCGTCTCGGTGGATAGCGACCAGCGCCGGCGCGGTATCGGGAGCGCGCTCGTGCGGCGCGCGGCGGCGCACGCACGCAATCGGAACCTCCGCATGCTCTACATGCATTGCCTCGCCGAGAACGCGGCCATGATGCATATTGCACGGCGCGCGGGCATGGCAGTCGTCTTCGAGTCGGGTCACGCGGACGCGCATCTCACGCTTCCGCCTGCGGATTCGGCGTCGCTGGTCGACGAAGCGTTCGCGGACGGCATGGCGCTGGTCGATTTCACGCTGAAGACGCAAGCGAACACGATGGCACGCATCGCGCAGGCGTTGCGCGAACCCGGCTGAGGACGCGCCGATGGCGGAACCAGCCCCCTATCACATCGTGATCATCGGCGGCGGCGCCGGCGGGCTGCCGCTCGCGGCGTCGCTTGGCGAGCGTTACAAGCGCGATTCGAAGGTGGCGGTAACGCTCGTCGATGCGCTTGCCACGCACGTGTGGAAGCCGTTGCTGCACGAGGTGGCCGCGGGACGGATGGATGCCGAGCGCGCACGACGCCGATTACCCCGCGCTCGCGTATCTCCGGCACTTCAAGTTCCGGCAAGGCAGCATGATCGGCCTCGACCGCGCGCGCCGTACCGTTCGCATCGACCGCGTGCTGGACGACGACGGCACCGAAATGCTTCCGGTGCGCGAGCTCCACTACGACATGCTGGTCATCGCCGTCGGCAGCGTGAGCAACGACTTCGGCGTCCCGGGTGTCGCGGAGCACTCGATCGCGATCGACACGCCGATCGAAGCGGAGCGCTTCCATCGAAAGCTGCTCGCGGCCAGCGTTCGCGCCGACGCGGCCAAGGCGGCGGGCGAGCCCGGCCACGTCGACGTCGTCATCATCGGTGCAGGCGCCACCGGCGTCGAGCTCGCCGCCGAGATCCGGCAGACGACGAAGACGCATGCCGCGTACGGTCTCGAGCACCTCGATCCGCCGCGCGACGTCCGCATCACGGTCGTCGAAGCGGCGCCTCGTATCCTGCCGCCGTTGCCGGAGCGCATCGCCGACGCCGCTGTGAAGCTGTTGCAGGATCTGGCCATCGGCATGCACACGAACGAGAAAGTCGTCTCGGTGGACGCGAGCGGCGTGCGCAGCGCAAGCGGCGCGTTCTATCCGGCCGATCTCGTCGTCTGGGCGGCCGGCATCCGGGCGCCCGCGTGGCTCGCGGATCTCGACGGCCTCGAGGTCAATCGCAGCAACCAGCTCGTGGTCCAGCGCACGTTGCAGACGACGCGCGATCCGGACGTGTTCGCGCTCGGCGATTGCGCCGCCTGCCCGTGGCCGGAGGGCAAGCGCAAAGGCGCGACCGTGCCGCCGCGCGCGCAGGCCGCGCACCAGCAGGCGACGCTGCTCGTCCGCACGGTGAAGGCGCGACTCGACGGCCGGCCGCTGCCCGAATTCCGCTTCCGCGACTATGGATCGCTCGTGTCGCTCGGCGAGCTTTCTGCCGTGGGCACGCTGATGGGCATCCTGATCGGCGGCAGCATGCTCGTGCAGGGACTGATCGCCCGCGCGATGTACGCCTCGCTGTACAAGCTGCACCAGCGATCGCTTTACGGGACGCTTGCCGTCGTGCTCGACACGATCGGCCGGTTCCTGCGCGGCCGCGTGGAGCCGCGCGTCAAGCTGCACTGATGAGCCGTCCTCGCTGGCCGCTAGCGGAGTCAGCGAATGATTGCGAAGATGCGCGCGGTTTGGTGCAATGCGCGCTCGTGCATCGTTCGACGAGGACAGCTTGTGACACGACCCTGTCGCTGCTTCCCGAACCGGACTCGCCCGCATACGAGGCCGGCGGGTCACGAAGTCGCGCGTGGCCGTGTGGGACTGGCCGGTGCGCGTCGTCCACTGGGCGATGGTGTTGCTGCTGATCGGCCTCATCATCACCGGCAAGCTCGGGGCCGACTGGCTGGAATGGCACATGCGCTTCGGCCAGGCGATGCTCGCGCTGGTCGTGTTCCGCGTGATCTGGGGCTTCGTCGGCAGCCGGAACGCGCGCTTCAGCGTCGTTCCTGTACGGTCCGTCGCATGTGTCCGCTATACGCGGTCGTTGTTCGGGTCGCACGAGGTCCATGCGACCCACAATCCGCTCGGCGGCTGGATGGTCGTGCTGCTGCTGGTCGCGTTGCTCGCGCAGGCGCTGATGGGGCTGTTCACGAACGACGACATCCTCTGGGGCGGGCCGTTCTCCGAGCGGGTGACGAAGGACACGTCGGACGCGATCAGCGCCGTCCACCGCCGGTTCTGGTGGGTGGTCGTCGCGCTCTCGTCGATTCACATCGGCGCGGTGCTGGCGTACCTCGCGCTGCTGAAGGACAACCTCATCATGCCGATGGTGACCGGGCACAAGCAACTTGCCGGCAGGGCTCGCGACGCGCGCGAGGATGCGGCCGCCTCCACGGCCAAGGCGACTCGTGCTGCTGCTGCTGTGCGGGCTTGCGGTGTGGTACGTGCTGCGAACAAGCTCTGACGCGACGACGCGCACGATGAAAAAAGGCCGGGTCGCCCCGGCCTTGCGCCGTTGCAGGGAAGCGCTACTTCGACAGGTCCTTGTTCTGGAAATCGTCGTGGCAGTTGTTGCAGGCGCGGCCCATCGGGCCGATCGCCGCGCGCAAGGCATCGAGCCCGTTACCCGCTGCCGCGGCGAACTTGACCGACTCGGCCTTGGCATCCTGCCCATACTTGTCGAACTTCGCCTTGTCCTTCCAGATCTCCGGCTTCGCCCGCGTCGGCGCGCCGGTTTCCGAGCCGGGCGTGAATCCCTCCCACGGCATGTCGAGCAGCTGGCTCACGTACTTCGCGCTGCGCATGCGCGACGTCCTTGTCGTAGGGGCGCGTGCCTTTCGCCATGCCGCCGAGGATGCCCATGTGCCAGCCCTGCGCCTGCATGATGCCCTGGCGATACTTGATCGCACGGTCGGCGGTCTGCGCATAGACCGCCGTCGAGAATGCGCCGACGACGGCGAGCGCGGCGAGGATCGGGACAGCCTGCTTCATCGATATGCCTCCGAAGGGTTCGTTCGATCTGCGCGTCGCTTGTCGTTGCACGGACGCGTCCGCCGCATTGAATCCGAAAACGGGCATTGCGGCAACCCGTGACCGACAACAGTCCTGCGTGAAGATTATTCCCGTCGGCGAAGCGGGGCCGGCCGCGGCCGGCACGATCCAGCCGTCCTCTTGCCGCACGGCGCCCGCGCGCAGCAGGTCGTTTACCAGCAGCGTTGGCCAGCGCCGCGGGCGTCATGCCGAGGAAACGCGCGTTGAAGTCGCGATACAACCCGACGCGATCGACGTAGCCGGCCATGCCGTCGAGCGGCAGGCGCTGGCAGTCGAGCAGCTTGAACATCAGCACGACCTTGAGCGCGTGACGGACGAGGCGGTCGGGGTCCGACTCGAACGATTCGAGGCGGCGGAACGCTCGCGACAAGCGCCGCGTCGACGTCGTCGAACGGATCGCCGTGACCGGGGATCACGATCCGGATCGGCAGCCGCGAAAGCGTTTCGAGTGTGGCGCGCGTCGCCGGCAACGCCTGCGGATCGATCTGCGGCGGCATGACGAAACCGAAACCGTTCGCCCAGAGCGCATCGCCGGAGATCAGCAGGCCGTGCTCCGCATTGAAGAAGCAGAGCGCACCCATGTCGTGGCCGGGCGCTGCGATCGCGTCCCATTCGAGGTTGCCCCAGCGATAGGTCTCGCCCGCACGCAGAGTCTCGCCGACGCTGAAGCGTTCCGCCGACTGGTCGGCATAGTCGAGCAGCAGCGACTGCTCGTCCCAGGCCTCGATCAGCGGCGCTTCGCCTTCCGGCACGGCGATCGGACAACCGTACGCGCGGGCGATCGCGGCGTTGCCCCCCATGTGGTCGCTATGGCAATGCGTGTTGACGATCTTCGCGAGCGGCGCGCGATCCCGAGCGCGCGGTCACTGCGCAGCAGCGCCAGCGTGAACGGCGCGTGACGCACGTAGCCGGTATCGACGAGCACCGCACCTTCGTCGCCCGTGCAACAGCACGTGATTCGCCGACAGCCAGTCGCGGACGAGCACCTTGACTTCGGGCGGGAAAGCGAGCGCCATTGGCGTGAACGGACGCGGAACGCAACCGAGTATCGCACGCGCAGCCGGTGAGCGCCGTTCACCGGGCGCGTGAGCGGGATTCACGCGCTTCCCGGGGTCTTAGGCGTTACGCTTCGCGTCTCGCTCGATCCTTCGAGGGACGACCGATGACCGCCAAACCGAAGCTTACGCTGCGCTCGCTGGACGTTCGCGCCGTCAACGCCCCGCTGGCACGTCCGGTGCGTACCGCCAGCGGCAACATCGAGACCGCGCCGCTCGTGCTGCTGATCCTGGTGACCGAAGAGGGCGTGGTCGGCACGAGCTACGTGTTCTGCTACACGCCGGTCGCGCTGAAGCCGGTGGCGAAGCTCATCGAGAACCTCGAAGCGCTCGTCAAGGGCGACACGGTCGCGCCGGCCGACATCGCAGCGAAGCTCGATCAGCGGTTCCGGCTGGTCAGCCCGCAGGGACTCATCGGCATCGCGACGGCCGCACTCGACATGGCGGCCTGGGACGCGCTCGCCCGCGCCGCCGGATTGCCGCTCGTCGAGCTGCTCGGGGGCCGCGCGCGGCCTTTGCGTGCCTACGACAGCTACGGCATGGTGGAAGTGCGCGAGGTGGCGGAGCTCGCCGGCGCAGCGTCGGCCGCGGGCTTTCGCGCAATGAAGATCAAGGTCGGCTACGCCGATGTTCGCGACGACGTGAACGCGATCCGCGAGGTCCGCAAGGCAGCGGGCGACGGCGATGACGCTGATGATCGACTACAACCAGTCGCTCACGCTCGCGGAAGCGTTTGCGGCGCATGCGCGTCGTCGACGAGGAGCGCCTCAACTGGATCGAGGAGCCGCTTCGCGCCGACGACGACGCGGGCCATGCGCAGCTGGCGCTCGCGATGCGCACGCCGCTGCAGCTCGGCGAGAACTGGTGGGGACCGAACGACATGACGCGCAGCATCGTGGCGCGCGCCTGCCGCCTCGCGATGCCGGACGTGATGAAGATCGGCGGCGTGACCGGATGGTTGCGGGCGGCGGCGCTCGCGCAGTCGGCGGGATTGCCGGTGTCCAGCCACATCTTCCCCGAGATCAGCGCGCACCTGTTGCCGGTGACGCCGACGGCGGACTGGCTCGAATACCTGGATTTCGCGAAGCCGCTGCTGAAGGAACCGGTCCGCGTCGTCGACGGATTCGTTACTGCGTCCTCACGTCCGGGCAGCGGTCTTGAATGGGATGAGGACGCGGTGAAGCGTCACTTAGCACACTAGACTTGCGCCGGCGTCACGGCGGCCCGCAACCACCGCGCGAATGCGTCGACTTCGGCGCGTGCGCGCGCATCCTCGCGCATGACCAGCCAGTAGGCATGCGGCGAGCGTGCTTCGATCGCGAACGCGCGCACCAGCGTGCCGTCAGCGAGCGCACGCGCGGCAAGCGTGCGCCGCGCGAGTGCGAGACCGAGTCCCTGCTCGGCCGCGCGATAGAGCAGCGCGAGATCGTCGTAGCGATCGCCCCCCGTCGGCTCGCGCAAGTCCAGACCCGCGGCGGCGAACCACGGCTGCCAGGGCTCGAGCGTGCTGCGAAGAAGCGTCGCCCGCGCAAGCGTATCCGGCGATAACGGTTCCGCGAGCCGCTGGAGGTAGGCCGGCGCCCCGACGACGAAGACCGGCTCGTCCATGAGCGGTGCGTCCTGCGGATGCCGCGGATCGCGCATGCCGAAACGGATCTCGATGTCCGCATCGTGCGCGCTCTCGAGCATCGGCACGGTGATGCGCAAGTCCACGTCGATGTGCGGATGCGCTTCATGGAATCCGGGAAGGCGCGGCAGCAGCACTTCGCGCGCGAACGTCGGCGGCGTGCCGAGCGTGATCCGTTGCGATGTCGTGGACAGCGGAGCGGCCGCGACGCGCTGCAGGGCCGCCAGCGCCGGCGAGACCGCATCGCGATACGCACGACCGGCATCCGTCATTTCCGCGGTTGCGCTTCCGCGCCTGAACAGCGCGACGCCGATGCGCGCCTCGAGCTCGCGTATGCGATGGCTCACCGCGCTTCGCGTGACGCACAGCTCGTCGGCGGCGGCCGTGAACGAGCCGGTACGCGCGACTGCATCGAACGCGGCGAGTGCGTGGAGCGGCGGAATGACCGATCGCGTTGCCATTCGTGGTTTCGGGTCACGCCACCTTCGCGAGGAACTCTTTCACCAGCGCCACCCGATCCGGCAACGCCGGCGCGGCCTTCTCGATCCGCACCTTGTCCGGACCCGCGAAGCGCACGCGGCCGTCACGCTGCACGAGCAGGATCAGCTTGCCCGGATCGAATCCCGGGTCCTTCGCGAACTGCAGCGTGCTGCGCTCCGGGCCTGCGTCGACCTTGGTCACGCCGAGCGGCCGCGCGGCGAGTCGCAGACGATGGCTCGCGATCAGCGCCTGCGCGGGCTCCGGCAGCTTGCCGAAGCGGTCGACGAGCTCTTCGGCGATCGCATCGAGCTCGTCGCTCGTCTCGACGCTCGCAAGTCGCTTGTAGATGACGAGGCGCTCGTGCACGTCGCTGCAGTAGCTTTCGGGCAGCAGCGCCGGCACGTGAAGATTGATCTCGGTCGTGACGCCCAGCGGCTCGTTGAGGTTCGGCTCGCGCCCCGCCTTCAGCGCCTTCACCGCGGCCTTCAGCATGTCGGCGTAGAGCTGGAAGCCGACTTCGGCCATCTCGCCGGACTGTTCCTCGCCGAGCACCTCGCCCGCGCCGCGGATCTCGAGGTCGTGCATCGCGAGATAGAAGCCGGAGCCCAGGTCCTCCATCATCTGGATCGCTTCCAGGCGCTTTCGCGCCTGCGCGGAGAGCGCTTCCTCGGGCGGCGTCAGCAGGTACGCGTACGCCTGGTGATGCGAGCGGCCGACGCGGCCGCGCAACTGGTGCAGCTGCGCGAGCCCGAAGCGGTCGGCGCGCTCGATGATGATCGTGTTCGCCGTCGGCACGTCGATGCCGGTCTCGATGATCGTCGAGCAGACGAGCAGGTTGATGCGCTGCTGGTAGAAGTCGCGCATCACGTGCTCGAGCTCGCGCTCCGGCATCTGGCCGTGCGCGACCGCGATCCTCGCCTCGGGCACGAGCTCCGCAAGTCGCTCGGCGGTCGTGCGGATCGTATCGACGTCGTTGTGCAGATAGTAGATCTGGCCGCCGCGCTTGAGCTCGCGCAACGCGGCCTCGCGCACGATCCCGCGCGACCACGGCGTGACGAACGTCTTGATCGCGAGCCGTCGCTGCGGCGCCGTCGCGATCACCGAGAAATCGCGGATGCCTTCGAGCGACATCGCGAGCGTGCGCGGGATCGGCGTGGCGGTCAGCGTCAGCACGTCGACCTCGGCGCGCAGGCGTTTCAGCCGCTCCTTCTGCCGGACGCCGAACCGATGCTCCTCGTCGATGATCACGAGCCCGAGGTTCTTGAACTTGACGTCGCTTTGCAGCAGCTTGTGCGTGCCGATGACGATGTCGATCCGGCCGGACGCGAGCCCGTCGAGCGCGGCCTTCACCTCCTTCGTCGAGCGGAACCGCGACAGCTCGGCGAGCTTCACCGGCATGTCGGCGAAGCGGTCGGAGAACACCTGGAAATGCTGTTCGGCGAGCAGCGTCGTCGGCACCAGCACGGCGACCTGCTTGCCGTCGGCCACCGCCACGAACGCCGCGCGCAGCGCGACCTCGGTCTTGCCGAAGCCCACGTCGCCGCACACCAGCCGGTCCATCGGCTGGCCGGACGTGAGGTCCGCGATCACGGCCTCGATCGCGGCCTGCTGGTCGGGCGTCTCCTCGAAGCCGAAGCCTTCGGCAAACGCTTCGTAGTCGTGCGGCTTGAACTCGAACGCGTGCCCCTGCCGCGCCGCGCGCTGCGCGTAGAGATTGAGCAGCTCGGCGGCCGTGTCGTGCGCCTGTTGCGCGGCCTTGCGCTTCGCCTTGTCCCATTGACCGCTGCCGAGCTCGTGCAGCGGCGCGGCTTCCGGCTGCGCGCCGCTGTAGCGCGAGATCAGATGCAGCGCCGAGACCGGCACGTAGAGCTTCGCGTCGTTCGCGTAGACGAGCTGCAGGAACTCGTTCGAGCCGTCGCCGAGATCGAGCGTCGTCAAGCCGAGATAGCGGCCGATGCCGTGCTGCTCGTGCACGACCGGATCGCCGATGCGCACCTCGGAGAGGTCGCGCACCATCGCGTCGACGTTCGTGCGCCGTCCCGTATCGCGCCGTCCGCGACGCACGATGTTCGCGTACAGCTCGGCTTCGGTGATGAACGCGAGCCCGGCGGCCGGCCACAGGAAGCCCGTGTGGAGCGGCGCGGCGGCGAGCGCGCATTTCGCCTCGCCGGAAAGGAACGCCGCGAGGTCGTCGACCACCGCAGGCTTCAATCCGTACTCGTTGAAATACTGCTGCATCGTCTCGCGGCGTCCGGCGCTCTCGGCCACGAACAGCACGCGCCCATCGATCGTGGCGAGCGCGCGCTTGAGCGCGGCCAGCGGATCGTCGGCGCGCCGGTCGACCTGCACCGGCGGCAGTCGGCGCGTGGGCGCATCGGGCGGCAGCGCAGCGTTCGCGTCGGCGATCGGCAGCTCGACGCGACCGAAAGTCTTCAGCGCGCGCCGGAACTCGTCGGGCGGGACGAACAGCTCGCGCGGGCGGGAGCAGCGGACGCGCCTTGTCGCCGCGCAGAAGTCGGTAGCGCGACTCGGTGTCCTGCCAGAAGCGATCGATCGCCGCGCCGACGTCACCGTGCACCGCGACGATCGCATGCTCGCGGCAGATAGTCGGCGAACGTCGCCGTCGCGTCGAAGAACAGCGGCAGGTAGTACTCGAGGCCGCCCGGCACGATGCCGTTGGTCACGTCCTTGTACAGCGGCGACTTCGACGGATCGCCCTCGAACACCTCGCGGAAGCGGCTGCGGAATCGCGTGCGGCCGGCTTCGTCGAGCGGAAACTCGCGCGCGGGCAGCAGCCGCACGTCGCGGACCGGATAGAGCGTGCGCTGCGTGTCGACGTCGAACGTGCGGATCGTCTCGATCTCGTCGCCGAACAGATCCAGGCGATACGGCAGCGCGGAGCCCATCGGGAACAGGTCGACGAGTCCGCCGCGCACGCTGAACTCGCCGGGCGAAACGACTTGCGTGACGTGCGTGTAACCGGCCAGTGCCACCTGCCCGCGAAAGCGATCGACGTCGAAGCGGTCGCCCTGCTTGAGAAAGAACGTGTGCGCGGCGAGGTACGAGGGCGGCGCGAGGCGCTGCATCGCGGTCGATGCCGCGAGCAGGATCACGTCGCAGTCGTTGCGCGACAGGCGATACAGCGTGGCCAGGCGCTCGGAGACGAGGTCCTCGTGCGGCGAGATCGGGTCGTAGGGCAGCGTTTCCCAATCGGGGAAGAACGCGAGCCGGCGTGCCGGCGCGAATGCGGCGATCTCCTCGGTCAGCCGCTGCGCCGAAAGCGAATCCGCGCAGACGATCGCAAGCGTGCGCCGCTGCGCAGACGCCGACTCGGCAAGTTGCGCCAGCGCAAGCGCATCCGCGCTGCCCGCAAGCGGCGCGAGCGTGACTCGCCTGCCCGCATCCGGCAGCGTCGGGACGAGCGAAGGCAGCCCGGCGAGCGGTGAGGCTGCAGGTGCGGAAGTCGCGACGGTCGGGGCAATGGACGACGTCCCGGCGGCCGTCGCGACGACGGTCGGATCCGTCGGCATGCGGGAGTGGTTGCGAGTGGGATGCTGCTTCGAGCGGCGATTATACGGGCGCGGAGCGTCTCGCGCGCAACGCGCGATCGCGACGGCCGCGGATGCAACGCCGCGATGTCGTGGTCGCGACCCGTCGCTGGTCACGCGCCGGACATGGCTGCGACAAATCCGCGCACCGCGCTCGAGCCCGTTCGCCGTACCTGCTGCTGACGCTCACGCCGTTCTTCTGGTCGTGCAACTGGATCATCGGCCGCGCGCTGCACGACGACATTCCGCCGATGGGCATGACGTTCTTCCGCTGGCTCTTCGCCTTGCTGATCCTCGCGCCGTTCGCGCTGCCGCCGCTCAAACGCGACTGGCCCGTGGTCCGTGCGAACCTGAAGACGATGCTGCTGCTCGGCGCGATCGGCGTCGGCACGCACAACGCGCTCGCCTATCTCGGGCTCAACTACACGACCGCCACGAACGGCGTGATCCTCAATTCGTGCATTCCGGTGATGATCATCGCGATGGCGTGGATCTTCTTCCGCGAGCGCCTCGCGCCATTGCAGCTCGCAGGGGTCGCCATCTCGCTGTGCGGCGTGCTGGCGATCCTGTCGCAGGGCTCACTCGAGGTCCTGGCCGCGTTCCGCCTGAACCGCGGCGATCTGCTCGTCATCCTGTCGATGGCGATGTGGTCGCTCTACACGATCCTGCTGCGGCGGCGGCCGCCCGGCCTGAACATGCTGTCGTTCCTGTTCGTGTTGGCGGTCGTCGGCGATCTCGTCGTGCTGCCGTTCTGGATCGGCGAGATGGCGCTGGGCCGGTACATCGCGTGGACGCCGGCAACGCTCGCCGCGCTGCTGTCCGTCGCCCTGTTCTCGTCGGTGCTCGCGTACATCTTCTGGAACCGCGGCGTCGAGGCGGTCGGTGCGCAGGTCGCCGGGCTGTTCATTCACCTGATGCCGGTTTTCGGCGTGATCCTCGCCTGGTTGTTCCTCGACGAGCGGCTGCACCGCTATCACGTGGCCGGGATCGCGCTGATCCTCACCGGGATCGCGCTGACGACACGCGGCGCGGACGTCGCGGTGGCGCCGGCCGGCACCGACTAGACCGCGCTCCGCGGAGCGCAGGCGCCGCTAGTCACTCGCGTCACTAGCGACCGGTTGGAAAGTGAGAAAGTAGAAGCCTCGGAAGCGCCCCGCGGCGGCCGCCGCCGGCGGCGCCTTCGGACCGTTACTTCCAGTTCGATCGGGAGGGCCATGGCCAACGTGCTGTTACTGGACCCGAGCGGCGCCGACGCCCGGCGCGTCGAGCTCATGCAGCGGATCGTGCAGTTGCGGCTCGAGCACCGCGATCTCGACGATGTGCTCGAGCGACTGTGTTACCAGCCGGACTACGACGCGATCCAGATCACCCGGCTCAAGCGCCGCAAGCTGCTGCTGAAGGATCAGATCGCGTGGCTCGAGCGCGAGCTCGATCCTGACGTGCGGGCCTGAAGAAAACGAAAATGAGGGACAGGCACTAATATCGCTACGGGTCGGCGAGAATTTAGTGCCTGTCCCTCATTTCACGCGGCCGTACTGGTCGTCGAAGCGGACGATGTCGTCCTCGCCGAGATAGTCGCCGCACTGCACTTCGATCATCACCAGCGGCGCGCCGGTCGAGTTCGCCAGCCGGTGCTTCGTGTTCACGGGAATGAACGTCGATTCGTTCTCGCGCACCGGCGAACGTCTCCTCGCCGCGGGTCACGTCGGCGATCCCGCGCACGACGACCCAGTGCTCGCTGCGCCGGTGGTGAAGCTGCAGCGATAGCGCCGCGCCCGGCTTCACCTCGATGCGCTTGATCTTGAAGCCCGGCCCCTCCTGCAGCACCGTGTACGCGCCCCACGGACGCGCGACCGTGCGATGCAGCTTGTACGCTTCGTGGCCGCGCGCCTTCAGCTCGCCGACGACCTCCTTGACCCGCTGCAGCTGGTCGCGGTGCGCGACCAGCGTCGCGTCCGGCGTGTCGACGATCACGAGATTGTCGACGCCGACCGCGGCGACGACGCGGTCCTCGGCGTGGATGAACGTGCCGCGCGTGTCGATCGCGATCCGCTCGCCCTGGCCGCTGTTGCCGAGCGCGTCGGCCGGCACGAGCTCGGAGATCGCCTGCCAGGAGCCGACGTCGCTCCAGTCGAACGTGCCGCGGACGCCGACGACGCCGGGCGTCGCGCCCGCCGCCTTTTCCATCACCGCGTAGTCGATCGAGATGTCGGGCACCGCGGCGAACAGGTCCGCGTCGATCTCGAGCATCGGACCGTTGCGCTTCGCCGACCAGCGCGTTCCACACCGGCGTCACCGCGTCCAGCACCTGCGGCGAATGGGCTGCGAACGCCGCGAGGATCGCGCGCGGCGTGAAGCAGAACATCCCCGAGTTCCACAGATGCCGGCCGCTGCGGACGTAGTCCTGCGCCAGGGCCAGCGGCGGCTTCTCGACGAATCGCGCGATCCGCTGGACGTGCGCCGGATCGTTGTCGTCCAGCTGCACCGGACCGCGACTCTCGCATTCGAGATAGCCGAAGCCGGTTTCCGGACGCGTGGGCGTGATCCCGAACGTGACGAGCTGGCCCGTCGCTCGCGCAACCAAGCGCAGCCGTGACCGCGCGGCCGAAGGCGATTTCATCCTGGATCAGGTGATCGGCCGGAAGGATCACCATCGGCACGTCGTCGCCGACATGCGCGCGGGTCCACAGCGCGGCCAGCCCCACCGCCGCGGCCGTGTTGCGGCCGAACGGCTCGAGCAGGTAACACCTCCGGACGTCGGCTCGCCGCCCGCGGTGGCGTAGACGTCCTTCGTGGCGAAGTAGTAGTCGCGGTTGGTGACCGTCAGCAGCGGGCCCACGCCCGGCAAGTCGCCGCGCGCGCGCGGCGGTCTTGCCGAGCAGCGTGCCGCCGTCGGGCAGCACGACGAAGGGCTTCGGCGCCGCCTCGCGAGACAGCGGCCACAGGCGGGTGCCGGCGCCGCCGGAAAGGATGACGGGGACGAGCGCGGGAACGGGCATCAAGGCGTGGGACAGGCGACGAAGACCGGCACTTTAACCGATGCGCCGATCGCCCGGGTCCGCCCGTCGCGCTCCGCTCGGTGACAGCGCCGCGCGACGTCGCGCCGATGCGCCAAGGCTTTGAAAATTCGCGCGCGACCGTGTAGGAATTACTCGGACATGCGGTCGCGCGGCACGCCGATACGGGTGCTTAGAGGGACTCCGTAGGATCGGTCACGTCGTTCCAGATCTCATCACACCCAAAACAGGAAATCATGCAGGAAATCGCTGACGCAACGGTCTTCAGCTTGCCCTATCTGGCCGGTGTACCGACCGCCCAGGCCGCGTCCCGGCCCGCGATCGGCCATTTTGGCCAGCTGTATGGCGGGTCCTCGGCCATGCGATCGGTGTACGCGATGATCGAGAAGGTCGCGCCGACCCCCGCGACCGTGTTCGTGATCGGCGAGTCCGGCTCCGGCAAGGAGCTGGTCGCCCGGACGATCCACGACCGCAGCGAGCGCCGCCGCGGGCCGTTCATCGCGATCAATTGCGGCGCGATTCCCGCGAACCTGATCGAGGCGGAGCTGTTCGGCCACGAGAAGGGCGCGTTCACCGGCGCTTCGCGCCAGCATCGCGGCTGCTTCGAGCGCGCCGCCGGCGGCACGCTGTTCCTCGACGAGATCACCGAAATGGCGCCGGACATGCAGGTGCGCCTGCTGCGCGTCCTCGAGATCGGCCGCTTCGTGCGCGTCGGCGGCGATGGCGAGATCAATGCGGACGTGCGCATCATCGCGGCGACCAACCGCGACCCGCAGACCGCGGTGCGCGAAGGCAAGCTGCGCGAGGACCTGATGTACCGCCTCGCCGTGTTCCCGATCCACCTGCCGCCGCTCGCCGAGCGCGAAGGCGATGCCGAGCTGATCGCCGAGCTGTTCCTGTCGCAACTGAACGAGCGTGCGGGGACCTCCAAGCGCTTCTCGCGTGCCGCGCTGTCCGCGATCCGCGACTACAGCTGGCCGGGCAACGTGCGCGAGCTGAAGAACGCCGTCCAGCGCGCGTTCATCATGGCCGAGGAGGTCGTCGACATCAATCTCGGCCAGCTCGCCGGGCCGGAAGTCACCGGCGCCTGCCTCAAGTTCCCCGTGGGCACGTCGCTCGCGGAGATGGAGAAGCAGGCGATCTACGCGACGCTCGATCATTGCAAGGGCAACAAGCGGCGCTGCGCGGAGATCCTCGGCGTGAGCCTCAAGACGCTGTATAACCGGCTGGCGGCTTACCAGAACGCCGAGCCCAGGATGTTCGCGCTATGAACCAGCGATTGAACGAACGATTCGACCAGGGCGTGCCGCTGGATTCGGGCACGACGTCGCCACGTCCCTTCACACCGGGCCAAATGATCCGCATCCTCATCGCCGACGACCATGCGATCGTGCGCGCGGGCCTGAAGCAGTTCATCGCCGACCAGCTCGACATGGAAGTGGCCGGCGAGGCCGCAACCGGCGCCGAAACGATCGCCCTGGTCCGCACCCAGGAGTTCGACATCGTCCTTCTCGACATCTCGATGCCGGACAAGAACGGCATCGACACGCTGAAGACGATCAAGCACGTCAAGCCGGAGCTGCCGGTGCTGATCCTCTCGGCGCACGCCGAGGAGCAGTACGCGGTGAACCTGCTTCGCGCAGGCGCATCCGGCTACATCAACAAGGAGACCGCGTCGACGCAGCTCGTCGGCGCGGTGCGCACCGCGGTGCAGGGTCGCAAGTACGTGAGCCCCACGCTGGCGCAGGTGCTCGCCGAGGGCATCTCGGGCAACGGCGACGAGCCGCTGCACGGCTCGCTCTCGCAGCGCGAGTTCCAGATCTTCTGCAAGCTGGCCGGCGGCCAGGCGGTGTCGCAGATCGCGGACGAGCTGCACCTGTCGGTGAAGACCGTGAGCACGTACCGCACGCGCGTTCTCGAGAAGATGGGCATGAAGTCGAACGCCGATCTCACCTACTACGCAGTGAAGAACGGCCTGATCGACTGAGACGGGCGATGCAGCAGGAAAACGACATCGATCCAGGTCGCGCCGACACCCGCGGCTTGGCCGAGTTTCACAAAGGAACGCGCATGAGCCAGGGCGCGCAGCAGCCGTTGCATGTCTTTCTCGTCGAGGACTCTCCGATCATCCGCGAGCGGCTCACCGAGTCGCTGTCGACGCCGGGCCGCATCGAAGTCGTCGGCCACGCCGACACCGAGCACGGCGCGGTCGCGGCGCTGAAGAGCACCGAGTGGGACGTGCTCGTCCTCGACCTGCAGCTGAAGCAGGGAACGGGGCTTGGCGTGCTGAAGGCGCTCGCGGGTGCGAAGCCCGAAGGCGCGAAAGTCATCGTTCTCACCAATTACGCGATCCCGCAGTTCCGCGATCGCAGCGTCGCGCTCGGCGCCGACTTCTTCTTCGACAAGTCGCGCGAGTATTACCGGGTCAAGAGCGTCCTCGAGGACCTCGCCGCCAACCGGGACGGTCAGCCGCACTGACGTCCGCCTGAGCCTGCGCCCACGCGTCCGCGATTGCGGTGCCGTGGGCGTTTGTTCGTACGCAGCTTTCAGCGTCGAGGCGACCTTTCGCAAACGCTACGGAAACGCCGCGACATCGACGGTCAGCGCGATGTTCGCACGCGGCGGTGCGCGTTCCGACAGCGGTGTAACGGCTGCAAGCGCTGCCGGTCACGGGTTCGCTAAGGCGGCCGGTTTCGCACACGTAACCTGTTGATTTGAGCAAGAGAAATCGGGTGGCACAGCAGATGCAACGTACCTGCTCCGGTGATCGCGCGCCGCGCGATCCGGTTGCCGAACGAAAAGGAAACGACATGAAAGCGATCGCAGCGATTCTTGCCGCCGCCGTGCTGGCGCTTGATCAGCCGGCTGCAACACGATGGAAGGTGCTGGGCCAGGACGTGCAGGCCGGTGGTCGGGCCGTCGAGCGCGCCGCCGACAAGTCGAATCCGACCAGCGATCCGAAGAAGTACTGATAGCGAAGTCGCGCGGCACGCCCGGGTGCGCGAAGCGCATCCGGCCGCGATCCGACCTAACTCAGAGGGGATGACCGACGTGCGCCAGCTGCGGGCGCATGAGATCGCGCTCGTCGTTCTCGCCGCGCTCGCCGTTCTCGCCGCGGCGCGAAGCTGGCCGCCGACTTTCTGGTTCCGGTCGTCGCAGGCGTCCTGCTCGCCTACGCTCTCGCAGCCGCCGGTAGCGCGACTCGAGCAGACCGGCGTCCCTCGCGGCATTGCCGCCACGATCGTCCTGCTTGCGCTGGTGGGCTCCGCCGCTGCGACCGTGTGGTGGCTGCGCCACGACGCCGCGGCGGTCGTCGCCGAGCTTCCGGAGGCCGCCCGCAAGCTTCGCGTGGCCGTGCGAAGCGATGGCAAGCCGGGACCGCTTGCCCATGTCCAGGAGGCGGCCGTCGAGCTCGACAAGGCAGCGGCCGAGGCGCAGGGAAAGGCGCCCGTCCCCAAGCCCGACCCCACGCCGCCGGTCACGTCCGCGCTCTCCAATCAGCTCGCAGCGCACGGCGCGGCCCTGATCGAGCTCGCAGGGCAGCTTGCCATCGCAGCCACGATGGCGCTGTTCCTGCTCGCCGCAGGCGACACGTTCCGTCGCAAGCTGCTGCACATCGTCGGCGGCCCGCTCGTCGCAGCGACGGGTCACCGTCGAGATCCTGAACGAGATCGACGTGCAGGTGCAGCGCTACCTGCTCGTGATGCTGGTGACCAACATTCTGCTCGCGCTGTTGTGCTGGGGCGCGTTCGCGTTCATCGGACTTGACGCGGCCGGCCCTCTGGGCGACCGTGACCGGCGTGCTGCATTTCATTCCCTACGTCGGCGGCGTGCTGGCCGCGGCGCTCGTCGCCGTCGCGGCGTTGATCGAAACCGGCTCGATCGCAACGGCCGCTTACGCGCTGCTTGCGACGCTCGGCCTCGTCGTCGCGATGGGGATGGGATTCAACACCTGGCTGCAGGGGCGCGCCTGCCGGATGAACCCGGTGTCGGTCTTCGTCGCGGTGCTGCTGTTCGGCTGGCTCTGGGGTGGCTGGGGTTTGCTGCTCGGTGCGCCGATCGCGGCGGTGTTCAAGACGATCGCGGACCGGGTCGAAGGCGCTGAAGCCGTTCGGCGAGCTGCTCGGCGAGGTGCCGGTGCGACCGAGATTGCGCGGGTAGCCGAGTCCGCAGAGGGTCGCGGCGTCTGACCTCGCCGGTGGCGAGCCGGCGCCGACAAACGATCGCCGGGCGGACCGCGCGCTGTCGTGCGAGGGCTCCTACGAGCGTGTGGATGCTGCGTCCGGCGCCCGGCGCCGTTTGCGTAAACGGCGCGACTTACCTGATGCAAGTAATGATTTATACGATAGAAAATCGCTGGCACAGCGGTTGCAGAAGTCTGTTGTGGTGCCAACCGGCACCTCTACGCAGAACAAGGAGACTCATCATGTCCAAATTGCTGACCGCCCTGCTGGCCTCCGGCGGCATCGCATTCGCGACGATCGCCGGCGCCCAGACGATGACCAAGCAGGCCTACGACGCGGAAATCGACAAGATCGAAGCCGCCTACAAGGCCGAGAAGGAGCGCTGCGACGCGCTCTCCGGCAACCAGAAGGATATTTGCCAGGCCCAGGCGAAGGGAAGCGGGACATCGGCAAGGCCGATCTCGAGGCTTCGTTCAAGAACACCGCCGACGCGCGGCGCGACGCGGTGTTGAAGAAGGCCGATGCCGAATACGACGTGGCGAAGGAACGCTGCGACGACCTGGCGGGCAACGCCAAGGACGTCTGCCAGAAGGACGCGAAGGCCGCGCGGAGAAGGCCAAGGCGAGCGTGAAGGCGCATGCAGCGTAGCCCGAAGCCCTGGCCCCGCGTCGTTCGCCGCGAAGGCGAGCCGGATCAGTGTCTCGCCCGGCGGCGTTCGTGCGTGCGGGACCCGGTCTAGCGCTGGCGTCGCCTTCGCGGGAGCGCCGTGGCGCTAGATCCGGCCGTTCCTACGATTGCGGGCTCGGAATCCGCGCGGCCGGAGGCTCCGTTTCATCGTCCGCGGCCGGCGGCAGCGGATCGCCTTCCTTCGGCAACGGCAACGTCACCTCGATCATCGTCCCGCGGCCGGGCGTGCCGTGGATCGAGAACTCGCCGCGCAACGCGCGCACGCGTTGGCGCATGCCGCTGATGCCGTGCGACAGGCGGTTGTTTTGCGCCCCTTCCGGGATCCCGATACCGTCGTCGCTGATCACCAGCGAGACGTGCTCGGGCGACTGCATGAAGTCGATCTCGACCTTCTTGGCCTTCGCGTACTTCACGACGTTGGTCAACGCTTCCTGCACGATCCGGAACAGCGCGATCGCGATCTGCGGCGGAAGCTTCGGTGCGTCGACCGGCACGTTGATATGCGGCTCGATGCCCGCGCGGTCGCACATCTGATGGGCGAGCCATTCGATCGCGGAGCCGAGGCCCAGATTGTCGAGCAGCGAGGGCCGCAGCTCCTCGATGATCCGGCGCTTGAGCAGGACGCCCGCGTCGAGCGATTCCTGCGCGCGGATCAGCTTCGCGGCGACCTCCGGATCCACGTTCTTGAGGTGCTCCTCGACCCAGGAGACGTCCATCTTCGCGGAGACCAGAACGCCGCCCAGCTCGTCGTGGATGTCGCGCGCAAGCCGCGTCTTCTCCTCCTCGCGGACCATTTGCAGATGATTCGAAAGCTCGGACAGCTCGCCGGTGCGGCGCTCGACCTCGGTCTCGAGCCGTTGCTGCTCGGCGAGCAGCTGCCGGCGCTTCTCCTCGCGCTGCAGGATCTCGCGACGCAGCAGGATCCACACGATCAGCAGCAGCGCGATCGTGAAGCCGGTCATGATCTGCATGCCGAGGCGCGCGAACTCGACGTCACGCGTCCAGCGGTCGTTGCCTGCGGAAACGACCAGCGAGTGGTCGTTCGCCATCGCGGCCACCGCCGTGCGGATCTGCGTCCATCGTGCGCAGGCCGATGCCGGTGCTGATCAGCTCGAACGCCGCCTCGCGTCCCCCCTTCTCGTAAAGCGCCAGCGTCGCTTCGAGCTCGGCAAGCTTCTTGCCGATCAGGTTGTTGAAGCGGGCGATGCGATCGCTTTGCTCCGGGTTTGCATGCTGCGCCGCAAGCGTCGCGAAGCCGGTTGAAGCGATCGTCGATCTTCGGCAGGGCGGCACGGTACGGATCGAGGTACTCGGGCTGGCGCCGTGAGCAGATAGCCGCGTTGACCGGTTTCCGCGTCGACGATCAGCGCAAGTACCTCGTGCAGCGTCGACTGCATCTCCAGCGACACCGCCATCGCGCGGTTCGCCGCTTCGAGACGGCGAAAGCCGAGCTCGGAGAACACCAGGATCCCCATCGACAGCGCGACGCCGAGCACCAGCGGGACCAGCACCTTCAGCGGCAGCAAGGGACGCACGGGGGAAGCGGCGGGCGTGCGTGGAGGCGGCATCGAGGGGGCAGAGGACTGAAGGGGAACGAAACTATACGGTACTTCACCCGAGGCAACAGCGGAATGCCGCCGCGGATCGCCGGCGTCATTGCGCGTAGTTATCGCTTCAGGCGCACCGGGTGGAGGTCAGGCGGCCGGGCAGGCTCTCGCAGGGTCGCGCCCAAACCTCACGTGCGGGCCGGACGGTACCGCTTGCGTGCGAGAACCGATTGGCGCGCACGGCATCGACGCGCTCGACGTCGCGAACCGCTGCGTGGTCGCGAGCGAATCGCGGCGAACGGAACGAACCGGCGCCGGCGTTGCGTTGGCGTCCGTCAACCGTGCCGAACGCCGACCGGCTGATGCGGAACCGCGGCGGTCAGGTCGGGCGGACTTCCGCCTTCACCTTCCCAGCGGGAGACGTCGATCTTGTCTTCCTTGCGTGACCGGCGCGTTCTCCGATCCATGTAATGACGGAAAGCATACGAGCCGGCGGCGCCGGCAGCGGCAACGACCGCTGCGGTGAGGGCGCGCCGAACAAAGGGGCTGAGGAACATTGATCCGGTACTCCCGTGGACGGATTCTGGCTGGCGTTTGGTTCGATTACTTGGCCGGCGCCGGCGTGCTTCCGGTGGCGTCGTGCCCGGGGATTGCTGCGAGCCCTTCATCGCTCCATCGGTCGATGGCGTGAAGTGGTTGTCGGTCTGCCCCGGTTTCGGCATCGACTTCGACTCTTCGCCCGGCGTCATCGCCTTTTGCGGCTCGGCGGCAGGCGTGTCGCGCGCAGTGGGCGCGGCCGTCGACTCGGGCTGCGGCGCCTGCGCGTGCGTTGGCGGCGTCGCTGCCGGCGGCGAGTCGCGGTCCGGTGCGGCCCGCGGCACGCTGGTCGCTGGATTGTCGAGCGATCCGGTCGTGCCGGTCTTGATCGGGGAATCGGCGCGCTCACCGCAGGCGACGAGTGCGGACGAAAGGGCGAGGACAGCGATGATGGCGTGCGATTTTCATCCGAGTTCCCTCCTGATCGTTGTTCGAGAAAATGCGCTGCGACATGCTGCGCACGCCGCACGGTGATTGACTGTAGCGGCTGGCGCGCGCCGGTTTGATCGGTTGACTGCGTAGGCGGTTGTAGGCCGGGGCCGACGCTGACGCCGTGGCTGCACCTGGCGACACGCAAGCAGTGCTTCCGCGCGCTCCCGAGCGGGCTCGGTCGGCCGGTTCAAGCTGCTGAATCGGCAGGCGATTCGCGCGAGACCGAGCGCTGGCATGGCGCCTGCAATGCTGCATCGTCGGCCGACTGCGTTGTTGGCGGCCGAATCCATCCACACGGGAGACAAAACATGCTTCACTATGCGGTGGTGTTCTTCGTGATCGCGTTGATCGCGGCCGTCTTCGGGTTCGGCGGCATTGCGGCGGGCGCGGTCGAGATCGCGAAAATCCTGTTCTTCGTGTTCCTCGTGATCGCTGCGATCACGTTCGTCATGAGTCTCTTGAGGAAGCGTTGACCATGCAAGGTACCAACGATCGGATGAAAGGCGGTTCGCCCGCCACGGACACAACCGGCGGCGAGGGCGCAGGGGGCCTGCTTTCCGGACCAACGAGCGAGAGCGAGCGTTTTCTCGCCGACCTCAAGTCGTTCGTAACCGATGCCGAGGCGCTGCTCGGCCAGGCCCGCACGCTGTCCGGTGCGGGCGCGCTGGCGGCACGCGAGGAGTTCGAGCGTCGTCTCGCGCAGGCGAGGCGTGGTTACGATGCCGCGCGCGAGATGGCGGTCGACCAGGCGCACGACTACATGGACCGGACCGAGACGTACGTTCGCAACGAGCCGTGGAAGGCGATCGGCATCGCTGCGCTGGCAGGCGCCGTCGTCGGCGTGCTGCTCGCGCGGCGCTAGGCGGTTGCAAGGGGGCATGATGCAGGAGTCCGGAAACAAGAGAAGCGGCGGGAGTACCGAGGCGCCACCAGCGCCGTTCCTGACCGACGTCGCGACGCTTCGCAAGCGCGCGCGCGCGCATATCGAGGAAGGCGCGGTCACGAAGAACTACGGCCTCGATACGAAAATGGTCGTGAAGGTGCTGAACGAGGCGCTCGCGACCGAAATCGTCTGCGTGTTGCGCTACAAGCGGCACTACTTCATGGCGAAGGGCATCCATTCGGAGACCGTGAAGTCCGAGTTCCTCGAGCATGCGAACGAGGAGCAGGGCGCATGCCGACCGGATTTCGGAACGCATCGTCCAGCTCGGCGGCGAACCGGATCTCGATCCCGCGGGACTCACATCGCGCAGCCACTCGCAGTACGACGCGAGCCCGGAGATCCGGCAGATGCTCCGCGAAGATCTGGTCGCGGAACGGATCGCCATCGAGAGCTATCGCGAGATCGTGCAGTGGCTCGGCGACAAGGATCCGACGACGCGCAAGATGATGGAGGAGATCCTCGCGTCCGAGGAAGAGCACGCGGACGACCTCGTGTCGCTGCTCGAGGGACTGCCCGGCGGCATGAACGCCGAGGAGCCGCGCGGCGCGGGCACCGGCGTCTAGCCGTTTGAAATCGGGGCGCGGCGGCCCCATCTCGATGGATGTCGGGACGGGCCGTCCGCGCCTCATTCGTGGGCGCCCGGTATAATCCCGATTCTCTTGCGCGAGCTGCCCGCAAACGGGCCGCCGCCGATCGATCACCGGGGGTGTACTGGTTTCGACGGGGGTTGCAAAGCAGCGCGGGGCATGCCGAGGCGCTTGTCCTCGTTAAACCCGAGCAATCGCAAACTTAACTGCGAACGAAGATAGCTACGCTCTGGCGGCTTAATACCCGCTAGACCTCGCACCGGGCAGCGCTCGGCCCGGGCGTGACGAGGCAACTCGAAGCCGCAGCGAGGACCCTTAGAGCGATCGCGCACACCCGGGTCACTTGGGTGCAGCGTTAAATCTAGGTGACTGGCTCCCCGGCAGCTCGTCCGTCGGCGGCAGGGGGGTGAGAGCCAAATGGCGTGACTAAGCATGTAGTCCCGACTGTCGAGTGCTTCCGGACGCGAGTTCGATTCTCGCCACCTCCACCATTACCACCTGATAGACGGCCCCCTTCGAGGGGCCGTTTTCTTTGCTGGGCCCTGTCTACGCCCGGCTAGCGTTGTCTAGCGGGGGGCGAAACAACTGGACCGTCGACTACCAAGAGGAAGTGGCGGCAAGTCTCGTGAACCATCTGTCGGGCCTGAATGGGTTGCCAGTCGCCGAAGTTACCGCGTGCATCGCAGCACCCATGTTCCGAAAAGTAGAGAAGTCAGCGCCCAACATGGCGAAGAAGGTTCGGCAACAGGCCGCCGACATCAAGCGTCAGCCGGGGCTGTGTCAGGGCCTGCGACACGCATTCGCCGTGCGAGCTGATGTAGTCGAGGAACCGTCGAACTGGAATTTCGCGCAGCCTATCGCGAGCAGACCGGGTTCGTGAGAGAGCTAAAGCTCGTCTGGTCCGCTGGCGATGTACCGTGCGCCCAACATTCCCGAAAATGTCTGTTCTTGGGAGAGTTGCCCACTTCAAGTGCGGATACTGCGCCGCCTTGTACGCTCCCGCCTTCGCCGGTCATCGTAATCGGGAATGTTTTTGAGACCGTAGTCCGCGTGCGTGAGAACAAGTTCAAGGGGGACGGCCGCTTTCCACCCCCGAGCTGACGGTTAGTCTGCTCCGAAGCGGTCATGCAAACGGATCTAAGCGGCATTCATTGGCCGATGCGCCCCTCCCAACGATTCCGTTCCCCACGAGTCCGCAGTTAGCCAGCCCTCCCGCGTCAGAACTCGGAAACCTGGTGTTTATCTGCAGGCAGGTCGTTGCACGCATCGGATCCGTTTGTAGCGGAGCCGTGCTCGGAATCGAGGCATTCCTTTGCCCCGCAAACGGGCGAGATCGCGCGATTTACAACCCGCTCGCGGAAGTCCAAAATAATCTCGGACGCGTACGTCATCGTTACGGCCGCGCACAACCCACGACGGCAACGACAGGGCATGAGCTCATTACTCTCATCACGTATCGCCGGCGCCATTGCGGTGGCGTTCCTGCTAGGCTCCGTTGCACATGCGCAGACACCCGTACGCGTGGGTTCGAAAATCGACACCGAAGGGTCCGTGCTCGGCAACATGATCGTGCAGGTTCTGGAAGCCAACGGAATCAAGACCGAGAACAAGGTCCAACTCGGTAACACGAAGATCATGCGCGGTGCGATCACCGCCGGCGAAATCGACATCTATCCGGAATACACGGGTAATGGCGCGTTCTTCTTCTCCGCCGAAACGGATCCGGCGTGGAAGAATGCCAAGGCGGGTTACGAGAAGGTCAAGGCACTGGACTTCGCCAAGAACCGGATCGTTTGGCTCGAGCCCGCGCCGGCGAACAATACGTGGGCCATCGCAGTGCGCAAGGACGTCGCAACGACGCACGGGTTGAAGTCGCTCGCCGACCTCGGCAAGTGGGTGGCGGGAGGCGGCCAATTCAAGCTCGCGGCTTCGGCCGAATTCGTCGAGCGACCCGATGCCCTGCCTGCGTTCCAGTCCGCCTACGGTTTCAAGCTGAAGCAGGACCAGCTCCTGACGCTGGCGGGGGGCGACACGGCGGTGACCATCAAAGCCGCGGCCGAACGAACGTCGGGTGTCAATGCTGCGATGGCGTACGGTACCGATGGAGCGCTGGCCGCCCTCGGGCTCGTGATCATGGAGGACCCCAAGGGGATTCAGCCGATCTATGCGCCGACCCCGATCGTTCGCGCCGATACCCTCGCCCAGTACCCGAAGATCAAGGATGCACTTGCACCTGTTTTCCGGTCCCTGGACACGCCCACGTTGCAGGCGCTCAACGCCAAGGTGGCGCTCGAAGGCCAGGATGCCAAACAGGTGTCGAGTGCTTACCTCAAGTCGCGCGGCTTCATCAAGTGATGCATCGGGAGCGCGGGCCCGCGCGGCGTAGCCGGCCGTGCGGCCACAGGCGATCCCGCGAAGTGTGAAGTTCGTCGGAAACCGCGTCCTGCTCGTGCTGATCCTTGGCGGGTTTCTCGCTGGGTGGGGTCTCGCTTTTCTCACCACCGCGCCGAACCGATTGGTCATCGGGATCGGGATTCGTCTGGATACCCTCCTGGTCGGATGGCGAGCCTCGCTCCTGCTGCCGGCCGCTCTGCTGGTGCTTGGTGTTTTCCTGCCGCAGGTACGACGAACGCACCTAGCCATGGCAATCGCCGCGTCGCTCTTGTTGGCCGGATTGGTGTGGCTCGCCGGAGCCCACGCGCTTCGGCTTGCGGAAACCGGTTCGCCGATCAGCCGAACCTCCTTTGGCGGCGGGTTCTGGCTGCTGGTGTTCTTTTCGTGGCTGGCCGCTGCCGATTCCATCCAGCGACTTCGCCTTGGTGCCCCTGCAACCATTCTTGCCAACGCGGCGGTGATTGCACCCTGCATCGGGCTGCTGCTTGCGGGAGAGTTGGCCCAGCTATCGCTGTTGAAGGAATACGCCAACCGGCGGGATGTTTTTCACACCGCTTTTTTCAGGCATCTCGAAATCGTTCTGGCCACGCTGCTGCCGACCTTGCTGATCGGTATTCCCTTGGGCGTCGCTTCGTTCCGCCGCGAACGATGGCGGATACCGCTGTTCGCGGTCTTGAATGTCATCCAGACCGTGCCTTCGATTGCGCTCTTCGGCCTGTTGCTGGCACCCCTGGCGTTTCTCGCCATGCAGGTCCCGGTGTTGAGCCGACTCGGTATCGGCGGTGTCGGCTTCGCCCCGGCGGTTATCGCGCTGACGATGTATTCGTTGCTGCCCGTCGTGCGGAGCACAGTGGCCGGGCTCACGCAGGTGCCGCGGCCGGTCATCGAGGCCGCCACCGGCATGGGCATGAGCCGCGGCCAGATTTGGTGGCGCGTCGAACTGCCGCTTGCGCTGCCGGTCTTTCTTTCCGGGTTGCGCGTCGCGACGGTGCAGACCGTCGGTCTCGCGGTCGTCGCCGCGTTGATCGGCGCCGGTGGATTGGGTGCGCTCGTGTTTCAAGGTCTCTCGAGCAGCGCGCTCGACTTGGTGCTGCTCGGTGTAGTCCCGGTAGTTGCGCTGGCGGTGGCCTTCGATGCCATTTTCCGGTTCATGGCCGGCGTGCTGACGCCGTGATCACTTTCGAGCATGTCAGCAAGGCGTTCGATGGTGTCAAGGCGATCGACGACCTCTCGCTGACCATATCCCAAGGCGAGTTCACGGTCGTGATCGGCGCTTCCGGATCGGGCAAGTCGAGCGCGTTGAAAATGATCAATCGCCTGCTCGAGCACGACAGCGGGCGCATCCTCTTCGCGGGCCAGGAAATTCGCAACTTCAAGCCCGAGGAACTTCGCCGCCGCATGGGCTACGCCATCCAATCGATCGGCCTGTTTCCACATTGGACGGTAGAGCAGAACATTGCGACCGTGCCGGATCTGCTCCAGTGGCCGCGGTCGCGCACGCGCAATCGCGTGACCGAACTGCTGGAGACACTCAAGCTTCCGCCCGAGGTCTATCGCGACCGCTATCCGCATCAATTGTCGGGAGGACAGCAGCAGCGGGTCGGAGTTGCCCGCGCCCTGGCGGGCGATCCCGATATGCTGCTGATGGACGAGCCGTTCGGCGCTCTCGATCCGGTGACCCGAGGCGCGTTGCAACAGGAGATCGCTCGCATTCATGACGCCTCCGGCAAGACGATCGTGCTGGTGACGCATGACATCGACGAAGCTCTACGCCTGGCGGACAGAATCGTCGTGCTCGACCGTGGTCGCGTCGTTCAGCTCGGAACACCCCGGGAGATCCTGTCCAGTCCCGCGAATGATTTCGTCGCCGATTTCGTCGGGCGCAGCGATATCGGCGTCAAGCTGCTCGGGCTCTACACGGTGGCCGACTGCCTCCGGCCGGATGAAATCGCCGCCGGCTTGCCCATCGCCTCCGCCGCGAGCCTGCGCGAAGCGCTGTCGGCCTTCGTCGCTCGGCGAGTAGACCGGATCCCGGTCGTCGATGAACATGGTCGGCCGGCAGGTGCCATTGCGCTTGCCGACCTGTTGCGACTGCGCTCGTGACCAAGAGTCGCGGGGTGCGGCCGGTGTGGCTCGCCGCTGCGCGCGATCCGCTCGCCTGGTCGATCGCAGCCCTAGTGTTTCTCATGTTCGGGATGAATGCGCTCCGGCCGCTGTTCGCCGCGGCCTTTCCCGAATTGCAACGGCCGATCTTCGAACAGGACAGCTTCGTTGCCTTGACGGTCGCGCACGTCGCATTGGTGGCACTGTCGAGCGCCGCGTCCATCGTCGCGGGGGTCGGCGCCGGAATCTTCATCACCCGTCCCTCGGGCCGCGAATTCCGGCCGCTGGTGGAGAGTACCGTGGCGATGGGCCAGACCATTCCTCCGGTGGCGGTTTTGGCTGTCGTCGTTCCCCTGATCGGATTCGGTGAAGCGCCGGCGCTGATCGCGCTTGCTCTTTACGGCCTCCTGCCGATCGTGCAGGGCACGGTTGCGGGCCTAGAATCGGTCCCGGGATCGGCGCGCGAAGCGGCCGCGGGCCTGGGCATGAGCGCCGGGCGAATACTGACCCGTATCGAGCTCGCGCTCGCGATGCCGGTGATCATCGCCGGCGTGCGCACATCCACCATCATCAATATCGGCACTGCTGCACTGGCGGCAACGGTGGGCGCCAAGAGTCTTGGTACACCCATTGTCATCGGGCTCTCCGGATTCAACACCGCCTACATCATCCAGGGTGCGCTACTCGTCGGCCTGCTGGCAATCGTCATCGATCTCTGCTTCGATCGCCTGCAGCGATCGCGAAGCCCCGCACAATAGCGCGCGCGACAGCGATCTTCTTCGGCGACGGGAAGACCGCCGCCCTGAAGGTCCTCGGCGGCTGATCCGATGAAAGGTGTACCACACGGCCGCCTACTCGCGTCTTCATCTTGAGCGATGGTGCGGCAGCCAGGCACTGTCGAACTTCGATCCTAGTTCGTTCTACAACAACCGACGCGTTCATGCACGTAAGGCTGCCGGCTGCACGATAAACGCCCCTCCCGGGTGCGGTCACGGGCTGCAACAGAGGCATTGAAGGATGAACCTCGCACGTTGCGTCGAAGATCGCTCCGGCACGGCTAGCGAAGGCTGGAGCGCGCAAGCGCAGTCCCGCCGAACGCTCCGCCGCGGCGCGCAGGGCGGCGAAGACCAAGGGTGCTGCGGGGCGATCCGCAGCAGCCCGCAAGGCGGCGCGCACCTGGGTGAGCTAGCGGCGCCTCTGCGACGAGTTCACAAGTCGCCGGTGGCGTTGGGGCTCCCAGGCGAGGGAATCACGTCGGCTCAGGGCGAGCACATCACGACGAGGTCGGGGCCATCGCCTTCCGCGAGCCATCCCTTCGTCACCATCGAGTCGCGGATGGCACGGTCGGTCATGTAGCGGTGATTGACATCAGGCCGGTTGCTGAAGACGCGATAGACCGGCGTCGTGCCGGCCGGACACACGCCGTTGACGGGGAGGAGGAAGTGCATGAATGTCGAAGCTTCGAGCACGAAGTCCGGATGGTTCTGCCCGGTCGCGTTGCATTCGACCGTCCCCCGCCCGTAGAAATGCGAGTCGCCGAATTGCGGCGGCAAGTAGTAGCGGCAGATCGGTGAGGTCCCGGGTTGCGCCGTTGCATAGGCCCCGAACGTCTGGCCCGTGCGGTTCCACCGTGTCGGGGTACCGCCAGCATCGAGGTTGGCCTCCTCGGCCGGCAGCCAGGTGATGAAGTAGTGGTCGAGCGATGCGTTGTAGTACTCGACCACGGAAACCACTTGCGGGTCGCCCGCGTCGGCACCGACGCCCGTGATGGAGTAGCGGGAAAGACCGTCCACGCCGGAGTAGGTCAGCGTGGTCGCCAGCTCGGTCGAGCGCGGTCCGGCGGCCTGCGGCGCGAACGTGACGGTGGCCGTGCACGTCTGGTTGTGAGCGAACGTCTGGCCGAGCGCGCAATCGGACGTGAGCGTAAAGTCGCCGGCGTTGCCGCCGACCAGCCCATATTGCTGGATCGAAAAGGTCAGACCACTCACGTTCTTGATCGCCAACGTCAGCGGCTGCGCCGTGCTGCCAGGCCGCTGCGCGGGAAAGTCGATCCAGCTCGGAGCAGGAACCAAGATTGCGTTCGAGAGGACGGGATCGACCCGGCCGCTCAATGCGATGTCGGTCGAGGGTGGTGCTCCATTGGAATGCACCGTCAGCGTTGTGGCAGTCGGTCGGCCACGCTGGGTGAACGGCTTCATCACGAGATCGATGCGACAACGCCCGTGGGGTTGGAGCGTAATGGGCACGCTGCAAGTCCCGCCCGACGTGAAATCGGCAGCTTGCGGGCCCGTGATCGTCGCCTCCGAGATCACGAGGGCCGCATCGCCGGTATTGGTGACAAAGACCGGCTGAACAGGGCTCGCCACACCTTGCGAGACATATCCGAACTGGACGGCCGTGCGGCTGAATTGGGCGACCGGCGCGGCCAGCGCGGACGGCACCCACGATGCAGCGATGAGAACGTTGAGAGCCGAAGCAACCCCGATGCGGACCTGCTGCGAAGCGGTCGTGCGCATGGTTCCCCCCTTGGTGGCGGCCCATTGTCCCCGAAACGTCCTGAACTTGTCACCCTCGGCCGGTCGGTTCGTGGCCGCAGCAGTGAGCGCCGATACGCTGGCCGTGCCCATGTTCGCAGTGTTCGTAGCGGCAGCGGTGCTCGCGCGGCGCAACGACGCTGTCCGCGACCACTTTCCTGTTATCGCTCGCGCCGTGCGGGACGTAGCTGGGGAGCTGGACCTGGATGCGTCAGGTTCTGCACGCTCGACGCGCTGGTGGCGGCCGCGACGATGGTCGCGTTGAGACGGCGGCCGACTCGGCAACCGTTAAGCGCGGTGTTGAACGCCGAGTCGGGGACGATCACGCGTTCGACCGTATGATCGTGCAGATGCGCTCGATCGCCCGCTCGTCGACGAACGGGTGGATCGGCAGCGAGAGCACGGCTTCTGTCGCTCGCTCGCAAACCGGCAGCGAGACGCCGCGATTCGCCGCTTCATAGGCGGGCTGGCGGTGCAGCGGCACGACATAGAAGACGGCGCTGGCGATCCCCTCGCGTGCGAGCGCCTGGCCGATCGCTTCGCGCCGCGGGCTGCGGATCGTGAACTGGTGATAGACATGGTGGCCGCGACCGTGCTCGCTCGGCAGCTCGATCGCGGAATCCGACAGTCGTTCGCGATACCGCCGGGCGTAGTGCGACATTCCTTCCAGACGAAGGCCATTTCTCGCTGCCGCTTCGACACAGCCATACCGTGCTGAAAGCGCTGCTGCAACATTCCTGATCGCACGACCGGCGAGTCGCCGAGCCTGAGCGCCCTTCGAATGACAGCACTCGGCATTCTTGGCAGGCCGAGGCCACGCCGCAGTGACCATGTCGGTGAAGTCGAGGACGCCACGGCGCCATACCTCGGATTCCCGTCTACGTCTAGCGCATGAGCAAGTGTCGGCTGGCAGATCGCGAGCTGAGCGACCCAGAGCGAGAGTCGCGCGTCACAATATCGCCTCTGGAAATTGAGTGACTTCCGCCTCATGCGCCGGTTCGTCGTAGTCGGTTTTCTGGGCTTACTGGCTATCTCGATTGCGGCCTATGTAGGGGCAAACTGGTACTTGTGGGCCAAGCAAGGGGAGCTGATCTTCGTCCCGACCCGCGACATGAAGCGCACGCCCGCCGACGTTCATTTGCAGTACGAGGACGTCCGAATTCCCGTAGGTGGAGGTGATCCTGGGTCGTTGCACGGCTGGTGGCTGCAGTCCGCCGATACGAATGCGTTGACCATTTTGTACCTGCATGGAAACGACCTGAATATCGGTGGCAACGTGGATCATGTTGCTGCGCTGTATCGCATTGGGTTTTCCGTCCTTGTCGTGGACTACCGCGGTTACGGGAAGAGTGACGGCGCGTTTCCTTCCGAATCGCAGGTGTACGACGACGCCGAGGCGGCGTGGGACTATCTCATTCGCCAACGGCAAGTCGATCCAGGGCAAGCGTTCATCTACGGTCATTCGATGGGTGGAGCCGTCGCCATCGAGCTCGCGTTGCGCCGGCCCGAAGCCGCCGGCCTTATCGTAGAGAGTGCATTCACCTCGATGACGGATATGGCGAGGATGCACTACTGGATGTTTCCGGTCGGGTGGCTGCTGAATCAACGCTTCGATGCGCTTGCCAAGGTACAGGTGCTGAGCGTGCCCGTTCTGTTCATCCACGGAACGGCCGATGCTGAAGTCCCTTACACCATGAGCGAACGGCTCTTTTCCGCCACGCGCCGATCCAAGACGCTGACGCTCGTTCCGGGTGGCGGCCATGAGGACAATGCATCGGTCGGCGGGGCGCTGTACGCGCGTGCCGTGCTCGACTTTGCCCGGGCGAATCAGCGCGGTCGCTGAGCAGATCCATGCGCTCATCGTGTGAAGGGGGTCCTCGAAGGCGGCGTGTCAGCAGTTGGTCCCGCGGGCGAAAGCGCAGGGGCCGTGGTGCCGGTCCCGACCCTACGGCCCAATGCCGTCTGCCGACATGCTGCGCTTCTTTTCCACACACGCGCGGAGTGTGATCAACTGACCCTTCCCTGCGGAATCGACGCGGCAAGTCAATGGCCGCGTGAACTGGCCCGCGACGTCAGCAATCGCAGCTAAATAGGCACATGGCGACACTCGCTATTCCGGCGTCATGGAATCCGGCAGTCATGCGCATTGACGTGCTGATCCCGCGAACGGTCACTCGCCACACGCCGTTGCGGGCGACTCGTGCATCATCGCAGGCGGCAGACTCGGACGATGATTTTGTCTCGACGCAGCATCGCCGGCGGCCCTTCGTCCGCCTGGCGCGCGGCATCGGCGTGTTTCTCTGTGCGGCCCTAGCCGCATGCTCGTTGCCGGCCCCGATTGAAGCACCGTCTGGCCAGCCCCGAATCTGGGACGTTCGAGCGGAGCGTTTCGTCAGCGAGCGGCAACTGGTAGCGGACATTGCGGCTGCGCGCTACCGGCTGCTGGGCGAAGTGCACGATAATCCCGCGCACCACGACATTCGTGCGCGGCTGATCATTGCCATCGCTGACACTGGCGCGCGTCCCGCGGTGGTGTTCGAACAGTTCGACCTGGACCACGATGACGCCTTGCTGGCTGCGCAGGCGGCGCGTGCCGATGCGGAGCAGCTTGCGGAGGCTGGCAGGCTCGATCGGAAGTCGTGGAAGTGGCCGCTGCACAAACCCATTCTCGAAGCCGCGCTCTCGATGCGGCTGCCCGTACGGGCAGGTAATTCGTCACGCGCCCAGCTTCGCGGCGATCTTCAGGCAGCAGCCGTCAAGAACACGGACGCGATCTGGTACGCCCGTCTCCATGCCGCCCGCTGGACCGAGTCGCATGCCAGGATACTGCGTGCCGAGATCATCGAAAGCCACTGCGGCCAGTTGCCGGAAGCGATCGTGCCACGCCTGGTTCTTGCTCAGCGGATCCGTGACGCGACCTTGGCGCAAGCACTCGTCAGCGCGGCGACGGCCGACGGCGCCGTTCTCATCGCCGGCAACGGGCACGTTCGCGCCGATATCGCGGTTCCGGTCTACCTGAATGTTGCGGGACTTCCGGACGCCGGCGCCCGCTCGGTCAGCGTGGGGTTCATCGAAGTGCGCCCGGAAGACGAACGCGCCGGCGCTTTCCCACGGCAACTCGTCGCGGATCACCCGGGGTTCGATTACATCTGGGTCACTCAGCCAGTCGCGCGGGACGACCCGTGTGAGCGCCTTTCACGCCAATGACAGACCAATCACGGGCATCCATAGGTAGCCAAGCCTCACTGAGGAACTCCTGCGTGACTGCGACCACACCCACTCGAGTGGATGGTTTGCAGCATAAGATTGTCATTCCGGCATCGTCCGCGGGCAAGGCCGCGGTGGCAGCTCGCCCTTTAGGGTCGCTGCGCGATGGATCAGATCGGAGTAACGACCATGGATGCTCAATCGGCACGCGCTGAAGCGTTCAGAACTCTCCACGAGAGGCCCGGGATCTTCGCGATTCCCAATCCTTGGGACGCGGGGTCGGCCCGCATACTCGCGACGCTGGGATTCGAGGCGCTGGCAACGACAAGTGCCGGGTTTGCATTCTCCGTCGGCAGACCTGACGCAGAAGGCGCCATCGGTCGCGAGGAAACGCTTGCAAACGCGCGGGCGATCGTTGACGCGACGTCGTTGCCGGTCTCGGCGGACTTGGAGAACGGATTCGGCGATGACCCCGATACCTGCGCCGAAACCATTCTGCGGGCGGCCGCGGCTGGGCTCGTCGGAGGGTCCATCGAAGATGCGACCGGGCGTGCCGGCGACCCGATCTATGCGTACGACTTGTCCGTGAAGCGCGTCAAAGCTGCTGTGAAGGCCGCACGGTCCTTGCCTTTTCCGTTCGTGCTTACCGCCAGAGCGGAGAATCTGATCAACGGACGCCCGGATCTGCAGGATACGATTCGGCGCCTCGCCGCCTTCGCCGAGGCGGGAGCTGATGTTCTGTACGCGCCCGGCTTGAAGACGCGGGAGGAAATCGATGCGGTCGTTCGTGCGGTAGCGCCCAAACCGGTGAACGTCGTCATGGGTCTGTCGGGACCTTCGTTCTCGCTTGACGTGCTCGCAAGCCTCGGAGTGAAACGGGTTAGCCTGGGCTCGTCGCTCGCGCGCGCGGCCTACGGCGAGTTCCTTCAAGCCGCGCGGGAGGTCAAGCAGAAAGGCACCTTTGACTTCGCCCGCACTGCCGTCCCCTACGCCGAAATCAACGCGATGTTCAAGCGTTGAGCAGTCGGCCCCGCGCGCCGCTGGACGGGCAAGTCGCACCCGGCCGCAAGTAAGACTTGCGTCAGCCGCTTTGCCGCATGCGCGCGCTGCGCCGCTGTAACCAACCGATCGCGATCATCAGCAGCAGCGAGATCGCGATCAGCATCGTCGCGGCGGCCGCGATGGTCAGGCTGATGTTGTCGTTGATGCCGGCGAACATCTGCCGCGGCAGCGTGCGCTGGCCGGGTCCCGCGATCAGTAGCGCGACCACCACTTCGTCGAACGAGGCTGCGAACGCGAATACCGCGCCCGAGGCCACACCCGGCAGGATGAGCGGGAGTGTCACGCGGCGAAACGTTTCGATCTGCGTTGCGCCCAGATTTTCCGCGGCGCGGATCAGCGTGCGATCGAAACTTGAAAGCGTCGCGAGAACGGTGATGACGACAAACGGTACGCCCAGCGTTGTGTGCGCCAGGATCAAGCCGAGATAGCCGTCGGTGAGCCCCAACGGCGCGAACGCAAAGTAAACGCCGACCGCGACGATGATCACCGGAACCACCATGGGCGAGATGAGAATCGCCGAGCACCAGCGCCTGCGCCGGAAAGCGCGCGCGCCAGATGCCGAGCGCCGCCATCTGTGCCCAGCCCCGTCGCCAGCACCGTTGCGGAAATGCCGACGATCAGGCTGTTCTTTAGCGAGGGCAGCCAGAACGTCGACCTGAAGAAGTCCTCGTACCAGCGCAGGCTGAAGCCCGGCAGCGGATAGTGGAAGAACGAGCCCGAGGAAAACGACAGCGGCACGATGACGAGGATCGGCGCCACCAGGAATACCAGCACGGCCCCCGTGAGCAGCACGAGGCCGGCGCCGGTGGCGCGTTGTGCCAACGTCTCGGTGCCGGTTCTCATCGCGTCAGCCGAGCCGCATCCGCTCGACGCCAACAAGGCGGTTGTACACGGCGTAAAGCGCCAGTGTCGCGGCCAGCAGCATGATCGACAACGCGGCAGCCATGCCCCAGTTCACCGTCCTGCTGGCATAAAACGCGATGAAGTAGCTGATCATCTGGTCGTCGGCACCACCCACCAGCGCCGGCGTGATGTAGTAGCCGAGCGCCTGGATGAATACCATCAGACAGCCCGCGGCGATCCCCGGCAGCGTCTGCGGCACGTAGACGCGCCGGAATGCCGTGAACGGCTTTGCACCCAGCGATGTCGCGGCCCGCACATACGAAGGCGAAATGCTCCGCATCACGGCGTAGATCGGCAGCACCATGAACGGCAGCAGCACGTGCACCATCGCCACATAGACTGCGAAGCGATTGAAGATCATTTTCAGCGGCTCGTTCACGATGCCGAGAGAAAGGATCAGGCTGTTCAGCACGCCTTCCCTTTGCAGCAGCACGACCCAGGCGACAGTGCGCACGAGCAGCGATGTCCAGAACGGCAGCAGCACCAGAAACAGCAACACGCCCGCGCGGCCCGGCGGCTGCGCGGCGATGACGTACGCAACCGGATAACCGAGGGCCAGGCAGATCAGCGTCACAATCGCCGATATCCACAGCGTGCGCACCAGCACGTCACGAAACACGCGCTGCTCGGGTGGAGCGCCGACGATGGAACCGTCGGCATCGCGCCGCAAGTCGAGCGCGCCCAGAAGGTAAAAGTCGGTGGCGGGACCGCCGGCGCGGTGTATCGCAGCCCAGGTTTCGCGCTCGCGCCACCTAGGATCGATGCCGATCAACGCATCGCGCGCGGATCCCTTGAGCTCCGCGGGCAATTGACGCCCGGTGCTGAAAAACAGCGTGCGAAAACCCGGAACGTCGTAGTTGAGCCGCGTCGCCGCGCTCGCCAGGTTCCCGGCTTCGCGCGCCGCGCGAATGTCGGCGATCAGCGCCGCGTACGCAGCCTCGGGCGGGAGGTCGCGGCCGTCCCAGTTCTTGAGAGCCGCGGTGACGGTGGGCAGGATGCGTGCAATATCGGTGTCGATCACTCCGCGCGACAGCATCGCGCCGATCGGCACGACGAAGCACGCCGCGAGGAAGAGGAACAGCGGCAACACCAATGCCGCCGCGCGCAGTTGCTCCCGGCGGCGGCTGCGCCGGAGCGCACGGCGCAGGCCGCCGGTGTCGTCATCGGCGCCGGCCAGCGCCGCATGGAGTGCCGCCGCAGCGACGCGTTGCACCGCGCCCTCGCGTTGCCTTCAGGTCCTACTTGGCGACCCAGGCGTTGAAACGCTGATTGAGCTTGTCGAGATTCTCCAGCCAGAACTTGTCGTTGATATACAGCGCCGAAGCGATGTTCTGCGGCGCGGTGGCGAGGTTCGGCAGCACGTTCTTGTCGATCAGCGCCGTCGAGGCCTTGGCCGTCGGGCCGTAGGGGATCTTCGGCGGCAGGTTCTTCTGGTTCTGCGGATCGTTGACGAACACCAGGAAGGTCTCGGCCTGCGCCTTGTTCGGCGAGCCCTTCATGATGACCCAAGAATCGATGGTGTAGAGGTTGTTGGTCCACACGATCTTGAAGTTCTTCTTGTCCTTGTCGTTCGCCGCGGCAATGCGGCCATTGTAGGCATCGGTCATCGCAACCTCGCCGGAGGCCAGCAGTTGCGGCGGTTGCGAGCCTTTTTCCCACCACACCATGTTCGGCTTCAACTGATCGAGCTTCTTGAACGCGCGCTCGACGCCTTCGTTGGTGCCGAGGGTCTTGTAGACATCCTTTGGCGCGACGCCGTCGGCCATGAGCGCGATTTCCAGCGTCGTCTTCGGCCCCTTGCGCAACGCGCGCTTGCCCGGCCACTTCTGCACGTTCCAGAAATCGGCCCAGGATTTCGGTGGGTCCGTCTTGATCTTGTCGCCGTCGTAGGCGAGGACGAAGCTGTAGACGATGGCGCCCACGCCGCAGTCGTTGACCGCGTCGGACATGTATTTGTCCTTCCCGCCGAGCTTGGCCCAGTCGAGCTTTTCGTAGAGACCTTCTTCGCAGCCGATCAGAAGTTCGTCCGACTCGACCTGGACCACGTCCCAGTTGTTGTTGCCGCCCTGGATCTTGGCGCGCAGCGTACCGACGCCGCCGTCCCAGTTTTCCTCGATCATCTTTATATTGGACTTGGCCATGAACGGCTTGAAATAGACTTCGCGCTGCGCGTCCTGGTACGCGCCGCCCCAGGATACGACGGACAAGTCGCGCGCCAGCGCCGCCGCGGACAGCACGGACGCCGCCGCGGCCACTGCCACGATCCAGATTTTCCTGCTTTGCATGTCGGCCTCCTCTGATAGGACTGTGCCAGCGCCACTAGCTTTCCTGCGCAAACGCGCGGCAATGCTCGGGCGCCCAAGAAACATCGACCGCCGCGCCGATGCGCGGCAAGGTCTGCGCCTCGGAGATCGGGCGCTTCACGATGAACTCTTCGTTGCCTGCCAGCACAACGCGCACTCGCACGTGGTCGCCGAGATAGATGATTTCCTGCAGTGACCCCGCCAGTTGGCATCCGGGGTGCCCGTCGATTGTATGCCCCGCTGCCCGGATTTGCATCCGTTCCGGCCGCAGCGATACAGTGACCGCGTCACCGTTCTTCACCGGTTCGACCAGCGTGCCGTCGATCCGGGTATCGCCGGCAGCCATGCGAATGGTGCAGCGGCCGTCGGCACTGGTTTCCAGGCGACCCTCGAGACGATTGTTCTCGCCGATGAACCTCGCAACGAAGGCGTTTTTCGGATTTTCATACATCTGTTCCGGAGTATCGAGCTGCTGGATCTTGCCGGAGTGAATCACCGCGATGCGGTCCGACATGGTCAGCGCCTCGGCCTGGTCGTGCGTGACGTAGACCATGGTCACGCCGAGCCGTTGGTGCAGTCGCCGGATCTCGAGCTGCATCTGCTCGCGCAGCTGCTTGTCGAGCGCGCCCAGCGGCTCGTCCATCAGGATAAGCTTCGGCTCGAATACGAGCGCGCGGGCCACCGCGACGCGCTGCTGCTGGCCACCGGAAAGCTGCGCCGGCCGCCGCTGGCCGAAGCCGCCCAGTTGCACCATGTCCAGCGCCCGCTCGACGCGTCTTGCGATGTCGGCCGCAGCCACGCCGCGCACCGATAGCGGGAACGCGATGTTGGCGGCGACGGTCATGTGCGGAAACAATGCGTAGTTCTGGAACACCATGCCGATATCGCGTTGATAAGGCGGTACTCGCGACAACGGCTTGCCCTCGAGCAGGATTTCGCCGGCGGTCGGCATCTCGAACCCCGCGAGCAGCATCAGCGTCGTCGTCTTTCCCGATCCCGAAGGCCCAAGCAGCGTCAGGAACTCGCCCCGTTCGATATCGAGATCGAGCTCGTGGACAACGCGAGTAATGCCATCGTAGGTCTTGCCGATGCCGACAAAACGAACGATCGGGTCGGCAGCGCTCATGCTTTTCTTGGTGGGGTCATGGGTCGGCGATTCGCCTTTTCTCGCCAAGGTTCCGACACGGATCAGGCGAGGCCCTTTTCCTTCACCATGGCCCACGTATCGTCGAGCGCCCTGCCAAAGCAGCTCATCATTTCGTCGATTTCGGCCTCGCTGATGATCAACGGCGGACAGAAAGCGACGTTATCGCCGGGCATGTTGCGCAATATCGCACCGTGGTGCTGCACGCGGCGAACGAGATACGCGGCAACACCGGCCTTTGGATCGAAACTCTGCTTGGTCGCCTTGTCGCGGACGAGCTCTACAGCGCCGATCAGCCCGATACCGCGCGCCTCGCCGATCAGCGGATGGTCGGCATAGCTGCGAATGCCTGCCAGCATGCGCGGGCCGACGCGCCGCACTTCCCCAACGATGTCGCGTTCTTCGTAAATCTTCAGCGTCTCGAGCGCGACGGCGGCCGGCACCGGATGCGCCGAATACGTGTAGCCGTGGCCGAAGATGCCGAGCTTGTCGCTTTGCGCGACCAGGACCTCATAAAGGTTGTTCGTCAGGAGAGTGGCCGAGATCGGCTGATATCCGGCGGACAAGGCCTTCGCCACGGTCATGATGTCCGGTTGCAAATTGAAGGTCTGGGCGCCGAACATGTTGCCGGTGCGCCCGAAGGCGCAGATCACTTCGTCGACTACGAACAGGATTTCGTATTTCTTCAGGATCGCCTGAATCCGATCGAAATAGGTCGCCGGCGGCACGATGACGCCGCCCGCACCCATCACGGGCTCGGCGAAGAACGCGGCGACGGTATCCGGCCCCTCGCGCAGGATCATCTGCTCGAGGTCGCCGGCGAGCCGCGCCGCGAACGCTTCCTCGCTCTCGCGCTGCTGCGCGCCACGGTAATAGTGTGGGCAATCGGCGTGCAGGATGCGTTCGATCGGCAGATCGAAATCGTCGTGCGCGAAGGCGAGCCCCGTCAGGCTCGCCGTGGCAACCGTCACGCCGTGATACGCGCGCTTGCGCGAAATGATCTTCTTCTTTTGCGGCCGGCCGACCGCGTTGTTGATATACCACGCCAGCTTGATCGCGGCATCGTTCGCCTCGGATCCCGAGTTGGCGAATAGAACCTTGCCCATGCCCTCAGGTGCGATTCGGATGAGCCGCTCGGCGAGCTCGGTACTGATCGCCGGGACCTTTCCCGCAAAGCTGTGATAGAAGGGCAGCTCGCACATCTGCCGGTACGCAGCATCAGCGAGTCGCCGTTCGGAAAAGCCGAGCGACGCGCACCACAACCCGGCCATGCCTTCGAGATAGCGCCGGCCCTCATCGTCGTAGACGTAGACACCTTCGCCGCGCGTAATGACGAGCGGTCCTTCCTTTTGCACTGCTCGCAGGTTGGTCGCCGGGTGAAGGTGGAATGACTGGTCGCGGCGTGCGGCGGGAGTGTTCAGCGACATCGGATATTCCTCGGAGATAGGGTCAGCTCACAACACGTCGATTGTCAGAAGCGTTCCACCCAGGGTCTCAATTCGATCTCAGACGTCCAGGCACTGCGTGGCTGGCGGAGAATATTGAGATAGGTGAGCGCAATCGCGTCCGGATCGAGCAGCGCGTCGGGCTTGTTCGGGTCGTCGCTGAGTCCGGCGCGACGAATCGCGCCGTCGATCACGAAGTGCGCGACGTGGATCCCCTGCGGCGACAGTTCACGGGCGAGGCTCTGGGCGAGTCCGCGCAATGCAAACTTGCCCATCGCAAACGGCGCCGACTGTGCGTATCCCTTCACGCTTGCCGAAGCGCCGGTAAAGAAAATGGCTCCGTGTCCCTTTGGCAGCATCCGGGCTGCGGCTTGCTGTGCGACCAGAAATGCGCCGAACGCGGTAACCTGCAATGCGCGCTGGACCTCGGCTGGAACGAGCTCCACGAAGGGTCCGCGCGTGCGCGCGCTGGCGTTGTAGATGACCACGTCCGGCAGGCCGTGACCTCGTCCGATGTCCGCGAACAACTGCTGCACTTGCGCCTCGTCCTGGGCGTCGCAGCCGAAAGCGCGAGCGCCCGTTTCGGCGCACAACGGCGCAAGCTTTGCGGTGTCTCGCGCGGCGACGGCGACGGCGAGACCCTCTTTCCTGAGCAGCCGTGTGAGCGAGGCGCTCAGTCCCTGACCGGCGCCGACGATCAGCGCAGACGTGTACGTTGGCGATGTCATAATCCTCCCTCTTGTCCTGCGCGAGCCGCCAAGGTTGCGGGGGCAACGCGACTGGCCGTCGTGTCGGCGGTTGGATCCACACGTCCGCGCGGGTGAGCCTCGCGAACTGCTGTGCAAGTGCATGATAGGCCTCTTGACAATGCATCGTGGACTCGGGAGCGTCGAAGAGCAGACGCATCAGTTCGGGTTCGAGATCGTTGTAGCTCGGGATGGGCATCATCGTCTCCCCGTGTCGGTAACGTTGTTGGCCGGTGCATTGCCGGCCGATACATCGTAAGCGCGATCACGCTGAGCGCATCGCAGGGACGATACATCCGAGGGCGCAAGCCCCTACTTGCCCTTGGGCGGCCGGCCGAGCAGGAAGAACTCGTCGTTGGGTCGCATGCTGATCAGGTTCGCCATGCGGTTGAAAAACGCGAAGAACGCGGCGATGGCCCCGATATCCCAGATGCCCTCGCTGGGACAGACCTCGGTAATTGACAATGCCAGGGGCGCCCGGCAGACTGATTTTCAACTCGTGAGCCGCCGTCGCATAGTCGTTTTCGTCCTCGACGCGGCGGTCGCAAGTTCCGCGGGAGAGGAGTGATCATGTTGCGCGACCAGCGTTTCCACAGATTCGAAGTTTTTCCTCTCACCGGCGCGCTCGGCGCTGACGTGCGCGGCGTCGAGCTTGCAGCCAATGCGGACGACGAATTGTTCAAGGAGGTGCGCCGGGCGCTGGATCACTATCACGTGCTCGCGGTGCGTGGCCAGGACCTGACGCCGCAGACGTTCCACGAGGTTGCACGGCGCTTCGGGCCGTTTAGCGGGAATCCTGTACACCAACCCATGGACGGCTTCGACGATGTTGTCACCTTCGTGCGTGAACCCGAAGACACTGGGATGGTGGCCGGCGAGAACTGGCACATGGATCTCGCCTGGATGGAAAAGCCACCCGGTATCACCATGCTTTATGGCCACGTGATCCCGCCCGTTGGCGGCGACACCTGCTTTGCCAGCCTCGAGCACGCGTATCGCGCGCTTTCGCCCGGAATGAAGACGCTGCTCGAACGTCTCACCGGCATTCACTGCGGCAAGGGCGTCTTTGGCATCAATGCCGCGACCTCGCGCCTGGGCCTGCGTACTGACAACGCCAAGGCGATCGAGGAACTGGAGACCGAGCATCCAGTAATCTGCGCGCACCCGGCCACTGGCAAGCGCTACGTGTTCGTGAGCAGCGTGCTGCAGCGATTCAAGGGTCTCACCGAGGCCGAAACCAAGCCCATTGTGGATTACCTCCTGGCGCTCGCCGTCAGGCCCGAATTCACGTGTCGCGTGCATTGGGAGGAGGGGACGCTGACCATGTGGGCCAATCCTTTCGTGATGCACACGGCCATCAACGACTATTCGGGCTATCGCCGGGTGACGTACCGCACGACCGTGGAGGGTCACGTGCCGCAGGCAGCGCCCGCTGAATCGAGCGACGCGAAGGCGATCCGAGTCGCGTAACGGTTCGCGGCCCGACCGGTCGCGTAAGACGAGCCGCCGCCGGCATGGCAGCAACGCCTCCGATCCGACGGCCTGGCTCCACGGTCACGCCACACGGGCAGGGCACCGGCCGGTGGTGGATTCCCACGGCAGCACTGCCGTTCCTCGCGCCCGTGCATCTGCTGGTGCTGGGCGTGATCGTCATTCCCGCGCTGTACGTTGTCTGGCTCAGCCTCACGACCTCGACCTTTGGCAAGGCACCGACCTTTGTCGGACTCGCCAACTATGCGCATGCGCTGAGCGATCCCTACTTCTGGCGCGCGCTGCGCAACACGGTCGTCGTCGTCCTCATCGTGGTTCATGCGGAGCTGGTGGTGGGCCTCGGCATGGCGCTGCTCTTCGCGAGCGGCCTCCCGGCGCGGCGCTGGCTGCTCGCCGCGGTGCTGGCGCCCTATGCCGTCAGCGAGGTTTCGGCCGCCGTGATCTGGCGTTTCCTGTTTGATGCCGATGTCGGACCGGTGACGGTCGCGCTGAACGCGATGGGCCTGCCGTCGCTCGAATGGTCGATCGTACCGGCGCACGGACTGCTCATCATCGCCCTGTTATCGATCTGGCTGCATCTGCCGTTCACCTTCATCATCCTGTACGCGGCGCGGCTCGCGATTCCGACGCAGCTCTACGAAGCCGCGAAGGTCGATGCCGTCAGCGCGCTGCAGACCTTTCGCTACATCACGCTGCCGCTGTTGATGCCGGCGATTCTGGTGGCGATGCTCTTTCGCTACATCTTCGCCTTCCGCCTCTTTTCCGAGGTCTGGCTGATGACGCAAGGCGGGCCGGCGCGCTCGACCGAGGTCCTGGCCGTGTATCTCTATCTGGATGCGTTCCGCTTCAGCGCCTTCGGCTCCGCCGCCGCGACGGGATGGCTGATGGTCTTGATCTCGCTGGTGCTGGGTGTGGGCTATCTTTGGGGCCTGCGACGGCAGATGATGAGCGATGCGGCCTAAGCGTGTCGCAGTGGGCGTGGGTAAGGCGGCGGCCGTCGCCTTGATCCTCACGTGGTCGCTCGTGCCGATTGCCTTCATCCTCGTGTCATCGTTCAAGCCGAGCGCGGATATCTTCGCCGTGCCGCCGCGGCTCACGTTTGCGCCGACGGTAAAGCATTTTGTCGATCTCTGGGCGCAGTGGCGCGGCTTCTTCACGGGCCTTCTCAACAGCGCCATCGTCACCGCCGGCGCCACGCTGCTCGCCGTCGTCGCGAGCACGATGGCCGGCTATGCCTACTCGCGCTTTCGCAGCCCCAACATGGCCGGCACCGCGCTCTTTCTCATTGCCGTCCGCCTGCTGCCGCCGATCGTGATCACGCTGCCGTTGTTCCCGATGGTCAACTGGCTGCGACTCAATGACACGCACCTCGTGCTCATCATTCTCTACGCGACGTTCTTCGTCTCGCTCGGCACGCTGCTGATGCGCACCTTCATCGACCAGATCCCGCGCGAGCTCGACGAGGCGGCGTTGGTCGACGGCGCCAGCCGTCTCACGATCCTCCGGCTGGTGATCATGCCGTTGTCCGCCCAGGGCATGCTGGCCGTGGCTGTATTTGTGATTGTGTTCGCCTGGAACGAATTCCTCTTTGCCTTCATCTTCACCTCGACGCGGGCGAAGACGGCGCCGCTCTTCATCGCCGAAATGATGGGATCATTGGATGCCTTCGACTGGGGCGTGCTGTTCGCCGCCTCGACCGTGCAGCTGCTCCCGATTATGCTGTTCGTGCTGCTGACGCAGAAGCATCTGGTCGCCGGCCTCACGGGCGGCGCGATCAAAGGCTGATTCGCTTTTCCATAACGCACCATTCAAGGAGGATCCATGGCTACGAAGTGGACCAGGCGTCAGGTGCTTGGCTCGGCGCTCGCCGGCGCCGCGAGCCTCGCCGCTGGATTGCCGGCGTGGGCAGCCGCGCGCACGCTCAATGTGCTCGCGCATCGGGTGCACCAGAACAGCCTCACGACCGGCGTCGCCGGCGACCTCATCAAGCCATGGCGCGATGCGCGCGACGCCGACATCGTTTGGACCACGTTCGACACGGACCCGCTGCAGGACCGGCTCTTCCGCGAGGCGAGCCTCGAGCGCACCGATTTCGGCGTCGGCTTCCTCGTGAACAGTCGTGCGACGTCGAACGTGGCTCCGCTGCTGCAACCGCTGGACGACTACCGCGCCAAGACACCGATCGAAGATTTTGGCGACATCGCGCCGGGCCTCGTCTCGGCGATGACGATCGGCGGCAAGCTGATTGCCGTTCCCTTCCGCACCGCGACCCTCGGGCTGTTCTACAACGAGGCGCTGCTGGAGGAGCGGGGCATCAAGGCGCCGCCTACGACGGTCGAGGAGATGGTCGATCAAGCAAAGCAGCTCACGTTTCGCTCGCAGGCCGGCACCCCGGTGGTCGGAATGGTCGTCGCGAGCGATCTGGCGACGTTTCCAGTCTCGTTCGTGCGCTCCTATGGCGGCGATTTCATCGGTCCCAATCTCAAGCTCGTGCCCGATCCAGCCGCCATGGAGAAGGCACTCGCCACACTCGCCGACCTCTATAAGGCAGGTGCGCTGCCGCGAACCTTCGCCACCACGTCGAACGACGATCAGGTCACATGGCTGCAGCAGGGCCGCGCGGCGTTCACGGTGCTGCCGTTCGCGCGCTACGCGCAGCTCAATCGCCAGGACCAGTCGAAATATCCCGGGCGCATCAAGGCAGTCGAGTTTCCGATCTCGGCGGCGCTCAAGGGGAAGGTGCCGATGGCGTCGTGTGTCGAATTCTGGGCGATGTGCATTCCCAACAATGCGCGCGACAAGGACCTTGCCTGGAGCTTCATCCAGACCATGTCGAGCAAGGCCGTAACCCTGGGTGCCGCCCGTAACGGCAACGGACCGGCGCGCACGTCCACGTTCAGCGATCCCAGTTTCGCTGCCGCCCAACCCATGGCCGCGGTGGAAGCCAAGGCATTGGCGGGCGCGCGGGTTCCCCTACCTGCGTTTCCCAACGCGGCGCGCGCCCAGGCGATGTTCCTGGAGGAGATGCAGCTCGCGGTGCTCGGCCGCAAGACGCCCAAGGAAGCGGTCGCCGCGATCGTGGAGCGGATCACGCCGTTGATGACCGCCTGAACTGCACCTGAGCGGGACGGAGCAACAGGCGCTGCGCGTCATGAGCGACGAACCCTCCGTCGTTATCGCCGTCGACGTTGGCTCGACAAGCGCCCGTGCGGCTGCTTTCGACGCGCGCGGCGCACGTCTGGCCCGCGCCGAGCATGGGTTCGCAGTAGCGCGGCCGCTTCCCGATCATGCGGAGCACAGCTCGGAGGAGATTTGGCGCGCGGTGTGCGCCGCTACACGCAGCGCGCTTGCCGCGGCACACGTCCCGCCGGAGCGCGTCGCCGGGCTCGCCTTCGACGCCACCTGCTCGCTGGCGGCATTCGACGCAGAGGGTCGCCCGGTCACCGTCTCTACCACCGGACGCGACGAGTGGAACGTGGTGATGTGGGCCGATCACCGCGCCATCGCGGAAGCGGAGGAGATCACGGCGACCGGACACCGCGCCCTGACCTATGTCGGCGGCACGATGTCGCCGGAAATGGAGCTTCCCAAACTGCTCTGGATGAAGCGCCATTTGCCGCAAGCGTGGGCGCGCTACGGTCTCGCTCTGGACCTCACCGATTTTCTGACCTGGCGCGCGAGCGGACGGATCGCGGTGTCCGCCTGCACAATCACGTGCAAGTGGGCTTATCTCAACCACGAGCAGCCCGGGTGGCAATCGGACTTGCTGGATGTCATTGGGCTATCGGACCTGCCTGCGCGGGCGCACCTTCCGCAGCGGCCGTTTCCGATTGGAAGTGTGGCCGGGAAGCTCAGCGCGGCCGCTGCCGTCGAGCTCGGTCTCACGGAGCACTGCGTGGCCGGCGTCGGTCTCATCGACGCGCATGCAGGCGGACTCGGGCTCCTCGGCGGCTTTGAGACCGAAGATCTGAACTCACGTTTGGCGATGATCGCAGGAACCTCCACCTGCCACATGGCGGTGTCGCCGGAAGCTCGGCATGTCCCTGGGGTGTGGGGGCCGTACTTCAACGCCATGATCCCCGGGCTTTGGTTGAACGAAGGCGGGCAGTCGGCGACGGGCTCACTGCTCGATCACATCCTCGATTGGCATGCCGAGGGACGCACGCTGGGGCCCCAGCGCCACCAACGCGTGAGGGCGCGCATCGACGAGTTGCTCGCGGTGGAGGGGCCCTTCATCGTGCAGGACCTGCTAGTGCTGCCCGACTTTCACGGCAACCGCTCGCCGCTCGCCGATCCGATGTGCCGCGGCACCATTCACGGCCTTACCCTCGACAGCTCGTTCGACTCCCTGGCCCGGCTCTACTACGCGACCGCAGTCGGAATTGCCCTCGGGACGCGGCACGTCGTCGAGGCGCTGAATGCCAAACGTTACGACATCCGCTACCTGCACCTGACCGGCGGCCATGTTGCCAATCCGCTGCTGGTTCGCCTTTATGCCGATGCCGCCGACTGCACGGTCGAGCTGCCCGACGAGGAAGACGCCGTGCTGCTGGGCACGGCGGCTGCCGCGGCCGCGGCAGCCGGCCTGCACGGCTCGTTGGTCGCGGCGGCGCGCGCCATGCGGCGAGCAGGACGTCGCATCGCGCCGGCGACCGCGACGCGCGCCCATTTCGCGGATCAATACCGCAAGTTCCTGCTCATGCACGAGCACCAGCGCGCGCTAAGAGCGCCAGCGCCGGGACATTGATGGGGAGTTCGTGATCATTCGTGCTCAGGCACTACGCAGGGTGATGCGCGGTAAGTGACTAGCCTCCCCTGAAACCCTTTCGGCCGGTGCGACCTTGTAGTAGCGAGAGGCGTCGGCGCCGCATCCGCGGCACCCGAAGCGTGTCGGCGCTCCGCCGCGCGCCGCACTGAGACGGATCGCCCGGCTCAAAGCACCTCGTTGATCAGGTAGAAGAAATTGTCCTTGAGCCGATGCACGACCCCGCGCTTCCGCCATCGCTCGAGCGTGATCTCCTCGGAACCCGGGACGTACTTCTCAAATATCGCGTCGAGCCGCTTCGCCGTGGCCGCATCGCTGATTCCAAGCGTGATCTCGTCGTTGGTCTCGAACGAGCGGTCGTCGAAGTTGCTCGAACCGACCGCGCACCAGATCCTGTCCACCGTCATTACCTTCTGATGCAGCAGCGTGTGCGGGTACTCGAAAAGCCGCACGCCGCACCGGAGCAGCTTCTCGAAGTTGCGGTGTCCGGCGTGCTGCACCATCGGGTTGTCCGAGCCGCTGGTCGACGGCATCAGCACGCGCACGTCCACCCCGCGCTTGACCGCCTTGCCGAACGCTTCGATGGCGTCGGGCTCGGGAATGAAGTACGGATTCTGGATCCAGATGCGCTCGCGAGCGAGGCAGATCATCGCGTGGTGCAAGATCTTCACCGCGGGCGGGGACCCTTCCGGCTTCAGGTACGCCGCGTGAATCGGAACATCGCCGGCGCGCTTTAGTGACGGGAACACGTCGTCGCCGACGAAGAGCTCACCGGTCTCCTCGATCCAGTTCTCGCTGAACACGGTCTGGATCGTGTTGACGATAGGCCCGCGCAGTCTGACGCTCACGTCCGCGAAGTGCTCTTTGTCCTGCGCATCGCCGAGCCAGGTGTCGACGATGCAGTGACCGCCGACGTAGGCAAGGCCGCCATCGATCACGACGAGCTTGCGGTGGTCGCGCTCGTTCATGACGCCGATGTTGCGAAGATGCCGGTGATGGAACATCACCACGCGGCATCCCGCGTCTTTCATCTGTTGCTGCGCAGCCTTGCCGACGCCCTTGCTGCCGGTGGCGTCGAGGAGCACGCGAACCTGGAGGCCGGCGCGCGCGCGCTCCGACAGCGCGTCCGCGATGCGTTGCCCGAGCTTGCCTTCCTTCCACAGGAAGGTCTCGAAGTGCACGGTCTTCGTGGCCGCCCCGATGTCGTCGACGAGGGCGTCGAAGTACGCGCCGTTCTCGAAGATCTCGACGCTGTTTCCCTCGACGACATGTCCCAGCGACAGGCCCGCCAGCGAGGGCAGCAGCTTGTCGATCGACAGATCGCATTCGATGTCGAGATCGGGGTCGCGGTGACGCCTGATCGACCAGATGACGAGCCACTGCACGACGATGACGGCGCCGAGCAGCGCCACGACGGTCAGCGAAAATTCGGTCGAGGCCAACGCTCAGCTCACCGGCGCGGCCCGCGGTTCACGCACGTCAAGGCGCGCATCGTCGGTTTCGATCGAGGGGGTATGGACGGGTGATATGAAGCGGCGTGGCAGCATCTGCTGTGCAGGGATGCTGCAGCCGCGCCGATTCTAAGCTCGAACGGGGCACCGCCTGACCCTGTCGAGAACCACGCTGCTCGGGAGGGTCGTCGCGCTGGCCGGTCGCCCCGCGCGTTTTCCGGCTAACGCGGTTTGCGCTCGCCTCGTTCCCGTGGCACGTACATGTCGCCCTCACCGCCGCCGCTGCCGTCGTCATTGCCGCCGCCGCCGGCCTGAACGCAGCGGACCTTCACCTGCCACGCAGCGGCGTAGTAGGAAACGACACGCTTGGCGCCGTTGGCCGCGCCGCCTGCACGGGCCTGAGGAATCTCGTGATGCGGTTCGAGCTTGACCGGAACCGACGCGCTGTCCCCGCTGACCTGGGGCGCGCAGCCGGCCGGACACTGCGTTTGCCGCTGGGTGGTGATCTTACCGTCGGCGATCTCCTTGGCCTTCGCTTTGGCCAGTCGGTCGGCGTCGGTCTGCGTGGCTGCGATCGCCATGGCCAGCACGCAACCGCTCAGGGTCCGTGTACCTGGACACACGGTTGCCGGCGTGTGTTCGAGAAACTCGAACTGCACCGCCGTGGCGAGGTCCGCATACTGCGGCTGATTTTGACAATCGACCGCCGCGCGCCAGCCGCTCCAGTGATAGGCGACGTACTCCGGCGCATCGGGATCGGCGAGCACGCTGAGCAGGGGATCGCCGTAGTATCGCGGCCCCGTCGAACTGCCGGTCTGCACGCAGGTGCCCGGGCAGACGCGTGCCTCGTCTTCGTCCACCAGCGGTCGTCGCGCGTTCTGCGCGGCGGCCTCCGCAGCCGCCTTCGCGGCGTTCTCATCGGCGTCGGTCGCGAGCGCGATCACCCGGCCGCTGAAGACGTTGACGGAAACACAGGTGGGGCCGGGCGCCTTCTGACGCAGAACCTTCGGATCGGGCATCGCGGCCTCCCCCGGCGTGGCAGACGGCCACTCTACACCGATTCGCAAGGCTCATGCACGCCGGCGAAACACTGCCCTGGTCATCCCGGATCCACTTCGCGCGCAACGACGTCGCGCTGACCAGCGGCAACGGGCGCAACCAGCGCGGGCGCGTCATCCTGCTGCGGGACCCGTTCGAGCGCTGACAAGCGGCGCCGGCGCAAAGCCGAAGATCCGTTCGAACCGCGCTGCGTATCGTGGCCATGCGTCCGGATTCACGAGCCGGGGCGGAAGGTTGCCGGCGAACAGTTCGATCCATTGCAACGCCGCCGATTTCGCGAGCGTGTGAAGCGATTCCGCGGTGACGACCGCGGTGTGCGGCGTCGCGATGACGTTCTCGAACGCCAGCAATGGTGATCCGCCGCGGGCGGCTCGACGAGAAAGACGTCGAGGCCTGCTCCGGCGATCGCGCTCGCGCTGAGCGCCGCAGCAAGCGCGGCCTCGTCGTGGATGCCACCGCGCGCAGTGTTCACGAAATACGCCGTGCGCTTCATCCGCGCAAACTGCTCGTGCCCGAACATGTTCAGCGTCTCGGCGCGCCGCCCTGCTGGTAGTACGGATCGGGATTGAAGAGGTTGCCGGCAACGTCCTCGAGAGCGAATAGGAAATTCAAGCGCGCTATGCACCCGTAGAGCAGGCGGTTTTCGGCGACGAGCGGTCGGCGCAGGGCCTGTTGTGGCCTGCCGCGACGCGTCAGGGAGTCCCGAACTTGGCGGCGGTAAGTACGCCCTCTCCGACGGGTGCAGATCCGGATCGAAGCGTACGCGCGGAGACAGTCTCCGCGGCCTTACTTCCGCCAATGCCCCACGGTCTGCACGGGCGGAAACAACTGGAGGGGAGGCGCGATGCTCCAGCCGCCATGGTGGCTCGGATGGCCATGGATCGGGCGGCCATGATGGACCGGGCGGCCATGGCGGATCGGGTCGTGGCGGAAATGCCTGTCGCGCAGCACGACGACGCTCGCCGGATAGAAGCCCGGCCAGAAGCCTGGCCCGCAGGTGCCCCACGAATAGTCGCAGCCGCTGGCAGGCTCCGGATAGGCAGGCGGAGGCGGCGACACGACGACGATGTAGGGCGCAGGTGGGGCCGGCGCATATTGCATCGGAGGTTGCGACACGGAAGCGCGCGAAGGGGGCGCTTCGCGCCTCGACTGCTCGACCTCCGCCTGGAGCTGCTGCACACGTTCGTTGAGCGCACGCATCTCGGCTTCCCGCGCAGCTTCTCGGAGCGCGGCTTCCCGCGCCGGGTCTTTCGGAGCCGCGCGCGTGACGTTCAAAGCCCGCGCGCCTTCAGGTGGCACCACGTTGCTTACGTTCGTCACGCCCGAGTCGTCGATCCAGGTATAGATGTCGGAACGCGCCGACGACGGGTACAACGTACCCGCCAGGATCCCCACCAGGACAGCCCACAACGCGTGCCTGAACATGATTGTCGTAAAAGTGCAGTACGCATTGATTGTACGCCGCAGCGGCCCGGCCGGGTCGGCAGTCTTCCATCCCTCGCGGTTCATTCCGGAGACATCGGTAACACTTCGAGCCTTTGCGCGAACGCAGGTCGCTTGATGATGTTCCGCCGCGTGCCGAGATCCTGAAAGGGAAATGTACAGGTGATCTACCTCGATCCGCCCTACGGCATCAAGTTCTCATCGAACCAAAACCGCGCCATCGGGGCTCCCCATAGAGGCGAACTCGCAACGCTGTAGGGGTTGCGTTGCGAGTTTCCTGCCCGTCGAGGCGTCCGGTTTCGGGCCATGAGGAGACGGTCGCGAGTTTCGCCCATAGCGGACATTGAGCCGCAGCCCGCTTTCGGGGCGAGTGCTTGTCATCAGTTGCTTCCGTCCGTATGGATTCGATCTAGATTGATTACTGTTCCTCGGTACACGATAGAATTGTGACCCCGGGGCGCGAGTTACTGCTTCCCACCTCAGCTGGGAAGGCCAGGATTTACCTCGGTGCGGCAGCGGACGAAGACGAGCGATCGAACAAGAGGCTGCGCTCACATTGAGCGGGGATGCAGAGCTTCCTCAGCCGGCCTGCGGATGGTCCTCGTAGTATGCGAGCGCTCCAGGGTGCAACGGAATTCGCATCGATGAAATCGGCCGCGGGCTCGGCGATCCATTCGCCAGCCTGGAGTCGATTTCCTTCCACCTCTCCGCGATGGTTTCCGCGATCTGGTAGCCGTTGGACTGCGGCAAGTCGTCGCGGCACGCGAAAACGTACGCGCCGCATTGCGCGAGCGCACGGAGCGGAACCTTGCCGTTGTCGGCAAACCTGCCGGCGCCCATGAAGGCTGCGGCGGCATCTTCTTCACGCAACAGCGCAGTGTCGAGCTGTTTGCTCGCGATGAGCCGCACAACGTCGTTGATGTCACGCGCGCGCGCCATCATCGCCCTGCTCTCGGGCAGATGTTTCGCCAGCAACGCGGCGATCGCCAGACCGAGCTGCACGGACGCTGCCTCCTCGGCATTGACGAGCACGATCAACCGGACCTTACGGTACACCTCCCACTGACGGTAGGGCGAGTGCCCGGTGAGCAAGAGCCACGAGCCGCTCGCCGCCGCCAGTCGAAGAAGCGTGCGCCGATTCATTGGATCAGCCGAAAGCGCCTTCGCGCGAACCGGGCAATTCAGTCGTCATCGTCATCATGTCTCGCGGAATACACCGAGATCGAGGATTGCCGACACCGCAAAGTTCGGTGTGTCGACCAGATTGCCGATGCGCAGGTCCACGGCAACGCTGGACAGGCAGTACGCCTGTTCGCGACTCAGGCCCTTGTTGATCACGAGCCACTCGACCATATGCAGCAATGCGTCGCGGGCAGCCAACGTTACATCCTCCGAAAGGTTGCTGAGCGGCCCGATCTTCGAACCATTCAGGTAAGCGTGAGTGGGAGGTATGACCCCCTTTGGCTTGAGCGGGTAGCCGACCGTGGCATGGAACTTCTTCGGCGCGAGTCGCTTCAGCTGATCGCCCCCGTGAAACTGCGGTTGCGTGACCTGCTTGCCCAGCCCCTTGATGACTTGCACTCTCACGGTCACCGTCGCATCCATCTCGATCGCGGTGCCGGACACCTCACCGTCGCCCTGTGCAAAATGAACGTCGCCTATGGAGAGCAGGCAGCCATCGACGAAGCAAGGGAGGAGCAAGGTCGTCCCGACCTGCATCTGCTTGACATCCATGTTGCCGCCGTTTTCCCGCGGCGGGATGGTGCGAAGGCACCGTCCGCTGTGGCTGCCCGCCGGGCCGCACACCGCACTCGGCAGCGCATCCAGCGGTTGCGGCTGCAGGACAAACCCGCCGGCCGAGGCCAATTCCGCCTCTCGCTGAAAATAGGTTTCGACCTGCGCAGGACCGGGCGCGACACCGATGGTGCCCATGAAACCGTCAAAGCGAATCTTCACGCCGGGAATGTCCGGCGATGTCGCGCCACCGCGCGACAGGTCCCAACGCGCGATGAAAGGATCGGGAAACACATCACGCAAGAATCCAAAGCCCGGCACGATGATCGTGTAACCGAACTTGTCCGGCTCGATGTCGATCAAGGTCACCGCGAGCACGTCGCCCGGCGCGGCACCGCTGACGAATAGCGGGCCGGTCAGCGGATGAACGAGGTTAAGATTTAGCGCGACTACGTCGGCTGCCGTCGAACTACGGTTCAGCGAATGATCGAAGGCGTCACGTGTACCGAATACCGCAATATCACCGGAATTTGCAGAGGCGACTGGCTGAATGGCCGGATGCCAGCGGTTGTGGCACTTCGGATCGTTGGCGCAGCGGGCGCCGGTCTTGGGCAGCTGAACCACATTCTTGCCGAGGTTGTGATGATCGTTGCGCTCATCCGCGGAAACGGATGAGCCGGCACCGAGCGCGACCGCCAGTGCGGTGGCCAGCAGGGCTGCGCGCGGGTTGATCCTCGTTGCTCCTCGCTTTGTCATGGTGCGCCCTCCTTGATGATAATAGAGAGAACGTTCGCGAATACGCGATCGGGCACGACCGGCGAATGCCGGAAGGAGTAAAAAACTGTCCGGCAAGAAGAACTGCAAGTCCGGGGCACGATCGCGACCCGGTTCGTTTCTTGTTGGGCTCAGTTCGCGAGCCATGACGGCTGCACCGACTGAGCCGCATGTCAGGACAACTGGCTTACCAAGGCATGCTACTCCAATCCGCAAGCGAAGGAAAAGCGGGCTGATGGCCCTTCGGGTGCGCCTACCAGCTTCCGCGGATGGTCTCGCCGGCGATCGCTTCGACGAGCCGCGGCACGGGACCCTTCGCAGAGACCAGCACCACGCCGTGTTCGCGGACGAAGGCGATTGCTTCCTCTGCCGTCACAGCTTGTAGCCGAACTTGCGCAACATCTGTTTGCGCGCAGCGATGTCGGATTCGGTCTCGACGCCTTTGCTCTTCATGCCGTCGATGACACCGAGGATGCCGCGCCCGCTATCCGTCTCGGCCACGATGACCTCAACCGGGTTGCCAGTGGCGCAGTAAATCGCGCATACCTCGGGCACGGCTTTGATCGTGTTCAAGATGTTGATCGGGAAACCGCTGCTCATGAAGATGATGAAGCAGTGACCGCAGCTGAGCGCAAGCGCGTTCTTTTTCGCCAGGTCCAGAAGCTCCTCGTCGTTGCCGGTCCAGCGCACCAGCGCCGGACCACTCGACTCGCAAAAGGCGATCCCGAACTTCATTTGCGGCACCGTCTGCACGATCGCTTCGTGCAGATCCTCGATGGTTTTGATGAAGTGCGACTGCCCGAGGATGAAGTTGATGTCAGCCGGTTTCTCGATGGGGACGGTTTTCAGTTCCATGCGCAATCTCCTTCTGTTTGATCCGCTCGCAAGAGCGCGGATCAGCTGCTCCGCGCCTTACGCGTGCAGCTCGACGATGTCGCCATCCGCGACGCGGTGCTCGTGCCCGACCTGCTGTCCTTCGAATCCGGATTGACCCCAGATGCGTGCGTATCGCAGTGAGCGCCCCAGATCCTGGTGCACCAGCCGCGCGACGTCGCCCACGGTCTGGCCACGACGAAGCGTAAACGGCCGGTGCTTGTCGACAGAATGCCCCGGCGCCTTGGTATAGACGCGCACGATGCCGAGGTTCCGGAAAAGCCAGGGCCCGATCTCCCCCAGACCACGACCCGTGGTCGCAGAAACGGCAAACACCGGATATCGCAACCCCGTCAGTTCGCGAACTGCCTGGAGTTCCGCGTCGAGGTCAGCGGTGCCCTCGGCCTTGTTCGCGAGCATCAACGTTGGCAGCCGCAGTGCGAATGGATCCTCTGGATCCTCCTTGCCTCTGGCCGCGCTGCCGTGTGATTCTGCTGTCGATTCCCAACGCTCGGTGAGCGTCACGCGCTTCCTCTCCAGCGCCGACTGTACGGCCTGCAGCTGCTCGAGACAGGAGGGCTCACCGAGATCCACCACGAGTAGGGCCGCGTCGGCCGTCTGCAAGGCGCTGACAAGCCACGGCACGGAATGCTCCGGCGCAATCGCCGGCAGGTCGATAAGCTGAAAGTGCACATCCTCGTGCGGCATCATGCCTGCCTGGGGGTACTGGGTCGTAAACGGATACGGCGCGACATGCGCTCCCGATCCCGTGAGCCGCGCATGCAGCGAGGACTTGCCCGCGTTCGGCGGCCCGATCAGCGCGATCTGCGCCGCACCTTCGGGGTGGATCACCAGCGCTGGGCCACCATGTCCGCCACCCTTCCTGGCACGCTCGAGTTCCTCGGCAAGGTCCTTGATGCGGGCCTTTATATCCGCCTGGAGGTGCTCGGTCCCTTTGTGCTTGGGGATGGCGCGCAGCATCTCCCGCAGCCAATCGAGGCGCTCCCGCGGGTCGCGCGTCTTGCGGAAGGCGGCCTCAGCGGCCTTGTATTCGGGCGAGAGATTCGCGGGCACGACAGTTAACGTAGGAGAAAATGGATCTCGCGTCGAGCGCGTGCTCCTGCTGGATCACTCAGCGGTCATCACGCGGGTTGCACGAAACGTAGCGACGAGTATCTTGGACGCCAATGGTTGAACGTCAATAAGGGGCGAACCCGATCCAGGATGGCAGCGGACCCTATTCGTCATGCAGGCGAAGAGCGCGTCATCCCGGATCTGGCGCCTCGGCTCCTGCAACTCGTGCGCGACCTCGCCGATGAACTGCGCCCCGGAACCGAGTTCGCCAAACACCTCGGCCTCGACCACTCGCTCGAGCGCGACTACGGACTCGACAGCCTGTCACGCGCGGAGCTCTTGCTGCGGATCGAGCGCGAACTGGGCGTAGCGCCGGGGGAAACGGCGCCATCGGAGGCAGAGACACCGCGCGATCTGCTGCGCGTTTTGGTCGCCGCACCGGCGGGGGCCTCGAGCGCGTCCGCGCCCACGCCGCCCGGCGGCATCTCTGAAACCAACGAATCCGAAATCCGCGAAATCCAGTACCCACCCGATTCGATCGCCACGTTGGTCGACGTGCTCGACTGGCACGCGGAGCGCCACGGCGACCGGCTGCTGATCACGCTTGATTCCGAGCGTGGCGCGGCGACGCATCTGACGTATGGAAGGCTGCGCATCGACGCGCTCGCCGTGGCGGCGGGCCTGACCGACAAGGGCTACGGTGTCGGAGACGCGGTGGCCATCATGTTGCCGACCGGAAGCGACTTCTTCGCCGCGTTCTACGGTGCGCTGTACGCGGGTTGTGTCCCGGTGCCGCTCTATCCACCGGCGCGGCTGTCACAACTGGAGGACCACCTGCGGCGGATCGCCGGCATTCTCCGTAATGCCGAGGCGCGCGTACTGATCACAGTCGGCCAAGCGAAGCCGCTCGCGCACCTGCTGCGCGCGCAGATCGAATCGCTCCGCGCGGTTGCGACAGTCTCCGACCTCGCCATCGCCGACTCCACAACAGCTGGCGGGCAGCTCGCGCGCCCTGCCATCACAGCCGACGCGACCGCGTTCCTGCAGTACACCTCCGGCAGTACCGGTGATCCGAAAGGCGTGATGGTCAGTCATGCCAACCTGCTTGCGAATGTGCGTGCGATGGGGCGCGCTGCGCGCATCAGCAGTGCCGACACCTTCCTGTCGTGGTTGCCTCTGTATCACGACCTCGGCTTGGTCGGCGCCTGCATCGGCAGTCTCTACGTCGGCTATCGGCTCGTGCTTTTGTCGCCGCTCGCTTTTCTTGCCAAGCCGTCGCGTTGGCTGTGGGCGATCCACCGCCATCGGGCCACGGTGTCGGCGGCGCCGAACTTCGCGTACGAGCTATGTCTGAACAAGGCGTCCGACGCGGAGCTCGAAGGGTTGGATCTCAGCTCTTGGCGTCTCGCTTTCAATGGCGCCGAGCCGATCAGCCCAGACACCGTGGAGCGTTTTGCGTCGCGCTTCGGGCGCTACGGCTTTCGGCGCGAAGCGATGTTCACGGTCTATGGTCTGGCCGAAGGCGTGCTCGGCGTCACGTTCCCTCCGCTCGAACGGGAACCCTTGATCGATCGCGTGAACCGCGCCGCACTCATGCGCGACGGCGCAGCGAAACCGGCTCGGACCGACGACGTGCACGCGCTGCGTGTCGTGTCGTGCGGCGTGCCGCTGCCCGGACACGAAGTGCGCGTCGTCAATGCGGCGGGGCACGAGCTGCCTGAACGCGCGCAGGGTCGGATTCAGTTCCGCGGCCCGTCGGCGACCAAGGGCTACTACAAGAATCCGTCGGCCAACGCCGGGCTGTTCGAGGGCGACTGGCTGAATACCGGCGACCTCGGCTACTTCGCTGCCGGGGAGCTGTATCTCACCGGTCGCGAAAAAGACATCATCGTCCGTCGCGGGGCCAACATTCATCCCGCTGAGCTCGAGGCTGCGGTGGCAAACCTCCGCGGCGTGCGCAAAGGCGGCGTGGCCGTCTTTCCCGCCACTGATTCGCATACGGGCACTGAGCGCCTGGTTGTGCTGGCAGAAGTGCGCGCGACGGATGCCGAGGAACGCAAGCGGATCACGAAGTCGATCACGCAACTTGCGGTCGATCAGCTCGGCCTGCCGCCCGACGATGTCGTCCTTGCGCCCCCGCGCTCGGTGATGAAAACGTCGAGCGGCAAGATTCGCCGCGCCACCTGCCGCGAGCTGTACGAAAAAGGCGCGCTCAATCGAACGCAGCGCGCGCCGTGGTGGCAGCTTGCGCGATTCGTTGCGCGTGCCGTCGGCGCGCAGGCCCGCCGTGCCACCTGGGGTGCCGTGCACGTCGGCTGGGCGTGCTGGGCATGGTTGATCTTCGTGCTCGCCGGTATCGGCGCCTGGGTCACGACGATGATGCTGCCGGGCGTCGCGCGGCGCCGGCATGCGGCACGGGCGTGGGCACGCGCTGCGATCGCCACGTCAGGTATCGATGTGCGCGTGGAGGGGCTGGAACGCCTGCCGCGGTCGAATGCGGTCGTCGTCGCCAATCACGCGAGTTATCTCGATTCGATTCTGCTGACGGCCGCGCTGCCGCCGCGCTTCGGTTATGCGGCCAAGCGCGAGTTGGCAGGAGCGGCGCTTGTCGGCCCGGCGCTGCGAAGATTGGGCGCGGTGTTCGTCGAGCGTTTCGATGCGGCCGGCGGCGTCGAGGACACAGGCGCGCTCGAGGCGCGCGCCCGCGCGGGCGAACTTCTGGTCGTTTTTCCCGAGGGTACCTTCCGGCGTGCGCCCGGATTGCTGCCCTTCAAGCTCGGAGCGTTCGTGGTCGCGGCACATACCGGAGCGCCGATCATCCCCGTCGCGCTGGTGGGGACGCGCTCGCTGCTGCGCGCGGGTGAATGGCTGCCGCACCGGTCGGAGATCGTGATCGAGATCTGCGCACCGATTTGCTCGCCAAACCACGACTGGAACGCGGCGCTCGCACTGCGCGACGCCGCGCGGCGCGCGATCCTCGCGCGCGTGTTCGAGCCCGATGCCGACACGCGCCCAGAGCCGGCCGGCGCGTTTGCGAGCTGACGGTCGCGATGCGTTCCCGGCGCCGCTTCGTGCAGTCACTCCTCGCGGGCGCCGTCACGATTTCAGTCACTGCATGCGACCGCACGCCAAACCAGCCAGGGGTGTTCACCGTCTTCACGTTCGGCGATTCGATCCTCGATTGCGCCCGCTACAACCGGTATGGCGTGCACCCGGGCTCCCTGATCGTGCGCAATGACGATCGTCTGTTTCCGGATTACAAGGGTCGCGATCTATCGTCGTCCGCGCCCGCGCAGCTCGTCCATCGCGCCACGGACGGCGCTCGAATCGGTGATTTGTCTCGACAAGCCCGAAGCGTCACGTTGACGGGACCGGCAGTCGGGTTGGTAACGATCGGTGGTAACGACCTCCTCGGCGGACTCGTCGCCGATCGCGGCCCAGGCATCACCAGTTTCGAACGGCAGCTGGACGCGTTCCTGCGTGCACTTCCCGTGCGGCCCGTTCTGCTCGGCACGGTATACGACCCGACCTTTGGTGACGATTCGCGCAATTTCCTTGGTATCGATGCCCGCATCGCGCGTGCCAACTTGAACCGGGTTAACGCGGTGATCGCGGCGCTCGCCGCGCGTCATGGAGAGCTCGTCGACATCCATGGCCATTTCCTGGGCGGCGATGAATCCTGGTTCACGCGGATCATCGAGCCGAGCCTGCGCGGCGCATCGGAAATTCGCAAAGTGTTCCTGCCCGGCGTGCTGAAGGCTCGCGCTGGCGGGGATTGACGAGCAACGATCTCGCCGGTCGAAGGGCCGGTTCCTCATCACCGGCTCGGCCAACCTCCTACTCACGCAGAAGCTCTCTCCTGTGGAGCGAGGGGTGGCCTCTGGGTGTCCGCCGCTCTGCTCTCCGGCGGAAGGCTCCACAGGGGGGTTCTTTGAACGCTTCGACAAGAAAGTCCACCATCACCCGCACCTTGGCGCTCAGGTGACGCCGGCTCGGATAGACGGCAGACACATCGACTTCGGGAAGGTGATAGTCCTGAAGCAGCGGCACAAGGCGGCCTTCCCTGCAGATCTTCACTGACCATAAACAGCGGTTGCAAGATGATTCCAACGCCCGCGAGCGCTGCGGCACGCGCCATGTGGCAGCTGTTGTCATGCATCGCGCTCTTGATCCTTACGGCGCGGACGTCTCCCAAACGGTGCGTAAATCGCCATTCGTTCGACGCCGGCGCGTAGGTGTATCCAATACAGATATGCCGCCCGAGATCACCGGGGTCCCCCGGCGACCCGCAGCGGCGCAGATATGCGGGCGATGCACAGACCACGTCGTGTGAGGTCGCAAGCTTGCGTGCCGAGATAGCTGGTTGAGCCGACCCGCGTGACACGCACCGCCATGTCAAACCTCTCCGAGACGAGGTCGGTGGGCTCGTCACTCAGCACGACGTCCTAATTCTACGTTCGGATACCTCTCCATGAACGCGGGCCACAGCGGCGCGAGGTAGCGGACGCCGAAGCTGACCGAAGCGTTCGATCCAATTTGCCACGGGGTTTCGACGAGTTCGAGGCAATGGCCTCCGCCTCGGTGATCTCATCAAGGATCGCCTTTCCGCGGGCGTCGAGAACCTCGCCAGCCTCGGTGAGCGAGAGCTTGCTGGGGCTTCGATTCAGCAGTCGGGTCCCAAGATGGGCCTCGAGCTCGTCGACGTAGCGCGTCAAGTTGGCCGGCGACGTGTCCAGTGCCTTGGCCGCACGGGCGAAACCCTTTTGGGACACGACAGAAACGAATACTCTCATAAGCGCGCAGCCGGTCCATGAATGCCACCCCTGTTCAGAAAAGCTGAAAAAGTGAGCTTCGGGACCTATCAGCAGGACTTCTTCAATATCCGCGACAACCGGTTCGAGACCTACACGATCAGCTCGCCAATCAACAGCAAGGGCAAGGTCAAGGGCGTCGAGCTCGCCTACCAGCAGGAATTCAAGGGCGGCTTCGGCATCCAGGCGAACTACACCTATGCGGACGGCGAGGAGGAAGGCGGGGGACCGCTCGATCGGCACGTCGCAAGAACACCTACAACGTCATCGGCTACTACGAGAACTACGGCTTCAGCGCGCGACTCGCTTACACGTTCCGGTCGAAGTTCTTCATCGGCCTCGATCGCAGCACGCAGCAGTTCCAGGATGATCTCGGGACGCTCGCGGCCTCGCTCGGCTACGCCCTCAACAAGAACACCACGCTGACCTTCGACGTCCTGAACCTCAACGACCCGACGATCAAGTACTTCGCGGCGAACGAGGACCAGCCGCGGGCGTTCTACATGAACGGTCGGCGGTACTTCGCGGGCGTGCGGGTCAAGTTGCTGATTGCCCGCCGGTAGCGACGATCCTGAGTCGATGAAAGGCGGCGGAGCAGCCGGGCTGCTCCGCCGCTTCCATTTCACGAACAGCGGTGCATCATGTCGAGCGGGTCCATGCAATGGCGACCGACAGGGTGGCTGCTCCCCAGACTCGCGACCGCGGGGCTGGTCGTTGGTCGCGGCGGCCTGCGCAAGCACGGTGAAGGAACGCGCAGAGGCGAAGGAGACGCGATTCGTCTTCAGCCCATACAAGCACGTCGCCATCGCGCGCAACCCGCAGACGCAGATTTTCGCCACGGCGGCAAGCGGCAAATGGTCGCCGCTCGTCGTCGCCGGCAGGTCGACGCTACCTGCCGGCGTAACGGCACTGACGCTGGCGTTCGCCACCGGCGAATGCGGCGCCGAGAACTGGGACGGCGCGGATCCGCAGAAGGTGGCGGATGCGAACCTGCGATCGCTCGAGCAGGCGGGGATCGACTACATCGTTTCCACAGGCGGCGCCGCGGGCACTTTCACCTGCAGCACCGATGCCGGGATGGAGAAGTTCATCGCGCGCTACGCGTCGTCCCGGCTGGTCGGTCTCGACTTCGACATCGAAGCGGGACAAACGGAGGAGGTGATCGATTCGCTGGTGCGGCGCGCCGCGACCGCCCAGCAGCGGTATCCGCGGCTGAGGCTCAGCTTCACGCTGGCGACGCTGGCGGCGAGCGACGGTACGCGGGCCAGCCTCAACCGCCACGGCGAGAGGGTGATGCGCGCGATCAGGGACGCCGGCCTCGCCGACTATTACGTCAATCTCATGGTCATGGACTACGGCGACGCAACGCGCGGCAACTGCGTCGTCGTCGACGGCGCCTGCGACATGGGCCGCTCGGCCATCCAGGCCGCGCGCAACTTCCACGAGAAGTTCGGCGTCCCGTTGGACCGCATCGAGCTGACCCCGATGATCGGCGTGAACGACGTTCATGCCAACGTCTTCACGCTCGACGACGCGCGGGTGATGGCGCGCTACGTGCGCGAGCAGGGGCTCGCCGGACTGCATTTCTGGTCGCTCGACCGCGATACGCCCTGCGTTGGCGACGCGCCCAAGCCCTCGCCGTCCTGCAGCAACCTCGACGGGGTCCCGCCGCTGGAGTTCACCCGGATATTGCTGCGGGCGCTCGAACGGTAAGGTCGACTTTCGTTGACGAGGATCAACCGTCGGTCGTATACCATGGATGCGAAGCGTGACGGTGCGGCGATTGGAGGACCCAATGCTAGGCGGTTACATCAGCGATCTTCAGGCGGGGGACGTGTTCAAGCCGGTCGAGTATGTTCTGACGCCGTTCATGTGCAGCGAATATGCGCATGGCGTCGAGACCAACCAGGAGTGGTTTCATTCGGCGCGAGCCCCCGGCGGCCGGCAGATTCGCCTGCCGACGATGATCCATGTCGACAAGATGCGCATTCTCGAGGCCAACTGCCTGAAGGAACAGCGTGTAACCGCAGGCGGACGCATCACGACCGAAGCCAGTGGTCCCGACGCGCGCGTTCACTACGAGTATTACTCCCGCCAGCACAGCGCGGCGTACGTCGGCGAGCGGCTTATCGTCAGCGGCAAGATCACCGACCGCTACGTGAAACGCGGTCGGACATACATCGACTACTCCCTCGAGGTGCGGACCGCGGACGGCCGATTGGTCACGACCTATACCGACAAGACACTGCTGAAGTACCGACCCGAGGGGGAGAGCAAGCAATGACCAGCATCGGCACCTCGAAAACGCTGCCGGTCGGGACCGAGATCATCGGGCCGGTTCGGGTCATGACGGCGGAGCGGATTCAGTGGTACGACAGCGCGATGCTGTCGGCGGCGAAGGGCGAGTTGGCCCGGGTCACGGTCAATATCCATACCGATGACGACTATGCGAAAGCGGAGGGGCTGCCCGCGATCATCGCCGACGGCATGATGTCGACGAACTGGTGCTCCGAGATGCTGATCGAGCGGTTCGGGATGGATTACGTCGAGCGCGGCGAGCTGAGGACGAAGTTCATCAAGCCCGTCTTCCTGGGCGTCACGGTGAGCGTGCGGGGCAAAGTGACTTCGGCGAAGATGCAGGACAACGGCGCCGTCGTCTACGCGCTGGAGGTATGGTGCGAGGACGAAAAGGGCGTGAAGCTGACCGTGGGCGATGCCAAAGTCGAGGTCGCTCCCCGCAAATAGGCCATCGCGTCCTCGCAGGCTCTTTCGATGTCGATCGTGCGTGCCGCGGATTGTCATGCTCACGTCTTTTGCGATGCTTCGTATGCCTTTGCGGCCGAGCCTGTGTACATTCCCGAGCCCAGCCAGCGGGGCACCGCTGCCGGCTTCCTGGCGGTTCTCGATGCGCACGGGTTGACTCACGGACTTCTGGTTGCGGCACAGCCTTACGGCCGCGATAACCGGTGCATGCTCGACAGCATCAGGGCGTCCGGCGGGCGGTTGAAAGGCATTGCGCTGGTCAGCCCCACGATATCCGATCGCGACCTCGGGTCGCTTGCCGACGGCGGGGTGGTGGGCATTCGGATGAATCTCAGCACCTACGGGATGCGCGAATTCACCGAGCCGGGCGCGGATCGGTTGCTGGAGCGCATCAAGGCGATGAACTGGTTCCTGCAGATCCATTGCGAAAAGGATGAGCTGGTCCAGGCGGGACCTCTGCTGCGCAAGGCGGGCGTTCGCATCATGGTCGACCACTTCGGTCGTCCCGACGTGCGGCGAGGCCTCGCCCAGCCGGGCTTTGCGACGCTGCTCGCGTTCGGCAAATCCGGCAATGCGGTGGTCAAGCTCTCCGGCCCGTTTCGATGTTCAGCGGACGGCGTGCCTTATCGCGATGTCGATCCCTTTATCGCTGCAGCCATCGACGCGTTCACGCTGGAGAATTGTATCTGGGGATCGGATTGGCCGTTCGTGCGAATGGCCGAGCGCGTGGATTACAGTCCCGGCCTCGCCTGCCTGACGCGCTGGCTTCCGAATCCCGACGACCGCCGCAAGGTCCTGTGGGAGAATCCCGCCCGGTTGTTCGGCTTCCAGTAGCTGCTAGCGCGTCTGGCCGCCTCTGACGAAATCTACCGACGCCTGAAACAGGGGGAGATCCTTCTCGTAGTCCGCCGCATCGGCACGGTCGATTTGTATCCATTCCCTCGTGCTTGCCATACCGCCTGGCTGAAACGGGACGACGTTGTCCCTGGAAAACTGGAGTTCCCTCGCGGTGGTGACAGGCAGGCGCAATCCAACGCCGTTACCGCTGATGCAAGCGAACATTTTGTCGGCGACGTAGTAGGCGTCGAGGCCGTTGACCGTTCTCGCGCTGACGCCAGGGAGCGTAAAGAGCAAGGCGTCGAGCTGCGCTTTTCGGCGGGACTTGGGTGTGTCGGCAGTCAAGGGGATGCGCCTCGTTTTTCATCAATCGAGTCGACGAATCGACGAGCCTGTAATCGGCCGCGTACATGCGGCATGCACGGACTATGCGTCGGCGACGACTTCGAGGGTCAGCCGCGATCAGTTTACCCCTGCACGAGTCCGCAACGGGAGCGTACGAGCCGGCACGCCTGGCTGCTGCCGGACGGCGTGGCGACCGACCGCAACGGGTCTTCTCGGGCGATCGCGAATGGCTCACTGCGACATCGAGAATCGGTCGCAATCGCAGCCGGAATCGTTAATGACCGTCATTGGCGGCCAGCAGGTGCCGGCGACGACGGGGTTTGCAAGAATTTGCAACCCTGCCTCCCCCTGGAAAATTTGCCCGACCGATGTCGATTCGGCGCATCGCCAATCGACCAGTGAACAGGGAACCACGGTCGCGCGTGGGGTCGAAGCCTCTAGGTCCCTGAAGCCGACCGGTAGCCGCGTTCCTTCCTCAACGCTCATAGGAGAAGCCAATGAAGAAGCAGAAGATCACCCCCTTTCTCTGGTATTCGAAAGAGGCCGAGGAGGCCGCGGCGTTCTACGCCTCCATCTTTCCCGACTCGCGCGTCAACCGCGTCACGTCGCTGCCGAGCGAATCGCCCAGCGGCCCGCCCGGATCGGTGAAGGTCGTCGACTTCGTTCTCTTCGGGCAGTCCTTCATCGCCATGAGCGCCGGGCCGCTCGACCCGTTCAACCACGCGGTGTCGTTCGTCGTGAACTGTGACGATCAGGCCGAACTCGACCGCTACTGGAACGCACTTCTCGAGGGCGGCTCGGCCGAGCAGTGCGGCTGGCTGAAGGATCGCTTCGGCCTCTCGTGGCAGATCGTCCCGACCGTTCTGGGCGAAATGATGGCCGACCCCGATCGAGCCAAGGCCAAGCGGGCATCGGACGCGATGATGAAGATGGTCAAGCTCGACATCGCTGCGTTGCAGGCGGCATTTGCGGGAACGACGGCGCGCTGATGCCACTTCACCATGGAGGTTCACATGACCGACGCACAAGCGTTGAAGCCGGCCGGAGTACTGGCCCAGTCGACCCGCCGTTTTCCGGGTGAAAACACGCAGTACCGCCGCGCGCGCAACGCACTGCTGGCCGAAGAGATCGACCTGCGGCGCCACATCGAGCGCGTCGCCGTCCAGCGCCGCGCCCTTCCGCCTGGCGGCGACGTGCCGCGGGACTACCGGTTCGAGAGCGAACGCGGGCCGGCCACGCTGTCGCAGATGTTCGGCGACCACGACACCTTGGTCACCTATAACTGGATGTTCGGTCCCAAGCGCGAACGACCGTGTCCGATGTGCACTTCGCTCCTCAGTGCCCTCGACGGCGAGATGCCCGACATCCTGCAGCGCGTGGCCTTTGCGGTAATCGCCAGATCGCCGATCGAGCGCATGGTGGCGTTCAAGAACGAGCGAGACTGGCGCCACCTGCGCCTGTATTCGTCGGGCAGCAACAGCTTCAACCGCGACTACGCTGACGAAGATCCCGACGGCGGCGACAACGCTGCATTCAATGTCTTCACCCGCGCCGGCGGCGCCGTGCGTCACTTCTGGGGCGACGAGATGGGCATGGAAACGGCGGATCCCGGCCAGGATCCACGGGGCGCGCCCGACCCGATGCCGCTGTGGACGGTACTCGACATGACTCCCGGCGGACGCGGCACGGACTGGTACCCGAAGCTGGAGTACGGCATCCCGCCGATGGCTCGCGTGTTACACACCTAGCCCGCGATGCTCGGTGCCGGTCTTCCAGGCGACGGCCGGCTCTCGAGCAACACAACGTGATGCTGCGGATTGTCTGAGGCTTGCGCGAGCGTCTGCTCGTTTGACTTGGTGACCGATTGCAACGGGTCGTCTCCGCCCGATCGCGAATGGCTCAGTGCGGCCACAACCGGTCGCAACACCTCGTCCTCCATACCGGCCGTTAAGTTGCGATGGCCTGCCATTCGCGGAGGATTGTGCGACCAGGACCACGCGTGGGCACATGTGCCTGTGCAGCTGACTGGGCGGGCGGGATCGGAGCAATGAAATGCGGGCGGCGACTTCCGCCGCCGCCCGCAGGCCGTGGCCCTGGGGGAGCCCGGCCGATGCAGTCGTTCAGATGCGCTTGCCGTAGCGTACTTCGGCGGCCTTGACCTGGCCGTCCTGCAGCGCGCGCGCTTTCTCGACCTGTTCCGCCTGCGCCGCAATCGTCTGCCTGCGCGCGGCGAGCGTGTCCGGATCCGGATACCGCATTCCACTCGCCACCGATTCGAGAACGGCCACGGCGACGGCGATCGTCGCGGCGGTGATGGCGAGTTTCGCTTTCCAGTTTGTCGTTTCGTAGCGGTTCATAACCCCTCTCCTTGGTTGTCGTGCCGTCGGGCAATCGTGGAATCGCCCAGTGCACGTTTCAAACGTTAGAGAGTCGGACCGGGAGCCTCAACCGGAAGGCGACGAATCCGCCCAAGCGTGCGACGAGTCGGGTGAAGAGCAGAGCAGATACGGAATGAAACGGAGGCCTAATGAAGCGGGAGCGTGGCGCGATCACTGCAAGGAGCTCCAGGTGCGGTTCGCGTTGTCTATTGACCCGCAGCGATGCTGGCACCACCACCGCGGGAATTGGGGCCGGATCGCCGGGCTTTCGCACTTCAGCGTGCCGGTTTCGTCGTAAACCTGTTGCGCTGCCTGGAGCCGGCTCGGCACGCTGCACGAACGCGCCCCGTAAGGCGCTGTTGTCGGCAGTGTCCGTCACCACACATTCATTCGAAAGTCCACAGCTCCCAGGAGATTGGTCATGATCGATGCCAAATTCGAAATCGACGGCGGCGCGTCCGCATTCGACTGCACGAAACACGCATTCAAACCTGCTATTTCGCTCGCGTTCGCGCTGGCCCTGTCTGCCTGTCTCGGCCTGGCCGCGTCAACATCGACCGCGGCGGACGCCGTAATCGACTGGAACGTGATCGCCGACACCACCAGTGTCGCAGCCGGTGGCCCACCGATTCGCGCACGCATCACCGCCATGTCGCAGATCGCGGTCCATGACGCGCTGAACTCGATCAAGCCGCGCTATGCCTCGTACACCGGCGTGCTGCCGGTCAATGCCGGCGCTTCGCCCGAGGCGGCGGTCGCCACTGCCGCCGATGTGGTGCTGTCGGAGACGGTACCGAGCCAAGCGGGTGCGCTCGCCGTCGTGTACGACGCATGGATGGCGTCGGAGGTGCCCGACTGTCCTGCGCGTATCCGAGCTGTTCGAAGACGGCGTGGCGGCCGGCGAAGCAGCGGCCGACGCGATTCTCACGCTGCGCACAGGAGACGGCTCGGCGACACCCCATCTGCCGTACACACTGCCGCCTGGGCCCGGGGTCTACGAAAGGACCCCGCCAGCGTTCACGGCTCCGCAGTTCGCCGGCTGGGCCAATGTCACTCCGTTCGTGCTCCACAGCGGTGACCAGTTCCGCGCCGACCCGTCGGAAATCTTCGACCTGACTGGCGAGGCCTACACACACGATTACAACGAGGTCAAGCGCGTCGGCGAGATGAATTCGGAAACCAACGGCGACCGCACGCCTGACCAGAGCGCGATTGCCCGCTTCTGGCCCGGTGGCGGCGCCAATTGGAACGCGGTCACGCGCGTGATCGTCGCAACTCGTGGCTTGGACATGTGGCAGCATGGGCGTCTGTTTGCCTTGCTGAACATGGCGGTGTCGGACAGTTCGGTCGCGGTCTACGATACCAAGTACGCCTACAACTTCTGGCGGCCCGTAACCGCAATCCGAGCGGGTGACACCGACCGGAATTCGGCCACCGCGCCGGACCCGGCCTGGTCGTCATACCAAGCGACGCCGCCGTACCCGGACTACACCTGTGGCCTGACCACCAGCGCCGGTGGGGCGGTGGAAGTGTTGCGCCGCTACTTCGGCACCGACGGCATCAGCTACACCATTACCGCAGCCGGCATTACCCGCAGCTATGACAGTCTTTCGGAGGCGGCCGCCGAAGCCGTCGATGCCCGCGTGTTTGGAGGCATGCACTTCCGCACGGGCTGCGTGCAGGGCGTGCGCCAAGGCGAGCAAGTAGGCCGTTTCGTCATCCAGCACTCGCTCAGGCCGTTGAAGGCGAAGGGGGAACTGCTGATCACCAAGCCCCTCGGTCGGCTGAAGCGAGCCGGCACTCCTTCGCAGTCGCCACGGTTCGGGTGCAACTCGAATCGCTCTCGCCAGTCGGGGGGCTGACATCCCATCAGCCCCCCGGCGCTGTTCCGCTTCGCTCCACCTTGCCGTCGCCATCGACGAACTTGATGCCCGCACTTGCCCCAAATGGGCTCGATCGGCTGGACCGCGAAGTAATCGGGCCACGCAGCGCGTAGCCGACGCGATCCCGTTGGTCATCGCCTCGGCTGCGGCCGACGTAGGGGCACCACGAGCGCGGCGCGCACGCGTCACGCTTGCTTTCAATGCCAACACTTCATGTGGGCACGCGTCGCGCGTATTGGACCAACTTATGGGTGAGCACGGCTCGAGTTGTCGCTCGAACATTCATCCTGGCGGAAATCGATGTCAACGAAGCCCGACGACAATCAGCGAACACTTGTGCATACTTGACGCTGACATTTTTTCTATCGCATCATCGAATGCACCAGAGTTGCGCTCTTGACATGACTGAAGACCTGTCCGCGCTCGACGTCGTGCATCGCGAGGGATGATTGCAATGCGTCGCGCATCGCTGGTGTGGCCGTTCTGTTCGTAGCCGCGGGCCTGTTCATGACCTATGGCGGCTACGCGCTGAAGCTGAAGGGTCAATACGGGCCGGGGCCCGGGTTCACCGCATTCCGGATTGGACTCCCGCTGACCGTCCTCAGCGCGATCTGGCTCGTCCAGCTCCTCCGGCAATGGAAGGCAGAAGATGCCGAGTCATTCGAGTCCGAGCGCGGCGGCCTTCGGCGCATCGCCACGGTGCTGCTTGCGCTCGTAGCGTTCGGGGCCTTGCTTCTCTCGGCTTCGATCTCAGCACCTGCTGGCGCTGCTGCTCTTTCCTTCTTCGCCTTCGATCGCGACCACGCCATTACCAAGATCGTCATCGCACTGGTCGGCAGCTTTGGCGTTGATTACCGGCTTCGAGCGATTTCTGCGCGTTCCGCTGCCGAACGCGTCGTTGGATTTTCTGCGAGCCTTGGGTTTCTAGATGCGATCCCGCACCGACGACGCGTTCATCGACGTCAAGCCGATTCTGGAGCCCCGGTCGATCGCCGTAATCGGTGCTTCGGATCAACCCGGCAACGTTGGCGGCGATACGGTCCGGCGCCTGCGGAAGTTCAGGTTCCCCGGTCCGGTCTGGCCAATCAATCGGACCGGCTGCCGACGGTTGCCGAGCTTCCGTGCTTCGTGCGCGTTTCCGAGCTGCCCGAGGTTCCGGAACTGGTCATCCTGGCGATTCCGGCGAACGCCTGATGGATGCGATCAGCGAATGCGCGGATTCCGGCGTGCGTTATGGCATCGCTTATGCCGGGGGTCTGGCCGAGTCGGGTGGCGAGGGCGCCGACCTGCAACGCGCGCTCACCGAATTGTGCCGCGAAAGGAGTTCACTTTCTGCGGTCCGAATTGCGTGGGAGTGATCAACGCGACCACGCCGGTCACGGCAACGTTCGCCACCGCGCTCTAGGAGATGGACTCGTTGCGGCCCGGCGTCATTTCGATGGTCTGCCAGAGCGGCGGCATCGCGACGACGGCCTTCTCCATGGTGCAGCAGGCCGGATTCGGATTCCGCTATCTCGTGAGCAGCGGCAACGAGGCGGTCGTGACTTTGCCGATTTCCTGCATGCCTTCGCGCAGGATCCGCACACACGCATCATCGGCGGCTATCTCGAAGGCATGACCGACGGCCTGAAATTCATACGTGCGCTCGAAGAGGCGCGGGAGCGGGGCAAGCCGGTCGTGCTGATCAAGGCCGGCATGACCGGCGCCACCGCGCGTGCCGCGCAGGCGCATACCGGCGCGCTCGTCGGCGAAGATCGCGTCGTTGACGCCGTGCTCAAGGAGATGGGCGTGCTGCGCGTCCATTCGGTCGAGGCGCTCGTCGATCTCGTGCTGGTGCTCGCCGGCAATCGCGACAAGGTCGCTTCCAGCGCCGGGGTAGGCGTGATCACATTCGGCGGCGGCAACGGTGTTCTCGGCGCCGATCAATGGCACAAAACGGTCTTGCCATTCCGGCGCTGAGCGACGAATGCACCGAACAGCTGCAGCCGCTCCTCGTCTCGGTGGCGAGCGCCGCCAATCCGCTCGATCTCACGCCGACCACCGCGTTTCGCGCCGAAGCCATGGCGCAACTTCCGCGAGCGCTCGACGTCATCGCCGCGGAACCGGGGATCGGTTCACTGCTCTTCATCGTCGGCTCGATGGCTGCGAAAGCCTCCGAGATCTCCGCCGTCATTTGCGGATTGGCCGAGCGCGCGCAAAACCCGTCTGCGTCAGCTGGCCTTCGCCGCCGCGAGCAGTGCCGGCGCGCCTGGCCGAGCGCGGCATCTACTCGTTTCTCGATCCGGCACGCGGCATTGGTGCCCTTTCCAAACTGGTCGAGCACGGCGCCGCGAGGCACCGGCCGGCGCGGCCCGCGACGAGGCCTCGGCCGTTCGATTGGCCGGCGTACGTTCCGTTGAGGAGACGCACGCAGTCGTTGCGGAACACACATGCCATCGCATTCTCTCCGCCGCGGGGCTCGACGTCGCTGTCTGCGAATTCGCAGAGGACGAAGCGGCGGCACTGCGCGCGGCCGAGCAATCGGCATGCCGGTCGTGCTGAAAGGCATCACGCCAGGAATCACGCATCGCGCCAAGGCCGGTCTCGTCGCGATCGATCTGCGCTCGGAAGCGGACGTGCGCGCCGCATATCATCACCTGGTCTCGCGGGCCGCAATGCTCGCCGCGCCGCTCGACGGCGTGCTCGTGCAGAAGATGCAGGCGCGCGGCACGGAGCTGCTCGTCACCGCGTTTCGCGACCCGGTGTTCGGGGTGATGGTGAGCTGCGGAAGCGGCGGCGTGCTTACCGAGCTCGTCGACGACGTGGTCACCGACGCGCGCCGATAGTAGCGAGCTCGCTGCGCCCATGCTCGAGCGCCTCCGCACCCGGCGCCATGCAACGGACGCTGAAGGACTGCTCGCGACCGATGCTGCCGCCCGTTCATCGCCCGGTTTGCCGAACTAGCGCTTACCGCTCCATGGCACAGTTCGTATTCGAAGTGAATCCGGTACTGTGGCGCCGCAATGACGCGGTGGCGGTGGACGGCTTGCTAATTGTTGGCTA